>NZ_NRQT01000100.1 GCF_004119455.1 Chryseobacterium sp. CH25
GTATCAAGATTATAACCATCATGCCTTTGTGTCTATCCCTCTTCGGGGTTCGTCACTTGATAATTTACCTGCCATCCTTCCCTCTAATGGTCTAAGGAAATGAATGGTTTCGGAAAAATGATTATACCAGATTACTTTAACGTCTTACCTGCTGAGTATCAAGATTATAACCATCATGCCTTTGTGTCTATCCCTCTTCGGGGTTCGTCACTTGATAATTTACCTGCCATCCTTCCCTCTAATGGTCTAAGGAA
>NZ_NRQT01000101.1 GCF_004119455.1 Chryseobacterium sp. CH25
TACTCTTAGGAAGAAAGACAGTAAGTTCTGCTTTAATTCCCATAGCTGTACCAGCATTACGGAATAAATATCCCGGTACTGTCAGTTTCTTTATCATGAGTAAATGTTGAACGGTAGCCGGTTTCAGGTTTATCTTCTGACCCGGGAACCATTTTTACTCTTAGGAAGAAAGACAGTAAGTTCTGCTTTAATTCCCATAGCTGTACCAGCATTACGGAATAAATATCCCGGTACTGTCAGTTTCTTTATCATGA
>NZ_NRQT01000102.1 GCF_004119455.1 Chryseobacterium sp. CH25
CAACCCCTTTTAACTGAAGTTACGAATATTTTTCCAATACTTCAGGGTCTGCTCATTCTCTTCAATATTATCTTTAAATATTTCATATTTGTGATTGGAAAGCTTTTTCAGTTCACTTTCCGGATTCTCTTCGTCAACAATTTCCTTGACTGAAGCAACCCCTTTTAACTGAAGTTACGAATATTTTTCCAATACTTCAGGGTCTGCTCATTCTCTTCAATATTATCTTTAAATATTTCATATTTGTGATTGGA
>NZ_NRQT01000103.1 GCF_004119455.1 Chryseobacterium sp. CH25
AAACCACACGGTTCTTCCTGTCGGATTTGATTAGATTGACATTTTTCGTCTGATGTTCATATTTCTATCTCTAAATTAGAGGGGATTGAAATCAAGTTCTATATTTTTTTCCATTCTTCTTCCTCGTCAATCAAAAATCAGGGGATACTATTAAAAACCACACGGTTCTTCCTGTCGGATTTGATTAGATTGACATTTTTCGTCTGATGTTCATATTTCTATCTCTAAATTAGAGGGGATTGAAATCAAGTTC
>NZ_NRQT01000104.1 GCF_004119455.1 Chryseobacterium sp. CH25
ACAACAGGGTAGTCGGTAAAAGTAGATTAATAATGGGAAACCAACCACATTTAATGATTTCCAGAACAGGATAATTCTGGAAAAAGATCTCGATAAGTCCGGAAGTAAAGAATAATAAAATTTGAATGCCGGTATTAATACTATCGTTTCGGAGACAACAGGGTAGTCGGTAAAAGTAGATTAATAATGGGAAACCAACCACATTTAATGATTTCCAGAACAGGATAATTCTGGAAAAAGATCTCGATAAGTC
>NZ_NRQT01000105.1 GCF_004119455.1 Chryseobacterium sp. CH25
AGACAAGGAGAAAACTATGACCACCGCTTATCGCTTTATGCACCGTCACACCCGTAATACGCTGGTTGCCCGTGGCTGGCCAGCACGATGGATATCGATTTCCCGCGGATCGTCGGGCTGTCGTATCGGCACGGCGAAGCAGTCGCCGCGTCGAGACAAGGAGAAAACTATGACCACCGCTTATCGCTTTATGCACCGTCACACCCGTAATACGCTGGTTGCCCGTGGCTGGCCAGCACGATGGATATCGAT
>NZ_NRQT01000106.1 GCF_004119455.1 Chryseobacterium sp. CH25
AAATATCTAACGAAAATGCCTTCCTAAAATATCCCTTTTTAAAGTTTTTTCAGAAATTCAAAGAAAAGACTAATGTGTTTAGAGATTAAATCTTATAGTTTCTCAAAATAAAAAACAAGCCTGTAATACTTGCCATTTGTATAAGTTTTTATCAAATATCTAACGAAAATGCCTTCCTAAAATATCCCTTTTTAAAGTTTTTTCAGAAATTCAAAGAAAAGACTAATGTGTTTAGAGATTAAATCTTATAGT
>NZ_NRQT01000107.1 GCF_004119455.1 Chryseobacterium sp. CH25
CAAATCAAATGCTTCAGAACATCTCATCAATTAAGGTCTTCCAGCTGATATATTTTCCGGTTATTTGTTTTTAATGACACTTGTCTAATGTTTTAATAACGGTATAAGTGACTGTTTTTATTGGATGACTATGATTTTTTTTTTGGCTGAAAACAAATCAAATGCTTCAGAACATCTCATCAATTAAGGTCTTCCAGCTGATATATTTTCCGGTTATTTGTTTTTAATGACACTTGTCTAATGTTTTAATAA
>NZ_NRQT01000108.1 GCF_004119455.1 Chryseobacterium sp. CH25
CGAATTTGTCATTGGTTGGATACAGCCGGTATTGAGAAGAAAGTTCTCAAAGTAAATGAAGAACCATGGAATTCTATTCCGTAATGATCGATCGATCCGGGAACTACAAGAGACAGTATTCCACGTAACTTTAGTATAATAAATTACGGTACACGAATTTGTCATTGGTTGGATACAGCCGGTATTGAGAAGAAAGTTCTCAAAGTAAATGAAGAACCATGGAATTCTATTCCGTAATGATCGATCGATCCG
>NZ_NRQT01000109.1 GCF_004119455.1 Chryseobacterium sp. CH25
AGTAAGGGAAACCATGAGGGCTGGGAAAGTTATTGAAAACAATCAATTCAGAATTTTAGTTAATTATTGAGCTTCGGCAATGACTATTCAATTGACTAAGATTACAGTGAAACGATCCGGAGTATCGGACGCATGATTTTCAAATAAATAAAGTAAGGGAAACCATGAGGGCTGGGAAAGTTATTGAAAACAATCAATTCAGAATTTTAGTTAATTATTGAGCTTCGGCAATGACTATTCAATTGACTAA
>NZ_NRQT01000010.1 GCF_004119455.1 Chryseobacterium sp. CH25
GAGTGATGGGAAATAAAGAGACTATATAATATATAAGTAGAAGGATTATTATGAAAGATTCTAGAATAGATTATAAAAATGATTAAAGGGAAGTTTTTTTATTTTCCCACAGATGGCACAGATTTACACAGATGAATATAGATGAGATGAATAGAAATGGTTGATGCCAGGAGATTACCACCCTGTCAAAAATTCTTTGAATTTTTGACACCCCTCCAGAGGAGGGGAATGATGGAGGTCGTTCCTTAGGGATAATTGTTAATACTATTAATTAACTCCACCTTATTACCTATTACCTATTACCTATTACTCATTGCTCATCATTTATAAATCTGGTCCTCTACCCTAGCCCCGATAGGAACGGTTACCCCGCAACAGAGTGCTTGCAAGTTTGAGGGTTGGAGCGGTGGGGAGCAAAGGCGTGAGGAGTATGAGTGGATAGCGGGATAAAGCTCCTGAAAAAATGCTCTTGCCCTCTGCTATATAAGATATTCTTCTGCCTGATTCATCTGTTCAACTATGATAATAGATGCAATAGTCATAAAAATCGGGGTACATTTTTTTGATTGCTTACATTTGTATTACATTCTTACTATATTAGGGATGAAATGAATTCATATATGACAGACAGAAAATATAAAGAAACGGTTCATACAGATGCTAACCACTACGAATATACTACAGTAACCCACGATAAGAATAACGTAAGAAGCTACACATTGAAGAACGGTCTGAAGGTTTTCCTTGCTCAAAACTTTGATGCCCCAAGGATTCAGACTTTTATTCCGGTAAGAACTGGCAGTAATAATGATCCTGCAGATAATACCGGACTTGCTCATTATCTTGAGCACATGATGTTTAAAGGAACTTCTAAAATAGGAACTCAGAATTGGGAAAAAGAAAAGGACCTTCTGGACCAGATCTCTGCACTGTATGAAAAGCATAAAGCAGAACAGGATCCTGAAAAGAAAAAAGACATCTATAAAAAGATTGACGAAGTATCTCAGGAAGCAAGCCAGTATGCGATTGCCAATGAGTATGACAAAGCTATTTCTTCATTAGGTGCTACGGGAACCAATGCCCATACCTGGTTTGATGAAACAGTGTATAAAAACAATGTTCCGAATAATGAACTGGAAAAGTGGCTGAAAATAGAAAAGGAAAGATTTTCTGAGATTGTTCTGCGTCTTTTTCATACGGAACTGGAGTCTGTATATGAGGAATTCAACAGGGCTCAGGATAATGATTCGAGACTGGTGAACTATGAATTGATGTCCGCGCTTTTCCCGACCCATCCTAACGGGCAGCAAACTACACTGGGCAGGCCTGAGCATTTGAAAACCCCTTCTATGAAGGCTATTCATAAGTATTTTGATGAATACTATGTTCCAAATAACTATGCTATGGTATTGGTTGGGGATTTTGATTTTGAAGCGACTATTCAATTAGTAGACCAGTATTTTGGTACTCTTCCTTATAGAGAGCTTCCTAAAAAAACTCCTATTATTGAGCAGCCTATTACAGAAATTGTTGAGAGAACGGTGAAAAGTCCTACTACTCCACGTGTTCAATTGGCCTGGAGAACGGATAGTTATGGAACAAGGGAAGCAATGCTTGCTGATATTGTTGTGAATATTCTGAGTAACAGAGGTGAGGCCGGTTTATTGGATCTTCATATCAACCAGACCCAAAAAATGCTTTGGGCACAGGCTTTCTCCGTAGGATTAAAGCAATATGGCTATTTTTCTATTGTTGCGGTTCCGAAAGAAACTCAAACCCTGCAAGAGGCAACAGCTATGGTTCTGGAAGAAATTGAGCTTATTAAAAAAGGTGATTTCCCAGATTGGATGCTTCCTGCCATTATTAATGACTTCAAACTTCAGAGAATGAAAGGTCTTGAAACTGCGGAAGGCCTTGCCACTACTCTATACGATATCTATATAAAAGGAAGAAGCTGGGAACAGGAACTGAATGAGATGGATGAATATGCAAGCTTCACCAAGGAAGATATTATCCGTTTCGCTAATGATTTCTTTAAGAATAATTATGTTGTTATTAATAAAGAAAAAGGCATTAATGATAAGTTACTAAGAGTGGATAATCCAGGAATTACACCTGTCAAGATTAACCGTGATGCACAATCTGAGTTTTTAAAGGAAATCTTATCCGATAAAACAGAAGATATTAAACCTGAATTCATTGATTATCAAAAGGAAATCGCAACTGATGAGATCAAAGGAAAGAAATTAAGTTTTGTAAAGAATAAATACAATGATATTGCCCAGGTTCATTTTATTTTCCCTTTTGGAAGTGATAATGACCGTGAACTGGGAATTTCCACTCAACTGCTTCAGTATTTAGGTACCGATGAGCTTTCTCCTGAGGATCTGAAAAAGGAATTTTTCAAAATCGGAGTCAGCAATGATTTTAAAACAACCAATAATCAGTTGCTGATTTCACTAAGTGGTTTAGAGGAGAATATTGAAAAGGGAATTGCCCTTCTACAGCAATGGATGTACCGTGTACAGCCAAATCAGGAAATCTACAATCAATTTGTAGGAACTGTGCTGGAAAACCGTCAGGCTGTTAAAAAGGATAAAAACCGTATCATGACAGCACTTACTACTTATACAAAACTAGGAAATACTTCCCGTTTTACAGATGTTATCACTAAGGAAGAGCTTGAAAGCAGCCAAGCAGAGGTATTCACTGACAGAATGAAAAAGCTGTTCAAATATCCTTACCAGATTTTCTTTTATGGAAAAGATTTTGAAGCCTTCAAAGGATATATTGGTGAATATACTGAAACGGAAAGCCTTCAGATTCCTGAGCCGAAACAATATCCTGAACCAGCTACCGGCGGAAATGTATACTTTATCAATTATGACATGGTTCAGATGGAGATGAGCAAGGTTGGAAAGGGAAATATGGTGAATCCGGCTTATTTTGGAAAGGTTAATGTTTTTAATGAATATTTTGGAAGAGGATTGTCTTCTATTGTTTTTCAGGAGATTCGTGAGAGCAAAAGTTTAGCCTATTCTGCATATGTTTCTTATGCAGCCAGTGCAGAGCTGAATCATCCTGATTATATTACCACTTATATCGGAACACAACCAGATAAGCTGATGATTGCAGTAGACACTATGAACGAACTGATGAGTGAACTTCCTGAGGTTACCATTCAGTTTGAAAATGCCAGAAATGCAGCATTAAAGCAGATTGCATCCACCAGAGTAACCCGAAACAATATATTTTTCAATACTTTGAGGTTAAAGAAGCTTGGAATTGACCATGATTTCAGAAAAGATATTTTTGAACAGATCCAGGCATTGAAGTTTGAAGACATCAGACAGTTTTATCAGTCGGAAATTCAATCTGTGAACTTTAATACAGCCATTATCGGTAAAAAGGAAAACCTGGATATGGAAGCTGTAAGTAAAATGGGAACATTTACTGAAGTAAGTCTGCAAGATATTTTCGGACACTAAAATAAAAAAGCCGCTCAATAATGATTTTGAGCGGCTTTTTAATTCTATAAGTGATGCTTGATTTGCTTATGTCATCATACAGTCTCCATCTCCATCCTGTAACTGAGGATTGAAATTCTTTGGAAGACTTAGCAGTAGTTCTTTACGGAAAAGGTAGTCCCGTTTGAAATCCTTCTCATAGATGCTGGATAATAATGCAGATTCTTTTATTTTCTGATTCAGTGTTTCATTGTAAACAGTCATCATTTTTATTCTGTTTTGAATGATGAAAATATTTAAAAACTGAATAAACCTTTTTAGGTCTGAACTTTCAGTTGAAAAAACATAAGGAACTCTAAGATGTCCATCCCGTAAAAGCAATAGTGATGCAGTCTCCAGATTCCCCTGTTCATTATAAATTTTAACCCACTTATATTTAAACACCTCAGCATAGCTGGAAAAGAAATAGTTTTCATCTCTTTTTCTACCTTCCAGAATCCAGGGATTTTCTATAAAATAGCTGATTTCATCTGCAGTTCGCTGGCTATTAAATGAGGAAACAAGGTTTTTGATATCAACATCCATTTTATCCAAAACTTCAAATCTGAAATCCGGTTTCCCTGTCCTGATATTCTTTATTCCGATCAGGGCATTCGCTGTACTATCTACAAGGTGTAAAAGAGGGGTAAATGTTTTTATCCATTCTTTTTTCCGGAAAAACAGTTGCTGTATCTGCTCTGAAATAATACCGTTTTCCATTTTTAGGAAAAATGTTCTCTACGCTTCCTATATGATTAAAAAAGATCTCAGCTTCTTTTGTAAATTCTGCCATGATAACCTTATTATCATATTCATCCAAAGCTTTTTGCAGAAGGGCTTTAGCAACTTTTTTACCTCTGAATTCATCGCTTACATACAATGTACTCAGCCAGGCAAATCTTATTTTGGTTCCTTCAATATCAAAATAATCGGGAAGACATCCCATATATCCGGCCAATCTTCCTTCATAGAAAGCAAGAATTAAAAGCGTCTGCTCACTAGTAGCTTTTGGATTATGGATATGGGAAAGGGCACGATGTTCTGTGATAGGAAGAAAATCATACTGTTTAAATTCACCGGATGATACAAATTTTTCCAGTTCCTGTTTATTGAATATCTTCAGCTGTATCATTTTCTCACAATCGTATTTTTATTCATCAGCTTTTTCAGTCTGAAATAAGCGATTTCTTTTTTCAGTATTCTTTCTGCACTTTCACCCATTTCCATTGGAATTCTCTGAAAATTCTTTTTTACACTGTCCAGCTTAATTCCTGCGGCTCCGAAGCTGCAGTATATTTCTTTATTTTTAAAAAGCTCTTCAAAGAAATCATTTTTCACCCCAAAATCCGTGAAAGGAAATGCAAAAGTGTCATACAGGAAACCATTTTCCTTTAAATAAGCGAAAGTTTTATGGATAGATTCCATCTGCTGTTCTAAAGACAAAGCTCCAAATTTCGGATGATCCCAACTGTGAGATGATATGCCAAAACCTCTGCTGGTAAGATTTCTCAATTGTTCAGTGCTCAAATAAGGTTTATGCTCCTGTAAATAAGATTGAAAATCAACGTTAAGCTTTTCAGCCAGTACATCCAGAATATCTTTTTTCTGATAGGTAATTTTCAGAATTTCCTTTTTCAATGTTTCTTTTGCCGCTTGGCTATCGAGAGAAAGAATACGATAGATTTCAGGGTCTATAGATTTTTCTATTTTCAGATCCTCTATAAGCAAACTAGCTTTGCATCTGAACATGATCTCTTTATTATCAATAAAAGCCGGATTTATAAAATTGCAGGCATAGATTCCTTTACGCTCCAGAATTGGGGCAACAATATCATAAAACTCTCTGAAACCATCATCAAAAGTAAGCAGAGCTATCTTTTTTTTAGGTTTGAAACTCCCGGAAGTAAAATCTTTAAATTCCTGCCAGTTTACCCACTGAAAATGTTTTGAAAAACAGTCTATATCCTCTTCAAACTGCCTGATATTCTTATACTGGATCACATGCTTGATATGCGGAAGATTTTCATCAGAAACACAATGATAAACAGGTAAACAGTAGTCCAGCGGAAAAGATTTTCCGAATTGAACTGTTTCAAAAGCAGTAAATAGATTAATGAGCTGATCCTTCATCCTAAAAATAAAAAGAATCTATTCAAAATAGATTTGAATAGATTCTTTAAAGGTATAACTTTTAAAATTATTTTATCACTTTCATTTCATCAACAAGCCATTTAGCATCTGCAAATTTCTCAACGACGAAAAGGATATATTTTGTATCTACCATGATGTTTCTGCTGAAACGTGGATCGTAGTTAATATCACTCATCGTTCCTTCCCACTGTCTGTCGAAGTTAAGACCTATCAGGTTTCCGTTCGCATCAAGAGCCGGGCTTCCAGAGTTACCACCTGTTGTGTGGTTAGTAGCTGTAAATCCTACAGGCACATCTCCAGTTTTATCTTTATAGATTCCGAAATCTTTCTTGTTGTAAAGTTCAATCAGTTTCTTAGGAACATCAAATTCATAATCTCCAGGAATATATTTCTCCATTACTCCGGCAAGGTGAGTCTGGTATCCATAAGAAACAGCATCTCTTGGAGCGGAACCTTTAACTTTACCATACGTTACACGAAGTGTCGAGTTAGCATCCGGGAAGAATTTTCTGTCTTTGTCTGTCTCCATCTGCTGAGCCATAAACTTCTTCTGCAATGCATCAATTTTTGCCTGAAGAGAAGAGTATTGTGGATCTGCTGCTTTCATATAAGTCTCTTTCATAGAAACGTAAAGCTGGTAGATAGGATCTTTTTTCAAAGTTTTAATCAACTTGTCCTGATTAGAGAATGCTTTATCAATATCTGCAGTCAGTGTTCCTCCGTTTACAGCTGTTCTTCCTGTAATAATAGAGTTTTTAGACATATCTTCAACAACAGGGATGTTTGCATTTTCATCCTTATATTTATTGAATCCTGCCGGTAAAAACTGTGGAGCAGTTTTGTTGGTATATAAAGCCAGTAATTTTGCTGTTACTTTAGCATCTAGTTCTGCGCTATAGTCTTTATAGAAAGAAGTAAGTTTTGTTTTCAGTTTCGTAAGCTCCTTCTCATCCATTCTTCCAGCTTCTACAGCAGCTACAAAATCATAATAATCTCCTGCAAGCTTCAAAGTCTCAGCATTTCTTACTACTTCTGTGTAATATGCATTGTTCAGTGCATAAGGAGCCTGCTCGTTGTAAAGCTTATTCAGCTGATCTAAAGTGGTTTTTACTTCAGGATTTTTAGAAACTAAAGATCCTTCATACATTACTTTTTTCTCAACAGCATTGGATTTCTTCAATCCTTCTACTTCACCAATCCATTTTTTCCAGTAATTGGCTACTGATGCATATTTGGAAGCATATTTAATACGTGTTTCGTTATCTACACGCATCTTTTCATCTAATGTTTTTAAAGCAACGTCACGTACAGCAATTCTTGCAGGATCAATTTCATTCATGATCTTTTCTACTGCTACTGCCGGAAGATATTCTGTAGTTCTTCCCGGGAATCCGAATACAAATGTGAAATCGTTCTCATTCTTATCTTTGATGGAAACCGGTAAATAGTGTTTCGGAGTATAAGGAACGTTATCTTTTGAATATTCTGCAGGTTTGTTATCTTTATCTGCATAGATTCTGAACATTGAGAAGTCTCCGGTATGTCTAGGCCAAACCCAGTTGTCTGTATCACTTCCGAATTTCCCGATGCTTTGAGGGGGTGCTCCTACAAGACGGATATCTTTATAAGTTTCAATCGTGTAAGCATAATACTTGTTTCCATAGTACATTGGCTTTATCATGATTGATTGGAAAGATTCAATTTTCTGAGAGTTTTTATAAACCTCAATATTGTTGTTGATCTTTTTAGTAAGTTCAGGTTCTGTAAGATGATCGGTTCCTTCTAAAATCTGGAAACTAACATCTTTTATATCTACGATAAAATCTACTTTTACTCCCGGATTTGGAAGTTCACCGTTCATATTCTTAGCCCAGAAACCGTTTGAAAGAAGGTCATTCTGAACTGTAGAATGTGCCTGAATCTGGCCAAACCCACAGTGGTGGTTAGTCAGTAACAATCCCTTTGGAGAGATGATTTCTGCAGTACATCCGCCGTTAAACTGCACCACAGCATCCTTTATGCTCGGTTTCTGAGGATTGAAAATATCTTTTGCAGAGATTTTCATTCCCAAATCCTTCATTTCCTTTTCATTCAGTTCTGTAGGAATCCACATTCCACCATATTGTTGTGCAAATGCCATTGCAGCAGGCAAAAGAAATACGGATAAAAGTATCTTTTTTGTCATAATCAAAATTTTGCCCGAATTTACGAAGAAAAATAGGAATAGTCCTCATAAAACGAGGGTAAAAATATCAATGGTGAATTTTGCTTCGCAAATGAATGGTGAATTCAACGTCTACAAAAAATTGACAAGCGAAACGAATTGACCATTCACTATTGACTTCTCTCTTTCTCTCCCACTCTCAAACCCTCTTACACTCTCTCCATCCTCTTGGCTCAGTTTTTGATTAAAATCTGTCAGTTTAAAAACATACTTAAATTAATTATTACGATGAAAAACAAAACACTTATCCTTGGAATTGGAGCGGCTTTATTTCTTGCTTCTTGTTCTAAAAAAGAGACTGTAGATTCCAAAACTTCTGCAACAGATTCTGCGGCAACTGTTCAGTCAACGGCAGCAGACAGTACAGCTCATACAACAACCAGTGCACAGGGAGATACCTCTGAAAATGCTTTGGATTGGAACGGTACTTATGAAGCAACAGTTCCATGTGCAGATTGCCCGGGAATCAAGACTTCTTTAACTTTGAACACGGATAAAACATTCAGCATTACTGAAGAATATCTTGAAAGAAAGTCAAAGAATGAAGATAAAGGTACTTTTACATGGGATGCAACAGGAAGTGTTATCACTTTAAAAGGGAAAACAGCAAACTACAAATATAAAGTGGGTGAAAATATGCTGATCCAACTGGATATGGAAGGAAAAGAGATTGACGGACCTAACAAGGATTTGTATATATTCAAGAAAAAATAAAAATAAAGGCTTCGGCCTTTATTTTTTTGCTTTATTCTAAAACTGATAAGCTATAATTGTTGAATCTTCCACCAGATCTTTTATTAATCCTTCATGATGGGTATTCTTGCCTGTCAGCCTCCATGTAGCGGTAATATTTCCCTGTGTATATTGCTGTTTGATTAAAACATACTTCAAACGATGTTTTTTAAAGAGTTCTTCGCAATGTTTCAGATCTGCTGAATTTGTTACCCCGACTTTATATTCTCGAATCTTGTTATAATTATCTATAAAGCTTTGCAGATAGGTTAATGCACTAAGAATAATAAGCACTAAAGCTGTTCCCAGAAGGGAAAAGTACACATACCCTGAACCTACCGCCATTCCTATTGAGGCTGTTGCCCAAATGGTAGTAGCTGTAGTGATACCTTCAATCTTATTTTCTCCTTTAAATATTACTCCGGCTCCCAAAAAACCGATTCCGGTGATAATATTGGCTGCCAGACGATCAGGATTGGCAACCCCTATTTTGATGGAAAGGATCGTAAACAGACAGGCTCCGAAGCAAACCAGAATAAAAGTACGTAAGCCTGCAGATTTGTTGCGGTATTCCCGTTCAGCACCAATCAGTAATCCGAGGACTACGGAAATAAAGATCAGTAATAACTCATTCTTAACCACATAATGGTCCTGTAGAAATTCCATTTTCAAGATTTAATGATAGAATAAATTTACAATAAAAAGTTTTACGGAACTATTTTTGATGCCCAGACTTTGTCTACTGTTACTAAAAAACAGATGTAACAGAAAACTTTTGTAATATTACACTTTCAAATGGAAAAGTAAATCTTACATCTATTTTTTCAAACGGTAAATGAGCGTACGAAGTTTGATAGAAATTAATCATCGGAGAAGTGCTCATTCTAAATAATTATAGTAAATAATACAACAAACAATACATTATGGACAAAGAAATTTCTCACTTCTGGCTGGGGTATTTTAAGAATGAAGAAGAATTTTATGCTTTTGTAGAAGAGGATGAAAATTATTATCTGGAAGAAGAAAATGACAATCAGTATGTTTCAAAATTTGCAGAGTCTCAGGACATCAAATGGTTTGATGATGACTTTATAGAATATGGTTTTGAAGATGAAAGATTAGGGCTGGTTGAAAAATTCTCGGAATATTCTTATGCAGACGAATGGCTTCCTATTCTTGAACAAAAGCTTAATGAACTGAGCCTGGATACTCCGGTAAACGCTATTGTTTTTGCCAGCAGATTTGTAATTCCTAATCCTGTTTCTGTGGATGGAGAGGAAAACAAGCTGTATTATATTGGTGAGATTGAGTTTGACGTTTAAATAGCATCATAAAAATTTAAAAAACCTGGCTGTATATTTCTATTATGGCCAGGTTTCTTATTTAAAATAAAAACTTTTTCTCGAATTAATACATCATAGCCATTGCAAAAAAGGTGATTGACAGGGAATTGTTTTTCTAATTAAAAAGCAATACCTTTCCGCTCGTTCATGAATATATATTCCTCCTTAAAAATAGGTGATTACCATACTAATCATTGTGAAGATCATCTTATTATCAAAAAAATAAATTCCAATAAAACAATATGTGCTGTAATGGATGGTTGCTCTACTGCTATGGAAAGTCATTTTGCTTCTACATTAGTGAGTAAAATCTTGCGTAAAATTATCATCGAAACAGGTTATAAAGAATGGTATAAAAAAGATGTTCAATATAGCCTTGATGAGCAGCTTAAAGCAATTATAAAAGGATTGTTTAACGAAATAACATTCCTAAAAAAACATCTGATGCTGGATGAGAAAGAGCTACTAACCACCCTTATTATCTTACTTTATGATGCTTATGAAAACAAAGGAGTTATTTTATCTCTTGGTGACGGGGTTATTTGTATCAATGGAAGAATTACAGAGTTTGACAGGGATAATAAACCAGACTATTTCGCTTATCACCTTAATGCAAATTTTGAAGATTGGTATCTTTCTCAAACTCAAAAGATATTTTTTGAACATTTAGATGATATTTCAATTGCCACTGATGGAATTCTCAGTTTTGCCAAAGTGAAGAAAACTGGTTCTGAAAGTATAAACTGCGTTGAATACCTGATGACAGCTCCTCAAAATGATACTTCTGAAGAAATGCTCAGCAAAAAAATAAAAATACTTGAGCATCAATATGGAATGAAGCCAACAGATGATTTAGCGATTATCAGACTTATTAAAAATAATCTTCACCATTAAAAAATAAAAACTTCCGCCCGTAAGCGGAAGTTTTGTTTATTATTCAAGTAAGTTTAATCTATTAATGGGCTTCCAGCCAGTTATCTCCTACTCCGATTTCCACCAATAACGGAACCTGCGTTTTCAGGGCATTTTCCATTTCAGTTTTAATGAGTTTTGAAGCAGCATCAATTTCATCTGCCGGAGCTTCAAATACCAATTCGTCATGTACCTGAAGTAACATTTTTGTTTTTAACTGCTGTTCTTCCAGTTCACGGTCTATTTTAATCATAGCGATTTTCACGATATCAGCTGCACTTCCCTGTACCGGAGCATTTACCGCGTTTCTTTCTGCGTGACCTCTTACTACGAAATTATTGGAATTAATATCTTTTAAGTGGCGCTTTCTTCCCAGAATGGTTTCAACATATCCCATCTGGCGGGCTTTGTTCACCTGTTCTGCCATATATTCCTTCAGTTTCGGATAGGTTTCAAAATAGGCTTCAATCATCTGTTTAGCTTCTGAACGGGATAATCCGGTTTGTTCAGCTAAAGCAAAAGCCCCTTGTCCATAAATTATTCCGAAGTTTACCGTTTTAGCCTGACTTCTCTGGGTTTTTGAAACCTCAGCCAAAGGAACTTTAAAGAGTTTTGCCGCAGTGGATGCGTGAATATCTTCACCGTCCTGGAATGCTTTAATCATATTGTCTTCTCCTGAAATTTCAGCGATCAGACGAAGTTCAATCTGTGAATAATCGGCAGAAATAATCTTCTTTCCTTCTCCGGAAACAAAGGCTCCACGAATCTGCTGTCCTCTCAATGTTCTGATCGGAATATTCTGCAGGTTCGGGTTCACACTTGCCAGACGTCCTGTAGCCGCTGTAGTTTGAGAGAAATTGGTGTGTACTCTGTTATCTAATTTATCAATCTGTGATGGCAATGCATCTACATAGGTTGATTTTAATTTCTGATAGGTTCTATATTCCAGAATATGTTTGATGATCTCGTGCTTTGAAGCCAGCTTTTGAAGGACGTCTTCCGAGGTAGCATACTGTCCTGTCTTGGTCTTTTTGGCTTTCGGATCAAGCTGCATTTTTTCAAACAGAATTTCCCCTAACTGTTTAGGTGAATTCATATTGAATTCTTCTTCTGAAAGTTCAAAAATTGTTTTTTCTAAGTCTCTCAGGTCATTTTCAAGATCAACGCTTTCCTGTGCCAGCCATTTTTCATCTAAAGAAATTCCGGTAAGTTCCATTTTCGCCAGAACTTCCATCAGCGGCATTTCAATATTGAAAAAAGCTCTTCCAGATTCTCCTTTTTCAGCTGTGGAGCAAAGAGTTCATACAACTGGAACGTTACGTCTGCATCTTCCGCAGCATAATCGGTCTGGGTTCTAAGGTCTGCATCCCTGAATGTTCCCTGTTTTTTCCCTTTCTTTCCAATAATGGTTTCAATGGAAACGGGTTTATAATTCAGGTATACCTCAGAAAGATAGTCCATTCCGTGTCTTCCGTCAGGATTCAGCAGGTAATGGGCAATCATGGTATCGAACATCGCTCCTTTTACGGTGATGTCGTATTGCTTTAATATTTTATAATCGAATTTTAGATTGTGAGCGATTTTCAGCAGATCTTCTTTCTCAAAAAACGGTCTGAAGATCTCAAGCGTTTGCAATACTTCTTCTCTGTTTTCAGATAAAGGGATATAATAGGCTAATCCTTTTTTATAGGAGAAACTCATCCCTACCAACTCTGCTTCCAGCTCATTCAAAGAAGTGGTTTCTGTATCAAAACAAACTGCACTCTGCTTCAGTAGATTGTCTACCAGTTTTTTCTGAGCTTTTGGATTGTCTATGAACTGATACAAATGATCGTTATGTTCAATGGATGATTTTGTAGAAGTTGCCTGATCCAGCTCTTCAAAATTGGCAAAAAGATCAAGCTGCATGGCCTGTCCTTTTACTTCTGTTCCTGCCGGAGCGGCCTGTTTCACTTCCACTTCACTTACTACGGCAGTTTCTGTAGCTGCCGGAGCAAATGCTCTGTAAAGGTTTTCGTATAATCTTCTGAATTCAATTTCTTCAAAGACTTCTTTTACTTTTTCAAAATCCGGGGTTTCAAGATCATATTGTTCCTGATGAAACTCAACAGGAGCATCACAAATAATAGTCGCTAGTTTTTTTGATAGAATTCCGCGTTCTGCAGAGGCTTCTACTTTTTCTTTCAGCTTTCCTTTCAGCTTATCGGTATTCGCCAATAGGTTTTCGATGCTTCCGAATTCTTTAAGGAATTTCATAGCAGTTTTCTCTCCTACTCCTTCCAATCCCGGGATATTATCTACAGCATCTCCCATCATAGCCAGATAATCAATAACCTGTTTAGGATCTTCAATCTCATATTTGGCTTTCACTTCATCTACCCCCAGAATTTCTATATCTCCGCCTTTTAATCCCGGTTTATATATCTTGATTTTATCTGTAACCAGCTGTGCAAAATCTTTATCCGGTGTTACCATGAACGTGGTATAACCTTCTTTTTCTGCTTTGCAGGCAATGGTACCAATCACATCATCTGCTTCATACCCTTCAACCCCAAGTATCGGAATATGCATTCCTTCCAGAATCCTGTGAATGTATGGAACAGCAATTTTAATGGCTTCAGGAGTTTCACTTCTGTTAGCTTTATAGTCTGCGAAATCATCGGTTCTTACGCTTGCTCTTCCTACATCAAAAACAACAGCCAAATGCGTTGGTTTTTCTCTTCGGATCAATTCGATCAAAGAGTTGGTAAAGCCAAAAATGGCAGAAGTGTCTAACCCTGTACTGGTTAGTCTCGGATTTCTGATCAGTGCGTAATATCCTCTGAAAATCATCGCATAAGCATCGATGAGAAACAGCCTTTTATCTTGTGTTGCGTCCATATTATCTATAATGAACAAATATAAGAAAATAGGAAGATAAGTTGCTAGTTTTGGGGATGGGATTCGGGGTGCGGGTTACGAGATGTGGGTTACGGGGTGCGAGGTGTGGAAATTCACTATTGGCTTGTGGTGTAATAATGACTTTTCCCTTTTAGATACTGGTTTTACAGGGATTATGTATCGTTTTCAGTAGTTTGATAAAAAACAGAACAGTACACTCTGTGAGCATACTGTTCCATTAGTTTTTTTAAGTTTTGTTGTGCCGGATTATTTACCAGCAGATGGCCAAAGACCTGCGTACTGAGAAGTACCGTAGTCGATAGTTTCAGCACTAATTACGAAGCTGATCAGCATACTGTTGCTGTCAATTGCATCGAAGTCTACTTCGTGTTGGATAACGTATCCGTTTTCCCATTTCAAAGTGATTAGAGTTCCTTCTTCGTGAGATTTGTTGAAAACAATTTCTCCTACTGTTGGCTTATATTTTCCGTTCAATAAGCTTTCAAGGATGTCTGATTTTTCAGTAGCTTCTACTGTAACTTTAATTAATGCGTTAGAAGGGTCTGATGCTACACGTCCTGATACGTCTGTTGATCTTGATACACTGTAGTTCAGTTTTAATAATTTCTGACCTTCTCCGTTGTTGAATTTTAAGATTCCTCTTGAGTTTCTTTCTGCCATGATTGTAAATTTTAATCGTTAATAATATTTGTGATTCAATAATTATAGGACAAAGATAAAGGCCCTCAAGTTGAAAAAAAAGCTTTTGAATGGAAATCTGAAAAATTGTAGTAGTTCTACGATTTTATGTAGTAATTCTACGACAATGGAGTTAAAACATCCCACAACATACTATTAATAAATATTTTAACTATAATTTAAAAACAATAATAAAATATTAATTATTACACACTAAAGAGAAATATTATATTACAAAACTCTCTTCATGACCTTTTAAAAATCATCAAAACCTTATCATTTATTTACTGGATTTATTAATTTGTCATGATTCATATGGTCAATATTATTTTGCACTTGATGTCCATTGGAATACCAATATATGTTCTGAAATTTATTTTTCCTCTTCATTGGTGAGAATTGCAATTCTTTTTGAGCTTTTTTCAGAAACCTTCTCAATTCGGTTCCTTTGTCTTCATCATATCGACTTCTGTACTCTACATCATGCAGATCAATATTCTGTTTATTTTTCAGACAAATTTTGAAATATATTTTTGAATTCCGTAATTGTGGGCTTTTTGTTTCATAATCATATGAATAGAATCCAATAATATCAGTCTTAAGGTATTTTACATATCTGTTATTATTCTTTTTCAGATAAAGATAATGGTCATCAAACCAGATGGTCATTTTTACAGAAATCGCCTTCAGGATTAAATAGCAGCTTCCGAAATACAACAGGGTAAAAATCGTCATCAGAGAAACACTGAAATCAAATAAAAAATAATACAGGGTTCCATATAAAGCCATTGTTGGAATGATAACCAATAATGTCCAGCCTGCATGAAATGGCAGAACATTTTTTAATATGAATTCTCTTCTTCCCATTCCTATATGTTAAGCTCCAAAACATACTCCATAATACACAAGAAATCCGCCCATCAGAAAAAATAGTTTGAATCCTGCTTTTATTTTGCCTGCATTATGGATTACAAATTTTACAGGGTTCTTATCCAAATTCTGTACGTTATGTGTCTGATGAAATCTAATGAGTATGTTATCTAAAATCACTTCTGTAAATAACAAAACAAAGAAACTGTAGAAGAACAGGGAAATAATTCCCAGACCAATACTAAAAAGCTGTTTTTCGTAGACCAAAATTCCGCGATCAACTTTAGCAGCATATAATAAAAAACAAATGGAAGCAACAATAAGAAATAGAAAACCGGCAATAATTCCCAATCCCGTAATACGTAAAGCTTTGTTTTTAGGATACAGTACCGGCAACCTGAAAAGCAGCCACCCAAATGAAACCATAAACGCAATGTACAATATAACTTTCATGTTATTAGCTAATTCTTTTATCTATGATCAATGTAATATAAAAAAGCCTGTCATTAAAAGGGTCATTATTACACCTGCAATTCCCAGAATAAATAAAATGGCCTGCAACGGTTTCATTTTGTTGATGATTGATTGAATAGATTATTGTAATTCTTCTTGCTGTTTAGGATAATGAATTTATTTTTTTTGATATTGCTCCAGGGAATCCAGGATTTTTAAATTCCTTTCACTGTATGGGTTACCCATTTTGCGTACTTCTTTCCTTAAGAGTCTGTCTTTTAGATCATTTTTCTCATCAAAATAAGCAATTCCTAATAAGTTGACAATTTTTGTTTGATCATCAGTACTCTATCCCCATCTCTCTAAATATTATATTTATGTCCTGAGAAATTGTTACAATAAGTTTAATAAATAACCTTAATCTACAGGAGTGCCGGCAACTAAACTACTTCCGTTAGGTTCCGCCGCTAAATCAGCAGCCATACCTTGTGCTATATCGACCCTTGCTGCTTCGGAAAACATAGTCCCAATAAATGGAATAAGAAATAATATTCCTTGTTTATAGCTGGAATTTACATTGTTCAAACTGGATTTTGTATTTTCTGTCATTAAATTCTTTCCATCATCTACCATACTTGGATTCATACGTCCACTATTATAATGGGTAGAGGCATTTTTCCATTCAGGATATTTACCACTGTTCAGTTCAGCTAATAATTGTTGAGCTAAGGGATTAGCTCTTAATTGCTGACGATTAAGACCATCTAAATTTTCAAGTTGTTGTAGTAATGCTTTATTGCTATTATGAATTCGTGTTGTTGTAATTACAGTTGTAATTTTCCCCATAACACTCTTCTTTTTATATGAAGAGATTTTATACCAAGGCCCTTCCTTTTTCACTTCAATAATATCACCAAAATCCTGTACAAGATCATCAGGCTTTGAAGGTTTACCCCACAAAGTATTTCCGTCTATATCCTGTTCTTCAATTTTACCTGTTTTATTATCTGTAACATTCTCTTTATGGTTATTCATTTGGTCGTATGTCGTATTATCTTTCACATCTCCCAAATTTTCATTTATTCCTCTTATCATTCCTCTAAATCCAAAATTAAGAATACTAAAAGCTCCATATCCCGCAATAAATCTGCCACCAGCTAGCCAAACTCTGCCACCAATAGAAGCGGCCCCCCAACCAGAAAAAGAAGCAGGTAAATAATATCCAGCTCCAGCAGAAGCAACAATATTTATTCCTAATTCAAATCCGTTTTTAATAGCTATAGAGCTTGCGGCATCTTCTGCTGCTGCCTTATCAAAAAAAGGTGTCAGAATTCCACTATTACCACACTTTAATATTGATGATCTTGTAATAGCTGAAGATCCATTAATTTTAACACTATTATGAGCTAAAAACCAATTACCACCCTTTAAGGGATCAGTACATTTATGAGTAACAATTGCTATGGTAACACCAATAGCAACAACTGCAATTGCACCCGCAATCACCCAACCAATTGGCCCAGTAGCAAACAAAACAAGCCCAGCTCCAAATGCTAATAAAGAGCCTATCATATTGGCAGGAGATTTACACTTAAATTCTTCCATTAGGTTCTTATCATCAACTGTTAAAACCGGCTGGTCTGCATTCTGATAAAAAACACTTGGCTTTTCCCTGCTGTAAGAGAATTTCTGTGGAGAAGGACTTAATTGATAAGTACAAACTGCATAAACTTTATCTTGTGGAATAAACGAAACTGACATAACATAGAAATTAAAATTAAACTAATAAATAAGCTTACCAATCGTCTCTATACATACAAAACTAAAACAATACTTATAATAACATAAGCAAAGCAAATTACAATTGGAAATGCTTTTACATAAAAATCTTTACTTGAAGCTTTTTTTAAAAACTGTCCAAAAAAAACTTCAATATTAGGCTTCATATTCATATCTGGTGACAAAAAGTATCTTGTCCCTGATTGTGTAGTAACTCTTAACATAAAAGCCTTTCTTGAGTTATAATTATAAATATTATAAGTTGTATTATCTGGTAAATGAACTTCATTTCCTTTATCATCTTTCAAATAAAAATTATTCTCAGATTTTATAAAAGAAATTTTTTGCATGGTACTTTTCATTACAATAATTAAAAAACCAAAAACTATACTTAGTACAGCAATGATTAACTGTGTTTGATTCACAGTATATTTAATATCTAAAGTTTTAATTAATAATATTGCTATAGGAAATAAAATAAATATTGTGATTAATGTTGCCCAAAAAGTATATTTACTATTAAAGGTTGATAATGTTACTTCATTTTTACTCATGCTTTTATATAAAATAAATTAATGTTTATATGGTGTTAAAAATTCTTTCTATATTTTAATATAGTTACTATTCTCTTTGCTATCCATAGTTTTCAAAGAAGATCTTAAATATATTAGAGTTCTACTTTTTTAATTTTATATTCTGTAATCACCTCAAAATTATTTTTAACTTTTTCAGCTATTGATGCTTTTGCATCTGTAACAAAATTAAAACTCTTATCTATTGTATAAGTTATGCGATATACGAAATCAAATTCTGTATAACTGTAATTAATAGAAGGTTTATATATTTTATCATACATTTCCTTGAGACCCTCTTCAGATAATCCTTTTCTATTTAATGTTCCTACAAGACGATAAGTAACAAAATTATCATCCTCAGTAACAACAGATCTAACAACATCTGTTGTTAAATCTACATTTGGAAATAACTGAGAAAATTGATTTAATTCATAATCCTTTAAATTACCTCCTTGATATGCTCTGAAGAAAATGTGAAAAAACAAATTTTTATCCATAGTTCTACATAAACTCTTTATTTCCATAAACTCTTTATTTCCAGTTATAATAATATCTTCAGCCTGTTTTGGAGCTTGTGAAGAAAGCTGTTTATAAACATCATCATTAGCCAAACTAAAATCACGAAATTTAATCCACTTTTTCTCTATTTCATCATGGTTAAAGATTTTATTCATGAAACCTGTTTCCGAGATATTAAAAGTTATTGGAAATCTTAATTTCTCTAATTTTTGAGCAAATAAAAACCCTTTTTCATATATAATAGGATCTACAGTGAAATTAAAGTCTGTTAAAGCAACATTAAACACATCTGTATAATCCATTTTCTGGACTAAAAACTCAGAATAAGTACTAGCTGAAAGAGTAATTGTCTCATTATTTACTCTGCTAATATTTAGTTGTTCACAACGATATCTTACATTTTGATTAAAATTCAATTCTTCAGGGTTATCCGTTTTATTAATAGCTTCTTTATACGTAATTGGGTTGATAACTAAATATTCTAACTGAATAGGTAGTTTATCTGAAATTATCATGCTTGCAAAACCACAGTGAGAATTATGAAAGGACTTCAGATCCTCTATTGAAATTTCATATTTTCCAGCAATTGATTCTAATGTATCTCCCTTATTTATTTTATATTTTATAAATTTCATTTAATTAATTTCTACTTTTGTTGCAGTGATGGAAATATTGCTTGGATTGGCTGATATATTAGTCAAAGAGCATCCTGTATCACTTGAATTATCAATCGTTACACTTGAAGAGCCACTTACGGTAACATTACTACTTTGTAGTTTTATACTTTCACTTGTTATTTCTATATAACTATTTCCTACTTTCAGTGTTACTTTTTGAGCTCCATTTAAATCAATAACACCATCTTTGCCCATTGTTAATACACTTTGCCCCTCTCCTACATCTGTAGTATGTTTACAGCCCACATTTGTAGTATTATTATTTTTAACATGTTTTGTATTGTCATTTCCTACAGTGACCGTCTTGTTATTATTAGCATTAGTCTCAGCATTTCCAGACCCGTCAAAGAACATATGAGCGCCACCTTGATCTTTAAGGTTCATAGACCCGGCTCCGTTGTCGTATTTCAATTCAGCACCACTTCTCCCGCTAAAACTCATCACATTATTCCCCGCTCCACCACCGGCACCAATCCCCCCATGGAACATTCCCCCCATTACAAACGGGCGGTCTGGATGCTGATGTACAAAGTTGATGATGACCTGATCTCCTACTTCAGGAATAGACATGAATCCACGGTTTTTACTTACTTTATCGCTGCTTCCGGCATCTGGAGACATCACACGGATAAATTCTGTAATATCCGGTCCACTTTGCCAGTCAAACTGAACCTGAACCCTTCCCTGATTTTGAGGATCTGTATTGGATACTACTTTTGCAAACTGAGCTTCTGCTCTTGGGGTTTCAAATTCCGGACGTGGAATAAAGCCTGTATCTGCAGCAATAGCTTCAAATTTACCATCATAATATCCTCTGGCATCTACCTCATGGGTAACTTCGATAATCATCAGTTTGGTGAAATAAGAGGTCTCACTACTTTCCGATTTACGCATTTCAATATCTGCAGTACATCCCGGATATAAAAAAGGAACAGTGGTAGTTCCCGAAGTGATAAAAACTTCTGAAGCCTTACTTCCGGCAGTTCCTTTTTGAGAAGCATCAATATCCATAAAAGATGTAGCTTTTATAGGAGCTACTCTTAAAGATGGTGTAGTAAATGTTTTTTCTGATATTTCGTAGGCACGCCTTGCAATATCTGAGGTATGGCTGATCTTTGAGCTTCCCCCTTTCATTTTCTCATTCTTGCTGCTGTTGTAGCCATAGAAGGAAGGACTTACGTGCTGAGCTTTCATTTTGATTGCAATATCACTTACACTGCTTCCATACGTAAGTTTTACTGGTTTTTCCTGAGGCGGAAGTTTTCCAAAATGCAATACTTCACCATCATAATAAAACTGTTCACCATAAGCTTCTGCCATTCTCGCCAAATAATTATAGTGTGTTTCTTCATATTGTGAGCTGTAGGAAACATTTCCATGCTGGGCATCTACTCTGAAATCAAATTTATTCTGTCCCAACCCTTCACTGATAACGTGATAAGCAATACTGTTCAAGCTGATTGGCTGACTTCCTCCAAAACTCTGAATGTGAGGTGCAGCATCCAAAAGTACTGTAGGGCTGTATCCTTTAAGAACAATATTTCCAAGGCTTCCTTTTTCCTGGCTGAAACCTACTTCGGTAACTACTCCCACAAAATTACGTTCTGCCCCTTGTAAAATATCTTTATATTTGAAAACTACAGTTATTCTTTTTCCAAGGAAATTCTGTGTTTCCTGAAGATTATGGTTTTCAGCACTTCCCAATGTGTCATGAGCCAATGTAAGGCTAAATTCATGATGTTTAGCAGCACTCTGTACCAACTTAAAATGTTTAAAATGCTTGATGATTTGCCCTTCAATAACTACATCCAGTTTTACCACACGGTTAATTCCGGCGATAATACTTTGAGGTATGGCTTCAGCATTATGTATTTTTGAGGTAGGCTGCTTGGCCCACACTTTATTTTCAATAATAGAGGGATTGTTCGGAACAAAAGTTTGGTTCATAAACATATTCGCTCCCTGTACAGTGCTCATGCCCTGTTGTCCTACTTCTACGGCTTTCTTCACTTTACTGCCCGTTTTACTCAACTTTTCTTCTGCTTTCTTAGCAACATTTTCTTTTACATTTTTCAACTGCTCTTTGCTGCCTTTCATATCAGTTTTTGGGCTATCTACTTTAATTGTCTTGTCATCCTGAAACATAGTGTTTGTGTTTAAGTTAAAAATTAAATAAACTGCTGATTATTCAGCAACAGAATCAAAAAATATAAGGTTATATCTACAAAATAGGCTTGTTAAAAGCTTTATTCATAAAATTAAGATGTCCTTATGAAAAAACAGGACAGCATACTCTTTCGAGCGCACTGTCCTGTACCAATTTTATTTTTACTAAGATGATGAATAGGCTTATTTACCTGCAGAAGGCCACAGTCCAGCGTACTGAGAAGTACCGTAGTCGATAGTTTCAGCACTGATTACGAAGCTGATCAGCATACTGTTGCTGTCAATTGCATCGAAGTCTACTTCGTGTTGGATAACGTATCCGTTTTCCCATTTCAAAGTGATTAATGTTCCTTCTTCGTGAGATTTGTTGAAAACAATTTCTCCTACTGTTGGCTTATATTTTCCGTTCAGTAAGCTTTCAAGGATGTCTGATTTTTCAGTAGCTTCTACTGTAACTTTGATTAGTGCGTTAGAAGGATCTGATGCTACACGTCCTGATACGTCTGTTGATCTTGATACGCTGTAGTTCAGTTTTAATAATTTCTGACCTTCTCCGTTGTTGAATTTTAAGATTCCTCTCGAATTTCTTTCTGCCATGATTTGTAAATTTTAATCGTTAATAATATTTTGTGATTCGGTGATTGTGTAGCAAATATAGAGGGTCTTTTTTCGGAAAAAAACTTTTAACTATAAATGTGAAAAATTGTAGTAGTTCTACGACTTTTTGTAGTAATTCTACGATATTAGATTTAATAACTCTACTTAAACGCTCTACAGTAAAGATTTTTTTAAACTTATAAAACACTGAACAAAAGGAACATTTTCCACACAAATGAGAAATATTAATATTTTTTAAGAAAAAATTAACACACCTTAACTTTTACTTAAAATCATAAAATGAGAAAATAAAATGCTCAAATTTCTGGCTAAAAGACTTTAAAAATTAGGTGTATTTTACGAGGATCTGTATTCTCTGTAATGAATCCATGAAATATCCCTGGTTTTTATCTCCTTCTTAAATGCTAAACAGATTAAACAAATCAAAAAAATAGCCAGACCTAAGTGGTCTGGCTATTATAAATTTTCCGGATGGGCCTAAGGTTGTACCCCAGCACCCGCTCCACTACTTTCTTTTATTGATCTGGTAAGGATCTTGTGCTTTCTGAGAAGGAAATCAGGCATCAGATCTGTTGGCAGATAAAAAGAACTTTCTCCTTTTTTCTGTAACTCTTCTGTAATCCCTGGGTTCCAGGCAAGAATTTTACCTACCTCCACATCAAGTTCATCGGCAATTACACTGAGATTAAACCCGGCGTTAATTTCTGTTTCTGATAATGTTTCATTAGGTATTTTTCTATTTCCATCTTCAAAGAATACTTTATTAATTCTTGCGGAATTATAGTTGTTCAGCACGCTCTGAAGTTCCCCCGTTGCATAACAGGCATTCAGATATTTTTTAACGTGATTGATTGTTTCAGCAGGAAGGAATCTGTAGAATTCATGGTACTGACTGGAACCTGCAGCCTGCATAGCCTTGGCGACATTTCCTTCACCACAGTTGTATGCGGCCACTACCGTTACCCAGTTATTGTATTTTTTATACAAATTGGCAAGAGAAATAACTGCTGTTTTTGTACTTTTATACACATCTGTACGCTGATGTTCTGCAAGCCCATACTGGTTGGCATGTGCTGTCATCAGCTGCCATACTCCTACTGCTCCGGCACCGGAAGTAATATTTTTGTCAAAATGGGATTCAATCAGGGCTAAGTTTCTTAAATGCTTAGGAAGCCCTTTCTGTAGAAGAAGCTGTTCAATAAATTCAACAAGATCTTTGTTTGAATTTATGATTCCCTGATATTTTCTCACACTGCTTTCTGAAGTATCTGATGCAGCAAGAAACTGCCCGTTCACCATGGCAACAGTCCCCAAAAGCATTATCCCTGTAAAGATATTTCTGACAATTGTTTTCATCTCTAATGTATTTATAACAACAAATAAAAAGGCTAAAGAGTAAATTTATCATTCAGCCTTTTTACTTTATAATTTAATCTACTTTCCAGCTTAATTTCTCTTCTTCTTTATTCCAGTCTACATGAATTGTCTGTCCGGATTTTACTTCTTCTCTTACGATCATTTTAGAAATAGGTCTTGCCAGCTGTGCACGGATTACTCCGGAAATCTGTCTGGCTCCATATTTACTGCTGAATCCACCAAGAGCAAGGTTTTTCACCGCTTCATCTGTGATCTTTAAAGCAATTCCCAATCTTGTTAATGAAGTATGGAGTGATTTCAACTGAATATTAAAGATTCTTTCTGCAATAGATTCTGTAATTGGTGCAAAAGGAATGATTTCTGTAATTCTGGCTAAGAACTCCGGTCTGAACCTTCCTGAATTAGACATAATCTGCATCAGTGAGGATGATTCCGGAACTTTTCCTTCTTCAAACTGTTTTACAATCTCTTCACTTCCAATATTGGATGTGAATAAGATCAGAGCATTACTGAAATCGCCTTCTTTTCCAAGTTTATCATGTACTTTTCCTTCGTCCATAATTTGAAGAAATACGTCAAACACAGAATGGTGAGCTTTCTCAATTTCATCAAATAAAACCACAGTATATGGCTGTTGTCTGATCTTATTAACCAGCATCCCTCCTTCTTCGTATCCTACATATCCCGGAGGCGCTCCATATAGTAAAGCTGCCGAATGTTCTTCTTTAAATTCCGACATATCAAAACGAACCATTGCCTTCTCATCGTTGAACAACAGTTCTGCCATTGATTTAGCAAGCTCTGTTTTTCCGGTTCCTGTAGGTCCTAAAAGGAAGAAGGATCCAATTGGCTGCCCTGGTTTGTTTAATCCACTTCGGTTTTCAACAATAGCATCGGAAAGGATTTTTAATGCATGATCCTGACCTACTACTCTGTTCAGTAGAAGAGATTCCATGTTCAGTAGCTTTTCTTTTTCCTGTGCCTGAATCTTCCCGATTGGAATATTGGTTTTAGCGGCCATCACAGCAGCCAATTCTAAACGGTCTACTTTTTCTCTTTTTTTAGCTGCGTGCTGTAAAAGCTCTGCATAAGTATCTTCAATGATCTTCTGGATCTGATCTACCGGCATAGAGTTATCCAAAGCAGGCTGCTCACTTAATGATCCCCATAAAATAGGGCTTATTTTGTCTCTCAATAAATTATAAGTCCAGATCAGTTCATCTGCCTTATCTTTATTATCAATGAATTCTTCTTTTAAAATAGCGTCGTAGCTTTCTTTCCAGCTGTCCAGTTCTTTTTCAGAAAGTTCGTCCAACATTTTGATGGCAGCCATAGTTCTGTCTAACAAATCAATCGCAGCATCCGGTAATTTTTTACCTTTCGCATATCTTTTGGCTAAACGTACACATTCCGGAAGAGCAGTTTTTTCCACTTCAATGCCGTGGTGTTTTTTATAGCCTTCAAGAAGAACGTCAATCATCTTTACGCAAGTCTTTTCATCCGGTTCATTCACCGTTAATACTTCAAAACGACGGTTGAAAGCCTGTTCCGGTTCAATAATTTTTCTGTATTCTTCCTGAGTGGTTGCACCGATAACGGTAATTTCACCTCTGGCCAGTTCAGGCTTCAGAAGATTAGCTACGTTTCCGATGCTTCCTTTCGGATCTAAAAGAGTATGAATTTCATCAATGAAAAGAATGGCTTTTTCAATTTTCTTGCATTCATTGATTACTTTTTTAAGACGGTCTTCTATTTCTCCTTTATAAGAGGTTCCAGCTAATAATGCTCCTGTATCCAGTTCTAAAAGGGTTCCGTTTTTAAGCATTTCCGGAACGTTTCCTTTTGTAATTTCAATGGCAAATCCTTCTACAAGAGCAGTTTTTCCAACTCCCGGTTCTCCAATGATAATTACATTCGGTTTGCTTCTTCGGCAAAGGATCTCTACGAGCATTCTCAATTCTTTATCTCTACCGATGATGTTTTCAAGATCTCCTTTTCTGGCCTGTGCTGTTCTGTCTACACAATAACTTTTAATGGATGGTAGAGATGAATCCGCAAAGTCTGATCCATTGGAGAATAATGATGCAAAGTCTCCATTTTCAGAGACGGTAAACGGTGTATCTTTTCTGTACAGGTTGAAAATTTCATGTTCTCTTAACGGTAATGACTTCAATTGCTGAAGAGAGAATACTACCTGAGGTTTTACAATAGCAGTAAGGATACAGATGGGAGTAATCTCATCAAGTCCTAATTTTAAACGGATATCATCTGCTTCTTCTATAAGGGTATCTACAGCTTCATCCTGCCCTACTTCATCGGGAAGGTGGCTGGTTTTAGGATATTCTTCAATACGCACATCTGCCCATTCATAGAAATAGCCGGGATCTTTATCTATACTTTTTAAAAATTCATTAAGACCAATATCTTTATGCATAAGGGCCTGCAGAATATGTGGACCGCCATACGTACCATTATAGTTTTCCCTCGCTATCGACTGAGCAATATGAAATAGCTGTTTTACTGTTTCGTTGGTTACTAGTACTCCCATTTATAATTTTTCTTATATTAATATTTGCGTTCTGTTTACTATTGTTCCAGATGATTTGATGTTTTGCTTTTCAGAACCTATACTTTTTATGGCTGATAATTCAGAAATTAAAAAGGGGTTCTTTTATTCTGCTAAAATTAAATATTTTATTCTAAATGTGATAAAGATAGTTAATTCTTCAATTAGAGAAGTAATAACCGTCTTTTTTTATCTTTTCGTCTTTTTTAAACAGGTGATAAAATCCCGTATATCTTTTCACAAAGCTTAATTTCCTTTTATATATCCAGAAAATACAGAAGAATAAGGCTTACCCACTGAAGGCCAATATAGATATAAAAAATCATGGCTGAAGGTTCTGCCAGTTCATGTAATTTTTCAATCAGTGTGGTTTTGATGATGTCATAAAAGTCTACATTTTCATCTCCTAAATTCAGTTCGTCAAATTTTACTTTATTTAGAGCATACCCTAAAACACGCTTAAGAATTTTATTTTCTGAGCTGTTTTTGAATTCATTCACCAGTCTCACTTTTGCCAAAGCATAATCTGTACTATTACGGACAACCATCGGCTCATTGTTTTTAATTTTACCTACCACTTTATCAATAAAGGGAACCAAAATGGTTTTGGAATGATCATGAACAAGTCTGCTGATAATTCTTGACATCCCGTATTTTGTTGAGAAAATTCCAATACAAAACGGTGCAGCAATCATTAACAGATAGAAAAGTCCTGCAGATAAAGGCTTAGCCATCACAGTTACCATCAGGAAGGCAAGGGCTCCACTGTGCCCTAATGATGAGCCTAAACTTTCGGCCATAATATAGATTCCCAGAGAGAAAGTAATGACTGTTGAAAGAATTCCTATGGCATAAATCTTAAATAGACTGAAGATAAATACAGCAGAGAGTTTTGAAAAGTATTTAATGTGATCTGTGATTGTGTTCATTAAGGTTTAATTTGATAACATGGTTTTTGTTTGTGAAGAATACAGATTCTTCTAATGAGCGATACAATATAATCAATATTTCTATTGTAAAGGAATCCGTAATAACACTATATTTCAGCAGGAAATTCCCTGAAAGTTTATTCTTTTTCTATCCATCTGATATTTATAGAGTGCTATATTGATTTTATCAGCTTTATTTTGCCAAAGGATCGTCTTATCAACCCCAGAAAAAAGCATGGTAAATACAATACAGGATAACTGTCGCAATGATGGCTATCAGAATCTTTAAAATGACATTTTCAGCCACTTTTGTGAACAAAAAATGAGGGCCAGTTAAGAATAAAAATACCACTCCAATGGTTTCCCGAAGTAAATACAAAACACAGATCAGCCCCGAAGTTTTAAAACTTTTCCAAATCAGAAAAGCTTAAATCCTGTATTTTTGGCAAAGCATTGATTTTAATCTCTTTTTTCTTTTTGTTTAAGAGTTTCTCAGAACCTGTCACCTGTTCATACTCAATTTTCGTTTTGGCTATTAAGTCAATTTTCGTTTCAAATGTGGTATCTTTTCCATCCCATTTTACCCGTGATATTTTCACCAATTCAAAATTATTTTTATTCAGCCTGAATTCATAGCTGCTTTTCCTGTGATCAATATCAGTGAGCATTATTAATTTTCCATTTTCAATAAAAAAGTCCGGAACATTATTGCCACTATATTCCCCATTTTTACGGCTAGGGTATTGCCCCTCAATAAGTTTCGTAGAAGAAACGACCAGTTGAAGTTTCTTATTGGGTTGTGAGAGAAATATTTGCAATCTCGATGGTTGCGTCTTATCAGTTATATCCATTTCTACCATAATCCTGTCATTGCGTTTATCATTATTCAGATCCCCCACTTCTTCCTGTATCAGAGATGTAAAATTGTTTTTATTAACATTCTGTGAATATAAATTAGCATTGAACAAGAGAATGAATATAACAATGGATGATGATATTTTTTTCATTTTTTATTTTTATTGATCAATAAAACTTTGTCCGTAAAATTTATTTAGCCAAAGGATTATCTATTAAAGCACTGGTTATAATATAAACAGAAAAAATCAGACACATTATATAAAGTAATCCTAAAAAAGCAATAATCCGGATTAAATATAATGTCCAGTTATTTTTAATTATTTTTATGAAAATCATATCCATAAGAACAAATAAAATAGTTGTGGGGATACTTATAATCAAACCAAACTGCTTTATTATTTTTACAATGAGTTCTACATTAACAGATTCAATGATACTACTATAAATATATATAAAATAAACAATTACCATTAAATTTGACAGTAAAAAAACGAGTAGCGTTTTGCCAATGACTTGCGTTATATTTTTCATACTTTCTTTCTATATCCTGGATTTTTTCCTGAACTGAATACGTCTTTTAAACTATCTTCCACTTTTTTCCATAATTGGGTATGGCTTAAACTATGGGATGCCATAGCTAAATAGGAAAGAGATCCCGGTGCTTTCATAATCTCTTTGGCAAATGCCTCTTCATCTTTTGAAGTCACCAAATAAGCATGATATTTACCTACAAATTTCGAATATACTTCCAAATTCTTTCTCAGCTTTGTAATTTCGGTATCTAATTTTCCAAAAACCAAAGGCTCAAGTACCTGATCAATTGTGATTACTACCAAAGCCAACATAGAAGGTTTAATAAACTGGCTAAATAACCTCATCAGCAAATCTTCCAGCTCCCTGGCGTGTACTGCACCTTGTGCTCCTTTTAAAAAACCATCAAATTCTTTTCTTTTATTTCTGGAATTATAGGGATCGCTTTCAAAAATAGGTACATCTATAATGGACAGCGCTTTGGTTTGTTTTTTGGGCGTCCAGGATGTTTCATCAATACTATCAGTGATTCCTTTATTTTCTCCAAATAAACCTGCTAATAAGCTTAAGAGATAACTATCCTTTGGACTGCTTTTAATGTCAAACAAAGTATTTAAAACGCTCAGTCCCTGTGTCAGATTTAAATTTTGTGCCCATGTTACTTTATCATGCCCTTTTGCTATACCAGCATTGTAATTATTATACACATCATAGGTCCATCGTAGAAGACTATTTAAAAGGCTAACAAAAGAATCTTTTTCTTTTTGCAGGTTAGAATTTTCAATTTTTAAAGAATTAATATAGTTGATAAACTCTTTCGTAATCATATTCATTCCCAAAAAAGCTTTTGCCATTTCTTTCCAAGCCGGAACTGCTCTTTTCTTATGGCTGCTGGGAAGACCTATTCCCTTAAGATAAGTTAGAATAATATCTTTATCTACACTTTTCAATGTCTCTATACCCTTTTTAAACTTCTCTATTTCAAAAGACTTCAATAAGCCTTCTAAATTAGTCAAACTGAAGTCTGCAATCAATTGTTGGGTCAGATCATACTCATTATGAACATTAATGATCTTACATTCTTTATGTAATTTTCCATGATTCAACTGATGTTTCTTCTGGAAAAAAGGAGTTGATAAATACGTGATACTTTTAACCTTCCATTCTTTAGGAAATTCTGTAATCTTACGAGGTTTCAAAATACTGGATTTTGCAATCATGTCCTTACTGGAGATAAGCTCTGTAAACTGATTAATGACATTACCTCCATGTGAATGACCAATGAGGTGCAAATGTACTTCCTGATTTTTCCAGCCAGGATACATTCTTAACAACAGATCAAATAATCTCTCGGAAGCTTTGATTCTTTCCTTGGTGTCATTATCACCAGACCAACTGAAAAAATCTCCTTCAATATTTAAATCATTAAATTGAGGTTTAAGTTCCTTGATTCTGTTCCATAAATTATTTAAACTTTCCTTTGTTTCTTGCTTGGTCTTTTCATCAATATATTTCCAATAGCTTGTATTGGCCTTATGTTTTGTTCCTTCAGTATTTCCAGGGTCTGTAGTTCCGGCGACAAACATAAGAATATCAATAATTCGCCCTTCTCTTTTAGGGGAATCTTTGGGATCTCCATATCTCACTCCTTTTCCCACCCCAGTTTCGGTTACGGTCTCTCCGGCAGAAGTAATAATACTTTCTTTGGCATACATATTATGCTCTCCCTCAGAAATTTTAGTATACGTTCCCTTTACAATTCTCGTTCTACTCATGGCTTAATGATATTAAAATTTTCCTTAGCTACTGTTTACTGTTTTTATATTTCCGGATAAAAAGATACTACTAAAATAGCATTTTTATTATTTATTTTTATGAATTGTATTCAATTCAGTTTTGATATAAAAGCTTAATTAACTGCTTACAAACGGAACTTTTTTTTTCTCCAACTCTTTACCTGTCTGACCATCTAAAACTACCCTTTGTATATCTCCACCAGGGATAAGATATTTTATTACCCATACTTTTTTACCATTAAGGGTTTCTTTTCTTACCTGAGTATAAAAACCCGATTCATGATATCCCTTCGGAAGCTCAATCTTATTCTTTTCGCAATATCTCACTAACTTTTCAGGGGTAAAACCATACCCTTCATCTGTATTTTCTTCCTTGACAAGCTTACCAGATTCATCAAAATAGTACCAGACACCAATAGAAGATCCTTCATTGAAAAGCCTCCCCTTCTTTTTTATATATCCATTATCGTAAAAAAACTTATTAGTATGTAAGAATGAATTACGATTAAAACTACGTTCTCTGTATATAGCACCTGATGGTTGAAAATTATCCTGAATGGACAAATCATCTCCCATATCAAGAATTAAGATTTCATTTTTTGAATTTTTTGAAAATTTTCAATATCAAATTTTTCAAATTTATTATCAACTGTGGGTAACATATCTTTTCTATTCTGCGACTTACAAGAAATAACAAGTACTAAAATTAGAAAAAACATCACCTTTTTCATATTTTTTTTGAAAATATTCACTAGCTGCTTACAAACGGAACTACTTTTTTCTCCAACTCTTTACCTGTCTGACCATCTAAAACTAATTTTTGTATATCTCCTCCCGGAATAAGATATTTTATTACCCATACTTTTTTACCATTAAGAGTTTCTTTTCTTACCTGAGTATAAAAACCCGATTCATGATATCCCTTCGGAAGCTCAATCTTATTCTTTTCGCAATATCCCACTACCTTTTCAGGGGTGAAATTATACCCTTCATCTGTATTTTCTTCTTTAACAAGCTTACCTGACTCATCAAAATAATACCAGATACCTATGGGTGAACCTTCATTAAAGGCAATCCCTTTTTCTTTTATATTCCCGCTTCTATAAAATAGAATATTCTTATTAAACACACTATTATTATCATATTGTTGTCTTATGTATCCAAATGACTGTCTGTCTTCAATAATTATATCATTATCAATGTTTTTTACAAATGTTCCTCTTGTAGAATTTTTCTCAAAGTATTCCACATCGAATTTCTCTAAAGATCTATCAATTGTTGGTATCATTTTATTATTTTTTTGAGACTGGCATTGTATAAATGCATTAATCAATACCATTAGAATCATTTTTTTCATACTACTTAATTGAATTGTTAGCCTGTTTCCATTCCCAATAAAATAATGAACACCTATTACTGTTGTTGCCCGAGCCTAAACGATGTGAATAATCTAAAAGATTGTCAGTTTTCTTAAACTCATATGTAAACAACGCATCTGATGTAGTTTTTTTATTGGTGAAAGTATGAGGTAAATTCATTGCATGCAGAAATTCATGAGCTGCAGTCTGGTCATTTTTACTTTTGAATACAACAACATAATCAGCTCCAGGAGATGAATACCCTGATACATTCCCTCCAGCTGGATTATAGCCATTTTCATCAAAATAAAAGGCTTTAAAATGCTTATTATATTTACCTGGATATGTTTTCTCTAATTTATTTTTTAAATAGCTAACTAACGACTTACCTCCACTAGATTTACCAGAATCTATCTCACTATTCGTAATAAAATTATTAAAGTCTTTTTCAGCGGTAAGATCTAACTCCACAATAATAGAAGAATCAGAAAGTTGGATATAAGCCTGTTCAAGATATTGATTAATTCGGCTTTTCTCAAGAGTAGCATTTGGCTTTTCTTCTTTTTTTGATGATATAGCTGGTGTTCTTATTTCAACAAAAACAACATCCTTCTTCTTATGTTTTGTTGCATCATTAGCCCAGACGTTTACCCTTCCAACGATTGCTTCTACAGTTGTTCCCTTATCATCCTTAAAGGCTTTTAACTCTATTGTCTGATCTGCAGTAAACTCTTTAATGCATTTAATAATTACTTCAAAATCATTCAAAGAGACTTTTTTCTTCCCTTTAATTTCAATTTTATTAGGAGTAAATGTGAAATAATCAGACTTTGTAAATTCCAGATAATCTGCTTCATCTTTAATCTCCGCAAAGAAAGTTATTTTTGCTTCTTTATCTTTCTTCAGAGAAAGCCATGGGACATAATATTCTTCTGCTACTTCTTTTCCAGCTTTATCTTTATGGGTTTTCCAAGGTATAGAAAAAGGTTTATACTCTCTTTTTAAAGTATTAAACATTGTTTCATCAGCCTTAAAAACCCCATCATATTTGTTAACGTAAGTAGATTGAGAATTATCTACTAATTTTTTATATGTTGAATCAAAATATTGATAAGCAACTACATCTTTAAATGAATTATCATTAAAAAGTTTAGTATCGTCTAATCTTACCCAGTCAAAACCAAACTCACCTTTCCAATTTTTATTGGGACGAAATTGTACAATCAACTGTATAAGCTGTTCTAATGGCGGAGAATCAGGTTCATTGAAGCTCACTCCTTTAGCCTCACCTTTTTCAGTAAACCATTTAAGGGCACGGGAGACAATGCTCTCCTGTGAGTACATATTGTGATCTTCTTCAGTGATTTTATTGTAAGTACCCTTTACAATTCTTGTGCGGCTCATTGCTAATGGGCTTTAGATTTCTCACCACTGTTATTCTGTACTTCCTGCTGTGCGTGTTTATTGATAGAGGCATTGGATGTAATATTCATTTCTTTTTCAGAAACTTCATTACGTCCTTTTTTTGTTTCGCTGTGTACATCTCCTTCAATAATCTCCGTAAGTTTTCCGGTAATAAACGTACTTGCATTTCCAATGACTGAGGTAAGTTTCATAGCTCCTACGCTTTCAGTATTGTTCAGTCCTATGCTGTCAGATTTATTCATTCCCACTGTTGTCGTCATATTTTCACCTACATTGATGTTCATATTCTTACAATTCAGGGTCATGGTTTCCGGAGCGGTGATATTGATATTGCTTCCGGTAGTATCCAGGTGAATTTCATTACCGCTTTTATCCGTAATAATGATACTTTCATCTTCTGTAAAGACAATTCTGTGTCCGCTTCTTGTCTGGATAGATTTTACACGGTTGTCTGCACCTCCTCCAAGGCCAATTCCACCATGGAACATTCCCCCCATTACAAACGGACGGTCCGGGTGACTGTGCACAAAGTTGACCATTACCTGGTCTCCAACTTCCGGAATGGCTACATATCCACGGTTTTGAGTGATCTGATCTGTTCCTCCTGCATCAGGACTCATCACTCTTACAAAGTGAGTGGTATCATTCATCTGCCAGTCAAATCTTACCTGCACTCTTCCCTGTCCTTCCGGGTCTGCATTGGCAATTACGGTGGCAATCTGAGGCTGTGCTACAGGAACTGTAAATTCAGGTTTTGGTAAAAATCCTGTATCTGCAGCTATAGATTCAAAACTTCCTTTATAATGTCCGATGGTATCAATTTCGTGAACAGCTTCGGTAACCATAACTTTGGTAAAATAAGAGGTTTCGTTACTGTCCGGTTTTCTCATGTGAATGTCTACTACACATCCCGGGTGTAGGAATGGTACTGTTGTAGAACCTGAAACTGAGAATACACTTACGGCTTCACTTCCTGCAGTACTTCTCTGAGAATGTTCCACATCCAGATGGGTAGATGCCTTAATAGGTGCTACCTGAAGTGCAGGTGTTTTATAGATTTTATCGTTATGGCCATATGCTGTTTTAGCCAGATCTCCCAAATGGTTAACCGGAGTTTCACCGGAAGTCAGCTTTTCATTTTTACTGCTGTTATAACCGTAGTATTGTGGTTTTGTATGGACTGCTTTCAGTTCTACCCTGATATCATCAGCATTGCTTCCGTAAGTAAGCTTTATAGGCTTGTTCTGAGGTGGAAGTTTTCCGAAGTGAAGAACTTCGCCGTCATAGTAAAACTGTTCTCCATAGGCTTCTGCCATTCTTGCAAGATAGTTATAATGCGTTTCGTTGTATTGGCTGCTGTAGATAATCTGAGAATAATCGTTGGTATCCACTCTGATATCAAAACGTCCTTTATCAATTCCCTGTTTAATTACTTCTTCGGCAATGATTCCCATATTAACAGGCTGGCCGCCACCAAAACTCTGGATGTGCGGAGCTCCATCCAACAGAATTGTTGGGCTATATCCTGAAAGCACGATATTTCCAAGGCTCATCTTTTCCTGACTGAACCCTACTTTGGTAATGAGTCCAACGAAGTTTCTTTCGGGACTGTTATCAATATCTTTATAGGAAATAATAGCGGTAAGACGTTTCCCCAAAAACTTATTAGCCTCCTCAAGGGTATGACTCTGTCTGTCTCCCAATGCATCATGGGCAAGAGTAAGGCTGAATTCGTGATGGTGATCTGCTTTTTGCTTAAGTGTGAAATGTTTGTAATACTTAATAATCTTTCCCTCCACAACCAGTGAAAGTTTTACCAACCGGTTGATCCCTGCATGGTGGTTTTCAGATACCCCATCAGCATTTTGTGATGGACGGAAAGAAGAACCCTTTGTCTTTGTTTCGGTTTTCATATGCTTTGTGTTTAGTTTAGTATTAAAGATAGCAATATTTTACAAAATAGTCATCATATCAATGAGATATGAAAAATTAATCAACATAAAAAAATTTCTGTCAGGCAAAAAAAGACCGTCTTTAACATGGACAGTCTTTTTTTATGAATGTTGATAATGTGTAACAATTTTAGCTTGTTGGCCAAAGTCCGGCATATTCAGAATTACCATAGCTGATGGTTTCAGCACTCACTACGAAACTAATGAACATACTGTTGCTGTCTACAGCATCAAATTCTACCTGGTGCTGGATAACGTAACCGTTCTGCCAGTTCAAAGTGATTAATGTTCCTTCTTCGTGAGATTTGTTGAAAGTAATTTCTCCTACTGTAGGCTTATATTTTCCGTTCAGTAAACTTTCTAAGATATCTGATTTTTCAGTAGCTTCTACTGTAACTTTGATTAGTGCGTTAGAAGGGTCTGATGCTACACGTCCTGATACATCTGTTGATCTTGATACGCTGTAGTTCATTTTTAGTAATTTCTGACCTTCTCCGTTGTTGAATTTTAAGATTCCTCTCGAATTTCTTTCTGCCATGATTTGTAAATTTTAACCGTTAGTAATATTTTGTGATTCAGTGATTGTTTAGCAAATATAGAAGGTCTTTTTCTCTAAAAAAAACTTTTCACCATAAATTTGAGAAATTGTAGTAGTTCTACGACTTTTTGTAGTAATTCTACGACAATGGATTTATACCCCACCTCATAACAACCACCAATAAAGCATTTTAAACTTTATCCCCAATGAAAGAAAAAATACACTTTTACACTTAATCGAGAAATAAAAGTCCTTATCAATTCAAAAATGAAAGATTTTTAATTAAAATCCCGCATCAGAAATCAGGAAGAATATTCCGTCATCAAAATAGTATGAAGGTATTCGACAACGTATTGTTCAATAAAAAAAGCAGAAGTAAGATTACTTCTGCTTTTTTATGATGATAAAACTAACAATTAATGTTTAGTATATTCCGGGGCTTCTGTTGGAGCCATGGTTGGAGTAAAGAACTCGTTCAACCAATAGAACGTCTGCCCGTTCTGTTGAATTTTCACTGCCGGATTATTTCTGTGGTTCAGCATTCTTTCTGCTAAATCCTTATAGTGATGGAAATAAGTTCTTACCGTTTCATTACGAACTATTTTTGACTTCTTCCATCCTTTCAGTTTGAATTTAGCCAGTATTTCTTCTTCAGAAAGATCGAATCCGGTACTCATTCCGATAGCGTAAGACATTGGCAATTCATACAGGTCTCCTTTATCTAAGAATTTGATTGTTGGATTGTATTTCTTCAACAATCTAACATATTCCTTAATTGCTTTTGACTGGCTGAAGCCTGGTTTATCCGGTTCTGTATTTCTGTATACTTCAGAATAGAAAGCTTTAAGATTATCATATTCTGATTCAGAAATAAGGATTCCTTTTTCTACACTTGGTGTAATTTCTTTCAGTTCTTTTGGTAAATATCCTTTTACAAGGAATGGATTTCCGTAGTTAATCAGCTGTGCAGCAATTCCCGCAGAAACAGGGTTAGTAAGTCCCGGATACAGATATTTATACTTTAAATCTACATCTGTTTTCCCTGCTCCTACTGAAGAGTGGAAATATTCATTCAATGACTTATCTACACTCTGATTATCTACAGTAACCTGTGCAATAAGGCTATCTACTGATTTTTTAAGGAATCCCGGAGTAGCTACATCTCCTTTTTTAGGGAAGATTACAAATCCCTGAGACATACTCTGTTTAGGGTAAGCTAAAGAGAAGAATCCTTCATCACCTTCTACAAGGCTGAAATTATTCTTGGTAAGAACATCAGACTGGTTAATAATCTTTTGCTTTTTAAGCTCAGCAATATTTTTAGCAGTATTCGTTACCACATTTTCAGCCATTAGTACAAAATCATTATAAGTATCTGAAGATCTTGCGCTGGTCTGGAACATAATTAGTCTTGCCTGAGCCTGAGTAAGGGAACCAATTACACTGTACATGTTTCCGCTTTGGTTAGCAGAAGTACCTACAGTGACTACAATATTGGTTTCATCCGGAACATTGGAAAGAAGGTTTCCTGCGGCAGAAAGAGCCTCTCCTACCGGTTGGTAGCCATTATTGCTGGCACAGTTCATTTCATTCGTTTTCTGATCGATAAACGTTGTAATCTTACTGTAATCAGAACTTAGGTTGGAAACCGCTGTGTTGTTACCACAAGGGTTGTTTTTATATAGAACTACCCCATATTTTACGTTATTGAAATACGATGGTTTCTCAAATCTAAGCTGAAGGTCCTGTAATAAAGATTTTACAATAGGAGCATAAGGTGCATTTCCGGCACTTATATCCAGTGCAAAAACAATATTGATGTTTTTATCTCTATCTGTAATTTCTTTATAACGGTCGAAATAGATAGGTTCTCCCAATACATTAAATACGTAGTTTTTACTGTAATCAAGGATATTGGTGAAATATTTGGTTTTGGAATCCGGGGTTGGAGTTTCATTTAAAGCCAGGGTTACCGGGAAGATATTTTCCAGAGGTTTTCTCTTGTTTACGTCGGTAAGAAGAATAGCTGTTTTATTTTCAGCATCTGATCCTGACGCTCCCGGATATCCTTCACGTACTCCCAACTCAGTATCTGTAATCCCTGTTGTATTTTTAAGTTTGATGGCTGAACGCTCACCCCATGCAGAAATTACGTTGGAGCTTACCCATCCGTAAAGCCCTTTACCAATACTGTCAATATCAACAGACGGTTTTTTACCTACCAGGAACCTTTTGTTATTTTCAGCCTGCTTGTACACATATACCATCTGCCCGTTAGGGATCTTAACATTGGCAGTTTCAATAAGACTTGGAGAATTGAACACCATGATAGAGTCATTCTTATAGTATCTTTCAGCATTTCTGATAACCTCACTGTTATTAGGTACTACTGCAACTCTTACAGGATATCCTGTTCTTTCATTTTTCAGAGAGTGATTCCATAAAAGCAGGTCAGATTCATGGATCCAGCCGTAGGTTTTAATGGATTTTGAGGAGACTTTTTTCATTAAGGCATCCGGAACATATTCCGCAACCTTTACCATTCCGTCTCTATGTTTCAGAACCATTAAAGGTTCCAGGAATTTTACTTCTTTATATGATTTTTCATCATCTTTATCCAAATAAGCCGTATTTCTTGATCTGTCTGAAATAACGATCCATGGAACGGATTTTTTAGGATAACCGTTGACAACTGTTGAATTATCTACCTGGCCATATTGAGAAGGCTCAGGGGTCTTTTTTGACGGCAGCTTTACCTGGCAACTCGTCAACAATACTGATAATCCTATATAATATGCTGCTAGAGGAAATTTATTTTTCATCCTATTTTATCTTTTTATGATTGGCACATCCGGAAAACCGGACGGTATTATTTGCTTTGGTTTATATCTACTTTGGTTACACAGTTCTGTGTATCATCTAAATTCACCTTTACAGTCTGGATCACAGTATTCTTATCAAACTGAAGACCTGCACAGTACATGTAGAAGTTATTTACTTTACTATCATTTACTTTTACCACTGTGTTTTCATTGTTACACAGATATGTTTTTAACAGGTAATTGTAATGCATGTTGAAACTGTTTCCGTTCGCAATCTGCTGTAAGTGATATTTGAAATCGTTATCAACTTTCGCATAAGAATCTTCTACAGATACTTCTTCCTGTTCCAAAGAGTTATAAGCTGGAAGGATTTTGATACGGTGGTAGATAGGCTCCTGACTTTCTTCTGTATACAGGGTTACCACATAGTCTCCCGGTTTTTTATAAGCATAGATCGCTAATTTCTCTTTAGCATCGGTATTTCCCGTTTCTCCAAACTTCCACGCAAATTGCGCAGCGTTGGAAACAGCACGGAACTGTACGTTTTCATTTTGCATTGCCTGTGTCTGAGCTTCTATTGTTGTTTTAGACTTTACACTGTCTTTCGGCTGTTTGATGCTTCTTGCAGTCACCATAACCGGGAATGATTTTGTGTACTTGTTGTCAACAATCAAGCTTACCTGATAGTAGCCAGGTTTATTATAGAAGTGGATCCCGCTGTTTTTATCAGAAGTTGTACCGTCTGCAAAATTCCATCTTTTGGTTTTAGCAAACTGGGTTTTATCTTCAAATAAAAGAGTATCTCCTACTGACAATGTAGATGGGTAAACTACTGCAACAATATCATCCGCAGAATGGATCACTTTTTTCTGCAGCCATAGTGCAACAAGTGCCGCAATGAGCAACGTTGCAATAACACCGATAATAATGTTCTTCTTGTTCTTTTGAAAATAATTCATAGTTAATAATTGTGATGTGTTTTATTTAAAGTTCCTAAATTCATTGTTAGTTTATTGGGTACGTGCCTTCAACTCACTCTGACGTTGATAAATCTTATCCTGTTTATCTTTAAATCCTATTCTGCACTCCTCTACCTGCTTTTCAAATCTCTTGATGTCTTCCGAAGTGGTTGAAATTACCTTTTTATCTTCGTAGTACATTTTGTAAAATTTAGCAATTTGTGGGTAGGCATCTTTTCGGGTATCAATAATATTATCACGACGTTTAAAGTAGTCATTAAGATCATTAACCCCTACAAAGATATTATTTTCCACAAAAGGCTGCGGAGCTTCATCGGTAAGCTTCGTAATCATGGTATACGTACTGTCCATGATCGGAATAATAATTTTTTGGTGCTGTTCAAATTCAGACTTTTGTTCAAGATTCTGAATTCCTCTCACATCTTCATCAGAAAACGGAGATTCAAATCCTTTTAAAAAGATAACTCCCAGAAATAACATGGCAGTGATAAGCATCAGTATTAAATAAAAAACTGATAATGCCTTTCCTTTTTAGATAGTGTAATTTGTCCTTGCATATCTTTATTTTTTATCTTCTTCTACCTCCTGTGAAATTTCTTGTGGGATCTTTTCTAAGCTCATTATTGGCCCTGCTTACTTTTCCCATACATTCATCAAGATCTCTGAGAACTGTTTTCTTCTTGTATTCTACTCCAATAATATTAGTTTTCAGAGTAATCATAGGTCCTATCTGCTTCATTAATGCAGCGTAGTGCTTAAAGCTTTGAGTACTGTCTTTCCCCATAATACTTTTAACACTTCCCACGTTATCCATAATACTGGTTCTTAGAAATGCATCATTTTGCACCTTGTTCATATCAAGCTGAGTCATTTTTTCGTAAATATCATCTACACTACTCTTCAGCAGATCACTTCTGCGCATTAATTCCTTGTAAGCTTCAGCTTCGCGACTTATCCCTTCACGTTGTATATCATAGCTCTTAAAGAAGAGGTACAAACAACTAAAGGATACCATAGACAAAACGGCAAAAGAAAGTATAAACTTCCAAATGCCCATTCTGACGTCAGATTTGTTCAATTTTTTTCCCTGTTAGAAGACATATGTTTGCGATTTGTTTGGCCTGTGAAAGTATAAAAAAAAATTTTATGCACAATACGTATTTTCCCTGCCCGGATTTCGTGAAATCCCGGTTTAAATTAATATTAATTTTCTCTTTAATAAGTTTTTCATAAATTAGGCCTCTGAATTTTAAATATCATTTGCCAAATCGATATTAAGAATGAGTAAAATATTATCTAATACCGTGCGTTTTTCTATAGCAGACAGCGATTTTTATTTTAAAAAAATAATGATCAAAACCTTGATGGAGAACCCTTTCTATATGCTGTTGAACGACTGTAACAATGGCCACGAGCTGGTGAACAGGATCTACAGAAGACAGGAAGATGTATTCATTATTGAGCTGTTTATGCCGGTATTGAGTGGAATTGAAGCGATTAAATATATAAGGAAAAACAATACAGAAACACCTATTATCACTTACTCCGGGACTTACCAGGAAGATATGGCTGAGATTCTGTCGAAAATTCCTAATATATATTACTGTCAGAAGAACAGTACTATTATTAAAGATATTATTAAAGGTAATATTGCTTCTGATGAGTTTGATTATCAAGCTTATTCCAAAGAATGGGAACAACAGCCGCTTGCCGTACAGGAATATATGGACAGGCAGAAGAAGGGACAGGAAGAGCTTTCTCCGGCCGAGATACAGCTGATGAGATTCTGTTACGAAGGTTTCAGTAATAAAGAAATTGCAGAAAAACTGAACCTGAGTACAAGAACAATTGACACCTATATCAACCGTCTTACGGAGAAATTGGGATTAAAGACGAAACTTCATCTTATCCGTTTTTGTGTGGAAAACGGGTACTATAATTCAAGTATGTAATTGATTATGAGAGATGGAACACATAACAGAAAGCTCTGTCAGGTTGATTGTTATACGTTCTATTTTTACATCATTATTGATAATTTTCCATTATAATACTGTAATATTATTTTATCGTTAAATTATCTCTAGCCAGCGTTAACATAGCATATACATTAATAGCTCAACTATTTGAACAAAAATATTTTGCCACTAATTTGCTAGTATTCAATTTTTTTAACTAAATTTGCACACCTAAAATTTAAAATTAAAATAAGGAAATGACAAAGGCAGAATTGGTAAACACCATCTCAAATAAGTTGGGAACAGAAAAGAATGAAACACAGAAAGTTGTAGAAGCTTTTATGCAGGAGATCAGAACTTCTATGTATAATGGGGATAACGTTTATCTGAGAGGTTTTGGATCTTTTATCATTAAAACAAGAGCTGCTAAAACAGGAAGAAATATTTCTAAAAACACTGCGATTGAGATTCCTGCTCATAACATTCCTGCTTTCAAACCTTCAAAATCTTTTGTTGAGAAAGTAAAAACGAAAGTTGCAGTAAAATAAGAACATTAACTGAATATTAACTAGTTACTAAAAAATTAAAATTATGCCAAGCGGAAAGAAAAGAAAAAGACACAAGGTTGCGACTCACAAAAGAAAGAAAAGAAGAAGAGCGAACAGACATAAGAAAAAATAATCTCTTTTTCTCGAGATTTACAATATAATAATATAGTTGGTGGTTTTAAATTTTTAAAGTTCACCGACTATATTTTTGTTTGCAACTATAAGATTCCGCGGAAAACGGATGGTTTCAAATATTATTTTAACAAAAATATAATGGTTTTCATTCTAAATCCTTATATTTAATAGATGAATTAATCTAGAACAATACCAATTTCCTAAAATCTTAACAATTTTTATCTGATAACAAAATGAAGAAAGAACTAATAGTTTCGCATGAAGATGATCTTACAAAGATTGCACTGCTGGAAGACGGAAGACTATGTGAACTTCATGAGCAAGAGGACAAAAGCGATTTTATAGTTGGAGATCTGTTTATAGGAAGAGTAAAAAAGCTGGCCCCTAACCTTAATGCCGCATTCGTAAATATAGGATATGACAAGGATGCATTCCTGCATTATCAGGATTTAGGACCACAATACCTTACATACAGAAAGTTTTTAAAAGATACGATCTCTAAAAAACAAAACTCTTCAAGCTTAAAAAATTTCGAGATACAGCCCGAAATAGATAAAAACGGAACGGTAGACAAAGTTATTGCTAAGGACGATCTGGTCCTTTTACAAATTACCAAGGAACCTATATCTACAAAAGGTCCCAGAATTTCTACCCAGGTTTCACTGACAGGACGTTTTTTGGTTTTAATTCCATTCGACAATAAGGTTTCCATTTCTAAAAAAATTAAAAGTTTTGAAGAAAAGGAAAGATTAAGAACTCTGATTGACAGCATTAAGCCTGAAGGTTTTGGAGTTATTATCAGAACCGTAGCCGAAGGAAAAAAGGTAGCCGACCTTCATAATGATATGAATCAGTTGATTCAGAAGTGGGAAAGTACTTTTAAAAATATCCAGAAAAACAAAGTTCCGTCTAAAGTTTTAAGCGAAGAAGACAAAGCTTCAGCTATTTTAAGAGACAATTTTAATCAGGATTTCGTGAATATCATCTGCGATGATGAGCAAATGGTGAATGAAATGACCAATTACGTTGAAGTAATTGCGCCTGAAAAGAAAAATATTGTCCAGTTTTATGATTCTCATATTCCACTTCTGGAATATTACAATGTTGAAAAACAGCTTAAACAGAGCTTCGGAAAACATGTCAACATACCAAGCTCCAAAGGTGCTTATCTTGTTATTGAACATACAGAAGCCCTTCACGTCGTAGACGTTAACTCCGGTAACAATATTACAACCGGAACCGCTGTCAATAAAGAACACGCTCTTAAAGTGAACAAAATGGCAGCTACTGAGATTGCCAGACAGCTTCGCCTCCGCGATATGGGCGGTATCATTGTGATCGATTTTATCGACATGCCAAATTCAGAGCACAGAAGAGAGCTCTATGAACACCTTAAAGAGGAAATGAAGCGTGATAAAGCACGCCACAAAATTCTTCCTCCAAGTAAATTCGGTCTCATCCAGATTACCAGACAAAGAAACCGTCCGGAAAAACAGATTGAAACCAAAGAAGAAAACCCGAACAAAGACGGAGAAATTGTAGCTCCAATTGTGATCGTGGAAAGAATGGGTGAAACTCTAAGAAACATTCTGCAGAAAGAAAAAGGAAAAGTCTACCTGCATGTACACCCATTTGTAGAAGCTTACTTAACGAAAGGCTTCCTTAAAAGTATCCAGATGAAATGGTTCATGAAGTACAAAAAATGGGTAACCATTGTACCAAGAGATTCTTTTAAATATTTAGAATACAGAATTTACAATTCTAAAAAAGAAGAATTGATAGAATTCTCTAATTAAGACAAAATTTTAAACCTTCAGTTGAACTGAAGGTTTTTTATTATATTTGCAAAAAAACACATAGAACTCAAACAGAATGAAAAAAAATCTATTACTGGCTACTTTGGTAGCTCAGAGCATTTCTGCTCAAATTATATCTTATGACAATAGCTTCTCTTCTAACGGAAAGTATACTATTACTGAAGCTTCTAATTCCTACTACACTAATACTGTTCAACATTCAGACGGAAGTCTTTACGAAAATGCAACTACTGAAGTTATTTTATCCAAATTAAACACCAATGAAGCAGTAGATACCACTTTTGGAATAAATGGTGAAGTAAAGACTTCCGACTGGAATTTATACCATAAAGGTTAGATTCACCAATGGAAAGGAAACAACTAAAAAATTGATAAAAAATTAATAATAACCATATCGGAATAAAAAGTATTCATCCAAAGCAGGCAGGTACTTTTATTTCCAATTTAAAATTCAAAAATACAATGACAAAAAATTTATTTCTAGTATTGCTTTTTGCAGTACAGACTGCTTTTGCACAGATTATTTCTAAAGATCCAAGTTTTGCTACCAATGGAAAATATCCAATGCCAGGAAACCTTACCTGGTCAATGGCCCAAAATCCTGGTGGTGAAATTTATTTCTCCTATAATACAAGCATCTCTTCTTCTCCTCTTAATGTAACAGGGTCATATGTATCAAAGCTTACACCCAATGGGACTGTAGATACAAATTTTGGAGTAAACGGAACTGTTCAATTACCTAACAACAGTTACCTCAATGAAGTTAAAATTCAATCAGATGGAAAATTGATAGTTTTTGGTTTCACCAATACAGAATCAGTAGCTATATCAAGGATACTTCCAAATGGCCTGCCAGACCTCACTTTTGGAACCAACGGTACTGTAACAGTGCCCTCTTTAGTTCCTGATCAAAACTATACTTCTTATGGAATTATTCTGCAGAATGACAAAATACTTGTTCATGCTATTAAATACATTCAAAATGTTCAGCATCAGCATGTCATTTTCAGACTTAATACTAATGGAAGTTTAGATACCACTTTCGGTAACAATGGTTATACAGCTACAAAAGGAACTCCTCCCGGCAGAACATTTGTACGAATAGACAATCAATCTAATATCATCTGTTTTAACAGTAACAGCGGATTTATTCAAAAATTTAATCTGGATGGGCAACCCATAACGAACTTTGGAAATAATGGTGTATTATCATTTGTGGATGCTAATGGCTATGGTTATGGTGGTACTAATGCCGTATTTGTGGATAGTAACAATAAAATTCTTTTCGCGCTAAGTTCAGATGATAAACTTCATAGACTAAATCAGGATGGAACTTTTGATAACACATTTAATTACAATGTAGATGCAAATTCCGGATTGAATGGAGGCGCATGGATTCAAAGTATTACCGAAAAAGGAGGTTCTTACTATGTTGGAGGTGCAGGCAATTCAATTAATTTAATTTCAAAAATTTCTCAAAGCGGTTTAGTAGATCCTCTTTTTAATGATTATTTACAAACAGATTCTGACGTAGAGGAAATGTTTATTAATACTAATAATATCATGATAAGAGGAAACGGATACATTGTAAAATATCTGCTTTCAAATGGTAGTTTGTCTACAATAGATATGGCAAAAGCGAGTCCTGCTGTTTCTTTTGAAAATCCTGTAAAACAAAACCTGATTTATCAATCTAAAGAAAAAGTGAGCAAAATTGAAATATCTACTGCCGATGGAAAGCTTGTAAGAACCATAAAAAACTCCGGGTCTTCTTTTTCAGACATACCTAAAGGAATCTATTTTGCTAAAGTTACTTTTGAAAACGGAAAAATTATCACTGAAAAACTGATTAAGGAGTAAATATAATCCAGATCATATTTTTTAAAAGTATTTGCTTAATTTTGGCAGATACTTTTTTTATTGAATACTGATTAGAAAGAAAAAGTGTAACACTCTAATACCAGCACCATGAAAGGAATATCCGGAATTCTCTTTTTTCTAGTTACAGGATTATTTTCAGTTCAAAATACCTCAGAAATAAGCCTCTTCAATAAAGATCTTAATCAATTCCTCAACACAAGAGATCTAACCTTATCAAAAGACGGAAATGAAGCTTATTTTACTATACAAAGCCCTAATCAGGAAATATCACAAATTGCCTTCATCAAAAAGAATAAAGGAAGCTGGAATGAGCCACAGTTAGCATCTTTCAATGATTCTTTTTCTTACATGGAACCTTTTCTTTCCTCTGACGGAAAACGCCTCTATTTTGCCTCAGACCGTCCGCTACACCGAGATCAACAGCAAAAGAAAGATTTTGATATTTGGTACGTTGAAAGAAACACCGAGTCTTCAAAATGGTCTGAACCTGTTAACATGGGAAAACCCGTTAACTCGGAACTGAATGAATTTTACCCCAGCCTTTCCCATAACAATAATCTGTACTTTACTATGGAGTCTCCTAATGGAATGGGAAAAGATGATATTTATTTCTGTAAATGGGATGGCAAAGCCTATGCTGCCCCTCAATTACTGAACGAAAATATTAACAGCAGCGGGTATGAATTCAACGCTTATATTTCTCCTAAAGAAAATTTTATCATCTACACGAAATACAATGAAAAAGGAGGCCTGGGAAGTGGAGATCTTTATATTTCAAAAAAATCATCTGACGGAAACTGGCAAAAAGCCGAAAACCTGGGAACAAATATCAATACCAAGTTTATGGAGTATTGCCCTTTCTATGATGAAAAAAATAAAACTTTATATTTTACGAGCCGAAGAACAAATTTACCGCCCAGAAAATTCAATGGAATTTCTGATTTCCAGCAATACATAAATGAAGGCGAAAATGGACTCAGTAAAATTTATAAGATATCTTTTGACTCAAAATAATTACAAATGAACAAGAAACATCATTACAAAACTACGATCCAATGGACAGGAAACAAAGGAACAGGAACCAGCAGTTATAGAAATTACGAAAGAAGTCATACTATTTCAGTTGAAAATAAGACTGCTATTGAAAGTTCATCTGATCCGGCTTTCCGGGGAGATAAAACAAAACATAATCCTGAAGACCTGTTTCTGTCTTCGCTTTCTTCCTGCCACATGCTGTGGTATCTCCATTTCTGTTCTGAGGCAGGTGTTATTGTAACAGAATATATTGATGAAGCTACTGGAATTATGGAAGAAACAGCTAATGGAAGTGGTCATTTCACAGAAGTAACTTTATACCCCACCGTTACAGTTTCTGAAGAATCTATGATAGAAAAAGCAAAAGAACTTCATCACAAAGCCAATGAGTTTTGCTTTATTGCCAATTCTGTTAATTTTACTGTAAAACATTTCCCCACTGTGTTAGTTAAATAAAAAAAATAAATCTAAAACAACATCCTAAAACGCCTGTATTATTAGACAATCAACGACAATAACTCTAAATAACGCAGTCAAAATTCAACAAAAAGAGATTTATTTAACAAATAATCAACAAAAATAACATTTTATTACAATAATATTCATATAAAATTAAAATTATTTGTCAATTTTATTCATAATGTTAAGTTTTTTTCATATTTTTATATAAATAAAACCAACCATGATGAAACCAAGATTAACCATTTTCGATGAACCTATGTTATACACTGAAGGGTTATCAAAATTATTAATGCAGAGTAAAATTTTTAACTCTATCAATATCTGCAATTCTTTAGAAAATCTCTCCAACCAACTAAGAGATGAACCCCCTGAAATGCTCGTTATGAGTTCTAATATACTCATGCTTACAGAGATATGTAAATCTGTGGAAGGTATCATCACAGAGCATCATCAGATCAAAATTATTATCCTAGGTAACTGTTATGACGTCATTGACATCAGAAAGCTTTTCAATAAAGGAATCAAAAGCTATCTGGATAAAAACTGCAGATACGATGAATTTATAAAAGCCATCAATGCATTACTGTTGAACGAAATTTATATTTGTGATAACGCTAAAGAAAGAATGATCAGCTTCATCAGTAATGAACAGGAAAAACGAAATTTTCACATCAGAGAACCTCTTACCCGTCGTGAAATGGAAATTTTAAAACTGATTTGTGACGGATTCAGCAGCAAAGATATATGTGAAAAACTCTTTATAAGCATCAATACGGTAGAAACACACAGAAAAAAAATTCTTTTGAAACTCAACGTAAAAAATACAGCGGGAGTCGTAAAATATGCTATTGAAAATCATATTGTAGACTGATTGGCCACCAAACAATTAACCTAGAAAATCCAGACCTTACGGTCTGGATTTTTCTTTGCCTGATCCCAAATTCCTGTTAATAAAAAGTTCGGCAAATAACTGATTATTAATATAGAACATTAAAAGTCAATAGTGAATATTCAATTCGCTTCACACGTCAATTTTTGTATACCATGAAAAATTTCCTATTCACTTGTGAAGCAAAATTCACTATTGACTTTTCTTTATTTTAAAGTACAGTCTCTCTTCTCCTACTCATAGTCCGGCATTTCGCCATTACTGAAAAGTGCGGATCGTGAAAGATCTGTCATACTGCTGTTCAGATCTATGACCATTACATTTCGCTGTGAAATATTATCATTAGAAGTATTCATAAAGATCACCTGAGCATTATTAGGCGAGAATCTTGGATCCAGATCATTGGTACCCATAGCTTTTTCGCTCTCAGAAGAAATATCAGTTACAGCATTATTTGCCAGGTTATAAATGAAGATATGAGAATCCAACTGACGGTAATTTCCACTTCCATCCTGATAGTCTGATATATCTCGGGTAAACAGAAGAAGCTGTCCGTCTACGGAGAAATTTAAACCTCCACTGGCTCCTACGGATCCGGACAATACTGTTTTAAGAACATTTCCCATCATATCTATGATATAAATATTTGTATTATATCCGTTATAGTCATTGGTTTTCAATGCGATTTTACTTCCGTCATAACTCCAGTCACATTCCGAAATCAAACTTCCGTCCGGAGTGGTATATACCAGAGTAAGGCCACTTCCATCTTTATTGATCCTATACAGCTTGTTGAAATTTGAATAGATAATTTCCTTACCGTTCGTACTCCAGGCAAAATCCATTTCATAGTTGTTAAATCCGGCTACAGCTACTGTTGTTACTTTAAAAGGATTAGAACCATCAGGATTTGCAGTGTAAATATGGGTACTACCTCCTTCTGTTCGGAGAAAAGCAATGAGGCCTGCATTATTATTTTTCCTTGGCCGCCAGCTGTTATAGGATGAGTCTGTGAACTGAAAGCTGTTACCCAGTTCATCACTGGACATGATGACAAAGTTACCATTCAGTTTTCTCGTATAGTGATATCTGTTGGCAGGAACCGTATTGGTAGTGAACTTACCGGTCTGGCTTAAAACTGGCTGGTGAATGTCGTCCGAAACAGACACCTGCCAGAAGTAACTTACACCAAACTTTAGATTTGAAAGTGTATAATGATTTACTTTCAAATCATTAACCTGTATCACATTAGTGTCAAGATTATTTTTAATTGTTAAACTATATTTTAATACGTCTGCTGTATCCGGATCTGTTGCACTCCAGGTAAGCTCAACACTTAATGGCTGGTTAACGGCATTATCTATAGGGCTCAGAAGCTGCGGTGTGGTAGGCGGAGAATTCAGTGAAGTATCATCATCCATTTCAAATACCACTGTTACCAATTGATTTTGATTCTGCATATTAACAGACTGAAAACTGGTAATGTATCCTGAAAGTTCTGCTTTTACAGAATAGTTACCTATCGGCATAGCCGCAATTTCAAAAGAACCGTCAGTACCACTGAAAACGGTTTGTGTTGTAGGGTTAGTGAAGATTTTCACATTAGCCAGGGGCACATTACTGCCTCTTTTTACTACTTTTCCTTTTAATATTCCTGTCTGAGCCTGTTCTACAAGGTCTTCATTACATGAAAACAGACAAAAAATTAGAATGAATATGCTGAGTGTTTTGATTAAAGTTTTCATAATTCGTGTTTTTATTTGTTTCCAAAGTAAAAGTTGATTCCTAATCCAAAGCGTAAAGCCTGATCTTTTCTTTTTCCGTTAACAAGCCCTTCCCAATCGTCTTTAAAACCAAGATCATATTGCGCAGAAGCTCTCACTGAAAAATTACGGTTAATCATATATTCAAGTCCGCCCCCAACCTGTGCTTTGTATTGAGGTTTATACTTAGAGTAGAATGCACCTACTCCACCATAAACGTATGGGCTGAATCTGTATTTCGGAAAAAGAAGATATTCCAGATTAACTTCAGGACCGAAGTAATTTCTTTTTACAATATTTTCATTTTCAAGGGTAAAATAGTTTCCACTTAGCTCAACATTAAGGTTAGGAGTGAGAAAATATTTAATTCCCACTTTCCCACCTATATTCATTTTAGGGTTTACATAGTCATCTTTCACCTTCTGAGCCTCTACATTTGCAAATACGGAAACTTTCTGTCTGTAATTGTCAGGATATCTGTTTCCTATTGCTCTTCCGGTATTATTTTCCTGTTCATTATTATATTCCTTGATTAATGCCTGATAACCTGCTGTATCATCTATAGATTTCCCCCATATTTTATCCTGAATTCCTTCAACAATAAGGGATTTCACAGCTTTTTCGATGGCTTCGGTTACCGCTAACTGAACGGGTTCGTTTTGGGTAAGGCCCACTTCAGCTTCCAGTAGTCTTTCTGTATCGATATATCTGAAAAAACTACCGTTTACACTGGTTGAAAGAATGGTTTTGGATGTATATACCGTTTTAAGGATTTCTCCGTTAAGAGTGGAAACGGCTCGAAGATAAATGGTAATTCTGTCCTGACGATACTGTGTAGATGCCCCAATTCCAAAGTAACGGGCGCCAAGACCGCCTGTAAGGATGTTACTGTCGTAGGAAATTACTCCTCCTTCCAGAAGAATTCCGGCATATAGAAGCGGAGGAAGTGATTGTGCGTTTTTATCAGCATCTTTTATATATTCCTGACGTGTGGAACGGATAATCTGTCTTTCGTTGAGCAGGTTAGCTATATTTTCCCTTTCAATAGGAATGAACCAACGGCTGTCTTCAAGAGCTTTGATAAGGATGGTAGTGGTTCCCTGTGGCACCGCAGTGCTCCAGTTGTTACCATTTTCAGAAGGTTTATACTGACCGGTCTGGTCTCTGAATTTATAGACTCCTACCACTATTTTCTCTTTAGGTAGAGGAAGTTTTTTCAGTTCTGCCGTGGAAGCAGTTACCTCTCCCATCGTTGGCTTTTCGGGATCCGAAGGTAAGCCGAATATTGAACTACAAGCCTGTAAGACACATAGCAGAAAACTACAGAAAAAGATTCTGGTGTAAGTGTAAGTTCTCATGATAAGTTTGGTTTTAAGTTTCTATATTATTTTGGAATTACGATCTCGGACTGATCGCCTGTACCGGTATCCAAAATATTAATTAAAAGTCCCTGATTGGTATTGGTAACCTGAAGGTAAAGTGATCCAAAAAGATAATTACCCGGTTGTATATTTCCATCGCCAAACTGGTCTTCAAACAGTTTTCTTGAAAGTTCACTGAGGATTTGTCTATTTAAACTCTGAGTGAAACTATCAAGAGAATTCATACGGTCAAGCAGATCAGTATAATCATTTTTTTCATCAAATGGATTCTGTGCATTGGCTGAGCTTAAAAGCCACTGGTAGTTAAAAGTGTCTCCACCAAATGCAGGGTTAATCGGCTTGTAAACGAGTTGCTGAGATTTCCCTTGGAAAATACCCGCAATAAAAATCAAAATAATAATTAACGTTTTCATAGCGGACGTTTTTAATAGATAAATTCATTTTTTATAAGGTTTTTCTTTGCTGCAAATTCCTTGATATATTTTAAACTGGCAGCTAATTGTTCTTTTAAATAATCTTCTCCCGGATTGGTCAGAAAACTGTAGATAATTTTATCATCCATCTGAATATTGATCTGGCCGCTTGTTCCGCGAAGAGGAAGTTCAGAAATAGTGACTGCACTGCTGCTTTTGTCCGGAAGCTGACTATACTGGATATAAAACATATCATAAAAGTCTTTTCCAACTTTGGTTTTAGTTTCATCAATGGTAAGCCCTTTGAGTTCATAAACAGCATCATCCTCTGCCTTGGCTGTATTCTTTTTAAAAAGGTTACTATTGAGTTCAAGACTGTCTTTTGCTACCAAAGCTTTGGATTCTTCATCTCTGATATAAAGGAAAGCTTTCAAAGCATCTTTTGGTTCCAGGTTTACACTGATTTCTGATAATACCTTTACCTGGTTGGGATTTACAGAAAACTTACCGTTTTGCTGGTTGTTGGAAAGATTTCCCCCATTTCCTTTTTTTATAGATATTAAAAGATAGTTCAGTTCTTTATAGACGGCTGTATTATTAATCACTACAGCCTTTATTCTGATCTGATTTTCCAGTGTAGTGCTCTCTATTCTTGCTGTTACTTTTTTATCCTCCTGCCCATAAGTCATGATAGACAGGAAGACAAAAAAAGTATTCAAACTCAGGATAGATAAAGGTTTCATCATTTGTGATTTAATAATTTCTCATGAAAATAGTTCTGTTATCTCCCTTTACATTGATCTGAATGCCATCTGAAATACTGTTGCTTCCCGTAACATCAATGATATTATTACTTCCTTGCGTAATAATAGCAGCCTTGGTTTCCTTATCTGTGAATGAATTGATAAAATAAAGAGCGTTATAGTCTCCAAGTTGCTTTACAGTAATAATAGTTTTGTTATTAAGAGAAAGTTCTGCATTATTATAGTCACCCATCTGAATAATATTAGAGTAACCGGCATTCATCTCCATATTCTGTCTGGTAATAAGATTTAAGATTGTATTACTGTTGACCTTATCCCAGTCAATTTCCTGAGCCTGCAGTGGCAATACCATACAAAGTGCTAAAACACTCCATCTCAAATTAAACATGGCATTGATATTTAAATTAAAAACTAGACTAAGCGAATGAAAAAAATATCCCTTTAGAATTTTGATTTTAAATCCTCATTTCCGGATAACATTTACCTTTTAGAAGAAAAGGAGAAACCAACAATCTTTAGCTTCTCCTTTCAATTTTAAAGATTACAGTAGTAAAAAGGGATTAGTTTGATTGGTTGATAACCATAGAGTTTCCATTACCTATCTGAGTACCTAGGTGGAAATGGGCGTCACCTACCTGAGTTACCCAGCTGAAGTTACCATTACCCAACTGAAGATCAATTGCAGTGTTAGAATCTCCTAATTGAACTTGATATAATTGGTTGGCACTACCTACCTGTAATCCTACAGCGGTATTATCATCACCAATCTGAGCAGCAGCTGCAATATTACTGCTACCTACCTGAGTATGGTTAGCAACGTTATCATTACCTGCCTGATATTGGATAAGCATATTGTTTGCACCAATCTGAAGACCATCAGCTTCATTTCGTCTACCTATCTGAACCTGATAAGCCATGTTACCACTACCTACCTGAACAGCAGAAGCATCGTTTCTTCTTCCATCCTGATATTGGAATACACCGTTACCTACCCCAATCTGTACTGAAGAAGCTTCATTTCTTCTTCCAAGTTGAATTTGTTGAGTTGAATTGAAAAGACCAAGCTGCCAGGTTGAAGCATCATTTCTATTACCTGTCTGGCTCACATTATTTGAGTTTCCGATACCGATTTGATCTACATCTATCGAGTTTCTGTTTCCATTACTCACGGCAGTATTCATATTGATGATACCTACCTGATCAATATCTGCAGTATTACGGTTCCCATTCTGTGTTAGAGAATTCATGTTCAGAAGACCTGTCTGGTCTACAGTTGCTACGTTCAGGTTTCCAATTTGGGTTGTCACATCAATATTAGCTTGTGCGAAACCGAAACTCATGGCGATTAGTGTAAACACACCTGTAAGTAAATTTTTCATCTTAGTAAAAATTAATTGGTTAATAGTAAGACAAAGGTATACGCTATAGGCAAGTGAGAAACCACCATCAAAGTGTAAATTATAAAAGTCACCATTTTTGGTTTCAAAGCTCACCATTTTTGGTATTTTCAGCATCACGGATTTCAGTTACGTAGAAATACAGTATACCGAATATGAATGATGAATGGTCAATTCGCTTCGCCAGTCAATTTTTATAAGGAACAAGTATTCACCATTCACTTGCGAAGCAAAATTGACTATTGACGGCTCCCATTGGTTAATTAATGTTAAGGCCTTTATTTCTTCAGGAATATATTGTTAAATTTGAGCTATGGAAAATTTTGGAAAAGATTTATTAAGGAAAATAAAAAGTGTAGAGCTTCCCGGTGAACCCGCCCATGGAGTATTCTCACCTCCCTACCGTCCCGTTTTTACCTATGATGAAGTACTTGCAAAAAATCCCAAATTTGCAGCAGTAAATATCGTATTGTATCTGAAGGATAACGAATGGTATTTTCCTCTGATCCAAAGAACCATCAATGAGCACGACAGACACAGTGGGCAGATCTCATTGCCTGGCGGAAAGCGTGAAGAGATGGATCGCGATTTTGCTGAGACTGCAGTTCGTGAGACCTCCGAAGAAATTGGGATTGATAAGCATTATATAAGAATTATCAGAGAAATGTCTCCTATCTACATACCGCCAAGTAATTTTTACGTATATCCTTATATTTCGTATACTAAAAAGAACCCGCTCTTCGTTCTTCAGCAGACTGAAGCTGTGGAGACTATTGAGTTTCCAATCACTTCTTTTTTAAATCTGTCGGATACCCCTGAAATTATGGCACTTCCAAGTGCCGGCGGAAGTGAAGTTCCTGTCATCAATTTCAACGGATATATTATCTGGGGTGCTACAGCAATGATATTAAGTGAATTCAGCCAGTTGCTGAAAAAAATGTAACTTTGCACTACCGTGTTTAATTGAAAAATGGCGAAAAAAAATATTTTCACCGATGCATTCGGAACACCTTATTTTTTAAAAAGGTTTATTATTTTTATTTTAGGAGTTGTATCCTACAGAAGGTTCAACGGCTTTAATAAGTTAAAAATTACCGGAACAGAGCACCTTGTAGATCTGCCGGACTCCAATGTATTGTTTGTATCTAACCATCAAACTTATTTTGCAGATGTAGCTGCAATGTACCATGCTTTCTGTGCCGTAAATAATGGATATTTAAATACAATTAAAAATCCTATCTATCTGTTGAATCCAAAGATTGATTTTTACTATGTAGCAGCAGAAGAGACCATGAATAAAGGTATTCTTCCTAAAATCTTCAAAATTGCAGGGGCTGTAACCGTAAAAAGAACCTGGAGAGCAGAAGGAAAAAATGTCAACAGAATGGTAGACATGACTGAGGTAGACAATATCATGAAAGCACTGGACAATGGCTGGGTAGCCACCTTCCCTCAAGGAACCACATCTGCCTTTGCCCAGGGACGAAGAGGTACTGCCAAATTGGTTAAAAACCAGCGCCCAATTGTAATCCCGATCAAAATTAACGGATTCAGAAGGGCTTTTGATAAAAAAGGACTCCGTGTAAAGGTAACCGGTGTAAAACCTACCATGGAATTTAAGGCTCCTCTGGATATTGATTATGATAATGAAAAAGCACCGGAAATTTTATTGAAGATTATGACTGCCATTGAGCAGACAGAAGACTTCAATGTATTACACAATTATGATGAAGAACTTAAAGCTAAAAAATTAGAACAAAAGGACTCAAATAATTAAAATATGAACAGAATAATCGGAATTTTATTCGCCCTCATAGTATTAGTTTCGTGCAACAGCCAAAAAGTATATTCGGATTTCGATATCAGTTATTCGAAAAGTGGTGGCTTTGCTCCTGTATATGAAAATTTGCTGATTAAAGGAAATAATGTACATTACTCTTTTGAAGGCCAGGGAAAAAAATACAAACAGGACTTTAAAATTTCAAATGAAGATCTGAAGAAACTGGATCAGGTTCTTTCTCAGAATAATTTCAGAAGAATACAGGAAGATCGCAAGAAATTATACGATAATATTTCTACTTCGATTAATATCAAAAAAGGTCCTAACGAAGGCAGTAAATCGGATGCAAGTATGATTATTCCCAATTATCAGACGAACTGGAATAATATTCTTGATGCTTTCCAGCAGATCATTAATACTAATGTTAAAAAACAGTAAATACAATTGAAAACCCACTTCATTGCTATTGGCGGAAGCGCCATGCACAATCTTGCCATCGCATTAAAAGATAAAGGATATCAGGTTACCGGTTCAGATGATGCTATTTTTGAGCCATCAAAATCCAGATTGGAGAAAAAGGGAATATTGCCTCAGGAAATGGGTTGGTTCCCGGAAAAAATCACATCGGATATTGATGCTGTGATCCTTGGAATGCATGCTCACCAGGATAATCCTGAGCTGGCAAAAGCAAAAGAACTGGGGTTAAAAATATATTCTTACCCGGAATTTCTTTACGAGCAGTCTAAAAATAAAACAAGAGTGGTTATTGCCGGATCGCACGGGAAAACAACCATTACTTCTATGATCCTTCACGTTCTGAATTTCCATCAGAAAGATGTGGACTTCATGGTGGGAGCCCAATTGGAAGGTTTCGACTGTATGGTGAAACTTACTCAGGATAACGATTTTATGGTACTGGAAGGTGACGAATATCTTTCTTCTCCTATTGATCTTCGTTCCAAATTTTTATTATATCAACCGAATATTGCTTTAATGAGCGGAATTGCTTGGGATCACATCAATGTTTTCAAGACATTTGATGATTATATTGAACAATTCAGAAAATTTGTAGCAAGCATTACTCCCGGCGGTGTTTTAGTGTACAATGAAGAAGATCCGGAAGTAGTAAAAGTAGTGGAAAATGCTGAAAATTACTTCAGAAAAATCCCTTATAAAACTCCTGAATATGAAATCAATAACGGGAAAGTGTATTTAAAAACCGAAATGGGAGATGTTCCACTTTCTGTTTTTGGAGCCCACAACCTGCTGAATATGGAAGGAGCAAGACATATCTGCCAGCAGCTGGGAATTATGGATGAAGACTTCTATGAAGCTATCATGAGCTTTAAAGGAGCTTCCAAACGTCTGGAAAAGGTAGAAAGAGATGATAAAGGGACATTGTATAAAGACTTTGCCCATGCACCAAGCAAGGTGAAGGCTGCTGTAAAAGCATTTAAGGAGCAGTTTAAAAATGAAAAGAAATATGGTTTCCTTGAACTGCATACTTATTCCAGCTTAAATCCTGCCTTTTTAGAGCAGTATGACCACGCTATGGACGGATTGGATGAGGCTATCGTTTTCTATTCTGAAGATGCTTTAAAAATCAAAAGAATGGAGCCTATCTCTCCAGAGTTCATTAAAGAAAAATTTAAAAATGGAAATCTAAGGGTTTTCACCAATGCTGAAGATCTTCACGCGTACTGGAATACATTAGATAAAACAGATGGTGTTTATCTGATGATGAGTTCCGGAAACTTTGGCGGACTGGATTTAACAAAATAAATAAAAAGCTTCAGATTATATTTCTGAAGCTTTTTTATTAGATGTTATTTCTATCTGTTATGTGTTATTAATTATTCAATTTTCTGTTGTGGGTAAGCTCAATACTTTTGATAGATCCTACCGGAGCAATTTTTATTGTATTATTTCCTTTTACCAGATAAATATAATACATACTGTTTGATCCTATTAAGTATATCTGCTCAGGATTTTCATCACCGCTATTTAATGTATAGTCATATTTAAGACTCTTCTCTTTTATCTTTTTTGTTAATCCCATTCCTTCTCCCCATCCTATTCCTACAAAGAAAGACAATAACATCATGGCTGTAAATCTTACAAACATATTGGTAAAATGATTCTCAACAGCCTCCTTGCTCATATTTTCATGATCTTTAAGAGCTGCCATTTTCTGCGCCCATTTCTTATTTTGATTACTCTGTTTTGATAAAAAAGAGGGAAAGGCAAATGAGAATACAATGATGACAATAAGAGCAATTAATATAACCGGATGCGACGTTAAAGTAGCAATAGGACTTATAAGAATGTCCATAATTGTGGAGTATTTTAGAATATTAATGCCTATCTGATAGTAGAAGACACTTTCTTTTAATATCCCCATTACGACAAGAAACAGATAGCCGAACGGAAGTGATCTCTGAATTCCTTCTGAAAATTTCATTTTTTCTATAGTTTAGTTTTTATATAGAATCATAAAAGATATTCCTGAAAGAAATTCAATAAAAGAAGCTTTCCGGTACATCAGAATGATACTGAGTTACGAAAATATAAAATTACAGTCAAATGGAAAACATACTGATCTATCTTTCACATTCCTTAATCAGATTTTTCAAAATTTCTTCTGTAGAGTATTCACTATACTGATGAATAGACTGACCTACCCAGATCCCTACAAAATCTGTATTCTGCTTAAGTTTTGCCGCTTTACGTAAAGCATTGGTCAGTTTATTCTGATAAGGATAAGGTAAAATATATTCAGAATCTTCAACGGCTTCAATATATTTATTTCTAACTCCTCTTGCATATCTTCCTGAAAAGCTTTTCGTCAATATAATCTCATCCTCTCTTACTTTTTTAAGTCTTTCTTTTTCAAAAGGCTCTAAAGCACTTTCCTGAGAGGCCAATAAAAGGTTCCCCACCTGAAATCCCTGTGCTCCCAACTCTTTTACAGCCTGTAAAGTTTTGCGATTATAAATTCCGCCTGCATAGATCAAAGGAACCCTCACATGGTCATATACCTGGGATAATAAAGATAACCCGCCAATCTGTAGAACATCGTCCGGATCAAAAGTTCCCCTGTGACCACCTGCCTCTGTTCCTTGTACACAAATGATATCAATTCCTGATTTTTCCAAGATCAGCGCTTCATTTACAGATGTACAGGTACCAATAAGTGTTACTCCGTTTTCTTTCAGTTTCTGAATACTTTGATCGTCAAGATTTCCAAAAGTAAAGCTTAAGATTTTACAGTTTTCTTCTATAACTGCATCTACCAACTCATGGTAGGATCTCACTTTAAGATCTTCCAGATCAGGAAGGCTTACATCAATGCCATTATCCTTCGCCAGCTGTTCTAAAAATAGTCTGGTTGTAACAAATTTATTTTTTAAAGGATCTGTTATTTCAGGAATGTGATGTACAAAAATATTAGCAACAAAAGACCTGTCCGTTAGTTTTCTTGTATTTCTGATTAATTCAATAGATTCATCGGCTGAAAGATCAGCTAATGCCAAAGATCCCAGACATTCTGCACGAGCTGCTGCTGCAACCATCTGTACGGTACTCACTCCAAACATCGGAGCCTGAATAACAGGATATTTAACCCCTAGTTTTTTACTGATTGTTTCCGGCCAAAGCATAAAAAAATATTTAAATAAAAAGGTACAAAAAATAAGAATACCTCACTTTCAGCAGAGTATGACATTCCTCACACCCAGAGCAGAAAATAAAAATCCCACAGATTTCACAGATCACGCAGATTTTTGATCTGTGAAATTTGTGAAATCTGCGGGAAATATAATTTTAATTAAGCTTAAATATCTGCTACAGACTTAAGCATTTTCTGTTCCCATTCCGGATCTTTCGGATCAAAGAATAGTCTATTCCCTGTATCTAAAGAACGAACAGTGTTCATTTCGTCTTCCGTGAGTTCAAAATCAAATACATTAAAGTTTTCTTCAATTCTTGATGGAGTTACAGATTTTGGAATCACTACAAAACCTTCCTGTAAATGCCATCTTAAAATTACCTGAGCTACTGTTTTACCATATTTATCTGCAATTGCCTTCAGATCAGCATTGTTTAAAAGGTTTACATTTCCGTTTCCAAGCGGGCTCCAGGGCTGTGTTACAATATTATTATCTCTATCATACACCTGCAACTCTTTTTGTTGGAATACAGGATGCAGCTCAATCTGGTTGATAACCGGGAGAATTGTTGAATTTGCTTTTAACTCTTCAAGCTTTTCGATTGTGAAGTTGCAGACCCCAATGGCTTTAATTTTACCTTCCTGATACAGTTCTTCCAAAGCCTTCCATGTTCCGATAAAATCGCCATACGGCCAGTGGATAAGATACATATCCAAATAATCCATCTGCAATCTGTTCAATGTTCTCTGAAATGCACTTTTTGCTTTTTCATATCCATGATCCTGAACCCAGACTTTAGAGGTGATAAATAATTCATCTCTGTCTACTCCACTATTTTTTACCGCTGCCCCTACAGCTGTTTCATTTTGATAAATAGCCGCTGTATCAATCATTCTGTATCCAGTTTGGATAGCTTTGACAACAGCATTTTCGCATTCTTTAAGGTCTTCCATCTGCCATACTCCAAAGCCTAAAGCAGGAATATCTACGCCATTATTTAAAGTCACTACAGGTTGTCCTGTATAGGTTTTCTTTTGCATAAATCTTTATTTTAATGATTAATATAAAGTGATTAAACAAATTTGCAATAAAAAAACGGAACTCTGACTTACCAATTTTACTGTTTTTTGTTAAAAAATGTTATTTAGTCTGTGTTTACGGTTATGTTGGAATAACGCTAAGGCGCTAAGAATTTTTCCTTTGAATATGTTATAAGGCGCAAGGATTTTATCTTCGATAAAATTGTATACCGCTTATTTAAGGCCACGAATGCACGGATAAAAATGATTCGTGATTAATTTTACGTATATGATCTATGTACCTATGTAGTTTTATTTTTCTTACCACATAGATATATAGGCTTTTGGTAGTATATAAACTATTTATTCGTGCATTCGTGGCAAAATATCAGTAGCTTCACATTGCTGAAAATCTTCGATTTTCTTGCGCCGTAAAAACAGTATAATTTCCTTATACTCTTTGCGCCCTTGCGCTTTCCAACAAAAAAATCACAGATCTCTCCTATTAGCTTCCAATCTCTATTTTCCCTACTTTTGTATAAATGTCCCAACAAACCTGGTTGGTTATACAATTATTTACATGAGTTTAAAGATTGAACAGTATACTTTTAATACAATTGAAAAGGATTCAGAAATCCCTTACGAACTATTATTACTGGCAGATGAAACCACTGAAGCCATCAATCAGTATATTTTCAAATGTGATATTTATCTGCTGCATGACGGTACCGAAAACATTGCCGTTATGGCTTTATATAAAAATAGTGATACTGAACTGGAAATCAAAAACATTGCAGTGATTGAAAGCTATAGAAGTAAAGGAATCGGCAGCATTTTAATAAATAAAGCCAAAGAAATTGCCCATAACAACCATTATAAGGTCCTAAGTGTTGGAACTTCAGATACAGGTTTTCAGCAGATCAGATTTTATGAGAAAAACGGTTTCATAAAAACAGGAATACGTAAAGATTTCTTTATTGAAAATTACCCATCCCCGATTTATGAAAACGGTTTACAGATGCGGGATATGGTTTTACTTACCCATCACCTTACGGAATAGTCCTTTAATATGCTCTATTTCTGTTTGATAATTGGTGTTTTTTCTGCATCCGAAATATAGGGTGTTTTCCAACTTTTTCTTTCCTTCCCAGATCAGCTTAACTTCTCCGCTTTCGATTTCATTTTTACATAAGAAATCCGGAACAACTGCTAGTCCGGTTCCTCCTTTCAGACAACGGATAATTGAGTTTAAATTGGGAACAATATAATTCGGACGGAAATTCGGTTTGTGACCAAAATTCAAAGTCCAATACTGAAAAAGATGTTCCATATCTCCGGTGGTTCCGTACCATTTTTCATTTTTCAGCCACGCTTCAATCTGTTCTGCATCTTTTGTTTTCAAAACCTTTTTGAAAGCTTCCGTATCTACATCTTTTCCACCCACCAGAATAATTTGCTCCGAAGAAAATGCTTCATGTTCTATATTAGGCGAAGATCCTTTTTGGGAGTAATAATAAGATCCAGAATACCTTTATCAAGCTGATCCAGCATTTCAGGATATTCCCCAAAGCTGATAATCAGATTAAAAGGTAATGAAGAAACATATTGCTCTAATGTGGTCTGAAAAGTTTCAAAACACATTCCCACACTAATGGTCGGTGTATGTTTTTCAGTAGATTTCTGAAAATTCTTCTCTACATCTTCCAATTTAGTAAGCGGTTCTGCTACGGCATTGAATAATACTTTTCCTCTCTCTGTAGGAATCATTTTTCTACCGGTTCTGTCGAATAATTTATATCCAACATAAGCTTCCAGTGAGCTTAAATGTAAACTCACTCCGGGCTGTGAAATGAATAAGGCATCAGCTGCACCTGTCAATGTCCCGGTTTTATAGATCGCCTTAAACGTACGATACCATTCTAAATTGACCATGACTTATTTATTAATATTCTGATACAAAATTACAAAATAATTATAATACTAATTCATTTTTCAATAAAGTCAGGAAGCCTGAAGCTGGAAGAGGGAAGTTAATCAGCCTTATATAGTAATTGTAACCTTGTTTATTGATTTTTTAAATTATTTAATCAAATAACAACTATAAATAATTTGCCCGGTACTTCTTCCAGCTTCCTTCCTTTTATCTTTTTTCAGGTTATTTTACTACCTGAAGTATTGTGTTTTGAAATTTTTCCGCTTCATCTTTATGAATCTGATGTCCTGAATTTTCAAATAAAAACAGATCCTTTTTAGGTGCTTTTACTTTTTTGAAATAATCGGTGGTAATTCTCGTAGAAGTTTGAACATCGTTTTTACCGACAAAGAAGTAAATAGGACAATCCACTTTTTTTAAAGTCTTAGGAAGATCAATATTCATTACTTCATTCCAGGCTGGTGACCAGGTTTTTGACCATTGAAGGAATCCTTTTTTGAAATCTTCTCCAGTCACATATTGTTTTCCGTCTTTATAAAAAAGCCACTTTCTTAAATAAAACAGATCTTCATCTACTTTGAACGGAATATGTACGCTTGCTAATTCTTTAGAAGCAATAGGATCTGCCTTGAAATGATCTTTTAAAATCTGAAGCAATTCTTTCTCACTTTCTAACTGGCTTACAACAGGGTTTACTGCAAAATAAGCATGTAAAAGTTCTGGGTGATTTCTAACAATATAGAATCCTAAAGCATTTCCCCACGAGCTTCCCAACAAATATACCTTTTCCTGTTTTAATTCTTTTCTCAGGAAATTGATAACCTGATAAGTATCTTTTCCCATCAACTCCACTGAGGGCTGAACTGGAGAAGGATTTAGCTCCAAGGTTTTTCCTGCATCTCTCTGATCCCACTGAACAATAGTAAATTTACTTTTTAAAAGCTTTGTAAAAGAATCAGCATTTTTTCTCATAGAGCTTCCAGGGCCTCCTGATAAAAAGAGCAGTATGGGTTTCCCGGAATCATCTGTTTTAATGTCTATGGCTTGTTTTATTCCCCCAATTTCCGGAATAAGCAGGGTATCTATTTTCCCCTTGTGTAATTGTGCCATACAAAATACGGATACTAATAAAAGAATAAAAAGACTTGACTTTTTCATGATTTCTAGATTTTAATTTGATACAAATATCTTCCAGAGAATCTTCAAAAATGTCCGAATAAAAACATTCGAACTGATTTTAATAAAAAAATGAGTTCGAATACCTACAAATCAAAGTTCGAATAAAAACAAAATACTAAAAATCAAACAATTACAATTAAAAACCAGCTCTAATTAGTACAACCAAAACAATTTAATATAATTCAATACTTTCAAGATATCGGTTTAATATGGATGATATATTTACGAAAAATTAAAGCATTGATACTTTTTCATTTCTTAAAAAAGCAGCATAGTAATCCGGAATCTCACTTTCTTCGATCTGGCGGGCAGTTTCTTCAAGTGGATAGCCCAGCTGTACAATTTCAGGAATGATCTTTTCATCATCTAAGGTAAGTACAAGATAAGATGCCAATCGGTTTTCTTCTTTGGAACGGCCTACAGAACCGCAATTAACAACCCACTTATTATTTTCAAACTGCTTTGTAAACGACAAGTGAGTATGCCCCATCACAATCAGATCAGCATTTGAACGCTCCAGCATTTTCATAAAAACCTCATCATTTTCGGATTCATATAAATAAGTATCATTACTTTCCAAACTGGAATGTACCAACTGGATATTCCAATGTTTGTTTCCTATTTTATAGTTTAACTTCAAATAAAAAGGAAGCTCGGAAAGAAACTTTTTGTTCTCTTCTGTAATATGTTTTTTAGAATGATCAATCGCAGTGAACCTTGCTTTCGTTTCTTCTTCAGAATGTTTAGATAAAGGAATAACAGGCAGATCAAAAGCAATTCTTTCATCATGATTTCCTAACAGGCAGGGAATATTCAAATTTTTTATCTTTTCTATCACTTCATTTCCCCAAGGAGCAAAGTCTACAAGATCTCCCAGACAGAACATCTGGTGAATTCCTCTCTTCTCAATATCCTTCAACACTACTTCCAATGCCGGAAGGTTCCCATGCACATCACTGAAAATCGCTATCTGTATCATTTCCTATCAATTTGTTAATCAAATTTACACGACAAAAAGGAATTTTCAGATCATATTCAGCATGACATTTTACCATAAAAAGAAAATTATTGATCGTGAATTTTTACTTCGTAAAGTCAATTGTCAATTTGCCTTGGCAGTGAATTATTGCTGGCCACAAAAATTGACAGGCGAAACGAATTCACCATTGATCATTCATACAAATCAAATTATAATTATTCTGATACATCACTATAATTTATATTATTTTTATTATACAATAGTCCATGGTAACTTTGCAGAGTAAAATTTAAACAATCATAAAAAAATGAAAAAAATACTCATCATTAACGGAGGACAGAATTTCGGACATTCTGGAGGAAAATATAATCAAACCATCGCAGAAAATACAATAGCCGCTCTTAAAGAATTTGATCATGTAGAAATAAAAATCACCAATGTAAGTGAACATTATGACAAACATGAAGAAGTAGAAAAATTCGTTTGGGCAGATTACATCATTTACCACACTCCGATCTGGTGGTTCCAGCTTCCAAACGGATTGAAAAAATATATCGATGAAGTGTTCACTGCTGGTCACGCAAAAGGTATTTATATGAGTGATGGAAGAAATGCAGCAAATCCTGAGATCAATTACGGAACCGGAGGAATGCTTGGCGGAAGAAAATATATGCTGACAACGAGTTGGAATGCCCCAGCAACTGCTTTTACGCTTCCCGGAGAATTCTTTGATGAGAAAAGTGTAGACGAAGGTCCTTTATTTGGCTTCCACAGAATGAACGCTTTCGTATCACTGGAAAAAATGGAAAGCTTCCACTTCCATGATGTAGAAAAGAATGCTAATGTAGAGCGTGATATGAAGCTTTACAGAGACCATGTGAAAAACGTATTTGAAAAAGAATTAAAACCGGAATTGGTATCATGAAAAAAGTACTGATCACAGGTATTACCGGCTATATAGGCGGAACGATCGCAAAAAAACTCCTTGACAGGAATTATGAAGTTACAGGACTGGTTCGTAATGAAGCCCATGTGCACGAACTGGAATCATTGGGAATCAAAACTATCGTAGGAAATATCCACAATGAAGATCTTATAAAAGCAGCTGTTTCTGATGTTGACGCTGTTATTCATAATGCTGATTCCGCAGATGACGCCTATGCTGTAGATAATTTTATCAAAGCACTGGAAGGAAGTCATAAAACGTTTATATTCACTTCAGGTTCTGCGATTTTTGGTGGAAAGGAGAATGGTAAAAAAAGTGACTTTATCTTCAGAGAAGATTTCCCTTTGCAGCCAAGACTTGAAATGGCATCAAGAGTGATGATCAACAACTATGTTCTGCAATCTGTAAACAAAGACATAAGAAGTATCGTTATTGTTCCCACAATGGTTTATGGAGAAGGTTTAGGAATAAAAAAAGACAGCATCCAAATCCCTGCCCTTGTTAATTTTTCTCAGAAAAAAGGATATGGAGTTTATTTCGGTGAAGGTGAAAACATCTGGTCTAACTTACATATTGAAGACCTGGCCAACCTGTATGTACTTGCATTGGAAAAAGCAAAAGGTGGATCTGTTTACTATGCCGAAAATGGTTATTCTTCCCTAAAAAACATTGCAGAAATCATCAGCAGAAAATATAATCTGGAACCTGCTCAATCTTTAAGCATACAGGATGCTGTTGACAATTTTGGCCCTACAGGCGGTTATTTTGGATTTGCCTCCAATAGCAGATGCAGCGCAGAGAAAGCCAGAACAGAACTGGATTGGAACCCTATCTATAACTCAATTGAAAATTTTATTTAATAATGAAAATTCATCTTACAGCGATTATAAAAACAAAAAAAGAACATCAGGCAGAAGTACTGGAAGTTCTTCAGAATATGGTAAAAGAGACAAGAAAAGAAGAAGCGTGCGAATTATATAATCTTCACCAGGGAATTGAAGACAAAAACCATTTTGTATTCTATGAAATCTGGAAAAGTGAAGAAGGATTGGCACAACACAATGAGCAGCCTTATATTAAAGCCTTTGGAGCTTTGATTGATGAAAAACTTCAGGAAGCTCCTCAGATTTATATCACGAATCTCCTTTAAGAATGAAAAAATTAGCACTTTTATTTCTCAGCCTTTTCACCATAGGATTAATTAAGGCTCAACACCAAAAATCTAATGATATGAAAAAGAAAATATTGTTCGTTGTCACCAGCCATGACAAGAAAGGAAGCACAGGAGAAGATACTGGATACTATTTGGGTGAAGTTTCTCACCCATGGGAAGTTCTTCACAATGCCGGATATGAAATTGATTTTGTAAGCCCCAAAGGCGGAACTCCGCCAGTAGATGGATTTGATTTAAAGGATCCTGTAAACAAAGAGTTCTGGGAAAATAAGGAATACAAAAATAAGATTGATCATTCTTTAACACCATCACAGGTAAATCCAAAAGAATACTCAACCATCTTTTATGCAGGCGGCCATGGAGCGATGTGGGATTTAGCAGACAATACAGATTTTGCTTCTATTGCTTCAGTAATTTATGAAAACGGAGGAATTGTAGCAGGAGTATGCCACGGTCCTGCAGGTTTGGTTAATATCAAGCTGAATAACGGAAAATACCTCGTAGATGGAAAAAAGATCAATGCTTTCACCAATGAAGAGGAATCTGCCGTAAAGCTAACAGATGTTGTTCCTTTCTTACTGGAAAATAAATTAAAAGAAAGAGGGGCAAAATTTGAAAAATCAGGACTTTGGCAGAATCATGTGGTAACAGATCAAAGAGTTATTACGGGACAGAATCCACAGTCTGCAAAAAGCGTAGGAGAAGCAATTTTAAAAGAATTAAATAAGAAATAAATTTTTAACCATAAAGTCACAAAAGCTTTTAAATACTTAAGTAAAAATAAGTGATTATACAGGCTGCTAAGAAGAACACTTAAGTTTTGAAAATCTCCGATTTTCCCAAATATTTCAATTGAAGGACTGAAAATTCCCCTCCCTCGGAGGGGTGGCAAAAATTCTTTGAATTTTTGACGGCGTGGTTTACCAAGTGCCTACAACACCTTTTACGACTTTCATGGTTTAGCACAATAACAAATTTTAAAAACAAGAAAATGGAATACAGAAAATTAGGAAATACAGAATTAGAATTATCTACCATCACTCACGGGGCTTTCGCTATTGGTGGTAATATGTGGGGTGGCAATGAGAAACAGGATTCTATTAATTCTATTCACGCTTCACTGGACCATGGTGTAACTTCTATTGATACGGCACCTTTCTACGGTTTCGGATTAAGTGAAGAAATGATTGGTGAAGCTATTAAAGGAAAAGATCGTTCAAAAATTCAGCTGTTAACAAAATTCGGTTTGGTATGGGACGGAAGCAACAACGGAAAAGGAGAATTTTTCTTTGATGCTGAAGATGAAGGGAAAGTAATTCCAGTTTATAAATTAGCTTCTAAAGAAAACATCATCAAAGAAGTTGAAGAAAGCCTGAAAAGACTAGGAACAGATTATATTGATCTTCTACAACTTCACTGGCCAGACAGCACAACAGCCATCAACGAAACTATGGAAGCTATGGAACTATTGATTCAACAAGGAAAAGTTCGTGCTGCAGGAGTAAGTAACTATAGTGTAGCCCAAATGGAGGAAGCCAACAGAACTTTAAAATTAGCAAGCAACCAGGTTTCTTACAGTATGCTGAACCGTTCTATTGAGAATGATCTCGTTCCTTACTCTTTAGAAAATAATTCAGGAATTATTGTATACAGCCCAATGGAAAGAGGTCTTTTAACAGGTAAATATTTCAAGAATAACAAATTAAAAGACAATGACCACAGAAATGGGTATTTCTCTCAATTTGATTTAAATAAAGTAAAAACTTTCCTGGAAAAAATTGAACCTATTGCTCAGGAAAAAGGAGCAAGCCTTTCTCAATTGGTATTAAGATGGACTACCTTACAGCCAGCCATTACAGTAGTACTGGCAGGAGCCAGAAATGCAGAACAGGCTATTGACAATGCAAAAGCAATGGATATCAATCTTTCGCAGGAGGAATTAGCCTTCATCAACGCTGCTTTAAGCGAGATTTAATATAAAAGCTGGGAGATGGAAGCCGGAAGGTTGGAAGTACTGTCAGGTTATCAAGAACTTTCAATCTTTTGATTCAAATGATTTATCAGACTGTAAAGTGGAAATATGAAGTTGAAAACACTAGTGTGTATGATCAACTTGCAGTCTGTTAAATCTAATCAATAAAATATCAGTTATTGAAAAACTTCAAAAACGTTCTCTTCCTTCTCCTAGCTTCCCTTCTTTTCACCCCAGGAAAAGCAAAACCGGAAGCCTCATTTCAATCAATGGAATGCCAGTTGTAAAACGATATCAACAACTCCCCTCTTCCAACTTCCAACTTCCAACTTCCTTTCTATTTAACGATCAATCATAAAAAAATGAAAAAGAATCTGATTAAAATATTCGGGTTAGTAACCCTATTAGCTATAAACAGCATTGCTTTAAACGCACAAACCCTTGTTAATCCTGAGGATAAATCATGGTATCCTTCTGCTTATGGAGTACAGGATGAAATCGGAGCGGCTAATTTATTAACTCCGGAAGTGGTAAAACAGGCACTTGGATTGGTAAAACAAGGCAAAACATTAGCTCTTGCTGTTCCTATTGATAAAAACTTACCAGCTTTCAGACACAGAAGCTTCAATTTATACAATATTCAACCTGGAGAACAGGGTGGAAAAAGTATTGGACCAAATAAATTTACATTTAATGATGAATTGGTAAATGGATGGACCGGAGTTGGAACCCAGTTGAACGGTATCGGACACATTGGTATTGATAACATTTACTATAACGGAAATAAAGCAACGGATTTTGTAACTGTAGAAGGCGTTAAAAAACTGGGTGTTGAAAAAGTACCGCCATTTGTTACCAGAGGTGTAGTCCTTGATATGGTTGCTCATTATGGAAAAGCTATTGTACCTGGAGGAACAGAATTTACTGTTGAAGACATTAAATCTGTTTTAAAAAAACAAGGTCTTACACTAAGAAAAGGAGATATTATTCTTTTCAACACTGGTTGGCTAGAGCTGGTTGGTAAAGACAACAAACAGTTCCTGGAAACTGAGCCAGGCATCGGAATGGATGCTGCAAAATGGCTGGCTGATCAAGGAATTGTTGCTTTTGGTGGAGATACCTGGGCTTCTGAAGTCTATCCGAATCCAAAAAGTAAAGAAGAATTTCCCATCAACCAATATATGCTGGCTAAAAAGGGAATCTACAATTTAGAGTTGATTGATACCCGCCCATTAGTAAAACAAAAAGTATGGGAATTCCTGTTTGTTCTAGGACAACCTCTCTATGTAGGATCTACTCAGGTAAATGTTAACCCGGTAGCCATCTATTAAATATATTTTTTAATGATTATGAATAACAAAGTGAAGAAGTACTTCCGTACACAAACTTAATCACTAACCATTAAGATTTGTTTTAGAATTAATACCCACGGTATCTTCCTAATTTTGCTATTCAAAATTATACAAAAAGAGCTCTTCAATATTGAAAAGCTCTTTTTATGGTAATACTCAGCCGCTATACAGTCTTCATTAACATCCTACTTCCCTATCCCGGCATCCTTCTCAACATTATTTTGCTATCGGAAGATGGGTGCTTATTGCAATTCTGTTCCATGCATTAATGGTAATGATCGCCATAATGATCTGAGCAATCTGAGCTTCATCAAAAAATGATTTAGCTTTCTGATAGGTCTCATCTGTTAATCCTTTATGGCTGATTAAAGTAATCTCTTCTGTCATCGCCAAAAGCACCTGCTCTTCTTCTGTAAAAAATTCTTTAGCTTCAGTCCATCCATCCAGAATGAAGATTCTTTGAGCTGTTTCTCCATATTTAAGAGCATCTTTGGTGTGCATATCCAGACAGAAAGCACATTTGTTGATCTGGGAAGCTCTGATTTTAATTAATTCTTTTTGAATATGGGTTAAAGAAGTACTCTGTAAATACCCTTCTAATCCCAACATTGCTTTATAAGCTGCGGCATCTGTAGTAGCCATGTTAAATCTTGTGCTCATTATATTTATTTTTTGGTTAATTGATCTATACTAAAAGAATATTGTTGCTGAACAGCCAGTAAAAGAGCTGCTGCACTTCCCACCCAAACTGAATAATTAAGTGGAGCTTTAGAACCTAATGCAACAGTCATGGATACAGCGAAAATCAATAATAAAATACTGCTTCCATAGGCTGCAATTCTAGTTTTGAAACCTACAATCAGCATCAATGGAAAAAGAATTTCTAAAAATGTAGCGGCATACGCTGAAAATGTGCTTAAAGCTTCAGGAAGAAAAAAAGTTAATGATCTTGTATATTCTTCAAAGCTTTTCATATTCCCCCATGAAGAATTTTCGGGGCTCCACCATCCGAATCGGTCGGCTACAGCAGAAAGCATCGTCACTGCAAGAGCAAGCCTTAAAAATAACTGCGGAAATTGATTCTTTGTATCTGTCATTGCATTTGCTTTTAATTACATGACAAATTTCCGACTTCTAATCCGTAAAAAACTTAAACTGGTTTAAGAACGTAATTTTGCTTTAATTTCACTTAAATACTCCGGGGTAAAACCAAGAAATGAGGCAATAAGATATTGAGGAATTCTCTGAATAAACCAGGGATACAATGTACTGAAATGGACATACAATTCTTCTCTTGAATATTCAGTCAGGTAACGGAGTTTTCTTTCGGAAGCAGCGTATGCTCTCTGATAAATAATCCTGAAGTACTTTTCCATCACAGGATGTTTCTCCAATAGTAATTCCTGATTTTTAAAATCAATAACAAGAATGGTAGATTTTTCTACAGACTGAATATTAAAATCTGTCTGCAGCTGTCTTTCATAAGCAAACGTATCGGTAATCCACCAGTTCTCAATAGCAAACTGAGTGGTATGCTCTACTCCTTTTTCATTAATAAAATATTTTCTCAGACAACCTTCCACCACAAAGTACATATTTCTGCACACTTCACCTTCCAGCATCAGTTCCTGTTTCTTCTTCACCTTCAAAACTTCAAAGAATGAGAAAATAGAAACATACTCTTCGTCTGTTACCGTAATAAATTTATTTAAATGTGCTTTGAAATTATCCATCTTTAGAATTGAATACTCAAACTTAACTTTATTTTTTTAGTTTTACAATCACAAAAACATGAAATCATGGAAGTCGTTGCCAAAATCCTCATCGCCATTGTTGCACTTGAACATCTCTATATTCTTTGGATGGAAATGTTCGCATGGGAAACCAAAGGAAAAGAAGTTTTCAAAGCTGCCCTGCCTGCAGAAATGTTCAAACCCACAAAAGGATTGGCTGCCAATCAGGGATTATATAATGGTTTTCTGGCTGCCGGGCTTATTTGGTCTTTTCTGATTAAAGATCCACAATGGCAGGATAATATTGCATTGTTCTTTTTAAGTTGTGTAGCTATAGCTGGAGTTTATGGAGCTATTTCTGCAACAAAGAAGATCTTTTTTGTTCAGGCATTGCCTGCGATATTGGCTATTATTGCTGTTTTACTGAAATAGTCTGCTGAAAATTTGTTTGAAAACGCTAAGACGCTAAGGTTTTGTGCTATACGGATGCTTTTAAGGCGAAATTGAATACCGCTAATGCACAAATAAAAATGATATGTATTTAATTTTACGTATACAATCTATGTTTCTATGTGGTTCAAAAAAATTAAACCACATAGAAGCATAGAATCTTGTGAAATTTTAAAACGTGCATTTCTCACAAAATATTAGCCGCTTTATTTACCCATTGAAGCTTTAATTTTCTCTCTATGAAGTATTCCCCAATTTACAAGTATCTCTGTCACCGGAAATACAGATTTTCCGTATTCTGTAACCGCATAAGTAACTGTAATCGGTTTTGTATCCTGAATAGTTCTTGTAATCAGAAGGTTTGTTTCTAACTCCTTTAGCTCTTTACTCAGCATTTTTGCAGAAATTCCATCAATTCCACGTTCCAGCTTTTTAAAATGAATCTGCTGATCGGTTCTGTTTGTCAGATATCGTAGGATCATTAACTTCCATTTTCCGCCTAACACATCAAGACTGTCACGCATTGCAAATAGTTCCTCTGTACAGGTTGCTTCTCTTTCCGTTCCATTTTCTTTAATTTTTGCCATAATAGTTTCATCAAGGTAACTAGTAACCAATTGTTAACTAGTAGCAAATATAAACTATTCCCGTTTTACATTTGTCTATCAAATTAACAGTATGAAAGCAGTAATTTTAAATAAGGATTTTAAACTCGAAAATGGTTGTACTGAAAAACCTCAGCCAAAATCTCATGAAGTATTAATCCAGATCAAAGCAAGTGGTTTCAACCCTATTGATTATCAGATGCTGGAAAATGAACTGGAAAGAAAATTAATAAGTTCACCAATATTAGGAAGAGAATTATCTGGGGTTGTTGTAGAAAAAGGAACAGATGTTACTCAGTTCAACATTGGAGATGAAGTATTCTGTGGCAGCGGGTCTATGGGAAGTAATGGAACTTACGCTGAATATATTTCCGTTCCGGAAGCTATTGTTGCATTCAAACCGAAAAATATATCCTTTGAACAGGCTGCTTCTATTCCTTCAGCAGGATTAACTTCTCTGCAAATCTTTAAAAGGCTGAAATTACAACAAGAACAAACAATTCTTATCACCGGAGCTGCCGGAGGAGTAGGTTCTTTTTTAATCAAAATTTTATTGGCTCATCATGTTGAAAACTTTGTCATTACTGTTGGCAGTGAAGAAAACAGACAGATGTTTATTAATTTAGGCTTGAAAGAACAACAGATTGTCAATTACAAGGAAGAAAATCTCATAGAAAACCTTTTAAAAGCCAATCAACATCAACCATTTGATATTGGAATTGATTTGGTTGGAAACTATATGGCCGAAGTAACCGCTGAAGTATTAAAAATCAACGGAACTTATGTAGATGTTACCGCTCTTGTCACTAAAGAAGCTCATGAAATTCTCTTCAACAAAGGAACATTGATTATGAATATCTCCAATTACACCTACAGCATGGTAAAACAGTATGATTACTACAAAAATAGTCTGGAGGAAATTGCAGAGCTTATTGAAAGTGATGTAATCGCCCCATCTCAACATAAAATAATAGGTGATCTTTCTTTGGAAACGGTTCTTAAAGCCCACTCCATTCTTAAAAATAATCAGACTCAAGGTCATAAGCTTCTCATGAAAAATTCATAAAGCCATGAACAAAATACCAAGACGAATCGTAACCGGAATTAAAGATGGAAAATCTGTTATTGTAGAAGATCAACAGGTGGAAAATGCAGTAGAGCATTTCCCGGGACTCATCATATCAGATGTATGGAATACTCAGACAATGCCTGCAAGTTTAGACTATGAAAATAGAATTCCCAACACAGGATTTCCTCAAACACCCAAAAACGGAACCTATTTCCGGTATGTAGTAGTTCCACCAGATAAAGACTTAGGAGTTGAATTCAAAAAAGGAGAACCTCATCCGATGATGCATAAAACTCCTACATTAGATTATATTATCATTCTTTCCGGCGAACTTCATCTGATTATGGAAGAAGGAGAAACCCTCTTAAAACCAGGAGATATTGTTATCCAAAGAGGAACAAACCATGCTTGGAGTAATAGATCTGATGAACCATGCATACAGCTGGCCGTTTTGATTGATGCTGAAACTAAAGATTAAAAGATTTTCCCACAGATTGCACAAATTTCACAGATAAAAAATCTGCGTGATCTGTGCAATCTGTGGGAATATTAATTTTGTTGGAAAACGCAAAGGCGCAAAGAATTTTAAATAAAATTGTGCTCTAAGGCGCATAGCAAAAAAAAATTAGTGCCTTTGCGTTTTCCAACAACTTACAAAGCCGAAATCTCCAACAATTTTTCTTTCATTTTACCAGGTGTAAGCAACCCTTCCTGATAGTAGACTAAATTCCGGTTTTTATCCAGGAAAATCCACAACGGATAAACAGGCTGTTCCTTATTTTTAGACAATGCCAACGCCAGCTCATGAATTCCAGAATTTCCATTGGCTAAATATTCAAACTCCTGACCTTGAAAATTAATTTTATCTCTGGTTTTTTCAGCTTCAAAATTAATCAGATAAAAACGGTCATTCATCATTTCAACCAGATCTTTATCCTTATTTAATTTGAAGGATTCAATCTTACAAACCGAGCACCAGTCTGTATAAAGATGGATCACCATTGGTTTTGGAGATTCTTTCTGCAGACGCTCCACCTCAGAAAAAGTCCCTGTCTTCATCTGAGACAGACAAAGACAGGGCACAAACATTAAAAATAAAGCAAAAGTACTCATCTCAGTGTATATTTCACTCCCAGGAACCCTCTGATGCCTTGCATTGGTGCATAGCCATATGCTGTATCGAAAGTATAATGGTTGGGATTACTGATGGGATCATCAGCATGTTTATCAAATGGGTCAAAAGGCCTCATCAGAGGGTCTTTAGGAGTAAAATTGAATAAATTTTTCACCCCGCAATAGACTTCAAATCCGGACTTGAAGCTCTTTGAAACCTGAATATTCGCCAAAGAATAGAATGGAGAATACTCCGGACGGTAATCATTCGGTAAAACAGGTAACCTCATTGGTCCATAGAACTGTCCGGTGAAATCTATCGTTAAATTACTTGGGAATTTATAGGTTAGATTATACGTTCCACTCCATTTTGGAGCATGAAGCTGTTGTGTTTTTTGATTGGCGTCATCATATTTCTGATAGACATCCAAATAGGTTACTCCTAAGTTCACACTTAACGGGAAAGAGAAACTAAAATCTACATTCAATGAGGCCCCTCTGGAAATTCCGTATCCCTGAAGATTGTCGTAAATAATTTTATTCGGGTCAGAATCAAAATCACCTACAATTTTATTACTGAAATAAGTATAGAATGCAGATGCATCCAGATTCACCATGCGGTTTCCAACAGGAATTTTCCAGATATAGTTTACATTTCCATTCACTGATCTCTCAGGTAAAAGATCAGACTTCACCACAACTTCTCTTGAACCTGTTAATGCAGCATGATCCTCTGTAAACAGATTCACCACTCTAAATCCTGTTCCGAAATTGAATCTTAGCGTGTGATACGGATTCGGAGAGAATTTCCAGGCGAATCTTGGAGAATGTACGGAATGGTGCACCTTATCATAATCATAACGGTATCCTAATAATAAGGTATTCGTATCATTGATCTCCCACTGATCCTGGACAAATACACCCCAGATCGGAGACTTCATTGGTGCATTGGTTACTCCATCGGAAGCCAGTGTTCCCGGAGTATTATCATCATAAAAAGTTCTTTTAAAAGTTACCCCGGCTGTAATATCATGCTTTCCAAAACTTCTGTCCCAATACGTCTGTACAAAGGCAACTTTCTGTAAAGCATTGAACGGATTCGCTCCATAAAATGAATTCTGGTCATGATAATTATAAGAAAACTGTGTTACGATATGTTCTTTCATCGGCCATTCATACAATCCGAATACCTCTGCTCTGTTGGTATAAATACTTTCTCCGTACACCTCATCACTTCCACGGAAAGATTTATTCCACTGCATTTCGCCCCCAAAACGGTCTTCATACAAATATCTTACAGCAAAGCTGGCCTGTCTGTTTTCTTTTCTTTTAAAATTCCATTTATTAAAAATCGAAATTCTACTTTGTAAAGTTGTATCTGTGAAATTATCTTTATTCTGGTCTATCTTTTCCTGAAAACTGAAATAATTTAAGCTTAATAATGAAGCAGCATTCTTTCCAATATTAAACTTTGTGGAAAGATCCAGGTTATTCTCTGCCCATGAACTTGTCATCATATCTACGCTCAGCTTAGGTGCCGTTAAAGCATTTTTTGTGATGATATTGATAACACCACCCATTGCTTCAGACCCATAAATGGAAGAAGCAGGACCTTTTACCACTTCTATCCTATCTACCAGACTATTAGGAATCCCACTTAATCCATATACGGTAGAAAGGGAACTTACAATCGGCATTCCATCAATCAAAATCATTGTATAAGGTCCTTCCAGACCATTAATATGGATATCTCCTGTGTTACATACAGAACAGTTCAATTGTGGCTTTACCCCATTCACCATACTGATGGCTTCAAAAATACTTGGAGTAGGATTTTTCTGGAAAATTTCTGGCTGTAGATCTCAACAGCCACAGGGCTTTTAGACCTGCTCATCGGTTTTATGGTTCCGGTAACCACTACATCCTCAATATTACTTGTCTTAAACTCTTTTTTTGAAACCTTTACAGAATCTGTGCTTTTATATTGATTTATACTTAAACTGTCCGTCTCCTGGGCAAAACAATATGAGGATAAAAAAGTAATAGAAAATAATATTCGCTTCATGAAATTAAAATTGTTAGACAAATCTAACAATTATTTTTGAAACACAAAACTTATCTAAAAATATTTGATTCAGCCAATTCATGAAAAATGATTAAATTTGAGAAACTACATATGAAAGTAAAATGAGATATCATCTATCGGGAAACATCCCACAAAAAAGGCATACCGTCTTTAAATCTCCGGAAGATAAATTTTACTATGAACAGCTTTTCGGAACGGAAGGTTTTCATGGTATCTCTTCTCTATTGTACCATATTCACCGCCCTACACAGATCAAATCAATCGGAGAACCGAAAGATGTAACTCCTAAAATTGCGGTGGAGAAAAATATTACGCCAAGAATGTTCAAAGGAATGAATGTAACTCCTGAGGACGATTTTATGGACAGCCGTAAGATTCTTTTGATGAATAATGACCTGAAAATGGGATTGGCAAAGCCAAGAAAATCGATGGATTATTTCTACAAAAATGCAGAATGTGACGAACTTTTATTCGTACATGAAGGAACCGGAGTTTTAAAAACATTTGTGGGAGATCTTGAATTTGTAACCGGCGATTATCTTATTATTCCAAGAGGAACTATTTATCAGGTAGAATTAAAATCTGAAAACACAGTATTCTTCGTACTGGAAAGCCACTCTCCTATTTACACTCCGAAAAGATACAGAAATGAATTCGGACAGTTATTGGAGCATTCCCCATTCTGCGAAAGAGACATTATTGCTCCAGTTTTCAAAGAACCTAAGGATGAAAAAGGAGAATTCTTAATTAAAGTAAAAAAAGAAAACCAGATCACCGATTTCATCTATGCAACGCATCCTTTTGATGTTGTGGGTTGGGACGGATATTTCTATCCTTATAAATTTAATATCAAAAACTTTGAACCGATTACAGGAAGAATTCACCAACCGCCACCGGTTCACCAGAATTTTGAAGCTCATAACTTTGTAGTATGTTCATTCTGCGCAAGAATGTATGACTACCACCCAATGGCTATTCCTGCCCCATACAATCACTCCAATATTGATTCTGATGAGGTATTATTCTACACAGAAGGTGATTTCATGAGCCGTAACCACATCGACTTAATGGATTTCACGCTTCACCCAGGAGGAATTGTTCACGGACCTCACCCGGGAGCTATGGAAAGAAGTATCGGTAAAAAATTCACCGAGGAATATGCCGTAATGGTAGACCCTTTCCGTCCGTTAAAAATTACAGAAGAAGCTTTAAAAGTGGAAGATCCGTCCTACAAAACTTCTTGGTTGGAATAAAACAATAGAATATCTTTCTTATCATTGAGAAAAACTATTAGTAAATACATACAAAAGACGCTTTAAATCCTTTATTTAAAGCGTCTTTTTTTGTAAATTTGTAAGGTATGGTTCACATATACGGCCATCATTATTTTTCATATCGCATCCTAAGTAATGGTGGTTTAATAAAAATCAATATTACATGTTAGAAAGAATCAGATTAGAAAGTCTACACGAAAAGGTTACTACAGCTGAAAACGCTGTAAAAATGATTAAAGACGGGATGACCATAGGGTCTAGCGGCTTTACAAAAGCAGGTGACAGCAAAGCTATTTTGCCGGCACTGGCAGAAAGAGGAAAAACAGAAGACCTTAAAGTCACTTTAATGACCGGAGCTTCACTGGGACACGGCACAGACGGGAAACTGGCAGAAGCTAATGTCTTAAAGAAAAGAATGCCGTTTCAGGTAGATCCTACTTTAAGGAACAAAATCAATAAAGGTGAAATCCTTTTCATCGATCAGCATTTAAGTGAAAGTGCAGAATTTCTTCACACCAAAAATCTTCAGAGCATTGATGTAGCCATTATTGAGGCTGCTTATATCGAAAGAGACGGAAGTATTGTTCCCACCACTTCAGTAGGAAATTCAGTGACCTTTGCTGCTTTGGCTAAAAAAGTAATCATTGAAATCAATACAGAAGTTCCTGAAGAAGTGTATGGCATCCACGATATTTATCAGGCTGAAGATTATCCTTACAGAAATGTCATTCCAATTGTAGCTCCATGGAATAAAATCGGAAGAAAAAGTATTCCTGTAGATCCTAGTAAAATTGAAGCCATTGTTTTCACCAATCTTAAAGACAGTCCTGCCGATATTGCAGAACCGGATGAGAAAACAACAGCTATCGCCAAACACCTACTTGCCTTCTTTGAAAATGAAGTTCAGCTAGGACGTCTTACCGACAGATTACTTCCTCTTCAGGCAGGAATCGGGAAAGTAGCCAATGCTGTGCTTACTGGATTTAAAGACAGTAATTTCTATGACTTAACCATGTTCTCCGAGGTTCTTCAGGACAGTACTTTTGATCTGATCGATTCCGGTAAACTAAGTTTTGCCTCTGCATCTTCCATTACCGTTTCTCAGGAATGCTATGAAAGAGTCTTAGGAAACCTTTCAAAATATAAAGACAAGTTTGTTTTAAGACCTCAGAATATTTCCAATACTCCAGGATTGATCAGAAGATTAGGAGTAATTGCCATTAATACAGCCATTGAATTTGATATTTATGGAAATGTAAACTCTACTCATATCGGCGGAACAAAAATTATGAACGGAATTGGTGGCTCCGGAGATTTCGCAAGAAATGCTTACTTAAGTATTTTTGTAACTCAGGCAGCTTCCAAAGGAAACAATATTTCACACGTATTACCAATGGTTTCTCACACAGATCACACAGAACATGATGTTGATATTTTAGTTACCGATGTTGGTTTGGCCGATTTAAGAGGTTTAGCACCTAGAGAAAGAGCTCAGAAGATTATTGACAACTGTGTTCATCCTGATTACAGAGAAGAATTACAGTCTTATTTTGACAGAGCCTGTGAACGTGGAGGGCACACCCCTCACTTACTGGAAGAGGCTTTCAGCTGGCATTTACGTTTTTCCGAAACCGGAAGTATGAAACAAAAAACAGAAGCTGAAGTTTCTAATTAAGTATACTTATCACCTTAAAAAAAACTATAGAAGGATCAGATGTTATCATTTGATCCTTTATTTTTATTAAATTTATATGATCCATCAATATGATAAAAGTCTTTTAATATCCTTTATCATATTTGAAATAATTAGAGATATTAAAGGTATCTTTGAGAGAGGTTAGGCATTTTATGAAATAGAAATTAGTCAGGAATTTTATAATAAAAAGATAAAATATGAATAATTACATCAGCGCAGAAGAAGCGATATATACAGTAAAAAGCGGTAACCGTGTATTTTTCCACGGCAGCGCATGTACTCCCAATTATCTGATCGACGAACTGGCAAGACAGGCCCACAGATTAGACCATGTAGAGATGGTTTCTATTACCCAACAGGGAAATATAGAAATTGCAAAACCCGAGTACAAAGACAAGTTCTTTATCAATTCCTTATTCGTATCTACGCCGGTTCGTGATGCTGTAAACTCAGACAGAGGAGACTTTGTTCCTGTATTTTTAAGTGAAATTCCTATTTTATTTAGAAAAAATATACTTCCTTTAGATGTTGCGCTGGTAACCGTTTCTCCACCGGACAGACATGGCTTCTGTACATTGGGAACTTCAGTGGATATTGCAAGAGCTGCTGTAGATACAGCGAAAACCATCGTAGCAGTAGTTAATCCAAGAATGCCGAGAACGCACGGAGACGGAATGATTCACATCAGCAGAATCCATAAACTGGTTTGGCATGAAGAAGAACTTCATACGGTAGATTACAGCTCAAAAGTGGGTCCTGAAGAAATGCTGGTAGGAAAAAATGTAGCTGAACTTATTGAAGACCGATCTACCCTTCAAATGGGTATCGGAACGATTCCTGATGCTGTTTTACAATGTTTACACAACCATAAAGACCTTGGTATCCATACGGAAATGCTGAGTGATGGTGTGATAGACCTTATTCAGAATGATGTAATCAATAACAAGTATAAAGGCTACAACGACAATAAAACCATTACCAGCTTCTGTTTCGGCACCAGAAAACTGTATGATTATGTGGATGATAATACCGTATTTGCCTTCAGAGACGTAAGTGAAGTGAACTTCCCGATCAATATTATGAAGAACAAAAAACTGGTAGCCATCAATTCTGCTATTGAGATTGATCTTACCGGACAGGTATGTGCAGACTCTATCGGTACCCTGCAATACAGTGGTATCGGTGGCCAAATGGACTTCATGCGTGGTGCTGCTTTAAGTGAAGATGGAAAACCCATCATCGCAATCACTGCAAGAACAAAAAAAGGAGTTTCAAGGATCGTTCCTTTCCTGAAACAAGGTGCAGGTGTGGTAACCACAAGAGGCCATATTCATTATGTAGTTACAGAATACGGAACCGCTTACCTGTATGGCAAAAACCTTCGTCAGAGAGCACAGGAGCTCATTAGTATTGCTCATCCCGATGACAGAGAGATGCTTGAAAGAGCCGCTTTTGAAAGGTTTAAGCACTGATAATCAAACAGTAATATATTTTAACTTTAATTTTTATCTAGATTTTAAAAATATATCTTTAACTTATACGAGTAAAAGATAAAAAAGCCTTAATATTTTGGCAGTATTTTTGATAAAAACCTTTTTAAAACAAGGAAATTGAAGACTATATATAATTCGATACGAGAAGAAGTTGTAAAGCATTCGAAGGTAAGGAATTCTGTTTTGGGGAATGTGAATGAATGGAAGAGAAGCCATTATATTATTCTTTCAGAAATCATTAAAGACGAACTTTCAGAAGCTGAAGAACTTAAAGGTGGTAAAAAGTTTGAAATCGGGACTACGATTTCCCATGTTACTCTGCAACGTTTTTTTGAAAACGATTATCAGGATAAAACTCATAGTGATCTGAGGTTCTTAAAAACCTTGGATAAAATATGCATTTTTCTGGGTTATAAAGATCTTAATGATTATATCCTTTCCATAAGGCATAAAAAGAAAGATCAGGATGAAACGGATGACCTGTCATCTATGACCAGGTTGGTATATAACTATTGTGCCAGAGCATTCGAGTTCTGCAAACAGTTTCCCAACCATAATACAGAACTTTTCAAAGAGCTGGTATTTGATGATTCTCCTTTTTTAGAAAGAATTTCACAGTTCAGTAAAGAACTCTGTGACAAAGAATTCCAACTGGTAACCAAAAATAACAGATCTAATTATGAAGTTTTTGATATTCAGATTGTAACCGATGAACCGAATAAAAAAATACTGGAAACTCAGGAATTTTGGAATCTGCTATTCAAAGTAGGAGAAACCGGCGAAGAGCATTTTGTGAATCAACTCAGTACTCAGATTTACTTTTTTAAGAAAATAGATAATACCTGGAAAATCTGGGACAACTACAATCCCGATGCAGGAATGCTTAACAGAAAGATAGAAACCACCGTATAACAATACAATAAGAAAGCCGCAGATTATCTCTGCGGCTTTCATGTTCGAAATATTTTTCTCTCACTTGTTTTTTGTATGACAAATGTAGGCAGCTTATTTTAAACTTAAGAAACTTAAATATACTTAAGTGAACACTTCTTGAACTTTATGTTAAATATATTCAATGAATCAGGCGTAATATTTTCGCTATATCCAAGAATTTTGTAATTTGCATACCAATAAAATAAAAGTAAAAGAGAAAATATGTCAACACTTACATTTGCCGAGAAAATTGCTCAAGCAGAAAATTTCTTACCGATTAACGGTACAGATTATATTGAGTTTTATGTAGGAAATGCAAAACAGGCTGCCCATTATTACAAAACCGCTTTCGGTTTTCAGTCTGTAGCATATGCGGGTCCTGAAACAGGAGTGAGAGACCGCGCATCTTATGTGCTTCAACAGGGAAAAATCAGATTGGTACTTACTACAGGACTTAAATCTGACTCGCCTATCAGCGAACACGTAAAAAAACATGGTGACGGAGTAAAAATTTTGGCACTTTGGGTAGATGACGCGTATGCTGCATTTGAAGAAACAACTAAAAGAGGGGGAAAACCTTATTTGGAGCCAGTAACTTTAACTGATGAGCAAGGTGAAGTAAGAATGTCCGGGATTTATACCTACGGAGAAACTGTTCACATGTTTATAGAAAGAAAAAATTACAACGGAGCTTTCATGCCTGGGTATGAAAAGTGGGAAAGCAATTACAAGCCTGAAGAAGCTGGTTTACTCTATGTAGACCACTGTGTAGGAAACGTAGACTGGAACAGAATGATTCCTACCGTAGAATGGTATGAAAAAGTGATGGGATTTGTAAACATCCTTTCTTTTGATGACAAGCAGATCAACACAGAATATTCTGCCTTGATGTCTAAAGTAATGTCAAACGGAAACGGTTATGCAAAATTCCCGATCAACGAGCCTGCAGAAGGTAAAAAGAAATCTCAGGTAGAAGAATATCTTGACTTCTACGAAGGAGAAGGAGTACAGCATATTGCTGTAGCAACAAAAGATATCATCCATACTGTAACCGAGCTTAAAAAGCGTGGTGTAGAGTTCCTTTCTGCTCCACCAGAGGCTTATTACGACATGGTTCCTGAAAGAGTTGGTCATATTGATGAAGATCTTAAAAAACTGCAGGAGTTAGGTATACTTATTGATCATGATGAAGAAGGATATCTGTTACAGATTTTTACGAAGCCTGTAGAAGACCGTCCTACTCTATTCTTCGAAATCATTGAAAGACACGGTGCACAGAGTTTTGGTGCCGGAAACTTCAAAGCATTGTTCGAAGCATTAGAAAGAGAACAGGAAAGAAGAGGAAATCTTTAATTTTACAACCAAAAATACTAAGTTTTGTCAGGATGCAAGGTTCTGACAAAACTTTTTTATAAAACACAGCATAATGAGAAAACTTTTAATTGGAATTTTATTCTTTGGAACCTTAGGTGTAAAAGCACAATACGGATCACTGAATGCAATTCTGGACCGACTTGAAGCAAGAAGAGGTATCAATCAGAATCTTGAAAAGGTAAATATCGACAACAAAAAGTTTGTTTTCATTAAAGATGAAGCAGACCATACGGAAAGAGATTTTATTGTGATCAAAGGAAACAGCGCAACCTATGTAGAGGTTTTCGATGATAAAGCTACCGGAGAAAGCAGTTCCAATGTTTTTACCGGTGATATTGTCCGAAAAAAGAACATCGTTTCCTTACGGGCAGATGTACTTGAAGGCAAAAAAATCCCGATGCCTGTCACCAAAACACTACTGCTTACCCAACAGGACAATATTCTCTACCTCATCGATGTTAATACCAGAGACCGATGGATTGATGAAGCTTCCTACTCAAAAAAGGCAAAATAAACATCTTCGGGGAAAGTTTCTCAGGATGATATTTTAATCTAACTAAAATCTAAACTTATGAAATCATTTGTAGACTATTCCTCAAATTCGGATTTTTCTATACACAATATTCCTTTCGGGGTAGCAGTATTCAACAAAGAATATATCGGATGCTGCACAAGAATCGGAGATCAGGTTATTGATCTTGCCACCCTTTACGATCTTGGCTATTTTGAAGACATTGAAGGATTGGACGACAATGTTTTTGAAGCCTATACGATTAACGAATTTATCGAATTGGGTAAACCTGTTACCAACGCCGTTCGTACCAAAATCCAGACTCTATTACAGGAAGGATCTGCATTATCAAAAGATCAGAAAACCATTGAAGAGGCATTCTATGACCTTGATAAGGTAAAAATGATGATGCCGGTTCACATTCCAAACTATACAGACTTTTACAGCAGTATTGAACACGCTACCAACGTAGGAAAAATGTTACGTGATCCTGCTAACGCTTTATTACCAAACTGGAAACATTTACCGGTAGGTTACCACGGAAGAGCTTCCTCTATTGTTGTTTCAGGAACAGAAATCAACCGTCCAAAAGGCCAGATGAAACCTGCTGATTTAGACAAGCCTGTTTTTGGACCTTGCAAACAGTTGGATTTTGAACTGGAAATGGCTTTCATCGTTAATAAAAATACAGAGATGGGAGAAAGTATTTCTACTAAAGATGCTGAAGATGCTATCTTCGGGATGGTAGTATTCAACGACTGGTCTGCTAGAGATATTCAGGCTTGGGAATATGCTCCACTAGGGCCATTCCTTGCGAAAAACTTCGGTTCATCTATTTCTCCATGGGTAGTTACACTTGAAGCTTTGGAGCCATTCAGAACTTCTTCTGAGGCACAGGATCCTGAAGTTTTAGAGTATTTGAAATTTGAAGGAGACAAAAACTACGATATCAACCTTGAAGTTTACATTCAACCAGAAAATGGAGACCAAAACCTGGTTTGTGAAAGTAACTACAAATACATGTACTGGAATATGGCTCAACAATTAGCTCACCACACCATCAACGGATGTAATGTGGAAGTTGGTGATATGTATGCCAGCGGTACCATTTCAGGGAGTGATCCAAAATCGTTCGGTTCTATGATGGAATTAACGTGGAGAGGTCAAAATCCTCTATCATTAAGCAACGGTGAAGAAAGAAAATTCATTGAAGATAATGATACCGTTACCATGAAAGCTTGGGCTGAAAAAGATGGTGTGAGAGTAGGCTTCGGTGAAGTTTCCGGTAAAATTATCCCAACACTTTAAGATAAAAAATAAACGTTAGATGCTTCGACTTCGCTCAGCATGACATCGCTAGAAATATGCTGTAAAATAACAGTTAGTATTAGATTTGTCATGCTGAGCGCAGCCGAAGCATCTTTTTTTAACATACATTGAATACTTAAGTTTAAGTACCCAAATAAACTATGAAAACAGTAATACCTTCCGAGCTAACCTCTGTACAGCTTCAAACCATTATGCAGACGGCCGTTTCTCCGCGCCCTATTGCATTAGCTTCTACAGTGGATAAAGACGGTAACAGTAATTTATCTCCATTCAGCTTTTTCAATATGTTCAGTACGGTTCCACCGATTCTGATCTTTTCACCTTCGAGGAGAGTGCGTGACAATACCACGAAACATACCCTTGAAAATGTGCTGGAAGTACCGGAAGTAGTAATCGGAACCGTAAACTTCCCTATTGTACAGCAAATTTCTTTAGCTTCTACAGAATATGAAACAGGTATTAATGAGTTTATAAAATCAGGTCTTACCATGAAAGATGCCGATTTTGTACAACCTAAACTGATTGAAGAATGCCCTGTAAACTTTGAATGTAAAGTTTTAGAAGTAAAATCTTTAGGCGATCAGGGTGGAGCAGGAAATCTTGTGATCTGTGAAGTTCAGAAGATCCATATCAGAGAAGAGTATCTGAATGAGGCAGGAAATCTGGACCAGCAAAAACTGGATATGGTAGCGCGTTTAGGGAGCAACTGGTATTCAAGAAGTAATGAAAACAGCCTTTTTGAAGTACCAAAACCTTTGGTAACAAAAGGAATTGGTTTTGATCTTTTGCCAGATGCCATCAAATACAGCAAAGTATTTACAGGAAATGATCTGGGAATGCTTGCGAATGTTGAAATATTGCCTTCGGGAGAATATCATTCCGATGAAAATATTCATTTGGATGCACAGAAACTATTACTTGAAAGTAAAATTGAAGAAGCCTGGAAGATTTTAATTAAATAATCCGAACGTATTCATGAGAAAATTTATTTTCTTCTTTGTTCTCTTAATCACTTTACAATCATGCTATTATCCTGTTAGGAAAGATTACGGGGTGTATAGCAAATCGCTTGTATTTTCAAAAGATAAGAAATGGCTGATTAATAACATCAAAACCGGGGTAGATTCTAACCACAGAGAAATGATGGATAAGGAAGTTCTTCAACTATTTCAGAGCTTAAGTAATGGCAATACTTATGATTTAAAAACAGCAAAGGCAGAAAATCTTATTCAAAGCAATATTCCGTTTGAACCTGAAATGGAAGATCTTGAAACCCTTAAAAACAGCTCCGATTTTAATTTTCTGGTCAATATTTATACTATGAGGGTTCGCAGCACTTTAGATCGTGCAGCAGGTGAACTGGATGACTATAAAAAGAATGAAACTTTTGCGATGATGGATATTTATGATATCAAAACCATGAAAAAAATATATTCATTGAAAGCATATTCTGAATTTTCACTGGACAAAGGTGAAAAGACTACCATTTTCACTCCTACAAGTGAAATGATGACCATGAAAAACTTCAGGAGCCTTTTAAAATCAGTAAAAAAGAATGCTGTAATAACTGAAGCAATAATTCAATAAAAAAAGGAGTGAAATTTTCACTCCTTCTGTATTTTAAAAGCAACATCTATTGCGTCCGTCTACCTGCGTTATGGTGCCATAATCAGAATTACATGGCGGTACAATGCATCTGCTTTCACCGTCACTTAAATAATAATTAAAACATCCGGTTGGCGGGCATGATTGGGTTCCCTTTCCAACGATAAATTTTTGAGCATCTCTGTTTAATTTCTGAGCGTTTTTTAGATTTGATTTTTTCATAACAATACTATTAGTTTATCACTAATATATGAAAAATCAAATTAAAATAATCCAAAAATCAATATATCAACAGATTACTGACTAAAACTTGCTTTCTTATTTATTTTTCAGAGTTTCTGACACTGCAATTTTTCCTTTTTCTAAAAACTCTGATATTTTACCGTTTTTATCAATGGAAACATTCAGGTTATCATTTTTAGAATCATAATAGATAGAGGTAGCATATCCCGGGCAATCATGCTGTTTGCATCCATGAGTTTTATAGATTCCGTTATCAGATACGATAGGGCTCTCTACATTGAAATTTTTGAGCATTTCATCATACTCTTTTCCTACAAGTTTTTTCACCCTTTCTGCAAAGCTCTTATCTTCAAATAATTTAACATCATGAGGGTATTTTCCTTCATTTTTGGTAATGATATCAACAGTAGCGTTTGTTGAAGCAGCTGTAACCGTTGCAGAATCAGTCTTTGGAGTTACAGTAGAATCTTTTGGCAATACGGTAGCCAGTGTATCTGTGCTTACAGAAGATTGAGTATTAGTTTCTTTTTTACAGGAAACAACAGTTCCCAATACCAACAGCGTCAGTGCGCCCGTAATCAATTTTTTCATAATAATATTTAGTATAGTGATGATATAGTATAACGTGATTTCAACCGCTTTATTTTAAATTCTTTCTTTGCGGATCATGTTTCCGGATACTCTTCTATTTTAGATTTCTATTTAAAAAGTCAATACATTTTTCTGTTACTCTGTTCAAATCAGCCGGCAAATTAGAATCATCCCAAGGTTCTTTTGCTCCAAAAGTATGATTCCCTCCTTCAATGAGGAAAATCTCAGAGTTTGGATTTAAAATATGAAGATGTTCTGCATGTTTTACATCTACTGCTTCATCCTCAGTTCCGTGAACAACCAACATATAGGCTTTAGCCATTTCTGCAGCCCTTTCTACATCAAAACGATGTATATTCTTTTCATAATCTTCATAAAACTGATAATAATGAGGCATTTCCTGTTTTGTACGACCATTTAATGCATAGTAAACACCTTCGTTTTTCCAGTTTTCAAAGAGGTCACCTGTTGGAAAACGATCCAATGTATCTACACTGGCAAGAGTAATCAACCCGTTAATTCTTTCGTCTTCAAAAGTTTTAATAATAGAGATCCCTCCTCCTCTGCTATGTCCTATCAGAACTACTTTATCCTGATCTACATATGGATCCTGAATAAAATGATCAATAACAACACCCAAATCGGATAGTTCCTTGGTGTAATTATTATTCCCGAAAGCTTCCAGATCAGCAAAATTGTTAGGTTCATCTACTGTTGTTCCGTTGTGGGAAAAATTAAACTTCACAAAGAAAAATCCAGCTTCTGCAAATTTTTCAGCCATTACATCCCAGGCTCCCCAATCTTTATAGCCTTTATAGCCATGAACAAAGATGACCAGTGGTCGTTTTTCTGTGTTATCCACATGAAAACTATCTGCAAGAAAATTCCTCGTTTCCGGGTTTTCCAGTGATATATTTTTTTTAATAATCAGCTTCATCAACAAATACAATTTATTTTATTGAAATTTATGAAAAAAACTATTAAAAAATAAGCTTAATTTTGCTTTATGCAGAATTTAAGAACGGTAACGGTAATGCGTTACATTCTGCCACTAAGAGAGGGTGGCTCACTTCCTGCTCTGGCAGAAGCTGATGATGATTTCAAATATGTCTTAAAATTCCGTGGCGCAGGTCATGGAGTTAAAATGCTGATCTCTGAGTTTTTAGGAGGAAAGATTACAGAGGCTTTGGGATTAAAGATTCCTGAGCTGGTTTTTATCAATCTTGATGCAGATTTTGGAAGAACGGAAGCAGATGAAGAAATACAGGATTTATTAAAGTATTCTGAAGGTTTGAATCTCGGTTTACATTATCTATCCGGTTCTATTACCTATGATCCAGGAGTAAAGGTTGATCCTCTTCTGGCATCAAAAGTGGTATGGCTGGATGCTTTCATTACCAATATTGACCGTACTTTTAAGAATACGAATATGCTGATGTGGCATAAGGAACTCTGGATTATTGATAATGGAGCTTCTTTCTATTTCCACCACTCATGGCAAAATTTTGATACTGCAGCAAAGACTCCTTTCAAATATGTGAAAGATCATGTTCTTCTTCCTAAAGCCAGTAAGCTGGATGAAGCAGATAAATTCGCTCATGAAGTATTGAATGAAACACTTTTCAGAAATATCGTCAATGCTATTCCTGAAGACTGGTTGCATTGGAACGATGCTGATGAAACTCCTGATGAAATTCGTGAGATTTATTTTCAGTTCCTGAAAACCCGATTAGAAAATTCGCAAATCTTTGTAAACGAAGCTAAAAATGCAAGAGGATAAAATATATGAATATGCGGTAATACGCTTGGTACCTAAAGTTGAAAGAGAGGAGTTTTTCAATATTGGACTGGTGATGTTCTCTAAAAAAGAAAAATTCATCCGGGTGGAATTTTATTTATGTCCTGATAAATTCAAGCTGATGCACAGCAAACTGGATTATGATGACATCATTCAAAATCTTGAAAGCTTTCAGAAAATAGCCAATGGTGATAAGGATGGCGGACCTATTGCTCTACTTGATGTGCCGGAACGTTTCCGCTGGCTGACTGCTGTAAGAAGTGCAGTTGTACAAACTTCCAGACCTCATCCGGGAAAATCTAAAGATCTGAATATTACTTTTGGTAAACTTTTTGAAGAGTTAGTAAAGTAATCTATTTCTTTAAAAAATCTTATGCAATTATCTATAAACAACATATCAATCAACAGGTTTTTCACAAACCTGTTTTTTGTTTTATTTTTAAGCTTTTCCAGTTTATTTTTTTCACAATCGTTTTCACAATCTCCTACTCAGAAAAAGCATGTAAAAAGTACAATGCTTCCTGAAATCACTACACTTACCGAAAACATGGTATACAAAACCAGTAAAAAAGGAGACTCTCTAAAGCTGGATCTTTATATGCCGAAAAATGCTTCTACTGAAAAAATCCCTGTATTAATCTATGTTCACGGTGGCGGCTGGATAGAAGGTGATAAAGAAATTCATGCAGATGATTATGTTGAAAACACAATCAAAAAACTAACCGTCAAGCAATATGCTGTCATCAGCATCAATTATACTCTTTTGAATGAGAGAACCCACTTTCCATTGCCACTGGAAGATACTAAGGACGCAATAAGATGGGTAAGAAAGAATGCCGAAAAATATAATTTTGACACTAACAATATTGGTCTTTTTGGAGCTTCTGCAGGAGCACACCTGTCTTTAATGGCGGCTTATTCTCCTGATAATACTTTTATTGGAAGCCCTGAGCTTTCTTCCTATTCTTCAAAGGTTAATTATGTCATCGATCACTATGGCCCTGCAGATCTGAATCAACTTTTCCACACCGGATTAGGAACAATTCCGGTTTCTCTGGTGAAAATGATTTCAAAAAAGATTGTTGATCTGCAACAAGGTCTTGTAAAAGGAATTTCCGGCTATGATCTGAATAAAGATCAGGGCAGGGCAATTGAATATTTAAAAACCATTTCCCCTGTTACGTATACTTCAACCGGTGTTCCTACCTTGATTGTTCAGGGAAATCAGGATAAGATAGTTCCATTAAAGCAATCAAAAAAATTACACAGAAAATTAAAACGAGCCCATATTGAAACTTCGCTAATAGTTATTGATAAAGGAGTTCATAGCTTTTCAACTACAGATAAAGGTACACTGGATAAAATGACGGACCAAATGGTGGACTTCATTATCTCACAGAAGAAATAATATACATTCCTCAAGATTAAATAAATACAAACAATTATAAATCAAAATTTTAAATAAAACAAGAATAACAAATCTGCTAGTTTAATATACATATCAATATTTTTTATCTGAAAATTAATTACCTTGGCTATTGTTTAAATTATTCATAATAAAAACAATACTTTAATTAATTATTCACCAAAGAAATAAGCAATATGGATTCCCTAAACAATATCAATGCTCTTACCCTTATATTTGCATCTGTTCTTATTTTTGCGATAGCATACCGTTTCTATGGTATTTTTATCGCCAATAAAGTTCTCAGACTTAATGATCAGAATGTAACCCCCGCGGTAGAATTTGCTGATGGCAAAGATTATGTTGCTACTAATAAAAATGTACTCTTTGGACATCATTTTGCGGCCATTGCTGCTGCTGGACCATTAGTAGGACCTGTTCTTGCAGCGCAGTTCGGATATCTTCCCGGTGCATTATGGATCTTAATAGGTTGTGTATTAGGCGGTGGAGTTCACGATATGGTCGTTCTCTTTGCTTCTGTAAGACATAAGGGCCAAAGTCTTGCCACCATTGCCTCAAAAGAAATTGGAAAAGCTACCGGAACCGTAGCCGGCTTCGCTATCCTTTTTATCCTAGTTCTTACATTAGCTGGCTTATCTTTAGCCTGTATCAATGCCATGCATGAAGCCGCTTGGTCTCTTTTTACGGTTGTCATTACAATGCCAATTGCCATTATTATGGGACTTATTATGCGCTATAAAAAGAACAGTGTTCTGTTTGCAAGTATCTTAGGCGGGATTCTTTTGATTGCCGGGATTATCGGTGGACACGGGCTGATGCAGAATCCTACTATGAATAATTTATTTTCATGGGATATTAAAACCATCTCTATTGCCATTCCATTGTACGGTTTTATTGCTTCTGTATTACCGGTATGGTTGCTTTTAGTTCCAAGAGATTATCTTTCCACTTACTTAAAAATAGGAACCATTATTATGCTGGCTATTGGTGTAATTGTTATCCATCCTACAATACAAATGCCCGCTATTACAGCTTTTGTAAATGGTGGCGGACCCATTATAGGCGGACCAGTACTTCCTTTTATCTTTATTGTCATTGCCTGTGGAGCCATTTCCGGATTTCATGCTGTGATTGCTACGGGTACTACTCCGAAAATGCTTAATAAAGAAAGAGAAATTCTTTTTGTGGGATATGGAGCTATGTTGGTAGAAGGTTTTGTAGCATTGATGGCACTTATTGCGGCTTGTACATTGATGCCGGGTGATTATTTTGCCATCAATACGCCTAAAGAAGCTTATGATTCATTTCTGGCAACACACCCTTCTCTACATGGAGTAGATATAGATTATTATTCGCAGAAAATAGGAATTGACCTTTATGGCAGAACCGGTGGTGCGGTATCTTTAGCTGTTGGGATGGCCCATATTTTCAATAAAATCCCTTATATGGATCAGCTTACTGCCTATTGGTATAATTTTGCAATTATGTTTGAGGCTGTGTTTATCCTTACTGCAATTGATGCAGGAACAAGGGTTGGACGCTTCTTTTTACAGGAAATGCTGGGTTCTGTAGTTCCAAAGTTTAACGATAAAAACTGGATTCCCGGCATTATTATCAGCAGCCTTCTTTTCACTTTCGCCTGGGGATATCTGGTGTATACTGGAAATGTAAACAGCATCTGGCCTTTATTCGGAATCAGTAACCAGTTATTGGCTGCCTGTGGACTTATTGTCTGTACAACAATGCTGATAAGAATGAACAGAGGAAAATATGCATTATGTTCAGCTGTTCCCGGAGTTTTTATGGCCGGAATTACCTTCTGGGCCGGTTATATTCAGGTAACTTCTATTTATATTCCTAAAGGGCAGTATCTACTGGCTGCATTGGCAGCAACTGCAATGATCCTGATGCTGATTGTATTCATAGGAGCTTTCAGAAAATGGTATCAATTACTACAAATCAACAAAACAGAGATCGACCATTATGGAGAACCTGTGAAAGAGCTAGTGGAGAGATAATGTGCTTTCTGCAAAATCTGTTAAAGGCTTTTGCTTCCTCTGATAATTTTTATACATTTGTTTTGCTTTAGGGGTATTCTGAAAAGAATTGAGAGAGTCCCTTTGAACCTGATACGGCTTACACCGACGTAGGGAAAAGCAAAATGACATGATTTCTTATGTCTTTTGTTCCGGATTTTTTCCTAAAGCTATTTTTATATTTAATAATAACAATGGAAAAAAATCTCTGGCAACAAGTTCTGCTTGTAAGACAACAATCTCCTCTTGTTCATAATATTACCAATTATGTGGTGATGAACAATACCGCCAATGCTCTTTTGGCTGCAGGAGCCTCTCCTATTATGGCTCATGCCAAATCAGAAATCCGGGAAATGATTAATATAGCCCATTCTGTGGTAGTTAATATCGGCACTCTGGATGAATATTGGTCAGAGTCTATGCTGATGGCCGCAGAAACAGCAAATACCATTCATAAACCATGGGTACTGGATCCTGTGGGAGCAGGAGCTACTTCATTCCGTGATCAGATTTTACACCAGCTGTTACAATTTCAGCCTACAGTAATCAGAGGAAATGCTTCTGAAATTATTGCTCTCGCCAAAATCAATACAACTGTCACCAAAGGAGTAGACAGTACTGCAAAAAGTATTGATGCTGTGGAAGCTGCACAAATCCTGGTGAACCAATACAATACCATTGTGTGTATCTCCGGTGAAACGGATATTATTCTTAGCCAAAATCAATCTATGCACATCAAAAACGGACATGCTCTTATGACCAAAGTAACAGGGCTTGGGTGTTCTGCAAGTGCATTAACCGGAGCATTCATCGCCGTTGCAGAAGATAAAGTAGCAGGTACGGCTGCGGCTATGTCGTTATTGGGAATTGCAGGTGAAATTGCTGTTCTCGAAAGTAAGGGCCCTGGTAGCCTTCAGGTCAATTTGATTGATAAACTATATAATATGACCGAAGAAGAATTTATCAGTCATTTAAAAATAGAAAAATCATGAATGTAAATCCTTTCCCTTACTCATTATACCTGGTGATTTCTGAAGCAGACTGTATGGGGAAAAACTTTCTGGAAGTTGCAGAGCAGGCTATATTAGGTGGTGTAGATATTATACAGCTTCGCGAAAAAAAAGACAGCACTGAAGCATTTCTTCAAAAAGCCATGCAGCTTATTGAAATCACAAATAAATATGGCATTCCACTTATTATTAACGATAATATCACCGTTACTGAACAGGTAAATTCAGCGGGAATACATGTGGGCAACAGTGATGAAACACCTCAAAATCTAAGAAAGCGTCCTTTGCTCAGGGATAAAATGATCGGTTACTCAATAGAATATCTGGAGCAGATTAACAATGAACAAACTGCAGTAGCAGACTATCTGGGAATAAGCCCTATTTTTAGAACAAAAACTAAAACAGATACTGTTACGGAATGGGGATTGGAAGGAATTTCTCAAATCAAGCAGCTTACAGAAAAACCTTTGGTAGCAATAGGAAACATTCATCTGGAAAATGCAAGGTCAGTCATTAATGCCGGAGCTGATTGTCTGGCAGTAGTTTCTGAAATATGCAGCGCTACCAATCCTCAAAAGGCTGCTTATGAATTAAAAAATGAAATTGTAAAATGAAAAAGTACAAATACCCTTCAGTATTAACGATTGCTGGTTTCGATGGAAGTGGTGGAGCTGGTATCCAGGCGGATATTAAGACTACTTCTGCTTTAGGATGTTATTCGACTTCAGTATTAACAGCTCTGCCCGTGCAAAACACACAAGGAGTACAAAAAATATATCCTATTCCTTTAGAAGCCGTTGCAGATCAGATTAAAGCAATTCTTGACGACATAGTTCCTGATGCTATAAAAATTGGAATGGTTCATACTCCTCAACTGGTAGAAACCATTGTTTCCACATTAGCCGGGTACTCTAAAATACCGATTGTCTTTGATCCCGTAATGGTTGCCACCAGCGGGCATCGTTTGATTGAAGAAGAAACCATCACAGCACTCATTGAAATGCTATTTCCTATTGCAGATGTTATCACTCCCAATATGGATGAAGCCGCCATTTTAGCAGATATGAAAGTAGGTACACTTGAAGATTTATACACTGCAGGAATCAGGATAAAAAAACTGGGATGTAAAACTATTCTTCTTAAAGGCGGACATCAGGAGACTTCAACAATTACCTCTCTCTTTTATGATGAACAGGAGAATTTTCATTCCTTCGAAACACTGAAATTTAATACCAATAATACCCACGGTTCAGGATGTACGCTTTCATCTGCCATCGCTACCTATATTGCCCAGGGTAAAACCTTGTATGAGGCTGTTTCTCTTGGACAGCAATATATCTACGAGGCTATAGAAAACGGAACAGATGTACAGACAGGTCATGGAAACGGGCCACTGAACCACTTTTTTAACCCACAAAAACTTATCAAAAATGAAATGGTCTGAACAAACCTGGAATACTATAGAAAAACATTATCAGTCTATCCTTGATATGCCTTTTATCAAAGAATTATCCCATGGCAGTTTACCACAGGAAAAATTCCGCTTTTATATGGCTCAGGACTCCTTATACCTGGAACATTTTGGAAGATCTCTTTCTATTATTGCAGCAAAGATACCAGATCTTCAGGATGTTCTTGCCTTTATGCGTTTCGCTGAAAATGCTATCGTAGTAGAGAATGCTCTTCATGAATCCTATTTCAAAGATTTTGGGCTCACTGATAAAGGAGTTTTACAACCGGCCTGCCATCATTATATTCACTTTCTGAGAAGTACCGCGGCACTGGAATCTGTGGAAGTTGCCGTTGCAGCAGTCCTTCCATGCTTCTGGATTTATCGTGAGGTTGGAAATTATATTTATGAGATTCAGAATACAGTAAACAATCCTTATGAAAAATGGATTGCTACTTATGCAGGAGAAGAATTTTCAGTGGCAGTAGATCAGGCTATTTCTATCTGCGATCAATTGGCTGAGAACAGCACCGAAGAAATTAGAAAAAAATGGCAGAAGCCTTTATCACTGCATCCAGAATGGAATATTACTTTTGGGAAGCAGCTTATGATTTGAGAACATGGGAATAAACAGCTTGGAATCTGCCTCAATCATACTTAATCTTACAAACCATTAAAGTAAAAAACGGAACCAAAAAATCGGTTCCGTTTTTTATAGATACAAAATTTGATTAAAAGTTGAAATTAAGTCTTGTAAAAACATATCTTCCGTTCTGCCCAAACTGTGAAGTGGAGCGCGAGTAAATAAACTGATCGTTATTACTTGAAGCGGGTAAATTTTTGGTAGGATAAATATCAAACAAATTGTTAACTCCTATTGTTAATCCTACATTTTTTGTAAACTGATAGGCCGCTGAAATATCCGTAATAATTTTATCTCCTATGGTCTGGTGTTCTCTAGGATCAAGGATACCATCACCATTCACATCAATATTATCTGCTCCGGTTACTTTTCCGAAATAGGTATTTCTAAGGTAGAAACTTGCTCCTTTCCATGTTAGCGTGTGGGAAAGACTTGCTTTTACTCTTGGTACAGCTTCTTCCAGATACACTCTTGATTTTTCAGAGAAATAAACTTTTTCAAGTGCCGGAGATTTTAATAATCCGGCTGAATGAATCTCTCCTACCTGCTTAGTTTGATTTAAGTTGATGGCGAAGTTATTATCTAATTTTATACCTGAAAATCTTGCATTATGGGCAATAACAATGTCCAGTCCCTTTGTTTCCGTATCAATGGCATTGGTGAAAAACTGAGCGGCATTCACATTCAATTTATCAAATTCGACCTGAGCATCAGCAGGAACATCTTTTCTTAAGAATTGATCGGTAAGAATAATTCTGTTGTCAATTTTAGTAAAATATCCATCAGCAGTGAAGGTCAAATTCACAGATGGAATTTTATAAGTAAATCCTAAACTTGCAGATTTTGAGGTTTCCTGTTTTAATTTTGGAATATTCAACTGTCCTGCCAATCGGGAATCATTGCTGTATGTTCCTACTTCAAGAAGTTGGCCACCGGTAAATAAGGTAGAACTTACATTATAATAAATCTGATGAATAGATGGTGCTCTGAATCCGGTAGACCCTGCAAATCTCACATTGAAATTAGGAGCCACTTTGATTCTTGAAGCTAATTTATAATTGAATGTAGATCCGAAATCTGAATAATTTTCATATCTGGCCGCTGCATCCACCAACAACCAGTTGGTAAAGTTTAATTCTATATCTGCGTAAGCCGCCAATGACTGTCTGTTCTTATTCACAGCGTTTTCAGGTTTAAATCCACCGAATACCTGTGAACCTCCCGGAAGAGGCTGCCCAAAAAGTCTGTAGGTCTTTTGGTAGTATTGTTCCAAGGATTTCCCAAAACATCATAGGTTGTATACGATGCCTCTTCCCCAGCTGTCATTTTAAAGTTTTCAAAACGGTGTTCTCCACCAAATGCTACGTTCATTCCTTCCAATACATCATATTTCTTAGAGAAATCTAAATTGATGGTATTTTGAGTAAATCTTAATCCACCTGCATCAAACTCATTAGGGGAAGCAAATCTTAAAGAAGTATTTCCTGTATTACGAATGTTATAAGTGAATGAATTCTGTCCGAAAGTATTACTGAAATCAATATTCCAGCCCTCCCATTTTCCTTTGATTCCTGCAGCTAATGAAATATCCTGAATATCTGTTCCTATCTGTGGCAGATAGCCATTAGGATACAAACCTGTAAAAGTTCTGCTTTCTCTTGGTCTTCTGTAGAATCCTCCTGAAACACCATGTCTTAAGCTATATCCGCCAAAAGTATATACCTTCCAGTTATCACTCACAGGAACCTCAGCATTAATGAAAAGCTGATGGTTATTAAGCTTGGACTGTCCTACCTGCATATTGAAATCTTTTCTTGTCTGCCCTCTGTAAGCAAGCTCCTGATCAGTAACATCAAAATTCAATAAAGACTGAAGTCCTTTCTGGATAACATTCCCTGCTCCGTCTTTTATATCCTGAATCGTATTAGCACCTTGGATACCTGCTAATTGGCCAGGAGTAAAATAATTGACTCCCTGAGCATACTGATGAATGTAGTTGATAATTTGCTGTGAATTGGATGTATTTCCAATATCAGTAAAAAGAGAAGAGAGATTTACTCCATCTTTCAAAGCCCGTTGCTCAATGGCGTTGTAAGCATTATAAAGCGTTCCTGATTCTGTTCCGGCTCTATAAGTAGGATTTCTGAATTGGGAAGACCATGTAATATTGAAAAAACCGCCTTTTGTTCCAATCTTATTACCATAATTTAGGTCTAATTGAATATTCTGTCCATCAAAATTTCCGGTGTGGTCATTAGCGGTAGGCGTTAAATTTCCACCATAACTGATCTGACCAGCCAGTTTACCGGTATCTCTTTTCAGTTCAAGGTTCATTACCCCAGCGATAGCATCAGATCCATATTGTGCGGCAGCTCCATCTCTTAAAACTTCTATTCTGTTTAAAGCGAAAGAAGGAATGGCATTCAAATCTGTTCCTACCGTTCCTCTTCCAGGAGTACCGTTGACGTTAACCAGTGCAGAGGTATGTCTTCTTTTTCCATTAACCAATACCAAAACCTGATCTGGTCCCAGGCCTCTTAACTGTGCTGGATCCAAATGATCTGTTCCGTCAGAATTGGTTTGAATCGTAGAGGTAAAAGAAGGGGCGATCGCATTTAAGATTTGTCCGATATTAGATTGTGGAAGAACTACTGAAGCTTCCTTCAGATTGAATACATCCACAGGAACCGGGCTGTCTGCCTTCGATCTTGCCCCGGCTCTGGAGCCCAGGATAATCACTTCTTCTACTTTATTTGTATTAACGCTGTCTTTTTTTGTTTTGATACTGTCCTTTTCCTGTCCATAGGTAAAAACGCCCAGGAAAAATAAAACAGAGGCCGAAAAAATAGTCTTTTTATTACTCATATCATTCCATCAATTTGATTAAACATTTATGTTTTTTGCAGGTGCAAATGTAAAGCATATTTATTAGTCTACAAAATTAATAGACTTTGTTTTTGTAAAAAATGATAATCGTTTCTTTCTATCCCTTATTAAAATTACTATTTTTCCAATAAGTTGAAGATATTTCATAAAAAAACGGACTCAAAAAATGAATCCGTTTATATTATGTAAAAGTTATTTTTTAAGCTTAAATCTTCGTTAGTTTAGCATATTTCAGAATCAGGTTCTTCTCCCCTTCGTGTATGAATACTACTTTTGCTTTGATATTCTGAGGATCTGTTCCGTCTAAGAAAGCAACCTCTCCTATTCCAAAACGGTCGTGTCTTACTTTATCTCCCACTTCAATATCCTGAGAAGAGGCTCCACTTGGATTGATAATTTTGGCTGTACTTACCGGTTTCAGTTTTCTTACCTCCGGTGCAGGTTTTGAATTATCTTCACCTCTGTTAAGCGTCTTTTTCTCTACCTTCTTGAAAGATTTCATTTCAGATGGGTGTTCATCAAAAATATTGGATTTCACCCCTGCATTATTGATAAACCTCTTCTCCATTGCGGGATTAAGAAATTCAATATATTCATCATCAATCTCGCTCAGGAATCTTGATGGTTCTGCATCAGTAATTTTACCCCATTGGAAACGGGAAACAGCATATGAGAAAAACACTTGCTTTTCAGCTCTGGTTAAGGCCACATAAAATAATCGTCTCTCTTCTTCAAGATCTTCTCTGGTTGCAGAACTCATAAAACTTGGGAAAAGATTTTCTTCAAGACCTACCAGGTGAACAACAGGGAATTCCAGACCTTTGGAAAGGTGAATCGTCATCAGAGAAACCATATCATCTTCTAAATCCTTATCCTGAGTATCTGCCGATAGGGCAATATTTTCAAGGAAATTAGAAAGACTCGGGTCTCCGTCTTCCAGCTGCATCTGTTCTTCAATAAACCCTTGCATGGAGTTCATCAATTCCTGCACGTTTTCCACTCTTGAAATTCCTTCCGGAGTCTGGTCGTCTTTTAAGAACTTAATCAACCCACTTCGTTTTGCTACTTCCATGGCAACGCTGTAAGCCGTTTCAGTCTTCAGCAGCACCTGGAATGCTTTAATCATGGACCAGAAGTCGTTCAGTTTGTTTAAAACCCCATTATTCAGTCCTAATTGAGGAGCATAAATAGGTAAATTATCAAGAACTTTTGCTACAGGAAGATTCTGAGCGTCTGCAAAAACGATCAATTTATTCTGTGTGGTATCTCCAATACCTCTAGCCGGATAGTTGATGATTCTCATCAGGGCTTCCGAGTCATTTTCATTGATTAAAAGACGCAGATAACCTATTAAATCTTTAACTTCTTTTCTTTGGTAGAATGAAAGTCCACCATACACTTTGTACGGAATATTTTTACGTCTCAAAGCATCTTCAAATGCTCTGGTCTGAGAGTTTGTTCTGTATAAAATAGCAAAATCACTATATTTTCTTTGGTCACGATTGCGAAGTTCCCAGATATTTCCGGCTACGAAGTTAGCTTCATCAGCATCAGAAAGAGAGCGATAAATTTTAATTTTATCTCCTTCTTCGTTATCACTGAAAACATTTTTCTTAAACTGCTGTAAGTTTTTAGCAATAACAACATTCGCAGCGTTTACAATATTTTGAGTAGAACGGTAGTTTTGTTCCAATGATACTGTAATAGCATCCGGGTAATCTTTTTTAAAATTCAGGATGTTATAAATATTAGCCCCACGGAAAGAGTAAATAGACTGAGCATCATCTCCTACCACACAAATATTTTCAAACTTGGAAGCTAAAGCTTTCACAATAAGATACTGAGAGTGGTTGGTATCCTGGTACTCATCTACCATGATGTATCTGAATCTGTCCTGGTATTTCGCCAATACTTCAGGGAAACGCGTCAGTAATTCATTGGTTTTTAATAACAAATCATCAAAATCCATTGATCCGTTTTTGAAACACTGCTCTACATACCTCTGATAGATCTGCCCGATAAATTTCATATTCGCTTTTTCATCAGCCTCCATTAATTCCGGATTGTTGAAGTATGCTTTAACGGTAATCAGGTTGTTTTTATAGGTTGAAATTCTTGCCTGAACTTTCTTTGGTTTATAAAGATCGGCATCAATATTCATATCCTTCAATACTTTTTTAATCACATTCAGGGCATCCTGCTGGTCATAAATGGTAAAATTGGAAGGATAGCCCAGATAATGAGCTTCAATTCTTAAAATTCTCGCAAAAACCGAGTGAAACGTTCCCATCCAAAGACTTCTTGCATTGCTGTCTCCCACTACCTTTGCGATACGCTCTTTCATTTCACGGGCCGCTTTATTGGTAAAGGTAAGTGCCAGGATATTGAAAGGGTCTATTCCGTTATGGATAAGGTGGGCAATACGCATGGTAAGCACACGTGTTTTTCCGGAACCTGCTCCTGCAAGCACCATCAGAGGGCCTTGTAAAGAGGTAACGGCTTCATATTGTGATTCGTTGAGTCCTTTCAGATAATCCATACTGCAAAAAATTTTGGGAACACAAAATTAAGGTATTCAGAGGAGAATTCAAATTATGAAATGGGAATGGTGAATTTTTGCTTCACAAATGAATGGTAAATGGTTACAGTCTATAAAAGTAGAGAGGTATGCTGAAAGAAATATTGATCTTATTCTCAATTTATTTAAACGTGAATGGTGAATGTGGCTGCAGCTCATAAAATTGACAAGCGAAGCGAATTGACCATTGACCATTCACTATTCACTATTAACCTTCTTCTCTCAACTTCTCGCTCTATTTTGTAACATTTAATTCACTTTTCCTACTTATTGATAAACAATTTCTAACTTTATGAAAAAGCGACTTCTTTCGGCTGCTGCCGTAGCTTTCTTCGGGCTCATGCTGAATGCACAGCAAATTAAATTCGAAGAGTATGATCTTCCCAATGGTCTTCACGTAATTCTTCATCAGGATAATTCGGCTCCGGTAGTCACTACAGGTGTTATGTATCATGTAGGAGCAAAAGATGAGGTAAAAGGAAGAACCGGCTTTGCCCACTTCTTTGAACACCTATTATTTGAAGGAACTCCTAATATCAAAAGAGGAGATTGGTTTAAAATTGTTTCTTCAAACGGAGGACAAAACAATGCCAATACCACTAACGACAGAACGTATTACTACGAAACATTCCCTTCCAATAATGAACAGCTTGGACTTTGGATGGAGGCTGAAAGAATGCGTCATGCGGTTATTAACCAGGTTGGAGTAGACACCCAGAGAGAAGTGGTAAAAGAGGAAAAAAGGTTAAGAATGGATAACCAGCCTTATGGAAATCTTTTCACAACAATCCAGAAAAATCTGTTTACCAATCACCCTTACAATTGGCCAACTATCGGATCTATGGAAGATCTTAACTCGGCTAAGCTTGAAGAATTTCAGGCATTTTATAAAAAGTTCTACGTACCGAACAATGCTACTTTAGTGGTTGCAGGAGATATTAAACCTGAACAGACTAAAAAATGGATTGAAGAATATTACGGAGGGATTCCAAAGGGAACCGTATATCCAAAAGATTTCCCTAAAGATGCTCCAATCACTCAGGAAAAAGAGGTTACTGCCACTGACCCTAACATTCAGCTTCCTGCTTATGTTTTTGCTTACAGAACTCCAGCCAATAAAGAAAAAGACGCTTATGTTTTAGATATGCTTTCTTCTTATTTAAGCAATGGAAAGTCTTCTGTTTTGTATAAGAAATTGGTTGATCAGGATAAAAAAGCGCTTCAGGTAGCTGCTTTCAATCAAGGGTTAGAAGACTACAGTATTTTTGCATTCTTTGCTATCCCAATGGGACAGACATCTAAGCAGACATTACAGACAGATATTGATGCCGAGATTAAAAAACTTCAGACAACTTTAATTTCTGATGAAGATTATCAGAAGATTCAGAACCAGTTTGAAAACCAGTTTGTAAATCAGAATTCAAGCATTCAGGGGATTGCTGCTTCTTTAGCAACTAACCACGTATTGATGGGAAATACAAACCTTATCAATAAGGAGATTGATATCTACAGATCTATCACCAAACAGGATATTCAAAATGCAGCTAAAAAATATCTGAATTCCAACCAAAGAATCATTATCAACTACGTTCCTGAGAAAAAATAATTTACCCATGAAAAAGCAATTCACTTATATAGCAGCGGCATTTTTATTTGCAGGAATGCTTTCTGCCCAAAAAATTGACCTTAATGCAATGCCAAAACCGGGACCTACTCCTGCCATCAACATTGCTAAACCAAAAACATTTCAACTGAGCAACGGATTAACCGTAATGGTGGTTGAAAATAATAAACTTCCAAGGGTAAATACAACCCTTTCCATGGACAGACCACCTTATCATGAAGGAAATATTGCTGGAGTAAGCGAAATCATGGCCAGCCAGCTTGATAACGGAACTACCAACCTAAGCAAGGATGAATTTAATAAAAAAGTAGACTTTCTAGGAGCCAATATCAATTTCTCTTCTAATGGAGCTGCTTCAAATTCTCTTTCAAAGTATTTCCCAGAAGTATTAAGCTTAATGGCTGATGCCATCGTTAATCCTAAATTCTCTGCTGAAGAAATTAAAAATGCCAAGGAGAGAACTATTGAGGGCCTAAAAGCTGATGAAAAAAATGCTTCATCCATTGCTGAAAGAGTATCTACTGCTCTTATGTATGGAAAAAATACATCAAGAGGAGAATTTGAAACTATTGAATCTATCAATAAAATTCAACTGGCGGATGTTCAGAATATTTACAATAAATACTACTCTCCGGATAATGCTTATTTAGTAATTGTAGGAGATGTAAAATTCGATCAGATCAAGCCTTTGGTTGAGAAAGCCTTTGGAAGCTGGAAAAAATCAAATACAAAGTTTGCAGCTTTGGAACCTGCATCTAATGTTTCCAAAACAGAAATCAATGTGGTTGATGTACCGTCTGCTGTACAATCTGTACTGTCTGTAAGCAACCTTAACAACCTTAAGATGAAAGATCCACACTACTTCTCTGCTACTATGGCCAATTATATTCTTGGCGGCGGCGGTGAAGCAAGACTTTTCATGAACCTCAGAGAAAAGAACGGGTTTACATACGGAGCCTATTCAAGCATGAATGCCAGTAAATATTCTCCCGATTTCTCAGCAGAGACCAGCGTAAGAAATGAGGTTACAGATAAAGCTGTAAAGGAAATGATGAACGAACTTAATGCTATTTCCACTGTAAAACCTGAGGAATTGGATAATGCTAAAGCTAAACTGAAAGGTTCTTTCATTATGTCTTTAGAAAAACCTGAAACCATCGCTAAGTTCGCATTGAATCAAAAAGTTCAGGATCTTCCTGCTGATTTTTACACCAATTATTTAAAATCTATTGATAAAGTTACCGCTGCGGACGTTTCTAATGCGGTAAAAGCTACAATCCTTCCGAACCAGAGCAGAATCTTCATTGCAGGTAAGGCCTCTGATATTGCTGAAGGACTTGAAAAACTTGGATACCCTGTAAAATATTTTGATAAGGAAGCTAATCCGGTTGCAAAACCTACAGCACAAAAAGTTGATGCAAATGTAACCATTGGCTCTGTAGCAGATAAATATATCAATGCTATCGGTGGTTTAGCAGCAGTTCAAAAAGTGACTTCTATTACCGCTGATGCTACAACCAAGGTTCAGGGAATGGATATGACCATGAAACTGATCCAGGGGAAAGGCGGAAAGATGATGATGGAGATGAAAATGATGGGCAACACTCTTCAAAAAATCGTTTTTGATGGTAAAGACGGATATGCAGAAGCACAGGGACAAAAAATGCCTCTGAATGACAAACAGAAAGCTTCTATGGCAGAGCCGGAGCTTTTCCCGGAACTTACTTTTGCTAAATCAACTGAATTTAAGTTAGCAGGAATCGAAAAATATAACAATGAAGATTCTTATGTGGTAAAAGGACCAAAGCAGACTTATTACTACAGCGTAAAAACAGGTTTAAAGACAGGTGAGATAAAAGTTGGAGAAGGAGGTTCTATGCCTACAAATTTCTCTGATTATAAAGAGGTATCAGGAGTAAAACTTCCATTCACAATTATCCAGAATATGGGTGGAATGGAAATTAACCTAGCTGTACAGTCTTATCAGATTAATCAGGCCAAGGATTCTGATTTTAAATAAAAAACAAAACAATTTTACAGAAAAGGTTATCTCAATTTGGGATAGCCTTTTTTTATTTACGATCACTCATAAATAAAATATCGATACTACAATGAATCTGCGTGATCTGCAAAATCTGCGGGAAAATTAATCCCCCAAGGAGTCATTTCCATATTTCTATATTATCTCTACCTCAGTTTTAAGTATAAAATCATTGTTTGATTTTTATTTTTTTTGTTATTCTGCCATATTTACCAGCATCTTTTTTTGTTGTTCAGTAAAAAAAGATTAAATTTGCCCATTCAAAAAGATATCAGAATTAATGGATACTATATTTACACTATTGATGGTTCTTATTATGATTGCCAGTGTTTTATTGGTGATTGTTGTTATGGCTCAAAACCCAAAAGGTGGAGGTCTTTCCAGTACGTTCGGAGGGGCATCTTCTGCTCAGTTTGGAGTACAGAGAACCAATGATTTCATGGAAAAAGCAACATGGACTCTAGGCGGAACTATCATCGTTCTTATCCTTATAAGCGTTGTTATCACTGGTAAACCGTCACAAGCGGCCCCAGCTCAGCAACAACCAGCTAAAAAAGAAGCTCCGGCAAAACAATCTGCTCCGGCTTCTTCAACTACTACTGCACCGGTTTCAACACCAGCTGCACCAGCTAAATAAGAAGATTATTTTTCTACATACAATAAAAAAGCAACTCAATTTGAGTTGCTTTTTTATTATACTCTATTTTTACAATTTAATTTATGTAAGAAAGTTATAAAGCAGACATAAGTATTACACCCATCCATGTCTTCCAGCTTCCAGCCCAATTACTTCAGCTTAATCTTCTCAATCTGGTGACGAAGCTTCAGCCCTGCTTTCAGGAATGAATACTGCATCGGTTTTGATTCTTTGTAGTATTTATCAATAAAGATTTGCATTGCTCCATAGAAACGGTTCAGATAAACATCATTCTTCACTGTGCTTTCTCCTTTATGATGAAGAAGAGAAGCCTTACCATAGTAATAATTTCTATAACCATTTCTGATTAAAGTGTAGCAAAGATCAATATCCTCACCATACATGAAATAGGCTTCATCCAATCCCCCTATCTTTTCATAAACCCCTTTTTTAACCAATAAAAATGCTCCTGTCATTACTTCCACTTCAGCTATAGCATCTTCATCAATATCATTTCTGTAATAAGATTTGGAATTATTTTTCTTAAAATTAGTAAACAGCTTTTCAAAAGAATTGAACATATCCGGAACCGAACGTTTGCTTTCCGGAAGAAAAACTCCCTCAGCATCATGCATCCGTATTCCAAGGCATCCGAAATCTGGTTGGCTATCTGAAAAATCTAAAAGATCCTTCATGTAAAAGCCTTCCAATTCTGTATCGGGATTTAGTAGGAGTACATATTCTCCTTTTGCACACTGTATCGCCTGATTATTAGCTTTTGAAAAACCGCCGTTTATATCTGAAGGAATAAAATGTACCTCTGGAAACTCTGAGATGAGTTCCCGCCATGTGTTGTCTGTAGAAGCATTATCTATTACTATCACCTCATATTCTACTTCTTTTACATATTGCTGAATAGATAAAAGACAGCTTTTAAGCAATTGGGTAACATTGTAATTAACAATAATAATAGACAGCTTCATATTAATCCTTTTCGTTGTAGGGTAATCTGTTGATAATAGATCTTCCGAGTGAAATTTCATCTGCATATTCCAATTCATCCCCTACTGAGATTCCTCTTGCAATGCTTGAAAAATTCACATTAAAGTTTTTAAACTTTTTATAAATATAATAGGCAGTGGTATCGCCTTCCATTGTAGCACTCAGTGCGAAAATAAATTCTTTTACCCCGCCCTCATTCAGTTTTCTTTCAATACTAGGAATATTCAGCTGGCTTGGCCCTACTCCTTCCATCGGAGAAATTTTACCACCCAATATAAGATACTTCCCACCGTATTTCCCAGTATTTTCAATGGCAATAACGTCTCTTACATCTTCAACAATGCAAATCAGTTCACCACTTCTCTTTTCATTGCTGCAAATCTCACAGATGTCAAAATCAGAAAAATTATGACATTCTTTACAGTATTTTATTTCATTGACAAGATTAATCAGGGAATTTCCAAGGCTCACCGCTCTGGAATTAGGTTGCTTTAATAAATGTAATGCCAATCTCAAAGCTGTTTTTCTGCCGATCCCAGGCAACCCTGAAATTTCATCAACTGCCTTTGCCAACACTTTACTCGGGTAATCCATAGCTACAAAAATAAGCAATATTTAAGGAAAATAATCTATCCTGAAGAGGAGTTTTTAGATTTAGAAATATGGGACATGAAGTGAATGGTCAATAGTCAATTCGCTGCGCTTGTCAATTTGATATTTAAAGTTTAATGTTATTACAGTTTAGTAATTCACTATTCACTTGCGAAGCAAAATTCACCATTCACATTTAAAATTTAAAGACTTCCCCTGATATTTTTGCAGTTCATGTCTATTATCTATCCTTCCCCAATCCCTTACCTGCAACTCTTACAATACATTGTCTCATTATGATATTTTAAACTCCAATTCGGCCATTATACCCCGTAACTATAAAAAAACAGCTATATTTGCGGCTCAATTAAATATGAAAAAAAAATAAACTAACACATGGTACTTAACAACTTAAATTACCCACTGGATTTCAAGTTTAAAATTTCGACACTATCCAGCGATTTCAACATTACTGACAAAAATGGGAATTACGTAGCATACGTACGTCAGAAAATGTTCAAACTGAAAGAAGACGTTATCGTTTTCAATGATGAAAGCAAATCAAAAGAACTTTTCAGAATCAGAGCCAACCAATGGATTGATTTCAATGCTTCTTATTCTTTAAATGATATTGTAGACAATAAAAACTATGGTAGATTGGCTAGAAAAGGAATGCGTTCTATCTGGAAAGCAAGTTATGATATCCTTGATTCTAAAGATCAGCCAAAATTCAAAGTACAGGAAGACAGTGCATGGGTAAGATTCTGGGACAGCTTCGTAGGAGAGCTTCCAATCATCGGAATGTTTACAGGATATTTTCTTAATCCATCTTATACAGTTACCGGTATTGATGGAAAAGCATACTTCAAACTTAAAAAAATGCCTTCATTCTTCGGAAGAAGATTCCAATTAGACAGATTGATCGACATTGATGATGAGGAAGAAAGTTTAGTAATCCTTTCATTATTAATGATGACCCTTCTTGAAAGAGCAAGAGGCTAACATTTCAAAACCACAAACACATGAAATACCTAATCATTTTATTTTCTGCCTTTCTTTTAGTAGCCTGTAAAAAGGACAAAGAAACTGTTTCTGCAAACACAACAGCAGATTCTTCAAATATTGCTAAAGATTCTGCTATGGCAAGTATTCCTTCCGGAAAAATTCAGATTGAAACCATTTCATTTCCTGAAGAAATCAAAGAATGTTCATGCTATTTCGCGAGAAACAAATCTGATTTTGAAGCTGAAAAATACATCTATGCAGATGATGCCGGAAAAACAGCTTATATGAAACTGGATGGTAAAAGACTCGCTATGAACCTGATCTCTTCAAGTGATATGGAAGTAGACGAAGAGCTTACCAAGGAAATAGAAAATGAAGGTTATAAAATCTCCGTAAAAGGTAAAAAGATTAAAGGTGAAGAAGCCTTACTCTTTGAAGGTACCCTAACGATTGAAAAACCGGACGGCAGTACTATTACAACCCCAATCTATGGAGAATGTGGATGTTAAAATCAAAAAATGAATACGCTTATTCTAAAATTTGCTAATTCATTCTTTTATACCTCATAAAAATGCTTCTGTATTCCACGGAAGCATTTTTTATTTTGTAAATTTGAGAAAAATAAATTTCAATGGCATTATCTAACATAGAACCGCAGATAATCTGGAAAAACTTCTCCAAATTAAATGCAGTTCCAAGACCATCTAAAAAAGAGGAAAAAGTAATTGCTTTCATCAAAGGATTTGGTGAAGATCTAGGCTTAGAAACTACTGTAGATGAAGTAGGAAACGTAATTATTAAAAAACCTGCTACTGCAGGAATGGAAAACCGTAAATCTATTGTGCTTCAGTCGCATTTGGATATGGTTTGCCAGAAAAACAATGACGTTAATTTCGATTTTGAAACAGAAGGAATCAAAATGGAAATTGATGGGGATTGGGTAAAAGCAAAAGGAACTACTTTAGGAGCTGATAACGGTTTAGGAGTAGCTACCATTATGTCTATTCTTGAAAGTTCAGATATTCCTCACCCAGCATTGGAAGCTTTGTTCACGATTGACGAAGAAACAGGAATGACAGGAGCTATCGGTTTAAAACCAGGTCAGCTTACCGGAGAAATCCTATTAAACCTTGATACAGAAGAAGATGATGAGATTGACATAGGCTGTGCCGGAGGTGTTGACGTTACCATCACTCAAAACTATGCAACAGAAGCTCCAAAAGGGCAGGTTGTAAGAATTGAGGTGAAAGGTTTACAGGGTGGACACTCAGGAATGGATATCCATAAAGGTTTCGGAAACGCAAACATTATCCTTGGAAGACTTCTTTACAAAGGATTGGAAAACCAAAATATAGAACTGATCTCTATTGACGGAGGTGGATTAAGAAATGCGATTCCAAGAGAAGGTGTTGCTATCATCTCTGTAAGAAATGCTCAGGAGTTCATCCAGGAAGCTACTGTTCTTAAAGCAGAAATTTTAGAAGAATTTGCATCTGTAGAAGCAGGTCTTCAAATTAATATTGAAAACTCTACATCTTCTGACAAAGCTATTTCAGAAGCAGATTCTAAAAAAGTAATCCTTACTTTAAAAGGTCTTCACAATGGCGTTTACAGAATGAGTCCTGATGTAGCAGATCTTGTAGAAGCCTCTAACAACGTTGCAAGAGTAGAATTAAAAGGCGGAGAATTAAAGATTCTTAACCTTACCAGATCTTCAGTAGACTCTTCTAAATATTCTACAGCAGAACAATTGAAATCTGTAGCAGAATTGGCTAGAATGAATGTAGTATTCAGTGGTTCATACCCAGGATGGAAACCAAGACCTGGATCTGAAATTGTACAGATCATGGAGAAAATCTATACAGAGAAGTTCAATGAGAAACCTCATGTAGTAGCTTGTCACGCAGGTTTAGAATGTGGTATCATTGGAGCTAACTATCCTGAAATGGAAATGGTAAGTTTCGGACCTACCATCAGAGGAGCTCACTCTCCTGATGAGAAGGCTAACATTCCTTCTGCTCAGAAATTCTGGAGCTTCCTGAAAGATATTTTAGCGAATATTCCTCAGAAATAGAACATTACAACAACGATATTAAATATCCAAAGTCTTTTGATTTTGGATATTTTTAGTTTACATCATTACATCCAATATTAACCCATTAAAAATAATTAATAGCTCACAGATTAAAAGAACGTAACATTTCAATATATCTCTGAATATTTCACTAACTTATTTAGCTTTAATGGGAAAAACATTTAAATATGAAAAGTATTACAGTATTCTGCGGCTCAAGTTTTGGTACAGATAAAATCTATGAAGAACAGGCATTTTTACTTGGTCAGACTTTAGCAAAGCAAGACATTCAGCTTATTTATGGCGGCTCGGAAACCGGTTTGATGGGAACAATAGCCAATGGAGCCCTAAGTGAAAACGGAAAAGTAACCGGCGTTCTTCCCCATTTTTTACAAACCAAAGAAATTGCTCATAAAAACCTTACCGAATTGGTTATCGTAGAAACCATGCACGAGAGAAAAACGAAAATGAGTGATCTTTGTGATGGTGTGATCGTTCTTCCCGGCGGCTATGGAACCTTGGAAGAGTTCTTCGAAATGATTACATGGGCACAGCTTGGTCTTCACAAAAAACCTATCGGTATTTTGAATATTGACGGGTTCTACAATGATCTGATTAATTTAGTTGAAAACATGGTAAATAAAGGCTTTTTAAAGGCTGTCAACCGGGATATGCTTCTCATCAGTGACAATATAAATGATCTGCTTGAAAAAATGAGAAACTATCAGGCTCCTACTGTTGGAAAGTGGATTTCTAAAGAAGAAGTTTAATTATAAAAAGAGGGAATATTTTTAGAGTATTCCCTCTTTTTATATATCTATTTAAATTTCTATCATCATTTCTTAGACATAGTTTAGTATTTTTGTAATTAAAACTTTATCACTATCAAAAGAAATAACACCATGAAAAATATATTTTTAACTGGCTCATTATTATTAAGCCAGATCAGTTTCGCTCAATATAATTATCCAAAAACTCCCGAAAAACCTGTAACGGATGATTATTTTGGAACAAAGATTACAGACAATTATCAATGGCTGGAAGACCTGAAAAATCCGGAAGTAAAAACATGGTTCAAGGCCGAATCAGACTACAGCCACTCTATTATTGATAAAATTCCTAATCGTGAGACTCTTTATAACCGTATGAAGCAAGTTCAGGAAATGGGAGGTGATTCTTACAGCTATGCAAAACAAAAAGGAAATCTTTATTTCTATCTTAAAACAAAAAAGAATGAGAAACTTTCCAAGCTGTACACCAGAGATATTTCTACAGGAAAAGAGACATTGATATTTGATCCCGAAACGTATAAAAAGAATGCCCAGATCACTAACTTTTCAATAGATTCGAAAGGCAATAAAATAGCATTATTATTTTCACAATCCGGTGGTGAGATTTGTGAGATTAAGATTTTAAACTTACAAACAAAAAAATACTTGACGACACACTAAGCCCTATCTGGAGCGAGTTCAACTTTGAGTTTACCCCGGATGGTCAGTCTATTATTTATACCAAGATGAGCACCGGAGACCCCAACAGCAATATGCTTCTGAAAGAAATGAAAGCAATGCTGCACAAGATAGGAACCCATTCTGATCAGGATATTGTACTGGCATCAAGGGAAGCAAATCCCGAAATTAATATACTAACGGAACAATTTCCAATGGTTGAGTTTTCTGAAGATTATCAATATATCTTACTCGATATAGGTTCTACCAAATCGGAAAGTCCTCTATTCTATGCTCCTTATTCTGCTCTAAAGGATAAAAAAATTACGTGGAAACAGTTTGTAAAAGCTTCAGACGATATTACTCAAACCTTTATTAAAGGGGATCAGTTATTTTTCCTTAGTCACAAAAATGCACCGAATTACAAAATAGGACTTACAAGCCTATCCAACCCTGACTTTGATAATGCTAAAATCATCGTTCCGGAAGGTAATGCTGTAATCAAATCAATACACAATTCTAAAAATTATTTATTTTATGCTTTAAACAATGGTATTACTCAGGAGAAATATCAGATTGACCTTAAAACATTAGCAATAAAAAAGGTACCGTTACCTGACGGAGTCAACAGTTCCGCTTCTCTTAACTCCCGTGAAAACGATCATCTGCAGTGCAATAACAGCAACTGGCTTACCCCGAATACATTCTACGAATACACCCCTCAGGATGGGAAAGTTGTTAAAAGTAAATATTTCAATGGGGAAAGCAAGTACCCGGATTATTATGCATCATATGATGTAAAAGAAGTGGAAGTAAAAAGTCACGACGGTGCTATGGTTCCTCTTTCTATTATCTATCCTAAAAACATGAAAATGGATGGCAGTACTCCTGCTTACATCACCGGATATGGCGGCTACGGAATCTCTTCTACTCCACGTTTTTCTAACAGGCTGTCTGTACTGCTTGAGCAAGGTGTAGTAGTTGCTATTGCCCATGTGAGAGGAGGTGGAGAAAAAGGTGAAAACTGGCATAAAGACGGAATGAAAGCTAAAAAACCCAATACATGGAAAGATTTCATTGCCTGTTCAGAATATCTTGTTGACCAAAAATACACTTCTCCTTCAAAATTAATTGGTAACGGAGTCAGTATGGGAGGAGTTCTTATCGGAAGAGCTATTACGGAAAGGCCGGATCTATTTGCAGTGGCTATCGCGGAAGTGGGGATGACTAATGCTCTTCGTTCTCAAAACTCAGCCAATGGAGATAATCAGATTCCGGAAATAGGAAGTATAAAAAAAGCTGAGGATATTAAAAGTCTGATCGAAATGGATGCACAAAGCAAGGTTAAAAAGGGAGTAAAATATCCGGCAGTGATTGTCCGTACCGGAATGAATGATTCCAGAATTACTCCTTGGGAACCGGCAAAATTTGCAGCAGTATTACAAAACAGTACAGCCTCTGAGAAACCCGTTTTATTGTATGTTAATTACGAAAACGGACATTTCACAAGTGACCTGGATGTAGTCTTCAAAGAATATTCAGATATTTTTGCTTTTGCATTATGGCAGGTGGGACACCCGAAATTTCAGCCGGCTAAGAAGTAAAAGTCAAGAACTCATAAAAACAAAACCCGTTCGAAAAACTCGAACGGGTTTCTTATTAAGATTAAAAAATATTTTCTAAGGATAAGGAGCAATTTCCACTTCAAGGCCTTCCATAGCATCTGCAATATGCAGCTGGCAGCCCAATCGGCTGTTGTCTTTCACATGGAAAGCTTCAGCAAGCATTGCATCTTCTTCATCTCCCATTGGTTCCAGACCAGGATCATTGATTACATAAACCTGGCATGATGCACACATTGCCATTCCGCCGCATACACCAATAGTACCTTCTTCAGCCAATTCATAAGAACGGATAATTTCCATTAAGTTCATGGACATATCCGTTGGAGCAATAACATCGTGGGTTACACCTTCTCTGTCGGTGATTTTAATATTAATATCTGACATAATTCTGCAAAATTAGTCAATTTTTTTCACAACAGCCTTCTCTGCTTCTTTACGACTTCCGTCAAATCCGTCTACACCACTTACGGTTGTATATTTTAATACGAATTTTTTACCAGGATTCAGTCTGTTATAAACACTCTGACACATTAAAGTAGCCTCGTGGAAACCACAAAGAATCAGCTTTAATTTACCAGGATAGGTATTGATATCTCCGATTGCATAAATACCGTCGATGTTCGTCTGATAATCAAGAGCATTGTTTACCACAATCGCATTCTTCTCAATATTTAATCCCCAGTTTCCGATCTCTCCTAATTTTGGAGTTAATCCGAATAATGGAATGAAGTAATCTGTTTCAATTTCAAAAGCATCTTCACCATCTTTCTGTACAGTGATAGCTTCTACTTTTCCATCACCTCTGATCCCGGTAACTTCAGCAGGAGTAATTAATTTAATTTTCCCTTCGTTTTTCAGATCCTGAACTTTCTCTACAGAATCCAACGCTCCTCTGAACTCATTTCTTCTGTGGATCAAAGTAACTTCACTTGCTACATTAGAAAGGAAGATACTCCAGTCAAGGGCAGAATCTCCACCTCCGGCAATTACTACTTTTTTATTTCTGAAGTGCTCAGGTTCTTTAACAAAATATTCAAGACCTTTTTCCTCATACTCAGCTACATTTTCGAACGTAGGTTTTCTAGGCTCAAAAGTTCCCAATCCACCTGCAATAGCAATCGCTTTACATCTGTGAACTGTACCTTTGTTGGTAACCACCTCAAACCACTCATCATCAACCTTTGTATAAGAAACAGCGGTTTCACCTAAAGTGAATCCAGGTTGGAACTGCTTGATCTGCTCCATCAAATTATCCACTAATTCTCCAGCATTCACTGAAGGATACCCTGGGATATCAAAAATAGGTTTCTTAGGGTAAAGTTCTGCCAATTGCCCTCCCGGTTGTGGAAGTGCATCAATAATATGGCACTTCATTTTTAAAAGACCAGCTTCAAAAACTGCGAAAAGCCCTGTAGGCCCTGCACCTATGATCAATATATCAGTGGTTATCATAATTTAAGATAATTTAATTATACATGTAACTGCAAATTTACTAATTTTAATGCGAAGCATATTTAATTGATTCTAAATAAAAAGCTGAGATTTGTCAAATATCTATTATTTAAGATATTAAATTTGGCAACGTTTTTGTAAATGTCATATTATGAAGAAAATTTTAAACCTTTTTGCAGTATTTATATTCTTTTTAGGCTCTGCTCAAATAGACAATATAGCAGACGGTGAATCCATCACTCTTAGAATCCATTATGGCTTTCTAAATGCCGGAACCGCTAACCTTACCACTAAAAAGACGACCTACAAAGGAGCTCCTCATCTGTATGTAAAAGGTACAGGGCAAACTACAGGTGCTGTAAAGGCTTTCTTCAAAGTAGAAGACCTCTATGAAAGTTTTATTGACAGCGCCAGCGGATTACCGAGCTACTATGTTCGAAACGTACGTGAAGGAAGCTATCGTCAACATTTTGAAACCGCTTTCAATCATGATAATAATACTTTAATTTTAACGGATAAGAAAACACCAGCCAATGGTTCAAAAGTAATTAAGTCAGTAAAAGGCGTACAGGATATGCTTTCGTGTTTTTATTATTTAAGAAGCAAAAACCCTGAGGAATTAAAAGTAGGAACCGTTATCAACATGAATGTATGGATTGATGATGAAATGTTTCCTTTTCAGCTTAAAGTGACAGGTACTGAGAACTTAAAAACAAAATTCGGTACGATTAATTGTTTAAAAATTATTCCATCTGTAAAGAGTGGAAGAGTATTTAAGGAGAAAGAAGGAGTAACAATGTGGGTTTCCAATGATGCCAACCACTTACCGATGCTTCTGAAAGCTGAATTAGCAGTAGGTTCACTTAAAGCAAGTATTGACGATTATAAAAACGTAAAATACCCTTTAAAGTTTAGCAAATAACGATCATCTCGTTTTTAAATATCAAGTCTGTAAATTTTACAGGCTTTTTTATTTACTCATGTAATATATATTGAATACCGGTTGTCTTTATTATAGAAGCAGCAATGAGGCTGTCAGGTCAATACTTCATTCATTTTTTCGTATCTGAAGTATGGGCATAAGAAACAAGACACGTGTAAATTTTTCAATAAAATCTGTTTTTAATTACGTTTTGTTTCTTAGGTCAGTAATTAAAAACAAAAACCTCCGGAGCTCCGGAGGTTTGTTTATTATAATGACTTGAATTGCTCCAAGGTTCTTATATCATTTTCAAAGAACATTCTGATATCGCTCATTTGGTAAAGAAGCATTGTAATTCTTTCAATACCCATTCCGAATGCATATCCTGAATATTTCTCAGAATCAATATTTACATTCTTTAATACGGCAGGGTCTACCATACCACAACCCATAATTTCTAACCAACCTGTTCCTTTTGTAATTCTGTAGTCAGTTTCTGAGTTTAATCCCCAATATACATCAATCTCAGCACTTGGCTCAGTGAATGGGAAATAAGAAGGTCTCATTCTGATTTTAGATTTTCCGAAAAGCTCAGTTGTAAAGAACTGGATTGTCTGCTTTAAATCTGCAAAGCTTACATTCTCATCAATATATAATCCTTCAATCTGGTGGAAGATACAGTGAGAACGTGAAGAAATAGCCTCATTTCTGAATACTCTTCCCGGAGATAAAATTCTGATTGGCGGCTGGTTTTCTTCCATAAAACGGGTCTGTACAGAAGAAGTATGCGTTCTCAAAAGAATATCCGGATTCTGCTCAATAAAGAAAGTATCCTGCATATCTCTTGCCGGGTGATATTCCGGAAGGTTCAATGCGGTAAAGTTATGCCAGTCATCTTCAATCTCAGGACCGTCTGCTACAGCAAATCCAATAGATTTAAAGATTTCAATAATTCTGTTTTTAACCAGGTTGATCGGGTGTCTGGAGCCCAATTCCAAAGGAAAAGCAGGTCTCGTAAGATCTTCTTTTTCTAGCACAACAGATGATGCAGAAGCATTTTTTAAATCCTCCAGTTTAACTGCAACTGCCTGTTTTAAAGTATTGATCTTTTGTCCGAATTCTTTCTTCTGGTCGTTAGGAACTTCTTTAAATTTTTCAAAAAAATCATTCAGAACCCCTTTTTTACCGTTGTACTTGATTCGGAAGCTTTCTATATCTTCCTTAGAGGTAGCATTGAAGCCGTTTACTTCGATCAGTAGTTCTTCTATCTTTTCTATCATTATTTTACCCTTTCAAAATGTTTTGCAAAAATACGACTTTTAAGTTGAATAATAAGTCCATCATAAAAAAATCTGCCTCTTTTTCGGGAGGCAGACTTCAATCACTTATTTCACTTAAATAAAAAAATTATTTCTTTTCCAAAGCTTTAACGTTGATCTGAAGGGTTACCTCATCTTTAATCACACCGTTTTCAGCAGGAGCCTGGAACTTCACGCCAAACTCTTCTCTTTTGATATCCTTAGGCTCAGTAGCTACACTTACCTCTCCGTCTTTCACAGAAACGTTAGCTTTAAACTGAACTGGCTTTGTAATTCCTTTAATCGTTAAATTACCATCCAAAAGAGTATTATAATCACCTTCTGTAGCAGGAGTAACCTTTGTAATTTCATAAGAAGCTGTTGGGAATTTTTCTACTTCAAAGAAATCACCACTTTTCAGGTGACCGTTTAATTTACCCATATCATCCGGACTGTCTTTCAAGTCTACAGAAGTCAGGGAATTCATATCAGCAACAAATTTACCGCTTTCCAGTTTTCCATCCTTCACTGTTACATCTCCACTTTCAAACTTAATCGTTCCAAAGTGGCTCGTATTCTCAGATTTAAATACTTTGTATCCTTTCCATTCAACCTTACTGTTTAGCGTATCCAAAGTGTACTGGTTACCATCCTTGGTTGTAGTCACTTCATTACTTTCACTGGTAAGCGGTTTATCTTTTTTACAAGAAACCACTACAGCAGTAACAAATAAAGCAGGAATAGCTAACGAAAACAGTTTTTTTCTCATTTTTGATTTATTTTTATTACTCCCGCTAATATAATAAAAAAAATTATGTTTTCATAAAAACCTTACATTTGTAATATGCTATTAGAAATAAACAATTTATTCTTCTCTCACACTAAAGAAAAACCGCTGTTTCAAAACCTTAATTTAAGATTTGAGGCTAATAAAATTATTGCTCTGGCTGGAGAAAGCGGTTGCGGAAAATCTACTCTTTTAAGCCTGGTATATGGACTTCTTGATTGGGAAAGCGGAGATATCCTTTTTAACGGAACCAAACTGTTAGGTCCCAAAGGAAACCTTGTTCCGGGTGAAGCTGAAATGAAGTTTGTAGCACAGAATTTTGACCTGATGCCTTATGCTACTGTGGCTGAAAATGTAGGTAAATTTATTTCTAATATTAATTTAAAAAAGAAAAGAGAAACTGTTATGGAACTTCTTGAAGTGGTGGGACTTCAGGAATTTGCTGATATACTTCCTAAATATCTAAGTGGCGGACAGCAGCAAAGAGTAGCTATTGCAAGAGCTCTTTCTGTAATGCCTAAGCTACTGGTCCTTGATGAGCCATTCAGTAACCTTGATTTTCCAAGGAAGATTGAGCTTAGAGAAAGACTTTTCCGATATGTAAAGGAACATCAGATTTCTCTGGTTATTTCTACCCACGAACTTCAGGATATCATGCCATGGCTGGATCAGATTGTGATTCTGCAGAATGGAAGACTCATTCAAAATGACAGTCCGGAAGAAACCTACAAAAATCCTTACAACTCTTATGTTGCCAAATTATTTGGTGAAGTGAATATCTTCAGTGAAGCCGAAGCGGCAGACTTCCAGCTTTCAAAATTCTTCTATTATCCAAAGGGAATAAAAGTATCTGAAAACGGAATCGAAGCAGAAGTTCTGGAAAGTAGATTTGCAGGAAATTATTACTGGAATAAAATTAAAACAAGAAATAAGGAACTGGTGATGTATACTGATGATAAACTACATGATTCAGTTAATATCTCATTCATTTAAATTGAAGAGAACTGAAACAGCAAAACACCTAATGTTTCAGCCCTAATCATCCCAACTTCCATAGCCTTCATAAGCCATCGATAAAAAACACATAACTTATACGTTTCCTTACACTTATCAATAAAAAAAATACAAACATAAGAATCAGGTATTAAACTTTTTCTTACATTTGTATTTCCACAGCATAAGGAAATTATTGGTTATTTCTCTTTCTGCCTTTTAGACGGACATTAGCAATCTTGCAATTAAGTCTTTGAAAGATTACACTGTCCAATTTTTTCCTTTTTTATGGGCTTCGGTCCATATCAAAAGTGAATTGTAATTATGCTTTCTTCACAAATTCCGACTTTAAAGCCATTGCTCCGAAACCATCAATCTTACAATCGATATTGTGATCACTTCCCGGTCTTAAACGGATATTTTTCACTTTAGTTCCAGCTTTTACCGGTTTTGGTGCTCCTTTTACAGGAAGATCTTTTACTACTACTACAGAATCTCCATCCTGAAGTTCATTTCCGTTAGAGTCCAATATTTTCCCTTCGTTTGCTGCTTCAGAAGCTGCTTCTTCAGGATTCCATTCGTAGAAACACTGAGAACATACCATCATGTTATCACTCGGGTAAGTAAACTCGGAGCTGCATTTCGGACAAAGTACTGTATCACTCATATTTTAATTTTTTGCAAAGGTAGGGCTTTTTCAAGGTTGAAGTCAAGAGGTAAAACCCAGTATAGCAGATAATAAGCTGACTTAGTTTTTACACCAACAAGTGAATTAAATAAAATTAATTAAGCTAAATGTAAAGAAAATGAAAGATATTGATAAACATAGATATTTTATTTGTAAAGATTTTTCATTTAAGCAAAAACAAGGGCTCATTCGTCACTAAATAAAAAGGTATCTTAACCAACTAAAAAATGTGAATATTAAGATAAGTCTTTACAAATTCAGTATTAAAACTTATTTCTATCATTAAAAAATTAACAAACGCAGCAAATTGACTATTCACCATTCACTCCAACCCTAAAACCCTCTAATAGCCAAACTCTCCAACACAATCTTCAACTCTCAACTTTAATTCGTATTTTTGCAGATTCAAACAGCGAAGCAAACTTATGGAACTTATTCACAGAAACTTGGCGATCGGAATTCACGATGCCTTACAGGAGACATTTTTTGAAAAAACAAATATGCCGATAAAGTTATTGAAAGACTTTTAAAGGCAAACAGAAAATGGGGAAGCCAGGACAGAGCCGTTGTTTCTGAGATTTTCTACAATATCATCCGTTGGAAAAAACGCCTTGAGTATTATATGGGCGAAGGGGTGAAACCTAATAATATTTATAAACTTATCATTGCTTACCTTCTTTGGAGTAAGACCAATTATAAAAAGTTTGAGGAGTTTGACGGAATCAAAATTGCCGACATTCTTACCAAGCTTAAAAAGAATACCGTTCCTACAAAAGCAATAGAATATTCTATTCCGGACTGGTTAGCAGAAACGTTAGAAAAAGAATTGGGAGCTAAATGGGAAAGAGAAATGCTGGCACTAAATGAGCAAGCTCCTACTGTTTTAAGAACAAACACCTTAAAAACTACCACAAAGGAACTTATTTCTGACCTTTCAGACGAAGGTGTTGTATCCTTTCCTATCAAAAACTATCCTGATGCAGTGCAGTTGGAAGAGAAAAAGAATGTTTTCCTTACTACAGCTTTTAAAGAAGGATTATTTGAAGTTCAGGATGCTTCTTCTCAGAAGATCGGATATTTCCTTGATGTAAAAGAAGGACAGAGAGTAGTAGACGCATGTGCTGGTGCTGGAGGAAAAACACTTCACCTGGCAGCATTAATGCAAAACAAAGGTCAGATTGTAGCTTTAGATATTTTCGAATGGAAACTGGCAGAATTAAAGCGTCGTGCTAAAAGAGCCGGAGCTCACAATATTGAAACCCGTATGATCTCTGACAACAAGGTGATCAAGCGTCTTCATGATAAAGTAGACAGGCTATTGATTGACGCTCCATGTTCAGGTCTTGGAGTTTTGAAAAGAAACCCGGACAGCAAGTGGAAAATCGATCAGGACTTCATTGACAGAATCAAAAAAGAACAACAGCAGATTCTTCAGGATTATTCTAAAATGCTTAAAAAAGGAGGAAAAATGGTGTATGCTACATGTTCTATACTACCTTCTGAAAACAACCTTCAGGTAGATGAATTCATTAAAAACAACCCTGGATTCAAAATGATTAAGGATGAAAAGGTAATGCCTAGCGAGGGATACGACGGATTCTATATGGCATTGATTGAAAGAGTTTCTTAATTCACTCTACAATACATCAATAAATAAAAAACTACTCTATTTTCCGGAGTAGTTTTTTTTTATTTTCCCTTTTCTGAAAAAATGTAACAATTTTTGTAACATTTCAAACATATTGTCTACTAACTGTATAGATTAAACCGTTTTGATGCTGTAAAAAGTTTACAATAACTTTACAGCAAATTCATTTATTTATGCAAAAAAGAATTGTTTTCAATTTTCTGGCGATTTTTTTATACTGTTTGTTTTCTGCACAGACATATGAGATTCAATACATCAGCTCTTATAACGGAAAAAAAATAACTGATCAGCCTTCTACCATCGTTTGGGTCAATGAAAAAGAAAATTTCATCCTCAATAACACCATCAAAGAACAGAGGAGCAGCTATCCTTATGAGATCACTAAAGTAGAAAGACCATCCAATACTATTGTTTCTTACGCTTTTTTAAAACCGGGCTCAATTATTTCATCATCCGATACTGAATCTGTAGGAAAACAGGATTTTGAACTCACCAATGAAACAAAAAAATCTTAGGATATACCTGTAAAAAAGCAATTACAAAAGTCAATTCAAATACCATTGAAATCTGGTACACCAATGATCTGAGCTTAAAAGGCGGGCCATCTGCTTTGGGACAAAATTTAGGGTTAGTTCTGGAAGTGGAAAGAAATAAAAATTCTTTAATAACAGCCGGATCCATTAAAAAGATAAAGAATACCGGAATTGAAAACATTTTAAAAGGAAACATACAGACAACAGATCAACTGGGATACAAAGATTTACTTTGGAGAAGCAGATTTACTACTTTGAATGTTTTTGAAAACGAAATCATCAACTTTTCTGATGCTTCAAAATCTGACGATCAGATAAAAAGATACGCCAACGGAACCATCATTCTTAAAAAAGTAAAGTTCCCCAATATCACAGAAGGGGAAAATATTTTCGTAGAACTGAAACAACAGTCCAATGGAGATGCCTATGACAGAACCGGAACCGTTTTTTTTATTCCACAGGATAAAGAAAAGTCTTTTTTCGACGGATTGGAAAAAGGAGCTAAAACACTTCCACTCTACGAAAATGGAAACGGAAAACAGTATTATGGAATAACCGCTACCGAACAGTACAGCCCTGCCGTGGAAATGATGAGATTCTTTACCGCTTTTGGCACACAGAAATTCAATCATATTCAGCTTAAAGGAAAAACCTGGCAGACCGTTACTCCTTATCGACAGGACATTACAGAACTGAAACCTTCCTTATCGGGAAAAGAGCTTTGGATAGGTACCTTTATTGGCAACTATGATAAAGGCGGACATAAAGTAAGCCTTGATATTACTATTCATAAAAGCGACCAGACAGTAAATAAAAACAATACAGCTATTCCTTTATTCAATACTTTAAACATCATGGAAATGGCGGGACAGGACTATTCTACAATGTTCAACCAGGACAAAGGACTTCTTGTTACTTTCAATTTAGATAAAGATCTGAAAAACGCACAGCTAAGATATACCACAACAGGACACGGTGGTTGGGAAAACGGAGATGAGTTTGTTCCGAAAGCCAATTCTATTTTTGTAGATGGAAATTCTACATTTTCATTTGTGCCTTGGAGAACAGACTGTGGTTCCTATCGTTTATACAATCCGGCTTCAGGAAACTTCCAGGACGGGCTTTCATCCTCAGACCTCAGCAGATCAAACTGGTGCCCGGGAACAGTTACCAATCCTAATTTCATTCCTCTTGGAGATTTGAAAGCCGGAAAACACACCATACAGATAAAAATTCCGCAAGGACCTACAGAAGGAACAAGTTTCAGCTCATGGAATGTTTCTGGAACATTACTTGGAACCCTATAAAAACAAAACCTTCTTGCATGAGAATTGCAAGAAGGTAAAAACACAAATGATGAAAAAAAATTATTTCGAGCCACAAAGTAAGGGCTAAAATTCGCATAATAAATTATCATATATTAAGAAATATGTCATTTTTATTTTGTATAGAGGATACACTAATTTGAGCCCAACGAAAAAAATTAATCAAAAACATATTAATCCTTCTAAATAGTTAATATTTTTCTTTTAAATAAATTATTTAATTAAAATTATTAACTTATACTAATTTTTCATTGTTATTTATAAACATCCCTTTTACTTTTGTCTCATAAATAATAAAATTATGTGTGGAATTGTATGTTTATTCGATGCCAAGCAAAAAACTGAGCTATTAAGACCTCAGGTTTTGGAAATGTCAAAAAAGATCCGTCACAGAGGACCGGATTGGAGTGGAGTGTTTCAGGATGAAAAAGTAGTTTTCTCTCATGAAAGACTTGCCATTGTAGATCCAACTTCCGGAAAGCAGCCTCTATTTACAAAAGACGGAAAAGTAGTATTAGCCGTAAACGGTGAAATCTACAACCACAGAGAATTAAAAGAAGAATTTCCTGATTATGAGTTTCAGACTCAATCTGATTGTGAGGTGATTCTGGCTCTTTACAGAAAATATGGAAAAGACTTTGTGGAAAAACTGAATGGTATTTTCGCATTTGCATTATACGACACTGAAAATGAAGTCTACCTGATTGCCCGTGACCATATGGGAATCTGCCCTCTGTATCAGGGATGGGATAAAAACGGAAACTATTATGTAGCCTCTGAATTAAAAGCCTTAGAAGGGATATGCAAAAAGATTGAAACGTTCTTACCCGGACATTTGGTATACAGCAAAGATGGAAGTGATCTTCAGCAATGGTATAGCAGAGAATGGGAAAGTTTTGACCATGTAAAAGACAACAAAACAGATATTGATAAGCTAAGAAAAGGTCTAGAAGATGCTGTTCACAGACAGCTGATGAGCGATGTACCTTACGGCGTATTACTTTCCGGTGGTTTAGACTCGTCTGTTATTTCAGCCATTACAGCAAAATTTGCAAGACAGAGAATTGAAAGTGGAGACACTCAGGAAGCATGGTACCCAAGATTACACAGTTTTGCTGTAGGTCTTGTAGGATCTCCGGACTTAGCGGCAGCACAAAAAGCAGCAGAACATATCGGATCTGTTCATCATGAAGTTAACTTTACAGTTCAGGAAGGGCTGGATGCTATACGTGATGTAATTTATCACCTGGAAACTTATGATGTAACAACGATCAGAGCTTCCACCCCAATGTATCTTTTAGCAAGAGTGATCAAATCCATGGGGATTAAAATGGTTCTATCCGGAGAAGGTTCTGATGAACTGTTCGGTGGCTACCTGTATTTCCATAAAGCTCCAAATGCTAAAGAATTCCACGATGAAACGGTAAGAAAACTTGGAAAACTTCACCTGTATGACTGTTTAAGAGCGAACAAAGCATTAATGAGCTGGGGAATAGAAGGAAGAGTTCCTTTCCTTGACAAAGAGTTTATGGATATCGCGATGACCCTTAACCCACAAGATAAAATGATTAACGTATCTGAAGGGAAAATTGAAAAATGGGTATTAAGAAAAGCTTTTGAAGATATTCTTCCTGCTTCTATTGCATGGAGACAAAAAGAACAGTTCTCAGATGGTGTGGGATATTCATGGATTGATACTTTAAAAGAAGTAGCTGAGAAAGAAGTTACAGATGAGATGATGACTAACGCAAGATTCAGATTCCCGTTAAACACTCCACAAAACAAAGAGGAATACAGATACAGAACAATTTTTGAAGAGCACTTCCCAAGTGAAACTGCAGCTGCAACGGTTCCATCTGTTCCATCTGTTGCCTGCTCCACCCCTATCGCCCTAGAATGGGACGAAGCTTTCAAAAAAATGAACGACCCAAGTGGAAGAGCGGTGAAGGTGCATGAGACATCATATTAGAGGTACGAGGTGCGGGATGAAAACTGAACGGTAGAGTGAATGTGAATGATTAATTTAAATGTTCAAAGTTTAAAGTTCATGGTTTAAAGTTATCGTAATACTTAATTTATTCACGATTCACTGGCGAAGCAAAATTGACTACTGACAGTTATCATCATTAAATTATACCCTTTATACCCTTTTTTCGTAATAATTTATTAATCCTGTAGCAATACGGGATTATTTTTTGAATTAACAACAACAATATGGCATAATTTAACTGACAATCAAAAATAATATCTAATAAATAATTATATTTGGAAAACGAAAATATCAATTATAAAAAATGAGAAGAAACCTTACTGTTTTATTTGCCTTATTATCCATCAGTTTTGCTTTTGGACAGGGAAAATATGGCAAATATCTGAACTCAAAAAAGCTTGCTTTAGCTTATAAAAGCGTGAAAGATGCTGATAAGGATGATTATTACCAACAGTTTTACTGGCTGGTAAAAGCTGAGCAACTTAAGACTTATCCTCACCTTAAGGATATAAAGCCTGTAGTACTGTATGAATTTGTAAAATACGTAAACCCTCAGAATCCTACAAAAAAACTGGATAAAAGAGATAAAGAGCTTAGAGCTACTGCAGAACTATCTTTAAATCAATACTTCAAAAACAAAAATTTCGAGAACAATTCTGTATTAATGTACAACCTTGAAACATATGTAGATCCGTCAAAAGGACAGTTTTACACTAAGGTTGATCCCGAAAAAATTAAAGAACTGGTTCCTAAAGAATTGTTTGCCTTCAACTCTTTCAACAGAAATTTAGGTGAAGAAAAGACCTATTATCTTTGGGTTGATAAGAAAAAGGACGATCTTAATATTGTAGACATTATTCCTAGTGAAAAAGATGACAAATCATTCTACACAAGATTAAGACAGTATCTTCCAAGCTATAAGTTTTCAAAATATGTTCCTACTGTAAAAAAAGGAAACAAAACAGATAAAACGGATATAGAATATTATTACATCATGCCTTTCGAGCAGAATACAGATAATATTGAATACAAAACAAAGGATTTCAAAAATTTCACATTAAGCCAGTATAGAAAAGCAGGTGACGAATGGAAAGGAGTAGAAAAGACTAAAAAATAAATTAAAAAGTCCTGTGATATATCGCAGGACTTTTTTAATTTTATATGGATTTCTTCATCTAAGAATCAAACTGCTTAAAGCAAGCACTTTTCTTCAAATAAAATAAGTCTGGATGTTTTTGAATATTCCAGCCTATACAAAATGACAGAAACAAGCCCTCAACAGACATCCATAAAGAAAATTCTCCCCTTGATTCTGGCTACTGCTATTTTTATGCAAATGCTGGATTCAACTATTCTGAATACTTCTCTCCCATCTATTGCCAAGGATCTTCATGAATCTCCATTGAATATGCAGAATGCCATCATCAGCTATGTATTGACATTAGCCGTTTTTATGCCTGCAAGTGGATTTTTGGCAGACCGTTTCGGAACCAAGAAAGTATTTATTTTCTCGTTGATATTATTCAGTTTGGGTTCTTTGTTCTGTTCATTATCCCAAAACCTTACCCATCTTGTTATTTCAAGGGTTATTCAGGGCGTTGGCGGAAGTTTGATGACTCCCGTTGGGAAATTAGCACTCATTAAAACCTTCGATAAAAATGAATTGCTGAAAGCGATGAACTTTGCCATTATCCCTGCACTCATCGGACCTGTTCTAGGGCCGTTGGTAGGAGGTTATATGGTAGATTATCTTTCCTGGCACTGGATATTTCTGATTAATATTCCTATCGGTTTCTTAGGAATTATTTTAGGATTAAAGTTCATGCCCGACTATAAATCTGATGATGTAGATTTTGACTTTAAAGGATTTTTAATCTTTGCCGCAGCATCTCTCCTACTTTCTATTTCTTTAGAACTTTTTGGAAACATGCAGAATATAACACCAGTTCTCATTGTATTTATTATGGGATTTCTGTTTCTGTACTATTACTATAAACACGCTAAAAAAGAAGGACACCCTATTTTCCCTTTAAACTTGTTTCAGGTAAGAACTTTCCGTGTGGGAATTGTAGGAAACTTAGCCACGAGACTTGGGATCAGCTCTGTTCCTTTACTTCTTCCGCTGATGATCCAGATTGCTTATAAACAGTCTGCCGTAACTTCAGGATGGATTATTGCTCCCATGGCCCTAACTGCAATATTCGGGAAATCATCCGTTATTAAAATTCTGGATAAATATGGGTATCGACAAACATTAATGGTCAATACTTTTATTATCGGAACTTTGATCTGTATGCTTGCGATTCCTGATATCCACACTTCATTATATTGGTTTGTTCCTATTATTGCGGTATTGGGATTTTTCAACTCTATTCAGTTTACTTCTATGAATACGATTTCCATTGCGGATCTTCGGAATTTCCAGACCAGCAGTGGTAATTCATTAATATCCGTTAACCAACAGCTCGCCATCGGTTTTGGGATTGCTTTTGGATTAATTGTTTTAAAAATATTTGAAAACTCAGACCTCATCCAGGGCGAAACGCATAATGCTTTCCGGTATACTTTCCTTACAGTAGGAATATTAACGATCTTATCAGGATTCGTGTTTAGAAGGCTGCACATTTCAGATGGAAAGAATATGAAGTCCAAAGAAGAATAATTAAAGCTCCGTCTATTTTCTTCTCATTTTTACACACTACCCTTCTACTCCAATACGAACTTATCACAGATCAATGCATCTGCCTTATAAGTATGGTAATTTTGTTTACATAAAATCAACAATATTATGGCAACTAAAAAAGTAGAAATGGTAGCATCTCCAAGACCTGCACACTTTGTAGGTGACGGTTTTAGAGTGCATAATTTTATTCCGGGCGTACATGGCTTGGATATGAAAAGAATGGATCCGTTCATTATGCTTGATTATAACTCAAAATTTCATTTCAATGGTTCTGAAAGACCAAGAGGTGTGGGAGTTCATCCACACAGAGGTTTTGAAACAGTAACCATAGCCTATAACGGAAAAGTAGAACATCACGACAGCGCAGGCGGCGGAGGTATCATTGGAGAAGGTGATGTACAGTGGATGACAGCTGCTAAAGGAGTTCTACACAAAGAATATCACGAAACAGAATGGGCTAAAGAAGGTGGAATTTTCCAGATGGTACAACTTTGGGTAAACCTTCCTGCAAAAGATAAAATGAGTAATCCAAAATACCAGGCCATTGAAAATTCTAAAATGGAAAAAGCAGACCTTGGAGAAAATGGACATGTAGAAGTTATCGCCGGAGAATTTGACGGGCACAAAGGTCCTGCATTTACCTTCACTCCTATTCACATGATGAATGCCAAGCTTAAAGCAGGTGGAAAAGCAGAATTTAATTTTCCTGCTCACTTTAATACAGCAGCTTTGGTGATTGAAGGAAGTATTACCATCAATGAAGAAGAACATGTGAAAGCAGATCATTTTGCTCTGTTTAAAAACGAAGGAGAAAGCTTCACTATCGAAGCACAGGAAGACTCAGTTGTTTTAATCATCAGTGGAGAACCAATTAACGAGCCTATCTTCCCTCATGGTCCTTTTGTAATGAATACCAGAGAGGAAATCATGCAGGCATTTGAGGATTTCAATACCGGAAAATTCGGGTATCTTGAAGATTAAAAGGATAGAATTAAATTTTCCTTAATCTTAAATCATCTCTTTTTTACTAACTTTATATATCATTATATCGGGTTGGAGTCTAAAGATTAATGTTAAGTTAAGTAATGTTTGAGGATATAAACCTTATAGGTTCTGGAAGCTTATAAGGTTTGTTTTCTCAACTGCATTTCTTTTATAAAGCAAAGAATATTAATCTCTTCCAACCGAGATCTTTAATAAACTTTTAATACAAAAAATTATGAAACCGGAATTTGAAAACATACCTCTTGTAAAAACTGACAAAAGATTTGAAATAGAAGTGAACGGACATCATGCCTTCATTGACTATCGCGAAACGACTCACCAAATCGCTTTGATACACACAGAAGCGGATCCTGAACTTGGAGGAACAGGAGCAGCCACTGCGGTAGTGGAAAAAACACTGAACTATATTGAAGAAAGCGGCAAAAAACTTCTTCCGTTCTGTCCGTATGTTTTTGCTTATATCAAAAAGCATCCTGAGTGGAAACGTATTGTGGATGAAAAATTTGACGGGTACGATAAACTGTAAATTTTCATCACTATTTATTTAAACAAACATTAAAAGCATTACATCATTATGTCAAATATTGGACTTATCATCGAGGAAAAATCAGCAGATATCGGAAATTTTCTGGTAGGAAGACTTCTGCCGTTCCGTGAAAAAAGAGCTGTGGGGCCTTTCGTTTTTATAGACCACATGGGACCTTCGGAATTAAAGGATTATCAAAACCTTGATGTTCCACCCCATCCGCATATCGGATTATCTACGTTGACTTATCTGCTTGAAGGCTCTATTTTCCACAGAGACAGTATCGGAAGCGCTCTTGAGATCAAACCGGGAGCTGTTAACTGGATGACTGCCGGAAAAGGTGTAGTACATTCTGAAAGAACTCCGGAATATTTAAGACACAGCGATAAAAGACTTCACGGATTCCAGATCTGGGTAGGTCTTCCTAAACATCTTGAACAGTCTGAACCTACTTTTCATCATATTGAAGCAGATGAAATTCCGGTTTGGGAGGAAGATGGAATTCAGTATAAATTAATTGCCGGAGAAGCATTTGGTAAAACCTCTCCTGTTCCGGTACACAGTAAATTATTTTTCATCGAGATCAAAACCAAAGAGGCTAAGAAAATCAGCATTGGAAAAGATCTTTATGGAGAAGCTGCGATGTATGTTCTGGATGGAACAGTGACTACAGATGGTAACTCATATGGCTCCAAACAGCTTATGATCGCAAAAGATACCAAGCTTTGTGAGTTTGATATGAGTGAAAACGGCACAGTATATCTTTTCGGTGGCGAACCTTTTGATGAGGAACGTTTTATTTTCTGGAACTTCGTGAATTCAGACAAGGAAATGATCGATCAGGCCAAAATAAACTGGAATGATCAGAATCATGAGGCATTCCCTTTGGTTCCGGGTGATGACCAGGAATATGTTCACCTACCGAAGGCAATTTTAAACAGAAAATAATTTCATCAGATAAAGAAACCATGAAAATATTAGCATTTGCAGGAAGTAATTCTTCAACTTCTATTAACAGGGAACTGGTAAAGTTTGTTTTAAAAGATTTTCAAAATGAAGAGATCAATCTTATTGATTTGAATGACTTCACCATGCCTGTTTTCTCTGTAGACCTTGAAAAGAAAGGATTTCCGGATGAAGCCCATCATTTTTTAAAGCTCATTGAAGAATGTGATGTGATCATCTGTTCTCTTGCAGAACACAACAGATCTTACAGTGCTGCATTCAAAAACGTTTTCGATTGGGCATCAAGGATTAATGTGAAGGTATTTCAGAACAAGCCTATGCTTCTGATGAGTACTTCTCCGGGAGGCTATGGTGGCGGAAATGTAATGAATACCGCTAAAACATTCTTTCCTCAATTTGCTGCAGATATCAAAGAAACGTTTTCATTATCCAAGTTCTATGAGAATTTTGATCTTGAAAGCGGAGTTATTAATCCTGATATGCTGAGTGAGTTGAAAACGAAGATTGAAAATTTTAAAAATATAATTAAAACCAATGACTAAAGGAAGACTTGAAGCCTTCAGTGATGGAGTTCTGGCGATTATCATTACGATCATGGTTCTTGAACTTAAAGTACCTGAAGGAAGCAGCTGGGCTAGTCTCAAACCTCTTCTGCCTAAATTTTTAGCCTATATTTTCAGTTTCATTTATGTAGGAATTTACTGGAATAACCATCATCATATGTTTCAGGCAGTAAAAAAGGTAAACGGAAGTATTCTTTGGGCTAACCTTCATCTGTTATTCTGGCTCTCTATGATGCCTATTGCTACCGAATGGATCGGCAATACAGGTTTTGCAGAAAATCCGGTCGCAACCTATGGAATTATCCTCGTATTATGCGCGATCGCCTACAGCATTCTGGAAAATGTTATTATCCGGTGTGAAGGTGAAAATTCAACACTGAAAGAGGCTATACATTCAAAGTACAAAGAGAATATATCAATTATATTTTATATTCTGGGAATCGCTACTTCATTTTTTTATCCTTATATTGCCATAGGTTTTTATTATATAGTGGCTCTTATATGGCTGATTCCGGACAGAAGAATCGAAAAATCATTAAAAGACAATTAATATGGAAACACACGAATATCCTAACGGCGACATTACTGTCATCTGGCAGCCTCAGAAGTGTATCCACTCGGCTGTATGTGTAAAAATGCTTCCCAAGGTCTATAATCCGAAAGAGAGACCCTGGATAAAAGCAGAAAATGCAACTCCTGAAGAATTAAAAAATCAGATAGATCATTGCCCATCAGGTGCATTAAGTTATAAATTCAACACTGGAAAATAATGGCAGTAACGGTAAAAGCAAGTTTAGGAAAAACAAAATATTACACGGAGGTAACAGCGGGAGAAAATAAAATTATTACCGATGAACCTATAGATAAAGGCGGACAGAATAAAGGTTTCAATCCCATGGAAATTCTGGCTACTTCTTTAGCAAGCTGTACAGCAGCAACCCTAAGAATGTACATAGAAAGAAAAGAATGGGATGTAGAAAACATTCATGTGGAAGTAGAACTTGAAAACTATCCATTAACCAAAAGAGCAGTATTCCAAAGAGAGATCAGTTTTGAAGGGGTTCTGGATGATGAACAGTTAAAAAGACTGCATACGATTGCTGATGCCTGCCCTGTACATAAAATATTAACCAACGATATAGAAATACTAACTAAATTCTCATAAAACATGATCGAAGTAAAACAAAACAACGACGACAAACACGGAAGTTTTGAAGCTTTCATAGATGGAAGACGCGCAGGAATGATGACGTACACCTGGGCAGGAGAAGAAAGATTTATTATAGACCACACGGAGGTGGAAGAAGCTTACAACGGAAAAGGAGTAGGTAAAGAAATGCTTTTGGCTGCTGTAGATTTTGCAAGAAAGAACGGAAAGAAAATTATTCCGCTTTGTCCTTTTGCTAAAGCCAGTTTCCAGAAGAGTGAGGAATTGCAGGATGTTTTGGTGAACTAATCACTGCTTCCACCCTTACAATACAAACCTTTCAGAGTAGATCTGGAAGGTTTTTTTATACAGAAGTTTTTATTTTTATTACCTGATGCTTTTTTAACGCAAAGTTTTCATTAGCTTGATGATATATTTTTAAGGGAGCTAAGAGTGAATCGATTTTCAATCGATTTGATGAAGCTTTCTGCCGCTCGTTATCATTTAAAAAGTTTAAAATGATGAAAATATAGAGAATAATTGTCTGTATGAGCTTCATAATTTCCTGCTTCCCGCTCCCAGCTTCAAACCTTTCTAAAAATATAAGTTTCACCCCAAGCTTAGGTCACTTTTCTAAAGTAATTACATAAAAATTGCCTCTAAACAAAATTCACGATTCACGATGGTTCTTTTTTATATATTTGCTAAAATTTAAAATCTAAGCATGAATCCAGGAACTGTACTTCTGCTGTTTGTCTTTATCTACTTCATCGGCCTTTTGGTGATCTCTTATTTCACCAGCCGAAATTCCGACAACCAGTCCTTCTTTATCGGTAATAAAAAAGTAAATGGTGGCTCGTTGCATTTGGCATGATAGGCACCAGTTTAAGTGGAGTTACCTTTATTTCAGTTCCGGGAACAGTCGGAAAAATGACCGGCTCCGAATATATTTATGGTGGTTTTGAATATTATATGATGGTGATTGGTTTCTTCATCGGGTATTTTATTGTGGCAGCCATCCTTTTACCATTGTATTATAAAATGAATCTTACTTCCATTTATACCTATTTGGGAAAAAGATTCAATGTGGAAGCGCATAAAATCGGGTCCATATTCTTTATTATTTCAAGAGCTATTGGTGCTACAGCCAGATTATATCTTGTGGTAAATGTATTACAAATCTTCCTTCTTGAAGGACTAGGAGTTCCGTTTTGGGTAACTTCTATGGTTCTTTTACTGATGGTTCTTCTCTATACTTTTGAAGGTGGGGTAAAAACCATTGTGATTACGGATACATTACAGACTTCTTTTATGATTATCAGTTTAGTGGCTTGTATTGTCTACATTTTATCCAATCTGAACCTTTCTTTTGGTGAAGCGTATACGATTTTAGAACAGAAAAATTATACTCATTTCATCAATTTTGATCCTAATTCCAAAACGTTTTTCCTTAAAACCATTCTGGGGGGAATCTTCATTACCATTGCCATGACCGGACTGGATCAGGAAATGATGCAGAAAAATATCTCTGTAGACAACCTTAAAAATTCAAAGAAAAACATGTTGACTTTTGCAGGAACCCTGTTATTGGTTAATCTTGCTTTCTTATTCTTAGGTGGATTACTTTATCTTTTTGCTTTGCAGCATGGAGCGGAATACGGAACAACAGGGACAGATCCTATTACCAATATTTTCGGGTTCAAAGATGCTGCAGGAAACATTAAGAATGTAATGGGTGATGATCTTTTCCCTGCTTTATCTCTTAATGGGCATTTCCCAATGATGATTTCCGTGATTTTTATTATCGGATTGATCTCTGCATTATTCCCTTCTGCGGATGGGGCTTTAACTGCGGTAACAAGTTCATATTGCGTAGATTTATTAAACCTGAACGAAGATAAAACCAAAACTGAAAAAGAGAAGAAAAGCCTTCGTATGAAAGTGCATTTAACATTCACTGTGGTATTTTTCATCCTAATTATGGTATTCAAAGCTTTGAATGACAAATCTATTGTCTACCTGATTATGGAAATTGCCGGATATACGTATGGCCCACTATTAGGACTGTTTGCTTTCGGAATCTTCACTAAGTTCAAGATTTCCAAAAAGTACTCTATTCTTATGGTAACCATTCTAGCCCCTATCTTTACTTATTTAATCAATTTTGCAGTGACTTCTTATACGGATTACAGGATTGGTGTGGAACTGATTGTTCTTAATGGGCTACTGACCTTCATTGGTTTATGGATGGTGAAGGATAAACAATATTTGAGAGTTGTTTAATTCTACAAAAAATTAGATTTTGGCTAAAGCCATTGGAATAAGATTTTTTATTTTTAAACGAGCTGAAGCCCGTTTCTATTGATGTGAATTGATTGAGAATAAGTTTACACAATAGTTTTATTTTCATCTTAATTCCAAACATCTTCTGACAGATCAGAAGGAATATCAAAATTATAAACAAAACAATATTATATTAAATAAAAAAACCATGAAAAAAATTATTTCACTTTTCATCTTTGTATTAACGTTTGGTTCTTTGGCAGCACAGGAAAATTTTGAAGTGTCTACTTTAAGAATCGGGCCTTACAAGATCTTCATGGAAAAAAGTGAAGCAGAAAAAATAGCAGGGACAAAAATCAAAATTTCTGACGGACAGCAAAAGAATAGTGTAAAATACAATGGAGAGATTATCAATATTGAAGTTTTCCAGGGGTATGGTGGTGAAGCAAAACCAGATGCTGTTACGATTGCAGGAATGACAACTACCAGTAAAAAATTCAGAACCAAAAGCGGAATGGGTGTTGGAAGTACCAGAGATGAGCTGATTAATACGTACAGAAATTATCCTATATTCAGTGTTCGTCCGGAAGTAGATGATAACGGGAAGCGTATTAAAGATGCAGGATATTTTAATATTGAGGACTATGATGCCGGAACCCAGTTAACATTTAAATTTGTTAATAATATTGTCACAGAAATTACTGTTTACATCAACGAAGGCTGTTAAAAGCGAGAAAATATTCAAATCAATCAAAATCCGGGTTTTTATATCCGGATTTTTGCATTTCCATAAGCCGGTAAAAAATTGTAAATTCGCGTGCAAATAAATCAGATATAATGAGTAAAAGTATCGAAGAGTTAAAATCTCTTACTACACAGATCAGAAGAGACATTTTAAGAATGGTTCACGCTGTAAATTCAGGACACCCGGGAGGAAGCTTAGGCTGTACAGAGTACTTTACAGCACTTTACGGAAAGGTGATGAACTATCATCTTCCTTTTACGATGGAAGGCAAAAATGAAGATCATTTTTATTTATCAAACGGGCACATTTCTCCTGTGTACTACTCTACTTTGGCAAGATTCGACTTCTTCCCAGTACATGAGCTAAGTACTTTCAGAAAGCTTGATTCAAGATTACAGGGACACCCTACTACTCACGAAGGTCTTCCAGGAATCAGAATTGCTTCAGGTTCTTTAGGACAAGGTCTTTCTGTAGCGTTAGGAGCTGCTTTAGGTAAAAAAATGGACGGAGATCAGTCTCTAGTTTACTCTCTTCACGGAGATGGTGAACTTCAGGAAGGTCAGATCTGGGAAGCGCTGATGTTTGCTGCTGCTAAAAAAGTAGATAACATTATTTCTACTATTGACTATAACGGACGTCAAATTGACGGTGATACAGATGATGTATTAAGCCTTGGAAATCTTCATGCTAAACTTGAAGCTTTCGGATGGATTGTTTTAGAAGAAAAGAACGGTAACGATCTTGAAGCTGTAATTGGTATCCTTGAAAGAGCAAAAGCTGAAACTGGAAAAGGAAAACCTGTAGCGATTATCCTACACACAGAAATGGGTGCTGGAGTAGATTTCATGATGGGATCTCACGCTTGGCATGGTAAAGCTCCTAATGATGAGCAATTGGAAACTGCATTCAAACAATTGTATTTAGAAGCTCCTGCTGACTACTAATATCTAACCATCTGTTAACATCTCGATTAATAAAAATAAAAATGAAATATACATATACAGAAAAAAAGGACACACGTTCAGGATTCGGAGCTGGATTAGCTGAGCTTGCTGACAAAAACCCTAATGTAGTAGCACTTTGTGCTGACCTTATCGGATCTTTGAAAATGGAGAAATTCATTGAAAAAGCTCCTGAAAGATTCATCCAGGTGGGTATTGCAGAAGCAAACATGATGGGGCTTGCTGCAGGTCTTAGCATCACTGGAAAAATTCCTTTCACTGGAACTTTTGCTAACTTCTCTACTTCAAGAGTATATGATCAGATCCGTCAGTCTATTGCTTACTCTAATAAGAATGTAAAAATCTGTGCATCTCACGCAGGTCTTACATTAGGAGAGGATGGAGCTACTCACCAGGTATTGGAAGATATCGGGATGATGAAAATGCTTCCTGGAATGACTGTAATCAACCCTTGTGACTACAACCAGACAAAAGCGGCTACTCTTGCTATTGCTGACCACGAAGGTCCTGTATATTTAAGATTCGGTAGACCAACTGTTCCTGTATTTATCCCTGAAGATATGCCTTTCGAAATCGGAAAAGGAATTATGCTTCAGGAAGGTACTGATGTAACTATTGTTGCAACAGGACACCTTGTATGGGAATCTCTTGTAGCTGCTGACGAGCTTGAGAAAGAAGGTATTTCTTGTGAGGTAATCAACATCCACACGATTAAGCCTCTTGATGAAGAAATCATCTTAAAATCTGTTGAAAAAACAGGTAAAATTGTAACGGCTGAAGAGCACAACTACCTTGGTGGTTTAGGTGAATCTGTTGCGGGAATGCTTGCAAGAAGAAGACCTACAAGACAGGAATTTGTAGCGGTAAACGATACTTTCGGAGAATCTGCAACGCCTGCTGAATTAATGAAGAAGTATAAAATTGATGCTGCAGCAGTGAAAGAAGCTGTAAAGAGAATTTTAGCTAACTAATGATTAGCACATCATAATAACTGCGGGCTGTTTCTTTGAAACAGCCCGCGTTTTTAGAACAATTAAAAAAAATTACTAAGAAACCCAAATTTATGAAAACTCAAATCCTATTATTCTTCCTTTTTATAGGAAGTTTAATTTCCGCACAACCCATCATCACAAAATGGAATACCAATATTCATTTTGATAATTCAAAACAAATTATCATTCCAACGGATGGAACATATACTTATACTTATCAGGGTGTTACCAATCCATCATTAACAGGTAGTGGAAGCGGTATTTCAGGCAATACAACAGTCACATTTCCTAGTGCAGGAATATATACTGTAACCATTACCCCAACATCATCATTCAAGTTTTATTTCAATGGGGTATCAAGTAATAATGCAAAAAAAATATTAGATATTACTCAATGGGGAAACGTAAACTGGAAGTCTGATTTATCAGATTCTTTTCACGATTGTCAGAATTTAACAATAACAGCAACCGATACCCCGGATTTCAGTAATGTCACCAAGATGTTTCAAATGTTTTTTGCATGCTATGGGTTAACAAATGTTCCCAGCATGGCAACGTGGGATACTGGTAATGTAGCAGACATGAGTTATATGTTCTATAATGCTAAAAATTTCAACCAAAATATTGGAAACTGGAATACTGTTAATGTAACCACTATGAAAAGTATGTTCTATTACGCTACAAATTTCAACCAAAATATTGGAAACTGGAATACAGGGAAAGTAACTGATATGAGCGAGATGTTTTTGTACGCAGAAAAATTTAATGGAAACATTGGAAGTTGGAATACTGGAAGTGTTACCAATATGAGTTATATGTTTTGCTCAGCAAATGCCTTTAATCAAAATATAGGAAACTGGAATGTTTCTAATGTCATCAATATGTCTTGTATGTTTTCTAGTGCTACCAATTTCAATCAAAATATAGGAAGCTGGGATACATCTAATGTCATCAACATGGGTAATATGTTCCAATATGCGCCACATTTTAATGGAAATATAGGAAGTTGGAATACCGCAAATGTTACCACAATGGAGGGTATGTTTTATCAGGCAACAAATTTCAATCAAAATCTTGAAAACTGGGTTCTAAACCCCTCTGTAAATTTAGGAACAATATTTAACAGTGCTGGTTTAAATTGTGAAAACTACAGTAAAACATTAAAAGGTTGGGCAAGCAATCCAACAACACCTAGTGGTAAAAATTTGGGATATGTTAGTTCAAGCTATAGTACAGAAGCACAACCATATAGAAACCTACTTGTTACCACAAAAAACTGGCTTATTGCAGGAGACACCTATGATCCTGATTGCATTGCTAGCCTGGCAACTCACGATATTAAAGCCCGTGTAAATTTTGTAAAATTGTATCCTAATCCAACATCAGAAAAAGTTTTCATTAGCTCAGAGAAAAAAATAAAGAATATAATTTTGTCCAATACCGAAGGACGAATTCTTGCAAAAAAGCAGGAAGCCCAAATTAATATGTTAGAATATCCTTCAGGTGTTTATTTTATTACGCTTTATTTTGAAGATGGCACTTCTGATACACAAAAGGTTGTAAAAAAGCAATAATCTAGCTATACTTCAAATGATATATAATTAGTGTGAACCAAATACCCACTTAAAAAGAATAAAATACTGCGCGGGCTGTTTCTTCGAAACAGCCCGCGCAGTATTTTATTGAATGAGTGATTCAATGTTGGAGTTTTCATATATAGTTGTCATGGTTGTAGCTTCTACCCTACTTATCGTTTTTGTTATTCCCGTTCATTGAACGGAGCTCCTACAGCAATCAGAATGGGACATAGTATTTCTTTTATATAATCATCTTCCCTCTCCATGGATTTCTTTGAACCAGAAAAATAGTTGCTGATCCTATAGTTTTTCACAAACTGATTTCTCTTCTTCCCAATGGAATAGTAATATCCACCCCATTCATCATTGATAAAATAAGTCATTTCATCAAAGGTCATGATCTTTTTGGAGAGAATCCATTTCTTGTAAATACACTTCTCAGATTTATCAAAAATATACTTTACAGGAATCCTGAAAATCAGATCGAAGAGAAAATAAATCATATAAATTCCCCATATCATCAGGGCCACTTTAAACTGATCTCCAGACATCTTATCCATAAAATAGTAGATAATAGCTACAAGAGCAATAACTCCTAATGCCAACCACCAGGTTAAAGTACGTAGGAAGCTGTAATTGGGCATCAGGCTTATTTCGCTTCCATTCTCTTCAAATTTATAGCGGTCTGTTATGGTCATTACCTGGATTATTAATTTTCATGATATCTTCTGTTTCGTTCACCATCTTTTGGATTCCTCTTTGTGTTAGAGCCTGTCCAATGGTCAGATGCTTTTCTTTTCCGTCCACTTCAAAGTAGACAGACAGAATTACATTCGTGGTTATAAAGCCCAGATATTTTGTTGCCAGTACATGAAAATTGGTAAAATCCTTAATCTCATAAGTTTTGGCCGGAACAAAAATGGTATGCTTTCCGGTAATGGTTTTCCGATCCATATCAATAATAAACTTCTTGGTAAAGAAATTAATGATGATAAGTACTACTACAGCAATCATAATGAGGCTTACGGTTCTTGCATTGTTAAAAATCAACCCTGCTATCACTAAAAAGATGAGACATAATATGGTGATAAACACCGGTTGGTTTTTAAAAATGTACTGGTTTCCTTCCTGTTTGTAAAATTTATAAGAATTCATAATAGGTTGTTTGTAGAATAGATTGAGGTGTTATTAAAAATTAATCTCTTTATAGTTGGTAACGTTGTGCAATTTCATCTTCATTGATGGTTTTCAGGGTATTTAAATCTGTTCTGAAATAGGTATCATGAATAGAAAAATAAGCATCCATTTTTACCTTGGTGTATTCGGACGCTTTCTTCCAGCAGTCAAAAAACCATTGTTCAAAAAGTTTATATTTTTCATCATCATATTCATCCAGTACCTCATCAAAATCCTCACCTTCATAATGATCCTGAAAATCTGAAACCATATTCCATATTTTTTCAGGAATCAGCGCATCCCAGTCTCCACTTTCTTCAGCACTGCTCTTCTTTTTGGTAGGTAGAAAAATGGTATTGGTAATTATTTTACCTTTTTGATCTACGCCCCAGAATACAATATCCAGATATTCATATTCATACTCAAAATAGAATGCTTTAACATCAGATTTCCCTTTATTATCAACATAGCTGATGTTTTCCCCGTCCAACAAATGAATCAGATCTTCTATAAGCTGAGCACTGGTTTCTTCCAGGTATTTTTTAAATTCAATATTGAGTTTTTTAAGATTTTCCATCACCTGATTCTGTTTAAAAGTTATGATTGGATGTGTCTGAGACAATTATTTTGTTCCGCTTCATTTTTATATAATGAAATGTGTTTTTTATTCTTCATCCTTAATTTAATTGCCCCAGGTTTCCATCCAATCCAGATATTCACTTTTATATTCATTATCATTAAGTCTGACAATGATATTTTTCAGATCCTGCTTCTCAAATTCATAATCTGAAACCGTGAAAATCAAGAATATATCTTTCCCTATGATATTTTTAAAAAAGTTCTCATTTTTAAGCTTTTCCAGCACTTCGATACAGATAGTATAAAGTTCAGCCTGAAATTCTATGAACCATTTATCATATTCATCTTCACTTTTATCTTCATGTCTGGCAAGTTCTGCTCTCAGAATAGTACAGATCTCATTAAACTCCAGATCTGCTCCTTCCATTTCATACGTCCATTCAGCAGGTTCAAACTTATAGTACACTTCATCATCTTTATCTATGCCCTTAAGTGTTTCCAGTGTATTGGAAGAAGGGCAAACAGTCATTGCTCCCTCATCACTGTACAGTGCAAAACTGTAAATATTTTCAGTGCCATGCTTTTCATACATTTCTAAAAAAGCATTCTTTGCAGCTGTCTCTATCTGTTCTTTCAACTTCTTAAAATCCATACTTCGTTTCACTTTTTAAAATGGGCGGTAAAATTACCCTTATCCTGTTACATCAAATGCTTATATTGATTAATAGTCCAGCCATATTCACGATTATGACCAGTCTATTTTATCATTTTCAGATTACCTGTTTTTATTATACATGATCCAGCCGGGAATTATAATTGCTATAGCTACAAGTAATGGAACCAACTCACCATACCTGAACAGCCACGATGTTTCTTTAGATGGACCTATTTTTACAATAACTGTCAGGCAGAAACCTATGATGATCATGATGATACCTGCTATTTTTTTCATAGTATTATATTGTGATTGTTATTTATTCATCAGTCTACAAAATTATTGTAGCGGCTAAGAACAGTATTGGCTTCACTTTCAAGATCATCAAGATCACGATTCAGATCACTGTTATTTTCATTCAGGCTCCTCTGAACAATTCTCATTTTACCGAGGAAATCATTTAAAGCATTATTAAGAGCTGTATAACTGCTTTCTTTCTGCTTTTCTGAGGATGGGATTGTCTCATCAACATTCCTTGTGTACAGTTTTTCCATCTGCTGATATTGCTGAGCGAATTTTTGTTTGTAAGCATCCAGATCTGTAATATCATAAGAATCATCAACAATCTTTTGAGTAAACTCCATGGCTTCCTTAGACTGAATGATATGATCTTTCAACGGATGTCCTTTCAAAACTTCCATTTCGGCCTTATCTGCTTTTGGAGAGAGTTTGGAAAACAGATCATTAGCAGCTTTCCGGTTTTCCTGGATCAGTTGATTAGCTTTTTCAGAGATTTCAGTAATTTTCTTTCCTTTATCATCCTTCCAGTCTTCTGCGGTTTTATAAGTTTCAAGATCTTTCTTCAGAGCCTGCAGCTTGGTAGCTGTCTCTTTCATTTTATCCACAAGAATCTGATATTCTTTTCCCAGTACATCCGGAGCTTTAATCTCCTGGTTAACCCACATCATAATAGTAGGGGTAAATATGGGAGACATCCCTGAATATTGTGGATTTGCGGATACATTTTTCACATATTCATCCATTTGAGTCAATGATTCCTGAAAGTTTTTAATGAACTCTGCCTGAGCTTCATCCATTTTCACCACTTTATTATTAAAGGAAACAATATCTCTGTTTTCATCTCCTGAATTAACACTGAAAGGATTTACCTGTGTACTATTTCCACTCTGAGAAAGTTTTTCTTTAATCTTTTCCAGTTTATCGCAGGAAGACAGGGTAAGGCTAAAACCAAGTATTCCTGCAATGAGCAATGTTTTTTTCATAATCTGATAGTAAAATTTAAATAGGTGTTGCATTGGGCTTTACATTAAGATCTTCCAGTTCATTAACCACTTCCTGCATCGTTTTCTTACTGAAGGATTGGGATATTACTGGACGCTTAAAATGGGTTACATTCTTAAAACTTCCGTATAAATAACATCCTAAAGGAATAAAACCTATATACATAGTTTGCAGTTCAAATCCTTCAAAATCATTAAGGTCATAAGTAAACTTCCGACGGTTTAAACCTCTGTTAAGAATCGTAAGACATTTTGATACAGGATCGAAACAAACCTTGGGTGGCATAAAGGAAACAATTGTCAGTAAAAGTGAAAAAATCAGCATAATAATTCCCGTTTTCAGATAACTGGTGCTGATAATTACAGCAATTGAAATCAGAAGCCATGCAATCACTATGATGTGCTGTAATGACAGATACTGCTTTACCTGATATTCTGTTCCTTCTCTTTTTACGTGTTTAAAGCCTTCCATACCTGTAAGCATTTAAAGTTTTAGCCGATAAATGAGAATTTATCTTCAACCATTTTTCCGATCAGAGGTAAAGGTTTTTCAACTTCATTGGCAGCATTAATAGCTCCAATAATGATCAATACCAGCGGTAAAATTCCAAGTATATTTAAGATACCCATGTGAGTTACTGAAATTAAAATCCTTAAAATAATTGACAGAATAATGGAGAAAATAATCAATCCTAAAGACTGCCTAAGATGATATCTTAAAAGGCGGTCTGCTTTTTCCTTTCCTACAATAAATGAAATTAACCATCCGAAAATCGTAATGTATGATACGATAGATAATGTTTTGTTGTCCATGATAATTTTTTTTAATTAATATTTTTGATTTTTTTACTGGTTCAAAATTGCAACAGAAAAACATAACTCCAATTTTTGGGGTTACTACAAAACAACTTCAACTCAAAAAACGAATGACTACAAAACGTCTACAAAACCACATAACAAACTAAATAACAACACATTAAAAACATTCTATAATTTCATTTTTTTACACGAATCATTGATGATTGTCTGCAATTTTTGTACTTTCACCTCATGAAACTGCAGTTCTCTTTTTTATACTTTATATTCTTTATCTGTATTCTTTGTCCGGCTCAAAATACATTCATTGACGGTCTTACCAATCAATTGAAGAGCAACAGTTCTACTGAGGAAAAGTTTAAAGTTTATAATGAACTTACAGAATATTACAGAGTAAGTGATCAGTACCCTACTGCTGAAAAATATGTTCAGGAACAATTAAAACTGGCCAAAAGTGAACAAAATTATACGGAAGAAGTAAAGGCTCTGGTTCAGAGTGGAATTATAAAACTGAATCAATCTCAATATGAAAAAGTACCACGGCTTATAGATGCGGCTAATGCTGCGGCACAGAAAACAAATGATAAAACAGCTTTATTATATGCCGCTTATCTGAATATCTACTATAACAATACTCTGGGAGAATACGAAAATACTATAAAACTTATTCAGAAGACTCTTCCACAAGTTGAAAAACTTCCCTCAGAAGTTCTGCTGAATGCAAAACTCAATTATCTTCTCTACGGAATCCACACCGAATGGAATGATGCCAAAAACTCTACATTATATGCTCAGAAAGCGGTGAAACTGACTCAGAAATCAGGAAATAAAAATATGTTGAGCTCGGCTTATTCTGCGATGGCAGTCTGTTATTATTTCACTTATGAAAAAACCGAAAATTTAAAGGATTTACAAAGTGTTATAGAGATGTGTAAAAAGGCTGTTGCTCTTTATCAGCAGTTTCCGGGACAGGTTTCAGCACATGCCCATGCTTTAGCTTTATTAAATCTTGCTAACTATTATCTTAGCTACCCGGTAATTACCCCTGAAATTCGTAAAGAAATTCAGAATAATGCCAATGAAATTCTTACTCTTACCCAACATACCAGCTTAAATCAGGGAGTTCAGGCAGGTGCACTCGGAATTCTCAGCAGTCTTGCCACACGTGACCAGAATGATGCCTTATCTGAGCAATATCTTTTAAAAGCAGAACAGATTTTGCTGACTCAGAACCCTATTTACTATCATGTTATGATTAATGTAGTCACTGATCTTTCCAAACTGTATGTAAAGCAGAAGAACTACCAGAAGGCTTATGATTATCAGACTAAAGTAACAGAATACAGCAATCTTCTGTATAACGAAGGACAGGCAGAAACCGCAAAAAGACTGGAAGCCCAGTTTCAGTCTCAGAAAAAAGAAGCTGAATTAAAAGTGCTGACAGAAAAAACATTAAGCCTGAAAAAAGAAAAATTTCTGTATATCGGACTGGGAATTATAGGATTAACGGGAGCATTTTTCATGTTCCGTTCCTATCATTATAAACTGCGTTACTCTATAGAAAGAGAAAAGAAACTGAATACCGAAAAACATGAAGCCGAAATGCTGGTAAAACTTCAGGAAGAAGAACAGGCCAGATTAAAAGCGGAACAGGAACTTCTTACTTTACAGCAACAGAAGCTTCAAAGCGAGGTTTTGGCCAGCCAGCTTCATATTCAGCATAAAAATGAAGTGCTTCAGCAACTGCAGACCCAACTTTCTGATACAGATATTAATATCAATCAGGTTGTAAAAGAACAAAGTCGCGTAGACAATGATTTTGAAAAGATCAGGTTTACTATCCAGGAATTACATCCAGATTTCTTTAAAAATATTAATGAAAAAGCCAAACAGAAGCTTACCCCGCTGGATCTTAAATACTGTGCTTATATCTACCTTGGAATGGATACCAAACAAATTGCCAACCTGTTGAATGTAGAACCTAAAAGTGTAAGAATGACCAAATACCGCCTGAAAAAGAAATTCGGACTGGACGAAAATATGGCTCTGGATACATTCTTTCAGGGAGTATTTTCTGAATAAGCTGTAATATTCTTCAATATTCTAAGTGGGCAATCTAATAGTATTTTTAGACTACACACATAGCTCTTTAGAATATGATTTTTTGTTTATTCATGTATTAATACTACTTCTGTAATCATTTAATTTTGCATCGTTTAAGAGCGTGCATACAAATTTAATTTTGTGCATCATTTATGTACAATAGAAAATAATACTGCTTTCTATTTTCATCAATTTATTTTTTTTCCATTTCTTCTTACATGATAATTTATATCATTTTAAAGTTTCCTTACTTTCATTAAAACTCCCTAAAATTCAACAGGATAAAATCAACATACACCCCTATACATATTACAGAAATATGTAATAAAATCTACAAATAAATTACAACTTTTATCACCATTAAGTGATGTGATTATTTTTAGTTTTGAAGCATCAACGTTGATGAAATTCTGTATTTAAATTGTATGTGTACAGTACAAATTAAGCATAAGAATGAAACACCCGATGCCAGGGATTGTATGGCAGATTATATTATTTAATAAATAAAAAATATCAAAAATGAAAAAATTAGTCGGAATGAAGAGAAACTTCTCTTCTCTAGAAAACAAAAAGATCAACAGAAATGATTTAAAAGCAGTTCAAGGAGCTAATAGTTACGACATTTCAGAAAATGCAACGTGCTATGATAAAAAAACTTATAATGATAAGTGCGTACTAATAAACACACTATATATAGGTGATAACTGTGGAGGATTGTAATATTATAGAGGGTTTAACCCTCTATTTTTTTCAATAAAACTGATAGAACTCCGCTTTTGACTAGCTTACAATAACACTCGGTTCAACCATGAAACATCATAATTACATCTTATTTTTATATTCATTGCTAACTTTTATTTTTCTTTTCTTTTCCTGTAAAAACAGAGAACTAAATTATATTGATTATTATAATAAAGTTTACACGATAGACAGTATTCACAGGATCCATAAAGATACCCTGGCAACTATAAAACAATACAGGAAATTATTCAGACGATATCCACCGGTTCAGAATGAGAGAATTACAGAATATGAAGTCTATATCAAAATGGCCGACAAATACCATAAAAATTTTGGTGGTGTAAAAAGTCTGGATAAACTTTTAGCCCTAACTGGACCCTACTGGCAACCTGAACCCGATTTTTATGAACTGTATCAAAGACATGGAATAAATCGTGCACAAGTAGACCAAAAATTTAAGCAGTGGCGAAAAGGACTTAATCAGGTTTTGGTGGATTCTTTCAGTATTGCTTTTATCAGAGACCAGCACAACAGGAATATCAAAGAAACGGTTGAAATGAATGACAAAAAAAATGCAGAACTTTTAATATGGACCTTAAAAAATTATGGGTATCCATCTCTGCAAAAAATAGGACATCTGGGAAGAGAAAGTCAGTTGATGTCTATGGGAACTATGCTCAACCACATGGCTTATACAAAGTACTATGATTATTTCAAAACGGAACTACTGCAATATGTAAAATCCGGAGAATGTACTCCAAGGGATTATATTGAAATGGTAGATAAGTACCAATATGCCAATAATGGTGTTACAATGTACGGAATATTCATGCGTTTTGATGAGGCCAATTTAAATGCAGCCGATTCTGCAAGGATAGATAGAAACCGTGCAGCCATAGGATTTCCTAGAATGAAAACCTCTATGAAGATTGCAAAAGATTTTTTCAATAAGCTTAAAAAGCAACAAAAATGATCCTTATTATCTCTGAAAATAAAGAAAATACAACCAATGAAGTCATTAAATATCTTCTGGCCATGAACAAAAAATTCATTCGCGTCCATGAAGATGAAGTTTTTGAAATTAAGACAGATCAAAAAAGACTTTTTCTTGTAAGCCATAGAAACAGGTTCTACCTTGATGAAATAAACAGTATATGGTACAGAAACGGCGGCTTAAATTTCAGAAGGCTGCACTACAAAAATGAATCTATTAACCTCAACATGAATGAATATCAGCACTGGCTGGAAGATTATGTGAGAAAAACTTTAGAATCGAAAAAACATATCAATAAAGAAAGCAATAGCGACCTAAATAAACTTCTGGTATTGGAACAGGCAAAAAAGGTAGGTTTAGATGTTCCTGATTATTTTCTGGCTGATAATACGGACGAAGTAGAGTTCAATAAAACCATCATCAAAACTATTGGTGGAAATCCCAGAGCAGAAAATATTTTCAAAGACACTACGGGAATGATGTATACTTCCATAGTGAAAGAACCTCAGAAAGGGAATTTCTTTATCACATTCTTTCAGGAAAAAATTGAAAAAGATTTCGAAATCAGGAGCTTTTATCTGAATGGAAAAGTTTGGTCTACGGCTATTTTTTCGCAAAATGATGAGCAGACCAAAGTTGATTTCAGAAAGTACAACCATAAAAGGCCTAACAGAAATGTACCCTATCAGCTTCCTAAAAGTATTGAAGAAAAAATTCATTTGCTGATGCTGTCTCTGGATCTCAATTGTGGTTCACTGGACCTTATCAAGAGTAAGGATACATTTTATTTTTTAGAGGTGAATGCGATAGGCCAATTTCTAGGACATTCGGTGATCTGCAACTATTCATTGGAAAAAGAAATTGCCAATTATTTATGAAAAAGAATTTTACTCCAAAAGAACAACATCCTCTTCCACTTATCTACAATTATATGGAGATTGTGAAAAACAGAGAAAGAGAGAAGTCTAATTTAAATTCCGGCATAGCAAGTGAAAAGTATCAGACTGACTTCTATGCAAAATCAAAACCTTATAAATTCCTGGTAAGATTGCTATGAGATATTTTAATCTATTCAGTACTATTCTCATCACAAAAGGAGCTCACAGAATCCTGGTTTCAGATCTTCAGAGAAATACATCTGAACTCTTTCCTTTAGAATTTTATGACCTGATTGAAGAACTGAAGAAAAATTCCATTGAAGAAATTCTGGAAATGTATGATCAGGAATCTCAGAACATTGTTCAGGAATATTTAGAGATTCTTTTAGAGTATGAATATGGATTTATTACAGAGAATGACTGGGACCGGAATTTTCCGGCTTTATCCTATAAATATAGTGAGCCTAACAGAATTAACAACCTCTTTATCGAAATTGCAGACATCAGCCTTTTAAAGAGGCTTAAAAACGCTGTAGAGGATCTTGAGATCAGACACCTGGTAATCTACAGCAAAAACCTGTTAACCTTAGAGGAACTCATCAGCATAGATCATATCTTTACCTCATCGGTTCTTTCAGGAATAGAAATCATTTCTCCTTTTCATAAAGAAATAGATCAGTCATTCATCCAGAATCTGAACGATGTAACAGAAAGAATTTACAGTCTTATTTTCTATGAATGTCCTCACAAACCCTTCAAATCAAAAGATGAATTGAAATTCAGTCTGAGCTTTGTAAAAGAGTCTATTAAAATTTCATCCTGCGGAAAGGTAGACATGAAGTACTTTAATACCAATCTTCCTAAAGTACTGGAAGCCCTCAACTATAATTCCTGTCTTCATAAAAAGATCAGTATAGATATTGAAGGAAATATTAAAAACTGTCCTTTAATGACTGAGAGCTTTGGGAATATTCAGAACATAAGCCTTGAGGAAGCTTTAAACCAACCTGGATTCAATAAATACTGGAATCTTACTAAAGACAGCATAGAAGGCTGCAAAGACTGCGAATTCAGGTATATCTGTACAGATTGCAGGGCTTATACAGAACGGTCCCATTATACTCCGGAAAACCTGGATATATCAAAACCTTTAAAGTGTGGCTATGATCCTTATACCAATGAATGGAAAGAATGGAGCAAAAATCCTTTAAAACAGAAAGCAATCAAACAATATGAACTACAGAAACTAAAATAGCTTTTAAACACTGTTTAAAAGCTATTTTTATGCAGAAATAAGAGATACAAGAAACCCTTATTTAAAAAACTTCCACTTAGGAATAATGGCCAGCATTCCAAAACCTGTAAACAGGAAAAGATTGGTAACATCGGTATACAGAAAGGTAGACAGATAGTAGTTGTGCATAAAGAAATGCAGCACCAATAAAGTTGGGAACATAATAATGCCTACTTTTTTATAAAAGAACATCAGCACCAGACCTATCATCATTAATGCATCAATTGAAAAGATAACATAAAAATACCATCTCGGGATATCCAGGTATTCATGCTGAAGATATTCATCAACATCTATTCCCAGCCCCATTACGGTAAACAACATTAAGGCAGCAAATGCCAGTACAAATCCCCATCCTTTCTTCGGATCCTCGTCAAAATAGCTGTATTCTTCCATAGGTACAAAAATAAAGAACTTATGAGAGATTTCATAAGTTCTTTTATAGTTATTCGCTTAAAATTTGAATTAAATAGAGATTGCGTTAATCAATCTATTTTTATCGCTTAGGAATTCTTCCATAGAGATCATACTTTCAGTTCTCATTACGTCCTGAATGTCGTCAATTTGATAGATAATTCTTTTAGCATCATCCGTATTCTTAGCTCTTACTTTACAGAAAATATTATATTTTCCAGAAATAACGCTAGCTTCAATTACGTTAGGAATAACTGACAATTCTTTCAATACTTCCTGAGTACGGTTTGATTTTGTCAGAAGGATTCCGATGAAAGCTGTAAAGTGATAATCCAGCTTACCATAATCGATGCTTAGAGATGATCCCAAAATAATACCTGCATCTTCCATCTTTTTCACTCTTACGTGAATTGTTCCAGCAGAAACATCCATCTGCTTAGCAATTTCTGTAAAAGGCATTCTTGTGTTTTCTACTAAGAAATCAAGAATCTTCTTGTCTATTTCGTCCAGTTGATAGTTCATATTAGTTAAATTACAATTTCTTTAAAAAATCTATGTATTTTTTGCAAATTTACGAAAAATAATTTAACTAAAAAATATATATCAAATATTAACAATAATTAACACGGATGATAAAAATCATTAAAATATTCCAATTATTTAGCATTCGATTTTATAGAATCTGTTTTTATTTCCGTTTTCTCAGGAGATGCTTTTTTATCTTTTTTCTTCTTTTTAAACAAAGAATTGAAGCTTTTACTCCACATAACCCCTACTCCATAGGCTTGATTAGCAGTTCCGTTTGTACTGATCATCCCGATGTTCGTAGGTTTAGAATACCCTCTTACCACCAGAGTACCATCATTCTTTTTAGATAAATCATACTCTATAGACCCTTCTCCCGAAAGATAATTGTTCTGTGCACCGGTAGCATTTGCTTCTGTTTTGGACAATGGAATACCCAATCCAGTCTTGATATTCACCCTTGGTGAAAGGGCCACGCTAACTCCTGCATTCGCTCTGTCTGCTGTATTTGAATTCTGATCACCTTTCACATAATTCAGGTCAATCTGGAATTCATTACTCATGGTATTAAGAACAGATCCAAGCTGTTTCAGAAGCATATTATATCCTTGTGATTCCGCAACGTTACCCATGTTCACTTCTACTCCACCACTATTGGATACATTAAAGGTACTCAACAAAAGAACGGAACCAAACTGGAGAACCTTTTCTCCTTCCTGGCTCATTTTGGCTGCTAATGTTTCCCTCACCTGGCTGGAAACATCCATTGCCGTCACATTCAGTTCTACCTTAGGATCTATCAGAGACTCAGTAATATTGGCCTGTAACAGGATACTTATAGGCTGAAGTTTTCCCATACTTAGGTATTCCCCTGCATTGGAAACCATTCTTACATAATGGGCTGTAATATCCAGTGCCGGCTTCATAGCATCACCATCCCATCTGATACTGCTGTTTTTCTGAATCTGGAAAGTCTTATTAAGAATTGCTTTAGAAACGAATGTTCCGTTATCTACCTTGTAAGTTCCGTTCATCGCAATATTTCCCTGTCGGTTCATCTGGAATCTCAGTGGGTCTGCCGTTCCTTTTACAGTAATACTCCCTACATCATCTCCAATAAGTACATTTACTGTGGTTCCTTTATCTACTGCCAAATTGAAATCTATATTCATATTGGCTCCTGTTTTTTTCTTTTCTTCCAGGGTTACCAATCCGTCTTTTCCTTCTTTCAGGAACCTCAGCATCTTAAATTCTTCAACATTTGAAGTGGAACTTGAATTAAAAGTAAATGTACTTCCATTCAACGCCCTCATATTAGGAGTAGTTATACTTAAACCGGATACAGGACCAGAAACGTATAAATCCCCTTGCCCATAAACTCTTCCCCAAAATAAATCTGAATCTTTCTGGGTAGAATTTAATACCAAAAGATTATCTGCTCTCATGATGAGATCAATACCCATTGAAGAAAGGGTTTCAAACCTGATCGCTCCGGAAATATTTCCTTTAGAATTGGTTCTTCCGTCATGTACTTCAATATTGTTGAGAATGGCAAGTCCTTTACTTAACTGGATCACATTATCATCAAATGAATAATCTACCCCTGTAAACAGAAGTTTCAGTCCAAAATCCTTTAAAGCAATATCTCCACTGTAATCAAGGTTATTAAGCTTCCCGTTGATCTTAAGATCTCCTGTTGCTTTACCTCTGAGGTTTCCAAAAATAGTCTGAACGAACTGCTGGGTAAATGACAGATCAAAATCACGCATTTCCGCCGTCAGATCAATATCCGGAGAGGCTGTATTGTTATTAACCGTACCGGTAAGATTTAAGCTGTTATTTCCTAATACACCTGCAGAATGAACCTTTACATCAATATCATAAACATTCAGTGAGAATCCATTGGTTGCTGAAATGGAAATATCTCCCATATCATTCCCATTCATTTTAATTTCATCTATATTGAGATCTACCAATGGCTGTAAAGTGCTTTTATCCATCTTGATCTTTACACTTCCGTTAGCCAGACCTTTTATATCCATACCATTACCACCAGACTGCATTTCCAGCAATTTTTCTATCGCGAAATCACTGATATCTGCATCTAAATAAAAATCTTTGATTGATTTGAACTGCGCTTCTTTAATAAACAAAGCACTCTTATCAGAATAAACCCTTAAGTTCCTGATATCAAAATCTCCGGTCTCCTTCCTGTAAGTAATAGAATGATTAAGCTCCAGACTGGTGTCAATTGCCCAGGAAACTTCGTTGAATTTAACTTCAGTAGGCTCAAATCTGAAAACATAATCACCGGCTGCATCGGTAGACTGATCTACATTAATCGCATATTCTTTAAGCTTCTCATTGATCTCGTCATCCGGGCTTCCATGCTTGAAAACAGTAGCAAGATGAAGGGTATTTCCGTTTTCGTTATTCCCTTTAAGTTCGAAATCTTTAATGATATTTTTATTATACTCTAACCTATTGATTCTTGCGTACAGCTGCTGAGCAAGGTTTGCAGTATTAATCCTTACTTTAACACTGTCTACCATAGCACTGTCTTTGCTGAGATTCTTTCTGCTGTTGACCTGATAATCCGGATTGGAGCTGGCCAATGCCTTATCAGCATCAGTAATTTCCTCTTCTTTGGTCATTATATACTTCAGAGCAGTAGCATCAAGGTTCAGAATAAGATTATTGGAATCTCCATCATATTCTCCTTCCACTGCAGCTCCGTTAGGTAATTTCAGATCCGGCAGGAAATAGTTAACAAGACCTTGCTGAACATCAAATTTCATAGCAAAGTTCTGACCTCTGTATAATTTTCTTGGTGGTGGCCCTACAAGAATTCTTCCTACTCCGTTTTCAACCATTCCTACAAGGTCCTCCAAGTTATATTTACCTGATATTTTCCCGGTAGCTGCTCCGGGTGCATCCACATCAATAACACGCCCACCCGCTTCAATAAAGGTTTTTAATTTAGCTGCTGAAATATTGTATTTCTGTGTAGCAGTAGCAAAGTAAATATTATTGGCATTAACATCCAAGGTAAGATCATTAATAGATGACATAGACATTTTACCTTCTACCTGGCCGCTTACTATCTGGCTGCCGGGCTTATTGGTAAAGTAATTCATGTTCAGCTGGGTGACATCAGCATTTACATCCATCATAATTTTAGAAGTACTGAAATCTATTAACCCTTTAACAGTTGCTTTAGCCTGTTCATCATTTACAGTAATCAGTCCGTTATATTTTTTATGATCCAATAATCCGTCTAAATAGAGATTATTGATGACCTTATCCATAATTTCAATGCTGGTAATCTGAGATTTGGTCGTAAGACGCATGGTATTCACATCGAAACTCTGCCCGTTAAGGTCAAAATTACCGGAAATCAAGCCAACTGACTTATTCTTAGTGATTACAGAAGTATTAAGATCTTTTACATCAAGATGGCCTGAATACTTTGGCATAGCCGTACTGTAACCCGTTAAAGAAAGTTTGGAAATTTTTGCCTGTCCTATTCCCGTCATTAGATTTCCATTCTCTACATAGATTTGGTCAGGATTTACTTTAGCGGTTCCATTATATTTCAGTTTTCCGAAATCATCCGCAAAATTCTTCATCTTGCTGGAGATGAATGTTGGCATCATCGCCTTCAGATCCTTATAAGTAAAATCCGTGGAAAGATCTTTGGTTTCAATAGAGAAATGCCCTTTCAGCAGATTATCCACCTTCATCGTTTTGGTGGCAATATTCACATCTGGATTTCTGATCAGAAAGTTCTCTAAATGGAATTTATTTAAAGGTCCCGTCATTTTCCCCGAAAGGTTGAACGGTTTAATATTATCCCAGTTGGTTACAAAATAGCTGATATCATATCCACTGACCTGGCTTCCCTGATTAATATTCATATCCCAGCGAACCTTATCTGCAAAATCTGCCCATGAGCCATCATGAAGATTGAATTTAATATCTCCCTGAAGCAAAGTGTGATCTGTATTTAAGGTAAGGTCTTTTAATGAAAGAAACTGCTTGGTTAAAGACAGCTCGGTTGAAAAGGTATCTACAATATGAGATTTCCCCCATCTGGAGGTTACAAAAGACATATTATTAATAAGCGCTGTAATATTAGGACCTACAACCTTAACATTAGGAGCTTTTAAATTAAATTTTGTTGCGGTAAGCCACTTCCCGTGATCTCCTTCAGAGTTTTGGTTAACGATAGATACTTTAGAATCGATAATCTGCACTCTTGAATTAAGCTGAAAAGGAGGTTTTTTAGGATCTCTTTTCTTTCCGTCATCAAACAGTTCTGTAAACCGGACAAAATTGGAAATACTGTCACCTTTATAAGTAATCACCTTTACGTCTGCATTAACCAGAGTAAGAGAATTGAAGCTTAAAGAATTGCTTTTTCCTGAAATGGCATTCACAGCAAGAGATATCCAGTCTGAATCCGCACGGAATTCACGGGCCTGAATAAAATCCAGCCCTTTGTAATCTTTTACTTTTAAACCTTTTATGGTAACATCTCCGAAATAGTTCACATCTACACTTTCCGTAGAAAATCCGGATTTAAAGTCGTTATTTACGAGCTTCAGAGCCTGATCTGCGGCCCATTGCTTAGTAACCGGCAAGTTAATGGTAATAAGGACACCTCCGATAAGAACAATACCTAACCAAAAAAGAATAAGAAGAAGCTTTGCCCACCAGCTGTAACTAGTGACATCTTTTATCGCCTGCTTACCAAACTCTTCAGCAGTTTCTACAGGATGATTAATAGCGTCTGAAGCTAGTTCAGATGCTTCTTTTACTGTTTCACGTACCTTTCCTTCTACATTTTCAACAGTCTTCTGTACCTGATCCCCTAGGTTTTCAGCTACTGATTTTTTATTCTCATTCTCGTTATTATTCTCTAACTTTGCCATTATTATGAGCGACTCTATAATTTTAGGTATTGAATCGTCTTGCGACGACACCTCAGCAGCTATCATCAAGGGGAATTCTATTCTTTCAAATATTGCTGCGAACCAGGCTATCCATAAAGAATATGGAGGCGTAGTTCCTGAATTGGCTTCGCGAGCCCATCAACAAAATATAATCCCCGTTGTTGAAAAATCTTTTACCAAAGCAAATATACAACAAAATGCAATCTCTGCTATAGGATTTACACGCGGCCCCGGACTTTTGGGATCACTTCTTGTGGGAACATCATTTGCTAAATCTCTGGCTATGAGTCTTAATGTTCCGTTAATTGAAGTAAACCACCTTCAAGCTCACATTCTGGCCCATTTCATCGAGGATGCAAATCCTGTGCCGCCTACTTTCCCTTTCTTATGTCTTACCGTAAGTGGTGGTCATACCATGATTGTACTGGTAAAAGACTATTTTGATATGGAGATCATCGGGAAAACTACGGATGATGCCGCCGGAGAAGCGTTTGATAAAATCGGAAAAATTTTCGATCTGGATTATCCTGCCGGGCCTATCATTGACAGGCTTGCCAAAGAAGGGAATCCTGATGCTTTTACATTCAATAAACCGAAGCTGGAAAACTACGACTACTCTTTCAGCGGGATTAAAACCTCTGTTTTATATTTCATTCAGAAAGAAGTCAGAAAAAATCCGGACTTCATTAAAGAGAATCTAAATGATCTTTGTGCTTCTGTACAGAAGTGCATCATTGAAATCTTAATGAATAAGCTTGAAAAAGCTGCTAAGGATCTTAATGTAAAAGATTTAGCTATTGCCGGTGGAGTTTCTGCCAATTCTGCTTTAAGAAAGGCCATGGAAAACAACAGAGAAAAATTAGGATGGAATATTTACATTCCAAAATTTGAATATACTACCGATAATGCGGCTATGATTGCCATGGTAGCACAACTGAAATTCGAGAGAGGGGAATTTACTGATCTGAGAACTTCTGCTACCGCAAAATACGATTTATGAAAATACTCTTAGAAGAAAAAATACTGGGAACCCATTCCAAAAAGAACTCAAAATATTACTGGGTTTTAGAAACGATTACCGGAAAAATTGAAAATCCGGAAGACTCTATGGATGATTTTCCAATAAGTTCTGAAACAGGATATATTCAGGATGTAAAAGAAGAAATTCTTGAAACAATCAATTCAGAAAATGTTTTCAGCTTTCCTTATACTCCAAAAGAAGGAGATTATTTATCCATTAAAAACAACTTAAGAAAGCAGGAATATTTAAATCTAATCTTTCTTAATGATAAGTGGATTGAAGAAATATATATGTGCAGCTACCGTGAATGTGATACAGATATTTACACAACCATTAAAACGGGAGTAGCATTCTTAACTCAGGATATATGAAATTATTTTACGGAGAAATAACAGGCAATACAGTCATCATCAACGACGAGGAACAGCAGCATATTGTAAAGGTTCTTCGAATGAAAGCAGGTGAAGATATTCATGTAACTGATGGAAAAGGAGCTTTGGCTTCAGGAAAACTGGTTATAGAAGGAAAAAAAGCAGGTATTGAAGTTTCAGAAATTAAAAATGATCTTCCAGGCTTTACTCCAAAACTTCACATTGCCATTGCTCCTACAAAGAATATTGACAGAATTGAATTTTTTGTAGAAAAAGCGGTAGAAATGGGCATCTCTGAGATAAGTATTATTGCTACAGAAAAAACTGAACGTAAAAATATCAATATTGATAAGATTAGAAAACAGGCTATTGCTGCTTCCAAACAAAGTTTAAGATTTCATTTTCCGGTGATCAATGACACCATTAAACTTTCTGACTTTCTGAAAGACATTAATTCTGAGAATACTTTTGTGGCACACTGTCATGAAAACTTAGAAAGAATGGAGCTTAAGAGTATTCCTGCAATGGAAGAAATTACTTTTTTAATTGGCCCTGAAGGAGATTTTTCTGAAAAGGAAATTGCATTTCTGGCTGAACAGAAGATCAAAGCCGTTTCATTAGGAAATCAGAGATTAAGAACTGAAACAGCAGGTGTATTTGTAGCAGCATGGAATTACTACAATATGATATAACTGATTAATTTTTAGTCTATCTATAAAAAATAAAGGAGGTTTTTACGACCTCCTTTTTCTATGCTTCATTGATTATTTCCAGTCAATATTATTTTCTTTCAGATATTTCTCAAAGATCTGCTGTCCGCTTCTTATGGAATTTACCGTCCAGAGAATTTTCATTCTTAATAGCTTTTCTTCATCTAATTTATAATCTATCCCTGATTTTATCAGCTTCTGCTTCAGCTCATACATACAGATAGAAGCAGCCACAGAAACATTAAAACTTCTTGTAAAGCCATACATAGGAATCGCCAGCGTTTCATCTGCAAAATCCAGAATTTCCTGAGAAACCCCTTCCATTTCTGTTCCAAATACCAAAGCAATAGGTTCTGTAATTTCGTATTCAGGCAGCATTTTAGCATTGTTTTCCAGTGAAACTACTACAATTTTATAACCTCTGTCTTTAATTTCCTGAAAGGATTGCATATTTCGGGGAAGCTTTTCAACTTCTACCCAGGTATCTGCTCCTTTGGTTACTCTAAGATTGGGTTCAAAACTATATTCTTCCTGCAAGGCCACTACTTTATGAAAACCACAGGCTTCTACAGAACGTACAATGGCTGCTGCATTCCTGAACTGATAGATATCTTCTACTACAGGAAGCACAAAATCTGAACTTTCCTGAGAAAAGTGTTCAATTTTTGATAATCTTTCGTCCGTTAAAAACTGTTTTAAATATTCATACGTTTGTGCTAAATCTTTCATCTGCATCTAGTTATTTTTTTCAATAGCCTTATGTAACGCCTAGAATTCATCTTACTCTGATAGAATTTTACGATAAGCGTTTCATTCATTTTCAAATCTTTGCAAATTAACGTAATTTTGGGCTATGATCCTTAACCGGATTCAATTCTTAATTAAAAATAATACATGAAGCGAAAAGTCCTACTCATCTATACCGGCGGAACTATCGGTATGGAAAAAGATTATGAAACCGGAAGTCTGCGTGCTTTTGATTTTGGTAATATCTTCGAAAAGATGCCCGAAATGAGGCTTATGGAATGTGAAGTTTTCGTACATCCTTTTGCCAAACCACTGGACTCTTCGGACATGGGACCTACGGAATGGAGAGTAATTGCCAATTACATTCATGAGAACTACAATGATTATGACGGATTTCTGATTCTTCACGGAACAGATACCATGTCTTACACTGCTTCAGCACTAAGTTTCATGTTAAAAGGCTTAAGAAAACCTGTAATCATGACCGGTTCTCAGTTGCCTATTGGAGATCTTAGAACTGATGCCAAGGAAAACCTTCTGACGAGTCTGTACTATGCAAGCCTGTATGAAAATGATGAAGCCGTTATTCAGGAAGTAGCCATCTATTTTGAATATAAATTATTAAGAGGAAACAGAACACTGAAGTATTCTGCAGAGTATTTTGATGCTTATGCAAGTCCGAACTACCCTATTCTTGGGCAATCTGGTGTTCATTTAAATATTATCAAAGACAATCTTTTCCGTTGTGACCCAGGTGTGGAGTTTCATGTTGACGAATATATTTCTGAAGATGTGCTGTTCTGGAGAATTTTTCCGGGAATGCACCTAAGCCACTTCAGGGAAATTCCTAAAATGAAGGTACTCATCCTTCAGGTTTTCGGTTCCGGAACTATTTTCAGCAGTGAAAAAACTCAGGAAACGCTTCAGGAGATCAGAAATAACGGAACAGAGATCGTAGTGGTAAGCCAGTGTATTTCCGGCGGCATTTCGTTCGGAAAATATGAGAACAGTAATATTTTCTCAAGAATCGGAGCGATCAGCGGTAGAGATATGACTGCAGAAACAGCTATTACCAAAGCTATGCACTTAATTGACAATCCAAATTACCAAGGAAGTTTCGCGGATAACTTTACCCAAAGCCTTTGCGGGGAAATTACTGCTGAAAAATTGCATTAAAAATTTGGTAATTAAAGAAAATATCCTATTTTTGCAATCTCAAAAAGAAAGGTGTCCGAGTGGTTGAAGGAGCTACCCTGGAAAGGTAGTATACGGGTAACTGTATCGAGGGTTCGAATCCCTTCCTTTCTGCAAAGAAAAGTCTTAAGTTTTATGCTTAAGACTTTTTTGTTTTTACAGCTTTTAAAAAGTTGATTATCATGAATCTGCGAATTAATTTGACGCAAAGTTTTATGGTGAAGACCTTATGTTTTCAAAGAAGCGAAGAGAGTCGACTTCGTTTTTGACAAAGATGCTGGGATTACGAAAGAATCTACAACGTTGATTCCATCTCCCTCCCTAAATCTGTAGAATATGATAGTAAAGCTTTGCATTTAAAAATATCACTACCTCACCCTACATTCTCATTTTTTTATTAATTCTAAACACTCTCATTCATCTAAGTATTTCTACTCAACTATATAATTGGTTATTTATACTCTATAGCATCTGCCTTGTTCTTCGTTACTTTGGTTTATAAAACAATCACAAAAACCAATTTTACTATGACATCAACAAGCGTAAATGCAAATTCATCCGGCCAGTTACAACTGGGTGGTGGAGCACAGTTCTGGGTGTATCTTTCCCCTCAACATGATACTTCTAAAATGATTACCAAATGGCGTGTAACATTTTCACAGGGAAACTGGAGCGATTCTATTTCAAGTGACAATCCAACAAAGCAAATCCAAACCCCTAACCTTTCAGGTATTTTCGAGATTAAAGTGGAATTATTAAGTGGTTCAACCGGTACATGGAGACAGATTCCGCCTCAGGCAGGAAGCCACAATGAAATAGGCTGTAATTCCAACTGTGCTTCAATGGTAGGAATTGTTGCAGACAGTACCAATCCACCTATTGGAGCTATTAATGCCCACTTCTGGACTACATGGGATGCTATGTGCAGAACAGGAGCATAAGAATAAGCTACTTACAAAATCAATCATTATAATCAAGTTAACTGTGGTGTTTTTCAATACCGCAGTTTTTTATATTATAACAGTATTAAGTTTTTTTTGTTTGAATTTGAACAACATCACTTTTCCACATTTTACTAGCAAGTTATCCACAATCTAATCCTACTGTAAGATTGAAGTTTGTTTCCTCAATATATTTTTATTGAAGGAACTATCTTTTTTTTAAATTAGCATGCACTTATAAAGATCAGATCATGGAAAATCAGGTTAAAATTTTGAGGGAAAAAATGAATATGACTCAAAATGAACTTGCTGAAAGATCCGGGCTTTCTCTTCGGACTGTTCAGAGGGTTGAAGCTGGAAATATCCTTAAGGGTTTTACCTTAAAAGCTCTTGCTCAGGCATTGAATATTCAGCCGGAAGATCTTATTATTACTCCGAAACAAGAGACTGATATCCAAAGAGCAAAAAAGATCAATTTATCTGCTTTGGCTGGACTTATTATTCCTTATGGCGGCATTATTTTTCCAGCTGTTTTAACCTATCAAACAAAGGATCTGAAGAACAGAGAACTGGGAAAAAGTATTATCTGTATTCAGATTATTATTTCAGTTATTTTTTCGATATTAATGATTATAAGTCCGTTCATTCAAAAGTTATTATCTCTGAAATTTCCATTTTTCATCATTCCTTTAATCACATTTTTAGGTCTGAAACTATTTATCATCATTAAAAATGGAATCAGTTTGAATAAAACCTCTAATTTAAGTATCAAACTGAAAACCAACTTCATATAAACCAATACACAAAACTGTCGTAAAATTGTCGCATTGTTTTTATGTAAAAATTGTACAGGATTACCGAACCTTGCACAAAAAATAAACATGAAAATAATAAAGAGAATAATCCTGACTTTTTTAATTTTACTCATTATTACAGGACTTGGCGGATACATTTATTTTGACCGTAAATTTACGCCTGAAAAGAACTATTTAACAGTAAATCATGAAAGCGGAACTGTTCCTATAAAATGGACAGGAAAAGATAGAAATGCATTACTTGTCCCAATCCACTTTCCTCAAGATACCGTCACTTATTATCTCCAATTTGACACAGGAGCAGTTTATACGGAACTTTACAGTAAAGCAATACAAAAGTTAAAAGGGATTTCTGTCAAAAATGAAAGGGCGACCACGTCTTTTTATATCGGAAAAACTAAAATCACTTCTAATCTGGTTAAAGTATCTAATAGAGGAGAAACTTCAACGGGAAACAATCCTGTAAAGCTCATTGGCACTCTTGGTGCTGATATTCTTGAAGCCAGAAAAACACTGATTAATTTCAAGGATAATTATATTGTCTTTAATCTATCCAAAGCACCGGATGAATTTAATAATAACCTTATTGATTTTCAATTCAAAAAGAGAAAAATCATTATTCATGGCAGTCTAGAGGGAAAAGATGAGAAATTTCTGTATGATTCCGGCACCAGTGCTTACGAACTTCTGACCAATAAAGAGAACTGGGAAAATTTAAGGCTACCGCAATCAAAAGTGGTGATAGAAAAAGCTCAGTCAAGGCCTATTATTTTAACGACTTATACCACTAAAACCCAGCATATCATCGGTTTTAAAAATAAAAACATTCCACTGAGTGAAGTCACCTATGTAGAAGGGTTTTCCTCAACTCAATATATGCTGATGAAATTTTCTGGAATGTCTGGAATGCTGGGGAATAAGATATTTTTGAATCATAAAATTTATATTGACTGTCCGGAGAAAAAGATTGGGATTGAATAAAGTTTAAGCCCTTTCTCAATAAATATTTTCATTCCCAAATCTTTCCTAAATCAAGCCTTTATTTTGTCATGTTTTTAAACAGTATTTAAGATTTTTGAATAAACAATCTGTTCATAAAGCCTTATACATTTGTTTTGACAAAATATATCCTCTGCGTATCATTGATATCTTTTTCTAATCTTATGATTTCGCAGAGATTAACATTAATAGTAAAGCTGTTTTCATGATGTTTGGTATCAAAAAAATCCTTATCATATTAAGTATAACAGGTTGTTTGGGAAACCTGGTAAAAGCACAGATCAGTCCACCCGGGTTAGGGGATGCCAATACCGCATTCTGGTCAGCTTTTGGAGTGAAACGTAATCTGGATTCTTTGGGCAAGAAGCAAACTATGAGCTATATTGCTATTGGGCGTAAAAGCACTCCTGATAATGATAATCTATTCGCTAAGCAGGCCATTTTTGTATTGAATCACGAGTTTTATCATTCTTTTGCTCCTCATCAGCAATACAGTTATGCAATCAGCTTCCGACGCCAGCCTGAATATGAAAAAGAAGCTCCTTATAATAAAGAAGGCATAGAACAGGAATTCAGAATTTATGGACGATACGCCTATACTTTTGATCTTGGAAAAAATATGAAGCTTAAAAATACGGTTCGTCAGGAGTTCAGAAAGTTTTTTGATGCTGATTTTCATAAAGTGGATGAAGATTTTCAGTTGAGAACCCGAATCAAAAGCCAATTAACTTATAATTTATCTCCAAAGAACAATCAGAAACTGGCATTAAGTGCTGAAGCCCTGTTTTCGATCAGTCATCTCAATGAACATGACCAGCACTGGAATTCTTTTGGATATCGAGAATTACGTCTTGCCGCTTATTATATGTTCAATATTCCCAATTCTCCTTTTACTGTAGATATTGGTTATATGAATGATCTTATCAGAGACAGTAAAAGTATTCAACATGGTGGAGTTCATTATATTGCAGCTGACCTCATCTGGAATATTCCTTATAAAAAGGAAGAAACAACAGATCAGGATCATCTTGATTAACCTTCTACAGATGAAAAATCCCAGCCGGAAATGGCTGGGATTTCTGTTGGAAAATATAAAATTCTCCGCAATATAATTAAGTATGAATGTGGTGTAAAATTTTAGTTGCACAGCGTCAGAAACTGACGGCTCATCTGCACCCTGAATTTTGCTTCGGCTCTGGACTGAGCATAGATGGTATGTTCAAAAGCCTGGATTGTTTTTAATTTCTGATCAATACATTCTGCAATCTGTACAATAGAAAAGATAAAATCCCTGTACAACGCCATATCTACAGTCTGTCCATAATACGGAAGATACGCTTTAAGAAAAGGAATAGTCATCTGATGCCTGTTATAGCTCACACAATATCCTGCACCTTCTCTGGAAGTTACAATCTCATAATCATTAATATAATCCAGAATGTTTTTGCTTCCACTCAGGGCTTCTTTATTCTTTGAGCAGTAACGGTTGATTTTATCCAGAATATGTTGAGCATATTCCATCATAGAAATGGTTTTCCATTCAAAAACGTGATTCATACCTTTTCCAGGTGATGTTCCATTCTCGCAACCTGTACAGAAAGAAATCCCAATCTTTTCATGATAAGGAAAGAAACAGTCTTTAATTTCAATGGTTGCATCTGCCTGCAAACTGTCATCTGCAAAATTATAATAGAGATAAGGGCTGTACATATTGGCTAACGCTTTCAGATAATCTGCTTCACTGGCATTATGATATTCTTCAAACCATTTTTCAAGGTGATCGTAATAATGGTTTTCAAAGTCATTAAAGTTTAAGTAAAGTGGCAATTCCATAGCTCTGTAATTTTGATATGACAAAGCTATTACCGTAATGCGACAAAACTTGACGTATTATATTTTTTAAACAGACAAGAGAAAAAATTGACAATAGATGTGAGACTGTTAAATATCAATTGTGAATTTTGCTTCGCAAGTGAATAGTGAATTGCTATTGCTTTCAAAATTAACAAGCGAAGCGAATTGACCATTCACCATTGATTTTTCTATTCTCTACGAACCCCAAACCACATCACTATTTATCATAGTTCTTCATCATAAACTCAAAATAATGGATCATCTTCAGGTAATTTTCTATACTGAGATACTCGTTTGTACTGTGAATACTTTGCTGTTCTGCACTGTTGATTCTGATAGGCATAAATCTGTAAACGTTTTTACTTACAATCTCATATTTACCGGCATCAGTTCCGGCCATCGTAAGATAAGGCGAGACAATGGCTTCGGGATAGATTTCTTTTACTCCTGCCTCGATCAATTTAAAGGCTTTGGTATTGGATGGTGAGATGGCAGATGCTTCTCTTGTATTATCTATTTCTTCTACTTCTACATCAAACCCTTTTGTAGCTTTTGCAATATGGTCGCGAACATCTTTCACTGTATTTCCGGGAAGGAGCCTGAAATTGACTACAAATTCAACTTCCGGAGAAAGCACATTAGTCCCGTCACTTCCTTTCATCATGGTTAAGGCAGTTGTAGTACGTACCAATGCATTGGTTGTATTATTTTTGGTAAGCTGTGAGATCAGAATTGGTTTTAAAAGCCATTGATTAGCAAGAGCCATTCTGGTTGTAAAAGGCATAGTACCACCAATGTTATCAAAAAACTCTTTGATTAAAGGAGTTATCACTGGCTTCATCTGATCATCTTCCAGCCTTTGCATGATCACTGCAGCTTTTCCTATCGCACTTTCCATAGGCGGCATTGAGGAATGCCCACCAAGTCCCTTTACTTTTATTTTTGCTGAAAGGAAACCTTTTTCAGCACATCCTACTACTGCTACATCGGCATCTACTCCTGCTACATTTCCTTTTCGCATAATCAGTCCGCCTTCATCATAAACGGCATCGAATTTCAGTCCTTTTTTCTTAAAATAATCTGCAATCTGAATAGCTCCTTTCTGTCCGCCTACCTCTTCATCAAAACCAAAAGCCAGATAGATATCACGTTGGGGAATCTGTTTTGTTTTAATCAGGTTATTCATGGCTTCCATCAAAGAGAAAAGCATACCTTTCATGTCTATAGCTCCTCTACCATAAATCCTTCCATTGGCTACTGTTCCTGAAAAAGGAGCAAAATCCCAGTCCTCAGCAACTTTTACAACTGGTTCTGCCAGTTTATCATCCGGTCTGAAAATATTCTCTGTGGTATTTTTCACATCAGCATCTCCGGGCGGAACTACATCCATATGAGAAAGAAATAAAACAGGTTCCAGTTTTGGGTTGCTTCCTTTCAGCCTGAATACTAGTCCGTATTTATTTACCTCAACATTCTCTGTGTTTTGATAGACTAACGGATATGTTGTTTTCAGATATTCTTTAAACTGTTCAAACGGTGTATAGTTAAATTCTCCTAAACTTCCTGTAGAAACGGTAGGGATCTTTATTCCACCGGAAAATCTTGCTACTGCGGAATCATTTTTTACAGGCTTCCATCCTTCTCCAGCTCCTGAGGTGCTTTTCTTAAAAGGATATGTATACGTTTTTATCAATACAATAGCAGCAAGAATAACAAGAATTCCCAGAAGGGCTAAAAGAACTTTTTTCATGACAGGTAATTTTGTGAATGAGTTTGGTTCTATAAATATAGCAAAAAAGAAAGGAAGCCAGAAGATGGAGGATAGAAGTTATTATTGAACCGTTAATCAATACAAATCTAGATGATTATTACTGATTTTTAACTATTGTCCGGAACTCAATACCTTTCTGTTTCCAGCTTCTGGCTTCCTTTTATCTGTCTTGATAACGATTACCTATTTCTAGCCTGAAGTATCCAGTGAATGATATCATTCAACACAAGTTCTGTATTTCCCAGATTACAATGATTCTCGGCCATATCATACTTTGTATACAGTTTATAGGTAAGAGACTTTACATTGGGTAAAGCATCAATCACTCTTTTGTAAAGTTCAACAGGAATAAAATGATCTTCATTGGAACCTAGAAGTAAAAAATCCTGGGTAATTTTTGGCCCGATACTTTCCATTTCGAAATTTTGAGCTTTCCTGATATAATCATAAGGAGTTTCTACATTCATACTGAACATTCCGTGCTGCATAGCCCATTTTACCAAAGGATCAACCGCCATTTTCTTTTGAACAAGTTCATTTACCTTTTCTTTGTCTTCAGCATCCATCAATATTCTCAGTTCATTGGGAACTTTAGTCAATATGACATCGTAAAAGCTGGGCATAATTCCCCATGCCACTACCCTCTGAATACGATTTTCAAATGCTGCTGCTCTGGGTGCCAGCATTCCGCCTAAAGACAATCCAATGAGAGTTACATTTTCCAACTGATATGCATCTAAAATAGCTGTAACAGGCTTTTCCCATTCATAAGTATAATAAATACCGAATTCTCTTAAAGCTCCACCCTGCCCCGGGCCATCAAAAATGTACACTGCAATTCCTTCGGATACCAGACGCTGAACAACAGGTAAGAATTCTTCCATATAAGAATCATTTCCACCATGAATAATAACCGTGTCTTTTATTTCTTCTTTGGGAAGACAGATCCAGACGGGTAACTTACTATTTTCATATTCTACCTCATCCCTTTTGATCTCCTGTTCAAAAATAGTTTTGTGGTAATCATAAAATAGCGTTTTTGACTGGTTATACAGTCTTGATTTTTCAGAGGTTCCATCTGCTTCAAAAAATTCTGCCATTCTGTAATATCCAATAGCTTTAGGAATCTGACTGTTGGCTTCTGCTTCTTTAGCCAGAATACTCATTTCCCTTACCCAATCTTCCGTGGTATTGATTCTGGATGCTATTGTTTTGATTTCTTCCAGGTCTCCATTCCCCCACATTAAGGTTCTGTTCAGTTGAAAATTAAAGTTGGCTTCATCATGTAATTGATACGTTCCTTTTTTCATTATGTTTCTATTTTGGTGAAAAAAATGGTATGCCGTATTTTGTTTAACAGCAATACCTTATTCGCTAAACTTGTTCGAAAGTAGTCTTAAAGTTTAGCTTTTCTTTTCACCTGGATTAAAAAAGGATTATTTCTGCAGCGCTCTTACTTTGCTCAGTTGCTGCTGTGTCATTCCCAGATATCCTGCAATATATCCAAGATTGATTCTCTGAAGCCAATCCGGATGGGAAGCTACAAAATCATCATAACGCTGGTCTGTGGTTTTAATCTGAAGGTCCATCAGTCGGCTGCCCATGGTTATTAAACTTTCTGCAAACAAGTCTTCCATGAACTGTTGTATTTCTGGGTTGCTTGATTTTAATTCAAGGAGCTGACGGTAAGGTAATTTGAATATTTCACTTTTGTCTTCAATGACTTCAATTCCAAATGGAACGGCCTTTCCAGATAATACGCTTGAAAAAAGCGCAATAAAGCTATGGTCAGCACTAATCCAATGGGTATGATCCTGAGCTTTTTCATCATAGTAAAAGATTCTGGCCACTCCTTTTTTGATATAAAATAAGTCACGGTGAACCTGATCAATATCCATCAACACCTCTTTTTTCCGATAGATTTGGCTGTCAAATAAATGAATGAAATTTTCGATGATCTTTAGGTTCTTTTCACTGACCATGTTTGAATAAATTTAATGGCTGAGATTCATTTGGAAATGATGATCTATTAATTCAAGATCTCATTCATTTGGGTTAAAATAACAGGTTTTCCATCTGTGATTAAAATGGTATGTTCGTGTTGTGCCATATAACCACCTTTGTTTCCTACCATTGTCCAGCCGTCTTTTAATTCTACAGCAAGATTTGAGGAAGTGGAAATAAATGTTTCAATAGCTACTACAGAGTTTTTCTTAAAACGTCTGGTATCAAAACGGTTTTTATAATTCAATAATTCATCCGGTTCTTCATGTAAACTTCTTCCTACTCCATGCCCCCCGAGATTCTTAATGACTTTAAAACCTCTTTTCTTTGCTTCAGTTTCCATCAGAAAACCAATGTCTGATATTCTTACACCACCTTTTATATTATCAATAGCTTTCTGAAGAATATCTTTGGATGCATTTACCAGCTTCTGGTGTTGATTGATGTCTTTCCCAATCACAAAGGATCCGCCATTATCAGCCCAATATCCGTTGAGTTCAGCGGAAACATCAATATTAATGAGATCGCCTTCTTTCAAAACTCTATGATCGGTAGGAATACCATGGCAAAATTCATTGTCTACACTTATGCAGGTCCATCCGGGGAATCCATAAGTAAGATAAGGGGCAGACTTTGCTCCGAAATCGGCAAGTATTTTAGCTCCATATTCATCGAGTTCCTTTGTAGTCATTCCCGGCTGAGCATATTTCGTCATCTCTTTCAGGGCATAAGCCACCGCTTCACTCACTTTCTGCATTCCTGCTAACTGATCTTCGTTGGTAATTGACATGATTTTATTTTTTGGTTGGGTATGAATTTCAATACTAAGGAAAGACATAGTACTGAGAAAGACAAAGTTAAAGAATAAAATTTTGTTTTTAAATATATGTTGAGTGTAAAAAAGAACCTTTGCAAGAGCAAAGGTTCTTTTTTTATTTTTTTATATTTTTTGATTGCTCAAAGTCAAGAGACTTTGCGGAGCTGGGGCAAGTGGTAATTATAATAAATCATATAAATATCCTTCTAAACTAAATCTCTGTACCACCTGTGTAGATATTAAAATATAAAAACCTATACCAAAAATCATACTTACTGGTAATATTAAAAAATAACACCAAGTGGGTAAATATTGTTTATTATTCTTGTTTCCATTTAATATAGTATTTAATATTACTTTATTATAATATTTTTTAAATATAACAACAAAAAAAGCTACAATATAAATTATATATAAAAATTTTATAATATTTTTATCTAATCCTTTAAATAAATCAATACACAAACCATAAATTGGCACCAATAAAAACATATAAATAAATGAGAGATATAAACAACTTACAAATGTAGCTGGATAATCTTTATTCAAATAAACAATATAAACTCTATAAAAAATATTTTCTTCTATCTTTCTCATTTCTTTGACCAATCTATTAATGCTCCATCATCTTTATCATAATTTTCTTCAATATAATTGTCCAAGTGATCTCCTATTGATTGACCTGTAACTCCTTTAGTTATCATATCTGCACCAAAAAAACACCTCCAACAACCCATCCCCATCCAGGAACGAAACTAACCCCTGTTACAGCAGCATCTAAAATATTAGACGCTTTTATTTGCTTACTATCAACCACATCATAAATTATAACAGCTCCTGCAACAGCACCTCCAGCAACTCCGATTCCTTTCATTGCCTTTGGAATTTTTGTTCTATACCAACTACTCGTACTTCCAGGGATTTTTATCCCTGTAGTTGTCTTAATAAATTTTTTAGCATCCCATACAATTTTACTTTTTTGAGCTGTCGACATCCCTTTCCATGTAGTATTTTCAAATAATGAGATGTCTGTTGTCGTAAGATCAAATGAATCTTTCTGAGTATATGGAGCTTTAGTAACTAAAACAGATTCAACAACCCCATCATTATCATGCGTATCTGAAGCTGTAAGATCAGAATCATTACCCTTAGCATAAGATATCATATTATCCCTATCATTTATTGCATAGCTACCATCTTTTTGTCTCTTTATTGATCCGTGTAAATTATGTTCTCTTCGATACTGTCTAGCTTCTTTTCTACTCTCGAATAAACCTTTAGGATCTATATATCTTAGTGGATTATTATAAGCATATCTATAGGGAGCCCAGCTTGGAGCCAATTCCGAAAGAGGATCTGGTGATGACCATCTTCCAATATCCGGCATATACATTCTCGCTCCATAATCATATATACCCGTCTCCTGCAACTCTTTGCCTTTGTACTTGTAATTTAAATACCCACCCAAAAGACCTTTAAACTCACTAATGTGGTTTAATCCAAATGGGTAATAATTATTGGTATCTGTTACTTCAAGAAGGCCTACGCTATTTTTGGTAAAACTTATCCTGATATTTCCTAAGTGATCCTTATATTGGTAAATATAATGGTTTTCTTACAGCAAAAATGATAAAACCACTGCAATAGCAATGGTTTTTATTTTATTTATAGTGAACAAACGAGCTAGAAGCTAGACAAGTGAGTTTATAAACTATTAATATTTTTTCTTATGCACTTTTTTACTATTTCTACTTTGCTTATGTTTATACACATTATCTATATATAAGCCACACATATTTGTACAATCTTCATAGAAGGTACTATTCATTTTACTAGTCCAAACCACTTTATCATCTACTAATTCTTTTTCAACCAACTCTTTCGTTAAGTTTTCTGGCATATGTTTATGTATTTCCTTTTTTAATGTAAAAGAATATGATTTGTCTTTCTCTATTTTGAATTTGTAGTTAATTTGATTATTACAAGCTTTAGGAATAGAAAATATACCTTGTCCTGATTTACTATTTATATAAATTATAAAACTACCTTTAGTAGAGTCTATCTTAGTAACTTCTGCAATTATATTGATTTTATTTTCTTGCTGGCTAAATATATTAATAGACGACAAAAAACAAATTAAAATTATTTTTTTCATTATGGATTGGTTTTAAAACGTCCTACAGACGTCCTTACATTTGTTTTATTATTGATGTAAATAAGCTCCTCTTGAGTATATAATTTTTTACCATCAGTATTTTTTATATTTTGCTTTATATGTTCACTACTATACTCCTTCCCAGGATCCTTATGTCTCGGATCTAATTCATTGGCTTTTTTATGAGCAGCCATATAACCTTTATCTTTATTTTCAGGTGTTCCTGCTGGGCTACCTGGACTATTTAATATACCCATAAAAACTCCAACTCCCTTTGGTAAACCTAATGCTTCATCTATCTTTTCGCTGACCATAGGATTTACAACATCAGTTCCTATAATTTTCCATTTCCTGCCTTTTTGGATCCTCCGTAGGCGCCAACTTGATAAAATGACTAGTTCAGGTTCATTTTGCAGCATTATTCTGTTAAACCTATAATTCCTTATAAAATGATAGTTTTCAAAAAAATGGTGAAAATCTTGCAAAAATCATTACCAAATCATTGAAGAAAAATGGCAAGACCATTTACCGCTCTAAAAATGGAATATTTAATTTCAATTTAAAAGTGAAATAATCCTTTCGAAAATGAGGGTGCTTAACTGCGGCACCCTCTATTATTATCTAATTTTAGAAATACTAATATTTCCTCTATCCATTAAAAAACCATGACCAAATGGTATAGCCAAATATCTCAAAATATCAGGACGACTCATAGTGCGAGTGACATGCCGCTCCAACGAAGGAAGAAGTTATTTTATAGAAAAGATTTTGCATTATTTGTATATTCAATTTTATAATGATTTTTATTCTTTCCAACATATATAAACTTATAGCTAGGCAATTTTTCTTTATTTAATTTTATTGTTTGCTTATTATCAATTATAATTGTAACATCTTTATTATTTAAAATGATACAAGAATTTGTATATCCTAACATTGATAATGTTTTACTTTTTTCATTAAGAACTATACTATCTCCATTCTTAACGGTTATCAGATTGTCAAATTCTGATGTAAAATCTAAAAATGATTTTGTTTTATCCTCTGCATTAAATTTTTTAATTAAAACTTTCGAGCGAACATTCTCTACAATTTTCATTTCAAGGCCATACTTCTCTGTTACCTTTACTGTGGAGCAGCCAATAAAAACAAAGGAAAAACAAATTATTATACTAAATATCTTCATTATCTCTTTTTTGGTTGTTGTTGTTCTACTAAATTTATAGCGTTAGTTCTTTGCTCTGGAGTTACTTTTACCCCTGGACTTCCTTCCCGCATTAAATCATCAGGAGGAGATTTTAAAGTTGCTTTATCATTATGTTTTATTCCTAATGTATGTCCTGTTTCATGAGTGCCAGTTTTAGCTACGGCAGACCTATTTCTATTATCAAAATTTAATTGACCTGTTTTTTCATCTACATTAAGTCCTGTTGTAGTAAAAATATTGATCTGAGTTCTATTAACTTGTGTATTATTATTGGTATCAGTCATTCCATCAGTACGATATGTAGCATTATCAAAGAACTCTTGACTTTTCCCTTTAAAATCATCTACATTATTCTTATCATAACCAATATTATATTCCCAAATCATTGTAGCTTTATCACTTTGATTAAACGTAATACTAAGTTGATTTCCCTCTTTATCCGGTCCATTAAAAGAGGATACAGTCTGTGCCTCACGCTCTCTTGCCAAAACAGATATTTGTGCATCAGAAAGAACTCCGGCAGTATTATTTACAAGCTTGTATGTAAGATGTAAATTAACAGTTTTATTTTCAGGGCTTCTACTTGGTACCCATTCCAATCCTTCAAGTTCCCTTCCATCAATTACACGATTCTCAGCAAAAGCATATGGAGAGTTATATAAATATTTCTCAGCAAGCGGATCAATATTAAAAATCGTCCCACGTCAGGCATGTAATTTCTCCATTTAAAACTATAGAATCCTGTCTCCTGGAGTTCTTGTTCTTGATACTTATAGTTTAAATACCCACCCAAAAGACCTTTAAACTCACTGATATGGTTTAATCCAAATGGGTAATAATTATTGGTGTCTGTTACTTCAAGAACGCCTGTGCTATCTTTAGAAAAGCTTACTCTTGCATTTCCTAAGTGATCTTTATACTGGTAAATATAACGGTTTTCTGTGAAACTGTAAAAGCCTTCTGAAGTGGGTACAAAATCAAGCTTCCAGGTTGGGGGATCGCCCAGATCAGGAAAGGCAGTACTGATGTTTCCGTAAGCCTGCTCTTCAAAAGCATATTCTGTACGACAGGTTAAACATATTCCCCCAGCTTCTCTATAGGAATATTGAAA
>NZ_NRQT01000110.1 GCF_004119455.1 Chryseobacterium sp. CH25
CGAAATTATGCCAGATTTAGGTAGGTCAGGCTTCTAAGAAATTAATAAATAGAATTTAGATAAAATTGATTCAATCAGGATTTAGAACATAATGCCTCCGTAAAAGATTAGGAATAAATTATGAAGACAAACAAGAATTACAAAACCATCCGAAATTATGCCAGATTTAGGTAGGTCAGGCTTCTAAGAAATTAATAAATAGAATTTAGATAAAATTGATTCAATCAGGATTTAGAACATAATGCCTCC
>NZ_NRQT01000111.1 GCF_004119455.1 Chryseobacterium sp. CH25
GAACATTATGCTTGGATTCGGACCAAAGGTATATAATACTCCTTTTGCATTGAAATTAGACGATTTCGTAATGGAAACGTATCCTGGAAGTAGCTCTCCTGTAGAAAAAGGAAATCCAAACGCTTATAAACAAATTACAATGGACGGATTGAACATTATGCTTGGATTCGGACCAAAGGTATATAATACTCCTTTTGCATTGAAATTAGACGATTTCGTAATGGAAACGTATCCTGGAAGTAGCTCTCC
>NZ_NRQT01000112.1 GCF_004119455.1 Chryseobacterium sp. CH25
GATAAGAGGAGTTAAGTTCAAGTACCTATTAAGAACAAAGTCTTCTTCTCCGTATTCCATTTTCCATTAACATCAAAAAACTATCAATATTGAGCGACAATCATCACGAAAGTTATGAAAACATGACTGACAAGCAGAAAAACCGATAAGAGGAGTTAAGTTCAAGTACCTATTAAGAACAAAGTCTTCTTCTCCGTATTCCATTTTCCATTAACATCAAAAAACTATCAATATTGAGCGACA
>NZ_NRQT01000113.1 GCF_004119455.1 Chryseobacterium sp. CH25
ATGATTACTGTACGCAGAGAGAATAATTCATGGTTCATTGCCTCGAGAAATATTTTTTTCCCCAGGATTCTTCTCCCTGTTGGTCAGTTTAACCAGGTGGAATCGTAACCGTTATTCTGTCTGCTTCCCTGTTGGAGTTGTCATGATTACTGTACGCAGAGAGAATAATTCATGGTTCATTGCCTCGAGAAATATTTTTTTCCCCAGGATTCTTCTCCCTGTTGGTCAGTTTAACCAGGTG
>NZ_NRQT01000114.1 GCF_004119455.1 Chryseobacterium sp. CH25
TATTTCCATCTCTGGATTGGATAATGTTTCCCAAATAATTCACGAAAGGAAGTAAAAATGTTTTATGCCTTATTGAGCTTGAAAAGTGAAGTTTTTCGAATGAACTGAATCAAAATGACTGTACCGTTCTTTGGGATAAGGTTATTTCCATCTCTGGATTGGATAATGTTTCCCAAATAATTCACGAAAGGAAGTAAAAATGTTTTATGCCTTATTGAGCTTGAAAAGTGAAGTTTTTCGA
>NZ_NRQT01000115.1 GCF_004119455.1 Chryseobacterium sp. CH25
AACATAACAACTAGGCGGAATGGCTAAAGCTACCTAAAAAGACAGCCGCAAAAATTGTAAACCTATCCCAAACATGTCATTCCCACTTAATCCATTCTCTGTACAAAGCAATAAAGAAAGCAATAAAAACAAGCATAGATCCAACATAACAACTAGGCGGAATGGCTAAAGCTACCTAAAAAGACAGCCGCAAAAATTGTAAACCTATCCCAAACATGTCATTCCCACTTAATCCATTCTC
>NZ_NRQT01000116.1 GCF_004119455.1 Chryseobacterium sp. CH25
GCATCATTCATTAAACCTTAATACCGCTTCCTTGTCTGTATATGATTTCAATGATTGTCCATGATCCACCACCCCAGGGCCATCAACCTGCCCATGAAATAAGTATTTCCGCTTGGGTCTTTAATAGTTACGCTTCTGTCTGCATCATTCATTAAACCTTAATACCGCTTCCTTGTCTGTATATGATTTCAATGATTGTCCATGATCCACCACCCCAGGGCCATCAACCTGCCCATGAAA
>NZ_NRQT01000117.1 GCF_004119455.1 Chryseobacterium sp. CH25
CTTCAGAAACCTACACCAAACATATCCATACCAAAAGATAAAGGAAACCGTTGGACCTGTTTGGATGACGCTTCCGCATTCAGTAATTGTAAGAGAAAGGATTAATTGCTGGCGGAATTGCCAACAGGATTTTATTAATAACTTCAGAAACCTACACCAAACATATCCATACCAAAAGATAAAGGAAACCGTTGGACCTGTTTGGATGACGCTTCCGCATTCAGTAATTGTAAGAGAAAG
>NZ_NRQT01000118.1 GCF_004119455.1 Chryseobacterium sp. CH25
TAAGTAAAGGAATTTATAAAAGGATGAACCGTTAAACGTAATACTTCGTAGACAGAAAAGGATGATCGTGGTATCTTTTCTCAAGCAAATTACCAAAGAACAGTAGAAAAAGTAGATGATTGAACCCGTAATTTCTTTTTCTAAGTAAAGGAATTTATAAAAGGATGAACCGTTAAACGTAATACTTCGTAGACAGAAAAGGATGATCGTGGTATCTTTTCTCAAGCAAATTACCAAAGA
>NZ_NRQT01000119.1 GCF_004119455.1 Chryseobacterium sp. CH25
TAGGATCATTGATCTTAGTCATCCAGCCACGGATATTGTATTTATAATCCATCTGCTGAAGGGGTGATCCTAAAGCAATACCCCCAACTTTTTTAGATTCTAATTGAGAGATTTCATTATAGGTATTCTGGGTAAGAATTTCTACAGGGTTACTATCTACCTGATGTCTGTGAACCAGCAGTCTGTTCTGATGGTCATATTCAAAGGTTTCTGTAATCACTCTTTCGGTATCGGTTGCCA
>NZ_NRQT01000011.1 GCF_004119455.1 Chryseobacterium sp. CH25
CTTTTATCTTTTATCTTTTATCTTTTATCTTTTATCTTTTATCTTTTATCTTTTATCTTTTATCTTTTATCTTTTATCTTTTATCTTTTATCTTTTATCTTTTATCAAAAAAATAAAGTAATTTCCTATTCTTATTCGTCATGCAACTATCAATAGCAAAACAATGAACCCAATCAAAATAATTCTTACAGGAGCTACAGGTATGGTAGGCGAAGGTGTTTTAATGGAATGCCTTGAGAATCCTAACGTTTCTGAGATCCTGAGTGTCAGCAGAAAGCCATCAGGAAAAAAGCATCCTAAGCTGAAAGAATATCTCGTTCCGGACTTTTTATCCATTGATCCTAATGATGATAATCTCAAAGGGTATGATGCCTGTTTCTTTTGTGCAGGAATCAGCAGTGTGGGAATGAATGAAGAAGATTACACCAAAATTACCTATGATACTACCATCTATTTTGCAGAAGCTGTTTTACATCAAAATCCAGATATAATTTTCAGTTATGTATCCGGAGCGAGTACAGACAGTACAGAAAGTGGAAAACTGATGTGGGCAAGAGTAAAAGGCCGAACAGAAAATGACTTAAAGAAGATGAATTTTAAAGGTGTTTACAATTTCAGACCTGGGTTTATGAAACCTGTTGATGGCCAGATCAATGTAAAATGGTTCTTCAAACCTTTTATTTGGATTTTTCCTATTTTTTTACCGTCAAAATCATTAACTTTACATGAAGTTGGAAAAGCTATGATCAATACCGTAAAAAAAGGGTATCCTTCTTCAACTTTAGAAATTCGGGATATTAAAAATTTAGCGATATGAGAGACATGTTAAAAAGAATTGTTCTGGTTATTTTTGTACTCTTGCTGTTGACTGCAGTTTCAGGATTTTTCTATATGCAGAAACATCCTTTGGAAGGAGCTAAAACAGGAACAATGTTAAACTTTTCCGGAAAGTCTTCAAAATAGCTGAATCTCAAAAATATACAACTTTATCTTTTATCAGAAACAGACCTATTTTTTAAACATTTCTTAAAATTCCATTAAAATAGTTGCCAAACATAAAGTTCATTTTTGTATTTATCTAATTGAAATCAAAAATGATCAACAACTACCTTCTAAAAGGGTCTGTCATTGCCGCGTTCTTTTTTCAGACTGGGCTTTTCGGACAGACACTTATCCATTATTGGAATTTTAATAACAATACTTCCCAAGCTTCTATCACTGCGCCTTCATCCACGTTGGTCAATGGTACTCTTGCATCCATAGCAGGAGGAACAAGTGTGATAGATTTTGTGGGCGGTACCGGACAAAACTTTAATATAGATAATTTTAATGCAAGAAACGGGGATGCTTCCGGAACTCATTTAAGATTCAACAATCCTATTGGTGGTGGATTACAGTTTAATCTGCCAACAACAGGGTATAATAATGTGGTTGTAAAGTTTACGACAAGAAGATCCGGACAAGGAGCCGGAACACAAATCTGGTCATATACAACAGACGGAACTACTTTTGTTCCCTACCAAACAGTAAATCCTCAGGATGCCAATCCACAATTAGTTAGTTTTGATTTTTCTGCAGTGGCGGGAGTTTCCAATAATCCTAATTTTAAATTAAAGGTTGAATTTTCTGCTACCGGAGGGGGAACAAGTGGTAACAACCGTTTTGATAACTTTACGGTGGATGCAATATCTACAGGAAGTATTGACACTACTCCACCTACTACGACTTACCTTCCTGTCAATAATACCAATAATGCTTCAACAACTGTTAATCCTACGATTTCCTTTAATGAAAATGTAAGATTGGCAGACAATTCTGCAATCAACGATTCTAATGCACAAAATCTTGTAGAATTCCGCCTTGGAAATGCTGCAGGCGCCCAAGTTCCCTTTACAACTGCTTTTAGCAACAATATTATCACGATCATTCCAACTTCCGGTCTGGTGCCGGGCCAAACGTATTATCTGGCTCTTAAACCCAATACGGTTGAGGATTTCAGTGACAATGCTGTAACCGCAGTCACTTCTTCTACCTTTACCACTGCAGGAACCTCTATTTCTCTTGAGAAAAATTTCATCAAGGTGGATGAAAATGCAGGAACATTGGCCTTCAAAATTAATGTAGCCAATCCTTCCACAGCAACTGTAAATCTTGTTGTAAAACCGGCGCCTTTCAGCACGGCAGACAGCAATGATTTTACTTTAACGAATCAAACCATCAATATAACACCTTCCACAACAAGCTATACAGTCAATATTCCTATTATTGATGATACGTTAGAAGAACAAAAGGCTGAATATTTTGTAGTAAGTCTTGAAAATCCAACAGGAGCAACAATTTCAGGAGACAATTCTGCAACCATTTATATTGTAGATAATGATAAACCGGCTCCAGCTCCTTCCAATGAAATTCAGCTGAATTATATCGGAAGTTTTGATCCATCCGGAAACAATAACAGTTCCACAGAGATTGTAGTTCATGATCCGGCTACTCAACGACTGTTCACCATCAGTTCTCTTACGGATGTTTTTGATATTATTGATTTCAGTAATCCTAACACTCCATCAGTTGTTAATACGATCAATATGGCTGCCTATGGAGGAATCACCAGTATTGCTGTGAAAAATGGAATTATTGCGGCGGCTTCACCAAATACCAATCCACAACAGAACGGGTCTGTAGTTTTCTTTGATATTAATGGAAATTTCCTGAAGCAGGTAACTGTAGGAGCTTTACCGGATATGGTAACCTTTACTCCGGACGGTACAAAAGTAATTACAGCTAATGAGGGAGAACCAAACGATGCTTACACCGTAGATCCTGAGGGAACCATCAGTATCATTGATATTTCAGGAGGTATTGGAAACCTTACACAAAGCAATGTTGCTACTTTGAATTTTAATAATTTTGATTCTCAGGTTGCTGTTCTAACTGCTACAGGTTTAAGAAAAGTAAGAACTAATAACACACTCTCTCAGGATTTAGAACCGGAATATGTTACCATAAGTGCAGACAGCCAAAAAGCTTGGGTAACACTTCAGGAAAATAATGCCATTGCTGAGGTTGACCTTGCCACAAAAAATATCACAGGAATCTGGGGGCTAGGTAAAAAAGATATGAGTCTTCCAGGCAATGGTTTTGATGCTTCAGATAATAATGGTGAAGTTCTTATTGCCAACTGGCCTGTAAAAGCCTATTATCTTCCGGATGCAGTACAAAATTATAAGGTAGGAAACTCCAACTATATTGTAACGGCTAATGAAGGTGATGAAAAAGATCTTTCAGGATATAGCGAAAGAACTACTGTAGGAGCTAATAATTATACTTTAGATTCTGCCATTTTCCCCAATGCCAATATATTAAAGGCATCTCATAATCTGGGAAGATTCAGAGTCTCGTCGGCTACAGGAAATACGGATGGTGATTCAGATTTTGAAGAAATTGCAGCTTTAGGAGCCCGTTCATTCTCCATTTTTAATGCAGATACCAAGCAACAGGTCTATGACAGTGGAGATCAGTTTGAAAGATATATTGCCGCTAAACATCCATTAATCTTCAATGCAGATAATGAGTCCAATGCTATTAAAAGCAGAAGCCGCGCAAAAGGTCCGGAACCTGAAGGCGTAGCTCTTGGAACGATCAACGGACAAACTTATGCTTTCATTACTCTGGAAAGAACAGGTGGCGTAATGGTTTACAATATCACGAACCCAAACAATCCTACTTTTACAGATTATAAACATTCCCGTTCAACTTCAGCTTACGGTGGAGATAACGGTCCTGAAGGAATTATTTATATTGCTCCTGAAAATACTACTACCCATAAAGGATATGTTATTATTGCCAACGAGATCAGTGGAACTTTATCTATGTATGAAGTAGCTCTACCACCTACATTGGCTACTGGTGAAGTGAAATCTGAAAAAGCAACATTCAATATCTTCCCGAACCCTGTTAATAAAGGCAACACTTTATATTTCAACAGAAAGCAGGACTATGAATTATATGATATGTCCGGGAAGCTGATTGGAAAGGAAAAAAATGCCCTTACAATCAGCACATCTAATCTTTCTACAGGGGTTTATCTTGTTAAAACTTCAGAAGGACATCTTAAAAGAATTATTGTAAAATAATATACCGTTCTACGATTTGATTGAAGCCTCTATTTTAGAGGCTTTTTTGTTAGGATTTTATTTAAATTACTCCGCTGGAAGAGAGGTTGAAACAGCCAACATCCTAGATTAAATAAAGTTTGGATTTAAAACAATAATCTATTCCCACTTTTGAAATAGATTTTTTTTTTCATTCTCTAAAAAATCAATCATTTAACTTTTGATTAACTATGAGAAAATTATTTTGTACTTATATTTATCCCCAACAAAAAAACCAAATTCAATATGAAAAGTATTAAAACAGCAGGTATTTTAGCAATTCTGTTACTAGGAACAGGTACTGCATTTTCTCAATCCAGAAAAACAGAATCTACAAAAGGTGTGGAACAATCCAATGGTAAAACAATACAGGTAGATGGCGTTGGCCATTCCCTAAATTACACCCTTAATGGCGGAAATGTAGAGGTTTCTGGTGGTGATAATACTGTAAACGTTAAAGGAAGTGCCAGAAAAGTTTCAGTATCAGGAACAGGTAACAAAATATACATTGATAAAGTGGATAACGTTGCCATAGAAGGTGGTAACAATACAGTATACTACAGAACTTCCGGAACAAAATCAGGAAAACCTAATGCTTCTCTTACAGGAGTGGGAAATAAGGTGGTGAAACAATAATTGATTAAATATTTATAAACAAACTATTAAGACTCAGAGATATCTTTGAGTCTTTTTTAATGGTTCAAACAATGATTATCCATAGAAATGAATCCTATTTTCCTTAAAGTATAAACTTCTTCCATAATTATATAACATCAAGACTTTTATTCATTTTAATTTTATCCCACGAAATGAAAAGAGTCTTTCACATATTGTTTATCCTTCTGTATATCGTGGTTTCTTCAGGATTTACCACAAGTAAGCACGTATGCAAAGGAAATGCAAGTGAAATACATGTAGGTCTGAAAAAACTTTCTGATCTGGATTGCTCAAAATGCAAGGCCAATAAACAGAAAAACCATAACGGATGTTGTAAACTGGAAATAAAGAAAATCTGCAAAGAAGATAATCTTCCCCATTCTTACAAAAATACTCCTGTAAAGTTTTTATCAGCATCCATTCCGTATTACAACCTGGGAGCTGTATTTGAATCAGAAGCTGTTATTGACTCTGATAACCGTACTTTCTATTTTGATCCTTCAAAATACCATCTCAACTACCCTTCCCTTTTCATTCTTCACTGCGTCTATAGAATTTAGAATAGATTGAATCATACGTGATCCCGATCGGGACAATTATTTTTCAATTTTAATTCTAAATATATTCTATGAATTTATCATTCAGAGCACTTATCCTATGGCTGAGCTGCCCTGCACTATCCTTTGCTCAGTTGACGAGTTTAGAGGAAGTACTTCTCAGGGCCGAAAAGAATTATCAGTCCATTCAAAAAAAAGAAATCAACATACAGGCTTCACAGGAAAGGCTGAAGCTTCAGGAAACATATTATTTACCAGAAATTACATTGGCTGCTCAACAGAGTTTCGGAACGATTAATGCTCTAAACGGTCCTATGTACAATATGGGAGGATCTGGGATTTCTTCTACTTCCATGCCTCTTGCAGAACAAAACTGGAATGCTGTTTTCGGAAGCTTATACCTGGCCAATATCAACTGGAACGTCTATACTTTCGGAAAGCTTAAAACTAAAGAAAGTATAGAAACAGCTGATGTAGAACTTCAAAGAGCTGATTTAAAACAGGAGATTTTTCAACACCAAATAAAAGCCGCCGCAGCTTATTTTAATCTTCTGGTAAGCCAACGCCTTGAAAATGTACAGCAGGAAAATCACAACCGTTCAGAAGTCATTTACACAATTGCCCAGGCAAGAGCCAATAGTGGATTGATTCCCGAAGTAGACGCTTCTCTGGCAAAAGCAGAAATGTCAAATGCACAGACTGCCATCATCAATGCTAATGATCATGTTCTTGACTATAATCAAAAGTTATCTGATCTTCTGGCAGAAAATTTTACAGATTACCAACTGGATCATTATTTCAGCAAAAACACTCCTGTTTTGATTCAGGAAACCTCATCTTTTGAGAATCATCCTACTACTCTTTTTGTAGCTCAAAAAATTAATAAGAGTAAGCAGCAGGAAGCTTATTTAAATACCCATAGTCTACCTTCACTTTCATTGTTTGGGACATTTCAGGGACGTGGATCCGGTTTCGGCTGGAATTATGTTCAAGACAATTCTGCTTATTCACCATCTTATCTGAAAGGTATTGGCATCGACAGAATGAACTATATTGTAGGGCTAAATCTCAGCTGGAATCTTACTGATTTTTACAGAAACAGTTCAAGAATCAATGAACAGAAGCTTATTACAAAGACTCTAGATCTGGATTATCAACTCTTACAGCAGGAACTTCATAATCAGCAGAACCTTTCGGATCTGAAATATAAAAATGCTTTGTCAAAAGTAACTGAATCCAAAATCCAGCTACAGTCCGCTACCGATGCCTTTAATCAACAAAAAGCACTGTACGAAAATGGCTTAACAACCATTGTAGATTTTACACAGGCATTATATCTCCTGAACCGGGCTGAAATCAACTATGAAATTGCCCAGAACAATTCCTGGCAGGCTGTAGTTCTGATGGCTGCTTCTAAGGGAGATATATCCATGATTACCAAAGCAATTGCCCATTAATTCAAAAATTTAAACATGAATCTTATAAAGTTTGCATTACGCAGACCAGTATCTGTAATGGTATTGGTATTGGGGCTGTTGTTTTTCGGAATCAAAGCTGCCAAAGAAGTAAAAGTAGATATTCTTCCTGAGATGGATCTTCCTGTAGTGTATGTTGCTCATTCCTTTAATGGATATACGCCACAACAGATGGAAGGATATTTTACCAAAATGTATGTAAATATGCTTTTATTTACCAATGGTATTAAAAGTATTGAATCTAAAAATACCCAGGGACTTACCCTGATGAAGGTTAATTTCTATGAAGGAACCAATATGGGGGAAGCCATTGCACAGATCAATGCCCTTTCTACCCGTTCACAGGTATTTTTACCACCTGGAGCACCACCACCTTTCATTATCCGTTTTGACTCTTCATCACAACCGGTAGGACAACTTGTCTTCCGAAGCAATACGAAAACGAACAATGAACTACAGGACATTGCTAATTTCAATGCCCGTCCTTTCCTTATTGCCATTCCGGGGCTTACTACTGCTCCACCGTTTGGAGGAAGTCCGCGTACTATAGAGATTAATGTAGACCCTATAAAACTAAGAGCACATCAAATGTCCCCTGAGCAGGTAGTGGAAGCCATCAGCAGAAATAACATCACCTCACCATCCGGAAATGTATATATAGGAGAAACCAATTACCTCACTCCTACCAACAACACGGTAAAAAAAGTGGAAGAACTTGGAGATATCCCTCTATTTAAAGGAACAGCAGATAACGTTTATGTAAAGGATGTTGCCACTGTAAAAGACGGAGCGGATATTGCAACCGGATATGCATTAATTGACGGAAAGCGTTCTGTTTATATCAATATTGCCAAGGCTAGCAATGCTTCTACACTGGAAGTTGTTAACAAGCTGAAGGAATCCTTACCTAAAATCCAGAGAAATATGCCGGATGATGTAGAGATCTCCTATGAATTTGACCAGTCCGTTTATATTTCCAATGCTTTGAAGAGTTTAGCTGTGGAAGGCATTCTGGGAGCTTTATTGACCGGATTGATGGTTATGCTTTTCCTTAACGACCGAAGAGCGGCTCTTATCGTTATTATGACGATTCCGATTTCTATTATTTCAGGGGTATTATTCCTGAAATTATTCGGACAGTCCATTAATATTATGTCTTTATCCGGTCTTGCTCTCGCCATAGGAATATTGGTAGATGAAAGTACGGTTACCATTGAGAATATCCACCAGCATTTTGCAATGGGAAAAAGCCGGGCACAGGCTATTTGGGATGCCTGTAAAGAAATTGCCTTCCCGAAACTGCTTATCATGCTTTGTATTCTTGCTGTATTTGCACCTGCATTTATGATGAGTGGTATTCCAGGATCCCTATTTATGCCTCTGGCAATGGCCATAGGATTTTCAATGATTGTCTCTTTTATATTATCACAGACTTTCGTTCCGGTGATGGCCAATTGGTTAATGAAGCATGATCCTAAAACGTGTGAAAATCACAAACCGGATTGGTTTACCCGCTTCCGTGATCGTTTTACATCTTTTTTATCTTCTTTAATGAAGCGAAGAAAACTCATTGTAAGTGTAAGCCTTGCCGCTATTTTGTTTTTAGGAATCGGGCTTTATCAGATCACAGGAAAAGATGTATTGCCTTCCGTTAATTCACGGCAGTTCCAGGTACGTATAAAAGCAGCAGAAGGAACCCGTATTGAAGTAACCGAAATAAAGGTTAAAAAATTTCTGGAGCATCTTAAAAACAAAGTGGGAAAAGATAATATTGCTATTTCCTCTGTTTTCATCGGACAACACCCTTCTACCTTTGCCGTTAGCCCAATTTATCTTTATAATGCTGGCCCCCATGAAGCCTTAATGCAGGTTGCCTTAAAGGAATTTAACGGAAATTCGGATGAGCTGAAAGATGAGCTACGAAAGTATTACAAGGAAAAAATGCCAAATCTTCAGATCTCATTTGAGCCTATTGAACTTACGGAAAAGATTTTAAGCCAGGGAACCAATACTCCTGTTGAAATAAGAATTTCAGGGATGATGAAAAAGATGAACCGAATGTATGCAGAGAAACTTTTAGCCAAACTAAAAGAAATTGAATACATGCGCGATCAGCAAATCCCACAATCTATGAACTATCCTGCTTTACAAATTAATATTGACCGGGTAAAAGCTGCTCAATTAGGACTGGATGCACAGGATATCGCCAAATCATTAGTTACCGCAACAGCTTCTACCCGTTATACCAACAAAAATTTCTGGGTAGGCGGAATGATGGGAATTGCTTATGATGTACAGGTACAGACTCCTCAGAATATTCTTAATAGCAAAGAAGAACTGGCTAATATTCCGTTATCTAAAAACTCAGACAGACCTGTATTAGGCGATGTAGCGACCATAAGTTCTTCAAAAGAATTGGGAGAAAGCTACAACCTGGGAACAATGGGTTACACAACAGTTACGGCTAATCTCCATAAAACAGACCTGGAACAGGCTTCAAAAGATGTAAAAAAAGCTATTGAATCTCTTGGTGAGCTTCCGAAAGGTGTCAATATAGAAGTTTCCGGAATCGCTCCTGTACTGGATGAAACCATGAGCAGTCTTTCTTCGGGACTTTTGATTGCTGCGGCTGTTATTTTCCTGATGCTTGCGGCTACTTTTCAATCGTTCCGTGTTTCATTGGTTATTTTAACAACAGTTCCTTTCGTAGTTGTAGGATCATTAGCATTACTGAAATTGACAGGTTCCACTCTTAATCTTCAGTCTTATATGGGATTAATTATGTCCGTTGGAGTTTCTATTGCCAATGCCGTTTTATTAATAAGCAATGCCGAAACCATCCGAAAATCCACAGGAGATGCTTTAGGTGCCGCTATTGAAGCAGCCAAACTTCGTATCCGTCCAATTATTATGACCACTTTAGCTATGGCAGCGGGAATGTTACCAATGGCTATTGGATTCGGAGAAGGTGGAGATCAGGTATCTCCATTGGGACGTGCCGTCATCGGAGGGCTTATTTTCTCTACATTCTCTGTATTGGTTATTCTTCCTTTAGTCTTCGGATGGATGCAAAAAAAAGCAAGCATTATCTCTCCTTCTTTAGATCCTGAAGATCAGGAAAGTATCCATTATTCTCATTCAACCATATAAATCTTACATTCAATGAAAAACATATTATATACAGCTGCCATCCTGAGTTTACTTATTATTCCGGCTTCCTGCGGCAAAGAAAAGTCAGAGCCCAAACAGGAAACGAAACCCATGATGATGGCTAACATGGAAACCGTAACTATTAAAAAAAGCAATCCGAAAGTAGAACTCAAACTTCCGGGAGAACTGGTTCCGGATCAGGAAACTGCATTATTTGCTAAAGTACAGAGTTATGTAAAAAAGATCAATGTAGATATTGGCTCTCATGTAAGTGCCGGGCAGGTTCTTATGGTACTGGAAGCTCCTGAAATACAATCACAGGCAGCTAATGCCAAGGCGAAATGGCAGGCCCAGGAAGCTATTTATGCCTCTACACGATCAAGTTACAACAGAATGTACAAAGCCAATGAAACAAAAGGAGCTATCGCAAGAGATGCTCTGGATCAGATTACAGCCCGTAAACTTTCTGATGAGGCACAGGTGAATGCAGCAAGATCAGCCTATCGTGAACTTCAGGATATCAACCGCTATCTGGTCATCCGTGCCCCTTTCAGTGGAGTCATCACAGAAAGGAACGTGGACCTTGGAGCCTATGTTGGGCCTATGGGTGGAAGCCCTTTGATGGTTATTCAGAATACATCAAAGCTTAGACTTAGTTTATCTGTTTCAGAAGCCAATGTTCCTTACCTCAATGTAGGAGATACATTATCTTTCAGGGTCCATGCGCTCCCGGAAAAGAGCTTTAAAGCCAGAATATCCAGAAAATCAGGTTCTTTAGACCTTAAGCTGCGTTCGGAAAAAATAGAGGCTGATTTCATCAATCATTCCAAAGAATTAAAACCATTTATGATTGCAGAATCTATGATCCCTTTACAGAATAAGGAAGCAACATTTTTCATCCCCAGATCTGCTCTGGTAGAAAGCAATATGGGAATTTATATTATTAAAAAAGAAAATGGAAAAGCAAAGTTCATTCCCGTCAAAAAAGGAAGAATTCTTAATGATACTATTGAAGTTTTCGGAGAATTATCCGAAGGAGATCAGATCATCAAAAAAGGAAATGAAGAAATTGTAGAAGGAAGTTTAATTAAATAATATCAATAATGAAAACAATATTCAGAAACACATGCATCATTCTTTTCAGTGCAACGGCTTTATATGCCTGCAATAAAGAAATCCCAAAAAGTCAGGAACCAATAACTGAGCAGAAACCTCAGCCTAAAGCCTCTTCAGGAAAGTATGTAAAAGGGAGCCATGTTCCCACAGAAACCGTCTGTATGGTAAATAATGCTTATATGGGAAAGAAACAGATAGAAGTTCCTCACAATGGTAAAACTTACTACGGTTGTTGTGAAATGTGTGTAAAACGTATTCCAACAGATAAAACCGTCAGAGAAGCTATTGATCCATACAGCGGAAAAACAGTTGATAAAGCAGATGCCTATATTGTCATGATAAGTGATGAAGGTGAGGTGGCTTATTTTGAAAATGAAGAGAACTACAACAAGTTTCTCACACAGAATTCTTAATAAATCAATAAGTTAATTAGATTAAGTTGGATGTAAGGTTTTGAAAGTGTTTGAACCATTAAGATTTTTAAGAGGATAAGAAAAGTTAAGAAAACAACTAAAGCTATTGGGTTAAGCTGTTTTCTAAATTCATCTTTGATGAGCCTTAATTTACCTTATAATCTTCATTTTCCTTAATGGTTTAAATGCATTCTTTTTCAACGCAAAGTTTTTATTCTTAAACCGTTATATTTTTAAGGGAGCAAAGAGTGGAATCAATAAAATTGATTCTTTTGAAGCAGATGCATATTCAGACAGCTTCATCAGCGACAAAGTCGCTTCCTTTGCCCCCTAAAATATAGCATCATAATTATTTTTTCTTTGCGTTTAAAAAATCACAATATGTAACTCAAAAAAGTAAATGAAGAGAACTACAACAAGTTTCTCACTCAGAGTTCTTAATTATATTTTTTAGATTAATTGTTTTAGGCTTGATAATTAAGTTTATCAGGTCTTTTTTAGTAAAAAACAAAAAGACAGGCCTTATACAAAGGCCTGTCTTTTTAATATCTCAGATATAGTCTTACTCTACGTTTACTACTTTCTCAATTTCCGGTGCGTGTTGCTTGATTGTGTTTTCCACCCCTAATTTTAAGGTTGAAAAGTTCAACGAACATCCGGAACAGTTACCAAGAAGTTTTACAAAAACCTGATTATCCTTCACGTCAATAAGCTCAATGTCACCACCGTCTTTATTTAAAAACGGTCTGATGCTTTCCAGAGCTTCCATTACTCTTGTTACTGTATCTTCGTGCGTTATGTTTGTTTCCATATTTTTTTCAGTTCAATTCGGTTTTTTCAAATGTAATTGAAATTTATTATTATTTTGCTTTTGGCGAGCAACCAGCCATTGTGGAGATCTTCACAGCTTCAGTTGGTGGAAGATTTTTGTTTCTTTCTACCAGACTTTCTACCATTTTTCTTGCTGTTTCAGTATAGATCTCTGCAATTTTAGAGTCTTCCTGTAAAGCAGCCGGTCTTCCTACATCTCCTGCTTCTCTGATGCTTTGGATCAATGGAATCTCTCCTAATACCGGAATTCCAAGATCTTCTGCCAAATATTGTGCTCCCTGGTTTCCAAAGATATAATATTTATTTTCAGGAAGTTCTTCTGGTGTAAAATACGCCATATTTTCGATTAATCCAAGAACCGGAATATTGATGCTTTCCATCTGGAACATAGCAATCCCTTTTCTTACGTCTGCCAAAGCAACATGCTGAGGTGTACTTACAATCACCGCTCCTGTTACAGGCACTTCCTGAATGATCGATAAGTGAATATCACCAGTTCCCGGAGGAAGGTCAATTAATAAGAAATCCAATTCACCCCATGCAGCATCTCTGATCATTTGGTTTAATGCTTTTGAAGCCATTGGCCCTCTCCATACTACCGCTTGGTTAGCTCCGGAGAAATATCCAATAGAAAGCATTTTCACTCCATAATTTTCGATAGGTTTCATCATGTTCTTGCCATCTACTTCTACAGAAATTGGTTTTGCCCCTTCTGTATCAAACATGGTAGGAACTGATGGTCCGTAGATATCAGCATCCAGTAATCCAACTTTAAAACCCATTTTAGCTAAAGTAACTGCCATATTTGCAGAAACTGTAGACTTCCCTACTCCTCCTTTTCCTGAAGCAATAGCGATAATATTTTGAATTCCAGGAATTTGTTTTCCTTTGATCTGACTTTGCTGAATTTCACTAGGTTCTGGAGAAACAATTTTAAGTTTTAAATGAATATCTTCTCCAAACTCACTGGCAAAAGCCTGCTTCATAGCAGCTTCCAGCTTTTTCTTTTCATGCATTGCAGGTGAATGAGCGGTCATGTCAATATAAACATCGTTACCCATAATCTGAAGATTATTCACCAAGTCGTCTACTTCTATTTCTTTAAGGAATTCCTGAACCTTTTCTTTCGTCAACATATAAATATAAATTGTTTACAAATTTACGTTTTTTTTCGATAATTTAGAATCAATAAAATCTATAATATCAGGTGATAAATCAGATCGTTAAAAATTTTGTTTATCCTCTTTTTTCATCATGAGCAATCACCTGTCACCAAAGCAAAATCTATGGAAACGACTACTTACCCATCCAAATATGCATTACCAAAAGAAATATTCGTTGTAGGAAAAACCAGATTCAAATGGTATGATCTGGCAAAAGATACTGCAGAAGTTTCCGCACAGGATATTCAGAATGCTAAAATCTGTATTGAAAATGCCAAAGAAAACTTTCAGGATATTGAAGATCTTGGATTTGTCATTATGCACCGATGTGGTGAAAATTACCTTCTTCTGGTCTGTACCTGGCGAAGTGAAAACGAATTATGGGAAAGTGTTTATTACGATGGAACCGGAAAATTTGAAATCTGGGACAGAAATAAAACCCACCTTCCAACCTACTGCGTCTGGGAAATGGGTATTGTTTACCATGAGTCCCAGGCATGGAAGAAATACTTGGGAACAGCAAGACAGGAAAATCACAAGATGGAATATCTTAATGACCTATTTGAAGGAGAGGTATAGAGGTAAGGAAGCTGGAGGTTACTTTCACTATTTCAATTAACTATATGAATATAAGAATATTACTTTTTCTTAACGCAAAGATTTTATTTAGATTAGGTATTATTTTAAGGGAGCTAAGGTAGCGACTTTGTCGCTGATGAAGTTGTCTGGATATGCGTCCGCTTCAAAAGAATCAATGAAATTGATTCCAGCTTTGCTTCCTAAAAATATTACAGTTATACCATAAAATCTTTGCGTCAAATTTAATTTGCACAATCATCATACATCTCCACTACTCACTCTTATTCTTTACTTGCAACTAATCATAACCTCCCTCATCAATTCGCTCTGTTCTTTTCATCAAAGTTGACATTACGGTTAGCTCCTTTTACCTTCTTATTTCCGAATGTATAAGTTGCGGATACAGTAAGCCTTCTGGCATCGTAATAATTATTAAAATAATGAGAGCCTGTAGTATAAAATATTTCCCCTTTACTTCTTGACTGTTTAAATATATCCGAAACAATGACATTAACCTGCAGATTTTTATCCATCAGATTCATTTTTACTCCCGCTGTAAAGTTTCCTACAAAGTCCCAACGTATATTTCCGGAATTGGAAGGCAGACGAAACCAGTAGTTGGCAATAATTTGAACCGTTTTCTTGTTATTGAGCGATATATTATTCTGAATATCAAAATCATAACCATATCCTTTTTTAGAAGAAGCATCAGTAGTAAAAACACTCATATCCATATAAGATAAATCTGCCGAGTAATTGGCTTCCCAACGTTTGAAAAAGGTATCCGAATAATTGATAGTAGCCCCTATGCTGTTTTGATGATAATAATTGAAAAAAGTACTTGTTCTGCTCTCTCCCGATAAACTTGCCAACTGACCAAATCCATCCAATGTTCTCTGAAAATAAAGGGTAGTTGATAATTTCCCTTTATACACATGAGAAAATTCAAAATTATGATTGATAGACGGCTGTAAAAATGGATTTCCTGTGAAATAAGAATTTACATTAATATACCATCGATAAGGATTGATCGCACGAAACCCCGGTCTATTGATCCTTTTGGAATAATTGAGACTGAAGGTATTGCTCTCGTCACTTTTGTACATCACATAGGCTGTTGGAAAAAATTTCCCATAAGAATTTTCAGACTGCTGTCCGGAAGTCAGGGAGTTTCCATTGACTGTAGAATACTCATAGCGAAGCCCCACTTTTCCTGACCATCTTTCATTAAATGATTTTTCAAGACTGAAATAGGCAGCATAGTTTTTTTCATTGTATTTAAACTCATTGCTCTTCAAAGCATCAGTCACATAATTTCCATTCTCAAGATTCTGATAGAAAATACTGGAATTATTATCAAAATTAGTAAACTTCACCCCCGCTTCCGTTTTTGCAAACTCATAAGGTAAAGTAAGGTCTGCCTGTCCGGAATAAATTTTATAATCCACTACCGATGGTGATCTTACAATAAACTCATCTCCGGAATTTTCTATGGTTGTAAAATCAATCGTTGTTTTGGGAAGATTTGAAAAGTAATTTCCGGTAATACTTAGTTTATTATCCTGTTTTCCAAATTTAACATCATAATAAGCACTTATGGTTTGTTGTGTGGATTTCCCTCTGTGTTCAGCATACGTAGACAATGTATTGGTATAGTTATCATTCTGAAAATAATCCGAAGTATTCTCAATATCCATATTAGAATGTCCAAATCCATAATCATAGATAAAACCTACATTGGATTTCTTTCCTAGCTGATAATCAACGCTCAGATTAGCTCCAAGACCATCTCCAAAATCTCTTCTGTCATCATGACTTTTAAGTCCCTCAACCCCTGTCATTCTATAGTTTTCAAAAGAATGTTTTTCAGATTTATTCTGTCTTAGCTTTAAAGAAGAACGTAGCTTTTCATTCTGATAGTTAATAGTTGCACTGTTGGAAAACCCGGAATAAGTCTGCTGCTGAAAGCTTGTAGTAAGGCTTCCGCTCCAGCCAAGATTCTGATTTTTCTTCAGAACAATATTGATAAGTCCACTGTTTCCCTGCGCTTCATATTTTGAAGGCGGAGCTGTAATGACTTCAATTTTTTCAATATTCTCGGATCTCAAACTCTTTAGATAAGTCACAAGTTCTGTGGAAGAAAGATTCAATATTCTGTCATTAATCATCACTGCAACCCCACTTTTTCCGGCAATAGAAACGCCTGCATTCTCATCTACTTTTACTAATGGTGTTGTAGCCAAAGCATCTGCTCCATCCATTCCCTGAGAGGCCACAGAACTGGCAACATTAAAAACCAATCTGTCAGCCTTTCTTTCAATCAGCTTTTTTCTGGCAGTGAGTGTTACGCCTTCAATCTGTTTTTCTTTTTTCTCTTCAATGAAAAAGTCCTGTTTTACATCACCCTGTATGGCAACATCCATAACAGAAACTTCAGTTCCATCCTGTATCAGTTTAATATTATAATTCCCATTATCTGAAAGTTTCAGTGAGTAATTCCCTTTTTCATCAGAAATAGCAGTCTGTTTTTTCTGATCCTTTACAGCAATTACTTCCACATAGGAAACAGCTTTTCCTTTTTGAGTAATTTTCCCTGTAATCGTTTGTGAAAAAAGTGCTGCCGGTAGCAGAATAACTGCTGAAAGTAAAATCTTCTTCATGTAATTTGATAATCATAGTTTTATATAAGACAAGCAGATCTTGATTTTTATTACATGTGAAAAAGGAAAGGAAGATTGATGCTGGAAGATGGAAGTTATTGAAGTCGGTAAGTAAATAATATTTTTTTAACCAGTTTTGAATAATCTATCATCAACAGATTACAATGTCTTCATAACCAAAAGTATTTCCAGCTTCCCTCTCCCAGCTTCCAGTCCATAAAGAAAAAACTATATTTAAACTTATCAATTAAATACAATCAATTCACTACCATCTCTCTATAACCCAACAGTACTTCCAGCTTCCTTCTCCCAGCTTCCTGCCTCACAATTAATTTTCTTCCCACAAATCACTATTTGGTACTGTACTTGATTTATCCCCACTTTATAATATCAAACATGAAAAAAGGACTGTTTGCATTGTCTTTACTGCTTATCCAGATTATTGATGCACAAAACCATTCTCAACATATGGATCCTTTAACGGGAACCGAAAATCTAGTACTTGCTTCACAAGAGATCATTGCTGCACCAGTTATTAAAGCAGACAGAATTTTTGATTTTTCTACCAAAGTTGAGATCATCTCACAGAACCCAAGTGACAAAATCTACTATATGACTTTGGATGCTGGTGACATCAATAAAAAAAAGAAATTCACTGCTTACAAAAAGCCTTTCACTATTAGCAAAACAACACAGATTCAATCTTATGCAGAAAGAAAAAGAGAAAAAAGTTCAGTAGCAACAGTAAGCTCCAACAGAAGACCTAATTATTGGGAGATCACTACCCTTTCAAAAGTCAACCCTCAATATACAGCTACCGGAAAATTCGCATTAATTGATGGAATCAGAGGTGATCTGGATTGGGAAAAAGGAGACTGGCAGGGATATCTGGGACAGAATTTTGAAGCCGTAATTGATTTTCAGTCGCCACTGCAAATCACTCAAATTACTTCTACTTATCTTCAGGATAGCAAATCATTAATCCTGATACCTAAAAAAGTGGAATACTATGCTTCTATGAATGCTAAAGATTTTTTTCTGTTAGACACAATCGAAAATGATATTGATCCTAAAGATGAAAAAATCCAGGCCAAAGATTTTACGACTGAAATTCTTCCTACCGAAGCAAGATATCTTAAAGTGAAAGCTTACTATTCTGGAAAACTTCCCGGATGGCGTCAGAAAACAGGTGGCGAAACCTCTATCTTTGTGGATGAAATTTCTGTAAAATAAAAATCATTAATAACCATGAAAAAATTATCATTATTTCTCTTTTTACTGTTAGGTATTATGAAAATATCAGCTTGCAGCTGTGTCAAGGGTACTTTAGCAGAAAACTACTTAGAAGCTAATGTTGTAGGAGTTATAAAAATCCTGAAAGTATATGATGAAAATCCTGATCAAAGGACATATAAAGCTGATGTAGAATTTGAAAAAGTATATAAAGGAACAAAATTCACTACATTAAATGTGAGAGGGTTAATTGGGCAAGCCTATTCAGGAGCATGTGAAAAAGAAATAAAACCTAATGAAAGATATTTGATTTTATTAAGTGGATCTAACAACCAATATGGTATTTCATCCTGTTCTCCTATGTCCAAATTAGATCTCCAGCCTACAAAAGATGAGGATATCCAACTTGAAAAATTAAGCAAAACTTTTTCTTATTTAGAGAAAAATAAATTAAAATTTAAAGGTGCTCAGTTTTCTTATTACTACGATGAAAAACAAGGAGATAATCCTCAATCTGAACTTTCAAAAATAAGTAATTTCAATCCTAAACAACCCTTTGCGATCTACAAAGTAAAATTAAACGATTCTTTTAAAATTAAAGAAATATCACCTGTTATCGCTTTTGGAAGTAAAGACAAAACTATTGAAGGGATTATGAAAAGAAACATGATTATTGAAACACCAATGTATAGAAACACTTCGGAGAAAAAAGAATATTTACTCCTGCTTTTTTACAATAAACAGAATATCAATATTCCAAACAGAGAAGTAATATCTGATTCCTGGTAATAAAAAATAGCCTCTTCAAAAATGAAGAGGCTATTTTTTATTCTGAGAATATCTTAATTCTTTCTGCCCATTGCAGAACTTCAGGAAGTTCCCTATCTGAAAATTCAATATGAATCACTCTCCTTTTCTTTCCATTCGTAGTTCTATTTGAACCATGCAATGTAAGCGGTTTCATCAACATCACACCTCCTTTTTCTACCTTACAGATCTCTTCAGTTTCTACATTCCAGTCAATAGTTTCCGGTCTGTAAATTCCTTTGGAATGGGATTCCGGAACAACTTTTAATGCTCCATTATTTTCATCCGTATCATCCAGATGGATTCTGATGGTATAAATATTCTCTAAAATATCCAATGGCGGCTGTACGGCGAACTGATTTTGCTTTGTAGTCCAGGGACCAAAACCAGATAATTCCAGCTTTTTATCTACAGAAATCGTCAGATCCTGATGGTAAGCAACATACCAATTGGACGTTTCAGGTTTATCAAAATAAATACTTTTTACCACAAAATACTGCTCGCCAAAGATTTCATTGATAATTCTTCTGATATTATCATTTAAGATGAGGTCTTTAATGTCCGGAACTTCCTTTAAAAACTGTCTTATGGCAAACAGATCTTCGGATTTCCTGAAGTTCTCTTTTGAAGTATCTATGTTGTCCAGAACATGAATGATTTGAGTCACTTCTTCCTCAGAAAACACTTCATTAATAACCGAAAAGCCATATTTTTCAATATGGCTTTTGTATGATGATAAGTTTTTTAAACTCATTATTTAAATTTTGTCTAAAGGTTCGGTTAACTGTCCTTCCCATTTTGATACTGCTGAAGTAGCCAGTGTATTTCCTAATACGTTAGTCATACTTCTTCCCATATCACAGAAGTGGTCAATTGGTAAGATTAAAGCGATTCCTTCCGGTGGAATTCCAAACATTGAACAGGTTGCTACAATGATTACCAAAGAAGCTCTCGGAACTCCTGCAATTCCTTTTGAAGTAAGCATCAATACCAAAAGCATAGTGATCTGCTGTCCAAGTGTCATTTCTACACCATAGATCTGTGCAATAAAGATTGAAGCAAAAGTCATATACATCATACTTCCATCCAGATTGAATGAATATCCTAAAGGCAGAATGAATGATACAACTCTGCTGTTACATCCGAATTTTTCAAGCTCTTCCACCAATTTTGGAAATACGGCTTCTGAACTGGTTGTAGAGAATGCAATTAATAATGGTTCTTTAATTCTCTTCAATAAATCAAAAAGACGATTTCCAAGAATAAAATATCCCACTAATAAAAGTACCAGCCAAAGAACTCCTATTGCAAAGAAGAAGTCTCTTAAATAGATGGCATATACTTTAAAAATTTCAAAACCATTGGTAGCTACTACCGCAGCAATTGACCCCAATACTCCTAGCGGAGCAAACCACATGATATATCCTACCATTTTCAGAATAGCATGAGCAATGATGTCAAAAAGCTTTACTACTGGTTTAGAATATTCTTCTCCTAAATTGGCTAAAGCAACTCCAAACATAATAGCAAATACTACAATCTGTAATACCTCATTGGTAGCAAAGGCTTCAAATAAACTTTTAGGAATCATATGCTTTACAAAGTCTTCCATTGAAAAACTTTTACTGCTTTTCAAAAGATCTTCTGCAGAAGCTGCATCCTGAATTGGTAGCTTGGTAACGTGTCCCGGTTCCAGCCAGTTAACAAGTATCAACCCGATAAAAAGCGAAACCAAAGAGGCAGAGATAAACCAAAGCATTGCTTTTGTTCCTACTCTTCCAATCATTTTGATGTCACTCATTTTAGCAATTCCCACAACAAGTGTAGTAAAAACCAAAGGCGCAATAATCATCTGTACCAGCCTGATGAAAACCGTTCCCAATAATTTAATGTTCTTGGAAAATGGTTCTGCACTTTCCGGATACTGTACGTGTACAATACCTCCAATTCCTACTCCAAGGATAAGCGCGATAATAATTGCTATAAAAAGTTTATTCTGTCCTTTCATATATATAGTTCAATTTGCGCAAATATAATGGTTTTTGAATTGGCAGAATATTTTATTCTAATCATATTAAGGCCATATTAAGTTTCTGAAACATAAAAATTAAATCGCTGGTTCAGAAAATATTGTAAAAAATTTAAGAAACATTTATTGAATTTTTATTCTTTTGGTACAAATTTTATTATTACATTTGATTGTATAACAACATTAATAAATATACAATATGAAAAAAACTATCGCAATGGCTGCATTAGCTGTAGCTGTATCTTTCGGGGCAGTTTCTTGTAAAAAGAAAGTTTCTGATGCCGATCTTCAGACTCAAGCTACCACAGTAGTAACTTCTAATCCCAATGCTTCTGTTGAAGTAAAAGAAGGTGTGGCTCATTTAAGCGGAACTTTCGCGGACCAGGCGTCTAAAGATGCTATGATTGCACAATTAAAGGCAATTAAAGGTGTAAAAGACGTAATGGATATGTCTAAAGTTGAAGTAACTCCAGCTCCGGCACCTGTTGAAACTAAATCTGCTGTAGATCCTGCTGTTCAGAAAAAAGTTCAGGATGCAGTGAAAGATTTCCCTACAGTAAAAGTAGAAGTTATCAATGACGAGCTTACCCTTACAGGAAATGTTTCTCAGGAGCAGGCTAAGAAAATTAAGCAGTCTGTTGACGCTTTAAAAGTTGGTAAAGTTAAATTTAACTACACAGTAAAATAATTAAATTAAGATGAGTACATTACAAGATAAATATTCAAGCGTAGTTTCAGCGGCTCAGTCTGCTGGGATCTCAAACCTACAGGTTCAGGAACAGGACGGAATTTTATATGTTTCCGGAGATGCTTCCAATACCGCTGCAAAAGATGCAGTTTGGAATGCTTTAGGAGCTATTGATTCTACTTATTCTGCTTCAGATATCAATATCGATGTACAGGTTGCAGGTCTTGCTTCAGGGGCTTCTCTTACGGTAGCTACTGAAGAATCTAATCTGAACATCAGACAGGAGCCTTCAACTGAAGCTGCTGTAGTAGGAAAAGCAGCAAAAGGATCTGCTGTAACTCTAATTGAGCAGACTTCTGATGACTGGTGGAAAGTAAAAACTGCTGACGGTCAGGAAGGATATGCTTATTCAAGATATTTAAGAGCATAAAATATTTTTTTAAATATTCACAAGGAACATCCCTATTATTGGGATGTTTTTTTATTTTTACGCTTTGGAAAGCTCAATGAAGAAAATCTTATTATTCGTGTTTTTGGTATGCAATGTACTGATTGTATATGCCCAAAGACTTCATATTGATGGAAGGGTATCTGATCCGGAAAAAAAACCTGTAGAAAACGCTACAATATACCTGCTGAAGGCTAAAGATTCTACTATTATCAACTATACTGCAACCAATAAAGAAGGTAAATTTTCATTACAGACAGATGAGATAAAAGAACCTTCATTTTTAAAAATTGATGCTGAAAAATTCTCCTATTCAAAAACTCTTGAAAAGATTGAGAAGTCTTTATCTCTTGGTGATATAGAACTTGAAAAGAAGAAAATTATTGACATTGACGAGGTGAAGATTACGGTTTCTCCTGTCAAAGTAAAAAATGACACGATAGAATTTAACGCCTCTGCTCTTAAGGTTCGTCCAGACAGCCAGATTGATGAGCTTTTGAAACAAATTCCAGGGGTAGAAATAGGTAATGACGGGAAAATTACAGTTAATGGAAAATCCGTAGACCAGATTATGGTTAATGGAAAACCATTTTTTGATAAGGAAGGAAAAACAGCCCTACAAAATCTTCCTGCAGATATCATTAAAAACATCCAGTTTACTACAACAAAGACTAAGGAAGAGGAATTAACCAAAAGACCGGCAAAATCTCAAAATACGACCATTAATTTCAATATTGATGAGAAGAAAAACAAAGGTCTTATGTCTAAAATATTGGCCGGATATGGTTCTGATAAACGGTACGAAGGAAATGTATTCTTAAATTATTTTAAAGGAGACACCAAGATCAGTGTTTTGGCATCTGCCAATAATATCAATTCAAAAAGCAGTTCAGGGGATCAGATTTTTGATACCATGGGACGTGGCAGTGCAGGACAGCAAGGGGGCGGAATTCAAAAATTCAGCAGCTTTGGGCTGAATTATAATGATAAACTTGGAAAAGATGGCAATCTCGACAACCTCAGCCTTCAATATACAGATTCTAACAATGAAACCCGTTCCAAAGCTTCAAAGACGACACTTCTTCCAGATTACACTCTCAAAACAGATTCTGAAAGCAGTAATCAAAATGAATCAAGACAATATAATTTCAACAGTTCGGTAGGAATAAAGCTGGATTCATTGACTAATATTTATATTGCACCTTCATTTTCAAAATCAGAAACCTTCGGTTCAGGGCAATCTGTATCTTCAACTTTAAGGATAATCAACTTTTAAATGAAAGTAAAAATATCACTCAAACCAGAGGAGAAACCAATACTTTCAGCCCCAATATCAATTTCTTTAAAAACTTTAAGAAAAAGAACAGATCATTCATGGCAATAGCCAATACTTCTATTACGGAATCTAATAATGATAACATCAATCAGTCATTAAACTCTTTTTATAAAGACTCCGGTATGACGACTGATAACCGTAATCAGCTGCAGAAGACCCGTTCTCAGGATAATAATTACAGCTTTATAGCCAAGTATACGGAACCGATTTCAGATTCTGCAACAATAGGCATAGGTCTACAATACAGCTCAAAATTAACCAGAGATATAAGAGATTTTAATGATTTTGATCCTGTTACGGGGCAGTATTCTCAATACAACATCCGTCTTTCCAATAGTATGGATCAAAGAATCAATCAGTTTACTCCTGAGTTATCTTATTATCTTTACAAAAAGAAATTCGGTCTCTGGGCTACCTTAAATGCTGATATTTCAGATATGAATGTAAATTCGGTTTTTAACGGACAGCTGTACAACCTTCAGAAAAATTTTGTTCTCCCAAGGTATTCAACCACTTTCAGATATTCTTTTACGGATCGCCAGTCATTGATCTTATCCAACTCCTCAAGTTTCACGATTCCTGATGCCGGAAAACTAATTCCTTATCAAGATGAATCTAATCCTTTAGTTACCAATACCGGAAATCCTGATCTTAAAAATACCTGGATTAACGAAACCAATCTTACTTTCAACAGCTATAATATGGTGAAGAACTTAAACTACCATATTACAGCCGGGTTTACCTATAGAAATAATGATGTTATCAATTATTCCAAGTATGATAATTCCGGGAGACAGATTATCACTTACAGCAATATAAGTGGAAATAAAAACTTCAGTTTTAATATGGGGCTAACCAAAACATTTAAATGGAATGATCATAAGCTTAGAATTGCACCCAGGTTCAGTATGAATTACACCTATAATAATGGATTTATCAATGGAGAAGCATTTAAAAGCCAGGCTTACAGCTTCAATCCTGGGCTTAATCTGAACTACGAAATCAAAGACATTTTTACTATAAAACCATCTTATAGCCTTGGATACAGTTTTTCCAATTATACCAATTATAATGTAAACACAGTGAATACCACCAACCAGTCTTTAAAGGTTGAACTTACCAACTATATGTTCCAAAAGTCTTTTTTCATCGGAAATGATTTCTCATACAACACCAATTCTAATATCGCTCCCGGATTTAAAAAAGATTTCTACTTCTGGAATGCCAGTTTGGGATATTCATTTTACAATAAGCAGCTGACTGCAAAAATAAAGGTATATGATGTGCTGAATCAAAACCAAAGTGTGAAAAGAACCATTACGGACTCTTATTTTGAAGACCGGGAAGATCTGATCCTGAAACGATACATCATGTTTTCCCTTAGCATGAAACTGAATAAATTTGCCGGTAAAAAACCGAAAAAGAAATAAACACCATACTTTTATATATATTTTCATAACAAGCCGGAAAGTTTTCCGGCTTTTTTATTAGCTAACCACAAAGTCACAAAAGTTTTTGAAAACTTAAGTTATTTTAAAGTAACTACTAACTGTTTGAGAAGTACACTTAAGTTCTGAAAATCTTCAGTTTTCACCAATATCCCAATCGAAAGACTACACATTCCCCTCTTCTGGAGGGGTGGCAAAAATTCAAAGAATTTTTGCCGGGGTGGTCCTAACTATTCACTAGCTCCTTCCACCACAAAAATTCTTTTACAATTTCAACAATCAACAATAAAAAATCAAAACAAATCTACTTTTAAACGAAGATTCATCTGAGAAAATACCATGAAAGTATTTTTATTTCTAAATTAGCCACAAATTTTACTTATGAAGACCCATATTTCACTTGTATTCATTCTTCTTTTCATTCTTGGAAAGGCTCAGAATACGGAACAAAAAGACAATTTCGTTAAAGATAATTTCACCAAGAAGGAATTTTATATTCCCATGCGTGATGGAGTAAAGCTTTTTACAGCTGTTTATATTCCCAAAGATATTTCAAACAAGAACAAATATCCGTTTCTGATGCAGAGAACCTGCTACAGCATTGCTCCTTATGGTGAAAATGAATATAAAACCAAAGTGGGCCCCAACACTTACCTGATGAAAGACAAATATATTTTTGTGTATCAGGATGTACGTGGAAGATATATGAGTGAAGGAACTTTTACCAATATGACTCCACAGGTAGAACGTAAAACTAAGAAAGATGTTGACGAAAGTACAGATACCTATGATACTATCGACTGGCTTTTGAAAAACGTTAAAGATAATAATGGTAAAGTAGGACAATTCGGGACTTCTTATCCTGGTTTTTACACGGCTGTAGGAACATTAGCACAACACCCGGCATTGGTTGCGTCTTCTCCACAGGCTCCTATTTCTGATTTCTGGAATGATGATTTTCTGCACAATGGAAGATTTATGCTGGGCTATTTCAGAACATTTCCTGTTTTTGGAGTTCAGAAAACAAAACCTGAACAGAAAGCATGGTATATGGATTCCTTCATTAAACAAACCTCTGAAGATGGCTTAAAATTCTACAGAGACATGGGAACTTTAAAAGATGCCTATGAAAAATACTATAAGGATAATTTCTTCATGACAGAAATTATGAATCATACCAACTATGATGAATTCTGGCAGAAAAGAGGGCTTCTTCCACATCTGAAAAATATCAACCATGCAGTAATGACTGTTGGTGGTTGGTTTGATGCTGAAGATCTTTCCGGACCTTTAAATATCTACAAAACGATAGAAAAAACAAGTCCTAAGGCTAAAAATACTATTGTAATGGGACCTTTCTCTCATGGTGGATGGTCTCAGGAACAAGGAAAACATTTCCACAGTGAAACGTATTTCGGGGACAGCATCGCAACCTATTACCAGAAAAATGTTGAGACAAAATTCTTCAGTCATTATCTGAAAGGCAATACCAAAGAAGATGCAGGTCTTCCTGAAGCCTTGATGTATGACACCGGAGCAAAACAATGGAAAGAATTTGCCTCTTATCCTCCTAAAAATGCACAGAAAGTAAATTTCTATCTTTCTGATAAAACATTGAAAAAATCTTCAGGACAAGGGTATTCAGAATATTACAGTGATCCTAATAATCCGGTTTTAAGCTCTGATCACTTAAAGGATTTCAATGGATTTACTCCTAAAAATTATATGTCAGAAGACCAAAGATTTGCAGTTGGAAGACCCGATGTATTAACGTTTACAACAGATGTCCTGACAGAAGACATTACTTTTGCAGGAGAAATTATGGCCAAACTGAATATTTCTTCATCTTCTACAGATGCAGACTTTGCTGTAAAACTGATTGATGTTTATCCTGAAGATTTCAAACCGGCAGAAAAGAAAGATGGTGTAATCTATGGAAACTATCACCAGATGGTAAGAAGTGAAATTATGCCTGCAAGGTTCAGAAATACAAAAGAAAAAGGAGAAGCCTTAGTTCCTGATCAGAAAACGGCGGTCAACTTCAGACTTCAGGATGTTGTTCATACCTTCAAAAAAGGACATAAAATTCAGATTCAGATCAGCAGTACGTGGTTCCCGCTTTTTGCTTTGAATCCCCAGAAGTTTATGGATAATCCAAACTTTGCTACTAAAGAAGATTATACCAAAGCATTTATTAAAGTGTACGGAGACAGTTCTATTGAAGCTGAAATCTTAAAATAATTAAAAACGCTGTTCATCTGAACAGCGTTTTTTTTTGATCTCTCGCAGATCGAGCTGATTTTGCAGATTATTGTTCTAAAAAGCAATTTTATTTCCCACAGCTTGCACTGATCTTCACAGATGATTACATTAAAAAATCTGCATGATTTGCTCAATCTGCGAGAGTTTTTATTCTTCAATAGTTCTGAAAGTAAGGTTTACCCTTGGAGTTGTCACTTTTGTTGTAGGTGGAAGCCTGTGAAGCCAATTATCCTGAGTGGTTCCTTTCATAATTAATAAACTTCCGTTTTCCAGGAATATTTCTACCTTTTCTTTTGTTGTTTTATGTTTGAATAAAAACTTTCTTTCTGCTCCGAAAGTCAGGGAAGCGATAGCTCCATGTTTTTTCAGATCTGTTTCACCATCGCTATGATAAGCCATTCCTTCACTTCCATCATGATATAAATTGAGCAGACAAGAATTATAGGTTTCTCCTGAAACTTCTTCGCATTTCTGTTTTAAATTCAACAGTTCAGGAGTCCAGGGTTTTGCATATTTTGTTCTGTTCGAGTAAGTATATTCAAAAGCTTTTTCTCCAAACCAGGCTACTTTTCTTTTGGTTAGAATTAATTTCCCGAAAACCACTGCCTCGTCATGCTGCCATGGAATCTGATTGAAAAGATAATCGTAATAAGTTTCTGCCTCTTCTTTTGAAAAAACTTTTCCATAGTACAGGACAGTTCCGTCATTGGGAAGGAGGCTTAAGGGATAATCTGGTGTTTCATCGAACAGGCTGAGCATTGTTTTTGGTTTTGGTAATACAAATTACGTAATGTTTTTGGAAATGGGTGGAAATTAGTAAAACCACCCCGTCAAAAATTCTTTGAATTTTTGACACCCCTCCAGAGGATGGGAATGCTTCCTTCTTCAACTGAGATATTGGTGAAAATCAAAAATTTTCAGAACTTAAGTGTACTCCTCAAGCAGTTTGTAGTCACTTAAAAATAACTTAAGTGTTCAAAAACTTTTGTGGTTAAAAATACTAAGAGTAGAGCTGTGAACTTTCCCAGCCCACAATCATCTGCTTTCTGTCACTTCCCCATCGGTAGCCACCAAGGTGTCCTGTTGACTGAATGACACGATGACAGGGGATAAGAAATGCTACAGGATTACTCCCTATAGCTGTTCCAACGGCTCTTGAAGCTTTAGGATTCCCTATTTTTTCTGCAAGGCTGCCATAAGTAGACAGTTTACCCATAGGAATGGTTAATAAGCTTTCCCAAACCTTTAACTGAAAATCGGTACCTTTTAAATGAAGTTTGATGGTATTGAGCTTCGTCCAGTCTTTATTGAATATAGACAATGCATTTTTCTGAAGTGCATCCTGTTTTCAAAAAAAGAAGCATTAGGAAATTTATGCTGTAAATTCCCTAATGCTGTTTCTTTATCATTTTCAAAAGCCATATAGCAGATTCCTTTCTCTGTGGAAGCTACCAGGATATTTCCAAATGGACTTTCTGAAAAACTATAATTAATAACAAGACTTTTTCCTCCGTTTTTATATTCTGCCGGAGACATTCCTTCTATTTTTACAAACAGATCATGTAATCTGCTTGTACTGGAAAGTCCGGTTTCATAAGCGGTATCAAAAATACTTGCCTTTTCTTCCTTCAATAAATTTTTAGCATGTTCAAGACTGATGAATTGTAAAAATTTTTTCGGACTTGTTCCTGCCCAGTCTGTGAAAATCTTCTGAAAATGGGCCGGACTCAAGTGAATATTTTCTGCAACTTCCTCCAAACTTGGCTGAAGCCTGAAATTGCTCTGGATATAATCTATCGCTTTAGCAATTCTGTTGTAATCTATTTGACTTTGTGTGGACATTTTACTATGTTTTTATATCACAAATTTCCAAAGAATACACCACAGAAAAAATCCGATTCTTGCGGAATATTAGTTGTTGTTATAAATATCGTTATAAGCAAGCATCTTGTAATATAGCTTAGCAGCAAGGAAAGCTGTTGGCTTAGCCATTGGAGAATCCATTAATTCTACAATATCAAATGCTACTACGTTACATTTTTCGAATACTTTTCTTAATAATTCCAGTGTTGGATACCATTGTAATCCACCTGGTTCAGGAGTTCCTGTAGATGGAGCAATAGAAGGGTCAAAAGCATCAAGGTCAATCGTGATATAAACGTTTCCTGAAACTTTTTCCAATACATCATTTACCCAGTTCTCGTTGTTAGCAATTTCATGAGCAAAGAACACTCTTCCTTCCGGTAAATATTGAGCTTCTTCAGCATCCATAGAACGGATTCCCACCTGCACTAAGTTATGCTTCTGGTTAGCTTCAAACACCGCACAAGCGTGGTTAGAAGTAGAACCGTGGAACTCAGGTCGTAAGTCTGTGTGAGCATCTAATTGAAGAACGGTAAGGTTTTCAAATTTTTCACCTACTGCACGGATAGAACCGATAGACACAGAGTGCTCACCACCGAATAGCGTGAATACTTTCCCTTCATTATTCAAAAGCTCTTTTGTTTTTTGGTAAACAGCTTCTGTCATTGCTTCAGGAGTAGAGTTTTCAGAAACTTCTCCAGCTAAATATACTCCCTGAAGATAAGGCTCAGTTTGTGTTTCAATGTCATAAAGTTCCATGTTTTCAGAAGCGTCTAGGAATAATTCAGGACCTTTATCAGCTCCTTTCCCCCATGTTGAAGTTCCATCATAAGGAACTGTTACCAACATTACTTTTGAATTCTCCAACGTTGCGTTTTCCTCTGGAATTCCTGCGTATGTTTTCATGCTTTATTTAAAAATTTTAATGTTGTAATTGATGGCAAAGATACGAAGAGTTTACGAGTTGGAGAGTAAGAGCTGGAAGAGTTTGTAGATGATAATTATCCGTTAATATTTGCCAGGAAGCTGGAGGCTGGAAGTTGGAAGTAATGAATGTTTAAAGAATCATTTTGAGTTCAATTTAACAAATACCTTCAATCTATTTATCATCGATATATTGAAATTTATCCTAGAATAACTTCCAGCTTCCCTCTTCAGACTTCCTGCCTTATTCAGCTTTCCTCTTTCAACTCAATTTCCTATTTTTGTGAAAAACTTAAATATGTCTTTAAAAGCTGTTCTTTTCGATATGGATGGGGTAATTGTAGACACAGAACCATTGCATAGAAAAGCCTATTTCAAAACGTTTGATGAATTGGAAATTGCAGTTTCCGAAGATTTATACACCTCCTTTACCGGAGCTTCAACCAAAAGAGTTTCTGAAACTCTGATTAAGGAATTTAATTTAAATCAGACTTACGAGTCCATTGCAGGAATCAAAAGAGCTCATTTTAAAGATTATTTTTATAATGATGATGAATTTGATTTAATTACTGGTGTAAGAAACCTTATCCAGCATTACCACGAAAACGGTATTAAACTGATTTTAGCCTCTTCTGCTACCATGACGACCATTAATATGGTATTTGAGAAATTCGAGCTGGAAAAATATTTCAGTGGAAAGATCAGTGGTGCTGATTTAAAGGAATCCAAACCTCATCCTGAAGTTTTCCTTCTGGCTGCTGAAATGGCAGGTGAACCTGTTGAAAACTGTATGGTAATTGAAGATTCTACCAATGGTATTCTGGCTGCTCACAGAGCTAAAATATTCTGTGCTGCTTACAGAAGTCCACATTCAAAAAATCAGGATTATACATTGGCTGATACTGTGGTTTCAGATTATGAAGATCTTGAACTGGATAAAATTTCAAAATATTTTTAAATAAAAAAGCTCTCAGAATCTGAGAGCTTTTTCTTTTTATGTTCTGTTTGTCATTCTGAATATGCAAAGCAGAATAAAGAATCTTAAGATGAGATTGCTTCGTCACTTCGTTCCTCGCAATGACAGGTTGAGGTTTTATTTATACCCAAGAAGTCTCAATACATCTTCCGGCTCCTGTTTTTCGCGGAAAATTTCGTACTGTAGCTCACCATTTTCATCTTTTTGGATCAAAACGTGTCTTGGCTGAGGCATCAGGCAGTGGTGTACTCCACCGTAACCTCCAATTGTTTCCTGGTAAGCTCCTGTATGGAAGAATCCGATATACAAAGGCTTTGTATCACTGAAAACCGGCAGGTAAATAGCATTGGTATGCTGCTCAGAGTTATAATAATCATCTGAATCACACGTTAATCCACCAAGGAATACTCTTTCATAAGTATCTTCCCAACGGTTTAATGGAAGCATGATAAAGTGTCTTGAAATTGCCCATGTATCAGGAAGAGTTGTCATGAAAGATGAGTCAATCATATTCCACTTTTCTCTATCGTTCTGACGTTTCTGAGAGATGATTTTATAAAGGTTCGCTCCGCTTTCTCCAACGGTAAAGCTTCCGAATTCAGTATAGATATTTGGTTCTTCTACTCCTTCTTCTTCACAGAATTTTTTAATCTGAGAAACAATTTCTTCTACCATATACTGGTAATCGTAATCGAAGTTCAAAGAAGTTTTGATTGGGAATCCACCACCAATATTCAATGAATCCACTTCAGGAGCAATTTTCTTCAAACGTGCGTATACACGAAGACATTTGTATAATTCGTTCCAGTAGTATGAAGTATCCTTGATTCCTGTATTAATGAAGAAGTGAAGCATTTTCAATCTTGCATTCGGGTGTTCAGCAATCTTTTGGCTGTAATATGGAATGATATCTTTATATCCGATTCCTAATCTTGAGGTATAAAATTCGAACTTCGGTTCTTCCTCAGAAGCAATTCTGATTCCGATGTTGAAGGTTGAATCTATGCTTTCTGTAAGTTTATCCAATTCACGGTAATTATCCAGAATCGGAGTAATGTTTTCAAAACCACTGTTAATCATATCTGAAATCTTTGTCAGATAATCATCTGTTTTGAATCCATTACAGATCACTTCGATGTTTTTATCTACTTTCTCTTTTTCATAAAGAGATTTTACAATATCCATATCATAAGCAGAAGACGTTTCTATTGAAATGTCATTCTTTAAAGCTTCTTCCAATACGAAATTGAAATGACTGGATTTTGTACAATAACAGTAGGTATAACTCTTTTTATATTCAGTTTTTTCAAAAGCTTCTTTAAACCAGCTTTTCGCTTTCTGAATATTTTGAGAAATTCTCGGCAGATAGCTAATCTTTAGCGGAGTGCCAAATTGTTCAACTACGTCCATCAGTGGAACGTCGTGAAACAACAAATTGTTCTCAGAAACATTAAATTCCTCCGTAGGAAAATATAATGTCTGATCAATAAGTTCCGAGTACTTTATTTTCATTTCTAAACAAGTGAATTAAGAAATGCAAAATTGCTAAAAAAGTTTGGTTTTTAGATGTTAAAATTATTATAATTTTAAATAATCGCCCAATATTCTCTTTTATGGGAATTTACACCTGATAATCAGTGGGTAAACTTTTGAATATATTGTACTCTTTTAGCCTCGGAAATGCCTAATACCTGCTGAATGTAGATGTCTGTGGAACCATATTTTTTATCGATCTCTCCAAAAGCTGCATCAAGGTATCTTTTTTCTACCCAACTTAATTTTTCCAGAACCTGTAAATCCATCTTTGGATACAGGAAATGTAGATTGTTTGCCAGTCTTAATCTTTTCTCTACCAAAGGTTTTCTGAAGTTGTTGGATAAAAGGTATTCGTTATAGATAGTTTCTTTATCAAACTTCAATATGGTCAGGATTAAAGCCGTAACAATTCCCGTCCTGTCTTTGCCAGCAGTACAATGATAAAGAATAGGTTTATCAGATTCCATAATCTCAGTAATGATTGTTTTTATGGTCTCCGGGTTCTCTGTAACGTATTCACGGTAGAAATCAATCATTCTTTTGTCAGCATCAGAAGCATTTACTTTTCCTTTCAGAACTAACTTTCTTGCCTGTGACAACTGATCTCCTTCATCTTCAAAGGCTGAATACTTTTTATAGGTAATCCCATTCGGAAGGTGATCCGGGCTCTGAGAAATTTCTTTTGAATTTCTTAAATCTATAATTTTCGTAATCTCCAATTCTCCCAACTGTTTAAAAGATTTCTTTTTAAGCTTATGAAGATTAGCACTTCTGTAAAACATTCCTTCTTTTAAAGTTCTTCCTTCCGTATTTTTAATGTTGCCTACTGTACGGAAATTATGAACCTTTTTAATCTTAACTTCTTTTTCCGTTTCATTTTTACCATATTCCGGAGTTTCAAAATGCTGTGTTTTACATGAAAATATACAACATAGTGAAAGGGTGATAACCGGTATTTTGATTAATGTATTCAATAGATTTTTGATTTACCACAAAAGGTACGAAAGTTTATTTTAATAACACTTTCGTTCACTGAAGTAAGTTTAAAATATTCTGTAAAAGAAAAACACTTAAGAAAAAATCAGTGATTTTCAGAATTCAGATTTACTTTTTAGACAAATAATAACCACTTAAAATGATTTAAGTGGTTATTATTTTTTTGTTTAAGATTTATTCTAAGTTTTGGCTAAAACCTTTTGAATTTGTTGTTTTTTATTTAACGGTCTAAAGCCCGTTGCTATTGATCATATTATCCTCTTTAGATTATTAATAGATCGTTGGATATTCTATCTCGTTGATCCCTACAAAGAACAAAACATCTCCTGATTCATATTCTACAGAAACCTCATCTTCAATCGCAAAATTCCGGGTTCCTATTCTTGAGGTAATACTTAAACTTCCGTTGGTCAAAGGCCAGTTCAGCCCTTTGGTTGTTATGTTATTCACTGCTGGAAAAGGATAAAGAGAAATCATTTTGTTTTTTACTCCTTTCAATTTAAAATGATTAGGAATAAAATAATATTCTGAAAACTCATCATAGAATTTAATTTTCATACGATCCTTAAAGGCATAAGCAACGGTTAGATTGCCAAGAAAATGATCCTGTTCTCCTCCACTCCCGCCAAAAACATCTACTTCTGAAAATCCTCTTTCCAAAATAATCTCCAAAGCCTTATGAAAATCTGTTTTATCCTGATCTAGCGTAAGGATGAATTTATCCTGATACATATCTTCATCTGAGCCGGAATGGGAATCAAAATCACCGGAAATAAAATCCAGTTTATCCAAAGGAAAGCCCATTCTTTTTAAATAATGAAAAGCGCCGTCTGTACAGGCTATCAAATCATAGTTTTCAGGATTGGGTAAAGATTTCGGAGCATCTCCGTTGATGAAAAGCAATACTTTATCTCTCATTCGGGTTCCAGTATTCTTCCGGTTCGTTGTTCAGTTTTGAGATGTATCTTGCCAATACAAAAAGATAATCAGATAGTCTGTTTAGATATTTAATAAGTTCCGGACGTACTTCCTCAGATTCATTTAAGAATACCAATGAACGTTCTGCTCTTCTGCAAATCGTTCTTGCAGCATGTAAAAATGTTGCAGGCTTTCCACCGCCTGGAAGGATAAAATACTGAAGAGGTTCCAGCTTTTCTTCAAAGGCATCCATCCATTGCTCCAATTCTTCAATTTCTGTTTCTGAAATAATGATCGGAAGACGTGATTTTCCATTAGCCAGCATTAGTTTGTCTACTGGTGTTGCTGCTTCTGAACCTACTGTAAATAAATCAAACTGGATTTTTTTCAGTTGTCTCAACACTTCTTCATCTTCAATATGACTTTTTGCGATTCCGATGAATGAATTCAGTTCGTCTATATTTCCGTAGCTGTCAACTCTTGCACTGGCTTTGGAAACTCTTGTTCCCCCGTATAGTGCCGTTTGGCCTTTATCTCCTGTTTTTGTATAAATTTTCATACTACTAAAATACCTTTTTTGAACAATGTAAAAAGTAAAATGTAGTAATAACTTCCTATTCTATCTGAAAAAAAATAACTGACATTAGGAATTAATGTCAGTTATTTTTTGTGTAGATGGTTTTTATACCTTTTGAGATTGCTTACTCTTTGTAAAGCATAACAAAGCAAATGCTCATACTTTATATTTTATAAATTAAAAAGTATAATTAACATTCAGCTGAAAAGTTGTTCCGTTAAATCCAAACTGATTTACTTCCCAAGGGTATTTGAATCTTCCGCCAAGATCTGTTACTACATCTCCTTTGCTGTCTATTACATCCGGATAAATATTAAACAAATTATTGACAACTCCGGAAACTTTAAGATCATTCGTGATTTTATATGTTAAAACGATGTCTGTAACTACCTTACCAGCAAATGTCTGATCTTTGGCTGGATCAGTAGCGTGCTGCCATGTAACGGAACCAAAATAAGTATTATTAAGGTTGACATTAAACTTTGAAATATCATACGAAAGACTAAGAATAGTTTTGGTTTTTGGTCTTGCAGAGATAATTCTGGATTGTTCTTTTCTATCAAAAAAGTTTTCTGAGTACCCATTTTGAGCCAAAATAGACGGAACGGCAATATTATCTACAATTTCTGTTTCATTATAGTTGAAAGCAGCAATAATTCCCAATCTTCCTTTACCAACAGCAGAATTATAATTAGCCACAAAATCTACTCCCTGAGTAACTGTATTTACAGCATTGGTGAAAAACTTCAAGGAGGTTATTTTATTATTGTCTAATATAACTTCCACAGGGTTGGTTGTATCCGGACTTCCCGGAGCTCCGGTTTTGTAACCGATATCTCCTGAGAAAAGTACCCTGTCTTTAATTTTTATTCTATAATAATCTGCTGTAATAGTCAAATTTTTGAAAGGTTTCACAGCAAATCCTCCAGTAATGTTAAAGGCTTTTTCAGCATTTAATTTCGGTACACCAAGATCTGATCTTACAATTTGAGAGTCGTTATTGAAAGTACCCTGATTGGCTACAGCATTTCCGGTAATTTTGGTTTGAACATTGGAATAATAAATTTGGTGTAATGAAGGAGCTCGGAACCCCGTAGAAACAGATCCACGGAAAACCAATTTATCATCTAACAGCTTATACCTTGCATTTCCTTTCCAGGAAACATTATTTCCAAAATCACTAAAGTTTTCATATCTCACAGTTCCGCCAACTAATAGGTTTTTCGTAACATCCCATTCAGCATTCATGTAAGCTCCGATATTCTGGCGATTTTTATTGACTTCATTCTGAGGCTGCAATCCCGGAAATGATTCTGCACCGGTTCCTATATAAGAGGCTTCCTCTCCTGCCGTTGCCTGATAGTTTTCGTTACGCACTTCAACCCCTGCTCCTAAAACAAAAGTCCCAAAATTTCGGTTGATATCTATGTTTCCTATAATATTACTAAACTGATGCCCACCTGCTTTAAAACGGGTTGGTGAATTTGCCCCCAAAGATGTATTAATGGTATTTCCTACAACGTAATTTACTGCATTAGAACCAAAGGTTGCACTTCCATCAAAACTCCATTTCCCAAACATGCCTTTCCAACCGGAGGTTAGATTATAATCATAAACATCTGTTTTAAATTCTGGTTGAAATCCATTGTAAGGTTTTCCTGCTGGAGTTAATAAACCAAAATCTGAAGTTACCCAATAAGGTGTTCTATACAAACCATAGCTTGTTCCATTCCTGTAAGTTGTCCCCCCAAAAGCGTAGAATTTGCCTGTTTCACCTGTTGGCAATTCAAAATTGACAAACATATTACCAACTTTTGTCTCCGGCTGTCCTATAGTCATTCCTAATCCAGGATTGGCTTGCGTCCAGGCATTTTCTACCCCAAAAAGTCCATCTTTTGTAGTAGATCCGGCACGGTTAGTTTTATTTTGAGAGGAAAATCCTAATGTAAGATTCAGACTTCCGGTTTTTGCTACTCTGATTCCCGTATTAAAATCCGCCCCGATATTAAATCCGTCTCCCTTTGAAGTAATCCCTGAAAAAAGATTGACCGTACTTTTTCCTACACTGTTCTTAAGAATAATATTAATTACTCCTGCAATAGCATCAGAACCGTATTGTGCAGATGCACCATCTCTCAATACTTCTACATTCTGTAAAGCAGCAGATGGAATACTTTTCAGATCCGTACCTACCTCACCTTTTCCCGGTGTATCATTGACATAAATTAAAGCACTTTGATTTTTTCTTTTCCCATTCACCAAAACTAATGTTCTGGAAGGTCCTAATCCTCTTAAATCTGCAGGATCAAAATGAGCTGTTGCATCTGAAACAGTTTGCTGTGATGAATTAAAAGAAGGTACAGCATAGGTCAAAGCTTTATCAAAGGTAACCTGCCCTGTGGATTTTAGCTGTACTGCCGAAATATTATCAATTGGAATTGCTGAAGTAATTATGGTTCTGGGTTTGGTTCTACCCGTAGTTACCACAACTTCATCTATGTTGTTTTCTTTTACAGTTTCCTGAGCATATGCTATAGTACCAGCTCCGCTTAATACTAATGCACAGATTTTTTTTTTAAAGAGTTTATTTTTCATGTCAAGTATTAATAATTAAATAAATTTATAAAAAAACTAAATACTAAACATAAAAATCAATTAAATAATAAGAATTACATCTAATAATTAACAAAACGTTACTGATTTACAAAATTAGAATAATTAATTTACAGAATATAAAATGGCTTATTAATGAAACACAGTAATAGATTTTTATTTTACATAAAAAAAAATCAATCAAATAATAAATAAATATGAATTTATTCTTTTTTGACAAGTAATTTGAATTGGAGTAAAATTGCATCAGCTATGACTTGCAATAATTGGTAAAAAAAACGGCCGGCAAAAGCCGGCCAATCCAAATTATTTATTTACCTCTACGTATTGTATGATGGTCTTGTTTTTGGGGTTGTAGATAATAGTACTACTGTGAGGAAATCTTTTCAGCTTATAATACTGAATACTTTTGTTGGTTTTAATATCTTCTAAAAAGCTGGTATCAAAGGTATTGTCAGGAAGAAATTTTGCAAGAAGACTTATTTTACTGATGATGCTTTGTCCATCAATTTTTCTTGCTGTTTTATCTGATTTTCCTTCATCAGTAGTAGCCTGTTTTTCTAAAAAAGGAAGCACTACTGCAATGTCAGCCTTATATTTAAAGATATAACCTTCGGTTCCTGTAGGAAGCTTTATTTTTTTCCCTTTTTCTTCCGAGATCATATCAGCTCCAGCGTTAGGAAAAACGGTATTAAACTTTACATCCTCAGAATTGGTCAAAGAGTTAATAGATTCGTTCACTGTATTTTTAACAGTTTCCTCTACTGCTTGTTGCGCTTTCTGCTGTACCTTTTCTGTAGTTTCCTGAACTGTCTGATCTATTTTTTCTTCAATTTTATTACATGATACTAATAAAAAAGTGGCCATTAGAGGCAAAATATACTTCTTCATAATTCTAAATAATCATTTTCTTTTTATCAATATACTTCTCTTAAACGGAAAAGTAGTCTTCAATATTTTAGCAAAGAAATAAAATATTTTTTCATCATCAAAAATCCTACTGACAAACTGTTGTCATTACCTGCTCTTACCTTTGTATCAACAATAACAAACAAAAACGATATATTATGACAACTACAGCAACTGCAACAAAACAATTCATGACTACTGAGCAATTATTAAAAGACTGGCAAGGTCACAGAAACCTGACAAGAAGAGTAATTGAAGCGTTTCCTGAAAAAGAGTTATTTGAATTTTCAATTGGTGGAATGAGACCTTTCGCTAAAATGGCAACTGAACTTCTCAATATTGGTGGTGTTGCCCTAAAAGGAATCATTGAAAACAATATGGAAGCATACAGTGAGGAAGGGATTAATCCAAAGACTAAAGAGGAAATCCTAAAAAGTTGGGATGAAGAAACTGAGACTATCAATCATTATTTCGGACAAATTACTGAAGAACGTTTCCAGGAGACTTTTAATTTATTCGGTCAATATGAATTCCCGGTATATGAAAATGTTCTTTATTTCATAGATAATGAAATTCACCACCGTGCACAGGGATATGTTTACTTAAGAGCTTTAGGTATTGAACCGCCTTTCTTCTGGGAAAGATTTTAATAAAAAAACAGCCTTATAACCCATTTCATCTATTTACCAATAAAAGTCAATCCACCTCAGCAGTTTTCTGCTGGGGTTTTTACTGGTGTCTTTCTATCATCTTGGTAAGAAGCTCATTCATTCTTGTCCTAAGACTTTCCGGTTCAAGAACAGTAGCATAATCTGCAAAAGTGATTACCCAACGAGGGAACCCGTCAGTGATCCATTCTGTTTCAAAAGTAAGTTCCATTCCTTGATCAGTTTCTACTTCTTCAACCAGCCCATAATATTTTTTAGAATTCACAAGGTGGCCCATGATTTTTTTATCTACTAAAAGTTTGGCCTTAACCTTACTCCCATGTGACTTTCTGTAGTCATTAATCTGTCCGTATTCCTGTAAAAAGGGAATCTGTGTTTTAGAGATCTTTAAAATTCTGTCTACTCTAAATTGTCTGAAATCTTTTCTCAGCGTACAGTAGGCCATAATGTACCAGAAATTAAATTCAAAGAAAATCCCAACCGCTTCAATAGTTCTACTGGTTACTCTTGAATCTACCGTTTGATATTCTATATTCAACTGTGTTTTCTCTGCAATACTTTCCAGAATAATGGGAATTACATTTTTCAGAGAATCTTCTTCTTTCTGCTGAGAATGGAAATTAAAAACATCAATCTGTTTTTCAATATTCTGAATCAAGTTTTTATCCGAATACCTCAACACTGAACGCACCTTTTCCATGGCTGTCTGATAATGATTCCCCAAACTCTGGTGAGAAAACTTCTGCATCAGTTTTTCAGCAGTAATGAAACTTAAGACTTCTTCTTTGGTGAACATCACTGGTGGAAGTTTATAGCCATCCATTAAAGAATAACCTGTTCCCGCTTCTCCAATGATTGGAATTCCTGCATTCTCCAGGGTTTTTACATCCCGGTAAATAGTTCTTACACTGACATCGAATTTTTCAGCCAGATCCTGAGCCCTTACTACAGATTTAGACTGCAGCTGGGTAAGAATGGCTGTTACGCGGTCGAGTTTTTTTAGATAGTGGTCGTTCATATTGCTTTAGCAAAGCTAAAATTCTTTTTTGAGGTACCGTTTATAAATGTAGAAGGTTTTTCATTAATTTTAATTTTCATAAAAGACATCTGTTTTATGCGCCCTACTCATTTCATTCATACTATTGAAAAAATTCTGATACCAGAAGAACCTGTAATGGAAGAGCTTTTGTCTCACCTGGAATCTAAATCGTACAGAAAGGGAGACTTTTTGTTGAAAGCAGATGAGACCTGCAAATATTTTTATTTCATTGAAAAAGGATTGGTTAAACTATTTTTTGATAATGGAGATAAAGATTTTATTATGACATTTTTTGCTGAAAATGCTTTTTTTGCTGAGCTGAGTGGCTTTCTTACAGGTAAGCCTTCAAAATATATGATTGTAGCCCTGGAACAAACTGATGTTCTTCGTGTTCATAGAGACATTATTATAGAATTATGCAAAAAGTATCATACAGCAGAAACTCTTTTCAGTAAGCTTTATTCAAAAGCACCTGTAAATATGATGGGAAGAATCAGTGAAATGCTGGAAGATGACGGAAAGAAGCGATATTACAATTTCATGAAACAGAATCCGGGGCTTATTCAACGTATCAGCCTTGGTGACCTTGCAGACTATATTGGAATCACTCAGGTTTCCTTAAGCAGGATCAGGGCACAAAAGCTTTAAAGGGAAGGAATACCGAAGGTTATTAAAGACTGAATATATATCATCTACTTGATAGTAACTTCCTGCATCCAACTCCCATCCTCCAGCTTCAAAAATCTTTCTATATATTATTTATCATTTGTAAAAAAAAACTGAAATATTCCATTCTACATTTGTCACATAATTAATCAAAAAAACAAATATTATGTCACAAAGAATCAATGCATTCGCAATCGGAAGTAAGGCTGTAAATGCGCTTCATAACATGGGATTTCAGGTACAGAATTCCTCATTGGATAATCAGTTTTTAGAACTGTTATATTTTCGGGTTTCTCAAATAAACGGCTGTGCTTTTTGTCTGGATATGCACTCCAAAGAGCTTAGGGCTAAGGGTGAAACTGAACAAAGAATATTTCTGGTAAGTGCATGGCGGGAATGTTCATTTTATACTGATAAAGAAAAAGCCGGACTACTTTGGGCTGAGAGCTTAACTGCTTTAAACGGTAAAGAAATTCCTGATGATATCTATTCTCATGTAAGTCATCATTTTTCTGAAACTGAAATAGTAGACCTTACCATGGCAGTTATTGCAATTAATAGTTACAATAGAATTAATATTGCCTTTGGAGCTAATGTAGGAAGTTATCAGGTTCCTGAAAAAGCTCACTAATCAGTACTACTATCAAGAGCTGTCCCCAATTATTTATGAATCCAGGTTCGGAATAATAAAAATTTGAGGTTTGAATATAGCGGCAGCTCTTTTTAATTTTCTTTAAGAGTATTCACCAGTTTATCGAGATTTAAGCTTCGCGCTGAGGCATCAAAAATTTCACGGTAGGTCCCTTCTTTGTTATAAAGCTCATCATGAGTTCCATTTTCTACCACTCTTCCTTTTTTCATCACATAAATCGTATCAGAATCCAGAATCTGGGATAATGAATGAGAAATAATGATAACAGTTCTTCCCTCTTTGATGGCATCCAGAGAATTTTTGATCTGTTCTGTGGCAATGGCATCCAGACTTGCTGTGGGTTCATCCAAAAATATAATGGGTGGATTTTTCAGAAACAGCCTTGCAATCGCAATTCTTTGTTGCTGTCCACCGGAAAGCTGAGTAGCATCATGCTGATATCCTGTAGGAAGATCCATAATCTGATCATGAAGATATGCTTTTTTAGCAGCGGTCTGAATTTCTTCAAAGCTGGCATTCATGTCCCCATAGCGGATATTGTCTTCTATACTTCCCTGGAAAATGTGATTTTTCTGGAGAACAAGCCCAAGATCACTTCTCAGAAATGTATTATCATATTCATCTAAATTCACATTATCCAGCAAAATCTCTCCAGAATCCGGCAGATAGAATTTACAAAGAAGGTTAATGATTGTTGATTTTCCTGCTCCACTTAGTCCTACCAATGCGGTTGTTTTGCCATTTTCAATTTTCATGGAAACATCATGTAAAGCATGAGCTCCATTAGGATAAGTAAAGTTTACATTTTTTAATTCAAAAGTTCCTTTAATCTGCTTCTCAAGGTAACTTCCGTTCGGCTCTGTTTCATTATCAGCATTGAGAATATCAAAATAGCCTTCTGCATAAATCATGGCATCATTCATATCATCATAAATCCTGTGCAATTGACGGATAGGCGCTGATACGTTGTTGAAAAGCATAATATGAAGCATAATAGCTCCAATGGTCATCTGCTGATCCAATACCAGATAAACCGTCAGAAGAATGATTAAAACTACTCCAAACTGTTCAATAAAGGTCTTTAATCCATCATAAATAAAATTGGTTCTTCTTGTGAACATCTGACTTTCCATGAGCTGCATCTGGAGGTCATACTGTTTTTTACCTTCAAATTTTTCACGGACAAAGCTTTTAATCACCATAATGGAATTCACCAGATTCAAAAGGCCTGAAGTTTTCTTTTCTCTCTGATTTCTGAGCTGCCTGCGTACTCCACTCAGTTTTTTGGCCTGCAGAGAGCTTATGTAAAAATAGATAGGAACAATGATGGTAGAAACCGCTCCCACATATACATTCTGCATGTACATAATGATGAGAGCAATGATTGCGTTGGAAAAAGAGGAAGAATATCAATAAAAAATTCTGTACAAGCTTTGTTAAGCTTTCAATTCCACGGTCAATTCTGATCTGTAATTTTCCCGATTCGTGATTTTCATCGTTGAAATACGCGACACGATAAGTCAGAATTTTGTCAATTGCAGATTGTGCAAGCACTGAGCTTACATTGATCCTGATTTTTTCTCCATAAAACTTCTGTCCGAAGTTGATAAAAATATTCAGTAATTCTTTTCCCAATAAAATAATGGAAATAATGATAAGGATATGAATTCCTTCTGTCATCGGATCCGGAAGATGGGTAAGCTTCGTGACCTCATCTACAGTATATTTAAGTACTATCGGGTTGACCTGAGCCGCCAAAGCCCCAAGAAAAGTAAGAAACAATGTTCCGTAGATCATTAATCGGTAAGGTCTGATGAAGGGAACAAGCTGTTTATAAATCCCGAATAAAGTAACTGTTCTGTTGAATGGTTTTGCCATAGGGAAATGATGTTAAGTAAAATTAGCCCTTTTTTCAAAAACAACCTATAAAAAACAGATCAAACCTATTTCTTATTGGGTATTGATCGAAATACTTAATTGTTGTATTTAAAATACAACAATTAAGTATTTTTTGTACATTTGCTTCAACATTAAAAAAAATATCAGATGAACACTAAGCAAAAAGAACTCGTAAAAGCTACAGTTCCAGTTTTAAAAAGCAACGGAACAGATCTGACAAAACATTTTTATACCAGAATGTTTAAGCATAATCCTGAATTAAAAAACATCTTCAATATGGGTAATCAGGCTAGTGGCAAACAACAAAATGCATTGGCTGGAGCTGTTCTGGCTTATGCTGAAAATATTGAAAACCCAGAGGTTCTTATCAATGCATTAAAATCTATAGGAAATAAACATGTAAGTTTGAACATCACTCCAGATCAATACGATATTGTGGGCTTACATCTGATCTCATCCATACAGGAAGTACTAGGTGAAACCGCCAATACTGAACTCATTGAAGCATGGACGCAAGCCTATAACGAGCTGGCACAAGTGATGATTTCCATTGAAAATGATCTCTACCAATCGACTTTGAAAAAAAATGGAGGCTGGAAAGGCTGGAGAGAATTCATCATTGCAGATATCGTGGAAGAAAGTACAGAAATAAAATCTTTTTATCTAAAACCAAAAGACAACAAGGTTATAGCGGAATATCTTCCCGGACAATTCATTTCTGTAAAAATGTTCATTCCTTCATTGGGACATGAGCAGCCAAGACAATATAGTTTATCGTCTGCATTCTCTCCGGATTATTATAGAATTTCTGTAAAAAAAGAACAGAATAAAGACCTTCCTGATGGTATGGTATCCAACACGCTTCACCAGAAAAATATAGGTGATGAAATATGGGTAAGTGCTCCAGCAGGTATTTTCTATGCAGATCCTCTTTCAGAAGATCCGTTAGTGTTAATTAGTGGCGGAATAGGCGCTACTCCACTATTAAGTATGTTGGAAACCAAAAAGAAAACATTACAAGACAACACGATCATCTGGCTTCATAGCTGCAGAGATGAAAAAGTACATGCATTCAAGAACCATGTTGAAGATCTCAACAGAAACAATCCATGGTTAACCACTCATATTTTTTATGAAACCATTGATCGAGACTCTGAAACAATAAAAAAGGGCAGAATTGATCTACATAAAATGAAAGAGGAAATTCTGATTGATAAGGCAAAGTATTATATTTGTGGTCCCGAAGCTTTTATAAAAGCACAATACAATTCTTTAATTGAACTTGGTATTGGCAAAGAAAATATTATTTATGAAGAATTCGGTCCTCAATTACTTCATTTAAATTAATCATCAATGAAACTGAACCACTTTACAGATTATAGTTTGCGGGTTTTAATATATCTGAATCAAAATAATAAGACAGGAACCTCTTGTTCTTTAGATGAATTATCAGAAAAAATGAACATATCCCGTAATCATCTTATCAAGGTGGTTCAGTTTCTTGCTCAAAACAATCTGGTTATTACCAAAAGAGGAAAAAGTGGGGGAATAGTTATTGCTGAGAAGGCGATTAACACTGGACTGGGCAGTCTTATAGATTTACTGGAACAGGATGACACTCCAATTATCAATTGTATTTCGAAGCCTTGTGTATTTGTTTCATATAACTGCAAATTGAAATCTTTTTTAGACACTGCTTATCAATCGTTTATCAGCAGTATGAATCAACATTATTTATCTGATCTCGCTTTTAATAACTGGGAAATCATATTCGATTCTCAAAAAACTGATGCGTAATCATTTTTACAATAATGAATTGATTTCTTTTTTTCTGAAGTGGTTTTAACATTTATCAGATCATAGAGAATGGTGCGTATTCCCTACTCCGTTTGATTAAAACAAGCCAATAGTTTTTTAAGATTCGGATCAGACTCAGGTATTTTGTTAATTTCAACACTTTTATCGGAAATCAATGCCAACCAATACCCTTCTGTATTTTTAAACACATAATAGGTTGAAGAAACCGGATTACCTACTGCACACATAGGCCACACTCCTTCATAAGCTGCAAGAAGTTCTATATTTTCACTTTTAGTAATTCGGTGAGTGTTTGTATAGATATAATTTTTATCTGCCAGAAACCCATTGAACATCCTTGCAGATGGTAGATCTACTCCTTTAAGAATGCTCAGTCCACTCTCGATAGAATGAAGATATACATTCTTTTTATCTTTAAAATAGCTGAATGAACCTTTAATAGGTTCAAAGGTCTCTGCATCCGCAGAAGTTTCATTATTTCCCCAATAAATCTTATTGCCTGCCTTTCCTACTAGCCAGTAGTAATGGGTTTCATACTGAATAAATCCCTTAGCCTTTGTAAGGTCTCTACCCGTACTTTTTAGCATATTAATCCGTTCCTGAGTCAGTTTATTAACAAGATTAGCATAATGGTGGGTGGCATATATCTGATCTTTATAGAAGACATATCCGGAGAGTTCATCATCCACGGTAATATCTTTGCCGTTTACCGGACCTGAATATTTGAAAGGAATCTTTTTATAAACGGTCTGCCTGGTTTTACGATCCTCGTCAATGATATAGATCCCGTTTTTATCATAGCACAAAGCATTTTTGCCTACAATCCCAAAGCTCTGAGCATCAAATTTCGGTGTCTTGACCAGGGATTCTCCTAAAAAGATTTTTTTACCGTCTGTTATAAATGTATAAGTATAATCTGTGTTCCATATTCTAAGTTTTCCGGCATCTGCGATATCAACAGGTACAATCATATTTTGATAATACACATGATTTTTATCCTTACTATACAAATCTTTCAGATGAACAAATGTCTCAGGATCTGCATCCGTCACTATATCTTCATTATAATACACGTGATTTTTATCTTTAGCAAAATGCTCGTTCAAAGAAACAAACGAAGCCACATCTCCTTCTTTTATAACATTCCCAGCATAATATACCTGATTTTTATCTTTGCTGTAATCTCCTTTCAACTGGGTAAAAGAAGCAGCATCACTTCTTACAAAAACTTTTCCCCAGCTTAGTATCCGGTTTTTTGCCGTCTGTAAATGAGAATTAAGATAGGTTACGGGAACCTCTTCAAAAAACAACTTCTCTCCCTGATCATATACTCCGTTTTTGTCGTAATATCTGTTATAATCAACAACAGCGGTATGAACATCTGCATCTTTAAGGAGTTTATCATGATAATATACCTGCCCATTATACTGATAGTATTCACTGGAACCATATTCAGTAGAGCTTTTCAGTAAAATAAATTCTGATGCATTTAACTCTTTAACTTCAGCAAGGTTTTTATAAATTTTAGTCTTGGTTCTCCAGAAGTATTCATCCTCAGCAGACCACAGATGTTCATAACCTAAAGTATCTGTTTTCACAAAATCTCCTTTGATGAAAATTCCATCTTTATTTCGGCCTAACTCATTAATAAAACTAAAGGATTGTGTATCTGCTTCAGTGACCTTTCTTACCCCATTATTTCCCTGGAAAATAACATAATCCCTATTAACTAAATAAGTATCAGGTTCCAGATTGGGTTTCTCAAATACAGATAAATCCGGATCAATATCCGGATTCTTAAAAGTTCGGGTTTGTGCCTGAGTTTTTACTGAAAGGATAAGAGGAAATAAAAAAAGAATGTACTTCATAGCCCACACGGATATTATTTTCCTCAATATTAATGATTAAAAGCAGTTTTTCAAACTTTCATCATCAATATCCCTGATAAAATCCCTGGTAGATAAGGACTTTATCTTATCCCTCATACATATACGTCGTAAGATAATGAAGCTCCGGTTGGCTTACTTTTTTAGAATCTGCCTCTGCCTGCTCCAGAGTATATTGTGAATTGATTTCTTTTTTCTGGAAAACAAATGAGTTGTTGGCATTTTTATCCACTACATCATTAAAGATATGTTCGATCTCTGAATTTCCTAATGAAGCAAAACCTACTTCTTCAAAACCATGCATCAGCCTCAGATTATCATATTCCTTGAAGTTTTCATCAACAAATCCCTGCAAATGAGTTTTTGAATCAAAATTACCTGCCCAGATGTTATAGGCATATTTTTTCTTCTTAGGTTTGTCTAAAATACTCTGATATACGAAGTTTTCTCCAAGATAAGCTTCTCTTACCTGTGGATCATTCGCTAAGTCTTCAGGAAGTCCTTCTTTAAGGATCTTTCCTTCAAACATAATATACGTTTTGTTGGTAATAGCAAGCGTTTGCTGTACGTTGTGGTCGGTAATCAGAATTCCGATATTTTTATCTACAAGACTTCTTACAATCTTCTGAATATCTTCTACCGCAATAGGGTCTACCCCAGCAAAAGGCTCATCCAGAAGGATAAAGTTCGGGCTTGTAGCCAAACAACGGGCAATCTCAGTTCTACGTCTTTCTCCTCCGGAAAGAAGGTCTCCTCTGTTTTTACGCACATGTTGTAAAGAAAATTCTTCAATCAGTTCATCGCATTTGATTTGCTGTTCACGTTTGGAAAGTTTTGTCAGCTGCAATACTCCCATGATGTTTTCTTCTACAGACAGTTTTCTGAAAACGGAAGCTTCCTGCGCCAGATACCCGATTCCTTTTTGGGCTCTTCGGTACATGGCATCAGTAGTAATTTCCTGTTTATCCAGGAAAATCTTTCCTGAAGTAGGCTTAACCAACCCTACGATCATATAAAACGATGTAGTTTTTCCTGCTCCATTCGGACCAAGCAAACCAACAATTTCTCCCTGCTGAACCTGTACAGAAACGCCTTTTACAACTTTTTTAGGACCGTATTCTTTGATTAAGTTTTCTCCGCGTAAAATCATAGGGCAAATATATCAAAAATATAAATTCTCTTTACATCAATATCCACTTTGTTTATTCTAAAACTTAAACACAATCATTTTCAGTCTATGTAACTTTTACTGATTTTAAACTACTTATTGTAAAAAAATCAATCAATTACAAACATTAAGAAATGGAAAATTACGGTTACACAAAGAATGACAATACAGGAGATCAGCAACAGGCAAATATCCCTTACCGTTCAGAGAAAAAGCTTCCTGCTGCTCTATTAGGGATTCTTGTTGGCTGGCTGGGCTTAAATAAATTTTATCTTGGGTATACCAAAGAAGGAATCATTCAACTGGTTCTAAACATTGTAACCTGTGGTGTTGCTTCTATTATTCCTTTTATCGAAGGCATTATATACCTTTGTATGGATGACAGACAGTTTGATGAAACCTACGTTCGTGGAAGAAAACCTTGGTTATAATCAAATATCAAAAACATGTGATATATTTTATTAATTTAGAGTAACTAATTAATAAAATATTCCCATGAAAAAATTAGCAAAACAAGATTTAAAACAAATCCAGGGAGGTTATTATTATACCTATCCCGATAAAAATGGAAACTGTTTTCCGGGATGGTATCTATGCCCAACAAAAATTTGTCTTTTAGCCCATCCTGAAAATCCAATACATCCTGAAGATCCCTTCTGTCAGGGAGAATAAATAAAAATTACAGTAAATAATACAAAAAGGCTGCCTCAATGAGACAGCCTTTTTGTATTTACAATTAATATTGAATTATTGCTATTTATTTAAAATCATTGCAGCTTCTTTAGCAAAATAAGTGAAGATCATATCAGCTCCTGCTCTTTTGAAACATGTAAGATTTTCAATAATCGTCTTATCATTATCCAGCCACCCGTTCTGAACTGCTGCTTTCACCATTGCATATTCACCACTTACATTATAAACGGCAATCGGAAGATCAATAGCTTCACGTACTTTGGAAACAATATCCAGATAAGGAAGTCCCGGTTTGATCATGATAACATCTGCTCCTTCATCAATATCTTTAAATACTTCGTTCAGCGCTTCACGAGAGTTGTGGAAGTCCATCTGATACGTCTTTTTATCTTTCGGAATTTCAACATTTTCTTTCGGAGCACTGTCTAAAGCACTTCTGAAAGGTCCGTAGAAAGAACTTGCATATTTGGCTGCATAACTTACGATACCAACATCTGTAAATCCGCTTTCTTCCAATGCTTCACGAATGACCTGAACTCTACCGTCCATCATATCACTTGGCGCTACAAGGTCTGCTCCAGCTTCTGCATGAGATACTGACATTCTTGCCAATGCATCATTGGTAGCATCATTTAAAATCTTTCCGTTTTCAATAATTCCGTCATGCCCATAGATTGAATAAGGATCTAAAGCCACATCAGGCATTACCACCATTCCCGGAACTGCATCTTTGATCGCTTTGATCGTATTCTGCATCAATCCGTTTTTGTTCCATGCTTCTTTTCCGGTATTGTCTTTCAGATTTTCAGACACCTTCATGTACAAATTGACAGCTTTTACGCCTAAAGAAAATAATTCCTTACATTCTTTTACTGTTAAATCTATGCTTCGCCTGAAAATTCCCGGCATCGACGGGATCGGTTCCTGCATGTTTTCGCCCTCCATTACGAAGATCGGCATTACAAAATCATCAGTTGTAAGCACATTTTCTCTTACCAAACTTCTGATAGATTCATTAACTCTAAGTCTTCTATTTCTTGAATGTATCATTTTGGAATACTTTTTGAATAAGTTTCTACAAATTTAATACAAGTTATACAAAAAACTATTGTTTGAAATTGTAGAATTTGTTATATTTGTTATATATATTCGAGAAATTATAAATTTGATGAAAAAATTTTTACTTTTATTTTTATTTGTAGGCGCTTTTGTTGGTTTTTCCAACAATTTACAAGCTCAGCTTAGAGAGCCGAGTTCCATCACTCAGAAAGCAGATGATGGTGTTTTACTTGCCTATCCAAATCCTGCAAAGGATTTCCTTATTATTAAGGCAAAAGATTCTTCTTTAAGAATCAAAAGTGTGACTTTTTATTCTATTTTGGGTATGCAGGTCGCCAACTATACAGTCAATATGAACTCCGGAGAGATTAATATTGAAAAATTAAAACCCGGAAAGTATCTGATTCGTTATATTTTAAGCGACAATACGCAAAAAGTAACTCAAATCGTAAAACAATAAATTAAGATCCTGATAATCATCAGGATTTTTTCTTTTCCATCAATCTCTTTTAATATTTGCGTAACTTTAAGGACTTTTTTCTACTAATTGTAAAAAACAACTTAATGCTAAAAGCTGAACATATTAAAAAGACCTATAATGCCGGAAAAAAGGTCGCACTGGATGATTTCAGCATCCATGTTCCTAAAGGAAGTATTTACGGACTTTTAGGACCCAACGGAGCCGGAAAAACGTCATTCATCCGTATCATCAATCAAATTACTCAGGCTGATTCCGGAGAAATCTTAATCAATGGACAAAAGCTGAACCCTAGCCACATTAAAGACATCGGTTATATGCCTGAAGAGAGAGGGTTATATAAAAATATGAGCGTAGGTGATCAGATCTTATATTTTGGGGAACTGAAAGGAATGAGTAAAAATGATGCCCTGAATGAAGCTAAAAAATGGTTTGAAAAACTGAATATTGACCAATGGTGGAAGAAAAAACTGTCTGAACTGTCTAAAGGAATGGCACAAAAGATCCAGTTTGTGGTAACAGTTCTTCACAGACCTCATCTTTTAATCCTTGATGAACCTTTTTCAGGTTTCGACCCTGTAAATGCCAATCTAATCAAAGATCAGATCATTGATCTTAAGAATAACGGGACTACCATCATTCTTTCTACCCACAGAATGGAGAGTGTAGAGGAAATGTGTGACTATGTGGCATTAATTAATAATTCTAAGAAGATTATTGACGGAAGAGTGTTTGATGTTAGAGAAAAATTCAAGAAAAATATTTTTGGAATTACCCTTTCTGAAGTGAACAATGAACAATTAGAAGGCTTCAGAAATAAATATGAGATTTTCAATTTTTCCAATGAGAACAGTCTTGTTTCTTTTGATCTGAAAAATGAAACTGATCAGAACAATATCCTTCTTGACCTTGTGCATGTAGGAAAAGTAAGATCATTTGATGAGAGAATTCCTAGTATGAATGAAGTATTTATTAACGCTGTAAGTAACCATTCTTAATTTTATGAAAAATATTTTTTTAATTACAAAGAGAGAATTTCTTACACAGGTTAAGAAAAAATCCTTTATCATATTGACTTTATTGGCACCTGTCATGATTATTGCGTTTGGAGCAGTGATCGGATTAATGTTTAAAGCCAATGAATCGCACAGTATTATTGAAGTGGTTGACAAAAGTGGTTTATTTATCAATCAACTGAAGTCTGATGATAAACTGAACTACGTATTTGTTTCCGCAGCAGATGAAAAATCCAAGCTTAATAATTTAAAGGGAAATGAATCTCTGGATGGGGTCTTAATTTTACCGGAATTAAAAGGACAGAATTATGAAGAGCTTGAAACTGGGGCAAGACTGATTATCAACAGTAAAATGGGCTTTGATACCAAGCAGAAAATTGTTTCTGATATTACCAATGTTGTTAAAAAAGAAAAAATCAAGCAACTGGGGATTCAGGAGACTCAATTGAATGATCTTGATAAGAGTTTCAGTCTGAAAACCATTAATGTTGCAGATAACAACAAAGAAGATTCTGATCTTACTTTTGGGGTTAAATCCGGGCTTAGTATGGTCCTGATGTATGTTACCTTCATGTTCATTATTATTTACGGAGTAAGGGTAATGCGAAGCGTTCTTGAGGAAAAAAACAACCGTGTGGTAGAGATCATTATTTCATCTGTAAAACCTTTTGAGCTGATGATGGGTAAAATTCTTGGAGTAACACTGGTAGCACTCACACAGTTTCTGATCTGGATAACCATGTCTGTAATCGGAGCTTTGGTTTTGAATACCGGATTCTCATCTATTCAGCAGAATGTTCCCGGTGCTAGTGAGCAAATTACAAGTAAGCTGGATATGACACAACTAGCTACTCAAATCTCCCACAGTTTACTGGAACTGAATTTCCCATTGATTATTTTTGTATTCATTATTTTCTTCCTTTTAGGATATATTTTCTACAGCTCTATTTATGCCGCTATTGGTTCTGCAGTAGACAATGAAACAGAAACACAGCAATTCACGTTATTTGCTATTCTACCATTAACTTTGGGGATGTATGGAAGTTTTTCACTAATGAATAATCCTGACGGTCCAATGGGCTTCTGGTTATCTATTATACCATTTACTTCTCCTGTTGCTATGATTGCCAGAATACCTTTCGGAGTTCCGGCCTGGCAAATTGCCTTATCCATTACATTATTGTTGGCAACAACCATCTTTATGATATTCCTTGCCGGAAAAATCTATCGTGTGGGGATTTTGATGTACGGAAATAAAGCAACGTTAAAAGAGCTTTGGAAGTGGATTAAAGGTTAATTCCTCGGACAGAAAACAACAAAAAGAAATATTAAAAAGGACAGATTTGCAGATATGTGAATTTGTCCTTTTTATTTTTTCAGGTACGAAAGAGATTGTATTTAAAGAGATACATCCATCGGGTTTTGCTAAAACAGGAAGACAATAAAAGGATATTCATCAATACAATTTTGCTATTGTGCCGTTAAAGATAACATACTTCAATAAAGGACTTATCTCCAATTCAGACTATTTATTTCTTTTAACATTGGTATTTAATACAAAAAAATCCCGGAAGTTATTTCCGGGATTTCTTATTTATATTCTGAATAAAACGATTTATTTGAATATATAGCTTAAGGTAAGAGCTATCACCTGTTCAGATTTTTTCTTATCACTACCTCCTTTTTCTTTTACAAGATTCGGATAAGTATCTGAAAGACCTAAGTCATATTTTACAGCTACTTCAAGTTGTCTCTTATAGCTATATCCTACTCCAAGTCCTATTCCCCAGTTAAAGCTATTCGCTTTACCATTTACTCCCGGTGGCTGTGAAGGATCAGAACCATCTGGGTGATAATAAGGTCTGGTTGCAGGAACATCTTTAACATTCTGGCTTAACAAAAAGTTAAATCTAGGTCCTAATAATCCAAAGAATTCAGATTCTGCTTCTGAAAAATACCCTTTGAAATAAAGGGGTACACTCAGATAGTTATTTGCATATACTGCATTATAACCACTTACATTCTTAGCATCACTATCTTTACCTGTTTCACCTGCTCCATAGTATAAAACTTCAGGCTGGATAAAAAACTGGTTTGCCTTTCCTACGGGAATTAAGGCCAAAGCTCCACCTTGGAAGGTATATCTTGGGCCAGAAGGATTATGGGCATTAGATACTCTGGAATAGTTTAATCCCGCTGTAACCCCGAATCTTGTATTCTTCCACTGCACTTGGGCAAAGGATAAAGCAGAAAGGGCTAAAGCTGAGGTTAATAAAAGTTTCTTCATATTTATTTGGTTTTGTTTTTTATATTATCCTAGGATCTTAGCTACAGTAGCACCAATATCAGCAGGAGAATCAACAACGTTGATACCGTTTTCTCTCATGATTTCCATCTTTGCCTGAGCTGTATCTTCTGCACCACCTACGATAGCACCAGCGTGTCCCATTGTTCTTCCTTTTGGAGCTGTTTGTCCAGCGATAAATCCTACAACTGGCTTAGTAGATCCACTAGCTTTGTACCATCTAGCAGCTTCAGCTTCTAATCCACCACCAATTTCTCCAATCATTACAACAGCTTCTGTTTCAGGATCATTGATAAATAATTCCAAAGCTTCTTTTGTAGTAGTTCCGATAATTGGGTCACCACCGATACCGATAGCTGTAGAAATACCGTAACCTGCTCTTACTACCTGATCAGCAGCTTCGTAAGTAAGGGTACCTGATTTTGAAACGATACCTACTTTACCTTTTTTGAAAACGAAACCTGGCATAATACCAATTTTAGCTTCTTCAGAAGTAATGATTCCAGGGCAGTTTGGTCCGATTAATCTGCAGTCTCTGTCAGCAATGTAAGATTTTACTTTTACCATATCAGCTACAGGAATACCTTCAGTAATACATACAATTACTTTAATTCCTGCTTCAGCAGCTTCCATGATAGCGTCTGCTGCAAATGCCGGCGGTACGAAAATGATACTTACGTTTGCTCCTGCTTTTTCAACAGCGTCAGCTACTGTGTTGAATACTGGTTTTCCTAAGTGCTCGCTTCCTCCTTTTCCTGGAGTAACACCACCTACTACGTTTGTTCCGTATTCAATCATCTGACCAGCGTGGAAAGTTCCTTCGTTCCCTGTAAATCCTTGTACAATTACTTTAGAATCTTTGTTTACTAAAATTGACATTTTATTGTTGTTTTAATTTATTTATTATTTTATTAATGCTCACAAATTTACTCAAATTTCTTTGATTTTGGACAAAACCTTTGGAATAGTTTATTTGAGATTTCTCAGTTTTACTTCTTTTTTCAGATATGTTTTGAAATCTTCAGCAAACATCCCGATATAGGTACCTTTTTCAAGATCTCTGTTCACTCCTGTTTTTCCTAAAAGTACAGATCCGCTCTCAATTTTGTTTCCTGAAGCAATACCCACCTGTCCCCATAGGGTTACTTCATCTCCAATTACACAGCAACCGGCCACTCCAACCTGAGAAGCGATTAAGCATTTTTTCCCGATTACAGTGTCATGTCCTATCTGAATCTGGTTATCCAGAACAGAACCTTCACCAATCACGGTAGAATCTGTAACTCCTCTGTCAATGGTACAGCCGTTTCCTATTTCCACATTATTTTCGATCACCACATTTCCCACAGAGATTAAACGGTCGAAATTTCCATTCAGTTTTCTGTAGTAGAAAGCATCACCTCCCAATACGGTATTGGACTGAATAATGACATTATCCCCGATAACGGTTCTATCACCAATCACAACATTTGGGAAAATCAAAGTATTCTTTCCAATCTTTACATTGTTTCCGATTACTGCAGAAGAGTGAATTCTTGTGCCTTCACCAATTTCAACATCGTGAAGTTCCTCGGTAAAGTTGTAAATTCTTGTAAAGTGCGTATTGATCTTATTAAAGTCTCTGAAAGGGTCATCAGAAACCAGAAGTGCTTTGCCTTCAGGGCAATCTACTTCTTTATCAATCAAAATAATAGTAGCGGCAGAGTTTAATGCCTTATCATAATATTTGGGGTGGTTCACAAAAACGATCTCACCTGGCTTTACCATGTGAATTTCATTGGCACCCAACACTTCAAAGTCTTCCGGGCCAACAAATTTTGAACCTATTAAATCTGCGATCGTTTTAAGCTTTTGCGGAGAATGGAATCTCATAACAATAGATTTTCTTATAAAACAAAATTCGGACTGCTAATGCAAACCGAATTTATGTAAATTTTATTTATTCTTTTACTCTTTCTAAGTAGCTACCGTCTTCAGTGCTTACTTTAATTTTGTCTCCTGGTTCAATGAACAAAGGAACCATTACTCTTGCTCCTGTTTCAACGATTGCGTTTTTAAGAGCGTTGGTTGCAGTGTTTCCTTTTACACCCGGATCAGCTTCAATTACGTCCAGATATACAGATTGTGGAAGTTCAGCAGAAAGTGGAGTTTCGTCAGCTTCTTTCAGAATGATTGTTACTTCTTCACCTGCTTTCATCAGGTTTGAATTTTCAATCATTTCTTTATTTAAATATAGCTGAGAAAAATCATCGTTATTCATGAAGTGGAATCCGTTCTCATCATCATAAAGATATTGGAACTTTCTTGTGATTACTTTTACCTCTTCAATCTTGTGTCCTGCAGAGAATGTATTATCTAATACTTTTCCGTTTGTCACAGATTTTAATTTTGTTCTTACGAAAGCAGGTCCTTTTCCTGGTTTTACGTGAAGGAACTCAATTACTTTAAAAATATCATTGCTGAATTCGATGCAAAGACCTTTTCTAATATCGTTACTTGTTGCCATTAATATATAATTATCTTTTTTACTTAATTTTCAGCACTTTTTAGTTGCTGTCTTTTCCTGTTCCGTATCCTTTTACAATACCTCTTGGAGAGTTTTGGATAAATTGAAGGATTTCATCTCTTTCAGCGGTAGGAAGCATTTCTTTTTCAATATACGCCAACGCTTGGGAAACGTTCATCTTCATTTGGAAAATAGCTCTGTAAATCTTTTGAATTTCAAAGATCTTCTCATTGGAAAAACCTCTTCTTCTAAGTCCCACTGAATTGATACCAGCATAGGAAATAGGATCTCTTGCTACTTTCACATATGGTGGAACGTCTTTTCTGATCAAAGATCCTCCTGAAATCATTGTATGTTTTCCGATCTTACCAAACTGCTGAACTGCAGATAATCCACCCATTACGGTAAAGTCTCCGATTTCAACATGTCCTGCAATACCGCAACCATTGGCAATAATTACATTATCTCCTATGATACAGTCATGGGCAACGTGGGAAGTCGCCATAATAAGGCAGTTGCTTCCTACTTTGGTATACCCCAAAGCTTTTGTTCCTCTGTTTATTGTTACACATTCTCTTAAAGTAGTATTATCTCCAATAATGGTTTGTGTATCTTCACCATCGAACTTTAAGTCCTGAGGAATTGCAGAAATTACAGTTCCTGGAAAAATCTTACAGTCTTTCCCAATTCTGGCTCCATCCATGATGGTCACATTTGGACCAATCCATGTTCCTTCTCCAATTTCTACATCCCCTGCAATTGTAGTAAATGGTTCTACAATTACATTTTTGCTGATTTTCGCACGTTTATCTACGGCTGCTAACTGATGAATCATTTAATCAACTTTATTTTTTGCAACTTGAGCCATAAGCTCTGCTTCTACTGCCACTGTGTCTCCTACATATCCGTACCCCTGCATGTGTACAATACCTCTTCTGATAGGCTCTATCAATTCAATTTTGAAAATAAGGGTATCTCCCGGAATTACTTTTCTCTTGAATTTTACTTTATCAATCTTGATAAAATAAGTAGAATAGTTTTCAGGATCAGGAACACTTGCCAACACAAGAATACCTCCTGTCTGAGCTAATGCTTCTACCTGAAGTACTCCAGGCATTACCGGCTCCTTAGGGAAATGTCCAACGAAGAAAGGTTCATTCATTGTTACATTTTTCAATCCTACTACATGAGAATCTGAAAGTTCAAGAACTTTATCAATTAATAAGAACGGAGGTCTGTGAGGCATAAGCTTCATGATTCCGTTGATATCGAATACCGGTTCTTTTGTTAAATCAAAATCCGGAACGTTTTTCTTTTTCTGCAATTTCCACTGACGATTTAGTTTTTTCGCAAACTGAGTGTTCACGAAATGTCCTGGTTTGTTAGCAATAACTTTACCTTTAATTTTCACTCCTGCTAATGCCAAATCACCAATTACATCAAGTAATTTGTGTCTCGCCGCTTCGTTAGGATAGTTTAGGTTAAGGTTATCAAGAATACCGTTTGGTCTGATGGATACATTATCCTTCCCAAAGGCTTTTTTCAATTTTTCTGTAGTTTCCGGAGTAAGATCTTTATCTACATAAACGATTGCGTTGGAGATATCTCCGCCTTTGATCAATCCGTGATCTAAAAGCATTTCCAATTCATGTAAGAAACTGAATGTTCTTGCTGAAGAGATTTCGTCTTTAAATTCGGAAATATTTTTAAGAGTAGCATTTTGAGTTCCTAAAACTTTAGTTCCAAAATCTACCATAGTAGTTACTTCGTAAGTATCTGAAGGAATAATAGTGATTTCCGAACCTGTAGCCGGATCACTGTAGGTAAGAACTTCTTTTACAACAAGATATTCTCTGGCAACATTCTGATCTACTACTCCTACGCTTTCGATAGCTTCTACAAAATATTTTGAAGATCCATCTAAAATAGGCGGCTCAGATGCGTCCATTTCCAACACTGCATTGTCTATATCACAACCTACTAAAGCAGCCAAAAGGTGCTCACAGGTAGTAATTTTTACGCCAAGCTTTTCTAATGTTGTACCTCTCTCTGTTGCTACTACATAATTAACATCAGCTTCAACCTGAGGATTTCCCTCTAAATCGGTTCTTACAAATACAAATCCCGTATTTTCTTTTGCGGGTTTGATGGTAAGTTTTACTTCTTTACCAGTATGAAGGCCTATTCCAGAAAGTGTTACCTCTTCCTGAAGCGTTTTTTGCATATCACTCATTAGTATTATCTTTTGAGTTATTCTCAAGATTATTTATTCTGTTGACTATTCCAGGTAAGTTTCTGAAATGAACATAGCTTCTTAAATAGTCATTGTAGCTGATTGCCGGTGAACCATATAAAGTTTCTCTATCGTTAACACTGGAGTTCACCCCACTTTGGGCCTGAATCTTCACCTGGTTTCCGATTTTGATATGTCCGACAACTCCTACCTGACCTCCAATTTGATTCCAGTCCCCAATGGTAGTAGAACCTGCAATTCCGGCTTGCGCTGCAATTACATTATTCTGTCCTATTTTTACGTTATGGGCAATCTGAATCAGATTATCAATTTTTGTTCCTTTTCCAATGATCGTTGAACCAATTGTTGCTCTGTCAATACTACAGTTTGAACCAATTTCAACATCATCTTCAATGATTACATTTCCAAGCTGTGGAATCTTTTTGAATCCTTCAGCTGTGGGTTGAAACCCGAAACCATCACCTCCTACTACTGTATTGGAGTGAATAACACAGTTATCCCCAATGATACAGTAATCGTAAATTCTGGCACCACTGTCAATTTTACAGTTTTTACCAATTTTTACTCCTTTACCAATATATACATGCGGATAAATCTGCGATCCGTCACCGATCTTAGCCTTATCAGAAACATATGTAAATGCTCCTATATAAACTTGATCACCTATTATCGCTGAATCATGGATGGATGAACCATCTTCAATACCTTCTTTTCTTCCTCTCATCTCCTGATATAAGTTCATCAGAATCTGAAAAGATAAATAGGCATCTTTTACAACAATTAAGGTAGGGTTATAACTATTATTATTCAGAAGTTTTTCCGAAACGATGATTACGGAGCATTTTGAGGTATCTAAAAAATGAGAAAATCTATCTTGTGCTATAAAAGAAAGATGTCCTGATTCTCCATTTTCAATTGGAGAAACCCCTGTAATAAGTGCATTCTCATCACCTATTATTTTTCCGTCAATAAAACTTGCAATTTGCGAAGCTGTGAATTCCATATTCTGCAAAGATAAGAAATTCTATAATTTGCAAACATTTTTTGATTTCAGATATTCAATTTTAATATTATTTAAGAATCTAAACGGGAGATATCTCTTGGAAACATAAGAATATAACGGGTTGTTTTATTTACTACCAACCCTGATAAAAGCTGATCTTCTGACTCATGAAGCTTCATTCTTTTCCCATTTTTCTGCAATAAATAAATAGGTTGCTTTTCGGTATCGTAAGGTAAAAGTTTCCTTTTTATTTCATGAACCAATTCTTTCCCGTTATCAATTTCAAAAAACTCATTGGTGATTTTTATTTTTTCTTCAACAACTTTCTCATCAAAAGGGTGTGATGAAATAATGGTTTTCGGAAGGTTTCTCTGAATGACACTTTTACACCAATAGGATAAAACAAAATCATCAGAATTCTGCCATTCCTTCATCGCCTGAATCACATCATTATCATCCAATCTGGTAAATCTCTCTATATCTTCTTCTGTTGCTGTGCTCTTTCCGCGGTATAAAAAATATTTCAGATTATCTGTTGCCGGAAGCTCAATGCCCTGAGAAATTAAATATTTTGCTCTTTCAAGAATTTTCACCAACAGAAATTCTGCCAATGCAGACGTTTTATGATAATATACCTGCCAGTACATAAACATTCTGGCCGTTAAAAAGTTTTCTATAGAGTAAATCCCTTTTGCATCAATAACCAGTTCTCCTTCCTCACATACATTCATCATGGAAATAATTCTCTGGGTATTAATATTTCCTTCCGATACTCCTGTAAAAAAGCTGTCTCTTTTCAGATAATCCAGTCTGTCAACGTCCAGCTGAGATGAGATCAACTGATTAAAGAACTTTCTGTGATATTTCCCCTGAAACATTTCAATTGCCATGGATAGCTGTCCGTTAAACTCTTCATTCAGCTTATTCATCAGTAATAAAGACAATTTCTCGTGATGCCAGTCATCCATAAGCATACTCTCCAAAGCGTGGGAAAACGGTCCGTGTCCGATATCATGCATTAAAATAGCCAACATAGCCCCTTTTTCCTCTTCTTCAGAGATCTTAACCCCTTTCTGTTTTAAGGTTTCCAAAGCAGTAAACATCAGATGCATCGCTCCCAATGCATGATGAAACCTTGTATGGGTAGCTCCCGGAAAAATCAGGTTCAAAAGACCGGTCTGACCAATCCTTCTTAATCTTTGAAAATAAGGATGTTCAATAATATCAAATAAAATTTCGTGAGGAATTTTGATAAATCCATGAACAGGATCGTTGATAATTTTTAGCTTATTCTGCATTGGAACGTCTATATGAGTAAACAAAGTTAGGGATTTTAAATTTGAAGGATAATTAAATTAGTATTAAATGGCTAGAAGGAGGAAGCTGGAGGTTATTGAGTACAAGAGGCAAAGATGGACTATTGATTTTCTGAACACTTTATATATTAATCTTTAGCAGTTGCAAACTCATCACTACTTCCTTCTTCCAGCTCAAATAATTCATCAAATTCCTTTGCTCTTATCCCATTAATCACTTATCTTTGAGAAAACTCGATCCTTTTGATGAGAAAATATTCTCTTTTCATTTTTTTATTTTTAAGTCTACATTTTTCTGCACAGATTTTATCTGAAAATCAAAAACTGGAGTCTCTCTGTAGAGTCTGGGGATTTTTAAAATATTATCACCCTCATGTATCTAAAGGAAATCTAAGTTGGGATCAGCAGCTTTTCAAAAAAATTAATGAGCTTGAAAAAGTCAATGATAAAAAAGCATTGAATAATCTGTATTCCAATTGGATTGCAGAAATTGGAAAAGTTAAAGAGTGTACAGAGTGTCTGCAGGAAAACAATACACCTTATTTTCTGAAAAACTTTGATCTAAGTTGGATGGATAATTCCGACATATTTACCCCAGAAGTTTCCCAAAAGCTCCATTATATAGAAAACAACCGGAATATTGGTAACCAACATTATTTAGGAAAAAACGGGCGAAAAGTATTTTTCAGAAACGAAAATTCTTACGGACCCCAATTCTCTTCCAAACAGATCAGCTTATTAGAACTGTTCAGATATTGGAATTATGTAGAATATTTTTTCCCTTATAAATATGAAACGGATCAAAACTGGAATGATGTTCTTACTGAGATGATTCCAAAGTTTCTCAGTGTTGATAATGATACAGATTATCAACTGATTTTGGCAGAGTTAGTAACCAAAACAGATGATTCACATGCTTACCTTTTTTCAACTCTGATAAGTCTTCATCAATACGGAAACAGAAAACTTCCAGTAGAATATTCCTATGCAGAAGGAAAATTGGTCATTACAAAGGTTAATGAAAATCGATTTCACGAGAAAACACCATTCAACATTGGTGATGTTATTTATGATGTGAAAGGAAAAACAATTCCGCAGATAATTAACAGCCTTGGAAAATATATTCCTGCTTCCAACTCCTGGGGGAAAGTAAATAAAATAAAAAGTAAACTTCTTTTCAGTAATAATGACTCGCTTTCCGTTAAGTTAGAAAGAGACGGACAAAATATCGAAGTAACTGCTAAAACTTATTTTGTTAAAGATATTATCGTTAAAAAAGGATCACCGCCTCAACCATGGAAGTTTCTGGATAAGGAAAAGAAAGTCGGATATGTCAATATGGGAATCCTTACTAAAGATGAAGTAAATGAAATGTACAGAAATCTGAGCTCTGCAGAATCTATCATCTTTGATATCAGAAATTATCCTAAGCTTACCATCATACCTTTAAGCGAGCTGCTCCTTCCGCAATCCACCACTTATTATCAGTTTAACTTCCCGGAAACCAGCTATCCCGGAAAATTTTACAGCAGAAAGAACAATATTGGCAGGAAGAATCCCGATTATTATAAAGGAAATGTAATTGTTTTGGTAGATGAAAATACACAAAGCCAGGCGGAGACTACAACCATGATGTTTAAACAGCACCCTAATTCCAAAGTGATTGGCAGCAATACTTCGGGGGCTAACGGAGATATTATTAAATTTAAAATTGCAGACTTAGATACCTGTTTTACCGGCCTTGGTGCTTATTATCCTGACGGAAGAGAAACCCAAAGGATAGGAATTATTCCGGATATTCTCATAAAACCTACTGTAGAAGGAATAAAAAACGGAAAAGATGAAGTTTTGGAAAGGGCTTTGCTGTATATAAAAAATAAGAATTAAAACCTACGGAAACAGGAAATATCATGGGGTATTTCCATTTAACTAATATTTAACTTTTAAACTCTCGATTTTGTGAGAATTTAAAAGGATTTGGTCAACATTTTGATACAATAACCATGTAAAAAATAAATTATGTCAGAAAAGATATTATGGATCGATGATGAAATAGATTTACTTAAACCTCATATCGTATTTTTAGAAAAGAAAGGTTATCAGGTAACGCCTGTTAACAATGTAAATGAGGCTTTGGAACTTATGGATTCAGAGAAATTTGCCCTAACACTCATTGATGAAAATATGCCCGGAATTTCAGGGCTGGAAGCAATTCCTATGATTAAGGAAAAAGATAATTCCTTAAAAATAGTAATGGTAACCAAAAGTGAAGAGGAACACATCATGGAAGAGGCAATCGGTTCCCAAATTGCAGATTACATCCTGAAGCCTGTAAATCCTAATCAGATATTACTTTCCTTAAAAAAGAATCTTCAGCAGGATAATCTTGTAGAACAAAAAACTATTTTACAATATCAGCAGGAATTCAGAAACCTGTCTATGGAGCTTTCTTATTTGAGAACTTACCAGGATTGGGCAGAATATTATAAAAAAATCCTAAGCTGGGAGATTAAGTTTGATAAGGTTGCAGATAATGAATTTGCAGATCTTCTGCAGTCACAGAAAGAAGAGGCTAATATTCAGTTCGCTAAATTTATTGAAAAAAATTATGCTGACTGGCTTATTGATTCAGACAAGCCTCTGATGAGCCACACCCTTTTCAAAGAGAAGGTAAAGCCTGAGGTAGAAAAAGACAAAGTACTTTTATTAATGGTTGACAACCTTCGTTACGACCAATGGAAAGTGATTGAGCCATTATTTACAAAGTATTACAATAAAATTTCGGAAGATTATTATTACAGTATCCTTCCAACCGCTACACAATATGCAAGAAACTCTTTCTTTGCAGGTTTAATGCCATCAGAGATTGAAAAGCGTTTCCCTGATAAATGGTTTAACGATAACGAGGAAGGAAATAAAAATGAATTTGAACGTGACTTCCTGGAAGATCAGATGAAGAGAATCGGTCTCGGATCAAAATCCATGAAGTACCTGAAAGTATTGAATGCAGATTTTGAAAGAAAGATTTATGATGATTTCAATCAGCATAAAAACAATGACCTGTTAGTGATTGTTTATAATTTCATTGATATTCTTTCTCACGCTAAGACAGATAATCACATTGTAGATCAGCTTATCCGTGATGATAAAACGTTCCGTTCTCTTACGCTTAACTGGTTTGAAAACTCTTCGCTGTTGAAAATCATTAAAACAGCTGCTGAAAACGGGTATAAATTAGTCATTACAACGGATCATGGAACCGTTTACGTTAAAAAACCAAGTAAAGTGGTAGGTGACAGAGAAACCTCTACCAACATACGATACAAAACAGGTAAAAGCTTAACGTATGATGACAGCGATGTTTGGGCAATTACCAACCCGGAAAAACTTTTCCTTCCAAAAGGAAACCTAAGCTCAAAATATATATTTGCTAAAAACAATATATTCCTTGCTTATCCAAAGAATTACAATCATTTTGTAAATTACTATAAAGAAACCTACCAACATGGTGGAATCTCATTGGAGGAATGTATTATTCCTATCAGCATTTTAGAACCCAAGTAGTTTTTTTCATAGTTTATTTAATTTTGGGTCTAAAGCGGGAAAATCAATTGATTTTTCCCGCTTCTTTTTTTATAGTCTGCAAGAGTTCATATCTTCGTAAAAAATAAAAACATGTTCATTATTTCTCTTACGTATAAGGTGCCTATTGAAAATGTAGAGCAACATATTCCTGAACATAATTCATTTCTTCAAAAATATTATAATGCAGGGCTTTTTATAGCTTCTGGAAGAAAAGAACCAAGAACCGGAGGTGTTATTATCTGTAAAGCTTCATCTAAAAATAAATTGGAATATATCATTAAAGAAGATCCTTTTCATATTCATCAGATAGCAGATTATGACATTACTGAATTTATCCCAACGAAATACAACGAGAACTTTAAAATATTTATAGAAGACTAATGAGATTAATTACATACAATGTTAATGGAATAAGAGCAGCTTTTACCAAAGATTTTTTAGGTTGGCTGAAGACTGCTGATCCGGATATTATCTGTATTCAGGAGAGCAAAGCCGGAAACGATCAGATAGACATCGAAAGTCTTGAAAAATTAGGATACCACAGTTATTGGCATTCGGCAGTGAGAAAAGGTTATAGCGGGGTCGGAATTGCGTCAAAAATCAAACCTAATCATGTAGAGTATGGTTGTGGTATCGAAAGTTATGATAATGAAGGAAGAATTATCCGTGCTGATTTTGATGGATTTTCTGCAATTTCAGTATACGTTCCTTCTGCCTCAAATATTGAGAGACTGGATTTCAAAATGCAGTTCTGCCATGATTTCCTGGAATACATCAAAAATCTAAAAAAAGAGATTCCTAACCTTATTATATCCGGAGACTTTAATATCTGCCACGAAGCGATCGATATTCATAATCCTGTTGGCTTAAAGAATGTCTCGGGATTTCTTCCTATGGAAAGAGAATGGATGACTGATTTCATCAATGAATGTGAACTCATTGACAGTTTCAGGTTTTTTAATAATGAGCCTGATAATTATACATGGTGGAGCTACAGACAAAATTCAAGGGAAAGAAATAAAGGCTGGAGATTGGATTATAACTTTGCCTCTTATAGCTTAAAGGATAAGCTTTCCCGAGCTGTTATTTTAAAAGAGGCTGTTCACTCAGACCACTGCCCTGCCCTATTGGAATTGGATATATAATAATCCTTATATCTATCAACACAAAAGCCAGCTGAAATCAGCTGGCTTTTTTTAATTTAAATCATAAGATTAATCGACAATTTCATATTCAACCGGAATGGTACCATGACTGATATCTCCGATCTCATCGAACGCAGCTTTAGACATATCTAAAGATCTTGATGAATGGAAAGGGCCTCTATCATTAATCCTCACTATTACTTCTTTACCATTCTTAAGGTTAGTAACCTTAACGTTTGTTCCAAAAGGAAGCGTTCTGTTTGCTGCTGTAAACTTTGAATTATCAAAGATTTCTCCGCTAGCAGTTTTTCTACCGTTAAATTTATCGTGGTAGTACGATGCATAACTTGTTTTTTTCGCATCTAAGGCATTATTCGTAAATGAATAAATACCTAAAGTTGAAATCATCATTATGATTACGAGAATGAATCTTTTCATCATTTTGAAATTTTTATTGTTTGACAGGGCAAAAGTATCAGGAATCCTTTTATCTCCCTATTCCAATTGTTAAAAACTGTTAATAAAAACCAAATTATATGTTAATCAACCTTGTAAGCCCCTATGAATAGGGATTTTAAAGACCACTGTTAAAAAGTGTTAAAAAAATAAGTTAAATGTTAATTTAATTAACTAATTTATGCATAATTTCAAAAAACAAATATTACAAATAGTTAATTTTCAGACACTTGTGAAAATTAAAAATATTGATTATATCCATAAAATGTACATTTGAAAAGCTGAAAATGTTAAGAGTTGATATAGAGTAAAATAGCTATCAGAATAGCTCTAAGGCAATATAATCAAGTCTTTTAGAAATATTTTAACACCAATAATAATGATAGAATTTATATTTATTGGATTATTATTTCAAATCTTATCATATTTTCATGTCATATTTATCTTAAAGATCGTTTTCTCTTTGTAATTATCTTTCAAAAATAGGAGTTAAGAATCAGATTAAAAAGCATTTCAATAAAAAATATAGACTATTTACTATTATCATTTTCTATCAATATAAGTTGTCTGATCTTCAAGCCTATTCTTTTACTTTGATTTTAAACCTTAAAAATGCTTATTCCTTAGTAGCTCATTCATCTGGATTAAATTAGAAGGTAATTAAATACTAAAAAGCCCAATTAACAGCTTATCTTTCATTATAAATGACTACTATAATATATATAAACAAAAAACCAACGATTAAATCGTTGGTTTTAATATGTAATTAAATAAAAATTATTTTATTTTAAGTATTCCAATACATAATCGTATGTTCCATTAGGATATACTACAGACATGCTAGGAGAACCTGTAATTGCATTTCCTGCAGTAGTTACAACATTATAAGAATATAAGCTTCTATCGTAAACTACTCCTGAACCTGACTTGTAAATAGTAATGGCATACATTGTTGTCATACCAGTTGGTGCCGGAATATTAACTGCTGTAGAAGTTCCATTTGCTGAAAAAGTCCCTTTGATTGCATAAACCTGCTTATCAACACCTGGGCTCACATTAACAATTGTATTAGTTGTTGTTTCAGCTGTTCCGATAGTTACTTTTGGAGAAGCTCCAATTGCTACCCATCTACCAGTTGTTGGTGAGAAGTTACCTGAAGAAGGTCCTGCAGTTGGGTTTGAAAAATAGTAAAACCCAGGAGTAACAGCTTGGGTACCAATCCCTGAACCTGTTGCAGGAGTATTACCTGTTCCTGTGTTATAAACAATCATACCGTCATAAGCAGTAGGGAAGTTATCTTCGTCTCCTGATGATGAAGCAAATGTGAAGTTAGTTAAGTTAGTTCTTGGAAAAACTAAACCTTTTCCATTTTTAGTATTAGCATCGTCACTAAACCCGTTTGTTGCACCTGAAGCATCCATAAAAGCGGATTCTCCACTAATGTTACCACTAGCAAAACCGTTAGTTCTTAATTGAGCCTTAGAATATTGGGACATTACCAATGTTGCGGCAACGATAAGTAAAAATTTTTTATTCATGATGTAAATGTGTATAAGAATTATTAATTATTGTGCAGAATATGATTGCCAAGCTGCACCATCATATATAAAAGCTAATCCTCTACCATTCTGACCAAGAGAATTTACAGAATTCGCACTCATTCCATTAACTGTAAGTGGATTGGGTCCACCAACTTTAACAAGTGTAATTGTTCTACCTTTTGTAGCTGCACTTACTGGAATTGAAGATAAATCTGCATTAGTAGAAATGTAAACATAGCCATCTAGGTCATTTGCTGACAAATCTGTTCCGGTAGCAGAAGTTCTAATACTAGGTACTTTAGCTACTCCGCTGCCACCTAAGGTTTTCCAAACGTTGTTACCGTTAGTACCATCATAATAATAGAATCCTGGAGCTGTAACGTTTACTGTTTTACCTGTACCATTACCTCCTAATCCTGTTACAAACACTAAAGCTCCATTTTGAGCACTTGATGCTGTTGCGTTACCATCGGCATAAGCTGTGTTTTTAGTTTCAAGTTCTGCTCTTGTTAGACGAGGGATCAATAGGGCATCAGGTCTAGAAGCATCAGCAGCATTAGCTACTACATCTAGAGTTGCGGCAGGTGTGGTCGTGTTAATCCCCACTCTCCCCTGCTGAGCCTTGGAAAGAGCCGTAAAGGCAACCAGCATAGTTGCTGTTAATAAAAATTTTTTCATAAGTTTTTAAAGATTTTAATTACATTATTTTTCATCAAAATTTCCAAAAGGAAAACGTATCTCAACTTGCGATTATTATCCTAAGGCTAAAATAAATAAAAAAACATATTTTTCGAATTTTAAGCCTAATTTTAATAAATAACTAATTGATAGCATATGATTTAAAAACATTGCTTATGCCGCAAATTTAAGACATAATTTTCTAATTTTCATAATTTATAATAGAAAATTAAAAAATCTTAACACACAAACAATTAAAATATTAAAAATCAGTAATTTAAAAAAATAATATAAAATTATTTATGTTAAAATTGAACAATATTTCATCTTTCGAGTCTTTGAAATTAAAAACTTTTTGTTCTGATTAATAATGTTTTATATTTTTATATTAATTCACCATATAAGTCGAATTCTTCTGCTGAAGTAATTTTCACATCTGCGAATTCTCCAATGGAAATATAAGTATCTTCAGCGGATACCAAAACGGTATTATCTACATCCGGAGAATCATATTCTGTTCTTCCGATAAAGTAGTTTCCTTCTTTACGGTCAAAGATACATCTGAATACTTTTCCTACTTTTTCCTGATTCTTTTCCCATGAAATCTGAGACTGTACTTCCATGATCTCTTCTACTCTAGCCTCTTTTACCTCCTGTGGAATATCATCTTCCAATACGTAAGCACCGGTATTTTCCTCATGAGAGTAGGTAAAGCAACCTAATCTGTCAAATTTCTGTTCTTTTACCCAGTCTTTAAGCTCCTGGAATCTTTCTTCTGTTTCTCCCGGATATCCTACAATCAGGGTTGTTCTGATTGCCATATCAGGCACTTTTTCTCTGAATTTCCCTAAAAGAGCATCGGTTTTTTCGTGGGTAGTTCCTCTTTTCATTGATTTCAACAGATCAGAATTGATGTGCTGAAGAGGAATATCTATATAATTACAAACTTTAGGTTCTTCACGGATAATATCCAAAACATCCTCAGGGAACCCGCTTGGGAAAGCATAATGAAGACGGATCCACTCTACTCCTTCCACTTTTACCAATTCTTTCAGTAAATCTCCTAATGCACGTTTTTTATAAATATCAAGACCATAATAAGTAAGATCCTGAGCTATAAGAATTAATTCTTTGGTTCCTTTTTTAGCCAGCTTCTGAGCTTCAGAAACCAACTTTTCAATAGGAGTGGAAACGTGGCCACCTCTCATCAGAGGAATAGCACAGAAAGAACAAGGTCTGTCACATCCTTCTGAAATTTTAAGGTATGCATAATGTTTAGGAGTCGTTGTTAATCTCTCTCCTACCAATTCATGCTTGTAGTCTGCACCAAGATGCTTTAAAAGTACCGGAAGATCTCTTGTACCGAAATACTGATCTACATCCGGAATTTCTTTAACCAAATCCGGCTTATATCTTTCGGAAAGGCAGCCTGTAACGAATACTTTTTCTACTTCTCCTCTGTTTTTAGCCTCTACATAATCTAAAATGGTATTGATAGACTCTTCTTTAGCATTATCAATAAATCCGCAGGTGTTAATAACAACAATATCTCCACGGTCTTCATGAACCACTTCTTTACCATTGGCTTTCAGTTGGCTCATTAATACTTCAGAGTCATATACATTCTTGGAACATCCAAGTGTTACTACATTAATTTTTTTCTTCCCTACCGATTTTGTACGCATCTTTTTGATTTTGAGTCTGCAAAGATACAAAATATTAAAGAGTAAAGATTACAAAAATAAAAACCACTTTAAAAAAGTGGTTTTCAATAGTATACTTTAAAAGTTTTTTTCTTTAAAGCCAGGGGCATTCTGGTCTTTTTCTGAAAGGACGGCATCTTTTTCATCAATCTTCCAATCTATATTAAGATCAGAATCATTAAATTTCACACTTCCTTCTGATTCTTTATTATAAAAATTATCACATTTATATGAGAATACGGCATGAGTACTTAAGACAGAAAAACCGTGGCCAAAGCCTCTTGGTACATAAAGCTGCAATTTGTTTTCTGCAGAAAGTTCAATTCCGAACCACTGCCCAAAAGTTGGAGAATCTTCTCTAAGGTCAACGGCTACATCCCATACACTTCCTTCCAGACATGATACCAGTTTGGCCTGAGCATCTTCACCTTTTTGAAGATGAAGTCCTCTTAATACACCATATGAAGATTTGGAAACATTATCCTGAACAAAATGCCCATTCATTCCTGTAAGCTCTTCAAATTTCTTTTCGTTGAACTTTTCAAAAAAATACCCTCTATCGTCTTCAAAAATAGTAGGTTCTATGATATAACAATCTTTAAGTGGAGTTTCTTTAATTTTCATAACAATTGAAAAATTCTATATAATTTTTATTTAAAAATAATTAGCAAAGTACTGAATAAAATCCTGATATCATTTTTGAAGGATAGCTGTTCCAGATATGCAAGATTCATCTTTACTTTATGTGGAAATAATACCTCATCATTATACTTCAGCGGATCTTTCTGTGTCTTGAGGATACTTTCTTCATTTCTGTAGACAATACTGGCTTTACAGGTTAGTCCGGGCTTTAATTCCAGCACCTTTCTGTCAATACCTTCAAGTTTATCATAATATCCTTCAATATCTGGTCTCGGCCCAACAAAACTCATATCACCTTTAAGAATATTGACTAACTGAGGAAGCTCATCCAATTTAAATTTCCGAAGTATTCTTCCTATTTTTGAGCAGTTTCTATTCTTCTCATGAATCGTTTTGAACTTAAAAATAACAAAATCTTTTCCGTACTGTCCGATTCTTTTTTGAAAGAAAATTCCGTTGGAAGAAGTATCCAGGCTTGCAATGATAAATAAAATAATCAGTAGCGGCATCAGAAAAACAGTCAGAATTATCGCAAGGATAAGATCAAAAATAATTTTCCAATATTTATACTGATTCATTTTATTTTCAAAAAGTTAAGATCCGAAGAATGCTTTTATTACAGTTGATATTCTTTCTCTGTCTTCATCAGACAAATTAGAACCTGAAGGTAAGCATAATCCGTTATCAAATAATTCTTCTGCTACTTTTCCTCCATAATAAGGTGCATCAGCAAAAACAGGCTGAAGGTGCATTGGTTTCCATAAAGGTCTGGATTCAATATTATCTTCCAGGAACGCTAAACGTAGTTCTTCACGAGTTTTTCCCGTGATTACAGGGTCTACAACGATCGCTGACAGCCAGTGATTAGAGTAGTAATCTGCGTTGGGTTCAGAAAAAACCGTTACTCCGTCTATATCTGCAAATAAATCTATGTAAAATTTGTGCATTGCTCTACGCGCTTCAACACGACTTGGCAGAACTTCCATCTGACCACGTCCAATACCTGCAGTAATATTAGACATTCTGTAATTATAACCAATATGTGAATGCTGATAATGAGGTGCATTATCTCTTGCCTGAGTGGATAGGAAAACAGCTTTATCTTTATCTTCCTGAGATCTGCAAACTAATGCTCCACCACCGGAAGTTGTAATAATTTTATTCCCATTGAATGATAACACTCCGAAACGGCCGAAAGTTCCGGCAGCTTTTCCTTTGTAGGTTGAGCCAAGTGCTTCAGCTGCATCTTCAATTACAGGAATGTTGTATTTTTCAGCAATGGCAGAAATTTCGTCCACTTTATAAGGCATTCCGTACAAATGAACAGCTAAAATAGCTTTAGGTGTTTTCTCTTTTGCAATTCTGTCCTGGATTGCTTCTTCCAGTGCCTTTGGACAAAGGTTCCATGTTTCGGCTTCAGAATCAATAAAAACGGGAGTTGCTCCCTGATATGCAATAGGGTTGGCTGTTGCAGAGAATGTCATAGACTGACAAATAACTTCATCTCCATATCCCACACCTAATTCAATTAAAGCCAAATGAATGGCTGCAGTTCCCGCTGATAAAGCAGCTACTTTTACATCTGCTTTTAAAAACTTTTCTAAATCTTCTTCAAAACCATTTACATTTGGGCCAAGTGGTGCCACCCAGTTTGCTTCAAATGCTTCGTGAATATATTTTAATTCTGTTCCTCCCATATGGGGTGAGGATAACCATATTTTGTCTTTCATCTGTTTTTAATTTTTACTTCTATATAAAGGGAAGAACCCACTATTTTTATCTGAAACTGATTCAGAAAGTTTATTATAAGTTTCTGAATCAATAATATATTGCCAAACCTTAAACATACATTGTGTCTTTGAAAAGCTGGCTTTAAATAAGAAGAGAGAGTCTTCATCACTACCTCCAGCTCCACCACCTAAGTGTAAAGCATCCATTTTGTGCTCATTTCCTAATAGTCTTGCTTCATCCAAAAGTAACTTCATTGGGGTATTTCGAAGATATTCTCCTGTAGTACCCGATAAATGATACTGCATAATATTATTGGTCATCGTAAAAATACCGCCTGCTACTATTTTGCCTTCATGTTTGGCTAAAAGCAGTTTACTGTCAAAATCACTATTATTAAGGAAGGAATGGAAATATTCTTTCGTGAAAAAATAACTTGGCAGAGCATTGACTCTTTGCATGGTTTCATAATAAATTTCAACAAAAGCATCAAGATCTTCATTGGTTTCGGCTTCTACAACTGTGAATCCATTTCTTCGCAACTGATTGATCTGTGACTTATTTGATTTCCCATATAATGCCCGTTGTTGCTCAATTGGGAGAGTCAGATCTATTGAAATTGTTTTGTTAACATTAATTATTTTTCCAAAATCTTCAAAAAAAGAATCCTGTTCAATTAATGGATGTAATCTTGAAAATGCACAGACAATTGAATTTTCTATACAGTATTTATCAAATTCCTTTTTAAAAAACGCTTTAAAATCTGAACTAAAATTAAAGCCTTTTCTGTTAGAAATAGGCCCTGCATAACCATATACAGAGGTACAGTCATAAAAGCCTGTTTCTTCAATAGGTCTTATTACTAATGGTAATGCTACAAATACATCATCTTCATATGCTACAAATAATTTGCTATCAAAACTATTATCTATTGTATGATAGAATGCAGTATGGTGGAAATCATAAGCAGAGGATGCTTTTACAATTTGATTCCATTCAGGTTGCAGTTTATCTATAACTTCAAATTTATACATTGTCAAAAAAACTATTTATTTTATTTGCTATATACTCTATTTCCTGCCCGGAGTATCTAAAATCCATATGTATATTTAAGACTCTGGACTCAAGATCCTGATCTTTACTATTACGCTGATTAGGCCACAATACAGCCGGAAAAATTTTATTTTCAATTAAGAACTGTCTGAGCTGATTTCTGATATCAGAATTTTTAAACAATAATAATAAACAGAAATTGCTCGGAATAATTTCAAAGTTACTTGATTTTTTAATTAAGCCAGCTCCCAGATCAATATTATCACCCGTTTTTTCCAACATCTCTTCAACCGGAAAAGTTGAGAGCGTTAATTCTGCCTGTGCTGGCATGAGTGAATCAGTAAGAGGTTCTTTAAAAGTATCTTCAGCTTCCAGGTAATACCTTCTATATAAATCGTTGTTTTCTAAATTATTGAGTAAATATTCTTCTTTCAAAAACATGGCTGATACAACTTTCAGATATGTTTTTTCAGCCAAAGCGGTATACTCAGGATCAGTATCAATGTTTTCACCATCTTTATATTTACACATTCCACCTATTCCCAGTGGCAGCTGTTTACGAAGAGATGCAAAAGAATAATCTGCAGTTGATGTATTGAAAGCTCCTAAATCATGTGTAAGATCATCAATGATCGTTGTATTATGTAAATGTGTTACATCGGCTTTAATTTGCCCAAAATACAAAACATTCACAATTACACTTTGGGGATCATCTTCCCAAACTATTTTATTATTTGCCTCCGGATTATAGTCATAATACAAAATCTCAATATCCAGATCAGTAAAAAAGTTAACTACCTCATGGCAATAATAACTGGGAAAACCTACTTTAGTCCAGTTATATTTCTTTATCCCGAATTTAAGTAAGTTATACAGGGCTACCCTTCCGGAAAAATACAGATGGTAATTATCATTATTTTCAAAAAAATTTTCACTCTTCTTTTGAGAATGTATATAATGGAAGCCGGAGCCAAATTCTTTATACATATTTATTTTTGCCAATAATTGTTTAGTTTTATCAGATCAAAATAATCATCTCTGGTTATTCCTACTATCAGCTCATCCCACCATTGGTTTTTTCTGAAATAAGCATTCTTTTTAGTTCCTTCAACAATCCACCCACATTTTTTGGTATAAACGCCTAATGAAGGTTCATTATTAGCAATAATAGTGGTATCAAGTCTCATTAAACCAAGTTCTTCGAAAGCATATCTGTTCATAGTCATGACAGTATCAATACCATATCCCTTACCTCTCATATCTTTGTCTCCCAATAACATTCCGGTAGATGCACGTCTGTCTTTCCAGTTAATATCAACAATATTTACCATACCTATTAATCCAAATTCTTCCGTCTCGATTGCGAAACGCTGATTATTGGAATTAAGGTTAAAGTTGCCAAACCATTTCTGCTGGTCCTGCATACTAGAAGGAAAATGCCATCCACCAAGCTTATAATTAATCTCGGGGTCGTTAGACCATTTATGAAGTAATTCTAAATCTCTTTCTTCTATTGCTCTTAAAACAACTTTGTGACCTATAATATTCATATTGCTATTTTTTAAAATTATTCTTACTAAGGTTTTTACTTATTCCTAAGTCATCAACTTCATCCACCGTTTGACCATGAACAATTGTTGAAGACTTAAAAAGCACCGACTTTACAGTCATTAATATGATTTCTAAATCTAATTTTAACGATACGTGATCCACGTAATAAACATCATTATTAAATCGCTCTGAGAATTTCATCTGATTACGCCCTTTAACCTGTGCCAATCCTGTAATCCCAGGTCTAACCTCATGTCTTCTTTTATGATGATCGTTGTATAATCCTAAATACTCTGGTAATAAAGGTCTTGGACCTATTAACGCCATATCTCCTTTCAGAACATTGATTAATTGTGGAATTTCATCCAAAGATGTTTTTCTCACAAATCCGCCAATTCCTGTTAACCGGTCTGCATCCTGTAATAAATCACCGTTTGCATCCTTTTTATCATTCATTGTTTTGAATTTTATGATCTTAAAGATGCGCTCATTCATTCCCGGCCTCAGTTGAAAAAAGAAAGGCTTACCTTCATTGGCAATATATAAGCCGACAGTAACAATTATAAAAATTGGAGAAAGCAGTATTAATCCAATTAACGCAGCAAAAAAATCGATAAAACGTTTGAAAAAATTTTTATACATTATTTTAATTTGCTATTTATCAAAAAATAAGATTTATCAACGGTATATTTATTAAGAAGGAGTTTTTCGGCATTGTTTCCTAAAACAGAAAGGTCTTCACTTAACAGTCTGTTTAAACAATTCTGCATAGATTTCTGGTCTCCTGCCAATACTTTATACCCACATCTGTTCTCTTCTACAATATCACCAATATCTGTATTTGGATCAGTTGCTACCAACACAGGCATCTTCATTTCCAAATAAGATAATAACCTTGAAGGAAAATTAGGAATTAAAAATCTTTTATCCAAGAATATCAACCCTATATCACATGCTGCCAACATTCTGTCATAATCTTCTTTTGGAAGGCTCTGTAAAAGTTTGGCATTTGCAGGTTGTTTTGCATCAAACCATTCTTTTGTTCTTACAAATTCTGTCCCTCCGCCAACAATCAGGAAAAAAGCCTCTTCATTGATTGTTGCTTCTATGGTTTCTAAAAGAAAATCCAACCCTTGGGGTTTTCCCAAATTTCCACCGTAAACAAATACTTTCCTGTTTGCAGGAATATTATATTTTTCACGAATTGATTTTTTCTCATCATCTGAATAACTGAACCTGATAGGTTCAATGGTATTCGGGTTTACTTCTACTTTTTGCGGATCTACTTCCGGATTGTGTTTTAATACGAAATTGACATTTGCCGGAGACATACATCCTATAGTATCAGATATCTGGTAAAGCTTTTTTTCTTTCTTTACAAACTGTTTATGAATAAGACCGCCTTCTTTCAACATCGCCATATCTACTGCATTTTGAGGAAATATATCTTTCAATAACAGATAACTATAGGCATTATCACGCTTTTTTATAAACTCGATTACTTTTGCAAACGTAATAGGTGGTGTTGAATACAGTACCAGATCAAACTTTTTATGGCCCAGATATTTTTTAATAGCTGACAAAAACTGAAACTCAATGGCCAAAGTACCGATACCTTTTTCAACGATATTTGTTTTTTGGATATTGAATGTTTTCACCTGAAGTATGGAAACGCCTTCTTTCAGCTTAAAATTCGTAGAAATTTTCTGACGTCTTTCCACAGGTGTAACAATGGTAACGTCGTGACCTTCATTTCTGAACTTCCGCAACAGATCCTGATAGATACCCCGCTTTTCAACTGAATCTATACTGGCTAACGTGAGAAAAATAACATTCATATTCTCTTAAATTTCTTCAGACCAAACTGTTCTTTTGATATAATCTGTGTAAGAAATAATAATTCTTACTACTTTTTCTGAAACATTCGGCATAGAATAATCTGCTACCGGTCTGAAATTTCTTTCTTCACCTACTTTCTGCTGTAATACCTGCACTAATCCCTGCATAATTCTTTCCGGAGATAAACCTACCATCATCACAGAAGCTTCTTCCATTGCTTCAGGACGCTCATGGGCCTGACGGATATTTAAAGCTCTGAAATTTAAGATGGATGATTCTTCAGAAATTGTTCCTGAATCTGAAAGACATGCATAAGCGTTCATTTGCAGTGCATTATAATCGTGGAATCCAAGTGGTTTTAAAAACTGAATTTCAGGACGCATTTCAATCTGCATCTTGTTAATCATATTTTGTGTTCTTGGGTGTGTAGAAACAATAATTGGATATTTATATTTCTCTGCAATAGCATTAAGAGAGGTCATTAATCCTCGGAAATTCTTTTCAGAATTGATATTCTCTTCACGGTGTGACGATACTACAAAGAATTTATCCTTTTCAAGATTTAATTTTTGTAAAACATCAGAAGCTTTAATTTCAGGTAAATAATGATTTAAAACTTCAAACATCGGCGAACCTGTTTTGATAATTCTGTCTGCTGGAAGACCTTCTCTCAAAAGATATTCACGGGCAATATCAGAGTAAGTAAGATTGATATCTGCTGTATGATCTACAATTTTACGGTTGGTTTCTTCCGGAACTCTTTGGTCAAAGCATCTGTTTCCTGCCTCCATATGGAAGATCGGAATATGTCTTTTTTTAGCCGGAATAGCACAAAGACAAGAATTAGTATCTCCTAAAACAAGGAAGGCATCTGGCTTTAGCTCTTCTAAAAGCGGATCTATTTTAATTAAAATATTTCCAACCGTTTCAGTTGCTGTCTTACCGGCAGCTTCTAAAAAAAAGTCAGGTTTACGAAGACCTAAATCTTCAAAGAAAATCTGGTTCAGTTCGTAATCATAGTTTTGTCCTGTGTGGACGATAATATGTTCAACAGCTTCGGATGCGTCCAAAGCTGATAATACTCTTGATAATCTAATAATTTCTGGACGGGTCCCAACGACCGTCATTACTTTTAGTTTTTTCATTTTTATGTTTAACTATTAAACCGTTTCAAAATAGGTATCTGCATCTTCAGGGTTGAAGGGCTCATCAATCCAGAAAATAGTATACAAATCTTCGTTTCCGGTGTTTTTGATATTATGAGTGTACCAAATTGGCATATCTACGTAAGCAGGCTCTGATCCATCTAAATAAAAATCTAAAACTTCATCGGTATCAATTTTTCTTAATTGAATTAAAGCTTTCCCTTTAATAACAGCAAACCTTTCAATTTTACGGGTATGGTAGTGATTTCCTCTTGTAATATCTGGAACTGTGGTTGAGAAAGAACACTGCCCCCCTATTCCTAAACGGATTACTTCAACAAACGCTCCTCTTGGGTCAGTATGTTGTGTAAATTTAACAGGGAAATGTGTTTTATAGTCCATATAAGAACGATACGTATTGAACAGATTGTGCTCAAATGTATCCTTCAGAACCGGGATTTCTCCGCCATCAAAATATTTTGTTTTATAATCATTCAATAAAGCGAGAACCTCTGAAACTTTTTTCGTTGAAGTTGGCTCTACAAATAATGCAGGATTACTTTTTTCTGAGCGGATTTCTTCAATAATTTTCATGACCAATTCCTGGACATAAATCAGTTTAACTTCACCGTCGTTCGCAATAGTTGGTATTTCACCATGTGTTAGCTGGTAACAGAAAGTAGCAATAAATGAATTATAAAAAGGTTTTCCAAAAGCTCCAAAAACATTTGGAATAATTAAACCTGTTACTTTTCCATTATTTTCATCTGCCCAGTTTGCAATGGCTTCACGGCCTTCACGTTTTGATTTTCCATACAGATTATCACGTTCTTCCTGTGTAGATGATGAAATTAAAACATGAGCTTTAGAACCAGTTCTTTTTAATGATGCTACCAACTGATTGGACAAAGCTACGTTTGTCTCATAAATCACCTGCTCAGAATCATGACGATTCATTGCTGCCAGATGCACAATTACATCACATTTTTGGGTGAACTCATCCAGTTTAGTATTATCTTCAAAGAATTCTTTTTGAAAATCAACGCGTTCAAACTCTTCCGGAAATAATCCTAAAGTATTATATAAATGGCTTCCAACGAAACCTTTTTGTCCAGTAATTCCTACTTTTTTCATAATTGTTTTTTAAAGTAATCTAAAGGGAATCGGTATTCGTCCTGGATTTCACCCAAAGCATAATCTGCCAAAACCAATAATTTACTTTCTTCTTTTTTTGCTTGAATGGCGGTTATATAACCTGCCGGAATATGCAGATAAGTTAAAAATTCGCAGTTTAATTGGTATTTCGTAATCGTTAAATCTTTTGAAGGCTGAGCAAAATCATCAATCTGAACAACTGAAATTTCAAATTCACCTTTCATACAAGCAAACCAACGCTGCTCTATTTTATGGCCCTGCCAGCCTCTTATAAACTCAGTAGAATGATTCTCTATAGTATAGATCCGTTTAACTACGGAAGCATCAAATTCATTATTAAAAGTGATAATTCCTCTCTCATCTTCATGTCTTTTACCGGCTAGAATCATAATTCTTTATTTTGAACTCAATTAATACGGATACTGCATAACGTCTTCTCCAAAAACTTCTTTTCGGATAAGAGGCAGTTTAGAAATCAGTTTTTTAAGACCTTCAACTCCCTGCTGTTCTGTATTATGAGAATGATAATCTTCTATTTTGGAAACATCTTCTTCTCCTTCTGAAAAATACTTAGCATAGTTCAGATCACGATTGTCAGCAGGAACACGATAGAAGTCTCCCATATCTTCTGCTTTAATCATTTCTTCACGGGTACAAAGTGTTTCGTATAATTTTTCACCATGACGGGTTCCTATAATTTTAACAGGAACTTCTTTTCCGGTCATTTCGATTAACGCCTGAGCTAAATCTCCTATACTTCCTGCAGGTGCTTTGTTTACAAATAAATCTCCCGGATTTCCGTTTTCAAAAGCAAACAAAACCAAATCAACAGCATCTTCCAATGACATAAAGAATCTGGACATATTAGGATCTGTAATAGTAATAGGCTGTCCTTTCTGAATTTGATTTAAAAACAAAGGAATAACAGACCCTCTCGATGCCATTACATTACCGTAACGTGTTAAGCAAACCACAGTATCAGTAAGGTTTCTGGCCTCGGCAACCGCAACTTTTTCCATCATTGCTTTAGAGATTCCCATTGCATTGATTGGATAAGCAGCCTTGTCTGTTGAAAGACAGATTACTTTCTGAACTTTATTAGCTGCCGCTGCGCGAATTACATTTTGGGTACCTTCTACATTGGTTTTTACCGCTTGCATTGGGAAAAATTCACATGAAGGAACTTGTTTTAAAGCAGCAGCATGAAAAATATAATCTACACCACGTGTTGCAGGCTCTACAGAACTGTAATCGCGCACATCACCAATGTAGTATTTAATTTTATCATTTTTATAAAGGTTTCGCATGTCATCCTGTTTCTTCTCATCACGGGAAAAAATACGAATTTCTTTAAAATGGTCTGTCTGTAAAAAACGGTTCAGAACAGCTGTTCCAAAAGAACCTGTTCCACCCGTAATTAATAATATTTTATCTTTTATCTGTTGCATGTGCTTAATTTAATAATTTGATCAATTGATTTATTCCGTTTTTAATAGTTTGCTGTGTTGAATGTACATCATTTTTTATACTTTCTACCAATGCGAGATATATACTTTCTTCATCCAAAGGATCAAAAGTAATACTAGGCTCACACACCTGGAACATATAAGGTAAATTTGCACCTATCACTTTACAGCCACATTCTATTGCTTCAACAATTCCCAGTCCAAAACTTTCGTCTACGGACGGAAAAATTAAATATTCGGTTTTATTATACTGTTTTATTAACTGTTCTCTTTTAATAAATCCCAGGTTAACAATAGGATATCCCTGGTTTATTTTCTCCTGAATTAACTCTCCCAGAGAGGTAAATATTTCAGATTCTACTGTTATATATAATTTTCCTCTTTTTGTTTCATCATAAAATTTACAAAAAGCATTTAATAACCGGATATGATTTTTATGTGGAGCTCCTGCACTTACATAAATATATGAGTCCGGCTCCCTATTCTGCTCTTCATTTTTTAAATCTTCATTCGGATAAAATGGTAAAACCAAAACATTATCTGAATTAAATTTATATTTTTTTAAAAAACCATCTTTCATCAGGTTACTCTGTACCATAAGAAAATTTGTATTTTTCAAAAGCTTAGAAAAAATCAGGGATTTTATTTTAAGCAATAGTTTTTGAGAGATCCCAAATTCTTTAGGAACATTAAGATATAATTTCTGTTGAAGATAGGTATAAACCGGTATATTTAACCGAATCGTTGGCGGTAAATTTCCAAAACAGAATACTTTAGTAAATTTTTGAAAATTGTTCTTATAAAATGTATGCCTGTTAGATAATGAGGCTTTCAAATACAGCTTACGGTCAGATGGAATGTAGTCAAAATCATTTGAACATCTTTCATCAAACAGATAAAAAACGTCCAATTGATGATCTGCTAACTTCTGAACCAGATAATCAAGAAGAACTTTTCCGCCACCATTGTTAATATACAAAGCATCAATTAATAACATTATTATTCAAAATTGTGTTTACATTAGATTCTATCTCATAATTCCTGGCTGCATTGTATTTTAATTTTTTAAAAATACCCAGCTCTTTGGCAGCAACTATTTTAAGACTTTTCTGGTTCCCCTGAATTGTATATGCCATACATCCTTCAGAAATATTGTAGATGGATGTCTTGGGAATATAGAAATCTGTTTCAAAATTAACAAATCGCATATTATTGAAGGAGTAATTTCCATTAATAACATCATTATTAATTTGTTTTACACCATATTTTCCTGAGCCAAGATAACAATTGTCTATGATAACATTACCAGAACTATTTAAACCAAATCCTATTTCAGTTGTTTCGATATGACAATCCCTTACTTCTGTGGATGCCCCACATAAAATGGCAATTCCGCCTTCTGCATATCCTTTATTTCTTGGCGTACCAATCTGCTCAATATCCACTCTCTGAATCATCAGTCTTGAGCCCTTTTCTTCTATTCCTATTTCTGAGCAATTTGTAATGATTCCATCTGTAATTGAAGTAAAATAACTTCCATTTTCAAAAACAATTCCTTTTCTACATGCACCAATATAAAAATCGCGTATTTTATTATTCACAGCTGTAGCTCCTTTAATTCCAATATCAAAATTTGAAATTCTCAGTTTTTCAAGAAAATAAAAATTTGAATTATTAAGTATAAGACCTGCTGTAGCTGTTTTATTGGTTCCTTTGATACTTAATTCACTTACTTTAGCACTTGAAACATCTTTATAAGGTGACAGTCTGATTCCATCGGCTAAACAGTTGATAACTGTTGCATTAATTCCTTCTCCGGTAATACTGATAAAAGGATCTCTTACTTCAATTGCTTTACTTGTCTTATAGATTCCTTTGGGAATAAATAAGGTTCCGCCTTCAAAAGCGGCAAGATAATCTATTGCTTTCTGAATACCTGTAACATCATCATTTTTACCATCTCCCTTGCTTCCAAACCATTTTGCATTCACATTCCCAGAGAAGTTTCTTTTATATAACTGTCCTTTTATATTGATAAAAATAACCTGGTCTGCTTTATAGTTTTTAGGCAGTTGATTTTCATATTTATCAAAAGTAAACACTTCATTTACATTCTGATCAAGAAGAAAGACTTTGTCCGTTGTATTAATATTCTTACTGTTTTGTACAGCTTCACTAATAGATACATACTTAACATCCTGAGAGAAACAAAATGTAATATTAAAAAGTAAAATGATTAAACTTATATTTTTCATAAACTAAATAATTATGAATTCAATTTATATTATCCAACTTCAACTGGTAATTCTTTATTAAAAATAGATTTATAAGGAATGTACAAATCTTTGTATGCGAAAATAACGCCATAAAATTTGAAGGCTAAATAGACAATCAACAACAGTAATACTAAGTTTTTGACTATTTTATTTTTGGTCTGTAAAATTAATATCGGGTACAGGAATATTTGAAATATCTCATAATATCCTGAAAAACGAATTAAAGCTACAGAAATAGGTACAAATAGAATAAACAGTACCACACTCATCAGATACAGATTAAATATTCCTCTGAATTGTGCATTCTCATAATTTTTAAATAGAAAAACGATGAAAATTAAAATCAGGAAAAGCCTGTAGGAAACTCCTCTGATCATGGTCTCCATAGGTGAATAACCAGATCCAAACGCTTCGTCCGTTCCTGCTTCCATATAGACAGCACTTCTTTCAGATACTGATCCTAAACCACTACTTCCTATAGCAGTAAGCAATGAACCGGCAACAGACGTTAAAGCAAAACTACCAACTAATACAATTATGATTTGCTTTCTTGAAAGATTAAGGTTATATATCCAATAAGCAGGGAAAAATATTAATGCAGATTTATGAAAAAGCATCGCAATAAATACCGTCAATAAAAACAGATATACTTTCCTTTGAATGATAAAATGTAAGGCCAAAACACAAATTGAAACGGCAATTGCCTGTCTTACAAAAAATATACTGGCAAGCGATACACTAAACCAAACCAAAACTGAAAGTACTGGTGCTTCAGAATATTTTCTTATGACATAAAAAAAGCAAGAAAATATAATTGAAGCTTCAAAAAATAATAGCACAGAATAATCTCCTGTAGCAGAGTAAATAATTGTATTAAGTCTTATAAACAAAAACTCATACATCATTTGTAAATATTCGTTACTTGCAAGATTTTCGAAGATAAATTTATATGCAGCCCAGTCTGTACCTCTTTCCCATCTTAAAAATGACAGCAGATAAAACACTGAAATAATAGGAATAACAGCTATTTTCCCAAACTTTTTCCCAAAATTCATTTCGGAAAAGGACAGCAAACTAATTAATCCAAAAATTATATATAAATACATAGTATGACATTCATTTTCTAAACATCCTAAATTGGATAATTAATATTTTTCCAATTAAAAATGCTTTTTAATTCTTTGAAATCTTTTATCGTTTCTAAACTGATTTCATGCTTGACAACCTTTCTGATAATACTTTCCATTTCATCGGTATCTTCACATAAATATCCTATTTCTCCATATGAACAAATATGATTGAAGTAATTATTTTTAATGGCAATTACCGGTTTTTCGTGATTGATTGCATCAAAAATTGCTCCACTGGCAGTTAACTGATACTGGTTTTGATCATAAAAAAACAGTATTGCATTCAGTCCTTTAATTGCTTCATTATATTCATTTGTGGGTATTATGGTGTCTGCTTTTGCTATAAAATTAATTAATGGAAAGTCTTCTGTATGATAACCATGTCTGCCTATCACAAATAATTCCAACTTTTTCTCCATAATAAGATCTTTCAGACTTTCGGAAAGCTTAATAAATTTAAGCATCCCTTTATTTTCTCCTACAGCTCCTACAATTCCCATTTTCACTGGTAATGAAGACTGTTTTTCAACAGCTACATCTTTAAAAAAGTATGGATGCTCCATACTCACAAAGGTTGCACTATTTTTAGGATATAATTCAATAAGTTTTTCACGAATTGATTTTCCTAGTGCAATAATCTTAATATTATCTGAGATCTTACTGTTAAAAAACCTTTGAAGAAGTTTCTTATACACAAAGATCGGTTTATTTTTAGGTACATTCTGAATTAAGTACTCCAATTCACCATGGGCTACTATTGTAAGATTGATCTTAAAAAGATTGGAAAGAAGGTTGAAGTACAAAGTCCCAAATTCATTTAAGTTTGCTAGGACAATATCTTGATTTCTGTATTTTAACAATAGAAAGAACAGTAAAAAACTCGCATAAATTTTTCGTAAAAAAATGTGATGTGATTTCTTTCCTTCCAGCACCTTAATCTTTTTAAATTCAACTTTACCGGAATTGTAGCTGATATTATTGCTTACCAGAATCTTTTTTAAATTTTCATAACTGGACTCTGAAGATAAATATATAATTTTTTCAAATCTTGCTTCTAAAATTTTAAAAAAAGCAGCATTGAAAACTTCATGAAAATTTCCAATTGAATTTGAATCAATAAAAACAGTGCTTTTTTTCATTAAAAATAAGATTTAAAATTTGCTTTTAGGAAAGCAAATTTTTCTTTGGTTGTATATTGCTTATTCGCCAGTCTTCCAAATGTTGCAAAAAAATCTAAGAAAATATACTTATAGTAATTTTCTCTGTCGTGTTTTTTTAAGTATCGGTTTCTGCTTTGGTGTATTACAGTTCTCTTGAAATTAGAAACCGTTGCCCCTAAATCACTACCACCTTCCAAATGAATAATTTTTGTGGTTGTTACAATATAATTTTTATATCCCAGATTTACTAATCTTTTCTGTAAATCTGTTTCTTCATAATATAGAAAAAAGTTTTCGTCAAATCCACCAACTTCTTCATAAATCTGTCTTAAAATCATTAGATCTGCTCCTGTCACAAAATCAATTTCCTGAAACTCGTTTTTTGTTGAAATTTCAAATTCTTTTAAATTTTTCCCAAAATAGGTATTGATATAATTTTTTGCTTTCGGAAAAAAACCACCACTATTTATAAAATTCCCATCCTCATCAGTTAAAATACATCCCAATGCTCCAATATTCAATATATTTTGATTGGCAACATAGAAATCCAACATTTTTTTGATAGAGTTTTCCAGTAAAATGGTATCAGAATTCAGTAAAAAAAGAAATTTTCCTTTTGCAGATTTAGCTCCCAGATTATTGGCAAAGCCAAAACCCAGATTATGTCCGGACTGAATAAACCTGATATTTTCTGTTTTCGGAAGAATTACTGAAGATTCATCACTAGAAGCATTATCTACTACTATGATCTCATAGGTAAACCCTGTTGAAAATTTCTGAATACTCTCTACACACTCAAGTGTTAGTTTACAAGTATTGTAATTTACAATAATAATAGAACAATCTAAATTCTGCATTTGATTTATTTTGATTCTAATAGTTCATATAATCGTTTTACCAAAACACTCCAATCATAGTTTTCATCTGCATACGCAATAATGTTTTCTTTAGAAGGTAATGGCATCTTCTCGTCTATAATACTCTGAAGAATAGAGGCTAATTTTTGAGAATCACCTACAGGAAATAATTCACCAAATTTACCAAATCCTGAAATTTCCTGTGCTGGCAATAAATCGCTGGATACTAAAAAGTTTCCGTGTGCGAGTGCTTCAACCAATACCAAGCCAAAGCTTTCATATCTTGATGTTAAAACAAAAACTTTTGATTTAGCATAATACGTATCTAAAAGTTCCCTGCTGGAAATATTGCCTGTAAATTCTACTTTTTCTTTTAAATTTGGAGCGTTTAAAAAAAAGTCATCAACTACTGGTATAAAACTTTCCTCTATAGGACCTATTATTATTACTTTCCAGTCTAAAAGGTTTATATTTTTAATAGCATCCAATAAAACTTCAGTATTTTTTTGATAAGTCCCTATCCTACCCACAGTCAATATAATATTTTGCTTTTCAACAGGGGGTACAGATGATCCAGTATTTACAAAGCCATTAGTTAAATACTTTGTATTATAGTATGATTCTTTATTTAAAAAATCATTGATTTTTTTTGTTTCTACAGTAAATAACGCTGTATAATTATAAAGTTTTTTCTTAAAATTATTAATAAATGTTTTCTAGTAATATTACTTTCAAAAATGGAATCATCCAAATCCATTTTAAAATAAAATTTCAGCCTATTAAAAGATAATATTTTAAATAGAAAACTAATAAAAATCTTCATAAAAGAAGGATGAAACATCATTACATAGTCCATGCTCCTAAAATTGGAAAACAAATAGCAAAAAATATTTAAATCCTCCCTTTTAAAAATTTTCTTAATTGATTTATAATTTAAACCTTTTACCTCATTTTTTAAATAAGGCAAATTTTCAGCTTTTTCATAGAATGAGATATAAGACTCATAATAACCTTCTTTTTGTAACATATAAGGGATCATCCCAACATCTTTTATCAAGTGTACATTTTGTCCTATAGGAAATATACAATGAAATTTCTTTTTCCCCATACTATTCTTTTTTTGAATTATTGAAATAACATTTCTCGTTCATTCATTGTTCCAGTTACTTAAAATCCTTACAGTAAATATAAAGCAGCTGAATTCTTTTAATGATTTACTATTTATTTTTTTATTCTGCTTCTGATTGCATTGATGGCTATTTCCCGCTCTTCCATTTTTAACACTACACTTAATCCAAATGCTGAAACACATAATAAAGCTCCCATGCAGATCATCTTTAGAAGTGAATTATTAATAATAATATACTTTCCTGCACAATACATGATCAGGCAGAGTACAATTGTGAATACGATATATTTCAACAGCCCCAGCTTCAGTTCTTTTTTGAATGGATAACTTTTGCTCATCAGGAATGCGAAAAAAACATGGGCAACCGCAATTGATACCGGAAAAGTATAAATTCCTAAGAGTGGTCTACAAAAGAAATTAAGCGCTACAACCAGAATTTGTGTAAGCATTCCCATTAATGCATAAATTTTCTGTTTTTCAGATGCCAGTAAACTCATTCCAAACAGGATATAAGAGAATAAACCAATTAATGCTACGGCATATAAAACAGTCATTTCTGAAATGGTTTTAAGCTGTTCATGAGCAATACTTCCCTTATTATAAAGAAAATCAATTACAGCAGGTGCAGCCCCCATTAGAAAAGCAATAATTAATCCTATTAATAATATACCTAAATGAAATACTTTTTTAAATTCACTATTAAAGCTATCCTTTTCAGAACGTATATAATATTTAGATAATGTGGGAACAACAACAGTGGTTACAACACTCAGTACGATACTGTACAATAACATTGGAACACGGTTAGAGAAATCTAAAATAGAAACTGAGCCCGATCCTAATTCTGCTGCAAATATTTTCTCTAATAATGTATTGATTTGTCCAAAAAAATAGGGCAGAAAAAATGGAATAGCAAAAAGAAAAAACATTTTGAATCCATCAAATTTAAAGTTCCAGCGATATTTAAAGAGCGGTATTTTTTTCCTGTAAAAATAAAACAGAATAAAAAATATCAGTAATAGTGTTGATATATAATAAGATATTACTAATGCATATATTCCGAACTGATTAACAAATAGTATCAGCAATGCTATATTCAATATATTTGAACAAAAACTTGATATTTCTGCTACAAAGAAAATCTCATAAGCATTTAAAATACTTATCCCTATTTGCATTAATTGATTGAATAATAATGCAGGTGCTACGTAAATGAGCATCTTCTGAAGAATTTCCAGTTGAGCTACATTGTAATCAGGCGCAATAACCCGAGCAAAAAATGCATTAAATAATACAATCAGTACTATCCCCAGAACTGAGAAACAAATAAAGTAAAATAAAAGAGATTGTGTTTTTCTGATAGCATACTCATCATTTTCTTTTTCTTTTAGGAAAACAAATTTTGTTCGGAATGTTTCATTTATTGGCCCCCAGATAGCAAGATCAAGAGTTGTAATGGTTGCAAAAGCAAGTAACCAAATATCTTTCTCTATACTTACTCCAAAGTAACGTGCTGTAAGAGACAGCAACACTAAATTAACAGGTATCTTGAGCAGTTTCAATAAAAACAAAATACTGATTTGCTTTCTCATTCTATATGTACATTATAATGAATCAGCAAAAACTATTGTAGAAAAGGCGAAATATTCTCATAGATTTTTTTAACATCCTGAGATTTTTCTCTTTTCACTACCAAAATAGCATCTTCAGTAACCACCAAAATACTTTTTTTAATTCCTAAAAACTCCGTATGTATATTGCTTCCAATAACCATATTACCATGTTCATCTGTTGGATGACCATTCTTCTTTAAGTAACTGTACAAAGAATCAAAAGATCCCATATCAGACCATTTGAAATTTGATTTTACTACTTTAAGTCGATCTGTCTTTTCCATTACTGCATAGTCTACAGATATAGATGGGATATTCATACTTTCTTCAAAAGGTAATTGATCTCCTATTTTTGCCTTAAAAGCAATCTCAGACTTTGTATAAACCTCAGGTTGATATTTTTTAAGTTCTTCTAAAAAAATTCCAGCTTTAAAACAGAACATTCCCGAATTCCATAAAAAGTTACCTTTCAGGATAAATTCCTGGGCTGTTTCCAGGTTAGGTTTTTCCCTAAATCCCAATACATTATTCCCATCTACCTGAATATAACCAAAACCTGTTTCCGGTTTCGTAGGAACTAATCCAAATGTAACAATGGAGTCCTGCTTTGCCAGATGAATTGCTTCATTAACACATCTTTTATATTCTTCTTCATCTTCTATTAAATGATCAGATGGAGTAATAAGTAAAATATCTTCTTTATCAGCTGCAAATGCTGCAAAAGCTATAGCTGCTGCAGTATTTCTTGGTGAAGCTTCTACTATTTGCTGGAATTGCTCTATATTAATCTTTTGCAATGCTTCTGAAGACAATTCAAAATTGTCTGTATTACCAATCACAGTTAAGCTGTCACAAAGACTAATATTTCTAATTGCTGTTAACTGAAAAAGGGATTTCTCACCAAAAATATTCAGATATTGTTTAGGTCTCTGTTTTCTGGATAAGGGCCAAAGTCTGCTTCCAACCCCTCCAGAAAGTATTATATTAATAATTTTAGTCATTTAATCTACAGTCTCTCTTTAATTTTTTCCAACCAGGTTTTTTCCGTAGCTGAGTAGCCATAGCCATACTTATTTCCATAACCATAATGGTTTTTATCCACATCATTAAGTACAAATCCTACATTTTTAATTTTATGGCTGTCAATATTACTGTTAGCAAAATCAATAAGAGATTTTTCAGTATACCTTGATCTTGTAACATATAATGTAGCATCAGCTAAGTCTGCAAACAAGAAAGTATCAGTTACTAATAGTAGAGGAGCAGTATCTATAATAATATAATCATACTTGGTTCTTAAGTTATCCAGTAATTTCTCATATCTTCCGTTACTCAGTAGATCTGTTGGATTTGGCGGAATCATTCCTGAGTAGATAACATCACAATGTGGGTTAAAAGAAGTAACATGTATGATATCTTCCAATTTTGTCTGATCTGAATATAAATACTCTGTTAAACCGGTTAAGCCTCTTCTTGATGTATTGTAACGCTGAAGCTGAGGGTTTCTAATATCTGATCCGATAATAATCACTTTCTTATTAGGCGTTGCTAAAGTCAAAGCTAAATTAACAGAAACAAAAGTTTTTCCTTCTCCCTTCACTGAAGATGTTACAAAGACTACTTTTCCTTTCTCTTTTTTCGGTAACAGGAAGTTCATATTGGTAATTAAAATACGGAAAGCTTCTGCCATTGGCGAAAGGTCATTAACCTGTACAATATCTGAATCTCCTTTTAAAACACTTGGTAATTCTCCCAATACAGAACCATGAGAAAGTTTTTCCAAGTCATGCTTACTTTTAATCTTATTATTAAGCATTTCTTTAAGATAGATAATAATAACAGGTAAAAGAAGTCCGAATAATAATGCTCCGGCAAGGAAAAGCATTTTCTTAGGAGCCACAGGGGTAGGTGATGCATAAGCATAATCTATAATTCTAGCTTTATTTGCTGTAACAGCCAATGAAATTGCAGTTTCTTCTCTTTTCTGTAATAGAAGCAGGTATAAGCTTTCTTTTATCTGTTGCTGTCTCTCAATGCTTCTGAACATTTTTTCCTGTGCAGGAATTTTAGTAATTTTTGAACTTATGATATTCTGCTCACCCTGATATTGATTTTTAGCTAATTGTAAGCCCGTTCTGTTTTTTACCAGGCTTTCCATAACAGAACCTCTCATAGAAGAGATCTGTTTATTAAGATCAATTATTATAGGGTTCTGAGGTGTAGCGTTTTCAAGGAGTCTGTTTCTCTCTAAAACAAGCTGGTTGTAAGCTGATATATTAGCAGAGGCAGAAGTATTCTCTAATCCTACATTGGAAGGTAATACCTGAGTATTACTCTGTCTTCCCATAAAATCAATTAAAGCATTGGTTAGCTCAAGCTGTGATTCTAGTTCAATTTGTTTGGCTCTGGCTCCAGCTGATGTTTCAAGATTTATTTGAGCTTCTGTTTTTAAATCTGTAATTTGGTTGGCAGCTTTGAAACGTTCTTTTTCGTTTTCAACCTGTCCAAGTTCTTTTGATATAAGATTGATTCTGTCATCAATAAAATCTTTAGTCTTTTGAGACTCTGAATTTTTATCATTGATAGCATCATTATTATATACTGTAACTAAAGTATTTACAATATCCTTAGCTTTATTGATATTTGCATAGTTTAATGATAAGTTGATAACCGTTGCTTCTTTATTAATCAAGTTTACCCCTAATATTGTCTGCAAATAATTAACAGTACCCTCTAAAGTAGAATAGGTAAAATGCATATCACTAATATCTCCGGCCTTAGATTTATTAAATAATGGATTCTTGATAATCAATAAATTAGCGTAAGGCAGGCTGATTGTTTTCTTAAACTGCGTTTTAATTTCCGGAAAATTATCACTTGTTAAAACAATATTCTCTCCAGAAATTTTAATAGCAACAGGAGTTATCTTATTAGAGTAGTCCTTCTCATTAATAACCTGAATAATTATAGGAGATGTCTCTTTATAAAGTTCATTGTCATTCAATTTAGATTTCGCATATATTGAAGTCTGCAAATTATTCTGCTTTACAACTTCATACATGAGCTTTTTTGACTTGAAAATTTCCATCTCATTGTCAATACTGTTCGTACCCATTCCCCCGAAACCTGAGAGATCCTGTAAAACACCAAATTCACCTCCCACAGCAGGCGTTTTTTTAGCATCTTTAATAAGAACTGATGACTGAATGTTATATATAGGGGTAACAAACTTTAAGTAAAAGTAAGTTGCCACTAAGCATATGATAGGAACAATAATAAACCATATCCAATTTCTTAAATAGGGTTTAATGATCTCTTGAATATTAATTTCTTTTTCTGATCCTTCAATAACTGGGTTATCCATTATCTAGTTTTAAATTTTACAAATTTCTTTGTTATCCAACAACAAGTATTAATTATTTTTTTAATTAGAGCCTTGCATCTACTAAGCTTCTGTCTATACAAGCTTTAGTATCAAAAATAACACTATCTTCTTTTTTTATTTTTTCAAAGTCTAATGTGAGGAACTCTTTGTGAGATACGGCAATGATAATTGAATCATATTTTTTATTATCCTCAAGCTGACTAAGAATCGTTACCCCATATTCATGTTTTACCTCTTCTTTATCTGCCCATGGATCATAAATATCTACGTCTACACCATAATCTTTTAATTCATTATAGATGTCGATAACTTTTGTATTTCTTACGTCAGGGCAATTTTCTTTAAAGGTTACTCCTAAAATCAAGGCCTGAGAGTTTTTGATGATATTTCCTTTAGCAATAAGCAGCTTTATCACTTTTGATGCGATAAACTTCGAAATGGAATCATTTACCCTACGTCCTGATAATATAACATCAGGATGATACCCAAGTTGCTCAGCTTTATGAGCCAGATAATATGGGTCTACAGAAATGCAGTGCCCACCAACAAGACCTGGCTTATATTTCAGAAAGTTATATTTTGTGCCGGCAGCTTCAAGAACATCATTGGTATCAATTCCCATTCTGTCAAAAATGAGAGCCAGCTCATTAACAAAAGAAATATTGACGTCTCTCTGTGCATTTTCAATTGCTTTTGAAGCTTCTGCTACCCTAATACTGGGAGCTTTATGAGTACCTGCTGTGATTATTTTTTTATATAAGTCGTCAATTTCCTGTGCTATTTCAGCAGTGGATCCGGAAGTGACTTTCATCACGCTGGTTAAAGTATTTATTTTATCTCCAGGATTGATTCTTTCCGGAGAATATCCTACAAAAAAATCTTCATTGAATTTTAACCCTGAATGTTTTTCCAGAACCGGAACACATTCTTCTTCTGTACAGCCTGGGAAAACTGTAGATTCAAATATAACAATATCCCCTTTCTTGATAATCTCTCCCAGCATTTTTGATGCAGTAAGCAGGGGATTAAGATCTGGAGCATTATATTTATCAATAGGTGTAGGTACTGTTACAATAAAGACATTGCATCCCGCAATCTCCTGAATATTACTTGTTCCTCTATAGCCAATATTTCCCTCTGATTCATGATAGCGGCCTAAACAGTTTTTAAGTTTATCAATATCTGCTTCTAATGTCGCATCATGACCACTATTAAGTTCATTAATTCTTTCTGTATTAATGTCAAAGCCCAAAACCGGATAGTGATGAGCAAACTCCAAAGACAAAGGTAACCCTACATACCCTTGTCCGATAATGGCTATATTGTATGATTTCATTCTTTTGTGATTCTTTCAAATAATTAAATTATCAATATTGTCTTAAGAATTTAATTATGTAACTTTTATTTTTTAAATAGGCTCATAACAACAGCAAGTGCTGTAATACCAATAGAAATAGCTGTCAGATAAAGTCCTGTATTAGGATTCTGTCTTGCTGTTATTTCTTTTGCTTTAGTTGATGGAACAATAATAGCGTCACCTTGTTTTAAATTATAAAACGGAGAGTTAATTAAATTAGCATCCTGTAAATTAATTTTGCCGTGGGTAACTGTTCCGTTTTCAGTTCTTACCACCAATATGTCTGTTCTTTTTCCATACATCGTTAAATCGCCTGCAAGTCCCAGAGCATTCCAAATTGTTGCCTGTCCGTTAGCCACTATATAATCTCCCTGTCTGTTCACCTCACCTAATATTGTAATTTTAAAATTAGCAAGTCTTATACTTACAGTTGGATTAATAACATATTTGCTTATTTTCTCTATTAATTCACTTTTAAAATCGATCAGAGTTTTATCTTTTGTACTAAGTGTACCAATAACCGGAAAGTCTATGTTCCCATTATTGTCTACAACATAGGTAGGTCCAGACAGTGTTGTCATTCCATGATTAGGTGTATTTCCCCCTGCACTGGTATTATTCTGAATCACATCTGATGAAGAATAACTCTGATTAAACGGCTTTACTACATCCATATCTTTAGCAGTAACCAAAATAAGCAATTGATCCCCAGCCTGTATTGTATTACCTGAATTTTTTGCAGATGCTTCAATAGCCACTTGTTCTATATTCTGCAAATAGTTTAAATCATTCTGAGCATTTTCTTTAACCTTACATGATACTAATAAAAGTATAGAAAACAGTCCTAATATTTTACTTTTCATATTTTAAAATTGTACAAATATACATTTATATTTTTTCTATTTATCCAAAACCTCGTAGATAGAATTGTTACTGATAAATTCAGGAACGATAAGTTTAAGGATTTTAACGACTTCTACTTTTTCCTTTTCTACAGAGGCTTCCGTGATTAGATTAACAAGTTCTTCTATCTCAGAAAATGACATTGTTGGATCTTTGGAAATCATAATTTTGTCATTATGTGTAGGAAGCGTTTTAGCATTGTCACTTAGAAGCTCTTCATATAGTTTTTCACCAGGCCTCAATCCTGTATAAATAATTTTGATATCAATATTAGGTTCAAAACCTGATAACTTGATCATTCTTTTTGCTAAATCCAGAATTTTCACAGGTTCACCCATATCAAAAACAAAAATTTCACCTCCCTGGCCCATGGTTCCTGCCTGAAGAACAAGCTCACAGGCTTCAGGAATAGTCATGAAGTATCTTACAATATCAGGGTGTGTAATGGTAACAGGTCCGCCTGCTTCAATCTGTTTTTTGAAATGAGGAATAACGGATCCGTTTGAACCTAAAACATTTCCAAATCTTGTTGTGATAAATTTTGTTGTATTCCCTTCTGCATGTTGCAGAGATTGAACAAACAGCTCGGCAGCTCTTTTGGATGCTCCCATAACGTTAGTAGGATTTACTGCTTTATCAGTTGAGATCATTACAAATCTGTTGACTTTATAACGACTGGATAAAACGGCAATATTTTTTGATCCCAAAACATTTACACGGATCGCTTCATTAGGATTATCTTCTACTAATGGTACATGCTTGTAAGCTGCGGCATGATATACCATCGAAAAATTATGCATCTGGAATAAAGGCTCTACCCTATGGATATTAGAAACATCAGCCAATACAAATTTGAATCTGATATGAGGAAACTTTTCCTTCATTTCAAGTTCAATATCATATAATGGAGTTTCTGCCTGATCAAGTACAACAATTAAAGAAGGAGTAAACTGAGCTACCTGACGGACAATTTCACTTCCGATAGAACCGGCTCCACCAGTGACCAATACACTTTTACCGTGATGTCTGCTTTTTACTTCTTCATTCTCAAGTTTGATAGGTTTTCTATTAAGTAAATCCTCAATTTGAAGATTTCTTATTGATCCACCTAAATCACTGTCTCTTAATTTTTGAACGGAAGGTGCTTTAAATACATTAAGGTCTTTTTCTAAAAACAGGTTGACCCAGGAGTTCATTTCATCCTTTGCCATCATTTCTTTTACAATAATGACTCCATCAATAACGAGGTCATCCTTTGTACTGTTTTCGATTTTTTCTTTGGCATAGATTGGTTTACCTAGTAAAGAAGCCCTTTTTGAATCAGTTCTCTGGGTCAGAAAACCAACTACCTGATATGGAAGATTTGGATTATCTAAAATAGCCCTTGCAATAGCAATAGACTGTTCATCAATCCCCAGTACCAGAATTCTTTTTTTCAGTGCACTTCGTCTGTATTCCCTTACGATATGAAAAAACTCTTTAACATATAACCTGAAAAGAAATAATCCCATAAATGAAATTACGAAGTATAATATCAGGTAAGGAGTTAAGATAAATTTCCCTCCTGTAACCCAAAAATACACCACATTCACTGTACCAACCACAAACATCGTACAGAAGCACGATACAAGCAATTTGAACAAGTCAATAAAAGTAGAGTGTCTGATGATTCCTGCATACGTTTTGAAGATATACATGAAAAATGAGTTTACCAGTATAATAAAAGCAAAAACAATACTTTTATCTTCGTGGTAAATAAACTCTTTCTGAGTAATCTTTTCTATAATGTAAGTAGAAAGAAATAAAGATATAACCAGAATAATAATATCTATTACTAATATTATCCATCTGGGAAGATATCTTACGTCTGAGAGATTGACAATATTATCCCCTCCAAATATTTTTTTTCTAAGAGAATTGTACATTGTCTATATTTGTGTCCATATTTTTAATTAATGTAAGATCCAATTATCCACCAATGATAATTTCGATACAATCATGCAAAAATAGAATAAAATTCTATTCAGTTATTGAAATCAAAAATAATTTTGATGTTTCCCTATTTTCTGAAGTTATTATCAGTCAGTCAATAGAGCAAGTGATTGACAAAAATCATACCATAAAAATTCAGCGAAAGGTGATATTTATGAATAATCCGCTTCTTTTTTATATCTATTTACTCTTTTCTCTTTTGTCAGATTTTGTAAAATATTGATTTTAAACAGAATTAATATTTAGTCAAAAATATCATTTATTTTTTCATATTCAAAGCCTCTGCTCATCAAATATTTTATGGTCTTCGCTTTTTTTTGATATTCTTGTAATCCTTTTTGTTTAGAAGAGTAATCTTCATAGATTCTTGTGATGGTTTTGATGTAATCATCTTCATATATTTCATCAAAACACATGCTGATTAATTTTTCAGAAATTTGTTTCTGTTTAAGATTCATTCTGATCTTATTCCTTCCCCAGTGTTTGATATAAAATTTCCCTCTGATGTAACTTCTGGTAAACCGTTCCTCATTAAGATAGTTTTCCTTCATCAGGTAAAGGATGATCTCTTCCTTTGCCTCATCAATCAGTAAAAACTCTCTCATTTTCTGTTCTACCTCTGCATGACAGCGATCCTGATATACACAATAGCTCACCAGTTTCTGCTTGATCTCATCAAAGGTAAAAGATTTCTTTTCCATATGAATAAAAAAAGAATGAGCTTATGCCCATTCTTTATACTATATTATACTCTTTATTAGTATTTGAATAATGCTTTTCCTTCCATTAATTCATTCACTTTCTTTCTTACAGACGCAAGAACTTCTTCATTTTTGATATTGTCTACTACTTCAGAGATTAATCCTGCAATAGTTTCCATATCATTTTCTTTTAGTCCTCTTGTTGTAATAGCAGCTGTTCCTAATCTGATACCAGATGTTGTAAATGGAGACTTGTCATCGAAAGGAACCATGTTTTTGTTACATGTAATATCAGCAAGTACTAATGCCTTTTCTGTTTCTTTACCGTTTACTCCTTTATTTCTAAGGTCTACCAACATTAAGTGGTTATCTGTACCTCCACTCACGATATCAAATCCTCTGTCGATCATTGCTTTTGACAATGCCTGAGCATTAGATCTAACCTGTTTTGCGTAAGTTTCGAACTGACCGTCTAAAGCTTCTCCGAAAGCAACTGCTTTACCAGCAATTACATGTTCCAGTGGACCACCCTGAATTCCTGGGAATACAGCACCATCCAATACCTGGCTCATCATTTTTGTTTCTCCTTTTGGAGTTTTGTGTCCGTATGTATTTTCAAAGTCTTTCCCCATCATAATCATTCCTCCTCTTGGACCTCTTAAAGTCTTGTGAGTTGTAGTGGTTACAACGTGGCAGTGTTCAAATGGTGAATTTAATAATCCTTTTGCTACCAACCCTGCAGGGTGAGCGATATCTGCCCAAAGAGTTGCTCCGATCTCGTCAGCAATTTCTCTGTATTTTGCATAATCAAGGTCTCTTGAATAAGCTGAGAATCCTGCGATCATCATTTTCGGTCTTTCTCTTAAAGCGACTTCTCTCATCTGGTTATAATCAATAAGACCAGTTTCTCTTTCTACTCCGTAAGAAACTACTTCATACTGAATTCCTGAGAAGTTTACAGCAGAACCGTGAGTAAGGTGTCCTCCCATTGAAAGGTCCATTCCCATGATCTTATCTCCCGGTTTCAAAACAGCAAGATAAATGGCTGCATTCGCCTGAGATCCGGAATGTGGCTGTACGTTTACATAGTCTACTCCGAAAAGCTCTTTTGCTCTGTTGATCGCTAATGTTTCAACCTCATCTACTACTTCACATCCGCCGTAATATCTTTTTCCGGGATACCCTTCAGCATATTTATTTGTCAGTACACTTCCCATTGCTTTCATCACATTTTCAGAAACAAAGTTTTCTGATGCAATAAGCTCTAATCCATGGGCCTGTCTTTGTCTTTCCTTTTCAATCAGGTCGAAAATAATATCCATTTTACTTTTAGTTTTTGAAATTTTTCACCCCAAATGTACGGAATTTTCGTTGAGATTTTGGCATCAAAAAATATGATTTTAGACCTGAAATTTTATAAAAGCATTAAAGTATTGCCTATTTACAAATTTTCTTCTACAAACTGTCTGCAGTAATTTTTTATCTGATCACGCACTCTTCTGAATTCCTGATTGATTTCTTCCTGTGTTCCGGATGCTTTGGCCGGGTCCGGGAAATTATGATGAAATGCTTTTGATTTTGCAGGAAAATAAGGACAGCTTTCTTTGGCATGATCGCAGACCGTAATTACATAATCAAAATCTATATCTCTGTATTCATCAACAGCATTTGAAGTATGCCCGGAAATATCAATACTGTCTTCCAACATTGTTTTAACAGCTCCAGGATTAAGTCCGTGAGTTTCAATACCTGCGCTATACACCTCTGCCCTATCCTGACTAAAGTACTTCAGATACCCTTCCGCCATTTGGCTTCTGCAACTGTTCCCGGTACAGAGTACCAATATTTTCTTTTTCATTATTCAATCAATTAACAACATCCTGATCCTGGTGCACAGGAATTTTGATTCACCACTAATTCACCTAAGCTTATCTTTTGTTTCTGAGGTGGAACTCCACATGCATCTGTTGCCAGGCAAGCTGTTAGCTTATTTTTCAGTACAAAATTTTCACCGTTAAATTCCAAATCATATTTTCCGATAGTGTTATCCTGATACTCTACTTCAATTTCAAAATCACCAATTCCTAATTTTTCTTCAGAAAGATGAATGATATGTAAAAGTTTTCCTGGTTTCAGACGGTGTTCATAATCATCTGCATTCCATAGCTGAAAATTTACTTTCTCTTCCTTTCTGATTACCCCTCCGCAATCAATAAAATTCTTAGTAACCATTCCTACTTCCGTTACATGAAAATGTTCCGGAACAAAGGTGCCGTTTTCTAACTGGAATTCTACATTTTCCAGTTTTGGTAAGATGTTTTTGATTTCTGATAGTTTCATAATTAAATATTTTAAATTGTTATAATGCAATATTACGATATTCTTTTGCAAAAAATGTCTAACAACATTTTTGATTTTTAACGGTTGAAATGATATTTGAAAAGTAATGAATTAAATCTTCAAAAACTTTTTCATCAACACAGTAGCATATAGAATTGCCTTCAATATTTCCTTTGATAAGACCTGCATTCTTTAATTCTTTTAGATGCTGGGAAACAGTAGGCTGTGCAAGAGGGAGCTCATTGACGATATCTCCGCAAATGCATTCGTTTACCTTAAGCAAATATTCAATGATAGCAATTCTTGCCGGATGACCCAATGCTTTTGCTATAAGGGCAATTCTATTTTGTTCTTCTGTAAAAAAATCTGTTTTTGTAGCTCCCATAATTCAAACTATATCGCAATATTACGATTATAAATTAAATTATCAAACTTTTACGATCTTTTTCATAGTTTATTTTGTGTAGAAATTCATTTTTTTATCCTAAAACTCTTCTTCAGAGAGTTCTTTATTCACCATTGCACCAGCTAAGTTTCCTTGTGCGACTGCATTGGCTACAGACCTCATCATGGTTACATTATCACCACATGCAAAAACTCCTGGAACAGATGTTTTCTGCATAAAGTCTACTTTGATAAATCCATATTCAGTAAGTTCACAGCCTAAACTTTCTGAAACTTCAACATTCTGCTCAAAAGGAATTTTAGCGTACAGAGCTTTTAATGCAACAGCATTTCCATTTTTAAAATTTATTTTCTGAATCTTTCCGTTTTCATGTTCAATACTTTCTATTTCTTCTTCATTAAGATTGATGCTATGATCTTTCAATATTTGAATCTGATTTGTGTTAAGAACAGTTTTTCCGTTAGTAAACAAAGTAAGTTTTTTGGTCATATTAAAGATCAGTTTTGAGAATTCAAAGGCCATATCTCCATCAGCCAGAATTCCTGTCACTTCATTTCTTACTTCATATCCGTGACAGTACGGGCAGTGTAATACAGAAATTCCCCAACATTCAGCAAATCCAGGAATATCCGGCATGATGTCTTTTACTCCGGAAGCTAAAATTATTTTCTTTGCATAGAATCTTTCACCGGAAGAAACTTCAATCTCAAAATGGTCTTCATTTCTAATTATTTTTTCGGCTCTTCCTTCAAAAAACTCTACCGTTTTGTATTGTATCACATCTGCTTTTGCAAGAGTTTCAATTTCTTTTGGTGTTTTTCCATCGTGGGTAATGAAATTGTGAGAATGAGGTGTCTGTCTGTTACAAGGTTTTCCTTCATTAATAATTAAGACATTTCTTAAAGATCTTCCCAGAGACATACCAGCAGATAATCCGGAGTAACTTCCCCCGATGATGATTACATCAAAGTTTTTATTTTGCATATAGTAATGAATTAATACTGCAAAGTTAAAATAAAAAACGCTATTGCAACATTATTGCAATAACGTTTTTTTATGTTCTTTTTATATTTTATCTATCGTAAAGTATCTTTATTTTCTGTAATCTATTATTAATCTCTGCCTTTGACTTCCACAATTTCACTCTGAAGTCTTTTTCTGATATCTATTTTAGCTCCTTCAAAGCTGAAAATTGTAGTACCTTTTTCTCTTGCGTATGGATTGGTAATGGAATCAGCCATTACTGAATGTTCAAAAAAAGCTCCGGTCTCTTCAAGTTCATCTTCAGGACGGTCTTTAACTCTGATCAGGTTTTTATATTTCTTGCTTAAATCAAACCAATTGATATAATCTGCATTGAATGAAACAGCTTTTATTCCTTTTTTAGAATAATAATTAATAGCTCCGGCCTGTCCGTAATTATCACATAAAACCAAAGTGTTTCCGGTTTTTGACAGTCTGGAATATTCTTTATCTACCTTCTGAGCCAGCTCTTTCCAGCCTAACATGTCTGCAAAATCCTGAGGTAAAGGATGATCTTTTCCATCTTCCCAGCGCAGAAGCCCGAATTTTTTATAAGGCTCAGGATTTTCAACTATATATTCCGGGCTCTTATTAGGAAATGCCAGATTATATATAGGAACAAATAAAAGTAATGGTAACAAAATACAGACAGGCTTAAGAAATCTTGTCCATCCGCTTTTTAAAATATTCTCCAGATAAACAGCACCAAAACCTATATAAATGGGATAAATACCAATTGCATAATAGTCTTTGGCTCTAAAAAATACAAATAACGACATTGTGATTACATAGCCCCAAAAGAAAAAGCGAAACTTTTCAAAAGGTCTGTAAAACAATAAGGCATAAAAACCAAACAGAATTACAAAAGTTACTCCGATAAAGAATAAAAACTGAGTTTTCAAAAAATCTAACCTGTTAACATTCACCAATTGGGTTTTGGAAAGTTCCTGCATGTGATGTACTACAGGAAAGCCATGATTATACTGCCAAATGAGATTGGGCAGTATAATTATTAAAGCTAAAAGAGCAGCTCCATAAGCATGAGGGTTTGCAAAAATCTTTCTCTGCTTGGTTATTAAAAGTGCCGGAATGAATCCCAGTGCAAGAAAAGCAATGTTGTATTTATTCAAAATACCTATTCCGAAAATGATTCCGCACCAATACAGCCATTTTACATGTTCTGTATTGACATATTTTATCAGGATATAGAAAAAGGAAGTCCATAACAGAACATCCAGTGAATTGGGCTGATACAGCATATTCAAACGAAGCAATGAGGAAAACAATAATCCAAGGGAAGCAAGAATGCAGGCAAAAAGGTTTCCCTTTAAGTCTTCAATCGCTTTCCAGACAACCACCATCGTTAATGCTCCGAATAAAGCAGGAAAAAACCTAACCCAAAATACAGAGTCTCCCAACATCTTTATCAGCCATGAGATCCATGAGCTTACTGGTGGAACAGAAAGATAGCCCCAGGCGAGATGATTTCCCTGATCAAGATGTAAATACTCATCCCGCTGTAAATCGTATTCCGGGGTTACCAGAAAATACTGAAGAACAAATTTTACAATGATAAAAAGTATCAGAATCAGAAGGTTTTTCTTCATGGCCATATTTTATTAATTAAAAATAAGACATTTTAAGCTTCTGATTTGTTACATATTAAAGTTGAAATGAAAAATAGTATAGGCTGGAAGCTAGAAGATGGAAGCTGGAAGTACTTTTATCTATATTATCAAACATTTGCCAGTAAAATTACTCTATAAAAAAATCCCGAAGAATACTCTCCGGGATCTAACAGTTTAAAATGTATAGTATAAGTTTATTATTTTGCTTTTGCTTTTTCTTTCAACTCTTCTTTGTCTTTATCAGAAGGGTTCCAAACTTTTATTTCAGAATCTTTTGTAATGTTGGATCCAGGAAGAACCTGAACATTAATTCCATCACTAGCCCCAAGTTTCAGATATACTTTCTTGAATTTTCCATCTGCCTGTTTTACCTCTACAAAAGGAACATCCTTCCCTTGCTTCTTTTCATACTGAACTAAAGATTCATCCAGTAATAAAGCATTTTTCTGAGAGCTTAATACAATCTCTCCATTCGCAGAGAATCCAGCTCTGATGTATTCATTGTTAGGATTTTCTACGTTTCCTTCTACCGGGAATTTGATGGTTCCTGCGTTATCTTTTCCTTTTGGAGCAATCATAGTAAGTTTTCCAGGGAAAGTTTTATTCTGTAGAGCACCAATGACGATATTCATATCCATACCCTGCTTTAATTTCCCTGCCTGAGCTTCATCAATTTCTCCTTTGAAGATCAAAGAGTTTAAATCTGCAACTGAACAGATTGTTGTCCCAGCGTTAAAGTTGTTTGCTTCAATTACCTGACTTCCTAATTTTACAGGAACTTCAAGTACGGTTCCTGAAGCTTTGGAACGGATTTGTGTAGTGGCTAAACCTTGTCCCTGAAGTTCAGGAGTAGCTCCGGTTTTCGCAATCTGTAGTCTTTTTTGTGCTGTATTCAACTGCTGCTGCGCATTTTTAAGAGTCTGCTGCTGAGAGAATAGTTGCTGTTGGGAATTAAGAAATTCCTGTCTTGAAGCCACCCCTTGCTTATACAGTTTATCCTGCATTTCAAATTGTTTCTGCATATTCCCCACATTCATCTGAGCATTGCTGATCTGAATCTGAGCATTCTGAACTTCCTGCTGAGCTGCATTCACTTCAGAAATACTTGGTACAATTTTCACTGTAGCAATCAGCTGACCTACTTCTACTCTGTCTCCTTCTTTTACTAAAATTTTATCAATGATCCCTGTAATGTTGGGTTTAATTTCAATTTCTTCCTTTGGAACAATTTTTCCGGTGGCCATTACCTTATCATCCATATTCTGGATATTAGGTTTACGGGTAAGGAAAGCCTCGCCTTCTTTAGAGTTTGATTTTACAAGATAACCAATCCCTGAGAACAATGCCACTGCAAATAAAAGCCCCAACACTATATAAATGGCTTTTTTCCAAGTGAATTTCTTTTTCATATGTATAGTTTATTTTTTAATTAAAAGATTGAAAGGATTTAAAAACTAAAAGACCATTCTCTCTATTTTCAAATTCTCAAATTAATTTATTTTCAAATTATTATTCTGTTCTTAATGCTTCAATTGGTCTGATTTTTACCGCTCTCTGTGCAGGAATCATCCCGATAATCAGTCCTAATATCACCATCACAGCCATGGCTGCAAATACATTTCCGTAGTTGACGGTCGGATTATAAAAAGGAAACGAGTCCTGTCCTTGGGTGGCCATATTTAAAATCATCAGCACAAAAATTCCAAACATAAATCCTAACAACCCTGAGGAGAGTGTAATCACCACACTTTCCAGTAAGATCTGATTTCTTACTTCAGCCGGTTTAGCTCCCAATGCTCTTCTGATCCCTATTTCTTTAGTTCTTTCTTTTACGGTAATCAAAAGGATGTTTGAAATGGCAATAACTCCTGCAAGAATTGTTAATGTTCCTACAATAATGGTTAAAAGCTGCATCCCTGTAAGGAAGCCTGTCAGTTTTTTAAATTCTTTTCCTAAGTTGAAACTTCCAAAGGCATTGGTATCTTCGGGAGAAATTTTATTTTTCGCTTTTAATACCTGTTTTACTTCTTCTTCCACACCATTAACATTAGCGTTAGGCTTACTTACAATAGCAAACAGATCAATCTGCTCTCCGGCATTATACATTTTAGTGTAAGTGGATAATGGGATAAAAGCTGTTTGATCATTCTCAAAACCACCTCCTTTCTTTACTCTGAAAACACCAATTACATTAAAAAATATTCCTTTTATATTGATAGACTGCCCTATCGGATTTTCTTTTTTCTTGGAATCAAAAAGGTTCTTGTAGATCTCTTCTCCTATAACCACTACATTTTTATTTCCGGAAATGTCTGCATCATTAAGATAACGGCCGTAAATAAGTTTCTTTTCTGAAATTTTATTTCCTACTGCATAATCTCCTGTAAGGGAATAAGTGGCACTTTTTCCGTTTCTTGACATAGATTCTCCCGGTGTTCCTGTGAAACTCCCTCTTGCATTCTGAGGGGATATATAATCTACATCAATTACTTTTCTTTTGAGCATTTCCATATCTGACAAGTTCAGGTGAACTTCTCTTCCTTTAGGGAAACCTTCATAAGGAATAGATGTCTTCTGCGCCCACAGGAAAATGGAATTGGTCGCAAATCCGGAAAATAGCTTATCAAAACCATTCTCCATCCCTTTTGCAGCCCCAAGAAGGCTTACATACAAAAACATCCCCCATCCTACTCCAATCATGGTAAGAAATGTGCGGAGTTTATTATTCCTCAATGAATAATAAATTTCCTGCCAAGTATCTATTTTAAATATGATATTCACCTTTCTGAATTATAAATTATTAATAGCTGTAAAAAGAATAAAGCAAACTGCTGTCATTACTTTTTTTCAAATGATCTTATTTTCAAATAATTATTCTGTTCTCAATGCTTCAATCGGTTTAATTTTTGAAGCCCTGTATGCAGGAACAAACCCTGCAATCAATCCTGAGCAAACCAATGCAATAAATGCCATAAAGATGGATCCCCAGCCTACACTTGGGTTTTTAATGAAAAATTCTTCAAGGCTGTCACCAATCAGGCTTAATGTTAAAACACCTACCCCGATTCCTACAAATCCGGAGACTACAGTAATCACAACACTTTCCTGAACGATCAGGGCAACAATTCCTGCCGGTTTTGCGCCAATCGCTTTTCTTACCCCAATTTCTTTGGTTCTTTCTTTCACGATATATACCATGATATTACTGATCCCGATGATTCCAGCCAATAATGTTCCCAGACCAATGAAGCCTACGATGGCTGTTAACACTGCCATAAATGTGAAAGTATCGTTCATGTTTTTGGCATTATTCCAGACACGTACTCCATTTTCATCATCTGGAGATACATTTTTTCTTGCTTTTAATTTGTCTTTCAACTCATCACCATATTTAATGGCCTGGTCCGGAGTCAGTTTATCATTATAAGTGATATAAGCTATGTTTACCGTATCGGAACCTTTTTTCATCTGCTGTAAAGTGGTGATAGGAACGGTAATATGTCTTTCATCTCTATCCCCTCCATCATCTGAAAAAACTCCAACAACCTTGTACATGGTTCCGTTGATATCAAGCTCTTTTCCTATCGGGCTTCCATTTTTAATTAAATCCCTCTGAACCATTCTTCCGATGACAGCAACATTTAATTTTTCAGACAAATCTCTGGCAGTCAGATAGCGGCCATCTATAACTTTTCGGTTTTCAATAACCTGTTCTCCCGGGTCTGCCCCGTTAATCTGATAAAGACCACTCTCCTTTCCATATTTCACCATCAAACTTGCGGTATATCTGGGACTTGAAGGGCCTGCTTTTTCCTTATCTGCATTAAGTAAAAAGTCATAGTCTGAGTTATTCATTGTCACATTACGGTCAGACTGCAGCCCTTTATAAGCTAAAGTGGCTTTTCCTGTAGAAACAATAATTAGGTTTTTGGCATCTCCTGCAAATCCTTCTGAGAAAGCATTTTGAAGTCCTTTTCCTATTCCAAAAAGTACAATGAAAATAAACAGTCCCAAAGCTACCGTAAATCCTGAAAGTACCGTCCGAAGTACATTACTCCGGATAGAACTGAATATTTCCTGCCAACGATCTAGGTCAAACATTTTTATTAATATTAAAAGATTGAAAAATTAAAGGAATGAAATCATTCAATTTTCAAATTATCTCATTTTCAAATTATCAAATTGCCTAAAGCACAATCTGCTTAATAAACTCATCACTTTCAATGATCCCGTCCTTCAGTATAACATTTCTCTTCGTCTGTGCTGCTACATCCGGTTCGTGGGTTACTACAATGATTGTTTTCCCTTCATTGTTAATATCCTGAAGAAGCTTCATAATATCATGAGTAGTTTTTGAATCCAATGCTCCCGTAGGCTCATCGGCTAAAACTACTTTTGGATTGGTGATCAGTGCTCTTGCAATAGCTACCCTTTGCTTTTGCCCCCCTGAAAGTTCATTCGGAAGATGATTAGCCCATTGTGCAAGTCCTACTTTTTCAAGATATTCCATTGCCTTCAGGTTTCGCTCCTTTCTGGGTACATTCTGGTAATATAATGGAAGAGCTACATTTTCAAGAGCCGTTTTATAACTGATAAGATTAAAAGACTGGAAAATAAATCCTAAAAACTTACTTCTGTATTCTGCAGCTTTTACTTCTGACAGATGTTCAATAGGAACGCCATCCAGCTCATAGGTTCCTGAATCTTTTTCATCCAGAATACCAATAATATTAAGAAGGGTAGATTTTCCGGAACCGGAACTTCCCATGATTGAAACAAACTCTCCTTCTGAAATATTCAGATTGATTCCCTTCAAAACATGAAGTTTGCTTTTTCCTGTATCGTATGACTTATGTAAATCCTGAATTACTAACATTAAGTGATGTATGTTTTATACCCAATAAGTAGATGATATTTTCAAATTGTTACAAGAATGAAAATTTATTCAAATATTTTTTTGTTTAACACTATATCCCTTTATTTAAAAGCATTTATAAATTTTCGTTTAACTGTAACTTGAGTTTTCCATGTATTTATCCCCTATATACCCTTCCAGCCTATTATTCGAGGCTGTTTCATGTAAATGTGGAAAACTTTTACAGCTAAAAGTCAGCCTATTAGTATTTACCTCTTTCAAAATCAGTTCTTTTTTTCGAACTTTGTCATTAGATTCTGCTCAGAAAAGAAAACTTACAATGTGAATAACTTAAATTCACAACCATCACAAAAACAAAAAGTTACACACCTTCTGAACATTATCCACATAGATCTGAATTATTTAATTATAAAGATATTTAATATGGGAATTTTTGATAAGAGAGTAAGCTATAAGCCATTTGAATACCCGGAGGTTCTACAATTCGTAGAAGCCATCAACAAATCGTTCTGGGTACATTCGGAAGTGGACTTTACTGCAGATGTACAAGATTTTCATTCGCAGTTGGAACCACATGAAAAAAATGCTGTGAAAAATGCGCTTTTAGCCATTGCACAGATCGAGGTGTCTGTAAAGACATTCTGGGGGAATTTATACAACCACCTTCCGAAACCTGAATTCAATGGATTAGGATCTACTTTCGCAGAATGTGAATTCCGTCATTCTGAAGCATATTCCCGTTTACTGGAAGTATTGGGATATAATGACGAATTCCTTAATGTAATTGAAATTCCAGCGGTAAAAGGTAGAATTGAGTTCCTTGGTAATGCTTTAAAGCACGCTAACTCTGCTACTCCTAAAGAATATGTTTCTGCATTACTATTATTCAGTATCTTAGTAGAAAACGTTTCTCTTTTCTCTCAGTTTGCCATCATTCTTTCTTTCACAAGATTCAAGGGATTCATGAAAAATGTTTCCAATATCATCGCATGGACGTCTGTAGATGAGCAAATTCACGCTAACGCAGGAATCTATCTTATCAACAAAATCCGTGAAGAGCAACCTGATCTGTTAACAGACAGCGATATTGAAGACATCTACACTCTTGTTGACGAATCTATTGCAAGAGAAGGAGACATCCTTAGCTGGATCTTTGAACTAGGAGAAATTGACAACGTATCTAAAGAAGATTTATTGAACTTCATGAAGTACCGTGTAGATGACAGTTTGAAGAAAATCAACATGAAGACAAGATATAACATCACTCCTGAGCAATACAGACCTATGGTTTGGTTTGAAGAGGAAGTTTTTGCCAATTCATTAGATGATTTCTTTGCAAAAAGACCTGTAGATTACACTAAACACGATAAGAGTATTACAGCGAACGATTTGTTCTAATGTGAAAGCGCGAGCGAAGCGAGCGTCAAAGCACAAAGTATTAGGATCATACAGTTTCCTATATTTCAAAAACAGAACAACGTTAACTTAATAAGCACAAATAATGATGATTAATGTAATGGTAAGCTATACCGTAAAACCAGAGTTTGTTCCTGCAAATAAAGCCAATATTCAAAAGTTTCTGAATGATTTTAAAAATCTGGATCAGTCTACATTTGAATACAAGGTTTTTGTAAAGGAGGACGGTGTTACTTTTCTACATTATTCAAATTACATCAATGAAGAAGTTCAGCATGAAGTTTTGAATGTTCCGTCTTTTAAGGAATTTCAAAAGTTGAGAGATGAAAGCGGGCTGAATGACTCTCACAAAGTAGAACTTTTACAATCAATAATATAAAAAAACAAAATTCCGGAGTGGGAATCTCATTCCGGAATTCGAAAATATAACATCTATGGAAGAGCAAAATTCAAATATATGGTGGCTCAACGAAGAGTCTGAGCAAATGCTGAACAGAGGATATCTGTTGAAAGGTGAAACGGTAGACGGAGCTATCGACAGAATTACCACTGCTGCTGCAAAAAGATTATATAAGCCGGAACTTCAGCCAGCTTTCAAAGAAATGATTACAAAAGGATGGATCAGCTTCTCTTCTCCTGTATGGGCTAATATGGGAACAGAAAGAGGTCTTCCAATCTCTTGTTTCAACGCTCACATTCCGGACAGTATTGAAGGAATTACTCATAAAATGGGTGAAGTGATCATGCAGACCAAAATCGGTGGTGGAACTTCAGGTTATTTCGGAGAACTTAGAAACAGAGGTACGGCTGTAACAGATAACGGAAAATCTTCTGGGGCAGTTTCATTCATGAAGCTTTTTGATACGGCAATGGATGTTGTTTCTCAGGGAGGCGTAAGAAGAGGTGCATTTGCAGCTTATCTGGACATTGACCACGGAGATATTGAAGAATTTTTATCCATTAAAGATATCGGTAGCCCAATTCAAAACTTGTTCACCGGAGTATGTGTTCCGGATTACTGGATGCAGGATATGATTGACGGTGATATGGACAAACGTAAAGTTTGGGCAAGAGTATTAGAAAGCCGCCAGCAAAAAGGTCTTCCTTATATTTTCTTCACCGATAACGTAAACAGAAACAAACCACAGGTATATAAAGACCTTGGAATGACAGTAAATGCAAGTAACCTTTGTTCTGAGATCATGCTCCCTTCTACTATGGAGGAATCATTTATCTGCTGTCTGTCTTCCATGAACCTTGAATTATACGATGAATGGAAAGATACAGATGCTGTTAAATTAGCCGTTTACTTCCTGGATGCTGTATTATCTGAATTTATTGATAAAACTGAAGGAAACTATTATCTACAAGGAGCTAGAAACTTTGCAATGCGTCACAGAGCGCTTGGATTAGGAGTATTAGGATACCACTCTTACCTACAGAAAAATATGATTCCGTTTGAAAGTTTTGAGGCGACTCAATTCAACGCAAGAGCTTTCAGACATATCAAAGAACAGGCTGAGCAGGCTTCAAGAGAATTGGCCAACATCTATGGAGAACCGGATGTATTGAAAGGATATGGATTAAGAAATACCACTACAATGGCTATTGCTCCTACCACTTCAAGTTCTGCGATCTTAGGACAGACTTCTCCTGGAATTGAACCTTTCTCTTCTAACTATTATAAAGCAGGTTTAGCTAAAGGAAACTTTATGCGTAAGAACAAATACCTGGCAAAATTATTGAAAGAAAAAGGATTGGATAACGAGGAAACATGGAGAACCATCATGTTGAATCACGGCTCTGTACAGCACCTGAATGAGCTTACTCCTGAAGAAAAGGCAGTATTCAAAACATTCAAAGAAATCTCTCCAATGGAGATCATTTCTCAGGCTGCACAAAGACAGCAATATATTGATCAGGCACAGTCTCTGAATCTTCAGATTCCATCTACAATGCCTGTAAAAGATGTCAACTATCTATATATCGAGGCTTGGAAAAAAGGAGTAAAAACGCTTTACTACCAAAGAAGTTCTTCTGTTTCAAAAGAAATGATGGTGAACTTTGTATCTTGCTCAAGCTGTGAGGCATAAGATCAAATAATAAACGCACTATATAGTGGAGCACACCTATTTTAGGTGTGCTTTTTTTATTGCATTTAAAATTTAACAAAAATTTAACGTTTGGCTTAAAAAAATTATTTTCTTTTAATCATCTATTAATACTGAAAATATTAAGCTTTCACTCCCCAAATAGTGAATCAAGTCCCTGTATCATTGGTTTTTTATTATCAATATGAAGTTATTTTATTTACATTTGTTAAAAATAAATCAAACAAAATAGTTTTTAGCAAAGAAAATATCAACTATCAAGCTTATTATTAAACATAAATTCAATACAAATAAAGATTGTATTTTTATTTAAATTAATAGAACAGACCTCTCTTGATGATTGAAAAGAAATTCTTAAAAACTGATTGTTTTAAAAAACACAATATAAAAGAGAAAAAAAACACATTACAAGCGCAATACAGTGTTCTAATCTCCATTAATTAAAAAAAACACAAAAAATAAAATTCAGAGAACAAATTACTCTTAGCAAGAAATTGCTACAATATAAACACAAACAATTATTTCGAAATGAACAAAGTTATTACCTTAATGATGGCAATGGCCAGCATTACTTATTACGCACAGGTAGGTATTAATACCTCATCTCCCGATCAGAGCGCAGCTTTAGATGTTACAAGTACTTCCAAAGGGGTACTTCTACCAAGAATCAGTAATCTGTCTTCAGTTACCAATCCAGCTACAGGACTCATTATTTTTGATGCCAATAAAAAATGCATTAGTCAAAATGTAGGAACACCTGCAACTCCTGACTGGACATGCCTTTCTCCGTATGTATCTAAATTTTTCTACATGCCGAGTATAGTTTTTGATACCACAACAACTTCAACAGGCCAAACGAAAGATCTGTACACATTGTATAAAAATCAGTTTTCGAATGTACCTGCCAATGCAAGAAGTGCATCTGCACCGGCTTCGGTACCTTTTTTTCCTAATGCAACAGATTTATATTATTATGTAACGGGTTATGACACTTCTGTTTTTAAAATAAACAGCGTCAGCAGCACGGGTGTATTGAATTATGATGTTTTATCAAATGCGACTTCAGCATCATTCATCAATATTGTATTTGTTGTAAAATAAGCAGCCATGAAAAAGAATTTTAAAAGGCTGTCTCTGATAAGCCTGGTTTTTGCGCTGCTTACAAACTTTATGTATGCACAGACAGACAGTACCGAAGTGGCAAGTATCTACGGATTTTATTCTTATTCAAATTCGCTTATGAATGCTTCTTCAGCTTCTGAACTTACGATACAGGGTAATGCCTCACATACTTCTACCGGAGTACAGCTTACTCCTGCAAGCTCGGGACAGTTTGGAGGATTATTTATCAATGGCAGAACTTTTACTTCTGTAAACGGACTTCATGTTGAGTTTGAATATGATATGAAAAACGGAACCCCCTTAAGTGGTACTTATGGAGACGGTTTATCTTTTTTCCTGTATGATGGTGCAGTAACAAGTCCTACAATAGGAGCACCAGGAGCGGGTCTTGGTTATGCATATAACAGAGCCCAAAATACCTATGCAAGTCAGAGAAAAGCAGGTTTATCATCAGCTTATCTGGGTATTGCCCTGGATGAATTTGGGAATTTTAAATCAAAGCGTTTTCAGGGTGAATCAAGAGTAAATGGAATTGCAGGGGTAACCTGGTCTCAACCGACAAGTCATGTAACCTTAAGAGGTGCAAAAGGTGCCGCAATCAATACAACAGGACTAGGAGATGGTTTTACAGGATACCCCGTTCTGATAACACGATCTACTTTAAGCAATACAGGAACTGTAGGCAGGGTATTACAAACGGACAGAAGCTATCTGGCTACTTCCAACACCCTTTCTTCAGTATTTGATCTCAGAAACAATGCCGGAGAATTCAGAAAAGTATACCTGGATCTGATTCCCCATTTTATAAACAGTACCACTACAGACGGGTTTGATATAAAGGTTGATATCCAGACAGTCCAAAACGGAACGCCTGTTAATGTTATCAATTATTATCATTATAAAACCTCGGTGCCTTATACGGAAAATGCCAATCCTCAAACTTCTGACTTTAATAATTCGGATGTAGAGGGAGCTGCAACTTCCCAAACACTTAATGCTACAACTCCTTCCTTTCTGAAGTTAGGTTTTGCAGCTTCTACAGGAGCGGCATTCCAGCAACATATTATCAGAAATGTGAAATTAACTCTTCCATATTCAGCAGTAACAAATGATGATGTAGCTTCTACGTGTAAATTTCAACCGGTTAACATCCCTGTTTTCAATAACGATATAGCGTACAAAGGTCCTATCAGTATTACTACTCCACCTACTGGAAGCAATGCCAATATTGATTATTCAACATTCAGTTTTACAAAGACCAGCGATATAGATCTTACCCTGTACCGTAAAAAAGTAACTCCTGCAGGAACATGGACCTACAACAAATCAACAGGTATTGTGACATTCAACCCATCAAGCGGATTTACAGGAACAGCAACAATGACCTATACTGTAAAAGGAAGAACAGTTAAAGATTCAAATGGTAAAATTGTTGAGCCTTATGGAGACACCGCCTATCGATCTGTTCCGGCTACAATTACTGTTAATCTAAAAACTACCGGCTGTATCTATGCTACCATTCAAACAGAATGGTAACACAAACGGTAAAATAAGAATTAATTTTTTTTGATAGAATGAAAGAAATGATATTGCTCCCAGATAAGCAATATTATTTCTTTTATTATTTTAAACAGCAAAAAGGCCCGGAAAGAAAATCCGGACCTTTGAAAGAAGTATTTGTAAAAAGAAGTATTAAAAATTATATCTCACCCCAAGCTGAGCCTGAAATCTTGATGCAAACTGATCAATCGTATAAGCAGATCCTGGTGTTTTAAAGGTATAAGTAGGATCTCCGGCGGATGGTTGCCCTGCAGCAATATTTCCTGCTTTTGTAAGCCCTACACTTGCCGTAGAGTTAAATGTATTCGGTACAAAGTACACCTTACCCCAGTCTTTATTGAGTAAATTGGTAAAATTGATGATACTTAAAGAGATCTGAATATTGTTTTTAGATTTTTCACTCAACCTGATCTCATCCATAATTCTGATATCTGCCTGAACATTCCAGGGAGTGTTATCTCCATTTCTTTCAGTAAATTTTCCTCTTCTGGATTTCAGGTAATCATTGTTATTAACGAAGTTTTCATAATCTGCAACCTGTTGTTGAGCGGTTACCAATACGTTCCCCGATCCGTCTTTGATTGGAACAATATATTTCGCAGCTTCAGCAGCATCTTTAAAGATATAAGCAAGACCGGCCGCTTGTCCTGTATTGGCAATGGTGCTGTTTACAAATCCCCATGAGAAAGGATTTCCTGACTGTGCATTAAAGTACACATTGGTATACAACCTGTTAGATTTTGAAATATTAAAGGCATATCCAAGGTTAGCAACAACTCTGTGCTTGATCGCAAAATTGGAAGTCGTTAACTGAGGATCATTTGGAGTCAATGATTGGTTCATCTGCCAGTTACTTTCCATAGAGTTTCTGATACCATTTGTGATATCCTTAGCATCACCATACGTATAGGCAGCAAAGAAATTAAATCCAAAATGATATGATTTTGAAATCTGAGCCGTCAGATTGTAACGGTATCCTTCTTTGGTATTCGACAGTAAATAAGCATTAGAGAAATTACTGTTGATATTCGTTGTATAGATTGGCATTTCGTGATTCACATCATAACTGTAGTATGTCACATTATCCGTTTTATTCACCTGCTGGAATTTCAGATCATACAGTACTTTTGTATAAATCCCTTCCAAGGTCAGTTTATATCCTGCAAGCGTATAATCAAATGCCAGGGAACTTCTCCAGACTCTTGGCATCTTAAAGTTGTTATCAATAAGGTCAACCTGTACTTTCGATGAATTCTGCCATTTTGAGAAATTAGCTCCAACCAGAGGATCTCCGTTAGTGGCAATCTGTGCCGCTGTTGGTGCATTATAATCATAACTTCCGAAACCAACGCCATCATTATAATATGCATACCCTAACCATGCAAACGGAATTCTTCCTACAAAAATACCGGAACCTCCTCTTAACACCATAGATCTGTCTTCCGTAACATCAATGGTAAACCCTAATCTTGGTGACAGTGTCGGCTTATTAAGATAACTATTGGTTAACTGGCTTAGCAGAGTATAATTATAAGTATTTCCAAAATAAGGATCTTGAGGAGATTTATTAACCTGCGGACTAAGCTGTGGTTTATTAGGTAAATCTGTATAGTCTACTCTTACTCCAGGTGAAAGTCTCACTCTCCCCCAATTAATTTCATCCTGTAGATATAATGAAAGAAGGTTTACTTTATATTGAGCATAAGGATTATCGAAAAGAGTCTGTCTGCTGTCTCCGTTGAATGGATAGGTTCCTCTTATTCTGGCAGGAGTTCCATTATAAAAATCATTTAACGATTTATAAGATATTCTTCCGTTCAAAGCATTTACAAAGCCATAATTGATATTGTATAACTCATTGTGAGTTCCTAATAAGAATGTATGATTTCCTGTCTTATAGGTAAGATTATCGGTAATCTCAAAAGTCTTCTGTTTCATGTTGAAAACTGTAGCTTCCCTGTCATTACCAAACAAAATAGTTCCACCGTTGTGAGTAATTTCCACCTGTGGGAACATTGCATTACTGGATGTAGGATCTCTGTAATCATGAATAGAGGAATATCCAACCACTAAATTGTTATTCCATTTATCATTAAAACGGCTTTTCAGCTCAAGGGTAGTTGTGGATGCTGTATTTTTCTGAACAAAATCCATACTGGAAAACCTGAAGTTGGCACCATCTCTCTCTAAGTTGGAAGCCTGAGAAAATACTGTATTATTTTTGATGGATAATGTATGTTTATCATTAATCTTCCAGTCTAACTTATTAAAAAGTTTAGCACTTTCAGAGAAGTTATTGTATCCGTTAAAACTTCCTATATTAAATCCGTATTTCTTTTGTACAAAATCTGAAAGTTTCTGAGCCACAGATTCATCTATCAAAGCATTAGGATCGTTTGCATTATAAAATATTGGGTCTACTCTTTTAGTGTATTCAAGGTTTGTGAATAAAAATACCTTATCTCTCACTACAGGTAGTCCTACTCTTCCTCCATAAATAAAATCTGAGAAATCACTTGGCATTTTAGAGTTATCCCCTACTCTGTTTCTTCCGGTAATTGCAGCATTTCTGCCATATACATACATGGAACCTGTAACATCATTGCTTCCACTTCTGGTTACGGCATTGATACTTCCGCCAAGAAAATTTCCAAGCTTCACGTCATAAGGAGCAATATAGACCTGTACATCCTGAATCGCATCCAAACTGATAGAATTGGATCGCGTACTGCTTCCAGGCATTCCTGAAGTTCCTGTCTGCCCGCCTAATGAAGGACTGAAACCAATAGCGTCATTATTAATAGAACCATCAATAGTAACATTATTATAACGGAAATTGGTTCCGTTAAAAGAGTTATTGGCACTTTGTGGAATTAGCTTGGTCACATCCTGAATCCCACGGTTAATATTAGGTAATCCGGAGATCTGGGCCTGATTGATTCCCACTCCATATTTTACATTGGTCTTTTTTGAAGTGATCTTCACCTCATCAATCGTTTTTTCCTTATTACCTACCTCTACTACAGGCAAATCATTATTTCCTAAAGAAAGCTGCAGATTAGGATTCTCATAAATAATCTGTGAACCGTCTGATATCTCAATTTTATAAGGACCTCCAGGTTGAAGATTGTCTAAGCTAAACTGTCCTTTGCTGTTACTTTTAGTTTCAAAAGTACTGTTGGTAGGAATATGCACTACCTTTACGGTAACTTCGGAAGATGTTCCTTTTAATCTTCCAAAAATTTTAGAGCTTGTTTCCTGTGAAAATGCAAATCCAAAAGATAATAAAGCAAACGCACAGATCAATTTTTTCTTCATATTTTTATTGCTACAAAACTTGCTGTAAAATTATACCGACTCAATATGAAGTATGGTAACATAGAATTAACATTGCGTAACATAAAGTTTAATATTTCCTTAAAAAAAACTTAATGTTCACAGCTGATTTTTCTCCTCATTTTATATTCTTTCTATGAAAATTACAGCAAAAAAATGATTAATTTTAAACATTAAAACCGCTTAATATGAAATTCGGACAAGTAGAAGACCCATCAAAAATAGACTTCACCCTTCCCAAAGATCACTCCAGAACCAAAGAAATTTTAAGCCTTAATAAAAAGGGACTGGAAAATATTTCTATCGGATGTGCTAAATGGAATAAAACTGACCTTAAAGGATTTTACCCTAAAGGAACCAAGGATGAATTAACCTATTATGCCACTCAATTTAATTCTATTGAACTGAATGCTACCTTTTACGGAATGCCTACCCCGGATCAGGTAAAAACATGGAAAGAAAAAACTCCCGAAAACTTCAAATTCTTCCCTAAGATCACCAATACCGTCTCTCACTTCAGAAGACTGATTGATGTTACAGATCCTGTTACTCATTTTGCATCAGCTGTTATTAATTTTGATGAAAAACTGGGAATGGCATTTCTTCAGCTTCATGATAATTTTAAACCCAAAGATTATGACAGACTGGAAAAATTCGTAAAAGAGTGGCCTAAAGAAGTTCCTCTTGCCATAGAACTGAGAAATACCGAATGGTTTACTGATGAAGAAATCCTGAATACTACCTGTGAGCTCTTTGAAGCCTATAATATCACCAATATCATTGTAGATACCGCTGGAAGAAGAGATATGCTTCATATGCGTCTTACCACTCCCAATGCGTTTATCCGTTACGTAGGAGCTAATGCAGAAAGTGATTATGAAAGGCTGGATGACTGGTTAAAACACCTTACCCAATGGAAAAAAGATGGTCTTCAGAATCTCTATTTCTTCGTACACCAGAATATTGAAAAAGCTTCTCCACTTCTTTCTTCCTATTTCATCAAAAAAATGAATGAAGAATGGAAAACAGACATCCATATGCCTAAAATGGCTACTGAAAGTACAGGAACATTGTTTTAATTAAAATTTTAAATAGACTAATTTAAATTTACAGGTCAAATTACAACAAAAGCCTTTTCATAACGGAAAATTTTATACATTAGAGTAATACCCTATTCAATCTGAAAAAGGTATACTTAAAAAAATAAATGTCATGAAAAAGGAAATTTGTACAATCAGTATCTCCAGCAACTGGCTTGGAGATGAATATACCTTCTATGAAGACCACAGCATAAAAAGAGTATATGATAACCACAGCCTGAACTCCAACAAAACAGAATGGCTGGAGCCACACCAGATCAGCAAACATAATAAAGACAAATTAATACGAGAATGTCCTGAGGAAGTAAAAGAACAGATTATGCATATTCTTGATTATCCTTAATAAAAAACTCTCGCAGATTTTGCAAATACAACAGACTGATAAAACATCATCATCTGCCGGATACAAAATCTGCGAGAGAATATATAATATAATTTAGTTCTTATTATTTTTCTTCAGAAGCAATACCAGATTAAGGAATAGAAGCAGAAAATCCAATGTAATCCAGATTCCAAGCTTCGTATTTTCATAATTATAGGCATCAACCTGCTTTTTAGCAGCATCAGATAATTTCATACTTTGGTTGATATAGTTCTGCACTTCTACAATCTGATCTATATTTTTATTGGGAACAGAATGCTGTGAAAAATAAACCAGATTCTTTTTTCCAAGATAACCTACAATCCAGTACTCATCAGACTTGTCCATTTTCAGATATTCTATTCTGTAATATTCCGGACGTATTTTCCCGATATGTTTAGGCTCAAGCTTAGTTGTATTATCAATTTTATTAACATTGATCAGATAAAAATCCAACGCTTGCGGAAGTTTATTAATAACCTGTAATCCTACAGAGTTATCTACAAACGCCACTGCACTTTTCTTTACAAACCAATAAGTAAAAACTGAAATAGAAGAAACTACTGTTACAATACGGAACAGTCTTGCCCATTTTGCCATTCTTCCCGATTTTATTTTATATAAAATCAGAGAAAATATACACGCCCAAAAGATAACAAGAATGATAAATACCATACTGCAAAGATACTGATTTCAGATTTTTTGAGAGAATCTTAATCTACATTCCACTCATTATAGAACTGGTCAAGGAAATTCAGCATATAATCATGTCTTTCCTGAGCCATTTTCTTCCCATGTTCGGTATTCATCAAATCCTTCAGTAACAATAATTTTTCATAGAAATGATTGATTGTTGTCCCATTAGACTTTTTATACTGTTCTTTAGACATATTTAAATCTGGCTGAACATTGGGATCATACATCGGATTGTTTTTAAACCCTCCAAAGTTGAATGTTCTTGCAATTCCTATAGCCCCAATAGCGTCAATACGATCGGCATCCTGTACAATTTTCAGTTCAATAGGTGGATTAGCCGGTGCCTGGCTTCTATTTTTAAATGAAATATTCTCAATCACAAATAAAACCTTTTCAATGGTTTCATTGGGAACATTCTGACTTTCTAAAAATTCTCTGGAAATCCTTGGTGCTATTGTTTCATCTCCGTTATGGAATTTAGGATCTGCAATATCATGCAACAATGCCGATAATTCTACCACATTCGGATCACAGTCTTTCTCCGTTTCTGCTATTTTTTTAGCAAGCTTCCACACTCTTTCAATATGAAACCAGTCGTGTCCTGCTTCTGCTCCCTCTAATTTTTCCTTTACAAATTCTACGGTGTTGCTAATTGTACTTTTCATTAATCTATCAGTTCATTTAAAATAATATTCCAGAGCTTTTGATTATAGCTTCTAAAAAAATTAACGTGTCCGATTTCTTTTTTTTCAGACTCTGAAGTTTTTACCAGTCTGTAAGTGGGTGCAAGATTAGGATAGGTATTGTTTAAAAGACTCAAAACTCCTTTTTCCGTTAACCAGACATCATCTTCTGCACGAACTACAAATACTTTCTGTGTTAAGTTTTTAGAATAATCATCAATCTTCTCCAACAGTCTGTTGGTTGATTTTTTGTTTAAAATTAAGGTTCTCCAGTCATATGCGCAATTTTTTGGAAGACTTTCTCCAAGCCCAAACCAATTGGCAGGAAAGTATCCTAACAATGAAGTGGTTAATGGCTGCACAATTCCAAACCCGAGATAAGCTTCAATTTTTGTCTTCAGCCTGAGATTTCCTACAAAAGCATTTTGAGTTCCTACAAACACCAATTCTTCAAACATTTCAGAATCTTTATTCATTCCTAAAATCAAAGCACCTACGGAATGTCCCAGACAGAATTTTCTATACTCCGGAAACTGATTTTTAATGTATGTGGTTAATGTTTTATAATCCTTTGAACCCCAAATCCTCATAGATCCATGGAATCCTTTCATATTTTCTGGTTTGGACAGTCCTATTCCTCTGTAATCATAAGTAATCACAGTAAACCCCTGTTCCGAAAAATATTGGGCAAAAGAAAAATACACCTGCTGTTTTACCCCTGTTGCAGAATTAATAAGCAATAATTTTCCATTATTTTTTCAGGCTGAAAAGATGGGCAGTAAGGGTGGCATGGTCTTCTGTGGTAAGTATTAGTTTTTCCATAGGATAAAAAGAAAAAATCCACTATAAAAGTGGACATTTTCAATATATTATTATGTTTAGTTTTAAACTTTCGATATGCAGGAAATAGCTTTAAGAAATGAAATCCGACATTCTTGGCAGACCGGTTTGCGAACCTTTACTTCCTGAAACCCTTGAAGAAACTTCATTTCCAAACTTCACACAATCTTCAATAGAGTTTCCATGACAGAGTGCGATTGCAAATCCTGAAGTAAATGCATCTCCCATTCCCATCTTATAAACGGTCTTTTCTTTATTCTTTCTGTAATACTTCATTTCTGTACCATCAAAATAAACGGTAGAATTGGTATCATCTCTTACAAATACCTTATTAAAGTATTTTTTAAGAACCTCTTCTCTTTTTTCTTCGCCAAAAATGATAAACAGCTCATTACTTTTAGCTACAATAAAATCCACCTCCTCAAGAATGGCATCATTGACCCTCATTGCAGGAGAAGCATACAGTCCTACTTTTTTGCCATACTTCTTGGCTTTTCTTACCGTATACTCTACAACATCCATAGAAACTTCAAGCTGTATAAGAACAAGATCAGAGGTATGAAAATAGCGGTCGGCCTCATCAATATGGGAAACCTTCAGATACTTATTCGCTGCGGGTACTACCACGATAGCGGCATTTCCTTCTGATGTAGTTACGTAAGCTGTTCCTGTGGATTCTTTATCTGTTTCATGTACAAAACCTACATTCACACCTTCGCTCACCAGATTTCTCATGATCTGCTGTCCCAAAGGATCCATTCCAACACAACCTATAAAATAAACGCTGGCTCCCAATCTTGCAGTTCCTACTGCCTGATTGGCACCTTTCCCACCAAAATAGCTCTCTGAATTAACAGCCAAAACGGTTTCGTTAGGCGATGGAAGTTTATCGGTTTCCAAAACAAGATCTATTGAGGAGCTACCTACAACGATAATTTTCGGTTGTTCTGATGAGAAATTCATTGTGTTTGATATTAGTTTAAAAATTATAACAGACTAAATTCCGTGCCAAAAATAACTAATTTTACCTAACTTATTTCAATAAATTCTGTAATAATTTTCACTGGTGATTGATTTTTATCATAAGCAATATAACTTGCATAAAAACCTTCTCCATATCCTGTCTCGGTAGCAAATATAGTCCCGGGATGAGCTTCTGAAGGCTTTAGAAATGCATATTGATCTATTGCTCCGTTTTCATCAAAGAAATATTCATGGAAGAATTCCTCATAAATCCCCATAAAGTCTCCGCCTTTGTTATGATAAAGTTTCTGTTCCAGCTCGTTAAGGCTGTTTTGAGTATCCACATCCATGAAGCAGCCCATACCACTTTCTACAGGGTATCCAAAAACTTCTCCTTCTTTCAGTTCTTTTAAATTCTGTCCTTCAGTAGTCGCCAGCTTCCAGTCTTTAATTTCTGCAGTATTAAAAATAATTTCTGCATAGGCAACACAATTACTGTCTCTCTCCTTATGCAGCATTACAGAAAATTCTCCTTTGGGAAATTCTGCAGAAAAAGGAAGCATATCATTGGTGATTAAAGGATCACAAGCTACCAGCTTTCCACTGGAAAGATAGATCTTCCCTACTTCAAAACTTTCTAACAAGGGACTTTCTACAAAGTCCTTCGAAAATAGTTTTTTTATGTTTTCTATATGTGTCATTTTATATCTTTTTTAAACCATCAGCTGGATACAAGTTTTCATCTGTACCCAGCCTGATATTAAGACAACGCATTGTCTTTATTTTAAAATTACAAACTTTTCAGCTTCTCTTCCAAGATTGCAATCTTGTCAAGAGCATCTTTTTGTTTCTTACGCTCTACCTCTACAATTTCAGGTTTAGCATTAGCCACAAATTTTTCGTTGGAAAGTTTTTTATCTACTGAAATCAAGAATCCTTTCAGATATTTTAATTCTTCTTCAGTTTTAGCTTTTTCTTCTCCTAAATCTAAGTTTTCACTTAAAGGAATAGAAACTTCCGTTGCACCAACCAGGAATGTAAAGCTTGGCTTATCTGTTTTCTGTCCGAAATGAATTTCAGAAACGTTAGCCAGTTTTCTTACTACCGCTTCATTAGCAAATTCAGAAGCATTGGTATAGATTTCAGCTGCCTCTCTTGGAGAAATTCCTTTTGTCTGACGGTAATTTCTAACTCCAGAGATCAATTCTGCTGCGGTTTCAAAGTTTTTAATGATCGTCTCATCAAATGCACCTGCTTCTTTCTGCTGAGCAATAACTAAAGCTTCTTCAATATTTCTTTCTGAAATCGTCTGCCATAATTCTTCTGTTAAGAAAGGCATGAACGGGTGAAGTAACTTCATCAACTCCTCAAAGAAGTATATTGTTTTGCTATAAACCTCTTTAGAAATTCCTTCTCCATAGTTAGGTTTAATAGCTTCCAGGTACCAACCACAAAAATCGTCCCAAATTAATTTATAGATCAAGTGAAGGGCATCCGAAATTCTGAATTTCTCGAACTGATCATTGATTTCAACAATTGTTTTATTTAATTTATTTTCGAACCATTCGATAGCCTGGTTATCTGTTGCAATTGCTGGCTTATCTTCATGATTCCACATGTTGATTAAACGGAATGCATTCCAGATTTTCGTCATGAAGTTTCTTCCCTGAAGCATTAAATCTTCATCAAAAAGAAGGTCATTTCCTGCTGCAGAACTCAATAGAATTCCTACACGAACTCCATCAGCTCCATATTTTTCCATCAGTTCAAGTGGATCCGGAGAGTTCCCTAAAGATTTTGACATCTTTCTTCTTTGCTTATCTCTTACAATTCCTGTGAAATAAACATTTTTGAATGGAACTTCTTTTCTGTACTCCAATCCAGCCATAATCATTCTGGCTACCCAGAAGAAAATAATATCCGGTCCTGTCACCAAGTCAGCAGTTGGATAGTAATAGTTGATGTCTTTATTTTCAGGATCAAGTAATCCATCGAATACAGACATTGGCCATAACCATGAAGAGAACCAGGTATCCAATGCATCATCGTCCTGTCTAAGACCGTCAATTGTCAATGCCTGATTTCCTGTTTTTTGTTTTGCTAATTCTAAAGCTTCTTCTTTGGTTTCAGCTACTACAAAATCTTCATCTCCTGCTCCATAGTAGTACGCAGGAATTTGCTGTCCCCACCAAAGCTGACGGGAAATATTCCAGTCACGGATGTTTTCCATCCAGTATTTGTAAGTATTTTTAAACTTATCCGGATAGAATTTCACTTCGTCATCCATTACTACATCCAATGCTGGTTTAGCAATTTCAGACATTTTAAGGAACCACTGTACTGAAACTTTAGGTTCAATAACAGCTCCTGTTCTTTCAGAAGTTCCTACTTTATTTACATAATCTTCTGCTTTCAGTAAAAGATCTTTCTCTTCTAATTCTTTTGCGATCTGCTTTCTTACGTCAAATCTGTTCTGTCCTGCATAATGAAGACCATGCTCGTTAAGGTTTCCGTCATCATCTAGTGCATCAATCATTTTCAACTGATGTTTCTGTCCGATCTCGTAGTCATTAGTATCGTGTGCAGGAGTGATTTTTAAAGCACCTGTTCCAAACTCAATATCAACATATTCGTCTTCAATGATAGGAATTACTCTGTTAACGATTGGTACGATTACATTCTTACCTTTTAAGTGAGCATATCTCTCATCATTAGGATTGATACACACAGCAGTATCCCCGAAAATAGTTTCAGGACGTGTAGTGGCTACGGAAAGGAACTCTTCTGATCCTTCAATCTTATATTTAAGGAAATATAGTTTTCCGTTCTGCTCTTTAAAGATTACTTCTTCATCTGAAATATTGGTCTTCGCTTCCGGATCCCAGTTTACCATTCTGTATCCTCTGTAGATTAATCCTTTGTTATAAAGATCTACAAAGCTTTTGATAACCTGTTGGGAAAGCTTATCCTCCATCGTGAAACGGGTTCTGTCCCAATCACATGAACATCCTAATTTTTTAAGCTGCTCAAGGATTGTTCCTCCGTATTTATTCGTCCATTCCCAAGCGTGCTCAAGGAATTGTTCACGGGTAATATCAGACTTATTGACTCCTTCAGACTTCAGTTTAGCAACAACTTTAGCTTCGGTAGCAATGGAAGCGTGATCTGTTCCCGGAATCCAACAAGCGTTAAACCCGCGCATTCTTGCACGACGGACCAGAACATCTTGAATGGTATTGTTCAACATATGCCCCATGTGTAATATCCCCGTCACGTTTGGTGGCGGAATAACAATGGTATATGGTGGTTTGTCATTAGGTTCTGAGTGGAAATATTTGTTTTCCAACCAGTAATTGTACCATTTCTGTTCTGTTTCCTGTGGATTGTACTTTTCTGAAATCTGCATAAATTCTATTTCTTTGGCTTGCAATTTGCAAAAATAGTCTAAAGAAAAAAATTTTTAAGCATGAATTAAAATAATTTTTAACTTTGTTTCACAAAATTTATCTAACAAACATATTAACATTCAAGAATATGAAGAAATTAATTGCAGGAATTGCATTATTCGGAACATTTGCTCTAGCATCTGCACAAACTATTACGTTTGATAAAACTACTTTCGACTATGGTAGCATTAAGCCTAGTTCTGATGGTACAAGATTCTTTACAGTAACAAATACAGGTGACAAGCCTTTGATCATTTCAAACGTAAAACCATCTTGTGGATGTACGACTCCTGAGTTCAGCCAAGATCCGATCATGCCAGGAAAATCTGCTAAGATCAAAGTTGGATATAACACTGCTCTTACAGGTGGATTCAACAAAATGATTGAAGTTTTCTCTAACGACCCTGCCAACAGCAGAAGCGTAATCTACATCAAAGGAAACGTAGACGCTAATGCTCCTGAGCCAAAAGTATTAACTCCTGCTGAGCAGAAAGAAGCTGCTAAAGCTGAGAAAAAAGCTGCAAAAATTGCTAAAAAAGCTACAAAGTAATTCTCTACTTACAAAATAAAGAAACCGTCTCTCTTGAGACGGTTTTTTTATTATATTTATGGTAATGGATACACTGGATGTTAGAAAATGAAGATTTATTCTTTTAGGTTTTGGCTAAAGACCACTTAAATTGATGCGGATAAAGACCATGTGAATATTTTATTCCTACAGATAGCACAGATTTTCACAGATCATACTGCATATTTTATTAATAGCTATCTCATTAATTGTCTATAGAGGTTTAGCAACAATATCTTTTATCTTTTATCTTTTATCTTTTATCTTTTATCTTTTATCTTTTATCTTTTATCTTTTATCTTTTATCTTTTATCTTTAAATAAAAAATATATGGACACCAATTTCTCAGACGACTTTAAGGTAAATGGAAAATTTTCCATTAAAAAAGCCTCTACATCATACAAGGGAAAGCTTACCAAAGAAGAGGGAACTCAATTATTAATCCAGGAAAAAGAAAAACTGCGAGAATTGCAGGAAAGGCTTTATGCTGATGGAAGTCAATCTCTGCTTGTTGTACTTCAGGCTATGGATGCTGCCGGGAAAGACAGTATGATTGAACATGTTTTTGGCGGGGTAAATCCTCAGGGATGTAATGTAACCAGCTTTAAAACCCCAAGTTCAAAGGAATATTCACATGATTTTCTGTGGAGACATTATCTGGCTCTGCCTCAGAAAGGAATGATTGGGATTTTTAACCGCTCACACTATGAAAGTGTTTTAGTCTGCAAAGTTCATCCTGAATATAATTTAAGTGAAAAAACATGGTCTTCAGTAGACGATTTTGACAATAAATTCTGGGAAAACCGCTATGAAAGTATCAGAAATTTTGAAAAACATCTTGCCCAAAACGGGACTACCATCATCAAAATCTTTCTGAATGTATCTAAAGAAGAACAAAAGAAAAGATTATTAGACAGAATCAATGAACAGGAAAAAAACTGGAAATTTTCTGCAGGAGATCTTCCGGAAAGGGCGTTATTCGATCAGTATATGGAAGCTTACGAAACAGCGATCAACGAAACCTCAAAGGATCACGCACCATGGTATGTGCTTCCCGCAGACAATAAATGGTTTGCAAGAACGGCAGCTATTCAGATTATTATAGATACTCTGGAAAAAATGAATCTTAAATATCCACAGCTTTCGGAAAAAGACAGATTGGAATTACAGGAAGCTAAAAAGCAGTTGGAAAATGAATAAAAAAAGCCTCAATTGAGCTTTTTTTATAATTTATGATTTCTCGAAATCAACTTTGAATGAAAGTTCTCCATAGTTAAATGTTTTTGAAGTACCTGTAAATTCGGAAAGTGGAATAGAATAAAGTGCAATAAATTCATCCTGCCCTCCATTTTCCAATAATGAGTTATCAGCATCACTATCCTTAAAAACAATATTTACAGATTGTAATGTTTCATACCCCATAAAAACATTATATCCTGTAAGATCAAATCCAAGGTTCATTTGGTTGGGATAAATGCCTGTTGTTACTAAGGGTTCAAAATGTGATACTAACAGATTATGTGGATCACCTGGAGCTGGAGCTGAGAAAACTTTTGCAACTTCTATAAATATATCAGCAAATTTATCGGGACTAGCTGTATTGTAGCTTTTGCTCTCATCCCATGCGCCTGTAAAATTCTCCCAAGATGAAACTCCCCCGCTGTAAACCAATTTCAAATTATTTTTTTTCTGCGGAATAGAAATGATGGTAATTTTTTTAATTCTTAAAACATTGGTATTGGTAACTGTTACTTTTACAGATTTTTCAACACTTTTTCCATTCGCCAGTAGCAGTGTTGCTTTTACAGTATAGTTTCCGGCTTCTTTATAATTATGATAAATAGCCTCCAAGGAACCATTTCCGTAATAAGTACTGCCATCTCCAAAATCCCAATTAACATTATTGATATCTTCTTTAATGCCTCCCTTAAAATAAAACCCAAAAGAAGTATGAATGGATGCCTGTGTTTTTAAAGATACTAGTGAAATAGAGTTTTCTGCAGTTCCAATACCGGTATTAGGAGTGATTTCATTAAGGTCATCCGAACTCCCGGAGCAAGAAAAAGTAACAACTGAAAATAAACCAATCTTAAGAAAGGTAGATAATTTTTATTCATGAATTAATAGTTTTTTTAAAAATCACGAGAAAATCTATAAGCCGGATTTTGTACTCCCGAAGAAGCGCCTGTTATTTATCTACGTGTTACATTGCTGCAACACTTGAGCTGATTACCCCTCGGTTTTCAGGACGAGCCGCCCCTATTTCCATTGCTGAAAAGAACCGATATACTTACCATTGCACCGCAAAGAGTTTACCTGGTTTCACTACAGCCGAACTGTACCTGCTTTCTGTTGCACTTGTCCTACCCTCACGGGTGACGGATGTTATCCGCTTTGCTGCTCTATGGTGTCCGGACTTTCCTACCTCCCGTAAACGGGAAATCAACAGGCCGATTTTCTCGCGGCTGCAAAGGTACATAAAATTCATGGGAAAAAGGATGAATTGTCAGCTTACACATCCGTTTATTTCCTTATCATTCTTTACTCATTTGCTATTCACTATAATTATTTTTCCGCAATTACCACATTATTATTATCTTCGTGCCATTATACATCTATGGATTCCAGAGAAAAAGAATTTGCGCAGCTCATCAAAGATAATCAGGGACTGATTATTAAAGTATCGCGCTTATACACCAATTCGCTGGAGGATGAAGAGGATCTTTTCCAGGAAATTGTACTTCAACTCTGGAGAAGTTATGACTCTTTCAAAGGAAATTCCAAGATTTCAACATGGATGTACCGTGTAGCGCTCAATACAGCCATTACCCTCTTTAGAAAAAAAAGCAAAAGCCTTCCTACAAATGAACTGGATATCAACCACAAAGATTTTGTGGAAGATGATGACGAAAAACAGCAACAGGTCTCGCTTTTGTATACTGTAATCAAGACTCTTCCTAATATAGAAAGAGCCATTGTCATGATGTATCTTGACGATCTGCCTTACAAGGACATTGCAGAAAACCTCGGAATTACTGAAGTTAATGCACGCGTGAAAATGAACAGATTAAAGAAAACCCTTAAAGAACAGATGGAAAAATATGCCTGAATTTGATTTAGATAGTTTTAAAAAAACATGGCAGGAACAACCTGTAGAAACAAAATATGATAACAGCGAGATTCGTCAGATGCTGAATAGAAAATCACGTAATTACGTAAAATATATTTTCTGGATCAGTGTTTTTGAGTTTCTGTTCTTTTCTGTTTTGGGCTTATTCTATTTCTTTCAGGATGATGAATCTGATGGTTTCCGTAAAATATTGGAAAAACTGGGTACTCATGAAGCTCCTGAGGTGGAAAACAATTTCAGTCATTTTTATTTAGCTATTAAAATTCTGAGCGTATTAATTACCGCTTATTTTGTTCTGAAATTCTATCAGAATTATCGTAAAATAAAAATTGAGGAAAACCTTAAAGGTCTTATTACAAGAATCATCAATTTCAAAAAAACAGTCAATGCTTTCATTCTGATCAGTATTGTATTGCTTCTTATGTTTACTTTTGTATTGGTTGCTTTTATATTTTATACTTTAAACTCTCAAAATATACAGCCTTCCGGTTCCGACCTTACGGTCATTATTGTTGCCATTACCATCAGTACTTTATTGGCTATATCTATGATCTGGGTATATTACAGACTGGTATATGGCAGTATCATCAAAAAACTGGATAAAAATCTAAAGCAGCTTAAAGAGATAGATTCTCAGGAAAATTAGCATTCATAGGCTATAGTTCAAGATATTATTGTTAATTTTAGTACACCAAATCTTTTTACTATGCCTTTATCATATGTGTATGGAGCTTCTGAGGTTCCATTATTAGGACAGACTATTGGAGGAAATCTTAAAAGTACTGTCGAAAAATTTCCTAATCAAGAAGCACTTGTCTGTGTTCATCAGGGTTACAGAGCTACTTACCAAGAATTTTACAATCAAACAACTGCTATTGCCAAGGCTCTGATATTTCTAGGAGCAAAAACTGGTGACAGAATCGGAATATGGGCTTCCAACCGCTATGAATGGGTACTTCTGCAATATGCTACAGCCAGGATCGGAACTATTCTAGTGAACATCAATCCGGCTTATAGGACTCATGAACTCACATATGTACTCAATCAGTCTGAAGTCCGCTTTATTTTTTCTTCCTTAAGTTTTAAAACCAGCAACTATAAGGAAATGGTTGAATATGCCAAGGAAGTCTGCCCCACTTTAGAACACGAAATTTTCTTTGATGATAATTGGGAAGACTTCGTAAACAACGGCCAGGAGATTTCAGATGAAGTACTCCACAGCTTTGAAGAACATGTACAGTTTGATGATCCAGTCAATATTCAATATACTTCAGGAACCACTGGTTTCCCAAAAGGAGTTACACTTTCTCATCACAACATTTTAAATAACGGATATTTTATTGGTATTAGATTAAAATATACAGAAAAAGACCGTGTCTGTATTCCTGTTCCTTTTTATCACTGTTTCGGAATGGTGATCGGAAATATCTGCTGTACTACTCACGGCGCCTGTATGGTAATTCCTAATGACAATTTTGATCCCGAAATTACCTTAAAGGCTGTTTCGGATGAAAAATGCACCTCTCTTTACGGCGTTCCTACTATGTTTATTGCTGAACTTGCCGTAAAAGATTTTGATTCATATGATTTCTCGAGTTTAAGAACCGGTGTAATGGCTGGCTCTGTATGCCCTCCGGAAATTATGAAGAAAGTGGAGAATCTGATGAATATTAAAGAAATGAGCATCTGCTATGGAATGACGGAAACCTCCCCCGTGTCTACACAGACTTTAATAGGAACTCCATTAGAGAAACAAGTCAGTACAGTAGGAACAGTTCAGGATCATCTTGAAATAAAAATTATTGATGAAAGCGGAAAAGTTCTGAAACGTGGTGAGCATGGTGAGCTTTGTACTAGAGGCTATTCTGTAATGTTGAAATACTGGAATGATCCCGAAAATACAAAAAAAGTTCTGGATGATGCCCGATGGATGCATACCGGCGATATGGCAGTAATGGATAAAGATGGCTACATCACCATTTCCGGCAGAATTAAAGATCTTATCATTCGTGGCGGAGAAAACATCTCCCCTAAAGAAATTGAAGACTTTTTATACACTTATACCCATATTCTGGATGTCCAGATCATTGGAGTACCGAGTGATAAATTTGGAGAAGAGGTTATGGCCTGGATAAAAGTAAGGAAAGGTTTTACAATCACAGAACAGGAGCTGCTTGAATATTGCAAAGGAAGGATTGCCCATTATAAAGTTCCGAAATACTGGAAATTTGTGGATGAGTTCCCGATGACGATTTCCGGAAAAATAAGGAAAGTAGAAATGCGGGAAGTTTCTATGAAAGAATTGGGGCTGGAAAATGTGAAAAATCTATAACTAAAAATATCGGTTAGCCATCATCTGTCTAAAAAAAATCAAAATTTCATTAAAAAAATGAGATAAAAATATATAAAATTCACCTAATTCAAGGTGAATTTTATTTTTTTAATAAAAAGTCAAATTAAATTCTAATCTTACTAATAAAAATTAGAATTATTATGAAGATATATAAACTGAAAACCTCTTCAATAAACGTTTATAAACCAATTATCATTATTTATAAATTTAATAACACTTTTTGATATATTATAGAAATAATACATCTTTTCCTGGTAAAAAACACGTATATACCAAAAAAAATATCACATTTTTATTCCTAAGATAGTGATTAATACAAATTAATTCCTATATTGCCACTACAAAAATTAACAATTTAAAACTAATAACTAACGATGAGGATTGTAATGGCCATCTGCGCCCTATTACTTGCTATGCCTGTTTTTTCACAAAAAATTTCGGGTATTGTCACGAATGAAGATAGAGAACCTGTTTCATACAGTTCAATAAGCCTAGGGAAAGAAAAAACAAGTACTATCACCGATATCAATGGTAAATATTCTTTGGAGATTCCTAATGACACTAATAAAAATGATGATGTCATTATTGAAGCTAATGGATATGAAAATAAAAAACTTACGGTAAGTGAGATCATCAATAATTCTGATATCAAATTAAGCAAAAAAGTTACTATCATCCAGGAAGTTAATCTAACTGGGCAAAAAACTAAAAGAGAAATAATAGGAGCAAAAAAAAGACCTATGTTTACCTTCTCTAAAATGTTTGATAAAAATGTTCCTACAATTGAACAAGGCCAAATATTCAGTATCTATAACTGGACTAAGATTAACAGTTATAATTTTCATATTATTCCCAGTTCAAGATTTAAAGAAATTACTTTAAAATTAAATATATACAGTGTTAAGAACGGATTACCTTATGAATCTCTTCTTAATGAAAATATCATATTCAAAACTACTACAACAGGTTGGCAAACTATTGATCTGCAAAAATATAAGCTGATCTACACTCATCTGGATAAACTGGCTATTACCTTGCAACTGGTGGAGAGTATTCCTCAGGATAATATAGATTTCATATTTGGAATATCCGCTAAGAAGACATTGTCAAATGATCTGTTATATCATCAGCAGAGCCAAGGAAAATGGGAAACCAGTATGGGAAGTTTTATTTCAAATATAGATGTAAACTACAATAAAGACAAACGCGAGTAATTATTTGAGTAAAACAAGAATGAATTCTGTTTTGAAAATTTTTACAGCTCTAATTATTATCCAACCAATTTTTCATACTTACCATTATCAATCAATGAGGTATTACAATTAATACATATAAAGCGGAAACCGAAAAGCTAACGAGTAGGTAAATTTTAAATTTTTTAACCATGAGCAAAAAGCTTACAAAAAAGTTAACTCTTAAAAAAGAGAAGTTATCACAATTGAACTCTGACGAAATGAAGTCTGTAAAAGCAGGAAAACTAGCATTCACATCTGTATTTGACTGTACACACTGGACATGTACAGCTGGAAGTACTAGATCTTCTGATGCATGTATTTGCCCAACAACAGCATAATAAATCAGAACATTTTACAAAAGAAAGCTACTCCCCAGGGAGTAGCTACTTTTAAAAGCTTATCATGACAAAAAAATTAAAAATAGGCCTTTTAGAGTTTGGAATCAGAGAAAATTCACTTAACAATTCTAAAAAGTCATTATACGATATCATCGATTATGCTACAAGAGCAGACGAAATTGGGTTCTCAAGATTCTGGGTTACTGAAAATTATTTTTCAAAAGCACATGATATGGCCTGGTCTACTCCTGAAATGTTACTTCCTATATTATTAGGATTAACAGATAAAATAAAAATTGGAATTGCAGGCATTATTCTGCCTTTACAAAGTCCATTCAGAGTAGCTCATAATTACAAACTATTGTCAAGTTTATACCCTAAAAGAATAGATCTTGGATTTGTAAAAGGTCTGGTAGGCGAATATGATCTTCAATACTTTAGTACAGATGTGGATAAGGATACTTATTCTTCTTCCTTCCTTCCAAAACTGGAATCTACCTTAAGTTTCTTAAGAGAAGAAAGTGAATTTCTTAAAAAAGATTTAATCATTCCTCCTTATAAAGGTAATATTCCTGATGTATGGTATATGGGAGCTTCACACTCCGGATTGAATGTATCCTTACAACATGATCTTAATTTTGCAAGATCTATATTTCATACAGGATCCAACAAAGAATATTTAAAGGAAGAATTACAAAACTTTAAAGCAGAATACAAAGCAAAACATGGAAAGGAACCTTCTATGGTATTAACTTTTTCCGGCTGCTGTCATAAAACAAAACAAAAAGCAATAAAAGTTGCCCAAAAAAGTACCAATATCGATTTAAATAATATAAATCTTATTGGAGACGGAAGCTTTTTCCACGAAAAACTTCTGGAGTTTAAAGAATTATACGGATACAATGAATTTATCTTTAATAATATCTCCAGATCACACAAAGATTCTTTAACCGCTATCGAAATATTAAGCCAATATGTATAAAGATAAAATTGATTTTTTTCTAAACGAAATTTCAAAAAAATGCAATGAGGACAAAGCTGAAAATATTACCTTCAGCCTGGGCAGTAGTTATTATTCATTATTTTACAATGAGGATGTAGAGATTGAAAAAGTTGAAACCCTCATCGATATGGCTTCCGAAGCTTCTTATTATTCATTCGCCACTGGCAGTCTCGCGGTGATCTATTTTATGAGACTTTTACATACTGCCGACATTATTACAGATGAAGATATTGATGGAATAGAAGAAGATTCCATCGAATTTTTCTTAGAATTACTTGCTACCTGCGTAGACAAGAAAGAATATGACCTATTTACAGGTCTTATTGGCTTAGGTCTTTATTTTATTGAAATTCAAAGATTTGACACTGTAGCAAAAATAGTGTCATATATTGACCATTTAAAACATGAACAAAACAATTCATATTTCTGGATTGATCATATAGTAAAAGAAGATAATATTTGCGATCTGGGTCTGGCTCATGGTTTACCATCCATCATTTCCTTTTTAGCAGAATGTTATCATAAAAACTGTGAGAAAGAAACCTGCGAGAAATTAATCAGAGGAGCTGTTAACTTTCTTATAAAACTCTATGAAGAAAATAAAAATGCAGCCCATATATTTCCTTCAAAGATTAATGTAGTTACCGGTGAAAAACAATTATCAAACAGGCTGGCATGGTGTTATGGTGACTTAGGTGTAGCACTCAGCATATGGAAAGCCTATACCGTTTTGCAGGATGAAAACCTAAAAGACATCTGTCTTAATATTATTTTAAATTCTGCAAAAATAAGATTGGATCAATCGGGAGTATTCCAAAGTACAAAATATAATTGTGTAGACACAGGGATCTGCCATGGTACATCGGGAATATCTCATATTTTCAATAAATTCTTCAAAATTTTCCAACAGGAGGAACTAAAAGAAGCTCACGATTACTGGATGTCTATTACATTACAACAGCTCGAAAAAGGAATAAAATTCCCTTATGATCCTAAAAATGATGTATGGGTAGAACATACCGGCCTTCTGGAAGGTATTTCCGGAGTAGGGATGGTATTATTGGATTATCAGTATCCTGACAAAGCTAAGGATTGGGACAAAATTTATTTAATGAACATAGGATGAAATATAACGATATCGAAAGACTAAACTTTTATTTACTGAGAACTCCTTCTTTTCCACAAACAAATATTGAAGAGTGGGAAAAAGATATCAATACAGAAAGTTTCCGAAAAGCAATTTATCTATCTTCACCAGACTTATATGATCAGCTTATTCTTTGGGATAAAAAAAAACTGCCAAAAGAGAAAGCTGATAAAATAAAAAAATCTTTACTTAAGTACTGGCTAAGAATACATTTCAGAACTATTCCGTTTGGAACCAATGCCGGAGTAAGCATGGGACAATGGGATCACCATACCCTGATAACACTGGATAAAGAACAGGATAAAGTTTATGCCCGACTAGACATGCAGGTTATCCATGATATTGTTGAGCTACTGGAACAAAAAATATTAATAAGACAAGCCTGTACATATTACACTAACAATACAATATACAGTACTAAAAACAAATATCGCTATATTGAACCTTCTTCAAAAGATTCAATGCTGAGCTATGAGGTAATTTCTACAGAAAAAAATAAATATTTAAATTCAATTATAAAAGTCTGTCAGAATGGGCTGAAGCTTTCATCAATCATAGAAGTATTGGTCAATCAGGATATTTCCTATGAAGACAGCTTTGACTATATCAATGAACTTATCGATTCAAAAATTCTTGTCAGTGAACTTTCTCCAAAGGTTACTGATAAATATTTTCAGGATTCCATCTATCAGTTTTTAAAAGGAATAACAATTCCTGTTTCAGAAAAAAATAGCGATGATGCACAGCTTATCGCTCAGCTGATTTCCATATTTGAAATTGTACATGAAGTAAATGAAACCCGTGAAATAGGTAATGCTTTTGATAAGGCATATCAAATTTTAAGTACCATAGGAATCCTAAGCAGCAAGAAAAACGTCCTTCAAACCGAATTATTAAAAGGCAAGGTTTCTAATTCACTTAATAAGAATATTTTTAAAGATTTTAAAAAGGTAATTTCCCTAGCCTTTCAAATTGGAGCTGAGGACACTATTGAAGCACTGGAAAATTTCAAAAAAGTATTTACAGCAAGATACGATCAGCAGGAAATTCCTTTATTATTAGCACTTGATCCGCTGTCAGGTATCAATTACCCATTACATTCAGATCATGATACTCCTGACTTAATTGGGGGAATTCAGTTTAAGTCTGAAAATAAATCCAATATAATTCGGGGATCTCTAAAATGGAATGAATTTCTAGGTAAGAAATTAATTGATGCCGCCCAAAACAATAATCATTCAATACATCTTACCCAAGACGATTTGGTACCATTTTTACATGAAAATAAAAATGTTCCATTTTCAATGTCTTCGTTGATACAAATTTATGAAGATCAGGAAAAACAGCCTGTCATTTTCCATAAGTTCACAGATGGTCCATCATCATCAACTTATCTCGGACGTTTTTGTCATATGGATGACCAGTTGGAAGAATCTGTAAAAGCGGCTTTATTGCAGGAAGAAAATTTCTTTGAAGATCAAATCATTGCAGAAATTGCCCATACACCACAGCCAAGAATTGGAAATATTCTTCTAAGACCATGTTTAAGAAAATACGAAATCCCGGTTATTACTCCACATAGTACGGATAGTGAGCCAATTTATCTGAATGATCTGATGATTTCTATCAAAAATGATAGGATTATTCTTCGTTCCAAAAAATACAATAAAGAAGTCATTCCAAGTCTTTCATCTGCTCACAATTATAATTTACATAAAGTACCTCTTTATCATTTCCTTTGTGATCTCCAGTATCAGAATGCAAGTCCTTCTTATTCCTGGAATTGGGGGATGTTTACCAATTATGATTACCTTCCAAGGGTCATGGTAAATAATGTTATTTTATCAAGAACATCATGGCAACTTTCCTATGAGAAAATCTTTAATAAAAAACAGGCATCTGTAAATATTCTCAGAGATTACTTAAAAGAAAGGAAAATTCCGGAGATCTTTACTTTTGCAGAAAGAGATATGGAGCTTCCTGTATTCATGAATGAGGATGTTTCTCTGGAAATTTTGCTGGATCATCTCACCAAAGAAAAAAACATACGGGTTTTTGAAAACCTTTCTCATCAGTATGAAAGTATCGTAAAAGATACCAAGGGTAATATACACAGCAATGAGTTTCTCATTCCATGGAATAATATAAGCAGCAAAAAAAACAAAGCACTACCACTTTCTACCGTTAAAAATACGGTAACCAGAAATTTTGTTCCGGGAAGTGAATGGCTTTTTTATAAAATCTACAGCAGTCCAAAGGTTACCGATCAGATTATCAAAAATGCCATTTGCAAATTTGCCAATACCCTTATCAAAAAAGGGGTTATCAAAAAATGGTTTTTTATGCGATACAGCGATCCAGATCATCATATCAGGCTTCGTTTTTTGACTTCATCTGAGAATCACAGCATTTCAAATCAGATTTATCAGCTACTTGATAAATATCTAAATCAGGAAATGATTATCCATAAAATTGTTGTAGATACCTACAACAGAGAGATTGAGCGATATGGAGAATCTACCATTGATCATATGGAAAGTATTTTCCATTTTGACAGTGAATGTGTTTGTTCATTACTAAAAGAAGCAGAATTAACAGAAACAGTTACCTGGAAATTTGCTGTTGTAGGAATTGATAGAATCCTGGATGATTTTGGCTATAATCAAACTGAAAAAAGAGATATAATGAGCCAGCTTGCCAATGGATATGGCAGTATGGTTGATGAAGACTCCAAAACAGCCTTAAAAGATAAATACAGAAACCATAGAAGCGACCTTCTCCAGCTTTTGACAGAAAATAATGACATTAGTAAAATAATAAATATCAGGACAAAAAAAACTGCCAGTTATATTGCTGACATTAAAAAGTTACAGTCTGAACAGATCGTTAAATCAATAGTAATAAGCTATATTCATATGTTCATCAACAGAATGTTTGCTTCAAAACCTAATCTCTATGAATCTATTTTGTATTATTTTTTACACAAAAGTTATGACTCATTATTAAATATGAAAAAACTAACATAGAATGACCAGGATTGCTTTAATAAACTGTTATTTTGGAAAAAAATGGCCTTCCTATTTCAACCATTTCTTGTTTAGCTGCAAATACAATTCGGATGTAGACTTTTTAATATTTACTAATCTGGAAGCCCCTTTTCAAATAGCCAATGTTCATTTTATAAAGATCAATGATCTAAGTGAATTCAGTAAAATTGCCAGTGAAAAACTGAATTTATCTATCAATATTTTGGATGGCTATAAACTGTGTGATTTTAAACCTGCTTATGGCCTTATTTTTCAGGAATATTTGAAAAATTATGACTTTTGGGGATATTGCGATATTGATATCATTTTTGGAAACATCCGATATTTTCTTACCGAGAAAATATTGAAAAATATGATGTTATTTCGCCCCTTAAAAATTATCCCGCGGGATTCTTTACTTTATTCAGAAACAATGAGCAATGCATTAATCTTTTTAAACAGAGTAAAGATTACGCACATATTTTAGAAAATAGACGACACTTTTGTTTTGATGAATGTAACTTTGAATTTGACCTTGTTCATACCAAAGATATTACAGATATCACCACTGAAATTGAAAGCTTTACACTTGTTTTAAGAAGACTTGAACTTCAAAAGGAAATTAAGTATTATCATAAAAATATAGTACAGGAATTTACCTATTCAGCAGTAGTTCATCATTGGGTAGAAGGAAATATTGTTAATAGTATAACTGAAAAGCAATACCTACTGATTCACCTTATCAATGTCAAAGACAATCAGTATTTTTTTATTGATCCAATTAAATTTAAAGGCAATTTTTCAATTTCTCCAAAGGGCATCAATTATTCATTCAATAAGCTAACCTACTCTTTAAAGAAAATAAAGGAAAAAATAAAGGAAAACAACAGACATATCTATTACAGGTTTTTATTGTTCAAATCGAAACTTCTCTCCTATACCGAAAAACAACACGTTAATTTTCTTGAAGAACAATCGTATAAAATTGGAAGATCCCATATTATTTTTTATCCGCAGGAACAGAACAAACTTGTTATTCTTAACGTACTAGAGCAAACATTTCATTACAATCAGTTTTCTCTTTATAGGCTTAAAAACAATAAATGGATAGGAGTAAACAAAAATGCAATCAGTACTATTGACTTTCATTTTAAAAATAAAGAAAGTATTCCTTATAAAATAAGTATACACAATACAAGAAATCGCATCAGCGAAAATGCATATTATATCTATTAAAAACTGTCGCATTCATGATTGAAAAAAATAACTATTTAACCTCTTTTAATTTTTTACTGAAAAAATTTATTCAACAAAATATAAAAGTCAAGAAAATAAAAGACTACCACATCCCGGTGGAAGATTACAACTTTTTCAGTTTTTATAATATATTAAAAGATGATTTTGATATTGAAGCCATGGTAGTAAGACTGGAACATGAAGATCTTGAAGAGCTGCCTTTTCCTGCTATAGCATTCTTAAAAATCAATGGTGGTAGTTTTGTTTTAATTAATGATTATAAAGACGGAAAAGTATATTGGGAAAATGAAGTATATGGAAGACAGATCAATACATTCAGTCTTTTCAAAAGAATAAGTGACAACGTATTTCTGATCTCTTAATCCTACATATCTATAAAATTATATAAAAACAAAAGGTGAACATTATCTGTTCACCTTTTATATTATTAAATATTGTATTATAATTCTTTTCTTAATCTCGCAACCGGAATATTAAGCTGTTCACGATATTTTGCAATCGTTCTTCTTGCAATATTATAGCCCTGCTCTTTTAGGATCACCACTAAGGCATCATCCGTCAATGGTTTTCTCTTATTTTCTTTACTAATAACCTCCTGAAGGTGGGTTTTAATCTCTTTAGTGGAAACCTCTTCCCCGTCATCATTGGTTAAACTGTCTGAGAACAGATCCTTAAGGTAAACAATACCGTTTGGTGTATCTGCATATTTACTTTTTACTACTCTGGAAATGGTAGAAATATCAAATCCAGTAATATCCGCAACATCCTTTAAGATCATTGGTTTCAGAGATTTCTCATCACCGGTAATGAAATAATCTTTCTGAAACTTAACAATAGCTGTAATTGTTTGTAGCAAAGTATTCTGACGCTGATTAATGGCATCAATATACCATTGGCAGCATCTAACTTCTGTTTTATAAACAAAGCTGCCTGCTTGTGCTCAGAAGAGTTTTTATCGTGTGAGTATGTAGTAAGAATGTCTTTATATTCTTCAGAAACTCTTAATGTAGGTGCATTTTTACTGTTCAGCATAGGAATCACCTGGCCATCCTTCACCTGAATAACAAAATCCGGGATAATTTCCTGGTTGATGGTAATGGTTTGGGTATCGAAGTTTCCTCCAACTTTAGGGGACAGCTTTGAAATTTCTTCTAAAGCATCCTTAAGATCTTCTTCCTCAATATCGTATTTCTGAATGATCTTGTTATAATGCTTATTGGTTAAGGCATCAAACTGATATCTCAGAATATTGGCAGCTAAAGAAACAGCTTTATCAGAGCTTACTTTCTTTTCAATCTGCAATAATAAACATTCCTGAAGGCCTCTGGCTCCCACTCCTGGCGGATCCAGTTTCTGAACATAGTTCTCAAGGATATCATCCACTCTTTCTTTAGTAGTATAAATACCCTGAGAGAAAGCAAGATCATCCACAATAGATTTGATCTCTCTTCTCAGATATCCGTCTGTATCAAGGTTACCGATAAGATATTCTGCAATCTTCAGATCTTCTTCACTGATATTCACCAGGTGAATCTGTTCTGTAAGATAATCATATAATGACTGTCCTTCAGTTAGAAGGCTTTCATTGTCAAATTCTTCATCATCCGGAGAGTAGTTACTGGATGCGGTTTTATAGCTTGGTTCGTCGTCGTAAAGATATTCGTTAACGTCGAAATCTGTTTCAATGCTTTCTGTACCCTCATCCTGATAAGCATCTTCCAGGGAAGAATAATCATCCTCCTTAGAATCCTCCTTTACAATTTCCAAAGCAGGGTTTTCTTCTAACTCTCTCTCCAACTCCTCTTCAAATTCAAGAGTATGAAGCTGAATAAGCTTCATCAACTGGATCTGCTGAGGGGCCAGCTTCTGTCCTAATTTGAGTTGTAAGTGTTGTTTAAGCATATTAATATTGGCGTTTTAACATAACATATTCTACGAATTTAATAAATTTATTTGATAAAAAATACATTTAGCATGATTTTTGCTTTATACTTTTTTAATAATAAACTATTTAAAAATAAAAAAAGCCTTAAACAGAAGTTAAGGCTTTTTTTATGATTCTAGAATTCAGCACTTTTCGGCGTCCTAGGGAAAGGAATCACATCTCTGATGTTTGTCATTCCTGTTACGAAAAGAACTAATCTTTCTAACCCTAAACCGAAACCAGCATGCGGAACAGAACCGAATTTTCTGGTATCTAAATACCACCAAAGCTCGTGTTCATCTACATGCATTTCTGCCATTTTCTGTTTTAAAACGTCTAATCTTGCTTCTCTTTCCGATCCACCGATGATTTCACCGATACCTGGGAAAAGAACGTCCATTGCAGCAACCGTTTTGTTGTCTTCGTTCAGCTTCATATAGAAAGCTTTGATTTCTTTCGGATAATCGAACAATACAACCGGGCACTCAAAGTGTTTTTCAACCAAATATCTTTCATGCTCAGACTGAAGATCTGCCCCCCATTTTTCAACTGGGTAAACAAACTTTCCTTTCTTATTTTCTTTTGAGTTCAATAAGATCTCAATAGCCTCAGTATAGCTTACACGTTTAAAACGCTTAGCGATTACATTCTGAAGTTTTTCGATAAGACCTTCTTTTGCTCTTTCTTTTTCCGGTTTTGATTTTTGTTCTTCTTCAAAACGCTTGTCTAAGAACTCAAGATCATCTTTACAGTTGTCTAATACATACTGAATGACATATTTTAAGAAGTCTTCTGCAAGATCGATGTTATCTTCAAGGTTATTGAAAGCAACTTCCGGCTCAATCATCCAGAATTCTGCAAGGTGTCTTGTTGTATTTGAATTCTCTGCACGGAAAGTAGGTCCGAATGTATAGATTCTTCCTAATCCCATAGCTGCAGTTTCACCTTCAAGCTGTCCTGAAACCGTAAGGTTGGTTTTCTTACCGAAGAAATCTTGTGCAAAGTCAATTTCTCCTTCTTCAGTTCTTGGCATATTATTCAGATCGAAGTTGGTAACTCCGAACATTTCTCCTGCCCCTTCAGCATCAGCTCCTGTAATAACCGGAGTATTGATATAGAAGAACTGGTTTTGGTTGAAGAATGAATGAACTGCAAAACTTACTGCGTGACGTACTCTGAAAACAGCTCCAAATAAGTTGGTTCTGAATCTTAAGTGTGCCTGCTCACGAAGTTTCTCTAAGCTGTGTTTTTTAGGCTGAAGAATGGTACTCTGAAGCTCTTCTGTAAAGTTATCTCCTAAAATAATAATCTTTTTAGCAACAATTTCTACAGATTGTCCTGCTCCCTGGCTTTCCACTACTTCACCTACTACTTTAAGAGAAGAAGCTGTGCTAATATTCTTGATAAGTTCTTCATCAAAATTTTCGAAATCAACAACTATCTGCAAATTATTAATCGTAGAACCATCATTAAGTGCAATAAAGCGATTAGCACGGAATGATCTTACCCATCCGTAAACTGTAATGTCATGATGTAATACTTTCTTGTAATCCTTTAGGATTTCTTTGATCGTTTGCTTTTTCATTTGTTGATAATAAATTTTTATATAAAAATTAACGGTTGCAAAGTTACAAAAAAACGGCGCAACTTGATGATTGCGCCCTCTTTAAAAATCATTTATCAATTATTTAATACATTAATTAAAGAAAATGGTCTTTTTTCTCTGCTTTCCGCTCCTGATTTTCAGGGTGTGATAACAGCTTGGAACATCATTTTGCCATTGTGGAAGAAATAGGATAATCAGGATAACATCAATATGAGAAATCAATCCCAGAATCACAGCCAGATCAAAAGACCAGCCTGTTTTCTGGAAACCGATCAGATAAGTAAAAGCTAACAAAAGGCTCAGTCCCCACATTTTAGCTAAAAAAGCATGAGTACAGGTCTCTTTTCCAAATTTCCAGATGCTGACGATATAACACAATGCTTCCATAATGAAGATCAAAAGAATACTCTTCCATTCATTAATAATCAGATCCGGATTTAGAAAATAGGAAGCAAACCCTAGAGATACCCAGAAAATAAGATCCGTCTGGCTGTCCATTCGTCTTAATTTTTCTGAAGATACACCTGTTTTACGGGCTATAATTCCATCAAAAATATCGGTAAACAGCCCAAAATACATTAGGATCATTATATATTTACGAGCTGTTTCTCCTACATAATATCCCAGATACAATATAACAAAAGCTGTAATAAAACGGGATAAAATTAATAGATAAGGTATATTTTTCATGATATTTATTTTTAATTAATTCTTTTAAATTTTTCTGCATAATTGATGGTATACCCGGCCCAGAAAAAGAGTAAAAAAGCGCCACTGTTATCTTTATAATTCTGAATCAACAGATGATGGTCTTTTGTTAAACCTATCCTTGACTGGGAAATCTCACAGCCACCCAGCAAATAAGGAACTCCATGGCATTTTGAGACATGATTGTTAAGTATGAGAAGACCTTTCTTTAGTTGAGCCTGATATTTAAAAGTATATCTAAGTTCCTCTCCTTTTAAAAATATAAACTCTAATTCATAAGTCTTTCCCTTCACTAACGGAACCGATTTAATAACGAGTTGGTCACAATCATTAACTAATGTATTTTTTACAGCCAGCATTCTTCCTATATTTCCGTCAGTTCCAGATTTTAAGTTATCATGATTGATGTATTCATAGCCATTATATTGATATTGCCCATCAATCATATGAACATTTTCTTTCTTCAACCCCGAAAGATCATCCTTAATCATTTCCCTGCTGAAACTCACACATGAGTTCAGGCTTAATACTATTGCTGTACTCGCAGCTATTAAAACAATATTTCTCATGGCTATCCGTTTGTTTTGGGTTTCTTAAAATTCCAGTTGATGAAGGGAAGTTTTCGTTTTCCGTTTTCATTCCATCCTCCTATTTGAATTCCACGAAAATCTTTACAGCTATTATAAAGTCCAATCTGAAGGCCCCTACATTTTTGTCCTACATTAGCAAACGGTGCTACAGAAACCCCTTTTATTTCATGATGCAGATTGTACAGTGGAGAAACAGCCATACCGTTCGTTACCGCATATGTATTTATATTGCTCGAAACATTTATTTCCAGCCCATTGGTAACCGTTGGCTCCATATTGATTAATGATAACTGAACTCCATTAATCTTATTCATTTTATTTTCCGGAACAACTTCGTAATCATCATTCAAGCTTCCTTTACTCATAGCATCCGACAAATTAAAAAACAGCAAAGCGGGAAAAAAAACTCCAATGATATTTCCCCCAACTCCCAATCCGTTTACTTTTCTAGGTGTAAAATCCCCATCCTCTTCAAAGTATTTAAATAAAACACCATTAATATTTCTGGTATTCTTTGAAGGGGAAAATCCAACAACCTGGGGTTTCAAAGAATCAACTTTTATTGTGTCTGAAGCATAGATCAGACTACTAAATAAAAGCATGGGTATTAAAAAAAATTGTGCTTTCATAACTCATGATTTTAAAATTATATTTCAAAATTATCAGCAGAAAGCGCAGTATTGAATGTGAAAAAAAATTAAAAAAAATATCATGTTTGCGAAAATCACAAAACACATCTGTAAAGGTATTTCCAAAAAAGATTTTTGCCTTGAAAAAAAAACTACATTTGTGAAAATCACAAAGCCATGCATCAGGAAACTTTATTAAAGGAAATCCGGAGAAAAATAGGTGACAAATCGCTAAATGACGAGATTGCCAATATTCTTAATATCAGTTATGATGCTGCCCATCGAAGAACTTCCCTAAAGGCTAAATTCAGTTTTGAAGAAGCTCTGGAACTTGCCAAATATTATCAGATTTCCTTAGACCAGTTTCTGGGAACAGAAAATCAATTGGTAGTTCAAAGAACTCAACCTGTAAAAACCACTGATGATCTTTTAAATTACTTTGAAAACTCTCTTAGAATTCTGAATGTTTTTCAGAATATTACCAATTCCAAAGTCTATTACTCAGCTAAGGATATTCCATTTTTCTACACAATTTCAGATTCCGTTTTATCCCGTTTTAAATTTTATGTGTGGATGAATTTATTAAATCAGGACAAATTTTTAAGTCCTTTTCATGAGTTTAACATGGAATACCATTCGGTAAAAAATGAAATGCTCAGAGATTTATATGATAAGCAGAATGTAACAGAAATATGGAATGACACCACTATCATGAGCGCTTTAAGACAGATCTCTTTTTATTCTGAAATGGGATTGCTAAAGAAAAGCGATATTGAACTGATTCTTGAAGATCTGAAAACTTATTGGCAGAACTGGAAAACAAGACACTGGAAAAATCTAATTTTCAGATTTACATCAATGATCTGGTGATTTTAAATAACAGTATTTTGTTTAAAAATGAACAGCAATGTTCCTTTTTTATTCCATTCAGTATGTTCGGATATATGATGACAAATGATAAAATTACCTGTGAAGATTCTTTAAGCTATTTTGAACATCAGATTAAAAATTCAAGATCTTTGAATGAATCCGGAAACCGCGAAAGAAAAATGTTCTTTAACAAAATGCATGAACAGATTGAGCAACTTAAACATCATTTATCATGAAAACTTTATATCATGGCGAATACTTTGGTCAGACCAATGAAATTGTTAATCTTGACGGATTAACAATCACAGATACAGAATATACACATCCTTATGTAGACTGGCATTATCATGAGAATGCTTATTTTACTTTTCTACTGCAGGGAAATATGACTGAAGGAAATAAAAAAGAAACATACGAGTGCTCTGCAGGAACGTTACTGTATCATCACTGGGAAGATCCGCATTACAATATTAAACCAGATATATTTACCAGGGGTTTTCATATTGAGATTTCACAAAGATGGTTTGATCAATTTGATTTTCAAAAAAATAAAGCAGAAGGTAGTTTTAATATACAGGATCCTTCTTTGAAATTATTGATTTATAAAATTTTTAAGGAAAATCAAGGAAAAGATAACGCCTTTGAATTAGCTGTTAATCAACTTCTGTTAAATCTTTTCAGTCAGTTCACTATTCATAAAGATAAGATTGAAAAGAAACCCATATGGGTCAACCATATCAATGAAATTTTACACGAAAGCTTTACAGAAAAATTAAGCCTTGCTGAGCTTTCCACAATGGTGAATATTCATCCGATTCATTTAAGCAGAGATTTTCAGAAATATTTTCATTGTAATTTGGGTGAATATCTCCGAAAATTAAAACTGAATAAATCACTGGAACTTCTCACCCAAAAGACTTCATTAACAGATATTGCAATGGAATGTGGATTTGCAGACCAAAGCCATTTCATCCGTTGTTTTAAAGAAAATATTGGAGTAACACCTCTGAAATACAGAAATTTTCTGAGAAAATAATGATGTTAATTCCATTCTATTTTATAAGATAAAAGCCTTTTATTTTTGCTAAAATATTTAAAAATGAAAACTCTACTGCTGCTAATCTTTACTTTCACATTTTATTTTTATTCTGTCCAAGGCCAGAATATTCTTACACCTGAAAAAATTGAGAGCCCAATTCAAAAGAAATATTCCGGAAAAATTATATTTCTGGGAAAAAGCATCAGCCTTGAAGATGTAAAAGAGGATGATATTTTATCTTCTGCAACTTTTCAGGAAGATAAAAACCTGAGTATTCATGCTTTTTTTGATAATTCTCTTGTAAACTATCTGCATCAGCTTGAACCAACATTTACTACTGAGAAGTTACTGAAAAACGGAAATTATCAGTTTTCATTTTATGTGGACGGAAAATTGATTTATAAAGAAAACTTAAATACCGGAGCAGGTACTGCGGAAAGTAAAAAATTAAAAACTACTTTCAGAATCCCGCTCATCAGTAACAATAATGAGGATTCATGGGGAAGATATTTATGGATGCGCTTTTATTTAATTCATGATGGGATTGATGCTTTAGCAAGTGGAAATCATATTTTAAAAATTGAAATCCGTCCTTATCTTAAAACAACATCAATACAATCAGGTCCCATTATCGCTGAGGGGGAAATCAGTATCATTGTACCACAAAAAAATATTTCGGAACAGCAAATTTCTGTTCAACCTATTCAATCTAACAGTGGATGGAATATTTCTAATGAAAAATATGACCAGGAAATCATTAGAAATTTAAACAGAAAAATAGCAGAAGAGAGATTTAAAAATATAACAAGTATTGTTGCTGTAAAAAATGGAAAGCTTTTATTAGAAGAATATTTTAATAATTCAGGAAGAGATTCTTTGCAGGATACACGATCTGTAGGAAAATCTTTTTCTTCAGCATTAATGGGAATTGCTATAAAAGAAAAATATATAAAAAGTGAAGATCAGAATTTAAAAGCTTTTTACAATCTGGAACAGTTTAAAAACTATTCTCCTAAGAAAGACAGTGTCACTATCAAAAGCTTATTAACGATGAGTTCGGGCTTTGATGGAAATGATCAGGATAATGATTCTCCCGGTAATGAAGAAAACATGTATCCTACTGACAATTGGGTGAAATTTGCGTTAGATGTACCTATGACCACTAATACAATTGGCAAGAATTGGAACTACTTTACTTCCGGAGTTGTCATCACCGGAGATATCTTAGATAAATCTGTTCCAAAAGGGTTGGAAAACTATGCTGATAAAAAATTGTTCAAAGCCCTTGGAATCACCAATTATAAATGGCAGTTTACACCTCAAAATAAACCTTCCCTGGCTGGAGGATTAAGAATGAGATCTTTAGACTTCGCAAAATTCGGGCAGCTTTATAAGAACAACGGAATATGGAATGGAAAAACGATATTAGATAAAACCTGGGTTCAAAAAACTTTTACAAACTATTTTCCTGACTCTTCAGATTTTGAAGGATATGGATATTTATTCTGGAGGAAAGTTTATAAAGTAGGAAATCAAAGTTTTGAAGCTTATCAATCCAATGGAAATGGCGGAAATAAAATTATTATATTCACTCATATTCCCTTAGTAATAGTAATTACAGCAACAGCCTATAATAAACCTTATGGCCATTCACAAGCGGACAAAATGGTAGAGCAGTATCTATTACCTGCTCTTCAATAAGTAAGGCGGATTAATAAAGAAAAAGCAGCGAAATTTACTCGTCTTTCTTTGAAGGAACCAGAAATACATCAATAAGACCTTCAGGAAGTACCATTTTAATGGTTCTTTCTTCTCTGTCTACGTCAAGAATCCAGTCTTTGATCATAGGAATAACCACTTCTTTACCATCCAGATTGGTGATGAAATACACCTGTGCAGTCTGATCGTTTACAGATCTGATCACGCCACAATTATTGTTATTTTCATCAAGAATTTCAAATCCTATGATTTCGTGGTAATAGAATTGTTTCCCAGTAAGTTTTGGAAGAGAAGCTAAAGGAAGGTAAACATTTTTGCCTAAAGACTGGTCTACCATAGCTTCAGAAGAGTTTTTGAACGCAATGTTCAGAGCATCCAGTTTGCTCCATGATGATTTTGCAATAAAAAATGGAACCAATAATCCGTTGATTTCAACGAATATTGATTCCAATTTATTGTAAAGCTCGGGTTGATCGGTATCCAATTTAAGAATAACGTTCCCCGCAAGTCCGTGTCTGCGTGTAATTTTCCCCAACAAATAGCAATCTTCTTTACGCATAACCGGAAATGTTCTTAAGCTTCAGTGTTTTCTTCAGTTTCAGCAGCAGCTTCTCCTTCTGTAGCAACTTCTTCAGCAGGTGCGTTTGCAGCTTCTTCAGCAGCTTTAGCATCAGCTTCAGCTTGTGCAGCAGCAGCAATTCTAGCTTCGTTTACTTTTACTTCAGCTTCTAAAGCAGCTTTCTTAGCATCAGCTTTAGCAGTAGCTAAACCGTCAACTTTACCTTGTACTTTAGATTCTTTAGCGTCTAACCAAGCGTTAAATCTTTTTTCAGCTTCAGCTTGATCAAAAGCACCTTTAGCTACACCACCTTGTAAGTGTTTTTTGTAAAGAGCACCTTTGTAAGATAAAATAGCTCTAGCAGTATCAGTAGGCTGAGCACCGTTGTTTAACCACTGTACAGCAGAATCAACGTTCAACTCGATAGTTGCTGGGTTAGTAATTGGGTTGTAAGTTCCTAGTTTCTCGATGAATTTACCATCTCTTCTAGCTCTAGAATCTGCAACCACGATGTGGAAGAAAGGTTTTCCTTTTTTACCGTGTCTTTGTAATCTGATTTTTACTGACATAATGTTTGAATTTTACGGGAACTCGTCCCAGTTAAATATTTAAGAGTGCAAAGATAAAATAAATTTTTCAATTAGGTCATTTGAAAATGAAATAATTTGATTTTTTTACATAATCTGAAGGAAAGGTAAAACTGTAGAAATAATAACAGAAATAAAAACAGCTAAAAATACAATTATATTATCTCTTGTTTTACCGGTAATCATTCTTATAACAATATAATTAATAATATAAACCGGCACCAACAAAAAAAATGAAAACTGAGCTGTGTATAAAACAACACTATATAAAAACAACATCCCAACAACAGAGGCTATAACAACTCCCAGCAAGCTTTTATAAATTGTTTTCTGATCTACTTTATTATTTTCTTTTACTTTTAAAAATTGGTTAAATTTATCTGTAATAAAAAGATTCAGTTCTCTCTTGTCCATAAGTTCTGAAGAAATTCCCTCCAAAATAAGATGTAAGTCATCTCCTTTCTGTACTCTATTATGAACCTCAAATGAGACTCTCCCTTTTTCTTTGATTAGAATCTTTCTATACTCAGCCTTCTTTACAAATTCATTATAATTGAATTTTTGGTTGATCGCTTCACGCATTTCATCATTGATGGTACCTGTATGGTCAACCATATAGAGATAAGCAACAAGCAAATCTTCTTCATTATAATTCCTGTAAATATTTTTCATATTATACAGCTCCCATATAGAAAAGTCCCAGACATTTCTGGTTTTCCTCAATCGTCAAAGATTCTCTCAAATGATCTACAATTTTTGGAGAACTCCAATAGCAACCAATATTGTTTGCAGTACAGCTTAAATACATGTTCTGAACCGCCATAGAAGTAGCCGCAATCTCTTCCCACTCCGGAACCATGCCGCTAAAATTAACAACAATAGAAACAACAACATTAGCTTTATTGATTTTAAAACCAATATCATTATATTTTTTCTCTAAGAATAACTGTTCGGGTTGAGTAGCTTTATAGATAGCCTGCATTTCTGAAGCCAGTTTTGCCTTTTCTTCTCCTTTAAATATTTTGAAACGCCAAGGCTTGGTACGTTTATGATTGGGAGCTAAAGTTGCTGAATGTAAAATTTCATCAATAACTTCCTGTGAGATTTCCGCATCGGTATAATCTTTAGGGAAAATACTTCTTCTCTGCTCTATAATTTCTTTTAAAACTTCTGCTTTATTCATAGAGACAAAAATACAACATGTAAGTTAATTTTCAGGATGATGGGATAAGATTTTAATACGGGATTTGGGGTTCGGGATACGAGTTATTATGGTACAGGATTTTTCTGAATAAAGTTTTGTTGCAGACCAACATCAATGATGAATAGTCAGTTCCTTTGCTTATCAATGCTATCAGTCAAATCATTTACGATTCACTTGCGAAGCAACATTCATAATGGATAATAAAAATTATAATACCTCTATTATTTTCTGATGAATTTTATTCAAAGTAAACTCGTCACCAGCTTTCATTCCCATCATTTTTTAGCCATAGGACTTTCGGAAGAAATAGCATAAAAGCGATCTCCTTCAAAAAAGAATTCTCCTAATGATACAGAAATGTAGAAACGGGCTTTATTGGTAATCACCAAAGAACCCAGCTGAACCCGGTCTGTAGATGTATTCAGAACCTTCCCCATGTTTCGTTTGAGATCATTTAAGGCACCAAGCTGTCGCTGCATCTGATAAATTTCCTCCTGCATTTCTTCCCGCATACTGTCATATTTTGGGGTTTTCTTGATATCACGGCTGGCCTCCAGAGTAAATTCGATGAAGTTTTTAAGCTTCTCAATTTTTTCTGTAATGGTATTTTTTACAAAGTTTCTGATGTCACTTTTTTCAAATACAATCTTCTCCATACAATCGTTTCTTTATATAAAGATAATATTTTTAGAATAATATTTCAATGGCTTAACATAAAATAACTCTCCCTAAATATTTCATCATTTAAAAAAATATTCTTTAGTTTTGTCTTTTTAAAACTAAAAATCATGTTTAAAGCACCATTTTCATTTGAGGGAAGAATCAGGAGAACAGAGTATGGATTATCATATCTTGTATATCTTGTATTTTCTGTACCCTTTAATATTTACTTTCAACGTAACGAACCATCAACGGGTGTTATGTCAATATTCTTCCTTTTACTGATTCCGTTTCTTTGGTTTCTTCTTGCACAGGGAGCAAAAAGATGCCACGACAGGGGAAATTCCGGTTGGTATCAATTAATTCCTTTCTATAGTTTATGGATGTTATTTGCTGACAGTGATCACGGACCTAATGAGTATGGACCTAATCCTAAAGGTGAAGGAAACTATAACTCGATCAACGAGATTGGACAGAAAGAATTGTAATAAAAAAGCCTTGTAAAATTTACAAGGCTTTCATTTTATTTTTCAGCTAATTTTTTCAGATCTCCTAGTCCCTGACCAAACATTTTATCCATATTGCTGTCCATCATAGGTTTCATGATCTTCATCATAGCATTCAGTTCATTATCAATTTTCCAGGTTACTTTGGTTCCTGCACCTTCGGGAGTTAATACAATCGCACTTTTAGCATTTCCCTCAAAAGGTTTTATAAAATGAAGCTGAGTTCCCAATTTTTCATTAGGTACTATTTCCATAATAGACTGCTCTCCTTCACTGTCATCTCCTTTCCAGTGATAAGAATCTCCCATTTTATCTCCTTCCCCGGAATACGTAATCTTAATATTTTTTATTTCTTTTGAAAAAGGATCCCACATATTATATCCTTTTAATGAACCTGCATACTGCCATACTTTTTCTTTGGGAGCATTGATGACAACAGATTTTTCATAGTGATAATCTTTACTGAAGGCCAACATGGCTATAACAGCATACACGATAACCAGCAAAATGATGATGCCGATAAATTTTAAGAGTGTTTTCATAGTCTATATATTTAAGGTTATTTATTTCAAAATGAGTCTCTCATCTGTTTTCAAAATTAAATATTCTGACACCATCCCCTCTTTTCATAGGACAAGATTATTTAAAGATAAGGCATTTTTGTCATAACTTGGCTTTCAGGCATTATTTTTGAGCATTTCAGCAGGGATTCCCCGATGAATCCTTACATTTACGTTTAACTAAAAATCGAAAAATGAATATTTTAACAGAAAAATTCAACACACCATATCACTCAGCACCGTTCGGTGACCTTAAAAATGAAGACTACCTTCCTGCTTTCAAAGAATTAATTCGGCAATCTGAGGAAGAAATTAATGCTATTGTTGACAATTCTGAAGCCCCTACTTTTGAAAATGTTATTGAGGCATTAGCGTATTCCGGTGAGCAACTGGATGTGGTATCAAATATCTTTTTCAATTTAAATTCTGCAGAAACCAGTGATGAGATCCAGCAGATTGCCCAGGAAGTTTCTCCGATATTAACGGAATATTCTTCTAAAATATCTCAGAATGAAGCCCTTTTCAACAAAATCAAAAAGGTTTATGATGAAAAAGAAAAATATAATCTTAATGAGGAGCAGCGGATGCTTTTAAATGAAACTTACAAAGGCTTTGTAAGAAGCGGTGCCTTATTAAACGAAGAAGACAAAGAAAAATTAAAGAAGATCAGCATGGATCTTTCAATAAAGTCTCTTCAGTTCGGACAAAATGTACTGGCTTCTACCAATGCCTACTTCAAGCATATTACAGATAAAGAACAATTAGCCGGAATTCCGGAAGCTATTATTGAACAGTTTGCTGAAGAAGCTAAAGAAAGAAACCTTGAAGGCTGGGTAGTAACTTTACAATACCCAAGCTATATTCCATTCATGACCTATGCGGAAAACCGTGAACTTAGAAAAGAGTTGGCATTAGCTAATGGTAAAAAATCTTTTGACGGTGGTGAATATGACAATCAGAACCTCATCAAAGAACTTCTTCAGTTAAAACAACAGAAGGCTGAGCTTTTAGGGTATAAAGACTATGCAGATTACGTCCTGGAAGAAAGAATGGCAAAATCTCCGGTAAAAGTTATTGACTTTTTAAGCGAACTTTTAACGAAAGCTAAACCCTATGCTGATAAAGAGATTGAAGAATTAAAATCTTTAGCCAAAGCTGATGGAATTGAAGACATGCAAGGCTATGACCACGCTTTTTATGCTGAAAAACTTCGTAAGCAGAAATTTGATCTTAATGATGAAGAGCTGAAGCCTTATTTCCCATTAAACCAAGTGCAGGATGCTGTTTTTGGATTAGCTGGAAAATTGTTCGGATTAACTTTTGAAGAAAGAAATGATATTCCGAAATACCATGAAGATGTAAAGGTTTATGAAGTAAAAGAGAATGGAAACTACAAATCACTTCTATACGTTGACTATTTCCCAAGAAAAGGGAAAAGAGCCGGTGCATGGATGACCAGCTATAAAAATCAGTACAAGCAGAACGGAGAAAACTCACGTCCGCATATCTCCATTGTCTGTAATTTTAGCAAACCAACAAAAGATACACCTAGCTTACTGACATTCCAGGAAGTGACGACTTTATTCCACGAATTCGGACATGCTCTTCACGGAATGATGGCAGACACTCAATACCCTAATCTATCAGGAACCTCTGTGAAATGGGACTTTGTAGAGCTTCCATCCCAGTTCCTGGAAAACTTCTGCTACGAACCTGAGTTTTTAAAAACATTTGCCAAGCATTATAAAACCGGGGAAGTTCTTCCTGACGAAAAAATTGAAAAAATCGAGCAGTCTAAAAACTTTATGGAAGGTTACCAAACATTAAGACAATTAGGTTTTGGTTTACTGGATATGAATTACCATACAAAAGTGGCAGAACTGGAAAATAAAAGCATAAAGGAGTTTGAAGATCAATACACCAAAGCTACAACCCTTTACCCTATCAATTCTGAAACGGCAATGAGCCCAAGTTTCTCTCACATTTTCCAGGGTGGATATTCTGCGGGATATTATTCTTATAAATGGGCAGAAGTATTGGATGCGGATGCCTTCCAGTATTTTAAGGAAAACGGAATCTTCAACTCTGAGATTGCAGCCAAATATAAAGTACTTCTTTCTTCAGGAGGAACAAAAGATCCTATGGAGCTTTATAAAGCTTTCAGGGGAAGCGAGCCGAAAGTAGAGAGTTTGTTGAAAAGAGCTTTTGGATAATAAAAAGTATTGTATAAAAGAAAACCTTCACAAACAAATGAAGAGCATATCACAAAGACTTGAAAATGTAAAAAAACTTCAGGCAAAGAGATGGGAAAATGAGGATCATTGGGATACATTAAACGATCTTTTGGTTAAAGAATTAGATGAAATCTTACTTATTGAACCTGAGAATACCTCTGCACTCATCAATATTGGAGCAATTTACTCTGATATGGGAGAAAATGAGAAAGCTATAGATTATTTAAAAATGGCTTTGAACCTCGGTTCGGAAGATAAAAACCTTTTCATAAACCTGGCTATCGTTATGATTTACATGGAAAAGCATCAGGCTGAATATTTAGAATATCTCGAAGATGCTGAAGGGAAAGTTGAAGACCCGCTTACTTTTAAAGCCTATTTTGACCCTCAATCTCATTAAAATGATGATAGAAAAACTAAAAAATTAGAAGCAGCTTTTAATACCTCATTAAAAGCTGCTCTTAATAATATTGATCCTGAAAAGATTAATGAAATCCTAGACAACAGAGATTCTTCAACATTTTCAGAGGCATGGATGGAAGCTTACCAGGCTGTTGATGAAAAAACAGTAGATGAAGAAACTGAAGATGCTGTTAATCAGATCAGAAAAGAGATTTTTGTCTCTATTTTTAAAGCTACAGGTTCCTCTGAACTGCCGGCTTATATTTCTGATGACTTTGGATTGATCTCATCTTATTTTATTCATGATATTGAAAACAGTTGGGCCACCAATTTGTTCTTCACCTATCTTAATCACCAAATTCCTCAGGGAGAACTGATGAAAACGGATAAGACAATGAAGGAACTGATTTCATAAAAGGCACTGTAATTTTCAAAATAACAAAAGATGAACACCATTGAACAACTTTACCAGACTTTAGATCAACGCCGCCGTCCCGAAGATGTTGCGGAAATGATCGTTGAGCTGATGAGCAGACAATTAGCCATTCACGAGCTTGCTACTTTGAACAAAGCAGCCAACCGTTCTCTGAAAAACAGTGTTTATGGCTATACCTCAATGCTTGAAACTTTTGGAAAAGCCATTGGTGCAGATAAACAGATCAAAAAGGCCGTTGAGATCTTTAAAATAGATGAAAAAGAAAACTCAAATTATTATAGTGCAGATAGAATTGAAACATTCTTGAAAGAAGTTTCCCCACTCATTCATAAAGAAGTTGGAGAGAATAATTTCAAAAGCGACCGGCTTAATAAGGATCTAAGAAAACTGGCTGGGCTGGATATTTCCAAACGAAATTACAATAAGAAATGGAGGCTTTTAAAACGAATTGAAATAAGGCTTCAGAAATTCATTCATGAATCAAAAAAACTTGAACTTCAGAAAATAGCCAAACACGGACTTTCTCACACCATCAGTTTTGAAGATTTCAGTAAAGATTTAAATACAGCCTGTTTTATTGCTTATTTCAATGCAAGAAGTAATCTAAGAAGTACATTTACTAATCAAAGTCAGGAAAGACCATTTGATGAAATATGTGAAATGCTGTTCAACAGATGTCTGAAAAATCCAGATGAAACACAATGGGAAGCCATTTCCTATATTTATACTGATGCTAAAGTTCTGGAGTACCTGAGTGATGAGCAAAAAGGAAAGCTCTTAGGAAAATGGATGGCTATTCTTCAGGAAATTTCTGATTTTCTGGAAGAACTTTGGAATGAGAACGATATTTACAGGAAAACCATGGCTGTAAAAAAAGGTAATGATTCCACTACATGGAACAATACGGCCGGAGCCTGGAATAAAGCAAGAGACAACTGGATGAACTTAATTTACGCTCTTGATCTTGATTTTATTCTTGATGATATTTGTTTCGGAAAAGTGATGCGGTTAATGGCTGCGGATGTTATCGCCTGGCATCTGTCAACCGGCGGAAAGATTGATCCCAACACAGAAGTTTGGAATTTAGTACCTTTGCCTTGGGAGGTTTTTCAGGAAAGAATTTTCTGTAACAAAGAAATGATTGTCAATGCCTGCAAAGAAGCAGGAATTGATCCCGAAAAATCAGGTTGGATTGCTCCCCGCATTCATGGAGTAAGTCAATTTAAGCCTACTCCGGAATTGGTACATGGAGTAACCGTTTCCAATCCTTTTCTGGCTAAGATTTTAAGACAAAACAAATATTTTTCAGGAAAACTCTGAGAACAAAATAAAGGATAGGTTAGTTCAGTGGTAGAACTCCTGGCTCTTTAACCGGGTTGACGCAGGTTCGAGCCCTGCACCTATCCTGATTTCTGATATAGCTCAGCGGCAGAGCACCCGGCTCTTCATCCGGGAGGACACAGGTTCGAGCCCTGTTATCAGACCTATAAGAAATAATATAACTGTGAAAAAAACACACTTCATTTACACCCTTCCATTCCTATTCTTTTTAAGCTGTAAAAACGAAAAGAAAGATTCCATCATTGAAACAAAAGCTCCGGAAATTAATCAGGTAAAGAAAACAGATTCTTTAGTTACCACAAAAATAGACTCTGCTCAGGTTTCAAAAGCATTGAAATATAAAGGAAATTTTAAAGAAGGATTCCAATGGAAAGATAAAACCGGAGAATATATAGTGTTTACTTCAGAAACAGGAGTTTACATCAATGAAAATTTTCCGCATGAAAATGATGGAAGTGATGCTGAAGTTTTTGCCCAATGCTATTCTTTAGGAAATAATCAATTGGTATGGAAGGTAAACGATTTTATCAAAGACTGTATGGTAGATATTGATGCCGCATTTAAGACCAATACTCTAAATGTAACAGATCTTGATAAAAATGGTATTGCTGAAGTTTGGATGATGTATGAAATAGCTTGTAAAGGAGATGTAAGCCCTTCAGACTTAAAGGTCATCATGTATGAAGGAAACCAAAAATTTGCCATGCGCGGGCAAACGAAGATACGAACAGGAATAGAAAACCATGGTAAACCGGTATTTGAAGGTGGGTCTTATACCTTTGACAAAGCCTTTAAAGAAGGACCGAAAGAGTTCAGAGACTATGCTGAAAAATTGTGGAATAAGAATATGGGTGAGTAATTTAACCGTTTTTCCATCATATTAAATTCTATACCTTTGAGAATAAAACAATATAATAACTTTTAAAAATTCACATCATGTTTTTAGCTATTGTACTTCCCTTTCTATCTTTTATTGTCAGAGGAAAAGTTCTTACCGGAATTATCTGTTTCATTTTACAGATTACCGTCATTGGCTGGCTTCCTGCTGCTATTTGGGCAGTGATGTCTTTAAACAATGCCAGAGCGAATGAACGAAATGAAAAATTAATCCGTGCTGTGCGTGAGGGCAGAAAATAAAATCATTTTATAACTATACATTCAATCCTTTATTTCAGTAAAGGATTTTTTGCAAAAAAGTTTGAATAAGCGTTTTAAAA
>NZ_NRQT01000120.1 GCF_004119455.1 Chryseobacterium sp. CH25
CACTTACAATATCTGATTTCTAACCATTCTATGGTAGATTATATTGGTGGAATTAACCGCAGTAAATGCAATGGTATGAGTATGGAAGCCTGATGCCTCTGTTTTAAATTTTGGAAGCGTCGAATCATTTTCAGAGAATCACTTACAATATCTGATTTCTAACCATTCTATGGTAGATTATATTGGTGGAATTAACCGCAGTAAATGCAATGGTATGAGTATGGAAGCCTGATGCCTC
>NZ_NRQT01000121.1 GCF_004119455.1 Chryseobacterium sp. CH25
AAAGTCTCCGCTTCGATAGCATCAGAGACAAGATCCCAGCCCGTTGTATTTACAGGGTTTCCAGATGATCTTTGGAGAGTTGTAAAATTGAACTTTCTTCAAGAGCTTCAATATTCAGCATAGCAGGTTTTTCATTAATAAAGTCTCCGCTTCGATAGCATCAGAGACAAGATCCCAGCCCGTTGTATTTACAGGGTTTCCAGATGATCTTTGGAGAGTTGTAAAATTGAACTTTCTT
>NZ_NRQT01000122.1 GCF_004119455.1 Chryseobacterium sp. CH25
GAGTTCAGTGTATTGCTGAAAGATCTGGACACCCTGGAAAATAGGATGATCCTAACTAATGAAACCAATAATATTTCAGTTGAAAAATGTCCAGGTGGATAAACCTGCCAATTTTTACCCTGGTGATGAGCGGCGTTATGAGTTCAGTGTATTGCTGAAAGATCTGGACACCCTGGAAAATAGGATGATCCTAACTAATGAAACCAATAATATTTCAGTTGAAAAATGTCCAGGTGGA
>NZ_NRQT01000123.1 GCF_004119455.1 Chryseobacterium sp. CH25
ATCAGACGGTTAATTGCACCGGTGTTATTCCTACAATGCTCTGAATTTCCAAACCTGCATAACCGGTTCCTAGAAGCTTATGGACTGTCATTTACCATGCAGCTAGCTTTGAACCCATCATCTTGCAGCAATTTCTAAAATCAGACGGTTAATTGCACCGGTGTTATTCCTACAATGCTCTGAATTTCCAAACCTGCATAACCGGTTCCTAGAAGCTTATGGACTGTCATTTACCATG
>NZ_NRQT01000124.1 GCF_004119455.1 Chryseobacterium sp. CH25
AATATCGAGGCTTGATTGTGAATTAGCAAATTCCAGGGATGTTTTATAGTAGCTAACCTAACCTTAAATGTGGGGGGAATAAAGGAGGTTGTTTATTAATAGCCAATTCAATCCGGGATAATAAAGTATATGTTGATAAAATATCGAGGCTTGATTGTGAATTAGCAAATTCCAGGGATGTTTTATAGTAGCTAACCTAACCTTAAATGTGGGGGGAATAAAGGAGGTTGTTTATTAA
>NZ_NRQT01000125.1 GCF_004119455.1 Chryseobacterium sp. CH25
ATGCCTGCAATATAACTGACCGAAAACAGCTCCTAAAACCATTGGTCAGTCATACATAAATAACCCCTGTGCAGAATGAACGGATATTTTATCTGTTGAGTAGTAAACTTGTGGGTAAAGAACTTTATCAATTAGTCCCATGCCTGCAATATAACTGACCGAAAACAGCTCCTAAAACCATTGGTCAGTCATACATAAATAACCCCTGTGCAGAATGAACGGATATTTTATCTGTTGA
>NZ_NRQT01000126.1 GCF_004119455.1 Chryseobacterium sp. CH25
AGGAAATAACTGGTTGGAAGTCATAATTTACCGAAAACAACGAATTTTGATTTTGCTAAAACTAACCGCTGAATCCAGATAAAAGAAGAAGTTTTCAAGGAATATAAAAAAGTAATTCACAAAAACTGGTGGATTACGTAGGAAATAACTGGTTGGAAGTCATAATTTACCGAAAACAACGAATTTTGATTTTGCTAAAACTAACCGCTGAATCCAGATAAAAGAAGAAGTTTTCAAG
>NZ_NRQT01000127.1 GCF_004119455.1 Chryseobacterium sp. CH25
GAGAAAGTTAATACCGATCTTCGGAAACTTTTGGTGCTTGCAGCTGTCTTTTGGTTGTTTCTTTCAGGCACTAGGAGGAACGTTGCCGGATTATTTCTACTCGACAATAACAATACGTGTTTGGTGCAGCTGTTAAGAGGAGAAAGTTAATACCGATCTTCGGAAACTTTTGGTGCTTGCAGCTGTCTTTTGGTTGTTTCTTTCAGGCACTAGGAGGAACGTTGCCGGATTATTTCTA
>NZ_NRQT01000128.1 GCF_004119455.1 Chryseobacterium sp. CH25
CTTTATTGATATGTTTTTTCGAATTCTAAAGTTTTTTCTTCATCATTAATCTTCCAGCCAGTGTCTGATTATTCATCATGTTGTAGGTTTAATAGATTCATTTTTTGTAGTAGCAGCCTTCTGAAATTTAACGCCGCCTTTATTGATATGTTTTTTCGAATTCTAAAGTTTTTTCTTCATCATTAATCTTCCAGCCAGTGTCTGATTATTCATCATGTTGTAGGTTTAATAGATTC
>NZ_NRQT01000129.1 GCF_004119455.1 Chryseobacterium sp. CH25
AATCTGGCTGTCTGGACGACCTTAAGAGCAGAGGACGTTAATTCTATCGTTGTCATTTTTACTTTGATCAGGAGAAACCGAATCTTCACCTCGTCAATTACCTATTTCTACCCCTGGAATTTGTTTCAAAGCTCATCAATCTGGCTGTCTGGACGACCTTAAGAGCAGAGGACGTTAATTCTATCGTTGTCATTTTTACTTTGATCAGGAGAAACCGAATCTTCACCTCGTCAATT
>NZ_NRQT01000012.1 GCF_004119455.1 Chryseobacterium sp. CH25
CTCACCTGTTCCCATTCCGAACACAGAAGTTAAGCCCACCAGCGCCGATGGTACTGCTAACGCGGGAGAGTAGGCCGCCGCCAGTTTTTATTTTATTTTAAAAGTCTCATACAGCAATGTGTGAGACTTTTTTTTGCTGTATACCTACTCCAAGCAAAGCAAATCATATCACTATAACAATCACTACCACTAACTCAGCATATGAGTAATGAGTAATGAGTAATGAGTAATGCAGGGTGTTCTCAAAACAGGACTTGTTACAATCTATAATATCTTGCCCTCATCCTTTCATTCATTCTTTTCTTTACCGTATATTCTTTATTGCTGTATCGCTATTCTAGATTTATGATCTATTCTTACTTGTATTATGGATCTATTCCCTGGTATTATTACTTCTGATAGATGTATGGAGTACATATACTAAATTTTCACACAAATGTTCTTTATTTTCTCTTTTGATTTTAATAATAATTCCATAAATTAAATCTTTACGTAGTGATTTATTGTTTATAATTTGCTGTTAAATATTGGTTCTGGTTTTCAGTAATCTAAGTTAATTTCTTATTATTGATATAAGAAGCGGAAGCCGAAAAGCTTTAATAGAGTAGGCTACATTAAAACTAAATAACTATGAAAAACTTAGTGAAAATCTCAAGAGAAAATTTAAAAACACTTAATGGGGGAGCTACAGGACCAGGTTGTCCGGATGATCCACAATTTGGAATGTGTTATCCTACAGGCTGGCCTAATGGAATCTGTATGACTAAATATCAATGTTGTGTTCAGCTTGGTCATCCTAAAGATTGGTGTAAAGAAGAATATTTGTAATCTGGAACTACTTTAAAGTTTTTGTTCTAAGAATTGAATATTACAAAAAAATTATTGAACCTACTATCAATTTTGTACTTCAATGGGTAGGTGAACGAATAAAACTTTATACTTGAAGTTTAAAAATAAAAAGGCTATCTCAATACCTGAGATAGCCCTCTTTTTATCTATATTTTGATTTAATCAGACTTGAATTACTCCTAAGTTGAATTTCTCTGTAATAGGAGAGTGATTAGCTGCTTCTATTCCCATAGAAATCCATTTTCTGGTATCTGTTGGGTTGATGATAGCATCAGTCCATAATCTTGCCGCAGCATAGGTAGATTCGGTTTGTTTCTGATATTTTTTTGAAATAGTATCTAATATTTCATTGTGTTCTTCTTCAGATATTTCTTTACCTTGCTTTTTCAACGTAGATTCTTGAATCTGTGCCAGTACCTTAGCGGCTTGGGCTCCACCCATTACTGCAAGATCTGCCCAAGGCCATGCTACAATCAGTCTGGGATCATAAGCTTTTCCGCACATTGCATAATTTCCTGCTCCATAAGAATTTCCTGTAATGATGGTAAATTTGGGAACTACAGAATTGGAAACAGCATTTACCATTTTAGCTCCATCTTTAATGATTCCGCCGTGTTCTGATTTGGAACCTACCATGAAGCCGGTAACATCCTGTAAGAAGATTAAAGGGATCTTTCTTTGGTTACAGTTGGCAATAAATCGGGTTGCTTTATCAGCAGAATCGGAATAGATTACTCCACCAAACTGCATTTCTCCTTTACCACTTTTAACCAACTTTCTCTGATTGGCTACAATTCCTACAGACCAGCCATCCACTCTTGCAGTGGCACAAATGATACTTTTACCATAGTCTGGTTTATATTCTTCATATTCCGAGTTATCTACGAGACACTTGATAATTTCGTAAGTATCATATTGCTCAGCTCTGGAAACAGGCATAATTCCGAAAATATTATCAGGGCTTTCTTTTGGTGGGAAACTTTCTATTCTGTCGAAACCTGCTTTTTCAGTGCTTCCGATTGATTTCATGATGTTTTTGATTCTGTCTAAAGCATCTTTATCATCTTTAGCTTTATAATCAGTAACCCCTGAAATAGAGCAGTGTGTTGTAGCACCTCCCAATGTTTCATTATCAATACTTTCTCCAATAGCAGCTTTTACAAGATAACTTCCTGCAAGGAAAATGGAACCTGTTTTATCCACAATCATTGCTTCATCACTCATGATAGGAAGATAGGCTCCTCCAGCTACACAGCTTCCCATAACAGCTGAAATCTGGATGATTCCTGAAGCACTCATTTTAGCATTATTTCTGAATATTCTACCGAACATTTCTTTATCCGGGAAAATTTCGTCCTGCATAGGTAAGTATACTCCTGCGGAATCAACAAGGTAAATGATTGGAAGTCTATTTTCCATTGCAATTTCCTGTGCTCTCAGGTTTTTCTTTCCTGTGATCGGAAACCATGCTCCTGCCTTTACAGAGGCATCATTGGCTACAACAAGACATTGTCTTCCGGAAACGTAGCCCATTACTACTACTACACCTCCACTAGGGCAACCACCATGTTCTTCATACATTTCATAGCCTGCAAATGCACCTATTTCTATGGAATCAGAATTTTTATCAAGAAGATAGTCTATTCTCTCTCTTGCAGTCATTTTTCCTTCTTCACGAAGCTTCTGAAGCCTCTTTTCACCGCCTCCTTTTTTGATCTCGGCAAGCAAGCGATTTATCTCTGATAATTTTAATCTGTTCTGATCTTCTCGTTTGTTGAATTCGATGTCCATAGAATTTTCAATTTTTTACGCTTAAAGATACTATTTTTATGAGGAATACGGATAGGAAGTAAAACAGATGTTTAATAGTTTGGTTATTAGTAAATTGTGAAATTTTTAACTAAAAAATATTTTTAAATAATTTATATTTTTTCTAACTTTACACTAGAGTAATAGAGGTTGAAATCCCCTGAAAATTACTCTGTTCCTAGTTTATTTTTTTAATAGTTTATTATTTGAAGGCCCTGAAAGTTCAACCAATTTTCAGGGTTTTTTATTACTGACTAAAAATTATGAGTAATATTTTCTGTATTCTAAAATACTAAGGTCGGTAGGAGGATTTTTATATTTTCTGTATTTTTTGGTAAGCTTGAACCCTAGTTTCTCAGGAATTTTTCTGCTGGCTGTATTTTCTTCATCTACGGGATATAGAATATAGTTGAAAGTCAAGTTGCTTTCAGAAAATTCAATGAGCGTTTTTATGATCTCGGTACCTAATCCTTTTCCCTGAGCACTTTTTTTTAGCCATAACCCAAGTTCAATAGACTCTTCTGTTATATTATGAATACCACAGCAGCCTACAAAAGTTCCTTTAGAATCCAGAACGGCCATTACCAGGTCCGTATTTTGTAATAAAGTCTTTTGTGACTCATTGACAAATGTAATAATCTCTTGTCTGTCCCCTTGAGGATTGAAGGGCATATATTGAGTAACCTCCTCTGTAAAATGTTCAACAATATCATCTATGTATGAATCATTAACAGGTTGTAATGTTATACGCTCTGTTTTAATTTTAATATCCGGGCTTAATATCATGTAGCTATTATTTTATTTCTTTTTGGAAAATTAATAGAATAGATCATGTATTAGATAGAAGAACTATTAGAAACTTTATTTCCCAATTTTTATTAACTTAAATTTATATTTTTTATGAGATTTATAAAAGCCTATTTGTAAATTTGCATGTTAAAATTTTAAAGAAGGTAGGATATGCATAAATTAGCTCTTTTCAGGTTGCACTTAATAATATTTTTATGGGGATTCACTGCAATTTTAGGAAAACTGATTCATGCCAATGCTCAGATCCTTGTATTTTACAGAATGTTGTTCGCAGCAATTTTTCTTTTTGTATTCATCAGGATATATAAAAAAGAAAGCATTAGGGTTTCAAAAAAAATATTTTTCAGCTGGCAGCAATAGGTTTTACCATGGCACTTCATTGGTATTGCTTCTTTTATTCAATCAAAGTTTCTAATGTCTCCATTGCGTTGAGTTGCTTGTCATTATCTACACTCTTTGCCTCTATTTTAGAGCCTGTTATCTTTAAAAGAAAGATAGATATTTCAGAAGTGGTGATGGGAGTAGTGATTGTAGCCTGTATTTTACTGATCTTCAAAACAGAGTTCCAGTATAAGGAAGGAATTATGTATGGCGTTCTTTGTGCAGTCTTTGGAACTGTATTTTCAGTTTTTAATGGTAAAATGTTTGGAAAAACGAGTTCAGGGAATATTATATTTTACGAAATATTCTGTGGTTGGTTTATTTTAATGTTATTTTATTTGTTTTCTGGGCAAATTTTTCAAATGAATGAAATAAACTACCGCGATATAGCGTTAATATGCTTGTTAGCCAGTGTTTTCACTGCTTTTCCAATGCTGGAATCAGTGAATTTAATGAAGTATATATCGCCTTTTACTCTAATTTTAACAGTTAATTTAGAACCTGTTTACGGAATTATACTAGCTTTTTTTATCTTTGGGGAATCAGAACATATGAGCCCAATATTTTATATTGCTTCAGGAGTTATGATACTGGCAATCATTGCGAATGGATTAATAAAAGCCAGGAAAACTAAAAACTTTAACTAGCATCAATTTTATAGATGAAAAAATACTTTTTACTCGCATTTTCACTGCTCTACGGGCTGTCTCAATCTCAGATTATCAGGAAGTATTCCAATGAATTCTTAAATATCGGAGCCGGAGCCCGAGGACTGGCAATGGGAGGGGCTGTAATATCCAATCAGGATGACGTGTATTCCCCTATGTGGAACCCGGCAGGTTTGATGGCTATAGAAAAAGACTGGCAGGGAGCAGCAATGCATGCCGAATACTTTGAATCTATTGCAAAATATGATTATTTAGCGTACGCGAGAGTAATGGAAGAAGGAGTTTTTGGAGTTTCAGTAGTAAGACTGGGGGTAGATAATATTTTGAATACAACTCAGATGATTGATGCTGAAGGAAATATTGATTACGATAAAATCACGAAATTCTCACAGTCTGATTACGCAGCTATCCTTTCATATGCATTCCGCCCTGGGGGAAACCCGAACCTTGATGTTGGGGTAAATGCTAAAATTGTCTATAGAAATGTAGGTAAATTTGCGAATGGCTATGGATTCGGTTTTGATGTGGGGGCCATTTATAAAGGTGAAAACGGATGGAAATTCGGAGGAATGGTAAGAGATATTACAACTACTGTCAACTTTTGGAGTATTAATCAGAAAGAGCTGTCAACAGTAGTAAACGGTGAAGAGTTCAACCCGGCACCAAAAGATAAAATGGAACTTACCATGCCTAAGCTTAATGTAGGTGCAAGTAAATTATTTGAAATCAACAGCAGTGTTTATGTATTGCCGGAAGCTGGGATTAATGTAGATTTTGCGAAAACCGCCTCTCTTATTTCTACTGATTTTGCAAGTATCAGCCCTTACGCAGGTGCTGAATTAGGATACCAGAAAATGATTTTTGTAAGATTGGGTATCAATAGATTCCAGTCTATTACAGATATAGAAGATTTAAAAAGAAAAGTTTCTTTCCAGCCAAGTGCAGGGATTGGGATCAGATATAGAGGACTTACCCTGGATTATGCTATTACGAATTCGGGTATTGGAGGTTCTAATTTCTATTCTAATTTCTTCTCGCTTAAGCTGGATATGGGAGCATTCAGAAATGACTAAAATATAGGATATGAAAAAGTTATCAATATTAATGCTGGCGATCTGTTCAACAGCTATTTTCGGACAGAAAGTTTCAGATTATAAATATGTATCTATTCCGGAATATTTTGTAACCTTCAAAGGAGACAGTTATGGTTTAGAAGCAAGATTAGAAAAAGCATTAAAAGCTAAAAAATATGTGGTTCTGCCTACAAATAAGGATCAATGGCCAGCAGAAGCTAGAGAAAATACCTGTAATGTATTGAATGCTGAAGTTTTGAATGTAAAGAGTATGTTTACAAATAAACTGTTGCTAGTTATAAAAGATTGTAATAATAAAACCCTTCTCGAATCTAAGGGAAGTTCGGCTATTAAAGAATTTGAAGAGGGTCTTGCAGACGCGTTGAAGATGGCTTTAGTGAATGTTGGTATGTCTAACCCTGTTGCTGTCCAGCCTGCAATAACCCAAGCTTCAAATACTTCAATTGCTACTGGTTCTACCCAGACTTCTGCTCCGGAAACAGCTGTGATTGCTCCAGCTGCAGCCTTAGGTACAGGAAATTATTCCAATGGAAAATTTGATGTACAGAAGATACAGATTGATGCCAGTCAGTTTATCCTTGCAAAATCAGGGAGTTCTGTACCGTTTGCTATCTTTAAAGCAACTTCAAAGAAAGATGTATTCCTTGTGAAACTTGCGGATAATAATACTACAATTGGTTATTTTGAAAATGGAAATATTGTCATTGATATTCCACAGGCTGATGGAAAGTATTCTAAAGATACTTTTGCAGCAAAATAATCTGCAGATATAATAAACTCATATACAATCCTTAATTCTTGATACTGTCTTGAATTAAGGATTAACTTTATAAAAAAACCATGAAGAAAATCTATATTTCTATATTGACAATCGTGTCAATATTTTCGAACGCACAAAATGTATTCAATACAGAGTTAAAAGAAATTAATTTTGGCTCTTCAAGTGACCCAAGTAATTTTGTAAAACTCAATGATCATATTCTTTTCCCAGCTACAAGATTTGTAGAAGAAGGAAGAGAGCTGTGGAGTTTTGATCCTGTATCTAGGAAATCAGTATTACTTAAGGATATTTTTCCCGGATATAGTATAGGAATGTCAGGTGATCATGCCTTTATGAAGTTTAACAATAAAGTGTACTTTGTTGCTGAACAGAGTAATAATTCTTCCAATAAACAGATTTGGGTTACAGATGGTACAACAGCTGGAACTTCCAAACTAAAGGATCTGAACTTCCAATATTCAATTGAAGCTAGTGCTTTAGCTGGAAATAATATTTTTTTCTACTGTAATAAAGAACTTTGGACATATAATATTGTTACAGACAGCCTGCAGCATTTAAGAACATTTGAATATATGTCAGGAAACATGAAAATGCATACCATGAATAATGCCCTGTTCTTTGTAGGTAATGATGGAGTACACGGAACAGAGCTATGGAAATCAGATGGGACTGTTGCAGGAACTTCATTATTAAAAGATATTGTTCCTAATGCATCAGCGGGCAGTCTTGGTGTAGATTTTAATGCATTAGTTTTTAAAAATAAACTGTACTTTATTGCTAATCTTGGGACAGGATTTGATGGGTATCAATTATATTCAACAGATGGTACAGAAGCAGGTACACTGCCTGTAAAAACTGTGGGGTACCCTCAGTTAGAAGGGGCAGCAAATGATAATTACATCGTTTTTACAGGATTTGATGCAGCAAATGGTTTGGAACCATGGGTTTCAGATGGAACAGCTGCCGGAACACATCTTCTGAAGAACCTGATCCCCGGAGCCACAAGTTCTATGGCAATGAAGAAATTTGTAAAGTTTAATAACAAAATATTCTTTGAAAGTGGAGCCAATGGAGTAAACTCAGCATATGGTAATTATATATGGGAAACGGATGGCACAGAAGCAGGAACTGTTCGCTATAATAGCAATAATGATGCTCTGATATATGGAACCAGCTCAGATAACAATCACCTTATTCTTACAATGCCTAATTATTATAACAGATATTGGGTTGTCAACGGAAATCCCTCTCAGGACTTTGAGATTACAGGACTTGGAATGCCATATAAAAACAGCTTTATAGATCTGAATTCTAAAATTTATCTTACTGGAAATACTCTGAAACATGGAGCAGAGTTATTTTCACTGGATCCGGTTACTCATGAGACGGCAATAGCTTCTGATATCAGCAGATTTGACAGCTCTTATCCTCATGCGTTCCATACATTGAATAACGATCTTCTTTTCATTGCCAGAGACAAGCAGTATAACAACCAGATTTATAAAAGAAATAAAAGTACACAGCAGATTGAAAAACTTTCTAATTATGGAAGTGAATGGTCTGTTGGGATGGGGAGTGATGTGGATGATAATTTTATTAAAGTTGGAAACTATCTTTATACTCCTGAAGCATCTTACAGAACCGATGGAACAGCAGCCAATACAATATCAATATCATCTCCAGATATTACCAGCAGAGTATTGTATACCGCTTTAAATGATAATACACTGCTTTTTGCAGGATATAATAACTTGGTGGGAACTGAACTTTGGAAAATTGATAATACATCCAATACCGTTAGTCTGGTAAAAGATATTTCTACAGATTATATGGGGAGTCTTTATTCCGTAGATTCAAAAGCGACAGTACTGAATGGTTTTGCTTATTTTGTGGCAAAAGAAAATGGAAAACTGGGAATCTGGAAAACAGATGCAACGGAAGCTAATACCCAGAAAGTAATACAATTCTCTTATCAGGATGGAACAGATGGTGATATTAAAATACTGAATGCAGCTAATAATAAACTATTTTTTACAAAACAAAAGGAAAATACACCCACAACTTATAGTTCAGGGCAGAATGAGCTTTGGGCTTCAGACGGAGATCAGGCATCCGCTGTATTACTGAAATCTTACTCAGCTCCTTATAGTTCTGCCACTATTGCCAGAGAAACATTTGTATTTAATGATAAGCTGCTTTATATTACTTCAGGTTATTCTTCATCAGCATTGAACTCTACTGATGGTACTGTTGCGGGAACACAAGAAGTATTTTCTGGGAATTTTTCAGGAGATGTGAAATTTAAAAAATGTGGTAATCAGTTATTTTTTACCAACAACAATGATACACAGTTGTGGAGAACAGATGGAACCACAGTTGGTACTTCTAATGTATCCCAGAATCTTACTTCCATTAAAGAAATGGTGTGTACCAACAACTACCTTTACTTCTTGAATGGTGATTCTCAGAAAGTATGGAAAAGTGATGGTATTTCAGCGCATGCTATAGATATTCTTGTAACTAATGATGATAACCAGCTTCTTGCCAATGAAAATATTCAGAAATTGGGAACAGATGGTGAGAAATTAGTTCTGACGATTACCACCAAAGAGCATGGAAATGAACTTTACGAAGTTACAGATCTGTTACCGGTTTACTTAGCCACCAAGGAAACTCCTAAAACAGAAAGTAAAAATACAGCTTTAGATGTTCAGATTTATCCTAATCCTGTTTCAGAATATTTTTCAATAAAACTGAATGAAAGCAATAAAGTTGAGACCGTGAAAATTTTTGATGCTTCAGGAAAGTTGGTGAAGAACGTTATCTATGACAATAAGAATATTCATGTAGTAGAACTTTCATCAGGAATATATTTCATTAAAGTAAAAACAAATAAAGGAGAGTATCTCGGTAAAATTATAAAGAAATAATACTTGTAAATAAAAGGCTCTTGAAAAAGAGCCTTTTTGTAGTATATATGTTGATGTGTTTTTTCTGTGTCAGTAGATTTCTCGTCCTGTAAGGCTCTGTTATATTATATATTTGTTGAATATTATTTGGAAAAGCTTAAAAGAGGAGGAGAAAAGCTGATAAATGTAAATGATAATGCAGTATCATTTGTAGAATTAGCGTTTTTTCATGGTATTATTGTTTTTTATTAATAATACTAATTTATGAAAAAATAAATATAATGATATTATTTTTGTAATATTTTAAATGTATTTAATTTTTATTGTATTTAATTTGATTTCGGGTGCTGTTTTGTAGCGTATGTCTCTTTTTGAGATAATGTATTTCGAGATGAATTTTTATGAAAAAAGTTCATTTATTTGTGAAAAATAGATTGAAGCAGTAATTGGAATTATGCGTTGTTATTGAAAAATTCCCAAATAACTTTCGCTTTGCTTTTGCCCAGGATTTCTTCTAAAGTTTCCTGGCTGGCTTCTTTAATCCTTTTTACAGATTTAAGTTTAGACAGTAATAATTCTATTGTTTTTTCACCTACACCAGGAATTTCTTCCAGTTCAGATTTTATAGTAGAGTTTTTTCTTCTTGTTCTGTGATGTTTTACCCCAAACCGGTGAGCTTCGTCTCTCACTCTTTGAAGAATCTTTAAAGTTTCAGATTTTTTATCAAGATATAAAGGAATAGGATCTTCCGGGAAGAAAATTTCCTCCAGTCTTTTAGCAATTCCCACAATGGTAATTTTACCATAAAGCCCCAATAACCTCAGGCTTTTGACTGCAGAAGACAGCTGTCCCTTTCCACCATCAATAAGAATGAGCTGCGGAAGATTTTCACCCTCGTCAAGCATTCTTTTATATCGGCGGTAGATAACCTCCTCCATCGTTGCAAAGTCATTAGGTCCTTCCACTGTTTTAGGATGGAAAATTCTATAATCTGCCTTACTGGGCTTTCCATCTTTGAAAACTACACAGGCAGAAACCGGGTTGGTTCCCTGAATGTTCGAGTTATCAAAACCTTCAATATGCCTTGGTTCTACAGGCATTCTCAGAAGCTTCTGCATTTCAGCCATAATCCTGTTGGTATGTCTTTCCGGGTCTACGATCTGAACCTGCTTTAATTTTTCCAGACGATATTCCTTCGCATTTTTTTCTGAAAGTTCCACGATTCTTTTTTTATCTCCAACCTTTGGAACAATAAGTTTCACATTCGGAATCTCTACAGACAAATGGAAAGGAAGTAATACCTCTTTTGAATCAGAACCAAACTTTTGCCTGATTTCGATTAAAGCCTCTTCCATGATATCCTCATCCGTCTCTTCAAGAATTTTTTTAATCTCTGTAGTGAAACTCTGAATGATATTTCCGTTTCTTATTTTAAAGAAGTTCACATAAGCTGCTGTTTCATCACTGGTCATTCCGAAAACATCCACATCATCAATATTGGGATTTACCACGGTATTTTTAGCTTGATAATCTTCCAGAATGTCCAATCTTTCCTTAATGATTTGTGCCTCTTCAAACTGAAGATTAGAGGCAAGCTTCATCATCTGATTGACCAGATATTCTTTTGCTTTTCGGAAGTCTCCTTTAATAATTCCACGGATGGCATCTATCTTTTCGTCATATTCTTCTTTGCTTTCAAGATCTTCACAAGGGCCTTCACAGTTTTTAATATGATATTCCAGACAGACTTTATACTTTCCGTCTGCAATTTTAGAAGGTGAAAGATTCAGATTACAGGTTCTGAGTTTATAAATATGTTTGATGGTATCCAACAAAATTTTTGCTGGACGCACCTTGGCATAAGGTCCATAATATTCCGAACCATCTTTAATGACATTTCTGGTGAGGAAAATTCTTGGGAAATCTTCGTTTTTGATACAGATCCATGGATAGGTTTTGTCATCCTTCAGCATGACATTGTAAAACGGCTGATGTTCTTTAATAAGATTGTTTTCCAGTAAAAGAGCATCATACTCACTGTTCACAATGGTAGTTTCCAAACGCTGGATTTTACCAACCATGATTTTGATCCTGTATCCCGAAAGATTTTTATTGAAGTAGGAGAGAACCCTTTTCTTTAAATTTTTAGCTTTTCCCACATACAAGAGCTGTTCGTTTTTATCATAATAACGATAAACACCAGGTTCGGAAGGTAAAGTTTTGAGCTGTAGTTCTAAAGAAGGATTCATATAACAAAATTAAGGATTCTTTCGGTTTAAAAGAAGAAAACCTGCAGAATGCACTACAGGTTTTAGAATTTTATATTGAAGATGCTTATCCGTTACTCATTTCAGTATAAGCATTTACCAGAAAACTGAAGTAATCCCATTCAACAGAATTTTTAGGATAAAGCTTCATGAATTGCTGATTGTCACCAAAAAGAAAATCATAATTGTCTTCAAAATCATCTTTATGAAGCCACATTACTTTATCTCCTTTCTTTACATAATAGGATTTAATAACACCGCCACCAAGCTGTGGGCCACCCATTACGCCAAATCCGCCTGTTTCTTTGGCTCTCGGATCATGATATACAGAGATGATATCATCAAAATCGGGATTAATGACCTGCATCAGGAATTCTTTATCATCCTTTTTATTTTTCAGAGAAACAGTTTGGTTTACAAAATAGATCCTGTCATTATTAGTTCTTTTTGTCAGTTTCTTGGTACTGTAATTCCGGATATTTCCCATATACCTTGAAACTTTCATGAATTTTTCCGCATTACTCGGATAAACATACATCTCACTGATCTGTTCTGCATTGAAATTAACAGATTTTTTAGTAATACTGTCTTTAATAGCTACTTCATAGATCTGGCCTTTTTTAGTTTCAATATTATTACAGAATCCTTTGTGGGAAGTACCGTCTTTTAAAATAATAGTGGATGTTTTTTTAGGAGAAGGAGCATTAAAACCTTCATTGAAAAGGTAAGTCTCCATTTTTTTGATGTCTTCCTTAGAATATTTTATTTTCTGGGCGAAGGAAGTAGTTCCTGCAACGCATAAAGCAAGCAGTAAAGTTTTCAGTCTCATGTATTGTAGTTTTTTAATGTTGGCGGTAAAAATAGCAAATTAATTTACTTCTTCAGATAAAAATATAGAACAGTGAAATTTAGTTTCTCCAATTATTGTTAAATGCGTAATTTTAAGAAAATTTTTTAGAAATGATATACGGAGTAGATGTTTTTACTTTCCATGATGTTCTGGAAATATGTAAAAAACCTAATAAAGCCAAGCTGAACAAAGCAGCAAAAGACCAAATTTTAAAATCTCAGAAAAACGTACAGCAAATTGTAGAATCCGACAGATGTGTATATGGAATCAATACAGGATTCGGGCCGTTGTGCGATACTAAAATATCAGCTGATGAAACCGCTCAGTTACAGTACAACCTGATTATTTCTCATGCAGTAGGAGTAGGAAAGCCTATTGAAAAGGAACTTTCCAAAATCATGATGATTGCTAAAGTTCACGCTTTATCAAAAGGATTTTCGGGAGTTTCTCTTGATGTTATTGAGAGAATGATTCTGATGCTTGAAAAAGATATTATTCCTGTGGTTCCTGAACAGGGATCTGTGGGGGCATCGGGAGATTTGGCTCCTCTGGCTCACCTTGTATTACCTTTATTAGGTCTTGGACAGGTTTGGGAAGGAGATCAGGTTTCCGATACGATGGAAGTACTGGGAAAACATAATCTTGAACCATTAGTTCTTGGGCCAAAAGAAGGACTTGGATTAATTAATGGAACACAGTTTATTCTGGCTCATGCGATCAAAGGGTTAGAAAAATTTGAATATTTATTAGATCTTGCTGATATGACGGCTTCAATGAGTATTGAGGCCTACAGAGGTTCTGCAAGCCCTTTCAAAAAAGAACTTCACGAGATCAGACCGTTTGAAGGAAGTAAAAAAGTAGCTGCAAGAATGCTTAAGTTTCTGAAAGGATCAGAAAATATGAAAGCTCATGAGGATTGTGAGAGAGTTCAGGATCCTTATTCTATGAGATGTGTACCTCAGGTTCACGGAGCGAGCAGAAATGCATTTGAGCACCTTAAAAATATGGCAGAAACAGAATTGAATTCTGTAACAGATAACCCAATTGTATTAAGTGCGGAAGAATCTATCTCCGGTGGAAACTTCCATGGTCAGCTGATGGCTTTACCATTAGATTATGCTACCCTTGCTGCTGCAGAATTAGGAAATATTTCAGACAGAAGAAGTTATTTATTATTAGAAGGAAAATATGGACTTCCAAGATTATTAACAGAAAGCTCAGGATTAAATTCAGGATTTATGATTCCTCAGTATACTTCTGCAGCGTTAGTAACAGAAAATAAAACTTTATGTTTCCCGGCATCTGCAGACTCTATTCCTACAAGCTTAGGACAGGAAGATCACGTTTCTATGGGAAGTATTTCAGGAAGAAAATTCAATCAGGTTCTTGGTAATCTTGTTAATATTCTATCTGTTGAGCTAATGTTTGCCGCTCAGGGACTTGAATTCAGAAGACCTTCAAAATGCTCTAAGATCATTGAAGAAAACTTTACGATTCTTCGTTCTAAAGTTGCCAAGCTTGAAGACGACAGGTTGATCGGGCAGGATATGCTGGCTATTGCAGAGCTAATCAAAGAAAGAAAGTTTATTGTAAACTAATCCTATAATGAAAGGCTTCCGAAAGGAGGCCTTTTTGTTTGTTTGCTCTTGCAGAATTATATCTAAATACAGAAAAAAATATAAGAACATCTTTTTAAATTTTAATCAGATAATAATGAGAATACATAGAACCGATTCTAATTCCTCAGATTTTAAAACCCTTGTAAAATCTCTTGATGCTAACCTTGCAGAACATAACGGAGAAGATGATGCATTTTTTGCTCAGTTTAATAAAATTGATATGATTAAAAACTGTATTGTGGTTTATATAGATGAAACTCCGGCAGCTTGCGGTGCTTTTAAGGAACTATCCGAAGACACTGTTGAAATAAAAAGAATGTTCACAGATCCTGAGTTCAGAAAAAGAGGACTAGGATCTTCCATTGTAAAGGAACTGGAAAACTGGGCTAAGGATTTAGGCTATAAAAAAGCCGTTCTTGAGACATCTAAGGATCTCACCAATGCCATTTCCGTTTATGAAAAAAGTGGCTTTCAAAAAATCCCTAATTATGGACAGTATATTGGTGTTGACAGCAGTGTCTGCTATGGAAAAGATTTGAAATAAAAGAACAATACCTCAGTTGAAAGAGCTTAAATTCTCCTCCTCTGGAGGGTGGTCAAAAATTCTTTGGATTTTTGACGGGGTGGTTAGTTTTATCTATAATCTACACTAATATTCATTAAAGAATACTTATTTAAGGATATTGATCTATTATCCTCAAAATTAATATTCATATAATGCTAAATTCACTTTTTTACAACTTTTAATTCTCATGAAAGTGTTATATTGTGACACCAATCAAAATTATAACATATGAAGAAAAGTGTATTTTTCCTGGCATTATTTTTTGCCTTAAACTCCTGTACACAGGAAGAACTTCGCAATGAGAATTCAAATACTGAAATGTCTCAAAAAACTCCATTAACCGAAAAGCAGATCAATGAAAGGATTAACCAGGCCATAAAAAAGGATGGAACTTTCAATTGGAGCAATGAATCCGATCATTTTCTCTGGAGTGCCATTTTCCGTGGGAACAGAATGGTATCTATTGGATTTGGTTCATCCAAAGATGATTTTGACAGAAGCAAATCCCCGGACAATAAGAGTATGGAGGAAGATATTTTAAATCTTATTGCAAAATCTGAAGGAAAGGGATCTGGAAGGTTTCTTTTGAATTCCGACAAATATCTTAACCAGATGGATGTTACCATTGAAAAAGAAGAGACTATAACTGCCCTTCGCCAAATGAAGAACATCCGATATGTAGAACCTGCAGACTATCATTATTTTGAGAATGAAGCTAAATACAATACCACTGCAAAATCTTCAGGCAGCGGTTCTTCAGGATGTGGTTTTTCTACAGCTACTCTAAGTGCAGTAGATTATACATCCACAACACCAAGTGCCAAAATTCCATGGGCATTTGCCAAACACAACATTCCTGATGCATGGAGCTACAGTACCGGAGCAGGAGTAACTATCGGTCTTATTGATACAGGAGTCTCCCCGGATCAGTCTTTATTGGGATCCAGCTTTAATAATGGAGCATCATCGGGAAGAACAATCAGCAAATTTGGAGTGTATAATTCAGATGGTTCTGCAGATCAATGTGGACATGGAACTAAAATGGCTTCTGTAATGACTGCTCCAAGAAATAATGCCGGACTTCCGGTAGGAGTGGCTTATAATGCGAATCTTATTGCATACCGTGCTGCAGAAAATGTAGTTTTGGAAACTTCAAGTGAACAGAATGGGGTGAAAACTGCATTTACCGAATTAGGAAACAATACCAATGTAAAGATCATTTCCATGTCTATGGGGCATATTTTTTCAGTAGGAAAAATTGAAGATGGAGTAAAATATGCTTATGCAAGAGGAAAACTGATTTTCTGTGCCGGCGGAACATCTACCAGCTTTACCAACTTTGTAGGCGTTATTTTCCCTGCTTCAATGTCAGAAACTCAGGCGATAACAGGAGTGAAAGAAGGAACTTCCGACCAGAAATGTAATGTTTGCCACTCCGGAAGCCAGATTGATTTTACCTTCCAGATGGAAAGAGCATCAGGAAATACGGTTCCGGTTTTAAGTTATTATAACGGACAGGCTGATTATGTTGGCGGATCTTCGGTGGCAACGGCTGCTACTGCGGGAATTGCTGCTTTAGTTTGGGCTAAAAATCCATCATGGACCAGAGATCAGGTGCTTAATAAAATGAGACAGTCGGCGACGTATTATCCAACAGTTAATTCAAGCTATGGCTACGGAAATATTAATGTTTTAAAAGCAGTACAGTAAATAATACTACTATAAAAAGAAAAGGAAACATCTCAGTTGAGGTGTTTCCTTTTTTATTTTTAATATCATTTATCCTATCCTTACACTGGTCATACTCAGTGAACCGCCTATAAGCTCATCATTAAATAAAGTGAGTTCTTCGGCCCGATCCTTTAATCCTAAGGTATAAATTAAAGGAAGATAATGGTCTGGAGTAGGAACTGCATATTGTAGAGATGTTCCCTGTTTATGATAGTCAATAATATTCTGGAAATTACCGTCCAGAAGCCAGTTATTGGTTTTTTCACGAGCTTCTATCGCCCAATCCCAGCCAGCTCCTACAGTATTGATATTTTTCCAGTCAATCATGCGTAGATTATGAACAATATTTCCGCTTCCTATAATCAGGATCCCTTTCTCACGAAGTTTATTCAGTCTTTGGGCAAGATCATAATGGTATTGTGGAGACTTCGTATAATCAATGCTTAATTGGATTACCGGAATATCAGCATCAGGATATAAATGTCTGATGACAGACCATGCACCGTGATCCAGTCCCCAATTGTGATCTTCTTCCACGTCTAGAGGAAGCAAAAGTTCAGCAGTTTCTCTGGCCAGTTCCGGACTGCCTGGAGCGGGATACTGTACTTCAAATAATTCTTTAGGAAAACCATAGAAATCATGAATGGTTTTAGGCATTTCCATTGCTGTAACAAACGTTCCCGGAGTATACCAATGAGCAGAAATACATAAAATGGCATTAGGTTTGGGAATCTCACTTGCTGTTTTACGGAATCCCTGTACAAACTGGTTCTCCTCAATGGCATTCATCGGGGAGCCATGCCCAAGGAATAAAACCGGCATTCTTTGTGTGTTGTTAAAGCCTTCGCTTATATTTTGAAGATCGTTGAGGTTCATAAGTATTGAATATTGATAAAAAAGAAAAGGTTCAAGGTTTTTAGTAAAAATCCCTGAACCTTTTTATAATGTATGGTATAAATTATGCCTGTTTTACAAACTGTAATTCACCTGCAATTTTTACATCGTCACTCACCATTACACCTCCTGCTTCAAGAGCTGCATTCCAGTTCAGTCCAAAATCTTTTCTGCTGATCTTTCCTTCAAAAGAGAAACCTGCTTTTGTATTTCCCCATGGATCAACGTTAATTCCACCGAAATCTACATCTAATGCTACAGGCTTTGTAATCCCGTTGATAGTAAGGTTTCCAACCACTTCATTGTTCAGGTTCTGAGAATCAAAAGTGATGGTCGGATGAGCTTCAGCATTGAAGAACTCAGCAGACTTTAAATGGTTGTCTCTGTCGGTATTATTGGTGAACACAGAATCCGTCTGGATGGTAGCTGTAGTTTTAGCATTTGCAAAGAATTCGTCTTCAGATTCAATTTCAGCTGTGAAAGTTCTGAAACTTCCTTTTACGTTAGAAATCATCATGTGTTTTACTTTGAAAGTAATTTCACTATGTGTTGGGTCTAAAATCCATTTTGTTGCCATTGTAATTTTGTATTTTTTTGTTATTATTAATGATGCAAATTTAGAACAGAGAACATATACGAGTCATTGATATAGGATAAGAAATGAAATAGTAACATTTTTTGAATGATGAACTTTTCTCTTAATTAGCCTTATAATGTTTCATTTTAATATTCTCAATCAATTTTATCACAGATAAAATCCCCGCGTTTTAAAAACATATCCTTTTAAACAAATTTTTGCGTCTTCATTTTTTCCAACTAACATTACAAAATTCTACTATTAAGTTAAGAAATAATTTCTATCGATGGATTAATTACATTTTATGAATGTTTTATTTTAACGTTTCTTAACGGATGATTTTTATTTCTTATTTTTGATGGATTCAATTTTATACAATGAAATTACATAAATTTTCTTTATTGATGCTTGTTTTGGGAAGCTCAGCGTTTGCCCAGACACAGAAGTTTACGATGGCGGAGGCTGTAAATGGAATGAGAACCAACCTTGCCGTGAAAAATATATCACAGTTTTCATGGTCTGCAGATGGTAAATCCTATATCCAGTCTGTAAAAGGTGGATATCTGGCTACAGATTTAAAAACAAACAAGCAGGATACTCTGATATCTCTGACACAGTTGAACAGGCAGTTTGCAGATAATAAACTGAAATCTGTTCCACCTATTAAGTTTACAGGAATATCTAACGGATATTTCAACACAAACGGTAAAATGTTCTGGATTGAAAAATCAGGAAACGACTGGAAAGTAAAAAATTCAACAACGGTAGATCAGGATGCAGCTAATGTAAAAATGTTTGGTGACGGGCAGACTTTTGCCTTTACAGCAAAGAATAATTTATTTGTTAATAAAAACGGGAAAACTATTGCCGTTACCAATGAAGCTAATGAGAATATCATCAGCGGTCAGACGGTTCACAGAAACGAATTTGGAATTGATACGGGGATTTTCCCGGCACCCAACTCTGAAAGCGTAGCATTCTATAAAATGGACCAGACTATGGTAGCAGACTATCCAATCATTGACTGGTCTGTAACTCCGGCTGTTAACCATAACATCAAATACCCAATGGCTGGGCAAACCTCTCATCAGGTAACAATAGGGATTTTCAATATCAAAACGCAGGCAACTACTTTCCTGAAGATTGAAGGTGAAAAAGATCAGTATCTGACAGCAGTTACATGGAGCCCTGACTCAAAATATATTTTTGTAGGTGTATTGAACAGAGGGCAGAATCATATGAAAATGAATCAGTATGATGCCGTTACAGGAACACTGGTAAAGACTTTATTTGAAGAAAAAGACAGCAAATATGTTGAGCCACAACATCCGCTTACATTCTTCCCGAACTCAAATACAGATTTCATCTGGCAGAGCCAGAGAACAGGATACAATCACTTATTCCATTATAATCTTGAAAAAGGATTGGTGGCTCAGATCACAAAAGGAGACTGGCTGGTAACCGATATTTTAGGATTTAATGAAAAGAAAAAAGAGATTTTCTTTACTTCTACAAAAGAAACTCCTTTGGAAAGACATTTGTACAAGATCAACTGGGCCAACTTCAAGATGGAAAGACTGGATACTGCTGAAGGTATGCATGCCGGAGTTTTGAGCAGTGACGGAAACTATCTGTATGATACTTATAGCAATGCAAACACTCCAAGAGTAGGAAACATTATCAATACATCCAATTTAAAATCTACAAACATCCTTACTTCTGAAAATACTTTAAAAAATTATCAGAGACCGGAAATTAAAAATGTAGAATTAAAAGCTGATGATGGAACTCCTTTATATGGAAAGATTATTCTGCCAACCAATTTTGATCCGAATAAGAAATATCCAACGATTGTTTACTTATACAACGGGCCACACCTACAGTTGATTACGAACAGCTTCCCGGCTTCAGGAAATCTTTGGTATGAATATATGGCTCAAAACGGATATATTATTTTCACAATGGATGGAAGAGGTTCTGCTAACCGTGGAATGAAGTTCGAGCAGGCTGTTTTCAGAAACCTGGGAACAACAGAGATGAACGACCAGATGAAAGGAGTAGATTATCTGAAATCACTTCCTTATGTAGATGGGGATAAAATGGGTATTCACGGATGGAGCTTCGGTGGATTCATGACCACTAGTTTCATGCTTCGTAAACCTGATGTATTCAAAGTAGGAGTAGCTGGTGGGCCAGTTATCGAATGGAATATGTACGAAATCATGTACGGGGAAAGATATATGGACACTCCGCAGGAAAATCCACAGGGATATGCAAATGCTAATCTTTTAGATAAAGTTCAGAACCTGAAAGGAAAACTGTTAATGATTCACGGGGCACAGGATGATGTCGTTGTATGGCAGCATTCTATTAAGTTCATCAAATCAGCGGTAGACAATGGAGTTCAGTTAGATTACTTTGCTTATCCGGGACATCCGCATAATGTGATCGGAAAAGACAGAGTTCACCTGATGCAGAAAATCACAGATTATTTTGATCAGAATCTGAAAAAATAATAATAAAATCCAGCCATTTTGGTTGGATTTTTTGTTGATGTACTGTTGGATAACGCAAAGGCGCAATGAACACTTAATATAATGCTGTTTTAAGGCGCAAAGATTTTATCTGAGATAAAATTGTACACCGTTTTATAATTGCCATTAATATTCGCAGATAAAAAGAAATTCGTGCATTCGTGGCAAAAAATAAGCGTAACTCTTGCTGAAAATCTTTGATTTTCTTACGCCTTACAACAGCATCCTTTTTAATTTCTTTGCGCCTTTGCGTTTTTCCAACATCATTCATTAAACCATATTACCGATCTTATCAAACATCAATGGATAAACCTTTTCATAGCCGTAACTTTGCCTGTATAAAATCAAAATCAACAATATGGAATTAGGAATAGGAATGTTCGGTGACTTGGCTTTCGACCAGTCAACCGGGAAATATAGAGATGCAGGAACCAAGATTCATGAAATATTGGAACAGGTAAAATTCATGGATGAGGTAGGAATAGATGTTTTTGCGATGGGAGAACATCACCGTCCGGATTATGCTGTTTCCTCACCAGAGATGGTATTGGCAGCAGCAGCAAGCATTACAAAAAATATAAAATTAGCAAGTGGAGTAACAGTTTTGAGTTCATCAGAACCGGTAAAAGTATATGAGGATTTTTCAACATTGGATCTTATTTCCAATGGTAGGGCAGAAATATTTGTAGGACGTGGAAGTTTCATTGAATCATTCCCATTATACGGTTATTCTTTGAATGATTATGAAGAGCTCTTTGATGAAAAGCTAGATTTATTATTAAAAATTAATTCTGAAGAAAATGTAACCTGGTCTGGGAAACTTCGTGCTCCAATGAAAGACCAGACTGTATATCCAAGAGCAAAAAATGACGGGAAACTTTCAATTTGGAGAGCCGTAGGAGGAACGCCACAATCTGTTTTAAGTGCTGCTCAGCTAGGAATGCCTTTAGTGGTAGCGATCATTGGTGGAATGCCGATTCAGTTTAAAAACCTGATCGAATTCTACAAACAGGAATACCAGAAAGCAGGACATGATATGTCTAAAATGCAGATTGCGATTCACTCACATACTTTTGTAAGTGACGATCAGAATGTAGTAGACGGATATTTCCATAACTATAAGTCTCAGATGGATAGGATTGGGTCTTCAAGAGGCTGGGCTCCTTATACAAAAATGCAGTATGATGGCGGAAGAAGTAAAGATGGAGCATTATTCATCGGAAGTCCGGCTGAAGTAGCAGATAAAATTGCTTATATGAAAGAGATCTTTGGTATCACAAGATTCATTGGACACATGGATATTGGTGATCCGGCTCATGATATCATGATGAAATCTATTGAGTTATTTGGGAAAGAAGTAAAACCATTGGTTCAAAACCTGTAATTACAGATAGTATTTAACCACAAAAGTCACAAAAGCTTTATTTTAAAATACTTTTGTGCTTTTGTGGTTTTAAATTAAAAGTTAGATGATCTCAATTAAACTTCCTCTTTCCTCATCTTTGACAATGTTAAGAGCTGTAGGAATCTTCTCTTTAAGCTCTTCTACGTGAGAGATAATCCCCACAATTCTGTTTTCCTTCATCAGGTTGGTCAATGTTTCAAATACAATATTTACTGACTCTGTGTCCTGAGTTCCGAAACCTTCATCAATAAAGAAAAAGTTTTTATCAGCCTGAGCATTGGACTGTACACTTTCTGCCAACGCTAAGGCAAGACTTAAAGATACCTGGAATGCCTGTCCACCGGAAAGTGTTTTTACACTTCTGCTTCTGCCTTCGTTGAGGTAGTCGATGATTTCAAAATCGTTATTTTCATTAAGCTGTAAACTTAATTGATTTCTGGTCATTCTATGGAAGCGAGAATTGGCATGATCGCAAAGCTGTCTCAGATAGATAGATGAAACATATTGTACAAAGCCTGCTCCTTTAAACAGGTTCATCATCAGTTTCAGGTTTTCAGAACGTTTTTGTAGTGTTGACAACTCTTTTAGAAGTTCTTCTTTTTTCTTGTATTCCTTCTCTAACCTTTCTTTTTCAGCAGCCATAGTGACAACAGCATCGTTGATTTGTTTTAATTCAGTCTGAGCTTCTTCAAACTGTTTTTCAGCCAATGAAAACTGTTCATCATCAAAGGAAAGATCTTTCAGTTTCAATTCGAGTCCTTCAATTACTTTTTTCAGGGTTTCAAAATCAATTTTAAACTGTTGAATTCTTGTTCTGGCTTCCTGAAGATTGATTTCCTGCTGCAGAATATTTTCCACTTCATTAAAAGTTGTGAAGTTCTGCTCATTTAAAGCTTTATCAATAGTCTGTTGATTCTCTGAAATTTCTTTTTCAAGTGCTACAATCTGCTTTTCAGTCTGGTCAACAATAGTCTTCTGTTCTGCAAGTTTTGGTGTAAGATCTTTTTCCTGCTGAAATGCCTTTTGATACAGTTGTTCTGTTTCCGTGTTGGATTGCACTAATTTTTGGTAAACCTCTTCAACTTCTGTTACCGATTTTGAAGCATAAGGCTCCCATTCCAAAATTTTAAGGTTGGAAAGACTGATGTTAATTTCTTTTTGCTTCGTAGCCTCTTCCAGCTTGAAAGTCTCCAAAGCATTTTTATATTTTTCAAGAACTTTATTTTCCTTTTCCAGAGTTTCGCGTTCAAGACTGATTGTTTTATCTGTTTCTTCAATCTTCTTTTCCACAGCAAAAGACTCCAATCTTTTTTTCTCAAAATCATTCTCTTGATCCGGACTGAATGGCTTCCATGTAAACTGTTGAAGATGGTTCTCTAAATCTTTTTGGATCTGCTGAAGAACTTTCTGTTCAGAGGCTAATTGTTCCTCAAAGATCTTCTTTCTATCCAGAATTTTCTCTATAGTATTTTCCTGTTGCTGAAGTTGCTGTGTTTCCTGCTCAATAGTTTTAATTTTCTCCTGAATCTCCTGTAATTCAGCATTTACATCATGAAATTCCACAATATGCGGATGTTCCTGAGATCCACATAGTGGGCAAGCCTCTCCATCATGAAGTTCACTGGCAAAACGGGAAAGTTCTTTTTGAATCTTCAAGTGATCGAGTTTTTGAGAAAGTTCCTTTTTTTGAGCTTCCAGAGCTTCTTTTTTACGATTGAAATCGGCTTTAAAGTTTTCCTGAAGAGCAAAAGGTTTCAATTCCTCAGCAATCAGTTCAATCTGTTTCTGTTGTTTTTCAGTTTTTTCAACCTGTTCCTGTTGGGATTTTTTGAGGTTTTTTTGCTGGATAAACCAATTACCTACACTTGAAAGTAAAGAGGTATCAAGCTTTTGTTCCTTTAAAACATCAATATTTTTAGAAAGTTCAATAATCTTTTTCTGAATAGCATCCCTTTGGATTTCTACTTCGGCTACCTTTTCCGAACCTTTCTGAGTTCTTTCCTTAAGTGTTTTGATCTCATCATAAAACTTAAGGATCTGGACAATTAGATTCAGGTCGTTTTCCTGTATTCTGGATTGCTCCAATGCCTTGAACTTTGGTTCCAGAGCAGTCAGTTGTTCTTTTACAGCGTTAAAAATACCTTCCGTTTCCTGTAAGGTTTTGGTATGAATTTCCTTTTCGTTCTTCTTTTCGATAATGCTTTTGGAAAGCCTGTTTTTTTCAACAATCAATGGGCTAAAAGCTCTGAAAGTACGATCATATAGGTCTGATTGAGCTTCCAGTGCATCCATGTGAGATTTCTGTTCGGAAAGTCTATTGAAATTCTCCTGGTTCTGTTTTAAACTTTCAAAATCAGTTTTTAAATTTTTCAGTTGTTGATAAGTCTGAGAAACTTTTTCAAACTTTTCATTAGCCTGAACCAGCTTTTTCTGTTCCTCACCCAACAGGTTTTTCTGAAGCTGAATTTTCTCTTCATTGATCTCTTCAAAACCTTTCAGCTGGCCTTCAAGCTGATCTAACTCAGATCTGTTTCTGGCATTTAAAGCTGAAACATTATTCTGCAGATCATAACGCTGAAGGCTGAAAATTTCCTTCATCATATTGGTTCTCTCTGCTGCACCCAATTCAAGAAACTCCTTAAACTGTCCCTGAGGAATGATGATAGTACGTTTAAAGTTGGAATAGCTTAAACCGATAATCTCTTCTGCATTGGAATGATCCAAAGGAATCCATTTTCCGTTACTATTCTCATAGAATGTTACTGAATAAGGTTTTACATCCTCAAACTTTTTAGAATTCCGTCTGAAATCCCTGGTAGCGCGGAACAGTTTATTTTCATAATTAATAAAATCAAACTCAATATAAGAGGTGTTTGATTTTAAATTCATCATGTTATACGCTCTTTTATCACGCATATTCAGACGTTCGGTTTCCCCATATAAAGCAAACGAGATGGCTTCAAGAACCGATGACTTTCCGGAACCTACTGCTCCGAAAATACCGAATAATCCGGCTTCCGTAAGATTTTTGAAATCAATAGTCTGGCGCTCCTGATAAGAATACAGACCTTCAACTGTTAATTGAACAGGAATCATAGCTTAGGCATTTAAAATTTCGTTAAACAATTTCATCAGTTCTTCATTGGCTTCCTGGCCTGCATTTTTTGATTTAAAATAATCTTTGAACAGGGTTTCTATATTCTGATTGAGATTAATTTCATGACTTGTTTCTTCATTGGATTCCTGGTTTTTAACTTTAGGAATCAAATGAACAATTCCTGTATGGGACTGATAGATCAGTCTGCGTTCATCAGCTGTTAAGAAGGTTTCACTTTCTAATGTTAATTCAATAAATGTATTTGGGTTTTCCTTTAGCCACTGAACAGTTTCATCTACGGATGTAAACGTTTTTCTTACTAAAGCTCTTCCGCTTTTCAATATCTTTTTTTCATAAGAAACAGGTTTTCCCGGTTCTGCATCAATCATTGAAACATACTTTGTCTGCCCCGCTTCACTAAAGCTGTAGCATAGGGGAGAAGAAGAGTAGATGACAGGTCTTTCCTTTGTCCCGATATTCTGAAAACCATGTAGATGGCCTAATGCTGTATATTGAATCTGCTCAGGAATACTATCAGAATAAATAAGATCTGCATTCCCGATTTTAATTGGTTTTTCACCTTCAGGTTCTTCCAGAATGTCAGCATCTCTTTTATTCATGTATAAATGAGCGGTGAGAAGGTTGATTCCGTTTTCATCACAAAACTCGTTTGCAAGATCTTTCCAGGCTCTGGAAAGGACATTATTAATCTCTTCTTCCTTATTTTCTCCTAAATATTCCTTCAAACGGATCTCATTGGCGTAAGGAGTATGCAACAGTCTCACAGGGAAATCAATAGTATTGATCTTTATTTCTATAAAGCCTTCTTTTGAATGGGTAATTTTAAAATGTTCTGTTTCAAACGGGACAATTTCTGCTTTGGGATGACCTATGAGAATAATTCCGCATTCTCTGGCCAGGGGATCCGGAGCATTGATGAGGTTGGGAGAATCATGATTTCCTGAAATAGCAATAACAGGACGTTTTCCATTCTGCGATAAACGTTTCAGAGTCTTATAAAAAAGCTCAACGGCTTCTACAGCAGGGTTGAAATTATCAAACAGATCACCGGCAATAAGGATCATATCTGCATGCTCATCATCAGCAATCGTGATGATCTCTTCCATTACTGAAACCTGTTCTTCCAGCCGGGAAAAGCGGTCCAGTCGTTTTCCTAAATGCCAGTCGGCTGTATGTAGAATTTTCATAAAAAGTATATCAATGTTTAAAGGAAATATAGGCTTTTAAAGGTCATTAGGTTAAATAATGACCGATTTCTATGGTTTATCATCAGCTTCCTTTGCTTTGAAATCCTGATGAATTTGTTTTAAACGTGCCTTTCTTTCTGCTTCTGCGTTTTGTGCTTTCTTTTTTTTCTGCTCAATCTGCTTTTTATTTTTTTTCCTGTTTGCTTCGTTGTTTTTGCTCATATCATATTTGTTGATAGCGAGTAATTTTTATGGATAAAAAATTGCTTCTTCAAAAATAAGAAACAAAATTGCAAAGTTGAAATATATTGATCATTCAATCTATGATTGGAATAAGTCTTTTTCAGTTAGATTTTTTTATTAGTATTTTTGAAAAAAAATTATTTCCACATGAGAGTTGTATTAACTTTTTGGCTTGTTTTATTGAGTTTATCTATTAACGGTCAGAATATTTCCAGAAATGCCGAAATTAGAGCAGAAGGAGTAGAATTATATCAAAGTGAAATGGCAAGCTGGTATGGTACTGATATCTTTAAGAGTCAGTATACTAAGAGTGAAAATGTAGGGGGATATTTTTCTTATCTCGATGGAAAAACACCCAGATGTATCTTCTTTTCCAAAAACAATAAAGTAATAGCAACCCTATCTTTTCCTACGGGTTATAACCCGGAAAAGGCTCAAAAAGACTTTACTGAAAGAGATTTTACCCCTAAAGAGATGGATTATTTCAGTATAAGACAAAGCGCAATCAAAAGAGTACAGAATGATACTATTTTTAAACATTATAAAAATGCCAGTCTCAATCTGGTTCCTGTTATCAGAAACGGAGTGAAAAAAGTGTATGCACTTACAGGGCCTTCTATAGATAATATTGTCATTTTTGGTAATGATTATCTTATGACTTTTAATGATAAAAATGAAGTTAAAAATGTAGAGAAATTACATCAGGGGATGATTGTTCAAAAGATTATTGATGAAAAGGGTGGATCCGTTGGGGGTGCCCATAGCCATGTTTTGGAAAACTGGCAGGAAATAACCCCAACAGATATTTGTACATTGATGCTTTATCAGAGGTTTACCAACTGGAATTATTATACTGTTGTATCTAAAAAGTATGTGAGCCATTGGGACTGTAAATCAAATGATTTGGATATCATGACTTCTGAAGAGTATGAAAAGATGGCAGATAAAGATAATAAAGAAAATAAATAAAAATAATGTCAGAATCAAAAGACCCTTTACACGGAAAAAGACTTGATGCCATTCTTGAAGAATTGGTAGAATACTATCAGGGCTTTGAGGAGTTGGGAAAACAGATCAATATCAAATGTTTTACAGATAACCCGAGTATCAATTCATCATTGAAGTTTTTACGGAAAACAGATTGGGCCAGAGCGAAAGTTGAAAGCTTGTATCTGTATGTTTTAAGACAGAAAAAAAGAGACGAAGCCAGGAATAAGAAGTAGCAGTGATGGAAGCTGGATGAATGATATCGGAAGTTTTTGCTGGTCTTACAACTTCTGATCGTTCATGGATTAAAATTCATGGTTCTGTTTTGGGATGAAAAAAGAGCAATAATTGTTTTTTATGTCTTTCATAGCTTCCTTCTTCCTTCTCCCAGCTTCCGATCTGTTTAATTCATTTCAAAAAGAGTATATTTGTATTATTAATCGTGAGAAAAAAATCACGACAAAAAAGAAAATATGACAATCGAAAACAACCACGTTGTAGCTGTAAAGTATATCCTTCACACTATCGAAGCAGATGGAACTAAAGTTCTAGTAGAAGAAACAACAGCAGAAAACCCACTTACATTTTTGTATGGTGTTGGAATGATGATTCCAAAATTTGAAGAGAATATCCTTGGTTTGAAAGCTGGTGATACAGCTGCTTTTGTAATTCAGCCTGAAGAAGCTTACGGAGAAAGACAACCTGATGCTATTGCTCAATTACCAATTGAAATGTTCAAAGAATCAGGAACTCCTCCAATTGGAGCAATTTTACCTTTATCAGACAACCAAGGGAATAACTTCCAGGCTTTTGTAGTAGAAGTAACTCCTGAAGCTGTAGTAGCAGACCTTAACCACCCAATGGCTGGTAAAGTGTTAGATTTCCAGGTTGAAGTTTTAAACACTCGTCCTGCAACAGAAGAGGAATTATCTCACGGTCACGCTCACGGGATTGACGGAACTGAGGGTCACTAAAAAATAATATGATGTCCGATTTTTTTCGGACATTTTTTTGATTGGATTTTTTATAAAGATCTCAATCTGACATAAAATAAAAATACCTCACAGAATTTTCTGTGAGGTATTTTCTTATAAGTAATAATAGTCAAATAATGTTTGGCATTCCCCTCCGCTGGAGGGGTGTCAAATCTTCGATTTGACGGGGTGGTTATATCAAACTCTTACTCCGCATCATGCTCCGTCACATCAATCAACGTAAGAAACCATTTTCCATCAATCTTCGTCATGATAAATCTGAATCCGTTAACTGGAGCATTTTCCTTACTGTTTTCAGCAAGTGTTACAAAAACAACATTTTTAGGATTGGAATTGATCTTAAAAATTTCCTGATCTTTAACCGAGTATTGCTCTAAGAACTTGTCAGCATAATTATTAACAGCATTAGAATTAAACTGAGCTGATAATCCTTCTTTTTTCCACTGTTTATTTTTTACATCATACTCAAGCGTAGTATCAAATTGTACCGGAAATTGATTTCTGATATTCCAGGCCTTTTGAATGTAATCTAATGACATACCGAAATCAATATTCTCATTTAAAACAAATCCAAGATCCCCGCCACTTTTAAAAAGGATGCCTACTCCATAGGTTTCGTTCACATATTTATTCATGAGATCGCCATTTTTGTTCTGGAAACCTTTTAAGATATCGGTCACAGCTATAGAAATCTCCTTTTTATCTTCAGCGGTTTGTGCTTTGAAAACACTAAAGCTACAAAGCATAAGCAGCAATGTGTACATAAAAATCTTCTTCATATTTTAATCTAAAAATTCACCTGAAACATAATACCAGCGTTCATGCATTTTCTGGAAAACAGAAAACTCATGATGAATTTGAGGATGTCCGTCCTGATCGGTATAATAAGCCTTAAACTCTATATGATTCAGAGCAGGAGTTTGAACGATTTCCAGTTTTGTCCATTCATTAATTTCTCCCCATTCCTGTAGATCCCTTTTGTTATGATATTTTCGTTTTCCCGGAAGGGTTGTTTCCATTAAATATTCACCATTCGGAATAGCAAAGGCGGAAAATCGGGAACGCATTAATGCTTCAGCAGTAGGAGCATGTTTTTCTCCGGTATGATAAGGCTTACAACATTCTTCGTAGGATTTTCCTGAACAGCAGGGACAATTCATTTTTTTGATTTAAAATTTTAAGTTGCAAAAATATAATAAATATCAATAGGAACGGGTTTTAGCCCGTTCTAACTATGTAACCAATCCATTAGCTTTAGCCAAAATTTATTTCCCCATTGAGCTTATCTTTCAGGTTTTGCTTTAATCAGATCTGCGTTATTTGCCTGATCTGCGAGAATAATTTTAGGCTTAGATCAAAAAAAGAAGCACTCTTAAAAAAGAATGCTTCCTTGGTATTATTTAATAAACCCTCTGTTTCTTAATAAAGGTTTAATATCCGGATCGTGTCCTGTGAAATCTCTGAATGCCTGGTTAAGATCTACAGAATTTCCTACAGAAAGAATATATTTTCTGAAACGGTCACCGTTCTCTCTTGTTAATCCACCGTTTTTGCTGATCCATTCCCATGCATCGTTATCCAATGTTTCAGACCATAGATAAGCATAATATCCAGCTGAATATCCGCCACCCCAAATGTGGGCAAAATAAGGCGTATGGTATCTTGGTGGAACTGTTGCTAAGGTAAATCCGTGGTTTGTTAAAGATTGTTTTTCAAAATCTAAAACAGGGATAAACTGGCTGTCATTGGTTACAGAATGCCAATCCATATCTAAAGCTGCTGCAGAAATCAATTCCGTAGTCATATACCCTTGGTTGAAGGTAGCTGCTTTTTTAATTTTATCTACCAGAGCCTGAGGAATAGGTTGCTTTGTTTCATAATGAACCGCATAGTTCTTGATAACCATTGGGTCAAGTGCCCAGTGTTCGTTGATTTGAGAAGGGAATTCCACAAAGTCTCTTGGTACATTTGTTCCTGAAAGAGACGGATACTTCTGGCTTGCAAACATTCCGTGGATAGAGTGTCCAAATTCATGGAAGATTGTCGAAACATCATCAAAACTAATTAATGATGGTTTTCCAGGAGCAGGTTTCTGATAATTGTAGCAGTTTACAATGACCGGTTTTGTTCCCATCAGATAAGACTGCTCTACGAAGTTGCTCATCCATGCACCTCCATTTTTAGAATCTCTAGTGTAGAAATCCAGGTAATAGATGGCGATAGATTTTCCATCATGATCGAAAACTTCATAAGTCACTACATCTGGGTGGTAAACTGGAAGATCAGTTCTCTTTTTGAAAGTTAATCCATAGAATTTTTCAGCAGCAAAGAAAACTCCTTTTTCTAAAACGGTTGTGATTTCGAAGTAAGGTTTAATTTCACTCTCGTCAAGGTCAAATTTAGCTTTTCTTACCTGTTCAGCATAGAAATTCCAGTCCCAAGGTTCTACTTTGAAACCGCCTTTTTGCTGATCGATTAGATCCTGGATATCTTTAGCTTCACGTCTTGCAGTTTCAACTGCTGGTGTGGCAACCTGGTTCATCAGCTTAGTAGCAGCTTCAGGGGTTTTCGCCATCTGATCCTGAAGCTTCCATTCTGCGAAATTCTTTTTACCAAGAATCTGAGCTTTCTTCAATCTGATTTTAGCTAGTTTTTCAATCGTTTCTCTTGTATCGTTAGCATCACCCTTTTCAGCTCTTGTCCATGAAGCTTTGAATAGCTTTTCTCTGGTCGCTCTGTTTTTTAGGTTTTGCAAAAGAGGTTGTTGGGTTGTATTTTGTAGAGCAAGAAGATATTTTCCTGGTTGTCCTGCTGTTTTAGCATCAGCTGCAGCCGCTGCAATTTCATCAGCAGAAAGTCCATCCAGTTCTTTTGCGTCAGAAAAGAATACACCACCTTGTTTTCTTGCTTCCAATAATTTATTGGCATATTGAGTAGAAAGTGAAGCTAATTCCTGGTTGATCTGCTTCAATGTTTCCTTATCTGCAGCAGAAAGATTAGCTCCTGCAATCTCAAAGTTTTGCTTATAATATTGTACCAATCTCTTGCTTTCAGGATCTAATCCGTCTTCTTTGATTGATTTGATTCTTTTATAAAGATTTTCATTCAGGTACATTTTATCAGAATGTGCTGCAAAAATAGGAGCATATTCTTCATCCAAAGCCTGTAGAGTAGGGTTCGTATTCGCACTTGTTAAGTTTGAGAATACAATCTGTGCTCTTCTCAGTACTTCACCACTTTTTTCCAATGCAACAATGGTATTTTCAAAAGTAGGGGAAGCAGGGTTATTGGCAATTTTCTCAATTTCAGCAGCATGTTGCTTTAATCCGAATTCAAAAGCCGGTTTAAAATGTTCGTTTTTAATTTTGTCAAACTCCGGAGCTTCGTACTGAAGCTTGCTCTTCTTCATAAAAGGGTTTGAAGATAATGATGGATCAGGGGCAGGAAGTTCCTGTTGAGTATCGGTCTGTTTCATTGTAGTACAAGATTGATTGAACGCCAAGGCAGAAATTAATAATACCGATGAAATATTCTTCATAAATATAGTTGTTATTAAAGTATAAAGATATTAAAAACTTGCCTTACAGTGGATATTTTAGTCTATGTATTTAATAAAACAGCTGTTTTAAACATTTTTATATAAATAGAAATAAGACCTTTGCTTTTATACAATATTTCCCAACAGTTAAATTATAGAGATTAAAAGGATAATGAGATGAAGATGTAATATTTTTTATATTTTAGTTGTTATTAAATTATAATCAAAAAATAATCTATAAAAAATAATAAACATGAAAAAAAGAACTCTTTTTATTTTTTCAGCCTTAGTGGTTTTAGCCTCATGTAATGAAAGACATGAGAAAAAAATAAAGAAAATAATGGCTGGGTAGAGAAAGTAATCAATAAGGAAGCAGGACCTATTCAGCAGAGAGAATTCAATGGAGATTTTGATGAAATTCAGGTTTCTCAGGCAATAGATGCAGAAATTGTAAAGTCAGATACTGAAAAAATAGTGATTTCAGCCCCTCAAAGTATCATTGATGAAATACTTGTAGAGAACGAAGGTGGAAAAGTACACATTCACTACAAGAAAGGAATCAGGGTAATGAATATTAATAAAGTTACTGCAAAAATTTATACCAGAGATTTTACAAAACTGACAGCAGAATCTGCAGCAAGCATTAATGTAAAAGATAAATTTACTCAGGAAAAAACTGATATTGAAGTATCAAGTGCAGGAAGTATCTCCGGAAATCTTGAAGCTAACGAATTCAATATTAATACAGATAGCAGCAGTAGCTTCAGTGGGAAGATCTGGGCTGTAAATCTTGATATAGAATCTTCATCAGGATCAAGTATTGATATTTCCGGAAAAGCTAAAAATGCTGATATCAGTTCTTCTTCAGGCAGCAGCATTTCAGCTAGGGAAGTGATTGCAGATAATGTAGTGGCTGATGCATCCAGTGGGGCCAGCATTCATATCAGCGCAGTTTCTTCCGTTAAGGCAGAAGCCTCTTCAGGGGGAAGCGTTGATATCGCTAAAAAAGGAGACCTTAAAAGCGTTACTAAAGAAGAAAGTAGCGGCGGAAGTGTGAACATCCAATAAATCAATCTTGGGATTCTTCCTCGTCTTCTTCCTCAGTGGATGAGGAATCTTCCCAATTTTTATTATCAAAATTAAGATTATCGTAAGCCAATAATTCCTCCTCACGCTGGAGGATTTCTTTTGTGGTGAATAAAGCAATATCACTATCTTCCGTTGCTTTTGCCAGTTTTCTGATGGAAGCCTTATCAATAGCCATAAATCTTTGCCCAAGACGTCTGGCTGCATACTTTCTCATCCCTGTTTCATGTAGGACATCAACGGCCATATCAACAGCTGTTCCCAATGTTTCCCGATAAATATGATTGATTCCATTGTTAAGATATTCATAGGCATCAATTCTGTTCTTTGCTCTTACGAATATTTTTACCTCCGGATAATGTTCACGTACCAATTCTGCAATAAACATATTGTCATCCGGATCATCAAGACATAATACAAGAATCTCGGCGTCTTCAATTCCTGCTGCTCTTAGAATGGGAATCCTTGTAGCGTCTCCATAATAAACCTTAAAACCATAGCTTCTTAGAAGCTTCACACGGTCAGAATCTCTGTCCAAAACAGTTGCAGATATTTTATTAGCTTTTAAAAGACGTCCTACAGTACTTCCAAAATGCCCGAAACCTACAATAATGATCTTTTTCTGGCTTACATCACTGTCCAGAATATTGTAATCATTTTCCTCTTCAGGGATTTCTTTAATAAACTTAGGGGTAATGAATTTATCATTGAGGATCAGGAGAATAGGGGTAATGCACATGGTGATTGCTGTAACAGCCATCAGTTGTGCATTCAGCTCAGGACTTAAAAGATAAAGATCTGAAGCATAATTAATCAATACAAAGGCAAATTCTCCCACCTGAGAAAGGGCGAAAGCATAGAAAAGACTTTGTGGAGTATCTATTTTATAAAACTTACCAATAGTATACAACACTAAGAACTTTACTGCCAATACCGCGAATACCGTACTGAAAATAAACAGAGGATCTTTTTGAATGATATTAAAATTGATGGTTGATCCTACACTTACAAAAAATACCGCCAACAATAGCCCTTTAAAAGGATTGATCTGTGCTTCAAGTTCATGTCGGAATTCACTGTTGGCCAGCATTACTCCTGCCAGGAAAGCTCCTAATGCCGGAGAAAGCCCAATAACGATCATTAATTCTGATACTCCAATAACTAGGAATAGAGAAGAAGCGGTTAATAGTTCTGCCATTCCTGATTTTGAAACATAGCGTAAGAAGGGTACAAATACATATCTGCCCAATAGAATCAACAAGGCTACCCCAAGAATAACGGTGCTTGCCTGAAGCCATTCCGGAAGTTTTTGTATAAGAATCTGAATTTCATTATCGTGATGCTTTGCCTTATAATTGGCAATAATTGGTAGGATAGCCAGAATAGGAATTACAGAAATATCCTGAAACAATAAGGTAGAGAAAGATGCTTCACCAGCTGTGGTTTTAAAATTATTCTTTTCCTGGAGTGTTTGTAATACAATAGCAGTAGAGGATAGGGCGAAACACATCGCTACTGCAATAGCCTTATCTATTCTCCAGCCTACACTGATGAATACAAGAAATAATAATAAAATAGTCAGAAGCATCTGAGTCAGCCCCAGCCCCATAATTTTCTTACGCATCTCCCAGAACTTCCTTGGTTCCAGTTCCAGCCCAACAATAAATAAAAGCATGATAACCCCAAACTCACTGGCATGCATAATGTCATTAACATTATTTCCGGTAAGTCTGAGAACGTAAGGACCAATGATGATTCCTCCTAAAATATAACCGATGACTGAACTCAATCCAAATTTTCTGGCTAGTGGAACCATGATAATGGCTACACCCAGAAAAAGTAATGTGTTCATCGCTAAGCTGGACTCCATATATTATTGATTGAGCAGTTCTGTAAACTCTTTTTTATGTAGAATAATTTCTTTTTTAGACAATTTATTGGCTTCGTAAACGATCTTGATAAGCTTTATATCTGCCTTGAAAACCTTTAATGAAACAATCAGTCCACTAATCAGTTCATCTACGGTATATTGATAGGTGCCGGTTTTACTGAAGGATCTTTCTTTTCCACCGGTGGTTACCAGAATATAGACTTCTTTATTTTCAAGTGGGTTGTGCTTTCCGGGCTGAAGCCAGTCGCGGTCGAAAACTTCATCAATCCATAACCTTAACAGAGGTGGCATTCCGAACCAGATCAGTGGAAACTGAAAAACAAAGCGATCGTAGTTGGCTAAACGTTTTCTTTCCCTGAAGGCAGCAATATGGAAGTCAGGATATTCCTCATAAAGATCTCTTAAGGTATAATGCTGGTGACGAACGTAGAAATTGATGAGCTCTACATTCGAATTGGAGTGCTCCAGATAAGGGTGTGCAAATACTACCAGCGTCTTCTTCATAATCCTGTTTTCAGTAAATATACTGAAAAAATATTGAATAAAAGGTAGGTTTTATGTTGATTTATTAATTTTTTAATATGTGAATATGGATTTAATATTAATTAAAATCAAAGAAACGCTGTTATTTTAAGTTTTTAAATAAAAAATCAGGCCCTTAAGACCTGATCTATTTGATATGTGATTGTAATTGTTGTGAGATTACCATCCACCGGAAGCACCGCCACCGCCGAAACTTCCACCGCCACCGAAGCCGCCAAAGCCTCCGCCACCACCGCCGGAACTTCCACCTCCGAAGCCACCACCACCAAAACTGCCTGGGAATGGGAAGAACCCGCCAGGATAATTTCTGCGTCCTCTTCGGGTGATGATCACATCATCGTCGTCATCATAATTACCACGACCACCGCCACCACCGCCTCGATTTCCGAAGAGAATAGCAATGATGATAAAAATAACAAAGGCGATAATAAGAACTTTAAGCGCACTGCCATCACCGGAAGGTGCTGTAGTAGGAGCAGGTTTGAATTTGCCCTGAACAGCCTCCATAATGGCTGAGGTTCCACGGTTGATCCCCTCATACCAAAGTCCTTTTTTGAAATTAGGAGTAACAATATAATCCAGAATCTGTCCTGCAACTGATGCAGTAAGGTATTGCTCTACGGCACGCCCTTGCTGGATAGACATGGTTCTGTCTTCAGTTGCGATCAGGAAAACGACTCCGTTATCCACACCCTTTTTTCCGATCTTCCACTGCTCACCAAACATGGTGGCCAGAAAGTTGACATCTTCGCCCTTGGTAGACTTAATGATAACAACTTCAATTTCTGTGGAAGTGGAATCAGCAAATTTGATCAGCTTATTGTTAAGCTCATCTTTTTCCTGTTGAGAAAGAAGGCCGGCTTCATCAAAAACAGGATATAAAACTGCTGGTTTTTGGGGAATGGTGTATTGTGCTGATACAAAAGTGTAAAAGCAGATCAGTAAAAATGAAAATACTATTTTAAGAGAACGTAATTTCATTCGGAAGTTGGTTTGGATTTTCTCCTTCAACAGGAAAATATTTTTTAAGTTCAATGCCGGTTTCCAGAATAGCACTTTTTAATGCCGGATAATAATTTCCTTTGGCAAATTCAGAAGTAATATAGTCATGAAGATGATCCCAATAGGATTGATGAACCTTCTCATGAATGCCTATGTCACCAATAATGGTGAGGTATTTCTGTTCAAAATTTACATGAAAAAGCACAGCATTCCTATCAGTAGTTTTATCCATACACAGTTCTTTGAAAACTTCAAATGCTGTTTTAGCATCACGGTTTTCCGTATTAGAGTCAATATGTACCCTAATCTCACCTGTAGAATGGTCTTCTGCTGACTGAATCGCTTCCACAAGGGAAGCGATCTGTTGATTTGTAAGGAAATTACCCATTATTATTTGAATACTTCAGGGGCTTTCTGAGCTCCTGCATCAGCTTTGAAATAAGGTTTTTCTTTAAAGTTGGTGAAATTCGCCAGAATATTATTCGGGAACGTCTTGATAGAGGTGTTGTAATCCTTTGCAGCATCGTTATAGTAAACAGTTTCTGTTCTGATACTGTTTTCAATAGCGGTATATTCTCTCTGGAAGTTAATATACTGCTGATCTGCCTTTAAGTTAGGATAAGACTCTACCACAGCCATTAATCTGCTTAATGCTCCTGATAATTCTCCCTGTGCAGCCTGGAATTTAGCAATATCTGCTTCTGTCATATTGGTAGGATCAATGTTGATAGAAGTAGCTTTAGAACGTGCTTCCACAACTTGTGTTAACGTTTCCTGCTCAAATTTTGAATACGATTTTACTGTTCTTTCCAGGTTAGGAATAAGATTCGCTCTTTTCTGATACACGGTCTCTACATTAGACCATTTTGCGTTAACAGTCTGCTCTTTGCCTACAAAGCTGTTATATCCGCTTTTTCCCCAAAAGAATAGGACTGCAACAATAATAAGGAGGGCAATACCAATGGTTCCTGCGCCCAGACATCCTTTATTTTTCATAGTTTATTTTTTTTTAATTTTTTGTGCTAATCAAATATACAAATTATGTGCTAATTTTGTAGAAAATTATATTTGAATGACAACAATAGTGGTGGCAATGGGAGAGAAGAATGAGATTGGTTTTGAAAACCAGTTGCTTTGGCATCTTCCTAAAGATTTAAAACATTTTAAAGACCTTACTTCCGGGCATCCGATTATTATGGGAAGAAAAACGTACGAGAGTATTGGAAAACCACTTCCTAACCGTACCAATATTGTTGTGTCAAGAAAGAAAGACTGGTTTGAGGAAGGAATTCTTATCGTGGGAAGCCTTAAAGAAGCAATGAAGTTTGCTAAAAAGATTGATGAAGAGGTTTTCGTTATCGGAGGTGGAAACATCTATGAGCAAACAATGGATATTGTGGATAAACTTGAAGTTACGCTGGTGAAAGCTGATCTGAAAGCTGATACATTCTTCCCGAAAATTGATGAGAAGATCTGGAAAAAAACAAATGAAATTTGCCACGAAAAAGACGAAAAGAATGGTTATGATTTCTGTTTTCAGACGTTTGAAAGAATTAAGAAAGAAGCTTAAGAGTCAATACTCAGTTTTTGCTTTGCAAAGTGAATCGTGAATTGTTGGCAGATGTAAAAATTAATAAGCACAGCGAATTGACCATTCACCATTGACTTTTTGAACTTTAACCTTTAAATTTATTATCTTTGCACTTCTAAAATTTAATAATGAATAAGAACATTAAAATTGCAGTAGCAGCACTTCTTATCCTTCTGGGACTTTATATGATGATTTTCACGAGAAATCTTGGATGGGGGATTGTTGTTTTTCTTCTTGCCGCATTTCCAATCGTACTTTACTTTAAAAATGAGTATATTCTTTTGGCATTCTGGCAATTGAGAAAACAAAATATGGAGAAAGCTGCAGAATGGTTAACAAAAATTACCGACTATAAAGGACAACTTCATAAAACTCAATACGGATATTTCCACTATTTATTAGGATTAACACAGGCTCAGGATCACCCTACAAAAGTGGAGCCTCTAATGAAAAAAGCTTTGGAATATGGTTTGAATATGAAGCACGACAGAGCAATGGCGACTTTAAATCTTGCCGCAGCAGCTATTTCTAAAGGAAGAAAGCAGGAAGGGCAGAAGCTATTGGATGAAGCTAAAAGATTAGACAGTGCAGGAATGATGACAGATCAGATCAAAATGATGAAGGATCAGTTGAAAATGCCAACCATGCAAAAGCATATGCACAATCCTAATATGAGAAATAGAGGGAAGTTCTTCTAAGAAGAAAACCCTGATATAAAATATAAAAGTCCTGAATTTTCAGGACTTTTTGTTTTTTAAAGGAACAGGTTCTTCTATTTGTAAGAAAGTGTCATTCGGGTATATCTTTTTTCTTACAGGTGCCAAGCTATCTATTTTTTCAAAAAGATCTCTAAGATCACTTGTGTAAAAACGCTTTCTTTGATTTTTATAAGTGATGGAGACCAATGCCCAGTCATCATTTTTATCAACGGTATCTGTTTTCTTTAAATACTTAAAATAATTTTCAAAAGATGAAGGATCATGTGCTTTAATCTTATACATCATTTTCGGTAATGTTTGTTGTCTATCAGAACCTTCACTAGAATACTTTTCTACGAATAAAGTATCATTTTGTTTTGTGAAAGTATATTCTTCCAAGGCAAAATATGTACAGACTGAAAGATTCGTTTTTATTTTCACTGTATCTCCATTCTCCATTTTTTCTGAAAACTGATAAAGATCTTTATCCAGATCAAATCTGTGTTCCTTTTTACAGGATAATAAAGAGATTATCAGAATAATGAAAGAGAGTTTTTTCATTGTGTTACATTTCCGAAGTCTGGTCATAGCCATAAAATTTGGGCATCTGCCATTGATATTTCACAGCAAGTGTCCTGATGGCTACAATAAGTAAGATGGTAAAGATCTGTACAAAAGTATAGGAGAGTGGAGTGTACTTTGTCATTAGTAAAAATGCTGCCCCACCTACAATACATGCTGTAGCGTAAATCTCCTTTCTGAAAATTAATGGAATTCTGTTCAGTAATATATCCCGGATAATTCCACCGAAACAGCCTGTGATAGTTCCTAATCCAATACAGATTAATGGATGGATGCCAACATTTAAACCTTTCTGAATTCCAATAATGGTAAACAGTCCAAGCCCAAAGCTGTCGAAGATGAATAAGGTAACCTTAAAGTTTTTTTCAAGGGATTTGAATACCATGGAGACAACGCTGGTAATAATAATCAGGGCACACATCAGAAGATCATGCATCCAGAATACAGGAATATCCAGCAAGAGGTCTCTTACAGTTCCGCCACCTACGGAAGTAACAAAGGCAATAATAAGAACACCAAAAGGATCAAGCCGTTTCTGCATGGCTGCAAAACTTCCTGACATGGAAAACGCGATGGTTCCCAATACTTCTATGGCAAAATTGAACTGTTCGTGCATATACTATAAGTAATGAATAATGAGCAATGAGTAATAAAAATTATGCCACTTAAATTTGAGATAATTTAAATTTATATCGGGTCATAACTTTTACAAGCTCTTCACATTCTGATTTTAAATGTAGAATTTTTTCTGGACTTATGTATTCTAGTTCTTCAATAATTTCAAGCCAAAGTTGTGTTTCATCAATCTCTTCAACTACAATGCAGATTTTAGCAAATTTTTCTTTTTCAGATCTGGCTCTTGAAACGGCTCTGTAATTCGCTGCGACTGAAGTTGAAGACCTGATAACTTACTTTCTTATTATTGAAACATCATCAGAATATGGCAATACAGAAAGTGCTCTAATGATAGCAATAGAAAATTTTTTGGCTCTTTCACGGAAGATCTGATTAAAATCCATACGGTCAAAATTACCCATTGCTCATTACTTATTACTCATTATATCTATCTTTCAACCCTTACAGAATCAGGAACCATCAGTTCGTATTCGCCGCCGTGGGTAATAATTTCCCTTACGATGCTACTGCTGATGAATGATTTTCCTGATGAGGTTAATAAGAATACGGTTTCTAATTTTTTGTGGGCTAATGTCCTGTTGGTATGAGCGATTGCTTTTTCGAATTCAAAGTCAGCAGGGTTTCTTAAGCCTCTGATGATATACTGAGCATTCTTTTCAAAACAGTAGTCTACCGTTAAGCCCTCGAAAGAATCTACTTCTACATTGGGGAATTCAGCTACGGAGTTTTGAATGAATTCCATTCTTTTTTCAAGAGGAAACATGTATTTCTTCTGAGAATTTTGGCCAATAGCAATGATTAGTTTATCAAATAGCGGTGCCGCTCTTTCTATGATATCATAATGTCCTAAAGTGATGGGGTCAAACGACCCGGGAAAAACAGCAATTTTCATGTTGTCTGATTTTATAATTGTTCGTCAAAAATGAAAGATTAACGTAATCTTTCATTTCCAACATCTATTATCTTATTTTCTTTTATTTAAAGCTTTTTCAACTTCGTTTCCACAAAGATCCATAATGGAAATTCCATAATGTTTGGCCTGCTGAGGAAGAATACTTGCAGGAGAAAATCCTGGGTTGGTATTCATTTCAAGCATATAAGGAATACCATCCATTAAGATATATTCACTTCTTGAAAAACCGCTCATTCCAAGAGAATTATATGCTCTTTTAGCAATTTCTTCTACTCTTTTTGTGGTCTCTTCATCAATTCTTGCCGGGGTAATTTCTTCAGAAGCACCCTCATATTTAGCTTCATAATCGAAAAACTCATTGGTTGGAACAATTTCAGTAATTCCTAAAACAATGGTTTCTCCTTTGAAATCAATAACACCTACAGAAACCTCCATTCCGTTCAGGAAACTTTCGATAAGGATTTCATCATCTTCTTTGAATGCAAATTCTGTAGCAGCAATCAGTTCAGATTTTTCTTTTACTTTAGAAATTCCCAGTGAAGATCCGGATTGATTAGGTTTTACAAAAAGTGGAAGGTTTAATTCTTCTACAATTTTATCCACATCAATATTTTCTCCTTTTCTTAAATAAATACTTTTAGCGGAAGGAATTCCATATTTTGACAATACGGCAAGCGTATCTTTTTTATTGAAGGTAAGGGCACTCTGGTAAAAATCACAACCTGTATATTTTTGACCAATGGCATCCCAGTAAGCCTGCAGAATACCATTTTCACCCGGTGTTCCGTGGATGATATTGAAGCATACATCAAATTTCAATGTTTCTCCATTTTCTAAGGTAACAGAAAAATCTCCTTTGTTGATCTGGTATTTTTTATCATTTTCTCCCAGAAAATACCATTCATCTTTAAGGACTACTACTTTATATACGTCATATAGATTTCTGTCTAAGGAATCATAGATCAACTGTCCGCTTTTTAAGGATACAACATATTCATCAGAATAGCCTCCCATTACTACGGCAACACTTTTTTTATTCATAACCATATAGTATCAATTGAGGCAAATTTAAACATTTTATGCAATGCAATACGGGAAATCGGGAAATTTTCAAATCAAAAATGAATTGTGTTAAATAAAAAGTCCATTCTAAAATTATTAGCTATATTTGCGGTTATAATTAAAGTATTTTTAAGTATGCTTAAATCACTTTTCAATTGGAAAGTTTTAGTGAATTTAGTAGTGGCAATCGGTGTTTTCGTGGGTCTTGTATGGCTTACGTTCCGCTGGTTAGAGTACCATACTAATCACGGTCAGGAAATTCCTGTTCCCAATGTAGTTAATAAATCTGTACATGATGCTGTTAAAATATTAGATGATACAGGTTTGGAATATGAAGTAGACAGTGCCAATTATGACCCTAAATACAGACCATTCCAGGTTTTACAAATCTATCCTGCTCCGGGTTCCCGTGTAAAGGACGGAAGAACTGTGCGTCTTAAAGTGAACCCTAGAACATGGGCTCAGATTGCTGTTCCGGATGTGATCAACAAATATTCAGGGCTGGCATTCCAGAGATTGGATCAGGTAGGTCTGAAAATTGGAGATACCATTTATGAACCAAGTATTCAGAAAGATGCTCTTTTAAGAATTTTATATAAAGGAAATGCCGTAAATCCGGGAGCACGTCTTCCTAGATTCTCTGTGATTGATGTAGTAGTAGGATCCGGACCAATGAGAAATATTTCAATTCCTAATGTGGTTGGGCTTTCTGTAAAAGAAGCAAGAGCGGTAATTGCAAAGAGTATGTTTGAAGTAGGATTGGTAGAACATGAAGATGGAGGTAAGGATGAATCTGATATTATCTATTATCAGGATCCGGCTTCAGGAGATGTTCGTGACCAAGGAATGCAGATTGACCTTTGGGCAAGTAAGAAAACTCCGGCAGAATTAAGAGCAAAAGTGGAGCAGCTGAATTCTATTTACCGAATGAAGGTAGATACTTCTCTGCCACCGGTACGATATGAGGAAGTTCATAATGAACCAAGATATGATGCTCCGGTAGTACCTGCACCAGCACCTAAAAAGGAAACTCCAAAGGTGGAAGCTCCGAAGACTGAGACTCCAAAGCCACAGTCAACAGCTCCTAAACCTGTAAGTACAACAGAGAAACCTAAGGCTTCTACCAGTACTCCAGCTACAGGAAACACTGCAAAACCAGCAGCCTCAACTTCTACACAACAGCCGGCTCAAAAGCCAAAGGCTAAGAAGGTAGTCGTAGAATAAATAGAAATTAATAGTAAAAATATAGGCTTCAACTGCAAAATGTTGAAGCCTTTTGTGTAAAAAAATAAATACAATGTCAGAAGATAACGAAGATTTTTTAGACGAAGAATTATTGGAGTCCAACAGTATTGATAATATCGATATTGACGAGGAAAACAAAGGTTTATATGAGCATCTTAATATCACTGTTGATCCAGGACAGGAAACATTAAGAATTGATAAGTTTCTTTTAATACACCGCCAGAATTCTTCAAGAAATAAAATTTCTCAGACTTGCAGAGCTGGAAACGTTGTAGTGAATGGCACTGCAGTAAAGCAGAATTATAGAGTGAAGCCCGGAGATCAGATCTCCATATTATTAACCCGCCCTCCAAGGGAAAATGTAATTATTCCTCAGGATATTCCTATCAATATCGTTTATGAAGATGATGATCTGGTAGTGGTAGATAAAGAACCCGGAATGGTTGTTCACCCAGGACATGGAAATTGGGATGGTACGTTGGTGAATGCACTGGCTTATCACTTTGAAAAAAACGGTGCAAAATCTGATCTGGACAGGGTAGGGCTTGTCCACAGAATTGATAAGGATACTTCCGGATTATTGGTGATTGCTAAGAATGAATATGCTTTAAGCTTTTTGGCTAAACAGTTCTTCAACAGAACTACAAAGAGGCTATATTGGGCTTTTGTGTGGGGAAATCCTCAGGAAGAAGAAGGTACTATCAGAGGACATATCGGTAGACATCCTAAAAACAGAATGCAGATGTCTGTTTACGAAGATGGAAGTCAGGGGAAACATGCTGTTACTCATTATAAAGTCCTGGAAAGATTCAAATACATGACTTGGGTGGAATGTAAACTTGAAACAGGAAGAACCCATCAGATCAGGGCTCACTTCAAACATATTGGACATACATTATTCAATGATGAGCGTTATGAAGGGCACACACCGTTAAGAGGAGTGAACCTTCCAAAATATAAACAGTTTATTAAAAATGTTTTTGAAATTCTTCCAAGACATGCACTGCATGCACATACCCTCGGATTTATACACCCAACAACAAAAAAGGAATTATATTTTGAAAGCCCAATGCCCAAAGATATGGAGGATGCTGTAAAAAAATGGAGAAATTATTTGGAAAACTAAAAATATATTGAGATTTTTTTTATATTTGTTGAATTGAAATCAAGATTTGTTATGAGAAAACTATATGCTATCGTATGTTTAGCTCTTTTGTCAAATGCATACAAAGCACAAGAATCACTACCATATTATCAACAGTACCTTTTGGATGGTGATTTCCTGTTCAACCCAGCTCAGTACGGTAAAACAGACTACGTACAGCTCAATGCCATTTATCAGAAGCAATTTTCAAAATTCAGCGAATCCCCAAATGTACAATCGGTGGGAATCAATGCAAACATTTTCGATAGAGTAGGTGCCGGTCTTACCGTATTCAGAGACAGCAATGGAGCTGAATCTGCAGGAGGTGTTACAGCGGGTGCTTCATATTTTATTCCTCTAAGTAGTGAAGGAGACAGAAAAGATCAGTTCTCATTCGGTACAAGTGTTAGTTTGTACAACAGAAATTTTGACTATACTAAAATCAACGTTGAAGAGCAGGGAGATCCTTTAGTAAAAGGTGACCAACAGAATATTTTCATGGCTTACGCCAACTTCGGTTTAGCAGCTACTTATAGAAACCTTTTCGGGGGTGTTTCTGTAAATGATATTGCATTAGGTAACGATAAACCTATTGTAAACGGATGGGAACCTTCTCCAATCAAGTTTTTCTTAAATTTAGGATATAACTGGCATATTGCTGATAACATTCAGTTAACTCCTGCCATGATGATCAACCTGAATACAAACTCAACAAGAGTAATGGATTACAACCTAATGGGTACATTCTCTAATGAAGTGAATGCATTCTCTGTAGGGATAAGTTATAGAACTGCTCAGAACAGATTCGACAGCCAGCAATTGGAAATTGCTCCGATTGTTAAAGTAAGATTCAACAAATTTATGATTGGAGCTACTTATAACCTAGGATTGTCTGATATTCAGCAATACGGTGGAAACAGCTTCATGATCGGACTGGGTTATAATTTCGATAACTTTATTAATGTTCGAGGATATAGATATTAATCAATTTAATTTAAATAAATTTGAGCTCTGAATTTTTTCAGAGCTTTTTTTATGATATATATTCACATTCCGTTCTGTAAACAAAAATGCAGTTACTGTAATTTTCATTTTTCAACATCCCTTAATTTTAAGGATGAAATGCTTCATGCCATGAAAACTGAAATACAGCTTAGAAAAGATGAATTACAGAACCGAAGCCTAAAATCCCTTTATTTTGGAGGCGGAACTCCTTCTATTCTTTCGGTGGATGAAATTCATTCTTTAATTGATGAGGTTTTACATCATTTCAGTTTTGAAAAGGATATTGAAATTACGTTGGAAGCGAATCCAGATGATCTTGATAAGAATTTCCTAAAGCAATTGGCTGGAACACCTGTTAACCGACTGTCAATTGGAACACAAAGTTTTTTTGAAGAAGACCTTAAACTGATGAACCGTGCCCATACAGCATCAGAAGCTGAAGGTTCCATTAAACGGGCTCAGGACTTCGGGTTTGAAAATCTGAGCATAGATTTAATTTATGGTTCACCAACTTCTAACCTGGAAATCTGGAAAGAAAATTTACATAAAACGATTGCACTGGAAGTTCCTCATATTTCCTCATATGCCTTAACGGTTGAACCTAAGACTGCTCTTGATAACTGGATTTCAAAAGGGAAAGTTAAAAGCCCGAAAGAAGAAGAACAGAACAGAGAGTTTTATTACCTGTCAGACTTTTTAAAGGACCATGGTTTTGAACATTATGAAGTTTCCAATTTTGCAAAACCCGGTTTTTATTCCAGACATAATTCATCATACTGGAAGTATCAGGAATATTTAGGAATAGGTCCTTCTGCCCATTCGTATAACGGGTTTGATGTGAGGAGCTGGAATGTAGCCAACAATCAACAATATATTAAAAAACTCAATACAAAACTTTTAGCTAAGGAAGAAGAAATTCTCTCTAAGGAAGATCAGTTTAATGAAATGATTATGATTGGTTTGAGAACCATTTGGGGGGTAGATCTGAAAAGTTTGAAAGAAAAGTTTGATGACCGATTCATGGAGCACTTTCAACGTGAGATCAAACAGAAAATGGAAGAAGGTATTTTAATCATAGAAAACGATCATTTGAAAATCCCGGAAAAACATTGGTTCATGGCGGATGGAATTGCTTCGGATTTATTTATAGTTTAGCGTTTATAGTGTATATTTGAAGCAGACAACTTTAAATAAAAACTAAACTATGAAAAAAACTTATTTCTCTTACTATTATTTTTCAGTGGATTGTACTTAGCACAAAAGCCCATATTTGTTAAGGCTAAAGTAGTTGCTGTAAATGTTTACAGAACTTCAGCTGAGCTTCAGAATACGGTGAATGTTTCTTTGCCCTCGGGAACTTCTGAAGTTATAGTAACAAATATTTCGGATGAAATTGAAGATAAATCAATCCAGATTAATACGAACAATAAGAACATTTCAATTCTTTCCGTACAGTATAGAGATCGTTATCAATCTGCATATCTTGAAAATAATAACCCTAATGGTAAAAGAATTAAGGACAGCATTGCTATTTTAGAAAATCTTACTGCAAAAATTGATATTGAAAGGAAAACAAATGAAAAGACTCTTGAACTTTTAGATAAAAATCAAGCTCTTCTAGTGGGCAGCAATACCTCAAGTGTAGCCCAGCTTATGCAATTAACTGAATATTATAAAACTAAGAGAAACGAACTTAGTATTAGCCAGCTTGATATCAATAAAAAATATACAGAAACTGTATTAAAAATTGAGAGACTGAAAAACCGTCTGAAAGCTAACACAGAAATTGAAGAAACTCTCTCAGATGGAGTACTTGTTTTAAAAGTAAACAGCACTACTGCTGGAAATGCTAAAATGGATATAGGCTATTTAGCAGAAAGTGTTTCTTGGGAACCATTCTATGAAGTAAAAGGAACCAAGCTTACAGAACCTTTAGATATTACTTTTAAAGCAAAGATAAACCAGGAAACAGGACTTGACTGGAAAGGAGTTAAACTATCTCTTATTAATGCTAGATCTTCCAAAAATAATAATGCGCCAATAATGGACCCATGGTTTTTGAATTCTTATAAAAATGAGGAAAAAGTTAATCGTACTTATTCTAAAAAAGATACGGTGATGAAAGAAACACGGATAGAAGAAGTTGTGATGGTAGGTTATAGTGGATTTAAAATTAATGATAATCAGCTGAATACAAGCTTTGATGTAGATATTCCGTACGATATTCTTTCTAATAATGAAGATCATTTTATCAACTTAAAGCAAATAAAAGTACCTGCAGAATATAAGTATTACACCGTTCCAAAATATAATAAGACAGCTTACCTTGTAGCGAATATAAAAGACTTTAATAAATATGATCTTATATCCGGTTCAGCAAATATAATCTTTGAAAATATGTATGTTGGGGAGGCAAGAATAAATCCCAATCTTACGGATGATAAAATGAGTATTACTCTTGGAGATGACAAAAAAATAAGTATCAGAAAAGAAATTGTAAATGATAAAGCAAGTGAAAAATTCTTCTCCTCTTATCAGGAAAAAACATTTACTTATGATCTGGTTATTCGTAATAATAAAAAAGAAATGATTAATATTGATGTTAAAGACCAGATTCCTTTGAGTAAAGATGAATCTGTAAAAATTGAACTTCTTCAGAGCGATAATGCCGAATTTGATAAAGAGAAAGGTTTTTTAACCTGGAATATTAAAATTTCCCCTTCAGAAACCAAAAAAATCAGAGTAAGCTATAAAGTGAGGTTTCCGAAAGATTTTTCAATCAGTAATCTTAATTAAGTAACGGATTATTCACTATTTTTGTATAAAATTTCAGGTCGTTTGAAAACTAAAAAACAAGATTATTCGCATCTTTCACCCAGCCAGCCTATCGGTATTTTTGATAGTGGAGTAGGTGGTCTTACCGTAGCTAAGGAAATCAAAAGGCTTTTGCCGAATGAAGATCTTATCTATTTTGGAGATACAAAACACCTTCCCTATGGTGAAAAATCAAAGGATGCGATTATAGAATATTCCACCAAGATTACGAACTTTCTGCTGGAGCAGAATTGTAAAGCGATTGTAATTGCCTGTAATACGGCTACAGCCAATGCTTTGAATGAAGTAATGCAGTCGGTGGCCGGAAAAGTTCCTGTTATAGACGTTATTAATCCTGTAGCAGAAAAAGTTTCTTATGAGATTCACAATAATGTGGGAGTAATTGCTACCAAAGCTACGGTGAATTCCGGGTTGTATAAAAAGAGTATCAGAAAGCATAATAAATGGATCAAGGTTGATGAATTGGCTACTCCTTTATTAGTGCCGGCTATTGAGGAAGGTTTTAAAAACCATCCGATTACCCATGCTATTATCTACAATTATCTGAGTAATAATAAGCTGAAAAATATTGAAACCTTAATTCTAGGTTGTACACATTACCCTCTGTTAATTGATGAAATTAAGCAGTATTACGGGAACAGGGTTAGAGTTATTGATTCTCCTAATATCGTAGCGAATCATCTGAAGATTATCCTTGATAAATACAATCTTCTGAATGAAAATAATGCTAAGCCGAATTATCATTTCTACCTTTCGGATATCACCAAGAACTTTGAAAAAATATCCAAGAAATTCTTCGGTAAAACCATCGATTTAGAACTTAAAGTATTATAAATAAAAAGTCTGCCTCATCTGGAAGCAGACTTTTTTCTTGTCATTGCGAGCGTAGCGAGGCAATCTCTATATTGTATTATGTTGGAAAACGCTAAGGCGCAACGATTTTATCTTCTATAAAATTTTATTCCGGATATTTTTCTCGCAGATTTCGCGAATTACGTAAATTTTTTTAAACACAAATTGCACAAATTTCCCCTCAAATAGCCACAAACATCTGTGTAAGTCTGTGGGATCTGCGGGAAATAAAACGCTCTTATTATTCAAATTAAGCTTCCAGGATTACTTTCTCAGCTTTTAATCTTGTTTTTGGATTGAATTTAGGCTGGTTGGCATCCGTATCTAACTTTTCTCCGATAGCAACAGCAAATAGTGTTTCGTATTTATCATTTTTCAGAACCTCATCATAGAGTTCAGGCTCTATCCCTTCCATAGGCGTTGAATCTATTCCCATATCTGCACATGCAGAAAGAAGAACTCCTAATGATAAATACACCTGATGTGCGAGCCACGATTTTACATAAGCTTCTCCTTTAGGTTTTACTCTGGTTCTGTAATAGTTTACAGCACCTTCAGGTAGATTTTCCTCAATCTGTTTTTCGAAATCTTCAGGATTTTTAATCACCTGGAAAATAATGAGGTGACTGCAGTCGATTACTTTTTCCTTATTAATGAAAGAAATTTCGGCCAATTGTGATTTCAGTTCACCACGATTTACAAAAATAAAATTCCATGGCTGGCTGTTGATGGATGATGGACTCAAGTTTAGAATTTCTTTCAGTTGAGAAATCTGTTCTTCACTGATATTGCCTTGTGGGTTATACTTTTTTACAGTATACCTTGTTTTCATTTTGTCTAGAAAGTTCATAATTTTATACTATCATTTTTATAGTTACAAAATTAATTTAAGTTTATTAACTTTGCAATAACGGTAAAAAAGGATAGTATAAAAATGTATACAATTGATAACAAATCTTACCCTTGCTGTACAAGTGTAACGATGAGATTTATAGGGGGAAAATGGAAGGCTGTAATTTTATATCATCTTACAGACGGAGCCAAAAGATATAATGAATTAAGGAAAGTAATACCTACCATCACAGAAAGAACATTAAGTCTTCAGCTCAAACAATTAGAGGATGATAATATTATTGACAGAAAAGTATATACAGAAAAACCACCTTTGATGGTAGAATATACTCTAACAGATTTTGGGAAGACACTGCTTCCAGTACTAGATGCTATTACGGAATGGGGAAAAGGAGCTGCAAATAATTCAAAAAAAATAATCAAGAACTAAAGTTCCTGATTATCTTCTTTATTCGGATCAAAAAAACTGAAACTTACGTTTCCGTATTTTCTGGTATCTACTAAATTAGGGTGTTCCAGCTTCATGCGGCTTTGATGTTCTACGATAAGAACTCCGTTTTCTTTAAGAAACTTATTATTCAGAACTAAAGAAATAAGTTCGTAGTATTTTTTTCTTCCATTTCAAATGGAGCATCAGAAAAAACAATTTCAAAGGATTTTTTGTTTCTGAACTTTTTCAGCCAGTCAAATACATCTCCTCTCTGTACATTAATCTGAAGTGCCATATCAAGTTCAGAAGCTGTAGAATTGATGAATGCCGTGTGTTTTGGATTCATCTCTACAGAAGTTACATCCTGACATCCTCTGGAAGCAAACTCAAACGTGATAGAACCGATTCCTGCAAAAAGATCCAATACAGAAATCGACTGCATGTCGTATTTGTTTTCCAAAATACTGAATAAGGCTTCTTTCGCAAAATCTGTGGTAGGTCTTACGTCAAAGTTTTTGGGAGCTGCAATTTTTTTGGCTTTCCACTTGCCTGATATTATTCTGAACATGTTAAATTAGGGTTTAGATAATAGATTTTAGGTGGCAGGTAATTTTGTTTGGATGATCTCACTATTTCCTGCGGTCTGCAATCTAGTTAAGTATAAAATTCTTATTAGGAATATTGTCAAAAACGATCTTCAGGTTTTTTACAAACTTCTGAAGCTCGGAAATAAATGTCTCATTTTCTGTAGTTTCACCATAAGCGTAAAAACTGGTTTCATTAATTCCAAAACCGATTTTGCTTAATGTAAACATGATGAAATAAAGGAAATCAACCTCAGAGTTCACATCCAGATTATTGTAAAGGATGATCTTCTTATTATCAATGGCAAAAAATTCACACTGATTGTGATAAAGATTGATATGGATTTCTTTATTATTCTTATTGTGGATAGAGCTTAAAAACTTTTCCCCTGAAAAATTAAAATGTACCGGTATCGCCAGTTCCTTTATTTTTTTATAATAATGTTTAGGGAAAGTATAATAAAACTGAATGTTGAATTTTTTGTTGATGGAAAGCATCAACTCTTCCTGCTCTTTATCAGCCGGAGCATTGAATGAGATCAAATCAAAACCTGCTTCATGATCAGAAAAACCTTCCGGCATCAATGTAAAATGATTCAAAGCAGAAATCACCTGGATTTCATCAAAACGCTGTTTGATAAGAACTTCATCCAGCTTTTCCTCAATAAGATTAGCGGGTGTTTCTTCAGTAACAAAATAAGATTTTTCTTCCAGAATGTTTTTGTTTTTTACAATCTGGTAGATTAATCCGTCTTTGGTAAAAAGTAAATTAAGTACGTTCATATTTCAATTCCTGCAAATTTAGTGAAATTCTACCATTACCGCACCCGATTGATGGTGAAGTATTTCCTTATTATAAAAATCAATACCCACCTGGCTTTCCAAAACATCTCTAACCATCCGCTGTAAGGTACCATCTCCAATCCCATGAACAATTTCCAGTCTCTTCAAATTATTTTTTCTGCAAAATTCTATTACTTCAATCAGCTTTTCCTTTTGGATAAACAATCTTTCAAAACTATCATAATCATTGGGATTCTTTACCAAATTATGAAAATGTAAGTCTAAAACCAAATGATTTTTCTGATGTTTTTTAGAAATAATCTTTTTAGGTTCTGCTTTTCTTACGACCCGGATATTTTCATAAAGATCAGCATTCTTGGGGACCAGTTTTTCTTTAGGATATTGATGGGTAAAGCCATATTCATCTTTAAAAACCACAATATTCCCCTTCACGGAAGTAACTACTCCGCTTAAATCTTCATCCACTACAGAAACTGTATCTCCAATTTTCATCTTGCTATTTTATTTAACCTTGGCAAGGTTTTAAACTCTGTCAAGGTTCTTTCTTTACCACTCTCAAACATTCAAATTCCGGGATTCTCAAACCCTCGGCCCTAATTCTATCACCTCCAGATCCTTTATTTCCTCACCATCTACTACAAAGCGCATCATTGTTCTTACTTTATGCCAGCCTTGCTTTCCACAGGCACCCGGATTCAGATGTAAAAGGTTATTTTTCTGGTCATACATTGCTTTTAATATGTGCGAATGTCCTGATATAAATAATTTAGGGGTTTTCTCAGCAATTTCTTTTTTTGTTAGCGGGGTATATTTTCCGGGATATCCGCCGATATGGATCATTAAAACGTCCAGTTTCTCACAGAAAAAACGGTTAACCTCCGGAAATTCTGATTGAATTTTTGGGTTATCTATATTTCCGTAAACGCCTTTTAAAGGTTTTATTTTTTCGAGCTGCTCAATAACATCCATGCTTCCAAAATCCCCACAATGCCAGATTTCATCAGCCTGAGATGCATATTCTAGGATTCTGTCATCTATATAAGAATGAGAATCGGAGAGAAGAAGGATTTTTGTCATTATCTAAGGGTTCTTTGGGTAATATTTTCGTCGTATTTTTCTTTAAATATAGCAACACGTTCAGAATTCAGCTCACCATTCTGATTAATTACTCTTTCTTTAAGCATCCATTTTACCAGTTTTTCCATTCCTTTTTTGGAATTCATAAAATTGGCAATTTTGGCTAAGTCAGTGGATTCTACCTTAATCTTTTCTGTTAAAAAGTTCAGGACAAAATAATCATCACTTACATATCTTGGCGTTTCATTATCCATGTATCTGTACATCAATATTTCTTCGTCATCTTTCATTGAGAAGAATGAATATTGTGTGACATTAATCTTTTCTGCTTTTAGAATCTGTTTTCCATCCAGAAGAACCTTGTCATCTTTAATGCTTACATCCTGAGAGAAATATAAATTACAGCTCACTACTAATAAGAAGAAAGCGAATAATCTGTTTACTGCCATTTTTAATATTTTAGACTGCAAATATAAAGAAGCTTTGATAAATGCTTTTTTAATTGAATTTTTTAATCCCTGTATGTCCGTTTTTTATTAATAAGAAATACTCTTGGTTCTACGTATTGAATCCAGTTTCTTTTCTATGTCTGCACTGAATATTTTTCTTAGCTTCAGTCCGCTTTCAGTAAGTCTTGGAATCACAAAAGTTCCATCCATACTGTTATTTGAAGTAAATGTAATGGCAATGGTTGTATCTGAGACCTTTTTCCAGTTTCCAATATACCGTTCCATTTTTGAAACCTTTCCCGGGAAATCTTCTTTGGTGTCATAACCATTAGCTGATTTGCTTAGATTTCCAATGATTTTTCCGTTTTTACTGAACTTTAAACCAGGAGTTTTGGCATTGAAAATATTCTGTTTTTCGTAAGTATAAATATAGTTGTCCAGCTCAGTCAACTTCCATGTCTGTAAAAGAAAAGGATCTGAAGTTCTGTCCTGGCTTTTCATCAAGCCTATAGTAAAGAAAAATAGAAGAAAGGGGATTGTCTTTTTCATACTTTAAAATGATTACACTTTAGTATCAACAAAATTAAGCTTTTCAATACAAGACTGAAAGTTTTCTACCTGTATAAAGTTAGTTATTACAGCTTAAGATTTTTATAAAACCTCAAATTGAGACATTCTCTATTTTATTGCTTATTTTTTATTTAATTCTTAAAAACGATTTTTTGGAGTGTTGGAAAATGGTTCTTGAGATAAAAAAAGGGGATTGAAAAATGGCATGTATTCACTTTTTAGTGTATTAATTAAGTAGAATTATTGTTTTTAATTGCTTGAAAATCATTATTTTAAATTGTTCATTTTGGTATTTTAAATAATTTATTTGTCGGTAATAAAATATGTATATATTTGTCTTAATTTTTATTTAATCTAAACAAAAATAATAATGAGTGTCGGTTTATACTTATTGGAAAGCAAAAACTGGTATTATTTTGACCTTATACCAAAGTTTGATGAAGAGTTATCAACGTTCATGAACAATTGTTCTGAAAGTAAATTCATCCGAATTAATATTACAGGTAAAGAATCTTATTTAATTGTTCCTGTAAAGCATTTCTCTACTACCGGAGTTCATTATCTGGGAAAAGATGTAGGGTATAGAGAAAAGAAAATGGGTGAAGTGGTGAAGATTGACGCAGAAGAAGCGTATCGATTTCTTACTTCCCTGGCTTATAGCGGAAATACGACAGTAGAAAACCCGGAAGAGGCTTATATCAAATATTTTTCTGAAGAATTTGATGAGTATTTTGACAAAGGGTATAAAATGGAAGAAAGTATTGATTCTTTCATAGACGCTGCTAAGGCGGGGGCTATCTTTAATTATTTCGGATACGAAAATGAAAATCTACTGGATTTTATTTCGAAGAATGTTGCATTGGAGTCCAATTACGATAAGAAAGCAGCTATTATCCAGTGGTTTTCAGAATATACCCATTCATTGCTGAAAACAGCAGTAGGAAAGTATATTGAAGAAGGAATTATTTATAACAGCAACATCGAGCATACATTTATCAATCAAAGTACAGAAAAGGTAAATGTTGGTTTTGATGAATATATTACAGACGGATCTGCTATCAGAAGAGAAAAAGCTGAGAGTTTTATACGAACTCATGTGGTTTATTACAATCTTTATCCGGTTCTGAGACATTTGGCTTATCTGGGCTCAATTGAAGAAGAAATTCTTTACCAGATTGTAGATACTGAAATTGATTCATTAAGAGAAGTTTATGGGGATGCCATGAATTTTATTTATGAAACCATAGAAGCAAGGCTTTTCCTGAAGCAGGCTCACAGTGTGAATGGAGACACCTGGAAAGAATATATCAGACAGCATAATTTCCTGATTAATCCTAAGCATTATTCCAAAAAGCTGATAAAGCCTGATTACGGGGAAATACTGCATAAAAGATATTTCAATAACGGAACTTTAGAAATTACCCTGAGAGCTTTTAATCCGGAAACGGATATGGAATTCCTTCATGAATGGTCCAATATGGAGTATGCTAAAAAGTATTGGGAAATGGATGTGGATAAACAGGAATTTGAAGAAGCCTATATCAAACACATGGGGGTAGATTATTCCCACCCTTACATAGGACTTCTGAACGGCAATCCTATTTTTACTCTGGAACTGTATTGGGCTGTAAAAGATGAAGTAGGTAAATATTACCGTTTCAATCCTGGAGATTATGGCTTTCACATGCTTATTGCTCCTGCAAAAGAAAAAATTCCAAACTTTTCAATGAATGCATTGGCTATGTGTATGGAGTACTTCTTCTCTTTCCCACAACTTACAAGAATGATAGGTGAGGCTTCTGCATCCCATAAAGGAACGCATAACCTGATTACGAAAGTAGGGTGTGAATTCAACAGATCACTGGCCCTTCCTTACAAAACATCCAATCTGACATTCCTTGAGCGCGAGAAGTTCTACGAAACAACGGAAGATATTTTCAAAAACTCGGTTCTGAAAATAAACATTACAACTTAATACTTGAACACTGAAAAAGATAATTTATGAAATATGATATCATTGGTATAGGAATAGGACCCTTCAATCTAAGTCTTGCCGCTCTGCTTGAAGAACATAATCTGAAAACCATATTTTTTGATAAAGCACCAAGGTTTGAATGGCACAGTGGTTTAATGATAGACAGGACAACACTTCAGGTTCCTTTCCTGGCAGATCTGGTAACGATTGTAAATCCGACAAGTCCTTTTACGTATATCAATTATTTGAGAGAGAAAGGTAAAATTTTCCGTTTCTGCTTTAAGGAAAGCTTCTATGTAACCAGAATGGAATATAACCTGTACTGTAAATGGGTAGCCTCACAGATTGAAAGCCTTAATTTCAGTCATACGGTTACAGAAATAGATTATAACGAAATTCATGAATGCTATGAAGTTTCAGTGATTGATCTTATTAATTGTGAAAAGAAAGTGTATCTCACGGATAAAATTGTCTTAGGAGTTGGTTCAATTCCTAATGTTCCTAAAATAACGGAACGTTTCTCGAAAGAACATATTTTCCATTCTTCTGAATATTTACACAGAAAACAATATATCAAAAAAGGCAGTAGTATTACTGTTTTGGGTTCCGGACAAAGTGGAGGTGAAGTATTTTTTGATCTTCTTGCATCAAGACCGGATCTGGATTTAAAACTGAACTGGGTAACAGCAGCAGACCGATTCTTCCCAATGGAAAATTCAAAATTCACTTATGAATTTACTTCCATGGATTATATTTCTTATTTCAACAGGCTTCCGTTAGCAAAAAGACGAGAAGTTATTAACAAACAGGATATTCTTTATAAAGGAATTAATGATGAATTGATAAGTACAATTTATGATGAGCTGTATCATCAGCAGATGAAAGAAGAGCAGCCACTTCCTGTAAAAATCCTTACCAATAGCCTCCTTGAAGATATGGAGTATGATGAAAATTATACCCTGAAGATGAGACATCTTGAAGAAGAGAAAGCTTTTTCAGTAGATACGGATTATCTTATTCTGGCAACAGGTTACCGTTATGAAGTTCCTCATTTCTTACAGCCTATTGAAGACCGTCTGAACAAAAGTGAAAATGATGGAACCCTATTGTCTTCAGAAGACTATACGGTTGACGTTAATGACAATGAAATATTCATGCAGAACGGTTGTGTAGATTCACAGGGAATTATCACTTCAGATTTAGGAATGGGGCCTTATAGAAATGCCACTATTATCAACAAAATACTAGGTCACGAATATTATCCATTGGAAAAAAATATTGCATTTCAGCATTTCGGAGCATTAGAAACTATATAATATGAAGCGTATATTTTTCCTGACCTCTTTACTTTCTTCTTTAGCATTGGCAGCCTGTCCGATTACTTTAATGGTTAAGAACATTAAAAATTATAATCATGATGATGTGTATGTGGTGATTAATGGCGAAAAGAAGAAGGTTTCAAAACAGGGAACTGTTGATTTTGCTGAGGTATCGGATGGTCTAGTGAAGGTTTCTGTAATGTATCATAATAAAGTTATTTATAATGATACATTAGATATCAACTGTCAGATGAGTCAGAAGTATGAAATCGCAATTTCAGATGCAAACCGTATTGATGAGGTTTATATCAGAGGTAAAAAGAAGCTCGAGAAGCTTAAAGAAACTCCGTTAAGTGTTAAAATTGTTGATATGCAGGCGGTAAAAAGCCAGGCCAACAATATAGGAGAGATACTGAATATGGCAACTGGAGTCAAGCTTCGTACAGAAGGAGGTGTTGGTTCAGGATTTCAGGTTAATCTTGGGGGGCTACAGGGAAAAGCAGTCAGAATTTTCAGGGATGGAGTCCCTATTGAATTTTACGGACATAGCTTTAACCCGAATGTTTTATCTCCCAATATGCTGGACAGGGTAGATGTGTACAAAGGGGTAATGCCTATTTCTCTGGCATCAGATGCTTTAGGAGGCGGAATTAACTTTATCTCAAAACCCATACAGAAAGACAACCTTGAAATCTCCAATGAGATTGCATCATTCAGTACTTATAAATCTCATCTTAATGCAGTATTTACAGGGAAAAAAGACAGCTTATTTTATATAGGAACCCAGGCGAGCTACGTATTTTCCAAAAACAATTATAAAATTCTGGGAGATGTTATAGATCCGGAAACGGCCAATCTTAAAAAAGTGGAAGCGAAAAGATTTCACGACGATACGGAAGCTTCTTATATGGAAGTCTACACCGGTGTAAGGAATAAAAGCTGGGCCAATGATTTTAGAGTTGGATTTATCTACTCTCATTTCTATAAGGAGATTCAAAATGATCTTGAAATGAGAAAACCTTACGGAGAGGCTTTTGCCAAGGAAAACAATGTGACAGGTTATCTTCAGTATAAAAAGATGTTTTTTGATAATCGTCTTAAGCTGGATTTGATGACTGCTTTTGCCAGATATAACAATTCTTTTGTAGACATCAGCAAGCGCAGATACAATTGGCTGGGAGAATATACTTTCAGTAATGAAAACAGTGCTGGTGAGATCAATAAAGGGAATGATATGAAGATGAACTACAACATGTTCCATACAAGGCTGAATGCTGCATTCCGGATTAATAATAATCACAGCCTGGAATTTGGAAATATGTATTTCTATCAACGAAGAAAAGGAAGTGATCCCTATGGAGCAATCAATATAAATGGAGAAGATGTTCTTAAAGTTCCGGCCATTTACAATAAAAATATTGCGGCTTTGGGACTGGTTTCTCATTGGCTTGACCGTAAGGTGGAAACAGTACTTGGTGTAAAGAATTATTTCTTCAGCTCTAAAGGATATACTACGGATAAATACAATTTCACATGGGGGTCCGACAGAAATAAGAATGCAACCGGATATATGGCAGGAATAAGTTATAAACCTAAAAACTTTATCCTAAAATTATCCTATGAAAAAGCAGTACGTCTTCCCGATGAAACTGAAATTTTCGGAGATGGAATCTTAATCAAAGAAAATCTGGATCTTGAACCTGAAAAAAGTGATAACGTCAATGTTGTTCTGGATTATACTTCATCAAATTATAAACTGAATACAAGTTTAAATCTTTTCTACAGAAACGTCAAAAACACCATATTCATGATACCGGATAATCCTTACGGAAGGTATCAGAACTATTATGACAACCAAATTTTCGGACTGGAATATGAGATCAACTACCAGCCTATAAAAAATCTTCAGACAGGATTCAATTTTACCTATCAGGATATAAGGCTTAAAAACTTATCAGGTTCTGAAACCATCTGGGAAGATGCCAGACAACCGAATATCCCTTATTTATTCGGAAACCATTATCTGAGACTGAATTTTTCAGATATTCTGAAAATGAAGGATAAAGTAGAGCTGTACTATAACATTAATTATGTACACCGTTTCTTACTGTATCCTGTACCCAAAAATCTTGAACCTGGATTATTTTCCAAAGCCACTATTGCTTCCAGTGATCTTCTGATCCCGAATGACGGAAGACTGGGAATGGTGGATGTAGGCGTGGGAATAACCTATTTCCTGGCAGATCCTAAACTGGCTATTAATTTTAGCGTAAATAATCTTACGAATGAGAGGCTTTACGATAATTATAACGCACAGAAGCCAACAAGATCTTATCATTTGAAATTAACGTATACAATTTTTTAATATTATAATCATGAGAAAATCAAAACCGATTTCAATCATTTTATCTGCATTAAGCCTTTTGCTTTTTACTCATTGCAGCAGCGATGACAACATGGAACAGCAAAAGACTCAACCCACTACACAAACTAAAGACAGCTGGATTATCTATAACAGTACAGCAGGATGGGGTGGAAATATTTACTCATTCTCAGAACTTCCTCAGGGAGAACTTTCATTAGCTGATAAAAAACCTTTCTATCAGATTGCTTATTCTGCAGGTGGAAAAGCTTTTGGTGAAAATATATACAGATTGGGTGGTGCAGCCTCTTCAGAAGAAGGTTTCTCTAAACTTACAGCAGATAATGCTGGAAATATATCTTCAAAAGGTTTCATTGCTACTCAAAATAATGGTTTTGAACCTAATTATCTTGTGGTAAGTGATACTGAAGGATATTATTGGGATGGTTCAAGAGGAATGCTTAAACTTCAGACCTTTAATCCGGGAACCATGCAGCGTACAGGAGAAATTGATCTTTCTTCATTAGCTCAGACTATTGATCCTGCTGTACTTGAACCGGGAGAAACAGCTTATCAGGCTGCTGGACAGTTAATTTTAATCAAGAGAGATGATAAATTATATCTTGACTTACAAATTGGTAAAAAAGGAACGAACTGGCAGATAAAACCTGTAGTAAAAGAAGTGGCGGTTGCTGTATATAACCTGACTACGAAAAAAGTGGAAAATGTTACAAAATATCCTAATGCTACAAACCTTGGGCTTTTCACTGATCATGTTTTATGGAGTATTGATGAGGTAACTAAAGATATTTATATGGTAGCAACATCTGATATGAAAGCGCAGGAAGCAGCTTATTCATCTAAGATTCTTAGAATAAAGAATGGGCAGACTACCTTTGATTCTACCTTTGAAATTGATATGAAAAATTATGTTCAACCAGCTGAGTTTAACAGAATATTTGCTCATAATAATAAAATCTATACTACAATTCCTTCAACAGGTGCATCTTATTACAGTGGTGGACATGGAGTAGGTTATAGAAATGACATCTGGTTCTGGAACGAAATTGATGTTCAGACCAAGAAAGCTGTAAAACTGGATATTCCTGTGGATAACTTCTATAACTATCAGAACCCATTCTTATATAAAAACAGAATCTATTTTATGTCTAATAATAAGGCGGATAACTTTTCAGGGTTAAGTTCTTATGATCCGGTTTCTAAAAACACAAAAGTTGAGTTTAAGCTTAAAGGAAGCGGAAGATTAATGGGTGTGAATATCATCTCCAAAAAATAATTTCTTTTTTGTTAGTACAATAAGATCATTTGATTTAATGACAGCCGGGAGAATTTTCTTCCGGTTTTTTTGTGGATTGAAGTCAGGAAGCTGGAAGTTATCGTAAACAAAATGATTACACTTTAGTCTAAAAAACAGATTAAGTTTAAAGTAACTTCCCTTTATTATAAGCCTAATAGTACTTTTAGCCTCTCTCTTCCAGCTTCCAGCCATATAAATCATAATTTTTCTCCTCTAAACACATGTTATTTACTAAATTTGGGAAAATTAATAAAATAATGAAGCAGAAGTTTTCTCTTTTTGTTTTTCTTTTAACCGTTGGGTTGGCCAATGCACAGGTTGAAGAGAAGAAACTGGATGATCTGATCCAAAATACCCTGAAAACCTTTGACGTTCCCGGAATGTCCGTAGGAATTGTAAAAGATGGAAAAGTGACCTATTCTAAAGGATTTGGAGTGCGTTCTCTTACTTCCAAACAACCAATGGATGATAATACTCTGGTAGGAATTGCTTCCAACTCCAAAGGATTCACCTGTGTGGCATTAGCCATTCTTGCAGATGAAGGAAAACTGAACTGGGATGATAAAGTTTCAAAGTACATCCCGGAATTCCAGATGTATGATCCTTATGTTTCTCAAAACGTAACCATCAAGGATTTGATTACCCACAGAGCCGGATTAGGTTTGGGGCAGGGAGACCTGATGTTTTTCCCGGAAGGCGGTAATTTAACAGTTAATGATATTGTTCACAACGTAAGATATCTGAAACCTGAAAATCCTTTCAGAACCACTTTAGATTACAACAATATCATGTTCATCGTTGCTGGGGAAGTTATTCACAGAATTTCCGGACTAAGTTGGGCAGAATTTATCGAACAGAGAATTATGAAACCGGTAGGGATGACTTCAAGTTTTGGAAGTTATAACAGAGCTAAGGCTACAACCAATAAAATTGATGCTCACGCTCCTGTAGATGGAAAAGCAATTGCCGTTCCACATGATTGGAACGAAACCGGAAATGCAGCCGGGGGAATCATGAGTAATATTAAAGACATGACGACATGGGCAGAATGTTTATTGAACAATTTTACCACTAAAGATGGTAAAAAATTAGTTTCAGATAAAAATGTACAACAGCTTTGGAGCCTACAGATTTCGGATAAAGTAGCTGCTAAAAACCCTTACGACACAAGTTTCTACGGATATGGTCTAGGTTGGTTCTTAAGCGATGTGAAAGGACACAAACAAGTACAACATACAGGCGGATTGATTGGTACTGTAACCCAGTTTACATTAATCCCCGATCTGAAATTAGGAATTGTGGTATTAACAAATCAACAGTCTGGAGCAGCCTTCAATACTATTACGAATACGGTTAAGGATTCTTATCTTGGAGTAGCAGACAGAAACTGGCTGAAAACGTATGGAGACAGAATGACAAAAGTGAATGCCAACTTCGATAAACAAAAGAAAGAAGCTTTCGCAAAGTCTGATGCCTTCAAAAAAGAAAAAGCACTGCAGCCAAAAGCAGAACAGTTTACAGGAACATATAATGATGTTTGGTTTGGTGATGTAGATATTGCTCAGCAAGGAAATACTTACAGGGTTTCATGTAAAAATTCACCAAGATTAAAAGGCGAATTGCTGCCATATTCCAATAATTCATTCATCATTAAATGGGATGACAGAAGCTATGATGCGGATGCCTATATTATTTTTGATTATGATGAAACAGGAAAAGCGCAGTCTGCAAAATTAAAAGCCATTTCAGATGTTACGGATTTCAGCTTCGATTTTGATGACCTGGATCTGAAGAGAAAATAAGAAACAAATTAGTAATAACATATAGAAAGAACGGACTTGGATCCGTTCTTTTTTATTTTATTCTCGCAGATTTAGGAGATAATGCAGATTTTCAAAATACTCATGATTCTTAAACGAATAAGATCTGCGTGAGCTATTAACCACCCCGTCAAAAAAATATTTTTGCCACCCCTCTAAGGGAAGGGAATATGAGGTTTGTAAAATAAAATAAGTTTATTGGAGCAGGTTGAGGTCCTGTTCTGTACGGACAAGCTCTGAATTGAGATGATGCTTTTCAAAGAACCCTTTTAATTCAAGTAACCTCTTTTTGTTGTTATAAGGAATACTGGAGTTGAGTTTTCTCTGGCAGAGTGAGCAGGCTCTTGCATAATGAAAATCAGTTTCAGAAAGAGTATTGGTTCCGTTCATTACACAATTGGCATTAAGACAATGAGTGATTCCAAACATATGCCCGATTTCATGAGAGCTGATCTTCATCAGTCTTAAGGTACTTTCATTAAAATTAGAATCTGTTAAATGTCCATTTGCAAATCTGTACATTGAAGTTACTCCAACGCCGTTTTCATAGGATGCCAATCCAAAAACATAGTTCCATTCAGGTATTGGGTAAAGGTCTCTTTCTGTAATTCCCATGAGCACTACGGCATCTTTTGGTTTTCTTTTGATTAAAAAACTATCCAATACATAACCTGCCCATAGCTGTTCCTGCCCATCTTTGAAAATTCTTTTTACTTTTTTAGGGAAAATACTGTTGGGCAAAGTAGGTAATATTTTCGTTTCCAGCTGAAAATATATTTTTAAATAGTCTTTTGTAAACTCAATTTCCTTTTGCTGAAGGGCATTGAAATCTCCAATAGGCTGCAGATAAATAGTGTTTTTACCAGGCTGTGGTTTTATCTTTTTTGATTTTTGAAAATCTTCAAACTGTTGAAATTTTTCATCATGATGATACCTCCAGCTTCCGGGTTTTGGAGTGGCAGATAATTTTATATCGTTGATAGCTATTGTTTCAAAATAAGTTTTCTCTTTTTTCTGACATGAAAAAAGAAGAGAAAGACGATGGCATAAAGAAAAGTCTGGAGAAGGCTATATTTTCCCTGGCTCATAAAAGAACAGAAGTTTCTTTCTGGCACCGTCAAATTCGGACCAGGAATCACAGTCTACTTCAAAACCGGCTACTCCACAGGTTGGAAAATGGAAAATATCTTCCGAAATGGAATTGGCAAAATTGGAGATTCCATTGTTATGGGAGAAAAGGGCAACCGTACTCAGGTTGTCATCCAGATCATAAATTACAGATTCAAAATTTCTTTCCGAAGGATTGTATAATTTTTCATTTGTAGTGCAATCCAGCTGATAAGCCTGATTAAAAATTTTACACGTATTTAAAGCACGCACTGCAGGGCTTGATACAAAATAATCAATAGAAATATTATTGTTTTTAAGGAATCTGGACATGTTCATAGCATCTTCCAAACCTTTGTCTGCCAAAGGTCTGTCAAAATCATCCGTTTCTTCCGGCCAGTCGCTTTTCGCATGTCTTACGAGGATGAGTCTCTTCATATAGTCTGTTTTTTGGAAGATTAAAATTATAAAAAAATATGGAATAAAACATGATTTATAGAAAAAAACTGCGTAATGAATAAAATCAGTAAATTTTACTAAATTTGCAGACTTATGGGACAAATCCTTGCAATAGACTACGGAAAAGCCCGTTGTGGCATCGCTGTAACGGACGATATGCAGATTATAGCCAGTGGGCTGGATACTGTGGAGAACCGTGTTTTAATGGAATTTTTGAAAAAATATTTCAATGAAAATAAGGTGGATGAAGTAGTAATTGGACTTCCCATAGATTTGAAAGGAAATATTTCTGAGGTGGAAACCGATATTTTAAAGTTCATTGAAGAATTTAAAAAAGAATTTTCGGATATTGCAGTCCATCGTTTTGATGAAAGGTTTACTTCCAAAATGGCTTCATTCTTTATTTCCCAAAGCGGAAAAAACAAGAAGAAAAGACAAGAAAAAGGATTAATAGATAAAGTAAGTGCAACCATCATATTGCAGAATTTTTTAGAACAAAGATTAAGATGATATTACCGATAAGAGCTTTTGGGGATCCTGTTTTGAGAAAAGTAGGAAAAGATATAGAAAAAGATTACCCCGGATTACAGGAACTGATAGATAATATGTTCGAAACGATGTACAGCGCAAACGGAATTGGTCTTGCAGCGCCTCAGATCGGTTTGGATATCCGTCTGTTTGTAATAGATGTAACTCCTCTTGCGGAAGATGAGGATTATGAGGATATTAAGGATGAGTTGGCAGAATTCAAAAAAGTGTTCATCAATGCTAGAATCCTTGAAGAATCAGGGGAAGAATGGAAGTTCAATGAAGGTTGTCTTTCTATTCCGGATGTAAGAGAAGACGTGAAAAGAAAGGGCACAATCGTTATTGAATATTATGACGAAAATTTTGTGAAACATACAGAAACTTTTTCCGATATTAGAGCCCGCGTAATTCAGCATGAATATGACCACATTGAAGGGATTCTGTTTACCGATCACCTAAGCGCTTTGAAGAAGAAGCTGGTAAAAGGAAAACTGTCAAAAATCTCTCAGGGGGACGTAAGCATCGGTTACAAAATGAGATTTCCTAAATAATTTAAACAAGGATTAAAAGAAATAATAAAAAGCAAAAAGCTTAACGCTGATTGCAGAATTTACAAAAAATAAAATTATGCTGTTAGAAAAAATAATTTCAATTTCTGGAAAACCAGGACTTTACAAACTAGTTTCTCAATTAAGAAACGGATTCATCATTGAAGATGTTACCAACAAGAAGAAAGTAAGCATTGGAAACTCAAGCCAGGTAAGCTTATTAGATAATATCGCAATGTTTACATTTGAAAAAGAAGTTCCATTGTTCGAAGTTTTTGAAAATATTGCAAAAAACAACGATTACAAAGAAACGATCTCTCACAAATCTTCAGATGCAGAGTTAAAAGACTTTATGTTAGCTTCTCTTCCTAACTACGATACTGAGAGAGTATATTCTTCTGATATCAAGAAATTGGCTCAGTGGTACAACACTCTTCAGAAAGCAGGATACATCACTCCTGAAAGCTTCGTAAAAGCAGAACCTGAAACTTTAGAGGGAGAACCTGCAGGAGAAGTAAGCTTAGATGTTGATGCTAAAAAAGCAGCTCCAAAAGCAGAAAAGCCGGCAGCTCCAAAAGTAAAAGCGACTTCAGCAGCAAAATCAGCTCCTAAAAGTACGCACAGAAAGCAAGGATAATTCATTTTTGAATTTACCATATAAAACCTCGTCAGAAATGATGAGGTTTTTTGTTTGTATGAATTGAAAAATATTGTTGCTGTCATGCTGAGTGACACGAAGAATCTAGAAAATGGATATAGCTAAAACCTGTTAGGTTTAAACATTCAGCCTATCACGTTATTCCACACCCCGTACCCCGAATCCCGCACCTCGTATCTCATAACTTTCAGCCCCAACGTTTGTCATCGTGTCCGAATAACCCTTACATTTGTATAATATTGAATTTCCAATTACTTATGAATACAAAACAGGAAAAATTAGAGGCTTTCGGAAGATTACTGGATATAATGGATGATTTGCGTGAGAAATGCCCATGGGATCAGAAGCAGACCTTACAGTCTCTTCGCCATCTTACCCTGGAAGAAACGTATGAACTTTCCGATGCCATTTTGCAGGAAGATTTGCAGGAGATTAAAAAAGAGCTGGGAGATGTACTGCTTCATCTGGTTTTTTATTCTAAAATAGGTTCTGAAAAAGGAAGTTTTGATATTGCAGATGTCATCAACTCTCTAAATGAAAAACTGATTTTCCGTCACCCTCATATCTACGGAGATACTGAAGTGAAAGATGAGGAAGAGGTAAAACAGAACTGGGAAAAATTAAAACTGAAAGAAGGAAACAAATCTATCTTGGGTGGAGTTCCCAAAAGCCTTCCAAGCTTAGTAAAAGCTTATAGAATTCAGGATAAGGTAAAAGGGATCGGTTTTGAGTTTCATGATGCAGAAGATGCCTGGAAAAAGGTGGATGAAGAAATTCAGGAGTTTCATGCAGAGACTGATTTGGATAAAAAGGAACAGGAATTGGGAGATGTATTCTTCTCACTGATTAATTATGCAAGAATTTCAGGAATCAATCCGGATTCTGCACTGGAGAGAACCAATCTGAAATTTATTTCAAGATTTCAGAAGATGGAAGGCCTTGCAGAAGATCAGGACTTAAAGCTTGCCGATATGTCTCTTGAAGAAATGGATGTTCTTTGGGAAAAGGCCAAACAATTATCATAACATCTGGATTGGAACAATTAATGCTACTAATATTCAGTTAAAAAAAATAAAAAATATGCTACGCTTTCTTATAATTCCTGCTATGCTTTTATTAAGTTGTAATCCAAAAGCTCAGAATTCACCTGTTCAGGGTGATGATCTGAAACCACAGTTTTCTTTACCTAAAAAACTAAAGGAGGTTTCCGGGATTACACTGTCAAAAGATAAAAAGACAATCTGGGTCATAGAAGACAGAGGGAATAAAAATGCAGTGTATGGCCTTAATACGAGTGGGCAGATGATGGCTAAAGTTCCGGTTGAAAATGCTGAAAATACAGACTGGGAAGACATTATATCTGATGCTCAGGGAAATATTTATATCGGAGATTTCGGGAATAATGATAATAACCGACAGGATCTGGCTATTTTAAAAACCGATCTGAAAGATATCACCCAAACCACTACAAAAGTAGTTCAGACTACTAAGTTTCATTATGAAGGGCAGACGGAATTTCCACCAAAAAAATCTAATCTTTTATATGATTGTGAAGGATTTGTAGAAATGGATGGTAACTTCTATCTTTTCACAAAGAACAGAAGCAAAGGATTTGATGGTACTTTCCTTGTCTTTAAAGTTCCTAATAAGGAAGGAGACTTTGAAGCTAAATTGATTGGTAAACTAAAACTGCAAGGTGGATATAATGATGCAGCGATTACTTCGGCAACCATCAACAGCACAAAAGATAAGATTGTACTACTGACTCATAAAAACGTACATGTTCTTACCGGATTTACTGCTGATGATTTCAGTGCAGCCAGGATTAATAAAATTCCTTTAAACCATAACTCTCAGAAAGAAGCCATTGTTTTCCTTAATGACCAGACTTTAGTGATTGCAGATGAAAAAGGAAAAGACGAAGGGGGAAATGTATATCAGTTTTCTCTTAAGCCATAAATTTTCAAAATAGAATATAAACTAAAAATCATGGAACACTCCACGGGATTTTTATATTTAGTTTAATCCTTATTGTTGCTTTCTTTGAAATTCATCATACAGCGATTTTAATTCTTTGGGCGGGTTACCGGAATCAAAACTTGCAGAAGTGTAAGTAGTACCATTACTTGTGATGATAAGATTGGAAATCATAGCCTGATCAGAATTTCGTCCTGTAGTAGGAGCTTCAAGGGTTGAAATTTTAGATAAATCAATAGCTGCAGCCTGCTTTGAGATACGCTCCCAATCAGAAGAAGACATAGGCGTCTGCTTTTCCTCACCATTAAAAGAAGAGAATTTAGACTTAGGAGTGAGGGTAATTATAGTATGAAAACCCCTGGTTTGCTCCGTCAATTCTATTTTTTCAATTTTTGTCTGTTGAGTATTTACGGTTGAGTTTTTTTCGATGTTTCCATTTTTGCTTTGGTTTTGGCAATGAATACTTGATAAAACCAAAATGATATTAAGTGAAGTGATGAGTGCTTTCATTGTGTGCTTTTTATGATTCTTTATTAGCTAAAATATAAAAACGTAGTGAATGTAAAACTATTATGTCTGTTAAAAAATAAAAGCTCAGGAAATCCCGAGCTTTTTATTGATCAATATTTTTATTTAAAATTTCATACCTACTCCGGCTGAGATACGTCCACCGTCTGCACCATAGAAATAATTCAGTCTGGCTGACATCATTTCCACAACGCTTAGCCAAATTCCGGCACCTACAGACTGATGCCATTTTCTGGAGTATTCACCATCGTTCCACACACGGCCAATATCATAACCTACAAGGATTCCCAGATTGGCAGGAATAATATTGTTTCTGATTCTTCCAAAATCCCAACGGATCTCAGAATTATTAGTGAAATAAGATCTTCCTGAGAATCTTTCATTTCTGAAGGCTCTCATTCCATTATTTCCACCGATAGTTGCAGCTTGATAAAATTCAAAATTATCATTGTTGATCCACATCGCATTGCTGGCATTGGCAAATACAAAAACTCCTTTTTTATCAATTCTGTGATCAATCGCAAATCTTCCTTTTACTGTAAGGAAGTTTTTGTTGAAATTGGAGAACGTAGCTTTCCAGTCGGCGTTCAGCATCAGTTCCATTCCTAAGGTAGGAAAAGCAGGATTATCTGCATTTTTATAGCTGAATGTATAATTCGCTCCTAAGAACTGTTGGCTGTCAAAAACTTCCGGTCTTACATCTGGAGAAGTGTTGATGAAACGGCCGTCTTTTCTCTGTACTTTATTATCTTCAAAATTAAGCTGGATCTGATGATTGAAATTCATCCAGCCTTTCTTGGAAATGGAAGGAGCAACATTAAACTTAGAAATTCTAGCTCTGTTGTATTCTCTTTCCGTATTTTCTTTGTCGTATGGGCTGTCATTTGAAAGTCCAAAGAAGTTCTGAGAAAATCTTGGAGTGGTATAAGCTGCATCAATATTAAAATCCCACCCTGAGATCGCTTTCTTGAAAATCCCTTTATAAATAAGGCTGAATCCTGCAGTAGCAGTATAAAAATTAGCTTTTAAGCTATGTCTTTGAGTAAAAGGATCACGGATGAAGTTATTTACCGTATAATTAGCTAAAACTCCTACAATAACCCCGTCATCCGGGTTATAATCCAAATTAGGATATCCTGCGAATGCATTATACTTCGGATGCTTGTAATTGTAGGTGTTTATTTCATAATCATCTGCAATATTTTTGGTTGCATTTCCTGCGTTGTAGTAGGTGTTTTTCTGAGAAGCAAAGTCGTAGATTTTTACTTTTCTTCCGTCTGCTACTTTATAAACATCATGGTTATAGCCACCAATCAATCTGATATTCATTTTAGGACGCCCGGTTCCCACCACTTCATAAACATCATCATCTTCAAGTCCGTAAATCCAAAGCTCTTTTGTTTTTGAATCATGATAGGTCTTTTCAAAAACCAGTTCGTTTTTATCTTTGTTTTTACCTAATTTATATTGTTGTACAAGAACGGAATGTCCGTTTTTGGTAATCACAAACTTATCAGGCTCCACCGTTCCTGCCAAAGGAACTTTTTCCTGCAGATCATTATAATAATCGGATGCGTATTTCTGCAGTTTTGTCTTTCTTATTTTTAGTTTTCTCTGAATATCTGCTACCGTGCTATCCTGAACTTCTTTAGGTAAATTATGGAATGCATCATCAATATCTGCATCAGTTAAATGTTCCTGAATATATTTTGCCTGTGCTTCCCATTCTTCCGAGGTAGAAGCTTTTAAAAAGACAAGATCCATGGGATAAGGTTCCATAGCCAGCCATTTTACACTGCTGATATCTTCGGTAAAGGTTTTCATGTGTCGGATGGCCGGAACATTCATAATAAGTCTGAATGCAGCCCCGTCATATTTACTGAATGCCTGATCTCTGTCTTTAGGAATTGGTTTATAGATGATTTTACCGTCCTTTTCATATTCTGCCCATTTCCACTGATCCGAATGTCTGTCCCAGTCACCAATCAGCATATCAAATAATCTTGCTCTGATGTAAGATTCCCGGTCTACGGAATATTTGTAGTTTTTGGTCAGATTTTTCAGAACATCGTCAGTAGAAAGAATATCTTTTGCATTATCCAGGTAAGCCAATGTTTTTGGATCTGAAGAATAACGTTCTTCAATCATATACATTTCATCACCATAGTTTTGATTATACTTGCCTAAAGCCTGCTGTTTAGGAATATAATACAACTTCGGATTACTGTGGAAGATATTCAGTTTTGCTGACATATTTCCAATGGTAAACGGTGTAAACGGATGGTTGGTTGTATAAAAATCCAGCAGGAATTTCTCTGGGAAGGTATTGTTTAATTCTTCTGCCAGAGTGCTTTTGGTGAAAGCCATATTATTTAGGAATCGTACGGCACTTTTTTTCACTCCACGCATCACAAATTCCTGTCCGTCATTAGCTTTTAATCTTAAACTGTTAGACTGGTTTCCACCTCCTTCTCTGAACGGGATATATCCACCATCCAGCTCTGAAAGATTGGCGGTAGGCGCTTCAATAGGAATTCCATAATATCTTCTGTAGTGTTCTCCCCACAGCCACCGGTAAACACCACCTTTTTGGGTAAGCTGAACCGGGTAGATGCTGGAAGAGACTGTAGCCGGGAATGTATTCGGGAAGTTATTCACAAATTCATCCGGCTTAGAGATCACAGAGATTTGTGATAATTTCTGAAGCTTTGCATCTTTGGTGGAAAAGAACTCCACATCTGTGCTCTGGTCTTTTCTGATATTAAGGACTGCAAAACCATTTCCGCCATAGGAAAAGTCTGTTTTTTCAGCAATGGTAGAAGGATCTGTTTTAGAACCTGCACCACTGATGATCTGGCGCATATTTCCTTCTTCATGATACTGTAAATTATGGTCATGTCCGGAAACGAAAATAACATTATCATTATCCTGTACAATACTTTTCAGTCTGTTGGCAAGCTCTGCATAATGCTGATTATTTATATCTGCCGGACTGATTCCTGAAGAACTTCTGAGAATGTTGATAAGACTGGCTACTCCAGGTACCGGTACTTTACTTTTCAGAGGATAAAGATGTGATTTCGCTGAATGAAATCCTGCATGTGTTCCACTACTGATGATTGGATGATGGAGCGCAACAATAATTTTTTTACCCTGATTTTTAATGATAAGATCTTTAAACTCTGTGTAAAAATCTTCTCTAGTTTTAATGTTACAGTTTTTATTGATTCCGGGATAGTTGTCCCAGTTGGTAATGGCCCATTCCGTATCAATAGCGATCAGCTTAATATCTTTGGTGATACTGATATCATCAATAGGACAACCATTTTTCGGTAGGAAAGCCTTTTTATCATCAAAATATTTTTTGACCAATGATTCCTGAGCATTTAATCCGCTCAAACCGCTGTACCAATCATGATTTCCAGGGATTACAAGGGTTTTTCCTTTAAAATTTTTAGTAATAGCCAGTTGATCTTCCAGTTTTTGTTTGGCTAAAGCATAACCTTTATCTGTTTCTTTAGGCATTCCGTTGGGATAAATATTATCTCCAAGGAAGATCAGCATAGAGTTGCTGTCTGCAGAATCCAGCTTGCCTTTCAGTAAATTTAATGTTTTCTGTGCCTGGGGTTCATCTGCATTTCCGGCATCTCCAATCAGGAAAAGTTTAAAATCATTTTCAGATTTTATCTCGGAATCTTTTACTTCAAATAAGTTTTTGCCTTTTTGCACGTTATATGTAGCGCAGGAATATAGTACTCCGGCGGACATTACTGTTCTCAGAACAATAGAAGTATTTTTTAGATGAGTTTTAAAGGATAAATTCATAAATTTACATTAACAAAAATTCAGGAATGAACATTCTAGACAACGCTAAAAATTATGTTGAAATCTTATTCAAAGATAAGTTATCTTCAGTATATTTTTATCATAATTTTATTCATACTGCCTATACGGTTAATAAGGCCGAGGAGATTATGAAGCATACTCCTGTTTCTGAGGAAGATCAGGAAAAAGTACTTGTGGCCTTATGGTTCCATGATACAGGATATATAGAATGTGCCATGAACCACGAAGAAAGAGGAGTGGAGATCATGAAGAGTTTTCTTCAAAAAGAAAATTATCCGGAAAGCTATATCTCCGATGTAGAAAAACTGATTCTGGCTACTAAAATTACCTATGTTCCTCAGAATTTACTGGAAAAAATTGTGAAAGATGCTGATTTCAGTCATTTTGCGGGTCACGATTATAATGATATTTCCGATGCCTTAAGAAAGGAGTGGGAGCTTACCAATGTAAGATGTTTCTCTAATGAAGAATGGAATGCCGGAAATCTGGATATGCTTAAAAATAAGCATACTTTTTATACCGATTATGCGAAAGAAAACTGGGAGCCATTAAAAAAGAAAAATATCAAGAAGATCGAGAAGAAGCTGGGCAAAGAAGAGGAGAAAAAAGATACTACTGATGCTAAATCTGAGAATAAAAAAGATAAAGAAAAATCAGACAGAAGTGTGGATACCTTATTCAGGGTAACGCTTAACAATCATACAAGACTGAGTGATATTGCAGACAGTAAAGCGAATATTCTATTATCAGTAAATGCCGTGATTATTTCAGTTTGTCTTTCTGTATTGGTTCCGAAGCTGGATGCTCCTAAAAATTCACATCTTATTCTGCCAAGCTTTATCCTGTTACTTTCAAGTGTATTAACAATTGTATTTGCGATATTATCTACGAAGCCTAATGTTACCAAGACAACGTTTACTTCTCAGGATATTGTGAACAGAAAAGTGAATCTGCTGTTCTTCGGAAACTTTCAGCAAATGCTGTTTGATGATTATCAGAATGCGATGAGAGACTTAATTAAAGACAGAGATTATATTTATGACTCTATGGTGAAAGATCTGTATTATCTCGGAAAAGTTCTGGACAGAAAGTATAAGCTATTATCCATTACTTATAAGATCTTTATGGCCGGAATTATTATTTCCGTCTTGTCTTTTGGGTTTGCATTCTTTAGCCTTTAATGAAAATAAAATAATAAAAAATCAGCCAATTGATATTGGCTGATTTTTTTTACAAAGAATTTTAGTTGAGGAGGTAAAAAACAGGTTTTATTTTACTGAATTATCCTGTTTTATTGAAACTCTCAATGCCAGTAACCCTGTAATTCCCTGTAGATCTTCTACCTTTAGAAACTCTGCATCATGTTCCAGAATACCTTTTTTCTGAAGCCTGGTGACATATTCCAGATATTCTTTCTGGTTTTCCATTCCGAAATAGACGATGGTAATTTTTCCCGGAGCTGTAATACGTTCTGAAGAATCTTTTACATGGGCTTTATCCAGACGTTTTTTAATGATTTCGTAGTAAGAGTTATAGGCTCCGTCTACATCAAAGCGCTTTTCATCCATTCGGAAACGGATGTCTATTTTTTCATTATACACAAAGATCAGAGAAGCGATATCCAAAGAAATAGGAAGATCCTGTTTAAAAGACTGAAATTCCAGTTCCATTTTGCAGATGGTTTTCAGTTGCCAGTATCTTAATTTGTGTACAACTTTTGAAGTATAGTGTAGTTCCGGTGCAATATTCTGGCCGATGTACAGATTATGTTCTACACCATCAGATTTAAATCTTTCATAGTAATGAGGAAAGATCTGCTGGGCTTTAATCTGGTTTTCGTCCAGCATATCTGCCAGTTTTCTGTTGAGAAGGGTTATGGAATCATCCAGTTTTTTTCTGTGATTATAGAACAGATCAGTTTGAGGACGCATTTGTAAAAAATAATCCTTAATCTTTGTCTTTACTTCCCGTGGTGATCTTACTTCCAGTTTGGCTTGCAGGAAAGGATGAATTTCTTCTCTCAATAATCTCTGAAAACGCTGTTCCGTGTCAGCTTTGATCTCATTATTCAGTTCATTCTCAAAAATATCAAGTGCCAGTGTGAATTTTTCCGAATCGGAATTTGTTAATGTCAGGATATCAATAAGCCACTCAATTTGTTGGTTGAGATCCTGAAGCATTAAGTTAAAGCGTTTTTCAGAGGAAGAACGGATATCGGATACTCCAAATAAAGGAGTTAGGTTTTTAAAGGAGATCTGCTTTAAAGTATATATTTTTTTCCCAAGTGATGCCGTAAAATATTTTTCAGCTTCATTCCTGAATTTCCATACCACACTGTCGTGGATTGAAGTGTATTCACGCTGGATGATGGCTTCTATCTGGTAATTTTTTTCAAAATAGAATCTGCTCAGAGAGAAAAGAATCATGTCTGAGAAAAACTCCATTTTTTTGAGCTTTAAACCATTAAAACTACCGGCAATAGGAGAGGTGAACTCCATGATGGCAAGCAGATCATTGTCTTTCATGATAGGAATTACCATGAAACTGTTGACATTATTATCCTTTAAAATAGTAAAAGAGGGAAGCTGTCTGACATTTTCATCCAGGTTATTCACATTGGAAACCACAATGGGTTTTGAATTGTGAGTTAAATTATTGAAGGTATTGATCCTGGTTTCTTCATCAAATGTATTGATCCAGAAATCAAGGATATGATTCGTTAAAACACTTTCATAAATAGGAAGTTTATCGAGCTTTTGTTCTTTCTTGTTGAAAGTCATCAGCCCGAAATTAAGTTCGGCTACATCAAAATAAGATTTGAAGATTTCAGTAAGGTTTTCATTGGGATTTAAATCTTCGGGATCAATCTCTATCATGCTTGATTTCAGATCAGATAATGCTACCTCAGAAGTGCAATCCACAAGGGAAATAATGGTAAACCCTTTCAGTATCCAGGATTGTGAAGGGAAATATTTTTTCCACAGCTTAAAGTCATCCAGGTTTTCCAACAGCATATCCAGAATATCGTTGGAAGGGATTTTGGCATCTTCCGTAGGGAAAATTTCAGTGAAATCTGAATTTACGGTAATCTTATAATGCTTCATGATTCCCTGTTTATTGGGAATATCATAATAAAATGGAAGCGTACTTTTAATATCTTTTTTGAAATAGCTTTGAAGAATCAGACAGCAGCAGAACACATAAAATTCATTATCTGAAATATTCCTCAGTTCTATTTCAAAGTCTTTTCCTGCATCTTTAAGGATTCCTTTAAATCTTTCGGTATAATTAAAGGTGATGTTGGAGAGCGGAATACTTGCCGCTTTTATTTCATTGTGGGTAAGTCCGGTAGGGAAGAGGTCTGCAAGAAGTAACCTGATGAGGTCGCCATGTTTTTCTAAAAGACTGATATCCTGAAAACCTTCTTTCAGTTCCTTAAAGTTCTTTGTCCTGTCAATGAGAGATTCAGCATAGTTCACCCTATATTCCAAGCGGTCATTATAACGGATATGCTCCAATACATCCAAATACTTTTTGAATGATATATAAACCTGAAAGGGGGAGTCTTTTTTGTAGAGATTAGCCAACTGCTGAAATTTAGAGTAAAGTTATGAAAAAAAGACTATTTCCAAGTCTGTTTCAGATTGGTAAAAATGATACTTTATTGTTCTTTTGTTCTGTTTCTTTGATGAAATAATAAAAATGTATACAACATTAGAAACTTATGCTTTTCTTTTTGAAAATATTGGCAGTCATCTCATATATTCTGTTATCTTACTCTTTTGATTGTGGAAGCTTAATCTTCTTATCTTGAACGAGTGAAGCAGCAAATTCTTTGAATGATTCCTGAGCACTGAGGATATAATTATCCAGAATGTTATTTTGATTTTCCTCATTGATGATTTTAACAATTTCTCCAGTATTGCTGTAGTAAAAAAGATATGTTTCATAAGTAGTTTCTGTCTGTTCATCATTCAGATAATTATCCACTTTAAACTTTACTCTTACGGAAGTTTTATCCTGGGAAATATCTTCTGCCGTATAGGTAGCTGCACAGCCTGAACCACAGCTGAGAGTAAATGAATTGTTTTCAACATCCGCTATGGTTGTTTCTTTAGAAGGAAGAGGTGCTGTAGCTGTAGTAGGTACTGGTGGAAGATTCTCTATTTTCTGTTGCATCGTTTTCTTCTTGCAGGAAGATAAAACGGAAATGATGAACAGAGATGTTAGAAGTACTTTTGTTGTCATACAATGATCCGGACGGACTATTTTTTAAATAAGTTGAAGATGCTTTTATTATTCTCTTGGGCATAGTTATAGGCAGAGAATCCCTCAAAGGAGGTTTCTTTCGGATCAGCACCTTTTTCAAGCAATAATGTAACCATTTCAGGTTGGTTGGCTTGAGTAGCTTCTAATAAAGGAATAAACTTTTTGTTTCCTTCGGGATCGGTAAATGTTTCTATATTTGCTCCTGACTGTATCAATAGCTTCACAATATTGAGATTCCTGGAATCGATAGCTGCTATAAGAAGAGAGTATCCTTCTTCATTGATTTGGGTATTCAGGTCTGCTTTATGGTCTATGAGGAATTTCACCATGGCCTCATTTTTTGTATTGATGGCAATATACAAAGCTCCGTAAGCATAATATTCATCTTCTGCGGCATTGTTTATATCAGCACCGTTTTTCAACAGTTTTCCAACTTCGTCAATGTTTCCGGATTTTACAGCCAATCCCAGTTTATTATATTTTAAATGATCGTCCTGATCCTGAGATAGAGTTTCAACAATTTGCTGAGGTTTTGCTATCGTATCTTTTACAATTCCTTTTTCTGTTTTTGGCTGGGGATGTGTTTTTTCTTTAGGAGAACAACTCACTAATGAAATTATGGTTACTGCAGCCAGTACATTTTTAATCATAAATATTTATTTTTCCTTTATTAAAGGCATCTCATTATTTCCCGGGTTAATAAAATAGATCGGGTAACCGGAAATTAAATAGGTATCATCCGATTTTTCGATGTAAATAATTCCCATTTCATCTTCTAATGAAGGGTCGAAAGCCAATTTTATATTATCATCATTAAGAACTTCTGCTTTTATATGAGAATAGGATACTTTATCTCCATCATCATTAATCTGAATTGAAATATCATTGAGAGAGATAATGGTAATGTCATAACTTGTTTTAATCTGATCTCTGTTTAAGGCTTCAAAATGATAGTTGCCTTTCCAGGGATCTGAAACTGCTGTAGGTTTTGTTGAGGTATTCTGAGCTTGAGCAACTACATTTTCTGTATTTTTTGTGGGCTGAACCATTGTTTTATGATTGTCTTTTTTACATGAAAAAAGACTTAGAAATAATAAGATGAGAATATAGTTCTTCAATTTTGTTTTCACTTATATTTTACTGTGCTGAGCTTCTGATTTTGTCAATTTATTCCATTCCAGGACCGGAAACACCACCTGTTCTGGTTTCTTCCCAGACGTTTTTGAAATCTGAAATACCATAATAATTAGCTTTTTTGAATTCCTCTTCATATTGAGCACCGCCCTCTCTGCTTCCTAGAATACTGAAAAAGTCATAATACATATTGTGCTTCTCCCCAATTTTTGTGCTGTAGTAGGCTATTTTCCCTAATATTTCAGCTTTTATGGATGATTTTTTATCTAATGGCGAATTATTATTGCCTGTTTCTTTTACCAGATAATCTGAAACAGCTCTTAGATAATCGATCTGATCCTGTTCCTGAGCTTCGGAAATGACATCGAAAACCTCTTTATTGAATATAATATCTTCATTACATCTCTCGTTCCACAGTACTTTCTGTAATTCATCGATATTTTTATAGCTATTCCTTAAAACAAAGGTTAACAGGCTTTTATCTTTTGTATATCCAAAGGTTTTAACCAAAGATTCCAGAAAAAGCTTATCATTAAACTTAAGCCATGTAAGACTTGCTTTCACATCATTGAACAGATATTTATTTCTATGAATAAGCCTTTGATTATTAGTGAACTGTATTTCATTGAGGTCTTTAACATCTGCCCATTTAATAATATCAACATTAGCTCCGTCTACCAGTTTTTCTTTTGGAATCTCCTTTTCTTTCTGATGTACTGCTGGATATTGAGATTTATAATCTATGAGTTGCGGAATAAAAAGAGGTTCCAGTAAAAAATTATTTTTTGTATCTATAAATATGGGGTTATTATTGCTTACAACATAGTTCCCGTCTATCTGATAGACCGTTTTATCCTGAGTACAGGGATATTCAATTAGAAAAATAAGATTATTTTTTTCAGCTCTTACATTAAAAATAGTCTTCAGCTTATTTTGGAACTCTTCGTTACTAACAGATTTAAACCCATTCTTTTTAAGAATATCAATTGATAAACTATTAATAGCGTCATAATCCTCTTTCTGATATTTATAATCACTAATCATATCAAGCCCTTTTTCTTTGATAGCATAGCCAGCCATGATTTGATTTTCAAGAATTTTTTCTATTGAGTTATTATGATGTAAGCTCATACTGTCTATTTTGGTAGAATTAGATAATGTCTTCTGATCTTCCTTTTTGCATGCAAAAAGAAAGTTGTTAATGATACTAAAATGGTTAAAGTAACTTTTTTCATAAAATTTTAAGCGGTATTTCCTTCACTATATTTTTGAGCTTTCGGGCTAAGATCTGAAGGTTCTATAGATTCTAAAGGTAATAAATCCCCGGTATAATCAGCAGGAAAAATGCAATATGCATGAACTTTTGTTTTTGGAGCTGTCCAGAATCTTACCCCATTATCCTGGTTACCTCCTAAAAGTATATAATTTTTACTATTACTTTTATCTATGCCTACAACAATTGTTGTATGTCCGTTATTATGCCATTCTACAATTCCGCCTATATACATTTCGGTATATTTTTTACCCCATTTTTCTTCAGTTTCATAAGGTGCTCCCTTCTTCCTTTTTACTAAATTTTCCTTACCATGCCAAATGGCACCAGGGTCTGGCTGATACTTGTGGCCGGAAGTTTTTAAACAATAAGCTACAAATGCTCCACACCATGCAGAATTTGCTCTCGAAGCATCTTTTTCAGAACCACATCTTGACATTTTAGCATTATCTGTACTGGCATGATAAGTATTAATAATATAGCTACAATGTGTTGATTCACGTATTATTTTAGCTTCTTCAGCAATAGCAATATCTACCCAAGGTGGATATTTGCCATTCGACTTCTTTTTCTCCTGAGGTTTCTCTTCACAAGTACCATTAAAAAATTGTGCTTTGCCTGGGTTATAATGTTCTTTTACAAGTTTATCAGTGACTTCCCAGACATAAGTTTTGCCATTTTCAAAACCTCTTCTATCAATTGATCCTCGGGAATATGAGTTAAACTTTCTTATATGTGCCCACTCTCCTTTTTCTCTCATAAAAGAAGGATTACTGGAATAGCCGTATTTTGTAACCCAAGGTTCTCTGCTTAAATTATTTATATCATATGGTGCATTAGGTACAGATACACTTTCATCAAACAATACATAATCTCCATTAGCTCCTTGTCCTACTGCATTTTGTTTAAGGACGAGTAGATAGAGATCTGTCATTGTTTTGAGGGCCGCTTTTTTCTTTTCAAAATATTTTTTTACATAATCCATCTGCTGCACAAAAGTCATTTTTTTCAATGCAGCTCGTGTTGAACCTACAGATTTTGCAGAAGCATCACTAAATTGTATAAGTCCTGAATAACCGGCATTATTGTCTGCTGCAGGGCTGAAAGTGGTATTGGTTTCAAGATGCATTACAGACATAAGCTCACTAGCCTTTTCTTTTTTATGTTGCTCTCCCCAAAGTTCAGCACATACCTGCAATACTTTTTTCCTTTCTTCACAGGTTAATTTAATGCCCCAGTTAAATTGATTTTCTTTACAGATGCAGGTTTCTGTTTTTTGAGGATCAGGAACGCTGTTAACTTGTGCCGGACTTATTTCTTTTGGAGGAGTAGGGGTTGGGGGCTGTTGATTATCTATTTTTCCTTTGGCTTCAGACCAGTCCCATACTTTTTTATCCTTATCAGTAATATCTTCCTTAGGGGCTGCTTTAGCCTCTTTTTCTTCTTTTTGGCTTTTGCCTTTTTGTTCTGCTGGTGTGGCTTCTTTCTTAGGTTGTTCTTTAGGAATTTCTTTTTTCGGAGGTGGAGAAGGATCTGTTTTAGTTTGTGACTTTTCAGGAGGTAGAATTTCTTTAGGAGTATTGATATTTATATTATCAGTTGCATGTTTTTTATGGGCATAATATTCCACAGTCACATAAAATTCCAGCTGCTTAGGATCTGTTTCTCCTTCCATCGCTTTTTTCATAAGTGCTTGTGTCAGTATGAATTCTGCTCTGGCGGTTTCGTTTTTTACTTTTTCTTTTTTGCTGCCAATCAATAGGTTTTTATTATTATGGCCTGCGTTTTGAGCATCATCTTCCCAAAGGGTGAACTGTAGATATTGTCCTTCGAGGTTCATACATTTTGCTTCTGCAACCAGTTTTTCAGAGAAACTGAAGACTGTTCCCGGAGTATCGTCTATATATTTTAATTCAACTTTATTGATCCTTGGGACATCACTAGGCTGTGGCTGTACCTCTAAGGCCATGGGAGCTTTTCCTTCCGGATTATGAAGGTAAGCTTCAATTCTGAAGGTATCCTTGTAGGCATTTGTGTTAAACGTAAAACTGCTTACGCCCACTTTTTTGATATTGGTGGGAACAAATTTTCCGTTTACCTTTTTGAAAAGATGCCAGGTAACACGTGCCGGGTTTCTTTTTTCTAATGGAGTAGCAGGGTACCATTCTTCAATTTTATAGGTAACCGGTTCTCCAACCTTTGGTTTTGTATTTCCCGATATTTTATATATTCCTTGTTTTGACATGGCTGAAAAGTTTAAGTTTAGTAAGCATCCACTTCATCATCTTCCGTTACCTTTTGGAATTCTTTAAAATCTACAAAAGGATTGATGTTATGCTGCTCTTGTGGATCAGCACTTTTTACATTTTGCTTGCTCATTGATGCGGTTTGTCCATGTTCCATAATGGAGATTTTTCCCCCTGTAGAACACATGAGCTCTGATATTTCTGTGACACAGCTATTGCCCAACACCTTTACTTTATCATAAGTTTTCTGCCATTTGCCTGCGGGAGCATAAGCACAGGGTAGATATCCACCCGGGGTTGGTTTCAGTTTACATTTTCCAAAACTGGGACCCTGAGGGGTAAATTGAAGGTCGTTTTCGGTGACAGCCAAAAAATTTGCCTGCCCTTCTTTATCATTCCAGTAATGTTTCTGATGGGAAGTTACTTTAAACTGTGGGAACTGGTCCCCTTGATTACACTGTGCTTTTCCTTTCTGAATGACAAAGTGTTTTCCGTCATGTGGTGAGGTGGATTCGGACATATTTTGTGGTTTTTTTGTGCTGGATCATGGTTAGTAGTTTATTTTAACTGTTTTTCTAAAGTAAAAATATCCTGTTCTGTTACATCTCCGATCTGATTTTCAAAATGTGCAGTGACTTTTTGAATGATCAGATTGGTAAGATTAAAAGTATATTCCGCATCATGGTGACAGGCCACTGAATAATTATTGATGGGTGACTGCTCATGATATTCGTACTCTTTATTATAAAGCTGATTCAGATTCCGGTAGTCGCATGATTTTCCAAATTGTTTGATCTTTACTGTATCATTGTCTTTATTTTTAGGAAAGATGCAATTATAAAGTTCAAAACGGATAGGAGAGGCATTTGACAGCCAGGGAATAAATTCATAGTAGGGATCAGAATCCGTCCACTCTTTATATTTTGCTCTGTAAAAAGCACCAAAAAGAAACTGAAGAGGTAATGTATTTCTTATGTTTCTTAAAATTTGATCATTGTCTTCAGTCATTTTTTTGAGCTGATCAATGTAAGATGCAGACAGATCATCTGTAAAATATTTTTTTAAAGCATCCAGTTCACTTTTAATCACTGTTTCTGAATGAAAGAATTTTGCTTCTGTAACTTTACCTTTTTTATTTACTCTGATTTCTACAGGAAATAAGATGGCTGCAGATGCTTTTGATAAGCTTGATGCTTTACTGTCTGACACTGCTCCGTTTTTATGAGAACAAATATTTGTAGTGAAAAGAAATGATCATCATGTTCAGCTCTCAGATACTTAAGTTCAGTTTGGTATGAATAACTGCTCTGTATAATTCCATTTTCGAGTTTTTGATGTGTTACTGTATAAGCGCCATTTAGCAAAGGAATTTGATAAGGTATTTTTCCATGAGGCGGATGGTAATATAAACTGTCTCCGTTTTCATTGATTTCCTGGTTAAGTTTAGTGATTTCATCACCAAAGGGTATAAGAAGCAGCATTCCCGGTTTCATCTTTATCGGTTCTGCAAGCCTGTCATATACGGCACAATGCTTATTATGAAAATCTCTGAGATAGGTTGGATTTTCTACTTTCAGATCAGATGCAATTTTTTCCAACGTATCGCCTGGAAGTGTCATATAAGTAATCATGTGATTGGTGATTAATGATTATTAAAATACTGAGATTTATTTCTCAGCGTGAAATTTAGAAAAAATCTTACAAAAAAACCTTCCAAATCATGTGAAACGTTTATTAATAAGGCAATTATCCCTGAAATCAGGGAGTAATTTTATACTTCGGATATCCTTAATCTGGTGTTAAAGTGGAAGCTGTGTTTCTGGAAAAGTTATTTCATAGGATTTCATTTCTATGACAGTCTTAAAAATTTAATCACAAAAAAACCTTTCAGATTTCTGAAAGGTTTTTGATATTGTATGGATAACTTTTTATAATCCGAACACTTTTGCAAACAGATCCGGGAAAACTCCAAGGATGATAATTGAAGCGATTACAAATACCGCAACAATATTGTAAGTAAGTGTTACTTTTTCTGATGATTTGAATGTTGATTCTTTAAAGAAGAACATTGCGATAATCAGTCTTAAATAGTAAGCGATAGATAGGGCAGAACCTAGAACTGCTACTAATACTAAGAAGGCTGCTCCGTTCATTGCCTGGGAGAATAAAGCAAATTTCCCCATGAAACCAGCCGTTAGCGGAACTCCTGCCATTGAAAGCATAGAGATAGCTGCTGCTGTTGCCAATAAAGGTTCTGTTTTTGCCAGTCCTTTGAAAGCTCCGAAAGAAGTTTCTCTTTTTAATTTCTCTACCCAGATCAGACACATGAAAACTCCTACTGTAGATAAAGCATAAGCGAATAAATAGAACGCTAAGTTATAAGTAGAAAGGCTTGTCATTCCGAAGAATACCAACCCGATGTATCCCGCGTGAGATACTGAAGAGTAAGCCAACATTCTTTTTGCATTCGTCTGGGCAAGACCCATAACGTTCGCTAACAATAAAGTGATGATTAAGAATACTCCAAGTACATTAATCCATTCGTGAGTGACTCCGGCAAATCCGATTGTCATTAATCTGAACAATGCGAAGAAACCTGAAATTTTTACCACACTCGCCATGAATGCTGTGATTAATGAAGGTGATCCTGCATATACATCAGGGCTCCACATATGGAAAGGTGCCAATGCAACTTTAAATGCCAATGCACAAAGGATAAGCAATACTCCTAAGATGAACATTACGTTCCCTGTATTTGCTACTCCAAAGTCATGGATTTTATATAAATCAAAGCTTCCAGCGCTTCCGTAGATGAACGCGATCCCGAAAAGTAAGAAACCTGTCGCGAATGCACCCATTAAGAAATACTTGATCGAAGCTTCGTTTGATCTCAGATCAGTTTTGTTAGCACCAGCCATTACATATAATGGAATAGAAAGGATCTCAACACCTAAGAACATTGTTACCAAGTTCTGGTATCCGAAAAGAACAATTCCACCACATAATGCAAATAGCATCAATGCATATAATTCTGACTGGTGGCTTCTGTGATTGCTGAATGCAAAACCTCCCAGGAAGAATAACAATAAGGTTGTTACAATGGATAATTTAGTGAATAATGCAGTATTGGCACTGTATTCATACATATGCTTGTATTGATCGAAGAACGAACATTCAGGCATAAAGCTTACGTACAATGCGATGATTAAACCCAAAATCCCAATGTATCTTGCGAATTTTCCTTGCTCGAAAACTCCTGAAAATAACGCAATAACTGCCGTTAGGAAAACAATAATTAAAACACTCATAATATAGATTTGAGATGTGAGATCTGAAGTTTAAAGTTCAAGGGGTAAGAGTTTAAATTCCAGGTTTTGTCACCTGTCTCTAGTCTCTCAGTCTCCTGTCTCTTACTCTTCTCTAATCTCTTATTTTTTTAATTTTTAAATCTTTTAATTTTTTAGTTAGCCATCGCTGTGTAGATAAACTTCACTGAACTACTTACCATATCGATTACCGGTTGTGGGAAAATACCAAGTAAGATCACGAAAACCGCTAAACTAGCCAATACAGAGAATTCTACACCAGATAAATCTTTTGCTGTGCTTAAAACTTCTGCATTTCCTTCTCCAAACATTGCTTTTCCGTAGAATCTCAATAAGTACACCGCACAAAGAATTACCGTAAGACCAGCAATTACTGCTGCTGTTCCGTTGAAATCATATACTGATTTTAACAGGATAAATTCTCCGATAAATCCATTCGTCAATGGAACTCCCATTGAACCTAATATAATGATCAAGAATAAAACAGCAAACTTAGGTGCTACTTTAGCTAAACCACCCATTTGTCTGATGTCTCTTGATTTAAATCTCTTGTATAAAATATCACAACAGTAGAATAATCCCACCACGTTGATACCGTGAGCGAAAGTCTGTACCAAAGCTCCTTCAGCACCTTCTACATTGAAAGTTCCTCTTAAAGTAACTACTGCAGAAGCGAAGATACCTGCTACCATCAATCCTACGTGAGAGAAAGATGAATAAGCGATGATTCTCTTCATATCAGACTGGATGATCGCGATCAATGCTCCGTGAACAATTCCCACAATAGCAAGGATAATTACAATCTGTCCGGAAATTCCTGCAATCGGAAGCGGAGTGATTGGAAGTAAATAACGCATTACCCCGTACACTGCCATTTTAAGCATGATACCAGATAACAACATTGATCCTTGAGTAGGAGAGTAGGTATAGGTATCAGGCTGCCATGTATGGAAAGGGAATACCGGTAATTTCACTGCAAAAGCAAAGAAAATGAACCAGAATACCACAGTCTGTTGTACTTCATTCAGTTGTGCATTGTATAGATCCGTTAAAGCGAAAGATGCAGAGTGGTTGTACACATAGATCAATCCGGCTAACATAAATAAAGACCCAACGAATGTATATACGAAGAATTTCGTAGTGAATTCAAACCTTTTATTCTCTTGTCCCCAAAGTCCGGCAATAAACCAAATTGGAATCAAAGTTACTTCCCAGAAAATGTAGAACAATAATCCGTCTAAAGAAGTAAATACTCCTACAAGACCGAATTGCATCAACAGAATCAATCCGTAGAATGTATTTCTGTAGCTTACACTTTCGTTGAAAGAAGATAAAATGATGATTGGCGCTAAAATATTAGTCAGCAATAAAAGAAGCATGCTCATCCCATCGATACCGAAGTGAAGAGAACTCTTCATAAACTGTGACCACGGATAATTGATCTCGTGCTGCAATACGCTGTCTACTGTCGGAGTAAAATCAAAATCCGATAGTATGTAGAACGTAAGAAGCATTTGTACCAATGCAATCCCTAGTGCCAAATATTTGCTGGAATTACCCTTCCATGCAAAAACTAATCCCGAACCTACTAGAGGTAATAGTAATAATGTTAATAATAAACAAGACATTATTATTGTAATAAAAAGTTAACAATTAATATAATTCCCACAGCTAAAGACATGATAAGAATATACGTCTCTACATTTCCGTTTTGTACACGCTTCATAGCTTTACCGCTGTCTTCAGCACCATCACCTACAAAGTTTACAAAACGGTCTAAGATACCCTTATCAAACATTTTTCCTCCGCGTCCTAATCCTTCAACAGTTTTTACAATCAATGCGTTGTAAAGTTCGTCTACATATAATTTCTTAGCAGAAAGCTTTTCCCATCCGGTATAACTTTCTTCTGCCACAGCCATTTTTTTCTTTTTCACGTAGGTATTTCTTACGATAAACCATACAGAGAAGAACATTAATACTGTAGCTGCTAATAAGATCATTTCAGTGTTGAAATCTACTCCGGAAAGAGTAGCTTCCATTTGGCTGTAGCTTTGTTCCGTAAGAACAGGCTTTAACCATTCCATCAATTTAGCATAGTGTCCGTGACCGATGAAGTGTGGCAAGTTGATGAAACCTCCAACTACTGAAAGGATAGCCAATACGATCAATGGTAATGTCATATTAGACGGGCTTTCGTGTAAGTGGTGTTTTTGCTCTTCAGTACCTCTGAACTCTCCGTGGAAAGTAAGGTAGTATAGTCTGAACATATATGTTGCAGTCATTGCCGCTAAAACAAATAAGATTACCCAGTAAATAGGGTTTTTAGCGAAAGCTGCTACTAAAATTTCGTCTTTAGAGATCATCCCTGATAATAAAGGGAAACCTGAAATTGCTAATGTTCCGATAAAGAATGTAGCGTGGGTAAGAGGAATATATTTTTTTAAACCTCCCATGAAACGCATATCCTGCTCGTTGCTCATAGCATGGATTACAGAACCTGCACCTAAGAATAGTAAAGCTTTAAAGAAAGCGTGCGTCATTACGTGGAACATAGCTGTTGTATAAGCTCCAAGACCTAAAGCGATGAACATAAATCCAAGTTGTGAAACTGTAGAGTATGCCAATACTTTTTTGATGTCGTTCTGACGTAATGCATAGAATCCTGCTAAAGCCGCCGTTAAGAATCCGATGAATAAAATTCCTCCTTGTACAGTAGGTGCTAAAGTAAATAAGAAGTTAGATCTTACTACTAAATAGATCCCCGCTGTTACCATCGTTGCCGCGTGAATTAACGCAGAAACAGGAGTTGGCCCAGCCATCGCGTCTGGCAACCAGGTATATAATGGAACCTGAGCCGATTTACCGGTAGCACCGATGAATAAACTCGCTGTGATAAAGATAATCACTGTTCCGTCTAATTCAAATTTTGAAGCATTTTCAGCTACTGAAAGGTAATCTACAGCATTCGTCTGAGCAGCAATCATAAAGATACCGATCAATAATGCCAAGTCACCAATTCTGTTCATGATGAAAGCTTTTCTTGCCGCTTTACCGTATTCTTCGTTGGTATACCAGAATCCGATCAATAGGTAAGAACAAAGACCTACACCTTCCCATCCGATGAATAGGATAAGGTAGTTGCTTCCCATCACTAAAAGTAACATTGAGAAGATGAAAAGATTCAGGTAAGTAAAGAACTTATAGAATCCTTTATCATGACTCATATATCCGATAGAGTATAAGTGGATCAGTGAACCGATACCCGTAATGATCATTACCATCATTAAAGACAGCTGATCGATCTGGAATCCAAAATTGATCTGAACTCCGTTTACTCTAAACCATTCAAAAGCTTTTACGATTACAGGCTGGCTTTCAGAATTGAAATTCATGAAAAGACTTACAGCGATACAGAATGATCCGAAAACCATAGCTGTTGCTAAAGAACCAACTACTATTTTTGGAAGATTTTTTCCGAATAAACCGTTAATAAGAAACCCTAAAAGTGGTAAAAGTACTATTGCATATACTAAATTCTCCATTCTTATCCTCTTAATTTATTAAATATACTAACATCTACAGAACGGGTATTTCTATACAGCATAGCAATAATTGCCAGACCTACCGCTACTTCAGCAGCAGCAACCACCATAATGAAGAACACTAAAAGCTGTCCGTCTCCGTTTCCTTTGTATGCTGAAAAAGCAGCCAATAAAAGGTTTACAGAATTAAGCATAAGCTCTACACAGCCCAGAATCACAATAGCATTTTTTCTAAGCAATACGCCCATTACCCCTAAGCAGAACAATACTGAACAAAGGATAATGAAGTAGTCCAAAGGGATGCTTTGTATAAATGTATTTACTTCTCCCATAATTTTATAAATCTTTTTTACCGATTAATACCGCGCCTACAATACCTGCTAAAATCAGGATGGAAGCAAGCTCAAACGGTAAAACATATTCATTAAACAAAAGTCTACCCAGGTTCTTCGTAAGACCAACACCTCTGTCTACATTCTCAACAACAATGTGGTTTTGCTGAACTCCTCTGAATACTCCTAAAACTCCTACTAAAAGAAGACCTGCAGTAAAAACTCCAATAAATTTTAAAGTATTACCCTTCTTACTTTCGTCTGCTTTATTAAGGTTAAGCATCATTAAGATGTAAAGGAAAAGTACCATGATGGCACCTGCGTACACTATAATCTGGATGATTGCTAAGAACTGTGCATTCAGAAGAATGTACATTCCGGCAATTGAAAACATCGTAACAATTAATGACAAAATAGCATATAAAGGGTTTCTTGCAAATACAAAGTAAACTGCACTTGACACTGCTAAAAACGCCACCAAGAAAAATAAAAACTGATCCATTATTTTACCGCATTTTTTTGTTTCTCGGATTGTCTTGTCGTGATGTCAATCCTTTCATTTATTTTTTCAACTAATTTATCTTTTCCGTAAATGAAAGAACCTCTGTTGGTTTCTACGTCTACCAATCTGTCTGTAAGATAGATGGCAGATTTAGGACAAGCCTCTTCACACATCCCACAGAAAATACATCTTAGCATATTGATTTCATATACTGAAGCATATTTTTCTTCTCTGTAAAGTCCTTTTTCCTCTTTAGTTCTTTCAGCAGCAGTCATTGTAATGGCTTCTGCAGGACAAGCTACCGCACAAAGTCCGCAAGCAGTACATCTTTCTCTGCCTTCCTCGTCTCTTTTCAAAACGTGCTGACCTCTCCAGATGGTAGTTCTTGGCTTCTGTACTTCCGGATACGAATATACTGCGGGAGCACCTTTTATCACGGTTCTTACAGCATGCTTAAATGTAATCCCCATCCCTGTAAAGATTGCAGGAAGGTAGATTTTTTCAGCAAGGGTCATTTCTTTATTGGAAACAACTTTTGATCTGTTTGTAAGTTTCATTTATTTAATTTTTTTAGGCTGAATCTGTATCCAGCATTAAAAATATATTCTTATCTCTTAGTTTGCAAATGCTAAAATTACAGCTCCTGTAATTAATAGGTTTACTAATGCCATTGGGATTAATGTTTTCCATCCTAAGTGCATTAACTGGTCATATCTGAATCTTGGAAGTGTCCATCTGATCCACATGAAGATCAAGATTCCGATTACAGTTTTCGTTAAGAATGCTACGATACTTAAGATTCCTGCAACGTTTTCTCCCCAGTTTTCTGTTACCCAATCAATACCAGGATAGTTGTATCCTCCGAAGAAAAGAACCACCATGAAAGCATTAGAAATAAACATGTTCACGTATTCCCCGAACATATACAATCCTAACTTCATGGAAGAATATTCTGTAGAGTATCCTGTTACCAATTCAGATTCACACTCAGGTAAATCGAACGGGTGTCTGTTGGTTTCAGCTAGTGCTGCTACAAAGAATACAAGGAAAGCGATTGGTTGGTAGAAAATGTTCCAGTTCATTCCGGAAACCCAAGGAATAACTCCCCATAGTTTTCCACTAGTCTGACTTTCAGTAATTTCTTTTAAGTCTAAACTTCCAGACATCATGATGATAGAAAGAAGTGCTAATCCCATCGCCAATTCATAAGAAATCATCTGAGAAGAAGCACGGATAGCACCTAATAATGAATATTTGTTGTTCGAAGCCCAACCTCCGATCATAATTCCGTAAACCCCGATGGAAGCCATTCCGATGATGAAAAGTACACCAACGTCAATATTAGCCACCTGAAGATCAAAAGAAGTACCTGCAATATTTAAACTTTTACCCCAAGGAATAACTGCCCCGGTGATTAGTGAAATAAACATTACTAAAGCCGGACCTAATACGAAAAGGAATTTTTCAGCATTAGCAGGCGTAAAGTCTTCCTTGAAGAAGAATTTTCCACCGTCAGCAAGAGGTTGCAGTAATCCGAAAGGTCCAGCTCTGTTAGGACCAATTCTATCCTGCATGATAGAGGCAACTTTTCTTTCTGCCCAGGTAGAGTAGGCTGCAATCGTAAGCGATAGCAGGAAAAGTGCTAGTACAAGTATAAGTTTAAATGTAAGTAAATCCATTTTTTGTTGTAAAGATTTTTAGATGTGAGATGTCAGATACTAGATATGAGGTTAAGTCTGATGTCTTGTGTCTGAAATCTAATTGTCTTTATTAAAATTATTTTTCGTCTTTTTCACTGATTTCCTTAGCCATTGGATTGTCTAAAACTCTTAGCTCATCTTTAGGCTTTTCGTAGTGGTTCAATGAAATTACAGAGTGTCTGTCGATATGTCTAGGACCTTCGATATTCCAGTCTGATAAAGATTTTCTTTCGAAACGGCATGTATCGCAGATGAATTCTTCAACTTCACCCCACTGGTCTTTTCTTGCAGTAACTCTTACAATTTCGTCACCTTTCATCCAAACTACAGCTTTTCCTGAACACTTATCACATTTACAAGTTGCGTTCATTGGTTTTGTAAACCATACTCTGCTGGCAAAACGGGAAGTTCTGTCTGTTAATGCTCCTACAGGACAAACGTCAATAACGTTTCCAATGAAGTCATTATCTAAAGCTTTATTTAAATAAGTAGAAATTTCAGCGTGATCTCCTCTGAAAAGAATACCGTGCTCTCTTTCACCTGTTAATTGATTAGCAGCTAATACACATCTAGCACAAAGAATACAACGGTTCATGTTCAGCTTGATGTTCGGTCCAAGATCATCAGCTTCGTAAGTATTTCTTTCGAATTCTGTTCTTGTTTCAAGATTTCCATGCTCATATCCAAGATCCTGAAGGTGACATTCACCTGCCTGATCACAAACAGGACAGTCCAGCGGGTGATTTACCAATAAGAACTCGGTAACCGCTTTTCTTCCTTCCTGAGCTTTCTCAGAAGTAAGGTTTTTAACTTCCATACCGTCCATTACGTTCGTTCTGCAACTTGCTACCAATTTAGGCATAGGACGTGGATCTGCTTCAGATCCTTTAGAAACTTCTACAAGACAAGTTCTGCATCTTCCACCACTGGTTTCTAATTTGCTGTAGTAACACATGGCAGGAGGTACAGATTTACCACCGATTTGTCTTGCTGCTTCCAGAATAGAAGTACCAGGCAAAACTTCAGTAGTCTGTCCGTCTATAGTTATTTTGAATTTTTTAACTTCTTCGCTCATATCGTATGCTTTAAGCTTTATGCATTAAGCAATAGGCTTTGTTATTTATATTTCTTAGTATTAAATGTATATCCAATTCCAGCCATAATCTGTCCGAAAACAAAATCCTGCTGTGCTTTGTCTGGCTTGTTATTCAATGTAGTTTTAATGTCCCACATATTGATGTAACCGGCTTTTCCTTCTACTCTTACCATTATATGATTCCAAAGCACTAAGTTAATACTGGATCTTATATCAGTTCCCATACCAGCAACGTGGAAACGGTCACTTCTTTCATTTCCAAAAAGCTTGATATTACTTTTCGGGAACATTACTCCAATTCCGGCACCGTAAGACCAAACTAAATCAACATTTTTCTTGTTGATAAGGTTCTGGTATTTTTCAAGACCTAAGTTTTCGTAATTAAGTCCGTCTGTATGTTCAAAAGTAAGGAACTTCTCATCTGCCAGGTTAACCTGACCGTTCTGAACCATGGCTGCATATTCAGGATCTGAAATATGTCCTCTAAAGTTAACGGTTTGATCTTGATCCATCACATACTTCATGTGGTCAATCCCTAAAACAAGCGCTAAATTATCTTTAATAAAATATCCTAATCTGAAATTATACTGCGTTACTGTAAACCAACTTGGATCAAAATAAACAAGTCCAAATTTTGTAGGTCTATCCTGAGCAGTTACGTTATTCAACTGGAAATCATATCCATTTCCTTTAAAACGGATGTCAGAATTGCTGTATGCAGCTCTGTTCCATCCATAAAAAACAAACATCTGTCCTTTTTTGCTTAAAGGCTCTGGTTTTTGATAAACAGGAGCTTTAAACAAATCAGCATTATTTTCTGCTACTAAAGAATCTTTTTTTTGTCCGAAAACAAAACTCGACATCATTAAGCCGACAACAAACAATCTTTTCATTTCAACTACGCATTCTTTTCAACCGCTGGGATAGGATCTGCATAATGTGCCAATCCATAGTTCTGAGTTTGAGATAACTCAGGGTTTTTCACGTGCCACTCAAATTCATCTCTGAAGTGACGGATAGCTGCTGCAACCGGCCAAGCCGCTGCATCACCTAATGGACAGATCGTGTTTCCTTCGATTTTTCTCTGGATATCCCAAAGTAAATCAATGTCTTCCATTTTACCTTCTCCTTTCTCAATTTTCTTTAAGATCTTATGCATCCATCCCGTTCCTTCACGGCAAGGAGTACACTGTCCACAACTTTCGTGGTGATAAAATCTTGCTAAAGTCATTGTATGATCTACGATACACTGATCTTCATCTAAAACGATGAAACCTCCTGAACCCATCATTGTTCCGGTAGCAAAACCACCATCAGCTAATGATTCGTAGTTCATATATCTTGGCTCTCCGTTCACGGTTCTCAACAATAAGTTTGCTGGAACAATAGGAACAGAACTTCCTCCAGGAATACAAGCCTTTAATCTTTTTCCGTCTTTAATACCACCACAGTATTCATCAGAATAGATGAACTCTTCTACAGTGATCGTCATATCAATTTCGTATACTCCTGGTTTGTTGATGTTTCCACAAGCAGAAATTAATTTCGTACCTGTAGATCTACCTACACCAATTTTAGCATACTCAGCACCTGTAATATCAATGATTGGAACAATTGCTGCAATAGACTCAACGTTGTTTACCACTGTTGGTCTCTCCCAAAGACCTTTTACAGCCGGGAAAGGTGGTTTTAATCTTGGGTTACCTCTTTTTCCTTCAAGGGATTCAAGCAATGCAGTTTCTTCACCGCAGATATATGCTCCACCACCTCTCTGTACATAGATTTCAAGATCGAAACCTGTTCCTAAAATATTTTTACCTAAAAATCCTGCTGCTTTAGCTTCTTCAATTGCTTCTTCAAGGATATCCGGAATCCATGAATATTCTCCACGGATGTAGATATAAGAAACATTTGAACCTAAACAGAAAGATGAAATTAGCATTCCTTCAATCAATAGGTGAGGAAGGAACTCCATCAGATATCTGTCCTTGAATGTTCCAGGCTCAGATTCATCCGCATTTACTACAAGGTGTCTTGGAACGCCTTCCGGTTTTGCCAAAAAGCTCCATTTCATCCCTGTTGGGAATCCAGCTCCACCACGTCCTCTTAGTCCTGAAGTTTTTACTTCTTCAAGAATTTCGTCAGGAGTCATTTTCAAGGCTTTTTCAGCTGCAGTATAACCTCCCTGTTTACGGTAGGTTTCAAAGTAGCGGATACCTTCTATATGTGCGTCTTTAAGTAAAAGTTTTTTACTCATTGTTTATTATGCTTTTAGCGTTCAGCTATTGGTTTGTAGCCTTTAGCTTATGGCTATTTAATGTGTTAAAATTTATTTAGTCTAAAGCAAGTTGTCCCTGTCTGCAAAGATCAAGGATTTCATCTACTTTTTCTATCGTTAAATTTTCATGAAAGAACTTACCAAGCTGCATCATTGGTGCATAACCACATGCTCCAAGACATTCAGCAGGCTTTAGAGTGAACATACCGTCTTCAGTAGTTTCTCCGTCTTTAATGTTCAGTTTCGTTCTGATATGGTCAAGGATTTTTTCGCTTCCACAAACCATACAAGGTCCTGTTCTGCAAACTTCCAAAACATATTTACCTACCGGCTTCATGTTGAACATGGTATAGAAAGTAGCCACTTCATATACTTCGATCGGTTTGATACTTAATAGTCCGGCAACATAATCCATCACAGGAACATCTAACCATCCTCCGAATTCTTTCTGTGCCAAGTGAAGTACAGGAAGAAGAGCAGATTTCTGTCTTCCTTCAGGATATCTTGCGATAATTTTGTGTACCTGTGCTAAACTTTCCGGTTTAAAAGCTATTGTTTCGCTCATTTTTTATCTAAGATTTCAGATGTCAGATTTCAGACATCAGATTTTAAATTTATATACAAAGCGAAGAGTCTAACATCTGAAATCTGATGTCTGACATCTTCTTTTTATGCGTCTAATTCTCCCGCAATAATATTCATACTACACATCGTTACAATGGCATCTGAAATTACAGAACCTGTAATCATTTCAGGGTATGCCTGATAGTAGATGAAGCATGGTCTTCTGAAGTGAAGTCTGTATGGGCTTCTTCCTCCGTCACTCACAAGATAGAAACCTAATTCTCCGTTTCCACCTTCTACTGCATGGTAAACTTCTCCTTTCGGTACATCGGTTTCTCCCATTACAATTTTGAAGTGGTAAATCAAAGCTTCCATTTTTTGATATACATCTGCCTTTTCAGGAAGATAGAAATCAGGAACATCCGCGTGGAATGGCCCTTCAGGAAGGTTTTCGTATGCTTGTTTGATAATTTTAATGGATTCCCAGATTTCCTGTTGACGAACCATGAAACGGTCGTAAGTATCTCCTGAAGTTCCTACAGGAATAATGAAGTCGAAATCTTCGTATGAGGAATAAGGCTGTGCAACTCTTACATCGTAATCTACACCTGCTGCACGTAAGTTTGGACCAGTGAAACCGTAGCTTAATGCTCTCTCGGCAGAAATAGCTCCTGTACCGATGGTTCTGTCCATGAAAATTCTGTTTCTTTCCAATAGGGTACAGAATTCTTTGAATCTTGGTGGGAAAGTCTTTAAGAAGTCTTTCAGTAACTCATGGAATTTAGGAGTGAAATCTCTTTCAAATCCTCCGATTCTTCCCATATTGGTTGTCATCCTTGCTCCACAGATCTGCTCATACATATCATAAATACGTTCTCTTTCGATGAACATATAGGTAAGTCCTGTAATAGCTCCTGAGTCCATCCCGGTTACCCCGTTACAGATCAGGTGATCACCGATTCTTGCAAGCTCCATCAAGATAACACGCATATAGTCTACACGTTTTGGAACTTTAACGCCAATCAGCTTTTCTACTGTCATGTGCCAACCAAGGTTGTTGATGGGTGCAGAACAGTAATTCATACGGTCAGTAAGGGTAGTGATCTGAGAATAGTTTCTTCTTTCAGAAATTTTCTCAAATGCTCTGTGGATATATCCTACCGTTTGCTCAGCGTGAAGGATTCTTTCTCCGTCCATCGTTAAGATATTCTGGAAAATCCCGTGAGTAGCAGGGTGAGTAGGTCCTAGATTCAGGGTGTATAATTGTCCGTCAATCTGTTCCTTACTTTCGTACTGGTTTAGTATATTAGATAATGAGTTATCTTTCATAATGATTGCTTTTAGCTATTTGCTTCTGGCTATTGGCTAGCTGCCATTGGCCATTCGCTTTTTTATCTTCCGAACATATTATCGTCCTTATCGGTTCTTGTACCGTCTTCAAGTCGATATTCCTTCAACATTGGGTGGTATCCTAGATCTTCCATATTCAGAATAGGTCTCAGATCCGGGTGTCCTTTAAATTTAATCCCATAGAAATCATACGTTTCTCTTTCCATCCAGTTAGCTCCTGCATATAACTCAACAAGTGAGTCTACTTCAATATTTTCTCTGGACATAAAGATCTTCAGACGTAATCTGAAGTTGGCCATCATATTATGTAAATGGTATACAACACCAATTTCCTTTTCCGGGAATTCCGGGTAATGAATACCACAGATATCTGTAAGGAAATTAAATTCAAGTGTTGAATCTTTAAGATAATGAATGATTTTCTTGATATCTTCTTTCTTCACTTCAATAGTCAGCATACCATAAGGTTCTGAACTTGAAATAACAGATTCCGGAAATTCTCTGGTGATTGCTTCTAATACAAATTCGTTTGTCATTTCCGTTTAGTTGCTTATGTTGTAAGAATCTAATAATTTCTGATATTCAGGCATGTCTCTTCTTCTGATGCTTTCGCTTTCTGCAAGAGCCTGTACCTGCATTACTCCTTCAATAATCTGTTCTGGTCTTGGAGGACATCCAGGAACATAAACGTCTACCGGAATAATTTTATCAATTCCCTGAAGTACAGAGTACGTATCAAAAATACCACCGCTGGAAGCACAAGCTCCAACAGCTACTACCCATTTTGGTTCTGCCATCTGAGTATATACTTCTTTTAGGACAGGTCCTAATTTTTTTGATATAGTTCCGCAAACCATCAGCATATCTGCCTGTCTTGGTGAGAAAGAGTTTCTTTCCATACCAAATCTTGAAGCATCATAAGTAGGGTTCAGGGTAGCCATAAACTCAATACCACAACAAGAGGTTGCAAATGGCAATGGCCAAAGTGAAAACTTTCTTGCCATACCGATTACACTGCTCAGTTTTGTTGCGAAAAACCCTTCTCCTTCATATCCTTCGGGAGCAGGTGCATCTGTTCTTATTACTGGTTTTTTATCTGACATGTTGTTTGTTTTTAGATTTTGAATTATAAATGCTGGATTATTGATTCAAAATCCATCATTCAAAACTCATAATTTGCTTTTATTTATCCCAATCTAGTGCACCACGTTTCCAAACATAGAAAAACGCCACGAAGAAGATCGCAACGAACGTAAGTACAGCAAGGAATCCTTCCATACCGAATTCTCTGAAGTTTACCGCATAAGGATAAAAGAATACGATTTCAATATCGAATAGTACGAACAATACCGCAGTCAGGAAGTACTTGATAGAAAACGGTGTTCTTGCGTTTCCTTCACTAGGAACCCCACATTCCCAACTCTGGTTTTTTACAGAATCTCCTTTTTTCTGTTTTGGACCTAAGAAATGGGCTCCAAGCAATGAAACAGCGACAAATCCTACTGCTACACCTGCCTGAATAAGGATTGGAATATAACTTTCAGGTAAATTCATTTTTGCATTATTATCTCAATTTGCAAATTTAACGAATAAACAAGAAAGCATGAAATTTATCAGCTTAAAAGTCGGGTGAAAATAGAGAAAATCTACAATTTAGAATCAATAAAAATAACGAATTATTTCTTCATTTTTTTAAGGACAGAGTAAGCCATAAATGCAATATATCCAAAAAGAAGACTCGCAAAAACAATGTTAATCATCGTATTTGTTCTGTCATCATGTGATTGGAAAAAGAAGTTGTAGGCGATAAATCCTGCAATTAAAACAGCAAAAATGATAAGTTGTGGCTTCATGAAGTAAGGGTGTTTGAGGGTGGGAGGGTTTTAGAGTGGGAGAGTGAGTCTTGCCCCACTCATCATTATCACTTATCATTTATCTCAAGTGAGTACGTTCTTCTTCTCTTATGGTTCACAGGGTTGTAATCCTGCCATAAAAGTTGAATGCTTTTGTTTTCTTCCAGTTCAGGATTCGTTTCCAGATATTTGACTCCTTTTTTTCTGAATATTTTCCAGATTTCTTTGAAAATAATAGAGGTTACACCTCTTCTTTGGTAATCAGGATGAATACCAATCAGGTAGAAATTAGCTCTGTCATTCTTTCTGCCTGCCTTCAGAAAATGCCACCAGCCAAACGGAAGTAGTTTCCCTCCGGATTTTTGCAATGCTTTGGAATAAGAAGGCATCGTAATCGCAAAGGAAATAAGGTGATTATTCTCATCAACGATGCAAACAATGAAGTCCTTGTCAATAAGCTTGAAATATTTTTCCTTATATGTTTTACGCTGTTCGTCAGAAATAGGAGTGTAGGTGGAAAGGTGCTTATATGTTTCATCTAAAAGATCAAACATAGGATCCACATACTGAATAATCTCTTCTTTTGTATTGAATTTTAAAACTTTCAGTTTGTATTTCTGGGAAATAAGTTCGTTGAATTTGTGAATTTTATCGGGTAAAACTTCAGGGAAAATAATTTCAAATTCTACCCACTCCTTTTCTTTCACCAATCCCAGTTTTTCAAGATGTTTTGGGTAATAATCATGGTTGTAAATTCCAATCATGGTGGCTAGCTGGTCAAAACCTTTAATCAGCATTCCTGCTTTATCAAGATTGGTGAATCCCATTGGGCCTTCAATCTTATCGGTGTTTTTTTCTTTGGCGTAATCAATTGCTTTCTGAATTAATGCCTGGGAAACTTCATCATCATCAATAAAATCTATCCATCCAAAACGTACTTTTCGGATTCCTAATTCTTTTTCCTCTTTGTGATTAATAAGAACAGCAATTCTCCCTACAATTTTGTCATTCTTGTATGCTAAATACTGTTTCGCTTCAGAATATTGAAGAGCTGGATTTTCATCAGCATTCCAGATGTTGATTTCGTCATTGATAAAGGATGGAACATAGTACGGGTTATTTCTGTACAGATCCATGGGAAATCTTACGAATTGCTTGAGTTGACCGGGAGTTTTTACTTCAATAATTGAAACTGTTGACATGTTTTTTGAGAGTAATTTATGGACAAATATAAATAATAAAATCGTATACTTTGGCACAGTTTTTATATGATTATGGTTAAAAATTGAACACAAAATCTAAATAAAATGACGGGTTATTATATCATTATTGGTATTTCAATGCTGGTGAGCTGGTGGGTTTCGTCCAGATTGAAATCAAAATTTGAATATTATTCCAACGTACATCTTCGAAATGGTCTTTCGGGGAAAGAAGTAGCGGAGAAAATGTTGAGAGATAACGGGATTAATGATGTTCAGGTAATATCAGTTCCCGGACAGCTAACGGACCACTATAATCCGGCAGATAAAACAGTAAACCTTTCTGAAGGCGTTTACATGCAGAGAAATGCGGCGGCAGCAGCTGTGGCAGCTCATGAATGTGGACATGCCGTTCAGCATGCAGTAGGATATTCAATGTTGAATTTACGTTCAAAATTGGTTCCTGTTGTGAATATAAGTTCCAATCTGATGCAGTTTGTTCTTATTGCAGGTATTGCGATAATGGCAGCAACCAGAACAGTGGAGAATCCTAACGGAAACACAGCCATTCTTGCTATTGGTGTAGCGATGTTTGCAGTAACCACTCTGTTTGCTTTTGTAACATTACCGGTAGAGTATGACGCCAGTAACAGAGCAATGAAATGGCTTAAAGATACAGGTACTGTAACTGCTGAAGAATTTGTAGGAGTTCAGGACAGTTTAAAGTGGGCAGCAAGAACATATGTTGTAGCGGCTTTAGGATCTTTAGCTCAACTTCTTTACTGGGGATCTTTGCTTCTCGGTGGAAGAAGAGATTAATCATTAAATTCAAATGAAACATATTGCATCTCAGATAATTTTTCTGAGATGCTTTCTTTTTGTGCCAGTTTTAACGAGGCGGTAAGAATGCAGTTTTCATTCGCATCAAAATTAAGGACCTTGGCATCAAATTTTGAAAGCAGGGTAAAAATGGTATTCTGCTGATTGAAGTTGAACTGGATTTCAATTTCAGTTTCCAGTTCTCTTGTTATAATATTGGCTTCTTCTAATGTAATCTTTGCAGATTCTTTATAAGCTTTTACTAAACCTGAAACACCCAATTTTGTTCCACCATAATAACGAACTGAAATAACCAGAACATTGGTGATTTCATTAGCTAAGAGTTGGTTGTAAATGGGAAGTCCGGCACTTCCTGAAGGCTCACCGTCATCATTAGCTCTGTAATTTTCGCCATTCAAACCCATTCTGAAAGCATAGCAATGGTGTGTTGCTTTTGGATGTTCTTCCCTGATCTTTTCCAATGCAGCTTTGAGTTCCCTTTCATTGGTAACCGGGAAGGCAAATCCGATAAACTTGCTTCCTTTCTCTTTTAATAAGGTATTTTCTATGGGTTTTTCTATGGTTTTGTACTCAAACGTCATTCTGTATTCCGGCTTTATTTATGCAAAAGTATTAAATGCTTTATAAACTTGCACCTTTATTGGAAAAGAAGCTGTCGGAATTCCGAGAGCTTCTTCAGTATTTTTATTGTTTTATTATTTTTTGGGTGAACCATTTTCCACTGGATTCAAATTTGACAAAGTAAACTCCTTGTGGTAAATGTGATATATTGATGCTGTTATTTTCTTTATTAAATAGAACTGTTTTTCCATTTGTATCATAAACCTGAACTTTATCTAAAGTCACTGGCGTTTTAAAGAAAACTGATGATGTAGTAGGGTTAGGATATATTTGAATACTTGGATGGTCTTTTATTTTTTCAGTTTCATTGGTAGCTAAAGATGTATTCGAAAAGTCAACGATATAGATGTCTGAATAATCTCCTACAACTATAACTTTGTTATTAAAATATTTAAAAGCATTAATACTTACAAGATCTAAATCATCATTGCTTGCAGCAGAAACAACAAGTTGTGAGGTGGCACCTCCGTCTGTAGTTCTGTAGAGAGCGTTATTAGAATCATAGTAATAGCCTGTATTCTCATTGATAAAATAATATTTAGAAGAAATGGAATTTGTAGTCTCTACCCAAGTTGCTCCTGAATTATTACTCATATATGCTTTTCCATAATTGGCCGTTATAGAAATTTTAGTGGCACTAATTACATTTACAGAATTTAAATAACCTGTTGCTTCGAAAATAGAATTCCAGGTAATTCCCCCGTCTGTAGTTTTATACAGTTTTTGAGAGCCGCCTGCATAACCAATCATATCGTTATAGAACTGAATGGATTCTATTTTTCCCATATCAGTAAATTGGGAAGCTGTTGATGGTGATATGAAGTGTATTCCATTTGGAGGGCTTATATAAGGTGATGCAGTACCTAATAAGACATCTCCATTATCTTTAATCCAGAATGCAGAAGGGTATATTGCTGGATTGGCTGAACCGGGACTATTCCATGTTTGCCCAAAATTTGACGTTAGAGAATAATTTCCATTCCCCACAAGAATACCTTTTCCATTTTCTTTTAATTGTACCCCTTTAAAAGCATTCAATGTAAATGTTGCTGTTTGATTAATCCAAGTATGACCACCGTCAATTGTACGGTAAACAACACTGTAGAATCCGGTAGATCCGCTTCCTACGATAGTTCCCTGGTTGTCATTTGCAAAAGAAATGCTTTTTAACACAGAAGGATAAACCCCAGGAACTAAAAGGCTCCAGTTCGTTGTATCAGTAGATTTATAAATGTTTGATTGTCCTCCAACGATCATATTGCCATTTATAATACCAATCGAATTAAGGTTGAAGTAAGGGTAAGTGTTAATTAATCTTTGATTCGTCCAGGTTTGTCCCATATCTGAAGACTTATAAATTCTATTGTCATCACCAACAATATAAAGCTGGTTTGAGTACAGTTTTATATCATTTAGATTATAAGTTGCTGAAATATTTACAGGAGACCAGTTTGCACCTTGATCATTTGTTTTAAAGAGGTTACCGTTATTTCCTACAATAAAAGCCTCTGTATTGTTAATAAAAAGAATTTTATTGATGCTGGTTGTGCTTAAACTTGTAGCGGTCCAATTTGCTCCCTGGTTTATTGTTTTGTAGACTTTTCCATTGGCGGCGCACACAAACCCGATATTCTCATCTATAAAAAAGATATCATTAATATTACTTTGTTCCGGTAATGAAACAAAAGAGAATGAATTTCCTGAATTTAATGTTTTGTATATAACACCTGAATTCCCACCAAGAAAACCTACAGATTCATTTACAAAATAAAAACTTCTTAAAAAAGCAGCATTTGCTGATTTGTAGACGGAAGTTTTAAATCCATCTGTAGTTTTATAAATTCCGGTTTGTGTTAAAACAAATCCAAGATTATTATTGAACATTTGAATATCTCTGTATATTTCATTTCTGAAGAGTTTTTTCCAGGTTTTTCCTCCATCCTTTGACGATGCTACGATTCCATTCTCAGACTGATCAAGCATGTATAATGTTTGATCGGGTGTAACTTCCAGATTAGTGATAGTGGAAAAAGATTTTACAGGGGTTAAAAATTTCCATTCCTGGGCTTTAATAACTGATAGTAAGCTCAAGAAGAGAAGAGAAAAGTATTTGTACATTATTATTAGTTTTTGCAAAACTAGTAAAAGTATCTATGATTTTCATTGAAAAAGATAAAAGCCGTCAAATTTTGACGGCTTATACTTTTTTAAAATATGAAACTATTTCTTAAATCCCATCTCCGCAAAGATCCATAGGGATCAGACACATATAGCTTGTTGGGCCACAGAAATCTTCAGGACATCTGTCTCTACATCTTGTAGGCTGGCCATTAGGTAATGTGCATGTAACAAATACAGCGCCTCCCTGAATTGTTTTCAATCCAGCTCTGGATAGTTTTCTTGAATTTTTCATGTTAATATTTTTAGTTTGATTAATTTGTACGATGTAATCATATTAACATGGGAACGATCCAACTTCCCAAGGTGGTGGGCAACTCATACTTGAGGGTGTAGGACAGCAATGTTGCCATTGTGGTGGGTAATAAGAACAGCATTTAGGAGCAATACCTCCCTGTACTTTTTTTAAACTTTCTCTTGAAACTTTTTTCAAATTTTTCATTGTAATATTTTTTTGGATATTACTAAGGTAAATAAATTATTTCATTTCAAGGTGATAAACAGTGTTTATTTTGATTTAAAAAAAGAAATGGTATTATCTCTGTAGTTTTCTGTTTTGTAAATGGTATGATTAAATTCCGGGGCTTTGGTTCCATTTTCCAATTTCAGATTTTCATTTTTAATGACGATGGCTTCGTCCCAAAGATCAGCATCAATGAATTGCTGTAAAGTAAAACGGCCACCTTCAATAATGATAGACTGAATCTGTTCTTTGTATAAAACATCCATCAGATCAGACAGAAAGTTTTCTTTTTTGATCTGAATAAATTGAATATTATCTTCTGTTCCTTCTTTTACAGCATTTAAAACTAATGTTCTGACTTCACTGTTGTAAATTTTAAAGTCGCTGGGAACTTTCAGATCAAAATCGATAAGAACTCTAACGGGATTATTTCCTTCTACGTTTCTTACCGTGAGGCTTGGGTTATCTGTTAAGGCTGTTTGAGTTCCTACGAGAATAGCATGTTCGTCTGCTCTTAGCTGATGAACAAATTGGTTGACTAATGCGTTTGAAACAGCGGTTGGTTTAAAATCCTTATCTAAAAACCCATCACCGGATTCTGCCCACTTTAATATAATATAAGGTCTTTTCTTTTCATGATAGGTGAAAAATCTTTTGTTCAGTTCAATGCATTCTTTTTCCAAAACTCCGGAAATAGCTTCTATTCCTGCATCCTGAATTATTTTTTTCCTTTTCCATTCACCTTGTCATGAGAATCCATAGCACCAATAACTACTTTTTTGAATCCGAGTTCTTTAATTTTCAAAGCACACGGTGGTGTTTTTCCATAATGAGCACATGGTTCCAAAGAAACGTAAATTGTGGATTCAGGAATCAGAGTTTTATCTTTAACTGAATTAATAGCATTGATCTCTGCATGGTTTTCTCCAGCTTTGTGATGATATCCTTCTCCAATAATTTCTCCATTGTGAACGATTACACTTCCTACGAGGGGGTTAGGGTAGGTTTTGCCCAAAGCTTTTTGAGCCAGTTCAATGCATCTTTTAATATAGAATTCGTCGTTATTCATAGCGTATAAAAAGAAAAAGCGAAGACAAATTGCTTTGCTCCGCCCTTATTTATTTTATTAAGATTTATTCTCCTACAATAATGCTGTGAAGATTTTGTTTTAAAGTTTCCAGATGAGCTTTCTTTTCATCAATAGTGTTGTAAGTATCTCTTAAAAGAGGATTCTCTCTTGACGGTTTGTTGAAGAATGAAAGGTTATTTTCAAGCTTAACGATTTCAGCCTCAAGATCAGAAATCTGATTTTTGATCTTTCTTGCTTTGTCTGTAAGTTGATTTTCTGATAATCCCTCTTCTTTCAGTTCAAGCTCGTTGATTTTATTGATTTTCAATTTCTCTCTTAAAGTCTTATTGAATTCAGAGTTGATAGAAATTTTATCTCTTGGAACTTTTCCGATATTATTCCAAGCTGTTTTGATGGCTTCAATTTTTTCGATGCTTCCTTCTTCATTGGAAACCAATTTCAATTCGTCAAGAAGGGCTTTCTTGTTTTTGTAATTTTCTTTCCAGTTATCAGTAGAAGTATTGCTCTTTTCTCTGTAGTTATTAAAGAAAGCATTACACGCATCACGGAATTCATCCCAGATCTTATTGGTCATGCTCTTAGGAACATGTCCTACCTTTTTCCAGTCTTCCTGAAGCTTTTTGAATAATGGAACTGCAATATCCCATTCTTCATTATTCTGATTATCCTGAGCAGTCTGAATCAGTTTTAATTTTTCTTCCAGGTTAGCCTGCTGAGAACCTTTTAAAGATTTATAATAATTATTTTTTGTTGTATTAAAGCCTCTAAGGGTTGTTTTGAAATCATTCCAGTTCTGGTTAGATAACTTTCTTGGGACACTTCCGGTTTTTAAGAAATCAGAACGTAGATCTTCAACTCTTTTGATGGCATTTTGCCAATAATTGTGGTTAGGGGTTTCAGAAGGTTCTGAAAGCTTCTTGATTTCAGCAATAATCTGACTTTTCTTTTCAAGATTAGCTGCCTGCTCTTTTTCAATAGATGCTGAAAGTTCAGATTTTCTTTCGTGAATTTTATTGGAGATTTCTTTGAACTCTTCCCACGTTTTTTCACGAAACTCTTCTGCTACAGGCTCAGCTTCTTCTTTCCACAGTTTATGAAGATACTGAAGCTCGTTTAATGCCTTTTGGATAACAGGTTCATTTTCCAGTTCCTGAGCACGGGCAATAATGTGCTGTCTTTTTTCAAGGTTGTGGCTGTATTCCTGTTCTAAAAATTCCTTATTCAGATCCAGCATTTGATAAAACTGGTTCAGATGGTGGAAATAATTATTGTTAAGGATCTTAAATTCAGATTTGGCAACCTGTCCGGCTTTTGACCATTCTTCTTTAATTTCACGAATAGATTTGAAAAGATTGGTTCCCGGTTCGGAATTGGTATATAGATTTTTTAATCTTTCAATAATACTCTGACGGTGTTCCAGATTTTTCTTCTGTTCTTCTTCCTGTCCCTTTTGGAATTCGTCGTGCTTTTCTTTAAAAATATTAACCAAAGCAGAGAATTTAGCCTGTGAAGGATGCTCATAACTGAAAGTTTCAGGAGCATTACCTGCTTCTACAAACTCATGTTTTTTATCTTCCACTTCATCGTGGATGTGGTGACTTGCTTTTTCTTTCAGCTGATTGAATTTTTTAGAATTTTCACCGGCATCAGGTGCATTGATGAGTTTTTCCATTTCTTTCAGGGCATCAGCCAGAGAGATCTCAACATCTTCATGTTCTTCCAGGTGTTCAGCATCATCTTCATGGGGAATGGTATCGTGAGAAACATTGTTCTCCGATGTGTCCTGAGATACTTCGTTAGGATTTTTCTTTTCTTCGTTTTCAGAAAGATTGTTTTCTGTAGTCATAGCAAATCTTTTATGTGAGTGGCGTTAATATCCTTCAAATATAGCTGTAAGGCCAATTAAAGTACTAATTTATGTTATTTTTTTGAAAATTCCAAATTTCCCAAGCTTTTTCTGCTTGCTGCTCAAGCATATAATAACCGTTTACCGTTTTTGCTCCTTTTTCGGAAGCATTGAGGATAAATTGGGTATAGTTGGGGTTGTAAATTAAATCGATAACTAAATGTTCCGGAGAAAGCGCATCAAAAGGAAAAGTAAGGCAGTCTTCAATATTAGGGAATGTGCCTACCGGCGTACATTGGATAATAATCTGATGTTCCTGTACTGTTTCCTTATCCAGATTTTCAAAATTGATTTCTGTACTTCTTGAAATGGTTTGGGATGGAATATTATGTTTGTCCAAAACATATTTTACGGCTTTTGCTGCTCCACCGTTTCCTAAGATCAAAGCTTTGTTTTGTGATGGTTTTTTGTGAAGAAGAAGTGTTTTTTCAAAACCGAAAGCATCTGTGTTGTATCCGGTTTTTTCCCATCTTGAATTAAAACGCAGTTCACCGCTCCAATTTTTTCAGCTTCATCACTTAATTCATCAAGATAACTGATGATCTGTTCTTTATAGGGTATGGTCACATTAAAACCTAACAACTCAGATGAGGAAAAAAGTTTCTCTACTTCATCAATTTCATTTAAATCAAAAATATCATAGGAGAAATCTTTAAGCATAAGCTTTTGGAACTTATTTTCGAAGAATTTTTTAGAAAAGGAATAGGAAATATTTCGTCCTATCAATCCTAATTTTTTATTGGAATCCATACATCAAAATTATAAAAAAAGACCGGATAAATCCGGCCTTTGGTTTGAAATATTTTATAATAATTATTCTACGATGAATTTAGTAGAGAAATTATCTGTTTTTAAGATGTAAGTTCCTTTTACTAAACCTTTAAGATTAATTTTATTTGAATTTTTAAAAGGATTGTTAAGGGTTTCAACTGCTTTTCCTGAAAGGTCATAGATCTCAGCTTTTGAAATTTTGCTAAGGTTTTCTCCTTTTACAAACAGTTCGTTATTTCTTACTGGGTTAGGGTAGATAGTGAATTCTGATTTGTCTTTCTTCGTTTCAGAAGTTGCTAATGATCCGCTGTAACATGTCCAGCTAAGATCATCTATTGCGACTCTGTTGCTAGTGCTAGGATTTACAATCTTAATGACAGCATTTCCACTTACGTTTACATTAATTGTGTTTGTTGCAACTGACGCACTGTAAGGAATTGTTCCTACTAAATTATCATTTACAAAAACATTCAGGTCACCATTTCCACCGTTGAATTTACGCTGAGTTGTTAGTGTCAATGTTTGAACTCCACCAGATATGCTGGAACTTGTAAGATTTCCACCTTGGAAAGTTAAAGCTTTACCATTGATGGTTTGGTCTGTTCTCGTTGATGTTGCAGTCCAGGTGATCCCATTATTTGTCCATGTTCTGGTTGCATATGAAGATGCTAGAGATGTTCCATCCTGCATTGTGTTAAAGTCTTCTGTTCCACAGCTTCCTCCACCCACAGGTCCACTCAGTGTGGTTTCTGTTGCTGTATTACTTTGTGGAGATGTATTTCCAAATGCGTCTTTAGCTACTACATAGAATGTATAGAGAGTTATTGGAGATAATCCTGTTACTGTTGTAGATAATGTTGTCCCTGATACTGAAGTCTTCAGTGTATTTCCTACATAGATATCATATCCAGTAACGCCAACATTATCTGTTGAAGCTGTCCAGGTTAAGTTGATCGTATTTGATGTTGGGTTATTGGCTACAAGGTTTGTAGGAGCTGTAGGAGCCTGGTTATCTACAACTGGAGGTCCCCAGATTGAATTTGCATAAGCAGGATTATCAATGAATGGGTTTCTGTTTCCCTGAAATGTATAGCCTGCATTATTTCTGTTGATTTCTTCCGGAGATACAGGATCCATAGCATTCCATACTAAAAGCTGTTGAAGTTCCCATGACTCAAGTCCTGGGAAAGCCGAACCGCCAAGCATATTACCAGTACTAAATGTAGAAAGCTTATCCTCATATCTTGTTACAAAATAGAAGATCATTCTGGCAACATCTCCTTTGAAGGTGTCAATCGGTTCAAACACTGTCCCGCCATATCCTGGTGAAACTGAATTTCCTAATTTAGATCCGTTATTTGAAGTATAACTGGCATTACCTACTTTACCAAAAGGGTAATTGGATCTCATGCCATTTACTTTTCCATCTGTAGGGCGGATAAAGTGAATATCTGCAACCATAGGAGAAGCTTTATTAAATAAGCTTTGAGGAACAATGTGCTCTCTGTTATAGCAATCCCCTTCATTAGAATAAGTTCCACATTGTCCACTACCTATAGTGAAGTTGTAAGGATCCTGTCCATTAGGGTTTTCAGAGTATATATCTAATACAGTTCCATCGTTTTCAAAGTTTGTATTTAAATCTCGATCAGTTGTTTGATAAGCTGTCCATAAACCTCCATAACCTTTATCTATGTGGTTGGCGGTAATGATAGATTTAAGAGCTGTTTTAAGAGGAGCTCCTGTTAAACCTGCTGCTGCATTGTAATAACCAGCAGGTGCCTGAGCAAATGCATTGATGAATGCAAAGCTTAATAAAAAAAAAGATAGAATTCGTTTCATTTTTTTAAAATTGGGGCGTAAAGGTACAAAAAAATGAAACCGAAAAAGCTTTTTGAAGTTAAATGTATTAACTTAATATATTAATTTTTAGTAATATACTCTTTGCTTATTTTTGAGAAGAACCAAGAGATCGTAATTCCGAAGATAGATGCTGTAAGGGCTACAATAAGATAATTTTTGCCTACAATTTTTACAGGGAAGGGCAATACTTCATTTGCTCTGAAGAATTCTGTATATAGCTGGAAATAACATAATGCTGTTCCAAAAATTAATCCGGTAATCACTCCGGAAATAACAATAAGAATTCCAGTGTAGAAATAGGTCATTCTAAGATGACTTAAAGGGAAACCTAACGAAATAAGAGATTTTGCCTGTTCTTTTTTATCAAGCTGTAGGATAATGATAGCTCCCGCAAGATTAAAGGTGGTGATGAAAATAACCAATGCAAAAATCAGATAGATGAATAGCTTTTCAGTATTGATCATCTTCCAGAAAGCTGCATTTTCTTCTTCCTTGGTTTTAATTTCAATATTTTTTCCCAGAGAGGACAGCAGGCTCTGTTTTACAGCATCAGCATTTTCAGGATTTTTTAATTTAATAACAATCTGGTATGCTGAGTTTTTCGGAAGGCTTAATAGTTCTTCGGTAAGTTCAATAGGAGAAACAATATAGTTGTCCAGTTGATCTTTTCCTGGGAAAACACCCGTTACCAGGATGTCTCTTTTGTTATAAATGTCCTCTTCTTTGCTGATGATTCCAGTTCCTGGTTTGGGCATGAAAACGGTTGCATAATGATTGGAAGAATCTACTGGAATGGATAACCTGTTGTCAAGACTGTTTTCCATCAATACCTCATTGGAGTATTTGAAACTCGGATAAGTTCCGTAAAATATTTCCTTATTGATAGGGTTTACCTTTATATAAGCAGAATCAACACCGCGTAAGTAAGCAATATCACCTTTTCCATTAAAACTGATGTATACTTTTTCTTCAATAACACGGGAGTAGCTGCTGATTTCTTTATTGCCGTTTAAAGCTTTGTTAACCTGATCCAGGTTTTTAATGGTCTTCCCTGATGCACTTTTTAGGGTCAGATCAGCATGAAGATTTGAAATTAGGTCTTTGTTAAGATCTTCAAGTCCTGAGAAGACTGAAATAATAACGAACATTGCAGCCACAGCAACCGTCATGGCACCTACTGCCAGCCACGTAATAAATGTAACCGCGGTACTACCTTTTTTGCCAAAAGGTATCTGGATGCTATGTAAAATGCAATATTCTTCAAGATCTATAAAACAGGATTGTCGCCTTCGCCTCTTAATTCTCTTTCTAATTTTTCTACATCATCAAGAGCTGTATCTAAATAAAAGTTAAGCTGTGGGATGATACGTACCTGTTTTGCCATTTTCTGGCCGATAAAATTTCTGTATTGAGGTTTGTTTTCTTCAATCTCCTTCATTACCGCTGCACGGTGTTCTTGAGGGAAAATACTTAAATAAATTTTAGCAATACCTAAATCTGCCGTTACTTTTACATCAGAAACGGATACCAATATACTTTGTTTGCTGTCAGCAGCCTGTTTGCGGAAAAGTTCTGCGAAATCTTCCTGAATAATCTGTGCTACTTTTCTTTGTCTGTTACTTTCCATAATTTCTGCAAATTTACTACTTTTGTTTGAATTGATACTTTGAAATTCAGCGATCGTATCAAATTTACGAATTAATTATATTTATTAGTATTTATGAAGCTAGAACATATCGGTATTGCCGTAAAGTCTTTAGGTGTTTCTGATGAACTTTTTGCTAAACTATTAGGAAAAGAATCCTACAAACAGGAAACTGTAGAAAGGGAAGGTGTGGTAACGTCTTTCTATGAAACGGGGGAGAGTAAAATTGAACTTTTAGAAGCCAGTAATCCTGAAAGTCCGATCTCAAAATTTATTGAAAAAAAGGGTGAAGGCATCCATCACCTGGCATTTGGGGTTGAAAACATCCTGGAAGAAGTAAAAAGATTAAAAAAAGAAGGATTTCAATTTATCTCCGAAGAACCGAAAGAAGGTGCTGATAACAAATTAGTTGTATTCCTTCATCCAAAATCCACAAACGGCGTGCTGGTAGAACTTTGCCAAGAAAAGCAATAAAAAATTTTGTAGTGAAAGAAATTTTACTATTTTTGCAAACACAAAATTTAACCAAAGTTTTGAGGTCCTATAGCTCAGTTGGTTAGAGCACCTGACTCATAATCAGGTGGTCCCTGGTTCGAGCCCAGGTGGGACCACTTTTAAAGCCTAAGCAAATCATTCAGATTACTTAGGCTTTTTTTATGCCTTAAAATCAAGGTTTTGTATTCTTCTTTTTTCTAGAATACTCTCATTATATTTTAAATCTATACTAAAAAAGATCCCCAAAAGGAACCCCATTCTGAGAAATTGGAACCCCATTATAACCCTCATTAATACTAGAAAATGACAATTAAAATATTATTTGTATTAGATAAATCAAAATCTAATAGTAAAGGTCTAGCTCCCTTAAAATGTAGGATCACTTACATGGGAGAGAGAAAGCCTTTTGCTACGGGGATATTTATTAATCCTCAAAACTGGGATAATAAACAGCAGAAAGCCAAACCACCTAATTCTGAGAACGAAACTATCAATACACAATTGAGCCTGATTAAGAATAAGATTAATCAGGCTTTTTTGTTTTTACAAGTTAATGAAGAAGATTTTGATGTGGAAGATGTTTTCTTACAGTATAAAGGAAATCCTCCTAAAAAGAATAAAACTATATTACAGCTCTTTCAAGAACATAATGATAGAATTGAAAAGCTGATAGGTAAGGAGTATTCTATAGCAACTTTATGGAAGTTTAAACAAGCAAAAGAACTGTTAAAGGGCTTTATTAAGTATTCTTTTCATAAGGGAGACTATCATTTCAAAGATTTGGACTTAAAGTTTATTCAAGATTATGAATTCTTTCTGAAGGCAGAGAAATCTTTAGCTCTTGCAACTACTAATAAGATGATACAAAGGTTCAGGAAGATAGTTAAGCTTGCTATATCCCAAGATATTATACAAAAAGAACCATTTACAAGCTACAAAGTAAAGCATATCAAAAAAGAAATTACTTATTTGACTAGGGAAGAGCTAGCTAAAATAGAAGAGTATCAATTTAAAGCAGAGAGATTACAAATAGTAGCAGATATGTTTATCTTTTGCTGTTATACAGGTTTAGCATATAATGAAATGGTAAACCTTGAGAAATCTCATATTATAATTGGCTTTGATGGTAATGAATGGATTAATATGATTAGAGGAAAGACTCAGCATTTATTGTCAGTACCACTACTTTCTAGAGGTAAGAAGATGATTGAAAAATATGATTATGTTGATGAAAAGAGAGTTTTACCTAAGTTTAGTAATCAAAAGTTTAATGCTTATTTAAAAGAAATAGCTGATATAGTTGGATTAGATAAAAGACTTACTCATCATCTAGCTAGAAGAACCTTTGCAACAACTGTTTTACTTTATAATGATGTACCTATGGAGATTGTAAGTGAGCTTTTGGGACATTCTAAAATCACTATTACTCAAGAGCACTATGCTAAAGTTGTTAAGAGTAAGGTTGCTGAGCAGATGAATAAGCTAAATTCAAAATTGATGTAAAATAAAAGAGGTGGTTATTCCCACCTCTCTATTTTTAAATTAGGTTTAACTCCAATATTCTCTTTCATTACTTGAACTAAGACATACTTTACATATTCAACATTTTCCTCTGTGGTAATTATAGAGTCATGTAATGTAAATAAAGGTATATCATCTTTATCCGTATTAATTCTTTTACAAGCTTTTTGTAAAACTAAATCTGCTTCAAGACTCTGGAGTACAATAGCTAATGTATTGTGTTGTCCTTTTTTTACATACTTAAGAACTTTATATACATTTGGAAAGATTCTTTTGAAAATCTTAATGTAGTTTGAATGACTAATAGCTCTATTGTTGCTGAATAAGGTACTGAAAGTTATATTCTTGACTTCTTTTCTTAAATTATCATCTGAAATATTTTCAAACTCTCCATTATTTTTTAAGATTTTTCCAAATTCTTCATAAAACTTTCCAGAAGAAACTATTTTTTTGAATAAAAGGACATCATCTTCTCTAGATATGCTATATATTAAAACTCCTAACATAATAGTATCAAACTTAACATTAACCTTTTCTAGTTTTATATTCATATTACATCTTTCATAAACTTCTTTATTAAGTAATGCTTGTAAGAGGTAAGGTTGTGAATTTGAAATATCTATACTACATAAAACCTTGCCTTTCCATTTTAAAAACTTTCTTAATTCTGATTTAAGCTGAGTTATATAGGTATGTAGTCTTCCAGCAGTTGCATCCACGAAAAACAATTGATTTTCTTTTTTGCATAAGTGTTCTACAGGAAGCAACCTGCTATTATACTTTAGGATTGCAGTATCAGAGTTTTCAGTTTTATAATCTTCTCTCCATTGCCTTTTTAAATACTTTCTAGCAGCTTTAATATCTACATCAATATCTTTAAACCATTTTTTCAGAAAAATCAAATCATTAGTTAGTTCTGAGTTATAGTTCTTTCTGAGATAAACAATGTTTTTTATTAAAGTCCATGATGTAATCTCAGTAGGCTTTAAATGATGCCTATATTGATGTGTAAATCTCAAGCCACCACATTTTTTATCAGGAATATAATTATCTTCCTCTACAATGCCTTGTTCTTTAAGGTAATTGATATGAACCCTGTAATCTTTAATGATACTACCAAGTATTGTTTTACTGACAGGTGTAAAACCACTATAGTTCTCAATTGATTTCTTTTTCCTAGCAGGAAGAGCATATATAAGATTAAGAATATAAACAAATTTATCCCTATCATAATTGAATTCAGGGGGATTTTTCTGTAAAACATTGTCTATGTCTAAGTTTTCAGGTAAATAGAAAGTAAGCTTGTCTATTACGGGATAGCCACCCTTTGTTTTTATCTCAAGTGTTGCCTTTTCACTTGGGCTATTATTCTGTTTAGAGTTGGTTGCTAAGGCAAAACCAACTTTTTGATTTTGTGCCATTACCCCCTCTCCTGAGGGAGCTGTGCCTTTGGAGTGTTAAATCCAAGAGGTGCTTAGCAGTAAAGCAAGTGGCTTACAATTATTTTACAAAATTACGAATTTAAAGCCATAAATCATAATTTATTTCACTTCGTAATTAAAAATGTTTAACATTTACTTTTATATACGTTCATATTAATATTAAGGTTACAAATTATGCAATTAAAACAATCACAAAGACAGCAAGTCAAGCTCAGATTAGGATTATCAGGAGCTTCTGGATTTGGAAAAACCAAATCAGCTTTATTATTAGCCTATGGAATGGCGCAGGACTGGAGTAAAATAGCTGTAATAGATACAGAGAATTCTTCAGCTTCCTTATATTCAGACTTAGGAAACTATAATGTACTTGATCTACAAGCTCCTTATAATCCTGAAAGATATATTCAGGCTATTGAACTCTGTGAGAATTCAGGAATTGAAGTTATCATTGTAGATTCAGCTAGTCATGAATGGAATGGTACAGGTGGATGTCTTGAAATTCATGAGAAGTTAGGTGGAAGATTCCAAGATTGGGCAAATGTAACTCCAAGACACCAGGCTTTTATTAATAAGATTCTGCAATCTAACTGCCATATCATTACTACTACAAGAAGGAAAATAGATTACTCTCTTGATGTTGGAAGCAATGGTAGGACCCAAGTAGTAAAGCATGGAACTAAGGAAATTACAAGAGATGGCTTTGAATATGAGTTGACTATCAACTTCGAGCTTATTAATGAGAATCATCTTGCTAAGGCTTCAAAGGATAGAACAGGATTATTTATGAATAAACCTGAATTTCTTATTAATTCTGATACAGGCAAGATGATATTAGAATGGTGTAATTCAGGTTTAAAAACTAATACTTCTCAAATCTCTACTACAAGCCCTATAGGAAGAGACTCCATACCTAAAATAGATCCAAAAGATGCTTTTGAGGGTATTTCTCCTTATGAGAGTAACCCAAGTTTAGATCTTACCCATATAACGGAAAAGGAAGTATTTGAAGCTATTCAGAATTGTAAGTCAGTCACAGAACTTTTAGCTTTATACAGACAGTTTCCACAATTTCAGGAAAGTCTACAGCCTGATTTTGAAGCTAAAAAATCTTTACTTATTAATTTAAATAACCCTAATAATTTTTGTAAAAATGGGCACACAAAGTTTCAATAAAACTCCCAACATAATAGAAGTAAGTTTAAGATCAGAAGAGCCCCCTTTTAATCTGCAGCTGAAAAGTGTAAGTAATACTATTCTTGTAGAAAAGAAACCAATTAGAGATATTTTCCTAAATGGTAATGAGAGCTTTAAAGATGCAGAAGTATTTTATTCAAGCAAGATGAATGATGTTGAAAAGAAAATTGACACTCCTGTACAAGCTGTAAGAGTTGATGTTCCCAATAAAGAGCCTGAACATAAAGAAATGTTTCAGGTTTTTTTAATGCCCGTTTCTAAAGTTCAGAATATACCTGATACTCCAGTTGGGCTAGCTGAAAATGGAGGTAATCAATCTAGTCCTTTTATCATAGCTAATACATCAGAAGCAACATTACATCATCTACAGAATGATTGTATTATTCCTGTGTTCAGTAAAGATAATGAGAAAACTATTGCTCATCAGGAATTTATTGAAGTTGTTTTAAGTGCTGTTCAGAAAGTTTTTCCACATTACTGTATTACAGAACCTGAAATTAGGGTTTCTCACCAAATTAAGGGTAGAACACCTTCAGCTATTCAAAAGCCTGTAAAAGAGCTTTTGGAACATGAAAAAACCATTTATTATGAAAGGATGGCATTCATTATAAAAGTTCCAACTATTACAGATATTGTGAATGGAGATGAGCTTTCTCTTACCATTGGAGGAGTACGAAGTTATAACTTGGAAAACCTTTACAATAAAAAATCTCTTGAAAAGTTCAAGTTCTTTATAGGCTTCCAAAATCAGGTTTGTATGAATCTTTGTGTGAGTAGTGATGGCTTTGTAGAAGATATGAAAGCTGGGAGTACAAATGAATTGTATTCAAAGACTTTAGAAACAATGCAAAATTATAATGCAGAGCTTCATCTTATGGAAATGAAAGAACTTTCACAGTATTTTCTTTCAGACCATCAGTTTGCTCAATTAATTGGAAGAAGTAGATTATATCAACATTTACCTAAGTCTGAGAAACAGAATATTCCTTTGTTAAACTTTAATGACAGCCATATTAACGCAATGGCTAAGGATTATTATGAAGACCAAAATTTCTGTAGAAATCAGGATGGAAATATTAATCTTTGGGATGTTTATAATCTGTTTACACAAGCAAATAAAAGCAGTTACATAGATACTTTTCTTGATAGAAATTTGAATGCTTTTGAATTCTCAAAAGGTATTCAAAAAGTACTTAATGGTAACTCTAATTATCATTGGTTTTTGAGTTGAGAATATTACCTCATAGAAATATGGGGTAGTTTTTATAAATTTGAAATTATGAAGCCATTTGTTACACAAGAGTTTATTATTAAAAAAATTAAAAGTTACAATAGAGAACATTTACTCAATAATTTATTTTATACATTAAAACAGATTGACCTAAGGGAAGAGAATAATCATCCTTATGGCATTACCTCTTATTAATAAAATGGACATTTTTGTATGGAAATAATGAAGGTAAAAAGACTTTTTCAAGAGAAAAATTCATAACACTTTTAAAATATGTTGAAAAATTTGAGAAAAAATCACTTGACCCCTATGTCAAAAAACATGAATGGGATAAATTTTTTCAAATCATAGGTTATCAGCAATTCTATCTACAACAAGAAGTTCATTGGAGTGATTTCGCCAGACAATTAAAACTATTTGGTTCATCCTTGAGGAGTAAATATGATATAGAAAAATCTTTCAATGAATTGTCTAAATTGAAGCTTTTTGATTTTATATTTTTCATGCACATTGTATGGATATTTACTTTAGCAAATAGGATGAATAAAGGGGTTATTTATACTGGATATATTGGAGAAGAAATCCATGAAATGATGAAAGATATTTTCAATTGTAAAAGTGAATTTGATAACTTTCTTATGTTATTAACTTTGAACAGTACAAATATCAAGAAATCAATAACCCAATTTAAAACTGGAATAAAGCAACCTTATTTACAGGCATTCGAAATGTCATTTTTCACCCAACTTCCTTTTATATTAAATAATGAAAATAAATACGAAATAGTGCACAGGAGTATCTTTAACTATTGTTGTAATTATTTTATTTATGATTATTTAAAAACTAATGATGAGAAATTTACGGAAGAATTTGGAAGAAGGTTTGAAAAATATGTTGAATTAGGCTTAAAGGAATGTGAAGTTCAATACAGTAGTGAAAAAGATTTGATTAAGGCTTATGGAAAAAAAGAAAAAATTGTTGATTATATAGTTGAAAATCAAATTTTAATTGAGTGTAAAGGAATTGAACCTAAAGCATTATCCTCAGTAGTTCCTGAAGATGAAATTGTATACAATGCTTTTAAAGATTCAATCTTCAAGGCATATCTAAAACAAATGCTAAATGTTATCAAGTTAAAAGAAGATTTACACACACCAATGTATGGTATTGTAATTTGTTATAAAGATTTTTATGTATCTTCCTTAGATGATTTTTCTGAAATTTTAAATGAGGATATTAATTATATATGTATTCAAAATGGTTGGAAAGCTAATCCTTTACCTCTTGAAAATGTATTTGTAATTAGTATTGTTAATTGGGATATAATAGTTGAATATCTTAAAGAGAAGAGGTTTACATTATCTAAATTACTTGAAGAGCTTGTTTCCAAAAACAAGCAAGAAAAGCATAAGTGGTTTTTAGGTTTGCTAAAAAAATATGGAAATGCAAAAGGAAATCTTTCTTATCTTGATGAGGAAAACCAAAAACTAACAGATGCAGTTGGTGCTCCATCTAAAAAAATAGTTTAATCTTGAATGGGTAATCTCCAATAGTATCATCAGGTATTTTAATTAAAATTCTTTTAGTAGTTTTTCATAGTCTTCATATAATTCAATAGTAATAATGTTTTTACAAAAATTATTAAAATAATTAATTTGATCCTTGCTAAAATCAATTTGTAAAACGTTTCTTGAGATAAAAAGATCTTTTATTTCCTGAATAGCAGAACTGATCTGTCCTATTAAATCATATTTTAGAATTAAAATTGCATATTTATATTGAAGATCAAAAATATCATACATGTTAAATTGGAAATCACTGATTTTTGTTATAGCAAGAATATTTGAATAATCAATGCTTCCTCCTTTCGAACTTTCATATCCAAAACAACTATTAAAACTTTTACCTTCAAAAATTGTTTGGAAGGTACAGCCACTAATAGTTTCGATAAACCAAGAAACTGTTCTTATCTTATTTTTGTGTTGGTATAGATTTTATCTCTTTCTGTTTTAAAGTTACTATAGTGATAGTAAGAGTTTTCTACACCAACACATGATTTTTTATCTCCTATAGAAAATTCAGTAACCTCTCCTAAATATGTATTTTCATGATAATTTGCTAGAGCATAACCAAATAAATGACCTAACTCATGATAAATTACACCAGTAGCTTTTTCTATAATTTGTAAATTATCCATTTAAATTATTGTTTTTGATATTAATAGTCTATAATACTTAGACAATTTGAAATTATTTATTCATATAATTAGTGTCATTCTTATTTAAAAATAAAAACTGTGGAATTTCATTAATTATAATAAGATGCAACAAATTAATCCTCCTCTTCATCATCATAAAACAAATCTATATCAATTTCATCATCAATACCCATGAATAAATTTCCAATTTGTGCTTCTGTTTGAAACACATCATTAATAAAGCCAATTTCACTATCAATAGCATTTGTATTATCAGTAAAATGTTTTCGTACATATGGCTTTAATTCTTCACTGATTGATTCTGGAATGTCATTATCAACAACTATTAGTTGAAAGCTATTTGATGATTTATTTAGTGATAACAAATACTTATAAATATTTTCATATTTTTTCGAATCACTCATTCCTTCTTCTTGATCAGCTTTTAAATCTGTTTCTAGAAGGTCTTTTTCTTTAGTAGTAGTTTTACCAATATATTTTGCAATGGTATCAATCATTAGAAATGATGGATAGTTAACACTATTTTCAGAGGCATATATCATTAGGCTTAAGAAATATCCTACAGAACTTAAAGTTCTTACTCCTCCAGAAGTAAGATTTTCATAATCTCTATTTCTAATAATTGGTAAATTTGTTTTTGATGAAATACTGACATCACTGACATTTTTAACACCTATAAAATTCAAAAATTCTTTTACTTTTCTTCCTAAATCTTTCAAAATATTATCCAGATTTGGAGCATTTTCTTGTAACTCCTTTAGGGTTGCATTAAGTTCGATTATATTGGTGGCTAAATTTTCAATCTCATCTTGATTTTGGGATTGTTGCATCCTTATTTTATAGAAATGTTTTAAATTTTTTCTTTCACTTTCCAAGCTACCTGCTTTGCGAGATAATACATCTCTTTTAGTAATAAATGGAGAAACAACATCAATAGATTGCTTATCTAACATGTATCTAAGTTCTTCTAATTCAGTTGTTTTTTCTTTTATCAATTTTTCTTTTTGTTCAATAGATTCTCTAAGAAAGTCATATATTTTTTCAATTTCTTTTTTTCTTCTTCGTAAGCCATTTAATTCACCTTTAATATTTTCAGAATTGGAATTTGTAAAATGTTCTTTTAATTTACTAATCTGCATTGATTGATCACAAACAGGACATGCAGTATTCTTATCTTCAATATGAGGAAACTTTTCTATAACTTCTATTGTTGAATTTATTTTTCTGATATCATTACTATATTCATTTCTTAATGCGATATTTTGCTTTATCTCCTGATCATTTACATGTAAATCTTGTTGTAATGCTAAAATCTCTTTTTCTTTTTCTTGTATATCTCTTCGTAAATAATTTAAGTGTTCACTGTCTTTTATGATTTCTTTATCAATATTTTTTAAGTCTTCCTGAATTGAAAGATAATCATTATCAATATTTTCAAGTTGTTCAGATAAAACAGTTAAAGACTCTACTTCTGTCTCTTTAAGAAAAGAAGATATTGAAGCATTCCTCTTTTCTAATTCATTTTTTAAAGTGTTGTTTTCAGATATAACTTCTTGTAATTCTAATATTTGGCTATCTAAAGCATTAAACATTAGCTTAAATGTTTCTTTTAATTTTACTAATACAGAATAGTTATCTCCAAACAACTTTTTACTTCCTATTTTATCCTGGTCTAAGAAATTGTATTTAAAAATGTCTCTGAAACTTAAGCGAGTCATTTTTGAAATATCTTTAGTTGGAGATTGTTTTAATCTAATGACAGGAATATTCATGGCAGATAAAAGAAAATCAGAAAAATATCCATCCTCACTAAGTTGACTGTAGTTAGGTGAATAGTATTTAGGAAAATGATCTTCAATTTTATTATGTGAACATTTATAAACTTCTATTTCATTTTTTGGTTTAAAAATATTTCTCTTTACAGTAAAAGTTTCTCCACGTAGTTCAATTTCCAATAAACAGTAATTACCAGTAATTTCTATTTCATCATAGAGATCAACTGAACTAGAACCTAAACAATAATTAATTAAGTTTAATATACTTGATTTACCTGTATCAGAGTCACCATAAATAATATTTAATCCCTTTTTAAAATTTACTTCATAGTTTTTTCTATTTCCAACCAGAATTAGATGATTAACTATCAATTTTGGAGTTACAAGATTCATTGCCATTATAAGTAATTTTGTATAATTGAATTTATTTTAGAATGAGACATATTCAATATAGGTTTCATCTGTATCAATACTTTTTCTAATCTTTGAAAATATGCTGTTTCAAGCTTGTCAGCCATATTCTTTCCATCTTCATTAATTATATAAAGAATTTGGAAGTCTTCACTTGTTTTAATGTCAATGAATCCAAATGATAGTAAAATATTTAGTAATAATTTTATTCGAGTGAAATCAAATAATTGCCCTCTATTGGGAAATATAGCTTCAATTGAATATTTTTCTGCATTTGTAAGTGTTAAAAAATTTTTGTCCTTATTATCCAATAACCTGTTAAGTAGAATAGGATGTTTAGAAATAAACTCGAATTGAGCAATTCTATCTAATGTAAATATACCTTCTTTTTTTGTGCTTTTTGAAAGGATTAGTAATAAGAACAATAGTTTGCCAACTCCAAAATTTACTTCATGATCAGGAATATAAATAGGTATCTTTTTCATATTGTTACTTTCCTAAACTTTTTTTGAAGACTTCAAAATCATTTTTAGTGTGGTCTTTATCCCACCATATACTATCATCAATTCCTGCAAGCTGATGTAACATCCCAAACTTTTGTAAACTTTGTAATGGTTCATATAAAGAAAGTAGATGTTTTTTATCTTCTGCAACTATTCTTTCGTGTACAGCTGTGAAAAAATCATTGGGATTATTGTGTGTTCCTTTTATGAATTTACCAAATTCAATATAATAAAGCTCTTGTATTTTAGTATATAACGGCTCTAAAGTTTTTAAATCTACTCCAAGTGAGGCTAATTTCCTTAAAGTGAATTCAGCATTATAAAAGGCTAATTTGCCACTCTTTAATAACGAAGCATGGATGTGTGCCATCATTAATTTTAATACAAATATTTCTTCATCATATTGCCCGTCATCACTGAATTTAGCTTGATTTTCAATAGTTTGTATTTCTTTTTCTTTCAAAAATTTTTTTAATTCAGTTATTAAGGCATCAACTAATACATTTTTATTCTCTGGTAAAATAATACTAAAATGGTCATCATCACAGTATATCACATTTTGACTATCAGCATCAAGAGCTATGGAACTTTCGGGACTTACAATGGTATCATATAAGCCTTGCGCATAGAATCTTTTAGGCAAGTTTTTGTTTTGTACCCACTCATTATTCATTTCAGTTATACTTGTACTTAATGCTGCTAAATCTGTAATTTGGACATTAGTAATCAAATTTGTCCCATAATTTGCTATTATAGAACCTAAATGAGGAGTTGCTAGTGATATGTATAATTTAGTTCTGGAGTCAGTATTCTTTTTTAAATCATCTAAAACAAACCTTTTTGCAATAAGCCCTCCCATACTATGACCTATTAAGATAATATTGTCAAATTCTGCGCATGAGTATTGAATTTTAGACTCTAATAATTTTGTTATTTGATTTATGGCAAGATTTTTTGCATCTTTTTTCTTACGCGCAAAATTCAAAAAAGTTCTTGTTTTTGGAAAAAAATTAGTTAACTCAGTATAATATTCAAATAAAGCTATATTAAAATTATTCTTTATTTCTAAGTCATCCAGTAGATAACTAATTAGTGGCATTTTACCATCTTTCTTGACCCATGTTTCTTCACTACCAATAAATCCATGTATAAATATTATGAGATTCTTTTTCTCTGGTATTTCATGAACAAATTTTATCATATAATTAGTTTTAACAAATTGACTTTTTTATAAAACTAATTATTAATCTTCTTATTTAAGCATCTAAATAATTATGATCTATATAAAGCTCTGAATAAATAAGTTGTAATGTTATTAGTTTTAACAAAAATAGGAATTGCTTTGGATTAAGCTCACATTCTCTCCAGAAAAACTACAAAAAATTATAAAATAAAATTTTTTGTAGAACTTATTCTCACGTGAATGTCCTTGCAAAGTGTACCCCTATCCATTTACTCTTCCCCAATATCCCCCTGCCCAAACCAGAATAAATCCTTTTTATTGGAGGTATATATTATTCTTGAAGCTATAGTGTAAGTTTCTATTCTGTTACAGATCTAAGCCTATTTTATTTACTCTCTAGAGACTTTATCTCTATTTTTTATGTGCAATTAAATATTCCTGCTTAGTTTGTTAGCCTTCTACTTTAGATGTATTAAGGAATGTTGAAGAAAAATAATATAATACCTGTTACTTTTTAAACTACACTGCAACCCCACACTTAACACCTCTACTTATTCTTAGAGTCTGTAGCAAGTAGGCTCTATCATTAATTTTAACTCAAGAATCAAAACAATGGTACGAATTGTAAACTACAAAACAAGACAGAAAGAAGATGGAACAAACTTTTATCTTCTAGAGGTACAAGGTGGAATTGAAATGGTATTAAGCAAAACAACTGGTCAATATTATGCTACAGCCAAGAAAGCTACTGTATCAACTACATTCGATGAAGAAACCTGTAAAGGCTTAATAGGCTCTGATATGTCTGGTAAAGTTGCAAAGATTACTACAGAGCCTTATCAGTACACTATCAAAGAATCTGGAGAGGAAGTCACTCTCAATCACAAATACATCTATCTTCCAGAAGGTGTAGAAAGTTCTGAGGAGAAACTAGCAAAACAACTTGAAGAAGCCTTTGCCTAGTCATTCTAGAGCATGAAGACTTAATACATCCATTTTTCCTGAATCCATATATAGGGTTTAAGAATTTTGGATGTATTTTTTCTTTTCTATAATAAAAATGTCCATATCGTGTGGTAATACTATATACTTCTACACAGAATGGACATTTCAATTCTCATCCCATTTACTAACTAACAACCTTAATCCTTACATGAAAACAAATGTAAAAGTTACAGAATTACTTGTTTCTTATTCTAACAATAATATAAATCCAGAACAAAAAATAAGCAACAGTGATGACAGTTATGATATTGCTATGAATCTATGGAACCTTAATACTATTCAAATACAGGAAGAAGTGAAAGTAATATTTCTCAATGATGCCCTTATGGTACTAGGCTGTTATTCTTTATCTAAAGGTGGTATTTCATCTAGCATAGTTGATATTAGATTAATACTATCAGTAGCTTTAAAAGCTATAGCAACAGGTATTATCTTAGTTCACAATCATCCTACAGGAAATCTTAAACCCAGTAAAGCAGATTTAGATATTACAAAGAAATTAAAGTCAGCCTGTGATGTTATGGGAATAAACCTTTTAGACCATCTAATTATCTCAAAGGAAAGCTATTTTAGTTTTTCTGATGAGGGGTTATTGTAGTTATATGGATTTCTCTTTATATGTAATCTAGGACTAATAATTTTTTTTAATATTATTCACATTCGCACATAGGAGCTGAATACTATCCTAAGCTATCTGAATTTAAAGCTAATAACTTAATCCTACTACATATATAATATAGCTAAATTATGATATTCTAGTGCACGCTGGATTAACAAAGGAAATTCTTAAGTAATGAAATAGATACTCAGAGGTGCTAGATTAAAAGGAAAATAGATTGGAAAAAGAAAAACTATAAAAAACCCTCAAATCATAATAGCCAAATCTTAGTTTTCAGAAGCTTCAATATTTAATAGATCAATAAGCTTAATTTCTAAAGCTTCTGCTATTCTGTATAAAGTAATTACTGTAGGATTAGTCCTACCTGCTTCAATTCTTGATATATTGGTAGGATCAATATTACCTTCCATTCTGCCCACTAAATCTGCTTGAGAAATACCTTTTTGAATTCTCAATTCTTTAATCCTTTTACCAATTAATTTTAATATTTCTGATTTTTCCAACTTGTCATATTTGTCAAGTCAAAGGAATTAAATATATTTACTGTTTGTAATGCCATATATGGCAACATTGGATTTTACCTCTTTATGGATTTCCGTAATGTATAGAACAGAATTACAAGTAATTTGCTAATTAAAATAAACTAAAAACAATGAAAAAGACTTTACTATTATTCATCTTAGTATGTTCAACTTACTTATACTCTCAGACTTCTCAATATGTAGAATTTCCAGATATAAAATCTGATGTATCTTCTAATAAAGCTAGAATCTATGTTATTAGACCAACAGGAAAATTAAGTCATTATTATATCACCTTATCATCTAATGGAAGCATGATTGGGAGACTGGATTATAAGAACTATCTGTGTTGGGATGTAGATGCTGGTACATATAATTTAGAAGGAGCTTTTGAGGGTAATAAAATAAGAAAAGATCAGACTGAAAATAAAGATTTCTTTACTGTAAATGCAAAAGAGGGAAAGACCTATTACATAAGACTCAGCCCAGCTTATGGGCTAACAACAGGGAAAGCCTCATTTGATATTATTGAGCCAGACAAAGCAAAAGAGTACATTAAAAAGTTCCCACAGCCTAAAGTGAAATATGCTGATTAATGAAATACCCTATAATGACAGCTACTCTTATTCTTCAAAACCATAAATAATTTATTTTAAATGAAAAAAACATTATCAATCTTACTAGTAGTATGCTATACTTTATTTTATGCACAATCTAATTTAGCAACTTTAAAAAGTTTCTATAAAAAAACTCTCCTGCAAAGCTGGGCAAAATAATAACTTATAATTCTAATAGTAATATCCTTAATATTGATGGCTTTAGGTTTCCTCTCAATAAAGTTAGCTATTACTATGAATATAATGACAAATATTATAGCTATGCAAAGTATTTTGTTACAGTAGAGTGTATTGATGACTCAGAATGTGTCAAGTACAAAGGAGATGGTAAAAATTCAGTCTCATTGCCAATGAATAGTAAGGCTAATGCCTTAAAACTAGTTCAGTTACTTGAAAGCCTTTAGAAGATTATTAATAGAAGTAAAACCACCTCAAAGCAGGTGGTTTTTTAATCTCAACACTAATATGAAACTAACAATACCATTTCGTATAGGTTATCAATATGACAACTGGGAACTGAGCCTAATGAGTATAGTAGACAGCATTCCTGATAATTCTTATTGTAGTTATCTATGGGTAGGAAGTGAGGTTAAAAAGTTTCTAAACTTCACCCCTCACAGAACAGAACTTATATTCTATTGGGATTTGTTGGAAGTTGTGATCCTTGAGTTTGATCAGAAATCAGAAATCTACTATAATAGACTTAATAAAGCCATAATAGAGAGGTTTTTAGACTCAGAATTCACTCTTGAAATTCATACTGATGGCACTATCATACACAAGTTTATGACTAGAAAAGTGAACTATTGGAATATCTATTTTCCTGCTAGTAAAGAAATTAGACTGATTTACTTTTCCAATTCATTTACTTACATCAATACTATGCTAGAATAATAACTATTCAAAACAATATCAAATAAACTAATGTTAAAACAAACTTATGAAAAAGAAAAATTCAACTTGGATAACAGTATTCTGGATTGTAACAATCCTTTGTACATTGCAATTCCTATTTATCAGATTTCCACAGATAAGAGAAACTCCTAATGTGACAGGAACTTATATTTTAGGAAGCCTTATACCTAATGGACTTATCATTTTAATATTTTGGCTTATTAAAAGAAAATCTGAAAAATAGAGATGAGGCATTCAATTGAGATTTCAAGGGCTAATTTTGATAAGATACTAGCAGAAATAAAGGAAATGAGAGAGGTAGAAAAAGAAAGAGAGCTTACCCTTGCTGAAAGATTACAACTAAATCACAAAATAAAGATAGCTGTTGCTTTAAAGGTCAGACTTACAGAAGAAGATAAATTTTAAGATATGTCTTTTGTAGTTCTTTATGAAATTAACCAGACAGACTCATGCTTTGGTTTATTTGAAAACTTTGAGTCTGCTAAGAATAGGTTCCTCAGTGTTCATGCAGGATTCACTTCTCATAGTGGTCTAGGAAATGACAATCCTAACACATACTATTGGGATAGAACCCTATGGGAATTAGCTATGGATAATAAAACAGAACAGCTTCCAAAAGAATTCAGAATATTTGAAGCTCATAAAGAAATATTCATAGGTCATACTCCTACACTTAATAGGGATGAAACAAAAAAAAACTATGAATAAGTATAACATTTGGAATTTAGATACTGAAGCAGGTTATAGGGAAGGAAAGCTCAGCATCAAAGATTCGAGTTCTAAGGAGATATGGCAAAGTGATACTATAAAGAATTATATAAATCTAAAGAAGAATACTAACTAATAACTAACTACTGTTATGTTGGGAGTTTTTTTTAGATGAAAAGGCATAGTTTTAGGCATAGCCATAAAAAGAGAGTATTAGTAATTGAATCATATGTATTGTATGCTCAGTAGGTTAGGGATACTGGGTGTAACCCAGATGTACTTTGGTTCGAGCCCAGGTGGGACCACAGAAAATCAACCGCTTACATAATGTGAGCGGTTTTTTATTTATACATAACACTTTTTACGGTGATCTCTTTCTCTATTTTTTCCTTTATTTTAGTGTAATAGAAAGGAGTTCTTTGAAGACTTTTTAAATCTTTCGTCGGATAAATATTATGTTTCGTCGATATAAGGTTGTTTCCATTTAAGCTAGTTTCTATTTTTGAACCATAAATTAAAATCATGAAAAGAATAAGTGTTATTTGTGGGTTTTTGATGAGTATGTTGTTATCAGCACAAAAGATAGCGGTACTTAATTTTGCTACCTTTCATATGGGAAAAACACCGGATGCGGCAAAGGTTAGTTTTGATCCGAAGAGTGAGAAAAGCCAAAAAGAAGTTTTAGAAATTGCAAAACTGCTTGCAGAGTTTAAACCAACAGTTATTTGCGTTGAGCTTATTCCAGCTATGAATGAAAAGATTCAGCAGGATTATCAGAACTTCTTAAAGGATAAAAACTTTAAAACAGCTTATGAAGGTGAAGTTTCATTGCTTGCCTATCAGATTGCAAAAATAGCTAACGTGAAAAAAATATACGGAATTGATGAGCAGGAAACGGGTAATTATAATTATAGAATAGGAGAACAACTTAAAAATCAAGTAGATAACGCCACTTATAAACATTTTATAACCACTTTTATTGAAGGATTTGGAAGGCAGGAAACTCTTTCTGTAAAAGAAAAACTTATTGATTATAATAAAGAATCCACTTTACAGGAGCTGATTACAGCTAATGCTGATATTTTAACGTATGTAAGTACAGCAAATAATTTTGAGGGAGCGGATGAAGCAGCCAAATATTACCGAAGAAACCTGAGAATGTATTCTAATCTTAATCAGATTCCGCTTTCGGGAAATGATAAAGTCCTGATTATTTCCGGGGCTACTCATGCCGCATTTTTTAGTGAATTTTTAAAACGGAGTCCTAAATATCAGTCTGTAAATGTTTTTGAATATCTAAAATAAATAAATTGAGAGGGCAATGAGTCCTCTCAATTTATTTTTAGTTATTCTATAAAAAATACTATGTTAAACATATGTTTAAAAAAAGCATAAAGAATAATTAAAACTCAGTTAACAGCCTTCTTCCACAGATACCGTTGCTTTGCAAAAAAAGTAATGATGGAAAATAACAATCTACTTAACAGAAGGCGGTTTCTTAAAAATTCACTCTTAGCAGCCGGCGGACTTTTCATTGCACCTTTAATTATAAGTTGCAGTGATGATCATTTTACTGAAGGAGAAACAGCTCCTGATAATCTTAAAAGTTCTGGTTTTGATACCGGAGTGGCCAGTTTTGATCCTACAGCAACAGGAATAATTTTATGGACAAGATATTCAGGAGGAATTGATTCTGAAATCACTTGGGAAATAAGCAGAAACAGTAATTTTTCCAATGTTTTAAGACGGGGTAAAGCAAGTGCTTCAGTTATTAATGATTTTACAGTGGCAATAGATGTACAGGATATTCCGTCTAATACCAAATATTATTATAGATTCTATAATCTTGCCACCAAGGAAATTAGTGTAACAGGTGAAACCATTACATTACCATCCAAAACAGATTCTGTAAATGATGTGAAAATGGCAGTGGTATCATGTTCTAATTTCCCTGCAGGACTTTTCAATGTATATGGGGCTGTTGCTCAATCTGAGGCTGATGTAGTAGTACACCTTGGTGATTACATCTATGAATATGCTCCGGGGCAATACGGAACCAATCCATATACCAACCAATTGGGAAGAGCGCACAAACCTGCGAAAGAAATCCTGACCCTGAGCGATTACAGAGAAAGATACAGACAGTACAGAGGTGACAAAAACCTTCAGCTGGCTCATCAGAAAAAGCCTTTCATCTGTGTATGGGATGACCATGAATTTGCAAATGATACCTATAAATCCGGAGCAGAAAACCATCAGCCTGACGAAGGTAGTTTTGAACTGAGAAAAAAGCAGCATTCCAGGCATACAGTGAATATATTCCTCTTAAAACAGGTAAAGACCTTAGAATCTACAGAAGTTTCAATTTCGGAAATATTCTTTCCCTTTATATGATGGATACTAGGGTAATTGCCAGAGATAAGCAATTAGAATACTCAGATTATCTTGATAATGCCGGAAATTTTGATCAGGTGAAGTTTAAGACAGATTATTTAGACTCTAACAGGAAACTGATTGGAAGCGAGCAAATGTCGTGGTTAGGATCCCAGATCAATGCTGATACTGCTAAATGGAAAGTATTGGGACAACAGATTCTGATGACCAAAATGCTGGTTCCTGCAGAATTACTGATGCTCCTTAACAAGATTTTAGCAGAAATAAAAAAGCTTGGAAGTGCACAGCCGGCTACCATGCAGGCACTTCAGAATACAATTGCCCAGCTGATGGTTATAAAAGCCAGACACAAAGCTCAGGATCCCACACTTACTCCGCAGGAAATTGCACGAATTACCACAACGTTACCTTATAATCTGGATGCCTGGGACGGATATTTTATGGAAAGAGAACAGCTGTACTCCATTCTTGCAGGTAAAAAAGTAGTAGTGTTGGCTGGGGATACCCACAATGCATGGCTAGGAACCCTTACCAATGCACAAGGGAAAGTTATCGGAACAGAGTTAGCATGTAGTTCCGTTTCTTCACCGGGTCTTGAGGGGTATCTTGGAATCACATCAGATCCTGGTCAGGCAATTGCATTGGCTCAGGCATTTTCATCACTTATTGATGATCTGGAATATGCTAACCTTTATAAAAGAGGGTATCTTCATGTGAAGTTTACAGCAGGAGAATCCTTTGCAGAATGGAGATTTGTAGACAATGTTACCTCAGAAATTTATAATACAACTACAGAAAAAACACATATCATCTCATAGTTTTAAGAACATATCTTATTTTCAATTTTGTACAGAGCTGCAGGTAATACTGTGGCTTTTTTATTTTCATTTTTTTCCGTATCTTGAACAGATGCAAGAGGATTTTAGAAAAGAGTTTTTACCATTAGTTTCCAAACCTGGCTGGATAATGACCTGTCTCATACATGTTTTCGGAGCAGCAGTGTTATTGATTGTGTTTATAGCAATTGCTTTATTTCCTTTTTTAGTTTCGGAGAATGTAAAAGTACTTGTTGTTATTGCTGTATTGTATTATCCTGTCTGGGCTGTAGGCATGTATAGGGTTTTTCAATATTTCAGAAAAAGAAAAGGGATAGCCATCGTAAAAATTATGGTAGATGATAAAGGAATTCACTTTTATAAAAAAAGCGGAAATGTAGATGCCATTCTTTACAGCCAGTTGGGACGGTCTCTGCTTTCAGATGACTATCAAGTATACCTCACAAGGCAAAGGAAAACATGGATCCTTGCTGTAGGAATAGATCATAATGAAACTAAGGTAGTGTTTGATGGAACAGATATTGGATGTACTCATTATATAAAAAACGGAAGAGCTCTGCGGGCCAGATTTATAGAAGGAATTGTCCGCTTCAGACCGGATTTGAAAATAGATCCATTTGTATTTGAGGAATTCAGTATTCATCCACAAAAATTTATATTTGATGGGAAAAGATATATGAAACATATTCTGGAAATTGCTGTTATAGCAAGTATCTTATTATTGATAAGCGGCTTGCTGGCATTAATTACAATAATGATTGTGAAATAGAATGAAAACAGTAAAATGTTTCTGTTTTTCCTGAATATGTATCATAATGACACCTCTCAAAATCTGTAATTTTACCCATTATTGAAAGCCTGTACAATGAGCATAAAAATATTAAATATTCCAGAATTTTGCCACTATCTGAATGTAGATCAACTGAAAAGTGACGACCTTCACATTGTAGATTTTGAAACCCAGAATGATATCAGACTGAAATCTGAGCCGGTAACCATTGATTTTTATCTTTTGGCGATTAAACCACCCATGGAAGTGAAATTTACATCCTATCCACTTCTTGAAGATCAGTCAGACTCATCGTATATGTATGTGGATTGCCCTCAAAACACACTGGAGTGGGAGATTGCTCCACCATTTTCCGGACTGTGTATCATGGTGGGGGCCAAATACCTTGAAAAATATGCCAAAGATTACAGTTTTGTACACTATAATAATCATGAGGCTCTGTTCCTTACCAAAGAAGAAGAAAATATTTTGTGGGATCTTTTCAGAAAAGCCAATAATGAATTTCAGAAAGAATACTATTCGCGAACGGTTATTATTTCTTACGTTAATTTAATTCTTACTTATGTCAAAGATTTTTATGATCGTCAGTTTGATACCAGAAGTGAAATTTATCACAGGGTTATTGATGAATTTTATAAAAACTTGGACCACTACTTCGTAGAAAACGAAAATCTGGCCGGGCTTCCTTCCGTAGCGTATTTTGCACAGAAAAGTAACCTTTCCCCCAATTATTTTGGAGACCTTATCAAGCATTTTACAGGGAAATCTCCTTTGGACCACATTCATGACTATGTTATAAAACAGGCGAAGGATAAACTTAAAAATACAACTCTTTCTGTAAGTGAAATCTCTTATAGCCTGGGTTTCGATTATCCCAACTACTTCGCAAGATTCTTCCGGAAAAAGACTGGGCTTTCACCTAAAGTTTTCAGAAATCAATAAGTAATTCATTCAACATATTATTTAAAAGGCAGCTCTATGAGTTGTCTTTCTTATTTCAGGAGCTTCTTCCCGCTATCCACTCATACTCCTCACGCCAGTATGCTCCAATGCTCAAACCCTTTTGTGCCCCAATCCTTGTTGCGGGGTAACCGTTACTATCGGGGCTAGGGATAATAAGTAATAAGTAATAAGTAATAAGTAATAAGTAATAAGTAATAAGTAATAAGGCGGCTCTTACAGAATACTTTCACAAAAATCAATAAGAAAGGTCTTTCATCATTCCCCTCCTCCGGAGGGGTGGCAAAAATTCAAAGAATTTTTGACGGGGTGGTTTACAACGATCCAATATCAAAATTTTCCCCCCCAAAAAAATTATATTAATCAGAACTTGGAAAGTAAAATGTATCTGTTTTCAGGTAATGCGTCTCCGTTTTCAAAGTAATTCTTGCTTTACCTTTGATCTATCAAAAAATAACAAATAAAATACAAAGTCATGTCACAGGAAAAAATCAGTATTAAAAACAGAAATGCTCAGGAGATTATCTTATCAGCAATTATCAATTTTCCGGAAGGTTTTAATTCAGACAAAAAATATCCTGCCGTAGTAGTATCCCATCCAGGAGGAGGGGTAAAAGAACAGACTGCAGGTTTATATGCTAAAAAACTTTCTGAGCAGGGTTTCATAACCATTGCTTATGATGCCTCTTATCAGGGAGAAAGTACAGGAGAGCCACGTCAATTGGAAAATCCTTATATCAGAACAGAAGATGTAAGTGCAGTGATCGATTATTTAACAACACTTCCATATGTAGATACCGAAAACATCGGAGCTATGGGAATTTGCGCAGGAGCAGGATATACTGCTAATGCAGCCATCAACGATCATAGAATTAAAGCAGTGGGAATGGTAAGCGCTGTCAATATCGGATCTATGTTCAGAAATGGGTGGGAAAACAATGTAAAAGATGCAGATGCATTGCCTTACTTATTGGCGGGTTCCAATGCAAGAACTGCAGATGCCAACAATCCGGATGTTCAGACCATTCCATTAGCCCCAATGAGAGAAGAAGATGCACCTAATGAAGAATTAAGAGAAGCTTGGGAATATTATCATACAGACCGTTGCCAGTATCCTACAGCACCAGGTTTTGCAACAGCAAGAAGCTTAACTCAGATTATCTCTTATGATGCTTACAATAAAGCAGAAGCTTTCTTTACCCAACCGTTATTAGCCATTGTAGGAAGTGTAGCGGGGAGCGCTTGGATGAGTGATGATTTACTTGAACGTGCTGCCTCTGCAGACAAAAGAAAATATATTATTGAAGGAGCCAACCACATGTCTTTATATGACAGAGAAAACTATGTTAATGAAGCAGTAGGCCAATTAGTTCCATTTTTTCAACAAAAATTAGCTTAATAAAACTTACCTGAAAGAGGTTGTATCAAAAGTCAAAAAAAGGTTTTTACCATTCTGGTCTGTGCTCAGATTGACGCTTTTGATACAGCTTTTTTTAATTTATAATTGAAAACCCTTGAAGTTGGGCACTTATAGATATTTTTCGGTTAAGTTTGAAAATCAGATAAAAAAACATCATATTTCTCAAAAAATATATAAATTGGTTTAAAAATTAACTGAGAAACAAATGGTGGAAAATTTCATTTATTATCTGGGACTGGTTCTGGTGATTATTGCAGCCATTATGCTGGCTAACCGTTTAAGAGTTGCATATCCTATTATATTGGTGATTGCCGGCCTTCTTATCAGTTTTATTCCTGGTCTTCCCCCTATAAAAATTGATCCTGAACTTATATTTATCATTTTTTTACCACCCTTATTATATGAAGCTGCTTTTGCTGTTTCATGGAAAGAAATCTGGAAAATGAGGCGGATCATTACCAGTTTTGCCTTTATTGTAGTATTTCTTACCGCTATATCAGTAGCCTTTGTTGCCAATTCATATATTCCGGGATTCTCTTTAGCACTAGGTTTTGTACTGGGAGGAATTGTTTCTCCACCTGATGCTGTGAGTGCAGGAGCTATTTTAAAATTTGTGAAAGTTCCTAAAAACTTATCTACCGTTTTAGAAGGTGAAAGTCTCTTTAATGATGCTTCCTCTCTGATCATTTTCAGATTTGCCATGGTAGCTGTAGCCACCGGGCAGTTTATCTGGCAGGATGCTGTAGTAAGTTTTGGATGGATGGTATTTGGAGGATTGGGAATAGGCGTTGTACTCGCTTTTATATTTCTTAAAATTGAAAAAATATTTCCTACAGATGTCAATATGGATGCTATTCTCAGTTTAGTGGCTCCGTATGTGATGTATATTGCTGCGGAAGAAGTTCATTCATCCGGTGTTTTGGCTGTAGTAGCCGGTGGATTGTTTCTTTCCGTTAGAAGGCATGAAATTTTCAGAACTTCCGAATCAAGGCTCAAAGGTTCCAATGTATGGGAAAGCTTTGTATTCCTGATTAATGGGATTGTATTCCTGTTGATTGGTTTAGATCTTCCTGAGATTATGGTAGGATTAGACAAAGAAGGAATAAGCCTTTCTGATGCAGTTACATATGGATTACTCATTACAGCAGTGCTCATTATTGTACGGTTTTTATCCTCTTTTGGAGCGGTCTTTGTAACCCTTATTATGCGAAACTTCATTAATGTAGCTGATAGAAACCCAGGAATGAAAGCACCGATACTCATGAGCTGGACCGGAATGCGTGGAGTAGTTTCATTAGCTGCAGCCTTATCAATTCCTGTGGTAATGGATAACGGGCAGCCTTTTCCCCATCGTGATCTCATTCTCTTTATTACCTTTATTGTGATTCTAGCCACTCTTATCATTCAGGGGCTTACATTACCGGCACTCATTACAAAGCTTAATGTATCAGATACTGGTGGTGGATATCTGTCTGAAGAAGAATCAGAACACTTTTTAAGAAAAGAAATGCGCCGGGTAGCCTTCAGCTATCTTAATGAAAATTATAAAGAAAGAAGAAGTGAAAATGAATATTTCAATAAATTGATGGACCGCTGGGAGCAGGAAGATAGAGAAGATTCTGTACATAAACTTACAGATGAAGCCAAAGAAATCTACTTTGAAACCTTGGAACAGCAACGCATCTGGCTTCGGGAAGAAAACAGACGGAATCCAAATATTGACGAAGAATATATAAGACATTATTTAACAAGGCTGGATCTTGAAGAAGAAAGGCTGAGAATGTAAAGAATAAAAAATGAATTTAGTAAAACAGCTCGGACAGTTTCCTGATGAAAAAAGAAAGGAATACTTCAGTACGCTTTCCAATTATAATAACGGGAAATTCCAGAATATACTCATCACACCAGCTCTATTGGAAGGAGAAAGTATGACCAAAGCACTCCTTAACAGCTTGTGCAAAGTGGAAAATACATCTCCAAAGTCTGCCCTTCCATTTGTGATTACCGATTTGAAAAAACTTTCTCCTGAAGAAAATGTATTGGTATGGTTCGGGCATAGCTCGTATTTTATACAGGTTGACGGAAAGAAATTTTTGATAGACCCTGTCTTCAGTGGAAATGCCTCTCCAATGCCAGGATCCATAAAAGCGTTTCCAGGAGCAGATTATTATAAGCCGGAACATATGCCGGATATAGACTTCCTGTTGATCTCTCACGATCATTGGGATCATTTAGATTATAAAACGGTACAGGAACTGAAAAACAGAGTAGGAAAAGTAATTTGTGGACTGGGAACAGGACAGCATTTCGAATACTGGGGCTGGAAATCGGAAAAGATCATCGAAAAAACTGGTGGGAAAGTATAGATATTGCAGAAGGTTTCAGAATTACGCTTACTCCGGCAAGACACTTCTCCGGAAGGTTACTGAACAGGAATATTTCACTTTGGACCTCTTTTGTTCTGAAAACACCCACTAAAAATCTGTTTTTAGGCGGTGACAGCGGTTACGGAAACCATTTTACAGAAATTGGAGAAAAGTATGGCCCGTTTGATCTTGCAGTAATGGAATGTGGGCAATACAACGAAAAGTGGCCCTACATTCATACACTACCGGATCAGCTTATAGGAGAAGTGAAAGAATTAAAAGCAAAAAACTTTATTCCAGTGCACCATTCAAAATTCAAGTTGGCTCAGCATGCCTGGTTTGAACCTGTGGAACTGGCTGCTAAAAATGCAGAAGATCACAATCAGCCCATTACTTTACCCGTTATAGGTGAAAAAGTAGATTTGGACCAGCTAGAAAATGTAACCTGGAAAAAATGGTGGGAAGAATATTGGTAAGAAAAGAAACTTAAAAACCTGCCCATAATGAGCAGGTTTTCTTTATTATCAAAAAAATAATCATTACTGAGGTTCCTTGTGAGAATCCTTAGTATGAATGATATCGTAAAATACAGTTGGTTGGGCTGCATCCGGAGTAATTCTGTAAGTAAACGTAGTTTCGTTCAGTACAAGAATTTCAACAGTACGGGTGAAAATTACATTTCCGCTTGCATCTAAAGCAACAAGAGTTCTTGTCTTTCCATCGGGAGAGATAGACCAATTTCCCTGAGATCTTAGAACATCATTTAAGCCGAAAATTTTAAAAGTTCCATTAGCTTTGAAGTAAGAATATCCTACATAACCTGCTACACTGGCATTGCTCAAATCTACATCATTTCCGCTGTTATTTTTAGCACCTGTAGTTTTCCATGGAGTAGAAGCTAATGTAAGCTGTCCGTTTTTAGGTTCTGCATGAGCCGTTCTTGTATGGATAATGTCATAATAAATAGATTGGTCAGCAGCATTAGGACGGATTCTGTATGTGAATTCATTTCTGTTTAATACAAGAATTTCAACATCACGTTTAAAAATGGTTGTTGCATCCGGGTTTAAAGCGGTAATCGTTCTCGTTTTTCCCTGAGCATCTACAGACCATGTTCCTCTTGATCTCAATACATCAGTTAAGTTGTAAATGGCAAAACTGCCGTCTGCTTTAAAGTAAGCAAACCCTACATATCCAGCAACGCTGGCATCTGTTAACGCTACATTAGCACCATTTTTATCCTTAGCTCCTGTAGTTTCCCATGGAGTGGAAGCCAGAACCTGTGAGGGAGTCTGCTGTTCAATCACAATTTCGTTGTCATCGCTGGAACATGAAACGAAAGAAGCAGATAAAAATATCGCTGCAGACAGATAACATAATTTTTTCAGTGTATTCATAAGGGGTATTTTTTAAGTCTTTGCAAACTTATCCCGAATACATCTCAGAAACTTTGTATAAAATATCTCTTTTGTTGTAAAAAATATAACAGATATTCTGATAAATTAAATAATATGATATTACCAGCCTGTCACCAAAAGATTTCTAGCCGCTTTTACACTGCATTTCTGGTATTTTGAATAAGCCAGTGCCGCCCGGCTTCTGATCTGTTCACCAGATTCATTATTGATATATCCCGTTAAAGCATCATGAAGAATATAAGCCTCAGGAGCCATCAGATGGCTGGTCCATACCAAAGGATTAGCCTTGGTTTCCTGTAATAAAGGTGAAAAGAATTTCTTACTGTAACAGGCTAAGATGATGCAGTCTCTAGCTTTTTTATCTGTGTTTTTGAAGGATTCCGACAACTGGAAATCCATTAATCCATCATGGCCTACATAGGAAACAAGTTTAGCATTTCCGTAAAGTCCGATTTTGGTGTTATTAACGGAAAGTACATCTTTCATCTGTCCCGAACTGCTGTAGAAAAAATCTTTCGTACAGCTTTTAATATACTCACCATCATAAGAATCTGCAACCAGATAGTAGTTTTTCTTGGATGTATGTTGAAAAACAAGCCTTTCCATTCTTATTGAATCCTTTTTTTCAGATTTTAAAAATTTCCATTCCTTGCTCTTTTTGAAGTAAGTCCTGATTCCATAAGCTGCTCCCCAATACAAATTCTGGTTGGGATCCTGACCATTTCCTATTTTTTCAGGAACCGGAACAATTCCCTGGTATTTATTATCACATAAAGCAACCAAAACATGGATTGTTTGGGTATTCTTATCAAAGTTATCCACATTTTTCAGCTTTACTGTTTCCTTTTTTACACTAAAAATATCCCCAATCTTCTCTTTTCCTTTACTTTCACAACTTTGAAAGAACAGGCAGAAAGAAAAAAAGAGTATCATAATGGAAAACTGATAAGGTATTTTCATGACGTGGTGCATTTGCCTTAAAAGTACAATAAACCTTCTGTACAGGCAATTATTTGCTATATTTTAAAGCTGAAGTTTTCAGAAAATTATATTTTATTTCCTGTTGATTTCAAAGATTCTCACAGATGATATTGGAAGAATCTGCGTGATCCGCATAATCTGCGAGAGCTTTATGTTTAAAAAACTTATATTTTTGAGTATGAATAACAGAAACCGTGGAAAAAATACAGGCGACGATACCTTGTTCGGTTCAGAGAAACAGATCAGTAAACTAAAACTGGCTGTTCAGGATATGCAGTACCTGCTCACAAGAGGGTATGCCGAAAAAGCAGCCTCAGACCTTGTTGGAAACAGATACAGGCTGAAAACTCGCCAGGTACAGGTACTCCGTGGTGCATCAGCATCTGAAGGACAAATTCATGACAGAAGATTGAAACATCAGGATATTTCAGCTTTGAAAAATAAAACTATTTATCTTGATGGCTTTAATGTATTGATCCTATTGGAAAGTCTATTGTCAGAAGCCTATATTTTTGAAGGGGTTGATGGATGTTTCCGTGATCTGTCCGGTGTTCATGGTACTTATAAGCGGGTAAACCAGACTCAGAGAGCAATAGAGCTTGTCGCTGTATTTTTTCAGAAAGCTCAGACTCAGAAATTGATCTGGGTTTTTGACCAACCAGTTTCCAATAGTGGAAGAATTAAACAGATCGTCCTGGATTTTGCTGTTGAAAATCAACTGAATTGGGAAGTTGAATTACAGTTCAGTCCGGATAAATTTCTTGCGGAAAGCTATGAAATTATTATTTCTTCAGATGCCTGGATTCTGGATCACTGTAAAGCGTGGTTCAATCTCATCGGTTATCTCATTAAGGAAGAAAATCTATTTGCTAATCTGATACAATGTTACGATGAATAAGTTTGAACACTATATTCCATGGATTTCAGATGCCTGGCAGGAAAAATATGAAGCCATTGTAAAAGAAGAACATTTAAAAAAACTGTCAGAGAATATTCAGAAATATCAGGATAAGACTCTGGAATGGAATCTTCCTTATTTTAACGAAGAAATTGAGATCAACAGAGATGAGATCTTTAATCAATTTATCAGTATTCTTAATAGCAATGATGCAGATGAGGTGAAGGCAAAACAGTTGGAATCTATCCCATTTGAAAACTGGTTGATTGGGTTAGGGCAAAGACTGACTTCTGCCAGTATTCGTGATGAACAAGCGATTCCACCACTGGATTCTGTGTTGATAGAAGCCTGTCAGAAACCATTTAACGAAGAAATGAGCATTGCCCAGCGCGCCTGGGAAAAGCATACCGGAAGAATGAATGATGATGATTTCTGGGGTGAAGTAAAAGGAAATAACCAACAGAAACAGAAAATGATGATGCAGAAAATACAGTATATTCTAGAAAATAGAACCTGGTGGAATGTTTTCTTTCACTATAAACACGAACTCGTTTTTGAAGTCAGAGAAAAAAAGGACATGGTATCCGCTGGAGCCATGGTGGAAAAAAACTGATAGGGTTTCTGGAAAAATTTATCAATGAATAAAAAGACTGGAAGTAGAAAACTGGAAACGTTTTTTTATCCTGTATTTTTCAATCAAGTTAAACCAAATTTTTTCACTACGCAAAAAGATTGCGTTTTTGAAGAGTAATTTTGCCCGAATATTTCAGACGTGATCTGACCAAAACACAAAAACCATGATTATGAAATATATCTTAATGTCGGCTTTTGCATTAACACTGCTTGCCTGTAAAGGAAAAGAAAACAGAAAACCTGAAAAAAAGAAAGACTCATTAACTGTCGTAAACAGACTTCCCGATGCAGAATCACAAAAAGATTTTGATATCCTAAAAGTATTGCTGGATGAAGAAGTTGGTAATGAAAAACCTGAAGAAATAGATTATAAAAATTATACCGTTTCTTTCCATAATGATGGTGATTCATATAGCGTAACCTATCATAAAATTGCTAATGATGATTTTAATAATGACGGAATTACAGATTATATCATTGAAAGAAACTCCGAAGGAATGCTGGGCGGAAATGCCAATACAAATTCTGAGGTCCAGTATATCATCATGGGTAAAGACCATAAGATCAGCGAAAGGCATGAAATACAGGAGTCAGCTCCTTTTTCATACAACATCCTTGACGGGATTTCCTATGAAAGCGGGAAGTTGAAAGCTACTGCAATGCAGAACTACCGTTCCTACAATAAACCTGTAGACAGCCTTGAATCTACAGATCTTTCTTTTATTTACAAAGATGGAAATGTCTTTGAGGAGTCCTACTTAACAAATTGTTCCCTGGCTCAATGGAAAGATAAAAAAATCTTTAATCCAAGTACAGAACATCAAAGAAGTATTGACAGACATAATTATACTGAAACAATAGAAGAAAAATATATTTCAAAAGGCTTTGAAGCCTCAGCAGAATTGTCCGGATGTGATAATCTGGTGATTATTTTTGAAGGAAATTATAAAATAACAGATACAGATGCCAAATCAATTGGAGAAAAAGGCAATCAGTTTCTGAGCTTTTTAGCTAAAAATACCAATACAGTTCTTCAGAAGGACCTCTCCATTATTCAGAATTATTATTTCACTCACAAAATTTCTGAAGATGAAGCTAAGATAGGAAACCTGTCCTTCTATATTTTCAGCAATAAAAATAAAGGAGTACTTAATTTCAGGCTTGTCATGACAAAAGAATCTAATCCAAAACAAAACGAAAACTGGGAAATTACAACCCGGATAAAATAAATAACCGAGTAGAGGTTATAAAGGCTGGAAGTTGGAAGAGGGAAGTTATGAACATCATGAAGACTGACTATTACATTCTTTATCATATTTTTTAATAGCTTTTATGCTGACTATAAGTAATAATATGACCAAAAGTAACATCCAGCTTCGTTCTTCCAGCTTCCAGCCTCTTAAATAATACAAAAGTTAAAACAAATGAATACATACATTGATATTGGCATTAACCTGACCAATAAACAGTTCTACAATGAACAAGAAGAAATTATTAACCGAGCTCTGGATAATGGAGTAGACTATATGATCCTCACCGGAACAAGCGTCCGCGGAAGCAAAGAATCTGCAGCCATTGCAGAAGATTATCCTGATATTTTATTTTCAACAGCAGGTATTCATCCCCATGATGCAAAATCTTTTAACCATGAAAGTATTAATGAACTCAGAAAATTGTTGAAACAGAATCAGGTCATTTCAGTAGGAGAGTGCGGGCTGGATTTCGATCGTGATTTTTCACCAAGACCTGTTCAGGAAAAATGCTATCAAGCTCAATTAGAATTGGCAATAGAAGTGAATAAACCTCTTTTCCTTCATGAAAGGTCAGCCTTTAAAAGGTTTAATGAAATTACAGATGAATATCTTTCCAAATTACCGGATGCCGTTGTACACTGTTTTACAGGAACATTAGACGAAGCAAAAACTTATCTGGACAAAGGATTTTATCTGGGATTCACCGGAGCTATCAGTGATGAAAAAAGATTTAAACATTTAGAAGAAGTCATCCGATATGTTCCGCTGGACAGAATGATGATTGAAACAGATGCGCCCTTCATGCTTCCGAAAAATATGCCGAGAATGCAGAACAGAAGAAATGAACCATCATTCCTGCCTTATGTGGCACAGGCCATTGCCCATTTGAAGAAGATCGACATTTCTGAAGTTGCGGATGAGACAACAGAAACCGCCAGAAATTTTTTCAGACTATAAAAAAGAGCTCTACTGATACAGTAAAGCTCTTTTTTTATATTGTTGAAAAGGTAAGCCTTTTCTTATAAACTTTTAATAGCAGACTCTAAAGCCAATTCCATCATTGGTTTCAAAGCAGTTTCTCTCTCGTCTGCAGAAATTTTCTCATGAGTTGGGATAATGTCAGTTACCGTTAAGATCGTAGCTGCATTTTTACCTAAGTGCTGCGCATTTGCAAACAATCCGAAAGCTTCCATTTCTACTGCTGGGCAGTTGTATCTTGTAGCAATTTCAGGAGTGTTAGGATCTTTTCTGTAGAAAATATCACTACTGTGGATATTGATTGCTTTAGCATCAATAGATAATTCTTTAGACGTTTCATTGATCGTATTAAAGATATTTCCCTGGTGAGAAAGGATATCGCCTTCAATTCCCCATGCATATTTAGCATATGTACTTTCGCTGGCAGCGTTTTCAATATTTAAAATATCAAAAAGCTTAAGGTCTGTATTGTAAGCTCCACATGTTCCGATTCTGATGATCGTATCTACTTCATATTCTGTAAACAGCTCAAAAGAATAGATCCCGATACTTGGGAATCCCATTCCACTCGCTCCTACAGTGATCTCTTTACCTTTGTAAAGACCTGTATAATAAAAGATACCTCTGGTTTTGCTTACCAGTTTTGCATTTTCTAAATAATTTTCAGCAATATACTGTGCACGAAGCGGATCCCCCGGCTGCAATACTACTTTAGCAATTTCTCCTTTTTTTGCACTGATGTGAATACTCATAATGTTATTTTGAATGGCGCAAAGATAATAACTTTTATATTGACCTCATCATTGTGAGAAGTGAAATGAAGAAACAGATTTATAAGAATCTAATAGGTAAATAATTGTATATAAATATTTTATTTATTGTTTTATAGCCCTGGTCTTGGAATCTTTATTTTTTATTGACAAAAAAATATTTCTTCAAAGAAAAACAGGTAAATACAGAACAAAGATAGCATAACAGAGAGCGGATATAGCATGGTTGTCCAAACTAATTTTGCAGCATTAATTGTATTAAAGTTTTAAAATGAAAATAGAACATATTGCCGTGTGGGTAAAAGACCTTGAAAAAACCAGAGCATTTTATCAGAAATATTTCGGTGCGGTTTCCAACGAAAAGTATATAAATCCTGTCAAAAATTTTGAATCTTACTTTCTCAGTTTTGAGAATGGATGCCGCCTTGAAATCATGACCAGACCAGATCTTAAGGAAAGTGAAAATTCCTACGAGTATCAACAGTTCGGAATTATCCATTTTGCATTCTCTGCAGGAAGCAAAGGAAAAGTAAATGAGTTCACAGAAACTTTAAGAAATGACGGCTATACTATTGCCGGAGAACCAAGAACAACAGGTGATGGCTATTACGAAAGTGTCATCCTGGATCCGGAAAACAATATTATTGAAATAGTAGCCTAACCCGTCATTGCTAGGAGCGCCAGAGACAATGCAATCTCTTTATTCTGACAAATCTTGTACTGTTACTGTTGGATAACGCAAGGGTGCAAAGAATTTTAAATAAAATACTGTTTTTAAGCGCAAGAAAATCGAAGATTTTCAGCTATCGCAAAATTGCTAATATTTTGCCACGAATGCACGAATGACCCGGCTCTAAACTCCTATGTGGCTTAAAAAAATAAAACAACATAGGAACATAGATTTTATCGGTGAAATTATATATTTATCATTTTTATTCGAGCATTCGTGGCAATGATTTAGCGGTATACAATTTTATCGCAGATAAAATCCTTGCGCCTTAAAAGCGTGTAGGAAGAAAAATTTTTTGCGCCTTTGCGTTTTCCAACCTATAAAAAATACTCTTTCAAAGTGAAATTTGTGCATTTACACTCGTAAAAGCCATATTTTTTTATCAGTACCATAATTTAACATCAATCCTCTTTCTAAAAATTTTATTCTCAACGAAATAATTCTATTTTTGTTAGATGATGGAACCCAAATCACCATTTTAGATACAATCTTTGTGCTGAGGAAGAACGAATGCATCACTCTTTTTTCTAATATTCAAACGATCTCCACGAAAGAAGAGCAAGAAGCAGAAGTATATTTTGAAGCAGAATTTGAAAAAGAAAGATTAGAATTTCTGTCCGATCAGCTAACCTGTAATACCACAGCGGCTGTTTGGGCTGCAAAAGTATTGTACCATAGTGCTCAGTTATACCTGATAAGGGAAAATACAGCAAACAATCTTGAAAGTCTCATTCCTAAGTTTAAAGGAAACAGAGATATTTCTTCTATTCTGTCTGCAGACTTATCATTAAGATTTCTTCCAGAAGTTATCATTGCCCTGAATTCAGTAGATCCTGAAGATCCGCTTATTAAAATGCTTGAAAACATCCTTACAGAATTTCACTATTCAGGGGTAGGGTATGATCTTGATCTGGAAACAGTAAATTGGGAAGAAGAGCTCAAAGATAAAACCTACCGGAAATTATATCTGGAGAGAATTGTTGAAAAAAGAGACTATAAACTGGCGGAAATTCCGTTGATCAATAAACTGCTTATGGCAGAATTTGGAATGCACAAAGAAGCATTCTGGAGAGAACTAAAAATAATAACAGAAGAAAATCAATGATACAGAATATCAATACGCTCAATACCGTTCTGAACTACGTAAAAGATACCTTTGTAGGTAAAAATGATGTCGTAGACCTGTTGGGAATCTGTCTTTTGGCAAGAGAAAATGCTTTTTTATACGGTCCTCCGGGAACAGCAAAGTCAGCCATTGTCAGAACTCTGGCTAAAACCGTAAAAGACGGAAAGAATTTTGAATATCTTTTAACCCGTTTTACAGAGCCGAATGAAATCTTCGGGCCTTTTGATATCAGAAAATTAAAAGAAGGTGAACTTTTGACCAATACCGAAGGAATGATGCCTGAGGCTTCTATGGTTTTTCTGGATGAGATCTTCAATGCCAATTCTGCTATTTTGAATTCTCTTCTGATGGCGCTTAATGAAAAGATCTTCAAAAGAGGAAAAGAAACAAAACATTTACCCGCTTTAATGTTTGTAGGAGCCAGTAATGCTCTTCCGGAAGATGAAGCTCTGAATGCATTATTCGACCGTTTTCTGGTAAGAATCAATGTGGATTATGTTAATCCTGAGCTTTTACAGCAGGTACTTTTAGCAGGAAGAAAGCTGGAAAATGTAGAAGAGACAGAAATTCCTGAGATTCATGCCAATGAAATCAGAGAATTGCAGAACCTGTGCAGAACAATAGATTTAAAACCAATTTATGAAGTTTATCTGAATACGATCATGAGTCTCAGAAATACAGGAATTGCTATTTCAGATCGTAGAGCTGTGAAACTTCAGAACCTCATCGCTGCAAGTGCTCTTATTTGTGGAAGAAAAGAAGCTGTTCTTTCAGACCTTTGGGTTTTAAAACATATCTGGGATACAGAAGAGCAGATTGAAATTCTGGAAGGAATTATCAATAGAACCATTGAGAAAGACGATCACCCGAATTCTCATCCACAGGCGATGCAGAACAAAACTCCCAATCCGGAAGAGGTGATGAAGGATGTGAAAATTCTTGTGGATAAATGGAATCAGGGACCACTAAGCTTTGAAGAACAAAATGTAATCAAAGATAAACTGAGATATCTCCAGACCCGTTGTGACTGGATAAGAAACCCTGAACAAAAACAATACATTCAGCAGGAAATTGAAAGCTTATGGCAGAAAATTCTTCAGACAATATAAAAGAATTCTGGGCAGAAATTCCCCGTACAGATGAAGATTATCTGGGCTCTATCAGAGACTGGAAGAATGTGTATGTTGCAACGGATGATGAGATCATATGGCTCAAAGGATTTACAGATGAACAGGTATCAGCTTCAGAGCTTCACCAGTTACCTAACTTTTTATTGTACGAACTGCGTGAAGGCCTTTTATTTAAAAAAGACGCATTGGTTCCCAGTAAAAAAATGAGAACGGCATTGCTTTGGATGCCTATTGACAAGGCTTTACGTCTTACTTTTCCCGCTTCCAATCAGAATTACTTCGGGATCAGTGAAAAAGTTCAGATAAGATTAAAGGAAAGTAATGAAGAACATCCTGTCATTGCTTTAATAAGCAAAATTACAGATATCAGAGAAAGTATTGCAGCGTTGCCAAAATTCAGGCTGGAAAAAATAGAATGGACTGTAATAGAAGATCAGGCTCTTTTTTTAGGAACTCCGCTATTAAGTCTTCCGGGAAAAACATATTGGACAAAAGACGGGCATCTTTTACCTTCCGGTTTTGATTTTGAGTTTAAAAATCTGAGTACCTTCTTGCAGCAGAAATATAATAAAGAGTTAGATGAGTGGCTGCTATGGGATGAGAACGGAAATTATCTTGCCATAAAGAAAACAGATTTCCGGCCATTGTCCGTAAGTTCATTCCGTCTTACTGAAAAATCAAGAGAATGGAATTAAAGGCATATTTCCAGTCCTATGAAAACTATTTCTGGGAATGGAAAACCGATGAAGATGTTCCCGGGGATTCCGGGTATCATGAAAATAACCTCCTTTCCATTCCTGGAGTAGGAGCCATCGCTTATAGACCTTATGTGATAGAAATCCTTAAAGAGCTTCAGCCACAGGGATGGCCGCCGTTTGGAGCTTTATTGATGGTTTTATATGCTATGCAGGAAGGCTATACAGATTTTGCAACCCCTTTAAGACATACTACAAAACTTTATAGTATTGAAAACTTTGAATTCAAGGCAGAAAAGCAAATTGAATTTCTCGAAAAGATAAAAGCACTTCCTAAAGCGTATAAGCAAAAACAGAATAAGATTGTATTACTGCAGACGCTGTTTAAAAATATCAATAATAGAGTATCTTCTGTTAACTCTGAACTTAATCTGAGAATTTACTACAAAAGGGCTTATGATATTGCTGTCTGTGCAGAAAAGCAGCCCGCTAAACTACCTATTTTAAGCCGGGATTTAAAAGCTTTGGACCTTAATGAAAGGTTCCCAACCACACAATCCATCATTGATGCCATGAAAGAGTTAATTGAAGAACCCGAGCTGGATGATGAAGTGGTACAGGAAGAAGCTACTACAGATACAAATAAAGATTTTATCAGAGAATTAATTGAAGAGCCCAAGACATTTCAGGTAGGAAGTCTTATCAAACGAATCTGGAGCGGACTTAAAATTCCGATGCGCCATCTTTCTCCCGGAGAACAGCCTATTGGAGGAATTTCTGATATGACCAATAAGGGAGATTTTCATAGAATGCTTTTGTCTGAATTTGCCAATGAAGATGACGTATTCATGAACCGTGTGGCCAATAATGAAGCGTTATACATCCAAAGAGAAATACCGCCGGAAGAAAATATATTTGAAAGAATTATTCTGATTGATACCTCTCTAAGAAACTGGGGAACACCAAAAGTACTGGCCTTTGCTTCAGCTATTGCGGTGATTAAACATCCGAAAGCACATTCAGAATGTAAAGTGATGGCATTGGGACAGTCAGCAATCCCTATTTCGTTGAATAATATAGAAGCTGTCATTGAAAACCTCAATCAGGTAAGCCCGGTGCTGGAAGTTTCTGAAGCGTTGGAGAAGTTTTTTAACGAGGACTATCCTCAAAAAGATATTGAAGTGTTTTTCATCACCCATCAGGAGAACCTTGATGATGAAAAAATCCATAGAGCTGTTCACCAAAACAGAGATAAACTTAAATTTTTAGTGGCTACTACTTCAGATGGAGAAATTAATTTTTATAAACATCATCAGGGAGCAAGAAAACATATTCAGAAAATAAAACTCCCACTTCATGAACTGTGGGCTAATCCGCCACAACAAAAAAGAACAGAAATTAATTTAAATGGAAAGAAAACAGATCTTCCATTGAATTATTCAATTCTGTTTCCAACCCCGGTTAATCAGATTGCCCAGTTTCTATACGAAGGAGAATTCTTTATCCTGAGTTCAAAAAAACAATTGTTGAAAACTTATCTTTCAGACAATTATTATGACAGGCATTCCTATGATTATTACAAAACTTTTCATGGCTGTGAAGTGATGATTGAGAATGTTTCTGTAAAGCCAACCGGGCAATTTGCACTGGCAAAAAATAAACAGCAGCATTTTATTCTCTGTCAATATCAGCCTGCCAGAAAATTAGTATCAAAGCTTAATCTTAATACAAGAGAGTATTCTGAAATGAATGTTACCGGACTGAATATTCCGGAAAACTACGTCTTGATCTATTTTGGAAAAAGCTTTTACCTTCATCAGTTTGATAATCCTCTGCTTTACAAGATCAATATTGAAGGGAATACTTCTGTAGAACCTATTGATAATAAATATGATGATATAGATAAAAACACCACAAAAGTAAATGCTGAAGTGGCTAAATTGAACCGGAGCGGGTTGAAAATTATCGGAAACTTCAATAAAATTGGGATCAATGCTCATCACAATCTGGTTTTTTCAGGATATGAAATAAACAGTGTGTATGAAAATACCCTTAATCTTTATAAAAACAGATTCGATATCAGAATTTTTGCAGAGCAGAATAAAAATAAATATACCTTCCCGGATGGCAGTGAGATTATTGCAGATTCCCGTGGAGTGCTTACATTCAGAAGCAGTAATAAAGGAATAGAAGAATTTTATATGCCTACTACCGCATATGGATTCCTGGCCCTGGCTACGTATACAGAATTCGGTGGTTCAGAATATTATCTTCCGGAACAGGCTCTGTTGAAGGTAAGAACGATGGATGAAATGTATAATCAATATTTGAAACCATTTATAGAGCAGATTTTGGATTATGGAGCTTAGAATAAAACCTTTCCCGAAAAATATATACCCTAAAAAAGGACTTTTAATAAAAGGCTCCTCCCCAGTGGTATGGCTTCAGGAAATGGAAATATTGGGAATAAATCTGGATACAGTAAAGTCTTATGCCATTCCGGCCAATAGTCCTAATGTGCTGTATGGCTGTTTTCTTGTATTCAGCGATCTTGCGCCTCAGGAAATTGGAAGAAATGCTTATTTCCAATGTGCTGATAACAGATTATTTATTCCGGAAAACACCTCATTTTATCCAAAAGTTAATCCTGAAGACTGGGATGTGGTAGATTCAGATTTTCTCATCATGCATCCTGAATTTGGACTGGTGAAATTATCAGAACAAATTGATTGGATCGAATTGATTCAAAATCCGGGAAAAATAGAAAAAAACATCAGAAAGCCATTGAACGGAGTTAAAATACCGCAAACCATAGAAAGCTATACGGTAGAAATGGATGATGAAAAAATGTTGGAAGCATTACAGAAACCTCAAACCGAAGAAGAATGGATGAATAACCTGCCGTTTGATCTGAAGAAGGTAATGGCCGGAAATAAAAAAGAAATTGAAAAATATTTAAAATACATAGAAAAATATCCTGAAAGAGCCATAGATTTAGGAGTACCTTTAGATATTATGGGAACTTCCAGAGGAGATGGATTTGGTAAGTTCACCTGGCTGGAGGGATTATTTGGGAGCGCAGATGGTAAACAGGAAAGTACTGGTACCAGAAACTTCCGCAGAATATTCTGGGCTGTTATTGTCATTGCTATTGTTTTAAAAATAGCTTTCCCTTCCAGAGAAGACCAGTCTCAGCAGGAAGAGAGTGGAGTATCTTCAGGAAAAATTGTAACTGATGCAGTAAAAGCGCCTTCAGATATGATTGCCTTTCACTCAGGAGTCTCTGAAATAGACATGAAGATAGATTCCATGTATTTTAATGAAAGGAAAGGACTGTCTAATGAACTTCTGAATGCAGGAATACAGGAAAGTAAAACGGAGAAAGAAAAAGAAGAATATAAAAAGAGAGGCGGAAGAAATGTTAATGAAATTGGACATGATATTCAAAAGCTTAGCAATAAAGAGCATCAGAGCAGAGACTCCCTTAAAACAATCTATACGAAGAAAATAACAAAACATATTAAAGAAAGAAGCGAAGTGCTGAAACGGAAAATTTCAGACTCCTTAAAACAATATACAAAAGGAAAGCCGGTACATGGAGACGTTGTTAAATATATACTAAAGAAAAAACAGGTCCTGATGCAGGACTCTTTAGGAAAATTGTACGGAACCATTGATATGGCTGATATGGCAGCTCCATCAACAATCAAAGATTCAAAAGTTAAAGGAGTGGAATCAGGTAGTAGCCCGTTTAAAAAAGACACTCCCGTTTCAGATATTGTATACATGGTGATTCTGATGATTGCAGCCGTTGGGTTATATTCCTTCCTGTTTAAAAATAAATCTTTAAATCTGGGTGGAGACAATGTTCCGGCTTGGGTGAAATTACTTTTGATTGCTATTCTGGTTGTGATGCTTGTGTATCTGTTTTATCCTTTGGTTAAAATGTTTGGGTATAACTGGTTTGTATGGATATTGGCTATTGGGGTAATGTTGCTGCTTTACCGGCTGTTCAGAGATGATAAAACCATTTTAAAATCCGATGATGATGAATAAGCAGAAATTTATAGACAAGTTCATGGCTGCCTTTGTGCTGCTGGCCATGTTTAAGATCATCGGAATTGTAGCTCAGTTGTTTCATGAGAGCTTTTGGAGCGTTGTAGGAACTTTAGCAATTTTTCTCATTGTAGCATTTATCATTCTTATGGTGATCGCTTCCTTAAAAGATAAAGAGCAAAACAGACAGAATTCAAGAAGAGGAGCCGCAGGAGGTGGAAATTTCTATTTGGAAAACTCATTGTTTGACAGAATACGAAGTAAATATGAAGATCTTGCCCAAAAATACATTGAAGAAAAAGAGTACAAAAAAGCAGCAAAAGTGTATATGAATCTGTTGCAGGATTATTACAGAGGAGCAAAAACTTTGGAAGATGGCGGGTTTTATAACGAAGCTGCTGCCGTGTATCTTAAAAAACTGAAAAGTAAATCAGATGCTGCTCATTGTTATGAAAAGGCAAGACAGTATAAAAAAGCCATTGACCTTTACAAAGAAATGGAGCAGAAAGAAAAAGTAGGAGACCTTTATAAAGAAATCAATGATCTGAAAAATTCCCATATCTATTACCAGATGGTAGCAGATGATTATACAAGCAATAATCAGATGGTAAAAGCATCATTGGTATACCGGAAGAAAATGGAAAAACCGGAAGAAGCCCAAAAAGTATTATTAAAAGGCTGGGAAGATGATAAGGATGCATTCAACTGTCTGAATAACTATTTTGCCAATATTTTTGAAATTAAAATACTCGAAAGGGAAATACAGACATTGTATGAAAAAACTCCGGCTCACAAAAAGATGATCTATCTGGAAGCCATGAAGTATGAGTTTAAAAAAGACCCTAAACTACAATCCGTTACCAGAAAAATAGCCTACGAGATCATTGCCGAAAAAGTAGAAAACCGTTCAGAAATTGTCAACGAACTGAAGCATTTCAATCCTGATGATGAAGTAATCCTGAAAGATATTTCGAGGTTTAAGACAGGAAGAAATAAAATGTTTAGAAATTAAAAGAGAAAAAATAGAATGAAAATTATGTGTTTGAAAAATACACAATTTGCCTGATAACAGCAATTTGAGAACCTTGTTTTTATTACACATCCTTGTGAGAATTATAAAATAATACCAAAAAAGATTTATCTTTGCACCAGAAAATTATGACAATACAAAGAGCACATATCAATGCAGAAGTATGCAAAAGCCCATCAATACTGGGATTATTTGTATATGATGAGATGATATGGAATGAGGCGAAATGTGCTGACTTTGGAAATTATTTACTATAACCTTGTAAAAAATTAATCAAAATATTGCAGAAACGTCTCGAAAAATCGAGACGTTTTTTGTTTTTTAGGTCAGAAATTATTTAGAATGAAAAAAATAACCATAAACATGAAAATTTTTTAATCAACAATGCAACTTTAATACAATAAAATAGAGTGATAGACAAACCAATGAGAGACAGTCATTTAGGTAATTAAGATATCCGCAACATATTGCGGACAGAAATCGCTTATTCTAAAAACTAATTATAATTAACTGATTATCAATAGTTTAATTTGAAAATTTATTTGCGAGTTAAAAAAAATCATATTTACTTTGCAACCGAAAATTGAAAGCAACAGGTTTTCAGGATTCAATCAAAAATAATTTAAAAGCAAAAACAAAAATAAAATGAAACAATTTCATAACATACACAATCAATATTCAAGACTATTCGGACAAGAGCCGACAGATGTTGTATGTATTCTTGAAAGTGGAATTGTGGATAAAAGGTGCTTATATACGTGGGTCAGCTAATGATCTTTTACGTTAAAAAATATGAAGCGCCTCCCGAAAAGAGGCGCTTTTTTTATGGTTTCTTTAGCTTATTTGGTAAAGCGCCGGTCTGTGGAACCGGAGAACAGGGTTCGATCCCCGGAGATACCCAAAGTATAAAATCTCATGGCTCAAATGGTTAGAGCATCGACCTGATACGTCGAAGGTTGAAGGTTCGAGTCCTTCTGAGATTACAGAGAAAGTGAATTGTGAAACGAAAATTGATGAGCAAAGCACGTAAAAAATAAAACAATCTCATGGCTCAAATGGTTA
>NZ_NRQT01000130.1 GCF_004119455.1 Chryseobacterium sp. CH25
ACAACTGCTACGTTAAAATTTTGAGGTTAAAGATGAAGCTGTACCTAAGGCATCTGACGTATCAACCGTCCGATTTAAACTGGCCAAATCCATTTCACCAATAAAAACCTTATAATTCAGTTTGAGCACAATTGTGACAACTGCTACGTTAAAATTTTGAGGTTAAAGATGAAGCTGTACCTAAGGCATCTGACGTATCAACCGTCCGATTTAAACTGGCCAAATCCATTTCACC
>NZ_NRQT01000131.1 GCF_004119455.1 Chryseobacterium sp. CH25
ATATATGAACTTTGAACAAAAAAAATGAAGGAGTAAAAAGGATTGATAATTTTGATCGTTTTTTAAGTTTTTGGCTAAAGCCAATAAGATTGGATATGATTTTATGTACATTCAAAACAATGGATAAAGGTAGAGAATATATGAACTTTGAACAAAAAAAATGAAGGAGTAAAAAGGATTGATAATTTTGATCGTTTTTTAAGTTTTTGGCTAAAGCCAATAAGATTGGATATGA
>NZ_NRQT01000132.1 GCF_004119455.1 Chryseobacterium sp. CH25
TAAGACTTAAGACAGTATCTTCCTAAGCTGATAAGTTTTCAAAATATTCGTTCCTACTGTGAAAAAAAGGAAACAAAACTACGATAAAACGGATATAGAATATTATTACATCATGCCTTTCGAGCAGAATACAGATAAGACTTAAGACAGTATCTTCCTAAGCTGATAAGTTTTCAAAATATTCGTTCCTACTGTGAAAAAAAGGAAACAAAACTACGATAAAACGGATATAGA
>NZ_NRQT01000133.1 GCF_004119455.1 Chryseobacterium sp. CH25
TGCAGATGTAGGCCAGGGAGCCATAGAAGAGATCAAACAAAAATGCCTATATCATCAGGACAGGAATCAATTATCGGATGGTCGCTGATTACGAAGGAAGTTTTCATTTGACCTCACCACCGGAAATGCCATGATTGCAGATGTAGGCCAGGGAGCCATAGAAGAGATCAAACAAAAATGCCTATATCATCAGGACAGGAATCAATTATCGGATGGTCGCTGATTACGAAGGAA
>NZ_NRQT01000134.1 GCF_004119455.1 Chryseobacterium sp. CH25
ATTATGGTTATAAATTGCATGCTGTATGCTCTTGGAAATATGCAAATTAAGCAGGAGTTCCAGAAGTACAATTTGTAGGGAAAACTACTTTACCAGTCCTAGACATAGGTTTTTGTGCATCACAAAATAGCACTTATTATGGTTATAAATTGCATGCTGTATGCTCTTGGAAATATGCAAATTAAGCAGGAGTTCCAGAAGTACAATTTGTAGGGAAAACTACTTTACCAGTCC
>NZ_NRQT01000135.1 GCF_004119455.1 Chryseobacterium sp. CH25
AATCCATTCGTGGAATTCTTAACTAATTTAGCTTTTAGGAGTCAGAACCAGCCTTTTTTAAAGTGGGCCAGACTAACGCTTTACCAACGTTCTTACTCATTTACTTCTTCTCCTACTTTACATGCATCTGAGTAATCCATTCGTGGAATTCTTAACTAATTTAGCTTTTAGGAGTCAGAACCAGCCTTTTTTAAAGTGGGCCAGACTAACGCTTTACCAACGTTCTTACTCA
>NZ_NRQT01000136.1 GCF_004119455.1 Chryseobacterium sp. CH25
GATGCTTTTACATTAACTATCCTTGCTTGGGTCTTCCCAAATCCGTCAAAATACTGAACCCGATTTTCTGAGGTTTTTGAAGGTGTTAGTTCCATTATATTCAATATGGATGACCATATCTCTTCCCAGCGGTGATGCTTTTACATTAACTATCCTTGCTTGGGTCTTCCCAAATCCGTCAAAATACTGAACCCGATTTTCTGAGGTTTTTGAAGGTGTTAGTTCCATTATA
>NZ_NRQT01000137.1 GCF_004119455.1 Chryseobacterium sp. CH25
ATTCTGAGTAATACATCTCCTTTAATAATAACTTTTATCAAGCATCTTTCAAGACTTGGAAATCCTACAGGGATTAATAAGACGGTCCAGGGAACCAAATGCACCAATGGTAGCAATACTCATCAAGAAAGAATTCTGAGTAATACATCTCCTTTAATAATAACTTTTATCAAGCATCTTTCAAGACTTGGAAATCCTACAGGGATTAATAAGACGGTCCAGGGAACCAAA
>NZ_NRQT01000138.1 GCF_004119455.1 Chryseobacterium sp. CH25
GAAAATGAACCTTCTTTGCAAACCAAAACGATTTGTTCTTCACCTTTTATGGTTGAGAGTCCTAGTCAGCCAGGGCCATTCCAACTGAAAATAAAATAACTGTATTTTTTCAAATTCTCCTTCTTTAAATAAGAAAATGAACCTTCTTTGCAAACCAAAACGATTTGTTCTTCACCTTTTATGGTTGAGAGTCCTAGTCAGCCAGGGCCATTCCAACTGAAAATAAAATAA
>NZ_NRQT01000139.1 GCF_004119455.1 Chryseobacterium sp. CH25
AACAAAAAACAAGGTGCAATTTCGTTGGGCATACCCTGCTCGTTTCGATTAGGTGAGTCAACTTCCGAACTTCAGAAATTTTTTTTAGGCTTAAATTGACCACTGATAAAACGTGAGTCATCACAGACCAAAAACAAAAAACAAGGTGCAATTTCGTTGGGCATACCCTGCTCGTTTCGATTAGGTGAGTCAACTTCCGAACTTCAGAAATTTTTTTTAGGCTTAAATTGA
>NZ_NRQT01000013.1 GCF_004119455.1 Chryseobacterium sp. CH25
AGATTTATGATCTATTCTTACTTGTATTATGGATCTATTTCCTGGTATCATTACTTCTGATAAACCATCTGATTTTGTCATCCTGGAAGGAGCTAAACATAGTTTCCCAATACTTTTATCAAGTAACAGACCTCTATTCATTATTAATACTTCCCAGGACAAGCTTTAAACTATCATAATTCCTTTGGACTACGCACGTATGGGCTAGATATACTAAAGTTTCACACAAATGTTCTTTATTTTCTCTTTTGATTTTAATAATAATTCCATAAATTAAATCTTTATGTTGTGATTTATTGTTTATAATTTGCTGTTAAATATTGATTCTGGTTTTCAGTAATCTAAGTTAATTTCTTATTATTGATATAAGAAGCGGAAGCCGAAAAGCTTTAATAGAGTAGGCTACATTAAAACTAAATAATTATGAAAAACTTAGTGAAAATCTCAAGAGAAAATTTAAAAGCATTTACTGGAGCGGGACCTGGGTGCCCAACAGATGATCCGGGATTTGGTATATGCTATATTACAGGATTTCCAAATGGTATTTGCTTGAGTAGATATCAATGTTGTGTTCAACTTGGTGGAAATGAAGAGACCTGCAAAAAACGTTTCCCTCAATAATATATTACTAAACTAATATTATATTCAAAATGTCTTTAAAATAATAAAATCGGTTGTATCACTTGAGATGCAGCCGATTTTAATTTTGTAAACTTTGGAATCAAACAATAGCAATCTATTTTTGCATCTATAAAAATCTGTTTTTTATATTTTGTTTAATGAATAATAATACTTGGTCATATTTAAGATAGCAGAGCATATAAATTATGTTTGTCTCTGATATTTAGTGAATTCATAAATATTTTTTGTTTTTTCAATGAGTAAATTATGTAACTTAGTCATATTATAATGATTACGAATCTAAAATATACATACTATGAAAAAACATTTATTCCCTCTATTTGTACTGTTGTTAGGTGTAAATGCCTATGCTCAACAGGATCTTTTTGCTATCACAGGAAAGGATACTCAGGCTATTAATTTCAGTGATTTCCGTGTGATGGATGCAATGAGTGGTACTTCCGGTGAGAAAATCTTTACTGCTGATTCTTCTTCAAAAGTTACTTCTCAAACCAAGAGAAGTTTGGTTACTGAGGATAAAAATTCTTTTAATAATTCTCAGGCAACTACAATGGCTGCGCTGGCATATGATCCATCCAATAATAATCTGGTATATATGCCTATGTTTTCTTCTAATATTTATGTTTTAAACCCTCAGACTAAGGAAATTACTTTAGTAGAAAATAATGTGGTAAAAGTAACATCTTGTGATATTAATTCTCATATCACGAGAATGACTACAGGCTATGATGGTAATATTTATGCAGTTAATAATTCAGGGACACAGCTTTTGCAGATCAGTAAAAAAGGACAGCAATATGTGGTTGCTGATCTTGGAATCATAAAGGATGATGTTTCAAATGGTAAAAATTCATTTACTACAATAGAAACAGGATTTGGTGGCGATATGGTTGCCGATGCGGATAACAATTTCTATATTTTTGCTGCTTCAGGAAATGTTTTTAAAGTATCTGCTAAAGAATTAAAAGCAAAATTTGTGGGGAAAATTGCAGGGATTCCGGATAACTATTCTGTAAATGGTTCCGCTGTAAATTCACAAGGAAAAGTTGTGATAGCAAGCGCTAAAGGTGCTCCTTTATTTGAAGTGGACCTTGCTACTTTACAGGCTAAGCAACTTCCTGGAGAAGAGAACCTGCATATTTATGATTTGGCCAGTAAGTACTTTGTGAATGATAGAGTTTCTGCAAATAGTAAAGCTTTAGCTAACCTTGATATTTATCCTACCAGAGTTAATGAGCAGTTTGTAAATGTATACGTTAATAATAAGAATGTAAAAGGAAATATTAAGCTGAATGTTTTCGATATGTCCGGTAAAAATGTAATGAGCCAGAGCTTATCTGTTAAAGATGGATCATTGGATCAGAAGGTTTATTTTAAGGGATTGATTAACGGAGCTTATATTATAAGTTTAACTGACGAATCCGGAAAAGTTATACTGAACAAAAAAATTCTTGTTACTGAATAATCACCTCAATAGTGATATGGAAAATTAGACTTATTACAAAAACCTTTTCGATTTTATTGAGAAGGTTTTTTAATGATTATTTGATATTCAACAAGTTTTATTTTTCGATATTAAAATGTATTTTTATAAAAAAATATAGATGAAGCTATACTTTAATGTAGGATATATTGTAAAAGCCGGAGAAAATCTGCAGTTGGTGATTCGTGAAGAAGGTACTGCGGCCCATATCCATACGATGTTTTGTGCAGAGAATGGTTTGTGGAAATGCGAGGTGGATTTTTTTCCAGATCCATTTCCTATCAGTACAGAGTTGTTAATGAAAAAGGAAATGTTTTAAGAGACGAGTTTGTTCAGCATCATCTTAATTTCCCACATAACTATAAAGAGTTTATCATTTTTGATGAATGGAATAATAAAAACTTCCCTGAGAATTATCTGAATAATAAAATTCTCTACAATAAGTTACATGACTTTAATCCGGAAAAATCAACAATTCTAAAAAAACATACTCACTTATTCAGACTTGAGGCTCCTATTTATAATAAAGATTGGAGAATTGTATTGTTTGGAAGCACTGCATCTTTAGGACACTGGGATTATAACAGAGTGGTTCCTTTACATCAGACCGATTTTGGTCTTTGGGAAGTATCTGTTGAAATTCCTGAAAATGAAATTATCGAGTTTAAATATTGTATTTTCGATACTAAAGAGAACAGGGTTATAGATGTTGAAACCGGTGAAAACAGAATCACAGTTGCCAATCCATTGCCGGATGTTTTGCAAATTGTTTCTAATCATTATTTCAGATTTAAAGGGTATCAGATGTATCATGATGCCGGAGTTGCTGTTCCAGTATTCTCTTTAAGAAGTGAAGAAGGATTTGGAGTAGGAGAATTCTCAGATATCAAAAAACTGGCAGACTGGACAAAGGAAACGAACCTTGGAATTATCCAGATTCTTCCTATTAATGATACTACAGCTAATTATTCGTGGACAGATTCATATCCTTATGCAGCTGTATCAGTGTATGCATTACATCCCCAATATATTTCACTAGAAAAGCTTGATTATTCTTTACCGAAAGAATTAGTTAAAGAATATAAGGCTGATAAAGAGGCTTTAAACGCTCTTGATCTTATTGATTATGAAAAAATGATCGATGGGAAATGGAAGTATCTGAGAGCAGTTTTCAATGCCGAAAAAGATAAAATTTATAAGGATAGGAACTTTAAAAAGTTCATTAAAGATAATGAATACTGGTTGGTTCCTTATTCAGCGTTCTGTGTCTTAAGAGATAAATACAAAACACCTAATTTCAATGAGTGGAAAACTCATAAAAAATATATTGCAGGAAAGATTACTCAGCTTTTTACAACAAAAAGTAAAGATTATGATCTTTCAATGCTTCATGCCTGGGTACAGTACCAGCTTCATGTTCAGTTGAAGGATGCTGTAGATTATACTCATAATCTTGGAGTATCTTTAAAAGGAGATCTACCTATTGGAATTTACAGATATTCTGTTGAAGCCTGGACAGAGCCAGAACTTTTCGGAATGGATTTCCAGGCCGGAGCACCACCTGATCAGTTTACAGAACTTGGGCAAAACTGGGAATTCCCTACCTATAACTGGGAAGCCATGAAGGCTGATGATTACAGATGGTGGAAAAACAGGTTCAAAGCATTGGAACAGTATTTTGATGCCATGCGAATTGATCATATTTTAGGTTTCTTCAGAATATGGAGAATGCCTATCTCTGCCGTACAGGGAATTTTAGGATATTTTTATCCTGCTGTTCCTATTGTTGCAGACGAATTTAAGGCTTGGCAGATTCCATTTACATTTGAAAGATATTGTAAGCCCTTTATCAACAATGAAATCTTATGGAAATATTTTGCGGCAGATAGCGGAAAGGCTCTGGTATTTATGGACCGTAAGGCAGATGGAACTTATTCCTTTAAAGAAGAATTTGATACCCAAAGAAAGCTGGCAGATTTCTTTAAGAAAAACCCATATGGTCCACTTGAGGAAAAGTTGATTTCCCTTTGTGCCAATGTTTTGTTTTTACCGGAAGAAAGAAAAGGAGAAACAGTTTACCATCCAAGATTCAATGTTTATAATACAGAATCTTATCAATATCTTCCGGAAGCTGAACAGAAAAATATTTATGAGCTGTATCATGATTATTTCTTCAGAAGACAGGATCATCTTTGGTATGAAAAAGCTATGGAGAAACTTCCGATGATTCTGAATGCTACTAAAATGCTGATCTGTGGAGAAGACCTTGGTATGGTTCCTGCCTGTGTACCAGTTGTAATGGATGAACTGGCGATTATCGCTCTGAAAGTTCAACGTATGCCTGCAGAGAATATTCCATTCTATGATCCACGAAATGCCAATTATATGAATGTGGTGACTGCATCTTCTCATGACAGTTCAACCTTGAGACAATGGTGGAAAGAAGAACCTGCTTTAACCCAGAAATATTTTAATCAGCAATTGGTTCAATATGGAAAAGCTCCTGCAGAATTAACTCCTCATTTGGCGGAAATCATTATGAAGCAGCATTTATATAATGAATCTATGTTGGCTATCTTCCCAATTCAGGAATTCCTGGCTACAGATGCAAAACTTACCAATCCTAAAATAGATAATGAAAGGATAAATAATCCAGCCGTTTTCCCTCATTATTGGCAGTATAGAATGCATATAAAACTGGAAGCGCTTAAAGATGAAAAAGTGTTCAACGAAAAAATTGCTCACTGGATAAAAGATAGTGGTAGAGTGTAAATTTAACATCTGATTATCAATTAGTTAAATATATTTTAAAAGAAGTTTGATCTATGGATTTAACTTCTTTTTTTATTTGCATCAAAAAGATAGAATTGAGATATTCTGCTATATATTAACCAATTAACGACTATACAGATGAAAAAAATATTTTTGGGATTAGCTTTTGGGCTTGGCGTTTTAACGTCTGCTCAGCAGTATCCGAATAATGGTTGGGGTGATGATGGTTATTATCAGAATGGCAATGGCTATTATAGCGATGAAGATGACAGAAATTATTTCCCTGATGATTATTATTATAACTATCCTCAGGACTATTATCCAGGAGATTATTATCAAAGCTATTATAACGATTACAGAAACAGTATTATCAATATAGACTGGAACGGTTTTTTTATACAGAACAGATTAAACCGTTGGCAGGTAGATCAGATTATAAGATTGAATAACCTGTATGCAAATTTTACAGCTTGGGATAACTTCTACAGATTTAATCCGGATAGATGGTATTATGATAGATTCTATGCTTTGGAAAGAATTATGGGACCAAGAGTTTTCATAGTATTTCAGAACAACTATTACAGAGGGGCAAGTCCTATCATATATTTCCAAAATTATAGAAGAACGTATTATGTTCCAAGATATACTGTAATGCCAAGATACAGAAATGTAAACATCAATATTTACAGAGTAGACCGTTCAAGGTTCAGAAGAGTTGAGAATCCTACTTTTGATATTGTAAGAGGCAGCAGCAGACCTAATAACGGTTTTGGAAATTCTGGTTCATCAAGTGGTGGATTCCGTAATTCGGGAGGTTTTAGAGGAAATTCAGATAATGGAGGTTTCAGGAATAATAATTCCGGGGGCTTTAGAGGAAACTCTGATAACGGTGGATTCCGAGGAAATTCAGATAATGGGGGTTTCAGAAATGGTAATTCAGGCGGTTTTAGAGAAAACTCTAATTCCGGTGGATTCCGAGGAAACTCAGATAATGGAGGTTCTAGGAATAATAATGGCGGATTTAGAGGTAGTAATGAAGTAAGACGGGAAGCGGCTCCATCAAGAGAAAATAATGGTGGGTTCAGAGGAGGAAGTGGTGGTTTCAGACAGCAAAGATCTGAAAATTCTTCACCAAGTCGTGGTAATAGTGGAGGCTTTAGAGGAAGCTTGGTAAGGAATTAATTTTCATATATTATATTTAAGTGGTGTGAAGGACAGGTTTTTATAATCTGTCCTTTTTTTGTTTAATTATTGATTTATTTTAGTTAAAATTTAACATTATTTATGAATGCGTTAATTTAACCTATGGTTTAATACTGAATCAAAAAGGTATAATAACAATTAATTAAATTTTAAAAAGATGAAAAAATTAGTTTTAGCAATAGCATTTATCGGAATGGGAAGTTTTGCAATGGCACAACAGACAACTCCACAGGACAGAGAAGCAAAAAGAGCAGAAATGCAGCAGAAAATGCAACAAAAAGAGCAGGAGCATCTTGCACAGATGCAGAAAGATCTTAACCTTAATGCTTCGCAGGTAGCACAGGTAAAGGCATTACATGAAAAAAGAAAAGCCGAAATGAAAGCTGATTTTGCAAAGAATAAAGAAGTAAGACAGGCTAAAATGGAAGAAATGAAAGCCAAAAGAGCACAAATGGATGCTGATATGAAGAAGATCCTTACTCCTGAACAGTATGATAAATGGCAGGTTGACAGAAAAGCTAAAATGGAACAGAAAAGAATGGCAATGAAGGATAGAAGAATGATGAAAAAGCCGATGAATACAGCTGCTCCTGAAGTAAAATAGCAATTTATAATTTTGATTTTTTAATGTGTAAAGGATGGGATTTTTTCCATCCTTTCTGTATTAATTTTCCGTAAAACTTTTGATTTCGGGCATTTATTCCTTATTTTTGAATATAAATTCAATACTTATGGTTAGCGAAAAAATTGCAAAATTAATTAACGAACAGATTGCCCACGAACAATACGCCGCTCAATATTATCTTTCAATGTCTGCATGGTTTTCAGGAAAAGACCTGGATGGGATTGCAAATTACTTCAGAGTACAGAGCAAAGAAGAATTAATGCACGCAGATAAAATGTTTGATTATTTGAATGATGTAGGAGGAGAAATTATCATTGGAGCAATTCCAAAGCCACCACATGAGTTCGAAAGTGCTACAGATATTTTTGAAAAGGCATTGGCGCATGAGAAAATTGTAACTAAAAGTATTTTCAATATTGTAAAGAATGCTAATGAAGAGGGAGATTTCGCAACAACATCTTTCATGCAATGGTTCATCAATGAACAGGTGGAAGAAGAGGCAAGTGCATCTCAGTATGTAACTAAAATCAAAATGGTGTGCGATAATCCATCTGCATTATACCTTTTTGACCAGGAATTGTCTCAGAGAGTATTTGCTCCTGATACAACTGCTTAAAACCCGAAAGTTTTTAACAATATAAAACCGCGATCAGAAGACCGCGGTTTTTTATTTTCATGTTCTGTATATTATTTATTTATATTTAACAGCTTTATCCAATTCAATAGGATTATAATTCCTTTTGATTTCTAATTGATAATCTCTCTTAATACTTTTTAAGCCTTCCAAGGTATTGATATATTTATCATTAATTGTTAGTCCCCAGGATCCCTCCTTCATGTTATTATATTCACTGAACGGGTTGCTATATCGGTTTAATAATAATTCCTGATACTTTTTAAGTGAAATTTTTATTGGGATCATTCCTAGATTGGTTTCAACAATGTTTGCAGTATTATAATCTGATAAGTCCTTATGAAACGATATCAGTTTATAACTGAAATTTTCACCAGTATCTCCTAATTCTAATATTAATCCTGGTAAGCCTTTAAATTTGTAAGGCCCTTCAGATATTGGAATTTCCGGTGCAAACCATGCTGCCCATTTTCGGCCACCCCATATAGCTTCCGCTTTTTGCAGTTTATAATTATTTGTGTATTTAATTTGAGGCAGTATTTTCCAGACTATTTTATCACTCGACAGATAACTGTAATACTTATCCTCTACATTCACAAAATTTTCATTTTCAAAAGAGTTCCGATTCCTTTTTATAACTTGTTGGATAGGAAATGTATAAGAAATGATTTCTTTATTTCTTACCAGAGAATCAAGCTTAATTAATTTTTTATAATAAAATCTGGTGGTGTTACCTTGTAAATCAAGAACCATTTCGATTGTATCAGGGTTAGATTTTGTAGAATCTAACTTATAACTAAAATCATAGATAATCCTATAGTTTTGAGCATAAGTAGATTGGATGCAAAAGAAAATAAAAAGAAAATATTTATACATGAATAATAATTAGCAAAGGTATGCTGCTTTTCTTTTTGCTTCAGCGCAGTCACCGTTTGGATCTGTGTAACAAGACTGGGCTCCCTGTCTGTTTGAACAGGATACGCACTGCTTACAAGGCTCATTACCCCCTCCTGACTGATCTTCACATACAAATTCTCCTCTGCTTAATTCGCACTTAACTCCATTACCTCCACCTAATCTTTTAAGATCTTCACGAGATAGTTTCTTGAAATTTTTCATAATTATTAAAATTTTTAAAATTGAGGTGTAAATATACATTTAATTCATTAAAAAGAGATATAAATTAAGTAAAATTAATACTCTATTTAATTAATGGGATATACTATGGATAAAAGAGTAAATATTAGTTTTGTGATATAATAATCATTATATGGTGATTATTTTAGTCTGTTGTTTTATATTTTTTAGGTAGTTTATTATAAGCGGTTAATGCAAAGTTTACAAGGCTTTTATAGCATGACTGTTATTGATTGTATATAATGAGAATACTGAAAAGACAGCCAAAAGATATAATACAAATAAAAAAAGGAGCTTTCTACCGTACCTTTTTTCATGTCGGATGATATAAGCCTGTATGAGAAACAGTAGGGGGTATATCAGTATAACCATTGCAAAAGAAGCAAAAAGCAAGGTCATTATCAGAGAAAATATACTTTTAAAATTAATGGTTTGAAGACTCCTGTTAAAATAAATATGAGCCGCCCTATTCCAATAATAGATAGCTGTTAAAACAATGAAAATACTGAAGCCAACCCATTGAATATTGTATAGGACTTTCCAATTTTTAATGATCCGATTCCTTAACATAATGTTTGTGACTGATCTATAGAATATTTATTTATTCTTCTTTAATCTCTGTATTCTGATAGCAGCAATAAAAGTAACAGCTCCTATAATAAGGCTTGAAAATGAGGCTTTTGCCAGGTTTTCTGTAGGTATATACCTATGACCATCCTTGGTTACAGGGGGATCAATACACTCCAGAATATTAAATATGACCGTTCCGGATAAGACTATCATAATGATGCTTATAAGAAATGAGATAAAATAAATTTTCATGGCTATATAATAAATACTTGTGTTAGTTTTTAAGCATAAAGATTAATTTACATTTTCCAGTAGTTTTTTTATATGACGAAAGATACAATTTAATCTATTGTCCTAAATACTTCAATGAGTATTATATTTTGGTTAAGAAAAGTGGTATGTGTAGGGTATCATATTTATTGCTCAACAATATCAGTCCCTAATTCCAATGGGGTCTATAGATTAGAGATAGATGATCTGTGTTTTCAGAACTTTTTTGCCTAATCTTTCAAGTATATTCTTGTAGCCCTGTACCTGTTCTTCATCCTTGCCTTTTTCCTCTCCGGTTTTAAAATCTACAATAATATAACCTTCTTCACTTTTTAGAATGCGGTCAGGTCTTGAAATATGGCTTTCTCCATTTTCAGAAATCATGATATCTTTTTCATTGATCACTTCCCACTTCTCATCAAAGAATTCGGCATATTTTTTCACAATCTCCTGTAAAGTGGTCTGTATTTCATTCTTTTCCTCTAATGTAATCTGACCTTCCAATGCATAACCTTCCAGTACTTTGTTAATATCTTTTTCAGTATTGATTTTAGATAAAAGCTCATGTACAAAAAGCCCGATTCTTACTTTCTCATTTCTTACCTGGTAGTTTTTAGATGGGGTAGCAATTTTGATAGAAGTACTCTTTTCATTTACATTCTTAAGATTCTGAATGTTTTGTGTTTTAAAAGATGAACTCTTGGTTTTGGAGTGCTTTTTCAACATCTCAGGTTTCACCTCATATAAATCAAATGAATCTGCATTTTCAGTATTTTTAGTCTGAATAAATTCCAGCAGTTCAAGATTATTTGAAGTTTTATTAGCCTTCTGAAGATAGAAAAATAACTGTTCAACAGGTCTTGTTGTTGCTACGTATTGCAGACACAATCTGTCAATCAGATTTTTATATGAATTTTTCTTATTGAATTTTTGAATTTCTTCATCATATACTTCCAGATTCTTACTGAACTGGTTAATGTTGACGGATTTTAAAGCATCATTCTCGTTTGTTTCAAACCAGTTGGTAAATTCGCTGTCCCTGTTTTTGTTCATCATAGGAATAAAAACAATAGGAAACTCAAGCCCTTTAGACTTGTGAATGGTCATGATCTGGATAGCATCAATATTTTCTGAAGCCTGAATAGTGTAAGAAGAAGCTTCTTCATCCCAATATTTTAAAAACTCTTTGGTGCTTGCACCTGCATTTTGGGTAAAGTTGAAAAGCATTTCTAAAAAGTTCAGCAGGAAATCCGTTTCTTTATTCTTCACTGAAAATTCATTGATATAATACTCTATAAAATTATACAGGTTGAATCTCGGAAAATGATCCTGTTTTAACTGTAATGAATATTTCTGCTGTATAAACTGAAGTATTTCCTCATGACTTTCAATATCCAGAATCTCTTTCATTTCCAGTGTGAAATCTGCCATGTGAATTTTCCCCAATGTATTCAGGTAATACATCATCATAATAAGACAGGGTTTGTTCTTTGGATTGATTTCCCATCTTAAAAACTCAATAACCGCTTTTAATGTATTGGAAAGCTCCAGCGTAAGACCTTTATCAGAAATCGTTTTGATATTGGTTTCCTCACCATGGTAATTAACCTTTAAACTTCCCAGCTTTTGAGAATAGCTGAAAATATCAAAATTCCCACGGCACAGAATCGTAATATCGGAAAACTTAAATCCGTTATCCAGGCATTCCTGAATATCTTTCCTCATGCTCTCTGATGTATCATCATAAAACTCTTCATTGGTGAGATTTTCGATCAGGTTTACCTTTACGCGTCCGTCAATCTTGGATTTCGGAGTCTGTTCAGCATCTGCCCCGAAAATATTTTTATGTTCCTCTTCCAGTTCCAGAGAATGATACTGATAGAGTTCATTATTGAAATGTACAATATTTCTGGCACTTCTCCAGTTGTCTTTAAGGACCAAAAGATCCGCTTCTTTGGGAGAAAATTCTTTTTTGTTGATAATATCCAGCATCAGTTTACTTTCCCCACCACGGAATCTGTAGATACTCTGTTTAGGATCTCCCACAAGAGTAAAGGATGTATATTCTGTGGAAACACTGTGATCTCTCAAAGGAACAAAGTTCTGCCACTGCAATTCTGAGGTATCCTGAAACTCATCAAAGAAATAATGCTGAAACTGTGCTCCTACTTTTTCATAAATAAAAGCTGAAGGCTCATTTTTAAGGTTCTCATTGATAAGAATATTAAATTTAGACAGAAGAACAAGATCATTCTCTTCCTCAATTTTCTTCAGCTCATCCTGAATATCCTTATTCACCTTTAAAGGCAACAGTGCAGATAAAACCTTTTCTTTTTTCTGAGTCTCAATATACAGAAGAATAAGCTTCATTCTGTTTTCAATAAGCTGATCCAGAATTTCAAAAATTTCAGATTCCTTATGCTTAGATTTTGAAGAGGCTCCTTTTCTGTAATTGTTGATGACAGATTCTTCCTGGGTAGTAGGAAAAGGAAAACCTGCTCTTTTCTGTTGATAAAAATCAATGACCTTGGTAAAGAAACCACCAATTCCGTTTTTTCCCTGAGCAAAATCTTCAATCTCAATATTTCTGGATTTGAATAATTCAATAGAGGATGCAGCAAGCTCTGCAGCCTGTTTTTTGTTCAGGACAATTTCTTTACGAAGCGTATTTTTGATGTTTTCATAATTCGTATCATCAAAACTATCATTGTTTTTCAGGTGTTCATAGTGAATATCCTTTACAAACTCCTTTGCCGAGTCGTAAAGGTTTTTATTAAGATTGATCCTTTCATTATTTTCAAGACTGTAATCCACATAATCCATAAAAGAATTAGAGATGGTGTCATTCTCACCAATCTGATCCAGCATTTTATCCACAGCCTCAATTAGAAACGGTTCCGCTTCAATTTCAAGATTGAAATTTTTTGCCAATCCCAATTCATAAGAAAAGCTTCTCACCAGCCTTGAATTAAAACGGTCAATCGTCCCGATATTTAAAGTAGAATAGTTATGAAGAATATGATCCAGTAATCTTTTAGAACGATGATGCAGCTCATCAATAGTAATCTTTAGCCCCTGTTCTTCAAAAGCCTTCTGAATATTTTTAAGATCAGCATTCTCTGCATAATTACTGGCTGAAAAATTCCCAAGCCATGACAAAATTCTTTCCTTCATCTCGTTGGCAGCCTTATTCGTAAACGTAAGAGCAAGAATATTCCTGATCGATTGCTGTTGATTAGGATAACGGAGACAGATCATCAGAAGTCGCTGAACCAGGGCATATGTTTTCCCGGATCCGGCTGAAGCATTGATGACTGTGTAAGAATTTTGCATTGTTAAAAGAGAATTGAGACTGCAAGTTAGCTAAAATTTAAAAGAAAATTTAACAATTTAAACAGCCTATTTAACAGTTTCAGCATCAAAAAGCAGAAAGAAATATTAAAACGCGTTAACGGTGGTTAAACTTATACAACAATTTAAAAATAATTTTAGCTTTGCTCTATAAAAAATAACCTGTGAAATTCAAACTACTTCTTTTTCTATCTCTGATTTTTTCTATCCATTTCAATGCCCAAAGTTACATTTTCGGAAAAGTGGTTTCTGATGGTGGTGCTGAAATACAGGATGTAACTGTAGTTAACATTCGAACTGATGAGATGGTACTTTCAAATAGAGATGGGCACTTTATGGTTTCCGGAAAAATAGGAGATGAATTACGATTTATAAAAGCAGGGTATGATAGAGTAGTGAAGAAAGTTTCTCAGGAAAATGTACAGCAGCCCATGAATATCAGTCTTGTCCGGTCAACCATCCAGATTCCGGAAGTACAGATTGCCTTCAAACCTACCGGGAACCTTGCAAAAGATAGTAAACGTCTCAGTGAGCCACAAAAGCTGAGATCGTTAAAATCGGAGATGTCAAAATATATGAGAAGTCCTTTAAAGGAACCTTTACCAGATAAATCGATCTCTAAAACTTTTACAGGCCATGATTATAAAGTAGGGCAGGTGGATGTTTTAGGTGTTATTGGTAAGGCAGTTAGTCTAATTAGTAAGGCAGATAAACCTAAAATTACAAAAGCAAATTATATAGAGTATCAAAACTTTATGATACAGCTTAAAAATGAAGTAAATTTAGATTTCCTTAGAAAATATGGGATGGAAGATGAACAGATTGATACATTTTTAGTGTATGCGGAAGAAACAAGATACCTTTCTAGAAAATTTAGAAAGGACTTTGACAAAGCTGTATTAAGGTCTGAGTTGCAGGTTGCTTTTGCAGAATACCGAAAACTAAATAAGCTTGATACTAAGTAAAATATTGACATTTTTAAAGAGATAAGAACAATTGGATTATAACTTCAGAAATAGGGTAATGACGAATTGGAAAAAAGGAATTATTTTCCTGATGATGTTATGCAGTAATTTTTTGTTCTCCCAGCAGACTGTAACAGGAAGAATTATTGATGATAATGGAGAAAGTCTGAGCGCTGTAACCATTGTCAATATGTCTACAGATAAAAAGACATACTCTAATTCACAGGGAATATTTTCTATTGATGCTAATCCTAGTGATGAACTGAGGTTTGTAAAAGAAGATTTCAAAAGAGTTTCCAGACGGGTTCTTACGGATGGGATCAATCCACAATTGTTAATAACTTTATTTCAGATTCCCAAAGATGTTGGAGAAGTGAAAATTGTAAAAAAGCTGTCCGGCGACCTGGAGCAGGATTCCAGAATTGTTGCGAAAGTAGACAGAGGAGAGCAGGTAAAACAAGCTGTTGGACTGCCTGAACCTGTAGGAAAGATGAGAGAAAAACCGGCAGAAGTAAAAAGTGTTCTTTTGCCTATATTACTTGGAAATCTTAACGTACAGGGAGTTTATGATTTGATAAGCGGTAAGGCGAGGAAGCAGAAGAGACAGTACAGATATGACGATTTGCAGGAACATATTGCCTGGGTTCGGAGCAGGGTAGAAGATGATTATTTTGTAAAGGCCGGGATTCCTGCAGATAAAATTTCTGAATTTATTGAATTTTCATTTTTAGCAAAACCTCAGGTTCGTACCTATGTAAAAGCGAGAAATCTTTCAGGGGTTATGCTGAGAATGGAAGAAGTGATTCCGGTTTTTATTGAACGGCTTAATAACAGTCATAGATAGACAAGGTTTATTCATAAAATTAAGTTCTTTTTAAAATGTTAAAAAAAACTTAAAATATTGGAATGGAAATTGCTGCAATAAACTCATAATCAAATCAAAATCACGAATTTTATGAATAAAAATATTATTGCGGTAGCGGTGGGAGCTTTGGGATTTGTTCTAGGCTTAGGATTTTTAGGAAATGCAATCAAAAACAGAAATAAATCTGAAAATACCATCTCTGTAACTGGATTGGGAACCAAGCACTTTACTTCTGATCTTATTACTTGGTCCGGAAGTTTTTCTAAGAATAATTCCGATCTGAAATCTGCTTATGATGAACTAGCTTTGGATAGAAAAGTCATCAATGATTATCTGATTTCAAAAGGAATAAAACAGAATGAGATTGTCTTTTCTTCTGTTGATATTCAGAAACAGTTCAGAAGTTACAATGATTCCAATGGAAATTACGTACAGGGAGAATTTTCTGGTTATAACCTGACTCAAAATGTATCTATCGAAAGTAAGGAAGTCGGCAAAATTGAAAACCTTTCCAGAAATATCACTGAAATTATCAACCGTGGAATTGAGTTTACCTCTTCTTCACCTTCCTATTTTTATACAAAATTGGCCACGGTAAAGCAGGAAATGATCGCCAGTGCAACAAAAGATGCTAAAGAAAGAGCTGAAAAGATTGCAGAGAACTCCGGAAGCAGTTTAGGAAATCTAAAAAAAGCAACAATGGGAGTTATTCAGATTACAGCTCCTAACTCGAACGAAGACTATTCTTACGGCGGAACATTCAATACATCTTCTAAAGAAAAAGAAGCCAGTATCACCATAAAACTAGAATATGAAGTAAACTAGATGTTGATTAGTTTAAATCTCATAAACAGAAAGAATACAACACAAAAATCTGTGATTAATCTTATTCAGATAGTATTTCAATAGTAATAAAAAAATAACGCCGGAAATTTTCCGGCGTTCTATATTAAGGATAAACAATATCGCAAATTTCAGTTTTAAGTTCCTCCACATTTTCAGGAGAATAGTTGGCCAACAACCATAAGTTCAGAGACAGCTTCCCTTCTCCATAGCTTGGCTGGATATAAGTAGTATCAATCACATCAAAATTGTTTCTCTGATAGAAAGAATAACGTCTTTTAGCATCTTCATTCAGATCTTCAGGCTCGATTTCCAGGATAATTCTCGGATAGTTTTCCAATAGATGCTGCATGATGTTAGATCCTAGTTTTTTACTTCTGAAAGCCTCAAACACTTCAAAATGTTCTACAAAAACAAAAGAACTAAGTTCCCATAAGATGAGGTAGCCAATTGCTTCAGATTCATGCAGTATAGACATAAATTTTACTTTCGGATTTGAAAATAAATCCAGAAACTGTTCTTGATCTCTTTGTTCGTCTACAGGAAAAGTATGGGTGTAAGAAGTATAGATTCCCTGAACTCTATGATCTTCAGCAGAAGTAATTGGTAAAAATTCCATAATTATAAATCAAAAACGCTTGGTCTTCTTGTGATAAAAATATCTTTAATCCACAAAGTAAATGCCAAACCCAGATAGATCAGAAAGAAAAATCCGGCAGTAGCAAAAGTAGAGTAGATGAAGAAGATCCTTAATTTGGAGACAGGAATTCCCAGTTTGGCACCCGTTCTTGTCAGTACACCAAACCATTCTCTTTCCATTTTATGACGGATATTACTCAGCATTTCAAGATTCTTTTAAAAGTTTAAATCCAATACTGCAAGTTAAGCAATTTTTTTCTTCACATGAATTTTTATAGTGATAAATGAAGCTTTGGCTTTCCAGAGCATTCGTTACGGGAACTCCAAGATTTTTCCAGTTCTGGATGATTGAGTTTTTTTCAGCAGAGATACTTTGATAGAAATCTATGATCTTATCTGCGATTTCTTCACTGTGGTATTTATGATAAGCATACTTTAAAGGAAGAATAGTATTCAGAATAATGAGGTCTATAAAATCCTTACTCAATGTTTTAGGCTGTACTTTTGAAATCGTTCCGAAATTAAAATGATAGTCCCAGTATTCAGAAGCTTTTACAGATTTAAAAAGATCATACAATTCTTCAATACGTTCTGCTTCCATGATTTTTGAGAATAGATTCTGATGCTGATAAAGACTGGCCAGCTGAGACAGGCGGATCGTAGGAAAATTAGGGGGCCTTAATCTTAAAAATTTAGGATGAAATACTAGATCAGTAAATTTGAACTTTGCTTTAAGGAAATCAAATTCCTGTTTCCAAATTTTCATCTGCCCATCCTCAGGTTGAGTAAGCCATCCCGAAATACCAAAGAACAATGCTTCAAGCTGAGGTGGATTTTGTCGGATCTTATTGATAATGCTGTAATCTACACTTTCTGCAATCTGTTTAAAAATATGAGCATTTACTTTTAGCCCGAAAGAATAGGCCAGGCTATGGAATAAAACGGCTTCAAAATTATTTTTATAAAGAGCTAAACTTTGCTCGAGCTCAGCAGATTTTTCTTCCAGTTTTTTCAGAATATTTCCCTCATGAAAGTTTACAGGAATTTTATCTCTGTTAAAAATGTTTTCGCAAGCAATAAACTGATTTCCATTAATTAATCTTTCATATTTCCACACTATATCTTCATCTATATAATGTTTCAGTTCAAGAGTGGGAACTCTCTGATCGGTAAGCGTACTGATTTCAATGTCATGCTGAAAAACAACATGTAGAATAATATTCTGATAATTCGGATCCTGAGAATGATTGTGAAAAATCCAGTCCGAAGAACGGATATGAAGTTCTATATTTCCGGCAAGAACTACACCGTTGATTTTAATTTTTGAATCGAGAAAATCCGGGCCGGCATCTTTATTCCATTTCCCAAATTGTATAATTTCAACGGAATTACCTTCAATATCTTTGAAGTCAAAATATTTGAAAACCTTATAGTTCCAAAGATATTGAAGTAGTTTTTCCGTCATAGTGTGACGATAAATATAATAGAAATATTATACTTTCGTCAACTCCTTTTTAAAATTTTCTATAGTCGTTCTATACATTTTCTCATAGATAGGAAGAATGTTTTTCAAATCGAATTTTATAGCCTGTTCTTTCGCATTTTCTTTCATTTTGGCTAAAAGATCTTCATTGCTCAACAACTTAATGGTGTAGTTACTCATGGCTTCTACATTTCCAATTTCTGCTAAATATCCAGTTTCTCCCTGAATGTTTACTTCGGGAATTCCCCCCGCATTTGAGCTGATAACTGGTGTATAAGCTGCCATAGCTTCCAGTGCTGCCAGACCAAAACTTTCCTGCTCAGAAGGAAGTAAAAATACGTCAGACAGCTGAAGAATTTTATAAAGATCATTAACTTTCCCCAGAAGACGGATTTTTGAGATAAGATCCGGATTTTCTTCAAGGAATTGATTCACCTTTTCCATATCAGGACCTTCACCAATGATGATCAGTTTAGATTTTACCTTCTTTTCAACATTTTTAAAGATCTGTAATACTTCATCCACACGTTTTACAGGACGAAGGTTTGATACGTGGATCAGGATTTTCTCATCAGGATTGGCAAACTGAGTTCTCTGGCATTCTGTACAGTCGTCAAATTCAGAATTATCAATAAAGTTGGTAATTACCTGGATTTCCTTTTTGATATTGAAAAACTGAAGAGTATCTTTCTTCAGACTTTCAGAAACCGAAGTAATGGCATCCGACTGGTTGATAGAAAATTCTACCGCATGTTTATAACTTGGATGTTGCCCTACAAGAGTAATATCTGTTCCGTGAAGCGTTGTTACCAAAGGAATATCATTGTTGTCTTCCTGTAGCATCTGTTTAGCCGTAAATGCTGCATACGCATAAGGAATAGCATAGTGAGCATGTAAAAGATCCAGTTTATATAGATTGACAACCCTGTAGATCATAGAACTTAACGCAATATCATAAGGCTGATATTGGAAAAGCGGATACGTCTGAACATTCACTCTGTGAAAGAAAATATTTGGATTGGTAATGTCTAATCTTGCAGGAAGAGCAGAACTGATAAAGTGTACTTCATATCCTTTATTGGCAAGGGACATTCCCAGTTCTGTTGCTACAATTCCGCTTCCACCATAGGTTGGATAGCAAAGTATGCCTATTTTCATTAGATTATCGTTGTTTTGATGTTGTTTTATTTTGTGTTCATTGGAGCAGCAGGATTCAGGTCTATACCCATTCCCGGTTTCAGCTGGTCATTCACCAGTACAGGAAGTCTGCCCCAGATTTTTGTTTTTCCGTTGAGTGCATCTGCTGTTGCATTCATAGAATCGTCATTGTTTTCATATGATACCAGAACGGTTGAAACTTTAGACAGGTCAATATCTTTTAAAGCATAAGCACTTCCGAATACATTAAGGATTACATTCTGATTTTTAGTAAGATCGGAAAGAACTTTTTTAGATTCTGAAGATACTTTATAGGGTTTATAAGCTGTTGAATTATCCTTGTGGAAACCAACGATTACGGTAGAACCAGCCGGAATTGTACTGATTTCACCTGCTTTTTTAATGATAACATTAGATCCCATTCTGTTGGCGAATGTCTGATAAGGAGCTTCTTCTAAAGGAACATAATAAACTTGTTTTCCTGTTAAAGGAAGAAGCTTCTTTTCATCCTTTAATAATGTTAAAGCATTAGAATAAAGATTTTGAACCAAAGTTTTATGAGAATCGTTATTCAGATCAGCATTGATGTTGTCTGGATTTTTTGCCGTGTATTGAGTAAGCCCCAGGAAGTATTTTGTTAAAAGAATCTTTTTTACACTTTCTTCCACTCTGGATTGAGAGATTTCTTTACTGTCAATAGCTTTTTGAATCAGTTTTTTTCCTTCAGCAACTCCCTGTGAGAAAAGCATGATATCATTTCCTGCTTTAAATGCCATCGCATCCAATTCTCCAGGTTTATATTTGTTGGCCACAGCACCCATGTTTAGGGCATCTGTGATAATTAATCCTTTATATCCAAGTTTGTCTTTCAGTAATCCTGTAATGATATTTTTAGAAACAGAAGCCGGAATTCCTTTTCCTGATTCTAAGCTTGGAACATATAGGTGAGCCACCATAACTCCGCCAATACCTTTATTCATTAAAGCTTTGAATGGTGCTAGCTCTGTAGAGTTAAGTCTTTCCATATTGTGGGAAACTACCGGAAGATCAAGATGCGAATCTGTACTGGTATCTCCGTGACCAGGGAAATGCTTAATCGCTGCTAATATATTATTGTCCTGAAGTCCGTTAGAATAGGATAGAGCAGAACTGATCACATTATCCACCTCAGAACCGAAGCTTCTGTTGCCAATAATAGGGTTGTTCGGATTGGTATTTACATCCACTACCGGAGCAAAGTCCCAGTTGATCCCCATTCTGTGACAGTCTTCTGCAATTTTAGCAGCCATCTGATAAACTAAATTTTTATCCTGAATAGCTCCCAAAGTCATTGCCCATGGGAATTTATGTGCTGTTGCAATTCTTTGGAACAATCCCCACTCAGCATCCATTCCGATCATTAAAGGGACTTTGGATTTCTGTTGGAATTCATTCACCAAATTGATTTCTCTTGCAGCATCATCCTGCATCAGAATCAGACCGCCGATTTTATCATTGGTAACAATATTTCTTACCTGGTTAATATAGTCTTCTCCTTTATTGGTATAAAGAGCAATAATAAAAAGCTGTCCCAGTTTTTCATCCTGAGAAAGATTTTTGTAAGTTTTTTCAACCCATTGCTGAGCCTTTTTCATATCTTCTTTAGAAGTGTTTTTAGGCTGATACTGGGCATTAACCTTAGGACTAATCAATGCTGCAATAAAGAGTGAAGTATATAATAATTTCTTCATGACTTTTTGAATAAGAACAAAAATACAATTAAAAAAATTGACAAAAACAAAGATTTTGAAATTTTTGGTATATGATTTGAATACGCAATATAAATAATAACTAAACATTTATAGAAATGAAAAAAATTCTTCCACTTATATTATTAGCCGGTGTTGGATTTCTTACATATAGTTGTGATAATAGTAATGATGATCCGGTTGTGGTAAACCCGGGAAAGGATAATGATACTTTTCCACTTATGTTTGATGCACCTGGTACATTTAGCGCCAGCAACAATTATTCATTAATTGCAGACATCTCCATTGAACCAACTGATGTAGTATTAGTCTATAGAAGAGCAGGTGATGCCTGGCAGCAAATTCCTAAAACGGTATATGTAGATCCTGCAACTTCTGCTTCACCAAGAAGATTTGAATATAATTTTGTTTTCAGTAATAAAGCCGTTCAGGTGAGAATTGAAAATCAAAACTTTCTTTTATCAACTTTAACTACGGATCAGGCTAATGACTTTTTAAATAACCAGACTTTCAGAATTGTGCTGGTACCAGCAGATCCGGTGAAAAAGTCTGCGAAAGCAAGCACTGTTGATTTCAGCGATTATAATGCGGTAGTAAAACATTACAATCTTGATGAGTCTAAAATTAAGACAATCAACGCACACTAATTAAGAAATATCTTTTCAGTTTTTTATAATTAAAAAAGCTTCGGGAGTTATCTTCCGGGGCTTTTGATTTTTATAGAATGAGGGGAAAGGATGAGATGAATAATGAACTTGTAATAAATAAGAAAAAAGATGAGTTTAAATAGAGATGAAACTATTTTATTAGGTTCACAGCTTGTTGAGGTATTTCACCCAATAAAAAAAGCTTCAGAATTCATCTGAAGCTTTTATTTTATCTAGTTATCATTGTCATCAAGTAGATGTCCAAAGAAATCTTTTTTTGTCTGTAAATAGCCTTTACTGATCTCGTTGGCTGGGATTTGTAATGGAATCCTGGAATTAAGATGAACATTACTGTCTACCACATATTTTACCTTTTCAGGATTATTGGTTAAAAGATTGACATCTTTCACGTCCAGAAGGTTAAGAATTTCAATGGCTACCCCAAAGTTTCTGTCATCTGCAGGAAGCCCAAGTTCAAGATTAGCCTGTACAGTGTCAAGTCCTTTTTCCTGTAATGAGTATGCCTTTAATTTATTGATGATTCCAATATTACGTCCTTCCTGACGAAGGTAAATAATAATGCCACCATTCTCGTGGATATATTTCATGGCTGCATCCAATTGCTGGCCGCATTCACATTTTTTTGAATGGAAGACTTCTCCGGTAATACATTCTGAATGGAAACGGACATTAACAGGTTTTGAAAAATCTGTATTGTCTGCGATGATAGCCATATGAGGCATCCAGTCGTTTTCATTTTCGGAAAAAGCGATCATTCGGAAATTGCCGTGCTCTGTAGGAACATTGGCTTCCGCCTGAATTTTAATCATTGATAGTTCAATTAGTTTTTAACTTCCTGGTAAAGCATCCTCAATCACAGAAATGTTGGTTTTTAAACGTACCAAGTATCTGTTTAGAACTTCATCATCATCTTTTTCAAGGCTTTGTCTTTGCTTTTGAATTTTTTTGTATGATTTTTCGAAGCTTTTCAGTGCTCTGCTTTTACCTGTAGAATTATTGGCATCAATAGCATATAAATAATTCTGAAGGCTGTATTTCAAACTTGCAATTTCATCATTAAGCCCATTGTTTTTAAACTTCGGGAATGTGGAGATGATATTTGAAATCTCAGAAGCGTTTACGTTTTCCTTGATATTGATATTAAAACTCTTCTTTGAGCTTCTATCAGAATCAGAGCCTTTTGTATCGCTATAAAAGTTATTTGACAGCGGAGAAAGGTTAAGCTTTTCCGTTGCGCAGGAAGATGTTAATATTAGTAATACTCCAAAAAAAACTAGTCTTTTCATTTTTGTTGCCCTTTTTGATAAAGGATTGGGTTAAGACTTTCATCGTTATACATTTTCATTTGTTTGTATATCTTCATCTTAACATTACCGTTTTCAATATCAGCAAGCAACTGATTTATAGAAGTAGACAGATCTTCCCTCTGAGTAAGCAGAACATCCAGTTTAGCCTGGCAATTGTTTCTGTGTTCTTCAGAAGCGGATTCTCTATTAGCTTCTAATGACATATGATAAACCTTTAAGGCAAGAATTGATAATCTGTCTACTGCCCAAGCGGGAGTTTCCGTATTTATCTTTGCTTCAGGTTTAGGAGTTATATTTTCAAACTTATTAAGGAACCAGCTGTCAATGTATTCAACCAAATCAGTTCTTTTCTGATTAGAGGCATCAATTGTTCTCTTCAGTTGAAGAGCCTCAGCCGGATCAATATTTTCATCTCTAATAATATCTTCCAGATGCCATTGAACGGTATCAATCCAGTTCTTTGCATACAAAATCCGTTCCAAACTATCTTTTTCGAACGGGTTATTAATTAGAGTGTTAACGTCATCAGACACGTGATAGTCTTCAATAGATTGATTGAAGACTTTCCATGCAGTCTCAGTAAATTTCATTAATTCTAAGGAATTTTAGTTACTTGAAGAATTATTGTTTGTAGAAGACGATTTGTTTTCAGAACCTGGTTTGTCTTCTTCTTTTACCGCATCTTTAAATTCTTTGATTCCTGAACCAACGCCTCTCATTAGTTCCGGAATTTTCTTTCCTCCAAAAAGTAGCACCAAAACGATCGCTACGATAAGGATATGCTGCCAAGATATGGCAAGTATTGTTAGTGTATTCATCTCTTAAAATTTTTGCAAAGTTACACTTTTTTTAATATGAAATCCAACCTAGTGGATCAACTGGTGTACTTCCGTTCCATACTTGGAAATCAAGGGTATAAGCACCGTCGAAATCCTGGGCTACAGTTCCTACTGGAGTTCCTGAAGAAACCTGTTGTCCTTTGGAAACACTTACGCTTCCTAAGTTGGAATAAATGGTAAAGTAGCTTCCATGTTTAATAATTACAGTCTTTGTGCCATCATTATTAGCCAGTACTGAAGATACAGATCCCGGATATACGGATTTTGCACGAGTTCCTGATGGAACAGATAGCTTGATACCGTTATTTTCTTCTGTAATATTTTTGAAAACTGGGTGTGGCTGTCTTCCGAAACGGTGGGTAATCTGCCCGGCTCTGTCTGCAGGATATCCTAATCTTCCTCTGCTTTCTGCAAAACTGCTTCCTGCGGAAGTGGTAACTCCATAGTTGGTCATAGCCTTTGATTCTGCCGCTTTTTTGTCTTCTTCTTTTCTCTTGGCTAAGGCTAATTCAGCTGCTCTTGCTGCCGCCAGTTTATCAGCTGCTTCTTTAGCTTTAGCAGCTGCTTCATCTGAAGCTTTTTTAGCTGCTAATTTTCTTGCTTCATCTTTTGCACTAGCTTCAGCTCTTGCAGCTTCTTCATTACGTTTTCTTTCTTCTTCAGCTCTTTTTGCTGCTAATTCAGCTGCTCTTTTAGCTTCTGCTTCAGCTATTCTTCTTTCTCTTTCTAATGCTTCAGCTCTTGCTTTAGCTTCGGCTTCAATTCTTGCTTTTTCTCTTTCAGCGGCAAGTTTTGCCAAACGTATTTTTTCTGCCTCTGCTTTTCTTCTTGCTTCTTCTTCAGCCTTTGCAATTCTTATCTCTTCAGCAATAATAGCTCTGATCTGGCCTTCAAGAACTTTAGACTGAACCTGTTTTTGCTTCAGTTCAGCAGTAAGTTTTGATTCATTCTTTTTAAAATCAGCTACCAATTGTTCTTTTTGAGCTCTTTCTGCATTAATCGTAGCTAAGTCCTTCTGTTGGTTTGTCAGAAGGTTTTGCTTCTCTTTTACAGAGTTTTGTCTTTGCGTAATGGTTTTTTTGATCTTATTGGCAGCGTCAGTAATTTCAGCAGCTTTTTTATCCTGGTAATCAGAATACTGCTTTAGGTATTGTACTCTTCGTATACCTTCACCAAGATTTTTTGCTGAAAGGATAAAGGTTACTTTATTCTGTACTCCTTTATTTTTATAAGCATTTACCAAGACCTCAGCATAGTTCTTTCTCAGAACTGCGAGTTCTTTATTCTGACGGTTAATTTCAAGCTGTTTCAGATAAATATCATCTTCAATAAATCTCTTTTCTTTTTGAGTGTTATTGTAGACTTTTTCTCTTAATACTAGCTTTTGATTAACGCTGGTCAGGTAGGCTATAGAGAGTTTAGATTCGCTTCTTGTTTTAGCTAAATCTGTATTTATTTGTGCAATTTGTTTTTTAAGTTCGGCATTCTGCTTCTGCAGCTGTTCTTTCTTCTGCTGTCCCTGGTGCAGTCCGAACATAAGAACACCTATTAAAAAGCTAAATTTTTTAATCATTTAATCTCAATTTTCTTATAACTGGATGGTACAGAATAAGGTGTTTCCATCCTCGAAAAGTCAAATTTCGTGTTTTCCAGTAAAATCTGACTAGATTTTGAGCCTTTTATAATTATTTTAACATTTTGCGGAAGGCGAATTCCATTGTATTCATTCCAGTCACTGTAAGATATTTCGAGTTCATCCGGTGATAAAACATCCTTTAGATTAACGCTCAGTAAATCATAGTTGGTATCATATTGCAGGGCAATTTTATACTCTCTGTTTTTTTCATCGGTTACAATTTTCTGGTTTACATTAGAAACCATTTTATATCCCTGAGCATTTTGAGTAAGTGTAAACTGGGAATCGTTAATCTTTACAAAAGTTCTTCCCAGAAGAATCTTTTCTAATGCTTTATAATCAATAAAATTAACATTCAACAGATTATTAAGATAATCAAAATCAGAATCAATATAGGTCTTACTTGTTTTATCCTGTCCTTTTATTCCTTCCGGAGTGGCAATTCCTCTGGCTACATTTAGGAAAAGAGCCCTCAGGTTCATCCAAACCTTTTTATCATTCTCAATATAAATGGTTGCATCCAGTGTTGGAATAAAACTTCCGGTTTCTACACGTACTTTACTGTCGATTTTGATCTGTTCGAATTTTGCTGGGATCAATACATGTTCGTAAAAGGTAAGCTTATCTTTTACGGGCTGGTTTGCATCTTTTGGACTATTACTGTCTTCTGCAGTTTTAATACTGTCTTTAGTGTTACCTGTATCACTTTTTAAAGCATTACGGGTTTTACATGACGATAAAGCAAGAAGTAATAAAAGAAGTGGAATCCAATTTTTCATGTATTTATCTTTTTTGATTTAAAAAACGGTGCAATATTAACGCCAAACCACACAAAAGATTTTGTGTGGTTTGGTTTTATCTTATTTAAGTTAAAGAATTTCTAATTTTAATTTATTTGGATAGAAAATCTAAAACAGAATAATCTCCCAGAGAAATTTCTCTTGCTACTCCCACATATTGAGCAGAATTACCAATCATAGAATTGGAAAGATTTCCGTGGTTAATTTTTGTGTTTTCCTGGATCAGAGAGTTTTCAATGTTAGAATTTACAATAATGGTATTGTTTCCTAATGAAACTCCAGGTCCTACTTTTGAGTTAGAGATTTTTACATTTTCTCCGATAAAGCATGGTGGGATAATCAGTGAGTTCTCAATCACTGCAGAAGCAGGATAGTGAGCCATTTCAGCTGTTTCGTAAGCAAGGATCTTGCTGTTGGTTTCTACTGTAGCGTTTTTGTTACCGCAGTCCATCCAGTCATTTACTTTACCTAGTGTGAATTTAGCTCCTTTCGATCTTAAGTTCTCCAATGCTGTAGTTAATTGATATTCTCCACCATTTTTAATATCATTATCCATGATATAATTGATCTCTTCCATCAGTTTTTCGGCACTGTTGAAATAATAAATACCAATAATGGCTAGATCTGATACAAAGGTCTTAGGTTTTTCAACAAAATCTGTAATGAATCCATAATTATCCAGTTTTACTACTCCGAATGCAGATGGATCTTCTACACTTTTAACCCAAATTACTCCATCAGAGTTTTTATCCAGTTGGAAATCCGCACGGAAAAGAGTATCAGCGAAAGCAATAACCACGTCTCCTGTCATTGACTGTTCAGCACATTTAATAGCATGAGCTGTTCCAAGAGGATCATTCTGATAATATATACTTCCTTTTGCTCCCAGTTTTTCGGCAATCTGAATTAATGATTTTTCAATCTCAGGACCAAAGTCTCCGATGATAAAAGCTACCTCTTCAATTTTTTCCCCTGCAACTTTAGCAATATCTTCCACTAATCTCTGTACAATAGGTTTCCCTGCGATAGGAATAAGTGGTTTTGGAACTGTTAATGTATGTGGACGTAATCTGGAACCACGTCCAGCCATTGGAACAATAATTTTCATAGATGATATAACGATGTTTTTTGTTTAAATGTAGTGTATTTTGTACTAAATATAATAATTAAAACATTTTGAAAAAGTAATACTTATCATATTTAAGAACCTGTTTAATTTTTTTAAGCTTAATAGTCATCAAAACCAAGACCAATTTCTATGATCTTTTAATAATTTTAGATAATATGGCTTTTTCTTTAAAAGCAACAAGCCCAAGAAATAAGATTAAAAATAGATTACCTATTAGATAATTAGTTCTGAACTCATAAAAAGACAGTAAAGAGAAAGTAATGGTGAATGCCAGATACATTACTATTTTTCCAGTATTATAATGAATAGGGTATTGTCTTTGTCCCCAGATATAAGAGATAACCATCATGGAGGTGAAAGTTATCAAAGCGGCCATAGCACTTGCCCAATATCCATATTGAGGGATAAACAGGAAGTTGATTAAAATAGTAATACATGCTCCGATAATAGAGATATACAATCCAACTCTTGTCTGATCTGAAAGCTTATACCATATAGAAAGATTAAGATAAATTCCTAAGAATAAGGCTCCAAGCATTACAAAAGGAATGATTTTAATTCCTTCATAATAAAGAGGATTTCCCAGATATTTTTCGGATATCCATTGAAGGTTTACCATAAGTCCCATATAAATAATACAGCTGCAAATGACAAATACATCCATCAATACAGCATAGGTTTTATGAGAGTCTTTATTTTTAAAACTTGAGAAAAAATAAGGTTCAATACCCAGCTGGTAGGCCTGTCTGAAAACAGTAATAAAAGTGGCTATTTTATATACAGCACCATATACACCAATCTGGTGACGGGCTTCTTCTTCAGGGAGTAAATATTTCAAGAACTGTCTGTCCAGCGTTTGGTTTACAATACCAGCAAGTCCGGCAATCATCACTGGCCATGAATAATTCATAATCCTTTTCCACAAGTTGAAATCAAATTTAGAAAAACTGAAACTGAAGAATTCTTTCCCAACAATTAAAAGAGTAATAATACTTTGTATAAGATTGGCCACAAAAACATATCCGATACCGAAATCAGGATTATATTTAAAACCTAATATTCCTTCAGGATGTTTCGGAAGCCATTTGATAAAAAATAACACCAGTAAAAAATAGATGGATGAACCTGCTACTTTTGAGAGCATATATTTAAAAGGTTTCCCTTGAAGTCTAAGAATTGCCGATGGAATGGTAGCAAAAGCATCTAATGAAAGAATAAATAAAAAGATAACCAGAAAGTTGACCTGATCCGGTGTTTCAAAAGCCTGTGCCAGCTGATATCGGAAAACATATCCTAAAATAAGATAGATAAGACCTATACTGATGATACTTACTGAACATGTTGAAATCAACGTTTTCTTATCAATGTTTTCTTCCTGTGCAAAACGGAAGAAAGAAGTTTCCATACCGTGGGTAAGTAATACTGTAATTACTCCTGCAATAGAATACCAGTCTACAAAGGGAGATGAGGCTGCAGGACCAAAGAAGGAGGTAACAATTGGAGCAATAATAAAAGGGAAAATTCTCACTAATACAGAGCTTAACCCATATACTGCCGTCTGTCCAAATAATTTCTTATACAATTCAAAAAATTTTATGCAAATGTAAATATTTAGAAATTGATTTATTACGAGTGGTATTAAAATTCATTCATAAACCTTAATTTTGCTTTTCAGAGATGTTAAAAGCAGGATATTATCAGTTAATGATTGTATTTATTCATCAGTTTTATCTGAAAAATACCCTTTTTTTGCCTCTGATTTCTAATCTAATTTCTAAAAAAGTAAAATGAAGACCCTAATCAAAAATGTAAACATCGTGAACGAAGGCAAAATCTTCGAAAGCGATATCTTAATAGAAAATGACTTAATTTCTAAAATTGCTGCCGGAATTTCTGAAGAAGCGGATCAGGTAGTTGATGGTTCCGGAAAGTACCTTCTTCCGGGAGTTATTGATGATCAGGTACATTTCCGTGATCCGGGTCTTACCCATAAAGGAGATATTGAAACTGAATCAAGATCAGCTATTGCCGGTGGGATAACCAGTTTTATCGATCAGCCTAATACAGTTCCCAATGCTGTTACTCAGGAATTATTGGCGGATAAATATGAGATAGCTTCTCAGAAAGCATATGCCAACTATGGTTTTATGATGGGAGGAACCAATGATAATCTTGAAGAAGTTTTAAAAACAAATCCAAGAAATGTTCCGGGAATTAAATTATTCCTTGGATCATCTACAGGAAATATGTTGGTAGATAATCCTGAGACACTTGAAAATATTTTTAGCAATACCAAAATGCTGATTGCAGTTCACTGCGAAGATGAAGCTACCATCAGAGCGAATACTCAAAAATATGTAGATGAATATGGAGAAGATATTCCAGTAAAATTTCACCATCTGATCAGAAGTGAAGAGGCTTGCTATAAATCTTCATCAAAAGCCATTGAATTGGCTCAGAAAACAGGAGCAAGACTTCACGTCTTCCACCTTTCTACGGCTAAGGAAATGGAATTATTCAGAAATGATATTCCATTAAAAAACAAAAAGATTACCGCTGAGGTATGTGTTCATCACCTTACTTTTACGAATGATGATTATGAAACAAAAGGAGGTTTAATCAAGTGGAATCCGGCTGTAAAAACCCAAAAGGATAAAGATGCACTTTGGGAAGCATTGCTGGATGACAGAATTGACGTAATTGCAACAGACCACGCACCTCATACTGCAGAAGAGAAGAATAATGTATATACCAAATGCCCTTCTGGAGCACCATTAGTTCAACACTCATTGGTTGTAATGCTTGAAAATTATAAAAACGGGAAAATCTCCCTTGAGAAAATCGTTGAAAAGATGTCTCATAACCCAGCTATTCTTTTCAGAGTAGAGAAGAGAGGGTTTGTAAAAGAAGGATATAAAGCAGATCTTGTTTTGGTAGATTTAAATGCAGACTGGACGGTATCCAAAGATAATTTACTATACAAGTGCGGTTGGAGCCCGCTTGAAGGAATGAATTTCCACTCTAAAGTAACCCACACTTTTGTAAATGGACACCTTGTTTATGATAACGGAAAAATTGCAGAGGAGAAATTTGGAGAGAGATTGCTTTTTGAAGCGAGAGACTAAATCATATACATTCAATAGAAGCGGGCTTTAGCCCGCTTTTTTTATTTCAGATATTCCATTGGCTTTAGCCAAAACTTATTCATAATTTAATAAACTGGATAATATTTTTATTTCTCACAGATCACACAGGTTACGCAGATTTTAAAACATAATCATCTGTTCTATCTGCATAATCTGCGAGAGATTATTTAGTATTCTAAGAAACTCTATTTTTTAGCTTTACTTCCCATATAAAAAGTAAGTTTTCCGCCATTCGTAATTTCAGAATGTTTCAATGTGAAATTCTTCACTTCTTTTCCATTTAAGAGAATCTTCTGTACATATACATTTTGTGGGCTCTGATTGATGGCTTCAATCTCAAATGTTTTCCCATTTTCTAAATTCAAAATAGCGTTATCAACGGCTGGGCTTCCAATGGAATAATCTTCTGAGCCGGGAGCCACAGGATAAAAACCTAATGAACTTAAAATATACCAGGCACTCATTTGTCCTGTATCGTCATTGCCACCCAATCCATCAGGGGTTGCTTTGTATTGCATTTCAAGGATGTGGCGAATCTGCGATTGGGTTTTCCAGGGCTGGCCTGCCCAGTTGTAAAAATAAGCGACATGGTGGGCAGGTTCGTTACCGTGAACATATCCACCAATAATTCCTTCCCGGGTAATATCTTCTGTATCTGCGAAAAACTCATCAGGTAAATGCATGGAGAACAATTCATCAAGTTTTGAAGCAAATTTCTTTTTTCCGCCCATCATTGTGATGAGTGCATCTGGGTTTTGAGGAACAAAAAAGCTGTAGTTCCATGAGTTTCCTTCAATAAATCCCTGTCCGTGGGTACTTAATACATCAAAATCTTTTTTGAAGCTTCCATCAGCCAGACGTGGGCGCATAAAACCTGTAGATTTATCAAAATTATTCTTCCAGTTTTCAGAACGTTTGATGAACTGATTGTAAATTTCTGTTTCTCCCAGATGTTTTGCCAATTGAGCGATAGCCCAGTCATCATAAGCATATTCCAAAGTATTGGAGACAGAAGTTCCGTTTTTCTCTGCGGGAATATAGCCTAAGTCAATATATTGACCAATACCTTCGTAATCTCTTTTGTTTGCCGTTTCTACACAGGCTTTGAGAGCCTCTTTAGGATCACCATCATAATTACCTTTGATGATAGCATCTGCAACCACACTTACGCTATGATAGCCACTCATGCACCAGTTATCATTAGCATAATGTGACCAGATGGGTAACATTTTCATAGAGAACTGATTGTAATGTGCGATCATAGATCTTACCATATCATTGTTGCGTTTCGGCTGAATAATATTAAAGAATGGATGAAGTGCCCGATAGGTATCCCAAAGAGAAAAAGTAGTATAGTTGGTAAAGTTTTCTGCTTTGTGCGTATTCTGATCCAATCCTTTATATTCTCCGTTTACATCCATATAGGTTGTAGGATTGATAAAGGTATGATACATTGCCGTATAAAAATTAGTTTTCTGAATATCCGAACCTTTAATGACAATTTTATTTAACTCCTTATTCCAATCTTCCTGTGCTTTTGCTTTGATCTGATCAAAAGATAAGTTGCCAGCCTCTTTTTCAAGATTTTCTAATGCGTTGGCCTGACTTACCGGGGAAATGGCCAGTTTTATTTCAATGGCTTCATTTTCATTGGTATCAAAATCAAAATACATTTTCAGGTTCTTTCCAGCTATTTCCGGAAAGTTTTTTGTTTGATCGAACTTTCTCCAAAAACCTTTGTATACCTGTTTCTCATCATAATTTTTCTGTCCGTAGGATTTGAAAGGCTTTGAGAATTTCATGGCAAAATAAACGGTTCTGGTTCTTGCCCAGCCATTGGTTTGTCGGTAGCCGGTAATTGTATTTCCATTTTCCACACGAGCGTAGGTCCAGACATTTTTTCCGTCATAATTGTAGATTCCTGCCATCAGATCCAAAATAATATGGGACTGGTCAGATTTAGGGAAAGTATATCGGTGAACTCCAACTCTGGGAGTAGCTGTTAATTCTGCTAAGATATTATGATCGTCAAGTTTTACCTGATAATATCCGGCTTCTGCTTTTTCGTTTTGGTGTGAGAACCTGCTTCTGTAACCTTTTTCAGGATTAGATGCTGTTCCTGGATTAAGCTGAAGTGTTCCCATGGTAGGCATTATCAGAAAATCCCCCAGATCGGAATGTCCTGTACCACTGAAATGCGTAGAACTGAATCCTGTAATGGTTTTGTCTTCATAGCGGTAACCTGCACAGTATTTATACACTTCACCATTATATTTTCCATTAAGTTCATAAGAAATGGAATCAGTTTCAGGGCTTAATTGGATAGCTCCAAAGGGAACGGTAGCACCAGGATAGGTGTGTCCCATTTTTTCAGTTCCGATGAGTGGGTTTACATATTGATAAAGTTTTTCAAATTTTTGAGCATTCAAAACTGAAGTAAAAAACAGCAATGAAAGGGAAATAAATGTACTGGGGTTTTTCATGAAGAAAATAGATTATTAAAGGATAAAAATAATTAAAAATCAAAGAATAATGTAGTTTCATTTGAATTTATAAACTATTTTTTCATTTTTCAGAAAATCGAAAGCCTATTCCATGTAGATTTTCAATCAGTATATTTTCATCATTTACAAAAACCTTTCTCAGTCTTGAAATAAATACATCCAGGCTTCTTCCCATAAAATAATCATCATCACCCCAAATCGCCTTTAGAATATCCTGCCTTTTCAAAACTGTATTTTTGTGACGGATAAAATAATGAAGAAGTTCAGACTCTCTTTGAGTAAGAGTGATGGTATCAATAGCGTTTTGTAAAGTATAATTTTTAGGATCAAAATCATACTTCCCAACCTTGTATTTGGAAGGATAGGTGTTTGTTTTTTTTGTACGTTTTAGAAAAACTTCAATTTTTAGAATCAATTCTTCAATACTGAAGGGCTTTACCAGATAATCATCTGCTCCAATTTTTAACCCTTTAATCCTATCTTCTTTCAATGCTTTGGCGGAAATGAAAATAATAGGAATTTCAGTATTCTTATCACGAATGTATTGAGCCAGCTCAAATCCGTTGATCCCAGGCATCATGATATCTAAAAGGCAAATGTCAAAATCCTGTGCATTAAATGCTTCCAATGCAGATTTTCCATCAGGGAAACATGCAATGTCATAATAGCTTTCCAGGCTATCCTGAATCAGAAAGGCTATGGTTTCATCATCTTCGGCATACAAAATTTTAGACTTTTCCATGGTTTGCATAGTATGAATTTAAAATGGTAAAAATAAAGTAATCGTAATTCCTTTGTCAGGATTGTTTTCAACTGAAATTTTCCAGTTATGCTGTTGCACAACCTTTTTTACATAGAATAATCCTAATCCAAAACCATTTACCTCATCACTTTTTGGAGTATTGATCCTGTAGAATTTATCAAAAATATGAGGGATGTTTTTAGGAGGAATCCCTATCCCGTTATCTTTAAATTTTAAATATAATCCTTTTGAATCTTTAGATGCTGAAATGAGAATGTTTGGGGTTGTATCACAATATTTGATGGAATTGTCCAGAAGGTTATACACAATATTCGTGAAATGAAATTCATCTGCAATGATGGATGTTGTATTTTCTATTTCTATCCGTATCGTAAGATCTTCATTCTTTTGAATGATGGTGTCCTTAATTTCTGTGATGAATGGTAATAAAACAATTCTCTGGAGTTTCAATGAGAGTCCTGAGGCATCATTTTTAGCAATATTCAAGATCTTTTCAATATGATTGTTCAGTTTATAGCTCTGATCTGTGATAATGGAAGTATAGGTTTTAAGTTTAGGGTTTTCCCTAATGAGTTCCTGCTTGGTAAGCGCTTCTGATGCCAGAAGTATAGAGGACAAAGGAGTTTTAAACTCATGCGTCATATTATTGATAAAATCCCTTTGGAGTTCTGAGAATTTTTTCTGTTGAATGATCGTATATATGGAATATACATACACCAGGAGAATAATAATAAGAGCAAATGTAAGCAAATACCAAAACCGTAATGAACTTATCAGATAAGTGGCTTTATCCGGAAAGCGTATAGAGAAATAATAGACCAGGTTTTCATGTTTCGGGAATTTTATTACCTTATTATTGGTGTTTTTCTGATGGGTGGAAATATATTTCCCATAGATCATTCGGTCGCTGCGGCAATTATAGAGGGCATACACATAATTGGTATTGATCTGAAAACGGGTAAATTCAGTTTTTAAATAATGTTCAAGTACTGTAGGATGAAAATCATTGTTGACATTCACCACATAATAGTCATTGGAAATATTCTGTACTGGATTTTCAGTAAAAGACGTTTTCCCACCGGATAATTTTTCAACTACTTCCAGCAACGCGATATTGACGGTCTGATTAAACTTTTTATCTTCAAGATTATAGGCTTGCCGGGTCCATAGAAGCTGAGCTATCAAAATCCCGATGATAGCGACAAATCCAAGTGTGATGATAATATTAAGTTTCTTGATCTCCATTTTCAGAAGCAATATTATCCAAAAATATCTATTTATTTTTTGTCATTAACAACTTATTAACAAATGTTTGAGAACGGTTAACAAGCCGGATCACTAATCCCCATTAGATTTGTTGTATCAAAAAAGATCATTCTCAATTTCCTTTTTAATTATTAACAAAAAATTGTACTCATGAAAAATTTAAAAATTACTGCCCTTTTAGCTGTTTTAGCATGCTCTCCTTTTTATGCAGGAGTATTTCCTGTTGAAAATACTTCTGTTGTAAAGACTATTGCTGGAGTTATTAAATGGAAATCTGAATCTATTGATGTAGGAAACATTCCTCAAGGGAAACCTAAATTGATCAGATTTGAATTTACCAATACCTCTTCAAAACCCATTGTAATAGAAAATGTAGCTCCATCATGTGGCTGTACAACTGCAGATTATACAAAAACGCCAATCCTTCCTGGGAAAAAAGGATTTGTAGAAGCTAGTTTTAATGCAGCAAGTCCAGGAATGTTTATGAAAACCGTTAACGTTACAACAAGTGACAGCAAAACTCCTAAAACACTTTCATTTAAAGGAGTAGTGGTTTCCTAATTATTATTTAAAAATGTATTGAAAACAACCTGCGCATTAATTGTCGGGTTGTTTTTTTGTTATACAAAGATGATGGTTTGTATCGTTTCTCAAAATGATGAAAAGAATAATTATTTATAACATCATTTCTCAGGGGATTTTCAAACTTTGCATTTTAATATTTATTATTTTTAAGAAAAAATAATTTATGAGTCTATATACACAGCCAATGTTGCGCGAAGGTGCACTGAAAGATAAAGTAGCGATTGTAACCGGTGGCGGAAGCGGCCTTGGAAAAGCAATGACTAAATATTTTCTTGAACTGGGAGCCAATGTGGTGATCACATCCAGAAATCTGGAAAAATTACAGACTACAGCAAAGGAACTGGAAGAAGAAACAGGTGGAAAAGTTCTTTGTGTAGCATGTGATGTGAGAAATTGGGATGAGGTGGAAGCGATGAAGGAAGCAACGCTGAAGGAATTCGGAAAAATTGATATTCTTTTGAATAACGCAGCCGGAAACTTTATTTCTCCCACAGAAAAACTGACTCATTCTGCTTTTGATTCTATTTTAGATATTGTTTTAAAAGGAACAAAAAACTGTACCCTTTCTGTAGGAAAACACTGGATAGATTCTAAAACTCCGGGAACTGTACTGAATATTGTTACGACCTATGCATGGACAGGTTCTGCCTACGTTGTGCCATCTGCTTGCGCTAAAGCTGGTGTTTTGGCTATGACAAGATCATTAGCGGTAGAGTGGGCAAAATACGGAATCCGTTTCAATGCAATTGCTCCGGGACCTTTCCCTACAAAAGGAGCTTGGGACAGACTTCTTCCGGGAGATCTTCAGGAAAAATTCGATATGAAGAAAAAAGTTCCATTGAGAAGAGTAGGGGAACACCAGGAGCTTGCAAATCTTGCAGCTTATCTTGTTTCAGATTATTCTGCTTATATGAATGGTGAAGTGGTAACTATAGATGGTGGAGAATGGCTTCAGGGAGCAGGAGAGTTCAATATGCTGGAAGCTATTCCAAAGGAAATGTGGGATGCGCTTGAAGCAATGATTAAAGCGAAAAAATCAAACTAAGATAATTAATTTTAAAAAAAAGCCCGGATTTGTAACAATTCCGGGTATTTTTTTTACCTATGTATTATATTAGTAATATTTTTTTCAAATGAATTTAAAACTTCCAACCTTAGTTTCGGCTATTACGGTTTTCTTTTTTACAGGAACTGTTTCAGCACAGGAAACTCCAAAGTATGATTATGTAGAAGCATTTAAACCATTCTTCTATCCTCAGACAGGTACGGAAACCCGCTCCGCGAGTGGACAACCGGGACATGCCTATTGGCAGAACTCAGCAGATTATCATTTGAATGTAAGTCTGAATGAAAGTAAAAAAGAGATTACAGGTACCGCAGAAATTAAATATACCAATAACAGCCCGGATAAACTTGGTTTCCTTTGGTTACAGCTTGATCAGAACCTGTTTGCTAAAGATTCCCGCGGGAATGCTGTTGTTCCTTTATCCGGAAGTAGAAATGGAGCGCATGGAGAGACCTTAGATGGTGGATATACCATTAAATCTGTAAAACTTGATGGTAAAGAGGTAAAATACACAATTACCGATACAAGAATGCAGATTGACCTTCCTGTTGAACTGAAAGCAAGAGGAGGCGTTGCAAAAATAACTATAGAGTATTCTTTTATTTCACCAGAATACGGATCTGACAGAATGGGAGTACAGGATACGAAAAACGGTAAAATCTTTACCATGGCACAATGGTACCCAAGAATGTGTGTGTATGATGATGTTATGGGATGGAATACTCTTCCTTATGTAGGAGCTTCTGAGTTTTATCTGGAATATGGAGATATTACAGCTAATATTACGGTACCAGCCAATCATTATGTAGTGGCATCAGGAGAACTTTTGAATGAAAATGAGGTATACAGTAAGGAGGAAACGAACAGATGGAATCAGGCCAGAAACAGTGATAAAACTGTAATGATACGTCCGGAATCTGAAATCGGTAAAAATAAATCTTCAGGAACAAAAACCTGGAAGTTTAAAATTACACAGGCCCGTGATTTTGCCTGGGCATCATCCGCAGGTTTTATTTTAGATGCAGCGAGAATCAATCTTCCGAATGGTAAAAAATCATTAGCTATTTCTGCTTATCCAGTAGAAAGTGCAGGTGAAAAAGCATGGGGAAGATCTACAGAATATACGAAAGCATCCATAGAGCATTATTCCAATAAATGGTATGGTTACACGTATCCGGCAGCAACCAATGTAGCAGGGAATGAAGGGGGAATGGAATATCCGGGAATTGTTTTCTGTCATATGAACTCTAAAGGAGCAGGACTTTGGGGTGTTACGGATCATGAATTCGGGCACAACTGGTTTCCAATGATTGTAGGATCTAATGAAAGGTTATTTGCCTGGATGGATGAAGGGTTTAATACATTTATCAACGGACTTTCAACAGATGCTTTTAATAAAGGTGAATATTCCCGAAAAAGAAATTTAGGACAGGGTGGAGATTTCTTTATGAATGATAAGCTGGAACCTATTATGGTAGGACCAGATAATATGAGTGAACGGAATATTGCTGCTTTAGCCTATTACAAGCCTGGTGCTGGTTTATCCATTTTAAGAGAATCCATTCTGGGATCTGAAAAATTTGATAAAGCTTTCAGAACATATATTGATCGCTGGGCATTCAAACATCCTACTCCTTGGGATTTCTTTCATACGATGGAGAATGTTTCCGGTGAAGAGCTTACCTGGTTCTGGAGAGGATGGTTCTTCAATAAGTGGAAAATTGATCAGGCTGTGAAGAGTGCTCAATATATTGATGGAGATGCTAAAAAAGGAGTTCAGATCACTATTGAAAATATCGGACAATTGCCGGTTCCTACTACTGTTCAATTGAATTTTGCAGACGGAACAGCTAAAAGTGTTAAAATACCTATCGAAGTCTGGAAGAGAAATACGGAATGGACTTTCAAAGTAGACTCAGATAAGGCAATAAAAGAAATCAAATTAGATCCGGATTCTCAGATCCCTGATGCTAATTTGAAAAATAACAGTTTAACACTGTAATTTTAAAAAATAATTTAACATTATTATCATATAAATAAGACTTCTCTCTGGCAGGGAAGTCTTATTTTTGTCTCAAATTGATAAAATAATTATGAATTTCAGATTTTCAATAGTGTTCCTGATGTTGTTTGCATGGGGATTTTCACAGGACCTTACGGTAATGAGTTTTAATATCAGGCTGAATGTTGCTTCAGACAAAGAAAATGCATGGCCGGAGAGAAGGCAGGATGTTGCTGATTTATTAACCTACTACCATCCTGATTATTTTGGGGTTCAGGAAGCGCTTCCTGAGCAGATGAAGGATATTAAAAACGGATTGAATAACTACAATTATATTGGCGTAGGAAGAGATGATGGTAAAGAAAAAGGAGAATTTTCTGCTATTTTTTATGATACCCAAAGATTGGAAGTAATAAAATCAGGGACGTTCTGGTTGTCTGAAACTCCGGAGAAGCCTTCAAAAGGCTGGGATGCTGCATTGAACAGAATCTGTAGCTATGCCGTTTTTAAAGATAAAACATCCAAGAAAGAATTCCTTGCGATGAACCTTCATTTCGATCATATTGGAAATGTAGCGAGAGTAAAATCCTCAGAACTGATTTTGAAAAAAATCAAAGAACTTAATCCAAAGAATCTGCCTGTAACCGTAAGCGGAGATTTTAACCTTACAGATGATACAGAACCTGTGAAAATTCTTTCACAAAATATGAAGGATACTTTCTATCATTCGGAAACGAAGCATTATGGACCTGTAGGAACTTTTACTGCGTTCAATGTTAACGAAGTACCTAAGGAAAGAATCGACTATATTTTTACAAACGGCTTTAAGATAAGATCTCATCGCCATATCAATGACAGAAGAGAGAATCTCCTTTATCCATCGGATCATTTTCCGGTTATTGTGAAGCTTTCTTTTTAAGAATTAGTTGGTCGGAAAATCAATTTCAAATCCAATTCCTCTGAGGGATTGGATTTTTACTTTCGGGTCACTACTGAAATATTTGCGTAGCCTGCTGATAAACACATCAAGGCTTCTTCCTGTAAAATAATCATTGGTTTCCCACAGGCTATCCAGAATATCATTCCTTGTAATGGTAGAATGATTGTGTTTCAGAAGATATAAGAGTAATTCCTGTTCACGGACCGTCATACGTACATCTCCGTTAGGATGGGATAAAAGAAGTTTTTGAGTGTCTAAAGAATAGTTTCCGATCTTCAGTTGAGGTTCCATCACAGGAGGTAATGTTCTTTTCAGAATGTTTCTGATTCTCAGTACCAGTTCTTCCGGATCGCATGGTTTTGAAATATAATCATCTGCACCTATTTTTAACCCGGTTAAACGGTCAATTTTCTGGTTCTTTGCAGTTAAGAATAAAAGTGGAAAGTTGCTGTGTTCTTTTAATATCATTTTTGCAAGAGAGAAACCGTCAATATTGGGCATCATCACATCCAGAATACCCATTTGAAAAGGAAAATCAGTAGAAAGAAGCGGGATAATATCCTCAGGATTCTGAAACCAGCTGATGTCAAAATCTTCCAGTTCAAGATATTGTTTAAGGATCATTCCGAAATCGGAGTCGTCTTCTGCCAGTAAAATTTTAGTTTTCATAAGGAATGGTTATTTTAAAGGTACTTCCGGCGCCTGGCTGGCTGGATACATCCACTTTGCCGTGGTAGGATGTAATAATTTCTTTTACAAAATAAAGCCCAAGCCCAAGCCCTTTGCTGTTGTGAATATTATTAGCCTGTATTCTGTAGAATTTTTCAAAGATATTTTTCAGTTCTTTACTTTCCATGCCCTGCCCATTATCGGAAACTACAATTTTCAGTTGCTGAGCAGAATTTCCGGTAATAACTGTAACAACGGAAGCCCCATATTTTATACTGTTTTCACAGAGATTCTTTACTACTGTTTCCATGAGGTTTTTATCAAAAGGAAGCTGGCTGGAAATTGTATTTTCAAACTTAAAATCTACCTGTGGATAGGTGAAGGCAAGGTCCTGAATAAAAAAGTCCCAATTTTCAGGTTGTATAGCCGTCATTTCTTCCGGGGTTTCATCCTTATGCAGTTGCAGCATCAGGCTTTCCAATCTTGAAATTTGTCGGTCAATCAGTGGAAGAGTATCAGGATTCCATCCCTTTTTAAGGGTTTTAGATGCTATTTTTAAGGTGGCTATCGGAGTTTTAAACTCGTGGGAAATGTTATCCACAACAGTGTGGAGAACTTTAACCTGTTTTTGTTGCCGGATGAGGTTCTTTACTGTGAAAATATACAATACAAGAACACTTGCAAGCAGAATAATACAGCAAATGATTAATAAAATGATTTCTCTGAAAACGAGACTTTTTATATTTTTAATTTCAATCTCTGTTTGGGTATCAACATGGAATGAATCCATATTATTAATCGTTTTTTTTCCTGTAGATTCCTGTGTGGATGACGTTCTCCAGGTTCCGATACTGGTAATAGCTGCTTTTCTGACTTTATCTTTTGTCTCGTATATGGTGACCGGCTGCTGTATAAGCCTGATGCTGTCAGGAAGATGGAGAAGCTGGATATATTGAATTCTTACACAGATGATATAACCGTCTTTTTTTCGGCGCTCATTGATATAAGCGGTTAAATTCTTACCAGAATATTTTTTTTCATGGACTAAATATTTTAAAAAATCCTCTTTGTTAAGCTTTTTGTGATAGTATTTGATAATATTCTTTTGCAGAGAATCATCTTTTGAATCTTTTGCAGAATGATTGTTCACCACTTGATCTGTATAGACGGAAATACCCTGATCCATGGATCTGTATATTTCTCTTTCTTTAACCTGGTATGTTTTGTAGATGAAATAAACCTGAATTCCAAGCAATAAGAGGAAGAGCGTGGTGAAAATATAAATCAGGTTTTTGTTATTAGGTATCATCGAAACAAAGATAAAACTTTCGTATTGTACTTAAATCGAATTTTTATCATTAACATTCTGTTAACCTTATGTTTTGAAGATAAAGCAAAAAAGACGTTAACCCATCATTAACCTTCCGTTAACCGAAATTCTCCTGCTCAATATAGAATTTTGTCCTGTAAAAACAAGGTTTAGTCCTGTTTTACATCATTCTTATTTTAAAAATGTAATCATGAATAAAACTCTTCTTTTTCTGTGTCTTCCTATGATGATGCTGGCTCAAAAACAAAAAATTGCAGGAACGGTAATGAATACCGAAAATGAAAAACTTTCAGCAGTAAGTGTAGCCTTGTACAACTCCAAAAATGAATTAATGAAAGAGTTAAAGACTGATGGTAGTGGAGGTTTTATCCTGGAAGGAATTGAAGAACAAAATGTGAAGTTGGTGGTAAAAAACAACGGATATTCCTTATTTGAAAAGAATGTTGATCTGGAAAAACCTGAAGCTTTACAGATCATTCTCAGAAAAGAAACGCAGGAAATAGAAGGAATTGTAATGACGAAAGGTAAACCACTGGTGAAAAGAAAAGTGGATCGTCTGGAATTTAATGTGGAAAACAGCAACATTTCATCACTTAATGCATGGGAAATTTTAAAGAAGACCCCAAGTGTTACGGTAAATAATAATGTGCTGGCTGTGAAAGGAAGTACAGGAATTCTGGTCACGATTAATGATAAAAAAGTGATGCTGACTGGTGATGAACTTAAAAATATTCTGGAAAATACGCAGGGAGATGAGGTAAAATCTATAGAAGTTATTACCAATCCACCTGCAAAATATGAAGCTTCAGGAAGTGCTGTACTGAATATTGTGATGAAAAAGAACAAGATTGAAGGCTATCGTGGAATTCTGTCTTCAAAATATATTCAAACACAGTATGCAAAAGCAGTTTTCGGATTGTCGCAATATTATAAGAAAGATAAGCTTTCCGTTATGGCAAGCTACTACAAGGGAATGGGAACTTATTTCCGTGAAGGAACTGATTATGTAAATTATTCCGAAAGTCAGACCCGATGGATAAGTACAATGAACAGGAAGGATAAAAACACTAACCAGAATACCCTGAATTTTAATGTGGAATATGAGCTGGACAGCTTGACCAGCCTAAGCCTCAACTATTCAGGGTATTTTTCTCCAAAATCTCATGGGATTTATGATGTGCCTACATTAATTTATAACAATCAAAATGTTGTAGAATCTCATTATAGAACATTGAACGATCATGAATCAAGCTCCATAAATAATTCAGTAAGTTTTCAGATAGACCGGAAACTGAATAAAAAAAGTAGCCTTTCTTGGATCAACTACTTTACAGGAAATAACGGAGATAAATACCAGAATGTAACCACTTATCTGGATTTTGCAGGTCAGTCTCCAAGAGAAGAACATTTTTTAACTCAGAATAAAGCAGATGTGAAGCTGTATTCTACCCAATTAGACTATCAATGGAAAGATGATAAGCTGGAATTTGAATCCGGAGCGAAATACAGCTTTGTGAAAACAAACAGTACACTTGATTTCTCGGATAATGAAAATGGATTAATGGAATTCAGACCTGAAAAAAGTAGTGTTTTTGATTATAAAGAATATAATTTTGCCCTGTATTCTTCACTATCTTATCATATTGGAAAATGGAATTTCAAAGGAGGACTTCGTGCAGAGATGACAGATCTTGAAGGAATTGTTTCTGAACCTTATAACTTTAATAAAAATAATTACTGGAGCTTTTTCCCAACTTTCTATGCTCAGTATACCACAGAAAATAAGCATGAGTTTGGGTTTTCTTATGGAAAAAGAATCAGTAGACCCGCTTACTCGTGGTTGAATCCTGCAAAGTCTTATTACAATCTGTTTTCCTATTTTCAAGGAGATCCTCAGCTAAAAGCAACGATTATCCATAATCTTAATCTATCATATTCCTGGAAAGACTGGCATCTTGATCTCTATTACCGCAAAGAGCTATTTCCAGCAATGGAAATCTCATATCAGGTACCTGAAACCAATAATGTTGTCTATAATTTTACCAATATCGAGAAAGGACAGGCTTTTGGAGCAAGTCTATATAAAAATTTTCAAATAAAACCCTGGTGGAATATAGTGCTTTCTCAAAATCTTGAGCATAATGAGAATTATTTCAATGGAGTAGACGGAATATTGCATCAGAATAAAGTCTGGAATTGGGTGTCTGATATTTCTACCAGCTTTACTTTGGACAAAAGCAGCGACTGGAAAATGGAAGTAGGGCATCAGTACTTCTCTTCAGGAATACAGGGGCCTTTCAGGATTTCCAGCAATTGGTCTGCCTATTTTGCAATGAATAGAAAATTCTTCAATAAAAAACTGGAGGTTGCATTAGTTGTGAAAGATATTTTCAGAACCACGCGCCAGAAGGTGGCTACTCAATATGCCAATCAGGATAATTATTTCCTGGATTATACAGATACTCAGGGATTCACATTATCATTGAAGTATAATTTTGGAAATCAATCTGTGAAGAATGCCAAAACGATAAAAAAGACATCAGAAGCAGATAGACTTTAACGCGAATTCAGGGCAAGGAAACTAGGATTGAAGGCTGGAAGCTACTTTTAGTTATAATGATTTCACTCTATAATTAAATTAAAAAGAGGAAATAGCGTTGTTTATAACTTTTATAATTTCCTGCTTTCATCTCCTGGTTTCAACCTTTTTAGAATATTTTAAATAAAAAACTAATTATTATAAAACATTATTGTAGAAGAAATTATCGCCTGGTGTTACATTTTCGCTATTTTTGATACTTATCTAAAAATAGATTATTATGAAGAGAATTTTTTCCGGAATGCTGGTGGTAGTTTCATTACTGCAACTTTCTGCTCAGGAATTGTATATGCCGAGAAATATAAAAAATGCTTATGAAAGAGGAACCCGTAATATTTCCGGAGCACCAGGTAAAAACTACTGGCAGAATAAAGGAATTTACAATGTAGATGTAAAAGTAGACGCTAATACAAAAACTGTTTCCGGAAAAGAAACCATTGTTTATACTAATAACAGTCCGGATAATCTCAATGAACTGGCAATTAGATTCGTTAATAATTTACACAAACCACAGTCTCCCAGATCCGGGTCTGTTTCTAAAGACTTCCTGTCAACAGGGCTTAAGATTAAATCATTTATTGTAAATGGTGAAAAATATAACATCAATAGTGATGATTGGGGTACCGTTGAAAAAGTACAATTGAAATCAGCTCTAAAATCAAAGTCAAAAGCTGAGGTTAAAATTGAATGGGAATACCCACTTTCTGTACAAAGTGGGAGAGAAGGGCAGATTGATCCTGAAACATTCTATGTAGCCTATTCTTTCCCTAGAATTTCTGTATACGATGATTATAACGGATGGGATATGCTTCCACATTCCGACAGACAGGAGTTTTATAATGACTTTAATGATTATAGTTTTGCGATTACAGCACCAAAAAACTATGTAGTATGGGCAACCGGAGACTTCCTGAATCCGGAAGCAGTTCTTCAGCCGGAATATTTAAAAAGATATAAAGCTTCATTGAAAAGTGATAAGCTGATGCATATCGCTACAGAGCAGGAAATGAAATCCGGAAAAGTAACCCAACAGAATAAATGGAATGTCTGGAAATTTAAAGCCAGTCATATTACAGATTTTTGTTTTGCATTGAGTAATCATTATGTATGGGATGCTGCCAGTGTGCAGCTGAAAACCAAAAGAGCAAGCGTTCAGGCTGGATATAATGCCGGAGCAAAAGACTTTGAACATTATGTAGACTGGATGCGCTATAACCTGGATTGGTTTTCCAAAAACTGGCCGGGAGTAGAATATCCTTATAATGTAATGACGGCTATTCAAGGCTATGCAGATATGGAATATCCTATGATGATTAATGATACCAGTATTCCGGATGACCTTCAGGATGCCAGACTTACAGCAGATCATGAAATTGCACATACCTATTTCCCTTTTTATATGGGAATTAACGAAACCAGATATGCCTTTATGGATGAAGGCTGGGCAACTACTTTAGAATATTTAATTGGGATTGATGAAAATGGCGAAGAGAAAGCGAAAGAATTTTATAAAAATTTCCGGGTAAAAAAATGGATCAATGATCCGTCAGCAGAACAGGATCAGCCAATCATTACAATGAGTACACAGGTAAGTGGCTCAGGATACGGAAACAATTCATATGTGAAAGCATCACTGTCTTATCTTGCATTAAAAGATTATCTGGGTGATGAATTATTTAAGAAAGCATTACATCACTATATGGACAACTGGAATGGAAAACATCCGGTGCCATGGGATTATTTCAACTCAATGAACACGGGTTCCGGAAAAAACCTGAACTGGTTCTTCCAGAATTGGTTCTATACCAATAATTATATTGATTTAAAAGTAGCTGGAACCTCACAAATGAACGATTTGCTTACTGTAAATGTAGCTAATGTTGGTGGATTTGCTATTCCGTTTGATGCGGTTCTTTCGTATGAAGACGGGACTACAGAGAAACTGCATTTTTCACCTTCTGTTTGGGAGAAAGATCAAAAATTAACAGATCTTGTCATTCCGATTAAGAAAAAAGTAAAATCTGTAAAACTGGATGGAGATCTCTTTATGGATTACACCCCGGAAGATAACAGTAAAACTTTATAAAAGTAAAAGCCTTCAGAATCTGAAGGCTTTTTTATTTTAAAAATAGGCAGTTAATCTTAAACCTAAAGTAATATAATTGATTTTTTCTTTAGCAATCAGGTTGTTCAGCTCCTGATCCAGTTCAGCACTTTCCTTGATCTCATCACTGAAATGATAACGGATGGTAGAATTGATCTGGTTGTAATCTGTATAAAAAGTAAGCCCCAGTCCAGGATTGAATTTGTAGGTCATAGAAGCTCCTGTATTCCAACGGAAAGCCGGTTTTGGCTTGTATCTGGCTATCTGAAGCTCGTGATTAGGAGTATCTATATCGTTTCCTTTTACAAATACTTTCCCACTGGCAGTAGCAGCATATCCTCCGGTTAGTTTTACCATAAGCTGCCATTTATCTGAGAATTCATGAGAAAAATAAGGTCCAATCCCTGCAGACAAGAATCCCATAGATTGTGTCTTAATTTCATGATCCCCAAAATCCTGTCCATCATCAAGGGTGATCCTCTGAGATTTAATTGGGAAGCTGCTGAAAGACACATCTGCACCTACACCCCATCTTTTTGAAAAGAAATAGGCTCCTTCCAATCCACCTTCAAAACCTGTTTGTTTCTTGTCATCCAGCTCCGATTCTCTCAGGAAGTTGGTAGTACCTAATGCCGTACCCATTTTCAGGGAAAGAAAAGAAGGGTAATCATTGCCCTGTATTCTGGATAGGATGCTTAAATTATCTCCTTTGTTCTTATAAATTTTATCAACAAAAAAATATCCAAGTTCTGTTGCTATGATCCCAATACCAGCACCGGCCAGGATATCCGGAACCCAATGTCTGTTATTTAAATTTCTTCCAAGTCCTGTAAGAGTTGCAGAACCGTATCCTGCAATACTGTAGGCTGGGTTTACCATTCCGTATTCCTTATGCAGGAAACTTGCGTTGGTAAATGCCATAGCAGCATGGCCTGATGGAAAGGAATTGTTTTTTGATCCATCCGGACGCTCAACTTTAGCAGTGTATTTAATCGAATTGACCAAAATAGCCATTATGGCTAAACTGGTACCATAAGATAGGGTGGCTCTTCCAATATTGTTTCTTCCTTTTACACCACCCAGTTTTAATCCGTAAACGGCTACGGCAGGAGCATACTGAAGATAATCATCATATTTCATTTTGAAATTGGGAAGATATCGGTTTCTTACCTCACGGATATTCTCTTTTTCTCCCCATGTAGCCGCAGCAGCAGTGAAAAGAATAGCAGGAGCTACAGATTTTTTTACCCATTCTTTTTTGAAAAAAGGAGTAGGCTCTTTTATTGGAGAGTTTGTACTGATGAGAGCAAGATCCTGCTGAAGATTGCGAGTCTGAATAGTATCTTGTGCTTTATAGCTACAAAAATGTAATAAAATCCCTAATGTTAGGACCGATTTTTTCATCACCGTGTCTTTATTTTTAAAATCCCGTAAAAATATAAAAAAATCTATCCCAAATATTGAGATAGACTATTTTAATGTTTTTATAATATTTCAGCTGATATTGTTGATTATCTTAATCCAGCTCTTGGTCCGGATGCGGATACTACAGCCTGCATTCTTGTTTTTTGATTAGCAGAGAACATAACCATTGATTTGTCGTCTACATAATCCATATAGTTCATAAACATCTGGGAACGGCTTACTCCTCCACAAACTCTGTTTAACGGATAGGTTGGATTTCCGTAGTTAGGACCAGGAGAAACTGGAGTATCATTAGAGTAATCTGTCTGGCAACCTGTGTTGGATGATCCCCAAAGGTGCGGAAGGTTTAAGTAGTGGCCTACCTCATGCGTTACGGTTCTTCCTAAGTTGAACGGAGCAGAAGCCCCGGTTTTTCCTATATACTGATATCCTATTACAAGACCATCATACCATTGCCCTGCATGTTCCGGATAATAAGCATAGCCTAGAGTTCCAGGTTGGCTGTTTTCGTCAAGGATTGAGTTAACAACCCATATATTCATATTTTTATTTACATCTGTAGCGTCAATACCTCCTGTGCTGGCTTTTTTCATCTCTTCCAAGTCGGATCTCCAGCCTGTTTTTGTACTTTGTTTACGGTTAGTTGCTACTAATTTGAAGCGGATTTTTACATCACCAGCGGCTGAAGGCTGAAATGCAGAAGGAATTTTAGTAATGTCAGAATTGGTAGCACCATAGTCAGCATTCAGTACAGCAATTTGTTCCGCGATTCTTGCATCGGAAACATTTTGAGTAGAAGTGTTATAGATAACGTTAAAAACAACCGGAATTTCAACAGTTCCATCTGCTAATACTTTCCCTACTTTAAGATTTTCTACAAATTTTTCAGTACCGAATTCAATATCGGCTACTTTTTGTTGGAGTGCAGGATTTTTAAGAAGCATTGCCTGTCTTATTTCTTCTGACGGACATTTTCTCTGTGTAGCTGTTAAAGCTGCAGGAGAAGCTTCTGAGTTCATTGATGATTCATTTTGGTTCGTCACGCTGTCATTGTTACAGGCAGACATAAAACCCAGAGCAAGAGCTCCGAATAAGAATTTTTTCATATCGTTATAATATAATGTGGTTGAGGGTGTGAAATTATAATATTTAAAATTGATATGCAAATTATTTTACTGTTTTATTAATAAATAATTATTTAATTGCGATTTTGTTTGATCATGTATTAATATATTTGTGTTTATGTTGTATTTTAATTAATTTCAATATATTGTTTTATATTTCACTATCAAGTGTGTTTGATTGGTGAATAATTTTATGCTTTTTAGTTATTAATAGAATATTTTTTACATTGAATTGATCGTAAAGTTCCCTTAAAAGAAGAATGAAATGTTAGATTTTTATTTATTTTCCAATTAATACGGGTTTGGGATTGGGGGAATAGAATATCCTTGTTGTTTCTTGTTTGGAGAATGAGTTAATAAAAATAATATTTCTGAATCTGCTCTTTTTTTAGCCATTATGTTCTAATGTAAAGACATAAAAAAAATCTATCTCGATTTGAGATAGATTTTAAATATTTAAAATTGTTTTATTAATAGACTCTTAATCCTGCTCTTGCTCCTGAAGATGCCACTACAGACTGCATTCTTGTTTTTTGTCCCGCAGAGAACATGAACATAGCAGCATCGTCTACATAATCCATATAGTTCATAAACATTACAGATCTTTGTACACCGCTACATGTATTGTACATAGGGTAGCTAGGTTTTCCATAGTTGGCTGTTGTCTGGGTAGGGGTATCACTTACAAGATCATTACCACAATTAGCATCTCCCCAGATGTGTCTTAGGTTTAGGTAGTGCCCAACTTCGTGAGTTGCTGTTCTTCCCAGGTTAAATGGTGCAGATGCTCCTGTTTTACCAAAGTATGGCGCTCCAATTACAACACCATCATTCCATAATCCGGCAGATTCTGGGAAGGTAGCGTAACCAAGAATAGTACGGCCCTGGCTTGTCATTTTACCAACGATCCAGATATTTAGATAATTGGTAGGGTTAGTAGCGTCAATACCGCCTTTGGAAGCTTTTTTCATGTCATCATTTGTTGCCCAGCTTGTTTTGGAGGTCGATTTTCTAACGGTATTTACCAATTTGAATTTTACTTTTGTATCACCTGAGCTTACGGACGTAAATTCAGAAGGGATTTTAGTGGCATCACTGTTTGTGCCGGAATAGTCAGCATTTAATACCGCAATTTGCTCAGCGATTCTTGCATCAGAAACATTTTCTGCGGTAGTTTTGTATAGAACATTTACAATTACAGGGATTTCTACACTTCCATCAGCTAGAACTTTTCCAAATGTCTGATTCTTAGCAAAGTTTTCTGTGTTGATTTCCAGATCCGCAAATCTTTGTTGTAGTTCAGGATTGTTTTTTAAAGCTTCCTGTCTTATTTCCTCGGAAGCACATCCTCTTTGTACTAATGCAGCAGATAGTGCAGGCTCATCGGCTGGAGCTTCATTTTGATTAGTAACGTTATCATTGTTACATGCCGTCATTAAGCCAAGCATAAGAGCTCCAAAAAATAGTTTTTTCATATCAAGATTTTTAAATTGAGGATGTGAAATTATATTATTTGAAATTAATATGCAAGCTATTTTTCTTGTTTTATTAAATTATTTATATCTATTATATTGTTTTATTGTTGATAATTTAAGTTATTTTATATTGCATTGAATTTTACATAATTTAATAAAATGCTTTTGAGTTTTTATTTGTTTTATATTTTCCATGCAAATTATTAACTAATTATATCTTTTTTAGAGAAAATTTTTTACTTAATTTTAATTTGCAAACCCATTTTTAATGGCAAAAACGGCCAGACCAACGCGGGTTTTTAAATCCAGCTTTTCACATAATTGGTCCCGGTAGCTTTCTACTGTTCTCGGGCTGCAACACATTCTGTCTGCAATTTCTTTATAACTTAACTCAGTAACAGTGTATTTTAAAAATTCCTTTTCACGCTCAGAGATTTTTACAGTAGTTTCTATGTCGTTTTTGTTGAGGTTAGAGAATATGATCTTTGAGGCCCAATCCGGATAAAAGAAGCCATCAGTATTTAATCTTGTAAGGGCTATTTCCAGATCTTTTGGGTGGGTGTTTTTTAAAAGATATCCTTTTGCGCCATTTTTAATCATTTTAATGACACTGTTATCATCGCCCTGCATGCTGAGTGCCATTACTTTAATATCCGGATGATTTTTAGTGACCCAGGCTGCTGTTTCAAAACCGTCCATAATAGGCATACTGACATCCATTAGAATAATTTCCGGAATAGTGTTTCCTTCCTCAAATTTCTGAATCAGATCTTTACCGCTTTCACAAACGTAAATAACTTCAAACTCACTGAAGTTCCCAATAATGCCTTCAAGGGCTTTAGCAATAAGTATATGATCATCAACAATTACAATTGTTTTTTTCATGGCTGTTTTTTTAAGATAATGTTAAGTCGGGTTCCTGCATTTTTTTTACTCTCCAGAAGAAAATTAGCACCAATGATCTCTGCTCTGTTTTTCATATTGGTGAGACCAATTCCGTTGGATTTAGTCTGGTTGGGATCAAACCCGATTCCGTCATCACGGATGGTAAGCTCCCAAAGTATGTTTTCAGATGTATTGAGACTGATGAAAATATTTTTGCAGTGAGCGTGTTTTATACTGTTTTGAATAAATTCCTGGGTAATTCTCAGTAATAGGTTTTTATGTACAAAACCAAGATCCAACTGGTCAAAATTATGTTCAAAACTAATAAGACATCTTTTTAGTGAATTGGTATTATCAACCTCTTCCTGAATTAAAGTCACAATTTCCTTCTGGCTGATATTATCATCTGTTAAGGTTTTAGAAAGGCTGCGGAGATCCTGAAGAGACTGGTTGATGATCTGTGAGACCTGGTCAATTCTTTCATTTGCCTCAGGAACCTTATTTTCATAAAGCATTTGCTGAACATATAAACTCACCAAAGTTAGCTTTTGTCCTATATTATCATGCAGTTCTCTTCCTATCTGCTGCATGGTGGCTTGCTGAATCTCCAATTGAGTAGAGAGGAGCTCTCTTTGGTGAATCTCATTTTTCATTTCTATATCATTAAGATATTCCCTCTTGCGTTGTCTGTAGTTTCTGATATAGATAGCCACAGCAACGGCAAACATTACAAAGAATGTATTAAAAAGAATGATCGTAATTATTAATTCTGCTTTCCCCATATGAATGCACTTGCAAATAAAAGATACATGATAGTTCCGGAAACCTGAAAATAAGCAAAATATAGATCCCATATGTCTCTATATTCCCAAAGAAGAGACATGAAGGTCATAAACGGAAGTGTTCCTATATAAAAAAGAGTATTACCCAGATTGATATAAAACATCCTGTTGGTACTGAATTTTAGGATTTCTGTTGAATTAACCTGCTTATAATATTCCATAACTACCAGAACCATCAAAAATATACATCCTAAAGTATAATTGGGAGCATAAACAACTTTTCTTTCTACAAAGAGTGAAAGTTGTGGAATAAACGCTGCAAAATAGAGCAAAGAAAAGATATAGAATAGTTTGGGTTTCTTCAGAGATTTTATCGCATATAACCAATAAAAGAAAATAAACTGCAATGGCATTACAAAGTAGTTGTAGAAAATAATCCTATCGATACGAAGAGCCTCCTCAAACCATTTTACAGATGATTCACACAGGAAAATGGCAATAAGATACAAAGCGAAAAGTTTCCAATGCAGTTTTTTTCGCGGTTAAAATAAATAATGGATACTAAAGCAGCAATAGCCTCTCCAGTATACATAAATTGTGCGAAAAACCTCTGGAATTCAGTCATAATTTACAATAAGTTCTTTTAATTAATTTTAAAACATTCCGGTTGAACTTGCTGGGGGAGATAAAGTTCCCTGGTTTTCACCAATTCCCTTAGGGGGGTGTATGCCTTTTGCAGAAAGGGAAAGGTTTCTCGGTTCTTTATCTTTGCCAGGTATAGAATTGAAATCGAAGTGTACAACTTCACCATCTTCACTCTCTTTTTTCAAAGTAGGTACCATCACAAGCGTATGTCTTTCAGAATACTCCTGTGGAACAGGATGGCTTTCCATAATGTCCCAGTTTTCAATTTTTGGATAGGCGGCGTAATAAAACCTGATTCCCAAATCTTCTTCAGCGCATTCAGGATGTATTTTTTTGCCTTCATGTTCTATTTGACTAATAAATCTCTTCAGCTTTGGCAGGTCAAACCATATGGAATTGGAATCTGTTATTCCCATAGTTTCATTGATAGCATTCATTTGGTTCTGGCGATAATTGTCAATAAGAGCTTTAATAAGGTCATTTGACATTACTCCTGATCCTAGAGGATCCTGTTCATTAGTAGATTCTGTTTTCATAACTTAGTTTTATATTAGAATATCCGTGTTTCCGCAAATTTCGCAAAAAAATATCATAGAAAATAGAATAGGGAATAGGGAATTACACTGTTATTTTTACCGTATTTTTACGGGTTGTATACTAATGAAAAAATAAATAAAGTAAAATCAGATTATAATACATAAAAAAACGGAGAAAATTCTCCGTTTATATTTAAATACATCCCCATTTTTTGGATCTCTGCAAATCATTCCTGATGTACAGCATAGACCTGTGGGACAGTTCCAGTTTTCATCACATTCAATTAATGGAGGAAGGATTCCGCCATCGATTTTCTTTAATTCAGTTCTTTTTAACTTTTTCATACTGATTTTGTTTAAGTTATTAATTTGTTTGAAAGATAAATTTAATAATATTTCACATTAAAAAGATATAAATTAAGAAAATGTTTATAACTCATTCTATATTGGTTATTATTCTGATGCATGCGGATGAACGTTGCTGTTATCAAAATCTGTCTTTACACAAAAAATGAGTGCCGCAGATTTCTCTACAGCACTCATCTACAAAAATTAATGTATATGAAAAAAACTACTTTCTTTTTATTGTTCAGTAGGTCTGAATACTAACCCTGTTTCTACAAAATAATCCAGGGTAATTCTATCACCGTCATTTACTTTCCCTGCAAGAATTTCTTTAGATAATTTATTCAATACTTCCTGCTGAATGACTCTTTTTAGAGGTCTGGCCCCAAATGCAGGGTCATACCCTTTGTTCATCAGATAATCTACGGCATCCTGAGTGAAAGTCATGATGATGTTACGTTTTGCTAACATCTCATTGAATCCTCTCAATTGATACTGAACGATTTTTCCAATTTCTTTCTTTTTTAAAGGTTGGAACAATACGATCTCATCAATTCTGTTCAGGAATTCAGGACGTAAAGTTTGTTTTAATAAATCAAAAACTTCATCTTTCGTTTTATCCACAATTTCATCCTGATTCTCTTCTGTTAAATTTTCAAAATTTTCCTGAATAAGATGCGAACCTAAATTCGAGGTCATAATGATGATTGAATTTTTGAAATTCACCACACGGCCTTTGTTGTCAGTCAGTCGCCCATCATCTAAAACCTGTAGCAGGGTGTTGAAAACATCCGGGTGAGCTTTTTCAATTTCATCCAGAAGAACAACAGAATAAGGTCTTCTTCTAACTGCTTCAGTCAATTGTCCACCCTCATCATATCCAACATATCCCGGAGGAGCACCTACCAATCTTGAAACACTGTGACGTTCCTGATATTCACTCATATCAATTCTGGTCATGTTATTTTCATCATCAAACAAGAACTCTGCCAATGCTTTCGCAAGCTCAGTTTTACCTACACCAGTTGTTCCTAAGAATAAGAATGATCCGATCGGTTTTTTATCATCACTCAATCCGGCTCTGTTTCTTCTGATAGCGTCAGCAACAGCTTCAATCGCTTCATCTTGGCCTACTACTCTGTGATGGAGTTCTGATTCGAGATTCAATAGCTTATCTCTTTCGGATTGTAATAATTTGGTAACAGGAATACCTGTCCATTTTGCAATCACTTCAGAAATATTTTCAGAAGTTACTTCCTCTTTGATAAGCTCATTCTGGTGATTCTGCATTTCCAGTTCAACTTTGGCAAGCTCATCTTCTTTTTCACGAAGTTTTCCGTATTGGATTTCCGCTACTTTAGCATAATCTCCGGCTCTGGAAGCTCTTTCAGCTTCTAATTTCAGAGATTCAATATCTTTTTTGATCTGGGTAAGATCTTCACTTTTCTGTTTTTCTTTCAGCCATTTGGCATTGATTTCATTTCTCTGTTCAGAAATTTTTGAAATGTCTTCTTTTAAATGATCAATTTTAGTTTGATTGCCCTCTCTTGAAATAGCAGCCAATTCAATTTCCAGCTGCATTAATTTTCTGTCTAACACATCCAGTTCTTCCGGTTTGGAATTGATTTCCATTCTCAGTTTTGCAGATGCTTCATCAATAAGGTCAATCGCTTTATCCGGTAAAAATCGGTCTGAAATATATCTTTGAGACATTTCCACAGCCGCAATAATTGCTTCGTCTTTGATTCTTACTTTGTGGTGAGCTTCATATTTATCTTTAATTCCACGAAGGATAGAAATTGCAGATTCGGTATCCGGTTCTTCAACCATTACTTTCTGGAAACGTCTTTCCAACGCTTTGTCTTTTTCAAAATACTTTTGGTATTCATTTAAAGTGGTTGCTCCAATCGCTCTCAGTTCACCTCTTGCAAGGGCTGGTTTCAATATGTTGGCAGCATCCATCGCTCCTTCACCACCACCAGCACCTACTAATGTGTGGATCTCATCAATGAAAAGAATGATCTGTCCATCAGATTTACTGACTTCATTCACTACGGATTTCAGACGCTCTTCAAATTCACCTTTGTATTTGGCTCCGGCGATCAAAGCTCCCATATCCAATGAATATAATGTTTTATCCACTAGGTTTTCAGGAACGTCACCACTGATGATTCTGTGAGCAATTCCTTCAGCAATAGCTGTTTTACCTACACCCGGTTCTCCAATAAGGATAGGGTTGTTTTTGGTTCTTCTGGAAAGGATCTGTAATACTCTTCTGATCTCTTCATCACGCCCAATTACCGGATCCAGTTTGCCTTCTGCTGCTAACTCGTTAAAGTTTTTAGCATATTTATTTAAAGACTGATAAGTCTCTTCTGAACTTGCAGAAGTTGCTTTACTTCCTTTTCTTAATTCTTTGATGGCTCCTTCCAGTAACTTTTTGGTTACTCCCATATCTTTCAGCATTTGAGAAACTTCAGAGCTGGTTTCTATCAGAGATAACCATAAATGTTCAATTGTTACATATTCATCACCCATTTTTTTAGCGATGTTGGGTGCATCCAGCAATACTTTATTTGCTGATTGTGATAGATAGATATTTCCGCCCTGTACTTTAGGAAGCTTTTCTAAATTCTCACGGTTTCGCTCTCTAACTAAATTAGCATCTGCTTCAGATTTCTTTAATAGGAAAGGCGATATATTTTCATCTACCTGGAAGATTCCTTCAAGGAGATGTTGAGGTTCTATTTGTTGGTTGCCAAACTCCATAGCAACCTGTTGTGCTGCCTGGATGGCTTCTTGTGATTTTACAGTATATTGGTTTAAGTTCATATTTTCTATATTTTTGGTAATGATTCGTTTAAAGTTTAGTTTTAAAAAACATCAAGAAACTAAATTTTCAGGCTTAGTTTCTTAATGCCTATCAATTATTTAATCATGTAATCGATGACTGTATCGCAAAAACTGTTCAATTATTAAATTTACAAAAAATATGGACAAAATTTCCGGATTATGTATTTTTAACGATAATTTAACTTGACAAAATTTCCGATTCTTTAAAATTTTCTCTGAAATTGATGAACATTCCGTCAGTCACCAACTTTAAAGTGATGAAGAGAGATTTGAAAATGAATGAATTTGATTCTTAGAACTGCTCAATTTATTTCAGAATAACTACTTTTGCATTTTTACAGATGGAACTTAAAGAAAAACAAAGGAGAATATTAGACGTAGCCGTAGAACTTTTCAAAGAGAAAGGGTATATGGGAAGCTCGGTAAGGGATCTTGCTACGAAGCTAAATATCAAAGCCGCATCATTATATGCACATATCCGTTCGAAGGAAGAAATTCTGGAATGGGTTTGCTTTGGTATTGCACAGGAGTTTTTCGATGAGCTTCAGGAAGTAAAAAATACAGATATCGCTCCAAGAGAAAAGCTGAATTTATTTTTGGATAAACACTTATCCGTTGTTCTTAAAAATCGGGATGTTACCCATATTTATTCCATAGAATGGAGACATCTGGAGGAAAGACTTCCTGAATTTATAGAGCTGAGAAAAAGTTATCAACAGGAAGTGGAAGAACTTATTTCAGAAATATATAAAGCAGAAAACTGGGAGCTTAAATCACCATCGTTCACTACAAGGTTTATTCTTCATACCTTAAACAATTCTTATTTCTGGTTTAAAAGAAGTAGTGATTCTACCGATGAAATTACTGATGAAATAAGGGATAAGATTCTTTATGGACTTCTAGGAAATCCAAAATAAATCTTATGTTCTTTGTCATTGACTATGACGAATCTTCGATTTCTGACGAAGGGAGAATCTCATATTTTCTATTATTTATTTTCTTTATTTAGATTCCACGCTACACTTTGTTCCGCTCTGAATGACATCATTGTACACTATGAATAATTAATTTTATCTTGACTTTTGTATACTTTTAAGCTATATTTTTGCCTTTATTTAAAGGTTGAAAACTTTTGTGATTTCTGATTATTCCCTTGTAGTCTGGATTAATTATTTAGAATCATTCAAAATATGACGAAAATCATAAAAATTTTGTCATATTCCAAAATCTTGTTAAATTTACACCTAACAAATGTTAGTTAGTTTTATGGATTTTTCAGTTGAATATCTGGAGCTGGGTCAATTGAGACAGCTTCAATCCGACCGGTTAGTAAATCTCATGGGTTATCTGAACGGGAAATCGGAATTTTATAAAAGAAAGTTTGATGAATTGCAAATATCTCCACAGGATATAAGGACCATTGAGGATATTACGAAACTTCCAATTACTTACAAACAGGATTTAAGAGACAATTACCCATTCGGATTGTTTACCGTTCCTAAAGCTGAACTTCAGAGAATTCACTGTTCAAGCGGAACTACAGGAAAACCAACGGTGGTGGGATATACCAAAGAAGATGTAGATCTTTTCAGCGAAGTAGTGGCAAGATCACTCAATGCAGCTGGAGCAAAACCGGGAATGCAGTTACATAATGCTTATGGTTATGGGATTTTTACCGGTGGATTAGGACTTCATTATGGTGCAGAAATGCTGGGAATGAGTGTTCTTCCTATTTCAGGAGGAATGACTGCCAGACAGGTAGATCTTATTATAGATTTTAAACCGGAAGTGATTTGCTGCTCTCCATCTTATGCTTTAACCATTGCAGATGAATTTGCTAAAAGGGGAATTTCTGCCGATGAAATCAGTCTTAAGTACGCTGTACTGGGATCTGAGCCATGGACAGAAATTATCAGAGGGCATATTGAAGAAAAACTAGGTGTTCATGCTACCAATATTTATGGTTTAAGCGAAATAATCGGTCCTGGAGTTTCCATGGAGGATTTTGAGGAAAAAGGAGGCTCTTACATTTGGGAAGATCATTTTTATCCTGAAATTTTGGACCCGATTACAAAAGAACCGGTTCCTTTCGGAGAAGAAGGCGTGTTGGTAATTACAACTTTAACAAAAAAAGCAATGCCGCTTCTGCGCTACTGGACCAATGATATTACCAGCCTTTATTACGATGAAAATGCCAAAAGAACTATGGTGAAGATGAAACCTATTGTTGGCAGAGCAGATGATATGCTGATCGTAAGAGGAGTAAATGTATACCCAAGCCAGATTGAAGATGCATTTTCTCATGTAAAAGGAGTAGTTCCCAATTATTATCTGACGCCCGTTGAAAAAGAGCAGATGTGTGTAGCTTTGGATATTGATGTTGAAATTGATGATGAATTGGTAAAGTCTCAAAAAATAGAAGCAGATACCGATGATTATTTTAATTTTGTCGGCAGCTTCGGAAAAAATATTGAAAACGAAATAAAAAAGAGAGTAGGCATCACAACAAAAGTGAAAGTGCATGCTCAGGACAGTTTGCCGAAGTGCGAAGGTGGAAAAATTAATAGAATACTAAAAAAATAATGAATTCATTTTATAAACTTAAAACTGTAAAGGTTCAGAAGGATACTTCAGACGCTGTGAATGTAGCGGTGGAAATTCCTGAAGAACTGAAAGACAAGTTCAGGTTCAAACAAGGACAGTACCTTAATTTCCGAATGATCATTAACGGAAATGAGGAAAGACGTTCTTATTCTATCTGTAATGCTCCAAGTGAAAAAAGCAATACATTAGAAGTTTTAGTGAAATTGCTTGAAAACGGAAAAGTATCAGGATATTTCAATGAGCATCTTCATATGGATGAAATGCTGGAAGTAATGCCACCAATGGGAGGTTTCAACACTTCTTATCACCCAACCAATGTGAAAACATATGTTGGTTTGGCTGCTGGAAGCGGAATTACACCGGTTTTATCCAATATCAAAGAAAGTCTGTATCAGGAACCAAACAGTAATGCTTATTTGTTCTACAGTAACAGAAGCATGAATCACATTTTAAGAAAAGCTGAAATTGATAAGTTAGTAGAACAGTTCAATGGAAGATTTAAAGTAATTTATCTGGTAAGTCGTGAAAAACACGAAGATCCTGTTTTTGAAGGAAGAATTTCTCCTGAAAAGCTAGATCAGTTGTTTGAAAGGTATACAGATATCGATGTAAAAGAATCCACTTATTTTATCTGTGGTCCTTCAGAAATGATTAAAGGCATTGCAGATTATTTGAAAAAAGATAAAAAGGTACCTGCCATTCAGGTTTTATTTGAATATTTCACGGCTCCTGACGAAGAAAATACGGAGGAAATGAGTGATGAATTCAAAGCGATTGCCAATATTGAAAGTATGGTAACGGTGATTATTGATGATGATGAATATTCATTCCACCTTAATTCCAAAAAAGAGAGTATCTTAGATAAAGCATTGAAAGACAATCTTCCTGTACCTTTTGCGTGTAAAGGAGGAGTATGTTGTACGTGTAAAGCGGAGGTTTTAGAAGGAGAAGTTTTCATGGAGAAAAACTACGCACTTACCGAAGACGAAGTAGCCAGAGGTTACGTTCTTACCTGTCAATGTCACCCGACAACGAATGTGGTGATGCTTAATTATGATGTTTAATTCAATTTGAAAATCTACTAATTTGGAAATTTGAAAATGGGTAATCGTTTATTCTCAGTTTCTCTAAATAATTTTCAAATTAACTAATTTTCAAATTCTCAAATTAAAAGATTATGGACTTAGAAAAATTTGTTCAATACGTTCACGAAGAAAATAAAGTAGAGCCTAAAGATGTAATGCCAGATGATTACAGAAAACTTTTGGTTCGTCAGATCTCACAGCACGCGCATTCTGAAATTGTAGGAATGTTGCCGGAAGCTAACTGGATTTCCAGAGCGCCTTCATTAAGAAGAAAAATGGCACTTTTAGCTAAAGTTCAGGATGAGGCAGGGCATGGCTTATACCTTTATTCTGCAACAGAAACTTTAGGAGACGGAAGTATTAGAGCAGACAGAGATGCTACTTATGATGATATGTTGGAAGGAAAAGCAAAATACTCAAGCATCTTCAATTATCCAACATTAAGCTGGGCTGATATCGGTGCCATTGGTTGGTTAGTGGATGGAGCTGCAATTATGAACCAGGTTATGCTGATGGGGAATTCTTATGGACCTTATTCAAGAGCAATGGTAAAGATCTGTAAAGAAGAATCTTTTCACCAAAGACAAGGCTATGAGATTTTGATGGCTCTTTGCCGTGGTACAAAACAACAAAAAGAAATGGCACAGGCTTCATTAAACCGTTTCTGGTGGCCGGCTCTGATGATGTTCGGACCTAATGATGACAGCTCACCAAACTCTAAAATCTCTATGAATTACAGAGTAAAAAGAGAAAGTAATGACAGTCTTCGTCAGAGATTCATTGACGTTACTGTTTCTCAGGCTGAATTCTTAGGATTAACCATTCCGGATAAAGATCTGAAATGGAATGAGGAAAGACAGCATTATGATTTCGGAGAACTTCCTTGGGATGAATTCATGGAAATTTTAAAAGGAAACGGACCTTGCAATAAGAAGCGTATCGAAACCAAGAGAAAAGCTCAGAGAGAAAACTCTTGGGTAAAAGAAGCAGCGATAGCTTTTGCAGAGAAACAACAAAAAGAAGTTATATAATTTGAAAATGTACCAATTTGAAAATTTGAAAATGAAATTAACAACGTTAATAATTCTCAAATTTTCAATTAAGGTGATCAATCAATTTTCAAATTAACCAATTTTCAAATTTTCAAATTAATTATGGCAAATTTAGATATGTGGGAAGTGTTTATTCAGACTAAACCGGGGTTATCTCACAAACACGTTGGAATAGTACAGGCGCCAACAGCAGAAATGGCTTTACAGAACGCAAGAGACGTTTATACAAGAAGAAAAGAAGGAACTTCTGTTTGGGTGGTTCCAAGCAAATATATTGTAACTTCGGAAGGAGTGGATAAAGAAGCATTCTTTGATCCGGCTGATGATAAACTATATCGTCACCCAACTTTCTACGAAATTCCAAACGATGTAAAAAATATGTAATAAGACTTGAAGGTAATAGACGAATAGATAAAAGACTTTAAGGTTTGCCTATCTATTTTCTATCCGTCTATTATCTATTGGTCTTCAAATCTATTAAACAATGAACCCATTATATAATTATTTATTAAAACTAGCAGACGACAGTTTCATTATGGGACAACGTTTGTCTGCATGGTGCGGTGAAGGTCCTTATTTAGAGGAAGATATTGCATTAACGAATATCGCTTTGGATGAACTTGGCCAGGCTAATAACTTTTATGTGTATGCTTCAAGAGTTATTGACAATGGTAAAAATGAAGATGATATAGCCTTCTTGAGATACGAACACGAATATGTAAACGCACACTGGACAGAACTTCCCAATGAAGATTATGCTCAGACCATTCTAAAAGTTTATGTTTTCTCAGTGTATCAAAAACTGATGTATGAAGCATTATCAAATTCTGCTAATGAAGAATTAGCAGCTATTGCTCAAAAATCATTAAAAGAAGTAAGATATCACTATACTCACACTGCATCCTGGATGAAAATTTTTGCTCAGGGAACAGAAGAAAGTCGTACTCGTGTAGAGAATGCGATCGAAAATATCTGGGAATATACAAAAGGTCTGTTTGCTAAATCAGAAGGTGAAGATGATTTGGTAGCTTTGAATATTGCTCCGAATACAGATGTTCTTTATGAAGAGTTTATTTCAGTTACACAGAAAGATTTTGCAGGTTTTGGATTAGAATATCCAACAAATCCTTTCATGCAGCCAAAATCAAGAACAGGATACCATACAGAGTACTTCGGATTTATTCTTTGTGAGCTTCAGTATATGCAGAGAGCGTATCCTGGGTGTACCTGGTAATAAACCATGAAAAAGTTGCTTCTGGGAATATTTGCTTTTTTTCTTACAATATATGTGATATTATGTGTAAGTATTTATTTCTATCAGGAAAAAATTATCTTTTATCCTGAAAAGTTGCCAGCAGACTACAAGTTTAGTTTTGTTGAGGATTTTGAAGAAATAGCAATCCAAACACAAGATAAAAAGTATTTGAGTTCAGTTTTATTTAAAGCTCAAGATTCTAAAGGAGTTATCTTTTACCTTCATGGAAATGGGGGATCTATTAAAGACTGGGGTGAAGTGGCTCAACTGTATAAAAGTATGAATTATGATACTTTTATACTTGATTACAGAGGTTATGGAAAGAGCCAAGATGAAATTAATAGTAAAGAACAGCTTTTTTCTGATATTGAGAGTGCTTATAAAGAGCTTTTGAAAAGATATCCTGAAGACAGAATTATTATTTTAGGATATTCTGTAGGAACAGGATTAGCAGCGAAATTAGCATCTGCACACCATGCAAAAATGTTGATTTTACAAGCACCTTACTATAGTATGAAAGATGAAATGAACCAGAAATTTTCATTTCTCCCTAAGTTTTTACTGAAATATAATTTTGAAACCAACGAATATTTAAAAACTGTTACATCACCTGTTATTATTTTTCATGGAGATAAAGATGAGGTTATTCATTATAAAGCTTCTTTGAAGCTGAAAAATAACTTTAAAAAAGGGGATAGCCTGATTGTATTAAAAAATCAGTATCACAACGGTATAACAGATAATTTAGACTATCAGAATTCAATGAGAATAATTCTCGATTCTGATAAAAAATAGAATATGAATCAGCTTTTAGATTTATTAAAAACAATTCCCGATCCGGAAATTCCAGTGATTGATATTGTGGAATTAGGAATTGTAAGAGATGCACAAGTTACGGGTGAAAACTCCTGTGAAGTGACAATTACTCCTACCTATTCTGCTTGTCCAGCAATGTTCACCATTGAGGAAGATATCATCAAAATGATGAAGGAAAACGGATGGGAAGCCAAAGTAGTCACCAAAATGTTTCCGATATGGACAACAGATTGGCTGACAGATGAAGCGAGAGAAAAACTTCGTGCTTTCGGAATTACGCCACCTGAAAAAGGAGCAGATGAACATCACATCGGGAAACCGAAAAAATGTCCACGTTGCGGTTCTGAGCATACCAAACAGATCAGCAGATTCGGGTCTACCTTATGTAAGGCCTCTTATCAGTGCTTAGACTGTCTGGAGCCTTTTGATTATTTTAAATGTCATTAAAATGAATGTATTAATGAATCGATGTATCAGGCTGGCTATAAAATTTACGGACTATGCAAAACATAACGATGATAGGGCTAGATTGTTAAATTGTTAGACGCTTACATTGATTTATATTGTTAAATTAGTGCATTGTTAAAAATAAAATATAAAAAACTATGTATACACAACTGGATATTGAATCGCATTTTGACGGGAAGCTTAAAATTGCCTATCTGAATCAACCTGAAACGATGAACGCGCTTACTAAGCCGTCCTTAAAAGATCTGAAAGATTTTATTAAAGAATGCAGTGAGGATGAAAACGTAAGATGCGTTGCTATTTCAGGAAGAGGAAGAGCTTTTTGTTCCGGTCAAAACCTTGAGGAAGCTTTTGCAGTAGGTAAAGAGCACCACGATCAGGATATCATCAGAAAAATTGTGGTAGACTATTATAATCCGTTGGTAATGGAGGTTACCCGTTGTAAAAAGCCGGTTATTGCATTAGTAAACGGTCCTGCTGTAGGAGCTGGTGCTATGCTGGCACTAATCTGTGATTTTGTATTAGCTAACAACAAGGCGTATTTCGCTCAGGCGTTTTCAAATATCGGATTGATTCCTGATACCGGAGGAACTTATTTCTTACCGAAGCTTTTAGGTAGACAATTGGCTAACTATTTAGCGTTCACAGGTAAAAAATTATCTGCTGAAGAATCTAAAACTCATGGTCTTGTGGCTGAGGTTTTCACTGAAGAAGAATTCGGACCAAAATCAATGGAAATTCTTGAAAGAATGGCTAATATGCCAACTGCAGCTATTAAATTAACGAAGAAAGCTTTTGCTAATTCTTATACCAATACTTTAAAAGAACAGTTGGAACTGGAAGGCGACCTGCAACAGGAAGCAGCAGAAACAGAAGACTTCATAGAAGGTGTAAATGCCTTTTTACAGAAAAGAAAACCTAATTATAAAGGAAAATAAATCAATTTGAGAATGGGTTAATTTGAAAATTTGAAAATGAGAAATGACAAGGAAAATATTATTGTAAATAAAACATTTGATTTTGCATTAAACATTATTGAATTTTCAGAAGGACTATATAGGATTAATAAATTTTCACTGGCAAATCAGATTTTTAAATCAGGAACATCCATTGGAGCGAATGTAAAGGAAGCTCAGAATGCTGAAAGTAAAGCAGACTTTATTCATAAAATAAAAATTGCAGCTAAAGAAGCAGATGAAACTGAGTATTGGCTCTTATTATGTTTAAAGTCTCAACATTTGAATTCGCCCGAAGAAAAATTACTTTTAGATTTAAAAGAAATAGTATTAATTCTGTCTAAAATTATTTCAACGTCAAAAATTAAATAATTTTCAAATTAACTCATTCTCAAATTTTCAAATTAAAACTATGAATATTGGAATTATTGGGGCAGGAACCATGGGTGTTGGAATTGCTCAGGTAGCTGCAACAGCAGGATGCAAGGTCGTATTATTCGATGCTAATGCTCCACAAATAGATAAAGCACTTACAGGTTTAGAGAAAACCCTTCAGAAATTAGCTGAAAAAGGAAAAATTTCTCAGGAAAAAGCTACAGAGATCAGAAACAATATCGTTAAAGGTGAAACCTTACAGGATCTAAAAGATTCGAATTTGGTTATTGAAGCGATCATTGAAAACAAAGATATCAAAACCAAAGTTTTTACAGAGCTTGAAACTTATGTTTCTGAAGACTGTATTATCGGTTCCAATACATCATCCATTTCTATCACCTCTCTGGGGGCAGAACTAAAGAAACCGGAGCGTTTCATCGGAATTCACTTTTTCAATCCGGCTCCGTTGATGCCTTTAGTGGAAGTCATTCCATCCTTATTAACAGAAAAAACTTTAGCCGAAAAAATATACAACCTCATGAAAGAGTGGGGGAAAATACCTGTGATTGCTAAGGATATTCCTGGGTTTATTGTCAACAGAATTGCCCGTCCGTACTATGGTGAAGCATTAAGAATTGTTGAAGAAAATATCGCCACTCCGGAACAGGTAGATGAAGCGATGAAAACGTTAGGGAACTTCAAAATGGGACCTTTCGAATTAATGGATCTTATTGGAGTAGATGTAAATTTTGCAGTAACTACAACAGTTTACAAAGATTATTTCTACGATCCGAAATACAAACCATCTTTACTTCAGCAGAGAATGTCTGAAGCTAAACTTCACGGCAGAAAAACAGGGAAAGGCTTTTATGATTACAGTGATGGAGCTGTAAAACCGGAAGCACAGAAAGACGATGCTCTTTATCAGCAGATCTTTTTAAGAATCATTTCAATGTTGATTAATGAAGCGGTGGAAGCCAAAAGATTAGGGGTTGCTAATGATGAAGATATCGAACTAGCGATGCAGAAAGGAGTAAACTATCCAAAAGGATTATTAGGTTGGGGAAAGGAAATTGGATATTCAAAAATTTCAGAAACCCTGCAGAACCTTTACAACGAATATCAGGAAGAAAGGTACAGACAAAGTCCGTTACTACGTAAAATGTAACAATATACCAATCTAACAATGTAGCAATTGCGCTGTCATGCTGAGATTGTATAAACATCTCATTGGTAAACTGTTACATTGTTAAATTATTAGATTGAATAAATGAATATAGAAGAATTCAGAGCTGAATTAGAAACAAGGCTTGCGATTGAAAAACAGTATTTAACTCAGGAAGCATCTTCCATGGAGAGTCAGGAAAGACTTGAATTATTGGGAGAGTTTAATGAAAAATACAAGATGCTGATTAATAGGTTAGCCAATGAAAATGGGATTGATTTAAATGCAGTGTATGAAGAAGAAAACAGTTCTGGCCATTCTGATACTCATCTTACATATGAACAGGTGATTCTCGGTAAAACTATGAGTGTTTATGATAAATTATCCGATGAATTATATGAAGAAATAACAAACATATAGACATGAATCCAAGACAAGTTGCAGATTATATGTTCAATCAGGATTATTTTTCCCAATGGATGAATATCAAAATGATTGAAGTGAAAGAAAACTATTGCCTGATAGAAATGCCCATCAAAAAAGATATGATTAATGGGCTTAAAACCGTTCATGGCGGGGTAACATTTGCATTTGCAGATTCTGCACTGGCATTTTCATCCAACAATACAGGAGATGCAGCTGTTGCCTTAAACTGTATCATCAATTTTACCAAAGCAGGAAAAGAAGGTGACGTTTTCAGAGCAGAAAGCGTTTTAGTGAATAATACCAGAAAAACAGCTGTTTACGACATTAAGATTACCAACCAGAACAATGACCTGATTGCCAAATTTGTAGGCACTGTATATAAAATCGGAAAAAAAGTAACAGAATTATAAAAAAATCGAAAATTTGAAAATGGGATAATTTGAAAGTTATTGAATTCCATTAATTTTTACTTACCTGAAATTTTCAAATTCTCAAATTGCCTCATTTTCAAATTAAAATTATGAACAACGTATACATCATAGACTATGTCAGAACTCCCATCTCAAAATTACAGGGAGGATTATCAGAAGTAAGAGCAGATGATCTTGCTGCTATTGTTATCAAAGAAGTAGTAGCAAGAAACCCTGAAGTTCCTGTTGAGGAAATTGAGGACGTGATCTTCGGATGTGCCAATCAGGCAGGAGAAGATAACAGAAACGTAGCCAGAATGGGGCTTTTATTGGCTGGACTTCCTTATAAAATTGGAGGTGAAACAGTAAACCGTCTTTGTGCCTCAGGAATGTCTGCAGTAGCAAATGCTTTCCGTTCTATTGCAGCTGGTGAAGGTGAAATTTATATTGCAGGTGGAGTAGAGCATATGACGCGTTCTCCTTATGTAATGTCTAAACCTAGTGCTGCTTTCGGAAGAGACAGTCAGATGTATGATACCACTTTCGGATGGAGATTTATCAATCCGAAAATGAAAGAAATGTATGGTGTGGACGGAATGGGTGAAACTGCTGAAAACTTAGCGGATATGCACCAAATCAACAGAGAAGATCAGGATAAATTTGCCCTTTGGTCTCAGCAAAAAGCAACTAAAGCTCAGGAAAGTGGAAGATTGGCAGAAGAAATTGTAAAAGTTGAAATTCCACAGAGAAAAGGAGATCCAATTGTTTTTGAAAAGGATGAGTTTATTAAGCCAACTTCTTCCATAGAAGGATTAGGAAAACTTCGTCCGGCTTTCAGAAAAGAAGGAACAGTAACTGCAGGAAATGCTTCAGGAATGAATGATGGAGCTGCTGCATTAATTTTAGCAAGCGAAGAAGCTGTAAAAAAATACGGATTAAAACCAAAAGCTAAAATTTTAGGATCTTCTGTAGCCGGAGTAGAACCAAGAATTATGGGAATCGGGCCTGTAGAAGCTACTCAGAAGTTATTAAAGAGATTAAATTTGTCTCTGGAAGATATGGATATCATTGAACTAAACGAAGCTTTTGCAGCACAAGCTTTAGCCGTAACAAGAAGTTTAGGTTTACAGGATGATGATGCAAGAATAAATCCAAATGGTGGTGCTATTGCCATTGGTCATCCACTGGGAGTTTCTGGAGCAAGAATCATTGGTTCTGCATCTATGGAACTTCAGAAACAGGATAAAAAATACGCATTGTGCACCCTTTGTATCGGCGTAGGACAAGGCTATGCAATGATCATTGAAAAAGTATAAATCAATTTGAAAATGGAATAATTTGAGAATTTGAAAATGTTTAATGACATTATTAATTTTCAAATTACCTCATTCTCAAACTTTCAAATTAAAAAATATGAACATCTACTCATATCACGGAATCCGTCCCATCATAAAACCTTCTGCCTATATTCATCCACAGGCAGTGATTATCGGGAATGTGGAAATTGGTGAAGAAGTCTATATTGGTCCCAATGCAGTAATCCGTGGCGACTGGGGGAAAATTATCATTAAAGACGGAGCTAATGTTCAGGAAAACTGTACACTTCATGTTTTCCCGAATATTGAAACCATTTTGGAAGAATCAGCCCATATTGGGCACGGAGCGATTATTCACTCAGGACATATCGGAAAGAATTGTTTAATCGGTATGAATTCAGTCGTGATGGACAAAGCTTATATTGGTGATGAAAGTATTGTGGGAGCTTTAGCATTCGTTCCCGCTAATTTCAGATGTGAGCCCAGAAAACTGATTGTAGGAAGCCCAGCAAAAATTATCCGTGATGTTTCTGATGAAATGATTCATTGGAAAACAGAAGGAACAAAACTCTACCAGGAATTAGCCAGAGAAGGAAAAGAAGCTATTTTACCTTGTGAGCCTTTTACAGAATATGTTCAGCAGACTCCTACAAAGATTGTAGATTACAGTATTTGGGATGATGTGAAATAAATAACCATTCAAAATTAAATATGATTAAGAAAATTGCTCTTGTATGCAGTATGATGTTTGCGGTAAATTCTATGGTGTCAGCACAGACTGTTGCTACCAAACCGCTTACAATAGGAGAAGTGAGGACGATTAAGTCTAAAACACTGAATGAGGAAAGAACATTGAATATCTATCTTCCTCAAAATTTTGATAAAGCAAAAGCATACCCAATCATCTATCTTTTAGATGGAAGTATGAATGAAGATTTTATCCACGTTACAGGGTTGACACAGTTCTTTAACCAGATGTATTCCATGCCGGAAACCATAGTGGTAGGAATTGCCAATATAGACAGAAAAAGAGATTTTACTTTCCATACAGATCTGAAAGATTTACAGAAAGATTATCCTACAACAGGGCATTCAGATAAGTTTATCACCTTTTTTGAAAAAGAGCTGAAGCCTTATGTAGAAAGTCAGTTTAAAACAACAGAAAAATATCTGTTCGGGCAATCTCTTGGAGGGCTTTTGGCAACAGAGATTTTATTGAAAAAACCGGAAATGTTCAACAACTATTTCATCATCAGTCCAAGTTTATGGTGGGATGATGAAAGTCTTTTAAAGCAGGCGCCTCAATTACTTTCGAAATCCTCGGATACGAAGAAATTCGTTTATGTGTCTGTTGGAAAAGGGGAACATCCTGTGATGATAAAAGATGCAGAAAATTTTTATGATGTTTTGAAAAAAGCAGGAAAGAAAAACTGGACGGTAGAATATAAAATGATGGAAACAGACAATCATGCAACCATTCTTCACAGAAGTTTATATGAAGGGTTAGTAAAGCTGTTTCCGTATCAGGAACCAAAATAAATTATAAATATAAAAAGATACCATTGTAAAAATATAGCGGCCATTTGTCATGCTGAGCGGAGTCGAAGCATCTATTGGTAAACTGTTAGATTGATACATTGTTAAATTAAATTCTATATGGAAAAACTAAAAAACTATATCTACGGACAATGGGTAGAAGGAACCGGAGCTGGAATTCCTCTATACAATGCTGTAACAGGAGAGCAGGTAGCTATTTCTGATACGGAAGGGCTTAACTTTGAACAGGCTCTTGATTACGGTAGAACAGTGGGATACAAAAACCTTTCTTCAATGACGTTCTACGACCGTGGAGAGATGTTGAAAAAAGTGGCACTTTATCTGTTAGAAAGAAAGAAAAAATATTACGAATTATCATACAAAACAGGAGCAACACACGTTGATTCATGGGTAGATATTGAAGGAGGTTTCGGAACTTTCTTTACCTATTCAGGATTAGCAAAAAGAATGCTTCCAAACACTCCGTTTTGGGTAGATGGAGATACTCAGAAGATTTCTGCCAACGGAACTCATCTGGGTACCCATATTTTAACACCAAGTGAAGGAGTTTCTGTACAGATCAATGCTTACAACTTCCCGGTTTGGGGAATGCTGGAAAAGTTATCAACATCGTTGTTAGCAGGAGTACCATCTATTGTGAAACCATCACCTTTCGGATCTTACCTTACGAATGTAGTATTCCAGGATATGATTGAAAGTGGAGTGCTTCCTGAAGGTGCAGTACAATTAGTTTGTGGAGAACCTGGAAATATTCTGGATTATGTTCAGGATGGAGATTCTGTATTATTCACTGGGTCTGCAACAACAGGAAGAAAACTGAAATCATTACCATCTGTTGCAGGAAACGCCGTTCGTTTCAATATGGAAGCAGATTCACTGAACTGTTCAATTCTTGGATTGGAAGCAAAACCGGGAACTCCGGAATTTGATTTATTCATCAAAGAAGTTCGTAATGAAATGACCACAAAAGCAGGTCAAAAGTGTACGGCAATCAGAAGAATTATTGTTCCAGAGCATTTAATTGGTGACGTTCAGAATGCTTTATCCAAAGCTTTAGATCAAACAAAGATCGGAAATCCATTAAGCAGAGAAACAAGAATGGGATCTTTGGTGGGAAGACAGCAATACGAAGAAGTTTTAAGAAAAGTAAATATCCTAAAATCAGAAACAGAACTTGTTTATGACGGAAAACATGAGTTAGTAGATGCCAGCTATGAAAACGGAGCATTTATGAGCCCTAAATTATTCCTGAATGACAAACCTTTCGAGAAAAATATCTCTCATGATGTAGAAGCTTTCGGACCGGTATCTACATTAATGCCATACAAAGATGCTGAAGAAGCAGCTGCTTTGGCAAAAAGAGGAAAAGGGAGTTTGGTAGGATCAATCGTTTCTCACGATGAAAACTTTATTGCAGAAACGTCATGGAAAATGGCTTCTCAACATGGTAGAATCTTCGTGTTAAACAGAGATAATGCTAAAGAAAGCACAGGTCACGGTTCACCACTTCCAACATTAATGCACGGTGGACCTGGTAGAGCAGGTGGTGGTGAAGAAATGGGTGGTCTGAGCGGTCTTCATTTCTTCTTACAAAAAACAGCTATTCAGGGATCTCCGGATGTATTGAAGGCTATTACGAAGATTTATCAGCAAGGAGCAGAGAAAAAATTCTCAGATAAGCATCCTTTCCAGAAATATTTTGAAGAAGTTGAAGTTGGAGACTCTCTTGAAACAGCGGGAAGAACTGTTACGGATGCAGATATCGTAAACTTCTCAAACGTTTCATGGGATCATTTCTACGCGCATACTGATGCTACAAGTTTAACAGGAACTATTTTCGATAAAACAGTTGCTCATGGATACTTCATCCTTTCAGCAGCTGCAGGATTATTTGTTTCCGGTAAAAAAGGACCTGTAATTGCAAATTACGGGTTGGAAGAATGTAGTTTCTTTAAGCCTGTATATGCTGGTGATACTATTACGGTTTATTTAACAGCAAAAGAAAAGATCAACAGAGGAGTAAAAGGAAGAAATATCCCATCTGGAGTGGTAAAATGGCTGGTTGAGGTAATCAACCAGAGAGATGAGGTAGTTTGTGTAGCTACAATCTTAACGTTGGTGGCAAAACAATCCCCTTTTATTGATCTGAATGTGAAAAATGTTCAAAAAATATTAGGCGGATTAACGGAAAGTACACCTGCTACCTGGGGTAAAATGTCTCCACAGCAAATGATTGAACACTTAGAGCAAGGAGTGTTGGTAAGTTTAGGAGAACCTGAAGCAGAGAAATGTTTCACTCCTGAAGAACATCTTGAAAAATGGCAGGATTCTCTTTACAATCACAGAGCAATGCCAAAAGACTTTACAGCTCCATTCCTACCACAGGATGGTTCACTTCCGGAACTTACCCATAAAAATCTGGAAGCAGCAAAACAGTCATTCATTGATAACCTGAAACGATTTGTAGTGTATTACAAAGAAAATCCACAGGCAGAACACATGAATTTTGTATTCGGAAAACTGAATAAAGAGATGTGGGAACTGATGCATAAGAAACACTTTACCCATCATTTTGAACAGTTTGGATTGATTTAATTCAAAATAAGAAATATCATAAAGCAGCATTTTAGAAATAATTTGCTGCTTTTTATTTGATTATAAGGAAACTTTCATTATATCAGTTTGTTATGAGGTTTTTAATTAAAAATGATTAACTTTAATAGGCGAAATCCGAAAAGCATATAGAGTAGGAGAGAATATCAAAAACTAATTACTATGAAAAACTTAAAAAGACTTTCAAGAAGTGAATTGAGATCTCTTAAAGGAGCCGGTCCAATATGGAATTGTACTCCTCATTCTTGTCCAAGGGGAACATGTTGTATTCCTGGAAGATGGCCAGACATATTAGGAGCCTGTGTTATATGTGCAGATTCTTAGTGTAATCAATTTTAAAATTAAATAATATAACAATCAGCAAGTCATCATCACGGCTTGCTGGTTTATTTTATAATCTTTTGTTAAAATCATAGCCTTGTTTGATGAGACGGTATTTATTCATTATTTTCAGGGTTAAAATCAATTCAAAAAATAATCATGAACGAAAGTTGGATGCAAAAATGGGAAGAGATAAAAGATAAACTGGTATCTCCTGTAGATATTGAGACCTATTTTACCTCAGATGAAATTATGGAGCAGAAGATGGAAACAATGGGAATAGGAAATGTTTCGTTACCATCAGGAAAAGTTGTGGTAAGAGATCCTCTGGTGTATCTGAATCAGAAGGAGCAGCCTTTCTTTGTTGAGATTCCAAAAGGAAACTTTCCTGTAACCATTGCTGTAGCAAAATTGGAAGGTTGGGGAGATCGATATGCTGCTGCAAAAGTAGAGTTTACCAAAGAAAAGCCGGTTCTTTACAGGGAAGCCTTAATTGGAATTGAAAATATTGATGATGCTAATGAAGATGCTTTTTTTGGATTTAATGTAGATGCTGGTTTAGCCTGTATCACCGATCCTGAAGTGGTTCCTCATGTGGATAAGTTTCTTGAAGAGCTGGATGTAGAGAATATTTATGACGATTATTTTGCAGCCCTGTTTGCAAAAAGCTATCAAGAAAGTCCTAAAAACCAAAGAGATCTGGGAGACTGGATTAACTGGACGGTTCCTGGTACAGAATATCAGATTCCAATATTTGCAAGCGGATTAGGAGACGGAGTGTATCCGGTTTATTTTGCTTATGACCAGAATGATCAATTATGTGGATTATATATTCATTTTATTGATATTGAATTAGAATTGTCAGAATATGACGAAGAAGAAGAGGATGAAGATGATGAACCTTCAGGGCCATCAGATAATTTCGTTTTTCTGAGATAAAATTTGATTCATGGATAAAACTTTTGCAGATCAGGTTATTGAATTCAATGAGAATTTAATCTATTCAGGAAATCTTCCTGATGGCTTTGAAGTCTTGAATCCATATCTCGACAACCCGGAGACAAAGCTGGTGATGCAAAAGTTTTATCATAAATATTATAATGATTCCAACAAAAGGAAATTTATTATAGGGATCAATCCCAGTCGACATGGAGCAGGTGTAACAGGAGTTCCTTTTACAGATACAAAAAGGCTGGAAAGTGTCTGTGGAATAAAGATGAAATCTACCCATACCCATGAAGTGTCTTCAGTATTTGTGTATGATATGATTGCAGATTATGGTGGTGCAGATCTGTTTTATCAAGAGGTTTATATCAACTCTCCATTTCCATTGGCCATCGTAAGAAAAACAAAGAACGGCTGGCTTAATGCCAATTACTATGATGATAAAGAACTTTTCCGGGATGTAAAAGATTTCATGATTGAATCATTACGAAAACATATTAGCCTGAATCTGGATACTTCAGAAGTCTTTATCCTCGGGAAGAAGAATGCCGAATTTATTTCAAAGCTCAATCAGGAAGCTCAACTTTTCGATTCAATGACTGTTCTGGAGCATCCACGGTATATTCAGCAATACAAATCCAAGGAAAAGCAGCTGTATATAGATAAATATATTTTAGCTTTAAAAAATAAATAACAAATCCCTTAATATCAATCAAGGGATTTTGTTTTCATGAATTAGAATCTTTGTGGGAACAAGCTCGGATGGAACTTATAAATATTAATTTTTAATAACTTTAGTGGATTCGGTAGGTGTTTTGATAAAGTAAACACCTTTCGGAAGTTCTGAAATATTAATTTCATTAGTTCCTTTTTGAACCTGAAGAGTTTTCAGTATCCTACCATCATTACTGTAAATTTTAGCCTCTGACCCTTTTTCTGCATTAATTGTAAGAGGTCCGTTGGTAGGGTTAGGATAGATACTTACTTCTTTTTTAGAAATTTTACTTTCTGAGGTTCCTAAAACAACATTGCTGTCTTTAACCCATGTGAAGGCATCTAAAGCAACATACCTGAAGGCTCCATTTGCAGTAATACGAAGCTCATCAATAATAATGTTGGAATAATTTTGACCATTCAGATTAGTCAGATCAATTAAGGTATACCCATTCGTACTGCCTAAACTTGTAGCAAACCCATTTGTTTTTGTCTGGGTAAATTTTGTTACACCACTCAGTTTTCCGGTTACCGTAATAGATCCTTGTACATTCAGATCAAGATTCAATGCTGAAAGATACATCCAGAATCTGTTTACTTTAAATAAATTAGAAGTGGTCTTAATACTGAATGATGGTGGAGTCTCAGTATTATTAGAATTATCAATGTAACGGTTATCATTAGCGGTGCCGCTCCAGCCTGTTCCTGGGAAGTTTGCCTGAATGTCAAAAACACTTACATGGGAAATGATGTTAAAAATTACCCCATTATCAGTGAAGCTTGTATTCGCGTTGGATTCAGTTTCAAATTGTTCTGTACTGGTCTGCCCAAATGAAAAAATTGAAATGAGCAGACTACAAATTGTAAAAATAGTAGTGCTTTTCATGATTTTTGTTTTAAATATTAGGTTATGATATATTAATCTCGCGGAGGATAAATTCCTTCAACACAGATGATATAGTTGAGTCCCAAATAAGGAGGCATATTATTAACAGGCAGATTTTGTCCCACAAAAGCAATACTCTTATTGTTAATAATCGTATCAGGATCAGCATTATTAACAAAACTTGGAACAAAATTGAAATCTCTTCCTACCTGTGTTCCTGTTATAGCAATAGATGCTGTGGCTGTAGGAGTAGATGTATTGGCATTTTTATTGGCCACTTTAAGCTGAAATCCTGCTCCAATACTTGGAAGGTTTGATGTCAGGATTGTGTTCTGAGTAGTTCCTGCCACTACCCCCAAAGGATAGAATTCGTTAGCATTTACATTTCCTGCTCCTAATGCCATTCTTCCTTTTAAGTTAGGAAGTGCAAATGTTGTTCTTCCATCTCCGCCGTAGGTTGTTCCCAGAATAGAAAACACCGCAGAATAGTTAGCAATGCTAAGCAGTCTGCCATCGCAGAACATCCATCCTCTTGGGGCAAAATTTCCTGCAAATAATTTTACAATTCCAATGTATTCGTCCATAATAAATATTTTTAGCCTTTAGTTTTCTTACTCTGTTGTTGGCTTTTCAGATTCCGCCGTTTACTTGTTTATTTTCTAATCCAAAGGAACAACTAATCAGAAGGCTGTACTAGCGTAGAAAATACCAAATTACAGACTACGTATTTCTACGTAAAGAGATATTTTAATATTCTTGAAGAGTGAATTTATATCTTTTAAAATACAAGCTAACAAGTAATTGTTCAAGAGCGAGTTCCTGTCTTTTCTTTTCAATTTTCAGCTTAAAAAATAAGGTGAATTTATCTGCATTAAGTTTCTCTAAAAGCGCTGTAATTAGTATTTTTGTAAGAATCCAATAAAAATTAAAATGAACGAATTCGTAGTATCAGAAATTAAAAATAATATTGCCGAAATCACTTTCGGAACTCCAAAAAGTAATTCTCTTCCGGGAGCAATTTTAGAAAAATTGGCTCAGACTATTTTAGATGAAGGCGCTAAAGATGAGGTAAAAGCTATCTTAGTAAAAAGTGAAGGTGAAAAAGCATTTTGTGCAGGAGCAAGTTTCGATGAACTTTTGGCCATTGAAGAGCTTGAAGCTTCTACGAAATTCTTCGGTGGTTTTGCCAAAGTTCTGAATGCAATGAGAAACTGCGGAAAGATTGTGGTGGTAAGAGTTCAGGGGAAAACTACAGGTGGTGGAGTAGGAATTGCTTGTGGTGCCGATTACTGTTTTGCAACAAAAGATTCTGCATTGGCACTTACAGAGATCAATTTAGGAATAGGACCTTTTGTAATCGGACCTTATGTAGAAAGAAAGATTGGCAAATCACAATTCTCAGCAATGGCTATTGATGCTGATTTCAGATCTGCTGAGTGGGCAGAACAACATAATGTATATCACTCTGTTTCAGAAAATATCCAGGAAATGGATGAAAAATTGGAGAAATTTTTACAGACTTTAGCATCAAGAAGCAGTGATGCTCTGGCTTTGATTAAAAAAGTTTCATGGGAAGGAACTGATCATTTTAATGAACTGATGCCAGCAAGAATTCACATGAGTGCCAGCCTTATCTTAGAAGACTCTGCAAAAAAGAATATTGAAGCAATTAAAGAAAGACTGAGAGCAAAATAGTTTTCAGTTCATATAAAATAAGATGCCGTTGATTATTTCAGCGGCTTTTTTGTTGGCTGAAAATAGATGAGGTCTGAACTGATTTATTTATATCAAAAAAATATTTTGCAGATTCAAAATAAATTATAACTTTGTAATTCAAAGTTCTTTTTATGGATCAGAAAAATTATCACGAAGATTTATCCCATATCCGTTCCATGATGGAGCGGTCTTCCAGATTTATTTCTTTGAGTGGCCTCTCTGGAGTGGTGGCAGGTGTTGTAGCACTTTTAGGGGCCGGATATGCCTATTTTGCTATGGAAAGTAAAAAGATGGAGTATATTAATGGTAGTAGACTTAGTTTTACAACAGCATTGGTTCAAGAGTTGGTGATTACTGGGTTGGTAGTTTTGGTTGTTGCTGTTTTCAGTGGCTATATTTTTACCGCTAATAAAAGTAAAAAGAAAGGATTAAAGATCTGGGATGCCACTACCAAACGACTTTTAGTTACCTTTGCAGTCCCTCTAGCTGCTGGAGGTATCTTTTGTGCAGCTCTTATTGAGCATCATTTAGTAGTATGGATTGCTCCTACAACTTTGATCTTCTATGGATTAGGTTTAATAAGTGCCGAAAGATACACCTTGCCGGATGTAAAATACCTGGGATACTGTGAAGTTGCTCTTGGATTATTTTCTCTGTTTTTTCTAGGCTGGGGATTATTTTTCTGGGCTGTTGGCTTTGGGATTTTGCATATTGTCTACGGATTGATTATGCATAAAAAATATAAATAAAATTAACTTTGCAGCTTCTTAGGTGCCAATATTCACAAGCAGCACCTGATATCTGCAGTCATTACCTATTATGATCAAAATAAGTCAGCTCAATAAAGAATTCGAAAGCCGTGTAAGACTGGGTATTATGTCCGTTCTTATGGTAAACGACTGGGTTGATTTCTCTGAAATGAAAGGATTATTGGAGATTACAGACGGAAATCTTGCCAGTCACAGTAATGCCCTTGAAAAAGTGGGCTATATTGAAGTAAAAAAAGAGTTTGTAGGGAAGAAACCCAAAACCTCTTACCGCGTTACCCAAAGTGGGAGACAGGCTTTTACAGATCATTTGGATGCGCTTGAAAAATTATTAGGACGATAACTCTATATTTTTTGAACTTTTACTTTGTAATTCAAAGTTCTTTGTTTTGAAATGATTTTAATTTTTATAAATATGAAAGATCAGGATATTATTAATATAGGAAAGTCAGTTTTTGGACTTTGCTTTTTACTGGGAAATATGTGTCTGTTTGGATACTTAATAACCAAGGATGAAGATTTTGCTATAGGCGGGTTTCTCTTACTCATTTTTGGATCGGCTCTGAATCTTTTGATCATACTTATACTTCTTTTATCTGTTGTTTTTATTCCATCAAGATCTGATGCCTGTCTTAAAGCTATAGGTATACTGATGATTAATATTCCAATAGCCATAATTTATGCTTTAATAGGGCTTAACCTTAATTAAAATAATACACTATGAAAAAAATATGTGTTCAGTTTCTGCTTTTTGTATATGATAAAACACAAAAGCTCTACAGAAAATACTTTAAGAAGAAAAAAAGACAATGGCAGTTCAATGAAAGGCAGCTGTTGGAATTTAAGGAAGATTCATTGGGAAGAAAATTAGGTGAATTCTACCATAAACATGGGTTTTCAATGATTCCTAAAATGGAAAATCACGATGTTCATCACTTAATTACCGATTGTGGAACCAACTTCGAGGATGAAATTGCCATGCAGTATCTTTTGCTTGGGAACGGTAAGCTCAATGCCCATCTTTTGGCAGCTATTGTTTTAGGAACCATAATCCTTCCTGAATATGTGAAGATTTATATTAAAGCTTATCGGAAAGGACAAACAATGAGAGCTTTTTATGAATGGGATTTTGAAAGCTTGCTATGGCAGAATTTTGAACACCTGAAAGACTTTATCCAACAGAAAGATCCGGTTGTTCTACACTAAAAACTATTAAACTCTACATCTTATGAAAACACATCACTATATATTTCTCACAACAGCCCTGTTTGTTATCCTGTTCTACAATCAGGATCTAGGGCTGAATTTTGGAATTCTTGGAATTCTATATGCTACTCTGAATTTCTTTAAAACCCCTGAAAGAAATAAAAACAGAACATTTTATATCCTGACAGCTACAAGTGTACTTTCAGGAATTGCGTTTGCGTGGTATGGTGATTTTCCATCATTTCTGGCAGTGGCAAGTTCACTTCTTTTATTAGCTTATAAATCCAGGAATAGGAAAATGAAAATCCTCTTTCTGATTCCTGTTTTTATAATCAATGGCTTTACCTCAATCTGTAGAATTTTTATGCTGGATAAATGGCTGCCCCAAAGAAACGTTCCGGGAATGTGGCAGAAAATCATGGCCTTTGTGATCATCCCACTAATTCTTATCTCTGTTTTCTTTGGAATTTATGCAGCAGGAAGTGATCATTTTGCAGCTCTTTTCACAGATTATGAACTGGATATCGATCTTTGGCAGGTCTTCTGTCTTACTGTTTTAGGTTTTATTATTGCCTTTAACTTCTGGAATTATGCTGTTGAAAAACTGATTTATAAAAACCATCACTTTTTGGATAATGATTTTCAGAAAAGTGCTCAGGAACCCAAGGCTACCTATTCTTTTCTGGATTTGGAGGCCGAAAGAATGAGTGGAGTAGTATCCTTCTTCTGCCTGAATATTCTGCTGGTATTTTTCATTATTACCTACAACTATGAGCAGTTTTATGAAGTTTCAAAAACTCCTGTACAGCTTTCAGAAGAAACCCATGAGCGTGTTAATGCAGTAATTTTATCTATCGTGATGGCTATTCTGGTAATTATGTTCTACTTTAAATCAGGATTCAATTTTGATCCTAAAGCCAGATTACTGAAAATTTTAGCCAAAGTCTGGATTATTTTGAATGCTGTATTGATCCTGTCTGCTGCGGCCAAAAACTATGAATATATTGTGAACTATGCTTTTACCTATAAAAGGCTGGGGGTTTTTGCATTCCTTCTTTTATCTTTAGTGGGGCTTGGTTTAACCTTCATTAAAATTCAAAGACAGAAAAGAAATGCCTTCCTTTTCAATACCATGGCGTGGTACTTTTACGGAACAATCCTGATATGCAGCTATATCAATTGGGGTGGTTTTATGACCTCACAGAATATAACCCGTAAGAACTTTGATTTAGATTATCATTGGACATCCGTTAATTTCAACTATGAAAGTCTGATGAGATATGCTGATGAAAAGAATAACCTAAAGCTTAAAAGAGATCTACAGAATAAAATTAAGATAGAAAAATCGAAATCTTTCCTTTCAAAGATCATCTATTATCAAACCATCGAATAATAAGAAAACATGATGAAAAAGTTAATAGAATCTCCAAGATTTAAGATGAATGCTTTGCTGGTATTTATGACCTTGTTTTGTTTAAGTCTTTCCCTTTTCAGATATTATATCAGCGAAACAAAAGTGTTTTTCTTCTTGAACTGGAACCTGTTCCTTGCATGGATTCCTTTATTGCTGAGTACCTTTATAATGGCATTCAATATTAAAAGTAAGATATCCCTGGCTTTCATTATTATTGTGTGGATTTTATTTTTCCCCAACTCACCTTATATCCTAACCGATCTGTTTCATTTAAAAGTAAGAAATACCATTCCTATATGGTATGATCTGATCGTGATCCTTTCCTATGCCTGGACAGGACTGATCTGTGGTTTTTTAAGCCTTATTGATATTGAAAAACTTCTGTCTGGATACAGTAAACAAAGAACCATCAATGGGGTTGTAATTCTCTTTCTTTTCATGAGCAGCTTTGGAGTGTATCTTGGAAGATTTCTCAGATGGAACAGTTGGGATATTCTGAACAATCCGTTTGGGCTATTCAATGATATTGTGGTACGGTTTATCTATCCAATGGAATATACAAAAACATGGGGTGTTACCCTTTTGATGGGGATTATGCTCAATTTTATGTATTTCACTTTTAAACTCATCAGTAATAGTAACGAAAAGCTTGTACAACCTAAAAGCACAATCTTTTAAAAGAGTTGGAACAATTTTAGCATTTAAAAAGGACTGCTTAATCAGGATTGTGTTGAAAATGGAAGTTTAGTATTGGTAACTTCTACTGAAAAAGGCTTTCAGGAATATGGAAAACTACAATAACTTTCATCTCCCAGCCTCCATCTTTTTCACTTCCTCAAAATTAATTATTATGAAAAAAAGCTTATTGTTAATTCCATTGATTATTATTTCATGTAAAAAGGATCCTGCTGTAACTGATGTACCTCAGAAGGATTCAACAATAGTAACGGAAATGCCGGATTCTGTTTATAAATCAGATTCTGTAGCACTGAAAAAGAAAGATTCAATTATTAACAATGCTCCTGCTACTAAAGAGGTTTTACGTAAAGGGGTGATGAGAAATGAAAAAGAAGGTCAGATTATAAGAACAGCAGATGCCTCTCAGCTTCCTTTCACATTAGGAGAAGAATTTAAAAATGATGATCAGGAGCTTATTTTAAAACTTACCAATGTTTCACAACCTAATATTAAAGCTAAGATTTCAACCAAAGAGAAAGATTTTAATATTAGATTCAACCAGATAAAACTTCCTAATGGAAATTATGATGGCCCTTTTGGAAGAGAGATCACCTACGAGATTCCTGAAAGAGGTGAAGTGTGGCTGATTATCGGGAAAAGTAATATGGCTTCCGGAAACTCCAAAGGACATTTTACAGTAAGCATTGAGTAAGCTGAATCAATTTGGTACAGTTTCTGCAAATTAGTATCTGAAAAGTTTAAATTTATAAATTATGAAAAATATAGTTCTAACAGCAATGGCCGCTTCAGCTGTACTTGTAAGTTGTGGAACCGTACAGTCGCTGGTTCAGAATACATTTCCCTATACAACGAATGTTTTAGTTTCCACAGGTGTGCCTGCTGATAAAGAAGTTTCTTCCACCGCTACAGCTACTAACGTGCAGACTTGGTTTGGCGGAAATAATAATGCTCAGATTAAAGATGTAAGAATCTCTGATGCAAAAATCTCTGTAGCATCTCCTTCAGGTGGAAATTTAAGTGCATTTAAAACGATTAAAATATATGTATCTTCCAGCGGAACAGGGGAGAGGTTAATTGCTTCCCGTTCTAATATTTCAACAAATTCTTCCAGCATGAGTCTGGATTTGAATGATACAGGATTTTTGGATAGCATTGTAAAAAGTTCAGGGCTTACCGTAAGAACAGTGTATGAATTGAAGAACCAGACTTCTTCAGATATGAATATTAAAGTAGCTCTTAATTTCAGTAGTGTTCCTGCAAAATAATTGTATAAGAGTTAAGAATAAAAAACTCCTTTCAGTGACTGAAAGGAGTTTTTTGCTTTGAATAGAGGAATTGAAGGAAGTTGTCATTACTTATATAAAATTGCAATTTAATTTTTAAAGATAGCTTTATCAGACCTTTCGGTACTGTTAAGAGCTAAGAGTAACTTCCAGCATCATTCTTCCATCTTCCAGCCTTTTATTATAATTTGGTGAATTTTTCCACAACCCGTCTTGAGCCTTCATTGATATTAATGATATATTGGCCCATAGGAAGCTCAGAAATATTAATATTTTCATTGGATGATACGGTGCTTTTTATGACTGATCTTCCATTCATATTGATGATTTCGATATTCAACTTTTTATTTTCAGTACTTTGAATGGCTATATAGCTACTTGATGGATTAGGATAAACTTTTACTTCCAATGCAGGTAAAGCTTTGGCAGAAGCTTTAGATGTACCTTCCAGTTGTAAAATAGCATTTCTTACATTCGGAAGCGGACCAATCTTTTTATTAACATCAGTTCCACCCTGTGGGATTCCTGTAGAAACCAGAAGGCTTCTCATGGCAGCCGGAGTTAAATTCTGCCCGGTTGTCTGACGGTAAAAAGACTGGATCAGTACCGCAGCAGAAGCTACTGTAGGTGTTGCTGAGCTTGTTCCACTGAAATAATTGTAAGTTCTGTTATTGTCATTATCATACTTTGCATATGATCCGTATCCTGCTGCCAGAACACTGCTTCCCCAGCCCTGTACATCCACTCTGCTTCCATAAGTGCTGAAGCTTTGTTTGGAATGGGTAGTGTTAGGAGTACCAGCTCCTACAATGATGGCACCACTGTTTCCTCTTGCTCTGTAGGTTGCATAGAAAGGATCATCAAGATCCTGGTTTCCGTTTCCTGCAGCGGCAATGATGATAATTCCGGAATCTGTAGCTGCTTTTGTAAGATCCCAGATTACACTGTCATATTCAGCAGGACAATACTGGCCGTCTTTTCCACCCGTCTGCATTTCATAGAGGATAACATCCCCAGCCTGAGAAGCGTTGATTGATCTGCTTACTGCAGAAGCCCTGTTATATCCAACCGTTGTCCATTCCATATACCCTTTAATCTCCGAAGCATTGTAAACAGCTCCTGTAAGACCTATATTATCTTTTACAGATCCTAAAATACTTACCACAGCAGTTCCGTGATCTCTGTAGTTATTGTTGGCCAGCCCTGAATTAGGAGAATAGCCAGGCTCCAATTGAATAGAATTCTGGTTGGTTAACATTTCGTGGGTTTTGTAAAAACCATATTCTACATCACGAATTCGGATGTTTTGCCCGGTAATTCCTCTTGACCATGCATATTTTGCATTGATTCCAGGATTGTCATTCAGGTAGGTCTGCAGGTTTTCCAGGTCCGGAGTTGCTACAAACATATTAACTAAAGGGGGTTCAACAGGAGCACTGCTCATCACAGAAACATATTCTATTTCAGGAAATTTTTCAAGGGTCTGAATAAGTCTTTTAAAAGAATCTCCATCCTGAACAGGAACATTAGCTTTAAATATTCTTTTCAGCTTTTGAACAGACTCTTCTGAATTTCCGTTCCGTCTGCTGCTAGCTGCCATTTCATTAATTTTTTCATTACTGAAGCCCAGATCATAAGTGAATGATATTCTATTTTCTCTGGCGAATCTTTCCAGTTCAGGATTTTTGCTGAGTGCATCCTTTTCTGAAGAAATGTCTTTTGAAAAGCATACATAGATCAGATCATTTTGCTGAGTAGTGCGATCTGACGGAGATTGTCCAAATGAAAGGAAGAAACAGAACACCAATAATGTAAGAAGTTTGATTTTTGTTTTCATATTATTTTTATTAAATGGTTGTGAATTGATTTGGATAATCTCAAAATTAATAATAAAATGAAAACAAATCACGTTTTTGTGAATTTATTTTTCAATAGGTTGATTTTGCCTTTGTGCAAAAGGATTTGTTATAGTCTTGATAAAAAAATACCTTTCAGTTTTGCTGAAAGGTATTTTTCATTGTGTATATAAAGGGTTTTTAATCTGATTATATTTCAGCTGAATTTTCAGTGAATTGATGATAAAAAATCTGTTTTTTGTTCATGATTTTATATTCAATCCCAATGCTGTCTTTATTGGCATTAATGAATTTAGCCTCTTGAATAGGTTCCTTTTGTTCTTCACTGGGGATGTCAATTGAAGGACGTTGTACAACCCTTTCTAAAATTTCTACATAAGGCGTTTTGCTGATTCTTTTTTCAAGAATACCCTTCTGTTGATAGATTGCCATTTGTGGCTTGGATAATGCTCCGGGACGGTATCTCTCAATTCGATAGTCATTATTAAGCGAAATCCTCTGGTAGCTGTCAATGGTTGAAAAATAGCTTACAAGAGCGAAAAAAGGAAGCATCATGGGGAGAATGCTCAAAATAATTCCAGCCACCAAAAGTCCAAAGTAAACTTTTATTGCTTTTTTCTTCCAAAGCCGGATGATAATAAAAATAGTCAGTGCCAGCCAAAGCCATCCGATAATTTTATCTGTGTAATATCCGGCGTAGCTGTATTGATTAAAATTTAAAACAACTTCACTCAGGAAAACCAGGGTTACTACAAGATAAACGATAATAATATTTTTGTTCCTCATCCGTATTCTGTTATCAGCTTTTGGTAATAGAATCCATAACGATGGTTACAGGCCCGTCATTGATTAATGAAACCTTCATGTCTGCCCCAAAAATACCGCTTTCAGTTTTCAGACCGGATTTTGCGATTTCTTCTTTAAAATAATCAAATAACGGAACCGCTTTATCAGGCTTAGCCGCTTTGATGAAAGAAGGACGGTTTCCTTTTTTATAATCAGCAATTAAAGTAAACTGACTGATACACAGGATTTCTCCGGAAATATCTTTTACAGAAAGATTGAGCTTGTCATCTTCATCACCAAAGATTCTCAGGTTCAGTATTTTCTGTACTAACCAATCTGCATCCGCTTTTTCATCATTCTCATCAATACCTACCAGCAGCATTAAACCTTTTGCTATTTCTCCTACTATTTTTCCATCTACTTTTACACTGGCTTCAGAGACTCTTTGTATAACAATCTTCATTTTTTATTTTAATAATAAACATTTAAAACTTTGCTTGCAGGATCATAATTATAAGATGTATAGGTCTTGGGAGGAAGAGAAGTCTTTGCTCCATCCAATGGCTGACCGGTTCTTAATATCCATTTGGTGCCATCCTTTGGACATAAAATGGAAATATTATCCTTTACCTCAAGGGTTGTACCATTATCGGGACATAAATGAGGGGCATTCCGATCATAAATCTTAAATGTATTTCCTACGCGAACAATGATTAATCCTCTGGTTCCGGATTGTTGTTCATTTACATAAATCCAGCCGTCATCATAATTTAAAGCGTTATAAGCAGGAAGGTTTAAATTCAAAGTAACATTGATTGGATTGTTTGGAAAACAGTTCACCGTATCTTCTCTACTTCCACATGAGTTTATGAATAAGTTACTGAAAATCAATAAAATGAAAATAGATAATATCGAAAAAGTTTTTTTCATTTCAATTTAAATTTTTATATATTTGTAGAAATTAAACGATTATAACACGTAAAACATTGTCCGGCAAATGTCGGATTATTTTTTATACTAAAACTAAATTTTGAAAATTATGGCAAGCTATGTAACAAAGGAGGGCCTTGAGAAAATGAAAGCTGAGCTGGAACAGTTGGAAACTGTGGAAAGACCAAAAATTACTCAGCAGATCGCAGAAGCTAGAGACAAAGGAGATTTGTCTGAAAATGCAGAATATGATGCGGCTAAAGAGGCTCAGGGGATGCTTGAAATGAGAATTTCCAAGCTGAAAGATGTTATCTCAACTTCTAAAATTATAGACGAAAGCCAATTAGATACTTCAAAAGTTTCTATCTTAACTACAGTGAAGCTTAAGAATAATGCAACTAAACAAGAGCAGGTATTTACATTGGTACCAGATAACGAAAGCGACCTTAAAACAGGAAGGATTTCTGTAAACACTCCAATTGCGAAAGGGTTATTAGGTAAAGTGAAAGGTGAAACCGCTGAAATTACTTTACCAAACGGAAACAAACTTTCTTTTGAAGTATTAGACATTACTCTATAGTCTGATATTCCCTTTCATTTCTAAACTTCCAGTATTTAATCTCTAACTTTTATAAAAATGAGCACTATATTCACAAAAATCATCAATGGCGAAATTCCCTCTTATAAAATTGCAGAGGATGATAACTTTATCGCATTCCTTGACGCAATGCCTTTGGTGAAAGGACATACTCTAGTAGTTCCGAAAAAAGAAGTGGATTTGATTTTTGATCTTGAAAGTGAAGAATACAAAAACCTTTGGGGATTTGCCCAAGAGGTAGCCAAGAAGATCAAAACTGCAATTCCATGTGTAAGAGTAGGAGTAGCGGTTGTAGGACTTGAAGTTCCACATGCTCACATTCATCTTATTCCTTTAAACAAGATGGAAGACATGAACTTCAGAAATGAAAGACTAAAATTAACGAACGAAGAATATACAGAGATTCAAAACTCAATTATTAATTCTTAACACACAGAAAATCGTAAAAAAGTAATTTTTTACGATTTTCTTTAACATATACATATATATTATATAATATGAATCCAAACCAATGTTCTTTCTGCGGAAGAAAAAGAAATGAAGTACAAATGTTGATTTCTGGGCAGAACGGTTTTATTTGTGAAAATTGTATAGAGCAGGCACATGTTATTGTGAAAGACAGTGCTTCCAAATCAGGACATTCTCCTGCAGACAATATGGAAGATCTTAAAAAGCCAAAAGAGATCAAGGTGTTTTTGGACCAGTATGTCATTGGACAGGATCAGGCCAAAAAGCAACTTTCCATTGCGGTATACAACCATTATAAGAGATTGCTTCACGCTCAGGATGAAAACAGAGAAGTAGAGCTTGAAAAGTCTAACATCATCATGATAGGAGAGACAGGAACAGGAAAAACGTTGTTGGCTAAAACCATTGCCAGAGAACTTAATGTTCCTTTCTGTATTGTGGATGCTACTATTTTAACAGAAGCAGGATATGTAGGGGAAGATGTTGAAAGTATTCTTTCAAGATTATTGATGGTGGCCGACTATGATGTGGAAAAGGCAGAAAAAGGAATTGTCTTTATTGATGAGATTGATAAGATTGCAAGAAAATCAGATAACCCAAGTATTACAAGAGACGTTTCCGGAGAAGGAGTACAGCAGGGATTATTGAAACTGTTGGAAGGAAGTATCGTAAACGTACCGCCACAGGGAGGTAGAAAACACCCGGATCAGAAGTACATCCAGGTGAATACTCAGAATATCCTTTTTATTGCTGGAGGAGCTTTTGACGGAATTAAAGAGATTATTGAAAGAAGAATGAATAAGCAGGCTATTGGTTTCAGTTCAGAAAAAATCAATAAAACTGATGAAGATGAGTATGTATTAACAAATATTAATGCAATTGACTTACGTTCTTTTGGATTAATTCCCGAACTTTTAGGAAGGTTTCCAATCATCACTTACCTTGATAAACTCACAAAAGAAACGCTGGTAAGAATTATGAAAGAGCCTAAAAACTCAATAGTGAATCAATTTGTGGAACTCTTCAAAATGGATGGCACGGATTTGGTAATTACCGACGGGGCAATTGAAAAAATTGTTGAGGAAACCATTGAAAAAGGATTGGGAGCAAGAGGTCTTAGAGGGACTACAGAAAAGGTTCTGGAAGACTATATGTTTTCAATAGGAGAGGAAAAAGAGATTGTCTTAACTGAAGATAATATTTTGATTAATAGATAAAAAAGTTTTTTTTTTAAAGAAAAAAATAATACCTTTGCGGGTGAAGATTGTATTAACACACAAATAATTTATACAATGAGAAAAAGTTTATTTGCTATAGGTCTTTTAGCAATTAGTTACTCTGTTCAGGCGCAGATACTATGTCATGTTGACACTAATGCTAATATGTATGTGAGCGAAGGCACCCTAGTTTATAGTGGTGGAGGTGTACAGACAAAAGGCTCCGGTCTTTTGGAAGTGCGTGGAAATGTTATGATAGAAGGTGCGGGCGGAGACGCTTTTAGAACATTAGATGCCGCTGGTACGGGTGCAAAGACCGATGGTGGAAACATTGTTCTGAAAATGAATACCCCTGCAACCTATGCAACATCTACGTACGGACAATTGTACATCAATGGATTATCCCAGTCCAATGTTACAGGTGTTGTAAGTAAAGAGTATAGAGCAGACAAGCATGGTACCGGTAATTTTTACCAACAGATAGCTCTACCTTTTAATAATAAGGTATTAAATACTCTATCTCCCGAACTTAACAAAACCTTTACTGATGCCAGATATTCTAAGAATGAAATCTTAACTTGGGATAATGCTGTGGTTGTAAGTAAAACCTTAACAACTGCTTCTGCTACTCAAGTTCCTTATGGATATTATATGCTGGGATCTAATAATAACAATTTAGATCTTAGTGCTCCTCCAGGAGGAGCCAACGCTGTTTACACTGTTAATGGTCAGCCATTCTCGAACTTAGCAACTGTTAATTTACAGAATGCTGGTAATGGTATTAACTTTGGTGCGAATGGTGGGGCTATTAATATGTATAATGAGAAATATAACACTTACCTTTATGACCAGTTTGAAGAAACTGCAAGCCCATGGGCAGGAAATTATGGTAAGAATATTTACGAATTTGGTAACCCTTTCTTAACGAATTTAGATTTATCAACTATCGGATATACTGAAACTACTCCAAATGGTATTAGTGATGGCAACGCAATCAATAATATCTGGGCGGTTCAATATTCGCCGGGATCTGTACAGTATACCAATGCAGGAAGTACTTTTACTGATGCTCTTATTATGACATTTGATGAGACTACTCACATTCCTGTAGGAGATGTTAATAATCTTATGGTAAAACCAATGGGGGTTTTCATTATGAAGTTAAGAGATAACACTCCTCAAACGCTAAATTTTAATACCCTTAGAAGATTTAAAAATACAGCAAGACCTGCTAATACGGATTACAATGTAAATGCTAAAAATGCATTTAAAAGTGTTAGTGCCGGAACTATTAAGCAGTTAGGTGTAATTGGTCTAGACGCTAGCGGTAAAGAATTGGCAAGAACTTATTATGTAGTTTCAGGACATGCTACAACAGGACACCAGACATCTACAGCTACTACGGTACAGGCTGCTTCTGGAGATAACCTGATTGTTACATATGAAGAAAAAACAACTGGAGGAATTGACCCTAACTATCAATCAAACTACTCATTATACATCAATGAAGCAAACGAAAAAGACTTCTTGGGTAAAAATGTTGTTTTAAATAGTTTTGATTACAATGAGCCTGGTCAGACTCAGAAAATTGTTTCTTACAAATTTGAAGTTAGAGAAAATGCTGAAATGATTCCAACAGGAGTTCATCAGTTATCTTCTGGAACTGGATTCTATTATAAAACGGCTAATGGTAATGTTGAAGAAGTTAAACAGGATGCAGTTATTCCTGTAAATTCTAAAACTTATAACCTTTACTATGGAGCTCCTGATAGAGGTTCATTGGCAACAAAAGAAGATACGTCATCACTTTCAAGAACAATGGTTGTTTATAACCCAGCGGTTAGCAACTATATTGTGAGATTTGATAAAAATTGGAAAAAAGCAGATATTGAAGTTTATGATATGAGTGGTAAGCTTATCATCTCTAAGAAAGCTGTAGATACAGCTAAGGATTTCGTAATTGAACTGGATGGTTCAGTGAAGAGCTCTTATGTTGTAAAAGTGGTTTCTGATAAAGGAGTAATAGTTAACACCAAAATCTTAAAATAAATAATATGAAAACTATAAATAAACTAGTATCCGCTCTTTTGCTTTTTGTGGTATCCTTTGCGTATGCAGAAGAAATCCCACCAGCTCCAGCTCCTACAGGAAGAGGAGGTATCGGAGGAGGTGGACCAGGTGCACCAGCTTCACCAATAGATATGTATATATATTTACTTGCTATTGTAGCTATCGTGTTCATTGCGTTCTACACAAAAAAGTATAAAAGCATAAAAGCATAAAATTTTATTAAAATAATAGGAAACTCTCTGATTAATCAGAGAGTTTTTTTATTTTTACTCTATGAAAAAGATTTACACACTAGCTGCGGTTTTAGCTGCATTTGCACTGCAGGCTCAGTTTACAGTTACAGTTCAGACACCGGCAGATTTTAAAGACCAGGATGCCATTCTATATACATTAAGCGGTTCAAAAGATATTATTGTTACCAAAGAACAAAGCAAGAATAATACATGGACCTTTAAATATCCAAGCAACTATATGGGGATGATGAAGATTTACTTTCCCACAACCAATAATACGGTAAGCTTTATTTCTGAAAACAAGAATGTAAATATTAAGTTAGATATTCAGAATAATAAAGTGAAGGATGTTACATATCTGGATGAGGCTAATGAGCTAATGAGTAAGCAACAGGAAGGTTCTCAAAAGAAAGAACTTATACTTCCGGCTTTAACTCAAATCAAAGAATACTATAAAGATACTACAGACTTTGGAAAAGCTCTAAAAACAGAGATTGACAGACTTTCAGGGACATCCACTTCTATTGATGCTGCCAAGCACCCTTTTATAACTTATTATAATGCTAATTACAGTAAATTCCTGGGAAATCAGGCAGATGGTAATAAAAAGGTTGATCAGGATGAAATCATTAACTTCCTTGATAAGTCTAATGATATGCTGGAAAGCTCATCACTACTGAGACCTGTATTATTAGCTTATTTAAACTCTGGAGGCAATACTAATGTTGGTGGCTCAGTAGATAAACTTTTAGACCGTTTAAAGGTGGAAACTCCAAGAGGGCAAACAGTACTGTCTGAACTTATCGATATTTTTGATGTTTATCAGATGGATGAGTTTAAAAACAAGTATCTTGGTTTAGCTAAAAATCTGAAATGTACTATTAATGATAGATTAGCTTCTACTCTAAAATCTAATGCTAATGTGGAAATGGGAGCTGTATTCCCTAATAATAAGTTCCAGTCGGCAACTAATACTACAGCAAAATCAATTCATGATGTGAAGGCTGACAAGAAGGTTATTGTATTCTGGTCATCTACATGTTCACACTGTGAAACTGAACTTCCGAAGTTATTGGAGAAATACAATGATTTAAAAGCAAAAAATATTCAGGTTATCGCGTTGTCTTTAGATGTAGATAAAAATTCTTATTCTAAAAAGATTGCTGCATTTCCATGGATCAATGATTCAGAATTGAGAGGCTGGAACAGTAGTTATGTAGATACTTACAATGTTCATGCAACACCAACCTATTTTATTTTAGATGCTAATAATAAGATAATCAACAAACCAGACCATGTAGGGAATGTTTTAGAATATTTTATGTTAAAATAATTTTGGAGGTAAAGAATATTTTTCTATATTTGCACCACCAAAACGGCGAGGTAGCTCAGTTGGTTAGAGCGCAGGATTCATAACCCTGAGGTCACGGGTTCAATTCCCGTCTTCGCTACAAAAACCGCAATCATTCATAAATGGTTGCGGTTTTCATTTTTATATAATTGCTTTCATTTTTCAGAATTATTTTCCTCATAATTGCTCACCCTGCCTATAAAATGTCATCTGAAGGCTTCAGCTTTATTTAGATTGTAGTAATATCTTGTTGAGTTTGTTTCATGTAAAAGATATTTAAACTTTATTGTTGTAATAAGGATTCAGATAAAATTATTTTTTTTATATTTGCACCACCAAAACGGCGAGGTAGCTCAGTTGGTTAGAGCGCAGGATTCATAACCCTGAGGTCACGGGTTCAATTCCCGTCTTCGCTACAAAAACCGCAATCATTCATAAATGGTTGCGGTTTTCATTTTTATATAATTGCTTTCATTTTTCAGAATTATTTTCCTCATAATTGCTCACCCTGCCTATAAAATGTCATCTGAAGGCTTCAGCTTTATTTAGATTGTAGTAATATCTTGTTGAGTTTGTTTCATGTAAAAGATATTTAAACTTTATTGTTGTAATAAGGATTCAGATAAAATTATTTTTTTTATATTTGCACCACCAAAACGGCGAGGTAGCTCAGTTGGTTAGAGCGCAGGATTCATAACCCTGAGGTCACGGGTTCAATTCCCGTCTTCGCTACAAAAAACCGCAATCATTTATGAATGGTTGCGGTTTTTATTTTTATACCATAGTATTCATTTTCCGGAATAGTTTCTTCATTAGGTTATTTTTTTACCTAGAGAATATAGACGGTAGTTGATTTTTCTATTTGTTACAAATTAAGCTATATATATTAACAGTAGATGATGGGAATAAGTTTGAGAAAACACAATAAAGCTAATCCTATATACTATCATATAAAGCCTATACTAATTTAAAATTATCCGATGTCTTCTGTTTTTTGCCTATTAATAGAATATTTTGATCCACAACGACCGGATAAGTTGGGATGAAACAATAATACTATTAAATCCTCATTAAAAATTAAAACTGTGTTTTTCTTTTAAATCGTACTGAGATCATAGCTCTGCTAATAGGCTGAAAATAGATGTAATTTAGATGTTTCTAGAATTTGCAAACCTGTAAATTATTAAAGGGTGAGATAAGTATTTTTCCGATCATTAACCCTAAAAAGTTAAATTATTAATCTTCATCCCATTTTTGAGATTCAAAAATATAATCTTTATCTTTATATGAACGAGCTATTTGTTGTTTGTTTTTTATTTTTTGATATTCTTGTTTAAAAAAAGGATCATTTATTAATGTATCTTGATATAAGTTATGAATCATTCGAAAGTCAGAGAAAAATTTATTTGTGTTTTCCCATTCAGGTGCAAATGCCAAATAGTTATAAAATAACATGGCTTGTTCATAATTAGAAAGTTGAGCCCTTAATATACGTAAATATTTGCGTTGTTCAGGATATGTTAAAAAGTCATTTTCTTGTGCGACGAATTTTACGATATGATACAAATGTCTATAGTAATGCCCTAATTTATTTTCATGTCCTTCAAATAGTGGATACCTTGATTTGGTATTATTGTTAATAAACTCATTAACTATATGTTTGCCATTTAATATAGAGTTGTCAAAATTTTGTTTCTCTCCCAGTAGTGTAGATTTGTATTTACCTTCTTCTAGAGTGGAATATCCATTGAAAAAAGCTTTATATGGAATTGAAAAATTTAAAAAAGAAGAAACACCAGTAGCAAATAAGGCACTAGACTTAGAGCCTCTATAAATTTTAAAGGCTATTTCCAATTCATTGGCTAAATAGATAAAGACGTCCCTGCCTTTGATTTGTTTTACATTTATTACTGATTTAATAACAGATGTTTTTTTTTCTTGAAAAGAATCTGTATTTTCAGATGTATCATAGGTCTTTTGTTCATTGTAAATGTATAAGTCAACTTCAATTTCATTCACATTTTCTTTGTGTAGTTTTAACATTTCATAAAATTGAGCTTCAAAAAAAATTCTTTGATTTTCGTTGGTTTGTAATTTCAATTGCCGTTTAATATTCTTATTCTGATTTTTTAAATCAGTTTTAAAGTTCTCTATTTGAATTTGATTTGCTCTTAGTTGCATATAAAAAGCTAAGAAAGTTATAAAAACGCTACTAAGTGTTATGAGTGGGTTCATAATTCCGCCTATAGTATCTCCTATATAGCCAGAATTTGCATCAAATTTTTCTTTATTATCGATTAACAAGTTTGGTGCAAGAAATGAAAAAATAATAATTGAAAATGATAATACGACTAATATTATTACTTTCTTGTCCCAAAGAATTTGAGGCTGTTTCTTTTTCTTCATAGATGTTTATTATGTATGTTATTTTGTTTTATTTATTCAAATTTCTCAGGACATATCACTCTATTATAAAAAAGCCGTTTCCTTATATTGAAAACGGCATATTTTATTTGTTTAAAGCCTTTACTAAGCCTGATAGCCTAATAGCTTTCTGATTTGATAGAAGAATCTTTCAATAAGTCTCAGATCTTCAGTTACAATTTCTGCACTTCCTCTTAGCTCTTTATCAAATTTCAGATTTTTATTGTAGCTTGTTTTTAATCCTTTTGGTAGAACTACGTCTACATAATAATTTCCTTTGTCATCCGGAATAAGTGATATGTTCTGAACTTTTCCTTCTACAATTCCGTATTCCTGGAAACGATAGTTGTCCAGTTTGATTAATACTTTTTCTCCTGGAGTGATTTTTCCAGAGTTTACGGTAGGAACAGACATTCTGCCTACTAATTTCTCCTTATTCTTAGGAAGGATAGATACAATAGCTTCTCCGGCTTTTACGAACTGATTTTCGCCGAAAAACTGTTGGAAACTGGCAACACCATCCGTAGATGAAATAACAAGATAATTTTGCTCCCAAAGCTTTAAAGCTTTTCTGAGTTGTTCAAATAGCTGTAAGGTTTGTGAAGAATAATTGATTTTATCTTTTTCTGTATTAATTACTGTTCCGCTTCTTGTTTTATTAAGATTAGAAATTCCTTCTTCAGCTTGCGAAATAGAAATATTGATATTTTCAAGGTTCTGTTGAGCCTGAAGATATTTGATTTTTTCATTTTCAAGTTCCATGGCAGAGATCACTCCCTGATTGAATAGTTCCTGAGATCGCTGGAAGTTTTTTCTGGTAAGGTCGTATTTAGCTGATTCCAGATTTTTTTGCTGTTTTAAAGTCGTAATTCTCGCTCTCGATTCAGATAAACTGAGATTAGTAGCGAGGTTTTCCGGAGCATAAGGCTGTAATCTTGTAAAAAGCTCTTCATCCTGAAATGCTTTTGCAAAGCTATTGTAGTCTCCCTGAAGTTCACCTAATTTAAATCTTGAAGTCTGAGCAATAGGGAAGGAACTAAGCTGATTCGGAGATATGGAATCTACCATTTTTTTAATGCGATAACATCTTTGTAATTGGCTGCTGACAACATTACCATCAGAACATCATTCTTCTTTACTTCCTGATGATCCTTAATGAATATTTTTTCAATCTTAGAGTTTATTCTTGCCTCTAATTTTTCCGGTGGGTTCTGAGAGGTTACTATAATAGGGGCCGGTACAAATTCCGGATACTTTATAATATAACTCATAACAAAAATGAGTAGGATAATTACAAATATAAGCGTGTTTCCCCAACGGATCATCCAATTAGGAGGTTGAGTAAGGATATCCTGTACACTTTCTGAGCGGAGTTCGATATTGTCTAAAACGTCTTCTTTCATTGTTTTCTGAGATAAAGTTCCCCCAATTTTTCAGGGGGAATATAATTTAAATACGTGGGCAAGTCCCGTCATACCACGATGGTGGTGAAGTGTCTGCGTCTGGTGGACATGCAATATGATGCAGGCGACATGGCATCCAGCTACCCAGGCACCATGATCCACAACAGTTGTCGTCCGGAATTATTGCACCCCCACTGACAAAAACTAAATCTTTTCTGGAAAGTTTTTTTAGATTTTTCATAATTAATAGAAGTTTTTAGTTTCCTACTCTGTAAGCTTTTCGGATTCCGCTATATATTGATTCTCAATGGTTAATTTCCTAGTTCAAGCTGATTTCTCACCAATCGGTAATATTCACCGCGTAAGTCTACCAATTCGGCATGGCTGCCTTCTTCTACCACTTTTCCTTTATCCAGTACAATAATCTTATCGGCATGTTTTACAGTGGAGAGTCTGTGGGCAATAACGACTGCTGTTTTACCTCTGAAAAACTGCTCAAGATTTTCCATAATGATCTTTTCATTATTGGCATCCAAAGCCGAGGTAGCTTCGTCAAACAGTATATATTCAGGAGATTTATAAACAGCTCTGGCAATAAAAAGCCTTTGTTTCTGTCCACCACTCACTCCAACACCTTCATTTCCGATCTTTGTATTATAGCTTAACGGAAGACCTTCTACAAATTCTTTGATATTAGCTATTTCTACTGCACGTCTCAGTTTCTTTTTATCAACGTGATCTTCACCAACGGCTATATTATTGGCAATTGTATCATTGAATACATATCCTTCCTGCATTACAACGCCGCAATGATCTCTCCAGAATCGTGGTGAAATATTCTTCAGGGCTGTATTCCCAATTTTGATATCACCCTGGTCCGGATCATAAAATTTCATCAGAAGTTTCAGTAAAGTAGTTTTTCCACTTCCACTGGCTCCAACAATTGCAGTAGTTTTTCGATAAGGAATAGTAAGACTCAGATTTTCAAAAACCGGAACATCAGATCCGATATATCTGAATGACATATCAGTAATTTCAATGTCCCTTTGCGGAATTTCCATAGCATACTGTTCATCCTTATTTTCCTCATCTTCCTTATCATGAATTTCACCTAATCTTTCAAGGGAGATTTTGGCATCCTGAGTTTGTTTAATAAAATCAATAAGCTGAAGAAGCGGGCTGTTCAGCTGTCCGATGATATATTGAACCGATAGCATCATCCCTAAAGTTAGGTTTCCGCTTAAAACCAATTTTGCAGACAGGAAACTTACCAGAATATCTTTCATCTGATTAATAAAGTTTCCTCCTACAGACTGCCATTGCTCTAAAGACAGTGATTTTATTCTAATTTTAAATAGTTTTACCTGAAGGAATTCCCAGTCCCATCTTTTTTGCTTTTCAGCATTATGCATTTTGATTTCCTGCATTCCGTTGATCAGCTCAATCACCTTACTCTGTTCCTGAGAAACCTGTGAAAATCTTTTGTAATCCAGTTCTTTTCTCTTTTTAAGGAAGAAACTGATCCATCCGATATAGGCTATTGCTCCTACAAGATAAACAATGAAAAGTCTGTAATCATAGAATAGAAGAACAATACTGAAGATAATCAAATTGACTAATGAAAACAGAGTGTTTAATGAAGAACTCGTAAGAAGCTGTTCTATTCTGTGGTGATCATTAATCCTCTGCATGATATCTCCGGTCATTCTGGTATCAAAGAAGCTGATGGGAAGCTTCATAAGTTTGATGAAGAAATCGGAAATAATCGAAATATTGATTCGGGCAGAAAGGTGGAGAAGAATCCAGCTTCGGATAGTCTCAATACCCATTCTACCAAAGAATAACATAATCTGTGCAAGCAGGACAAGATAGATAAAGTTAATATCCTGATTCTGGATCCCAACGTCTACAATACTCTGAGTAAGAAATGGGAAAACCAGAGATAGTAAACTTCCTGCAAGAAGTCCTATCGCGATTTGAATAACAAGTGATTTGTATTTAAATAAATATTTTGAAAGAAAAGAAAAGCTGGCTTTACTTTCTTCATTATCAAATTCAGTTTGAAAGAATGCCGGTGTTGTTTCCAGTATAAGGGCTATTCCTTCCTCAGTGTTTTCGCTGGCATTTTCCCCAATCCATGCTTTGATGAATTCTTCCTGATTGTAAGTAATCAGTCCATAGCTGGGATCAGAGATGTATATCTTGTTATTTTTATCGGTTTTATAAACAACTACAAAGTGGTTTTTATTCCAATGCACAATACATGGAAGGGGAACTTCTTCTACGAGGGTTTTAAAATCGACCTGAACTCCCAATGAACGGAAACCCAGGTTTTCTGCAGCATCACTCAATCCGAGAAGGCTACTTCCTTCACGGGTGGTTTCAGAAAGGGCCCGGATCTGTTGCAGGGATATACTTTTACCGTAATATTTACTTACAATTCTAAGACATGTAGGTCCACAGTCTTTAGTGTCTGGTTGTTTATAAAAAGGAAATTTCTTCAAAGCTAATAATCATTATAAAATGTCGCCATATTCTGACGACATTTTTACTTTATTCAATATTATAATTCAATGAAATGGTTGACTAGTAGTAGCACCATTTGTTACATGCATTTACAGCACCTTCTTTAGGCGGGTTGATTTTGGATTCGCAATAGCTCGCTTCACTTTGAATTCTTGCACATTCCTGAGTAATACCACCTTTCAGTATTCTTAGGTTTTCTCTTGAAAGTTTTTTTAGATTTTTCATAATAAATAGTTTTTGGTTTTCCTACTCTTTTATAGCTTTTCGGATATCGCTTTTGTTTTTCCTAAGATAGTGAATTTTGAATCACTGGATATAATTAAATTTCGTCGTCTTCTATTAATTCATCAACAAAGAATACAATATCTTCTCTGTCGTATTTTTCCGGGAACTGATAACCGTTAATTACAAGGATAGGAGTGAAGTTAAGCCCTGCATTACTGTTTTCCACAGTCATTTGAGTCAAAGAATTCAGGTTTTCTGTTGTAGGAACCCCACCGGATAAAATATTGATTCTTTTTTCATCCCTTGTTTCGAACCATTCTTCTACAGCGTGAAGGAATTCTTTTTCCGGTTTATTGTTGTAGATATGGGTAAGATCGGAGATTAATGCATCGTATTTTTCATTAGATCTTTCAGGGGTATAGTTGAATCTCATCTGTAAAGAAACATCTTCAGGGTATTTCTTTAAAAGACTTTCTGCCAATTTATGGCCATCTTTACAGAATCCACAATAAGGATTGGAAATAATGGAAATACGAAGTCTTGCATCCTTTTTTCCTACAGAAAATGTCTCAGTATCCTGAAATTCTACTTTCTCTTTTTCTAATAACTGGCTTTTGAACAGTTCATAATTTCTTTTGAATCTAAGATTTTTAGCATTGGTCTTCTGAAGTTCTTCTTTTTGTTCAAGCAGAGTATTGAAATACATTACTGCAGAAAAAATCATTGCCCATAGGATAACAGTAAGTAAAAGAGCTCCAACTCCAAAAGAAAGATTCTGGAAAAAGAAGGCACTGATCACTAATTGCCCCACCAGGATAGAGATAATTAACAGACAAACTCTACAAAATGTTTTTTCAACAAAAGCCTGAATATATAGAGAATAACCAATAGCAAGTATAGAAACGAAAGTAAACCCTTTAACAATATAAGCGGTAGCCGGTAAAAATAACCCTAGTATAGCTAAACCTGTAAAGTAGATGAGTGAGAAATCTGAAAACTTTAATCCTAGAATACTGGTCTTGTCCTGTTTGATAATCCTGTCACATGAGTTAGCTGTTTGAGTAGCAGGAGCGCCCCCACAAATACTTCCTATAACAGTAGATGTATTTCCGAATTTTTGATTGAATAATTCAAGGGAAATATAAACTCCAGCTAAAGAAAGCAGGTTAAAAATGGCTTCAAGTAGCCCTTGATATATAAAAGAATAGATAAGAATCACTGCAAAAACTGCATATAGAATAGGCTTGAAATTGAAAGATGTTTTATTCTCTATATTCTCAGTTTTTTCAAACAGAAGTACAAAGTCGGTTGAATTCTTGTAAAGTTCTTCTTTGCCTAAAGTTTTTGCTTTTTCAGAGTATACAGAATAGTTGCTTCCCGATTTTTTTACTAATGAGAAAGCATTGTCAACAATCGCGATAAACTCTTCAGGAAGTTCGTCCCAATATTCTTTATCAAGCTGGTAGGCATCATTTTTTACTCCCAAAAAGTTTAAGGTATCACTGAAGGCCAGTGCAGATGGATAATTGGGGTGAGAATTAAACTGGAAAATAAATTCCTGCTTATCAAGTTTTAGGTAGTTAATTAGTTTATCAAAAATCATATTAATATTTTCATCTAAAATACACAGATGTTTTAAATTAACAAAAGAATTTTTCTTTTATTAGTGAGATATAAGGTGTTGTTAGTAGATTTGATTTGAATATCAATATTTTATTTTGCAGAATTTGGGCTAAAATGTGTTTTTTATCCGGATATAAAATAAAACTTGATATTGCAAAAATATAAGATGGAAGATCTTAACAGGGATTATTTCCCTTTTCCCACAGGTGAATATGTAGTGTTTTCATGGTTATTTTTACATTCATAATTAGCGTACACCTGTGGGATTGGAAAAATATTTGTTTTTTAGCTTTTTACTTTAGAATATTATCCAAAGAATAATGTTTTAGGCTCTTTTGTTTCAAGAGGGGTTTAGCCCAGTCCTCCCAAGTCTCTATACTGTCCTTAGTGAGGTTCCAATACTTTTTTAAATCACTTTGTATCAGAACCTCCTCAAGACTGGATTGGTGGATATTTCCAAATTTTTCCACCACTAAAGGACAGTTTTTCATCTGTATCAATTCCAATTTTTTTGTGTAAACAGGAATTATGATTAATTGCTTCAAGAACTTTTGGAAGATGAGTATTGAAATATTTTAGATCTACTTTTCCGCAAGCGGATATTTTGATGTTTTCATGGTTAAAGTTGATATTAAACCTAAATATTTCTTTAGTCTTAAAAGGAATCTCTTTGCAATTATAAAAAATGAAATTATAAATTCTTGTAGTTGATTGATCGAGGATTTAAAAAAACTCTTTATCTAATTGACTTTTTGTTTTCAGAAAAGAAATCTTTCTTCATTTTCATTGTTAGAATTTTTTTATTAATACTTTGCCTGTTTGCCATATTATCCTTGGCGAAGGATGGTGAAAAGCTGATCAGCTTTTATTTAAATTTTGTACTGTATACATACAAAAATAAATCATTGTGTTTTTACCTGAGACAAAGATGCATGTGCTTTTTCAATGAGGCAAGGAAAGTATGTCTGGATTTATAAATTTTGGGAAGATATAATATGATATTTATAAGTTTAAATGAAATTAATATTGTGTAGTTTTTTGATATTTAGCTTGTTATTGTTTGTTTGATTGGGTTGGCTCCAAAGTGACAATAATTATCATTTATTTCCATAATAGGGGAAAGATTTAGCAGTATAATCCATTAATTAAAAGCAGGGGAAGAATGTAATTTCTTTGGAAATGCAAAAAAAACCGGAAATTGGATGGAGATTTCAATAACTGACCTTTTGAATGAATCCTATTATTTAATCGTATGCTTACTTTTTTTTAAATATAAATCATACCATTAATAGGGAGTAAGAGAATTTTTTAAATATGTATTTTTGTATATTCGGATACAGTATGCAAACGAAAATCTTTATTTATCTCCTGATTCTTTGCCAGAATTTATACGTTTCACAAAGTATAAAAGGATTTCATATTCCTGATTCTTTAAGGAATAAAAATATTAAACAATTAGAAAGTTCTTTCGAAAAAACTCTTTATACAGACAAAGCTAAAGCAGCACTTTATGCCAATACAGCTCTTGCTGTAGGGAAAAAAGATAGAAATAATGAGAAAATAGCTGAAGGATATCAGATGCTATATCAATTGAATAGCGATAAAGGCAGATCAGCATTATTATATCTGGATAGTATGATTACGGTCTCAAAAAAAATGCAGAGCCCTGAATATTTATCAAAAGCTTATCGGAATAAAGGTGTTTATTATTACTATGGAGCTGAGTATTCAAAATCATTAGACAATTACTTAATAGCTAAAGGATATGCTAAGAAAGGAAGTGAAATTTATTATAATATTAATTCCTGCATTGGATTATTGAAGCTTGAATTAGAAGATTACCCGGAAGCATTGAAGCTATTATTAAGTTATAGGGAATATTTGGAGAAGAATGGTTTAACAAACAGTATCAATTATGAAAAATGTTTATATAATCTAGCCTATGCCTATCATGTAAGTAATAAAATGGATTCTTCAAACTATTATGTCAAACGTGGATTTGAGCAAAATTTGAAAAGTAAAGATAAAGATCTTTATGCCTCTCTATCGTTGGTTTCGGGTATTAATATTTTCAAACAGGGAGATTATAATCGTGCTTTACCAATCTTGGATGAGGCTTCTAAACTTTTTAAACAAAACCCTAACAATGTTCAGAACATTGCTTTAGCTGAATATTATATAGGTAAGGTTTTATATCATACAAATAATGCAAAGTTTTTAAATAGCTTTGAAAAAGTTGACTCTATAATTACAAAAACGAAGAATGTATCTTATGAGTTACGAAATACTTACCCAATATTAATAGATCATTATAAAAAGACAGGAGACAAAGAAAAACAATTATTTTATATAGAACATTTATTGTCTGTAGATAGTATTTTAAGCAAAAATAATAAGGTTTTAACTACCGAAATAAACAAGAAATATGATACCCCGCTTCTTTTAAAAGAAAAAGAAGTACTGATTTCAGATTTAAGTTCAAAGAACTATACTTTATTTTGGATCCTGGGAATAGCTGGGGGAGTTATGATTTATTTGATTTATGTATATAAAGAAAATAAGAAGAAATTAAAAAATTACCAGAGTAAAGCCGATCTGCTTACAGAGGATTCAGTAGCTCCTGATAGTATTGAAATAGTAGAGCCTCAAAAAGAAAAACCAAAAGTAACCTTATCAAATGCTAAACTGGAGCAGCTAAGCAGGCAGTTAAATGAATTTGAAATAGAAAAGCGGTTCCTGGATAAGAAAATTAATTTAGAACTTTTGTCTAAGGAGTTTAATACAAACAGAGCGTATTTGTCAAGATCAGTAAACGAATTGAAAGGACAAAACTTTTCCCAATATCTGAATGCATTGAGAATTCAATATATAGTTAATGAATTAAAAACAAATAAAAATCTGCAGAAACTTACAATAGCTGCTATTGCGGATGAAGCCGGATATAATAATGTAGAGTCTTTTACCAATGCATTTAAGAAAATAACAGATACATTACCCTCTTACTTTATTAAAGCATTACAGGGAGATAAAAAATAATGTTATTTTATAATTATTGATTTTCAGTTGTTTATATGTTTTTTGATACGAAATTTATAAATTTCGGTATGTTTTTTTCAAAAAACGGATATATCTTTCTTTATTTGTAGATAGAAAAAAGAACGTTATGAAAAACAAGAAACAAGCAGAAAAAAAGATTTCATTGAATAAATTACAGATGGTTAGAATTAGTAATCCTAAAATTATAAAAGGCGGCGGCGTTAATCTGAATTTTGAAGAAGAGCAACCAGGAACAGGGAAAACAACATCAGTTACATGTGCATAATGTATTAATCAATTCTCTTTTTTTATCAATTTCATTTTTGGAATAATTACTGCACAAAACAGTAATTTGTGGGCATGAATTATTTCGACGGATGCTTATTTCTGAATCAGAATAGCTGATGAGTATAGAAAATTAGAGAATTTGAAAGTTCCTTCGGTGATGAATTGGATACTGCCACAGGCTCATTATTTTAATTCAGTACTTCATAAAATTCCGAACAGGCATATTATATTGGTAAAAAGTTAGAGTTCGATAAATAAAAATCATTTTTGGTAGATAAAATTAATATTACTGAAAATGATTTTTTATTTTTATCTATAAAGAAGTCAGATGAAAGAACTTCATTAATTAACCTAAGGAATCAATAAAAAGAATGTCTCGTTTCCCTTTTCAGTTTTTCGAAAAATATATTGTACGATCCCCTTTATTTTCGTGTAAAAGCTTTCTTGATGTAGTAAATAAAGATGAAATTTCAGATGAAGAATTAAAAAATAGATTTGCTTATGATTCTGTTTTCCTGGAGGCAATTTATTTGGCTTCACCTGATTTGCATGAGGAAATTAGCACATGGCTTCATGGAGAAAAACTTTTTTCAACAAAAGATCAGCAAAAGCTGAAACATACCTTATTAAAGTATTATAGCCGGATGAGTACGCGATGTACTCCATTCGGTTTATTTTCTGAGGTTGGTTTGGGGAAATTTAGTGAAGATGGTGAGAATAGTGAATCAGATCAGGGTAAAGTATATACAGATTATTTAATTCGGGATACCAAATTAGATATGTACTTTCTTGTATCTCTGGCTCAATATTTTATAAAAAAGCCGGAAATCAGAAATAAGCTTTTATTTTATCCTAATAATACTATTTATAAAGTAGGAACAAAAATCCGTTATATTGAATACCAATACTTAGGTGGAAAAAGGGATTATATTATTTCATTGGCTCCACTTTCTGAAGAATTACAATATATATTAGAGTTTTCAAAACAAGGGAAGACTATACAGGAACTTACAGAGGTCCTGACTACAGAAGAAATAACCGGAGAAGAAGCTGCAGAATTTATAGAAGAACTGATCGATAATCAGGTTCTTACCAGCGAAATTGAGCCTAATGTTTCAGGAGTAGATTTTTTAGATACTTTAATTTCTGTTTTACAAAAACTGAAGGTAAATGAAATGGATACCCTGATATCTATAAAAAGTAAACTTCATGAATTGGACCAGAATATTGGCAATTCAATTTCAATTTATGCAGAGATTGAAGAACTCATTACATCTTTTGGGGTAGAATATGAGAAAAAATATCTATTTCAAACCGATTTATACCGTAAAGATCAATCGACTTTATCTTCCTATTGGAAAAAAGAACTTAAAAGTGCCTTTAACCTTTTGAACAAAATAACGTTAGCTCCAAAAGATATTCGCTTAGAACAATTCAAAAAAGTTTTTAATGAAAGGTTTGAAGCACAGGAAGTACCTTTGCAATATGTTCTTGATTCTGAAATTGGTATCGGCTACAAACAAAATATTTCATTAAAAGGAATTCATCCTTATTTAGATGACCTGGTGCTTCCAGGTTCCGAAAGACATAAGAGCATAAGCATTGAACTTAACCCAGTTCATGTGATTCTTAACAAAAAAATACAGGATTCTTTGTGGGAAAACCAGTACAAGATCGAGATATTGGACGAAGATTTTGACAAGTTAGGTGAAAAATGGGATGACCTGCCTGATACTATTTCTTTTTTGACAGAAATTATATCAGATAACGGTAAAGAAAAGTTATTATTAAGTGGAAGTACAGGAAGTAGCGCAGCAAATCTAATGGGGAGATTCTGTTCCGAAAAATCTGAAATACATAACCTTACAAAAGCGATTGCTGATAAAGAAGGAATTCTTAATCCTGATATCATTTTAGCAGAAGTGATTCATTTACCTGAAGCAAGAATAGGAAATGTAATTAGAAGGCCAACGATAAGAGATTATGAGATCCCTTACATGGCTAAATCTGTTTTACCTGATGAAAATCAAATCACTTTAGATGATCTTTTTATTTCAATGAAAAATGATAAAATTGTTTTACGTTCTAAAAGATTGAATAAAGAAGTAAGACCTTATTTAACCAATGCCCACAACTATTTTTATAATAGCTTACCTGTTTATCACTTTCTTTCTGATCTTTATTCCCAGGAAATAAGAAAAGGTCTGCGTTTTAATTGGGGTGGACTAAAGGATATTTATAATTTTTTGCCAAGAGTAGAATATAAAAATATTATCCTTTCAAAAGCTACCTGGAAGATTTCTGATGTAGATATCGTCTTTCCGGAACCGATGATTTCAGATAAAGAGAAATTTTTATCTGAATTAAAACGTTGGAGAATGAAACGGAAAATGCCAGCATGGATACAATGGGCTGAATCCGACAATATTTTAACCCTCAACTTAGAAAACTATGATATGGCAAAGATTTTCATTCAGACAGTTAAAAAGAAAAAAGCAATTATGATAGAAGAGTTTTTTTTTAATGAGAATGAAGACTTTAAACATGAATTTGTGTTTCCAATGTATAAACTATAACAAATTTTAATGAACAGAAAGTTTATTCCCGGAAGTGAGTGGCTGTATATCAAGGTTTATACAGGAGTAAAAACTACGGATATCATTTTGGAGGAAGCTATAATACCATTATTACAGCAAATACAGGAGGAAAACTTAATTAAAAAATGGTTTTTTATCCGGTATAATGATCCACGTGGGAACTTTAGGCTTCGTTTTGAACTTTCGGATATTAGCTATTTCGGTAAGGTTCTTTTATTAGTCAATAACCATCTTGAGGAATATAGAGATTCCGGAGAAATATCAGAATGTATAATAGACACCTATCAGCGGGAAATTGAGAGGTATGGAGAAGCAACAATAGAAGATGCTGAGTTTTTATTCTGTAAAAGCAGTGAGAGCTTACTTTATGAGTATCTTCACTTTGATGATGAAGACAAAATTATGGTGTCTGTTTATTACATAGATAAGATATTAGAAAATATTGGGTTGTCCATTCAGGAAAAGCTAAGTTGGATTACGGATTTTAATTTTGCTTTCAAGCAGGAGTTCAATGCAGATAAAAAGCTGAATACCCAACTGGATAAAAAATATAGAATATTTATTATTAACTATCTGGAATTTGTTGAATCCGAGGAGTATAGTTCTTTTAGAACTGCTGTTTTAAATAATGTTCATGAATCTAAAAATGCACTGCAACATATAAAAAACATCATTCAAATTCTCTTCAGAGCTTTTTTTCAGCCTGTTTCATATGCATATCAATCGAATGTTTGTTTCAAATCAACGACTCTTTGAAATGATTATTTATGATTATTTATACAGATATTATAAGAGTCTTGTTTTTAGAACTGGTGGTAAGATATAATGTTGGTGAAATTTACTAAACATTACCAATCCGTATATTGTTAATTGAATGATTCTTTTTGACTCAAACAAAACGCATTATCCATAAAAAATATCTTTAAAATTTAGCAAACTATGGAGATACAGATCGCAGAGATATTTTTAGTTTTCAGAAGGATAACTCTAATTTTTTGATCACCCAAAATAAGGAGTATATGGAATATTTTATATTTAAACAAATGTTTGATTTTGTAAATTTTTCTTAGTTTAAGTATAATTTGATTATTATTTTAATAGTATATCTAAAGCTTGATTGTGATTCATGTTAATGCTTGTTGAACTCAAAAAAACTTAAAAAATCATAAAGTTTTCATAAAGTTTCAAAAAAGAAAAGAAATGTTTTTGTAATTATAAAATATGTCGTACTTTTACATCGCCTTGAATGAGGGAACAAGTCAAGGTAATAAATTTTTTTTCATCATTTGTGTTTTTAGAATCGTATCGCCTGATACGATTCTTTTTTTATGGCTATTTTTCATAGTTGAGAAGGAGGTCTATGAAGTAAGAATAAGTCACCGATCCCTCCTGTTGATTACTTTTCAGGAACAGATTGTTAGTGAATCCAAACAGCTCATCCAACCAACCCTGATGTCTGAATGCGAAGCTTTTTTCATAAGCACGATCTCTTTTCATTGCAGGAGAATAATTTCGGATAACAGCTTTTACAAATTCAGGGTCTTCTTCAACAATGAACCGTAAAAGACTTTTTAACGTAAAATATTCGGTACTGTATCTTAAATCTGTATTACTGGAATGGACTCCTATAAGATATCCAATGAAATTAGCTTCCTGTTCTCTGGCAAAGCCAAGCTGATGAGAAGTTTCATGAGCTGTTGTAAAAGGGATGTAGGTATGAGGTAATTCGGCGTTATATTGGGCTTCTGCAGTAAAAGGATTGTAATATCCTAATATGCCTGTAAAGTTCATTACTTTTTTAAATACACTTGGTTTAACAGCAAGAATCTGGGTTGCTTTTTTATCCGATATATATTTAGGGAGTTGAGTTTGTTGGAATAGAATTTCCTGTTGTACTGCTTGAAGATTGGTAACAACAAAGATTCCGTTATGGTCCTCGTGTACCGTAGTGCGGGTAAGTTTACATTTCTCCAGATATTGTAAAGCCAATTTTTTTGCTTTATGTATTTCAGGAGCGTCCTGGCGGGAAAGTTTTTTAATAATAGGAGTCTGGAAGTACAGCATTCCCCAGAATATCTGATAGGTAAAGTAAAAGATATTTACGATGACAAGGATTCTTAATAGGGAAGCATTTCTGTTTTTCTTCTTATACGAAGCAATAAGGCTGTAAAAAAGGGCTATTCCCAATAGGATGTAGATAATATCTCCCATTGAAAAAGGAAGCCAGCTAAAGAGCATCTGATGAGTTTTTTTCTGGAGTTCAAAGAATTGTTCAAAAAAAGAAATCATCAGTAAGGATTTCGAGAAAACATAAAACAAAAGAAATTGGGCAAGTAATACACCTGCCCAAAATCTTTTTTTCTTATATATTTTTAGTCTATTTTTAGTGTGCACCTTCGGATTCTAAAACGTCAACATTAATTCCTTGTCTAAATAAAGACTTTTTAGCCAGATAAGCAAATATAGTAATGTACACAAAGCACAATACAGGAATTACATAAGAACTATGGATTCCGATGATGTCAGAAAGCTTACCTTGAAGTGGTGGAATAATTCCTCCTCCTAAGATCATCATCACAAGGAATGCAGATCCCTGAGCTGTATATTTTCCTAAGCCTGTAATAGCCAGTGTAAAAATTGATGGCCACATAATACTGCAGGCAAGACCTCCGGAAAGGAATGCATAGATAGCAAAATTACCTGTAGTTAATAAACCTGTAATCATAGCCGCAGTTCCAAATAATCCAAAAATGATTAATGTTAATGCAGGTTTATTTTTACTGATTAGGAACAGTATAACCTGAATCGCTACACAGATAGCATAAAAATACAGGTGAGACATATCTTTTTGAGCAATCGTATTGATGCCTATAATCACAGAAAAAGCAATAAAAGGAACAATGATGGTTGCAATGGCCTGTTGTTGCTTGTTAAGGTTGAAAACCGCGATAGCACCTGTCCATCTTCCAATCATTAAACTACCCCAATACATAGAAATATAAGGTGCAAGGTCAGAAGATTGATGTCCACCGAATTCCGGCATGCTTAAAAGCTCTCCAAGGTTACTTCCTATGGCAACTTCTACTCCTACATAGGCCAGAATGGCAATCATCCCCAGTACAAGCTGTGGGTATTTCATAGCACCCCAACCTTCAGCATTTTTCTTAGCACTTGAGTTTGCAAACACAAGAGAGACGATTACAGCAAGTAAAGCACCTCCCAGATACATCATTCTCTTTTTTTCCAATGGATGTTTAACAGCTTCGAGATCGGCAGTTGTTTTAACAATCTGTGTTTTATATGCCTCAATAGTTGCAGCGTTAGTTTCTTTTTCTACGCTGGTTTTTAGCACTGTTAAATGCTGAGTTAAAGTTTCAATTTCCTTTGCTTCCTCAGAATTATAGCTGTTGAATACCGGGATGAAGAAAAGAATAACAAGAGCAGTCATTGCAATCAATGTTTTTCTTGCTTTACCTGCTTTTTCCATAGGTTCGGTGGAAATTCCATCAGGAAGTTTCTTTGAGAAGTAAAAGATTCCCGCAGCAATCAGGAAAAGAGCTCCTACTGCTGTGTAAAGAAGGATTACCTTATCCAAAGCAAGGTGTTTGATCTGATCATCATCTACAGTAGCTGTAGTTCCAAAAAGTGCTAAACCAACGATAATTGGCCCGATAGATGTTCCAAAAGAGTTGATTCCTCCCGCCAGGTTCTGTCTGCTGGCTCCGGTTTTAGGATCTCCAAGCAATACGGCAAAAGGATTTGCTGCGGTCTGCTGAATAGAGAAACCTAACGCTACCACAAAAAGTCCGATGAGCATTCCATAATATACATTGCTTTTAACAGCAATAATCATGATAGCAGCACCAAGGGCAGAGAGCAGAAGTCCATAGACAATACTCTTTTTATACCCCCATTTTCCTATAATATCAATTCCTTTTATGGTACTGAATATGAAAAGCAACAATGCTCCCAGGAAATAAGCTGTATAAAAAGCAAAATCTATTAACTGGGACTGAAATTGGTCTAGAGAAAAATAGTTTTTACAGAAAGGGATGAAAATACTATTGCCGGCAGCAATAAACCCCCAGAAAAAAAATACAAGTACAAGTGTGTACAGTGCCGGGTAATTAGTCGGCTGGTTGGTTTTTGACATATTTTATTGAAAATTTCGCAAACAAATATAACTAATTCTTTTAAATAGAATGCTCCATCAATGTTTTTTTAATTACTTGATAAGCTTCTGCTTTTGAGTCTTTTGGAGAATCAGTAGGCTCTATAATTCCATTGAAATAAACTTTTACTCTTCCGGGATAGCCTTTGGAATTGTCAAAAGGAAACATTTCTTTAAGACCAATAAAGGTGTAAACAGCAATGGGAGAGTTGTATTTTGATGACAGGATAAAGGCTCCGTCTTTAAAATCATCCAGAATAATGGAAGTGTCATCAGGAACACCGCCTTCAGGGAAAATGGCAATACTGTTACCTTCCTCCATTTTTTCAGCACATCTGCGGTATACATCGGCACGGCTTTTAGCACTTGACCTGTCCACCATTACACAGACTCTTTTATAAATGGTTCCAAAAATAGGAATCTTAATAAGTTCTTTTTTTCCTACAAAGCAAATCGGATGATGTGGAAAAAGAATGCAGGTAAGCATAATATCCATAATTGAAGTATGGTTCGATATGAAAACATATTCTTTGGTTATATCCTTTTCCTGTTCAGACAGTTTAATAAGATCATATCGGAAGCCCATTCCGTAAAACATTCCGAAACACCATAAACGGACGAATTTATAAGCGTATTTATAATGCTTTTTACTAAAAGATAAAATAAAAACGGGGGTCCCGAGAGTCGTTGTTAGAACAAATGCTAATAACAAGAGCCAGAATCTCCAGAGATAATTTAAAATTTTTGCCACAGTTTAACCGTTAAAAATTACTTTCTTTTTTACCGAATAATTAAGAATGGAAACCAACAGGATTGCTGCAATCTTGCTGATCATTTCCGGACTCAAGGTATAAAAAATTAAGTTGATATTATCTTTAAATATAAAACTGTAGAATATCTGGAAGAAACCAAGACTGAATAACGTAGAGATAAAAGAAACCAGCATAAAATAAGCGAACTCTCTTTTCTTAGAATGCTTCCCTCTTTCAAAAACAAACCAGATACTCAGAAAATAGTTGGTGATAATCCCACAACTGGTTGAAAAAATGTTGCTTAAAGGATAATGTACACCATAAAAGTTGGTTTCTCTCGCAAAGATATGAGGCAGATAAGTGCTGAATATTTTAAAGCTGCCAATCTCAACAATGGCGCTCAGCCCTCCGGCAATAATAAAGAACAGAACCTGTTTTTGGCGTATGAGTATTTCTTTCATTTAATTAATATAAAAACTGAAAATATATCTTTTATTGTATTGGAAACTAGAATGTTTTATAAGATAAACAATCAGTTTTCCTTACAATCCTATGTATCCATAATGGTTTTCAATTATTTCAAATTAGGATTCTTTACAATATGAATATGCAAATTTATAACTATATGTTAAACACTGAAAAAAGTTGTTAAAATATTTTTTTAAATAAAAATTATTTCTAATTTTAATAAGCGGAATGATGTTACTATAACCTGATAATAAATTCATTTTCAAATCCTTGTGATAATGGTTTTTTCTATCTTGTAATGCCCAGCTGAAAGCATACTACTCAAATTTTTTATGACCCAACTGTTAATAATATTTGTATGAAACGTCAAAACAAATACAGAAAATTCCAGCTTCAACAGAAAAATATTGAAGCTCTTGAGAAAGAAAACTCCCGCTTCAAACGAGTGTATTCTGAATATGAAAATATGTCCAATGAACTTTGGAATCTTGAAAACTCCAATGGAGAACCCGTTCCTGATGATTTTATCAATGCTATGGTGCTGCAGGCATCTTATCTTGAAGATGAGATTGAAGACTGGCTTTTACAATTCAACGAAAAAAAAACTAAGATTAAACATTAATGATTTTAGACAGCTTCCAGGTTGTTTTTAAATGCTAATTGAAGATAAATTCATAATTTAGCACCCTTAAATTAAAATCTAAAATATGGTTGCTATTGTAGATAGTGGTTCTACTAAATCGGATTGGGTAATACTCGATGACTTCAAAAAGGTTTTTCTTAAAACAGAAACCATCGGATTCAATCCAAATTTTATCAACAGAGAACTTATCACTCCTGAAATTCAGAAGAACAGCAACCTGATGTTGGTAAAGAATTCAATTACCAAAGTCTTTTTCTATGGTTCAGGATGTGGGGTTGAAAAAAACCGTATAATCATAGAAGAAGAGATTAAAAAGGTATTTGGAAAAGCTGAAATCATTGCAAAAGAAGACCTTGTAGCTGCTGCATATGCTGCCTATAAAGGAAAACCTGCAATTGTTTGTATTTTAGGTACAGGATCAAACTCATGTTATTTTGATGGAGAAAATCTTAAGATTGAATTACCATCCCTTGGATTTCTGATAGGAGACGAGGGAAGCGGAAGCGCGATCGGAAAACAGCTGGTGCGCAGATACTTCATGAAAAAACTTCCTGCAGATCTTCACAGTGAATTTGAAGCAAATTACCAACTTACCATAGAAGATGCATTGAAAAATATGTATCATTCACCAAGACCAAATGCTTATTTGGCTGATTTCAATAAATTTGTTGTTGAAAGAAAAGACCATCCTTATTTTATGAATATGGTTTTCGAAGAGATGAAAAGTTTCTTCGAATATCAGGTGATGCCTTATCAGGAAGCACATGATGCTGAAATCAATTTTATTGGCTCCATTGCTTATTATTATGAAAATATTTTACGCTCTGTAGCTGAAGAACTTAATTTAAATGTGGGACATGTAGTTCAGAAACCAATTGAAAGCTTAGTAGATTACCACATTAAATATATACTCTAACAAAAAATTAAACGTATGTCAAGTAACAACAATCGCGACGAAAAGAATTTTAGTCAGGCCGCGTTAGATTATCATAAAGCAGAACCTAAAGGGAAAATTGAAGTTATACCATCCAAGCCACACTCATCTCAAAGAGATCTATCATTGGCTTATTCTCCCGGAGTAGCGGTTCCTTGTATGGAAATCCACGATAAGCCGGAAACAGTTTACGACTACACAGGAAAAGGAAACCTTGTAGCTGTAATTTCTAACGGTACTGCTGTACTTGGATTAGGAGATATTGGTGCAGAAGCATCAAAACCGGTAATGGAAGGGAAAGGACTTTTGTTCAAAATTTTCGCCGATATCAACGTTTTTGATATTGAGATTGATGAAAAAGACCCGGATAAATTCATTGAAATCGTAAAAGGAATTGCTCCAACATTTGGAGGAATCAACCTTGAAGATATTAAAGCTCCTGAAGCTTTCTATATTGAACAAAGATTAAAAGAGGAATTGAATATTCCTTTAATGCACGATGACCAGCACGGAACAGCAATTATCTCTGCTGCTGCATTAATCAACTCTCTACAGATTGCCAATAAAGATATTGATAAAGTAAAAATGGTAGTGAACGGAGCTGGAGCAGCTGCAATCGCTTGTACCAAACTTTATATTTCATTAGGACTTAAGAAAGAAAACGTCTTGATGTGTGACAGTAAAGGAGTAATCAACCACAAAAGAGAAAATCTTACTCCGGAAAAACTAGATTTCATTGCTCAGACAGATATTGAAACATTAGAGGATGCTGTAAAAGGTTCTGATGTTTTCGTAGGATTATCTAAAGGAAATGTAATGACTCCTGAAATGCTGTTAAGCATGAACGAAAATCCTATCGTGTTTGCTCTGGCAAATCCGGATCCTGAAATTGCTTATGACCTAGCTCTTTCAACCCGTAAAGATGTAATCATGGCAACAGGAAGAAGTGATTTTCCTAATCAGGTAAACAACGTACTTGGATTCCCTTACATTTTCCGTGGAGCATTAGACGTTCAGGCAACAGGAATTAATGAAGAAATGAAGCTTGCTGCAGTACATGCTATTGCTGATTTAGCAAAAGAAGCAGTTCCTGAAGCAGTAATTCTTGCTTATAACGTTCAGAACTTACAGTTCGGAAGAGAATATTTCATTCCAAAACCATTTGATAACAGATTGATTACAAAAGTATCAAGTGCTGTTGCAAAAGCTGCTATGGAAAGTGGTGTTGCTAGAAAAGAAATTACTGATTTCGAAGAATATGAGCACCAGCTTTTAGACAGAATGGGTAGAGATGAAAGATTGGTAAGAATGATGCAGAGCCGTGCAAAATCCAATCCGAAGAGAATTACCCTTGGAAATGCTGAAGAATATAACGTATTAAAGGCTGCACAGATTCTTTACGAAGAAGGAATTGCTTATCCAAGTCTTTTAGGAGATAAAAAATACATCAAGGAGCAGATGGAACGTTACGGGATTAACCTGGATATTCCAATTATTGATCCAAGTGATGACGATCAGAAAGAAAACAGAAAGAAATACAGAGAAACACTTTGGAAACTTCGTCAGAGAAAAGGGATGAATGAGTACAAAGCGAAGAGATATGTTCGCCAGAGAGATTATTTCGGACCTTTAATGCTTAAGCATGGAGATACCGATGGTCTTATCGTAGGATTCTCTAAAAACTATACTTCTGTATTACGTCCTGTTTTAGAAGTAATTGAAAAAGATAAAGGGGTAGATAAAGTGGCTGCTATGATGATGATTCTGTCTGAAAAGAAACCTATCTTCTTTGCAGATACATCTATCAACCAAAATCCTACATCTGAAGACCTTGTAAATATTGCTAAAATGGCAGAATTTACAGTGAAATCTTTTGCTATTGAGCCTAGAATTGCGATGCTTGGATTTGAAAACTTTGCGGCTATTTCTGAAACATCTAAAAAAGTTGCAAAAGCGGTAAGTATCCTGCATGAGAAATACCCTAAGATGATTGTTGATGGTGAAATTCAACCGGATTTTGCAATGAACGCAGATCATTTAAGTGATTATCCTTTCTCAAAATTAGGAACAACTCCGGCAAATACCTTCATCTTCCCGAATCTTGAAAGTGCAAATCTTTCTTACAAAATTCTAAGAGGAATGAAAGTAGCACAGGTAATCGGACCAATCCTGATGGGACTAAAACAACCGGTACACGTTCTTCAGATGCGTTCAAGCGTAGATGAGATCGTAAACCTTGCAACCATTGCCGTTCTTGACGCGCAAAGAAGAGAGAAAAAGTAATTTATTTACTGTATATATTTAAAAGCATCTTGTAAAAGATGCTTTTTTTGTTTGTATATCTAGCAGCTGGTACTACTAATAATGTTTTTATTACCTTTGAGGTCAATATATAGTGATATACTCTTGTTTAAAGTTGGTGAGATAAAAAACAAAACTAATAATCTGATATATGCAATTGAAAACGTTCATCGCAATTCTACTTTTCTCATTCATTCAAAATTTTTATTCTCAGAATATGAGAATAGACTATAATCTTGTCTATAAAGAAGACTCTTTAAGTACTGAAACAGTATCCAAAAAATGGTACTCCTCGTCCAGGATGGGGAATCCAGATTTTGTACGGAAAAACAATATGAGGTAGATTCTCTGAGAAGTATTGGCTTTCATGGTTTTGCCGTGGGAGACTATGTTTTTGATGCAGTAAGAGATAAGCAGAATAAAATTTCAAAGCATTACTATATGTCAGCCGATGTATATAAACTGACAGAGCCTATACAGTTAGACTGGAAAATAGAAAAAGAGGTTGCTAAAAAATATGGTTATAACTGCCAGAAAGCAACATTAAGCTATAAAGGCAGAATTTGGGAAGCTTGGTTTACACAGGATGTTCCCTTGCAGGAAGGTCCCTATATTTTCAAAGGATTGCCGGGTTTGATCGTGGAGATGGAAGATAAAAGTCATTCCTATAAATTCTCCTTTTCAGGGTTGAAAAAAAGTTTTCAAAAAGTAAACTTTGTGAGTTTGGGCTTTAAGCTGGTAAATGTTTCAAGGGATAATCTTAAAAAGGTAATGCTGGACTATTATAATGATCCTTTTCGTGAGATGACCTCTGGAAATGTGAAAGCAAAATTCAAGGATGAAAAGGGAAATGAGATAGAACCTAATTTTAGGGAAATGACAAAAAATGTACAAACTTCCCTAAAAAAAACAATAATCCTATAGAATTATCAGAAGCGATTAAATATCCATAGTCGTTAAAAACAATTTATTTTAACCTTTAATGCTGTATTTGGAGGTTAAATTTTTATATTTGGGGAGTTTCAAAAATTAATAATGATATTTTCTTTACAAGGTACTGTTCAAGAACTTACACCTACCTATGCAGTAATCAATGTACAAGGCGTTGGCTACTATGTGGGGATCAGCTTAATGACCTCACAGACACTTACTTTAAATCAACAAACTGTTTTATTTATCCAGCAGATTATCCGGGAAGATGCTCATCTTTTGTTCGGCTTTAACACTCGTTCGGAAAAAGAGATGTTCAATTTGTTAATAAGCGTTAATGGAGTAGGTGCTGTTTCAGCCCTTATTTTATTATCCACATTAAGCCTTGATGAGATTGCTTCCGGAATACTTTCAGGAAATAGTGCGCTGATTCAGAAAGCCAAAGGAATTGGAGCCAAAACAGCAGAAAGAATTATTGTTGATCTTAAAGATAAAGTACAGAAATTCAGTGGACCAGCAGAGAATATTTCGTCGATGGTAAATAATAAAATCAAGGATGAAGCGTTATCTGCATTAGAAGTTTTAGGAATTCCTAAACGAACAAGTGAGAAGTTGGCGGATAAAATCTTAAAACAAAATCCGGACTTCTCGGTTGAAGAATTGGTTAAACAAATTTTAAAAAACATTTAACATTTGGTGGCGAATAATAAGCTTTTTAAAATATTTTTGTTCCTGTTGTTCCTGTGTATGTCTGTAAGTGCCTTTGCACAGCAGGCAAAAGACACTACGATCATACGAAAACAATACGAAATAGCAGACCCCACGAGGTATGAGGCCTATTTTGATATAAAAACCGGGATGTACTATGTATATCCCAAAATTGGAAATACAATAACCGGTCCTCCTACTGCAATGTCTCCGGAAGAGTACAAAGAGTATGTACTCGCTCTCCAGACTAAGGCATACTATAAGGAGAAATCCGAGAAATATAATCTCCTTTTCAGAAAAGACAAAAGTGATGCCAGAAAGAAGGGACTCATCCCTTCGGTAATGATCAACAACAAATTATTTGAAACCCTCTTTGGAGGAAATAAAATTGAGATCATTCCTTCCGGATATGCTTCCATAGACTTCGCCGGACTTTACCAGAAAATAGATAACCCGCTGATCCTTCCACAGAACAGGACCAGCTTTACTTTTGATATAGACCAGAGAATTCAGCTTGGTTTATTAGGGAAAGTAGGGGAAAACCTTCAGTTAAAAGCGAATTATGATACCCAGAGTGGTTTTGCCTTTGAAAACAGGATGAACCTTGTGTGGCAGGCAAAAGGAAGCTGGAAAGATCTTCAGAGTAAAGGACTTGGAAATGTAGATAAACCCAATGAAGGAGGTGAAGATAAAATCATAAAAAGAGTTGAATTTGGTAACGTCAACATGCCGCTTTCAACAAGCTTAATTCGTGGTTCACAATCATTGTTTGGGGTGAAAACAGAGTTTCAGTTAGGAAAAACATTTGGAACTGTTGTTCTTTCCCAGCAACAGGGTGAAGCCAGAAATATTGTAGTACAGGGTGGTGGCGTTATGAATAACTTTAAAGTCAGTGCCAATGAATATGAAGATAATCAACACTACTTTTTAGGACACTATTTTCATGATAAATATGATAATGCTTTACTGAATTATCCACAGATCAATTCTACAATCAATATCACCAGACTTGAAGTTTGGGTACTGGATCAGGGAAACAGTAATTTAGCCTATCAGAAAGGAATCATCGGGATCAGGGATCTGGGTGAAGCAGGTGGTGTATTGCCGGATAACTCTGTTGGGAACTTGTATAATGATATTTCAGCAAAGGCTGGTACAAGAGAAGCCGGTAAAAATTATGATGGAGTTTACCAGGGACAATCATTTAATGGTTCACCACCTTATGTAAACGGTGAGCATTTTATCTTCAATAGTAAAGCAAGAAAACTGAATTCTAATGAATATACATTTCAGCCACAGCTGGGGTACATTTCTTTGAACCAGAAGCTTAATGATCAGCAGCTTCTTGCAGTATCCTATTCATACACAGTAAATGGAAGCAGTAAAGTATACAAAGTAGGGGAATTTTCAGAAGAAAGCCCAGTTTTGATTACAAAAGTACTGAAAGTAAACAACAGTGTAGATCCAGCTTCTCCGATGTGGGATCTGATGATGAAGAACATTTATTCTTTAGATGCAGGTCAGGTATCTCCTGACGGGTTCATTCTTAACGTATACTATAAAGATCAGAAAACAGGAGGTAAGGTAAATTACCTTCCTGATACGACAGTTAAAGATTTAAACTTATTGAAATTGCTGAATTGGGACCGTCTTAATATGAACGGAGATATTCAGAATAATAAAGACGGAACTAAAGGAGATGGTGTTTTTGACTTTGTGAATGGGGTAACTATCAGGCCGGAAACCGGAAGAATCATCTTTACAAAAGTACAGCCTTTCGGGGACTATATGGAACAGGTATTGGGAAGTAATGATCCTCAATATGTTTTCCATGACCTTTATGATCAGATAAAGCCTACAAATGGACAAACCATCGTTCCTCAACGTTATACCATTGAAGGCCGTTACAAAGGTGTTCAGGGGCAGGGGATTTCCCTTGGAGCAGTAAACGTACCGCAGGGATCTGTAAAAGTTTCTGCAAATGGAGTGCAGCTTGCTGAAGGAGTAGACTATACAGTAGACTACATGCTTGGTACCGTTACAATCATTAATGAAAACGTAAAACAGTCTGGCCAGGCTATTAATATTTCATTGGAAAACCAGCTTACATTCAATACCCAAAGAAAAAGATTCCTGGGATTGAATTTAGAAAGAAGATTCAATGAACACTTTATTTTAGGAGGGACGGTTATTAACTACTCAGAATCTCCGCTTACCCAAAAGGTAAACTTTGGACAGGAAGCTGTAAACAATACAATGGCGGGGATTAATATGATGTATAATAATCAGGCTCCTTACCTTACAAGATTTACAGATAAACTTCCATTAATAAAAACTGAGGCTCCATCCAATATCAACTTTAAAATGGAAGCTGCATACCTTCTTCCGGGACTGAATAATGCAACCAACAACCAGTCTTATATTGACGATTTTGAGCAGACCACCTCTAAAATATCTTTAAAGGAACCTGCAGCATGGAGTTTAGCATCAAGACCTGAAAAAAATACATCTCCACCTTTCAATATTCCGCCAACAAGTGATGATATTACAAGTGGATATGGAAGAGGATTATTATCATGGTATTATATTGATCCAAGATTCTGGAATGTTGGGGGCAGACCACCTGCTGGAATTACTCCGCAGTCGGTTTCCAACCACGCATCAAGAAGGGTTATGCTTTCAGAAATCTATAATAACAGAGATTTTGTAGCAGGAGACCAAACCTTTACCAATACTTTCGATATCTCTTTTTACCCTAAAGAAAAAGGACCTTATAACGTTAATCCGGGAACAGAGCCTGCTTTAAGCAGATGGGGTGGTATTATGAGACCTATCAGTGTGCCTAACTTTGTAAGTTCAAATATTGAATATGTAGAATTTTGGATGATGGATCCTTATGCTGACGGTAAAAAACTTGGAGATAATCCAAAACTGTTATTACACTTAGGAAACGTCTCTGAAGATATCCTTAAAGATGGGAAAATGTTGTATGAAAATGGACTTCCTGCAGGGGGAGTTGCATCACCTACAACAGCATCTAATTGGGGAGTACAGCCAAAGCAACCACCTATTTTATATGCATTCTCTACCGAAGGTGACGGAAGAAAAGCTCAGGATGTAGGTTATGACGGTTTGAGTTCAGATCAGGAAGCAATGAGATTTGGAAATACCTTTGTAAACCCGGTAACAAATATTGTTGACCCTGCAGTGGATGACTTTGTATTCTATATGTCAGACAGATTTACAGGTAGCCAGGCAGCTTCTCTTGTTGAGCGTTATAAATACTTCAGAAACCCGGATGGAAACTCAGAAGCCAATTCACTGAATGTTGCTTCACAGACTCCGGATGCTGAGGACATCAACAGAGATTATAACTTAGATCAGATTGAAAGCTATAACGAATATCCGATCAAATTAGACCAGGCAAGTCTTTCATTAGGCGGAGACAATAATATTGTTGATATTAAAACAGTAAAAGCTGTGTTCCTGAACGGGCAGTCTTCAGATGTGAAATGGTACCTGTTCAGAATACCGGTTTCCAATTTTGATAAAACTCAGGGAACTCATAGCGAAACAGTACTTAACAATGTAAGATTTGCAAGATTAATGCTTACAGGATTTGAAGATACTTCTACATTGAGATTTGGTACTATGGATCTTGTAAGATCAGACTGGAGAAAATATCCTAAGGGCCTTGCTCCTTACTCAAATGCTCCATTAGATCCTGCTCAGAATGAAGGGGTGATAACAGATCCAGAAATTGGACAACTTGAGGTAGGAAGTGTGAATATTGAAGAGAATGCTCTTAACCAGCCTCCTTATGTATTGCCTCCAGGAATTGACAGACAGGTATTGAGTGGTAATGCCGGAGCACAAAGACAGAATGAAGCTTCCCTGTATATGAAAGCTAAAGAATTGAAAGTTGGTAAAGCACAGGGGGTATTCAAAAATACCAATCTGGATATGAGAAGATATAAAAAGCTAAAACTTTTTGTGCATGCTCATGATCCGATAGGTAGAGTAATTGGTATGGATAAAAGAACCAAATTCTTTATCCGTTTTGGAAACGATGCTACAGATAACTACTATGAATATGAAGCATCGTTAAAGCTTACTTCAACTTCGGCAACTGCTCCTATGGAGATATGGCCAATGGAAAATGAAGTGAATCTTGATATTCAGAATTTTGTTGATGCCAAGATCAGAAGAGATAAGATGTACGCTGATAAAATCATGCAGCGATTTCTGGATCCTAATTTTGAAGAAGGAGATAATTTTAAAAGAATTTATGTAAAAGGGCGTCCGAGTTTAGGAAATGTAACAACCATTATGATTGGTATTAAGAATGGTATACCTGAAAGGGAGCCGGGAACATCGATGGACAGAATTTTATGGGTTAACGAAATCCGTCTTTCAGAAATTGAAAACGATGGCGGATATGCAGGTAATGCAAGTTTAAACTTCAACCTTGGAGACTTTGCAACAGTTAATACCAATGCATCATATACCTCAGTAGGATTTGGAAATATTGACTCAAAACCGGCAGAAAGAAATCAGTCTACCCAATCAGCATTCAGTATCAATACAGCAATCAATGTGGATAAGCTTTTGCCAGAGAAGACAGGGGTTAAAATTCCATTGAACTATTCTTACTCACAAACAATAGAAGATCCGAAATATAATCCTTTGGATACTGACGTTGAATTTAGCAAAGCTCCAAACAGAGAACAGCTGAAAAAAGTGGCAAGAACATATACACAGCAAAGAAGTATCGGAGTTGTTAATATGCGTAAGGAAAGAGTAAATCAGAATAAAAAACCTAAGTTTTATGATATCGAAAACGTTTCAGTAACTGCGGTATATAATGATGACTATTTCAGAGATATTTATACAAAAAGAAATTACAGACAGTATCTGAGAGGGTATGTTGATTACAACTATACTTTCAAGCCATGGGTTGTAAAACCTTTCAATAAAATGATTAGTGATACTGCTAAATCTACTAAATATCTGAGATGGGTAAAAGAATTCAATATCAATCCTATTCCAACAAGATTATCTTTCAGAACAGAGATTGACAGAAATTACAATGAATTAGAGTTTAGAAATATTGAAGCTATTTTAGGTGGAAATACCAGTGGAGATGTCAACGCAATCAGAAACAGAAACTTCTACTTCGGATGGCAATATGGTTTAGGATTCAACTTTACAAAATCATTAAAACTGGAGATTAATTCTGCAACCAGAACTCTGAATGATAACCTTGACGTAAATACAATGGATAGTAAAGCGATTTTCGGAAATGTTTTCAGAGCAGGTAGACCGGTATTATATAATCACAGAGCACAGTTGAACTATAAACTGCCATTCCAGTATCTTCCATTTTTGGATTTTATTGATGCAGAGATAGGTTATGGGTTTACTTATAACTGGAATGCAAGATCTACAGCTTTGCTTTCAAGTCCTGAAGGAAGCTTAGGGTCTATTGGGCAAAACACCAATACAATCCAGGGAACGGCAACAGCAGATCTGCCTAAATTCTTCGGACAGTTTAAATATTTTAAAGATATTAATGCCAAGCTTCAGAAGCGTAAGCAGGAAATGGATTCCCTGAACAATGTCTATACAAAACAATGGGAAAAGAACAGATACAGATATAAGAAGTATAAATTTAAAAACAAGCTTACTGTACTTCAGAGTGCAGCATTCTTCCTTACTTCCTTCAAGCAGTTGGATGTAAGTTATTCAGAAAATAACGGTACAGTACTTCCGGGGTTAATATCAGCTCCGAACTGGTATGGTTCCGGTCAGACATTAGGAGGTCCTACCATTGGATTCCTGCTAGGGTCTCAGGCAGATATCAGAAGAACTGTTATGGAAAATGGTTGGGTAAGTGACTCTAAGTTTATGACTGATGCCTATGTAAGAATGTCTACCAGAGAATTGCGGGCAAACTTACAGGTAATGCCGATGAATGACTTCAGAATTGATTTGAATGTGTTGCATAACTTCAACAGTAACTTCACGCATTCAGGGTTCAATTATGTTAATAATGGAGTTGCGGATCCTAACTTTACCTTTGCAACAGATATGGTTACCTATTCAAACTCTACGATGCTTCTGAATTCATCATTTAAAGATGGTGCAGCAGTATATCAGGCAATCAGAGAAAATGCAATGAAACTTTCACAACAGTTAGGAGGTCCAAATGCAGAAATAGGGAATGATGGATTTGCAAAACATTACAGTATAGCGAATGCTTATGTATTGATTCCAGCATTCAGAGCGGCTCTTGAAGGTAAATCAGTTTCTCCGATAGGTAATCCTAAAAAAGCAGGGATTCCATTGCCGAACTGGAGAATTACCTATTCAGGATTAAAGAACATCCCAATGATTAGCGGACAGTTTACCAAGTTTGATATTTTACACGGATATACAGCTACCTATACTGCAACAGGAATTCAAAGTAATATAGATTACCACAGTAACCCTGGCGGATATTATCAGACAGTGGATAATGCAGGTAATATTAAACTGAATGATGGGGACAAGATTAATCCTTATACTTTTGCTCAGGTAGGTTATGTAGAATCTTTCTCACCACTTCTTGGAATAGATGTTACGATGAGAAATAATATGCAGTTCGGATTACAGTACAACAAAAACCGAATGATGGTATTAGGATTGGTAAACCATACTCTTACTGAAGATTCCAATACAGAATACGTAGTAAGGCTGGGATACATTGTTCGTGACTTCAGATTAGGAACAGCCAACATCAGAGGAAGAGGAACCAGAGGAAAAGGAAGTGATCTTAATATCAGAGGAGATATCTCACTGAGAGACAGCAGAACTTCCATTATGAATATCCTGTTGAATGACTCACAGATTACAGGAGGACAGAGACTTCTTAACATCAAGCTTTCTGCAGATTATAATGTCTCAGAAAACTTAAACCTGAGAGTCTTCTATGAGCAGATGACCTCAAAGTATAAGATTTCAACAGCCTTCCCGCTGTCTACGATCAGAGCAGGAATTTCAGCAACGTTTACGTTCGGAGATTCCGGTGGCGGATTCTAGAAATAAAATAAACATAAACATAAAAGTCCTTCAGCATTGAAGGACTTTTTTTATATCCAATATTTGAAGCTACTATAATTTTGAATACATTTGTAGAAAATAAAAATTAAAAAATGAACACACCATCAGAATTAAAGTACACTAAAGATCACGAATGGATCAAGATCGAGGGTAATGTAGCTACAATTGGTATTACAGACTTTGCTCAGGGAGAACTTGGAGACATTGTTTATGTAGACGTAGATACTGTAGATGATGATCTTAACGGCGGAGACGTTTTCGGAAGTGTGGAAGCAGTAAAAACTGTTTCAGACTTATTCTTACCTATTTCAGGAAAAGTTATCGAATTCAACTCAGAATTGGAAGACCAACCAGAACTGTTAAATACAGATCCTTATGGAAACGGATGGATTATCAAATTAGAACTTGCTGATGGAGCAGATCAGTCAGAATTACTTTCTGCAGAAGATTACCAGGCTATCATTGGATAAAATTTCAAAAATATTTAGTAAGATATTGCCCATTTATTGGGCATTTCTTACTTATATGCTTCTCAAGCCAGGAGAAGAGAACCATGAATATTGGTTCATGTTTAGCGGTATAGATAAAGTATTGCACTTAAGTATATTTGCCGCTTTAGGATTTTCTTTTATTGCGGCTTTTCCCAAGATTAAATTCTCCTACTTTTTCCAGATCATCCTTATTTATGCTTTCCTTACAGAAATCCTGCAGGAAGAAATGGGATTGGGTAGATCTATGGAAACTCTGGATATTGTTGCCGACACGGTTGGCTGTCTCATAGGATATTTTGTATACAAGCTGTTCATCAAGCGTTTTTTCTAATCCTAATATTTGAGAACTCTCTCATCTATATTTCTTTTCTACAATTACTCTCGGCTTCCTTTTCTAATTTTTCAGGAGCTATTTCCCGCTATCCACTCATACTCCTCACGCCTTCGCTCCCCAACGCTCCAACCCTCAAACTCTCCAACTCCTTGCTGCGGGGTAACCGTTCCTATCGGGGCTAGGGTAGGGGACCAGATTTATAAATGATGAGCAATGAGCAATGAGTAATAGGTAATAGGTAATAGGTAATAGGTAATAGGTAATAGGTAATAGGTAATAGGGTGGAGTTAATTAATGGTATTAACAATTATCCCTAAGGAACGACCTCCATCATTCCCCTCCTCTGGAGGGGTGTCAAAAATTCAAAGAATTTTTGACGGGGTGGTTATCTTCTGGCATCAGCTATTTCTATTCATCTCATCTATATTCATCTGTGTAAATCTGTGCCATCTGTGGGAAAATAAAAAACTTCCCTTTAACCATTTTGATAATTTATACTAGAATCTTTCATAATAATCCTTCTACTTATATATTTATATTATATAGTATCTTTATTTCCCATCTCTCTCTACGCAATCTTTGTCATCCTGTAAGGATCTAAACAATGCTATACTCTATCATTATCATTATCATTATCATCCAACAAATAGCAGTCCATCAATTTTAGTGGGCTTTAGCCCACTAAAATTAAAAAGTCATTCTCCCTTGGCTTTAGCCAAAACTTATTTCAATATTTCAAATATAATTTTAAAACGTAGATCATGTATTATATATAATGTGTAGCTTTCATTACTCATATATAATAGGTGTCCCATTTTCCATCAATTTCCATCTTTTCCCACCATGATCCCCATTCTCCAAACAAATGTTTAAAATTTTTCTCACATGTTCTCAGTTCGTTAAGCGCAAAACGTTACTCAAAAATGAATTTTATGTTAAATAAACTTGCGAGGGATGTAAGAAGTCTCTATCTTTGCCCCACTGAAAAACGAAAGAGATTCAGTAAGCGCAGAAGAGCTTTTAGATAAGCATAAACATTAAGATCTACTAAGATAAAGACTTAAAAAACTTTTAATTTTTTTATTAAAAAAGATTGCGAGTTAAAATAAAGTTTCTATCTTTGCAGTCCCAATTATAGGGAGCGCAGGAGTAGAGGGATTGAGGTTTAGAAAGAATTAAGGTTACTTAAAAAACTTTAAAATTTTCTTTCAAAACATTTGGTCATTACAAAATAAAGTTTTATTTTTGCACTCGCAAATACGGAGCGACACTGACAGAAAGATTGCTTCGTTAAAAAGCGAAAGAAAAAAAGATCATTGACATACAATATAACAACCAAGTAAGGAAAAACTAAAGCGTTAAAAACTTTGAGTGAGTCAGACAAACATACAATGGAGAGTTTGATC
>NZ_NRQT01000140.1 GCF_004119455.1 Chryseobacterium sp. CH25
TAAATTAATTCCGTAAATATTAAAAATATAATTAAATTAATTACAACAATATCGTTGCTTTTAATTAAATTAGACTCTTCAAAAATACTGTATTATGAATGACGAATTGATTCCGCTGAAAACACTAACTAATAAATTAATTCCGTAAATATTAAAAATATAATTAAATTAATTACAACAATATCGTTGCTTTTAATTAAATTAGACTCTTCAAAAATACTGTATTATGAA
>NZ_NRQT01000141.1 GCF_004119455.1 Chryseobacterium sp. CH25
AGTAGGTGGATAAGTAAAGAAATGAAAAAGGATGCTGTATATGCATCCTCCTTTTTTATTGTCATGGTTTAATGGTTAAAAAGCTAGTTATTGTATAAGAATGGTGGGATTATTTCTGAAGGAAAATCGGAGAGTAGGTGGATAAGTAAAGAAATGAAAAAGGATGCTGTATATGCATCCTCCTTTTTTATTGTCATGGTTTAATGGTTAAAAAGCTAGTTATTGTATAAG
>NZ_NRQT01000142.1 GCF_004119455.1 Chryseobacterium sp. CH25
GGTTCATCTTTCCAACAGAGCTGACTTTAACTTACTTCAGCGTTTATGAAATGAAAATGGTCAGCTGGTTACCGTCATCATGAACGATTCTGATAATGATATTGAAACCAATCTTTGGATTGAAGGGATGGGGTTCATCTTTCCAACAGAGCTGACTTTAACTTACTTCAGCGTTTATGAAATGAAAATGGTCAGCTGGTTACCGTCATCATGAACGATTCTGATAATGA
>NZ_NRQT01000143.1 GCF_004119455.1 Chryseobacterium sp. CH25
CTAACAGGAGAATATCTTCGTAAATACCCCGAATGAAAGTTACTTTTGGATGAAGCAAGAACTATTAGGAAATGAAGCAACAAAATGGATGCTTTACACTTGAGGTGGTCGGAGACTGGAGGTAAGTGATGCTAACAGGAGAATATCTTCGTAAATACCCCGAATGAAAGTTACTTTTGGATGAAGCAAGAACTATTAGGAAATGAAGCAACAAAATGGATGCTTTACAC
>NZ_NRQT01000144.1 GCF_004119455.1 Chryseobacterium sp. CH25
ATAGAGGGATTGTTCGGAAACAAAGTTTAGGTTACATAAACATATTCGTCTACCCTGTACAGTGCTCAATGACACCCATGTTGTACCTACTTTCTACGGTAGGCTGCTTGGCCCACACTTTATTTTCAATAATAGAGGGATTGTTCGGAAACAAAGTTTAGGTTACATAAACATATTCGTCTACCCTGTACAGTGCTCAATGACACCCATGTTGTACCTACTTTCTACGG
>NZ_NRQT01000145.1 GCF_004119455.1 Chryseobacterium sp. CH25
AAGGTCTATAAGCGATGGCTCCTACACCAGGGAATGGAAAGGAGGTTATTTTCTATGAATACCCGGAATCCCCGGGAACATACTTCATCGGTTTTCCATGGCTGAAGCTCTTTAAGGATTTCTATCACATAAGGTCTATAAGCGATGGCTCCTACACCAGGGAATGGAAAGGAGGTTATTTTCTATGAATACCCGGAATCCCCGGGAACATACTTCATCGGTTTTCCAT
>NZ_NRQT01000146.1 GCF_004119455.1 Chryseobacterium sp. CH25
CTTAAATCACATTTTAAATCCGATACTAAATCTACCAGATTTTTCTGCCTGAACGTAAATTAATTTTTACAAAAGTTAATAAAATAGATTTTTGAATTAGGATTTATAATAATTCTGATCATTATAGAACCTTAAATCACATTTTAAATCCGATACTAAATCTACCAGATTTTTCTGCCTGAACGTAAATTAATTTTTACAAAAGTTAATAAAATAGATTTTTGAATTA
>NZ_NRQT01000147.1 GCF_004119455.1 Chryseobacterium sp. CH25
ATTCTTTCATCCACCTGACGAAGCTGCAGGACCTAATCCACCGAATGCGACCCAAGCTCTGATATCAGGAATTCTGTTACTCAATATTTGGTTGGTTCAGTTTTACATCATTCGTCATGTAGGCAACGTAATTCTTTCATCCACCTGACGAAGCTGCAGGACCTAATCCACCGAATGCGACCCAAGCTCTGATATCAGGAATTCTGTTACTCAATATTTGGTTGGTTCA
>NZ_NRQT01000148.1 GCF_004119455.1 Chryseobacterium sp. CH25
AGATTCAGATCTTACGATCTACAATCAAAGTTCATTTCCGTATTTAGGAGTTCGCTTCTCCGTTTCACCGTCATTGGATAGGAAACGCAAAATCATGAACGGAGCCGTTGTGATGGAGGTGCTTTCAGTAAGATTCAGATCTTACGATCTACAATCAAAGTTCATTTCCGTATTTAGGAGTTCGCTTCTCCGTTTCACCGTCATTGGATAGGAAACGCAAAATCATGAA
>NZ_NRQT01000149.1 GCF_004119455.1 Chryseobacterium sp. CH25
AGCCGTCTCTTACATACCGGTAACGCATCTTGAAACGATAACGGATCATCGAATAATCGATTATAATGACGACTTCTATTTCATCAATCAATGTTGATACCATAAAGTACTCTTCTATGAACGGGTTTCAAGCCGTCTCTTACATACCGGTAACGCATCTTGAAACGATAACGGATCATCGAATAATCGATTATAATGACGACTTCTATTTCATCAATCAATGTTGATA
>NZ_NRQT01000014.1 GCF_004119455.1 Chryseobacterium sp. CH25
GATGAGCAAAGCACGTAAAAAATAAAACAATCTCATGGCTCAAATGGTTAGAGCATCGACCTGATACGTCGAAGGTTGAAGGTTCGAGTCCTTCTGAGATTACAGAGAAAGTGAATTGCGAAACGAAAATTGATGAGCAAAGCACGTAAAAAATAAAACAATCTCATAGCTCAAATGGTTAAAGCACCGGTCTTTTAAACCGGGGGTTGAAAGTTCAAATCTTTCTGGGATTACTAAAAAGGCTCCATAGCTCAACTGGATAGAGCATGGGTTTTCTAAACCCAGGGTTACAGGTTCGAGTCCTGTTGGAGTCACAAAAGGAGAGTAGGCAAATATTGGTTTGAAGTGGCTTACTGCTGATAAAGACAGCAACGAAGGTATAATTCCTTTGTTCTCCGCAAAAGGTCTATTGAGGTAATGGTAACCTACCCGACTGTCTCTTGGGCACTGCGAGTTCGATTCTCGCATAGACCGCAAAGATTCACCAAAAGTTTCTGATCCGGCTGTCTCCCGGAAAAGAATGTTGAAGTGAATCTGCAAAACTGGAAAGATAACGGTGGTTGTTTACCCGTCTTGGACGCGGGAGGTCGCAAGTTCGAATCTTGCTTTCCAGACAGAAGGATAAGTAATGAGCAATGAGTAATAAATAATAATAGATTGAAACGTAGGTTTCATTATTACTCATCACCAATTACTCATTATTCATAAAAACTGCCGCGGGAATGGTGGAACGGTAGACACACTTGATTTAGGATCAAGGCGCTGAGGGTTCGAATCCCTCTTCCCGTACAGAAGATTTTGTAGCTCAATGGTAGAGCGCTGGCCTGTTAAGCCAGAAGTTGAAAGTTCGAGTCTTTCCGGAATCGCTGATAACTATGTTAATTGTTTCAGGAGAAAAGTAAAAGTTTGTCGAGAGCAGAAGATCTTTACACCAAACACGAAAAATACTGACAAACTTTTTTCTTTCTCAACAAAACAATTTGAAGGTAATGCAAATATGATTAATACAATTTTAGGTAAAAATAAAGTCTGTCCAGCGCAGAAGTTCAAACAAAAATAGAGACAGACTTTGTTTTTTAATAATAAGCATGAGAAAATTACTCATATTAAAATCTGATGGTTCGCCGAAGTGGAAGAGTCGGGGCGGTCTGCAAAACCGTTGCGTAAGCTGAGTGGGTTTGAATCCCATAACCATCTCAATGTAAAGCTGGAAATGAGAATATTAAAGAAGATTGTAAATCATCTATCTATTATCATTCATCAATGATAGCTAAAGAATATCCTTTATTAAGAAAAGAAAACGTCTGTCAAGAGCAGAAGATCTTTAAGCCAAAACACAGAATACAGACAGGCTTTTCTTTTTTAATAATAAGTAATGAGCAATAAGTAATGAATGATAAATAGGTAGTTTTTATCATTACTCATCACCAATTACTCATAAAAAAATCCGGAAGTACGCCGAAGTTGGAGAGTCGGGGCAGACTGTAAATCTGTTGCTTCATTGCTGAGTAGGTTCGAATCCTACTACTTCCACTAAAAACCGCTGATAATGTAATGGCAGCATGCAGGAAATGTACTCTTGTTGTTTAGGTTCGATTCCTAGTCAGTTGGTCAAAGAGAAGAAAATATAAAATGCTCAATATAATTTTCGAAAGAAAGGCTTGTCAAGCGCAGAAGTTCTTTATAGTTAAGCAAATTTAAAGACAGGCTTATTCTTTTTTATAATGAATAATGGGCAATAAGTAATGAATAATAAGAGAGTAATTGTGATTATTACTCATAAAAACCGCTCTATTCGTCTAACGGTAAGGACGCCTGCCTTTCGAGCAGAAAACAAGGGTTCGATTCCCTTATAGAGTACTGGATGTGAATAACTGGTCAATACAGAATTGATATAAAACCATGAAAATTCAAATTGTAAAAAGTTGACCAGTTACCATTCACACAAATGAAGAAAAGAAAAAAAGCTGTCAAGAGCAGAAGATCTTTAGCCAATAAAAATACAGACAGCTTTTTACTTTTTTAGTAATGAATAATAAGTAATTAGTAATAGGAGAGTGATTGTTATCATTACTCATCATCAATTACTCGTTACTCATAAAATAGGGAAGAGTGGTGTACTCGGTGTGCACGTTAGTCTGAAAAACTAAAGGTACAGGTTCAATTCCTGTCTGTTCCACAAAAACATGAATAATGAGCAATAAGTAATGAATGATAGAAAAGTAACCTCCATCATTACTCATTACCAATTACTTATTACTCATTTATTTAAATCTGATTCATAGTGTAATTGGCAGCACACAAGATTTTGATTCTTGGAGTTCAGGTTCGAGTCCTGATGAATTAACAACATTTACTCTGATATTGTAATGGCAGCATCTCAGTCTCCAAAACTGATAGTACTGGTTCGAGTCCGGTTCGGAGTGCAATAAGTGAATAGTGAATTTTTAAAATTGACTGTTCGCCAATTAATTATCAATAATCATTTATCAATTATAAATTAAAGTATGTAGAAAAAATGGAAACGCAACAACAAACATGGCAGAATATGAACGGAAAAATTTTCCAACACTCTATCACACAGTTGGTAGAAGAAGCCATCATTCGCGAACAGGCAGACGGACACCGTCTGAAAGTATGTGTGGGATCAGACTCTCACGTATATGGAGAAGCTATTAATTATGCTACGGCAGTAGTATTGATTCGTGAGGGAAAAGGAGCGTTTACCTTTATCAGAAAAGAAAGAGAAATACAGACAATCAGTATTAAAGAACGAATGCTGAACGAGGTCAACAAATCTGTTGAAATTGCTTACGCAATCTGTTCTGTATTGGATACTTATGGAGTAGAAATGGAGGTACACGCAGACATTAATACCGACCCGGATTTTAAATCCAATGTAGCATTAAAAGATGCAATGGGATACATTCTGGGAATGGGTTATGTGTTTAAAGCAAAGCCTTTTGCCTTCGCAAGTTCCAATTGTGCTGATATGATGGTGTAATGAAGCTGGAAGTTTTTATGATTATAATATGAACTTCCTGTTTTTAACTTCCATCCAAAAAAAATTAAACTAATAACCATGGAAATGACCAAAAGACTATTGTTTCTGGATGATATAAGATACCCTATTGAGGCTTATCATTATACCAAACAGGATATTTTTCTCAGAAGAGACTGGCATATTGTTCGGAATTACGATCAGTTTGTCAACAGAATCCTGGAAAAAGGACTTCCGGAAATGATTTCTTTTGACCATGACCTTGCAGATGAGCACTATCTGAAACCAGATACGAAAGAATTTGTTGAAAAAACAGGTTATGATTGTGCAAAATGGCTGATAGAATATTGTATAGATAACTATTTAGACTTACCAAAATTCTATAGCCACTCTATGAATCCTGTAGGAAAGGAGAATATAGAAATACTTTTAAAAAACTTTAAAAAACTAAAAAAATGATTTTCAAAACATATAACTCTATAGAAAATGCTTACCAAACCCGCATGATCGATCAGATCAGATTGCAGGGCTTTGGGGATGAGGTTTTCATCGTGCAGGAAAAAGTTCATGGAGCTAATTTCTCTTTTTTTACCGATGGAAAGGAAATTAAGATCGCCAAAAGAACCGCTTTCATTGAGAAAGATGAAAAATTTTACAATGCACATCAGATTTTGGAACAATACAGAAAAAATGTAATTAACTTGTTTCAAAAAGTGAAAACGATATACCCGAATGTTGAAACAGTAGTCATCTACGGTGAATTGTTCGGTGGCGGTTACAAACACAAAGATGTAGAACCCGTAAAAAATGCAATAAAAGTGCAGGCAGGAATTGAATATGCACCTTTCAATGATTTTTATGCATTCGACATTAAGTTGAATGGGGTTACTTATTTGGATACAGATATCATCAACTCAATTTTTGAGGAGACAGGATTTTTCTATGCTAAAACTCTATTCCAGGGAACTTTAGAAGAAGCTTTGAGGTTTCCCAATGTTTTCAATTCTAAAATCCCAACATGGTTAGGACTACCGGAAATGAATAATATGTGTGAAGGAACTATTATTAAGACTTTAAAAACCAAATATTTTGGTAACGGAGCCAGAGTTATTCTTAAAAATAAGAATGAAAAATGGATTGAAAAGTCTAAAATGGTAAAAAAACAGAATAAAACAGTTCAGAAAACAGTTCATTTTAGTGAAACAGCTCAAAATATCTGGGAAGAAATCCAAATGTATGTAACAGCAAATAGATTGAATAATGTGGTGAGCAAAATTGGCGAATTTGAACCCAAAATGGTGGGGAAAGTGATAGGCCTTTTTGCCCAGGATGTTTTAGAAGATTTTGAAAAAGATTTTCCTTCAGTTTTCACTACAATAGAAAAAGACGAGCAGAAAAGGATCAACAAAAAGTTGAACTCTGCAGTCATAGATTGTGTTAAAGAAGAGTTGATGACTCTTAAAGTTTAGTTTCGGTAAATCTTTACCGAAACTTTTTTATGTATAAACGCAACCACAACCCTCAAAAAGAATATTTCAAATTTTTCATCCTGACATAGGCTGAAAGTCTGAAAATATAATGAAGAATCTCAGCAATTCAACGTTGGGGAAAATCTCAGTTGAAGATGTAAAAATTCCCCTCCGCTGGAGGGGTGGCAAAAATTCAAAGAATTTTTGACGGGGTGGTTTAAAAAAGAAAAAACAATGTTACAGGCAGAAATAAAAAGTCTTTTAAAAGAAGACATCAGTATATTAATAAAAGTTCCCAATTCAGGAAAACTTTATTTATGTGATTGTGGAGAAGCAAGTTTGCTTACGGTAAAAGAAGCGCAGACGTTATCAGCAATCTTCATCAGCCATACCCATATAGATCACTTTTCCAATTTTGACGGTATTTTCAGACATCAGATCGGAAGCGGAGAAAAAGTAGTGATCTGTGGACCAAAAAATATTCATGAACAAATTGGAGCAAGATTAAAATCCTATACATGGAATTTAATAGATGAAAATGCTATTGAATATGAAATTCATGAAATTATTTCTAAGGAAGAAATCAACGTCTATACGCTTCGTCCGCCTTATTGGAATATTGAGTTTGTAAAGACTCAGAATTCCCTTTTTGAAGATGAAAATGTACATGTTGACTTTGCAATTCTGGATCACAAAACAGATTCCATAGCCTATCTGTTTAAAGAAAAAGATTCTGTTACTTTTCATGAAAATGCTTCTGATTTCAAAAAAGGAAAATGGATCAGCGAACTGAAAAAAGCCTTTGAAAACAATGATACAGACAAGGAAATTGAAATAGAAGGAACTTTGTACAAAGCATCAGATCTCTTTCATTTATTAACCAGAAATGAAGGATATAAACTGGGAGTTATTATGGATCATGCTGTAGATGAAGACAATTATGAAAAGATAAAAGCTGTTTTCAACAATGCAGATAAGGTTTACATTGAGACCTTTTACAAGGATTCAGATCAGGAATTTGCAAAGATCAACCATCACAGTTTTGCTTCTGCATCAGGAAAAATTATGAATGAATGTAAGGTGAAAGATGCCATCCCGATCCATTTTTCAAGAAGATATACTGAAAACGATCAACAGGAAATTGAAACCGCTTTCTATAAAGCATTTCAAAATTAAAAAATTAGGATTCCACCCTTCACAATCATCTTAGTTGAAGACGTGATATTCCTCTCTACTGGAGGGGTGGCAAAAATTCAAAGGATTTTTGACGGGGTGGTTCAACAAACAAACAATTAAAAAAATGAAACCCAATATATTTTTTACAGCAGACCATCATTTTGGTCACGAAAATATTATAAAATTCTCCGAAAGGCCCTTTGAGTCTCCGGAGCAGATGAATCAGGAACTCATCAAAAGATGGAATGAGAGAATCAATCCAGGAGATACAGTCTACCATTTAGGAGATTTCAGTCTTGGAAAGCCGGATTTTACAAAGGAAATCTTAGATCAGTTGAATGGAAATATCCATTTGATAAAAGGAAATCACGAAGGTTCAGCTTTAACGTATCCTAAACGATTTGCTTCCATCAGAGATTATCACGAACTTAAAATTGATGAGCCGGATAATAGCAATGGAAAACAGAAAATCATTCTTTTCCACTACGCTATGCGCACCTGGAACGGTTCACATCGAGGAGTCTGGCAGTTGTACGGGCACTCACACGGAACATTGCCGGATGATGAAATGATGTTAAGCATTGATGTTGGGGTTGATTGTCATAATTTTTATCCGATTTCCTACGATGAGGTTAAGGAAATCATGAAAAAGAAAAAATGGACACCTCCATTCGGACCTCGGGAGTAATTTTTACGTACTCTCATTCAAATTTTTATAATAACCATGAAAACAACGAATCAAATCATAATTGTCGATTTGGAAGCTACCTGTTGGGAAAACGAGAGGATTCCGATCGGACAGAAAGTTGATATTATCGAAATGGGAATTTGTAAACTGGATCTGATCTCCAATACCATTTCCCAAAAACAAAGCATTTATATTATTCCCGAAAGATCTGAAATCAATAGATTTTGTACAAAGCTAACGGGAATTACACCGCAACTGATAGAAGAAAAAGGGATCTATTTTGAAGAAGCCTGTGAGAAGATCAGGGATGAATACAATCCGGAATCTCTTATGTGGGCCGGATACGGAAACTTCGACAGAGAGCAGATCATAGAACAGAGTGACTGGCTCGGAATCGAGAATCCTTTTTCAGGACAATATCTGAATGTGATGTATGAATTCAAAAGACATTTCAGACTGCATAAATCTATAGGGCTAAAAAGAGCTCTTGATTATCTGCAAATGGATTTTGAAGGCAATCATCACAGCGGAGCAGACGATGCTTATAACACGGCCAAAATTCTCAGTAAGATTTTGGAATAATCAATTGGATGGAAGTATAACATTCAGAAAATAAATCACTTTCATCCTTTAATTTTAAATAAAAAACAATGAAAACAACAGAAAATATACTCATTATAGATCTTGAAGCCACGTGTTGGGAAAACCGTCCGCCAAGAGGTCAGGAAAGTGAGATCATTGAAATCGGAGTTTGTATTATGAATACAAAAACCGGTAAGATCTCTCAAAATGAAGGGATTTTAATAAAACCTCAATATTCAAAGGTAAGTCCCTTTTGTACGGAGCTTACAACCCTTACTCAAAACATGCTGGATACTGAGGGAATTATGCTGGATGATGCCTTTGATATTCTGAGAGCAGAATATGATTCAGAAGAATTAACCTGGGCAAGCTATGGAAACTATGATCTGAATATGCTTCAGAATCAGGCCCGAAGATTTTATGTGGATTATCCGCTAAGTGATGATCATATCAATGTTAAAACGTTATTTGGCCAGATCCATCCTACCATAAGAAAAAGTGTAGGAATGCAGAGAGCGCTGAATGAACTTGGTTTTAAACTTGATGGTACCCATCACAGAGGAGTAGATGATGCCAGAAATATTGCAAAGATTCTGCATTGGTGCCTTCAGAATAATTAAAATATAAATATATAATTGATATTAAGAGACTGTTCCTGCGTGTTCAGTCTCTTTTTTATGGATTACTTTATTTTTATCATTTACCTTTGATAAAAATTGTATCCCTTGGAGGAACTTGTAGAATTACTGGAACATACCAACAGAAGCGTATTCTTAACCGGAAAAGCAGGAACAGGAAAAACTACTTTCCTGAATAATTTTGTTAAGAAAACACGCAAAAAACATATCATTGTTGCTCCCACCGGGATTGCAGCCATTAATGCTGGTGGAGTAACCATACATTCCTTGTTTGCTATTCCGTCAAGAACATTTGTTCCTACTACAGAACCTGTTGATCCTAATCTTGCCATGAATATCAATGAGCTGTTTCCTCACTTTAAATACAGGAAAGAAAAACTGGATCTTTTTCGGGAAATAGAACTTATTGTTATTGATGAAGTATCCATGTTGAGAGCTGATTTATTAGATATGATGGATCACTCTTTGCGACGGGTAAGGAGAAACCAATTACCATTTGGTGGAGTACAGCTGTTGCTCATTGGAGATTTATATCAGTTGCCCCCTGTAGTAAGAGACGATTCCGAGCGGATTTTATCAAAATTCTATGAAACTCCGTTTTTCTTTTCAGCCAAAGCGTTGCAGAATGTACGGTTAATAACCGTAGAATTAACCACAGTCTACCGTCATCAGGATGAAGAATTCCTGGAAATTCTTGATGCTGTCAGACATGCAGATTTCCATGAACTGGATTTTGAAAAATTAAATTCCAGGTACAAACCAGATTTTGAGCCGGAAACTGAAACATATATTCATTTGTGTTCTCATAACCGTATGGCAGATCATATTAATCAGAAAAAACTGTCAGAACTGGAGACAGAATCCCTGTTTTACAAAGCTTCAGTAATTGGAGAATTTAAGGAAACCCAATATCCAATTGATGAAACACTGGAACTGAAAGTTGGTGCTCAGATTATGTTCATCAGAAATGATTCCTCACCCGAGAAAAACTTTTATAATGGGAAGCTTGCCGAAATTTCTTACCTGGATGAAGAGACCATAAAAGTAATTTTAGATGAAAGTAAAAAAGAAATTACCGTAACTACGGAAGTCTGGGAACAGAAAAGATATACACTGGATGAAAACAAGAACATTAAAACAGAGGTGCTGGGAAGTTTTGAACAGTTTCCCGTTCGGTTGGCTTGGGCGGTTACCATTCATAAAAGCCAGGGACTGACATTTGATCGTGTGATTATTGATGCAGGAAGATCTTTTGCCAGTGGACAGGTTTATGTTGCATTAAGCCGCTGCCGTACTCTAAACGGAATCGTTCTGAAATCCGAAATCTCAAAGAATGCCATATTCAAAGATCATAGAATTGAAAACTTTCAAGACGCTACCCATGCTAATGGCAGTTTATTACAGATCGTTGAGCATGAAAAATATGATTATACAGTACATAAAGTTCAGATGACGGTAGATGCGGGCTGGTTACGAGAAGCTGTAATGAATTGGAAAGAGATTACTATTGCTGCAGGAATGGGGGATCAGAAAACATTAGCTGATGATTTTGAAAGAGAAAGCGAACACTTTTTTAAAGTATCAGAAAAATTTAAAAAAGTTATCCGCTTAAAATTAGCTGATTTTATCAACGGTGAAATTCAATGGAATGAGCTGGAAGAAAAATGTAAAGGAGCTGTCAACTTTTTCTATAAGAATGTAGCAGAAAAAATATTATTGCCTTTAAAGAACCTCTATGCAGAAACTATAGGAACCAAGGGTTTGAAAACCTTTAATGAAGAGACTAAAAAATTTCTGCAGGATCTTGAAGAATACATTGAAAAGCTGAAGTTCTGTCATCTGTTGGATATTCTTTTATTCGATAAAGAAACTGAAATAGACACTTCCATAACAGTTGTTAAGAAACCCACTCACATCATCACTTTCGAACTATTTGATCAGGGAATGCCGCCTTTTGAAATTTCAGAAAAAAGAAATCTTACCCTTGCAACAGTTTACAGGCACCTTGCAAAAATGGGCTTAACTGAAGTAGAGAGAACTTTTAAACAATGATACCTGAATTTTATTCTTCAATTTCTGAGATCAATGCTGTAATTTGATTGCATAGCAATGAATATAACTCTTGAGGAATAGAATGTCCCATTCCTTCAATCTCTATCAATTTTGCATTGGGAATGGTACCTGCAATATCTTTTCCACAATCAGAATGAAAAATAGGATCCTGAGTTCCATGGATAACCAAGGCAGGAGCTTTAATTTTTTTCAAATTATCCAGGTTATATTGAAAGGATGCCATTGCAAGGAGCTGTCTGATGATTCCGTTTTTAGTCTTTGAGCGAATAAGTTCTTCTTCAATCATTTTGATTTCTGAACCTTTATCTAGTTCATATAAATCTCCAGAAATCTTTTTGGCAAAAACCAGTTTTTCTCTGATATAAACTTCTTTATCTATAGTTGGATCTACAGAAGGTTTCATCATCATAGCCATCACTTCCGGATCCGAAGGTGGTAATGAAGGATTCAAAGAAGTTGACATGATAATCGTTAATGATAGTACTCTTTCCGGAAAATGGGAACCTAATAACTGAGCAATAATTCCGCCCATGGATCTGCCTGCAAAATGAGCTTTATCAATCTGTAAATAATTAAGTAAGCCAATTACATCCTTTGCCATATCCATCAAAGAATAGGGAATGTCCTCAGCTTTGAGGGTAGAAAAAAACTCCCGATGATTTCCGTTAAAAGCAGGTTTCTCTCCATTCTGATAAACAGACATTCCGGAATCCCTGTTATCAAACCGGATTACCCGGAATCCTTGTTCTACTAATAATTGACAAAAAGTATGGTCCCAGCGAATCATTTGGCTTCCCAACCCTGAAATCAATACAATTGTCTGTTGATGTTCTGCTCCTAACACTTCATAGCATAAATCAACCCCGTTTATTTTAGTAATAAAGCTCATGATATATAAAGAAGATCACTGTTAATTCCTGATAAGACATCTTGCTCTGCCTTCAGGATTTCTTTACGGTAATTAATGTACTGATTCTCCTGGCTAGAAATAATACTGACGAATTCAAAACTGAAGTTTTCACTTCCGTATTCATCCCACTCCTTTTGGAGCTGCGCATTATCAAATGATTGCCCTTTTAATAAAAAATTCATTTTGTTTACCAGTGCTTCAAGATTTAAAGCTCCTTTGATATATTGTTTTCCGGTTGTATTATTCTTTACAGACAGTACACCCATTGTTGCGACATGGTTTTTTGCCATTTCACGAAGCTGCTTTTTTATAGCATTTTTCATATTGATTTTATTTAATATTTCCGCCAAGTTCAGATAAAAGTCCGGCAGCAGTTTGTAAAGATTTGTTCTTTTTGTTAGGAAGAATATCTTTTGTAGTGTGTTCTGCGGTTATTTTGGCTTCTTCAAATATTTTTTTTCCATTAGGAGTTATTACTACATAGCTCACTCTGGCATCTCTTTCATTCGTTTCTCTGCCAACCAGTCCTATTTTTTCCAGTGGATTCAATAAACGGGTGATACCAGATGCGGTAACCCCAATTTTTTCAGCCAGATCTATTCTGCGCATTTTGCTTTCAGAGGATTCACTAAGGATATAAAGAATAACAAAGTCATTAAACCCTAATCCATGGGTACTTAAAGAGTCAAACTTTCTGGCAATAACTGATTGAAGTTTGTTAATATTCATTAAAAATAATAATTCAGAACTTATCATTGAAAAGTATTTGAGTTGTCAAGTAATTTTATAGTGCAAATATATAAATTTAAATGAATTACAAAGCAGGATCATAAAAAATAGTTTATTATGAAATATTTTGATTTTCAGTCATAAATTTAAAAATGGAAATAAGAAAGCAAAAGATGAATGGTTTCTTGTTGTTGATTTTGAGTCTGTTATGATTTTAGTTGTAGTCAGACAATTTCCGCTATTTTATTTTCAATTTATCATTATTATCACGATATGTGGTGAAAAAATATCAACCATAGAATAATCTTTGCGATATTTTATTCTGGATATTGTTCAGTAAATAAGTTGAATATTCAATCAAAATAAGTTTTAGAAGTGCTTTTATTAACTTAAAGTTTTGTTAAAAAACTCACTTTTCAGGGATAATTTACTGCCTGTCGGTCATTTTTTTTTATTTTAGCCGCCAAGAGTGAAATTATGCTTATTGACGAAGAGTTTAAAACGATATATTTAAACTATAAAATCAAGGAAATCATTCCTTTCTTGAAGAAGCTTACAGCTAAAGATAAAAAAGAAGTTGCTGCCATTTTAAAGAAAAATATCAATAAAGAATGGGGGCATAATACAATATCTGTGTTAGCTGCTTTAGCATGCAGTAAAACGAAGGATGAATATGAGAAGATGAGACCGGGATTTTATTCCATTCCGGTAGAACTCGTTGATGAACTTTTTGAAACCGATGTTCCTGATTGGATTGGAGAAAGCTACCTATTTCTTGAAGGATTCGATTATCTGAAAGTCCTGGAATGGGAGCAGAAAGGTTACTTTACCTTACAGGATGAAATTTGGGCAGAATTGCTTTCTGAATCATCAAGAACAGAAGAAACAATGTTTACGTATCCGGTTACATTACAGTCTCATATCTGGCTTCTGTTTGAACATGAATGCAGCATAACATCTGTTTACCGCGACAGAAACTGGAAAGATGTATTGAAAAACCTGGTTCAGGAAAAGAAAATAGACCGTTCCAAAGTACTTAAAGCAACTCTTACAGCAATTAACTTTAATTTTTCAAAAGAACATAATGCGTGGTTCCTGGAGTTTTTTGCTTATCTGGAACCTACAGATCAGGAGATTCTGAAATTGCAGGATGAACTGTTTATGGTTTTTCATTCCACACAATATTCACTGTTTCCTGGTGTATTGAAGATTATTATTCCGGTTGTTACAGAAAAAGGTTTTAAAACAGAAGAGTTTTTACAGGCTACGGCATCTTTAATGACTCTTCCAACAAAAAATATCATTAATGCATTGCTTCAGGCACTGGAAAAAATAGCAAAAGACAATAAGACATACCATGAAGCAGTATGTCAATTTCTGATGCCGGTGTTTCTGAATAAAGATAAAACACTTCAGACCAAAGGAGCAAAAATAATTGTTAAATATGGAGACCTGCAATCAGAAAAGATAAGAAGTGAACTTACATTTTATAAAGCCTCGCTTCTTTCTGATGCTCAAACTTTACTGGAAAAATATCTTGTAGAAAAGAAAATCATAGATAATCAGGAAGAACAGGATTTTGAAGCAGCTCCATGGCATATGCCGGAACGTATTACTCCTGTAGAAACTGTAGAAGATTTTATCTTTCTGGCTTCTCAGATTTTCAATAATAATGAAACTTATCACTTAGATTTATTTTTAGATGCTCTTCTTAGATTTAATGACGAGTTTGAAGATGAACATTTTAATCAGCTTGAACCTGTCTTTAATGCAGCATTCAAAAGGAAAGATACCGTAGGATTTCAACATTTGATGGCCACTTTTGTTATTAATTATGGACTGTTGAAGCAAAAGAATAAATCAAAAGTATTATCGGATGCCCATTTAGGATTTCCGGCACTCGAAAACTGGAGTGAAAAAAGAACACCCTTTATCTTCAAAGCTTATCATCAGTTACTATTAGGAATATTTGAGGCTTTAAAAGAGAAAAAACAGCTTCCTTTACTTTCTGTTCCGGAGTATACCCCTTGTTGGATTAATATTAATACCCTTGTGGATAAATTAAAAATCTATCAGCAGCAGGGTAGGAAGCCTATTCCTTTTGATCTGGAGGTTGCCATACTCCGTATTGAAAAAATAAACCTTAGAAAAGGTGAACAATATGCAAAAGAACAGCTTAATGAAGACTATTTCAATCTTTTAAAACCTGTTTTTGAACAGGATTATTTTAAAAAATATTTTGAAAAAGAATTTCTTGATGGCAGCTTCGACTGGAAATTAGGGTACAAGAAAATCTATAAATGGAATAATACAGAAGAAATTCCGGAATCATTAATATCCATTGATAATAAAAAAGAACTTCCTGAAAATGCTTCATTTCTGAATCATCTCTTCAATTCTTATCATACTATTCATCAGGGAGATCTGATACGTGCTTTATATACTGCACCTTATTTTTCAGGATCTTTAGCTGCAAGAAAGTACAATGGTGATTTATCCTGCTCAACCTATCAGTATGACATAAAAGGAAACATAGAATTTCTGGATTCCTGGATGAAATTGAATTTACCGTTTCAGTCTGTGCATTATTTAGTGCTGTCTGCCGGGTTGTTTCATAAAGATAAAACATTCTCTGGTATGGCTTTTGAAGCCCTTATTAACAAAGTAGTTTCTGAAGATTTTAATATTCAGGAACTAGGAATTATCATTGGTAAAAAGATCAATTTTGAATGGGCTCCCGTAAAAAGATTTACAGATGGGTTGTCCGGATTTATCAATCTGAGTATCAATTATAACAAAGCATTTGAAAAACTGTTGATATCCATTCTCTCGGCAGTTGAAAAGCCGGTTTTTAATATTAAAAGCTGTTGGAGCTCTATTATGAACTCCTGAACCAAAACAGAACCCAAGTAGATGAGAAAGTAGCTGAAGTGTTTAAAGAATGGGAAAACGAAAATAACCTGAAAAAAATTATACATCAAATTAAAACACATGAAAGAAAGACTTTATGAGATCCTTAATGAGGAAAAAATACATGAGATCGTCCCTTTTCTGAAACAACTGAGTGCAGAAGAAAAGCAGACATTAGTACCTACGATAAAAAAAATGGATCGTGAGATCAATAAGATCATCATGACCAAAAATTCTTACCATACAGCAGGCTCTGTAAATCAGCATTCCATTATAGACATTGCATCATTTGTCTGTATGGATCAGAAGAGTTTTGGTAAAAATTACTGGAGCCTTTTCCGCAATATAGAACAGACAGAGCAGATTCTAGAATGGGGATGCCCGGATTGGTTCTCAGATTTTATCAATGATTCTATTGATGCGGAGTTTACAGCTTTTAATTACAAGCATATTCTGGGATGGACAGAAAAAGGCTATATCCAGCCAAAACCTGAATTACTGGGACATCATCTGTGTAATTATCCTTCTGATCTGGATCAGAATCCTGAAACACTCAGTACCCATTTTTGGTATCTGTGTGAATATCCATCCAAATCATTACCCTTCCGGAAAGAATGGTTTCCGTTAGTACAAAAGCTTGTCACAGAACAAAAAATTGAAAGAAAAAGATTCTTGAAAGAATGCCTTCTGGCTTCCAACAGAAATTTTAATAAGAATGTGACAGGTTGGTTTATGGACGCTTTTACCGCTTTAAAACCGACGGAAAATGAGCTTATAGATCTTCAGGGGGAATTATTGGCCGGGCTGACATCAGTACAGTCAAAGGCTGTTAATACCATCCTTATACATCTGAAGAAAATAGTGGGAAGTACGGCCTTTAAAAATGAAGAATTTGCTCACTACCTTCCCAATCTCCTGAGCCTGGAAGTAAAAACTGTAGTGATGGGGAGTCTTACCCTTACAGAAAAAATCTTTCAGCATAAAAAAATTAACCCGGAGATATTAGGACTGGCTTTAACTTCAGCATTTGTAAGCAAGGATGATGGAATACAGTCAAAAGCAGCCAAAATTATCCTGAAATATATTCCGCCATCTGAAACGGTAAAAGAATCTCTTTCTCATTATTCAGATAATATATTAACGAATGTACGTGCTCTTTTAGAAACTTATATAGAAGAAAAACCTCAGGAACTGGAAGCTATAGTGACAGAAAAAATATTGCTGACTACTGATGAAAATAAAGTGAAGGTTCTTGAAAGTTTTGAAGACTTAATGTTCTTCCTTCCTCTGGCAATAGAAGATCCGTACAGTCATCACTGTGATACTGCTTTATCCGGATTTGCCCGTTTTGCCAATGACGTTAATGAAGAATCTGTAAAACTGATAGAACCGGTATTCCTGAAAGCCTGTAAAACAATTGCTAAATGGGAAGTGCCATACCTCAACGTTCTGCTGAGTAACCTTATCATTAACTACGGATTAAATTTATTGGAAAAATATCCGATTCAGCTTAAAAATCTGACCAAAATATATGAGAAAACCAGCAATGAAGAAGCTACCAGGGAAACCTATTCAAATTATCATAAGAAACTGGGCCCTATAGAGAAAGTGGGAGCAGGAAGTCCTGTTATGAAAGCTTTTAAAGAGCTGGCCATATTTACTGATGAAAAAATAAAAGCAGGAGACAGTGTGCCTTTGCTGTTTGCGATTACCCACGCCCCTTGCTGGATATCTCCTGTAACATTAGTAGAAAGGCTGGAAATATATCAGAACAAAAATATAGAACCTCATCATCTGGATATGCAGCTGGCACTTCAACGATGTGCTCTGGATAATACTAACGAAGCATTAGAGCTGGCTGAACAGAAGTTAAAAGGAGAATATAAAGACCTGTTGCTTTTTTTCTTTGGAAAGAATGTTGAGCCGAAAGGGAAATTTGAACATCCTGCATGGTGGATGACAGCCGGAATTACACGGTCACCGGAAACTACATTCAAAGAATTCAGTGATTTTGGATATGATACAATTCCGTCAGAATTCTTTTCAGGAATTTATCAGTGGAAAACCATAGACAGTAAGAAGAACTCATATTATCCGGCTGAGCTGAATATTGTGATTCCAAAATATCATTTTGAAAAAAGAAAAGACTCATTGCTTCTGGAATATTTTATTGCTGAGCCAAGAGAGCTTTCAGAAACCATTGGTATGATGTGGTGTTTTCCAAATAACCTGGGGAGTGCTTTGGCAAAAGTGATTAAAAGTTGCCTTTTTTATTCAGGTATTGCAGAAGTGTACGAAAGAAATCTGGTGCTGAACACAGCTCAGGCTCTCTATCAGGTTAAAAAAACTTTAGATGAAATAGGATATCTGTTCCTGGGAACAATTTTCCTGGATGGTGACAAAACAATTCGTGGAACAGCCGCTGAAATCTGGCTGGAACATGTTTCTCATAAGATGATAGATAATGCCCGGTTAGGAAAAGTAATTGGAACCCATGAAAAATTGGAATGGGCACCTGTAAAAAGATTTACAGATCTAATCCAGCACCAGATGCTGAATGTAAGTAAAAATCATAATATTGCACTCGAAGAATTAATTTCCAATATTCTGCTTCAGATGGATAAACCAGTTACCAATCTGAAGAAACTACTGGAAGTGTATCATGAAGTATTGGCCTTAAACCAGTCGGAAGCCAATAAAAAAGTAATTGAAAAACTTAACGACTGGAAAGAGAACTCAAGCCTGAAGAAAATCTGCAATCATCTTCTAAAAAAGTAAATTATGGAAGATATGCTTACTTATAACTATTCAAGATCGTCATCCTTCGTAAAGAAAGATGCCCTTGAAGAACTGTTTCTTGCTCAATACAGCGAAATACAGAAAAAGACTGATGTTCCTTGCTTTTTCTGGGGAAATGTAGCTCAGCCCTTTATATTGGCCCGTTGTCTCATTACCCTTTCCAATATTGTAAAATCCAGTTTCAGTTTGTCACCATTTCAGATGGCACTTTTGAAAGATCCTATTGTAACAGCCGGAAATGAAAGGCTGCGTTTTGAAGGGTTTTCTCACTGTGCCGGAGTGTATGCACGGGTAGATGTTCTTCCAGACGGATTAGACGGAGAGTTTTTGGAAAACGGGACAACCAATGTAGACTTTAATCAACCTATGATAACAGCTTTGGGAAGTATCCGTCCCAACGAAAAAGTGATGCTTTCTGTAGGAGAAAAAGAAGTTGGATTATACAGGGATGAAAAAAAGATAGTGGAAAGAAAGGTTCCATTGCCTGTAAAGTGGATCAAAGGTCTGGGAACCGTTCAGATCTATCTCTCTGAATCAGAAAAACAGCATACTTTTAATAAGATTCAAACTCAACAACTGTTCAGAGGAATGCCGAAAGGAGTAGTGAAATCAGATTATTATCTTATTGTAAGAGGAAATAAACCTATGTTTTCTCCTGTAAAATCTGCTGATGCAGTTTGTATTGGCGGGCTCCACAGGCTTCGTTTGCTGGAACCACTGCTCCCTTATATTGATTCTATGCAGGTTTTCCCCCATCCTAATATGCAGTCTACAACCTGGCAGCTTTATATGGGAAATATAAGATTCTGTTTCTCCTTATCAAGAGAAAGCTGGCGTGGATTTTCAGGAGAAGGAGCGGTACTGAACAGTCTGGCAGCTGAAGTTCCGGATGAATGGATTGATGCCTTAGATAAATATGCTTATGCCAACCAATCATTTAATGCAACAGTTTTGGCACTGGAAGAAAATCTTAGTTTAAGCAAAACAGAAAACCTGACAGGAAGACTCGCTGCGATGGGCTTACTGGGGTATGATCTTGATGAAAATGAATTTTTCTACCGAAGATTACCCTTTAAATTAAATCGTATTTTAGGATTGAACCCCCGCATGAAAAATGCTGAAAAGCTGATTGAAGACGGAAAAGTGGAAGTTGTAAACAACACTAAAGAAAGAACAGAAGCCAGAGTAGAAGGCACCGGAGTACATCACACTGTAATTCTTGAAGAAGGTAAAGAACGCTGTACCTGCGAATGGTTCAGTAAATATCAGGGTGAAAGAGGTCCTTGCAAGCATGTTCTGGCTGTAAAGAAACTTGTAGGGAACTACTAGCAGATAAGACTGTAAAACATTTGTACAGTATTTATTTAAATTACAAAAGCTAAAGTTTTCGCCACGAATACACGAATAAATTCATTCGTGCATTCGTCGCTATATAGATAATCAATTTTGTGTTTGTTCCATCCATTCCTCATAGGACATAACACCCAATTCGGGTTTCTCATCACCTTCAAGAATAGAAATAAATTCTAACTGATTACCATCAGGATCATTAAAATAAATAGCCAGTGCAGGCATCCATGCAAATACCATAGGCTCTACGCTTCCGTTTTTCAGAAAATTATAAGGCTGTAAATTCTTATTCTCTAAAAATTTCACTGAATAATTCAGGATATCCTCTTTCGTACTGGTAAATGCAAAATGCCTGGTCTGAAGGTTTTCTTTCTGCTCCCATAAGCCAAGCATAAACTCTTTTCCTTCCCCAATCCACATAAAAGCTATAGGTCTTGTTTCATCCCTATGCGCCAATCTCAATCCCAATACTTCTGTATAAAACCGAATGGCCTTTTCCAAATCACTTACCTGAACATGAGTTTCATATAATCCTTTAATCATAGCTTTAATTTTAATACAGACAAAGCTAGAAAACACCCGCGTAAAAGCCTGAGAATACCGATTTCTTTCGTAAAAATGAATGATAGATAAAAGATAAAAGATAAAAGATAAAAGATAAAAGATAAAAGATAAAAGATAAAAGATAAAAGATCTTGTTGTTAAACCTCTATAGATAATTAATAATATAGCTATTAATAAAATATGCCGTATGATCTGTGAAAATCTGTGCCATCTGTGGGCATAAAATATTCACATGGTCTTTATCCATATCAATAGAAATGGGCTTTAGCCAAAGCTTAAAAATCTCTGTTATCAACCCAATCTGCGAGAGCTTTACTCTCTTTTTCAATCATTTTAAATAAATTTTTCAAAAAAACAATCTACGCAAAAAGATTGCGTAATACTGTTCTTACTTTGCATCAGAAATCAGAGAGGAAGCAGCAACTCTTCCTAGTGTTTAACAATAAAAACAGTAACTCATGAAATTTAACTTTCTAAGAAAAGAGAAAATAGTGGTCACCAACCACGAAGGTGCAAAAGCATATGTGATGACACCTGCAGAAGAATTATACAGTGCTGTGGTTACAACAGGACTGTCAGACATTACTTATGAAAAAGGGAATGACAGATTAGAGAGAATACAGTCTCTGATTCAGAAAAATGATCCCGAATTTGTGGCAAAACTTGCTGTATATGCAAGAAAAGAAATGCATTTGCGTTCCATTCCATTGGTTTTGGCTGCAGAATTAGCGAAAGAAGCTTCCGGTACTGATCTGGTGAGCAGAACAGTAGATGGAGTCATCCAAAGAGCCGATGAAATTACAGAACTGTTAGCATATTACCAGCTTGCTAATGACAGAACAGAAACAAAAAAACTGAACAGGTTATCCAAACAGATCCAGAAAGGTCTGGTGAAATCCTTCAATAAATTTGATGAATACCAATTCGCGAAATACAACAGAAAAGGTGAAGTAACCTTTAAAGATGCTCTGTTTCTTGTTCACCCAAAAGCCAAGGATGAAAACCAACAGACGATTTTCAACAAAATTGTCTATGATATTCTGGATACTCCTTACACATGGGAAGTAGAACTTTCGGTATTGGGACAGACGAAATTTGCAAATGAAACAGAAAAGAAACTGGCTTTCAAAAACAAATGGGAAGAACTGATCTTCAGTAATAAATTAGGATATATGGCTACTTTGCGAAACCTGAGAAATATTCTTGAAGCAGGAGTTTCTCCAGAGGCAATGAGTAAAGTGTGCAGCTACCTGTCAGATGAGAGAGCGGTAAGAAACTCAAAACAGCTACCATTCCGTTTCCTGGCAGCGTACAGAGAATTGAAAAAGGTGGAGTCACCTTATCTATCTTCTGTTTGGAATGCTTTGGAAGAAGCAGTCTTGGCAAGTGCCCAAAACATCAAAGGCTTCGGATTCAATACTTCGGTAGTGATTGCGGCGGATGTTTCAGGTTCTATGCAGAAATCCGTTTCTCCTAAGAGTAAAATCCTGTTGTATGATATCGGTTTGCTGATGTCTATGATTCTGCAGTCACAATGTCAGAATGTAATTACCGGAATGTTCGGTGACCGATGGTTGAGAACACCTATGCCTAAACATGGAATTCTGCAAAATGTAGATGCATTATACAAAAGAGAAGGTGAAGTAGGCTATTCTACCAACGGATATCTGGTGGTTGAAGATCTTATCAAAAGAAAAGAAATTGTAGATAAAGTAATGCTGTTCACAGATACCCAAATGTATGACAGCAACGGAACAGGAAACTCTTTTGAAAAAACATGGAACAAGTATAAAATGATAGCTCCCAACGCTAAACTCTATATTTTTGACTTGGCAGGATATGGCAGACAGCCCATTGATGTCAAAAGAAATGATGTTTACCTTATTGCAGGTTGGTCAGATAAGATTTTCGATGTATTGAATGCGTTGGAAGATCAGAAATCAGCCATAGAAATCATTGAAAAAGTAGTGCTGTAAAAGGCACTGCTTTCTATTGAAATGTAAAGTTCATTGGGATTAGCAGTGGGATCTTATAAATCATTAGTATATTTAGGAGCTTATTCCCGCTTTCCGCTATATCTTTTTCGTCTGGCTGATGCCTATTCAGAAAAAGGATGTCGCTGCAATCGGGGCTAGTACATGAAGAGATATAATATGATAGAGCTTATTAACACAATTGAGATTAATCCTTTAAAATATTCCAAAGAAGACTTTGAGCTGCCAGAAATTGCTAATTATCCTGATCCCGAAGAATATTTTTTAAAGTTTACAGAAACAGCTTCCCGCTTAACTCTCAATTTTAATGAAATCCGGAAAGGTTCCAGTCTTGTCAATATTGAAAACATTGATGATGAAAGTTTAGAGATCATTGTAGCTGCAAAACTCAGTGAAGTAGAATTTGATGACCCAGATGAAAGAGGATTTGTCCTCTCTTTTGATGGCGGAATTGTATTAAAAAAAGATGATGAGGTACTTATTCAGCCGAGTTGTTGTGGTGATCTTGAGAATATAGAAAACTGGGAGAAAGTTACTGAAAACAGAGCTTCCGGTTGGGGAGAAATATGGATAGGGCATCCCTGGGTTTTCTATAAAAGAGAAAACGGAATGATTAGTTTCTCAGAGTATACAGAAGCCAATATTAATGAGGTGAAAGATGTGAAAACAAAATTTGGAGTGGAAGAGTCTGAATTTAAAGATGAATTAGACAAAGTGATACAGCATCAAATCCATTTTAAAAATAGAGTTTTAAATATTTTGAAAAAGATGAATATTGACAACGCCGAAAAAATTTCAGAATTTATGTCCGGGATTAAATAAAAAAATAACTGCGTAAAAAGAATGCGTACTTGGCATATAATTTTGCAGTATAAATAATACCGATGTCGTAAGAAAGGCCTACTTCGATTCCAAACTGACAGAGCTTTTCGCCAAATTACCCGGTAAAAATAACCAATGCCGTCCGTAAGAGTTTCATCGTCAACTTCCAATTGAAACTAATTACTCTTACAATATATTGCTTGGTTTTTATAAAAAATGAACTGCGTAAAAAGAATGCGCAGTAACCATATAAATTTGTAACATCAACTAATAATTATGAAGAACTATAAAACAGATCTTAAAGAAGCAGTGTATTGAGTTTAATACTCAATACTCATGAAAAAAATTAAAAAATTAAAACAAACCTTCGGAACCAATGAATATGAATTAATTGATTTTCCGAAGAAAATTTCCGGAGTACAGATTTCCAGACTCCTATATGGAAATGATTTGGGCTGTTCGTATTGTTTTCCACACGGAATAGAAGTGGTGAATGCAAAGGAGACCAAATTTCAGCGTAATTGGAAGAAATACAGGAGATCACAATGGAAAAACGAATAGTAAGTGCCATAAAACAGAATTACTTCGTGGGGTAACAGAGGTACAGGTGCAAGTCCTGTTCTGTGGAAGCAGATCGTGTAAAGGAGTACGCTGTTAATATGAGTCTGTTTAACTGATTGCCTTGCTATTTTTCAAAGATTGTTTTAAAACTAATACAAATGAAAAATTAATAACTAAAAATCAGGTGTCGTCTCAGAATCATACTTCGAGATTGAATAAACATTGGGTCACAGGTTCGAATCCTGTCTTTTCCCTCGAAAAGGAGAAGTAGCTCAGCAGGTAGAGCAAATGCATGAACGATTCTAAAAATATTACCCTGATTTGTATAAAAGAGTGCCGTAGAAAAGGCTTACTTCGGTTTATTTGGTTCAACTCCAGAAAGATCATGAAAGTGGTCTGTAAATAAATGTCTTTTCAAAATTTGCCTCTTTTTTCTAAAAACAAACAAGTGCCGTAAAATAGTGCTACTTCATTCATCACGACGGGGACACGGGTTCGAATCCCGTCTCTTCCACTACAAACACAGGAAGAGTAGCTCAGCAGGTTAGAGCACGACATCACTATTTGCCTGTTGCCTTGTTATTATAAAAGATAAGCTGAAAGTGAGAAGTAGGAAATAATCTTTGTATCGTAATTTTCTAATTTTTCCTTTCTTCTCACCTTCAGCTTCATTTCTATGAAATTGTAAGTGTCGTTAGAAAAAACTTCATCGTACCTAATGGGGAGGAATAGCGAAGTCGATCACTTCTGCAAGGCTATCCGGTTCAACTCCGGCATACGAATGCCCCGGTTTTTTCTTATCATTACCTTACAAAAAGCCGATATACTATTTATCGGCTTTTTTCATAGTCTGATTCAGCTCTTCTTCAAACATCAGTTTCCATTTGGAAAGAGTAGTTCTGCTGATCTTATATTTTTTAGACATATAGCTGGTAGAATGCCCATGTTTCTTTTGGTATTCAAGAAGTTTGAGCATCGTTTTTTTATCATAAGTCTTCAGCTTCTGATTATTTCTTTGCCCTTCTCTTGAAGGTTTGAAAAGCCTGTCATTAAATTTCAGTACATCTTCACTGGTATCCAGTTTTCCGAGAAGTTCCTTTATTTTGGGATCATTTAACTTTTCCGGATACTCCATCTTAAGCATGTCCTGATATATTTTTTTATAGTTGGGACGCATTTTCTATCAGTTTATCCATTAATATCACTTTTCTGAAGCCATCTGTGAAGTGTACTTTTAGGAATAGAGTATTCCTTAATCACTTCACTTTGAGTCATATCTCCTGAAAGAATTCTTTTCATAATAAATTCTTTAATTTCCTGAGTATAAATGTTTTTTCTGAAGTAAGGGATCTTATCAGATTTCTGCTGACTTTTATTGGCAGCTGCAGGAGGAGCATATAAAATCAGGTGAGAACTGTAAAGCCTGAAAAAATCATACTCCAGTAATTTGCTCCATCTCAGGAGAAGATCCGCATCTATTGATCTGCTGTTGTACATTCCTTCTATGGCATCTTCATCTCGGTCCAGGAATTTACATATCCTCTCCACTGTTATTTCATTTTCATCAACCCTCTCCTTAATAAACTTTCCAATATGGATCTCTTTGTATAACATTTTTCTTTAATATTATCTATTTATTAAAACTTATGCATTAGAAAACGTAAAATAAGCGATATATATTATTATGTATTACGGAACGTAATTTACAGAATTTTGAGATTGAAGAATCAGGATACTATTTAAAATATCAATTACCTGAAGTGAGACTGTAAAAGTCTTAGGAAATGGTTTAGGACAGCTTAATCTTAAAAGGGTATATTTAATGTACCTTTAGGTATATGCATTATTTCCAATGGGTTTATTGCTCATCTTCTCTTTCAAACTTCTTTTTTCTTCCATTTGTGTAAATAATATATAGCCTATTAAAGTCTTTTCATGCCATTCTATTTACGTTAAGCTTGTGTGTTGAAAGGTTGTAAGTATTTTGACAACCAGTTTTTTATGTTTAGAATATCTTGTTTAGTACCAAATAATCTGCTTAATTGTTTTCAAATTTAAACAAAAATTAAAAGCAAAGACAGAAGGAAATCTAAAAAAGTTTCTTTATGTGCAAATTTTAATTAAAATTAACATATTATATAATCAGATGTGTGAAATAAATTAAAAACATAATATCTGATAAAAGTTGAAAAAGAAAAAATTGTATACCACTCTGCAAGTATTTACCTTTGCTGTTCAATGAAAAATACGATCAGCTTATTCGATTTCTCGAAGAAAATAAATTATAAAAATGAGTTACTGGCAGGCTTTACAGTAGCCATGACTATGATTCCCGAATCTCTCTCATTTGCTATTCTTGCAGGGCTTTCTCCACTTACAGGGCTGTATGCAGCATGTCTCATGGGAATGGTTACAGCTGTTTTAGGCGGCCGTCCGGGAATGGTTTCAGGAGGAGCAGGGGCAACAATTGTTGTTCTTATCGCTCTTATAAAATCTCATGGAATAGAATATCTTTTTGCTACAATAGCTCTTGCGGGAATTCTTCAGATGCTTGTCGGGATCTTTAAACTGGGGAAATTTGTAAGATTGATTCCGCAACCGGTTATGTATGGGTTTCTGAACGGGTTAGCCATCATTATTTTTATGGCCCAGATTGAACAGTTTAAAATTACTGATACCAATGGAGCTGTAAGTTGGCTTCAGGGAATGCCATTATATATTATGGGTGGTTTAACGGCGCTTACTATTGCTGTAGTCTATTTTTTTCCAAAGCTTACAAAGGCAGTTCCTGCATCGCTTGTTGCCATTATTGTTGTGTTTGCTGTAGTTCTTGGTTTCAATATTCAGACTAAAACAGTAGCAGATATTGCACATATCAGTGGAAATCTTCCAAGTTTTCATATTCCGCAGATTCCTTTTTCTCTGGAAACATTACAGATTATTTTCCCTTATGCATTAATTATGGCTGGGGTTGGTCTTATTGAATCATTGTTAACCCTGTCTATGGTAGATGAGATTACCAATTCCAAAGGAAGTGCAAATAAAGAATCTGTAGCTCAGGGATTAGCTAATATTACCAACGGATTTTTTGGGGGAATGGGTGGTTGTGCAATGGTTGCCCAGACCTTGGTAAATCTTAATGCAGGATCCAGAGCCCGATTATCAGGAATTATTGCTTCCGTTATGATCTTGTTGATTATCCTGTTTGGGGCACCTGTTATAGAAAAAATTCCAATGGCAGCTTTGGTAGGAGTTATGATGATGGTTGCGATCAGTACTTTTCAGTGGGTTTCTATCAGAATTGTGAACAAGATGCCAAAGTCAGATATATTTGTTGGAATTACAGTGGCCTTAATTACTGTAGTATTGCATAATCTTGCCCTTGCCGTATTGGCTGGAGTGATTATTTCCGCTCTGGTTTTTGCTTGGGACAACGCAAAAAGAATCCGTGCTAAAAAATATACAGATGAAAATGGTACCAAGCATTATGAAATATATGGTCCGCTGTTTTTCGGTTCAGCAACAGCTTTTGCAGATAAATTTGATCCAATGAATGATCCCGATGAAGTAGTTGTAGATTTTAAAGAAAGCCGTATTGTAGATATGAGTGCAATTGATGCCTTAGATAAATTATCAAAAAGATATAAACAGCAGGGAAAAACATTGTTTCTTCGCCATCTCAGTGAAGACTGCCGTAAAATGTTGAAAAATGCTGAAGCTGTAGTAGAAGTAAATATTCAGGAAGATCCTACATATAAGGTAATGCCGGAAAAATAGGGAGAAAATCAATAAGTGATTTTTTTTGACCCGGTCTAAATTGACAAGCGAAGTGAATTGACTATTCACAACAATAAGACTCAACTCCCATAACCAGACAAGGACTGTAAGAAAAAATCTACAGTCCTTGCTTGTTTAGGTCATTAATGTATTCGCAATAAAATCAGGCACTAAAGCATAGTGCGATAATTTCATGCTTATGGAAGCTCTTCCGCTGGCCAATGTTCTAAGGTCAGAAATATATCCAAACGTAGATGCCAATGGAACTTCCGCTGCAAAAATCTTTCTTCCTGATCTTTCATCAATAGAAGTAATAATTCCTCTTCTTCTGTTAATATCAGCGGTAATTGCACCGGTGTATTCCTCAATGCTCTGAATTTCAACCTGCATAACCGGTTCCAGAAGCTTAGGACTGCATTTACCAGCAGCAGCTTTGAACCCATCTCTTGCAGCAATTTCAAAATCCAGTGCTGCAGAATCCTGAGCATGGAATGCGCCATCCAACAGAGTAATTTTCATGCTTTCTAAAGGATATCCTTTTAAAGTGCCTTGACTCATTGCTTCTCTAAATCCTTTTTCCACAGACGGAATAAACTCTCCGGGAATAACACCGCCTTTAATCATATTGACAAATTCCAATCCAGGTTCATTATCGCTTCTTGGTCCGATCTCAAAACTGATATCCGCAAACTGCCCGCTTCCTCCATTTTGTTTGGAAAGTTTCTCTCTATGGTGTTTCGTTTCCGTTAAGATTTCTCTGTAGGAAACTTTAGGTTTACCTTGGTTAATTTCAATACCATGATTCAGTCTGATCTTTTCCAAAGTAACTTCAAGATGAAGCTCACCTAATCCACTCAATAAAGTTTCTCCGGTTTGCGGGTCTCGTTCAATCACCAAAGAAGGATCTTCTTCCTGAATTTTGGATAATACCAGTCCGAAGTTTTTCTCGTCACCATTAGTTTTTGGTTCAATCGAAACCCTGATAACAGGAGCCGGAATGGTAATGGCTTCCAGTAATATTGGTTTTTCCACAGAAGATAAAGAATCTCCGGTTTTAGCATCTTTTATTCCTGTTAATGCCACAATATCACCTGCTTTTCCTTCTTCAACGGATAACGTTTTGTCCGACTGCATCTGTAAAATCCTCGAAATTCTAAAACTTTCACCAGTTCTTACATTCAGTACCATATCTCCGGATTTTATCTTTCCGGAATAGATACGAAGCATGGCAAGTCTTCCGATATGTTTATCAATAATGACTTTGAAGACCAGCCCTGAAAAAGTTTCAGTCTCACTTCTTCTCAATTCGATGGTTTCTTCTGTCTGAGGATCTTTCCCTTGTATATTGGTAAGCTGATCCGGAGCCGGAAGATAAGTAACCACTGCATCCAAAAGCGGTTGAATACCTTTATTCTTAAATGCAGAACCACAGAGAACAGGAACCGCAGCACCTGATCTACAGACTTCCTGTATTGCTTTTACCATCATTTCATTACTAATCTCACTTTCGATATCCATAAAAGCTTCAAAGAAATCTTCATGATATTCAGCAAGTGTTTCCTGTAACTTTATTCTGTATTCATTAGCTTCAATCTGATAATTCAGAGGAATTTCCTTTTCAATAATAGCTTCTCCATTCTCATCTATCCAGTATAAAGCTTTTTGTTGGATCAGATCAATCACTCCTTCAAAATTGTCCTCAGCACCAATAGGAATCTGAAGAGCAAGGGGAACACCATTCAGCTTGGTTCTGATTTCTTCAAGAACGGCAAAGAAATCTGCCCCGATTCTATCCATTTTATTGATGAAACAAATCTTTGAAGCCCCGTGTTTTTCAGCCTGGAACCATACATTTTCAGTCTGCGGCTGTACTCCGGATGAAGCACAGAAAACTGCAACTACACTGTCCAGAACTCTTAATGAACGTTCTACTTCCACAGCAAAATCAATATGTCCCGGAGTATCAATAATGTTGATATGATACACATTATTATCCTTTTCCACTGTGTTGAAACTGCAGCAGATGAAATGGTAATCCCTCTGTTTTTTTCCTGAATATCTTTATCCATGGTGGTGTTTCCGTCATCTACATTTCCAATTTTATGAATAAGCCCGGTATAATAAAGAAGCCTTTCTGATAAAGTTGTTTTTCCTGCATCTACGTGTGCTATAATCCCTATATTTCTTGTGTTGTTTTTCATTTTGTTTGATTTAAATTGTTGATTTTTAAACTTCTGTATAGAAAGTTGACTGAAAAAAAAGACCACAAAGAATACTCCGGATTGATGAAGGCATCAAGCCAGTAATTGAAAAGAATAATCTTAGGTGTGAGAATATTTTTTAAGCCCGCTTTAACAGACAACAGAAGTTTTCTGAATTGTTAAAGGCTGAAAATAGGGCAGCAAAAAAGACCTATCCGAATAGACAGGTCTTTTATATATTTTTAGTAATAAAGATCTATAGAACTATTCAGATAAATATTGAGTGCTGCCAAAGAACACAGCTCTGACAGGGTTACTTAATGTTATAATATTTATCATTTTTGTTGACATTGTTGATTGTTAATCGGTTGCGAAATTATAATTTTTTTTTCATTTCCGAAGAATTTTTTCAAATATTTTTTTCAAAACAGAATTTAAACACTTTTTGATAAGTTGCAACCGAAGAAAATAAATTCACCTCTCAAATCATAAAATATCTTAAAACAGAAACGTAAAGTCATGCAGTAATGATAAAAATTTTATCTTTGGGAAGAATAGAGAATTAAACACTTTTTGATGATTAATAAATTTTAAATCTTTTTCAAGAAGCTAAATAAAACTTTTAACTTAAAACATTTTGAAAACAGATATCGACATTCATAACCACTGTCATTTTTCTTTTGACTTGTGGCTCACCTTAATCAAATCTCATCCAGAATTTAAAGCAAAAAGAGTTGAGCTGTTCTCCTCATTTTTTAATCTGGATGCACCAATTGAAGTGGTTGCAAGAACCGTAAAATATTACGATGATCTTTGTAATAATATTAATGAGATTACGGGGGGAAATATAGATACTTTGGAAATCTATCTGATGATTCTGGGAGCATTGACTGATGTAGATGCAAAGCTTTTTAATAAAGAAAAGCTTAATGAGTTTTATGAAAAAAGTGAAGCGTTGTTTCTGGAATATAAACCTGTTATCATTTTTGAAAATATTCATGCTTTTTTTGATGAAATTAAAAACCAGGGAAAAACCATCAATATTCTGAGCAATACAGGATTTATCAAAGGAAAAACAATGAGAAAATTTCTGATTCATGAAAATCTGGATCAGTATATTGATTTCCATATTTATTCAGACGAAATCAACTGTTCAAAACCGAACCCGCTTATTTTTCAGGAAGTGAAGAATAAGATTAAAGATCAGGATCTTCCGCTAAACAAAATTCTGCACATTGGTGACAATCCGGTTGCCGATTATAAAGGAGCAAAAGACTTCGGGTTCAGCGCACATTTACTTAAACACTAACCATAAACATGAACAAACGATACAGCTTACACCACATTCATTCAGCGGATGAGTTCACTTTCTCACCTGCAGAATACAGCTATTTCAAGTATGGCGATAAGTCGTATGCTGAAAAATTTGCAAAAGAATTATTCGACGGATTTATTTCCGAACATGAAGAACTTTTAAATACAGATAAAGAGATTGTAGTGCTTCCAAGTCCTTATATGGCTATCCCTACGGCTTCCAATTTCTTGTGTTTTTACTTTAAAAAATATCTTGACTTTTATTTGTTTCAACAAGAGAAAAAGTCAAGTGTTTTATCAAAGATCAACAGAAATCACACGTATATTACAGATTATGGGAATCTTAATTTCGAGGATCGTAAAAACTTGATTGCCAATGATACTTATTATATCGATAAAGACTTTTTAAGAGGAAAACTTTGTATTTTTATAGACGATATAAAAATCACAGGAAGTCATGAATATACAGTGAACAGAATCCTGGATGAATATGATGTGGAAGCAGACTTTATGTTCCTGTATTACGCTGAACTGATGAACTTTGATCTCGATCCTAAAATTGAAAATTATTTCAATTATTATGCAGTGAAAAATGTAAAACACATTGCAGAAGTAATGAATAAGCACAGTTTTCAGTTCAATACGAGGATTGTAAAATATATTTTAGGCTTAGATTCAAGTAATTTTGATTATCTTACGTCTAATGTAAAAAAGGAACAGATGGATCTCCTGCTGGAGCTGGCCATCAGTAACAATTATCATTTAATAAAAGAATATAAAAATAACATCAATACTTTAACACAAACGGAATTATATTATGGCTATTAACTTACAAAAAGGACAGAGAGAAAACATTAATGCACCTAAATTCACTGTAGGTTTAGGATGGGATATCAATAATACTTCTACAGGAACAGGATTTGACCTTGATGCTTCTTTATTTCTGTTGGGTGACGACAAGAAGTTAGTTTCAGATAATCACTTTATTTTTTACAATAATACTGAATCTCCGGACAAAGCAGTAATCCACACAGGTGATAACCTTACAGGAGAAGGAGCAGGTGATGATGAGCAGATCAAAATTGATCTTACAAAAATTGATAACGCAGTAAAAGAAATTACAGTTGTTGTAACCATTCACGATGCAGATTCAAGAAGACAGAACTTTGGACAGGTAAGAAATTCTTTCATCAGAATTTTCAATACAGATACGAATGAAGAAATCTTAAAATACGAATTGGATGAAGATTTCTCAATCGAAACAGCAGTAGAGTTCGGAAGAATCTACAACAGAAACGGAGAATGGAAGTTTGAGGCAGTAGGAGCAGGACAGAGAGAAGGCCTTGAGAAATTTGTATCAATTTATCAGAAGTAATTATGGACAATCAGGAAAATCAACCTATAGATCCACTAGGATCAATTGAACCTCTTAGAACATTTGAGCCTACACCAATGGTACCGCCAACGCCGGCTCAACCTGTTCAGAATGCAGCACCGGCTGTGCTCGTAGACAGAGAAGGAAATGTAAATCTGACTCAGTTGCAGTCAGAAGAACGTCAGAAATATGAAGTTTTAGCAAATTCTATTGATGAGACTAACCCCGGATCTATCGTAAATTTTGGAGCAGAGCTTCAGAAAACACTAACCAATCAGAGTGACAGCTTCTTAGGAAATGTAAGAAGATCAAACTCAGGAGAAGTAGGTGGGCTTATCAATGATCTTTTGGTAGAGTTGAATTATGTAGACGTAGAAGAGCTTAATACAAACAAAGTAAAAAGCTTTTTGAGCAAATTACCATTCATGAAGAAGGTAATCACTCAGGTAGAAAACCTGTTTACAAAATATGATAAAATCATTAACAATATTGAGCAGATCTCATATAAAGTAAATGCTGGTATCATTACTTCTACAAAGGATAACGCAGTACTTCAGACTATTTTTGAAAGCAATGTAAACTCTATCAAACAAATTGAAGAGCTTGTGATTGCCGGAAATATCAGAATGGAAAGAGCTGCTGTAGAGTTAGCTCAAATGGAGACTGCCCCTCAGAATTTCCAGGATTATCAGATTGCAGATAAAAGAGATTTCATTGCAAGGTTAGACAGAAGAATGGCTGATCTTAAGGTGGTACGTGTTATTATGATGCAGTCTCTTCCTCAGATCAGACTGGTTCAGAATAACAACGTTTCTATAGCAGAAAAAGCGCAGACAATTCTTACCACTACGCTTCCGTTATGGAAAAACCAGCTTTCGCTTGCCGTTGCCATGTACAGACAGCAGCAGAGCATCGAGATCCAGCAGAAAGTATCTTCTACTACTGAAGAGATCTTGAGAAAGAATGCAGAACGTCTTGGACAGAACTCTGTGAATGTTGCAAGAGCCAATGAGCAGACTGTTGTATCTGTAGAAACATTGAGAGAAACAACTTCAATGTTGATTAATACATTAAATGAAGTGAAACAGATCCAGAAACAGGGAGCTGATAACAGAAGAAAACTGGATCAGGATCTTCAGACATTGGAGCACGAACTGAAAGCGAATGTCAGAGGTTAATTTTTAGGGTACTACGGTGGGGGAAGATGCAGCAACCATATTATCACAGAGCAAAAGAAGGTTAACAAGACTTAAACTTCTGGCCAATTTTTTGAACATATTGATATAATATCCATTTACATCAAAACAGATATTATCCACAATATGTTCCAGGAAAATACGGCTCTGGATTACAATAAACTGGAGCTTTTTCACCTGCAGTATACGGACAGCCTCATAGAACTTCTGACGAAAATCAAAAGGCAGAAGGAAAATGATATGCTGGCGGTCCTTAATGAAATTGATATCAACAAAAATATATTTCAGGTTTTGAAGAAAGACAGGCAGACAGTTTTCAGACTGACAGGAAAATGTACAGCGGTATATTTTCCCAACATCTGAAAGCTCTGTATAAAGACCTTACCGAAGATGTTTTTACTGCCAATTGGGATAATGTACTGTATTTTCATAAAAAGTATGCAAAGGAATTCTACAGGCTGGAAGCAGACGAATCTCTGCTGAAAGTTGAGTCTTTTCCGGCATATCAGTACAAAGACTATTCAATTGAAAGAAAACTGCTGGGAAGGCTGAATATACAGGGATTTAAAGTCCGTTTCGTCTGTGGCTATGCGATCAGGACTCATGAATATGAGCTTTTCAAGATCTTTCAGACTGATGATTATTTTATTTTCAGTGTAGATGATAAAAAGCTTTATCTTTTCGACAAGGAACTGGATAAACTTGATATTTCTGAAAATCAATCTAATCAAAGTACAATTATTGACCAATTGAAAAATAAGAACGAGCAGTTGGAGGATACAATGAATGAAAGAAAACGCAACTTGCCTCCTGAGGTAGAAGCGGTCCTGAAAGATTATATCAGAAATCTCGAAAATATAGACATAATGAGTAAAATATTTGCCTTTGATGAAGAAACAAATATTTTGCGGGCAATGCTTAATTTGAACCTGAATAATCAATAAAACGAAATTTGAAACAAGCGATGAGCTTAGATGCTTTTCGCAAAAAAGTAAATAACAACTAAACATAAAAAGATGGCTATCAACTTACAAAAAGGTCAGAGAATCAACCTTAAAAAAGAAAACGGAGCTGAACTTTCCCAGGCTTGTGTAGGAATCAACTGGGGAGCAATTGAAAAAAAGGGACTTTTCGGAACTAAAAAAGAAGCAGTAGACTTAGACGGAAGCTGTATTTTATACGATTCAAATAAAAATGTTACTGAAGTAGTTTATTTTGGAAATCTGAAATCTAAAAACGGTTCTGTAAGACACAGTGGAGATGATCTTACAGGTGACGTAAATGGAGATGATGGATTAGACAACGAGGTAATCACTGTAGATTTCAGTAACCTTGAGCCTAACGTAGATCACGTGGCGATGGTATTGAACAGCTACAGAGGTCAGGACTTCGGAACTATTCCTTTTGCTTCTATCCGCATTTATGAAGGAACTCCAACCAATGTAAAAGAGGTTTTTGCTAAATATGATGTTGCAAATGATGCTTCTTTCAGAGGACATGTTGCAATGGTAATGGGAGTTTTTTACAGAAGAAACGGAGAATGGAAATTCAACGCTATTGGAGATCCAACAGCAGATAAAAAGCTGGAACAGACGATCCAAACTGTACAGATGAATTATTTATAATCATTTATACATCAAAATGTAAATAAAATAGCAATATTTGTACTTTGTTACATCTATTGCTTTTATCATATAATAACATAACTCAAGTGGAACATCAAAGTATTTTAGATCTGCACCCTGGCTTGGTGTGGGGATTTGCGGTAACAGTCGTTATCATGTTACTCCTGGATTTAGGAGTTTTCAACAAAAAAAGTCATGAAGTTTCTTCCAAAGAAGCTACGATCTGGTCTATTGTATGGATCTCACTGTCTATGATCTTTTCAGGAGTCGTGTATTGGGTTTTCAATACAGACGGAACGCCTGAAAGCCATGCATTGGCAGTAGAGAAATTTACCCAGTATCAGGCAGCTTATTGGATTGAAAAAGCTCTCTCTGTAGATAACTTATTCGTATTTATCCTGGTTTTCGGATTCTTTAAGGTTCCGAAATTCCTTCACCATAAAGTTCTTTTCTGGGGGATTATCGGAGCATTAATCTTCAGAGCGATATTTATTTTTGCAGGAGTTGGGCTAATTAACCTTACTTATCTTCCTGAAATGAATATTTTCGGGGAAGCTGTAAAGATCAATGTTGTAATGACCTTATTCGGGCTATTCCTTGTATATGCAGGAATTAAGTCATGGGGAGACGGTGATGATGATGATGACGAAGATTACAGTAATACAGCAGGGGCAAGACTAATCAAAAGCTTCTGGAAAGTTTCTGATAACTATGATGGTGATAAATTCTTCACCATTCAGAACGGAATCAAAATGGCTACACCATTATTGGTAGTAGTGGGTGTTATTGAATTTACAGACGTTCTTTTCGCCGTAGATTCCATCCCGGCGATCTTTGCGATTTCAAATGACCCGTTCATTCTGTATACATCTAATATTTTTGCAATTCTAGGACTTAGATCATTATATTTCCTATTGGCAAACTTTATCCATATGTTCAGCAAACTTCCTTATGGATTGGCGATTATCCTGTCATTCATCGGAGTTAAAATGCTTATTGCACCATGGATTCATATTCCTTCTCCGGTTTCATTAGGAATTGTAGGTGGAGTATTGGTAATCTCAGTTCTTTTATCCGTTATCTTCCCTGAAAAAGAAGAAGAGAAGAAAGAAGAATTAGAAGAAAAATAACCTATTAAAAATATAGAAGAAGCCTCTGGAATTTTATTCCGGAGGTTTTTTGTTATAAGGTAGAACATAGAATACTGTTCTCAATAATATTTTCTCAGTATTATAACTTAACGGTATTAAATTTTATCGGAGATAAAATCTTTGCGCCTTAAAGACACTGCATTTATAAAAAAATTGCGCCTTTGCGTTTTCCAACATTCTTTTGTCAAAATTTATTTTCAAATTAAAATAGACAGACTTGTCTGTATGTTGTTTTTTTCATACATTTGTTTCAGAGAAAAATAATATGAAGTCACCAAGAGAAAGAATTGTAGAAACAACGTTTGATCTGTTTGCAAAACAAGGTTATAATTCTACAGGAATCAACCAGATCATTTCTGATGCAGGAGTGGCCAAAGCAAGCTTTTATCTTCATTTTAAATCCAAAGAAGACTTATGTGTGGAATTTCTAAAGGTAAGACATGATTATTGGTTCAATGAGCTTCACACTTTTACTGCACAATCAGAAGATCTGCATTCAAAAATCATCAGTGCTTTTGATTTTCTGATGTATATGAATGAAAAAGAGAATTTCCGTGGTTGTAGTTTTCTGAATATTTTATCAGAAATCCCAATGGAGAATGTTAAAATTCTGAATGTAATCCAATCACATAAAACCGATCTTAGAAATTACTTTCTGGAATTACTGAAAGATGATGCGCTTTCCGATCATATTTATATGCTTTTTGAAAGCTGCATTATTGAAAGCCAGCTTTTTAAATCGAATGAACTGATAGAGAAATCCAAAAAAATAGTCACCAATTTAATATCGTAAAAAATGGAACAGAAACATCCGCTACCACCTTTCACTCTTGAAACGGCAAAGCAAAAAATTCAGATGGCAGAAGATGCATGGAACAGCCAGGATCCTAAGAAAATTTCCAAAGCTTATACCATAGACAGCGAATGGAGAAACAGAGATACATTTGTAAATGGGAGAGAAGAGATTGTTGTATTTCTTCAGAAAAAATGGGAAAAAGAACTCAATTATAAACTTAAGAAAGAATATTGGGCACACACTGAAAACCGTATTGCTGTTCGTTTTGAATATGAATATCAGACGAAAGAAGGAAGCTGGTTCAGAGCCTATGGAAATGAGAACTGGGAGTTTGATGAAAACGGATTAATGGCTAAAAGATATGCAAGTATTAATGATTTGGCTATCAGAGTGGAAGATCGTAAGTTTTGAATTAAAAGGCTGTTGTAATGACAGTCTTATTTATGTGCTAAATTCATTTTCTTGTTTTATATTTGTTCAAAATTATTCAATGATATAAATTAATAACCCTTCTGAATATTCTTTTCACTAGAAGGAGGACTTGGATATAAAACTTAAATACAAATGAGAAAAAATCGATCAATCGAAAAAGTATTCTTACTTTTTTTACTTACGCCTTTTCTGGCTTTTTCCCAATGTTGGAAAGAAATCTCTACAGGAAGATCGAATTCTGTTGGTTTAAAAAATGACGGAAGTCTTTGGACCTGGGGAAATAATTGGTATGGACAATTGGGTGATGGAACCAATGTGTATAAAACAAGCCCGGTTCAGATAGGGAATACTAACTGGAAAAGTATCATATCAACTCCTGCAGAAGATTATGTTATGGCTATAAAATCTGATAATTCACTCTGGGGATGGGGAAGTAATTTTATGGGAATACTCGTGAGTACTACTAATGAAAATATAACCAGCCCTACAGAAATTGGAAACGCTGCAAATTTAAAGAGTGTCGCTCCAGGAGTGCATATTTTAACTATACGAACAGATGGAACGCTTTGGGCTAAGGGAAATAATACTTTTGGGCAATTAGGAGACGGAACAATAACAGACCAGAACTATAATTACATTCAAATAGGAACGGATACTAATTGGAAAGCTGTTGCAGTCGGAGTATTTCACAGTATTGCACTTAAAACTGATGGAACACTTTGGGCCTGGGGTTTTAATGCAACAGGACAACTGGGAGATGGTACTACAATTTGGAAAAAAATTCCCATTCAGATAGGAACAGATACTAACTGGAAAAGCATATCAGTTGGAGCTAATCACACTCTTGCATTAAAAACAGACGGTACAATTTGGGCCTGGGGGTATAATTCTTCTGGAAAGTTAGGTGACGGTACAAGTATAGATAAACTTGTTCCTACCCAAATAGGTACTGCTTCTGATTGGACAAGTGTTTTCGCTGCAGTCAATCATTCATTAGCTATTAAAAATAATGGAACACTTTGGGCTTGGGGAGATAATATGACAGCCCAATTAGGTGATGGTACATATCTTACTAAAATGACTCCTATACAAATAGGTACAGACAGTAATTGGAAAAGTGTAGTTGGGGGGTATAATCATACACTTGCTTTAAAAACAGATGGTTCACTTTGGTCTTGGGGAGATAATACCAGCGGCCAGCTTGGAAATGGTACTAATGCTGAAAGAATAATACCTACAGCCATTTCATGCCCTACGACCATGACATTGCAAGTAGGAGAAAACAATAGAAAAAATGAAGGAATAATATTGTATCCAAATCCTACAAAGACTTCATTTATAATTAAAAATCTATCAGGGATTAAAACAGTGGAAATCTATAACGAAGAAGGAAGGTTAGTCGGTTCCTATGCAGACAGTAATAGTATTAATGTACAATCCTTACCAGAAGGATTATACTGGGTTAAGGTAGAAGATGCCAAAGGCATTATAATCATTAGAAAATTAATTAAAACTGAAAAATAATAATTTATAAATAGTAGAAAAGGAACAGTCTAAACACTGTTCCTTTTTTTATTGGCTGAGGTGAAATTGTTCAAGCTATATTTAAGAAGTTATCATTTATTATTCCGTATTATTCTATCCATTCTTTCCATGCAAAAGGGTATTGATTTTCCTTCTCGTCTGTACAGAAACTTTATAAGCACCATCCCGTAATTTTTGGATTTTTCCAACAGGCTGAAAGATAACTTTACTTTCAAAAGGATTAAAGGAAAGCAACTCATTGTTGCAATCACGCGGATCAAGCAAAGAATTCTTCTCTATTTTAATCTCACCAATTTTAATATAAGGCGAGTTTTTCCACTCTACATTCAGTTTATTGATGGGCTGATCCTTCAAATTATAGCAAAGCTGAATCAGAACATCAGCCGTAAAATCATTCTTCTGAAGATAATTCTTTAAAGCTTTTTTAATATTCTGCTTCTTATCCATGTTCTTATTAACGGATTTTGGGCTCAGTTTTATCTTCATCATATAATCCCCTAACCGGTAAGCCCCTACAGAATGATAATCAAATGATAGAATAAAGTCATTTCTTTTACGGAATAATTTTAAAGCGTTCCTGATAAATGAACCTGTAAAAACAGATGGAATTATTTTGATTATCTGAGTAGTTAAGGATAATAAACTGCTCCATTTTTTAATATATGAAAGATTGATGGCCGTAAACAGCTTTAAAAAGGTGGAAACTGAATTAACCGGAAAGAGAGGGAAATTTACCAATGGGTAATTGGAAAGCAGGTGATTATTTTCATCTCTTATCTGTACAGCAAATCCATATGCAGGAATATCCCTTCTTGAATTTGTAATTTTAAACTGAGCATTGGATAGTCTTATGAACAGATCAAATTTTTCTTTATCAAAGAAAGGCTTCAGGAATTCCGGAAGATTAGGATCTACCCAAAACATTCCCTTGGCAACGGCATAAGTCTTGGCATGGGCATTCCTGGTAGCATAATTAACGTCACTAATGGAAGAGGATTGCTCAACAAAGTCGGCGATCGCTTTTTTATTGATTTCCAGAAGTTTTTTTTCCTCTTCATTAAGTTCATCAAACTTCTTGTTATATAATATCGGATTTGGCATTTAGTTTTTAAATCCAATTATAACGCCAAGTTTCGGAATCTGTGTTAAGGGATTATTACAATTATTTGAATTTTAAGTAATCCGAATATTGGGAATTTGAAAAAGAATGTTTGTAAAAGTATCTGTTTTATATATTGTTTGCTTAAAGTGTTGGTAATTAATGATTAATATTGATTTATAAGTGTGTTATTCAAAAAGGTTTTAGAGCTGAAAAGGTGAGCATTGAAGAAATCAAAATGCCTCTTTCTATTTTCGGCTTCCATCTTCCAACTCTAAAAAGCCTTATCTTTGTAAAAAATTATAATATGGGAGTAGCAGATTTGTTATTTAAACGTAAAAAAGAATTAGCCGAAAAGAACCTTAAGGACGGTAAAGAATATATGGAAGAGTATGGTAAGAGAGAAAGTGTTGTTCAATTACCAAGCGGCTTACAATATGAAATTATTACGGAAGGTGATGGAGCAAAACCAGGTCCTAAATCTACTGTAAAATGTCACTATCACGGAACTACTATTTCCGGTAAGGTTTTCGATAGCTCTGTAAAAAGAGGAACTCCGGCATCTTTTCCACTGAACAGAGTGATTTCAGGATGGACAGAAGCTCTTCAGCTAATGCCTGTTGGAAGCAAGTGGAGACTGATTATTCCACCACATTTAGCATACGGAGATCAGGAGATCAGTAAAGAAATCGGACCAAACAGTACTCTTGTTTTTGAAGTGGAATTGTTAGGGATTAAATAATTCGACTTAAAAATAGATTAAAAATTTACCTGATTTCAGGTAAATTTTTTTATTTGTACTATATTCGTATGGATGAATTATATTGAAACTGATTGATGATTTCTGAAAATGATTCAGCTATTGCACAAAAATTGGTTTGAATGAAAAAGATTTTTTACCTGTTAATCGTTTTAGGGCTGTTGACTTCTTGTGTTTCCAAGAAGAATCAGGTTATTCAGCAGAACATACTTACGCTGAAGGATAGCTATTGCAAAGCTCCCTTCAAGTACAACTATAGCAATAAAGTTCCTTCTTACAATTCGGATTCCATTTTAGCCGCTAATAAAGAACTGAAAGAAATGTTTTCTGATCAGAGTATTCTTATTTTAAATGCGTTGGATAATCTGGATGAGGTTCATGAGATTATGGATCTTAAAAAAGATTCTTCTCTGGCTTCTCAGGTTAAAGTTTTGCAGTTAAAGACAAAAATTAACAGCAAAATTACAATTGCTCTCACTGAACTTGATGCGGTAGCCGCAGAGTTCGACTGTGAAGGAGAAAGGGTAGCACAGATTGGAAACTATGTGGATAACCTCAATTCTTCAAGAAATAATAAATTAATTCTGTATTCCATCATTGCAGGAGCAGCAGCTTCCATAGCCGGAGGAATTGTGAAAGATGAAGGCTGGAGTAATGCTATTGATATCAGTGGAGGGGTTCTGGGAGCAGGCTTTGGGTTGGCAACGCTTAATCCGAAAGGAAAAAAGGTTGAATTTATTCATCAGAGAAACCTTTTAAGAGATATCTGGAAAGGTAAATTGGAATCTCCGAACTTCCCGCCATTTATCTGGTATATGTATACCGAAAAGAAATTCTCTAATAGGGAAGAACGTTCCATTATCGGCAATATGAAAGAAAGGTGGCTGCATTACCAGTTTGATGATGATAAAACAGCCGCAGACCAATCTGTTATTTTCAGTGATGGCGGATATTACAGGGCAGATGACCTTCACAACCGCGCAGCGATGCTCAACCAGATGCAGTCGGCAACACGAACCATTAATCAGAACATTAATTATCTACTGCTGGATCTGGATAAATTAATCCTTTAAGAAAAATTAATTGTAATAAATTTTGTTACAATTAAAATTTGTGTATCTTTGCAGTGTAATTAAAATGAACAATACGAGATTTGCTACGGCAATACATATCATGACCTTATTGGCGAAAAGTCCTCAGGAGTGGCTCACTTCTGATTGGGTGGCTGGTAGTATTAATGTAAATCCTGTCATTGTACGTAAAGAGATCAGTGTCTTGAGAGAAGCTGGTTTAATCATCAGCAGACAAGGAAAAGAAGGCGGAAGCCAACTTGCAAAAGATCCGGAGAATATTACAATTTCTGAGATTTACAGATCTGTAAAAATACGGAAGTATTAGGGAAGAAAAATCAGAATCCCAATCCAGCCTGTAGTGTCGGAAAAGAAATTAACAGTCATTTAAATACATTATTTGAAGAGACAGATAAGTTGGTAAGTAATTTTTTAGGAGATAAATCTTTGAAGGAATTCGCAGATCAGTTCGAATAAAAATTTTTTACCCTTAAATGTAACAAAATTTATTACAATTTAATATAAAATAAAACAGTATGAAAAAAGTAGCAGTAATTGGTGCAACCGGATTTGTAGGAGCACACATCGTAACAGAATTGGCAGACAGAGGGTATGCAGTAGAAGCATTAGTAAGAGATGCAGGAAAGGTAAAGACTCAGGAAAATGTAACAGCAAAAAGTGTTGATGTAAACAATGTAGCAGAATTGGCAGAAGCTTTAAAGGGAAATGATGCCGTAATCAGTGCTTTTAATGCAGGATGGACAAACCCAAATCTTTACAACGACTTCCTGAATGGTTCTGAAAATATTGAAAAGGCAGTAGAAGAATCGGGAGTAAAAAGACTGATCGTAGTAGGAGGGGCGGGAAGCCTTTACACACCGGACAATGTTCAGATCGTAGACACACCGGATTTTCCTGATGCTTATAAGCCGGGAGCAACTGCTGCAAGAGATTATTTAAACAAAATCAAAGAAAATAATACATTAGACTGGACATTCTTTAGCCCTGCCATCGAAATGAATCAGGCTAACGTAGGAACAAGAACCGGGAAATACAGAACATCTCTGGAAACTCCTGTATTTGATGAAAACGGAAGAAGTCAACTTTCCGTAGAAGATGTAGCTGTAGTTTTAGTGGATGAACTGGAGCAGAACAAACACATTCGCGAACGTTTTACAGCAGCTTATTAATCTAAAAAGAACAGAAATGCTAAAAAGGAAATTATTATCATTAATAGCTATTTTAGGTTTCATCAGCATATTTGCAGGAAACCTGAAAGTTAAAGTCTATAATCCCGGAAGCAAGGCTATCTTTCCTATTACTTCTACCATTATTTATGGAGATAAAGATGCTATCCTTATTGATGCTCAGTTTCAAAAGCAATATGCAGAGCAGCTGGTAAAAGAGATAAAGGTAACCGGCAAAAATTTGAAAACAGTTTTTATATCTCACAGCGACCCGGATTTCTATTTTGGATTAGATGTGATTAAAAAGGCTTTTCCGGACGTGAAAATTATTTCTACAGCGCAAACAGCTTATCTTATTTCGGCTTCTAAGGATGATAAGTTGGCAGTTTGGAAACCACAATTAAAAACAGATGCTCCATCAGAAATTATTGTGCCGGAAGCAGTAACTTCTATTCCTGATCTTGAAGGAAATAAAATTGAGATCATACAGAATCCTGAAGATCCGGCTCACAGCTTTCTTTGGATTCCATCCATCAAAACTATTGCAGGTGGAATTTCAGTATCTGTAGATTCACATCTTTGGATGGCAGATACTCAAAATGTAAAGGCTATTGACCAATGGATTGGGCAGATTGATGCTATGAAATCTTTAAAGCCTGGTCAGGTAGTCTCATCACATTTTGCTAAACAGTCTCTGTCTCCGGAATCTCTTGACTTTGTGAAAGGTTATCTTGAAAACTATAGAAAAGCAGTTACTGAAAATAAAACTACATCTGCTATCGTAGATTATATGGTAAAAAAATATCCAAATCTTCCAGGAAAAGATGAATTGGAAATGGGCGTAAAGGTTTTCCTTGGAGAAATGGCTTGGGATTTAAAATCACCATATCCTGCCATTGGTAAAAAGGTAGAAGTTGATTTTGGTGCTGTAAAATTCTTATTGGATTTTAAAGACAATAAAACAATGACATTTACCGGACTAACCGGAAGTTCAAAAAATAGTACTGATACTGTAGAATATACTGCTGTGGAAGTAGCAAAGAATGTTTTTATGGTGTACTGGCATGAACCTCATTTAGGTTTTAATGTAACTCATATTCAGGATTACAATAAAAATATAGTGTATTCCAATATTGCAGGACCAGATGGTACCTTCACTCACCCGAAAGGAACGATTAAGATTTTAAAATAAAAATATTTCCAAAAGTACATGCAATGACGGCATGTACTTTTTTATTTTGGAACGGGCAAATTATAGATTTTCATTATATTTGAGCTCGCTTTTCAGACTGGAAGTTTTTATTGAAATTTGCTTCTATAAAGCTTCGAAACATTAACAGATGTCTTAAAAAACTAATGATAATCAATATATGAAATCAATTAAAATTTTACCTTTTCTATTTTTACTGCTTTTGATGAGTTGTAATAAATTAAGTACAACCCCAGAAGATAAAAAATCTGTTGAAGAAGTACAGAAGTTTTATGGCGGATCTGTTGGGACAATGAAAGGTGTAGATTTTTTTAATGGAAAAAGCAATAACTATTTTGAGCTAACAATTAAAGGAAGTGGGCTCATAGATAAGCAACCTGAAAGGTCAATCTCCAGCGCTGCAAATATTGCATATATTGCTTACCAAAATCAAAAACCTGAAACCTATGATATAATTAAAGTAAAAATATTTTTATCTGATGGTTCCAATATTTCGAAATCATTCTCTAAAAAAGAATTACAGGAGGTAAAAGATATTTATCCTGAAGTTGATAAGGTTAATTCATTTTTAATGAATAAAGATTACAATGGTATTCTTGAAATGTTTGAACCCAAATTTAAGCCGGAGGATAAATTAGTAAAAGATGGGCTTTTTGAAATGGACTCCAAGTTAGGATCCATCCAAAAAATCCAATTTCAGGGATTTGAATTTATTGATGATTCTAACTTAGGTCATACGGTATTAATCAGAGAAGTAAGTAAAAGAGATAATATGTTTCCTTTTATTAATATAGCATTTGACAGGAAAACTAAAAAACTTTTGAATATTGAATTTCCATAAAAGATATATTGCAATCAGTATTTAAAAATCAAAATTATAGAAATAAAAAGAAGGTTGTCCATAGGGGCAACCTTCTTTTTTTATAGATTCATAAACAACCTCGGATTCACCGGAGTATTGTTTTTATGTACTTCATAATGAAGATGAGGTCCTGTAGAACGTCCGGAATTGCCGGATTTTGCAATGACCTGACCTACTTTTACTTTATCATTCACTTTAGAAACAAGTTGTGATAAATGTCCGTAAAGAGTAGCCAGTCCGTTTCCATGTGATACAATTACACAATTTCCGTATCCGCCTTTCTGTCCGGAGAAAATAATAGTTCCGGCAGCGGCGGCTCTTACATCTGAACCGAATGCAACAGCAATATCAAGCCCTTTATGGAATTGCATCTGATCTGCTTCAGCTGGGGGATTATTTTTTCCATGGAAGCAGCTTTAGAAGTAGCAGTTCCGGCAACAGACTTTGTAGCAGAAGCTGAAGTAGCTGACACAGAAGCTACTGGAGCGGATTTTGGAGTTACCATCACTTTCACTTCTCTTTTGTTTCCATAGCTGTCTGTAAGCTCAACGATTTTTTCTACTGGCTCAGCCTTTACTTCAGGTTTAGGAGCTGCTGCAGCAACAGGTTTTGCTTCTGCTGATGCACTTGATTTTACTGAAGCAAAAACAGTTTTAAATGGAATAGGATTTTTCCTGATACCGAAATTAGATGAAATATATCCATCTGTAGGCATTCCTAATGGAACCTGCATTAGTTTTTTCTGTAGGTCCATCAGATACTGACTGTATCGGTTGGCTTGTTTGGAAAGATAAATAGAATTGGCAATACTGTCCTGATCAAGCATCATTAGCTTTTCATTGGAGATGTCCTTAGACTTCAGGAAAGAGTTCAGTTGGGCAACTGTCTGATCTACAAGAGTAAGATCAGTTTTCATTTTCAGATAATCTACACTGTCTTTTTCAGTGTTTATTTTTACAAGGTTCACTTCATAATTTTTGTCATCCTTCTCTGAGAAAAGTTTGGCAATAAAGATACCTTGTGCAAAAACTACTAATAAAAGTCCTCCCAGGAGAATGTTTACGTTCTTCTTGCTGTTTAGAAATTTTTTCATATTTCCTCTCTTAGAATATTTAAAACGGTTTTGAAGCTGCAAATTTAATTAAAAATAAGTTTTGTTGGTTATTCTTAATTAAAATTCAGTTTTTTCTGTATCTAACGCTTAATTGTATATTTAATTGTGTAGAAGCATTCTTTTTTTCAGAAAATGGTTTTTTATCATGCCTTAAAGCATTCTGTTAAATCTTTGTTTAATATATTTGCAGTTCACAATCCAATTATGGCTAAAAAGAAAATTATTTCAGAATCTTCAAATCCAAAAAAAACAAAAAAGGATGTTTCTGTAGGAGTAGTGGGAAGCGGAAGTTTTGCAACTGCTATTGTAAAAATGCTTGTTGAAAATTGTAAAGTTGTGCACTGGTGTGTAAGAAGTGAATTTGTAAAAGGTGCAATTGAGCTTCGTGGACATAACCCAACCTATCTTACCGCTGCTCATTTTAACCTGAAGAACTTAAAGTTAACAACGGATATTAACGAACTTGTTTCTGCCTGTGATGTTATTGTTCTGGCAACACCTTCCATTTATCTGTCTGATACATTGGATAAAATGACATGTGATTATTCAGATAAGATCTTTGTTTCTGCAATTAAGGGGATTATTCCTAAAGTGAATGATGTGGTAGCGCATTATCTGCGTGATGAATTTAAAATAGGTTTCAGAAACCAGGCTGTAATTGCAGGACCTTGTCATGCTGAAGAAGTGGCGATGGAAAGACTTTCTTACCTTACTGTAGCTACAGTAGAAGATGAAACAGCAGAAACACTGAAAGGAATTTTCAGCTCAGATTTCATCAAAGTACAAACCAGTAAGGATATTCTGGGAAATGAATACAGCGCGATTCTTAAAAATATTTTTGCCATAGGAGCAGGTATTGCCAGTGGACTGGGATATGGAGACAACTTCACTGCTGTCTTTGTATCTAATGCGATCCGTGAAATGGAAATTTTCCTTGAAGCAATTTATGAAGCACCAAGAGATGTAAATGAAAGTGCTTATCTGGGAGATCTTCTGGTAACGGCTTATTCACTGTTCTCAAGAAACAGAAATCTTGGAAACCTTATCGGAAAAGGATACACCGTAAAATCAGCTATTCAGTCGATGAACATGGTAGCGGAAGGATATTATGCCGCGCAGTCCATCTACAAAACATCAAAACAGAAGAATTTGAAATTACCGATTATTGATACCGTGTATGCCATTCTTTATGAAGGTAAAAATGCTGAAAAACAGTTTAAAAAGTTAACTGCAAAGTTGAATTAATAAAATAAAAAAATAAGGTTCCTTCATGAGAACCTTATTTTTTTACACTATCCGAGTAACTGAAATGTAAGTTTTCTATTGGCTCATTTTTGTTATAACTAATGCCAGTGACGATCTTATATTCAGATTGCTGGCTGTAAAGCCATTTCCTGTATCAAATTCAAATTTTTGTCGGATAGTAGTTGGTGTAGTCAGCTTTAAAAAATAGCTTCCCTGAAAGAAAGTAAATGAACTGGATAATTGGCACATTCTATTCGTTTCCGTAATGCTGGTGCCGGTTACTGCATTAATCATATAAGATTGTGTGCAAGTGAAATTTTGAGAAAGGTATTGTGTATTAGCAGTCCCGTTATTGTTATTGGCATTACTGGAGTCTACCGAATAGCGTAGAATATAAGTTCCGGCCGGTAAAGTAATAGTAGAGGTATCAGAACCTAAGGAAGCTCCTGTAATTTTATTGGCTGCCACTGTAAAATTGGTGAGGGTATTATTTGTACTTCCGGTAGGAATTAAGATACCGGAGTTAATAATTAATGACATAGCCTGAGGCTCAGCTCCAGATATAATGATACGCTGCCATTGATCCCGAACCCATACATAATATCCTTTAGGAAAAACAGACGAACCCCCTTTATTGTAAATCATAAGACCATCTGTAGGATTGGCAATGGGAGTTGATGTACTGTTAAGTACTGTAAGATCATATTGTGGAAATAAGACTCCTTTATTAGAGGAGTTAATATCTAAAACGCTGCTGAAATTAGGTGTGTTTGTGTTAATACCAACCTGTGCTTTGCTGGATATAGCCAACAGTATAAAAGGTATACAAACAAGATAAATATAATTTTTCATTGTAATACTGATTATTGGTTAAGGGCTGATCTTTGAATATCTACTTTTGCATTGGTGATAATAATCTCACCGTTATTTGGAGTAGCCCCCCCGGCTCCCAACTGATAAGTACCTCCGGCATCGTGAGCAATGGAAGGAATGAGTGTAATTGGGGTTGCTGAAGTAGTGACAAACGAGAAACTCATATTTAAAGTATGCGTTTTATTACTTGCTATGGACTGCGCATTAATGCTTATCGTTTTACCGTATTGAGTTCCGGAAATAGGGTCAACAAGTTTTACAAGATACTGATGTAAATGAATTGGAGTACCGCCAATTCCAGTAGTGGAAGTTTCTAAGGCCGTTCTTATATTAAGACATACATTCACCAGATATCCGCTGTTTCCAGGAAGAGTAATGGCTCCTGTTGATGTATTATAAGAAGCTCCAATATCATTAGAAACTACTGTAAAAGCTGCATCATTAAAATTTTTAAATGTACCGTTTGTAAAATTTCCCAATACAGGATAATCTGTGATACGCTGAAGCATCATATAGCTTACCAGGTTATAAGTATCTGCCAGCTGCGTCCATCTGTTATTTTTCCAGATATAAAGCCCCGGACTGATTGAATTTCCTTTATTATATACAATTAACCCCTGAGTAGGATTAATGACAGGGCTGATGTTATTTAATATGTCTGTAATATCAACTCTGGGTAGAAGGACGCCTTTATTGTTGGACTCAGATACTTCCAACACGGCTGAACCATTAATTGTTGTTTTCCCAATACCTACTTGCGCATATAAAGTATGTGCTATAAAAAATAATAGCAGGATATAACTTCTTTTCATTTTTTGTGTTTTTAGAGTTGTGAAATTTTAATATAAGATCCGGTAGGAATTACATTCACAAGGTCATAGAATGTACTGTTCTGCATTCTTCCCAGTCTTAATCTTAATCCACCAATAATGTTGGCATTAGCATTTACAGGAACGCTGTAATAATAGGACCATGTTGCTAAATGGTTGGTGTTCAGTTTTGAGACAATCGGAACTTCTTTTCTGGTATTAGTACCTGATATAAATGTATTGCTGGTGTTATTGTATACATCGTTGGTAAAGTCTATAAAATACCCCATCAGATAATAAGTACTGCCGGTAAGAGGAGCGGTTCCGCCCTGTCCGGGTGGATTTTCCGGGGGAGAATTTAAATTAAGATTTACTTCTACCAGATAGTTTCCCTGAGGAAGAACCAGAGAATATCCTCCTGAGCTTGGATTCTGAACAACTTTAAACCCATTGATGTTGGATACACCGGAAATGTTAGGAAGATTTACTAATAATTGTGTATTGACACCAGCTGCTGCATTATCCAGAGCTGATAAACTTCCTGTAAAATCAAGATAAGCAACTTTAGGTGTATTTTCAGCATCAATGGTACTCTGCCATTGATTTAAAGTTCCGTTGAAAATGTGTAAAGCCTTATTATTACTGTTAGTTCCACCATTAAAGCCAATAAGGGCATTGGCAGGAGAGGCTACCGGAGAACTTGTATTACTGAGGCTGGCAATATCCAGATTTGGAAATAATACTCCTTTGTTTCCGCCGGAGATGACAACCGTTGGCACGCTGGTATATCCACTTCCGCCATTATTGATGGTAATACCGGTAAGAACACCATTCGTGATATTGGCAGTTGCACGTGCTTTTGTACCGCCATTTACAATAGGTCCTCCACCATAAAAGTTTACAGTTGGAGCTGTAGTATATCCACTTCCGCCATTATTAATGGTAATTCCTGTTACGGCTCCGCCTGATACTGTAGCAGTGGCAGCCGCTGAAACTCCATTGAAACTTTCAATATGCAAAATTGCACTGGGGTCCGGTTTGGACGTGTTGATTCCTACACTTCCGCTTTGGGCAAATGCCACTGTTGCGAAAAATGTACTTACGAAGTTAACAATTTTCATCTTTAATATGTTTACGAAATAATTTTAATTAAATACAACCGGAATATGTATTAAATCAATTTAAATATACGTATAAAAAATGATTATTTTAATATTTTTATGTAAAATTAAATCTATTTAATTGTTGATTTATCAATAGAATGTGATTTTTAATATGTTTTTCTTAATTAATAATCACTTATTGTTGAAAAAGTGAATTGACGTAAACTATTATGATTAGCATATTTGAGTATGGTAAACTTAAATGAACTTTTATCAACGTAAAATAAATGGTGTATGCTGATGTGATAATTACTTACATATTGGTGAATTATGAAGAGATTAAAATAAATTGTTTTTTAATTTAAATTTCCTGTTTATCATTGTTATTATTAATCATTTCAATGCTCCGTTATTGATACTTTCCATTATATAGTGTTGTGTAATTAAGAAGTGTGTTTAGAACAAAAATTAACGTGTTAAAATCGTTAAACGCGCTTCTCTTTTTAAAACTTTTCCCGAAATTTGAACTAAAATTTAAAATTATGTCACAATCGCTTACAAGCAGAACACCGAAACCTAAATACGACGTTGTACTGATAGGGGGCGGAATCATGAGCGCTACTTTAGCAACGCTGCTGCATGAATTTGATCCAAATCTTGAAATTGCTATCTTCGAAAGACTAGGAAGATTTGCCAAAGAAAGTACAGCCGCTTGGAACAACGCCGGAACAGGGCACTCCGCATTTTGTGAGCTAAATTATACACCGGAAAATCCGGATGGTAGTATTGATATCAAGAAAGCAGAAAGTATTGCAGAACAGTTTGAAATTTCAAAACAGTTCTGGGCTTATTTACTGGCAAAAGGATATATTCAGGATCCAAAGGATTTCATCAATTCCTGTCCACACATGAGTCTGGTATTTGGAGAAAAAGATGCCGAATATCTTAAGAAACGTCATGATAAAATGTCTGAATCAGTTCTTTTCTCCGGAATGGAATTTTCTACAGATCATGATAAGCTGAGAGAATGGATTCCATTGGTAATGAGTAAAAGAAACAAATCTGAAGTAATGGCAGCTACCAAAATGGATATGGGGACGGATGTTAACTTCGGAACTTTAACAAGAAAAATGGGAAGACACCTTCTGGAAGATTCAAAAGTGGAAGTATTCCTGTATCATGAAGTAAAAGATATCAGCCCTAAGGAAGATGGAAAATGGGAAATGAAAGTGAAGGACAGAATCCACAGCCACAAGCAGGAAGTGAATGCAGACTTTGTATTCATTGGTGCCGGCGGATATGCACTTCCGTTATTGGATAGTTCAGATATTAAAGAAAGCGAAGGATACGGCGGTTTCCCGGTTTCAGGACAATGGTTGGTAACTCATAATCAGGAATTGGTAGAAAAACACCAGGCTAAAGTATATACTCAGGCTACTGTAGATGCTCCGCCAATGTCTGTTCCACACCTTGATCTTAGAATTATTGACGGGCAAAAAGCTCTTCTTTTCGGACCTTTCGCAGGATTTTCAACCAAGTTCCTGAAAGAAGGAAGTTATCTTGATTTACCGGAAAGTGTTAATACTAAAAATTTAAAATCTTTATTTGGAGCCTGGTGGCATAATCTTCCTCTGACTAAATATCTTATTCAGCAGGTAGCAATGACCAAGTCTCAAAGAATGCAGCATTTGAGAGAATTTATCAAAGATGCTAAAGAAGAGGATTGGGAATTGAAAGTAGCCGGGCAAAGAGTTCAGATTATTAAGAAAGATGATAAGTTAGGTGGTAAGCTGGAGTTCGGAACTGAAGTAGTGGTGAATAAAAATGGTACCATTGCTTCATTGTTGGGAGCTTCTCCGGGAGCATCTACAGCAGTAGAGGCAATGCTTACAGTTATTGAAAAATGTTTCCCTGAGAAACTTCATGGAGAATGGAAAGATAAGTTGCTGGAAATGGTTCCGTCATACGGACAAAAGCTGGCAGTGCATCCTGAACTTACTGAAAAAGTAAGAGCATATACAAAAGAAAAACTTGAGTTAGAATACTAAATATTAATAATGAGCAATGAGTAATAAACAATCTGAAAAGCATTACTCATTGCTCATCTCTTATTACTCATAAAAAGGTGGAAGAAATAGTTATAAAGCCGGTTATTGCAAAAGAACTCCTGGAGTCTCTTCAGACAAAAATTGAAGAAGAGAAACAGGTGATTGTACACTGTTGCTTTCCCGCATCCCCATTTTTAGGAAATTTAATCAGAATCTGGCATTCAACCTATCTTTTTGATAACCAGTCTGAGCATAGAAGCAAGATGATTCATGCAGAGAATATTTCAATTTCTCCTTATTGGACGCCTGTTCCCTTTATGAAGGATTTCTGGTTTACTTTGATCTTTTCAGGGCTGCCGAATGACTGTAAAAGTTTCGATCTTAAAGAAGTTATTCCTGAGGAAGGAGGTTTCTTTGTAGAATCCATTAAAAGAAATTCCTCAGACGTTTATCGCGTAAAAATATCAGAATCTTATTAGCAATGAAGGGTAGGGATGAAAAGCTTGAACAAATTATTCACTGGGCAGAAAATAACCCGGATATCCGTGTGGCTCTCTTAACCAGTTCTTTGGTAAATCCTTATGCTCCCGTAGATAATTTTAGTGATCTTGATGTAGAACTGGTTTTTGAAAACAGAAAGGCTTACGAAGATTATAATGAATGGATCAGACTTTTCGGAGAACCAATTTCTATGATTGAAGAGGATGATGCTGTTTTTGATGGAAAACATGCCATGAAAATGGTTTTGTACAGAGACCATATTAAAGTTGATTTTAAACTTTATCAGGTACCGGAATTTTGTGAAGAAGTGAAAAAAGATGTACTTCCGGAAGATTGGGATCTCGGATACAGGGTTTTAGTAGATAAAGATGGTCTTACCAGGGATTTGAAAGCTCCAACCTATCAATCCATCATGATCCAGCAGCCAACAGAAACAGAGTTTAAAAAGTTGCTGAATGATTTCTGGTGGGATACAACTTATGTAGCAAAATGCCTCAAAAGAGGAGATATTTTCTATGCTAAATTCATGTCTGAAAATATATTGAGATCAGATTATCTGGTTCCTTTAATCGAATGGTATATTGCAGACTCTCATGGCTGGAATAATATAACCACTAATAAACACGGAAGGCTTTTCAAAAAATATCTCCCTACTGAATTATGGGGTAGAGTAGAAGCTACCTTTTCAGGAAGTGATATTGAGGAAAATTGGAATGCATTATTTGCTTTTGCTGACCTCGTTCATGAATTGGGAACTACTTTATCTAAAAAACTGAATTTTGAATATCCTTTTCAGCATGAAACAGATATTCGGAATTACCTTACAGAAGTAAAAGCGCTGCCTTAAGCAAATTCATTCTGTTGAATAAGATTTTCAATACAATATTCTGCAATCGCAGTAATGGTTACAAACGGATTCACTCCAATAGTTCCAGGAATTAAAGACCCATCCAGTACATACAGATTTTCATGATCTTTTAGTTTTCCAAACTCATTAGTAGCTTCTCCTAATACACATCCACCAAGGGGATGATAACAAATATCTGCTCCAAAACCATTATTGAACAGGAAGTGACTTCTGGTTCCGCCATTTGCATTGTTCATTTTTCGGATAAAATATTTGGCATTCTCTCTCATTTTTATGGTGTTGCTTTCATTCCAGTTTAAAGTAATTTTCTGATTGATTGTATCATAACCTACTTCTCCTTTTTTATATACTCTGTTGATAAGTAGGTATAAAGCTGTGGCAACATCCATTCCCATTGGCAAGGGCGCAATTTCTGTGAAAAATGGGTGTTCTTTATCATCCCAGTTATCTATTCCACCTACAGGTATTGTTGACTGTTTTGAACCTGTACCGCCTGATAATGGTTTTACCCAGTTTCTTCCAGTCATAAAATTACCGTTGTTCCCCCAATTCTTACCAATTTTTTCATGAACAGGAAAGTTATTCACAGCGTTAGAACGTAATAAAAGTTCTAATGTTCCCATAGTACCTGCTGAAAGAATCAGTTTTTTACAGTTAAAAACTTTGTCTGCCACAACACTTCCCGAGGTATCAATATGCTGAACATTGAGAGTGTAGCTTTTATCATCATTGAGTTTAATATGATCCACCCGATGAAGGTCCAGTATTTCCAGGTTTCCGGTTTCCATAGCCTTTTTCAGATAGGTTTTATCCAGGCTGTTTTTCCCATGATTATTTCCATAGATCACTTCAGTATTGAGGGCAGAACGGGGAACTTCATTCAAATATTCCTTTTCCATGTATTTAAAATCATATACATTGGGAACCCGCATAGTTTTGAAACCTGCTTTTTGGGCTTCTGCTTCACCTACTCTTGTGAATTTGTAATAAGGACAGTCCTTTAGAAACTGCTCATCGATAACATTTACTTTAAGCTCTTCCCGAACCAGTGGAAAGTAATGGCTGTAAAACTTTTCTGCATCAAGGGTAGGGAAAACTTCCCTGAAATAACTTTCCTTGGGTGTTACAGCCATTCCACCGTTAACAAGTGAACCGCCGCCAACACCTCTTCCAACCCAAATCTTTATATGCTCAAAATCAAGACGATCCAGTGCTCCGGTGAAAGGAGTGAGTGAAAATAGATTCATAAAAGGAGCAATACTTTTCTTTTTCAGCCATGCAGAGCTTTTTCCTGGCTTCAGAAGATTGGAAAATGGAATTCCTGCCTTTTCCCAGTTAAGGCCCATTTCCAGTAAGGTCACTTTTTTCCGGCCTCACACAGACGGAGGGCAGAAACAGCACCACCATATCCGCTTCCAATGATGATAATTGGGGTATCAATGGTTTCTTTAATTGTATTTATTCTTTGTTCAGCTGCCTGAAATAGCTCTGATTGTAGAAAATAAAAACCTGAAATAGCGAGTATGCTTGTTTTGATGAATTTCTTTCTGTCCATGGGCTTTATTGCTCAAAAAGTATGCTAGATCAACGGGAACCTATTTTATTTAAAACAGATTATATTTTTTAGTAGATTTTTAACTTTTCATACCCAGAAAAATTCATAGTTTTACTTATAATTTAATGTTCATGAAAAGATATATACTCATATTTTTGTTGTTACCACTGCTTGTTTTTTCTCAAAAGAAAGTTTCTAAGGAAATGGCAGAGGTTAAAAAATTTCAAAAGGAGCTTGATAAAGAATATTTGGACCCAAAAGAGACTCCTTTGCGTGGGGATAATTTTAAGAATTTTAAAAAGCATCCGTTTTTTCCGATTGATATGAAATATCGGGTAACTGCAAAATTTGTTAAAACTGAAGATGCTCAGCCTTTTGATCTTCCAACCTCTTCAGGGAAAACAAAATCTTATAAAGAATATGGAAAGGCAACTTTTGAACTGGATGGAAAACCTTATACGTTAACTTTATACCAAAGCCTTGCCCTGATTAAGCAGGATAAATACAAAGATTATCTTTTTCTGCCATTCCGTGATGCTACCAATGAAAAAGAAACCTATGGTGGTGGAAAATATATGGATTTGAAAATTCCGAAAAGAAATACCATTATTCTGGATTTTAACAAGTCTTATCATCCGTTCTGTGCCTATAACGCCTACGATTACAACTGTCCTATTGTTCCTGAAGAAAATAAGCTTCCGGTAGAAATACGGGCAGGAGTGATGTATGAAGATATTTATCATCATTAATTATGATAAGCTTAGTTTTTTTTAAACCGGAAGAACATCTTTCTGGAGTTAGCTATAGTTTAGATGAAAACCAGTTGCGTTTTACCGCTTCTGCAAACCAGGCTTTACAAAGTATTGAGGCCAGAGAGGATGATGATGCGTTCCCCATTACGATTCTGGTAAATAATATTCCGGCAGGATTTTTTGTCTTGGATTTCGGAAATGATAAATTTGAGCTTACAGAAAATGAGAATTCTGTTCTGGTAAGATCATTATCTGTAAATCCTGAACTGCAGGGTAAGGGGATTGGGAAAGCTGCCATGTTGCAGGTAGATGATTTTGTAAGAAAAAACTTTAAAGATTGTGATGAAATTGTTTTGGCTGTGAACCAGAAAAATGATTCAGCGTATCATATTTATCTGAAAGCAGGGTATATTTACGACGGTAAAACCAGAATTGGAAGGAGTGGGCCACAATATCTGATGTATAAAAAGATTTAAATTAGAGTTTGAAGGAAAGAGGAATAAATGAGAATCAATCTGGTCTTCTTTATTTTTAAGATTATTCAAAAATCTGTTGTATTACTTCCAGTGATGCTGGAGTTTTAAAATCTGTAATATGATAATGATAATATACCAAAAGGCTATCCAGGAAATCTTTTCTTAGGGAAGGATGTATTTTTACACTGTAAAGATTTTCAGCAGTAAGAATATTTTTCCAGATCATAGAAATTTCTTCATTGAATAATTGATGGGCAGAAATGGTAGAAAATGTTCCTGTTTCCGGATCTAAAAAATTTCCTTCGCCTATTAAAGGAGCAACCCCCTGCACTTTTAGAATGACAAGCAGAAATAACAAATGACACTGATAGTTTTGTTGTTCAAGTTCAGTAATAAACCTTTCAATGCTGAAGAAGATGTTAAGGTTCTTATTTTCCAGCTTCAGAACCTGATTAAGAAAGTCTGAGATAAAAAATATGACAGTACCTGCCTTTATATCAGCATAAGCATCATTACCTTTTACCAGTTCAAATTTTGAAATAGTGGGAATGCCATTACCTCTTACAGGACTAATGGAGAAATTAAGTTTATTCAGGGGTTGCAGGAAGGCTTTCTTTTTATTTTTCCGGGAATATATTCCTTTCAGAAAATAAGACTGAAAACCATCCTCCTCTGTAAAACAATGCAATACAGCATCATTTTCTCCATATTTGATGAATGAAAGTAAAAAACCGTTTTGTGTATTCATTAATTGACTACGCCTATTTTGGCTGTCGCTTTATCAGATCCGTCTTCATTGGTCATCAGTACAAAATAAATTCCTGATGCCACTCTGGCTCCTCGTTGGTTGTTAAGATCCCATTCATAATAGCCACCTCTTGCTACAGCAGAATGCACAACATTTCCTGCGGCATCGGTAATTCTTATGTTTGTTTTTTCTGCCAGTCCTTTAATGGTCACTTTCCCTTTGAAATTAGAATAAACAACAGGATTAGGATAAACTACTACATCTCCGAAATTGGAAGTTACATCTGTGATATCTCCCTGATAAGTTACAATACCGTTATAGGTTACAAAATATACTTTTCCTGTCTTTTTATCTACTTTGATATCAGTAACAGTATTAGTAGGAAGAGGAGAGTTCTCCATTGTAAAATGTTTGATGGTCTTTTGACCGTCTGCAGAAAGGTAATATACACCACCACCATCTACAGAAACCCATTTATAATTTCCTCCATCTACTTCAATCTGAAGAATACTGGAATCTCTGAAAAGCTCTTCACCAAGCCCGTTTTGTTCTATAATTATAGGTTCAACTTTAGGCTCCAGACCTTTTATTTCTTTAGCAGCATTAGCTAAAACTCTTACTCCTTTGTCGGTGCTGATCCATGCATCACCGGTTTTGTCAACAGCAACGGATAACGTTCCTGATGCGGTAGATGGAAATCCGTTCTTTTCAACTAATATATAGTCGGTATCATCAGAAAAGTTGAGTGGATCCTTGTAATCATATACCCAAAAAGCATTTGATCTTGATAAAGGTATCCATAACATATTTTCATAAACGATAGGCTTTTGTACGGATGCACTTTTAAAGTTGGATACTTTCAGATTGAAATCATCTTTAGCTTTATCATATACAGCCACTGCAGGTCCACCATTATTAAATGAAAATGCAGCAAAAATATTGTTTTGGGCATCAGTTGTAAGACCTACTGCTCGTCTGCTTGTAGGAGTAGCCTGTACAGAATAATATTTTACAAAATCAAAATCTTTATTTGAAGCATTATACTTCAGTTTGTAGATTCCCTGGGAATCCAATGCATAGTTTGCAAAAAGAACTTCGCTGGTATCAAGGGGATTGAGGATAGCATCCAGTACATTGAGGGTTCCGGTAAAAGTTTTAAAGTAAGAAGGATAGATCCATTCTGCACCATTATAATAATAAAAACCTGGTTTTTTCGGGTTTATTACCGGTGTGTTATATCTTTCAGCTCTTGCTCCAGTGGAAACCAATAACTGATTATTATCGTATGTACTAATTTTATAAGCATAATTAAACTGTGGTCCGGATGGTTTGTAGCTGTGATTGCTTTCATCCTTTATTCCTGATAATACAGTTCCACCATATAGTTTTCCACTTGCCATGGTAGCAGTATTACACTGCTCTCCAAAATCTACAGCACTGGAATTGGTCCCATTAAGTCCAAAAGTATATACTCTGCTGTCTGTAACAACAACATTACTTGTGGTTACAACAACATCCTGAATATTTCCAAGACTGACAGGAAGCTGAATAGGAGCACCATTATTATAGACAAATGCAGCAGTAGCAGAAGAAAATGCTAATTCTGATTCTGAATCAATATGTTTGAAGGCTCCGGGAATTTCGGTTGTCCATGTAGAAAATACAGGAAACGTAGTATTCATTTCATGGCTCTTTAAGCCGGTATTTGTTACAGAATATACTTTGTTTCCAAATATTGTAGCTTCATTACTTGCTTCGTATACTCCACCGGTAAGAAAGAAGGCCGAGTCTCCAAATTCTTTTTTCTTTATATCGAATATAGATACCCCGTAACCTACAGAAATTACAGCTTTTTCTCCTGTTATAGAGATGTGGTTAATTTTTTTGTTTCCATTATATCCGGCAGCAATAGGAATGTCAATAATATACTTAACTTCATTGGGGGTAACTACATCTATTGCTCCGTTTTCATAACCAATAACTCCGGTTTTGCTTTTGGGATCATAATCGAAAGCTGTTATTCTTATATTATGAAGCCCGTTTGCTTTAGATAACTTCGTAATTTCTCCTGTTGATATTGTATAATAGAATATCCCGTTTTCTGTTGCAGCCACTATTCTTCCATTGTCTTCCTTCATGGCTAAGACATTGTTGTAGGAAAAGAGATCTGCCCATTTTTTTGATGAAATGACCTGAGCTTTTGTAAACTGCAGGGAGGCTAAAATACCAAGAGAAATTAGAGAGAGTTTTTTCATGTTATGCTATTATGCTGCTGTCTATTGCCTGATTGTTCCAGGAAATATGCTGTATGTTTTTGTTTGAATCAAAATAAAAATCTATTCTACCTAATAGAAGCCCTGCCCATCCCACCTGATTAACAAGAACGTTTTTGCCTTGTCTGTTGGTGAATGTCTGAGGTTCCGGTAAAAATGTATGAGTATGTCCACCCAGAATAATATCAATATTTTCTGTGTTGGCGGCTAAAATTTTATCGCTTATCTTATTCGGTTCATCATGGTAGTCATATCCTATATGTGAAAGACAAATGACAAGATCACATTTCTGGTCTTTTTTCAAGAACTCTGAATAGTGCTGAGCTGCTTCAATTGGATCAGAATACACCGTCTCTGCATATTGTTTCTTACCTACAAGACCGTCCAACTGAATTCCCACTCCAAAAATTCCAACCTTGATTCCATTCTTGTTGAAGATTTTATAAGGAGATGTTTTTCCATCCAGAATTGTATTCTTAAAATCATAATTGGAACAGATAAAAGGGAACTTCGCATTCGGAAGAACCTTTAAAAACCCTTCAAGACCATTATCAAAATCATGATTTCCCATGGTGGAAGCATCATACTTCATCATGGACATTAATTTGAATTCCAGTTCACCACCAAAAAAGTTAAAATAAGGAGTTCCCTGGAAGATATCTCCGGAATCAAGAAGAAGTACATTGCTTTCCTGATTTCTGATTTGCTGAATTAAGCTTGCCCTTCTTGCAAAGCCCCCTTGATTGGGATTTTTTGTATAGCTTGCATCAAAAGGCTCTATTCTGCTGTGCTGATCGTTAGTATGAAGGATGGTTAGTTTATTTGCGGATTTTAAATCAAGAATTTTTAACTCTTCCGCCATCATCATATTGGGAGCTAAAGCCATTGCTAAAGATCCACCACCTATTGCTTTTAAAAAACTTTTTCTATCCATTACTTCTTACCGATAAAATTTAAACGAACATCCGTAGGAGAAACTATTTCAGGATTTCTCTTGAAATAATCAATATATAAATCTCTAAGCTTAACTCCCGTAGGAATTGATTCACCTTTTGAAAAGAATTTCATATTATCACCACCTAAAGCCAGATAATCTGAGGTTGCAATATAGTAATCTTTGTTAGGATCTACTTCTTTCCCGTTAATTAAAGATTTGGATAGTTGTCCGTTTTTTGTTTCAATATATAAATGGGAGACTGGATTGTTGACCTGTGTTTTAGCATAGTATTCAAAAAGTCCCGGTAAATCTGCGCCTTTCATTTTTACAATAATCAGTTCATTCTCAAAAGGCATTACTTCGAAAAGGTTTTTCAGCATAATATCACCTTTTCCAATTGTAGTACGGATTCCACCAATATTGATTAGCGCAGCGTCTACATTTTGTTTAAGATGAGTTTTCGTCCATTCATCCCCGCCTTCAAGAGTATAATCTGCTAAAAGATTTCCCAGGTTGCTGTTATCTCCCTGCTTTGTAAGGTCTGTATTGGTGTGAGAGATTTTCTGATTCATCTCTTTATCCAATTTCTTCTTATAAGGTTCAATAAATTTTACAAACTCATCATCATTCTTTAGCTCATTATTAATAGAAATGTTTTTCTGGGTCTTTACATTCACAAGCTGCGGCGCAGAAGCCGTTTTGCATGCAGTAAGAGATGCCAGAGCAATTCCTAATAACAAGAATTTATTTTTCATATGCTGTAAATTATTTTTGTAAAGATCATATGCAATCACTGATTACTTCGGTGTTTTTGTAAACAATTTCTGTTATAGTAATTTCATAATATCTTTTAGTATATGCAAATATAACTATATGTATAATAAAACATTATTATTTATTATAAATTCTTATTGTAAATGATTAAATTTGGCAAAAATAATTCGAACAGATGAGCATTTTAAAAGGAGTAGGTGTTGCGTTGGTAACACCCTTTAATGAAGATTTATCCGTTGACTTCGACAGTTTAACAAAACTTGTTGAATATAATATTGAAAACGGAACCAATTATTTGGTAGTATTGGGAACTACAGCTGAGGCTGCAACGCTTTCTGATGAAGAGAAGAAACAGGTAATTGAGCATATCATTAAGGTGAATAATAAACGTCTTCCTTTGGTTTTAGGAATTGGCGGTAACAATACTCTTGAAGTCAAGAAACAGATTGAAGAAGCAGATCTTTCTGCATTTGAAGCGGTACTTTCTGTATCTCCATATTACAATAAACCTAATCAGGAAGGTCTTTATCAACATTATAAAGCCTTAGCTTCTACAGGTAAAAATATTATCATTTATAATGTTCCGTCCAGAACCGGGCAGAATGTTGATGCAGATACGACACTTCGTCTTGCAAAGGAATTCCCGAATCTATTCATGATTAAAGAGGCATCTCCAAATATCTTACAGTATTTTGATATCCTTAGAAAGAAACCGGAAGGATTCTCTTTGGTTTCAGGTGATGACGAATTCACTCTTCCTGTAACCTTAGCAGGTGGTGATGGCGTAATTTCTGTAATAGGGCAGGGGTATCCGAAAGAATTCTCTACTATGGTGCAATTGGCCTTTGAAGGAAAGGTAAAGGAAGCGTATGAGATTCACAATAAATTGGTGGATATTACCCGTCTTATTTTTGCAGAAGGAAATCCTTGTGGTATTAAAGTCGTGTTAACAGAAAAAGGAATCATTAAGAATTATCTGAGACTTCCTTTAGTTCAGGCATCAGAAGGACTTTATGCTAAAATTAAAGCTGAGATGGCTAACATTTAATTATTAAACATCATACAATACAAAAAAGTGAAAAGTTCAGGCTTTTCACTTTTTTTAATCATAATCCATAAAATATGAAATTAATACAAGCAACAGGAAAGGATATTCCCCTGATTCAGGATCTGGCAAGAAGATCATGGGAAAATGCCTATGCAGAGATCCTTTCCGAAGAACAAATGGAGTATATGCTTTCCGAAATGTATTCGGAACAGGAAATTGAAAGTCAACTCCAGAATCCTGATTACCACTATTATCTGATTGAAGATGAAAATAGTAACTCTTACGAAGGATTTATCGGGTACGAACACAATTATGAAGGTAAAACTACAAAGCTGCACCGCATTTATCTTGTTCCGGAAAGTAAAGGGAAGGGATTTGGAAAAGGGGCACTTCTGTTTTTAAATAAAAAAGTATCTGAGAATGGAAATAATAGAATTATCCTTAATGTGAATAAAAATAATGCTGCCAGAAATTTCTATGAATCTCAAGGCTACAAGGTGTATGATGAAGGTGTTTTCGATATCGGAAACGGATTTGTGATGGATGATTTTTTAATGGAATTTCTAATTCACGGGTAATTGACTTAAAATTTTGTAACTTTATCACGTAATTCTATAACAGGTGATTTCTTTTTTTGAATCATCTTTGTTTCAGAACCAAATCACTTATAATAATACATTCATATGCTTGGTTTTGAGCTGACATAGCTTTTTATCAGTATATTTTTTTCATCCTTAGTGTTTAAATTCCTGTATTTTCGGATACAGGAGTTTTTGCGTATATATGTTATGTTAAAAAAATATCTCCTATTTCACATTTAATTGAAATAAATTATTATATTTACTAAAAAAATAGGCTTACTTATACCAGGATGAAAATGTACGTTAAATTTGATTTCAATGCTCTTTGTAAAAAGGTATTGGACGAAAAGCTGAAGGAGCACGGGCTGAAATACCGGTTGCTGAACTTCGGTGAGGTGGAGTTCTATGAACCTTTTACTCAGGAACAGCATAATCTATTCAAGAAAAATCTTGGGGATTATGGTATTGAGATCATAGAAAGCCAGAAAACGGCTTTGGTACAGAAAATAAAAGATACTATTGTGGAGCTTGTCTTTTCTGAAGAGATAATTCCCGTAAAAGCATCCATTTATATTTCTGAAAAACTGAATCACAGCTATGGATATCTTTCCAATCTGTTTTCAGAGGTTGCTTATACTTCTATTGAGAATTTTATTATTCTCCAGAAAATAGAGCATGCAAAAGCTCTGATTATTAGAAATAAGCAAAGTCTTACCGAAATTGCCCATAAACTGAATTATTCCAGTGTGGCGCATTTAAGTACTCAGTTTAAAAATACGACAGGAATTACTCCCTCACAGTTTCAAAAGATCATAGGAAAAAGAAGAAGAGCCCAAAGCATGGTAACAAACCCTAAAATGCAGTATGAATAAAGAATTTCTGAACGTAATTATAACAGATAACGATGAAAACACCTTAATTTTTTTTAAAAATATATTCAAAGAGCTGAAGATCTCTATAAAAGTTCAATGTTTCAATAATGGAAAAGGTTTGATGGAGTATCTCAATAACAATGATGCTGTAGTTCCCGAAATTGTTTTTATTAATTATACTATTCCCGGAAAAAAGAGCATGGAATGTATTGATGAACTGAAAGCCAATCCAAAGTTCAGTAATATGGTGACTGCCATTTATAGTGAAGAGATCTCCGAAAATGAAATTGAAGAAGCCTTTGTAAGAGGAAACAATATCTGTATAAGAAAACCTTCCGATTTTGGAACTTTAAAAAAAGTACTTACGGAAGTTATTACCATCAATTGGCAATATCATACCTCTGGTTTGAATAAAGAGAATTTTATTCTAAAGATTTGATTAACATGTTGTTTTAAACTTTCATTTTAAAAGAATGAAATGTTATTTATTGTATAATATTCACATTAAAGTGAAAATTTTATAACTAATAACTGAAATAATATAAAAAAGAAGACAGGTAATATGCAGACATTTGTAAATGTAAACCTAGTGACACAAATTAGATTATATACATGAAGATACAGATGAATGAGAAGTAATTGTTTCTACAGTAAAAATATATAAATCACGATGTAAACAAAATGGGTTATATTCATTTCCAATTTTAAAGCATAGAAGATCTTTAAACAAAACGGTACAATCATGAAAACTCGAAATAGTTGGAGATATTTTTATTCGTTTCATTCCCTCATCTCCACTAGACACAGTTAGTTTTTATAATAAGCAAGTTGGAAAAATAATTCATTTTGTTTTTTTATAATTTATTTTAATAGTGATGACTTATCTTCAAATAATATATAGATATTTTCACACCACATCACAAAATATTAAGTATAAGCTATTAAAATAAATTTTTAAAACAGACCAAAAGTAATTTCTTCTAAATAACAGTTTTATAAGGGGACCGCAGGAAGTTTTTTTCTGCGGTTTTTTTATGAAATTTTACTCCATTTATTTTTCCCTTTATAGTACTTTATATAGTAATTTTTAATAATCAGATTGTCTTGTCTGGACAGCATAGGATCAGCTTCAAGGATTTTATCAACTGTATTTTTAGTTGTCTTAATAATAGCTGAATCATTTACCAAATCCAGTCTTTTAAAATCAACCACACCACTTTGTTGGGTTCCTAAAATATCACCGGGACCACGAAGCTGCATATCAACTTCAGAAATTTTAAAACCATCATTGGTTTCAGTCATTGTTTTAATACGGGTTCTGCTTTCCTTGGATAGCTTATCGGAAGTCATCAGAATACAGTAGCTCTGTTCAGCACCTCTTCCTACACGTCCTCTGAGCTGATGAAGCTGTGAAAGGCCAAACCTCTCAGAACTTTCAATAACCATTACTGAAGCATTCGGAACATTTACCCCTACTTCAATAACAGTAGTAGCCACCATAATTTCAGCTTTTCCTGAGGCGAAATAAGCCATAGCAGCATCCTTTTCATCCGGTTTCATCTTTCCATGGAGCATGGTAACATTGTAATCTGAAAAGAAATCCATAACGTGTTCCAATCCTTCCATCAGATTTTTGTAATCCAATGTTTCAGATTCTTCAATCAACGGATAAACAAAATACACCTGTCTTCCTTTTTTGATCTCATCCTTGCAGAAATTATACACATACAGCCTGTCTTTTTCACGTCTGTGAGCTGTGATAATTGGTTTTCTTCCCACAGGCATTTCATCAATCACAGAAACATCCAGATCAGAATAGAAACTCATTGCCAGTGTTCTGGGAATAGGAGTTGCCGTCATCACCAGAATATGAGGTGGAATTTTATTTTTAGCCCAAAGTTTAGCCCGTTGTGCCACTCCGAATCTATGCTGTTCATCAATAATAGACAACCCAAGATTCTTGAATTTAACCTTATCTTCCAAAACAGCGTGAGTCCCTACAAGAATAGAAAGTGTCCCATTTTCCAGCTCTTCGTGAATAATTCTTCTTTCTTTTGCTTTGGTAGAACCAGTCAGTAACCGGACATTGATTCCTGTTTTTTCCAGTAAATCTTTTATTCCATTATAATGCTGCTGGGCAAGAATTTCAGTAGGTGCCATCATACAGCTCTGAAAACCATTATCCATAGCAATCAGCATCGTTAATAAAGCTACCATTGTTTTTCCGGAACCTACATCTCCCTGTAAAAGCCTGTTCATCTGAATCGGCCTTTTCATATCCATCCGGATTTCTTTTAAAACTCTTTTTTGAGCACCGGTAAGTTCAAACGGAAGATGATTTTCATAAAAATCATTAAAATGATCCCCTATAATAGGAAACGGGTTGCCATAAGACTGTGTTTTATGATGAAGTTTTTTTAAACCATATCCTAATTGAAAAAAGAAAGATTCTTCAAATTTCAGTCTGAAATCTGCCTTATCAAAATGTTCCTGGTCCTTAGGGAAATGTACATTCAGAAAAGCATGCTGTCGTGGCATAAACTTAAAAGTCTTCATCAGATATTCAGGGAAATTTTCCTCAATAAGATTTGGAATTTCTCTGCAGATATTTCTTAAAGCATTTTGAAAAAACCTTTGGTTAAGACCTCTTTTTGTCAGTTTTTCAGAACTTGGATAAATGGGTTTTAAACGGGTTTCTCCTTCTTTCTTTTCCTCAGCCTCAATTTCAGGATGTGGCATGGAAAATTGGCGGTTAAAAACATTGATTTTCCCGAAGATATAAACTTCGCGATTAATAGGAAGCTGTTCTTTCAGCCATTTTGAATACTGGAACCATACAAGATCCATACTTCCTGTATCATCATTGAATTTAGCTGTTAATCTCTTTGTTTTTCCAGTCTGAATTTCCTGAACCTGGGTAATCCTGCCTTTAAACTGAATTTCCTGACTGGTTTCCTCATGAAGCTGAGAAACTTTATAGATTTTACTTTTATCCAGATAGCGGATAGGATAGAAGTTCAGCATATCTTCTACAGTGGATAATCCTAACACACTTTTGATGAGTTTGGCTCTTTCCGGACCTATTCCTTTTACATATTCTATGGAAGTTTCTAAAGTCATTTCTTATCTCAGATTCGGGAATCGAATATAGTATGAAAAACAAAAGTCCGAATTTCGGTAAAATAAAAAAGACTTCCAAAAAAATTGAAAGTCTTAGTTTATATCGGTATTAAAACCTGAAAATTTAATTACTCTTTGATTTTAGATTTGAACTTTTTCTGATAATCTTCCCACTGTTCTCTGGTACGGATCTTTTTAAAGAGATCCTTTGAATCATTTCAAGGTAAGGTTCCAGCTCTTTCGCAGATAACTCTCCCTGAAGAATGGTGATTGGTTCACCATGTTCATCCAGAAATACAGTACTTGGAACAGCACCTACATTCATATATTGAGTGAATTCATGTAAAGAATTTCTCCCTTTTTTATGTTCTGTGTTAGGATTGGAAAATTTTCTTCCAAAGATTTCAATACTCTTTTTTTCTTCTGCATCAAATTTCACAGGATAGAAATTTTCATTTAAAATCTGTGAAAGTACCGGATGTCCGTAAGTTTTTTTATCCATAATCTTACAGGGGCCACACCAGTCTGCATAAAAATCAATAAGAATCTTTTTAGGATTTTCTTTCTGCGCTTTTAGAGCCTCTTCAATAGTCATCCATTTAGTCTGTGCAAAACTAAAATTTAATAATAATAAGAGTACTATGCTTAAAATTTTTTTCATAATTTGATATTTACGTAAAAATAAGCATAATAACTTATTTTTTTATTTTACATCCTGCATTAATTTTTTCACCAGTGAAGAAAGCAATATTAATACCACTCCTGCAATTAATGCATAAATACCCAGTGTTTTATATCCGTCAGTATAAGCAAGTAGCTTACTCATATTGGTATTTCCTGTATTGGCTTCAGATAAGCTTGCTCCAATTTTTCCTGCAGCAAACTGCCCAAATGCACTTGCCAAGAACCATAGCCCCATCATCATTCCGAACATTTTTTTAGGAGATAATTTGGTGATGATAGACATCCCGATTGGGCCTAAGCATAACTCACCAAAAGTAATAACAAGCCATGTGAAGGTAAATAAGTTAAGTGAAGATTTTCCATCTGCACCAGCAAAATATCTTAAACTGTAAAATAAGAAGAATCCTCCTGCCAGGAATAAAAATCCAATTCCGAATTTATTAATGGTATTAGGTTCAAGTTTCTTTTTGTTTAAACCAACCCATGCTAAACCGATCAGTGGACTGAAAATGATGATAAAGAATGAATTAGCACTGTTGTTAATGACATTTGGATCCATACCAAATCCCAGTAAATTGTGTACAAGGTTATCTTTAGCAAATAAAGATAGAGATCCACCACTTTGTTCATATATGGAATTGAACACGAAGTACATGAATATAAATATAAATGCTGCGATCAGTTTCTTTTGATAAGAGGAAGTCTGTTTTAAAGTTTCCATGATGAAATAGCCTACAGCAGCAATCCCAATGAGATACATGAAATAATCTGTAAAGCTTGTGTTTTTAACCATGATGAAAATAAGAGGCATACTTAATAATGCTCCAATGTATACCAATACTTCACGTAAAGTTCTTTTTGATTTAGGAATAAACTGTAATGGAGAGTCTCCGATAGGTCCCAATGTTTTTCTGGTAGCAAAAAAGTAATCAGACCTAAAATCATTACAATGGCAGCTGCTAAGAAACACCATGACCAAGAATGATATTTTCCAAGATAAACACATAAAGCTCCACCTAGAAGTCCTCCAATATTGATTCCGGCATAGAAAAGACCATACCCTGCATCTCTTCTTGGATCATCCTCTTTATAAAGTTCCCCAACCATAGAGGAGATATTAGGTTTAAAAAATCCGGTACCTATAATGGAACAGGTAATCCCGAAATAAAAGAAGTCATGGGGAGAAAGGGCAATAATTAGATTACCAACAGACATAATAATACCACCAAAAACTAAAGATTTTTTAAAGCCTAAGATTTTATCAGCAAAAATACCTCCTATAAAAGTAAAAGCATAAATAAAAGCCTGTATGGCTCCATATTGTAAATTTGCTTTGTCTTCTAACAGTCCCAATTGATCTACCATGAAAATGGTAAGAACACCTCGCATTCCATAAAAGCAGAAACGTTCCCACATTTCTACGGTGAATAAAGTCCAAAGCTGTTTTGGATACTTTCCTTTAAAGTCTTGTATTTCTTCTAGAGTTAAGCTCATAACGATATATGATTGTTTTAATTAAGGGTTTTTATTATCCTGATCCAGTTCAAAACGAATTCTGTTCTGATCGATGATTTGTTTTAATTCTTCTTCTTCTTTTGGGAGATACAGCAGGTGTTCCAAATTCCAGTAAAAACTTTTGAATATGGTCAATAATGGCAGTTTCAATTTCTTTTTCAGAAAACTGTTCATCAGCTTTTATACCAAGAAATTCAAAAATGTAGGGATCTTTTAAAACACTGTGGATATTTTCGGGTGTAGATTCTTTGTGTTTTAAAACTCTTTCGTAGGCTAGTGAGTTCATCTGCCTTTTTAGATCTCTTGAACTCCAATTATTTTGAATGGTTTCATCTATATAATAATTGATTTTCTGAGTATTATCTATTTTGAATAAGAGCCTGTAATGAGTCCAGCTCAATTCGTGACGCAGTGCGTCACATATTGGAAATGTCTGATAAAATGAGCGCATATTTCTCAAATTATTTTCGTCAAACCCTTTTCCAAACTCTAAAGTAAGCTTCTGAGAAAGATTTTTTAAGGTGTATTTTCCGTATTCAGCACGTTCTTTCCCTTGTTGTTCATCTTCAACAATAAGTTTTCCAATCTGCCAGTAAGTAAGCAGTAGTGTAGAATTCGCAATTCGAAAAACCTTTTCGCGCGACTGTCTAATGATCTCCTTTACGGATTGGAATAAAGAATCTTCGGAAATTTCCATCATACGAAAATAAAAAAACCTCTGACTTAGCAGAGGTTTTATTCATATTTTGTTAATGCAATCAGTTTACACCGTGCATCATTTTCTTTAAGATAGGTGAAAGTAGACCTAAAATTACAGAAGCAATACCACAAAGTACAACGAATACCATGAAGAATTCAAATAAATTGTGAATCTCAAATCCTACGAAAGTAGGGTTGTGTAATGGTAATTGAGCTTTTTCGAATGCAGCAACCTGCTCCGTAGTTAAAGTTACTTTTTTATCTAAAACATCCTGTAAGTTTACTCCAATTTCCTGAGCTTTTTTGAATTTATCACCTGTAGCAGGGATAAGAGCTCCTAATGAACCTGCTAAAGCATATCCGGCAGCATTAGAAATGAAGAAAACACCATATAATAATGAAGCAAATCTTTTTGGTGCTAATTTACCTACCAGAGAAAGTCCGATTGGAGATAAACAAAGCTCACCACAAGTTTGGATAAAGTATAAAAGCATTAACCATTTGATAGCTAATAAACCTGAACTTCCAAGATCTTTTACATTGTGTGCAATGATGAAATAAGAAAGAGCTATTAATGCCAGCCCCATTGCTTGTTTGAATGGAGATACAGGCTCTTTTCCTTTTGCTCTTAATTTATCCCAACATAAACTGAAAGGAACAGCCAATAGAACTACGAAAATTCCGTTGAAAATCTGAACCATTGAAGGCGGCATATTCCATCCCAAAATGTTTCTGTCTGTCTGGTTATCTGCAATAAATGTTAATGAAGATCCTGCCTGCTCGAAAGCTGCCCAGAAGAAGATAATGAAAAACGAAACAATATAAATTACCCAGATTCTCTGTCTTTCAACCTTATTTTCAGCAGAAGTCATGATCAGGAATGCAAGGGAAATACCAGCTGCATAGATGAAAGGATAGATAATCCCTTTAATCATTTGCCCCATTTCCATTGAGTTAAACCCAATTTCTCCAACCAATAAATATCTGAATACAAAGAAAAGAACAGCAAATATACCTACAGTGATTCCTAAAGATACCCCTGAGAATTTAGCGGTCTGAGATTCTCCTTCTTCAAAATCTGCAGTACTGTTATTTTTTGGTAATCCTCCAATAGGTCTTCCTTCCGGAGTTACAACGTATTTGTTTTTAAGGATAAAGAATGTTACCGTTCCAATTAGCATAGCTATTGAAGCTGCTAAGAATCCCCATTTGAAAGCAAAGATATCTCTTACTCCGGTTGTAGCATCTTTTACGTCTCCTACGTAAGGGCAGATAAACTGACCTAAGAATGCTCCAATGTTGATTCCCATGTAGAAAATGGTGAATGCAGAATCCAGTTTGGATTTTTCCTGCTTTGGATAAAGACTTCCTACCATTGAGGAAATGTTCGGTTTGAAGAATCCATTACCAAAAATGATAACGAATAATGCCAGCCACATAATAAGCTTCGCGCTTCCAAGATCCGCAGAGAACGTTGAAGCACTGATGAATAATAAAAACTGACCAATTGCCATAAGAGATCCACCTACGATAATGGCAAATCTGTTTCCGATATATTTATCAGCAATAAATCCTCCTAGAAGCGGAGTTAAGTAACACAAAGCTAAAAATCCACCATAGATGATCGCCGCATCAGCTTCTTTTATTAATAAGGAATTTACCATAAAGAGCGTCAAAAGTGCTCTCATTCCATAAAAGTTGAAACGCTCCCACATTTCCGTTCCGAATAGAACCCACAATCCTTTTGGATGTCTGGAATTCTTATTCTCTACAAATTCATCCGGTTTCGGACTCAATGCTTCAATATTATCCATTCTATTGTTAATTTTTGTTAAGACTGACAAATATAGTTTATTTTGGGTTTTTGGCAAGGTTTTAATTTTATTTTTAAATAAAAAAGCTGCGGACCCAGTCCGCAGCTTTCTATTCTTTATAAGATCAGGGATTAATGCCCTTTTTCCTTCATAATTTTATTTAATCTTTTTAGCATGGAAAGGCCTAAAAGAGTAGCAAATATTAACAAAGCGAAATTCACAAGGAAGTAATTTGTTTTGTTTTCATAGTTATACCATGTACTTGCCAAGATACCTGAAAGCTTGTTTCCTACAGAGTTGGCAAGGAAGAATCCACCCATCATCAAAGCTGTAATCCTTGCAGGAGAAAGCTTAGATACGAATGAAAGCCCCATTGGTGAAAGACATAATTCTCCAATGGTAATTACTCCGTAACTGGCCACCAGCCATAAAGGAGAAACTTTTACAGAGCCGTTATCTCCGGCCATTACTGCTAAAACCATTACCAGACATGATAATCCGGAAATGAACAGTCCTAAAACGATTTTGGTTGGGGTTAAAGGTTCTTTACCTTTTCTTCTTAATAAAGCCCAAAACCCTACCACAACAGGAGTTAATGCAATTACCCAGAATGGATTAATAGACTGGAATAATTCAGTATTGTATAAGTAGACCTTATTTTCAGGGTTTTTCTCAAGCACAGCACGCTGTTCCTGAGAGATATTTTTAAAGTAAACATCCTTTCCTGTTTCTTTCTTAGTGTCTCCGTTATCCTCTTTCTGAGAACGGAACTGATTGTCATAGACAGGAACTTCTTTGTCTTCGTAACTTTTTCCATCAACCATATAGATTCCTTCCAAAGGTTTTTCCAAAGATGCAGGAACACTTCTGTCAGTGTAGTAATTAGCCCATCTCGTTAAAGCTGTACCATTCTGCTTGAAAACCGCCCAGAAAAACATACTGATCAAGAATACGGAAAGTAACGCTCCAATGGATGCTTTTTCATCAGGTTTAGCTTTAAAGTAAAGAGAAGCATAGAAGTAAATAACAGGAATACATGCAAAAATGAAGGCATCCGTACTGTCACTTCCAAAAATATTGTTAGGAATAAACCATCCCAATGCTCCAGCAGCAATAGCAGGAACAAATACTTTCATCATAATCTCAGAAAGCTTCGTATCACCTTCCTGTACAGGTTTCATCTGTGCAGCATGGATGTAGTGCTTTCTTCCGATGGTAAAAATAACCATACCAATCAACATCCCAACTCCGGCAGTGATGAATGCTTCACCCCAACCGAATTTATTACGCATAAATGCAGCAATAATGTTACAGATAAAGGCTCCGATGTTAATTCCCATGTAGAAAATATTGTACCCGGAATCTTTGTTGGCTTTATAGGGCTCTTCAGAATAAAGATTTCCTAAAAGGGTAGAAATGGTAGGTTTAAAGAAACCATTTCCAATGATAATTAATGCCAGAGAAGCATAAAATAAAGGTAAATCCTTGAAAACACCCATTCCGATGTATCCTGCAGCCATTAAAATACCTCCAAGATAAATAGACTTAATATATCCTAAAACCCTGTCGGCTAAGAAACCACCAATAAAAGGAGTAAGATAAGTTAATGCAATATAGGTTCCGAAAATGTCATCTGCAGTTTTGTCCGGCAGTCCTAAACCTCCTTTCATTCCGGCAGGTTCAATAACATACAGAACAAAGATTCCAAGAATCAGGTAGTACCCGAAACGCTCCCACATTTCTGTAAAGAAAAGGTAAGGTAGCCCTTTAGGATGTTTTGTCTTCATATATTCAAATTTCAATTGCCCCAAAAATAGGTTTTTAATTCCAATTGATAAAATAAATAATATATCCCTAAATGATTAATGAAATGAATAAAAAAATCCCTTTCAAAATTGGTGAAAGGGATTTATATTTAATTCTGATTTTTAGATGGTACAGGTGGTGGAACAGGGGCTTCTACATTAATTTTCTCAACATATTTCTCTGTTTTTATTTTGATCACACCATTGAGGAAGTCCTGCAGATCCTTTTCATTAGATGCAAAATTCTTTTCCGGAGAGCCAGCACTTATTTGTGCACAAGCTTTATCCTCAGTAATCAGATAGTAGTGGATAACATCGTAATCCATGTCTATATCATGATATCTGATGTAAAATACCTCGTTTCCGTTTACTTTTCTGAATTCCGTTTTTTTGATTTTATAGTGACTGGGATTCATTAGAAAACCTGTCAGAACAATATCTTTTACATTTTTCAAGGTGGCTTCGCCTTCTAAAGAAAAACTTCCAAAAGAAGCATATAAATCTTTATTCAAAGCTCCCTGAAGCGAAAATTCTCCACGTGAATATTCTTGCTGTTCCTGGAGAATAGTCCATTTTTTAGGATCATAATAAAATCCGGCATCCACTCTCTTACTTTGAGCTAATGATAAAGCAGTTTTGGAAGTTGTATAAGCTTTACTGTTCATAGCAGTATTTTCATACAGGCCTTCCGTCGCTTTGTTCATGAACTTCCATGTGTTGTCTGAGGAAATAATGACTTTCTGATCACCCGCTGTAAAGGCTTCCATGGTGGAAAATTCTCCAAGGTCGCCTCTACTGGATTTCCATGTTTTATCTTCAAGAAGCATAACCTCCTGACCATCATTGGTGATTGCCGTCTGTGAAAACAATACAGACCAACACAATAAAAATGATAAGTAAAGAGCAGGCTTCATCAATTTTCTTATAAATTGTTCAGAATAAAATCAGTCATTTTCTGATACAGTTGCGGTCTTGTCTGGCCACCATAAATTCCGTGGTTCTTGTCCGGATAAGCCATGAAATCAAACTGTTTCTTATTTTGAATCAAAGCTTCGGAGAACTCCATAGAATTCTGGAAATGTACATTGTCATCAGCTGTACCGTGGATTAAAAGGAATTTTCCTTTCAATAATTTTGCATACTCAGTAGGAGAGTTTTTGTCATATCCATCAGGATTTTCCTGAGGGGTTCTCATGAATCTTTCTGTATATACTGAATCATAATATCTCCAGTTGGTTACCGGTGCAACTGCAATACCCATTTTGAAAACATCCGCTCCTTTTGTCATTGCTAAGCTTGTCATGTAACCACCAAAGCTCCATCCGAACATTCCGATTCTTGTTTTATCAATATAAGATTGGTTTCCGAACCATTTTGCAGCGGTAATCTGGTCTTCAATCTCATATTTTCCAAGGTTCATATAAGTCACTTTCTTATATTTTGCTCCTTTGTAACCTGTTCCGCGTCCGTCTACGCAGGCAACGATATATCCTTTCTGTACAAGGTGGTTGAACCACATCGCATTTCCATTGTCCCAAGAGTTAGCAACCTGCTGAGATCCCGGCCCGGAATATTGGAACATAAATAGTGGATATTTTTTATTAGGATCAAAGTTTTTAGGCTTCATTACCCATGCATTCATCTGATCACCTACTGCGTTTGGAATGGTGATGAATTCTTTTTCAACAAAATTATCTGCTTTTAATTTCTGAAGCTGATCGTTATTGTTTTGAAGCTCCTTCACTGTTTTACCATTTCCGTCTTTTAAAACATAGGTATGAGGTTTTGCAGCCGTAGAAGAAGTTTCGATGAAATAGTTGTAGTTTTTACTGAAATTTGCAGAGTTATTTCCTTCTGCATTGGAAATCAGCTGAGATTTTCCGTTTTCGATATTTACTTTAGAAACTACTTTATTGATGCTTCCTTTTTCTGTAGTCTGAACGTAGATTTCTTTAGATTTTGGATTAAAACCATAATAATCTGTTACTTCCCAGTTTCCTTTGGTAACCTGTTTCTTTAATTTTCCATCTTTATCATACCAATATAAATGACGGTTTCCATCTCTTTCAGAAGCCCAAAGGAAAGAATCATCATCAAGGAATTCAATAGTAGGACTATCTGTTTCAATCCATTTATCATCCGTTTCTGTGAATAATTTCTGTACTGCTCCAGTTTTAGTATTTACCTTTAAAACATCTGAAGCATTTTGAATTCTCTCTGAAGTAATCAGAACCATTTCATCTGCTTTTGCAGTCTGGAAAACATTCTGAATATAATAGTTTTTGAAAGAACCTAAGTTCAATGGCATTACTTTATCAGTATCAAGACGATATAATTGTGCTGAAACTACAGAGTTTTTCTCTCCTGCTTTAGGATATTTGTAACGCATCTCAGCCGGATAAAGATTCTTACCATAGATAGGAATATAAATCTCCGGAACCTGGCTCTCATCAGATTTTACAAATACAATAGCATCAGAATTTTTCGTCCACTCATACTGTTTTGCATGTCCGAATTCTTCCTCATAAACCCAGTCTGCCAAACCGTTAAGAATAGCATTTTTCTTACCGTCTGTAGTAATTTGAGTAATTTTTCCGGATGTTAGATCTTGATAGTATAGGTTGTTGTCAGCAATGAAAGCTACTTTTGTAGCATCAGGTGAAAAAGTAGGTTCCTGAACAGGTTTTCCTTCATTTAAACTGATTACCTTTCCTGATTTTAAATCTTTCACTTCAAACTTTCCAAGGAAAGAATGTCTGTAAATAGGCTGGCTTTCTTTCTGTAAAAGAATTTTAGACTCACCATTAGAGAATACATAGCTTTCAAAACTTCCATCCACGATGTTTCCTTCTTTTTGAGAAGTTTTATATGAATATTTTGCAATTCCTGAAGGTTCAATAACAAGATAGTTTTCCCCGTTTTTCATGGAAGTAATCCCAGCAATACCTTTACCACGGTAGTATCCTGAATATATTTTATCTAAAGTGATTTCCTGTGCTGACACATTGTGAAATGCCGCTGCTATAGTCAAAGTTAAGAGTAGTTTTTTCATTTCTAATTTTAATGCTTCCAAATTTAATGAATCTTAGTTACATGACCATATAAAACAAAAATCAGGAAGCAGAGTCCTGATTTCTTATACTAATTGGCTACATGAATAGTCCCTGTATCTCCATTTCCAGGTGGATTGTAGTCCTGTGGAGCGCAGAAAGGATAGACAGCAGTACATGACGACTCTTCAAATCCTCCGATCCACCACGTTCTGAGCTTACAGGTTTGTGGATCTACACATCTGGTCATTCCGGGTAGAACACCGCCCTGAACTTCTTTTAATTGTTCTCTTAAAATTCTTTTTAAATTTTTCATGGTATATATTTTTGACTGAAGGTCTAAGGTAGTTAAAAAAATCATCTGATAGTGAATTTTATTAAAAAAGACAATTTGGCAAAAAAATTGAATGTATATATCTACCAATCAAATCAAAAAGAATAATTATGGAAACGAATGCATACAACCAGAAACTGAACCGTTATGTATTGAACGACCGAATTGTTTATACAGGTTTTTCCAGTTTTGATGACGCTCAGCAATGCGCCGGCAAAAAAGGCGGAATATTAGTGGAAGTGGGGTTTAAAGACGGAAACGATAACCCCGAAATTACAGATGAAGCCGGTTTGATAGAGAAAAAACTTCATTACTATGTGTATGCAGGCGATGAGTATAAATTTATCCATTCATCTGATCCCGGATTTAGAAAATACGCAGATGAACTGCAGAAAATTAAGGCAAATAATGATACAACAAGTCCGGATGAAAGGTATTTTGCCAATTTTGAGATCGAAAATATAGAAGATCCGATTATTGTGCTCAAAAATGATCATTTTCAGTCGGTAACATCAAGAGAACGTTCAAAATATTTGAAACACGCCAGAGTTTATGAACTGGGGGTATCCCTGCCTAAATCTTAAAAATCCTTATCATGAGCAAAACCAGATATTCAGATAAAGCTCAGGACAAAGTAGGAAAAGTAATGCACGAATTCAAGGAAGGAAAGCTGAAATCTTCTTCCGGAAAAAAGGTGACAGACAGAAAACAGGCTATAGCTATTGGGATTTCTGAAGCAAGAGAAGAAGGCCTGAAAGTGCCACCGAAAAAAAAAGTAAATAATTTCAATACAAAATGCCCGGAAATTTTCCGGGCATTTATAATATATATGGTAAATCAAAGTAACAGATTAGCTGTTGGTTTGATTATAAAGTATTCTATAATACTCATCTGCCATTCTATCACTGTTAAACTGATCTTTTACATCGTTCATTGCGTTGTGCTGAATTTTTCTCCATTGATCCGGATGATCGTAATACATAGGGAGAATTTCGTTTTCAAGGATTTCGTATAATGTATTTAAATCATAATTGTCCTGTTCGTAGATGCTCATATTCAGATAATCTGCTTTTGGAACTACGAAAGAATTTTCTCCATGCCTGGCAAATTCCGGGATCCAGCCATCATCTGTAGATAAGTTTACGGATCCGTTCATAGCAGCAGTCATTCCTGAAGTTCCTGATGCTTCTCTCGGAACTCTGGGATTGTTAAGCCAAAGATCAGAACCCTGTTTTAATGATTTACTTAAAGAAAGTTCATAGCCCGTAAGAACAGCCATATTTTTGTTATTCTTACTTTCTTCCACCAAAGTATTGAAAGTAGAAATTGCTGAATAATCCATTGGATAAGGCTTTCCTGCCCAAATAATCTGCACTGGGTATTTCGGATTGTTCAGTAGCCTGTAGAATCTTTCTTTATCATGTAAAAGAAGATCAGCACGCTTATACCCTGCAAATCTTCTGGCCCATACAATGGTGAAAATATTAGGGTTGAAAAGGTTTCCTGTTTGGTCTGCTACAATGCTGAACAGTTTTTTCTTTAAATGTTTTTTACGGTAATCGAAAACGGTATCATCATTCTCATCTTTCGCATTGTAAAGTGGTTTATCTGCCCAATATTTAAATTCCTGTGCATTGGTAATGGAAGTAATTTCACAGATTCCGGGATATTTATTCCACATAGCACGGGAAACTACTCCGTGAAGCTGAGAGACACCATTGGCAATTCTTGCCATTTTCAGGGCACAGAGAGAATGGTTGAAACGGTCATCATCTGCACCTTCAATCGCTTTTACTTCTTCCATGCTGTAGCCGGAGAAATAGGTCATATCATAGCATAGCTTCAAATTATGTTTTTCATTTCCTGCTTCTTCCGGAGTATGAGTGGTGAAAACCAGTTTTTCTTTCACCTTATTCAGATCTCCGTTATATTTTCTTAATAAATAGAATGCTGCCGGAAGTCCATGGGCTTCATTTAATGATAAACATCTCTTTCGATATTCATTTCATCCAGTAATTTAGCACCACCTTTTCCAAGTAAAATATACTGAGCCAGTTTTGTAGACTCATTAGCATCATAAAGCTTGTGGCAAATGGTTTTTGAAACATGATCATTTTCAGGAACATCTGTAGACAGGAAAAACATTGGGGCAGTGTTGAAAATTTCAGGATCAAGATACCATACCTTTACCCAAACAGGGGCACTGTGAATTTCTATTTGAAATTTTATTCCTGTATCCTCAAGAAAACTGTACATTTTTCTGGTCCATACCGGTTGTAAAGTCTGGTCATGGTTTCTGGCCTGATCATAATATCCGAATTTCCAAAGAATACCAATTCCAATAAGATCCTGTTTTAGGTTATAAGCACTTCTCATGTGAGATCCTGCTAAAAAGCCAAGTCCACCGGAGTATATTTTCAGTACCTGCTCAAGGGCAAATTCCATCGAAAAATAGGCGGTTTTTTTTGAATATTGGGGATTGATGTTATAGGGTATTTTAAAATTCCTGAAATCCATAGAATACTGGTTTGTGTTTGAAAAGACAAAGGTATTAATAATGAAAATAAACTTTATATTAATTAATGGATAAATTAACTTTAAAAGTACGCATTGAATAGTTTTTTTACTTATCTTTAAGAGTGTAAATTTTTGATTATCAAAAACTTTTAATGGTGAAAACCAATGGCTGCATGTGTTTAATTAAATAAAAAAATCACACATGAAAAAGACATTTTCTGATGAAGATTTGATCAAGAATCTGAGTTTATATTACCTGAATCGGCATTTGAAAAAAAAGCCCATAGAAAAATACCACCGTACCATAGATGAATCCCCGCTTCATGATCGGGAAAAATACCGAAAAAAATCAGAGATTCTTCTACTCAATTCTTTTATGCATCATTTTCCTGATGTGAAATTTGAAAATTTTACCTGCGAAAGTCCGGACTTTATCGCAAAACTGAACGACAAAAAAATCGGAATAGAACTTACCGAAGTAATCAATCATCTGGAAATGAAAAAAGTGGAGAGCACTTTAAACAAAATGTTCCGTCAGGCAGAAATATTATTAGAACAGGAAGACACTACGAAATATCGTGGTGTTTATTTTTTAGAATTTCACCCTAATATAAAGTTTGATAATCTTGAAGAACAGGAAGAAAATATCATTAATATTTACAGAAGCATAAAAAAAATAAAGGAGTAGGCTGTGTAAAAAGTGTAAGAAAATCTTTTCACCGTAGAAATGTTTTTATTACTCATGAGTATAGTATGAACCTTTTTGATGAGCTCTGCTCAGATAAAATTCTGGATCTTATTGAGAAGAAAAATGAAAAGTTTCCTTATTACGATACTTCAGTAGACGAATGTTGGCTGGTTATTGTTTCTGATATGAATTCTATTGCATCAAGGTATACATTTATTCAGGATAAAGATCACCTGAAAGAAGTAAAAAGCCCTTTTCATAAAATTTTTCATCTTGAAAATCTCTGCGGAAATATTACAAGCATAAAATAACAGCTTTGAATATTGACTTTTTAATCAATTGTAGATATTTTTTTAATATCATAAAAAAACATCACTTTTTATTATTTGTGATTAAATAATAGGTATATTTGGTGTAGGTTGGATATTGATCTGACTTAAAAACACTTAGCCACAAAAAACAAATATATCTATGAGAAAAATTTTACTATTTATTCTTTTATACATTTCCCATTTTTTATACTCTCAGCAGGATTGTGCCACGGCACTGGCTGTTTGCGGGAACTCGAATATTACTTACAGCCCTTCAGGATATGGTACTATTAAAGAAATGGTAAACTCCGGGACATGTATAGATATATCAGGAGAACATAACTCGATCTGGTATAAAATTACGATTGCCACAGGAGGGACTCTAACATTTAATCTGGTTCCCAATAATCAGGATGCGGATTATGACTGGGCAATTTTTGGCCCCAATGTGAATTGCGGAAGCCTGGGATCTGCTATACGCTGTAATGCCGCAACAGTTATTGGGGTAGGTGCTGCAACAGGTTTAAATATGACCAGTACCATAACAAATGCAGCTGGTGGTTCTACCACACCTTATTGCCGGTATCTTGATGTTTTACCAGGAGAAACGTATTACTTATTTATTGATAACTGGGTAAGCAGTACAAGTAGTACAACAGCTCCTTTCGCCTTAACATGGGGTGGAACAGCCACTTTGGCATCTCCGTTTACAGATCCTGCAATTCAACCTAATCCTTTTATGCCACCGGGAATTCCAGCGGCTAATCCTGCCGACCCAAGAGAGGTTGTTATCTGTGGAAATCCTCTTGTATTTGACTTTGGAACACTGTCTGCCGGTATTATTAATGGAAACCCCGGTTTTAGTGTAAGTTATCATAATAGTGCTAACGATGCGTTATCGGTAAATAATCCTATTACAGCTCCAATAATGGTAAATACTTCAACAGTTTACTATTATAGCATCAGTTATACAGATCCTACCAACCCAAACAGCCCTCTTAATAAATGTAAACAGACAGGGGTGTTTAAGTTTAAAGATGGATCTATTGTTGTAAAAGATGCAACATTAACTGAGTGTAACAATAATAATGCAGGAACAGCACTTTTTAACCTTACAGCAGCTGATGTTACAGCTGCCCCTAATGTATCGAAAAAATACTATAACAGTATGTTTGATCTTAATGCTGGAATTAATGAGATCACTAATCCAAGTGCATTTATCTCTGCAGAAGGAGCAGTTTATGTAAAAGTTGTTTCAGAATACGGATGCAGTGGTATTGCGAAGATTACACTGAAATTTCATCCTGTAGTTGTTGTTAAAGAGGCTACACTTACAGAATGTTTCCTGGAATCCAATCCAAGTACTGCTTCTTTTAATCTTGCAAATGCACCTGTAACCAACCCGGCCAATACCAATAAGAAGTATTACCCTTCCGAAGCGGATGCCATCAATCAGACTAATGAAATTTTGAATTCTATGAATTATATTGCTCCAAACGGAGTGGTGTATGTGAGAGTTACAAATAATGAAGGATGTTATGCGGTTGTTAAAGTTACCCTGGTAGTAACTCCACCGAAGTATTCAGATATGCTTAAAGATAAAGTAATCTGTATAGAAGATAAAACCACGCTGGATGCAGGACCCGGATTTAATAGCTATCAGTGGAGTACAGGAGCAACTACCCGAACTGTTAATGTAGGAGTTGGTGTATATTGGGTAAAGCTTAAAACGAGAGAATGTTATACTACACAGACTGTAAAGGTAATGCCAACTGAGCAGCCTGTTATTTCCAATATTGAAGTGGGAAGTAATACAATCACAGTAACTGTAATAGGCGGTACTCCACCTTATAAATATTCTTTGGACAATATTCTCTGGCAGGATTCCAATATTTTCAACAATCTCCCAAGAGGTGAGTATAAAATCTATGTAAAAGATGATTATAATTGTGCTCCTATAAAGGTTGAAATTGTTGTTCCGAACCTGGTTAATGTAATTACTCCCAATGCTGACGGAGTAAATGATGTCATTGATTATTCCGCATTATCCGGTAAACAAAATCTTATGATTCATATTTTTGACAGATACGGAACTAAGATTCATCAGGCTGATAAGCTTAACGGCTATAAGTGGGACGGCACAGTAAACGGAAGAAGAGTTCCTACCGGAACCTATTGGTATTCTGTATTGTGGAATGAAAATAATAACAGAAATACACCCGTCAAATTTACAGGTTGGGTATTAGTTAAAAACCGGGAATAATGTGATAGGGCATAAATGAAATGAATAGATAAAACCACTTCTGAAGAGGTGGTTTTTCTGTTTGAATTTTTTACATTAGTTATCAAAATAGAAAGAATGAAAGACCTGTTTGTTAAACATTTTGAATATTATAAATCCCTCGGAGATAAGTCGTTTAGTCAACTGTCAGATGAGCAGATTTTCTGGCAGTATAATGAAGAAAGTAATTCCATTGCAGTCATAGTACATCATATTGCAGGAAATATGCTTTCGAGATGGACTAATTTTCTTACTGAGGATGGTGAAAAATCGTGGCGTCACCGCGATGAAGAATTTGTAAATACTTTTAAAACTAAAGATGAGGTTCTTGATTTCTGGGAAAAAGGATGGAAATGTTTTTTTGATGCTTTAGATCAGATTAATGAAGGTAACCTTTATTCTACAATCTATATACGAGGCGAAGGACATTCTGTTATTGATGCCGTTTTCAGACAACTTGCTCATTATCCATATCATATCGGACAGATTGTTTATATCGCTAAAATGATTAAAAATGAAGACTGGAAAACACTTTCTATTGCCAGAAACAAATCTCAGGAGTTTAATACTGAAATGAAAAATAAATTTTCCAGAGAAGAACCGGATGCTAATTCATCTCCTGTTTGCTTTCAAAATAGCCCGGAAGTAAGAGATGAATATAAACAATAGATTGAATCAATCTTGGATTATTATTAAAATTACTATCTTTGCACCCATAAAATTCAGAAGTAACACATGTCTGCTTTTCAAAGAACTGCCGCGTATCATACACTTGGCTGCAAATTAAATTTTGCAGAAACATCTACTATTGCCCGTCAATTAACAGATGCAGGTTATGATAAGGTGAGCTTTGATGAGAAGGCTAATGTGTATGTAATCAACACATGTTCAGTAACTGAAAATGCTGACCGTGAGTGTAAACTTCACGTAAAAAGAGCAATGAAAGCCAATCCTGACGGGCTGGTAGTTATTGTTGGCTGTTATGCACAGCTGAAGCCTGAAGAAATTTCTCAGATTGAAGGAGTAGACCTTGTTTTAGGAGCTAAAGAAAAATTTAATATTCTTAGCTACCTTGATGATTTGGAAAAATCAGACAACGAAGGAATTGTTCATTCATGCGAGATTGAAGAAACCGATTTCTTTATCGGAAGTTATTCTATTGGCGACAGAACAAGAGCGTTCCTGAAAGTTCAGGACGGATGTGATTACAAATGTACTTACTGTACTATTCCATTGGCAAGAGGAATTTCGCGTTCAGACACCATCGAAAATGTTCTGAAAAATGCTTCAGAAATTGCTGCAAGGGACATTAAAGAAATTGTTCTTACCGGAGTAAACATCGGTGATTACGGTAAAGGTGAGTTTGGAAATAAGAGACACGAACATACATTCCTGGATCTTATCTCAGAACTGGATAAAGTAGACGGAATTGAAAGAATCCGTATTTCTTCCATTGAGCCTAACCTTTTAAAGGATGAAAGTATAGAACTGGTTTCTAAAAGTAGAAGCTTTGTTCCGCATTTCCATATTCCGTTACAATCCGGAAGCGATGATTTATTGAAAAAAATGAAACGTCGTTATCTTACCAAATTATACAATGACAGGGTAAATAAAATCCGTGAGGTTATGCCTGATGCTGCCATTGGTGTAGATGTGATTGTTGGATTCCCGGGAGAAACAGAGGAGTTATTTATGGAAACTTATAATTTCCTTAATGAGCTTCCTATCACTTATCTTCACGTATTTACTTATTCTGAAAGAGAAAATACAGAAGCAGCTGCAATGGAAGGTGTAGTTCCGGTAGCTGAAAGAAAAAACGTAATAAAATGCTGAGAATTCTTTCTGAAAAGAAAAAAATGGCATTTTATCAGACACAACTTGGAAAAACGCTTCCTGTACTTTGGGAGCATGAAAATAAAGACGGGAAAATGTTTGGCTTCACAGAAAACTATGTGAGAGTCCAGAAAGACTTTGATCCTGCATCCGTAAATCAAATCGAATTTCTAAATTTAGAAAAAATCCTGTCAGATGGCACGGTTTCTGTGCAATCTTCCTACCAAAGTTTTTTAGCAAAAGCATAGGCTCTTTGCAAAATTTCTACTAAATTTATTTTTAAACTTTAAATACTACATTCATGAGAGATAAGTTTTTATCTTGGGGAATTGTATTAGTAGCTGCTACATGGATTGTAGCACTGCTGATAAAAGCGCATTACTGGATACCGACGCTGCTATCCGCTATTTATGCATTGGGTGTGTACAATGCTTACCAATCGAAACATGCTATTCTGAGGAACTTCCCGGTACTGGGGTACTTCAGGTACTTTTTCGAAAGTATTTCACCCGAAATGCAGCAATATTTCATTGAAAGGGAGACAGACGGGAAACCGTTCCCAAGAAATCAGCGTTCTGCAGTATACAGAAGAGCTAAAAATATAAGTGATACAGTAGCTTTTGGAACACAGTTGGAAGTAAATCACAGAAAGTATGAGGGTATTAAGCATTCTATTTATGCAAAATCCCCATCAGAAGAACTTCCGAGAGTTTGGGTAGGAGGAGAGCAGTGTACACAGCCTTATCATGCTTCATTATTTAATATCTCAGCCATGAGTTTCGGAGCATTAAGTGACAGAGCACAGATTTCACTGAACAGAGGAGCTAAGAAAGGAAATTTCTTTCATAATACGGGAGAAGGAGGGATTTCACCTTATCACCTTGAAGGAGGAGATTTATGTTGGCAGATTGGTACAGGATATTTCGGCTGTCGTGATGATGAAGGAAAATTTAATCCTGAGCTATTTACTAAATATGCAACGCTTCCTAACGTGAAAATGATTGAAATCAAATTATCACAGGGAGCAAAACCAGGACACGGCGGAGTTCTTCCGGGAGTCAAAAACACACCGGAAATTGCGGCAATTCGTCACGTAACACCTGGAATGACTGTTATCTCACCACCATCACATACTGCATTTTCTGATGCTGCAGGGCTGTTGAGGTTTGTACAGGAATTAAGAGAGCTTTCAGGAGGGAAACCAGTAGGTTTTAAACTTTGTATCGGAGATACCAAAGAGTTTGAAGATGTCTGTGTACAAATGAATGTGTTAAAAATTTATCCAGATTTTATTACTATTGATGGAGCAGAAGGAGGAACAGGTGCAGCACCGCCGGAATTTTCAGATGGAGTGGGAATGCCTTTGGAGCCAGCTCTGATCTTTGTTAACAGAACTCTTAATAATTATAATCTGAGAAATAAACTTAGAGTTATTGCCAGTGGTAAAGTGCTTACAAGTTTAGATATCCTAAGAGCAGTAGCAATGGGCGCAGATATGTGTAATAATGCAAGAGGATTTATGTTCTCTTTGGGATGTATTCAGGCTTTAAGATGTAATTCAAACAACTGTCCTACGGGAGTTGCTACTCAGGATAAAATGTTGATCAAAGGATTGGATGTTACGGATAAAGCAGAAAGAGTATATCATTTCCATAAAAATACCCTTCATACCTGCAATGAACTTATAGCTGCAGCAGGAAGAAGCTCTTATGAAGAAGTAGATGCTACTATGTTTATGAGAGGAGATGAATTTGATCACCTTGCAGATCTTTATTTCCCGGATATTTTAGGAAATGTAAAACAAAAGGCAAGATCTTAATAGCAGAAAAGATAAACTGTTTAAAAGCTATTTTAAACATAAAAAACAGATTAGAACATCTCTAATCTGTTTTTTTTATGATTTATTTTTTACAAATAATATAAGTTGACTTTTAAAGGCTTTATTATATCTGGAGAGAGGTGGTTTAATCTAAGGAATTCATAATATAGTCAGGTTCTTTAAAAACTGTTATATAAATAAAAAACCACCCGGCTAAAGGTGGTTTATATTTTTATTTTTCATTACTAAGTCTTGCTCGGCTTCCATAAATCTGGAAGTTAAAAATAAATGAATTGTTTCTGTAAGATAAACCTAGATAAGAATAATGAGCGTTTCTTGCAAATGCAGCTCTTGATGGAACGATAATTACTCCTTGCAGGTTATAAGGTGCTTCATTCGGTAAATCAAAACCACTGAATTTTTTTAATGCTTCTTTAAGTCCTGCTATTTCATAGTAGCTTCTTAGTTTTGCAGCATCAGTAGTTGCAGCATCAAGTGTACTTTGCTTTACGTAAAAATACATAGGATCATTCAAAGGAATTGTACTCCCATCTATGGTGTTTAAGAAAGGAATTTGGCTAGAAAGTACAGGATTTCCGTTGTTATTAATAGCTAAATAAGCATAGCCTCTTCCCATTATTTTAATAACACTGTCATCTTTAATCTCCTTTGCATCACTTGGTGCAGGTTGTGCTCCTTCTCTTACAATATACTTTGTTCCTGAAGGAAGTGTCACAACGTTCAATTCTGATAATTTTTTTTCTTTATCATCAGAAGTATCTGTGGCACTGAAAGCTTTTATATTTCCTTGGGCATCCAGATAATTCTCATCCAGATATTTTGCAATAGCCTGATCATCATAGCTATTTTGTACATTAATGTCTGCCGGTTCTTTATAGGTTTCTGTCTCATCACTTTTATTACACGCAGAAAAACACACAGATCCTACAAGGATATATAAAAATATTTTTTTCATTTCAAAAAACTTTAATTACTTTACAAATAATATAACGGCAAAAGTATAAAAAAATATGAGAATAGATAAATTTTTATGGAGCATTCGTTTTTATAAGACGAGAAGTATTGCAGCTGAGGAGATTAAAAAGAATAGAGTTTCTATGGGAACGTCTGCCGTAAAGTCATCTAAGGAGGTAAAAGAAGGAGATGTTATTAAAATCCGCAAGAACCAGATCGATTATAAAATAAAAGTATTACAGATTCCTAAAAGTAGAATAGGAGCTAAACTGGTTCCACTCCATATACAGGATGTAACTGATAAGGAACAGTACGAATTGCTGAAACTTCGTAAAATGACTCAGGATTACTATCGAAACAAAGGAGAAGGAAGACCTACAAAAAAAGACAGGAGAGATATGGATGATTATGTAGGCAACGATGTTGATGCTGATTTTACGGATTGGGATGACTTCTTCGGTGAAACAGATAACGAAACCGAAGATGAAAATTAAAAATAGAAAGCTCTAGAGATAGAGCTTTTCTATTATTTCTTTAACAATATCTTCAGGTTCTCTGGAATCAGTACCTACGCTAAGCTGAGCTTTACTGTAAAACTGATTTCTTTCAAATAAATGTTTGGCAATAAACTCCGGGAGGTCCTCATCAGAAATATTGGCAATTAATGGCCTTTTTTCTTTCTGTTTGGAAAGTCTTTCAACCAAAGTTCCTACAGAAGCTCTTAAAAAAACACTTTTGGAATTATGATTGATGATTTCCATATTATTATAATAAACAGGAGTTCCGCCCCCAAGGCTTAATATTACATTTTCTTCTGAAGCCAAGATTTCCTCGAGAGCTTCTCTTTCCAGTTTTCTAAAATAAATTTCTCCTTTCTTTTCGAAAATCTCAGGAATGGTTAATTTATTTCTTCTAGAAATCTCTTTATCAAGATCTATGAGTTTGAAATCTATTTTATCGCTTAATATTTTGGAAATGTGGGATTTGCCACTGCCCATGTATCCTATTAGTGAAATTATCATGAATTTTTTTTAAACAAATTTGCGAAAAAGTTTTGAGATAAAGAAAAAAGTCATATCTTTGCACCACTTAAAACAAGGGACATTGCTTAAATGAAAACTTGTTTATGAAGTGGCCGACTCGGTAGCTCAGCTGGTAGAGCAATACACTTTTAATGTATGGGTCCTGGGTTCGAATCCCAGCCGGGTCACTAGCAATAAATATTACAAATCTTGTGATTTTATTGCCTGCGTGGTGAAATTGGTAGACACGCCATCTTGAGGGGGTGGTTTCCTAAGGATGTGCTGGTTCGAGTCCAGTCGCAGGCACTGCAAAGAAAATTTTATAATTAATATTGAAATTTATTTCATTTTAATTGTGGCCGACTCGGTAGCTCAGCTGGTAGAGCAATACACTTTTAATGTATGGGTCCTGGGTTCGAATCCCAGCCGGGTCACAAGTTTACTGAAAAGTAAATTTTTTCATATTAATATTTTGTGATTTGGTGTTTCAAAGGCTTCCTTCCGGAGGCCTTTGATTTTTTGTGTTAAAACAGGACATAAACGTATTAAAAATATTCTGCTTTTCCTTTAAGTATTTTGTGTTGTTGCTCTTGTATTTTTGTTGAAAAAAACTCTGACCATTGATTGATCAGAGTGTGTTTATTAAGGGATAAGCTTTGTAGTGCGTATACTAGTCCAAATGCATATTGTCAATTAATCTGACTCCATCAACTACTACTACAATAAAAGCTCTGAATTTTCTGTCTTTATAGAAAAAATCGGTTTCCTGTAGAGTGTTTTCGTCCGCAATCAGAAAATATTCCAGTTGCATCCCCTGTTGACCGTCAAAAATATCCGTTACTCTTTCTTTGATTTCAGGAATGCTAACTGTTCTGAACCAATCGTTAACCTTGTTTAGGGTTTCATAAATAATTTTAGAAGCTTCTTTTCGGTCTTCATGAAGTCTCTGGTTTCTTGAACTCAACGCCAGTCCGTTATCAGCTCTGTAAATCGGAACACCTTTTATATTAACGGGAAGGTGTTTTTTATTAACCATTTTTCTGATAATAGCCAGTTGTTGGAAATCTTTTTCTCCAAAATAAGCATTGTCAGGTTGTACCTGTCTGAATAATTCCTCTACAACAGTTCCTACACCGTCAAAGTGTCCCGGTCTGGATTTTCCTTCCATTTCATTTTCCAGGCCATCAAAATCATAATGTTGGCTTTCTGCTTTTTCAGGATAAATATCTGTTACTTCAGGAATGTAAACCGCGTCTACTAAGCCAGACTTTTCCAGAATCAGGATATCTCTGTTAACATCTCTTGGATATTTCTCAAGATCCTCAAGATTGTTAAATTGGGTTGGATTTACAAAAATTGAAGAAATAACAAGGTCATTCTCCTTTTTTGCTTCTTCATACAGGGAAAGATGTCCCTTGTGCAGAGCTCCCATCGTAGGGGCAAAGCCAATTCTTTTTCCCATTTCCTTCTGTCTTTCAATGAAATCCTGAAGGATTTTCCTGTTTTTTATAACTTCCATAGTTTATTTTAATACTTATTCAAAAATACTAAAAATATCATATAATAAAATGTGTTTTTACCAATTTGGTAAAGGGAATTTTCGTAAAAAAATGTTAATTAAAATAATGTTGGATGTTTTTTTGTAATTTTGCACATTAAAGCATTTTTACAAAAATTAGATAGAAAGTTTATGCCGAATCAAAAAATACTGTACATTACTACAGAGATGTATCCATACCAGGAAGATACAAATATGGCCGCTGTGGTAAACAAAATGGCGCTTAAGATGCACAATGAGGGCAATGATGTAAGAGTTTTTATGCCAAGATTTGGACAAATAAGTGAGAGGAAATTCCAGCTTCATGAGGTGATCCGTCTTTCAGGGATGAATATTATTATCAATGACCTGGATCAGCCACTTATCATTAAAGTAGCGTCTCTTCCGGGGGAAAGACTTCAGGTTTACTTTATAGACAATGAAGAATACTTCAAAAGAAAACAATATTATTTCGATGACGAAGGAAACCCTTTCGATGATAACGACGAAAGAGCTATTTTCTTTGCAAGAGGAGTAATTGAAACCATCAAGAAACTGAACTGGGTACCGGATGTTATTCATTTAAATGGATGGATGTCTTCATTTGTTCCAATTTATCTTAAAACTTACTACGAATCAGATACTTATTTCAAGGATGCGAAAATTGTTCTTTCTCTATATAATGAGAAAGAAGCGGAACTTGATAAAAAGATCGATGAAAAGCTGAAGTTTGATAATATTTCAGGATTAAAAGCGTTAGATAACCCAACGATCAAAAGTTTTGTTATCGAAAGTATGAACTATGTGGATACTGTTGTGAAAGGAGATGAATTCCTTGATGAAGACCTTGATAAGGCTTTCAATGAAACAGCGACTCAAAAGTCGGAGTATCTTGACGTAGATTCTATAAATCAACTTTATTAAAAACACATTTTTAATGACTCATACTCTTAAAAGGACTTTCGCCATGCTTCTTTTGGCGGTTTTCGGAAGTGCAATTCTTTATAACTGTGAACCAGACCCGGATTCTCTTGGTCAGCAGCTCTTTGATAAAGACGCAGCAGTTGGTAACGAAAATTTATATAGTGTTATTGCCTACAATATCAATAACAATGACTCTATCAAAAGTGATGCAACAAGACTTTTTGCTACAGGAGGAGCTTCTGTGGCTGTTTTGGGAGCATTTAAAGACGATCAGTTCGGAATGCAGAAAGCATCTTATGCTACTCAGTTGAGAATGCCAAGCAGCTTTGATTTTGGAGATAAACCAGTAGTAGATTCTGTTGTATTAGTGGTAAGAACACCAGCCAATACTGCTGATGATACTTATTATTTCACAGATAAAGTAATAGCACCTGGTGCTTATGAAAAAAGTGATTTTCCTGTTGGTAATGATAAAGTGGCTGTTTCAATAGAGAAAAAAACATATCCGGTTCGTAAATACGGTAAGACTGATGGCGATTTTAAGTCTATGAAAATTAATGTACACGAAGTTACTGATTTCATAGATGCAAGTAAAAAAGAGTTCACTTACTCTAATGGAAAAGTAAATATAAATACAGACAAATTGCTTGGATCAGCCATATTTGATGGATATGTAAGTACTGTAACAGTTACTAAAAAATCAGATAATTTGAATGTTTTTGATGGTAAATTAGGTTTTAGAATAAATTTGGATAAAACTTTCTTCCAGACAAATATACTTGATCTAAAAGGAGATCCTAAGCTTCAGGATGCTGCTAACTTTACAAGACATTTCAAAGGAATTCAACTTTCTGTTGAAAATACTGACGGTTATCTATTCCAGTTTGCTCCTAATGATATGGAAGTTATCATGTACTATAAATCTGATAGAACAGCTAATGGTACTGTAACGAGATCACAATCTGTACTTAATTTTGATTTGGGAAGCCTTAATGCTCATGTTGGAAAGTATGAATATGCAAGAGGAGGTTACCCTGCTGACGATGCAGTAAAAAATGCAGATACAAAAAATGGTGATGCATCTCTTTTTGTTCAGGGAATGGGAGGAGCTTCTATTGGATTGAAAATTGAAAAATCTACAATTGAAGATTTAAAAAAAGCATTTAATGATAAAAAAGCAGGGATTGTAGGTGCTAAAATTAGAGTATTTGTAGATAAGAATAAAACATTTAATAATGCTGAGTCTGTAACGGCAGACCGTAAGTTTACACTTCTACCGGATGTTGATGCTAAGGGAAAACCTGTCTTTACATCGGATTTATTGAAAGGATTCCCTATGTATACTTACGGCAAGGCAACGATAGAAAATGTTGAATATGAATATTATGACTTCGTAGTCACACAAACCCTTAAGGATATTGTTGAAAAGCCTGAGGTATTAGCTGCGGATAAAATGCTGTATCTTAATTTAGGCGCATTTGTGAAGAGCACTAATGGAGGTGTTTATGGTCCAAATTATACAACCAGAGCTACTGATATGAACAGAGTTGTTCTGTTTGGAGTTAAAAGCACTCCTATCGATCCTAAAAAGCCGGATGAGAGAGTTCAGCTTAGGGTTACTTATTCAACAGCTAAACAATAAATAAAACACAATAAACACAAGATAAAATAAATATGTGCGGAATAGTAGGATATACAGGTTTTCAGGATGCTTATGAGATCGTAATTAATGGTCTTAGAAGACTGGAATACAGAGGGTATGATAGTGCCGGAATTGTTTTAGAAGGTTCAAACAACAAGCTTGAAGTAGAAAAAACAAAAGGTAAAGTGGAGGATTTGGTGAATATTTCCAAGCAATTAAAAGGAACAGCCAAAATTGGTATGGGACACACCCGTTGGGCTACCCATGGAGTTCCTAGCGACAGAAATTCTCACCCGCATTTGTCAAATAACGGAAAAATAGCACTAGTACACAATGGTATTATTGAAAATTATGATACCATTAAAACGATGCTTACAGAAAAAGGATTTACTTTCAAGTCTGAAACAGATACTGAAGTATTGGTGAACCTTATTCAATATTTCATGGATCTTAATCCTGAAATTGATTTCCCGGCAGCTGTGAGATATGCTTTAAATGAAGTATATGGAGCATATGCTATCACAGTGCTTCATGAAGACTATCCTGGAGTATTGGTAGTGGGAAGATTAGGATCTCCTTTAGCTATCGGATTGGGTGATAAAGAATATTTCATTGCTTCTGATGCTTCTCCTTTCGTAGAATTTACAAAAGAGGCTATTTACCTTGAAGAAGGGCATATGGCTACCATTTCTCTTGAAAATGGAGTAGATATCAGAACAATTAATGACAATTCTAAAATTGAGCCTGAAATTCAAGAACTTAAATTAAGCTTAGAGCAGATTGAAAAAGGCGGATATGAGCACTTCATGCTGAAAGAGATCTTTGAACAGCCTAAATCTATTCATGATACAATGAGAGGAAGACTTATTGTAGATGAAGGAGTGATTAAGATGGCAGGGATCTGGGACCATGTGGAAAAGTTCAAAAATGCTAATAGAATTATTATCATTGCTTGTGGTACTTCATGGCACGCAGGTCTTATTGGAGAGTATCTTATCGAAGAATATGCAAGAATTCCGGTAGAGGTAGAATATGCTTCTGAATTCAGATATAGAAACCCTATTATTACTGATAAAGATGTTGTAATTGCTATCTCTCAATCAGGAGAAACTGCAGATACAATGGCAGCTTTAAAACTTGCAAAAGAAAAAGGTGCATTTATATATGGTATCTGTAACGTAGTAGATTCATCTATTGCAAGAATTACAGATGCTGGTTCATATACCCACGCTGGTCCTGAAATTGGAGTAGCTTCTACAAAAGCATTCACAGCACAGTTAACTATTCTTACTTTAATTGCATTTAAATTAGGTAAGCACAATGGAAACTTAGGAAATGCTGAATTTATGAGCTTAATTGCAGAGCTTGATGCTATTCCTAAAAAGATTGAAGAAGTATTAAATACTACTCATGAGCTGACTCAAAATATTGCGAAAGATTTTGTGAAAGCTACTAATTTCCTTTACTTAGGAAGAGGATACAACTATCCTGCAGCCTTAGAAGGAGCATTAAAACTAAAAGAAATTTCTTATATCCATGCAGAAGGGTATCCGGCAGCGGAAATGAAGCATGGACCAATCGCTCTGATTGATGAGAATATGCCAATTGTTATTATAGCACCTAAAAAAGGACACTATGATAAAATTGTAAGTAATGTTCAGGAAATCAAAGCAAGAAAAGGAAAAATTATAGCTGTTGTTAACAAAGGTGACCGTCAGGTTAGCGAAATGGCAGACTATGTTATTGAAATTCCTGAAACCTCAGAATGTTTCTCTCCAATTGTGGCTTCAGTGCCATTACAATTGCTTGCTTATTACATAGCAGTATACAGAGGAGCGAACGTGGATCAGCCAAGAAATTTGGCAAAATCTGTAACTGTGGAATAAAAATTAGTTGTAAATAAAATAAATTTAGATTTCTTTCGTTATTTCAAAATAAATCTTAAAAGTTTCTTAAAAAAATTATATATTTACGGCTTAATTATAAAAATTAACATGAAAAGGATATTTCTTTTATTATTGTCTGCGTCGGTAGCATCGGTATCTTGTTCAGGTGGTGGCAGCTCTTCTGTAGGGAAGCCAGGAACAAAAGGAGAATTGATACCAAGAGAAAAAACTAAATCATTTGTTGCGGAAAGACCATACGGAATGGTTGCAATTCCTGCAGGTTCATTTGTTGCTGGTTTAGCAGACCAGGATCCAACAAATACACCTGAAAAAGCATCATTGAAGACAGTTACTGTTTCTTCTTTCTTCATGGATGAAGCAGAAACTACCAACTCAGAATACAGGGTATTTATCAACTATGTAAGAGATTCTATCGCAAGAACTCTACTTGCTGAAGCTGCCGGAGAAGGTGGCGACGAAGGCGGTCGTAGAGGAGCCAGCATAGGAGATTATGCATACCTTGCTAAAAAAGAAGAAAATTTAACACCTTATCAGGAATATATGGAAGGTCAGGGTGGTCGTGAAGACGGAACCTATGACGCAAGCAAGAGATTAGACTGGAAAATTCCTTTGCACTGGAGTACTTCAAAATATCCGGATGTAGAATACGCAGAAGTTCTGGAATCTATGTACTTGCCTGCTTCTTCAAGAATTGGAAACGAAAGAATTTTAGATGTAAGTAAGTTGAAGTATACGTACCGTTGGGGAGATATGGACGCTGCACTTGCAGATAACGAAAGAGGAGCCAATTACCTGAAAAGCCAAAGTATCGCGATTTATCCCGATACTACGGTTTGGGTAAAAGATTTCCACTTTGCTTACAATGAGCCATTGTTTGAACAGTATTTCTGGCACAAGGCTTACAAAAACTACCCTGTAGTGGGTGTAACCTGGGATCAGGCGAGAGCTTATTGTAACTTCAGATCTAAATTGAAAACTGATTATAACGAAAGTTTAAAAAGAAAAAAACAAAGACCATTGCAGTTCCGTCTTCCTACCGAAGTTGAATGGGAATATGCTGCAAGAGGAGGTATGCAAAATGCCACTTACCCTTGGGGAGGTCCATATTTAATGGATGACAGAGGTTGCTACTTAGCTAACTTCAAACCTAAGAGAGGTAATTATATGGAAGACGAGAAAAAAGGTACTTATACATATACAGCTCCGGTTAAGAAATTTAAGAAAAATGGGTTTGGGTTGTATGATATGGCTGGAAACGTTTCTGAGTGGACAGTATCTGCATTTAACAATTCTTCATACGGATTCTCTTCTACATTAAATCCTTCTACTAAAGATACAAAGGATACTAAAAAATCTGTAAGAGGTGGATCTTGGAAAGATATAGGATATGCGTTAATGACTGGGGCCAGAGATTGGGAAAGAAAAGATTCTGCTAGAAGCTATATCGGATTTAGAACTGTACAGGACATTCCTGAAGCAGCTGTTAAGCCAAGAAGAGTTAACAGATAACAAAACCAAAACAATTATTTTTCAATACAATTTTATTTAACATTAAAAAAACTAACTCAATATGTTTAAGACGAAAGATGCTTGGATGAATTTCTTCTATTCATTCGGTGCTGCAATTGTAATTCTTGGAGCTTGGCTTAAAATTACTCACATAACCCTGGGACCAATTAACGGTAATATTGCTCTTACTGTAGGGCTTATTACAGAGGCGATTATCTTTATCATCTTTGCATTTGACCCTCCAAAAACTGAAGAGTCTTATGCTTGGGAAAATGTTTATCCTGAACTATTAGATAAACATGCTAACCCAAATCCATTACACTCAAATGTAACCACTAGAAATACAGGTAACCAATTTGCTGAACTTGAAAATTCTCTTTCTACTAAATTGGATAAAATGCTTGAAGATGCAAGATTAGATGTTCAATTATTTGAAAGACTAAGAACTGGAATTGACAAGTTTTCAAGTTCTGTAGATCAAATCAACCAAACTGTTGACGTTTCTGCTTCTACTCATAAATATAATGATCAGTTGAACAAGGCTGCTCAGCATATGGAAAGTATGAATGCATTATATGCAATGCAGTTGGAAAGCGGTAAGAAACAGGCAGAATTTGCTACTAAATATGTTTCTGACATGCAGAAATCTGTTGAACATTCTGAAAAATTCAATCAAGAGCTACAAGGTTTAACATCTAATCTTAATAACTTAAATAGAGTTTATGGTGGTATGCTAACTGCTATGAAGTCTTAATTCCTAACCATTTCTGAACTTAAACTATTTAATCAAAAAACAAAGAAAAGAGAATGGCACAAGGAAAACAGACCCCTCGTCAGAAGATGATCAACCTGATGTATCTGGTGTTCATCGCGATGATGGCCCTAAACATTGATGCAGAAATCATCAGATCATATTATGATTCAACAATAGCCTTAAACGAAACAAGACGTTTAACGGAAAATAAAAACGAAAAGATTTTTGAAAAAACACTGGAAGCTAAAGCTCAACAGGTTCCGGATACTTATGCAAAACCTTGGGAAGATTATAAAACCTTAAAATCCAAGATTGATGCATTGGTGAAACATGCTCAGGAGATCAAAGATCTGTTAAAAAAACAATCTGAGTTTCATGATAAAGATCCTAAAACCGGAAAAGAGATTGATGTAAGTGAAAACTTCGCTGCGCTAAACAACAACGAAGCAACTACTGAATATTTCTTTAAAGAAGGAGACGAAAATTCACCATCAAAAAATGCTTTAGATTTAAAAGGTAAAATTGATGATGTAAGAAATTATATTAATACTACTTTTGGTAAGAACCCTCAGCTAGTTGATTTAGTTGAGAGAGCTAACAGGTCTCTTATTGCAGAATACCCTAAAGGAAAATCTCCAAATGAGAAAACTTGGTTCCAAAATAAATTTTATCATCAGCCACTCATTGCTGCTATATCTAATTTGGAAATTATCCAAAATGATGCCAGAAATGTACAGTCTGATGCATTAGCTTTAATGCTTCAGGAAAAAGTAGATGCGAGTATCAAATTTACAAGCTATGAGCCTATTGTTTCCGGACCTACAGATATTCAGGCAGGTAAGCAGGCTGAAGTAAAAGTAATGTTGGGTACTTATTCTAACAGTAATAAGATCAGCATTTCCGGAGTAAGCAAGCAGGAAAATGGTAAAGGTATTATTCCTATTTCAGGAGCAGGTATCGGAGAACATAAATTATCTGGTACAATCACATTAACGGATGCTTCAGGTAAGCCACAATCTTTCCCTTGGACGCATACTTATAATGTAATTGCAGGACCTAGAGAAGTAAAACTTGAAAAAGGATTATTACTTTCTGCTGATAAGATGAATGTAATGTATAGAGGATTGGAGAACCCTGTATCTGGATCTATCTTAGGTGCAGACAACTCTAAACTTTCATTATCAGCTCCGGGAGCTACTGTAAGAAATACAGGACCTGGTAAATGGATTGTAAAACCTTCAACAGGGACTACAGTGAAAATTACATTATCTGGAATTGATCCTTACGGAAAAACAGTATCTCAGGTATTTGAATATAGAATTAAGAATGTTCCGCCACCACAAGGGCAGATGAGAGGACAGAATGTATTGTCGATGCCGGCAACTTCTATTCCTAACCAATCTGTACAGGCTGCTATTCCTGATTTCGACTTCCCTGTTTCGTTTAACGTAACACAGTTCATGGTAAGAGTACCTGGTAGAGCAGCACTATTGATCCACGGAAATACATTAAGTGAAGCAGCAGGATTAATCAAGAATCTGAGAGCAGGAGATGTAGTATCTATCTTCGATATCAAAGCAACAGCTCAAGGATTGGAAGGTCAACAGATTAAAAACATTACTCCTATAATTATTAATGTTCAATAGGACTAAAATTGTAATTTATTATGAAAAAATATATTAGCACCCTTTTAGTATTAGTTTCGGGATTTGCATTTTCCCAGACTATTCTGAACGCTTCTTCTCCAGAAGAATTCAGAAACATGAGAGCGGAGAACAAACAAAAAGTTGGTGATACTATTATTGATAAAACAGTAAAGCCTCTTGAATATGGATTTGTGGAAGACAAAGACATTCTTAAAAGTATGTTTGTTTGGGAAATCATTGATATGAATGATAAAATCAATCAGCCATTTTACTATGATAACCCTGATGGTCTTCTTTCTACACCAACAAGATCTCTATACCAGTTACTGTTAGATGCAGCTTTAAGTGGTAAAATTGAGCAGGTGTATGATGATGAAAACTTTACTTTAAAGCTTTCACCGGAAGGAATCCAGAAAAGATTGGAGAACGTTAGAATCAACGATGCAGCTATCGATATTCTAAACTCTGGAAGACAATTAACAGAACAGGAGAAAAAAGAATATACCGATGTATTTAAGACGACTACTGAGAAAGTAAAAGTTCTTAAAATTATGGGTATGTGGTTCGTAGATAAGAGAGACGGACAGATGAAATACAGACCTCTTGGTATTGCAGCAATGGGACCAGATCCAGCAGTACAGGGAGTTATAGGTCCAGATGGTAAGCCAATTGCAAGCAATGATGATCTTATCGACCTATTCTGGATTTTCTATCCGAATGCGAGAGATATCTTAGCAAACAATTATGTTTACAATAGAAAAAACTCTTCTGCAGATCTGTCTTTTGATGATATCATCAATGCAAGAAGATTCTCTTCTGTAATCTACAAATCTTCAAGCGGTTTAGGAGACGGTACTATTAAGGACTATATTCCTAAAGATGCTGATGATCAGTTAGAAGAAAGCGATAGAATCAAGTCGCAAATCCTTGAAATGGAAAATGATATGTGGAATTACTAAATTTCACTTGATATTTATAGAAAACCTGAGTATTTTTACTCAGGTTTTTTTATTATGAGAAATGTAGATTATATTATTGTAGGAGACGGATATGCAGGGCTTTTTTTAGCTCATCAGCTGATAAAGAATAATAAATCCTTTGTGATCTTTTCTGAGGGAAGAAAAAGTGCCTCACAGGTTTCAGCGGGGATTATCAACCCTGTAGTTCTTAAAAAGTTTACCACATTCTGGAAAGCTCAGGAGCAAATTGACTTTCTGAAGGACAGTTTAAAAGAAATAGAATCATATACTGGTGAAAACTATTTGATAGATGCCTCTATTCATAGAATCTTTCATGATGAAAATGAACAGAAACTTTGGCTTAAAAAATCTGGAAACGAAGAATTATCTAATTTTTTAGATGAAAAATTTGAGTCTTTAAATGTGGTAAAAAACGATTTTCTTGCAGGAAAGGTAAATCAGTCTGCCAGATTGAATGTTAATGGATTTTTCACTGGTTTATTCAATTATTTTGAAAAAAATGGATTTCTTATCAGTGAAAAGTTTGAATACGCCAAATTGAATCCATCAGAAACAACTTACAAAGATTTTAATTTCAAAAATATTATTTTCTGTGAAGGAATGGGAGTGAAAGACAATCCTTATTTTTCAGATATCACAGTAAATCCCAATAAAGGGCATCACATTAAAGTTGAACTTTCTCAACCTATTCCGGAAAATATAACCATTAAAAAGAAGCATTTCCTTTTCCCAACAGGAAATGGACTTTATTTCTACGGAGGAACTTATGATCGGGAACAGTTACACCATCATATTGATGATTCGGCTGTTAATCAGTTAGTAAATGGACTTTCAGAATTCTATCCTTATGATTTTGAAGTAAAAGAAGTGAATTTTGGATTCAGACCTACGGTAAAAGACCGAAGACCAATTATTGGAAGACATGAAACCTATAATAATTTATATGTTTTTAATGGACTTGGTGCAAGAGGGATTCTGAACGGGTGCTATTTTGCAAGAGACCTGTTCCGTTTTATGGAAGAAGGTATTCCATTGCATGAAGAAGTTTCATTGAATCGCTTTAAATCATAATCTGAAATGATAAATAAAAAAGACGTCCCTATACAAGGACGTCTTTTTATATTAAATCTAATTATTTTTTCTTATTCAAGAACAAATTTGGCTAAAGGAGCCATTCTTGCTTTATTCAATGTCAGCGTGTTTCCGTTAACAGAATAGTTGTCTGCAGCAAGGATTGCTTTTGTAAACTGATTTTCGATATCAAGATCCTCACAAGCCATCATGGTAGACATTCCCTGATTGAATTTGATTCTCATCACATCCTGCTTGATTTCAAAAGTACCACCCAATCCATTACATCCTGCATGACCTTCATATCTCATTCCCTCCATGTTAAGTTTGAAATAAGGATTGTTTTTTGTGTTCTTTAATTCAATCGGCTTACCGTTAAGCTCTGTTAATTTCCATTTTTTTCCTGTAATATCTGTTGTTGGTTTCTGTGCAGTCTGTGTTTGGCAAGAAACAAGAAATACAGCCAGGAAAAGAGCGGATAAATAGTAATACAAGCTTTTCATAAATTTTAAATTTTAATTTTACTTTTACTTTGTGTACATATGCTAATACGATGCCATTTTTGCAGGACCTGATTCTTTTTTTGCCTGTTTAAGATGGAAAAGCACCATATCTACATTCTTTTTTAAAAAAGTGATATTTCCTTTAATTTCAGAGTATTGATACTCTTCATTAGAGGCTGTATACTCTGGTAAAGCAGCACTTTTTTTAAGGTCATAAGTTTTACCGTTTAAATGTATCGTTGCTGTATTTTTAGAGCGGTTGATTGTAACTTCTATTTTTTCTCCATAGCTGTCAACATAAACATTTTTTGAAATGTCATCTGTATTTTCTGGAGTAGCAGCGGTAACGGTTTCTGCATCTTTTCCGGGGTGTTTACACGCTGTTGAGGAAAGAACTGCCAGTCCCAAAAGGACTGTTGTTAATAATTTTTTCATAATGATAAGTGATTTTAAAGTGTTTCATGAATTATGGTGTTAATACTATATAAAATTACAAATATTTTTAATAAATATATGTTAATTTTTCATAAACTAACAATATGTTTTTATTTGTCAACGTTTGTTTGATTTTTTTAAAACATTCTTCAGTGAAACAGAAACTGATTATTTATTGTAAGAAATTTGGGATTGAAGAGGTTGAAACTGGTTTTTTAACCGATTTATTATCAGTTGTATAGAGGGAAGGTTTTACGTTGTTCATTTGTTGTTTAAATTTTTTGCAAAAATAATTCAAAAAAGAGAGAATAACAATATGCTTATATTAATAATTCGAAATCATGATAAAGTTTAGTTTTCGCGTTACTATTTTTCAAAAATTATAAATCTGTTAACAAAAAATGTCTGAAAACAAGACTTAACTCAGCCAGAAAAGAGAGAATCAAGTGATAATATTGTATTGATAAAAACATCAGTTACTTGTAAATGTCTGTTTTTCATGATATTTAATATTTGATAAGTTTTTGAATTCAGGTTATTTAAAGAAGCGTTAAATTTTGTTAATCTATTATGATGATATAATAATCTAAGTGTACATTTGCGACTTCAAAATGAGAAACTTTATAGTATATTTTTTAACCGGTCTTTTTCTGCTATTTGTAGTAGAAAGTAGATTGAACGTTAAAACGCTGCGAAATGACTATTCCGGTCATGTTTCTCATCATCTTCCTAAAAGAGCTAATAAGCTGAATCAGACTTTTGAAAAACTATCTATTCAGCAGATGGCAGATTCCATAGACAGTTCAACTTTAGAGCTTACGGAAAATGACTTTCAGCTGTCTGATGTATTTCAGGCGATTGTTGTATTTGCCGGGGTTTTTAGCCTGATCTATATTTTCGGATTAAAAAGTAATAAACAGTTCAGACCGGATATTCACGGTTTTATTTGGGGGCTTACGGCCAAAAAGTTTATTCTGATCCGTTCCATAAGAATTTAAAATTTCATTTTTTTCAATACGTTTCTGCCTGATTTCAGGTGGGGATGCTCTGCGTTGTGTATGCTGGTAATCATCACATTGCGCTATTCTCTATTACCATTTATTTCTATCAAAACATTAACGATTTATAAAACTCTAGAATTATGATAAAAAGAGTTGCCTCAGGTATTGCACTTAGTGTCCTTTTACTGGCTGTAAGCTGCAATAAGAAAAAGAGGAAAAAGAAGAAGCAACCACTTATCCGGTAACATCTCCGGTAGTGATGGACACTGTAATTAATAAGGAATATGTAGCTCAGATTCAGTCTGTAAAAAACATTGAAGTAAGAGCACAGGAAAAAGGATTCCTTGAGAAAATTTTTGTGGATGAAGGGCAATATGTACAAGCAGGACAAACTCTGTTTCGTATTATGCCTAAACTGTATCAGGCAGAATTATTAAAAGCAAAAGCAGAAGTAGAACAGGCTTCTATTGAACTGAAAAATGCCAGCACATTAGCTGGAAACAATATCGTATCCAAAAACGAAAAAGCAATGGCTAAAGCGAAACTGGATGCAGCCAATGCTGAAATGAAACTGGCACAGATTCATTTGTCTTTTACAGATATTAAAGCTCCGTTTTCAGGAATTATCAACAGAATTCCTTTGAAATTAGGAAGCTTAGTAGATGAAGGTGATCTGTTGACATCCTTGTCAGACAATACAAGTATCTATACGTATTTCAATGTTTCTGAGCCGGAATATCTCAGTTACCAGACTCACGCAGCAGATAGAGGAAGCAATCAGGTATCTCTGATTACTGCCAATGGTGAAACTTATTCTCAAAAAGGAGAAATTCAGACTATTGAAGGAGAGTTTGATAATGAAACCGGAAATATTGCCTTCCGTGCCAAGTTTCCTAACCCAGATAAGCTTTTGAGAAACGGAGAAACCGGAAAAGTACAGATGACGATGCCAGTTCACAATGCGCTCATTATTCCTCAGAAGGCTACGTATGAAATTCAGGATCAGAAGTATGTATTTGTTATCGATAAAAACGGTACTGCGAAATCCAGAAATATTAAAATTGCTTACGAACTTCCTGACTTATATGTGGTAGCTTCCGGAATTTCAAAAGGAGATCAGATTCTTTTGGAAGGTGTTCAGAAGGTGAAGGATGACCAAAAAGTGAAAACAAAATTCCAGGATCCTAGAAAAGTCCTTCAGTCATTGAAATTAAAAGCAGAGTAGTGGTCTCTAAAGTGAAGTAGTATGTTTAAGAAATTCATCCGCAGACCCGTTCTGTCTATTGTAATCTCATTGATTATTGTGTTTATGGGGATTCTGTCATTGGTAAAACTTCCGGTGACTCAGTTTCCCTCTATTTCTCCGCCTAAAGTAAATATTACCGCAGAATATCCCGGAGCCAACAACGAACTATTGATTAAATCTGTTGTTATTCCTCTGGAAAGAGGGCTAAATGGGGTTCCTGGTATGAAATATATGACCTCGGATGCCGGAAACGATGGAGAAGCCTCTATTCAGGTGGTATTTGACCTAGGAACTGACCCTAACGTTGCAGCGGTAAACGTTCAAAACCGTGTATCTTCTGTAGTTAATAAATTACCACCTCTGGTAGTTCGTGAAGGGGTTAAAATTACCCGTGAAGAACCCAATATGTTGATGTACATTAACCTGTACAGTGATGATCCGAAAGCCGATCAGAAGTTCCTTTTCAATTATGCAGATATCAACGTAATGTCTGAATTGAGAAGGGTAAGTGGAGTTGGTTTTGCTGATATTTTGGGAACACGTGAATATGCAATGCGTATCTGGCTTAAACCGGATAGGTTAACAGCGTATAACATTTCAGCAGATGAAGTGATGGAATCTCTGAATGATCAGAGTTTGGAAGCGTCTCCGGGAAAAACCGGAGAAAGCTCAGGAAAACGTTCTCAGTCATTTGAATATGTATTGAAATATCCGGGTCGTTTTAATAATGAAAAAGATTATGGAAATATCATCCTAAGAGCCAAACCGGATGGTGAATCAATACGATTGAAAGATGTTGCAGATATTGAGTTCGGAAGTTCAATGTATGATATTTATTCCACATTGAACGGAAAGCCTTCTGCAGCAATTACCGTGAAACAGTCTTATGGATCTAATGCAAGTGATGTTATTAAGAATGTAAAAGCATTAATGGCTGATCTTGAAAAAAATAACTTCCCGAAAGGAATGCATTATGATATCAGTTATGACGTTTCCAGATTCCTGGATGCTTCAATGGAAAAAGTAATTCATACCTTATTTGAAGCCTTTATACTGGTAGCTATCGTGGTATTCCTTTTCCTTGGAGATTGGCGTTCAACTTTAATTCCTGCATTAGCGGTTCCGGTTTCATTGGTAGGAACCTTTGCTGTGATGTCAGCATTTGGAATTACCTTGAATATGATCTCGCTTTTTGCCTTGGTAATGGCTATTGGGGTTGTGGTAGATGATGCTATTGTAGTTATTGAAGCCGTCCATGCCAAGATGGAAGAGAAGAACCTTTCCCCTTTGAAAGCTACGGAAGAAGCAATGCATGAGATCAGCGGTGCAATTATCGCAATTACTCTGGTAATGGCTTCTGTATTTATTCCGATTGCGTTTATGTCCGGACCGGTTGGTGTATTTTACCGTCAGTTCTCGATTACGATGGCATCGTCCATTATTCTATCGGGGGTTGTGGCTTTAACCTTAACACCGGCATTATGTGCTTTAATCCTGAAAAACAACCACGGAAAAGCTAAAAAGAGAACACCAATTACGATTTTCCTTGATAAATTCAATAACCTGTTTACAAAAGGTGCTGGGAAATATGAAGGGATGCTGAAGAAGACAGTTACCAAAAAAGGAATTACATTACCATTATTATTAGCATTCTGTGCCTGTACATTCTTCCTGAGTAACTCACTTCCTTCAGGATTTATTCCGGCTGAAGACCAAGGGATGATTTATGCAATTATTCAGACTCCGCCAGGATCTACTTTGGAAAGAACGAATCAGATTGCCAAAGAATTATTGAGGGAATCTGAAGATGTTGATGGGGTAAAATCTGTTTCTTCATTGGCTGGTTATGAGATTTTAACAGAGGGAACCGGATCCAACTCAGGAACCTGTTTGATCAACCTTAAAAGTTGGGATGAACGTAAAGAGTCTGCGGCTGAAATTATTGAAAAGCTGGAAGAAAAAGCCAAGAATATTCCGGGAGCCAATATTGAATTCTTCCAACCGCCATCTATTCCAGGGTATGGAGCGGCAGGAGGTTTTGAGCTTCGTCTGCTGGATAAAGCGGGAAGCGGTGATTATCATAAAATGGAGCAGGTGAGTAATGATTTTGTGAAGGAACTGAAAAAGCGTCCGGAACTTGGGTCTGCATTTACGTTCTACTCTGCCAGTTTCCCTCAGTATATGCTTCGTGTGGATAATGATCTTGCAGAACAGAAGGGCGTTACCATTGCAAAAGCTATGGATAATCTGTCAACCCTTATCGGTTCAAACTATGAAACCAGTTTTATCCGTTTCGACAGGCCTTATAAGGTGATTGTTCAGGCAGGACCTCAATACCGTGCATTGCCAACAGATCTTTTAAAACTGTATGTAAAGAATGATAAAGATCAGATGGTGCCTTATTCAGACTTTATGCATCTTGAAAAAGTATACGGATTGTCTGAGATTACAAGACATAATATGTATAACTCAGCAGAGGTAAGTGGAACTCCGGCACCGGGATACAGTAGTGGACAGGCGATTAAAGCGATTCAGGAAGTGGCGGATAAAACACTTCCGAGAGGTTTTGGTATTGACTGGGCGGGGATTTCCAAAGATGAAGTAAGCCGTGGAAATGAAGCGGTATTTATCTTCCTGGTATGTCTTGGATTTGTGTATCTGATTCTTTCTGCACAGTATGAAAGTTTTATTCTTCCTTTACCGGTGATCTTATCTCTTCCTACAGGTATTTTCGGAGCTTTTTTATGCCTGAAATTATTAGGATTGGAAAACAATATCTACGCTCAGGTAGCTATGGTAATGCTTATTGGGCTTTTAGGTAAGAATGCTGTATTGATTGTTGAATTTGCTGTACAGAAGAAAGCGGAAGAAGGAATTCCGGTAGCAAAAGCTGCCATTGAAGGAGCTGCTATTCGTTTCCGTCCGATTCTGATGACATCATTTGCTTTTGTTGCGGGATTAATTCCGTTAGTAGTGGCAACAGGCCCCGGAGCAATAGGAAACCGTACAATTGGAACTGCAGCAGCCGGGGGTATGTTAATTGGAACTGTTTTCGGACTGATGATTATTCCAGGATTATATTACATCTTCGGAACCATTGCTGAAAAATCCAGGCTGGCAAGATATGAAGAAGAAAATCCTTTAACAGAACAAACTGAACCTTATGAACACGATGGAAAATTCGAAGACTAAAAATATCATAACAGCCATTGCCTTATCTCTTGTTTTAGCAAGTTGTAAGGCTCCAATGGCGACCGTCATAAAAGACGAGGTAAAAACAAATATACCTCAGAACTTCAATCAGGAAGAACCACAGGATGCAAATAATAACAGTGGAACTACTCCGTGGAGACAGTTTTTTACTGATCCAAATCTGGTAAGCCTTATTGAAACAGCCTTAAAGAATAACCAGGAGCTTATGATTACGCTTCAGGAAATTGAAATTGCCAAAAGTGGGGTTTTAGCAAAAAAGGGTAGGCTTACTCCAACGGTTTCTGCCGGAATAGGAGCCGGATTAAAAAAAGCTGGCCGTTATACAAGTGAAGGAGCCGGAGATGCTACCACAGAAATAGAACCGGGAAGAGAAATGCCAGATCCCCTTGGAAATTTTGAAGGAGGTTTAATGGCTAACTGGGAAATTGATATCTGGAAAAAATTAAGAACAGAAAAAGAGTCTGCAGTGGCTCATTATCTTTCTACAGTAGAAGGGAAAAACTTTGTTCTTTCTAATCTTATTGAGGAAGTTGCAGATAATTACTATGAATTATTAGCTCTTGATAATCAATTGGATATTATTCAACAATATATCAAACTTCAGCAAAGGGCATTGGAAGTTTCCAAAATTCAGAAAGAGGCAGCTGCTGCAACAGAATTGGCGGTAAAGAAATTTGAAGCAGAATTAGCAAAATCTAAAGCTTCAGAATATACCATTCGCCAACAGATTACGGAAAAGGAAAACGAGATTAATGCTCTGTTAGGAAGGTATCCACAGCCGATTGTTAGAACAAAGGAAAACTTTATGTCAACTATTCCGCCAACGGTTTATACGGGAATTCCTTCACAATTGCTGGCTAATCGTCCTGATATTAAGCAGGCAGAATTGGAATTAAAGGCTTCAAAGCTTGATGTAGAGGCAGCAAGAAAAGAGTTTTATCCATCATTGGAAATTTCTGCAACCTTAGGATTGGAAGCATTTAAGCCTTCTTATCTGGTAAAAATGCCGGAATCTATTGCATATAACCTTGTAGGTGAGCTGGCGGGTCCATTGATTAATAAAAGCGCTATCAAGGCTAACTTTCAGACAGCAGATGCTAAACAGGTACAGGCATTATATGAATATGATAAAACTATTTTAAATGCTTATCTGGACGTAGCCAATCTGATGTCGAAGATTAAAAATATAGACCAGTATTATCAGTTGAAATCTCAGGAAACAAAAGCCCTGGATCAGTCTATTGATATTGCGAACCAGTTGTTCAGGAATTCCAGAGCAGATTATCTTGAGGTTCTTCTGAATCAAAGAGATGCTTTGGATGCTAAAATGGAACTTATAGAAGCGAAACAAAAACAGTTAAGTACCGTAGTGGATATCTATAAAAGCCTGGGTGGTGGCTGGAAATAAAGAAACATCATAATTCAATCAGTAAACAGTTAATGTTTTGAGGGTTGGCTCTTCGGGGCTGGCCCTTTTTTGTTTTTGTTACGACAGCTTCTGTCGCAATGCTGTATTAGCTTTGTAGAAGATAATGTGAGGTGATAAAAATGTAATAAGATATCCTCATGATTAGAAATATTTTATATTAAATCGCATTCATGTGATTTGTGTGAACTAAAAAAAGTTAAATTTGTACCAATTTAAAAAGCTAATCATTAAACTCAAAAATAACACGGGAATGAAAAAGATTTATCTCAGTGCATGTACTGTATGCACCATTCTTGGGCTGTCAGCTCAGGAAGTTCTCTGGCAAAAAGATATCAAATCCTCAACTCAGGATTTTCTAAGTCAGGTCACTACAACAATAGATCAGCAGTATTTGATCACAGGAAGCTCAATACAGAGTGACAAACTCCAACAGGGAAGCAGACAGAATAACGGTTACGATTTCCACCTGGTTAAACTGAACCAACAGGGAGAAGAATCCTGGGAAAAATATTTCTCAGGCAATAACCATGATTATCTCTCTGCTACAGTATCTACTCAGGATGGAGGATTTCTCTTGGCGGGAACATCGTATTCCGGAAAAGGATTGGATAAGAAAGACGATTCCAAAGGCGGATCAGATATCTGGCTGATCAGAATTAATGAATTTGGAGATGAGCTATGGCAGAAAACCTTAGGAACAAGTTCCGATGAAGAAGCAAGAGCAGTGATTCAGACTACCGATCTGGGCTTTTTTGTAGCCGGAAATGTACAGAACTCATCCAAAGGTTATGGTTCCAAAGATGTATGGATCACCAGACTCGACAAAGATGGAAAAGAACTCTCACAACTTGTCTTAGGGGGAAAAGGGTTGGATGAAGTGGAGAAAATGATTCCAACAAAGGATGGTGGAGCCCTATTGGGAATTTACTCAAGGAGTTCCGAGGTTCGTGTTTCGGGATCAGGTGATACTCCCCGTGGAAGCACATCATCTTCCGAATCTCGTACCTCGCATCCCGTATCCCGCACCGCAAAATCCACAGAAAATTTCGGTGAAGGAGACTACTGGATCATCAAACTGGATAAAACCGGGAAAGTAGAATGGGAAAAGAACTTTGGGGGGAAAGGAGACGATCATATCAGAACCTTGGCTTTAACTTCAAACGGTTACATAATCGGTGGCGAATCCCGTTCCGAAAGATCCGGTAACAAAACGGTAGGGATTGAAGAAGGAACAGACCTATGGCTGATTTCTTTAAATGAAAGAGGAGATGAACAGTGGCAAAAGTCTTATAATTTCAAGAATCGTGATATTCTGATGGGAGCAAGCGTGATTCATTCTGCAGATGGCAAATCCTCAAAAGGAATTTTATTAGGTGGTTACACTCAGGCCGAAGGAAGAATAGAAAAAGATGATGAAACTTTCTGGATGCTGTATTTAGATGGCAACGGAAATGAACAGTGGCGAAAGCATGTAGTAGGAGAATCCCGACAAAAAGAAGAACGGCTTTCAGATGTAAAATTAAATAAAGACGGTTCTATTGTTCTAGCCGGAACGAGTGCTAAAGAATTAGGCAAGGAGAACTGGAAGATTGTAAAGCTGGGAGATAAGCAGGTGAATGATCTGATAGAAAAATATGACATCAAGATCTATCCAAACCCAGTTTCAGACTATGCTTACGTAGAAATTGGCTATGATTTCAAAGAAGCTGATATTATGCTGTATGATATGAGCGGAAGACAGCTTCAGAACTTTAAAACGAAGAATAGAGTGACTAAAA
>NZ_NRQT01000150.1 GCF_004119455.1 Chryseobacterium sp. CH25
TCCAACACTTTCAAAAGTGATTGGATTTAAACATAATTTAATATTATTGTTTTGTACTAACTTCAGCTGACGATAAAATTCCACTCCGTTGTGATTTCATCGTCGTGGCTCTTTTCATCAAAGTGTCTGTCCAACACTTTCAAAAGTGATTGGATTTAAACATAATTTAATATTATTGTTTTGTACTAACTTCAGCTGACGATAAAATTCCACTCCGTTGTGATTTCA
>NZ_NRQT01000151.1 GCF_004119455.1 Chryseobacterium sp. CH25
AGCAATCAACTGAATTCTTTAGAAATTCTGGTCCTGGAAATGTTGAAGACAGATAAAGGAACTGATTGACTTGGGGAGTTACTGAACAAACCAGTCTACACATGCCTTTAGATAACACTAATTTCTTCCAGCAATCAACTGAATTCTTTAGAAATTCTGGTCCTGGAAATGTTGAAGACAGATAAAGGAACTGATTGACTTGGGGAGTTACTGAACAAACCAGTCTAC
>NZ_NRQT01000152.1 GCF_004119455.1 Chryseobacterium sp. CH25
ATAGAAAGGTTAATCGAGTCTTAGGTAACTGTTCCATCTAGTTCCCCCATACCTGCTTGTTCTTTGTAGAAACTTCTCCGACATCAAGTGTTGATGTAATGGTTTTGTCCCCAATCTGTATGACAGTAATAGAAAGGTTAATCGAGTCTTAGGTAACTGTTCCATCTAGTTCCCCCATACCTGCTTGTTCTTTGTAGAAACTTCTCCGACATCAAGTGTTGATGTAA
>NZ_NRQT01000153.1 GCF_004119455.1 Chryseobacterium sp. CH25
CAAGTTTTATCATGTACTTTTCCTTTACGATCCATTAATTTGAAGAAATACGTCTAAACACGAGAATGGTGAGGCTTTCTCAATTCATCAATAAACACCGAGCATTACTGAAATCGCCTTTCTTTTCCCAAGTTTTATCATGTACTTTTCCTTTACGATCCATTAATTTGAAGAAATACGTCTAAACACGAGAATGGTGAGGCTTTCTCAATTCATCAATAAACACC
>NZ_NRQT01000154.1 GCF_004119455.1 Chryseobacterium sp. CH25
CATCTTATCTTTTGGCAATATTCAGTTCATAACTGTTCGTTCTTTGGCTTTTCTTTGTAAATGATTTTGGTTTCCTTAATTACTTTAGGAGCTGGAACGTTTGCAAGCAACTTTCTCAGATTTTTTAGCATCTTATCTTTTGGCAATATTCAGTTCATAACTGTTCGTTCTTTGGCTTTTCTTTGTAAATGATTTTGGTTTCCTTAATTACTTTAGGAGCTGGAACG
>NZ_NRQT01000155.1 GCF_004119455.1 Chryseobacterium sp. CH25
AAACAGGTCCAGCAACGATTTTTCTGCCACTGTAGTTACCACTGTAGGAATATTGAAGATCTTTGAACCTCCGGAAATTAAGGCTACATTATTTCTCAGGATGAAACTTCGTGCAAATTTCCACGGAAAAACAGGTCCAGCAACGATTTTTCTGCCACTGTAGTTACCACTGTAGGAATATTGAAGATCTTTGAACCTCCGGAAATTAAGGCTACATTATTTCTCAG
>NZ_NRQT01000156.1 GCF_004119455.1 Chryseobacterium sp. CH25
CTCCCAGGTAGTGGAGGTGATATGCTGATACACTTCATTCAGAACATTGGTTTCATAACCGAATTTAACAGGTTTGGTACTCCAATCATTACCTACCTGGATCTGCTGTTGAATTCTATCCAATGGAGAGTTTTCCAATATTTTCTCGGAATAGATCTTTTCAGACCCATAAGGGGTATTGATGGCATTACCTAACGGATTGGGAACAATAGCTCCATTCAGCGTTC
>NZ_NRQT01000157.1 GCF_004119455.1 Chryseobacterium sp. CH25
AATTCCTTCAGCAGCATATGGAGATCTTACTTCAGGATTGATAAAAAATTGAAACGCAGAATAAAAGCGTCCCCCCTTACAGGGCAAGATTCAAGGCTGATATTGAAAAAGTAGAAATTATCAGAGGAATTCCTTCAGCAGCATATGGAGATCTTACTTCAGGATTGATAAAAAATTGAAACGCAGAATAAAAGCGTCCCCCCTTACAGGGCAAGATTCAAGGCTG
>NZ_NRQT01000158.1 GCF_004119455.1 Chryseobacterium sp. CH25
AACCATGACAAATTTATTTTTAGAAAGTATTAAAAGTACTTTAAACAGACTTGGTTTCATCATTATTCCGTTTCTGCTGACGGAGCATCTTGTAATTGACGAGGGACCATTCACTATACTGTCTATAAACCATGACAAATTTATTTTTAGAAAGTATTAAAAGTACTTTAAACAGACTTGGTTTCATCATTATTCCGTTTCTGCTGACGGAGCATCTTGTAATTGA
>NZ_NRQT01000159.1 GCF_004119455.1 Chryseobacterium sp. CH25
TAATATTTTACGGATTTGCGGAATTCTGAATTCAAGTATTAAATTTTGTCATCTTTCTTATCCATTATTATCAACGGATTCATAATACATCTCTCCTGATAATTGTTGTTATTTCTTACGACAAATATAATATTTTACGGATTTGCGGAATTCTGAATTCAAGTATTAAATTTTGTCATCTTTCTTATCCATTATTATCAACGGATTCATAATACATCTCTCCTGA
>NZ_NRQT01000015.1 GCF_004119455.1 Chryseobacterium sp. CH25
ACCAGCTGAACTACCGGATCAATCTTTTTTAAAAGTAATTGAAAAACTTTTGCGATCCGGACGGGACTCGAACCCGCGACCTCCGCCGTGACAGGGCGGCATTCTAACCAGCTGAACTACCGGATCATGTTTTTGTTTGAAAGAACGTCGTTTCTTTTTCGTGGTTGCAAAATTACACCTTTTTTTATTACCTGCAAATTATTTTCAAAAAAATGCCTCCCAATCGCGGAAGGCATTCATTATCAAATTTATTTTTTTATAAGTGAGCGCTTAATTTTTCAGCGATTACCTCTTTTGGAGCTACACCTACTAATTTATCTACTACTTCTCCGTTCTTAAAAATAAGAACTGTAGGGATATTTCTAATACCATACTGCATTGAAATTTCCTGGTTGTTGTCTACATCCACTTTGCCTACTACTGCTTTTCCTTCAAAATCTGATGCTACTTCTTCGATGATTGGTCCTAGCGTTCTGCAAGGTCCACACCATACTGCCCAGAAGTCAACTAAAACTGGTTTGTCTGATTTTAAAACCGTATCCTGGAATGAGCTGTCTGTAATTTCTAAAGCCATTTTTGTTTCTTTTATTTTAATTAATATTATTTTCCTGTTTCAATTCTATTGAGTGTTCAAAATTACGATTTTTACATCATAAGACTATCTATGCTCAACATTAGTTTTTTCTATAGTATAGTCTTTTGAAATCTCTTTTAAGGCATCCACCAATGCGTCTATATCAGCTTTTGTAGTTAAGTGGCTGAAAGAGATACGTAACGGCGTACAGTGATCCATTTCATCTTCAGAAAGAACCATCATCATCACCATAGATGGCTTAGATGCTCCGGATGAACATGCACTTCCCTGGGAAATAGCAATACCTTTCATATCCAACTGCAAACCGATTAATGGGTTTTTATAAGGTAATAATGCACTTAAAACAGTATAAAGACTGTTTTCCTTCTCGGCACTTCTTCCGTTGAATTTTATCCCTTCTATTTCAGCAGATAATCTTTCGATAGCATAATCTTTAATTTCCTGCATATGCTGAGTATATTCACTCATATGATCCAGAGAAATTTCTAATGCCTTTCCAAGTCCTACGATACCACAAACATTCTCAGTTCCGGCTCTCAAACTTCTTTCCTGAGGTCCGCCGGTAATAATTCCTTTTAGACCTGTTGATTTTCTGATGTACGCAAAACCTGAACCTTTTGGCCCGTGAAATTTATGGGCACTGCATGAAGCGAAATCTACAGGAATATCTGAGAAATCAAGGTTCATGTGAGCCATAGTCTGTACAGTATCTGAATGGAAAAGAGCGTTATGCTCCTTACAAAGTAATGCTACTTTTTTAAGATCCATCAGATTCCCGATTTCATTGTTGGCATGCATTAAGCTTACCAGAGTTTTCTTATCTGAAGCCTTTAATAATTCTTCTAATTTATTAAGGTCAATATCTCCTTTTTCGTTAGGACGGATATAATTTACTTCTACTCCTTTTCTCGCTTTCATATCCAGAATACTTTCAGAAACACATTTATGTTCTAAAGGTGAGCTGATGATTCTTTCTACTCCAAGGTGTTCTACCGAGGATTTGATGATCATATTATTGGATTCTGTTCCACAAGAGGTGAAAATGATCTCAGCAGGAGTTACATGAAGATAGTCTGCAACCTGTCTTCTTACATTTTCAATAAGGATTTTGGCTTCCTGTCCAAAGCTATGAGTTGAAGACGGGTTTCCGAAGTTCATCTTCATCGTACCAACCATTGCATCTATAACTTCTTCTGCAAGCGGAGTGGTTGCGGCATTATCTAAATATATTTTATCCATTATTATTTTGAATATTTTAATTCTACGGAAGTAAACTGGTAATTGGCAGGAACAGCAAAAACAAACCAAGGATTGGAGATCACCTGAATTTCCATTCCACCGGAAGGTTCTCCAGCCGGAACTTCTACATACAGGACATTATTCTTTACAGATACCCCTTTAATCTCATTGATTGTATGACTACCTGATCTGAAGCTTCCCAGATTGTATACAACAACCTTCTTGTCTTTTGGAAATTTCGGATAATTGGAAGCAGCATCTTTTCCCTCTTCTACAAGTTGAAAACCAACTTTTCCTAAAGCAAGGTATTCTTTTTCATCTTTAATGATTCTGAAACCTGGCTGCTCTGCACCTCCCTGAGAGTTGGTTACAAGAAGTTCTGCTTTCTGCTGCATATCAGACAATTTTTGTTGAGATGTTGTTGTAGTTGCACAGCTCATCAGGACGGCTGTAAATGCAATTAACAGACTTTTCATTTTTTACACTTTTATCACCCAAAATTAGTGAAAAAATTGGTAATGTCCCTCATTTGCCCATTTCAACATTGGCTTATCTCCGGAAGTATCACCAAATGCAATAATTTTATCATACCTGGAATCGTTGATTTCTTCCTTTATTCTAACCAGTTTTTCTTTTCCGTTGCAATTTTTTCCGATAAAGTTTCCTGTGAAAACACCATTCTTGAACTCTGCCCGCGTAGAAACAAGCTGCATTTTCAATACCTCGGCAAAAGGTTTCACCCATATATCCAATGAAGCAGTTACCAATAAACTCTGTGTATTATTCCTATCGATATTTTGAATAAAATCCAGCGCATTTTCCCTTACAATTTTAGGATAATGTAATTCAAAGAACTGTTTGGATTTCAATTCTATTTTTTCCTGAGTCTGTCCTTTTAGAATAGATCCGATAAAGCTTTTCTTCACCTTTTCTGTTTCTGCCAGCTTAAGCTTCAGCAGGATGAAAAGCGGCACATGTCTTAAAAATTGTATTCTATATTTTGTAGAATCGTAGAATTTAAGATACATAAACATGGTATCTTTATACGTCAGGGTTCCGTCAAAATCAAAACAATACAACTTTTTCATTTTTTAAAGCTTTAACTTTTTAAATATAAACTCAGGAATATTCCTGATAATCATCATAATAATACTCCAAATTGGCAAAACATAAGCCACATTCTTTTGTTTTTTGAACGCCTTATAAATACAAGCTGCTGCCTGCTTGGGAGTTGCTGTCAATTTAGGGTTTAAAGGCAGGCCTTCTGTCATTTTAGTCGCCATAAACCCAGGTTTTACCGTCAGTACATGTACTTTTTTACTGAAAAGGTAGTTTCGGAGTCCACTCAGATATGCTGTAAAAGCGGCTTTTGCACTTCCATAAATAAAATTACTCTGTCTTCCCCTATCTCCTGCCACTGATGAAAGTCCGATGATCGTTCCGGACCTTCTGCTTTCAAATTTATGGGCAAAATAGTTCATTACCGGAACCAGTTTGGAGTAATTGATATTAATAATACGCTCTGTATTCTTATTATCGTACAGCCCTTCTTCTGTTCCTTCACCTAAATATCCTACGGCACAAAATAATACATTTGAATTGATATAATCAAATTTGTTGTAATCAATTTCTTTCATCAGGTCCAGTTCTATCACTTCGGACTGCTGCAGAAATTTCACATCAATATGTCTTGCAAACCTTTCTGTAGTTTCTTTATTTGAGGTAAAAAGATAGATTTTTTCAAACTTTTCTCCTTCCTGAAGTGCTTTTTCCACAAAAGCCTGTGCCACTTCAGATGTACTTCCCAGAACTATCATTATGAGTTGTTATTATTTAAAATTCTTTTGTGCTGTAAAGACACAAATTTAGGACTACGAATATTTTTCAGGTAATTGGTTAATGAGGATCTGCTCATGCTGTCTTTGGTAAGATAAATTCTTCCACCAAACTCCTGAACAATGCTGTCTAACTGTTCTACCAGCTTTTTCAATTTTGAATTGACTTTAAAATCCAACGCTAGTGTATACCCTTCTACAGGAAAAGAGTTATAGGCCTCCGGGTTATTCTTCCCAAAAAGTTTCAACACGGCTAAGAATGACCCGTTTCCGCTGTTGGCAATTGTTTCAAGGATTCTTTTCATTCCTTCTTTTCCGGCCTCTTTCGGAATCACCATCTGATATTGTATAAAACCGGATTTCCCATAGATTTTATTCCATTCATTAATGGCATCTAACGGATAGAAAAATGTTTCATAATCAATAAAGTTCTTCACTTCTTTTTTGGATTGTTTTTTATAATACAGCCAATTGAAAATCTTTACCGTAAGGGCATTCAGTACAAATCCAGGAAAGTAAAAAGGAACAGTAGGCTGCAGTTTTTTCTTTAATCTTAAAGGAGTTTTTGCCATATTCTGAGGCAATTCATGTTGAAAAGCATGTTCTCCTCTCATCAGAATACTTCTTCCGATATTTTTTCCTTTCTGAAGACAATCAATCCAGGCTACTGTATAGGTCCAGCTTTCGCTTTCATCAAACAGCTTAAAGATCTCATCAAGGTTGTCTGCTTTAATGCTTTCCTGACGGATATAAGCAGATTCTATATTTTTAAGCTTAAATTTTGCGGTCAGAATAATTCCAGTCAATCCCATTCCACCAATAGTAGCCCAGAATTTCTCTGAATTTTCTTCTCTTGAACAGGTAATAATTTCCCCACTCTCAACCATCAGCTTAAACTCAATCACATATTCTGAAAAGCAACCTTCTGCATGGTGATTTTTTCCGTGTACATCGGAAGCAATAGCTCCTCCAACAGAAACAAATTTTGTTCCCGGAGTTACGTAAAGGAAGTATCCCTGTGGAACAGATATTTCAAGAACATCCGAAAGTAATACCCCGGATTCACATTCTATGATTCCGTTCAGACGGTCAAAGCTGATAAATTTATTTAATTTTTTAGTGGAAAATATACTTTCTCCCAACGAAGCATCTCCATAACATCTTCCGTTTCCTCTTGCAATAACTTCATTGTGATTGAGTACGAATTCTTTTATGTTTTTGAAGCTGTCTTCAGATCTCATTTCTTTTTCCACTACCGGGAAATTTCCCCAGTTTGTAACTTTCTGTGTGAAATTCGGCTTCATTTCTTAAAGTAAATTTGAATTAAAAATGTGGCCACCCAAAGTAATAAAGTAACCTGTATATAACGGTCTCTGTACACAATTTTTGTGGGAGATTCTGTTCTGTTGTACACCAGTGTCTGCTGCAAATATCTTAAAAGAGCAAATACTACAAAAACAACGGTGTAAAAAACTCTTTGGTGGAATCTTGCCTGAACTTCAGGTGAAAGGGTAAACATCAGATAGCAGACAATGGCCAGAGTAATGGAAATAGACAGTGCAATATCTGCAAACTGTACATTATAACCATCTAAAGCTTTTCTTGTTTTTCCCGAAACCTGAGCATTGATAAGCTCCCCTCTTCTCTTTCCTATGGCCAATACCAATGCCAGAACAAAAGTAAGTAAGATTGCCCATTGGGAAATGCTGATACCTGTAATGTAACCTCCTGCCAAAACACGAAGTACAAATCCTATGGCAATGATAAAGATATCAATGATTGGAACATGCTTCAATCTGAATGTATAAGCCAGATTCATCAGTACATAAAAAGCGATAATAGCTCCAAACTTCCATAACGGCTGATGAAAATACAACTGGGCAAAGCCAACGAAAGCAAAATCTGCAATTAAAAGCCCGATAAGAATTCCTATTGCCGTAGATTTTGAAATTGCACCACTTGCCAGCGGACGCCTTCTTTTTTCAGGATGCTTTCTGTCTGCCTCAATATCGTTATAATCATTCAGAATATAAACTACACTTGCTGCAAATGAAAAGATGATAAAAGCAAAGATACTTTTGGTAAGTAAATCAAGGTTGGTAATATTACCGGAAAAGAACAGAGGGACAAATACAAAAAGGTTTTTCACCCATTGCTCCACACGGAGCAGTTTTAAATATTTTTTCATTTATGTTATTTCAATTACAAAAATAATAAATTCAAAATTGACAGGCATAAAAATACAAAAAAAACCGCCGGGGCGGTCTTTTACGAAAATATTTATATGTTAAATTAATTACTGTCCTTGCTTGGCATCGTTAATCATTTTCTCATTTGCAGTAATAGCGAATTCAACTCTTCTGTTTTTAGCTCTTCCTTCGTCTGTATCGTTGCTTGCAACCGGCATATTTTTACCTTCACCTTTAGTGAACATTCTGCTTCCTGCCAATCCTTTTCCTACTAAATAAGCTTTTACAGCATCAGCTCTTCTCTGAGAAAGCGCCATGTTGTATGCATCTTTACCTACGCTGTCTGTGTGACCATAGATATTGATATTAGTATCTGGATTATCAACTAATACTTTAGCTAATTTATCTAAGTTATTTTGTGCAACAGAAGTAAGGTTTGAAGAGTCGAATGCAAAGTTTACGATACTTTCGTTCATCGTAACTTTAATACCATCTCCTACTCTTTCTACCTGAGCTCCTGGTAAAGTTTCTTTAATATCTCTTGCCTGCTTATCCATTTTGTTACCGATAACGTTACCTGCAACACCACCGATAATACCTCCTAATACAGCACCAATAGCACCGTTTCCTCCTTTTCCTACATTGTTTCCAAGGATACCTCCTAATACAGCTCCTGAAGCTGCTCCTACAGCTGTACCTCTTTGTTGGTGATTTGAATTCTGAACTGCTTCACAACTTGTCAATAATAATGCTGATGACAAGAAAAGAGCTCCTACGTATGTTTTAGTAAATTTCATTTTTTTAATCTTTTATGTTATTTAAATTATTTCATTCCGGTTCTTTCGAAGTTGTAAACTACTTTTACACTTCCTCCTTCAAACGGAACGTCTTGCTGAAGAGAAAACTGATCTGTACTTTGGTTGATTACTGACAAAGTATAACCTGCTACATTCTGTTTTGCTTTTGTACCTGCAAGAACTTTTTTAAACATAAATGTATCACCATTCTTGATTTCAAACTTGATAGGCTGTGTAATTGCCGGGCAGCTTCCTCCTCCATTCAGAGTGTAAGCACCAGTCCAGTTATTAGGAATTAATCTCCAGTGGCTTCCAACGAAACACTGCGCATCTGCCCCTTCGTCAAAAGGCTTAATTTTATACCCTTTATCGTAGTCTATGCTCACAATCTGCCAATCTCCTTTTAATTTAAGAAAATCTGCTCTCTGATTCTGAGATGTAGCTGCGTTATTCACAGAGGAACAAGACACTGCAAAAAGTGATGTTCCTAACATCCCTGCAAGTAGTAACTTTTTCATTTTGTTGTTTATTATTTTGTTACAATAAAGTTACAAAAAACCGTGCCAAAATTGAAATTAAAAAATAAAAAAATCCGAAAAATTTCGGACTTTTTTATTAGATATTTAAAAATGAATATTTTATCTGTTTTTCTGAAGATCATAAAAATGTCTCCTTATCAGGGTTTACCCTTTATATCTCGAAGTTTTTTATTAATATAACAGAGATACTCATCATTTATGAATCATTATTTTTTAACTGCTTTAGCTGCTTTTTTAACAACAGGTTTTACTCCAGAGGTTTTACTTCCTCCATAAAAGTTATTATAAGCATATTCAGCAGCTTTTTTAACGTCTATAACTCCACCTGCAGCAGAGAAATCAGAAAAACCATTAGCAGTGCTCAGGTTACTTGATTTTTTCAATGACTCAATAATCTGGACTGGTTTAAGGTTCGGCATATAGGCCAACAAAACAGCAGCTGCTCCAGCAACTACAGGAGAGGCCATGGATGTTCCGTCTAAATATTCATATTTGCTTCCTTTAACTGTAGAGTAGATTCTTTCTCCGGGAGCAAAAACATCCACCATTTTCTTATTGAAGTTAGAGAAACTTGCTCTAAGGGCATTGTTATCATTAGTGCTTGCTCCTACTACAATCACGTTATTAACAAATGGTTTGTCATCGTTAACATTTTTATAGTTAGTAGGATATGCTAAATGTTCTGCTACGTCTTCATTTTCGTTACCTGCTGCTTTTACTAAAAGCACTCCTTTATCTTCAGCATATTTGAAAGCATCCCAAACTACATTTTTGCCTGGAGAAACTGGTTTACCGAAACTCATATTAAGAATTTTAGCCCCATTATCTACCGCATATCTGATCGCATTGGCAACATCTTTATCTCTCTCATCTCCATTAGGTACTGCTCTTACCGTCATAATTTTAGCGACTCTTGAGGCAATACCATGCTGAATTTCTTTTCCTTGAGAAAGTCCTGCAATAATTCCGGCAACGTGAGTTCCGTGTTCAGCATCAGGTCCTTCGTAGTGATTGTTACCATAGTTTTTTTCGGAATAATCATCGTAGTTATCTCCTACAATTTCTTTTCTCGGATCATATGAAAGATCGTATTGTTTTGCAGCAGGAGCAAAATGATCAATTGCTTCTTTCATATCTTTTTTCATCCTTTCTTCAAATTCTGCTGAGGATTTCCCTTTAAAGTCAGGACTTTGAGAAACCTGCCCTAAAATTTCCAGAGCAACAGCATCCTTTTGATCTGCAGGCTTCTGAATGGCTGCAATATTTTCAGCTGTAACAGGTTTTCCTCCTAACAGTTTTACCATATTAGGAATCAGCTCATTGATCATAGAATATGTTCTGAAGTTTTGCTGAGCTTCAATACTTTTCTTTGTGAAAAGTTCTTTAGCTTTCATATACATGGCAAAGTCTTCCGGCATTTTAGCCTGATTGGCTTTGTTCTTTGTGGAATCATCGCCTTCAAAAAGAGGTTTATATTTAACAACAACTCTTGTTACTTCCATATTATCGATATCAATATCACCGTTTTTTCCACCTATGAAGTTCCAACCGTGAATATCATCAATATATCCGTTTCCATCATCATCTTTACCATTTCCCGGTATTTCATTAGGATTACTCCACATGTTTTTCACCAATCCCGGGTGATCTACCTGTACGCCACTATCCAATACTCCAACGACTACAGCCTTAGGCTTTAATCCTTTTGATTCCAGATATTTATATGCATTCTCTGTATTAACACCATATACCTTTGAAGTGGCAAAATCTTTGTGATACCACATCATAAGATTTTTATCTTCATTGGGGTCAACACTTTTAGTTTTTGATTCCTGTGCAAAGGAAAATCCAAAACCTGTTAAAAAAACTGCTGCTAATAATACCTTTTTCATATACTGATATTTGTTTTTAAAGTCATAGGCAACCGCCAACTGTTTTACAATTTATATTGATAGTGACGAACCTATATTAATGTTTTATATTCTTTATGTAAACAAGCGATTCCGGGCCTTTATTACAGATAAGATCCAGAACCGATAAGTCTTCTAAAAATCCTAATTTGTCTGAGAATGTCTGATAATAACTTTCCATTTCAAATTCTGAAGGATGTTTTGCTGAGAATTTTTCTCTGAAACTGATTCCTTCTGGGTTTTTGATATATTCTTCATTCAAAGAGTGTGCCTTTTCTGTTTTCAATATCTGTTGGATGATTTCCAACCCTTTAAGGTTAAAATCCAAAAGAAATTTTTCTTTCATGTCAAAAATCTTTCTGAATTTATCTTCATAATATTCAAAGTAAGGCGAACTCTGATAGGCTGTCTGAATTGATTTCCAATGAAGGGTTCTCCAATCTTCCCTGTAAGAAATCTCGATATCTTTAAATTCTCTTTTCCCATTATGATTGATAGGAATAATCAAAGATAGTTTCCCGTTAGCCCCATAGATATTAGCTCTGTTTCTATAGGTCTGCTTTGGAAAGTTTTCAAACTGTTCCAATACTACTTCATTTTCAGCATCTAAAAACACTGAAAACCATGAAACCGGTGGCATATAAAATACCGGTAATAAAATATTTTGCATAATAATATATTCTAATTTCTAGGATAAAATACCCTTGCTACAATTTCATTTTCATTAACAAAACCAAGATACCTTGAATCTAAGCTTGCATTACGGTTATCCCCAAGAAAAAATAATTTTCCTTCAGGAACAGTTATCGGGCCGAAATTGTCCGCATTCCAGTCTTTATGATAAGCTTTATGTATATCCTGATCTGTATTAGGATTTATAAACCTTTCATAAAAAAATTATTGTTTAATTCTTTCTTATTTAATTGGGTAATGAAATAATCATTGTCCATCTGAATAATATCGTCTACTTCAGCACCCTTAAAAATAAGATCATTGACATATTCTCTATCAATCTTATAAGAATGGTTAACATTAAATTGATCAATCAAAATACCATTAACGTATAAGTCTCCATTCTTAATTAAAACCTTATCTTTCCCTACTCCTACCAATCTCTGTACATATACTCCACCTGGATAAGCAGGATTTTTTTGATGATAAGCAATCATCTTAAATTTTTCATAAGGAAGAACATTACTCATAAAAACAAATGATCTCTTTTTAATGGTGGGTTCATTCCCTGCCGATGGTACAAAAGCACATTGCAAAACCCCTGAGAGTTTTGCAATAATAAAAAGAGTTACAATAAAGCTACCTGTTAAAAGGACTCTATTAAATATTTTGTTTTTAAACATTATTCTTCAGTCTTATTCTTTCTGAATAATTTCACGAAATATTCCCATCCAAAGAATAATATTAAAATCATAGCTGCAATCCACCAGTATGAAGTTTTATTGGCTTCTCCCGTGTTTGTTGCTTTAAACATTCTATCAAAACGAATTTTGAATGGGGCCTGATAACTGGAACTACTATCTGCAAAAGCTCCCTGAAGGCTCATCCATGTAAACATTGGCTTCCCAACAATATTTTCTTCCGGAACGAAACCAAAGAATCTTGCATCTAATGAAGCATCTCTGTTATCCCCTACCATCATATAGTAATCCTGTTGGATGGTGTATTGATTTGCTTCTTTTCCGTTGATAAAGATTTTTCCGTTTTTCTTTTCTAAGCTGTTATGCTCATATTCTGAAATAATCCACTGGAACATTGGAAGGGTTTCGTTATTGATAGCTACCACATCTCCTTTTTTAGGAATTCTCACCGGGCCATACCAATCCGGGTTCCAAGGTTTATTAACAGGGAATATAGACTGTGTTGTGTCAATGCTCTTAGTAAATGCTGTTCTATCAGCATTTATCTTATATTGAACTGCAGCCATACCTTTTGGCAAGATACTTTCCTGCATGTTAAGCACATTCGGTAAAGCTTTAATTTCTTTAGCCAGTTTATCTGTCAGCCCCTGAAAAGTATATGTAAAACCATTACCTTCCTGTTCTTCTTTTACAGGTAAGAAACCATAAATTTTATATAGACCTGGAATATCAAGTTGACTTGAAGTAGTTACTACATATGAATGCTGTACTTCCTGATCTCCTAAAACTGTTTCCGGTTTTCCGTTTACAAAAAGTCTTCCCATTCTCATTTCAAAAGTATCACCTGCTGCAGCCACACATCTTTTTACGTATGGATCTTTTCTATCGATTGCAGTATGAACTGAATCCTGAGGATAGTTGAAAACAACTACATCATTTTTCTGTGGTTTATTGAACTGTAGAAGTCTTGTGTAAGGCAGTTTTATTCCATCTACATAAGATTTAGGGTCATCTTTAGGATTTCCTTTCTCACCGGTATCCATGATGGTTCCCTGAAGGAAAGGTATTGCCAAAGGACGCATTGGAAGTCTGTATCCATAGCTCCATTTGTTCACGAAAAGGAAATCTCCTACTAACAAGGTTCTCTCCATTGATCCGGTAGGAATCCCAAACGGCTGAGTTACAAAAACGTGAATAATGGTTGCAAATACTACTGCGAAAGTAATAGATCCCAAAAATGTATCTTTCTTTTTGGCTTCTTTTTCTTCATCAGTAAGAAACAGCTCATTTGCATTTTCATCTTCCAGCTCTACATCTTTGGAATAATTGATGGTTGCCATATAGATAAACGGAAGAATCACTGTAAGGATTTGATCCTTGAAAAGTGTTTTACCGAATTTCTTCACTAAATAAAGATGGAAAACAGACATCATGATTGGCCCTACAATTGGAAGATAGGAAAGGATTGCCCACCATTTCGGATGTTTTGTTTCTTTCAGGATAATGAAATAGTTATAGAAAGGAATAAATGCCAGTAAAGGGCTATACCCCATTTTCTTAAACAATTTCCATGTTGAAATCCCCATTAATACTGATAAAATGAGGACGTACACTGTATACGTTAAAAAATAATTCATAATTTTTTTGTGCCTGTTCTTATGATATAAATGACAAATGATGAGTAATAAATGATAACAGCTTTTCCGCTATTGACAATTCACTATTCATCATTTTCATATTGGTCTGCAATTTACAGAATTTGTTACAATTAAAGCCCTAAAACGTCCTTCATTCCGAAGTTTCCTTTTTTATCTTTGATCCATTCGGCAGCTACTACTGCTCCTAATGCAAAGCCATTTCTGTTATATGCAGTATGCTTGATCTCAATTTCATCCACTTCACTTCTGTAGAAAACGCTATGAGTTCCCGGAACTTCATCTTCACGAACTGCGAAAATTCCCAGTTGCTTACCTTCTGTTTCTTCCAGTTTCCAAGCATCAAATTTCGGGTTGTTATTGATGATTCCTTCTGCAATAGAGATGGCAGTTCCGCTTGGGGCATCCTTTTTATGGATATGGTGAATTTCTTCCAGCTGGCAAGAATATTCATCAACATTCTTCATCAGATCAGCCAATTTTTCGTTCAGGGCAAAGAATAAATTAACCCCTAAACTAAAGTTTGAACCATATAAAAATGCTGTATCATTGTCTACAGCTAACTTTTCTATTTCAGCTCTTTTCTCCAGCCATCCTGTTGTTCCGCAGATTACGGGGATTTTATTTTCCAGGCAAGCTTTGATATTGTCATAAGCAACTTCCGGCAGGGAAAATTCAATAACAACATCCGGATTATTAAGATTTTCAGCAGTTGGGGTTTCCTTCAGGCGGGCAACAACTTCGTGACCTCTTTTCTGTGCGATCTCATCAATGATCTTACCCATTTTACCGTAACCAACTAATGCTATTTTCATGTAATCTTATTTTATATTTATTGTTACACCACCTTTCGGCTTTATGTGTATTGTGTATTAAAATCTATAACTTAAAGCAAATCCTGTTTTTGGTGTATCAAATCCATACTGATCCTGGATCAAAGATGGCTTAAATGTCAAATCAGGGTCATGACGGCTTTCATAAAGATGTGCATCCACCACGGCATCTACGATATTTAATATATAGATCAGTCCGGTAATGGCAATTGCATAATCTCTCTGCCTTTTTGCTCTGTCCTGCGCATTTCCTAGTGCTTTTTTGTCTAACCAGGGACGGGCATCCACAAATTCATTGGGAGTACCGTTTAGCTTAGCAATATAATATTCGCGGTATTTTTTATATTGATTATCGTTCCATACCGCAATACCTACTCCTGCTCCTACAGCTCCCCAAACAATTGGAATTTTCCAGTATTTTTTATTGTAAAACTGTCCTAAACCTGGTAAAACAGCAGAATACAACCCTGCTCTGGTTGGGTTCAGTTTTATGGTAACTTTTGTGGGGCCATTGGCTTTTTCAAGATCTTCAATAATCTTAGCTTCCGTTTTGGATGGTTTTATCAAACGTAATTCCTCTTTCGGCGGTGTCTGTACCCGAACAGTATCAATAGGTGCAACTTGTGAATAAACGCATGCAGCGATACACAAGAAAAATGTGAAAAATATTTTCTTCATTTATTTAATATGGGATAAAATATATTCCAGCTCTTCTTCGTTTTTGAAGTCCAGAACAATTTTACCTTTTTTACCATTTCCAGAAGCCTTGATTTCAACTTTTACATCCAGGATGTCAGCAATCGTTTTCTGGGCTCTTTTATAGTTATTGGACAGCTCGGCATTTGCTTTTTTAGCAGCCGGAGATTTTGGATTTTTCAATGCAGCCGCAGCTTGTTCAGCCTGGCGTACATTCAATTTTTCTTTAATGATAAGACCAAATAAAACCTGTTGATCTTCTTCACTTTCAAGACTGATGATCGCTCTACCATGTCCTGCAGAAATTTCACCGCTTCTAATCGCATTCTGAATATCCGGATTCAATCTTAACAACCTGATTGAATTGGTAATGGTACTTCTATCCTTCCCTATTCTCTGGCTAAGGTTTTCCTGAGTAAGACCAATTTCTTCCAAAAGCCTGTGATAAGTAAGGGCAATTTCGATGGCATCAAGATCTTCTCTCTGGATATTTTCTACAAGAGCCATTTCAAGAAGCTCCTGGTCATTTACCAAACGAATATAAGCCGGAACAGTTGTTAATCCAGCAATTTTACTTGCTCTGTAACGTCTTTCCCCGGATATGATCTCGAATTTTTCACCGTCTTTTCTTAGGGTAATCGGCTGAATGATCCCTAAGTTTTTAATAGACTGCGCTAATTCTTCTAATGCTTTTTCATCAAAATAAGTTCTCGGCTGCGTTGGATTGGGATATATATCTTCAAGCGCAACTTCTACAATATTCCCCACAAACTTATCTGCTCCCTCATCAGTAGCGGAATTTACAGATGCTTTGGATTCTGCACTTAAAATGGCGCCCAAGCCGCGTCCCATAGCTCTTTTTTTGTCCTTCATAGATATAATTGATAAATGATGTTTGTTAAGTGATGCCTAGCATTCACTCCGTGGCCATTTATTATTAATTTAATTCTTTACTAAGTTTTCGTTCTTTAAGAGAACTTCTTCTGCTAACTGAATGTATTGAACTGCTCCTTTACTTTCTGCATCATAGTTCAGGATACTTTCTCCGAAGCTTGGTGCTTCGCTCAATCTTACGTTTCTGCTGATAATGGTTTCAAAAACCATTTCCGGGAAGTGAAGATTTACTTCTTCCACTACCTGATTAGACAATCTTAATCTACTGTCGTACATAGTAAGAAGAAGACCTTCTATTCCAAGATCTTTGTTGTGGATTTTCTGAACATTTTTAACTGTGTTCAAAAGTTTTCCAAGTCCTTCTAATGCAAAGTACTCGCACTGGATCGGGATAATCACAGAATCAGCTGCTGTAAGAGCATTCACTGTAATCAGACCTAAACTCGGCGCACAGTCGATAATGATATAGTCATAATCATCTCTAACACTAGCCAGAGCTTTCTTCAGCATATATTCACGATCTTCTTTGTCTACCAATTCGATCTCTGCTGCTACCAGGTCAATATGTGATGGAATAATATCCAGATTCGGCGTTGCCGTTCTTTTGATACATGCTCTTGTATCTGCACTATGCTCCAGTAGATTATAGGTGGAATACTGAACATCTTCTACTCCCAAACCAGATGTAGCATTTGCCTGAGGGTCAGCGTCAATAATCAATATTTTCTTTTCCAATACTCCTAATGCTGCTGCTAAATTTACGGCTGTAGTAGTTTTTCCTACTCCACCTTTTTGATTAGCAATACCTATGATTTTTGCCATTATTAGAACTTTAAGTTTCAAAAATACACTTTTTTCTTTGCTCCCGATAGATGGGGAAAATCAAAATTGAGTTAAAATATTGTTAATAAGCAATTTAACGATAAAAAAAATTATCCACAAAAAAAATTCTTTGTGGATAACTATTAAAAATTGATTTTTGATATTAATTATCAAACTTCATGGAGATTGGAAACTTGAAGTAACTTCTCACAAATTCACCTTTTTTGTTTTTGGCAGGAATCCAGGTTCCTTTGTTTGAAATTGCCTTCACTGTTCTGATTGCCTCATTGTTAAAATCGGCATTGGTTCCGTTAGCTTTTACCCCTGAAATTGTTCCATCCATTTCTACAATGAATGTAACCGTAGTTTTTACGATATCTTCTGATTCAACTCCTGAACCGTCGAAGTTGTTCATTACTTTATTTCTGAAAGAATCTATTCCGCCTTTAAAATTGGCTTCTACACTTAGTTCTGTTTCAATCTTTTTAGGATCTGTTTTTTCAACCACAGGCTCAGGTTTTACAGAAGGCACTCCTTCACCTCCGATAACACGAGGGACAATAGGAATATAAGTAGTTCCTTCTGTTTCTTTCCCCTCAGATGTTTGTGTACTTGCTACTGCATTTATTTTATCTACTACTTCTTTTTCATTGGTCACAAATCCTTTAGGCTCTGGCAGCCTGTCATCATAAGTTTTTACAGCAGGAGCCTGAGTAGCTGGCTTTACAATTTGTGCAGGTGGATCTTTTGGAGTATCAACATCCTGAATTTGAATTGGAGGAGGAAGTACATAAGGTGGCGGTGCTACATCCGGGCTTTTAAAAGCTGATATCACAAATGGTGTAATGGATACGGCAGCCATTAAGCTTGCTCCTATAAAAAGTGCTTTGGTTAGTATTCTATCTGATTCGTTTCTTAATACATAGGCACCGTATTCTTTATTGCGGTGCTCAAAAAGAACTTCGTTGAAACGAAATTCCTGGTTTTGATTCTGGTGTTTCATCACTATTACTATTTAAACTGTTAAAAAATGTGATTATTAGTTTTATTAGTTCTTATCGATAAGCAATGTTTCAATATCAAAAGATTTGCCAGAATTTTACCAAAACAACATAATATTATAAAATTTTATGAAAATGTTTAAAATTTAACATTTCAAATCGTAAAAATATACACCCAAAATCCATAGAAGTATTGAATTACATAAAAATCATCAGCAGCATAATTAAGGGTATTAATAATCCCAATGCATTGACTACGATAAGAATAACCGAACTGATCTTTGTTTTTTTAAAACTTTTGGCCGCAAAGTATATAGCTGCAACACTAAATAACAAGCTACAACCTATAAATAACATCAGGAGAAAATTACTGTGAAGATTTATTGGAAACCCTAAATAAACACCTATTAAAACAGCATATGCAACAGTAAAGTATAAACTAATTACAATATTCGTCATGGCAGATTGAGGCACCTTATTGTTTTCCATTTGATTATATATAAGATTTAAATATAAGAGTTTTCAATAAATCCCTGTCAAGGTTTAAAACCTTGACAGGGATATCAAACAAAAAAAGAGACCATCGAATGATAGTCTCTCTTTTAATTATATAGTCTAAGAATATTAGAATAATTCTTTTCTGATGATGTTCTGACTTCTTTCAGGACCTACAGAAACTAAGTATACGTTGATTCCTAAGTATTTCTCGATAAACTCGATGTATTTCTGAGCATTATCCGGAAGTTCATCATAGCTTCTAGCTTTTGTGATATCTTCCTCCCAACCTGGTAAATCCTGGTAGATTGGCTCATAGTTGTATAATTTCTCTGTAGACGAAGTAAAGTAATCGATGATTTTTCCATCTTCAGTTTTATAGTGAGTAACGATTTTAAGGTTTTCAATTCCTGTAAGAACGTCTAGTTTAGTAATGACAAGGTTATTGATTCCGTTAATCATACAAGCATGCTTTAAAGAAACAAGGTCTAACCAACCTGTTCTTCTTGGTCTTCCTGTAGTCGCTCCGAATTCACCACCGATCTGTCTGATTTTCTCACCAAGTTCGTTGTCTAATTCAGATGGGAAAGGCCCGTTACCTACTCTTGTACAGTATGCTTTTGCTACACCAATAAGGTTTTGAAGTGATGTTGGCGGAACTCCTGCTCCTGAACAAACACCTCCTGTAGATGGAGAAGATGAAGTTACATATGGATAAGTACCAAAGTCGATATCAAGCATTAATGCCTGTGCTCCTTCAAATAAAACGTTTTTACCGTCTCTGATGGCTTCGTTTAGCTCTAATTCAGTATCAACGATTCTGTCCTGAAGCTGTTTTCCGATCTCTAAATACTCGTTATAGATTTCTTCAACGTCCAACGCTGGTTTTCCGTAATATTTTTCAAAGAGAGAGTTTTTAACTTTTAAGTTTTTCTCAATTTTATCTCTTAAAATCTCAGGGTTTAATAGGTCAACCATTCTGATTCCAACTCTTGCGATTTTATCTTCATAACAAGGTCCGATTCCTTTTTTGGTTGTTCCGATCTGAGTTCCTCCGTGTTCCTCTTCACGGTAAGTATCCAAAAGGATGTGGTAAGGCATGATCACATGCGCTCTTCTGCTGATAAAAATGTGGTCTGTTCTCAAGTTTTTGCTCTCGATCTGACCAACTTCTCTAATAAAAGACTTAGGGTTTACCACTACTCCGTTCGCAATGATACATTTCCCTTTGCATTGAAGAACTCCTGAAGGAAGAAGGTGCAGAACGAATTTTTCTTCACCAACATAAACTGTGTGACCAGCGTTGTCTCCTCCTTGGAAACGCACTACATAGTCTGATTTTGCAGATAAAACATCCGTGATTTTACCTTTACCTTCATCTCCATACTGAAGACCTACAACTACATAAGTTGACATATTTTACTTTTGTTTTAAGATTCGTGCAAAATTACTTTTAAAAAAAATGACAGCCAAATTATAGGGGAACTTATTTTTGGATTGGGTGAAAATCATGGAGTTGAAAGTCTTACATAAGTATTAATATTTAATGATTACGACAGCACTACCTGATATAAGTAATAGTTTCATTCTTATGTTTATTCTAAATGATTTATATTTACTATACAAAAGTTTACCTGTATGAAATTTAGAACCTTATTCTTACTTTTGATCGTTCCTATATTTTCTTTAAAAGCACAAAATAAAGTGGAAGAATATTTAGGAATACCCGGTCCTATCAGTTTAGGACAAAAGGTTTATCATTTAGCCTGGAGCTCACATCCAAATGATATGTACTTCAAACAAGAGTATATAGAACCTAAAGAAAATATCAACAAGTACAACAGTATGGTCTTGATTGATTTTGTGAAAGGAGATTTCAACCTTAAGGAAGTTATTGATCGTAAAATAGCTGAACTTGATGAAATGAAAAAAATCAATCCAATTGTCAATTACCAAATTCTTGAAAAGGATGGAGAATACATATTGGACTTCTTGATTAGTGAGAATTCGAAAGATGGAAAAGAGGTCTTAATTGCGGAAAGAAATGTATACCGTTACAAACTCATTACCAAAGATGCAAATAAAGGGCTTTTACTTTTTGCAATAAGTCAAAGAGGATATCAAGAAAATATGGATCAATTTTTCAAAAATCTGAAAACTAATTCTTCTCAATTAATTGAAACTGTAGGAAACTATAAAATCCCAGAAATTAAGATAAAATAACATCCTTATGCCTTCATTCCGAACCTCAGCATATCTATCTTCGAAAATAAACAAAGAGTCGCAAATCTTCTACAATCTATTTACTCCAGAAACCGCAAAAGCCACCCTCCTCATCGTTCACGGCATGCAGGAACACAGCGGAAGATATACAGAAATAGCAGAGTATTTTGCCAATCATAGCATTGCTGTTATAACCTATGACCATTTGGGTCATGGAAAATCTGTAAAAGATAAAAGTGAGATTGGGTTCTTTCAACTAGATAAGCCTGATGAAAGACTGATTGCTGATGCAGAAATGATGGCAGATCATCTTGCAGAGCGATACTCCGATGTTCCCCATTTTATTCTGGGACATTCGATGGGTTCATTTATTACCCGTTGTCTTCTTCAGAAAGTTAGTGAAAAATTTACTGGAGCTATTATTACCGGAACTGGCGGTCCTTTGCCGGGAATTGATGTATTAAGAGCATATTTATCATTAGCTAATAGGATGGCACCTCATCATCGTACTTTTTTAAATTCTGTTTTTACTAAGGTTAACAATAAGAAATTTAAAAGTGATAAAGATTTTGGAGATACAAGCTGGCTCAGCATTAATCCTAGGAATAGAAGAGCTTTTGAACAGGATGACTTGTGTGGAATTCCTTTTACTCATAATGCTTTTTACACCCTGTTTACGGTTTATAAAAGAACAACTTCAAGGAATTGGGCAGCTTCTATTTCACCATCATTCCCTTTTCTATTTGTAAGCGGACAGAATGATCCGATTGGTGATTTTGGTAAAGGAGTTACACTTACCGTCAATAATTTAAAAAGTGATGGATTTCAGGATGTGGAAACAAAAATTTATCCGGAGATGCGCCATGAGATTTTAAATGAGGAGATAAGAGAACAGGTTCTTAGTGAGATTTATGATTGGATTTTAAGACATTGTAAATAGGTTCTTAAGGATTTTTTCTTGTTATACTTTTGTCTTGAAATAGAAGATTCGACGTAGTCAAACAAAAGTATACAAAAGTTCAAGACTGGAATTATCCGCTAAAAATTTAAATATACTCCTAAAATTCCCAAACTCGCATGGATCACCTGATACAGCTTCGATTCAATGGGCCAGCCATGCTCAGACAGTGGGAATTTTTTAACGGATTATATTGAAATTTTCTTAACGCTCCTAATTCCTAGGTCGATTAAGAAATACAACCTATTGACCAAAGTAGTGAACAAGTATTAAACCTTCTTACCTACCACTACTTTCAATCCATTCTGAGAAAGGTTTCCGGTAGGTTTCTCCTACGGTGACGAAATCCATGTTTCTCATTTGGATTCTGTTTCCTTCAATGACTTTGATTTTATTGGTTGCAATAATATAAGACCGATGAATGCGCATAAATCTGTTTTCCGGGAGCTTTTCTAAAATATCTTTCATATTTTCCAGCACCATTACTTTATCATTGATGGTGTGAATTCTGATATAGTCTTTTAATCCTTCAATATAAATAATCTCATCAAAGGCTATTTTGTAATATTTTCTGTCTGATCTTACAAAAAGATGATCTAACTGTGGTTCGGGAATGAAAGCCTGCTGCCACTGTATAAATTTTTGCACCGCCTGATAAAAGCGATTAAAGGTAATGGGTTTCAATAAAAAATCCACCACATGAAAATCGAAAGCTTCCAAGGCATATTCAGCATAGGCTGTGGTGACAATGAAATTATGATTCTTATTGAACATTTTCATCATTTCAATTCCTGTAAGTTCCGGCATCTGAATATCAATGAAAATAAGATCTACATTTTCTGAGCCCAGTAATTTCATCACTTCATACACATCACTTCCCGCATAGATAATATTCAACAGATCAGTTTTTAAGGCATAATCGTTTAAAAGTCTTACTGCAAAGGGTTCGTCATCAAGGATAATACAATTGATCTTCTGTTTCATAAAAGTTGAATTTGTATGAATGCTTTAAATTTATTGTCAAGGCGGATGGTTTCCAGTTTATATTTGCCGTGATACAACATATCTAACCTGTTTTTAAGATTATCAAGGCCAATACCGCCCAGTTTATCTGTTTTTTTATTTCCTATAGAATTAATGACTTCAAAATTCAAGCTTTTATCATCGGAATTTATATTGATTTCAATGGGATCTTTTTCTGAATAAGCTCCATGTTTCAAAGCATTTTCTATTAATGGCGACAGAATATAGGGTGCTATTCTTTGTTTTTCATCTTTAATTCCGGACTGCCATTTTACAATATTATTTTCATAATGTCTTAATTCTTCTAATTCTATATAAGCCTTTATATAATCCAGTTCTTCAGATAGAGCGATATGTTCTTTTTGGGCCTCATAAGTGGTAAAACGCATAATATTACTTAATTTTTCAATAGCAGAAAGGGATTCCGGAGATTGAAAATGAACCATTGAATAGATATTGTTCAGGGTATTGAAAATAAAATGCGGATTGATCTGTGCCTTAAGAAACTTGATCTCTGTATTTTTCTGTTCTTCCAGAATTACCTTATTATATTCCAGTAGTCTAATCACATGGACAATTAACCACAAAAAAGAGCTGAAAATAATGGGTTTACTGCTATAGGCAAGATTATCCATAAGATAGCTTCCCAACACCGGATTTGTATAATTTACCTGCCCCAGCCACCAGTCTGTTAAAACCTGTTCAATAACAAAACGAGTTAATGTAAAGAACAGATAAGTAATGATAATTCCGGCCAATAGTTTTATCCATTCAAAGTCTTTGAAAATCCTCGGCATTACTATCATATAATTAAAGTAGAAGGTCAGTACAAAGACTATAGCATAGGTTTTAAAAAACAGGTCCAGCTCCGGCATCTCGAAAGAGAGCGGCTTGCCTACCAGCATAAAGTATAGCGTCAACAGCCAAAATAAGATGTGTAGGCCAGCTTCTGTCTTTTTATTCAGATATAGTTTTCCCATATCGGTTATTATTTTTTGTAAAAATAGGTTTTTATAGAAAAGCTCCATAACGGGTTTGTCGACAAAAATCCAGGGAACGTCGATAAAATTGGTTTCCGGTGGTCCAAAGCTGCAGTTTTGCTGAAAAATAAAGACAAATACTATGAAAACTTTACTTCTTCCGGCTCTGCTTCTTTTAGTCCTAAATACAATTAATGCTCAGGAAAAAGAAACCACCAATGAAACTTCTTTAGAAACCGTTGTGATCAAAAAACAGAAAAAAATCATTGAAAGAAAAGTTGACCGTCTGATTTATAATGTTGAAAATTCAACTGCTTCAACGGGTGGGAATGCTTTGGATGCCTTAAAATCTGCTCCTATGGTAAGAGTTCAAAATGAAGCAATTTCTATTGTTGGAAAAGGTGAAGTATTGATTATGATTGATGACCGTCTTCAAAAGATTCCGGCAAGTGAAGTGGCTGCTTTTCTGAAAACCATTCCTTCAGATAATATTAAAAGCATTGAGGTGATCACTTCTCCTCCTGCAAAATATGAAGCAGAAGGAAATAACGGAATTATTAATATTAAACTTAAAACCGCTAAAAACAATTCATGGAATGCCAGTGTTGGTACCAATTATACCCAAAGATTCTATGCAGGAAACAGTGTTCAGGGAATGTTTAATTATAATCATGGAAAACTTTCTCTACAGTCTTCCGTGTATGTGGAGCAACAAAAATCTCGCTCAAACTCTCAATCCAATACTTACTATCAAAATGAATTATGGTCTATGGACAACCTGAGTACCAGTAAAAATAAAAATCTGGGAATCAGCTTTGGAGCTGATTATAAAATCACGGATCAATGGATAACCGGAGTAAAATATTTGGGAAGTTTCAGCAAAGAAAATGTTTCAGGTTCACCGCTTACCTCCAGAATAAATTATCAAACTTCTCAACCCGAGTCTTTCATTTCTTCTGAAACTGAATCTTCCAACAAACCTAATATCAACAGTTTAAACTGGTTCAATACCATAAAAACAGACAGTACAAAAACTGTACTGACCACAGATTTGGATTTCTTTGAATATAAAAGGGATGATACCAGAGATTTCTACGGCAGTGAGCTTAATACTCAAATGCAAATGCTTCCAGGTACTTATTTTTCAGCATTGAATTCCAATGTAAACAAAATCCGAAATTATTCAGGAAAGGCAGATCTTGAAACCAAACTTTCCTGGGCAGATCTTAATTTTGGAGGTCGTTTTTCTTTTACCCGTACGGATAATAATTTTTTAGCTCACAATAAAGAAACAGGAAGCGCTATACTTGATACAGATCAGTCCAATACTTTCATTTATAAGGAATATAATGAGGCTTTATATTTTTCATTGAGCAGAAAATTCAGCAGTCAATGGGAAGCTAAACTTGGATTACGCGCTGAAGCTACTCAAACCATTGGATTTTCTGAAAACCGCAATCAGACTGATAAGAATGATTATATCAAACTGTTCCCAACAGCTTACCTTACCTATACCATGAATACCAATCATTCTTTTTCATTGAATTATAACAGAAGAATCAGACGTCCGGATTTTGATTACCTGAATCCGTTTGTGGTGAGAACAAGTCCGCTTTACTATTCTGAAGGAAACCCTTACCTAAAGCCTTCTATCATTGACAATCTCGAGTTTTCTTATATCAAAGGGCAAAAATGGACTTCTTCATTATACTATTCCAAAGTTTCAGATTTCGGACAGGCATTATCTATATTAAATCCGGAAACCAATGTTACCAGAAATACTCCTGTCAATTATGCAGACACTTATCAGATTGGCTTTTCAACCTCCTATAATTTCAGTGCTGTAAAATGGTGGAATAGTTTTTCAGGGTTTAATATTAACTATCAGAATGTAAAATCCAAAGTTCCTTACACCGCCTCTATTGATGGGTACAATGCTTATCTGTACAGCAATAATGATTTTACGCTTAATAAGAAAAAAACGGTTTCTCTAAGTGTTAACTATGGTTTACAGCTTCCCGGCAGATATCAGATATTCCATATTTCTACAATGAATATTCTGGATATTACTGTAAAAGTCCTGTGTCTGGACAAAAAGTTTTCGATATCACTTACCGGAACTGACCTTCTGAACAGCCAGAGACCTTTAATCTCTTATCAGTCTAATGGTATTGAAACTAATTTCAGAAATAATAACTTCACAAGAGGTTTCAGAATTTCATTAAATTATAGATTTGGAAATAATGATCTGAAATCTAAGGATAGAAATTTTGGGAATGATGAGGAAAGAAACAGGATGAATCAATAAGTTTCTATTTTATTATTCTTAATGTTGATGATATTCTCGCAGATTACACAGATTTCGCAGATGTTTATGGATTATTTTTTCTTCTGTATGATCTGTTTCTATGTTGAGATTCTTCATTACGCGTTGCTTCATTCAGAATGACAAATCCCGATCGATACATCGATTGGGATTTGTTAAGATTGCTTCGCTTGCAATGACATTTCTAATAATTTTATATTTTTGGAACTCATGTTTTAAAATAATAATGAACAGAATTGACCGACTGATTTCCGTGCTTACCACCTTACAATCCAAAAAGTTTGTAACGGCTGATTATATTGCTGATAAATATGAGATCAGTATCAGAACGGTTTACAGAGATATTAAGGCACTAGGTGAAATTGGAGTTCCTATTGATTACGAACCTCAGAAAGGATATACAGTTTTGCAGGGATTTTTTCTTCCTCCAGTTCTTCTGACCTCTGATGAGGCTAATGCTCTTATCATGATCGCTAAGCTTTCAGAGCGTTATACGGATAAGACTGCACAAAAGAATGTTTCTAATGCGATAGACAAAATAAAATCGGTTCTGAGATATTCCGAAAAAGAAAAAGCAGATCTGTTACAGAAAAAGATTGGTATCTATATTTCTCCTGAAACCGATCATAGTAAAGATTATCTTACCATCATCCAGAATGCCATTGTTGATAAACAGACTTTAAAAATAAGCTATCTCAATAACTCCAGTGAAGCCAGTGAAAGAGAAATTGAACCTATTGGAATGAGTTTTTACACCAACCAATGGCATCTGATCGCCTGGTGCTGGAAAAGAAATGAATACCGAGATTTTAAGGTTTTACAAATTCAGGAGTTGAAGAATACAGGGCTACCATTCAAAAAAGAAGTACATTTTACGCTTGAGGAATATATTAATTCATTGACGTAGAGGGTTGGAAGCTGGAAGAGAGATGCTGGAAGTTTCTCTTAGACAACCTGCTTCTAATGAGCATTCCAATTACTATTTTTATTTTTCTATCCTTAAAAATTAATAAATAAACTGCAAAAACCCTTCCCGACAACCATAACTCCCCTCTCCCAGCTTCCTTCTTCCTGACTTTTAAATAAAAAAACAGACTGACATAAGGTTGACAGTGGCCCCATTTACCTTTGTCCAAAATATAATACAACATGGATAAAGTATACAAAAATTGCCAGAGCTGCGGAATGCCTCTGAAAAAATCTCCTAATGGTGGTGGAACCAATGCTGATGGTTCAATCAGTACAAAGTATTGTGATTTCTGTTATGAAAAAGGACAGTTTAAACAATCTGATATTACAGCAATGGAAATGCAGGAATTTGTAAAAAACAAAATGAAAGATATGGGATTTCCCGGTTTTCTGGCCGGTTTATTTTCAAAAGGAATCCCTAAATTAGAACGCTGGAAAAATTAAAATCAAACACCATGACCATAGAAGAGCTTTTTAAAGACAAATCCACTAAAGCAAAGGAAAAAACAGAGATCATCAGCAAATGGATCCTTGATACTTCTCTACCCACAGATGAACTGATCGCCTTTGCAGAAAAAGCAAAAGACCCAATAAAAGGAACCTGCATAGAGGCTATGGAGTATGCTACTAAGCAAAATCCTAATCTGGCAGATGAAACTGTGTTCACATTCGTTAGCAATACCCTTACCGAAAAAGCTCCCAGAATAAAATGGGAAAGTGCCAAAGTGATTGGTAATACTGCACAATTATTTCCTGAGAATCTGGAGCTGGCCATCACCAACCTAATGACCAACACTGAACACGAAGGAACTGTTGTCCGCTGGAGTGCAGCATTTGCTCTGGGAGAAATTCTGAAACTGAAAACTGCACACAATGCCACACTACTCCCGGCACTAGAAAATATCAGTGAGAAAGAGGAAAAGAACAGCATTAAGAAAATTTATCTGGATGCCATTAAGAAAACTAAGAAATAATTTTTTGAATTGATAGATATCAAAAATCCTGAAAGCTATTTTCAGGATTTTGTTTTTTAGATTTGGGCTAAAGCCCATTGATTTTTAAATCTTTTATTGTAAAGCGAGCTAAAGCCCACTCCTATTGAATTTCCAAATATAAACCCAATATCATCTTTCGCAGATTCTATAGATCCAGCAGATAAAATTTATCCATAAACATCTGCGAAATCTGTGTGATCTGCGAGAAACAAATTATTCCAGCACTACTTCCTTATCAATTCCAATCTCTTCAAGAAAAACTGCATCATGTGAGATCACCAACAATGTTCCTTTATAATCTTTAATAGAATTGGTAAGAATTTCCACATTCTGTAAATCCAGATTATTGGTGGGCTCATCAAGGATGATCATATCCGGAGCTTTATTACTAACGGAAAGTCCACACAGAAGCAGCCTCAAACGCTCCCCGCCACTTAAAACTCCACATTTTTTGTCCCATGTATCCTTGCTGAATAAAAACCGTGACAGCAGTGTCTTCACTTCCGATTCCTGTAAAGCACTATCATTGAATATTTGTACAAAATCATAAAGAGTCAGTTCATTATCAATTAATGAATATTCCTGGTCTATGTAAATGCTGTTGAATTCAGTAGGGTTAATATTTCCAACAGATGGTTGTATACTTCCCAACAAAAGCTTGATAAGGGTTGTTTTTCCTGAACCATTGTCTCCTTTAATGGAAATTCTCTCTCCACTTCTTATTTCAAGATCGAAATTATCTTTCCAAAGCTTTTTTTCTCCGTAGCTAAAGTTAATATCCTCTGCTGTCATTAAAATCTTCCCTGAATGTAATCCGGAATCATTGAAATTCACTTTCATCTGATCTGAATTCCTGACAGAAGATCGTAAATCTCTTAAATCCCCTGAAATGCCACTGATTTTTTCGGCATGTACACTTTTCAGCTTCGAGGTATTTTTTTCAGCATTATTCCGAAGGGTATTCATCATAATTCTGGCAACCCCGGATTTTTCCTGTTTCTGCTTTCCTCTGGCGTCAAGTTTCTGTTTTCGTTCTATGGTTTCGCGTTCTTTCTCTTTCGCTTTTTTTAAAGCTCGTTCTTTAGCATGAATATCATTTTGTAATGCTTCGTCTTCTACTTCTTTCTGTTCAGTATAGAAGTCATAATTTCCACCATAAGTGGCAATTCCCTGATTGCTTAGCTCAAAAATCGTATCTACAAGATTCAGTAACATCCGGTCATGGCTTACAATAACAATGGTAGCATTAATTTTTTCAATAAGGTCATACAATAGTTTTCTTCCTTCCAGGTCCAGATGGTTAGTAGGTTCATCCAAAATAATTATATCGGGTTGATTAATTTGAATTCCCGCCAGGAAAACTTTCGTTTTTTGACCGCCACTTAAACCTTCCAACTTCTGATTTAGGTCAAAATCCTGAAGATTCCAATATTGTAATGCATACTGACAACGTTCCTCAACATCCCAGTCGTCATTCAGAATTTCAAAATAGTGCTCATCTACTTCCCCACTGGTAATTTTTTCGAGGGCTAAAAGCTTTTGGTCTATATTCAAGCATTCTGCTATAGTTAAATGATTAAAATTTCCGAACATTTGGGGAACATAGAAAATTTCACCCTGCATGTTTACAGTTCCTTCCAGTGGCTGTATTTCATTCGCTATGATCTTCAGCAGGGTAGATTTTCCCATGCCGTTGCTTCCTACCAAAGCTGATTTGGAAGAAGATGGTATTGTTAAATTGATATGATTAAAAAGGAGATTTCCTCCCGGAAACCCAAAGGATATATTTTGTAGTAAAATCATGATTTCTTTCTTAATAAAGGTTAAACACCGGCAACTCATTGGCTACCGCTTCATTGAATCTGAAAGAAATTATATCCTACATGTCTGTATTTATGGGTTTTGAAGGAACAAATATAGTATAAATCCACGATTAAACACAAAAAGATTTTAATGAAAAATCAAAAATCCGTAACTTTGCCAACTACTAAAATTTTTTATGGAAAGTATTAAAGTTCACGACAAAACTTTCGTTCCTTATTTAAAGGATGCCGAAATTCAGGAAATTGTAAAAGAGACAGCATTAAGAATTTATGAAGATTACAAAGACGAAGTTCCTGTTTTCATTGGTGTTTTGAATGGGGTAATCATGTTCTTCTCAGATCTTTTAAAATATTATCCTGGGGAATGCGAAATCGCTTTTCTTCAAATGAGTTCTTATGTGGGAACTGAATCTACAGGGATTGTTTACCAAAAAATGGAACTTACAAAAGATGTAAAAGACCGTCACATTATTCTTGTAGAAGATATTGTTGATACAGGAAATACCGTTGAAAGTCTTTTCAAATACTTCCAGGAAACACAGCGTCCTAAATCTGTAAAACTGGCAAGTTTCTTACTGAAGCCTGAGATTTACAAGAAGGATTTCAAACTGGATTATATTGGAAAAGAAATTCCAAATAAATTTGTTCTAGGTTACGGATTGGATTACGATGAATTGGGAAGAAACCTACCTAATTTATATCAATTAGAAGACGGACAAATTAATCATTAAAATGCCTATAGCTATCAGCTACTGGCTTTTAGCTTTAAATATTCAATCGAAATAAAGTAAAATATTAACTAAATAAAGCTAAAAGCAAAAAAGCAGTTGCTAATTGCCGGAAGCGAAACAACATTATGATAAACATCGTTCTGTTCGGCCCTCCAGGAAGTGGAAAAGGAACACAAGCTCAGAATCTAATCGAGAAATTCAATCTAAAGCAGGTTTCAACAGGTGATCTTTTCAGATACAACATGAAAAATGACACTGAACTTGGAAAACTGGCTAAGTCTTACATCGATAAGGGAGAATTGGTTCCGGATCAGGTAACAACAGATATGCTGATTGACGAGATCAGAAAACCTACCGATACTAATGGTTTTATCTTTGATGGATATCCAAGAACTACTGCTCAGACAGAAGCATTGGAAAAAATCGTTAAAGAAGAGCTTAATGATGAGATAGACATCTGTCTTTCATTAATCGTAGAGGATAAAATTTTGGTGGAAAGACTTCTGAAAAGAGGAGAAACCAGCGGTAGATCAGACGACAGCAATGTAGAGATCATCGAAAACAGAATTAAAGAATATTATACTAAAACAGCTGAAGTAGCCGAACTTTACAAGCAACAGGGTAAATATGTTGAAGTAAACGGTGTAGGAGAAATTAACGAAATTTCCGAGAAACTTTTTGCTGAAGTAGAGAAAATTAAATAATCGAGATTCGGGATACGGGATTCGTATTTTCGTCCCGTAGCTCGCAACTCGTAACAAATACTATATGTCTAACTTTGTAGATTACGTAAAGATCCATTGTAAAAGCGGACACGGAGGTGCTGGTTCTGCCCACCTTCGCCGTGAAAAGTATATTCCTAAAGGAGGTCCCGATGGTGGTGACGGAGGTCGTGGTGGCCACGTTATCATGAGAGGAAATGCTCAGGAATGGACTTTACTTCCGCTTCGATACACCCGCCACATAAAAGCAGAGCGTGGTGAAAACGGAGCAAAAAACCAGCTTACCGGCGCTGACGGTTCTGATATTTATATTGATGTTCCTATTGGAACTATCGCTAAAAATGAAGAAGGAGAAATTATCGGTGAGATTCTTGAAGACAAACAAGAAATCATTTTGATGGAAGGAGGAAAAGGAGGAAGAGGAAACGAATTCTTCAAATCTTCTACCAATCAGACTCCAAGATATGCTCAACCAGGAATGGACGGTCAGGAAGGCTATATCGTCTTCGAGCTTAAAATTTTAGCCGATGTAGGATTGGTTGGATTTCCGAATGCCGGAAAATCTACACTTCTGGCATCTGTATCTGCGGCAAAACCTAAAATTGCCAATTATGCCTTTACCACTCTGACTCCTAACCTTGGTATCGTGGATTACAGAAATTACAAATCGTTTGTAATGGCTGATATCCCAGGAATCATTGAAGGAGCAGCGGAAGGAAAAGGATTAGGACACAGATTCCTGAGACATATTGAAAGAAACTCTATCCTGTTATTTTTAATTCCAGCAGATGCTGAGGATCACTTCCAAGAGTTTAAAATTCTGGAAAATGAATTAAAGGAATACAATCCTGAACTTTTAGATAAAGATTTCATTATTTCCGTTTCAAAATCCGATCTTTTGGATGATGAGCTGAAAAAGGAAATTTCCGCTGAATTCCCAGAGAATAAACAGCCTTTATTCTTTTCAGGAGTTACCGGAGAAGGTCTTGTAGAACTGAAGGATGCTATCTGGAAACAGTTACACGGATAGTCTCAGATTTGAGAATTTGATTTTTTAAAATATAAATAAAGAGAAACTGTTTTGTTTCTCTTTATTTTTTGGCTGCGAATAAACCCAACCAGTACTTAAATTAGGTTATTGAAGCTTAAAATCAATTTCTTAAAATTTTAACCTACCTTTGCAGGATGTAATTCTTTCAGACAGAGGGAATTTTTATTTAAATTTTAAAATAATTCATTTGAATTTTACAGACTTAAACTTAATAGAACCTATTGCTAAGGCAATCCAGGAACAAGGATATACAACTCCAACACCCATTCAGGAAAGATCTATTCCTGAAATTTTACAAGGCAGGGACTTTTTAGGCTGTGCACAAACCGGAACAGGGAAAACAGCAGCATTTGCTATTCCAATTTTACAGAATCTATCTAAAAATAAAATACCAAACAAAAATATTAAAGCCTTAATCCTTACGCCTACCCGAGAATTGGCAATTCAGATTGAGGAAAATATTCATGCATACGGTAAATATCTTCCCCTAAAGGAACTTGTTATTTTCGGTGGAGTTAAACAGGGAAACCAGGAAGCTGCTCTAAAAAAAGGAGTGGATATTTTGGTGGCTACACCGGGAAGACTTCTTGACTTTATTGCTCAAGGTATTATCAGCTTAAAAAATCTTGAAATATTCGTTCTTGATGAAGCAGATAGAATGCTTGATATGGGATTTGTACATGATGTAAAAAGAATCATCAAACTTTTACCACAAAGAAGACAGACTCTATTCTTCTCTGCAACTATGCCGGGAGAGATTCAGAAATTAGCTAATTCTATTCTGAATAACCCTGTAAAGGTAGAAGTTACCCCTGTATCTTCTACTGCAGACACTATTCAGCAATCTGTTTACTTTGTAGAAAAAGAGAACAAACTGAACCTTCTTTCTCATATCCTGCAAAACGATATTGCAGATTCTGTATTGGTATTTTCCAGAACAAAACATGGTGCCGATAAAATTGCAAGAAAGCTTCAGAAAGACAATATCTCTGCAGAAGCGATCCACGGGAACAAATCTCAAAATGCAAGACAGAATGCCCTTAATAACTTCAAATCAGGAAAAACAAGAGTTCTTGTAGCAACAGACATTGCAGCAAGAGGAATTGATATTGATGAACTGAAATTTGTTATCAATTTTGAATTATCTGATGTTTCTGAAACATATGTACACAGAATTGGAAGAACAGGTAGAGCCGGAGCAGAAGGAACTTCTATTTCTTTTGTTGACGGATTGGATCTTCTTAACCTGAGAAGCACAGAAAAACTGATCGGAAAAAAGATTCCTGTTATCAAAAATCATCCGTTCCATACAGATGATCTTGTAGTACAGAAAAGGGATTCTAACAATAAACCGGTTCCGGCAGGTGCTGAAAGATCTAAAAAACCTAATAATAATTCCAGACCTAATAATAGAAATAAAAAGAAGCCAAACCCTTCCGAAACTCCTTCTACTGGATTTAAAAAACCTAAGAATAAGAATTTCACCAGAAAGAAATAAAAAAATCCCTCTCATTTTTGAGAGGGATTCTTATTTTATAAAATATTTTCAATTATTGACAAACATCTTCCTTGCATTCTCCGTAGTAATTCTATCTATTTCAGAGAAATCTTTACCATAAATATCAACAAGTTTTCCGGCTACAAGATCAAGATATGAACTCTCATTTCTTTTTCCTCTGTGAGGAACCGGAGCCAGATAAGGTGAATCTGTTTCCAACACAATTTTATCTAAAGGAATTTCACCCAAGAACTGGTCTATTTTACCGTTTTTGAAGGTCACTACTCCACCAATCCCTAAAATAAAATTCAGATCAATTGCATGATGCGCCTGTTCCAGATTTCCAGAAAAGCAGTGGAAAATTCCTCTTAATTTCGGATGTTTTTTTCTTTCCAGGACTTCAAATGTTTCTTCAAAGCTTTCTCTGGTATGGATTACAATCGGAAGGTCTTTTTCTATAGCCCAGTCAATCTGCTGTTCAAAAGCTTTTATCTGGATATCCAACGTTGTTTTATCCCAATACAGATCTATTCCGATCTCTCCTATCGCAGGAAAATGTCTTTGATCCAGATAGTTTTTAACAATTTCCAGCTCTTTTTCCCAGGATTCTGGCTTTACATAGCAAGGATGAAGCCCCATCATTGAAAAAATTTGTCCCGGATATTCTGTTTCCAGTTGCAACATTTTCTCATGGGATTCTGAGTCAATAGCAGGAAGATAAAATTCTGTAATTCCTTTATTTAAAGCTCTCTGAATAGCTTCTTTTCTGTCTTCATCAAACTCTTCTGCGTATAAATGGGTATGTGTATCAATCATTTTATTTACAATTTTAATAGCTCTTCATAAGGATTTTCAAGCCCCAGCAGCATTCCGAAAGCCGGTTCTGTTTTAATTCCCTGTTTTTTAAGTTCTATTATTTTCTGTTTAAATTCTTCTCCTTTTGCCTGTAATATTTTATATTCAGCTATCATATGAAGATAAGCGTTCTGTTGAGTTGTAGGCTTATTCTGTCCGAAAATTTCAATGGGAAAATCTTCCAGTACAAAATTTAATGTAATACATTTTTCTCCGTTTACAATGGGATATTCCACTCCTACATCGTATGGGATAAACTTACTCAACATTAAATCATCCAAAAAATCCTCTTCAAACCTTAAATCTACCTCAAAAATAAGATCCAGATCACTTCCTTCTATATCAATTTCAATAGGAATAGTTCCTGCTAAGATTGGTGAATAATATCTGAGTTTTTCAAAAATACGGTGTTTTGTAAGAAGTTCATAAGCTCTTCTCTGTCTTTCATTTCCATGCTTCAGATAGTCAATCTTTGTGAAATCAATCATCTGAATATGGTATGTTTTACTTTTTTCCTCTGGTTTTCTATTCTCTGATCCAGTTTTTCTCTGAATTCTATAAACTTAGGATCTTTTACATCATTGGTTCTATGCTCCAACGCTCTCATAATCTTAAAGTTTTCTTTGATAAATTCTTTGGTTTCATCTGAAAAATAAGAGTCTCCAAACTTATCAAAAATATAATTAACAGCCTGAGTACTTGGATGAATCATATCTTCCTTATAGAAACGATAATCCCTCAAATCATCCATTAAAATCTCGTAAACCGGCAGATAATGACAGTCTTCAAACAGAGAAATAGACTCATGAATGGCTGTGATTAATTTGGATTTGCTCAACTGGTTCTCCACCATTCCATCTTTGGTATGCCTTACCGGAGAAACAGAAAATAAAATCTGGACTCCTTCTTTACAGATATCTTTAAATTCCAGAATGGTATTGTAAATGGAGCCTGTAAGTTCCTGATGGGACAGCAGCCTCTTTTCAAAGAATTTTTGTGGAATCTTGTGACAGTTGGTTACCAATTTTTGCTTTGGAAGAAACTCATAAATGAAAGAAGATCCGTAAGTAATAATAATCCAGTCAGCTTCCTGAAGAAAGGCATTTCCAGCTTCTATCTTACCATTGATCTTATCCAGTGTCTGATGAATATACCTTGTATCAAAGCTGGTGTGATGGTCTAATGAGATATATTCTTCATTATACGTAATAAGTTCATCTTCAATATAAAATTCCGAATCATGAAGTCTTTTTACCGCATTATTGATAGAAAAGGGATTAAAAATTGTCCCAAAAGGATTATTGAGGGTTTGAAGTTGCCCATCTTTCAGCAATTCGGTCATTTCAGAGGCAAAACAGGAACCAATTGAGAATATTCTATCTTCAATTTCTATTTTTTTCTCTGATTTCGGAATATCAACTTCTGTTCTGAACTTCATTGTATAGATTTTAGGTGACAGACAATGGGTAGCAGGCAATTCTGCTACCTACTCCCTATCATCTGCAATCTTATTTAGCTTTCTCTTCTCAATAAATAATTAGCAAGCTCAATGAATGGCTTTTTCTTCTCCTCAGGAATGTCAATTTTCTGAAGATAGCTCTGACCGATTTCGTTGTGTTTTTCAATCAGACGAAGGGCTTTCTCATCTACTTTCGTTCTTCTGAATATCTTTTCAACCCCATAGATTTTATCGATATTGTCTGTTTTTTTAGAATACCAGTAATCCAGTTCTTTTCTTTCTTCTTCTGTAGCATGTTCTCTTGCTAATAGATAAAGCACTGTTTTCTTGTTCTCATAGATATCTCCTGCGTGTTTTTTACCAAACTGAGCCTGATCTCCGAATACATCAAGATAATCATCCATAATCTGGAAGGCAATTCCGATGTGTTTTCCGAAGTTGAAAATTGCTTTTGCATCTTTAAAGTCAGCTCTTGCAATCAAGGCTCCGATTTCAAAAGAAGAAGCACTCAATACTCCGGTTTTATAGGTAATCATTCTGATGTAATCATCAAAAGTTACATTTTCCTGAGTTTCGAAATTAATATCATACTGCTGCCCTTCACATAAAAGAAGTCCTGTATGGGTAAAGATTCTGATACAAGCCTTGAAAATTTCAGGTTCAAGATCTTCAAAGAATTTATAAGCTTTAAGCATTAATCCGTCTCCTGAAAGAATCCCTACATTGATCCCGTGTAAAGTGTGGATTGTAGGTTTATTTCTTCTTAAAGGCGCCTCATCCATAATATCATCGTGGATCAGGGTGAAGTTATGGAAAAACTCGATCGCCAAAGCTGGTTTTATTGCCTGCTTCAGGTCTCCACCAAACAGATCACAAGCCATCAGCACCATAATGGGACGAAGACGTTTTCCACCATGGGAAATAATATAGTTCATCGGCTCATACAGCTCCGTAGGTTTATCTTTAAAAGTGTACTTATTGATGGCGTCCCCAACAATCTGCTGGTATCTGTCTAAAAATTCCATAAAATCTTATAATTTGAACAAAAATACGATTTTTCAGGGCTTTATAAAACAAAAAACTTTGTACAATGGACAAAGTTTTCTGCCATAAAAGAAAGTATCATACTCAACTGAAGTAATTTCTTTTATTTAATCTGATAATACCAGTTAGGTAAATATTTAATTTACTTATAAGGCTTTCCTCCACAATACCAATCATACCTGATAATAGTATCTTTTTTATGAATAGCAAGTTCCAATCTTCCCTCTCTTTTCATTATTGTATCTCCCGTTTCAACTTCGTTATAATCAAAAAGCCAATTATTATGAACCATAATTTTTGACTTTTCATTTGTTATGGGATCATAACCTGTAATTTTGATCCATGTGTTATCTATACTTGATTCTCCCACAATCAAATTATATTCATCAGGATAGTATGCCTGTTTCACATTATTGCAATCTGGTTCCCCACATGCAGATACCAACATCAACAAGCTTAAAAAAATAAATATTTTCATAATTTAATCTAATTGAGGTCAAGGACCAAAATTTCTTTTAAACCAACTTAAAAAAACAAAAAACTTTGCCCTTTTGGACAAAGTTTATATGATAATTGTGATTTTTCTCTTAGGAAAGGAAAGTTACAATAAGATAAGTGATACCAGCTACTAATGCTGAGATTGGAATGGTTAATACCCAAGCCCAAAGTAAGCTTACTGTAATACCCCATCTTACCGCTGAAATTCTTTTCGTTAATCCTACCCCGATGATAGAACCTGTAATGGTGTGTGTTGTAGATACAGGAATACCGAAGTGATCTGTGATAAATAAAGTAATTGCTCCTGCAGTTTCTGCACTTACTCCTTCTAATGAAGTTACTTTAGTGATCTTTGTTCCCATTGTTTTGATGATCTTCCAACCACCGCTCATTGTTCCTAATGCAATGGCAATAAAGGATACTAAAGGAACCCAGATATAGTGCTGTGCAAAGTAATCAAAACGTTCTGCAGAAGGAACATTCAGATACTGTACATCCTGAAGCATATTTACGTGATAGTAAATTACAGCTGCTCCAATGATCCCCATTACCTTCTGAGCATCATTCAAACCGTGACCTAAGCTGAATAAAGCTGAAGAAGCCAACTGAAGTCTTTTGAAAGACTGATCTGCTTTGTGCGGGTTCGATTTTTTATAAAGGTGAACAATAATTAATGTAATAATGATCGAGATAATCATCCCTATGATCGGCGCCATGAAAATGAACAGGAAAATAGGAATTACTTTATCAAACTTTACAACACTCTGGTGAGTAACCTGGCTCATCGCTTCCTTAGCTGTATCCCAGAATCCAAGTCCCGGTTGTGCTGCTGCCACATCATGATAATCCATCATAAAAGCATGCATTAAAGCTGCTCCCAGGAATCCACCAATCAGGGTGTGTGATGATGAGGAAGGAATTCCAAACCACCATGTTAATAGGTTCCAGGCAATGGCTGCCACCAAACCGGAAAATATAACTTCAAGCGTGATAAAATTCTCGTTAACTGTTTTGGCAATTGTATTACCAATTTTGAATTCTCCAATAATGTAAGCAGCAATAAAGAAAGCTGCGAAGTTCCAAAGAGCTGCCCAAAGTACAGCCTGGAATGGAGTTAAAACTTTTGTAGATACGATAGTTGCAATCGAGTTGGCTGCATCATGGAAACCATTGATATAATCAAAGATTAACGCCAACGCAATAATAACTACAAGTAAAATCGGAAATTCCATTTTTTGCTATGTATTGTTATCTTTTAGGCGTATTTAATCATGATGTTCTCAATTGTATTGGCAACATCTTCTGCTTTATCCGTTACGATTTCAAGATAGTTCAATACCGATGAAACTTTAATAATGTTGATGGCATCATTAGTTTCGAATAAATCTACCATTGAGTTAGAAAGCAGGTCATCTGCAATGTTCTCAATAGAGTTTACTTTAATACAAGCTTCTTTCACCTGCTCCATGTTCTTAAACCCTTTAAGATTTTTCATTGCATTCTGGATTTCAAGACATGCTTTGTGAATCAATAGAGAGAAATCTGAATAAGCTTTCATCTCAGGAGATTTATATAAGAAAATATATTTTGTAGAAGCATAGATATAATCTGCGATATCATCTAATCCTGTTGCCAATGTGTGAATATCTTCACGGTCAAAAGGAGTAATGAAGTTTTTTCCCAGTTCTACGAAGATTTCGTGAGTAAGCTCGTCATTTTTATGTTCGAAATCACTCATTTTTTTCAACATTGAATCGTCGTTAAGATCAAAATCTTTGATTCCGTGGTTGAATTCTTCAGACATTGCAACTAGGTTTTCAGTTACCTTTTCAAAAAGTACAAAGAAGATTTTATCTTTTGGTTGAAAAGCGTGGAAAATATTACCAATTCCCATTTTTTAGTATTTATAATTCGTGTGCAAATTTCTTAAAAAAGGATCGCCCATGAAACTATATAACATTAAGTTTTGTTAACATTCGCTTATCCACTGATTACCAAATAAAAAAACCGACATTATTGCCGGTTTTGTATGGTATAAAAAGAGATTAGTTAGCTACTTCAGCTCTCATATCTTTTCCTTTAAATTTCATAGACTGAATGTTACTTAAAACATTGTCTTTGAATGATTTTTCAACTTCAAAGAAAGAGAATTTCTCAAGGATCTCGATATCTCCAATTTCAGCTCTTTTCTTGGTTTTTCCACCAGCAGTAGCTTTGTTGATAATATCTAAAACATCAAGTTTCTTCAAGTGGTCTTTTTTACCAAGGTTGAAGAAGAATCTAACCATGTTTTCATCTTTTCTTCTTGGTTTTCCACCACGGTCTCTGTCTCTACGCTCTCCTCTGTCTCTATCTCTGTCGCGACCTCTATCTCTGTCTCTATCACGTCCACGATCTCTTCTTGAGTAATCATCATCTCTGCTGCTTAATTTCTGCTCAACAAGATCATGTTTGTCTTTGTAATATAAAGCAAGATCCTTCAATTGGAACTGTAACAACTGGTGTACAAGTTCTTCTTTTGTGAAGTTGCTTAGATCCGGGATTAAGCTGTCATCAAATTCAAAAAGATCTTCGTGCTCTGTGAATAGTTTTTCGAAAACACCTCCAACCTGAGCTTTGATAATCTGATCTCCTGTAGGGATAAATCTTTCGTGAATCTCAATTTTAGTAGCAGATTTGATCTGTTTCAACTTTCTGCTTTCTTCAGGCTTAATTAAAGCCATAGAAATACCGTCTTTACCAGCTCTACCTGTTCTTCCACTTCTGTGAACGAATACTTCAGGATCATCAGGTAAAGAGAAGTGGATAACGTGAGTCAGAGAGTTCACATCTAATCCTCTTGCTGCAACGTCTGTTGCTACAAGGATATCGATGTTTTTCAATCTGAATTTCTTCATTACCGTATCTCTCTGCGCCTGAGAAAGGTCTCCGTGAAGGGCATCAGCTGCATAACCGTTCTGCATTAAGAAATCTGCAACTTCCTGAGTTTCCATTCTTGTTCTACAGAAGATGATGGAATACTGATTAGGGTTTGCATCAATTAATCTTTTTAATGCTTCTTTTTTCTGACGGTATCCTACCACATAATATTCGTGCGTAATGTTCTTCTTCACTTCGTTGATAGAACCTACTGAAATACGGTGTGGCTTTGTAAGATAGTTTTTGGAAATTCTTTCCACCTCTTTATTCATCGTAGCCGAGAATAAGAAAGTCTGTTTTGTTTCCGGAGTTTCGCTTAGAATGGTTTCCAATTCGTCTTTGAATCCCATTGAAAGCATTTCATCAGCTTCATCTAATACTAACCAATGAATTGCAGAAAAATCTAATGCTTTTCTGTTGATAAGGTCAATAACCCTACCTGGAGTTCCCACAATAATCTGTGGTTTCTCTTTTAAAGATCTCATTTGCTCTACAATACTACTTCCACCATAAACCGCAGTAGTTTTGATGTTCATGTATTTAGAGTAATTCTTTATGTCTTTAGAAATCTGAAGACATAATTCCCGTGTCGGACAAAGCACCAATAATTGGATTTTGCGACTCGTATCGTCAATCATATCCAAAATCGGAAGCGAAAACGCTGCTGTTTTGCCTGTCCCTGTCTGCGCAAGTGCGATCAAGTCGCGAATATCTGAAAGAATAAAAGGGATAGTCTGTTTTTGGATTTCTGTTGGGCTTTCGTAGCCCAGTTCGCCAATTGCCTTAAGAATATCAGGACTTAAACTGGTTTCCGTAAATAAATTCATTAACTATTTTAAAATTTTTGCAAAGATACAACAAATATTTGACTTGTTTTTGAACAAAGTTTTAAATATGCAAACTTAAATTCAGAATCTTGTAATATTTTTTTGATTTTTTGAAAATTAAATCTAAAAAACATGCTTCAAATTGAAGAATTTCTAAACATTATTTTTTTTTATTAAATTGGATTAATTTTTTATCCATTATTTATGAATTTTCAAGAAAGCTATTATCATTTTACTGTACAGAAGGAATTTATTTAAAAAATTTAACTTTACCATTATTGTTTTTCAATATCCTTTTTTTCAACAATTACCCTTCCTATATTTCAAAATAAAAGCTGCCTCTTTTTTGGAGACAGCCCTGTATTGTTTTTTCCAACAATTAATGGTTAGGTACACATCTTAAAAATGTAGGATCACCATTAAGTGCCTGGCAATAGCATTCATAAAGATAATTCCCACATTGCTCATCTACTTTACTGCAGTAAGATCCGCAACTGTATGAAGCTGCAGCTCCACCCTGTAATTTTTTCAAATCTGGTCTTGAAATTTTTTTTAGATTTTTCATGGTATATTAAGTTATAATAATTTGGTATCCCAAAGCTAAAAAACATAACTCCCAACTGCGTGAACCCTATTTTAATTTTTGGTAAACGCAACTTTATTTTTTAACTTCGTCTAAAATACATTTCACAACATCTTTCTTTACAACCATTAACCAATCAATATCACAAAATGAATACAATACAACCAAAAACGTTTGCATTTTTAAAAGAATTATCCACCAACAATAACCGTGAATGGTTCAATGAAAATAAAAGCCTGTATACAGAATCTCAGAGTAATGTTATTGAATTTTTAGATGATCTTATCCGAGAAATGTCAGATTTTGATGAAGAGCTTGCTAAAATTGACAGTAAAAAAGCATTATTCAGGATTTACCGTGATACCCGATTTTCAAAGGATAAATCACCCTACAAAACTAATTTCGGAGCCTCTCTTGGAATGGGAAAAGGAAACCAGAAAGGTGGCTATTATCTTCATATGGAGCCCGGCAAATCTTTTCTGGCTGGTGGAATTTATATGCCTGAATCTTCCGTTTTAAAAGAAGTCCGAAAGGAAGTTTCTCTATATGCTGATGATTTTCTTAAAATTCTAAACCATAAAGAATTCAAAAAACATTTCCCTGAACTGGATCAGGATGATAAGCTGAAAAAAGTTCCTCAGGGATTCGATAAGGAAGATCCTATGGCTGAATATTTAAAGCTTAAAAACTTCATAGTTCTTTATCATTTGAAAGACGAAGAGGTTCTGGATAAAAATGCAGTGAAAAATATGAGTAAGATCTTTAAACTGATGAAACCGTTTAATGATTTTCTAAATACACCATTTAACTGATCCTTCAGTACATTTATCTAATAATACAAGCTATCCGAAGTAAAACATCCCTATTCTATTACTGAACAGGGTTATCACGATCTATCTCTTTAAAAAGACTTTCTGTTTATTATTTTTCCAATATTAATAAAATTTGAAAGCAGTGAAAACCCCTATAATCTTTACAACAATCCATACTGTAAGACGTTTCTGTGACAAATTTCAAATTCATTAGAAATTAAACGCTTACAAAACAGACCACAAAGTCTTTCAGCTGAGAATCAGATTATTATATTTAACATTTTTTAAGATAAGTTTTACATTTTTACGTATCTTTGCTGTTCGTCAAAAAGCTAAGGATGTCTTTATACCAAAAAATTGCAGAAAAACTACAATATATAAGTCCGGATTTTTATAAGAAAAGATATTTTAAAACCTTAAATAATCTTAATAAAGATAATTTTTCGGAACGCAATGTAGAACCGGAACTGGTATGGATCAAAGAATACCTTCCAAAAAATGCTGTAATACTGGACATTGGTGCTAATGTTGGAACTTTCCTTTATCAACTGGAAAACAAGCTGGATCATGAACATATCTATGCTTTTGAGCCAAACAAAAAGCTTTATACCAGACTTAAAAGACTGTTCCCACATATGAGGGTACTTCCTTTGGCTCTTTCTGACGAAAATACAATTGCGGAATTCAAAGTTCCCATTATCAACGGAAAAACCATCGCTTCCCGTGGAACCTTAAACACTGCTTACAAAGAAAAAGGCGAAGAGAAAAGCTATACTGAGAAAGTAAAGGTTATTAAACTGGACGAATGGGCTGCTCTGGAACACTTCAACAGACTGGATTTTATTAAAATAGACGTTGAAGGCAATGAAATAAAGACTCTTTCGGGAGCTAAAGAAACCATCAGACAGTTTATGCCTACCTTAATGGTTGAGATGGAACAAAGGCACCACCAAACACCCATATGGAATGAGATATCTGAAGTACAGAGTTGGGGATATGAAGTAAAATATCTGAACAGGAACAGTTTTACTCTGGAGACTCTTACAGAAGACATTCTTTTACAAAATACAAACGACGAAAAAAATAAAACTCAGTACATCAACAATATTATTTTTATACCTAAAAACCCTTAAAACAACTTTATGAGTGTAGTAGCGAGACAAGGCTTCAAATATTCCATTATCGGTTATATTGGTTTTTTGCTGGGCACAGTTTCTGCAATATTCATTTTTCCAAATGACTTTGAATTTTATGGAAAACTCCGCTACAGTATGCAGACTGCAGAAATGCTTGTCCCTTTTGTTGTTTTTGGAATTTCCTATGCTAACGTAAAGTTTTTTCATTCTTTACAGAAAGAGGGTAAAAATCAGAACATGCTGTCACTATCACTGGTTACTGTTTTGATTAACTTTCTCATATTTTCCGTCATATTTTTTGTCCTTCCTCACTTTTACCCTAAGTTCATCCGTTCGGAAGCCTGGAAAATCAAAGGAATTATTTTACCTCTTATATTAGTCTTATCTCTTTGTGCTATTTTTAATAAATACACCTCTAACTATAAAAGAATTGTTGTTTCTAACATTTTTGATAATCTATTTCCCAAAATAGCCAATTTAGGAGCATTCTGCCTGTTCTTTTATTTTTCAATGTCTCAGAATATAGCACTGGCATTCTTCTTCGGAGTATTTGCACTGATGCTTTTCGGGTACATTTACTACACTAATAAGCTTGAGAAAATTCATTTTGACATCAGTACAGATTATTTTAAGAAAGATAATTTCTGGAAGGAATTTTTAAACTACAGTTTCTTCGGTTTTCTGGGAACGTTTGGAAATTATTTGGCGATCAACAGTTTTATGATTGGAGAATTTATGGGAATGGAAGAAAACGGTATTTATTCTGTACTGTATGCTCTTATTTCACTGATTTCTATTCCACAATTAGGATTATTCAATATTTCAGCACCTATCATCAGTAAACATCTTGCTGACGGTGATATGGAAGGACTGGACAAGTTTCATAAAAAGACTTCATTAACTTTATATTTCCTGGGAGCAGTATTGTTTTCCTGCATCATGGTCGGATTTCCTTATCTGACTCAGTTTATGCCTAAAAACGGAGTAATGCTCAGAGAATATGAACCGGTTGTATGGATCTGGGGTTCAGCAGTTTTAATTGACCTTGCCACAGGATTTAATGGAAACATCATCTCTCTTTCAAAATATTACAGATTCAATATTCTGGTAATGCTTTTATTAGCAGGATTGACGATTGGACTGAATTTTTATTTCATCAAGAATACTGACCTGAAACTTATTGGAATTGCTTTATCTACAGCAATTTCCCTTACGATCTATAATGTTGTTAAAATCTTGTTTAACTATATTATGTTTAAAGTTTCACCACTAACCATTGAGATGATCTTCATTTCAATCATCTGCACTTTAGCAATTACAGTAGCCATTGTTTTACCTAATTTTGACAGCAACTTCATCAATCTGATCTACAAACCTGCTGTAGTATTAGCATTAATCTATATCGGAAACTATTTTACAAAGATTTTCCCGATAGAAGATTATCTGAATGCGAAATTTATTAAGAGTATTTTTAAATTTAAATAAGACTTGGAAGAAAAACAGCACTAGTTTTCACCCTGTAATAAGGCTGTTTAATAACTGTTCTAATCTTTTTTGAACTTCTGCCCTGCTATAGCTTTTTTGAAAGTCGAAATAGGCATCAGTAAGTTCATTCAGCTGTTCAAAGATATTTTCTTTCTCAGGTAAAATGAAATTCAGTGTTGAAGGGTAACTCTTTGGAAAAACAGCCGGTTTTCCATAGGTAATGGAATCTCCCAGATTTCCTGTCATCTTGGTTTTCCCATACGTTTCCTTTATGCTGAAAAATTCTGTTTCCTGTTGGATAGGACACCAAAGTACATCGGCTTTCTGCATCCATACTTCAAAGGCTTCCGCAGAAACCCTATTTGAAAAATAGGTTACAGAAATATTCTCCGGTAAGTTTGAAGACAATTGTTCAAGCTGCTTCAATTCTTTATCCTTTGCTTTTCCAAGGAAAATAAATTCACATTTCCGATCTGTCTTGGTCTTCTGAATGGTTGTAAAGATGTGATTATAATCTCTCCTCTTCTGCGAAACACCACCAGGAATAGTAACCATAAGACTTTCATTCTCAGATTGAGTAAAACTTTTAGTATAAAAAAGAGACAGAAACTGATATCTTCCGGAAACCAATGCTTCATCCAGCACTACCAGAAATCTAGATTTTTGATACACCTCTCCAGCGTACAACAATCCTTCTTTCCACCATAACTTCAGTCTGTAAATAACATCACCTTTGAACACGCTTTTTATTAAATCAAATTTTGAGGCTTTGGTAAAATTCAGATTATGAGCAATGACCGTGGTGTTATATTTCTTTGTTATTGCCAAAAATGTATTGAAATAACGATGAACAGTTCCAATAATCACCAAATCGTATTCTCTAGTTTTCAGCTGATCTAAAATCATAGAACTGTCAGACAAAAAGATATCTGACCCCGTTTCACGGATCTGATCTTTTATTTTTTTGGAAAAATAATAATCTACATTGAAATGTTGGGATCCTTCCATGATATTCATGAAAGCCTGTGCTATTTCTGCGTGGGTATCTATTTCTATGTAAGCTATTTTTTTCACTGACTGATTGAGATTATTTTTTAGGTTTTGGCTAAAGCCAATGGAAATTTTATCTTTTTGTTAAACGGGCTAAAGCCCGTTCCTATTGATGTTCATTTAGGTTTACATCATCCTATTTTCAGCCATTTTTTCTTCAACATCTTCCAACGTTGGTCATTGACCGCTTTTTGCTCTTCTTTTGTAATTTTAAGTTCCAATTTTTTGGATTTGCAATCTTCAAAAGACTTAACAATATCAAAGAAAAATGATGGTGATTTGCTTTTCATAGCTTCCTTTGATGCTGCAATATAAGCCAGAAACCTGTTTAATCCTAAAAAATAGAAATAACGTCCGTAGTAATCTGCCGGCCTTATGGTATAATCAGCTCCTTTTACTTTAATAAGCTTTACATGAAGTTCCGGTAAGACCACTTCTTTCCAGCCCAAATGCTCCAATAAAATAGAATCTATGTTGTCCCATCCTAATGTTTCTCTTAGCCCTCCCATCTGAACAAAACATTCTTTCCGATAGGCCTTCATAGGTCCTCTTACATGATGTTTATTGGAATTACCTTCATATACCCAGCTCCCTTCTTTTTCAATATACAGTAAACCACCTACCAATCCATATTCAGGATAATTGATAAAAGCTTCTTCTACAGTTTTCAAATAGTTTTCAGGAAGAATAATATCGGCATCAAATTTACAAATGATATCAAATTCGTCTACAGATTGTGTCTGTAAGCCATTTTTAAAGGCATGAACAACTTTTGAACCAGGTTGATGTTCTGATTTCTGAAGATTAATGGTTTTAAAACGGGAATCGGCCTCTGTGTATTTCCTGATAACTTCAGGGGTACTGTCTGTAGAGCCGTCATTAACGACTACGACTTTAAAATCCTTACTACTTTGTTGCTGTAGAGAATCCAGAGTGAAAGAGAGGTTCTGCTCTTCGTTGTGGGCAGGAATAATAATTAAAAACCTCACGGAGTATTTTATAAATGATGTAATGATAAGTGATAAATGATGAAAAACACCATTTATCACTTATTGTTTTATTTTATTTATTGTGTGGTTTCAACATGTTTTTCGGATCAAGGATTTCATCCAATTTTTCCTGGGAAAGAATTCCTTTTTCTAAAACAAGGTTGTAAACACTTTTCCCTGTTTCCAGAGCTTCTTTTGCAATCTGTGTAGATTGTTTGTAGCCGATATAAGGGTTCAGTGCCGTTACAATTCCGATGCTGTGTTTTACCATATTCAGACAAACTTCTTTGTTGGCAGTAATTCCTACTACACATTTATCACGAAGCGTATCTAATGCATTACAAAGGAAATTAATATTTTCCATGATTGCATGAGAAAGTACCGGCTCCATTACGTTAAGCTGTAACTGTCCTGCTTCTGCTGCAAAGGTTACCGTTAAGTCGTTTCCAAATACTTTAAAACAAACCTGGTTTACCACTTCCGGAATAACAGGATTTACTTTACCCGGCATAATGGATGATCCCGGCTGCATTGGCGGAAGATTGATTTCAAAAAGTCCAGCTCTTGGCCCTGATGAAAGTAATCTTAAATCGTTACAGATTTTCGATAGTTTTACAGCAAGACGCTTTGTAGCTGAAGAATAGATCACATAAGATCCTGTATCCGGTGTAGCTTCTACCAAATCTGGTGCTGAAACAATCGGGAATCCTGTAATCTGAGCTAAATTTTTAGCACAAAGGGTTGCATATCCAACCGGAGCATTTAATCCTGTTCCGATGGCTGTTGCTCCCATATTTACTTCTACAAAAAGGCTTGCATTATTGTTCAGCTTAGAGATATCTTCTTCTAATGTAGCAGCGTATGCTTCAAATTCCTGGCCTAATGTCATTGGAACAGCATCCTGAAGCTGAGTACGTCCCATTTTGATAACATCATGAAACTCCTGTCCTTTGGCACGGAAAGCTGCTATGATTTTTTCCAGTCTTTCTACCAATCCGATATTCATCTGTAACAGCCCCATTTTGATAGCTGTAGGATAAGCATCGTTGGTTGATTGTGAAAGATTGATATGGTCGTTAGGTGAACAGAATTCGTATTCTCCTTTATTTTTTCCTAATTTCTCCAAGACTACATTCGCAATCACTTCATTCGCATTCATATTGATTGAAGTTCCTGCTCCTCCCTGAATCATATCTACAGGAAACTGCTCATGATATTTCCCAGCTACAATCTCATCACACGCTTCTGCTATTTTGAAATATAAGCTTTCATCAAGAAGTCCTAATTCATAATTGGTTTTTGCCGCAGCTTTTTTTACGAAAGCCAGTCCTTTGATAAAATCCGGATATGAAGACAAAAGCTGCCCTGAGATTTTGAAGTTGTTGATTGCTCTTTGCGTCTGCACTCCATAATAAGCGTCTAAAGGCACGTTCAGTTCGCCTAATAGATCACTTTCTTTTCTGAAATTTTCCATTACAGATATTTTACTGTTTTTGATGGTTTAAAGATAGCAAAAACGCATCGATCCGATGCGTTTTAATTTGAGAATTATTTTACTGAATATTTCACATTCAAAGCTTGTAATATCGCCCATGATTCTGCATCCATAATTCCGTCGTAATTTTCTGGACGGAAATGATACTGAAATGCTTCAATTGTTTTCTTAGTAGCATCGTCCCATTTTCCGCTAAGCTCTATTCCGTAACCAAATTTCTGCAATGCAGTCTGAATAGAGAAAATAAAGACTGTATCACTATATTTCGCAGGAAGTTCAGTTTGGGCAAGATCAAAATAGTTTTGTTTTGTTGCCTCATCATACCACATTCCTATCTGGTATTCATCATACAGTTTTTTCCATGGGAACATTGGCCCCGGATCCTGTTTTCTTGTAGGGGCAATATCTGCATGACCAATAACATTGGTTGCCGGAATCTGATATCTTGTAACAATATCTTTTGCCAACGCTGCCACTTTTCTTATCTGAGCATCACTGAAAGGGACAAATACTCTTTTGCCTGCAGCATCAGTTGTAAAACCTGGGTTTACAATTTCAATTCCTATAGAGGTATCGTTAAGATTCTTATCTGCTCTCCATGAACTTACCCCAGCATGATATGCTCTCTTATTTTCATCCACCAACTGATAGATTTCATTATCTCCAGTATTATTTACCAGATAATGAGCACTTACACCAGGCTGGGTAAGAACAGTAATAGACTTATCATCAGGAAGCACTGTATAATGCATGATCAGATAACGTTGTCTGAAATTCTGCGCCATAGCTGGGAAGTACGTTTTTACTACTTTATATCCTGCTGGTTTTGCAGATACAATAGAACCATAACTTGCCGTATTATCATTTTTTGTTGGGTCTGCTATATTAGTAGTAAAAAAGTCTACTCCATGATCACTTATTACTTTTGGTTTTGGAGCATCCGGAGTTTGAGTCTTTACTACTTGTTTCGGCTGTGCCACGGGGGTTTTCGGTTGGTACGTATTTTTTTTCACATTTTTTTGAGAAGTACATGAAAAAACTAAAGTGCTTAATCCGATGATATATAATGTTTTACGCATCAGTTTGGTTTTTTATCAAATTATTACCTCAAAAATACACAAAAATTTCTTGAATTTTATTTGGTAAATAAAGAAATCTGTTCTATATTTGCACTCGCAATAACGGAACAACGATCATTAAAAAATAAACAAAAAAGGAGGGTTGCCGGAGTGGTTAACGGAGCAGTTTGCTAAACTGTCGACGCGAAAGTGTCGCAAGGGTTCGAATCCCTTACCCTCCGCTCTCTTATATATTCGGGGCGTAGCGTAGTCCGGTCATCGCGCCTGGTTTGGGACCAGGAGGTCGCAGGTTCGAATCCTGCCGCCCCGACTTTTTTAATGCGCTTATTACTAAGCGAGAATCAACTTCTAAGGGTGCGTAGCTCAGCTGGATAGAGCATCTGCCTTCTAAGCAGACGGTCAAAGGTTCGAATCCTTTCGCGCTCACAAAAACCTCATCATTTTTATGGTGAGGTTTTTTGTTTTATATTAGTTCCATGTGTTACGTCTATATTCTCTACTCTGGGTCTCTTAACAAATATTATATCGGACATTCCTGTGAGAGCCTACAGGAAAGATTAAAAAAGCACCTTTCAAACCACAAAGGGTTTACAGCAAAAGCTAAAGATTGGATTATTATCTATTCTGAATGTTTCGATTTAAAATCCGAAGCTTATAAAAGAGAACGTGAAATAAAGAGCTGGAAAAGCAAATCCAGTATTCAAAAACTCATTGGCAATATCAACCAGATAGAGCATCCCGATTTATAATCGGGACGGTCAAAGGTTCGAATCCTTTCGCGCTCACAAAAACCTCATCATTTTTTATGATGAGGTTTTTTGCTTTATATTAGTTCCATGTATCACGTCTATATTCTCTACTCTGAGTCTCTTAACAAATATTATATCGGACATTCCTGTGAGAGCCTACAGGAAAGATTAAGAAAGCACCTTTCAAATCACAAAGGGTTTACAGCAAAAGCTAAAGATTGGATTATTATCTATTCTGAATGTTTCGATTCAAAACCCGAAGCTTATAAAAGAGAACGTGAAATAAAGAGCTGGAAAAGCAAATCCAGTATTCAAAAACTTATTGGCAATATCAACCAGATAGAGCATCCCGATTTATAATCGGGACGGTCAAAGGTTCGAATCCTTTCGCGCTCACAAAAACCTCATCATTTTTATGGTGAGGTTTTTTGTTTTATATATCATATTAATTTAAAAAGAGTACATCTGCCTTCTAAGCACATAATCTATTTCATTCTCATAAAAGCTCTGTTCCAAACCTCATAATAGTCTTTACTTTCTAAATTTCCCAATCTTAATTTACATTGAATAAAAAAATCACACTTAAAGGACAAAATATTTTCTATATTTGAGCGACTAATAAAAAAAAACAATTACCATGAAAACATTCAAAAAACAACACAGTACCCTAAAGAGAGATGAATTAAAAACTATTTTAGGAGGAATCATACCCAACCAATGCCTTCCACGACTTTGCAGAGAAATATGCAAAGAACAAGGTTTTGAACAGGGAGGTTGTGATGCTAACGGACTATGTTTATGCGGTCCTTTCCCAAATCCAAATGACTTGTAAAATATAAATCTCAATATTTATAAACAACAAAAGCCTTATCATTTGAACGGTAAGGCTTTTATCTATAATACTGCTTTGTTATTATATTCTATTTATTATCTATGATGTCTCGCTACTTTTTAATCAACACATAAATTCCGTTCGTTTCGTTTTTCTTTATTCCATATCCATCAGTCAGTTCAAGAATCCAACCGTCTCCTTCTATTTTTTCACCATCTATACTAACGGGATTAGATATTGAAATCTTATCCCAGTTTGGACTCATTAACGCGCCCTTTTCTACGGTTAAAATCCCCCATTTATCTGTAACTCTGATGTTAGGATAAACCGTTCCTTTATCTTCAATTGGAATTATATTTCTTGGATCAAAAGAGACATTCATCTTTTCAAATTTTATTTCAAAATGAGGCTGATCAATAAATTTGGACTTATATTCAGCGATAAGATTTTTTATCCTTTCTTCTCTTTTTGTTTCTTCCTCAATTATTACTGAGCCATTATAATCATTTACTAATTTCTCTACAGCATCTTTAAAATCATTAGCAATTTCAATATTGAACGCTTTGATAAAATAATTGGTAAGATTTGTTTTTCCTGTAATTTTCTTATTCCAGCTTTTATCTTTTTTATACAGCAGATATCCGTACACAGGGACAGTGTGGTAAGCAAATGAACGAACAAATGTAGGATTATCTATAAACCCATCAATTCCATTGCTTAAAGATGATATTGTCTGTTCTTTACTTCTACCACTCACGATGACTCCTGTAAATTCTGCTATTCCTTCATTGAGCTCCAAGAAATTTTCACTTACATCAGAACCATTGTAAAGATTATGTCTGTATTTCCTAAAAGCAAGTGCATTGGTAAGATGTTTCTTCAATTCTTTTTCTGAAACCGCCGTTAAAGCTCTTTTTAAAGCTTCAAGTTCCAAACGAAGATAAACTCTCCCCTCTTTCTGATCCAGATGGTTGTTTTCAATGTTATTTAATTCAAAGCCTAATGAAGGTTGTATGCGGTGAAAAGACTCATGAGCCAGCAAGCCTATTCTGTCATATTTATTTTTAGGGAGCGGAAGCATCATCATCGCCCATCTTTTTCCGTTCCAGTTTATAGCGGTATTGGCAATATTAATTTTATCAGGTAAAACACCTGTATAAATATTTCCATCTGCTTTTAAAATTCCACTTTCATCCGGCTCATTTGCAAAAACTGCTTTTGTCTTTGAGTCAATTAAAAGGATAGGCCCATAGAGATCTTTATTCCAAAGATCAATCTTCTTTTTAGCTTCAATTTTAAACTCGTTATAAAACATTGAAATACTATCTACGGAAACCGTACTCTTTTGCCCCAATAGATATTGTCCAAACAGAGAAAACAGTATTATGAAAATAAAAGTCCGCCTCATGGTTAAGTTTTTTTTATTTACACAGAACTACTCTTTAAAGAATTTTTTATAAGTATCTGTATCACAAATATAATAAATTACAATTCTTGTTTTGCTCCGGCTATTTTATGAATAAAAAAACCTTAGAAATCATCCTAAGGTTCTTTATTATTTTTAAATATCTTTTTTTGTTTTCACTTGAATTGCAGATGCCTGGTTCTTCTTATTTTTTGACTGTTCCCGTTTCATCTTTCTGTAGTCCCAAGGAGCAACAGCATGAACATCCTGCCAAAGACCAATCTTATTCTGTTGGGCTTTTTCCTGCAGTTTTCCTAAAGAATCATCTTTGGAATAAGAAAAATACCACCACCCCATTCCGGCTTTGATAACCTCTTTGGAAAGGTATTTATCATTATCATAATATATTTTGGCAATGGAACGTCCGTAACGGTCCGTACTGCTCTCTTTGAACTTAACCGTTTTTCCAAATACCTGTGCAGAGGTGAACTGTTTTGCATTTTTCCCAAAAGCCTGCCCACTTTCCGGACAATCTACTTCTGCTAATCTGAGTTTCTTTTGTGTGTTACCTTTTAAAAGTACAGTGATAGTATCTCCATCCGATACTTTGATTACTTTTCCGCTCGTTTGTGAGAATAAAATTGCAGGGAAAAGCAAGCTCATCAACATTAATCGTTTCATGTGGCAAATATAGGGATTAAAGGAAATGAAAAAAGGAATCCGAAGGAAGGAAATTAATTTTAACTGATAATTGCTTAAAGTCGGGAAATTTTGAACAACAAAGGGACCAGGCAGTAAGAAAATCTAAATATAAGACAAATTCATCTTTATTCTTAATATCTCATCTCTCAACTCTTTTTTATAAACATCTATATCAATTTCATTAATGGATGGAAAATAATGTGATTTAGCATCAAAATAATAAGCCACTTTTTCTAAAAATGCATCTTCGTTTTCTTCTAAATACTGGGTAACCTCATCTAAGAATATTGAATCAATATATTCTTCCGGTCCTTTCACATAAAACCCATCATTTACCTCATCATTTTGAAATGCTTTTTCTAAAGCAGGAAGGTATATTTTATAAAAATCCTGAGGCTTCATATTTTTTATTTTTTTAAATCTAGAAAAGCAAAATTTATCACCAAGCTATAAAACTGTAAAAAAACTTAAAATTTCTCCTAAAGCCTAAATCCATGGTTATTAATCAAGTAAAGTTAACAAAAAAGTTTTACTGAAATTTAATTAAAAATTATCCTGAAATTTATTTTTTTATTTCAAAAAGTATTGTACCTTTGCAACCGCAAAAACGAAGTAAAATTCGTTAATGATGACCTTTAATCGGGGCGTAGCGTAGTCCGGTCATCGCGCCTGGTTTGGGACCAGGAGGTCGCAGGTTCGAATCCTGCCGCCCCGACAGTTTTGGTAATTTCTTAAAATTACATAATGGGTGCGTAGCTCAGCTGGATAGAGCATCTGCCTTCTAAGCAGACGGTCAAAGGTTCGAATCCTTTCGCGCTCACAACAAATAGTACCTAGGTCTATTTATTTTAATTTTTAAAGCTTTTGGTTTTTAAATTAAAATGATGAAGTAAAATTCATTAAGGATGACATCTCGGGGCGTAGCGTAGTCCGGTCATCGCGCCTGGTTTGGGACCAGGAGGTCGCAGGTTCGAATCCTGCCGCCCCGACAGTTTTGGTAATTTTCTCAAAATTACATAATGGGTGCGTAGCTCAGCTGGATAGAGCATCTGCCTTCTAAGCAGACGGTCAAAGGTTCGAATCCTTTCGCGCTCACTGAAACCTCATCAGTTTTTTGATGAGGTTTTTTTGTTGTATTATACTTAATGGTAAAAATATACAGATAGAGCATCCCGATTGCAAATCGGGATGGCAAAGGTTCGAATCCTTTCGCGCTCACTGAAACCTCATCAGTTTTTTGATGAGGTTTTTTTGTTGTATTATACTTCCTGCGAAAATTTATAGATAGAGCATCCCGATTGCAAATCGGAACGGCAAAAGTTCGAATCCTTTCGCGCTCACTGAAACCTCATCATTTTTATGGTGAGGTTTTTGTTGTACTATACTTCCTGCGAAAATATATAGATAGAGCATCCCGATTGCAAATCGGGACGGCAAAGGTTCGAATCCTTTCGCGCTCACTGAAACCTCATCATTTTTATGGTGAGGTTTTTTGTTGTATAAATCATAATTAAAGCAAAATCGATTTTTAACCAGCCTCACTGCATTTCGCCACAAATTGCTCAAATTTACGATCTGTATTTTGCATAACCGGACCGTGGCCGAAGCAGATAATAGAAGGGTTCAGTACTGCTAACTTCTGAAGTGATTTGATATTGCGCTGTTGATCTGAAGTGAATATGTTTGGTGGAAGTCGCAGCCCGGTAGCTGTTGTGAGTAGGTTCATATTTGTTGCCACATCTCCGATAATCAGGACACCATCCCTCTCACGGAATAAAGAAATATGGCCACCTGAATGTCCGGGAGTCTCTATTACCTTAAAGTTTCCAATCATATCATTCTCAACAATTGTTCTGTCAACTCTATGCCCCTGACCTGCCCAGTACTTTTGCTGAAGTATTGCTACCCAATGTTCCGGGGTTGGATAGTCGTGGGTTACCATACCCGTTTCGGTCCTAAAAACTTCGTTGGGATGACAGAGTAAAGGAATATTGAATTCTTCACATATCTGATCACTACAACCTTGATGGTCTGCATGCGCGTGAGTTAGTACATGCTGATAAACAGGGATTTTCTGGAGAACCTTCTTTATAGTGGTATACGAACTCCTTATTCCGGAGTCTACCAATACACCTTCAATTATATAGCAATTGATACTGTTTCTTGGCATGAGTGAAATCTGAAACACTTCAGGAGCAATTTGACGTAGCATATTTTTTTGTGCAAATCTAACTCCCCGATCAGTTCTGTATGAGGACATTTGTCCTATAATACGTTAGGTTTATGTATCTGCCCTTTCGCCCGTGTTAATGATCGCTGAGTAATCCCAAGATACGCTGCCAGATCCTGAGTTGTGACACGTTGGACAAGCATTGGTTCATTAGACAGAACATAATGGTATTTATCTACAGTCGATTTATTATTGTAATTCAGGAGATAGCCTTCTTTTTGGCTATACTCTTTTTCCATCACCAATTTTATGACTTCGTTCCAGACACTCACCTGATTAAGCAGATGCTGATAATCCTGGAAGTTTATCCTATAAATTACGCTATCTTCTATAGCCCTGATGCTTCTTCTGGATTTTTCCTGCCTCACAAACTCCGGAAACGAAGTGGCAAATTCATTTTCAAACTTAAAGCAAGTTATATTTTCTTTTCCTTCATTATCAATAGCGTATGCTTTTACAGCCCCGCTTGCGATAAATCCAACATAGCGGCAGAGCTCATCTTCTTGAATAAAAAAATCACCTTTTTTTAGATGGATAGGCTTAAAAAACTGTGCAGAAAAGTGAATTTCTTCTGCTGAGAACCCTCCGGTTGAGGATAGATAATTTTCAAATACATCAGTCATTTCGCAATTTTTCTGTTCTTTTATTTTCTTCTTAGCCATCAATGGATCATAGGTAAATCCAATATCCAAATCTAATCATTATTATACCTTCAAAAAAGCTAACATGAGAAATAGTTGTCATACCAATCAAATTGTTATAATTTTGTTTTCTCTATTTTAATTCAATGAAAAATTTCAAGTTCATTATCGCAAGCTGTACCTTTGCTTTGACTTTGTCATGCAAAACAGCAGCTCCGGTTACAAAAAACTCTATTCAGGATACACCTTATCAGAATCTTGGACGTGACGGCAAAATATATGCTGCATTTTACCAACAAAGATCGGCTGAATATGAAGCGCTTTGCCTGCAGGCTTACAATATTGCGAAACTTCGTCTGGATGAAGCTTTAGCTTTAAAAGCTGATAAACCTCTAGCTATTGTTTCAGATATTGATGAAACCTTTTTAGATAATTCCTATTACGCAGTTGAACGTTCAAAAATGGGAAAAGATTATGATCAAAAGACATGGGAAGAATGGACAGCTAAAGGTATGGCAACACCTCTTACCGGTTCTCAGGAGTTTTATCAGTATGCTGCCAGTAAAGGTGTACAGGTATTCTACGTTACCAACCGTGTGGAGCAGGAACGTGCAGGAACTTTGAAAAACCTAAAAAAATACAATTTTCCTCTTCAGAATGATTCCAACCTTATTCTTCGATCTAAAGAAAGCAGTAAGGAAAACAGGCGTCTGGATATTGCTAAAAATTATAATATCGTTTTGCTTTTGGGTGATAATCTTGCAGATTTCTCTAATCTGTTTGATAAAAAATCAGAAACAGAACGCTCTGCAGCGGTGAAAAACTCAGCAAATGAGTTTGGGAAAAATTCATTATCATTCCTAACGTTGGCTATGGGGACTGGGAAGCTTCATTCTATCAATACAAATATGATTACACGCATCAGAAGAAAGATTCAATGATGTATAATGCTGTAAAAGCTAATCCTTAAAAAGTGTATCTGTAAATATATACAAAGAAAGTATACACCCTTGCAGTAAAAACTGCAAGGGTTATTTTTTAAATTATTGAACAGCAGATACGCTTGACAGGATGAAAATTCCGTTTCATCTGTCTATTTTGCTGAATCAGCTTAACTTTTCTATAGATGAACTGCAATTCGCGGTATTTTTACAGGAGAAGCTTTTACCGGGAAGCCGTTATAAAAGTTAGTTTTAATTATTATTTAAGGAAACATTGATTAAGCATCAATAAAAATCTTTTTGTGCAACTTATTCCTTGTAGCCATTTATGGCTAAACTATACACTTAATCATGTTTGGGTAGGGCTGGATGTTCCAGTCCTATTTTTGTTTTTCACTAATCTAAATCAAAACAAAACCCTTACACTGATATATAAGGGTTCTTTTATTCTTAAAACTTGAATTCATCTATCGTTGGATCATTCAATAAAATTTTAGTACAAATATTATGGTTCTTTGAAGCTCCCTGCACCCGCCAGATCGCTGTATACTTATCTCCATTTCTCATCTGTTTTCCCCGAATCGATTTTAAGCCGTTTTCCTTAAAAATATTTTCATATTTCTCTACAACTCCATCCTCATAAGGAAGAGTGATCTGATAAATATATCTGGTACTAATCCTGTCAATAACATCCTGAATATATTTGAACATAATCAACAATAAAAATACAACGATAGAACCGATTGTGGCTTCCTGATAATACCCTGCTCCTATTGTCATTCCCAAAGCAGCGCAAATCCATATGGTAACAGCTGTTGTAAGGCCCGAAACCCTGTTGTCTTCCTTAAAGATTACCCCAGCTCCCACAAAACCTATTCCCGTGATAATATTAGCAGCAATACGATCCGGACTACCCGATTCTCCAAGGTTCATGGAAAGCATAGTAAAAATACAGGATCCCAATGTCACCAGTATCATCGTACGAAGTCCTGCCGATTTCAATTGATATTCTCTTTCGATTCCGATAATACCGCCTACAATTACAGAGAAAAGAATCGGAAGTACATCATCCAGTAAATTCATTGTTCAGATTTTTCTATTGTTAAATGTATTTGATTTTTTTTAATTGGGAAAGAGCTACTCTGAACAAAAAACCGTTGTGCAATGACAACGGTTTTATTTATTTTAAACAAAATATTTATTTAAGCTTATAAGAACTTCCGTTCCAAAGATAAGTTTTGGAAGATCGTTTTTTGGTCTCACGGTCCTTATCGTCAGTTTCCATGTCTTCTACTTTCAGGATAAAAGTGTTAGGAATACCTCCTTTATCATTGGGAAAGACATATTCTTCACTGTGATAGTAAGCTCCGGCATCACCTACATTCATCAGCTGTGGAAGGGCAATGAGTTTCTTATCTTTATAAAGAATGTACTGGTCATATGCTGCAATCCCACACGCTTCTCCGGATACCATTGCCTTTAAGGTAAATTCTACATCCTGAAGTTTATGGCTGCTTTCAATATTAAAGGATGCTGTACTCAACTCTTCTCCTCTTCCGGTATCAAAGTAGATTTCTTCAATCAGGGTATTGCCTTCCATTACTTTTATTCCGGCAATATTCTGTTTTTCGATCTCATTCAGGGATTTATTTTTTCTATCTACTGTTTTTGAAAGCCCGAAAAGGAAATCATATCCGTTTTTATTACGGTAACCTACACTAAGATTTCCACCCCAAATGTAGCCTTCAGTCATTATCTCTCCTTTCTGATAAGAAATTTTATACCAGTTGGCTTTTCTTTCTCCCAACTGTAAAACCGGTATGGTCTCTTCTTTTTTAAGGATCGTAATCTGTTGATTGCTCTGCAGTGAATCCAGAATCTGAGCATTAACACCTGGTTCTTTTCTAACTCTTGTCCAATCTGTAAAGATCTTCTGATTCTTGTTTTCAGTAAAATTAAAAACACCGTCTGCATACACTTCATTCTCCTGCGCTGTAAGAAGTTGCAGCGTCAGTAAAAATAAAGCAGTCCATAAAGTTTTCATATTTGTTATTTCGTTTTTTTATTTTTCAAGCAGTAAGCTTACCCATTCTTCTCTCTGTAATTGTTTTTTCAGAGTAAGACCGCTTTCTTTACATACTTCCAGGATATCATCCACATCGAAAAAGCAAAGTCCTGAAAGTAATAGTTTTCCACCTTCATTCAATACAGATACATACGTTGGAATATCAGAGATCAGGATGTTTCTGTTGATATTGGCTAAAATGATGTCAAAATTTTCGTTTCCTAAGTTTTCTGCTGTTCCCTGCTCAATGTCTAATTCAACATTGTTTCTTACTGCATTTTCTTTTGAATTCTCTACAGACCATTCATCAATATCAATCGCTTTTGTATCTCCAGCTCCCTGCTGTTTTGCATAGATTGCCAATACAGAGGTTCCGCATCCCATATCCAACACTTTCTTTCCATTGAAATCAATATCCATCATCTGCTGAATCATCAGGTGAGTTGTAGGGTGATGCCCTGTTCCGAATGACATTTTAGGCTGAATGATAATTTCATGCATTCCCGGTACAGAATCATGGAATTCTGCTCTGATTAATACTTTATCATCAATATTGATTGGTGAAAAGTTCTTCTCCCACTCTTCATTCCAGTTGATGTTCGGCATTTCTTCAAAGGAATACTCGATTTTTACATTTTCGTTCACAAAGATCGGAAGGGCTTTAAGCTGATCCTCGTTAAATAAATCGGTCTGGATATATCCTAAAATTCCGTGAATTTCTTCTGTAAAGCTGTCAAAACCTATTTCGATAAGCTCTGCCATTAATATCTCGTTCCAAGGTTGCAATGGAGAAATCTTGAAATTGAATTCTAAATAATTTTGCATGTGAATAATTTGCTGCAAAAATACTAATGTTATTACGGTTAAAAAAATGGAATGGGTAAGTTTTGGATAAAGCGGGTGGATTTTATGTTTTGTTGAATGAATAATGCTTATTTCTATTGAATTTTATATCTCTCGCAGATTGAGCTGATGACGCAGATTTTTTTAGACTTTGGTTAAAGCCGTTGGGATGGGAATATTATAAACAAAGCGAGCCAAAGCCCGCTTATATTGTTTTTTACCTATAATTTAAAATTGAAATAGCTGTTTTATGACAACCTCAAACCTTAAACTTTAAACCTTGAATTCTAAATCCTCTTATGGATTCGTAGAGAAAATAGAACCATTAGCGATTAACGCTCTTCTGTTCATTTTCAGGATATCTCTTACCCATTCTGCGAAGTCTTCAGGTTGTAATACTTTGTCAGGATTTCCGTCTGTAAGTCCGCCCTGGATGCTCATATCAGAAGCAATGGTACTTGGTGTTAAAGTAATCACACGGATGTTCTGTTTTCTCCATTCTGCCATCATCGACTGAGATAGAGAAACTACAGCAGCTTTTGAAGCAGCATATGCTGACATATTTGGACCTCCTTTTAATCCTGCGGTAGAAGCAACGTTTACAATATCTCCTTCTCCTTTAGCTTTCATAAATGGGTGAACAGCTTTAGCTGCATAGTACACTCCAAATAAATTGGTTTTGATTACCTGCTCCCAAGTTTCAGACGGCATATCTTCAATGGTTCCGAAGTCTCCGATTCCTGCATTGTTCACCAAAATATCTACTCCGCCTAATTGTTCAGCTAAAGTTTCAATTCCTGATTTTACAGCTGCTTCATCATCAATAGAGAATATCGCATATGCTGATTTTACTCCTAGTTTCTGGATTTCTTCAACTGTATTTTTAAGATTTTCTTCGTTTCTTCCTGTAATGGCAACGTTTACGCCTTCATTGGCTAAAGCTAAAGCTACAGCTTTCCCCAGTCCTCTTCCACCACCTGTTACAATGGCATTTTTTCCGTTTATATTCATAGTGTAATTCTTTTCGTAGGACAAAGTTACGAAAGAACATTTTTATGGGAAGGAAAGAAGGGATATTTAATAGTTTTTTAATGGTTTTCATTAAACCACAAAAGGCACAAAAGTTTAAACACTTTAGTTAAAATATAAGTTTTTATGCAGACTGGTGAAAAGAGCACTTAGGCTTTATGAATATCGTAAAATCCCATTTATATGGACTTTTATGCAATTTTTACATATTCTAAAACATTAAAAATAATCTTTTGTGACTTTTGTAATTCATTATTTTCAACCTCAGCAAAAAATAAAACCGGTTCGGGATGAACCGGTTTATCAATCTAAAAAAAGTATAGTGAAAAATGAAAAGCTTAAGGAATCTGGATAGCATTCTGGACTTCAAATTCTTCTGAAGCAGAGAACTGATTTCCATACATGTCTACAGCTCTAACCTCAACTTTATGTTTTCCTAAGGTTAATTTTTTAGGGAAATCTGCTTCCCAGATATGTTTTGACATTTCAGGGTTGGAAGGCCTTCTTCCCTGCAAAATTTTCTCTGTAGTATCCCATTTGAAAACGGAAAGAGCAAAGTTTGGATCTATGGTTTCATCATATTCCATTTCTTCCCATTTCCCATTGTCTATTCTGTACTCTACTTTATCTTTTTTGCTTCCCATAAAGAAGTTAGCCAAGACTTTTGCAGAAGTTTTTGAGGGGAACGGAATTACTTTTGGAACATATAGTTTGATCTGATAATCTTCCGGTTTTCCGGCTGTTTTGTATTTTACTTTGTATTGATTATCAGTAAAGCTGATGAAAGAATACCCTTTTGCTGTTCCGTCTCTCATAGTTGAAGTAGGAAGTCCTGCTTCGTCAGCGGTTCCGGAATACCAGTCTCCACAAGTGGTTCCTACATTGTATTCGTGCAGTTCTTTAATCCCATTCCAACCTGCTTTTTTACCATAGAAAATCTGCTGTTGAATATGGGTATGTGCCGATAAAAGCAATACATTCTGGAAAGGGTTCAGGAAATCGAACAATTTCTGACGGTCTGCATTTCTGAAACTGTCTTCATTGTTATGCTCTAGAGGAATATGGAAAGACACTACAATCAGTTTATTTTTATCAACCAATTTCAGATCGTTTTCAATAAACTGAAGCTGATCTTCACGAAATCCGCCCCAATAGCCTTTTCCATCTCTTGGATCGGGATAAAGAATATCATCCAGAATAATGAAGTGTACATTTCCGTAGTTGAATGAGTAATTGGCAGGGCCGAAATTGGATTCAAAGGTTTCATCTGAAAGTTTATCGTCTTTAGCATCGTAGTTCATGTCATGATTCCCCATTACATTATACCAAGGTAATCCTACTTCTTTCATTACGTCAGCATAAGGTTTCTGCAAACTCAGATTATCTCCAACCAAATCTCCCAAACTAATTCCCAATACTGCATTTTTCTTGGTATTTCTCACTTCATTTACGATTCCTCTTTTAAAATAATCCAGTTCTTTTTCTGTATAAGGTTGCGGATCTCCGAAAACAAGAATATCAAAGTTTTTGTTTTCATTCTGCTGATAAAGCGGGAAGTTCAATTCTTTGGGAAGCTCCCCTGTTGGGGCTACTCCTTTATATTTAAAATCTGCCGGAGAACCTTTTGGTTTATGGTGATAGTAAAACTGTGGCAGGTTATTACTGTTTACAGCAGTTTGATATCCTGATGGTTTAATGACAAAAATAGTCTGATCTTCCTGAACCGGCAGGCTGTAACGTCCGTTTTTATCTGTTAATACCACCTGAACTCCATTGGATACTGCAACTCCTTCAATTCCTTTTTCGCGGTTTTCTTTCTTTTGGTTTCTGTTGCTGTCTTCGTATACATATCCTGAAGCAGAAGACTGGGAAAAAGCCATTGCTGAAACCAGCATACATGGCATTAAAAGTTTTATATTGATATTCATTTTATAATTTTTTCTTGATTATACTTATTTACTCCACCACACTTTTACATTGATATCATCTCCACCCATCTGCTGAACTGCTGCCTCATAGTTTTCTTTATTCATTACTCTTGTATTGGTTGGATACATTAATCGCTGAGGAAGCTTCCCATCATTCAGAAGCCCACCATTATTAGGAAGTTCCGGGAAACCTGTTCTTCTTTTTTCAAACCATTGCTGCTGATCTACAAAAAATAATGCTATATACTTCTGAAGCATAATTTTCTTCATATCTCCGGTTCCGAATGCTACTGCCGGATTATCAAAATAGTTAGCCGGAACCACAGCTCCCCATTGTTCAATGGCAGATTTTACTCCATTTTCATAATAGGTTTTTGCACTTCCTTGAATAACTCCTTTGAACGCTAGCTCTGCCAAAGTAAACTGAAGTTCTGCGTATGGATACACCAATAGCTTCAAAGGGGCTTTTGCCAGATTCTGATTAAGGTTGGATGGCTGGTAATTGAATACGGTTCCAAATTTATATCCTGATGGTGCTCCTATATATCCAAGATTAGCATTTGTTTTGATGTCTTTTGCCTGAGAGAAAAACATAGCCATACGAGGGTCATTATTCGCTTTTAATGTTTCTACAAAAAATTCTGAAGCGGCTCTACCTGTTGTAAAATCCTGAGGTCTTGCAATAGGCGGCATCAATGGAAAAATTCCTGTTATATCTACTTTTACGCCATCTGCGTTATTTTGAAAAACAGGATATACTGTAGGGTTATTCATAATCTCCTGAATTCTTGTTTTAACATTCACTTCTCCATCTTTATTCAGAATTCTTGTCAGTAATCTCAGGGAAAGAGAATTACAGAATTTCTTCCAGCCTAGAATTCCGTTGGCAGCATCTGAATCGGCTTTAAAGAATAAATCTCCCCCTGTAAGTGCCTTCGTGTTCACAAAAAGGGAGTTTGCTGTTTTTAAATCATCCAATAATTTGATATAGATATCTTTTTGTCTGTCAAATTTCGGATACATGATCTTGTCGTCCAGTTGTGAAGCTTCAGAAAATGGTACATCTCCATAGGTATCGGTAAGATTGGAGTAGATCCAGGCATTCAGGACCATTGCAATAGCCTGATAGTTTTTATCTCCTTCAGAAAATGCTGCTTTTTTAAGGTCATCTACCTGCTTTAGCCATCGGTAAGAGTTATCCCAGAACCCGTTTCCTGTTTTTTCTGTTATGTAGTAACGGCTCAATGAATTTCCTTCGTTTGGAAAATCCAGGGAAACCTGCATAAGATCAAAGTTAAAATCGTTAGCTCTGTTATACCCTACCACAGACATATTGTACTGAATAGGAACCAGCAGGGCACTGGCAACAGGTACATTAATTCTACTCGTATCTTTATTGATCTCATCAAGACTTCTGTCACATGAAACAGTGCTGCTCATAAGAGCCAGGAATGAAGATATATAGATTAGCTTTTTCATTTTTTCTGATTTTAAAATTTAACGTTTAACTGGAATCCTATTGTTCTTGCCTGAGGTAGCTGTCCCATCTCAACACCTGGCGTAATGGTAGAATCATCCAATGTAGCTGCTTCCGGATCAAACAATGGGAATTTAGTCCACATCCAAAGGTTTCTTCCAAATACTGCAAGGGTAATATCTGTAAGTTTTAAAGGCTCTACAATTGATTTCGGGAATGAATAAGAGATTCTGGCATCTCTCAGTTTCAGGAACGAAGTATCAAATGAGTTGGTCTCCACGTTTGCTCTTCTATAGTAATCTCCATAATAGGTAGACACCGGAATTCCTTTTGTATTGGGAGAAAAGGTTCCATCCGGATTCTGAACGACTCCCTGACCAACGATTAAACCTCCGGGGTTTTCTCTTCCCGCAAGAGTATGTGTAAGTTTACCCTGTTCAGACATTTTGTGATGGGAGTGAGAGTAAGCAATTCCTTTGTACTGACCGTCGAATGAGAAACTCACTGTAATATTTTTATATCTGAATTCATTCTGAAGACCTGCTCTCCATTTTGGATAAGCATTTCCAATTTTATTCACTTCTGTTGGCTTCGCTGTTAAGCCGTCCTTCGCATCATAAATCACTTGTCCATCCGGAGAATACAGCAATCCTGCACCATACATATCTCCAAGAGAACCTCCCACTACAGCATTATAAAATACTACGCCACCTACACTTCCCATTGTATAAGGTTTTCCGTTATACTCTTCCGGAAGGGAAAGGATTTTGTTTCGGTTCATTGACCAGTTAGCGTTCACGCTCCATGAGAAGTTTTTATTCTTGATCGGATAAGCATTTAAGGTCATTTCAATTCCTCTGTTTCTCAGCTCACCTGCATTGATAATTCTCTTATTATACCCTGTTTCAAGCAGCATTGGAATAATAATCGACTGATCTTTGGAATTGTTCTGATATGCTGTAAAATTGAATGTCAATCTGTTTTTGAAAAAGGTAAAATCCATTCCCCCTTCAATATTGGTAATCATTTCCGGTTTTAGGTTCGGATTCGGATAGAGTAACGGAGATTCTACTGACCCTACAAAACCACTGTTTTCATAATATTTATCAAGCATGTAGTTGTAGGTATCGTTCCCTACTTTAGACCATGATAATCTCAGTTTCCAGAAGTTTAAATTGTCTGATTTTAATTTAAAGATATCTGATAATATGAAGGATGATGATACAGATGGATAAAAATAAGATCTGTTATGGGCTGGAAGCGTACTGCTCCAGTCATTTCTTGCTGTTACATCCAGGAAGATCATGTCTTTATAACTGAAGTTAGCCAATGCATATACACTGTTTACCTGATTATCATTAGGTTTGGGTAATTTATATTCTACCTGCATGGCATTGGAGAGCTGGTAAAGCCCGGCTTTATTAAGCCCGTTTCCTCTGTAATCATTCATGGTATATTCGTGATATCTGATGTTTCCTCCGGCTGAAGCTGTTACTCCAAAGTTTCCGAATTTGTTTTTATAGGTGAATAAAACATCATTATTCAAATCCATGTATCGGATATACTGTTCTCTGTAATATCCTTTTGTGTAGTTGGCAGAGCTCCATGGTCTTCTTTGAGTACGGAATTCATTATTCCATTCCAAACCGGTTTTATAGGCTACGTCAAAGTTTTTGGCTATCTGATAACTGATATTGATATTTCCGGTAATTGTCTTTTTATTGGTTCCATTTAGGTTTTCATAGGCAATCAGGTAAGGATTGTCAATATAAGAGCTGAAAGGGTGAACCTGATCTACCTGTTCCTGCCCTTTCTTCCAGATAGGTCTGTACCACGCAAGATCTACGTTGGGATTCTGAAAGATCATGAAATAAGAGATCGATTGGTTGTTATAACCGGTTGCAGGAAGGTTATCACTTTTGGTCTGGCTAAAATTCACCTTAGTCCCTATCTTCAGCCTGCTGCTCAGTTTATGATCTAAAGATAAAGCTGCATTGAATCTGTCTAAGCCTGTATTAGGCATCATCCATTCATTTTTCAGATAGGAAAGTGATGTTCTGAAAGCGGTAGTTTCATTGGAATGCTCTACAGATAAGCTATTGGAATAATTGGATCCTACCTGCCAGAAGTCTTTGATATTATTTTTATAAGGTCTCCACAGCTGTCTTTCCAGGCTCTGTCCTTCTATATTGGGATCGTACTGGAAGTAATATTGCCCGGCAAATTTCGGTCCGAAAGCACTACTTGTGGAACCAGTGTTTATTCCGTCAGCAGATGCTCCATAAGAATAGTAATAGTTCCCGTTTTTATCTCTCTGCTGAGTTCCCTGCCCATATTCATATTGATAATCCGGCCATTTCAGGACAGAATCATAGCTTGAATAGGAATTAAAAGCAATCTGAACTTTTCCTTTCCTGCTTTTTCCAGATTTGGTGGTAATCATAATGGCTCCTCTTGAACCTCTTGAACCATATAATGCGGATGCTGTTGGCCCTTTCAGAATAGAGATGGATTCAATATCATCAGGGTTGATGCTGTTAAAGCTGTCTCCATAGTCAATAGGTAAATCACCTCCTGAACCTGCTCCATACGCTGAAGTTCCGGTTCCTGTTTTTTTCCACTCAAAGGAACACCATCCACAACAATCAAAGCATCGTTATTCCCCATACTCATTGAGATGTCTCCACGAAGGGTAATACGGCTTGTACCCAAAGGTCCTGCTCCGGCAGTCTGAATCTTTAATCCGGCCACTTTACCTTCTAAAGCCTGTGCCCAGTTATTATTCTGGGTTTTCAGAATTTCTTCAGAGGTAACAGTCTGGGTAGAGTACCCTAAAGACTTATCGTGCCTTTTGATTCCTAAAGCAGTCACCACTACTTCGTCAAGTCCTTTAATAGTGTCTTTCTTAGCTTTCTGCTGAGCCGTCAGACTGGCGCTGAATAATCCTAACAGCGACAAAACCAACAACTTTTGTGTCTCTTTACGCATATCCTTTTTGTTTGCGCAAAATTAAACCGACATTATGAGGATGATCTTAACAATACTTTAACGTTTATTAAATGTTCATTGAATACTATATTAAGTATTTCTTAATAATATTAAACAAATAACTGATTAACAGATATTTGTAAAATTAAGATTTTTTAACACTATTTTCTGGTTCTGCTTATTTGTGTATCTTTATTGTCTTGCTCTGAGATAATAATACAAAATCTAAAGAAAAAGGATCTAAGCTAGCTGAGCTAAGTTTAAGAATAATCGACTGGAAACTCCTTTTAGTCATTAGGTTTTTAACGCAACGCTCGCTAGATCCGGATGATTTTTAAGAACACAAAGGCGTTACACATAGCAATGATTGAGTAATTACCCTTAGCTGAACGAAGTACCTTTGCGAACGGAAATGAGCGTAATCAAAAAAGATATCTTTGCGCTCTCTGCGTTTACAAAATACACTTATTATTGTTTTGCCACGAATGCACGAATTATATTGATCCGGTTTCAGAATCTTATAAAACAAAAGCCCGCCCCTAAGGGACAGACTTTGGAAAATTATTGGTTGTTGTTTGCTTACCGTTATTTATTTTTCAGCTGCTCAGGAATGTTTGTGGTTACAAAACCTATTCCCTGTTTTTTTAATTCATCATATACCGCAACGTCATTTACCGTCCATGAATTAGTGATAAGCCCTAAAGCTTTTGCTTCAGTAATCCAGGTTGGATTTTTCTGGAAAACACTGTAATGATAATCCATCCCGTCCAACCCTTCTTTTTTGATCTGTTCCGGTGATAATTCTCCGTTCAGGTATTGAACTTTAAATGACGGAGCCAGTTTTTTGATCTCTTTACAGATATTCAGGCTGAAAGAAATAAATTCACTTTGAGATTCCAGTTTCATATCCTTAATCATTTTGATCGTCTTCTGAGTGATCTCGTTTTCAATTTCAGGAGTTTTAGCAGGCTTAATCTCAACGATCAGCTTTACAGAAGTATCTTTTTTTCCTTGCTTTAAATAATCTTTTAGAGTGGGAAATTTTTCTCCGTTTGATAATTTCAAAGCTTCCAATTCTTTGAATGAGGTTTCAGAGATTTCCATTTTACCGTGGTGCTCATCGTGATTAATGACCAATACTCCGTCTTTTGTCATTCTCACGTCAAATTCGGAACCGTAAACTTTTAATTTCTGAGCATTTTCTAATGATGCAATGGAATTCTCCGTAGTAGGCGGCTGAGCCTGGAAGTATCCTCTATGGGCAATAATCTGGGTTTGTGCTTTCATTAAAACTGTACTTAAAACTGCTAACCCTAAGATAAAATTTTTCATAATATAATTTAGATAATTAATACTAAGTCCTGAAATTTTTGATAAAGGTAATTATTACAGGACTTAATGTGAAATATAAAACCACAAAAGAAAGGTCTTAATGAGTACTTAAATTAAGAAGCCTGTCTTTTGTGGTTACTAACTGTTACAATTGATTAAAAACTATACTTCGCTCCAATCTGAATCTGGTATGGATTTCCTGAAAGAGGTGCTAAACCGTTACCACTTACATTTTTCGTATATTCAAACTGCTTGGTTACAGGATCGAATTTTTTGATTCTGTACATTGAGGTATTTCCATATGATTCATTTACGCCCCATTCTCTATTAAGCAGATTGGCTACGTTGAAAATATCTACAGAAAGTTCAAATGCTCCTACTTTATCAAATTTTATTTTCTTAGCAATACGTAAATCCCAAACTCCGTAGAATCCGTTCTTACCACCGTTACGCTCTGCAATCTTACCGTTGTATTCCTTCACATAATCTTTCAATGCCTGTCCTACATTTGGATCATCAATAATAGACTGAGCAACATTCGGGAAGATATAGGCAAGGTCATTGCTGTCCACAAAATCTCCGTTGATATTTCCACCTGCTGTCATAGAGAAACGTGTTCCTCCAATTCCTGAATATCTGATTCCTAATGTAAATCCTGCAATCGTAGGTGAGTTACCGTAAATAACCACTTTATTGCGGAACTGGTTGTCAGAATAAGTCATTCTTAAATCTCTCGGATCTCCCTGAACCATTGTAGACAATGTTGCTGAATTGGCTACGTTTCCGTTATATGAGGTATTATCTTTGATATCAGACCAGGTATAACTTGCTGTGATTTCTCCATCTTTCCAATAACGGTAGCTGGTATCCACCACAAACGAGAACTGATTTACTTTACCATCACTCACCAACTCAAGTACCCTTCCGAAATTCTTGTTGATTCTCCCTTCTTTCCAGTCGATTTTTGCACCGTTTATTGCTGAAGTAGGAACATATACCCCTCTTCCACCTTCATTATCCAATGTAAAGAATGGGTTAGCTACCATGTTTCTGTCATAGTAATAGTAGTTATTTCTACCTAAGGCCATATAAGCTGCCAATCCTGCTCTGAATCTGTCATTAAAGAAGTGGGTATACGAGATATTCGCTTTGTAAACAATTGGAATTTTAGCATCTTTCCCCGTATAGTTAATGGTTGGAACCTGATCTTTAGCAAGCGTAGGAATTGAGCCATAATTATTTCTATAACTGTTAAAATCCGGTGTAAGCCCTACAGTAGCAGGATCTACATCTACTGTAGCCAAATGTTTCCCATCAAATACCAAATTATTGATAATCATATAATTGTTGATATCTGAAGAGAATATCCCTGCTCCAAACTTCAGGAAGTCTTTATTCTCTTCATTGATATTCCATTCAAACTGGAATCTTGGCTGAATCACAAAAGATTTGATCTTATTATCCGTTCTGATTCCCATTTCATCAAGTAATTTCTGGTTAAGCTCTGCTTTTGGATAGCCTCCATAATCTAATCTCAGACCAGCCATCAAATCTAATCCTTTGGCAATTTTGGTCTGGAACTGTCCGTAAACACCGATATTCCAGATATTAGATCTTACTGACGGATCATCCATTAAAGGTACTTCTCTGTAAAACCTGTAAGGTTTAAGATTATCGAAATTCTCAAGACTGGTTATCTTTTTATCCGGATCATCCTTGAAATGGAATCTTCCGTTGACCTCACTTCCATAAACTGATTTTGAAGTGGTATACATTAAGTCAGCACCGAAAGTATATTTTACCTTATCTGTATTGTAGTATAAGTTATCTACAATTTGGAATACATTATTTCTGAAGCTTTCCTGAGCAAAACGGTGTCCACCGATCTGGATATTCGTAGATCCGGCACTTGATGCTACTCCTTCAACTATAGCTCTTGGTACAGGTCTTCCCAATTCATCATTCTGGTAGCTATCCTGGAAGGTATACAGATACTGAGCTTTCAACTCATTGGTTAAATTAGACTTCAGGTTTGATCTTAAGGTCAATAATAAACTGTTGTCAAAGTTTTTATCATTTCCATATGATTCAAAGAAATTGATACTGGTATTATCCCCTAACCCGTTTTTGTTAAGATCATAAGTCAAATTATTTCTTAATGTCAACAAATGCTTTTCATTGATCTGCCAGTCTAAACGTAGAAATGCAGCATCAGAGTTTCTCACTTTATCAAAACTTCCGAACTGTGGAGTGTTTCCAACTCCATATTTAGATCTTGCGATATCTAAGAACTTGTTAAGCGTTTCTGTGGTGGTATTGAATCTCTTTTCATCTTCTTTGGACCTGATATCAGCAATAATCAAAGGTCTTGAATCCAGCTGGTGATCCCATGCTACAAAGAAATGAAGTTTATTTTTGATAATCGGCCCACCTAAAGAGAAACCGAACTGAGAAGTAGAGAAGTCATTCTGTCTTTTATTTCCTCTAATGTCATAAGGACTGGAAAGCCAGTTGGCTCTTAAATATTCCCATGCACTTCCGGAAAATTTATTGGTACCGGATTTGGTAACGGCACTTACTGTTCCACCACCACTTCTTCCTAACGTAACGTCATATTGGTTGGTGGTAATTTTAAATTCACGTACGGCTTCAATTGAGATAGAGAAAGGTGCACCGCTTCGGCTGGTGGTTGATCCTGCAGAAGTTGGGTTTTTGGCTGTCATTCCATCAATCGTAAAGTTGGTAGAAGATCCCAGCTGTCCGGAAAGGTTTCCGCCTTTTCCGCTTAAAGGTGAAAGTTCCGTAAGATTGGTAAAGTTTCGCCCGTTTACAGGAAGGATACCGATATTCTTTGCAGAAATGGCTGTAGCAGCTCCCAGGTTACCGATTTTGTTTTTCAGGTTTCCGGTAATCTTTACTTCTTCAATATGTTTTTCTCCACCAAGATCCATGTTAACTGTTACCTGGTCTCCAAAGTTTACATTGTAGCCTTCTCTTTTGTCATCGTTTACAATTACCGTATAAGGTCCTCCCAAAGGAATTTCTTTAAAGATATACTCTCCTTTTGAGTTCGTTTCCGTTTCCGTTCTGAATCCTGTAGACTCATTTATGATGGTTACTTTCACTTTTTCCTGAGCCGTACTTCCCGGCCCGGTTACCTTTCCTACGATGGAAGCCTGTGTAGTCTGTGCATACACTATGGTTCCAAACCCTAAAAACAATAACCCCAGTACAATCTTTACTTTTCTCATGTCTTCAAATTAGATGTGCAAAGGTATTTTTACTTTAAGAGCCTTCTGTTTAAGGGAGTTTTAACATTTTTTTAATTAAATGGAAACGATATGTTAAATTACTTTAAACACTTGTTTTATTTCTTACAGAACCAGCCCGTTGAACCATATTACAGATTGTTAATTTTCCTGTAATATTTAATTCTCTTATTTTTTAAATGGAATTACTTTAGCTATTTTTGCTCAAAAGATATAAACCCGATGTCTGAAAACATTCAACAAAAAATAGAACAGCTCCGCAAAGAGCTGCACCAGCATAACGAAAACTATTACCTTCTGGATACTCCAACCGTTTCAGATTATGAATTTGATATGTTATTAGAGGAGCTTCAGGACCTGGAAGCCAAACACCCAGAGTTTTATGATGAGAACTCACCTACCATGCGTGTAGGCGGTGGTATCACAAAGGTATTTCCTACTATTCAGCATAAATTCAGAATGTATTCTCTTGATAATTCTTATGATTTTGATGATCTGGAAGACTGGGAGAAAAGAATTATCAAAACGATTGATGAACCTGTAGAATTTGTAGCCGAACTGAAGTATGACGGAGCTTCTATTTCTATTCTTTATGAAAACGGAAAGCTTACACAGGCTGTAACCCGTGGTGATGGTTTCCAAGGAGATGAAATTACCCCGAATGTGCGTACTATTTCTGATATTCCGTTGACGTTAAAAGGTGATTTCCCATCGCAGTTCTTTATGCGTGGTGAGATTTATTTAACGAGAAAGAATTTCGATAAGATCAATAAACTTCGTGAAGAGGAAGGCCTGGATCCATTCATGAACCCTAGAAATACGGCAAGTGGAAGTTTGAAAATGCAGGACAGTGCTGAGGTAAGAAAACGTGGATTATCTTCTGTATTATATCAGTTCATTTCTGATGAAATTCCTGCGGAAACTCATTGGGAACTGCTTCAGAAATCACAGGGCTGGGGCTTCAAGACTTCTCAACAGGCTAAACTTTGCAAAACATTAGATGAGGTAAAGGAATTTATTACGTTTTGGGATACGGAACGTCACAATCTGCCTTTCGAAATTGATGGAATTGTATTAAAAGTTAATTCTTTACAACAGCAGAGACAGCTTGGATATACGGCTAAGTCTCCGCGTTGGGCAATGGCTTATAAGTTTAAAGCAGAAAAGGTAGAAACTGAGCTTCAAAGTGTGTCTTATCAAGTGGGAAGAACCGGAGCAATAACTCCTGTCGCCAACTTAAAACCTGTTTTATTGGCCGGAACGATTGTAAAAAGAGCTTCCCTGCATAATGAAGACATCATCAAAAAACTTGATCTTCATGAAAATGATTTTGTGTATGTAGAAAAAGGGGGTGAAATCATTCCTAAGATTGTTGGGGTAAATACAGATAAAAGAACTGATGAAAGCAGAGAAATAGAATATATCAAGGATTGCCCGGAATGTGGAACTGAGCTGGTAAAGATTGAAGACCAAGCGATTCACTTCTGTCCTAATGAACTTCACTGCCCGCCGCAGGTAGTGGGAAGAATGATTCACTATGTCTCAAGAAAGGCATTGAATATTGAAAATCTGGGTGGTGAGACCATCGAACAGCTTTACAGAGAAAAATTGATTGAAAATCCTGCTGACTTCTATGCTTTAACCAAAGAACAGCTTCTTCCTCTGGAAAGAATGGCTGAGAAATCTGCACAGAATATCATTACAGGAATTGAAAAATCTAAGGAAATTCCATTTGAAAAGGTATTGTACGGAATTGGTATCAAGCATGTAGGAGAAACGGTTGCCAAAAAACTGGTAAAAAACTTCCCTACAATTGAGGAATTAAAGAATGCTTCTGTGGAAGAGCTTTGCCAGGTAGAAGATATCGGGGTTAAAATAGCGGTGAGCATTGAAGAGTTTTTCAAAAACACTGAAAACCTACTGATGATTGAACGTCTGAAGTCTTATGGAGTTCAGCTTGAAAAAGGAGAAAGCACCAATGAAGTATTATCTAATGCTTTAGAAGGAAAAACATTCCTTTTCACAGGAAAACTATCACTTTTCACCAGAGAATCTGCTGAAGAAATGGTAGAAAAGCATGGTGGAAAGAATATCTCTGCAGTTTCCAAAAACCTCAACTACCTTGTTGTTGGAGAGAAAGCCGGAAGTAAGCTGAAAAAAGCCCAGGACATCGGAACAATTACCATTCTTGATGAACAGCAGTTTCTGGATCTGATTGAAAAATAACACTATTTTTAAATAATTATAAAATAAACCATTAAGATATTCACTTAATGGTTTATTTTTACAATCTATTCAATAAAAAGAATAAAAAACTACTAACTAAAACTAAACCATGAAAAAAATTTACTTAATCCTTCTCATGACTATGCTTTCTGTTGTACAGGCACAGATTGTTACTATTCCTGATGTTAATTTAAAAAACAAACTTTTATCTTCAACGGCTACCAACAATATTGCAGTTAATTCCGCCGGAAGCAGTATTAAAATAGATGCCAATAATGATGGTGAAATTCAGATTACTGAAGCTCTTGCTGTTTCTAAACTGGACATTAATAGTTCTGCAATCTCTAATTTAAATGGACTTGAAGTATTTTCAAATCTGAAAGAATTAAACCTGATGAGTAATAATTTACTTTCTTTTAATTCAAGTTTTCCAGTACTTAACTCTCTGAACATATCTCAGAATTACATAAGTTCCATAGATGTTACTAATTGTCCACTTCTTCAATCTATTGATGTCACAGGCAATAACCTTATAACACAGGCCCTTAACAATAATTCTATAGTTAATTTAACTACCGGGGGTACGAAGTTGCAGCATTTAGATCTACAAGGAACTCCAGCTGTTAAAAAAGTATCGGTAAGTTTTTCCAATCTTCAATCAGTTAACGGGGGAAATATGCCTTTTTTGGAGGAACTTTCAATAAGTAATGCTCCAACGCTCTCACAGTTCAATTTGAGTGGGTCCTTAAAACTTGAGAACTTAACTATGAAATACACAGGTTTGACTCACCTTGATCTGAGCAACCTTACGGGCCTTAAAACACTGGAATGTACCAATAATAAATTTCAGACAGCAACTCTTGATGGCTGCACTGCTCTTTCTTCGGTAAGAATGGAAAACAATCTTCTCACAAGCCTCAGTCTTAGTAATCTTCCTTCGCTCAGCCTTATGGACATTTCGAATAATAACCTTACTTCTGTAGTGTTAAATAATGTCTATAATCTGCAGTATTTCCAATGTTATAATAACCAACTGACTAATCTTACCATCAATAACGCTCCTAAACTTATCACTCTGTATGCCAGCTCCAATAAGCTTTCTACCCTTAATTTGTCTACAGCTACCAATATCGAAACGTTATGGTGCAGCTCTAATAATCTACTAAGTCTGGATGTGAGCATGCTGACCAATCTTACTTCATTACAATGTATTGAAAATTTATTTACAGAACTTGATTTTTCCCAGAATAAAGCATTGGTGGATGTAGCTTGTAGTTATAATCACAAACTGAAAAAAATATCTTTAAAGAACGGAACCTCTCAGACTTCTATTCTTACTGACTTATTTCCTAATCCAAGCCTTGTTTATATTTGTTGTGATGAAAATGAAATTAGTTATTTCGATGCTGAAAATATTTCTATCAATAGTGGTAAGACAGAAATCAATTCATACTGTTCTTTTACGCCAGGAGGTACATTTTATAAAATTCAGGGAAATACAAAGGTAGATGCCAATAATAATGGCTGTGATCCCAATGATGCCAACAAAGCTTTCCAAAAGTTCAGCATAACAGGAAATGGAGTTACAGGAACTGCAATTGCCAATACATCCGGAGATTTTTCTATTTCAGTACAGCCAGGCAGCCATACAGTGACTCCGGTTCTTGAAAATCCTGCGTACTTTAGTATTTCCCCTTCAAGCATTACTGCCACTTTTCCTCAACAGGCAAGTCCATTAATTCAAAATTTCTGTATAACTCCGAATGGTGTTCATAATGATTTAGAAACAGTAATTGTACCAATTACAGACGCTTCACCAGGCTTTGAATCAAAATATAATATCATTTACAAAAACAAAGGGAATACGATACAATCAGGTACTCTGAAATTTAATTACAATGAGAATGTTATCGATTATATGAGCGCTACCCTTTCCCCATCCTCTCAATCTTCCGGAACACTGAACTGGAATTTCACGAATCTTCTTCCTTTTGAAACAAAAGAAATCACAGTTACTGTAAAATTAAATACTCCAATGCAAATTCCGCCAGTAAACGGTGGTGATGTACTGCATTATACAGCACAAATTAACGGAGCAAACGATGAAACCCCAACTGACAACAATTTCAGCCTAAACCAAACTGTTGTTAATTCTTTTGACCCTAATGATAAAACCTGTCTTGAAGGAACTTCTATTGCAAAAGCCCAAGTTGGAGACTATGTTCATTACCTGATCCGATTTGAAAATACGGGAACAGCCAATGCCAGAAATATTGTAGTAAAAGATGAAATTGACACTTCAAAATTTGATATTTCTTCTTTGGTTGCGTTAAACGGAAGCCACAGCTATGTTACAAGAGTAACCAATCCCAATATTGTAGAATTTATCTTTGAAAACATTCAGCTGCCTTTTGATGATGCCAATAATGATGGATATGTTGCCTTTAAAATAAAGACAAAGTCTACTTTGGGTACTGGAGACACTTTCAGTAATACTGCCAAAATATACTTCGATTATAATTTTCCTATCATTACCAATACCTATACAACATCTGTTTTAGGTACACTGGCTACTTCGGAAGTCAAAAATGATAAAAATGGAATGAGTATTTACCCTAATCCCGTAAAAGATATATTGTACATTCATTCAGCAATTGAAGTAAATAAGGCTGTAATTTATGACACAACCGGAAGAGTAATTAATTCTATTGGTGTAAAAGGAAACACAGTACAAGTTTCGGATCTGCCTAAAGGAAATTATCTTATTAAACTGTTCTTAAAAGATAAGGTTTCTGTACAGAAATTCATTAAGGATTAAGTTCATCAAACAACTATAAAATAAAAGTAAAAAGCTGCGGAATTTTCGCAGCTTTTATGTTTTCAAAACAAGTGTAAACATCTTACAATCAAACAGAAAAATATGGTTAAAAAAAATTATCAAAGTAATTCTTTAAAAGGTTACATTTGTTCAGAATTAAACTAAACCATGAAAAAAATCTATTTAATCATTTCGATGATTCTGTTTGCCCTGTTTCAGGCTCAGACATTGAATGTGGATCCCTATTTGAAAACAAAATTGTTTGCTTACGGAGCAACAAGTGATGCTAACGGAAACTTTATTACTCTGGACACAAATAATGATGGACAGATTCAACTATCGGAAGCTTCGCTGGTTTATAAAATAAATCTATCTAGTCTTTCAAATGCTATTACAGGTTTATCAGTACTTACTGAATTTCCAAATTTAACTGAGCTAAAACTAACAAATCCTGATATATCCTCTAATCTGGTTTTCAGTAATTATACTACTCTTCAAAAATTAATTTTTTCAGGCGGAGGAGTAGGTAACGTAACGATTGAAAACTGCAATGCTCTAAATAGCGCACAACTTGGTAGCTGGGGAGACGTTATCAATATTCAGAACACTTCCGTACAAGAAATTTCTGTTTCCAACATTAATGGGTTTAATATTTCTGGACTTCCTAATCTTAAAAAATTATCATTGGGATCTTCAACAATGACTTCTTTAAATTTAAGTAATCTCCCCACGCTGGAAGAAGTAAATGTCAGTCAAAACCAATTTCTAACAAGTATTAATTTTGCCGGAGATACAGCTTTGAAAAGGCTAGACTTATTTCGTAATAAACTAAGCAGTCTTTCAATTCCTAATCCTTCTTTAGTAAACTATTTAAGTATAGCCTTCAATCTTTTCCAGACTTTTGACGTAACCCCATATACTGGATTGGGAATGTTTCTTGCTCACGACAACCAAATCACAAGTCTGGACTTTAGCTCAAGCCCTCTGATTGGAATGCTTTATATTTACAATAATCAGCTTACTACATTAACACTTAATAATAATCAAAATTTAGGGTATTTGTATGCCAATAATAATCATATAACCAATATTGCATTTGATCAGGCAAGAAGCTTAAAAGGTATTCAGGTAATGAATAATTCGCTAACGAATATTGATTTATCAAAGCAGACTATTCTGGATATTGCTGATCTTGATAATAATCTTAATTTACAGACTTTAAATCTTAAAAACGGAAAGCATAATTATCTTGGCATTGGCTTTTCAAATACACCACAACTGCAATATGTATGTACTGACCCTATAGAAACTAACTATATAATATCGCAATTAGCATACTATAATCAACCCAATGCTGTTGTAAATTCTTATTGTTCTTTCACACCAGGAGGTTCTTCTTATTTTACCCTTCAGGGGAAAACAAGATACGACATGAACACAAATGGATGCGACATTAATGACATGATAAAACCTTTTCAAAAATTCAATATTTTAGGGCAAAACATGGCCATTTCAGATGCGTTCGGATCTTATTCTTTCCCTCTGATATACGGAACTAACACGATCACCCCGATATTGGAAAATCCTTCTTATTTTAACATTACACCACCTTCATTCACTACCAATTTTCCAACACAGCCAAGTCCTCATACGCAGAACTTTTGTTTAACGCCCAATGGTACACATAATGATCTGGAAGTTGTGATGATTCCTATACAGTCCGCCATTTCAGGATTTGATGCTCAATATAAAATCGTTTATAAAAACAAAGGAACAGAAACACAATCCGGAAATATAGCTTTTAATTTTGATCATAACCGAATGACTTACCAGACTGCCACAACAGCTCCTGCCTCTCAGTCTGCGGGAGTGCTCAACTGGAATTTCACGAATCTTCTTCCTTTTGAAACAAAAGAACTCACCGTTACTGTAAAATTAAACACTCCAACACAGAACCCTCCTCTCAATAGTGGTGATATTCTGCATTATACAGCGCAAATCAACGGAGCAACAGATGAAACACCAACTGACAACAACTTCACCCTAAACCAAACCGTTGGCAATTCTTTTGATCCAAACGATAAAACCTGTCTTGAAGGAACTTCTATTGCAAAAACCCAAGTTGGAGATTATGTTCATTACTTAATCCGATTTGAAAACAAAGGAACAGCCAATGCCAGAAATATTGTAGTAAAGGATGAAATTGATGCATCAAAATTTGATCTGTCCTCTGTAGTTGCACTCAATGGAAGCCATAATTTTATAACAGAAATTAAATCCCCGAATATTGTGGAATTTATTTTTGAAAACATTCAGCTTCCATTTGATAATGATCATAATGATGGATATGTTGCTTTTAAAATAAAGACAATATCTACCTTGAATACTGGAGATTCTTTCAGTAATACGGCTAAAATCTATTTTGATTATAACGCTCCTATTGTTACTAATACCTATACCACAACTATTGAAGGTATATTGGCTACTTCGGAGGTCCAAAATGATAAAAAGGCCGTAAGTATTTATCCTAATCCGGTAAAAGATATATTGTATTTGCATTCATCAATTGAAGTTACTAAAGTTGAGGTTTACGATGTAGCTGGCAGACTCATTACTTCTATGGGAGTAAAAGGAAACGCAGTAAATGTTTCGGAACTGCCTAAAGGAAATTATCTGATTAAACTGTTCTTAAAAGACAAGGTTTCTGTACAAAAATTCATTAAAGATTAAGTTCATAAACAATTATAAAGTAAAAAGCTGCGACAATTTCGCAGCTTTTTTTTGCAATTATGAATGCATGATAATCATTCTGTCTTCCGAAGCAAAGCCAAGATTGAAGCTCAGAGACCCCACTAATACACATAAAACAATCACCAATAATTTAATTAAAATATTAAATTAAAAATAAATAAACATTAATTATTTTAAACTAAAATAACAAATCAAAGAAAAATATTAATACATTTACATTAACCAAACATCACTAAACCATGAAAAACATTTATTTTTTGTGCTCTTACTAGCACAAGTGTCTGCTACTGCGCAGATCATTAATTTTCCCGATCCTGCATTCAAAGCAAAATTGGTCTCAGCAACTCCGGGAAATTCTGTTGCTTATAACCTCAGTGGAACAGCAACTGCAATAGATACTAATAATGACGGAGAAATCCAGGTAAGCGAGGCTCAAAACATTTCAAAATTGTCATTCAGCAGTACTTCCATTAATGATATTACGGGAATACAGAATTTTACCAACCTTACTTCTCTTAATGCATCAGGAAATACATCACTTAACTCCGTTGATGTAAGTAATATGGTTCAGCTAAAAGAGTTAGTTCTTTTCACCAACGCTCTGAATGCTATCAATACACAAGGCTGTAATCAGCTTGAAAGTTTCTCATTCAGTAATAACAGCGGTTCTATTTCTAATCTCGGCTTTTTACAAAATCCTTCTTTGAAAAAGCTTATCATGATGAAAAATACACATTTGGCCAGCGTAGATACTTCTAATCTTACAGGGCTGGAAGATATTTTTATAGGGGAAAGTACAAACCTGAATTTTACAAGTTTAAATTTATCCAACAACATCAACCTGAAAAAAATCCACATCGACAAACCTAACCTTACATCACTTACATTCAATACATTAAACCAACTTGAAAATATTACGATCAACAGGACAAAGTTAACATCTCTGGATCTTACCAATGCTCCCCTGCTTAGTAATCTGACCCTCGATCAAAACCCATTACTAAGCACTCTTGTTATTCAGAACAATGCTAATCTGGAATATGTGCGTGTTCAGAATTCGCCATTACTTACTTCTATCAGTGTTCAGAATAAAGCCAAACTACTGGGATTAACTTTAACCGGCACAGGTATATCTTCTTTAAATCTTACAGGATTACCTGAAGTATTTAGTTTGTCATTGAGTGATAATAAAATTACGTCTTTAGATGTTTCCTCTCTTACAGATCTTGTATTCATGTCTATGGGAGAAGATTTTCTTACCAGCATTGATGTAAGCCAAAATACAAAGCTAAGCTCTTTAAATGTTGCAGGTAAAGCTATTACGACCGTAAATACTAAAAATGGAAAACCTAATCTTCAGTTCTATGCAAGCCCGATATCATTGACCCCAAATTTGGCTTATGTATGTTGTGATACGAATAAAGTGAATCAGGTTTCCAATATGCTCCTTTCCTATGGACATACGAATGTGGTGGTTAACAATTATTGTTCCTTCACTCCTGGAGGAGTATTCTATACTGTTCAGGGAACTACAAAATACGACAGCAATAATAACGGTTGTGACCTAAATGACCTAGGCAGGCCATTACAGAAATTCAATATTACCAACGGAACTATTTCCGGAAGCAGCATTGGAAATTCTTCCGGCAATTACTCTATTCCATTACAGGCAGGAACTCATACTATTACCCCTGTTTTGGAAAATCCATCTTATTTTACAATTACTCCTTCATCTGTAAATGTAACATTTCCTAACCAGGCAAGCCCGGTAATACAAAACTTCTGTTACGCAGCCAATGGTGTACATCATGATCTGGAAGTTGTGATCATTCCTATACAGTCTGCAGTTCCCGGTTTTGATGCTCAATATAAAATTGTTTATAAAAATAAAGGAACAGCAGCACAATCCGGAAATATAGCTTTTAATTTTAATGATAGTTTGATGAATTATCAAAATGCAACAGTAACACCTAATTCCCAATCAAGTGGAGCACTCAGCTGGAATTTCACCAATCTTTTGCCATTTGAAACAAAAGAAATGACAGTCACCATGAAATTAAATACTCCAACACAAACTCCTGCAGTGAATAATGGTGATATTCTGCATTATACAGCACAAATTAATGGAGTAACAGATGAAACACCAACTGACAATAATTTCAGTCTAAACCAAACTGTTGTTAATTCCTTTGATCCTAACGATAAAAACTGTCTGGAAGGAACTTCTATTGAGAAAACTCAGGTGGGAGATTATGTACATTATCTGATCAGATTTGAAAACAAAGGAACAGCCAATGCCAGAAATATTGTAGTAAAGGATGAAATTGATGCATCAAAATTTGATCTGTCCTCTGTAGTTGCACTCAATGGAAGCCATAATTTTATAACAGAAATTAAATCTCCTAATATTGTAGAATTTATTTTTGAAAACATTCAGCTTCCATTTGATAATGATCATAATGATGGTTATGTTGCCTTCAAAATAAAGACAAAATCCACCTTGAATATTGGTGATAGTTTCAGTAATACAGCAAAAATTTATTTTGATTATAACCACCCGATTATTACCAATACCTATACTACGAGTGTTCAGGACAGGACTACTCTGGCAACCTCTGAAACCAGCAAAAAAAATAATCAGTTGGTAATTTACCCTAATCCTGTGAAAGACATTCTTCATATACAATCTCCGGATGAAGTGAGTAAGGTGGAAATCTATGATCTGTCAGGAAGAATTATCAATTCTATGGGAGTGAAAGGAAATTCTGTAAACGTTTCGAATCTGCTTAAAGGAAATTATCTGATTAAGGTATTCTTTAAAGATAAAACCTCTGTACAGAAATTCATTAAAGAGTAAACTTATACAAACTACTCTATACTAAAGGCTGCGAATTATTTCGCAGCCTTTTATGCTGTATTGAAAATCTGTTTATTTAAAGACAAGAATTGTATAAGGATTGTTTTCACCAGCTTTAGGGGTTATCAATCTGATATGTTCCTTATTTTTATAATAATCAACATAAGATTCTTTAGTGATAATTTTCCCTTTCTCTGTTTCTTTATATCCTGCTTCTTTTATGATTTTAAGATACTGTTCGTACTCCTTTTTAGTTTTAAATTCATATTCAATCCTGTCATCAGATTGATCTTTGTATTCAAATTTTCCGATTTTGGATTGATAATCAGGAGCTTCATATTCAGCAAGAACAAATCCCAATCCTTCTGTTTTATCATAAAACCTGTAATTAAGGTTTTTCATTTCCTTTTTGAAATCAGCCATTCCCAGTTTATTGAATGCTGTAAATTGCTCTAAGGTAAAGGTTTGTGCAGAAAGGGGGATACTTAATGTTATACAAAATAATAAGGCTAATAAACTTATGATTTTCTTCATTTTGTGAATTTGGTCACAAATATAACGTATAAATCATTAGAAAAGTACTATCATTTACTTGTCATTTCTTCTGCCATCCCAAACAGAAAGTATGATTAATTCAGAATCTGAGAATTCATAAAATATCAAATAATCTCTTACTATTTTAACCCTTACATTTTGGACGTCAGTTTTTCGTCCAATAGTAGGGTGTTCTGCCACTAATCCTATGTTGTACAGGATCAATTTATTCAATTTTAAGCTAAAAGTTTTAGATTTATTTCTAAGAATCCAGTATTCAAGAATATCCTTACGTTCCTGGTTTGCTTTAAAAGTCCAGATTATTTTTCGCCTAGCCATTCTTCTATATCTTGATTGGCCCTATCTTCAGTAAGATACGCTTTGTTTTTATACTCTTCTCTTGCTTCAGCTACTCTTTCTTTTTGAGCATCATTAAGAATATATTCGTTCTGATCTAGCTCAAAATCTAAAAGTTTCTGAATCTCTTCAACGATTCGGGCTTCCTTTAATTGGGCTATACGATTGATTAAATCAAGTTTTAAGTCTGATGTGTTCATCATAAATGAATTGATAATCAAATTTATAAAATTTTATTTAGCCTATCTTAAGATTTTTAAAATTTTCGATATCCTACAAATTATAAGGTCTTATTCTACTATTCAGAAGCTCCAGTAGAACCTTTGCCTTCACATTCAGCATATCAGTCTGAATACTGTAGCGAACTCCTTTAAACTGAGGAAATACTGTTAAAGCCACCTTATCTACAATATTCATATTTTCCTTAGGCTTCTTCATGATCACATAAATATATTCTGAAGTTTTAATTCCATAATGACGTGTATCTGATATAAAAAATAAGGCTACATCGTCAAAACGGATGAATGTGGGTTTTCTTAATACATTATAAATAATAATCTGCTTATCCGTTACCGTAAGTAAAGGTTCACTCCTTACCAGAAGTAATATAGAATACAGTATTCCAAATGAAAAAAGAGTGATCCCGAGAGAAAGCATCACGATTACAAAGAGATTTTCGTCTCCGAAGTTAAGTTGGGAAAGACCTATCGTAAAAACAGATGAAATAACAAGCAGAATAATGCTTTTAATTTTATTGGAATAAAAATGTTGTTCTTTCATATGCTCTCTCGTTTCTATATTTGAGATAATTCAAATATAGAAAACTTTAAGCAATGGGAAGTCTGAAATAAAATGTACTTCCATTATTCAGAGCACTGCTTACTCCAATTTCACCATTCTGTTTTTCAATGAAATTCTTTGAGATAGCCAGTCCGAGACCTGTTCCATTCTGATGTTCACCCGGAACCTGAAAATAGCGGTCAAAGATCTGTCTGTGATATTTTTCATCAATGCCACTTCCTGTATCAATAATATTAAACTGAATAAAATCTTCTACTCTTTGTACAAGAACTTTAATTTCTTCATCCTGAAAAGAGTGTTTTACTGCATTGGTCAGGAAATTATTCATTACCCAGACCGTTTTATCAAAATCAGCGGTTACAAAATCAGTATCTTCCAACTGATATTCCGTGTTGATTGAGATATTCTTCTGCTCTGCCAGTTTTTCAACATTCTTCACGGCGGTCTGTACAATTTCTTTAGGTGAACATTTATCAACGGTAAGACGGATATTTCCGGACTCCACTTGTGAAAGATTAAGGAGTTCACCCGTGATATCCAATAAACGCTGTCCATCTTCATTGATGCTCTTCAACAGTTCCTGTTGTTGCTCATTCAACTCACCGAATTTCTGATTTCCTAGTAACTGTACGCCCATTTTTATAGCAGAAATCGGAGTTTTCAACTCATGGGAAATCGTTGCAATGAAATTGGTTTTAGCAAAATCCAACTCTTTGAAAGGGGTAATATTTCGCAGTAAAATTACTTTCCCGATATATTTTTTCTCCTTCTCCCCTGTTTTAACAATATTAATGGGAACAATATCCTGTTCAAAATAATTTTCCTTATTGTCTCTAACAATCTTAATGGGATCTTTTACCGGATGGTCTATGTTTTTCAACAGCTCCCGCATCAGATCATTATTAATGGCTACTTCATGAGCCGTCTTTCCAATAATATCTTCTTTATGGAGATTCGTAATCTTTAAAGCTTCATCATTAATCATATAGATAAAATGATTTTCATCTAAACCAATCACAGCATCATGCATATTATTCACCAGAGTTTCAATCCGCTTTTTCTCCATCAGCTGTTTGGAAAGGTTACTGCTTTCATATTCCTGAAGCTTTTCTGCCATCACATTAAAGGAATCTGCAAGGCTGTTGAATTCTTCACTTCCTTTAAAATGAACCCTTTCACTATAATTTTTGTCTGCAATCTGTCTGATACTGAACGTCAGCTGATTGATAGGTTCTGCAATAGTTTGAGGCAGATTAAACAATAAAATAAAAGCAATCAGAAAGCAAACCGTTCCAAGACTGACAATCCAAAAAGTGGCATTTTCAGCTGTAATAATAGCGATATCACTTTTACGCTCAATCCCTTTCATATTCAAAGACATGATCCTGGCCAGATCTTCCCGGATCAACTTCTCTTTGCTAATAGTAGGTTCTTTTAAATAACTGTTGAAATGCAGATTCAGATTCTGAGTAGCCTCTTTTTCACCAAATTCTGTAAGGTTTTTTTCCTGCAGCTTATTATTCTTCTGAAAATCGGCTATGGCCACTACACTGTCTGTACTAATGTTATCCAGTGCCAGAAGCATATTTTTAGAAAATTCAAGGCTGTTGTAATTGGCTGTAAGAATCTTCTCTGTATCAGATTTTAATTTATTGATATATACGGAACCTATCACTGAAAGCAGAACGATCAGTAAAAATAAAAGGCCTACGCCTAAGGTAAGTTTTGTTTTAAGTTTCATATGAAGATCCTTATTGTTTTTTAAAAGACATATGCAATCGCGTCATCTTTATCTGTGCTTGTGTTTCCAAATTATTGCGATTTCATTACTTTTAAGATAAAATAATAATATCTACCTGTCTTTCATTCAGTCTGTTCATCAGAGTATAAATCCAACTGTAACCGAACAGACGCTGCCAGAGCTTTGCATGAGGCTTCCCAATACAGACTGTGGTAATGTTATGAGCAATCACATACTCAAGAATTCCGTTCTGAACACTGCTTTCCTTGATTCTGACAACTTTGGCTCCCAATTCCTGTGCTAAATTAAAATTATTAATCAAAAACCGCTGCTTGTCTAATGCTATTTTTTCAGGATTTTCAGAAGGTTTCTGAATATAGAGAACCGTCCACGGACTGTTGTAATAACTTGCCAGCCTTGCTGTTTTTCTAATAATAGTCTTAGCAATCTTCTCATTGCTGCTTATACAGGCCAGAAATTTGATGGGTTTAAAATTTTCGGTCTTAATTTCAGTTTCCACCTTCCTTTCTACGTGCGTTGCCACTTCTTTTAAAGCAAGCTCACGAAGCTGAAGAATATGCCCGCTCTGGAAAAAATTGCTGAGGGCAGTTTGAATTTTCTCTTTCTTATAAATTTTTCCTTCTTTCAAACGGGTGAGCAGCTCATCTGCTGTAAGGTCTATATTTACTACTTCATCGGCCAGTGCTAAAATTTTATCTGGAACCCTTTCTGCAACTTCAACTCCTGTTATTTTCTTTACTTCCTCATTAAGACTTTCAATATGCTGAATGTTCATAGCACTGATCACATTGATTCCGTTATCCAGAATCTCCAGCACATCCTGCCATCTTTTTTTATTTTTAGAGCCTTCCACATTGGTGTGAGCCAGTTCATCTACAAGAACTACTTCCGGATGTTCATTGATAATAGCCTGGAGGTCCATTTCCTCCAGGTTTTTACCTTTATAAAAGACTGATTTTCTTTCAATTTCCGGAATTCCGTCTGCTAAAGCTACCGTTTCTTCACGGTCGTGGGTTTCTATATAGCCAATCTTTACATCAATGCCATTTCGTAAGAGAGAATGAGCCTCCTGCAGCATTCGGAAGGTCTTTCCAACACCTGCACTCATCCCTATATAAATTTTGAACTTCCCTTTTCGGGACTTCTGGATGAGTTCTAAAAAATCTTTTGCTGATGACATTGATTTTATTCTTTTAAGTTTTATTTTAAACACTTTTGACCAGACATGTTAAAACCACACCGCTAAACTTGTTGTAACAAAGAAATTTCCTTTTCTTACATCATCATTTTTCGTAAAGATGGCATCCTTAGACGTAAAACCTCTTGCTTCTGTACGGAAAACAACATTTTTAAATATAGCATAATCTACGTTCAGTGAATATCCGAAGGTTTGAAAACCATTAGGAGTTCCCGTACTGATAATCACTCCATTTTTATCATTGTAATACTCCAATCTTCCTGCCAATGCCCATTTACTGTCTACCTGATATTTTGCCTGTATATTGGGGCTGTACCAGATATTATACTGCTCGCTTCCTTTGGTTTTCTGCTCTGCACCGATATCAAATCCTAGTAAAGCTGAAAACTTTTCTGTCAGCTGAAAACTTCCATACAAATCATGGAAATAACGCATTCTTTTCTCTTCTTTAGCTTTATCATTTCCTATAAATGAGCTGCTGTTCAAAGTTATTTTATCATTCGGTTTGTAGGTCACCTGATGTCCGAAAGAGATACTTTGGTTTCCTTTCACTTTGGCAATACGCTGCCATCCATTCAGCACCAATCCGCTTACAAACCATTTTCCGTTGTCTGAAGTATAGGAAATCTTAGCTCCGGTTTCAAAATAAGGCGAATTTTCAGCAGCAAAACTTCTGGTCAGATTAATATTATCTTTTCCTATGGCATTTTCCCAACCGATATGAGAAGGCATGATCCCAGCATCAATCCATAGGTTTTTATTTTTCGATAGTTTAATTCCTACGTTGGCTTCGTTAATATATCGTAAAGCCTCCTGTTCCGCAGCCATATTGTCCTGTGCATAAGTTCCGCCCATTAATGCAAGGTTGGCTCTGATATTCTCACTCTGATAATTAGCTTTTATTAATCCTAAATTAAGATTTACCTCATTATGTCTGTTGTATGAATATAAAAAGTTCTGACGGAGATGATTTCCCGGCTCATTAAAATCATAAGTATAAAAGAGTTCCGCATAAGCAGAAAATGTTACTTTCGGTTCTGTTTTTAATGAGTCTGATGATTGTGCTTTTGAGAAAAATACTCCCAATAGCATTCCTATAATAGTATATTTTTTCACGTTAATTTAGAATTATTTGAGTACAGGACAGAAAGTATATTCATCTGATAAAGTTAACCATTAAGAAAGAATTAAGAGATTAAGAAGAAATAGATTATAAGCGAATGATAAGTGGTAATATTTTGAAATTTTAGATTTTCTTGCTTATACTTAATTCTTTCGATATTCTTAATGGTTGAATGTATCTAACAATATTTTATAAATTCTGCCGTACAGTTATTTTAATTTGAACGATGTCAAGGTTTAAAACCTTGACATCGTTAGTTCAAGATTATTTGATTATTTTAATTGGTCTAAAGCAATATTGAGCTTTAAAACATTGATTTTTGAAGGTCCTAAAAGTCCTAAAAAAGGCTTCTCAGTCTGATCTTTAATTAAGGTATTAATCTGTTCTACAGAAAGATTTCTTGCTTTGGAAATTCTTTTGGCCTGATATAAAGCTCCTTCTTCAGAAATATCAGGATCCAACCCGCTTCCACTTGCTGTAACCAGTTCTACAGGTACTTTAGCATTTCCCATTTCCGGATTTTGCAGTTTCAAAGTATCTATTCTTTTCTGTACAGTTTCCAGGTATTCGTCATTGCTTGGACCTTTGTTACTTCCCCCACTTCCTGCTGCATTGTAGTTTACAGTGGATGGACGGCCATGGAAATATTTTTCAGATTTAAACTCCTGCCCGACATTCGCATAGAATTTTTGTCCTTTATAATTAATGATCTCTGCATTTCCCTGATTAGGCAACACTTTTGATCCTGCGTATACAACAATCAGATAAATTCCTACAACAACTAACATCACAAGGCTTAATCTGAATGCTGAAACAATATGATTTTTCATTTTTAAAATTTTAATAGAATAAACTAATCACTATATCAATAATTTTGATTCCGATGAAAGGAACAATAACCCCTCCCAAACCATAGATCAAAAGATTTCTTCTCAATAATGCACTGGCTCCGATTGGCTTATAAGCGACTCCTTTTAAAGCTAATGGAATCAGGAATGGAATAATCACCGCATTGAAAATAACCGCTGATAAAATGGCCGTTTCCGGACTGTGAAGATTCATGATATTCAACTTCTGAAGGGATGGAATAAAGGTGATAAACAGGGCCGGAATAATGGCAAAATACTTCGCAACATCATTGGCAATACTGAAGGTTGTCAACGTTCCACGGGTCATCAGTAACTGTTTTCCGATCTCTACAATCTCAATCAGTTTGGTAGGGTCATTATCAAGGTCAACCATGTTACCTGCTTCTTTTGCAGCCTGAGTTCCGCTGTTCATCGCAACACCTACATCAGCCTGAGCCAGTGCCGGAGCATCATTGGTTCCGTCTCCCATCATCGCTACCAGCTTTCCTTCCTGCTGTTCCTTCTTGATGTAATTCATTTTATCTTCCGGTTTGGCTTCGGCAATAAAATCATCCACTCCGGCTTTTTCCGCAATAAATTTTGCAGTCAAAGGGTTATCTCCGGTTACCATTACGGTTTTCACACCCATTTTTCTCAGTCTCTGGAAACGTTCCTGGATACCTGTTTTAATAATATCCTGAAGTTCAATAACGCCCCATACTTTTTCATTAACGGATACTACCAAAGGAGTTCCTCCGTTTTCAGAAATTTTGGTAACAGCATCCTGTGTTTCCTGTGGGAAAAGATTCCCGGCTTTTTCAGTCAGTTTTTTTATAGTATCGTAAGCTCCTTTTCGGATTCTTGTCTCTTCAAAATCGATCCCTGAAGTTCTGGTTTCAGCAGTAAAATCAATATATGTTGGATTAGGAACTAACAGATCTTCTGATTTCAGCTGGCTCAATTCTATAATAGATTTACCTTCCGGCGTTTCATCAGCTACTGAACTCAATGCAGAAGCTTTGATGAAGTCTTCAAGTTTAATTCCGTTTGTAGGATGAAATTGAGTTGCTTTACGGTTCCCGATAGTGATGGTTCCTGTTTTATCAAGCAATAAAACATCAATATCACCTGCAGTTTCTACTGCTTTTCCACTTTTTGTGATGACATTGGCTCTTAATGCTCTATCCATTCCGGCAATCCCGATTGCAGAAAGCAGACCTCCAATAGTTGTCGGGATAAGACAGACGAAAAGTGAGATAAATGCTGCAATAGTAATTGGAGTCTGCGCGTAGTCTGCAAAAGGCTTTAAGGTTAGTGTTACAATAATAAAAGTAAGGGTAAACCCTGCTAATAATATGGTTAATGCAATTTCGTTAGGTGTTTTTTGTCTTGATGCTCCTTCTACAAGAGCAATCATTTTATCCAAAAAGGATTCTCCCGGTTTGGTAGTTACTTTTACTTTGATTCTGTCTGAAAGTACTTTAGTTCCCCCTGTTACTGAACTTTTATCTCCACCCGCTTCACGGATCACCGGAGCACTTTCTCCTGTAATGGCAGATTCATCAATGGTAGCAAGTCCTTCAATAATCTCTCCATCCATTGGAATCTGATCTCCAGCTTCGCACATGAAAATATCTCCTAATTTCATTTCAGCTGACATTTTTAAGGTTGTTTCTACCTGAAATCCGGGTTTATTATCAACAACCAGTTTAGCAGGAGTTTCCTCACGGGTTTTTCTAAGCGTATCAGCCTGCGCCTTTCCTCTTGCCTCCGCAATAGCTTCTGCAAAGTTGGCAAACAGAACGGTGAAAAACAGAATAATAAATACTAAAAAGTTATAGGAAAAGCTTCCCTGGGTTTTATCACCAGTTAAGCTGAACATGCTTACAATAAACATGACCACTGTTCCGATCTCCACCAGGAACATCACTGGATTTTTAAACATAATTTTCGGATTCAGTTTCACGAAGGACTGTTTAATCGCCTCATTTACCAAATCTCTTTGAAACAATGTTTGTGATTGATTTTTCATTTTTTTGAAAGAGTTTATATCATTAAATCAATAATAACCATCAAGTGAAACCAAATTATAGGGTATAGGATTGGATAATATTATGTAGTGAACGTTTCGGTAAGTTTTAAATGAGTTCCCTAAACAATTCAGCTTCCTTAATGGTTGACTATTGATTTTAATTTTTAATGTTCACAATTTATTTAGAGAAATACTGTATCTGCTCTGCAATAGGCCCAAGAGTTAGTGCAGGGAAGAATGACAATGCTGCAATAAGCAGAATAACTGCAAGAGTCATAAAACCGAATGTTGCTGTATCTGTCTTCAGTGTTCCTGAACTTTCCGGAATGAATTTTTTCTGAGCCAGTAATCCCGCAATGGCAACCGGACCTATGATTGGGATAAATCTTGATAGCAGCAACACAATTCCTGTTGAAATATTCCACCAAGGGGTATTATCTCCCAGTCCTTCGAATCCAGATCCGTTATTGGCTGAAGAAGATGTAAATTCATACAGCATTTCACTGAAACCATGGAATCCGGGGTTATTCAATGTTTTGGCTCCAAATTCTGGTAGGTAAGCCGTTAAAGCAGTTCCCACAAGGATTAAAAATGGGTGGAATAAAGCCACGATCATCGCGATCTTCATTTCCTTGGCTTCGATCTTTTTTCCCATAAACTCTGGAGTTCTACCTACCATCAGACCGCTGATAAACACAGCTAGAATGATAAAAATAAAGTAGTTCAAAATCCCTACTCCACAGCCACCATAGAAACAGTTGATCATCATTGCAAGCAGTTCATTCATCCCTGAAAGAGGCATCGTACTGTCGTGCATTGAGTTTACAGAACCTGTAGAGATTACCGTAGTGGCAATACTCCAATAGGCTGATGCAGCGCTTCCGAAACGGATTTCTTTTCCTTCCATCGCTCCAAGGCTGCTGTCAGCACCCATTTTTGTAATCAAAGGATTTCCTCCTGTTTCATTAACAATATTGGGTATGGTAAGCGCTAAAAATCCAACAGTCATCACGGTAAATATTACCCATGAAAGTTTTCTCTTTTTTAAATAGAAACCTAACGCAAAAACCAATGCAAAAGGGATAATCATCTGAGTGACCATCTCCGTCATATTCGTTATATAATTAGGATTTTCAAGCGGATGGGCTGAGTTGGCTCCAAAGAAGCCACCACCATTGGTTCCCAGGTGTTTAATCGCTACAAAAGCAGCAACTGGTCCTCTGGAAACATCTATTTTCTGTCCTTCAAGGGTTGTAATATGATCTTTTCCTTCAAAAGTCATCGGACTTCCGTTGATAGAAAGGATTAAAGCAACTAATACACTGATCGGAAGTAAAATTCTAATCATTGACTTCGTAAAATAGTCATAGAAATTACCCAATTCTGTAGCTGTTTTCTCTTTGAAAGCTTTAAAAAGAACAGCCATAGCAGCCATTCCTGTTGCAGCCGTTACAAACTGTAAAAACATCAGATAAAGCTGACTCAGGTAACTTACTCCCGTTTCTCCCGAGTAGTGCTGTAAATTACAGTTCACTAAAAATGAGATGGTTGTATTAAAAGCCAGATCAGGAGACATATTCGGGTTTCCATCCGGATTTAAAGGTAACCAAGCCTGAGTGAGTAAAAGGATAAATCCTATAATAAACCAAACCAGATTAATCGCCAGCATCACATACATATTCTGCTTCCAGTTCATCTGGCGGTTGGGATTAATTCCCGATATTTTATAAATAAACTTTTCAATCGGCTCAAAAACCGGATCTAAAAAGGTTTTCTTGTATCCATAAACATTAGCAATGTATTTACCTAAAAATATTCCGATAACTAATGTGATAGCAAACATGGCTATGATGCCTAAAATTTCTGTATTCATTGTCTTTTAAAATTTTTCAGGTTTCATTAAAACATAACAGATATACACAAAGGCAAGTACTGAAAGGAAAAATAAACTCCACATAATTTATATTCTATCAAAAAATTCAACTGATTTATATAAAAGCCAGAACAAAACTGCAAAGAGCAGAATTAAACTTATCAGCATCATATCTTTATTATTAGAGTTAAAAGAGTAAACAATACGTACGATACAATCAGCAGACTAAAAGTAGAATGCTCCCGTTTTTTCAACGTTTTTCTTGAAATTGTCATTTTTAAATATTTTATTCAGGGACTATATGCCAAAAGAAAGTCCAAACCTGAAACGAACAATGCAAAATATTGAAATACAATACATTAACTCCATGTCACAAACTGCATAAAAACAGAAAAGCCTATCAAAATGATAGGCTCTTTATTAAAATGATAAACGGCTTATTTCAGTCCGTATTCGTCGAGTTTGCGATATAGCGTAGCAATTCCAATTTCAAGGAGTCTGGCCGCTTCTGCCTTATTTCCTTTCGTGTATTGCAATACTTTTTGGATGTGGATTTTTTCAAGCGATCTCATACTTAGAGAATCACTCTCCTTAACAGGCTTTTCTGAATAATGAGGAAGGCTTTCTGCATCCAGAATATTATCATTCATAAGGATCAAGCTGCGTTCTACAGCATTTCTCAGTTCTCTGATATTCCCTTTCCAGTCATTCTTCTCAAGCATTTTATAATACTCCGGTAAAACCTGAATAGATGTAAGATGCAGTTTATTCGAAAATAAATCAACAAAATTCTTCGCCAGCATTTTCAGATCTTCTTTTCTTTCTCTTAAAGCAGGAAGTGAAATTTCAAAAACATTCAGTCGGAAGTACAGATCTTCTCTGAAATTCCCCTGTCTTATTTCTTCTTCAAGATTTCTATTGGTAGCAGCAATCAGTCTGAAATCAGATTTAGAGACCTTGGTTTCACCCATTTTGATAAACTCTCCGGTTTCAAGAACCCTAAGCAGTTTTGCCTGAAGTTCTATCGGCATTTCGCCAATCTCATCTAAAAATAAAGTACCACCATTGGCTTCTTCAATCAATCCTTTTTTATCTTTTATTGCCCCTGTAAAAGCACCTTGTTTATGACCGAAAAGCTCACTTTCCAGAATTTCTTTACTAAAAGCAGAACAGTTAATTGCTACAAAAGTGTTTTTCTTCCTTTCGCTACCCTCATGAATAGCATTGGCAAAAACCTCCTTCCCTGTTCCTGTTTCTCCCGTTAAAAGTACTGCAGCATCCGTTAATGCTACTTTTTCAGCCAATTTCTTAGCATGCAGTATTAGTGGAGAATTACCAATGATTTGCCCAAATCCCTTTATTGCACCAGTGGGCTGTACAATTCTGGTTCTGTTATCCTTTACCTTTTCAAGCGCTTTATACACCAAAGGAATAATCTTTTCATTATCATCCCCTTTTACCAGATAGTCATAAGCCCCATTTTTCATAGCCTGCACTGCATCAGTAATATTTCCGAATGCAGTCATCAGAATAATTTCCAGATGCGGATATTTCGTCTTAATAGACTTTACAAGGTCTACCCCGAATGCATCAGGAAGTCTGACGTCACTTAATACAACATCAAAATCATACTGCTCCAGCATCGTCATAGCAGAACGGGCTGTAGAAGCTTCTTTTACGTTAAAATTCTCTTGGGAAAGGATCATTCCTAATAACTTAAGGAGTTTGATCTCATCATCGATAATCAGAATGTTTCCTGACATTATAATTCTTTTTGGAAGATACAAACTTATTGAAATTATTTGAAGAAAAGTCTCTTATTAAGGAAATTAATTTCATCTATCTATTTATTTCAGGAGCTTTATCCCGCTATCCACTCATACTCCTCGCGCCTGTACACTCCAACGCTAAATCCCTTCAATACTCCAATACCTGCTGTGGGGTAACCATTACTATCGGGGCTAGGGAATTTCTATGAGTAATAAGTAATGATTAATAAAATAATGAATATTTGTATGATACATTAATTTTTAACCAAACCCTACTCTTTGTCATCCCGTAGAGATCTAGACGGTCGAAAGCTTACTCAGTAATAATAGCCATACTCTCTTATATTATTCTTTCTAATTGAAGAATTTCAGTAATGTAATTTAACTCCTTACAGGATGACAAAGGAGGTTTCTTTATCAGGAGTAATGATACTAAGAATATATCGATAATAAATGAAGAAGAGAAAGAAAAGCTAAAATACTAGTCTGAAGTGTAGATAACAGATCAACAGTTGTATCTACCTTAGCGATATTCAATAGAGGCTATAATCCTTTCCGATTATATAAGCTATTCCAATGGCTTTAGCCAAAATTTAGAATAATTGATTGTAATAAGTCTTGTTTTAAGAGCTGTTCTCCGATTACTTATTACTTATTACTCATTACTCATTACTCATATGCTGAGTTAGTGTCAGGTTAGTTTTGTCTGCTTGGGTATAGTAAGTATAGAACAAAAAAAAGTCTCACACATTGCTGTATGAGACTTTTAAAAATAAAATAAAAACTGGCGGCGGCCTACTCTCCCGCGTTAGCAGTACCATCGGCGCTGGT
>NZ_NRQT01000160.1 GCF_004119455.1 Chryseobacterium sp. CH25
GCTAGGATTTGAAGCGGAAGTGAAAAAAAATATGTTGAACAATAATTTTGATGTATTTTGTCAATGGGTGCTCCCAAAAACAATTACCTTCACGGGGAACGCTATTAAGATCAATCCTAATACCAGGCTAGGATTTGAAGCGGAAGTGAAAAAAAATATGTTGAACAATAATTTTGATGTATTTTGTCAATGGGTGCTCCCAAAAACAATTACCTTCACGGGGAA
>NZ_NRQT01000161.1 GCF_004119455.1 Chryseobacterium sp. CH25
AAAGGAACTTTAAAAGAGTTTTTGGCCGACGAGGTGGGATAGCTGTTGAATATGCTTACACCGTATTCCTGGAATGCTTTAATCAATATTGATCATTCTCTTCTCTGGGTTTTTGAAACCTCAGCCAAAGGAACTTTAAAAGAGTTTTTGGCCGACGAGGTGGGATAGCTGTTGAATATGCTTACACCGTATTCCTGGAATGCTTTAATCAATATTGATCATTCT
>NZ_NRQT01000162.1 GCF_004119455.1 Chryseobacterium sp. CH25
GATGAAATCATAAGTGCGATTGTGGTTTCCAACTGGGATCCAGGCTTTCGGAATTCGGTTGGTGGACAGGTAAACAGAATCGTGGGCTACACAACAGGCGATTGAAAGAGCAAAAGAAAAATTCACGATGAAATCATAAGTGCGATTGTGGTTTCCAACTGGGATCCAGGCTTTCGGAATTCGGTTGGTGGACAGGTAAACAGAATCGTGGGCTACACAACAGGC
>NZ_NRQT01000163.1 GCF_004119455.1 Chryseobacterium sp. CH25
CTAGCTGTCTTATTAATAAAAGCAACTACATGAGTAATACATTCTTAACCTTGCCTTCTGGATAATTTTGGACAGCTAATCCTTGAGTTTTTTCACAAAAAATAAAACAGCTGGAACAATTATTAGCTAGCTGTCTTATTAATAAAAGCAACTACATGAGTAATACATTCTTAACCTTGCCTTCTGGATAATTTTGGACAGCTAATCCTTGAGTTTTTTCACAAA
>NZ_NRQT01000164.1 GCF_004119455.1 Chryseobacterium sp. CH25
AGAATATCTGTTGCAGAAAAAGGCTATCAGAAACGATTAGTAAACTTATTTCAATGGAAATTACTAGTAGCATGTTCCTGAACTTTAACTTGGTTTGATGGTAGTTTGTTTTATAGCCTTGGAGGAAGAATATCTGTTGCAGAAAAAGGCTATCAGAAACGATTAGTAAACTTATTTCAATGGAAATTACTAGTAGCATGTTCCTGAACTTTAACTTGGTTTGAT
>NZ_NRQT01000165.1 GCF_004119455.1 Chryseobacterium sp. CH25
AGGAAGCTTACTAAAAACAGTCAAGATGAGTACTCAAAAAGGAAATATAGCCTATTATTGCTTGGCCATCTGTATTACAGTAACGGGCAAAATGATAAGGCATTTCAGTATTTCGATTCTGTAAAAGGAAGCTTACTAAAAACAGTCAAGATGAGTACTCAAAAAGGAAATATAGCCTATTATTGCTTGGCCATCTGTATTACAGTAACGGGCAAAATGATAAG
>NZ_NRQT01000166.1 GCF_004119455.1 Chryseobacterium sp. CH25
CAACGTGTCCCCGTTTTCCCTTGATAAAAATTTCTGGGCTATAAGTTTTTAAAAAAAAGTATGCCGCATTATAAATTTTAAAAAGAACGAGTTGTGAAAAGGCTTGCTACCTTTTGCAGACAAAACAACGTGTCCCCGTTTTCCCTTGATAAAAATTTCTGGGCTATAAGTTTTTAAAAAAAAGTATGCCGCATTATAAATTTTAAAAAGAACGAGTTGTGAAA
>NZ_NRQT01000167.1 GCF_004119455.1 Chryseobacterium sp. CH25
ATTGAATACCTGCCGTGAGTAATTGGAAACAGAAACTCGAATAGATGTAGATTCCAAATCGGTATCGGAAACTCAAATTAATGTGAGCCAGACTAGGTATTGATACAGGTAGGTATCATCAATCATTGAATACCTGCCGTGAGTAATTGGAAACAGAAACTCGAATAGATGTAGATTCCAAATCGGTATCGGAAACTCAAATTAATGTGAGCCAGACTAGGTA
>NZ_NRQT01000168.1 GCF_004119455.1 Chryseobacterium sp. CH25
AGAGTACATAACAACAGCAGTAATTAAAGTGGACTAGTAAAAATAAAAGCAGTTAGAATTACTTAATCCTTTTAATTAATCTTGGGGGTAATAGTAAGATTTCCTGCTGCTATAAAAATGTGAAGAGTACATAACAACAGCAGTAATTAAAGTGGACTAGTAAAAATAAAAGCAGTTAGAATTACTTAATCCTTTTAATTAATCTTGGGGGTAATAGTAAGA
>NZ_NRQT01000169.1 GCF_004119455.1 Chryseobacterium sp. CH25
CTTTCAATAACTGGCAAGAACCTAAAACGGCCTCTGAAAAATTTGTTTGTTAAGGAATAGAAATTTGTTCGTAAAGATAATAGGCAGAATTATCCTGAACGAGTTTTTTTTCGTCCAAAAATTCTTTCAATAACTGGCAAGAACCTAAAACGGCCTCTGAAAAATTTGTTTGTTAAGGAATAGAAATTTGTTCGTAAAGATAATAGGCAGAATTATCCTGAA
>NZ_NRQT01000016.1 GCF_004119455.1 Chryseobacterium sp. CH25
AACGGTTCAGTCGCAGGACGAAGTGGGCAAACTTGTAGGTGTTCACGGTGCTGTCATCGGTAGATATGAACGTGAGGAAGTAAAACCATCTATTGAGATTGCCACGCAGCTGGTAGAAGCCCTGAAAGTATCTCTCGATTATCTTGTAGGTTCTACGGATATTCTACTGGATAAAAATATTGTTTCTAAAATTTTAGATATACAAAAACTAAAAGAGAACGATAAACAGCATGTCTTCGCTCTCCTTGACGCATTCCTAAAACAAACTAAGCTGCAAAGCATTTTATAAAATAACAACCCCGCTCAATGAGCGGGGTTGTTTCATTATTAACTCAAAGTCAAAGACTTTGCGTAGCGAGGTCTTTTTAGCTTTTCCATCATGATATGACTTTCATTTTTACAAATATAATCAGTTCAATTGCTTATCACATAAATTCTTTTTCTCTAGAAATAACAAAAACCCTCTGCAAATGCAGAGGGTTTTGTTATTATCACTTATCCATATGAAGCAATCGTTCGAAAGCAAGGGAAGATTATAATCTTTTTATATATTCTATACTTGTAACTATCCAATGTTTTTTTTCAAGTTCTAGATGATAAATGATACTTTGTATTTTAGAAGAAGGAATGGTTGACATGAATTCAACTTTTGAAGAGTTTTCATTAATACTTTCACGGATATTATAGTCATAATATTTAAAAGAATTAGTAAACTTTTTATCCTTACCTAAGTTTTTTTTAAAAGTCACAAATTCTTCCCATGTACTTTTTCTTTTATTTTCAGGAATATCCTTATATACTTTATTTATATTAATATAATTCCGAGCAACATCAAAATCTACTTGTTCTTCCGCAGAAATTAATTTTACGACTGTAATTAATGGTGTTTCTTGACTTTTGAAATTATTAATAAAAGCAAGAAAAAAATGAATGTGTATAGCAATGTTATTTTCATAGTTAAGGTCTATTTGATTTTCCAAAATACTCCAAGTATGGTCTAGCTTGAGCTTGTTTAGGACCTTTTATACTTGAAGCCCCTTTAATTTTTAAAGCTCCATTGTAAAGATTATTTGGAGCAACAACTCTTGCATCATTATACATTTGATTTAATGGAAATGAAGGTTTAATTAATTGATTCGCATCAAAACTAGGAAAGATAGATTTAATACCATTTTGCACAAATGTAGAACAATTATTACTACAGGCATTATAATCTTTACCCGATTTAGTCATACCACTAAGTGTGGTTTTAGCTTTTGTATCTTGGTTATAATCTGTTGTAATTTTAACAATACCGTCAGCAGATCGACCTTCACCTTTTTCACTTACTTTCCCTCTTTCTCCACTTTTACTCACATCTGTATTTATTAAATCATTCAAACTATTTATAATTTTACCATTATAATCCTCTTTTACATTGTCTTGTAACTGTGTTTGTCCAACAGGCTTTTCAGGCCATAAATCATAATAAGTAAATGTTCCGTCTTTAACTTGCTCTGTAATGGGTTTTCCATTTTTGTCTAGAATAGCATTACCATTTTTATCCTTTTTTGCAACAGTTTTGTAATTATCTACGGCTATTCCAGCATGTCCTGTTTCACCTCCATTTTTATCCGTAGAGAACCAAGTTAATATATAAATATCATTACCATCAGGATCAATTACATTGATTGGATTATTAATAGCATAGTTATAAGGAGACATTGAATTATATTTCTCAGACATCTTATCCATCATACCCCATCTCCCGATATCCGGCATATAAAATCTCGCTCCATAATCATACATTCCTGTCTCTTGCAACTCCTTGCCATTGTACTTGTAATTTAAATATCCACCCAAAAGGCCTTTAAACTCACTAATGTGGTTTAATCCAAAAGGGTAATAATTATTGGTATCTGTTACTTCAAGAACGCCTGCGCTGTTTTTGGCAAAACTTACCCTTGTATTTCCTTATAGTTAAATTAAACAAAGCCCTTGCATAACGCAAGAGCTTTTTATTTAAAAGCACGAGCTATAAGCTCACATCAGCATGATCGTATATTAACACAGATTTGAATAAGCTATTGTTAAATATATTACTAGCAAAGTAATTATTAAAATATTTTTTACTAATTTTTTAAATATAGTTAACTTAAGGATTAGGAAAATATGTACTATACCAATAAATATATATCCTAATGTAATATAAATATTATTATCATGTACAAATTTCTCACTACCCATTCCCGAACCGTACGTAAAAAATATTGTAAAAACAATACTTAAATACAACAAAACCGGTATAATAACATTTAAGATTACCAGTGAAATTTGTTTAAATTTTATCATTGTCTTACTGTTACTTTTATATTATATTGATCTTTCATTCTTTTAACAAATCCATCAATAACCCCCTTCTTAGTTTGACCATTAACAAACGCCTGAGAGAATGCAGTAATATCGTTTGCGAAAGTTGATATTCTGTGACCACCACCCCAATTACCGCCTTCTTTTGTTGTAAAAGCAGCTTTTACACCTGATTTATCGTTATCAGACAAAGGATCTCCAGCATAAGTACCTGCATGATCAATAGTATAAGTGGATACACCATTTACACTTGTCAAATAATCTGATTGATGAGGAGCCATGTCCAAGACAAATTCAATAACATTATTTGCGTCTTGAAATTTGCTTGAATTAGCTTTTATCATTTTTAACAATTCATCCGTATAACCTTCTCCAAACGCAGCCCCCCTACTATGAGTATAAATTTGTATCTTTTCTGTTATTTTACCACTTTTAGGATCTTTTGCTAATTTTGAGACAATTGAATTCCAATCATTCTTAGCCTGCATCCTTCCGCCATCATTTCGATCTTGCGGATATTTAGGATTTTTGTTACTTAGCTCCCCTCTAAAATTCAAGGCTTGATCTCCATCAACAAAATGAAACTGTCCACCAGGGTTAGGTATTCCAGAACCTTTAATTGTGTTTATAATTTGGGTACCCCAATAAGTTGAATTTGCTCTTTCGCTATCATTTCCTACTTTACCATTAATTAAAATCGGAAGTTCACCATCTTTATCAAGGTAGAGTATAGGACTATTTAAGGCATATACATATGAAGAGGCACTTTCCAATAACTCACTTTTAGGATCAATCACCCCCCATCTTCCCAAATCTGACATATACATCCTCGCTCCATAATCATACATCCCCGTCTCCTGCAACTCCTTCCCGTTGTACTTATAATTTAAATACCCACCCAAAAGGCCTTTAAACTCACTGATGTGGTTTAATCCAAATGGATAATAATTGTTCGTATCTGTTACTTCAAGAACACCTGCACTATTTTTGGCAAAACTTACCCTGGTATTTCCTAAGTGATTTTTGTATTGATAAATGTAGATAATATTAATAAAATGCCACACGAAAGAAATTTGTTCGGCAACGATGGAAAGCTTTTAATTCTTATTCTGATAAGGATTCTATAGAGTTAGATAAAGAAAAGCCTTACATAGTCTAAGGTTTTCTTATTTATAGACACAAGTTAGAAGCTCACCCAAGCAAGAGCAGAGCTTTAGTTATTCATCATCTTCTAATTTTTCATATTTGTAATCTGTTAAAACTAATATTCCAAAATATTTCCATTCAAATTCATCTTGGTAATTTATTTTTAAGATAAGATTCTTTTTTGTTTTTTGAAGAACCTCAATAGACTTAATCACTTGACTATGTGATGGATATTTACCGTACGGTGAAGAAGCAATAAATTTTTTAGAATTCTCTTGAGTTAAATTAAATTCATTAAAGATTCCTAATTTTATTTTTTCTTGAAATATAAAATTTTCTGATTTAAAATATATTATATTCTGATAAGACTTACTCACATCATCATATTGAAATAAGCTTTCTTTGTCTGAATCATATTTTAAATACTCATACTTCATCTTAGAAATATCCTGTTTAAAATAATCAAAAATCCCTAAATCTACCTTTTCATTATTTAGTACTCCTGCTCTACAACTTACTATAATGGGTTTATAAAATTCCAAAATTTGGCCTTGCATTTTATTCGTACAAAAACCTATAAGCATTATATATACGAGTATTATGAGATTATTTCTTTTTTTCATTTTTTTTGTTTTTATTATCGTCTTCTCTAACTTTCAAAAGTTGGTTTGTAATAACATCTGAAGGAGATCCAGCAACACGTGGAGCTAAAAGTTTGAATGAATCAGTACCATATTTTATATGGTCTGCGTCTGCGTCACCAGTTGAATCTTCAATATGCGATTTTATTTCGTGATAAATACTTTCCGCCAGATCATAATTATTATATCCTATACTCTTTTGATTTCCTTCTTCATCAGTATTAATTACAGTATATCTTTCACTGCTATTCTCTTTAAAATAATTTTCATTTAAAGCTATCAAATGAATTTTTTTATCTCCAGATTGAGATACATCTAAATTATCAAAAACTGATGCATTTTTATATCCTTCTGGAATTTTCACTTTACCATCTTTTATCAATCCCATAGATCTAATATCATCAAGAGTTGTTGCAACAGTTCTTGAATTAGATCCAAAATTTTTAGAATTTATGTAAATATCGTCGGTCTTACTTGTACCATATTTATTCCATAATCTTTTTCCTTCCGGTGTTTTATACATTAAATCTTTTGATGCTTTAAAAGATCCATTTGCAGTTAGAATAATAATGTCTTTTCCTTGTCTTCCATCCGGGTCGATAAACCTTATTGGATTATTAAATACATAGTTATAAGGACTATATCTCGTCATTTTTTCTGCCAGCGGATCCACAACTCCCCATCTTCCTAAATCCGGCATATACATTCTTGCCCCATAGTCATACATTCCTGTTTCCTGAAGCTCCTTGCCATTATACTTGTAGTTTAAATACCCACCCAAAAGACCTTTAAAATCACTGATATGATTCAATCCAAATGGATAATAATTGTTCGTATCAGTTACTTCAAGAACGCCTGCGCTG
>NZ_NRQT01000170.1 GCF_004119455.1 Chryseobacterium sp. CH25
CAGTGTATAATGAAATGCCGTAATACTGAAGTATTTTGATCCGCATACTAAACTATTATTCTCCAAAAGATAAAGGAAGATTTTGATACTCAGTTTCACCGGAAAAGTAATTGGTATTGGTGCAGTGTATAATGAAATGCCGTAATACTGAAGTATTTTGATCCGCATACTAAACTATTATTCTCCAAAAGATAAAGGAAGATTTTGATACTCAGTTTCAC
>NZ_NRQT01000171.1 GCF_004119455.1 Chryseobacterium sp. CH25
AAATCAGGAACAGCAAAAAGATTTATCAGGGATCAGATTAGCTTCTATTGAAAAATTAACGAAATTCATATAATAATCAATTAAATCTTGGGAATATCAGTAAGGCTGAATATATCCGTCTGAAATCAGGAACAGCAAAAAGATTTATCAGGGATCAGATTAGCTTCTATTGAAAAATTAACGAAATTCATATAATAATCAATTAAATCTTGGGAATATCA
>NZ_NRQT01000172.1 GCF_004119455.1 Chryseobacterium sp. CH25
CCATTATTAATAAAAGCATACCAATTGTTGAAGCATGAGTTTAATTTTCATTATTAAAATCTCCTTAAAATTTCGTTCGTAAAAAGCGTAAGCACGAGCCAAACCAATTAAAGAAAAACAGCCATTATTAATAAAAGCATACCAATTGTTGAAGCATGAGTTTAATTTTCATTATTAAAATCTCCTTAAAATTTCGTTCGTAAAAAGCGTAAGCACGAGC
>NZ_NRQT01000173.1 GCF_004119455.1 Chryseobacterium sp. CH25
AAGTCAAATTTTAACCTGTTTTCACTAAATAAAAAAGCACTCGTTTATTACTTATTGTCAGTTGTAAAAAGTTCCTTATAAACGTTATCTCGATTTAGAATAGTTAGGTTTATATTGAAGTAAGTCAAATTTTAACCTGTTTTCACTAAATAAAAAAGCACTCGTTTATTACTTATTGTCAGTTGTAAAAAGTTCCTTATAAACGTTATCTCGATTTAGA
>NZ_NRQT01000174.1 GCF_004119455.1 Chryseobacterium sp. CH25
CTCAAATAGACAATAATAGCAGACGGTGAATTCCATCACTCTTAAGAATCCGATTATGGCTTTCTAAAATGCCGGAACCGCTAACCTTACCTACTAAAAAGACGACCTACAAAGGAGCTCCTCAAATAGACAATAATAGCAGACGGTGAATTCCATCACTCTTAAGAATCCGATTATGGCTTTCTAAAATGCCGGAACCGCTAACCTTACCTACTAAAA
>NZ_NRQT01000175.1 GCF_004119455.1 Chryseobacterium sp. CH25
CTGGAAATTGAAATGAAGATTTTAGAATTCGGTAGGAACAATGATGAAACGGAAAAGAAATGGATCTTCCCAGAAACCAAAGGAAATATACATACAGGAGTCCAACAACATCAAATTCCCTGGAAATTGAAATGAAGATTTTAGAATTCGGTAGGAACAATGATGAAACGGAAAAGAAATGGATCTTCCCAGAAACCAAAGGAAATATACATACAGGA
>NZ_NRQT01000176.1 GCF_004119455.1 Chryseobacterium sp. CH25
AGGAATTATCTGGCGGACTGATTCTTTGGAAAAACTTCATCGGAAATTAAACTTTATTCTCTTTGATCGCCATCAAAATTAAAAGCTTAGTTCTTTACCACAAAACAGTAACTGGACTCAGGAATTATCTGGCGGACTGATTCTTTGGAAAAACTTCATCGGAAATTAAACTTTATTCTCTTTGATCGCCATCAAAATTAAAAGCTTAGTTCTTTACC
>NZ_NRQT01000177.1 GCF_004119455.1 Chryseobacterium sp. CH25
CAAAAATTATATTGAATATTGAATATGGAAAATGTAAAGTATTACAAGGATCTTACCAGCTAGAAAATGAAAAATCTAAAACGGAGGACGCTATTTTCATATCAGTAAGATTACCTATACAAAAATTATATTGAATATTGAATATGGAAAATGTAAAGTATTACAAGGATCTTACCAGCTAGAAAATGAAAAATCTAAAACGGAGGACGCTATTTTCA
>NZ_NRQT01000178.1 GCF_004119455.1 Chryseobacterium sp. CH25
CTGATACTGCTTTTGGAAACAGTGATATTTTATTTTTGGCTGATAAGCTGCATAATTTCCAAAGCAACTTTTAACGCTTCAGTTCCGTCCTCAAGTAGAAACTTCTACATTTTTACCGCCTGATACTGCTTTTGGAAACAGTGATATTTTATTTTTGGCTGATAAGCTGCATAATTTCCAAAGCAACTTTTAACGCTTCAGTTCCGTCCTCAAGTAGA
>NZ_NRQT01000179.1 GCF_004119455.1 Chryseobacterium sp. CH25
CTTGCATTTCCTAAGTGATCTTTATACTGGTAAATATAACGGTTTTCTGTGAAACTGTAAAAGCCTTCTGAAGTGGGTACAAAATCAAGCTTCCAGGTTGGGGGATCGCCCAGATCAGGAAAGGCAGTACTGATGTTTCCGTAAGCCTGCTCTTCAAAAGCATATTCTGTACGACAGGTTAAACATATTCCCCCAGCTTCTCTATAGGAATATTGAAA
>NZ_NRQT01000017.1 GCF_004119455.1 Chryseobacterium sp. CH25
CGCAGGCGTTCTTGAAGTAACTGATACGAACAATTATTATCCATTTGGATTGAATCATATCAGTGATTTTAAAGGTCTTTTGGGTGGGTATTTAAATTACAAGTACAACGGGAAAGAACTGCAAGAAACGGGTATGTATGATTACGGGGCTAGATTTTATATGCCGGATTTGGGAAGGTGGGGAGTATTAGACAATTATAGTGAGAATTATTTTCCTATTTCTCCTTATAGCTATGTAGCAAATAACCCTGCTAAATTTATTGATATAAATGGGGAGTGGATATACATTAATGACCAAGACGGAACTAAATATAGGTATCATAATGGAGCGACACAACATCAAGTAGATGGGAAATGGACAAATGTAGATGCAAATACTACATTATCAGATTATGTTGTTCAGACTGTAGCAGGTTTAAACCATTTAGACAAAAATACTTCCATAGGAAATACAATGATTGGATATTTTGACCAAGCACAAGGTACAGATGGAAAAGTAAGAGATATTTATTTTAATCAAGGTGGGAAATCACAAGTGAAATATGGGATAAGTAATGTAGTTGAATTAAATACATCTTCAACTAAAGGTGTTTGGACAACTTTAGGTAATGATTCTAAATATTCTCCTTTATACACAACAATAGCACACGAAATGGGACATGTTTATGAAAATTTTGCATTAGGTATTACGTCGCAGCCAGATAGTAGATTTGGGGATGATGCTACATCAGCAGAAATTTATGGAACCCACGTAGAAAATATTGTTAGAGCAGAGAGTGGGCTACCTTTAAGAACTAACTATGGTAGTATATGTATCGGCTCCTCTTGTATTCCTAATAGTAACGGCAGGTTAATAGATAATGCTGGAAGTAGTATTTATTACAACTCGAATGGAGGTCAAATATCACCCACTCCTAGTGTTCAAAGTGTTCTTAATGTAAATAGTACAATATTACAAAATAGGTATAATTATAATGAAGCTGCTGCATATTACCACTTGCAGAAATTTAAAAATCGCCCAAGATAACCTGTAAATTATTAAAGATGAAAAACATTGTTTTATTGTTCAGTATTATGTTATTTTTTTCTTGCCATTCTCAGGATAAAATTTCTTTGAGACAAGTAAATGAAGATTTGTTAAAAAACAAAAATTTATTTCCCTACAGTAAATCACAAGATTCTGTAATGATAAAAATGCTTACAAAAGGCTATACAACTTATAGATTGTCAGGTGTCCAATCTTGTGATATCAACCCTGATAAAAAATATTCCAATATTTATATAGAAGATGGTTTCGATGACGAAGAAGGCTTTTACAATGGAATTATTATTCTAGGCACTAATAATATTTGTGAAATTACAACAAGTCCTTATAAATTGCGTCAAGACAGTCTTTCCTATACTAAAGTCAAAGAAAAAAATGAAATTGTTTTCTATACAAAAAAACTTTCTATGGAAGATTTTAAGAATAAATATCTTGATGAATATTTTAGGTATGAATTGGTTACACAAGATAAGGTGGGTTTATTTGAAAAATGCTTGGCAATAGATAAGTATACACCTAAATCAATTATTAATGCTCGAAATTATTATTTTGACGGGAAAGGAATTAAAACCTATAATATTCCAATAAAATATAATGATATTAAAAATGGTATAGAAGGATTGCCTTATTTTAAGGAAGATAAGAAGAAAGAATTTACAGAGTGTATAAATAATTTAAATATACTAAAAATACATAAAACTTTACCTTTAATTGATTAAACCATATCTCAGGAATGTTTGTGACTTCCAATTTTGGAGGATTATATAGCTACAAGTACCAAGGACAAGAGTTGCAAGAGACAGGTTTTTACTCATTTAAGTGGAGAAATTATATGCCTGATGTTGGTAGATTTTTTAATATTGATCCTTTGGCAGAAAAATACACTCATAATAGTACTTATGCGTTTTCTGAAAATCGAGTTATTGATGCGAGAGAATTAGAAGGATTAGAAGCTGAATTAATTAACAAATCTACAAGGAATACCCCTGTAGCTAATGATATATCTGGATTTAATTTTAATACTCCAGCAAAAGTTGAATTAAGAACAAATGTTACACAAGGCTCTTTTACTAATGAACAAGTTCAACAAAAACTTTCAACCGTAGAAAATAACTTTAAAAAAGAAGGATTCGATCTTACAATTATTCAAGATAGTAATGCTACTTATAACATTGATATGACTTTTCCAGGACGATCTGTAACAATAGTAAATGATAACGGTACTACTATGACGGGAACAGTTCTTGGAGACGCACCACTCGGAAATCCAATTACAGCAACTGTTAATGCAAAGAATGGAGATACAGATACAATTACGCATGAAATTGGTCATACTTTTGGTTTAGAACATATCTGGGAGCCAAATTCAGGAGTTGAAGTTACCCCTGCCAATATTAACAATAGGATGAATTCATATGAAAACCCAACTTCTTCAATGAAAGGATTAGGTGTGGAATTTAATAAAAATCAGATACAGAAGATGGAAGAAACTGTTAAAGCTAACTCATTTAGATTACCAAAAAATAAAAACTAATGAAAATAATATTTTTTTAATAATTGTTTTACTGACCAACAGTAGTTGCTCCGCACAAAATAATATTGATTTTTATTATCAAGATAAAACGAAAGCAACAGAAACAGATAGTACAGCATACAAGTCTTATTTGGAAAATATTCCAAAAGAATTTCTTAAAAAAGATGACGAAGTTTTATTATCTTTTAATAATGCTGCTTTTATTGGCGATGTTATTACTATAAATGGTAAAAGTTATAATTTTCAAAATTATACCTGTGGATATACACAAATTAGAGTTCTTAAAAGAGATGAAAAGATTAAAATTACATCAAAGAAAAAAGAAGAGATGAATTTTAAGCTAAAAAAAGGAATTGATTATATTATTATTAATGGAGGATTTGATAATAAATGGAGTGTTACATTTTCAGAATATTTTCCTGCAATGGAATGCTTATAGAACTACAAGTACAATGGCAAGGAGCTTCAAGAGACGGGTATGTATGATTATGGAGCAAGGATGTATATGCCGGATATCGGTAGATGGGGTGTAGTAGATCCGCTGGCGGAAAAGATGAGAAGGCATAGCCCTTATAACTATGTATTTAATAATCCAATAAGGTTTATCGATCCGGATGGAAGAGCTCCTTTTACTGATTTTTACAATTTAAGTGGAAAGAAAATTGGAACAGATGGAGTGAATAATGGCGTAAGAGTTGTTGTTACAGATAGTAAAGAAGCTAGGTCAATTTCTAAAATAAAGGGAAATGTTGATGCAGGTTCTATAAGATCTGGTGTTACCCTTCCAAGCACTGCTGTATTAAAAGAAAGTTTAAATGTTCTAGATAGAGCCGTAAGTAATGGTGGTAAGAAAGAAGAGACTTCTATTGTAATGAAAGACGGTTCTGTTTTAAGGGGTGTACAAGGCCCGGAAGTACAATATGGAAAAGATGCTTACGCAAGTGCAACATTACCTGATTTGCCAAAAGGAAAAACCACAGCGGATGCTGAAGCATCAATACACTCCCACCCTACAAAAACAGAAGTTGTAGGAGAAAAAGTTTATAGTGGTAACGCTCAAGAGCCCTCAGCTACAGATACAACAACTTTTGCCCAATACGGAACAAATATTATTGTTGGTCCACTGGGTTACTCTATAGGACAAAATGGTATTAATAATTTAACAGGAAAGATGGAAACAACAACTAATGCTAATCCAAATGGAATCTCTATTTATAATGGAGCTAATACAACACCATCTATAAATCTTACTAAAAAAGCCGTTGAAAAAATATTAGAATAATGAGAAACTTTATATTAATAATAATATTCCTTTTATCATGTAAAATCTCATCTCAGAATAAGGAAGGGAATATAATAATAACAGTAGATCAAAATGTACATCCCTCTCTTAGTAATATGTATATTTTGAAAGGAGAAAAAAAGTATTACATCAGTTACTTCCCAGGAAAGTTTGTAATAAAAGAAGAAGATTATAAGGATCTGCTGCATACAGATAATTCATCTTCTTTAAAATTAGTTATGAATAATAATTTACAATGTAAGGATAATCTAACATCAAAGATGTATGAAATAGAGGATTTTAAATTAAGTTGGTTAGATCAACCCTATGTTATTCTTTATATTTATAATACAGATAATAAAGATTATAAAAACATTTACAATCCTTTACCGGGGAAAAGCTATACATATGATTATGAATATCCGGGAGGAACAATGAAAAGAATTCAAAAAATTTTTACTAAAGCACAGAACAAATGCCAACGAAATGAGTGAAAAAGTTCCCTTGCTCGTGCTATAAATAACAAAAGAGATTTTATTAATTATTTCTACCATTTAGTATGATTACTTAAATTTACCCAACTCCTATTCAATCGCAAATAAAAGTTTTGGACTTACTACGTATATAGATTTGAAATATCTTTACCGTGCAGATGGTACTAAGTTGAGAAAAATCTATTCAGCAGGACAACCAAAAGGAATAGCCAGTACCACTACAACTGATTATTTGGATGGGTTTCAATATTCATATCAAGAA
>NZ_NRQT01000180.1 GCF_004119455.1 Chryseobacterium sp. CH25
ATCTCGATTAATAAAATAAAAATGAATATACACTATACAGAAAAAAGGACTACACGTTCAGGAATTTCCGGAGCTTGGATTAGCTGAGTCATTGCTGAATATCTAACCATCTGTTAACATCTCGATTAATAAAATAAAAATGAATATACACTATACAGAAAAAAGGACTACACGTTCAGGAATTTCCGGAGCTTGGATTAGCTGAGTCATTGCTGAA
>NZ_NRQT01000181.1 GCF_004119455.1 Chryseobacterium sp. CH25
AGTTGCGCGTTTTTTTGTAACTTTGCACGTTATTTATATAAAATTTAATTTATCAACAAATGAAAAAGCAACGGATCAAAGAAATCCTAAAGGATTACAAGAAAGTATTACATCATGAGTTGCGCGTTTTTTTGTAACTTTGCACGTTATTTATATAAAATTTAATTTATCAACAAATGAAAAAGCAACGGATCAAAGAAATCCTAAAGGATTACA
>NZ_NRQT01000182.1 GCF_004119455.1 Chryseobacterium sp. CH25
AATGTTACTGGTCTTCAGGGAACAGTTGATACTTTAAAGATCACGCCTGCTTTGGGTACATTTATGATTGCTATTTTCAATTAAACAATAAGTTCATCTAAAGATCCGCAAAATACTAATGTTACTGGTCTTCAGGGAACAGTTGATACTTTAAAGATCACGCCTGCTTTGGGTACATTTATGATTGCTATTTTCAATTAAACAATAAGTTCATCT
>NZ_NRQT01000183.1 GCF_004119455.1 Chryseobacterium sp. CH25
AATACAACAGTCACATTTCCTAGTTGCAGGAAGTATTATACTGGTAACCCATTACCCCCAACATCATCATTCAAGTTTTTGATTTCCAATGGGGGTTATGGAAGCGGTATTTCAGGCAATACAACAGTCACATTTCCTAGTTGCAGGAAGTATTATACTGGTAACCCATTACCCCCAACATCATCATTCAAGTTTTTGATTTCCAATGGGGGTTAT
>NZ_NRQT01000184.1 GCF_004119455.1 Chryseobacterium sp. CH25
GTCATAACGGTACTGATAGCACAAATCATCAAGAAGTACATCGGTAATAGGCTGCTGAACGGCAGTGGGAGGAATAACAAAGGCAAGCTGGTCATATTCGTTATACACATAGTAAGTATCTGCCTGCATAGAGGTCCCTACAAATTTCCTTACCAACAGGGTCTGACCTTTTCCGTTTTTGAACTCTAAAGTGGGGTTTCCATCTTCATCAGTAAC
>NZ_NRQT01000185.1 GCF_004119455.1 Chryseobacterium sp. CH25
ATATATTGCCATTATTTAGTACTTCTTGTTCATTAATGGGAGTAATAGGAATTAATATTCATAGGATTTGGTTTCAGGTCGGTTTTTGCTGATTTCAGAGTTGAAAATATTCACAGATATATTGCCATTATTTAGTACTTCTTGTTCATTAATGGGAGTAATAGGAATTAATATTCATAGGATTTGGTTTCAGGTCGGTTTTTGCTGATTTCAGA
>NZ_NRQT01000186.1 GCF_004119455.1 Chryseobacterium sp. CH25
CATCAACCAGTGAATGACATCTGGCTGTTGGATATTTTTTTTAATCAACTCATTCCCCTTTGTATCCAGATTATTGACCATTAAGGAAAGGATATTTGAGCCTGTTTCCTATTATCATCAACCAGTGAATGACATCTGGCTGTTGGATATTTTTTTTAATCAACTCATTCCCCTTTGTATCCAGATTATTGACCATTAAGGAAAGGATATTTGA
>NZ_NRQT01000187.1 GCF_004119455.1 Chryseobacterium sp. CH25
ATTTCTGTAACCATTGCGCCATTTAGGAGCTCTGTTGCAGACAGGTAATCTCTGGTTGGTGTTTTTCAATACCAGATTTCTGCTGGCAATCTTTTTTCGTTGATATATTCCCTGCATTTCTGTAACCATTGCGCCATTTAGGAGCTCTGTTGCAGACAGGTAATCTCTGGTTGGTGTTTTTCAATACCAGATTTCTGCTGGCAATCTTTTTTCG
>NZ_NRQT01000188.1 GCF_004119455.1 Chryseobacterium sp. CH25
CTTTAAGCGCTTCCAGTTCACAACTGTAATATTCTTTAAGATTTAGCTGTCCTGCATGTTTGGTTCGCTGCCTTCAATTGAAGTTAAAGGTTTAGAATATGCTGCTGATAAAAATCTTTAAGCGCTTCCAGTTCACAACTGTAATATTCTTTAAGATTTAGCTGTCCTGCATGTTTGGTTCGCTGCCTTCAATTGAAGTTAAAGGTTTAGAATA
>NZ_NRQT01000189.1 GCF_004119455.1 Chryseobacterium sp. CH25
CCCCAACACTCGAAAGGTTCCGGGTTTACCCCCAGGGCGGAATCGACGATACATCGAAAGGCACTGACGACGTCGCGTTAACATCATGGACTGTGGAGAATTTCGTGATTTTATCCCCAACACTCGAAAGGTTCCGGGTTTACCCCCAGGGCGGAATCGACGATACATCGAAAGGCACTGACGACGTCGCGTTAACATCATGGACTGTGGAGA
>NZ_NRQT01000018.1 GCF_004119455.1 Chryseobacterium sp. CH25
GCGAATGCCAAATTGATAAAAAAATAAGAAACTAAATCATGAAAAAAGTCATTGGAGCTATTGGAATAATAGTAACACAGATTTATTTTGCACAAACTACCGATGCATTACCGAATATAATACCTCCAACTCCACAAACATTTAACTTCAGTGTTTATAATAGTAATTTTACTAATACTTCCACGGGTGAATTTACTCATTCAGTTCCAATTCATTCGGTCACAAAAGATGATATAAGTTTACCTATAGCATTTTCTTATAGAAGTGGAGTGAGAGTTGATGATTTTGGGAGCAACCTTGGGATGTCATGGCAGTTAAATGCTGGTGGTACAGTATCAAGGATTGTAAGAGATGAAGCAGATGAAAAAGCGGCTAAAAGATGGCTGCCGGAAAATGTAGATCTTATCAATGATGCTGCAAAAATTCAAGAAAGTTCTTTGCCGGGACCGTATGTTGATACTGAATATGACTGGTTTAGCTTTAATGTTGCGAATGGATTTCATGGTAGTTTTTATTTGGATAGTAATCTAAATCCTGTATATAGTAAAGCTGATGGAACTACAATTTCTATGAATAAATATTTTACTGCTGAAGGTTTATTTCTGGAATTTATTATCAAGGATAAAACTGGAAATACTTACTATTTTGGAGGGCAAAAAAAATATATTGAAGAAATTACTGTAACTACATCTAATGATGCTTCAGGAGGTGGAGGGATTCCTAGATCAAAATCTGCAACAGGATGGTATATCTATAAAATAATCACCAATAAAAACAATGAGATTGTTTTTGATTATGATGAAGATAGCTATACTTATTTTTCAAGCGTCGATTCATCACTTACACTTACGGAAGGTTGTAAATGTATTCCGAGTGGTGGTAATTATACTACCTCTGTAGTTAATAGTAAATCCCTGTCTGCAACGTCTACTCCAAGGTTAAAGTTAATTGAGGCTAATGGAGAAAAGATTAATTTTGAATATACAAAGAATAGAAACGATGTTACGGATTCAAAGTTGCTTACATCAGTTGTTGTGAAGAACAGAGGGAATATTATAATAAAAAACTTTGTGCTTGAGTATACAGATTATACTGCGTCAAATGTTGAAAGTTATTACTTTACAAATTTAAACTCAAATACTAAAAGCAGACATTTTTTAAATAAGGTTTCAAATACAATTTCAAAAGAAAAATATTCATTTGATTACTATTCTCCAGAGCTTTTGCCTGCTAGATTTAGTCTGAAATCTGATTATTATGGTTATTATAACGGGCAGCCTAATATACGTCCGTTTCCAATTATCAATGAGTTTAATACTAAAGATATCATTTTATTTTCTTCATTAATTAAAAATAAAATTCCTTCAAATTATTTAACAGCAAATAAGGAGGTGAATCCTGATTACAGTTTTATAGGAAACCTGAAAAAAATTACTTATCCTACAGGAGGTAGTTCGTCGGTTGTATATGAACCCAATAAGACTGCTGAAACATTACAGGAAGAAAGATATCAGTATGAAAGTTTTGATCTTGTCAGAGAATGTAATCAACCCAGAATAGTAGAATCTGCAAAAACTATTATTGCCAATGGAAGTCCTATTACCTTTTTTGCAAGTGCAGAAGCAGATTATTATCGCTGTGGTGAACCAGATGATTACCATGAAGTTTTTAGTGTAAGTGTAAAAGATTTAACTACTGGAGAAATGGTAAAATCAATCAGTAGAAAAGCAAGTTATGGCAGGTTTACTACTACAGCACCTGGTGAATTTTGTATACCTGGTGTTAATGGAGATTGTCCAATATCAACAGTTGACGGGCGATCTTATGAGCTTCGGTTTAGAGTGCAATCTGCATTGTCTGAAATATTTGGAAATGCTAATTTTAAATATAATAAAACCTTAGTACCTGTACAAAAGGATGTTTTTTATGGTGGAAGCAGAGTTAAAGAGATTATAGAAAATAATAATGAAGGCAGTACATATACAAGAAAGTTTTATTATAATTTTTACGCACAAAAAGATCAAGGGAAAACAACTATAAACCATCCAATTCCTCCAAGGTATTATTATAAGACAACAGGATTAAAAAACTGCTCATATGATTGTGGCTGTGAAGCTTTGCCTGTAGGGCCGGAAAGAAATATTTGTATGGGAAATATTCAGACCCCAACACCATTTGAGAATGCAACTTTTGGATATGGCACAAATAGTCTTATCAATCAGTTTAATAATAAATCTAACAAACCTTATTATACTGTTATTTCAGAAGTTGTTGACGGAAAATCATTAACTGAGAAAATTTTCTTTGAAAATGAAGATACACCTGCATTAACTTTTGCAGGAGCTGAAATATATAGTGCTCCTTATTCTAATTCCAGTGAGCTTTTACAAGGTCACATTAAAGAAGAAAAAGTATATGAATTTAAAAATAATAAGTTTCAACAGATTATCAACCAAACTTATCAATATGGTCAATATGATAATAATATAAAAAAATCATTTATCTTCAAACAAAACTATCCTATTCCACCTTATACTTCTGTACCTAATACTTATATAGATAATATTTCTATTGCAGAATATTATAATCATTATGGAGACTCTAAAATTGAAAAGATAAAAAAAGAAGAGTTTATTAACGGACAAATAATAAAAACGGAAACAGAAAATTTATATAATAACCCTTCACATTATCAGTTGACTTTATCAAAAAAACTGTTCTCGGATAATACAGCTCAGGAAACTACTTATCAGTATGCTCACGAAAAGAGCAATCAGAAGCTGATTAATGCCAATATGGTGGGGATTCCTTTGGAAACGGCAGTCATCAATAAACAAGGGGCAAACGATTCTGGGAAAATGATTACAAGAACTGAAACAAAGTATGATGATCCTGCAAATCTACTTCCCACTTCAGTATTATCTTTTGATCTGAAAAATATTCCATCCACGGAAGTTACTTATGATAAGTATGACAGTAAAGGAAATATCCAGCAATATACTACAAAAGATGGTATATCAACAGCTATTATCTGGGGATATGAAGGTACACTTCCTATAGCTAAAATAGCTGGGGCGAAATACTCTGATATCAGTCAGTCATCTATTGACAGTATTTTGAGTGCCTCTAAGACAGATGGAGAACAAGGGACTGTTGCTTCAGAAGAAGCTATGATAAGTGCTTTGGATGGATTTAGAAATAATCAAGCCTTATCAGGTTATCAGATCACCACCTATAGTCATGATCCTTTATTTGGAGTAAAGAGTATTACATCCCCATCAGGAATCAGGGAAAGTTATATTTATGATCCCGCAGGAAGACTTCAAAAAGTTATTGATGTTAAGGGTATGGTATTGAAAGAGTATAATTATCATTATGCTCCTACTCTTTATTATAATTCGTCAAAATCAGGAACCTTTACAAGAAATAACTGTGGGGTAGGTTATGCAGGTAGTCAGTATAACTATGTTGTACCAGCCAAAACATATAACTCAGAAATTAGTCAGGCAGATGCTGATCAGAAAGCCCAAAATGATATTAATGTAAATGGACAGGCAGCTGCCAATATTCATGGAGCTTGCCTGAAATTTTATTATAACGTTTCACGAAGTCAGGTTTTTACTAAAAATGATTGTGGTTCCTCCGGAGTAGGGCAAAATTTCACCTATACAGTTCCTGCCAACACCTATTCTTCTATCATTAGCCAGGCAGATGCTGATCAACAAGCTCAAGATGATATTGATACTCAAGGACAACGTGTGGCAAATTCACATGGTACTTGTCTTTAATAATAGTGTAAGTTATTGTGGTATAATAAGAACTAATATATAATGAAAAAAATAATAATCCCTGTAGGCATGTTGCTGATTAGTCATTTAGCTAATGCACAGCTCACTCCTACAGAAAACTATATTCAATCCAAAAGCTAT
>NZ_NRQT01000190.1 GCF_004119455.1 Chryseobacterium sp. CH25
GAGCTAATTTCGAATTAATGTACCGTGTACCGGATTTCTCACCGTTTTAGGAGAAAGTGGGTGAAGGTTTCAAACAGGCTAATGAAAATTCTTGACGGAGGTAGAATTTCTATCGAGCTAATTTCGAATTAATGTACCGTGTACCGGATTTCTCACCGTTTTAGGAGAAAGTGGGTGAAGGTTTCAAACAGGCTAATGAAAATTCTTGACGGA
>NZ_NRQT01000191.1 GCF_004119455.1 Chryseobacterium sp. CH25
ACGCATTTGAATAAGTTTTTTACTTATTCTTTAAGAGTGTAAATTTTGATTTATCAAAACTTTTAAGTGGTGAAAACCAATGGCTGCTATGTGATTTAAATTAACTTTAAAAGTACGCATTTGAATAAGTTTTTTACTTATTCTTTAAGAGTGTAAATTTTGATTTATCAAAACTTTTAAGTGGTGAAAACCAATGGCTGCTATGTGATTTAA
>NZ_NRQT01000192.1 GCF_004119455.1 Chryseobacterium sp. CH25
AATTCTTATCAATAACTGCAGGGCTAAAAGTAAATGTTAAATTAAATTTATTAATCCAAATTGATTAATTGATAGAAAATTCTATTAATTTGAAAGTTCTCATAGTTTTCATTGAATTCTTATCAATAACTGCAGGGCTAAAAGTAAATGTTAAATTAAATTTATTAATCCAAATTGATTAATTGATAGAAAATTCTATTAATTTGAAAGTTC
>NZ_NRQT01000193.1 GCF_004119455.1 Chryseobacterium sp. CH25
CAGGAGCGTAAACCAGAGACAGGATAATCATTGCGATGGGTCAGTTAAAGGATAAAATAAAAGGTTAAGAAAATTCTTAACCTTTTTACTTTAGTTTTCTTCCTCATTAATCAGCAGGAGCGTAAACCAGAGACAGGATAATCATTGCGATGGGTCAGTTAAAGGATAAAATAAAAGGTTAAGAAAATTCTTAACCTTTTTACTTTAGTTTTC
>NZ_NRQT01000194.1 GCF_004119455.1 Chryseobacterium sp. CH25
GAGCTGATCCAAGCTTTTTAAATTTTCATTTTTAAATGCTTCCGTCATTTTTTGTGAAGCAATAGTATATTCATTACTTAATTTTAGCTGAGATTATTACCTCTTTCATGATCAGAGCTGATCCAAGCTTTTTAAATTTTCATTTTTAAATGCTTCCGTCATTTTTTGTGAAGCAATAGTATATTCATTACTTAATTTTAGCTGAGATTATTA
>NZ_NRQT01000195.1 GCF_004119455.1 Chryseobacterium sp. CH25
CTGTACACCAACAGTTTACTGAAGTTGCTGTAAAACTGCATATTCTCACGCTGATTTTTGATTGACATACTGCTGTGCTTTTTTTAACTTCAGCAGCTACAATCAGCCCGTTACTGTACACCAACAGTTTACTGAAGTTGCTGTAAAACTGCATATTCTCACGCTGATTTTTGATTGACATACTGCTGTGCTTTTTTTAACTTCAGCAGCTA
>NZ_NRQT01000196.1 GCF_004119455.1 Chryseobacterium sp. CH25
AGTAGAAATTATCAGCATTTTTATACAAAATTATAGATTTTTTTTTGTTAAATCTATAAATAGGGAATTATGTCTATTATAGGACAATACATTTTTAAGAAAGGTAATGATTAAGTAGAAATTATCAGCATTTTTATACAAAATTATAGATTTTTTTTTGTTAAATCTATAAATAGGGAATTATGTCTATTATAGGACAATACATTTTTAAG
>NZ_NRQT01000197.1 GCF_004119455.1 Chryseobacterium sp. CH25
AACCTGCGTAGGAAACAAACAGTGAAAATTTTTTACATAATTAAATTTTGTATAAGATAAAAACAAATACAATAAATTTTGAATTGAGTAAGTTTAAATGAAGAGTTAGGAGTAACCTGCGTAGGAAACAAACAGTGAAAATTTTTTACATAATTAAATTTTGTATAAGATAAAAACAAATACAATAAATTTTGAATTGAGTAAGTTTAAAT
>NZ_NRQT01000198.1 GCF_004119455.1 Chryseobacterium sp. CH25
AGTAAGTATATCATCTGGTGTTAAACTTCCACGGATTTGTTGCTTAAACCTGAAGGCGCATAAAAAAGCCAGAGGCAGAGCATGTTTCTTTTTTTGTTAATGGAAGATATTTCAGTAAGTATATCATCTGGTGTTAAACTTCCACGGATTTGTTGCTTAAACCTGAAGGCGCATAAAAAAGCCAGAGGCAGAGCATGTTTCTTTTTTTGTTA
>NZ_NRQT01000199.1 GCF_004119455.1 Chryseobacterium sp. CH25
CATTGACAAACAGTTCCATATCCTGGGAACCGTATCAATTGATGTAAGAATTCTCCAAGAGACTTTAACTTTAACACAGGAATTTAATAAAAAGAACTCTTTGAATATCAATACATTGACAAACAGTTCCATATCCTGGGAACCGTATCAATTGATGTAAGAATTCTCCAAGAGACTTTAACTTTAACACAGGAATTTAATAAAAAGAACTC
>NZ_NRQT01000019.1 GCF_004119455.1 Chryseobacterium sp. CH25
GCATCGTTTTGATTCTGTTTCTTGATAACCGTTGTCTCTAAAGGAATACCTATTATATTAGCATTGATCAGTTTTTGGTTGCCTTTCTCAGAAGCATACTTATAAATAGTTTCCTGAACAGTATCATCCGGAAATAGTTTTTTTGATAAAGTTACCTGACAGTGTTGATTATTATCAAAAATAGTATTTGATTTTGTCTCAAGTATTTTATTATCTACATATTCTTTTGAAATAGATTCAATCAATTTCGAATATCCATAGTAATTTTGATAAAAAGTATACGAAATATTAGGTATTGGCCCATCTTGAGAATTATATACATATCCTGTAGTTAATGGAAAGTTTTCTTTAAAAATAAATGATGTTACACTATTATCTTGCAGACTATATTTATTATCAGTCTTTTTGAAAACTGTAAAATCATTATTATAGAAACGATATTGAGTCTCATTTTCAAGCAACCCTCTTTTTATCTGGCCGCTATTACTACTGGGAGCATCTAAAACAGGAGGAACATACAAATATGCATTTGAATCTCCTAAATACAAATAATTTCTTTCAACAGCCTTATTATTATCAATTAATTCCGTTATAGATTTATAAAAAATTTTATTGGCTCTATCATTATAATCACTTAAAATATTGTCTTTATAAAAACGATAAACAGGAATTGGAGATGAACCAAGAGGTGGGTTCCCTGTATTATTTCCAGGATTACATTCTAATAAACAGTTCCTTTTTGTTATTATATAATCAAATGATTTAGGAGTTGCTGCATTTGCTATACTTGTTACCTGAGATAATCTATCCAATAATTTGTTATAATAAAATGAACGAGTATATGATCCATTTTCAGTATTATTTTCCTCAACTTTTTTTACTCTACTCCCTCCATAATGTTGCAATATGTCTTGCATTTCAGTTCGAGAATTATAATCGAAAGAAGCAAATCCATCTATCCTCCCAAAATACGACGAAACATAATATTCTACTTCATAAGTATGACCTGCAACAGTATTTACAGGACATCTATTATCACTAGGAAGTCCTGTTAGGCATAACTCTTTTTTAGCAACAAGACCAGTATAATATTTCCCATTATCACCTCTAACGTTTTGCCCCGTTGTTATATCTGTAATACTGATTCCATGTACTTCATGCAGGGGATCAGGTCCTCCACAATTGTAATAATCCGTTGAAGCATAAGCTGAATAACTAATTGGTGATCCATTAGATATAAATGTAAATTTCTTACTCACTGTTTTGGGACCACTACAAATTCTCGATGCCTGAAGTCCTGTACCATCAGATTTCTCAACTGGAACAGTCTTCATCGAACTATTCGATTCATAGGTTATTTCTGAATATCCGCCTGTAGGATAATAGATTCTTTTAAGATTTCCCAGATAAGTTCTGGTTGGATCAACATCTTTCTTGGCAGAGGCCCAACCGTTAGTTTTAGTGAAAATATAGTTAGGAACCTGTCCCGAAATATCAGCAAAAGGTGTTTGATTGGCTTTATCGTTCGAATATCCATAAAAATCTGTTGCCAGACTAAATCTTGCGGGAATACTCTCCTTTGAATAGTACTCAAACCTATATTTTTGGTTCGAAACAATTTCATTAATATTATTTAAGAAATGACGGTTAACAGTACTTTGTTCATCTAAAGGTAGCCCATAATATGTAACAGCAGAACCAGTGTTTACATCATCATAATTCAATTGAAAATTCTTTATAATCTGATTATTTTCTTTGGAAAGAACAGCAATTGATGTAAGTAATTTCCCATCACCATTAATATAATCTTTTCTTTGCTTATTGTAGCCAAAATTAATTCTGACAATATCATCGTCAATGCTCAATAATCTTGGTTTTAATGCAACCAAAGTTGTCTTATTTTTTGTCAACCCACTATTTTCATAGGTGTTAGGAACACAGCAGTTTTCAGAAACACTAAAAGAAGCTCCCATGGAGCTATAGTAGCTGATCTGCTCTACAGAATAGTCAAAATTGATAACTTCATTTTTTGAGGTAAGCACTTTAGATAAATACCATCCAGAAGTGTAATATTTATCGGGACCTTTATAATCAATTTTTGATCTTTCCATAAACTTCTCATCCCCTCCGAAATAGTACTTATTTCCCTGATTATCTGTAAGTATAAATTCCAGATTCTTCCCATATTGAGTTACCACTGTAGTTTTATCCGTGATTGTTAGTTTTGAACCGTCACCTCCGTTATAATGTACATTCAGATTTTTATCAATATAAAATTGACCTGAAAGTCCATTGGAAAGGGAAAAGCTAAACCAGTCATATTCTGTATCTATAGAATTATCAGGATGTGCCGCTGTTCTAATCGTATTTGCATCTGCATTAATATCTATAGTACCTGGAAACCATACTGCTGATGCCATATCATCTTGCTCATCTCTTACAACTCTCGAGATTGCTCCTCCTGTAACCAATTGCCAGGACATTCCTAAATTACCTCCTATGTCATCTACCTTAATTCCGCTATTATATCCTAAACTTATAGGAATACCAATCCCAGTATTTATAGTGTATATTGGAAAATTATATGTGAATTCTCCTGTGGGCGAGTTGTTGAAATCCAAACCATAGGTACTAATCCTATAAGTTTCGGAGGTTGGTGGTTTAATATCAGGTAATGATTTACTAATATTAGTTTGTGCAAAATAAATCTGTGTTACTATTATTCCAATAGCTCCAATGACTTTTTTCATGATTTAGTTTCTTATTTTTTTATCAATTTGGCATTCGC
>NZ_NRQT01000001.1 GCF_004119455.1 Chryseobacterium sp. CH25
TTTTAGTCACTCTATTCTTCGTTTTAAAGTTCTGAAGCTGTCTTCCGCTCATATCATACAGCATAATATCAGCTTCTTTGAAATCATAGCCAATTTCTATATAGGCATAGTCTGATACAGGATTTGGATAGATTTTGATATCATATTTTTCTATCAGGTCATTCACCTGAGTATCACCGAGTTTTACAATCTTCCAGTTCTCTTTTCCCAGTTCTTTGGCACTGGTTCCGGCTAATACAATAGAGCCATCTTTGTTTAATTTCACATCTGAAAGTCGTTCTTCTTTTTGTCGGGATTCTCCTGCTACATGCTTTCGCCACTGTTCATTTCCGTTTCCATCTAAATACAGCATCCAGAAAGTTTCATCATCTTTTTCTATTCTACCTTCAGTCTGAGTGTAACCACCTAATAAAATTCCTTTTGATGATTGGCCATCTGCAGAATGAATCACACTTGCTCCCATCAGAATATCACGATTCTTGAAATTGTAGGACTTCTGCCACTGTTCATCGCCTCTTTCATTTAAAGAAATCAGCCATAGGTCTGTTCCTTCTTCAATCCCTACTGTTTTGTTTCCGGATCTTTCGGAGCGGGATTCGCCACCAATGATATAACCGTTTGAAGTTAAAGCCAGGGTTCTGATATGGTCGTCTCCTTTCCCCCCAAAGTTCTTTTCCCATTCTACTTTTCCGTTTTTGTCCAGTTTGATGATCCAGTAATCACCTTCTCCGAAATTTTCTGTGGATTTTGCAGTACGAGATGCGGGGTTCGAGGTGCGAGGATCAGAAGGTGATACATTTCCACGAGGGTTATCCCCGGATCCTGAAACACGAACCTCGGAACTCCTTGAGTAAATTCCCAATAGGGCTCCACCATCCTTTGTTGGAATCATTTTCTCCACTTCATCTAATCCTTTTCCGCCTAAGACAAGTTGTGAAAGTTCTTTTCCATCTTTGTCGAGTCTGGTAATCCAGACATCTTTGGAACCATAACCTTTGGATGAGTTCTGTACATTTCCGGCTATAAAAAAGCCTAAATCTGTACTTTGAATCACTGCTCTGGCTTCTTCATCGGAACTTGTTCCTAAGGTTTTCTGCCATAGCTCATCTCCAAATTCATTAATTCTGATCAGCCAAATATCTGATCCGCCTTTGGAATCTTCTTTTTTATCCAGACCTTTTCCTGAATACGATGTTCCGGCTATAAGAAATCCTCCATCCTGAGTAGATACTGTAGCAGAGAGATAATCATGGTTATTTCCTGAGAAATACTTTTCCCAGGATTCTTCTCCCTGTTGGTTCAGTTTAACCAGGTGAAAATCGTAGCCGTTATTCTGCCTGCTTCCCTGTTGGAGTTTATCGCTCTGTATTGAGCTTCCTGTGATCAAATACTGCTGATCTATTGTCGTAGTGACCTGGCTCAGAAAATCCTGAGTTGAAGATTTGATATCTTTTTGCCAGAGAACTTCCTGAGCAGACAGCCCAAGAACCGTGCATACAGTACATACACTGAGATAAATCTTTTTCATTCCCGTGTTATTTTTGAGTTTAATGATTAGCTTTTTAAATTGACACAAATTTAACTTTTTTTAGTTCATACAAATCACATGAATGCGATTTAATATAAAATATCTCTAAATCCGAAGACATTTCATTGCACTTTTATAAACTTGCATTATTCTGCAAAGCTAATACAGCAGTACGACAGAAAGTGTCGTGTTATTTTTGTATAAAAAAACCTTTGAAAAAATCTCAAAGGTTTAGCTAGCTGGACAACATACCTGTATTTTCTGTTATATCTACTGCTTTTTCTCCCTGAAAAAAGCCCTTTCCGTAATACGAAAAGGGCTGAGTTCTATAAAAGGATTTAAATTAATAATTAAAATTAAGAGAAACTGTATAATATCTACCGTTTCCGCGTACATATTCCGCATCACGCGCGGTGTACATTGAAGTAGGTGTGAAATAAGAAGTATTGAAAACATTTTCTATCCCAAGCCCTACCGTCAGAAGTTTATTAATTTTATAGCTTCCTTGAACATTGAAAAGGTTAAAACTTTTTACAGGACCTTCTCCTTCATCATACTTTCCTGAAGAAGCAGGCTCAAACTTATCTCTTTTAAATGAGTACATATGATAGACTCCCAACTGCAGTTTTTGAACCTTATCATTCCATTTAACGAAAGAATTCAACCTTGCAGGTGCAATTCTTAAACCGCTTAAATATTTTTCGTAGCTGTTGTCATTTTTAACATCTACTTTTCCTTCCTGATAAGTATAATTGGTTCCGATAGTCAATCCTTGTGTCGGATAGATATTGACTGCCAGCTCTACCCCATTAATATACTGAGGAGCGCGAAGCGGAGTCCAGAAACCATTCACAGAAACCAGATCAGCTCCCAACTTGGAATAATTATAAAAATAGCTGGCTGAAAAATCTACGTACTGCCCTATTTTACTATTGAAACCTATTTCATAGTTGTCAATAACTACAGGGTCTGTATTAATTTCACTGAGGACATTGCTCTTGGCATCTCTAAGGACACGCCCCAGATCATAGATATTAAATCCTCTGGAATAAGAGGTAAAAGGCTGAAAGAAATCAAAGGCCACATAGCTCACTCCTACGTTGTAAGACAGGTTTGAATAATTCAGTCTTCCCCCTTCTACATTGAACGGAACATCTTTGTTGGAAGGCAAAGTAGTATAATCCGGAACTTTTACAGACATTTTATCCCATCGAACACCTGCTTTCACTGTCAGATCATCAGTAAGAAATAATTTCCCCTGTACGAAAGGGGCTGCAGCCAACATATTCATTTCCGGAACCCACATTCTTCCGTCTACCAGAGGCTGGCTTGTTTTTTCATTTAATAGATCAAGACCATATGTCAATGAACCTTTTAATCCTTTTTCTTTTCCAAACTCAGTATTAAAATCGGCTCTGAAACCGTATTTTTTCTCTAAAATGGCCGATTGTCCTCCTGTTTTCCATCTTGGTGCATTTCTGTAATCATAAATGGTATAAAAATCCTGGAAATACAGAGTCGTGTTAAGGGTTGTGTTACGGAAAATATTCTTATTGATATATTTTAAATACCCATTATGGTTATATCTTGTTCCTTCTTTCACCCCTTCTCTGTCTCCTAATTTACCCGTAGAAGGTTTTTCTCCGTATTTCCCGAGGTCTAAAATATATTTGGAATCCTGCAGACTGGAATAGTAGTTATACATCACTTCCAGTCGGTTATCATCATTCAGATCATATCCTATTTTTGCAAAAATATTATTGACGGCAGTTTCTCCCAGCCCATATCGTGGATTCTGAACCAGTCCTTCACCATCTATTTTTACTCCGTTTTGGGTAAGCGTTCCATTGACAAGATAATCGAACTTTCCTACTTTTCCGAAGAAACTTTGTGAAATTCTATACCCTGCACCACCATCTGATTTAAACATTTTGTTATTGAACAAATCATGGCTGGTAAATCCTAATACGGTTCTTCCTGAAAAAGTTTTGCCAGAAGTACTTTTTTGGGTAATATAATTAATGATTCCTCCTTCCGCACCATTCCCATAAATGGATGTAGCTCCTTTTACCACTTCAATGCGTTCTAAAACTGAAGGGTCAATACTTCGTATTTCTCTGTCATTGTTTCGTAAAGGACTTGATTGTGGAATTCCGTCGATCATAATCAGCACATTTCTTCCTCTTAAAGTCTGTCCTCTGTTGCTTACCAGATTATTTCCAAATGCTAATCCGGGCACTTTATAAGCCAGAATATTACTGAGATCAGCAGAAATTAATGCTTGTTCTGTAATTTCTTTTTTGTTGATAATGTTAACTGTAGACGCTGTTTTCTTTACGATTTCCGGAGATCTTGATGCGGTAACAATTACTTCATCAAGTCTGTTCTGTTCTAATGAATCTTTTTTCTGGGCAGCGGCTTGAGAAAATACCACAAGGCTTCCGATTAAGAAAATAGATTTCTTCATACTTAAGTGTTATTTAGAATAATTAAAAACAAAAGTACGGTTTTTAGCCTATTTCAAAATTTGGCTGTTTTAATAGCTAACTTTATGATATAGTTTTAAATAAATTAATTCAAAGTATTTAAATAAAATAATAAATTCAATTTAGTTATATAGTTTATTTTATCAATATCAACTGATAATCATCATGTATAAAACGGGATAACAATCTCTTTCCTTTAATAATTTTTTACTGTCTTAACGAAAAAACCTTTGAAATAATTCAAAGGTTTTATTGATCTCTTGTCTTAAGAATTTCTTCAATCTCTTCTATTGAAAATCCTTTGGCTTTCAACAAAATCAGAAAGTGATACAGCAAATCTGCAGCTTCATTTTTAAAGAGCATTTCATTATTATCTTTGGCTTCAATAACTAATTCTACAGCTTCCTCACCTACTTTTTGAGCTACTTTATTGATTCCTCTCTGATACAGTGAATACGTATAAGATCCTTCTGTCTTACTATCAATCCTTTGCGCTATTTTTTCTTCCAGTTCATATAAAAACCCTTTGGCATCCTTTTCTCCAAAACAGCTGAAACTTCCGGTATGGCATACCACATTCGTAGGAATAACTTTAATCAGTATGGTATCCTGATCACAATCAATATCAATACTTTTTACAGTTAAAAAGTTGCCTGATTCTTCTCCTTTTGTCCAGAGCCTGTTTTTGGAGCGACTGAAAAAGGTAACCACTTTTTCTTTTTCGGTTTTCTCAAATGCTTCCTGATTCATGTAGCCCAGCATCAGCACCTGCAATGTTCTGTAATCCTGAATCACTACCGGAACAAGCCCGTTATCTTTATTAAAATCAATATTCATCGTACGTTTATTTGTTGAGTTTTTAATTGTTGTTTTAAATCCTGAATCCCTATTTCATTAAAATGGAATATACTGGCTGCCAAAGCTCCTGTAGCTTTTGTTTCATTGAATACTTTAACAAAATCATTTGCAGTTCCGGCACCACCGGAAGCTATCACAGGAATGGTTACGTGCTCTGAAACCAGCTTTGTAATGTTAAGGTCAAATCCATTTTTGGTTCCGTCCCCATCCATAGAGGTTAAAAGAATTTCACCAGCTCCTAAAGCTTCTGCTCTTTTTGCCCATTCTACCGTGTTCAGTTCTGTAGCTTCTCTTCCACCCTTAATGTGAACAAGGTCGGTTTCATTGACTCTTTTAGTATCAATCGCCACTACGATGCACTGGCTCCCAAATTCATTAGCCAGCTCGGCAATCAGTTTCGGATCTTTTACTGCAGAAGAATTGATGCTGATCTTATCTGCTCCAGCCTCCAAAAGCTTTCTTACATCTTCTACAGAGGCAATTCCGCCACCAACCGTAAATGGAATACTCAATTCCTGAGCGATTTTGCGTACCAGTTCTACAAAGGTTTTTCTGTTTTCAATAGTGGCTGTAATATCAAGAAAAACTAGCTCATCAGCCCCTTCCTGTTCATATTTTTTGGCCAGTTCCACCGGATCACCGGCATTTTTAAGATCCTCAAAATTGATTCCTTTTACCGTACTTCCATCTTTAATATCAAGACATGGGATGATTCTTTTTTTAAGCATTTTCAATAAAATTTTGAAGTTGTTGAAGACTTATTTTCCCTTCGTAAATAGCCTTTCCAATAATGGTTCCTGTGCATCCGATATCTTTCATTTTATACACATCTTTAATTCCGGAAATACCACCACTGGCAATCAGCTGTAAGGAAGTTTTATATAAAATTTCAATGTAAAGACCTGTTGAAGGGCCTTCCAGCATTCCATCCTTTGAAATATCCGTACATATAGTCGTTTGCATCCCTTTTTTCTGATATTCAAGAATAAAGTATATAATATCTTTATCACTTTCTTCCTGCCAGCCAGAGGTCTTTATCTTCCTGTTCTCACAGTCTGCCCCCAGAATAATTTTTTCTGGACCATATTTTTCAAGGGTACTGAGACAAAATTCCGGATTCTGAACGGCAATACTTCCTAATGTAATCTGTTTTGCCCCGGAATTAAAAGCTGTTTCAATATCCTGTGAAGATTTTAATCCACCCCCAAAATCAATATGCAGAGAAGTTGATTTTGCAATATTTTCAAGCACTTTCTGATTCACAATATGTTTAGATTTCGCCCCATCAAGATCCACCAGGTGAAGAAACTGAATACCAAAGTCTTCAAATTCCCTGGCCACTTCTACAGGATCTTCATTGTATATTTTCTTGGTGCTGTAATCTCCTTTGGATAAACGCACACATTTTCCCTCAATAATATCAATAGCCGGAATAATCTTCATCATGATAAGTTTATAAAGTTGTTGAGAATCTTACTGCCTATACTGCCCGATTTTTCAGGGTGAAACTGAACCGCATAAAAGTTATCTTTCTGCAGAGAGGCACTGAACGGCAGAATATAATCACAAACCGAAGTTGTATATTCTGACAATTCACAGTAATAGCTGTGAACGAAATACACACCATTTTCAGGTATAATTCCGGACAATAATGAAGATTTCTGTTCTGAAACCGTGTTCCATCCCATATGAGGAACCAGTTCCAATGGTGGGAATCTTTTTACTTTGATATCGAAAATCCCCAGTCCTTCTGTATTGCCCTCTTCATTTCCCTTACACATCAGCTGCATTCCAAGGCATATTCCCAAAACTGGCTGTTTCAATGTAGGAATAATTTTGTCTAGCCCTTTTTCTTTTAGCAGCTTCATGGTAGAAGATGCCTCGCCTACACCGGGGAAAATCACCTTATCTGCATTTCGGATTACTTCCTGGTCATCTGTAATCACTGAGCTTATATTTAGCCTGTTTAAAGCATTCTGTACGGAGCTTACGTTCCCTCCATTATATTTTATTATTGCGATCATATTATAAACTTCCTTTGGTTGAAGGTAAATTATAGTTGTCATCGGATTGATTGACTGCCATTTTCACTGCTTTTGCAAACGCTTTGAAGATGGATTCTATCTTGTGGTGTTCGTTATCTCCTTCTGATTTGATATTTAAATTGGCTTTTGAAGAATCTGTAAACGATTTAAAAAAGTGGAAAAACATTTCTGTAGGTACATCTCCTATTTTCTCTCTTTTAAATTCTGCCTCCCAGACGAACCAAGGTCTGCCTCCGAAATCAATAGCAACCTGCGCAAGACAGTCATCCATTGGAAGCAGAAAGCCATATCTCTCAATTCCTTTTTTCTTCCCTAAGGCTTTTAAAATGGCCTCTCCCAGTACAATCCCTGTATCTTCAACCGTGTGGTGCTCATCTACCTGAAGATCTCCATTCACTTTGATCTTAAGATCCATATTTCCGTGTCTTGCGATCTGATCCAGCATGTGATCAAAGAAGTGAAGCCCTGTTGATATCTCAGACTGACCGTTTCCATCGAGATTAACTTCAATTTCTATTTCGGTTTCATTGGTCTTTCTATAGACTTTTGCCTTCCTCATTCCAGACTTTAAGAACTGGTAAATCTCATTCCACTGTGTTGTTGTAAGATCTGCTTCTTTATTAAAGTTTTGGTTTAGAAAAATAGATTTAGACCCCAAATTTTTAGCAAGTTGAATATCTGTAATTCGATCACCAATTACAAAGGAATTTTCCAGATCATAATCACCATAAATGTATTTCATTAACATTCCTGTGCCTGGTTTTCTGGTAGGCAAATTTTCACTTTCAAAGCTTTTATCAATCAAGATATCACTAAAAATGATGCCTTCGTTTTCAAAAGCTCTGAGCATTTTTTCATGAGGTTTAATAAAATCCTCAAAAGGAAAACTTTCTGTTTCCAATCCATCCTGATTGGTTACCATCACCAATTCATAATCCAGTTCGTTTGCAATTTTTGAAAGATTTTGAAAGACACCAGGATAAAATTCCAGCTTTTCCAGTGAATCCACCTGAAAATCTGTAGGCGGCTCTATAATTAGGGTTCCATCCCGATCGATAAACAATATTTTTTTCATCTTTAATTATTTTTTAAAAGAGTAATCAGCTTTTCATTCTCCTGGCGGGTTCCTACATTAATCCTGATGCATCCCGGAATCGCCGGATCTCTTCTGCTTGTTAAAATTTCCCGTTCCAACATCTTTTCATATACTCCATCAACATCATTAAGTTTGATTAAAAAGAAGTTAGCATCTGTTGGAAATACTTTGGATATGCATTCTATATCCTTAAACTGATCCTGTAACCAAATACGTTCTTCAATAATATTACGTACATTATCTTTTAGTCTATTTTCATCTTCAAGGGCATTCAGAATCAATTCCTGGCTTAATGCATTTACATTGTAAGGAGCCTTCACTGTATTGATTAACTGAATAATCTCATCAGAAGCATAGGCAACACCTACTCTGGCTCCTGCAATTCCCCAAGCTTTTGAAAAGGTCTGAAGAACAATCAGATTAGGATACTCAACCAACAGTTCCAGACTTGATTTTTTCCGGAAAACTCAATATAAGCTTCATCTACCACAACAATTCCGTTAAAATTCTGAAGATAGAATTCAATGTCTTCCGTGCTGTTTCCGGTTGGATTGTTTGGGGAACACAGGAAGAAAACCTTTATTGGCGTTTCATTAACCGTTTTTAAAAAATCTTCTTTTACGATCTCAAAGTTTTCATCCAGATCAAGCTGCAAAACCTTGTTTTCATTAATGGTTGCATAAAAACCATACATGGCAAAAGAAGGATTCATCATCAGAATAGTATCTTTTTTAGGCTCACAGAAGATTTTAATGATTAAATCAATCAGTTCATCACTTCCGTTTCCTACAGCGATCTGTGCCGGAGACAGATTTCTAAGTTCTGCTAAACTGTTTTTAAGTTTTCGTTGGGTAGAATCCGGGTAACGGTTCCATTCTCCAAACGGGCTTTCATTAGCATCTAAATAAGTAGGCTCGTTAAATTCATTATGATCTCTAAAACTTATATAAGGCTTTAATTTTAAAATATTTTCTCTTACTAATGTATTGATACTGATTGTATTCATATTATTTTTTTAATCTTATTGATACTGCATTTTTGTGAGCAAGAAGTCCTTCTGCTTCTGCCATTACTTTGATTGTTTTTCCTAAGTTCTGAAGTCCTTTCTTAGACAAATGCTGGAAGGTGATTTTCTTTACAAAACTGTCCAGAGACACTCCACTGTAATTCTTTGCATACGCATTAGTGGGAAGAGTGTGATTGGTTCCACTGGCATAATCTCCGGCACTTTCGCAGGAATAATTCCCAAGGAATACTGAACCTGCATTCTGAATCTGAGGGATATATTTTTCAAATTCATCCATGGCCAGAATAAGGTGTTCAGGAGCATATAAATTACTGAACTCAACTGCTTCCTCAAGATTATTTAGCAAAATAAAACAACTATTTTCAAGCGATTTTCCAGCCATTTCATTTCTTGGTAAGTCTTTGATCTGCTTCTCAACAGCACTGATTGTCTCATTAAACACTTTAAGATCTGTAGTTAAGAAAATTACCTGACTGTCGCTACCGTGTTCTGCCTGTGAAAGCAAGTCTGCAGCACAGAATTCCGGGACAGCCTGTTCATCAGCAATTACTAAAACTTCACTTGGACCAGCCGGCATATCAATGGCTACTCCATACCGTTGGGCATATTCTTTGGCAGCTACCACAAACTGATTTCCAGGGCCAAAAATCTTATATACCTGTGGAATACTTTCCGTTCCTAAAGTCATTGCTGCGACCGCCTGAGCACCGCCTGTTTTGAAGATCTTTGAAACTCCACACAGTTTTGCCGTATATAAAATCGCAGGATTTACTGCTCCGTTTTTGTCTGGTGGCGTGCAAAGAACAATCTCTTTACACCCAGCAATATTAGCAGGTACCGCAAGCATCAGCACGGTTGAAAATAAAGGCGCTGTTCCTCCCGGAATATAAATTCCTACCTTCTCTATGGCCCTGTTTTCTCTCCAGCAAACAACCCCTTTTGTGGTTTCTATTTTCTGAATCTCCGGACTTTGAGAGTTGTGAAATTTAAAAATATTCTCTTTTGCCTGTTGGATAGCCTCTTTTAATTCGTTGCTAAGCTCGTTTTCTGCCTTAATAATTTCTTCTTCGATAACAGCAATACTTTTAGTTTCTGCTTTATCAAATTTTTTATTGAATGCTATTAAAGCTTTATCTCCCTTGTTTTCAACTTCGGTAAATATTCCTTCTATCAATCCGGAAATTTCTTCCCGTTCAAAAACAGGACGCTTTACGAGGTCTTCCCATGTATCTTTTGTTGGATATCGATATATTTTCATCTGTATTATTTTTTCTTAGTGTGAATTGAATTATTTTTTGAGCCCTTAAGAGTATAGCTTAAACTGTCTTTAATGAAGCCTTAACTTATCTTAACATCTACATTTTTCTTAATGGTTTATTATTGCTGTTTTATTAATTTTATTTTAACTATTAGGATTTTAAGGTCGTTAGCATTATATTTTGAAACTTAACTTATCTTAAATTTACCTTACCTGTCTTTTCTTAATAGTTCATTGTTTTTATATTTTAAATCACCATTTATCAATAGGAATAATAAGTATATCCTGCGCTCCGTTTTCCTTCAGCTCATCAATCACTTCCCAGAATCTTTCTTCATCAATTACAGAATGAATACTGCTCCAGCCCTCTTCTGCCAATGGAATAACAGTCGGGCTTTTCAGTACGGGAAGTACATCCGCCACTTTCTGAATCATATCATTGGGAACATTCATCAGGATATATTTTGAATTTTTAGCTTTTAAAACAGCCTTAATTCTGAAAAGGAATTTATCAAGAATAGCTGTTTTTTCGGATGATAATTGTGGGGTTTGTGCCAAAACGGCCTCTGATTTCAATAGCGTTACCGTTTCTCTCAACCCGTTTTTGAATAAGGTGCTTCCGGAGCTAACAATATCACAGATTCCTTCTGCCAGGCCAATATTAGGGGCAATTTCAACGGAACCGGAGATCACGTGGATATCTGAAGTGATTCCTTTTTGTTCTAAAAATTTTTTAAGGGTATTAGGATAAGAAGTGGCTATTTTTCGGCCTTGAAAGTAAGCCAGATCATCGGTTTCGATTTCTTTCGGAACAGCGATGGATACACGGCATTTTGAAAAACCAAGTTTCTCAACAATCTGGATCTTTTTTTGTTTTTCAACTAAAAGATTTTCGCCTACAATGGCTACATCTACCACTCCATCTTCCAGGTATTGAGGAATGTCTGAATTTCGCAGATACATGATTTCCATCGGGAAGTTATCTACGGAAACTTTTAGTTGGTCTTTACCGTTGTTGACAAAGATTCCACAGTCTTTGAGAAGCTGCAGGGATTCTTCGTATAAACGGCCACTTTTCTGAATCGCAATTTTTAATTTACTCATTTCGTCTTTTTTGAGTCCGAGTAAATAAAAACTGATCTGTTGAAATTTCTGAGGAGAATTCAGGAAACAAAAAAACCGTCTATTTACTCAGACGGTTTTTAAATATTTTTGATTTTAGCACAAACAAATATCAATCAATTCCGTCTAACAGAGATGATGATAGTAATGATGTAATGCTAAAATTATTGGCTTCATTGTATTGAATTATGATGCAAATGTAGGGTTTATTTTTAAAATGCAAAGTTTTTTTAGATAATTTTTTGATAAAGATTCATCAGATTCTTTGCGATAGGCTCATCATTAAACTGCTGAACGAACTCGAAACCCTTTTCCACACGGCGTTTTCTTTCGGATTCATTATCCCATAAAAATTTGATCTTGGCTCTGATGTCAAGGTCATTATTCGGATCAATGTATACTGAGTTTTTCCCTCCTGCTTCCGGCAGGCAGCTTGTGTTACTCGTAACCACAACTGTTTTTGAGAAAAGTGCTTCTATTACAGGGATTCCAAAGCCTTCAAAGAAGCTTGGATATACAAAAATATCAGCCAATTTGTAGATTACTGCCAGTTCATCCATAGAAACTCCTTCCAAAAATGAAACCTGTTTTTCCATTTTGTTTTTCTTCAGGAAGTTTTCTATTTTCTGATAATATTTGGTCTTTTTCCCAACAACAACCAAAGGAATTCCGGTGTCTTTGATGGCTTTTACCACATTCAGAAGGTTCTTACGGTCTTCAATGGTTCCTACATTCAGAATGAATTTTTCCGGAAGTTTAAACTTATCTTTAGCAGCCTGAATCTGTTCCGAAGTCTGCTGTTCTTTGAATGCTTTATGGCAACCCTGATAAATGACTTCAATTTTACTTTCAGGAACTTGTAAAAACTGGATAATATCTCTTTTGGTCTGTTCTGAAATGGCAATGATCTTATCAGCCATAGCAGCTGCTTTTTTAAACTTCCAAAGATGTATTTTACGGTCAAAAAAGGAATAATATTGTGGATATCTTACAAAGATCAGATCATGGATGGTTACGATCTTTTTAATAGGTTTCTGATCCCATTTCAGAGGTAATTCACCGGATAAACCATGGAATATATCAGCCCCTTGTCTTTGGGCATCTTTTCCCATTTTAAGCTGGCGGGAAAGGCTTCCTTTTGAGGTTTCCACAAACTTCACATTGGGACGGTCAAGAATATCTTTTCCGCGCTCAGATTTGTTCTTATTGAGCAGCAGATATTCATTGTCCGGCTCGTATTGTGAAAGAATTCTTACCAGATCTCTTGAATAGTTGCCCAGCCCGGACGTATTATGGAAAAAACGTTTTGCGTCAAAAGCAATTTTCATGCGTGTATCTGTTTTTGAAATTCCTGAAATGTACCAAAAGTATGGCCTTTTTCTTTAAGCCACCCTACAAAGGTATCAAATCTTTCCACCATCTCTTTTCCGGAGTTTTTCACGGTAAAACCAGGCAGTTTGAATGCTTCGTCTTTAATGGATGAAAATTCCCAGGGGTGGAAATATATATTCAGATACTTGTCTTTCTTCAACACATCAGCAGCCAGCTTTTTATAGATGGCTAAAGGAAAATTGTGAAAGCTTAACCAGAATAAAGGGACTCTGAAGTTGGGAGAAACAGAGGCAGGAACCTGCATTACATTTCCTTCTTTAAAGTAAGTCCTTGATACTTTAAGGTTGTTATATCTTCCCGGTAAAAACGTAGGATTGATGGATGAATTGTATGAATACCCTGCTTTTTCGACTTCTTTTTCGTCTACAGGCATCATTCTCGGCATCCTTAAACCTGTCACTTTTGTGGAAAACAATTCTTCCAGTCTTTCTCTTGATTCTTTCAGATGTTTATCTTCAAATTCTGAATGAAACCAGGTGTGTGAAGCCAGTTCATGTCCTTCTTTCAATAATCTTTCAATAAGATGTTTGCTGTTTTCTGCAAAGACTACGGTAGAAAAAAAGGTAGCTTTTGCTCCGTGTTTTTTAGAATATTTAAAATATTTTCTAGTCCGTGCTGAGATATAGAGATTTGTTTATCAAAAGAGATCTCGCCTTTATATTCCAAAGGCATGTCGAACTCCTCGATATCAAAACTTAATAAAACCATTTAAAAATTTTTGTTTTTAATAATATAATTAGGTCTTTCTTTAACCTGTTTAAAGATTTTTCCTAAATAAATACCAATGATTCCCAGGATAATCAGCTGAATACCTCCAAAGAATACAATAGTCATAATTAATGATGCCCAACCTGAGATTTCTGTGCGGACAACAAAGGCGTAAATAACATATGCAGCATATCCTATTACTGAGAAGAAAGAAAATAAAAAGCCCAGATAAGCGGCTAAATAAAGTGGTTTTACACTAAAAGCTGTAATTCCCGTAAAAGCAAATTTGAGCATTTTTTTCAGGTTATAACTGCTCTCTCCTGCCATTCTTTCTCCTGCTGTAAAATCTATTCCGATTTGTTTATAACCCATCCAGCTTGTTAATCCTCTTAAGAACAGATCGTCTTCTTTGAAACTTCTCATCGCTTCTACAGCATTGGCATCCATCAATCTGAAATCTGATCCGCCGCCTTTGGTAAGATTTACATCTGAAAGGCTGGATAATAGCTTATAGAAAACATCTGAAGTTTTTCTTTTAAAAAAGGAAATCTGTTTAGGATAGGTTCTTACTGTAAATACAATATCATAGCCTTCTTCCCATTTTTTTATCATTTCAGGGATGAGTTCCGGTGGATGCTGAAGATCGCCATCCATTGAAATAACAGCATTTCCTTCAGCATGATCCATTCCGGCTTTTACTGCCGGCTGGTGTCCGAAGTTTCTGGAAAATTCAATAAATTTTACTTCTTCATGCTTTTGAGAAAGCTCCTCTAACTTCTGTTGTGTGTTATCTCTGCTTCCGTCATTAACAAAAATGATCTCAAAATCATAATGCTCCAGTCCTGAAAAAACTTCTTTTATTTTTTCATGAACTAAAGCTACGTTACCTTCTTCGTTATGAGCAGGAATGACAATAGAAATTTTCTTCATATATTAATTTAAAGTGTAATCCTTTTCAAAATCTTTGGTCATCAGTTCATAAATCACTCTTAACCAAACTACAATACAAGGTACGGCTTTCAAAGAATATTTAATGATATAATTTTGTTTGATGAATTTCGGGAATAAGTCTGATGGTGAAAAACAGGTTAAAATGATAACAAATACCAGTAATCCGATAATAAACGGTGTTTTTTCTTTCTGAAGAGTAAACCAGATCATTACTCCTGCTACTGCAATAATATACGTTGGTGATTCAGAACCTGAACTGAACAATACTAAAAACAGTAATGTAGAAGCTAGAATCATCAATTGAAATGCATAATTTTTATATTGTTTGATTCTGATATACGGCAAGGCAAATAAAGGAACTCCGAAAGCTAAAAATGTAAGATTTGAAATAGTAGCATCTCCTAAAATTCTTCTTACAAAGCCCATAAGAGAGATATCCTGCATATTCCCTAAGACCTGATTATCATTATTTTTTGAGATCAGAGACGTAGCCCAGTCTGAATAACACTGAATAACAAACTGCGGGCTTGAATAGATCATTGGGATCACTAAACACAGGACAGCAATAGCAATTCCTGAAAGAATAAATTTGACTTTATTTTTGATGAAGAAAAACTGTGATAATCCTACAATTCCGTAAAGTTTCACAAAAATACCTACCACAATAGCTGTAGCCGACTGTACTTCTTTTCTTTCGTAAATAAATGTTGCTGACAGCATTAAAAGTCCTACCAAAGCGATATTGAACTGTAAGCTTACTGCAGCCGTGATAAATTCCTGCAGACACAGTAAAGCAAAAAGTGCTTTTTTAGTATCTGAAAACGGAAGTTTGTGGATAGCATACAGGAAAATGGCTGTGTTAGCTACGTTCCAAAGGGCAATTCCCATCCAGTCCGGCATTATGGCAAATGGAGCAATCAGCAAACTGAAAAAGACCCCATAATGATTCATATCTGAATAGAGCTCAGGATATTGTAAATACAGATTCTTCTGATCCAGGGTATTAAAAAACACTCCTTTGAAAATCAAATAGTTATTAATCGCCTGAGGTCCTCTGGAAAATTTAGAAAGTGCGGTAGCAATGGCTACAATAATATAAACCCCAAATATATATTTAGGGTTTAATAGTATTTTAAGAAATTTTTCTTTCAAAATAAGTGGTATTAGTTTAAAGACTTAATCTTAAACAGCTACATTATTCTCTCTCAATGCATCATTAAGAGAAGTCTTTTTATCTGTAGATTCTTTTCTCTGACCGATGATCAGTGCACAAGGAACCTGATATTCTCCTGCAGGATATTGTTTTGTATAGCTTCCAGGGATTACTACAGAACGTGCAGGAACTCTTCCTTTAATTTCGATAGGCTCACTTCCTGTTACGTCAATAATTTTTGTAGATGCTGTTAAAACAACATTAGCTCCCAATACAGCTTCTCTTTCTACGTGAACTCCTTCTACTACGATACATCTTGAACCGATGAAACAGTCATCTTCAATGATTACCGGAGCTGCCTGTAATGGTTCTAATACTCCACCAATTCCAACACCACCACTTAAGTGAACGTTTTTACCGATCTGTGCACAGCTTCCTACTGTTGCCCAGGTATCTACCATTGTTCCTGAATCTACATAAGCACCAATATTTACGTAAGAAGGCATCATAATTACTCCTGAAGCTACGAAAGAACCTTCTCTCGCAATTGCATGAGGAACTACTCTTACTCCTTTTTCCGCATAATTTTTCTTTAAAGGAATCTTGTCATGGAATTCAAATGGACCAACTTCAATAGTTTCCATCTTTTGGATTGGGAAATACATTACTACTGCTTTCTTCACCCATTCATTTACCTGCCATCCGTTTTCCGTAGGTTCAGCTACACGAAGTTCTCCGGAATCTAATAAAGAAATAACCTCTCTGATCGCTTTCTGGCTGTCTTCATTTTGTAATAATTCTCTATTATCCCAAATGTTTTCAATAGTTTGTTGTAACGACATGTTTCTTATTTAAATTAGTTTGAAAAATTATACCGGCCAAAGATACAAAAAAGTTCAGCAAAACGGTTTTTAAGTTTGTGCTTTTAATAAAGGCGCAGCATACGTCCAACCCTCTTTTTATAAGTCTGATAGATTTGTCCATGCTGTTGGAGTAAATGTGCTTCTTCAAGCCGTATCTGAATCTGTATTAAAATACTTCCTACGATCAAAAATATCAAGGAAATAACAGTAGGGAGAAGCAGAAAAAAACCTATGAGACTTACTACCATTCCTAAAAATATAGGATTTCTGGAGAATGAAAACACACCATTGGTAATGAGCTTCGTTTTCAAATCACGATCAATCCCGATTCGCAAGGAATCCTTCATATGAAGCTGTGCTACTATCACCCAAATAAAAGAGACTGTCATTAATCCAATACCGATATATTGAAAAGCATTTGACTTTAATACAGATACTTCATAAGCACTCTTTATGGTTTCAGGAAATAGCAAAAACAGTATTGTATAAATGAATAAAGCAATCAGAATCAGTTTGAAATACCATCCAACCAATGCATAGGCAGAATCATCATCTGGTAAAACATTTGGGTTCTTACCAATTTTTCTGGCTACCGAAATGCTTATTCCCAAGAATGAAACGATAAAAAAAAGAATAAAATAAAATGGGATAAAGAATCTGATAAAATCTGTCATGGTTAAATAATTTAGGGCAAATTTCAAAGATTCTCCTATGCAATACTATTGCAATTTTCATTGTAAAGAAATAATGACAACAATTATTTGACAGATGTTTTTTTGCAGAACTGCATGTATTATTTTTTTCTTAACACATATAACTACAGGCTTAATTAAACTTCAACTAACGTGATATAAATTTATATAATATAGCAATTTACATAATATTACTTAAACTAAAGATTTATATTTATTTTTACTTTTTTTAAACTCTGTCAAGCTCATATTATGTTGCTTTTTAAAAAATTTATTCAGGTGACTTTCATCTGAAAAGCCAAATTCTGTAACAATTTCGTTAACCCTCATATCACTGAAAAGAAGCCTGTGCTCTATCAATCTCAATTTATAATTCAGGATATAATGAGTGATGGTTTCTCCACACTGATTTTTAAAATAGCTCCCAAGATAGGTTTCAGAAAGTCCAAATTCTTTAGCAATAACTGTTACTTTTAAAAGAGCCGGATCATGAATATTTCCCTGGATATAATTAATAATTTCTACAATTCTTTTATCCGTATTGGAGGCTGCATGCTCAATCCTCATTTTGGATATATTCCTTGCTGCTATCACAATCAACGCATTCACATAATGCAATGTTAATTCCTCCTGATAAAGATCAGGATGATTAAGGCCATGAAGGAGTGACGTCACAATAGAGTCTACCAAGACAATATCTGGCTTATTCTGCAGAATACACCCGGAAAGATAAGAAGCCCCATACAATAAGCATCCTATTGAGTTAATATTATTCCATTTATAATCTTTTACATATCGATCACTGAACTTTACAAGTAAAAGCTCCGTTTTTTCTTCAACATCCAAATGGTGTTTATCATCGGGGGTCAGCAATATCAGACTGCCTTTACTATAAGATGCTATATTGTTATTGATCGTAAAGGCACCTTTGCCGGAAATAACATATATAATCTGAAAAAAAGAATACCGATTGTCTTTTAAAGGGCAATTTTCAGTTTCATGATATTCCACTTTTACCAATTGATCTATATTTTCTCTTTTCATATGGTAAATGTACTTATTTACCATTAATGTACTGATTTTTTACAAATTTTCTGTTCAAATTTGCTATATCAAAATTTTTACATTCAATGAAAAGATCAATCTACGTCCTGGCGCTCGGGGCTTTCGGTATTATTACCACTGAATTTGGGGTTGTTGGAATTCTTCCTACGATCAGCAGACAATTCGGGGTTTCAATTGATACAGCAGGATGGTTACTGAGCGCTTTTGCCATTACAGTAGCCGTTTCCTCACCTTTTATCACCTCTTTCACCTCTAAAATAAACAGAAAGATTCTTCTATGCCTTGTGATGAGCATATTTGTACTTTCCAACCTTATGTCTGCTTTTTCTACCAACTTTACCATGTTGATGATAGCCCGTATATTACCGGCCATATTGCATCCGCTTTTCTGGAATATCTCCATTGCTATTGCATTTAAAGAAAAAGGAGCAAAAGGGGTCTCTACTGTTATGCTGGGATTGAGCCTTGCCACTGTTCTCGGTATTCCGATGACAACCTATGCTGCTGATCTCTTTCACAACTGGAAGGCTTCATTTTTTCTGAGCAGCGCCATCAGTTTAATTGCGTTTATTGGATTATTACTTTTTATTCCTTCCCTACCTGCAGAAAAGGAAAAATCGGAACAGAATCAGTTCACCGTACTTAAAAACCCTATTTTGTGGATCAACCTGATTTCCACTATTGGTACATTAGCTGCTATGTTTTCCAGCTACACCTATCTTACCGCTTACCTTGAAGAAATCACCAGAATGGATGGTGCTCAGATCAGTATTATGCTGCTTCTTTTCGGAAGTATGGGAACTCTTGGAAACTGGCTTATGGGAATTGCTTTAAACCGAAATGTAAAGATTACCACAAGAGTATTCTTACTGTTATTAATTACAGTGCAAATTCTTGCTTATATTCTGGGTGGAGTTTTTATCCCTATGGTTATCATCGTATCTTTCTGGGGAATGATTCATACTGGAGGTTTTCTGGTCTGTAATATCAGAACCACACAAAATATTCCTCATCATGTACTGGAATTCGTCAACAGTTTGCTTACATCATCTTTTAATATTGGAATTTCACTGGGTGCATTCCTTGGCGGAATTGTAAGTGCTTATTATGGAGTTCAGCATGTTCTTTCTGTAAGTATTTTACTTCTTTCTATTACTTTTGTTCTAAGTTTCTTTTCTTTTCCTAAAAGTATTTCAACAGATGAAGAAAATGAAGAGGACGAACTCCCGGCACCTGTATGTGAAAATATCTAATCAGTATATCATCAGATAAATAAAAAAACAACCCTTTTTTATGGGTTGTTTTTTATTAGATTTTGGCTAAAGCCAATGGAATAGGTTTTTATTATATTGAATGAATATACAATTATAGAACAATCTGTGAATTTCAGTTATTCCGTCTCATCAATAATAAATTCCATTGTCTTTTCAATATGCCTGTCTTCAATAATTCCGGTTGCGTACTTACTGTTCCGTCCGAAATTATATTTTGCAAGATAGGCCTTATTGATTTCATCAGTCAACTGATCTATATCTTCAGGGATTACAGCTTTTATACGATATACTGTATTGCCGCATTTGATTTGTCCTGTTGAACCTTTCAGGAAGGTATTATACCAGCTTTTTTCGGCAAGCCCCCATGATCTGGCAAATATTCTGTCCTGAATAACGACCATCCAGATCTCCAAAAATTCAGTTCTTTCTGATCCAGCTTTTATTCCGATAAGATTATTGGTTGTAATGTAGTTCAGTGCTTTGTTTTTATTCATCTTTGAAAAAGTTTCTGTAAAACTAAGAGAAGATGAATTGAATAAAAACTTTTTTATACCGTTGAGCTTAAACTCAATGTATATTGCTTATTAATATATGTGGATTGATTTTTAAAGCATCATTTACCAATAGCTTCAAGAAGGCACTCTTTATAGCTTTTAGCGACCGTAATTTTTAAATTACCACATAAAAGCTGATTGTCTTCAAAAGATTCAATATTGGTTAAGTTAACGATATACGAATTATGAACCCGCATGAATTCTTCCGGCAGGTTCTCGATTAAATCTTTAAGGGTTCTGTAATAGATATATCTGCTTTGGTCTATAGTATGCACTTCTACATAATTCCCCAGACCTTTGATAAAATTGATATCCTTAAAGAAAAGTTTTACCAGCTTTTTATCTGTTTTAATAAAAGCAAACGTTCTGTTCTCCATAAGAATTGTTATAAAACTCTTTGAGCATGAAGATAGGCTTTATTCCAATACTTTTCGTTCAGAGATGAAATAATAACACCTTTTGAAGTTGAAGCATGAATAAATTTCACTTCTCCGTCCGGACCGATATCATGAACAATTCCTACGTGAGAAACTCTACTTCCACCAGCTGTTGCAAAAAAGAGTAAATCTCCTGGTTTTACATCCCTGATATCAATATTTTTCCCTGTTTCAGCCTGATCGGATGATCTTCGGGGAAGGTTAAAGGCATTTTCTTCAAAAACCTTTACGGTAAATCCGGAACAGTCAAAACCTGAAGATGTATTACCACCAAACCGGTAAGGAGTCCCCAGATATTTTTCTGCATCCTTTAAAACATCATTGATAGATCTTGATACATTTCCATCAAACTTAGAATCCAGTTTTCTTAGGTTTTCAGATTTCGCCACTGTTTTGGACCCTGATTTCTTACTGGAAGAAACGTTCTTTGAGGACCCACAGGACACTACAAAAGCAGATGCAATCAGCAATACAGAAAGCTGCTTTATACTCAATTTTTTTTCAAATAATCCTGATCCCATACTCGTCTGATTTTTACTTGATTAGCGATTGATGTACAAATATACATTTTATATTTTAATTATAGTACAACTATACTACAACTATATAATAAATATATGTTAAAATTTTGATTTTCATTATTTATTGCTATATTTGAATTCAATTTTGGCGATATGGCAACCTATGAAAGTCTCATCAAGATTAAAGGCTCCGTGGGAGATCTTGTTTTTTATACTCTGAATGGCAAAAATGTGGTTCGGAAGAAAAGCGGGTTCAATAAAAAAGCTTTTAAAAAAGATCCGTCTTATGAAAAGGTAAGGCAGAACAGCTCTGAATTTGGGCATTGTTCAAAGATGGGAAAGATCATCAGAAACAGTTTAGATATTTTTCTTAAAGAATCAGGTGATGCCCTACTCTACCAGAAGTTTGCCAGGCTAATGACTGAAATAAAGGATCTGGATATTATTTCCGGACGAGGAAAACGAACCGTTGAAAATGGTCTGAAGACTGATGCAGGAAAAAAGCTTCTTAATGCCTTTCAGTTTGGTGAAATCAAAAATATATGCACAGAAATTGAATATAAAGATGATCTCCTTTGTGTAAAAGAAGATAAAACAAAAAGCTTAACAATAATTACGTTAAAGCTGGATTCAGAAAATTATACTGTTGAGAAAACTGAAGAAGAATTTTCTTTGAATCAAAATCCAATATCTTTTAAAAAAATTTTTCAGAGGATAATCCTCTTCTTTACTTTGTTGTTCTGAGAAATGAAAGTGATGAAATTTCCCACATGGGATTTTTATAAATAAAAAAACCTGCAGATTTGCAGGTTTTTTTATTCTATTTCTTGTCTCCTTTCCAGGTTCCGTATTGTGCCGGCGTTGGAAGGGTATTTGACCAGCTTCCGTTTCCTTTTTTGTCCGGATTAAGTTTTCCTTTAAATTCTCCTTTTGACGGAAGACCTACTGTTCCTACCAGATCACCACTGTTACTTAAGTTTCCGGAAATATTATAGTTTTCACTACTGACATCAGAATGCATGGTTCCTGATACCTTCCCCGTTTTATCAACCACAAAATTCCACACTCCTTTATCTCCGCCTTCATAAGTTCCAGACCATGTTCCTACATAATCATAAATGGTATCATCATCAGAACTGCAACCGATAAATAAAAATGCCGTTAGTAAAAGTAAAAAAAGTTTCTTCATAGTTTCAGTAGTTTTATAACCTAAAATCCTGTTATCCTCTATTACATTGTATTCAGAAATATCCTGTTAGAGAGAATGAGCTTAATATTTATTATTTTTTATTTCGTGCAAATCTACTAATTTTTTATTCAAATTATCTGAATTTTAATTAGTAGACAATATGTTTGTTAAAAACCAACATATTCCGGCTAAAATACAAATATTTTTCAAACAAAACAGTGATCATTAATTTTTGAGTTAATATTCAAAAGCTATTATTAAAAATTTTCATCAATAAGCATATATTACAATATAAATTTAGATGTAACATATTTTTAATTCGTTTTTTATTCTCCATTAATACATATTTCATATCTTAGTGAAAAAATTAAACGTATCTAAAAAATACCATGAAAACAAAGACATTTTTTTGACAGCACTTGCTTTGTGTAGTTTCGCAAGTGCACAAGTTGGAATTAACACAACAACGCCTACAACTACGTTGGATGTTAACGGATCGGTAAGGGTAAGAGGTCTGTCAAATAATGAACAGCAAATTGTTACCGCCAATACAGACGGAACATTCGGCTTATTATCTCCGGAGGAAATTTTCTCTCCTAAAGCTATATTAAATACATCAACATCAGGAACTGAATTAAGAGCTACGATCTATGAAGGAAAGTGCTTTCAGCCTACGGACAATGCATCATCCTGCGTAGTTTCTTTAAGCCATTACAGCTCATGCTTAGGGTTTAACACTCCTATAGAGACTAAAATAGTGGTAGGTCAGAACATTACACCCGCCAATGGTCAGTTTTCTGGAGTATGGAGTGCCCGTTATGTTGATAATAAAGGTTTTTCCGGTAATCTTCCCATTGCCAACCAACCTATTCCGGATTATCCCAGAATATCTTATCCAAACGGAACCACATCCAATTATCTGGCAAGTTCTTATCTAGCCGGACAACAGTGTACTGCTGATCTTGTTACCACGATAGATCCTGCAACCGGTAATATTAAAGTAGAATCTGTAAAGCGAAATATGTATGCCCATCTCATTTACCTTCTTTCGGTAGCGCGTTCAAGAAGTTTATAATAGAATTGTAAGTAGAATAATGACTTACAGGGTACAACAAATTAAATAAAAAAGACTGATTACAATCAGTCTTTTTTATTCCTATACGAATTATAAGAGTTCAATTTATTTAACACTTTTTGCCCAGTCGTCCATATACTGTTCAAAAACAGTAAGAGGCATTGCTCCGCCCTTCAGAATAGTATCATGAAAATCTTTGATATTAAACTTTGAACCAAGTTGTGCTTTGTATTTATCACGCAGTTCTTTTATTTTCAACTCCCCTATTTTATAAGAAAGAGCCTGTCCGGGGTTTGCCATATAACGTTCTATTTCAGCTGTGGCAAACTGTTCAGAAACAGGTTCATTATCCAGCATATATTTAATGGCCTCTTCACGGGTCATTTTTCCAGTGTGTAGGCCTGAATCCACAACCAAGCGGATAGCACGGTGCATCTCTGTTCCCAGTGCACCCAACTGATGATACGGATTGGTATAAACTCCTAGATCTTTCCCCAGGGATTCCGTGTACAGTGCCCAGCCTTCTACATATGCACCGTTCATATACTTTTGTCTGAACTCCGGAACAGAGGTATTTTCATATTGAATACTGATCTGATAATGATGACCCGGAATAGCTTCATGTAAAAATACGCTTTCCATATCCATATTGGTAATGTTGATTTTTGTTGGATCTAAAATTGGTGCATAAAAAATACCAGGACGGTTGGCAGAAAGGTTTCCAGGGAAATATTGTGGTGAAGCTGAGGCTGCTCTAAACTCTTCTGTTTTACGAATTTCAAAAGGCGTTTTAGGCATAATACCAAAATACTTCGACAAGTTGGGCTTAATCTTATCATAAACATTCTGATAAGCATCCAACACTTCTTTGTCTGTTTTGAAAGGCATAAACTGTTTATCGGTTTTCATAAATTCAAATAATTCAGAAAGTGAGCCCTTAAAACCAATAGATGTCTTAATCTTTTCCATTTCTGCAGTGATTCTTGCTACTTCAGATAAACCTAACTTATATACTTCTTCCGGATCTTTATCAACGGTTACCATTGAAAAAATATAGTCTTTATACATCTCCTTTCCGTTGGGGAAAACATTGATCCCTGAAGATGAGCGGGCTTTCGGCAAATATTCATTCTGGAAAAAATCTGCCAGTTTCTGTATGGAAGGGAAAATGTTTTTCCCCAGGACATTTTTAAATTCTGTACTTAAACGGTTTTTATCTTCTTTTGAAAAATCCTTTGGAAAATTCTTTATTGGTTCATAGAAAGAAGACTGATCATTATTTTTGGCAAGCTTCTCCAGTTGCGGAATAATTTTCACCACCAAAGATTTAGGCAAAACAATTCCTGCTTTGATTCCTTTCCGCATATTTTGTATGGAAACATCTGTCCACCTTGAAAAGGCCTGACAGCGTTTCAGCCAATTTTCATAATCTTTTACTGTTTTGAAAGGTTGTGCTGAGTTCCCGGAGCCCAACAACGCCATATAGGTAGGAATACTTCCCATTTGATTAATAGGCATATATTCCCCATGATATTTTTCTGTCTTAAGCGCTATCTGAATATCATTTTCCAAAATTGCCAACGAAATACGGTCTTCTTTGTTCAGATCCTGATTTTCAAAAGGCTTCAGAAGATTAGCATAATTTATATAAAAGTCATGTATTTTTTTGAGTTGATTTTCATCATCAGCGGGGAGCTGATCATTATAACCGTCAATACCGTTAAAAGTTGCATTCAATGGACTCAGTACATTTGACTCTTTATAATATTGATCAAAAATCTGATGTAATTGGGTATTTTTTTGCTGCGCATTCATGCAGGAAACAATAGCTGTACTGAGTAAGACTAGCCTATACTTTTTCATATTTTTATTAGTTTATCATCTGAACAATAAAAATACATTAATTATTCAATACGTAAACTAATTAACAGTCTGATATTCAATAAACGCACGGTTATTGAATATTTTTAACAGGATTAAAGAGTTGTTATTATTCAATGTGTCGTATTCAGCATCAGTATTGTTACCTGGTTCTTTTTTCTGTTGTAGCCAGCCAGCAAAGTACAGAGCCTGCGCAAACCATTAAAGCTCCCTGCCAAAAGGACAATCCCAATGTTGTAGATAGAAGAACGGAAGACAAAGCTGATGATAAAACCGGGATAAAATAGGATGCGCCGGTTAAAACAGTAACATTTCCATTCAAAATTCCGATGTTCCAGGCCGCATATCCAAATCCCATCGCAGATGCTGCAAGTAAAAGATATACAACTGAGGATAGGCTAACCTGCATACTTCCCGAATCACCTATTACTAAATATTTTACCCATAAGGCAGCTGCTACCATTATAAAAAACAAAGTTATTCCGTTTACTCCATGAGCTATACGAACAGTCACCACACAATATGCAGACCATAACAGAGCTCCAATAAAAGCCAATCCATAACTTAACGGATTGGTTTTAATATTACCCAGCATCTGAGAAATATCCAATCCCTGCTCTCCTCCCAATACCCAGACAATGCCCAACATAGAAAGAATAATTCCGGGAACAATCAGCCAGTTTGTTTTTTTACCAGTAAAAAGAATGGCGGCCACCATGGTAAATGTGGGCCAGAGATAATTTACCATCCCTACTTCAATAGCCTGTCTGCTATTGGTGGAATAACCTATGGAAAGTGCCAGGCAAAGTTCATAGGAAACCATCAGCAAACCACCATATATCAAATATTTCCTCGGAAATTTTGATAAGGGAACCCATTTCATAGTCAGAACCAAGAACACAGAAGCTACAGTATATATTAATGCAGCCCCGGCAGTAGCTCCAAAAGAATGGCTTACTTCTTTGATAAGGCCTACAATAGAAGACCATAAGAGAATGGCACAAAATCCAATGGTAGTAGCTTTGGTTTGTTGGGGCATAGAGCTTTTTGTTTACTTATATCTTTAATAAAGGATAAAAATATGCAAAAAATGAAGATTAGAATGTATTACGGCGTTAATACGATTAAAAAAACAGCTATAAACTTATTGATTCCTATTGAAAAGTACAGATCGATTAAAAGATCCTTTCTTGATACTTAAAGGAAAAAAATTAACTTTGAAGGAAATTAATAATTAGAATGATAACCAATTATAAAAATGAATACTAACGAGTTCCTGAAAACTACCAAAAAGAAATCTGATGACTTTGTGTTCAGAATTATTGTTCCTCTTTTGGGTTTATTAGTTGTAATATTCAATCCAATATCCCTTTTTATAATTTCGGTTTTAGCAAGTATTCTTGTTTATATTACTGTTTTTCGTACCACTATTTTCAGTAAGACTTTTTTATATTTTCTGGCTGTTATTTATGCTGTAATCATGTTTGTTTATTCTGTTTCTCCAAAAATTCAGTATACAGAATTTAAAACAACACATCCTAATTGGATTGAAACGGAAGGAACGTCCTTAACTGCTGATGTCAACTGGCGGGGTGGAAAAAACCGTAGATCGGTTGCAGATATCACCTATCAATATCGGATGAATAATAAGACCTTTAAAAAAACGGCAAATAACGCACTCAAAAATAATACTTACAGCGTGTTCTGGAACTCAGAAAAGGAAAAAAATGAATCTAATCAGGATTTAAAAAAACGTGTGGAAAACTACGTCCAACAGAAAAATTTCAAAATTCTGAGAAACCCGAATTCAGGAGAAACCAAGCTATTTATTCCCTTAAACGACCTGCTGCTTTCCAACTCTTTTGGGTTCCAATTGCTAGTTACTTTTTCCAAAGTAATGCTGGTTCCTTTCTTTTGTATGTTATTTCTTTTTTTCTGGAAAGACAAGGGTTTCAATGGTTTTAAGAAATGAATAGCCTGAGCATATTTAAGTACTGAAATACGAAGCCTTTTTATTTACTAATATTCAAGCTCAGTAGCCAAAATTGTTGTTTCTCCAATCCTTTAAGCGGATCAGAACCATAATTAAAACTTCCACCAATAGAGACTTTAACAGGTTCATAAGCAATAAAAATATCAGCACCTGCTTTAAACAAATGGGTATAATCTTCCTTGTATTCCGAAGTATTGATTGCGTCTACCCTTCCTGTATAGTCCAGAGTTAAGCGTACTATGGGATTATAATTATCTGACTTTGATGTAATTTGATACTGCAAACCAACAATATAAAGTGGTCTTATGATTAATCCCTTAGAATCTTTGTCTTTTGCATTAAATATTCCCTGTGACTGCAATCCACCATAAAAAGACAAGAATATCCCCTGTCTGTGCTTATTATACCAGCTGAAGCTATTGATATTGGTACCATGAGTACCATCTTTATAATAGCTAAATAGAACAGTTGAGGCAAAGGAATTTTTAATAGCAACACCATCATATACATATTTTAAATCCGCATCGATATAAATGCTCTTTTCTGAATCAAATTCGGAGAAAGGATCAGCTTCAGAAATGGAAAGGATTTTGTTTGTTATACCATATCCGACCTGAAAATTATTTTGCTCCTTATCTGTAAGTGTATTCTTATGATATTCAATAAGAGCTTTGGAAACTCCGTATTTAAAAATGTCATCAAATTTATAGGCAACTCCTAAATTGATTAGCCATGATGAAGGCATGTTTTTAGGAAAAGTAACCATAAACTGGGCCGGCTTTTCTTTTTTCTCAGCAGTTTCCAAAGATTCACTGATCTGAATATTCTGCCAGAATTTACTATCAGACTGTGCATACAATTCACTACCAAAAGTAATAGCTAATAGGGTTATATACAACTTTTTCATATCACAGTAATTTTAGAAGGTGGAATATAGGCGACCTTGCCTACCAGATCAACGCAATCCTTTACCGTCACACAGGATTTTACTTCTTTACGGAGAATCTCTCTAGCGGAGGGATTATGTTTTTGGGCTATTTTATTGAATCTTGTAGTAAGTGCATTATAATTTTGAGGATCTTTAAATTTATAAGTTGACATTTTCTTATCATCCATAATTGTCGAAGGATCCGTTTCACCATCACCATGAGTTGTGAGTATAGCAACTCTCACCTGATATGATATTGTAGAGGAACTGGTCTGATAATCGGACACCTGCAGAAGAAATGTACTTAATTTCATATCCTTAACCTTAATGGCTTTATTGGATTTTTCAAACTTATCTATCGCTTTCACTAGATTATCGAATGATTGCGCATGTACTTTAACGTAATAATTCTTTTTTTTGCTCATGATATTTAGTTCTATAATTAATAATAACTTATAATAAGTGCTATGGGATAAAATAAACTGTAACCTGATTAAAAGGTTTCCCAGACCTCTGAAACAGCTCTGGGATGATTGAGGTATTTAAATCCATCGTGGTTTGCCGGCCCATCATCATCAAATGATGTTTCGACCTGTTTGAAATTAGGATGCTGAGCTAAAATATCTCTGCTTGCAAAGACCAGATCATTATCATTATTCAGGTTGTACCACTTTCTGATGGGGAGCTGGGCAATGGGAAATGTTGTATGGGCCGACATCAATTTACTTCCAAGCTGAGAGCCAGCTGTTACAAGTGTTAAATTTTTATATTTATCCTTATTTTCCCTGAGTAAAAAGTATTCATAGCACATAATAGATCCAAGGCTATGTGCATAAATAATATCTGGTTTATGAACATCAATCTGTTTCTGTAGTTCATTCCAGAGTTCCCGCTTCAATCTAGGCTGCTGTAAGTATTCCACAACCATATCGGGATAATCATCCATCCAGTCTGAAAGATTTAAAACTTTTTCTGTTTTTCTATGTCTAATAAAATCCAGAAATGTCTTCACTACAAACTTGGCATAGTCTACTATACCTGCATTTGTCTTCACAAAAAAACTGTCAAATTTCATAAATACAATATTGTGATCATCAACAATATTAAGGTGAAGTTTCAGTCCGCTACGCCATTTATTTGCCCATCCGCCAGGGCCATCCATACTTTTATCTTTACCACCTATTCCGTGGATACAAAGAACTTTTGGTTTACTCATAATTTAATAGTTTTTGGTTATTAATAACTTTAAGTAAGAATAGATTATTTAAAATGATATTCAACAGAACAACAATATTGTCAACAGTGAAATCATCATCAATACATTCATTTAGTTATCATCTATTCTTTGGTAACTTTGGATTCTCCATTCCCCATAATTGTGATAATTGGGCCACGGTATGTATATTCTTTGATATTTTTAAAAGTTGAATAGTCTGCCGATACTATTAAAGTCTCAAACCTTGTTGTATCCGGGGAATCAAATTTCATTGCACATTCCAACTTAGATGTTTTTATATTCTCAATCTTTAACTGGGATTTGCTATTAACATTTTCTAATGTAAGGGATGCAATGCGTAAGCATCCGGTTTGATCCTTAGCTGTAGTCCATGATATTTTCATAGGTTCCTTACGATCTTCGAAGCCAATTTCAAATTCTTTATTTGTTGTATTATTTGAAATTTGCCACTTAGGATTTTCAGATAGAAAGTCTTTCGTATAGACTACTTTTTCCTTTGGTGCATTACATGAGCAGATTGCAATACATGTAAACAATGTTAAAATTGAAGTTTTCATGTTTTGATGTTTATGGGTTATCAGATACCTAAAGTTAACAAAAAGAGAAGTATAAGACAATACCACAAACAGGTAATAAACCTGCTGTTATAAATTGTTGAGACAATTCAATAAACTCATGAAACATTTCAGTAAGGATGGTAACGAACTTGAGAAAGAATTGCTATAGTGAATTTACTTGACCGAATATCTGTAAATATGATAATACAGAGTTTGAAGTTTTTGAAGATAATGCTATGGTTTTGAGTGGTAATAGCTACTACAGAATGTTTTTTCAATAAAAATTCCGATAAAACATTTGCATATATCATTTAAATACTTACTTTTGTACCACTTCAAAATGGGGGATTGGCGCAGTTGGCTAGCGCGTTTGACTGGCAGTCAAAAGGCCACGGGTTCGAATCCCGTATTCTCCACTTTTAATTAGAAAGTTGTAATCCAAATGATTGCAACTTTTTTTATTATAATTCTTAACGAAAAGATTTTGAACTATTATTGCATACTTGAATATTTCTAGAAGTTAGTAAACAGTATTTTATCTTGTCTTAATCATTACCTTTCTTAAAAATGTATTGTCCTATAATAGACATAATTCCCTATTTATAGATTTAACAAAAAAAAAATCTATATTTTGTATAAAAATGCTGATATTTCTCAATATTTTTAATCAAATAAATGTTTATATTATCATCAAAATAGACTCATTTTGGTTAAAATTATTGATCTAACAAACTACAAATTAAAGTGTTAAATAAAGTTAACATATCTTAAAATAAGGATCAATCATGCTCATTATTCGACGTTTACAAAATCGCGTAAAAAAGATTTAATACTCAATTAAAAAATAAATTTTCATCTTTGCAGCCTTAAAATCAAACACGCTAGTTTATTTCATGAGCATTATTTTAAAAAAGCGACTTCTTATAGCGCTTGTATTGCCAACGGCCGCCTTGTATTATGGGCAGAGTACGAAGGATTCTTTAGAAAAATCTAAATCTATTGATGAGGTGATGTTGGTAGGTAGAAACCTTTCCCAAACAGCCAAAGAAAGAAAAACACCTGTTGCAGTTTCCAACATTAAGGCAGCTGAAATTCAGGAAAAACTGGGAAACAGAGAATTCCCTGAAATTATGAAGTCTACTCCATCTGTTTACGTTACCAAAGTAGGTGGTGGATTCGGAGACAGCAGAATTAACATGAGAGGTTTTGATGGTGCCAACATTGCGGTAATCATCAACGGACAGCCTGTTAATGATATGCAGGGAGGTACTGTGTACTGGTCTAACTGGACTGGACTAGCAGATATTGCAAGCTCTATTCAGATTCAGAGAGGTTTGGGAGCTTCTAAATTTGTAGTTCCTTCTGTTGGAGGAACCATCAATATTGTAACCAAAGCTACCGATTCTGAGCAAAAAGCAATGATTAAGGCTGAAGCTGGTAACGACAATTACTCAAAGCTTTCAGCGATGTACTCTTCTGGGTTGAAAAACAAATGGGCAACTACCGTATTGCTTTCCCGTTGGCAAGGTGATGGTTACATCAACGGAACTAAAGGTGAAGGATATTCATGGTTCTTCTCTACAGGATTTAAGCCGAATGAAAAACATGCGTTCAACTTCATTGCAACGGGTGCACCACAGGTACATGACACAAGAAGATCTTCTGCAACCGGAGCTAACGTAGCAACTTTACAGCAGTTCGAAACTTACGGAAGAAGATACAACCCACAAACAGGAATGCTGAACGGTTCTCAATTCAATTTAGCACCTAACTTCTACCACAAGCCAATTGCTTCATTAAACTGGGACTGGAGTATTAATGACAACCTTAAACTATCCACAGTTGTTTACGGTTCTTGGGGCCGTGGCGGCGGCGGTACCGGACTTAACGGTTCTATCGTTCAAGGTAAAAATACTATGAATTTCATGAATAGTGCTGACGGTACTATCAATTGGGACATGATTTACCGTTACAACAGAGGAGGTGCAGTAACAGATTATAATGGAAATACTTTCCAAAAATCTGCTTTCGTTGCTCCTGCAGGCTCTCCTACTGATTATAATGGACAAAATGTAGCTACTTTAAACGGAACTACTGGTATCGTTAGAAAGCAAAGTATTAATGCTCATGACTGGTACGGAGTAATTGCTGACCTTAATTATAAAAAGAACAACTGGACTTTTAATGGAGGGATTGATCTTAAAACTTACAAAGGAGCTCTTTATGATATTACTACTGACCTGTTAGGATCTGATGCTTTATTTGTTAAAAGTACAGTAAACGCTCCCAACGGTTATTATGTAGACCGTACTGTAAAACCTGAACCTCTTACAAAAACTGGAGATACACAGAAAGTATCTATCCACAATGAAGGTCTTGTAAAATGGGCTGGCGTATACGGAATGGTTGAATATAGCTCTGAAAAACTAAGTGCATCTGTTCAGGCATCCGTTTCTGAGCAATATTACAAGAGAAGAGACTATATGTTGTACACTCCTGGAAACCAGGAAACCAAATGGTACCACAAAACAGGTTATATCGTAAAAGGAGGTGCTAACTATAACATTGATGATCATCATAACGTATTTTTCAATGCTGGAGTTATTTCAAGACAGCCATTATTTAATGCACTGTTCCCTTCCAACCAGAACATCTATAATGATGCGAAGAATGAAAGAATTTTCTCTTTAGAGCTAGGATATGGTTTCAAATCCCGTTATATCGATGTTAACATCAACGCGTACAGAACACAGTGGGATGACAGATTCATTTCAAGAACATTCAATGCAGGAGCTGCTGATGTTGCTAAATTCTCTCAATTAAAACTTGGAAATGCTTATTTCTACAATGCACTGAATGTTGGTCAACTTCACCAGGGTGTTGAATTGGAAGCGAAAGCAAGACCTTTTGCTAACCTTAGATTAAGAGGGATGGTTTCATTTGGAAACTGGAAATACAAAGGAAATGCAAACTTCAATATTCTTGATGTTCAAAGCAACCAGGAAGTTGCCGGAGCAACAGGGGTAATCAACATTAAAAATCTGAAAGTGGGTGATGCTGCACAGACAACTGCAAGCTTAGGAGTTGACTATAACATTACCAAAGCATTCAGTATTGATGCAAACTGGGAATATTATGACAAATTATATGCACAGTTCAACCCTATCAACTTCCTTACAGAGGCTGACAGAGAAAGAGGAATTGTAAAATTACCAAGCTATAACCTATTTGATGTAGGAGCTAGTTATAAATTCGAAATCGGTCAGAAAAAATCGTTAACATTAAGAGCGAACGTTTACAACTTATTCAACAAATATTATATTTCTGAACTAAGTTCTAATATCCATGCTACTGATGTGATTGGTACTGGTCCGGATAAAGGAAAAACATACCAGGAAGCTGGTAGAGTTTACCAAGGTGTTGCAAATGCCAATACAGGTTTCTTAGGATTCGGAAGAACGTGGTCTGTGGCTGCTACTTTCAGATTCTAATTAATACCATCTGAATATAAAACAATTGAACCCGTCACTTCTGGCGGGTTCTTTTCTTTTAAAAGATAGTGCTATACTCTCCTATTATCTAAAAAAATAAGTAATAAATTAGACGGGACAAAAATTAAAAATCATTTCTATTGTAATGGACAAGGAAACTATATATTATATCATAACCTATTTTAGTAATCTGATGACTAATCGCGAAAAATTAGCACTGAAATCTCATATGTTTACTTGCAAAACTTCTGATAATCCCAAAATGAAAAGGATACTTACAGAGAAAAACTGGATAAGTTCTGATCCTGAAATCACCTCTCTTCTTCAGAATGGTTATAATGAATTCGAATTAAAAATAATTCAACGAATAATGACTGAAACTCCAGAAAAAGTATTTTTTAATAATTGTCCTAAATGTAACAGGCTGGCCCGCACTCCTTATGCAAAGCAATGCAGATACTGCAGATACAGCTGGCATAATCTGGTGGCAAAATTTAAAATTGAAAGTGTCTTCCAACTTACCAACAGAAGTTTTTATCTCCTTGGAGAAATTGTAGAAGGAGAAATAACTCCAGGTCAATTGATGGATTTAACAACAATAGGACTTCATAAAAAAATTAAAATTGACTCTATTGAATTGGGTAATAAACCGAATAACGGAAAGCCATGGAATGGGATTGCACTTGGAACCAATGAACTCACAGAAGATGATAAGCTGTATTTGAAACAGCAATCCTTTTTTCATCCCACAATCAATATCATTACTACTCAACCGATTTAACCTTTAAATCCATATCAATCAGGTAAGCAAGATGCTCATGCATTTTTTCTATGAAATGAAGTTTAGCATCCATTATTCTGCCGGTTGATTTTTCAAAATTATATTTTACTTTCACATTGAACTCAAACTGGTCAATGGAAAATTCTTTCTCATTGTCATAAAGCTTTTTGATATGACTTTTCATAAGCTCTTCTCTATTGTTAAGCTCAGCATGAAACTCTGTAAAAAGAGTATTGTTTTCTTCTTCAAGCTTTACCAGTTTCAATTGATAGTGATACTCTACTCCCTGCATCAATCTGGAACGGATATTCAATGGACTGGATAGAAAACTGTAATATTCATTAGGTGGAAATATCAGACTGTAAACTTCCGGTAGCAGTAAAATATATTGTAAGTTCTTCTTCAGTTCATCCTCAAAACTTTTCAATCCTTTTTCATAATTGGCAACCAGTTTAACCTGATCTTTTTCTTCCGGGAAAACTGTTGCCATCTTATTTTCTTTCCATTCTTCCCAACTCTTCCACAGTTCATCTTTATTTTCAACAGAGAGGATTTTTCCGTTTGTATTTCGTTTGATATAAAGATTACGCGAAATATCAGAAAGGGTAAGACTTTGCAACAAAAAAGGTTTCATGACATGATCTTCCGTATCTCCTGTAATTTCCTGAAGGGTTATGGTATTGTAAATAAAATCTGATTCTTTCTGCTGGTCAACCAACAGTTCAGATGAGGTTTTTAAAGAGACTGGGGGATTTTCCTTACCCATCAGAAAGGTGTTCTCCACATTTAGGGTATATTCCTGTGAGAATTTTTCAAGTTGAAGAAGAGGAATATTTTCCCCAAAAAAGAAGTTTGAAATGCTCATTACTTTATTTTGACTCCGGTGCAATTTGATTAATGATCTCCCCAAGCACCCATAATTATATATTAAAATTACTGTTCATAAAATCTGGCTAAATCAAATCCCATTTCCTTAGATAATTCATAATAGCTTTTATTAGAATCTAAATTCAAATCTTTATAAACTTTATCTCTTAATTCAGGAAAATTCCTTAAATCCATTTCCTTAAAACTATCGCTATAATGTTCTCCAGCAATCAGATCTTCGCGCCCTTGTAAATGAACACACTCATTAGCCAATACTTCGGGATATTCTGCACTCCAATTAATTTCAAAATCATTAATATCTTTGTATTGTGTTTTAAAATGAAGTTCCCCTCTTAGCAGCTGAATACTTCCATATGCATCACCAATAATTTCAGGAAATTCAACAGATTGGTGGTCTACCGTTAAATGTCCTGTCTTTCCCCATTTTAATCTATTAGCCTTTGAATCAATCCTATAAGTAAAAACCCCGTCTATTAATGTTTCCAAATGTTCAGGAAGATCTGGTTTATCATAGATCCCTTTATACATTCTTATTAACTGACATTCTTCATAGACATCAAAGTATAATTCATCATCTTGCTCAATAGAGGGTGTAAAATATTGTTTTTCAACATCGAACAGAATTTGCCCGAAAATAAACTTATCAGACTCTTCAAGTTGTAAATAAAATAGATCTCCTTGATTTAATTTTTTGCTCATACAAACAAACAATATTTTTAAGCAGGTACTGATGGGAGCTCATTGAATAGATTCTGGTAATCCAATAATGCTTCATAGTCTAAATAATCTTTAGGAGTATCAAACCAATGTTTAGATAAATCTGCAGTTCCGAATTGTTCTACAAGCTCAACATTACCATTAGTTTCAGTAAACTCTTCTGAAAAAACATTATTTTTTTTCTTTTGCGAATAAAAAAGTATTGTTTGGCCTAAACCTCCTATCCTATCTATTTGGCTTAAAAATATTTTATTATTATCATAAGGCACAAATCCATCATCAATATGGCCTTTCATAAAATTTGTACTTAAATATACTTTCAACCCACCTTCTTTTTCTTCATAATATTTAATACTTATTGAAAGAGTTGTATTACTAACTGTAGCATACGGCTTCTGATCCTTATAAAATGTGATAGCATATTCCAGATTATTCTCAAATGCATATTTAGCCCAATCTTCTGGAGAAATATTTGAAAATTGTTCAGGGATATTCAATCCAAATTCATTGGATAAAAGTACCTCAAGAGTAGTTTCTTCACTCATTATGATTTCTCCCATAGCAGTATTATAATCTGCAAATTTCCTTGTATACATAATTTTTACTTTATAAATTGTGACATATCATCAACAATAGTAACTCCTTTTTTTGCGGCATGGTCTAATAGTTCTTTACTTAAATTACCTTTATTTTCCACATGCAAAATTACACTACTTGCTGATGGTATTTTCTTACCTGTTTCTTTAATTGTAGATTCAGCATAATGAGCTGCATCATCAATATAACTTTTAATGGTTTTATCAGTTATTTTACTTAAATCACTTGCTTTACGTTCAATTATTTTATATGTTCCGTCTTTTAATCTTATTAAGCCATCAATAGCACCTTCTCCACCATTCTTTAATAAAACTCTTACTTCTTGAGAATATTTAAATCCTTTTTCTAATGCTTGCTTACGTAATTCACCATTCCATACTAAATTAAAAAAATATCCACGTCTAACTCTCTGAAACCATTTCTGAGATTCCAAAATCATTTGAGACAAGCATCTTCCAGAATTATGGACCAATAAAGCCAGCAATCCTACAAAATAGGTATGAAAATGGGCTACCGTAAAGTTATAAACTTTTTTAGGTTCATAGCTATATTCTGTTCTTTCAATGGTAACTTTCTCATCATTTTTGGTTAGAATTTTTTCGCCTATTTCTAATTCTGAAGCATCTTTCCAGCCTTCCTCAGTATAAAAAGGATGTATCGCTGTTGTTTCAATCACTTCGGCTTCTGTATAAATACTAATCGTATGGTCACTTTCATTGGTGATCAGATCAATCACCGGCTGAAGAGCTACAGTATCCGTATCTTCATCATAAGCCCATACCAGATCTCCGATGCGGATGTCTTCAATATTTTTAATTCCATGTTCGGTATGAACAGGGGTTCCAGCTGGAAAACAGGCAAAAACACAGGTTTTAAGCAGTTTTTTAGCAACATCATCTACGCTTTTCTTTAAAGCTTCCTTGCTCAGTTTTTTCAGCGCAGCTTTTCCCATCTGCTGCAATGCTTCTTTAGAGATCGCTTTCGCACCTGCTTTTATAGCGCCTTTCACTCCTGCTTTTGCTCCTTGCATCGCTACCGTTCCCGTTCCAAAGGAAACCACCCCTACAGCAATAGAAGCTACATCCCAGATTAGAAATCCGGCATTCATAAGACTGCCGCCAACATCTCCAGTTTGTATATCATTAATAAGATCACGGCCGCTTCCCCAAACGGGGATCATCCCTTCTACAAAACCAGCTTCCCCTACACTGTCTCCATGTCCACTGTCATCAAGCTCACGCTGTGCCTGATCCTGCATATCTTTTACTTCCTGAGCAGCATCGTCCGGAAGAGGAACCTGCCCGCTGGTCATAAATTCTATCTTTCCACCCACAGGGCATTGGCAGGTACTTTTTCCTATTAAAGATCTGATTCCGTTAATTTTTACCTGCCAGGTATCCTGCCAGGTCATAGGAACAGTTGTGGGCGTACAGGGACCACCACTTATTTTACACACCTTAAAGGATGGAATATTAATCAAAGGAGTTGCATCTTTATTGGTAGCCACAAGACAACCGTGGATTTTCACCTTTGTATTGAACGTAGGCTTGAAGAAATCCGGGGCAGCTCCCTGATCACACATCATCAGGGCATTGAGGGTTATGTATTCTAACTCATCCATGATTTCTGTTTTAGAATTACATAATATTGGTATCTCCGGAAGACATCACAGCACTTGGCCCTCCTGTAATGGTAAGTGGCGAATCTGTGCTAATATCCATAGGACCACCTTTACTTGACAGTCCTAATGCTCCAGTAAGGGCAGTAATATCAATCATACCTTTTCCTGCTGATGCCATAATTCCAGCTTCTGATATGGTAATAGAATTATCTCCCACCTGTAATGTGATGCTTGTTTTACCATCAAGGGTAATATTTCCTCCTGCATCCATTTTTAATAATGATTGTGGTGGAGCATCTTTCTTGCCACCAACGTTGATTACATTGGTACTTCCTGCGTTTACAGTATGGTTGCTATTAGCATTGGTGGTTGCATTTCCGGTTCCGTCAAAATTCATATTGGCACCACCCTGATCTTTAAGATTCATAGATCCGGCACCATTGTCATATTTCAATTCTGCACCGCTTCTACCGCTGAAACTCATAACATTATTTCCGGCACCACCACCAGCTCCAATTCCGCCATGGTACATTCCGCCCATGACAAAAGGACGGTCCGGATGAAGATGTACAAAATTAACAATCACCTGATCTCCTACTTCTGGAATAGACATAAAACCACGGTTTTTGCCTACTTTTTCACTGCTTCCTGCATCCGGTGACATCACCCTGATAAATTCTGTAGTATCCTGTCCGCTTTGCCAGTCGAGTTGGACCTGTACACGGCCTTGATTTTCAGGATCGGTATTTGAAATCACCTTTCCAAACTGAGGTTCTGCTACAGGAACCGTAAATTCCGGTCTTGGTATAAATCCGGTGTCAGAGGCTATTGCCTGGAAAGATCCATCGTAATATCCACGTGCATCCACCTGATGAGTTACCTCTATCAGCATTAATTTCGTAAAATAAGAAGTATCGTTGGTATCTGTTTTACGCATCTGAATATCTGCAATACATCCCGGATAAAGAAACGGTACCGTTGTATTCCCGGAAGTCACAAAAACTTCTGAAGCTTTGCTTCCTGCAGTTCCCTTTTGAGAAGCATCAATATCCATAAATGATGAAGCTTTAATGGGAGCTACTCTTAAAGATGGTGTTTGAAAAGTCTTTTCTGAAATTTCATAAGCCCGCTTGGCAATATCTGAGGTATGCGTTATTTTGGAACTTCCGCCTTTAAATTTCTCATTTTTACTGCTATTGTAACCATAAAATGAAGGGTTCACATGCTGGGCTTTCATTTTGATTTTAACGTCTGTAAGGTTACTGCCATAAGTTAACAATACAGGTTTTTCCTGTGGTGGCAGCTGTCCGAAATGAAGTACTTCTCCATCGTAGAAAAACTGTTCTCCATAGGCTTCAGCCATTCTGGCCAGATAATTATAATGGGTTTCTCCGTATTGAGAACTGTAAGATACATTGCCATGACGGGCATCTACTCTGAAATCGTATTTCCCCTGGCCTAACCCTTCTTTAATCACTTCATTAGCTATACTGTTCAAACTAATAGGCTGTGCACCCCCAAAACTTTGAATGTGAGGCGCCGCATCCAGTAAAATAGTTGGACTGAAACCGGACAATACAAGATTGCCCAGACTTCCTTTTTCCTGGCTGAAACCAACTTCTGTGATAACTCCTACAAAATTTCGTTCGGCACCACCTTCCACATCTTTATATTTGAAGACTACCGTAATCCTTTTTCCAAGGAAATTCTGTACTTCTTCAAGATTATGGTTTTCCGCACTACCTAAAGTATCATGAGCGAGAATCAACTCGAATTCATGATGTTTGGTGGCACTTTGTGTAAGTTTAAAATTTTTGAAATATTTTATGGGTTTGCCCTCCACATGAATATCAAGCTTTACTACCCGGTTAATTCCTGCTATGGCACTTTCGGGAATACTGTCTGCATTAAATATTCTGGAAGTAGGCTGCTTTGCCCAAAGTTTTTCTTTAATAATGGAAGGCTCATTCGGCAACAAAGGCTGATTCAGGAATTGTTTTCCTGTATTCACTACATTGACTGCGTTACTCACTTTTGAAGCAATTTTCTTTGCTTCTTTCATTTTTTTATTGTCCTGGATTTTGTTTACAAAACCTGGCTTGTCTGAATCTATTTCCGGTTTGGGAAGATTATTCTGTTCCTGAAACATGACATCAATTTTTTTGGTGTATGACTTATTTGGATATTCTACCTTTGCAGGTGAGACCCTTTAGCTCAAAGAACCAATCGGCAGCTTGCAACGGCCTCTTGAACAAGCTTTTTAATGATTGATCCGAGATGGGTTCAGTGGGAATTTTCAGAAAAATTTATTCCACATTTAAGTACCTGGAAGCACTTTTATACAGGACTGATTATTATATTTTTTCATAAGTTTTTTCGGTGATTTTGGTAATGCAATATATCACCTTAAATATTCACGACAAAATGAATTACCTATTATTTCAAAAATTGTAGTAGAACTACGACAATGAATTTAAAAGGTCTTTTAACAGTAGCTTTTATTAAACAAAATATCCATGTTGCATTCAGATGATCAGCAACATGGATAGTAAGCAATAAATTATTGACTCTATATTAAAATATACTCAGGATCGTAAATTTTAATATTTACTTTGCATTTTTAAGCTGCAAAGCTCTTTGGTAGAAAGACTGGCTGGCAATTTTCTCTTCTGCTTCATTAATAGCGGCCAGCAGGTTATTCTGATTATCAGAAATGTCTCCGAGTATCTGAGACATCAGTTCCCAGACAGGCTTCATTTTCTCTATAAGTTCATGTCCTTTGGAAGTCAGCATAAACAGTCTTTTGCGCTCATCCTGTTTGTCTTTTTTCCATGCTATCAGTTCCTGTTTTTCTAACTCTTTCAGCAAAGTGATGGTAGATGGATGGGTGTATCCTATTTCATTAGCAATTTCTACTACACTTGCTAATTCTTTCTGATAAATAGTGTAGATTACGGGAAACCATTTCAGTTCAAAATCAATTCCAAAGGCTTTATAAATCAGAGCACCATCTTTTCTCAGCTGTTCACTGAGACGGTGCATTCTTGTGGAGATAGCAAGGATTCCTGCTTCGTTGATAACATTCATGTTCAGTCAATATGTAAGTGATAAAAAATATCATCAGCACTCATTAGTGGAAAACGTTCCGGAAGTTCTTCTTTTTTGATTTTTATGAAATCATTTCTTTCATAAAACCGTTGAGCTGCCTGCAATACTGTTATTGTTCCCAAATATAGATCATGAATTTTATTTTCACGGCAGAAAGCAATTAAAATTTCCAATAAAATCTGAGCTATATTCAACTCTTTACCTCTGAATTCTTTTTTCACGAACATCTTTCTGATGGCTCCTGCCCTCTCATCAAACTTCACCAAAGCAATAGAACCTACCAGTTCTCCATCTATAAATGCTCCCCAGAAGTTTCCTCCGGCCTCATGATAAAAACTTTCTATTTGCTTTAAATCTGGCTGGTCTTCTACAGTAATCGGTATATTAAATTCTTTTTGCTGAATATTCAGAATCAGATCAATTGCCTGCTCTGAATATGTATTCCCTATGGATTGTACCTGCAATTTCATATTGTTTATTTTAAAGTATAAAACTACGTAGTTAAATACATATTTCCAAATTGAATTTTATATTTAAAAAATTTTAACCTATTTTTTTAAGGTAACAGTTTGTATTTATTCAATTCTTTAATCAAAAAACAAATCATATTTTATTTATATCGTGATATTTAAGTAATTTTCAGACATTAATCAGACTAATACCAGAAATCGAATGAAAATAGAAAATATAAAGCCATTTAACGGGCAGCATTGCGAAACAACAGCAACAGGAACTTTATTACTGCAACTTGGGATAGGTCTATCTGAACCTATGCTGTTCGGATTGGGTGAAGGCCTCGGTTTTATCTATTGGAATATGAAAACAATGGACTTCCCTTTCATTGGAGGCCGGGTAAAACCTGATGTGCTGACTCAAAATATAGCTAGAAATCTGAATCTGGAATTAACTGTGAAAGAAACTTCTTCGCCTCAAAAAGCATGGACTGCTGTGAAAGAACTTCTTGATAATAGACATGTTGTTGGATTAAAAATGGACTGCTTTCATTTGGAATATTTTTCAAACCCATTTCATTTTGCAGGACATTATGCTGCCGTTTATGGATATGATCATCAAAATGCTTTCCTGGTTGATACCAGACAACAGGGCGTACAGGTTCAGACTTCTTTAAAAAGTCTGGCCATGGCACGTGCTGAAAAAGGACCTATGGCCTCTAAAAATCTCTATTATACCCTAAAAAAATCAGATAAAGAATTTGATTTGAAAGAGGCTGTCTTCACTTCTATCAGAAATAATTCCATCGAATACCTGAATCCACCTATAACCAATGTAGCTTATAAAGGAATTTTGAAAACAAGCACTGAGATTATCAAATGGTTCCATACCAGTAAGAATATTGAAGATGAATTTGGACTTTCAGCGATGATGATGGAAAAAGCAGGAACCGGCGGAGCATTGTTTAGGAACCTTTACCGGGACTTTTTAAAAGAAAGCTATAATTTATTTAAACTTGAGCAATTCCAAACAGGATATGAAGCCTTTTCTGAAATTGCAGAACACTGGACAACTGTAGCTCAGTTATTTGAGAAAGTGAGCAAGACAAAAGATTTTAAATATATTCAGGAAGCATCAGAAACTTTAAAAATACTATCTGTTCAGGAAAGAAAAGCAATGGAAATATTAGGAACAATATAGACACTTTTGCATCCAACATAAAAAAACGTGTGCCATCTCTGACACACGCATTTATTATTTATTACAAGATACTGTTTATTTCCAGCCTCCACCCAGAGCCTGATAGAGCTCAACGGCAGCCTTCATTTTATTATATCTCGCATTGGAAATATTCAGTTCTGCATTCAATGAATTAACACTGGCATTCAGAACTTCAAGATAGTTAGCCATCCCGTAGTTGACCAATTCCTGGGAATATTCTACAGAATTTTTGTAGGCATTCAGTTCTTTTTGCTTCAAGTCAATAAATGAATCCTGAACGGAGAACACTCTGATAGCATCTGAAACTTCTTTTCCAGCGGTAAGCACTGTTTTTCTGAAGTTCAGATAAGCAGTTTCCTGATTGGCAAGACTTACATCATAGTTAGTCTTGATGGTTCTTTTGTTCAGAATAGGTTGAGCTAATCCTGCCACTACATTCGCAAATAATGAGTTTACATTAAACAGGTGATCGATATCTACAGATTGAAGACCACCGGTTCCTGTAAGCTTTAGTGTAGGATAAAACTGGGCTTTTGCAGCATTGGTAAGCTCAAATGCATTCATCAAGTTGTACTCTGCTCTCATGACATCCGGACGGTTAGCTAATAATTGTGCCGGATATCCTAACTTAAGATCAATTGGAAGATTCTGTCCTTCCAGCGTAGATCTTTCAATAGTATGAGATGGTTCTCCCATCAAAAGGCTCATCGTATTTTCAAGCAATTGGATCTGTGTATCAATATCGATTAATAAAGATTTAGCATTGAATACAAGCGCTTCACTCTGTTGCACGGCTACCTCTGTAAGGGTTCCGGAAGCTTTCAGAGCTTTTGTGGTTTCCAGGTTTTTCTCACGAATAGCAATTGTTTCTGTAATGATCTTTTTCTGTGCATCAAATGTCAACAACTGGTAATACGCAGAAGCAATGGAAGAAACAAGACTGCTTTTCACAGCTTTATGCGCTGCTACCGTTCCAAAATACGCTGCTACCTGTGCTTTTTCCTGTGCCTTCATTTTTCCCCAGATATCAGCTTCCCAACCTAAGGTGGCTGTAATATCAAACTGGTTCACGTAACGTCTTTCTCCGATAATCTGCCCAAATTGGGTATTAAGAGACTGTGTCTGGAAAGTATAATTGGGTCCTACAGAAAGAGTTGGAGCATAGGCAGCCTTACTTTGTTTAAGATAAGCTTCTGCAGAACTGATACTTTGTAAAGCAATCCTAATGTCCAGGTTATTGTCCAAAGCTTTGGAAATATGCCCCTGAAGTATTGGATCTGTAAAGATTTCCTTCCAGGAAACATTCGCTACACTGGTACTGTCTGAAGGAAGCATATCTGTACGGAAAAGCTTTTCATCAACAACGTTCTTCGGCCTTTCGTATTCCTTTCTGGCCATACAGGACGTGATGGCTCCCAGCATAATGGCTGAGAAAGTTATTCCTTTTATGATGTTTATTAAACTCTTCATTGTTTAAAATTAGAAGTTAGAAATCAGAGGTTAGAAACTGAACATGAAAAAATTCTAAGTTCAGTTCCAGCTTCTCTAATTTATTTTTACTCGGCTAAATTGATGTCTTCTTTTTTAATAGGTTTGATCTTTTCCTGTATAGATTCAAAAATCACATACAATACCGGAATTACAAATAATCCCAATACCGTTCCTATCAACAATCCTATAGCTGCACCGGTTGCAATGGATCTGTTACCTACAGCTCCAATTCCACTTGCTAAAACCAACGGTAATAAACCGAAGATAAAGGCAAATGATGTCATTAGAATAGGTCTTACCCTAGCTTTAGCAGCATTGATCGCAGACATTACAATCGTTTCACCATGATGTCTTCTCTGAACAGCAAATTCCACGATAAGGATTGCATTTTTCGCCAATAGTCCCACCAGCATGATCAGTGCAATCTGGAAATAAATATTATTTTCCAAGCCCATCACCTTCTGTCCTAAGTAAGCTCCCATTACCCCTAAAGGAAGAGAAATTACAACAACCAGCGGAAGGATATAACTTTCATACTGTGCAGAAAGGATAAAGTATACAAAGATTAAACTCAATGCAAAGATCAAAAGAGTCTGAGATCCTGAATTTAATTCTTCTCTCGTCAACCCGGTAAATTCTACTGCATAGTTTTGATTCAGGGTTTCACTGGCCACCTGCTGTACGGCAGTAATAGCATCTCCGGAACTGTATCCTTCAGAGTTAGCTCCCGTTACTTTCACAGAGGTAAATAGGTTATAACGGCTTACAGATTGTGGCCCATATGCTTTTGTTAATGTTACAAATTGTGAAATCGGAGACATGATACCTGAACCAGTTCTTATATAAAGTTCGTTTAGATTGTCAATATTCTTTCTGTTTTCAGGGAGTGCCTGAACCATTACTCTGAACTGTTTTCCATACTTGGTAAAGTCAGCAGTATAAATACCACCAATATATCCCTGCATGGTAGCCAGAATATCATTTACAGAAACTCCAAGCTGTTTAGCTAGCGGAACATTAATCTCCATCTGATACTGAGGGTATCTGGTATTGAATGACGTTTGGGCAAACTGAATTTCCGGTCTCTGCATCAACTTACCAATAAATTCATTTGTTTTATTGTCCAGATCAGCATAATCTCCCCCTGATTTGTCCAGCAATACCATTTCAAAACCTGCACTACTACCAAAACCTGGTACACTTGGTGGCTGGAAGAATACTACTTTAGCATCAGGAACAGCTCCTACAATTCCGAATAGTTTTTTCGTAATATCTTCAGAAGTCTGCCCACCTTTTTTCCTTTCTTCAAATGGCTTCAACTTAACAAACGCAAGACCATTATTACTTCCGTTTCCGGATAAGAATCCTCTACCTGTAGAAATGGTAACATTCTGTACCCCCGGAACTTTCAAAGCTTTAGCCTGAAGAGTTTTCAAAGCGTTGTAAGTTCTTTCCATAGAAGCTCCCGGAGGAAGCTGAACGTCTGTAAAGATAATTCCTCTGTCTTCTGTAGGTACAAAACCTTTCTTCATACTGCTGCTTGCCCAGAATAAAATACCTCCGGTAACCGCAAAAATAATCAGGGTTACCCATTTATGTCTTAAAAGGAATACAAATCCTCTTCCGTAACGTTCAGTAGTTGTTTTAAAAGCAATATTGAACTTGTAGAAAAATTTCTGTAGAATATTTAAGTTCTGATATTCTGCATGATGCTCTGCGTGAGGCTTTAAGAATAATGAACATAAAACAGGGCTCAATGTTAATGCATTAATTGCAGAAATGATGATGGCAATAATCAGCGTAATACCAAACTGTTGGTAGAATACCCCTGTAGGACCTGTAATGAAGGTTACCGGGATAAATACAGCTGCCATTACCAAAGTAATAGAAATAATAGCTCCTGTAATTTCATCCATTGCTTCTACCGTAGCTTTTTTCGCATCTGAAATACCGTGCTCCATCTTCGCATGGACGGCCTCGACGACCACAATGGCGTCATCCACCACAATACCGATCGCCAGTACCAGTGCAAATAAGGTTAAGAGGTTCAATGAATATCCGAAGAGATTCAGGAAGAAGAACGCTCCCACAATAGATACCGGAACCGCAATAGCTGGGATCAGAGTAGATCTGAAATCCTGAAGGAAAATATATACTACAATAAATACCAGGATAAACGCTTCAATCAGGGTATGTACTACTTTTTCAATTGAAGCTTCAAGGAATTCGTTGGTATCAAAGTTAAAAGTATACTTGATTCCCTGCGGAAAAGTTCCCTCTGCAGATTTCAGATAAGCTTTGATATTTTTAATAATCTCCTGTGCGTTAGATCCCGGAGTCTGGAAGATCCCCATACTGATGGAAGGATTGTTTCCGTTTTCCCCGACACCAGTGTAAGACTGACCTGCCAGTTCTACTTTGGCAACATCTTTCAGCATCAGGTTTTGTCCGTTTGCAAGGGCTTTAATGATGATATTATCGTACTGTTCTTTATCGTTAAATTTACCTACATATTTGATAATGTATTCAAAAGAACTTCCGCTATTTTGTCCGATAGAACCTGCAGCAGCTTCTCTACTCTGCTCGTTGATTGCATTGGTAACATCTGTAGGTGTTACTCCATAGGCAGCCATTTTTGCAGGGTCCAGCCAGATTCTCATCGAGTAGTTCTTACCTCCGAAAACGTTGGCATCCCCTACACCATTTACCCTTTTCAGGTTAGGAATAATATTAATATTCAAAAAGTTCTGAAGATATACGTCATCCAGATCTTTATTTTCAGAATAGAAAGACATATACATCAGGGCGCTGGTCTGCTGCTTCTGCGTTACAACCCCTGAACGGGTTACTTCAGATGGCAGAAGTGGTGTTGCTCTCGCCACACGGTTCTGCACGTTTACTGCAGCAATATCCGGGTCAATCCCTTGTTTGAAGAAAACCTGGATCTGGGCAGATCCGTCATTCCCGGCACTGGAAGTGATATAATCCATTCCTTCCACCCCGTTAATCTGTTCTTCCAAAGGTACTACCACACTTTTCATCACCGTTTCGGCATTGGCTCCCGTATAGTTTGCGGAAACACTCACCGTAGGTGGTGCAATATCCGGATATTGCGTAACCGGTAACGAGATCAGTCCTAGCACACCGAGAATCACAATCAAAATTGAGATTACGGTAGATAAAACCGGTCTGTTAATAAAGTTTTTTATCATTAGAATTTCGGTTTTATAGATTCAACAAGACTGTCCATTTTAATTGGTTTCGGCTTCACAGCTGTACCTGGCTTCAACCCTCCGATACCTGCTGCAATAACTCTTTCACCTTTATTCACTCCTGATTTGATCAACGCTAAATTGTCGATTCTGTCAATAACATTTACAACAACATTTTTAGCTGTATCTCCTTTTTCTATTTTGTATACATATACAATACCCTGCTGCTCGTAAGTAGCACTTTCAGGAACTACAAGAACATTATCATAATGCTGAGGGAATCTGATGGTTCCACTGTTACCATTGCTTAATAATTTTTGAGCATTAGGGAATGCAACCCTGAACTGAATGGTTCCCGTTGTAGGATCAATCTGGCCTGTGATGGCTTCAATTCTTCCTTTTTCAGGATAAAGGCTTCCGTTGGCTAACTGAAGCTCTACCATTGGTAAATTTTTGATTTTCTCAGGCATAGAAGCTCCTGGAGCTTTTTCAAGGAAGTTGAAATATTCTTTCTCATTCATTGCAAAGTAAGCAAAGATCTCTGAAGTGTCAGAAATCGTTGTCAATGGAGTTTGGTCAGATGGTCCTACCAAACTTCCCACCTTTAACGGAAGTCTTCCGACTACCCCTGAAATAGGCGCACGAATGATGGAATATTCAATATTCGCTTCTACTCCTTTATAATTGGCTTCAGCCTGTCTTTTGGCAGCATGTGCCTGCTGTAATTGAGCCTGAGCCTGTGCAAGTTGAGCCTGAGCAGTCTGCAACTGTACATTACTGATAATGTTTTTCTGAACCAGAGGTTTCAGTTTGTTTACTTCTACCTGTGCAGCATTTACAGATGCCTGTGCAGCAGCAATACTGGATTCAGCAGCTCCAATTCCTGCCTTGGAAGCAGCCGCATTTTCAGTAAGAATATTGGTTTCCAAACGGAACAAAGGCTGTCCTTTGGTAACATACTGTCCTTCATCTACCAGTAACTGGGTAATATATCCCTGTATTTTAGCACGTACATCATTGTTCACTCTACCCTGAATGGTAGCCGGAAACGTCTGATAACCTACTATATTTTTTGCCTCCACAGAAACAACAGGGTACGGCTTGGCACCATCCTGTTTCGGAGCTTCTTTTTTGCAGGCTGTGAGAGAAAGCGCTGCCATTGAAAGTATAACTAGCTTATTATTCATTTTATAGTTTATTAAGAGATTCCTGAATATTTTCTATGTTTTTATTTAAGAGTGCTTTGTAAACTTCTATTCTTTCGTTGTATCCATCGTCTTTACTTTTTTTAAAATTGTTTAAATCATCTAATAGCTTTAATTCGTCCTGCATTTTTTGGACAATTTTCTCAAATCGAATTTTCTTGTATTCATCATTGATGAAAAAATACCGTTTCCGCTCATCCATTTTGTTGTGATCTACAATAAGTTGTGCATTCAATAACAATGAAATACTTGTAGAAACAGAACTTTTACTCGCAGAAAGCACTTCAACAAACTCATCAAAAGTAATTCCTACTTTCTCATAATCAAAAAGAAGGTAGGAATAGATTTTGAGGCTAATGGGGGTAGGTTGAAAATGGTGCCGTAGAACTTTACGGCATCCTGAAAAATTTTCTCATCAATTTCTATACTTTGGTGCATAATATAAAAATTTGAACAAATGTAAAAATTAGTTCAGAACCAAACGAACAAAGCTGATAGAGATTATAAATAAAGAGCGTTTTAAAAATTCAATGAAAGTTGATTTAACTTTTTGCTTAAATTATAATCTTCTCAAAAGCCTTTCTCAGCCCATCCTTTAAAAGGACCTCTCCGCAATAGGAATATCCTTTGCCTTCAAGGATCTTCAGCATTGCAATATTATCATGGTTGGTATCTACTTTTACACTTTGGATTCCATTAGATCTTGTGAAGTCTTCAATGTGATCAAAAAGCTTCTTAGTCATACCCTGTCCTGCAAATTTTTCATCAATCGCCACACGATGTACCACTACAAATTCTCCATCGCTCAGCCAGGCTCCTTCAATTTTACTGTATGCAGGCTCATCATTAAGAATTAAAGCTGCATACACTGCAATTTTTCCGTCTACTGTAAGCACATATCCGAAACCTTTTGCAATATCGCTTTCTACTGTATCAAGATTAGGATAGCCATTCTGCCATTGTGTGCTTCCGTCCTGTCTTCTTCTTTCAATGGATTGCTGGATGATTCCCCAAATAATGTCTCTGTCTTCAATTTCCGATTTTCTTAGTTTGATTTCTGGATTCATGTTGTTGATTTTGATTAAAAAAACATCAAGTTAAAAAGTTAAAAGTCTGAACTACTTATCTTTGATTATCTGAACTAAAGTCCGCTTTTTATTAACGCAAATATTTTATTTATAAAGCTTAAGATTTTAAGTGAGCAAAGATTGTGACTTCGTCGTTGAATAAGCGGATGGCTGTGCGATCACTTCATGAGAATCAATTTCATTGATTCTTTCTTTGCTTTCTAAAAAATATAGCATAAGGTTACTAAAACTTTGTGTCAAATTTAAATCAGACCAATACTAGCTTTTGGTTCTGATTGATAATAATAGTTTCTTCAAATTATCTTTTAAACATTTAGTTTTTTAATAATTTAATAATTGATTTAATTAAAAAACCGAAAACTAATTAGAAATTAATTTTCGGTTCGAAGTAGTAAAATTTAAAATTATGAAATTGTTTTAATAATTTTCATTTTGTTGAAGATAAGCATCAATAATTTCAAATGCTTTCTTCTCGTCCTGCAGATCCACCATTACCTTTAGCGATGTTGCTGTAGGTGTTGTGGTAAATGTAAGATAGTTGTTTTCAACAGAGTTTGTAATTTGTGCATCATCCAATTTAGACTTAACCAACTGAATTTCTGAAGGGTTATCACTTTCGTAAACTGATACTCTCGTACTTCTTTCCATATTCTAATTGTTTGAGTATCTAAATGTACAATGTTTTTTTGAAAATTACAAATCTTTGTTTTTAAATTTTATTAATATTGCTTTCAATTTTATCTAATGCCAGCTGAATTTCTTCTTTGGTAACATTAAGGTGTGGTCTGAAACGTAAAGACTGATCACCACAAGGAAGAATGATTAATCCGTCATTGAATAATTCAGTCATCATCTTGTTTCTGTCTGCTCCAGATGGAAGATCAATGGCACACATTAATCCTCTTCCTCTTGCATTGGAAATTTTTGATGGATATTTCTCAGCTAATGCTTTTAAGCTTTCTAATAGGAAATCTCCTACAACTCTTGCATTTTCTACAAGGTTTTCTTTTTCGATGACTTCCATTACCAATTGGAAACGTAGCATATCGATAAAGTTTCCTCCGAATGTAGAGTTGATTCTTGAACTTTCTCTGAAAACGTTGTTCGGAACTTCGTCAAATTTCTCCTTGTTAGCCAATACTCCACAAACCTGAGCTTTTTTACCGAAAGAAATGATATCCGGCTTAGCAGTAAAATGCTGGAATGCCCACATTTTACCTGTAATGGCAATCCCTGTCTGAACTTCGTCAAAAATTAGTAAGATTTCATTGTCATCACAGATCTTTCTTAAACCTAATAAGAATTCATCTCTGAAGTGGTTGTCACCACCTTCTGCCTGAATAGGTTCAATGATGATACAAGCTACTTTATCAGGATTCATCAGAATTGCTTCTTCAATCTGAACTAAAGCTAATTGCTCTTGTTTAATTGTTTCAGCTAAATTCTCCTCTGTAATTGGGAATGATAATTTTGGATTTAAGATTCTTGGCCACTTAAACATTGGAAAGTATTGGTACTTTCTAGGATCTGAAGTATTTGTTAAACTTAAAGTATAACCGCTTCTTCCGTGGAAAGCCTGTTTGAAGTGAATACAGATTCCTGCTTCAGTATCAAGACCTTTTTCAAAGTTTTTACGTGTTTTCCAGTCGAAGCAAGCTTTCAATGCGTTTTCAACGCCTAAAGTTCCCCCTTCGATAAAGAAAGCATATTGTAATTCCTGAGGAATAACTACTCTTTCAAATACTTCTAAGAAGTGAGCATATTCTTCTGAGTAAACGTCTGCCAATGTTGGTTTATTAACAGCCATTCTTCCCAACCATTCTGATCTTTCTACAAGATACGGGTGGTTGTACCCGATGGAAGCTGATGCAAACATAGAGAACATATCCAGGTATTCTCTGTCTGTAAGTTTATCGTAAAGCCATGATCCGTGAGATTTTTCAATGTCCATCACGAAATCGAAACCGTCTGCCAACACGTGTTTTCCAACTGTTTCTTTAACTTTATTTGCTTGTATATCTAATGTGTGTTCCATAATAAATTGTTGTGTGATTTAATAAGTGAATGATTAAGCAATCAAAAGACTGAGCATTCAATCATTCAGGTTATTAAGTTTTTTATAGTTTTTTGGTTGCTTTAAGTAAAGCTTTTATAAATCAAATTTAATCCCCTGTGCTAAAGGAAGTTGTGCAGTGTAATTTATAGTATTAGTTTGTCTTCTCATATAATACTTCCAGGCATCAGATCCAGATTCTCTACCTCCGCCGGTTTCTTTTTCACCTCCGAAAGCGCCTCCGATTTCTGCACCTGAAGTACCAATATTTACGTTTGCAATTCCACAATCTGAACCTGCATGAGAAAGGAATAATTCTGCTTCTCTAAGGTTTTGAGTCATGATAGCAGAAGAAAGTCCCTGCGGAACATCATTCTGAATTGCAATAGCTTCTTCTAATGTTTTGTATTTGATTAAATATAAAATTGGGGCAAATGTTTCATGCTGAACAATCTCATAAGAGTTTTTCACTTCAGCAACACAAGGCTTCACATAGCATCCGGATTCATATCCTTTTCCAGATAAAACACCACCTTCAACAACGAATTTTCCACCTTCTTTTTTACATTTCTTGATAGATTCTTCGTACTGATTTACGGCATCAACGTCAATTAGTGGTCCTACATGATTAGCTTCATCCAATGGATTTCCGATTTTCAATTGTCCGTAAGCTTTTACAAGTCTTGTTTTTACTTCATCATATACATCTTCGTGGATAATCAGTCTTCTTGTAGAAGTACATCTCTGCCCTGCAGTACCTACCGCTCCGAAAACAGCTCCGATGATAGACATGTTAAGATCTGCTTCTTTAGTAATGATAATCGCATTGTTACCACCTAATTCAAGGATAGACTTCCCGAATCTTTCTGCTACTTTAGAAGAAACCATTCTTCCTACTCTTGTAGAACCTGTGAAAGATACTAAAGCTACTCTTTTATCATCCACTAATTTCTGTCCGATTTCGTGATCAGCTACCAATACACTTGAAATTCCTTCTGAAAGGTTGTTTTCTTTCAAAACTTCATTCATAATATTCTGACATGCAATGGCACAAAGCGGAGTTTTTTCTGATGGTTTCCAGATTGTCACGTTACCGCAGATCCAAGCTAAAGCTGTGTTCCAAGACCAAACTGCTACCGGGAAGTTGAATGCAGTGATGATTCCCACTACCCCAAGCGGATGGTATTGCTCGTACATTCTGTGACCAGGTCTTTCTGAATGCATTGTATATCCCTGAAGCTGTCTTGAAAGTCCTACTGCGAAATCGCAGATATCAATCATTTCCTGTACTTCTCCAAGTCCTTCCTGCAAAGATTTACCCATTTCATAAGAAACAAGTTTTCCAAGATCATCTTTATATTCTCTTAACTTTAACCCAAGCTGTCTTACGATCTCTCCTCTCTTAGGAGCCGGGATCAGCCTGAATTCCTGAAATGCCTTTTGAGCTGTTTCAATTACTTTGTCATAATCACTTTCTCCGGAAGTCTTTACTTTAGCAATTAATTTCCCGTCTGCAGGAGATACGCTTTCTATCGTCTTTCCTGAAGCGAAATATTTACCGCCCACTGAAGTCCCTTTATTCTCTTCTTTAATACCAAGGTTTTTGAGTGTTTTTTCGATTCCGAAATCCTTTACTTTTTTTGACATAAAATCTTACTTTTCGTTCTCTCTAAAGATAAAAATATTATGCGAACCTCAAAACTTTAATTTTTTAATATGCTTTTTATTTGGACTAATTATAAACATGCTTATCTTTGTAGGGTAATCTTTTTGACAATCACCGATGGAAAATTCACAAGAAAATAACTCAAAGTTTAAAAAGTGGTTCAAGCGTGTGGGATGGGCAGGGTTTGCTTTCTTTACCATTAAAGGCTTGATTTGGCTCGTTATATTCTACTTTGGAGCAGATTCGCTTCAGAGTTGTATGAAATAAAAAAGCAGAGAAAGATTTCTCTGCTTTCTTTTTTATAAGGTTAATTAGAATGATTAATTTCTTTTAACACTGAAGAAAAATTGATAATAAATTAAACACTTTCATATTCATACCATATCAATTTTCTCATTTTAATGAATTAAAACCATTTTCCTTCGGCTTTATCTTCCCCATTTTTGCCTTCAAAGCTAGTCTTTTTTCTTCCTCCCCGAGTTAACAAGGCTTTGATGCAGGAGATATTCAATCTGACCATTCACACTTCTGAATTCATCATTGGCCCATTTTTCGAGGAGCTTATAGGTAGACTCATCTATCCTTAAGACAAAGGATTTCTTGCCTTTGTTTTCCGAAGTGTTCTGAGCTTTTTCTGATTTCATTATTCTTGTTTTTGATGCAAGACGCATTGGGTTATATTCCAGCTTTATAACTTCAATAAAACGGGAACGATTAATTTTTACAGCTAGTTATACAATGTTCCTGCATTCAATACTGGTGTTGCCGCTTTTTCGCCACAAAGAACCACCATTAAATTGCTTACCATTGCTGCCTTTCTTTCATCATCAAGCTCAACAATATTTTCTTCAGAAAGCTTTTTCAAGGCAAGATCTACCATTCCAACCGCTCCTTCCACAATTTTTGTTCTTGCCGCCACAATAGCGGTAGCCTGCTGTCTTTGAAGCATTGCTCCTGCAATTTCAGAAGCATACGCTAAATGCGAGATTCTAGCCTCCTGGATTACGATTCCAGCTTTTGAAAGACGGTCTGTAAGTTCCTGTTCCAAAATAGAATTGATTTTGTCTCCTCCTTCTCTCAATGTAATCGGAGCATGATCGTCTTCCAGATTATCGTACGGAAAGCTCATCGCCAAATGACGCACAGCTGCTTCACTCTGCATCCTTACAAAGTCTGAATAACGTTCTACATCAAAGGCAGCTTTATAAGTATCTCCTACTTTCCATACCATTACTACTGCAATTTCAATAGGGTTTCCCATCTTGTCATTTACTTTCAAAGTCTGTCCCTGTAAGTTTTCTGAACGCAGTGACATCTTCTGAGAGGAATACAATGGATTGATAAAGAATAATCCGTTGTCTTTTACAGTTCCTACATACTTTCCAAAGAAGTTCAATACTCTTGAATGATTAGGCTGAATAATCATTAACCCTTTCAAGAAAAAGCATGCCAACAGAAAGCATAACATAGCAATAACAACGTATGTAATACTCTGATCTACTCCTGAAATAAAAAAATATGCTGCAGCAACGAAGAGTACCAAACAGATCACTAATGTAAGATAACCCGACATGGGTTTTAATGTTTTTCCATGATTGAATTTTTATTTTGATATTAATTTGATATCATAAAGGTAGCAATATTTTTTGAATTCTGAATGATAAATTTTGATTTTTTGATGTAGGGTGAGGTACGAGTTACGTGTTTCGAGATCTCAAAACGTATCAGTAATCATAGTTTTTTAGCAATATAAAATCAATACCAGATAAAGTAAACGCGAGGTTCACTAAGAGTTTATGAATTATAATGAAAAAGAACGCAGAGGCGTTTCACTCAGCTAAAAACCACACTTTGCTAAACGAAGTGCCCTTGCGAACGGAAAATGAAAAAGCTAGTATAATCAGCCTTGCGAACATAGCGTTAAAACTAATTCAACATTTAGAATAACTGATTTAATTTTTGCATTAACAGACTGAAAAAAAAGAGAAATAATAGAATTTATAAAATCACAGATGACTTAGGCACAAAAAAATCCCGGAATTGATTTCCGGGATTTTAAGTGATATGTTTTAAAGATTATTTCTTCGTTAAAGTTTTAAACTTGAAATAAGAAACGACTGCTAAAGTAATCATTGTAGCGATTCCGATATATACCCAAGCTGGTACTGGTACCGGATCTCCTGCTGCATATGAGTGAAGTCCACTTAGGTAGTAGTTTACCCCAAAATAGGTCATTACCATTGAACAGAAAGCAAACATGGTTGCTACGTGGAACGCCCATCTGCTTCTTAATCCTGGAACTAATCTCATGTGTAATACAAAAGCGTACACCATAATGGAAATGAAAGCCCAAGTTTCTTTCGGGTCCCAGCTCCAGTATCTACCCCATGATTCGTTAGCCCAGATCCCTCCAAGGAAGTTTCCTACCGTTAAAGCAAAAAGACCAATTGTTAATGACATTTCAGAAACAATTACCAGTTCTTTCAGGGTTGTATCATGGTGAATTTTATAAGTTTCTTTGCTTGAAATAATATAGAATATTAAAGATAGTACAGCAATAATCATTGACAGGGCAAAGAAACCATAACTAGATACAATGATCGCCACGTGAACAATCAGCCAGTAAGACTTCAATACCGGAACCAGTGGCGTGATCTGTGGATCAAGTGCTGAACCTCCGTGTGCAAATCCCATCATAATTACAGCTACCATGAATCCTGATGCAGGAATCAAGGCATTTGAATTTCTATACAATGCAAAACCTGCTGAAATACCTACCCATGAGATGAAGATAATTGCTTCATATCCGTTACTCCAAGGTGCGTGTCCTGAAATATACCATCTTGCTATAAGCCCCAGGAAGTGGAATACATATCCTATAGCCCCAATAGCAATAATTGTTTTAATTACTTTGTTTAAAGTTTTATTAGGCTTGAATAGCTCAACAAAACCTAAAATTAAAAGAAGACCTCCGATAATCGTATAGAAAATCAATAATTTAAAGTTGATATTCACATTGTTCATGAATACTTCAAGATCTACTTTAGATTGATCAGGAACAACAGCTTTCCCCCATTTCTTCTGATAATCTGAAAGTTTTACCAATTCAGAATCTGCTTTGCTCCAATCTCCCGATCTCTGCGCACCGATAACTTCTGAAAAATAAGGTCCCATTACCTGCTGAGACTCCATATCCGGTTCAAACTTCTGATCCAACCATGAGTGCCAAGTGTGATTAGCATCATTTTTCACAGGAACGATTCTTAAGAACTGACCACTGAAAAACTCATTAAAGATCTGAACTCTTTCGTTAAGTTTAATCACCTGCTTGTCATATTCAGACTGATCTGCCGGCTTTTTAGCAAAAGCTGCGTTATAGTCTCTTTCCAGAACATAAGACAACATTCCAGTTCTTTTATCTACAGGGAATAAGTTCAGTAAAGAAGTATACCCCTCTTCATTGGCTTTTGTTTTTTCAAGAAGTGCTTTCCCACCCTTTTCATCAACTTTGATTAGAGGAACTGATGTCCAGCTTTCCGTATCTGTATTGATAGAAAGGAACCATTGGTTAGCATCAAGAGATTTTCCGTCTGTTCCTTTGAAGGTATCATGCTTGTAAAGTTTTCTTAAAACCTCTAAAGCCTGTGTGTTCATTGGAATAATACGTCCTTCGAAGTTCTGAACCAAAAGGTAACCGAATTTCTCTGCGTGTTCTTTGCTGATTTTATTTCTTCCAATGATCTCATCAGCTGAAATGGTTCTCATTTTCCCCATTGGAGAGGCTAATGAGTTTTGTTTTATCTCACTGTCCTGAGCTGTTTTAGTTTCAGGTGCTGGTGCTGTATGTGTATGCCCATCACCTTCTACATGTACATGTTCTCTGCTTCCGTCAGTTGTTCCATGGGTTTCAATTTTCTGAGCATTCAGTCCTAAACTTAAGAATAATAAAAATACTGCTGCAATTTTCTTTTTATTAGCATCTTTCAGCATTTTATTTAATTTCCAGAAGTGCGTTCCTTTCCAGAAGAAGATCACAAACATCCCTAAGAATAATAATCCGTATCCGATATAGGAAATTAAAGTTCCCCAATAATCGTGGTTTACAGATAATACCGTTCCCATTCTGTCCGGATCAAAACTTGACTGGAAGAAACGGTATCCTTTATAGTTTAGAACGTGGTTCATATAAATTTTATAAGGAGTTTCTTTTCCTTCATCAACAATTTTCACGTGACTTTCGTATGCACTTGGAGAGTTACTTCCCGGATACGTTTCCATAACGAAATCATCTAATTTTAATGCAAAAGGAGTATTGTAAACTTTTGGCCCGAATCCAACCATAATGTTCAATCCGTCCATGGTAATTTGTTTGTATGCATTTGGATTTCCTTTTTCCACAAAAAGGTCAACCAATTGTTTTGTTTTTGGCCCCTGTAATTCAATCTGAAGCATATCCGGTACGTTGATATCTTTCTTTCTATCACCTTCAATAGCCATCAGCTTTCCTTTTTTAAGGCCTTCAGGTACTACCAGTTTTAATTCATTGATTGTATATAAACTTCTCAATGCTAAAGGCTGGAATTCATCTTTTACAGTATTTCCGGTAGCCTGAGTTGCCATAGTCATGAAACTTGCATCTACTGGAGTTTTGATGAATAATTTACCACCTTCATTTTTGAATTCAACAGCTCCTTCAATCGCTCTGTTGAAAGTTACCAAAGTTCCGTTAATTGATTTTGTATCTCCGGCTTTGATATAAATGTTCTGTCTTCCTGTTTTTCCTGTTGAAACCAGGTGAAGATATTCAGTTCCGTTAGGCTCAGCCAATAAGCTGTCTTTTTTTCTCTGAATATATTCTTTTGCAAAGATCTTTACTTCTTTTCCGTGGAAGTCGTAAGTGGCATTAAGATCTTTGTGAAGTGGAGACATCAGATAAGGAATATCCTGATAGTTAAGGACATCTCCTTTTTCCTCGATCTGGATTTTAAGGAAATTTTTATCCGTTACAATTTCGTTGGATGTTTCCCCTTCTCTGATGTGCATTGTGCCCTCAAAACTGATGTATCTTGTGATGGCACCACCAATGAAAATGAATACAAAGGCAAGGTGAAAAACCAAAACCGGCCATTTATCCTTTTTCCACAGTCTGTATCTTCCGATATTTCCTATGAAGTTAACGATAAGCAGCACCATGATGAGTTCAAACCATTTCGCCTCATAAATTAATGCTTTTGCTGTAGGAGTTCCGTAGTCGTTTTCTAAGAACGTTGCATAGGCCATTGCGAATGCATAAACCAGTAACAATACAGCCATTGTCCTGGTTGAGATAATAATATCTTGGAGCTTCTTCATGTTGATATGTACTTGACATGCAAAAATAAGGATGATAAACCATAAAGCACTGAAAAAAAGCTGTTTTTTGTCACTTTGATCCCGGTTTTCCTTATTTTGAATCGTTCTTAATAATATTAGAGTTATTGTAAAAAAATCAATTTCTAACACCGAAAGAATACAGATTCATAATACCTATATCAGTGATTGAAGACTTCTATTTGTGATTTATATTTTTTCATCTTAAAACCTCAGAAAAAAAGTTTGTTAAAAGCTCTTTACTGATTTCTGGTTTATAGATAAAATCGTGTGAACCATTTTCTATTGTCTGAAAATTCCATCCTTTTGCTTTAGATTTATTTTGGTTATAAATCTTCATCACCTCATTATAACCAAACACATAATCATCTTTTGCACTAATCGTATATAGTGGATGATCTTTTGTGATATTTTCAAATGGAATAGCACCAATATTTAACACGGGATTGGGAGCAAAGGCATAAAAAGCTTTAAATGGAGTTTCTTTCCGTGATGCAAACCAAAACGCCGCAGTTCCACCATTAGACATTCCGCCCAAATAGATTTTATTTTTATCTACGTTATATTTCTTTTCAACATCATTCAGGATGGTAAAAATATTTTCAAAGGCTTTCTGCTGATTCATCCAGCCAAAATCTTTTTTAGCAAAAGGATATACAATAATGGCATTGAAACCGCTCCCAACAGAAAAAATAGGTTCTTTTTTTACTCCTGGGTTTTGATAGTAAAATTCATTAATTGTATTTACACCCCCATGAAGGAAGAAAATAACTTTTATGGGCTTTGAAGATTTGTATCCCTTCGGTACAAAAACGATATAGGGAACCTTCATTCCTTCTGCTTCTGTAAAATATAAAGCAAATCCTGGTGAAGCCTGATTAAAAGGAATATTTTCTGTAATCTGGTTTTTAACGATCTCCTGATTCCATTGTTCGGTTTCCTGCTTTTTAAGCTTTTCAATCTGAACCAGCTTATTTTCCATATCTCCCAACAGCTGCTTAAATTCTATATTCTGATTAAGATTTTTAAATCGTTCATTGGTTTGTAAAAAACTTATTTCATCCCTACTTTTCCCTAGTCCCAGCTTATACCCTTTCTTAAGCCATTCAACAGCAGTTTTTGTGTCATTACAATTAGCAGCAGCAGAAGCAGCACTTACATAATCATAAAGTCCAATTTCTGTTTGCAGATTAAAAGCTTTTTTAAAATTTGAAAGTGCATCACAATATTTTTTTGCCTGCAAATTTGTTGCAGCTTTGTTCATCAAAGTTTCATAAGACTGTGAAAATGCATTTGAGAAACACAGCAAGCATGATAATAATATTGTTTTCATGTTATTTTAATTTAAAAATAAACAATCATTTTTATTCTTTACCGAGATTACTTGAAGACATTTGGTTATTTATTTTTCCAGTGAAATCCGTTTCCTGATTTTGCTTAAAAATTCGTGGGTAATGCCAAGATAGGAAGCTACCTGCTGTTGGGTAAGTTTTTGTTCCAGTCCGGGATATTTCTCCAAAAATTCGATATAGCGTTTATCTGCCGTTTTACCTGTTAAAGAAAGAATTCTTCTCTGTAATGCTACTGATGACCGTTGATTCATGATTCTGAAAAGCTTTTCAATTTGTGGCATGGTTTCATAAAGCGCTTCCTTATCTTTTTTTGAAATCATCAAAACTTCACTGTCCATAAGGGCTTCAATATTTAAAATACTTGGTACATCATTAAGCAGACTGTCAATATCTGTAATCCACCATCCTTCTACTGCAAAATACAAGGTCTGTTCAAATCCGTTTTCATTCAGGTAATAGATTTTAAAACATCCATTCAGAACAAAGCCTTCAAAAAGGCAATAGTCTCCTTCTTTCAGAACAACTTCTTTCTTTTTAAAGCTTCTTAATTGGAAAGGTGCAGAAAACTGCTTGAACTCTTCCTCAGAAAGATCAATATAGCGGCTGATATTCTTATAAAGCAGACTGAACATGATGGTATTTAACAAAAATAAAGATATCAATATTCCTGATATCTTTATTCATTAATAAGACAAATTAACCCTATTTATCTTTTAAGAAATCGTTTGTCTTTACAATATTGGTATAAAGACCTCCGAGAGCAGATATCCCTGCTAAAAATGATCTTTGAACCTCTGATGCTTTTATAACCTGCCCATAAAGTTCCCTGTCTCTTGTTGCTGTAGCATCTCCAATAATGACATTTCTGAACCCGAAATCAAAAGACGCTCTAGTTGTAGATTCTACGCAGACATCTGTCATCATTCCGGTAATCACCAGATTTTTAATATTTTTTGACTGAAGGTAACTTAACAGTTCTGTCTCTCTGAAACTGTTAGGAAAATGTTTCTCAATCACCTTTTCACCAGCTAAGGGAGAAACCAAAGAGTGAATCTCAGTCCCTGAAGTTCCCGGTAAGAAGAAAGTCGCTCCCTCATTGGTTGAAATATGACGGATATGAATGACTGGAAGATTGTTTTTCCTGAAATATTCCAATATCTGCTGAGAGTTTTTGGTTGCCTGTTCAGCTCCTTCTAATGTCATTTTCCCTCCAGGGAAGTAATCGTTCTGTACGTCGATAATTAATAATGCTGTGTTTTCCATTTTTCTTTTTTGTTGTGCGTTCATTGATATCAGTGATAATAAAGCCAGACATAAAGTCAGTTTGTTTTTTAATAGATTTTTCATTGATTCCATTTTATGAGACAAAGCTAGTAAGCTTTACAGTTCTGACATTTGAACTAGTTCAAAAAAGCACATCATTATAAAATAAAAACCGAAGGACCAATCCCCCGGTTTCATACTTTACTTTATTTCCAGTAACTCCATTTCAATCCATCAAATACAGCCATAGTTTTACTTACTGTATCATAACAGATCATTCCGGGATACGGACTTTTAACATTGATATGAGGATCTGCTATTTTGGGTAATATTAAAGCCTTATCTGTAGATTCCAACACCAATACTCCGGGAGCATTTGTTGTAGAATTCCCGATAATTACTCTGTTAGGGCCGGGTACTTCAGTACTAGTATTAAAAGTAGCATTATTAATAGAGCCGGCATCACTAAGTTCAACCCATGCTGAACTATCTTTCATTTTTACAATTTTATCGTTTTTATCCATCAGAATAGTTCCCGCAACAGCATCATTAGGCAGAGTCTCTACGATTGGAAGCATAATGCCATTCGTAGTATTAAGAGCAAAATCGAGTATTCCATCTCCATCCACCATTTCTTTCCCAATTCCAACTTGGGCTGAAACAAATCCTGAAAACAAAAATCCTGTGAGTAATATTATATTTTTCATTATTCTATTTTTGAGTGATTTTTTATTCATTGCAAGATCTTACAATACAATTCCAAGAAGTTCCGTTGTAGAGTTTGATACAATTATCAGCGGTATCAAAAATCAGCATTCCTTCAACCGGAAGAGCAATATTGGCAGCTGTAGTTCTGGTGATCACAAAGCCTTTATTTGTAGATTCAAGAGCAATAAATCCGTTCGGGATAATTGCCGGCCAGTTTGCCTGTAATCCTGCATGCCCCGTAATTCCTAATTTTGTTATACTGTCCGGAGTTCCCGTAGCAGGATCTTTAGTACAGTATGCCTGAAGATTAGTCCCGAAGGTGAAGTACTGATTAGCTGGAAATGAATAATTGAATACAGCTTTACCATTTATAAAGTTTGTGGCAGATATTATTTTCACATTCTGACTAAATCCTGCATCATCCGCAATCATCATAAAAATTTTATCAGTTGCCAATATATCTGTATATCTTGAAAGATCTGCCTGAAGCCATACTGAACCTGAATCGTTCGTTCTCTGAGCCAACCAATTTCTCTGAATAATCTTCCCTGAGGTACCATAATTAACCAAAGGAAGAGCCTGAACATTATTATCACCTGCTACCAAAAAGGTTTTATCCTGAACAAAAGGTGTTCTGCCAGCATCAGCACTGGGTAAAATAAAATTATTTGTAGTAGCCAGTGTGAGCATAATATTATTGTCTTCATTAATACTATTACTTACCCTTTGGTCTAAAACCGACATATCGTCTCTGGCTATTCCAAAAATATTATGATTAAAAGAAGTATTCAAACCGGAATTCCATGTTATCGTCTCATCGGAGCTTAAGTAATTTTGGGGCTGTTCCAAAGTAATTCCATACTTGATGCCAAGATAAGAGTTCACCCTCTGTCTTTCTACGGGAGTCTGCGTTTCGGAATATAAGATAAACTCTCCTATTCTGTCTCCTTCCAATGAAGTGGAGCCAGACCCGGCATCGTTATCCATCAAAAGGACCATTCCCGGATAGTTGTATATGGAAGAAATATCATTTGAAGGGCCACCATAGGTAAGACCATTATTATCAAAAAAATATTTCACATTACCTCCTACTATATCATTATAATAAGACTGAATACTGGGCACATTAGTTCCTACTGTATTGATCGTATTCGTTCCAAAAAATACATCTCCGGATTCTTTTTCATTATAAAATTCAGGACGGTTAGTTCTTGTTCCGAAAAACGGGGACTGCCAAATCCCTGCAATAGCTGTAGGATTAGAACTCCGTGTAGTACCATTCATCACAAAAACAGTTCTGTAGGTAGCTGATGCGGTTCTGGTAAGATGAGTGTATGAAGTAAGTGATTTTGTAACATCATCAGGAAACCCTGACGGAAATTTATATCCTGACCTATAACCATTGGTACTCACAATTTCTATAGCGGGATTAAAATTAAAACTCGGAATTGAAGTTGCAGAACGGTAAACAGGTATGGCTCCCACTCCGGGATCTGCATAGTATCCAGGCATTCCCTGATTGGCAATTCCGTTTACTCCGCCTGTTTTTTGATTTCCCCAAATGGGAACCTGTGTATGATCTGTTGTGGTAGCTGTACCTGCATCGGCTTTCATCCATATCTGTAAATTAGTGGAAACCCCGCCCGGAGACTGAGCCCATACCATACAATTACCCAACAAGAACACAAAGAATAACTGCTTTCTCATTAATGTATCTTTAAAATGTTCGTATCTGTTTTATACTGGTAAATCAAATAAAAGATCACCAGTTCTTTAAGAAAAATGGAATATGGAAATTGATTAAAAAATGAAGATTTATAAAGTTCTTTTTTCGTCAGGCAGAATATCCTTTAAGACCGTAAAAACAACTTATCAATTCTCTATAGATCACAAATATATGAAAAATTTTCACCAATTTAGCAGAAGTAAATCATTTGAAATGTGAATAATATCCATTTACTACTTTAAAATTGACAAATAAAAAAACAACACTTAAGGTAACAATGTATAATAATCACACTTAGACCTATTATTATTGTTTTTTTCATTCAAAATATTTTTTAAATTAAAATTAGATTTCCTTTTAAAGTCTTCATATCAAAGAAATAAAAATCAATTAATATAATTTAACAGCTCAGTATTTGGATAAACAAAAAAAATAACCTTATTTTTATTTCAGCCAATATTTTGCAGCACAAAATATTTTTAAATTAACTTGAAACAATCGCAGTAAAAAGTGGTATTATAAAATGTTTTTTGAAGAAAAAAGATTCCTTTTAGTATTGAAAAAACGTTAAATTTGCCTCATTGATACTTATGGACAAAAAGACACAAAAAAAACCGACTGAATCGCCTGAAAAAGGCAGAATCTTATCTAAGCCACGTATATTTTTCGGGCTTACTTTTATACTGTTCTCCGCTGTTCTCGCCTTATCATTCATTTCTTATTTAATGAACTGGAAAGCGGACCAAAGCCAGGCAGGAACTATGCTGGACAAGAGTATAAAATCTTCAAACATTTTCGGTAAAGCCGGAGACTGGTTTGGAAACATTTTCATATTTGAAAGTATAGGTATAGCCTCATTTATTATAGCATTTTTATTTCTGGTTGTAGGAACCCTGATCCTAAAAAAGAAAACCTTTAAACCCTGGAAAACAATTGGGCATTCTCTGTTCTTTATTTGCTGGCTGCCTATTTTCATGGGGGCACTTACTAAAGGACAAGGTGTACTTGGTGGTGTTTACGGATATCAGATTATGGATTACCTAAATGCCATCATCGGGTCTGTAGGGTTATGGACTGTATTGGCAGCAAGTATTCTTTTGTATTTTATTCTTGAATTTAATCTTCGCCCAAGTTCCATCAAGGCAAAATTGAGCAAAATCAATGAAAATACGATTGGAAAAGTAAAATCCATGATGCCTGACTCTGATGAAGATTTTGAAGCTGATGAGGAATTAAAAGAAGAAATTGATGAGACAGAAACTGAAGAAAAAATGGCAACCAATGTTACAGTAAGTGACATCACCAGTTCTACATCCAATGGCTCTATCAATAAGGTTAGAGAAACGGAACCTGTAAATATTTCAAAAGGCTTTTCTGAAGTTCAGTCAACAGGCAATATTGAGACTATTACAACTCCAAACCATACCTCATTTGACAATGAACCACAAGAGGTTGCTCAGCCTGTAAGTTTAAATCTTTCTACAAAACCAACAATTCCGGTTTCAAGCCCGGAAGATGCTTTTGATATGAACCCGGCTATTTCTATTCCTGTTTCAGCTCCGGCTCCTGTTGTTCCCGTAACATCTGCGCCAGCACAGGAAAACATTAAGTTTAATGTAGAAGTAGCTCCGGTAATTGATATTTTGGATGATTCCGACAAAAAGTCTCAGGAACTTGTAGACAAACATGGTTTATATGATCATAAATTGGATCTTGCTAATTTCCAGATGCCACCTGTTGAATTGTTAAAAGACTATGGTAACGAGGAAATTTCCATCAACAAAGAAGAATTAGAGGAAAATAAAAATAAAATCGTTGGGCTTCTTAAAAACTTTAACGTAGGTATTGCTGAGATTAAAGCAACCATCGGTCCAACAGTTACTTTATATGAAATTGTACCGGAAGCGGGAATTCGTGTGGCTGCTATTAAGAAGCTACAGGATGATATCGCATTGAACCTTTCTGCATTAGGAATCAGAATCATCGCTCCAATGCCAGGAAAAGGAACCATTGGTATTGAAGTACCAAGAAAAAATCCTACGATGGTTTCTATGCGTTCTGTAATTGCCTCTCATAAATTCCAGAATACAGATATGGATCTTCCGGTTGTTTTCGGAAAAACCATTTCTAATGAGATCTTCATGGCTGATCTTTCCAAAATGCCTCACTTACTGATGGCAGGAGCAACAGGACAGGGTAAATCTGTAGGGATTAATGCAATTCTTACTTCCCTACTCTACAAGAAACATCCAAGTGAATTGAAGTTCGTAATGGTTGACCCTAAAAAAGTGGAACTTTCTTTATATTCAAAAATTGAAAGACACTATTTAGCGAAATTACCGGATGCTGAAGAAGCTATTATCACAGATACCAACAAAGTAATCAATACCCTGAACTCTCTGTGTATTGAAATGGACACAAGATATGACCTTCTGAAAAACGCTTTCTGTAAAAACCTTAAAGAGTACAACAAGAAGTTTGCTGAAAGAAAATTAAACCCTGAAAACGGCCACCGTTTCCTTCCTTATATTGTATTGGTTGTAGACGAGTTTGCAGACTTGATTATGACTGCGGGAAAAGAGGTTGAATTACCGATTGCCAGATTAGCACAGCTTGCAAGAGCCGTTGGTATTCACCTGATTGTTGCTACACAAAGACCATCTGTAAACGTAATTACAGGTATGATTAAAGCCAACTTCCCAGCAAGAGCTGCCTTCAGAGTAATTTCAAGTGTGGATTCAAGAACTATTCTTGACTCTCCGGGAGCAGATCAGCTGATTGGTAAAGGAGATATGCTTTACTTCAACGGTAATGAAATTTTAAGACTTCAGTGTGCTTTTGTAGATACTCCTGAAGTAGAAAGACTTGCTGAATTCATTGGAGAACAGAAAGGATATTCATCAGCATTCATCCTGCCGGAATATGTTTCAGAAGATGCAAACAGCTCCGCAGTAGGTGCTTTTGATCCTAATGAAAAGGATGCATTATTTGAAGAAGCAGCAAGGATTATCGTTTCTACACAACAGGGATCTACTTCAATGCTTCAGAGACAATTGAAACTGGGATATAACAGAGCAGGAAGAATTATGGATCAGCTTGAAGCAAGTGGCATTGTAGGTGGATTTAATGGAGCTAAGGCAAGAGAGGTTCTTATCAGTGACCTTCATTCTTTGGAACAGTTTTTGGAAGATCTGCGTAGTTAAAGGAAAATACAAGAATCTTTAACCTTGAAAGTTTAAAATTATCTAAAGATTATTAAATAAGAAAAATGAAGAATATTATTTCAAAAGTTATATTGGGAAGTTTTGTGGTAGGTGCAGTAGGAATGGCTAATGCTCAGAAAATAGACGCAAAAGCTAAAAAGATATTGGATGACATTACAGCCAATTACAATTCTAAAAAGAATTCTTACTTCAAATTTTCTTTCGGAAGCGGGCTTAACGGTCAGGTAAATAAAACAGAACCTGGTATCTATTATACTGCAGGAGATAAATACAAATTGAAGATCATGGATACAGAACAGATCTTTGATGGAAATAAAATCTACAACATCAACGCTGATGATATGGAAGTAACCATTGCAAAACCTAATGGAAACAGTGCTATGTTCTCCCCTATCAACTATCTTACAAACTACAGAAACGAATATAATGTAACTTATAATGGTAAGAAAACAGTAAACGGTGTCAATACAGATTTCATTAAGCTTACTCCAGTAAAAGCAAACGGAATTCAATTTGTTTACCTTTTTGTAGATTCTGCAAAAAACAAATGGTGAAACTTGAACAGCACGGAAACAACAAAGATGTTGCAGTAATTGCCATTAAAGAATACAAAGAAAACCAGGATCTGGATCCTAATATGTTTGTTTTTGACAAAAATAAGTTCAAAAACTATATCATTACAGAACTTTAAAAGTTGAAAATCAAAAAGGTAAATTCACCTTTGGTCAATTTCACTTCAGAAAAAAAATAACAAAATATAAAAGCCGCAAATTTGCGGCTTTTTGATTAATTTTGGCACATGTTAAAAATACTAGACAAATATATCATAAAAACCTTCTTTGGACCGTTTTTCTTTATATTCAGCGTATTGTTTTTCATTTTTATTGTAAACATTATCTGGGTTCAGTTAGGACAGTTTATGGGAAAAGGATTAAGCTACTGGCAGATCCTGAAACTTCTTTTTTACCTTGGGGTGAACGTTATCAGTATGGTTCTTCCCCTCACCATCCTTCTGGCAAGTATCATGTCATTTGGAGAGTTTGGAGAACGTTATGAGTTGGCAGCCATGAAAGCTGCAGGGATTCCACTTACCCGGGTAATGGCTCCTTTATTGGGAATTACTACCATTCTAGCCATCATGCTGTTCTTCTTTTCCAACAATATTATTCCTGATTTTCAGAGAAAAGCAAAGAATATGCTTTTTAATATTGCTCAAACGAAACCTGCTATCAACTTTACCCCTGGGCAGTTTATTGATCAGATCCCTGGGTATCTGGTAAAATTTGACAAAATCTATGGTGAGAATGGAGAAAATATTGAAGGAGTTTTTGTTCATAAAAAAGCCAGCACTTACGATAACCAGCAGTCTGTAGTAGCCGAAAAAGGAAAATTTGTACCTGCAGCCAACAAAAACTTCCTGAAGTTAGTCTTATATAATGGATATGTATTTGAAGATAACTTTGCCGGAAAAGGAGAAGCTGTAAGACAGAAACAGCCCGACCAGGCTATTAAATTTGATACATTAGTGAATCACTTTGACATCAGTGAGCTTATCAACAAGGCTATCGAAAAGGAACAGATTACAGATGACTACCGTTTTCAGACTTATAATCAACTCAACTCAACTATTGCTGTCAGTAAAAAAGAAAATGCGCTGTTCTTTAAAAGTATAGGGACAGATGTTTTAAACCAGGCTAATAGTGTAGTTGCTTATATGGATCAGGCTAACAAACCTAAAGTAGCTCCAAAAGCACAGATAAAGATGGATACAGTGAAGAGTGATAAAAAACTTGAGATGATCTACAACTCTTATACAAGGCTTGACAATCTAAAATCAACACTGGAAGCTAAAAAGAATGAGTTCAGTACCAATGTAAAATACTTCAGTAAGATTGTTATTTATCAGCAGAGATATATTTCCTATTCGGTAACCTGTCTTATTTTCTTCCTGATTGGATCAAGTTTGGGGTCTATCATCAGAAAAGGAGGAATGGGACTTCCGGTTATTATTGCCATTGTTATCTTCATTGTTTTCTATGTCATCAATGTTGGGGTGGAAAACATGTCCTGGAGTGGTAAAATGAATCCTTATCTTGCTGCATGGCTTCCTAATCTCATTCTTTTCCCTTTTGGAGTATGGATGACTTATAAAGCGCTTACAGATTCACAATTGTTTGATGCCGAAAAATACAAAGTATTGTTCAAACCTATTACAAAAAGGTTCTCAAAAAGCAAAGAACATAAGAGATATCAATAATTTCAAAAAACAAAAAGGCCCGGGTTTTACGGGCTTTTTTGTTTTTTGAAAGCTGAAAATAGAAAGTTGGACGTTACTATCAGCTATTTCATCAAAAAAAGTAAATTAAAGTTCAATAGCAAGGATAAAATACAATATTACAATCATGTATTATTTTTCCACATACTTCCCTTGTTGTTTCAACTAAAATAACTTCTCTCTTTCAGCTTCCAACTTCCTGCCTTTTCCTTTTCAAAAAAGATTATATTTGCAAAAAATAAAACTGTAACTACATGAAAAAAGTACTGGCTATAGGCCTGTTTGCACTGGGTTCTATTAATGCTTATGCACAGGAAGACAACAACACGGATTATGCATTAAAGGGAGATGAAAGATATGGCTATATCATCGACAAAAGTGGCAAAAAAATCGAAGGAATCGTAAGACTGAATGGAGACGCCCTATCTCCTTGGGATAATCAGAAGAAAGTCAAATTTATCGCTGTATCCGATATTGATAAAGCTAAAAAGAAACAGAAATTCAAAACACTGGATACGGATGACATCAAAGAATATGTTGCTTTTGATGATAACAACAATGAGAGACATTTTGAAAACATCAAATACACCAATACCAAAGAAGGATTCAGTACAGCAACAGGAGGCTTAAGTGGCAATATCAAAGCCTTTAATAACCTTACAAAAAGTACACAGTTCGCAGAAATTGTAACAGACGGAAAGATTAAGGTATATAAATTATATGGCTATCCTACTACTTTCTCAGCCGGAACCAGCCAGATAGCTGCTGCAGAAGCAGAAACTAAAAGAATGAGAGAACACCCGTCTTATATCTACAGCAAAAAGGGTGGTAAAATTGAAGAACTTACTTTTGCCAAAGCTAAAATAATTATTGCAGACTGCAGTTATGCCAAAGGCAAAATGACCAGTGGCTCTTATGCATCCCTGAAGAACAACGAAAAGAAAAGATCAGGCCTTGGCAGATTGATTAAAAGTCAGATTGATGATGTGATGTCAAACGTTCCGGAAATTGTGGAAGAAGTTATTACAGATTACAACGAAAACTGTAAATAAATTACTGAATATGATAAAAGAGACTCTGGATTTAGAGTCTCTTTTTTTTATTAAATTACTGCTTAATCATTAAAATTGATAAACAAAAGCATTAATATTCATTCCTGCTCCTACTGAAGCAAACAAAACAATATCATTTTTTTAATCTCATGATCTTCTAATTCCCCTTTTAAAATCATAGCAAGTAATGACGGAATGGTAGCTACACTACTATTGCCCAGTTTATGAATTACCATAGGCATTATGTGTTCCGGAGCCGGAGTATTATACAGTTGATAAAACCTGTTCACAATGGCTTCATCCATTTTTTCATTAGCCTGATGAATAATAATTTTATTTAATTCATGAATTGAATATCCACTGTCATCCAGACATTTTTTCATGGCTTCAGGAACATGAAGAAGGGCAAATTCATAGATTTTCCTTCCATCCATTTTAATGTATTTAGTATTCGGACAGCGTTCATTATTATAAGACTTTCCAAAATACAAATAGTCTTTTTCCGTAAAGGTATAGGAAGCGGATAGATGAGATTTAATCCCAGATTCATCATTCGGACTATTCTCCAGAACAGCTGCACCAGCACCATCAGCATAGATCATACTGTCTCTGTCATGAATATCCACAACACGGGAAAGTGTTTCTGCTCCAATCACCAGACAACGCTTGGCAATCCCTGCTTTGATAAATGCATTCGCCTGTATTACGCCTTCAATCCAACCTGGGCATCCGAATAAAACATCGTAAGCAACGCAGAAATTATTTTTTATTCCTAATAAATGCTTCACTCGGGCGGCAAGACTCGGAACCATATCAGACTGAACCGTTCCAAACCGGACATCTCCAAAATTATGGGCAAATATTATATAGTCTAAGGTTTCAGGATCTATTCCTGCATTTTCTATAGCAGCCTGTGCTGCTTTAAGCCCCAAATCTGAGGTAACTTGTGTACTTTTTGCATATCTTCTTTCTTCAATGCCTGTAATCTTCTTTAATTTTTCTGTGATAGAAGCATTATTGTCTTTTAATAAAACTCCTGCCTCATTAAGGAAAATATGCTTGTCAAAAAATAAATTGGTAATTGTTTCAGACGGGATATAGTTTCCCACTCCAATAATTCTGGTCATCATCTTTATGTTGTTATCCTGTTCTACAGTATTTCCAGGAATAATCCGATAAATATAACGATAATACTTATCAATATATTATAACAAACTGATAATTCTGATGAATTTATAAATAATTTCATTCCAAAAAAAGAGGATTCCAAATCCGGAATCCTCTTTCTGTATTTTCAAAAACTGAAAATTATACTTTCATAATTTCAGCTTCTTTTGTCTTAAGATGCTCGTCACAAAGCTTCACATACTTATCTGTGTACGTCTGGATTTCTTCTTCCACACCTTTCACAACATCTTCAGAAACTCCTTCCAGTCTTTTAAGTTCTTTCAAACCGTCCTGTCTTGCGTTTCTTACAACGATTTTTGTCTGTTCAGTTTCGCTCTTAGCCTGTTTTGCAAGTTCTTTTCTTCTTTCCTCCGTTAAAGGGGGTACATTAAGGATGATATTTTCCCCGTTGTTAGAAGGTGCAAATCCTAAATTAGAATTAATAATTGCTTTTTCAATAGCATTAATTGCTGTTCTGTCCCAAGGTTGAATAGAGATAGTCATTGCATCCGGAACAGAAACATTGGCAACCTGGTTAATAGGAGTCATTGCTCCATAATATTCAACCATTACATCCTGAACCATTGATGTAGAAGCACGTCCTGCTCTGATTCTTTGAAATGCATGGTCAAGGTGTTTTACCGCTGCGTCCATGTCCTGTTTTACAGATTCTAATATTAGATCTAATTCTTCCATTATTATAGTATAGTTTGATAAATTGCACATTAGTGATAAATGATGATTGATAAACAATAAATGATGAGTAATTAATAATAGGCAATGAGTAATCCTAAACCGCTCATAACTACTATCTGTTACTTATCATCTGATTACAAATCAACCAGAGTACCTACATTTTCTCCTTCCACGATTTTAATTAAATTTCCATCTTTATTCATATCGAATACAATGATAGGTAATTTATTCTCGTGGCTTAAAGTAAAGGCAGTCATATCCATTACCTTAAGGTTTTTTTCAAATACTTCGTCGAAAGATAGTGAATTATATTTTACTGCATCAGCATTCTTTTCAGGATCGCTGTCATAAATACCGTCTACTCTTGTTCCTTTAAGAATAACGTCTGCTCCAATTTCAATTGCTCTCAATGTTGCAGCTGTATCTGTTGTAAAATAAGGATTTCCTGTTCCTGCACCAAAGATCACTACTCTCCCTTTCTCAAGGTGTCTTACTGCTCTTCTTTTGATGAAAGGTTCAGCCACTTTATCCATTTCGATAGCAGACTGAAGTCTTGTCTTGATCCCTGCATCCTCCAATGCACCCTGTAACGCCATTCCGTTAATTACAGTTGCTAACATTCCCATGTAGTCTCCCTGCACTCTGTCCATTCCCTTTGCTGCCCCGGCAACACCACGGAAAATATTTCCTCCTCCAATGACGATCGCTACTTCACAGCCTTTTTCAACTACTTTTTTGATCTCAGCAGCATATTCCTGCAGTCTTTCGTTGTCAATACCGTATTGTCTGTTCCCCATTAAGGCCTCACCGCTAAGTTTCAGAAGGATTCTTTTATATTTCATCTTTTATTTTTAATAAGCTTTTTACTAGAGTGGGTTTCCCCAAATTTGATTTTGCAAATATAATCATTAAAAATATTGGTAAAAGAAAAATATTTAATTAGAAATAATGTAAGAAATATTTTGAAAAGTACGAAAAAGGATTATTTTTGCATTAATTATAAATTGAGTTGAAGAAAATTATCATTTTTTCATTATTTCTATCAGGAATTGTTTCTTATGCGCAAACAGGAACAAATGTGTATCCGTTCTTAAATGTACCTGTATCTGCAAGACAGGCAGCCTTGGGTGGAGATGCAATTTCGATAAGAGATTATGATGTTTCCTTTGCTATTGCAAACCCGGCCCTGTTAAATAAAGATTCAGACAAGCAGCTTTCTGTAAATGCTACAGCCTACCTTGCCGACTCCAAATACGGAACCATTGCTTATGCCAAAGACTTTGAAAATGGCCATATGGCTACCATCAATGCAAGGTATATGAGCTATGGAAGTATCCCTAGAACCGACGAAAGTGGTTTTCAGGATGGAGAATATAAGGCTTCAGATGTAGCTATCGGTGCCGGATATGCTTACCAGTTTGAAGAAGACTGGACGATTGGTGGAGGATTAAATTTCATTACCTCAAAAATAGACAACTATACTTCTTCTGCAATTTCAGGAACTGCCGGAATTACATATCATAATAAAAAGAACAAAGAAGTTCTTTCCCTTGTATTGAGGAACTTCGGTTTTCAGCTGAAATCATTCAACGGAACCCGTGAAAACCTTCCATTCAGAGTAGATCTGGGATACACAAAGATATTAAAGAACTTCCCTCTTGCTATTACCATTACGGCACACGACCTTCAGCAATTTAATATTTCATCTGAATACAATAAAGATGGTCAGAAAGTGAATGCGGGCAGGAAAATTGCAGACCACTTCTCTTTAGGAGCAGAATTATTTCCTGAAAAAAACTTTAATATCAGATTGGGATATAATGTAAAAAGAGGAAATGAACTTGCTGTGGCAGATCAGAGAAACTTTTCAGGACTTTCCGGCGGATTCGGAATTAAAGTGTCAAGATTCCGTATAGATTATGCTCACATAAGATACCACAACTCATCGAACGTCAATCAGATAGGAGTTTCCATGGATCTTTCCAGCCACAGAGGAGAATAAGAAAAATCTTAAATCCATCTTAAAATTTCTTATTATTTCTTGATTTTCTAAAAAAAATCTTGAAATTTGCAGTATGAAAAAACCTGTAATAGCTATCGATGGGTACTCGTCTACCGGAAAAAGTTCTATCTCCAAAATCATTGCTGATAAGCTAGGACTTATTCATATGGATACAGGAGCGCTTTACAGAGGAGTTACCTGGTTTGCTTTGCAAAACTGCCTGGATAAAGAAGGAAAAATTGATCTGAACACTTTATTTTCATCTTTAGATCAGATCCATCTTGAATTTAAAAACAACGACGGAACACTTGTCCTTTATCTTAACAATACAGATATCTCTAAGGAAATCCGTACCAATGAAGTTTCAGACAATGTAAGTCTGGTAGCCAAGCAAAAAGAAGTGAGAGATTATTATTGCAGTCTCAGCGTTCTATAGCAGAAAAAGGCGGTGTTATTATGGATGGACGTGACATAGGGACAGTAGTTCTGCCAAATGCGGACTATAAATTCTTTCTTACTGCCAGTATTGATGAAAGAACCAACAGAAGATTTCTTGAATTAAAGGGTCTTGGAATTGAAGCCGATAAAGAGCAGGTAAAGCAAAACCTTATTGAAAGAGACAAAATCGACAGTGAGCGCGAAATAGCCCCATTGAAGCAGGCAGACGACGCTACAGTAATTGATAATTCAGACCTTACTAAAGAAGAAACCATAGAACTGATTCTTTCTTACATCGAAAAGATTTAACAATTTTTAATAGGCATACAGCCTCCTTTGGTATACAAATTGTAAGTTTTACTAGTGTAAAAACTAATCTATTATTAACTATTAAAAAACTTAAAATGTCTAAAAACGGAAAAAATACAGCAGGTATATTAGCGGGACTTCTTGCAGGTGCTGCAGCAGGTGTAATCTTAGGAATGTTATATGCACCGGAAGAAGGAAAAGAAACAAGAAAAAAAATCAGAAATAAAGCAAATGATCTTAAAGATCAAGCTAAAGACAAATACGGTGAGGTTTCTGAAAAAGTAAAAGACCAGTATGGAAATATTTCTTCTACTTTCAAAGAAACAGCTAATAACGTAGCACATACTATGAAAGACGGATATGATAAATACAAAGATCAGATTGTTTCTAAAACAGCAGATGTAGTAAAAGATGTAGAAGCAGAACTTAATGATCTTAAATCATAAGTAATTTATCTTTTTTAAGTAAATTACAGAAAGGAACTTTTGTGCGAAAGTTCCTTTTTTTGTAACTTTAAAAAAAACAATGATAGAAACTATTAAAGAATACGCCTCTAAGAGAATAGACCTTCTGAAAATAGAAGCTACAGAAAAGTCTTCCCTTTCTGCCGGGCTCATTACCTACTTTGTAGTACTGCTTGTTGCTTTTGCTTTTTTATTATCCTTTTCAACTTTGGAATTGCTTTTCTTATTGGTAAAGCATTGGATAATTACTCGTACGGGTTCTTAATTGTAGCGGCATTTTATGCGCTGGTAATGGCTTTTGTCATTGCATTCAAAAACAAGATTGTGAATAATGTTGCCGATCAGGTTATTAAATTTTTAAATCATTCAAGCCATGAGTAGAAAATACGAAAGCATAGAAGAGCTAAGAAGAAAGAAAAAACTGCTCCAGGGTGAAATTAATGATCTTGAAAACCTTCTTACTTTTAAGAACACAAAAGAAAGCCTTAGTGCGTTTACCAACGGATTAAGCGACCAGTACCTCCAGGAAAAAGTAGATGAAGACGGTGATGAAAAAGTGGTTCTTAGAAAGGATGTCATTGCCAAACAGCTTACTTCAGAGGTTAAAGATCTTCTGATCAGTAAAAATACAGCTGTAGGACTTGCCAGCACGGCTTTCAAAGGAAATATTGCAGACAGTATTATTAAACTTGGTGTAACCGCTATCGTTGGTAATTATGCCAAAAAGAATATGAAAAGTTCTAACTGGAAGAATAAACTGGTAGGAGCTGCATTGATTTACCTCGCTCCTATTGCCCTTAAATATGTAAGAAAAAAATTGGAAGTATACCAAAAAATAAAAGCGTTTCCAGTATGGAACAGCTGATTTAAGAAGTTATGGCTTAGAAAATATAAATTATTCTCTAAGCCATAATTTTTTATTTAGAAAATAACTGTCCTAAAATAATCCCCGCTGCCATTGATACATTCAGGCTTTCTGTAGACTGGGATTTTCCAAACCTTGGAATAGTAATACATTTCTGCAGTAATTTTTCTGTCTCCGGTCTCATTCCGTTTCCTTCATTTCCAAGAATCAGATTGATTTTTTCAGGTTTGTCAAAGGTATAGAGGTTTTCTCCGGCCATATCTGTTCCGATATTTACATTTTCTGTTTTGGAAAGATATTCAACAAGGTCTGTATACACAACATTTACCCTGGTAAACGATCCCATTGTTGCCTGAATTACCTTTGGATTATAGACATCCACAGTATCTTCACTGCAAATAATCTGTTCTATCCCAAACCAGTCTGCTAACCGGATAATTGTTCCTAAATTCCCCGGATCCTGAATTCCATCCAGAACCAACTGTATTTTCTTATCGGCCCACGGTTCTTCTTCTGCCAGATAGCACACGGCAACAGAATCTTTCGGGGTTTTAAGAAAGCTGATTTTTTTAACTCATTTTCAGAGATATGAGTAATAGGGATATCAGTACGGTCCAATTTTTGCGGATCGGTTGATAATATTTCTTTAACTTTAAAGTTAGAATTGAAAAGTTCACAAATGATTTTATTACCTTCAACCAAAAACAAATTGTATTTTTGTCTGAACTTCTTTTTATCTAAAGATTGTAAAACTTTTATTGTATGAGCTGTAAGCATTATAAGAATTCTCCTCAAAAATATTATAAAATTATCTCATTTGCAACATTTGTTGGTCTCCTTTATGCTTGTAGTACCACAAAAAAAGTTCCAGATGGTGATTATCTGCTTACTAAGAACAATTTTGAATTCGAGGATAAGAAAGAATTTTTTGATGAAGAGCTGAAAGATTATGTTCAGCAGAAGCCTAATAAGAAGCAAATTCTTTTTATGCCCTTAGGTCTTATGTTTTATAACATGGCCAACCCTAAATACGACACAATCCTTAATGAATACATGACGTATCCCCGTGAAATGAGAGATCAGAAGCTGAGAGACTCTTTATTTATTAAGTACAATATGAAAAACAGTGTCGGAAAAAATCTTTTCTTCGACCGTTTATTACATACCTGGGGTTCGCCACCTGTTATTCTGGATCAAACCAGAAGTGAAAAAGGTGCTGAATCGATCAAAAAAAGGTTAACCTACAGAGGTTTTTGGGATGCAGAAGTAAAATACAGACATGATTTTGACTCTGCTTCTAAAAAAGCAGCCGTAAACTATTTTATCAAACATAATGATCCTACCTATATTAAAGATTACTTTTTTAATATTCCGGATCAGGGCATTAAACAGGTTTATAATACCCATCTGAATAAAACATTGGTAAGATCCGGCAAGATACTGGATCAAACTGTTCTCGAAAAAGAAGTAACAAGAATTACAGACCTCATGAGAGAGTCTGGGTATTATAAATTCAACAATAACAATGAGGAAGTTTACTTTGTTGCTGATTCTTTGAAAAGCAAAAAACAGGTTCCTCTTACACTGGAAATTCATAAAGATTCTCTGGACAGACCTTATAAGAAAGCTACTTTTGGAAATATTGATGTTGCCATTGTAGATGAAGCCAGTGACTATCCTAAGAATACAGTTAAAGATAGCTTAAGAAGAATTAGGTTCCATAAAATGAATGATAAATATAAAACATCATCACTATGGAGAACCATTATTGTAGACAGCAAACAGACTTACGACCAACAGAAACTGGATGTTACTAAGAGAAACCTTCTTACGATGAACAATTTCAGCATTGTAAAAGCAAGGGATTCACTAAGACAAGGGGGATTTACAGCTCCTAATGACAGTATTGTAGATGTTTTATACATTCTGAAACCGCTTCCTAAATATGAGCTTAAAGTAGGAACAGACCTTAACTATTCTCAGATTCTGAATCTTGGGGTCTCCCCTTCTATAGACCTTACTACCAGAAACCTGTTCAGAGGGGCAGAAAACCTTTCTACAAGTCTTTCCGGTACATTTGGATCTATTGCAAGTACAGAAAATACGGATAAAAGAGTATTGGCATATGAAATCTCGGCTCAGGCATCCCTGAACTTCCCGAGATTATTATTACCGTTCAACTATTATAAATTCATCCCTAAAAGGTATACACCTACATCGTCTATTTTATTGGGAGCTTCTATACAGAATAATATCGGACTGGGAAGGGTTAACTTTAATACAGGATTAAATTACCAAGCAACGGTAAATGATTTAGTATATCATAAGCTTACCTTATTTAATACACAGATCAGTTTAACAAAAAATAAAAATGCTTATTATGATTATTTCGTTAATGATGAAGAAGTAAGAAAAAAAATATTTGCTGATTATTCTGCTCATTATCCAGGAGAACTTAGTCTTGATGATAAAATAAAATCCGGAATACTTACCCTGGACAGTGCATCCGAACTAATTATTAATGATCCTGCCTATCGTGCTTCACTTAATGAGGAAGGTTTGGATCGATTAACAACATTCAGAGGAAGTCTTATTAATAAAGAAAGACAGACTGAGGATGTCTTTATTTCTTCTATGATCTACAATTTTGTTTATAATGAAATTGGAAAAAAGATTACCCTAATGCCTTTTATTTTAATGGTAAAGTGGAACTTGCCGGTAATATCCTAAGTTTATTCAATAAGAAAAGTAATGATGGTGGAGTTGTTACAGCCCCTCAAAAAACAATCTTTGGTATTCCTTATGCTCAGTTTGTAAAGTTTGACATTGATACAAGAAAGTATTTCAAGTTTAATGGTAACCAGACTTTAGTGCTCCGTCAGTTTATTGGAGTGGGTATTCCGTACGGAAACTCCAAAGATATGCCAATCATCAAATCTTATTTCAATGGAGGTTCCAATGATATCAGAGCTTGGGTCGCATTCGGTGGATTAGGTCCTGCAGCTTCTCAGGTGGATGAAAGAATACGTGCCTACATGACGAATGATGTAAAACTGACCACCAATATTGAGTACAGAATTCCATTTAACAATATGTATGAAGGAGCTTTATTTACAGATATTGGAAATACATGGAGCCTTCGTAATCATAATGATGCTCATCAGGATCAGTTCAGATTCAATAAATTCTTAGGACAGATGGGAATTGGTAGTGGATTCGGTTTAAGAATAAATGTGGCTTATATCACCTTAAGATTAGACTTCGCTTACAAGATCTTTGATCCGAATAAGCCGGAAGGTGACCGATGGAGATTTAAAACATTACAGCCTTTCAAGCCAACGATTAACTTTGCCTTCGGATATCCTTTCTAATCCGGAGATACTCCCAAAATAAAATACACTACAGCAATAACACGGGCGAGGATTTCCCTCGTCTGGTTTCTGTAGAAACTTTCAGGCTTAGTTACATCCTGCGCATCAAACCCCAGTGCATTCATATCGTTATTTCTTGCAAAAAATAAAGCACGAAGGTTATGATATCCCTGAGAAACGATAATGACGTTTTTCTTTTTATAGACGTCTTTACAACGAAGAATACTTTTATAAGTATTAAATCCTTTTGGATCTTCAACAATAATATCTCCGGGAACTCCTTCCTGATTAACCAGATAATTTTTCATGGCAGCAGGTTCATTGTACCCCTTACTCTTTTCTCCGCTTACAATAATTTTCTTGATTTTTCCATGATGGTAAAGAAGAGCAGCGGCATCCATTCTCTTGGTAAAATAAGGATTGGAAAGTCCCGATCTCATCTTAGGAGAAGTTCCGAGGACAAGAGCAATTTCTCTTGGCGGAATTTTTGAAATTTTGGTATAGGTACGCCCGTTTGTAAGTCCAAAAACCCACACATTGCAGAAACATATCATTAAAATTCCCAATTCTAATGATACAAATCCGAGGTTAAATATGTTCCTAATAATTCTCAACTAAGATCAAAGTTAAGCTTTATTTTTTTACTTTTCACTATTGACATGCAAGCTAATATATGCCCCTGTAATTCCTCTTTTTCGGTAAGGTATTCATTTTCCAGTAGTTCCACCTCTCCTTCTTCTAAAGAACATTCGCAACTTCCGCAGATTCCGGATTTACATGAATAAGGAACCGGAAACTTCTGAAGCAGTAATTGCTGTAGTATTCTATCCTTATTATCAGGAAGTTGGGTAGTATATTTTTTTCCAAGCATGGTAAATTCCACTTCAATATTTTCAATCAGTGGAAATTCTTTTTCTACAGGATAAATATCATCATTATATTCTTCAAAAAGTTCAAAGTGAATATTTCTCTTTGGAATTCCATGGTGATAGCAGGCATTGGCAAGAGTCTTAATCATCTCTCCTTTTCCACAGATCAGCACTTCATCCACAGCATCCCAGATCGTAGATTCTTCATCGGTATCATCCAAATGCAGGATCTGGTTGATAATTAAATTTAATTTTTTTTCATCCAGCCGGCCATAGAAAAACTGATCGGCCGTTTTTTCCTGCGAAAAGAAATAAAAAATCTGAAGCCTGTCCCCACAGGTTCTCGCAAGATGATCCAGCTGATCTCTAAAAATAAGATCTTCCGAACTTTTATTTCCGAAAAACAGAAACAGTCTGGTTCTGGGTTCATTGTGAAGAATGTTTTTAAAATGGCTTAATATAGGTGTAATTCCAATACCGGCAGCAAAAGCAACAATAGTTCTGAATTCACTCGGTTTAGATACTATGGTAAATCTTCCGGCTGGCTCACTTACCATTAATTCATCACCCTCACTGTAGTTTTGAAATAGCTGAGAAGTAGCTCCATCAGGAGAATTAACCTTTATTCCCAGACATATTTTTCCCTCATAAGGAGCGGAAGTCATCGAATAATCATTAATAACTTCTTCTCCATGTGATAGAAATTTTACACTCACGAACTGTCCGGCATCAAACTTAAAGTTTTCTTTCAAATTCTCCGGAATATCGAACTCCAGAGAAAAAGTATTTTTGGTCAGCTCTACCTTTTTCGCTATTTTTAACGGATGAAACTGTATCAGTTTCCCTTTATAGATTTGTTGTTCCATACTTCAATTCAAAAATAGATAAAAAATAATTTATGAAGAAGATAATTTTATCCACCTTGATCCTGACTGCTCTTTACAGCTGTAAAAAGAAGCTTCAAAAACTGAAGAAGGTACTGTTGCTACAGATTCAGCAGCTATAACTCAAAACACACCTGTTCAGACAGCTGCATATATTCCCAAAGAACTATCTCCTGAAAATGTAGGTCAGCATTTAGCTAAAAATAATGACACTTTATATGTTACCAATTTTTTTGCAACATGGTGTGGCCCTTGCATCAGAGAAATTCCAAGTTTTAAAAACAAAATGCAGGAATTAAAGGATAAACCTGTAAAGTTCACTTTCGTAAACCTTGATGACAGAGCAGATTGGGATACTGCTGTGAAAGATTTTGTGGCAGAACACAACCTTGGGAGCAATGTTATTTTATTGGATGGACAAAAACTGGATCCAAGTTTCTTTTCCAAAAACTTTAAACAATGGGATGGCGGTTCCATTCCTTTTACGTTCATGAGAAAAGGAGATAAAACAGATGAATTTTTAGGAATGATGACTGAGGAAGCATTAAACTCTAAAATCGATGCTTTTCTAAAATAAAATATACATCTTTCTGAATCATGTCAAAAAGATTTAAAATCCTGTGTTTATTGTTAATTATTGCAATCATTGGAGGCGCAATCGTTAATCTGAACACAGGATTTTTAAGTTTAAGCCTTCAGGATTTCTTTAGGGATACTGCACAGAGTCAAATAGCAGAAATCCGTATCAACAGGGTTTTTGTTATGCTATTAGCAGGAATCTCAATTCCGACATCAGGTTTTCTGATGCAGGAATATTTTCAAAATCCATTGGCCGGACCGGACATTCTGGGAATTACTTCTGTAGCCAGTTTATCAGTAGCATTTTACATTCTCTTCTCTCATAATATCCTAATCCCGGAATTTCTGCAAAACAGTTTTCTGAGTTTATCAGCTATTGGAGGAAGTTTATTGCTGATGCTGGTTCTCCTATCCATGTCCAATAAATTTCAGGATAAGTCTTACCTGATTATTTTCGGATTTCTGATATCTGCTTTTGCAGGAGCTATTGTTTCCCTATTACAGTTTTATGCTGAAAATCAAAGCCTGAAAAACTATATTTTATGGTCTTTCGGAGCCAACAATATGGTCACCAGAAATCAAATTTATGTATTATCGGCTTTAGTATTAATAGGACTGTTTTTCTGTTTCAAATCTATAAAACCATTAATAGGAAACTCCTTAGGAACTTCATATGCTCAAAGTTTGGGAGTTAATCTAAAATATTTAAAGCTTCTGATAATAGCAGCTTCTTCCCTACTTTCTGCCTCTATTACTGCCTTTTTAGGCCCCATTCTGTTTATCGGAATTATTGTTCCCCATTTTTGCAGATTGATTTACAATCCGTCAAAACTATGGCAGCAATGGATTTTAAATATGTTCCTGGGAATGCTGATCATGTTATTCTTCTCTGTGATTGCAGAAAAAACTCAAATTCCATTGAATGTCATAAGTTCTGTATTCGGAATTCCAGTAATCTTACTGATGCTTTTAAAACAGAATAAAGTGTAGTTTTTGTTGTTGGAAAACGCAAAGACGCAATTTCTTTTACCTGCTTCATGCTGTAAGGCGCAAAGATTTTATCTCCGATAAAATTTAATGACGCATAAAAATAAGACACTTTGCTTGCTGAAAATCTTTGATTTTCTTGCGCCTTAAAAATTTACGCAATATTATGATAATCCTTTGCGCCTTTGCGTTTGTCCAACAATCCTCAATATTTATAAAAAGATAAAAACAGAAAATAAATAATAAAGGGAAGTACTATACTTAAAACTCAGATGATCTTGCTGATACTTTTGAAGCAGAATAAAGTGTAAATCTTTGTTGGAAACGCAAAGGCGCAAGTGTTTTTACCTGCTTAATACTTTAAGGCGCAAAGATTTTATCTCTGATAAAATTTAATGATGCATAAAAATAAGACACTTCGCTTGCTGAAAATCTTTGATTTTCTTGCGCCTTAAAAAAAACGCAATATTTATGATAATCCTTTGTGTCTTTACGTTTCTCCAACAATCCTTATATTTATAAGTATAAAAACACAACAAATGACAGAAAATGAATTATCAAAAATTGTTTTTGAAGCCGGTTTAAAAATTCATAAAAAGTTAGGATCAGGATTATTTGAACACGTTTATGAAGAATGTCTATTTTATGAACTAACAAAATCGGGATTTTCAGTAGAGAGACAAAAAATGCTTCCCATTATTTATGAGGATTTGAAAATTGAAAATGCATTCAGACTTGATATAATAATAGAAAACAAAGTCATTTTAGAAATAAAAACAGTAGACTTCATCAGCCCGGTTCATAAGGCACAACTTTTAACGTATTTAAAAATGACTCATTGTAAACTAGGAATGTTACTTAATTTTCAATCAGATGTTTTTAAAAATGGAGTCATGAGAGTTGTCAATCATTTATAAATAAAAAACAAAATAAAGTCAAATTCCTTGTATCCTAAAAGAGTATTTTTGTAAAACAATTTGCACCTTTGCTTTTTTATCCAACATCAAATATGCAACTAGAGATCAAACAAGCCAATATTGGATATAATAAAACATTAATTTCAAATGCTAATGCAGGTTTGAAACTTGGTGATGTATGCTTATTGATTGGAAATAATGGGGTTGGAAAAACCACTTTAATTAAGTCTATTCTCCATCAGATTCCCTTGTTAGATGGAGAAATACTGATCAATGGTAAGAATGTGAAAAAGCTTTCCGTAAAAGAAATTGCTGAAAATATCGCCATTGTTTTTTCTAAATCGGTGATTCCGCAGCATTATACAGTGGAAGATCTTATCTCTTTGGGAAAATACATCTACTACCCTTTTTATTTTGAATTGAAAAAGGAAGACCGTGAAGAAGTAGCTTATATTATTGAAGTGTTGGATCTCGGACAATACAAATACACGCTTCTTAAGAATCTTTCGGATGGGAATCTTCAGAAAGCCTTTATTGGAAGAGCCATTACACAGAACTCTCCTGTTATTATACTGGATGAACCTACTACTCATCTGGATGAGAAAAATAAAATTATTATTCTTAAAACGCTGAGAAAATTGGCTAAAGAACAGAATAAACTCATTCTGTTTTCTTCACATGATTGGCGGTTAGCTAAAGAATTTGCAGATAAAATATGGTACGTAAAAGACTCGCAGCTTCATTCAGGAATTGTAGAAGATCTATTACTTCAACATGATGAACTGACGAATGCCTCTTTATTTCAAATACATGAGAGTTTTATTCCACCACATATCTCTGCACCGCAGGTTCAGAAGGAAATGCTGTATTCTTTGCTTCAAAAAAACTTCGCAAAAGACCTTTCTTCTCTTAATTTTGAATTTCAGAACAGTTTTTGGGTAATTACTAACGATTCCCAGAAACAACAATGCGAATCCTTTGAAGAAATCATAAATTTCATTGGAAACATTTATTAATCAATACTTTTCTTTGATTATTTCACATACTATGCATGCATAGTATTATGCAAATCATACAATTTAACTTGTTTACTATCAACTTATTAACAAAATTTAACGTTAATAAATATTATGCATGCATAATATTTACTAAATTTGGGTAAAACCATTAGCGCAAAAATGATGGATAATAATAAGGAAAAAATAGAAAACGTAGATTTAATTTTAAAACAGACCTGGTTGGCTGTTTCTAAAATGTACACAGAATTGGCTCAGGAACATGATTCCACAGCAGTACAAGCCCTCACTCTTCTTAAAATTGATCCCAAAGAAGGTACGCGAAGTACGAATCTTGGACCTAAAATGGCCATAGAACCCACTTCCCTCACAAGAATTATCAAACTTCTGGAAGATAACGGCTATATCTATAAGGAAAAAACCACCACAGATAAAAGAGAGGTGATTATCAAACTTACAGATAAAGGTCTAAATTCCAGAAACATGTCTAAGGAAGTTGTTGTCAACTTTAATAAAAAAGTAATGGAGAAAATTAGTCCAGAAAAGATGGATACTTTTAAAGATGTGATGACTGAGATCATGAAAATAGCCAATGAACTCTTAAACCATAGAAAATAAATGATCATGAACTGCAAGTTCATATAACCCTATAAATAATAAAAAAATAGATATGAAAAGAAGAATCAAACATGTAACGGTTCTTGGTTCAGGAATTATGGGTAGCGGTATCGCAGCTCACTTCGCCAATATTGGGGTGGAAGTGTCACTTTTGGATATTGTTCCTTTTGAATTGACTGAAGCTGAACAGAAAAAAGGTTTGACTAAAGAAGATAAGGTAGTGAGAAACAGAATTGCTACTGAAAACTTCGAAAAACTTAAAAAAGCTAGCCCTGCACTACTTTATTCACCAAAGTTTGCAGATAGAATCAAAATCGGAAACTTCGATGATGATTTACCAAAAATTAAAAATACAGACTGGATTATTGAAGTAGTAGTGGAAAGACTTGATATTAAAAAGTCTGTTTACGAAAAAATTGAACAGTTCAGAAAGCCGGGAACATTAATTTCTTCCAATACTTCTGGGATTCCAATCCACTTTTTAACAGAAGGAAGAAGCGAAGATTTCAAAAAATACTTTGCAGGAACTCACTTCTTCAACCCGGTAAGATACCTTCCTCTTCTTGAGATTATTCCAACTAACGATACAGATCCGGAAATCATTGATTTCTATATGAACTATGGAGCTAAATTCTTAGGTAAAACTACCGTTTTAGCAAAAGATACTCCTGCATTCATCGCCAACAGAATCGGAGTATTCTCTATGATGGATCTTCTTCATAATGTACAGAAATTAGGACTTACAGTTTCTGATGTTGATAAATTAACAGGTCCTGTAATCGGACGTCCAAAATCTGCAACTTTCAGAACTGCTGACGTTGTAGGTCTTGATACATTAGTAATGGTGGCTAACGGAGTTCGCCAAAGCGGTGTTGAAGCGAATGACTTTAATGATGTATTTGCTCTTCCTGCCTATATCCAGAAAATGATGGATAATAAATGGCTAGGTTCAAAAACAGAGCAGGGATTCTATAAAAAAGTGAAAAATGCAGAAGGTAAATCTGAAATTCACGGACTGAACCTTGATACATTGGAATATGAACTTCAAGGAAAATCATCATTCCCTACTTTAGAATTAACAAAAGCTATTGATAAGCCAATCGACAGATTCAAAGTATTAATCGGCGGTAAAGATAAAGCTGGTGAACTATACAGAAAATCATTAGGTGCATTATTCGCTTATGTTTCTCATAAAGTTCCTGAAATTTCTGACGAAGTTTACAAAATTGACGACGCTATGAGAGCTGGTTTCGGATGGGAAAATGGTCCATTTGAAATCTGGGATGCTGTAGGAGTTCAAAAAGGTATTGAACTGGCTAAAGATGCCGGATATGAAGTCTCTGACTGGGTTAAAAATGTAGAAACATTCTATAAAGTTAACGATGAAGGGCAAAGCATTTATGTTGACAAAAATTCAGGAGCATACAACAAAATTCCTGGACAGGATGCCTTCATTATCCTTGATAACATCAGAAAAAATAAAACTCTTTGGAGCAATTCAGGTTCAGCTATTCTTGATTTAGGTGATGGTATCATCAACTTCGAGATCCGTTCCAAAATGAACTCTCTTGGAGGCGAAGTTTTAGATGGATTAAACAGAGCTATTGATTTAGCAGAAAAAGAATACGACGGATTAGTTGTAGGAAACCAAGGGGCAAACTTCTCTGTAGGAGCTAACCTTGCTATGATCCTTATGATGGCTATTGAGCAGGATTGGGATGATTTAAATATGGCGATTGCTTACTTCCAGAAATCTATGATGAGAGTACGCTACTCCTCTATTCCTGTAGTAGTTGCTCCTCATGGAATGACTTTAGGAGGTGGATGTGAAATGACTATGCACGCAGACAGAGTGGTTGCAGCAGCAGAAACTTACATTGGACTGGTTGAAACCGGAGTGGGTGTAATTCCTGGTGGTGGTGGTACTAAAGAACTTGCTTTAAGAACTTCCAGAGAATTCCACAGTGATGATGTGAAAAACAACAGACTTCGTGATGCCTTCATGAACATTGCAATGGGCAAAGTAGCGACTTCAGCTTATGAAGCTTACGATATGGGAATCCTTGAAAAAGGAAAAGACATTGTTTCCGTAAGCAAAAACAGACAGATTGCAGAAGCTAAAAAAGTAGCAAAACTATTAGCAGAGCAAGGATATACTCAGCCAATTGAGCAGAAAGTAAAAGTTCTTGGTAAAGATGCATTAGGAATGTTCTACGTAGGAACAGACCAGATGTTAACAGGAAAATACATCTCCGAGCACGATAAGAAAATTGCAGACAAACTAGCCAACGTAATGGTAGGTGGAAACTTATCTGAACCAACAGTTGTTACTGAGCAGTATTTATTGAACCTTGAAAGAGAAACATTCCTTCAGCTTTGCGGTGAAAGAAAAACTTTAGAGAGAATTCAGTATATGTTACAAAATGGGAAGCCATTGAGAAACTAATAGGGAGCTCCGTAGGAGCGAACTGTTACTAGACAACGAATAATTTTTAGAAATGGCAGAGCCTCGTAGAGGCGACCTGATAATACCAAATCATGTTAGTTTTATGGCCAATACCTATACACAGATTTATATTCAAATTGTTTTTGCAGTAAAAGGAAGAGAAAATCTTATTACCAAAGAAAACAGAGAAGAATTGCATAAATTGATTACAGGTATAGTCTCTAACAGAAATCAAAAATTATTCGCAGTTTTTGCAATGCCAGACCACGTTCATATCCTTGTAAGTATGAATCCGACCTTGTCAGTTTCAGATTTAGTAAGGGATATCAAAGCGGGTTCTTCAAAATTCATCAATGAAAAAGGATGGATCAATGGAAAGTTCAATTGGCAGGAAGGATACGGAGCTTTTTCTTATTCTAAAAGTAGTGTTGATTCGGTTGTAAAATATATTTTAAACCAGGAAGAGCACCATAAAAAGAAAACTTTTAGAGAAGAATATCTGGATTTTATGTCAAAATTTGAAATTGAATATAATTCAAAATATTTATTTGAATGGATTGAAGACTAACAGGTCGCTCCTACGGAGCTCCACAGCTTGCAAAACAACAGATCTATGAACAGTTTACCTCTATGAGGCAAAAATCTTTCAAAAACAATTTAATTAAACAAAAAAATGAAAACAGCATACATCGTAAAAGGATTCAGATCAGCAGTAGGAAAAGCACCAAAAGGTTCTCTACGCTTTACACGTCCTGACGTAATGGCAGCTACCGTTATTGAAAAATTAATGGCTGAGCTTCCGCAATTAGATAAAAACAGAATTGATGACCTTATCGTAGGAAATGCAATGCCAGAAGCAGAGCAAGGATTAAACGTAGCCCGTTTGATTTCCCTAATGGGTCTAAATACAGATAAAGTTCCTGGGGTAACAGTAAACAGATACTGTGCATCAGGAAGTGAAGCGATTGCTATTGCTTCTGCAAAAATTCAGGCAGGAATGGCTGATTGTATCATCGCTGGAGGTACAGAATCTATGTCTTATATCCCAATGGGTGGTTATAAGCCGGTTCCTGAAACAGATATCGCTAAAACAAACCCTGATTATTACTGGGGAATGGGTTATACTGCTGAAGAAGTAGCAAAACAATACAATATTACCAGAGAAGAACAGGATCAGTTTGCCTTTGAATCTCACATGAAAGCTTTAAAAGCTAATCAGGAGGGCAAATTTGCTAACCAGATTGTTCCGATCCCTGTAGAATATAACTTCTTAGATGAAAATCAGAAATTACAGACTAAGAAATTTGATTTCTCTGTGGATGAAGGGCCAAGAGCAGATACTTCTCTTGCAGGTTTGGCTAAACTTAGACCTGTTTTCGCTAACGGAGGAAGTGTAACGGCCGGAAACTCTTCTCAGATGAGTGATGGTGCTGCTTTCGTAGTAGTAATGAGTGAAGAAATGGTAAAAGAATTAGGTCTTGAGCCGGAAGCAAGATTAGCAGCGTATGCAGCAGCAGGTCTTGAACCAAGAATCATGGGTATGGGGCCAGTTTACGCTATTCCAAAGGCCCTTAAACAGGCAGGTCTTGAATTAAAAGACATCGATTTGATCGAGCTAAACGAAGCATTCGCATCACAATCAGTGGCAATTAAGAAAGAATTAGGTTTAAATCCCGATATCTTAAACGTAAACGGAGGAGCAATTGCACTTGGTCACCCGCTAGGATGTACAGGTACTAAACTAACCGTTCAGCTTCTTGACGAAATGAGAAGACGTGGAAATAAATACGGAATGGTTTCTATGTGTGTAGGAACCGGACAGGGAGCAGCTTCTATTTTTGAATTGTTATAGACAGTAAGATAATAGACAGATAGATAATAGACTTGAAGATACTAGAAATGCATGGCTAATTTCAAAAGACATAATTTTAAGAAACTTAAAATCTGGCAATTGGCTTTGGAATTATCAAAAAGTACATTAGATCTAACAGATACTTTTCCACCGCATGAAAAATATGGTTTGAAAAGTCAAATGGACAGATGTGCAATCTCAATTCCATCAAACATAGCCGAGGGTTCAAGTAGAACGAATAAGTCATTCAGTCATTTTTTAGATATTTCTTTAGGTTCATCATTTGAATTGCAGACACAGATATTGTTAGCAAATCACAGAAAATATTTATCTGACGAAAAAAGTGAAATCTTTGAAATTAAAATTGAAGAATTTCAAAAAGCAACAATGGTATTTCAAAATACTTTGAATAAGGATTAATAAGATAATAGACGAAGAGATAATAGACAGAAAGAAAACAGTTAGCATTAAAATCTATCATCTATCCGTCTATTATCTAAAAGTCTCAAAAAATTATAAAAACAAAATAATATATGGCTACATTAAAAGGAGGTGAATTCCTGATCAAGGAAATTCCTGCAAACGAAATTTTCAGTGTTGAAGAACTGAATGAAGAACAAAAAATGCTTCGTGATTCGGCGAAGGAATTTATAGATAGAGAGGTTGTCCCTCAAAGAGAACGTTTCGAAAAGAAAGATTATGCATTCACTGAAGAAACGATGCGTAAACTTGGTGATATGGGAATGTTAGGTATTGCAGTTCCTGAAGAGTACGGAGGTCTTGGAATGGGCTTTGTAACGACGATGTTAGCTTGCGACTACCTTTCCGGAACTACAGGTTCATTGGCTACAGCTTATGGAGCACACACAGGAATCGGAACTTTGCCAATCGTTCTTTACGGAACTGAAGAGCAAAAGAAAAAATATCTTCCAGACTTAGCTACTGGAACAAAATTCGGAGCTTACTGCTTAACTGAACCGGATGCTGGTTCTGATGCCAACTCTGGAAAAACAAGAGCTAAGCTTTCTGAGGATGGAAAACACTATATCATCAATGGTCAGAAAATGTGGATCTCTAATGCAGGATTTGCAGACACATTCACTTTATTCGCTAAAATTGATGATGATAAAACATCACAGGTTTCGTCATCAACAGATCTGAGTTGGAGAATCCTGAAAGCTTAACTTTCGGTGAAGAAGAACACAAATTAGGTATTCGTGCCTCTTCTACCCGTCAGGTTTTCTTCAATGATATGAAAGTTCCTGTAGAGAATCTTTTAGGAGAAAGAAACAATGGTTTCAAAATCGCTTTAAATGCACTGAACGTAGGTCGTATTAAATTAGCAGCTGCTTGTTTAGATGCACAAAGAAGAATCTTAAACCACTCTATCCAGTATTCTAACGAAAGAAAACAGTTTGGAGTTTCTATCTCTACTTTCGGAGCCATCAGAAAGAAACTTGCTGAAATGGCAACAGGTGTTTTTGTAAGTGAGGCTGGTTCTTACAGAGCTGCGAAAAACGTTCAGGATAAAATTGACGAATTGGTAGCAGGTGGAATGGATCATCAGGCTGCAGAGCTTAAAGGTGTTGAAGAATTCGCTGTAGAATGTTCTATCCTTAAAGTATTTGTTTCTGATCTTGCTCAGCACACTGCAGATGAAGGAATCCAGGTATACGGAGGTATGGGATTCTCTGAAGATACTCCAATGGAAGCTGCATGGAGAGATTCAAGAATTTCAAGAATCTATGAAGGAACAAACGAAATCAACAGATTATTAGCGGTGGGAATGCTTATTAAAAGAGCAATGAAAGGTGAATTAGACCTTTTATCTCCTGCAATGGCAATCAGCAAAGAATTGATGGGTATTCCTTCATTTGAAGTTCCTGATTATTCAGCATTCATGAGCGAAGAGAAAGCAATTATCGCAAACCTTAAGAAAGTATTCCTTATGGTTTCCGGAGCTGCTCTTCAGAAATATATGATGGATATTGAAAAGCAACAACACTTATTATTGAATGCTTCTGAAATCCTTAACCAAATCTACATGGCAGAATCTGCAGTATTAAGAGCTGAGAAACATTTCTCTCCTGATTCTGTAGAAGCAGCAATGGCTCAATTAAACCTTTACAAAGCTGTTGAGAAAATCATCGTAGCAGCTAAAGAAGGAATTATTTCTTTCGCTGAAGGAGATGAGCAGAGAATGATGCTTTCAGGATTAAGAAGATTCACTAAGTATACTAATCATCCGAATGTAGTGGCATTAACTGAAAAAGTAGCGGCTCACTATATTGAAAAAGGAACTTATTAGTCTTAATAACATAAATTTGATTTCAAAACGTCCCATTTTGGGGCGTTTTTTTATTGTTCTTACAGAAGTCTCAAAGAATTTCAGATTTCAATATTTTTTCCTAACTTTATTTTAGCTAAAACCATGTAACTCAAAATAAAACATATGGGAAAATTTATTATTTCTAAAAGAGCCAATGGCGAATTTCAATTTAACCTTAAAGCTGTAAACGGACAGATCATTTTAACAAGTCAGGGATACAGTACAAAACCATCCTGCGAAAATGGAATCAGTTCTGTAAAAACTAATGCACAGGAAGATGCCAAATTTGAAAGAAATACCGCCAGAGATGGAAGATGTTATTTTAACCTTAAAGCCGGAAACGGGCAGATTATCGGAACCAGCCAGATGTATGAATCAGATAATGGTATGGAAAACGGAATAGAATCTGTTAAAAACAATGCTCCCAATGCCTCAGTAGAGGAAGAAACAAACTTGTAAAACAATATTAAATAATCTCAATAAAAATGTCTTATTTTTTAAGGCATTTTTTATTTTTGTACTCTATTTTCATAGAAAAAATGACAAAAGAAGAATTACTACATAGAGCTATAAAAATTGCCGATAAGGCACATAAAGGGCAAACTGATAAATACCACGCTCCTTACATTGCACACGTAATGCGCGTAATGGAATACGGTAAAACGATGGATGAGAAAATTGTGGGTGTTCTGCATGACGTGGTGGAAGACCATCCGATAGAATTCAGTCTGGATTATTTAAGAACTGAGGGCTTTCCGGAATACATCATTTTTGCCATCAGCTGCCTTACTAAATTTGATCCTGAAGAAGATTACGATGAATTTGTCAAGAGAACAGAAAGATCTCCTCTGGCTGTTGCCGTAAAGCTTAATGACCTTCGTGATAATATGGACCTTAGAAGAGTAAACCGTGAGCTTACTCCTAAGGACATTAAAAGGTTCAATAAATATCTTAAAGCCTATCGTTATCTGATAGAGAAATATTAATCTGCACCAGGGAAATCATACGTTTTAACCTCATGATTTGTACCATCAATATTGATGTTTAAGGCCAGATAAATGAAATGTAAGTTTTTATTTCCTTTTGCTTCAAATTCACGCTGCCAAAGGTATCCGCTTACAATTCCGAAATAATCATCGATCTGATAGCCGAAACCGCCATAGACTCTGTTTCTGGCAAAAGTAGGCTTCATCGGGGTTACCAGGAATAGCTCATCATAAGCATTGGCAAAAATAGTCCCCTTTTTGATTGTTTTAGCGTTTAAAGGAACACTTACATTCAGACGGTAACGGTAACGCATTCTTTGAGAAGTCTTATCAATTTGTGGTTCATAAAACCAGCTTTTCTCCACACGGAAACGGTTTTCAAACTTCACGATGCCTTTTTTAACATCAATGACATCCTGAAGCCAAACCCTGAATTCTTCTCTGCTTAATTTTTTATCCTTATAGTTGACGTATCTTCCAAGCCCCACAAATGGTTTGTGATTCTTGGTAAGATTATACCCTAATCCCCCTTTTATTTCATAATAATCAGGGTAGGTATAATCTTCGTTACCTCTCAATTGCCCTTCTCCATAAATGAAGAATTTAGGATGAAACTTATAGGTTAGAGTCACTGCGTTGAAGCTGGAAACATGTTCCTGTGCTTTGAAAAAAGATAGACTAAGAAGTAGACCTAAACCTAAAAACCGTTTCATAAAAAATTTTTGCAAATGTATATTTTTTAACAATTTGTTAATATTAACTTTCATTAATATTAAATTAACACTTACTTCATATTGATTGTATAAGAAAAACCAATATGGAACCACCTTTGCGGCATTTCAACTCCAAATGCTTCCGTGTATTTTGTATTGGTAATATTATTCACTAGAACATATACTGAATAGTCTTTTTTACTGAAGCTTAGTTTGTTATCTAACAGCTGATAACTTCCTAAATTCTGCCTTTCATTATATCTGTAAACTAATTCATTTGTGAAACCTCTCAGGAACTTTACTTCCACCTTGCTAATGAACTGATGTCTCAGATTATCCATAATATATTTTGAAACAAACTCATTGGATTTCTGAAACTTACCATCAATATAGGTATACCCTGCCATCATTTTCAGCCAGTTGTTCATTTTGTAATTAATCTCAGTTTCTATTCCTTTGATTTTGATGTTCCCAACATTTTCAGCAATCCAAGTTTTATCATTAATATCCTTTTTTATCCAGTCAATAGAATTTTTTGAGTCTCTTAAAAACCCACTGATTTTAGCTAAAATCTTTTGATTCTGATATTGATATCCTATCTCAGATGAAACTCCATTTTCAGGTAACAGATTTGGGTTACCACGCTCCTGCGGGCTTACATAATAAAGATCAGTAAAGGTCGGAATACGGTGTACTTTGGCAATATTTCCGTACACTTTATTATTCGGATTGAAATTATACCCCACATCTAATCCTGGATAGAAGAAATTACCTTCTTTAGAATAGTTTGCCCATGAAATTCCTGGGCTGATGTTTAATTTTTTATCTAATAGTGAAAAATGGTGTTCAAAGAAAACCTGAGAAACAAAACGGTTCGGATTACCCAAATTGCTGCTTACAAGAAATTCCTTTCTCAGTTCCACACCCACTCCGGTAGTTCCCAATCCCCACTGGTAACTTGAATTAATCTCTCCACCTACATTATTCCCGATATGCATATTCCTGTAAATGGAAGGTTTCTGCCTGTTATAAAGATACATATCCTGCCCTCTTCTCCAATATACATTAGAATTAAGCTTTAATTTCCCAAACGTCTGCTGATGCGCCACACTTACAATGGAAGCCTGCATTTCTTCATACTGATCTATAGCACTTTTAGATGCATAAAATCCATTAGCCCCAAATTTCTTTTCAGAAAAACCAGCCTGAAGCCTCACATCTCCATTCTTAATATTCAGTTTTCCCTGGTAGAATACGTTTCTGATTTCATAATCCGTATTATACATATATCCTTCTGATCCTGAAGCATTAGCCTGAAGAGTATTGGCAAATTTCTCATTTCCCATCTGGGCATTGAACCCTAAACTATAAGAGCTGTAGTCACCACCTTCTGCACTTATTTTAACTTTTTTTCCTACTCCAGGTTTGGTAATCACATTAATGACTCCGGCATAAGCATTCTGTCCAAAACGTCTGGCAGCAGGTCCTTTTATGATCTCAATCTTTTCAACATCTTCAAGATCTACAGGAAGATTCATAGAATTGTGTCCCGTTTGAGAATCGTTGATTCTTACTCCGTTTAATAATAGCAGAACCTGTTCAAATGAACTTCCACGGAAGCTTATATCACTCTGAACTCCATTAGATCCTCTCCTTCTGATATCCATACCCGGAACCTGCTGAAGGATTTCATCAATACTTTTGGATGGAGCATTGGCAATATCTTCTTTGGTAATAACAGTAATATTCTGGTTAGCACTTTTGTATGGTGTAGAGATAAATTTCCCCTGAAATTCAATGTTTTCAATATCTGTAGTCTTTTCCTGTGCGTTTACCAAAAGTAAAGATCCCAGAAAAAAAACACTTCCTATCTTTTTGATCATAATCGTTTCCGTAGTTTCTTTTAACAAGGTTCAAAAGTAAGGGAGTTCATGAAGACAGGCAAATGATACTTGTCATAAAAAAAGACGCGGCGTAGATGCTGCGTCTGTGTCTTTTGAGGGAGTATTCTATCTTTTTCTCATTAAATGTGTAACTAGATCTCTGAATAATTTTCTCATTTCTATATTACATATTTATGAATACAATTTTAAATAATTTTAAAATATAAAACAATACCCAAATAAAAAAACCTGTTAAAAGATCAAAAACTGTTTAAAATTCAATAATAACAACTTATGAAAAGATAATAATTCCACAAAACAGATCTAAAATACCATTTTTATGAGCTCCAAATTGGGATATCATTCTTCTATTTTTTTTATTTTTTCATATAATTTTAGTCATAAGAGAAGCATATAATTTTCGCTAAAAATTCGTAATTTTGTGGGTCTTAATTTTACGGCAAAAACATTCTTTTTCAACTGCATTTTGAACAACATCCTGCAACTATGTTGTCTATTTCAGCTGAATCTGGAAATAATTTGAATGTTCAATTGATGACACCCCGGAATAATCCGGAAAACACCATTAACCGGCAGTTTACAAGGCTGTACAGTTGATTTTATGAATAAACAAAATATGGCTGATATTACAGAAATAGATATAAAAAAACAGATTTTCGTTAAGAATGCCCATCTTAACAATCTGAAACATATAGATGTCCTGATCCCGAAAAACAAACTGATTGTTATTACAGGAGTATCAGGAAGCGGTAAGTCATCTCTTGCCTTCGATACCATTTACGCAGAAGGACAGAGAAGATATGTTGAGAGCTTAAGTTCTTATGCCCGCCAGTTTTTAGGAAAATTAGAAAAGCCTAAGGTGGATGACATTAAAGGACTTGCACCGTCCATCGCAATCCAGCAAAAAGTCATTTCATCCAATCCACGTTCTACAGTAGGAACATCTACAGAGATCTATGATTATATGAAGCTTTTGTTTGCAAGAATTGGAAAAACATTTTCTCCGGTTTCAGGAGAAGAAGTGAAAAAAGATTCCGTTTCTGACGTAGTTGATTTCATTAAGGCTTCTAAAAAAGACACTTCCTTTTTATTAACGGCTCCATTGGAATATGATGCTGATAATTTTAAGGAAACCCTGAATATTTTAAAACTGGCTGGTTTCACAAGACTTGAGATCAACGGAAATCTAGCAGGAATTGAAGATCTGGAAAGCTTCGGATTTGCTCCGGAAAAAGGAATGAAGATCAATCTTGTGATTGACCGTTTTTCTTATGAAGAAGATGAAAGCTTTTTACAGCGACTGGCTGATTCTATTCAAATGGCATTTTATGAAGGCCGTGGCTATTGTTCTTTAAAAAATACAGACACCGAAAAGGTAAAAGAATTTTCCAATAAATTTGAATTGGATGGAATGGAATTTCTTGAGCAGAATGTTCATTTCTTCAGCTTCAATAACCCGTACGGAGCCTGTCCGGCTTGTGAAGGCTATGGAAAAGTAATCGGAATTGATGAAGACCTGGTAGTTCCTAACAAAACATTATCCATCTATGAAGACGCTGTAGTCTGCTGGAAAGGAGAAACGATGAGTGAGTGGAAAAAAGACTTCATTAAAAAAGCGGGAGACTTCCCTATTCATAAACCTTATCATCAATTAACCAAAGAACAGAAAAATTTCCTTTGGAAAGGTGATGGTAAAAGCAATTTCCCATGCATCAACAATTTCTTCAAAATGCTTGAAGAAAACCTTTATAAAATCCAGTACAGAGTTATGCTTTCCCGATACAGAGGAAAAACGCTCTGCCCTACCTGTGAAGGACTGAGATTACGTGAAGAAACAAGCTGGGTAAAAGTTGACGGACATAATATCCAGTCAATGATTGAGCTTCCATTGGATGAACTTGCTCCAATGATCAACAGTTTAAAATTATCCGACCACGACAAAGAAGTTGCGAAGAGATTATTATACGAAATTACTACCCGACTTGAATTCTTATTGAAAGTTGGATTAGGATATTTAACACTCAACAGGACATCAAATACTCTTTCCGGAGGAGAAAGTCAGAGAATTAACCTGGCAACAAGCTTAGGAAGTTCTTTGGTAGGTTCTATTTATATATTGGATGAACCTTCTATCGGGTTGCACTCCAAGGATACTGAAAACCTTATTGAAGTCTTAAAAAACCTTCGTGATTTAGGAAATACCGTAATTGTAGTAGAACACGATGAAGATGTGATGCATGCTGCCGATTATATTATTGATATTGGCCCGGAAGCTGGTTATCTTGGTGGAGAACTTGTTTTTGCAGGAGATTATAAAGATCTGAAAAAAGCCAATACACTTACTTCAGAATATCTTACAGGAAGACTGGAAATAGAAGTTCCGACGAAACGAAGAAAAGCAAAAGAATGGATTCATATTAAAGGGGCCCGCCAAAATAACCTTAAAAATATTGATGTAGACGTTCCTTTGGAGAGTTTAACCGTTATTTCAGGAGTTTCAGGAAGTGGAAAATCTACTTTGATGAAGGAAATTCTCACCAATGACATTCAGATTCAATTAGGAATGGGTGGTAAAAAAGGAGATTATGATTCTGTAGAATTCCCGAAAAAGCTCATTAAAAATATTGAACTGATTGATCAGAATCCTATTGGAAAATCCTCTCGTTCAAACCCTGTAACCTATCTGAAAGCTTATGATGATATCCGTGATCTTTTTGCCAAACAGAAAGTAGCCAAAATGATGGGGTATAAACCTAAACATTTCTCTTTCAACGTAGACGGCGGAAGATGTGATGAATGTAAAGGTGAAGGAGTCATCAGTGTTTCCATGCAGTTTATGGCTGATATCGAGCTTGAATGTGAAGTTTGTAAAGGTACCCGTTTCAAAAGTGAAGTCCTTGAAGTGAAGTTTGATGAGAAAAGTATCTCTGATATTCTTCACATGACTGTGGATGAAGCTCTGGAATTCTTCAAAGATAACAACGAAGAAAAAATTGTGACCAAACTGAGACCTTTACAGGAAGTAGGATTAGGTTATTTACAACTGGGACAAAGCTCTTCTACTCTTTCCGGTGGTGAGGCTCAGCGTGTGAAACTGGCTTCATTCCTAGTGAAAGGAGTCACTACAGACAAAACATTATTTATTTTCGATGAACCTTCTACAGGTCTTCATTTCCATGATATTCAAAAGCTGTTGAAATCATTGCAGGCATTAATTGATCTTGGTCATTCTGTTATTGTTATTGAACACCAGCCGGATATTATCAAATGTGCTGATTACATCATTGATATTGGCCCGGAAGCAGGAAAACATGGTGGTGAGGTTGTTTTTGCCGGAACTCCGGAAGACCTGACTAAAAACAAAAAATCTTATACCGCAAAATACATCAAGGAAAAACTTGAAAAATAAATAAAAACAGAGAGCCATTGAGCTCTCTATTTTATTTTTATAGATAGAGCTGTTTTTTTACTACCCTTTTGTTTTTTAAGTTTACATTTATAAAAGTTTTTCCAAAGCAAGAGCTTTATATCAGGAAAATTCAGATTTTTGTAATCAATCCATTTTCTATGACATTCAAAAAAGCAACATATTTACTTCCAGTTCTCGTGATTCTTATTCATTGTTCTGTAAAGAAAAACATGAACTCACATCATGAATATGAAGTAAAAAGAGATACATTAACTCTCTTCGACCAAAACAGAAACCGTAAAATTCCTGTTGCTTACTATCTGCCAAAAACAAATAAGAAAATGACCAATCAGCAGGTCGTTATTTTTAATCATGGGTATGGATTTAATAAAGGAGGTGATTACTTTGTTTATTCTTATTTAACGGAGAAATTAGCCTCAAAAGGATATTTCACAGTCAGTATTCAACATGAACAGACTACTGATGCTCCTCTACCTGTAGAAGGAAATCTGCAGTTAGTAAGAAGACCTTTCTGGCAAAGCGGTTCCGACAATATATTATATGTATTGAATGAGCTTAAAAAAACGAATCCGGAGCTGGATTATAAACACCTTACCCTAATTGGACATTCCAATGGTGGAGATATGGTGGCTTTATTTGGAAATCAGCATCCTAATCTGGTGCATAAAATAATTACCATGGATAATCGCAGAATGTTTCTTCCAAGAACTGCCGTTCCTAAAATATATTCTTTACGATCCAATGATTATCCGGCTGATGAAGGGGTGCTGCCTACCGAAGAAGAACAGAAAAAGTACCACATGACGATTCAATCCACAACAATCAACCACAGTCATATGGATAATAAAGGTAGTGATGAAGAAAAAAAAATATTGAATGATTTTATTCTGAAATACCTTGAAGAACGCCAGTATTAAAGGTTTCTTTACCTTTTTAAGAGATAAATTGTTGAGAAACTCCATACTTATCCACAACAAATTGTGGATAACTTGTGAATTTTAACATTAAATTCATATTTCGTATTAAAAATATCACTACATTTACTATGTAATAAACATCGAAGTGGAAACTTTATTTGCTTTTCTTACTACTCTTGAAATTGCAATTAAATTTGAAATAAAAATTTAAGCACAGCATTGTCGGCTGTGCTTTTTTATTGTTGTCTAATTAAAAAAATGAGATGTCTTATCTACTGAATCTGCCTCTAAAGGGCAGATTCTTTTATTTTCAAAGGGATCTGTCTCCTTATAACAACTGCTTTATTCAAAATAATAATCCAGAAATATGTACAGACATCTGTGAAAACTCAAGCGGTCTATGGTTAAACAAAGCCTTATAGTTTTAAATGTTTAAAAGAATAATTTGTAATTTTATTACTCTAAAAGCCACATAGTTCAATGGATAGAACAAAAGTTTCCTAAACTTTAGATCCGGGTTCGATTCCTGGTGTGGCTACCTCACAGGGATACTCCATATTTTTACGAGTATCCTTGTTAATCCCAATATATAACAATCTATTTATCAATGAAGTATACATAACAATAGCATTTACTCTATCAGTTCGATATTGCTTTCCGGTAAATTCAATTTTTTCGGGGTAAATCGAACTAATAATCTTTCGTTTCGTTTCTATATTACTTGCATTGTACAATGATGAAAGATTGCAAATAACCGATAATGATTTACTTAGCCGGTCATCAACCTTTCCTTCAGTTCGATTTGTATTTAAGCATATTTGAAGTTGATTCTCTAAATTTTCAATTTTTTGTTTACACTCATTTTTTATAATTAGATAATCATCATCATCAATTTTTTCTGTCAATAATTTTTCACGGGCCATAGTAATTTTGCTGTTACAGGCATCTATCTCCGTAATTATTTTTCTTTTTCGATCATCTGCTTTACCCTTATATTTTTTGTAAGCCATTAAAACGATGTTTTGTAGTGTCTTTTGTATAGACGGTAGAAATTCAAACTTTCTTAACTCCTCTATAAAAAGATCATTTGCATCTTCTGCACTATGACGGAATCCACACGGAGAACTACAATGGTAATAATAGTAAATTTTACTATAACCTTTTGAACCGCTAGCGGTTAAATTACTACCACATTTAGGGCATGTTAAAAATCCACGCAAGGGAAAAATCTCTGCGGAGGTTAATTTTATGTACTTTCTTGATTTCCGCTTGTTTCCTTCCAGAATCAATTGAACCTCATTGAACAATTCTTCGCTTATAAGTGGTGCATGTTGAGCCTTTACAAAATGAGCTTCTTCCTCTTTAAATTTTTGAATAAATATTTTTCCGCAATAAACAGGATTTCTTATGGCTACATGAAAAGCCTGGTTGCTCAGGGTTTTAACTCCTGTTTTTGCAATCCTTCGTCTTATTGTTTCAGGGGCCTCAACTTGTTTTATAATTTCACTAAAGATGTGTCGCATTGTTGACGCTTCCGGCTCTTTGGGTTCTATAAACTTTCGCTTGCCGTCGTCACTAATTTTATTTATATAGCCAAAAGGGGCACTACCCATCCAGCGACCCTCTTTCTTCGCTCTTCGCATACCATAAAAAGTATTTAATGCTCTTCTGTCATTTTCTACCTCTGGTGCTGCAAGATAGATTGCCAGCATCATTTTGTTTTCAGGTATAAAAAGGTCTAAAGGTTGTTCAACAGATTGAACTTCTACTCCTAACTTAGTAAGAAGGCTTATCATTTGATATGCATCACCTGCATTCCTGCTAAAACGATCCCATTTAGTAAATAATATGATATTTATTTTGGAACTTTTTTTCTTTAGATCTAATAAAAGTTCTTTCCACTGTGGTCGATTAAAATTTTTGGCTGAGTGATCTTCAAAAATAACCCTGTCAACTTTAAGACTGTTAGCTTCACAATATCTTTTTAAACGTTCTTCCTGGTCACGTTGAGAATATCCTTTATCGGCCTGTTCATCGGTCGAAACACGAATGTATAAAGCAACATTGTTCATGATAATTTTTTTAAATTAGTGTTTGAATAAAGATACAAAATATTGAATCACTGACAATCAATACAATAGATAATTGAATCAGAAATAAGCAAGCAAAACAAATTAATGGGAAAAGAAACTATGCGACTGGTAATATTTCTATATCAAAGTTTTCATCCATTGCCAAATTTGCAATAAAATATAGAAACTCTAAAATCTGAATGGCTTCTTCAACACTAATTTCAACACCATCAGTTTTGAGTTGTTCAATGAGTTCTTCAACAGGTATTTTTTTTATTTCTACACGCTCCATTTTCGCATTTATTTATCAGGCATTTAAACTTAAATGCGAAATCCACCCAACCTTTCAATTAGGCAGTTAGAATATATAATTGGCTGTTATTGTCTTGCTCATAAGGATTTGGTGGATGCTGATTTTATTTCCCTCCCTATGGACGAGCTGCATAAAAGGATGCCCTACCACTCTGCTCAGATTGCACAATTGAGAAGCGAAATATTCCTATTAAGCATAGAACTCCATCAACATGCGATTATGGCAAATGCCAAACATGTACGCAATAACCTCAATCTCTTTTTTGAAATGCTTTCCGGATACACAAGTGTTCAGGAAAATATCGTTAGTAATTTATGGAGTACTTTCTTTTTATGTGTACCCGTTGTATCCACTACCCTTGCTTCGGTCAGCCGTTTATTCCCGAATAAAGAAAAAGATCAAATCGGATGGTTATTGATTGATGAGGCAGGACAGGCCACTCCGTAATCTGCTGCAGGCATCATTTACCGATCTAAGCGATGTGTGATTGTTGGCGATCCTTTGCAAGTTAAACCGGTTGTAACGATTCCAAAAAATCTGGTCTATAAGCTCATGCAACAGGAAAAGGTAGATGGAATATGGTCGCCGGTACAAACTTCTGTACAGCAATTAGCCGATCGAATATCGCTAAACGGTACTTATATGCCACTTGCAAATTCTGACGAACAGATATGGACAGGCTTTCCTCTTCGTACCCATCGAAGATGCGATAATCCAATGTTTGACATTGCCAACAAAATAGCCTATGACGGGCAAATGGTAAAAGACACTAAAGATGACACCGACAACGACTTTATTGGAAATTCTACTTGGTTTCATGTAGAGGATACAACCCTGGTCAACAAGCACACTCTCAAAGATGAGATTGAATTGCTGAAAATAAAAATACAGGAATTAAGAGGTGAAGAATATCAGGACGAAATTTTTATTATTTCTCCTTTTGCTTTGGTCGCCAGCTTTTGTGAATGGGAATTTAAAAATGATCCGAAGGTTTCTTGTGGCACTATTCATAGATTTCAGGGCAAGGAAGCCGATATTGTATTCCTTGTTTTGGGTAGTGATCCAAAATCTCTGGGAGCCAGAAATTGGGCTTCTCAAAAACCAATATGCTCAATGTAGCGCTCACCCGTGCAAAAAAGCGAATCTATGTCATTGGCAATAAGAATTTATGGGGACAATGTGACTTCTATAAAGATATGTGTAATGTTTTATAAACTTAGCAAATAAGTTTTTGATAATTTAATAAAACCAACCACAAATGCTTATAGATTCTTGCTTTAATTAATAACAATTCTGCCTAATTACGGAAAACCATAATCTTGATAGCATGAGCTTTTGTATTTTAGTTTAAATACAACTGTGAACAATATAATGACAAAAAAGATTTCCATCCATGTTAAAATCATGGTAGAAAAAAATAAAATGAAAATAATCTAATAACTTGAAATATCATTATGAGAATATCTACAATAAAAATAAAGGGCTATAAATCTTTTGGGCCTGCAGAGGTAACAATTCCTCTACAAGATAAGCTGACTGGCTTTATTGGATTAAATAGTGCAGGCAAAACTTCTGCCTTGGAAGCATTAAGGAAGCTCTTCGGCTCAACACTGATGGAACGAGATATTTCGCAATCAGACTTTCATATTGGAAAGGGTGAAAAACCCGAAAACATTACAGAAAGAGAACTTTCTATCGAAGTAAGAATAGATTTTCCAACAGATGGAGATGATTCTGTCCCTCATCTCTTTTCAGAAATGGTAGTGGACGACGAAGGTGAAGACCCTTATTTGCGCATAAGGCTGGAGGCAAGCTGGAAAAAATCTGATATTAACATTCAAGGGGAAATAGAAATGAACACCTATTTTATCAAGGTTGCAGAAGGTGAACCGGAAGACATTGATGCCAAGAAAGTTTTCCCCAATCATCTTAGAAGCCTTATCCAAATATATTATGTTCCGGCCATCCGAAGACCGGGAGAACAGTTAAAATATGCCTCTGGAAGTATTCTGCACCGACTATTAAAAAAAATCAATTGGAAAGAAGAGTTTAAAGTAGAGTTTGATACAAAAATAAATGAGATTAATGAAGCGTTTAAAGGGCTTCCGGAGTTTAATACCATTCAAACTTCTATTACCTCCTTTTGGCAAAAGTTTCATAAAGATAAACGTTATAGTGAAACAACACTAAGTTTTGGAGGAAGCGATCTTGACGCTATTCTTAGAAAGTTAGAAATATCCTTCAGTCCAACCGCCCCTCACAGACCGTTTAGCATCGATGAATTAGGCGAAGGATATCGCTCACTTTTTTATTTAACATTGGTATGTTCTCTTTTAGATGTAGAAGAAAAAATGACCGAAGATGAAGAAACCATTGGTATAACAAGACCATTACTTACAGTATTAGCCATTGAAGAACCGGAAAACCATATTGCTCCGCAGTTGCTGGGGAGGGTGATCAAAATTCTTAAATCAATTTCAGGAAAAGAAAATTCACAAGTATTGCTTTCATCTCACACTCCAGCAATTATAAAGCGATTGGAACCCGAGCAAATTCTTCATTTCAGAGTTACAGAAAACTATGAAACAGAAGTCAATCAAATATTACTTCCGGCAAAGTCGGATGAGGCATACAAATATGTGAAAGAAGCTGTCCGCAATTATCCTGAAATTTATTTTGCAAGATTGGCCGTTATAGGTGAAGGTGATAGCGAAGAAGTTATATTCAACAGATTGATGGATGTAATGGATGTAGACTTTGATGATAATATCATCACTTTTGCACCATTAGGGCACAGGTTTGTACATCATATTTGGAGATTATTGGGTGCCCTGCATATCCCATATATCACGCTTCTTGATTTGGATATAGAAAGAGGCGGTGGTGGCTGGGGAAGAATTAAATACGCTTTAGAACAACTTATTGAACTTGGAATAAACAAAAAAAAGCTATTGAAAACTTCTGATGGTATTCTAACTGACAACGAACTGGATGAAATGCATACGTGGGATCTAACTAACGAAGATTCTATTAAAAGCTTAAATAGCTGGGTAAACTTTTTGAAATCATATAAAATATTTTATGCCAGCCCTCTTGATTTGGACTTTCTAATGCTCACACATTATCCTGAATTTTACAAGGCGGCCATTCCAAAAAGAGGAGGTCCACAGATTCCGGATAAAGCAAAGAATCCGGCAGAATTTGAGAAAAAGGTAAACACGGCAGTTCATGCTACGCTTAAATCAGAAGATGCAACAGGCGAAACCTATTTGGATGAGGAAAAAGAATTAATGATTTGGTACAACTACCACTTCTTGGGAAGAGGAAAACCTATTACACATATCCAAGTACTGTCATCTATTAGTGATGAGGAGATTAAAGAAAACCTGCCTCAAGTATTTACTGAAATTTTTGAGCGTATCACTGTTATTTTAAAAACAGGCGAGGGAGATGAAAAGAATTAAACCGGAACTGTGGGTGCCCGCAGATGATATGCAACTTGAATCAAATGCTTTGGAGATTGCTAAAAGTTCTGCAAACCATTTGGTCGTTGCAGGCCCCGGAGCAGGGAAAACGGAATTATTGGCACAAAAGGCTTGCTACCTTTTGCAGACAAACACGTGCCCGTTTCCTTATAAAATTCTGGCTATAAGTTTTAAAAAAGATGCCGCATATAATTTAAAAGAACGAGTTCGTGAAAGGTGTGGAGGCGAGCTTTCAAAAAGATTTGATTCGATGACTTTTGATTCATTTGCCAAGCAACTATTGGATAGATTCAAGCAAGCATTGCCCGATGAATATAAATTTGGAAATGCATACGAAGTTGTACTTAGTGATCGAGCTATTCTGGAGTATTACCAATCTGAAGACGTTGACTATTTCAATAGTACGAACAAGGATCAAATATTTGCATTGCACAATGCACAACTACCACATTCCAAGAATACTGCAGCCGAAAACATTAGAAATAAAGTGTGGAGTAGAATGTTACAATCAACTCCATCCGCGCTGTCGTTTCCAATGATAATGAGATTGGCCGAACTGATCATTATTGCCAATCCTAAGATTAAACAATATTTGCAACAAACCTATAAGTATGTTTTCCTTGACGAATTTCAGGACACTACGGATTTACAATATGAACTGTTTAAAAGCTGTTTTTTGGATAGTGATAGTTTTTTTACTGCCGTTGGTGACGACAAACAACGAATTATGATGTGGGCGGGAGCAAGAGAAACGGTGTTTGATGATTTTATCCGGGATGCTAAAGCTACTCGTGTTCCTCTTACAATGAACTTTAGATGTGCTCCGCGATTGGTTCATTTATTAAATCATCTTACTAAAGATTTGCTTGGCAAAACCGACTTGGCCACTCCATCCTCCAAATGGCATCCGGATCAAGGAGATTGCTTTGTCTGGACATTTAAAAATCCAGATGTTGAGATGCAGGTACTTTTTCAGGAAGTTTCTGATTGGATTAAAGAAGGTGCTGTTACGCCAAGAGACATTTGCATCCTTGTAAAACAAAATTTGTCCTCCTATGCCGGCAAGCTTATTGAATACTTTAATGCTAATGGAATAAATGCCCGTGATGAAAGTAAGTTTCAGGATATTCTTACGCAAGAAGTTTGTGAGTATATCATTAACGCACTTTATACAATTTTTGATAAGAAGAATTTTGAAGCAAAAAAATATGTTTTCGATTTCATAAGTAATCTCCGCACTGAAATGGAAGATACCCAATTGCTAAAACTGGAATGGGAGCTGTTGTCGTTTGTAAAAGAAGTGCGAAAAAAATATGTTGGATTAGCATTAACTGAAGATAATATTAAAGAACTTGTCTCCGAAATCATGAAATTTGCTGATACAGACCGTATAATAGCCTATTTTCCAAACTATCGAAATTCCCAAGAGCTTATCAATTCCATAAACAAAGTCCAGGATGAACTGATTACGAATTATACTGTTTCAAAAGATATTATTTTGGCATTGGATACACTTGTTGGAAAGGATACGATACCGGTAATGACCATTCACAAAAGTAAGGGCTTAGAATACCATACGGTAATTTTTATTGGTCTTGAAGACGGAGCCTTTTGGAGTTTTCAGCGTCAACCTGATGAAGACAAATGCGCCTTTTTTGTTGCTCTTTCGCGCGCAAAAGAAAGGGTTGTATTTACGTTTAGTAACGAAAGAGAAGGTCGCTTTGGTACGCAAGTCCAATCTATTGAAAACATCAGAATCATTTTTGAAGAACTGCAAAAGTCAGGTATTGTAACGATGACTAAAAAAACGTTGTCTTAACATACAACAAAACCAAAATATTGTTTCTTACTATTTTATCTAAAAAACTTTAAAGGTATATTTAAAAAAGAGCGTTTATTTATTTTATAAACGCTCTTTTCTTAAATTGCTTTATCAAGTTTTTTGTGAATTAGAGAGATTGTCGTTAAAGTATCTAATGCCTCTTCTTCTGTTATCAAAAAAGAAACCTTAGGCTCATGAGCTGTCGAGTTTCTTATCATACCGAAAATACCTTTGATTAAGTAACAAAGTCCAAGTTGCTCGCTCCTATCTGTAGCTGTCTGCATATTGTTTATACGAACCAATGGAGTGCTTGTTGAAAAAACAGTGTCAGCCAGAACACTGCCATCAGTGTACAATCCTGTCATTTTTCTTAGTCTGTCTGCGACACTTTTGGTAGCTTCAAAAACAGCGTGAAAATAATTATTGACCAATAACTGGGATTTACAGTAGTTAAATATCTCAGCATGTGTATTCCGGTTTTCCAATTTGTGCTTTAAGCGGTTGGCTCTTTCTTCCGCTTCGGAAATTGTCGTAGCTACATTCACCTCTATAAATTTTCCGTTCTCTTTTAGCTCCACTCCTATAAACGCCAAGCGTTTATTTACCTCCAATCTTCGGTCGTGAAACAATTCCTCATTCCCAATATACCTGACAGGCATCATTGCTTGTTGAATAAATCTTAGAATCGAATTTGAACATTGCTCTTTATTTTGACATACGACAAAAGCATTAAACAATCTTTCCATTTTGTACTGCTTGGATCAACATCCGAAATCTGAACATTTACCAGCAAATTCCCTATTTCTGAGCCGGTTAAACCATTGTTTGTATCTGCAATTGTTTTTCACAGCCCTTCCAAAATCTGGACATTGAATGTGGGGCGTTTAATACTTGCCATTCCTTAAGTCTTGTTTTATTCTGCTTACCAAATTACTAAAATAAATCTTACCCCTCCACCACTCTCTTCCAAAGACTGTTATCGTAAGGCGATTCATAGTACCCATTCTTTCTACTAATAGATTACTTCCTCTGCTGTAAGAAAACAATTTCAAAATACCATATTATAGAATATCACAATCGAAAAATCTTACATTGCTATGCATTGCTATTTACTAGTTTCATTTTGATAAGAATTAATAATTTTTTCATTTAATAATAGCAGAAACATTCCCCAATGCTGTGTACAAATTCTTAATCGCTCAGACCATTTGGAAATTGCTTCCATATCAATACTGATTTTAGTGCTTTCTTCAAATACTATTGATTCAGGATATAGGTTACCCTGAATATCAATGAATGCCTTGTAAAATGCTCTTTCCATTTCATTTTCCAGATAGTTTTTTTCATTTATAGGGAACATGTTCGCCCAAAGAACCAATGCATCAAGTACCGCTTGAAATGATTGCTGCATTTCAGCACGAATTTTTTCAATATGTTGTTTTAAATTTTCATTTTCCGGGTCGGTAAGCTCCAATTCATCAAAATGACGGAGATCATGAAAATGATCGACTAAAAATACCAATCGACTATATTGTTCTGAAACTTTTAATACTTCATTAAGTTCGGGGTACAGAAGCCTCCAACTCTCAATTCTGAGGCTTTCAATAATATTTTCATCAATACGCTTTGGCATGGAATTAATAACACCTTGTTCTTCAAATGGCTTTTCCATGATTGTAACGAATCGTACTTCATTGCAAAGATGGTTCATACTTTTTCCACGTACTGTTTGAATAAAATAAATTTTTGGAAACCACAATTCCAGCATAAGGTATTTAAGACTTGTATTTTCCGGCATCCCAATTATGGAATAAATGACTTCATAAATTTCTGCATATCCGGTAAGTGACAAAATAGGGCTATCACTATCAATAATGAAAACCGGCTTTCTACCCGTCTTATCATTGTTGATATATTGTACAGAAAATATATTGGAAGCAGAAGCATCTTTACAAGCTTTGATAATCTTTTTTTCAAAATCATCTTTCAGCTTCAGAATTCGTTTGAAAGAATGCTCCCCTTTTGTACTATCATTTAAAAAATCTCTCCAGAAAGTGGCTGCCGTCAGGAGTGCATTGGTTTTTATTTGTGTACCATGTTTGGAATCGATGTTTCCAAAAGTGCTTTCATAGTTGAGATTATATGCTTTCAATCTTTTGATGGCATCAGATAAGTTAATTTGGGATAAATACTCAATCTGTTCATCATGGTTATGCCCTTGTTCAGTCTTTAACTTGATCTTTGAATACAGTGTGCTGGCAGACTGTTGCATAAAAATTTCAAAACTGCTCTTAAAATCAGATAGGCTTACAAAAAACTTTTCATATTTAGACTTCAATTTTTGGGTTACATCTTCTTTGTCATTTTTCTCACCCGATTGGCTCTTTTCTACCTGGTATATTCCTAACGGATCAGTAATGCATTGTGGCTCCAAAATTTTTTCAGGCCATTGAAATAATGCATTGTGCATAATAGGAACAACTGGTGTATACGTCTTACTCCCCTTATATAACTGCTTGAAAGCGCTATTATATTCATTGATCTTTTCCTTAGCTAATACTTCCCATTGATTTAACATTGTACGATATTCATTCCAATCTGCTGGCCTGTTTTTATAATCATAAAGTTTGATAAAACATGAATTTATAGCTACCCATTCTTCTAAATGCATATTTTCAATGGAAATATTCTGGCGTGTTTCATCATAATCCATAGAAAGCAACTTAAACCGGTGTCCATGCCCTTGGGTATTGAACTGCTTTTGATCGGGTAAAGCAGTCCTGATAATATCCAGAATATTCACAGCAAAACCATTTGTTGATCTTTCAAAATTGTACTTGATAATATCAATGACAAAGTGCACATCCACCTGGCCATCGTTCACAGATAAATGGATAATGTCAAAATCTTTTTTTATTCTTTGTATAAAGAAGTCAATATGTTTCTCTCTGATTGCATTTAATACTGGTGAATAAGAATACATTCCCAACATCAATTTTGATAAACTTTTGCTATCCATAGTTTTAAATGCTGATTCAAATTGATACTCCGGAATGTCCGGCACAGCATCTTTATTATTGGGAATATTTCTTAACCAAAATAGCGCTTCTCCATAAGATCTCCATTCAAAAGTATTAAGGGGTGGCGCATCAGGAAAAGGAAGTTTATTGATTATAGCTGATGCTAAATTGAAAATATCCTGCTGCGGAAGCAATCTTTCATTAATGTCCTTAATCTTTTCTCTAAACGCTTCATCGGCATTAATCATGTCGAGCATACCGCTTGGGTCGTAGTTGACACCAAATCTAACACCAGTAAACATTACCCATGCGCCGTTGCAAAGATCTCTACATTCATCTATGATTGTGCGGTTTTGTTCAACATACACACCGATACCCACCCAAATAAACGCTTTGAGAATCGCCGTATAAATAGACCAATTATTTACAACTACCTGTTTGGATATATCCTCAATAAAAAGTTGGGGATCAAAAACTTCTTCATAAAATAATTGTAGGAGAAATAAATACAGATCTTCTTCCGCAAGTAAAGGAATGGCTTTATAGGCATATCCAAGTTTACTATTCGTAAACTCGTCAAAAAGAATTTCAACTAATTTGGCAGACCTTACGATATGTAAGCCCTGTATATATTTCCGGTCGGATGACCGCCTGATTAAATATTCATTCTCTAATTTTTCCAGAATAAACTGGTAGTCTACATTTGTATCCAATTTGGAAACATCAATTTTTGCTCCAAGGGAGTCCGCCAAACTAACAATCCTTAAAAACGCAATTTGCTGGTTACTGTTATAAGAACCCTCACTTGCGATTTGCCGAACCTGATGCTTTAATTTATTATATAAGGAATCTCCCTGGGTAATAGAATAAACAAATTCCAATAAAGGAACATTACCACCCATTTGTATCCAGGCTTCTTCAAAATCAGTAAAATGACAAATCTTATTTCTTTCATTCAAATTGGAATAAATCATTTTAGCTTCATCCTCCGAAAGAGATAAATCCAATTCTTGATGTTGAAACTCTATACCTGCAGCCGTCGCTTTGTACCAATCTTCATTTCTTATAGCAACCAGAAATTTAATATGATTGAAATGTGCTGATTCTTTTACAATCTGAAGCCAATCAGTCGTGTTGGGGTTAACGTTGATAACAAAAACAACAGGAATATCTAATTTCTTACTGATGGCAGCAATGGCTTGAATTGATTGCTGTGAAATCACAGGGTCTTGTTGAATATTCAACTCAAAAGAAAGCCAATCATTACTATAATGGTGTACATAGCTGTAAAGTAAAGCTGTTTTCCCTTGTCCGGATGCACCTTTAACCACCACTATATTATTCCCGATTAGGCTATCTTTTATTTTTTGTAAATAGCCTTCTCTGCTCACATCAAGCCCTAATAAAATATGTTCAAATCTTGTCAACGTTGCATGATAAAACTCTTTTTCTAAGAGTTCCTGATTTACATCATTTGTTGAAACTTTATGCAAAGGTTTTAAAACCAGGCCATATTGTTGATGTATCGCAATTCTTTTAACGATATACAATGCAAAGTCCTGAACCTTGCTATAAAAGTCTTTTGCAGTAATAGGCTGTTGTTTTTCTGCAATGAGTTGTAGCCAGTACAATAAATAACCTGCTGTTGGTGTTGGGTCTATTTCCGGGAAGTGCTCTTTCATCATTCTTTCGACTTCCTCCGCAACCGTATCCTCTGAAATTTCCTTGAATTGTATTTTAGACTTGACTAATTTCCACGCTTCTTCTGAGAGTTTGTATTTTTTTAAAATCTCTTTTTCTTTTTTAGAAATACCTCCTGCATGTTGATTCCAATTCTTCAAATCAGCGCTTACTTCACTGTAAGATACCAATACGGGAACTGCGGAAACATATCGTTCTAAAAACCTTTTTATAAATGAGGTTTTCTTATCGGATAAAATGTCTGATAAGGTAATGGTTTTACCAAGATTCTTTAATTGTATAGCATAAAGAAGTTCTCCTTGATTATCTAATACATCTAAATCTTCTTCACCTTCTAACCGGTAAATCAAATCATTTTCAAGTGTGGATAACATATAATGTAGTGAATATAAAAACTGGGTTCTATAACCACGTAAAGCAGCTATGGCAGACATTTAATGTAATTGTATTTGGTGTTTTCCTGTATGCACAAATATACCAAAAACAAATACCAAAACAATTATGGGAATCCGTAATTAGTACGAAAATACATTATGCAAACGTACAATGAAGTTAGCATATAGAAACTCCATTAACAAGCTATTATCACAAATGCTAAATAACCGCACAATAACATTATTTTTTTGAAATACTATCCATATACAAAATAGTTTATGACGACCAAATTATAAAAGACACAAACGATGACTTTATTGGAAACTCAACGTAATTCCATGCGGAGGATACAAATCTGATTCATGCACTCAAAAGCGAGATTGAATTGCTGAAAAACAAAAATACAAGAACTAAGGTAGTGCTTAATCATTTTTTCAAGATACATTTATTATCTCCCATTCATCCTTATTAATATCCTGAAGGTGCCTATCAAATCAATCTTTATGAATAGCAATACAAAGCAAATCCGTTGGCCGTGAAAACCCAACATATGCCATTTTAATAGAACTCTTATGATACACCCTATTATCATTAAAACTATTTCCTAAGAATTGGTTTGTTAATCTTTCTGATTCGTAATTACTCTGATAATAGGGCTCTAAATATAAAGTTGCACAATGTGTTTGTCCTTTTACAGCATGAACACTGGTGATTTCAATTTCTAGCCCATCTTCCCTGTAATGGTTAGTAATTTCTATTTCTTTGGCAGCAGCAACGGGCATTCTCGTTGTATCATTATTGATGAATAGCAAACTTGTTGAAAGTGGGTGTTCGGAAAATATGGGATACACATGAAAAAGATAAAACAAATAATTACAAACTGGGAGCCGCTCTTGCAGGAACGTTGTAGCAGGCTCAACCGTAAGCAACGCGTTAAGCTGCTATGGATATTTTCTATCGGGTATTTTCTGTTGACTATTATGGCAATGGTAGGACCTATATGGATGCCGGTAAAAACAAGATTCCGGTACAGCATATTGAAAACCCTATTCCTGTCAATACCCTGAAGAAACAGGTTACACCAGACATCACCTTACCCCAAAAACTTAAATAAGATGGAAGAAGAAAAAACAAAAGGACATCTGTGTTGATCCACGAACAGAAAACAGGAGCGACACCCGGTGAAGTGCCTGCTGCGGGTAATGCACAGCGCATAAAAAAATGGGGCATCTATTTACTGATGGCCATTGCCTTTGCAGGATGCCTCTACCTGATTTTTGCTCCCAAGAAAATGGCGCGGTTATCAACAATAAGGACCAGTTTGTATATGGCGGGGGTGGCCGCCTAACATTAGAAACTTACCTGGGCAACCGGTTTGTTTTTTTCCTGCAAGGGAAAACAAAATATATCTTGGGAACTTCCATGGAACGCTTCCGCCCTACTATTGGTGTGGGATTGCGTTATATTTTTAAATCATTATTTAACCAGTAAGATTATTAACAATTATACATACAAAAAGGATTTATCATTTTTCAGCAATTAAGACGAGGGTTCTTTATTGCATCGATGATGATAACAGTATTACTGCTTACAGCCTGTGAAAAGGGGTTGGATATCCAGACGGATTTTCCTTTTGAGATAAAAACACGCCCGGTGCCAAATGGTGTGATGACCAATCAAACCATAGAGATAAGATGCAAGATAAAAAAGACGGGCAACTACAATGGTGTAAAGTACCACATCCGATATTTTCAGTACGATGGTGAAGGCCTGCTCCGGATGAACCAATCCAGCGAAGACATCTGGAAAAAATGTGCAGATTGTGTTTCCAGGCCGGAAGAAAAAGATATAAAAGCGCCGGCGTTATTACTCAATGAACCGTATCTATTGCCTTCTGAGACTTTCAACTTGTATTATACTTCTCTTTCCAAAGAACAGCAGTCGTTTACCATTGGGTGAAAGATCATTTTGGAAATGAGCGGTCGATGGTATTTGAATTTACTTCTAAAAACAAAGAATAAATATTTCTTACACTTTGAGGTTTACAAACGGCCGGGGTTTCTACTCCGGCTTTTATATTTTTTCAATTATTCTTGAAGATCTGATAATATTTTTTTAATTTATTACAGCTAACAACCTGATAAAGAGAACATCAAATTATTCTCATCCAATGCAAACTAAATACGATACAGTGTAGCAAATATAATTTGACGACAATTTTTGAAGGTACTAAAAAACCTTGCCATGGATTATACTTTATTTATCATGGGCATATTTTTCTTCGTTATCGGCCTTGCTTTATCCTATCAGTTTAAGCGGAGAAAATTTAACTAGCGAAAGGCTACTCTTCTTATGCCACACTATACACTTTTATTTTGAAAATAAAAATAACCCCTTTGTGGTATTTTATAAATAGAGGAACTGATGTAACTTAGTCTTGATAGATTAAGCGAGATCTATTAAGCAGTAACCCATCCTTATGAAAAACTAATCCCCCAAACCAATAAATATGAAAAACTCAAAATTTTTATTTGCTTTTTTAAGCATTACGATTATATCAATATGCTTAACCTCCTGCAACTCCTGTAGCCGGATGCTCTAAATCATTCTAATAACTAAAAAACTATAAAACATGCAACCTATATTATTCATATTGGGGTTGGCTTCAATCCTCTCCCCCTCCTTTTACTCTCACGAAAATTTTGAATTGACAGTTGATAGAAAATTATCGTCCAGTAACTGTACCATGGGTTACCTGATTGCAAACGGGAAAAGCATTTGTTACACATTAGAATTACCCTGGAAAGATAATCTAAACAACATTAGCTGTATCCCCATAGGCACTTACAAGGGAATCTTAAGATATGACAAAAAAGATGGATGGAGAATTCAGTTGGATAATGTTCCTAATAGGACCGGTGTACAAATTCACATGGGTAATTACACAACGCAGATTGAAGGATGTGTCTTGGTTGGCACAGATGCTAAAGTTGAAAATTGTTCTGTACTCAATAGTTCGGCAGCCTATGTAAAGCTAAAAGAAGCATTTTACGGGACTAACAACCCTAATAGCACACCCAACAAAAAAATTACCGTAACCTTTAAATAACAAATCAAATGAAAAATATTTATTTTACCGCATTGGTGTTATCTTTTCTATGCCTAAACACCATTCATTCACAGGTAACCCCAAATTCCAACCGATTCGATGTTGAAAATTTTATTGCTATTGACAATAAAGGTAAATACTATCCGTACACCACTCATGGTTTTTATGAAAATGTGGCAAAAGGTACGGCCGCCAGAATATTTATATTACCTGTTCTCAAACTTGATTTAAATAAAATTAAATTTATTGATAAACAAGGGCGGGAAACCTATCAGGGTGATGAAAATATACGTTCAATGATTATTTCGGTAACTCAGGATCTCGCGTTACCCAATGAAACGCAAAAAGCAGGCATTATTGCTGCAATAAAAAAATACATCCATTCAGGCTTATGCTCCCGATATGGTAAGAAATGTGGTTACCGGGGTCCCTTATATTACCCCCCTACTTTTACCCGGCACTCCATTGCATAATCAGATTATTGCAACAGCGACCAAGTATCAAAGTGATGTACTTAATCCTCAACAGCAGCTTATTAGTGATTATAATGCAAACTATAAGGCTCAAATAATATCTCCAACAGAGTTAGAAATAATTGTTGAGGCGGGAGGTGAGGTTGTTTATACAAAACGGATTCCAAATACATGGATTGCTACTGGTAGCAAGCTTAGTGATATCACAATTGACTACCCTACGGAGTATGTTAAAAATTTAATTGCAGATGGCAATGGGTTAATATTAATTAGCTATAAGTTTAGAGATTCTAAAGGTAGTTACATCAATGCACATATAGATGCATCTGCTATTGTGAACCAGTTTTTGGATGAGGCCTATCAAAGTAGTGTTAGCCAAAAGTCAAGCGGCTGGTCGTTTTTAGGATTTGGTAGTAGTAAAAAATCAATCAAATCTTCTTTTGATCAACAGGTAACCCAACAAAATACAAGTAATAGTATTGCCAATACAACTATCGAAATGTATGATGCCGATGACCAAATGATTAAAGAGTTTGAAAGCGTATTTTTCCCTATTTTATCTCGGACGGAAGTAATACAAAACCATATTAACTCTGCTGCAAAAGCAAAAGCTGAAGGAAATACCACTTTGGAAAATTTACATTTGAAATTAGTCGAGTCATTACAAAACAATAATCCTGATTTAGCGCCCAACATAGAAAAGGCTGTTGCTGCTTTAGGAAAAAAGGATTACATCGGTTTTATTGCCAATGGTATAAGATGGGGAAATTATTCAGGGGGCGGCAATAATACCTTCCGAAGAGTATTAAACAGCAGTGAAATGACAAATCTGGTATCGAATTGGAGCCAAACCCGGACGATCACGCTTCAGCACGCCGTCACCCAACCTGTTATAGTTTCACAAGACGTGCAATTTAGAGCCTCTCTGGGTATAGTAGATGTTATTTCTTTCCAAAACAATTTGTATATGTCAAATGGATTTGGAAATGTTATTATACAACCTGTCAATGGCGTTATTTTGGGCCCCATTACTACAGGAGGTGCTTTACATCAGAATAATATTACACCGGGAACTCTAATGACAAAAATAGGATCCTATTCCGTTTATAGTGGCCAGACTTTTACGGATGCGCTGAGCCATTATAAACCAGGTGATAAAACGTATCTTACCTTAATCACCCCAACAGTAAACCCAAACATTTATCAGGAACAAAGAGTACAGATTACCTTAGGCGCCTATCCAAAGATTAATTAGTATCAGAAAAAATAAAGGTCGGTAAACTGATTGCCTATATATCCCTATTGATGTTTTGGCAGGATAAAAAAGGAACAAAGTGTAGAAATTCAAAAACCGGTTAAATAATTTGCCATTGAGAAAAACCTAGACTGTATAGCGGTAAGAGCATTATAATAACCAAGATACACTTGACATACCCGTGTAAATATATTAAAGATTAAACAAATAACTAAAACACTATTACCATGACAAACGAAGAAAAATTGCAGAAAATCATTGCTGCTTACACCCCATTAGATTATACAAAAATAAACCTTAAAAGAGCAATAAAGGACAACTATATTGCTGCGGAGTTTAAAGACAATTTTTGTGCTGACATCTGCATTGCTTGGCGAAATATTAATCCCACACAATTGCGAAATGATATGTTTGTAAAATTAAAGACCGGAGAGGATATTTTGAAAATCTTAAAATATGTACTGCTATGAAATCAAAAATCATTTTCAGTTTTTTTGTGCTGCCCATCATTTTAACCAATAAAATTTTTGGACAAGACTTTATTAGAGTCGGTGCAGCTCACGATTTTCAAAAAAATAAAATTGTCCAAACTTTTTCATTTGATTTTAACAGGACGGAAAAAATTGATGAAAAAAAAGGAAGATTTTTACTTTTTAACCATGATAATTTCTACATCCTGCCTACCTCAGATGTGAATATTGGTGACGGTGTTACTTCATCTGAAAACAATATTTTAGTTCAAATAAATATGGGGAAGGCATTTTATGGAGAGAAATGGAAAAGTAAAGACAATTTAAGGACATCTGCTTGGAATAAAGCAATCGAATTTAATCCCTCATATAATTCAGATAAGCTTTTTCAAGAAAAATTAGTTTTTGGCCAACTCAAGTTATTGGCTAACCTAATATCACAAAAACATAAAGACGCAACTGAAAATACTTATGTTCAATCTGTTCATTCAATCGCTTTTGGGGGATTTTCAAATCTCGGTTACAGACACAGTAAAATTAATGATACCGGTGCTTTATATTCAACAGCGGGATTATTGATAGACTACAAAACAAGAATTTTAAACGCACAAAATGAAGAGACCTGGATTTTCAAAGTAGCAGGAAATTACTACTATATAGCGTCAGATGTTCAGCAACTTACAACAGACAATTTCGCCGGACTTATAAAGTCATCCGTTGACAGGCAGCTCTTTAAGAATACATATATTGGCCTTTCACATAAATACGGAAACGATAACCCAGGATACAAATACGTTCATACTTTAGAGTTATCCGCAAAAATAAAATATTGATTAAATTAAATAAGCAAGGTCAGGTATACCTTAGAAGTAAAAGGATTATTACACATTATTCAAAAAGATTTCAATTTAGCTATTTCACTTTTACAAAAAAGACAATCTCTTCTTGTGAACGAGATTGTCTTTTTATATGTGTATCCTAACCCGCAACTATAATCCTGATAATTTTACCATCCTCTAATTTAAACTGTATGTGCAGGTGTTTTTGCACCGGATTTATTTCCTGCCCCGTAGCCCTTGGAAAATACCGCAGGTTAATGCTTACAATTGGCAATTCCAAATGCCAGGACGACCGGATGGTAAAATCCTTTCCACATAATGGTTGATCGGGAGATCGAAGGTATTCTTTGAATTCAATCATTCCATCAATTCTGATTGTCGTTTTGTGGTTCAGCAATTTTTCAAAGGACATATTTTCATGAAGTTTTTTTAAAACCTCGTCTATGTCACCATTATTACAGGCTTTTATAAAATCCCTGATAATTTTTCTTGGAATCTTTTGTATCGCCGTTGTTTCCTTCTTTTTCTTTTCCAGATAAAATTTAAAATCTGCTTCAACCAGATCCTGCATTTTATAGTACGCCGAATCAAAAGCCTCATGAGGAGATGGATAAAGCCTATCATTAAAAAAGGGCGCGTTGGTATTTTCATTTCTTGTTTTAAAATCATCTATCAATAAAACGCCCCGTTCATCGGTTGATTTTTTCACGCCATTTATAATATTCACATAATAATATTGCGCTTCATCTCCAAATAAAACTTTGATTTCGGGGCTGAATCTCTCGGGTTTTTCAACCGTTTTTTTGACAAGATATTTTGTTTGGTTTACAGGATCTTCAATTTGTCTTCCCCAACCATCTGTTGAATAGGGAGATTGATAGCGGGATATTTGAAGCCTGATTTCTTTACGCCCTCTTTCAAGACCTGATGTGTAGGCATATCCGGGAAAACACTCCAGTATAGCATTGTCCAGTTCCCATTGTTCGTAATCGCTGGTAAAGTCTATTTGATAACTATGTTCATACTCACGGACAAAAATAGGCGACTGAATTTGGCTCCCGATAATTTTCTGTTCTATCTGTTCTATATCCGCTTTTCGGTTTATGTTAATGGTGATCTCGGTTTTTATCATGGCGTAGATTTAGTATTTTTTGGGAGGTTGCCAATTTACAAATAAGACCGTTATTAAAAAAGCCGGCGTTATGCCGGCCACTTTTAATAATAGAAATATTTCATTCCGCCTAATTCAACGTAATCCGGTTCATGCAGAAGCAATGCCACTATTTCAGGAGCATAATCATCATTTCTGAAATGGTGTACCAAATATTTTCGTGCTTTATCAAGTTTGTCTTGCTCATCTTTATAACAGGAAAGTATAAGTTTATCAGGATGTATATCTTTCGCAACTTCAATAAGGGAGTTTAAGGATTTGTTACTGTTAGCGCCAAATTCTTTACTGTTATGTTTGGCCTCCCCGATAATCAGTTTACCATCTACCAATGCCACAACATCTATTTCATTGGCAGGTTTTCTGATTCGATAATCATCATAAAGATTTAATTGATGGCTGTATGCAAATGATTTGTGGCTACGTAAACCAAGGTGTATCAGCGTTCTGATAACAGTAAGATTCCCATCTCGTTGTGTTCTGGACTGGAATATGTTATTCTTTATCAGGTCATTTAGTTTGTATGAAAAAACCTCTTCAACAGGCATATTAAAATCTTCCAAACATCCCTTACAGTTAATTTTACTGTTTGCTTCTTTTAAATGATACCAGAATATAGAAGAACAATACGAACATTTTAATCTAAAACCCTGAAGAAAAACACCCAGTTCACATAATGTTTTTAGCAGCTGCTGTAGCCCCAATCCTAAATTTTCTGCATTTGTAAGGGTATCTTCTTTTTGGCCAAGCGGTGCAATATTTTCTTCATATATCTTGATACAATACGTCAATATATCCTGAAAGGAAATCGAATCACCGGCAGCCTTTTCACTGGTGCATAAACCTTCAAAAATATCTACCCAAAATTTATCCTTAAAAAAACTGTCAATTGTTTTAAAATCAGAATTAAAAGTACGGATAAAAGAATTCATCCGATTGCTACTATCATGTGGGCCTATCTCTATGTATTTTGTCTTCGACTCGGTTCCCTGAAAAACAGGATGCTTTATCAATTGATGTAAAAGAAGGTTAAAATCTGGAATATTCATTTCAACGGTTCCAGGATCGTTTTGCATATTATGGACAAAAAAAGAAATATTTCGGTTTCTGTTAATCCTCCCGGTTTCCGCTCTTACTATATACTGTGTATCAGTAGTCAATGGAAACTGAAGTAATTTCCTGCCCGGTTTATTCAATTGATTTATTTCAATGTCAATGGCCCATTTCTGAGGATAAAAACCTACTTTTTCAGTAAAACTCAGTGAGGGGATAAAAAGTAAATTATCTTCGGAAAAAAGGGTTTGAATTACAGGCTGCTCTCCATATTCTCGCTCATGTAAACCTTTATTGTCCATTACGGTAAACGGAAAATTTGATACCTCTTTATGATGAATGCTTTTGTACGTGATTATTGGTCTTAAATGTTCTTTTATAAGCTCTTCAATCTCTTCTTTAGGAAGTGTGAAAGAAACAATTTCAATAACATTATCCCAGCTTAAATCACTAAGTATAGCTCCAAAATATTTGTCTGTAGCCAGTAACAACAGTTCATCAACAGTAAGGTATATTACATGATGGCATTCAAATAGTTGCCGGTTCCAATAGTAAAGTAAATCGACAGTTGTTGTTTTATCTTTTGCTATTACAATTTCAGATGAATCGTAGCGGGCAAGTCCACAGCTCCTTAATATTTTTGTATTTAAGTTTCGCTTAGATAACAGTGATTGGAAGATAGGTTTATGCTCATAAATAATTTTATTCAGCGATGAAAAATTATCAGGGGTTATTTTTATCTGGTTCAAGTGTTTTGCTATTTTATCTTCACCTATTGACACGTTAGAAGTTAAGCCAAAGTTTGTTTGATAAAACTCCAAAAGAGGGCTCCCTGTTCTATATAAACCTTCAGGCATAAGGATGCTATAATGATGGTCGAAGTGCGATACAAAATATAAAGCATCCACCCCCAAGATATCTTCATCTCTTGGTTCTTTGTCCAGATTATAATATCCTACCGGGTTAAAAAAACAAAGTTTTTGTATAACCTCCGGATCTACATCATTTGAATAAAAAATATAGTCCGGATCATAATATTTTATTACATCTAAATAACCTTCTACGATTGCCCCATCTTTCACAGGGACTATAGGATTACACCTCCCTCCCCATTGCCTTTGGTTAAGATGGACTAGCTTTATAAGTTTTTCAAAAGAATAATTGATATCAATAAAAAATATATAACGTAAATGTCTTGGTCTGGAAAAAATTTGGTATTGATTCATTGAAAATGATGCTTGTTAATTTGGTTTTGGGTAAAAGTTTTTTAGTTGATATGCAATACATCAACACTTCCAAGATACGGGTTTTGCTATTGCAGGACAAGCATAAATGTAAAAAATTTAAACCCTACACACTTCTCGGATCTGGCTTTAGCGGCATCTTCGCGCAACGGTGTACTTCTATGGCCGGACAATCGTAATCCACTACTACTTTGCCTTCCATTAGATAAAGCCCACTACCGCGTAGCGGCAACTTTTGCAGGCTTTGCGGAATTATTTCAAAGTTCAATTTTTCACGAATAACAAGATTGGCAATTGAATATAAAAATACTAAAACCATTTCAGCCTCTTCCAGGCTAACCTTCACACTATCAGCTTTGAGAAGCTCAGTCAGCTCTTCAACAGTTATTTTACTTATTTCTACTCTTTCCATGCTCAAATTATTGTTTTGGAACATAAATTAAAAGAGTAATTCAGTTAAATTACATATTTAGCAATCAATAAGTTATATTTTGCAGTAAATGTCTCCCTTTACAAGAAATTCGCCTGTACAAATCCTTCTAAATAAAGAACTCTGTCTTTTCATACCTTAGTCATCAATTCTATAAACAGTTTGTTTTCAGTAGCTATTTTGATTTTCGTAATATTTGGCCTGAGTTTTTTAAGTACAACCCTTCTTTTTCACATCATAACGATATATGGTCAAATAGTTCTTATAGGGGAGCTCTTTGATGGCTACAATAGCCACTGCAGAGATCATAAATGTAAATTAAATATGTTCTAAAGTAAATCTCGAATATACACCATTTTCTTAAAAAAGTGTGGTCTCGTATGTTAGCCCCACGCAATCATCAAGATATTTTTAATATAAAAGTAGTACCTATTGGTAAGGCCCCCTGTGCAATAATTAAAAAACTAAGCCGACACTTTTACAAATGTCGGCTTAATAAATATTTTGACTAAAAACCTTCCAATCTAATGCATTATACTATAAGACAGTATGTGTTGGCTTTCCAAGTTAATCATTGGTCATGCTAAACTACTAAAAACTCTGTGTAATTCATTAGTACTTTAATATTCTACGAAATTTTAAAAGTATACTCATCATACACAGTATTAATAAGTTGTTCTGAATTGATGTTTCGTGAAAAAATAGGATAATGAAAACGATCCAGCTTATTAAGGATACGTATCAGTTCCATTTTTTCTGTGCGAGTAAGATTTCCTGCAACAATATTAGTAGCCTGTCGAATCTTTTCCATTTGTTTTTCCAGGATCTGCAGCCCTCTCTCAGTAATACGGATCAGTTTACTTCTTTTATCAAGATCAGAATCTGTTTGTTCAATAAGTCCTTGACGCAAAAGTCTGGTAATAATGAGCATTCCTACAGGCTTATCATGAATATTTTTTTTGATAAGAGCCATCTTCGTCATTTCACCAAAAGCTTTTAAATTAATGAGATAAATAAAGTCTTCCTGAGTAGAAAATTCAGAATCCAGAATGGCGGATTTTGAATAAGTCTTAGCATACCGGTTAAGATGAACAAGCAATGTACTTATAGCACTTTCAGGTGTTCTTCCATTCTCCTTCCCTTCCCAATAAGGCTCCTCAGAATGACTTTTTTGGGTTGAATTTTCATTATCAGAAATCCAGGCTTTAAAGCCTTCAACTGTTCCCGGATATAGATCAGGATAAGCAAGGGTTTCATTTTCGAACTTCTGCAACAAGTCTATATAATCTTTAATAAGTGTATAATTCATATCCGCTAAATAGTTTACAAAAATACCTAATTTTCTAAAGAATCGTGCAATAATATACTCAAAACTAGAGGAAATAAAATTGTTCAAGCTGTTCTTCGCATAAGGTTCGAACCACTTCAATCCATCTATCTTCGTCATTCAGACAAGGGATATAGGTGAAATTTTCTCCCCCAGCTTCCAGAAACTGCTCTTGTCCCTCAACCGATATTTCTTCAAGAGTTTCCAGACAGTCTGAAACAAATGCCGGGCAGACAACTGCAATATTTTTAATGTCTTTTCCTGGAATACTTTCTAATGTATGGTCAGTATAAGGCTCCATCCATTTGTCTTTTCCCAATCTTGATTGAAAGGAAACAATGACCTTATCTTTTGGTAATTCTAATTTTCTGATGACCTGCTCAGTTGTACTAAAACACTGGTGGCGATAGCAGAATGCGTGACTGGGATGATTATCTTTATAACAGCAATCATTCATATTACATGTTTTTGTAGGGTCTGTTTTGTAAATATGCCGTTCAGGAACACCATGATAGGAAAATAATAAGGCATCAAAATTTTCAGGAAGTTTCTCCCTTATACTTTCCGCCAGACAATCTATATAAAAATCTCGGTTATAAAAAGGCTGTACATAGTTTATTCTTACATCTGGAAATTTCTTCTTTCGAATTTCTTCTGCTTTTCCAATCACTGTTTCAGTGGTACTCATTGCGTACTGTGGATAAAGGGGAAAGAGTACGATTTCATTGATTCCTTTTTCAACAAGATTCCTGATACCCGTTTCAATACTTGGTTGTGCATATCTCATGCCTATTTCCACAGGGATATCCACCAGATTCTGTAATTTTTGCTGTACTTTTTTTGTGATGACAATAAGTGGAGAGCCTTCGTCAGTCCATACAGTTTTATAAGCTTCTGCAGATTTAGCAGGCCTGGTTTTAAGGATTATTCCCTGAACAAGAAGCGCCCGGAAGATCCAACGATAATCAATTACTTTTTCATCCATCAGAAATTCATCCAGATATTCCTTTACATCTTTTACAGCTGTTGACCTCGGTGATCCAAGATTGATTAATAAAATTCCTTTTTTAGCCAATGTTATTTATTTTATAAATGAATGATTATACTAATATTCTGTGAGTGCTTCCTTGTAGATCTTTAGTGCTCTCTCTCTTGCTTTTGCATGTTCAACAATAGGTTCTACACTGTAATCCTCGGGAAGCCATTTTCTGATGTAGTAATGATCCTTATCAAACTTTTTGGCCTGTTCGTAAGGATTGAAAATCCTGAAATATGGTGCTGCATCACAACCACAACCTGCCGCCCACTGCCAGTTTCCGTTATTGGCCGCAAGGTCATAGTCTAATAGTTTTTCAGCAAAATAGGCTTCACCCCATCGCCAGTCAATAAGCAAATGTTTAGTAAGAAAACTGGCTGTGATCATTCTTACCCTATTGTGCATAAATCCTGTTTCATTAAGTTGTCTCATTCCAGCATCTACAATGGGATATCCTGTTCTTCCTTCACACCATGCCTTAAATTCCTTTTCGTTATTTCTCCAGCCAATATGCTCGTATTTCGTTTTAAAGCACCGATGAACAACACTCGGAAAATGATAAAGAATCTGCATAAAAAATTCTCTCCAGATAAGTTCATTAAGCCAGGTATCATTATGTTTAACAGCATATTGAACACATTTTCGAATGGAAATGGTTCCAAAGCGCAATGCTGCACCAAGATGGGTGGTATGATCCATTGCAGGGAAATCGCGGTAATCTCCGTAAGAATCTATTATATCGCTATTGAGTTCAGGTTTCATGAATTCAAAATTCGACTTTTTAAATCCAATTTCTTTTAACGAAATGATATCCGAAGGTCCATTATAATCAGCAAACTGATCCCGGTTTATATCAAGCGTTTTTATATTTTTCAGATTTTCTTTCCATTTCTTAGAGTATGGGGTAAAAACAGTATATGGAGAAAGATCATTTTTCAGAATATTATTTTTTTCAAATATCACCTGATCTTTAAAATCCTCCATCTTGATATGATAATTCAGAAGGAGCTCAGCTATGTGACCATCCCTTTTTATAGCCTGCGGTTCATAATCCCTATTACAAAAAACACTATCTACATTAAAATCTTTGATTATTTTTTTAAAGACTTCTATTGGAGTTCCATAATAAACAAGAAGTCCACTACCATACTTTTTAAGTTCTTTATGAATGTACTGTAAAGCCTGATGTATATAGTCAACCCTTCTGTCACTTTTATTCTGAAGACTGTTTAAAATATCAGTATCGAAAATAAAGACAGGAACAACCTTTACACCTGTATTAAGTGCATGATAAAGTCCTGTATTATCTTCCAGTCTGAGGTCTCTCCGGAACCAAAAGATATTCACTTTATTCATGATTTGATCTTTTAAAATAATTCTTTTATATTACAATACAAATATACTAATAATAATTACAAATAGTATATTAATACGCCACATAATCTACGGCATAAAGTTTGTGAAATTATAAGCAGAATAAAACAAGTGTTATGGACTTGTTGGAAACTGAACGATTAGATATGAGGAAAGATCAAAACCTCATTGCTGAGTTTTTCAACTCGGTTATAAAAAAAGATTTAAATATCGAAATAAATGTTAGCAATGAATATATGGTTACACATAATATTATATCACAAAAATTAATTCTCGTCAAGACTTTTTCAAGCATTATTTTGGAAAATCCTGATCTTTATTTCTTATTATCTTCTTTAATTCAGGGAATTAATATGCGTACATTAACGAAAACACAGATTATAAAATACCTTTATGAAAAGTAAAAAATCTCTCAGAAACTGAGAGATTTTATCGCTGCATGACTGCTGTCAGACCTGTTCTTTTATGTGTTTTTCCACCATTCTTTCAAGATCATCTAAATTAAATGGTTTTGAAACATAATCATCTGCCTGTGCTTCTGATGCTAAGGAAACGATATCATTATTAGCCGTGACATAAATTACCGGAATATGTTTAAATTCTTCCGTGCTTTTAAGAAGTTTTGTAGCTTCTACACCTCCTATATTCGGGATCCAGTTATCCATGAGAATAACATCGGGCTGATAATCTGCTACTTTCTCAATAATATCATGTGATGTTTCTGAGATTTTAACTTCATATCCATTTTCTTCAAATATGATGGTAATAACTTCTAAGATCGCCGTATCATCATCGAATATCAAAATTTTCTTTTTACTCATATTGTTTATGATTATTTATATTCTTAAATATTATAATTGTTTTATATAATTCGCTAAAGTTTCAGGTTTAATAATCAGATCATAATCAATTTCTTCCATAGCATGTCTGGGCATGTATTCCACTTCTGCGGATTCAGGATCCTGAATCCATACTTTTCCATTATTTTTTTGATATAATTTAACCCTTCTACTCCATCAGCATTAGCTCCCGACAACAGAACACCAATTACATCTTCACCGTAAATCTCTGCTGCAGACCTGAATGTCACATCTATGGAAGGACGCGAATAATTCATTTTCTCAGAACTGTCTAAAGACATCATTTTAGTATTCTCAAACAATAAGTGATAATCGGCAGGAACAATATATATCGTATTGTCTTCAAGCTGTGTTTTATCCTCAACCTCTACAACAGATATTCTGGTAAACTGTTGCAGTAAAGTCCTAAGAATATCTCCGGACTGTGCTTTGCGATGGATGACCAGCAAAATGGGAATATGAATATTATCATCCAGGTTTTTAATCATTTCAATAATTACCTGAAGGCTTCCCGCTGATCCTCCAATCACAATTAATCTCGTACTGATTGGTGATTTCATAGTATAAGATATTAGTGATGGTCAATTTTTTCCAGATTTTCTGATCTTCAATCTGATGATAATGTTTGTCAATAGCAGAAAATCGTAGTGTTTCTTTTGCACCTAATGCAAGAAAACCTAAATTCTCTAAACTGTTATCAAAAAGTCTGAATACTCTTTCCTGAAGTTCCCTGTCAAAGTAAATAAGTACATTTCTACAGACAATCAGTTGAAAGCTATTAAAGGAACTATCAGACACAAGATTGTGCGTTGATAAAATCAGTTTTTCCTGTAAACTTTTATCAAATCTTACGCTGTCATAATTGGCGGTATAATAATCAGAAAAATCTCTGATCCCACCAGAAAGCATATAATTTTCAGAATAAACCTTCATCTGCTGTAGAGGGAAAACACCTGCTCTTGCAGTTTCAAGAACCGCGGGGTTTAGGTCAGTCCCATAAATCAGAGACTTACTGTAGAGACCGGCTTCTTTCAGTAGAATTGCTATAGAATAAGCTTCTTCACCTGTTGAGCAGCCTGCGATCCAGATCCTGATCAGGGGATAAGTACCTAACTGAGGGAGTATTTTCTCCCTTAATATTTTAAAAAAAGAGGGATCTCTGAACATTTCGGTAACATTTACTGTCACTTCTTCTACAAAGCGCTTCAGATATTCAGCATCCTTGATAATGGTATATCTGAGCTCTGCAAAACTTGTAAATCTGTCTAAAAGACATATTCGATTTACTCTTCTTTTAAAAGAAGCCCTGCTATAACCAGAAAAGTCATAACCATACAAATCATAAACATCCCGGATAAGATATTCTATTTCTTCATCTTTATGATACTTGGTTCCAGCATCTATGAAATTTTTTCTATTGCTACTATTAAAAGATCAACATCAATTGGTTTTGATACGTAATCATCGGCTCCTGCTTCCAGGCATTTCTGGCGGTCTTCAGGCATTGCCTGCGCAGTTACTGCAATTACAGGGACATGTTTGATTTCAGGAGTATTTCTTATCATTTTTACCGCCTCGTAACCATCTATTCCGGGCATCATCATGTCCATCAGAACAATATAAGAGGAACCAGATTTCAGGATTTCTAAAGCATCCTGAGCCATAGTACAGGATTCAACCGCATATCCCCTTGCTTTAAGGGTTAATTTCAATGCAAATATATTGCGTGGGTCATCATCCACAATTAAGATTTTCTTATCCATCAGAATTTTATCTGTTTAACTTTCATACAACCAAACACGAAGGAGCGATAGTAACTGATCAATATCTACCGGTTTTGAGATATAGTCAGAAGCTCCTGCGGTAATACATTTTTCACGCTCTCCAATCATCGATTTGGCAGTAATCGCTATAATAGGCAGCTTTTTAAATGCCGGCATTTTTCTTATCACCTTAATGGTTTCATAACCATCCATTTCCGGCATCATCATATCCATCAGGATAACGTCTATATCAGGATTATTATCAATTTGTTCAAGAGCATGTTTACCATCCATAGCCACAATTACTTCAACTTTATATTTTTCCAGTGCTTTGGTTAAAGAAAAAATATTGCGAACATCATCATCAGTAATCAATATTTTCTTGCCACTCAGAACCTCCGTTAAAGATCCCAACATTCTACCTCTGTTATTTTCCGCAGACTCATTTTTTTCTTCTACCAGATGTAAAAATAGACCAACTTCATCTAAAACTCTCTGATAGGAATGGGCTGTTTTTACCACAATAGAATCTGCGTACTGTTTTATTTTAAGTTCTTCTTCTTTTGATAAATGGTGTTCAGTAAAAATAATGATGGGAAGATTTTCAAGTCCCTCATAGCTTTTGATAGATTCAATAATATGGTAATCATTATCTTTTGCAGCCCCGACATCGAGGATTACACAATCAACAAGATTTGAAGTAAGTGCTTTTACACTATCTTCTACATTATCTTCTACTGATAAGGAAATATTAAAATTACTCAGAAAATAGGATAATGCATTGGCATGCTTGGCGTTTTCCTCAACAATCAAAACTTTTTGAGGTCCTTTTTGTAGTGCTTCTTCAATTTTCCTGAATACATCAGTCATTTTATCAAGAGCTATCGGTTTATTAATAAAATCAACAGCACCTTTCATAAGGCTTTCTTTTTTTACATGAAGGGCAGACATCATATGTACAGGAATATGTTTCACCTCAGAGTTCGACTTCAGTTCATCCATCACTTCCCATCCATCTTTTACAGGAAGTTGAACATCCAGTAAGATTGCATGAGGATGATACTGCTGAGCAGCAGAAAGAGCGTAATCACCTCTTACTACCACAATTCCTTTATAATCTTGTAAATGAGCGTATTTCAGCAATGCTTTTGCAAAATTAGTATCATCTTCAATAATAAGGATTATTTTATCACCTTCCTGGATATTATCCCTATCGTCCTCCACATCATCAGGTATTTTTAAGGTATTGACCTGACCAACTTCCCCTTCATCAAGAATACTTTGAATTTCTTCAACATCTTCACGAATAATCTCGACCAGATCCTGTTCAGTTTCAGAATGAGCAATTTCAGTAACTGGATATACAGGAATAGCAAAACTGAATTCACTGCCCTTATTGATTTCACTTTCCAGCACCAATTCTCCACCTAAAAGTTTTGCAATTTCACGGCTTATTGAAAGTCCCAGACCGGTACCTCCAAATTTTCTTTTTGTAGATCCATCAGCCTGCTGGAACGCTTCAAAAATAATTTTCTGTTTATCAGTCGCGATTCCTATGCCGGTATCTTTTACCGAGAACACAATAAATTTAGGCTTTTGAGAGTGTTTTTTGATATGCAAATCAATGCTTCCTTCTGTTGTGAATTTTAAAGCATTAGACAACAGGTTTCTTAGGACCTGGTCAACTTTGAGACGATCAGTTTCTATCAATTCCTGTACGTCTGAATCAATCTGGATATTGAAAGGAAGTGCTTTCTCTTGAAATACAGGACTGAAAAGACTTTTCAGATCTTTAACAACGTCTTCAATTGCAACCTTCTGGTACTCCAGTGTCATTTTACCGGATTCTATTTTTGCCAGGTCAAGAATTTCATCTATTAAGGTCAATAAACTTGTTCCTGAACTTTGAATGACTCTTGCAGACTCCACCTGGTCTTCATTAAGGTTTTTATCCGGATTTTCTGCCATTAACCTTGATAAAAGAAGAATTGAATTAAGGGGAGTTCTCAATTCGTGGGACATATTGGCTAAGAATTCAGACTTATATTTTGTGCTGAGTGCCAGCTCCTCTACCTTTTTCTGAATTTCATTATTTCGTTCTGCAATTAAATGATTTTTTTCTTCCAGTAATCGCGATCGCTCTTCCAACTCTGCATTGGCCTGCATTAATTCTTCCTGCTGTACTTTTAACTCTTCTTCTGATGCCTGAAGTTTTTGTGTCTGGGCTTCCAATTCAGTATTGAGATTTTCAAGCTCTGAGTGCTGTACCTGTAATTCTTCAGACTGAGCCTGAGTCTCTTCCAGAAGCTGCTGCTCTTTTTCTCTTCCCTTAGCAGCATTCAGTGCTATTCCTATATTCACACAACACTCCTCAAAATAACTGATTCTGTCTTCATCAAAATTGGAGGTAGATCCCATTTCAATAACTCCTATTGCATGTCCATCTGCAAAAATAGGGATCAGAATTATTCCGTAGATCTTAATAGTGCTACTGGCAAAGGTTACGACAAAATCTTCTTCATGAAGATTGTTATATACCTGCGTTTTAGCGTTCAGAAAAGCCTGTCCTACCATTCCTTCACCCGGATCAAAAGCTCTCTTCATATTGGTTTCTAATCCAAATGCTTTATTAAGTTTTAGGATACCCTCATCAAAAAGATACAATGAACCGTTGATACAATTTCCATATTCAATCAACTGATGTAAAGCCTTACCAGAAACTTCCTGTACTGATTTATTTCCAACCAGGGATTCATTCAGTAAAGCAAGACCTTTCTGACGCCAGTCGCTCTTATTAATTTTATCAAAAGATGTTTTAAGCGATTCAGTCATGTGATTCAGGGATTCTACAAGGTCCCCAAGATCATCTTCCGAATTATCCACTGCTTTCTCGCTGTAATCACCATTGGCTACTCTATTCGCAATTTTTTGAATGGCACTTACGCGACGCGTCATTTCCTGATCTTTATCTCTCAGCATCTTCTCAAGTTCATCTCTTCTGATGAGATCCGCGCGCATTTTAAAATAGAAAAATGCAGTTACAACTACTGCCGCCAGTGCAGAAAAAACAATAAAAATCACTGTTGTTTCTGATGAACGTGTTAAATCTTTATTTTTAATTTCAACCTGACTCTCCTCATATTGTACAAAATCTTTTACAATTTTGCGGCATTCATCCATATAGGCTTTACCCGTAGTAATCTGCTGCTGAGTCATCACATTTCCTCTTCGTCTGTTCTCTACCAGATTTTTCAGATTATCCATCACCTGACTGACTGCGAGTTTTAATGCGGACAGTCTTTCCTGCTGGTTTTTATCCTGTAGTCCCAATGATTCTACCAACACCAAAGCTTTAGAATATTCTCTTACACCCCGTTTATAAGGCTCCAGAAAATCTTCTCTTCCGGTAAGCTGATACCCTCTGTTTCCCGTTTCTGCATCCAGCAGCGCCACCAGCACATCTTTCACGGCTGTCACTGAACGTCTGCTTTTGGAAAGACTTTCACGGTGGTTCATCTGATTCTGGATACTCCAGTATGAGGCCACTGAACTTGTTATTAAAATCAGAAGAGAAAGACCTATCCCGACCTGAAGATTTCTTATAATTTTTTTAGGCATGAAAATTAATTTAAAGGTAGAGTAAAATAAAAGGTAGAGCCTTCGTTTACGATACTGGAAACCCCCACACTCCCATGATGCTGCTTGATAATCTCAGCACATATAAACAATCCGATTCCCATTCCCTGGAACTGCAATGATGATTCTTCTACTCTATAGAATTTTTTAAATACAGCATCCTGTTTAAAATCAGGGATTCCAATACCAAAGTCTGTTACATTTACTCTTACTTCCTGAGCTTCTCTATCTACAAATGTTGTCACAATTACCTGATTATTGTCAGGGGAATATTTAATAGCATTTGTCAGAAAATTAATGAGTACCTGCTCAATACGAATCTCATCCAATGGAATTAAAATATCTGGTTTTGTTCCGTGGCGTTCTATTCTAACCTGTTGCTCATCATGGGTCTGTAATATCGTTTCCACCGCATTACTGATAACGTTTTCCAGGTTAACGGGCTTTTTGTTAATTTTAAGTTTGCCATTTTCAATTTTTGACACATCCAACAGATCAGTAATTAGGGTATTGAGTTTTTCAATTTGCCCCTGAACTTTAGTAACAAACCCTGCTTCCGGAGTTTCTTTATCTAGTTTCAGCTTTCTTTCCAAGAGCTGAACATATGCTTTAATACTGGTTAAAGGAGTTTTTAATTCATGGCTTGCAATACTTAAAAATTCGTCTTTTTCCTTTTCTACTTTTTTCTGATCATCAATATCAGTAAATGTTCCTACCCAGTTTTTAATATGATTTTCATCGTATACCGGAGTTATTCTCAGCAAATGGTAACGGTATTTCCCTGAGACAATATTTTTAATTCTGATTTCTAATTCCAGAGCTTTTCCTTTCTTTCTGCACCTTTCTAATTCTTCCTTTATATTCCGATCATCAGGATGTGTTTCAGGGAAACTTTGTTCATTGTCAGAATATTGGTACCATTTACCGTTCACAAAATCGACAATTCCTTCTTCATTAAGCGTAAATGCAATTTGAGGGAGAGATTCTAACATGAGATGAAAATGATCCAGCTGAGATTTCATGGTAACCTGAGATTCCCGTCGTCCTTTCACTTCAAGTTCGAGATTCTGCTGTGTTTTTTTCATGGCAATATTCTGCTCCTGAAGATTATAGAACGTTTTTACTTTAAGTAAAAGTATTTCGGGATCTACTGGTTTGGTAACGTAATCTTTAGCACCGGAAGCATAACCTTGCGTGATAAATTTTTTATCTGTATTGACTGCTGATAAAAATATAATGGGTACATCTTTCGTTTTGCTGTAATCTGAAAGAGTTTCTGCAACTTCAAAGCCGTCCATATCGGGCATCTGAACATCTAAAATGATTAAGGCATATTCATTTTTCAGCGCTTTACCAAGAGCCTCTTCACCAGAGCTGGCCGTTTCGACCTGGAAGTCCTTAGATTCAAGTAATTTTTGAAGTGAATAAAGGTTACTTTGGTTGTCATCAACAATTAAAATCATAGAAGTTAAAATCAATAATTAGTTACGGATACTTTAGCTTCAAAAATACTCACAATATTTCGAAAAACAGTAATTTTTAAAGGATAATCCTTAATAATTCCATACCACGTTTTACATGAAAAAAAATCAATGGCACAGGGATTGAAACTTCTTATAATATCTTAAGAAAAACACTCTAATTTCAAAAAAAAACAAACTATGAAAAAAACAATAAGCTGTATGAATATTGATGTGGAGATTCTTTATTCATTCGGAGGTGAAACTGTTATATATAAGCCCAAGGAGTTTATTTTCAAAGAAGGTGAACATTCTCAATATTATTTCCAGATTATAAGTGGCAAAGTAAAGCTAAACACGTTTACTGAAAACGGGAAAGAATTTATTCATAACATCCTGGGCAAAAATCAGAGTTTTGGGGACCCGTTACTTTTTATCGAAAAAATTTACCCCACCAATGCGGTAAGTTTACAGGCCACAGAAGTGGTGAGGCTGCCTAAAAATAATTTTATAGAAATGATTAAAACCCACCCTGATCTTTCTCTGGAAATGAATATTTGCTTATCGCAAAGATTATACTATAATAGTTTAATGGTACGTGATATGGCCTCAACAGATCCTATCCAGCGCCTTAAAGGATTATTGGACTACCTGAAAAGTTATCATGACGGAGACTGCCAACAGTGTTTTCATGTGGAACTTACCCGCCAGCAAATTGCTGATCTAACCGGATTGAGGGTTGAAACTGTGATCAGAACGATAAAAAAAATGGCTCATCAGGAAATAGTAAAGTTGGAAGGCCGCAGAATATTGTACTAAAATTTTGGTTTTCTTCATTTCTGTCATTTTATTGAAGACCAGCTGATCCATAAAAATAGAACATAAATATACTTTTCAAATAAAAACAATGACCGGTACCTCCCGGTACCGGTCATTGACTATTAAACTAACTTATGCATTAATTGGTTTTCTTTCTCCATTCTGCTTTTACATCTTCAGCGGCATCTTTTGTCTTTTCCCATGCATCGTCCGCCTTGTCTTTAATATCTTCCCATGCATCGGAAACATTTGATTTCACTCGGTCTAACCAATCTTCCTGTGTAGCTTCCTGATCATTCTCTCTTTTTTCATTGATATAATCTTTAGCTTTATCCGCTAATTCACTGATTTTCCATTTTGCATTATCAGCTGCATTTTTTAGAGAGTTTTCTGTTTCATTAACTGCATTTTCCGCTTTGTTGTAATCTGAATTGTTCATAATATAATATTTTAGTAATTGGTATATAAATAAACAATGTTTATACCTAAAAGAATATTTAAAATGTTAAAATATCTTAAAATATCAAATTACCTTTTAGCTATTTATTGCACATTTAAACTATTTATCTCATATTCAAAGCTATACTGAATAGATAAGATCTTATATCTTCTCCAAAAGATGACCGAAGTAATTCTTTTTCTTTATGAGATACCCTTTATTCATTTCATGAGAGTCAATTTCAAGAGGAATTCTGCTGTTGAGAATGAGATCACTGTTCTCAACAGCTTTAATTTTATCCGGATTATTAGTTAACAAGTTGATCTCTTTTATCTCTAAAATGTTTAGCATTTCAACGGCTATATCAAAATTTCTTCCGTCCGCCGGGAGTCCGAGCTGCAAATTGGCTTCAACGGTATCCAAACCTTTTTCCTGAAGTCCGTAAGCCCGAAGCTTGTTGATGATTCCAATATTTCTTCCTTCCTGACGGAGGTAGACAATCACCCCTCCTTTTTCAGACATGTATTTCATAGCAGCATCCAATTGTTGCCCGCATTCACATTTTTTGGAATGAAAAACTTCCCCTGTAATACATTCTGAATGGAAACGTACATTTACTGGTGTCGTAAAATCTGTATTGTCTGCCACCCAAACCAAATGGGGAGTCCAGTTTTCTTCACTTTCTGAAAATGCATATACAGTGAAGATGCCGTAATCTGTAGGTATTTTTGATTGAGCTTGTATTTTGAGCATTTTTTTCTTTTTTAAAGTTTATATCATTATTTAACGAACGGACTTTTTTTGTCCTGTTTTACCCATATTAATTTTGATGTATCATAACCGATTTCCTGGGCTTTGGTGATAAAAACCTGTTTTACATTCTCCGGAATAGTCTTTTCACGGGACAGAATCCAGAGATAATCTAAGTTTTTACCTGCAACCAATGCATATTTGTAATCATTCAGAGCAACTATATTATATCCGGCATAGAAAGGTCCGAAAAAACTCACTTTCAAGGCTGCAATATCTTTCTCACCTCTGAATTCAGCAGTACCAGTGACAGAAACCCATTTATTCTTTTTAAAATTATATCCGCTGTTGACTACCTTTACACTTCCATCTGCATTAAGGCTATACTGAGCCATTGCATTATCGAGGTCTTTTTCAAAACGATAATCGAATCTTGCAATTTCATACCATGTTCCTAAATAACGATTGACATCAAACTGTCCGACAGGCTGTGCTTTTTCAGGCATAGAGGAACAGGAAATCATACTATTCAACAACGCGCAGCATAGTAATACTGTAAGAATTATTCTATTTTTCATTTTCAGTTATTTTTTTAAAGAAATAAATATTGAGTAAAAACTGGCTGTAGCCATAAACAGCATCTTCTATAGGTATAGTTCCCATTCTAATGCCTAAAAAATCATTAGGATTATAATTAACAACCGGGGAAGGAATTAAAGAACCTGTCAAAATTCCATTCACTGCAAAAAAGCCGGGCATCAGAACCATATATACGAAACTGGCTTTTCCTATCCATTCTTTTTGAGCTATAAAGTGAAGATAACAAAGAGTAAGTATCGTTACAACTACCGTCAGCAAAGTGTATATTCTTTCATAATAAAGAAGTCCTACAACACCAAGAACAACGAAAGATGTAAATACAATGAGATTGTTTAAACCATCAGTCCATCCAAGAGTAAAATATTTTTCCAGGCAATAATAAGTAAAAACACAGGCGAAAGGAATACAGTAAAAAAACAGCCATTCTTCTAGGGGAAGCCCCGCTATTTTAAATCCTAAGGTATAATTAAGATCAAACCACCATACGCCTTTAGCCGTGAACCAAATATCCCAGGCAATAAAAGGAATTGCGACAATGGTGGATGAGAGCAGAAATTTCCCAAAAAGTTTATTAAACTGTATTCTTCCGTCGAAAGAAGCCAAAAAGCAGATGATGACAGTGGAAAAGTTAATCAATATGTAAGTATAAGGCATCATTTTTTATAAAAATACATTTTAAAATATTTAACAGGAACCCACAGAAAGCCAAAGCATTCTCCATCTTCTTTGCCCAGATGTTTGTGATGCTGTTTATGGGCCCGTCTTATCGCAAGGAAATAGGGATTCTTTGTTTTGGTAAAGACTTTTGCCCTCTGATGGATAAAAATGTCGTGCACAAAAAAATAGGCCATTCCGTAAAGGCTTATTCCCAGACCAATAAAAAAACAATAACTAAAATCCTGCTGTACTCCCAGGTATAATAAAGCAATAGCAGGAGTTGCAAAAATGAAGAAAAACCAATCATTTCTTTCAAGTTTCCCATCATGGCTATGATCATGATGATCCCGATGCAGGAACCACAGAAAGCCGTGCATAATATAGCGATGGATCAGCCAGGTAGCTCCTTCCATTAAAATAAATACACCTAAAACGATCATAACATTCATTTTAATGATCTTTATTATTAAAAAGGTCATTCAAAACCCTATATCTGAAATCGAAAATACTTCTGAGCTTTTCTTTTACAAATAACTGATGGGCCATTTTACCTAACATCCCCATCGGGAGTTCATAATCTACGGTGTCTTTCATGAGTACTCCATTCTCATTAGGAATAAATTCATGAAAATGATTCCAATGCTTATATGGACCTGCTTTCTGAAAGTCTGTAAAACTTTTATAGTCATCAACCTGGCTTATAATGGTCTTCCATTTCAACGGAATTCCCAGCACTGGAGAAACTGTGTAGTCTATTTCCATTCCTTTAAAAATAGGTTTATCCTTTACATCGGAAAGTACTATAAACCCCATACTCTCAGGAGTTATTTCCGATAAATTATGAGGAGATGAAAAAAAATCCCATGCTTTTTCAATACTGCAATTCAACTGTTGCTCTCTGTATAATCTGTACATCATTTATTTTTATTGATCGTTAAACATTCCAAAAAATCATTTTTAAACCGGAATTTACTGTTAGAAATAAGCAGATTTGTAACGGATATAGCTTTTGAATGCAACCAACAGCTTTTGCGAATTGGCAATTCTTATTCTTTGCTGAAGCATATTTTGTGAACTTGTTTTCTTTATTTTTTCAAAAAGGGAAAGATAATACCTGTAGGCAAGGTATACTCCGAAGATGGATGAACCCGGCAGTTTTTTAATCCCCTGCAATGCTTCTTTGAATTCTTCCTCAATCTCCTCTTCAATCCGGGTTTTTACTGTATTATCAAAGACTGACATATTCAGGGACGGGAAATACGTCCTTCCTAAAATCTGATAATCATCTTTCAGGTCCCGCAAAAAATTAACTTTCTGAAAAGCAGATCCCAATTTCATCGCAAAGGGTCTAAGCTTCTCATATTGCTGTTTATTACCTTCTGTGAATATCTGCAGGCACATCAGCCCAACTACTTCTGCAGACCCGTAGATATACTCTTTATACAGTTCTGAATTATAATCTATTTTATGAAGATCCATTTCCATACTGTGCAGAAACTGATCAATCAGATGTCTGTCAATCTTATACTGACACACCGTTTCCTGAAATGAATGCAAAATAGGATTGAGTGATATGCCATCTTCCAACGCCTCATAAGTTTCAGTCTTTAACCTCTTCAGGAGCTTTTCTTTATCATACCCATGAAAGCTATCTACAATTTCATCCGCCAGACGGACATACCCGTAAACAGCATACACTGCAGGTCTGATGGAAGGCTTCAACGCCAGTATTCCTAATGAAAAACTGGTACTGTATTTTTTTGTAGTGTACTTACTGACTTCGTAAGACAATTCATCAAACAGTTTTTTCATATTATTTTATTTTTAGTTTACTCACTTCATCTGCTACAATTTTTCCTGAAATTATTGAGGGGGGAACACCAGGTCCCGGAACCGTTAACTGCCCTGTATAAAAAAGATTCCGGAGCTTTCTGTTTTTGATCTTAGGCTTTAAAACTGCTGTCTGTGATAAAGTATTGGATAATCCGTAGGCATTACCCTGGTAAGCATTATAATCGGAAATAAAATCGCTTACACAATAGCTTCTTTTATATTCTATTCTGGAAATAAGATCCGTTTCTCCTGTATATTTTTCTATTCTATCAAGCATTTTTAGAAGATATTCTTCTCTTAAGTGCTCTTCATCATGTATTCCTGGAGCAAGAGGCAACAGCAAAAAGAGATTTTCACAGCCTTCAGGGGATACATACGGATCGGTTTTAGAAGGGCAGCAGGCATAAAAAAGCGGTTTGGCAGGCCATTTTTTATCTTTGTAAATGCAGTCTATATGATCATCAAGATCGTTCTCAAAGAACAGTGTATGATGTTTTAAATGAGGGATCTTCCCTTTTACCCCGAGGTAATAAATGAGACAGGATGGAGCAAAAGTTCTCGTTTTCCAATATTCTTCATCATAATTCCTAAGTACCTTTGGGATTAAAGTTTCTGTATGATGGTAATCTGATGAGGCGATTACGGCATCAAATTCATATGTTTCATCATTTACTGTTATGGAAGATACCCTTTCGTTTTTTGTATTGATTTTTTGTACTTCGCGATTAAAATGAAAGATTACCCCTTGTCTTTCCGCCACTTCCTTCATTGCAAGAACAAGCTGATAAAAACCACCCATAGGATATTTTGTTCCCAAAACATACCCTCCGTAATTCATCAGACTGTAAAGAGCCGGAATACGTTGCGGGGAAGCTCCAAGAAATATAACAGGAAATTCCATCAGAGATCTTAGTTTGGAATCAGTAAAATAACCTGAAACGTATTTTCTGAAATTACTTAAAAGATCAAGTTGTACTGCACTTCGCCCTATTTTTAAAGAAGCAAATTCCAGCCAGTTATAACAAGGCTTTGTTACAAATTCTTTCATTCCTACCTGATATTTAAATTGGGCAGACTTCATAAACTCATCATATTGCGTAGCCGATCCTGGTTCTATTTTTTCAAATAGTTTCCGGATATCTTCATTTTTTTCAGGAATAGAAATTTTTTCTTCTGAAAAAACCATCTCAAACTGAGGATCCAAAGAAACAAGATTAAAGAAATCGGATACTTTACAGCCAAAATCATTGAAAAAACTTTCGATAATATCAGGCATCCAGTACCAGCTTGGTCCCATATCAAACACATATCCTTCTTTTGTCTTAAACTGTCTTGCCCGTCCTCCTGGCTGCTGATGCTTTTCAAATACATGTACTTCATTTCCAGATTTTGCAGCATATGCGGCAGCAGAAAGCCCGGAAAATCCAGAACCGATCACAGCAATTTTCTTTCTTAAGCTTCCAGTATTCATTGTTATTTATTTAATAGTTTTTCAGATAGTTTTATCTGTTTCATTAATTCATTTTTTTATACACAACATCCAGCAAATCATTAGAATCCATTTGCATCCGATAAAAAGAATCATGAAATTCATCAAGTTTAGAGAGGATAGAGATGAGCAGCATCTGTTCAGAGTAGTTCAGATTTCCCACTACCACTTTTGAAGCTTTACGGATCTCATCCATGTGTTCATGCAGTATGGCTTGCCCCTTCTCAGTGATCTGAATATATTTGATTCTTCTATCTTTATGATAGGTGGTCTGCTCAGCCCAGCCATTAAGGATTAAGCGGTTAATAATAAGAATCCCGGAAGATTTTTCACTCACATTATGCCGTATGAGTTCCATTTTAGACATCGCTCCCCTAGTCTTCAGGCTTATCAGATAAATAAAGTCGTCCTGGCTTGAGAAAACGGAATTACCAATTGACCGGGAGTAGGTTTTTGCATACCTCCCCATTCTTATCAATAAAGTATTGATAACGCTATCTGAGCTTCTTCCCAATTCCTTCCCTACCCAATCCGGATTTTCTTTCTCATAAGAAAACGTTGAAGAAGCATTGATCCATTCTGTAAATCCCTGAAGATCGTTACTATATAGTACTTTATCTTCATTCTGTTCCATAAATTGCTGAACAAATCCAACAACTTCTTTTATAAGATCAAAATTCATATAAAATAAATTAGTACACAAATATACTTATTTAAGTTTATAAATATACTTTTATTTACTCTATTTTTATTTAGAAAATGATAATTAAGTGTTTAAAACTTTTAAAGAAAGTAAGAAAATACAATAAAAAAACTGCCTTTAAAAAGGCAGTTTAAGAAAGTATATTTTATCAATTAACACTAATTTATAAACGAACTTAAACGTATTTTTATTCTAAAATTGATAATATTCATTCAAGATATATTCTCAATAATACAATAGACTATTTCTGCAGTGTTTTTCTTCCACAAGAGAATAACCTCTACAAAAACAAAATTCTGACCATAATGATATACAGTAAAAAAGTTTCTTAATACGAATTGCATCAAATATTTAACCTTTGAAGTGAAGCACTGATTTTAGTTAGACCTGCTAAAACTATTTCTGATCAACTCATGCACATCAGAGAGTTTGTAATATAATTTACCACTTATTGTATAATACGGCAACTTTTTGTCGGACCGGTATCGCTGTAATGATCTTGAACTGATTTTAAGCAGCTGTAAAACATCCTGATTATCCAGGAGCTGTTCTCCATCAATGCTGTTTAATGCGCTTTGATTTTCTTTTACTTTTTCACTTAGGATATCAAATCTTGTCATAATTCTCTGCATCCATAGTATAAATTCTGTTCTGTCAATATTCATGATATTTTTTTTAGTGAAGCAAAGTTTATTCTTCCCAACGAAATTATTTCGGTAGGTCATCGTAACTACCGAAAGATTTATGACTACAAAAACAAGTTTACTGATCCGAATCTGTAAATAGCTGATCAAGATGATCATTTAAAAGCTGAAGGAACTTGGTCCTGTTAATTTTCCTGCTTTTGATTTCGTGAAGGGTTTTATAAAAATTTCCCAGATTAACATTCAGTGATTTTTCGCTGAAGCGTATTACCTCACTGAACTCTATATTTCCGCCATTGAAACATCGTGTCTGATGAAGGGCATATAAAAGTTCTACCAAACCAGACTTTGAAGAAGACCAATATAAGGGGGATTTGTCATTCACTTTTTCATAAACATATCCTTCAGTTTCATTGATAGATTTCAGGAGATATTTTTCCAAAAGGTCATTGGCAAGAATCTGAGCAATTAAGTGATCATGGGAGGTCGCAAATTTTTCATCGTAGTTATATAATCCTGATTCAAGCTTTGTTTTAAGGTCAAACTGATTCCTGACAAAATATTTCTGATCCAGAAATGCTGCTTTTCTTCGATAGTATTCATAAAAATCAATATGCTGCTGATAAAAATCTTTAAGCGCTTCCAGTTCACAACTGTAATATTCTTTAAGATTTAGCTGTCCTGCATTTGGTTTCGCTGCCTCAATTGATAAAAGGTTTGAATAATAAATAAAACGGGCAATAAAAAAGGGCTTTATCTCCTTAAAGAAATATATTTCATCTGCTACAGATGAAAATTCAAGTTCGCTTACTCTTGACTTGATGAACCGTATAGCTGTATCAATTTCCATTAATGATTTTTCACAGCACCCTATTCTATCTTCAGGAGTGGTTAATTCAATCATTTCTAATTTTTCAAGCAGTTCTTCTTGTAATTTTTTACACTTTTTAAAAAACAGTTGTACTTCCATATTTTTACATAAAAAGTACAAAAATTAAACGAGCCTTCTTTTTTCATCAGTCGTTACTACTACATTTTCAACCCGTTACTTTTATCAATTTCTATTTTCTGGATAAACTCCACGGGGCTCATCGATGTCATTTCAAGAAATAATTTAGAAAAGTTGGATCTATTTGAGAAGCCGCATTCTTTAGAAATATCATCAATTGCATATTTTCGCCAATGCTGATCATGAGTAAGCATTTCTTTTGCGTAGATAATCCTTAACCGGTTAATATAAGCATTAAAATTGCATCCTTTATGTTCATTAATTATTGCAGATAGATAAGCTGTATTGGTTTTTAGTTTCTTAGCCAGCTGATTTTGTGTCAGTCCCTTTTCAAGATAAAAATTCTTTTCTTCCATCTGCTGCAGCTTACTTAAAACATCTTCAACCAATTTTTCTGGTACTTTTAAAGATTTGGGAAGACTGGATTCATTAGAATCATCAATTGTTGTCTGATCATCTACCTTTTCTCTTCTTCTCTTCTTCCTTGCCATATAATAGTCTATTACAAAGAATACTAGAATACTGCTAGCTGAAACTGCTACTATTACTAAAATGTAGTAGGTTTTATTTTCTAATTTTTTACGTGATTCCACAAGATCTTTTGTATCATATTCTTTATGAATCTTAGTGGAGAGATACTTAAAATCTGTGGATAATATTTTATCAAATTTCAGTAATTGGGTGGTATAGTAAAGTTCTTTTTTAGAATCTGCTTCATGCCTGTAATAATCAATAAGCAGTTCATATGTTTCTCTGGTCGCTGGTAATACAAAATTATTTTTCTGGAATATTGAATCCACTTTTTTGAGTACATCAATGCCCTGCACATTTTTTTTAGTTCTCAGCAGAATTTTACCTTTTAAAAAATAAATTACAGAAGCGTTTGTAAAATCATTTGCTTTTTCAATAGCTCCCAATGCCGTGTTAAAATCTGCCAGTGCTTCTTCATCATTATTTTTAAGATAGCCTAAGATGGCTTTAAGTTTATAAAAATAACTTCGTTCCAGATCAAAATTTTTATCATTAGCAGACTCCTGAAGACCTTCAGAGACCAATTCTTCTGCCTCCTTATAACGCGATAAAAATATAAGACATATCCCCATCTGATTAAGACTGTTCAAATATCCTCTCTTTCTGTTATGGCGCAGATTGGGAAGGGTTTCCGGTGTATCCTGTTTATTATAGTACCCCTTACATTTCGAAAAAATCTTATAGGCTTCTTCATAATATCCCAGGTAACTTTTAACTATCCCTATATGATACAGATTCTTATAATGCAGGTAAGAATCTTTGGAATTCTTCAGATAATCCCAAGCTTTTATATATTCATCCAGGGCTTTCTGATATTTCCGTAAGGTAAAATAATAAATACTTCCTTTGGTTAAATAGGCATTCCCTATTAAATCATGATTTTCTGACTGAATAGCGGCTCCTAATATACTGTCTGCGTAGACCAGCTTATTATTCTTACTGAAGTAAACCGCATCCCTATAAGCTTGTGAAAGTTCCTTATAGTTCCTATCCTTTTTTGCCTTTTTAATATAGGGATTTATAAATTCCATAGCACGGTGATCATTTTCTTCTAAATTATCATACCGTGCCCTATAGTCTGAAAACTTCTGACCATTCATTAAAATACCAATACATACGAAAATAAATATTGCTTTTTTCAAAATGGAAAAAGTTTTATTAATATTTTTTTATAATTCAGTGAATATTATTCAAAAGTAAGCAAAATCATACAACAATTCTTTTATTTCATAAACAAGAGAATTAAACACAATAAAATAAATATTATAAAATACTTATTTACAAGCATATACAATCATAATTCCACCTTGACTCAATTTACAAAACATAACCTCATTTTTTATAAATCAGACCAAAACACCTTTTTTCCGGTTAAAACTTACTATACCTTCGTTCTCAGAATTCTAAAAAAACCGGCCGGGATTATTAACATTTTTAAATCCCAGATCATGAAGAACTTAATTTATATTTCAACGGGAATTATATTCTCAATAATGATACAGTCGTGTCAGTTCGATCCTATAGTTTCCACAGATGAAATCCACCAAACGGATGAAGACCTTCAAAACAACAGTGTTTTATCAGCAAGGTCAGACAGTACCATCTGCAAGGAAACGGATCCACCAAAAGACCGCGATCACTGGAGACCATCGGGAACCTATAATAACAAAAGATGACCAGCGATACGAAACCACTATTCCCTGTAAAATCAGGCCAAAAATGTCCTGTCAGCGGAATATGGAAAAACCTTGGAACTTTTACCACTACCATAGCTATTTCTGAAAAAACGGCAATGCCGGAATACTGTGGCGTAAAGGTTTTATGGATGTTATTATATCAATCCTGAACACTCTCATATGAAAAAGCTAACTCAACTCACCCCCATCGCCATCTCTTATTTTTTGTACTTCTGTTTACGTATGCAGCCCTAAGTAAGGTTTTTGATTTTGAGAATTTTCAGATGCAGATTTCTCAATCACCACTTCTTAATGCTTTTGCTGGGCTAACGTCCTACAGTGTTATTATTTTGGAACTTGTGATTGTTGCCTTTTTACTGGTTCCCAGGCTGCGCTTAACAGGACTTTACTGTTCATTGGGTATGATGACCGCTTTTACGGTCTATATTTTCCTCATTCTTAATTACAGTGACTTTATTCCATGTTCATGCGGAGGAATTTTGGAGAAAATGGACTGGACAGAACACCTGATCTTTAATTCGCTATGTATTTTTATTTCATTAACAGCGATTGTTCTCATTGAAAAGCAGAGGCAAACGCAGAGAATAAAACTTATTCTTTATTCAAGCTTCACCGTTATTTTATCACTTTCAATTGTTATCATTCTTTTCCTCCGTTCTGAGTATATAATCAAAAAAGAAAATAATTTCACCAGAAAGTTCCTGCCTAATTATTTAATAGAAAAGGAAAAAAGAGATCTTGACAACTCGCATTATTATTTTGCTGGAAGGGACAGTGCGGGTTTATACTTTGGAAGCCGGAGTACACCAATGGTTTTAACAAAAATCACCTATAAACTCAACCATATTTCATCCTTTACCATTGTACCTGATTGTATTAACTATCCTTTCAAGAGTCTGCAAATAAAAGTTAAGCCTCCGTACTATTATCTTTATGATGGCACTGTTCCTATTATTTACAGAGGTAAATTAAATGAGTCCTCCGCCAGGACTATCAGTAAAGATGATGCCTTCTTTTCCCAACTGGCAGTCATTGATTCTCTGGATTTCACGCTTAGAACCCAGGACAGTAAAACCCATCACTACACTATTGCCCGGCTTAATCTCGGTCAGAAGAATACTATCAAATTATTTCCTTCTGTCCTGGAAAAACAAATAGACGGTATTTTCGACTGTGACGGCAAGCTTACCGAAAACCAGAAATACAGTGGGGAATTTCTTTATACGTATTTCTACAGAAACCAGTTTATTCTTATGGGAAATGCACTGCCAGAGGTAAAGAAACAGACCACCATAGATCCTACCTCTACAGCCAAGCTCATTATTACCAAGCTTTCAGACGGTACCCATATCATGAATGCACCGCCATTACGAGTTAATATCATCAGTGCTCTTTATGGAAATTATGTCTATAATGTTTCCGGACAGCCTGGAAAATTTGAGCCAGTCAGAATCCGCAAGGGAAGAAAAGCAGTCGACATCTACAGAACAGACCGTAATGAATATGTAGGAAGCTTCTATCTGCCACAGCAAAAGGTCGACGATATTATGGTTACAGACCATGGACTTTATATCTTATCAGGAAAACAGCTGTTACGGTATCAATTCCGAAAATCAATACAAGGGGAAGCCGAAAACCTTATATCAGAGTAGGCATCACTAAATACTTTATATTATGAAAAAGTTAATGATCCCTGCTGCCTTAGTATTACTGGGCACAGGCGCTGCTTTTGCAACTAAAGCAGCAAACACAAACAGAAGTACGGTTATTCCAACGTACCGAATGGATCCTGAATCCGGATTATGTATTCAAGTTGGCCAGGAATGCAGCACCGTTCAAAACGTTGTCTGCAGATGGTCAGCAGATGGTGTAACGCCACTTCATAGTGCGCCGATAAGCCCTACCGAGTGTGGCAGTGTTTTATTTAAACCATAACAATAAAGAAAGGATGCTGATCAGCATCCTTTTTAATTTCCTTACTTATCTATATGGACAGGTAAGATTGTTAACCTTTAGGCAACTGTAAAACTTAATTGAATTGAGCTCTATATTGCTTTGGACTTTGGTTGGTTTTTAATTTAAATAATCTGCTAAAGGATTGGGACTGTTCAAATCCTAATTCAAACGCGATTTCGGAAATAGTGAGAGCTGTAGTAGATAACTTATTTTTAGCCTGGTAAATCATTTTATCATGAATAATCTGTTGAGTGTTTTGCCCTGTAAGATTTCGTAAAAGATCACTTAAATAACTTGCTGACATATGTAGCTGATCGGCTAAATAATGAACGGTTGGAACTCCGGAATTCAGGACCTTATCACTTTTAAAATAATCCTCCAGCAAATGATCAATACGATCGGTAAGACTCGGGTAGTTCTGTTTTCTGGTAAGAAATTGCCTGTTATAAAAACGTTGTGCATAGTTCAATAACAGTTCAATTTGAGATATGATCACATTATGGCTCATGTCGTCTATACGATTTTCAAGCTCTTCTTCTATATCTCTGAATAAAGACAGGATGGTTTCTTTTTCTTTGACCGAAAGGTGAAGCGCTTCATTAGCAGCGTAAGAGAAAAAGTGATACTGATGGATCTTTTGTGCCAATGGGTATTGCAGTAAAAAATCAGGATCTATAAGTAATGTGATCTGCGGACTCAGTATTTTTTGTTCCGCAGTTTCCTCTTTATCATTCTCATCTATTGAGGATAGAATCTGTTGTGGAGCCACAAAAAACAAACCTCCCTCTTTAAAATCAAATTTAGTCTGACCATACATTAACTCTCCTCCGGCATCCGGTTTAAAGGCTATTTTATAATAATTCAGTACGTGCGATTTATTAGGGGCACGACCTTTTAGTGGTTTGTCTACACCGTTTAACAAAACGATTAAAGGGTGCTTTGGTGGCGGAAAACCAGAGGCCTCCATCACCTCAGCCAGCGTATTAAATCTTTTTACGGGATGATTCGATTCTTTTGAAGCCATGTGATAAAAATTCTGGATTACAAGTTAAGCAATATTCGCTTTTCCTCACTAAAAAGAAAAGCGAATAAAAGCATTTCAAAAACATAACAGATGGCTTAACCTTGGGCAGCTACTGAAATAGTTTTCCAGGTTTCCCATTCCTGAAGGCGTTCAGCATAGATTTGTTGGATATGTGGCAAATCATTTTTACCCAGAAGTAATCTCAACGGCGGATTTTCTGTATCGACTACGGCAAATATGGCATCGGGAGTGGCAATAGGATTTCCTCGTTCCAGTTTTTGTAAATTTTCCATCAGCCTGCTTTTCAAATCATCATAATCCGCCAGTCTTTTGCTTGCTATTTTTAGCGATTCGGCACTTCCAAATTCAGTATTATAAGCCCCGGGTTCAATCAGTGTAACTTTGATGCCAAATCCTGCAACTTCCTTTGATAAACTATCGTAAATCGCCTCAAACGCAAATTTTGAAGAGCAATAATACCCAATTAAAGGATTACTGTAAATGCCAACGGCGCTGGATGTCCCCAAAATATGGCCGTGACCTTGGGCCCGTAGTATTGGTAATGCTGCCTGAATCACGTGAATAGATCCTATAATATTTGTTTCATACATGGCTTTTACCTCATCGGTGCTGCCCTCTTCGATGGTTCCTACCAAAGAATATCCGGCATTATTAAACACGACATCTAATCTTCCAAAATATTCATTGGCCTTACTCATAGCGTTTTGCACTTGTAAGGCATTGGTTACATCCACTTCAAGAACCAAAACCTGATCGCCATACGTTTCTTTTAAGGCTGCAATACTATTGATATTACGTGCTGTAGCAGCCACTTTGTCTCCGCGTTTCAAGGCGGTTTCTGTCCATATTTTTCCAAATCCTCTTGAAGATCCTGTAATGAACCAAACTTTTTCTTTTTGACTATTTTCCATTTTTTAATTGTATTACTATAAATGCAAAGTTGCTTCTAAACAGATATACTTACGTTGCCGGAATGAGGATTATCTTAACCAAAACAAAGAAAATGCACTGCTGATATTCAGGAATTGTTCTGTTCATCTTATGATTTAAATCTGAATATGCATGTTCAGTTTTAAACTGTTCGATTTTTAGACATTTTCAATAATTATTATAAAATCACCTGCCCTTTTGAACAAAGTTAATTAGGCCTTTTGAACAAAGCCGAGCAGGGTAAGCTTCTCTAATTTTGTCTCAGTAATAATAATTAAACGTATTCAAAATGGAAAAGAATAATTATCAGGGAGCTCAACAACAACCAATCGGTTCAGGCTTCAATGCAAAATCAACAACTCATGATGTCATTCAAAACATCGATCTTACCGGAAAAGTAGCTATTGTCACAGGTGGCAATACTGGAATTGGACTGGAAACCACAAAGGTTCTCGCCGCAGCAGGAGCTACAGTAATCGTACCTGCACGTGATATTGAAAAGGCAAAGAAAAATCTGGAAGGAATTGCCAATGTGGAAATTGCTGCAATGGATTTAATGTCTCCCGTCTCTATTGATGCTTTTGCAGAAAATTTTATAGCGTCGGAAAGACCTTTACATTTATTGATCAACAATGCAGGCATTATGTGGGTACCCCTTCGCAGAGATGCACGGGGTATAGAATCTCAACTGGCAACCAATTATTTAGCACTGTTCCAACTCACCGCCAGATTATGGCCTGCATTAAAAAAAGCCAATGGAGCACGGGTTATTAATGTTTCTTCCCACGGTCATCATTTTGCGTCTTTTAATTTTGATGATCCTAACTTCGTGCATAGAGAATATGAAACTTTATTGGGCTATGGACAATCCAAGACAGCCGTCAATCTTTTTTCGATGGAACTGGATGTACGGGGACAATCTTCCCATATCAGAAGCTATGCGGTTCATCCCGGTTCTATTGGCGGAACAGAATTAGGCAGGGAAGCTCCACTGGAACTATTTCAAAAAATGGGTTTCGTGGATGCTGATGGCAATATGTTACCTGAAGTAGCGGCATCGTTAAAAACTGTCCCACAAGGAGCTGCTACAACAGTTTGGTGTGCTACCAGTCCTTTACTTGAGAATATTGGTGGGGTCTATTGTGAGGATGGGGACATCGCAGTACTCTCATCAGACAGTACCGACCAGAAAGGAGTACATCCTTATTCACTGGATGAAAACAATGCCAAGAAACTATGGAAGCTGACTGAAGAGATGACGGGTATCCGCTTCAATCCGTAAATACTGATTATTCTACGAATGTTTTATCTAACTCAGTCCTAAAAAGCAAAAAAATGAAAAATTTAAAAGGTAAAATAGCCGTTATTACCGGTGGCAACAGCGGTATTGGCTATGCCACAGCCAAAAAACTAAAAGAAAACGGTGCTCACATTATCATCACGGGAAGACGGAAAGAAGCTATTGAGAAAGCTGCTGATGAATTGAATGCAACAGCAATGATTGCTGACCAGTCGAAATTAAATGATATAGAAAATCTGGTCAGTCAGGTAAAGCAACAATGTAGAAAGGTTGATATCTTGCTTATCAACGCCGGTATTACAAAATTTTCCACCATCGAACAGACAACGGAAAGTTTATTTGATGAAATCATGAATGTGAATTTCAAAGGAGCCTTTTTTACATTAAGCCGCTTTATTCCGTTACTTAATGATGGTGCTTCTGTCATTATCCTTTCTTCTACTTCTGCAACCATTTCGCCACAAAGCGCTTCTATATATGCCGCCAGTAAAGCTGCCATCAATGCAGTCGTAAAAATAGCGGCACTTGAACTGGCTTCGAGAAAAATACGCATTAACGCCGTAAGTCCAGGCCCCATCGCGACAGAAATCATGGATAAAATCGGTTTGAATGAAGAATTAGAAAATCACCTGATACAAAGCATTCCAATGGGAAGGATGGGAAAAGCAGAAGAAGTGGCTGATATGATTAATTATTTAACAAGTGAAAATGCTGGTTTTCTGACCGGAGCCAATTTTCTGGTGGATGGCGGACAATCTGTTTAGAATTAATAACAATCATAAAAGAGAGGCAAGATAGCCATTTTGCTTCTCTTCCATTACCTATGAACTTTTAAACAAAGTAAATGATGCTATTTCTTATCTTTACGTTATTGATTTCCTTCTTAAAAAAGCAAAAAACATGGAATACCAAGCCCGATACATTACCGAAGATATAAAGCTTTCAAGCTACGAAGACAAGTTTTTCAAGTCGGACATTATGTTTGATGAGCATATGCTGGTCTGGTTTCTTTCAGGAGAAACCAAGATTGTACAGGCAGATGCTACCTATATATTTGGAAAGGGGGATATTTTTCTAATTCCCAGAAATCAGTTGGCTACTATTATTAATTATCCTAAAGACGGTGAACCCCACAAAACTGTGGTCATGCATTTATCGTTGGAAACATTAAGGAATTTTTATGCAGATAAGGATATAAATCCTCAACCCCAAAATTCACCTAAAATTTTTTGTTTCAATAATCACCCTCTGCTGGAAAGTTGTCTGGCATCGCTTATTCCCTATTTTGACATGAAGGATATCCCTGTGGATATTGCTTCCATTAAAATTACCGAAGCTATCAGTATTCTCAGAACCCTGAACCAGGAAATCGATCATGTGCTTGCTAATTTTGAAGAACCCGGGAAAATCAGTCTTGTCGAATACATGGAAAAGAATTTTATGTTCAATCTCCCGCTGGAAAAGTTTGGTTACCTTACGGGCAGAAGTCTTACCACCTTTAAGCGGGATTTCAAAAAGGCTTTCACGATGACTCCACAACGGTGGTTGACTCATAAACGTTTGGAACTTGCCTATTATCAGATTACTGAAAAGAAAAAAAGACCTTTGGATGTTTGCTATGAAGTAGGATTTGAAAACCTCTCCCATTTTTCATTTGCTTTTAAAAAGCAATTCGGGATTACACCAAGCTCTTTAGTTCCTTAAATTTTTATAATCAAAAACCATCTATCAAGCAATTTCTATGGCTTTGTTGTTAACACATAATAAATTAAAAGGCTCCTTAACGGCAAGTGAATCTACTTTTATTCAATAAATAAACAACCAATTTAGTCAGGTCCAAAATCCCCACCACACCTCATGGAAATAAAAGTTTACTCCCCTTCAAATCCTTTACTTAAAAAATATATAGAGAGTATTTATATACTTAGACATACATCTGACGAAAAGCCCATCAATTATATCACCTTCCCGTCTATTTTTACCATTGTAACTGTTAGTGAAAAATCAAAATCGATTAATAAAGGAAATAAATTAATAATCCAGCAATGCGATGACAATGAGATTGAAACAAATATAGTGTCTAACTTCAATAAGCCAGTGTATATCCAATACGAAGGGAAGATAAACGAAATTACGATCTATTTTAAACCTTTAGCTATTAATTCATTCTTGGAATACGAATTACACCATTACAACCATTCAGATTTCTCTGAATTTTTACCTTTTAAAGATTATAAAAAAGCGATGATTGACATTCTTTCTTTGCAAAATGATACCGAGAAAATTAAAGCTGTTGAAAGTTATTGGCTATCCAAATTAATTGGATTTCAGCATCATTTCCTTGAAACAGTTCTCTCTGAAATGATGGGTAATAAAAATGACGATCTAACCATTACTGAACTATGTCAAAAACATGCCATTTCACGCACTACATTGAACAAACACTTTGACAGGCATATCTGCAAAACACCCTCCCAATTTAAAAAGATACTAAGATTTAGAAATGCAGTTAAAATCTATGCATCAGATAAGTCAAAAAACAGCTTAACGGATATTTCATATAGTGTTAATTACTTTGACCAGTCTCATATGACAAGAGAGTTCAGATCTGTAACAGGACTCTCTCCAAAGGCTTTTTTAAAAAAACATCTACGCTGGAAAAAAATCAAATTAACTGGCTATTTTTATAGATGGTTTACAATTGTACAATTTTCCCCTTTATGATTAAATTACATTTGTCTCTTAATCGTAAATGATACACTATGATAATGCGTCACCTATATTTTACTACCTCTCTCTTCATAATTGCTTTTTTACAACCTATCGTCGTTCAATCACAAAATTTAGAAAGCATCGTTAATCCTATAAAGTCTCACTTAAAAATTCTTGAAAAAGAAAATAACTTAAGCGGAGTTGTTCTCATTGCAAAAAATGGAAGACCGATATATAAAGAAGCATTTGGTTTTGCTAATTTACCGGATCGTGTTAAAAATAAACCTGACACAAAGTTCAACTTAGCTTCTATCAATAAGATGTTCACAGCAATCGCTATTATGCAATTGGTAGAATCCGGCAAAATCTCTCTTCAAGATAAAGTGGGTCAATATCTTTTGGATTATCCTAATAAAACAGTTGCCGAGTCTGTGACCATCCATCAATTATTAACGCATACTTCAGGAATGTCCAGTTTTTGGGAGGAATACGATAAGGTCGCAAAAGTTAACTTCAAAACTGTTGCGGCTTACCTTCCATTGTTTGCTGATAAAAAACTGGCATTTGCTCCTGGTAGTGACTTCCTGTACAGCAATTCTGGATATATGGTTCTAGGATTAATTATTGAAAAGGTGTCAGGTCAAAATTATTTTGACTTCGTAAAAGAACACCTATATCAACCTGCAAAAATGATTAATACTGATGCTTACGAATTGGATCATGCCATTTCAAATCTGGCTATCGGCTACACAATGTCATTGGAAGAACCAAGGCAATGGAAGAATAATATTTTCTCAAATATGGTCAAAGGAACTCCTGCTGGAGGAGGCTATTCAACAGCCGAGGATCTTTTAAGCTTCGCCAATGCTTTACAAAACAATATTTTATTGACCAAAGAAAACACAACTCTTTGTACGTCCGGTAAAGTGAAGTATAGAGAAGGAAAGTATGGTTATGGATTTGAAGAAAACATCATCAACGGGCATCGAATTATTGGCCATACCGGTGGGCACGATGGTATTGCCTGTGAACTTATGATCTATCCGGATTTGGACTATACTGTTGTTATTCTAACAAATGGAGACGTTGAAAATTACTGGGAAGTAAGTAATCTAATTAAAAAGCAATTAGTGGGTTCAACAGCATCAATTGACAATTTCTTTTACACTAAAAATATAATTGAGACAGTTTGCAACAAAGGTTATGAAGCCGGTATTAAGCAAATAGAACAAAATTCAAAGAAATATTCATTAAGAGAAAATCTTATTGAACGATATGGCTGTAAGCTATTGTTCGAAAAAAAGACTAATCAGGCAATAGATTTATTTAAGCTAAATAATCGCCTTTTTCCAGACTCAACTTATGGCTATTATTACATAAGTGAAGCCTATAGATTGTCAGGTCAAAAAAAACAAGCGATTGAATATCTTAAATTATACATTGAAAAAGAACCTGAAGACCATGATGCTCAATTAAAATATAAATTACTTATACAATAACTAGCTTTTTACCATTTAAACCATGACAATAAAAAAGAGGATGCTAATCAGCATCCTTTTTCATTTCTTTACTTATCCACCTACTCTCCGATTTTCCTTTCAGAAAATAATCCCACCATTCTAGTATTCTCCTGTTTAAATCGCAGGCTTCTTGAGTTCCTATTCCCAGATCATGCCCATGATCAGGATATAATAAAGCGACCACCTGTTTACTGCTTCTGCGCAGTGCCATATAAAACTCCATCGTCTGTTCAGGAACTACATTTCTATCCTTCAATCCGGTCCATAACAAGACGGGAGCACTCAACCTATCCGCATTCAAAACAGGACTGTTTTCAAGATATAGCTCTTTATCCTGAAAAAAAGAACGTCCTATTTCATATTGCCCTGTTTCTAACTGCCAGTAATGGGGACTTGAATAGTTGCTGTTATAGGAGAAGTAAGAACTTACCAGGTCACTTACTCCCGATCCGGAAATATAGGCTGCGAACCGATTGGAATGCGTGGCTATAAAATTAGTCAGATAACTGCCAAAAGAGTGTCCTATCAATCCTATTTTATCTATTTTCAAATGATATTCAGCCAAAGCATCCAAAGAGCGATTCACACAGTCCAGCCCTGACCATCCGGGAGATCCCTTTTCAGTTACACAATCAGGAAGATATACAAAATACCCCCTTTCCAATAAGATACGGATATTAAAACCCACTTCATCATACCTTGGCAGAAGATATGTTGAAGCCTTATCGGACTGCTTTTGGTAAATATGCACAATAAGGGGGTATTGACTTGAAGGATCATAATCCATCGGATAATATAAAATCCCTTTTAAGGGTAACCCGGAAGAGCTTGAATAGGAAACAATCTGCTGTTTTAACAATTTCGCATTCGGATCCGATACGGCGGTATCAAACACAAGCTTTTTCTGCTTCCTTTGAGTATCTATCATCCAAAGCTTCGGCGGACTGTTAAAGTTCTCCTCTAAAACAGTCATTTTCTGCCCATCATCACTGAAAGATACTGATTTCAGATTTTCACTGGAAGAATACAGCATCGTATTCTTCTTATTTGTAAGCCTATGGTAAGACACCTCTCCTTTTTCCTGATCACTCACTTTTAGCAGCACACCACTATCCTCCATAAAATTCTGATAGAAATTAAAACCGTTACACAACGGATGCTGTCTACCGCCCAGAATTTCTACTTTTTTTCCTCTTCCCACAGTATCTGGATATAACCTTCCATTTCCTGCAGAGTATAGCCAAAGTCCGTTATCACTTTCAAAATAAATTGTTTTTGCGTCCTTACTAAAATAAGGTTTCTTTAATCCCTGACCTTCAATGCTCCGCTTTTCAAAAGTTTCCACGTTCAAGAGCTGCCAAAATCCCTTGGAATCCATCATTAACAACTGCCTGCCATCTTCTGAGCTAACCAGCAAAGGTCTAACGACTCCTATATTCTTTCGCTCCCCTGTCTGCACAGTATACAAACTGATATTCAGATCAGGAATATGATGAATATAATCCTGCATTTCATCACTTTTAAAAACCATGAAATACCGATCACTTCCTATTGAGCTTATCGTTTCTTCTTCATCAACAGCTAAGGAAACTGCTTTATCTCTCCCTGGGTTCCATATCCAATACCTTTGGGACTTCTTTCTCCCCCGCTCCCTACTTTCAAGATCCCTGTCATTCCCATACCATATCTGAACCTCTTTTTCTGGATAGGGAACCAGATTCACCATTTCAATAAGACAGGATGATTCCATTCCAACTTCCTTAAACCTAAAGAAATCAGCTTGCATATCCTGTTCTCCCAAAGGATGAAACCATTTCCCTGAGAGAACATTCATTACCATAATATTACGAAATCCTTTCATTTTGGACTGTTTATGAATTACCAGATAATGCCCAGAATCCGTTAACTCCATTCGTTCCAACTCAGCCAAGGAGATCAGCTTTTTAAATTCCTTTCCCTCCAGCTTAAGAATATCATATCCGGAATCTGTTTTTCTCTCCGCAAAAAGGTTCCCTTTCCCATCGGTCAGGTAATAGACTATATCACTTTCCCGGGCTAGGACCTTTCCTTCTTTATCCATCACCTGCAATTCTCCCAATGTGTTTAGGATACTATATCCATCTGAAGACCACACACTGCTCTGTTTTACATGTTGATATTCTTTTCTCACACGTGTAATAAGATTAACCCAAAGAACCTTATCTCCCCCGGTAAGCATAGCATAATGCCCAAAATAAAAAGTACCCATGGAAGCCTGCTCTCCCATCTTATGAGCATTTTTTTTATCCTGGGTATCAAAAATAAACAGGCTGTCTTTATCCTTATAGTCTTTCTTCATGACCACCCATCTTCCATCCGGTGACATAGCTCCGCCTTCTGTTCCATGAAAACCTGAGAGCCAATGATCCATGGTGTCTTTAGAAACCTTCTGCCCTGAAAACTCCCCTACCATCAACCATAGAAGAATAAAAAGCAACAGTTTCATGATCCATTTAGTAACCATTATTCTGAGGTTTAAGGTTGGTATTCAGCAGGAGTTCTTTCTGTGGTAAAGGCCAACGCTGATGGTATTCCTTCCAGCTGGGCTTTACAGGGCTCAGTGTATTGAGTTTCCCCAGTCTTTTAAGATCTATAAAGCGGTGTCCCATTTCACAAAAGAACTCTTTACGGGATTCTGAAAGAATCTCATTCAATGCGGTTTCTTTTGAACTAAGATCCGTCAAGGCTGATAGTCCTGCACGCAATCGTGTAGCATTAATATATGGCAACGCCTCTGCCCATTTATTCTGCATAACGAGCGTTTCTGCCAGATTAAGATTAGCTTCCTCTATTCTGAATACCACGGAATACTCTGTAGGATTTGCTGTACGATTCTTATATTTATCAGCCCTGTACCACGTATTTACCCCAATCGTCACCGCTGCCATCCAATTTTGCTTTCTTTTATCTTCCTGAGCAAAAGAACTCACCAGATCATTATTCAAGGCATACTGTGTAGGCGCGGCACCGGAAAAGTAATAGGTCTGAACCTCGCTTGTAGGATCATTATTATTTTTAGGTTTTAACTGCCATAAGATGTGTTTTCCAGACTTTTGAAAGACTTTGGTAATATCAGTTTCAAAAGTATACAAAGGGCTTGAAACAATGGTCTTTAATAAAGCCTCTGCCTCACTCCATTTTTCTTCAAGCATGTAAGTTTTCGCCAACATCAGCTGGGCCACCTTACGGTTAGGAAAAATCCTTTCCGCATTCCTGTAATCATCCGCCAACAACCCTGATGCTGCCTCCAGATCACTCTCTACTTGAGAGAGCACCTGAGAAGCAGACGTTTTCCCAAGAGACTGGTTGATTTTATAATCCGTACTTAAAGGCAGTGGAATATCTCCAAATACCTGCTGAAGATAAAAAAACAGGATAGACCGCACTAAAAGAGCTTCCCCTTTAATCCTATTTTTTTCTGACTGCGGCAGTGATTTTGAGTTTTCTGTTCCTTCTATAATTGCATTGCTCATGTACACTTCTTTATAGGCTGATGCCCAGTACATATATACCGTAGAATTCGATGCAATCTGAAGGTTATTATAGAGATCCAGTGCTCCACTGCTTTCTCCCGAAGCATAATAGCAGACCAGGTCATCAGTGTAGCTCCCCAACAGAGCCCCGCTTCCCTGCGCACCTCCCGACAACGGAGAATTATCCCAGATATTGGCATACAGCCCGGCTAAAGCAGCATCGGCAGTCTGTACATTTTCAAATACCTGCCCTGCATCCAGCTGATTAGAAGGCGGATCTGCCTCCAGCATATTTTCACAGCTTCCTGTTATACTTATTACAGTACATACAACTGCTATATTTTTTATATAAAGAATGATTGATGATTTCATGATTTTTAGATTTAAAAGTTAATCTGTGTACCGAAAGAATAGGTTTTCATGGGGGGTAAAAATCCACCTACCGTAAATTCAGGATCCATCCCAAAATACTTTGTCCAGGTCAGAAGATTCTGTCCCTGAAAGTATATTTTTACCGTTTTCAGCACCCTACTTTTCAACGGTAAGGTATAGGTCAGCTGAACATTTTTAAGCCTTATAAATGACGCATCTGAAACACTTGCCGTACTGCTTCTGAAATTGTTCTGCGCCCTATTCTGATCTCCTACTGTCCCCGTGCTGTAAGGCATGTAAGCCCCGGAAGGATTCTGAGGTGACCATACATCCAATACCTCTACGGGCTGGTTAACCATTCCTCCCGGCAAAGGCATTATGCTGTTATAATTAAGATTCCTCTGTTTTACAAACTGAAACAGAAAGGAAAAATCCCAGTTCCTGTATTGCAGGGTATTGCTCCACCCTCCAAAATAGCGGACTCCGATATTTTCCACCACCTTATTATCCTCAGGCGCTGTTATCTTACCATCACCATTAAAATCCTTAAATCGGTACACCCCTGTCGCAGGATCAATTCCCTCCAGCTGATACAGCTTCACTATGGATACGGGCTGTCCTACAATAAATATATTTTCATAGGGTGATCCTTCAAGTCCCGGAAATGAGAGCAGCTTATTTTTGGGAATGCTTATATTAAATCCGGATGTCCATTTTAACAGCTCCCCGGAAAAGGGTCTTGCATTCAACTCCAGCTCCCAGCCTTTATTTTCCACTACGGCGTTCATATTAGCCAGTACAGAAGTAAACCCGGTAATTGCAGGAAGCTGATAACCTACCAACTGATTGGAACTCGTATTACGATACCATGACACTGACAAATTCAGGCGGTTCTTCAAGAATCCAAGCTCCAATGCCGTTTCCAACTTACGGGTTTTCTCCCAACTGAAATCAGGATTATACAGCCGTGAAGGAACCAGTCCTGTGACTGAATTATAGATATAATCAGACACTGTAAAATTATCCAGATACTGATAATCTCCGATATTATCGCTTCCTGTAATCCCATAGCTTCCTCTCAGTTTCCCAAAGCTCAGCCATGAACTCTCCTTAAAAAAAGCTTCCTCAGAAAACAGCCATGCTCCGCCCAACGCTCCAAAGGATGCCACCTTCCGGTTTTCTCCAAAACGGCTGCTCCCGTCACGTCTTCCAGTAATATTAAGTATATACCTGTTTTTATATTGATAGTTTACTCTTCCGAATACCGCTGCATACCTGTACTGTGTGCTTACCTGATCAGCAATGGTTTTGGTCTGTGCTGCTCCGATATTCTGCAATAAAGCATTGCTTGCAAAACCACTTCCCCGCATCGATTCCCTGCTATTTTCTTCTACCTGTACACTCGCTCCCAACAGGACGGTCAGCTCATGTCCTCCCCTTTTCAAGCTCCACTCTAACTGAGGCTCTGCGATATAGGAAAAGCGGTTATTATTGCTTTTCGAAGAACTTGAATAAAAGCTTGACTGTCCTGTTACAAACGAAGGGTTATAAATGGTATTGGGCCGCAGTGACCATTCTTCAAAAGCAGCATAGTTAATCCCCCCATTCAGCTTAACCACCGTATGGGGAAGCAGTTCAAACTGCGCATTAAGACTGCTCAGGAACTGTATGGTCTTATTCTGATAAGAACTGTTGTACACCGCCACGGGATTGGTAAAAGTATTATTCTCCCAATTCAGGCTGCCATCCGGTTTATAAAGCTCCGGAGCATTCGGTGCCAGCAGCAGTGATTTCTGGGTAATATCTTCATTGACCACATTATTTTTCTGAAAGGAAAACTGATTGGCAAGCGTCATCTGGAATTTCCTGTCTTTAGAACGGTGTGACAGGTTCCCAGACAGGGTATGGCTCACATATTTAAAATCCTTTTCAAATACCGTAGCCTGTTCATTTCTTCCCAGACTGATCAGAAAACTGGTCGTCTCACTTCCCACTTTCAATGACAGCTGAGTGGATGAAGAAGCTGCCCAATTTCCAATCAGCTTCTCAGGCCAGTTCGTATACCGATCCTGTGACCATTTCCCATTGATATCATACGCATTCGCAGGATAGACAGAGATTCCATCATTAGCATAGGCCTGTTTCCGCATTCCCAGATACTGCCCTGTATTCATCATGGTAAGTCCCATCATCGCCTTACTTATCCCATAATTGGTGGTAAGACTCAGCTCCGTTTTCCCTGACTTTCCATTTTTCGTCGTCACCAATACTACCCCATTCGCTCCCCTTGAACCATATATCGCCGTAGCATCCGCATCCTTTAAGATTTCAATACTTTCAATATCATTAGGATTGATGGCATTTAACGGATTAATACTCCGCAAAGGAATAACGAGTGTTGAGAACTCAGACTTCATATCCCCTCCTACAGGAACCCCATCAATCACATATAAAGGCTGGTTCCCATCAATCTCACTATTGGAAGAGGTCCTCAAGCTGTTCCTTCCCCGAATCTGAATATCAAAACCACCTCCCGGCATTCCACCACCCTGGGTAATGCTTACCCCAGCCATTCTCCCCTGCACCGCTCCCAGTACATTTCCTACCGGCTGATTCCCAATCTCTTTCGCTGACACCTTCGCAATACTCCCCGTCCGCTCTCTATCCCGAACTTTATAATACCCTGCATTCAGCACAATCTCCCCAATCCCCGTCACTACAGCCTTATCCGTACCCACATCGGCCTCCTTACCATCATTCTCAGAATCCAGCTCAAGCGAAACATTGATCACGCTCCTGTCCACTTCATTATTTCCATTTCCCCTGCTCCCTTCTTCTTCTTCATCCTCATCCTCCTTATCCCTATCTCCCACCTTCACCCTCTTCACCAGGTACCCAGCGTACCTGAACACCAGTACCGCACTCTTCCCTGAAACCTGTATCCGATAGGCTCCTGAACTTCCCGTTAATACTACCTGATCCTTTCCTTCCTGAGATACCGAAACCCCACTTAAAGCACCTGATTTCCCTGTGACCGTACCTGAAATCTCACGTACCTGTCCTATTGCTGTGCAAGACACCAGCAATGCTAACCCAAAAGCCATTTGAACATGACCCAGGCTGCAAAAGTTTTTTTTCATACTTTTGAATAAGTTTAATTTATTAGACAATGCTCTTTCCTACCAAGCGGTCAACTTACAGGGAAAGGGCTTTTCTTTTTATCTTCTCTATTTCTATGGTTATTATACCTTACATTTCTATTACTTCTTATCTATTCTACTAATTAATAATTACCCATTATTCCTTTCCTCTCTTCACACTCCTTCCATACAGCATCTAACCATCTTAAAAATGGACTAGGAACAAAAGCCCAACTGAGGTAACAGCAAAACCTACTGCCCCAGTCCATCAAAAAAAACTAATTAATATGAATATGAATAAAATTTGTGTTCCCGTGAAAGCACTAAAGCCGCAATGGATTGTACACCCCATTGTACCGTATCAGTATACCTCTATTTTGTAAAGCGAGCTTAGAATAAAAAGATAATGTAGAAAAGCAGAACTGCATAAAATAAAAAACGGCATGGGACTCTACATTATCCAATTCGGGGTACTGGTATACCTTACACACAGATAAGAGAGCCCACGCCTAGGTCGTGAGCTTCCTGCTTATTATCTCGTGTGTTAAAAATTACCAGTTTTCGAATTGAGATTCTAAGCAATAGCTTCTAATATTTCGTTGAAGTATCGCTAAGTTACATTTATTGTAACCTATTTTACAAATATAAATAAAAAAACAACATCATTCGCTATAACGAACAGTAAATTTCAATTAAATCTTTTGTTTTGAATAATGATTATTCTGAATATGCAAAATAAAGACGTCCTGAATAGAAAAAATGCTTTAGTAAATAAACATTTATGCAATTTTATTGAAAGTAAATTTCTTCGCGAATACTACGATCAGGAGGGTAATATTGTTTCACAAAATAAATATGCTAAATTATGCGGAATTACATCTTCTACAATTTCAAAATTGAAGCTATCTGAAGGTTATGATGTACCAATGTCCACAATCTATAATATACTAAGACATGAACGTTATTCCTTAGAAAACTTCTTTAAAGAATTTGAAAATTCAAAAGGCATTAATATACCAGATTAAATACAATAATCATAGGTCTCATTAATTAATCTTCATAGAGTTTAAAATTAATATAATTCCCTTTTAATTATCCTAAATTCTTCTAATAGATCAAAATTACTTTTTGCTAATTGTAGTTACCAGCAAGAATCGAGAACTATTGCAAATGTAAAAATTAGATGATTTAGCCAGAACAAATAATCTAAATCTTTTTCGCAGAACATCACAACTTCATCAACTTTGCTAAAATCCTTTTATGATTATTAGAGCTTCCTCCTAGAATTGAACAAGAAAATAAAACTAGTATCAAAATCAATAATCTATTAAACTTTTGTAAAAATTATGTTTGGAGGTTTTACAGACACATATCATGAGATAAAGATCGGAAGTTTATTAGGCAAATGAATCCAATTGCGTTCTCTTCTAAATACTTTATAATATAATAAGATTATCAAAGTATTGTTCTTGTATTGTAAGTTTCAGGAACTTGTTTTTTTAATAGTTCCACTAGCTATAGACACTTCTTAATCTATCAGCAATTCCAGTTATCGACATCAATATAATTTATAATTTTTTTAAAATCAACCTTCATTGAAACACTTTCTATATTAATAGCAGTTATATTACTGCTTTTATTGTCTACTGGCGTTATTCTTCCGCGATTTTTAAGAGGTGACAAAAATATCTTCTTAAGCATGAAGGACTGCCTGTTCGGTGAGTTCGAGTATCATCAAAAGGAAAAAGACAGTTATCAGTAAAATCACAAAAGCTTAACCTATAGATTAGACTTTTTGTTTTTGTAATTACTAAACTCTTAAAAATGACCTGTCATTTCTTTCCTCAATTCCTGTAAGCATTCGAATAGCATGTTGCTCTCCTATGTGATAACACTAATTTATTAATATCATAAGATATAATCGCTTTAGTGGGAAACTTTTGAAAACTATCTATGGATAACAAAACAGCATATGTATTTTTAATTTCTAGTGCTTTGTTATAAGGATATCCAAGCATATCCTGATCAGGACTATCTTTATCTATTTGATCAAATAATGGAGACATATTTATAAACTCTACTGATATTTCATTTTTAAGTCTATCCGTAGAATATATATCAGGGCAATTTATAATAAGAGTTGGTTTTTCTTTATCATAATTTACAAGCGCATAACACATTTAAATAATTACTTTATATCTTATTTCTTTTGTTGACTGCTTGCATTATTCTTTAATTTTCTATTTGCCACTAAAAATCAGAAAAACTTTTCAGATTCCACCAATTCCATCTTTCTTGTTACTTGAAATCGTTGCATACAAACGAATAATTTATTAGATGAGCTAAGTTATCCTTAACTGTTTTATCTTGCGTTGTTCGTAAATATCTATTTGCTCCAGAACCAACAACGTTAACCGTAGTTCCCCACTTCCAAGATTGTGAAGTATAATTCAAGAGTAGAGTTCTGGCCGAATTTTGAGGATTTTCTAATAATCTAATAGCTTCCGCTTTAGAATATTTTGTAGCATGATAAACTATATTTTTCTCTAAATTCACAGTATGTATTGCATAGTTTATAATTGTGCTATTGTCATCTTTCCAGACGCCTGATATTGCGTAATCCGCCATAATAATATTTATTTTATTGGTAAGTATACAAATTAAGTATTTCTAATTTCGATGGCTTTATTAAAACCATTATTTTCATCATAAATTATCAAAGGCATATCAGCTTTGGGCATCCATACTCGACCAAATTCAATTGCAGTAGCAATTGGCATTGCTGGAAAGATATGTAACTCAGTATGTCCTCCATGAATAGCTTTAATTTCATTTAAGATTTGGCGAACTTTTGCGCTAAAATCTATTAAATGAATTTTATTTTTTAAAAAATCATTAAAAGGTTTATCGATTGTAAGAGTATATATTGAACATTCAGTTCCTAAAACATTAGTAATTCTGTCATTATTAATAATAGCACTTAAAGAAATGTTAAGTGCAGCTATTGGTTGGGTTGGTTTCAATGGTTGAATAACAGAATATATAACAGAATCCTTATTATCTTCTAAATTCCATGTTTTTGGATCTCTTACTGGTTGATGAACTTCAATGTCATGAATATCGTTTAATAAAACTCCTAATCTCATAAGAAGTGGAATAGGCGCAAATGCAAAAAGTGAAATATGCCCTATATCGCCTCTTCTAAATTTTGGTCTTAATTGCTCATCATATTGTGTCTGTAAATTTGCAAGCTCGACCTGCCAAAATGAATCATCACGATCACGTTGAGCACTATTAGTAAGACCCAGTTCTATTGCAAAAGGTTGAGCAGGATAATACATAGGTAATAAAAATTCACTTACAGATTCATAAGTAATATTTGGTGTATGAACACCCACATTTGCTTTATAGGTCACAATATGACTTTCCATGTCATGAGATATCTCTGTTACTTTTGCAATTCTTTCCTCATGTTCATTCTTCATTTCTAATAAAAGTGCCTCAGGATGCCCTAGTACGTCATCCTTATCTATTTTTCGGTGATGAGTATCGCATAACAACATTAAATTACTAATTTCTTTTTGTAGTAATGCTGATTTTGTAGAATCCCCTCTTGGGCCATTTGGCACATCAGCTACAATATGCGCAATGTAAGATTGATTGAATTCACTTTTTGTTAAAACATCTAGAAATAAGGATTTATTACACCCCCTATATTGACATCTACCAGCTGCTTTACCCCACAAAATTAATTTGGTTGCTTGCGGAATGTTTGAAACGCTCATATTATTTATTGGATTTAATAGTATCTTCAATTTTAGTTTGATTTACAAAAGGGTGAATACCACCGCCTTTCCAATCATCATCAGTCCCAAGCCACAGTTCATAGTGATACAACCATTCAAAAGTCCACCAAATAACAGTTTCTACTAATGGCATAGTAGAGTTCCATTGTTTTCCATCGGGATAATATAAACAAAGTCTCTGTTTCGCTTGGTCATAGACATGTGGTAATCGTTTAGCACTTTTTGCTAAAGTCAGCGGTTTGGGTTCTAAAATATAAACATGTGGACGGTCACCCATCTTATAATGCAATTTAACCGCATATTCTGCACTTAATGGGGATGGCTTAATAATATGTTGCCAAATCAATTCTTTATCACGAAAATTTGTAATCTTTGATGTCGGAAATACTCTTCTTAGTAAACTAGCTTGTACAGCTACCGTAAGCTTCTTGATCTTATTATTTTTATAAGTCTTCTTTGCCATAGAATGTATGTGGTTTGATAGTTGCCGCCCCTAAGGATGTTATTCCTATATTTGCATCAATACAGTTTTTACCACTTTCAGTTAATTGTCTAGATTTTTCAGCAATATTGTTAAATGTAGCATTGATAGCATTTCGACCTAAAGATTTTTCTAAAGATTCACGAATTATGTGCAAGCCATTGGAATTGATTGCATCAAAAATATCTCGTTGTACCTTATCTATCCAATTATTAAAATTTTTCTTACGTTCAGGATGTTCAACCCATTTATCTGCAAAGTTTTCTAATGAGTTGATTGGGTTTTCAATCCAATCTATATTTTTGTTATGTTTTGGAGAATACTGTACCGTTACTAAATCTTTCATAGCAGCTGTCACATTTAAAAGCCCTTCTAAAATATTGGTTTCTTTTTTATAAGCTTTAGCAGCCAAAGTAGTAATAATAATAGAAATCGGTTTTTGCTCATTACCATCAAACATCATGTCTCTATGTCTTTTGAGAATTTGTACAATTCTTTGAAGCGGTAATTTTTCCTGAGAATATTCCGGAATTGGCTTAATAGACTCAGTTATTAGTTTAGCTTTTGTTATATCTAAAGTAGCCTGTTGAAAAAACCAGTTTGCATAGCCAAAAGGATTACTCTTTAACCAATTAAGATGATTAGTTTCTGTTTTATAATTATCTTCAACAGTATCAGTAATCCTTAATGCTAAAGCCTCATTTTCAGTTTGGTCAAAATTTGAAAATGCTTTTTCTAAAAGAACACGATAGCCACTATCAACAATACAGGGCAAAATATCCAAATGATAATTTGCTGTTTCAGAATATACTAACGTCCAACATCTTCTTCCTTCTGGTTCTTTGATCATTTTGCTATATGTGCCATGGGATTTTAATTGGTCACCAACCGCTTTTTTTAAATCAAATTGAGTCCAATAATCTTGTTTCCCAACAAGCTGACATACCAAATCTATATCTAAATCGTCATTTTCATGAATTGGCTGAATCATTGTCCCCAACATAAATGAACCTTGAGGCAATATTTGAGGATCATATTTCCCAATTGGTGAATCATGCTTAGCTAAATGAAGACCTACAGCATCATAACTTTTTGCTACTGCATTATGTTGTGTTTCGCTGATATCTAGGTTTTTTCCAAGTTCTTCTAAAATTTCGTTAAATTGTTCTTTTTGATGTAAAGTGAGACTATTCGCCATGGTTATAATTTTAAATTTTACATATCAAAAAAACTACCACATTCTGATTGTTAGCCAGTTTTACATTCATCTTAAATAAAGGCAGAAGAAAGATTAGAAATTAACTGACATAAAATCCTGTATCAGATAAATTAAGCCTCCTCCAACTGCTAATCAAATTAGGTAGTTTATATTTTTACAAATTAGTTCCAAAAATCACATAGTATATTTTTTAAGCCACTAAATAATTTTATTTAGACAAAAAGCTTTCTTTGTATTCTCATTTCCAGCCGCTTTCACAATTATCTAAAAATTCTTTTATTCCTCCATAAGAAATATTGAAAGATACTGTCACTAATTTTTAATACAATCAGCATCAAGACGTTCTGTTGTTTGAATATAATTCTCTGAGGGTATAAGCTTAGAGAATCAGAAATTAGCCTCATTAGAAAGATAAAAAAGCAAAAATTTTTTTTCATTATAAATTTTATGATTCTTATTTTTTAGCAATAATTTTTTTTATAGCGACAATGATAAATAAAATAATGAAGAAAAGTTATAGGTATTTTTCCCATATTTTTAAGCGTAATTTTATTGTATTCTTGAAGGAGGTATTTTATATTCTTTCACGTTATTTTAGTTCATAACGTCAAGCCATATCCTCATTATTATATATATATCGTCTTCTATATTTTTAGTATTTTAAGAAACAGTAGGTAAAACATTTTACGACAACAAAATTGGAGCGTCCTGACTCAAAATATTCTCCTAAAATTTGAGTAGGGATCATAATATCATCTGGAAGTAGTGGAGAAATATCAATTTTTAATAATCCCAATCCAGCATTTCGATTTTATGAAAAAAGAAAGAATCCATATACCTCCAAACACCACCGCTTTGGCCATACACCATATTTTCTCGTTGCTCATTCTGATAAAGCATTCGCAATATTATTTCTTTTGTATATTCTATTTTGTTAAATAATACACAAACTTTTACCTTTACTTCTGCAATTGCAGGCGATTGATGTTCAACTGATAGTATTTCAAAGGTTTTCAGATTCTTTTGGTCAAAAATTTTTCGGACTCTTCCTGCTTCTTTACCCATATTAAATTCATCCGAAAAAAACAGATCTGTTTAGCCATTTGACCATAATTACCTTTCTGCCAATTCGTTAAAAAACAAACAACATCTCGTTCTGGTGTAAATTCTGTATATTTTTCCTCTGTTCCTTGAACCGGAAAATCTATATTTGCCATAGGTTTTCTGGATTTCCAATGATTCATGAATTTATCAGTTTCCGCTCTTTTTTCTTTCTGTAATTTGTATTTATCAGTAGCTTCTTTCAAGTCTGATAATGCCTCTTTCAGTGTGGCCTTCTTAGTCTCTTTGGGTGGGTTTTCTTTATTTTTTGCAAAGCTTTTGCCCAATCATTAATAGCAAATAATGTTAACCATGCTTTGCCAGCAACATATTTATTAGCATAAGAAATATCTCTACCATGCAATATTCCATTTCTGTAGGGGAAAAATATCTCTTCAGTAGTTGTCGACTTTCGTGTCACATTTAAAATGTCCCTAAGCTTGGAGAGACCTGTACTATGCGCAGCAATAGAATCCCAGGCGGTAAGATCAGTATTTTCCGCAAAAAAGCCTTTGCTCTTACTGATGTCATTGACAGTACCATCAATAATCATTAACAGTAATGGGATGGCAGAGTGAAATCTTTGGGCTTTTGTATCTTCAAATGCCACATTAATTAAACTATTTCGCTTTCTAAACTCAGGAACACCGTATGTTGAAGTTACCAACCATTGTATTTCCTCGGAAGTATAATGATCGGCAAGTTTCTCCTCAGCAGCTTTTAAATTGTCAGATTCTGCCAAATTAATGCATTCCATAATCAGGTCGTGATTACCTGACTCGTGAGCAATCCAGCCAAGTCCACTGAAGTAATTGTTAAATTTGTCTGGACTTTTGGAAATCTCATTAAATTGTTTTTCAATATCATCAAAATTTTCAAATGCATCCAAAATTTCTTTAGCTCTTGAACTTAAAGGTGCTAAGAATGATACAATTTTTTTTACTGACTTTCCCCCCTTCAAATTATTTCTAAATTCTTCAAACGAAGAATTATCTTCAATTTTATCCATGTCTTTCATTTTGCTTGAATATTAGATCTAATATAATTTACATAATACAAAAATACAATCCTACAACGCAGTCTATTTGCGTAAATATTATTTTTTAACGACCATTTTCTTTATTTCATCATTTTTATGTTATTTAAGATTACTATTTAAAGCTATAATTTTAATAAAGGAAATAAGAATGATCGCATCTTTCATTGGCGACAATTATATTTCTCTTTTTAGTTTACCTTCAATTCTTACAATACTTTTAGTCATCTCGACTAAAACTACTGCCTGATCTCGAGTAATTGTTGGTTCATCTAAACTTCCATGTCCAGCTAGTGGCGTAACATTTCTTTTATCGTAAGTTTCTAATATAAAGTCTAAAATTGGGAGTGGCAAATTTGAATCTAGTTTATACCTTTCAAAAAAGCTTTTTAATGTTTGTCTTGCACCGTTGGAATTCCAACAACATCTTTTGCCATCGTTTCATAAACACTAGCACTGGAATGTAAAACACCTGAATAATCTTCTTTTTCTAATGAAGTCTCCATTCTAGAAATCAACAAACGAATATTAGGATGTTCCTCCGAAGTATCAGCTTCTTCTATTTGATCAATGTTAAATACTTCAATTGCATAATTTCCTCTATCTCTAACAAAACGAAACGATGCACCCTCTGATTTTAAAGCTGCATTTAAAAAGTCGATAGTAAAATAACTGGCTCTTAATAATTCACAAGCAAATTCAATAAATTGAATAGTATTTAATCGCCTAAACACTAAGAGAAACTTACTATCATGCCAATCATATTCCGCTTGTTGGTAAGCCCCCATATTATCAGATTCCAATATATAGATTAGATCTCCTGCAATAGTACTTGATAGATTTATAATCCTATTTTTTCTTGCGATGATATCTTCAGGATATTCAACATTCTCTATCCATTCTAAAAGTATTCTTGTTAAATATATTAACAAATCTTTTGATAAAACTTCATATTCTAATTGTTTAATCTGATCTTTAGTAATGTATTTTGCAAATTTCATTTTTAGTATTAAGTATTTAATTCTATTTTAAAAAAGCTTACAATGTGTCAAGCTAGGGTTTTCCAAAACTAAATAGTTATTCATAATTCTTTAGATTTTGATGAATTTTATTAATATTTGCTTCCATTTCAATAAGTCGCTCACTCTCTTGTTTTTTTCTATAATCTTCCTCTAAAATTAATATTATAGCATCTTGCATAATTGGAAAATACTCTAAACATTCTTGTTCAGACAATTCGTGTATTCCTTTACTAACAATAGAATATATTTTACGGTTTGATACTAGAATAGATGGTAAATTATCTCTCAGAAGTAAAATTTTTTCATCCATTTTTGAACTCTGATATTTAACTTCATCCCATAAAGACGATGTAATTTGTTCTTTTCGTTTTACTTCAATTAAATTTTCGAAAACCCTTCTTATATAGACAAATGATCCTATACCAATTCCATTAGCAGCTAATCCAATAGCTTTTTTTAATTCACGTATCCATTTTTTTTCTATTAATCTAACATATTTATCTAGCCTAGAAAATTCTAAATCTGCAAGAGATGGAGTTTGTCCAATTTTTACTAAACTATATTCTATATTACTATTTTTCTCTTCTTTAATTATTTCGAAAAAATATGTAAGTGTGAATTCATTTCTTAAGCAAATTAGCTCAAACATATAAATGCCTGGATAATAGGCTGCTGGATCACTGCTAACACTATTGTTTTTATACGGCTTACTAAAATGAACTTTAAATGTTGTATTCTCATTTAATTTTGGATTAAAACCCTCAACTTTATCTTGATAATGAAAAAAATCGACTAATAATTGTGTATTGAAACTATTAAGTATAAGTTTTCGATATAGAGGCTGTTTGAAGTAAATCGCTTCAATTTCTTTTTGACTTTGCATGATATTAGTTTACAAATTAATTTATATTCTCTTAAATTAATAAATATTTTACAATTTATCATTAATGGTTAATAATACTCAAAAATATGATCTTACAACGTAATCTATTAGCGTAACGATAAAACGTAGCCAAATCAAAACCAAACTCTTGCGAACCCCATCCACTTTAGTTGGATATTTATAAACAGAACGCATAAGTATCAACGTAGAAATTGTTTCTTTTGTATAGCCCTTTGGTCTACCTCCAGTCATTCCTTACGCTCTAGCAGATTGCAAAAGTGCATTGGTTATTTCTCTTCTTAATTCTCTTTCATATTCAGCTATAATTTTTTTTGCAATCAACTTTTTCTAAATTTTCAATTGGTAAATCTAAATTTTAGTCTTTAGTTGAAATCAGTCCTTATTCAATTTTCATATGTTGTTACATTAAACTTATACCTTATGAGTTTATGGGACTTTGTTTAATGATACGAAATTTTGAGAAAATAAAGTTAAAAATAAAGTGACCAAATTTGATCACTTATAAGATCTCACAAAACCACCATTAAAAAAATATTTTTTCTGAAACAATACAATAGATTATAAAAAAGATTTATTGCAAATAATCCGACCATTTTAAAAATATAATTTCTAAAGGCAAAAATAAATTATAACCAGTTAATCAGATCACATATTTTTACGGCTTCCCATAAAATAATCTCATATAATTATCTTATTTTAGCTTGATATGACTTTTACTAACCAATCACAAATGAATCAAGAACATTATAAATGGCTCACCTATTGGAAAAAGAATTTAGCAGACTCTCTTAATACGAATATTGAAATTGATGGTGCTCAGCATTTTGAAATTGAAGATTTCAATATTGAAGACAATTCTATTGCAGATCTTCAAAAAGTCAATACACTTATCGACTATGAGGAACGTAGAATCAATGAAAAAAGAGGGATTAAAAATAAAGCCGATGAAGACTGGATCACCATAGATCACATATTTGTTCTTATAGCACCCTTCAAGCTTAAACCAGCATCAGATCATCTTGTTCATCTCAAAGACAAGAAACCCAAATTTCCTTTCTGGTACTCTGCTTATTTAGACAGAAACGGGAAACTTTATATTCCTGATGAAATGTTTCCCTTGTTCCAAAGACAATATCTGGAACCCCTTGCCGATGAACGTACTGAATTTATTTTTGCAAACATTGAAGAAGTAGATTTAGCTACTACCCTTGGAAAAGAAAACTATTCAAAATATCCTGAATATGTAAAATACGTAAAGGATATATTTAAAGAAGTAATTGGTCAGGAGCTATGCAAATACCAATCAGGAGCTTACGAAACTATTTTCAATACCATAGTATTACTCCCACAAGAGGAAATGAATGCTGCAATGGGAATCATAGAGCTGTATGAAAAAATTCTTCACCAAAAGAATCTTCCGGAACTTTTACAATCTTTCATAACCTTAAACAACAATGAGGAAAAATTACCTATTACTGTTCCTGATTTAATAAATACCAATGAGCTGCATCTCGGGCAGATGGGTTTTGATTTTCCTATTTCCATTTCACAAAGAAAAAGTTTAAATACACTTTTAGGATCCAATGAAAAAGTTTTTGCTGTCAATGGTCCCCCAGGTACAGGCAAAACCACTCTATTACAAAGTATTGTTGCCAATAAGATGGTTGAAAGTGCCCTTAGGGGTGAAGATGCACCCATAATTTTAGCATGCTCTACCAACAATCAGGCAGTTACCAATATTATAGACAGTTTCTCAAAATCAAACACAAGAGAAGGAAAATTACAGGGCAGATGGATTCCTGATGTTGACGGATATGCAACCTATCTTCCTTCAACCAGGAAAAAAGAAATCGAATTAAAAGGGATCAACTATAAAAAACTAAATGGTAACGGCCTTTTCAACGACATAGAAAACTTAGAGTTTCTACAGGATGCTAAAGAATATTTTTTAGAAAAAAGTAACGAATACTTTAATTCTACTGCTCTCAGTATATCTTCCGTAGTCCAACAATTACGAACAGAAATTTCAGACATTGAACAAATCCTAAAAGACTCCGGTGATACGTGGAAGGCTTATTTACAATCTGAACATGTTTTTACGTGTAATTACCTTCTAAATAATTCGAAAATTTCCAATTATTATCAGGAAGATTTGCTCAATGAAGATGTACTCAAAAATGATGTTGAGGACCTGGTTAAAACTGAACAAAATATCATTACCTATTTTAACAATGAACCATTCTTTAGAAAGTTCTTTTGCTTTCTGGGAATACAATCTGCACTTAAAAACCGCGCTTCGGAAGTAAAAATAATCCTGAGAGATTCCCAAATTGCAATTCCTGAAAATTTTGTGTTCAAGAAAAATGAAATTCTTGATACCATAGATTCTAAGATAAAGACCGCTAAAAGGATTATTGATTCCATTGAAAAATGGAAACTATGGAAGAATAAAAATTCTATTAAAGGTAACCCTCCACGTTCAGAAGAAAAGTATTGGGAGTGTGAGCACATAAAAATAGAAGAAAAAATAAATGCCAACTGTTTTTATGATGAACTTGATATTTCACTGCGCCATAAAGCATTTCAGTTGGCTTTACATTACTGGGAAGGAAGGTATCTACTACAGCTTGAATCTGATCTTTTTGATCCTAAATTTAATGGAAAAGGAAAAGAACCCATGATTAACAGATGGAAAAGACATGCTATGTTAACCCCATGCTTTGTCAGTACATTCTTCATGGCGCCAAAGTTTTTCAGTTTTTATAAATTTTTAAGAATAAGTGGAGAAGGCAACAAAATACATGATAATCCGCCTCTATTTAATTTTATTGATCATCTCATTGTTGATGAAGCAGGCCAGGTATCTCCTGAAGTAGGTATTGCCACATTTGCTTTAGCTAAACAGGCTGTCGTTGTTGGAGATGTAAAACAGATAGAACCCATTTGGAATGTTACCCATAAAATTGATATAGGTAACCTTAAAAAATGTGAAATTATCAAGGAATATGATGATATTGTTTATGAAAAAGAATTTGACCCTAAAGGTTTTCTTTCTTCTACCGGCAGTATTATGAAAATGGCTCAAAATGCATCAGGATTTAAGGAAGCCAATTTACATGAAAAAGGAGTACTGCTTACTGAACACAGAAGATGTTATGATGAAATCATTAACTACTGCAATGTATTAGCTTATGATGGTAAACTTATTCCCTTAAGGGGAAAAGCAAAAAAAGATTTACTTTTCCCTCCAATGCACTGCATTCATGTTGATGGCCAATCTACAAGAAACCCAAATGGCAGCAGGTTTAATATTGAAGAAGTTAAAACAATTATTAACTGGCTGACAGACAACAAAACAGAAATTGAAAAGAAATATAAGTCAATTGAACATGCTGTCGGTATTATTACTCCATTTACAGGACAAAAAAACAGTTTAAAATCGGCTTTAAAAGATGCAGGGTTTAAAGTTGATGACTTTAAAATAGGAACAGTTCACGCCCTACAAGGTGCAGAGAGACCTATTGTTTTATTCTCAATGGTCTACGGTGACGAAGATAAAGGAACCCTATTTTTCGATAGAGACAACAAACCGAATATGCTCAATGTAGCTGTTTCTAGGGCCAAAGATAATTTCATTGTTTTCGCCAATACCAAGATTCTTAATAAAAATGCTAAAACCCCTTCAGGAGTGTTGTCGAACTATTTAAAGTACCATACTCAAAATTAACCTTCCATGAAAAATTATTACTGTTTAGACCTCAAATTTAAAGATGAAAGAATATCTGATAAAGAGCACCATGCTCATCTTTTTGTCTCAGATAAAGAAATATATATACAAATTATTGAAAATGACATCACCTCAAGAATAGATGCTTATTATTCCAATTCAGAAAATCCTTTAGGTTTATTTGAAGAGAATTTTCACATTATTGACTCTAAAGTTTCATTAATTTTTGATAAAAGTAGAATTTATAAGGTTTTATCATTTCAAACCAATGATCAATATCGATATTTTACAATATGGTTAACCACTATTTGCATTATTAAGGATAATACATATAAAGAAAATATCAACAGTGGTATTGCATTTCTAAATAAAAATGGATTACAAGTTGTTAATGAATTTTATTCTTTTTTCACTAATCATCGTAATAAAAATATATTTTCAATATCAAGGATGGATGGTATGTCCAATTTCTATAAAATTGACAATATGTCTTTCAGGCCAGAACTAGAATATACAAGTAATGAGCATAGAGGGAGTGAAGAATTTACTGTAAAAAAGAAAGGAACAATTAACTTCAAATTTGAAAACATTGACTACGACGAAATTAAGCATCACATTGAAATTATTTGCAATCTATTTTCATTCTTTTTCAATGTTAGAGTTAAAATGGAAAAACTTATTTTCCGTACAGAAAAAGATATATATATATTTCGAGATACAGAGCCAAATAACCAAACGTACGTTTCAGACATGGAAACGGTATCCATTTTTCTCAAAAAAAATAATCGAATTGAAAATTTCTTGAAAAAGAAGTGGTACATTAAATATAGTCAGAATGAAAAGAAAATTTCAAAAGCTATTGATAATATCCTTCATTCAAGGGAAGTTGATTTTTCATCAGCATTTCTGCTTCTATTCAATATTATTGAGATTTTTAATATTAAGCAAGATCAAGAAAAGTTTGCTTTTAATACTGATAAAAAATCTATTTCAGATCAGGTATATAAAAGTCTAAAAAATTATCTGGTAAATAAAAAAGATCAGATGGAATTTGAAAAGAAAATTAGAGGTACTATCGATAAGTTAGAATTTAAGCCATTTAAGAGCCCATTAGAAGAGACTTTACGACTCAATAATGTCGATCCTACAATTTTCGGGTATACTTTTGCAAAGCTAAAGAAAACAAGAGATTCTATTACACATGGGAGCCTTAACTCTATAAAACCAGATCAGCTCCAACTACAAGTTTATTGCCTAAGAAAAATTGCAATATGTATAGTATTATCCCAACTTGGATTTAAAAATGACTTAAATAAAGAATTTCCTGACTAATAAATTTTGATACCTAAATTATAATAAAACATTTAAGAACAGGAAAATTTGCTGAAAGTTTTAAAGTTACTATAATCCCTAAATTTATTTAAGATACTATAATGAATAATATCATTAAGCTTACTCGAACAGAACTCTATGATAAGGTATGGACTACACCTCTAACTAAATTATCTAAAGAATTTAATTTGTCTGATAACGGACTGAGAAAGATCTGTAAAAAATTTGATATTCCTTTGCCACCTATGGGATACTGGCAAAAATTACAGTTTGGCAAGAAAGTAGTAAAAACCCCATTGCCACAACAAGAAAATGAAAAAGAGATCAAAATTCATGTAGATAGAAATAAAAATGACCCTAATCCTATAAATTCACTCAAACAGATTGTTACTGAAAAGATTAAGAGTAATTCTGCATTGATTTTAAAAGTACCTGAACGATTAAGCAAACCTGACGAAATTGTTAGCAAAGTGCAAGCTAACCTTGCGAACAAAAAAATTCGTGATTATGCAAAAATAATAGGAACCATTCATACGGATAGTGGATTACCCAATATCGTTGTTTCACCCAAAAATGTTTCTCGTTCATTAAGAATATTGGATAATCTAATAAAGAATTTCAAAACTTTAGGTTATAGAGTAAGTGTAGATTCTGACGGATTAAAATTCGCAGCATATGAAGATAAAATTACACTATATATTAAAGAAAAAAGTAATATTAAAGATACTACGAATGAAAGAGGATGGAAAAGCAGAGATTTAATAGCAAACGGTAAACTAGCAGTTAAGATCGTACAATACGGGACCACTGAATTTGCAGACACAGATAAATTACTTGTTGAAGATCAAATTGAAAAAATTTTGATAAAAGTGGAAACTGAGTTTCAAAGAATGGCTGAAAACAGAAGAGTTTGGAAAATTGAAAGTGATAAGAGAGAGGAGCTTAGAAAGATTGAGGAAGCAAAACAAAAATTGAAGGATGAAGAGCTTACAAAATTTATTTCTTTTTATAATGATGCCCATCGATGGAAGAAATTTATGATTCTAAAAGAGTATTTTGAATATATGAAATCCAATAGTGCTACAGAAAAAGAATGGATTGACTGGGCTGAAAAAAAACTTGATTGGTACAATCCAGCAAAAAATGCAGAAGACTATTTAATGGAAGGTGTTGATAAAAACTCGTTAGAAACCAAGAAGAAAAATAGGTGGGAATGGTAAAGAATAAATTAATATACAAATCAGAATGTTATAGTAACACTCGATTATAAAGCATTTATTAAAATATTTTCAGTTATATAAATTCATGAAAAAAAATAAAGAATTCAAAGGACTTTGGTATATACCAAGTGATCCGGAAAACAAAATTGGCGGAACATTAATAATTACGCCTGACAAGATAGTATTAGAATTGTTTGGATGTTATAATACAGAATCAGAAAGCATAATAAAAACAATATTGGAAAATAAAGTATCAACTGTAGAAACAATACATGGTGATCTTATTGATAGTAAAAAAATAACCTTATTTAATTGTCGAGAATCATTAGGTATAAATCCTTCGAATTCTGTCCACTTAAGTACTTATGAATGTCGTTATGTCTTAGAAGGTTTACATTTAAATTCTACTAAAGATAATTTCTTTAATCAAATTTCTTTACACACTCCTATTCTTTCACAATGGAAACATCCTGCTATTATTGAACGTTCATTTTACTTTTGTGAAAATAGTAATAAAGTAAAAAAAGTGGAAGTTTCTGCGGATCAAGCTTCCAACTGGAAAAAGAGTTTTGATATTACAGAAGGATATCAATTAACCCTAAGTGGCAATGGTCAATTTAATGGAAATTTTGAACACACAGAATTTACGTTTAACCAAAACACCACTCTATCAATAATATGTAAAGAAAAAAAGACTTTTTCAGATTTATTAGAAAAGGTATTTCTTGTTTGCAAGTTTGTAACATTGGCAACACACACTCCTGTTTTAATAACTGAACTTTTTTTATATAATGATGTTATGAAGCAGGATTCCGATCCTATAAAACTATATTACGTAAGTAAAAAAGAGTCCACAGAAAAAGTTAATTCTTCAAATTTTTTATTTACTTACGATGATATTTCTGATATTTTTCCTGAAGTAATACTAAAATGGTTTAAAGAAAGTGATCGCCTCGCTCCAATTCGAAATCATTTAATCGCGAGTATTCAACAAAAAGGATACTTTTCAAGTCTTGATTTCCTAACTATCATACAATCTTTAGAAGGTTATCATCAGAGATTTATAGGTATTGATAAGATTCTAAAGGAGAGAATAAACGATTTAATACATAATTTCAATACCATAGACCTTATTCGAAACAGCAATATTAAAGTTGACAGAGTAGTAAAAACTAGAAATTATTATTCTCATTTTTACGATCGTAAAGGAGTTGAGCTAGAAGGACAAGAGTTATGGGAGGAAACCAATAAGCTACGAGTTTTACTTACTTGCTGTATACTTTCACTAATAGGTTTTAATAATAGTAAAATAAATGAAATTTTAAATAAAAAAAATTCCATTAAAAGCTTACTTTAATGGAATTTTTAACCTTATTTGTAATAGCTAACATCGAGTAGTAAATTTTTATAAAGCGTTATCAAAGTGTATTATCTATCCACCTAATCCATCAAACTATTCAAACGATCCAAATCTTCCTGATCCAGCCAATGCTTATCTGTAATTGTAACCGTTCTTTTCGACCCATCCATATAAATAATATTTACCGATACTAATTTCAATGTTTCAACAATATCAGTAAGCCAAACATTATCAAAAGACCACGCCCCTGAAGCTAAACTTTCAACCGGACCTATTCCTTTCCTACTCATATTAATACCTACTCTGTCTTTTACAGCATTTTTACCATAAAAATTGAAAGTGATATATTTAATTGTTTTTTTGCTGAAGTTTAATATTTTAAACTCTGCCCCTGTAAAGGAATAATCTTCTGTAGGAAATGCTGAAATGATGGCGATCCCGTTTTTCTCTTTACTGAAAATCCTGTCGTAAACCTCGCTTTTAAGTTTGCGCATATAAACCTCCGAGTATCTTTTTGACCATGAATCAAGACTATCTTTTTCAGCAGCGCTAAGACTATTTATTTTAGCTTTTACATCCGCTAATTGTTTTTGTTCGCCCTTCATTACATAAAAAACATTTTCATTTTCCGAATTATCTTCCATGTAGTATTTCTTTCCATCAAAATAAAAACCTATCATATTTTTTGTACTCGAATACCCTTTACACTCAGTAATATCTGTTACAAAAAGCATATCCTGGGGCTGATATTTTTTATCATAATCTCCTGTTCGATAACAAGATGTACTAAATGAAGGATAGATAAGTGAGCTTTTACTGCGTAAGACAGTCATTGAATCTTTGGTAAACTGACAGGAATAAAGATGTGCAAAAAGATTACACTCAGAAACAATAGTTTTTTCATGATTAAAGTTTCCGCAAATATAACAAAAAAACGACATGAGATTTTACGGGTATCCTCAATTCTCATACAGATAGGTATATTCTAACCTCCCATAAATCCAGCAAAAAACACCACATTTCAAATATTGCATCTATGATCTTCCTTTACATCCCCCTCCCTCTATTCCTACTCTTCCCCTTCTCTGCTTTCTGCTCCCCCATCCACACATTCTTAAAAGAAAACTCAAACTTGCCCACCCTCTTATCAAACCTCAAATATCCCTGATACCTTTTTCCATTCTTATCCACCAGCCCATCCACATACGCCACTTCCCCAGCCTTAAGTTTCTCCATCTGCCATTTCTTAAGCTTCTTCCCTCTAAATACCTCCGGAACCGGTCTAAAATCTTCCACTCCCAATCTTCTTACATTTTTATCCAGCAAAAACTCCACATACCTTTTATCCGCATTATACTGCACCGCAGCATTAAACAATGTTCCTCTGGCAGAAAGCATATTTTCAAGATACAGCGGTTTTCCTTCCCTTAGTATTTTTCTCTGCTGTTCATCCAAGGTCACTCCTTTAATCACCAGTGGAATCCTGACAAACTCAGCCCTGGCCTGAATCACCTCATTAGTCAGCCTATCTCTGCTAATAAGTGAAGGCACCAGCTCTCCTGTAATCCTATGAACCAGGTCTACCACCCTTCCCATATTCCCATTACCCATAAGATTTCTTTTATCTTCTTCTGAAAATAGATGTCCAAAGAACGGTATAGAAAAATCAGGCATCGTTCTTACAGGATGAAATATAAGTTCCACTTCACCAAAATCATTAGCCTTTAAAGAAAGCCTTGCTTCAATACTCCCCTTTACTGTTCCCAAATCAATATGTACCGGAACTAACTTATCTGTTTTATAGCCTTTCAGCATAGATTCCAAAACTCCAAGCTCCTGCAATATCTCTTTATTCAGCCCCAGCTTCTCCATCATCTTCCAGTTCATCTGCTCAGGCTTATATAAATAATTATTAGAAGCGTCCTCTCCTTTACCTTTCATTTCTCCTCCAGCCCTTCTATAAGCCTCTACACTATCAATAGAAATTTCATAGTTTTTCAATTCCCTTCTTCCTGCATGAGAACTGTCATTAATATACTTCTGTAAGTGTAAAGCAGTCTGCCCGGCTTCATATTCCATTACCTTAAAAAACGAAAACTCTCCAGGCTCTTTAAGCTGATGATAAAATCCAGCATAAAACTCCGCAAAAGAATTCTCATTAGAATCAATACTTACAATTTCTGCATTGTTCAGTTCCCTGGGATCTACACTATGCAGTTCACCATCCTCACCCAATCCCTGAACAATCCCAACAGTACCTGTTTCGTGATGTAACACCAGTAAACTATCTGCTTTCTTTTTAATGATATCCGGCTGTTCATTTGTCTCTGTATCCATAATGTTCTTAATTATGCAGATTTCAAATTACCATACCGGACAACTTTCTTCAAACAACAGGAGATAAAAGGCTGTAGTTGGCTTTGAATAGCCTTAGTATCCTTAGTATATACAAAGAACCTCCCAAAGGAGGTCCTTCATAAAATCAGTAGAAACTTGAATAATTCAAGCATACAAATATAAAAAATCCCAGAATCTCTCCCAGGATAAATCTAATAGCAGCCTTTACATTTGCTTTTATCAACATATACTTTATTACCGGATGAATTGGTATAATAACAACCTCCTTTATCCCCCCACATTTAAGGTATAGCTACTATAAAACATCCTGAATTGCAATCACAATAAGCTGATATTATAACGATCATAAAAAAGCCTTCCATGTCAATAGGAAGGCAAAAGTTCAAAATGAATTATACATAAAGTGATGTGGTGTCAAACAGGTTTTCTCTTAAAAACCTGTTTAAACAGTAACAATGCACATGCCATATACATCACTGTTTATGGAAAATAACTTTTTTTAGTATACTTTAACACTCCTGCTTTACCTATCAATTTAATATTATGTCAACAAAAAATTAGTAAATAAATACTCTGTACAAAACCAAGGCGGTTTACATTTCCTTACAGTCACCAGAATAAAATCACTGATTATAGGGAGTGATTAGCAGATTTTAAAAGCTTTACTTTGAAAACAAAAGATCAACTAAAAATACGTCATGGAGAAGGTAATCGAAACATTAATCCAAATGAACAGGTTTGAACAAGAAAAGAGACTTAGCTTAGAAGATATCAGAGTACTAAATGAGAATTTAGGAAAACATATTCCCGACTTTTTTATATCCTATCTCAACAATTTTGGATTTAATGATAATTTATTTGGGGAAGTTTTTAATGAGGAAGATGATTTTGTAGAGCAAAATGAGATGATTCAGGAGTTAGGGTACAGTGATTATATTGCTATAGGTGATGCATACAATGAAAATCTTATTGTTGCACATATTGAAAATCAACAGCTGTTTTTAATAGAAGACGATCATTTGATTGATCTGGAAATGACATTCTCTCAAATGTTAATTCAAACTGTTGAAGCTTTAGATTCTAAAAAAATTGACATCATACAACAGGTGAATTCCGCTTATGAAAGTTTACAACATCATAAAACCACTTTGAGAAATTCTTTTATAGAGAGTTTTAGTCAATTAAATTCAGCTGTCACCAACAATCAGGATAGCTTATATGGTGTAATTATTGCAAAAAACACGACGCATAATCTATACAGTTTATATGCAGGAAGTCTTAGTACTTTCAGATTAGAAATTAACAAGCAAACAGTAGACTACAATAATTTATGGAACCCAGAAAAAATGAATTATCATCAACCTATTTCTATAGATGAAATTCTGAAAAATATTAAAACTGAAATTGATTATAAGGCGCTGGATTTATTGTTTTTGGACTTGTTGCGTGAATTAAAAGAAGAAGGGTATTTTATAGATCAAATGAATCGATTCTCAATTTCAATTCAATCAGATCATGTAAATTTATTTCCTGAAGATTCTTATCAAGAGTCTTTGATGAAGGAAAATAATCTGGAAACAAAAATCAGAAGATTTTGGGAATCACCGTATGATCGTACTCGATTATTAATAGAAACACTGTAGCTTAGCAGATCTTTACTAAACGAAAATCTTTTAATGGAAAGCAATGAATGAGACATTTAAATTTAAAATTTGTTAAGCCGTTAGAATGCATTAATTTTACTAGTTTAATATACATCTTATTTCAGTTCCCATACATCAATTGATTCCAACATCCAAATTGAAAATCATTATCTTTAAACAATGGAAAAGAGAGATCTACTCATCATAAAGTATCTATCAGAAGGTTATAAGATAACAGAAATCAGGGAACAACTCATTATTTACCACTCTATCACCATCAGTAAAAGTTTAATTGAAAAACGATTAAATACAATTTCTAAACAATATCAGGCAAAAACATTATTTCAATTAGCAGTTCTCCTCACTAAAGAAAAAATTATTTAAAAACATTAGCCAATACTAAACCAACAATTAAGGAAATAAATATTGTTTTAGTTTCATAATTGTTGGTTTAATTTTGTTGCGTCTTCTTTTAGTAAACTTTATCAAAGAAGTAAATCAAATACAAGTATCAGTACCTTACCATTAGTACCCCTATAGCTGTTCTGTATAAAGCTCCGACAGGTAAGCCTGCTGCTGTTGCAGCTGCATTATCTGCGTATACGTTACAGCCTTCTATAATAGCAGGTGTTAACTGACTTGCATTTTTAATAATATGCAGTTTAGCTTGTGGTGCAGTAGTGTTGATACCTACATTAATTTCATCTGGACTGTTAGAAGCTCCTAATACCATACTGTTACTGGTTTGTACTTTTGCACGATAACCAATGGCTGTACTGTTGCTAATCGTTGACAAATTAACTTGACTTCCAACAGGGCCGGAGTCATATCCTATAGCTGTATTATTATTACCTGTGGAATAAGCTAAGCTACCTCCTCCCATAGCTGTATTATAAGATCCTGTGGTATTATAGGACAAAGCACCATCTCCAAACCCACTATTGCTATTTCCTGCCGTATTAGAAGCTAAAGTATATTGTCCGAAAGCACTGTTTCTCCATCCTGTGGTATTAACAGCCAGGGTATTATTCCCAAAAGCATTATTATAATGTGCTGTGGTGTTGGATGATAAAGATTTATATCCAAAGGCATTGTTAAATTCCCCTGTAGTATTTGTGGCTAAAGCGTCTCGACCAAAAGCATGGTTTCCAAATCCTGTTGTATTTGCCGATAAAGCTGATTTACCAAAAGCGTTATTATAAACACCTGTTGTATTATTTCGTAACGCTGTGTGTCCGTACGACGCATTTTCATTGGTTATTTGTCCGGCATGTTGATTGTTTATTTTAAAAGTAAGGGGTACGTCATTCAGTGTACCTAGAAAATATGTTGCAGTTGCTGTATTACCTGTATAAAACCATGCATCTGGATTAGATGGTATTAGGCTTGCTGTTGCAACACTTTTTAATACCCCTGTATTATCTACCATTACCACTTTATCTGTAGCTATGTTAGCTCCCTGGGTTGGTAAACTAACCAATTGCGCATTACCATTAACTTGTAGCAGCTCGCCTGTGTAGCGGGTCTCAAAATTATTAAAACCAATACCTACTTTACCATGCCCCAGAACAGTAAAAGCATCTGCCCTTGATACGCTATTACCTTTACCTATATTAAAAAGACGGTTTTTTCCTTCATCTCCAACCAAACTTGTGTATGCATAATTAGTAGAAAACATACCGGCTACAAATTCACTATATCCATTTGCTGTATTTGAAGTACCTGCAGCTACCGAATGAGCATTTAGAGTTTCGTTAAAGCTTCCTCCCAGAACAATAGAATGCGCGCCAATTGCTTTATTATAAATACCACCTATAACACCCGCTCCTTGTGCTTGTGATTCATTAGAAGTTCCACCTATAATAAAATTAGACCTCACAACATTTGAACTATTAGGATTTTTAATGGTCTTATTACCGCTTCCTCCTAAAATTGCAGAAAACTCTGTTTCAGCAATATTATTCGATCCTGATACTAGAGAATGTAAACCTATTGTGGCACTTGCAGAATGACCGGATCCCAAATGAACGGCTCCTCTTACATCCAGGCTAACCCCCGTAGTGGGATATGGGGTACCTATAGCTACATTACCGGTCTGGTATATATTTTCTGAATTTGCTGTTGCCGGATTTGTAGTGCCTTCTACGTTCCATGGCTCTGCTGCTGCCCCATTCGCTAATTTCTGCCAAACTGCTCCATCAAAATAATAGTACCCCCCTGTGGTTATATTTACAGTTTTAGTGGTTGTAGGTACTGCTGCAGCTGTTACATATACTATAGAACCTGTTTGTGCAGCAAGATATAGTCCATCTTTGGCCTTCAACTGGTTACCTGTTAATCTTGGTGCTAATACCCCATCTACTTTAGTAAGATCTGCCGGTGATGCTGCAATATCAAGCGTTGCCTTGGGATCCGGTGTATTAACACCGATCTGACCTAATACTGCCACGGATAATAAAAGAGCAGATAAAATTGTAATATTTTTTTGCATAATTAAATGTTTAAATACTTTAGTTTTAAAGAAATGATTGTTTGAAATTAGCCTGGAAGTAATGTGAATACAGATTACTTTTTCAGTTTCTGTATTTCTTTTTGTAATTCTTTGATTCTCTTATCCTGCATATGAGCACTCATAAGCAAAATAGGCACGAATCGTTTTAATGATATCTGTTTTTTCTTCAGAAACATACGAAAATGGATAAGATAAGCATTAGATAGTCAAAACATTAAAGGCTTTTCTCACTTATTGCAAGGATACTTGAGTAAAATTTTCAAGCTCCAACACTCAACAGTCAGAGATCCTTTATATAAATATTTGATGCAGAGATCATCTTTTAATTTAGAATGGGTATAAAAAGTAGGTTTGGAAACATTGGACTTCATAATTATATGATTATTAAAGCCTTGTTGATTGAATAAGAAACAATCTTTTTTTTAATTCTTTCTTGTGGAAGATTCACTTGGTTAAGTTTTTTGCAAAGATAAATAAAAAAATACAGACTTATCTGATCACTTATATGAGAATTAAATAATTGTTAAATTTTATAGGAATTGATTAAAAAAAAGGATTTATGAAAGTTTTTCTTAGTTGTAATTAATTTACATGACGTTGAACATTAACAGATTCTTTATTGACTTAATTGAATAGTATGATTAAAAGATAAGCCTTCTATAGATAGAAGGCTTATTGTGGTATTTAAAGCATATCTGGGAATTTAATACATGATATGACGGCCATTAATTTTAACAAGTTCTTCCTGCTCCATTTTTTTGACAGTTCGAATAACGGTTTCGACACACAAACCTGTCAAATTAGCAATCTGCTGCCTTGTCAAAGGGACTTCATAACTATACGGTTCCGGCTGATGTGCACATTCTTTAAAGTAATCCATTAAAGACATAATTTTAGTGCTTGGTTCTGATGCTGAATTACCAAAAAGCATTACATACTTATAAAATAATCTGTCAGAAAGATTTCTAAAAATCTGAAACATAAAATCACGATTTTCAGATACCAGTTTAAAAAAATTAGATTTTGAGAGTTTCAATAGCGTACAATCAGTTTTAGCTACTGCATTCATCGGATAGTTCTTTTCACTGAATAGCAGTGATTCTCCAATACTTTGTCCTTCCCTGAGAATATTTAAGGTAAATTCCTTTCCATCCTCATGGTAATTGTTCAATTCGACTGTACCCCTCACAATCTGGAAATAAAAATGTGGCATATCGCCCATTTGAAAGATAATTTCCTTTGCGGGATAATCTTCATAAACAGCTCCATTTTCGAGCAAAAGATTCTCATCGATGATCATACTTTTATTTTTTAGATATGGTTGTACAATGAAAATTCTTAGTAAAAATTGGTAATTTTTGAGTACAAAATTTATACCATCAACTCATTATTAAGGCAAGTTTGGGATCTATCTAGCAGGTACTGCCACGTGGGTAGAAACAAAATAAATATCTGAAAATAAAACTTTTAAATTAATTTAAAGGATAATGAAAGCAACCTTTACATAGAAAAAAAACATTATGTATTATACAGCTTTCGCTATCACAAAACCTAGCACCAAGGCAATAATACCAGCAATAACAATCTTCATATAATCTGTTTTAGTATTATTCACCTCAGCATTCAATCTAAGATTTTCCTGCTGTAAAGATTCCATTCCAGCCTTTAGAGAAGCAGTCTTCTCATTAATAGCTGATTGTATATTTTTTTCATATAAAACAGCAAGCTCCTTTTTGTAACTATCCATTTCCTGCTGTCTCAGTTTTTGTTGCTCAGAAAAGTTCTTTTGCATTTCCTGAAGCTGTTTAGATGACAATTCCTGAAACTTCTGAAATTCCTCCGTTCTTTTTGAAAGCTGTTCTGTCAAAGTCTTTATCTGTTCTCCATGTTTCTCCGAGAGATCTTTCTTTAGCTTCTCTACCTCTTCATTACGAACTTTAAGCTGTTCAGTAAAAGTCTTTACCTGATTTTCTGACTGCTCCTTAAAGGTCTTCTGAGCTTCGGTAAATTCATCATTTTTCTTTTTAAGCTGCTTTTCAAGTGTTAATACCTGTTCTGCAAACTGCTTACCTACATCTTTTTTAACCTCATCAATCAGTAATGCCCGTGAATTTGATTTTTCATGTGAAAGCTTTTCAACAATAGTATGCAGTCCTGCCCCATATTCATGAGGCAAATGAAAACGTTTATCTGCCAGCTTATCCAGTAAAGTTTCATCTACTGTATGTCCAATAGCTGTTACCGTTACGGCTGGTAAACTGATAAAGAGTTTTGATAATGCAATATCATTAAATGCTTCCATACTCTGACGATCTCCTCCTCCTCTTACAAGTGCAATAATATCATAATCTGATTCTGCTACCTCTTCAATTTTAGAAATGATAGAAGTGGATGAAGTTATATTACAGGTATATTCCGAAATTTGAAAATATTTCTGTGATACATCCAGCCCTTCAGCAAAGTCTCTTTGAACAATTGCATTATTACCATAAATATTGGCCATTCTGATGGGCTCTTCCTTTAGAATTTTATTTCTGATTACCGTTTCCAGATCCGTTGATCCTTTTTCCAGTTTGTTCTGTATAAGTTCATACCGTTGTAGTTCCTCTTCTGAGATCATCTTCTCCTCCTGCTGTATAATTTCATCAACAACAAACCTTAACTCCACAGAAGAGTTTTTGATGCTTTTTTCAATATATCCCTTTAAGGTATACACCTCATTATTGACAATTTTCGTTCTCAGCAATGCCGAAATTCTAACACCAATTGAAATATTATCCGATTCCGAAAACAAATTGTCGTAATAGTAGTTACCATACGCCTTACCACCCCCATAAGCATATCTACCTTTTAAGTAAATAAGATTAACCGTTGCATTAATCTTCAATGCATTACTAAACAGTCCCAGTACTGACCCTGGAGAATATATCTGATACGAAGGCTCATTTTCCTGCATGTTTTCTGACTCAAAATTAAATGATGCCAAAGGTATTGCTATTTTAATTATATTCAGATGAATTTTGATAATTCCCTTCCAGCCCTTACTAAAAAAGTTCATTTTCAAGATACCCTTAAAATAAAGGCATTATTTATCATCTCAACTATAAACAGTGAGGCAATAATCTCTGCATCACAACCCATTAAAATTTCACTATAAGCTACAGACCTGGATGAACTATTAGGTAGGATTGCTGTGTTATAGTAGACTAATCACTATATCTTCCTCTGTAGACAGGATTAGTTGCTAAATATATCTTATAAAAAAGATTATCTGTTGAGAATAATTTTACGATTATATACTTTTTCACCTCTGGTTTTAATAAGAATAAAATACATCCCTACAGGCAAATAAGAAGGAATATCAAAAGATTTTGAAATCAGTTTAGTACGGTATACTTCTTTACCTGAGAGATTACTGATGAAAACTTCTGACTTCTCCAAATCCACATTCCCCTCTAAATTGACAGTACCTGTGGTAGGATTAGGAGAAACTTTTACTATTATATCCTCTTTAAAATCAGTTTTGGACGTTACACCCGGGACAGATGATAGACCACTGACGTTCCAGTTATAAGAATCATATAACATCTTTATTTCTTCCCATGTCAGGGCTTTATCATATACGATCAATTCATCAATCTGTGCCCGATCCAAGGTAACAATATTGGAGATATTATTCCCCACCAGATTGATAATAGCCTCAAAAGGATTCAGGTCAAAATAAAAATTAGCTCCTCCATTGACCACTAGTTGACCATTTTTAAATACTTCCATTAATCCATCCTTATTCCTGATGAGATAGTGTTCAAATAAAGACGATGTATTAGGAGCCCAGCCAAACTCTGTATTATCCCCCAGCCCAAAATTGGGATAGGCGGAAGAAATCGCAAGCTTTAGACTATCCGGTAGTACAGCCAGCCTATCCAATATCGGTTCAACTGCTAGTGAAGGAGATTTCTTTCCGGGTTGCTTAGGTGCAATTTTAGCCCAAAATGAAATACTGTGATTAAGGGCAATGTCTCGGGATGTCTTCCCATTTATTTTTTTGATTTCACCTGTAAGACTATATTTGGTTTGATCATCCGTGGTTCCCAACCCCTGCCCGCAGCGCATATTATTTTGGTAAACAGGAGGGAGAGCACTCATCATCCCATGTCCATTTACTGGATCATTGAGACTTCCGTTAAACGAATAGTAATGCAGAGGATCAAAAGGTGGATACGTACAGCCGTGAGGCCTGTGGTAAGCATAATAAATTTTAAGCCCCCCATTAAGATTTAGAAGCCCACTGTTTAAAGTAATCCTTACACGATCAAAAGGTTTAGAAACAAACAGCTCTACAGTTCCTCGTGTCGGATTAGCTATACCAAGTTTAAGAATTTCATTATTAACGATCTGATAATCATTATTTGAAATATTCCCGTTAAATGTTTCTACAGCAACACCGCTCAGTAACTGTACTGATAAACTCCCCTGCCCTGTACCGATCCCTATAATAATCTTTTCCTGTTTGGTTACTGTCGGAAAAATCAAAGTCTGTTCAATTCTGGCAATAGCACCAATGGGAATTGCCATGGAAGAATAATCATCTTCATTATCTCCTAGTGTATTTTGTGCATCCAGAAGAGAACAGGCTACACATAATCCATAAATCTGCGAATTTTGGGAGCTGACGTATACTTTCTGAGCATAAGAAAAAGAATTCAGCAGGAATAATAATGAGAGCAGTATAACTCTTTGGGAAAGAAAATGGTCTGATAGTAAATTTGTTTTCATATAATTTAAGTTTTGGCATTAGTTTTTATCGTCTACAAAACATAATTCGAAGACTGTTAAAGATAATAATAAAACATAATTATATCTTCTGAAGATTCATATGAGAAACGCCACAATACAAATGTCAACCGGCTGTTCACATCTTTAGAAGCTGAATTGCTTTTATTGAAATAAGATTTTCCCTAAATATTAATTATTTTAGAGTATGAACAGAAAAAATTCCTTTTTCTGATAAATGATGTGTTTTTATTTATTTCCTATGGTTTGGGTAAAGTTAATATTGCCTTTTTCATCTTTTTTTCGGCTAATTTCATATAAGTCATGATCATTAAAATAGGGTAATACTTTTTCTTTTATAAACAAAGGTAGTTTCATATATCTTTCCAAATCTTCTGTACGGGTCTGACTTATCGTTTCATACCCTCTATGTTCTTCTAAGTCATTTAATTCATCTATTGTTTCAGCTTCCTGTTTGTAGTTTTCATATTCTTCATCAGTAATAAAAAAGATGGTACTTTGATATCCATAATAAGTTTCCGGATCTGAATAAATTGGGTTTTTAATTTCAGACTCTAATATTTTTACCTGTCCTGACCATTCATTGCAAGGTAAAACAATATAAGACTCCGTAAGAAGTAATGCTTTGTGAATATCTTGAGCAGATTGTATTAATGATAATCAATATAAGGAGGCCAGGATTTACTTAGATTTTCAATCTTTGGTAAAAATAAAATTACTGGAAAATGAAGGCCTAAAGTTAGCTTGAAAATACCGTGCATTTTTTCTTGCCCAAAATCTTCTGCATAGAAGTGCAAATCATCTTGTTCATTTGTACTATCTGAATAATATACGATATAATTAAACTCTTTTTTATAATTTTTCATATTACAAGAAACTTAATATGTTATAAAAAATATTACTATTCATCATCAATTACTGATATTTGGAGCATCATTTATTATCTATTTTCTATTAAGAAACTAATGTTATACCTTTTAATATTATATCTCTGAAATACTTTTTTCAGCTTCTTCTATATTATATGCAATTCTATTATCCTCACTTATTAAATGACTAAAAATATCTCTGTATTTATTAAAAGTATCTTGGTCATAATAAACAAGTACTGGAAACAGCTGACTTGCCTGATAATACCTTTTATTTCTCAAGGCTCTTTGACTTGCCTCTTCTATTTCTTTTAAAAGTGGTCTGCAGTTTTTCTTTAAAAGAAAATCTTTTAGATTAGATTCAAAAAACTGATCCCCATAAATCTTCAAAAAGTACTCAATATATCGGTAGAGTTCTTGTTCCGTCTTTCCATTTAATGTCGAAATATATAAGGCGTTTGTAATTACATCATATACATTGTCTTCATTGTGGAGTCTATGAGGCTCAAAACTTTCTTTTTCATCCCATTTTTCAGAAATGAACCGATCAAGTTGTTTAAATCCTTCTGGTATTGCCCAGGCAAGCAAAATAAGCATAGCCTGATAAGCAATATATTGATCATCATTACAGAGAAGTAATTTTAATTTTTCAACTCTGTCTAAATCTATTTTTCCAAGGAGCTGTACTTCGTTTAAATCATATCCTTCATTTCCTTCTTCATCATAGTGATAAAGGAGTTCGTGCATTTGGTTATTCATCTAATTAGATTTTATAAAAAAATTATTTAGGTTAAATCAATACTGTTACTTGATATTAAACCCTAAAAAAACATTGTGATTGAATGACAGCAATTTAATTTTCTTTTAATTTCAATATTATGTGCTGGCCTTTAAAATCTAATTGTTCTTTATCAAAAAAACCATTATAAGAAAAAGATCTATTTTTTGTTTCAATTTCACTTTTCGCTAATGATAGATTTTCATTCTCAAATTCAATTGTATTAAAATAAACATCATTAATAAAAATATCCCATTTTGATTTACCATGAATAAAATTACTGCTATTTTCAGACTCTCCAGTAAAAAATGTTTTACCAAAAGACATGTTAAAAATGCCGTTTAATTTCAAAATTACTGTGCTCATTTTTTTAACTTAGAATATCTTCATCAGGAGGAAAAGGATACTGTGCTACTGGTAGAAATTCCTCTTCTTCTTTTTCTAACCGATATTGGATTCTTCCCAATTCATAGGTATATGTAAAAATTAATTGAAAAGGGGTATCTTTAAAATCTATGGTAACGAAAGGAGAGCCATCTAGTATTTCCTCTGTGTTTTCAATATTTGTATTATTTTCTTTATTGAAATTGTACGTAAACTGAGTTACTGCCGATATAGCGTACATTATTTTTTTTGCTTTCATTTTTTTTATTTCACATTATCTGTGCCAATGGTTTTACAAAAATTCAATTCTCTTCTTTATCTATTATTTGTATGATCTCTTCAGCCTTTGCCTCATCTATAAACTCACCAGGTGTTGGGTCCGGGTAATAACTATTTATTTGAGAAAATTCATGCCATTGTTTATTGTAATATGTCTCTCCTGTTTCTCCTAATTGATTATATAATACCCTTCTGTGTAATTCTTTGAATCCAGCTTCATCATCATGAACATAAATGAAATCAATTATTTTGATTATTTCTTTTTCTTCATTCATTTTTTAAGCAAATTTATATTTTAGGGGTCTGTATATTTTTCTATGTATACCTGGCTCGAAGAGAATTGTAAATCTTACTTATTTATACATTCATCATAAGCTTGTAAATAACTTAAAATAGACTTTGCTACAGTTTCATAAGTACCATCTTGCAATATCGGCATATACTGATCATAACCTAAATCTTCATACCATATATCTTCACCTTCTTCACGATTTGATACTTTATCAATCACTTCTGTCTTCCCTATTACTCCTGTTCCAGCTTTAAAAAAAAGTGCCCAATTCGTTAATCCCGCCGGCCTGCATTCTTCCAGTATTCTTGGAATATTACTATTAATTACACCCAACAAAAACACTTTTTGATTAATATTTTCTTTTACAGAGCCATTTCCATCTTCGGGAATTGTAAACCCCATTGGTAATAAATAATATCCATCAAAATTGTTATCGACCTTATTTACAACCTCTATGGGATGTCCCATAACATTATTTAAACCTAGAATAAATTTATTCAAATTATCTACGCCTGCCGGTTCAACATTTTCTATTTTTAATAATTTTACTGGTATCATATTTAATTATTTTCATAGTATTTAAGCCATTTGTCTCTGGTAATTTGTGATTTAAATATTTCATCATGTACTGGTCACTTACAGCAAAAAGACTGAAGGGAGCAAAAGATTAGTATTTTTCCCATATTTAATATTTTAACGGATAATTAATTTTAGATAGTTGATGTATTCAAAAGTACTGATTGTTCTTTTATAAAAATAATAACAATAAAATCACCAATAACCGTCGAATCAATCTATTTCACTTGCTAAAAAATATATATTAGACAAAGAAACTAAATAACCAGTCTTATGAATAGCATAAACATGCATATCATCAAAAATAATGTTAAAAAAATTCAAAAAAAATATAAATTTACTTGAAAATGAATAAAAAAGATACAATAGAAAAGATTTTATATTATCACTTTGAGATAGAAAATATCTGTAATAAGGAAAACTATTCACTACTAAGAGCAGTGATGTATAAAGATACAGGATTACAGGGAGAAGAATACTATAATGGAGAGTGGCACAGGGAAAAAGCAGCATTAAGTTATTATCCGGATCCAACACCTGGAGAATTCGTAGATGAAATCAGAGCAAAAGAGATCATGAAAATAATAGACAAGGAAGTAAGGTGATTTATAAAGACTAGCTGTATAATGCTAAAAAATGTTCCATAGAAGAACACAATTGTCCATCCTTATGAAATCCTCTTTAGGCAATGTGATGAGTATCTTAAAAATGTTACTTTCAAAAATATATTTTGCTATAAACAAAGCTATCCACATGAAAAATTAGACTGGGAAGATGGAAAACCGGAGGAAAGAAATCATTAAAGTAATAAAGATAAACTAAGCACTATAATAATAATAATAATAATCAAACAGTTAAATATTTTACACCTACTTATCATTCAATTGTTTTTATGATTTTTGCAGGAATCCCTCCCACCACAACATTATCCGGAACATCTTTGGAAACCACAGCTCCAGCTGCAACCACAGCATTTTCGCCAATCGTCACTCCAGGAAGAATGGTTGCACTGGCTCCTATCCACGCATTTTTTTTAATATGAATAGATTTTCCTATCAATCCTTTTCTGTGCTGAGGTTTTAAAGGATGATTTTCAGTTATCAAACTAACTTTCGGGCCGATTAAAACATCATCTTCAATAGTAATTCCGCCCAAAGTAAGAAAGGTACAATCAAAGTTAATGAATACATTTTTACCAATGCTGAGATGCTTTCCGTAGTTGATATAAACAGGTGTAAATACCGCTACATTCTCCAATTTTTCACCGACAATCTCACTTAATATTTTTAAAATCTCACCCGGTTCTGTGGAATTATTGAGTTGAATTAATTGTTTTTTAACCTCATAAGAAGCTTCCTGCAATTTGTAGATTTCCGGGTCGTTAGGCATAATTGTTTCACCATTTTTTAGTCTGGCGAAAATATCTTTGTTAAAGCTCATTTTTTTAATATTTAGAAAAATAAAAATGCCAAATCCGCCATTTTAACAAGCGGATTTAGCTATTGCAATGTTCAATTATTTCAAATTTGTTCTGAAGAAATGATCCAGTTTTTCAAAAGGAATCACATCCACTTTGTCATATAAATCTACGTGAACAGCGTTCGGAATAATCATCAATTCTTTCGGCTCCGCAGCCATTTTGTAAATATCTTCGCTCATATATTTGGAGTGTGCATTTTCTCCGGCAATCAGAAGCATTGGTCTTGGAGAAATTTCCTTAATATAACTCAACATTACCGAGTTGGCAAAAGACATCGAATTCGTTTTCGTCCAGCCTTTATTGGAATTTAAAGAACGTTTGTGATACCCTCTCGGCGTTTTGTAATAATCAAAATAATCCTTTACAAACTGAGGTTCATCACCGTTTAATTTTTCAGGTAAATGGGTTGTCGGATATTCAGGCTTTCCGTTTTCAGCATCCACCCAACGTTGCAGACTCATTGTTTCAAAAGCTTTCGTACGTTCTTTGGGAGTCATTTTATCATAATATCCTTTGGCGCTCACTCTGGAAATATCATAAGCACTTGTTGTCGCTACTGCTTTCACTCGTTTGTCGGCAATGGTCGCATTCAACGCAAAAGTTGCAAAGCCACAGATTCCGATGATTCCGATTTTGTTGCGGTCTACATTGTGTTGAAGTCCTAAGAAATCAACTGCCGCACTGAAATCTTCCGTATTGATGTCTGGGGAAGCAATATCTCTCGGCTCACCTCCACTTTCTCCGGTATAAGAAGGATCAAAAGCGATAACAGCAAAACCCTTTTCCGCCATTTGATTGGCATATAAACCTGAAGACTGTTCTTTTACCGCACCAAACGGTCCGCTGATTGCCAAGGCTGCCAGTCTTTCGTTACCTGCATTTTTTGGAATGTATAAATCTCCGGAAAGCGTTATTCCGTAACGGTTTTTGAAGGTAACTGCTTTTCGGGTTACTTTATCACTGAGCTGAAAAGTATAATGTTCATTTTGTTCGGTTGCAATCATTGTTCTTTGATTTGATTTTTTATTCTGTGCAAATGCCTGCCCAATGAAAAGAAAGGACAAAGCCATCACTGTTATTGCTATTTTCATATCTGAATTTTGTATTAAAAATTACTGATACAAAATTAGAAACAGCGGAGTGCTAACAGTTAATGATAATCAAACCAAAAATTAAGAAATTCAAACCTCGATCAAACGAAATGCTTTTGGATTGGTTCCTGTTTGCTTTTTAAAGAAATTATTAAAATATGTAGGATAATCGAATCCAAGTGCGAAAGCAATTTCTGAGATATTCCAGTCAGTGTGTTGCAGCAATGCTTTTGCTTCTGTGAGAATACGTTCTGTGATATGAGCCGTTGTAGATTTTCCGGTAACCTCTTTTACGGCACGATTGAGATAATTGACGTGAACATTCAGGTTTTTCGCAAAATCCTGAGCTGATTTCAGTTGCAGAGATTGATCTGTAGTTTCAATGGGAAATTGTCTTTCTAACAGTTCTAGAAAAACTGATGATAGCCTTGATGCCGCATTCTTATTTTGGTCGAAATCCTCTGCAGGTTCCAGCTTTAAAGATTCGTGAATGATAAGACTGATGTAGTTGCGTATCAGCTCATCCTTATAAATATAATCGCTTTCCTGTTCTGCAATTATCTTTTGAAAAACAGTATTAAGAAACTGTCTTTGCTCTTCAGTAATTTTCAGAACAGGAGTCCCACCGATTTTAAAGAAAGATGACTGCTGTAAACTTTCAGAGCGTTCAGAATTCTTGAAAAATTCCTCGGAAAAAAGAATGGTATATCCTTTATAAGTTGTTGAAATGGTTTCCCAGGAATATGGAATATGCGGGTTTCCGAAAAAAAGTACCGTTCCTTCCTGTTCGAAACTTTTATCAGAATAATGAATCTTACTTTTCCCGGTTGTAAGGCAGATTTTATAGAATTCTTTCCTGCTATAGATACGGGTTTCGTTTCCATCCCGCTCAATCTGAAACGCACGGAAACCTTTTAGTTTTAACTCAGTATTGAATTCTGAAACAACTCTTTTTACCTTTTCTTTCATTTTTCAAAGTTAAGAAAATCAAACTATAAATATAAATACTAAAATGTACTTTGCTATAGCTTAATTATTCCTAACACTTAAAAAAATCATCCATATCTACTAATGAGATGTAATATTTATTAGAGTTTATTTAACCATTGTCATACACCCCATTAAAACAAAGGGTGCCATTTTTATCTATAACAAAATTAATTCATCCTTTATTAAAAAAAGAATTCGGGAAAAACATACTTTTTTAAAATATCTCTTTTCCCGAATACAACTAGAATATGATAATAATTTATAAGGATATTATTTTACTATACCTTTTGCTTTTTCAGATTCTTTCAAATGGTGCTCTAAAGTAGGAATTGTTTTCTCAGCAAATGACTTCAATGCAGAGTTAGCCCCTTCTGAAGCTTCCTTTTTAAATTCTTTTATATCTTCCTTATGATCACTCACCATAAAATCTGCGTACATTTTATCGAACTCTGCCCCTTTTTTTAACTTCAGCTCATCATATTTTTTTGCTTTTCAGCATCTAAATCTGTAGGCAGTGTAAGTCCTATTTCTGAAGCCCATTTCATAAGTTCTTTATTAGCATTGGTATGATCAGTAACCATCATTGTCCCTAAAGCTTTTACAGCGGTATTTCCGCCATTATCGATGGCAAGTTTGCCCATCATCACTTCCATAGTACCTCCTCTCGCTGCATTCTCTGCAAATTTCCGATCTTGATCACTGACTAATTTCTGAACATCTTTTGTATTAGACATCGCGATAGAATCAGTAACTGTCATTTGAGAGTCTGTAGGCACTGCTACTACCGTAGTGTCTGTAGATTGACGCTCAATTATTTTTTCCTTTTTTGTGCAGGCCATGACAGCAAAGACTGACAAAAGGGTTAACATTAAATTTTTCATATAATTACATTTTAAGTGATTTTGAATCCTTGTTAATCTAATCAAGTGGTTTCTTTCCGGTAATAATATTATAAAGAACCACAATAATTGCGATTACCAATAGAACATGTACTAAATATCCTGTACTAATCCCCGGTATGATTCCTAAAATCCCTAAAAGCCATACCACAATACAGATAACTGCTACTAACCATAATAAACTTCTCATAACAAAAAAATTAAAGTTATACAATAAAAATAGTCTCATTGCCCATCTCTTGGGACCTCATCTACCCAAAGGTATCTCTTTAAAAATGTTTTATTTATGATTCAGGTCATAAACAGAATTCTATTCTTTAATTAGCTTTACACAACCATCATCCATATTTATTTCCAGCATTATTTATCCCCTCTTAGAGGGGTTTTTAGTATCATACAGAGTACAATCATTTACTATTGCTCTGCCAATTATTTTTTTTGGGTCGAAGGATTAGTCTTATTGAAGGATTATTTGTAATAAATAATCTTAACCAATCCAGCGCTAAACGGAGTTTATTTCGAAAACCTACCAAAGGAATAATATGAATAAACAGCCAGGTCAGCCAAGCTGTAACTCCTTTAAATGAAAACCCTGGAAGATCTACTACTGCATTGAATTTAGAAATAATGGCCATTGTTCCTTTATCTTTATATATAAATGGAGATAGGATTTTCTCATCTTCAATTCTTTTAAAATTCTTCCCTAAATTTTTACCTTGCTGAATAGCAACCTGTGCTAATTGAGGATGGCCTTTGGGGTATTTTTCTTCCGTTGTCTGCAAGCATATATCTCCCAAAGCATAAATATGATCTGTTTCTTTAACTCTATTGTATTCATCTACTAAAATCCTTCTCCCTTTTCCTATACTTTCCTGAGGTAACCCTTTTACTTCCCGGCCAATGACTCCTGATGTCCATATTAATGTTTCTGTTTCAATAGATTTTCCATCTGCCAGTATGACTTTTGAATTTATATAATCTTTCACTGCAACATTTAAAATAATTTTAACCCCAAGCTTATCTAATTTATCATAAGCTGCTTCCTGAGCCATCTTACTCATGGGAGAAAGTAAAGAAGGAAGGGCGTCGATAAGATAAATATGAGAAAAACTCCGATTAATTTCGGGATACTCTTTCTCTGCTATATATTGTCCCATTTCAGCAATCATTCCCGCCAATTCTACTCCTGTGGGACCACCTCCTGCAATCACGATATTCTGTAACTTCGGGAAGTCTTTCACGTTCTTATTTCTTGCTGCTTCTTCCATGGTCAAAAGCATATAATTTCTTACATAAATTGCTTCATCAATAGTTTTCATAGGCAGGGCGCATTTCTGGACATTTTCCATTCCAAAGAAGTTAGATTCTGTTCCCATTGCTAAAACGAGCTCGTCATATTGAAGCTCTCCATTCTCCGTTTCTATCGTTTTGGTTTCAGTAATCACCCTTACTAAACTCCCCATGTAAAACCGTACGTTTCTATAGTTTGAAAATAACTTTCTGAACGGATAACTAATATTAGACGCTTCAATAAAAGAAGTGGCAACCTGGTAGATAAGCGGCGGAAAAAATGGTAATTGTTCTTATCTACCAATGTTATTATAAATCTGTTATCATTTACCAAAGATTTTATAAGATTAATCCCTGCGAATCCTCCACCTACAATGACAATATGTTTTTTCATACCTGATCGATGTTAAAGTTAAAATACTCTCACCTTCTAAACCTTGAATTATCACTATACATTTCCTAATCCATTGATAGCCTTTAAAAGATCTATTCCTTTTCCTAAAACTGATTTGAAGAGATCTCCCTTTTCCTGTAAACGTTCTGCCATGTTGTGGATTGTAAAATCGGTTGGGTGAAGGCCCTTTTTTACTTCATTCCATTCTAATGGTGCGGAAACAGGGGCTCCGGGCTTTGGTCGTACGCTGTATACACTTGCCAAGGTCTGCGCTCGTCTGTTCTGTAAATAATCCAGATAAATTTTGTTTTTATCTCTTTTTTGAAGGCTTCTTTCCAGTGTCGTAAGCTCCGGAAGTTCCTGATGAACCAGCTGCATAAGCACATGTCCAAAATCTTTCACCTGATCATAGGTATACTTCGCTCCCATAGGAATATATACATGTATACCAGAGCTTCCTGAGGTTTTCGGATAGCCGGTAATACCTGCCTTATCCAGAACTTCTTTAACAGCTAATGCAGTTTCTATCACCTCTTCAAATGTATTTTTTTCAGAAGGATCAAGGTCAAGTACCAAATAATCTGGAAAATCGGCCTTTGGTATACGGCTTGTCCAGACATTCAGTTCAATACAGCCTAGATTATTCAGATAGGCCAACGTTTCTTTATCATTACAAATGATATAATTGATGTATTTATCGTTACTTTCAGAAAATATTTTTTGCAGAGCCACCCAGTCCGGTGTATGTTCGTCTGCATCTTTCTGATAGAAGCTAAGCCCTTCGATCCCATTCGGAAAACGGTTGAGTGATTGGGGACGGTTTTTCAGATGGGGCAAAATAAATCTGGAAACACTCTGATAATAGTCTATAATGTCTCCTTTTGTAATTCCGTCCGCTGGAAAATATATTTTATTCTGATTGGTAAGGGCAACCTGCTGTTTTCCGATTTTCTTGACTTTATCTGGTGCTTTTTTTGTCGTTGCTTTAGCTTTCATTTCAGGCTGTTTTTGAGGTGAATCCATATCAAATTTTACATCTGTATTATCAATATCTTCTCTTAGTCTAAAAAAAACCGGATGCCGGTAGATATGATCTTTCGTAAGTTCTGTATATTTTATCTCAGCTATTAATTCAGGTTTCAACCATGTTGCTTTGGAATTGGTTTTAGGGGTGATTTTAAATGCCGATTGTTTCACCACGAGAGGTTGTAATTTCTGGTAAATCTCTTTAAGGCTTCGTTCTGTAAATCCTGTTCCTGTATGTCCGCAAAATATGAGTTCCCCATTCAGGTATTTTCCTAAAATAAGTGATCCGAAGTGTTTTCTTGAGCCTTTTGGAGCAGTAAAACCACAGATCAGTGCTTCGTCACTTTTATGAATTTTTATTTTCAGCCATTCGGAGCTTCTGATGTTTTCTTTGTATTCACTGTCAGCTTTTTTAGCGATAATCCCTTCCAGTCCCATATTTTCGGCGGCCTGGAAGAAATCCTTTCCGTTTTGAAGAACATGGTCGTGATACTTGATAACATCATCTTCAATCAGAGCATCTTTAAGCAGTTCTTTTCGCTGTAGGTAAGAAAGATTTTCTGTGGAATGTCCGTTCAGCCATAACAAATCGAATACCTGATAGATGAGAACCAGGTCTGTATTTTGTTCTGCTATTCTCTGAAGCCATTGGAAATTAGGTTTTCCTTTATCATCATATGCAACGATTTCACCATCCAGAACCATTTCGTGACTTTGAATTTTGAGTGCATCTGCAACTTTTTTAAATGATTTTGAAAAATCCAGTCCGTTTCTGGAATATAGCCGGATTTCACCATTTCTGATATCGGCTATTGCTCTATATCCATCCCATTTTATTTCAAAAGCCCAATCTTTGTCGTCAAAAGGTTTTTCGCTTATTTTACAGAGCATGGGCTTTATAAAATCGGGAAGTTTTCTCTCTCCTGAAAGTGCCGGCGTATAATTTTTGTAATGTTTTAAGCTTTCGGCGGTGTCATTTTTTTTTACTGCTTTTCTCCTGGAGATAAGCTGTTACTTTAGAATTTTTTGAAGTATGTTCTTCAGCATCATAATCTTCTGCAACAGCATAGCGGTCTTTATGTTTGATAAGAAGCCATGCATTTTCCTCTGTTGAATTTTTAATTTTCACCAAAGCAAACTCGCCTTTCAGTTTTTTACCGTGCAAAATAAACTTAAGAGATTGTTTGTGCAGTTCCGAACGCATCACCAAATCATCACTTTTTCCGTCTATTTTTTCCAAAGGTTCATAGGTTCCCTCATCCCAGATTTCCACTTCACCGGCACCATAATTTCCTTTGGGAATGCTTCCTTCGAATGTGCGATATTCATAAGGATGATCTTCCACCATCATTGCCAGTCTTTTATCTGAAGGATTAAGGGAAGGGCCTTTCGGAACGGCCCAGCTTTTAAGAACTCCTTCCATTTCCAGTCGAAAATCATAATGCAAACGTGTTGCTGCGTGACGCTGAATCACAAATCTCAGTTTTGCTTTACTTTCTTTTTCTTTGCCTTCCGGTTCGGAAGTTGCCTTAAAATCTCTCTTTTTATGATATTCTTCTAATGGCATCTTACAAAAATTTAAAGTTGAACGAAAAATTATTATCTGATTAAAGTCTTATCCTGCTTTTCTTTTTCCGGATTCCAGGCTGGCTTTCAGCATTGCCATAAGGTCAGTTGCTTTTCCCGCAGGCTGTTTTGTTTCTTTAACTTTCTTTATTTTACCTTTTGCTTTCTGTTTTATAATTTTCAGAAGGTCTTCATTGTATGTATCCCTGTACTTCGAAGGGTCGAAAGTTTCTGCTAAAGATTTAATTAATGTTTCCGCCATTTTAAGTTCTTCAGCTTTCGGTGCTTTTCCTGATGGAATTTTCAGGTCTTCATACACTCTCATTTCTTCCGGATACCGCATTCTGTTGACCATAAGAATTTCATCCTGATAAGGACGAATCATGCAAAGAATTTCACTATCTCTTAAAATAAAGGAACCTATACCTGCCATTTTTGTTTTCATTAAGGCTTTCAGTAATAATTTATAGGCAGCTTCTCCATTTTTTTGAGGTTCTAAAAAATAAGGGGTTTCAAAAAGAGCAGGATCCACTTCTTCTTCTTTTACAAACTGTAAAATGCTGAGAATTTTTGATTTTTCAGGGCTTACCGCCTGAAAATCTTCATCTTCCAATACAATATATTTATCTTCTATTTTATACCCTTTTACTATATTTTCCCAGGCTACTTCTTTGTGGGTATTTTCATTTACCCTTTGTATTTGATATTGCTGAGATCTTTTTTATCCAGCATATCCAGATCTAATGTACTCGATTCACTGGCCGAGTACAGCTTGATTGGTATATTTACCAATCCAAAACCTATTGCTCCATTCCAGATCGCTCTCATATTTTTAATTTTTAGCTGTTAGAGTACAAAACCTTTTCCAAATTGATGTCAATAGTATTTATTGGGATATTTTTATAAATTATTTAACATCCTTATTTTCAAATTATTAAAAATCCAACAAACCAGTCACCAATGTTTTCCATTCAATTTTTGATACCCCTATCATTCCACCGGCTGCAATCAGCAGGTTTCTGGCTTTATCCAAAAACTGAGCATCCATATTAGGTGTTTCATTTCTCCCGTATATTCCTGCCTGAATAAAGTCTCTTCCTTTAAAAATCCCAAATGTAGAGGTGGCCTGATCAGAATAAAAATGTACTATATATTCAGATGTTTTGTCCTGAGGGCTTTTCGAAGGCCTGCAAGTCATCATCACAAAATCAAGACAAATACCATGGGTCTGCTCTTCAAACAAGTCAACAATTTCAACCCAGTCGAAACCCCTGGCTTCTACGGTTCCCGGCCCCGGAATATCAATTCTTATATAATCCCCAATTAAAGGGTATCTATTGATCATTTCACCCTTCGAATCGAAAAGTTTAAAATCTGCAAACCCTTCACCACAGTAGCTTTTCCAATTGTTGATTAACATGAGTCTTTCTCTCAGTGTGTTGAAAACCTGATCAACATGCTCAGGGGCAACATACTTTTTCTTAGATTCTGTGTCGTGGTAACTTCCTTTCTTCTGAATGGGAACACCGAACATTTCTTTAGGTTTCATAGGTATCATTTTTAATTTTCGTCATAAGGCATATCAACCGGTTTAGATTCCGGAGAACCTTTTTCTCTGAGCCATATTGATAAAATCACTATGGATGCCACAGCTAAAAATTCACTCTGCCAGTTCTGAAAAGATTCAAACCAGAACCTTGATTCTGAAATATACTGTAATGCTGTTACAACCGGTTTACTTTTTATCATCTGTTCATCATTAAAAGCTGTAAGGCTGCCATAGAAATGTAAAATAAAGCTTGCCAGAAAAAGGATTGCAAAAACAAGTGATAGGGAATGTTTATAGAGTTTCAACCATATTCCTCCTTTTTTCACAGGCCATGGTGCTTTGGAATGTGCCAAAGGCTCTCTGTCAACCTCTTCTTTATCCTCCATAGATTTCGACTCACTGGAACCTTTTTGCCTGAGAGATACCGTTAGTAAAACATACAGCATCATCTGAAGAAATTCACTTTCCCAGTTTTCAAAAGTAGCCTGTATAAAATGTCCGCTCTGAATGTATTCATTGATTTTTAATGCTGCCTGCCCGTTTGCAATCAATTCTTTATTTTCAGTTTTCCAACCCGTAAAAAACTGCCCTGTAAGAAAGATAATCATCAGAGTAAGCAATACAATACTTAAGCTGTTGCGATAAAAGAAACTTGGGTGTGACATATTTTCGGCTTTAAAACTGACAGTTAAATATTTATGAATCACGTTTTTGATAAGGAAATACTTTCTGCAAATTCTTTGTGGCAGGTCCCGTAAGGATTTTTCCGTTGACATTGAACCGGGAACCATGACATGGGCAGTCCCAGCTTAGTTCTGCACTGTTCCACCGAACTTCACATCCTGCGTGTGGACATGTACTCCGTAGCAAATGTAAAGTCCCGCCAATTTCTTTGTAAAGAGCGTAGGATTCTGAATCGTAGCGGATTACTTTTGCTTCACCTTCTCCAACTTCTGAAAAGGATTCAATTGTATCTTTGAAAACTTTGTCTTTCACAAAATCAAAGGCCACAGTTGCTGCTTCCTTCACAAAATCTGAAAATCCTGCAACGGGTTTGATTCTTGAAGGATTAAATAAGTCTCCATATTTACTTTTCCCGGTAGTGATCAGATCATGTATTATTTGCGATGAAAGTGTCCCGAATATCATTCCGTTTCCTCTGAAGCCTGTAGCCACAAAAATTCTTTCTTTAGCTCCCGGTAGTTTTCCAATATAAGGAAGCCCGTCCACAGGTTCATAATATTGACTGGACCAGCTGTAAAATACGGTTTCAACCTCAAAGTATTTCCTTACATAATTTTCGAGTCTTGAAAAACATTCTCCGGTATCTTCCGCATGTCCAGTTTTGTGATCTTCACCGCCTGCAATCAATAAATTTTCACCATCAATATTTTGAATTCGGTAATAATGATAGGGTTCACAGAGATCATACCCTAACTCCCAAGGGTATTTATCATTTTTCAGGGTAAATGCCATAACATAGCTTCTGTAAGGTGCATTGGTAAAGTGCAGAAGATTAACTCCGGGAGGAATGTGAGTGGCATAAACAATATTTCGTGCTTTTATTTCTCCTTTTGAAGTTTTTAAAATAACATGATCTTCCTGTTCATCATGACTTTCACAAAGACAATTTTCCTGAATGGAACCACCCAGGCTGATAAAAACATCACAAAGTCCTTTGATATATTTTATGGGATGAAAATGTCCTTGTCCGGGAATAAGTACTGCTTCTCTGAAGGGAATCGGAAAAGGAATTTCATTGACATAACTCATTTCATGGCCAACATTTTCAGCTCCTTCAACGATACTTTTCAACCGCTCTTCCTGCTTTTCATCCAATGCAAAGAGGTAGGCTGATTTTCTGGTAAAATCACAACTAATCTTGTATCTGTCAATATGATCTTCAATGATTTCAATAGCATCTCTTCCGGATTCTGCATAGAGTTTAGCATTATCCAAACCAAAATCACTGATAGCCTGTGTAAAGGGAGTATCAAAGAAATCATTTAAATGAGCCGTTGTTCCACCTGTTGTTCCAAAACCAATGTTGGAAGCTTCCAGAAGAACACATTTTTTTCCGGATTCCTGAAGTTTCAGCGCTGTTGAAACGCCTGTAATTCCACCACCTATTATGGCAACATCAAATAATGAGTTGAGATCAGTTTCTGTAGAAAATTTCCTGACCTCTTCCTGCCATATACTTTTTCTTGCACCGTCTCTGTACATAATAAGAATGTTTTAATTGTTAATTTATCTGATACTCAATGTATCACTTTCAGAAAGAACTGTTCTACCGGCACTATTACTTTTAACCATTTACAATCAATCCACCATTGGGATGAAGTACCTGTCCTGTTATTTGTGAGGCATCTGAACCTGCCAAAAACAGGAAGCTGAAGGCTATTTCTTCCGGAGTTGCATTTCTTTCCAGAGGAGGTATGTTAGGGTTTTCTTCTTTTTCATCAAATGTTTCTTCAGTAAGTGGTGTAGCCACAGGCCCTGGAGCAACGGCATTAATACGGATTCCTTTTGGCTTAGCCTGTAATGCCAATGAACGGGTGAAAGAAACAATAGCTCCTTTTGTGGCAGAATAATCAAGGAGTTCAGGATGTCCCTGATAGGCAGAAACCGATGTGGTATTGATCACGCAGCTTCCTTCTTTCAGATAGGGAAATACGACTTTCGTTAATAGAATCATTCCCACAATGTTAGAATCAAAGGTCTGTCTGATCTTTTTTTCTTCAAGCTGCTCAATACTGTCTGCAGGAAACTGAACCCCGGCATTATTGATGAGAATATCAATTTTTCCAAATCCTGAAATAACTTCTCTTACCGTTTTTTCACAAAAATCATAATCATTGATATCACCCTGAAAAATGATGCATTTTCTATTCAGGTTTTCAATTTCTCTTTTCGTTTTTTCAGCATCGTTATCACTCGAATGATAAATAATGGCAATATCTGCACCTTCCAATGCAAAAAGAAGTGCTACCGCCTTACCGATTCCGCTGTCGGCTCCGGTAATCAAAACAGATCTTGTATCTAATTTTCCCATTTCAAAACCTTTTTATTCTTTCTCTGTATTTAGATTTCAGAATGTATGTCATTCTAGGAGCACCCCATACTCAATTGATTGCTTCATTCACAAATTTTATTTTAAGATCAAAAGCCTGTTTAATTCGCTTTTGAAACACCCCAGAATAAATTCTGTATAGTATAGCTGAGCATTCAGGGCCTGAGTTTTAGGATGCAGTTCCAGCTTTTTAGTCAGAATAACCTCACCTTTATAGGAAAATGAGAAATAAGCGAAAATTTTATAACCGGAATTCCTGATGGGTGTACAATAGCCCGTTGTGGCAATAGCCCAGTCAGATTCATACAATTTTGCAACATTCAATGCCATTGTTTCTGCAATATTTCCAGAAACACAGTCACATTCTTCTGCTTCTTTCCTGTTGACCTTTAGCAGTCTTACTTTTTCAGGTAAGGAATAGGCTGTCATTCCTCCTTTATAGAACATTGAAGCATTGGGCATCTGTGAAAAAGCCAGCTGCAAACATCCTGACGTAACACTTTCTGCAACGGAAATGCTCTCACCAGTGGTCATAAGTGACTGACTTATATATTCAAGAAGATTCTGTTGAAAATCCATAATAGTATATTTTTAATGAGGTTAAAAAAGAAAGCTTAAAAAAGCTGCTGAGTGAATAAATAGCAGATTTGCTTCCATATTAAAATACTTAAAGTGATTGTGTGTGTGGTATGAAGGAAGTGTATGATTTAAGCGTTTCTTTCCATTTCAAGGTTCCAAACTCTATGTTTGGCTATGGCGTTAATGAATTTATCTGTCTGGTCACCATCTTCCCATGTTATAATTCCCGGGTCGTCATGCTGTTTCGCTGATACATTGGAATTATGATAAAGAACCTGAGTATCTGTCCCGAAATAAATGGCTTTACAATGTTTATAGGCCTCATTGATAAAATGTAGTACTAAATGCCTGTTTTCCGGGATTAATAATTCTTTAACTGCATCTTCTCCCCCTGCAATGTATAAAGCATCAAAGCAAACACTTGCCGTACTTGTCAGCGAATGTTTCGGAAGTAAAGTTGAGCCATCGTTGGTTCGCACAGGTGCTAAACTCGGAGCAATAAGTTCCACCCTCGCTCCTTTTTCTTCTAGTTTTACTTTCAAATCATTACTCTCTCCTGCATCTACACCTCCAGCAATGATAAACCCAATCTTTCTGCTTTGAATCGTATTTTTAACCGTATTCTGCATACTTAGAGCTTCGGAAATCTTTATTTTAGGTTCTCTTTCCTCACTCTGAAGCTCAATAATATTGCTGTCTGCCGGCAGGCTCTGATTAGGCCATTCCAGTTTTTTAACTTCCACTCCTACTTTTTCTGCTACTCTCCATGCAAGGAACATATCAACGTACCCCAATTGCCCTACCATTCTTTCTCTGATTTCGGGACGTGTGACTTTAGACAATTCAAAAATCAGAGCATTCTGTAAGTGTAATTTTTCTGGTGTTGACTGGCTGTTGTAAAATAGTTTAGCCTGTGAATAATGATCTACAAAACTTTTACTTCTTTCTCTCACTTTCTCTCCGGAGATTCTTTCTTGCTGGGAAGTAAATCCACCTTCGGACATCATAGCCTGAAAAGGGCAGCCTCCGCCGATAGAATTAGGCTCATAACTGCTTTTTCCCTTGACAATCTGCTGCCTCATATGACCATCTCGCTGGTTGTTATGAATGGTATTGATTGATCTGTTGATGGGTATTTCATGAAAATTAGGAGATCCCAGTCTAGAAAGCTGAGTATCTGTATATGAAAACAGTCTTCCCTGCAGCAATGGATCATTGGTAAAATCAATTCCAGGAATAATATGTCCCGGATGAAAAGCAACCTGTTCTGTTTCTGCAAAGAAATTATCCGGATTTCTGTTAAGCGTTAAAGTTCCAACGATTTCTACAGGAACTTCTTCTTCAGGGATCAATTTGGTAGGATCAAGAAGATCAAAATCAAATTGATGTTCATCTTCTTCAGGGATAAGCTGTACTCCGAAATCCCATTCAGGATAATCACCATTTTCGATGGCTTCCCATAGGTCTCTTTTATGAAAATCAGAATCTACTCCTGAAAGAATCTGGGCTTCATTCCAGGCTACGGAATGCACTCCCAATCTGGGTTTAAAATGAAATTTCACAAAATGAACTTTTCCTTCTTCATTGATGAATTTAAAAGAATGTACACCAAAACCTTCCATCATTCTGAGGCTCCTAGGAATGGCTCTGTCACTCATTACCCACATAATCATGTGCATACTTTCGGGCATGAGTGAAATAAAGTCCCAAAATGTATCGTGGGCGGAAGCAGCCTGTGGAATTTCATTATCGGGTTCCGGTTTTACAGCATGTATCAAATCTGGAAATTTGATGGCATCCTGAATAAAAAATACAGGCATATTATTGGCTACAAGGTCATAGTTTCCTTCTTCAGTATAAAATTTTATAGCAAAACCTCTTACATCTCTTGCCAGATCCGTACTTCCTTTACTTCCCGCAACGGTTGAAAATCTCACGAAAACCGGAGTTTCTTTTCCAAGTTCTGTTAAAAATCTGGCTTTGGTGTATTCTGCAAGGCTTTTGTTAAGTTTAAAAACACCATGAGCTCCGGAACCTCTTGCATGAACTACTCTTTCAGGAATTCTTTCATGATCAAAATGGGTAATCTTTTCTCTCAGAATAAAGTCTTCCAGCAATGAAGGGCCACGCTCTCCTGCTTTTAAAGAATCCTGATTATTATTAATTTTTAATCCCTGATTAGTGGTGAGCTTTTCATTTTCATTGGAAGTACTGTGTACATCCAACTGCTCTGCTTTTTGATTAGGTTCGTTGGTTTTCATATTCATAATCTTTTTATGGTTGGTGTATTGTTAAAGCAGTTAATAAGGGAATACTGCGGAACTAATCTGCTTTGCTTTCCAGAATTTGAAGAAGCCTGTTGATATACTCTTCTTCTTTCAAAACTTTATAATAAGCTGTTTTAGCATACAAAGTAAAGGCTGGAGATTCAAATCTTATTTCAGCATCCAAATCTGTAGTTTTTGTTGTATTTTTAGAATGAAACTCACGGATATTAAGTATATATTCTTCCAGATAAGTATCTATTACTCCTTTCAGAACTTCACAGGTAGCATTGTTTTTAATCTTTTCCAATGATTTAATCAGAAAAGCTGTAACTCCGTAAGAATTGATAATAGGCGGAAATAGAGACTCATTCTCTATTGCATTATTTTTATCATTTAACCCGGAATGTTGCAAAGCGTCGTTTTCAAATGTCATATTTTAAAAATGGTATTAGTTATTGGAAGCTCTCAGATATTGTTCAAAATAATGAAGGTCATTTTTATCTTTTATGGATAAATAAAACATGATTTGTTCCGGTTCTTTTAATCCAATACTGCCGAAACAGTCAAAATGAGCAATTAACGCCTGTATATTTTCGATATCAATATCTTTGAGAATGATAAATAAAAGGAAGATATTTTCTCTGATCTCTTTGGCATAAATTGCAGCTCCATCCTCGAAACACTTTCCCGTATGGGCTACTTTTACAAAATTTTTGTGTTTCAGTGTTCTTATAATCTTCTGACAGTCCATATATTTTGATTTCATGATTAAAATAAGCCACATAGAAAAAACTACATGGCTTATTGTATAGTTTAGTCTTCTTGTTCTGCATCAAAATTGATGGATGTCTCCGCAATATCCGTAAGATGAGAATCTGTATCTTCTTCTTCCTGAAGGGTTCTTTCAAGAAGATCCGCAGCCTTATCATGCCCCATGGTTATGGCTAGCTGAGCCAACCCGCCGTAAGTGGCAATTTCGTAGTGTTCTACTTTTTGTGCAGCAATAATTAATGCTACGTCTCTTGTTGCAGAACCATCTTCTGTTGCTTTGATCACTTCTTCACCTTCTTGGATGATTCCTTTAATCGCTTTGCATTCCTTCTTTTCTGGCTTTTCGTCAACGAGCTGAAAGACTTTTTCCAGACGCTTAACGTGTTTTTGGGTCTGAAGATGATGATCTTCAAAAGCATCCTTCAGTTCTTCTGTTGTAGCAGCTTCCTGCATCTTTTCCAATGCTTCAAGAATGGCATTTTCCGCATAGTAAATATCTTTCAGCGCACTCACGAAGAATTTGTGGAGAGGAGCATTCTTCATCTCATCTTTGTTGATGGTTGGCTTATCTCCCGTTCCTTTCTTCACAGGAACGGTACTGTTCGTTTCTAATATTTTATTGGGCATGGTGTGAATGGTGTTTATGTTGAAAAAGATTACCCCTTTATATATGTTTAAAGAGGTAATCCAGGAAAAAGAATTATGAATTACGTCTGCCTCCGAATCCTGAACGGCCTGAGGTTCTTCCACCTCCGTGGGATGCCTGTCCGCCCATTCTTGCGATTCTTGTACGTTCTGCTTTACTCATTGAAGCAAATCCTCTTTTTGATGTGCCTGAGCCTGAATTAGAGTTTCTACCGGAACTATTGCTACTTCCTGATCTTGAATTAGAATTTCTTCCATTTCCTGATCTTCCTGAACCAGAGTAGGAATTTGAATTGCCGGAAGACCGGCCTCTATAATCTGATCCTGATCCCGAACCGGAATTAGAACGCCCTCGGGAATTACCTCCTCCGCCAGAAGTAAATCTTCCCTGGCTGTCTCTTTGTTGGTTTCCGCTATTTCCTCTGCCACGGCGTCTATTATCGTTATAATCGTCATCATCCTCGTCATCATCATAATTATCGTCGTCATAATCATTGTCATAGCTATTATGATAATTGTCATCGTCATCATCATCTTCGTCAAAATAATCTTCATATTCTGCAAAGTCATCATCATAATCTTCCTCTCTTGATGCATCGTTATATCCATGGTCATACCCTAATTGATATACTTCTTCAAGATTACTGGATGAGCGTCCTCTTGAACTTCGATTTTTTGAATTTCTAGTGTTCATAACTGAATTTTTATAATTAATATTTAGTGATGGCTATTGCCGGCCGTGACTAGTATTAGACAGCAATCAGTTGAGTTTTTTTGATATTGAAAACCGAAGCATTACTTCGTAAAATGATCCCTCAAACAGGGTTTAGAATAATTTGTAATTCAAATGTACAGCTTAATAGTTCACTTATTTATGACTCCAGTCATATTGAATGATTATTAGTATAAAATTTTTCTGTTTTCTATTTTAATTTTACCTTCCTGTTCCATTTTTTTCAAGGCTCTGATCACTGTCTCTACACGGAGACCTACCAAATTGGCAATCTGTTGTCTGGTAAGCTCTACGGGGAAGCAATGTTCACAGTCCTCATCATGAAAACTTCTGAGATAGTCCAATAGCCCTTTTAATCTTACGGAAGGGTTTAGTGAAGCCATATTCTGAATCATCACCAGCTTATAATATAACCGCTGGGACAAACAATGATTCATTCCATTGAAATATGCGGGTACTTTTCCAGCAATTTCATAAAGTTATTTTTTGGAAGTCTTATGATTTCTGTTGGAGATAAGCAGATTGCATTCATAGGATACTGCTTATCTAAAAAAGAAGGGAATCACCAAAACTCTGCTTTTTCCCAAGAATATTGTGAATAAACTCTTTGCCTTCTTCATTATAAGTATTAAGCTTCATTTTTCCTTCCACAATCTGAAAGTAATATAAAACCTGATCTCCTTCTCTAAAGACCATTTCTCCTTTTTTAAAGGTTTTCAACTCTGCACCCAATGAATACAACAGCGACTCGTCTATATTCATACAACTTGTTGTCTTCATGGTCTCTAATTTAAAATAAGGTTTTTTGGCGATGAAAAATTTTAATACATAATTTTACGGTCTTCTATCCTCAGCATCATCGCTCTTTCCATTCCTTTGATGGTTCGTATTGTAGTTTCTACGCAAAGCCCGGTAAGACCCGCCATCTGCTGTCTTGTTAGGGGAACTTTAAAGGAATATTGCTTCTGATCTATTGCAAAGCTTTTCAGATAATCCATAAGTGCCATAAGTTTCAGCATAGGGCTTTGGGAGGAAAGATTCTGAGTCATAATCAGTTTAAAATAAAGTCTTTGAGACAGACATTTATTCATTTCATAAGAAATTTCAGCATCTTCTCTCAATAAATTGAGAAATGCCTTTCGCGGAAGTTTTACGATTTCACATTCAGTGATCGCAACCGCGTTCATAGGATACGGTTTTTCCATAAACAATAAAGATTCTCCGATACTCTGACCATCTTCTATGATAATCTGTATGGTTTCTTTTCCTTCTTCATTGTAATTATTCAGTTTTGCTTCTCCTTTTATAATCTGGTAATAAAATGTAGGCCAGGCTCCTTCTGAAAATATCGTTTCTCCAGCTGAATACATATTTGTACTGGCTCCCATTGCATACAACAGATTTTCCTTAATAACCATAATTATTTTTTTTTAATGTTTTCTGACGTTTAATAAAAAATATTACCGGGAACTTATAGATATGAGTACAAATATTAAACCTTCATGCTGTTAATTAAAGTTAAATCATTAAAAAAGGAAAAACATAAAAAGTATATTGTTGTCAGTTCATCATTAATATCCTTTATCAAAACACTAAAATCAACAAAGTCATATAACTCAATATAATTCAACAAATTAGATCAAGTTATAAAACGTAGCTAAAATAAAGGTTAGGATGTAAGACTCAGCAGCATACCTAAAAGTAGCGCTGAAACAATACTGATTTCATAATAATAAATTTTGCGGTGTTATTTACAAATTTAATGCATTATTTTCCCTTTATCTTATGACCTTAATCATAAAAACAGCATTAAAAACAAAGATATCCAAAATATTAAACACCAAAATTCTGAAAGCTAATAGAATATTTTACCCAATTCTATTTTTACCATTTTTTGCTTTTCCATTTTTTTCACCACCCGTATTACAGTCTCGATTCTTAGCCCGGTTAATGAAGCCAATTGTTGTCTTGTAAACGGAATCTGATAAGAAAAAGGTTCTTCATACTGATGATAGGTTTTCAAACAATCCATTAATTGTCTCACCCGATACAAAGGATTGCTTACCGAAAGATTATTAAGCATAATATATCTGTAATACATTCTCTCCGCAGTATATTCATACAACTCCCATAAAGACTTGGGACATTTTTTAAAAAGCAAGAAATTTCAGTTTGGGAAGTCTCAGAATATCTGAATCTTCCAATGCAATAGCATTGATAGGATATGGAACTTCTGAAAATAAAAACGTTTCTCCGAAACAATGCCCTTTGAAGGGAACACTATGAATAAATTCTCTTCCATCTTCTTGGTAATTATTCAGTTTTACGCTTCCGTGTATTATTTGATAAAAATAATTAGGCTGTCCACCTTCTGTGAATATTACCTCATTTGCTTTATAAGTCTGCATTTCTGCTCCTAATGAAAGCAAAAGTTCTTCATTAAATATCATTTTTGAAGGCTAAAAGTTTTATTATTAATTTATATAAAACGAAAACATTAAAATTGCATTCCGGATGGTTATGCAAACGTTGACTAATTCAACAATAACGTTTCTTTATTGAGCTTCAAAAATAGATAAAGACAATATCAAAATTTATGATTACGATCATAAGTTATCTTCCAGAGCTTTTATCTTGAAAGAAATACGATGCTTACTATCTTACCTGAAAAATTGGCTTAAGAATTTAGCCGTTTACAATTTCTCCCCCATTAGGATGCAGAACCTGACCACTGATAAAACGTGAGTCATCACAGACCAAAAACAAAAAACAAGGTGCAATTTCGTTGGGCATCCCTGCTCGTTTCATAGGTGAGTCACTTCCGAACTCAGAATTTTTTTAGGCTTAAATGAGGAAGTAATTAATGGGGTCCAAACCGGTCCGGGTGCCACAGCATTTACCCTGATTCCTTTTTCAATAAGGTTTGCAGATAAACTTCGGGTGAAGGAAATGATTGCTCCTTTGGTTGCGGAATAATCGATCAGTTTGGGACTTCCTCTGTAAGCAGTAACTGAAGAAGTGTTTATGATGCTTGCTCCTTTCTTAAGATAGGGCATTGCATATTTTGTAATCCAGAAATAGGAGAAAAAATTATTTTGAAAAGTTGTTAGCAATTGTTCTGTAGTAATTTTTTCAATAGATTCTGCTTCCCAATGAAGCCCTGCATTATTGACAATGATATCTATTTTCTTATGGATTTTAATACTGTTTTGAATTACTTTTTTGCAATGGTTTTCTTTTCCTAAATCCCCCTTAATCAAAGTACATGTTCTGGAAAATGCTTCCACTTCTTTTTGGGTCTGCTTGGCATCTTTTGTTTCGCTTAGATAAGCAATAATGATATCAGCTCCTTCTTTTGCAAATAACAAAGCTACCGCCTTTCCTATTCCACTGTCTCCTCCAGTAATTAATGCTATCTTATTTTTTAATTTTCCTTCTTTCGGATATTTCAATGGCGCTGTCTCCGGAACCGGATTCATATTTGTTTCTGATCCCGGTCGGTTTTGTTGCTGTAAGGGACGAATCTTTTTTTTAGCTGCTTTTTCCATTTTCTTCTTTTTTAAAGAGCAACAAATAATATGCTACTTTTCAATAAGAATACTGTACCCAGCTTTAGCTCATAAACAGGATTGTTATTTATATAAAAACTTAAAAACAAAATTCATCTACCTTATAATCAAACGAAAAGTAAGATTAATACGCTCCTTCATTGGCACGATGGATTTAGCAATCCTATGTTCCCAATTTTCCTGTAAATCCCCTTTCATAATAAGCAGTGAACCATGTGGAAGTGGTAAACTATATTTACTGGCATGGTGGTCTTTTTTCCTGAAATCAAAATTTCTGGTCTGTCCTAAACTTATGGATGCAATAACAGGCCGCTTGCCATAGCGGCTTTCCTTATCCCTGTGCCATGCTACGGAATCATTATGATTCCTGTAAAGATTTAATAAAACACCATTAAACTGACATCCAAACTCTTTCTCAATCCTTTCCTTTATAGCAAAAAGTTCAGGCGTCCATGGATTTGTCGGCTTCTTCTCTTCTTCAGACCTATCATATTTGGGGTCTCCGTACCAGGCGGTCAGCCGTGGAGTCAGAACTGTTTTATCATACATCTTCTGTGTACGCTGCTCCCATGGAGCGGTATTAAGCAGCTTATCTTTTAACTGATCGGCTTCTGTCTTACTTAAAAAATGCTCTCTGTATTCCAAAAGATCTTTCGGAAATTCATAGAACTCTTCTGTATCAAATAAACTCAACTGATTCATCATTCTTTCAATATTCTATAATTATTACTTCATTTTATGCCTTGGCAATCCGATTTCATGAGACTGCGGATAAGGCTTTCTATAAGTCATGCTTACATCTTCTCTGATCTGCCTGTGGATATCATACTGTTTTTCTTTATCATACGCATACCTTGGATCAGGAATCATGGGCATCTTTGCCATTTTATGAATGGTAACGGTAGGAAAATGAAAATCGACTTCTACGGTCCCCAGAAGCAAATAGCACCCGCCCCCCTGAAAATCATATTGTTTCAGGCTATCCGGAAAATGGGCCGTGTCGAAATAATCTCCGTTCACATCAATCCAGGTCCCAAAATACATGGTCCCTTTCTTTGTAGGGACATGCTTCCTTGAAATCAGGTAAGCCAGCATTTTAACCTGCTGTTTGTGAAACGTCAATAAATCTTTTACAAAAACAGAACCTCTATATGAGGTCTGTAAAAGATCAAAAGGACTGCATGAAACGGGAAAACCTATGAGTTCAATTTCATCAAAAGCATCTTCAAAGTGTTCCCGTTTTAATTCAGGCAGTTTAAACTCCTGAACGGGTTCTTCAATCAGCATAAGTCCTCTGTTTTCAGGCTTAAAATTGATCAACAGAATTCTTGCCTCTACAAGCAGTTCATTTTTAGGTTTTCCTGTAAATCGGAATGCTCCTATAAAAATCAGGATCTGTACAGTTTCAATACCAATGGGAATACGTCTTATAAAATTCTCCAAAGAGGTATATATTCCGTTAGTTTCCCGTTCTTCAACAATACCGTGAGCGATTCTTGTTTCTAACCCTTCCAGAAGCATTAAACCAAGGTAAATATCTGTTCCTTTCAATGTTGTTTGATACTCACTGCTATTAATACAGGGAACCTGAATATTTCCACCAGACATTTTTGCTTCATGAATATAGACTTCAGTCCGGTAAAATCCACCCTGGTTATTAATCACGGAAACCATAAACTCCAAAGGATAGTATACCTTTAAATACAAACTCTGATAACTTTCTACCGCATATGATGCTGAATGGGCCTTGCAAAAAGAATATCCTGCGAAAGATTCAATCTGCCGGTATGCTTCAGCTGTCATTATTTCTGAATGTCCTTTTTCTTTACAGGATGCAAAAAATTGGTTTTTACTTCCTGAAGTTTTTTAATGGATCTTCCTTTCCCACTCATCGCTCTTCGTAAAATATCACCATCAGCCAGAGATAGTCCTCCAAAATGCTGGGCAATCTTCAGAACATCTTCTTGATACACCATAATTCCATAAGTTTCCTTCAGATGTTCTTCAAATACCGGATGAAAATATTCAAACTGGTCGGGATGATTATGCCTGAAAATATATTCCCGCATCATTCCGCTTTGTGCCACTCCGGGCCTGATGATAGAGGAAGCTGCTACCAGTGTTCTATAATTATCACATTTCAATCTTCTTAAAAGACCGCGCATGGCAGGAGATTCGATATAGAAACATCCGATAGTTCTTCCTATGGCCAGATATTCATTGGTCTTTTCTTCATCTTTTGACAAAGACGTATCCCGGATATCCACTGCAATTCCTTTGGTTTTCTTAACAAGAGCTACTGTATCATTAATAGTTCCTAAACCTCTTTGGGAAAGAATATCAAACTTCTCCAACCCTATATCTTCCGCCACATTCATATCAAACTGAACAATCGGAAATCCTTTGGGGGGCATTTCGAGGGCTGTATAGTGGGTAATAGGATCTTCAGAAATCAAAATCCCACACGAATGCATACTTCTCTGATTGGGAAATTTCTCGAGTAGTTTACCATATTTCTGTATCATCTGAACAACTTGGTTTTGGTCATGGGTTTCCATGGGTTTTGTCGCCAGCTCATCCAGCTCTTCCTTAGGAAGTCCAAACACTTTTCCCACTTCCCGGAAAATTGACTTGTATTTAAATTCCACATTTGTTCCGCAGAAGGCAACATGTTCTTTGCCATATCTGTCAAAAATATATTCCAATATAGCATCTCTGTTCTGCCAGCTCCAGTCGATATCAAAATCAGGTGGAGATTTTCGGTTAAGATTTAAAAAACGTTCAAAATACAGGTCAAGCTCCAATGGACAGATGTCTGTTATTCCCAAACAGTAACTTACAATAGAATTTGCTCCACTCCCTCTTCCTACATGCATAAACCCCATGCTGTTGCTGTAGCGGATAATATCCCAGGTTATAAGAAAGTAGGAACAGAAATTAAGTTCATCAATTACTTTCAATTCTTTTTCCACCCTTTTTCTGGCCACTTCATGATCGTTTCCATATCTTTTTTCCAATCCTGAATACGCCAATCTCTTAAGTAATTTTACATCATTGGCTTTTGATTTTGTATAAAACTGCTTATTCTTTACCTTTTTAAAATCAAATTCAAAACTGCATTCTGCTAAAATTTTCTTTGTGTTTTTAAGGATCTGGGGATATCTTTCAAATACTTCCGCTATAGACTGTTCATTAATAAAATATTCTGATTTTCTGCAAACTTCTCTTTTGGTCAGTTTTGACAATAAGGTATTATGGTCAATGGCTCTGAGAATTTTGTGTAATTCATATTCTTCATTCGTTCTGAAGGTAACAGGATGCAGTACAACCATTTTGGAAATCAGTTTTTGATATTCAGGTCTTATTAGAAAATTCAATTCTTCTATTCTGACTCCTATCCACTCATTTTCCTTCAACTCAGCAGGAATATTACTCATAGGATAGATTACAAATACATTTTCAAATCCCGGCGCAACTTCTGAGAGTTCTTTCTCCTCACAGTTATGCTCAGTAATAACAGTATTCACTTCACCTATCCCTGAAAACTCTTTAGCAATAGCAATATAAAGGAGTTTACCTTCATTTCGAACCTCAATTCCTGCAATAGGTTTAATACCAACCCTTTCACATTCTTTTTTAAAATCATAAATTCCGGTAATAGTATTGATATCTGCCAGCACCAGTTCTGTAATATCTAACTCATGAGCCTGTTTCACCAATTCTTCTATGGATAAGGTTCCATAGCGAAGACTGTGAAAAGAATGACAATTTAAAAACATTGTTGAAAGTTTAAAGTTCTATTTTTCAAAATTAAAACCTGAAGCTCTGCCCAGGGCTCCCATTCCAAAGCGATTCTTCAGGTAATCCATGGTCTGATATAAATTCATCTGCTGTTCTGTATCTTCAAACAGATTCATCTGATGGTTCCCATGAACAAGTCCTGTAAATCGCAGTCCTACGAGACGAAGCCGCATTCTTCTGGTATATACTTTATTGAATAATTCCAAAGCCACTCTTGATAAGGTATGATCTGCAGAAGTGTAAGAAACCTTACATTGTTTGGTTTCCGTATCAAAATTGGCATAACGGATTTTTACAACCACTGTTGAGGTCAGCCATTTTTCCTGTCTTAGCTGATAAGCCAGCTGTTCCGCCATTCCGGATATCAGCCTTTTCAGTTCTGCCACATCCATCGTATCATTGGTAAAGGTCCTTTCCGTAGAAATGGATTTTCTTTCTGAATAAGGTACTACAGGGTTCTCGTCAATCCCATTGGCTTTTTTCCACAGTTCTTTTCCGTTTACACCGATCATTTGCTGTAAAACCAGAACAGGCATTTCAGATAGGGTATGTATGGTACGAATTCCAATTCTTGATAATAACTGAAACGTTTTGTCTCCAACCATCGGAATCTTTTTAATAGAGAGTGGATTTAAAAAAGGTCTGATCTCCAAATCTTTGATTTCCAGTCTGCCGACAGGCTTTGATTCTCCCGTCCCTATTTTTGAAACGGTCTTATTAGCTGACAAAGCAAAACTGATAGGAAGTCCTGCTTCCTTAGTAACAGCGGATGCAATTTCTTTTGTCCACTGATAACATCCGAAAAATTTGTCCATTCCTGAAAGATCCAGATAAAATTCATCAATGCTCGCCTTTTCCATTACCGGAACTTTTTCCTGAATAATTTCAGTCACCGTATGAGATAAATTGGAATACAGTTCATGGTCTCCCCGAATGACTTTTGCATCCGGACATAACCTGAGTGCCATTCGAATGGGCATAGCAGATCGCACTCCGAATTTTCTTGCTTCATAGGAGCATGACGCTACCACTCCACGGTCACCACCTCCTATAATCAGAGGAATTCCGTTAAGCTTAGAATTATTACGCCTCTCACAGGATACAAAGAATGTATCCAGATCCATATGTACAATCGACCGGTTCATGTTACAAAATTAGATACATATTGTATCTTTTTAACTATATTTGCAGATACAATTTGTATCAATGTCAATTTTTTCAGATAATATCAGGTTTTTAAGAACTCAGAAAAAAATATCCCAGCAGGAACTTGCGGATAAAATTATGCTGAGCAGAGTCCGGTATTCAAAATATGAAGATGGACGTTCAGAAGCTCCTTATGAAATATTGATCAGAATTTCAAAGTATTTCAATTTAAGTATTGATCTGCTCCTCACCGTTGATATCCGAAAGTATCCATTGGAGGATATATTGAAACTTCCGGATAATAGAATTGTCCTACCTGTTGTTGTGGATCAATTAGGAAATAACAGCATTGAAATCATCCCACAAAAAGCATCAATGGGCTATTTATCCGGCTACAGTGATCCGGAGTATATTGAAGGACTGCAAAGAATCTCACTACCTTTTTTAACAAATGGAAAATATCGGGCTTTTCCGGCCTATGGAGATTCCATGCCTCCTTTCAAGGATGGATCTTACATTATCGGCAAATATGTTGAAAATATAGACGATCTGAAACCTGATAAAAGCTACATATTTGTGACCCTCAATGATGGGATTTCTTACAAGAGACTCACTGCCCGGCAAAGTAAATCTATTACTGTAGCGGCAGATAATCCGTTCTATGAAACTTATGATATTCCCTTAGAAGAAATTGTTGAAGTCTGGCAGTATGCTTCAGGAATATTTCCGGAGGATTTTGAACCCAGCAATGCAAATCATAACGTAACAGATATGTTTCTGGAACTGCGAAAAGATATTCAGAGATTAGAAAATATTGCTTTTAATACCAACAAACGATCTTATAAAAAAAGTCTATAAGTGGGATATTGTTAATACAATTATTTAGAGAAGCCTAGATTGAACCAGTCTCGGTTTATTCAATTCAGAAGAATTTTATCAATTTCCATTTCAATGGTGTTTTAGTCAATTTGTATAGGAATAATAACAGTACTGTTGCCTGGCATAGAGATAAAGAAAGCAAGTACGGTAAGCGTCCGGTTATTGCTTCAGTAAGCCTAGGACAAACTAGAAATTTCGATTTCAAAAATATAAAAACTTCTTTATTTTCACATTTAAACATTTTCAAGTTTAAAATAATGGTATTTGGCACTTAAGAGAATTAACTCTCACAAAAAAGCATTTGAAAAAAAACCAAATAATTTTAATAACAATAAAAGCCCTGGATTTACAGGGCTTTGTATTTATAATTCTACATGGTATGCTAAGTAAAAGATTTTTAAATAATTAGAAATTAAAATATCTACATAGCCATTTATGTATTTTGAATAATTTCGATTAACTCAGTATATGAATTTTCTTTTTCACCTTTAATAATCTTACCTGTATCATACTCTTCTATAATAACATTATACTTACCGGTTTTATCATAATTAAAAGTTGAAACATATATTAAATTACTTCCTACTTGAATTCCTATTGCAGTCGTATCTGCATCCCAAAAGTCAACAATTTTAAACTCAGGTAATGATTCATTTTCTATTTTACTAAGAAGCTTATTTATTTCTTGATCTTTATTTTCCATTATTTTAAAAATCTATTATCTGTTAATAATTTTCTGACTGTAGTATCACCACTCTTTAAAGCCTCTTTAACTGTACTTTCCAAATATTCTTCTGGAAAAACTTCTTTTATTCCACCTTGCCTATGGGCCGAAATAAACTCTTGTACAGTTAAGTCAGCATTCTCTAATATGCTTTTTGAAGTTGGACTAGTTGCATTTAATTTAAGACTTTTTGCCAATTTTAAAAATTTGCCATCTCCAGCTCCCATTCTAACAACTTTTCCAAATTTGCCTTTCTTTGTGTTTATGAGCAAAATTGCAGTTGCAGCAATCATTTCTCTACCATTCTCACTATCACCAATTGATTGGATTGAATTAGATAAAAGACTTGGTATATCCATAATTAACTTTCCTACACCTTTTATATCACCCAACATGCTTTTACCATAACCATATTTACTTCTAAGCCAAGCATTTTCTTCCGGTGTGTTTGGTCTGATTGGTGCTAGAAAAGATAATGTTTCTTGGATATTTATTTTAGAAATTACATCAGCTGTTTTTTGTGTAATTTTTTTAATACCCGTCACTACAACTCCCTCAATTTCAATAGGTTTATTAGCGCCACCTCTTTCATTTGGATTAATTTCAGTCTTCTTATCATTACCAGGTCCTGTTTCAAATCTTTCCCCAATCATACCCGTAGGATCTATAAAACTAATGGAATTATTAAAAGCATACGAGTACGGACTATATTGAAACTGTAATTCACTTAATGGATCCTGTATCCCAAATTTTCCTAAATCAGGCATATAGAATCTCGCACCATAATCATACATTCCTGTCTCTTGCAATTCCTTGCCATTGTACTTGTAGCTATATAATCCCCCAAAATTAGAACTACTAAACATACCTGAAATATGGTTTAGTCCAAAAGGATAATAGTTATTGGTATCCGTAACTTCAAGAACGCCTTCACTGTTTTTAGTAAAACTCACTCTTGCATTTCCTAAGTGATCTTTATACTGGTAAATATAACGGTTTTCTGTGAAACTGTAAAAACCTTCTGCTGTAGGTACAAAATCAAGCTTCCATGTTGGGGGATCTCCCAGATCAGGAAAGGTTTTGCTGATGCTTCCGTAAGCCTGTTCTTCAAAAGCAGATTCTGTACGACAGGTTATACATATTCCCCCACCTTCTCTATAAGAATACTGAAATCCATCCAGATAATCAGTCATAGTGGTTCTTGTATTTCCTCTAGCAGGTCTGGTGGAATAGATTTTTCTCAGCTTTGTTCCATCTGCACGGTATAAATATCCAATATTAGCACTAGATTGTTGCCCAACAATGATAGGATCCGGATGGCTCGTTACAAATGCATTGGGAAGATTAAGATGATTATAAACAATAGAATTAATCCCTTTATCTTTCATAGTGGTCATATTCCCATTCACATCATAATCTATCATATTATTACCACCCTCATATCCTGTATCATTCATCGCAGATTCTATGACCTGATTCAGACGGTTTCCTGTGTATTTATACTCAAGGTCATCTACCAAAGCTGATGTTTGTCCTGATACAGGAATGGCTTTTCTTTTCAGGGTATTGATATTCCCGTTCAGATCATAGGTAAGGTATTCATCAAAATTACCATTCCCGGGATTCGTAGCATTGGGTTCTGAGTAGAAACCGTTTTTTAAACGGTTCAGACCATCATATTCATAATTGTATCTTTTAAATACATCTTCTGATGAGTTTTTCCAATCTATCTCTGCAATATTCCCATTAAACCTGCCTGGTGATTTTATAGAAATTTCAGGATTGTTATATCTGATCTCGTATCCAAATAATTTTCCCCCAAGATTTTTAGGATCATTGATCTTAGTCATCCAGCCACGGATATTGTATTTATAATCCATCTGCTGAAGGGGTGATCCTAAAGCAATACCCCCTACTTTTTTAGATTCCAATTGGGAGATTTCATTATAGGTATTCTGGGTAAGAATTTCTACAGGGTTACTATCTACCTGATGTCTGTGGACCAGCAGTCTGTTCTGATGGTCATATTCAAAGGTTTCTGTAATGACTCTTTCGGTATCGGTTACCAGTCGTTTATGTCTTGTGATAACAGTTTTAGCAGCTCCTGCAAAATCCAGTTTAGATTCTATTCTACTATAGCCTCCCAGATGGTTAATAGAATGAATTCCTACCACTCTGCCTTTAGTGTCATAATAAGTGTAATTCTTTGTCCAGTTATCATCTTCAATATTCTTGACCATACTCATCACAGGTAAGCCTTTGGTACTCTTTCCGTCCTGTGAAATAGCTTCTGTTAAAGTATCTGCTCCCTGAATTACTGATGGGAAAGGGGGATTAAAACTATATCCTGGATAGGTATCATAATAATTGACACTGAGCACTTTAAAATTGGTAGTAGGATAAGCTTTATCTGTAGAATAAAAAAAATCCATTCCACTATTATTCCAACTCGAATTACTTCTTATTTCATTATTTGATCCATGTCCTTCTACGACATTCGCTTGTTGAATACGTCCTGCAGGGCTTTCTAATATTCCTGTATAAATTGATCTTGAAAACTGGTCGTATTTGGTAAACAACCATTGTCCCTTCGCTCTTAGGTTAGCATCCTGAGTCAAAACCAGCCTATCAGCTTTATCATATACCATATATTCCCAACCTTTGCCAGGAACTTTCTTTTCTACCATTCGGTTTTTCCCATCATATTTATACTGATAACAAATAGTATCTAAAGTAGTTTGGTCTGTTGACGGTAAAACAGAAGCTATGGGAGGAATTACAAAAGCAAGTTGGTCATAATCATTATAAACATAGTAAGTATCAGCGTTTTCTGTTGCACTTATTACTTTTCTCACTAATAAAACCTGCCCTTTGCCGTTTTTAAATTCGATGGTTTTGTTGCCGTCTTCATCGGTAACGATATTTTTATACAGCTGGCCACCACCATAAGTTCCTGGTAAAGTAATACTGGATTCAAAGGTTGAATAATTAAAAGTAGCCACATATTTTTTTACTTCACCGTCAATATTGGCTGCATAATCAAATTTTACAGGCTTACTGTTCCAGTCATTACCTACTTGAATCTGTTGTTGAATCCTATCCAAAGGGGAGTTTTCCAAGATCTTCTCATAATAGATTTTTTCTGAGCCATAAGGGGTATTGGCTGCATTGGATAACGGATTGGGAACAATAGCTCCGTTTAAGCTTCCTCCCTGGGGAACTGGCAGATAATCTTTAACCTGTCTTCCAAACTGGTCATATTCAATATGGATGACCATATCTCTTCCCAGCGGTGATGCTTTTACATTAACTACCTGCTTGGGTCTTCCCAAACCGTCAAAATACTGAACCGTTTCTGAGGTTTTTGAAGGTGTAGTTCCATTATAATCCAGATAGGTTTTGGTCTGGATATAGTTTTCTCCCTGGGTAAGCTGGGCATATACTGAATGGCTCAGCACAATGCCTATGGGAATTATGAGTTTTTTCATCAGTTGTTAGTTTTTGTAGTTATATTTCATTTCCTTTAATATGTTTCCGTTAGCATCCACTACTTTTTCTAGTCTATTAGCTGAATCATAGAGATAGCTTTCTCTTATTCCGGATGGTGGAGTGATACTTCTTACTCCAATTAAGGGATCATAAGTATAAGTAGAGACCTGGTAGGTAGCTAAACTATTTCTGAATGTATTTAAAGCAGATAAAAAGGTTGTTTCATCAGCATTAGGAGTCAACAAAGCATCTGTATTGGAAGCATTGACAATCGAATCTATCAATGACTGCCCAATGTTCTCCAGTTTTGCATTTTCAATCTTGGCAATTGGTTGAGTTTTGTTATATCCCCAGATGATAACGGTTGAAACACCGTCTTTCGTGGTATATTGTAATATATTACCTTTATCATCATATTGATCATAGCTCACTTCTACTGACCCATAATTAGTATCAGGTAAAGTAATCATAGGCTGCGAAATAACATTTTTTTCTTCCGTATAATACAGTTTTTTTCTAGGTCTCGTTATGTTATATATATCATTATTTTGAGTAAACTCATAAAGAGTTTGAGTTCTATTTAAAAATTTATTATTCTTATAATTAGAGACAACTAATGGAATACCTAGAAGATCTTTAGAGAAAAAGTTAACTAAAAATGCATAAGGAGGAACCATACTAGCAGGATGATTAGGACTTCCATGTAAAATATCATTAGTATATTGGTATTTAGTTTCATAAATATCTCCTGATGAATACTCGGTTTTTTCTTTAGTAAGGTTTAAGTGAATGTTATTATCATACAAATATTCTGTAGTAGTTTTTATAGGAGCATTATTAAAAAAATCCGTCACTGTCTTCTTTTTAATGGACGAAGAATTCATATATTTTTTGTACCCCTGCACCCATGCTCCTGACAGATGATTAAAACTCACATAATTATTATTGTCCTTTGTGTTATTAGGGTTATAGTCTATATTATCATTATAAGTGAATTCAGTCTTATTCAGCGGATTTGTTGAACCTTCCGAATAAATAGTTTTAGTTTTCAATTTACCCCTTAAGATGGTTCGATCAATTCCATATAAGTTTTTAAAATTTTTATATAAATTCAATGGTGAAGGAGAGCCCATATTGTTATATTCTCTAAGATTACCTGCATCCGGGGTCATAATATCCGGATAATCCACATAACTTGTAAAGTCGTATTCTGTAATACCTTTTCCTGCATCAATCTCATAAACTTTTTGATATCCTATATTATAACTGTCTAATGAATTTTGCTGTACATTGGAGCTTGACCTGATCATTAGCTTTTGATAGGATGTAGGAGTATTAAATTCAATATAGTAAATATATCTAGGCCAGTTCATAAGTATTCCGGATGACGTTGTCCCATTTAAAGTATTAGTATACCGATATTCCTTGTTATTGATTATTCCACCGTTTTCTGAATAATCATATTGTTTTTTAATTCTTGCTCCTCCTATTGCTCCTCCATTATTCATCAGAATAGGAAGAAATGCACTTGCTGATGTTCTTTCTACCCTCTGTCCATAATAAGGTGCCTCATACTCGAAAACAGAATAACCTTTAGTTGGATAAATTATTTTGCTCAGTAAGCCCACATTATATTTTTGAACATTAGGATCTCTAAATGTATTATTTAGTGTATAGTCTCCAGTAATAGCATTATAGGTATCATAAGGCGCCAGGTTCTGGTTGTTATCATTTCCATTCCAGTATCCCCAATGATCAATTCCCTTGGTAACGTATCTGGGTAAATTATCTGTATTGTAATATTCAAAACCATATACTTTATTACTTACAGGATTCGTTATGTTCTTAAGAAAAGGTCTTCTATTCGTTCCTCCAAGGTCCTCATAAGTAAACACATTATTTTGTATTAGATGGTTATTATCTAAAAGCTGAATATTGTCTATTACATATTCATTAAACAGAAGCGCTGATGAACTGCCTTCATAATGCTTGATAGGATATCCGACATCCTTATAATTGATCTTTATCTGATGAGTTCCGTAAGTAATACTTTCTAAAAGTGAGCGTTTTGTCAGCACAAAATTTTCACTGAGATTTGAGGTGCTGCTTATCGCTGAACCACAGCCAACCCAACCACCTGGGCAGTTTTGCCAGTCATCAATTCGTGCTCCATCCTGATAGTATCCTTCAAAATTCATCAATTTAGAGTTGGCCATTACATTGGATGACGAAGTGGCAAGACTGCAAAAAGTACTGTTTAACGTATCTTGAACATATCCAAAGGTAACAGTCTGCCCATTCGTAAACTCAACCTTTGAAAGACTGAAAGAACTGATATAAGGAAAACCTTTAAACCAATTGTTCTTACTCATACCCGGCTGTGGTAGTGAGTAACTGATTTCATACTTTGAAAAATCACCTCCGAAGTAATACTTATTACCCTGTCCATCAGTAACAACAATAGTCTGATTGGGTGGTTTACAAAATTCTTTACCACCATAGGATACCATACCCGACAAATCTACTTTAATATTCGGATCTTCTGATTCTACCAATACATTACCATCATTACCAATAACAAACTTTCCGCTTAACCCCATTGCGTTAAAGTTAAAAATATCAGGTTCTCCCTCATAGCCATTCTCAACCGTTCCAAGTCGCCAATCTAATCCTGTAATACCACCGGCACCGCTATTCAGGTCATAGACCTGTGCATTGCTATAAGCGTTCAAACGTACACCAGTAAGAAAGCCGTGAAAATCTACTCCCGAATCAAATGGGCTTGACCCCATCCAAGTTGGATTACCTTGATATTCATCCGGAATTCTGTTTAAAGTCCTTGTAATTCTACCCCCGGCAAGCATGGACCAACCCATTCCTGCAAAATCAGATTTCTTATGCGGTAAAAAACCAGATGAATCATATGAAACGAAAACATCAATATTCTTTCCTCCACTGGTTGGAATAGAATAGATTGGAACCTTAAGATCCAAAGTTCCTGTGTATAAATTAATAGGGACATTTCCATGCTTTTCAAAAGCATAGGATTGTGGTGATTTTATCTGAATTTTGTCTTGTAGTTGTTGTGAGAAAGTTAAAGACGTTATCAGCAATGATAACGATATATATATTTTATTCATCCGTATTTACTTTTTAATTAGTTTTGCATTCGCTGTTTTGTTATTATCCGTTTTTATAGTCACCAAATAAGCTCCCTGTATTAAAGCCTGGGTATTAATTTTGGTCACGCTGTTCTTGGTTTTCAGGTTCTGAAGCTGTCTTCCACTCATATCATACAGCATAATATCGGCTTCTTTGAAATCAAAGCCAATTTCTATATAGGCATAGTCTGAAACTGGGTTCGGATAGATCTTGATGTCATATTTTTCAATCAGATCATTCACCTGCTTATCTCCCAGCTTTACAATCTTCCAGTTCTCTTTTCCCAGTTCTTTAGCACTGGTTCCGGCTAATACAATAGAACCATCTTTATTTAATTTTACATCTGAAAGTCGTTCTTCTTTTTGTCGGGATTCTCCTGCTACATGCTTTCGCCACTGTTCATTTCCGTTGCCATCTAAATACAGCATCCAGAAGGTTTCATCATCTTTTTCTATTCTTCCTTCGGCCTGAGTGTAACCACCTAATAAAATTCCTTTTGAGGATTTGCCATCTGCAGAATGAATCACGCTTGCTCCCATCAGAATATCACGATTCTTGAAATTGTAGGATTTCTGCCATTGCTCATCACCTCTTTCATTAAGGGCAATTAACCACAAATCTGTTCCTTCTTCAACACCTACGGTTTTGTTTCCAGATCTTTCGGAGCGGGATTCACCACCGATGAGATAACCGTTTGAAGTTAAAGCCAGGGTTCTGATATGATCGTCTCCCTTCCCTCCAAAGTTCTTTTCCCATTCTACTTTTCCGGTTTTGTCCAGTTTGATGATCCAGTAATCACCTTCTCCAAAATTTTCTGTGGATTTTGCGGTGCGGGATGCGGGATTCGCGGTACGAGGATCAGATGGTGATACATTCCCACGAGGGTTATCCCCAGATCCAGAAACACGAACCTCGGAACTCCTTGAATAGATTCCCAATAAGGCTCCGCCATCTTTTGTCGGAATCATTTTCTCCACTTCATCCAACCCTTTTCCACCTAAGACAAGTTGTGAAAGTTCTTTTCCATCTTTGTCGAGTCTGGTGATCCATACATCTTTGGAACCATAACCTTTAGATGAGTTCTGTACATTTCCGGCTACAAAAAAGCCTAAATCTGTACTTTGAATCACTGCTCTTGCTTCTTCATCGGAACTCGTTCCTAAGGTTTTCTGCCATAACTCATCTCCAAACTCATTAATTCTGATCAGCCAGATATCTGATCCGCCTTTAGAGTCTTCCTTTTTATCCAGCCCTTTTCCAGAATACGATGTTCCAGCCAATAGAAACCCACCATCCTGAGTAGATACTGTAGCAGAGAGATAATCATGGTTATTTCCTGAGAAATACTTTTCCCAGGCTTCTTCTCCCTGTTGGTTCAGTTTAACCAGGTGGAAATCGTAACCGTTATTCTGCCTGCTTCCCTGTTGGAGTTTATCACTCTGTATTGAGCTTCCTGTGATCAAATACTGCTGATCTATTGTTGTAGTGACCTGACTTAGAAAATCCTGAGTTGAGGATTTGATATCTTTTTGCCAGAGAACTTCCTGAGCAGATAGCCCAAGAGTGGTGCATACGATATATGCACAGAGATAGATTTTTTTCATTCCCCTGTTGTTTGAGTTAGTAATTAGCTTTTAAATTTTGTTCAAATTTAGTTTTTTTTGTCTGAACAAGTCATATTAATGTGATTTAATATAAAATATTTATAAACTTGAGGATATTTCATTGCACTTTTAAGATACTATATGATCTTGTAAGAATCTAACACTTAAATAAATATTACAAACCCACGTATTAAGGATTAAAATAGCATGTACAATAGTTAGCTAATTAAAAAAATGTATCTAAGAAGTTTGTCAAGAAAATTCTCATCTTTATTTATTATATTATTCGAATAAATTGAAATAACAAATACAAATCCAGACAATCCAGACCAAATTATTCCGTTCACTGCCACTTTCAATTTATCTTATCCTTCTACCCTACCTTCGATGTTAAATAAATATTTAGCATCATGGAAGACATTCAAAACACTCAAAATCAAGATCCTTCTTTAATCAACATTCTATTGGTTTTAAACCCCAAAACCAACAAGATTGAAGCTGTAAAAACAATAGATGAAAAAGGAGACCTGAAAACAGTACCTAACACTCAAAAGAATCAGAATCAATTTCTAAAGATTGATAAGCAGGGCGATTTATTCTCCAACTTTTTCTCCAATTTTTTGAGTCAGCTCAAAGATCCTACTTTGTTCAACTTTTTTAAATCGCCACTCAAAGAATCAGAAAAAATTGGAAAACAGATCCAACACCACCTTACTCATCCCAGTACTGAGGGTGAAGAATTTCTAAATACCCACAAAATATTAACCCCAAAAACCAATACGATGAGTACAAACCCTTTATCAGAAAAAGAATATCAGTATTCCGCTGATCAAATCGACTGGAATATGATGTCAAAATTCGGATTAACTCAAGAGAAATTAGAAAAAGAAAATGCCTTAGATCCTATGTTAAAAGGATTTAAAACCAATGGACTCGTTCCTGTTACCATCAATCTCGGAACAGCCCTTACAAGAATGGATGCCCGGCTTTCACTGAATACCAATGATGAGGGTGATGTGGTCATCAATATTCATGGAATAAGAAAAGAACCCAATTTCAATTTTAAGTTTCTGGGTCATGAGTTTACCGCAGAAGACAAGAAAAATTTAATGGAAAATGGCAATATGGGACGCGTTGTGGATCTTATCAATCCAAAAAACGATGAAATTATTCCTTCCGTTATCAGCAGAGATAGGCTGACAAATGAACTGGTTGCTTACAAAGTTGAGAATATAAAAATTCCCAATGAAATTAAAGGCATCAAATTAAATGAAGAACAAAAGCAAACACTGATAGAAGGCCAGGCATTATATCTTGAAGGTATGATCTCTACCAAAGGAGAGCCTTTTAATGCACGTGTTCAGTTTAATGCTGATAAAAAATATGTGGAATTTCTGTTCGATCATAAAGAGCATCAGCAACAATCTCATTCGGAAGTTCCAAGAACATTCAGAGGTAAGGACTTAAACGAGGAACAGTATGAGAAATTTAAAAGAGGACAAACCATCTATCTGGATGAACTGCTGGATAAAAAAGGTCAGCCTTATCAGGGCTATATTACCCTTAATCAAGAAACAGGAAAAGTTGATTTCTCCTTTCAAAACCCAAACAAAGTGAGAGAGCAGACAAAACCTACGGAGGGATACAAAACCCAAACTGCGGTTAATTCGGAAGGTAGGACCAATGAAACCACTAAGAATGTAAAAGAGCCATTACTGAAAGGACAACAATCCCCTAAAGATAACAATCAGCAGGATAAACCTCAGTCTCGCACAAGAAGACGAACCATTTAATATAAACTTCAAAAATAATCAATATGAAAGTAATATTAGCAGAAAAGCCCAGTGTTGCCAGAGAAATAGCGATGGTTTTAGGAGCAACTGAAAAAAATAATGGATATTTAACAGGTAATGGCTATGCCGTTACCTGGTCTTTTGGTCATTTATTGGCATTGGCTATGCCTGAAGATTACGGTATTTCAAACTTTAGTCAACAGGCATTACCTATTCTACCCGCACCTTTCAAATTAACCATCAGAAAAGTAAAAAAAGGCAGACAGTTTATAGTGGATCCGGAAGCATCCAAACAACTGAAAATCATGGGAAGACTATTTGCTGTATGCGACAGTATTATTGTGGCAACAGATGCAGGAAGAGAAGGAGAACTTATCTTTCGGTATATCTATGAATACCTGCATTGCAAAAAACCGTTTGAAAGGCTATGGATCAGTTCCTTAACGGAAAAAGCCATTAAAAACGGATTTCAAAATTTAAAACCGGGAGGTCAATATGAGGGATTGTTCCATGCGGGTCAGTGCAGAAGCAGAGCTGACTGGTTACTAGGAATTAATACCACTCAGGCCTTGACGGTAGCCGCAGGGAATGGATTATATTCATTGGGAAGAGTTCAGACTCCGACACTGGGTTTAATCTGCAAACGTTATCAGGCGCACAAAGAATTCATCAGCCAGAAATACTGGCAGATTGAACTTCGCCATCAAAAGGACTTTATTGAATTCAATAGTCTTGGAAAACTAAAATTCACAGAAAGAAAACAAGCTGAAGATATTGTAAAATCATTGGAAAGAAGCCCCACAACAGCAAAAATTACTTCTATTGATGTAAAGACGGTAAAAGAGCAGGCTCCTCTCCTATTTGATTTGACAAGCCTACAGAAAGAGGCAAACAAAAGATTAAATTTCAGTGCAGAGGAAACGCTAAATATTACTCAAAGTCTCTATGAGAATAAATTTATTACCTATCCTCGAACGGGAAGTCAATACATCCCGGAAGATCTGTGGCCGGAAATACCTGATCTTATAAGGATTCTTCAGGAAAAAGAGCCTTATAAAAATGCAGCGGGTTCACTTCCTTGGGGAAACTTTAATAAAAGAATTGTCAATGATGTGAAAGTTACTGATCATTATGGATTGCTCACTACTGAAAAAATTCCTTCAGCACTAACGGCAAAAGAAAATGCTATTTATGAGTTGATAGCTTTCCGATTATTGGAGGCTGTTTCACAACCTTGCATTAAAGAAATTACAGACATTAATTTACAGGTGCTTCATTTCGATTTTGCAGCCCAAGGATGTAAAATCTTACAAAAAGGCTGGCGTAATATCACCGGTAATTCTTCAAATGATTTTGAGGATGTTCAGGAGTTTCCAGAGTTCAGAGAAGGTGAAGAGCTCAAAATTAAAGAGATTATTATTCTTGAAAAGAAAACCCAAGCTCCCAGTCTTTATACTGAAGGAAGTCTATTGTCTGCAATGGAAAATGCAGGGAAAGGTGTTGAAGAAGCAGAACAGCGAAAAATATTAAAAAATATAGGTATTGGTACACCTGCCACACGGGCATCTATTATTGAAACATTGATTCATCGGGATTATATCAAAAGAGAAAATAAATCACTTATCCCAACGGATAAAGGATTAAAAGTATATGATCTGGTAAAAGATAAAAAAATAGCCGATGTTTCCTTGACTGCAGAATGGGAATTAGAAATGCAATGTATAGAAAATAATGAATGTAATGCATCCGAATTTCAAAAGCAAATCGAAAATTATACAACATCTGTCACCAAGGAATTACTGCAGATCCACATTGAACAGCCACATATTCCCAAGATTATATGCCCAAAATGCAAAACGCAGCATTTGGTTATTCATGAACATATTGTGAAGTGTCCTGATACTCGTTGCAATTGGTTGCTGTTTAGAAATATCTGCAGTATCCAAATCTCATTAAATGACATCGAAAGACTCGTTAACACAGGTAAAACATCATTAATAAAAGGAATGAAAAGTAAATCAGGAAAAATTTTTAACGCTCATATTATACTGAATGACAAAGCTGAAGTCTCATTTGAATTTGAAAAAAGCCAATAGGTCAGTAATTTTCACTCTATTTAAACGAAGCAAACTGTATTTACAATACAACTTATAGATGATATGAATTGTAAAAAACTTATTTGCAGTAGATTTGCATCTGATTCTCATGTTTAATTTGAGTTTTCATGGTTATTAGTTTTTATCCCCGGTATTCGGGGATTTTTGCTTTATTCTTTTGGGATTAAATGCTTTAACTCAGGATCAGTTTTAATACGCTCAATTTCATTTTCAATAATCCTCATAACATCCTGCTTAACATTTTTATAATTCTCTTCAATCATTGACGTGAACCGGTCTTCTCCATTTTCATCTACAAATGATAAAATCTCCGGTATCCTCTGATAAGATTTAGCTTCCTCAGCTACTTTCTCATTATCCACTACAATTTCTGCATGAAACATCTTCTGTTCAATCCTTTCATCAAAATTATCAGATACAGCTCCTACAAACATTCCCTGGCTTAATGTTGAAATTTTAGAAGCCGGTATCAGACTATCCAGCTGGGTGGATATAGAAGTGGATGTATCGTTTCTGTTGATGGTCATACTTTGTCTTTTCTGCAGGACTTTTCCAAAACGTTCTGAAAGATTTTTAGCTGTGTCTCCCACCACCTGACCACTGAATATATTCCCCACTGTATTCTGAATCACTTTACTTTCTTTATCTCCATAATCTCTTGCCAGCTGGGAAAAATCCTGAAAACCCAGACATATTGCTACTTTATTACTTCTTGCAGTTGCAATCAGATTGTCCAATCCCCGGAAGTAAATCGTGGGTAATTCATCAATAATCACTGAACTTTTCAGTTGCCCTTTTTTATTGATAAGTTTTACGATTCTTGAATTATAGAGCCCCAACGCTGCTGAATAGATATTCTGCCGATCCGGGTTATTACCCACACATAATATCTTCGGTTCTTTCGGGTTGTTGATATCCAAAGAAAAATCATCGCCGGTCATCACCCAGTATAGCTGAGGAGATATCATTCGTGACAAAGGAATCTTAGCAGAAGCGATTTGCCCCTGAAGCTGGTCCTGTGCACCACCCTGCCATGCGTCCATGAAAGGAGAAAGATAATTCTCAAGATCAGTATAAGAAGTTAGAATCGTGAAAACTTCAGAGTATTTTTTATTGAGCAGTTCAATGGCATGAGGAAAAGTACAGTATTTGCCATTTTCATATATTTTCAGAAACCAGATAATAGCAGCTAAAAGAATAATGGGAGATTCCACGAAGAAGTCCCCTTGTTTTTGAATCCAGGTTCTGTTTAAATTGAGCATGATGGTATAGGCTGCTTCATAGGCATCTGAAATATCCGTCATAAAATCAGGATTTAAAGGATTGCAACGATGGCTTCTTCGGGGATCATCAAAATTGATAACATAAAATTTTGGTTTTACTTTATATTTATCCTGATGTTTTAAGACATGATTATAAGCAATCGTGGAAAGATCATCAAACTTAAAGTCATAGATATACATGGAGAAACCCTTCTCGATATGCTGTTTAATATAATTATTGACAATAGCATATGACTTTCCTGATCCGGGTGTCCCCACTACAATGGTTGCTCTGAATGGATTGACAATGTTAATCCAACCCTGATTCCATTTCCCTCTGTAGTAGAATTTAGTGGGAAGATTGACAGAATATTCGTTTTCCATCAACCGTGTTTCCTGCATAAAACTTTCATTCTCAGTATTGAATATATCATCCATCAGATTATGCTTTAACAAGCGGCTCATCCATACCCCTGCCATCATGAGGAGAATATATCCTACTGACATTGAAAGTATATATAAAAGGATGCCTGCCCCATTCCATCTCAGCAAAATAGTATTGAAAAAAAACAGTACAATACCGACTGCCAGAAACCCCATAATCTGAGACCAACTTATCTTCTCATCTTTCACTCCTTTTGTTCCCAGGCAACTTAAAGAGAGTAATACAATGGTAAAAACTTTTGTATAAATACTGTAAGAAAACAAACCTGCCGTTTTTTGGAAATTCAGCAGTATTCTGTTAATAACTTCCAATGTCCATCCCTTTTCATAAAAAAAGGGATAACAATACCAGTAATAATGCATCAGTACCATTAAAATACTGACGGCACGCATAAAAGCCATAATTTTAGCTAAGCCCCGTAGATCATCTTCACCCTGCATATCATTTATTTTTAGAGTTAGGATGATGAATTTATCGGGTAACAGAAGTCTGCTTTCTACACTGGCATTGCCCGGCGTTATAAGCAAGCATTTGGCATAGTTCTAAAACCGGTTTTCTCACGGATCATAGCAGTTGTTGACCAAGGAATTTTTTACATTTGTTCTATAACAAAAAATCAATGAAACCTTTACAATCAACATACACTGAATTACTGGACAGCATAGGGTCCGCTATTGAGGTTGCAAGACAAAATGCGGTTAAGGCAGTTAATACTGAGCTGGTGAAAGCCAACTGGGAAATTGGCAGGCATATCGTGGAATATGAGCAGCACGGTGAGGAACGTGCAGAATATGGAAGTAACTTACTGGCAACACTTTCCAAAGACCTTAGGCAGCGTTACGGTAAAGGATTTGGCAGGCGTAATATTTTAGATATGCGCAGATTTTATCTGACTTATCAAAAATGGCAGGCGGTGCCTGCCAAATTAAGCTGGACTCATTTGGTTACTTTGTTGGGTATTTCTGATAATACGGCAAGGAAGTTTTATGAAAAACAGGCCGTACTTGAAAACTGGGGCTATCGCGAACTGGAAAGGCAGATCAACTCTTCCCTTTTTGAAAGACTGGCATTGAGCAAAGATAAAAAAGGAGTATTGCAACTGGCGGAAAAAGGTCATATCGTAACCGATTCTACAGAGGCTATAAAAGATCCTTATATACTGGACTTTCTAAAATTACCTCAAAGTCATCGTGTTACCGAAAAAGCACTGGAGCAGAAGATTATTGATAACCTGCAGATGTTTCTTTTAGAACTGGGAAAAGGTTTTACATTTGTAGGAAGACAGTATAAGATATCACTTCGCAACAGGCATTTTTATATTGATCTTGTATTCTATCATCGTATCTTAAAGTGTTTTATATTGATCGATTTAAAAATAAAACAGGTCGAGCATAATGATATAGGACAAATGAATTTATATCTGAACTATTTTAAGTCTGAAGAAAATGTAGTGGATGATAATGAACCTATAGGAATTATCCTTTCTGCAGAAAAAGATGAAGTATTGGTGGAATATGCAACAGGTGGTATTTCTAATAAAATATTTGTTTCCAAATATCAGTTGTATTTACCTGACAAAAAAGAATTACAGCAAAAAGTACAGGCAATTATGCAAAAAGAAGGTTAGGTGCAAGAGGCCATCAGACTATCTTTTTCTTTTCTTTTTCCGCTTCCGCATTTGCTGTGAAAAAAACTGTTCTTCATAGTCTTCTCCCTGCACTGTTGGCAACAATCCGGGAAATGAGTCCATTGATTCGGTGTCACGTAAATCATCATTGTCATCATTTAAAAATCCAAATAAGGGATTAAGTTGAAGGGGTAAAAATTGATTTATTGAGAGTGATTTCGCTTCTGCCTGTATTGCATCACAGGGTTTATTTAAATGCTCCTGGTTCTTCCATAAATCACTAAAAACAGCAGCGGAATATCCTTTTCCCAAATTTGAACCATTCCATACTGTTTGGGTGTTATGATCGATAAATGTGATTCCATAGATACGTCCACCTTCATTTCTGCGGATTACTGTATTAACACCCACAGACTTTAATTTCTCAACAAAATCTTTTTCATGAAGACTCACTTTGAGGGCATTATCAATCCAGCCCTTTATTTCAGTTTTATTCGATTGAAGAATAGATTCTTTACTTTTTAAAAAATGAGATTCCAGTGCAGGTAAGAGTGCTCCCCTTCCAATCCTTGAAGCTTTATAGGGATTTCCAATCTTATGTTTGTTTTTATCCAATGCAAAATATACCAAACCCCGCTGTGGCTTTCCATGCAATTCACCTTCAATTTTTTCAACCGCTATATTAAATATTGAAAGCAGAGCATTGTACTCTCCAAGAGTTTTAAAAGAATATACATCAGCTATATTCCGGATCACAGAGGCTATCTGATGTTTAATATTTCCTCTCTGATAATCAACAGGTTTGAAAACTAAATTATTTTTAAAATTCTTTCGTTTTGCGGCTGGCCATAAATTATAAGTATTTTCGAGTTGTCTGCATATATTCATCGACCGCCTTTTCTCAAATTGATCTGATATTTTCCTGCCATTTTCATCAACACATACTGAAACAATATGAATATGGGTACGATCGATATCAGTGTGTTTAAACACCATATAGGGCTGCTCTTCATACCCTATCCCATTCATATAGTCTTCTGCTATCTTTACAAATACTTCATCACTTACTTTATCATTCGGATCGGGATTAAGCGATATATGTAAAGTATGCTTTTCCGTCTTTAGATTGGAAGCCAGATAAGGATCGAAAGATCTCATTAGTTGGGGTATTGTATACATCCCATCTGAAGATTCCACCATTTTGTTCATCAACAAAATTTGTCCCTGTCCCTTTTCCACCTTATGATGATTATAGGCTAAGGCACTATATAAATTACTGCTTCTACCAATTTTTGCAATCATCGGATTATTATTTTTCAACATTTCCATTATTAAACGTATTAGCCAATTCGATTATTTTCCGGCATAACACTGAAAGTTCAGCGGTATGTTTCTCCAGCTTATACAAAAATGCAGCAGCTTTTTTCTCGGTAAAATGGGTATATAATAATTTAACTACCTGATTGTAATTTACGCCCACTGCTCTGAACTGGGAATAAAAGGAAGTCAGCCTCATATAGAAATCAACTGTTCCTTTATCTATTTTTACTGTTTTTATTTCTTTTGAAAACAATACGGATGTTATAAATTTAGCTTTATTATCCATCCCGGACGCTTCAAATAAAGACAGAAATTTGCTATTGTCTTCTTCATTCAACCGAAAAACATAACGGTGAACACATGGGTCTGCTTTTGGTTTTCGCCCTCCTTTATTTCTATAATTATTTTTATGATCATTCATTAGGTATCCATTTAAAATTATAAACCTCGACTTCGGAGAGTGTTTCAAAGCTCCCGGCAGGGCAAGTTGTTTTGAGGCACAAAAAACAGTTATGAGGCACTCAAAACACAACTTGCCGTGTTCCGGTGGACACCCTATTTACCGCATTAAAAAAACTATCGTAACAAGCGACAATATATTTCAGATGTTGTACTAAACAGCCAACTCTCTCTAAAAAATCAATACAACAATGTAAACAGAAACAACCAGATATATACAATTCTACCCCCTTCCAATTGCTGCCAAATAATACCAGCAATTACCTGAAAATCCACACTCGTTTTGAAGATTATTTCCTTTACAGCAACATATAAAGTTGATGATAAAACGGGTAAATCATAAAAATGTAAAGTTTTAAAACTATAAAAGCGCAAAAGCAGAAAAGCAGTTACAGATATGCCCTGTAAAAATGATGTAAATGTATACATCTTTAGATATTTAAGATAATATAGGAGTACCCCGATATATAAATCAACCTATACAGATTCTTACCAATATGAATTATAAAACAACAATAAATACATGCATCATGAAAGCAACAAAAAAAACTTTAAAAGTTAGTTTCTCCACTCAAAAAGGAGGTGTGGGAAAATCGACAATTACGACATTAATTGCCAGCGTAATGCATTACCGATTGGGATATAATGTTTTAATCATGGATTGTGATTTTCCACAATACAGTGTAAGCAATATGCGGGAACGTGATAAAAAAGCAATCATGTTGAATGAGTACCATAAAAAGGCTGCTATGAAACAATTCCAACTGATTAGCAAAAAAGCATATCCTATCATACGCTGTAAGGCTGAAAATGCAATAGAGGAATCAATCCAATATAGTAACCAAACTACTATAGTCCCGGACATTATCTTTTTTGATCTGCCTGGTACCGCCAATACCAAAGGGGTTCTGACAACCTTGAAATTCATGGATTTTATTTTTGCCCCAATGACTGCTGACCGTTTAGTTGTAGAAAGTACATTAGGATTTACCAAGGCTTTTATGGCTCTTCCTTCCGGTGAGCATGATCTTACAAAACAAGCGTTGTGGTTATTCTGGAATCAGATTGATGGCCGGGAAAAGACTGGGTTATACGAGATCTACGAAAAAGCGATTGTGACTCTTCAGATGAATATAATGAATACGCGAATCATGGACAGTAAACGATTTCGTAAGGAATCCGATCACATCGGAAATAATATTTTCAGATCAACACTGTTACCAGCAGAATATCCGCTTTTAAAAGCGACAAGAATGGATCTATTTATTGAAGAGTTTCTAAGAATCACAAATCTATAAAATCAGAAAGATGGCTACAAACAATGATAATAACGATTTAGAAAAGCCTACTATTGATGAAGAATATTTAATGCAGGTAATCAGCGGCGAACAAACGGTTCTTGATAAACAAAATCATACAGCCCAGCAAGCCGTCCATAAGTCTAAAGAAAAAACAAAAACGAATACTTCTAAAAAGCTACACTATGAAGACACCTTTTTAACAAATCGTTTTCCTTCAGGACGTAATGGTAAGGTGGTTTACATACGTCCAGAGTACCATGAAAGATTATTACGATTAGTACAACTTTCCAGAGAAGAAAGGACAACCCTGTATTCCTATATCGACAATATACTTGAACAGCATTTTCAGGAATACGGAAGTGAGATTACTGAATACTTTAACAATCACTTTAAACCAATCCTATAAACTATGGAAACTCTCATTATTATATGTCTCCTGATTATAATCTTATTATTATTTCATGACAAAATTATCCAAAAACAAGTTCCTTATCATAAAACTGAGAAACAAGCAGATTATAAAAGACAAGCCAATATTATGGGAGAAGCAAAAACCTCATTCCATTCTATGACAATCACTTCCTCCGAAAGACAAGAAAATGAACTTGATTTCAATCCCTCTAATTTAGAGATAGAATATGACATCAGCGAAAATGTCAATCTATCAAATCCGCAGGAAGAACCGTGTGGTTTTAATAGTATCCCTGATTTTATTGACGAGGAAGAAGAATGGAAAAAATATAGAATCATTGGTGAGGATAACAGTTTTGCCCAAGGGGTTACCTTTGAAGAACTAAGCACTGTGGAGATGTTTGCGAAACAAACTCGTTTTACCCCATCTCAAAAGGAAACAGCAGCAGCAATCGTTCAGAAAACGTATGGAACCGAATTATATACCTTACTTGAAAATTCTATGGAAAATGCTTCCCGTCAAATAGCTTTACTATTAGATAATTCTTTTGAAAATGAGTAAAAATCCGGTTCTTCCAACGTGCGGAATAATGATTTTTCATATTGGAGAATTTACTTAACTCTCCAATATGAAAAATCATTATTCAATTGTAACTCCGAATTCTTCAGCAATATCTCTTACAAGTTTGGAATGAATTCTTTGATGAAAGCTAAGAGGATTAAAGTAATTTCCAAATACAAGTTCCTTAACTTCTTGGGGTGACTCAAATATACTTTTATCACCTATTTTGTAAGACTTATACAGATCTTCAATTGCAGTATTACAATAAATATGAGCATTTTTTATAACATCTCCAGCTATATCTTTATGGAAATTATATCGATCATTTAATGCAAATACATCTAAATTATTTTTTGCTTTCTTAACATCTGGATCTGATTCTTTTTTATTATCACAAAGTACCAACTCTAAATCAAATTTTTTTTGAGAAACCAAAAATTCAACGGTGTCAATATTTGTTCTGAACTGATAAATTTGATCAAAAGATTCCAGAAAGGGATGCAGGTTGTTTTTTATATTGAATTGCTTTTGTCCCTTTAAAGCTCCAGAGTTGCATAAAGAACAACTTGGAATTAGATTAAAAAAAGAAAGAGCCAAATAAGGGTGTCTGCCTTTATTATAGAAATGATCAAATTGTGGTCGCGATTTTAATTTTTTTGTTTTTATAGTATAGGTGAAATTTGTATTGCAATATGGACAAGTATTCATATTAAGTGTTTTAGCATGATCATATGCCATGGCTCCTTTATCCATTTTTGTAAAGGAATATGCATTTGCATCGTAATTAAATATTTCAAAGACTTTCTCTTTGAACCATTTATTTATGCCTGTCCGGTTAAGAGGCTTCTGTTTGTCAGGAGGTTTTTGCTGGTTAATTTTGTTATAGTTTTCTTCATATTCTTTCTTTGCTGTAATAACTAACGGCTTCAACATATCAATAATATCCTCTAATTCCTTGGGTCTTCCCGTCAAAATAGTATACAAATTTGTTTCAATGACTTCCATTAGTGATTTTAATTCATCTTCAGGCCAATTAAGAAGGTTTTCTCTGATATTAAATTTTTTTTCAATAAGTTTAAAGTAATTAATTGCCATTTGGTCTAAATCTTCTGAGCTGTGCGGTATTTGAATCATAGATGTTAATTTTCTTTGTTTTCAATTTTGTGTTCAACCTCTCGAATTCTTTGTTTCAGCATCTCCAATTCTTCTTGCAATCCAAAAGCACTATTCCACATTTCTTCTAATTTTTTGCGAAGGATTGGTTCTCCAATTTGTTTAATCAATGATTTAATCTCGGGATTTGGAATCTGGCCGCTTTGAACATTTTTAAGATATTCAATGATTTCAATATTAACTTTATCTTTTGCATATTCTCCAATCAAAACTCCATCCATGTAAAACGAATCAGAAAATAGTGTATGAATATTTGCAGCAAAAGTATTTTCATTACTATTTACTTTACTAAGAAATTGAGTAATACCATTTTCTGATTTTTCTACAAATAAGATATTGCTTTTAAGTAAATCAGAAGTTATAAAAGGTGTATTGGAAGTAAAAATTAATTGAATATTATAATTTTTAAATTGTTTACTCAAAAATTCTATAGTCTCTTTAAAGAATTTTCTTTGCCATTCCGGATGATATCCCATGTCACCTTCATCTATTAAAACACAGAGATTATTTTTTAGTTCTACTTTGTCGTGTATTAATGAATAAAAGCGTGCCATGAATGATAAATATGACTGCTCACCCGCACTTAGTGACCTCCAACTAAATTGTAAAAATGATGTCATACCTTTGATTTGGGCATAAAGTTGTTGAAATGACCTGAAATTATCTCCAGCAGGTTTATCCATAGAAATTTGCGCTACGAACTCATCTGTGACATACATTTCTTTATTGTCAATCATATTTGAAACAATATTAATGAAACGTGATACCAAATGAGATAAATCATCTAATCTTGGTATTTCGACATATTTTCCATAGCTTTCACTCCAATATTTTGCGTTTTCCATAGAGAGAAAAAATCTTTTTATATAATCATCACTACTTTCAGATGAGTGAACATCAAGCTGATGATAATAAGGATTATTAATACTATATTTTCTCTCAGTTATCAAAAAGTTTGTAAGAATTGCATCTAAAAGATTACTGATAAAAAGATCTTTAGTATCAGAATGATCTGGCTTTCGCTCTTCAAGCTTCTTAAAAAGATCATTTACATCACCATACTTGCTATCGGTCAAAATCTGCTTTTCTGAATTATCGATTGTTACTGAAAGAAATGGGGGTTTATTAAACGGTAAATCTTCTTTATCTTCTGCTATATGTGTATGCGTTAGAAAAGATACTGCTTGCGATACTTCTTGTAAGTGTAGAAAATCAAGATCACTTGATTTCATTAAAAAAATCGATTCTTTTCCAGAGTATCAGCATCTTCCAAAAGCCTTGTTCTTTCCTTCTTCAGAATTGCTGATGTTGAAATATCATATAATCCTTCTATATTTCCATGATCTTGTCCATATTCCAACATATAGTTATAGTAAATATATGTGCAATTATCTAAATGAGAATCAAATTTAAAGTTGCTATATTCCTTTAATTCAAATACCACATCTGTAGCATTTTCTATTGATAATTTCATCCAAGCAGGATAAGTAACACAAAAATTTTCACTATTTTCAGAATCAGTCGTTGAATAAACAAAGACATCATTCTTTATATTATTAAATCCTCCCGGCAGATGACTTTTAATATATCTAAGTACACTTGATTTTCCAGTGCCATTTTTACCGATAATAGCATTAACATTTTTTATATTCTCTTCTTTGATAAAAGTTGGAATATAATCCGGATTGTCATAAATCTTCAGTAAATAGTCATCATTTACTCTTTCGAATTCAAAAATAAACTTGGATGACAGATTAATTCCTGTTCGCTTCAGGTTATAAAAATTTTTGATCCAAATGTAATGTATCTCCATTTTGATATGATATTCTAGTGGTTATTAATTTTTAAAGTTTCAATTTAAAAAATTAAAACTTCACACAAAAATTTTTGATATACTAAGCCAGTAAGTGCCTATTTATTCCGCCAAGTACTTAATCTAGATTTGAATATCACAACAATACACCTTTGTCTCAAGATCCATAAAGCATGGGTTTAAAATCATTAAAATCTATTCACTATGAAAAGACAAAGAAAAAAAATCGTATTAACAGCATTGCTTCTTTTAATCGGGTTGACTACGAATGCCCAAGGAAATGGTTCCGCCGGAATCACTGAAGCTACGCAGATGGTCACCTCGTATTTTGATCCTGCTACTAAGCTAATTTACGCCATCGGAGCTGTTGTAGGTCTTATTGGAGGGGTCAAGGTGTACAACAAGTTCAGCAGTGGTGATCCTGATACCAGTAAAACTGCTGCCAGCTGGTTTGGAGCGTGTATCTTCTTAATTGTTGCCGCAACAATCCTGCGTTCATTCTTCCTTTAAAACATCGGTTATGGTTAGCTATCATATCAACAAAGGAATCGGAAGAACGGTAGAGTTCAAAGGATTGAAAGCACAGTATCTGTTCATATTTGCAGGCGGATTATTGGGAATACTCATATTCATAATGATCATGTACATGGCAGGAGTCAATACCTATTTCTGTTTATTTTGTGGTGGGTCAGGTTCGGGTCTTCTGATCTGGCAGACCTTCTCATTGAACAATAAATACGGCGAGCATGGTCTGATGAAACTAGGTGCCAGAAAGAAGCATCCTAAATATATCATCAGCAGAAAGTCAATCTATAGGTATCTAAAATCGAACGTCAAAAATGCTGTATCATGAGAAATCAATCAAAAGCAGCAACATTGGAAAGCAAGTTTCCACTGATTGGCGTTGAAGAGAACTGTATTCTTTCAAAAGATGCAGATGTTACTGTTTGTTTTAAGGTAAGGCTTCCCGAACTGTTTACCGTTGCATCTGCAGAATATGATGCCATTCATTCGGCATGGTTCAAAGCAATTAAAACGCTACCGGATTACAGCATCGTTCACAAACAGGATTGGTTTATCAAGGAAAATTACAGTCCGGATTTATTGAAAGAAGACCAAAGTTTTCTGTCCAGGTCTTTTGAAAGGCACTTTAACGAAAGACCTTTCCTTAATCACTACTGCTATCTGTTTCTGACCAAAACTACGAAGGAAAAGATGAGGATGCAGAGTAATTTCTCATCGCTCTGTAAAGGAGTTTTGATTCCCAAAGAGATCAGGGATAAAGAATTGATTGGCAGATTCATGGAAGCCGTTGATCAATTTGAAAGGATTATGAACGACAGTGGATATGTCTTTTTAGAGAAAATGACTTCTGACGAGATTACAGGGACAGCAGAACTGTCGGGATTATTAGAACAGTATCTTACTTTGTCCAGAGAAATCAATCCATCACTTCAGGATCTAAACCTAGGAGCAGAGGAAATGCGTATCGGCAACAACCGTATCAGCATGCATACCCTGTCAGATACGGATGATCTTCCGGGCACAGTTTCTTCACACAGCAGATACGAAAAGTTAAGTACTGACAGAAGTGACTGCCTGCTTTCATTTGCATCTCCGGTTGGACTGCTGTTAAGCTGTAATCACATCTACAATCAATATCTGTTTATTGACAATAGTGATGACAACCTTACTAAGTTTGAAAAATCAGCCAGGAATATGCATTCGTTAGCAAGATACAGCAGAGCCAATCAAATCAATAAAGAGTGGATTGAGAAATATCTCAATGAAGCACATTCTTTCGGACTGCAGTCGATTCGTGCCCATTTCAATGTGATGTGTTGGTCTGACAATCCTGCTGAACTTAAACAATTAAAAAATGATACCGGAAGTGCCCTGGCATTGATGGAATGCAGACCACGTCATAACACAACGGATACAGCAACGTTATATTGGGCAGGAATTCCCGGGAATGCAGGAGATTTTCCAAGTGAAGAAAGCTTCTATACGTTTATAGAACCGGCATTATGTTTTTTCACTGAAGAAACCAATTACCAGAACTCACCATCTCCCTTTGGAATAAAGATGGCAGACCGATTGACCGGAAAACCTATCCATTTGGATATTTCCGATCTTCCGATGAAGCAAGGGATTATTACCAACCGGAATAAGTTTATCCTCGGTCCATCAGGAAGCGGCAAATCTTTTTTCACTAATCATATGGTGAGGCAGTATTACGAACAGGGAGCTCATGTTTTACTGGTTGATACCGGAAATTCCTATCAGGGATTATGTGAACTGATTAAAGGCAATACTAAAGGTCAGGACGGGGTCTATTTCACGTACACTGAAGATAACCCGATTGCATTCAATCCTTTCTACACCGATGACGGCATCTTTGATATAGAAAAAAGAGAGAGCATTAAAACACTCATCCTCACACTTTGGAAAAGAGATGATGAACCCCCGGCCCGCTCCGAGGAAGTTGCTTTATCGAATGCAGTCAGTGGGTATATTGAGAAGATCAAGAATAATAATCAAAATCCCTCTTTCAATGGCTTTTACGAGTATGTAGAAAAAGATTACCAAAAAGTATTGGAACAGAAAAAAGTCAGGGAAAAAGATTTTGACATTGCCAATTTTCTCAATGTATTGGAACCTTACTATAAAGGTGGTGAATATGATTACCTGCTCAATTCTGATCGGCAGCTTGATCTTTTATCCAAGCGATTTATTGTTTTCGAGATTGACGCAATCAAGGATCATAAAATCCTTTTCCCCATTGTAACCATTATCATCATGGAAGTTTTCATTAACAAAATGCGAAGACTGAAAGGAATCAGAAAGCTTATTCTGATCGAAGAAGCCTGGAAGGCGATTGCTAAAGAAGGAATGGCTGAATACATCAAATATCTCTTCAAGACGGTAAGAAAATTCTTTGGGGAAGCGATTGTGGTTACTCAGGAAGTGGATGACATCATTCAGTCACCTATTGTTAAAGAGAGTATTATCAATAATTCGGATTGTAAGATTCTTTTGGATCAGAGAAAGTACATGAACAAGTTCGATGATATCCAGGCCATGTTAGGTATAACCGATAAAGAAAAGGCCCAGGTACTGTCCATCAACATGAACAATGATCCTGAGAGACTGTACAAAGAAGTCTGGATTGGACTTGGCGGAACGCACTCGGCAGTATATGCTACAGAAGTTTCAACTCAGGAATATCTCGCTTACACAACTGAAGAAACTGAAAAAATTGAAGTCATGAATCTGGCTTCAGAACTTGACGGCAATGTTGAACATGCCATTAAGAGGATATCTCTTAGGAGAATCAAACCGAACAATAAAGAAGATTAGATCAATTAAAATTTTACAACAATGAAAAATTCAACCATTATAACAGTTATGGTTATCGTACTGGCTCTAACATCTCTTGCAAAAGCACAATTTGTGGTAACAGACCCCGCAAATCTGGCATCGGGTATTCTTAATTCTGCCAATGAGATTGTGCAAACCTCAAATACGGTTTCCAATGTGGTAAAGAACTTCAATGAAGTGAAGAAGGTTTATGAACAGGGAAAAGAATATTATGACAAGCTCAAAGCAGTAAACAATCTCGTTAAAGATGCCCGAAAAGTTCAGCAGACGGTGTTATTGGTAGGTGATGTTTCGGAAATGTATGTCAACAATTTCGGAAAAATGCTGAACGATCCGAATTTCAATACACAGGAACTGACTGCTATTGCCAATGGCTATTCCACTTTACTTAATGAAAGCACAGAACTGCTTAAAGAATTAAAGCAGATTGTGACCTCAACCAACCTATCATTGAATGATAAAGAAAGAATGGATGTTATTGATCGGGTATATAAAGAGGTGAAAGACTATCATAATCTGGTAAGGTATTATACTAACAAAAACATCTCGGTCAGTTACCTGCGTGCTAAAAAACAGAATAATACCCAAAGGGTATTAAATCTTTATGGAACCGTGAATCAAAAATACTGGTAAGATGGAACCTACTAATTTACATGAAGTACTTCGTTCAGTATATGACGAAATGATACCGATGTGTGCGGATATGGCGGCAGTTGCTAAAGGTGTGGCAGGACTGGGAGCGCTCTTTTATGTATCCCTAAAAGTTTGGCAGGCTCTAAGCCGTGCTGAGCCGATTGATATGTTTCCTATGCTCAGACCGTTTGCCATCGGTATATGTATTATGTTTTTTTCGACGCTTGTTCTTGGCAGTATCAATGGGGTTTTAAGCCCTGTTGTTCAGGGAAGTCATTCGATGTTGGAAAACGAGGTGCTGGATCTCAATGAGCTACAGCAGAAAAAAGACCTGCTGGAAAGAGAGGCTATGCTTCGCAACCCTGAAATGGCTTACCTTATTTCAGATGAAGAGTTTGATAAAAAGCTGGAAGAATTAGGTTGGTCCCCATCAGATCTGGTTACTATGTCAGGAATGTATATAGAGCGAGAAATGTATGCCATTAAAAAAGATATCAGGGACGGATTCAGGGAATTTTTAGAAATACTCTTTCAGGCTGCAGCTTTGGTCATCGATACAATCCGAACCTTCTTTCTCATTGTATTGTCTATTCTCGGACCTATTGCATTTGCCATATCTGTATGGGATGGCTTTCAGTCTGCCCTAACGCAATGGCTGACCCGATATATAAGTGTGTATTTATGGCTCCCTGTTACAGATATGTTCAGTGCTATCCTTGCAAAGATACAGTCATTAATTATTGAAAAAGATATTGAAATGCTCGCTGATCCCAACTTTATCCCAGATACTTCCAATACCGTTTATATCATCTATATGATCATCGGAATTATCGGATACTTTACTGTTCCAACCGTTACCGGATGGATCATACAGGCTGGCGGTGCAGGAAACTTTATGCGTAATGTTACACAGATGGCTCAAAAATCAGGAAATGTTGCTGGGGCTGCTGCTGGTGCAGCAGCAGGTAATATATCAGGACAGCTGCTTAAATAATCAAAAAAAACAAAAAATGGAATTTAAAATCTTAAGAAATATAGAAAACAGCTTTAAGCAGATCAGGCTCTTTACATTTATTTTTTCCCTTTTGTGCTTTGGAGTTGTCGGAATTGTCGTTTACAGATCCTACAGTTTTGCTGAGGAGCAAAGACAGAAGATTTATGTATTGGACAATGGCAAATCTCTAATGGTTGCATTATCGCAGGATATGTCGATCAACAGACCCGTGGAAGCGAGGGAACATGTCAGAAGATTTCATGAATTATTCTTTACGATTGCTCCTGATAAGAATGCGATTGAAAGTAATGTTAAGAGAGCTTTCAATCTAGCCGACCAATCAGCCTTCAACTACTATAAAGATCTATCGGAAAAAGGGTATTACAACAGGATGATCAGCGGAAATATTCAGCAGAGAATTGAGATCGACAGTGTTGTGGGAGATTTCAACAACTACCCTTACGAAATAAAAACATTTGCCAAACAATATATCATCCGATCTAGTAACCTCACTAAAAGAAACCTAGTCACATACTGCTCCCTCGTCAACTCAGTGCGTTCGGACAGCAATCCCCAGGGATTTACGATGGAAAAATTCAACGTCGTTGAAAACGCAGATATAGAAACCGTTACACGCTAAAGATTGCCATGGAAAAATTCAGAAGAAAAATTGACAGTTACGTTCATCGATTGGAAAACCGTTGGAATACTTTGCCTCCTAAGCGTCAAAGAATGTTTACAAAATTGTTCTTAGTAGTTTACACCCTTATAACAGTGTTTTCATTGTTTTATATATGGTCAGGAAAAAGCAATTCTTTATCAATACATCACATCAATGGCATTCCAAAAAGTATTACCATTAAAAAAGCTGCACCATGAATTCAGAAAATAGAAACAATATCAGAATTATAGAAGGAAGATCTCCCGTTGATACGAAAGAGCAACAGTTAAGGCCTATTGAAAGATTGGAAAAGTTCAAAAAACCTTTGATCTATTTTCTTATGGCCATTGTCTGCGTAGCATGTATATATCTAATTTTCAAACCTAAAGATAAAAATCTGATGGCAGAGAATGTGGGATTTAACACTGCAATACCACAGGCAGCAGATGACAAACTACAATCAGATAAGCAAAAAGCTTATGAGCAGCAGCTACTGGAGCAAAAGCACGAAGAAAAAAGAAATGCTTTAAATTCTTTATCCGATTACTGGGCAGACTCCCATCTTACCCACTCTATCAATGATCAATCATCTGTACCGATGGTAAATCAAGCCGATCAAAATGCATTGGTTAGTTACAGGAATGCGCAAAAGACCTTAGGGAACTTCTACAGCAGAGATAATACAGAAGTCGATCATTTGAGAAGAGAAATTTCAAGATTAAAAAGGGAAGCCGTTCAAAATACAGCAGAGCCTACGAATACTTCATTAGAAGATCAGCTGCAATTGATGGAAAAATCTTACCAGATGGCTGCCAAGTATCTGCCTTACCCTAAAGTTCAGGAGCAGACTCGCACTCAAGGAACTACAGACAATAAGAAGTCTGATGAAAAGAGTAACCTGGTAGCAGTACAATCCATACAGCATAGTGTTGTTTCCAGTTTGTACCGAGAACTTTCTGACAGTGTTTTTATGGCAACATTGAACCACAACCGATTTAATAGTTTGCAGACAAATCTGAACAATAAGGTTCCGGAAAATAAAAATAGTATCAGAGCCATAATTCATGAAACAAAAACGTTGATTGCAGAAACCGCAGTTTCGCTTAGACTCACTGAATCAATGCAACTTGGGAAATCAGTACTGCCTTCCGGTACTATTGTATGGGCCCTTGGCAAGTTTGAAGGAGGAAGATTGTTTCTAAAGATATCCAGCATTGAAAATAAAGGTAGCATCAATCCTGTTGATATCGATATTTATGATAATGACGGGCAGCTTGGGTTGTACATTCCCTATTCTCCTGAGCAAAATGCAGTAAAAGATATAGCAGCGAATATGAGTCAGAATTCGGGAACCAATATTATGATGACTCAGTCTGCCGGACAGCAGGTAGCCACAGATCTTAGCAGAGGTCTGATTCAGGGTATATCGGGATATTTCCAGAAAAAGATCAGAACACCGAAAGTTACTGTAAAAGCAGGTCATCAGGTGTTCCTGGTCTCCAAGAAATAAATTTATTAATAAAATACAAGTACAAAGCAATGAAATTACAATCCAACATATTTTTTACATTGGTTTTTATCCTGCTAATTTTCAGCAGGGTAAAATCCCAGGAAAGCCAGGGATTCACTTCATTAAATGAAGCAAGGCTGGAACCGTTTAAAATGGAAGTCACCTACAACAAAACGAGCCACATTCTATTCCCCTCACCTATTCGTTATGTGGACTTAGGCAGTGAGAAACTTATCGCCAACAAAGCTGGAGATATCGCAAATGTCCTTAGAGTAAAATCGTCAGTAAGAGATTTTGAAGAGGAAACCAATTTTTCTGTAGTTACAGAAGATGGTAAGTTTTACAGTTTTGATGTCTTTTACAGCAGATATCCTGATACGGTTAGCTATGATCTCTTGCAACTTAAAAGATCAAAAGAAAAGCAATACAGTACCGATGTCCAATTTGAAGAACTTAGTGGTGATTCGTCATCGCTCACTGAATTGATGGTAAAAACGCTGTATGAAATTCCTAAAAGAACGATAAGGCATATTGGTTCGAAAAGTTTTGGAATTCAATTTTTTCTCAAGTCTCTTTATGTTCATGAAGGAAAGTTTTATTTTATAATACAGATAAAAAATAAAAGCAATCTTTCTTACCATATCGATTTTGTCAACTTTAAGATCGTAGATAAAAAGAATCTTAAACGTACGGTTATCCAGGACAAAATACTGTCACCTCTTAGAACCTATCCCATGCTTTCACCAATAAATTATCAATCTACCAGTGAATTTCTCTTCCTCCTGGATCAGTTTACCCTTTTAGAAGATCAGGTTTTGGAAATTGAATTAATCGAAAAAAATGGTGGGCGTCATCAGAATATTCAGATTGAGAATTCTGATCTGGTACATGCAAAAATAGTTGATGATCTACATTTAAAATTTAAATAATATGAAAAGTATATTAATAATTATAATGATTTTTTATCTCAGTTATAGTGTTTATGGGCAAAGAATGATCCCTAAGCAAAAAAGTATTGAAATTAATTCAGGGCTTTTTATTAAAAAGGATTCAGAAAGCTATTTTATAAACACTGGCCTAGCCATTTTCTCCAAGAGGGAAAATTATATGCTTTACAGTTTGGAATACAGTAAAAATTCAGTACCCTATAAGTCTGTAAAAATTCCTGTTGAAAATTATACTGCTGAAGTTGGTTACAGTTTCAATATACTCGCAAACCGCACGAAAAGTTTTATGGTCAATACAAGCCTATCAGCAATGGGTGGCTATGAGCATATTAATAAGGGAGAATTGCTACTTTATGATGGAGCAAAATTACTGAATAAATCTTCGTTTATCTATGGTATGAGTGCCAAACTCAGTCTTGAGACCTATCTTTCAGACCGTATTGCCATCATTGCTTCAACCAGAGCAAGGATCTTATTCAAAACTTCACAAGATCAACTGATGAGTTCTATAGGAATTGGACTACGTATTAATCTTTAAACAAAAATTATGAAAAAACTAATCAATATCACCAAACGAGGTTTAAGCATTTTTTATGCATTTGCATCCCTATTTTTAATCGAATTATGTTTATCGTCATGTTCAGAAGACGAACTTGCAATTACAAAGAACTTCCCTTTTGAAATTATAGTAATGCCAGTTCAAAAAGATATTGCAAACGGAGAAACAGTAGAAATCAGGTGTCGCATCACCTCTAGCGGAAGTTATACAGGAACCAGGTATTCAATCCGGTATTTTCAGTCTGATGGAAAAGGCAGTTTACGGATCTTTAATGATCCGGCCATGAAGCCAAATGATCTGTATCCATTACAGGAAAAAGAATTCAGACTATATTACACTTCAGAATCAACAGTATCTCAAAGTTTCGATATTTGGGTTGCTGATAATATGGGAAACCAGCAAAAACTCAGTTTTGAATTTAATCATCAAAATGTAGGAGTATTGTAAATAATTCCACAATAAAACGATATATCAGGCTATTTCTTACGAAATAGTCTTTTGTTGTATCTCAATTATGGGCGGTATGATACCGCCCCGCTTATCGACCGCAACACTTTTCATGAAATGCAAAGCAGGCTTGTAATTTCAAACAAAATTGCTACAGCAATTTAGACTGTCAAAAACTAATAAAACGGCAACTATAATTACCGTTTTATTAGTTACTTATTATCACATTTTACCTTCTTCTCCTAAGGACAGATAACTTTCAGATGTTAAAATAAAGTGATCCAACAATTGGATATTCAAAAACTTTGCTGCTTCTTTAATATTCTGTGTAATTCTCAAATCTTCCGCAGAAGGCTTTAAATTCCCTGACGGATGATTATGCGCAAGAATTATGGCTGATGCATTACATAAAAGTGCTGTTTGCATGATAATTCTTACATCAACGATCGTGGAGGAAATACCTGATTCTGAAATCTTTTTTATCCCCAAAACTTTATGAGCCTGATTCAGATATAATGTAAAAAATGATTCGCGGTAGTCTATTATCTCACTATCAAAATGCTCGCGAAAAACCTGCACTGCATCCATCGAGTTTTCAATAACTCGCTCACAATTCCCTTTTCGTGAATAACTCAGTTTTATTTCATTAACAATATTATAATTCATTTTCTATGCTCTGTATACGGCAGAGACTTATATTTCCCGTACTATATTGTGATTAAACATTTAAATAGCTTCTCTTCTCCTCCCAATCTCCAAAGCCTCTCAAAGCTTCGCTAAATATTTTTCAAAAGAAAAACAGGAAAAAAGAAAGCAGATATGAAGGGTTGACAACGACAGAATACCAAAAGGAAACGGAATAATTGGAAGGTACCTTTAGGGAGGAATCCGTTTATGCCGTAGTCTTTTGGTGGCTTAAGAAATGGCTGACAACAATACCTTAGCTGCCTTTTTACCGGTTTTCTATTGAGAATATTTTCATATGGTATATGAAAGACGCACCAAATATATTTGGTGCGTCTTTCTTAAAAATGAAAAAAATCTATATTATTTATAAATTCTGAAATCGAGATGTTATATGTTCTCCATCCAAATATTCATAAATGCTTTCTATTCGTAATAAATCTTCTTTAAAAAAATTCGAGAAATCATCTGTTGGGGCTACCAGATATAGATTAAAAAATTGATATCAATAACTTATACATTATTGATATCAATTTAAAACTTTATATAACTTACTTAGGTTATTGGATAAATTTAAATGGAACTCTCTTAGTTATCAAAGGCCTGGCCACCTGTGCATCCGCCTGGATCTTTGCATCATCAGCATTGAACAGTAACTGCCAAATATTCTTATCTAAACTGAGATTTCTTTCTTTCTGAACAATAAGAACTCTTATAAACCCTTTGAGTCCTTCAGGAAGAGTCTGCTCTCCATGATCCCATTTTAAACTCTTGTTTACTGCATCGTAACGGTAAGTTCCATAATAACTTTCTACAGGCATACCTCCCATATCGTTTTCCAATTTTGTCACCACTACATATTGCTCTTCATATTCACTGTTAGAATCTGATAAATCTTTGAAAGATGCCCCACTCAATTCCACAACTCCATATTTGTTTACTTCATTGATCCAAACTTCAGGAATAATTGAATCTATGGCAAGCACATATTCTACCCAGGTTTTTTCAGACCATTTACTGGTTAAATCTTCTACTTTTGAGTTACCTCCATAAAATCTCTTCCTGATCACACTGCGGGTAGCAATTCTCATTAAGCTCCATGCCTGGTGCTGCCCTTTCAGGGTATGGACAGCATCTGACAAATTCTCATTTGACAAATCCAATAAATAAGCGGATGAAGTTATTTTTGGACTTTCAGCAGCTAAGTCGAATGTAAAGCCAACCGGTCCCTGTGGTACGAAAATAAAATTGTCTGAATCACCTGCCCCATTTTTATCTGAAAACGGTGCAGATGCAATATGAGACAAGTTTGGACTGGCTCCAAAGTTAAGATATGCTTCGGTATCATCTTTTTTAAGCTTTTCAATTCCAATTTCAAGTCCATATGCCAGACCAGCTTCATTGAATACATTTCCTTCTACTACAGCCATAATAGGTGCAGCATTCTGATGTATTGCTTTCTCATGTTCAGATTTAATGGACTCTGTGAGTGGAATAAAAAATCTTACGACAGGAGCAGGTAATTTTTCTTCGCGTTTACACAGCTGAATAAAACGTTTCCATTGATTTTTAACCAAAGTATTGTCTATTGGCACTTTTCCTTCTATGACTCTATGCTCTCCGGGACCTATTTTATCTATAAATGCATACCTGGAGTAAGCTGTTACTGCAAAACGATGATAAAGTGCTTTTGTTTCTGCTTTATTTTCTATGGAAAACAGTAATTGCTCATTGATCTGTCCGTCACTTGATTTTAAACGGGCCTGTCTCACTGTACCTGTATGATCTGGTCTGGTGGAAAATGACCAGGCCTCCCATTTCATTGCCTGGGTTGTTTCATACTTTTTAGAAGGTTCCGGATCAAGAGAACTATAGTTGTTCAAATATTCCGGTTCACCGGATACATCCATACGCCCATCCCAATACCAACGCTGATGCCTTATCTCTAATTGACTGATGTACGCAAACTCTAAACTGATATCGGTTGTAAATTTTTTGGCACTGGCAAAGACCTTTACATAATCATTATTCTGAAAAGGCACATCAATAGTATCGTTTTTAATTTTAATGAGATCCCAAAGTTTCTCTTCCAGATGTCCGGAAGGGTGTTTGGCAGCTTCAAAACAGTAAGACACTGGAGCAAACATTAAATAATTTTCATAAGTATTTGATGTTCTGTCTTCCGGAATCAGAGATTCATGCAGCATTTCTTCACTTCCTCCTTTAACGAAGTATTTTTTATCTACCAGTGAAAAAAACTTCATTTTTATTATTTCGCCTTTTTTTACAGTAAAGGTATTTTCTGTTTTATTGTACCCCGTTGAAATATCACTCCAGCACACCTTAAATGGTTGCTTATGTTGGCTATCCAGTTCAAAACGAATTGCTTCTGTTGCCTGTGGAAATGCAGTACTCCATTCAACCAGAATAATATCTGAAACAGCAGGATCAGGTAATTTAAGATCACTTTTTTTGGTATCACTTCCGTCTTTCTCTAAAAATGCTTTGACAGCTTTCAGTAAGGGGTCAGTATCCTTATAATCCAGTAACTCACCCAGTGTTTTTCTTTCAAACGCAAACCAGTCCCAAATACCCGTTGTAGCCTTAGAAACATCAAAGGTTATTGTATGATTGAACTTTTCTGATTCTGAAAGTGTAAGATGGGTACATTCTTTTTCTTTCCAGAAAGACAGCTCTTTAGCCAATGGCATGAAATCTGAAGGAGGCTCCTGGTGTAAAGGTCGTCCGGTTACTTCATGTACCTTTGGTGATGCATTAGGTGATGCAATGGCTACTTTTCTAAGGTGATGGTAATTTTTAACCAAACCTGTTTCATCAGTAATCTCCGGAATAGGTTTGAAGGTATTTAAAGTACTGTCTGATCTCAATACAGGAGGCAGAACACCACTGTTCAAGACAACAAACCCAGCAAATTGATAATGATAGCCATACCAGAATTCCGGACATTCAAATTTCATTTTATAGGGAGATGATTCGGTTTTACTTCCAGCTGCAGCATTTGATATCTGTGGTGTATTATACAATCTCAAATTGGGTTCTACAATACCCCGTTTATGGTTGGTTAAGGATAAAGAAAGGATAGGCATTCCGTCTACTTCCGGCAGAAATAAGGGTTTTAGAAGCTCTGTCCCGGTATCGGTATCATTAAATGTTACTTTCGTTTTATTCAGATAATGCCAGTGTTTAGATTCAAATTCTTTTACATGAGCTTTTTTGCTTCTCTGATTTAATAATACAAATCCGGCAATCTCATCTGATATATCATCGGTATCGTTATGTATTCTGTTGTCAGAATATATCTTTACCTGTATAGCCGGGGGATCATAAACAGGAGCTTTTTCTTTTTTAATTTTCCCTGTTAGTCCTTTTACATTGTTTTTTAGATAATCATTAATTACATTTTTTATATCGTCAGTCATTTCATCTTTATGCAGGAAACTCAGAATGCATTGCGGATCTTTTTTGATACTATCCCAAACCTGCACAATATCTGTTTCAAGTGTTGACATAAACTTTCCAATAGATGTTGCGCCAGAAATCTGGTATTGATGATAATACACTGCCTGATTATATTGTGTAATAAATTCTAAAAGATATTTTCTGGATCTTATTGGCTGTGGCAGTCGATTATCATTAACAAATTTCACAGTTTCATCAAACAGTTTCTCAATAATGACCTTTTTTTCAGGTGTTGAAAATTGCCGGCAGTCTTCAATAACAGCAGCCCAGGATTCTATCCATTTGCCAACCCATTCAGCTTTGGGCCCCATTTCAGGAATTGATAATACAACATTTTTGGTGGTTTCATCAATCTTCCGACAGAATCTGTGAGCTTCTTTAACCACAGTCGTACCATCTTTAAAATCAGTAAGAAGGATTTCTTTTAATTTCTCTGTCAGCTTCACTAAATTGGCATTTGACTTTATGATATCTACCCAAGGCTCATATATAAGTGGATCTATCTTTTCTTCAAAATAACCACTGTTATCAGGTAATTCTTTAGTATGTGGGAAGAACGGCTCTAATACCAACCGCCACATCAGACCATCAATAGCTCTTACATTTTTTTCAAATGAATTTTCATCAGCAACAATATGTTCAATACTGGTGCTAATACCAAGACAGTCCTGAAGCAGAACGGGAAAATCTAAATAGGAACCTATATTGTTGTAATAATCTGTAGTCCAGTCAAGATCCTGCAGTACTTCAATATCAACTTTCCCATCAAAGTTTCCTTTTTCATCTCTGAGATGAATATTTCCATCTTTTACTATTTTATCAGGAATTTCGGTTTCAATACTTATATACTTATTGTTGAAACTTATTGTATCAGTATCCACTACCTCATCCGTCTTACCATAAACCAGCTCCCAAAGCCCAGAACCTATTGGATTTGGTTTTATATTCGGATCATCAGCATCGCGTAAAGGAAATGCCAGGAATCTTGTTGCCCCTTCAGGAATATTCGGTATTGGGGGAACTGCTACATCTTGTTCTATAAAAAATACAAGTCCAATCTGTTCATTCAGAGGGGCAAGCATTTGAGAAAAATTAGCAAAAGCCATATTAGAATAGCCTTGTCCTGCATTTTCATAGTCATACTCTTTAAAATTCTCATCATCAACAGTAATGTCCTGATTGATCCCAACAAAACTGTATTCAAGACGGGTTTTCCCCTGAATATTAGTATCCAGTTCATTTTTTACATACTCCATATATTTAGAAGGCAATCCTGCAGCTGAATTTCCTACAATAGCGTAATCTCTGTATTCTAAAACAGGATCTGCTGAATCATCAAGAAAATAAAGTCTGATCCTGCTATATTGAAGATGGCTATTAAAATTTTTCAACAGTTTCTTTGCTCCGTAGAATTCTTTTTCTGTATTAATTTTATCAAATGACAGTCCGGTAATGCTTACAGCTACTGTCATTTGTGGATTTCCTGCACTATCAGTTGCCTGGATACAACTTGGGTCTATAGCTATTTGTAAATAATTATTCATGGGATGATGTTCATTAAAAGTTATGGGTATAATCTTTTTCCACTTTTAAGGTGAAAAATCTGCAAATCCTCATTGAGGCTTTTATTCTTCCGGTACCTTTCATCTTTTGACCGTCATAAGCAATAGCAAGCCGTACAACCAGAAAAACATGAATAATACGAACAACACATACGTGTCCGATAAACTGTATGAACATAATTACACTGGTTCTGCTACCGGGACCGAAAGCTTTTTTAACATACATTACTTCTATGCCCAATCCTACCATTACACTACCGTAAATCCAACCTGCATTAAAAGCTAATGCTGCACTTGCCTGTACACTCATGGCAAAATTGACATTCAGACTGTTACTTAAAGAAGGAGCATAATCCACCGAACAGTCAATAAATCCGCCACCACCAAATATGAAGGCTGTAAAAATGAATGGAGCTTCTCGTTTTCCAAGATAAAATCCTAATCCCAGATTAAAATCGAGTGTTTTCTTCTCCACATCAAAAGCTTTCATTCTAAAATACCCGCCAAAAGCAAGATTGGTAATATTGGTAGGTCCACCGCCTATTGTGATGGCTGGAATATCCAGCGAAGCATTCACTCCATACGGGATTTCAATATCTGTATTCTGATACTTTGCCTTTAAAATATCTATTTTAAAAACTGAAGTCTCTTCACTGTCTTCAGATTCTGCAGGAATATGTTTAGTGGCATCTGTAATTAGCTGCAACAGTCCGGACATTTCCATTCTGCTTGGATCTAAATCAAAATCATATTTATCATTAACACAGGTTATCTTAGCATCTCTGAAACGCATTAATTCTGTGCCCTGCAATCCTATGATGAAGGAACCTGTTAGCGATCCATAGTTTTCTTTTTCCAGCTTACTGTCTGCATCTATCTCTGCTTTTACATTCCCTACCAGAGTGGCTGCTTTGTCCAATGATATACTTACCGGTCCTATAGCAAAAAGCTGTTCCTGCTTGGGAAGACTTATATTCGTTTCTGCTTTTACCCAGGCTTTTAGGTTTTTAACATCTGTACCATGCATTATTTTAACATTATTTCTGAATGCATCCGGCATTTTAAATCCAGGGATTAAACGTTCCAGATTAAGACCACCTGCTCCTTTTAAAATATTGGTAAAATCATAATTGCTCAGCAGTGAGTTCTGAAAATTTTTCAAGGCCGTTTCACCCCATTCTCTGGCAGGTGCTAAAAACTTATCCGTAATAGAAACAGAAGGCAGTCTGATTCCCAGTGAAGAAAGGTTTTCTTTTAGCTGATTGAATTTCGTCACTACAGGAGTAATGGTTAAACGCTGTTCTATGTTTTCCCAATCGGTACTTACAAGCATTGCTATCGTCTTACGGTTGAAACCAAGTCCCGGAGCTACAAGTTCATCGTATACTCCTCTGTAATTGAATAAAGTATTATTTACTGCATCACTGAGGTCATTGTATGCATATTCCGTTTTTTTAACTTCTGAATAGGCATTGAGTAATGTTCCGGTGAGAGTACCCAAGTCTTCATTGAGCTCTTCAGTAAATTTATTGGCGGCAGCCAGAATATTTTGAGGATTTGGAGGTTGAGCTCCGATGGCATCTTCAAGATCTTTATAACTTTTATAACGTTCAAGATACTTGCTGAATTCGGCTTTGTATTGATCGGGATCCAGTTGATGAAAAAAGGATGACAATTCTCTCGCTATACTTTTAATGTAATCATCTGCTATTTTAAAATAATCAAAAAGGGGTTTAAAACCTGCTGTTGTACTTTTTGGATTATTCACAAGAATTGTTGAAAATTCTTTTTTAAGCCCAACTTCCAGTTCTCCCTTAATATCACTCACAATTTTATGTAAATGAGTATTAACAGAGGCTAAAAATTCCTTTTTTTCTCTACTAAAGGCTTTTAAAGTATCTTTAAGGTTCTTATTTTCAACTGTAATTATATTGCTGAGGACTTTCAGTACTTCTAAAAGCTTGCTTTCTATGGTACTGACTCCTTCCTTAAGACCTGAGGATTCTTTCTTGACTATTTCTCTTACTTTTTCAGATAAATTATCACCGTCGTTAATATATTCGATGATCTTAGTACACAATTCTTTGGTTTTTCTTACAGAAAAATTGATAAGTTCTTTAATTTCAGTCGGCTCTGATTCATCTATATCTTTAAGAATACTGTCAAATAAACCATTGATCCTTTCTTCCAGATTAAATTCAGCATTTAATTTATTTAACAGAACATTACTGGTGATCTCATCCAGAATACTTTTTCTTTTATCGTTTAAAAGTCTTTTTATTTCATCTATTACCTCATCCGGTATAGTCAGTTTAATCTTTAAAATTTCTTTTTCAGCATCTGATAAATGCATATCAACCTGCTGTAAAAAACATTTAATAACGTCTACTCCTTGTTCAATAATTCCCATCGCTTCACTGGCAAGCGAACCTACTTCAAAAGAAAGCTGTTCAATAATTTTTCGGACGGAGACAACCTGACCATCGATTTCATAATATAATTTATCAATAAATCCATCAGTTATTTCATCAGCTTCCGCTATTATTGCATTTACCTTTTTAATAGCCTCATCAGTCAGCAGACTATAATTAGTGATAAGTGCAGCTATAAATCCTTCAGTACTTTCCACGGTCTTTTTCCACAGTAACTTTGTTGGAAATTCAAAATGGTTGGCTGCGGACCATATAGCAGTATCCAAATGGCTCATCTGGGGATCTTTTACCAGTTCACCTTTAATGGCCTTGATCTGGTCTTTAGAAAAAGTAATCTTCTCTACTGCTTCTGAAACATATTCTGTTACACCAGCTGGGATTATACCGGATAATAACTTTGTATTGGTACGTTCAAGACCGTTTGCACAATGACTCAGGATATTATTTTTATCAAAAGCAAGCTGATTAAGTATTGTTTCTATTCCGGGCTTATTTGGAAGCTTTTCTGCCAGTTTGTTTCCTTTTGGAGTACTCCGCATCATGGTTACAACCCGAAGCTTACCGTTAATCTCTGAATTTTCTATATATCTCCCGTTTACTGAACTTGTTGCTTCCGAAGGTTTCACTTTAAAGCAGAATCGTTCATAACCTGGCAATATACTTATTGGTCCCGGTAATGGAGCGTCCATCAGTTCAGGAGTGTTTCCCAATGCCGGTCTGGCATTTTTGTGGATATCAACCATAGGTGCATCGGTATAATCTACATGTTTTATCAGAGGCCATTGATCAGTATTAGCTTCTATTTTAAGAGTTACCGATTTATTTCCATCAATAAATTGTGCTTCTGAACGAACATCCGTGTAAAAATGGAGTTTTTCCACACTTTCTAATGGAGAAAGAACATTTTTCATTTCAGCACCTTTAGGAGGCAACAGTTCCAGTAATACCTGCGGAAAAGGATAGATCTCAGGGTCAGCATTTTCATTCCATAAAGGAATTTCCCAGCCAATAATTTCCTTTCCATTTGCTTTTACATTTCTTCCCCATGAGGATGAAACCGGTATTTTTATACTTTTAAAATGACATCCTGTTACAGAACCTGCTCCATCCAGACTCACTCCATCCAGATCAGGAAATTTCCTAAGAGGTTCAAGGATTTCAATATATTCTCTTACTTTTCTTACAATAGGTCTCCCCAATAGTTCAGGCTGCTCATCTTTAAACTGGATTGATGGAACTACAGTACGTTCATATTCAATCACGTGCTTGGCTCTGTTCCAAAAAACGCCTATTCTTCCGATACGCTCTACAGCATGAAAATGGGTTCTTCCCAAAGAGGTTGTTGATTTTATAACGGTCTTATCACTGGAAAATCTGGCCGTTTGCTTGCCATAGCCACCCAAAGAGGTAAAAGCCAGCTGCTCAATTTCTCCGGAAGAGGAACCTTTACTGATCCCATCCCGCCACAACTGTTCATATACACCTAATGATTCAAACGGATACAATGCACCTCCTGCCAATCCATTAGGGTTATGGTATAGTTTGTCATTCTCTGCAGGGGAAATCTGCAGACCTAGCGGCCATCTAAACTGCGCTCCTTTGCCCTGTTCTTTAACCGAGCCATCTTCATTCAACAGGTTTTTTTCTCTACGGATAAAATAACTGATTCCGTCAGTAAACTTACCCGGACGAAAGGATTCAGAAGCAGACACTTCAAGAACAGACAGTCTGCTTTGCCAGGATCTGTATAAATCCCGGTATTTCATATACAGGCTTTTAAATGCTTCTTCCTGTAATTTTGATTCTTTCCATACAATATTGTTTTGTGGTGGATTGGGTATAGCTCCTAATTTGAGAGCCAGTTCTGCAATAAATGCATTTTTATTCTCTAACTGTGCTCCTAAACCATACAGCAGTTCAAACTTTGCTTTGATCAGCTGTAATCCGGGGCTGCCATTCCCCACTTCACCCCAGATGTTTTTAAGATTCCAGGCTGGTGTTACATATTGTCGGTTGAGCTGTTCATTAGCTATCTGCAACACTGCTGATGGAGAAAACTTGTAGTCGATGGCCTTGTTCTCCTCCGGTTCTCCACCACTGTTAATTTTATTTTTGATATAAGCCTCACCAATCCCCTGAGAAGGGAGACTAAGCTCAAATCCTTTTTCCAGTGCATTATCTGTATAGATTTCCCAAGTACCACTGTCAATGGAGAAATTTGATTTTCTCGCCAAAATATAAATTCCATCATCAGTAGATGGTGAGCGTAGAAGTTGTGTTTTAATTTTAGCAATCTGCTGAGGGGCAGCATTCAGTACTACGGCTTCTACTGTTGCTGTACTGTCTATTCCTCCAATCTGATCCTTTTCTTCCAACTGCATTTCCAGTCTGTAGTTCTGAGCAACATTTGAGCTTTCAGACATCATCAGATAATATGCGTTTTGTAGACCTTCAATAAGGTTTTCCTGTTTTTCAAGTAAAGGAATCACTAATGCAGGTTCACTTCTTTCACCAAAACCTTCAGATAAGGTACCTAAAGAAGATGGGGCTACCAGTTTTTCCTTACCAATGAGATCATTTCCAAATGCTTTCACCTCCTGAACAGGAATCCTGAATTTATTGATAGAGTAACAGTACTCTATGAAATCTTCCTTATCTATATCCTTATACCATTGCCATAAAAAAAGTGGTCTCTGAGCTTTTTGAAGCTGAAAACTTACCTGCAGTTTATCTATAAGTTCGTCTCCCTGAGAATAGTTTTTCAATTTAAAAGAAAATGAACCATCAAGCAATACAACGTCATTAAAATCAGGAGATGTTTTTCCTGTCTTGACGTTCAGAATAATGATACTTCCATTGTCTGCAACATTCCCTTCTGAAGATTCAAACACTACCCCATTAAGGGATATTAAAGGTTCTGTGATACGATGTACATGATTGGTTTTTGCAAAAAGATCTTTATTTCGGATTAATGGAAATGATATATCGGGGCTCCCAACTCCGGAAAAATAGACATTGGAAAAATTGGCGTTAACCCCATTGACATTATCATATACAACCGTAACAGAATTTAAAACTGTATTTTCAATTGTCGGAACAATTCCTATAGGTTGCGCACCTTCGGTATCAAGAATAGACAGAGCCTTTTTCTGTGTTTTTTCGTTCCAGGTATGAATAAGGTTTGTGGTATTCTTTATTTTACAGAGGATAGTCCGGTTTTCTTCAGAATCTTTGGTATACCGATACAACAAATAATTAATTACAGTACTTTCCCCATTATTTGAAAGATAGGTGCCTGCTACCCCTGTAACCGTCTTTTTATCAGCAATAAGAAGGGATAATTTGTTTTGGGTCGCATCTTTTCCCAGCCATGCAATTTGTGATTGGTCATCAATATCCTCATCTCTTATTTTGGTTGATACTAAATCAGAATTATTGAAACTTGTACTGATTTTAACAGGATATTTGTCAAAATCAAAAGTTACAATATCATCAATACGTCCATTATATTTCCAGTAAACCGGTACATCATAGCCGTTAGCATTGGCTTTATTTTTAGGATCAACAGTAAAGAATGGAGCATGTTCACCACCTTCAGGCTGTCTGACTCCGAACCAGGTTTCTAATTCATTAAAGTTTTTATAAACATCTATGATTTCACTCACTACTCCCCCAAGTCTGAAAAGTTTTTTATTATACAGGGGAAGCGTCATATTTCGATCAGTTATCCAGATTCCAATTCCTTCGCCTGTATTGTTTTCACTTATGTAATGAGCAGTTCCAAAGGCTGGATTGAAGTCGAAATAGGTACATGAAGTAATCAATTCCTGATACTCAGCATCTTTATCGGGAAGAAAGCTGTAATCTTTCCAGTTTGTTATTTTTCCGTCTTTTCCGTTATACAGTTTAACAATAGCTTTCCTGCATTGATAAATGTTCTTTAAAGGATCTTTAGAATAATTAAGTTCATATGTATAAGGGGTATCTGCACTTACTTTTAGTGGAACGCACCACAGAGGCTTTTCTGAATGCCAGTCAGGTTTGGCTTCAGGCTTACTGTCCCATCTTAATTGTTGTGTATTAAAGTCATTATCTATAGTTTTTTTTCCCTTACATCCTGCGAAAATACCAAAGTACTTGGTTTCTCCGTGATTGGTTTCCTGAAGTTCAACAACTGCCAACAATCGAAGATGTGGCTTAGCGTCTGAACCTTTGAGATAATTTTGTATTAACTGGCTCATGGAAATTAGTTTTTGGGTGAATACTAAACGTAATCATTTGGGTCCAGAGATGCTTTGGATCTCTCCTCAAGAGATGAATATGTCAACCATTTGGTCTTATGAATTTCCAGGTGCAAGTGAGGAGTATCACTACCAACATTACCACTCTTTCCTGTTTTTCCAATAACCTGTCCAGAAGTTACTTTATCTCCTTTTTTTACACTTATTGCACTCAAATGGCAGTATCCTGCTCCATATAAAACATCACCTTCTTTAAATTGCAAAGCAATATAGCTTCCCAATTCGGTTCCATATCCCGTATCAGTAATGGTTCCTTCTGCCAATGCAAAGCATTCTGTTCCTTCAGTTGCCTTCAAGTCTATTCCGCCATGAAATTTATTACCGGAATCCCGGGTACAGCCAAACTGATCTTTGAGTAAACCGTTTGCCCATTCCATACTTTTAAGGGGTGCAGAGGTAAAACCGGGAGCTTTTCCCCATCCGGCAGCATTAGGGCATACTCCTGCTGTTGGTGACAGCAAAAACTGCAATTGTTGTTGTTGTTGTTGTTGTTGTTGTGCCGCCAATAGTGCTCTAAGATTTGCACTATTCTGTTTTTCAACCAGTAAATTCTCTACCTTTTTCAGAATACTCTCTGATATACTGGAAAGTATCCGGTTGGTAGAAAAACCAAAGACAATTGCATAACCAAGGATCACCAACTGATCTTTTTTGTCTAAAATATTATTAATTCCTTTTAATTCAACAACAGCATGAATTAAGGGAGTAAGCAGGGCACCGGCAATTCCGATAATAATGTAACCGGTTAAGGCTAATTTCCATGTTAGAGGTGGCATACTCCAGGATTCTTCTTCAGCAGAAAGAGCCTCAGTCTCTTCTTTTGGTTTTGGTTTAATCGGTAATGACAGATAAGAATAAAAGAAATTTACAAGTCCGGCTATTGTACCGGCAACAGCAAATAAAAACATTAGGTTCATGGTATTAGTTTTTAAGTTATTTAAAATTGTTTACAGTATTTTAGCTATTATTTTGATTTAAAAAGCTTAAAACAGTTATAACGGTCTCCCTTTTCCAATACCTTTTATGGGGTTGTTTCATCAGTGTTTGGTATGATCTTCTTCAGCCGTTTCTTTTTACCGGGGAATCTACAGTTTGCTACTATGATAATAGTTTCTTAACCTTTACTCGAAAATATATGCTGCATTATTTATTGATGAGCAGATCAATAAATAATATCTCCTTATTGAATTACAAATTTTAGAATTATCCAGTAACGGATCAATTACCCTTTTGTGTACTATTATTACTGAACCGTAGATAAAATTGATTTGATATTTTCTGCTGTTTTAGATAGAATTTCAATTCAGTATTGAGGAAAAAGCCAATCTCAGGAAATAAGCTTTTTTCAAGGTTTCCAAGTGCAGAAACTGCGTGATTACTATCGGAGCCATCACCATTTACCACTCCACCATGCCCCGGATCTATTATAATGATTCCAGTTTTCATGATATAAGTTTTCTTAAAATTAATCATTTCTTTTGATTATCTGAAAAATATTTTTTGGTTGTATCTACAGCTTTCTGATGATATTCTTTTCTTCATTTGTTATTGATTCTTTGCAAAAAACTTCCCCTAACTTCTCATTAAAACCCATAAATTAGCAACTGTTGAAAGCAACCATCAATTAATGACAAAATGTAAGTATGAAAAAGGCAATTATTATTGGAGCAACATCAGGAATCGGAAAAAGACTGGCAGAGATTTTAGCACAACATCACTATAAAGTAGGCATTACAGGCAGAAGAAGCGAATTGCTTAATGATTTAAAACTACAAAAACCCAATTCATTCTACACCAACACTTTTGATATTACCAATACTACAGTAATTCCTGAATGTTTAGAAAAACTAGTACAGGAACTTGGCGGTCTTGATCTGATGATTATTTGTTCAGGAACAGGTGATCTTAACGAAAACCTTGATTTTGAAATTGAAAAGTGTACTGCAGAAACGAATGTAATAGGTTTTACATGTGTTGCTAACTGGGCCTTCAACTATTTTGAAAAACAGAATTCCGGACATCTGGTATCTATAACTTCTGTAGGCGGATTGCGTGGCAGCAGAATGGCTCCTGCTTATAATGCCACAAAAGCCTATCAGATGAATTATCTGGAAGGATTAAGACAAAAAGCAAAAAATTTGAAATCTGAAATCTTTGTTACGGATATAAGACCTGGCTTTGTAGATACAGCTATGGCAAAAGGAGAAGGCTTATTCTGGGTAGCAACAGCAGATAAAGCAAGCCAGCAAATCTTTAAAGCCATACAGAATAAAAGAGAAATAGTGTACGTTACTAAGCGCTGGGCCCTTATAGCCGCTATTTTAAAACGAATTCCAAGAGCCGTATACAACAGAATGTAACTTAGAATGAGTCTCTTATAACAACCTACTTCTAAATCGTGTTTTAATATGATAAAACTTAGGATAATATTTCCGAAATTTGTCCGAAATTAAATGTACAAAAGCCCCTAATGGAAGAATTTGAGTTACCTATAACCTATAAAGGAAAAGAAGAACTTTTCAATGTAAAACTGGCAACCTTCACCCATGGCTATAAATTCTATATAGATGTGCATGGCCACGAAGTTGTTTTTGAACGGGATGATTCAGGGAATATGCGTGCTATTGTACAGGACACCTCATCGGAATCCAAAGTAGAAAAAGGGCTTATTGAGGCCATTATGGAAGTATTTAATGCTCTTTAGTCTAAGCTGATTCCAGTCTGTATGCTTTAAGGCTTTTTCCTCTGTGTCTTTTAAAAAATTTGTTGATGTGACTTTCATCGGCAAACCCGAACTCATCGGCTATTTCGTGAACCCTTTTATCACTGAAACGTAGTCTGTGCTCTATCAGACGGATTTTGTAGGAAGAAATATACTGCTGAATAGATTCATTACATTGTTTACGGAAATAACTGCCAAGATAAGTTGGGGATAATCCAAACTCATTGGCAATAGCTTCTACTTTCAGAAGTTTAGGTTCACGTATATTTTCCTGAATATAATTCAGGATCTGAAGAACACGAACATCTGCATTGGAAGAGATATTCTCAGGCTTGATAACAGCTATATTCCTTGCTGCAATCACAATAACAGCATTTACCAGGTGGCGGGTAAGATCTTCGTTGTACACTGAATCATGTTCTATCGCCTGCTGTAAATTCCGGATCAGCAGACTTATCATCTTTTTATCCTCACTATTCACCAATACTGAACCTGACAGATGAGAGGCATAATACAAAAGACATTCAATATGATCTATACTTTTCCACTGATACTCTTTGATGTAGTTTTCTCCAAAACGGATCACCATAAACTCACAGACCCCATTCAGGTCAAATCCATGACAGTCATTGGGGGTAATTAAAAACAGGTCTCCGGCAACATATTTAATTTTATTCTCATTAACGATATGATCTCCAATACCGGAAATGACATACACCAGCTCAAAAAAGTTAAATTGCCTGTCCTTTAATGGGCATTGATCTATCTTTTCATAAAAAACTTCAAGGGATTGGTATATATTTTCTCTTGCCATAGTTCAAAGGTACCTAAATAAGCTTTAAATATACCTGTTTTCACCTATTTTATCAGTCTATTTTTGCCATACAAATTTTATATAATGGAGAAAAAAATAGATGCAGAGCTTTTAAAAGCCATTACTGACAGTCCATTCAACCAGATTGATTATGAATATTTATTGGCTCATCATCCAGAAAAGATCAGGGAAGAAGAAATGAATATCATGATTAAGGAAGAATCATTACCTGTTCCTTTGCCACTGTGTGTAGAGAATATCCATATTCCTTCTTCAGAGCCACAAAGAGATATCAGGCTGAGAGTTTACAGGCCAAAGGGAAAACAAAACTTACCGGTACTGCTCTATTTTCATGGAGGTGCTTTTATATACGGAACACCGGAACAATATGATTTTATTTTTTTCCGACTGGCATTGGATATTAATACAGTTATCGTTTCTGTAGATTATCGGTTAGCTCCTGAACATCCGTTTCCTGCGGCAATGGAAGACGGTTATAAGGCTTTACAGTGGCTCTCTGAATCAGCAGACCATATTGATGGAGACAAAAACAGGATAATAATTGGCGGAAGCAGTGCAGGAGCCACCATTGCAGCATCAGTAGCCCATTACGTAAGAGATAAAAAAGAAATCAATATTCTGCATCAATACTTAATCTATCCTCCTACGGATCATTTACTGAGAACCTCATCTATGAATGAACTGGCCAATGCTCCTATGCAGACTAAAAAAGCTGCTGAATGGATGTGGAAACATTATCTCAGCCATCAAATGGTTCAACCGCCTCAGTATTCTGTTCCTTTACATGAGAAGGATTTTAAAGATCTGCCGGATACTACCATTATTGTATGTGAATTGGATCCCTTGAAGGATGAAGGAAAAGAATATGCTGAAAAATTAAAGAATGCAGGCGTTTCAGTTACTCTCTTAGAAATTGAAGGGGCAGTGCATGCTTTTGATTTCTTTCCCTCTAAGCTCGCTGAAACTTTCTACAACCAACAGGTCAAATTATTTAAATCAATTTTAACCCAGAAATCATGAAAAAAATTGTTGTTATCAATGGACATCCGTCTCAGGAAAGTTTTAATTCTGCCATTGCAGAAACTTATATCCATTCCGCTTCAGTTTCCGGTGCTGAGGTACGGTATATTGCTATTGGAAGCCTGAAGTTTAATCCTAATTTGCAGTTTGGTTACTGGCAAAGAATGGAACTTGAACCCGATCTGGTAAAAGCTCTGGAAGATATCCAGCGGAGCGAACATCAGGTATGGATACATCCGGTTTGGTGGCTGGGTATGCCTGCTGTAATGAAGGGATTCTTTGACAGGGCATTTCTTCCGGGTATTGTTTTTAAAAGTGATAAAAAAGGAAACAGCGAAGGGTTATTGAATGCCAAATCGGCAAGAATCATTACCACAGCTGGTGATCTGTCCCTCAAAGTTTATGAAGATGAGTATCAGTCAAGCGGACTCATCCAGCTCAAGAAAGGAATTTTAGAATATTGTGGAGTTTCATCCATTGAAAACCATTTTATAGGCCCGCTGTATGAATTGAATGAAAAAGACAGAAAAGAATGGCTGGACACAATCAAAGGATTGGCCACTGCCGATTCTTTATAAAATTTAATACACTTCCAGTTCCTTAGTTCCTTTGGGACGATAAAGATAAAGGGTAATATAAGTTGTAGTTATATTATCCTTTCCTTTTCTTTTAAAACCACCCCAAAGAGCTGATTTTTCATTATTAATCTTCTGAAGGCATACAATTTTACCATCTGCGTAAAAGGTCATTTTATAGTCCTCAACAGGCTTTAAATCAAAAAATGTAATACCAGTATTGGTCCTGAATACATAATCATTATTCCATCTGGACTTTATTTCATCCGGAAGTAAGTACAGTTGCTGTGCTACCCTTTTTTCTCTGTTATAATAAATAGCAGCCAATGTACTCCAAGAACCTTTCATATAAATATTTCTTATCTTATCATACTTTGCAAACACTTCCTGTTCAAGGGCCTGCAGTTTCTCTTTATCATCAGTAAGGAGAACTTCAGCGTTTTCAAGGGTTTTTATATAATAAGGCACTTCGGCAAAAAAAGTGAATGCATCTTCAAATACATTACTGCTTACCCGTTTCTTTTTGGAAGTTGAATATTTCCGTACTTCATTTTCTTCAGGATTCCCTGCTTCATTTTTCAATGACTTTATAATCTTAATCTGCATTTCTGAGTTGGCAGAAAGTTCAGAATTTAAAGCATTCGTATCCTGATTAAACCCAGGAGTCATTTTAATGGTAATTTTCTGATTTCCTTTTTTAGTAATCCATTCATTCAGCGGAAAATAAGAACCTGAAAGACTGCTTCCTGAATCGTCATTATACTTTATAACAGGAATATCATTAATTAAAATTTCAAAAGAACAGTTGCTGCTGGAGATATAAGCACCATAACGGGGTTCATTATCCACATAGTTGATCTCTTTAATCGTTGCAGGATGACTTTGATGGAATATGGTAGGTTCAGTTTTCTTCTCAGCGTGAGCTGATAAGGACAATATTAAACCTAATAAAAAATATTTTCTCATAATTTTCTGATCTCATCTATAATTTTTTCAATGAGATTTTTCATGATGATTAGTTTAAAATTTACCATCAGGAATAATCAATTTCCTGAGCTGATAAAAATAAGATATTTTTTTATACTGATATATTTTAAAATCTACAAAGGAGATCTTTTCCGGATCTCCTTTTGTTTTTAAAATATTTTATGATAGTTATTCAAAAACCACGTAGTTTACCTTGTCTACTCCGGTATTACCTGTTTTTTCATGATAGGCATATAACGTAAGCTCGTAATTTCCCGGAGTATTAATGATATGATTTCCTTCAAATAAATTGGTAGAAACCCACGACATATCAATATTCTTAACAAATTTTCCGTCTTTCTTAAGAATTCCCTTCACTTCAATCTCATCAGAATTCCAGACGCCGCCTTTTTCAATCACGCATCCGCACATCATTACGATATTGGCCTGAAACAGAAAAGGTTTACCTTTAATAGAGTTCAGCGCAATATACTGATGTGTTCTTGGCTTTAAAATATCAATAATATATCCGGGAATTTCAAGAATGATACCTTCCCCTAAAATATTTTTTCCAGGAATCAGCCACAGCTCAGTACTTACAACTGCCTGTGCCTGCCTGTTATTTAAAGGAGAAATAACTTCTACGGTAACAAATGTAGGTTCATCAATATCAACCGTTGCTACAAACCCACCCGTTTGATCGTCAGCAATTGAATTCCCTCTCACTTTGGGTGTCTTCATGATCAGATCTGTATTTCCGGTACTTCCGGTTGTTTTTCCTTCTGCTAAAATTCTTTGATTCAGCTTATTTCGTACAATAATGTGAGCGCCACCCAGTGAACTTCCAATAAATTTAGCATCCTTTGCTTTTGCTCTTACCATCACTTTGGTTTCAGTGGCAGAAATCATAAGGTTAGAAAAAACTAATGCGGTAATAAGAAGAAATGTTTTCATGATTGTATTGATTTTAAGTATTCGTTTTTGAAGCGATTGTGGAAAGACTCGTTTTTCAGTTCCTCGTCTATTGTATTGAGGTAGGAAAGAATAGATAAATCTTCCGACAATAATTTTAAAATAGCTTTTTCACAGCTGTCCCAAACCTTTTCCAATTGGGGAAGTATCCCAATCGCTTTAGAAGACAGTGAAATCATCTGTTTTCGTTTATCTTCACTATCTTTTTTAATCACCAGATATCCCTTTTCTGTCATTTTCTTTACAATAACCACTACAGACGGATGAGAATATCCCAATGGTTCTGCAATATCCGTAATAGAGATCTCTCCTTTTTTCTGCAGCAACATAAAAACCAGATACCAGTTGGGTTCTACGTCAATTCCAAATTCTTTATAAAATTTTCTGACATCATGAGACATCCGGTCACTGATTCTTTTCAGTCTGCTATCCAATGCTTTGTATCCCAATTCTTTAATAAAGTCAAAATCCATTCTAAAAATCTTTGATGTAAATATATAAAAATATATAGCAAACTATATAGTTGACTATATTAATTTTTAAATAAAACAATAACTTATTAAAATTGAATTAATTACAAATAATAAAATGAATTTATACTTCTTTTTACCTATTCTTCTTTCTATATTCACCGGGAGTAACTCCTCTATATTTTTTAAAGAGTTTGGAAAGGTGGCTCTCATCACTGAACTGCAACTCATAAGCAATTTCACTCAGTCTTATACTGCTGTATTTCAAATAAGTTTCTACCAATTTAAGTCGATAATCCAGTAAATAGTCCTGGTAAGAAACTCCGGTCTGCTGTTTAAAATACTCACCAAAATAATTTCCGGAAATTCCAAAATGATCTGCAATAACCTGAATCCCTGTCTTTTCTCTATCTTTTATATGCTTTTGAATATAAGTAATGATCTTCATAATGGAAAAAGCTTTTCTATTTTCCTGCAGATCCGAGGTTTCGCTTTGAATAATATTTCTGGCAATAAGATTAAGCAGAATTGAAATACAGTTGCGGATGATAAGATAATCCTCTACCCTGTTCCTGAATTCATATGCAATCTGCTGAATAAGTGTTTTCGCAAAATCCTCATCATTTTTATTACGGAAGACACATCCGGCACGGGCATGATAATTATTACTGATATACTGCAGCTTATACAGATTTTCACAACTTTCTATACGGTCTGCTTCCAGGCGAATCTTATCGATAAACTCAATAGGGCATTCTATACCGATCAGGTCAGCATTCTCACTCTCAAAACGGTAAGTTTCCTGTTGGGGAATAATAAACAGCTTCCCTTCTGTAAAATCAATATAACGTTCATCATATAGAAGCTTCCCTTTTCCCTTAACAATATAGACAAATGAGAGAAAAGTACTTGTTTTAAAAACAGCCTCTCCCTTAAGTTTCAATTCTTTTACCTTAATCCCTTCAAGATGGAGTCCTTTCATAGATACACACTATAATTTCCTTCAAAAGTACAATTTTACTATAACATAACGGGGTTATTTTTGCATAAAAAAATATGAATACCTATCCGAAACGATGGCAGGCACTCAATTTTCTGATTGCCGGAGCTTTTCTTTCACCACTGGACTATTTTATTGTAAATATGGCATTACCTTCCATCAAAAGTGCCTTCAGAGCCAGCGATCATCAGCTGCAGATGGTAATTGCCATTTACGGACTTACCTATGGAGCCCTGGTTGTTTGCGGTGGTCGTTTGGGTGATCTTTACGGGCGCAAGAAGATCTTCACACTTGGATTGTATACTTTTCTATTTTCTTCTTTGGCCTGTGCTTTTTCCCCTACAGTAACATGGCTTATTATCGCAAGGTTATTTCAGGGAGTTGGAGCTTCATTGCTGGCTCCACAGGTTTTAGCCTCTATAAAAGTATTGTTCGGCAGTAATGAGCAGCCTAAGGCGGTAAGCCTCTTTAGTTCAGTATTTGGTTTGGCCTCTGTGATTGGACAATTGCTTGGTGGACTGCTTCTCAGTATGCATTGGAGCAACTTTTCCTGGGAACTGGTATTTCTTGTGAATGTTCCTATTACCATTATTTGTATTGCCGGAATTCATTTTACGATGGATAACAGTCATGAAAAAACCAATTCAGGAATTGAGTTTAAAGGCTCATTACTGCTTATTCTTGCTTTACTGATGCTGATATGCCCACTTATTTTCGGGCAGAAGTACCAATGGCCATGGTGGATATTTGCTATTATGATATCAGGAATATCTTTATTATTCATTTTTATCAGATATGAAATGTATCAACTGAAAAATAATCATCCCATCCTTATAGATCCTACGCTGCTTCAGTATAAACCGTTCGCATTAAGCCTTGTGATCATCTTTTTTTACAATTTCACTTCAGGTCTGTTCATTTGTTATCCTTATTATCTTCAGGAATTTCTCCATCAGGATTCCATGCATACAGGATTAGCCATTGTACCTTACGGAGTTGCCTTTTTCCTAGGCCCGTTAATGACTGCCAAAATACAGCTATCATCTTATAAAATGATTTATATTGGGTTGGGCTTACTGATGAGCGGCTTTATTCTATGTGCATCATGTTTTTATTTCCAGCAAAAGCCCTCTTTTATCACCAATATCACTCTGTTTATCGCAGGACTGGGACATGGTATTATTATGCCTGTGATGATGCGGACTGCTATTAATTTTACAACAAAAGAAAAGGCTGGACAGGCTTCCGGCCTGGTAAGTATCGGAATTCAGATAGGAAGTGTAATGGGTGGAGCTGTTATCGGAACTTTATTTTTTAATCTGATCAGTATCCTGGGCTTTCCAAAGGCTTTTGCGATCTCTATTGGTATGATCGGAACCATTCAAATCATAGGAATATTGGTAAATAGCAGGTTGCATCAATATATTAACTCTTAATTTTCATCAACATCAAAAGAATCTAATTTTTAAATAAATCTTATGGACAACAAACAAAAAATAAGTACAGAATTAAAAGATTTCTGCAAAAACATTGAAAAATGGTTTCAGGGAAGCGAACAGGACCAGGATGCTTTATTGAGAACAATTCTTTCCGGGTTCTCACCCGATTTCAAAATGGTAAACGGAGATGGAAACACAGCTACTCTATCTCTGTTTTCAGACTGGCTTCCAACAGTGTTTGGGAAGTTTCCTGAACGCAGTGTACAGATTGAAGATATAGAAATCCACAGTTCTGAGCATCACGGTTTGGCTACTTATATAGAGATTCAGACTACAGAAGGAATAACAAACAGAAGAAAAGCTTCAGCAGTTTTCCTTATTAACGAAGAAAAAGCACTGTGGCTTCATCTTATAGAAAACTGGATATAAAAATAAACGGACTGTTTCTCCTAACAGTCCGTTCTATTTTTCAGTAATGATTATTTGTTATTTCTGAATATTTCCATCTTTCCAGCCATAATACTCAACAGGATACCAAAGCAGGCAAAAAGTCCGAAAGAATATCTGAGATCAAAACCTTCTGCAATATAACCGATCAGAGGTGGCCCAATCAGAAAGCCTAAGAATGAAATACTGGACACAAAAGACAGGGCAATACTTGGTGCCACTGTATTCACCTTACCAATGGTACTGTATACAGACGGTACGCTTAAAGAAGCTCCAAGTCCGATAACCATAAAAGCAATGATACAAATCCATAATTCAGGGAAGAAAATACTGAGGAAAAGACCAATACTCATCAGAATACCACAGAACTGCAATACGGTCCTTTTTCCTAATTTTTCAATAATCCTGTTTCCCACAAATCTTCCTAAAGTCATCATTAAGATAAAGCTTGTATATCCCAATATAACAAGCTTTTCCGGTACTTTTACAATGGTCTGAAAATAAACACCGCTCCAGTCAAACATCGCTCCTTCAATCGCCATGCTTAAAAAACCAATGATCCCTAATCCTACCAATGTTGGATTTACAGATTTAAAAATAGACTGTGTTTGTGGCTCAGCTTTATGAATAATGTTGGTAAGATTATTCCTGCTATATAGCCAGATCAGAGTAACAAGGATAAAAGTAAGCACAAAATGATGAAACGTTTCAATATGCAGGTTTATCGCAAGCAATCCCAATAATGCCCCTACCAGGCCGGCAAAACACCAGGCTCCATGATAAGAAGACAGTAATGTTCTTTTAGTGATAGACTCTATCTCAATGGCCTGAGTATTCACTGCAATATTGCATAAATTTCCTGTCACCCCAAAGAAAAACAGAACTGCAGCCAAAATCCAGTAAGATGGAGAAAGACCAATAAGCAAAAGAAAACCCGGATATAATAAAAAACAACTTTTAATGATGGTACTGCTTCCGTATCTGCTGATTAATTTTCCGGATAACATCATCGTAGAAAGCTGACCTATCGGCATCAGAAGCAAAAGCGTTCCAAGCTGTGCTTCATTGATAGATAAGGCATCTTTAATAATGGGAATACGACTCGCCCATGATGAGAAAACAAGCCCATGGGCAAAGAAAAGTAAAAAACAGGCCGTAGGCATTTTCGCATTGAATGATTCTCTATCGTGCATTGTAACAGTGTTTGATTAAAATTTCCGTTTGCGAAGTTAATAACACTCAGCCAATAAAATACATTCCATTTTTGATATTTTATATTCCATTTTAAACAATGCTTTTAAAAAGAAAAATTAACTGCTTACATTTGATCACTGGAATATAACACCTCAAATTATTAACCATACCAAGAAGTCATCCCACTGTAAAATGATAGATATAAAGCCAAATTTTGAAGGATTATGTATTGAAAAATATACTGTAAACACCCTTTCTGAATTTCATGTAAAAGCAGGAAATTTAAATAAACTGCTGCTTTGTTTCGTATCAAATGGAACACTGGATCTTCAAATCAACAATCTTCCCTATCATATACAGGCCAATTCTATTATCATGTTACTGCCTGATACCAATCTGGGAGATATTTCCAGTAGTAATGACCTTGAACTATCCGTATTTTTTATCTCTCTGGATTTTATCAGTACTTACAGCTTTCTGACTGTTCTTCTGGCCAGTGATGAGATCAAATTCAGTCCGGTGATGAAGGTTGAATCTACAGCGAGAAAACTCATTTGGTCTACGGTAAAGTTAATCCAGGATTATCATTCCAAAACCAAGGAAGATAGCACTGTAGAGTCTGTACAATATCTGCTTTATGCTCTTCTCGAGGTAGTTTCAAAACTTTATCTGCCCATTATCAAGAATAACAGCCTTTTACAGACCAGAAGCCAGGATATTATCGATCATTTCTTTGAATTGCTGAATAAACATGGCCACCTGGAAAGAAGTGTATTGTTTTACTCTGACCAACTGCACCTTTCTCCGCAGTATTTAAGCAGTCTAATCAAAAAAGAAACCGGAAAACCGATTAAACAGTGGATAAGTTACAGAGTGATAAAACAGGCTGAAGAACTTCTTAAAACGACCTCGCTGTCCATTAAAGAAATCAGTAACCAACTGCAGTTTGTAGATTCTTCCCTATTCTGCAGGTATTTCAGACGCTGTACAGGTATTACAGCCAATACCTATAGAGAAAATTATAAGATTAAAAAATAAATACTAGTAATGACGAATTGATTCCGCTGAAAACACTAACTAATAAATTAATTCCGTAAATATTAAAAATATAATTAAATTAATACAACAATATCGTGCTTTTAATTAAATTAGCTCTTCAAAAATAGTATTATGAAGGAGAAGTGGATTTCACACCCAACCATTTTAGAAGGAGCCAACGTTGAGCTTATTCCTTTGGAAAAAGAACATCTTGAAGAATTGTACATTGCCGCCGCAGATAAAGACCTTTGGGCATTAATTCCGACTGACGGTACAGATAAAACGGTATTCTATCAGAACTACGAATTCGCCTTATCAGAAAGAGACAACGGAAACCAATACCCTTTTGTCATCAGACATAAAGAAACTCAAAAACTGATAGGCTCTACACGATTTTTTGAAATATATCCCTCGGATAAAAAATTAGAAATCGGATGGACCTGGATCACTAAAGATTTTTGGGGCACTTCCGTTAATCTGGAATGCAAATTACTGCTACTTACCTACTGTTTCGAAGTATTAAAGACCAATCGTGTACAGCTGAAAACAAAAGACGATAACTTCAGGTCAAGAAAAGCCATTGAAAAAATCGGTGGTGTATTTGAAGGCATCTTACGTAAAGATAAAATTCAAAATGACGGCACCACAAGAAATGCAGCCTATTACAGCATTTTGGATGATGAATGGGATGCTGCAAAACAGAAAATTGAGACCTTAATCCAAGAAAAGGAAACATCTGTAAAGAGCTGAAACCAATATTCTGAGAAATAAAGTCATTTAAAAATAAAAAAAATCAGATGTAGAAGTTCAATTTCTTTTACATCTGATTCTATATCATCAACTATTTACTTTTTGATTATTTTCTTTGAAACAACATTTCCGTTCTTCAGCTCTCCCTGAAGAATATAAACTCCTTTTGCAAGCTTTGAAACATCAACTTTATCAACATTTTCAGCCGTTACAACAATTCTCCCTTCCAGAGAACTGACAGTAATCTTTTTAAGGCCTTCTTTTGAGGCTATCGTTATAAAATCTGTACTTGGGTTCGGATAAACTGAGATCGTTTCTTTTTTACTATCTAAATTGGCTGTTGAAAGCACAGCCGTGTCAAGATAAGATACCGATTTTGAAATATTCGTATTTCCATTGAACACAAATGTATTAATCGCAAAGCTGAGCACCATGCCATCAGTCTGGCTCACCCATTGATAAGATTCATTGACATAAGTAGCAACAAGAGGAACAGGTACGCTGGCAATCGTCTGCGTAGCAGTTCTCATTCTCTTTATTCTCAACACATTGGGGTAAGTTCCTTTGGGAGTAATGACAGTGCCATAGCCATCAACCGTAACACTCACCTGCCCTGTTTCATTTGTATTTCCAATAGCTGCAGAAACACTGTTGAACTCATAGGGATCATCAAACTGCTGCTGATAAGTAATCGGGAACTTATATTCAATCAGAGGATTAACATAAGTAACTGTAACATCTCCCAATGCAGGCCCTGAATAAGAACCTAGTGTCGTAGCATCAAGGTCTGTCATAACACTGAAATCATGAGTATCAGCACTAGTCATTGTTGCAATCCTGTTCGCTCCGGGAAATCTGAAACAGTTAGACTCACCAGGACACGCTCTGTTGAGATAAGAAATAGAATTTGTCCCTGTATATGCTGAAAAATCCCAGGTAATATTAGCCCCGGCAGCTCCGGCTGTAATAGAAGTCCCACTTACATCTCCTGATTTGAGACTCACGGTACTGTTAACACGGTCAACACCAGCTCTTGTTATTGAGGGCTGTGCATAGAGCATTATTCCCATAACAAGGAATAAGATAAGGTTTAAATTTTTCATAATATTTTGGTTTAATGTGAATTACAAAGTTATTTCCTTTATGAATATAAAATAATTAATCTTTAAGAATATATTTTTATCTATCTAAAACCCGACTTGTTCTACAAACAACATTCAATAATTCACCAAATGGATTAATCAATGTAGCAATATCCTCATGTAAAAGTTGACCAATTATTGATGCGTTGCCGAGCTGATACATTGTTACTTTTAAAACATCCTGTTTCTATCGTTTTTTTGTAAGTTTGCTCCGATCATTTTTTATGGCTGAATATATTCTTGAAAACATCAATATCAGTACACTTTCCGTGTATGATCTGTTAAAACATACAACAGAAAGTTCGTTTATTGGAATCACTGATTTTCGTGAAGTTTATCCCATTGCCATTGAAAATAACACAGGAATTTTTACAAAAAAAACTTCACTGCAGGATTTCCCTGTTGTTTCTGTAAGCCGTATAAATAATTCTCTGCTCTGTAGCTGCAGCTGTGATCAAACTAAAGCTCAGCTTTGTAACCATCAGGCCGAAATTATCCACTGTATTCTGGAAGAGAAGAATTACCGCATTTTCTTTGATGATATTTTACGTAAAAAACATTAATAGCAAAAGCCAAAGGATATGGTTTAGAAAACGAACCTGATCTTGATCAATATTTTCAACTGGAACTTACGGAAGGAAAGCTTGAAATTTCATCCAAAATCAAGGAAATGCTTCCCATGGATGAACAGATGTTTCAGAGAGAGCTACTTCCCCAACTTCCTTCTAAACTGGATGAACTGGCCGCACTGGAAACAGATAAAAAACAGATATTGGTAATTGGTAAACACAGATACTACAATCATCTGGTATTTTCTCTCATGGAAGCAGAGATTACACAAACCGGAAAGATTAAAAATCCTGTTACTCCTGTAGATGCCATGCAATTGATATGGAAAGCAGAGAAGCCTCTGGATATAAAATTCTATACCGCTATTTCTTCTTTTCAGAACAATTACAATGAAGATTATAACGCAGCAGAATTGGAAGCTTTAAAGCTCATTGTAAAGAATCCAATAGAGCTGGATGTATACTATCATGATCGGGAAATTGCAGAAACCATCTCCGCAAAATCATTAATACCTGTTAAACTTAATACTTTAAGTGCAGAGATACAACTATCTGTATTTAAGAAAGATCCATTTTATGAAATTACCGGAGAATTACTGTTTAATGATTCATCTGTACCCTTTAGGAATGTAGTAATCAGAAATGAATATTTTGTATATAACAATAACACTTTCAGCTTTATAGACCATCCTGACATGCTTAGGGTTATTAAGTTTTTCAAAGCAAACAATGAGATTTTGCTGATTCATTCTTCAAAATATGAAGGTTTTATGCAACAAATCCTATCTACGCTTGAAGAACGTATTCACATTAATTACAGCTACATACAAAAAGCAACAAAAGTACAACTTGAAGAAAAGAGTTTTCATACAGAAAGAGTTATTTATCTTCGCCAACAGGAAAATTATATAGGAATTACTCCCGTTATGAAGTATGGGCAGGTAGAGGTTCCTGTATATTCTCGAAAGCAGATTTTTGATACAGACCAGAATGGAAACCCTTTTAAAATAGAAAGAAATGATGCCTTAGAAGCCCGTTTTACTTCTCTGGTAATGCAGATGCATCCTGATTTTGAAGAACAGATGGATGGGTATCAGTATTTCTATTTACACAGAGACAAATTCCTTGATGACCAATGGTTTTTGAATGCATTTGAAGTATGGAGAAATGAAGGAATTATCATTTAGGCTTTAATGAACTGAAAAACAATAAGCTTAATCCACACCGTGCTAAAATCAACATTCAGATTACCAGCGGACTGGATTGGTTTAATGCAAAATTAAAGGTAGGCTTTGGTCAGAAAGAAGCTACCTTAAAGCAGCTTCACAGAACCATACGAAATAAAAGTAAATTTGTACAGCTGGACGATGGCAGTCTGGGTATTCTTCCTGAAGAATGGATGGATAAAATGGCAGCTTATTTTCAAGCCGGAGAAATTGACGAAGAACTGTTGAGGATTCCCAAAATTAACTTCACAGAAATCTCTTCCCTTTTTGAAAAAGAAGTCCTGAGTACTGAAGTTCAGAATGAAATCAGTACATATTCCTCTCAATTTCTGACAGACAAAGATATTCCTCATTCCAATATTCCTGCTGAATTGAATGCCGAATTGAGAGATTATCAGCACGATGGATTAAACTGGCTTAACTTCCTGGACAGCTTCAACTTTGGCGGGTGCCTGGCTGACGATATGGGATTGGGAAAAACCCTGCAGATTATTGCATTTATTCTTTCTCAAAGGGAAAAAAGGGGCCATACTACTAACCTTGTAGTCGTTCCTACTTCTCTTCTTTTCAACTGGCAGGAAGAAATCAGCAAGTTTGCCCCTTCCATAAAAGTTTTAGTGCATTATGGTCCGGAAAGGCAAAAAACAATTAATCATCTTTTAGATTATGAAGTAGTTCTTACCAGCTATGGTATGCTGCTTTCAGACATCCGCTTTCTGAAGACTTTTAATTTCAATTATATTTTCCTTGATGAATCCCAGACCATTAAGAACCCTAATTCCGAAAGATATAAAGCCGCAAGGCTTCTCCAGGCCAGAAACAGGATTGTTTTAACGGGTACACCTATTGAGAACAGTACTTTTGACCTTTATAGCCAGCTTTCTTTTGCCTGTCCTGGATTATTAGGCAGCAAACAGTCTTTCAAAGATATCTATGCTATTCCCATTGATAAGTTTGAATACAGCAAACGGGCCATGGAACTTCAGCAGAAAATAAAGCCGTTTATTCTCCGAAGAACCAAAAAACAGGTAGCCAAAGAGCTTCCGGAGAAAACAGAAACTGTTATTTACTGCGAAATGAATACGGAACAGCGTAAAATTTATGATGCTTATGAAAAAGAGCTCCGTGAATTTATTGCAGCCAATGATGACGATGATCTTAATAAAAACAGCATGCATGTTCTTACAGGCCTTACAAGACTCAGACAGATCTGTAATTCCCCCGTGCTGATTAAAGAGGGATATTCTGGGGAAAATGCGGTTAAAATTGAGATTCTGATGGAACAGATCCTTGGAAAATCAAAAGACCATAAAATTCTTGTGTTCTCTCAGTTTGTAGGAATGCTGGACTTGTTAAAACCAGAGTTGGAACGCCATGGAATTCCTTTTGAATATCTTACCGGGCAAACGAAAGACAGAGGAAAGAAAGTAGCTAATTTCCAGGAAAATGATGAAATCAGAGTGTTTTTAATAAGTTTAAAAGCCGGTGGTGTCGGGCTTAATCTTACCCAAGCTGATTATATTTACCTGATTGATCCCTGGTGGAATCCTGCTACTGAAAACCAGGCTATTGACCGAAGTTACCGTATTGGACAGACTAAAAATGTGATTGCTGTCCGTATGATCTGTTCCAATACCGTGGAAGAGAAAATCCTTACTCTTCAGAAAAAGAAGACCCTATTGGCTCAAAATCTTCTTAAAACAGACGGCACCAAGTTCCAGGGACTTTCAAAACAGGACCTTTTGGATATTTTGGATCAGAAATAAAGCCATTTAATTACCAACATCATACAAAACAAAACCGACAGATAGAATCTGCCGGTAAAAAACAAAAATTGATATGGATATGATTAGATATGTGTTTATTTTTTAATAACCTTTTCGGTGATTATTTTTTTATCTTTTGTCTGTATTTTAATCAGATAAGTTCCTGGAATAAAAGTGTTCATATTCACAATTACTGAGTTCCCTTCTGAAATTTTTTGCCCTGATATCGTATAAATTTCATATTTCTCCAGTTCTTCTTTCATTCTGATCGTTGCATTTCCGGAAGTTGGGTTTGGGTATATTTTTACCTCAGTGGATTTATCCCTGGAAACTTCTGTAGTGGAAAGAGTTTCAGGCTGTATATTGATCGTATAATCTTCTGCCTGGCCAATGAACCATCCTGAGGGGCACGGCAAGTTTTCCAACGTTCCCATCCATGAGCTGGATTCATACGCTTTTACTAATCTGAAACGGGTATTCCCCAACAATGCACCAGCAGGAATAGTAATGGTTTCAGAAGTAATCCCTGATTCGTGGCCGGAAACCGGATTTGAATTGTCCAGATATCCAAGGTTAAACTTTTCGTCAGCATCAAACTGGTTATTATGATTAAAATCGATGTATGCATAGGCAGAAACTGTTGTCTGCCCATGAGTTCCACCCGTTACGGTTATTGGATATCCATTTCCGCGGCTAACATTAAAAACAGTGCCTGTAAAGTCTTCTATGACGGCAGAACTTCCATCAATCGGACTATCATTTTCAGCTCCGGCAAATTCTACCCTTGTTATTTCACTTACTGTAAGGCTTGTCACTCCTTCAGCTCCACAATAAGGGAAAGGGAAATTATTGGTGTTGTTCCCCTGAATATTCACCATATAATCTTCAGTCTGGCCTGCTCTTAATCCTGAATCACACGCAGATGAAATAGAGTTTTGGGCATTGGGATCTGAATAAGCTGCTACATTTGTATTTTTAAGAACTCTCATTCTCTTACTGCCACCGGATACATTTGCAGGGATCACAATGTTGCTATCAATCGTAAAAGCATTCGCCGGATTAGCCGCTTCCAGCCTCCCTATATAAAAACTCTCTCCCGCATCATCAAAACTACCGTTTGCATTAAAATCAATATAAACCATTACATCACTAGGAAAAGTACTTGATGGCCCTTTTATTGATATCGGATATGTATTTCCAGCTACTAAATCTGTGGACAATGAAGTAAAATCCTCATATTCCTGTGTTGTAGATGAATTGGTTGATGATGGATTGTTGATGCTTCCAAAAGCAACATTGCTTATCATATTACTCCCTGCTCCATACTGAAAAGCAGGTGTGCAGTATTGAGCTTTGATAAGCCCACATAATAGGATAACAGAAAGAGTAGTTATTTTTCTCATAGAGTTCTTCGTTTTTGTTGAGACAAATTTATATTTATTTAGAATCAATAAAAATAAGAATCTAATGATTTTTATCAGTTTAAAGATATTTAAGGGTAATCAATTGAAAAATAACCAATGAAAACAAAGTTAATTATATAATTATCAACAACTTTGAATCACGATTGATTTTTAATAATTTTTCTGGATTCTTGTTTATGTTCTTCATATTTTAAATGAATGGCAGGGTTATCATATTAAGATAAATGTAAAATTATATGTTTAATTCAGATTTTCAAGAAGAACAGCCGAAGCGCCACCACCGCCATTACAAATTGCTGCAATTCCATATCTTCCACCTTCCTGCTTCAAAACATTCGCTAATGTAGCTATAATCCTTGCTCCTGAAGCTCCAATTGGGTGCCCCAATGCTACAGCACCACCATACACATTTACTTTATCCAAATCATAGCCAAGGATCTGCTGGTTGGACAAAATCACCGAAGAATATGCTTCATTAATCTCAAAATAATCTATATCAGACAGACTGAGTCCTGTATTTTTCAGGATTTTCTGGATAGCAATGGATGGAGAAGTGGTAAACCATTCCGGAGATTGAGCTGCATCAGCATAAGCTATAATTTTAGCCAATGGTTTAAGATCATATCCTTGTATAGATTCTGAAGATCCCAATAATATAGCTGCAGCCCCATCATTCAGATTGCTTGAATTGGCAGCCGTGAGCATACCATCATTTTCAAAAGCTGGTTTAAGCAGTGAAATCTTTTCAGGAATCAGCTTATCTATATCTTCATCTCTGTCAATAATGATAGTTCCTTTCTTTCCTTCTACTGAGATACTGAACAGTTCTGCATTGAATTTGTTTTCGGCAGCAGCCTCCTGAGCTCTTTGATAAGACATTAAGGCGTAATCATCAAGTTGTTGCCTCGTTAGGTTATATTTTTTAACCCCCAGCTCTGCAGCACTTCCCATGTGAAAGTCATGATATACGTCCCAAAGCCCATCTTTAATGAGTCCATCAGTAAATTGAGTATCTCCCAATTTCTGACCTTTTCTGAGATAATGATAATGAGGAACATTACTCATACTTTCCATTCCGCCTGTCATAACAAGATTTTCCAATCCAAGCTGAATCTGCTGTGCTCCTATCATTGCTGCTTTCATCCCCGAGGCACATACTTTATTGACTGTAATAGCATCTTTATCTGCCGGAATTTGTGAGAAAAAAGCAGCCTGCCTCGCCGGAGACTGCCCTACTCCTGCACTTAAAACATTTCCCATATAGACACTGTCTATATTTTCCGGAGATATTAATGCACTTTCATACGTTTTCTGTATTGTCATAGCTCCTAACTGAGGTGCTGAAAAACCTGATAAACTTCCCATAAAACCACCAATAGGAGTTCTTTTTGCTGCAATAATGAATACTTCTTTCATAGTTTCGTTTATTAAAAAATACCAATCGGTATATTAAGTTGTAAAAAAATATTTTTTGACTCTGAATACAAATATAATGAAATATACTGATCGGTATATTTATAAATCAAAAAAAGATGAAACTAATCTAAATGTCTCATCCTGTATAAGTAAGGGAATCCGTAAAGATTCTTCACTGCTCTCAGAATAGCAGAAGTCTATATTTGCTTTTTAAGATCGCTCTTTTTTTATTCTCTGCTTAGCTGATCCAGCTTTTTAAGTAAAGTAGGAATTCTGTAAGGACCATGCATCTGTGCTACATATATCTTCACTTGGTCTACATCGGCTCCTTTTGCAGTGACAAAAAGAGGGGTTTTACTATCACCACGCAGCACATTTCTTCTTTGGAAGTCTGGTGTAGTAAATTCATTTTTGGCAATCCCAATTACAGGATGCTTCTCATGTAAAGCTTCATAAAGATGTCCACCCAAGCCTATCTTTCCATCATCATCAAGAGTAACATACCCATCCACAATGATGATATCACCTTCTTTTACAACTATTTTATTCAGTAAGCTCAGAATACATGGTAATTCTCTTTTATAAAAAGCACCGCTTTCATATCCTGAACTGATAGGAGTTTGTTCTATAAAGATTTCTACTTCCTGATCAGATGTCCAATTTTCAAAGGCAATACAGACAGTATTGGCATAATCATCATAATAGTAAGTATCAAATGCGTAAATCATCTCTTTGGTTTATTTCAAATCCAGGGTAAAGGAATTGAAAATTGTTTAATCAGTTAATAAAATCCAGAAGGATTTAAAAATAAAGTTCTTTAATGGCCACGGATACACAAATAAAATGATTCGTGTATTCGTGGCATAATAAAGGGTACACTTTTACTATCCTCAGATAAAATATAAGTATAGGTTGTGTTTCGCTAACGCTATTTTTTATCTACCACAATTCTTTCAGCTCTGTTGGCAATATCCCAAGCGGTAGTAAAGACTAACTGAGTTCTTTTCTCCAGAAGCTTATAATCAATCTTATCCGGATCGTCTGTTGGTTTGTGGTAGTCTTCATGGATACCATCAAAGAAGAATGCTACCGGAACGTTGTTTTTAGCAAAGTTATAGTGATCTGAACGGTAATACAGCTGTTGAGGATCATTAAGATCATCATATTTATAGTTCAGTTCCAGGTTATTGGTTTTCTTGTTGGCAGCTTCGTTAATTACTTTAAGCTGAGAGCTCAGCATATCAGAACCTATCACATAAACATATTGTTTTCCTCTGTTTTCCGGATCATCACGTCCTATCATATCGATATTAAGGTCAACTACTGTATTGGCCAATGGAAAAACAGGATTATCAGTATAATATTCTGAACCGAACAGTCCATGCTCTTCACCTGTTACATGAAGAAACAAAATTGATCTTTTAGGACCTTTACCTGCTTTCTTAGCCTGCTGGAAGGCTTTAGCCATTTCCATCACGGCAACCGTTCCGCTTCCGTCATCATCTGCTCCGTTATACACTACTCCATTTTTTGTTCCTACATGGTCATAATGTGCAGAAACTACCACAATTTCTTCAGGTTTCTCACTTCCTTCAATGAAAGCAAGAATATTTTCAGAATCCGGCAAGTTACCACCGCCTCTTTTTTTCATAAAATCTGAAGGAACTTTCTGATAATAAGACCCTAATGCTTTTGGATGAGAAACTCCTAAGCTTTTATAGTAGTTAACAATATACTCTCCCGCTTTTTTCTGTCCTTTGCTTCCTGTATCACGTCCTTCCATTTCGTCTGAGGCAATAACAAACAGGTTTTTCTTTAAGTCTTCTGCTTTAATCATTTTGTAAGCATCTGAAAATGCTTTATCATGTTTTACTGCAGTTGGCTTTTCAGATGCTCCATCAGCAGAAACCTGTGCTGTTCCGCAACTTGTCATCAAAGCAAGAGCAAATAACGGAATAAGTAGTTTTTTCATATAGAATAAATTTCTTAAAAATAACATTTTTTATTGAATCCGGAATAGACAAGATAAGATCCCATCAAGTAATTTTCAATATTGAGATAGTAAGATGGTAGCAACCATTATAAAAAACCTACCTATAATACGAAATATCCACAAAGCAAAATTAAACATTAACATATTAAGAAAAATAATTTTAAAATGATATCATTTTTTATTATTTTTGACTGAAATACAAAATAGATGAAAGAAATTCAAGGATTTACTCATTATTCCTTTTTTACAGAAATGTCTGAACTGGCTTCAAAACACGGAAGTTTTGATCTTTCACTCGGCTTGCCGGATTTTGATATTGATGAACGCCTGAAATTCTTTCTAAAAGAGGCTACAGATCTCGATACCCATGATTATGAACCTTTAGCAGGAAACCCTTTATTGATCCAGAATATCATCAATTTTAATATAAAAAGAAAAAACAGTATTTCTTTAAAAGCTAATGAAGTCACTATTGTTCCCTGTGCAACCTTTGCTTTATATACGGCTCTTAAAACCATTTTAAATCAAGGAGATGAAGTAATCATCATACAGCCTTCTTATTATACTTATGCACCTTCTGTTGTAATGAATGGGGGGATTCCTGTTTATTATGACTTAGCATATGACTTTACAATAGATTGGGCTCAATTTAAAAGCTGTATCTCTGAAAAGACCAAAGCTATTATCATCAATTCTCCACAAAACCCAACAGGAAAAGTATGGAAGCAGAATGATTGGAAACAACTGTATGAATTGATAAGCAACCGGGATATCTACCTAATTTCTGAAGAGATCTATGATACCTATTGTTTTGATGAAGCAGAACACTACAGTTCGTTTATTCATCCGGAACTTAGAAACAGAACATTCTGTATTTTTTCATTCGGAAAAATGTTTCATACCTCAGGATGGAAGGTAAGCTATATGCTTGCATCCGAAGAACTAACAGCTTTATTCAGAAGCTATCAGCAATACATATCCTACAGTGCTAATGCTCCTGCTCAATATGCACTGGCAAAGTATCTGGAAATATTTGACCCATCAGAAAACAAAGCTATAATGCAAAGAAAACGGGATATTTTTAATCAGTTACTTAAAGAGACTCCTCTTTACATTGAGCAAGAGGCTGAAGGAAGTGTTTTTCAGATTGTCAACTTCAGAAATGTTTCTAAAACCATGACAGATATAGAGTTTTCAAAATGGCTGACTATTGATAAAAAGGTGGCCTGCCTTCCACTTTCGGCCTTTTATAATTCCAAAGACAATTCAGATTATATCCGATTCAGCTTTGCTAAAAAAGATGAAGTGATTATCCAGGCATTGGAACATCTGAAAAAGTGTCTATAATAACCACAAGTGATTTTTAGGTTGGAAATCGCAAAGGCGCAAAGGATTTTAAATAAAATATTGCTTTTAAGGCGCAAGAAAATCAAAGATTTTCAGCAAAAATAATTCGTACACTTGTGTCTTTGTGTTATCCTAAAAAAGCACCGCTATTGCGATGCTTTTTAAGATTATAATTGAAATTAAAGAGCTAAAACCCTCACATCAATTCTTCTGTTTTTTGCTTTACACTCATCTGTATCATTGGCTTCACAAATGGGATGCTGTGATCCGTACCCTTCTGCTTCTATCCTATCTGCTGATATTCCTAATTCCAATAGCTTAAGTTTTGCTGTCTGAGCTCTCAGGTTAGATAACTTCTGATTACTATCTTCATTACCGCTATTGTCTGTATATCCACCTAATTTTACTTTCAGATCAGGATAGGCATTCAAAATTTCTGCAATATTATTCAGCTGTAATTCATAACCTGCTTTCAAATCACTTGATCCTGTTTCAAAATAAAGATTTTCGATGGTATACCACTTATTAGGATCAAGAACAGCTTTATCTTTCTGATTAATGGCATTATAGAGTTGATACAGTTGGCTGGTTTCTCCTAATTCTATTGTTTTTCCACCTTTCAGTTTTACTTTTTGCAGATTTCCGGTTTCATATACGAAGTCTCCACTTTCATTAAGATGACCTTTCACTTCACCTGGAGTAACCGGAGTCTTAAGCTCCGATGATGTTGAGACTGCTCCTTCAACTCCGGTTAAGCTTTCAATTTTTGCCTTTCTGTTTGCTTCAATTTTATCCTTATGCAATACAGCTAAAGTAGGCGCAATGACTAAGGAAACGATTGACATCAGCTTAATTAGGATATTCATAGATGGTCCGGAAGTATCTTTAAACGGATCACCTACCGTATCTCCTGTAACAGAAGCTTTATGAGGCTCTGAGCCTTTGTAGTAGGTTTGTCCATTAATATCTACTCCTTTTTCAAATGATTTTTTTGCGTTATCCCAGGCACCTCCTGCATTATTCTGAAACATTCCCATTAATACACCGCTTACGGTAGCTCCTGCAAGGAACCCTCCTAATACTTCAGGGCCAAAAATAAACCCGATAAGTAATGGTGAAATAATAGCAATAGCTCCGGGAAGCATCATTTTTCGGATGGAAGCATCGGTAGAAATTGCTACGCATTTTTCATATTCCGGTTGCGCTTTTCCTTCTAGAATCCCGGGAATTTCACGGAACTGTCTTCTTACTTCTTCCACCATGGCCATTGCTGCCTGCCCAACAGCGGTGATGGCTAATGAAGAAAATATAAACGGAATCATTCCTCCAACGAACAGACCTGCTAAAACATCAGCTCGGTAAATATCAATCCCATCAATGCCTGCAATTCCTACAAAGGCTGCAAACAATGCCAATGCTGTTAATGCTGCTGAGGCAATAGCGAATCCTTTTCCTGTAGCTGCTGTTGTATTTCCTACAGCATCCAGAATATCTGTTCTTTCACGAACTTCTTTAGGAAGCTCACTCATTTCTGCAATACCTCCCGCATTATCTGCAATGGGTCCAAAGGCATCAATAGCCAGCTGCATCGCTGTAGTAGCCATCATTCCGGCAGCAGCAATTGCTACTCCATATAATCCGGCACACAGATAAGAACCGTAAATACCTCCTGCCAGTACAATAATTGGAAGCAGTGTTGATTCCATTCCCACAGAAAGTCCACCGATAATATTGGTAGCATGTCCGGTTGAAGACTGTCTCACAATACTGGAAACCGGTCTTTTTCCCATGGCTGTATAATATTCAGTAATAATACTCATTAAGGTTCCTACTACTAACCCTACCATGATGGCCCCGAATACCCCCATTTTCGTAAACTCATGGCCTCTTAAGACCATTTTTTCAGGGAGAAGATAAGTAACCAGGAAATAAGAAGCGATGGCTGTTATCACTATACTACCCCAGTTTCCTAAGTTCAAAGCATTCTGTACACTGGAAGTGGATGAACCTTCATTATCATTTATTTTCACAAATAGAGTTCCTATCATAGAGAAAATGATTCCTGTTCCTGCAATCAGCATAGGTAAAAGAATCGGAGCAAAGCCCCCGAATGAATCATCAGACATTGTTTCTCTTCCCAATACCATTGTAGCAAGTACTGTGGCTACATAAGATCCGAAAAGGTCAGCTCCCATCCCTGCAACGTCACCCACATTATCACCCACATTATCTGCAATAGTTGCTGGATTTCGTGGATCATCCTCCGGAATTCCTGCTTCTACTTTCCCTACAAGGTCAGCTCCAACGTCTGCTGCTTTTGTATAAATACCGCCACCTACTCTTGCAAAAAGAGCAATGGATTCAGCACCAAGTGAAAATCCGGTAAGAATTTCTATGGTTGTTTCCATTTCGTGGGAATCTACTGTGGCTTCCGGTGCAAAAATCTGTTTAATGATTAAAAACAAGGCTCCTAGCCCCAATACAGCAAGTCCTGCTACTCCCATTCCCATCACGGAACCTCCTGTAAAAGAAACTTTAAGAGCTTTAGACAGGGAAGTTTTTGCTGCCTCTGTCGTCCTCACATTGGCTTTGGTTGCAATTTTCATCCCTATAAAACCTGCTGTAGCAGAAAAAATGGCACCCACTGCAAAAGCAAGTCCAATACTCCAATGTGAGTTGGCATTGCTTGAACCCATTACTGCCAAAAGAATGGCTACAACGACGACAAAATAGGTTAAGATTTTATACTCGGCCTTTAAGAAGGCCATGGCACCATCAGCAATATGTCCGCTGATTGTTTTCATTTTTTCATTTCCGGCATTCTGCTTACTTACCCAGTTGCTCTGAAGAAATGTATAAAGCAAAGCTAACACACCAAAAATTGGCACTAACACAAATAGATCCATAGTTTAATATTTTTTTGGTAATAGAAAAATAAATATAATAAATAATTACCATCAAAGCATTAAAAATATCATGGACTTATCATTGTTATTTAAAAGAATCTTAAATATGAATCGTAATTCTTCTGAAAATTATATGGATTGAAAACTCATGTAAAAGCTGATAAAACAAGGGCTGAATATGATTTTAAACCATTAAGAATGATTAAGATTTAAGAATATTAAGATGAGCTTTGCTTGAAGAGGAAACTTTATTTTAATGCAATAAAAAAGGATAAACAGTTTTCCGTTTATCCTTTTTATTATTTAAATCAGAGTGTCTTATCCTCCGAATTTATCTGCGTAGTCTGTTTGAGAAGCTTTAATTACTTTTCTTGCATGCTCAGCTCCGTAAACTTCCTGGATTCTGCATTTTGCAGGCTCATCTGGTAAGTTTTTGTATGTTAGGAAGTAGTGCATCAGTCTTTTAACTTCTGCTTCCGGTAACTCAGTGATATCTCTGAAATGTCCGAATGCGTGGTCATTAATCATTACCGCTACAATTTTATCATCAGCTTCACCACCATCAATCATTTTAAACCCACCGATTGGAATAGCTTCCATCAATAAACCTCCAGCGTGGATATTGTGAGAACTTAAAACACAAATATCAAGTGGATCATGATCCCCCATAGTTACATCAGTAGCTCCTGATTCTACAGCAAGCTTCATCACTTCCTGATCACAGTATGTTCTTGGAACAAAACCATACAAAGCAGGGATAATGTTAGAGAATTTCTGAGGCCTGTCTACTTTTAAATATCCTGTTTCTTTATCTACTTCATATTTAATAGTATCTGAAGGAACAATTTCCACAAATACGTTTACAACATTTGGCGCATCTTCTCCTGCAGAAATTCCGTGCCATGGATGTGCTTTAAAATTTGGAATCATTATTTATCTGTTATTTTTTAAGTTATTATTAAAATTTCTTTTCTTAAATCTTCTATTGTTTCAGCAACATAATCATTGCTTTCCATATAGTTCATGATGAAAATAGTTTTGAATTCATCAAGTTTCACTTCCCCTTTCAATCCGTCATACGTCTTATGAAGAAGATCTATAATGGCATTTTTAGAGTCTACAATATTCTTCCATGAATTTTTCGTTACATAAAGCTGTTGAGAAGAATTATATTCAAACTCCTCGTTGATAGCTTTTTCTGTAAGGAAAATAAACTCATGAACAGCCAATCCTTTATCAAATCGCTGAATCAGGTTGGAGGGTTTTATTCTGTCCAGAAATAAAGTCATTCTCTCATAAGAGTGGGCTTTATTCTCTGAATTTGACTTCACGGTAAGTAATTTGAGTTCCTGGTTCTTAAGGGTAATATACGAGTGTACAAATTGTCTCAGCAAAACCAGAAAAGGAATTGCAATAATTAATGCAAATGCATAGGGTAAATATCCTGAAAGACTCGTCATAATTTTAGACTGCAAAATTACTAATATTTTCTGATATTACAGTTCAAATAATGCGGGTCTTTGTGTAACTTCATGATAGCACACACTATTTTCATCAAAAAAGTGATATACCAAGCTTTTTCTAGTTCTGTTTTTGTCTGTATGAGGCTCTCCACCATGAAGAATATTGGCATGCCATATCAGCATATCTCCTTTTTTTGCCCGGAAAACTTCTTTTTTTAACCCCAATTCTTGCACCTTGTTTTCTAAAAACTCCTCATAGGCCTTATAGCTTTTCTTTCCTATTTTTAAAGCTGTTCCTTCATTATCATAATCTGAATTCAGGAAATAAGGTAATTTATGGCTCCCAGGAATATAATGTAATGCTCCATTATTCTCATCTACATCTTCCAGGGCAATCCAGACTCCAAGAAGTCCTCCCAACGGAAATGTTGTCATATGAATACTATCGGAATGGGTTTTCTGCTGACTTCCGTTAATAAAGTTGATGCTTTGAAACAACTTGGCCTGGCCATCAAGCAAAACAGATAAAAACTCAAGCAGATTCTTATCATCCCCAATATTTCTAATAATTTCAGAATGATGAATCGCAAACATCAGTTTCCCGCCATAAAGGAATTTTAATGTTCCGTCTTTAATCAGCTTTTCAATCTCTACATTGATATTTTCTGCTGTTTCCGGGCTAATGAAATTTTTAATGATCATATACCCGTTATCATCATATTGAAGGGCATTTTCTTTATTTTCTTCTGATAAACTTTTAAAAAAAGCAGTAGATGAAAGTTTTTCTTCAGTAATACTCCTTTGTGTTTGCGGAAGATGAGCAAAGTCTTTACTTGAAATACTCGAAAAATAACTCTTATTGATCCCGTACTTTTTATATAATGGAATATTGTGCTTTAACTTACTTTTTTTAAATAAGTTATAGAGCATATATGATAATTTATAGTGACGAATTTGCTGTAACATAACGGTTATTATAAGTGTTTTATAAAGGTAAGGAATAATACTAAATTAGAACCAATCTAAACAATGCTTTTTATCACTAAAAGATCTTCCTTTTTAAAAGTAAAGATCCTAATTTTTTAAAAAGTTCTTTTTTAGAATATTCAATGATTCCATAAGGTTTCAGCTCCGGGCGGAATCCTCTGAAAAACTCTTCTATATTTGGAATATCTCCTCCTTCAAAGTCAAAAATATGAGTATCTACTGTTTCTTTAATCATCCCATCAATCAATACTGATGCTCCGGATAATTTCACATATTCTTTATCACTGAAAGTACCTAAAAGAGCAACCATATTACAGTCTGAATAAGTAGCAATAGCATTGATAATTTTACCATGATAATAAAAAGCTGAAAAACTCAGATATTTCAGACGGTAAGATTTTTCATAAATATCCATAAAACCAGCCAAATCACTCTCTTTACCCAATCCTACGATATTGGATTCTATAAAAGGTTTCGCTTCATCATAAGAAATACTTTTTACTTCTGAATGATTTATAACTTCTTCATCCAACCTCAGTTTTCGCTTTCTTTTAGGGGAATATCTGGCATATACTTTCTCATAAGCGTCAGGATAAATGAGAAAATTTTTCTTTATTCTGAGCTTTGTACGAAGTTCATTGCCATCATTAAAGGGATATACTCTTATCAGATAGTGGTTCTCCAGATAGTTTAAAAACTTTTCATTCAGATTTACATCATCTTTGCTGGAGAAAACTCCTAATTGCTGACAAAGCTTAGGATTATGAACGATTTTCACTCCATATTTTCTCACAAAAGGGACAGGCATTACGGCTTCATAATCTCCATATACAAGTATTTCCCATTGATTGGGTGCTGTAATGTCTAAAAAATCTTTTGTTGCAGAGTATTTTCTTTGCTCAGAATTTTCTAAACACTGAGAATATTTTACAAAATCAATTTCATTGTATTTCAATCTTCTTATCATAATAATCCTGTGTCCGAAAAGCTAAAATATGAATCCTGTGTAATGATAATATGGTCTAAAAGCTGAATGCTTAACACTTTTCCAGCTTCTTTTATTTTTTGTGTAATGTTAATATCTTCTTTGCTTGGTTTCAGGCTTCCTGAAGGATGATTATGGGCAATAATCACTCCTGTTGAGAAATGGTCGATCGCTGTTTTAAACAAGACTCTTACATCTACAATGGATTGGCTGATTCCGCCCTGTGTAAGTTGTGAAGTGTATATTACTTTATTACTGTTATTCAGAAAAATAGCCCAAAATTCTTCTGTTCTAAGGTCCGACAATTGGTTTTTTAGGATCGAATAAGCATCATAACTGTTCCCAATAACCGATTTTTCAGGAATGTCCTGTCCCGCTCTTCTTCTTCCGATTTCCAAAGCTGTAATGATGGAAATGGCCTTAGCCTCTCCTATTCCTTTGAATTTCATAAGATCTTTAACAGAAAGCAAACTTAAATGATGCCAACTATTATCAACAGATGCCAGAATCTTTCTGGCCAACTCTACTACACTCTCTTCCCTGTTTCCGCTTCCCATAATAATGGCTAAAAGTTCAGAATCAGAAAGTGAATTCTTACCTTTCTGTAAGAACTTCTCTCGTGGTCTGTCATCTTCTGCCAGGGATTTTAAGGACATGGGATTAAATATAAAAAATTAATAGAATGTATATAAGATAATAGGCTTCTCTGACCTGTCAATATATTTTGCTGTTTCTTTAAAAGCATTAAATGAAAGCATAGGACATCCCAAACTCAGACATGTCAGCTTTTCAGATTCTACATCAGGAACACTGCTAAAAGAATGAAGAACAATAGCTCTCTGCATTGCATTATCATTGGTTGGATCCAGCCCTTTTAAACGGTAAGCTTTCCCAAATTGTCCTACATAACTTTCTCCAATTGCATATTTCCCAAGAGAAGACTGATATGAACCTTCAATATTACTGAATTTCAAAGCATTTGACCCTTGAATTACAGATCCTGAACCATGAGCAACAATAGCTTTTTGTACGGTTTTATTATTCTTCAGGTCGTAAACGAAGTAACGGTATTTTCCTGATGCAATTTTAAAGTTAATAAAAATTGCCAGATCCTGATTATAGTCTTTATCTTTAATAAAACTCTTAATTTCTGAAATCCTGGATTGGGGCAAACCCAACACATCTGCCTGCTGCGATTCAGCTTTTGAGCAGGAAACTAAAAGTATAAAAAGAAAAATAAAGTGTTTCATCATCTGTCTAAGCAAGAAGCTATTCTATAATCATTCCGTCTTTCATGACAAGCTTACGGTCGGTAATTTCAGCCAGATTCGGGTTATGGGTAACAATCACAAAGGTCTGATTATACTTGTCTCTAAGGTCAAAAAATAGTCTGTGAAGGTCATCTGCATTTTTTGAATCCAGGTTCCCTGTAGGTTCGTCAGCAAAGATAATTTTTGGTGAATTGATTAAAGCTCTTGCAACAGCTACCCTCTGCGCTTCTCCACCGGAAAGCTGATTAGGTTTATGGTTCAGTCGCTGTTCAATTTTAAGGTCCTCAAATAAAGCATAGGCCTTTTCCATAGCTTCTCTTTCATTAGCACCTGCAATTTTAGTAGGGAGCAAAACATTTTCCAAAGCAGTAAACTCAGGAAGCAACTGGTGAAACTGAAATACAAAACCGATATTCTGATTTCTGAATTTTGATAACTGCTTATCATTCATGTTAATAAATGATTCTCCCGCAATCTCAATCTCAGTATCATATTTCCCGGATTGAGTGGGATGATCCAAAGTTCCTAAAATCTGAAGCAATGTTGATTTACCTGCCCCGGATTCCCCTACAATAGAAACCACTTCTCCTACTTTGATGTGAATATCAACTCCTTTCAGTACTTCTAAATTTCCATAAGATTTATGGATATTTCTTGCTTTAATCATGATTCAAAAATAGTAAATATAAATAGAACAAAACAATATTGTAACTATAAATATAATAAATGCATCTCCTATTAAAAGCCAATAATCAATAGAATAATATTCAAAATAATTTTATCAACCTTTTTCCTGTAGTGTGTAGTATTTTCTTATACCGGTATTCTTTATCTATAGTATAAGATTTTCCTTCTAATCCATAAGTAAGCTTAAGATTTAAAATATACTCTGAATGATCACAATTGACATAAAAGTACCTAGCTGCGGCACTCTGATGAACGATGTCATTGGAAGATTGTTTAAAGAGAATACCTTTGCTACTCTGTAAGTTTTCTACATCCACAGGAATTTTTTTTCCTTCCGAACTAAGAGTTACTTTAATCTCATCAATAACAACAGCAGGCTCATTCTCTTTCTTACGATCAGCAAATAAAAATGTATCAATCGTGTAATAAATATCACCATCTTTCATTCTCAAACTCGGATTCAAAGTAAAAACATTATTTTCTGAAGAAATAGTTTCTTCCTGGGGTTCTGATTCCAGAACAAATTCAGAATCAGTTGCTAAAAAGAAAAAGCCTAATATGGCAAGTACAATTATAACACAAACAACACCTATCTTATTCATCGTTTTTTTATTTTTATAGATTCCGGAAAATCATTTCATAAATATAATTTATTTTTATAAAAAAACTGGAATACAATGATGTTCTTAAGACTTATTGTATTTCTAGACTTCTTCAGCTCCCAAAAACAAAAAACCTCCCGATTGGGAGGTTTTAGTATAAATCTTTTAGAAATTACAGTAACAATGTTAATGGATTCTCTAAATATGTTCTTAAAGTCTGTAAGAATTGAGCACCTGTAGCACCGTCTACAACTCTGTGGTCACACGCTAATGAAAGCTTCATTGTGTTTCCTACTACAATCTGACCGTTCTTAACGATTGGTTTCTCGATGATTGCTCCTACTGAAAGGATAGCAGAGTTTGGTTGGTTAATAATACTTGTAAATGTCTCGATTCCGAACATTCCAAGGTTAGAAATAGAGAATGTAGATCCTTCCATTTCATTAGCCTTAAGACCTTTGTTCTTAGCTCTTGAAGCCATATCTTTTACAGCTCCAGAGATTTGAGTGTAAGACATCTGGTCTGTATTCTTCAATACAGGAACCACCAATCCGTCAGGGATAGCAACTGCTACTCCAACATTGATATTTCCTCTGTGGATGATCTTATCACCAGCCCAGCTTGAATTTACCTGCGGGTGCTTTCTTAAAGCAATAGCTGTTGCCTTAATAATCATATCATTGAATGAAATCTTCGTATCTGGAATAGAGTTGATCTCTTTTCTAGCTTCGATCGCTTTATCCATATTGATTTCAACCATCAGATAGTAGTGAGGAGCAGAGAACTTACTTTCAGAAAGGCGTTTCGCGATAACGTTTCTTACCTGTGAGTTTGGAGTCTCTGTATCTTCTCCCTGTACGAAACTTACAGCAACCTGAGCAGCAGCACTTGCAGCCGGAGCTGAAGCAGCTGGTTTTGCAGCCGGCTGATAATTTTCAATATCTTTTTTAACGATTCTTCCGTTTTCACCTGAACCTTGAACACTGTTGATGTCAACTCCTTTATCCTGAGCCATTTTTTTAGCTAACGGAGAAATTGCCACTCTGTCAGAAGATGAAGTGTTAGCAGCCGGAGCAGCTTTTTCTTCAGTTTTAGCTTCTGCTTTCTGTTCAGCTGGTTTTTCTGATGACTGAGCAGCTGCTTTAGGAGCCCCTACTGCTGAAACATCAGTTCCTGCAGGGCCAATAATAGCCAACACAGTGTCAACCGGAGATGCACCACCTTCTTCTACACCTTGCTTCAATAGTACTCCGTTGAATTCAGATTCGAAATCCTGTACTGCTTTATCTGTTTCGATTTCAGCAAGAAGATCACCTTCTTTTACTGTATCACCTACATTTTTGTGCCATTTAGCAACCTTACCTTCTGTCATTGTATCAGAAAGTCTTGGCATTGTAATCACTTCCACTCCTGCCGGAACTTCTGCTGAAGCAGTTTCCACAGCTTCTGCCTTAGGTTGTTCTACTGATTTTGTTTCTTCAGCACCTGCAGCGGGAGCAGCAGCTCCACCTGTTAATCCTGAAATATCTTCTCCTTCATTACCGATAATTGCTAAAACAGAGTCTACAGCAGCTGCAGCACCTTCTTCTACACCAACGTATAAAAGGGTACCTTCTACTTCAGATTCGAAATCCTGAACTGCTTTGTCAGTTTCAATTTCAGCTAAAATATCTCCTTCCTTTACTTTATCTCCTACTTTTTTATGCCATTTCGCCACTTTACCTTCCGTCATAGTGTCGGAAAGGCGGGGCATCGTAATTACTTCTGCCATAATTTATTTTAATTTGAAAATTTAGCAATCTGAAAATTTGAAAATTAAAAAAGGACATACTCTATCACATTTTCAAATTCTCAAATTGTCAAATTAACTCATTATCTTTTAGTTTTCTAATTTGTCTAAGAATGGATAATCTTCCTGAGCATATACATACTCATAGATTTTCTCAGCATCAGGATATGGAGAGTTCTCCATGAATTCGATGCACTCTTCAACAAAGTCTCTTGACTTATTGTCGATTACTTCCAATTCAGCTTCTGTAGCCCATCCATTTTCAAGAATTCTGTGTTTCACCAATTCAATTGGATCATCATTTTTGTGAATTGCTACTTCTTCTTTAGATCTGTAAGGTTCAGCATCAGACATAGAGTGACCTCTGTAACGGTAAGTTCTTGCTTCGATGAACGTTGGTCCGTCTCCTCTTCTTGCTCTTTCAATAGCTTCATAAGCCGCTTCAGCTACTTTTACCGGATCCATAGCATCTACAGCAAGACAAGGCATTTCATACCCTAATCCTAATTTATAGATGTCTTCGTGGTTAGCAGTTCTTTTTACAGAAGTACCCATTGCATACTGGTTGTTTTCAACCACAAATACTACAGGAAGTTTCCAGTTCATTGCCATGTTGAATGTTTCATGTAATGAACCTTGTCTTGCAGCACCATCTCCGAAGAAACAAATGTTTACAGCTTTTCTGTCAAAATATTTATCTGCAAAAGCAATACCTGCTCCCAAAGGAATTTGTCCTCCAACAATACCATGACCTCCGTAGAAACGGTGTTCTTTGCTGAAAATGTGCATAGATCCACCCATACCTCCGGATGTACCTGTAGCTTTACCACAAAGTTCAGCCATGATTCTCTTAGGATCCACTCCCATCGCCATTGGATGGATGTGACATCTGTAAGCAGTAATCATACTGTCTTTTGTAAGATCCATTGCATGTGTAAATCCGGCAGGGATTGCTTCCTGACCATTATACAAATGTAAAAATCCTCTGATCTTTTGTTTTAGGTAAAGAGAACGGCATTTGTCTTCAAACCTTCTCCACATTGTCATATCTTCATACCACTTCAGGTATACCTCTTTAGAAAATTCTTTCATGTGTTAGCTCTTGCTTTTTTATGATGAAATAGTTGAGCAAAATTATGAAAAAAACTTTGTTTTTATTGTATGCATAAGTAACTTTTCGTTTTTTCTCTGAAATCTACTTGCAGGCGGAGTGGATTATTCTTAATTTTCGACCCAGGGAAACATTTATAAAATGGCATTCCGCCCATTATTTTTTCTGTGCAAGATCTAAGAAATCAGCCTGTCAGTATCGTCTTCCTTATATAATTAATGAAACAGGAAATTACAAAAACATTCCGTTTTATTTATCTTCTTCCTTCATCTTTAATTATCGTTAACATGTCTTTTGGTTATTTCAAAAGCTTCTTTTCGGGTGAAAATTCTGTAAGTTTCAGTATTCTGTCTTCTATATTATTAACAAAATTACCGTGGAGCTTTGCTGTTTCTGCTTTAATATCTTTCCATTCTTTATCAGCCATAAAACCCTGCCATGCCATTTTCATTGTATTTTCATCTTTCCATTCAAGCAAATAGACAAATTCTGTTTTCCCTTCATATTCAGACTCCCAGATAGACACGATATTAAATCCGTATTTTTTCATGATCCGTAGTGCATGATCCCTGAACCTGTTTAAAAATACCTGTCGGTTTTCTTTTGGAATTTCGTAAATTCTCAACTGGTGAACAGGAACTGACGATGAAGAATCTCTTGAAGAATTGGTTTGCCCAAAAACAAAACTGCCTAGAACAAACAGAGATAATATAAATAGCTGTTTCATTATATTATGTATTGATATTAGTTTATTAATTTTTATACCTGCTTTTATTTATCCGATATTTCAAAAATAACCAACAAAAAATCACTCTTTTCTTTTTTAAAACAGAAGTAATTAAAATTAAATATTTTCATAAATAGCACGTATTATTTTCAACAAAAACATAATAAATAATTTATATAGTAAAGATCACGTACACTTACCTGTATTTTCAGTATCCTAAAAACAGTATGATCTTCCGGTCTTCATTTGTTTTTTGGCCTTATAATCTTATATTTGACTTTTAAACTTAAATATGGAAGAAAAAAAGTCTTCGCTTCTCCACAAAATTTCAAAGGTTATCTCAGATTTCTTCAATCCACTGGTTTCCCTGGTTATTTTTTTTGTGTACATGAGTATTAGAGAGTATACTTTTAAGGAATCTCTGCTTTATTTCCTTCCTTTATTATTAATGATTATTGCACCGGTTGTTATCTGGCTGGTATGGAATGTAAAAACCGGAAGATATACCAATATGGATGTATCTAATAGGGTACAGAGAAAGACACTGTATGTATTTATTGCAGCCTGTGTTGTTATTTACCTTATTTTCAATTACATTAAAAATGGATATATTGATCTGGTGATGCTTTTTATTCTCATTTTACTCTTCGCCCTTCAGATCAGCAATTTTTTCATTAAAAGTTCTATGCATACTGCATTTAATATATTTGTAGCTGCATTATTTTTCACTTTAGACTGGAAAATGGGTCTTATATGGCTTGGAATAGCCAGCCTGGTAGGACTTACCAGAATTATTTTAAAAAGGCATACGGTAAAAGAGGTATTTATGGGAGCTGGAATAGCTTTTATGGTATCTTTTATTTATCTTTATTGCAATATACAATTTCAACATTAGAAGAATATATGAAAATCAATCATCTTACTGCCGCAGAAGAAAACTTTATGAAGCTGTTTTGGAAAATGGAATCTTTCTATCTGAAGGACGTTATGGAGCAGCATCCGGAACCTAAACCACACCAAAACACGGTTTCCACATATTTGAAAATATTGGTTGAAAAAGGGTATTTATCTACTGAAAAAGAAGGGAGAATCTTCAAATATACAGTACTTGTTCCGTTTGAAGAATACAGAAAATTTCTATTAAAAGAACTTACTCATAATTTTTTCAACGATTCAGGAAAAGAAATTCTTGAGTTTTTATTCAGTGAAAAGCTACTTACACAAGATGACCTTAAAGGTTATTTTGATCTTAAAATTGAAATCAAACCTGCGAAAGTTGAAAATCCAAAGTTTGAGGTTGCTGACGAGATATTAAATCCGAAGAAGGAAAAAGAGAAAAAGGTAAAAATCAGCAAAGAAAAAGATAAGGAAAAAGAGAAAAAGAAGAAGAAAAAGAAACCATAAAAAAAGCGGCTTAAAAGCCGCTTTATATTTTTACCAACGATTTCCACCGCCGTTACCACCACGGTTGTTGTTACCGTAACCACCACCTCTGTTGTTGTTACCATAACCACCACCTCTGTTGTTATCGAAGCTTCTTCTTGGCTTCTCTTCTCTTGGCTTAGCTTCAGATACGTTTAATGTTTTTCCGTTGAATTCTTTTTGATTAAGAGCTTCAATAGCCTGCTTTCCTTCTTCATCACCCATCTCGATGAAACCAAAACCTCTAGAACGGCCAGTTTCTCTGTCTGTTACGATTTTAGCTGATGATACATCACCAAATTCTGCGAATAGATCGTGCAACTCATACTCTTTAGTTGCGTAATTGATGTTTGAAACAAAAATGTTCATTTTGAATAAATTAAAAAATTAATAAAAATTTGGTATATAAAAGAAAAACAACATAAATTAATGAACAAATATTGATTCCAAATATAAACGTATGCAAGATACAATTAAAAATTTCAAATCAAAGCTTTTTTTTATCTCTTTATCACTTTAGTTTGAATTTAAATTCCACAACCAATCAAAACAAACACTCAAACAATTGATTACTAAATAATTACAGTTAAAAATCATTGAAAAGTTAAAGTTAGTTAACATAATACATAATCATTCAAAATAATTATAAAAAAGAAATAATTGCGCATCCCGGTTTGCAGACAACCGGATGATATTATTTAAAACAGAGAGAATAATAGTATATTTATAACTCTATTTATATCATATGTACAGAGCCTTTAATTGAATTTTATGATAAAACAACACACCACTAATTACACGAATACTTTTATAGAAGTCGCAGAAGACTGTCCCATTTCTCAGGCACAGGTTCCGCCTGAAAAGAAAGAAAAGACATTTGCAAATCTTCAATATGAAAAAATAAGTAAACACCCCTATCAATATACTTCCGATGATGTTATTTTTGCATGCTATGCTTTTAAGAATGATATTTCAGAAAATGAAAATCAGGAGGAAAGAGAAAAATTCTTTTCAAAAGGCCAGGCTTGTCTCCGCTCTTCTCCTCTGGCTAAAAGATATGGATTCGGATTTCATTACAATAATGAAGGAAAAGTGGCTTTATACGCAATAGAAAGTGAAGAATATCAAAAGCTGTTAAAAGATCCTGATATTGCGAAGACAAAAGCCATGCGCTCCAAAAGAAAATGATTGAGAAAATGAATAATTCTTTTCAGATCAATTAATATTATTCTTTTGACAACACCAGCTTTTAACGTTAAATTTGTACTGCAAATTATTAAGAACATGAACTACCATACAAGAAAATGGGTAAAACCCGAAGATTTAAATCCCAATCACTCTCTATTTGGAGGAAGACTTTTACAGTGGATTGATGAAGAAGCAGCATTATATGCGATTATTCAGCTTGAAAACACTAAAGTTGTTACGAAATTTATTTCAGAGATTAATTTTGTAAGTTCTGCAAAACAGGGAGATATTATAGAAATAGGCATTGAAGCAACCCACTTTGGTTCCTCTTCTATCACTTTAAGATGTGATGTCCGTAATAAAATGACTCACCAGACGATTATCACCGTTGATAAAATTGTTATGGTTAATTTGGATAGCGAAGGAAATCCAGCACCTCATGGCAAAACTCAGATTGAGTTTGTAAAAGACAGGTTAAACAGCGGAATATGAAAATCTTCATCAAAAATATGGTCTGCAACAGATGCATTGCTGCAGTAGAGACCATCTTTAATAATGCTGATATAAAGATCAGTTCCATTATTCTGGGAGAAGTAGAGACAGAGTCGGAAGTTCCCACTACAACCATGCAATCTATTGAGGAAAAAATGCTTTCAACCGGTTTTGAAAGGATTATGGATTCTTCTCATCAGCTGATTGAGAAAATTAAAAATCTCGTCATTGTAAAAATCAGTGAACTTGATATTGATGAAGACTTTCTCCTTTCAGAATTTTTAAGTTCAAAACTTCATAAAGATTACAGTTCCCTTTCAAAGACATTTTCACAGAATGAAAACATAACGCTGGAACAGTTTTTCATCCTTCAGAAAATAGAAAAAGTAAAGGAACTCCTTTTATATAATGAATTCAACCTTACGGAAATTGCAGGAAAGCTTGGTTACAAAAGTGTTCAGCATCTTTCTACCCAATTCCGCAATGTTACCGGATTTACGCCTACAGAGTTCAAAAAATTAAAAGACCACCACAGGAAACCTTTGGATACTCTTTAATTGAGTTGGAGAGCATTAGAGTTGGAGGGTTTGAGAGTCTGATATATCAGCAACAATCATTCATCTCTAATACTCTCCCACCCTCAAACATTCAAATCCAAATTCTATAACTATTATCCTTAAATTTATAACAGCTTTAGGTTTTCATTTTGGAAATTTGTACTATAAATTTAAGACTCATGGAACAACAGTATAACATACTCGGAATGACCTGTTCCGGTTGCCAGAAAAAAATATCCAATCAACTGAACAGCATTGAAGGAGTTACAGCCGATGTAAATCTTGAAAACAATACCGCTACCATAACTTCTGATCACACAGTTGCACTTTCGATTTTAAATGATTCTCTGGCAGAAATAGGAAAATACAGACTTGAAGACCCAAATAACCCTGAAAAAGCTTTTGTAAAACCTCAGGACCGCGTATCTCCGTCATCGGTATACTATTGCCCGATGGAATGTGAAGGCGAAAAGGTATATTTTAAACAGGGAGAAAGATGCCCGGTTTGTAAAATGTATCTGGTTCCAATTGAAGAAAAGCTAGCGAAAGATCCTAACCATAAGCCTACTTATTCAGCAACAAACCTTCCTGAAAATTTCAAAGATAGCGTGGGAAAATACTATTGTCCTATGTTTTGTGAAGGAGATAAAGTGTATGATGAAAAAGGAGACTGCCCAGTATGTCACATGCATTTAGAAGAAATATCTGAAGATATGGCTAAAAATGCAGCTTCAAACCATAGTCATAGCCATTCACATTCTCACAATCACAATCATCATCAGCATCAGCATAGCCATCATCATGAAGCACCAAAAGTTACTGATGAAATGGCAGGAAGATATTATTGCCCGATGTATTGTGAAGGAGACAAAACTTATGATTCCAACGTAGGATGTCCTGTTTGTGGAATGGATCTGGTAAAATATCCAGAAAAGAAAACAGCAAAATATACCTGTCCTATGCACCCTGAAATCATCAGTGATGAACCGGGAAGCTGTCCTATCTGCGGAATGGATCTTGTAAGAATGCCAGACAGTGGCGAGGATGAAGAGGATGAGACATACAACATTCTAAAAAGGAAATTTCTGATTTCACTGGCATTTACCGTTCCCGTTTTTATTCTCTCTATGGGCGGAATGTTTATTAACTTTCCTTTCTCTCATCAGATTCAGGGATTTATTGAGTTAGCGTTAACAATTCCGGTCATGTTCTATTCCGGATGGTTCCTGTTAAAAAGAGGCTGGGTTTCATTCAAAACCTGGAACCTTAATATGTTCAGTTTAATTGCTCTGGGTGTAGCGGCTGCATTTATTTTCAGTATTACCGCATTAGCTTTCCCTGATATTATTCCTCATGAGATCCGTGGTCATAACCATGAGATTCCATTGTATTTTGAAGCAGTCTGCGTTATTCTGACCCTTGTTATTTTAGGTCAGCTGATGGAAGCTGCTGCTCACAAAAAAACAGGAAACGCCATTAAGGAACTTATGAACCTGTCTCCGGATGAAGCCAATCTTATCGTGAATGGTGAAGAAAAAAGAGTACTGCTTTCTCAGGTAAAAATTGGGGATTTATTAAAAGTAAAACCAGGTGAAAAAATTCCGGTTGACGGTAAAATTACGGAAGGAAACTCTATTGTTGACGAAAGTATGATTACAGGAGAACCTGTTCCTGTTGAAAAAACGGTTGATGATAAAGTCTCTTCTGGAACAATCAACGGAAATCAGGTATTCATCATGAAAGCAGAAAAAGTAGGTGATGAAACCTTACTTTCTCAAATCATTAAAATGGTCAATGAGGCAAGCCGAAGCAGAGCTCCTATCCAGAAACTAACTGATAAAGTATCAAAAGTATTTGTACCGGTTGTTATTCTTATTGCAGCTCTTACTTTTGTATCATGGCAGTTCTTTGGCCCGGAAGGAAAAAGAAGTTTATTCGCTTTCGTGAATGCTGTAGCCGTTTTAATTGTAGCGTGTCCATGTGCTTTAGGTCTGGCCACTCCAATGTCCTTAATGGTAGGAATTGGAAAGGGAGCTAAAAACGGGATTCTGATCAAAAACGCAGAAGCCCTTGAACAGATGAATAAAGTAAATGTTCTGATTACTGATAAAACCGGAACTTTAACGGAAGGAAAGCCTTCTGTAGAATATATTGAAACCGTAAACAATGAAGATAAAAATCAGATTTTAAAGCTCGCCTTCTCTCTGAATCAAAACTCAGAGCACCCGCTTTCCAATGCAGTAATCAAAAGAGCAAAGGACGAAAATTTATCTGCTGAAAAAGTAGATCAGTTTGAAAACGTTTCTGGAAAAGGAGTAAAAGGAAACATCAACGGAAAAACAGCCTATCTTGGGAACGAGAGCTTATTAACTTCTCATCAGATTCAGATACCTAACGTATTAAAACAAAAGGCAATTGAAGTACAATCAAAGGCACACACGATTTCTTATGTAGCACAGGGTCAGAATGTTTTAGGATTTATAAGCTTTACTGATAAAATTAAAGCTAGTTCTAAAAAAGCGGTAGACCGATTAATGAGTGAAGGGGTTGATATTATTATGATGACCGGAGATAACGAGCACACAGCAAAAGCCGTTGCTGAAGAACTGGGAATCAAACATTTTAAAGCCAATTGCCTTCCTGAGGATAAACTGAATGAAGTAAAAAAATTACAGCAACAGGGCAAAATTGTAGCCATGACCGGGGACGGGATTAATGACTCTCCTGCCCTTGCACAATCCGATATAGGAATTGCAATGGGAACCGGTACCGATGTAGCCATTGAAAGTGCTGAGATCACCTTATTAAAAGGAGATATTTTAGGAGTAGCCAAAGCAAAGTTACTTAGCGAGAAGCTTCTTAAAAACATCAAAGAAAACTTGTTCTTTGCCTTTATTTATAATGTTTTAGGAATTCCGGTTGCTGCAGGATTACTGTATCCGTTCTTCGGAATTCTTCTATCACCAATGATTGCTGCTGCAGCGATGAGTGTAAGCTCATTATCTGTAATTCTGAATTCATTAAGATTAAATTCAGTGGATCTGGATATAAAGTAATATTGTAAAAACATAAAAGAAAAGCCTTTTCATCTGAGTTATGAAAAGGCTTTTTATATGTAAAAACCTCTTGAAACCATAATTTCTGAAGTCTGCTTTTCAAACTCAAACAAAATCCAATATGTATTAAAGTTTTATTAATTAAAAATTAATTCCCTATTACTTGAAGAATATTATTATCTCAACAAATATAGAAAACACCTATCGTTTTATCATTTATAAATGTTAAGATTTACGGAAAACAAAAACATAACTTAACAATCAGCACTTTAATAAAAAAATACTTTAAAATAAAGTTCTTAAAATAACCTTAAAAAGGAAAATAAAAGAAAAACATGGCATATAATTTGTTAACATTCAAACGTTATTTTTAACGATTTTTAACAATTTAAAACTCCAATATCTTTATGAGAAAAATTTTTGCGGGAAAGTCAAAAAATAAGGCTTTTCTCGGGATGTTTGCATTGATGAGTGCAACTTCAGTAGTATTACACAGCTGTAATTTTAAGAATGACGTGAACACCTCTACCAGTTCACCGGAACATCCTGCCGCAGAAACTGCCCCTAAAACGGACGACGAAAGTATAGATCCCGATAAAAGAGTAATCTATCTGACCTTTGATGACGGTCCTAACCAGGGAACAGAAAACCTTTTAAAGATTCTTGACAAAAGAAATGTATGTGCCACCGCTTTTTTAGTGGGAAGACATGTTAATGGAAGTACAAAGCAAAAAAATGATTTTAAGCTTTTAAAGGAAAGCCCACTTATTGAATTGGCCAACCATAGCTTCACTCATGCGCATAACAAATACACAGCCTTCTATAAAAGTGCTGATGCTGTTGTACGTGATTTCGATATTGCTAAAGACACTCTTAAACTTCATGATAAAATAGCAAGAACCCCAGGAAGAAATATCTGGAGACTTAACAATATTAATGTTACTGACATCAAAAGCTCCACTGCTGCAGCAGATGGTCTTAAAAGAGCGGGCTATAAAGTGATCGGTTGGGATCTTGAATGGAGACCTACCCAAAAAATGACTTTAAAAGGAAGCCACGAAGCCATGCTGAAAAAAGTAGACAGCATCTTTCTTAATGATCTTGAAAAAACTTCAAGGCACCTTGTTTTCCTTACTCATGATCAATATCTGAGAGATACCGATTCTATTAACGAATTGGATCTGTTTATTGAAAAATTACAGAAAAGTAACAAGTTTGTTTTCAGAAAGATTTCTCAGTATCCAAAAATTAATGAAGTACTGAACTAATCTAAGGGTTGAAGAAAATCTGTTTTTCAATCAGTTTACACTTTGAACCTTAGCCTAAATTTCAGAACTTTGCATTTATGAGTATTAAGGAAAATTACAAAAAAATACAGGATCAGCTTACAGCAGATGTTCAACTGGTTGCCGTTTCAAAAACGCATCCAGTTTCTGCTATTCAGGAAGTATATAATCTTGGGCAAAGAGTCTTTGGAGAAAACAAGGTTCAGGAACTGATGGAAAAGGCTCCTCTCCTGCCTCAGGATATCCAGTGGCATCTTATCGGACACCTGCAGACCAACAAGGTAAAATATATTGCCCCTTTCATAGATACCATCCAAAGTGTAGATTCAGAAAAACTATTAGCTGAAATCAACAAAGAAGCAGGTAAGAACAATAGGTCTATTAAAGTTTTGCTTCAGGTAAAAATTGCAGCAGAGGACAGCAAATTCGGACTTGAAATATCAGAAGCCAAAACTATTTTCCAACAATATATGGATGGGAATTTCCCACATGTTGAAGTTACCGGATTGATGGGAATGGCAACTTTTACAGATAATGAGCCACAGATCAGAAAAGAATTTTTAACTTTAAAGACACTTTTTGATGAATTAAATCAACTGAAACCTTTAAAAACCTTATCAATGGGAATGAGTGATGATTTCCCTGTAGCCATTGAATGTGGTGCTAATTCTGTGAGAGTAGGATCTGCAATTTTCGGAAGAAGAGACTATTCACAATAGAATATTTAGGTACAGTTTTTGCTAATAATTGAAACAAAAAATTTAAATTTGCGACTATGCAAAAAATCCTTATAGTAGAAGACGAAAAAGCAATCTCAGGAGTACTTCACAGTATTCTTTCTGACGAACTTACAGATTATGAATTTGTTATCGCCGAAGACGGCCTTGAAGGTTACAAACAGGTAGAAAAAGAAGATTTCGCATTGGTGATCTCTGATATCAAGATGCCTAAGCTTTCAGGAACCGAGCTTTTAAAGCAGAGTCTCGTATTGAAACCTGAAACTACATTTATCATGATTTCAGGTCATGCAGACATTGATTCTGCCGTTTCCTGCCTGAAAGAGGGTGCATACGACTTTATCTCCAAGCCTATTGACATCAACAGACTTATTACCAGCGTAAAAAATGCTTTAGTTAAAGAAACGCTGAAGAAAGAAAACAAAAATCTTCAGACAGAAAATAAAACATTAAAGAGAAAGGTAAATAAAAAATATCAGATGATCGGGAACTCTCCTGCTTTGCAGAAGATTCAGGACATGATTGAAAAGGTTGCCGTTTCTGATGCCAGAGTTTTGATTACAGGACCAAACGGTGCCGGGAAGGAACTGGTAGCTCATGCTATTCACAACCAAAGTGAGCGTGCAAGAGGCCCTATGGTAGAAGTAAACTGTGCTGCGATCCCATCTGAACTTATTGAATCTGAACTTTTCGGACACGTAAAAGGTTCTTTTACAGGTGCTATTAAAGATAAGCAGGGAAAATTCGAACAGGCAAACGGGGGAACTATTTTCCTTGACGAGATTGGAGATATGAGCCTTATTGCTCAGGCTAAGGTATTGAGAGCCCTTCAGGAAAGCAAAGTATCTCCTGTAGGAAGCGACAAAGAAATAAAAGTTGATGTGAGAGTAATCGCAGCAACCAACAAAAACATGCAGAAGGAGATTGAGGAAGGGAAATTCAGAGAAGACCTTTACCACAGACTTTCTGTAATTGAAATCTATGTTCCGCCATTGGATGACAGAAAAGATGATATCAAATTATTGGTTGAACATTTCTCTGGTATGATTGCTGATGAGCATGGTACTGCTATGAAAAAGTTTGATGATAAAGCTATTGATGCTTTAAAAGCGCTTTCATGGACTGGAAATATCAGGGAGTTAAGGAATGTTGTGGAAAGATTGATTATTCTTGGTGGAAACACTGTTTCTGAAAGTGACGTTGCAAGTTTTGTAAGGAAATAATACAATTATTATTACAATATTATAAAAATTTGCAGTACAACTACTGCAAATTTTTTTTTGGACTATATGAATGATAAACTATATGAATCTTAAGATATTATGAAATTTTTAAACAAAAACTACACAAAAGAATGCCTGACTTTGGCTCTGCCTGTGATGCTCACCCAGGTAGGGCAAGTTTCAGTGAATTTATTTGACAATATTATTGTCGGAAAACTATTAGGGGCAGATGCATTAGCCTCTGTTTCGTTAGGGAATGCGGTGTTCTTCTCTATATTTGTATTGGCACTGGGTTTTTCATTTGCCATACCGCCTTTGGTTTCTGAAGCACACTCAAAAGAAGATCATGCTACTATTAATTCTGTTTTTAGTCATGGTTTTATCATCAATATGGCTGTAGGAGTTATTCTTATGCTGGTATTATTTGCAGTAATGCCTCTACTCTATCACTCCGGACAGCCAGAGAAGATTGTTCCTGATACAATAGCCTTTTTAAGTATTATGGTAGTCAGTATGATACCGATCATGGCTTTTCAGACGCTTCGTGAAGTTTCAGAAGGCTTATCTTATACCATTGGGGTTACCAAAGCTACCATTATTGCCAACATCATCAATATTGCTTTAAACTACGTCTTTATCAAAGGGCTTTGGGGAATTCCTCCAATGGGAGTACAAGGTTCTGCTTTAGCAACTTTAATCTCCAGAATCTTCATGGTGGTTTTCCTTTATTTTGTATTGTTGAAGGAAAAAAGAACGAGACGTTATATCAAAGATTTCTCTCTGAAAGTACAAGACTTTTCTAAGGCTATGTTTGATAAAATGGTAAGATTAGGATTGCCTACCGCTTTACAGATGTTCTTTGAGGTAACTGCTTTTGCTGGAGCTGCTTTCATCTGCGGATTAATCTCTGCACATGATATTGCTTCTCACCAGATCGCATTGAGTATGGCTTCATTTACCTTCAACCTTTGCGTTGGATTCAGTGTAGCCTCTACCGTTATGATCGGAAGAAAGTTAGGAGAACAGAATTTTGTTGAATTAAGAAAAGTAGGAATCAACAATTTAAAGATTGCATTTATCTTTATGTGTATCTGCGGATTGTTTTTCGTTTTAGGAAAAAATATTTTACCTACATTCTTTACTAAAAAAGAAGAAGTTGAAGTAATCGCTCTGGCATCAAAACTGATGATTATCGCAGCCTTATTCCAGCTTTCTGATGGAATTCAGGTAACAGCATTAGGAATGCTGAGAGGGTTACAGGATGTAAAAATACCATCTATTTATACTTTTATTGCCTATTGGCTTATTACTATTCCTTTAGGCTATTTCTTCTGTGTAACATTGGAAATGGGAGCATTCGGAATGTGGATTGCTCTTGGACTGGGATTAACTGTTTCAGCAGTTTTCCTTGTTAAACGATTCCTTAATATGTCTGCTAAGCGAATTAAGCAGAATGCATAAAATAAAAAAGGCTGTTTCTATGGAAGCAGCCTTTTTTATTTCTCTCGCAGATTTAACAGATCATGCAGACTTTAATACGAGAAGTAAACTTAAGAAGCGATTTCATCGCCTTATAAATAATTTTTGGCTAAAGCCCATCCCTATTGAATTTATACACTTAGACTTTATAAAAATTTATACTTATACAAATTAACATTCACCATAAGCATCTGCGTAATCCGCTAAATCTGCGAGAGATTTTTAAGTAACAGCAAAGAAAAAGGTTATCCCAGATGAGATAACCTTTTATATTTATTTAATTCTTCTCCCTAAAATCTTCAAACTTCGTTCAATACCATCCAAAACAGCCACATTAGGTAGCGTACCCCAATCTTCAAAACCAAAGTGTCTGAATAGTTTCAAACTTGGTTCATTGTGAAGAAAAATAAGGGCTACCAGATTAATTACTCCAAATTTCCCAGCATTGTCAATACAATACTGGAGAATCGTTTTGCCATACCCTTTTCCTCTGGAGCTTTCATCAAGGTAAATACTCACTTCCACAGTTCCACTGTAAGCAGGTCTTTCATGGAATGAGCTGAAACTTACCCAGCCTACGGTCTGCCCTTCAGCATCTTCTACCATCCAAAGTGGTCGGGTATCAGCACTATGCTCATTAAACCATTGCACTTTGCTTTCTACGGAAACTTCTTCTACATCAGCAGTTACCATTCTTGAAGCAATAATTGAGTTGTAAATGGTTACAATTTTATTTAAATCGGCTAATTCTGCACTTCTGAATTTTAAATTTCCCATGGATATCACATTCAATATTTATGTCACAAAAATAATAATTTTTCACAATACCCCCATTTATTTTACATAAATTATTTTATTTTTAATAAAAAAACTAAATACACCCATGTAAAAACAACACTAAAACACAATAAACAACTAAAAAATTATTTATGTTAATACACGCAAAAGCGCAATTTTATTTTGGAGTGAATGTTTTTAAGGCGCAAAGATTTTATCTGCGATAAAATTGAATACTGTATAGATAATGGCCATTTATACACAAATAATGTATTAATGTCTAAAATCTATGTTTCTATGTGGCTAAATCAGTTTAATTTTTACCACATAGAAATATATAATCTACAAATAAATTGCAGATATTTTTTGCTGAGAATCTTTGATTCTCTTGCGCCTTAAAAGCAGTTCGTTTTATAATTCTTTGCGTCTTAGCGTTTTCCAACAATACTTATTGTAGATTCTTCAGAATTCTATTTAAGCTTCTTACTGCAATTCCGAGGTATGCAGCCATATCTTCTTTGGAAATCTGAATATTCTGCTTAGCCTGCATTCTAAGCAGCTGTGTAAGTGTATGCTCTACCGTATAAAGCTGTTGATAGGAAGCTCTGCTTGAAGTATTGATAATACGTTCTGCAAAGGAATTTAACAGTAAATTATTCAAAACAAGATCTTTTTGAATCAATTCATTAAAATAGTCCAGACTTATGGTATATACTACAACTTCTGTCAATGCTTCAATACCACACAAGCAAGATATATTTTTAATCAGCTCTACTTCGCCGAGAATTTCTCCACTTCCCAGAAATTCAATGATGTACTCTTTTCCGTTTTCTTCCTCAAAATAACATTTTGTAATTCCTTCTTTAATCAACATTACTTTGGAAACCGTGTGATCCTGGATCAATAACTTCTGTCCTTTGGAAAATGATTCCAGCATAATATTTTCTCCGGTTTGCTGATGATAAAGCCTTTCAAGATGACTTAAAAATGATTGATTCGTTCGTAACATAGGTCTTCGGGACAATTGTCCTTTGCTGGTTTATTTTTTATATGGAAATTTGAAGCAGAAATTTACAAAACTAAAATGAATAATCACATTACCACTATAGCTTTTGATGCAGATGATACACTTTGGATCAACGAACCTTATTTTCAGGAAGCAGAAAAGGAATTCTGTGCATTGCTTGAAGACTATCTTCCCCATCATTCCGTATCCCAGGAACTCTTTAAAACAGAAATGAAGAACCTTCATTTATATGGATATGGTGTAAAAGGATTTATGCTTTGTATGATTGAAACCATTGGAAGAGTTTCAAACAATACTGCTTCTCTGCAATTAGTCAACAGAGCGATTGAGCTAGGCCAGGATCTTCTTCAAAAGCCCATTGAACTGTTAGATGGAGTAACGGAGACTCTTGAAAGCTTAAAAGGAAAATACAGGCTTGTTGTAGCCACAAAAGGAGATTTACTTGATCAGGAACGTAAACTGAAAAATTCCGGATTGCAGGACTATTTCCATCATATTGAAATTATGAGTGACAAAAAGGAAAATGATTATCAAAAACTGCTAAAACATCTTGACTGCCAACCAGAAAATTTTCTAATGCTTGGAAACTCCATTAAATCGGATATTTTACCTGTATTGGAAATTGGCGGATCAGCAGCTCACATTCCTTACCATGTTACCTGGAGCCATGAGCAGCATGATGTGAATCTGGAACATGAAAATTTTATGGAACTGAAGACTATTAATGAGATCTTGTCATTTCTTTAATTATTGAGATTGATCAAGTTCTTTGAAAATAGTAAATAAAGCTTCATCTAAAGTTAGATTTCCTTATTCTTGTACAGTAACTTATCCCCCGCTTAGCTTTGTTGATCATTCCATAAAAAAAGGCTGCCTCATTTCTGAGACAGCCTTTTCATATTTAGCTTGTTCTGATTAAGAAGTAAGGTTGGAAGATGGAAGAAGGGAGCTGGAGGTTACTTTTAGTGATAAGTAATAAAAGTCACTATAAAATTAAATTGCTTCAAAAAAGAGAAGACAGCCATTATTTATGCCCTTCAGAACTTCCCTCTTCCAGCTCCCCGCTTCAAACCTGAATTCTTATATTTATTATTTTTTCAGACACTTTTCAAGGAACTGATCTTGTTCCCATAAAACGTGGAAAATATTCTCTTTCGCCTGATATCCGTGTGATTCTTTTGGAAGAAGAACCATTCTTACCGGTGCTCCAAGATTTTTCAGTGCCTGGAAATATCTTTCCGTCTGCAGGGTGAAAGTTCCCGGGTTATTATCTGCATCACCGTGGATCAGAAGCAATGGAGTTTTCATTTTATCTGCATTCATAAATGGAGACATCGTGTTATAGATCTCCGGAACATCCCAATAGTTTCTTTGCTCAGTCTGGAACCCAAACGGTGTTAATGTTCTGTTATAGGCACCACTTCTTGCAATACCACAAGCAAAAAGTTTGGAATGTGTCAATAAATTAGCTGTCATAAATGCTCCATATGAGTGACCACCTACAGCTACTTTCTTTTTATCAATGTATCCTAACTGATCTACTGCATTAATCGCGGCATCCGCATCGGCAACCAATTGAGTAATAAAAGTATCATTGGTTCTGTTTTTCCTTCTCCGATGATTGGGAAGGCCGCATTGTCTAAAACAGCATATCCTTTAGTTACCCAGTATACAAAAGATCCGTAATAAGGGAAAGTAAAGTCGTTATCGTTTTGTGTACTCTGCCCTGCTGTATTTTTATCTTTATATTCTCTTGGATAAGCCCAGATCAGTAAAGGTAATTTTTCTTTCTTAGCCTTTCTGTCGTAGTTTGCCGGTAAGTAAAGAGTTCCCGTCAATGTAACACCATCATTTCTCTTGTACGTTATAACTTCTTTGTGAACATCTTTAATACTTTCAAAAGGATTGGCAAAATGTGTTACCGCTTCAGCTTTATTGGATTTAATATTCTTTTTGTAGAAGTTTGGATACTGGCTTGAAGATTCCTGCGTTGTTAAGATCTCTCCTTTTGAAGGATTTAAAATATCTACAATGCTTTCTTTAGCACCTTTAAGACTGGAAGTATACAGTCTTTTTTTCTTCAGGGTTTTGATATCCATTTCATCTACAAACGGATGTTGTCCATCTTTTGTAAATCCGTCACCCATCAGGTAAGCTTTGCCGCCTTTCAAGTCAATAACAGATCTTCCATATTGGTTTTTTACTGTATTGAATTCTCCTGGGTCACTGTAAACGTCCTGAGAATTTCTGTCGTCAATTACTTTTGATTCTCCATTGTTAAGATCAACCAGGAAAGTTTTGGTGTTTCTTGTATCATACCATTCTTCAGACACTAATGCATAATGGTCATTTGTCCAGTCTATATCCTCAAATCTCTGTTTGATTTTAAAGAATGATTTTGGGGCAGCAGTAAACGGAGCTTCCCAAGTGAAGATTTCGTCTCTGTATTCTGCTGTTTTATACTGATCTCCACCATCAAGAGCTTCAGTATATACCAATGTTGCCGGAGCGTCACTTCTCCATGACATCTCTCTTTTTCCGGTTCTCACGGATGAGAATCCTTTAGGCATAATTTCGTTCAGAGAAATCTCATTCACCACTTTTACAGCATTACCCTTTATATCATAAACTGTTGTAGTCATAGGGAATCTGTTCAGAGGAACAATATAAGAGAATGGTTTTTTAATAACTGTAGATAACAGATAGTTTCCATCAGGAGAAAAACTTAATCCTGTGTACATATCCTGATTCATCACCTTTTTAAGGTTTCCGTTCAAATCTACATTAAAAGCTTCAGATGTAACTAAAGTTTCAAAGTTCTTCTCATCCTGAGGATTCTTTAAAAGATCCTGATACGTTCTGTTTTGGGAAATTTTTCCATCCGCTGTGGAAACAATGGGTCCCGTAGGAAGGTCCTTTCCTGAATCAATTAAAGCAGGTCTGTTTTGAGGCAGTGTTCTGATTAATAAGCTTTGGGAATCGTTATACCAAAGATACGGAGTTCCTAAATTGGCATTCAGGATATCTTGTGTAATTTTTTTGGCTGTAGCAGTTTCCATATCTACGATCCACAACTCTACTCCTTTATTGGTTGTATTGGTAAAAGTAAGTTTCTTTTCGTCCGGTGAAAACTGTACGTAAGCAATTTTAGCTCCTGTAGGCAGGTTTTTTACCTGAACTTCATTTTTATCACTGAACTTTCTTATTTTAAGATTATTGAAATACGTAACAGTACTTGCAATATTGGTAACCGGATTGATTCTTAAACCACCCAGCTTCATTTCCTGCTGGTTAAGATCATCTAACGTCTTATATGTTGAACGGTAAGTAAACACCACCCAGTCTTTTTTGTTGTTCATCAAAACAGATGGTGGTCTTTCATAATCTGCCAGCTTCAGGATTTCGGCAGAAGGTTTCTGATAAGTAATATTCTCCTGTGCATCATAAAAATTGAGAAATGCCAGAAGGCAGATTGTCAGTTTTATCTTCATATAGATTCATTTTCTACGAATGTAGTGATTTTTGACAGAAATCAATACAAAATCCTTTTGAAATCCCCAATAATAAAGACATTCTTAAAAATAACTCTAACAAAAAAGAGCATCCGAAGATACTCTTTTTATTTTATATTCTATAATTTCTACCAGTCTGAAGCTCTTTTTCTTCTTTCAATCAGATGATCCACAGAAACTTTTCCGGCTCCGATAATCATCAGAAGAAGATATACAGAAAGATAAATTAAACTCATTTCTCTTTTTTCAAAAGGATCTGCTCCATGAACTACAAATCCGGCAATGACCATTGTAAAGATCAAAAACCCTAAGGAGACTCTTGTAAAAAGTCCCAATATCAGTAATATTGAACAAACAAATTCAGCAATTACAGTAAGAATAAGGGTAACAAGCGGCCCCATTCCCAGAAAATCGAAAAATTCAATTTTACCCCCTGCCAATAACATCTGGAGTTTCGGGTACCCGTGAGAAAGCATTGCAAAACCAACAAATACTCTAACTGCTAATAAAACAATATCTTTAGGTATTGAGCTCGAATTTGAATTATTGTAGTTCATTTACTAAAAAATTTAGACTAAGGTAATAAAAATCTTTTAATACAACGGGTTTTACAGCATTTTTAGTCTATCTGTAACCAAAATTCTTAAGATCTCTATCATTCTTTCTCCAGTCTTTTTTCACTTTAACAAATAAATTCAAGTGAATTTTCTTGGAAAAGAACTTCTCCAGGTCTAATCTTGCTTCTGTACCTACCTTTTTGATTGCTTCCCCTTTATGCCCGATGATGATTCCTTTTTGGGTATCTCTTTCTACATAAATAATAGAATCAATGAAGATAATTCCTTCTTTTTCTTTGAACTGTTCAGTGACCACTTCCACAGAATATGGAATTTCTTTATCATAGTTCAAAAGGATTTTCTCACGAATTGCTTCGTTTACGAAAAATCTTTCCGGCTTATCTGTATATTGGTCCTTATCATAGTAAGGTGGGTTCTCAGGTAATAAAGACTTTAATTTAGGGAGGATAACTTCTGTATTAAAGGCATTAAGGGCAGAAATAGGAAGGATTTCCGCTTTCGGAATCCTGTTATGCCAGGTTTCTACTAATGCTTCAAGACCTGCCTGATCTGTCTGATCTACTTTGTTTAATAATAAAAGTACAGGTACAGGGATTTTATTTAATTTATCAATTAAGAACTCTGAAGGCTCAGCTTTGTCCGTTACATCAACAATAAACAGAAATACATCGGCATCCTGAAGGGAATCCTTTACAAAATCCATCATCTTTTCCTGCAATCCGTATTTAGGATCCAATACTCCCGGAGTATCGGAAAATACGATCTGAAGGTCCTCTTCATTATAAATACCAAAAATTCTGTGACGGGTTGTCTGGGCTTTCTGCGTTACAATCGCCAGCTTCTCCCCCATTAATTGGTTAAGAAGTGTTGATTTTCCGGCATTGGGCTTTCCAACTATGTTTACAAATCCAGCTTTGTGCATAAAAATAATATTACGAACTGCAAAGTTAGTAAAACAAAATTGGTCTTTACGGTTAATATGAATATTTAAAAGAAAAAAGAGAGTTATTTTTCTTTACAGGACTTTTCAGAGGAAATTTCAAAGAGATTATATTACTAAATTTTTAAACTTATCTATTTTAACCACAAAGTCACAAAAGTTTTTAACACGTAAGTTCACTTTAAAAAGTTTAAAATGATGTTATAGAAAAGTACACCTAAGTTTTGAAAATCTAAAGTTTTCATGAGTATTGTACCAAATATTCTTTTCTTAGGGAAAAACATCCAAGCGAAACTTCGACAGGACCGTCAATCTTCCAACCCTACTTTATAAGAAAAAATCATAAAATAATTTTGTATTGCATTGCCTAAAACTGATATTTTTGAATATTAGAATTCATCTTTTATGAATATAGACCAGATTCTCGACCAAATTTACATACTTCCGGAAGCATCCAAAAATAGCTTAAAAGCATATATCACTGAAGTTTCACATCCTAAAGGCTACTGTTTGATGGAAGCTGATAAGGTTATTCCTTATGTTTATTTTATCCGTAAAGGAATTGCCCGTGCTTATTCTTCTACTTCGGATAATGATATTACATTCTGGTTCGGAAGTGAAGGACAATGTGTTCTTTCTATGAAGAGCTATGTGGAAAATAAACCCGGCTATGAAAGCATAGAACTGCTTGAAGACTGCGATCTGTATATCCTGGAAACCGAGAATTTAAGAAAACTCTTTAATGAAGACATTCATATTGCTAATTGGGGAAGAAAGCTTGCAGAAGCAGAGATGATAAAATCTGAAGAGTTGATTATTTCAAGACAATTTAAAACTTCTCTGGAACGTTACAAAGACATTATCCAGTATCAGCCTGATCTACTAAAAAGGGTTCAGCTTGGTCATATTGCTTCTTACCTTGGAATTACGCAGGTGAGTTTGAGCAGGATTCGGGCGGAGATTAAGTAAGTTGCTGTTTTATGGATGGAAGCTGGGAGATGGAGGATGGAAGTTCTGGCAGCTTTTTAAAATAACTTGCAGTCTTATCATTTAAACAATATTTTAAGTTTTGGCTAAAGCCAATGGAATGATATTTATATTGAAAGCGGGCTAAAGCCCGCTTCTATTGATATAATGGTATATGTAAAAAAACCATCATAATTAATTATATAAAGATCAATAATTTAAAGAATCCTGTTTATTCAGAGCATTCCAACTTCTTTATTCTGAAAACTCTTCATTGATAAAATTACAAACTATTATCCGGTCCGACCATCATAACTTCCCTCTTCCAGCTCCCATCTTCCCTACTCAAATCATTTTTTAACAATTGTAAAATTTTTTCTCCTGTGAAATTCTGAAATTTGCAGTAGAAAAATTTAACAATGAATTGGATCATATTAGTTATCGCAGGATTATTTGAGGTTGCCTTCGCATCATGCTTAGGAAAGGCAAAAGAAACATCAGGAACTGAGATGTATTTATGGTATGCAGGTTTCCTGATCACCATGACAATCAGTATGCTTCTGCTGATAAAAGCAACACAAACATTACCTATCGGTACAGCTTATGCAGTATGGACAGGAATTGGAGCGGTAGGAACAGCTTTAATGGGAATCATCTTCTTTAAAGATCCTGTAAGCTTTTGGAGAGTGTTCTTTATTGTAACGCTTATTGGTTCTGTTGTAGGATTAAAAGCGGTGTCTTCATCACACTAACAAGGGCATAAACATCTATCAATACTTTAAAATGAAAACCGTCTTCAAATTTGAAGACGGTTTTTTTATTTTTTGTAAACTACAGGTAAGATTTCATTGCTTCTTAACCCATATTTCTTGATTTCTTCTTCAGAAAATTTCTGTGAATAGAAATTGATATCTGTTTCAAATCCTGCATTTTTTAAACGCTCAAAATAATCCATTCCATACCAGCGAACGTGATCGTACTGGCCAAAATGTTTCTGACGTTCTTTCGGATCTGTAATGGTAAAATCTTCATAGGTTTTCTCCAGTGAATTTTTCATCGGAACCTGAAGAATTCCCCATCCACCGGGCTTCATTACCCTGTACAGTTCACTCATTGCTTTTGCATCGTCTTCAATATGTTCCAAAACGTGGTTACAGAATACGATATCAAAACTGTCATTCTCAAAAGGTAAATCAAGAATATCAGCCTTTACATCTACAATGGGAGAATATAGATCTGCAGAAATATAGTTCAGATTGCTCATTCTCTTGAATTTTCTTAAAAATTCCTGTTCGGGAGCAATATGCAGTACTTTATAATTTTTGATGAAAAAATCGGTTTCATTCTGAAGATACAGCCACATCTGACGGTGTCTTTCCAGGCTTAAAGTTCCCGGAGAAAGAGCATTTTCTCTTTGCTTTCCGTACCCATAAGGCAGGAACTTGCGATAAGATCTTCCATCAATAGGATCATAAAACTGATCTCCTTTGAAAAACTGATAAATAAGCGGTCTTACCCAGATACTCATTTTAATAAGCATTGGACGTGGAATTTTATTCAGTAAAAGCTTAGTTATCTTTTTCATTAAAAATCCAGTTGGAAAGGCTTTTCTTCATCACTTACGATTCCTAAAGCTTCGTATACATAATCAAATGTAGAAAGCAATACCGGCTTACCATTGATTACGGCTACATCATGCTCAAAATGTGCAGATGGCAGGTTATCTAAAGTAGTTACCGTCCAGCCATCGCTGTGGAATTTCACTTTTTCAGTTCCAAGGTTAATCATCGGTTCAATAGCAATAGCCAAACCGTCTTTGATTACTTTTCCGCTTCCCTGCTTTCCATAGTTAGGAACTTGTGGGTCTTCGTGCATTTGTCTTCCTAAACCGTGTCCTACAAGCTCTCTTACTACTCCATATCCTTCTTTTTCACAGTGTGCCTGGATGGCATGAGAGATATCCCCGATTCTTTTTCCTCTGATACATTGCTCAATACCTTTATAAAGGGATTCTTTAGCAACTTTCAAAAGTTTTTTAACTTCCGGCTTTACTTCTCCAATTTCAAAAGTATAGGCGTGATCTCCTACGAACCCGTTTAAAACAACTCCACAGTCTACAGAAAGAACATCTCCTTCTTTTACCACTTCATTATTCGGGAAACCATGAACCACTTGTTCATTCGGAGAAATACACAGAGAGTTCGGGAAGCCTCCATATCCTAAGAATGCAGGTTCAGCACCATGATCTTTAATAAAATCGTGTGCTAATTTATCTAAATATAAAGTTGTAATTCCCGGCTTAATTTCTTTTGCCAACATTCCCAATGTTTTAGAAACCAATCGGGCACTCTCCTTCATCAGACGAAGTTCGTCTATTGTTTTTAATTGAATCATTGTATTAATTTACCTATGTATTAATATATCAGTGTAGCCATATCAGTTGATAGATCATACACTACTAGATTGTTATATTTTATTTTACCAGAAAAGTCCTTTTTTCTTTTCTTTTTTAAGCTTTGAATAGGCCAATACTTCTCCTCCTTCTACACGGAATTCTATTCTTTCCTGAATAATATTGTAGATTTCACCCCATCCAGGGAATCCACCAATATTCCTGTCATCTATGAACCAGTCTGCATCCAGTTTTCTGGATTGATTTGCTGAATCAAAAACTTCTCCTTCAAAGCTTGAATTAATGGCATAAAATTCCACTCCATTTTTTTGCAGAATTCTACTGCTTCGTCTAACGCTTTTCCGTGTCTGTATGTCCAAAGAATAAGTCTGAATCCTTCTGCCTGTAGTCTTTTCAAGGTCTCGAAAGCGAAGATCTTTGCCTTTCCAATTCCTGGGTAAGCATCATCAACAATAGTCCCGTCAAAGTCAACAGCAATCTTTTTATTATTTAACATTTTGTTCTTTTTTTAGCTTTGCAAAGATAAGAAATAAAAAGAGTGCCAAAAAGAAAGGCACTCAATACTTTTATAATTTAAAATAATAATATAGGCTACTAGCTCTTAACCCAGCTAAACTGGAACTGAAGATCCGGAGTAGAAACTCTGTCTGTAATCTTCTGTAGTCTTGCAGGAAGCTTCATCAGGTATTCCTGTGCTTTTTCTGCTTTTTCTGTAAGGCCTTTTACGTGCTCAATCTTCCATTCATCCAAAAGATCTTTCATAATGTTGATATAATCCTGACCTGTGTACACCATACATCTCTGTGCAGCGTCTGAGAAATGGCCCCAAAGTTCTCCTGCCTTCTGACCTGACTGTCTCATCAGGTGAGCCGGCATTACGATCTTCTTACGCATCATATCTTCAAAGGCAAGAATCATTTCTGATGGATCTATTTCAAGGATTTTAGCTACGAAATGTTTGTAAGCTTTTGCGTGTCTTGCTTCATCCGCTGCAATTACTCCACACATTTTAGCTAATTTTCCGTTTCCGGACTGTTTTGCCAATGTTCCTACTCTTCTGTGAGAAATATTGGTTGCTGTTTCCTGGAAACTTGTATAGATGAAGTTTCTGTATGGGTCCATACTGGTTCCCAAATCAAATCCGTCATTAATAAGATATTGAGTAGTGATTTCAACTTCTCTCATATTTACTCTACCACACAGGTAAAGGTATTTATTCAATAAATCTCCGTGTCTGTTTTCTTCAGCTGTCCAGGCTCTCACCCAGTTTGCCCAGCCTACTTTTTCTTCCTGATTGATTCCGTCCACTCCCATTAACCAAGATTCGTAAGATGGAAGAGCTTCTTCTGTGATACAGTCTCCAATTAGTGTTACAAACAGGTCATAAGGCATTTCACGGGCGAATGTCTGAATTTCTTCAAGATCATGCTTAAATTCTTCGCTTGAAGGATCTGGTAAATAATCAGAAGGCTGCCATATTTTTTCAATTGGCGTTAAAAATTTATCAAGAAAAGAACCTACTTCCTTTTCCAATATTCCCATTACTTCTTTCCTAACAAGCTTTTGATACATTTTTATATTCAGTTTTTAATTAGCAAAGATATGATTTATTTATTATTTAACGCATAATAAAGTATGCAACTCATACCTTATCTGACATAAATCATAAAAAATGCCGATATATAGCTATAACGGCATTTTTTTAACAATATTATTGAATTTTAGCTAACTAAAATATCTCCTGTCATTGCATTTGGTATTTCAACCCCCATTACATTAAGGATTGTAGGCGCTACATCGCCCAGTTTTCCTGGCTTTAGGTTCCATGTATGGTCTTTATCCATCACAATAAAAGGAACTAAATTGGTTGAGTGCTGAGTATTAGGTGTTCCGTCCGGATTCAACATAACATCTGAATTTCCGTGGTCAGCAAGAATGAACACAGCATATCCGTTTTCATAAGCAGTTGTTGCTACTTTTTGGATGCACTGATCTACCACTTCTGCTGCTTTTACTGCTGCTTCAAAAACTCCTGTATGTCCTACCATATCTGTATTGGCAAAGTTCAGACATACAAAATCAGCTGTTCCCTGCTCCAATTCCGGAACAATCACGTTCGTGATATCGTAAGCTGACATTTCAGGTTTTAAATCGTAAGTAGGAACGTCTTTCGGGCTTGGGCACAACAGTCTCTTTTCTCCGTTAAATTCCTGCTCTCTTCCTCCTGAAAAGAAGAAAGTAACGTGTGGATATTTTTCAGTTTCAGCAATTCTGATCTGAGTTTTACCATTGTTCTCCAAAACTTCACCCATTGTTTCTGTTAAAACATTTTCATCAAAAACAACCTGAACATTCTGGAATGTCTTGTCATAATTGGTTAATGTAATATAGTTAAGGTTAAGTTTCTTCATAGAATATTCAGGGAAATCTTTCTGTGAAAGAACTTCTGTAATTTCTCTACCTCTGTCTGTACGGAAGTTGAAACAGATCACCACATCATTTTCAATAATCTTAGCCACTGGAACAACATTTCCTGTAGCAGTGGTATTCACTAAAATGATTGGTTTAAGGAATTCATCTGTTACATTATTATCATATGAATCTTTAATGGCAGCCAATGCATCTGTAGTTTCTAATCCTACTCCTTCTACAAGAGCATCGTAAGCTAATTTTACACGCTCCCATCTTTTATCTCTGTCCATGGCGTAGTATCTTCCTACCACAGTAGCCAGTTTTCCGGTAGTTGCTTCCATATGATTCTGAAGCTCTTCAATAAAACCTAATCCTGAGTGAGGATCGCAGTCTCTTCCATCTGTGAATGCGTGTACAAAGACATTTTCATTCAAACCAAATTCTTTGGCTGCAGTTAATAACCCTTTCAGATGATTGATATGAGAATGTACTCCTCCGTTGGAAACCAATCCGATGAAATGTACTTTTTTGTTTTCTTTTTTAGCGTAATCAAAAGCATCCTGGATCACTTTTTCCTGCCCAAGGGTACCGTTTTCAACAGCCATATTCAGTTTTACCAGGTTTTGGTAAACCACTCTTCCGGCTCCAAGGTTCATGTGCCCTACTTCAGAATTCCCCATCTGTCCTGCAGGAAGACCTACGGCTAAACCGCTAGCTTCAAGAGTTGTGTGTGGAAATTTTTGGTAACAGCTATCTATAAATGGTGTGTTTGCTTTGTCTATGGCAGAAACTTCAGGGTTTGTTCCCAGTCCCCATCCGTCAAGGATTGCTAATATTGCTTTTTTTGACATTTTGTAAAACTTTAGTACACAAATTTACCGAATTTCCGATGAATAGAAGAATTTGGAGATCTGATTTTTATGTATTCAGAGTAAAAAGAAAAAATCTGCATCCTCTGTATAATCTGTAAACTATATTATTCTCACAGATCTCACAGGTTTTGCAGATTTTAAAATGTATACTGATAAATTTCAGTCGCCTGACTTCAAATCTAGCATTAACTCTAATTTTTGAACCAACTGTTAATTTTATAGGTAAACTTATTTGATTTTACGTTTTCGATTTTAATGTTCTGCCCTTTTTCCACTCCTTTTACATCGGCTTCCTGATTCCAGTTTCCTTTGGTAAACTTCAATTGTGCCGGTAAATATATTTTTAAAGTAAGGGTTCTTTCAAAATCACTTTTCTTTTCCATTTTAACTGAAGATGCATTCCAACTCCCCAGCCCTTTCTGATTTCCTGCAATATAAACCTCATCATTTTTATCGGGAACACTCACTACTAATGTTACTGTTGAAGGTTCACCTGAAAATTCCTGAAAAAAATCATCATATTTTAAATTCTTTTCTTTTGCATACGCCTGGATGTAAGAATCCAGAAAACCACTTTCTTTTAAAAATAAAAATGGGTCTTCAATGTTTAAAATATCATGTACTGCTTTGTGTTTATCGGTCTGTTTATTGAAATAGGCTTCACATATTTTGTATCCTATCCAATATCCCAAATCATTAGGTCTGTCGTCTTTTTTGGAAGTCCAGTAAAACCAATCTCTTAAATCGTCACTTTTATATCTTGTTACGAATTCTTTGTATAATTTATCTGAATTCGCTTCACCATACTGAAACGCTTTTACATTCATTTGCTCTCCGGAAACAAATTCTGCAATAAAATCAGCTCCTCCCTCTGTTAAAGCTTGTTTTAATAAAGTTTCTCCACCTTTATTATTTTGCTGATAATGGATCATCTCATGGACAATAAGAGGTACTACTCCATCTAAATTCTTAAACAGCTCAGTTCCAATCGAAATTCCCTCATTGGAAGAATTTCCGCCTGTATTCATTCTGCCATACACGAAATAGACGGTTGAGAATTTAGCTTTTGGATACCAATATTTTAAAGCGCTGTAACTTGCTTTTAGTTTTTTATCTTTTGTCCCAATTCCGTCTAATACATGTCTGGTTTTAAGATATTCCTCTTTATTTTTTTTCACTGTTGCATACAGAGAATCTGCATTAATGATACGATTCTTAATAAAACTTTTTACTCCCGGCGAACCGTTGTCTATGTATTCTACAAAAGGATTGGCAATGGAGGTTTCCATTTTATCAAAGGCTTTCCAGAAGTTTTGTGCGTCTTTCGTTTCTAAAACTGCGTTTAGAGGATCTTCTGCAAATTGAGCATTCATCGTTCCAAAAGACAACAAAGAAAGCAGTATAAGGTGATTGGTTTTCATTTTAGTTTTTAAGGTTAACGGTCAAAAATATAAAATATTATATTGAATTTAAATCTCTCTTTCGTTTCTCAACTAAAAATATTTCTCTAATATGGTTTTATAATTTCAGGTTTATTTCCTCTATAAATCCATAAATCTTTTTTAATTTTGCTGTATGGACTTACGTGATCAATTGAAGAATCTTTTTCCTGAACATGAAGAGCAGGATTTTGAAATGCCTGAAGAAGAATTCAAGCAGAAAGAGCCATTGGTATGCAAATTTGAGAAGAAAGGAAGAAACGGCAAACCTGTAACGATTGTAGAGGGTTGGGAAGGCAGTGAGGAGGATCTGAAAAAAATCTCAAAGAAAATAAAAACCACCTTAGGAATAGGCGGTTCTGAAAAGGATGGAACGATTATCATTCAGGGTGACAACCGTGATAAAATAATGGCTATCCTTAAAGATATGGGTTACAAAACCAAACGTGTTGGCGGATAGGTTTAGAAATAAACCTGGGCTTCCGGCAGTAAGGTTTTTAATTTTTCAATTTTAGATTTTTCTATAGGATTTCCTGTAAGAATCAAGGTTTTAAGTTTTTTAAGCTGACTGATTTCTACAGGAATATCTTTCAGATTATTGTTGGCCAAATTCATACTGACAATATTTTTTAATCCTTTTATTTTTGCTGAAACTTCTGTGATATTGTTATCACTTGCATTCAGAAATTCAAGTTCCTGGGCTTTAAAAAGGTTTTCAGGAAGTTTTGCAATGGTATTCTGCTGTAATTCAATATATTTTAAGCTTTTTGGAAACGAAAGGTTTCCCATGTCATTAATCTGATTGTTAGCCAGGTTTAAAAACTTTAGATTTTTGATCTGATACAGTCGATCAGCAATAAAACTGATCTGATTTCCCTGCAGGTTTATTTCTTCCAAAGTTGGAATTTCCATAAGGGCCTCGGGAAAAGTATTCAGATTATTGGCATCAAAATGAACTACTTTAAGTTTTTGAAGCTTTGTAATATTGGGATTAATACTTGTAAGGCTATTCAGATTCATGGAAAAAGTGGTTAACTTCTGGAGCTGGCTGATTTCATCAGGAATGTATTTAATACTGTTTTCATTTACGTTTAAAAATTCCAGTTCTTTTAACTTGAAGAGCTCCTGATCCATCTTCTCAAGCTTATTCGCCATTATATTCAAGAAGAATAATGAATCCAGTTTCACAATCTGTGGCGGAAGGTTAAATAATCCTTTTTCTCTAAAGCTCATACTGTAAACAGCTTTTTTACTGTTCAAAGCATCTTCCATACTGGTAAAAGTAGGATATTTCACAGGATCAATCTGAGCGTTAATCTGAGAAAGTGAGATCATGGAAATAAATAAAAAAAGCTTTTTCATATGAAGATGTTAAAGACCCTATTCAGTCCTGGTTTCTTAATTGGTATTTACGTTTGCAGATGATTGGATTGTATAAAAAATGTCTGCCAGTAACAAAAGCTACCGACAGACAGAATTATAAATGGTTTTATTTCTTTAAAAGTTTTACCGTTTTCTGGAATCCTCCTTCTGCTTCAATATTCAGAATTAAAACACGGGATCCTTCCAATTGCTGTGTAAAATCAAGGTCTAATACCTTATTCGTTCCGGTGAATTTCTTCGTAAATACGATTTTTCCATCCATGCTGTAAGCGGTTACTGAAATATCTTTCAATCCCTTTGGAGAGTTGATCTTCACTATTCCTGAAGTAGGATTCGGTGCTACTGTTACCGTATTTTCAGCTGCTATATTTTCAATTGTTCCCAAAGAGCCCTGTGTTCCAAGATTTCCTTTAAGTGCAATAACTACTGTAGCAGATTTCCCTCTATAGTCAATCATATTTCCTGTAGCATCAATATCTGTAGAAATAGTAGAATCCGGATGCTGGATAGAGAAGAAACCAAATTTATGATCAGGAGTGAAAGTTAATCCCGTAGGCTCAGACCCTGCCGGCATAGAAGCAAATAATCTTACTTTCGGATTAGCCTGTGTATGATCCGGTGCAATTACCCAGATATAGTTTTTACCACCATCCTGAAGTACCCAAAGGTTTCCAAGCTCATCAAAAGTAAGGTTGTCATTTCCATCACCCCAAGCTTCTGACTTTGTTCCCTGTGCAGTTTCGAAAGAATATACAGAGTTTGCTCCTCCTACAAATGTTTCCACCTGAGAAGCTGTAGTTCCGTTATCCTGTAAACGATATACTTTATCTAATCCTTTTGCTGTAAAATAAATCTTACCATCCAGAGGACTAATGTCTACATCCTCTACTCCATTAAATCTTGTTCCACCTACCGACTGAGCATTGGTGCTGGTATTATTCTGGTCTGCTTTTGTCTTATTCGGAACCTGAACCCATGTTGCTGTAGTTCCTGCCGGATCTCCCGCTGCTGTTAATCCCTGATCTAATTTTAATACATATAGATTTCCTGAAGAAAGGTTATTTGGAGTATCCATCACATACTTATACACCATATGGGTACCACCGTCTTCACCGTAATATGCTGTTGTTCCTGCATTATTAATCACCACATTTTCATGGTTCATGATTCCCATCTCCCAAAGTTTACCTTTAGAGCCGTCTGCATTTTTAGAAATAACCTGAGCGGTTGCAGGGTCAATTTCTACAAGCCATCCATAATCTTTGTATCCGTCACCGTTTACATCGTTAGAAGTTACAGATTCTTCTGCGGTTACTACTGTTCCCCAAGGAGTAACTCCTCCTGAACAGTTTCTGATAGTCTGCACTAAACTAGGATCCGAAAAATTTACGGCTCTTGATCTTGTCAACTGCCAAAGTTTTGTAGCAGTATTATAATTAACCTCAGCCATAGTAACTCCACCTGGATTGGTTTCGTGGTTCACAGAAAGATAACCATTTGTACTGCTTCCTGATTTACCTACGTAAGCTGTAAAGTCATTCTGACCTCCTACCAAACCACCGCCTTCAGTATAATTATCTCCTTCTTTTAGAATAAGCTGATACTTGTGCTCTCCTGGAATAATAAGTTTGTTAGTCTGTGCTGTAGGAACAATAGATGTAAAACAGCTGATGTGTGCTCCGTTACATACAACCGGTGTAGGAGTTGTAGTAGATGTAGTTTTCAGATAGGCATCAATTCTAAGATCTGAACTGGTTGCGCTTCTGTTATGTAACTCAACGGAAATTCTGTTCACTCCGTTGATAAATTTTGATTTTGGAATTGAGAAAACATTATATACATTCTCTGCAGCACCATCAATTGTTGTACTGGATAAAGTATTAAATGTAATGGTACCTGTAGGCATATTATCTCTTACTACTTCTTCACCATTAAGATAAACTACAATCCCGTCATCTCTCATTACTCCAAGTTCCATATTATCGGAAAGCGTAGAAAGATTTACGTTAAAATCCTTAGCAAAATAAGCTGTAATTAATCCTGTAGCTCCGGAATGAATAGTTGTGGTAACAGGATCTCCATACCCTAGTGGTGAATTCCCAACTGGCCAGGAAGAAATATCATAGTTTTGAGTTTTCCATGCATCAGGTTGCGCCTGATCAAGGTCCTTGTAACTCCAGGATGTACCCTTATCAAAAATAACGGTCTGCGCCTGAATGGTTGACCCGGCAAGTAGAGCCAAAGCTCCAATTGTTAGTAATTTTTTCTTCATTTTCAATTTGATTTATTAGACCTTGCAAAACTATTTTTTAAAGGTGATCCTTCTGTTAATAGGAGTTTAAATATAAACTGGAGAATATTAATTAATTTAAAACCTAATGTTAAGGGGATTAAGTTTCTGTTAAATAGTTGAGGTGCGGGATGTGTGTTTCAGGATGTGGGGTGCAAATTTTAGATATTGATTATAAAGCATGGAAATATACAATTAGAGGCTTGAATCATTTATTTTTTCACTTATAAATGACTCAAACCTCTAATTCATTATTTGAAGGGAACTGTATCTAAATCTCAACGTTACATGAACCCCACATCTCGCACCCCGAACCTCACCTACTTCGCTTTACTCACATCTGTAAGAGCGTTCAGAAAGGCAATAATTTGGTTCATCTCTGTCTGTGTAAGGTTTAATTTATCCGGAGCAAGCGTCTGGTTTTTCATCTTTAGTCCCAAACCTTCTCCTCCACCTTCATTATAAAAATCAAGAACTTCCTCTAAGGTATTGAAGGCTCCGTTATGAAAATAGGGTTTTGTAAGAGCAATATTTCTAACCGTAACCGTTTTAAACGAATAGTCATAAATCCAGGATTTTTCTTTTTTTACCGGGCTGTTTCCTCTTCCGAGGTCCTGATCCAGTTCCACAGGAAGTTGTTTTATCGGTTTTGTAGTTACACCAAGAACTTCAGACTCGTTTTCGTTAAAAAATGGCGGTACCAATCCTGAAAAATGAGGTGCAAAATGGCAGGTTGCACAATTGGCTTTACCCATAAACAGATTGAATCCTTTTTTAACATCTTCAGAAACATCCTTTTCATTTCTCATGAAACGGTCAAAATCACTGTCGAAAGAATATAAAGAAGCAACATAAGAACTTAATGCTTTTGAAAAATTTTCTTTACTGATCTTTCCATCTTTAAAAGCGGTACGGAATGCTTTTTTATATTCAGGTTTTGTTTTTAACTTCTGAATGATACTTTCATAGCTTGTATTAAATTCATCTTCATTATAAATTACGTGTTCAGCCTGTTGTTCCAGATAAAAGGCACGCAGATCATAGAAAAATCTTTTGGCAAAAACAGCATTATATAGAGTTGGTGAATTTCTCAGTACTGTTTTTCCTTCTACATTACTTGGTGACTTCGCCTTAAGATCTGTAAAAGCATTTTCCTGAAGATGACATGTTGCACAGCTCATTTTCCCGTTACCACTTAAGTTCTGGTCATAGAAAATTGATTTTCCAAGATTCCGAAGATCAGGATTATCTTCTGAGGATTTTAGTAATGTATAAAAATATGGATCCAAAAAATCACTGCTGAAAAGGTTTTTATTGCTGACATTCCAACCGGAAAATTCTTTAAGATCATCTGGCCTTCCATCCCATTTTCCTAATTCTTCATATAAAGGCTGAATATATTTTTTATAAAACTCAATTCTGTCAAAGATTTCAAAACTTTTATTCTTGGAAAGATAGCTTACAGCTTCGGTTATAGTATGATTGGCTTTTTGAGTATTATAATTTTTAAAATAAGGATCATCATTGATATATTTCTGCATTCCCGAAAAGGCATGGCTGGCTTCTTCAGAGATATTCAGAGAGCCCGGAGTATCAAAACCTGTTACTCCCAGGGAGTAGATTCTGATTAATTCTATACGTAAAGGCAACGTTTTGTTATTTCCTTTACTCATCCCATTTTTCATGGCACTCAGATAGAAACCTGAATAGCTGTTGTATAAAAAATCGGTAATGGTTTTGATCTTCTCTTTCTCATCTTTTACTTCTTCGGAAAATATGAGTTCATCCAAAACCTGTAATCCTTCAGGCGGAAGTGTATAAGCCGACGTACCTGCTGCCTCAATATGAAACAAAGGGGCTGCATTCAGATGAGTTTTAGTGAATTCGGGATAATGGTAGGCAATATAGAATTCAATTTCTTTAAATGAATTTCTCGTGTTTCTTAATGATGTCTGTAATTCTTCAATGGAAATTTGGTCCTCAGAGAACTTACGAACATCCGATTTCAACTGCTCAAGCTTACCTTTAAAATCAGATAATCCTTTATTAATAAATGTATTTTCACTTTCTTTTCCTTTATAAACAGGATTAAAAGACATTACTGCAAATCCTATCAGAAGGACAATAATAAGCAGTGGATAAGATCTCATGAATTTTTAGCGGCAAAACTATTCATCTCATGTTATCTTAATTTTAATAGCAGATTAAATAATGTTTATATTTTTAGTACAATATTTTTCACTAATTTTAAACCCCGAAATCAGATTCATTATTCTTTAAGGAGCGGTTTATTCTGAAATACCGTAAAATAATGGGGAGAGGTTATTGGGAGAGGATTTTTTTAATTAAATTCAACACATCAAAACTAAAATAGGAGTATGAAAACAAAATTATTGTTTGCTGTTACAGCGAGTTTCCTTTCTCTTACGGCATTTTCACAAAAGAAAAAGCAGGCAGATAAACCTGCAAAGCAACAGGAAATGGCTATATATGCCGAAAAAAAGGAAATGACTATTATCTGGTGCGTCTGGAACAGGATAAACCGGTTCCGAATGTTTATGTGTATTCCAACGGGGTAACCAAACCTTATAAAAACTATGCGGAACTTAAAGACGTTGTTATGGAATTTCCGGGAATGATGTCTTCCAATAATTCTACCAAAGAAGAACTGGTTTCTATTCTTAAAAAAGACAATCACTTTTATGAGATTACCTCACAGAGAAAAGATCCTAAAAACTTTGAAAAAACTGTTGTTACCGTATACGAACTGATGGAGGGACAAAAAAGGATTGTTGAAGAATATGATTCTATCTATCAACTCATGGCTTCTCCTTATAAAGAGGCAATTTTCATTGATTAAAAACAAAAAAATATAAATTATGCTAAACAAACTTGCTGCTTCAGAACTTATTCTGAATGAAGACGGAAGTGTATACCACTTGAATCTTTTACCCGAAGATATTGCTGATAAAATCATCCTTGTGGGTGACCCGGACAGAGTAGCAAAGGTTTCAAAATTTTTTGACACCGTAGAAATCAAAAAAAATAAAAGAGAATTTTACACGCATACAGGAACACTTCGTGGAGAAAGAATTACTGTAATGTCTACCGGTATTGGAACAGAGAACATTGATATCGTAATGAACGAGCTTGATGCTCTTGTAAACATCGATCTTCAAAATAAAGAGTTCAAAACTGAGCACAAAGCCCTTGAGTTATTCCGTATGGGAACTTGTGGAAGTGTGAACCCTGATGTAGAGGTTGATAATATGCTGGTTACTCAAAACGTAGTAGGATTAGATGGTCTAATGCATTTCTACCAGGACTACAATTTTGAAAATGAATTCTCTAAAAGCTTCATGGAAAGATTCCCTTACGAAAGGATCAAGCCAATGCTTTACTTCTCAGACTGGGCAGAAGAAATGGGTGAATACTACAAAGATGCTAAATACCATGGAAATACAGCTACTTTCCCTGGATTCTATGCTCCACAGGGAAGACAGCTTCGTCTAAAAGCTGTAGATGATAAGTTCCTTGAAACATTGAACGATCTTGGGGTTACCAACTTTGAAATGGAAACCTCTGCCATCTATGCATTTTCAAAATTACTAGGTCACAAAGCAATTACTGTAAATAACGTAGTAGCTAACAGAAGACGTGGAGAATTCTCTACAGACCACCACAACTCTGAGAAAAACCTGATTACTTGGGTTCTTGACAGAATTATTAAATAAATCTTTATGGGTCAGGACATCAGTTGTTTTATTACCGATCAGTCTATTGAATTAGATAAAAGTATTGTTCATTTTAAGATCAGAAATGTCCTGTTTGTTCCTTTTGATATTCCCGGATCTTCTATATCCTGGTTTATTGAGGATGCTCAGAAATATGACCATGCTCAGGATCTGCTTGATGATTTCAAGCAATATCAGCCTGACGATCTGGTCTTATGGGGGGCGGATGAGAAACACACCGTTTTGGATATTATAAAACTCATTGAAGAACATCATATCAAAAACTTTCTCATTCAGCACACTTCCGATTTTGGAGGTATGCCCGTGGATGATTATTTTCTGGGAGTATTTGATGGGAAAATCATGCAGGATTCCATCATCTTTGATGACGACTCTTTAAAAAAGAAATATTCTAATATTGATAAATACAGTGAGAAACTTAGACTGACTTTCAACTGGATCGGAATGGATAAGTTTCACGCTTACAGTTTTGCTGAAAAAGAATATTTTCAGACCGTAAAATAAACAGCCTATAGGCCCTGTTAAATATAAAAACCTTTGGATTTTTCCAGAGGTTTTTTTATAGGTTTTGGCTAAAGCCAGTGGATGGCTTATTTTTTTTGAATAGGTTAAAGCCCATTTCTATTGAGTTTCTTTATTGCGGATTCTGAGGATTGCGCAGATTTTTTCTTGCAGTCAGTTACTTTTTTAATGATTCAAATTAACCTCATGAAATTTCCTTGGATCAGGATACTGAAAAACATAGCCCAACTCGGAAACCAATTTTGAGGATAAAACTTTTTTCCCTTTTACTTCTGTTTCCTCTTCCCCATTTTCTATATTTCTCTGGGCATTGACGACCTGAGCTTTTGACGGATGCAATGGGGTTGTTACATTATATAAGGATTTCTCTGTTCCATTTTCGATCATTTTTAAAAGAATACCGGCAATATCTTTATAATGTATATGATTCACAGCAAAATCCAGATTACTTACCTTATAGTTTTTAAGAAGTCTATTATCTCCCATCAATCCACCAAGTCTCAGAATATTCACCTGTGGATATTTATTTCTTACCATTCTTTCTCCTGAAACTTTTTCAAAAGGAAGGTCTTCTTCTATTATCTCTTTTGATACATCCGGATAAACCCCTGTAGAGCTCATTAAAAACATTTGTCCTTTAAAATCTCTGACAAAAGAGGATAAATTCTGAATTCTGTTATATAAAGAACTTACGCAACAGCTTTTCTCTGAAATAGGAATTGTAATAATTAAAACATCCAGGTTTTTCACAGCTTCCCATTGGGGATATGACTCACTGAGCTGATAGTCTGGAAAACTGGCAACAATGGCATGTGTACCTTCTGCATTGAGTTCATTTGCTTTTTCAACCGTTGTAGTAGTTGCATAAATTTCATACTGATCCGAAATGGATGCCGAAATTTTGGCTCCCAGCCAGCCATATCCGATGATTCCTATTTTTTTCATATTTTGATTTGAGATTGTGTTGATAAAATTTCATCCATACCTGACATCAGCTGTTTCTTTTTTTCTTCATCAAGATGAAAGCAGCCCTGAACCAATTCCGGAATATGCTTAGCTTTATCCTTTAATGCTTTTCCTTGTTCTGTAAGACTTATCATCACTACTCTTTCATCTTCTAAACTTCGGTTCCTGTTGACCAATCCGTTTTTTTCCATACGCTTCAATAAGGGAGTTAATGTTCCGTTATCCAGATGAAGGTGTTCTCCAATCTTTCCTATCTTCATTTCACCATCTTCCCATAATACCAGCATGACCAGATATTGAGGATACGTTAATGAAATTTCATCCAGATAAGGTTTATATAAGCCCGTAATATATCTTGAAACAGCATAAGTTTTGAAGCACAAATGTTCTGACAGCGCGATCATAATTCATTTTTTAAAAGACAAAAATACTTAATTTATTTTGTGCACAATATTTTTGTTTACAATATTTAAACTTAATTACTTTATTTTACAAATCATTACATAAAAAAGACCTCCGAAACCGGAGGTCCTTAACACCATATCAACTATAATAAAACTTATTATCAAATTTAAAACTCATTAATCATCACATAAAAATGACCTGAGTTAAGACTGTTTGCACTTCCTGAGATATTAGTAAGATTAACTGTAATACTTGAGGTGGAAGTCATTCTTGGATTAGAAATAGAGAATGTTGAATTCCCTGCAAAATCTCCTGCTGGGGATACCACTACAACGGCCCTTGTAGAACCTGGCTGATATCCTGAAGGAACAGCAATTTCCAATGTGGTAGATTTCCCTGGAGGCATATTATTAATGGAAACTCCGGGCCATACTTCAAAACTGATTTGGTTTTTCTGTATACTCCCCCTCTCTCCCAGTTTATACTGTCCGTTTACATCTAATTTTGCGGAAGTATTTGGAGCCCCCGTGCCAATGCCTACATTCGCATTATTATTCCCCAACACAATAGCATTGGCCTGTGAGGTAGTTGCTCCATATCCTACTGCAGTAGAAAACTGTCCCAGAGCATTTGCTCCGGAGCCTACTGCTGTTGAATTTTCTTTATTGGTAACAGCATTATATCCTAAAGCTGTTTCACTGTTTGTATTGGTCTTTGCATTATAACCCACCGCTATAGACTGGAAACCTCCTGCTGAAGCGTTATTACCAATCGCTGTGGATTCGTTTTTACTGGTTTGAGCATTGTACCCAATTGCTGTGGACTTAAAAGCGCCTGCTGTGGATTTATTTCCTATCGCCAATGCTTCATTTGCAGTAACTGCGGCTGCACTACCAATGGAAATTCCCTGAAATGCAGAACTTGAACTTCCAATGGCAATTCCGTTCTGACCGGCATTAGCGCCCAATCCGAAACTTACAGAATTATCTACCCCTAATCTTCCTGCAGTAGCAGCATTTACTTTAAAGATAAGGTCATCCATTGTTTTTGTTCCTAACGACAATGCAGTATTGGCTCCGCTATAGGTCCCGGCATTCTCTCCTGTTGTATTCCAACCTGTTCCGGTATCTCCTTTACCGGTATTGGAAGAAGTGGAAATTCTGTTCCACTTAGTAGCAAACCAATAATAAAATCCAGCTTCTGTTAGTCCAGATTTTCCGTTATTCCAAACGATAAGTCCATCTGCCGGAGAAGGCACTGTTACAGCATCTGTATCTGAATTGAGGGCAATACTTGGAAGAAGTACTCCTTTATCTTTAGCACTTACATGAAGCATAGCAGATGCATCCGGACTGGGCAACCCAATCCCAATCTGTGCATATGTAAAAAACGTAAAGAGTAAAAAGAGAAGACTAAATCTTAATTTATAATTTCTTTGCATCACCTATGTTTTTGAGGATGCAAAGATACAAACTTTTTAATAAATACATAATTTCATTGAAAATACAATAATTTAAAACACTTAAGTGTGATTAAACAGACCACTACTCACATAAAATTGAAAAATATACTAATTAACAATAGATTAAATACCCTTTGATTAGTACCATCATGTGAAATAAACAGCTGCACAATTTAAAACCAATAGATGAATAATTAACAAAAATTATCACCAAAAATTGAATAAAACATAATTTATCACTCCCTAATGAAACAAGTTTCAATATGATCATTTATCATACCTGTGGCCTGCATGTGAGCATAAATAACTGTTGAACCAACGAATTTAAATCCTCTTTTCTTCAGATCTTTGGAAATCATATCAGAAATTTCTGTAGTTGCGGGTACTTCCGACAAAGCTTTGGGCTGGTTATCAATGGGGGTTCCATCTATGAATCCCCAGATATATTTTGAAAAGCTTCCGAATTCTTTCTGAACTTCCATAAACCTCTGAGCATTGGTTACTGCAGCCAATATTTTAAGTTTATTTCTTATAATTCCAGAGTTATTCATCAACTCTTCTATTTTCTGATCTGAATAGACGGCAACCTTTTTATAGTCGAAATAATCAAAAGCTTTTCTGAAGTTCTCTCTTTTAGAAAGAATGGTATACCAGCTCAAGCCTGCCTGAAAGCTTTCAAGGATAAGGAATTCAAAGATTGTTTCATCATCATAAACAGGTTTCCCCCATTCTTCATCATGGTATTTTCTGTAGAGGTCATCTTTCTCGCACCAGCCGCAGCGTATTTTTTCCATAATTATCAATTTTTATAACATAAAGGTAAGGTTGATTTAGAAAAGTATAACAAAAGATTATGAAAAGTTTAACAAAGGAGGTCAATTTTAGGAATGGTTATTGTTTATTCAATACTACCAAACCAAATTTATAGTATTATGAACAATTCAGATTACAACAAAGCGGAAAATGCAGTAAACAATGTAGAAAACTCTTTACAGAATGCAACGGAAAAAGCCAAATGGAAAATCAATGAATTGGCAGACAGAGCCAAGGACTATATTAATGAAAAGAGGAATAATGACGAAGAGGCCAAACAGGAAGACTGGCTAGACAGGGTAAAAGCTAATGTATCCGATGCATGGGAAGATATTAAGGACAAAGCTGATGAAGCTTGGGAAAAAACTAAGGATGCAGCAGAGGATGTAAAGGCAGAATGGAACAAGAAAACCAATTAAAATTTCAGTCATATAAATATTTTCAAGAAAATGGGGTCTTATAATTGATAAGGCTCCATTTTTATTATGTCATAACCACAATTATTGCTACATTTGTATTTCAATAAACATTAAAAAATTATGTCATACGGTTTACTTAAAGGCAAAAAGGGAATTATATTTGGGGCCCTTAATGAACAATCTATCGCATGGAAAGTTGCTGAAAGATGTCATGAGGAAGGTGCAGAATTCATCTTATCTAATGCTCCTATCGCTTTAAGAATGGGAGAACTTAATGGTTTAGCCGAAAAAACAGGTTCTGAAGTTATAGGTGCAGATGCTACTTCTATCGAAGATCTTGAGAAACTTTTTGATGCTGCTGTTGCAAAATTTGGTAAAATCGACTTTATCCTTCATTCTATCGGAATGTCTATCAATGTAAGAAAAGGAAAACACTATACGGAAATGAACTACGATTGGTTGGAAAAAGGCTGGGATATTTCAGCGGTTTCTTTCCATAAAGTAATGCGTGTGGCTTGGGAGAAAGACTGTATGAATGAGTGGGGAAGCATCCTTGCACTTACTTATATTGCAGCTCAGAGAACATTCCCTGATTACAATGATATGTCTGATAACAAGGCTTACCTAGAAAGTATTGCAAGAACTTTCGGAAACTATTGGGGTGAAAGAAAAGTACGTGTAAATACAGTTTCTCAGTCTCCTACTATGACTACTGCTGGTAGTGGTGTGAAAGGTTTCGGAGGATTCCTTGGTTATGCTGAAGATATGTCTCCACTAGGAAATGCTACAGCTCTTGAATGTGCAGACTATTGTGTAACTCTTTTCTCTGATCTTACTAAAAAAGTAACGATGCAGAATCTTTTCCATGATGGAGGTTTCAGCAGCTCAGGGGTTACTCAGAGAGTGATCAGTAAATATGATGCTGAATAACAGTATTTAAAATATCTTATAAAATAATCGGCGGCCTCTTTGAGGCCGCCGATTCCACTTAAAATAATAGTAATATGATGTTATAAAATTACGGTCTGTATAGAATGGGCTGGTGCATTCAGCTTGGCTGCCATCCCTTCAATCCAAAGATTGGTTTCAATATCATTATCAGAATCGTTCATGATGACGGTAACCAGCTGACCATTTTCATTCATAAACGCTGAAGAAGTTAAAGCAGCTCTGTTGGAAGATGAACCTATCCTCTGTGCATTAGGTTTAATATACTTTGAAACGTGTCCTATATAATAATATTCATACGTGTAAAACACTTCTCCTGTTTTGGTATCGGCAATAATTGGAGCAAAACAGAAGTTTCCTTTATGGTTTGGACCTCCGGTTTCATCCAAAAGAATGTTCCAATCTGTCCATAAAGCATTTCCTTTATTAAAATCGTTCAGCATATTCTTGCTGTATAGTTCTCCAAGACTTACATCGTAAATTCTATCCATCGCAAACTGTTCCTTACAACCTTCTGTGAAAGCAAGGAATTTATCAGGAAAAGCCCTGTGAGTTTCTGCCAGGTTATCAAACAGCTGGGTTTTGTTATTCCAGGTTTCATACCAGTGATACCCAATTCCGTGGGCATATTTTGAAGTTTCAGGATCGCTGAGTGTGGTGGTAGCTCTTTGATAGATCAGGTCTCTGTTGTGATCCCAGATCATTACTTTCTTATCCTTAAAGCCATTTTTCCAAAGCGTTGGCCCAAGATTATTTTTCAGGAACTCTCCTTCTTCTTCCGCTGTATAGATGCATGATTCCCAGGATTGTGTAGCCATAGGTTCATTCTGAACGGTTAATCCCCAGACATTAATTCCTCTTTTTTCGTATTCTTTGATAAATTTAATATAATAATCTGCCCAGGTCTGATAATATTGGTTCTCTAATCTTCCGCCTTTGTAAAGACTTTTATTAGATTTCATCCATGCTGGCGGACTCCACGGAGAGAAATAGAAGGTAAAATTATTTCCAATAGCTTTTTGAGCTTCCTTAATTAATGGAATCTTATATTTCTCATCGTGGGCAACGTTAAACGTTTTCAAAGCTGTATCATTATCTTCTACATAGGTATAAGAATCACTGGAAAAGTCACAGGAATTCATATTGGTACGAACTACCGTGTAGCCCAGACCATTCTTGCCGAAATAAGCATCCAGAATCTCCTTCTGTTTGTTCTTTGGCATTTTATAGAATGTTTCTGCTGAGGCATCTGTAATAGCCCCTCCAATTCCGATCAGCTTTTGATATTTAAAACCAGGAGCTACAAAAATACAGGCTTCTGTTTCTTTTGGCTGCCCGAACTGTTCAAATTTCACAGCACCTTTGTCTGTCATTCTTTCATTCACTTTCGAATTGGTCAAAATTACCTTAGCTGTTTTCCCTTCATGCTTTTTCCAATAATTCTGGGCATTGACATTGATGGCAACCCCTATTACAAAACAACTTACGATTAGTTTTCTCATGATTTATTATTTTTTGAACCCAATTGGTTCTCTTTTTCATTATTTATTTTGATAGACCCTCACATAGTCTATATAATATTTCTGTGGAAAAATACGGTCATCAATTCCTTCTTTTCCACCCCAAAAACCTCCTATTGCCAGATTTAAAATGATAAAATAAGGTCGGTCAAATGGCCATGCTTCCCCGGTTTTTTCTGTATTTTCATAGGTGAAAAACTTTTTATCATCAATATAGACATCAATCTTTTCCGGTGTCCAATCTGCTTTATACACATGAAATTTCTCGCTTACATCTTTTATAATTAAGGTATCCGTTTTCTGTGTTCCCTGGATATGATTGTATTTTTTAGTATGTACTGAAGCATGAATATACCCCGGATTAAACCCTACGTGTTCCATGATATCCAGCTCACCATCATCCGGCCATTTCTTCATATTCTCACTCATCATCCAGATGGCTGGCCAGGTTCCTTTTCCTTTGGGAAGTTTAGCCCTTACTTCTATAGTTCCATATTGAAATGAAAATTTTCCTTTGGTTAAAAGTCTTGCAGAAGTATATTTATTTTTTTTCCAATCTTCTTTTCTGGCTTCAATAACCAGATTTCCATGTTCCATTCTGGCATTTTCAAGCCTGTCTTTGGTATAAAACTGGGCTTCTTCATTTCCAAATCCGCTTCCGCCTACATCATAATTCCATTTTGAAGAATCAGGGAGTCCTTTTCCATTAAACTCATCACTCCAGATCAATTTTCGTCTGGAATCTGACTGTGCTGAAACACAACTTCCCACAGACAGCATAAACATTGTAGCTGTACAAAGTTGAATGATATTTTGAAAGTTAAAATTCATACTGTGATCATTACATATTGGCTAAGTTAGATTCTCGTGCTTAATTAAAAATATAAGTCGCTGTAGATTGTCCAGGAATCATTACCAGTGCGGTTTTCCCGGCAAATTTAATATTAAAATTCTCAACAGCTTTATTATCGTTCTGAACAATCAGTACTATTTTATCTGATGGGGTCTTAAATGCTGCTGTTGATAAATATTCCGTCTGTGTTGAAGCAATACGCTGTGACCCTGCCGGTATAAACTTAGACGCATGAGCCACAATATAATAAGCTACATTTCTGGTAAAATTTTCACTGTCTGAAATAGTAATGGCTCCTTTACATTCTGTACATCCGCCTTCTGTATGAGGTCCGTATTTCGGGTCGTTGGCAAGATTCCACTCCAATGCTGTTTTACTCCAGTTTCTCATTGAACCTATGATTACATTTTTCATATGCCAGTTCAGATCTTCATTGAAAGTTCCTTTTGAACCTGTCCATTGCTCTGTAAAGTATAGATTCTTATCAGGAAAAGCATCGTGTACGGTGCTTAATGCTGAAATATTGCCTTCATATAAGTGAAAAGCAGATCCATCAATATACTGATATGCTTCAGGGTCCTTTAAAATATCAAGAGCATATTCCGGTTTATTGCAATTGTGATCATATACAACAATTTTGGTTTTAATACTGCTGGCTTTAAAAGCAGGACCTAAATATCCTTTGATAAAATCTCTCTGTTTTTCAGATGGCATATACATACTTGGATTATTCCCAGGATGTAAAGGTTCATTTTGAGGAGTAACTGCATCAATAATAATCCCTTCCTTCTGCATTCCCTGAATATATTTTACAAAATATCGTGCATAGGTTTCATAAAATTCAGGTTTTAAACTTCCTCCTTTTGATTTTCCGTTATCTTTCATCCAGACTGGAGCTGACCATGGTGTTGCAATGATCTTAATCTTAGGATTGATGGCTAAAATCTCTTTCAACATCGCAATCAAGTCTTTATCTTTTGCTAAAGTGAATTTGGAAAGAGAAACATCAGTCTGTCCTTCAGGTAGATCATCATAAGAGAAAACTTCACCATCTAGATCCGAAGCCCCCATACTTAGTCTCAGATAACTGATGGAAACAGAATTTTTATCACTTCCGAAAAGTTCATTCAACAAAGCTTTTCTCTTTGATGATGATAAACGATTAATCACCTCAACACTTCCTCCCGTTAATGTATATCCAAAACCATCAATATATTGAAACTTTTGGGTATCATCAATTTCAATATTCTGAAGATTATTGGACGTATTTACAAATCTGATTGGACTTTGAGGTTGAAATTTAATGCTTTCATCACCTTTGGTAAGCCAGTAATTCACTTCATCCTTTTTACTCTGAGCAACCGAGCTGCATGATAAAGGAAAAAGTACTACACCGCAAAGCAGTGCAGTACCTTTAAAGAAACTATATAAGTTGTGAAACTTCATATTTAATATCCCTGATTTTGCTTAATTGATGTATTAATAAGCTCATTGTAAGGGATGGGCAATACTTCATTTTTACCCGCTTTAAAACCTCTGGAAGCCAGCTTAGAAGGAGCTTCACCCCATCTTACCAGATCAAACCATCTATGCCCTTCTCCTGCCAGTTCTTTTCTTCTTTCATCTTTAACAGCCTGTAGAGAAACCGGAACAGATGGCAATCCTACCCTGCTTCTTACAGCATCCAGCAACGCCTGAGCTCTTGCCCCACTTCCATTGAGGGCTTCTGCTTCCATCAAATAAGTATCTGCTAATCTCAGCACAATATAATTTCTGCTGTAATTAAGCTCCGGAGCTCCGGGAAGTGAAGATACCTCAGCTCTTGTGGGAAGATATTTATTTAAGAAATAACCTGTATCATTATTAGCAGGGGAATAGGTAATTTTACCTTCAGCCGTTAATTGCTTTGCATTAAATATAGTAGCATTTACTCTGGGATCATCTTTCATAACATTAAAAAGATCTTCAGTAGCCGTATTGAATGCCCATCCCGAAACAATATCCGGAGAAGTAGGCAGCAATCTGTTATACCCTCTCGGTCCAATCATAATACAGATTGAATTTCCCTCATCTTTTCCCTGTCCCCAAAAACTCCAATCGGAATTTCCTTTATTGGTGTGCATCACTTCAAGAATAGATTCTGATGTAAACTTATTATCCGGCTTCCATAGATCATTATAGTTAGCAACCAATTTATATCCGTACTGACTGGCTTGCCCAGGCGTACCATTCACTTCTGCAAATTGTGCCGCTGCAAGATCTTTTTTATTGTTATACAGATAGATTTTACCCAGAATAGCACGTGCTGTACCCTGGCTAATTCGTCCTACTTCAGCTTTATTAGTTGGAAGAATTGCTAATGGTAAATCATTAATTGAAGCAAGAATATCAGATTCAATTTGGTTGTAAACGGTCTGAGGATCTGCCTGAGGAATATGATAATAATCGTCAGAAGCTGCAATTGGTTTTAAAATCAAAGGAATTTTTCCAAACATTTTTAACAGCTCAAAATAATAGAGAGCTCTTAATGTTTTAGCTTCTGCAATAAACCTGTTTCTGGTCTGATCATTCATTTTAGCTTCCGGAATTCTCTGGATAAGAAGGTTTGCTCTTGCAATTCCCTGGTAAAAATCATTCCAATAGGTTTTGGGAACCGTTATCTGGTCTATTGAATAATTTGAAAAACTCTGTATACCAGCACCATCTGTAGGGCTTCCTCCTCCTGAATAGAAATCGTCTGACCCGGCATTGAAAAAGGTAACTGTATTTTCAAATCCTCCTGAATATTTTCTAAGTAAGTCATATACAGACACCAATGCCGTGAAAGACTGTTCTTCGTTCTGGAAATAGTTGCTGGAGTCAAAAGCTCCTTTATTCTGTACATCTTCAATGAATTCATCACCACATGAAACGGAACTGAATCCAATTCCTGATGTAAGGGCAACTAATAATATTGTTTTATATAATCTGTTTTTCATGTTATTTTAGAATTGAATGTTTGCACCAAATAAAAATGTTCTTGCCTGAGGGTAATAAGCCCTGTCTATACCATAAGAATCGTTTACAGCAATTTCGGGATCATATCCTGTATATTTTGTAAACGTAAATAAGTTTTCTCCTGTCACATAGAATCTTACTTTACTTGCACCAAATTTCTTAGAAACTTCAGTAGGTAATGTATAGCCTAACTGTATTAATTTAATTCTTACGAAATCTCCTTTTTGAAGATAATAATCAGACATCTTCGTATAGTTTTCATTTCTGTCGTTAACATCCAGTCTAGCCACGGTATTGGAAGTTCCCGGTCCTGTCCAACGATCAAGAATGGTCGTCTGATAGTTAGCATAGAAAAGATCCAGTCTTCTCAGACCCTGGAAAATCTTATTGCCTCCTTGCCCCTGTGCAAAAATCATCAGATCAACATTTTTATAATTCAGGTTCAAGGTTAATCCATAATTAAATTTAGGTACTGAACTTCCTAAATATTCATAATCTTCCTGATTAATCCTTCCATCTCCATTGATATCCAACCTTTTAAAATCTCCAGGTTTAGCGTTAGGTTGAATTAAATCTCCATTAGCATTTCTATAAGCGTCTATTTCAGCCTGTGTCTGGAAAATACCAACATTTTTATATCCAAAGAAAGCCCCGTATGGTGATCCTACCTGGAATCTTGTCACATTACCCATTGATTGGAATCCTGCGAAATTTTCAAAAAGTTTATTATCCTCAAGTCTTGTGACTTCATTTTTCAGATAAGAAAAGTTTCCGTTGATTGAAATTCCGAAATCTGACCACGTTTTTTTATACCCCAGATTGATTTCTATACCCGTATTATTCATATCTCCTACATTTTTCCATGGTCTATCAGGAACCCCTACATATCCTGGAATATCTACCTGACGGAGAATATCTGTTGTTTTCTTTTTATACCAGTCTACTGTTAAGGTAAAATCATTTAAGATTTTAAGATCCGCGGCCACGTTCAACTGGGAAGTTTCCTCCCATCTCAGATCGGGATTTTCTAATGTAGTCGGAGCGTATCCAATAATAATGTTATTGTCACCAAATGTATAATTACTTCCGGATTTAAGTGAGCTTACAAATCTGAAGTTCTCCATTGCATCATTTCCTAAGACACCATATCCTCCTCTAAATTTCAAATTGTTAACAATTTTATTCTCCGGCCAGAAATTTTCATTAGAAATATTCCACCCTAAAGAGAAGGCTGGGAAATTTCCCCAGTGCCTGTTTCCTGCAAACTTGGAAGACCCATCTCTACGAATTGTTCCGGTAAAAAGATATTTATCCTCATAATCATAAATAACCCTTGCAAAATAAGATGCCTTATGCGTTTCAACACCATCGTAAGCTGTTGCCAGACGGTTTTCTGCAGGAACATCAAAATTAAAAGATGCATCTTCAAAATTATTAACAGGCAAATTGGTAAATGTAGCAGTACTTCCGGAACCAATATTATAAAAATAAGCCCCCTGTCCAATTAATACACTTAAATGATGGCTGCCCCATTTATTATCATAAGTTAAAGTATTCTCTGTATTCCATTCTAATTTTTTATTGCTCTCTCTTAAAAAGCTGTTAAACACCGTATTTCTGGCATTTGTATTAAGATAGAACTTTGGAGTAAACTGTTCTTTCCCCCAATAGGAAAGTTTTCCATTCAAAGCAGTTTTGAATGTGAAATGGTCTAAAAATTTCAGTTCAGCAAACACACTGGCTACAAAATCATCAGACCAATTGTATTTTCCAAGTTGTGTTTGTCTGTATGCTAATGGATTGGTCATCTCATTTTCAACAATAGTAGATACTCCATAAGGATTACCAAAAGGATCTCTTATCAGATAAGGAGAAAGCTCTGCATTGTTATATGGACCAGTATTTAATAAATTAGGATCCGTAGCTACTACAGGAGTAATCGGATCCAAATTGATGGCAGAACTTAAAGGTCCACCAAACTCATCATTGGCATTTACCCCTTTATTCTTTTGATGGGTATAGGTTAAAGTTTGCCCGATAGTAAGAAAATCAAACACTTTATGAGTTGAATTTAATCTTACATTCATTCTTTTATAATTAGAGATATCTTTTAATACAATCCCGTCCTGTTCGTAATATCCAAACGAAGAATAAAAAGTAGATTTATCATTTCCTCCACTAACGCTGAATTCATGAGAAGTTCTTTCTGCAGTGTTAAAAATCTCTTTTTGCCAATCCGTTCCGGTTCCAAAAGATTGAGGATTTGTAAATTTTGCAGGTTGTCCACCATTAGTCAGTGCTTCATTAATAATCATTCCATATTGACTGGCATTCAGAAGATCAAGCTTTTTAGCAGCAGAACTTAACCCATAAAATCCATTATAAGATAAGTTCATTTTTCCTTTTCTTCCCTTTTTAGTCGTTACCAGAATAACTCCTTTAGCAGCAGAAACTCCATAGATTGCAGAGGACGCACCGTCTTTCAGTATCTCAATATTTTCTATATCAGACTGATTGAGCCAGCCAATATTATCCACTACGATACCATCTACAACCCACAAAGGATCATTACTTCCTGCTCCGAAACTGGTTACCCCACGTACCCTTACTGTTGCGGCAGCTCCTGGCTGTCCGGAATTGGTAACAACAGAGACCCCTGCTGCCCTCCCCTGTAAGACCTGTTCCGGTTTACCTGAAGGAATGTCCTCAATATCCTTTGCTCTTACACTGGAAATTGCGCCTGTTACATTACTCTTTTTCTGAGTACCGTAACCGATCACTACAACCTCGTCAATTTTATTCTCTTTAGAAAGGGTATCCTTCTTAGTCTGAGCACTGAAATTAGCCGTGAAATAGAGAACGGCAACCGCGCCTAAGCTTAATGATATTCTTATGTTCATATACAGTCATTGTTTTAATTCTCAAATTGAGACAATAAAAATATATTTTTTTCAATTAATTAACATTATATTAATAAATATTTTAAAATTTCGTTTATTATTGAGGGTTAAAAGCCATATCTTCGCATTAATTATTCACAAAAAGTTATAAAAATTCAATAAAGTTAACTCCCGAAATGACCGCTAAGCATTCCAAAATTTCTCTCCCGTTAAAACTGACCTTTCTAATTTTCTCAATGGTATTAAACTGTATGGGACTTATTATCCTTCAGCTTGCAGATGCCAATATCACTTATGGAGAGCTGGGATTTCTGGAATCATTCAAAGACCTGCCTATTGCATTTATCTCTCTGTTTGCGGTAAGTTTCATTAATAGAACCGGAGCAAAAAAAGCATTAATTGCTGCTTTGGCTATAGTAGGAGTCTGTTCCTGTCTCCTTCCGTTTATAGAAGAGTTCTGGTTTTATAAAGTTTGGTTTGCGATTATTGGAGCCTGTTTTGCCATTGGAAAAATATGTGTATTTGGAATCATCAGGAATAATATTTCAGACGAAAAATCTTTGGCTAAAACCATGAACAGCGTGGAAGCTTCCTTTATGATAGGGATTTTTGCAGTGAATACAGGTTTCGGATGGCTGATTTCCAGTCAGTATTCCGAATTCTGGAGGTTTGGATTTCTGTTGATTGCCCTATTATCTGCCATCACTATATTCCTGCTTTCAAAAATAGAAATAACGGAGTCTAAACCATCTGAAAGCAAAAGCATATTCTCGGAATTATCAGGATTTACAACACCTGTAGTTGCTTTATTCCTTGCGGTGGTTTTCTTTATTGTTTTTGTAGAACAGGGATTTAATTCATGGCTGCCTTCATTTTATAAGAATCATCTGAAAGTCAATTCTTTTTTTGCTCTTCAGGCCACCTCTTTTCTTTCCCTTTTTTCCTATGCCGGAAGAACTATTACAGCCAATATCATCCGTAAATTTTCATTATCAAAATATTATATCATCTGTATATCGCTTATCGTTGCATTATTGCTTATGATTCTGGGAATTCAGTATTTTGATTCTGAAGATTCAAGGGTTATTCTATTTCTGTTTCCGGTTGTAGGATTGTTTCTCTCTCCGCTCTACCCTGTTGTCAATTCAAAAATGATTGCTGTGGTTGATAAAGAAAAGATCAACCTGTTTACTTCATTGATTGTCATTTTTTCTTCTCTGGGAAGTTCCGTGAGCTCTATTATCATGGCTATACTCTTTGGGAAGCAACTTTTAAACTTTTATCCATTATATATTTTATGCTCTGTAATTCTTCTTTTTGTGATTAGTTTGATGTATTTTAACGTCTCAAAAAGAAAATATAGAAAATAGTTTTATTTTTACATCCATGAAAATCAAAGACACAAAAAGCAAAGAAACACTTCAGGAACTGATCGACACAAAGGATTTCGTGGCTCATATTTCTGTAGACTGTACGATATTCGGCTTTCATAACAATATTCTGAAAGTACTGTTATTAAAGTATCATGATCTGGATCTGTGGTCACTTCCGGGTGGTTTTGTTTTCAATGATGAAGACCTTCGGGAAGCAGCAGAAAGGGTTTTGTATGAGCGGACCCATCTTAAAGATCTGTTTTTAAAGCAATTTCATACGTTTGGAAGAATTGACCGTACAGAAAATAACGTTCATCAGATTCTTCTTAGAAATAAAGGAATTGAAGTACCGGAAGACCATTGGATTTTCCAGAGGTTTATTACGGTAGGATACTGCAGCCTCATCGATTTTTCACTCACAAATACTTTCCCGGATGCTTTTAATGAAAGCTGCGAATGGTTTGAAGTAAACAATCTTCCTAAGATGGCATTCGACCACGACAGAATCATAGAAACCGGATTAGAATATCTGAGAATGAATATCAACACTGAAGTGGCAGCCAGCAATCTTCTGCCTGAAAAATTTACCATGAAGGATCTTCAAGCTCTTTATGAAACCATTTTAGGGCAAAAATTCAGAAGAAATAACTTCCAAAGGAAAATTTTAAGTCTTAATATTCTTGACAGACTGGAAAAATTATATGATGGTTCTGCCAATAAGGCTCCGTACCTGTATAAATTCAAAACAGAAGTTCATAATGCCACTAATCAGTATCCAATCTCCAATGATGAGGAGGTTTAAAATATGAATTTTATCCCTTAATCAGGAAAAAACCATATTATCTGTTTGAAAACCAGCATTTAGATAAGTTTTCAAAAAAATTTCTCAAACACCACGAAAAATGTTATTTTTAACAAAATCAAAAAATCATGTCATATTATCCTCTTACAAGCATCCCTGATTATTATGGAATTGATGCTTTACTTACTGAAGAACACAAACTGATCCGCCAATCTGTAAGAGATTGGGTTGAAAGTTATGTAATGCCGCAGATTGACCAGGCAGCCCAAAATCATACTGACCTTCCTGGTTTGATGAGAGAATTAGGGAAAATTGGGGCATTAGGACCATATATTCCGGTTGAATATGGAGGTTCAGGATTAGATCAGATTTCTTATGGTCTTATCATGCAGGAGTTGGAAAGAGGAGATTCCGCAGTACGTTCTGCTGCTTCAGTACAAAGCTCTCTGGTAATGTTTCCTATTAATGAGTTCGGTTCTGAAGAACAGAAAAAGAAATACCTTCCCAAATTAGCTGCAGGAGAAATGATTGGTTCTTTTGGATTAACTGAGCCTAACCACGGTTCTGACCCAGGTTCCATGGAGACTTATTTTAAAGATATGGGAGACCACTATCTTTTGAATGGTGCTAAAATGTGGATCACCAACTCTCCTCTTTGCGATATTGCAGTGGTATGGGCAAAAAATGAGGAAGGAAAAGTACAGGGATTAATTGTTGAAAGAGGAATGGAAGGATTCACGACTCCGGAAACACACAATAAATGGAGCTTAAGAGCTTCCAAAACAGGAGAACTGGTATTCAATGATGTAAAAGTACCGAAAGAGAACTTACTTCCAGGAGTTACAGGATTAAAAGGACCTCTATCTTGTCTGAACTCTGCAAGATATGGAATTTCATGGGGAGTAATTGGAGCTGCTATCGACTGTCATTGTACAGCAGTTCAGTATTCTAAAGAAAGAAAACAATTTGGTAAGCCAATTGGTTCTTATCAGCTTCAACAGAAAAAATTAGCTGAATTCTTAACAGAGATTACAAAAGCTCAGTTGTTATGCCTTCAGTTAGGAAACCTTAAAAATGCTCATAAAGCAACTCCTGCGCAAATTTCTATGGCTAAGCGTAACAACGTAAAAATGGCAATTGATATCGCAAGAGAATCAAGACAGATCCTTGGAGGTATGGGTATCATGGGTGAATTCCCAATGATGAGACATGCTGCCAATCTGGAGTCAGTTATTACTTATGAAGGAACTCACGATGTTCATTTGTTAATCACCGGTTTAGATATTACAGGTATCAACGCTTTCTAAGGAAAGGGAAATATAGAATTAAGAGTCTGGTCTTTGGATCAGACTCTTTTATTTTACTCACATTTCAGAGAATTTAATATTCAGTGAATAATTATTAATGTCGGAATATTTTTGAAGAATTAATAAAAATACTACCTTGACAATAGTAAAAATCCACGATATGAAGAAAATCACAACTTTTTTGATAGGACTCGCTGCGCCTTTTTATTTCGCCCAGCAGCCTGGAGACCTCGTAAGCTCCGAACTTAAACTGGATTTAACACCGCAAGGGGTTGTTAATTTCATAGCCAATAATCTTGGTGAACAAAATGCCCCTGACTTTGTAAGTTATCTGAATGGCTTCAATGTTGGTTTAAAAGGATATAAAATAACCTATTATACCAAAAATGAAAACAATGTCCTTGTAAAAGCAACAGGACTTCTGATGTATCCTAATGTGAATATGAAACTTTCCACAGTAGTCTCAGATCATGGAACTACTGACAGCAGACACAATGTTCCTTCCAATTTTAAAGGAGCACTAACTGCAGGATTTGTAGTGGAGCTTTCATATGTTCTCAATGGTTATATTTTAATGGCTCCTGATTATGTAGGGATGGGAGACGGAGATGGTGTACACCCTTATGTAGATTATGCTACTGAGTCCGGTGCCACTATCGATTTTGTTACCGCAGCCAACAAAGTGTTATCACAATTGAATATAAAACGATATGATGAATATTTCCTTGCAGGCTACTCACAAGGAGCGCATGCAGCCATGTCTACTTTAAAAAGATTAAATGCATCAAATCCCGGAAATCTAAAGTTCAAATATGCTTATATGGGCGATGGTCCTTATGATATGTCAGAAACAACTTTAAAAAAAGGAGTTTTAGAAAAAGATATTTATCCGTTCAGCTCATTCCTGGCCAATGTACTTCACAGCTGTAATAATACCGGATACAAAACCTATACTAATGATATTTCAGAAGTCATTTCTGCAGAATATCTTGAGAAATACAATTATCATGTTGTTCAGGACAATGGTGGCCTACTTTGGGGACCATTTTTATGGAGAAAACTATTCACAACCAATTTTATTAATGAGGTAACCAACAATCCTAATCATAAATTCAGACAATGTCTGAAGCCCAAAGATGTATACGACTGGTATAACAAAACCCCTATGACTCTTGGGCATTCTACCGTTGATCTTGCTATTCCACCGGAAAACACATCCAAAACCATTGATGTACAGCGTGGCTATTATGCATGGTGGGATCTTAACAAATATAAGCTGGATTCTTTCTACTGGGGACCAATTGGCCATGTGGGCGGAATTGTCCCATTCGTTTTGGCTTCCAATGCTAAATTTAATACTTTAAGAAGCGGTGGACTTTTTAATCAATGGGCTGCAGTAGGGTCTATTTTTGGAAAACAGTCCGCAGAGACTTTATCAGAAACACCTACTCTATTTTCATCTCAGATCAAGCCTGATCTTGGGAATATGCAGTTGATGGAAGTAACTGATTTTAATAACGAAAAAGCAAGCAGCAAATCTGCAGACAAGCGTACCCTGTCCTCCTTAAATGATGGAGTTTATCTGTTAAAAGTAAATGAAAACAATCAGGAAAAAATGCTTCCGTACATTAAAAATACCCCGAGAGAAATCGCTGAAAATGAAATTGTACAATCAGAGAACAATTCCATTTTAAAATTGAAAATTGACGAAAACGAACTTTCAGCAGTTCATATTTTTGATGAAAATAAAAATCTGGTGACCTCCATTTCAAAAGATCAGTATCAAGAAAACGATGGAATCAGTTTAAAAAATCTGGATGCTCAGAAATACACATTCGAAGTAGTTACCTCATATTATAATTTACAGTTTAATAAAAATATTGGAAACAGCAGACTGGAAAGCAGTACAGATATCTTTGCTCAGAACAAGCAGATAAGAGCCAGAGCTAATGACAACATTAAAAATATCAACATTTACAGCATTTCCGGAGCTTTGATTCACCAGCAGGAAGTAAACTCCCAACAATTTGAATCAAAAAGTATGGAACCGGGTATATATGTTGTACAAATGACTCTTTCCAACGGGAAAACCATCAATAAAAAAGTTAAACTTTAACATCTAATCCTTTTTATATATCATTTTCAAGTTAATTTTGGCACTCCAGCAATGGGGTGCTTTTTTATTTTTACACACTTTTGAAGACAATGAAGATCCTTAATTTCATTACCATTTGATTCAAGAATAAGGTTTACACTTTCATTTTCAACACAAAGTCTCTATATACCAGATTGTTATACTTTCAGGAAGCAAAGAAATCCGACTTTATCGTTGATAAGGCTATAAGAATATACATACGCTTAGAGAGAATCAATAAAATTAATTTCACAATTTGCTTCCTTAAAAATCAAGTATCATGAAAATAAAACTTTGTGTTACAATAATCACAAATTGCTGAGCGAGCATTCTTCAAAAAAATAACTCCAACAATACTAATTAGAAATAAAACCCTAAAAAGCTTTATCAAAACACACATTAAAACCCACTAAATAAACACCTTACATTTACTTCTCACTTTTAAAAACTTAAATAAACACGAAGCAAGCAAAATGATTTTTATCAATTATTTTAAATTATTCTAAATAAAATTAGAAATCTTATTTATTGGCTCCTACCTTTGCCGGAAGAAAAATGCCGATGGTACATAACGATCCACGATTCCCATTAAAAACACAGATTTTTACACTTTTATTTCTCGCTACATTTTCAACAGTTCAATCACAGGACAGGTCTGCCAATGTTTCATTTGAAGTAAGAAATAATCATTCTGCCCCAGCAGCCGGTTCAGAAATCAAAATTATATCTGATAAAAATACCTATTCCGTATCTACAGACGATAAAGGAATTGCCGTTATCACTGCCATCCCAGGTCAATACGCTATTGAAATTCGAAAAAATGGTATCATTCAATATTCTGGTAAGATTGTCATTACAAAGCCTGAAGTATTTACTTTTTCATTAACAGACAAAATTAATTCTATTGAAGAAGTAATTATTACTGCTAAGGAAAGCAAGGGGTTAACTTCATCTTCTGTGATTAGCCAAAGGGCAATGCAGCATTTGCAGCCATCAAGTTTTACAGATCTTCTTGAATTACTTCCCGGAGGACGATCCGGAGACCCTGTTTTAAACCAAGTGAATAAGATCAGTCTTCGTGAAACTGGTAATCCTGGCAATGATTATAATACTTCTGCAATGGGTACAACCTTTCTGGTAGATGGTGCTCCATTGAACTCCGGTGCCAACCTTCAGTATACTTATGATTTTTTAGATAAAAGCAATAACGGATTGAAAAGGCGGCTCAATCTTACAAGCGGTGTTGATATGCGCAGTATTTCTACAGATCAAATTGAAAAAGTGGAGATTCTTCGTGGAATTCCTTCTGTAATCTATGGAAACCTGACGTCAGGGATTGTTAAAATCACGAACAAATCAGGGTATACCAAATGGAAATCCAGATTTAAAGCGGATGGTTACAGCAAACTATTTGCAATCAGTAAAGGATTTGAAGACAAAGAACGAGATCTAAAAATAAATGCAGGGATTGATTATCTGAATGCGAAATCTGATCCAAGAGACCGACTTGAAAATTATAAAAGGATTACTGCAAATTTTGCACTCATCAAAGAGAAACAACAAAGTCATGGTACATTCAGATGGCAGACTCATCTTAGCTACACAGGTTCACTGGATGGTTCAAAAACTGATCCGGATGCAGATTTATCTCAACTAAACTCATATGAAGTCAACAATCATCTTGTAAGTCTTTCAAATGTATTGAATTATACAAAAACTGGACTTTCATTTTACAGATCAACAGAAGTTCAGGCTACAGTTAATCAGAGGTTTGATAAAATAAAACAAACCAAATTTATCCAGTTGGAAAATGCAACCGCTTTCCCACTTTCCAGAACTGAAGGTGAATACGATGGTTATTATCCTGAAGCCCGATATATTTCTGATTATACAGTAGATGGGAAACCTCTGGATATTTTTGTAAAAATGGTCAATAATTTCCAATGGGACTTTAAACACATTAAAAATGAGATCAATACCGGATTCGACTGGCAACTCAGTAAAAACTGGGGTCAGGGACAATTATTTGACATTTATAAACCTATAGATCCTAAAGCTACCTTCAGACCGCGTGCCTATCGTGATGTTCCAGCCTATTCCACTTCTGCTATGTTTTTGGAAACCATCAGTACAGCAAACCTTGGACAGCATCAACTTATATTGGCAATGGGATTAAGAGGAAATTCAATACTGAATATCCCCGCTCATTTTAAAATGAATGGAAAAGTTTATCTGGACCCAAGAATCAACCTCCAATGGAGTCTTCCGGAGTTCAATATAATGAATAAGAAATCTCAATTGGCATTCACATTAGGTTATGGTAAACAGAGTTTATTCCCGGATCTAAACCTTTTGTACCCTGAATTGATTTATAAAGATATTCAGCAGCTCAATTATTTCCATTCTAACCCAAATTATAGAAGAGTAAACTATAAAACCAAGATATACAATCCTCAAAATACAGAAATAGAACCTGCTATCAATGAGAAGTTTGAAGCGAGAGTAGATTTCAGCCTGGGCCTTCATCAGCTATCTGTAACTGTTTTTAAAGAAAAGATGCACAATGCTTTCCGTACGATGAACGAATATGCGGTCTATGAATATAAAAAATACGACACCTCTGCCCTTAACCATGAAGCCATAACTTCTCCGCCGGACATCACTACACTGCCCTATCAGAACCTAATGGAAAACTTTATGTATTCTTCACAACGTAATGGAAGTAAAATAGATAAGGAAGGAGTGGAATTTCAATATTCTTCCAACAGAATTCCAGTCATCAATACCAGATTTACGTTGAGTGGTGCATGGTTTCGTACAAAATACGGGAACAGTCTTCCGGTTTACAAAAGACCGGATATGCTGATTAATGGGAAACCTTATCCTTATCTCGGACTTTATAACGGAATGGAACCTAATTCCGTAAACGAAGTCCTGAATACGAATCTGATGATGGATACCTATATTCCAAAATTAGACCTGATCTTCTCTACATCTTTCCAGTTTTCATGGTATTCGATGAGAAAATTAGATCCTATGAACGGAGCTCCCAGCCATTATGTGGACCAAAACGGTCATATATTTCCATTTAATCCTGATACAGCAAAAGGAACGCTTCTCGAAAGGCTGATGATTGCACAGAATGAAGACCGCTATAATGCTACCAGAAGACCATTGGAAGCCAATCTTAATCTTAAGGTAACCAAAAGTTTCAGACATAAAACAGTTATCGTTTCCATGTTTGCCAACAGGCTTTTCAGCTATTACGCACCTTATAACGTCAATGGCTTTACCATCAACAGAAAAGGGATTAATGACCCCTATTTCGGGATGGAGATCAATTTCAATTTATAACAATTTCAAATCAATACGTTATGTTTAAACATTTATTAAGAACACTATTTGCATTGTGTGCTGTATTCAGTATTGCAGCATGTTCGTCAGATTCCGATGCGCCGGAAGTACAGGCACAGACCACTTTAAACCTACAGTTGAAGGTAGTTCCGGAAAATATCCAGGTAAAAGAATATAAAAACCTTACCATAAATTTTAAGGAACTGAATACTGGTTTCACCACTACCCAGGAGCTTAAGAATACAAATTCCCTGAAAACAGTTCTTCCTATGGGAACTTATAATATTACTGTAGAAGGTAGCATTGTATATTCAGACAATTCAGTAGCAACTGAAGCAAAGGTAGGCGGTGCACAAACCGGAATGGTTATCAACGGTACTGAACAGACCAAAACTATTGACATTTCAATGAAAGCCGGAAGCAGTGACCTGATCCTTGAAGAAGTATTCTATACAGGAACTACAACTCCGCAGGGAGCTATGTATTTTGGTGATCAATATTTTAAAATAACCAATAATACAGACAAAACTTTATATGCTGACGGAATGTTACTGATACAGTCTGCTTTTATGACCAATGAAAAACAGGATTACAGCCCGAATATCACAGGAACAACATTCTCTGCCGGAGCAATCATCAGAATTCCAGGTAACGGAACTACTTATCCTGTACTGCCGGGAGCATCTATCATAATTGCGGAAGATGCTATTAATCATAAAGAGTTTAATCCTTCATCTATCAATCTGTCTCACGCTAATTTCCAGATTTTCAAGGAAGATTCTGATGATATTGACAATCCTGCTGTCCCTAAAATGGCAAATGTATTTGAAAAATGGTGATTCACACCCAGGGATATTATGCATATGCTCTAGCTCGTATGCCACAAGGAATGACTAATGAATCATTAGTAAGCCAGAATTCATACACTTATACTTACAATCTTACTTTTGGAGGAGATGTTTATCCTATGGATGGAACAGCCGTTAAAATACCGAATGAATGGATCACAGATGCAGTAAATCTAAGTGTACAGGATTCTTTCCAATGGTTGGTAACTTCTCCTTCTTTAGACATGGGATGGACATCTGTAACTTCTTTTGACGGGGATAAAAACCGTTTTGGAAAAGCAGTCCGAAGAAAGGTTATCGGAAAAAATGCAGATGGTAAAGATATCTTGAAAGACACCAATAATTCCACTGCAGACTTTGATCACGGGGTAAAACCTTCATTATTCAACTAAAATGAAACATTTTCAGTCCATACTTATCCTGCCAGTTCTTTTTCTTAGTGCTGAACTCTATGCTCAGGACAATGATACGATCATGAATAAAATTCGTGAAGAGTACAGTTATGAGAGGATACTCAAAAATGATATCAACACCAATCCGGCCAATATGCTAGGCTCAAGAAAGTATCAGCTTACAGTTTTTAATATATTCACTCAAAACAATGATACTCCTAATGAGATAAAGCAAAAAGGTAACGGAAAAAATCTTTGGGGAGCTAGAACCAGCACTCATCAGATATTAGATCCGAAAACTGTGGTTTGGGGTAATGCCTCCTATTCACAGGGAAAGAACAAGCAGGTGGTATGGAATGAAAATGCTGATTATGATATCATCTACCCTTACGTAGCGGCAGACAGCGTAGGCGGAGATATGAAATTTGAGAACTACTCCTTCTCAGGTGGGTATTCTAAGCAAATCAACTCATATACTTTAGGAATTACAGGAAGTTACCGGGCAAGTTTGAACTATCGTGATATTGATCCAAGACCCAAAAACACTTCAGCTAATTTTTCATTGGCCCTTGGGGTAAACAAAATGATGTTGGGAAAATTCAAAATTGGAGCTTATGTGGAGGCAGAAAAATACACTCAAAAACATTATCTGAGCTTTGTAAGCAACCAGGGATTCCCAATGATTTACAATATGAATGGTTTGGGAAACTACAACGAATTGCTTTCCGGAAAGCTACGCCAGGCCTATTATGAAGGCTGGACTTATGGTGGTGGCTTACAGATCTTTGAAGCGGAAAACAGATCATGGTATTTTACTGCCGGAATCAAACAATTCAGTCTTGATAAACTTCTGACCGAATATGCAGACCTTAATGCCTCTAAGATTAAAGAACAGCAATTTAACTTCTCTTTAGGTAAGTTTTTTGAAACAGGAAAAATTTTTTGGGGAATTTCAGCAGCTGGAAACTACACCAACAGAAAAGGAACTGAGAACCTGTTTTTAAATGATAATTCCAGGAATTACATACAGATCGGTTCTGCCGAAAAATACAATCATAAAGTAACCAATGTAATCTTCAAGGGCTTCCTTGAAGTGAATCATCAAAATGCAAAATCATCATTTCTCCCTTTCTTTGGACTGATTCAGGAGAAGGAAAAATACAACCACCCTATTTCCATCATTGATTTAAATAAACTCATCTACGGTGCAGATTATCAATGGATGAAAACATTTACAGACAAGCTTACCCTTTCTGTCTCTATGGGAGTTTCCGTAACAGATGTCTACAAAAAAGATGCAATGTTTAATAGTTTTGGTAAACCGGCTATTCAGGAAATGATACAGGAAAACTACAACTTTCAGTCTTCAGATTTCTGGCAGGCTAAGCTTGATATTAATTTTCATTTCAATTTTCCGGTTATTAAAAATGCTTTTGTAGGCGGTAAAATGATGTACAGCAGTTTTAAAAACAGTAATAATATGCTTTTTGCAGCAACCATAGGAGGCTTATTTTAAGTAAAAAATATGAGATTTTCAGATATTAAATTAATACTGCTGATAGGGTTTATCGCCCTATTTTGCATGCAACATACTCTACAAACCTATACTACAGATTATGGAGAAGTAGCAGCACAGTACAAAAAACCGATCCAGTATTGGCCAAAACCTTCCATAGATAGTGATGTGGACTGGAAAGAGTTTGAAGCTATAGAATGGGACTCCAATTATTATGACACCCAGGAACGTCCTGAAGTAATGCTGGGTAAAAAACTGTTCTTTGACCCCAAACTATCTTCATCAAGCCAGGTTTCCTGCAGCAGCTGTCATAATCCTGAATTAGGCTGGAGCGACGGCCAGGAAGTGGCATTAGGTAACGATCATCTGCTGGGTAAAAGAAATACACAGTCTCTTTATAATATTGCAGACAGAACTTCTTATTTCTGGGATGGAAGAGCTAAAACACTGGAAGAACAGCTTGTAGGCCCTATTTCCGCTCACAATGAAATGAATATGAAACCGGAAAAACTTGCTGGAAAACTTTCAAAATATAAAGAATACAGACAGCTTTTTAAAGAGGTTTATCACACAGATAAAATTACGTTTAATCAGATTTCCAACGCATTGGCAACTTTTCAGCGTACTCTTAGAAGTCAGCCAAGCAAGCTGGATAAATTCATCAAAGGAGATCATAAAGCTATGAGTGATAAAGAAATCTATGGCATGCATCTGTTCCAGACCAAAGCAAGATGTATGAACTGCCATTATGGTAAATATCTGACAGATGAGTCTTTCCACAATATTGGCCTTACTTATTATCAACGTGAATATGAAGACCTTGGATTGTACCATATCACCAATAATCCCGATGATCTAGGTAAATTTAAAACCCCTTCTTTAAGAGATTTGAATTACACTGCTCCATGGATGCATAATGGTTTGATGGATGATCTGCATGGTGTGGTGAATTTATACAACAGCGGAATGCAGATGATTAACCCAAGCCCAGAAGAAAAGAAAGCTGATCCCAAGTTTCCGGTAACCGATCAAAGAATGAAGCCATTACAGCTCAACAACCAGGAAATAGATGCTATTGTGGCTTTTCTGAAAAGTATGTCAGGAAGTTATTATAAGATGCCTCGCCCTGAAATTCCAAGGCAATAAAATATCTAGTCTTAAAACACTGACTTAAAACAAATAAAAACTCCTTATTCAAACTGATCATTTAAATAAGGAGTTTTTTATTTTATAACTGGTATCGATTTAAAACTTAAACCCAACACTGAAGTATATCCTTGAAAAATCAAGCTGGTTATTTCTGGAAACATTAATATTAATAGGCCCTATTAGGGATTCATACCCTAAATTTACCCCATACCCAAACATGTTAAAGCTATCGGTAAAAGGCGAAAATTCATCACTAATCTTACCATAACTAAATGAAGGAGCTATGTAGAGTCTTTTCATCACTCTATATTGCAGTGACACCCCCATTTTAGCAATAGAATTCGTAGGTAATTCTTTTTGACGAAGTCCGTTAAATTCAGGATTCATAAGATCATTATTATACTCACTTCCGCCTATATTATATTTCTCATTTAGAAAAAGATAAGGTATACGATCCTCTTTTACGGAACCAAAACTTGCTCCAAGAAAAAGATTCACCTTCGCTGCCAGCCTCCTTGTAATAGGATAAGCAAAATTCTCATTTACAGTGAATGAAACCAGATTTCTGGGTTTAAAATAATAGTCCTGTTCAGGATTTAATATAGAATACAACATAGGCTGTACACGATCTAAATCATATAATTTATAACTATCACCATAATAAAAGCGTGTATTTATCTGAAGATGATTTCCTTTTGTAAAGTAATATTTCTTATTGAGATTATTCTGCTCAAATTTTAAAAAAGTATTAAAATTGCTGTGATTGTATAATTTCCTGTTATAAGTATCCGCTTTTGCCTGATCAATTTTATCCAGTAAAGTATACATTCTTTCTACATTAAATTCTGTTCCCAGAGAGAAAAAAGCATTTGGGGAAATATTATAATTCAACCCTATTTTTCCAGTGATATTTCTATAGATATGGTTAGGAAACCTTGCGCTACCACTTTCATCGTCAAAACTATTCAATCTGAAGGTCAAATCATTACTTTTAAGGTGAATCATTTTTGCCTCAACATCAAACCACCAGCGGCTATTAGTATCCAGAAACTGTTGGTAAGCAACTCTTGCTTTGAAACGTTCTGAAATATCCACCGTAGCCAAAAACCTTGACCTATTTAAAAGAATATTTCTGTAAGTATAATTAACAATAATCCCCACAGACTGTTCATTGTCATAATGAAGAGCTAGCTTGAAAGCTCCTTTTTTGCCCTTTTTACAAAAACATTCATCACAAGCCCATCATTAACATTAGTGTAAGTATAATACACTTTTTCATATTGACGCATTCCGAATACCTTATCTATAGCGGCATTCACCGTTTTAGCATCGTAATACTTCCCTTCTGTTAAATTCATCTGACTCTTAATGACTTCAATTTCAGCCGCATCTCTGATTGGTGTTCCATCCTCTTCATTGAACGTGAACTTTGTGGTGGGAAGCTTTACTTCTTCGATCATTTCATGTTCATACTTTATTCCTAGTTTCTTTTGGGCTTCTGCTAGGGCAACAAACTCCGGAAGATGCTTTCTGGCTTCTATTTCCCCTATTTTAATGATCTTTCTGAACCTGGCGAAGTCTTTTGTAGTAATATCTCCCAAAGGATCTACAAAGTCTACCAGAATGTTTGATAAAGCCTTCTGATGCTTAAAGTCTTCCACAGAACGGATGGCATGGGTCTGATAGATCATTTTCATAGGGTTTTCAATCTCTTTTTTTGTAAAAAGTCTGAATCCTGTATAACCACCAATAACGAAATCGGCCCCCATCTGTCTAACCTCATTGGCCGGATAATTTCTATCTAATCCACCATCAACCAACAGTTTTCCATCAATATAAACCGGAGCAAAAGCAGCAGGAATAGCTAATGTAGAACGAATAGCCAATGGCAGAGACCCTTTTTTCTGCATAACCAAGCCACCGTTTTCAATATCTGAAGACGTAAGCTCTACCGGAATTCTTAATTTACTGAAATCATTGATATGCTTTGCATTAAAGGTCAGTGTATTCAGCACTTCACCCATATACTGCCCTTCAATATAGGAGCTGGGAAGGGTTGGAACTCCCTTTACGACAGGAAATTCAAGAATGTATTTATCATACTCATCCTTTTCACTGATATTGACTTTGCTATAAGGAATTTTATTGCTCAGAATCCTGTTCCAGTCAACTTTATAAATGGTTTTCTTTAACTGGTCAGCATTATATCCCATTGCATACAAACCGCCCAGAATACCACCCATACTGGTTCCGGTGATATAGTCTACCTTAATTCCGAGGGAATCGATCATTTTCAGAATACCGATGTGCGCAAATCCTTTTGCACCACCACCACTCAATGCCAAACCGAATTTCGTATCCTTCGTTACATTTTGTAATCTGACATTCAGAGAATCGTTAATCTGCTGGGATTTAAGAAAAAGAGAAAAAATGAAAGTTCCCAAAATCAGGAGTTTTTTCATGAGGCAGCCTGTTTTTATGTGTATGAAAATTTTACAGTAAAGATACAATTATACCATAAAAACTGACAAAAAATCTCATCTATTTCCCTATTCTAGAAGAACTTAAAAAGTATTGACCGTTAACGGAACTTTTAATAACCATCAAAGTTTATTGAATAGAAAACAGTACTGCTATTTAAATTTAACGCAAAGATTTTATAATGCAATTGCAATATTTTAAGCAAGCAAAGAAAGAATCAACTTCATTGATTCTTTCTAAGTGTACGCATGACTATTGCTTCATCAGCGACAAAGTCACTCTTCTTGGCTCTCTAAAATAAAGCGTTAGAATCATTACAACTTTGCATTTAAAAATTATTTAAACATGGCACCAAATAGATTATTTCTGAATGCTACTAAAAACGGTAAAAAAATGATAGAAACTTAATAAGACTTTATAGTTTCCACGAAGTTAATATCCGGGTTCAAGATTTCAAGAATAAGGCTTTTAACAGACTTCATAGCATCATCAATATCACCTTTATCGAAAACAAGAGAAACCATGCCTTTTTTAGCCTCAGCAAAGCTCCAGATTCCCGTTTCAATTGGATATCCCCAAAACTCAGGAAGATGTTGTATCACATAATGATAAATACAAAGCTGCAGTGCCTGTTTTCTGTCGCTGTTATGAAAATACGTCTCTACATTATCCTCATCAATTTTCACATGAAGATTTTTAATTTTAGCCGTTTTATAATCAATGATTCTTAACGTTCCGTTCAGTTTATCAATTCTGTCAATAAATCCCAGGAACGAAATTTTATCATTGCCATCAAGATAAAACTCTACATTTTCAAACCTTCTTTCGATGTCGATAATCTCTAATGTATTTCCTTGTCTGATCAGATCCAGATCATGATTCAGAATATTTTCAATCACCTTTTTCGCAATAGCCTTGTGGATATAGTTCATCCCTTTTTCATAGAATTCCGGCTGATGCTTAAGCTTCTCAATGGCAATGTTTATATACTTATCTATCGCTTTAATTGATTTCTCTAAATCACTTTCTTTTAAAACCTTACCTTTCAATATCTCATAAACCTCCTGAAGCGAGTAGTGAACTAAATTTCCATAGTTTTTTACAGATAATTCTTCTTCAATTTCGTCCGATTCGGAGGTGTTCAGAATCTTTGATAAATAAAAATCAATAGGGTTATAAAGGTAGCTTGTAAGGTGGGATGCAGATACTCTTTCCTTCCATTTTTGAAGTCGTTCCTTCACAATTTCCGTCTTGGAAATTTCTATAGGTTTTGTGATAATGGGTTCTGAAGAATTTTCAATAATCAGGTGTTCAATCTCATGAGAACTTTCCATTTCAATCTGGGTAATGAAACGGCTTTTTTCTCCTGTATTCACTCCCGAACTTAAAGCATTATACAGCAAATGAACATTCTTCGCATCCTGGATCAGCCTGTAAAAGTGATAAGCATAAATACTGTCGTTTTCCAGGAACGTATGAAGATCAAAGAATCTTCGGATGTCAAAAGGAATATAAGTATTCTGAGAATTCCCCAATGGAAGTTTTCCTTCATTCACTGAAAGCAGAATCACATTTTCAAAATTCAGAAGACGTGTTTCCAGCAGTCCCATAATCTGAAGTCCCCTTAATGGTTCACCCTGAAAATCGATGCTCTCCGAGTTGATATGTTGGTTGATGAGAATCTCCAGTGTTTCCATTTTGATCTCAATATTATAGGGAGTCAACTGGTTTTTAATAACCCTGAAGGCATTCTCGAAGTGAGATACGTTTTCATACTGTATATCATCTATTTCCAGCCATTTCACCTGATGACAGAATGAAATGAGAATATCCAGATAAGCAGTTGTACTTACAGCCTTTTGCAGAAGCCCAAAATAGGACAGTTCACCCAAAAGCTCATTCAAAAGTCTGTTAGAAATATAAACGATATTCCTCTCTTCTATTTTCGTCTTAAAATCATTGATGATTAATTCATCTTTAGCAGATTTTGGAAGCTCTTCAAGAATAGGAAATACATCTCTGTAATAGTATGACGTTTTATTTTTTTCCAGCTGTTTCTGCAGGTAGAAAAGTCGTTTTACGGCATTGGAAAAAGAAAGGTTCTTCAATGGGAATCCCATTGTGATATTCAGATTATCTACCCCGTGCATTACATCCAGACTTGCAGGAAGAAGATTTTCATCCAACAGGACTACTGCTGTATTCGAATAGGTTTTATTATTGATTTCCTTAAAGATCTCAGGCAACACCTTGGTTTGCGTTACATTTCCGGAAACTTCATATACCTTGATTTTTTTTGGTTGACTAAAATCATCCTCTATCCATTTGAAAACTCTGTTATCATCAAATTCCTTCCATGTTTTATGGTTTCTGAGAAATTTTCCAGCTTCCTGTCTTTCGTCATTAAAGTAATATCGGTCTGCCTGAAAAAGCACTGTGCCTTGTTCCGTCGCAAAAGATTCCTCACCAGCTTCTCTTCAACGGGCGTAAAGGCATTAAATCCGCAGAAAACAAAATGTTCCGAGGTATTCTCCGCAAAATCCGAGATACCCGCTTTAGCAGCCTCGTGAATCATTCCTGAGGTTGCCCAGTTCTTTTCCTGCAGTCTGCTTTTAAGTTCAGGAAGAAAAACATTCATATTCTGCCAGAAATTAAGGAATTTTTTTCTGGGTACATCATCATCTTCACCAAGATTCTGAGCCCATTCTTTGATCCTCTCCTCATCAAACATGTATTGCAGAACCGCCTGATCACTGTCTGAAAACTTCAGAATGTCATCCCAATCCTTCTGCAAGGTTGGAAACCATTTCAAAAAATCTGAAAAATTATCTCTTGGGATCAGATTCAGGCTTCTGTAGACATCAAATGAAAAAAGCCAGAGCGGAATTCCCTGAATCACCTGTTTATCGGCAATGGTATTAATCAGCTCCTCAATGGTAAAAAAGTTGGGAAGAAACCCTGAATAATTATTTTCCTCAAGAATCTGTCTGATAAATACAATCGGACGCTTTCCGGGCAGGATGATGTTAAACGCAGATAGATCCGAGTTTTGTTCCAGCAGTTCGTGAATGATCTTATTGAGGAATTTCAAAGGGTTTGATAGCTTTTAAGGTTTTCTAATTCTCGAGAGATGGCAGCATTGTATTCTGCTTGTTTCACTTCATCAATCCCATGACGGGTATCCCTGTCATAAGCTATCTGGAAGTTTTTATATTCGTTATAGACTGTATTATAAATAGATTTAAATAACCTATCATAATCACCGGAATTCCTGATCTTTTCAGCAACATTTTTCCTAAATTTTCTCACAAAAAGCTCTGCAATATCAAAATGTTTCTGCTCATGCAACAGGATATACTCATTGATTTTTTTAACATCCTTCCAGGATTTATCCTCATTGAATACAGTCTTTATTTCAATTTTTACAGGAGACTTCGGATTGGAAGATTTCACTACAGAATATTCCCAGCCACAATTGGTATAAGCTGCAACATCCGGATTATTTTTTCTTTTGACAGGATTTTTAAAATTATCCCATACCAGCTTTTGTTCTTCCTGCCAGATAATCTTCTGCCCAAACATAGCATGAGTTGCCAATAAACAGAATACAAAGGTCAGTTTCATTATTTCACTACAATTGTTTTTGTAATCCAGTTATTTCCCCCGTTCCAGAATGTAAAGGTATACTCCCCAGTTCTCTGTGGATTAAAGTTAATCTGATTAACAGCTGAATAACTCTTTTGCGCACAGGGACCATTGGTAATGTATTTATAAGCAGTAACAGTTCTCTTAAAATCACTGTCATAAATATAATCATAGGCATAAAATCCCTGGCACTGAGATGAATAGGTAGAATACGTTTTGATATGCTGTATTGAAAAGACAGCCATAGTGTCATTGGCAATCTTTACACTGTCTATTTTGACCTTACCAATGGATTCGATCGTCTGATAATCATCATCATCATTACACGAAACCAATGCAAAGCCAGACAATAATGATGAAAATGCAATATTTAGAAGCTTTTTCATAACCTTTTATTTTTCTGATTATCAATGCTTAAGTTAGCAAAAATATTCCTTATTCAAATAAAATCAGGAATTAAAATTACCTTTTGATACATAAACTACTTTTTTAGTATCAAAAAATTCTCCATCAAAATAGTGTTTCAGGTTGAAAATTTCACATTTAAGTCCGGCAAGTTCTTCAGCAAGATCTCCACCTTTTAAATATAAAATTCCATTATGTTTAGGGTTAAACTGTTCTTTTTCAAATTTACCTTTCAGCCATCTTAAAAACTCTGGCATCTGGGTTACCGCTCTGCTGACTACAAAGTGGAATTTTTCTTTTAGTTTTTCTGCTCTTCCGTGGATAGCAGTTACATTGGTAAGCCCAATCCCTTCTGACACAGCATTCACCACACTAATCTTCTTCCCAATGGAATCAATAAGGGTAAATTGTGTTTCAGGAAACAGAATCGCCAGCGGAATTCCTGGAAAACCTCCTCCCGTTCCAATATCCAATACTTTTGTTCCAGGTGCAAATTCCATCACTTTTGCAATTCCCAACGAGTGAAGGATATGCTTTTCATACAAAGATTCCATATCTTTTCTGGAAATTACATTGATCTTTTCATTCCATTCATTGTAAAGAGTTTCAAGTTTTGCAAACTGCTCCAACTGTTTTTCAGTAAGATCCGGAAAATATTTTAATAGTAACGATGTAGACATGTGAATTATTATAATCTGCAAAAGTAAGTTTTTATTGGCTTTGTTCAAACTTTCAGATAGAGTATGTTCAAAAAAACAGCTTTAACCTCAAACAGGATAACGCTTCTTTAACCTGATAAAAATCTTTAAACATGCCCTCTTTTTATTACTCCTGCAAGGTCTTTTTATTATATATTTGTTAAAATTCAAAAAAATACAATGGACAAACTTTCAGATAGAGTAAAAAGACTTGGATACTCACAGACATTTGTAATGTCTAACAAGGCAAGGGAAATGAAGGCGAACGGAGTGGATGTAATCAGTTTAACCCTTGGCGAACCGGATTTTGACGTTCCGGATAATATCAAACAGGCAGCATTCGATGCCATCAATCAGAACTACAGCCACTACTCTCCTGTTCCGGGATTCCTTGAACTGCGTGAGGCTATTGCTTATAAATTAAAAAGAGACAACAATCTTGAGTACAAGCCAACACAGATTTGTGTTTCAAACGGTGCAAAACAGGCTATTTTAAATGTTTTGGCAGCAATCATCAATGATGGTGATGAAGTTCTGCTTCCGGCTCCTTATTGGGTAAGCTACGATGAAATGGTAAAAATGATGGGTGGAAACTCTGTGATGCTTCCTACTTCTTACGTTACAGATTTCAAAGTAACTGCTGAACAGCTTGAAGAAACTATTACTGAAAAAACAAAAGCAATCCTTTTCAGTTCGCCATGTAACCCATCAGGCGGATATTATACCTATGATGAGTTGAAATCTATTGCTAAAGTAGTTGCCAAATACCCTCATGTAACCATTATTTCAGATGAAATCTATGAGTTCATCAATTATGAAACAAAAACCACTTCTATTGCTCAGTTTCCTGAAGTTTATGAACAGACCGCTGTAATCAACGGAATGTCAAAAGCTTTTGCAATGACCGGATGGAGAATCGGATATTCTGCCTGCCCGGAATGGTTGGCTAAGGCTTGCGAAAAAGTACAGGGGCAAATGACAAGTGGTGCAAACACTGTGGCTCAGAGAGCTTCTATTGTTGCTTTAAAAACTGACCCATCAGAATACAGATACATGATTGACGCTTTCAAAAAGAGAAGAGATCTTATGTATGAACTTATCCAGGAAATTCCAGGATTCAAAGTATTGCTTCCAAAAGCTGCATTCTACTTCTTCCCGGATATTTCTCACTACATTGGAAAAACGTTGAATGGAACAGAAATTAACAATTCTGATGACTTTGCCATGTTCTTATTGGAAAATGCTCATGTAGGATGTGTTGGCGGATTCTCTTTCGGAAGTCCGGAGTGTATCAGATTCTCATATGCAGCTTCTGAAGAGGAATTAAGGGAAGCGATGAGAAGAATCAAAGACCTGTTAGTGCAATTCAATTAAGAATTAAATAAAACACAGCCACAACAATGAATTTGTTTAAAAAGCTAACCATCGTCACAAGTATTGCAGCAGCTAGTTTTGCAGGCCATGCTTTCGGACAGGATTATCAATGGAAGGAAGCTACTTCCAACGGGTACAAATACAAATTTGTTACTAACGATCCTACTGCAGCCAGATATTATACTTTAAAAAACGGATTAACGGTTATTCTGAGTCCAACCAACAAGGAACCGAGAATCCAGACTTATATTGCCACCAAAGCAGGAAGTAAAACAGACCCAGCAGATCATACAGGTCTTGCCCATTACCTGGAGCACATGCTTTTCAAAGGGACAAATGAGTTCGGGTCTAAAGACTGGGCTAAAGAAAAGCCTCTTTTGGATCAGATTGATGCTCTTTATGAGAAATACAATCAGACAAAAGATGAAGCCAAAAGAAAGGAAATCTACAAAGAAATTGACAGGGTTTCCGGAGAAGCAGCCCAATATGCAATTGCCAACGAGTACGATAAAATGATGGCTGGCATGGGCGGTGACGGTACCAATGCCTTCACTTCTTTTGAACAAACTGTGTACACAGAAGATATTCCGTCTAATGTAATAGATAAATTTCTGGCATTACAGTCGGAAAGATTCAGAGAGCCGGTTCTCAGATTATTCCACACAGAGCTTGAAGCGGTATATGAAGAGAAAAACAGATCACTTGATGATGATGGAGATAAAGTTTACGACATGATGTTTGCCAGTCTTTTCCCTAATAACAATTATGGAAAGCAGACTACTATAGGAACCATTGAACATCTTAAAAACCCATCCCTACATGCCATTAGAGAATATTATAACAATTACTACGTTCCCAACAATATGGGAATCATCATGTCCGGAGATTTCAATCCGGATGAAGTAATTGCCAAGATTGACAAGGCCTTCTCTTACATGAAGTCTAAACCTGTTCCTGAATATAAAGTTGGACAGGAAAAAGCTATCACATCTCCTGTAATCAAAGAAGTAATAGGACCTGATTCCGAAAGTGTAATGCTTGGTTTCAGATTTCCAGGTGCCTCTACAAAAGATGCAAGGCTGTTAAATTTCGTAGGAAGCATGCTTACCAACGGTCAGGCTGGGCTTATTGACCTTGATCTTGTAAAAAAACAGAAGTTACTGGCAGCTTATGCCTTTCCTTATGCTTTAAAAGATTATTCAGTATTGCTTCTACAGGGAAAACCTACTGAAGGACAATCTTTAGATGAAGTAAAAAACTTTTTGCTTCAGGAAATCGACAAATTGAGAAAAGGAGAATTTTCTGATGATCTTATCCAATCTATCATCAACAACGAAAAGAAGAATACCATTCAAAAAGATGAAAAATATGCTTCAAGAGCAAGCATTTTAATGGATGAATTTACTTCTGAAGTAGACCATAAAGCAAACCTGGAATATATTGAAGAGATTTCCAAGCTTACCAAAAAAGACATTATGGATTTCGTTTCCAAATATCTTCAAAACAACAATTATGTAGCAGTTTATAAGAAAAAAGGTGAAGACAAAAACACTGTAAAAGTTGATAAGCCAACCATTACACCTGTTTCTGTAAACAGAGAAGACCAGTCTTATTTCCTGAAAAAGATTGACGAAATGCCTGAAAAAGCAATCGCTCCTGTATGGCTAAACTATGATAAGGACATTGCTAAAAATAAATTGGCTGATGTGGATGTGCTTTCTGTAAAAAATACAGACAATGCTTTATTCAGAATGTATTATCACTTTGATTCCGGAAAATGGAACAACAAAATGCTTCCACTGGCTGCAGAATACCTGCAATATTTAGGAACCGATGATAAATCATCAGAAACCGTAAGCAGAGAGTTTTACAAATTAGCTTCAAGCTTCAAGGTAAGTGCAGGGAACGAAGAAACTTATGTTTCATTGGAAGGTCTGAATGAAAATTTTGATAAAACAATTGCATTATTTGAAGATCTGATTAAAAACTGTAAAGCAGACCAGGATGCATTAGATGCCTACAAAGCAAGACTTAAGAAAGCCAGAGCCAACGCTAAGCAGAATAAAGCGACCATTATGGCCGGATTAAGAAGCTATGCTCAGTATGGGGCACAGAATCCATTCAATAATGTTTTGAGTGATGCCGAACTGGATGCCTTAAAAGCTGAAGATCTAGTAAACATCCTACACGACTTATTCAACTTTAAGCATAAAGTACTGTATTATGGACCTAAAACCGGAGCTGAAACGGTAGCTTCTTTAAAACCTGTTCATAAACTTCCTGCAGCGCTTAAAGAGCTTCCAAAAGCCAAAACCTTTACACAGATCCCAACAGATAAGAATAAAGTCTTATTTGCACATTACGATATGGTACAGGCTGAAATTTTCTGGGCAAGAAACTCTGAACAATACAACTCTACCATTACCCCTACAGTAAGCTTATTCAACAATTACTTTGGAGGTGGAATGGGATCTATTGTTTTCCAGACTATCAGAGAATCTAAAGCATTGGCTTATTCTACCTATTCTTATTTTGCTCTTCCAAGCAAGAAAGAAGATAAGAACAGTATTATGGCTTATGTGGGAACTCAGGCCGATAAGTTCAATGAAGCATCTTCTGCAATGAATGAGCTTCTTACTACCCTGCCGAAATCAGAACAATTATTTGAAACCGCCAAAAGCGGATTGAAAAAAACAATTGCTTCTGAAAGAATTTCCCAGGATGGTATTATTTTCTCTTATCTGAAAGCCCAAAGGCTTGGAAACAACTCTGATATCAGAAAGAATGTCTATGAACAGGCTCCAAAGCTATCTTTTGCAGACATCAACACTTTCTATGATAAAGAGATGAAGAACAAGAACTATACATATTGTATTGTGGCATCTCAAGACAAAGTAAATGAAGCCGATATGCAGAAATTAGGAGAGATTAAAAAACTTAATCTAACCGAAATATTTGGATATTAAAATAACAAAAAGCCCTGGTTTCAGGGCTTTTTTCTTTAACAACACATCAAAAACAATTATAGATTTTATTTATCAAAAACTATTTGTTCGATAGATAAAACTTCTTTATATTTGCAACAGAAATTTAAATATAAAAACAGAAAATTATGTCTTTAGTAGGAAAAAAATTCCCGAATTTAACAATCGACGCAATGTCTGAAATGGGTGACGATTTAAGAATCAACATCCTTGAAGAAGCTACAAACAACCAACAAAAAGTTCTTTTGTTCTGGTACCCTAAAGATTTCACTTTCGTATGTCCTACTGAGCTTCACGCTTTCCAGGAGGCTTTAGGTGAATTCGAAAAAAGAAACACTAAAGTAATCGGTGCATCTTGTGATACAAACGAAGTACACTTCGCTTGGTTAAACACACCAAAAGATAACGGAGGTATTGAAGGGGTAACTTATCCACTTTTAGCTGATACTCACAGACAATTAGCAAACACTTTAGGAATTGTAGATCAGGATTTCGAATACAATGAAGAAGGAGAAGAAATCTTCACAGGTTCTAACGTAACTTACAGAGCTACTTACCTTATCGACGAAACTGGAAAAATCTTCCACGAAGCGGTAAACGATATGCCTCTAGGTAGAAACGTAAAAGAATTCTTAAGATTAATTGACGCTTACACTCACGTTCAAAAACACGGTGAAGTATGTCCTGCAAACTGGGAAGAAGGTAAAGATGCAATGAAAGCAGACAGAACTTCTACAGCAGAATACTTAGCTAAGAACTAATATAATGTGTTAATCTGAAAATGAGATAATTTGAAAATTAATCTCCGGATGATCTAAAATTATCTCATTTTCTTTTTATCATTAGCACATTTTCAAATTATCTCATTTTCAAATTATTATTATGTACACAGAATTAACCGAAGATACATTACAGAATATAGTAAACGACAACGAAAAAGTGGTTGTTCAATATGGCGCAACATGGTGCGGAAACTGCAGAATCATGAAGCCGAAATTCAAAAAATTAGCATCTGAGAACGACTCTATTCCTTTCTTATATGTAGATGCTGAAAAACTTCCTGAAAGCAGAAAATTAGCAAAAGTAGACAACTTACCTACATTCGCTATCTTTAAAAATGGTGAATTGGTAAACCAGGTTCAATCTAACCAGGCTGAAAGTTTAATTAACCTTTTTAATGAATTAGCATAATGAAATTACCAGTAATCAGACAATTCTATCAGAATCAGACTCCTGAGAATCTAGAAAAAACATTAGAAGTTCTTGAAAGCTTCTGCGAATTCAGAGGAACAAGTGAAGAAGATTTAAATGTTGCAGGAGAGCTTATTACCAACATTTGCGGAGCTTTAGAAGTTCACGCTAACGTACAGAACGGAATGAGCGAAAAAGATGCACTAAACTCTTTTGCACAAAAGGTTTTAGGATCTATTGATAAGTAGTTTTTATCATTTAATATTCTACAAAAACACGAAAGAAAAGAACTGAGGTTTTCCTCAACACAACATTTCCCTGTTCTTTAACCTATACTCTACTTTTTACTGAAACAGAACTTCAGAGGATCACAAATCCTATTGAAGCGGTATTAAGCACAAAATAGTTAATGAATATCCAATAAAATCCCGATGCAAGGTCATCAGGATTTTTTGGGTTCACAGCTTCTATTAAACACAAATTTCACTAATATTTCTTTCGCTAATAGCACAAATACCAACTATAGTAATAGTTTAACCTATCCTTGTAAAGGTTTATAACCTTGATAAGGATAGTAGAATCTCAAGTTCAACACAATCAAAAACAAAGATTAAGGATATTTTTTTAATCTGTACAATCCACATAATCCGCGAGAAAAACAAAGCCAATCCAAATCCCGGAAATAAAAAAATCCTGATGAAAAATTCACCAGGACTATTATTTAAAGCTAATTAAATACTCAAATTAACTTCTTCTGCTCATCAGAATATTCAGGATATACCAGAATAAAAGCATGATAGAAGCAAAAAGCTGTAAAGCCGCTCCCACATACTGATTGGTAGCATAAGAATCTTTCAGCTTGCTTGTCTGATATAAAATAGTTGCAGAAGCAAGAATAACCATTCCTACAGAGAACCATAATCCAAGGTTAAATCCAAAGGCCATTCCGCCAATGATTAATCCAATAGAGATAAATCCTCCGATAATAATAATATTTCTTAAAAAAGAGAAATCTCTTTTGGAAGTAAAAGCAACTGCAGAAATACCTGCAAACATTGCAACCGTTAAAGTAGCTGCCTGGAAAATGATATTACCACCGCCGGCAACATTAGTAGCTATATAGAGTAATGGCAAGAAGATAACCGCTTCCAGTACAATATAAAACCCTAAACCAAGATACTGCGTTGATTGACTTTGCGAAAGCGACCATTTAGAGGCTAAAATAGAAGCCAGCCAGAAAACCCCAATAATTAATAACCAGGTAAATTTTCCCTGAAACATCATCGCAATAAGCTCTACAGGCACAGTCTTCAACAAAATAGTCTCAACTCCAATAAATGCAAGAATTGATAATGCAACATGCAAATACGTCTTCTTGTAAAAATTCGCTTTCTCCACATCGGAAGAATGAGCGACTAAAACATCTGTCATCATAGTTAATATTTTTTTGATTAATCGAAATTACTTATCCTTTTTAGCAGGCAACACACCAAGAAGTTTCCCTTCATCTTCAAACACAGCGCTTATCACTTCTTTCGATGATGAATCTCCGGCATATTTATACTTAATATTAGGATGGCTGGTACCATCCATCGTAACATAATAGCCTACTTTTAAAATTTCAAATTTTTTATTGACATCAATACCGTCCTTTACCTTTTTAAGAACATCTTCTGTGACAATTTCTTTTACCTTATCAGAAAGAACTTCATCCACAGCTTTATAATCCGAAGCCTGCAAAGCTTTGATAAACTTCTGGAAATTATCATTATAAATATTGACTTTATCCTTACTTATGGTAGCCGGCTGTTCTTTCTTTTGATTATTCTCAACCTTTAATCCAACGACTTTTTGGCCAAACACGAACTGCGCGCCAATAATCGCAAGACCTAAAAATATTCTTTTCATAATTATTCGTTTTATTATTTGGTGAAATAAGTGATGGAAGATACGAAAATCAGACCAGTTCTAAAAATCTCATCGTATCTACATTATCTGCATACGTATCAAGACCCGGATTTTGAGCTTCTCCAAAAGAAATTGAATCAAACCCCAACCCTTCTTTGGCCACAATACACTGAATATTTTCTTCATTTTCAGCAATAAAGTTTTTAACATCATCCAATGATTCATATCGGCTGAAATTAATTACAGAAAGAGGACTGAATAGCTTATCATCTTCTTTAAGCATTACAAAATTATTATCCCAGAATTTATCCTGATTTAAAAGATAAACCGCTCTGTTATAATCATAGTTATTAGCATATTTATTATGATTGATAATATCCTGGAATCCTAAAAAGTTTTCAAACAATCTGTCAATCACAAAATCCTGAGGAATGAAAATTCTCGTTACATTTCTACAACCCAACCCAAAATATTGGAAAATATCTTTTGCCAAAAGCTGAAGTTCTTCATCCGTCTCATCACCTTTTAAAACAGCAACAGAAGTTCTGTTTTTACGGATAATGCTTAAATGATTTTTAAAATAGTACTCAAGATATCTTGCCGTATTATTACTTCCGGTAGCAATAACTGCATCAAAATTCTGTAATTTTTCTACAAATTCAAACTGAACCTGATCGTCAGAAAACTCCTTCCATTTTTTTAACAAGAACGGAATCAGATATTTATCTTTAGAAGACAGCTTCAATAATGGAATATGATTACTCAGTACCACAGAAATCACATCGTGAAGCCCTACCAAAGGGATATTTCCTGCCAAAATCAATCCTACTCTCTTGGAAATCTTAGAGATTGAATAATTTTTAAGCCAGTTTTTAATATTTTCCTCACTAAGAAGATCTGACCATTGCTGTAAAGCAATTTTCTGATTATCAACAGTAAACCATGGATTTTCTATTTCAGACTTCTTTAATAATAATTCAATATTTACATCATCTTCATTGTGATCTTCTGGTTTCTTCGCTAAAAACGCTTTTATATAACCACTTAATTTAATAAGTCCTAAAACTTGATTTTCGGTATTCATAATTACTTTAAAATTGGGGAATATTTTGTAATTTTGTGCAAATTTAAAAAAAATTAGCGATGGCTATTAAAATAACTGATGAATGCATTAATTGTGGGGCTTGTGAACCGGAATGTCCAAACAATGCAATATATGAAGGAGCTGTAGATTGGAAAGCTTCTGACGGTACTAGTCTTCAAGGAACTATTACAATGCCGTCGGGACTTACTGTAGATGCAGATGCAGCGCAGGAGCCTGTAAGTGACGATGTTTATTTCATTGTAACTGATAAATGTACAGAATGTAAAGGTTTCCATGAGGAGCCACAATGTGCTGCGGTATGTCCGGTAGACTGCTGTGTACCAGACGAAGATCATGTAGAATCTGAAGAGGCTCTGCTTAATAAAAAAGCATTCCTACACGGCGAATAAAAAAAATTCCGTCTCATCATGTATGAGACGGCTTTTTTTAATCAAAAAACCAATAAACCTAATTAAAATAAGCTAAAGGATTTCAGTTTCCTGAGGCAACCAAAAAATAAAAATATGAACAAAAAGCACAACTTCAGCGCAGGGCCATGTATCTTACCACAAGAGGTATTTGAAAAATCAGCACAGGCAATCTTAGATTTTAACGGGATCGGATTATCTCTTCTTGAAATTTCGCACAGAAGTAAAGACTTCGTTGCAGTAATGGACGAAGCACGTGCAATTGTAAAAAGATTGATGAATCTTGGTGACGATTATGAGGTACTTTATTTAGGAAGCGGGGCAAGCATGCAGTTTGCTATGGTACCTTACAACCTGATGAAAGTAGGCGGAAAAGCTGCTTACCTGGATACAGGAACCTGGGCAGCCGGAGCCATTAAAGAAGCTAAAAAACTGGGAACTGTAGATGTAGTGGGTTCTTCAAAAGAAGAAAACTATTCTTTCATTCCTAAAAATTATACTGTAGGTTCAGAATACGATTATTTCCACTGTACTTCCAACAATACAATCTACGGAACTCAAATGAAATCTTTCCCTGAAGTGGACACACTGATGGTATGTGATATGAGTTCTGACATTTTCTCAAGACAACTTGATTTTTCAAAATTTGATTTAATCTATGCCGGGGCTCAGAAAAATATGGGACCTGCAGGAGTTACTCTAGTAGTGATCAAAAAAGAAATCCTTGGAAAAACAGGAAGAGAAAACATGCTGTCTATGCTTGATTATTCTCAGCATATTTCCAAAGAGTCTATGTACAATACTCCACCGGTATTCCCAATCTATGCATCTCTGTTAACATTACAGCACCTTGAAAACAATGGTGGAATTGCTGCTGCAGAACAAAGAAACGAGGCGAAAGCTAAACTTCTGTATGATGAAATAGACAGCAACCCATTATTTGAGACATTCTGCGTAAAAGAAGACCGTTCATTAATGAATGTTTCTTTCAACATTACAGACGAAAGCAAAAAAGAGGAATTCGACAACGCATGGAAAGCTGCAGGTATCAGTGGACTTAACGGTCACAGAAGCCTTGGCGGTTACAGAGCAAGCTTATACAATGCCCTACCTATTGAAAGTGTACAGGTATTGGTGGATGTAATGAAATCTATCAAATAATTTTAGCATTAAAAAATTCAAAGATTGAAAGATTTAAAAGCAGTTAATTTAAATTTATTAATTTGCGCTCCAGTTTTAAAATTTTGAAATATTTAAATCTTTCAATCTTTAAATCAAATAACACATGAAAGTTTTAGCAAACGATGGAATCTCAAAAGCAGGAGAACGAGCTTTAAAAGAAGCCGGAATAGAAATTCTGGACAATAGAGTGGCTCAGGATCACGTTATTAATTTTATCAACGATAATAATGTAGATGTTCTTCTTGTAAGAAGTGCAACAAAAGTAAGGCAGGACCTGATTGATGCATGCCCGGGACTTAAAATTATAGGTCGTGGCGGTATCGGAATGGACAATATTGATGTTGAATATGCAAAAAGCAAGGGGATCAAAATTATCAACACTCCTACAGCATCTTCAAAATCTGTTGCAGAATTGGTTTTCGGACACTTCATTGCATTAGCCAGATTCCTTCACGAATCAAACAGACTGATGCCTTTGGAAGGTGAAACTCATTTCAATGCCATGAAAAAGTCATTCAGCAATGCTTATGAACTTTCAGGAAAAACATTAGGAGTAATCGGCTTTGGAAGCATTGGCCAGGAAGTCGTGAAAATAGGAATTGCTTTAGGAATGAAGATTCAGGTTCTGACAAGAAGCCCGAGAACAGAAGTTCTTACTTTGAATTTCTTTGACGGACAGTCTTTGAACTTTGAAATCACTTCCACCAATGATATGGATGCATTTCTTAAAGAATCAGACTTTATCAGCATCAATACTCCGAAAACGAATGAATACATTATAGATACTCCACAGTTTGAAAAAATGAAAGACGGAGTCTATATTGTAAATACTGCAAGAGGCGGTGTGATGAATGAAGTGGCACTGATTGATTTTATTGATTCAGGAAAAGTGGCAGGAGCTGCATTGGACGTTTTTGAAAGCGAACCCAATCCGGAACTTCCATTACTGATGAATCCGGCACTATCCCTTTCCCCTCATGTAGGAGGAAATACGGTAGATGCGCAAGAGAAAATCGGTGTTGAACTTGCAGAACAAATTATTAAGCTACAAAAAGAAACTATAAGATAAATATGCCTGTTTTTAAACCTTTCCGTGGAATAAGACCTCACAGAGATTTTGAGGATACTTTCCCTACCCATCCACTGGATAATTTTACCCAGGAAGAAATAGCAGAAAAAGCTCAAGTTGAAAATACTTACATCAACATGATAAAACCATATGTTGTAAGTAAATCTAAAGATGTAGACCGAAACTTGAGAAAGATCCGTTCCACATTTGAAGAATTTTTGGACGAAAAAAAACTCGTTCAGGATAATTCTGCCTATTATCTTTACGAACAAATCTATCCTAACAAACAAATTTTCAGAGGCCTTTTAGGTCTTGCCAGTATTGAAGATTTCTGGAACGGAAAAATCAAAAGGCACGAAAGTACCATTCCTCAGAAAAAAGAAAAACTGGCTCATTACCTTGAAAAAGTAAACCTTCAGGCTGAACCGGTATTGCTTACCTACCCTGCCAACTCGAAAATTGAGTTGCTGATGAATCATGAGGAAAAGAATGTTCCAATCTTCAATCATATAGATACTATCGGAATCCGACATAAAATCTGGAGAATAGACAACCGTCTGAAGCTGCAGCAGTTTAAGGAAGTGATTGATCAGATTGATTCATTCTATATTGCCGACGGACACCACAGAATTGGTTCCACAGCATTAAATGCGAAAAAACATAAGGATAAAAACAAAAGACACAACGGTACAGAGCAGTATAACTTTGTATACAGTTTTATTGTTTCCAACCAGTCCATCAAAATTCATGATTACAACAGAGTCCTGAATGATCTGAATGGTCTTTCCAGCGAGCAGTTCCTGAAAGAACTTGAGCAATATTTCTTAATTCACGAAAAAGGAGAAACTCCATACTTCCCATCTCAGAAATTCCACATCTCAATGTATCTGGACGGTAAGTTCTACTCTCTTCACGTAAAACACGATCTTCGTTCTAAAGAAATGTCTTTAGATAATCTGGACCACCATTTATTGGACAAATACATCTTCAAAGGAATTTTAAAAATAGAAGATCCGGATAGCTCTGATCTGATCTCTTATGTAAAAGGAACATCCAACATTAACGGGATCAATATTTTAAAAGAAAAAATAGATACCGGAGAAGGAAAAGCCGGATTCGGAATTTATCCTGTAAGTTTTAATGATATGATTAAAATTTCAGATTTAAAACTGAGTATGCCTCCTAAATGTACATTCATTGAGCCAAAATTGATTACAGCACTGGTAATGTACGACATGAAACCTTAATAAATTCCCATTTTTTTCCTACTTTTATCGTTGGAAAAAGAAAGGTAAATAAAAAATGAAAAAAATATTCATTATACTTCCACTCTTTTTGAGTGGATTTTTATTTTCTCAAAAAAAAGTCCAGAAAAAACCTGCCGGCAGAACAGCAATTCCTGTAAAATTAAATTACCATGACGAATTCAAAAAGATCTCAGACGAGATCATGGCCAATGGCAGGGCTTATGAAAACCTTGGAGAGCTTACGAAAGGAATTGGGCCACGTTTCAGTGCTACTCCCGGGTATGCAAAAGCAGTAGAATGGGCAGAAAAAAAATTCAAGGAAATCGGCATCAATATGATCTGGAGGCAGGAAGCTAAAGCTCCCGTATGGATCAGAGGAAAAGAATCCCTACAGATAAAAGCAGAAAATGGAGACTGGAGAAATATCAGAATGCTTTCATTCGGAAATTCTGAAGGAACAGGTGGCAAGGATCTGACAGGTGAAATTGTTTTAATTAATTCCACTTCAGAATTGAACGCCATGTCCATAGGCCAGCTAAAAGACAAAATTGTTTTCGTGAATGTTCCCATGGACCCGAAAATCATCAATACCAGTGATTCCTATTTACAGACTGCAAAATCAAAATTAATTTCCGCATCCGTTATTGCTAAAACAGGAGCAAAAGCATTAATCATAAGATCATTAACAACAGCTAATGATGATACTCCACACGCCAAAATGATTTATTATGAGCCGGATGATAAAGTTAAAATTCCAGCCTTATCAATCGGTGTAAGATCAGCAGATGAATTGGAGAAAACGTTGAAGAAGCAGAAAGTAACAGCCAAAATCAACATGACTGCCGAATCAAAAGCCAGCACTACCAATCCCAATATTATTGCTGAAATTCAGGGTAAAAAAGATTCTAAAGTTATTGTTTTAGGCGCTCAGCTAGATTCGTGGGATGTTGGTGAAGGAGCTACTGATGACGGAACTGGAGTTGCTCAGTGTATTGAAGTTTTAAGAACATTGAAGGCACTTGGCTATGAAAATAACCATACCATCCGGGTAGTTCTGTATGCCAACAGTGAAAACGGCGGACAAGGTCGCGAAATGTATGCTGCTTTTGTGAAAAAGAAAGATGAAAAACACATATTCGCTTTAGGAACAGATGCCGGTGGCTATTCACCACGAGGATTTTCTTTGGATATGTCACCTCAAAGAAGAAGACTGGTTTTCCCCTGGAAAGAATATTTCCTTCCTTATGGCGTTTATGATTTTGACCAAACAGATGCCATTCAGGACATCTCTCCTTTAAAAAAACTTGATATCCCTTTAGCAGAGCTTGTTGTAGACACCCAAAGATATTTCGATTATCATCATTCCGAACAGGATACTTTTGATAAAGTGAATAAAAGAGAACTTCTCCTCGGAGCGGTTGCTATAACACAAATGATTTTTATGGTTGATAAAAATTGGTAATATGAAAAAGATTATAAATATATCATTATTAACTTTAGGAATAACCTTTATATCAGGACAGACTAAAGAAGACTCCATACAGTTCAACAAAATCTCTACAGAAATCCTAAATAACGGTAAAGGATATGATGAGCTAAGAGAACTTACTAAAAATATAGGCCATCGCCTAAGCGGCTCCGAAGCCTACGAAAAATCTGTACAATGGGCAGCACAAAAACTTCGTGATGCCGGAGCTGATAAAGTATGGCTTCAAGAAGTGATGATCCCAGTTTGGGTAAGAGGAAAAGAATCCTTACACATCAAAACTTCCACCGGAAGCTGGAAAAGTCTTAAAATGCTTTCTCTGGGGAATTCTGAAGGAACAGGAGGAAAAGATGTTTCCGGAGAGATCATCATGGTTAAATCTCTTGAAGAATATGACAAACTCCCTGCTGAAAAAGTAAAAGATAAAATTGTTTTCTTTAATTACCCTTTCAATCAGGGGCATGTGCAGACTTTTATTTCTTATAGAGAATCTGGGGCCTACAGAAGAACCGCAGCTTCACTGACAGCCAAAAAAGGTGGAAAATTTGCGATTATCAGATCCCTCTCTTCAGCATTGGACGATGTTCCACATACAGGAAATATGCGATATGAAGAAAATATTTCAAAAATTCCGGCTGTTACCATTGGAAATACAACTGCCGATGAACTGGAAACTCTATTAAAAAATCAGAAAGTAACAGCAAAACTCAATTCCAACTGTGGGATGAAAGGAGAAAAGCTCTCCCACTCTGTTATTGGCGAAATTACAGGGAAGAAAGATCAAAATGTAATTGTAGTGGGTGGACACCTTGATTCCTGGGATGTAGGTGAAGGGGCTCATGATGATGGATCTGGGATTGTTCAGAGTATTGAAGTGTTAAGAACATTCAAAAAACTTGGAATACAGAACAACCATACCATCAGAGCAGTTTGCTTTGCCAACGAAGAAAACGGAACCAAAGGTGGAAAACAATACGGAAAAACAGCAAAAGACAACAATGAAAAACATCTTTTTGCTATAGAGTCCGATGCTGGTGGCTTCTCTCCCCGCGGAATCTCCTTGGAAATGGATGATGTAAAAAGAAACCAGATCAAAAGCTGGGGAAACCTGTTTCTACCTTACGGAGTTTACAACTTTGAAGGAAAGTATTCGGGTTCAGATATTGCTCCACTTCATGAGATGGGCGTTCCAACAGCAGAACTCGTTCCGGAACCACAGCGTTATTTCGATATTCACCACACCGCAGAAGATACTTTTGAAAAAGTCAACCGTAGAGAATTACTACTTGGCTCAACGGTGATGACACAACTTATTTATATGATTGATAAAAATTGGTAACAATGAAAAAGATATTAGCATCCTCATTATTATGCTTGGGAATGGCTGTTTTTGGCCAAACCAAAGAAGATTCAATACAGTTCAGCAAAATCTCTCTTGAAGTTTTAAACAACGGAAAAGGATACAGCGATCTTCGTGAACTTACTAAAAATATCGGCCATCGCTTAAGCGGTACCGAAGCTTATGAAAAATCCGTACAGTGGGCAGCACAAAAACTTCGTGATGCCGGAGCAGACAAAGTATGGCTTCAGGATGTGATGATTCCTGTCTGGGTAAGAGGAAAAGAGTCCTTACATATCAAAACCTCCAACGGAAGCTGGAAAAGCCTTAAAATGCTTTCTCTGGGGAATTCTGAAGGAACAGGAGGAAAAGATGTTTCAGGAGAAATCATCATGGTTAAATCTATGGATGAATACAATAAACTTTCTCCGGAACAGGTAAAGGATAAAATCCTATTCTTTAATTATGCTTTCAAACAATCATTTATAGAAACTTTTAAAGGATATGGTGATGCCGCTAAATACAGAACAACAGCAGCATCTTTAACGGCTAAAAAGGGAGGAAAATTTGCCATTATCCGTTCTCTTTCTTCAGCTTTTGATGATGTCCCGCACACAGGAGCTATGCGCTACGAGGAAAACATTTCTAAAATTCCTGCAGTAGCCATCGGAAGTACCACAGCAGATGAACTGGAAGTTTTATTAAAGAATCAAAAAATCACCGCAAAACTTAATTCCAACTGTGGAATGAAGGGCGAGAAACTCTCCCACTCCGTGATTGGTGAAATTACAGGGAAGAAAGACCAGAGTGTAATTGTAGTAGGTGGACACCTTGATTCCTGGGATGTAGGTGAAGGAGCTCATGATGATGGGGCCGGAATTGTTCAGAGTATTGAAGTCTTAAGAACATTTAAAAAATTGGGAATACAGAATAACCATACCATTCGGGTGGTTTGTTTCGCCAATGAAGAAAACGGAGTGAAAGGAGGCATCCAATATGGTAAAACAGTAAAAGAGACCAACGAAAAACACCTCTTTGCTATAGAATCCGATGCAGGTGGTTTTGCTCCTAGAGGTATTGCACTGGATATGGATGATACTAAAAGAAAACAGATTCAAGGCTGGTCGAAATTATTCCTGCCTTATGGAGTGTATAATTTTGAAGAAAGGTTTTCCGGAACAGACCTTTACCCACTTCATGACATGGGAATTCCTGCTGCCGAGCTGATGCCAGATTCTCAACGTTATTTCGATATTCATCATACTGAGGAAGACACCTTTGAAAAAGTAAACAGAAGAGAGCTTTTACTAGGCGCTGTAGCGATGACCCATATTATCTATATGATTGATAAGAACTGGTAATAGAATACCATAATTGATATAAATAAACCCATTGAGTCTTATAAGATTTGATGGGTTTTCTTTTTTTTAACACCAATAGCACGAATGATTCCACAAATGACCCCATACAATAAAATAAATCACAAAAAAACCTATCTCAAGCAGCGTTTTTGTCATTCCAGAGAAATCCAAATAAAACTATTAAATATTGTTAGTTTAGATTATTACAGAATGATAAACTAAGTATTATTCCGACATTAGATATTTATCCTGTACCTAATTTGAGCAATAAAATGATTCCAGAAATATCTTACACCACATAGTTCCCAATTGACATCAAACTTATTGTTATCTTTAGCATAGTATGGTTTTGAAACTTTAGAATGAAACATGGGTTCCTCATTTTTTACAATTTCAAAATAATCAGCATCTAAATTTGATTTCCTATAATACTGAATTTCTATTACTGTTTCTTTCTTTGTTGCCTTGAAAATATAAAAATTAATATCATAAAGATCCTGATATTCTTTATTCAGAATCTCTATGACTGAGTCCAATGAAAGTATAGTTTTAGATTTATTTACTTTATTCCGAACCTTTCTTTGTTCAAAAAAATTCAGCCTTTCAAACTCATTAAAATCAGATACTATAAAAACATAGTTTGGAGATATCTTATTCCAACAGTTTATCATTGCCAATCGTTGAAGATTAACAATACAAGTCTCAATATTTTCTTTTAAGTTTTCTTTGTTCACTATTCCAAAATTAAACTTTTTTACAATTATTCTAATAGAAATGGTTTAAAAACTGTACTCTAAAAATTCAACAGAAACGGGCTTTAGCCCGTTCCCATTATACATTAAATTCCATTGGCTTTAGCCAAAGTCTATATCTAAGAATTCTACATTCAAAATCTATTTTTCTTCGTTTAAGGAAATAATAAACAAAACTCCTTAAAAAACAGCACAATACACCACTTCAAAATAAAGTGTTAATCGTAGAGTTATCACTTTGGCATGAAATTGGCATTCCCTTTTATGAGAAAAAATTAAAAAAGCACTAAGGATGAGAAAAAAGGTTTTCTGTGGATTTTCAGTTTTCCACTGATTCAAAGTTCATATCTCGTATATGAATCCTTTTTTTTCTACGATGCCGTAAAAGATACGGGAACGTGATTAACTAGCCCTCCGGTTGATTTTTCACAGCAGATTTATGCCCCGTATCTAACAGGTATCATCAATAAACCCATGAGTCATTTATTGATTCAAAAATGATTATTTATCCCGGACTTTAGAGCCCGGTATCATAATATTGAATAAACGGCAAAGTTATCATGAACCTTAGCCCAGAAAAGAAATATGCTATTCTTTTTACCATGATACTTACACCAGATTTATTCTCAGTTAATTAATGTATAACCCTTAAAATGTTAGTAATGATGAGAGACTTTTTTGAAATGATTTTTAAGAGAAATGAAGACGCTGCAAAAATGCATATCTGGAGCCTGTTATTGGTCCTGAGCTTTGCTGCTTTTTCTGTACTGGTATACAGTTTAAAACCAAGTTTTAATAGCTTAATCGTATATCTTACCGCCTTTGCCGCTTATATCGGCTTTGGACTTGTATTCATCAGTTCCCTTGCAGGAACGGGGATGAAGAAAAGATCCGGTAGAAACATATAACTTTTATTTCACTCTTTTACTGAAAAACCGCCCTTTGTTGAGGGCGGTTTTTTTATACATTGCTTTCACAGATTATTCTTTAAAAATATCTTTCATCATTTTCTCAAGGAACTGAGTTGTCTCCTCCTCTACCATTTTCTCAGATTTTGCTACTAATTCAGCATGAAAAGGCTGACAACAAGCCTTTATTCCGAATCCATCATCTGTTTTTACAAACTCTGGATGCAGATTATGCTCCGGACATACTTCAGCTTCTATGGTCTGTTTTATTAAATCGTAATTAAGATCAAACATATTTTCTATTTTTATTTCATTGGTTGGAGATAAAGATAGGGATAATTTATTTTTATGCAACATCCGTATTTCTACGGGACTTTATGACAGGAAACAAAAAAAGCCACCCTTTTCAGGATGGCTTTTATATCTTAAAGATTCAATTATTTTACTTTTACAAGCTCAACATCGAAAACTAACCAAGAGTTTGGTGGAATAACTCCTCCTGCTCCTCTTTCTCCGTAAGCCATTGCTGGTGGGATTAATAAAGTAGCTGTTTCTCCTTCTTTCAATAATAGGATACCTTCATCCCATCCTTTGATTACTCTTCCCATTCCGATTGGAATATCGATTGGCTCATTTCTCTTGAATGAAGAATCGAATTCAGTTCCGTCTACTAATTTTCCTGCATAATGTACAGAAACGTTATCACCTGCTTTTGGAGCTTTACCGTCAGTAGTTTTAGTGATTTTATAGTAAAGACCAGATTCAGTTTTTTGCATTCCAGCTTTTAAGTTTTCAACTAATTTTTCCTGGTTTGCTTTGAATTCTTCTTCTCTTTTCTTTTTCTCAGCTTCTTCTTTAGCAGCAAAAGCTTTATTATTTTCTGCGATTTTAGCTTTTCCTTCGTTGAAAGTTTTAGCAGCATCGTAGTTTTTGTATTCGTCACCTTTACCGAAAATAGAAACTTTTTCTAAAACAATATCAGTCTTAGGTTTGTCCTGAGCTCCTTTTTCAACGTTAGCGATAGCATCAATAACATCATTACCTTTTATTACTTTCCCGAAGATTGTGTGTCTTCCGTCTAGCCAAGGAGTAGCAACTTCAGTAATGAAGAACTGAGAACCGTTTGTGTTTGGTCCAGAGTTCGCCATAGAAAGAATACCTTTCCCTGTGTGTTTAAGGTCGTTTCTTTCATCCTCGAATTTATATCCAGGATCTCCCATTCCAGTCCCTTGAGGATCACCTCCCTGGATCATGAAATCTTTGATTACTCTGTGGAAAATAGTTCCGTCATAGTAAGGAACTCCCTTAGCCTTAGCTTTGTTGTCGATTTTCCCTTCTGCAAGACCGATAAAGTTGGCTACAGTTACTGGTGCTTTCTTGTCCTCAAACTTCACAATCATGTTACCTTTTGTAGTTTGAAGATTGGCATAAAGCCCGTCATTAAGACCTTCGTAAGTTTCTTTGTCTACGTTCATTTTTTTATAAATTGGGGTACAACTCATCAGCGAAACACTTGCCGCTGCCAGAATTATATTCTTGTTAAACAATTTCATGTATTATAAAGCTTTTAATTTTATGATTAATGGTATATCATTGTCTATTTTCTTTTCGTCTCCAAAAGTTCCATAAGCCAAAGAAGACGGCACCAAAAGCGTCACTTCCTCTCCATCATGTATAAAACGCAAAGCATTTTCCACCGCTTTCAGTTCATCAAAATGCCCAAATTTGGCATCTCTTCTTTCAAAAGGCTGATCGTAGATTTTGGTCTGGTCAAAATCATACAATTCATAAGAATAAGAGATCAGTGTATTATCTGCTCTTCTTTCTCTACGATCAAAACCATCAGCCGTCACCCAATAATTAAGCTGCGTTGGATAAAACTTTACATTCTGTCCATTGATCCAATCCTGAATCTGACCTCTTTCGATGGTGTTCAGGTTTTTCATTCTGTTTTTAGAAACATCCAGATCTTTCTGGCTTAAAACCCCGCCCACAGGTGGGTGTGCCGTCTGTGTATTCCTGTTGCAGCTCAACAGACTTATAGCTGATATGAAGAGTAATTTTTTCATAAACTTCTGCGAAAATACACATTTTGTGAATCAATTACAAAAGCTTTAAACCATTAATGTAAATTATATAAAAGCATCTGGTGAGATCTATCACCAAAATTAAAACACAAAAGACATAAAAGATTTTAAACACTTAAGTTTTCGTAAGTTAAAAGTACAACGCTGAGAGGAGCTCTTAAGTTAAAAAAATCAAAGATTTATTTTTATAAAGTTGCTCACATATACTCAATTTGTAACCAGAAATCACACACAAACATCTATATAAATCTGCTTAATCTGTGGTTAAAATTTATAATCGTCATTGAAGAAAACAAAAGCAAAAAAGCCGGGAAATTTCCCGGCTTTCTATATGTATTTAAAATACTATTAAACTGTTTCAAGAGCATGATCTACAACCACTCTCCATCCGAATGGATCTTCGGAAAGGTTGTTCTGAAGATCTACTAAATCTTTCTTAAGGATTGCCGCATAGCTTTCTTCGTCTGATAATCTTGGAAGTGCCAATTTCTCACCTTCGTATCCTAAAGCCTGGAACTGAGTAGTTACCACAGCAGTACCAACTCCCCATACTTCTTTAAGCTCTCCGCTTTTCAAAGCTTCAATAACTGTTTTTACAGCAATTGGCTCAACTTTCACTTCAATTCCTCTTCTCTTAGCTAACTGAAGGAAGCTGTCTCTTGTAACTCCGTCAAGGATTTTCTCAGATGTTGGTGGAGTATAAATTGTATCGTTAATTCTTACAAATACGTTCATAGTACCACTCTCTTCGAAATACTCGTGAGTTGCATCATCAGTCCAGATAATTTGCTCATAACCTTCTTCAATAGCCAATTGAGTTGGATAGAAAGAAGCGGCATAGTTACCAGCCGCTTTAGCAGAACCTACTCCACCGTTTGCTGCTCTTGAATAGTGGTCAGAGATTTTCACAGACACAGGCTCTGAATAATAGCTCTTTGCTGGTGTTGCTACAATAGCGAACATATATTTTTCAGAAACTCTAGCTTTCAAAGCTTCTTCTGTTGCGAAAATCAATGGTCTGATATATAAAGACATTCCTTCACCCTGAGGGATCCAGTCTCTGTCGATATCTACTAATGCTTTTAATCCGTCTAAAAACATTTCCTCAGTCACCTCAGGCATTGCAAGACGCTTCGCTGACTTGTTGATACGTTCAAAATTCTTTTCAGGCCTGAAAAGGAAAACCTGCCCGTCTTTGTCTTTATAGGCTTTCATACCTTCAAAACAAGCTTGTCCATAGTTTACTCCCATCATAGCAGGTGTAAATGGTATTGGACCGTAAGGAACTAATTTTACATCACCCCATTTTCCGTTTTCATACTCACATATAATCATATGATCTATGAAAGTACCACCAAATGAAAAATTGTTAGGGTCAAATGTAGAAATTCTGGAGTTTTCAGTTTTTTGAATTATCATTTTTTAAAATTTTTACGATGTTCTACAAATTTAACATAATTTTCTAAATATAAAAATTTTAGAGTAAATTTGACAAAAAATTAGCTTGAAAAGAGAAATTAAGACCACAAACGACGGAAGTAAAACATTGTTTATCAATGATTTAAATGAAAACTACCATTCTCATCACGGTGCTCTTCAGGAAGCAGAACACGTGTTTATCAAAAATGGATTAAATTTAATTAATGATTGCGAAATTAATATTTTAGAACTAGGTTTTGGAACAGGTTTGAATGTTTTAGTGACAATTAATGAATATTTAAAAACTGACAAAAATCATGTCATCAACTATTTTTCGCTCGAAAAATACCCCATAAATGAATCCGAAGTTAAGGATTTAGCCTACTTTGAACTTTTTGATAACCCTGAGTTTAAAAATATTTATCAGAAAATTCATCTGGCAGATTGGGAAAAACCAGTTGAAATCATTAGTGGATTCAACCTTAAAAAGATAGAATGTGACTTTTTTGACCTGAAGAACATTAATCTACCAGAAATCAACCTTGTTTATTTTGACTGTTTTGGGGCAAGAGTACAACCAGACCTTTGGGAAAAACCATTATTTGAACTGGTAGCTGACAAAATGGCCATTAACGGATTATTAACTACCTACTCTTCTAAAGGAAGTGTAAGAAGAATTCTTCAGGAGCTCAACTTTCAGGTAGAGAAAAAACAGGGACCTCCAGGGAAAAGAGAAATGATTAACGCTACAAAACTTTAATCAGCAAAAGATAAGGCAATTGATTTTTCAGCATTTTCCCCTCTATTATCGCTATATGCCTCATAAAAATTCATTACCTTAGCTATACAAATATTATACATTATATATATGATAGACAAGATCAACATTAGAGTGTATGGCTGCGCGGTAAAAGATAAAAAAGTACTCACCTTGTTTGAGGAATATGCAGGCGAACCTTTAATGAAATTTCCGGGTGGCGGATTGGAATATGGTGAAGGAACGCTGGAGTGCCTACATCGTGAATTTGACGAAGAACTGAATGTAAAAGTGGATATCGTAGAACACTTCTACACACAGGAAAACTTTTTGGTTTCCCGTTTCAAAGAAAATGAACAACTTCTTACCATATATTATATAGTAAACATTGTTGACGAGAAAGAGTTTCTTATCCTGGATCCATGTATTGAAAAAACAGAATGGATCGATATCGACAGGCCAGATAATCCTTTCCCACTTCCTATAGATAAAATCGTATTTGATAAATTAAAAGAAAAATTCCTGTAAGTGAGCTTACAGGAATTTTATTTTATTATTTCTTGACTTTAAAATCGCTAGCTCCTGGATAAGGCTTCAAATACCCTGAATTCCAATTGGACTGCAATAATGATTCTACAAATTCATCTGTTCTGTTTTTGTGGGGATCATATCGTTCTTTTAGATCAATATCAGCCATCTTTCCTTTCAGATTCCACCAGAAAGCGCTAAATCCACCTCTAAGTTCTTTAATGATCTCGTATACGTTTTTACCAGTTGCTCTGTTCATCAGTTTTGCAAAAACCTGCCCCTCAGTAGTCGTAAGATCTCTAAGCTGCTTTTCATATTGATCGGCAAGCATATTCTGCCTTTCTCTTACAAACTTTCTCTTGGCTTTGTTATCCATATCATTCATGTCTACCTGAATGTCTCTGTATTGCTGTAAAGCGGTAACAAATAATGGATATACTCTGTATAACTTCTTATTTAAGAAATAGTAGTAATTTTTATCCAACTGATTATTAAACCTCGGTTTATTAACTAAAACCAACTCATCCATTACTACTACAGGCTCTCCGTTTACTTCGTAGACTTTAACTTTCTGCTGTTCGTCGTAATAATATTTATTGCCAAACTCATCTACTTTTAAAGATTCAGCAGGGTATTGATTCAGCGGTTTTGCCACCACAGTATCTTTCTGCCCAAAAACACTGACTCCAAAAAAGAACATAAAAAGACAGATAATCTTACTAAAATTCATTATTTTTACACTTATAAGAACAAAAATTAAACGCAAAAATCATTCCTTTTTATGAAATTTGAAAAGAAATCTTTAAAATTTTTAGAGAAATATTTAAACACTTCATCTCCAACAGGATACGAACACAAGGGACAGGAAGTTTGGATGGACTACATCAGACCCTATGTAGACAAAATTGAAGTGGATCACTACGGAACCTGTTACGGGATCATTAATCCTGAAGCTGAATTTAAAGTAGTGATTGAAGCTCATGCTGATGAAATTTCGTGGTATGTAAACTATATTACGGATGACGGATTGATTTATGTAATCAGAAACGGAGGATCAGATCAGACTATTGCTCCATCTAAAGTAGTACACATTCACGGAGAAAACGGTATTGTAAAAGGGGTGTTCGGATGGCCGGCAATTCATACAAGAACCAATCAGAATGAACCTACTCCAAAAATTGAAAATATCTTCATTGACTGTGGCGCCACTACCAAAAAAGAAGTGGAAGACATGGGAATCTTTGTAGGATGCATGATTACTTATCCTGATGAGTTCTTTGAAATGAATGACAGATATTTTGTCTGCAGAGCTCTTGACAACAGAATCGGCGGCTTTATGATTGCTGAAGTGGCAAGACTTTTAAAAGAAAACAAAAAATCTATTCCGTTTGGTCTTTATATCACCAATTCTGTACAGGAAGAAGTGGGTTTATATGGAGCAGATATGATTGCCGACACCATCAAACCTAATATTGCCATTGTAACGGATGTAACCCACGACACTACTACCCCAATGATCGAAAAGAAAAAAGAAGGCGATCAGAAATGTGGTGCCGGACCAGTAGTGTTCTTTGCTCCTAGTGTTCATCATACGATCAGAGAACTTATTATTGACACAGCAAAAGCCAAAAAAATCCCTTATCAGAGAGCTGCAGCAAGCAGAGCTACAGGAACAGACACGGATGCTTTTGCGCACTCTAACGGTGGTGTACCAAGTGCTTTAATTTCCTTACCTTTGCGCTATATGCATACAACGGTAGAAATGGTATCTAAAGAAGACGTAGGAAACGTTATTAAGCTGATCTACGAAACAGTTCTGAAGATTAAACCTGAAATGAAGCTGAAGTATCATTAATTAAAATGAAGAACGTCTTTTATAATCTATTCAAAAAACCGACTTTCATCTCCATTATATTCATTATAATGGTAACACTTGGAATTCCTTTAATTGTTTATCAATTATTTACATTTGATCCAAGTTCAAGTTTAGGAATTACAATAGAAGTCATTTTCCTAGTGATTTTATTTGCACTCCTTATGATTGACAGATTTTTACTCTTAAGTATTAATAATAAAAAGTTATCTGTCATAGAAATGATTTTAATAACAGGGTATCTAGCCAATTATTATTTTACCCATGATCGTTCATTCTCAATAGGATAATAAAAGTAAAAGTATAAAAAGTAAAAATGAAAACGAAGCTTATTGCTCCATCCCTTTTATCCGCAGACTTTGGGAATCTGCAAAGAGACATTGAAATGCTGAACAATTCTCAGGCCGACTGGTTTCACATTGATGTAATGGACGGTAGATTTGTTCCTAACATTTCTTTTGGTTTTCCAGTAATGAAAACCGTTCAGCAACATGCTAAAAAATTTGTAGATGTTCACTTAATGATCGTGGAACCTGAAAAATATGTTGATGAATTTATCAACCATGGTGCTGATCTTATCTCTGTACACTATGAGGCATGTACACATCTTCACAGAACCATTCATCACATTCAGAGTAAAGGAGCAAAAGCAGGTGTTGTATTAAACCCTTCTACCCCTGTTTTAATGCTTGAAGATATTATTGCAGATGTTGATCTTGTATTATTAATGAGTGTGAACCCAGGATTTGGGGGACAAAAATTCATTGAAAACACTTACAAAAAGATTGCTGAAACAAAAGATCTGATCTTAAGCAACAACTCTACAGCTCTTATTCAGGTAGACGGTGGAGTAAATCTTGATAATGCAGCCAAACTTTTTGAAGCCGGAGCTGATGTTTTGGTTGCTGGAAATGCAGTATTCTCTGCTGAAAGTCCGGAAAGAATGATCGAGCTTCTAAAAATCTAAAAAATAGATAAGCTTAAACATAAAAAAGGCAGCTCCATTTTGGAGCTGCCTTTTTCAAATGGAATTTGAGTCGTCTTGGTTATGAATTTTTTTCAAAATTTTGAAATGTTTAAATTTCTTCTTAGCAACACAACAAAGTTCCGTATAAAATCCACTCCAGTCAATCCGTAGAAATACGGAATTTTAATCTGAGTGTTTTCACTTAGAACAAAGCTTTTTTTATAATTCTTTATGCCAGATACAAGCACAAACCGTTAATGTTATACTGATTATTGAAAATACAGTTCTTATATTATTAAGAAAATTCCATCTGTTTTCAAAATTATCACGTAATTTCTTGATAGCTTCAGCTGTAGAGCCTGAGATATCAAATTGGTCAAGCTGATCATTCATAGGAACATTCCCAACCACTGTAACCCCGAAAACGCCTATCAAATAGGCCAATGTAGCCAATAGAATAAAAATAAAGGCAGGTTGCTCACCCCTCAAGAAAAATGTTGATACAGGAAGAAGAATCGCAGTTCCCATAAAGCTTGCAAAAAATACGGGATTCAGAATTTCCCGGTTAATATTCTGCATAGCCTTCAGATATTCAGCATCAGATAACTTTCCTAATCCGAGAACTACAGAGCATGAATAAGCATAGAAAAGTCCGGCAATGAGCGCTGTAAGTACAGTTGTAATGATTAATAATACGGTTGTCATTTTCATATAATTTGATTTGTGGTTACTAGAGGACTTCCAATATCAATAAGGGTTCCATTTTTTAATGATATTCTGAGCTGTAAGAATCATCTCCGAATCCCAGTTTTTTGTTTTAAAATAATGGAATTTTTGATCTTTAACTAATTCAGGTCCGGCATTATCGAACAACAATTTTGTAAGCAATGTCTGTTCTTCATGAAGAAGCAGATCCTCCAGCGGGTTTTCTGAAAGTAAAACGTCTTTCTTAGTCCAGAAATTATTATTCTCAATGCCCGAGCCTGCTGATAAATCAATAAGTCTGCGAACTGTTTCAAAATCATTCAGAAAACTCTTCTTCTTTTCGTCTGTATCAATCGTATTTCCAAGCCTTTCAATAATAATATATTCCAGATTTTCACATTGAGACAAAACTGAGGACAGTACAGATAAAATCTGTTCAGGAATTGCATCATCATGAGTATCTCTCCGTACCGGATTCTTCCCATAAACACTTTCCTGCCAGCTCCCACCTGACAAATGGATCTCCTTCACTTTATGCAAGGGATATAATTTTATAATTTCCTGCATTTCAACTCCGAAATTACAGGACTGACAGTAGATATTGTGAAGATCGAGAATCAGAAACCCATTGGTATCCTCTGTAAGTTTATCAAGAAATACTCCCTGTTCCATCACATCATCCAATGAGAACGAGAAGGCCAGGTTTTCTATCCCGACAGGAACCTGTACAGCATCCTGTAATCTATAAAGTCTATCTTTTCCGATCTCCAGTGTTTTAGAATGTAAAGAGACGGGTAAGGGTACTCCCTGATGAAAATTTTCGGTATTCATAAAACCGAAATGTTCAGTAATATGATTATAGTTTCTTTTATGAAACTCTTCTTTTAAATTGTTCAGCCAGATTTCCTGTCTTTCGGTCCAACGGGCATCAAATAAGGAATAATACACCCCATGACCTATTAAGCGATTGTTTTCAGCATAAAAATCAAGAAGATTACTCAACCAATCAGGCTCTTCTGCGTTGTAAAATGTGTCAAACGACCATTCAAGCACTTCAATAGAATTGCTTTGTAATAAAGGCAAAACAGCAGAAACAAATTCCGCTTCTGCCATCATAGATAATCCTAGCAAAGGCCTTTTCATATTCTATCCCATTCCACAAGCCGGACAAGAGAAATGGCTAAGCTTAATGGTATCTTGTTTAACAATTGCTTTAGGAGTAGTTGGTTTAGGTTTTTCCGGACTTTCAGGAACCGGAGCTACTTTTCTAACTTTCTTCACAGGCTTTTTAGATTTTGTAACAGGTTTTGTAGTTTGGGCAGAAATGCCTACCGCCAATAAACTTGCCATTAATACTGTTGGAATTTTCATAATGCTTTTTTAGAAGAATTTTACAATAAACGTTCCATTGATAAAAATACAACAATAAATATATCTTAATAACAATTATTTGAAAGTATTTTACCCTATAATGTTTTCTTTATTTATATTTAATGATTAAATAAGTCTACATATGAAAAACAGTCTGATAAAAGCAGTTTTCCTTGGATTGCTATCTTCATTCAGCATTGATATACAAGCTCAGACAATTGATCACAGTAAAAAATGGAGTGGTTTAAAAATGCAAAACTGGGAGTTTTTATTCATTGGGGAATTTACTCTGTCAACGGAATTTCCGAATCCTGGTCTTTTTTCAATAATTATATTAATCACGAAAGTTATATGCAACAGCTGAATGGTTTTTCAGCTTCAAAATATCAGCCTGAGCAATGGGTAAATCTCATTAAGGAATCCGGAGCAAAATACGCTGTCATTACCACCAAACATCATGATGGAGTTTCACTATGGAACTCAAAGGCAGAAAAAGCAACAAACATTCCTCAAAATTCTCTTGCAAAAAGGATGTTTTAACTCCTTTTGTTTCTGCGCTGAAAAAATCAGGACTAAAAACAGGTCTTTATTTCTCATTACCGGATTGGAGCCACCCCTATTACGATATCAATACCCGAACAAAAAAACGTTACGAAATAAAAAAGGACCCGGCACGCTGGCAGAATTTTGTTAACTATTACCAAACACAGCTTCATGAGCTTTCTGTACAATATTCCCCGGATCTTATTTGGTTTGATGGAGACTGGGAGCATACTTCTGAAGAATGGAACGCTTCTCAAACCTTAGGTTTACTTAAGAAATACAACCCTGACATCATCATCAATTCAAGGCTTAACAATCATGGAGACTATGACACTCCTGAGCAGGGTATTCCGGTACTTTCGCCACAAAATCCATATTGGGAACTTTGTTACACTATGAATGATTCCTGGGGATATCAGCCCTATGACACAAATTACAAAACCCCCAATATGATTGTAAGAACTCTGGCAGATGTGATCAGTATGGGTGGGAATCTTTTACTTGATATCGGTCCGAAATCAGACGGCTCCATTCCGAAAGAACAGATTGAAATTCTTAAAAACCTAGGACGCTGGACATCAAAAAATCAGCAGGCCATCTACGAAACAACCCGCGGAATTCCTTTTGATAATTACAAAGGAAAATCATCTTTATCAACTTCTAAAAAATCTTTATTTCTTTATCTTGATGAAGCTAAAAACTTTACAAAAATCTATGGATTAGAAACAAAGCCTCATTCAGTAAAAATCATCGGAGACCCTTCTGCTGTTGTAACAGTAGATTATAATGCTGAAAAAACACTTACTCTGAACTTCTCCAATGTAAAATTTGATAAAGATGTTACTGTGGCAGAAATTACTTTTAACGATCCACCTGTATTTCTTAAAGACTTCAAGAAGGCAGAGATGCCTCTGGCCAAGATACTTGAAATCAAAAACACCCAGGATGCAGTGTATGATATAGTCAATTCTCTGAACTATGGTAATAATTTAGTAACAAATGACGGTTTGACTAATGATGGCCTTGATATGGAAATAAAAAAAACACCTCAAACAAACAGAGAAACCCTTCAATGGATAAGCAAACACGCAGAAGCTTTATTTGAGACAGGAAAAGGCCTTCCAGAGGGACATTTCTCAGGCATGAGTGCTTTATCAAAAGACAAACAGACACTTTATCTTTTTGTGGAAGGAACTCCTACCGGCCCTATTGCTCTAAAAGGAATAAAAAATAACATAGCCAGGATAAGAATCGTAGGTGATGGCAGTATGCTTTCCCATAGTATCTACAATAAACTTTACTGGAGTGACCGACCGGGAATTATTTATATTGACACCCCAAAAGAAAGACTGGATAAGCAAATGACTGTTATAGCAGTTTTGCTCGATAAGCCTGTTGAATTGTACAGAGAAAATGTAGGAGCTATTGAAAATAATCTTTAATGCTTTCAAAAATAGGAACTCACATAAAAACAAAATCCGGAGAAAACAATTCTCCGGATTTTTTATCTTATAAGAAATTCTCTTAGAAAATCTCTCTTCCTGAAAAATGGAACTGAGCTTCGATTAATGCATTCTCGTCAGAATCTGAACCGTGAACTGCATTTTCTCCGATGCTTCTAGCAAACATTTTTCTGATTGTACCTTCTGCTGCTTCGGCAGGGTTAGTAGCACCAATTAATGTTCTGAAATCTTCAACTGCATTGTCTTTTTCTAAAACCGCAGCTACGATAGGACCAGAACTCATGAACTCTACTAATTCTCCATAAAATGGTCTTTCAGCGTGTACTTCATAGAATTTTTTTGCATCAGCAACTGTAAGCTGAGTTAATTTTAAAGCTTTGATTTTAAAACCTCCTTCAGCAATCTTACCCAATATTGCACCGATATGTCCGTCAGCAACTGCATCAGGCTTAATCATAGTGAATGTAATGTTAGACATAAATGTATATTTTTTTAATGGTGCAAAATTACAAAAAATATCTTTGATTTCTATTTTAATTTTTTTTTAACATAAAAATAACTTTTATTAAGAAATCATGAACCAAACTTTGGCACAGTAATTGTTAATTCTATTACGATTCTCATGTTTAATTTGAGTTTTCATGGTTATTAGTTTTTACCCAGCTTCGGCTGGGTTTTTTATTGACAAAAATCAATGCTTTTTTTGATAATTTGATAAATTTAAAAACCATATAAAAGTATATTAATATAGTATTGCTTCTATTTCAATCAATGGAATAATTGATATTTTTTTAATATTTTTTTATTTTCTTAAATCATGACATAAAAAAGTAGAGTTATGCCACATTTTTCCAATTACAAAAAGTAGAGTTATTTTAAATAATCAATTATTTTTCAATTCAAAAAAGAAAAAAACAGATTTTTATTTCTTCACTTTTTTTTACAAGTAAAAATGAAATAAAAAATGTTTAGAGACACAGGGCAAAAACCAATCAGTTACAATGTATTTATCATTGGAATATAAAAAAACTCCATATGAATTATATGAAGGTAATTGTTTATTGATAGAGTTTATTGATAGAGTTTATATAATTATTTTTGAGCAGCTTCTTCTGCTTCATCCATCAGCTTTATATATGTTGCATAACGGGAATGTTGAATCTCTCCTGTTTCAAGAGCATCAATAACAGCACATTTCGGTTCGTTAATATGAAGACAGTTATGGAATTTACATTCTTCTCTCTTCTTGAATATTTCCGGGAAGTAATGCTGTACTTCTTCTTTCTCAATATCAATCATTGCAAATTCACGAACACCGGGAGTATCAATAACATTTCCACCAAAATGCCAGAAATGCATCTGTGCAAAAGTAGTGGTATGCTTTCCTTTTAAGTGAGTATCCGAAATTTCAGAAGTTTTAAGGTTTAATCCAGGTTGCAATGCATTAACCAATGTGGATTTCCCACATCCTGAGTGCCCAAAAATACAGAAGTTTTATCTTTCAGTATTTCCTGCAGCTGATCCAGATTAAGTTTTGAATACGATGAAATCTCTAAAGTGTTATACCCTATTTCCTGATAAAGAAATTCAATGTCTTTTACAATTTCAATTTCTTCTTCATGGAGAACATCAATCTTATTAAAAAGAATTAAAGGTGTAATATTGTAAGCTTCACAACATGCCAGGAATCTGTCCAGAAAGCCTAATGAGGTTTCCGGGTGCTTCAATGTGAAAATAAAACAGGCAAGATCAATATTAGACGCAATAATATGCGCTTCTTTTGAAAGGTTAACCGATTTTCTGATCAGGTAATTACTTCGTGATTCAATCTTTGTAATCCACGCAATATCATCCTGTTCCAACTGAAATTCCACAAAATCTCCTACAGCAAGCGGATTGGTAAGTCTTGTTTTAATTAATTTGAATTTCCCCCTGATCCTGGCCTCGAAAATTTTATTTGTTTCCAATTCCAAAACCTGGTACCAACTGCCTGTAGATTTAATGATTTTTCCTTTCATAGATAATATGGTGCAAATATAAGGAATTAGGGCTTAGGGTTGAGAATATAGGCTAAAACAAATGTTTCAATTTCCTAAATTCTTTTTCCCTAAGCCCTATTCTTATAGTCTGCTATTTTCGATTTACTTCTTATCGATCATGATATTATTCTGAACTTCAATAGATTCTTCGTGAATTGCTTTGAATACTTTCTCGATAAAGTCCTGAGACATTCCTGTTTCTTTTGCTTTTTGAGTTGCGTATTCTGTGATTACTTTCCAACGTTCCGGCTGGAAGATCGCGATATCATTCTCTTTTTTAAGTTTTCCGATTTTTTCTGAGATTTTCATCCTTTGAGAAAGAAGTTCAATTAACTGGAAATCAAGATCAGAAATCAGAGTTCTGTGTCTTCCCATTTCTCCTTCAAAACCTGCAAGATTTGTACTTCTTACTTTTAGGTTCCCAATCAATTCTGCTAATACTTCAGGCGTAATCTGCTGTGCAGCATCACTCCAGGCTTCATCAGGATTAGAGTGCGTTTCGATAATGGCACCTTGGTATCCTACGTTAAGCGCTTCCTGAGTGATATCTGCCAATCCTGTCCTATTTCCGCAAATGTGAGACGGGTCAATTAACATTGGAATATTCGGGAACTGGCTTTTGAAATCAAGGGCAATCTGCCAGTTCGGGTTATTTCTGTATTTTGTTTTTTGGTATGTAGAGAATCCTCTGTGAATTACTCCCAGGTTTTTAATATCCTGTCCTAAAAGCCTTTCTAACGCTCCTGCCCATAAAGCAAGATCCGGATTTACAGGGTTTTTAACGAATACAGGTTTATCTGTTCCTCTTAAAGCCATTGCAATTTCCTGTACAGTGAAAGGGTTTACTGTAGAACGTGCTCCAATCCAAAGAACATCTACATCTGCTTCTAATGCTGCAAATACGTGATGTGCATTCGCAACCTCAGTAGCCGTTTTGAAACCGTACTCTTCTTTTACTTTTTTTAGCCAGTTCAAACCAATCACTCCTACTCCTTCAAACCCGTTAGGTTTAGTACGAGGCTTCCAGATTCCTGCACGGAATACTGATACCTGAGCATTTGATTCTTTAATTCTTCTGGCAGTCTCAAGCATCTGAGCTTCACTTTCTGCGCTACAAGGTCCTGCAATCATTAATGGCTGTGTAAGCCCATCAATCCACTCGTTTTTTAAGTCTTTTAAATTCATATTCTAAATTTTATTGTTTTTATATTTTTTTGTTAAGTTCACAGCAACAGCCCTTTGATTATAAAATTTAATTTATAATTCTTTTCAAAAAATGCCGTTCAAAAATTGTTTAAAGGAATCAGGAAAATAAAAGGGCTCTACTTCTCCTGTATTTTTTGGAAAGAAATTTTATTAACAGTACCAATAAAATCGGTAATACGTTCTAAAATTTCTAAAATAAGAAGCAGAAAAGCTAAAATAACCGCTAAAATAATTAGCGGGTGCAAAGAAAGACAGATATGTATTAGATAATTTTTCCATTTTGTTCTGGAAATGTCTTTGTTTTAGCGTTTCTTACTATAATTTGTTTTTGTCGAAAAGATATTTTTCGCAGAAAACTTTGACAAATATATAAAAATTATGTCAAATCAAACTTCATTAAATCATCAAGATCTTTCAAAAGTGGATTTTTTTCTATGAATTTTTCGTAAATTTTTCTTTTGGTGACTACCTCAATCTTCAGATTTTCAACGTCTCGCACGTATTCTACCTCAATAGAATAATTCTGAACTTTTCTTCTGAAATGATTAAAAAATTCTCCACTTATTTTATCAAATTCTACTTTTGCAGAGTCTGAAGGGAACAAAACTTTGATTTTATTCTCTTCTTTTTTCTCAAGTTTAAATGTTTTTACAGCATTAAAGACAAAATTATTTTTTATCTGCAACTGTTTAAGCACGATTTTCCATTCAACCTGAAGGTCTGTATCTGTAAAGTGGTTTTTGGGAAGATTATCGGCTCTCACCACAACATCTTCCGCAACCTCAGTTTTCTCTTCTTTATTTAGAAAAGAATTAATGCTGAAACCTGAAGAAACTCCTGGTCTGGATAAAGGCTTTGAGGTTTTGCTAACTACAGCAGTCTGAGCAGGTTCAGCCTGTACAGTTTGTTCTGTTTTAGCGGGTTCTTTTTTCTCCTGAATTTTTTCAGGGATTTTCACTTCATGCTTCTCACTGAGAAACGGAGCCAGTATCAGGAATTTTTTTTTTAGTAACGTCTGAATTAGCAGTCAGCGAAGCCAATTGCATTAGTGCAATCTCAACAGTAAGTCTTGGGTTCTTGGAGTTTTTATAATTAATGTCTGCGTGATTACAGATTTCAATCCCATCAATAAGTAACTGTGCACTCCATTTCTGGCCTTGCTCTATAAACTTAGATTTGGTTTTCTCTCCCACTTCAATCAGATCTATGGTTGAAGTATTTTGAGCCATCATTAAATCTCTGAAGTGATTTCCCAGTCCGGCAACAAAAATATGAGGATCAAAACCTTTTTTAACGATATCATTAAAAGCGGAAAGAACTTCAGGAATTTTGTTTTCCTTGGCCAGATCTACAATATTCAGATATTGATCATAGTCGAGAATATTCAATACTTCAGCAGCCTTTGCCAGCGTAATATTTCTCTGAGAGAATGTAGACAGCCTGTCAAAGATAGAAAGCGCATCTCTTAATGCACCATCAGCTTTTTGAGCGATCAGATACAATGCATCGTCTTCGTACTGGATATTTTCTTTCTGGGCAATATTTCTAAGATGTCCCTGAATGTCTTCGATAGTGATTCTTTTGAAATCATAAATCTGACAACGGGATAAAATGGTTGGAATAATTTTATGTTTCTCCGTGGTAGCCAAGATGAAAATAGCATGAGCCGGCGGTTCTTCCAACGTTTTAAGGAAAGCATTGAAGGCAGCAGAAGACAGCATATGAACCTCATCAATGATATATACTTTGTATTTACCAACCTGAGGTGCAAAGCGTACCTGATCTATCAGCTCTCTGATATCATCTACTGAATTATTGGATGCAGCATCCAATTCATAGATATTATAAGCAAAGCCATCTTCTGAAACTGAGCCGTCTTTCTCATTGATCTTTCTTGCTAGAATTCTCGCACACGTAGTTTTACCTACACCACGAGGACCACAGAAAAGTAACGCCTGAGCTAACTGGCTTTCTTCAATTGCATGTTCTAAAGTATCTGTAATATGAGACTGCCCTACAACTGTGTCAAACTCCTGAGGGCGATATTTTCTTGCAGATACTATAAAATTTTCCATTGGTCAAAAGTAAGAAATATAGTTTTAATTTGAAAATTAAAAGTTTTCAAATTATCCACAAAAACTCATTTTTGATGCAATCAGAAAACTTTTAATTAATTATTTATTTTTGTCTTGATAAGCAAAATCAACAATATCAACAATTGCTTTTTCTATTTCTGATCTACCATCTTCACTTTTCATATCCAAACCACAAAAAGTGCTTCCATTAGCTGCGGTGTGAATATTCAGATAATAGGCTCCAGAAATCAGCAATGCCATAATAGCTCTGAATCTTTTTGCTTTTTCTTCTCCAAAATATGGATCTGTAATATTCTTAAACATAACATCTCCCATTTCCTCACGCTCATCAGCAAGCTTTCTTAAAATAGGCTTATGTTCTGAAAGTTCCCAAAGAATAATCTTCTGAAGCTCTTTGTTCTTCTTCAGGCTTTCGAATTGATTAATTAAAGCAATTTTAGACAGTTCTTTACCTCCGTCACTAAAATCATTATCGGCTCCACCTGCAAGATTATTACTCCAGTAGTCCTGAGATTTGATATACTCATCAATCAACTTATCAGTACTTCCGAAGTACTCATAGATCAATTTTTTATCAAAACCAGCTACTGCTGCAATTTTGCTTACTTTTAGGCCAGAGTAACCCTTTACTCTTAAAATTTTACCAACTGCGGCCAACAGTTTCTGTTTGGTCTTCTCCTTATCTCTGATAGGACCCTGTACAACTTTTCTAGGCATGGTTGTTATTAAATTTTTTGCAATTTGCAATTTATTATTGATATCTTCAAATGCATTTAGCGTTTTGTCTAAATGTTTTTTCTCATGAGTTGCCATTACAGCCATTCTGATTCTTGCATCTTTCCTCGCTACTGCCGGATATAAGATAGGATTAGTATAAACACCATACTCAATAAGTAGCTTTCCTACATCTCCAGTTAGGTTAGGATCACCTATCTTCACCGGAACGATTGCGGAACAGGTACTTCCTGTATTTAATCCTATATCATTCAATCCTTTTTTAAAGTAATTTATATTTTCCCAAAGCTTCATGCGCCACATTGGCTCTTCATCTACCAGTTCAATTGCTTTAATAATCCCCATTGTAGATGGTGGAGCTGTAGCAGAAAATATTTGCTGACGAGACTGGAACCTTATAAAGGCTGCTAATTTTTTATCACAGATCACATATCCCCCTACATTACCAAAGGTTTTACTGAATGTTCCTGTAATAAAATCAACTTTATCCATCAGCCCTGCTTCTTCCAAAGCTCCTCTTCCTGTTTCTCCCAAAATTCCAACACCATGAGCATCATCTACCATTAAATAGGCATTATATTTTTTAACTAAATCATATATCTCTTTCAAAGGAGATACATCACCATCTTGCGAATAAATTCCGTCAATGATAACAAGCTTTGTACGAAATTTATTTTCAGATGTCTTCAAAATGTGTTCCAAAGCATCCAAATTATTATGAGGAAATGTTTTTGTATTGGTAAAAGCACATCCCTCATGTACACTCGCGTGTACAGCCATATCTATAATCGCAATATCTTCTTTTTGTAATAAAATCTGAAGAGTTGCACTGTTAGCTGTATATCCTGTTGTAAATATGACCGCTTCCTCTTGTTTTCTTCCAAAAAATGAAGAAATCTTTTTTTCCAAATCATCATGAAAAACAAAATGTCCTCCAATAAGTGGAGAAGCTCCTGCCCCAGTCCCATATTTCTGTATTCCTTCAATTGCCGCTTGTTTTACTTTTGGATGTTGCGTAAAACCAAGATAATCATTGGAAACAAAACTTACAAAATCGTTCGGTTTCCCTCCTATATCTACATTCATCACAGAGCTACATCCTGAGTTATTTTTCAATCTGTAATTCATGTGTCCGTTGGATTTCATATAATCTAAAAAATCATAAAATATCTCCGCTCTTTTAACTATATCAAAGTCTGGGATATTCTCGAAATCCCTAAATGTTGCTGTTGTGAAATTGATGCTCATCCTTAATTTTGTTTGTTGTGGTTTATAGGAGCAAATATATAGCTATTTTAGAGGGCTTAAGTTTGTGCAAAAGATTAAATATTATTAATTGCACAATAAAATCTCTAAGTCATTGAAAACCAAAACAACTTATATATCTGTAACCTCGAAATTTTCCTATAGTGTAAATTATTTAGTTTTTTCTTACCTAAATTTAACAAAAAAAACACAACAATAAAACAATATTTATAAATAAAAGACAAAAGATTACAATTATACCCTTAACATACTTATTTATAAAAGATTATTTTTTTAATGATTTATTCATCAAATAACATCATACCGGGAAACCCTACCAACAACAACATTTCTCATATTTAATCACAAAATAAAGAAATAAATTATATAAAACCTACTCTCTATCGGGTTTTTTGGAAGAATTTTAAATTCACCCTCTGGATGACCTCCTAAAATCCCCGGGTGTTATACCTGTCATTTTTTTGAAGAATTTTGAAAAATTTGAGGGATCATAAGTAAATATACGTGCGATTTCTGCAACGGAGTAATCTGAGTCGGCAAGCATTTGCTTTGCTTTTCGGATAATTTCTTCATCGTAAAAGTAGCAAGGATGCTGCCCTGTTTCCTTTTTAATGGTATCGGTAAGATGTTTATGGGAAATTGCCAGCTGCCCTGCGATTTCATTTACTTCCATAAACTCAGAAACCTCTCCCGAAATTACTCGCTGGATATGGTTTTCTAAAAAATCAAAATACTGACGGGCAATTTCTTCACTTCTTTTCATCTTGTTTTTGCTTATAATTAATTAAAATTATAAAATTAAAAATACGAATTAAAATCTATATGGTGAACTTTTCGGATAAATTAATAAAGTAATAACTCCACTTTTTAACTCAAAAAAAGGAAATATTAATTTTTAAGTTTTCTTTACATTAAATTACACTAGCCCTGATAAAAAAAACAAAAGATCCCCTGAAGAGACCTTTGTTTTTTGAGACTAACCGTTTGTGTTTTTAGAATCTTTATTGCAGTAAATAATGCATTTTCATCTTTGTGATAACTGTCTGCAAAAGTATACAACCTGCTATAGACAGTCAAAAAAAGCTGTAGAATAAACACAATATTTTTGTAAAATTTTTACTACAAAACACTGGCAGATAAAAGCCATTAGCAACAGGTTAAACAGAATGGAAAACAGACATCAATCCAGACATCTTATCTTCTTGTATTTCAATAATTTTAATACACCAACACACAGGATTTTATCTTTTAAAATCTATAATTTATTATTTTAAAAGATTCTGATGATCTAGAAAAATACTTCCCGATAAGCCAATAAATGTTTAAAGGCGGACTACAAAATCCATTTCGTAAAATAAAATATCACACCATGTAGAAATATTACTACAAAATACCAGACTGATATCAGCGTCATTATCAACAAATACAGACAAAACTCATGTTAAAACAAATCAAAACATGCTGATTTATCTATATAATTTCATTATTTTTACAGCATCAAACGAAACCATTTTAACGCTTAAACACAGAGTCAAAAAATTAATGACAAAAATTTATTTCCAATCGTTCTTCTCTATTAAAAAAACTTCGACTTGTATAAAAACTATTATTAACCGTTTCTTGCTTTAGCAAGAGACACAGATCAGTTTTGCATGAGAGTTTGGGCATTGTTTTTTACTTGCTTATATTTCAACATATACGGACAACGCTATACATCTACCTGGTATAATATTGATAATGGACTTCCACAAAGCAGTGCGAAGGCTATTGTTAAGGATAAATATGGATTTATCTGGATCTCTACAGAAAATGGCCTTGTACGGTATGACGGAAGTTCTTTCATTACTTTTAATAATTTTAAAATAAATAATCTTCACTTTGGTGAATTCATAGGAGATCCTACTCAAGACAGTATAACAGTACTTAACGATTTTCAGGAGAATAAAGTCATTATTAAAAACAGATTTCCAAAACTGACCCAACTTCACAGCAGCGATAAAATCACTTTTACAACCGGAAATGAGTTTGTACATAGGGTTGCAAATAATATTCTGGCCTGTAATTTTTATAGTGATATCCAATATTTTGTAAGACTCAAAAATTCAACTTATAGTTTTACTGAAAACAATCTTATCATTTATAAGGATAACAAAGGGAATGAAACAAAAATCTCCATTCCTTTCTCCAATAAGGATTTGAATAACATGTTCGTATTCAATGAAGTTCTTTTTATTAATAATATAAGAAACAGAAAGACTTATTCCATTGATAACGGAAAAGTTTCCGTTTATCATGAACCGAATCTTTTTAATGACCCCAATACGAGGATTTACTGGCAACAGATCACAAATCAGACTTTTGTGATCAACCACAATGATATTTACATTGTTGTAGGCAATCAGAAGAAACCTTCTCTTAAATTTCTTGTACAATACAATGAAATAGGCAGCCACTCCTATTGTTCTATGTTTTATGGATGGAAATTCAACAAACTTTATCTCGGAACTCTTAATAATGGGCTGAATGTTCTGAAACTCTCCGATTTCTATGTTGCCAAGAAAAAAGAAGATTTCTCCAACAATGTTTATTATGCTTCCCTACCCTTCAGTAAGAATACCATCATTGCGGAAGATGGGACAGAATTCGGAAGAGACGGTATTGTGAATAAATATCCTTTTGGTAATAATGACAACTATCTTATGATGCATGATAAGGCTGGAAATATATTGATCCGGAAAAGAAGCAGTGTCATTAAGTTTTACAAGGATTCCGGTTATAAAAAGAAGGATTCTACTTTTATAAAACAAGGGTTTCAGGCATTCTTACAGAGTGGAAATCTTTATGGAGCTTCATTTTCAGATTCATCAAAAAGCCAGCTTCAGATTTTTAAAGAAGATCCGTTCTCAAAACCGGATTATACGTATGAGTTTAATGGTTTTGTTAATACTTTCTTTCAGTACAATGAAAATGAGATCTTGGTGGGCAACAGTAATGGTCTGTATTCTGTAGTATTAGGAAGTAAAACCATTACTCCTATTCACAAAAACATCCATGTTAAAAGCATTATTAAAACGAAGGATAATCTGATTTGGGTGATGACCAATAAAAGCGGTTTTTATCTTCTCAGAGGCAGAAAGCTTATTAAAATGCCGACTGACAGAAATAATCATCTGATGTCTGCCCATTATATTCTTGAGGACAGGAAGGGATTCTACTGGATATCATCTAATAACGGTCTTTTCAAGGTTCCCAAAAAACAGCTGCTCCAATATGCACAGGATGGGAAAAGACCCGTTTATTATTATCGTTTCACTAAAAGGGATGGATTTCTTACCAATGAATTCAACGGCAGTTCACAGCCTAATGCCTATGCGCTGGAAAATGGTGACTTTGTATTTCCTTCAATGGACGGATTTGTATTTTTCAATCCGGACAGCGTAAGAACTTTCTATCCTGACCCCAATAAGATTTACATAGAGAGGGTAAGAATAGGTAATTCCGAACCTCACTATTTCCATCATACGCTTGACCTTCAAAACAACTATAAAACAGCGGACATTTTTATTGATGTTCCTTATTATTCCAATCTGGAGAATCTTTATTTAGAAGCTAAAATATCAGGGAAAGAAAATTCTGAATGGGAACCTGTTACTACAGGAAAGGAACTAAAGTACAACATCAGCAACCTGGATCCCGGAGATTATACCCTGAGTGTAAGAATGTTGATTTCTCCGGACGGTCAGTTTGCACAGAAATCTATCCGTTTCAAAATTGAACCGTTTTTTTACCAAACACTACTCTTCCGCGTTTCTGTATCTATTATCATTTTGCTTATCATCATTGTGATTGTTCAGCTTATGACTAATTTTTTAAGAATAAAAAACAGGGTACTGAAACAGATTGTTCACAATAAAAATTCTGAACTGAAGGAAACTTCTCTTACTCTTGAAGTGGTAAAAAGTGATTTGCGGAAGGAAACTGAATATCAGAAAAAACTGGTAGAAACCATCAGCCATGATATTACTACTCCTATAAGGTTTATAGCCATGCTTTCGCAGAAGCTTCATGAGTCTGATGATCTTGAGCTTCAGAAAAAGTATTTTGACAGCATTTATAAGTCATCTGAACAGCTTTATCAGTTTACTCTGAATTTAAAAGAATATACTGAACTTTATAAGGCTGAAAATATTTTTGAAGAAGAGGAATATCCTGTGAACAGGATTTTGGAGATCAAGAAAAAACTCTTCTGCGAAATTGCAAAAGAAAGAGGAACAAAAATCATCAATACTGCAGAAAACAATGGATATTCACATGTTAATGAAAGCATTTTAGCTGCTATTATCCATAATATTCTTGATAATGCAGTAAAGAATACCTTTGATGGGCAAATATACCTTAATGCCAAAGAAATTAACCAGAAAATCATAATAACAGTCTCTGATACAGGAACAGGAATGCCGGATGAACAGATTAATATGTACATGAATTTATTCAAAAACCCTAAATTAGAAACTCCTAGCTTTAAGGGAAAAGGTCTTGGCCTGCATATGGTAATCCATTTGGTCAAAAAATAAATGCAGAAATCAGTTTCAGGCATAACCAGCCCCAGGGAACAATTGTGGAATTAATGATCAATAAAAACTAATTTACTATGAATGAAAGAATCTTAATTGCTGATGATCACTATGTAGTCAGGGCAGGTACCGCATTGGTCCTGGAATCCGGTTTTCCGGAACTGAAGATAGATTTTGCAGAAGATTACGCACAGGTAAAGAAAATGCTGGAATCCCATGATTACAGTCTTATTATCCTGGATATTGATATGCCCGGAACTCAATATAAAAAAATGATTTCTGAGCTTAAAGCTATACAGAGTGATATAAAAATCCTTGTATTCTCAGGGTATGACAAAGATGTAGCCATACAGTATATCCGGGAAGGCGCTGAAGGTTATCTGAACAAGCAAAGCAGTGAGGAAGAGATTAAAAATGCGGTAAGAACGGTGATTGAAAAAGGATATTTTTATCCTGCAGAACTGATTGGGCTTATCATTCAGAATAAAAAAAGCAATCCTGCTGAAAAACTTTCATCAAGGGAGTATGAAATCTTTAAGCTTTTAGCAGACGGAAACGGAAACCTTGAAATTGCAAACAAGCTCAATATTCAGATGTCAACAGTGAGTACTTACAAAAAAAGAATCTTCCAGAAGCTTGATGTAGCCAATATTGCAGAGCTCATCAAGGTATATGAAATGATGCACTGATATTTGCATCAGGAAAGTCAAGAGAGAGAAGTTATTAGATTAAAAAAAATGAAAACAGTCTGGTTATATTGATTGATGAAGTCTGTCTTATAACTTCCCTACTCTATAATCTGTTCCTATCACAACGATTGAGATAATGATTTTTACAATTAAAAAATAATCAGAAAATTTACTGAACCTTATTTTCTATGAAACCACTGCATTATAACTGCAAAAAATCATGAATCCATTGGAAAAAGCAGATCAGGGAAGCCAGCGTTTCCGATATATAAAACTTTGTATTTTCTTTTCCGGACTTTCGGTATTTGCACAGCTGTATCTTTTTCAGCCTATGTTGCCCATGGCTGCAGAGCATTTCAATGTATCTGTTGGGGACACTTCTCTATTGGTTTCATCATCCACCATCGGAATGGCTCTGGGGTTATTATTCTTTGCCTTTAAGGCAGACAGTTATTCCAGAAAAGGTCTGATGACTTTTTCATTGGTCTCATCTGCTTTATTAACCATTATTTCCACCTGGATCCCGAGTCTCAGTCTTCTGATTGCTATTGGGATTTTTAAAGGATTTGTAGTTTCCGGGGTTTCTGCTGTTGCTCTTGCCTATCTTACAGAAGAAGTAAGCGCAGCGGTTATAGGTACTGCCATCAGTATGTATCTTAGTGGAAATACTATTGGCGGAATGAGCGGAAGAATATTGGCGACCATTCTGGCCGGAGAGTTTGGCTGGCGGAATGCGGTTCTGGTGATTGGAATAGAAAGCCTTATCCTGGGAGCTATATTCTGGAAGCTTTTCCCTGAATCTAAATTTTTCAATCCACAGAAAACAGATTATCATCTTAAGGTAAAACAAATGAAGTTTTTCCTTACCAATCCTTATATGCTTCGGTTGTATCTTATAGCAGCTCTTGTTATGGGAGTTTTTGTGAGTGTTTACAATTACCTGACCTTCAGACTTGAAGCCCAACCATTTTCATTAAGCCATTTTATCATTGCTTTTATATTCCTTATGTATATTTTTGGAGTTTTCGGGACGATGACTGTAGGGAGGCTTTCCAAAAGAATTCCGGCAAATGCTATTTTAAAAGGCTCTATTCTCAGTATGCTGGTTGGTGCTTTATTATTACTGTCAGAGAACCTTTATATTCTCATTTTCGGGCTTGGATTATTTACTTTTTCCTTTTTTGCATCGCACACCATGGCTAGTCAGATGGCAGCACTGTATGCCAAAAGGGGGAAGTCTTCCGCAACTTCTATTTACTGGCTGTTTTATTACTTTGGATCCAGTATTTTGGGAAGTGGTACCGGATATCTTCTTCATTCCTATTCCTGGAACGTTTTTATTGGTTTTCTTATAGTTTCTGTAGTAACAGCTCTTCTTTTGGCGACTGCCAATACCTCTCCAAAAAATAAAAAAAACTGAAACTACACTTTATTTCATTTTAACATATTCTTAATTTTTTATATCAAAATTTAACCTAATCTTCACGAAAACAAACCCTTACAAACCAATGCAAGGCATAATATTTGTTGCTTATAAGATTCCATATCATCCACTAAAATTCAAAATATTATGAACGTAGCAGACCTTAAAATCAAAAACTTAGTTGAGTATAAAAATCAGATTTATACGATCACGGAGATTTTTCAGAGCGTGGAACAGGCATATTTTGTTAAAATTGAAAATGACATTCACAGTATTTACATTCCGGCAGATTCCATCAGACCTATTAAGATCACTGAGGAATGGCTTGAAAAACTGGGGTTTTCAAAAACATTCAGTTCGGATCAGAGTATCAGATATGAAAGGCCGGAAGCTTTTATCAAATACGATATCGATCTGAGCTCTGCAAAAATACTGGAAGGGTTAAAAATTTATGGTAATGCTATCAAATGTAAATATATCCATGAGTTTCAGAACATTTTCTCGTGTTTATTCGGGAAAGAACCTGCATTACATTTTGGATACATGAAAACAGAATCATAGTTAAGTAGTTCTTAGTTATTGAAAACCACAATTTGATTTACAGGTTGTGGTTTTCTTTTTACAAAAAATACATAACGCAAGATAAGTAATCTGAGGTTAAGGAAATTACCCGTAAGTCTCAACCATCTCTGAACTTTAAAATTCCGAAAAATTCACCATATATAAATCATTCATTTCGTGCATATTTGTATTAATTCAATGGATCAATTAATATAAAAAGCACTTAACATGATTTTAAAAGTTATTAATTCTATTCTCATTCTTACTGCTGTTTTTATGGGGTTTAAGCAGGGAATTGCCATGTTGTCGGGAAAACCTGAAATGACCGCTATGTTCGGAAAATGGGGCTTTGATAAAACCGGACTGATGATTAACGGAGCCGTAACTATTCTTGCTTCCATACTGATACTGTTTCCCAAAACATTTGTCTGGGGAAATTTTCTGATGGCTGCAGGAATTTTGTTGATTATCTGTTTTCATCTGATGGATAAAGATTTTAAAGGAGTACTGATAGAACTTCCTTTCCTTTTTCTCAACCTACTGATAATTTATCTGCAACACCCTCTTAAAAATTAAAATGGATATGAAATCTCTCAATTTTACAATACTATTGGCTATAGGGTTTTCATGTACAGCCTGTGCCCAGAATACGGTTAAGGAAAAACAAAAAATAACACCAACTTCAAAAAAACAATTAGCAATGGATCTATCAAAAATAACAGACCCTCAGGTAAAACAAGCCATAGAAGCCCTTCAGACAGGAGATAAAAGCTGGTACAGTTTCTTTACTGAAATCCCAGTCATGACTGATGATGGTAATAAGGTTGATTTTAAATCTTTTTTCGCCAGCGCACTCGGCAAAGAGATGTTCCTCACCATAGACCGTGTTGAAAATGATGGTAAAAATATCCACGGGAACTTTAAAGCCGGACAATGGGGAACGTTTCCTGTATTCTTCAAATTTCATAAGAATGCGGAAGGAAAGTTTGACCGGCTGGACATTGGGCAGGATAAATAAAGGAATTTTCAAAGTATAAAAGGCTGCCTCGCTTTGAGACAGCCTTTAAGCACGTATCTAAAAATCAATTGTGCTTTGCTACTAATGAAGATTGCTTTTTAGCTTTTAAAAACTACTTTGTTAGCTAGTTTTAAGGTATAAGCATTTTTGTTTTTTGTAAGGGTATACTGTCCTTTTTTGTACGTTACTGCTTTTTTAGAAGCAATTTTATCAAGCACAAGGCTTCCATCAGATGAAGGCAGGAATATTTCTGCTTTTTTCGCATCTTCGCTAAGAATTACTGCTGCATTAGAAGTATAAGATTTTTTATTGTCTACTTCTTTCAATTGTATTTTTTCTTCAAAAATTCTTACACAGTCATTTTTAAGTACTGAGAATGTATATCCTGCAGATCCTTTACAACCATGTTTATCTTTGTCTGAACCGGCTCCTTTTGGGCTAAGTTGAGCTGAAACTCCTGAAGCGAACGCTACAACTGCCATTGCTGTAATAAATTGTTTTACATTTTTCATATATGTTTATTTAATTAAATGAATTTACTTCTTTTTTCTCACATTTTTTTCTGTTGCTCATTAAATTTACCTTATAATTTATCAACAGTTTTTTCTTAATTTCTTCATCATAAAGAGGGGCCGCTCTTTGTGTTTTCAGAATCTTTATTATGTTTTAAGGTATTTATTTTTTGCCCCTCTTTTGGTTTTGCAAATTTTAAAAACTTCTTCAAAAAAACCACAATTTTATCATACTACATTTATACCACATTTGCTGTTTCTCCCCTAAGTAAGGGCATTTATCGACAAATATCTATAAAATCAAACACTAAATAGCTGCAGTTGTTTTAATCTTACAGTCAATAATCACTATCATAAAATATACTTTAAAAGATAAAACAGAGATAACAGAAGCAAAATCAATTCACAAAAAAAGAGATTACTTCAATTATTATCAGTAATCTCTCAACACTAAGATTTTTGGATCTCCCCGTCACTATCAATGAAAATACAGTAAATAAGAGGTGATTGTATATACGAAGTAATTAATTCCAGAACGGAAACAAGAATTTCCATCGATATTCAAATACAACAGCTATTTGCTTTACAACGGTTTAGAAATAAGAAAAACTACCTTTTCAAGATAGCCTTTTCCTATATTTAGCTTTGTATTTATAAAGAATCAAAGAAAATAAACAGTTCCTGTTCAGTAGGAACATTCAATTTTTTTCGCAATCTGTGCTTTTTCTGCTGTACAGATTTATGTTGGATAAAGGTGTATTCTGCAATTTCTTTTGAGGTGAAATTCAGTTTTATCATGGCACAAAATGTCATTTCTGATGCACCAAGTCTTGGGTTGATTTCCAGGAGTCTCGGACAAAACTCCGGATAGATTTCCTGAAATCTCGTCAAAAAGGTAGAATCATTCTTCTTGGCTAATCCTACTAACTCATCAAAAGAATCATTAATTCTGTTTTTCAGAGAAATTGCTTCACTTTTAAGTTCATTTTTCCTCTGTCTTAGCGCTCTGTTGTGTCTGTAGAGTATAAGAAATATAACCAGTGACAGAATAACTATAAAGCCTATATAAAGATAAATCTTCCTCTGAAAACCGTTAGATTCTTCGTCTTTATCACTCAGCATATGGTCTATTGAAATATTGATGGCTTCATTCTGAATGTTTTCCAGCGCAGTTTTTTCCTCAGTATATTTTTGCATGGCTTCTTCTTCCTTCTGAGGTTCATTCAGCATTTTATACGTTTTGGCGATAGATTCATAAACTCCGGGAATATTATATAACCTGTTGGTTTTACTGTAGTAATCCAGTGCTTTAGTGTAATATCCCAATGCTGTTTTATAATCTTCAAGAGCAAAGTAATAGTCTCCATAGGTAAGATACACAAATCCACTCTGAACATTTACCTTACCGGTATTAACAATTTTATCGGAAGCTTTCTGAAGATAGATCAGTGCAGAATCTTTTCTTTTGGTGTACATCAAATGATGTTTGGCTAAAAGGGTATTCAGCAAAACTCCCTGTCCGTCAATTCTTTTACCTTTCTGTAAATAAATGTATGCTGAATCTGCCTTATTTGCTTTATACAGGAAATCAGCCCTGTTGGCGTAAAGCCTGTACAGATAAAACTTTTGTTTGTCCTGATCTGAAATACCTTTGAGATAATAGAGTCCTTTGGCATTCAAATCCAAAGCACTTTTATAAAGTCCTATTACCCCATTCAGCTGAGCATGTTCCTGATACAATCTTGCTTTTAAAACAGGGCTGTTGACCTTCTTAAGTTCTTTTTCAGCAAGGGAAAGATAAGACAGTCCTCTTTTATAATTTCCTATGGTTGCTGAAATATTGGAAATATTGATATAACAAAGGATGATTCCTTCCTTATAATTCTTTTCTTCTGCCAGATTCAGGTAGTCTTTATTCAGCCGTACAAGGTTTTCATAATCTCCCTGAATACGAAGCGATTCTGTTTTTTTCAAAAGAATACTGTCAAACCTTTGATGAGAAAACGCACCCTGGCCATAGGCTGATCCGGCACAGCAAAGCAGCAATAAAAAGAAAAGGCTGTATGAATAAAATATTCTGTTTAATTGAGGAGGGAACATGTTTTTAGTTATTTAAGGATAATCATTGTTAAATTTTAATCATTAGCAATTTCAATATAAACATCTGATTGCTAACAAACTCCATTCATTTCAGGTTTTGCTATTGCATTACAAATAGTATTCCATTTCTATTGGAGTATTCTTCTTTAATATGAAAAAGGATCCTATGTATTTCCATATAAACCATTCTTTACAATTGCCATATTATTTCCGTAAATTTGGACATTATCTGCCTGTCAGTACGCAAAAACAGGCGATTTTACAACTTCATTATGGATACGGATATTATTATTTCGCAGCTGACGGAGCATTTTCAGGAAATTGTGCCTTTAAAAAAGGAAGAAATTACCCTTGTAACTGAAAAACTGGAGTTTATTCAGCTTAAAAAGAAAGACTATCTGCTTCGCGAAGGACAGGTTTCAAGGCATATGCGCTTTATTGCTCAGGGAAGTCTGTATTCATATCACATTGATGAAAAAGGAAAAGAAAACATCACCCAGCTTGGTATTGAAAACTGGTGGATTAATGATCTTTACAGTTATCTGAGTGAGCTTCCTTCAAGAATGTTTATCCAGGCTAATGAAGATGCCACAATTGTTCAGATCAGTAAAACGAATCTTGAACTTTTATATAAAGAAATTCCAGCCATCTCTGAATTCTGGCGACTGAAAATGCAGTCTGCCTATGTTACGCTGCAGGAAAGAACGTTTGAGCATTCAAGAGTGGATGCCTATACTAAATACAGAAATTTTGTAACAGCTTACCGCAATATCGAACAGCGTTTTCCTCAATATATGATTGCTTCCTACCTGGGAATCACCGTAGAATATCTGAGCTATTTAAGAAAAAAACACCTGTCTGACGTTTCTTAAGATATCTTAAGTTTATTCCGTCCGCGCCTGAATAATTTTGCTCTCAGAAATTTAATGAGTGCAATATGAAGGCAAAAATTATCGCCATAGCAGCTCTTGCATCAGTCTCTTTAAGTCTGAATGCACAGAAGCTAAACTTTACTCCGGATCTTGTTTTAGGACATCGCTCCTATACCTATATGCATAATGTCAATTATTATTTTAATGATCGGCTAAAGCTCAATAATCTTACTTTATTTGATACAGAATATACCAAAGACAAAGAAAATATATTCTTTATACGAAATACCCTTGCTTACAATCTTACCAAAAGATTCAGCATCAATGCTGCATTCGGGATGAAAAACCCGGGAGCATTCTTCAGTGCTTATGTACAATACAGGATTGCAAAACCTACTTATTCCCTTTCCTACTCTATTGGAACCACCTATCAGAAAGGGTTTTCTCTTGAACAGTCTGTGTCATTTGAATATACTCCTTATCTGAGAGAAAACCTACAAGGTTATTTCAGTGTGTTAGCGATTGGAAATATTGATGACAGTGGCTATCCGAGAGGCTTACAGTTTATCCGCCTGGGAGTAAAACAGGACAAAATAATGTATGGAGTGGCATCCAACTTTGACCAGTTCAACAACGCAAAAAAGACGCTTGAAAACGTTGGGGCATTTGTAAAATATAACTTTTAAATAATAATATAATGAAAAAGAACATTGATTTAGGACTATTAATCAGTAGAATCGCCATTGGTTTTCCTATGTTAGTATATGGAGTGAACAAGTTGATTCACGGAATTGGATTTATTGAGGATATGCTCACCATGCACGGTTTGCCTTCCTTCTTTGGATATGGAGTATTTGCTGGTGAACTTATCGCCCCAATTATGCTGATGATAGGCTTCAGAACACGTTTGGCAGGTTTAATTTTTGCTGTAAACTGCTTTACTGCAACGGTTTTGGCTCAGACGGCTAATATTTTTAAGCTTAATGACTTTGGAGGCTGGGCTTTGGAATTACTGGTGATCTATATGTTGGTGGGAATTAGCTTTTTCTTTGCAGGAGCTGGGAAATATGCGGTTTCTACAGCTAATAAGTGGGATTAAATATTTTATTGGAAAACGCTAAGACGCTATTTTTTTCTTCCTTTCAACACGTTTTAAGGCGCGAGGATTTTATCTCCGATAAAATTTAGTACCGCTTATTTTGGCCACGAATGCACGAATGATTTTATTAGTGCATTCGTGGCATTTTCAGTCTTATTTTGAGTCCTCAATTTCGTGGAAAAACGATTTAAAAGTGGATTTTCATTTTCACAAGCTAAAATTCATCTCAAAAATAGTGTATTTCATCTATCCTATTCTATAATACATCTTTTAACACCTTGAACAACAATATTTTGAATAAATATTAAAGTTTCTTTGTGATGTCAAAAAAAGAAAATAATGAGAAAAAAATGGATGATCATTGCTGCGTTCACACAGGCAGCTTATGCTTTTGCACAAATTGAACTGAGATCTGAATATCTGCCTCAGCAAAAGTACATCAATGATAACGGCGACAAAACAGAGGGGAAAAGTTCAGTGCTCACCACTACTTTTACAGCAACAATTCCTGTAAGTGTAAAACCTTCAAACTACCAACAGCCTTCCATATGGGCAGCAACACTTAATGCTTCCTATACTTCATTCAGTAATAAGGGAGTGGCAGCTGAAGCTTTATCTAAAGAAATGGCTTCTGCAGATCTTGGAGTAATGTATATGACCCCATTAAACGAAAAACTTATGTTCATTGGTGGAGCATCCGCAGGAGTCTACTCTACCCATACCGATCTGAAAAAGTTAGATATGGATCACCTTGTGGTTAATGTTTATTCCTCTTTTATATGGCAGCTTCGTCCTAAAATAAAACTTGGGGTTGCTCTTGTAGCCAATAATGCTTTTGACAAGCCAATGCTTATTCCATTCCCTTACTTCCAGTACCACAGTGAAAAAGCCCGCGGAATGGAATATCATGCTGAATTGAGCTATACTCCCAAATTTTCTGTAGGGTACAGATTTAATGAAGCATTTGCGCTGCGCATTGTTAACCGTCCCAAGTTTTTCTTTTCTCTTGCTAAGATTGACAGCCAAAAGAAATACTTTGATCATCATTATGTAAGTTTAGGAATGGAACCTGAATATAGTTTCAATAACTGGACTGTAAGTGGTACATTTGGTGCTAACTTTGGACGTACAGACCGTTACCGAGACAGAGAACCTTCTAGTTTTCTTAAATGGGGAAATGCAACTTTTGACCCTTCATTCTATATTTCTGCCGGGATAAAATATAACTTTGCAAAAAGGCGCAAATAAGAAATACCAACCTATTTTATAAACAGAACTTCATATGGATCTTTCTGAAATTTTCCCGAATCAGGAAAAGAAAACCAAAAGATATGTGCTTCCATTCTATTACTTTTTGGTCACTACCTTATACACCATATACCAAATCATTTTCTTCAATACCATTCTGAAGAGCAGCATTTTGTCAAAAAGCAGCTTATGGGATAATTTCCTGCTTCAGTTTGCCATCTTCTATCCTATTGTGCTGGTTATGACTTTTCTGGATTATCTTTTGATTAAATTCATTAATGAGATTACTCCTCTACACAACAGTTTATATAGACATGCTTCCGCTTTGTTTGTAAGTAATATCCTGTTATGTGCTCTTCTCTACATCATCTTCAGCTTTACAGTGACAGAGGTAATGGATATCGGAATCCGACAGTCACTTTCTTATAAAACCAGTCTTATTCTCAATATTACAGCCAATTTACCCATCCTTCTGGTCATTGATCTACTCTTCTACTTTCAGGCGGAACGTAAAGCCATTAAAGCTACTGAGAAAGCGAAACGGGATATGCTGATGTATCAGTATAATGCATTAAGAGCGCAGGTAAATCCACATTTCCTGTTCAACTCTCTGAATGTATTATCTTCTCTGATCTATGAAAATCAGGAACAGGCCAATAAATATACTAAAGCATTATCACAGGTCTACAGACAGGTCTTATCCGTAAGTAAAAAACCACTTAATACATTACAAGAGGAAATGCATTTCTTCCGGCAATATCTGTTTCTGATGGAAATAAGATTTGAAAATGGCTTTAAAATAGAGATTGAACCTACTGAACAATGGGAACACCGGAAATTGGTGGCCTTCAGCTTTCAGCTTCTTCTGGAAAATGCTTTTAAACATAATGTAAGTTCTGCTGCCAATCCTTTATTAATCTACATTTCTGTGGATGAAAGTGGAATATCTTTCAGAAATAGAATATTTTTACGAAATGATATCACTAAAGGAGAAGGAATTGGGTTGTCTTTTCTGAATACACAATACGACCGTTATCATACAAAACTCAGAATAATAGAAGAACAGAATGATTTTATTGTCAAAATACCTTTCGTAGAATGAAAAAATATTTAATTGTTGAGGATGAACGTCTTGCTTTTTCTGAACTGAAACGAATGGTAGACCACCTTAGGCCAGATTATCAGTTATTGGGAAGAACAGAAAGTGTATTAGAATCTGTTGAATTTCTACAGGAACATAAACCTGATTTTATTTTGATGGATATCAGTCTATCAGATGGCAGCTGTTTTGAAATTTTCAATCCTATTAAGGTAGAGGTTCCTATTATTTTTACAACCGCTTATGATGAATATGCCATACAGGCTTTTAAAGTCAACAGCATAGACTATCTTTTGAAACCTATTTCTGAAGAGGATCTGGAACGTGCCCTTATCAAGCTTGAAGATCTTCATTTTGACAGAGAACAAAAAGAAATAGGCATCCGGATGGTAGAGTCTTCCCTTATGAAAAAGGTAAAAAACAGGTTTCTTGTTCATTCCCGTGACGGATACCTCTACGTAGAATCCAGAAACATTGCCTACTTCTACAGCGAAGAAAAAGTAGTCATGCTGCATACATTTGATAACAAAAGATATATCATTAATTACACTCTGGATCAGTTGGAAGGTCAACTTACAGAAGATGTGTTTTTCAGGGTTTCCCGGAACTGTATTGCCAATATTAAAGCGATTAAAGGAATAAAAAAGGTTGTTAACAGCAGGCTGGCAATTGAATTTGAGCCAGAGTGTCCCCATGAAATTGTTGTGAGCCGCGTAAGGGTTCAGAACTTCCTTGAATGGCTGAATGATGATTAAATAAATGCCACGAATGCACGGATATTTTTAATGTTTATTTGCTGATTTTTTCTCTTTAGTCATAGAACTTATTCGTGCATTCGTGCCGATTAATATGCTCTCGCAGATTTCGCTGGTTTTCTACAAACACTTTGTATATACGCCATTCAATTTTATCGCAGATAAAATCCTTGCGCCTTAAAAACACAAAGCAAATAAATAACTTGCGTCTTAGCGTTTTCCAACAAAACTTCTATGCATTTAGATTTTATTCCTGCTTTAGTAGGCAAAAACAAACAATATCATTTCATTTATACTTATCTTTATGATGAATTTAATAAGTTATGATGAAGGAAGTAATCGTGTATCAAATTGATTCTTTTACAAAAGAAAAATTCAAAGGAAATCCTGCTGGTGTAGTACTCAATGCTGAAATCCTGACAGCTGAGGAAATGCAGCTCATTGCAAGGGAACTCAATAATTCGGAAACAGCATTTGTGTTAAAACCTAACCAGAATGATAATTTTGATTACCATGTACGTTACTTCACCCCCACTACTGAAGTTCCTATTTGTGGACATGCTACTATTGGAGCTCTTTATGCGGTAGCTATGGAAAACCAACTAGACTCCTGTACCATTAACATCAATACACAGGTTGGCATTTTACCCATCAATATTCTAAAAGAAGAGAATGACTATCAGATTACAATGACTCAGGGAAGTTTTAGCCTGGAACCAGCTTTTGAATCATCAATAAAACAAAAAATTGTAGATGCCTTAGGCTTAAAAATTTGGGATCTGAATGAGAAATGTCCAGTACAGATTGCATCTACAGAACATTCTAAAGTAATGATCGGCATTAACAGCAGAACATTACTTAATCATCTGAATCCTGATTTTACTGCTTTAGCCAATCTCAGCGAAACAATTAGCTGTAATGGTTATTTTGTATTTACATTTGATTCTGATGATAAAGATGTTTTAACCTATGGAAGAATGTTTGCTCCTGCTATCGGTATTCAGGAAGATCCTGTTACCGGGAATGCCAGTGGACCTTTGGGTGGTTATCTTGTTCAGAACAGAATTGTAGAAACTTCTGATGGAACTTTTGAATTTATCGGCAGGCAAGGAGAAACTATCAATAGAATTGGACAGATGAAAGTTGAAGTGACTGTAAAAAATCACAACCCTGAAATCATCAGAATTACAGGAAATGCGGTTCATATATTCCGTACTGTAATGTCTGTTTGATGCTTATTCGGAATCCGGCTTAGCTTCCTGCAGTTTTTTTCTGTAATTTTTCGGAGTAGATCCGGTTTTTACTCTGAACAAATAAGAAAAGTGGGAGAAGTTCTGAAATCCAAGTTCAAAAGCAATTTCTTTAATGGATTTATCTGAACTGTGGAGCAGATTTTTAGCTTCAAGAATAATTCTTTCTTTGATAAACTCAAGCGGTGAAATTTTATACTGTTTTCTGCAGATTACTCCCAGATAATTAGGGGTAATACACAGCTCATCAGCATAAAAAGCTACATTTTTCTGTGTTTTATAATATTTGTCCACCAGCATATGAAAACGGAAAGGAAGATTGTCCGGAGTACTGAGTGCTTTATTCCCGTAAGCATGTTCTACCCAAAGATTGATAATAAGGGCTAAAAGCCTTACCCTTGCGTTGATCAGTTCCGGAAAGACAACATCGGCAGCAATTTCCTTCCTGATAGCATTGAACTCAAGACTAAACCTGTGATAGGTTTCATCATCAGGGGCTATCATTTCGTATTTGCTGTAAGAGGAAAAAGTGAATTTAAGAGTCGGAGAAAAGGTTTTAAGAATTTCATCATTAATAATCAATCTTCTTCCTACTGTACCAGGAGCCAGTTCCCATTTGTATTCTCTTTTGGGAAGATGGATGAATAATTGCTGAGCTTTTAAACTGTATTGATTCAGGCCGGTGGTGCATTTCCCACCATCACATTGATCTAATAAAATAATGGTAAAACAGTTCTCAGGAAAAAAGTTAAGTGAATCCCCACTGATCTCATCCTGAAAAACAACGTCAATTCCTTTGTTAAACACCTCTTCTACTGAATTTTTATTAATCAACTCTTTGTCTATTATCATACCAATCTTTTCAATACTAATTTATGAAAATACCTCATATATTGTTTCTGTAATCCCTTCAATATATTTTTATCTTCTGTTGTTTTTAGCAGCGTGCAAAGATACATTCTTCTTCCCCGTCCGGAAATATCAGAAACCGTGATAAGAATATCATATTTCCATAATCATTTAAGACTGGTCAGGTTTATAAAAACAATAACTTTCACTTCTATCAAGCTATATATCTTACTTTTAAGAGATACAAACCTTTTTTTTCTATCTAATTTTCGATATTTATATTTCTAGTTTATCGTGAAAACAATAAGTATATTTGTGTAAGGTTCTTTTACCTTTACTTATATGTTAACAGACAAATTCGGAAGACATATCAACTATCTAAGGCTGGCCGTTGTGGACAGATGCAATCTCCGATGTACTTACTGCATGCCGGAAAGCGGACTTACATGGATCAAACAGAATGATCTGATGACTGATGAAGAAATGCTCAGAATATGTTCTGTTTTTACAGATCTTGGAGTAGATAAAATCAGAATCACAGGTGGTGAACCGTTTGTCAGAAAAAACTGCATCAGCCTTATTGAAAAAATATCACAGCTTCATGGGCTTACAGATATCAGCCTAACCACCAATGGACTTCTTACCGAACAGTACATCCCACAACTTAAAGCATTTGGAGTAAAATCTGTCAACCTTAGTCTTGATACATTGGATGAGGATCGTTTTTTCAAAATTACCCGTCGTAAAAGCTTTGATAAAGTGATGAAAACGCTCGATAGCTTACTGAAGAATCAGATCAGAGTAAAGATTAATACAGTAGTAATGGATCAGCAGAATATTGAAGATATTATTCCTTTGATTGGACTCACAAAAGACCTTCCGGTGGATGTCCGCTTTATTGAAGAAATGCCTTTCAATGGAAATAATGATGCTGAGGTTGCTCCCAAATGGGATTATCCGCAAATCTATACTCACATCAGAAATCATTTTCCTGAAATAGAAAAAATGGAAGATCCTAAAAGTTCCACCTCTTACAATTATAAAATACCCGGTTTTACAGGAAACATTGGTATTATTGCCGCATATACCCGTTCTTTTTGTGGAGATTGCAACAGAATACGGATCACTCCTTCCGGAATCTTGAGAACCTGTCTGTATGAAGGTGGCGGAATCAATTTAAAAGATCTTATCCGCTCCGGAACAACCGATAACGAATTGAAAAATATCATCATCAACAGCATACATCATAAACCCAAAGACGGATGGGAAGCAGAACAGCAGAGCCTTAACGCATCATCCATTCATCAGTCGATGGCAACAATAGGAGGATAACTATGGAAATGATAACCGTACAACAGGCAGAAGACCTCATCCTTTCCCAAACGAATGATTTCGGAATTGAATATATTGCTTATGACCAAGCATTAGGAAGAGTTTTGGCGGAAGACCTTACCGCAGATCGGGATTTACCACCTTTTGACCGCCCTACCGTAGATGGAATTGCCATTTGCTATGCTGCTTATGAAAAAGGCATTCGTTCCTATCCTATCAAAGCTGTACAGTCTGCGGGAGAACCTTCCGTAGCTACTGATTCGGAAACTGAATGTATAGAAATTATGACCGGAGCAGCTTTAGATCAAACGGTTGATACTGTAATCCGATATGAAGACATTTCCATCAATAATGGGATCGCAAGTATCACCATTGATATTAAAAAAGGACAGAATATTCATCTGAAAGGCAGAGATAAAAAAGTAGGTGAAATTTTGGTACAGGCCAATCAAGTGATCACTCCGGCAATTATTGGCATAGCCTCTTCTATTGGAAAAACCTCTGTTGCAGTAAAGAAATTGCCTAAGATCATCATCATTTCTACAGGAGATGAAATGATAAGCCCGGAATCTATTCCTTCTCCCTACCAATTAAGACGCTCAAATGGAGTTACCATACAGTCTGTTTTAAAAAAATATCATATCGAAGCAGATACTCTTCACCTCAACGATGATTATGAAGAGATCAAAAAAGAAATTTCCCGTTGTATCCATGAATATGACGTGCTGCTAATGAGTGGCGGAGTATCTATGGGAAAATTTGACTATTTACCTCAAGTCTGTGAAGAACTGGGAATTGAAAAGCTTTTTCACAAAATAAAACAAAGACCGGGGAAGCCTTTTTGGTTTGGTAAAAATGATGCACAGAAACTTGTTTTTGCATTTCCGGGAAACCCAGTTTCTGTATTTATGTGTTTACACAGATACTTTATTCCCTGGCTGGAAAAGTCTTTGGAAATATCAGGAAAATCTATTCAGTTTGCGGTATTACAAAACGATATTGAAGTTCCATTTGCTCTCCAATATTTTGTTCAGGTGAAACTGAGTACAAATCAATTGGGGCAGCTCACTGCTGAATCGGTGAATACAAATGGTTCAGGAGATTTTTCTCATCTTGCGGACACGAATGCTTTTATGGAGCTTCCTTTGGAACAGAATAGTTTTAAAAAGGGAGACGTGTACCGAATATGGAAATATAATGATTAAAATAACGTATAAAATGCCACGAATGCACGAATACTATATTGGAATATAACGATATAGATTCCTTTGGAAAATTCGTGGCAAAAAACACCACATCAGTGGTAAAAAAAACAATATATGTCAGAATTTACTCATCTTAATAAGAACGGGCAGCCTGCAATTGTAGATGTTGGTGGAAAAAGTGTTACCAAGAGAAAAGCGGTTGCACAAGCCATCATCTCTTTGCCTGAAAATGTATTGGAAGCTTTACAACAGGACGATTTCAAAACAAAAAAGGGTTCAGTATTCCAAATTGCCATTATTGCAGGAATTATGGGGGCTAAAAAAACAAGTGAACTTATTCCTCTTTGTCATCCTATTGGACTCGATAACTGTAATTTACAGATAGAACTGAATGAGCAAAATGATATTGTCATTGAATGCACTGCCAGCATTGAAGCTAAAACAGGTGTAGAAATGGAAGCTCTTACCGGTGCCTCTGTTGCAGCACTCACTGTTTATGATATGTGTAAAGCATTAAGCCACGATATTGTTATCAAAGAAATTAAATTAATAGAAAAATCAGGTGGAAAAAATGATTTCAAAAGAGTCTAATGTCATTCCTAAAATCAATGGCCTTGTTCTCGCTGGTGGAAAAAGCTTAAGAATGGGAAAGGCTAAAGATCTCCTTCAATGGCATGGAAAGGAACAGCGCTATTTTGCGGCTGATCTTCTGGCTCCGTTTTGTGATAAGGTTTTTATCTCCTGCAGACAGGATCAACTGGAAAATTTTGACCCCAATTATAAAGCTCTTACCGATACCTTCCTGAATATGGGTCCTTTTGGCGGAATTCTTTCTGCATTACGTGCTCAAAGAGATAAAGCATGGCTGGTAGTGGCCTGTGATCTTCCTCTACTCGATCCAAAATCTCTGGAGTTCTTAGTACAGTCAAGAGATCCTGAAAAGGCTGCAACCACTTATGAAAGCCCTTTTGATGGATTACCGGAGCCTTTAATTACGATTTGGGAGCCTAAAAGCTATCCTTTGCTGCTTAACTTTCTGGGAATTGGAAATACCTGTCCGCGTAAGGTTTTAATTAATAGTGATATCCTGATATTAAAACCTGATAATCCGGATGCTTTGATGAATGTGAATACGCCTGAAGATGCAGAAAAAGCACAACAAATCCTGAAAAGCTGATTTTTTACCACATCGACACATAGGCGATTAACAAAAGTAAAAACATCAATTGTCATTGCGAGCAAAGCGAAGCAATCTCAGTTTTAAGACTCTATTATTTTGTTGGAGAACGCAAAGGCGCAAGGTATTTATATGCTAAATGCTTTTAAGGCGCAAAGATTTTATCTGCGATAAAATTGAGTACTGCATAATTGCATAGCCAAGTCATTTTGAAAATCTGCGAAATCTGTGTGATCTGCGAGAATATTTAATCGCCACGAATACATGAATAATTCTAAAAATAAAGGGAATAAATAAGCATTAAAAATTCGTGCATTCGTGGCAAAAAGAATAATTATGAATACATCTTTTGAACGTTATCAATGTCAGATTGCTTTACCAGGATTTGGGACGGCCTCTCAGGAATTGCTAAAAAATGCCAGAGTTCTTATTGTAGGAATGGGCGGACTTGGCTGCCCTACTGCTCAATATCTTGCTTCTTCCGGTATTGGAACTCTTGGTATTGCGGATGATGATACTGTTTCTTTAAGCAATCTCCATCGCCAGATTTTGTACAGTCCTGAGGATGTAGGAGTTTACAAAGTAGATGTTGCGGCTAAAAGATTGGAGCAACAAAATCCTTCTGTTTCTATTATTCCTTATAGGCTAAGAATCACTTCTTCTAATGTTATGGAATTGATCTCAGAATTTGACCTCATCATTGAAGGAACTGATAATTTTGAAACGAAATGCCTGTTGAATGACGCCTGTGTCTTGGCTGGAAAACCTTTAGTGTATGGGGCTATTTACCAACATGAAGGTCAGGTCAGCATCTGGAATGTTTTACAAAAAGATGGTACATATTCTCCAAATTATCGTGATGTTTTCCCAAATGCAGAAGAGTCTCAGGTTCCCAATTGCAGAGAAGGTGGTGTAATTCCAACTTTGGCCGGAATTGTAGGCTGTATGCAGGCTAACGAAGCTATAAAATACCTCATCGGATCTGAAGAAACTTTAGCTGGAAAACTATGGATGATTAATGTAATGAATGGCAAGACTCAGATCATTAAGCTTAGAAAAACTTCTGTTCAAATTACTGATCTTCCACAGACTGTTCAACTTGTGAGTTTTGAAGAATTTAAGCAAAATCAAAACAAATTTGAAGTTATAGACGTGCGAACAAAGGAAGAACATCAACACTTTAATATTGGTGGAAAAAATATTCCATTAAATGAACTGGAAAGCCACTTTCCTTTTATTTCTTCGGTTTTAAGTCCTATCATAATTTACTGTCAATCCGGTAAACGAAGTGTGGATGCGGTGAGAAAAATAAAAAAACAATTTCCAGAGAAGGAAGTGTTTTCTTTGAAAAATGGTATTGGTGAAATACCACGATAGTTTTATTGGCCACGAATGCACGAATAATTTGGGGGTATTAACTGATGCCTGTATTTATTCATATAAAAATTCGTGCAATTAGTATTTAGCAAAAAGAATCAGTGTCATCAGCTTAATCAGCGATAGTTTTTATTTCCCACAGATCTCACAGATTTACACAGATGATTATTTCTGCAGCATTCAATTTTATCGCAGATAAAATCTTTGCGCCTTAAAACATTTAGCATATAAATAACTTGTGCCTTTGCGTTTTCCAACACGAAGATTGCTTTGCTTGCAATGATATAAAGGGATTATTTAATCAAATAAACTGGCATCTGAATAGAAAACCTGTCCGTTACTGATTCTTGCAGGAGCTGTGTAAGGATGCTCTACCGCTTTTCCAATATCCATAATATGTTCCACATCCCATCCTTTTGCTTTTAGATAATCTGAAATCATAGATCGGTGGCAGCTCCACCATACGGCTTCTGAGCACATAAAAGCTGTTGTATTTATCTTTGCAAGGGTTTCAAGTTTTTCAATAGCTTTGGAGAATTCTTCAGTCTGCATATAATCAGCATACCCACGGAAAGATTCATTTTTCCAACGGCTGTTAACTGAATTGGGCTGTACTTTTCTCCTCCCTCCCAATGCTTCAAAATGGATATACTCAATAGCATTTTCCGGTAATACTTTTTCCAGATTTTCTTTACTGAACCACGGATATCTTTTTGAGTCTGCAAACCTCCGAACATCAGCCAAAACTTTAATATTGAATGATTTCAACATCTCAAGAAACTCTTCCAAGGGATGAGTAGAATGTCCAATGGTATAAATAACAGGTTTTCCTAACGATTCCATAAGCTTACCATCAATCTATGATCGTTTGCTGTACTTTTTTAGATGCAGTAATCTCCTCTCCTGCCATTTCATGAATGGTTTCTTCAATCATGACAGACATACTGTTCAAAGCCAGATCATTGGCCTCTGTACCAAATGGCTCTTCAATTTCATCTGCGATTGCTTCAAATGCCACAAATGTATAAGCCACAAACACAACGATAAGCGGAGTAAACCACCTCAGAGAGTCTACTAATCCAAACGGTAAAAGAAAACAGTAAATGTATACGGTACGGTGCAGTAAAACACGGTAACTGTAAGGCAATGGTGTGGAAACGATTCTTTCACATCCACCTAAAATATCAGAAAGTTTATCAAAATTTTCGTCAAAACGCGCCTGTTGAATCGTATCAATACTTCCTTCGTCTTTAGCTTTCTGAACCCATTCTCCCAATAGTCTCATGATAACAGCAGGTTTATACTTTGCTGCAGAAACAATTTTTAGCTGATCTTCACTCAGTCTTTCTTTTAAATCTTCATGAGCATCTGTTCCTCTCAGCTGATGTTTCAGGGCAAAAATAAAGGCTCCTAACAAATTGATAAATTCGGAAGCAGAAACACTGCTGCCTTTTACATTTTTCAGGGTTAAAGCCTGACGGGTTAAAGAACGTGCAGTATTTAATAAAGCTCCCCATAATTTACGCCCTTCCCAGAATCTGTCATAGCTGGCATTATTCTTAAAACCTAAAAATAAGGCCAATACAAAGCCAAATAACGTTAATGGTGCCGGGTTAAGTGGAATTTTAAAGGAAAAAATAACTCCACGAAGATAAACTATCCCTAGCGATAAGATAAAAAGCAAAAAGAGACGTGGCAACAGCCCAGGTAATACTGAACCATGCCAGACAAAAAGCATTTTAAACCAATGTTCCTTTTTCCTTATAATCATACCGTTTTTTGTAAAGCTTTATTTTAAAAATTATTTTTTTATCTGTCCTATTACTAAAGATTCCAATTGATAAGAGCTGCGTGCAGGCTTCTTTTCGCCTTCTGCAACAATACGGAGCGGACCTTTGGATTCTGCCAGAGGTTTTCCGTCCATTGTATCTGCTACAATCACATTTTTATCTGCAATGGAAGCATCCAACTCAGCTAACGAAAACAAAACCTGATAGCCATCTTTACATTTTGCCAACAGATATTTTGATATATTTTCACCGTGAAGCTCTTTTCCTGAGGGTGCTCCAGCCTTTGCAAGAATATCGCGGATGGAAACTCCAGCGTAAATATGAATACTTCCATCTTTATCTTTAAGAGAGGCTTCTTTTCTCGGCATCTTTGATAAATCAGTCAGACTCAGCTCTAAAGGTGTGGGAACTTCCCCATTCACTTTCAATTTGAATCCGGATTGACAAAAGGCCCAACCAGAAAGCAATAGCAGCGCTACAGGCAGTATTTTTTTCATACAACAATATAAGAATAATTATGGTTTTTGAATGGCTCCCTGATACAACATTTCATCTACTTTTTTATATACCTCAGGGTCGTGTTTTTTAATCTTGATTTTCACATATTTGGAAGCTGGCATATTACTTTCCTTCACAACATTATTTACAGATACTAAAACATTGGTTTCCGGGAAATAAGTAACTGTATTCTTTTCAGGAATCTGATAGGAAACGATAATAAACAGAGGTGCCACTCTTTCTATTCCGTCATCATAGTTAAAAAGGTCTACTTTATCACCTGCTTTAAATCCTGCTTTATCAATATCTTTTTGGTTCATGAAGATGACACGACGCTCATTTTTAATTCCGCGATAGCGGTCATCTAAGCCATAAATAGTGGTATTGAATTGATCGTGAGTACGGGTTGTAGCCATCATATATTCATCAGAAGCTAATGTATTGTCCGGAATTTCCGTTAACGTAAACGGAGCACGTCCCCCATATTCTTTCGCAAAACGCTGTTCATCTCTTGCTGCATTGGGAAGATAGAATCCACCTTTTTGTCTGACACGGACATTGTAGTCTGCAAAGCCGGGGATACACTGTTCAATATCATCCCTTACCGCATCATAACTATCGTGGAAACGTTGCCAGTTTACCACAGAACGATCCCCTAAAGTAGCCATTGCCATACGGCATACAATCTGGGTTTCATTGATGAGGTTATCCGAAACGGCATCCAGCATTCCTTTTGAACTCTGAACAACTCCCATGGAGTTTTCTGTGGTGATGATCTGTACTTCACCATTGACAATATCTTTATCACTTCGGCCATAAGTCGGGAGAATCAAAGCTTCTTTTCCATGAACAAGATGTCCTCTGTTCAACTTAGTGGAAACAGATACCAATAAATTAAGTTTTCTCAAAGCATTGGCTGTATAAGTCGTATCAGGAGTTGCAGAAATAAAGTTACCTCCCATACAGAACATCACTTTTATTTTTTCTTCATGAATGGCTTTTATGGCGCGTACTACATCGTATCCATGTTTACGCGGAACTTTAAATCCGTAGAAATTTTCCAGGCGATCAAGCTGTTCATCAGTAGGTTTTTCATCAATCATCATCGTTCTGTTTCCCTGAACATTACTGTGACCTCTTACGGGGCAAACTCCTGCTCCAGGTTTACCAATACTTCCTTTCAGTAAAAGAATATTCAGGATTTCGCGGATCATATCTACTCCGTTGGGCTGCTGAGTAAGTCCCATTCCCCAACTCACGATAATCTTCTTTTTGAAAGCCATCATTTCTGCAGCCTGGCGAAGAGCTTCTTTGGAAACCCCTGAAAGTTCAGCTAATTCGTCAAGCTTATACTTATCAAACTGCTTCATAAAGTCTTCATATCCTACTGTTTTATTCTTAATGAAATCTTCATCAAAAACTTTACCTGGATTTTGTTTTTCAAATTCGATTAAAAGAAGCTCCAAAGCTTTTAATAAAGCCATATCTCCGTTAATCTTTACCGGTAAATAAAGATCTGCCAGCTGAACACCGCCCGTAAGGATTTCTTTGACGCTCTGAGGATTAATGAATCCCATCAATCCAGCTTCCGGTAATGGATTAATGGCTATAATTTTAGCTCCGTTTTTCTTTCCTTTTGCCAAGGCACTCATCATTCTTGGGGCATTGGTTCCTGGATTCTGACCAATAATGACAATGACTTCTGCATCATAAAAGTCTTCCAGTGTTACGGTTCCTTTACCGATTCCTATGGTTGGACGAAGTGCAGAACCTGAAGTTTCATGGCACATATTGGAACAGTCGGGCATATTATTCGTTCCAAATTCTTTGGCAAATAACTGATAGACAAATGATGCTTCATTACTCGTTCTGCCGGATGTATAAAAGGCAGCCTGATCCGGAGATTCAAGTGCATTAAAGTGTTCCGCAATTTTTTTAAAGGCATGATCCCAACTGATGGGTTCATAATGAGTAGCTCCCGGAGCGAGATACATAGGATCAGTAAGTCGGCCCATTTTACCAATCTGATAATCATCTAATTTTGCCAGATCATATACGGAATTCTGTTTGAAAAATTCAGGCGTTACTCTTTTGGTAGTGGCTTCTTCCGCAAGGGCTTTTGCCCCATTTTCACAATATTCTCCAAGAACGGAACGCTCATCATCAGGATCCGGCCAGGCACAGCTTGGACAGTCGAAACCACCCATCTGATTCATTTTGAACAGGGCTCTCATCCCTCGGACAGGTGTTTTTTCTTCAAATAAATCACTAAAAGCAGCCATTACTGCCGGAACTCCTGCAGCTGCTTTTTCTACGTGTGTCAATTTAAGGTCAAGTAAAGTGAATGGATTTTCAGCATTGGGTTCTCTGCTGATTTCTTCTTCTACTTTCTTTTTATTATTGTCTTCCATAACCTTTTATTTTGTAAAGTGATTAACATTTAAGATTGGGATTCGGATAGTTATCGCTTTGGTCTTCCAACGTATTATCTATGCATACGAAGTCTTTTTCTACCAAAAGCTTTACCAGACCTGCCTGCCCGTCAAATCCTACAATATCTGTAGATATCCACTCTTCTACCATCGCTTCAGGCATTTTCATGACTATTCTATTTTCAATGAATGCTGCAGATAATACTGCGTCTTTTGTTTTCTCTATAGCATAAATGAATGGTCTGTCTACAAACTCTGTAAAACTGGAAACAATTCCGCTTCTTCCTAATTCTGAAACCTCGGATTGGGTTAAACGAAATCTGATGGAGTTGTCTTTTATTCTTATTTTCATTTGGTTTATTTCTTTTAACCACGAAATCAAATTATTTTATTTGTTCGTGATGGTTATTTTTGATTACGATTTTTTTATTTTTCAATGATTTTGTGGAAGCTGCTTTCATTATAAATATTAAATCTGTTGTCTCTGAGGAAACCCAGCAAAGTCATATCAAACTCTTTAGCTACCTCTACTGCAAGGCTGGATGGTGCTCCTATTGCGGCCACTACAGTAATCCCTGCCATAGCTGCTTTCTGAATGAGTTCAAAACTGGCTCTTCCACTGAGCACCAAAATTTTATCTTTCAAAGGAAGTTGTCCTGTAAACAATGCATGGCCAATCAGTTTATCCAATGCGTTATGTCTTCCTACGTCTTCCCGTAATGCCAATAGTTGGCCTTCAAAATCAAAGATTCCTGAGGCATGAATTCCTCCTGTGGCACTGAAATTATTCTGAAAAGACTGTAAATTATTGGATAGCCGATACAAAACATCAAATAGTAAGATCTGATCTTCCCGTTTGATATCCTTAAAAGTGCTTACGGTCTTTATGGATTCGATAGAACCTTTTCCGCATACTCCACAACTGGATGTAGTATAAAAGTTTCTGTCAACATTCTTTAGATGAGGAGTAAAATCTTCAGTCAACTCCACTTCAATAATATTTTCCCGGTTTCTGGAGCATTCTGCCTGTGGATGATCTATATTCTGAATCTGATGATATCCTGAAATGATTCCTTCTGTGAATAGAAAACCGGCTGCCAGCTCTGCATCATTCCCAGGTGTTCTCATGGTGACAGATATGTTTTTACTGATCCTCTGGTCCTTTTGGCCATAGGAAATCTGGATTTCCAGCGGTTCTTCTACAGAGAGATCATCAGTATAGGGAAAGCTGCTGTTTTCTTTAACTTTGACAATATCTATCTTCTGTACAGATTTATTTTCTAATGTATTGGTTTTCATATCTGAATAATCTGTTATAGTAAATATACGAATTTTCGGTCTTCAATTATGGATGGGCGGAAACCCATTCCTCACCATCTTCAAAAATTTCTTTTTTCCATATAGGAACTGTTTTCTTTATGGTATCAATGATATAACGGCAGGCATCAAAAACCGCATCACGGTGTCCGTCACTTACCACAATAATTACTGCAGCATCACCAGGAAACAAAATTCCAATACGATGATGAACCACAATATTACGGACAGAAAATAATTCTATAGCCTGATCTATAATCTTTTTGATTTCTTTTACAGCCATAGGTTGGTACCCTTCATATTCTAAACGGATGACTGGTTTATTCTGAGTGACGTTGCGGACAGTTCCTATAAATGTTGCAATACCTCCACTACTTAAGTCCTGAGCCAGAGTAAGACATTCGGTTATATCTAATGTATCTTCTGTTATTCTGATGTCAATCATTTCTTTTCAATTTTGGCTTTAATTCCACAAGTTCTTTTTTTTCGCCACGAATGCACGAATGGTTGGGCTTATCCTCCACTCACAGGAGGGATCACCGCTATTTCATCTGTGCTTACAATGGTCTGATCGTCTTCAGCATACTCTTCATTCACTGCAATGAAATAGGATTTCAGTTTTATGAGTTGTGGAAAGTCTTGTTCCAATTTCTCTTTCAATTGAATCACATTCAAACCATCCTGAAATTCTAATTCTTTTTCCGGGGCTCCGAAAATATCTTTCGCTATTCCAAAGGCTAATATTTTAAGTTTCATTTTATTTTTAAGCTATTTTTTACCAATATTTTATGAGAACATTTACTCCCGCCACCAATACAAGAACTGCAGTCATTCTTTTGATCACCAGAGGATTCCATTTCAGGGACATTCTGGATCCAATCTGGCCACCTATCAAAACAGCGAGACATAAGCTTGCAATTCTAAAATAATCCATATCTACAGACAGTTTTGATAATTGTCCGAAAATTCCCGATATGGAATTCACCAATATAAAAACACTGGAAGTAGCTGCAATTTTCCTTGGGGTATCCCATTTCATCAGATTTAATAAAGGAGAAAGGAAAATTCCGCCACCAATTCCCACTAATCCTGACAAAAAGCCAATTCCACCGCCTAAAAGGCTATTTCCAAAGATGGCTGATTTTGATTCCTGTGATATCTTTTCATCACTTTTAGAGTCTGTTTTAATCCATAATAAGAGTGCAGCAATGATAAGAGTGACTCCTAAGATCAGGAAAAATGTTTCCTGGCTTATTTTCAGTATGGCTCCTAAATAAGCCATAGGAACACTTACCAATGTAATGGGGAGTACTTTTTTCCAATCGATCTGTTTGTTTTTAATGTAAATATAAACACCACCCACCACCACAATGACGTTACAGATCAATGCAGTTAAGCGGATTTCCTGATAAGGCAGGCTATACATAGCCAATACTGCCAGATAACTGGAACCACCGCCAAATCCAACTGATGAGTACACAAATGCAATTATCAAAAAGAACAGAAAAATCTCCCAATGCCCCATATTAATTTATTGAAGGTTTATTTCATTACAATAATACTCATTTTACAGCTTGATTAATGATGGAAAATATAAAAGTCTTTGCAGTAATTTGTGAAAAAAATGTCATAAATTGTTTATCTAAAGAATAAAGTGATGGGTTACCATTATCATTTATTAAATTTGATTGATTTGAAACAATAAAAATGTCTGCAAACGAAACACAAAAAAATATGAACTCTCAAAATGTCACCGATTATCCTAACAACAATACTTATTTCCTAGTCTGGAATTTCAAAGAGAATGCAGATGCCGCCAAGATTAAATCTGTATTTCAGAGAATGTGTGCTTTGGTTACCAATCTGAACAATTCTGCACTTGACCGTTTTCCGAATTCCAAAGCGAGCTGTGTAATGGGAATTGGATATGAGGCATGGTTACAACTTGAATTACCAAGCCCGTTACCTAAAGAGTTTAAAAAATTTGAAGAAATAAAAGGCAGTAAACACACTGCGGTGAGTACGAGAGGCGATATTCACTTTCATATTCGTTCTGATGAAAAAAGTCTGGCGTATGATATGGCTTCTACCATTTCGGATTTTATGACAGAAATTGCTGATTGTGTGGTAGAGGTACAGGGGTTCCGCTATTGGGACAGCAGATCTATTTTAGGTTTTGTAGACGGTACGGAAAATCCACATGGAAAGGACCGTGATTATTTTGCAGTAATAGGAGATACAGACCCCGAATATGAGGGAGGAAGTTATCTTTTTGTTCAGAAATATATCCATAATATGAATGCCTGGAAGTCTCTTTCTGTAGAAGATCAGGAAAAAGTGATCGGAAGATCCAAAGAACAGGATATCGAAATGGATGATGATGTAAAACCTAAAAATTCTCACATCGCTTTGGCGAACGTGGGAGATGATTTCAAAGTGGTTAGAGACAATATGCCTTTCGGAAATGTTTCCACGAATGAAATGGGAACTTATTTTATCTGCTATGCAAGTACATTCAGTACTGTAGAAAAAATGCTGACCAATATGTTCATTGGTGATCCTGCAGGAAATTACGACAGAATTCTGGATTTCAGTACTGCCCGGACAGGAACTTTGTTTTTTGTTCCTTCCGCAGATATGCTGGATGAGTTTTCCGGATAAATCCATTACAATAGATAGATGTCTGTCTCCAAAATCTCATTCTGAATACAGACTGAAGGTCTTCGAACGTAGTTCAAACGCGTAGTGAAGAATCTCTTTGAAAACCATTTTTTATCTCGCAGATTCCGGAGATTATGCAGATTTTTAATTGCCACTAATGCACGAATTCTTTTTTTATTTGTGAATTAGTGGCAAAATATTATACAGCTTAATTTTTGATTGAGATTTATTCTTTTACATTTGCTTCAACGTGTTTTTCTTCATTGCATAATATACTCTTCAATATATCTTTTTGAATTTTAACAATATCTCCGTTCTGAACTTTATGTTTTTTCTGTAATGGTCTTTCATGAACGAAAACAGCATTTGCATCAATCAATTGATTCATTTTGCCTGATGAAAGTTGTAAACAGGTTCTCACCACGGTAGATAATTTCAGATTAAATTCAAAAGGACAATTGATTTTAAAACTCAGTATTTCATTTTCTGAAGCCATCAATTGCTCTATCGAAATTTCATCAAACTGAATTTCATATGCCACACTGTCTAAATCTGCCTCTGCATTATTTTTCCTTCTTGTTTCGCGGGAAAATGCATATTCCCAGGCCAGATCTGTATCATTCTCTGAAAGTCTGTTGAAAATTTCCTTACTGATAGATTCGGTTCTAATTCTTGAAAAAAGGGTCATATTGTATCGGCTATTGCATTTTACACATCGGTAAATTAACCAAATGTCAATATTCTTTTTTGGGCATTCAGCCTGAATTTATCACTGCAGTAAAACCTGTCGCTGTCACAATGATTGCATTTCTTTTTCAAAAGCGGGGTGTTTTGGGCTTTTACTCCCCATGTATACTCTATACTCATTATAATTGGTGCTTAATATTCTTTAGAATTTTTTCACCTATTATTCATGCATTACACAATAAGTACAGCTATTGAACAGAAATACACTCTCCTATTTCCTTCTGAACAACAAAGTTGTCAAAACAGAAATAGCAGATACAGTTGCCTTCTTGGCAATGCAGTAAAATAATAGGGTTAAATGAAAACCTGTTCAGATAGAGTTATCTGAACGAAAGAATAATTAGCCTGTGGTTTGTGAAGGCTAATACTAAGCTATAACAGGTTTAAGAGTTGTTCTCAAAACAGATTGTTTACTTGGTTGGGATAAAATTAGTTAATTTCAGGCAAAAAACAAGATTTTACCACTCTTTTTTATTTCAAAACGCAAATAGCACAGTCCCTAAAGCTGATTAACAATATTATGAATCAATTATTATCTGACTATATTGTATCAATCCATCTATAGAGATCAACATCGGCAGAGATTCTGAATGATTTTCTGAGTCTGCTTTTTCTGGTCTGTATGGTTCGTACTGCAAGGTGATTGTACTCCGCAATATCTTTTGTTGTAAAACCTAATTTAATCAGGGCACAAAGTTTAAATTCATCAGCATTCATATCAGAATTAAGTTCTAACAGGTTACCATATAAATTGGGAAATGTCTGTTTTACTTTAGGAATAAAGGCAATATCATCATTCATAGCCAGCTTTACAATGCCTTCCAGGTCTATCTGATCTTTGCTGTTGAGTTTTGTTCTCATATCGGCTATAATCTTTTCACTTCTTATCGCCTGCTGATATAACTTTACAATCTTGAACTGCTTTGAGAGTATAAAATACCCAAGGATACTCACTCCTAAAAACACCTGCAAAAAGGTAATCAGCCTTTGATTTTCTGAAAACAGCACATTATCTGCTCCTTTAATCGTAAATATCCTGAAATCATAATAATGGCTGATGCTGAAAAAAACGAGTGCTGTAAGATAAACAATGAGATTATACCATACTGTTTTTTTAGAGTTAAAAATAAACAGTGAGGCCAGCATAATGACAAAATAATATAATGACAATCCGTTTTCAAAACCTGTAGTGGATGAGAAAAAGAAAACCAGGAACATAAAAAGTTCTAAGCTAAACAGCGTAACAAAATGGTTATATCTCGCCTTTGTAAAAAAGAAAAGGTAAAGGTAGAATAATCCCAATGCCGATAGAACATAAAAATTGATTTTTAGCCCAAATAACAGATCTCTGCAGCCATTAAAGATTAAAACAGCTCCAATAGAAAACGCAAAAAGATTCATTCTCTGAGCTTCAATAAGCTCAAGCGGACCTGTATTGGGAGCAATATGCCTGTTCGCAATATAATCCCAGATTTTACGGAACATAATTTATAGATATTTAGCAAAAAGCATGAAATTCAATACAAAAATAGCCAAAATGCGTTTATATTTCATTTCAATAATTAATTATGATTAAATATATTTACAGGAATAAGTTTTATAATTTCAACTTTTTGAAGATAAGAAAGATCATGAAAGGATGATAAAACATCTCATAATAAGCATTTTAAGTTGGTAATATCAAGTCTATTTCCTTAAGCTTTCATGTTTAAAAATCACTGTTATTTTTACAGAATTATCTATTTATACCAAAAATATTTTTCTCCATTTTGCTATGGTATTACGGCTTAGTTTAAAATGAAGGGCTACCTGGCTATTATTCAGTTTATGTTCTTTCTGATAATCCAAAATACTAAGAATATCAGTTGTTTTATATGAACGATACTTGCTGTTGTTTTTTTCAGAAGCCCCGAAGATAATGGTATTAAGCTTCAGAATATCCAAGGCTAAAAGTTCATTTTTGGACAATAAATATTCGCACAGACCATATTTATTCGGGTATTTACTGATAATCATGTCTGTGTAAATCTGTTTAAAATCCGGTTGTTTATATTTTTCCATATTTTAATTCTCTCTATATCCGGTTTACTTACTGTATTTATCAATCCATTTATAAAGGGTTGTTTTGGGAATTTTATACCGTATAACAATTTCTTCCTTTGTCATTTTGCTATTTTTTATCTGTTCAAGAATAAAATCTATGACTTCCCGGGTATAAATATTTTTACGGAACCGGGGTAATCCTGTTTTTTATCTGCAGATGAAGCGTTTTTCGTTTTGGGGGTGGCCGGAGCATAAAGAATAAGGTGCTGGGAATAGATTCTGAAGAAATCATATTCCAAAAGTTTACTCCATTTCAGTAAAATTTGGGTATCCAGGCTGCCGCAGGTATACATTTCTCCAACTTCTTTTTCTGTACAATGCAGAAAATTACAGATACGGGATAGTTCTACTCTGCTTTCAGCAACAGCAGTTTTGATGAGATTTCCTATATGAATGTTTTTATAATTCATTCTTCTTCTTTTTAAAATACTGCCAACCTTTCATTAATAAGAAGGCAGTATTTATAATCAATTTGTGTTTTGTTCAAAGGGATAAGTCAAAGGCTTCAAAAGAACGATCTTATGTATCTTTTTATCAACTTAATCATAACAGATACTTTAAAGGTTCCGGCGGGGCGGAGCCCCGCCGGAATTCAATATTAAGAAGACATTCTTTGTGCTGTAATATGAATACGTCTGATGTTATTGGCAGGAATTGTATCGTTTAAGTTATCTACATAAACAAAAACGGTTAATCGATACCAAACTCCATCAATAGCAAGATCTATAGTTTCTATTTCCTGAGAATCATCAGAGCTGCTGGTAGCAGTAATAGGTGTTGAAGCACTGTTCATATTATCTCCCCAGTTAAGATAGATCCCGTTATCTGTTTCTACATATCCTCCCGGAGCTACTAAAATATTGGCCCGTCTAAAACGGTCTACACTGGATAGTGCTGAATACCACATTTTAACATTACTGGAAGATACATTCACTAATCTCGGATTGTAAGTCACTCCACCCGACCCTGTATTAGAACTGGACAAAAATCTAATATCCAATCTAACTTTTCCACCTAAAATAGGTGCATCCGGAATCATCGTACTCAATAATCCTGTTGTAGTGGCAAGAACCTCATATGTGAAGAACTGATATTCTCCCGGGCTAAGTTTCTTACCGCCACCTACTTCTGCATTACACGTCTGTCCGCCGACGGAAACAGGAAATACCGTTGTATTAGGGCTGGAGACTGTAGGGGTTCCGGAGACTGTATAGGTTAAACTTCCTGATCCCTGTGCAAAATTTCCTTGTGTAAGGGTTGCGGTAAGTCCGTTTACGGGTCCTATTACCTGTCCAGCATATATTCCACCGTTTCCTCCTGTATAAGGAATTGTCATTGTTCCCTGAAAAGGAGTTCCGGCAGTATACGTTAAGGGGTCAAGATTAGCATCGGTACATCTTAAGGCTCCTATGCTTCCCTGCTGTAATGAACGTCCATCCAAAGGTCTCCATTGGGAGCCGTCCCAATATACATATCCTGCATAGGTAAATGTAGATTGAGTTCCCAGATTATAAACCAACAGTCCTGTAGCCGGACTGGGAATTGTAGAAGCGTCGTTATAAGCCGTTAAAGCTACTCTTGGCCCCAGAAAGCCTTTCTGCTTTCCAGATACCAACTGACTGACATTAAGTTCCAGCATTGCAGACAGATCAGGTGATGTAGTTCCCACCCCAACACTTCCATCGGCTGTTACTACAAAATCATTGGCCTGTTGCACTCCCGTAGGACTTCCTGTGCCATTATTATCTTTTTTCCCATCAATATTAAAGATTCCCTGTGGATTGGGAGTATTGATGCCAACTTGTGAATAGTTGAGCGAGTAAGCCATTACAAATAATGGTAGTAGATACTTTTTCATTCTGTGTTTATTGTATTTAAATTGATTGTTAATATGGTTTTAGCTAAAGAAGCTTTCTGCTACATTACATTGATAATTTTGTTCCTATAAGCAAATGATATTTCTTTGATTTTTTTTGATCTTCTAAACCTTGATATCTGATAAAAACAGCACCCATAAAATAAGCATGGGAATACTTTTTTATAAGTACATTTTCATTTTCTCAATTATATTTTCACCGTCATAAATATTGATGCAATGTTATAGTTATTTTATACTCAACCCAAGAAAACCGATACGCTACAGATACACTACAAGCTCATAAACACATACGTCACAGATACTATAAACATAAAAACAAACACTTTAAAATATTGAAAACAAAATACTTAAAATAAATAACTCTATTTTTTCAAAAATTGGAATTATTTTAAATATTGAATTAAAAATAAACCTTACTTAAAAAGTATTTTATACACCATTTTATTCCATATATCTTATAGAAATAAAATTTTTCAGGAATTTCAATTCAGTTTTATAGAATTATTCCGGATAATTGAAAAGCATCTTTTATGTCCTTTACATTTTTAAAAATAAACCTATACATACGATATGCAAGTTTTCTATTTATTTCAAATAAAACTGAACGAGCTTTGTCTCTTTTTATTCAATACATTTGTATTCTATTGACATGAAAAACATACCTGAATTACAAACATTACAGCTGATCACTTTAGAACGTCAGGGGCTGGTACAGACTGCTCCGTTCGGATCCGGAAAAGAAGCTGTGCTTACTGCCCTGAAACACCTTGGATATATACAGATTGATACATTATCAGTGGTGGAGAGAGCACATCATCATACTTTATGGACCAGAATTCCTGATTTTCAGACTGATTATCTGGAAGAGCTTGTAGAGGAACGTAAAATATTTGAATACTGGTTTCATGCCGCTTCTTACCTTCCGATGCAGGATTTCCGGTATGCATTACCTCAAATGCTTCACATAAAACAAAGTGAATCCCACTATTATAATGCGGACAAAAAAGTTATGGAATATGTTGTAGACACTATCCGGGCTGAAGGTCCTAAAATGGCAAGAGATTTTGAGAGTAAAAAGGATAAAACCGGAAGCTGGTGGAACTGGAAGCCTGCAAAACTGGCTCTTGAAAGACTATTTATGCAGGGAGATCTGATGATAAGCGGACGCAGCGGAATGCAGAAAACCTATGACCTTACAGAAAGAGTCTTACCATCGTCTATCAATACAACAGAGCCTACTCCACTTGAACTTGCTGAATATCTGACAAAAACAGCTCTTCAGGCTTATGGTTTTACAACTTTAAAACAGATAACCCATCTCAGGAAAGGAGATCTATTGAAAAAAAATGTGAATTTGATCCTTCAGTCCTTACTTGAAAATGGAGAAATACAGAAAATCTCTATTGAAGGACTTCCAGCGATATTTATTCAGCATGATTTACTTGAAAAACGCAGTGATACAACCGGTTCAGCTGTGAGATTATTATCACCGTTTGACAATTCCATTATTCACCGTGACCGTGTTAAACAGATTTTTGATTTTGATTTCCGTCTTGAATGTTATGTTCCCAAAGAAAAAAGACAATATGGCTATTTCTGTCTGCCAATCTTATTTGGAAATACATTTATGGGAAGAGTGGATTGCAAGGCCCATAGAAAGGATAAAAGACTGGAGCTGATCCATCTGCATATTGAGAATACAAACATTACTCCGGAGTTGTGGCTACCCTCTTTTACTGATGCTGTAAAGCGTTTTACATCCTTTAATGGCTGTGAATCCCTGCTACTGACGAAGGTAAGTCCATCAAAACTTAAAAATACAATTCTTAAAGCTTTGTTGAAACAATAACGATAGAAGAATCTGCACATCCTGGAACTGCAGGTTTTATTTTTTGCTTTACAAGCTTCTACTTCTGTATCTATTCGGGAGTAGTATTTCTGTTTATTTTTATAAATCAAAAACGGATAAGCTTCTGAATCTCATCCTGATATTTTCTGTTCTTTTTTCTGATTTTCAAAGCGGCATAAAGCAACAGACCTGTTATTAATGAACCTGCTATCACAACGACAGTAATAAGCATATTATCTTCTGTAATTTCTCTGCTTTTTTAGCCATTTCTTTATTATGAATATCAATAGCGTGATTAATGGAGCGTAATTCGTTTTGTTCTTTTTCTGCGTTTACCTCAAAGGCTTTTCTGTTATACAGTTTATAAAGCTGCTGGTTACCCATGGCTAAATAATTATCAGACATTTCTTTATAAATTCCCTCATTCAGCGTAAGATCTCCTATTTCTTCAGATAAATGCTGTGCTTTTAAAAGTTGGTCTAATGCAACCTGGTTCTGATGATTGTATTTATTCATTTCTGCCAATCCCTTCAGTGCAAATGCTTCTAAACTTTTGGCTTCGATAAGACGGGCAAATTCCATTGATTTCATGAATGCCAACTCTGCATTTTTCAGTTGGTTGAGAAAAAGATAACAGTACCCGATATTATAGTACACAATACTCTGATTAAAATAAGTCTTTTTCTCTTTTACCTTATCAAAATTTTTAACTGCAATCAAAAATTCCTGAAGAGCAATCTCCGGATTAGACTGGCTTTTATGAATCATTCCGCGCAAAGCATAACTTCTTGCTGTTTCAAAATATTTATCAGGGTCATCTTCGGGAAACTGTGATAAGTACTCTCCTGCTTCATCTATTGTTTCCAGACTTTTACTGAAGAAATCCATCTGCTGATACTGAAATGCAATAGCCACTAACACTCTGGTTTTTATAGCCGGATCATCCGTTTTCTTTACCAATTCTCTTGCTTCCAGCAGGTATCTTAAAGACGCATCAAAGTCTCTTTTAGCAATATTTGCAGTAGAAAGAATCAGATAAATTTTAACCAGTCTTTTGACCTCTTTTTCTTTCTGCAATAGTTTTTTCCCGATCCGGATGGCATTCTCCGGATTATTATAGATCTCCTGATTGGCTTTTTTCATCAGGGAATCATAGGAATATTTTTGTCCGGAAAGACTGACCTGGCAGAATAAAAACAGGAAGAAAACAAATTGAAAAACTCTATTCATGACTTTTTATTCTTTATAATTTCCTGAATGTAGTGATTGGGAGACATTCCTGTAATGGATTTAAACACATTGGTAAATGCTCCATGGGAAGAAAAGCCCGCAAACTCAGCAAGATAGCTCACTTTATAATTAAGATAAGCCGGGTCTGTTCTTAAGAGATAAGCTACATGACTAATTCTCAGATCATTAATATACCCGTTAAAATTCTTTTCTTTTTTGCTGTTGATAACCTCTGAAAGATATTTGGGGTTGATTCCAGTTTCTGCGGAAAGAATGGAAATGGACATATTTCTACTTAAATAATTCCTGGAGTTTTCCCATTCTTTAAGTTTTTCCAGGATTTCTTTTTCTTTTTCTTCTGAGAGTTTTGCTATGTCTTTATCCTGTGCCCTGTTTTCTTTTGGATGAGATGTTTTAGAAGTTTTAGTATGAACTGCCAAAACCATGATTTCCTTTTGCTTCTCAAAAAATATGAGTTGCTTTTTCAAATCTCTGCCTCTTCTTAATTCATAATAAAAACAAACCAGCGTACCTATAATAAGGAGCAGAATACCTCCAACAATAAACTGTACCTGTTTTAATTTACTTTGTTTTTGATAGCTAATATTCTTTTTATGATAAATTTCCAACAGCTTAACGATGTACTGTATTCCTTCTTTTTTATTGGAATCCAGCTTTGATTTTAAATCTGTATAAAGATTATTATAATATGAATATTTTTCAGTGTCATTAAGTGCCAGATAGTTTTTGGTAAGCAATTCGTAGAAAATAAGCTTCATATCATTGTAAGGCATATATTCAATTTTTGCAAACCCTTTTTCAAGATATAAAACAGCAGTTGTATACTCTTCTTTTTGAAAATAATAGCGTGACACTGCTTCATAAGCAAAAGCTGTCAGAAAGGGGTATTTTCCTTCGCTCTCAATTTCAAGTATAACCTTATCAAGTTGTTTTTTAGATTCATACAATCTATTATTCTTCATTAAAGATAATGACCGAAAGATCATGTTTTCCTGTCTGGTGATTGTATTTTCTTCGTTATTATAATCGAGATACCGATCGCTTTTGTCAAAATTTTTCAGGGTATAATCATATTTTCCGGAAACACCATCGTTAATCGCCTGAAGCTGATACAACTTTGCAAGCGTCATTCTGACTTTTACATTGCTGACATTTTGTAAACTCTGATCTGTAAGAATATCTGCAATAATCTTTCTGGATTGATCATACAATCCTAAATTCTGATACTGATCTGCAAGATTAAAATCTCCGAATAATTTCGAAAAACGGGACTGTTTTACCTCCTGCCCATCCTCTTCCTTTTGGTTGGAAGTGTTAATTGCCTGAACATAATTTCCCTGCATTGCATAAGCCCATGAAATGATTTTACGGAGCATTATTTTATGTTCAATGTTTTTTTCGCTAATCAGAAGACTCTGAGAATAACGGATACAGTCTTCAGGATTTTGATATAATTTCTGAAAAGCCTTATCTGTTAAAATAGTAAAATCGGGGCCAGACTGACCTTTCATCAAGAAAGGACACAACAGTATAAAAAATAATATCAAAGTATTATTTTTTTGTATCATTTTCCAGAAACTATCTGTTTTTTGTTTGTTTTCCACCAATATTCCCACCAATATCCCAACTGTAAACAACTTTTTACAATCAATTAATTTACAGTATTTTATATTTTAAATTCTTGTAAATCCAATGAATTTTGCAAGCCTATCCTTTTACCAGGCGCAAATATAACGTTAATATTGCTCCAAGCATAAAACAGATTCAAAATATTAGACTTATCTGCATTTTCATTGAAGAAAATATTACATATAACAGGTTATCATTAAAAAAACAAAATACTTCTTTTTGAGATTTTAACCGAATAAATATTGAAAGGAATACTCCTGTTTTCTATCACCCCATCATCAAATTCCAACAGGATTTTCACTGAAAATAAACCTTGACAATGATAAATTCTTTTAACATATAAACTATAAAAATGAGAAAGCAATACTTATTATGGATGGCCTTACTCCTTCCATCCTGGCAACTGAGTGCCCAAAGCTACTGTACGCCTACAGCCGGAGCATCAAGTCAGGCCAATTACCTGAAGAATGCTATTTTTTCTGATCAGGGAGCTCTGTACTATGATGCCACTTCGTATCAGGCTTATGTAGATAATTCAGGGCAAATGGTTACTTCTTATCCCGGAGGAACTGTAAATGTTCATCTTGAACATAGTAGTGGTGGAACTAAATCCTATGTTTGGGTGGATTGGAATGCCGATGGTGATTTTGATGATTTCTATGAAAACCCTATATCTCCTTCTTCTTTTAGTATTGTTGATGAACAATTTTTTATTCCACCAAGCCAAGTGCCGGGAATATACAGAATAAGAGTACAATCTGGGACCTCAATAACAACTCCTGCAAATCCTTGTGGCCCCAACAACTATGGCGGTTTTGTAGATTTTGGATTAAAGATTGATCCTGCTCCAACCTGCTTTGCTCCATCAGCCTTAACAGCCTCTAATATTACAAATTCTACAGCAATTATCTCCTGGGCTGAGCCTTCTATCTTACCGGGAAGCGGATATGAGTATTATTATTCGTCTTCAAGTACTCCGCCATTAGCCTCTACACCAGCATCAGGAACAAGTACTCAAACTTCAGCTCCCATCAATGGATTAGCGTCGTTTACGTCTTATTATATCTATGCCAGATCAGTTTGTGATGCTTCCGACAAGAGTGCATGGTCTTTAAGAGGGACCTTCAAAACAAAATGTGATCCTATGGCCTCCATGTTTGAAAATTTTGAAAATGTTGCCAGTGGATCTAATGCTAACTGCTGGGATAAACTGGGAACAGGTTATTTGACTATCAGCACTGGAGCTGGAGTTAATAATACCAAAGGAATGACACAAAGTGCACTTAATTCTACAGATGTTTCTATTGCTGTCTTGCCGACATTCAATAATGTAAATGCAGGAACTCACTGGCTACGTTTTAAGGCCAAAGTAAGCAGTAATCCAGGAGTACTAGATATAGGTTATATTACCAATGATACGGATGTTTCCACGTTTACCACAATCCAGCCTGTTGCTATTAGTAACAAAGTATATGAGGGTTATGAATATAATGTAGTTATTCCGAATACTGTACCTGCTAATGCAAGACTTGCTATAAGACATAATGGTGTACCAGCCGTAAACATATACTGGGACGAAGTATATTGGGAACCTAAACCTACCTGCCTTCCCGTTACCAATGTTACCACTTCAAATATTACAAGTTCATCTGTGGATGTAGCGTGGACAGCTTCTGTTTCATCTCCTACAGGGTATGATATTTATTACAGTCTGAATAATACCCCACCAACAACTACTACTTCACCTAATATTATCAATATAGCAGGAAATTCTTATACCATCAACAACCTTGCTACTGCCAAGACCTATTATATTTGGGTGAGGCCAAGATGCAGCAGTACAGATCAAGGTCCATGGAGCTCCATCTCATCTATATTGACAGCCTGCGCGCCTGTTTCAAATCTGTCTGAAAATTTTGATACCTATAATACAGGGCTTATTACCAATGCACCCTGTTGGGCGAAGTTAACGGTTGGGCTTATTGCTTCAAGTAATATTGACGGAAATACTCCTGCTGCATCAGGAAACAGACATATCATGCTGAGATCTATCTCGAGTGGAGACATTGCTATCGCTGTATTACCGGAATTCAGTAATGTGAGTGCCGGAACCCATCAGCTGAGATTTAAAGCATACAGTACTTTAGTAACGGGTAAACTTAAAATAGGATATGTAACAGATCCGGCTAATGCCAGTTCATTTGTACTCATTCAGCAATTAGACATCACTAATACTTCTTATAACGCCAATTATTATACGGTAAATATTCCTAATACGGTTCCTGCCAATGCAAGGCTTGCTATCCGCAGTGATTTTGAAACCAGTGCTAAAGCAGTTTGTTATATAGATGACCTGTACTGGGAAAATGGATCATTGGGAACAACTGAAGTTTCAACTGCTCCGGAATTTATAGTATATCCGAATCCGTTCACAGATACAATTAATATTTCTGCGGATCAAAAGGTTTCATCAATGGCAGTTTATGATACCTCAGGAAGGCTTACAAAAGAAATCACTAATCCGTCAGCATCAGTTTCTCTTAGGGATCTTCCAACAGGCATTTACTTAATTAAATGATATTCAAAAACGGAACAGCTAAAACAATAAAAGCTGTAAAAAAATAATATGTTGTCACTGTCATACGGAAGCGGCGGATTTATTTCTGCCGTTTCTGAGACAGTTTTTTTAACGGCTTCTATCTATGCTTTATATGAAAAAACTCTACTTATTATTCTCCCATTTTCCAAAAAACACACTTAGATGTTCTTATAGTCTAAAAAAACAAAATTAGGCACTCCTGACATTCTAAAAAACAGCAGTTTTCTAATTGTAAAAACAAAAATCCCCTTATGATTCATCAAAACATTTATCTTCAGACACGCTTTTGGTCTGTAGTATGGAAAGGGCTTTTATTCAGCCTTATACTCCTTATTAGTACAGGTAAGATTTGTGCACAGAGAGACACAGAACATTGGTTTGCTCCTATAAAACAAGGTTTTGTATCCAATACTAATAAGCAGGCTCTGTTTCTCTCAACAGACTCCGTCTTACCATTCACGGTTACCATTTATAATAACAACACTGTAATTGGTACTGCAACCATCAGTAAAAGCAATCCTCAATCTTTTGATATTCCAACAGATTATATGATTACAGCATTACAGTCACAGGTATTTACTCCTACAACACGAGGATTGTATGTAAAGGGGGACAAACCGTTTTTCTGTACATTCAGGTTTTCGATAGATAAACACGGAGAAATCCTTACCTCTAAAGGTAAGGCTGGAATAGGTACAAAATTCTATGTAGCTCATGTTAATTTACCTCAGCCAGATCCTACGTATAACTTTACCTGCGGCATTTTAGCAACAGAGGATAATACCACAGTAAAGGTGTCTGGTTATAATTCCGGTGTTCAGTTTTCAAACGGTAATACAGGAACCAGTACTCCTTCCATTACTATTGTTCTCAACAAGGGACAATCCTATACTATTGACGGAAAGGGATCTGTTGCCGGAAATCTTACAGGTTTCATTGGGGCAAAAATTGAATCTGATAAGCCCATCTCTGTTACTAATGGTAATTTTAACGGACAACAGACGACTATAGGTAACGGGGCTGGTGGAAGTGATATATTTATGGATCAGTCTGTCCCGGTAGAACGTTTAGGAGATGAATTTGTACTTATGAAGGGTATGGCTCCTATTTCTTATGAATTAGAAGGAGCTATAGTAGTTGCAACAGAAAATAACACACAGGTTTATCTTAATGATCAGATAACTCCTATAGCCACCCTCAATGAGGGACAATTCTATAGAATTAATGCAACGGGTTATATCAGTCAGAATTTTAGTGGTCATTACAATATGCGTATCCGTTCCACAAAAAAAATCTACGTTTATCAGCTCATGTCTGGAGGAACAGCTGGAACCTATTACAATACCGGAGGAGCCAATTATATTCCCCCATTAAACTGTTTCCTGCCAAAAAAATTGATGAGATAGGAATGATTAATGTTCTTCCTTATTTCATTCCAATGACTCCTAACGTAAGATTACAAATTATTACTGAATCCGGAGCCACAGTATCCGTTAACGGAGCAGTACTGTCCGGAGTTCAAGGACCTTATCCTGTTACTGGAAATTCAAACTGGCAAACCTATGCTGTAGAAAATGCTACAGGTAATATTACCGTTCAGTCTACCAAGGCTGTTACTGCCGGAATTGCAGCCGGATATGATGCGGTTGGCTATGGTGGTTATTTTGCCGGTTTCTCCTCTATTCCTGTTATTGCTAAAAAAAGCGGTTCCTGTATTCCTGATATGGTGCTTGAAGTAGATGACAGTTATTCTTCCTATCAGTGGAATTTTAATGGAAATCCAATACCAGGGGCAAACACCAATACCTACACTCCAACACAATCCGGAAATTACACGGTAACGGTTTCTGTTGGCGGAACCTGCCCACCCGCTACAACCCCGGTTTACAAAGTATTTAGCTGCGTAACCAACACCACAAAGGTTTTAACGGTATGCTCTACCAATTCTCAGGTTACCATCACTCCTACATTTACTACCTCAACTCAGACTCCTCTGCCAAGCAGTGTAAAAATTATTACTCCGCCATCAAATGGTACACTGACAGTTAATCCTACTACCGGCATACTAACTTATACCGTTAATGCAGGTGCCACTGCGGATACTTTCACGTATAAATTCTGTGGCAATATCCCTGAATTTTCAGATTGTGAAGAGGTAAAAGTAAATGTAAAGGTTCAGTCTGTTACAGTAAACGACACCACTGTTATGGCATGTAATAATAATGGAACCGGACTTTTTGATCTAACCTCTGCCAATGTAGGCGGACCAGCTTCAGGTATAAAAAAATACTACCTTTCCACTGCTGATCTTCAGGCAGGAACCAATGAAATTATACCGGCAAATAGTTATTCTTCCACTGCACCTAAGGAGGTATATGTAAAAGTATCAACACTGGAAGGCTGTTATGCCCAGGCAAAAATCAGTTTACAGTTCAGTCCGGCTCCGGTAGTACAGAATACATCATTATCTTCCTGCCCTACAGATTCGGACCCGGACAAAGGAAATTTTGATCTTACAAAAGCTCAGATAACCAATGAAACTGGAGTTATCAAAGAATATTACAAAACAATGCATGATGCCCAGTTCGGCACTAATCCTATTATTAACCCAAGTGTCTATCCTTCATCAGATACAACAGTATATATTAAAGTCATTAATGCCTATGGATGTTCAGCAATTGCCACGGTACATCTTATCGTAACTCCACCTAAACCTTCTTCTCTTCTAAAAAATCAGTTGGTATGCTTTGGCTCAACTGTAATTTTAGATGCCGGACCGGGGTATCAATCCTATCAGTGGAGCACCGGAGCAACTACTTCATCTATAGCAGCAGGCCCTGGAGACTATTCAGTTATTCTGGAACACGATCATTGTTTTACCAAACAGAGCGTGAGTGTAAAAGTAGCCCCATTGCCTGTTATCAGCAATGTAGATATTGATAACAACAAAGCAACCCTTACCGTAATTGGTGGACAACCACCTTATATGTATTCTTTAGATAATATAAACTGGCAGGAATCCAACTTATTTACAGGTCTTCCCAACGGACAGAATACATTCTATATAAAAGATTCTTACAACTGTGACTCTGTAAAAGTGGAATTAACCATTATCAATATTATCAATGCGATCACTCCCAACGGAGACAATATCAATGATACTATTTCCTATGCAGAGCTTGGTTATAAAAAAGATTTATCCTTCAGTGTATATGACAGATATGGAAATAATGTCTTTGCCGGAACCCGTTTTAATAATTACACATGGGATGGGAAATCCGGAAACAAGCAAGTATTTTCAGGAACCTATTGGTATGTAATCACCTGGAAGGAACCTACATTACAGAATGCTGTTATAAAATATACAGGATGGATTCTATTAAAAAACTCCTAAAAAATTCAACTGTTACTTACCTTCAATATCATCAGCAGAGGATACAATTCACACTGATGATCAGTTTAACTCATTTTTTCTAATTTTATGAAAAAGATTATACTCACTTTAATACTGTCGTTTTTTTCTGCAGTAATCTGGGCTCAAAGAGATACAGATCATTGGTTTGCACCCATGATAGCAAGTGGCAGTAACGGGTCACCCAAACAGGCCCTTTTCCTGTCTACAGACAGCAATGTCCCTTTTCCTGTTTCCATCTATAATAACAATGTGGTAATAGGAACAGTAACCATCAGTAAAGGAAATCCACAGACCTTTGATATTCCTTTTAATCTTATGGTGGGCCAGAATACGTCTGATGCTATGAGCGTAAAAACACGGGGTCTTTATCTGCATGGTGACCTTCCTTTCTTTGCCACCTACAGGTTTTCAGAAATCAATCATGGGGAAATTCTTACCTCTAAAGGAAAGGCAGGAATTGGCAAACTGTTTTACGCAGTATATGCTCCGTTAATGAACAATCAAAATTCTCAGAACTTTTCCTGCGCTATTCTAGCTACTGAAGATAATACTCAGGTCAAAGTTTCAGGATATGCCATGACAACCTGGTTTTATAATAATTTTAATGGGCTTACCCATCCCTCTGTTACCATTACCCTAAACAAAGGACAGTCTTATACTTTTGCAGGATATGCCAATAAACCTGGAAATAAGGACGGATTTATCGGGGCTAAAATAGAAGCTACCAAACCTATTTCGGTAACTAATGGTAATTATCACGGGCAGTTTGGTATGGTACCACCTTATAACGGTGAAGATATTATTATGGATCAGTCTGTTCCTGTTGAACGTCTGGGCAATGAATTTGTTATTATCAAAGGAAGAGGAAACCTTATTCCGGAAATTGAAGGTGCTCTGATTGTTGCTACCGAAAATAATACAGAAATAAGACTGAATAACAACCCAACTCCTGTAGCTACTTTAAATGCAGGACAGTATTATCGTGTAAGCGCAATGAATTATATCCTCAATGGGCCTGCCCATCATAATATGTACATCAAATCTTCCAAAAATGTATATGTTTATCAGCTTTTATCCGGCATTGAAGATAATGATGCAACACAGGGGTTTAATTATATCCCACCCCTTAACTGTTTTCTTCCCAATGTGATTGATGAAATTGGAAAAATAGGAGAAATGCCTTATTATACCACCTTCAATCCGCCTCTTTTTGTAAAGCTTAATATCTTAACCCAAACCGGTGCTACTGTAGCCGTAAATGGGGTAACCCCCGCAGCAACAGAGGGACCTTTCCCTGTAACAGGTACAAATGATTGGGTTTCCTACTCCATCCCCAATATCACCGGAAATATCACCGTAACCTCAACCAAAGCTGTTACTGCCGGAATTACAGGGGGAAGTGGAAACTTAGGATATGGAGGTTATTTTGCAGGGTTTAATTCCATCCCTGTCATCAGTAAAACTTCTGGAGACTGTATGCCTGGGATTGTACTGAAGGTGGAAGATGGTTTCGACCATTATCAATGGAATCTCAACGGAAACCCTATTCCGGGAGCAAATTCAAATACTTATATTCCAACAAAGGCAGGAAATTACACCGTATCTATCACAAAAGGAACCTGTAAACCTCTTATAACCTATCCTTACAAGGTACAAAGCTGCCTGGTTAATACTGTAAAAGCTTTAAATGTCTGCAGTGCAAAAACACCTACTAAAATAACTCCGGCTTTTACCAATTCAACACAGACACCTGTTCCGGGAACTGTTCAGATTATTACCCCACCAGCTAACGGAACTTTAACCGTAGATCCTGCTACTGGTATATTAACTTATACGGCCAATACTGGAACCACAACAGATACTTTCACCTATAAGTTCTGTGGAAATGATCCTGAATTTACAGATTGTGAGCAGGTAAAGGTAAATATAACTGTACAGCCACTTCTATTAACAGATACAACGGTAAAAACCTGTGAATCAAACGGAACAGGCTTTTTTGATCTGACAACGGCCAATGTAGGCGGACCTTCTAATGCTGGCAGAAAATATTATCCAAGTCTGGCAGATCTGAATGCCGGAATCAATGAAATTATCTCTGCAAATGCTTATCCGTCACCAGTATCTGCAAGTGTTTATGTAAAAGTTACTACTGTGGAAGGATGTACAGCCAATGCGAAGATCACCCTTGAGTATCATCCGAAACCTGTGGTAAAAGATGCAGAGCTTACCGGGTGTTTTATTCCCAACAAGTCCAGTACAGGAATCTTCAACTTGAATAATGCTGTTGTTACGACTACCGTTCCGGTAACTAAAAAGTATTATCCAACATTTGATGATGCAGTTTATGGTCTTAATGAAATTACTACACCTGATGCTTTCATTTCTCAAAATACAACCGTGTATGTTAAGGTAATTAATGCCAACGGGTGTTTTGATTTTGCTAAAATAACTCTGAAAGTCATTCCTCCAAAACCTTCTTATCTTCTGGTAGATCAGTATATTTGTCCAAGTGCACGTGCCACCCTTGATGCCGGGCCCGGTTATACCTCATACGAATGGAGCACAGGAGCAACAACTCAATCCATAACAGCTCCTATTGGAAGTTATTGGGTTATCCTTACTCATAATGGCTGCCAGACCAAACAGACGGTAAAAGTATTACCAGTTCCGCCACCCAAAATTAAACGTGTGGATATTAAGAATAATACCGTCACTCTTATTGTTGGAGAAGGTGTTCCTCCTTATCAGTATTCCAGGGACGGGATGATATGGCAGGATTCTAATGTATTTACAGATCTGCCCCGTGGTAAAAACACATTCTATATAAAGGATTCTTATAACTGTAAACCCATTCAGATTCAGATAACGGTTCCTAATCTTATCAATACAATCACGCCTAACCATGATGGAATTAATGATACTTTGGATTACAGTGAACTGGCTTACTTACAGGAATTAAAGTTTACTATTTTCAACAGATACGGACAGCTTATCTATTCTTCAGAGAAAGGTAAAGAACCCAAATGGAATGGCACTATCGGGGGAACTCCTGTAAGCAGTGGAACCTATTGGTATGAAATATCATGGAAAGAAAAAGATATTCAAGAATCTGTCTCTTATACAGGATGGCTTCTTGTAAAAAATAGAAACTAAATCATTTTATTATCTGAGGGGATAGTAAATAAACAGAATGAATAGGAGCTTATGTCCCTGAGATTTTTGTTTTCAACAGTACAGACTTTGATCTGTACTGTTTTTTAGTTTTTGAGCAGCTGTTCCCTGTATTCTATTCCCCATTTAGCCATTGTATCAATAATATCGTGCAGGCTTTTACCAAAGTCTGTAAGTTCATAATCTACTGTTACCGGCATTGTGTTATTTTGGGTTCTGATAATCAGATTATTCATTTCCAGATCCTTCAGTTCTTTTGAAAGCGTTTTTGCCGCAATACCTTCAAGCTGTCTTTTTAGATCCATGAAGCGCATTTTACCACCAAAATACAGATGGCTGATGATAATGGTTTTCCATTTACCTTCCAATAAATATACGGTATCCTTTACACCCCGGATATGATTTTTACACTCCGGTCCCAGTTCTACCCTCTCCTTTTTCATACTTAATCATTAGAGTACAAAATTAAATAATTATTCAACGTGAATGAAACCTGGTTACTTAAAGGTAACTGGTTACCTGCAGGAAACAGGTGTATAAAAGCAATCATTCGTAGCGTAACTTTGCATCATCAATCAGTAAATAAATAATACAATTATGTCACTACAGGAAACATTAAACTGGAGATCTGCAACCAAAAGCTACAACGGAAAAAACATTGAAACTGAAAAACTGGAGCAGATATTGGAAGCCATTCGCCTAGCTCCTTCAAGTTCAGGATTACAGCCGTTTAAAGTTTTAGTTATCAAAAATAAAGAACTGAGAGAAAAGCTACAGCCCATTTCCTGTAATCAGGATCAAATTGTACAGGCCTCTCATATTCTTGTTTTTGCTGCCTGGGATGAATATACCACAGAAAGGGTGGATTCTTTTTTTGAATTCAGCAATCAGGTAAGAAACCTGCCTCAGAACTCCACTGATGACTATCGTTTAAACTTATTGAGTATGTTGGAAAAACAAAGTAAGGATCAACATTTCACAAATGCTTCCAGACAAACCTATATTGCTTTAGGTTTCGGGCTATTGGCAGCTGCAGACCTTAGAGTAGATGCTACTCCAATAGAAGGTTTTAACAACGAGGCTGTAGATAATCTGCTTAATCTGCCTGAACAGGGGTTAAAAAGTACAGTTCTAATGGCTCTCGGCTATAAAGATGAAGAAACCGATTGGTGGGCAAAACTGGACAGAGTAAGAAGACCGAAGGAAGAATTGTTTGTAGAAATCAACTAATTTAAGCAGAGGCTGCCTTAAAAGTTTATCTCCTGACTTTTGAGACAGTCTCCTTTTTTTGTCTTAAATTGATGACTCATAAATCATCCTCATGGAACTGAAATTAAGTATCCTGGACCAGACTCCGGTCATCAAAGGTGGTAATGCTGATATTGCACTCAAAAACAGCCTGATATTAGCAGAAATGGCAGATAAACTAGGTTACCACAGTGTTTTATATTCTGAACATCATGGTGTGGAAGCCTATGGAAGCTCAAGCCCGGAAATTCTTGCCGCAACCGTTCTTGCCAACACCAAAAATATCAAAGTAGGCACAGGAGGAATCATGCTTCGTAATTATTCAGCTTTCAAAATTGCTGAATGGGCAAAGATGCTTGCCACATTCTACCCTGACCGCTTTATACTGGGCCTGGGAAAAGCACCCGGCGGACTGAAAGATGCAGTATTAGCTTTAAACGGTCATAAACTACCTGTTCTTAACAACATTAATGAAAAGCTGGAGGAGATTATTGCGTATTTAAAAGAACAGAACTATAAAGATACCAATCTCTTTACCCAGCCATCCCATGTTTCAGTATTACCGGAGATCACCTGGTTAGGTTCTGGAGAAAGTTCTGCAAAAGAAGCGGCTAAATATGGTATTTCCTACTCTATGGCTGATTTCATTGCAGACGGTTCCAATGCTGAGATCCAGAAAATATATCAGCAGGAATTTAATATGGCAGGGTATGGAAGTCAGCCTTCTTTTCAGGTTGCCATCTCTGCTTCTGTTGCGGAAAGTCCTGAGCAGGCACGTCGTAATGCGTTTGGAATGGTATATCAGTTTGTAGAATCCAGAAAAATTTTAGCACCCGGTGCATTGAAATCTCCGGATGAGGTTGAAGCTCTTATTGACAATGGTGAAGACAGAGAACTGTTCAATACCCTGCTCAATAAGGTTGTAACAGGAACTCCGGACACGATCCAATCAAAGTTAAAAGAGAAAGCCCTTCAATATGGGACCAATCATCTTGTTGTATTATCCAATATGTACAGAGAAGAAGACAGAATTTTCACCTATGAAAGTCTTGTTTAATAAAAAAGCCTGCTCTCGACCTTTCAATCATTGGGCAGACTTATTTTCTTATTCTGATTCTTATTTCAGATTTCTGGACTCCAGTTCTTTTTCTAAAGCCTGATTACGCTTATTCCATTGAGTTCCCAGGAATAAAGCAAAACCTAATGGAAAAAAAGTAAAAAATCCTATGCCGTGGGTTACACTACCGTATACTGCAACACCAATAAGAAATCCTATGAGAACAGCACTGATTATTTTATCGGATTTAGATTTATTCTTTTTCTCTATTAATTCCTGATCAGTTAATTGATTTAACTCTTTTTCTGCCATGATTACTGTTTTTAGTTTTTTGTGAAACCTTGCTAACTTACAAATTTTTCTCCTATTCTAATTGAAAATTCTTACCATGCTTAATTGGCAGCAGGATCAATAAGTTCAGTAGTAATTCTTAAAGATTTTAAAAGGTTTTTATCGTCAAAAAGCAACGTTGTAAAATGTTTTCCTTTCTTAAAAATCAATTTTGAACCTTCCGGAAATTCACTGCCTGCATCAAGCTTTTGAACATCTGCATTATATTTTTTGAATTGTTTTTTTGCGTTCTCTAATGTTGTTTTATTCAGAATAAGACCATAAGGTAATCCACCAACGATTACTTCTTTATGATCAGGGATCTCAAAAAACATTTCATTCACCGTATTGTTTTTTCCAAGACCGGAATAAAGCTCCAGTCCTGATTTCGTAGACCATTTAGCATATTTCTCACCATTAGCATCTTCATAAAATATCGTTTTTGCATGTAAAACCTTTGAGATTTTATCGGGAGTCTGTGGAAAAATAAATTCAGAGTTCTTGTCCAGTAAAGTATTCAGAGCAGCAGTCTTTTGTGAAAATGCAGTAAAACTGAAAAATTGAAAAAGTACTGCAAGAACTAAGGTGAACGGTTGTATTTTCATAGTAATTATTTTGAGGTTTAAAGATATTAAAATTAGAATGAATAGGCAGAAAATTAGAGAATGGAAACCGAAAGCCATTATTCTAACAATAACAATTTAAACTCATCTAAGACAGCATTTTTCATATTCTTAATAATTTCTAATCTTCATTTCCATGTTCTCCTTCAGATCAATATGAACGGTTATTGATAGCAAATCCGGAAAAAAATAATGTAAATTTGTCCTGACTTACCGCAAAGGGTAGGTTTTTAGTTTTTAATATAATGAAAAAAACAGCATTTTCTTTACTGGCGCTTGTTTTACATCTGGCCTGCCAGGCACAAAATTTTGACGTTATTCCATTAGGCATTTATGGTGGAGAGCAGGAAGATAATTTATCTGCTTATTTAGTTGGAGGGACCCAAGACAATACATTTCTTTGTCTTGATGCCGGAACAGTAAATACCGGAATCCGAAAAGCAATTGAACAGAAAAGTATTAATGGTCCGGAAGAAACGGTTCTTAAAGATCAGATCAAAGGATATTTTATTTCTCATGGGCATCTGGATCATTTAGCAGGGCTTATTATCAACTCTCCGGCTGATTCTAAAAAAGATATTTTTGCCATTCCATCAGTAGTTCAGATTCTGCAGAATCATTATTTCATTACAGATACCTGGATCAATTTTGCGGATCAGGGGCAGAAACCTATCCTTGGGAAATATCATTATAACGAACTTCAGGAAGGAACGGAAGTACCAACGCAGAAAACTTCTTTTTTCTTAACAGGATATGAGCTGAGCCATGTTAATCCCTATAAAAGCAGTGCTGCCCTTGTAAGAAATGAAAACCATTATCTGCTGTATTTGGGTGACACCGGAGCTGACAGAATTGAGAAGTCTGACCGCATGGACAATCTTTGGAAAAATGTAGCTTCATTGGTTCAAAAAAACAGCTGAACACTATATTAATTGAAGTTTCCTTCCCGAACAGCCAGCCCGAGCATTTGCTATTTGGACACCTCACCCCTAACCTACTGTTGGAAGAACTTGAAAAACTAAAGATAAAAACCGGACAAAAAGATCTGGAAGGCCTTAATATCGTGGTTACTCACAGAAAGCCTACAGGCAACAATCCTGAGATTATTAAACAGGAACTATTAAAAAACAACCCTTTAAAGGTAAAATATATTTTCCCGGAACAGGGTAAAAGGATTAATTTACCTTAGTAATAAAAAAGCGATGAAACTCAGATTTCATCGCTTTTATTTTGATATCATCGATCCATATCCGGTTAATTGATTATTTCTCCTTTATTATTTTCCAGTTTTCCACGGAATTTCTGAAGTTCTTCAGAGCCAGGTTTATTCCAGTCTGTGACTTCCCCAATAATTTTTAATGGAGCTTCTGAACGATAAGAACGGGTGAGATTGCCTGGGAATTTTTTATCGGTCAGATTCGGATCATTTTCAAAAATACCTGTAGGTTCTACAATATATACCCGTTCAGGGCCATCTCCCTTCGCTAATGCAGCAGCCAGTCCTGCTCCATTTATCAATGCCGTAAAGTAGATATGATTCATTTTGAACTCAGCCTTATAGTTTGAGTTTCCGCCTGCAGTTAGCAGATCATCTATTTTCAAGTCTGCTTTTGTCCCATGATAAAAGGGTCCTTTATCAAAAATTTTATCTTGTACAGATATTGCCAGCCTATCATACTCTTTTGCTTTTTCCGGATATGAAAGCTCTTCATAACATCGGGCAATCTTTAAGTAAAGAGAGTGAAAAGCACTTTTAGCAGAATCATCATCTACTTTTAAAGCATGTTCCAACGCTATTTCAAACCACTTTAACCGAGCAGAAACTATCTTTTGATTCCGCGCCATATAATAGGCTGCAAGAAATTTTTCAAAATCGTTCGTAGCTTCATTCCAACCTTTCTCAAATAACTGTTCCGCTTCTTCCGGTTTGTTCTGTTCCTCCATAATCATTCCATGGATACAGAGTTTAACAACGTGATTAAATGGTGAAAATTCCATGATGTGATTATTTTGTTTCAGTAAGTTTTTTAATCCTTACACCAAAGTTAGACAAATAATTAAACCCTTTCACTCATTATCAACAGGTAAAAAAATAATATTATCTTTATAAAAGTAATATTTCAAACAATCAACAGACTGTTACTGGAAAATATTTTTGTACGAAAATGATGAAAAAGCTGTGTTATCTTTTATTATTTCTATTAGCAGGCATATTCAGTGCACAAACCCATGAAATTCCTCAAAGTGTTAAGGACGCTTTTAAGGGATATTGGGTATATAACGGTAAGTATTTCACTAATTCTGTAGCCATTGATTTTGAACCGGGAAAAGATTTTGCTGTTTTTACAGATATTGGCACCGGTGAAGCACCTCCCATCGCTCTTCAGGCAACAGTAAAAGGAAATTTATTAATTATTCCGGCAGAACAAAATAAAAATGATTATATAGAACTGGAAGTTATAAAAGGAAAATTACATTTAAGAGTAAAACAGGTAATGTGGGATAAAGATGGGAATATCATCCATAGCAACAGCAAACCTGAAGAGAGAACAATATTTAAACGCAATACACAAAAAAATTAAAGACATGGAAATGGACAAGGAACTGATCAAAAAAATACAGGATAAAAAGCATTATTATGAAAATGTTGAAGCGTTGGAAAAACACCTGGATGAAAATTTCAAAAGTGAAGAAATAACCGTTTTTCATGAGATGTTGTCTCTCGACTTTCATCTTGATGTGTATTTTATTCAGCCTGAAGATGAAGATTTTAATCTGCTTGTAACTTCCGGCATGAGTCTGCTGGAAATGCAGGTTCCTGATAGTATTCCCAATAAAGAAGACTACACTTTTGCGGAACTTTTGATTTTGCTTCCTAAAGATCTGAAATTTGAAAAAGTATTTCCAAGTGAAGGAAAAAACGACTGGATCATAGGAATGATAAAAGATATGGCCAGGTTTCCACACCATCAGGACACTTTCTTAACGGAAGGACATTCTCTACAGGCATGGAGCGATATTTCTGAACCTTATGATGAAAATACACAGTTTACAAGCTGTATTTTATTACCTTCAGCTACTTTTGATGATGATTTTATGCAAATCTCCTGTGATGACAGGATCATTACTTTACACACGCTATTTCCGCTTTATCAAAATGAGCTGGAATATAAAATAGAACATGGTTACGGAAAGTTCTTCGATTTGTTGATTGAGGGCAATACTCCTGATATTTTCAATAATAATCGTAAGAATTTATTGGAATAAGCGGATTGAATAAAGAATCTGATAGTTATTGTCTTCCTGAAGTAGCTATCAGATATTATTTCTTTCTAATAATGAGATCACCTTCTGACAACCTGATCTTTTCATCATATATGAAAAATTAAAGTACTTTGAGAATTCAGAAATGACTATCTCCATGACATATTGTGTAAATTTGAGTACTACAATCCGGAAGCACCATGAATATTACCGATATTATTATACTTTTTCAGCATTATTTACATCAGGAAATCCAAACCAGAAAACAACGTTTACCATATGCCTGCTGCCTTTCTACTATAGGTCTGGATGGCTTTCCCAATGCCCGTTTTGTCTCTCTGAAAGAAGTTCGGGACGGAAAGTTTATAGTATCAGGAACTTTATCTTCCCGAAAAGGAGACGAAATTCAGGCTCATCATCAGGTGGCTTTAACATTCTGGTGGCCTGAAACACAGCGTCAGGTCAGAATTCAAGGTATTGCCCAAGTTATGGAAGGAGAAATGGTGGACCAATATTTCAATGAACGAAATCTTGGGAGCCGTATCGTGTCTGTAGTCAGTGACCAAGGAAAGGTACTGCATGATCTGAATGAATTAACTCAACAATATGACACATTTGCCCAGGGGCTGGATGAAAATTCCCAGGTTCCCCGTCCTGAAAATTGGGGAGCTTATGCAATTGAACCTATCCGTATTGAATTTCTGACATTTAGTGAAAGTAGATTTCATGATCGGAGTCTGTTTCAAAAAGATCAGGACGATGAGTGGACAGAAATCAAGTTACAACCCTAATTATTCTTTTTATTACTTTTTATTCATTTTAGTCTGTTTTTAAAATTAAATTGTATTTTTGTTCTCCTGATTATGCAAAAATTTCTCAGAATCTTTTTTGTTTTTAGTATGTTGCTGATATTTATGTCGAATGTCAGTGGGGTAAGCACATGCCTTGACCATGCTAAACACACGAAGACGAAACTAATGTATAAAAAGGGTTCCAAAGAGGAAAAAATTCCTACTTTCTCCCAGGATGATGAATGCCAGTGTGCGCTTCATATGCATATGAACAATATTCTTCTTCCTGAACCTTTGCAAATGAATTTTGCAGTCAATACTTCCAATGACAGCGAGATGCCTCAACCAAAAGCCATTTCTTACCGCTGTCTCCTCGACTTTTTCAGTTCGAGAGCACCCCCAGCTTCATTTTTCGCGGTAGCCTAAATTACGCTGCCCTTATTCTACATATACAGATTCTTTAGTCTGTACTGATATTCTGTGGATACATGGGTTTTCATCAACTCTATCTATCCTAATTATTAATGGGGCATATCCAGTCCCTATTCAACTCTATTCATGATTACCAATAATTTTTATTATCAGGGAATAATTCATTTTATTTCCCCAAATCCCGTGAAGCTTTTTAGCTTAGGAATCATTACTGCATCTACATTTCTCCATGCACAGTCTCATCATCAGGATACGCTATCTACCGGTGTACAAACCGTTGAAATTGTCGGAAGAAAAGCTAAAGATTACACGTCTGATTATTCTTTTGCAGCCACCAAAATTGCTATGAAAAACAAAGACCTTCCTTTAACGCTTAATACGGTTACCAAAGAACTGATTACAGACCGCCAGGCCTTTCAGCTTGGAGAGGTTATGAAAAATGTTAATGGAGTCTCCCCTTCCAGCTATTATAATCAATACAGCATCAGAGGAATCAGTCAAAATGAAGAAGGGCAGATTATCAATGGGATGCGGACAAGGCAATATTATTTTTGCAGCCTATGACCTCTAATATTGAACGTGTAGAGGTTTTCAAAGGTCCTGCAAGCATTACCATGTCCAGTGTTGATCCCGGCGGAACAATTAATATGGTGACAAAAAAGCCACTGTCAACCCCTCGTCATGAGATCAGTTCATCCGGAGGCAGCTTTGATACCTACAGGGTCACTACAGATCTTACAGGTCCTTTAAATAAAAGCAAAACCCTTCTCTATCGTTTTAACGGAGCGTATCAAAATGCTCATTCTTTTAGAGACAATGTAAAAAACAGCGGTTTCTTACTGTCTCCTTCCCTCACATTTGTACCCAATGAAAAAACATCTGTGAATGTTGAAATGATTTTTAATGATCTCTATGGAAATCTGGACAGAGGGCAGCCTATTTTTGGTGCTATTGCAGGAAAAACAGATTTGAACAGTACTCCCAGAACCTTAAACCTTGGTGCTCCGGATGATTTTTTTAAAACCAGGGATCTGATTATTATGGGAAGCGTCGCTCATCATTTCAATCCATTTATCAGCTTCAATGCCTCTTATATGAAGCAGTACTGGAGAGAAGACTTACAGGAGCACCGGGCAACCAATTCTTTTGTTCCTGATATGGATAATAAACCGGTTTCCAGCCTGGCAATGATGCAGTTTATCCAAAGAAAACAAAGATGGGCCGTTGATAATATTAATGCTTATTTTAATTTCAATTTTAAAACAGGTTCGGTTCAGCACCAGACATTAATAGGATATGATAACCAGATATGGGAGAAACGTAAAGGAGGTCAACAAAATGCAGCAAGGGGCTTTCTGCTGAAGAACGGATCGGTAGTTTCTTCTTACAATCCTGCCAAAGCAGCAGATTATCAGACGATCAATTACAATGGAACTATAATTCCCAAACCTAATGTGGATCCGTTTGACCTTAATCCCGGAGCTGTTAATCATCAGGGAGTTGACTTTAATACTCTTAATGTCATCACTCCGTTACCAACTGCATTAACAACTACGCATGCGGCTTATATTCAGCATTTTTTTACCTGGAAAAAATTTAAAATATTATCCGGAATACGTCAGGAATGGTTCCAGGATACTACTCACTTTAAAGAAGCTAACGAGTCTTCTTTTCAGAACCACAAGCTATTGTATAGGTTCGGAGTCACCTATAGTTTAACTGATCAGATTAATCTGTATGGAACTTACCTAACCGGATATCAGCCGCAATCCAATACCGTAACTTTAATGCCTAATACTTCTAATCTTGCTGGTTCTGAGTCTGCAGCAAGGTTTAAACCTTTAACATCTGACCTTAAAGAACTTGGAATCAAAGTTCAGCTTTTCGGAAAAATTTCTTTGAATGTTGCTGTTTATGAGATCCATCAACGAAATATCTTACTCAATGCCAATAATCCGGCAGAACCTGATGAACTTGTACAAAGAGGTGCTGACCGTAGTCGTGGATTTGAAGCTGAGTTTAACGGATATATTCTCCCTCAATGGCATATCTATGGTGGATATAGCTATATTGATGCTAAAATAGTAGATGATACTAACCCTGATCTTATAGGAAAAAGGAAAGAAAATACTTCTAAAAATTCTCTTACCCTATGGACACGCTATAACTTTTCCGCAATAAATGCTATAAAAGACTTTGGAATCGGTATAGGAATGCTTTATCAGAGTTCAAAAGTCCCGTGGTTTACCCGAAGTTTTGAACTCCCGGCATATACTACGATGGATGCCGCTGTGTATTATTCACCCCCAAAATCTAATATTCAGCTCACATTCAACCTGAACAATATAACCAACAAGATATATTGGATTGGGGCACAAAACTACCTCAGGCTATTTCCGGGTACTCCAAGAAATTATTTACTAACTGCTACTTATAAATTTTAAATTATGGCTATTTCAAATTTAAATCTGATGGTGAAAAAGACCTGGCAGGATTTGTTTAAAGGAAAACAAAGCTTGCTTATCACGATCACTGTCCTCTTATTCTGTATGCTAAGTATTGGCATAGGGTATACAAAATATACCGAAACTTTTTCAAAAATAAAGGAATACCGGAAAGAAGTCCGGGAAGGCTGGGAACACAGACCTGATAAACATCCGCACCGTATGGCCCATTACGGCTATTTGGTTTTCAGAATTGGTCATCCTCTCAGCATCTTTGATAACGGATTGGATGATTATCTTGGAAACGTTATATTTCTGGAAGCCCATAAACAGAATACAGCTAATCTCTCTGAAGCCGGAAGCTCAGGTACTTTGGTCAGATTCGGAGCCTTCAGTAGTGCTTTTATCCTGCAAACCATAGTTCCTCTTATTATCCTTTTCTTAGGATTTGGCTTAATTGTACAGGAGCGGGAGAATGCAACCTTAAAAATTGCCAGTGTACAGGGAGCTTCAGGAAGAGATATTGTCTGGGGAAAAGTTCTGGGACTTTGGTTCTTTTCACTGTGTTTTCTGATTCCGGTTATTCCTGCTGTTTTTCTGACAGCATACCTGGCAGGAACAACAGAATGGACTGATATTCTGATAAGACTGTCTTTTTTACTGCCTGCTTATATGGTGTATTATTTTTTCATCAGTGCTTTAACTATTGTGATATCAGCCAACAGTAAAAGTACTTCTTCAGCTTTGATCAGCCTTATCGGATTTTGGCTTCTTTTCATTATTATTCTGCCTAAAGGAGTTCAGTTTGCTGCACAGAATTTATATTCCACTCCTTCCCGTATTGCCTTTGAAACCAATCTGGAAAAAGATATTTTAAAAGCTGGGGACAGTCACAATCCGGATGATCCTCATTTTAAAAAGATTAAAGATTCTTTACTGGCCCATTATAAAGTGAGTTCCACTGACCAACTTCCTTTTAACTACGGTGGGTTTGTAATGAAAGAAGGAGAAAAAATAAGTTCATCCATATATACCAAACATCAGCAAAAACTACAGGATATTTATAATAGACAGCAGAGATTTACAGATCTGTCCGGATTTATTAATCCTGCAATTGCTGTTAAAAACTTTTCAATGATCGCCACTGGAACAGATTTTTTCTCTTATACCCAATTTCAAAAGCAAGCTGAAGATTATCGTTATCAAATGGCTCAACATTTAAATAATCTGCAGATTGAACATATCAGTAATATAAAACCGGAAAAAGGTGGTCCACCTGCTATTATAGACAAAGATAACTGGAAGAAATTTCCGGACTTTAATTATCAGTACACCTCTGTGTCTGATGCCATGAAAGAACAGATAATGCCCGGCATTGCTCTGCTTATATGGCTGACTGTATGCATTATCGTGATTGAAATAAGTGGAAGAAAATTAAAATTAATCTAAATGAATCATTATTTATATACCCAATTTTATCGCAATAAAGCCTATCTCATGGCATTGCTATTTTTATTGCTGGCCGGCCTTATGGCCATTTTTACCGGAAAAAATTTCTGGACCGAAACGAAGATATCATTTCAAAAAGCGGAGCATTCCAAAAAGAGAGTATTGAACGAAATACCAGATTTCATAAGGATGATCTGGGACTCGCTCTTTACTATATAAAGTTTAATCTGTTGAATGAAACGCCCAAACTGGCGGCCCTAAACATTGGGATGCGTGATGTAGCACCTTCTGTTCAGGGAGTAACCATCAGAAATCTTGAGGAACAGCGTTATAATTCTGATTTTTATAATCCTGCCAATGCAGCTGTAGGAAATTTTGATTTCAGTTTTGTAGTTATTTTCCTTTTTCCATTAGTTATTATTGCATTCTGTTATAATCTGATCTCTGAGGAAGAAGAAAAAGGAACCTGGAAGCTGCTCTCTGTGCAAAGCAGTCATTTAGGAAAGCTTTTGGACCATAAAATGCTGATACGGCTTTTAGCCATAACCTTGGTTTACATCATCTTACTCATTATTGCTTCCGTCTGGATAAAAATCCCTTTGGATCAATATTATATCGCTTTTATGGTGAGCGGATGGCTGTATATTTTGTTTTGGTTTGCCTTATGCCGATGGATAATATCTTTCCGGAAATCATCTGCCCAGAATGCACTTATCCTTCTTATAGCATGGGTGAGCATTAATTTTATAATTCCTATGAGCAGCAATATCCTGATACAAAGGATCTACCCTATTCATGAATCTCTAAAGGCAGTAATGGAACAGAGAGATGGCTATCACAATAAATGGGACGAAGCAAAACATCCTACTATGGAAAAGTTCTACAAAGCCTATCCACAATACAAAAATTTCATTGTGGAAGAAAATGATACGTTTACCTGGACCTGGTATTACGCTATGCAGCACATGGGTGATGTGGAATCTTCAAAATCATCAGAACAGTATACCAAAAAAATGCAGAAAAGAAATCAGGCGGCTATTTATTTAGGGTATATTTTTCCCAACCTTCATACACAGATCGTAGAAAGTCAACTTGCCAAAACTGATATGAACAATCAGCTGCAGTATGCTTCTGCATTAAAGAAGTTTCACGAAGGAAAACGATTATCCTTCTATCCTCTTATTTTCTCAGGAAAAAACACTGAATCTGTCAACTGGGAGCAGCAAGCTATACAAACTTTCAGTGCTTCTGAAAGCATACCACTTATTCCGTTTTTTCTGCCTTATCTAATCTTCATTGCTTTATTGATTATCCTTTCACAAAACAAATACAGAAAACTATGTTAAAAACAGTCAACCTACATAAAAAATACAACGATTTTACAGCCCTTCACTCTCTTAATCTGGAGGTGAAAAAAGGAGAAATATTTGCTCTTTTAGGACAGAATGGTGCAGGTAAAAGTACAACGATCAACATTCTTCTGGGGCTCATTAAAGCGACTTCCGGAGATGCTTTCATCAATGAGATTTCAGTAAAGGATCACCCTCAAAAAATAAAGCAGCATCTAGCTTATATCCCGGAAACCGTACTCCTGTACCCTCAGCTTACCGGAATAGAAAATCTTGATTTTTTCTCTAAAATTGCAGGATTTACCTACAGTAAAGACGAGTTATCTGCATTGCTGCAACGTACCGGACTTCAGGAAACAGCCCATCACAAAGCCTTGGGCGGCTATTCCAAAGGAATGCGTCAAAAAGTAGGAATAGCTATTGCTCTTGCCAAAGATGCCAAAGTTCTTCTCCTTGACGAACCCACCAGCGGGCTTGATCCGATCGCTACAGCAGAATTTACAGAAATTATACGCCAGTTGGGTAAAGATGGGAAAACAATTCTGATGGCAACTCATGATATTTTTAATGCAGCAAGTGTAGCCACTCATATAGGGATTATGAGACAGGGTGAGCTGGTTCAGCATCTGCCGTCCAAAGCCTTTACAGCTCAGGAATTGCAGGAATTATATCTGAAAACAATCTAATACGATAAAAAAGGGATAAAGAAATCCTCATTTATCTATAATTGATTTTAAGATGTAATTCTGATGTAATGGTTTATATATAGACAAAGTCAGCTTATTATTAAGCTGACTTTGTTTTATCCTATCTTACCAAAGATTATTTAAGTTTATCTTTAATCACTGCAGCAGCCTGTAAGATTGCGGTTTGTATAGCCGGTATATCTGCTAAAGGATTCAGTAATCCATAATCATGAATTAAACCGCTGTATCTTGTAAGGGTTACTTCTACCCCAGCTTCATTTAATTTTCTTGCATAGGCTTCTCCTTCATCGCGAAGTACATCATTTTCTGCCGTCTGAACCAAAGCAGGAGGCAATCCTTTTAATTGCTCCAGAGAGGCCTGCAAAGGTGAAGCATATATTTCTTTACGTTTTTCTGTATCCGGCAGATAGTTTTCCCAGAACCATTTCATCATATTTTTGGTAAGGAATCTGCCTTCGGAAAATTCGTTATAAGAAACGGTTTCAAAATCTGCATTCGCTACAGGCCATAATAACACCTGTAACTTAATATGTGGACCATTATTGTTCTTAGCCATTAATGCCATTACAGCGGTCATATTTCCACCTACACTATTTCCAACAACAGCAAGGTTTTTGCCGTCCACACCAATCTTTTCTCCGTTTTCAGCCACCCATTGGGTTACAGCATAAATCTGATTAATCGCTACCGGATATTTTGCTTCCGGAGAAGGGGTATAATCCGGGAATACGGCTACCGCTCCACTTTCAACAACCAAATCTCTTACCAGTCTGCGGTGTGTAGGATAATCTCCCAGTACCCATCCGCCACCATGGGTGAATATAAATACGGGTGCGCCAGGCTGACTGTCTTTAGGCTTTGTAATGTGAATATTCACATCATATCCGTTCTGACTAATCACCTGTTCTGTTTCTTCAATTCCGGAATAGTTAACTTCAACTGATTTCTGGGCACCAATCAGAATCTGACGGGCTTCGTCCGGACTTAAAAATTCCATAGGTGTACCGTCTCCTGAATTTAATGCTTGCAAAAATGTACGTACTTCTGTAAAAATCTGAGGATCATTTTCTCCTTTGAAAGGTCTTTGCCGTGCCATGATATTTGTATTTAATGTTAATAAAAAAGAACGTAAAGCTTTCAAAATATATACAGCTTTACTGTTCTGAATCTTAATGATAAATTGATATTGCAAAGCTACAGCCGCTCAGGTAGATTTATAAGCCACAAAAGGCCATATTAATTGTACATTTTTCCCTCGTTGTACTTTTTTCTGAAATTTGAAGTACTATCTCCTACTTTTAAAGAGAATAACCTATTAAAATAAGCAGGATCTTCATACCCCAGCTGATAGGCAATCTGTTTGGCACTCATTGCGGTATGAATCAACAGTCTTTTTGCTTCAAGAATGATACGGTCTTTAATGACTTCGTTGGGTTGAGACATATTCATTCTTTTCAGTCTGTGGGTCAGTGTTTTGGGAGCAATCCCCATGATATCTGCATAGTCTGCAACGGTATGTTTTTCTTTGTAATGATTTTCTACCAGCAGGCTAAACTGGCGGTAAAAAGCCGTATCATGATCAACCCCATCATTTACCTTATCCAGATGCTGTACACTCCATAGCCTTGTGGAAAGAATAATGATCTGTTTCAGATAAACCCTCAGCATTTCTTCCTGTTGAGCCTGCTTCACCTTAAATTCATCCTGTATTGCCTTCAGGATATGCATAATAACAATAGCCTCTGTAGCATGTAAAGTAATCATTGGCATATTGCTCAGGTTATTAAACAGAAGCCCGTCGCAGGCTACTTCCGCATCATGGATCTGAACGCAATAGAAGTCACGGTTATAATAAATCATAAGCCCTGGCTCCTTCCCTGTATTTTTAATATGGAAGTGCTGATTGCTATTGACAAAGAAAACTGTAGGAACTTCTGTTGTATATTGCTTGAAATCTACAGTAAGAGTATAATTTTCCGGTAAGTATAAAATTTTAATATAGGTTTTATATTTTTCAGAATTAATTTCCTCCTGATCGGCAAGACTAATTCTGTGCAGTCCCATTTTTTTATAAAACGATTCAAGGATACATTGTTGAAACTCAATCATACACTCAATTTGAAATCTATCTTTATATTAACTCTGATAAAATTACAGTTTTTCTTGTGAATAATTGATTTCCAACAACCTTTTTATCTTTTTGTGGTTTGATTTGATGGATGTATTTTCCAGAATTTAAACTACTTTTTCTGTTTTTGCTTTCTATTACGTTTAATGAGATAGTATATTAAAGTTGGAACCACGATCAATAGAGAAATCCCTAATGAAATAAATTGCATAATCTGATCATACCACGGATAAGAAAAGTTGATCTCTACATAAATAAAACGCAGGATACACAGAAAATGAAGACCTGCAATACAATACCAAAAAAATCCGAATGAATCCAACTCACTCTCCATGATAATTTTGAAGAAAAATACTAAGCTTATTATCTGAATAAATAAAACCAATTCAACCATATTCCTATTATTTTTACTTCCACATCATGAATCCTTGTGTGGCTAGGTCTCTGCCTTCAGGAAGATATAGAGTGATACCGGGTTGGTAAATACTCTTGTCTTCTCCATACTCAAGCATTAATGCTCCCCCACCTCTTAATTTAGGATCCAGGCTATCGGTAATAAGGCATAATAGTTTCCCATCCCCCATATAATCCATCTTATATTTAGTAATGGGAAGCTGCTTATAATTATCTATCACATACCCTCTGTATTCTTCTAATATATTCTTTATATTATTGTCTTTGTATAACACTTGTTGAATTCGTGTTGTAGATGGATAAACCAGCTTTAATTCAGCATTTATATCATTATTTACATGAATTTGGCCAATCATTTTATAAAATTCCAATGCTTTCTTTCTTACCAAATCCTGATCTAGCTTTCTCAAATCCTGCCCTTTTGTCCACCCTTCAAACTCATAGGGAACTTCGGCATTAAAGGTAAAGCTGAACTCATAAAATTCTTTTCCAGCAGCTTCTTTTGGGCTTACTTGTGTTGTAATTATTTTTTCATCATCAAAGCTTTTTTTAGATTTATTATCCATCATGACTACTGAAATATCAACCTTTGCTTTATCTGATAATTTGGTAGCCGGAAGTTGATTTTCTAACCCTAAATCTTTATTGATTAAATCTCCAACAGGATACATTTTTACAGTAACTTTCTGTGAGCCTGATTTCAAAACCGGATAAATTCCAATAGGAGTAATTACATTTGATAATTCATAATCACTATTATTAAAAACATCATTAATATATACTTCAATCAAACAATTTTGCTTATTAATTCTAACATAATAAATGGGTTCTTTATCATAATGCTTAATTTGTGAACTTACTTTTGTCACAAAATTAGTTTCTGTAATATCCTTTGCTTCTGGAAAGATATATTGATTGATATCATACATATTTTTAGAATTATTTATTGTTGTTGGTTGATTATTTTCTTTTTTCTGAGCACAACTTAATAAACAAGTATTAGCTATTATTATTAAAAATAGTTTTTTCATATTATCTTTCTGATGGATTTTTAGTCATTTCTGAAGAATTAAATACTAATTGACAAGGCTCCATTAACATAAACTGAGTAGGTTCTTTTTTTGCCAATACTGTAGTTTTACCTTTACCTCTTTGCCCTACCACTTCAGCAGTATACTCATATTCTCCTGCCAATCCTGTAAAAGCAATTTTATCTTCATGATAAGGCTTACTATCTGCTTTAAAATAGTAACGTCTTTCAATAAAAACATTACCATTTACCTCAAACGCTCCTTTTGCATTTAAATTTTGCATTTCTTTTTCTTCATTGTTATTCCATGTTAATACATGCATACCTCTTACCAATAGATTCTGATTTGTGATACTTCCCGAAAGTTTTAACCTTACAGTAAAAGCTCCTGAAGGTGCAACACTGATTGAAGAATGATCTTTTTTACTTTCACCTTTAGCAAGAGTTACCATATTGAGGCTCTTTTCAGCATTATGAATCTTTAACCAGAAATCAAGGTCTATATGGGCTGTAATATCTTTTTCAAACTCTGCTTCAGCACCAAAAACCTCTTTCAACGCCGTATCTGTAGCAAATGCCAAAAGTTTATACACTCCATCCAAGGCCGTGTTGGCAACATGTAAAGGATAAGTAATAGCTCCGTACCAGCCAACAACCTCTTTTCCTCCTTTTATTTTTGTAAGAAACATTCTGCTAACCCCCAGACCAAATCCTCCTGTTGCTGCTTTCGCCATATTTAGAGTCATTCCAGCTGGAGTTTTATCCAGTAATAATTCTCCCAGACTCTTCTTTTGCTTTATTCCCATATTGAGGAGCGGACTAATTTTTATTCGCTCTTCCATAACTGGCTGAACCCCAATATTGGGATCATCTGCAAATCTATAGCCTCTAAAATATGATCCTTTCATCATTTCAAGAGTATTTTTTGCCATATTTACATTTCTTGCAGTTTCAAAAGTTTTCGAATACTTAGTCAATATATTTCCTGCTTTTTTTCCGGCATTTGCAATCTTTGCTCCTTTATTGACAACACTAGCTACTTTTCCCGCTTTCGAAATAAAATTAGCAAGTGCAGCTCCTTCCGTAAGAATAATGAGCAGGACATCAATAAGAATTTCCAGAGTAACTACACCAGCAACCATAGCCTTAAATACTGCAGGGTATTTTTCTGCATAGTCGATCTGTTTTGAATTCTTTTTCCCTGCATTATCAAAATCATAGTAAGCAGTAAATCCAAACTCGTATCTATCAGCCATATCTTTTATGATATCAAGAATAAAATTACGAATAAAAGCAGTTCCAATTACAGGGCTAATAATAGTTGCTGAAAGACGATCTGCTATAGGACTGTTTTTAATCCAATCTAATTCTTCACTCAGCCCCTTTACGGTTTTTATTGTTTTTTGCTGGCCAAAAAGATAGTATTCAGGAATATATGGATCATCAAACAATGCATGAAATCCCCACGCAACATCTGCAAATGTTTTCAAATACAGGCTTTTATGATAGCGGCAGGTTTCTACGGGTATTCTATAATATTGTATGAGATCTTTACTGCTGATCTCCCAATCCATCAATACACTTTTCAATGTAGAATAGGCAGGGTCTGTATTAGACATCATACTGGAAAATAAAAAATAATTCTTTAAAAAATCCCAGCTGCTTTTTTCATCATACTGATAATTGAAAGAAGGATAAATGGTAACTCTCTCATCTTCTTTTACCACCTGAACTTTTATCTGGGAATCTTCCAATATCTGGGTATCTATTACCCTACCCTTATGTGGTTTTTTTCTCTCACGTTCGTCATTTTCCGAAAAGAAAGTCTGTTTTATATTTCCCTCAATATACTGGCATTCTTTGGTAGCTACATTCTCCAACCGTATACTCAGCTCTTTGATATTTTTACTGTCTTTAGGCGGAGCAATGGCAGAAACCATAAATTTCATGTTTCTGAATTGCCCATTCTGATCTTTTCTGACTGGCTCTTTTTCATCAAAAAGCTTTACTTCCGGAGAATTTCCATATTTGTAAAATATTTTTTCATATTTACAGGGTTCATATTTCTGAGTGAAGTATTTCTCATCGAAAATCGTCACAGGACTTAAAGTAGTAACAGGCTTTTCCTGTTGATTAAAATCAAAGAAAACATCAAGATATTTCTTTTTCTTATCTCCATCAAACAACAACAGATCATCGTAAGAAATTATAAAATACAGTTTCCCTAAAGATCTATGTTTTATTTTTCCTGTAACAGCTAGTGTATCAGGCACTACAATAGATGTAATAAGAATAGGAAGAAGTGAAGCATAAAAACTTTTATTTTTAAGAAATTCTTCATGAGAGAGATAAAAGCCCTGTAAACTGTAAAGTTCATTGATAGTAAAAATACTGGTAAACAAAATCTTAGACTCTCCATCCTGTCTTTTAAAATAAACATCTATTTTCAATGGGTGTCCATACAGTCCAATTCCTTTTATAAAAACAGTGCTATTATTATTGATGCCTACTTCATAGGCTTGTCTATCTTCCTGGCTGTTCCACCATTTTGCTTCTGTAATTCTTGGCTTAGCTACTACGATAAGCTGTATGGAAGCTAAAGTATTTCCTGTTTCATCTTTAGCAGAAATAGTAAAAAAATGCGGCTTTTCATGAGATCCTGCATAAGATTTCAAAACAATAAGCTCTACTTTATTTCCTTTGGTGAGGTCTCCGCTATCAAGCTGCTCTCCATTACTGAAAACTCCCCAGATAGCTTTAGATGCAGCTGGGCTGTCTTTAAGCTCCATTTCAAGATGAAAAGAATCTTCTTTAATGGTATCGAAATTAACAACAATCCTGTTATTGTCAATATTATGATTAGTGACTACTATTCTGGCCATGATTCTACTTTGTATTAAACGTTAAAGAATGCCTTGGCCGCTTAGGCTCTGTAAGAATAGGGCAAAGTTCTTTCATCACATCAGAATCTGCCTTTTCCATATTTTGAGGCCCCAATTCTGCAATCTGCCCATGATTAATAATGGTAATACAGTCAGTACCACCAATCGGACAGGTTGCTTTACTGTCTTCCAGTAAAACCTTACCACCGTTGTCTTCAATTATTATTTTATCATAATATCCACTCCATTGTGTAACCACAGCGGTACAGGGAGTATTATTCTTTTTAGAACAGCTTCCGAAGGTATTTTTCTCGAAAGTTGAGCCTATATCTACATGAGTTGCAGTCAATTTTTGCTTACCATCCTTATCGTTGATGTAACGTCTGCTCTGGGTATTTACTTTAAGTTTATCGGGGGTTGTACCGAAATTGCACTTGCAGATTGCCCCCTGGCAAACCAAGTGTTTTTCACTCATAATATTTTTATTTGTGTTGATTGGGTGTATAAAATTCTATCATTGGTGAATCCAAATATAGAAAAATTCCAAACGACGAAAGGAGGTTTCATCCTATACGCCCTATAGTTCATTTACAATTCATAAATTCCTATTTCAATTCTCTTATGATGAATTTGCCCATGCAATTCTATAAATCCTTCCACGGAAAAAATTCTTTTATCTGTTTCATTCATTTTAAATATCATATTGATTTCTCCTTTTATTATATTTTCAGGATCTCTGTTAACCAAAACATTAGAAGGAGTATTCCAAAGCTCATTTTCAGATCTATTATCTACACAAGACCCCGTAAGATGGATTATGAATTTATTATTCTCATTAATCTGCAGATCAGAAGTCAGGCTCATTTTAAATTTTACTCCGGTATGTTGTGGAAAAATAAGGTAACGGTCTTCATATTCTACTATTTTTCTATCTGCATAACTTCTATAAACAGGACTGTGCCATATTTTGAAAAAAAAACTATTCAACAGTTTACTTCCATGCACATCTGTATTGCATAATGCTTCTTCTGCTCTGGATAAAATCTCTATACTCGTTTCTCCCTGATAATACTCTTCTAATTCCGGACGCAAAAGTGTCCATCTTTGTTTAATTTCTTCACCGTTGACAATACTTTTAAAGCTTCCATCATTATTACTGCTAAGCTTAAGTGGATAAAGGCAACTGTCAATTTTATGATAAAGTTGCTCTACCAACCGGAAGTTATCACTATTGTTAACTCTTACAGAATATTTATTAAAATCAGCTATAGAAACCTCATTATAAACCTCTTCCGCAATATCAATTTCAAAATCCAGCTCATTTATTATTTTATCATGATTAAAATAACGTTCAGAAACCCCATATTTTTTTATTGTTTTTCCAATACCCTTATTTACTTTACCATTGGCATATTTAACTTTTGAGGAAACAGGAATTTCCTGTTCATAATTTATAGGAAGCAGGATATATTTCAGCTTTTCAGGGAGAATATCGCCATAAATGTATTCATCCACTATTCCACTATTAAGGTTATGATAGTACACAAGCTCAGGAACGGATAATCCTAATTTATCAGCAATAGTTGAAGTAGTATCTCCAAGCTCTATATAATATTTCTTCTGCACTTTCTTCACAGATTTACATTATTCATTTATAATCAATACAAGTTTATTTTGAATGAATCTCATCTTCAGTAAAAATGATATATCCTTTTTAGATAAATTGGATTAACTATATTTTATTTGCATTAAAATTAAAACCTTCGATCCAAACTTAAATCAGTAAATTCCCGGTTTTTAACAGCTTTATTTATATCCTCGACAATTGGAAAACTTTTAGAGTAAATTTTAGAAAGAAAGTAACGGATTCACCTCTATCTATTCATAATTTCTTGTGTAATTTTTGTTTTTTTCATGATACTTAGTTGTTTATTATGCAATATACTTCCTATAGAATTCACATACAAATGAATTAGACATAATCTCATAAATTGTAGTAATTCTACGACTTTTATTATCTTTTTAATACTAATAGTCAACAAATGCTATTAAAACAATGACAAACTCCATGTTTTTAAAATAATGAATGTTCGCTTGAGCAGTAAAAAATCAGCTTATTCTTCAATACATGAATTGCTTCCAAATCAAAAAATATCAAATTTTATCAAAAAATATTTTGCCAGTAACTAAAAACTTCCTATATTTGCACCACTAAAAACAACGATATAATCGGAGTTTAAGGAGAGTTGGCAGAGTGGTCGATTGCGGCAGTCTTGAAAACTGTTGACTGTAACAGGTCCGGGGGTTCGAATCCCTCACTCTCCGCAAGAAAGGTACAAATCATTTGGTTTGTACCTTTTTTCATTATAAAAACTGAACGATCACCCTATGAAAACACAATTCATAAAACGTATATTACCTACACTAACTGTTTTTGCATTTTGCAATTACTCAAATGCTCAAAAGATTATCAGTACAGACATTCATAATTTTTGGACTGCTTATGACAGTATTCAGAAAAATAAAAACCATAAAAGTGAAATCCTTGAAGATCTTTTCTTAAGTAAGAAAACTGCCGGGTTAAAAGCATTTATGGAAATTAAAAAATTCGGAAAAGAGGATTATTTAAACGTAATTGAGAAATATCCAAATTTCTGGAACTCCATAAGGCCCAACACTTTCATTGATGATAAAAAAATCAAAACGATAAACAACGCTTTCAGAAAACTTGGAAAACTGTACCCCAACAATTCCAAAGGGAATATCTATTATACTATTGGAACCTTGAAATCCGGCGGAACCACCAATCATGAAGATCTACTGCTAGGAGTAGAAAAAATAACAGGAAATCCTAATACTGTTGTTTCGGAATTTGAAAATGAAAATCAACGAAAAATGTTTCAGTTTACCAACTCTTCTCAATTAGAACAGGTAACGGTGCACGAATTTATTCATACTTTTCAAAAAGATGGGGAAATTAACGTTTTATCAAAAGCGATTAAAGAAGGATCCTGTGATTTTATTGCTGAATTGGCTTTAAACAAAAAATTCACTGCACATTATCTTGATTATGGGTTCAAAAATTACGAAAAAGTAAAGTCAGACTTTAAAAGTGAGATGTTCAGCAAAAAAATTGAAAATTGGTTTTATAATGGCAATGCTAAAAATCCGGATCTTGGCTATTTTGTAGGATATGTCATTTCCAAAAAATACTATGAAAAATCATCAGATAAGAAAGCTGCTATTAAGGATATCATTGAATTAAATTTCAATAGCGAAGCTGATGTACTTCAGTTTTTAGCAAAATCGGATTACTTTGAGGATCAGAAAAATACAGCACAAATACTCTCCGATTATAAGGAGCACCAGCCTCAATTCGTAAAGATCATTGAATTTGAAAATGGCAGTCAGGATGTAAATACAGGTACTAAAAAAATTCAGATTGTATTCTCAAAACCAATGAATGAAAAAGTATCTATTAATTTCTCAAAAAACGGAAAGGATCATTTTCCATTAAAGAACATTGTAGGCTTAGATGAATCCAAAACAATTCTGACGGTTGAAACAACTGATTTACAAAACGACACAGAATACGATTTTTATATAACAGACAGAACCACAAAATCTGAAGACGGCTACCCTTTTGATACAGGAGAATATAAAATTTCATTTAAGACCGAAAAAAAATAACTTTTCTTCCATTTTGTATCGTTTTCAGCATTCAGTTTCTTTATTGATTGAGGCTTTACAGCAAAAGAAATCATGCAGGAAGGCACTAAAATAATGGTTACACCTCTCCATTTGGTTCATCAGTAAAAATAATACTCCTGATAACCCGACAGATAGACCTTAGTTCGTTTTTTATTAGTGGAGTTATTATATTTTTTTATATATTTGCACCACTGAAAACAACGATACAATCGGAGTTTAGGGAGAGTTGGCAGAGTGGTCGATTGCGGCAGTCTTGAAAACTGTTGACTGTAACAGGTCCGGGGGTTCGAATCCCTCACTCTCCGCAAGATGTGAAAACAGAAATTTTCAAAAAGCATCACAAATTAAAAATCCTGCAAATTATTTGCAGGATTTTTTTGTTTATGGCTATTGCTAAAATTTGGGAGTAAGTTTGTGACAATTTTCAAAAAATTGAAATCATCACAAACAATTTCAATGATAAGCAGTAAGAAGGTTCTCTTCTTCTATACCGCCAATCTAAAAGCTGTAATTATATCCTACAGTGCATGTCATTTCATTTAAACTTGGGTTTTCAATAGCCTGATCGGTTTTTCTAAACATCTGAATAAAATTAAAATCAAAACTATGTCTCTTCCACGGAATATAGTTTGCTCCCAGTCTGAAATTGGTCACATTAATGTTTGCCGTGGAACTTCCGGAATGATTATAGGATGCCCCAACGCTGGTTTTTAATTTATCTTCTTTAAGGAAAGCTTTGGTAACCGTTACTGCAGGTCCCCAGATGCTTGATGTCTGAGAAGCAGCATAGGTATGTGTATAATTAAATGAAGTTGCAATATTCATCTTCTTTTCAGGAAATCCTAAGCTATAATTCACATTAGCATTATGAAACCTGGAAAGCCCACCTCTTCTTACGATTCCATTTTCTCTGTTTACCATATCATTAAGGGAATAATTGATATTAATATTCTGTACTTTTTCTTTGGTACTGGAAATAATATAATTTATGTTGATATTGGTATTCTGTGAAATCTGTTTATAATCAATAGAGTCTTTGGGCTGTTGAATCAACAGCGGATTGTTATTGATATTATTAAACTGATTCAGCTGTTTGTTGGTAAACATCGTAAAGTTAGAATAACTTGCTGTAATCATAAGTTTATCTGAAGCCTTCAGATTGGCATTGATTGCTCCTACCCAACGGCTGGTCTGTTTAAATTTCTGTCCATCCAGGTTATCACGCTGTCTTCCTATGTTTCCGGCAAGAGACAACTTATCTTTCCATAGAGTGAAAGCTGTATTTAGAGTAATATTTTCCAGGTCATTATTGAAATAATAGGCTCCCAGTGTTCTGTATCCGGGATCTATTCTTTCATACCTAACCCCAACCATTCCTTTCTTCAGTTTGAGATTAACACCACCGTTATAAGCTGAATAATTCTGCATAGAAGAATTGGGAGAAAGAAATTTAGAAGCCACTCCTTTTTTTACAGCGCCTCGGGAATCAGCTCTCAGGTCTTCCACTAATACTGTATTGGCATACTCTCCATAAACTTCCAGATTTTTATCAATCATAAAACTTCCGGTCATGGATAAGACAAGGTTTTCCTGTGGAAGGACTCCTTTGGCATCCGGAGCAATGGCCAAAGATCCTAAATCATCTTTGGCATAAAACCCTATCAAACCAAGTTTATATCTTTCTTCTTCCCATCTGATATGAGCCCCATACCCCATTCTCCGGTAGGCAGGAATTGTATTTGGATTACCATCATCTTCAACGGCCTTATTCAGTCTGCCTGTCATTACGGCAACTTTCAGAGGAATATTGGGAGTAAGCTCCAAGCCTGCTCCGGTAAACAATAATCCGTTAAAAGTATAAGGTGTAAAAGTCATATTGGCATCTCCAATATAAGCCTTTATCCATTTATATTTAGGAGCAATGCTTAACCGGTTAAACTTGAATGGAACCTGATATCCTAACTGGCTTCCCTGATTGGTAAAACTGTAGGAAACAGGCATACTCCACCTGTAAAGTCCGAGATTAAGATTTCCATTTAAAAAATAAGTAAATGGCGCTCTCCCACTATAAACATTGGAACTGTAGAACACAGAGTTTGCTGAAATTCCACCACTTATTTTAAAAGGATTCTTCTTCAGCTCTTCAACTGTTCTTTTTCCAATATTCTCCAGGTCTACTTCCTGAGCCTTATTCAACGTAAAAACAGATGTTAAAAGCAACAAAACAATGCTTTTTGTATAAATTCTCTTCATATAAAAAGCTTTAAGGTTGTTTTTGTACTTTAATATCCACTACTACATAAGAATTGGGACCGTTGGTTACGAAATTCTTGATTTTAATAGCACCTTTTCTTCCGTCAGCTGTCTGAAACAGAACAACTCTTGGTACTGCCGAATTATTGAACGGAGATTTCCCTGCATTGGTTTCTGCAAAATTAATGGATGAAAAATCATTGCCGGACCCCAATGCATCAAAACCTGATGGAGAAAGCTGTACACCTACAGACTCCTGTGAGTTGATAATTTTTGTATGAACAGCATTAGGAATGGCTATGAAGCCTGTATTCTGAACTTCATCCGGAGCTACAAACTGGTTATATAAAAATGTTGAATTCAGTCCAAAGAATGCAAAATCTATTTTGGGACCATTGGTTAGATTTACTTCCCCTTGTTTAATCACTTTTCCAAGCTCGGAAGAGAAAAAGCAACCGACAGCAGCATGAGCGCTATTGATTCCCAACTGAATATCACTGAATGATAACAAGTTGGCATCCGGCAATATAGTTACCTGTTTCTGCAGTGTTTTAGTCTCTTTATCATTGGTTGATTTTAAAATAATCGTATAAGTTCCTGCTGCAGGAAGTGTGATATCAGGGCTAGCCACTGTTGAAGTAACCGGAACTCCACCAGCAACAATCCATTCATATGACGTAGCATTGGTTGACAGGTTGTTAAGATGAAGTACTACAGGAGCCTGATAATCATTATCAATAGCATCTACAGTCCAGTTGAAATCTACTGTCATGGCAGGTTTTACGTTCACAGTTTTCTGTGTGGAATATGTTTCCAACCCATTGGAAATGGTAAGCTTTATCACATGATCTCCCGGTGTTGTAAATACAACATTCGGATTTTCTTCATTTGATGTAGATGGATTTCCGTCCTCAAATTCCCAAAGGAACTGAGTGGCTCCTAAAGACTTATTAACCATTTTTAGGGTAACAGGAGCTATATCACTGCCCTGCATCTGCCATTCAAAGTCTACATGTACTGCAGCATCTGCTTTTACTTCAACTTCTTTGGTATCTACATTGCCATCTTTATTAGAAGCTTTCAGCTTGATTTTATAAACACCTGGCGTTGCATAGGTAACAGGCTGTGGGCTTTTTTCAGCAGAGCTGGTAACTGAAGCTCCTTCAAATGACCATTCATAGGTTTCGGCTCCTGTAGATTTATTACTTATTTCCACTTTTACAGGAACTGAAAAATCATTATTTACCACTTTTATACTAAAATCTGCCTTTACAGGAATACTTTCTTCCACGGCACATCCATTGAACAGAAACACCATAAAAAGAAAGTAGATTATGTTTAGATTTTTGTAGGTTCTCATTTGTTTATTTTTTGTCATCATGGTTTTATTATTGTACAAGCATTCTCTTCACCAGGGCCTCATTCCTTGTTTCTAGAATGATAAGATACGTTCCCGCCGGAAGTGAAGTACTGTAAGGTATTGTAAAAAATGTAGAGGAAGGCATTTCCACAGCCGGATAGGCTTCATGAGACATCATATCAACAATTCTTACTTTTACAGGAGCCGCTATATCAAGTCCTACCAGCACTTTGAATACTCCTTTGTTTGGATTAGGAAGAATAGTAAACTCCCTTACATTAGAAGCTTTTACAGGATCTGTATTTATTCCTGATGTATTTTCTTCAACTACTACTTTTTTATAGAAAGTTTTTACACATTCTCCCTGCATACCTTTAAGCCCAATTTCATAGGATCCTGTTTTAGAAAATTTCAGTTCTAAGAAGTCATCTGTTTTATTAAGAACCTTTATATCCGGTGTATCAGGAATTACCCATACTACTTTTTCAGGTTTCGTTGGTGAGGTGTTAACAAGTACTACTGTGGATTCAACATAAGCATGAGTTGTTAACATCAGTTGTGGATCCAGCACATCCATAGAGTTTTTAATAACTACCTCATCTGTTGCTGTACAGCCTTTGGAATCTGTAATCAACACTATATAAGTACCTGCTTTGGATAGGGTAATGGATGGACTGGAAGATATAATATTTCCTGTCTGATCTTTCCACTGATAAGTTGCTCCTACTTCATTGATATCAACATTATAGGTTTGAGTATCTCCTAAACATAAGGTAATATCTGATCCTAAATCTACTTTAAGCTGAGCAGGATCTGTAAGGGTATAGTTTCTGAAAATACTGCATCCATTGGCATCAGTAACGGTAACATTATAAGTTCCAGCTTTAATTCCAATGTTATTTAATCCCGTCATTCCATTTGACCAGACTATATTGTAAGGTGCTTTACCTCCTGTAATATTAATTTTAATTTCTCCATTAGCTGCTCCAAAACAAATCGGATGGGTTACTGAAAGATCTTCAATAAGCAGCTGATCCGGCCCAATAATCTGGGTACTGCCGCTTACTTTACAGTTTTTGGAATCATTAACAAGAACAAAATAATTCCCTGCTGACAATCCTGTTACCGTAGGAGTGGTATCATTGGTATTCCATTGGTAGGAATAGGCTCCGGTACCTCCTGTAGCATTTACAGAAACCTGGCCACTATTCTGGCTGTAGCATGCAATGGTGCTTGCTGACAGGGTAATTGCAAGTTGTGTAGGAAATACAAATGTAAATTGAGCATCTGCAGTATTATTATTGACATCTTTTACAAGGACTTTATAAGTACCTGTTGTAAGATTTGCCAATGTAGATTGCGTAGCACCAGCAATATTCTGGAAAACACCACCATTCTGAATCTGCCATTGATAAGTATATGTTCCTACTCCCCCCGTTACGACTGCTTTCAGAATACCATCTTCAGCCTCATCCGGTGTACCGTTACCATTAAGGTCTGCTTTATACTGGTAATCGTTGGCTATATTACAGGATATCTGTTTTTGAATTTCAATGTTGGAGATTAATGGTAATGGCTGATCCACAGTAAATTCCCGAGAAATAATTCCACAATTCCCAAGCTGGCTTGATGCACCTGAATAATTTTTATCTTTTACTGTTAAATAATATTTACCTGCCGGGAGCCCATCAAGTTTAATGGTAAAAGGATTATTTACAGCATCAGTTGTGATTCCTGTTGTAATTACAGGTCCGTTAGCTGTATCTTTTCTCCATTCAAAATCATAGGTACCATTAGTATTGGGAGTTCCGCCTGTGACTCTCAGTGAAATATAACCATTACTTAATCCATATCCTGTTGGCTGAACTATTTCTGTTTCTGATGTTGGAATAGCTATTGCCGCTGCAGGCTGGGTAATGGTTACTGAGATTTCCTTTTCATTAGCTCCTTCTTTTGCTACACAGAGATTGGAATCTCTTACTTTGATTTTATAGATTCCAGCTGCCAGATTCTGTATTTGTGTATTGGCACCATTACTGAAATCTGTCCAGTCAAGATAAGGCTGATTATCTTTGGTTATTGAGTATTGAAACTGATTTTGCCCGCCACCGGCTGTTAATGCAATAATCCCGTCATTTCCCTGAAAACAGTATACATTGGTTTGAGAAGTCATTGAAAAGATCACAGGATCAGGCTTTAAGATCTCAAAACTAATGGTATGACCTGGACTATCTGTGTAAGTGGCATTTGAACTGTAGGTTCCCAATAAATCCAGTTTATATTTACCTGGAGGAAGATTACCAAGGGTAAATGATGTACTGTTTTGAAGCTGACTGGTAATATCCTGATTTAAGACAGCTGCACCAGTATCAGTATTCACTAAAGAAATCTTTAATGTTTCATTAGCGATCAGTGACCTTTCAAAGTTCAGAACTACACTTCCATCGGTTGTATCAGAACATCTTGTTTTATTTACTGTGTTGCTAAGAATATGGGGTGCGGATTGCATAATGGTAAGCACAACAGGAGAGGAAACAGATTGGTAAGATCCATTTTCCAAACAGGAAACCACTCTAAAATAAATATTCTTTCCTACATGCTGTAAATAGTTATTTCCAAAAAGATCTTTTGCTGATACATTTAATTTATTTAATGTAGACAGAGATGAATTTACATTTACCCAATTTATATTATCCAAACTGTATTGATAGTTATACAAACTGGCATCAAACCCTTCTCTTGCAAATAAACTGATTTTATCCTCAGATGGAAGTATTGTATTGGTTGCACCAGCTTCTGTAAGAGAAATCAAAGTATGCACAGGTGTTATCTTTGTTTTGTAAGTAATCCATGTCATTCTTGGTGTATGGGTATCTACATTATGATCATTCTGATTACATATAGAAACAGCATCATATTGGTTATATTCCGCATCAGTACCTGTTCTGAAGTTTACAAAACCTTCCGTATGTATAGATGATGGGCGTTTTGATACAATCCTTGGGCTCATTCCCCAGTTATTCTCATTATCACCGTTATTTTGAATATCTCTAAAATAAAGCTCTTCCGTAGAATTATCGCTATATACAACCTCAATAAGAACGTGTGAACTGGTAGAGTTTTTCACTCCTGCATTCACACTATAACTGAGATTATATAATTCAATCTTATATTGTTCCTGACCTCCTTGTCCCCAGAGAAAATTACTGAAGAGGATTAAAAATAGAAATAAATTATTTTTCATTTGTTTTGTGTTTAATATTGAATGGTTATTTTTTCTGTCTTTGCTACCTGATTGTTTTTCAGCATTGGTTTTAATAAATAAGTATAATCATTCCCTACCTGGATAGATTTATCTTCCAAAAAGTTCTGATTTCCTGTTAATGTTCCCCAAAGACTTGGTTTTTCTGTGCCTTTCTGACGGTACACAACAATTTCCCCTACTCCATTTCCATTGATCTTCCAGTTCAGTTCAATCTGTGCTTTACTTTTGCTTGCTGAACCGGAGAGATTGGTAAGAATGGATTGTGGCTTAAAGCTGTTGCTTCTGAGAGTTATTTCCTGAGATTTATCTGACTGCAGTTTGCTTTTATCTATAGCAAGCATATAGTACGTATACTGCTTATTCACCTCCACGTCTTTATCTGTATAGATATAATCGGGTTTGATCTCTTTGGTTTCATAGATCATTTTCCAGCTCTTATCTTCTGAATCTTTGGCCTGACGGAATAACTGATGGGAAATAACATCATCACTATGACTTTTCAGCCAGTGTAGCGTTATTTTTCCGTCGTCTTCCAATTTGTATTCAGTAAACACAGGAGCCTGTGGCTTTACTTTATCTGGTTTTTCCAGCTCAAGAATAATGGATGGTTTTGATTGATTCTTGCGTCGGTCTGTAGCCGTGATGTAATAATAAACCTTAGAGTTCAGGTTCTCCAGTACAACTTTATCTTCAAACTTATTTTTAGTAATCGCCTGAGGAGTAAGCCTTACCAATTCATCTCCTTTTTGAATTCCTCTGAAAACATGATAACCTTCAAGGTCTTTTTCTGTATTGGCTTTCCACTCCAAGTGAACGACTCCCAGAGAATCGATTTTTCCTTTAAAATCGGCTGGTGTTTCCGGAGGTGTTGTATCATTGGGTTGTGCTAGGACTGAGAACGATTCACGTTTATCACCACCTTTTCCAATGGCCTGGATTTTATAATAATTGGATGGTGCAAGGCTTTTTGTTACTAAATTCCTTTCAGTAACAGGAATTTTGTTTTTGATGGCTTTGTAGCTATTCTGTGCATCTGTTTTGGAATGCAACAGTTCAAAGGAAACAATATCCTTTTCAGCTTCTTTAGGAAATTCCCATTCTAAAGCAATGCTTTCGTCTTCGCCGATACTCAATTCAGAAATCCTTGGCGTAGCTTCCATGCTTTTTTTACCCACACCGGAAACAATCTCAGAGTAAGGTCCATACTCTCCAAAAATAGTTTTCCCGCGGATTCTGTAACTGAATTTTGCATTATTCTGTTTCAGGGAGTCTACAAAGACCATTCCCTGGGTTTGTCTGCCGTCATTATCATTCATATTCATCACCGGAAGGTCTCCCAGTTCTTTAAACGCGGCTCCTTCCTGAGCTCTCTCTACATAATAAGCGGTATAAGTTTCGCGAAGCTGCAGATATTCCCAGGACAGTGTTACCGTTTGGTCTCTAAATATTCCAATAAAATCCAGTGGTTTAGGCAGTTCATTCGTTGCAGTGAGAGAAGCCAGAGCTTCTCCTTTTACAGAAATTACATTTATAGATTTTCCATCCTGTGCTGTACTTACCGTGTAAAGGTATCTTTCATTGGGTTTTACGTCAGTATCGGTATAGCCCCATCCGGCAAGTTTTGCGACTTCAAAATCCAGATCAGCTGCCATAAGGGCATAGGCAAAACGCTGTTCTATTTCTGCAGATTTATTGACAACACCTTCTAGTTTACCCTGCTTTTCTCCCATTTCCACCTCAAAACTATCCCCGAAAAGAGACTGGGCTACAATAGCAGCATTGTCATTTTTTTCTACTACTTTCTTCCATTCACTTTCAGAAGCAGCTTTAAAAGTTCCAAGGTCTTTTTCTTCAGGTTTTGGAAGTACTTTTCCATTTCTGGCCAGAACATACCTTTTTAAAGCAAAGCCTGTTTTATTGGCTCTTTGCCAAGCTAAAGGCTCGTCTACAGCCCATCTTAATGATATTTTGTCTTTCTTCGCGTCCGTTTTCAGACGTATATGAGGGGTAATAGGTTTGTCAGCATTCTTTTGCTGTCCCCAGACAACACTGCATAGCAGCATTGTAAAAAGCAATAAATATTTTTTCAACGTATATTGTGTTTTTATGTTTATTATTTTGTTTTGGTTGTTAGTTTTTTTGATTGCTTAAGATTTAGAAACATTGTTTATTAAAGTGGTATTTTTAAAATTTAATTGAGCAATTTCCAATTTACTTTCAAAATAAAGTAAGTTTGTTTTCTTAATAAAAAATGTCTCCAATTCACTATTTAAACATTCATAAATTATATATTTCATCTTATCATAATACAGGCTGCTTATCTTTCTGGAGTCTCTAAATCTATTTAAGTTTTTATGTTCAACAGACAAGTGGGCTATCAACCTTATAATTTGAAAATTTTTTCTTTTTGTTTTTTCTAGACAGTTTAAAGTCACAAACAAAGCTTCTATTAAATCTAATATACTTTCCTCATAAGCGAATAACCCAAGTTTAAAACCTTCTGTTTTTTTACTTGATTTCGATCTATAGATCCTCTCTAATTGTTTGTCCTTACTACTTTTACTATTCCAATTTTCATCAATATCTTTTTCATCAAAATGATATTCATAATCCAGCCATAAAAATTCATCTTTTAAATTTTTATAAGTACCCACATGATGTGAATAGTTTTCTTGAATAGTTTTCCAATCCATTATTAATAATCAGTATACTTTGAATTGTTTTATATACAATTTTTAGTTCATATTTTACAGATCAAATATCCTTTCTACCTATCTCCATTGTTATTTAACAAATTATATTTTTTGATTATAATATCTCTTAACTTTATTATATCATTCTTGTACTCTACATTGTAATTAGATAGTATTTCCTTTATTAGATTTATTAGCAAGTCATAATTAGACGTTCTTATAATTTTAGGATTCTTATATTCATTAATCAAATATTTTTCAACAAAAAGCATCGATTTAAATCTTATAGTCATCGAATCATCAAAACCTCCTAATGTATTTATTTTACTCTCAATTACATCTATAAGTGAGTGTATATTTATAATCGCATTTTCCAATTCAAATCTCTCTTCATACTCTTCTTTACTTCCTGCTATATTGAGTAGTTTCATTTTAAGATGCTCTCTAATATTTTGTTTTTCATCAAAACTCTTTAGATTCCATTTCGTTTCGTATAACAAATGGTTTAAGCATATCAATTCATTTGAATTCCCATTTTCAATTTTTCCGTAATCATTATAAAGCTTATACAGTTCATAAATTTCATCTAGTATATCCATAGTATTTCTCAACGCTTATTTGGTATATTTTCCATTAGTAGCTGACTATATTTTGTAGTCACTACTTTATCAGTTTTTTTTATCTATTTGTAAGTATACTTTTTAGATTATCCATTTATTTTTTCAATATGTAAATAAGACCATTTTTGATATTCTTTTAAATTATCTGGTGATAATCCATTATTGCTGAGAAATTCATTTATTAAATCATAATCAATTCTATTAAAATCCTCTCCTAGCTTAGGAATATCAAATTCTTTTTTCATTACTTCAGATACTCCAAAATTGTCAACCAAACAAATTTTCTCATGCCCATTGTGTTTGAAATATTTCTGAGATATTGAAAAATCAAGCTGTCCTCTATTAAATTTTGCAATTCTTCCATCGCCTATAGTTGATTGATAATATGCAAAGAGTATGATTGTATTAAATTTACTTGAGAGCCTTCTTAAAAATTCATCATATAAATAAACAGAATAATTAAATTCAAGTTCTATTTCACACCAATAGTTATTATAATTATTGGATAAAATGATTGTTTCATTACTATTTTGGGAATAATACAACGGTTTAGATTCATCAATCATCTCTTGTCTTCCAATGATATGGTAATTTTTTAATTCATCTAAAATTACCTTTAGATCTTCCAATTTTATAAATGCTTTTGAAAATGTTCCCATTATTTTAATATTTGTCCAAGTTCTTGCAATGAATTCACTACTGTTACCCCTGTTGGCGCGAGTATCTTGCTCGTGTCCGCTCTACCTATTAACGTATTGATTCAATTTTTTGTAGTTTTTTTTTAAATCCATTACTAGCTAAATCTAAAAGATTGTTATTATAATCCAGTATATTCTGTAACATGTTAAATTCAAAATCATTATCACACATAAAAAGAATTTTTCTTAAAGTAATATTTATCTTATATCTAATAATATTTTTATTTTGATCGTAAAATAAAAATATATCAGCTTGATCATTTTGTGATAGTTGATAAAGCCTTTTTTCAACTCCATCCACATTAATGAAATAATTATAGAAAATAGTTGTACTATCTTCATAAAAATCATCAGACTTAATCGTTTTACTAAATTTACTAAGAATATTTTCTTTCCATTCATCATATATATTTTCCACCGAGTAAAATTGTAAATTGTCCAAATCAATTCCTTCCGAATATTCAAGTCGTATTTTTTCAATTTCAAGAAAAGTAAATGTTTCTTGGAATATTTGAAATATTTGAAATATTAAATCATAATTTATCTGATTACCTTGGAATTTACCTTCAATTTTATGTTCAAAAAATTCTCGGTTATCGATAGTAGTTACAACCTCTATAGAATTCTTAACAAACCAATTATACCATATTTCAGATACATTTAAATACTTATTCATAATTAAGGTTTTAGTTTTGTTAAATCAAAATTAAATGTACTTCCATCTTTTAGAAAAACTCTTATATTTTTTAAAGTCCCATCATTCTTAATAGTGAATGCATTCCTACCTATTGAAGCATTAAACTGTTGTTCAACGTACTGTCTTGTAACTACCTGAATTGACCCATCATTTTTTGTAAAACTATCAAAAGGAATTTTCAAATATCCTTCTGTTCCAATCCATTGAAAGTTTGGATCTGCTTTAATTTTTGATGACATTTCATTAATTCTTGTTGCAAAGAAATTAAAGTTTTTATCTAGTTCTTTCATAGTAAACGCCGTTCCATTTTCAAAAAAACCTTCTATTGCTTGTAAATTATCTTTTGGAAATATACTCTTCTGATCTGTAAGAACAAATATTTCATCTGCCAAAGCAATTTCTTTAGCCTCAATATTGACTCCTTGTAATATATAAGCTCCTCCTTTTGAATTTGATGCTAAAACATATTTAGTAACATCATCACTTACTCCTATTTTATTTAAATTAGTTTTAATCAGTTGTGTAAAATTAAGCTCTCTTGCCCCTTGTATACTTTCTTTAATTGCCTTCCACTTCTTATACCCACCCGCTTTTTCAATCGCGCTCAGGTTTTTAGAAACGAGGTTCAGTTCATCTGCATTTTTCCTTAATGCAGGAGCTTCCTCTGCCAGGATCTGCCAGGCTTTGAAACCATCTTCTTCATTAACAATACTTCTAAAGACTGCATTGCCTTGGGATAAATCGTTTACAAAGTCATCAAAATTGCAGGACTGTGCTGATAAAAGATTGATAAGCAGCAGTCCTATTACCGTTAATAAGTTTCTATACCACATCATTTATGAAGTTTTTATTTTCCAGGCTATACTCCAGAGTTTGGGCTTCTCCTGTTAGTTTATCTTTGTATAAAAATTTAACGTTATCTCCTTGTCGCCACATTTTTTCAAATTTCAGTTTCTCGAAGGGATATGTTTTTTGCAGCAGCTTTTGCTCTTTCAAATCCACTACCCAAACACTACGTTGTCTTAGGACAAAAAGTTTATCGTCCCAGAAGTTGTTTTCAATAAAAGTATTATTTGTTCCTACCTCTGCATCATACTTTTTCAAGCTAAGATCATGAGTATTCATGATAATCAGACCATAAGGAATAAATACAAATGCTCCATCTCCGGATTCAAGTTTAAATTTTTCTAAATCGGCTTCCAGTCCACACCCTTTTCCTTCATAGTCTAAAAGAGAATGGATAAACAAATTATCATCAAAATACAACCTGAATCTCCATAAAGTAAATCCATAAAAAGGTTCATCAAATTCTGTTGAAACCAGTTTGATGTTCTTGAATTTTGATTCAAAAATGTAGGATTTGTCTAATGCTAAGGACATACAGTATTATTATTTATGTGTGTTTTCAAAAGCATAAGCCTCTGTATTAAAAATTAAAGTATCACTCTTGTCAAGCTCTTTATCTTTATATAAAAAAAGATTTTGTTTTTCACAATCCACATTTTTTCAAATACTAATTTTTGATAAGGATATATCTTTTCAATAAACCTATTCTTATCCATATCTACAATACAAATAACTCTTTGGTTTAATACAATAAGAAAATCATTTAAAAACAGATTAGAAATGAATTTATTATTATCATTCTCAATGCTTTTATCATATTTTTTAAGTTCTAGACTTTCAGTATTTAATAGTAAAAGACCATATGGAATAAATATAAATTTTCCATTGGATGATTCTAAAACAAAATTTTCAAGATTTTCAGGAAGTCCAAAAAACTTATTCTCATAATTTAAATACTCATGGTGGAATACTTCCCCATTAATATATACTTTACATTTCCAAATTTCATATCCGTAATGAGGTTCATCAAACTCCGTTGTGACAAGCTGAATATCATTAAATTTGGATTTAAACGTCTGTGGCTGATATGGATCTAAGGACATAATATTGTTGTTATTTTATTTCTTTTATAAATTTGATATGCTTCTAGTGTTTTATCTAATTTACCGGATTTTTCTGCATTTTTAAAGTACTTCAATCTATTTCCAGTTTTATCTGCATTGATATAATCTACAATATCATCTGCTATATTTTTAGGCAATTTATTTAAACTATTTTGTAACTCTGTTACAACTCCTTTTCCTTCTATTATACATTTTCTCCATTGCCCATTGACTTTTTGTAACGCTTCAATTTCTTTAAAATAAGTAACATCAATATCTTGTAATTTTTTAGAAAATTCAATCTGTTCGCCGGAAAGATTTACATTTTTCTTAAACCAAGGTGCCACATCTCCTATTTTTAAATCTACATCAGTAGCTTTATTACTCATTTTAAAAGAAAAATAGTAATCACCATCATTCATATCTGTAGCCAACATACGAGAATCATAAGTATAAACCAAGTCATCAACACCTTCTCCATTTTGGAGAATAGGACTTCCAAAACCTCCTCCAAGACTCGGCCTATTTTGAAACCTATCTATTCGTAAATTGTACTCACTTCCTTTAATAGTTTGATTAATTTTACTAAAACCACTAAATGGTGGCCATCCATCATTTAATTTTTCTGTTTTAAAATAATTAAATAATTCATCCCATTTTCCTTCGCCCCAAAGTTTATATGCAACTTTATATTGTTCATCAGTAGCTGTAAATGTTTTTATAAAATCATTATACTTTACATTTCTATAAACGATATCTGCAAGTTTATCTACAATTCCCAGAGCTTTCCAAACCTGCTCCTGTTTAGTAATCAACTCTCTCTCTGCAGGAGATAGATTATCAAGATTCGTAGTAAGTGTTTTCCATTCCAGATATTGGGCTGTTAGTAAATTTCTTAATCCTTTATTTTCCTGCAGTAATTTTTTTGTAGCCTGAGGGAGACCGCTTATAAACTTATAGCCACCAACACTAAGGTTTTTCACTCCGATAATACCCATTCCAAGGTTATAAGCAATAATTGCTTTCCCCAGATTACTATTAGGATTTACGGTTTGTGTTGTAACGGCTATATTTCCAACTGCCCCAGCCACTTCAGCCATTGCCCATGCACGACGTATCCATGTTACTTTAGTAGCCAATGCTGCCCCTCCACTTAGATATATTGTAGCTATATCTAATGTTGTAATAACTCCTTTTTCAATATAATCATTACGGATCTTATCCTTATTATACTTTAGGAGTATTGCAGGAACGATATAATTGCCATTACCAAAATCGTAACCATCTATTGCAGATTGCACTAAAGGAATTTTGTCTTTGTTAGGTACAATGATGACTGGCGTTAATGGAGAAACTACTGTTATTTCTTCTTCTCTATCTACGCTGCCATAACTTCCATTTACATATGCTGTAGTGGTGTAAACATCATTAATTCTGATGTTTCCGGTATCCGATATATATGAACCATCATTATGTTTGGACGTAAATGTCTGTATCCAAGGAGAAGATGTGGTATCTTTATCATAATCCACAGGGTTAAGATTAATAACCCTTGAAGCAAAGTTATCTGTCTCAGAAGGCCATCTGTCTGTAATGGATGCAGGATATTTATTAAACATTGACACCAATACCCCCATAAAGTTGGTATAATTATTACCACCATAAAGAATAATCTTATCCTGTAAATGACTAACAAGATTTTTAATTAACTCATTATTATTACTTTCTAAAAAAGTATAGAAGGTCTTGAAGTTTTCTGTCTTAATAGAAGCAGCAAGCCTTACAATAGCTGATTCCTGATCGTCTTTTATCGTAGTGTCATATCCTAACTTTTTAATTAATTTTTCAATTTCTGTATAAGACAATAATCTTAATGAACAGTCATCTACATTTTTAATGGTTTCAACAATTAATGGTTTATCATTAGAGTCAATGACTTCCAAAACTTTGTTATATCCCTTATTAATGGCAACCACATCTTTTCCTACACAAATATCATCAGAGATAACACTGTTTCCTGAGCCATCCAAACAAGGTACAGTACTCAAATACCTGATAGAATTGGCATCTGTAACTTTAGTAAGATCAAAACCTTTTTTATCTTTAATATACTTCCAGGAAGTAGTATAGTTTTTATTGTATCCACAACTTCCATAGTTCCAGAATAATGTTATTGAAGGGTCCTTTGTCTTTTCTTCTTGTGACAGCAGAGTAATAGCAAGAGGTTCTAATATTCCTTTTGCATAATAACCATTTTTACCTCCTCTATTTTCCCAGTAGTAATTGGTTCTTTCTGAACAATCCTGGTTTTTACACATCGCAATTCCATGAACGGCTCCATTGGGTTCTTTCACATCACCAGAAAGATAAATACTTGACCCGTTAAATTTAAATGGTTCCCACTCCGGCGTCAGCTGAATATCTGAAAATTCCCCCGCACTCTGCCCCTGGAACGCATACAACTTAAACGCCGGATCATTGATCTGTTTCCAATCCAGATGAGACAATTCTTCACCAGCAGCATAATCCATCAATAGATTAGTACCTTTTTCAGTGGTTCCTAATGCTTTCCACGGATGTTCCAGCTTGAATACGCCATGTCCCAGTTCATGGGATCCAGTTTTGGTTGGCGCATTTCCGTACACATAACCGAACTGCCCATTCAGACGCATATATCCGTTCTGTCCGGTTGAAGATTTTTTGTCTGTTACAAACAGAACGTATCTTGCATCCGTACCTTTATAAAGTGCGTTGATCTGCTGCTGCTGAGGGCTATATGTACTCATCAGATCAGAATCTTCACTGTTAATGGTATCACCACTTACAATAGAACTGATATTTAGAACAGGTTCTTCCTTAACATTGAATTTCACTCCAATTTTATTGTAAATCTGATTCAGCTTAGCACTTTGTGCCTGTAAATTAGACTGTGACACTGCATCCAACGGAACCAAACTCACGTTAATATCTTCAGGACTCAGGTGTACAAGGCGGAAACTAGCAATTACTTTCTGTTTTGAGCCTGTTTCTTTAGGCATCAGAACTGCAATCACCTCTTCTTCTGCGTAATCAAATGTACCCGGAAGTTTCAGCTGATAGTTTCTTTCCGTATCGGTTTTGCTAAGTTCTGTAACTTCAATAGCTTTTCCTGTACCCAACGTTTTAAAGATGATTTTCCCATCTTTAAGTGAAGGATCAGAGATATTCACTCTGGCATCAAACAGTTCTGTCTGTTTATTAACCGTAGCTTTATAAGGAACATAGACTGTATTGTTGTCTGCATCTTTTACAGATGGATATTTGGATGTTGGAAGCTTGGTTTTCTCCGGTGTATCGTAGGCAAATTTACCTGCAGCATCTTCTTTCCAGTCTATTTTAATTCCTTTAGCAGTATACTGGGTTACAGCTGCATTACTTCCACTACCGGAAACTCCATCTGTATTGGTTGAATTGGATGCTCCTCCTTCTGCAACCTTGCCTGTTTTGGTAACATTTCCGTTTTCATCTACGGTCCAGATATTTCCTTCTTTATCCTTAATCTCATAGTCTTTTCCACCCGGGAAATCCTGCTGGCTCGGAGATCCTCCATTACCGGAATCACCATACACTGTAATTTTTCCTGGTGGTGGCGTTGCAGTATACTTTATATCTGAAATAACATAATCTACAATTACTTCTTTTACCCCAGCATCTCCAAAAGTTTCCCCTAGTCCACCTGATGCATAATGTACAGCTGTTTCATTTGGATCATAGGTAGTTTCAACGGTTCCTTCAATCAGTTTTTTATCTGTATTGAGTTTAATGTTGGTAAAGCTTACTTTGATTTTTGTATCGGCTAAATAAGGAACTTCAATAAATCCAGTTCCTGTATAAATACCATTGCTTCCCTGAGCAGATAATACGGTTACCGGGAAATCTCCGGCTGTAAATACTTCATTATTCCCCAGCATGGTCTGCAAAGGAGTTTTATTGGCAATATCCACGGCCGGCATAATACCGCACTGATAGTTATTGTTTGAAGAACTGCCATCGGTTGTAAACAACTGAATTCCACTATAGCTATATGCATTTCCAGCACTGTTTCCTCCTGTTGTTGGATTAGAATCCCCAAAGGTTTGGGCACTTCCACAGACTGTTCCTACGCGATATTCATATTCTGTTTTATCTTCAAGCCCTGTAAGGATGGCTGTTGCCTGATAGCTTTGCTGAGTAGCCCATTCTGCACTGCTTCCTTTTTTCCTGTATTGAACATTGTACAGTCCTCCAGGTTGCCCTGCAAGGCTCCATCGTATTTCAACCCTTCCTTTCCCTACATTTTTTGCCATAAGCAAAGTAGGAACAGCACAGTTTTCTACATAATCAAAGTAGAAGATTTCAGACAGTCCGTTATTTTTATAAACTCCATTATCATCTGTAGCATTGGCACCCACTACTGGATTTCCTGATTTCGCCTGCACCTGCCACGCATATCTTTTACCCGGCATCAGCTGGGTTTTATCAATTCCGTAATACAAAGTGGGTGCATAGGTTTCTTCTCTCCAAAGCGGTGGTGCTGAAAGGAAACCTGAAATAGGACTCTGGCCCTGATCCCAAAGTTCTTTTAATGTAAAAATATAACGGGTGTTTGGAGCAATCTGTCTTGGCATCCACTGGAATACTACTCCTGCTCCACCCCCATAAGGAGCTAATGCCTGTATTTTTTCTGCATTTTGCGGAAGGGTAAGCATCGGTGGATCATATTGTACCATAAAAACTGTGGTACACGTCTTTGAAGAAAGATTATTCTTGGTATAATAATCATAAGCCTGAAAACAAAACTGGTATACTCCATCTGCCAAAGGCTTTGAGTATTGTACAGCATTAATGCCTGCCAGATTCTGCAGTTCAAAAAGGGAACGCAAATCTACATTCGTCAGGGTAATATTATTTCCCGGATAAAGCGTGAAAGGATTCATTCCTACAACAAAATCATTGGATCTTGCTATAGGAACCGCATTGAGCCCTGCCTCCAGCGAGAATTTTATTCCTGTTTGGTGTTGTGGCTCTAAAAGGTCAGTCATTAAAACCTGAAGCTGCAGCTTATTGTCTGTACTGGCTGCATAATCTGCAAGCCTAAGACTATAAGGCGGAATGACAACAGGAACCAGCTTTACAGGATATTGCTGCCCCGTCACTTTCATTGGCATTAGCCCTGAAATCAACAGTAAAAATAATGCAATGACTTTTATATAGTAATGCTGTTTTTTTAGATATGATTTAAAACGATCTTTAATCATGTTCTGTGTTTTTTATATAGAGTGATCAGATAAAGCTTCAGCTTTATTTGAATTCATAGTTAATTTGTTTTTCAGACCCCTGTTTGTTCCCTGGCAAAACGTATCTCACTTTCACAATATACTTTATGGAAGGGATAGTTCCGAATGTGGATTCCAGTAAAGCATTAATAAGTGGAGATCGTGAAGTTGCAGGTACACCTACATATTTTGATGCTGCTTTAGAAATAAGCTCATACCAATCTGCTTTATAATAACTGAACAGATCATATTTGAAAGGGAAAGTCTGTTTCAGAAATGCATTTCCTTTATCATTACCCAGATACTGCAGATATGAAGTAAATACCGGGAATGCATTTGCTGGTGGAATTCCTGTAAAATCATCATCGCTTTCCGCTCTGTTTAACTCTAGTCCGTCAACTGGATAATTATTGTAGATAAGTCCTTTAAACTTGCCTGCAAAAGAATCTTCCATTAATGCAGTAAGGTTGATTAATGGCTTGTTATCTGTATATTTTGATCCTGAAATTTCAGTAGCATCAAAGTATTCATCAGCGTTCATATTATTCTGTAATATAACTACGTCAGAGCTTAACTTAATCCATAACGGGTTGAAATTTAAAGCAGAAAGCTTGTCTGAAAGTGTATTATACTTACTGGTTCTGAACACATAGGAAAGCCTGTCGATCTCCCCATTCTTAGAAAGACTCTGTGCTTTCTTTATTTCTGTAGTAACAGAAACGGCTGACCCATCACTACTTTCTTCTGTTTTCTCTGTATTTTCTACTGTATCATTATCAAAAGAACCGTTAGATCCATTTTTGTTTTTTGCAATCAGTGCTAATGTATAATCTTTCTGCTTGGTAAGATCCGGCACTTTGAAATTCACAATATTGTCAGCATTATTATAAGAGAAGGTGCTTTCTATCGGTGATTCGGCTGCAAAGAGGACTGAAGTACTCCAATTCGGATCTTCAAACAGATAATCCTGTCCTCTTTTTAACTTGATATAACCGTTACTGCTCTCTCCTCTATAGTAATTTTCCTGATCTACAACCGGATATGCATATTTTATATTGGATAAAGGAATAGCTTCCGGTGCTGAACCTGTTGTAAACGTACGTTCTTCTATTTCTACAGCCTTCTGCCCATCAACCATTACTACTTCATACATACCATTCTTTTTCTCCATAAAACTAACTTGCGCTAATGCTTTCAGTGTTTTGTTAGGAGGCAGAATATCATCAGAAACGAAGTTGGCAAAATCTTTAGAGTTCGCATACTCTATTACACCTTCAATCTCTTTACCCTGATCATCTATAATGGTCATTTTTTCTACAACTACTTTATAGGTGTGGTCACCATCATCTTCAGGAATTACGATAGGTTCATTGACACGTACTCCAAAAGTCGCCTGTGGAATGGCAAAAACATCAACATTCGTTTCATCTTTTTTAGGAGTCAGATCTGTAATAATCTTCATACCACCAAGAACGGATGAATTTTCAAGAACACATTCTTCTCCAAATTCCATCTTAAATCTGAAACGCCCTTTTATCAATCCGCCAAGTAGGTTATAATACCCGCCAAGATATCCTCTTACCCAATACGGATTCGGCCCTTTTACCTGTAAAAGTGCAGCAACCCCAGCCTTAATAATTGGAATTTTCTTTTTAATAAACCAGAGCTTGATTTTTATCCCCAGTTCGCCCTGTAAGTAAACATAAGCCTGTCCGTTAGCATACCAACCATTGATACCAATCTGATCTCCACCACGGTTAGAACATTTAGCCTCGCCATAGTTTTTAAGCATTATATCTGTTCCTAAGCCAGCCTGAAAACGGGCATATAGAAACAGCGCCGTCATATCCCCCGTATCAAACTTAAGGTGTGTACCAAAGGCAAATCCTTTTCCATCTCCAAGGGCATTAAGATTGCTCATATAATCCAGATCCTGCACCTGAAGTCCTAGAATTTCTGCAACTTCAACCGGCGGCGGCGGACTTCCCGGAATACGGGTTCCCACCATAAAGTAGCTGGACGACTGTAAATAAAAACTATCAAAACCAACCTTAAGACCAATCATGTCAGTTGGCGTACCAATGTGCATATACCACTCATCCGGAGCAATATGTACCACAGCCCATCCTGCACGGCCATTAGGACCGATTCCTTTGATAATTCCTTTGGCAATATCAATAAACACATCCAGACTTGCATGGAATACACTATTGTTAAAGTCATAATTCATCGCAAGTTTGGCATAGATAGCTCCATCAATTTTCTCTGTAACAGGATATTGCTCGTCAACCATTTTGGTATCCAAAAAGGTGTTTACTGTTTTATTATTTTTCAGATCTGACAGAAATTTAGAATTCCCGGTCATTTCTTTGAATTTTTTCTGTGCTCCTGCCAATGCATCTCCAGGAACCAGCTTGGTAAGATCAGCCATTACAACAGCTTCTCCAATAAATCCGATATTGGCTAAACCACCATTTGGATTGGTTGAAATACTGAATCCAGCCATGATATCTATGGTTTTATCTGTTGGAATGGAACCGTAAATACCCGCTCTTAATGCAAGACCAACTGTATTATCAGGTTTCAGAACCAAAGCTTTATTTTCATAGGCAGGGTTCATACTCAGTTCCCGATCAGGAATCATCCGGTAAAATGCACCTCCTGTAAATCCGGTAATTTTAAGTGCGGTGGCCTGAATACTCAATCCTTTTATAGATCCTTCAAATCCCCAATACCTGAAAGTACTGTATCCAAAAGCAGCATTTACTTCCACTGTTATTTTACTAAGCGCTGTAACTTCAGCCTTAAGATGTGCTTTAAATCCATTACCATACAGAGGGTCTTTACGCATGATTTCAAGGCTTCCGGAGATCTTCCCTACCCCAATATCTACGTTATTAAGTGCCAATTTAGTAAGATTGAAGCCATCATACTTCCATCGCTGCCTGTTATTTTCGCTGACAATCAAACCATTAATCATCATACCTCCTGTAGCAGAAAAACGTTCTTCCTGTAGACCAACAGTCACATTAAACCCTAAATTGGCCTGTGAACCGTCTGCAACCACAACAATATTGCTGATACTTGCCGGAAAGCCTGCTAATTTCTGTTCACCTTTTACTCCAAAATACTGAACCGTTACAAATGGAGCTTTAGTCTGTAAGATAAGTCCCTGAAATTCTATACCCTTAAAATCTGCATCTTTTTTACTGTTGGGATCGTTATCATCTGCCGAAGAATTGGCAGCAATAGCCATACTTCCGTTAAGAATTGCCTTGGGAAGAAACTCTTTATTTTTTACCCGCATTTCAATGGAAGAACCTGTAGCAATGGTTGCTTTAGCACTCCAGATATCAAAATTAATATCATTAAGAGTCGTAACAGAGATGAGATACTGTTCTTCTGTGATGGCACCTCTATATCCTAAATAATTGGGAATGGAATTCGTAGAACTGTCATTATTTTTTTGAACAGGAAGCTGTATTTTCCCTTCCAGGTTGGCTCCTACAATTTTAGAAGCAGCAAGGTCAATTCCAATTTTATCCAGAGAGTATCTCCATGCATTTTCTCTATTGGTTACTCCCCGTTCTATCGGAAAAAGGTTATTGGCAGCAAAACTTCCGGATACTCCATAAGCATCAATTAAAAGATTATTGGCCTCAAAAGAAACTCTGGTATCAATATGATCTTCTGTTTTGAATTCCTGTGGAAGACCAATATTTAAGGTCTGTACATATAAACCTCTCCAGGATTCTGATCCACCTATCAGGTATCCATGGGTATTGTAATATTGCGGAAACTGAACACTGGGATCTGTTCTAAGGTCGCTCAGGTCCAAAACTGCATTATTAACAAAGAAAGAAAAATAGCCTTTATCCTGATTTTTAATCTGAGAAGTAATGGCAAAAGGGCTTATGCTTACTTTCACTAAAATATCATTCCAATCGCTGGCTTTAAGAGCAAAATCACCGCGAACCCTGTTCGTAAATCCATTATTTCCCATTTCAGGAAGCACTGTTCCTTTGCTGTCTAAAGGAACAAGAACATTTCTGGAAATCTGAACATTACCTTTTAAAGAGAGTTCTTTAATCCCGTCACAATCCATAGTAACGTAGGTTTTGTCATTTACACTTTCACCATTTTTAGTGATCCTTCCTCCTTCAAGAGTAAGCATCCACTGGTTTTGGTTAAAAGGCATATTGATATCTCCCAGTAATGAAAGCTTTGCATCACCGATGATTTTTCCGCCATAGGATAATTTTATATCCTCAGCTCCGAAGAACAGTGTTTTCTTTCCGTTTTCACCTCCCTGCTGGGGCGTAGTTACTCTGGCATATACGTTTATCAAAGCATATTCCGGAGTAAATTTTGCTTTTGTAACAACAATACTGTATTCTACATTAGACTTGTTTTCTTTAAGCCCAATGGGTAACTCGGTAAGGTCATTCGGATTAATTGTACTTGTGAAATTTCCACTTTTATCAAGTTCTTTGAAAGCTCCTATTGCTTTACCAATTTCTTTATCATTTTCAGGATCATTATCAGCAAAACCTGAAAACTGATCCAAGGGAAATTCATATAAAGAGTTGGTGGCAGGTTGATTTGGGAATGAAAAGTTTTTGTGTAGCTGAAGGGAATCTCTTTTATTATGTTCACGAGCCTTTGTGGGAACAAAGAGAAGGCACATAATAAAAATAAAATATATTTTCGTCATGGTTATTTGTGTTTCCTGCAAAAATATATTTTTAATTCAATATAGAGAGATTAAATTTAAAAAAATAGAATAAATTCTATAAAAAACAACTATGCACTAAATGCTATTTCCGCAAAATCATCCTTCCCTACCATTATTCAGATTTACAGTAATTTAGAAAATATTGATATCAAAAATGAATATGACACAATGGTTTTGTTTCAATATAAAAAGGTAATAATTTATTTCTCACAAAACCAAACACGACATTAATATTATCAACCAGAGTTATCTTTAATTACACAAAAATTATGGATTTTCAGATATAGTAGTCATCTCCTGTGAAGTTCGGCATCTGCAAAAAAATGAATTGAGAAAATCTGAACAAAACAAAACAGCTACATATATTAATTAGATCATGAAAAATTCGGCAGCTGCTTTGTGTCTTTAAAAAATTGATCATAAAATTGATCTTTGCAAATATAATGACAGGTAAGGCTTTTCTTATTAACCAAATTATTCAGAAGCTTACCTGTTTTATCATTATTCTCTTTCAAATATTCAAGGTAATCATTCTATTGATCTCTACGGCAGAAAACAACTCAGGTAGAGCTTCATCTCTATTTTTCACCTTTCTAAAAAATGATGATTTACCAAAGTAATTGAATAAAAAGCAGTATACGATGTGTTTTTTTAACCTCTAGTTTTACAGACAGGAAGGTAATATAGTATCTGATACAATCCAATTACTTCAAATACAGTAAGTACATATTCTAATCATTAATGAAATATCAAAATGAAAAAAATATCTATCCTGATTGCGAATTACAATAATGGCAAGTATTTTCCGGATTGCTTTGCATCTTTAATGAATCAAACATATAATAATTGGGAAGCAATTATTGTAGATGACTGCTCAACAGATAATTCATTAGAAATAATCCGGGAACTCATAAAGGATGATGGCAGATTTTTATTATTACAAAATTCATTAAACAAAGGATGCGGTTTTACTAAACGTAAATGTGTAGAGCATGCCAATGGAGATATATGTGCATTTCTGGATCCGGATGATGCTCTTCATCCGAAGGCATTGGAAGAATCAATAATACCGTACCACTCTACCAGTAATATTGTTGCTACTTATTCTAAAATGATGTTATGTGATGAAAAGCTTACTTCAAAAGAAATTTTCAGTTCTACTAAACAGATTGTTAATGACCGATATTTTTTCAACTGTCCTATTCAGTTTGCTCATTTTTTTACTTTCAGAAAGGATATATATTTAAAAACGTCTGGAATTAATCCCAATTTAAAAAGTGCTGTTGATCAGGATCTGTATTTGAAAATCTTAGAATTGGGAGAAGTTAAATTCATTAAGAAGGTTTTATATAAATATAGGCTGCATGATGGTGGTATTTCACAACATACCGGAAAAAAAGCAGCTAAAAATTCATTTGCGCTTATAATACATGAAACAATGAAAAGAAGAAATATTAATTACATTAACCATTGTAAAGTACCGGAAGATTTCACTGATGCAGACGAAATTTTCAGCTTCCTCAATTATCAGACTGAACTTTCATACCGGCTAAAAATGAAATTAAAATTATTGTTCGGACTTTAATTTTTATTGGACCACGCTCAGTATATATGAATGCTCACTTATGCACTACAGTTTCACAGTAAGGACGTCCAGATATAAGATCTTTCTTCCAGCGGGCCACTGTATTTCTGCTGAGAGAAAAAACTTTGGCCAGTTCTTTATTGTTTAGCTTATGTTCCTTCTGATAAGCAAGAATTTCTTTGATTGCCCTCTCATCATACGCCTTATATTTCTGATTACAGGACTGAGTCCCAAATAAAATTTTATTCAGGTTAATGACATCTAAAATTTCCAGTTTATCTTTGGACAAAATGTTTCTACAGTTCTCTTCCTTATGTGGTAATTTTTTTTGACAATATCACTATAAATCCTTTTGTAATCTGGAGCTTGTATATTTTTCATCGGTTCAACGTTAGTGTATTAATAAAATTAAGATACTGGCAGTGACGTGTCTTCAGAATATTTTACTTCCCATTTGTTTAAAGTAGATTTAGGAATTTTATATTCTTTGATAACCTGATTTTTGGTCATTTCTCCACTTTTAATCTGTTCCAGAACAAAGTCTATCAGTTCCTGACTATAGACATTTTTTCTGAAGATAGGCAGAGAAGAAGAATTAGCAGTACCTTTTGATGGTGTATTTCCTGAAGGTGGCGCGTAAAGAATAAGATGATGAGAATACAATCTGAAAAAATCATATTCAAGAAGCTTGCTCCATTTCAAAAGATTATCTACCAAAATATTTTGATCTGCATACATAGCCTCAATCTCCAACATTGGCAATTTAAAGAAATTGATGATTCGGTCTTCAGGTACTCCCAGTTCGTCTACTTTTGTTTTAATCAATTTTCCAATATGGAACTCTTTAAAATTCATAATATGATAGATTCTTATTTTCGTTATTAAAAGTGATTATCCAGAATTTCAACAATTTTAGATACTCATTAAAAATAAATATTATGACATCACTCAGAATGTCAGATATTATTCGAGTGCTTTCTTATTTTATAACAAGTAAAGACGAGTTTTGAGTTTTAAAGCTAAACTCCGTTTTCCCGGAAATTTTTAGGATAAAATCCTGTATTTCTGTAGATGTATGATGAAAAGAAGGAAATGGATGGAAAGCCCAGGTCAAATGAAATCTGCTTAATGGAGAGATTACTGCCCAGCAACATTCTTTTAGCTTCAAGAACGGTTCTTGCATCTATGATATCTTTTGCAGTCTGCCCGATCTCAGATTTCACTAAGATATTCAGGTAATTAGCTGTAACAGCAAGCTTTTCAGCGTAAAATTTCACGGATTTAGATACCCAGAAATGTTCTTCAATCAGACTGTAAAAATTTGAAACAACAGGATGGATTTTTGTTTTATCAGTCTCAGTGGAAGCGTCTTTATCGATCATATTATTAATCAGATTAATAATTATCTGAACTCTTAAACTGATTATTTTACGGGGAGTATTCTGATCTGCAATTTCTCTGCTGAGCAGATTAAATTCATCACGCAATTTATCTGACTGATATTCAGAAAGATTAACTATAGGATTACTATTAATATACTGAGAAGAAAACCGGGTATCAAATAGATTCATTTCTACAAACTTCCTGGAAATAATTAGCTTATGCCCCAATGCTGATTCTGTTTTCCAGGAGTGAATCTGGCCCGGAAATGATATATGAATCTGATTGTCATTTTCCTGATATTTTAGAAAATCAATAAAGTGTATCCCTTTACATTTTTCGAAAAATATAAATACATAAGAATCAGGAGATCTGAAATTTGATATTTCACTTACTCCCGCCAGTGGAAGATAAGTAATACTGTCTGTAATCTGATCTTCCCACTCAAGATTTTTTTCAAGGTACAATTTACTCACTCTGCAACAACCATTTTTATGATTAAAACAATTTTAATGCCTTTATGATTTTATAAATACATCAATAGGCTATAAATATTCATATATATTGAGAATAATAAAGCTTTTTATTAACCCAACAGTTTCTTTCTCCTGTAAGCCATTGGAGAAAGACCTACATATTTTTTAAAATATCTGGAAAAGTGTACATAGTTCTGAAAACTATAATCATAAGCAATATTAATCAGCAGATCTTCAGAAGTAATGATATCCCTTTTAAGCAAGGGTATAACTTCCATGTCAATTACTCTTGAAGCGGTATTCTTTAAATGTTTTTTGCATAATACATTCAGATAATTTGCTGTTAATCCCAAATGACTGGCATAAAAACTCACGGACCTGTCTTCCTTAAAATGTTTCTTTATTAAGACAATAAATGTGAATAATAAAGGATGCTGCTCATAAATCCGAAGCCCACCGCAGGTTCTTCTTATTTCTCTGCTGATATTCTGAAGAATAATTTTAATCTTAGAATAAATGATGTGCATCATTACACAGGATTCTTCCATAATTTCAGAGGCTACATCTCTGTATTCTTTCGCCAGAATATCAAATATCTCCTGAGATACATCTACTACAGGATACTCCTGGCAGACAATTGACGGAATCTGCACTCCGCCCATTATTTCAATATATTTACATTTGGATACCATAATGAGGTTCAGTACTGCAGATTCATTACAGCTGAACTCCTGTTTCTGCCCCGGCAATACCATATGAACCTGCTTTTCTTTAATCAGATAGTTTTCAGATCCTATTGTATGGGTTCCATTTCCTTTTTCAAACAAAAAGATAGAGATGAAGTTTTCTTTTTTTATAATGTCATCTATCCTGTATACATTTTTACCGTTGCATTCTATATAAATAATATCACTTCCTACATATTTTACTGATAAGTGTTTCATTTTTTTAAATTTTAGATATAATGTAAAGTCATACCAAACCTGTAGACAGTATTTTTCCAATCCTGCCGGCTCTCTAATGGTAAAACGAAACGAAGGTTTAGCTAATCAGGCTCAATGAATAATATTCCTTCCATATTTCATTAAAAAATCCCTGGGAGACATCCCTGTATTGTTACTAAAAAAACTTGAAAAACCAGATAGGTCTCTGAACCCAAGATCAAATGCTATTTCTTTTATAGACTTATTGGAATTGATTAATAGCATCTTAATTTCCAGAATCAACTCATTGTTAATAATAGAAGAAGCCGTCTTGTTAAAGTATCTTTTACAGATGATATTAAGATAGTTGGGTGTTAAAAACATTTCATCTGCATAGAACTTAACATTTCTTTCGGTTCTGAAGTTCAGTATTACCAGCTTAAAAAAATCAGCTAGCCTTTTCGTGGCAATATTTTCACTATTTATAAAGGACTGCCTGCAAGCTTCTTTGCTAATTGTAAGGGTAATAATTCTAATTCGCGGTAATACAATTTCCCAGATATTTTCATTCTTTTTTATCTCGTTATAAATAGACCGGAACTCATAAAGCAACTTATAAAATATTTCAGGGGGCAATTCAAAATCCGGCTTCTTTTTATAAAATGAAATAGGAAACATCAGATAATTACCAAACATATCAAGTATCTCATGAGGAACTATAACCTTATAGACACTGGTGAATTTTTCATACTTACATTCATTAACCTGACCTGGAAATACAAGATGCATCTGAAAATCTTTCACTGAAAATTCTTTCCCGTCAATATGATGAATACCATCTGCCTTCTCGAATAAAAAAATAGTAAAAAAGGTATTCATCATATTTTCAGAATGCTTACTACTATTATCCTTTACTTCATCAATTGCAATCTGACTGCAGAGACTGAAATCATATTGAAAATTATCTGTATTAATTGACTGGTGACTTATTTTTTCATTCATAGAATTTATTAAAACAATTAGAGAATATTGGTTTACTCTATCATACACCTAACTTTTTATCAAAAGACACCTACTTCCATTAGTTAACCTCCATGATTACCATGCATTGATGATTATGACCGAATCATCAGATCCTGATATCAAATCATTTAAATTATTGAGGATTTCCTTTTTATATTTCAGTTATTTTTAAAACAAGCCTAAATCCTTCTATGCAAAATTAGTAATTGCTGTTTGCTATTCATTACATATATTATTTATCAATTTATTCATATTATAACATTACTTATCATTTTTATATTCAAACTTGTCAAATCTATCATAAAGGTAGATTTCAATACCAAATAACCCTATTACAGATAAAAAAGGCAGACCGCATATTAGATACGGCCTGCCAAAGAAAATTCAGACAACTATTATTATCAGACTCGTCTAATTTGAATTCCTGATTACACTGACATTGGAGTTAGTAGTGACAGTAAAAGTTCCGGTGGTTGTGGTATCTCTCATTCTGTACTGGATCTGTACCTGGTCTCCTGCGTTCAGCAAGGCATTCCAGTATAAGGGTATAAACCCACCACTGCCTCCAACACCTGTACCAAAGATTGAAGTAGCAACCTCAACTCCATTCAGTAAAATTCTGCCACCATAATATTTACTGGCCCCTGCATTATTTGACCTGCTTATATTGATTCCTCCTGCAAATGCATATAACCCTGCTGCAGGAATTGAAAATGTCCCTGAACTATGTATATTCTGTTTATCCAGAGATTCATTGTCAAAGCTAACATTAGTCCAGGCAGTATAAGCCCCGGATGCATTTGCAGTGACAGCAGTCGCCGGACGGCCTATGAAAAGGGTTGTTGATACATTGTTTTCACTAATGACTTCCCTTGCAAAATTTAAGGTAGCAATATCCTCCCATTCAGCACCATTCCAGATATAATAGGTATCCTTGAAAACATTTGCAGGGCTTATCCCCGCATCTTCAAGATTATAAACGATCACACCGACATCCTGACTTGTAGCCGGAACTGTGGTAATATCATTGATGCTGCTTAACTGTAACCGTGGGATTAACATTCCTTTATCACTGCTTACCACATCCAGCACACTTCCCTGTTCTGGAGTGGATGTCCCTATACCGACCTGACTTAAGACAAAAACAAACGACAACAGGAAGCCGATATTCAATATTTTTTTTTCCATTTTTTAATATTTATAAATGTTAACTGTTCCTGTTTCCAATCGGTAATTATTTTGCGTATAGACATATTTAAAGTCCACTACATCTCCTTTTGTAAACTCCTGAATCAGCATTACCGTGGTATATGCCCGGTTGGTTAATGTAACATATCTACCGGACACATTATTCATACTGTTGCCATTCCTGTAAATATTTTGAGAAGAAGTTCCGTCTCCGTTTGAACTATTTGAAATATTGGTATTGTATTCTATCACATAGGTATCAGTAGCCGGTATGGTGTAAGTATTATTCCCGGTATTCCATGCTGTATAGGAATCAATCAGAATTTCAGCAGAGGTAGGATTAAAAGAAGTCCAGGTCCAGCCTGAGCAGGCCCCGGCACCACAGGCAATATTATTTTTTTGCCCAACAGTAGTACTAAAGATCATTAAAGGAATATTGCTGTCATGAATAACGTCTTCTATTCCATTTACGGTAGTAATTGAATAATATTGACCTGCATTTCCCCAATAAGAAACCTCATCATCCAGATTATCTGAAATGATAGGATTCGTATTATATAGTAAAAGTCCTCTTGCTGGGTTTTGCACAGGAACCTGAGTATTATTTTTGGAAGGAATTGACAGTAGAGGAATCTTTAATGCTTTATTTGCCATATCCAGTTTTAAAATGGCAGCATCAGAAACCTGATCTGAGCCTATAACCATCTGTGCATTGCTCTGGCTGATGAACAAAACGGCAAACAGATTAAGAATTTTAGTATTCATAATTATGTTTTTAATGGGATTGATAAATAGAAACATTAGTATTGTATATCTGATAAGCAGCTCCTGTTGATCTTGCTGTAAAGGAAATAACATCACCTGTTGATAATGAATAAGTACAGTCATTGGAAATCCCCCCAAACTGAAACTTTCTCTGCATTCCGTAAGCACAGATATTGGCCCCGTTTCTTCTCACAAAAATCACCTGTTCTCCATTGGTATCCCCTGTAGTATTTCTTATGTCTGCAGCAAATGAAATAGAATATACTCCATCCTCCTGTATTGTATACCCTCCATAATTGGGAGCTGTTCCTGTAGCACCGTTCTGAAAGTTATAATCAAGTTTATTAAAGGTTAGAGTAACTGTTGAACCTGCAGTTTGAGAAGCCGGAGCTCCGGTAACAATATTACTTGCAACAAACATAGGAGCCAAAAAAGGAATTTCTAAAATCCTGTCCTCTGTATTTTGGTGGCTCAGTAATTTATTCCACTGGGTTCCATCAAATGAGTATAATCCTTTGGTAACTCTGGTATTCCCCGATCCGTTTTCTGTCTGATTATATACAATAAACCCTTTAACAGGGGAAGAAATAGTACTCTGATCTTCCGTTGACACTAAATTTACAACAGGCAGCCTCAATCCTTTATTGCTTGACACAATATCAAGTACGGCGGACGGATCCGGCTGGGTGGTACCAACCCCCACCTGCCCGGAAAGTATTTCAGTAAAGGATAAATAACAATAGATAAATAATACTTTTTTCATAATTATTGGTTTTAAACAAAATGATTATCTGATTTCTGGCAGACTATTACAGAATAGACCTGATGCATACATGTTGAGAACATGTTAGAGAACATCTCTAATGAATAACTATTTTCAAATAAGAGAAAAGCCTCCCTTACTTACCCTCTAAGGTATTAACAATACATCTATTCAAATGACTATAAATCATTCAATTAATTACTGATATTATAACCGTAAATAGAAACACACCATCAATTATCAGACAACAGATACAAAGTTGTAATCTGTGTAAAATCCAAAAACGATTGAATAATTCGCCACCATACTGCAATAAGGTATTCTTATAGTTTTGCCAACATAAAAACAAATAGTTCTTGACCCCTAAAATTATTGAAGACCATGAATAGAAAACTACAGTTTATTCTTGTCCTATCAGTAGCATCTTTATTTCCACTATACGGCCAAACGGCCCCAAACCTTGAATTTGCACTGGTATCCGGGGATGGTAATCCTACAGGAAATGGCCCTGTAACAACAGCCACCATAAATTTTCTAAAAAACACCAATAATCCCAGCGGTACATCTTTTGCCCTGTACCAGCCCGAACTGAAAGCTACATTTACTCTTACTAATCAGGTATATTCAAATGCAGCAAGATTAGGATGGACAGGTTCCGCCGGAGCGGCATTGTATCCTTTGATGAATTCTGCAGGAGCACCTTCTAATAATAATTTTACAGCTTCCGGTGCATCTTCCGGCACAGGAATTATGGTTACCAATAACCGGGGGATTAATCTCACTCTAAATTCATCAGTATTATCCGGTAATTCTACAAACGGTACCTATCAGATGGCTGATCTCACCATTACCTTCAACAGGCCTGTGAATAACCCTATTCTTCATATAGGGGGAATGGGTGGTTTTCAGGGATCATTAGGCTTTGCAGGAGGTTTTGATTATGTATCATCTAATGTTCCCGTTTCATTTTCAAGACTTTCCGGCAACAGTTCAAGCTTCAACGTAACCTCAACATCCATCAGGAATACAGCAACAAATCCGTCTGCCACAGGTGCCAACTCAGCCTCAGGATCAATCCTGATAAGTGGCCAGGGCATTACAACACTTACTTTAAGAACAAACATAAGAGGAGATGGACAGGCTTCTTCATGGGGAGGAGGTGATGGAATGACAATAGGGATTTCAACGTTGGAAAGTAATCTTTCCATAACAAAAACGGTCAACAATCAAAATCCTAAAAGTGGCACCAATGTTATTTTTACATTAACTGCCCAGAATAGCGGAGCATCCAACAATACCAATGTAAAAGTTACAGATCAGCTTCCAAGTGGTTACAGTTTTATCAGCTCTTCAGCCAGTGTTGGCGCCTATGATAATTCTTCCGGTATCTGGAATATAGGAACTCTAAACGATGGTAATTCTGAAGTGCTGAATATCACTGCAAAGGTTAACTATTCCGGAAATTATACGAATACAGCAAATATTAGTGGGGATTTAAGCGAAACAACAACTTCAGATAACAGCAACTCCTCTACTCCTAATGTACAGACTGTATGTTATGAGGATAAGAATACATCATCAGCTGGCATTAATTCTAATTTTGGTATCACTACCCTGAAAAGAGCTGGTAAGGATACCTGGCCCACCGTCAGAAGTTCTGCATTCATGGTATTAGAATCCAATACCAAAGGATTTGTAATCACCCGATTACCTAAAGCCTCATTAGGAAATATCACCAACCCTATTGAAGGAATGCTTGTATACGACCTTACGGATAAATGTCTTAAAATCTATGCGGATGGAATATGGAGCTGTTTTACAACACCTACCTGTCCTTAATGAATAATAAAATAATATATTATGAAAAAGATATCAGCTATTTTATCTGTTATTATATCACAAATAGCATTCTCACAGGTAATTATTGGAAATGAAACAGGTTCAGCTTCTAATAAAACATCTGTTCTGCTTGAATTTCCAACAGGGCAAAACAAAGGAATCATTCTTCCCTATACACGCACTCTTCCCTCTTCTCCCAATGAAGGAACTATTCTTCTTGATGCCTCAACGAGCAATGCATCAAGGGTTAAATACTATAACGGTTCCTGGATCGATTTAAGTGGCCAGAATGGAGACTTAACTACAGCGCTGTCTGCACAGCCAACAGAAAGTCAAGTTCAGGAAGAACCTAATGCAAAAGTGATTATTGGCTCCAACAGCTCTACAGCCAGCGGAGTGCTTGTACTGGAGTCTCAAACAAAGGCCTTGCTATTACCAACTGCAGAAAGTACCGATGCAATTCCCAATCCATCTCCTGGAATGATGGTTTTTATCAATAAAAACGGAGCCAAAAGACTTGCTGTATTTAATGGCAGTAAGTGGTCATATTGGATGTCTACAACCTAACCATCAATATTTCATTTCAAAAAAACATAATTCTTAGAATAACAAAACACCTAGCCTCATTCATTCCTCAAACACAAATTATGGAAGTGCAGGGAAAGAGTATCATTTCTTTCTCTGCATATTTTTACAGTATACATTTATCTTCATCTATGTGTAAAAAAGAAAACTTATTGAATAATTCGTATGCTATTCTTTATCAATAATCAATGTATTTTTGAATCAATCTGAGGGCAATAGTTTTTAAGTTAAATGAACACGTAGATTTCAGATTAATTACACATTTATTTCACTATTACAAGCAGGAAATCTATGGATTTTCTGCTGTTTTTTTTATCTCAAAAATGGTTCAGACTATAACAAAAGCCAGAACGACTGTCGCTCCGGCAAATGCAGAAATATTTATCAATATTTCATAAAGATATAACTGAGTCTATCAAAAGAATACTTATTGAATTTGCCCGATAATATCAAAAACAGTATCGGCACCGGTTCCAAAACTCGCTCTTATCCCTATTGTATCCACGGCGTATACATAAACACGAATCCTTGCCGTATACGTTCCCGGATCTAATACCAAAGTTCTTGAGGCGCCTACCTGAAATACTCCCGTTGTATAAAAATTTCCACTGTTTGTAAATGAAACTCCCTGCCTGCATATCAAAGCATTATTAAAGGACCCACCACTTAAAAACAGATTGGAGCCATAGCCTTTTGATGCTCCGTCTGAGAGAGCACTTCCATTAGCACTCAGCACATTTGTAACAGGAACAGACATCGTAAATACAACAACGGATTTTTCTGTAAGGGTAAAAGTCCTTGTTTCAAGATCACCAACAGATGTATTACCATCAGTAGAACTCAAGATAACAGCTGCTCCCGGATGAGCACTTCCTGCCGTTCCCCCTGCCAGAATATCCGGTGAATTATAGAACATTTTCACCCACTCTCCGCTTGTTCCTTTAGTGGAGTTGAAACTGTAATATCCTTTTCTCAGCACATTGACCGTTCTACTGCTGGTGGTGGTATTGGTAAGAGGCTGAGTAACGTATATAATTGTACCATCCTGATCAGAACCATAGAGATTATCTTTATTTTTCAACTGTTCCCCTGTAATTCTGGGAACAATAACTCCATCTGTTTTCTGAGTATCACCAGGCGTTCCTACAACGTCCAGTGTGACCTTGGGAGCTGTTGTATTAACTCCAACCTGAGCAATCATGTAGTTTCCTGCCCCTGCAAGGAGTGTAGCCAAAAGAATTCTAACTTTTTTCATTTGTTATCTATTTTAGTGTATAGGAAATTATTATCTGAGAATTAAGTACTGATATAGGTAAACTGTACGGAATCTTAATTGTACTTCGCAAATAAGGCTATTAGAATCTATGGATAAATGTAGTAAAAGTAACAGATGAAGGATATTCAAAAATCAATTCAATACTTGCTGATTTTATAACAAATAATTATAAAACTGTAAAAATGAAAAACAATACATTAAGGCTCAACACAGTAAATCCTATAGCTGCAAAACGCCTAAAGAAGTTCTGAACTAAAAGATTCCGGTTAATTATGTAATGATAATTTGTTAATGAAAGCAAGCATTGAACTGAATAAATATTATCCAATCAAGAATCACTGAGATTTCAAAAAACCAATTACTTCAATAATTTAAGAACGATATTCCGTGGGGGTGAAATTGCTCTTCTTTTTAAAGAAAGCAGAAAATCCAGCACTATTTTCAAATCCAAGATTGGAAGAGATGGTCTTTATAGGATCTTCCGAATACCGCAACTGGTTTTTAGCTTCCTGCATAATCTTACTGTGGATCATATCCGTTGCCGTCATATTCAGATGTTTTTTGCATAAAATATTAAGATAATTGGGTGTTACTGCAAGCTTTTCTGCATACCATCGGATTGATTTTTGTTCTATATAATTTTGAGCAATAAATCCCCAATATTTTTTAACAATAGGATTTGAACGGTGCAGTAGTGTATTCTTAACATAACCTTCCGTTTCCCGTCTCATCATAGAGGCAAGAATATCCATACGCAATTGTATGATTTTTTTCCAGGATTCGTCTTTACCCAGCACCTGAAGATCTCTTTCTATACTTTCAATTTCCGTATTTACAATCTGAAATATCATATCAGAAAGCTTAAAGACCGGGTTCAGATTATGTCTGATAAAATTAAATTCATCAGAATTGGAAAAAGATTCAAATATTTTTTGCCCCACAACTATTTTATGGGCAAAAGTCTCAGGACCAGTCACCCAATGATGATGCTGTCCCGGAAATAGAAAATGGAGCTGGTTTTTACCAATCGGAAACTCCATATCATCAATATAATGAATTCCACTTCCTTCACTAAACAGAATAACTAAGAAGTAGGTACATTTTTTTGTTTTATTATAATTTTCAATGCCATTGATCTGCTTGTACGCCACTTCATCATCAGGTAATTTGCCTGGTGGCTGATTGTGTTCTGTCATAACTAGTGTTTCATTTCCTTAGTGTCTATTCTTCCAAAGCAGGTTATTGATACAAAAGATATGGTATATCAATCGCTATATAAAACAACTATACCTTTCTCTTCTTTCAAAACTTCGTAAGAATAAATCTTTACAATAATATTATTTTTTCAACAGGCAAAAATATCATAATTATTCCAAAACTTGTTTTTTTTATCACTACACAAACACTTAAAACATAAAATACAAAGCTAATTTCTTTTAAAATTCAGAGGAGTTTGCCTTGTCAGCACTATAAAATTTCCAGCTTCCATCCTAAAGTCTGATCTAATTCTGTATATTAGCCTCTCTAAAACACTGACTTTCAAAGCACACTCTCATAAGCTGGTGGAAAAGAATAAAACTAATAATTAAATGAAACATAACCATTTTGCGGCTCCTAAACATTTCAGATATATGAGATTTTTTTCCATGAATTTCCTTCTGTTATTATTTCTTTTAGTCAATACCTCTGCGTGGGCAATCTCATCTGATTTTACCACTAAGGATGTAAAGTTTAACAGTGAAGGAGTATCACTTTCAGGAACTATTTTTAAACCTGACCATGCGTCTGCAGCTGTTGTTATTGTTCACGGATCCGGACAGGAAAAAAGGATGACAGAGTTTGCAACACTTTTGGCTAAAAATGGTATTGCTGTTTTAACTTATGATAAACGTGGCGTGGGTGAATCCGGAGGTGTATATGCAGGACCGGAAGTGGGAACCAATAATGTGGACTCTTTTAATCTTAATCTATTATCTTTAGATGCAAGTGCTGCGGTAAATGCACTCTCTCAAAATTTACAAAATAATACAATACAAATTGGTTTAATTGGTGGCAGCCAGGCAGGATGGATTATTCCTTTAGCAGCACAAAAAAATAAAGCCATCAAATTTATGACGATATTCAGTGGAGCCCTTATTCCGGTTAAACAACAACTCCGGTTTCAGTTTTATACGAATGGAAATTCAAAGTTTTGGGATACCCACACGGAAGAAGATGCACGGAAACACATTATGACAGATCCGGATAGATACGAATTTACGGATACTGATCCCCGTGATGCTCTTTCCCAATTATCAATTCCGGGACTCTGGATTTTTGGAGGTAAAGATATACAGGTTCCTGTTAACCTATCCATTGAACATTTGAATGTATTACAATCTGATAAAAAACGTTATGAATATAAATTATATCCGGATTTAGGGCATAATACTGCATTTTCCCGCTCTCCTGAACCTATGGAATATGCTATCAAATGGATAAAAAACAGAAAAAAGTAAAATATTGATTCCTGTCATATTAAAGTGCTACCAGGTCTTATGGAGATCTCTTTCTTAAAAAAAGATAATATAACTATTCTTCTACCCTTTTTGAAAAGGCCCTTAAAACCAATAAGCTTAATATAATCAGTATCGGTCCCCAAAAGATGTCTGTAACAGATGATCTTGAGTTATTAGCAAACTGTTCATGCCCGTCATCCGAATAATTACCGGTTTTGATTGCAGCAGAGTTGCAACAGTAATTTTCATTTCCAATACAGCTGCCATTTACATTACTGCTCTCGCCAGGGATATCATAGATGATCTCAACAGGTATTCCCTGACCATTGATCCATTGAAAAGAAAATATAAGAATCAGAACAAAAATGAAATATACACTGCTCATAAAAAGGTATTCATGGTTAACCCCTAAAATATAAATTTTTATCATATATAAGGGCATACAAAGAAAGATAAAACTACATTCTAAAAAAATAATAGTTTTTTATTTTTTCAACAGGCTGCCACACTCTTATGAATTAATGACAAGGCTTACTGTTTCACCTGAAAATTTTTAAAATCAAAAGGGATTTTCTGTACAGATTCTTCGTTTTCAATCAGCAGTTCCAGAGGAATATTTCCCCTTTCTTCTGCAGTCATTGATTGCTTAATTTTATAAAATGTATAGATCATCCTGGTTTTAGGATCTTGCAGTGTAAGATTATTATAACCGAAATCCAGCTCATCACTCATAGTGGGGATTACAGGTATAATCTCATGCTCCTTATTATCCGTTTTCGCAAGGATAAGATCATAGTCATTAAAGTCTACCTTTTTATTCTGGCTAGCCCTGTGATTAATAAAGTCTTTAAAGGTCTTACTGGATGATTCTGCAGATACAATACCAAAATAAAGTCCTGGACTTTTAGCAAGGACATTCTTATCAATAAGATTCATGTCTTTCTTTAAATCCTTTACTTTTCCCAAAATAAAGTAGGAATTGCTTTCACCGGAAGGCTTAAAATATTTGACAATTCCTTCTGCATTTACACTTTTTAACGGCTCTTTTGGCATTTCGTAACGCACCAGAATATTAGCTCTTCTATAGATATTATAGGCATCATGGTTATCCTGTAAAAGATTTCCTTTTTTATCTGTAGCTGTAATAGTATCAAATTTTATTAAATGAAACTTATCATTAGGTTTATCATTCATTTCAAAACTCAATTCTACAAAATCAAAAACCTGGCTGGCCCGATCAAAACGAATGCTTTGCTGAGCATATAGACCTTCCGAAATAATGATTCCTGCTAAAAGAAGCAGTTTATTTATTTTTTTAAACTTTAAATGGTACATCATTTTAGATTATGCTTAAAAATTATAATTCTTCATTGATTGGTATCATACATCCGCTCCAGACTTTCACATCCCTTATCCGAAATTTTCCTCAATCTTTAATTTCGTTCTTTTCAGAAGACCTGCAACAATGATGAGTTTTTTAAATTCTCATATGTAAGGATTTCATCTATATCTTCAATATTCAGACAGTTGTATATACGAAAAATATTAAATAAATTTGAGAAACAACCTTATGTCATTAATAAGTTTATGAATAACGATACTGAAGGTTTCTTCAAAGCATTACAGGTTATAATGCAAATAATGACTGAGAATTAAAACGTATGAAAATCCAGGTTATCTGTATTGGCTATTTAAGGTATAACAAAAAAAATTCAACATATGGATTTCAAAAAAATCAAATATTTCCTTCTTGCCTTTTTAATTGGAGGTTTTATTTTTAAAAGCAATATGCTGCCTATACCTTATCAGGTCCGTTCCGTCATTGGTCTGATTATATTAATAGGATATGCCTATGGAGTATATACACTGATCTATCGTCCTGTTGTTTCAGAAAGCCGCATCAAAAAACATTTACTCTTAAGACTTGGTATTCTTATTCTTTTGCTGCTCATCGCCCTTATTCCTCTTTGGCTCCTTAAAGATCAAAATCTGGGAATGGGAGCAGGATACATCTACTATTTTGTGATGATGGTATTGGGATATGGTACCGTAATTTATGCCATCATTGAATCCCTTTTATTATACTCAAAGAAAAAATATGAACAAACCGCTATTAACCTTTCTTTAGCTATGGCGATCTATTGTTTCGTTATTTTCAGCGGACTATTTGGTTTTTAATTTCTTTATACCTGCTTTTTTCAAAAAATAATAGAGATAAACTTTCAGTACCCTTCATCAGTTAAAATAATACGTTGACGAAAGATCTCCGTTAAAGTTAGGTTTCCCTTCCTGTTTTCTTGTATTAAGCTCAAAAAGCCTTTCTCCATTTTTATTCCCTGCACGTATTTTAAGCGAAAACCAGCCGTTTTCCAGATTCAGCCGAATGCTGTTTTCATCGTTAATGGTTGAAATATCTTTTAAATAACCAATGCCTACCACTCTCAGTTCATTATTAGAAGTCTGAAATATCCAGCCATCAGACTGGGCAGCAACTTCTTCACTTCCCAATACCCGGTCTTCATTGGCAGAAATGCAGAATGAATAATAATCTTCTTCTACCCCAATGACGGGAATTGCAATACCCGATCTTGTTATTTCATCTCCATGTTCATTTTCTACAAAATATTTCAGGATATTGTTTCCCGGCAGATTATGATCCTGCAGATATTTTGCTAAAAGCTCCGGACTGTATATAACAAAGCCTTTAAGTTCTGAAAATATTTTCTTCATATTATTTTTATTAGATTGGTTTAAAATATGGTCTGCCAAATCTGGCTTTAGTTATCTTTCTTTTCAGAACTCATATACTGAAAAACGGTTAACATGTTCTGTCCAGAAGAAAGATCTAATTATCCCTTAAAACAACTCATTTACAAATTTGTATTTATTTTCTTTCTGTTCTTTTTGGACATCAATAAATACCCCTGAAGCAAAAGCTTCAGAAAATAGGTTAAAATGAATTGACTGATGGATAAATGTATTAACTGCTATGGATCAGATACTGCCAGAATAGCTTTTGTTCTGTTCCTGCATAGGATGCTAAGGTTCCTCTTTTGTTACTGTCATAGTCTGTAAATTTTAATCGTTAATAATACTTCGTTATGGTGTGTTGGTATAACAAATATAAAACGGTTATTTATATTCAAAAAATTTTAAGCCCTTAATCTGAGAATTTGTAGTAGTTCTACGACTTTCAGACAAAAAATCATCATGATTCCCGACACAATTAAATGCATAATAACTTATTTTACAAACATATACATACAATAAAATCAATTTACGCAAAAATTATTTTTTACACCAGTACGGGAAATAATCAATACTTTTAAAGCTATTTAAATAAAAATGACTGCAAACTCATCTTCTGCAGCCATTTCATTTTACTGATAATTTTATTTTTGAAGTTCCAGTGCTTTCTTCAGATAAACATCAGACTGTTCCAAAAATTCCTGGTTGGTAATCTTTATTTCATAATGTGGAATAATCCCCTGCCCTTTTTTCTGATCCGGAAGGTTTTGTGCATCCTGAATAACATGAACAATAGAAAAACCTGTCTGAATCCCTGTATTGGGAAGTTCATACACTAAAGGAAGATGGCCGTTATGTTCGTAATATCCACCAACTGTTTCTTTTCCGATTACAATAGCATTGGTGTAGGATTTTATTAAGGATGCAAGGTGAGACGCCGCAGAAGCCACACGCTGATCCGTAAGAAGATAAAGTTGCCCTTTAAAGGTTCTTTCATTAGGCAATATTGATGGGTTTTTGTCATCTGCCCAATAATATTTCCTCTGAACAGATGTAGGGTAAAGCTGTTTCAGATAAGCATTAATACCTCGTTTATCATTTACTCCATTGGATAGAAAAAGAGGAGTAATCACCAGCCTTTCTTCCATAGGAACTTCATTAAACCAGGTATAGGCATAATGACTGTCCCGGAAAGGTTTTTGGGCTAAATAAGAAAATACTTTTTCATAAAGCGCTCCGGTTCCACCGGTATTCCCTCTAAGATCTATGATTAGATTTTCTATTTTTTCCTGTTCCAGAGTATCCATCATCTTCTCGAGAAAAGTACTGAATTTCTTATAAGCCGGATCTTCCTTCCCAGTTGCAAAATCAAAACCTCTTACTGATAAACGGTATATATGTTCTCCTTCTTTGGTAAAACTGTACTTTTCAGCCATCAATTGTTTGTCGAGAGTAAGGGAGTATCTTGATTCCTGAAGCTTTTTAAAAGCATCCAGAGATATTCCGGGTAGGGTTACTTCATGAACCTGACCATTCCACTGATAACTGATGATGTATTGTTTATGAGTTCCAAATTCTATATAAAATTTATCCAGCATCCCCCTTTCAAAGCCTGTTGTCTCTCTGTAAGGCATAGAATAGCCATCAGAAAAATAGTATTGGGAAAAACGGCTGATTATTTCTTTTGCAGGAATCCCATTAACGGAAATAATTTCGGCAGCAAGCGGAATTTTATTATCCTTTGAATCCTGTAGCAAACGGCCGTCAATATTTTTCAGAGTAAATGGAAGATATTCTGGTTTTTGGGTGAGATAATAAGATGCATGATTGGGAAGATCTGTATAATTATGGCAACTTCCTTCAAAACCTGTAACTTTGGCTATCACCTTGTAAAATTCAAAAATAGTCTTACAGCTGGCAGCTTCTTCCTCTGCCTTCTGATATAAACTGTCTATCTGTTGTCTGCTTCTGTAAACATATAATCCTGAGTTTGCCTTTTCTCTGATGGAACGGAAAATTCGCAGATCTTCTACAAACTGAGCTGAAGTAAACTGGCTTTTCAGAATGGGAACTGTTTTAGATTCTGTAATAGAAATTTTTGATGGTTTACTTTTTTCAACATAAGATTTGGCCCAAACTCTAAATTCAATCTTTTTCCCTTTTTCAGGAGTAAACAGTAAGCGTTCTATGCTTTTTATTCCTCTGGAATCATCCTGTTCCTTTATTTTTTCACCTTCCAGAAACTGGGCTACAGCAACATTGGCATCGTTTGACTGAACAGTTATCCATACCGGCTGTTTAGCTGTTGATAAATACTTCAGTGTATCTCCAGGCTTTAATTCAATATCTGTTTGTCCATACAGAGCATTTACGAGCAGTAATAAAGGGATAATAAAGGTTTTGGTCATTATTTTTTTTGAACAGCAATATACAAATTAACCTTTATCATTTTAATCATTATAAATCAGTGATACTATTGAAATCTATAGCTTCACACTCAAATCCTGAACTTCTTCTGCTGAAAAACCAAAGATCTGTGGTGTTTTAACATCAAGAAGATTGAGATAGATATAAAGTTCTGCTCTATGATGGATTTCATGTTCTACCATCGCTCTGAGCCATTTCCATATAGAGATTGGATTATTTGCAGGGGTAAGACATTTACGGTTAAGGTCCTCATCCGAAAGTCCTTTGATAATTTCTATGGTCTGGTTATGCATTTCATTAAAAAAAGCTACTGTATCGTCATATCCATCTGCCAGTTCTTTTCCACATCCCGGATAAGCACTTTCCCGTCCTGAAATGGTTTCTCCATACATATAGCGTTCTATGGTAGCGATATGCCTTATCTGATCTCCTATAGTAAATTTCCCGGGTTTATAAGAAAAATCAATATGTTCTGGTGGGATGATTTCAATGATCCGGTTGGTTCTCGCTCTGATTTTTTCATAGTAATCAATGAATGATGCTACAGATGTAATTTCCATTTTGAAAAAGTTTATAATCTTTATTAATTATTGAAGGGCTGTATTGTGAATATAAGAAAATTAGAAACACTTGCTTTATTTTATACCACCTATCTGTTAAAATATTAAAAAAAATCCCTAATAAGTGATTACAAAACTTGCAAGCTTACCAAATAACAGATATTTTAGTTATAAAAATAATAATGATGAAAATAGGGTTTCTAATTCTGTTTATTGGATTAAGCTTTCAAACAGTAATCGCACAGACCTCAAAGATTGATACTGAAAAGCTGCTCGGATATTATGAAACTCAGCGTTATGCAGATGCTGCCCAATACCTCCAAAGCCTCTACCCTGCCGATACACAGGATGTAAAAGCACTCACTCAAATCGCTTATTGTCAGATGATGGCCGGGAAACTTCCGGATGCAGAAAAAAATTATCTGAAAATCAACACCATCCAACCCAATACAGTTCCGGTTCTATTCAGTCTTGCCAACATTAATTCCAGGAGAGGAAATATTACGAATGCAAAAACCTATCTTCAACAGATCATTCAGCTAGACAGTCAAAATTTCAATGCTTACAAACAAATGGCTGCTTATGCAGATACTCCTGAAGCAAAACTTGAATATCTTAAAAAAGCAAATAGTCTGAATGCTGCTGATCCCGATACCGCCTATGATCTGGCAATGGTTTATAATAGTCTTAAACAGTTCCAGCCTGCTTATGATATCCTGAAAACAGCTATTGCTGCTGATCCGGAAAATTTCACATTGCAACAGACTCAATTACCCATCTCTAACCGATTGGGAAAATATCAGGAAGTTATTGAGACAGGTGAGAAATTACTAAAAGTTCATACAGATGCCAATGTAATGAATGAAATGGGACAAGCCTATTTCTATGTAAAGAATTACCAGCGATGCATTGACCTTTATAAAATATTGGAAGATCTGGGAATGCAGAATGAAGGAACATTGTATTTTATGACATTGAGCTACCGTGAACTGAAAGATTATGACAGAGCAGCTATTTATGCCCAGAAAACAATTGACGAAGCTATTTCAGATCATACCACACTTTATTATGCTGCATTGGCGGGAATTTATGAAGCTAAGAACCAATACTCAGATGCAGTAGCTGCCTACAAAAGAGGGCTTACCTTTGGAGCCAGCAATATTATTTATTACCGTTTGGGACTTTTGTACGACCTTAACCTTAAACAGCCTAAAAATGCAGTAACCTACTATCATCTGTATCTAAAGAATAACCCGGATCAGGAAAAGGAAAAAGAACAGATTGCCTATGCACAGAACAGAATTACTTTGCTGGCAGTAAAATAGTTTTTAGTCCTTTACAAAACTGAAGAATGAAATTTAAAATATATTAAAGACATTTTTCGCTGTTCTCAGAATGGCAAAGGTGTATTCTGAGCTTTTGCATTTATTCATGGCTGTGAATCTTATTACTTCCAATATAACTTTTTCAGTGCATCAAAATCTCTAATGATAATGATTTATTTTCTGCTGTAAGTTCTGCTTCACACCGTTCTTCCATTCTTCTTTTACAATACTCAGAACAACAACATCTATCCGATTGAGATTTGAATCAAATGCAAAGTTTCTTAAAGTTCCTTCCATTACACATCCTATACTTTTCATCGCATTAATACTTCTTTCATTTTGGGCATTGGCTTTAAATCCTACTCTTTCACAACCCATTTTTTCAAAAGCCCATTCAAGGAGAAGAAACTTACAGTTTTTGTTGACAAAAGTTCCCTGATATTTTTTGCCATACCAGGTGTAGCCTAATTCTAATGTCTTATTAATGGTACTGATTGCATAAAACCGGGTACTTCCAATGATCTTATTTTCTGATTTTTCAATGACAATAAAAGGATACTCTGTTCCTTTCTCTCTTTGCAGCAGAGCATTATCAATATATTTTTTCAGGTTTTCTGCCCCATCAGCTCCAAAAGCATTGTATTTCCAGATATCCGGTTCATTCATTGCAAACTCCAGCAACTCATCAAAATCTGTAGAAAGTAATGGTCTTAGCAGAAGTTTTTCATTTTCTACAATATAATCGTTTTCAAAATCTATCATTTTATGTATTCACAGGGGTTATGAAAATATTATGGTTTACAGTTATTAAGATACATAAATACAATTTTTTCAACTTCAGTCTCATACATTTTTTGAAATTTAAATATAATTTTAAACCATCCTATAATTCTTTTGTGACGATCGTCACAAAGAAAATCATTCCTGACCCGCTAATTTTGCCTGTAAAAGAAATAATATAATGAGCAATACAGCCCAAAATATCGCGGAACAGTTTATCCAGTATTTAAATGAGGAAGATTTTGATAAGGCAGAAAACTGTCTTGATCCTGAGTTTAAATTCATAGGTGTACTGGGAAGAAGAGAAAATGCTTCAGTGTACATGAACGACATGAGGCAGATGAAATTTAAATACCAAATCATAAAGTCTTTTACCGCAGGAGAAGATGTTTCCTTTTGGTATATGATTGATATGGGAGACAAAACCATAGAGGCTTCCGGATGGTATCAGATTACTGATGGAAAAATTCATTCTTTAAAAGTAGTATTTGATCCAAGGCCATTACTGAACGATTAATAATTATCTTTCAAATATGCTATACCTCGGCAGCCATTCCTAAGGAGTGACTGCCTTATGCAAAATTTCTATATAATCTATAGACGTTTTTCAACTCAAAAACCAGGATCTGTACTTATCTTTATAGCCTTCTGGAAAAAAGAACAATTAAATATGAAGCAATCTGAGATCAGGGAACTAAAAAATAAACAGGATTTCAAGGATTTTTATCTGAATGATGCCCCTGCCTCTTTCTGCGAAGAATGCAGTAATATTACCTATGCTCATGGAAGTGGCTTTCTGGAAATCGCCAAGCTGGAAGATCTTAAAAAGGGACAAAAACCTATAGAGGGAAAGCAGACAAGACGAAAATTTTACAGTATTATCCTGCTTACAGAAGGTGAAATAGAGGAAAATATAGGACATCAGCTTTATCATTTTCTGCCCGGAACCCTATATTTCATTGGAGAAAACCAGCTTCATGCCGTAGAGCGATGGAGTGATGATGTAAAAGGTATTTTCTGCATGTTTGATGCTGACTATTTTTTGCTCTGTATTAAACATCAGATCAAACTTAATCAGTTTCCTTTTTTTCAGGTGAATCAGAAACCATTCATTAAGCTTTCGGAAAGAGAAATCCTGATGATGGAACACCTTTTCTGGAAACTGAACAGTGAGAAATGCCAGAAAACCACATTCAATGATGATCTTCTCACCCGTATGTTCCTGAATGTTATTCTTCTTGAAGCTGAACGGATTTACAATAAACAAACCTCTGCTGATGCTTTTTCTTTATCCAGAAAAGATCAGTTGACAGCACAATTCCAATTATTGGTTAATCAACATTTTATGGAGAAAAAACAGGTTTCAGATTACGCTGAACTTCTCCATTTGCATCCCAATCATCTGAATGATGTGATAAAAGAAGTTACGGGTTTTCCTGCCAGTCATTTTATCCAGAAGCAGCTGATACAGGAAGCTAAATCCCGGCTTATTCAAACCAGTGACACCGTTTCTATGATTGCCACAGATCTTAACTTCACTGATGATTCATATTTTGGAAGGTTCTTTAAAAAACAGACAGGTACTACCCCGCTTCAATACCGCAAAAACCATAAACATTAATCCAACAGGTAGAAGTTGCTTACCTTATATAGAGAATATTTCACCAGAGTTGATAAAACTGAAACCTGCATTCAGTATTTTTGAATAAAGGTTTAAAAGATAAAAGTCTATCATGACAGAACACATTGAGAAAATTCAGTCCCTGATTTCACGGTTTGATAAAGAAACCCTTAAGATACTCGAAGAAATAACGGTTACTGAGCAACTTAAGAAGGGAGATATTCTGTTACAACAAGGTGAGATATGCAGAAAAAGCAGCCTGATTGTAGATGGTGTAGCCCGAAAATTTATTTACACGGACAAAAAAGAAGTAACCAGTGAGTTTTTCTTTAAAAATGATATTGCTATTTCCTTTAAAAGCTATATTCATCAAAAGCCAAGCAAAGAAGTCATTGAATGTCTTACTGATGTTACAGTAGAAACAGTAGATTATAAAGCATTTGAAACTGCAAAAAAAGGATTCCCTTTATTAACTGAATATGATATTCTCCTCACAGAACTATACATTATCTGGCTGGAAGACCGCCTTTTTGATTTCCATGCTCTGAATGCTACAGAACGTTATGAACAGCTTCTGAAAAAATCTCCCGAATATTTTCACCATCTGAAACTTACTCATATTGCTTCTTATCTTGGGGTTTCTCTGGAAACACTGAGTAGAATTCGGGCTAAAAAGTAAAAAAGAGGGAAGCTGGGAGTTGGAGACAGGAAGTACTACTAGGTTTGATACCTTTTTATATCTTTAGAATTAACAAAAACTAATATAAATTAACGGTTCTCAATAACTTCCATCTCCACTCTTCCAGCCTTCCTCATTTTTTGACTTTTATCAAAGGAATCACCAACCTTAATCTTGATTTTTGCTGCAAATTATTATGCAGTATGAAAAAAAGAATCATCGGATTTGATCTGGCCCGGGCTTATGCCATTTTCGGGATGTTTATTGTCAATTTTAATATGGTATTCGGAAATCATGATGATTCCTCACTTCTTGGAAAGTTTCTGGTGCTTTTCAGCGGACATTCCAGCACTGTGTTTGTAATCCTTGCTGGGATGGGAGTAGCCCTGATGACCAACAGACTTCAAGAATATACCGTGGAAGATAGAAAAAGGCTCCGTTATACTATTCTTAAAAGAGCAGCTTTCCTTCTGATATTCGGAATGTTGTTTTGTTATTGGTGGCCTGCAGATATTCTGCATCTTTATGGTGGCTATATGAGTATTGGCGCTTTACTGGTATTTATGGACAAAAAGTATTATCTGATTGCTGCTTTGCTTTTTATCGTGATCTTTCACATCTTACTTCTGGTGATTCCTTTTGAAACCGGATGGAATCTGGCAACTCTTGAATATCCGAATTTCTGGACAGTTTCTGGATTTATCAGAAATACATTTTACAATGGCTGGAATCCTATATTTCCCTGGTTTGCCTACTTCGCAATTGGTCTTTATCTGGGGAGACTTGACTGGACTTTAAAACACACTCAGCAAAAAGTATTCATTACAGGCCTTATTTTATATCTTTTTGTTGAAGGAATCCGCTATGGAACTTCCTTTATGAAACTCAGTACAGAGATTCGTGAATTCATTCACGCAGATTATATTCCGCCAGTACTTCCTTTTCTCTTAAATACAATAGGCTTTGGAATGATGCTTATTACGGGTTTTATGTTCATCAGCCAATATATTTCTGAAAAAAATGGGCTATAGACCTGGCAAGAACCGGGCAGATGACGCTCACCCACTATGTCTCTCATTTAAGCATCGGTCTTATTGTATTGGCTATTTTTCAAGGGAAAGATTATTCAGAAGTGATGGCCGGGAAAGATATCCTGGATCCGCTGTATATTCTCCTGTATTCCATAGGATTCTTTATTCTCAGTATTTATTTCAGCAAAATCTGGGCTAAAAAATTCAAACAGGGGCCTTTAGAAATGCTTATGCGAAAAATAACCGGTTAAAAACATAAAATATTATTTAAAATCAGGAAACACAACTGTTATAAAAGATGACCATAACTTCCAGCCTCCCGCTCCCAGCTTCCCTCCCTTAAAAATCTTTGATTTGTACCATTTTCACTCTGATTTGTGTCAGTAAAACCGTATAAGGCTTCTCTAATTTTGTATCAATAAATTTTACAACAATGACAGAGAGAAATCAGAACGTACAGGAAATTGATTCATTGATGCTTTTTCAGTTTTATGCTGAATGGTGCTATCCATGCAAAATGATGATGCCTGTAGTAAATACTTTAAAAGAAAAATTGGAAGACTGGCTGAATGTACATCAGGTAGATGTAGATGAGCAGCAGGAGCTTGCCATTAAATACGGAATCAGATCTGTTCCTACATTTGTGGTTTTAAAAAATAATGTAGAGGTGTGGCGCAGTTCAGGAGTCCTTTCTGAGGCCGCCTTAGAAGAGAAATTAATCAGTTTAAGATAAACCTGAAGAAAAATGAATGTGTTAATTGATGCTGTGTTACTTGGTGTAGGAGCAACCATCTTTATGGATGTGTATGCTCTTATCATCAAGAAATTATGGAATATTCCTTCTCTTGACTATCGCATTTTGGGAAGATGGATAGGACATTTCAAAGATGGAGTTTTCAGTCATCCGAATATTATACAAGCCACTCCTGTTCAGGGAGAAAAAGCTCTCGGATGGCTCGCTCACTACTCTATTGGAATTGCATTTGCCTTTGTTTTACTTTTAATCTGGGGAGAAGAATGGCTGGTATACCCTACCGCTTTCCCGGCTATTTTTATTGGTCTTGCAACAACCCTGGCACCATGGTTCATGATGCAGCCTGCTTTTGGTTTTGGTATTGCGGCCTCTAAACTGCCTAATCCTACTACTGCCAGACTTCGAAGCCTTCAGGCCCATCTAATTTATGGCATTGGACTGTATCTGGCTGGATTATTTATTTCCATCCTGTTTAAATAAAAGAACACAATGATGAACTGTAGATTTGAAATCTATAGTATAAATCATAATAAGGAAACGGACTTCGGTCCGTTTTTTTTTTTGTAGATATGAAATAAGAATGAGTAATGAGTAATCAAAAATACTTAACTCTCAACATTGAACTTTAACCTTTGAACCTCAAACTTTACACCCATCCTACTTTCTTTCTCCAAACTAAATAGCCTTCATCTTTGCTTTCAATGATTGGGATTTCTTCCGGATCGGGGATTTGATTCATTTCTTCTTCTGATAATGGTGGCAGGTTAACTTTTTCCCGTTCGCTGTTCAGATTCTTTCTGTCTTCCACTGGAAAAGGAATTCCGCTGGCAATAAGCTGAGTTCCATATTTCTGAGGTTTTCCCTGAAACACCTGAATCCGGTCATACAAATAGGCTTTATTTTTAGGATTGATATCATGATCACTTTCCTCCATCAATACATAACATTCTTTCATAAACTGAGGTTCACCAATGGAATGCTGAATAATAAGCCAAGCAGCATCACTTGCTTTCTGCCCTACCTTTGAAATGGTTGGAAATCCAATCTCTCTTATAATTTCCTTAAGCCTTTCGGCATTGGCTTTATGAACACATTCCATTTCAGGATGATACCCTTCCGACAGTTTCCCTTCAGAAGACAGTCTTTCTCTCACTGCAAGATCATAATCTGCAAGATGTATAAGTTCTTTTTCAAATGGGTAACTCATTGTATTTTAGAATGGATTTAACTGTCTTTCAAAATTACAAAAAAGAGAAATCAGGAATAAAAAATTGATAAAAAATTATAGTTTATAAAGGTGTTTCAACCGTAGTAAGAATAAATTTAATTCTTTGTTCTACAGTTACTTTGGGAACTTCAATAAGATGATATCCATATTCCCGGTAAGTTTCATACATACATTCAAAAGTACGTTCAGCTACTTCCAACGTTTGTTTCCTTTCCGGATCATTTTCATAAATTTCTTTCCAGGGCGGAAGAATAAATACATTTTTGTTGTACATCATTTCACGGGCTGTTATTTCCATTTCTTTAGGAACGGGAATTTTTTCCAGTTTGAGATAACCAATCGTATCCAATATTCCGCGATCAAAGAAAACAGGATCAGCTCCGGAAATTTGGATCATCTTCTGGTAGGTTTCTACAGAGGCATCAAACATTAATCCAGCAAAAAGTTCTTTATTCATCCAGGGTAAACCATTTCCATTGGAATCCAGCTGTTCTTTGATAATTCTTCTTCCTTCCTCAGGTACAGTAGTAAAACCTACATCATGTAGCTCTTCTAAGAGTGTGGTTTTTCCTGCCCCAGGACCACCGGTAAGGATATAAAGTTTTTGAAAGGTATTATTTTTTTTCATCTTCAATTTTTATTGGAGTTTATATTATTTCGTGAGATTGAATGGAAAAAACAGGATCAGAGAAGATATCTTGCTTACAGTATTAAAAAAATACTTGCGATATAAAGTTTGGAATCAAAGAAGATCCTAAAAATGAGAATATTGAGAAACAAAGTAACAATTCCACTATTAACTCAATGGAATATTGAGTCTATCGGAATCATTGTAAAGGTAATTTAATTTTATGAAAATGAATACTGAAAAATCAGTTATTCCTTAGGTGGAAAGGTAATTCCCGCATCCTGAATCAGGTCATAGCCGTATTTCATAATGGTTTCAATCACAGGAATTGCTTTTTTTCCTTTTTCAGTAAGGCTATATTCTACTTTTGGCGGAACAACGGGGAACACTTCACGATGAATCATTTCCTTGCTTTCCAGCTCTCTTAGCTGACTGGTTAACATCTTATCTGTGATATGGGGAATATCTTTTTTCAGTTCGCTGAAACGAAGCGGTTTCTCCTGCAATCGCCACAATATAGGCATTTTCCAGGTTCCGCCAATATGGCTTAAAGCAAATTCGATGGGAGTATAATACAATCTTTTATCGTGAAAAAACTGAGGCATAGTATTGTTTTTTTTAATCACACTTTCCAAAAGGTAAGTATAGAACTAAAAGGTAAGTATATAGTTTTCTGATAGTCTATTCTGCAAATTTGCACAAAAAATTATGAAATCGAAAAGAAATCTTTATGTACTTGCACTGGGTGTATTTGGAATTACTACAACTGAATTTGGAGTAATTGGAGTATTGCCGGAAATTGCATCCGCATTCCATATTTCCATTGAAAAGGCAGGCTGGCTTCTGAGTGCTTTTGCATTAATTGTAGCTGTTTTTGGTCCTTTTATGCTCATTGCATTATCCTCATTCAAAAGAAAGAATCTGCTTATTTCTTCTCTGTTAATTTTTGCAGCAGCTAATATTCTTTCTGCTTATATCGGAAATTTCTATGCATTGCTGATCGTTAGAATGCTTCCTGCTTTTTTCCATCCTGTTTACTGGTCCATTGTTTTATCTGTTGCTGAAAAGACTTCTGATCCCACTGACAAATCAAAGGCAGTGAGTATCATTTTTTCCGGACTTACCCTGGCAACAGTATTAGGAGTTCCCTTAGCGACTTTAATGTCTGATCTGTTCTCCTGGCAGTCATCATTTTTATTAACCGCTTTCATCAATAGTATTGCCTTAATCGGAGTTCAGTTTCTACTGCCTGCCATTGAAACAGAAACAGAAACAGAAACAGAAACTTCAATGATGTTTGATCTTAAAATATTTAAGAATAAAAATCTATGGTTCGGTTTATTCACCGCATTTTTTACCATTGCAGCAATGTATTCTACCTACGGATATATGGCTGATTTCCTTAAAAATGTAACGCATATGAGCGGAAAACAGATCAGCATCATGCTCTTTATGTTTGGTACCGTTGGAATTTTAGGAAATAAATTGGCAGGAAAATACATGAGTGCATTTCCTTTTCTGACTACTTGCCTATTTCTGACTTTACTGGCTGTTATTCACTTATTGATCTATTCTTATGGAAGTTATTTTATTCCTATGGTCTGGATTATCACATTTTGGGGGTTGATTCACTCCGGAGGTTTCCTTATCAGCAATATCAATGTGACTTCTTCTGTTTCCGGTTCTTCAGAATTCATCAACAGTATTTTTACGTCCTGTGGAAATTTTGCTGTCACTGCCGGAACTTTATTGGGAGGCTTCTGGATTGCTCATTATGGAATTGAGAATGTAACAAACTCCAGTATAATCTGTATTATTTCAACAATAATTATAGTATTGTTAAAAAAGAAATTTGGGAAATACAGGTTTTAAATTTATAATCAAAAAAATCCTTTCAAAAACTGAAAGGACTTTTTATTATTTTATTTAAAGGACTCCGCATCTTATACTACCACATCCGCCACCTGTCATATTTTCATTATCATAGTGACAAATTTTTGTTCCAACAGGGCAGCCACAAATTGTACAATCTGGTGGTATAATCAAACGTCCACCTGTTATTGATTTTAAATTTTCTCTTCCAATTTTCTTTAAATTTTTCATAATAGATAAGTTATTAGTTTGTGAAGCTAATGTAATAAAAAAAACACAAATTAATCACTGGTTATTGAAAACAATTCACATTATTAAAAATTTAATGAATTTATTTCACATTAAACAAACATATCAAAACCAAACATTCTAAATAATAATAAAACTTTATTTTAAAACCTGAGTGCATTCAGCTGACTGAAATCTTCTTTATTGTATATTGTTTGAATGCTTCCGTTTTGCAGCAAAGCAATTTTATCACAGGTATGAAAAAGGGTCTCAATAATATGAGAGCTAATAATGACTATTTTATTATCGGATTTTAGCTGCCTGATAATATCATACAGGAGATGTACTCCTTCAAAATCAACTCCATTGAAAGGTTCATCCAGAATATTAATCGGCTTATTCAACATTAGCATCCCAACAAGAGCCAGTTTTTTCTTCATTCCACTGGAATAATACTGTACATATTTTTTCAGTGGAAGGTTGAACTTCTCAATGATTTCTCTTATTTCATCTTCTTTTTTAGATGAAAAATAAGACAGATATTCTTCTCCTGTCATATAAGGATAGAAATAGTTTTCTGTTTCAAGGTAAGAGATTTGTCTGCGCTGTAAACGTTCACCTTTCCAGATAATATTGCCGGAGAATGACAGGCTTTGATATAAAGATTCAAACAGAGTAGTCTTTCCAGCTCCGTTCTTCCCCAGAATTCCCAAAATACAGCCTTCTTCTATGGATAAACTCAGATCATTTAAAACTTTCTGATTCTTAAATTCTACACTTACATTTTTAATTTCCAACATAGGTTTTAATATTTTGGTTAGCCTCTTTCATCCCTGATGTAAGCAAAAAAAGAGCGGGAATAATGGTCATACTGCACAGGAAGTATTCAAAATAGACTCCCATATTGTAATCGCTTTCTTTATTTTTATGGTTATAATTTTTATATTTTCTGATTAGAATCAACAGTAGATACATGTTCATAAAAGCCAGGTAATACAGGATATATAAACTCTCATATGGATGTAAGATCAAAAAGGAGCAGCAGACTGGTAAAAGAAGTATATTGAAAAACAAGGTGTTTTTTCTTATCTTTTCCTTCAGTGTATACTTTTTAAAGTACATTTCAAGCGTTTCTTTACTCTCATGCGGCTGATAAACAGGGGAAATAACATCCAGCACAAAAGTTCCCACCAGAATCAGGGTTATAAGATGGTAAGAGGAAAACATAACAATGATAAATCCAAGAATTACTTTCCAACTATTTTTCCTCAAAAAGCCTTTCCACTCAAACAGACTATTGGGGATAAAATCCCATCCCAGGTTCAACCAGGGTTTTGTTCTTGGCGGAATAAAGGCTAATACAATAATCAGCAAATAGAAAATTAGCCCTGTTTTTTCAATTTTATAATTGATATTCCCCAATAATAAGACCGTGTACATGATTGTTGTTTCCAGCAGAATAACCCATCGCCAGCTCTGTACAAAAACTTTCTTCAAAAAGGGAATATCTTTCCTTTCTCCATGGAAAAGACCTGTAAGTATAAAAAATAAAACTGGATAATAATAGTGTTCCGGCAGTTTTACAGCTACCAGAGCTCCCAAAACAAATAATACAGGAATACTAACTTTTGGATTCAGGTTGAGTATCCTGAAGCTCTGGCTGAATCTGAATTTAAAATGGCTGATTAGTTTTTTCAAAGAATTCTGGTGGTATCTATAAAAGGTTATTGAGTGAGCTTATCAAATACAGTGTATTTTCATCGGTTGTAAAAAGCTGAAAGTTGAGACTTTTATCTGAAAAATACAAATTACTTTTTCAGTTCGCCTTTAAACTTCAGGAAACCATCTCTCATCAGTTGTATTTCATGATCGAATCAAATAGATTCAGTACTGCAGATATTCTGATAGCTTTTATATTTTTCAGGCAGCTCAGAACGGTTCATCTTATGGAGAAGATAGACATTCAGCCCACCAAAATTGTAAAATAAAGCAATTACTAACATCAGAACAGTTCCTATGCTGAGTGATATTTACTTCATTTCCATTGATGATTATTTAAAAATAATTAAATTCCATTTAAACCTTGGAAAACTTTTACAGGAAATCATGAATTAAGCTAAAAAGCATAGTATTCATCAGAAACTAAAAGGAAATTCTACTTATAATTTGTATTTTTTCAATAGAATTATAACCTTAAAATACTATTGAAAAATATGAAGAGAATGCACCATCTCAACTGTGTAAAAATAGTCACTCCTATGCATGATGATGTTATTGGGCACTGCCTGTTGATTGAAGAGGATGACCATCTTCTACTGATTGATACCGGAGTGGGTGTAAAGGATGTGGAAAGCCCTAATGAAAGAATTGGCAATGAATTGATAGAGCTTGCAGGTTTTCAGTTTGATATGGAAATTACAGCTTTTCAGCAAATTCAGAAATTGGGATTAAACCCAGCCCATGTAAAAGACTGTATTGTAAGTCATCTGGATGCCGACCATACCGGCGGGCTTGCCGATTTCCCTAACGCTACCGTACATGTTTCAGCGGAAGAACTTATTAATTTCTACAGTGACAATCCTCGTTATATTGAAAGTCATTTAGATCACAATCCTACCATTAAAGAATACGGAATATCTGATGAACAATGGTTTGGATTTGAGGCAAGAAAAGTAAAATCTTCCCTGAAGACTGAAATCTATCTTATTCCCCTATTCGGACATACGCTCGGACATTGTGGGATAGCTGTAGAATGGGAAGGAAAATGGTTCTTCCATATCGGGGATGCGTATTATCTGAGAGCAGAACTGGAAGATGAGCAAAATCCTGTAGGTCAGTTAGCTGAAGCCAGAGCCGATGACAATACCAGACGCCTTGAATCTATGGAAAAAATAAAAACACTGATGAAAGAGCATCCAGAAATAGAAGTTTTCGGATACCATGACCGTGGAGAATTCGCAAAATACAGTGTAGAGAGCCCAATGGTGTCATAGAGTAAGGAAGCTGGAAGTGGTATGCTGAAAGTTTTTATCCTGCCTGTAACTTCTGAAAATCAGAAATACACACTTGCTTTTAAGGCTCTAATTACATCCCTCTTCCAGCACCCAGCTTCCTACTTATAAAAAACACAAAACCCTCGCTTTTCGGCAAGGGTTTGTTTTTTATACTTTATTTCAGATACCACTATGGCTCCTGCATAATCTTTTTAACCTCATTAAATTCATTTTCAATTACCGTATCAGGCTTATAAGTAGCTAATGATACAATAATATTCGTCAGTAAAGAAAGGATGAATCCCGGAATTATTTCATACCAGTCTTTCAATGGATGCTGAAGATATACCCATGCCAATACTGTAATTCCTCCTACCAACATTCCTGCTAAACCTCCCTGCCAAGTTGTTTTCTTCCATAAAAGAGATAACAGAATCAGTGGTCCGAATGCTGAACCGAAACCTGCCCACGCATTTCCTACCAGATTAAGAATACTGTCTTTAGGATCCAGCGATAAAAGCCCGGCAATTACTGCGACCAATAAAACGGAAAGTCTGCTGGCTACCAGAAGTTGCTTTGGAGTTGCTTTTTTATTTAGGAAAGCTTTATAAATATCTTCCGTTAATGAACTTGAAGTTACCAATAACTGAGAAGAAATAGTACTCATTACGGCTGCAAGAATGGCTGTCAATAAGAATCCTGCAATAAACGGATGGAATAAAATACGGGAGAAGTAGATAAAAATAGTTTCTGCTTCTGTTTTTGATCCATCAAATTTCATCATGGTTTCAATATCGAATTTCTGCAGGTAAGCAATTCCTACCAGGCCAATAGCTAATGCTCCGGCAACGGTAAAAATCATCCATGTAATCCCAATTCTTCTTGCCTTCACCAGGTCTTTTGGCTTATCAATAGCCATAAAACGAACCAAAATATGCGGCTGGCCACAATATCCTAATCCCCAAGCCAGTAAAGATACAATACTCACTGTAGTTGTTCCTCTGAATAAATCCAGATATTTTGGATCTTTAGCTTCAATCAGCGATAGGGTTTCTCCTACTCCTCCAATCTGAGTAATGGCAACAATAGGTACAATTACCAAAGCCAGTACCATGATGGTTCCCTGCACAAAATCCGTAAGACTTACGGCCAAAAATCCACCTAAAAACGTGTATAAAACCACTACTAAGCTGGTTAACAGCAATCCTACGGTATAATCCATTCCGAAAGCAGATTCAAAAAGTTTTCCACCGGATACCATTCCTGCTGATGTGTAAAGGGTAAAAAATACCAGAATAAAAATGGAAGATGTAATTTTCAAAAGATGGTTTTTATTTTTAAACCTGTTTTCAAAAAATACGGGTAGCGTAATGGCGTTTTGTGCGACTTCGGTGTAAATCCTAAGCCTTGGTGCCACAATAATGTAGTTGAGAAATGCTCCAAGTGTTAACCCTATCGCAATCCAAGAACTGGAAATACCGGATAAATACATTGCACCCGGAACTCCCATCAACAGCCAGCCACTCATATCCGCAGCTCCTGCAGAAAGTGCCGTAACAGCCGCTCCCATTTTTCTTCCTCCAATTAAAAACTCTTCCGAGTTGTTTGTTGATTTTCTATAAGAATATATGCCTATACCTATCATTAATAACAGATACAACCCCACAGAAATCCCTTCATATACTTGCATATCATTTTTTTACGAAGCCGAAGATAACCATTTTTTGAAAAATGGGAGAACTCTGCTCAAAGCAGTACTATACATCAAATACAAAAAACTACTTCCAGCAGAGAGAATTCGCTACATATATATTTTCAAAAACCTCATACTCAAGTTGGTTCCCTTCAGGTAAGAAACGGTCTCCTTTTTTGTGAATGAATACTTTTATCAGATCTCCTCTGTGATGGTATCCATTTAAAGCAACAGCTCGTAACCATTTGGAATCTACCATTTTTATACAGTTTGTAAATCGGATTAAAGGATCATCAACATCAAGAAAATTTAAATTCAAATCATCTATCTGCATATTTTCATCAACAATAAACTGGGTTAAATTTCTAGCAATATTAAACGCAGAAAAGTCTTTAAATGCTTCATCAGCACCTTTAAAATCAGTTTCAACGATATCCAGATACACTTTCTTTTCCGAGCATAAATAGTCTTGGTGACGGATTTTCACATCTGAAGAAAACTCAATATGATTTCTTTTCAATGCTCTCTTCCATTGATCTATTTTTTCTAATAAAGTACCATCCGAATATTCCCATAAAAAAGAAAGCACATTTCCATCCATATCCAATACTTCTGCAAGCCTGAATTCTTCACTTTTGTCATAAAAGAACCATGAGCTTGTAAAATGATCTAATATTTCAGAATCTAAATACTCTGCTAAATACTCATTATTTACATCTGCATAATACTTCATATTGTTTGCTATTACTTCACCAATTTCTGAGCTCTTCGCAGATTATCAGTAGCCTGTAAAATTTTATTTTTCAGAATAGCGTTATAATCAGGGTTTTTCAGAAGGAACTGATTCACCTCTTCAAGCGCTTTTGGATTCTGATAGCTGCTGAATGTAGAACGAAGCCAATTATCCGGGAAAAATATATCACCTGTTTTCTGTATTTCCTGTAAAACTTCAAGACTCTTTGGAAGGTAATGAATAGAAGTCTGTTGTCTTAACGGATGATGCAGATAGCCTAATGCTGAACCCACAGCAGATTCATTGGTCCTGTTCTGCTTTTGCATAAGACCATTGAAGAAATCATCACGCATTTTCTGATCGGATGAGGCAGCCTGCATAATGATTTTAAAACGATTCACACGGTCTGGATTTTTAATTCTTGTCAGCTGTTCCTGTAGCAAATCATTATTATTTGTATTTCTTAATGACAGCGCAAGGGCAAGGTTGGTGAAATCTTCATCATTAAGCGATACGTCTTGCGGTGGGGTCTGAGATTTCCAGATGCTGTACAGATTATCATACGCCTGTTTAGACTGGAAAATACTCTGATAGCCATCAAATACGATTTTCTTATTGTTTTTAGCCGTCTGTACCTGTAATGCTTTCCAAAAAACATTTTCCAGATTTCCGGATTCCTTCAGTCTCGTATTTTCAGGTAAGAAGTTCCAGTAAATAGAGGAAATATAGCCCGTAATCAAACGGAGATTCAGTTCGGTAGTTTCTTTTGGTAATTGTTCTGCAAAAAAGTTCAGTAATTCATGAGTATCGGCTCCTGAGCTGTTCAGCATATTTTCGTATAATGAAATATAGGCACTGGCACGGTTGATAGGATCTTTTACCAAAGAAAAGTTCTGTATGACAGTTTTATCTGTTTTGAATACTCCATAGCCAATTCCTGATGAGTTTTGCAGGATAAACAGAGGTTTTGCTTTTCCTTTTAATTCGGAAATGTCCTGTTGTTGGCCATCAAGTTTTACCTTAACCTTTTCAATTTTGTCGGCGTAAAATAAACTGATTTCAAATTCCTGCGGCCATAATTTCGGTTCTTTCCCATATTCCGGTTTTTGAGTAATAATAAAACGCTCTATTGTATAACCTTTATATTTTACGTCATAATCAATAACAGGTCTTCCGGGATCGTTTACCCATACTTTGTTCCAGCTTTGCAGATCTTTTGGAGTATGTTTATCCAGAATGGCAATAAGATCCGGCCAGCTTGCATTATTAAAGGCATATTTTGTAAGATATTCACTTACTCCTTTCTGGAACTCCTCTTCTCCGATCAGCAATTCTAACTGTCTCATCATAATCGGAGCTTTGTTATAAATAATAGGCCCATACATCATTCCTGCATTCTGCAGATTATCCAGAACCTGGCGGATAGGATTTGCACCCAATGTACGGTCTACAGAATATGCAGCCGGAAAATGAGTGGTTAGAAACTTCAGATCATACACGCTTTTATCTGAAGATGCTCCGGTACTTTTATCTGCCATAAAGTTGGCAAAAACTTCTTTCATCCAGACATCATTGAACCAGTCCATCGTTACCATATCTCCAAACCAAAGGTGAGCCACTTCATGGGCAATCAAATTGGAACGGTTGTTAAGTTGGTTCTGTGTTGCATTCTTATCCAGAAACAGCGTTGAATTTTGAAATAATATGGCTCCCGGGTGCTCCATACCTCCAAATTGAAAATCCGGAATCGCTGCCATCCCATGTTTTTGGAAAGGATGTTTAATACCAGTCCATTTTTCATAATAGGCAAGAGAATTGCGATACAGGCTGAAAATAGAATCCATGCTGTTACTAATTTTAGCAGAATCAGTTTCTCGATATAAGATTCTGGAGTCTTGCTGACTGATCTTTTCTGTATGGTTTTTAAAATCTCCGGCAGCAAAGGAGACAAGATAGGTAGGCAGAAGATCTGACTGATTAAATTTCAACGTCTTCTGCCCTTTCAATACAGTAGTTTCATTTAATTTTCCATTAGCTATGGCACTCCATTTTTCAGGAATGGTAAGAGTCAGGGAATAATTAGCCTTCAGATTAGGCTGATCAAAGCATGGAAACATGGTTCGTGCACGATCCGGAACGAATAAAGCATAGAGATATCCGTCACGTCTGTTCAATGCACTGTTTCCCGCCAGAAAGTTAAAATTAATCTGATTGGATCCTGATTTCAGGTATTTGGCATCAATAACCACATGTTCATTTTCCAGAACCGGTTTTATCGTCTGTCCGTTTACTGATACAGATAAAAGTGAAGATGGATCTTCTTTAAAGTCTATCAGCAGTGGAGATTCGTTTTGTTTTTTATACTGAAAACGAAGAACTTCAGTTCCGGATATCCTTTCTGATTTGCTTTCAGGAATTTTCAGACTGAGTTCGTATTTAATCTCATTTAATGTACTTTTTCTATACTGAGCCAACTCGTACGAAACTCCTGATTCAATCTTAGGCAGAGATTTCATTTGTGCATGGTAACCGGTATTGAAAATAACTAAAAATAATGCTAACAGACGTACTTTTTTCATACATCAAATATAAGAATTGGAAGCTAAGAGAAGGCCATTAATTCTGAATATGATGACAAAAATTTAAAACTCACTTTTATCCCAAATACATAAATTTATTCTACAAATAATATTTTCAAACAATCAAATTTATTTTTAAACAAAAAATACGTAAACAGCATCATTAACAATGACTTTATAAAGGGAACTGACAGATTATTTTCCCATCTATTTATATTAATTCCAGATAAACAAAATTATTTACACTTATTATCATAAATTATTAATACTTTAGCCGAATAATTGAAACAAATGGGCATACTTCTTAAACCGATTGATATTGTAGATGACATTTCACAGGAAGATTTCCGTGAAAAATATTTAAAGCCTCGTAAACCTGTGGTCATTAAAAACATGGCTAAAAAATGGCCTGCATATCAAAAATGGACCATGGAGTATATGAAAGAAGTAGTTGGTGATGTTGTTGTTCCTTTATATGACAGTGCTAAAGCAGATCCTGCAGCACCCATCAACACTCCTACTACCAAAATGCCATTTGGTGAATACGTTGACCTGATCCAAAGAGAGCCTACAGATTTAAGAATCTTCTTTTTTGACCCTATCAAATTTGCCCCTAAATTGTTGGATGATTATATTCCGCCTAAGAATCTGATGGGGGGATTTCTGGATAAATATCCGAGTATGTTCTTCGGTGGTAAAGGTTCTGTAACGTTCCTTCATTATGATATTGATATGCCTCATATCTTCCATACTCATTTCAACGGAAGAAAACATGTTCTTCTCTTTGAATACAAGTGGAAAACCCGTTTGTATAAACTTCCTTATGCTACTTATGCACTGGAAGACTACGATATTTCCAACCCTGATTTTGAAAAATTCCCGGCTCTGGATGGTATTGAAGGGATAGAATGTTTTCTGGAGCATGGTGATACCCTGTTCATGCCTACCGGCTGGTGGCACTGGATGAAATATCTGGATGGTTCTTTCTCTCTTTCTCTGCGTGCATGGGATAAAAGCTGGGCTGTAAAAGCTCATTCTCTGTGGAATCTTACTGTTCAGCGTAATTTTGACAATTTCATGAAAGGCAGGTATAAAAAAAGATACATGGACTGGAAGGAAAGAAAGTCTGTTGAAAGAGCCAACATAGCTTTGAAGAAAGGGCTTCCGAAATAAATACACTTTAAATTACTGGTTTTAGGGATATGCAATTTAAAAATGATTAAATTGCATAGTAAACCTGTTCCCTAAACACCTGGTGTATGTTCGAAAAATTGATTGACAGTTTCGAGAAACTGTGTCTTCAGATTATTATTGAAATACTGTTGGTCCCAATAACTATTTTTAAATTGTTTCAGGATCCCCGCCGTTGCTATGATCTGTCCGTTCATGAAATGGAGAAAGAAGAGACTGAACGATTTCACGATTATCTGTCACCCATCAAACTTTCCGTATATACTTCAGTGATTGTATCTGTACTCTTAATGGATTATGGCGGACAACACAATTTCCTGTCGAAGATCAAAGGGCTGAGTATGATTGAAAAAGCCTTATTTATTTTCCTGACAAATAATTTTACAGCAGTAGTATTCAGTGTCATACTGCTATGGTATAAAAAAGAGAAAGTGAATACGGCAGCTTTCCGTACTTTACTTTTTTCTTTTATCTACACTACTGTTTATACTTCTACTCCATTTTTTATTCTGATTTTTTCAGCGATGTTCCTTGGGCAGACCGTGGATGTACAATCCTATATTGATCATCTTGATAAAATTGCAAGTTCCGGGGCCTACAGTTCCAGAGACTATCTCTTTTTTATTATTTTCATTGTTTTTTTGCCATAGGAATAATTGGTCTTTTCAAACTATTTAAAGCCCTGCATCATATTCTTAAAGAGAATTTTCGTTATCATCCTTATGTGGTGTGGTTCTTTACTTTACTATTTTTCCTTATACAGCTTTATTATGCAAAAGGGTTTGTGTAAAAAGAAAAACAATGCCATGCATATAAATATTATTTCTCTTACAATCTGCACTTTACGTATTAAATCATCTATCTAATTCGCTTATTTCTTTCATCTTTCGTAATAATATTTAAGATTTTTTAACAAACATACCAGTCTGTTCATATTTTGTTTAAATTTGCGAAAAACATTAACCAATGTCCAGACCTCGTGAAAGAATATTAAGTACTACCCTGCTTCTGTTTCACAAGCAAGGTTTTAACAGTACCGGAATCAATCAGATTATAGAAGAAGCTAATGTTTCAAAGGCAAGCTTCTATCAGCATTTTAAGTCAAAAGATGAGCTGTGTATTGAATTTCTCAACAAAAGATACAACTATTGGGTATCTGAACTGGAAAATTTTATCTCCGGAATTACATCCCCTGAAGAAAAGATTCTGAAATGTTTTGACTTCCTTATCTATATGAATGAAAAAGAAGATTTCAGAGGTTGCAGCTTCTGGAATATCTTATCTGAAATACCTGCTGAGAAAGAGGAAATTCATTCTGCTCTCCGCTATCACAAGAATAAGCTGAGAATATTCTTCAATGACGAAATGAAGAATGAGGCATTAGCAGCCCATGTTTATCTCCTTTTTGAAAGCTCTATCCTTACGAGCCAACTCTACAGGTCGAACGAATTCATAGAAACCTCCAAAACTATTATTAAAAACATATTCCATTCCTCACACTAAGGAAGAATTTAATCTACTCAAGTAAAAAACAATTAAAGAAACTATGCAAAACTCTACTTTTCTGCAGAAGACTCATTCTGCAATGTTCAGGCTATGCCTTATTGGAAGCACCTCCATCAGCTCATTACTCTATTCCCAGACCGGAGGTAAAATCGGAATAAACACTCCCGATCCTAAGGCTACTCTGGATATCACTGCTAAAACAGATGGAAGTTCACAGACCGAAGGGCTTATGATTCCCAGACTTACCGGAGACCAGATTCAAACCATGACGGCAAGCATCCAACCCGGAACGGAATCACTGATGATTTATGCTACCGCCAGACCAGCTTCTCCTACTGCAAAAGTCTCCAGAATTACCCAACCGGGATATTATTTCTGGAATGGAACTGATTGGGAAAGCATGGGGATAAATTCCAATATTTATACTGCAGATGGCTCTATCACAACACCTTTAGCTTCAAGAAATGTAGATCTTAATGGGAAAAATCTTGTCTTTTCCGGAACTGGCAGTGTAGGGATTGGAACTACACCTTCTGCTTCTGCAAAACTGGATGTTGCCGGAACCGTAAAAGCAAGTGCCATTGATTATAATTCTGATGAAAGACTGAAACAAAATATCACAAACCTGAAATCTTCTAACGAAATCATCAACAAGCTAAGACCAGTCTCCTACTTCTGGAATGAAACAGGAAAAAAGAAAGGGGGAAATGCCCAGCTTCAGTATGGTCTTGTTGCTCAGGAAGTGGAAAAAGTACTTCCCAACATCGTAAGCACCGATAATGACGGCTATAAATCTGTTAATTATAATGAATTAATCCCCCTTTTATTACAAACCGTTCAGGAACAGGGCAAAAAAATCGAAGAATTACAAAGAGAAATACAAAACCTGAAAAAGTCAAAATAACCAGCGATAATAATGGTTTTGACCTATTCAACCTCATTGAAGCTGTGCATTTTGTTTCAGCTCATTATTAATCTTGTAATTCAAAAAAAACATGAAAATTAAATTATATCTCATCCTGCTCTTTCTGATCAGCCAGAGTATTTTTGCTCAGAACAATTATTACTGGGTAGGTGGTGCTGGTAGCTGGAGTGATCTGAACCATTGGCGTATAGGTTCAGCATCAGGACAGACCGCTACTATTATTCCTTCCAGGTATGATAATGTTTATATTACCTCAGGAAGTGGTTTTCCTGCTACTGGAGGTACATTAACGATTCCTTCTTCAGCTACCTGTAAAGATTTCATTATAGATGATTCATTTACCACCAAACTGAGTTTTCCATCAGCAAGTGTTTTTAATATCTATGGAAACCTGAAATGGAAATCTAATGCCACCGCTCTGTATAGTCTTACGGTGAATCTCTTTTCAGACAGCTCCAACCCGACCCCCAATCTGATTGACATTCCTGACAATATGATTGATCCATCCTATTTGAGTGGCAGTTACCAATCTAATCTTAATCTTAATGGAAACGGAACCTTTAAGCTTGTTAAAAATTTTGCAAGCAATGGCTTTTTCAATGTCAATGTCAATGACAGTGCTTTTTTAGATACTGATTATAAAAACATCAATGCTATGGTATTCAGCCATAGTTCTACAGCAGCCTCAAATTTCAGATCTTCAACAGTGACTACCACGAGTACGATGACCTTAAATTCAACTGCTAATCTTACTCAGGCTACTATTTCATTTCCTATTCTGACGATACAGACTAGTCAGACTATCAAAAAGATACTCCTGACTGCTTCAGGCTTTTCTCAAATAACAGGCGGAAATCTTCTTACAGTAGATGAGGTCACAGGAGTAGGTACTGCAGGAGGTAGTTTTACCGGAACTCAATTTAATATTAACAAAATTAATTTATATGCCTGTGTCATTAATGCCAATTTATTTAAAGGCAATGATATGGTTTTGGGAGATGGAAGCGCAGACCTGGCCGGAACTCGATTTGAAGTAAAGAATATGACCCTTGGGAAGGGAAATAATATATTGAGAGCCACACAATTTGATATTAATAATCTTATCCTGAATGGCGGACAGTATAATTTTCGGCAGAATGTAACCAATGCCACTTTTCAGATTAATCAAACTCTTATCACCAATATTCCATGCAACGGAAGCATCCCAAAATTTGGGGCTGTAGAACCTACTTTGCCTATAAACCTGATTCTTCCGGGTACTATCAATGGAAACGGAACAGCCTCTTTTAATGGTTATAATTTTGCTGCTGTAAAACTTACAGGAGGAGCCGCTGTAACCGCAGGTATAGATGGCGGAAATAATACAGGGAATATCACTTACCCGGGGATCGCTGCAAAAACCTATTATTGGATAGGTGGCGGAGGGAACTGGAATGATCCCACCCACTGGTCGTTCACATCTGGAGGACCTTCTGCCAACTGTACTCCTATTATGTATGATGATGTGATCTTTAATGAAAACTCAGGATTTACCTCAGGAAACAATACCATCAATAGTGGTGGAACAGTAGCTATGATAAGGAATATGACCTGGAGTAATGCTCCTGCCAACCCTGTTTTGAATATTAACACAACTCTGTATGGTAACCTTTATCTTCAGAAAGATATGTCCCTTCCTGTATCAGTTAATTTTCTTAAATATAATGCAACAGATCCGGCAGCAAACCGTTATATGAGTTTTGAAGGGCAGAAAGTTTATCAACTGACGATCTATGGGACTGATAATTTCTATCTCATGCCTTCTAATTCAGGAACTCCTTATGATGTAGAAGTGGGCGGTGTTTTCAATTTTGATAACAATGCTCTTACAAGTAATCTTTATGCAGATAACAGAAAAATAAAAGCTGGTGAATTCTGGCTGGGTGGGAACAGTGTTAGTATAGATAATGCCTTACTAAGTCAGGGTATCCTGAATATTTTAACCAAACAGACCATTACCGCGCCTAATACTTCTGTATACTTCCAAAACTACAATGGGCGATATTACAACTCAGGAAATACCAATCATTTTTTTGGTAAAACCTATAAAGAAGGAACCAGTATCGGAAGTATACAGTATCTGAATACTGATACCTTTCAGGTAAACAGTGGTGATATCAGACTTTTTGGAATGAATAAGACAAAAAATGTAGCCATCAATGCAGCTTCCAATATTGCGTTTTTTGATACTACGGCAAAATTGATGATAACTGACAGCTGGTTATTCAATCGTACAGACTGTGATCTTATTCTTAATTTAACAGGTCAGGGAGGGAATAATCTTATTCTTGGGAACAATATTAATGGTAATGGATTTGTGGAGCTGAACAGGATGAATATCTCAGGAATTAATGCTGGTTACGTTACTCCTGTTGCAGGTGCTAAACCTATCAATGCCAGCAATTCTATTGATAATGGGAATAATTCCGGGATCAATTTCAAAGCCACCACTTCTAAAAACTTTTACTGGAAAGGCGGATACGGAAACTGGAACGATCTCAGCCATTGGTCTCTGGATCCTTCAAGTACCAGAACAACAGCGAACTGCGGACTTCCGACCATCAATGACAATGTTTTCTTTGATCAGTACTCCGGTTTCTCTACTACTGGAATTACCTCCATACAGATGACCAATGATGTCTCAGTAAATGATATTACATTCAGTGGATTAACTCCCGGATCAAGATCTTATTTTGCAGGAAATAACAATTACTACAAAATGAATGTTAACGGGAATATGGTACTGCATCCCGGATACTATGATGCCGGATACTTCAGTGGATTTACGTTGGTCAACATTGGTAAGCCTGCAGGAACTTTAAAAAATGTAACCCCAAATGGTGCTGCAACTTCTTTAAATTTTTCAGGGGATGCCCAGTGGAAAATGAACAGAGGAACGTCACAGAATGACCTTAGCAGCAGCTCAAATATCACCCAAACTGATATTTCCGGTAACAGCCTGGATATAAGCGGTACTGTAATGAATATCAACAGCCTTAACCTAAACGGTTCAAAACTGATAATGGATAATGCTGATCTTACAGTTAATAACGGCTTTGCAATCAATACCAAGCAACCTGTTGTAAATACGGCTAACAGTGTGATCAAATTATTCAGATCTACCGGTGGTTCTGATTTTGACATTGCCTTCAGTAATCTAAATCATTATTTTGAAAAAATAGAATACACCAATACAACAACTAATACGGATTATATTATTTCTTTTAATTTTCCTGGTGGCGTCATCAATAATTTCATCATCCATTCAGCAATAGCCCCAAGAATTGATAAAGTAAACCCTTCCATTATTCTTAAAACCCCTATGTCCGTCAATAATCTGACCATAGAAAAGAATAATAATGTTTCTTTAGAAGGTAACCTACAGGTTAACCAATCATTGAAGATCCTTGGAGACTGTTTAGACCGTATTACTTTAGCTTCATCTGGCTCGCCATTGAGAACTTTAATACTTCCTAATTACAGCGCTAATCCATCCAATTATGTATTGGATAAAGTGCAGATAAAATATATCTCTTCTTCCGGCGGACAAGCCTATACTGCTACATCAAGTACGGACCTTGGCGGAAATAGTGGAATTAACTTCCTGGATGTTATTCCTTCCACTTCAAGAAATCTTTACTGGATCGGAGGACAGGGACAATGGAGAGATCCTCAGCATTGGTCATTAACTTCAGGTGGAACTCCTGTAGGAGCCTGTGATATTCCGACTGCCGTTGATAATGTTTTCTTTGATCAGAATTCAGGGTTTACACCTACTTTGAATAAAATACAGATCAGGGGAAATTATCTTTCAAAAGCTAATAATATTACCTTCAATAATGCAACCAACCAGCCTGTTCTTGATTTCACTACAGATGGTGGAAATCCCTATTACCTAAGCGTTTATGGAAATCTTAATTTACAGAATGATGTAAAAATTATAGTTCCGATGTCTACTTTTGGCCTGACCCGAAATATCATTATGGCTCAAGGAACTGCCACTGGAAAAACAAGGTATATTGATACAAAAGGAGCCTACATTTACCTGAATGTAAATGCTCAGGATTATTTTGAACTGAAAAGCCCATATCAGGGGGATATTAATTTCCTTAATGCAGCAGGGTTCAAAACCAACAACCATCCTATGACACTGGTTAATTTCAGCTGGAATCAATCTATTAATAACAATCCGGTTGTAGATCTTGGACAGTCTGTTCTTACAGGGACAAGAACGAACAGTGCCGGTACTGCCAATTATTATATGGCATCTATTCCGTACTATAATTTTTACAGTCCTTATTTCTTTATCTCTACAGGTAATAATCCACTCACGTTAAATGCTGCTGATGCGAAAGCCGATATGGGATATTTTACAACCAATACTCCTACAGCTTTCAATTTTGGGGACTTAACGGTTTGGAAGGATGGAATTGTAAATACCGGAACAAGAGTCTGGAATTTCAACAAAATGACTTTCCTTGGAAGCACAACTGCCAATAGTGTAAGTACATTGAGTTCCTCAGGTAAGTACAAAACACTGTACTTTAATCCAGGGTCTTATCAGGTTGATAACCATCAAACTGTTACTGAAAATCTTTTTATGACCGGAACTCCATGTAACAGAATTTCTGTATTAAGATCTACAGCAGGACAGAATACAATTAATCTCGATCCTACAGCAGCATACACCATGTTTTATGCTTCTATCAGAGATATGAATTTCTCCCGTGCTGTAAGTGCTTATGGAAACAGCCAGGATTTGGGAAATACAGCGAACCTTTCCATCATTCCTACAGATGTTCAGGCTGCAGGATTTGGTGGAAACAAAGCCATTTGTGCTTCAGAATTCCCTAAAACCTATGATGCTTCTACCTTATTCGGTACAGATCCTAATGCTGCTTATACGTGGACTAAGCTAAATTCTCCTAATTCAGGAGTAATAGGCACAGGACGTTTGGTAACGTTTACCCAACCTGGAAATTACAGAGTAAATGTAACTTACAGCCAGGATGGATGTAATATTACAGAAGACTTCACCATCTCTTCTATTGCTTTACCGGCAGACAATACTACACCTTCATCCATGAGTGCCTCAAAACAGGCTTCCGGAGATATACAGGTAAAGTTTAAAGGATCACTTGCTCAAACCTATATTTTCACTTATACGGTTAATAATGGTCCGGACCAGACCATTACGTCTGCACCGAACGGAGAGGCAGTTATCCTTCATTCTAAAGGCCAGGCAGGAACAGTGGTATATCGTCTTAAAAGCATCCGTTTTGCGACCGGAGAAGCTTGCCCTGTAGCGATCAACAATAAAGAAATTGTTGTAAACATCAATCCGGATTGTCCTACTCCGGGCGTGATGATGTTGATGGATAATATTCTCCGAGGCTGTACTTCCGATACGGGAGCAAGACGTCTCTCAGAATTAAACCCGGTAGCGGTATCCAATCCACCGGCAGATGCAGGAGTTACAAGGTTAGTTTCAGGAACAGGAATCGTTGTAAAAGAAGCGAATGAAGTATTTATGATCCGAAACAGTAATGCCTTACCGGAAACCCTTACTCTTCCAGCCAATAAAACTCATATTCAGGGAGCGATCATCTATCATAACGATCATTTCTATGAAGGGGTAGAAAACGGAAAATGGATCAGAGTGGATAATGATTAACCTTTATTAAAAATTCATTCAAACCAACTAATAACCATGAGCCGCATTGAAATGATTTCAATGCGGTTTTTTTATTGATTAGGTTTTAGCCCATCAAAAAATCTCTTATCATTTTTGAGCTCTCACCAGGAGCTCTCAGAATAACTATTTCTCCAGATTCGTCTGTTGTGATATGACCTTTAAAGGCATCAGGCATTCTTTCGTACTGCTCGTTTACCTGTGCTAACAGTTCTCTGAATGAAGGATAATTGTATTTTTCTACTAGAAAAGGAAGGGCATTTTTCCCTCTCAGCAATTCATATTCCTGATAATTATAGGGAGTGGTTACTTCTCTTTTTGCCAGTGAAGTTTTCATTTTATCAACCAGTTTTCCGATCTCTTTTTCTTCTGCAAACTGGGCCCATCCACGCAAAGCATATACTTTCATGTCTAGATACCTTTCTTTTTTACAGGCCATTTCAAAGAATGAATGAAGTTCAGGATATTTGTGATCATACAGTAATTTCAGAATTTTATTCCGGTATGAAATCTCCTTGGTTGTTGTATAAATGCGGACCAGATGATTAGAGTTTTCAGCTGTAATATTCTTAGAATTAAGATCAAATAATGCTTTTTTATAATCAGGATGTCTTTCCTTCGCATTTTCATCTATCAAAATTTCCGGGAATGAGTTCATATTTGGATAATTATATCTATGCAAATTGGGAAAAATAATTTACAATTCTGTATGGGAAGGATGATTTTAGGTTCTAGCTAAAGCCCTTCTTATTATTTTGCTCTCGCAGATTTTGCAGATTACGCGGATTTTTATTTATAGAATAAGAAAGATCTTCGAATTTCAATAAGATAGGTTTTGGCTAAAGCCAATGGAATTTTTAATTTATTTGACCGGCCGGCCGGGCTAAAGCCCGCCCTATTGATATTGATATCCGAATGGATAATTAGATGATTGATAATAGTTGTTTAACTACAAAAACTTTAAACTTTAAACTTTTTACTTTTTACTTTTTACTTTTAATAATTCGTCACGTTTTCTTCACTAAGTTTGTCTTAAAAAGAAATATCATGCAGGAAAATTACAACAGGCTGCTTACCTATGCCTATAATATTACCGGTTCTTATGAAGATTCTCAGGATTTGGTACAGGATGTAATTGAAAAATATATTTCTTTAGATAAATCTGAGATCCGGAATGAGACCAATTTCCTGATCAAAAGCACCATTAATCATGCGATTAATTTTAAAAACAGACACAGCAAAAAAATGGTCTATGGGGAATGGCTTCCCGAACCTCTTTCTTTTGAAAATGCAGAAAACAAATTGATTAAGGAGCAAACAGCCCGTTATACCCTGCTTGTCCTTTTAGAAAAACTGAACGCCAGAGAGCGTGCGGTATACATTTTAAAGGAAGCCTTTGACTATTCCCATCAGGAGATAGCAGAAACCCTTGATATCTCAGTGGAAAATTCCCGAAAACTACTGAGCCGTGCAGGAAAACAATTACAGGATATAAAATACAGACCTGACAGCATAAATACTTCTGGTCACACTGATATTCTCCAGCAATATCAAATGGCTCTAAGCGAAGGAGACATTCCCAATATTGAAAAACTGCTTATTGATGAGATCAGACTGTCTGCAGATGGTGGAAAACGCGTTCGTGTCATCAAAGCGGTAGAAGTTGGAAAATCTGCTACAGCACAGCTTCTGGTCTATGTACAACAGCAGTTTTTGGGCAAAAAGCCTCATACTTTTCATATATTTAATCATCAGCCTGCCATCTGTTTCTGGCAGGACAACCGCATTTATAACTGTCACATCCTGGATATTGATGCTGAAGGCATGATTCGTGAAATTTATTCTATTGTAGACCCTGAAAAATTAAAAAGGCTGCAATAATCTGTCACGTTTCAGAAGTGCAGTGTGTCTTTAAAGAAAAAAAGAATGAACACACTTCTAAGAATCGACAGCAGCTTAAGAACAGAGCAATCCTATTCGCGAACATTAGGTAATTATTTTATTCAACAATGGAAAACGAAGAATCCGAAGGGAATTATCATGGAAAGAGACGTTACCAAGCAACTTATTCCCCACATTACCCAACAGACCGTGAATGCATTTTTCAGTGAAAATCCTGACACAGAAAGCATCCATTTATCTGATAGACTGATTGATGAGCTATACCAATCTGACGAAATTCTGATTACCTGTCCCATGTACAATTATGGAATTCCATCTTCATTAAAAGCTTATTTTGACAGCGTTATCAGAACCAAGAAAACATTTACAGGAAATACTTCTCTTAAAGGACTACTTGAAAATAAAAAGGCTTATATCATTTCATCAATGGGTGGTATTACTCCCGGAACACAAAATCCGTTGGAAAATCACCTTACTCTGCTATTAAATCACATAGGAATTACCGATATCAGTTACTTCCCATTGAATGGCACCGCGGTAGATGAGCTCAGCAATCCAGAGAAAATAGCTTTACAACAATCCGAAATTTTAAAACAACTCAATTAATTATGGAACAGATTAAACAAGCCATTGAACAATTCATCAAAGGTGGCGACAATAGTGATACAGTTCTTTTAGAAGAAATACTTCACAAAGATTATCAGAATATTCAGGATGGATTTTTTGATAAACCGGGAATTTTCATCATCCCAAAACAGGAATATATCGGTTTAGTACGGGATAAAACATTTGGTGGAAAGCCCCGCCAGATCACCTATCATTCTGTAGAACAGAAAAATAATATCGCGTATGCCCAAGTTTCTCTTGAAAGCTCAGCGTTGCGGTTCTCTTCCCTTATCACCTGTGTTCACGAAAACGGCAAATGGCAAGTGATTACCAATATTCCTTCTATAGAAACCAAATAATTTTGATGCTACGAATGCACGAATAAAATTACGTGGATAAAACTTATTCGTGAATTCGTGGTTAATTATAAGAATCTTTTATGATTATTTTTTCAGTAAACTGTTTACAAATGTTATCGTTTGTACATCAATTTCAGTTATAATTTTGTGTCAAAACAAAACATTATGAAACATATTATCCAAGAGGTTTTCAGCAATATTTTAGAAAACCCGGTATTTGATTTATCATTCATTGAAAAATACTTCTCAAAAGACTATATCCAGCTTGTAGACCACACTCAACTCAATTATGAAGAGTTCATTCTGCACATCCAGAAGTTGAAAGAAAAAGTTGCCGAGCAAAAGATTACGATCCTTAACTACGCTGAAAATGGAAATATCATTTTCACCCATCATATAGCAAAATCAGTATTGAAAGATGGTACCGTTGTGAAACATAAAGTACTGGCAGAATTCACCATTCAGGAGGGTAAGATTATAGGATGTGATGAACTGACCTTACTATTGGAAGGTAACCAAACTGAAAAAAATTTAGGTTCTGAAATGTGATAAATCTCTGCATTCCGGCTCCAGTATTAACAAATCTTAAAACAACGTTAATTTTAACTTCAACCCTTTATCCAAACAGTCGTTTAATTTTGTTGTGATTTTTATCTAATTAAACGAAAGTGAAGAAAATTTTTACATCTGTTTTATTTTGTGCTTCTCTATTTTTCTATGCACAAACCGGAACTCTTTCCGGAAACATTAACGACGACTCGAAAATTGCCCTGCCGGGAGCTAAAATCTCCTTAAATCCGGGTAATATCTACACCACTTCCGATGAACACGGAAATTTTGTATTTCTGAATGTTCCACCGGGAAATTATACCATGAAGGTAGATTATCTGGGCTATGGTACTCATCAGTATGAAGTGATGATAGCCTCTGAAAAAAATACCCAGCAGAACATTATTTTCAATAAAAAGGAAACAAGTATTGGTGAAATTGTGGTTTCAGGAGCTACATTAAAGAATCAGGCCAGAGCTTTGAACAAACAAAAGAACAACTCCAACATCACCAATGTGATCTCAGCTGATCAGATCGGACGTTTTCCGGATGCCAATATTGGAGATGCCTTAAAGCGTGTTCCCGGGATTACCATACAGAACGATCAGGGAGAAGCCAGAAACCTTATCATTAGAGGTCTTGCTCCTAATCTGAACTCTGTCACCTTAAATGGAGACAGAATTCCTTCTGCGGAAGGAGATAACCGTAATGTTCAGATGGATTTGATTCCTTCCGATATGATCTCTACTATTGAGGTTAATAAAACCCTTACTCCGGATATGGACGCCGATGCTATTGGTGGCTCTGTGAACTTGATTACAAGGGCTTCTCCTAACGGACGAAGAATTTCTGCAACCTTAGCAGGTGGATACAATCCTATTCGTGAAAAAGGAAATTATACTGCAGGATTGGTTTATGGAGACCGTTTTTTAAACAAAAAACTAGGTGCAGTATTCAGTTTCTCTTATAACAACAATAATTTTGGATCAGACAATATCGAACCTGTATGGAGCCAGGCTAACGACAAGGCTCAGACGGTTTATGTAAGCAAAATGGGCGTTCGTCACTATAACGAACACCGTATCAGACATAGTTTTGATCTGAATATGGATTATGAATTCAATTCTAAGAACAAAATCTATGCTTCTGCCATGTACAACTTCAGAAATGATAAGGAAAACAGATTTGCTCTTGGCTATAAAATAAAACCGGTTTACAATGCTGATGAATCTGAAATTATTGACTGGAAAGGAAGTATCACAAGACAGAATAAAGGCGGAGACGCCGCTAATGACAATACCCGTCTTGAGAAACAGAAAGTTCAGAATTATGCCTTAAGAGGAGAACATTTACTTGGTTCCAAGGTAGATCTTGACTGGTCTATGAATTACGCAATAGCCAGTGAAGACAAGCCTCATCAACGTTATATTGAATTTGAGAACAGTAAGATGAGCTTTTCGCCGGACCTGAGTGATCCCAGAAAACCAATGTTCAATCTTCTTGCGGCAGATAATCTGGGAAACTATAAACTAAGTGATCTTTCTGATGCCAACAGCTTCACTCAGGAAAAAGAATTTGGTACTAAAGTGAATGTACGTTTTCCTTTTTCTGTAATTGACGGTCAGAAAGGAAGACTTCGCACCGGTGCCAGAATCCGTTTGAAAGAAAAAGAAAGGGAGAATGACTTTTATGCATTCACACCTACGAGCAGCATGGGAAGCCTTCTGTCTGTGCCTACTCTATATCTTGACGGGCAAAATTTTCAACCTGGGAATTATGTTCCGGGAGCATTTGTTGATCCGGCTTATTTAGGTGGATTAGATCTGTTTAATCCTGCCTTATTCAATGGAAAATCGAAGCCTTCAAAATTTCTTTCCAATAATTACAGTGCCAAAGAGCAGATTTATGCAGGATATATCCGTTGGGACCAGGATTTCAATGATAAACTCTCCATGATTGTGGGAGCTCGTGTGGAAACCACCAAAATTGATTATACCGGAAATTACGTAATGAATGAAAAAGACCTGGTTGGAAAAATCAATAATACCAATACGTATACGAACGTCCTTCCGAATTTGTCTTTCAAATATGTTCCGGTTCAGGATCTTGTGCTTCGTGCAGCCTTTACCACTGCCCTTGCCCGTCCGAACTATTACTCATTGGTGCCTTATCTTAACGTTATTTCAGAAGATGAGATTGTATCTGCAGGAAACCCTAGCCTGAAGGCAACCTACTCTTATAATTTTGATTTCATGGCAGAAAAGTACTTTAAGTCTGTGGGAATTCTTTCCGGAGGGATCTTCTATAAAAATCTGAAAGACTTTATTTATACTTTCTCCAGAAGAAATTATACAGCGAATGATTTCGCCAACGACTTTGCAGGGCAATCCAACCCTATTCCGGCAGGTGAAAGCAACTGGAAATTCACCCAACAACGCAATGGAGATAATGTAAGTATCTATGGTTTTGAAGTGGCTTTACAAAGACAGTTAGATTTCATTCCCGGAGCATTCTGGAAAGGTATGGGAGTTTATGTTAACTACACCTATACTCATTCCAAAGCTAAAGGAATTACCAACGATGAAGGTACCGAAAGAACAGATGTAGGATTTCCGGGAGCAGCACCTCATATGTTCAACGGATCGCTTTCATGGGAAAACAAACGTTTTTCTGCAAGAGTTTCTATGAACTACGCCTCTCATTACATTGACGAACTGGGTGGAAAGTCTTTTGATGACCGTTATTATGATAAACAGTTTTTCCTAGATGCCAATGCTTCTTACAAAATTACAAGCAAGCTAAGAGTTTTTGCTGAAGCCAATAATCTTACCAATCAGCCGTTAAGATATTACCAGGGTATTCCAAGCAGAACTGCACAGGCAGAATACTACAGACCCAGATTTACCATGGGAGTGAAATTTGATTTTTAAGAACATGAAGAAGATAATATTTTATATCGCAGCACTTGCTGTTTTCCCTTTTGTAATAAGCTGCAAAGGGCAGAATAAAGCCGTAGAAAAATTAAAACCAACCGTTATTACGGAAACCGTAGTTCATGATACCGATGATCCTGCGATATGGATCAATCCCAAAGATGCCTCAAAAAGTATCATCATTGGAACAGATAAAGATACAGATGGCGGTTTGTATGCTTTTGATCTGAATGGTAAGATCACCCATAAAGTTTTAGGACTTAAACGCCCCAATAATGTGGATATTGAATATGGTTTTGTTCTCAATGGAAAAAAGATAGATATCGCAGCAGTTACAGAACGTGAAACCAATAAAGTAAAATTTTATGCTCTTCCTGAACTGAAAGAAGTTGGAGAAATATCGGTATTTGAAGGAGAAACAGAACGTGGACCGATGGGAGTTTCGATGTATAAAAACCCGAAAACAGGAGATATTTTTGTGATTGCAGGAAGAAAATCAGGGCCGAAAGACGGTTATTTATGGCAATATAAACTTTCCGAAAAGAATGGAAGTATCACTGGAGATGTTGTCCGCAAGTTTGGAAAATACAGTGGTTTAAAAGAAATCGAAAGTATTGCAGTAGACGATGAACTGGGATATATCTACTATTCTGATGAGCAGTTTGGAGTTCACCAATATTATGCAGATCCTGAGAAAGGAAATGAAGAACTTCTTGTTTTCGGACAAGGTGATTTTACATCGGATGTGGAAGGAATTTCTATCTATCCTACTTCCAAAGGAAAAGGGTATATTTTGGTTTCCGATCAGCAGAATGACTCTTTCAATGTCTATCTTAGAGAAAATCCGGCAAAAGGAAGAATTGCGGCCATCCCGGTTTCTACTCTTGAAAGTGACGGATCTGAAGTTATTAACGTTAATTTAGGCCCTCAATTTCCGAAAGGAGTTTTTGTAGCCATGAGTAACGGAAGGGTTTTTCATATGTATGACTGGAGAATTATTGAGGAAAGAATTCAAGCTGCCATTAAAGCAAAACAGTGATTTTTAAAACACAAATAACACTAATTTTCTCACCAATAGCACAATGATTCTGTATCAGAATTAATGAATATTTACAGTTAAATTTGTGTTTAAGTAACAACATTAAACCATTAGGATTAATAAGGGTTTACAAGGAGTTAAGATAAGTTTCACTTGAAGGTTAAAATTTACCTAACATCAAAAGATCTCATCTTAATTTTCTTATCCTCTTCAAAAATCTTAATGGTTTATTTTTTTAGCTTATTTTTTCAACACGAATAACATTAATGCTTTCACAAATAACATTATTCTGTTCTTCAGTATTAGTGGAAATTTGTGTTTCTATTGGTGATATTTGTGGTTACTCCAGTAAGTTTTTTTAGGTTGGAAGACGCTAAAGCGCAAAGAATTATTAATAACGCATATTTTTAAGGTGCAAGAGAATCAAAGATTCTCAGCAAAAAATATTCGTGGATTCGTGGTTATTAAAAAGTCTTTTGAGAGTCTGCGTAATCAGCAAAACCTGCGAGAGAATTTATCCGCTAAAATAACCTACTCTCCTATTTGTAGGTTCCAAACAGCCTGTCCCAGATAGAAGTATAAAATCCAAAATTCTTCGTTTCATCCAGATGGTGCTGGTTATGGAATCTTGTAGTTCCTACAAAAAATTTATCTGACCAGGCAGGAAAAAACTCTCTGTTCAGATGTCCTATAGTTCCCCAAATGAGATTGATGAACAGGTAAATAGAAATGGAAATGACTGAAAAATCATAACACAGCAATAAGACCAGCATCATCAATCCAAAACCTATGGTTTCAAAGGGATGAAGAACAAAAAGGCTCAGGTAATTGGTGCTTACATGCTCATGGTGCTTCCCATGGATCATTTTATATACAAAAGGTAAATGGGCAGCATAGTGAAAGAAATACATGAAAAGGTCCATTAAAAGAAGCAATACGATCACTTCCAGACCGATTTTTATTACTGATTGGGTATTCCCTAACTCAATCCAACCGTTCTTCCATAAAAAAGCACCTATCAGCATTACAAAACTGTTACAGACTACAGTAAAAAGGCTGAGGTAGAAATCTGATGCAGAAACAGGATGATCTTTTTCCTGCAATGGACTTTTACGGCATGTTTTATCAATAAAGAGATACAGTCCGATTGAAAATAAATACAAAAAGATATTACTGATCAGGCTGAAAACCGACCACTGTGGCCAGGAAAACTGCCAAAAAACATTCAAATAATCGGAAAGTACAGTCTCATTAGCATTCATAAAGCCATCATCTTTCAACTTGATGCCATAAATGTATGAATTTTGGAATAAAATAAGGAAAGAAAGCCAATGTAAAGAATCAGATCATTCTTTTCTTTAAAAAGGCTGTTATGCGGTCTAAAAAACCTGATTAAGTACTAAAAAGCACATTACTTCTGTCTCGTTTTTCTCTTAATTTCCCGGAGCCTCACCGTTAACTTTCTTCTCAGATCATTGTGATATGCCCTATATTTTCTTATGCTTTCTTCAAGATTTTTTTGTTTGTAAGGTATTCTTCATACAAATTACTCAATTCAGCAATCTGTGTAGTGACATCTGATGAACGGATTTCGGAATCATCTGCTGCTTCTATCAGAAAGCGGTAATATTCTATACGACTGGTTAGACTGGTATGGAGTTTTGGTTCTATTCCCTGCATGGTTTTAGTTTTTCTTTTTTAATGTCAATACTTATATTGTAAATCCTTTCCCACAGATATAGGTGGAACATCGCTCTGGTATAAAATTTTTACTCCTTCAACAGCTCCTTTTTGATTTTCAGATTTAAAATAGTTCCCATTTAAAACAGAAGAAATCAAAGTTTCATCAGGATGGCCTAAAGGTAATAAAGGAAGCACAGCATACTCATTCACTGTAACTTGTGGCAAAATCCCATTACTGTATTCTCCTGAACCATTGGCATTAAATACTTTATAAATTACCGGATGCATCTGCCATCGGATTTTTTGAGGCTTACGTTTATCTTCTACCGTAAATCCTGCCATATCTTTTCCCAGAGTAACATCTCCTACCTGAATAACCTGCATATAAGGTTTCAGATTATTAATCACTATTTCCGCCGCAGAAGCTGTACTGTTTGAAGTTAAAACATATACTTTATTCAGCCCTAAAGCATTTGTGCGCAAGGTGTTAAAATCAAGAGCTTTCGGATCATAGGCAATCTGTTGAGAGAATGTTCTTTTTACTTCACCACCATTTTTATTTCCTTTAAAAATAATAAACGGAGAGGCAGATGATATTCCCGAAGGGATCAGGGAGCAAAGAGCCGCTGCTGCAGATACAGACCCACCATAATTGTATCTAAGATCCAGAATCAATTCCTGTACTCCGGCAGCTTTAAACTCTGCAAATTTCTGGCTGAGCTTCTGTGTCATCCCGTCCGGAAAATCATAGATATACAGATAACCTGCCTTTTTACCGTTTTTTTCAAATATTTTGGACAATAGCGGCTGTTCAAAAGATAATCCATAATATACCTTAATCTCCTTTTCATCGGTAACAACGTAATTATTCCAACTTCCAACAGTAAGATCCAGCACTGTGAGGTCTTTCATGGTTGATGTGATAGACTCAGCGTTACTTGCTGTCACTGTTTTCCCATTAATCTTGGTAATAATCATGCCGCGTTCAAGCCCTGCATTGAATGCCGGAGAGTCTTTAAGAACTAATTTAATAACGGTTACCACTTGTCCGTTTGCCCGCTGAATAACCGTATAATCAAAACCATACATATTCCGGATTGAACGTGGATAGCTGGATGGGTCCCCGGTATTTACAATAAAGGAAAAACGGTCCTGAGGAGCCAGCAGACTCTTAAAAAATTCTTTTACAGGAAGATGATAATCCGGTTTGGCAGGCATCTGATCCGCCCAGTAATAATACCGTTTCAGGCTGTCCTGTACCCAAAGATTAACAGATTCTGTACTTCCCTCAGGAAAAACAGGAGCATTATCATCATTATTATTTGCACAGGAAATAAGAAGGATAATAATGGTGATGAATTGAAGTTTTAAAAGTTTTCTCATTTCTGATTATAAATATTCTGCCACATCAATATCTCCTTTTACTACCCATACTCCATTTTCTGATTTTTCCTGCAGCACGATCATATTGGCACCCATATCCTGTTTTATTTTCACTTTAATGATTGCAGATCCTGCATAAGGTTCGGTAGTTCCAGGTTTGTAGAGTTCCAGGTATACAGGAGCTGCAGTACCAAAGGAACTGTAAATCTTCACCGGGGTAAAGCTATCTTTTCCGATATTATCAAATTCTGCCAATACCGCTCCGTTTTCTCTTTTTAAAACACCTTTTACATTTTTAAGGGATGATCCTGAAAATTCACCCAGATTCGGGAAAATAAATTCAAAACCTATTTTTCCAAAATTAACCTGTGGTTTTACAGCCTCAGCCTGCAGGAAAATTCCCGGAAGATTAAAGAAGTATAATTTTTTATACTCTTCTACATTATCATAGGTAATATTGTACTTTGCAACTTCCTTTCCTGTTTCGTTATTATATATTGCCAGCCTGTTGGTCTCTCCCTGATCCAGCACAAACTGAAGCTTGGTTTCTATTTTATCGGTATACGAAGTTTTTCCGTCAATAGATACAGGTTCTCCGTTAAACCTCAGCTGAAGTACATCCGGTTTAGAGAATCCTTTCACGGTTACTTCTCCTGGTTTTTGTGCTACATCATATTTCTCCAATACTGTATTATCTGTACAGGAAAACAATATGATACATAATAGCAGTGCAAAGATCTTATTCATCTTTTATATTATTTTGAACTTAAAAAATATTGCCCTACCCATTGTGCAGGGCAATACAACATTATAAAAAAACTAGTTGGATATGTTCTGGATAACCTTCTGTTATCCATTATTGTATATTAAAATTTCATGTTTTGTCTCATGTTCAGTTTAAAGCAGAATGTTTATTTTTTAATGAAATTCAAACGTTCTGTAGTTTTTCCATCAGTCACTTCCACTATGTATACCCCTTCTGATAACCCTGCTACATTGATTAATCTTGAATACTGAGTGGTAAGGACTTTCTGCCCTGCTGCATTATAAAGATCAACTGTTGTTTTATTTTCTTTTAATGCCGGATTAAGTTGTAGCTGTAAGTATTCTTTTACAGGATTTTCTGCAATTTTCGTCAGAATTTCTTTCTTTTTTACATCCTTTGTGCTCAAGGTATTTGATGTGGCATAAATAGCCATTTCATCAATATTGATATTCATGATATTATTTCCGGCAGCATTTCTGTTGGCCCACATTCCAATATAAATCTTCTTTCCTGCAAAAGCCGAAAGATCTACAAGACTTTCTACAAACTGAGTAAGGTCTGCAGGGAAAGGATTTAATGATGAACCCACCTGTATTTTATAGGCACTTTGCAGATAATTTCCTGATCCGTCTACCGTCATGGCCTGGAAATCTGCTAAAACAGGAACCGCTTTTTGAGGAGTACTTACATAAATATAAAGATCCCGGCTCACGATAGTATGAGAAGTTCTCTGTCTTCCAATAGAAGAGGTAAGCGTGATGGTCCCTGATGCATTTGTAAGGTCAATCTGAGGAGAAATAATCCAGTCATCTTCACCTGTAAACCCATTTGCACTTCCTGTGGGAACCAGGTTTGTAGAATGTCTTAGAACTCCGTTACTTCCATAGGTTAAAGAAGTTCCATTGTGATAAATATTAGGTCCTTGAATCCACCCGTTATTGTTGCCGTTCAGATCATGGAATGTCCATCCCTGAAGATCAGCAGAAGTATCAAAACTATTTCCCCATACCAGAGATTGTGCTGTAGCCAGCTGAGATAAAAATAGAACAGATGATAAAATTATTTTTTTCATGATACTGATTATTAAGATTTTTAAAAGAAAAAGAAGCAGGGAATGGATATAAGCCGTCCCCTGCTTTTATAGGTTTTAGTTTACAATGGCAAAATTGTATTTTGTCCAAGTTCCCTGGAAATTTCCACAGTTTCTTGGAGATACATTCCAGCTTCCTTCGTTAAAGAATGGCTGGTTCATACCCCATAATGCAGCTGTACTTCCTGTAAGAAGGTTAGCTGTTGGGATTCCTGCTGTACCAGTTCCTGTAACAGAAGTTGTAAATCCGTGCACCTGAATAGAAGCAAAGTTTGAAGCTGAAGAAAGCTCAGATCCTGCATTTTCTACTTTAATTCCTACAGGGTATCCTGTTACTACAGCGTTGTTTAGAGTTAACTTACCATGTCTTCTGATATGGATACCGTTTTCGTAAGCAGCACCCTGTCCTGCTGAACCGTATTTAGCTCCAATAATAGTAAGGTTGTTGATAACAGGGTTTGTGATTAATGCAGTAGGTGTACCTGTAGCATTGTTATCAAGCTCAATACCGTTAGAATCCGGGCTTCCACCACTTACTGTGTGAGATGAGTTATAATCTGCTAAAGAAAGAGCACATGTAATAGTTCCTGTATATCCGTTGTCAAAGTCAAAATTATCATCTTCTGCAGCAAAAGAAATCAGGTTGGAAGCATTTACTGTTCCTCCGAAGAACTCGAAAGAATCATCCTGTCCATAAGATACCTGGATGTGATCTAAAGTAGTACCGTTTCCAACACCTCCTAAAGATAAAGCGTTCACTTCGTTACCGGAGTTAGCTCCAACAAAATCATACCCGGCAAACTCGATACGTACATATTTCAATGTTCCTGCATTGTGAGAAGGGTTTGTTCCACCGAAAAAATAATCCTCACCTGTTAATCCTTCAATAGTTGTTGTAAAAGGTACATTGGTAGGTGCATCACCTAAAAGGATTACCCCACCGAAATCTCCAGGAGTTGCTGTTGTATCCTCATTTCCGTCCAAAAGTTTATAACTTGTAAAAACAATAGGCTGAGCTTCAGTTCCTGTAGCGTTAATTTTACCTGTTTTGGTAATAACAAGGATTCCTGAACCTTCTCCTATAGCATTAGGTTTTGCTTTGATAAAAGTACCAGGCTGAATCGTAAGTGTTGCTCCGTTTTTAACGGCTACAGTACCATCAATTTCTATGACACCACTCCAAGTTGTATTGGAAGTGATAGGCCCACTTACTGTAGTAACAGGAAGTGCAGAAGCTGTAAGATACTCAGCTGAAGTAGACTTCATTTCAAATGGAGTTGAAGAATCTGCTAAATGATCGTTTTGGCAAGCTGTAAGAGATAATGCAGCAGCTGCAATTAGAGTTAATCTTTTCATTGTTATAATTTTTGATAGATCCGGTTATTGATGTTTATGACCGGAAGTTTTTAATATTCAGAAATATCCGCCTCTATATTTCTGCGATTTGGTTATTGTTTTCATCCTACAGACCAGGAGGAGCTGAACTGTCTGAGTTCCCTGTTTATCCACTATTTTCCGGGACAAGGCAATAGTGTCCGGTTTTAGATTGATCCGGTACTGCTGTGCGCATCATCAGTATTGTTCCGAAGCTTTTTTCAGGATTCCGTAACCTGTACACTTCTATATAGAGAGCTCTTTTTATCTTCAAAAGCCGGAAGCTCAGTACATCCGAAACCTCCCGGTTTTATATCAATTACTTATTCTACAATGGCGAAATTATATTTTGTCCAGCTTCCCTGAAATCCACCACAGTTTCTTGGAGATACATTCCAGCTTCCTTCGTTATAGAATGGCTGGTTCATTCCCCATAATGCGGCTGTACTTCCCGTCATAAGATTAGCTGTTGGAATGCCTGCCGTACCAACCCCTGTAACTGATGTTCCAAAACCATGTACAAGGATTGAGCTCAGGTTAGAAGCTGAAGAAAGTTCAGAACCTGATCCCTCCACCCGGATTCCTGTAGGATAACCTGTAACCAGTGCATTATTTAAAGTCAGTTTACCGTGTCTCCTGATATGGATACCGTTTTCATAAACAAGCCCCTGTCCTGTTGCTCCATTTCTTGCACCGACGATAGTAATGTTGTTGATCTTAGGATGTGTAATTAAATGGGTTGCTGTACCTGTTGAAATATTGTCTAACTCAATCCCATTAGAATCAAAATTTACACCGCTTGTAGCATGATATGAATTATAATCAGCTAAGGAAAGAGCACAAGTAATAGTTCCCGTATATCCATTATCAAAATCAAAATTATCATCTTCAGGAGCAAAAGAAACCAGATTGGTAGGATTCACCGTACCGCCAAAGAACTCAAAAGAATCATCCAAGCTGTAAGACACCTGAATATGATCCAAAGTAGTTCCGCTTCCAACTCCGCCTAACGTGAGACCATTAACTTCATTCCCTGAATTTGCTCCAGTAAAATCATATCCTGCAAATTCAATACGTACATATTTCATGATTCCCGCATTATGAGAAGGATTAGTTCCTCCGAAATAATGCTCTACACTTGGAGCGATGCCTTCAATAGAGGTTGTAAAAGGTACATTCGTAGGAGCATCTCCCAAAAGGATTACTCCTCCAAAATCTCCCGGAGAAGCTATTGTATCTTCATTTCCATCCAGAAGCTTATAACTTGTAAAAATAATAGGCTGAGATTCAGTACCTGCCGCATTGATCTTTCCTGTTTTTGTAATTACCAAACACCGGTAGCATCCCAATTGGCATTAGGTTTTGCTTTAATGTAAGTTCCCGGAAGGATTGTTAATGTTGCCCCATTTTTAACCCTGATCACCCCATTCATCTCAATAACACCACTCCAGGTTGTATTGGACGTAATATCTCCACTTACAGCAGTTACAGGAAGTTCAGAAACTGTAATATATTCTGCAGAAGTAGGCTTCATTTCGAAAGGTGCTGAAGAATCAGCTAAATCATCTTTCTGGCAAGCCGTAAGTGAAAATAATGCGATACCGATCAATTGTAATTTTTTCATTTCTTAGTTTCTTAGTTTTTATGATTTCAATAAGTAATTAAAATGTATAGCTGACACTTAACCCGAATATTCTTCCACTATAAGCACGGAATAAAACCTTATCAATGTCTTTATCATATTTATCGGTAGCACCGGGTACAAGTTCCTGCAGTTCACGGGCTGTCTTATCCCCTGTATTGTTTGTAAATCCTAAATAAGAGTTGAAGTTGTTGTAGTATTCCTTTACCCTATTGAAGATATTCCTCACATTCAGTTTCACTTCCAGATTCCTGTTTTTAAAGAATTTATAAGAGATCTGAGCATCTGCAACAGCATAAGGACGCTGAATTTCCTCTCCGTTATAAGAATATCCTACCGTTATGTACTGATCTCCTTTCGCATTATATAAAAAGCTGAATCCCAATCTTTCTCCATCATACATCAATCCTACATTATAAGCATAAGGAGTCTGTCCGTAAAGAGGTCTGTTTACTTCATAGCTCGGATCATCATCCCCGGTTTTGTACCGGTTTTTAAAAGCAACTACTTTTGTTGTATTGTAAGTAAAATTCCCATTGATAAAGAGCTTTTCAAATAACGATCCTCTGGCAATAAATCCCAGGTTTTTTCTTACCTCCACTTCTACTCCCTTCAGTTTTGCATTTTTTGAGTTTCCATTGTACAGATACAGGTTACCTTCACTGGAAATATGCCCTTCACGCTCAATAGGTCTGTCAATATCCTTGTAATACAATCCTGCAGAGAATATTTCACCCAATCCCGGAAACCATTCAAATTTAAAATCATAATTATTCACAGTAGATGATACCATGTGTGTATTGTAAATCTGTCCGTTGGCTATTGGGTCAAAATAAGGTAATCCTGTTCTCTCATTAAACTGAGGACGAATGGCAGTTTTGCTGTAAGCCAATCTCAGATTTATTTTATTGGTAGGGCTATACGTAAAATTGGCAGAAGGCATCCATTGCCATGGTTTATCCTCAACCCCAGTGGCAGGGAAATTATTGGCATCATTTTTAGATTCCATCTGCTGCGAAATCAGATTATACTGAAAATATTCGGCACGTAATCCCCACACTAATCTGAATTTATTTTTCCAACGGTTATCAAACATAATATACGCAGCATGCTGTTCCACTTCACCTTCATACTTACCATCATCCACATACAATGGTCTGGTCTCCCATCCAATACCTCCTGGTGCATAATGAGAACCGTCAAACCAATCGGCAAGTGATCCGTACATTTCCAAAATTTTCGGATTCGGGACGTTCCTGTTTCCATCCACTCTCAATAAAAATTTTTGCTGTTGATTTGTATTGGTTTTTGAAGCTCCTGCATATCCTGCCTTAATATCATTTTTAAAATTTCCTCTGTCAAAGCCCCATTTGAAAGAAGCTCCGTAATTGTAGTCTGTTTCTTTACTGGTAATATACCCTCTCGCAAAATCACTGGCAGAATTATTGACTTCGTGATAGTTCATTATTTCGCGCCCTATAAAACTATATAAGGTTTTATGCTGGGTATAATCCTTAGTGTCTGATGAAACTCCTGTTCTGGCTGCAAACCAGTTTACTTCTATATTTCCAAGCTTATGATTTCCTTCCAGTTTATTCTGCAAAAACATCTGGTAAACAGGATAAACGGTATTCTCCGTAAAAGGTTTTTCTAAAGATTGAATTTTTGACGGGTCATTATTTGGGATAATTCCATGATAAAAATAATTGTATGAAGCTTCTGCATCTGAACGGTTTCCACTTCCACTTGTATACTCATCCCAGCCTGTAATTCTTGTCAGTGTATTATCATAGATATGGGTATATGAATTACGTAATGAAATTCTGCTCTTTCCCAACTGTAGTCCAAAATTCAGCATTCCTGCTACGGTAGAATTATAATTATAGGAAGCTCCTTTATTCTTAAAATTATAAAAAGGCATTTTTCCGTTGGCATCAAAAACGAAATCTGTTGTATCAAGCCAGTTTCCTCTTCCTGTATGGTCTATATCCAGTTTGTTCTGTTCATTTCTGATAATAAATGCTCCGGCAAAACCCCATTTGTTATTATTTTTAAGAGCATATGTTCTTCCCAGTGCCAGCTGCAGATTAGATCCCATGTCCCCTCTCGTCTTATACGTTGTGAAATTATCATTCTTAAACTGACTGGACTGTTCAAAAAACATAGGATTATTCCAGTTCATAGCTTTAAGACCCTGTGGAAAATCTCTTGTTCCGTCATCGTACCCGAAATAATCATATTTTCCACGCTTGCGGGTCAGAAACTCTTTAAAAGCAGTCTGATCGTTATAAGAAGTTCCCATACTTACGGTTGTAAAATTTTCATTGGGAATATCTTTAGTTCTCACCTCTACAAAACCTCCTGCAAAGCTGGCATTCATATCCGGTGTTGCAGATTTACTTACGACAACACTTTCCACCATTGCTGTAGGAATAATATCGAAAGAGAAATTCTGGTTATAGGCCTCAGTACTCGGCAGGTTTATTCCATCCATCGCGGCAGTATTCCATCGTTCTCCCATAGACCTTACCACTACATATTTGTTATCTATCGTTGTAATTCCTGTTACCCTTTTTAAAGTTCCTCCTACGTCATTATCAGGAGTTTTGGAAATCTGTTCGGCTGAAATTCCGTCACTCATTTGGGCCGCTTTTTTCTGCTGGGCCAATAATCCTGCCTGAGTATCTGCCTTACGGGTTGCCGTAACCACCACTTCTTTAATGTCTGTAATTTTATCAGAAACTCTGTTCAGTGTAAATGAAACAGCATTGGTTTCTTTATTAATGACCGATAATTTTTCTACCCGAAGCGTATTATATTTGGGTGCTTTTACAGTCATATTATAAAGTCCCGAAGGAAGATCCAGAGAAAAGTCACCATTATTGTCTGTTACAACTGTTTTCCCTGCAATTTGAACCTCTGCCCCGGCAACAGGATTTCCAACTTCATCCACTATTTTTCCTGAGATCCGCCCGTTTCCCTGTACAGAAGCATTAGAGCTTTCGTATTTTATAGAAATAAGATCACCATGTAACCGAAATACTACAGGAAGTCCATTGGTAATATCTTTCAGGCAGCTACTAATCGTAGAATTTTCACATTTTATCCCTTTTACCTTCAGCTCTTTAATATCAAATTTTGAATAGGCCAGTCTCATACCTGTTTTTCCTGCAAATTCTTCCAAAACTTCAATTAAGGGTCTGCTTGCAGGAACAGAAAATGAAACTTTCTGAACCAATTCCTGTGCTTCTGCAGCAACAGTAAAAAATAAGGCTGCTATGGTAAAACCACATTTCAAACTTTTCATACGTAAGTGTTCTCTTTTAATTAAGATTATCTGATTATTTGTTTTTTTGACAGTTATTATTTCAGGATGAAGACATTATCTTTTTTCTGAACTTCAAATCCAAGAATGAAGGCTAATGCTTCAATATTTTCACCAACAGTTCCTCCTGTGAAATCTGCTGTAATCTTTTTATCTTCGGCTTCTTTCGGATAATGAATCTTTGTACTGTAATTGCCTTCCAGCACTGTAATCACTTCTTTTAAAGGAACATCGTTAAAACTTAAAGACAATAACTTAGGATGTTGTTTTCCCGAGACTCCATCAGGAGCAAAAGAAATAATAGCAGTTGTACGGGCAACGCCAAGATTTGTCCATTTCTGATTAGGTTTCAGATAAGACACTGGTACTCCGGCAGAAGATACCGCTACTTTTCCTTCGTAAAGATCTACCGCTTTTTTCTTCCCGGACTGGGAAACTTTAAATACAGTTCCCAATACTTTCGTACTGAAACCCTCTGCATGAACAATAAAAGGATGAATTTTCGATTTGGCTACAGAAAAAATAGCATCTCCTTTTAAATCTACCACTCTGGTAGAGGCAGGAAATGATTTCTCTACAGTAAGCTCCGCTCCCGGCAATAAGGTTACCACAGATCCGTCTTCAAGATGAACAGTTCTGTTTCCGGACACAGCCACATAAACATCCGGTTTAATGAATGTATGGTAAGTAAAAAATCCACCCAATGTTAAAAACAGAATAATGACCGCCGCTATTTTGTAGGCATTCTTCTGAAGGCTATTTCTATATCCTATTTTCTCATAAGGAATGAAATAATGTTCCAGACCAGCCAATACTCTTTCTTTAGATTCCTGCTGATGAGCTTCATTCAGATCTTTTTCTGCATGGGTCTTCCATTGCTTTAAAATTTCCATTTCTTTTTCAGAGATATTTTCCTCTGAAACTTCACGTGTCCAAAGTCTGAAAACAAAGGCCTCGATATTCTTATAATGTAAACGTTTCATAAAATGTTTCATAGTATTCACAGATACTTCTATCAATAAGACTATGAAAATGAGAAACTTCCCCAGCCCATTTTTAACATTCAGTTCATATTAAGATCGCCATTCAAAGATTTTTCAATCTATTTTACATTTATTAAACATTAAATTCACAATTAAGGGATATTCATCAGAAATATTTAACCTTACCATAATTAAAGTTCACAAAAAGTTCATTTTCCTTTAGGTAATTTTGTTGCAGTAATATGAGCCTAACAGATTCTACTTTATTAAAGAAAATAAAATCAGGTGACAGACCTGCATTTATGCTGATGTATGACCGGTACTGGGATAGCCTGTACCGCTTCGTTTTTGTGCGGACAAAGGATAAGGAAGTTTCTGAAGAACTGCTTCAGAACTTATGGATAAAGATTCTGGAAAATACGGAAATGATACAAACCGATGAATCCGGAAGTGCAAAAGGGTATCTGTTACGCCACCTCCACTACCGAATCCTGGACTATTACAATAGTTTTAAGAAAGCTCCTCCAACATTAAGCATTGATGAATTTGATATTCCTGCAGAAATAGACGCATCAGACGCTGAGTATTTTGAAATTCTTGAGGAAAATGAGATTTCAGCATTACTATCTCTGATTGATGAAGTTGTTTCACAATTTCCCACTACAGAACAGCAGGTATATGATATGAGGATCAGAAAAAATATGTCTGTTAATGAAACAGCAGAAGCTCTTGGGATAAGCAATAAGACTGTGAGTAATAAACTGAGTAAAGCATTGGGCGGAATCCGTGAACAGCTTAATCCCGAATATCAGTCTTCAAAAAAATTAATCTCCATTTTAATGCTCATGGAAATTCTCACAAAATATTAATTGTAAGGAAATAAATAGCCTACACCTTTAGAAGATGGGCAGCTGAACTGAGTCAAAATTCAATATTTTAAAATCAGCATGCTCAAAATCTGTATTTTCATCATTATTAGTGTAAACAATGGTTTTCATTCCGGCTGCTTTAGCTGCTTTTAACCCGGAATGGCTGTCTTCAATAGCAATACAATATTCAGGTGAAATTCCCAACTGTTGTGCAGAAGTTAAATATACAGCAGGATGAGGTTTTCCCTGTTCCTCAAATTCAGAAGAATGAACGGTATCAAAATAATCTCCAACCTGAAGCTTCGCAAGAACAGCATCTGCAACACGCAAAGGGGCATTGGTAGCCAGTCCTATTTTATATTCTTTATTTTTAAGATCCTTTATAAACTCCTGAATTCCGGACATGGCACAATCTTCAGACTGGATGAGTTCAATAACTCTGGAGACCACTTCCTGTTCCAAAGTAGGGACATCAAGGTTTTCCCAGGGAAATCGTCCATACCAGAACTCTGTAACCTGTTTTGTAGTCATATATTTCGTCTGTGCAGCCAGGTCATCTGTGATCTGAACTCCATAGGATGAAAAAACTTCCATTTCTGCTTGTGCCCAGAAGCCTTCAGAATCTACAAGAACCCCGTCCATATCAAAAATTACCGCTTTTAAAGCCATATCCAAGAATAAATTTAAATAATGAAATTAATGACTGATTTTATAGACACATCGCTGTCCTCCGGAAATAATATGGTCTACCCTTTCAACCGTATAATCATCTCCAATCAATGACTGAAAATTGGATAACTCTGCCCGGCAAAATCCCTGACATTCTGTAGCAGCTGCACAGATTGGGCAATGATTTTCGATCAGGAAATATTCTTTTCCTTCTTTTTTCCATTCTGCCATATAGCCCTCTTTGCTTCTGACTTCTGCAAGAGCTTCCAGACGCTGTTCTAAGGTTTTGGTTTTGGAAAGAGCCTTTTCGTAACGGTCATAAGTATTCTTTTCCCGGTCTGTAATTAATAAATCCAAGGCATTTTCCCCTAAAAGATTTTTTACAGATTGCAACAACTGAACTGTTACTTCTGCATGAGTATCTGGAAACTGAGCCAGCCCTTTATCTGTAAGGGTATAATAAGTAGAGGGCCTTCCTACTCCTTCACTTTTCATTGTCGGTTCAATCAATCCGGCTTCTGCCAAATTCAGCAAATGCTTTCTCGCTCCCTCTTTCGTGATGGATAATTCTTTAGCAATCAGAAGTGAAGTAGCTTCCCCTCTCATCTTTAAAAACATAAGAATACGATCTGCTGCCGGCTTCTTCATTTGACAATATTTTAGTTGTTTTATTTTTCAACAACAAAGATAGTCATTTTCTATAATCTTTAAAAACAAATAGCAAACATATGAATTACAGTTCATTACAATAAATCCCTTCTCAATTAATAAAACAACTAAAAAGTTGTTTTATTAAAATATATTTCTACCTTTGTCCCAACATTAATAAAAATAAATGCAATGAAACCATTTACACTACCTCAGTTGTCCTATGCGTATGATGCTCTGGAACCATTTATAGATAACAATACAATGACTATTCACCACCAGCGTCACCATCAGGCTTATGTAGATAATCTGAATGCCGCACTGGAACAAACCAATGAAACCAACCCGGATCTTGATTCTTTATTACAGAGAATCAGCGAATACAGCCCGGCAGTGAGAAATAATGGCGGTGGGCACTTCAATCATTCTTTATTCTGGGAAATTCTTTCTCCACAACCTAAATTAACTCCCGCAGGAAAATTGAATGAAGCTATTATCTCCACATTTGGAAGCCTTGAAGAACTTAAAGCTGAAATAAAGAAGGCTGGCCTTGGGCAATTCGGATCCGGATGGGTTTGGTTGTACGTAAAATTCAATGGTTCTCTTGCAGTAAGCTCTACGCCTAACCAGGACAATCCAATGATGGATATTCTTCCCGTGAACAGAGGTTTTCCTATTCTTGGAATAGATGTTTGGGAACATGCCTATTATCTGGCTTATCAGAATAAAAGAGCAGATTATCTGGATTCTTTCTGGTCTGTATTAGACTGGACTTCTGTAGAGAAAAAATATGAAGAAGCTCTTTCCAAAATAAGATAATACACAATATTTCAGTATAAAAATTTAAGCAATGGATACTCAGGTTTTCGTCAATAAAGCAGCTGCTTCAGGCATTATAGCTTTTGACTTTTTAGATTATAAGCCCACTACAGAAATTGTAGAATTGGATATTAAAGATCATCTTTTTATGGGAATGATTGTCAAGGAAAAGGAATTTAAAGAGTCAATTTCAGCAGTAGATTATTCTGTGTATCAAAACAAAGCAGTCGGAATTATTTGTTCTACTGATGCTATTATTCCGCCCTGGGCTTATATGCTTCTCATGGAAAAATTATCACCTTATGCTGTGTATGTAGATTTAAACAATGCCGAAACAGTGTTACTCGATCTTTGGAAACGCCGCCTGATCTATGCAGATTTAAAACATTTTAAAGATCAGAAAGTAGTTGTCAGGGCAAGTACTTCCCATGATCCGGCTCTTTATGTCTTAGCAACTGAGCTTTTAAAACCATTGGTAAAAAGCCTGATGTATGGTGAAATAGGACTGCCAAAAGTAATTTTCAAAAAATAAAACAAAATGAAAGCAATCATATTCAACGGATCTCTGGAAAGAAGAACAGAATCCACTTCCGGATTGATTTCTGCCCATATATCAGAACAACTGGAAGCGCTTGGAATCCGTACTGATATTTTTACCCTCGCAGAATCAGGAATTCCTTTGTTTGATGTGACTCTAACCAAAACTCCTCTTGCTGTGGAAAGAATGACTCAGATGTTTCAGGATGCAGATTTTCATTTCTGGCTGGCTCCACTCTACCACGGAAGCATTCCGGGAGTGATGAAAAACTGTCTGGATTGGCTGGAAGTAACAGCAAGTTATTATGAGCCTTATCTTACAGACAAAACCATAGGACTGGTATGCTGGGCAGATGGTTTACAGGCTATGCAGGGAATTAATGCAATGGATGCTATTGCCAAATCATTACGAGCATGGCCACTGCCTTTCAGTGTTCCGATTCTCAGAACCTCTTTATTTGACAGCGAGAATCCAAAACAGATTTCAACATTCTATACCGGCAAGCTTGATAAGCTTATCAGTATTGCCACCACAAAGAAAATAGAAAAAACGATAATAAATCAATCATAACATGATAGAAACAGATATACTGATCATTGGTGCCGGCCCTGCAGGGTTATTTACGGTTTTTGAAGCCGGCCTTCTCAAAATGCGTTGTCATATCATTGATGCATTGCCACAGATGGGAGGCCAGTTATCAGAATTATATCCTAAGAAACCTATATTTGACATTCCCGGATTCCCAAGTGTGCTGGCTGGTGAACTGGTTGATAATCTGCATGAACAGATCAAACAGTTTAAACCTGGATTTACCCTTAATGAAACAGCTGTACATCTTCTGAAACTGGAAGAAAACCTATTTGAAGTCATTACAGATAAAGGAACAAGACATAGAGCCAAAGCAGTGGTCATTGCTGGTGGCCTCGGAAGTTTTGAACCTAAAAAACCACCTATTGAAAATATTTCGCTGTATGAAGATCGCGGCGTGAACTACTTTATCAAACGACCTGAAGATTATGCAGGAAAACGTGTTGTTATTGCCGGAGGTGGTGATTCTGCACTGGACTGGACGGTACATTTAGCAGAAATAGCTTCATCATTAACTTTAATTCACAGACGAAATGAATTCAGAGGTGCTTTGGATTCGGTGGAAAAAGTGAAAAAATTAAAACATGAAGGTAAAATTAATCTGATCACTCCTGCAGAAGTTATCGGAATTAAAGGAGAAGGTTCATTACAAGAAATTGTAGTGGAAAAAGAAGGTGCTATTCAAACTATTGAAACCGATTATTTCATTCCTTTATTTGGATTGGTTCCTAAATTAGGACCATTAACAGATTGGGGACTGGAACTGGAAAAAAATGCCATTAAAGTGGACAACAGTACAGATTTTCAAACCAATATTGATGGTGTGTATGCTGTAGGAGATATCAACACCTACCCTTTTAAAATGAAACTGATCTTATGTGGATTCCATGAAGCGGCCATTGCCTGCCAGAGCATTTATCAGCGACTGAATCCCAATAAAAAGTTTGTTCTGAAATATACTACAGTAAGCGGTATTGAAGGTTTCGACGGAACCAAAAAACAGGCAGAAAAGCAAGTAGTAGCAACGATTGACTAATAACCATGAAAGATGAAATTACAATCACAGTGACAGATCAGAGCGGTATTCAGCATACCCTGATCTGCCCACTGGAGATGGGACTTACCTTAAAAGATATCTGTAAAGCTTACGAATTACCTATGGAAGCCATGTGTGGTGGAATGGCCATGTGTGCCACCTGCCATTGCTATATTCTGACTGGAGCGGCCTCATTGTCTGAGAAGAATGATGTGGAAGAGGCCCTTCTTTCGGAACTCTTTACTTCCAAGGAAACCAGCAGGTTAGCATGCCAAATCTATCTGACAGCCCAAATGGATGGACTTTCCATAGAAATTGCAGCAGATTAACAGATTCAAGATAAAGTTTGCACAGTTTATGATGTAATAAATTGTTAGAACTGTTTTAATTAAGTTTAGTAGGGATTTCTAAAACAGTACCATGTTGAAGAAATCCCTTTTTCAGAACATTTTAAAAATAAAGACTATGGCTATTAAAATAACAGATGACTGCATCAATTGTGGTGCCTGTGAGCCTGAATGCCCTAATTCAGCCATTTACGAGGGAGCCATCGACTGGCGTTGGCAGGATAAAACAACACTTTCCGGGCATATCACCTTCCCGGATGGTAGTGAAGCAGATGCCGGAACCTATAATCAGGCTGTTTCTGATGAGGTGTATTATATTGTATCAGGAAAATGTACGGAATGTAAAGGGTTTCATGAAGAACCTCAATGTAAGGCTGTATGTCCTGTAGACTGCTGTATTGATGATCCGGATCATCGCGAAACGGAAGAAGTTTTGCTTGATCGGCAGAAGTTTATGCACGGAGCTTAATTCATTCAAAACTATAAAATGCTATAGTTATTCTGTTTTTCAAAATGAATTACATAAGCACATCATTTTTAATAGTGTTGCTAAATTTTTATTCAATCAATAGAGGCGGGTTTTAACCCGCCTTTTTATGATATTATGATTCAACCGGCTTTAGCCAAAACCTATTTCCCCAGAATTTCATTATAGATCTTTTGCGTGAAAGGAGTATCAATATGAACATCCTTCCCATATTTTAAAACAGCTCCCGCAAACAATTCCAGTTCATTCTCTTTTTTACCGGAATGAATATCCAACTGTAAAGATGTTGGCGTTTCAAAAGGAAATGTAGATGCTTTTTCAAAGGTTTTCTCAATAATATCTTCAACAAGTTGAATATCTTTTTTATCTGCAATCTTTTTTATTTCCTTCATAATTTCCGTTGCTTCTTGTTTCTGCTTTTCATCAGTACATACAGTTCCAATGGATGAATTATGCTTGGCTGTTACCAGTCCAAAACTTGCAATAAAGATAAACTTAGTCCAGATATCGGTTATAGAATTGTCCTTAAAATCAAAATCAATTTTGCTTTCCTGAAGAAGATCTGTTACCCAGGCAATATCACTGGAAAAATGTTCAGGATCTCTTCCTACAATCATCTTTCCTGCTTTTCCTTTATGTTCTACCGTTCCCCTTTCTTTAATATGGGAAGCCACATAAATACAGGTTGGTAAAATAACATGATCCGGGATTATTTTTCGGATTCTGTCATAAATATTTGCTCCGTTCATCATAGGAAGCAAAATTGTATCTTTAGTAATTACCTCTTTCAGCTGCCTGCAAACATTCTCCAGATCATATTCTTTTACACAGATGAATACAAGATCAGGATTTTTAATATCACTGATATTCTGTTCTATTGCGTTAGGATGTGTACGGTCATTAGGATGTTCCGGTGAAAGTAAAACCAATCCGTTTTCCTTTACTTTATCATAAGTTTCTCCTCTCGCGACAAAGGAAACGGTATATTTTCCGGAAGCCTCATTCACCTGATTGATCTTAAAACCAAAATAACCACCTACTCCGCCCAATCCAACAATGACAATATGTTTTTTGTTCATGAAATTATTTTTAGCAAAGATGGCGGACAAATTTCAATCTATCACTTGACAAATGAAAAGAAATAATAGTTTGGAGGCTAAGATTAGAAGAGGGAGGCTGGAAGCTGGGAGTTATCTTAGGTTGAAAAACAACGAACACTTCATTTTTATTAATTTTTAATAAGATTGTCTAGTCGAAGTTAAAGTATATACAGCCACAAGAAAAGCTAACTTATGATAACGAATGAGCATTAAATTGATTCTATTTACCTCTTAATAAACATTAATTTTAGGCTTAATTGGAAAATAATCTATACCATTATTTAACTCAACAAATTTCTTAATAATCTCAAAATTATTAGATGCTGAATAAACCTCATAATTCGAGAAGCAATATTGGTGTAGATTATATTCTCTCAATTTTTTTTCATTCAAAAATTGAATAGTATTATGTAAATCTTTTTGCTCTGAAAAATATTCTTCGTCCAAAATAGTTAAAATCAGGTTTTTATTAATAGGAAATATTATCTCAACACCTTTCTTTCCAAAACCTTCAAAGAAAGAGGCTTGTTTATTAAGGTGAGGTTTCAATAGGATGGGATTATCAGAGGTTACTACATTATTATTTGTGTAGTAGAAAATCCATATCTTTTTAACTAATTGATTTTGTATATCATATCGCCATTCATTATCCAATATAAAATTTGAATGCAATGCAGATGAATAATCTTCATCAAATTCTAAGTTTAATTTATTTTCATTTTTGAATTTAGAATTAGCCATTAAAAGAAAAGATCTTATAATGTCAGTTCTTTTTAAATACATTTCCTTATGAAATTGCCAATATTTTTCAATAAAATTAGGATGACGTATGTATTGTATTGCAATTAATTCAGCAAAATTATCTAATTCAATATCATCTAATACATTATTGTAAATATTTCTCTTATCCCAATTATGACATAATTCACCTATTTTTTGAAGTAAATTACTTAGAACAGGTTCGAAACAATTTGCAAATATTTCTGTTTCTATGAATTTGTTTTTACCTTTAAATTCTTCGAGTAAAAATTTATCATCAATATCATAAAACCTCTTTTCACCAGCAATATTAGATATTGACTGAGGAAACACTTTACTATTATTGTCTTTCCTATAAACAAAAAGTCCTTTATCATCTATAGTGAAATTTTTCAAATAGCATTCAGGAATATAGTGCTGATATATGTGAGTTTCTTTTTCCATCTGATTTTTTAAATAAAATTAAAGTTTATACTTCTATTAATTCAAATGAATTCTGAATTATACTTCTAATTAACAAAAATAGAACAGATTCAAAATGATACTATTTGTATTTTTTAGTTATTTGATATAAACGAATATATCATTATCTATATCAAATAATTAAAAAACTTCCAGAAATCATTAGACTGACAGTAACTTCCAGCCTCCATCTTCCCGCTTCCAAACACTATTTATTAATATCTCTTCGGATTCTGCTCAGTGAACTGTCTTTGATACCAAGATAGGAAGCAATAACCTTTAATGGAACATACTGAAAAATATCAGGATCTTTTTTCATCAGATTGGAATAACGGGTTGAAGCTTTCTGACTGGCCATTTCTATAAGTCTGTCGTGGATATTGTGATAATTCAGGACAAAAAGAAGCCTGCTGAACTCCCGAAATTCTGGAATATTGTGAAAATTATACTGTACGTTTTCTAATCCGGTTTCCCAAAATGTACAATCTGTAACAGCCTGATAGATTTCTTTGGTGGGCTGCTGTCTGAAAAAGGATAAAAAATCATTCACAAAGCAAGGAGCAGCAAAAATATTAGTGGTAATTTCCTCATTGTCTTCATTCAACAAATAAGAACGGACATACCCCTTTTCAAGGAAATAAGTCTTTGTACTGATCGTATTTTGATCCAACAGGATATCATTAGCCTTTAAATCAAATGATTTGAAGGTTTCCGTAATTTTTTCAACTACTTCATCTTTAATACTGAACAGCGAATGAAAATAATTATTGATTGATGATTTATCCATTGGAAATTACAACACAGTCTATTTAGGCTGGCTAAAATAGGGATATTTCTGTTAATTTTGGGGAAATATAACTTGAAGATCAAATGAGGAACCACCCCGTCAAAAATTCTTCGAATTTTTGACACCCCTCCAGAGGAGGGGAATGATTACATCTTCAATTGTAAAATCAGTAGTAATAGAAGTTTAAATCTTTTATAACATTTATTACCTCAATTTAACAGCTTTTGTAGCCATAAAAGTCGGCAGAAATTTATCAATTAAGAACCTTGGATACGGCTGCATCTCTTCTGTAAAATCTTCAATAAAAAATCCTGCTTTCAATTGTCCGCCAATCAGGTCTGCAAGCGTATGCCCAAATACCAATGCTTCCTGATTTTCTATTTTTCGGGTAATCTGTTCCTGATTCAGGTCTCTGATATCTGCATAAGGCAAGGTGTATTTAGGTCTCATAATCCCTTCTGCCATATCCTGCGGGCTACGTTCTGCCACAAAAACAACCGGATTGAAAAAACTGGCCAATAAAGAACCTCCTTTTTTCAATACTCTGTAAGCTTCTCTCCATACAGGGTTTACATCTTCTACATAGTGATTGGATATAGGATGAAAAACGATATCAAAAGATTCATCTTCAAATACACGGAGATCTCTCATATCTCCCTGAACTGTTTTCAGAGATAATCCATCACGGTCTGCTACCCTTTCATCCTGTTTCAACTGTTCTTCCGAAATATCAAAAACAACAACTTCTGCCCCTGCTGCAGCCAGTACCGGAGCCTGCTGTCCCCCAGCTGATGCCAGGCACAGAATTTTTTTCCCTTTTACCTCACCCAGCCATGCTTTGTTCAATGGTTTTGGCGTAAGGTGTACTTCCCATTTCCCTTCTTTTGCTTCATTAATTAATTCCGGACTTACCGCCTGAGACCACTCATTCTGTTCTAATGCCTGTTTGTTCCAGGCTGACTCATTGTGGTGTAAAAAGTCAATTCTTTCTTCTTGCATATCAATTATTCTTTTTCATTGGCATCATAAAACATTTATAATGCGTTACATCATTCAAATATATGACCTTTGTTACCAGTCAGTATGAGAAATGCTATCTATTTTCGTGAAAACCAACGGAGTATTGTAACTTATTATGTTATTGTAACAAAGTCAGAACATTTACTACTAACTGAGAAACAGACTGCTATGAAAAAATTATGGAATGATCTTAAAAAGATAAAAACAGATGAGCTCCTCCCATTTTTGATTGAAAAATCTAAAAAAAATCCAAGTTTTGGAATTGTTTTGATTGCCATTACTGCATTAGCTATATTTACTGCAGGGAAAAGTTTTGGGAGATTCTTATATCTTCTCCTTAATTAAGAACAGTTTTCTATAGAGTACTTTTGGCATTTACAGCTCAACCACCACTTTTCCAATAGTACGCCCTGTTTCGATCTGATCATGGGCTTTTGCTATTTCATTAAAAGCAAACACATGAGAAATGTGGGGCTTTATAATTCCTTTTTCTAATAAGGAAGCAATTTTCTGCATATCTCTACCACTGGAATAGACAGACATAAAATAACAGGCATGCAGGTTCTTTTCATGAGCTAATCTTTCATCCTCCGATGTATGCCCTGAAGGCAAGGCTACAATAGTCCCATAAGGTTTAAACCTGAACAGATTTCTGAAAATTTTCACCGCCAACAGCTTCCAGAACAAAATCAATATCATGAAGTATATCTTCAAAATGATCCACTTTATAATCAATATGCTGATCCGCTCCCAATCCCATTACAAAATCCCGGTTAGCTTCTGAAGACGTAGCAATAACATAAGCTCCAATATGTTTTGCCATCTGTACTGCAAAATGTCCAACACCTCCTGCTGCAGCATGAATAAGTATTTTATCTGTTGATCTAAGCTTACCATAACTGTCAAAAGCCTGCCAGGCAGTTAATGCGGCCAAAGTACTGGCTGCCGCTTCAATATGAGTAATATTTTCAGGTTTAACGGCTAAATGTTCTGCCGGAACTGCTACATATTCTGCATAGGCCTTTCCATGCCCTGCAAGATTAACCATCCCAAAGACCTCATCTCCGATCTTTAATGAAGCCACCTCACTTCCGGTTTCAACAGCCACTCCTGAAATATCCCAACCTAAAATTAAAGGATCATATTGTGCCAGGATTTCTGCTAACGGGGCTTTCCGGCTACGTACTTTAACATCCACAGGATTAATACTGATGGCTTTTACCTTAACAAGAACTTCATTATTTTTAATGATCGGTTTTTCAATTTTTTCTTCAATGAGGAATTCTGTTCCGCCAAACTGTTTTAAAACGATTGCTTTCATGATTTTTTATATTACATCTGCAAAAATAGACTGATTTAAAGTTCAAAAACAGGTACATTTCGCACATATTCAGGTATATATTAAAGATAAATGTTATCGTTATATAAAATTTTGAACTCATAATAAAAATGGTTCTATATAAAAACTTATGACTATTACTCAACTTAATTCTCAAGAATAATTTGTCTGAAATTAGGTATATCTTTGTAATTTAATTTATTAAAAAACACCACACCTTTTTACTATGGATCATGATTTCCACTTTCACTTCATTGAACCGGAACAGAGTATTGCAGATTATGTAGAAAATCTGAGTACCTTTCATAACCGTTCTGATCAAGCAAAAGAGGTGGTTATTATTCCGGATGGCAGAGTTGATCTGTTTTTTATACAATCTCCTTCTGAACCTTTTCATGTGGCTCTTATCGGATTGGAAACCTATCCGGAACAAAGACAGATTCCTCCGAATACTCAGGCTTTTGTTGTAAGCTTTAAACCTATTGCTGTTGAATACATTTTAAATACAACCATAGCTGATGTGTTGAATACAGCAAAGGCACTTCCCCATGATTTCTGGGGATTTGAAAGTGAGGATTTACAGGATTTTGAACATTGCTGTACCAAAGCAAGCCAAAAAATAAAGGATTTAATTCCTCAGAAAACAGACGAGAGAAAGCATCAGCTTTTTGAGTTGATCTATGCTTCAAAAGGAGAAATGAGTGTGAAAGAGCTTTCAGAAAAAGTGGGTTGGAACAGCAGACAGATCAACCGTTATTTCACAAAACAATTGGGTTTATCTCTGAAAGCTTACTCTACTATTTTGCGCTTCAGAGCTTCTTTGGAACATATTGCACAGGGTAAACTGTTTCCGGAACTTAATTATACGGACCAGAATCATTTTATTAAAGAAGTGAAAAAATTTTCAGGGGTTGCTCCTAAAGAATTATCAAAAAATAAAAACGACCGATTTATACTATTGTCAGTGTTGAAAGGGCTGTAATTTTGTCCTGTAAAATTTAAATACAATGCTTACAGACAATATATCAATAGCCATCATAGGTGGCGGTCCTGCCGGATTAACACTGGCCAGACTTTTACAGCTTAAAAATGCCAATGTAAAAGTATACGAAAGAGATTTTAATAAAGAAGCACGTGTACAGGGCTCACCTCTTGATATGCACGAAGATTCCGGGCTGGCAGCCATACGGAAAGCTGAGTTATTAGATGAATTTAAAAAGGTATACCGCCCCGGAGCTGATAAAACGCTCATCATGAATGAAAAGGCAGAAATACTGTTCAGCGATCATGATACTAAACCTGAAGAAGATTTCGGAGCTGAGCATTTCCGTCCCGAAATAGACAGAGGACCTTTGAGAAATATGCTGCTGGAATCCCTACATCCGGACACCGTAGTATGGGATAGCCATTTTATCTCTATGGAACCTCAAAATGAGGGTTGGGTGCTCCATTTTAAAAACGGAACATCGGCTTATGCAGACCTTGTGATTGCTGCAGATGGAGCCAACTCCAAAATCCGTCCTTACTTAACAGATAACAAACCGATCTATTCGGGGGTTATTATGCTTGAAGGAGTTACCTCTAAAGAGCATGCTCCTACTGTCAGTGCACTGATTAACGGTGGGAAAATAATGGCCTTTGGAAACTCCAAAAATATCCTGATGGGTCAGAAAGGCAATGGGGATCTTGGTTTTTATGCAAGCTTTAAAGCTGATGAACACTGGCCGACAAATTCCGGACTGGATTTCTCTGATACTACAGCTGTTCTTCAATGGTTTAAGAAAGAATATTCGGAATGGAGTGAAATATGGCAAGAACTTTTTGAAAATGCTTCCATCCCTTTCATTCCCCGTCTTATTTATGCTATGCCACTGAATCAGACTTGGGAAACAAAGTCTAATTTAACATTAATGGGTGATGCTGCTCATGTTATGCCGCCTTTTGCCGGAGAAGGAGCCAATATGGCGATGCTTGATGCACTGGAACTTAGTGAACATTTAACAGACAGCCGTTACAATACTTTGCAGGAAGCTATTTCTCAGTATGAAATCAATATGCGGAAACGGGCTGCAGCTGCCACTAAAGAATCTCTTGAGAACGGGGAACGTATGCACTCTGAAACTGCTTTAGAAACAATGCTTTCTTTCTTTAGCGGTCATACTTCTGTTTCATAATACATTTATTTTAATTCTTGTTCATGAAAAATGGCTGCCTCATTTTGAGACAGCCTTTTTTCCCTCTAAAAAATAAATATTTCTTCTCTCCTTTTAAGATTCTGATTTTGGAGATTCATTTGCGTTTTTTGGATTCATGTATTTTGTGTTTTTTTATTCTTATAATGCTATTATTTTAAGGCTTTATCTTATTACTATAATATACACCAGGCTAAACAAAACAGAGATTCCAGCCAATAGACAGTATCGTGAAAACCGAAATACTTCAATACTAAAGAAACATTGCTTTATCAGCCAACATTTCAGGATACAACCATCCTGAATTATCAGATCTTTCTACTGTCATTTGTGTTTAAGATAAATATGATTAAAAAATGTATTCAGTGAATGCTCCTAATAGTTTGAGGCCCAAACAGCTGTCTGCAGTATTGAGACAACTGCCGTTCCCCAACTAAATAAATACTTTTGATCTCCGGCGGATTCCTAATATCGGGAACCCCTCCTTCTGTATTTTTATTCCTTAATTAACATTGTATCGTAAATGTTTTTATCATCTTTGATCGTAATCATCTACATTCTTTATTAACAAAGAAATCAAATTCTTCAATATTTCAATCCCATCAAAAAAAATATTAACAAATCTATATTTTAAATTGAAAAAAATAAAAAAATCACCTACTACACTCATACAACACCTAATTAACGCAATGATTAACAGCTGATTAAATATTAACCAAAGAAAATAATCAATAGTAACTGAAATTAGAATATATAAAGAAAAGTAAAGGAATTATACAGAGAGGCTTCTTACTTATCGCTAAGTATATTATCTATACAAGAATATATGTAATATAGATTTACTGAGTGTATACGAATCAGCATCCAAAATGAAATAAAAACATAATATACTAATTTACAGCAAATTGAATTCAAACATTTTAACTGTAGTATTCGTGTAGTAGACCTATTTTTTCTTATTTAATTAAAAATTTTCATATTTGAACTCAAGACCACTAAGAAAATTCAGGTGGCGAAAAAAACATTTCGAAACACTGTCTGACATCATGAATCAGGCAGTTTTTTTGCTTTAATTTAAAGCATCAAAAAATGATAGATATCTGTCTCTGTTGGAATATTAAGCTTTTTCCGGATTCTGTATTTTTTCTGCTGGATAGTTCTGTGCTGAACTTCAGTATAGTTGGCAATCTCTTTTGAACTAAAATGCAGTTTCAGCATAGCACAGAATATCAATTCTGAATTTTCAAGACTGGGATTAATGGCTAAAAGCTGGTCTATATATCCAGGGTATACTTCCTTAAAAGAGGATAGAAACCTGGGATCATTTGTCCTCGCCATTTCAATGATTTCTTCCTGTCTGTTATCATTAATTTTATTTTTCAGATCCTCAGCCTCAGACTTCAAATCCGCCTTTCTTTTTCTGAGTGTATTAATAATTCTCCATGCATATATTGCCAATAATGAGAACCCAGCAAATGACAGAAAAATAACCCATTGGATCTTACTCTTATGTTTTTCTGTATCTGTTTTTGTTTCTGTAATAAAGGATTCCATATCCTGATTAATGGTAGATAATAAGGAAGTATTGGTTTTATTATAAGCTTCAGTATAAGCCTTGAGATAGAAATAGGCTTTTTCTTTCTCACCTTTATTCTCATAAACTACCCGTAAGTCGTTATATATAAATTTGAGATAGTAAGCGTAGATTCCTTTTATTTTAAGATTTATTCTCAGAGCTTTCTTCAATACTTCTTCTGCTTTATCATATTGTTTATCTGCAATATAATATTCTCCCATAATGGTATTGGTATATAATGCTACTCCATCTTCTTTTCCGTTCTTTAGTGCTTTGTTGTAGGCAAGTGTTATATATTTATAAGTAGAGTCTTTATTTTTATGCATATATATATAATCACTTATGGCACAATCTGCCATTCCGCTATCATCTACTGTTCTGGCCTTGTTAAAGAAAATCAAGGCTTTATCCGGCTGTTTTTTACCTACTAAATAGGTTGCCTGTCTAAGGTAAATATTAAAAAGTATATTTCGTTTAAGTTCAGACTCTCCGGCAGCCTGGATGAATTCTAGTGCTTTGCTATTATATTCTATAGCTTTATCACGCCGTCTCATTTCACTGCTCAAACGACTGTAAATATTATAAAACCGAGCTAGGTGAATATTATTTTTGGAGTCTTTTAAAATATTTTCTGCTGCGTTTAAAAAGAACTGAGATTTCTGATAGTTTTCCAATGAAATATTAAGTTCTGCCAAATTAACATAGCAAAGTGCCTTTCCTTCTTCATATCTCTTATTCTCAGCAATTCTATAATATTTTTTGTTAAGGATCACCAAGGAATCATACTCTCCAGCCATTCGGAGTTCCTCGTTTTGTTTCATTAAAGGAAAATCAAAACTCTTTTCATATTTCTTGGATTCCGGACTGCAGGAAATCAGGATAATAAGTAACATAAAAAATAAAATACGGACCATAATACTTTTTCCCTTTGACTTAATTCTTGTATAAATTAATATTTAAAAATGATTTTTAAGATAAAATGATATTACATTTTCTTTAATATCTCTATCTGCTTCTATTCATAGTATCTTACTGAGCTATTTTATCAAAAAAGGCATAAATATCCTCATCCCCGGGGATGCTAAGTCTTTTTCTTATCCTATATTTTTTTGCTGAACAGATCTATGTTGTACAAAAGTGTAATCTGCAATTTCTTTGGATGAAAAATTCAGTTTCAACATAGCACAGAAAGCAAGTTCAGAATTTTCAAGATCAGGGTTAATCTTCAGAAGAGTACTGATAAAGTCCGGGTACAATTCTTTAAATTTCATCAGAAATGAAGAATCATTTTTTGAGCCAGTTCAATAACTTCCTGCAGCATCTTATGCTGAACATGGCTCTTCAGCTCCTCGGTCTCTTCTTTTAAAACTTTTTTCTTTAACCTTTGAGACTTTATAACCTTCTGAACATATATCCCGGAAATCGTTAATGCTGTAATAGATAAAGCAATGGCCAGAGGTAGATCACTTCTATGCCAGTCTGATTCCGGTTTCATTTCGGAAATAAAATTCTCCGTTGTTTTATTCATGGTATTTAGCCGGGCAGCATCCAGATGACCTTCCTCTTCCATGTATTTTTTCAGATAATAATATGCTTTGCCACCATCATTCTTTTTCTTGTAAAGTTCTGCCAACGATTTATAAACTCCATTAATATGGGAAGAATAAGTACGTCGTGTTTTGATATTAATCTCCAACGCCTTCTTCAGGGCTTTTTCTGCCTGGTCATTATCATTAATTTCATTGTAATAATATCCCATGGTATAATAGACCCAAAGAGATTCTACGTCACTTGTCTTCTGACTGAGCATTTTTTCATCTGCTCTTGCAATATACCCCCCTGCAGAACCAGGCTGATGTTTGAACAGATAATATTGAGCCACCATACAATTACTGTATGCTGAATTTTCCAGTTCATTTCCTTTCAGAAAAGATTTTAAAGAGGTACCATACCATCCTTTCCAGGCATAATGAATTCCTTTATTGATGTAAAGTCTTGGAAGAAGCTTTGTTTTAAGCTCTGAATCTTTGGCTTCTTTCAGGAATGAAAATGCTTTTTGATTACATTCTATAGCCTTATCATACAATTTAAGGTGGGTATAATATTGACCGTAGTCATCATAAAATACAGCTTTATGAAAGTTATTTTCAGAATTTTTCAGATCTTTTTCTGCTTTATTGAAAAAAAGAGTGCTTTTTCATAGTTTCCGGCTGATACGTTTACTTCTGCCATATTTAGATAACAAAGGCCTATCCCTTCTTTATATCCCATTTTGGCTGCCTTTTTCAGATATTCTATATTAAGCTCAATAAGTGCTTCATATTCTCCGGAAAGCTGCAAGTCTGAACTCTTTTTTATGAGAGCAGCATCAAACTCATCTCTATCTTTATTCTTTGGATCTGTACGACAGGAAAACATATACAGCAATAGACCTATGCTTAGTACACAGATCATCATCTTTCGTATAATTATTGTATATGTTCTGTTAGTTTTAATAATGTTTTATTTTTAATTTCCTCTTCTTTTCAATTGCATTTTCATTCCATATACCTACCTACACATACCTTGATGAATTAACCAGAACTAAAGCACCAAATTGATGATTTTAATCAATCCATGATATAAATATACATAATTTATATCATCAATACTTATACAGTATCTCTTCTATATGAAAAAAATAAAATATTTGTATTTATCATACTAATGATACAAAATCAAACTGTCAATGCTTTTTAAAGGCTCTTTTGGTTTATTCTCTTTTTTAATAAGACTATCTGAAAATAAAATTGTTACATTTACTGTACTATACTTTAAAATAAACGAATAATATTCATTTACTTAAAATAAAACAACGTAAACAATTCGTATATTTAAAAAACTAACTTTAAATTTTTATCATTAGAATAATCATGAAGATTGAATATAGACGACTTTTGTCCCATGAAAGTGCCATGTACCGAGCCATTCGTCTGGAAAGCCTTGAACAGTTTCCAGATTCTTTTGAAGCCAATTATCAGGAAGCCTTGAACACGGAGAAGCTCAAAATAGAGATTGATGTTGAAAATCAAACTGCTGAAAAACTGGCCTTTGGCGCTTTTGCAGATCAACAGCTGATTGGGCTTTGTGTTTTTGTTAAGAATGAAGACCATTCCGGGAATATTTACCAGATGTATGTAAATAAAAGCTTTCAGGGGAAAAATATTGGTTCCGGATTGTTGGAGGCAGTTATTCATGATGTCAGAGAAAGGTTCAATATAACTGAAGTGTATTTAGAGGTGGCCCAAAAGAATGAATCTGCTTATCACCTGTACAAAAAGAATGGTTTTAATGAAGTAGAGAATGCAATATCACAAGTTACTGTTATGAAATATACAATATAAAAACAAAAAAGAACTACAGATGTGTAGTTCTTTTTTACTTGTGACCCGGCTGGGATTCGAACCCAGGACCCATACATTAAAAGTGTATTGCTCTACCAGCTGAGCTACCGAGTCGGCCACTTACTTTTTTAAGTAAATCCCTTTGTTTAAGGGACTGCAAAGATAGAAAAAACTCTTTTAAATCCAAGTTTTTTTGAATCTTTTTTATAGAAAAAACTGTTCTTATCTCAGAAGATAATCAAAAGTATTAACTGATTTACGTAACAAAATACTGATAAATAATTATTTGTAATTAAAATGCGATATCAAAACTTTCATACCGCATTTTAATCATTTTTTTGATTTTTTTTATTCGGCTGTACACCTTGGTCAAAATTACCAGAGAAACGGAGCTTTGTCTCCATTTTTATTTTCAGCATAATAAAGAGAGGGAAGAATCTGAGCGAGATAGGTAAATTCACTATAGCAGTGTTCCATTAATCCAAATCCGACTTCATTTGACAATTGATTTTCACTATCTGCCATTAATGCCCCAAGATAAAAATGGCTTCTCAATGTACAGCCCTGTACTGTATCCCTAACTACGTGGAACATGTAGCCGTCAACAGGATCACCATTATCATTAATAGGAGTATCTTCACCAAAACCTATTCTCGCATATACCACTGCACTTACAGCTCCGGAAGCATAAGCCTGCGTCAGAATTTCTGCATCAAAGATCTCAGCAGGATCATGGAACTTTATAGTAGCAGGAACGGGTGGAATATTTCCTAAAGATTCTGTAGCATGTATTGTTGCTCCAATATAGTTCTCATGTTTAACCCATTTGCTGTCCCAGCCCCCATGTTGAACATGGTCATGAGGGTGCCATAATTTAAGATCTGATGTTGTTTCAAAATACTTGAACCACCAGTCAAGCATTTTTCCTTTACACTGAGGCAAAACATTTCTCATGGCAATATGGAGCATTCCGTTTTCCAGTCTGTTAATTCCTGCTTCAAGAGCGATGGGTTTAGGAGATAATAGTGTATTAATTTCTCTGAACATTACTTCTTCGGTTTCCTTTGTTGGTCTCATACCTGATACTTTAATTATATTATTTGATTTTCAACCAACAGATATGAAGCAGATTAACATTCATTCCAACCACTTCCCCACTCACTTTATGAACTGTTGATTGTTCTACAAATTTAAATCAGCTGAGCTATCAGGCTATTGTATTATTCTCTAATCGACCTGCACTATTTGGAAATATATTATACTGAAACATCCATCTTTGGATGCTCATAAAATGTAATATAAAAGAAAAAGTCAGCTGCATTTATAAACATGCATTGAGTTTCTTGAATTCTTCTGGGCTGGATCCTGTCTGCTTTTTATAAAACCTTGAAAAATAAGCAGGATCTTCAAAATTAAGATCAAAAGCAATTTCTTTGATCGTAAGTTCTCCGGAAATCAACATCCTGTCTGCTTCTACAACTACTCTCTCATGAAGCAGCTGAGTGAGCGTTTTATTCATTTTTTCTTTCAGAATCTGATTGATCCGCTTTTCACTGATTCCCATTTTGGAAGCATAAAATTCTGCCCTGCGCTCTTTTTTATAATGTTCATCCATTAACATGATGAACTGATAGACTCTTTTCTGATGAATATCCTGATTTAAAAAACCATGTTGGCTGGCACGGATTAGGTTCAGAAGAAAAACTTTCAGCAATGATTTTATCACCAGATAACTTCCCATTGGATTTTGATATTCTTTCTCGATCAGGATATTGAGGTACTGAAGTGTTTCTATACTATCATCATCCAAATGAAGACTGGTATATTGCCCATGAAGATTAAAGAGTCTGAAAACATCCAGTGCAAACTCCTTATCATCTTCTTCCAGGTATTCTCTTTTGAAAGCCAGCACACATCCCTGTTTTCCTTCAAAATGTATTTTTTCGGAACGATAGAGAGGAATCAGATACATCTGATGACCTTTATTTATTATATCATGATCATTTTTGAACCACATAATTTCAAAAAAATGTACCCTTTGAGAAGTTTCCATATAATCATTTTGACAATATTGGAATTTACAAAAGGTAAACTTCGATGGATCGATCTGATGAATGAACTTCATATTTATAAAAGGTTTAATAAAGCCTGCAGAATTTGGCTGTTTATACATTATGATCTGCAAGATTAAGCATGAATATCTGATTGTAAGGGAACATTCATGAATTCAATCTTGAAATTAGTTCCTATATCTAATTTACTCTCAACAGATACCTTTGCTCCAAGCCTATCAGTAATTCTTTTAACTATAGAAAGTCCAATACCTACTCCTTCAAATTCTTCTGTATGAGGCATTCTGCTAAAGATTCTAAAAATATCAGTTCCATTACTTAGATCAATGCCAATACCATTATCTTTAATTTCGTAAATTACCGAAAGTCCCTTCCGGTAGCTATTTACTTCTACTAATGGTGCTTTCTTTTGGGAACTATATTTAATAGCATTTCCAATAATATTCAGAAACATCTGATAAAGCAATGTTCTTTCGGCTGGAATCTCTAATGTATCACCAAGAATGAATGTAAGCTTCTCATTTTCATATTGCCTTTTACAGTTTTCTACAATTTCAATGATCTTTTTACGCGGATTGATTCTTTCAAATTTAAAATTAATGTAGTTAGATTGGGATAATTCATTAATCCTATCCATCATTTCCGTCATCAGTTTGGACGAGTCAATAATATTATTGGCTAACTTAGATTTTATACTCTTCTTATCCTCTTCCCGCTTAATAATCATATCAGCAGATAATTTGATCATTGCTAATGGATTTTTAAGATCATGGGTTAATGTATATCCAAATGTATCCAACGCATTATTTGAACGTATAAGTTCTTTATTTAAATTAAATATTTCTCCACCTCTCTGTGCAATTGCCTGTTGTATAACACTAACAATCCTTTCAAGAAAAGCTAATTCACTAATTTTCCAATTGATCGCTTTCCCTTCGCTAAGCTGTTTCCATCTTTCAAATGAGGATCTGGGACTAGGATAGCAATTTTGCTGATCTGAATTTTTTAAATTCTTTCTCTCAGGTTTGCCTGCCCATATTTCGTCTACAATATTTTCCTTTCGAAACAGGTAAAGAAACCAGTTACTTCCGGGAAGCAAATTGATTCTGATAACTCCGGGGAAACATATTTGACTGGTAGTAGATTCTGGATGGTTATAATCAAATTTACTTGTAAAAAATAAAGATTCATTTTCTTTTTCTAAAAGAAATTTATCAATGATTTCAATGCCTTCTTTTTCAGGGGTCTCTCCTATAAAGGCAAGACTATCATTATGTTTCATAGCCAATCCGTCTGCATTAACAACCGTTTTTACTCTGGCTGCATATTTCTCGGTAACACTATGAAGATCGTAGTTAACCAATATTTCAGACTTTATATCTCTTTCCAGCTCACCTATAATCTCATGATTACCGTTTAATTCTTTCTGACAGTTTAGAAGATAATGATTGATTGCATACTGCGTTAAAAATGAACATATATTTCTCTGTTCAAGATCAACATGTTTAGGTTTTGTATTTTGGCATGTTACAAGCCCCCATAGCTTTCCTTCAATAATTATTGAAAAACTGGCACTTGCAGAAATATCTGCATTACGAAGATATTCCAGATGTATAGGAGATAAAGCTCTTACACTACAATAACTTAAATCCAATTTATCCGGAGAGATTCCCAAAACATCATGCACATCCCCATCAATATCTGCTATACTGCGGGCTAAAAATTTTGTATACAGTTCTCTTGCCTGTATGGGAATATCATATTCAGGATAACGATATGATAAAAAAGAAGTCAATTCTTTATTTTTTGATTCTGCAATTACTTGCCCGCTGTTATCCTCAAGAAATTTATATACCATTGACCGATCGAAGCCTATAACCTTTCTAACAAGGGTTGTGAGTACTTCCCAGGGGTCTTCGCTTTCTTTGAATGCATGGGCGTAATTATTGAGATCTGTTCCTTTTATTTGATAATCATTACAGACTTCAATTTCAACAAACAGTTTCCCTTCATATTGATAAATACTGAGTGAATACTTCTGTTCCTTTATTTTAATATATTTTACAAATCTTTTACCTTCATGAAAAATATACTCATTAACCTCATTTAAATTTATGCTATTACTGGGTAATATTGATTTCAAAACCTGATCTGGTGCCAATCCAAGCAATCCATCAATATCATCATCTATGATTTCATCTGAATTTTCACTGACAGCAGTACAGCTATTATTCTCAAAAACAAACAAATAACCAAAATCCTGAATCTTTCCGCAAAGATGTATTTTTTCTTCATGACATTCCATCTGATATCTATTTTTTGCAATGCAATTTATTATATGTTAATTATATATTTTTTAATATCATAAATTTAAGCATACTAAGCCAGTTCTCTAACACCAATCAACGTAAAAAATCCAATAAAAACAGAATATCACTGGATTTTTTTATCATAGACTTACAATAGGATGTAATCTTTATAAAAAATACATTCTTATTTAATCACTGTAGCTTGTAAATCTTGAGGTCCGGCGGCTCCTATTACTCCCATAATACCAATAATTCCCCGAGGACCTGCAACTCTCTGTATACCTTGAATACCCTGAACGACCTCTGGCTCCAACTAGCCCTTGAGCTCCTACAGCACCAGTAGCCTCCTGGCTTCTTATTAGCCTTACAATCAATAATTTGTTTTTTTCAAATAAATTCATTATATTGATATATGAAAAAAAATGAACGTCAGGACAATATAACACATGCTGGCAAAGTGAACGAGAGAACAAAAGCATTGGAGGTTCTTGAACAAGCAAAGAAAGTACAAGGAAAAATAAAATTTCTCCGACAGGGAGTTGGGAGAAGCTTCAAACCCAAAAATGAAGAATAAAGAATATTCCTAAACTTTAATTGCAATTGAATGAGTGGAATCAAAAAAAACTATTTATAAAAGAAATTTGAGATCAAAGTGTAGAATTTTGAAAATCTGATCATAATCATCTATTAAAATTGGTCAGTTTAATCAGAATTAACAACTCCTCTATCACAACCTTTTATAGTATTTTTGAAAGTTATAGCGAAAGCTATAAAAAAGTCTGTAAATCATTTATTTTACAGACTTTTTATTTTTATATCTTGAGGATAGTAAGCATATATATTTATCAACATAAAAAAAAGACAACCTATTAAAAGTTGTCTCTTTGAGTGACCCGGCTGGGATTCGAACCCAGGACCCATACATTAAAAGTGTATTGCTCTACCAGCTGAGCTACCGAGTCGGCCACTTACTTTTTCAAGTAAATCCCTTTGTTTAAGGGACTGCAAAGATAGGAAAATCTCCTTTAAATCCAAGCTTTGCAAAGCTTTTTTATCATATTTTTTTGATTCAAATCAGCAAATATCTGTTTATAAATTAATTATGATAATTATTTTTTTTCCAAAAAATTGGAACCTGATGATAATCTCTCAAAAAAACTCTTTACAAGCCCAAGCTTATGGAAACTTCAATCAAAATTCCATTGCTCATTTTTTACTGTTTATCATTGGATTTCTTATAAAGATGTTCTATTTTTGAACAAAGTGGTCATAAATAATCATTATTGGTTTATTTTCCAACCAGTTAAATTATTCTTAAACAAAATCCTCTGTTTTATTACAGTTCAATAAGTATGAAATTAATTACTCCTCAAAGATTAGCTGATGGTGATAAAGTAGCAAGCATTTCCATGTCATGGGGTGCTGCAGGTGATCTTCCATACAGATATTCAAAAGGTAAAGAAAGACTGAGCCAGATTTTTAATCTGGAAGTTACTGAAACCAGGCATGCCCTTCAATCTGCACAATGGATCTACAATAACCCAGAAGCCAGAGCAAATGATCTTATGGAAGCTTTTTCAGACCCTTCCATCAAAGCTGTTATTTCAAATATTGGTGGAGATGACAGCATTCGGATGCTTAGATATATTGATCTTTCTGTGATTAAAAATAATCCTAAAATATTTTTAGGGTTTTCTGACAGTACAATTACTCATTTTGTCTGTCTTAAAGCGGGTTTAAGCTCATTCTACGGAACTTCTTTATTAGTTGGTTTTGCAGAGAACGGCTCTATGCATGATTATCAGATCAATGATATTAAACGTACATTATTCTCCTCTTCAGTTATTGGACAGATCCATCCTAATCCTGAAGGTTGGACGACTGAATTCCTTGACTGGTTTGATCCTTCCCTTCAAGATATCAAAAGAAAACTGTCTCCACCTGCAGAATGGCGTTTTATAAGAGGTAATTCTATTGTTCAGGGACCGTTAATTGGTGGCTGTATGGAAGTTTTGGAAATGCTTAAAGGAACGGATTACTGGCCGGATTCTGAAATATGGAAAGAATCTATTCTATTTTTTGAAACATCAGAAGGTAAACCTCATCCTGATTATGTAAGATACTGGCTTAGAAATTATGCTGCAACGGGCATTCTGAAAAACGCCAAAGGAATTATTTTCGGAAGACCTTATGACAATCTTTATGCTGAAGAATATGAAACTGAACTATTAAAGGTACTGGATGAAGAAGGTTTATATGATTTACCTGTTATTACCCAGATGGATTTCGGCCACACCTGCCCTACTTTTACCATTCCGTATGGAAAATTGGCTGAAATCAATTGTATTGACCAGACATTTTCTATATTGGAAAGCGGAGTTTTATAAAATCTAATATTCTATAATAAATTTCGGAGGGCCAAAGGCCCGCCGAAATTTATTCTTTTTAGTTTCTCGCAGATTTCACAGATTACGCAGATCTTTCTTAATGGACTATTCTGATTTGCAGACCATTTTCAATAATAAAAACAGCTATAATTTGTGTTATTTGTGAAAAAATTGGTGCAATTAGTGTTTAAACTCCCGCTGCTGGTATTCAAAAAGTGTTACAATAGTATCTGCTAATTCTTTTCCATGATGTTTTTCTACCAGATACAAAGCAGCATCTATTCCAGCCGTAATTCCTGCTGTAGTAATCAATTGTCCCTGATCTACAAACCTCACTTCTCTTTTCACGATACTTTTCGGATTATACTGTTCTAAAGTATCCAGTAACATAGAATGGGTTGTAATTTCATGATGGTCCAATATTCCTGTTTTAGATAAATGCATGCTTCCTGTACACACTGTGAAAACAGTAGTTCCGTTATGGTAATGATCTTTTATCCATTGCATTACTGTACTCTGAAAATCATCATCCTGAAGACATTCCATCACCCTATCCGGATTGGCTCCCGGAATGACAATCATATCCGGTTGCGGAGCTGTTGTTACATCATATGTTGGAGTAATTGACATGGTATTGGCTTCCATCAATACAGCTTCCTTAGTTTTTCCAACAGTGTAGCAGTGATAACTGCCTGCAGAGATCAGGTCTGCTTTAATAAAAACATCCAGTGGACCATTCAGGTCAAGAGCTTCTACCTGATCGTAAATCAAAAATGCGACATTCATTTTCCTGTTCTTTTGTTGTTCATTCATCATGATATTTTTTAAATTAATTATTTGATATAAAGACATGCTTTTCCTTGCTGATCATTGCCTATCAGCTTTTATTATTCAAAAAATGAAAGAAATTATACTGTTCCGTTACAGGTTTTCCGGTATTGGGACGGAGAAATGGAAAGGTATTTTAGAAATAAACGTCTGAGGGACACGGCATTACTGAAACCACATTTTTCAGCAATCATATCCATACTCATATCAGTGTATTCCAACATATTTTTGGCCTGATCCAGCCTCATTTTTTCAAGGAACTTCCCGGGTGTCATTCCTGATTCTTTCAAAAATACCCTGGAAAAATTACGAACGCTCATATGTACGGATTCAGCCATAAATTCTATACTGACAGACTGGCTGAGCTTATCTTTGAGTAGATCTCTGATTTGCTTTGTGAGCGGAGATAACATTTCATAATCGGAAATGGCATTTCCAAACTGAGACTGTACTCCCTGCCTTTTCAGATGCAAAACAAGATGTTTTGCAACTTCCGAAGCGATTGGTTTTCCCAAATCCTCTTCCAATAATGCCAATGCCAGATCTATTCCGGAGGAAACACCACCCGAAGTATATATTCCCTGATCCTTAATAAAAAACGGATTAACATTTACATTCAGATCAGGATATGTCCTTTGCAAAATATCAGCATATTTCCAATGGGTAGTTACCTGCTTTCCTTCTAGCAATCCTGCTTTGGCAAGAACAAAAGCTCCTACACAGACTGACCCTAGACGTCTTATTTTACCTAAAATACTCTGCAGATAAGAATATAAATCAGGATTAATATCATCCAGTGTTCCAAGATCCGTACCGGCAACCAGTAAAGTATCTATCGGAAAGTCTATATCATAAATGGTATGGTTGCAGGGTAAAGGAATTCCTGAACTTGAATAAATTATTTTATCTGGAGTACCGGATATCAGATGAATCTTATATTTCAATCCAAATTTATCATCATCCGGCAAAAAAAGATTGGCTGCTGTAAACACATCACAGGGACCGGCAATATCTAACAACTGAACTTGTGGTAAAACCAAAAGTGCTATATTTTTTATTCCTGTTTGTTTTGTGGCATTTTCCATGTCTCAATCTTTATGATGCAAATGTACAGAGAATGTCACCTGGCTGCAATGACAAAAAAGAGACAGTTTCGGCCAACAATTATTATTTTCATCCACAAAACAAAAAGAGACTGCCCTAAAAAGGCAGCCTCAGCACTCTCACTATAAAATTAGCTAATAAGCTATACTTTTTAATTTACTATTTATGCAGGAGATAACCTGCGGGACTTCAAATAAAGAGCAGTACGATTCAGGTATGGGAAAAGAAGTATCAATAACAATGCCCCAGCCAGAAGCCATACCATCATTTCGTAATAATCCATAGCAAAACGTACATGATCCTGAACATTAATTCTTCCTACCAATAATTTATTGGAAGCCTTCACCGCATGATCTTCAAGCATTCCTTTGGCTGTAAGTTTAGCCGTCTGCTTATGAAGAAAGTCTTTTACAAAAGGATCAATTACAGTTATATGATCCTGGAATGCATTATAATGACGGCTTTTCTCAAAAAGTTCAAAAAAATTAATCAGTGCGATACTGGCACAAAAGCCAAAATACCGTATTGCCAGTGCCGTTGCAGCAGCAGACGGCCCAATAGAAGCAGGAACAGAAGATATGATGAAAATAATTGTCGGAACCATAATTAACCCTACTCCCAATCCTTGCAGAAATAAAGGAATATAGTAATTAAACTCATCCGCCTGCACATCAAAGGAATAATACATTAAGGCATGAAACAGGAGTAGCATCAGAAATCCGGGTGCCCAGACATACTGTATCTTTTTCTTCTGCAAAACCATACAACAGGCAATAATAACTCCAATAACCAACCCTGAAAGGTTAAAAATATTAATATAAGAGATATAAAATGGATCAAGATGCAGCTCTGTTGCAAAATAACTGTTGGTAATTCCTGATGCAAAACGACAGATATACATGACAAAAAGAATAAAAAGCCCTACTTTAAAATTCCTGTATTTAAAAACCCGAAGCTCTATATAAGGTCTTTTAATTGAATTTTGACGGAAGATTGACAGTAATACCAATGTGACAATCGTAATCACACTTCCTAAAATCCTATTATCTTCCAGCCAATAATATTCCTGGCCGAAAATGGTAATATACCCTATCAGTACCAAAATAGTACTGAAAACAGCAAAGCTCTGCCAGTCCAGTTTATACAAATGAAATCTCACATTGGGTCTGTAATTCGTCATCGCCAGGGTCAGGAAAATAAGCCCCGGCAGATAAGAAAATATGGCTGTTTTGTAAACAATATTAAAGTTGTAAGAATCAATAAGATCTGCCGTAATCAGATTATTAAATGGTAATGCACAGATCAGGATTCCAAAGAATACAGAAAAACTGATTTCTCTTCCTCTCTCACTGCTCAAACGGGTAAAAATAAGGGTTAGTGAAAGGTTTACATTCCCTGCAAACAGCATTCCCTGAATAAAACGTACCGGAAATAGAACATACACTTCGCGGGTAAAGTAGCAGATGAGACAGGCTGCAATCTGCAACGTGGTAAATATCAGAAAATACTCTTTTGCGGCCAGAAAACTAAAGAACCGTCTTTCCAGACAGTAAAACCCTACATATCCGGCGTAAAACAGCGCTACTGAAAACTGAATATCAGCAGGTTCACTTCCATAATACCCTGCCGCAGCATTGATATTGGTAAGCGGCAGGAAGAATATGATAATTCCCGGTAAGGTCATAGAGAAAAGAATAATTTTCACCAGCCATTCCGGCGCCCATCTTTTAAAAATGGGCATTTGTCTCTTTGCCATCAGGAATGTTTTTTATTGGCGTAAACGTTCACGTTCATCCCCATTTTGAGAATATCAATTTCTTTTCTTTTCCCTTCCACTTTAATTCTCACAGGAATACGCTGTACAATTTTTACATAGTTCCCGGTAGAGTTATCAGGGGGTAATAATGAAAAACTTGAACCTGTTGCTGGGGATAATGAAATAATGGTTCCCTGAAACTCTCTGTCCGGATAAGAATCTGCAACAATTTTTACCTGGTCTCCAATTTTCATATCCTTGATTTGGGTTTCTTTATAATTAGCAACTACCCATTTATCTGTTTCATTATTGACAATGAAGGCAAGGGTTTCTCCGGCATCAATCATCTGCCCTACTTCTACAGTTCTTCGCCCCATTCTTCCATCATATGAAGCTACTACTGCCGTATAGCTTACGTCTAATTTGTCACGATCCAGTAAAGCTTCCAATCTTGTAATTTCGGCCTGTACTACTGTTTTTTCAGCCTGAATATCATTAATTTTAGATACGGAAGCAGCATAATTATCCTGAGATGATTTGTAATCACTTTCATTGACATCCAATGTTGCTTTTACATCTTCAAGTCTTTGTTTTGTAGCAGATTCTTCATCATAGAGTTTCTTATATCGGTTATAATCCTGCTGTTGCTTCCAAACTTTTGCTTTATTTGCATCTATCTGAGCTTGTGCCGCTGCTGCTTCTTTTTGGGTGGTTCCTGTATTACTTTCCAAAACTTTCAGCTGGGCACAGGCTTTCTGAAGCGCTGCCTGGGTTTGTTTTTGCTGAAGAACATATTCACGGTTATCAATTAAAAGTAATGTATCTCCTTTTTTAACTTCCTGATTTTCCTCGAATTTTACGGCTACAATGAATCCGCCGGCTCTTGAAATTACGGGGTTTACGTATTCCTGAACCTGAGCATCATTGGTTTGCTCGTATTTATAGTAACTTTTAAGGGTAAAACCGCCCCAGACAGCAAGTGCTGCAACGATTAAAACTGAAATCCATCCTGTGATCTTTGTGATCAGTCTGTCGGTTGGGGTATATTTTTTTTTCATTGTATTTTATAAAACGCCTGTGATATTCTGTAATAAATAATAATTGTTCTGTGCCATGATTTTTGCTGCTTCCAGTTCAAATTTTGTCTGAAGCAGCTGGATATCGGCATCCAAAAGTTCTGTAATAAGGGAAGTTTGATTGAAATAAGTATTTTTAATAATACGGGCATTCTCTTTAGCCTGAGCAACGTTAGTTTCAGCAACTTTAATCTGTTCCAAAGCTTCCTGATATCTTAAATAAGCTTCTTTTACCTGTTGTCTTACCTTGTCTTCAGTATCTTTGTGAGCTTCTTCTTCTTTTTCAAATTCAAGCTTAGCTGCCTTTACTTTATTGGTATTATGATAAAGAGATGAGATGGAAAATGAAGCTTTTAAACCGACAATTCCCAATGAATACCAATACGGATTGTAAGGATAGAGAAAGATCTGCGGGTTGGCATAATAAAATTCTCCGTACATTCCTATTTTAGGGCTTACATTGGCTTTTACCTGTTTCAGTTTAAGCTTACTTAATTCTGTATTCTGTTCAGAAACATGGTAATCAAATGAATGCTCCAATGCCAGTTTGAGATATTCTGCATAGGTTGTATTAGCGTCCCATTGGTTAGACGGTATTTCAGGAATAACGATCTGTTCGTCAGGAACTCCAAGAATAATATTCAGTTTCTGCATGGCGATAAGAATATCATTCTCAATGGTAATCAGAGTCATTTTACGCTTGGAAAGCTCAAGTTCTATTCTTAAAACATCACTTTTCAGAACCACTCCGTTTTTATACAGAGATTTTATTTCTTTAAGCTGTACTTCCTGATCTTTAATATCCTGTTTAATAAGATCCCTGAAGATAAGTGTTTTCTGAAGTTCGAGGTAAAGGGTTGCTGTTTTGTAATGAATATCGGAAACAGCCTGTTCTTTCTGGATTTCTTTCACCTTTTGTAAGGTCTGATTTTCTTTAATTTTAAGGTTGAGCTTATTTCCGTTGTAAATATTCAGATAAAAATCGGCTCCCACTCTGTAAAGGGTATGGATGACTTCGTGTTGGCTGGGTTTGGAAAAAATTCCGTTTTCATAGATGGGAATGTTGGATGCTTTTTCTACTGATCCTTTCACTTGTATTTCCGGAAGTCTTTCTCTTTTGGTATCTTTTACTTCTGCTTCCGCAATGTCTACACTAAGGGTATTTATTTTAATATGACGGCTGTTTTCTTCAGCTCTTTGCCATGCGTCTTTTAGGGAGATTCGGATGGTATCATTTCGTGGACTGCCTGTCTGAGCCGATATAAAGTAGGAAGCTCCTAACATTAGCAGTCCGGTGACATAGATTTTCATTTGAATTTTTCGAATTATTGCACTGCAAATTTATTGGCAATCTGTAAATTTTATTTACCTAAAATAGTCAAGTTTTACATGATTCCGGCCAAATGATTATATTTGCATTTTCATTCTTATTTTGATTTTTCTATGGGATTAATTGCAGCGCTTCCGGACATCGACAAACACGAGAAAAGTGTATTTGTAATGCATGAAAAATCAGAGAAACTGATTCCGTTTCATAAGCATACAAAGGGACAGCTGAGCTATGTAGAAGGCGGTATTGCTTATATTACCATCGATAACAGGACGTATGTGGTACCTGCCAGACACTTCTTCTGGATTCCGCAGGGTATGGAACATATTTTAGAAATTGGTCATACAGCAACAGTTCTTCGGTCTCTTTATTTTTATGCTTATGATGATGTTTCAGATCCTTTTTACGGCAGGCTGGGAATTTATCCGGCATCGGAACTTTTGATCCAGATGATTAAATATACAGAAATATGGGATGAAAAACATGTTACTGAAAAAGATGAAAACTTTGAGTTTCTGGTAGCTTTAAAAAAGATTCTTCCTAAAACCCATAAACAGCCTTTACCTATTATTCTTCCTGCTACGCACAACAAGCAGATGATGAAAATAGTTTCCTATCTTGAATGGAATATGGGAGAAAAACTTACGCTTTCCAATGTAAGTGCCAGATTTGGGTTGAGTGAACGTTCTATGTCCCGCCTGTTTAAAGCGGATATGGATATCTCTTTTCTTCAGTATCTGAAAACATTGAGGATCATCAAAGCGATTGAACTCCTTTTAAATACAGATAAACCTATTAATGAGATTGCTGATGATGTAGGTTACAGTTCAATCAGTGCTTTTAGTGATACTTTTCATGAGTTTACGCAATCCAGACCTTCGGATCTTAGGAAAAGTAGTAAGGCTTTTTGATGTTTTGGGATGAGGGTAAAAACCACCCCGTCAAAAATTCTTTGAATTTTCGCCACCCCTCCAACGGAGTGGAATATTGAGATATTAATTAAATATTTCATCAATTTTTAAGTCATTAAAATAAAAAAGCCTTTAAATATTGAATTTAAAGGCTATAGCTAAAAACCATTAATGAGATAAGATTCAGAATATACAAGGTAAAATCTAAGATTTTAAAACGAAACTATAAAAACAAAATCCTTTATTCCGAATGTCTTACCTCATCTTAATGGTTATATTTTTTGCTATTGAGTTGCTTTAATAATAGCTGCAGTAATCTGCTCTTCTTTCTTTTTTGAATAGGTAGAATCAAAAGGTTCCATTACATTAAATAAATACTGATAAAAAGGAGTGATTCTCTGAACATTTTCAGATTCTTTCATTGCTGTTTCTTTGTCCATCTGCTGGAGATTTTTCACAAATGCATTAAACTTCTTATCAATTGGTTCTACAGATTTCAACAGATAGCTCCGTGCTTTATCATTCTGACCTGTTTTTCTGTAAGCATCTGTTACCGCAGAAACCACAAGAGAATATTCCATAGGCTTAGATCTCATCTGTCTTCTGGCTGCTGCTCTGAATTTAGGAGAAAGACTCTGATAATAGTCATATTCATAAAAAATTTCTCTTTTAAGATTCTCAGCCAATTGAAGGCCTTTCTGTTCCTGGCCTGCAACAATATAAGCCGTAACAATTGAACTTAATGAACGGGGATCATTATATTTTTCGGCAGGGATTTCTCTTGAAACAAGATTTAGCAATTCTAAAGCTTTTGTTTTATCACCACTCGCCACCAATGCAGAAACCGCTCTGCTCACAGACATCCTGTAGTTCATAATATCAGATATACCAGTTTCATCGTAGTGATTACTAAGATCTTTAAAATTACCCCATTTGTAGTTTTTCACTACATTATAAAGTGAATGGGCATCTACTCTGCCCTTATCTCCATCCGGACTTTGAGTGGTACGGATAGGAACCAGTTTGTAGCTGAAACCGTCAAACTGAAGATAGTCATCAAGGTAAAAGATATTTTCACTGTCATACATTCCACCAGACGAGAAACTGATCGGACGTTTCCAGTCAAAATTGGCCAGTAAATCCAGCATGATGAGATGACTTTTATAAAGAGTATTGGCTTCATAATTAATCGCTATCTGATCTATAGTATTTGGAAGATCTGCCTGATTAATAATCCCCGATTTCACAGCATTTTCTTTATTGACCGGAAATACGAATTTATGCACCGGAATAATATTGTATTTCTCGTATTCTTTTTCTCCAAAATACATTTTCAGCAACTCATCTTTTGCCGGAGATTTATATTTCAGGAATTTCAAGGCCTCTTTTAACGTCATTGAATCCTGAGTCAGGTATTTTCTGAATTCCTGAAACTCTGTATCCGGAGCCCCCTGATCCTTTAACATTGCAAATAAGCCTTCCCAGTCTTCCTTTTTCATCAGGTACACCTGATCATTTACACCATCCCTGTAATCCTCATGAGTCAGCTCACCCGGAATTCCCATGGCATTATAAGTTCTTCTTTTTACCTGATCAATGTTCCACGGAGTTGCCAGCAGAGTAAAATTTACTGTTTTAACATCATCCCGGAACCTCTCTGTTTCCTGTAATCCCCAAACCGGATAAGTATCATTATCGGCATAAGTGAAAACTACACCTTTTTTAGGCAGAGATGCAAGGAAAGAATAAGCAGAATCATAGGCAGCAGATTTCCTGCTGCGGTCATGCGGAACATAATTCTGAAAACCCATCATAAAAGGAATTCCCAGCAAAACTATTCCCAATATAATAGGAGCAGCTTTAGATTTTACTTTAGATTGAAAAAACCATAAAATGGATCCTGCACCCAGTCCAATCCAAATAGCAAAAGAATAGAATGAACCTACCATTGCATAGTCTCTCTCTCTTACTTCAAAAGGTTTTACTCCTGTATAAAAAACAATTCCGATACTTGTTAGAACAAATAGGGAAAGAAGTGCATAAAATCGTCCAAAGTCTCTGTTTAGCTGAAAGAAGAAACCAATTAATCCCAATATTAGCGGTAGGAAAAAGAACTTCACCGTGCTTTCATTCTTAAACTTAGCAGGGATGTTGTCCTGATTTCCCCATAAAGCATTATCAATAAAGGAAAATCCGGAAATCCAGTTCCCATGGGTGTTTTCCAGATGGCCTTGAAGATCATTCTGCCTTCCTGCAAAGTTCCACATCAGATATCTTACAAAATAATAACCATTCTGAAAGGTAAAGAAATAGTCCATATTCTGGGCAAATGAAGGTCTTTGAACATTAATAAGATCATATGGTTTTACTTTCATATAATCTTCAACCGTGATGGAGTCATCTTCATATTTTGCTCTTAATTCATCAAAGATCTGCTTAGCCTGTGGGCTGTCTGCCACATCTTCGTTATCATAGTTGAATGTAAAGTCAGGAGCTCCGTACATCGAAATATAATTGGCCATCACCTCTTTATCTTCACTGAACATTCTGGGCATAAAGCTTATGTGAGATTTATTGTAGACATAATTAAATCTTTCTCCTGTTTTTCTGTAGGTCCTGGTCTTTTCATCCTTTTCATAATTATCCCCTGTAATTTCTCTTTTATAACTTCCATCCTCATTCTTTTCTATTCCTTTTTTATCTAGAGCTGCAGTATAGTTTTGTCCATAAGTAGTGGGCCAGTCTCCATATTGCACCCTATTGTAATAATCCTTCATTCCAATAGCTGTATCAGGATTATTAAGATTCATTGGAGGATTGGCATTCGCCCTAATCGGGATTACCAGCCAACACGAAAAGCCTATGATCATATACACAACAGATAAAACGGCAGTCTGATAAATATTCCTTTTGGCTTTCCTTGCATACTTAATCATGAAATAACAGACAGCAGCCATCAACACAAAAGCTACAATAGTTCCTGAATGGAAAGGAAGCCCTAAACCGTTGACAAAGAATATTTCCAACTGTCCAAACATCGTCATTATCAATGGAAAAATAATTTTAAATACCAATGCAAGAACGCCCAATGTGATAAGATTAGCGATGATAAAACTCTTCCATGTAAATGAATACTTTCTCGCATAATACACCAAACATATGGCCGGAATAGCCAGCATACACATCATGTGTATTCCCACTGAAAGTCCAAGAATAAAGAAAATAAGGATAATCCATCTTTCGTTATCTGCTGCTGTATCTTCGTTTTCCCATTTAGTAATAAGCCACACCAAAATTGCAATAAACAGTGAAGCCATCGAATACACCTCTCCTTCTACCGCTGAAAACCAAAATGTATCTGAAAATGTAAAGCATAAAGCTCCAATGGCACCTGCAAATAAAACTGAAATTCCCTGAAGTCCTGTAAGATCATCTAAGTTTTTATGTAAAAGCCTTCTTAAAAAGTGAGTAATGGTCCAGAACAGAAACAAAATAGTAAATGCACTGAAAAGTGCCGACATAGCATTAATCACTATAGAATAATTGCTACTGTTCCCAAAGGCAAATATACTGGCAACTGCCCCCACAATCTGAAATAATGCTGCTCCCGGAGCATGAGTTACTTCAAGCTTTGCCGCTGAAGAAATATACTCTCCACAATCCCAAAAACTAAGGAAATGCTCCATGGTGGAGAAATAGGTAATTAATGCAATAGAGAAAAGGAACCAACCCAATACGGTGTTCCACTTTTTAAAAGACCAGTGTTTCATATAATATTTTCCAATATTGATATGACAACTGATGTGGAGGGAATATTACATCAACCTGTGATTTTTTTAAATAAAATTATGGATGAGGCTGGAAGCTGGATGAGGAAGGTTGGAAGCTACAATTAGACTTAATACTAATGGAGGTTCTCTTTAGGAAATTACAATTTGTATTTCTTCCAGCCTGCCGCTTCATTTCCTGTAACTTAATACGTATTATTCAGCCCACCATCCAAAGGAATATTAGCCCCGGTAAGATAAGACGCATATTCTGAGGCCAGAAAAGCTACCAGATGCCCATATTCTTCAGGTTTTCCGAACCTTTTCATCGGGATTTTATTTTCTCTCATCTGTTTGATCTCTTCTTCAGATGTACCTGCTTTTTGAGCATCATGGCTGATCAGGCTCTGGATACGCGCTGTATCAAAATATCCTGTTAAAATATTATTCACAGTAATATTATGCTGAGCGACTTCATTGGATAATGTTTTTGCCCAAGCCATTACTGCAGAACGGATAGAATTGGAAAGGGCCAGACTACCGATAGGTTCTTTTACAGAGAGTGAAGAGACATTGATGATGCGCCCTTTTTTTTGTTCAATCATATGCGGTAAAGCCAATAAGGTTGTTTCACAGACTGTTTTAAAAAGAAGATCAAAAGCTTTCTGATAATCTGCTACATTTTTATCAACAGCAAGTCCCGGCTCAGGGCCATTGGTGTTATTCACTAAAATATCTACAGAATGAGTGTTAAAATACTCTGTAATGATCTTTTTATAGCTATCAAAATCAGAAAAATCAGCAACCAGATATTCATGTTTTTGATTCTGGTTCACGATTGGCAATACAGCTGTAAAATCCTTAAGTTTTGCCTCGTTACGGGCCATTACCGTAACATTGGCTCCACATTTTGCCAGTTCAATGGCAATTCCAGCTCCTATTCCCTGCGTAGCACCGCCTACTAATGTATTTTTTGAAAAAAGTTGAATATTCATACTCTCAATATAATTACAGATTAGTTTATATAAAGATAGTAAAAAAAGAAACTGTCATTTTAAGTAGAGATTTAAAATGACAGAGACCATGTTTATTATTATCTCGAAAATTGAGCTGATTAGACGGGTAATTGTGATTAAAAATCTGCGTAATCTGTGAGATCTGCGAGAGCCTTTTTTGTATTGAGATCCTTCATCTCGCAATGCTGCGTTCAGAATGACAGAGGGCTTTTGAGGCTTTTGAAACAACCTCTTAAGCTTTAAAGATTATTTAACTACTGTAGCTTCCAACTCTACTTTCAGTGTTTCAAATAAGCCATTCACCTCAAGCATCGTGACGGCCTGCTCAATATTGTGCAACGCAATCCATTCCTGAAGAATTGGAAAGTGAGGCCATAACTCTTGTGTTGAAGTGGTATAAATATTCAATCTTACAATTCCTTTACATTCATACCCTGCTGTTGTAATTAGTTCTTCAAGATTTGCAATTGCCTGTTCCAGCTGGCTTTTCATATCCTTATTGCTTGAAGTACCATCCGGATCAATTGCGGCCTGTCCTGAACAGTATAAAGTGGCTTGCACATTTCTTACCTCCACAGCCTGTGAGTAGCTGCGTTCTTCCTGCCATTTCCATGGGTTTACGGTTCTTTTTTCCATTGTACCTGTTGAATTTTGTTATGTATTACTTTGCAAAATTGCAGAATAGATACAGCAAAATTCTGTGATTCCCATCACGATTATGAAGTGACGGAAATCACAATTTATAATGGTAATCGGCTCAGGGTTTCCCTGGAAACTCCCAAGTAAGCAGCAAGTAATGATTTGGGAACCCGTTGTACCAAAGATGGATATTTTTCCAATAGCTGTTCATACCGTTCTTTTATTCCTGTTGTCATGGTAGAAATGATGCGTTGTTGCGCGGAAATAAAACCCATATAGGCTTTTTCCAAGAAGAAATGTTCCATTTTAGGATGAATACTGCAGATTTTTCTATAGTCTTCAAGTGTGAGACATAATACTTCTGTATCTTCCACACATTCCAATGACATGGTTGCTATTTGGTTTTGATAATAGGCAGAGAAATCAGTTTCCCACCAGTCTTCCATGGCAAAACCTACAATATGTTCTTTTCCGGCTTCGTCTGTATATACTAATTTCAGAAGTCCTTTCAACACAAAGTAATTATAGGGAACAGGTTCTCCTTCTTGGATTAAAAACTGATGTTTTTTATATTTTTTATAGGTAAAACAGGAAGATATATAGTCAAACTCTTCATCATTCAGAGGAAGTATTTTTTCGATATGAGCTCTTAACCGATCCGGCATATTTAGGTTCTTAAGGTATAAAAGTACTGTTTTTTCATGAAGAAAATCACAGACTATATTTGTATATTAGTGGTAAATACACAGGAATGGACACCCATCAATATTTTGACATACTGATTAACAAACTTCCTCCTATCAATGACGGGTCTATTTTACATACTTTGAAAAACCATTGTGAGGTTATCAATCTTGAAAAAGGAGAACCTCTGATCGCCTTTCAGTCTAACAACCGTAAGATATACTGTATCATACAGGGAAGCTTTATCCGGAATATCATTACTTCAAGAGGGGAAGAAAAAACCGTCATGTTCCATACTGAATCTTTTTGTGAGTTCTTTAAATCCTATGATTCGGTTTATTTTCATCAGAAAACCAATTATGAAATAAGAGCGAATGAAAAATCGGTAGTGATTGCCGCAGACTATGATTTCTTTTTTAATCTCATTCAAAACGATATAGAACTCCTCGGGTTTTACACTCACAAAACTGAAGAACTTTTTCTGGCTATTGATCTTTTCAGGAATTTCCAGCTGGGATTAACCAGTGAAGAGTATCTGAAATGGCTGTATGAGCATTACAATTTCCTGTTTCTTCGTTTTTCAGGGCAGAATATTGCCAGCTTTATGGGGATCACGAACGTTTGGCTCAGCAATCTTAAAGCAAAGATCACTTTTTAAATTACTTTAAACGAATTCATTTTACTGATCCTGAACTTTGTAGTGTTAATTTAAATCAGTAAAAAAATGAAAACGTATCAAAACAATAAAGCCTGGAAACAATTGAACGAATTGCTTCCTTTAGATTTTCAGATCACAGATAAGAATCTTCCCTTAGAAGAAGTTTGGCAATGGAAAGGAAATAATATCCACCTTGACCGCTACCCTAACCCCAATGCACAATACAGAATTTTTCTGCATCATGGTGTAGGAACCAATGGCCGCCAGATGAATATGATCTTTGGCCATAAAATGGCAGAACTTGGATATGAAGTGGTTGCGATAGATAATCTTGGTTATGGAATGACAGAGGTTAATCAAAAAGATATCACCTATGATGACTGGATACACTGTTTCGCTGATTTTGTAAACTCTGAAACGAAACGCGATTATAAAAAGCCTATTCTTTATGGTTTAAGTGCTGGTGGAATGGTCTGTTATAACGCTGCCTGTTTTATGGATGAAGTCCATGGAATTGTCGGAATGTGTTTCCTGAAAAATGATGATAAAACGGTTGGAAAAGAAACCGCAAAGTTTGGATGGTCTAACGGGTTTATGTTTCCTATGATGAATTTCCTGAATAAAATAGGTCTCAAAAGATTTCAGCTGCCTATGAAAGCTGTTTCCAAAATGAATTTTCTCACCAATAATGAAAAGGCTTTAAAAATATTCCTGAAGGATGATGTTTCTGCCGGTGCTAACGTTCAGCTGCAGTTTTTATATGAATACATGCATTATCACCTGCCTATTCCTGTAACACAATTCAACAAATGCCCTATTCTATTGACACAACCCGATAATGACCAATGGACACCTCTTCATTTGAGTGAACGTTCCATGAAAGGAATTAAAGCTCCTCTTACTGTAAAATTATTAAAAAATGGAGGTCATTATCCAATGGAAGAAACTGCTTTGGTGCAGCTGATTCAATATGCTGATGAATTTATTCAGTCCCTGAATTAATATGATAAAATCAATAAAAAAGCCTGCAGATCACAACTGCAGGCTTTTTAACAATTATCTAATAACGTACTTATGATTTCGGAGATTCTGTATAATTAAAGCTTCTGTTCAAATGTTCAGAAGCAATCTCTTTATTTAAAATTTCTTCTACCTCATCAAATGTTACCAGTCCTTCGGTTTCAAATGATCCGCCATTGGGAATTTTGTAAGTGTATTCAAAGATATCCCTTGTGTAAATGCTATTCAGGATTTCTACCTGCTTTGCCGTGAGATACGGCTCATGCGTTTTCAGCTGGTTAAAAAGGTTCTGTTTCAGATCTTCTTCTTCCTCTTCGTAGAACATAGAATCTTCATGTATCTCTGTTACTGATTCCAGGAGTTGACGGAAAATAAAATCCTGGAAATTTCCGGCCAATACCTCTGCTTCCTCATCATCATGGGGAATTAGCGTTACAGGTACAGTTCCGTCTTTTTGCAGATCAAACTGAAAGGCATACAGGTCTCCGGCTCCATTCTGTGCAAACGGAATAAATTGATAGTCCGGATGAATGTTTCTGTAATCTTCCTCATCAGACATTTCCTCAATAGCAGTTTCAACAAGCTCCTGGTCATTCCAGATTTCAATATCAAATCCAAATAAAAGTAAAGGTGGATTTGCTTTTAACTTCGGAAAAGTATCATAATACCAGTTTGATCCGGATACTCCCCAATCCAGCATATTATTTTCAGCTAACTGCTTGTAGATTTCAGGGTATTGAATGTTGTATTTCTGTTCTAATTCTGTTAAATTCATTGGTTTTTTAATAATTTGGTTTGATTTTTTTATAGTATCCCAGCATACGGTACATACAATTTTGTAATCGCAGTCCAGAGACCATTGATCCTGTTCTTCGTCTGTTCTTGTTTTGCTTAAGGCTTCTTCACATTCGTTACACCAGGCCATATCTTCCGGCTTACATTCGTAAAAACCTATCGGCTCATTACTGACGGCAAGAAGGTGGCTGCATAGTAACTTCAGGTCCTGTTGCCCATGCTTGTCGCAGTAAACATGTTGTACTTCTTCCACGTCTTTATGTATTACGTTCTATACAGATATAGGAAGCATTCTTTTTATCATAGAACACTTCTATAAAAGGCTCATTCTGTAACCCGACCTGAAAAAGAAACTCCAGGTCCTCATTCCATTGCATAGGAGCATCATCTTCCGGCCAGGTCATTGCCCAACCACCCTGGTAAGCAAAGATTCCTTCATATGAATAGATAGGATGAGAGTCCATCCAAATATCTGTATATTCATCTGAAGCAAAGGCAAACAGGCTGCACAAATCATCCTTATCCCCATCATTCTCAGTAATCCATTGCTGGATTTCTTCATCTCCGTAATGCATTAAGGTTTCAAACGGCGGATAAATCTCTATGGGCTTTCCGGCTAACGCTGTATATTTATTTAAATTAATAGATTTTATATCAATAGGTAAAAAGCTGAATTCATCCTGATCTTCGGTAAGAGCCATCCATTGATCTAAATGTTTCACCAGAAAACGAACAGATTCATCTTCATTGGCATAAGCTGTTTTTTCATCAGACTCACGGGCCAGAACAAATATCTGTGCTTTGCGAATCATAGGCTGCGCTTTCTCCTTCAGTTGGTCTACATTCATGGGAAATATAAAAATGATATTAGTGATAAATAATTTTATTCTGACTTCAAAAGTAGCTGATTCTATAAAGTTCTGCAATCATAAAGGTCATGTTTCAGCTAAAGTTAAACAGTAAAAGGATAAATTTCACTTAACCCGGGACGAATAAGATTCAGGGCTTCATAAAAACTTTTTCTGACAGGTTCTGAAACGTAATCGTACTCATCAAAATACAAATCCAGCTGCTGGATAATAAATGCCATTTGCAGCCATTGTTCAAAGCTGATATTCATTGGTTCTAATCTTTCGTCATAATCATGATCATAAAAGAAAACAACTCCGTTTTTATCCAGAAACCAACGGTCTCCCTGCCCGTTTCCCGCAAAACACCAATAATCTGACAATACAAATTCTTTATTTTCATTTACAGCTTCCACAGCATTAAATAGAATAGCTTCTGATGCTATCTCTGTTGTTTTTATTAAGGTAACCAGACTTTTATAATTTTCAGGAAATGGAAAATCAATAGTTTTGGGAAAATTTTGTCCATTTCCTTTTTCTTTGAGAATCTCAGCCTCTATTTCTTCTATGGAGAGTATTTTAAATGAAATCATTATTAAATGGTATCATGGGTTTGTAGTTTGCATTCAATTTTCAGATCATATTTTTTCACAAGCTCTACAAAAGCCTGAGTAACGAATTTAATTCCTTTGTTTTCATCCTGAACGGCATATTTCACCTCTGACAACGGAATATCTTCAAATGTAAATCCCATTCCTTCAAAGTCCTTTACAATAGGAGCCATTTTCAGGAATAATGCTGCATAAACAGGCACTTTCTGGCCTTTCAACATACACGGAATAAATTCAACTTCATCCTGAAGCTGTGTCTTTAAAGCTACAACTGCTTTCTCAGAAAACAAATCTCCTGTACCCCCTGTATAGCAGGTATAGATGTCGTAATCCTTTAAAAACTCATCAATATTCAGAGAATACTCTTCAGTAAATTCTTCTTTTATAGGAATGATATTATTTCTGATTGGAATTTCCCGGCATTCAGGAAGCTTGAATTTATCAAAAATAGTTCCCTGTTTATCTATCACGGAGAAATAATAATCCTCTTTCGGATGAAAGGAAAATAAGGTATACAAATTCATATTTTCGATTACTAAAAGTATTTATGTATGCTCTTTTTATTGCAGTAATGAATCAATTTGCCGGTAAAAAGAATCTTTACTGTAATCTGCCACTCCGGTATGATGAAGACGAATTTCTCCTTTTTTATCCAGTACAACGGTTGTTGGTAATGAGCCGTTATAAAGTTCTCCAGGAATATTCCCTGCCGGGGTTATAAAAGGAACTGTAAATCCTTTTTCTTTTAGATAGGTTTTTCCCAGGGAAGGATTATCATCAAGATTTACCGTAAGAAATACTATATCAGGGTTGGTTTTATATTTGTTGTACAACTTTTCAACTGATGGAAACTCAGCTCGGCATGGCGGGCACCATGATGCCCAGAAGTTAATGAAAACCACTTTATTTTTCAGATGAGAGGAATCTATAAGGGTTCCGTCTTCATTTTTCAGCATTAACCCGGTATAAGCTGCTTTAGCATTTGGTTTCTCCCCCGCTTCAGAAATACTGGAATTAAGAATTCCTGTAGAAGCAACCTGTCTCATCAGCCACGCTTTGGCATCCGGATTTACCAATATAATAATAAACAAAACCGTCAATAAGATCGTGGAAAGATTGCTCATCATCCACTTTTTAAAATTTCCCATACTCTTCTGATCATTCTTCACAGGCAAGATAAGTTTAAAATTTGGATTGAAGCACCCTAAAAAAGGAAAAATATTTTCACATGATTTATAATTTTAACCTATCAAGATCAAAATATTATATAAATTTTCCCGTTGTATGCTTAAAAAAATTAATATTAATAAATAAAAATAACCAATTCACACATTTGTGCTTTTTACCCCCATAATCTATTTTTGATTCACTAAAACCACAACAACTTTAAAATGAATACATTTTCCACAGTCTTTTTCCATAATCTTTCATATTAAAATTTCAGAAAACACTGATTAACAATAAGAAATATTTTATTTTTTTCATAATTCCGGGAATTTATATGTAACTAATTCCCCATTCATTCAACTAATCAACAGGAAACTATAAACTCCAGATACATATAGAAGAAGGTCTACTACTTTAAAAAAAACTAATGCAAACATCTTTTTTAAAAATTACCGCAGCCACTGCTGCGCTCTGTTTCAGCACTCTGATGATGGCCCAACAGCAATCCCGCTCCGTAAGCGGAACAGTAAAGGATAAAAAAAACGGCGAACTGCTGATAGGTGTAACGGTAAAAGTAAGCGATGATCCTTCGATTAACGTTGTAGCCAACGAATATGGATTTTACTCTCTATCACTGCCAGAAGGAAACCATACCATCGTTATTTCTTATCCTGGTTACAAAGATTTTGAGCAGCAAATTAATGTTGAACAGAATATGAAACTGGACCTTTTCCTTAACCAGGAGGAACAGAAGTCCAACACGATAGATGAAGTGGTTGTAACTGGAGTTAAAAAGGATAAGAACCTCACCAGCGCCCAGATGGGAACCGAAACATTAAGCATCAAAAATATTGAGAAGCTTCCGGTATTATTCGGAGAAAAGGATGTTATGAAAACCATACAGCTTTTACCCGGTATTAAAAGCAATGGTGAAGGAAGCAGCGGATTCAGTGTGAGAGGGGGTGCTACAGACCAAAACCTAATCTTACTGGATGAGGCTCCAGTTTATAATGCTTCGCATTTACTTGGTTTTTTCAGTACGTTTAACAGTGATGCCTTGAAGGATGCCAGCATCATCAAAGGAAATAGCCCGGCACAATATGGTGGACGTCTTTCTTCAGTAATGGATGTTAAAATGAAAGACGGAAATAACAAAAACTATAATGTTAACGGAGGAATTGGACTGATCAGCAGCAGACTGAGTGTAGAAGGCCCTCTTCAGAAAGAAAAATCCTCATTTATTGTATCGGGAAGAAGAACCTATGCAGATTTGTTTCTTAAGTCCTCTAAAGATTATAAAGACAACAAATTATATTTTATGATCTTAACCTGAAAGCTAATTATCAGATCAATGAAAATAACCGTATTTATATTTCGGGATATTTCGGAAGAGATGTATTAGGATTGGGAGATACATTCAATACAGATTGGGGAAATGCTACGGCTACATTACGCTGGAACAGTATTATCAACAGTAAATTATTTTCCAATACTTCCCTTATCTACAGCAATTATGATTACAAAATCAGCCTGAAAAATAATGACAGTGAGTTCAACTTAAATTCAAAGATACAGGACTGGAACCTTAAGCAGGATTTTACCTGGTTTGCAGGAAATAAGCATTCTGTACGTTTTGGTCTGCAGTCTATTTATCATACTCTTACGCCAAGCAGTGCCTCCGGAACCATTGTTAATTCTTTTCCAAGAAATTCAAGATATTCATGGGAAAATGCATTGTATATCAATGATGATTTCAAAGCAACAGAAAAGCTGACTATTAATTACGGAGCAAGACTTTCCCTGTTCAGTGTTTTGGGTGGAGATACTTTCAATACCTATGAAAATGGGGTACTCACAGGAAGTCAGTACTTAGAAAAAGGAAAATTCGGGAAAACATATACCAACATTGAGCCTCGTATTACGGCAAACTACCGTATCAATGAAGTGAGCAGTGTAAAAGGGGGATATTCAAGAAATACCCAGAACCTTCACCTTTTAAGTAACAGCAGCAGTGGAAACCCTACAGACCAATGGATTGGAAGCAGCTATTCTGTAAAACCTGAAATAGCAGATCAGATCAGTGTAGGATACAGCAGAAATTTCAATAACAATAATTATGAACTGAATGCTGAAATCTATTACAAATCTATGCAGAATCAGATTGATTTCAAAAATGGAGCGCAGATTGGTTTCAGTACTGCAGCAGATGTAGAAAGTGAATTACTGTTTGGAAAAGGAAGGGCTTACGGACTGGAACTTATCGCCAAAAAGAAAAGCGGAAAGCTTACAGGCTGGATTTCCTATACACTATCCAAAACAGAAAGAAAAATTGACGGAATTAATGATAACCAATGGTACAATGCAAGAATGGACAAAACCCATGACCTTTCTGTGGTAGCCACTTATCAGCTTAATTCAAAATGGACTCTTTCAGGACTGTTCCTTTACAGCACAGGAAATGCAGTTACCTTCCCTGTTGGAAAATATGAACTGAACGGACAGACCATATTCCAATACAACAGCAGAAATGCAGACAGAATGCCTGCTTATCACAGAATGGATCTTAGTGCCACTTATGAACCGGAATCTAATAAACGTTTCCGAGGATCATGGACTTTTGGAATCTATAATCTGTACGGCCGTGAAAATGCCTACACCATTAATTTTGAAGACAACCCAAACAATCCGGGAACTACCCGTGCTATGCAGACTTCCCTATTCCGATGGGTACCTAACATCACTTACAATTTCAAATTTTAAATCATGAAAAAAACATTCTTTATCATATTATCTGCATTTGTATTAACATCCTGTGAAAAAGAGATCGACTTAGATTTGACTGATCAAAGCGGAAACATTGTCATTGAAGGAAATGTTACTGATACTGAGGGATCATACACTGTAAAAATTACCAAATCTGTTGGCTTTTCCCAACCTAACCAATACCCTGCTGTTACAGGTGCCCAGGTTATTTTAAGCGACAACACTGGACAAACAGAAACTCTAACGTATACAGGAAGTGGGGAATACAAAACAAGTTCCTTCCAAGGGGTAGCAGGAAGAACTTACACTCTTAAGGTTTTGGCAGATGGAAAACAATATACTGCCCAAAGTACTATGCCTCAAGCGGTGGAACTGGAAGGCCTTGTACAGGATTCTTTTAAAATGGGAGATAAAACAACCTATACTCTTCTTCCGGTCTTTACCGACCCGGCAGAACTGGGTAATCGTTATCTGTTTAGTGTTACCATCAATAATTTATCAAAAAAATACATTAGTGTACTTTCTGATAATCTAAATAATGGCTTACCCAATCAGTGGAGCTTAGGTCTTCCTAATGATGATAATAAAGGGAGAGACCATGAAGTTGTACCCGGAGATGAAATCCGCGTTGAGATGCAATCTATTGACACCAATATTTTCACTTATTACAGTGCGCTTCTTCAGATTTCTGACGGTTACGGTACCGTTACTCCTGCTAACCCGCCCAGCAATATCAGCAATGGAGCGTTGGGATATTTCTCTGCACATACTGTAAGATCGCTTGTTTTTCAAATTCAATAGGCTTTCTTCTATTAGCATAAAACGGTTATTCCAATTTTGGGATAACCGTTTATTTTTTGATTCTAAAACCTAAAAAATATTCCTTAAAAACAACTGGATAAAATAAATAAGTAAAAAAAATAATTTAAAATGTCAGCAACCGCTGTGAAAAACATGTCAACTTAAATTCTTATCCAGTGCTCTTTTATATTTTTATGATGGTTAAAATTTCATCTTCTTATCCTACTATGATTTTTAAAAAAAATCTGTGGATTTCAGATTTATTATTCTTTATTTCTTGGAGCTGATGATGGTTCTATAATGATCAGAATTATTATAAATCCTAATTCAAAATCTATTTTATTACTTTTGTAAAATTAATTCGTTCAGGCAGAAAATCTGGTGATTTATATCGGTTTAAAATGTGATTTAAGTTACAAACTGAATGTATATTCAATAGCTTCTTTAGAAAAATTATGATCTCAAAATTTATTTTCAATAATCAATATCTTTTTGATGAACTTCCTGAATATGATAAGGATTTGCTTCTAAAAGCCATGAAAACTAAAAACTACCGAAAAAATGAGGCTATATTCACTGACGGCACAAAGCCTAATGGCATTTATTACCTTAATGAGGGGAAAATAAAAAAATATAAAGTGGATAATGATGGCCGGGAGCAGATCATCTATATTTACAGTACCGGAGAGTTTTTCGGATATTCAGCTATTTTGAGCCAGGAATCTTATGGAGACACCACTTCTACTCTTGAAAATTCTGTTATCTCTTTTATTTCAAAAGACAACTTTCTGGAAATCCTTAACCAGTCTTCTGTTTTTTCCGGACTTTTGTTGAAATCTCTGAGCCATGAATTCAGTGTAATGGCCAATCTTATTGCTGTTCTATCACACCGTACTGTAAGAGAACGGGCTGCACTTAGTTTATTGATCCTTCATGACAAATATAAATCTAATGATACTCCTGAAGCGGAAGTATTAATTTCTCTATCCCGCGTAGATCTTGCCAATATGGTAGGAACAGCCCGAGAAACACTGGCCCGTATCCTCAATGATTTTAAGCAGGAAAAATTAATTAAATCTGAGGGACGGAAAATACGAATCCTTGATTTTAAACAACTTATTCATATTGCTAACTTCTACTAAATAAGACGCAGTATAAAAAATACGAATCAGCTTTCAAAGCCTCCAATTTTATTATTCAAAAACATCTGTGTTAACCTTTGTATTCTATGGGAAAATAAAAATTACCTCACTTCAAAATCCTACTGACAGCCTATTGTCATAGTCTGCTCTTAATTTTGTATCAAATTATTTAAATACAGGATTATATGAAATTAGCATCATTAAGAATCATTACAAAAGACATCAGACAGTCTGTTCAGTTTTACGAAAAAGTAATGGAATCCACAGCTCAATGGTTCACGGAAGATTTTGCAGAACTAAGAACGAACTCTATCACCATAGCTATAGGAAGTACACGTACTATGAAAATGTTCGGAGGTGAGCATCTTACAGAATCTAAAAATCAAGGCAATATCATCATAGAATTTCTAGTTACTGATGTAGATGATGAATATGAAAGGATTAAAAACCTGACAGATCATATTGTGCAGGAACCTACAACAATGCCCTGGGGAAATCGTTCTCTTCTGTTCTGTGATCCGGATGGAAACCTGATTAACTTCTTCACACCCGTAAGTTTTGAAGCTATTCAAAAATTTTAATAAAGGTAATAATGTATAGTTTTAGTGCTACATACAATTGTCAATAAAAAAAGGAGGCTTTTATTGCCTCCCTTTTCTTTTGTACTCATAACCAGACCTTGAATCTCTTTATATTAATTTGTGTTTTTTTCTTATCATTTGGTTTTTTCAAGAAATCCACGTTTAAGGTCATTCATACACATTTGTATTAATCTCATCACTTGTTAATCAATCTTCATCACTTGTGTTTTATGTAACTATAACTTGTTATTTTATAGTTATTTCAATTTACTTGTTCAAATGAAGTGAAATAACTAAAAAAGCATTAGCAATTCATTTGGTAAATTTTATACTACAAAGTAACGACATTGCAGGATAATATCATCTACAAACCTCATCGATACATATCAGATAAGGCATAGATATTTATCTATAAAACAACTGAAATAATAACAAAGTGTGGAATAGACCTTAGGAAACCTATATTTTATGATGTGTTTTGATAAGATCAATCAACTCTACAAGGTTTTCAATTTTAAGCTTTTCAAAGATATTTTTTTTGATTGTACTCACTGTATTTTGCTTTACATTTAAATTATTCGCAATTTCCAGATTTCCATATCCCTCTGCATACAGCTCTGCAATCTGCAGTTCTCTTTTGGTTAAACTGCTCAGTGGGCTTATCACATTTGGATTATAAATAAACTGTACCAATAAATTTCTTGTGAGATCAGAAAAGTATTCTCCTTTTTCAATAAACTGTAAAATGGCTTCTCTTACCTCTTCTTCTTCACTCAGTTTACTCAGATATCCGTTAGCTCCAGCCTTTATAAATTTCAGTGCATACAGATCTTCTTCAAGTCCTGTAAAAACAAGGATCTTGAGATCGGGATTTGCACTTTTCATCTGTGGTAAAATATGTAGGCTGTTTCCTTCAGGGAAATGAGCATCAATAATAGCCATTTCAATACCTTTTGTCTCTACCAGCTCTACAGCCTGCTGTAAAGATGAAGTATGATACACTGTAGCCTTGGGAACAATATCACTAATAACAATTTCCATTCCCTGTCTTACAATACTGTGGTCATCTGCTAAGAGGAATATAATTTCCCTGTTTTCAATTGGCATTTCCATTATTTATTATTGATATTTAAATTGATCCTGAATGTTACCTGTGTTCCTTTGTGCAATTTACTGGAAACCGAAATTTCCCCGTCAAACAATTCTACAATTTCCTTTACAAGGTTAAGCCCCAATCCTACTCCAAGATTATCTACCTCATCTGAAACAGTTCCCTGGTAATAAGGGTCAAAAATCTTTTTCAAATCAGATTCCGAAATTCCGACTCCGGTATCTCCAACTGTTGTAATCAGGGTAATTTTATCATTCCCCAACGGCTCTGTTGTCATCACAAGATCAATCTTTCCGTTTTCTGTGTATTTGTTGGCATTCCCCAGAATATTCATGAAGATCTGATTTATCCTGATATTATCTGAAAAAACTTCAACTCCTTCCGGAATCCTGTCTGTTACAGCAAATTTATTGTTTCGGGTCTCCAAATAAGGGGAAATTACTTTTACAATAGAACCAATCTCTTCTTTAAGATTAAAAACAGATTTTATCAGTTTCTTCTCTGCATCCTGATTTTTTGTATACTCCAAAATTTGGTTAGACTGCAGAAGCAATGTACTGTTGGTAAACTTAATAGATTTCAGATAATCTTTAATTGTTTCATCACCAGTTGATCTGTAAATCTTATCAATGAAGATATTAATAATCTTCAGGGGAGATCTTAAATCATGGCTCAGCATCCCCAGGATTCTGTTTTTGAAATTCAGGTTGTTCTTAATCTCTTTATTGGCAGCATCAAGTTTTCTTTCGTAGATGAAAGCCACTCTCGTAAAATACATAATCAGGATAGATACGATGAACATTAAGACCATCAGCCCCAATACCAGATATCTTCTGATTTTATTATTATCTGAGCTTTGCTTGGTATATTCTTTTTCAAGCTCAGTCTTAAAATCCTTGATTGCATTTTCATAGACATCAATCAGCCCGTTACTGTACACCAACAGTTTACTGAAGTTGCTGTAAAACTGCATATTCTCACGCTGATTTTTGATTGCATACTGCTGTGCTTTTTTTACTTCAGCAGCATAATGCTTATCCATCGACTTTAAAGCCTTATCCATCTCAGTTTTTACATTAGAAATGTCTATGGTTTTATTATTCGTTAAAGTAATTACAGTATTTTCTTTCTGAACATTTACCTTACCGGTGATGGCATCTTTTAAACGCCCCATGAAGCCTTTCTTCTTGATTGTATCAGAATAGGTACGGGTCTGTATATTGAAGTTCTCAAAGTCATTCTTATATTTTTCCGGCTCGTACTGCTTATCTTCAATCTTTACAGGCGGCTTCAAAGAAGTCTCGTATACAGAATCTATAAGTGTTTTCAGCTTAGTTACCTTAAGAGTATCTATTTTATGCTGTGCAAGGCTATTTTTAAGCCCGGGGCTTGTATTTTCATATTCACCAATCTTATCAAAATTCTTTTTAAGCTTTCTTAATGATTCAAAATAAAGCTGCAGGTCTTTATTATCCTGGCTCACCATATACCTTTGAAGATGCTCCTGCGCATCAATGAAATCTTTTTTTGAGTTGTCTGTAAGCCCACCCAGAGCTCTACTCTCCTCCAGCTGCGTTTTAATAAACTGCAGCTTTTTTTCATTCACAAACTCATTGTAAAAAAATACACCTATAATTACCTGTATCAACAAGATACATATAATCAATGAGTAATGAACAACCTTCCTCAATTTAAAATTTAAGAATTTATACTTCATATCTACTGCCAGATAAATTAATCCCCTGTTTTCTTAAGTCTTTTTTTATTAGTCTTAAACAATATAATATTATTAATAAAAATTAAATAATTACATATATTATTCAATCAGCAAAGTTAAATTAATTTTCGTCTACTTAATAATATAAAGTTTCTGATAAAAACAGTGAAACACGAATCTAATTTACATCAAAAAGCCTATAAAACCTAAGCTTTTCATCAATGTAAATCTCTTTTTTAGAATAGATGTAAAAAAATGTCCCCTATCAAAATATTTCAAGATCTGTTTTTATAGGGATTGGGATGCATAAATATAGGGCAGTATTATTTATAATTAATGATTTACAGACGACTTATATCAGTCTTCGATCCACTTACGGAATGCGGCAGTACTCCCCTGGCTTGTCATCAGATGACCTTTATACCCTCTTATCTGAATAGCCAGTGTATTCTTATTATACCGTTCTATTCTTTCAACATGCTGTTTCTGTACAAGTTCACTACGGTTGATTCTGAAAAATTCCGAAGGATTGAGAGCTGCTTCTATATCCTTTAATGTAGATTCATGAAGCAAATGCTTCTTCCCGGCTATATCAATCGCAAAAACAATACCTTCATCCGCTTCAAAAAAGGTAATTTCTTCTGTATTCAGAAAATAAATCCCCTGATGAGAACTTACTGTAAAACGTTTTTTGTATTTTTCTTCTGCCCGATGACTGCTCAGTAAATATTGAAGCTTTTCCAAAACTTCATGTTCACCGGAATCCGATTTTTTCAGCAATAAAAATTTATCCCATGCTTTTTTAAAACGATCCTGTGTAAAAGGTTTTAAAAGATATTCAATCCCGTTGCTTTCAAAGGCATTCATCCAGAACTGATCGTATGCTGTGGTAAAAATAATTGGACAGGTAATACGAATCCGATCATAGATTTCAAAAGCATTTCCATCCAACAGTTCTATATCTGAAAAAATAAGATCTGCTTTTATATTCTTCAAAACATTAACCGCAGTTTCTACTGTATCAACTTCCGCAAGCACTTCCACAGGCTGATCTAAGTCACGGATAAAGCGTTTCAGTTTGTTTCTGGCAGGGATTTCGTCCTCAATAATAACAACTTTTATCATATCTTATTTCTGAATTACGGGGATTATGGCAGTGAAGTCTGTTTCTGTTTTTAAAATCTCCAGTTTTTGATCAGTGAGTACTGAATATTGTTCTTTAAGGTTATTCAGTGCTCTTCCCGAGGTCTTTTTAATGCTCCGTTTGGGATTTATATTGTTGGTTACTGTGACATTTTCTCCAAAATGAATACTGATAAGAACAGGATTAGATTGACTTCCAAGATTATGCTGAACTGCATTTTCCAACAGCAATTGCAGAGAGAGCGGAACTATACTTCCCTTTATATAGCCAGCATCTATCTGTAATATATAAGCCTCTCCATATTTGGAGCGTATCAGATTAAAATACTTTTCAGCAAAAGCTAACTCTTCTTTTACTGAAACCAGCTTTTTATCAGAAACATCAAGCACATACCGATAGATTTCTGCAAATTCATTCAGAAAATCAGAAGCCCTGTATTTATCTTCTTCTATCAGCTGATCCAATACATTAAGATTATTGAACAGAAAATGAGGGTTAAGCTGTGTCTTCAGTTGATTGATTTTATTGTCTGACAGTGCCTTTTCATACAATAACAATTGTTTCTGATATACCACATTCTTTTTATAATAACGGTAAGCCAAAAAGAAACTCCCATAGATAAAGCCGTCTATCAGATCAGAAAAAGTAGTAAAAATTAAGGTTTCTCTGTTGAAGTTCTTCTCAATAGTACCAAAGGTAAGGGAAATCAGAAAACCTATTATTTTCATCACCAAAAGATAAACAAGCAAGGAAGAACTGAATATTTTAAGAATTTCCTTTATCCTGAAAGCAGATGATTTCTGCCAGTTTCTAATAAAGAAATCTATTACAAAAAAAGGATACAGACACAGATAAAAGTGGCCACAGCAGCTTCAGGAGTAAAAATATATTCATCCAGTGTTCCTCTAACTGTAACACGAACATGAATAGACTGTACATAGGCAAACAAAAGAACAAACAGCAGAAAGTATCTGTTTTGACGGATTTGTTTTACAATGTTTTTCATATACAGTTATCAGTTAACTTTTTCACAAAAATAGCCCTATATTTTTTACAGGGCTTCTTCTTGTTCATTATTTTTTCTTTTCCGGAAATGAAGCGGTAACATTTCCTTTATCATCCAGAAAATCCAACTTGGCTTCATTGTTCTTATCTACACAGAACCTGGCCCGTGGCTGTCCTTTACTGTCGAATAAAAACAATCCGTTATTTTCATCTTTGGTTTTCCCCAGCATCATTCTAGGAGTTCCCCCAATAAGTCCCTGCTGTTCATATTCTTTATATTTTTTCTTTAAAGCTTCAGGGGTATTTTGCAACTTATCCAGTTCTTCCATAATTTCGCCTGTTCTCACTTGTGATTCCTTCACTGGGCGATCATTAAAATAAAGCCCACTGGATACTGTTCTCTTTTCTCCTTTCATATGATCCTGTGTTAACAGCTGCATAACCTGATCTCCATCATACTGATCATATGTGAGAGACAATCCTGAACTGTGCCCGTTTTTATTTTTCTGTCCATCATAGATAAAACCACCACATTCAATACCATCTTCATTGAAGAAAAGCATTCCTGAACGTTTTTTTCGGGTTTTATTGGGAGCTGTACCGTTTACTTTTTCTTCTCCGGATGGAAATCGGTCAACGTTTGTGATAATCATTTTTACCGTCCCATCTTTTTCTACGAAATTGATTCTTTCCACATCAATTTCTGTGAATTTCTGATTCCCATCTGTTTTGAAAGCTGAAGCAGTTAAAAAGACAATTCCAATGACTGCTGTAAAAGCAAATGTTCTTAAAAAAATTAGTTCCCGGTTCATGATATTTTTTGTTAATTGTTCTGTTTTGATGAGCCAAAACTATTACAAACACAATTGCTGTTCAATGGAAAAACAATGAACCAAGGAAATAAAAGGATGAATAAAGGAATTTAGGAAATAAACGGTGTATTGACTAAGTCAAATAAAAAGCTCCGACTTATTTTCATAAATCAGAGCTATATATTCCGGTAAAATACATTTACAGACTAACGTTGTCTAAAAGTTTTTTCAGTTCTTCAAGGGATATATTATTTCCGGAAGCTACTACTCCATATCGGTTTCCTTCCAGATACTGAATACTTGTCATTTTATCACTTTCATACATACTGTGATCAAAATAAACGAGCCAGCCTTTATAATTTTTAATATTGGTTTTATCACCAGGCTCTTCTATTGCTTTAAGCTCAAGATAACTTAAAAGACTTCCTGTTACCTGCTCAGCTCCTGCTCCAGCCCCATCTGTTACCATTAAATATACATTCTGAGATCCTTTTGCATAATTTGCTGTAGCATATGACCCTGTTTCTTTATCTTCAAAAGCCGTAACTTCTGTAAGTTTAAAACCGTTAATCTCTTTTTTAAATTTGCTTTTAAAATCATTGACACTGATGGGCTTCAACTTTTTCAGTTCTTTAGCCAGATTCTCAACTTTCGTGGAATCAGAATCATTCTTTACATGTTCTATAGTTCTTACAAGAGGCTGATTAGCAAAAACAACATTAGCCCCCAAAGTAACCGTTAAAACAGTACTTAAAATACCTGCTCCCAGATAAGATAATTTCATAAATAATTAATTTTTTTTGTCTGACAGGCATTGCAAAAAATGCACCAAATAAAAATTGTAAGAACAAATTCTGTTTTTTACAGTCTTTTCTCCTTAAAAACACGAAACCGTTTCATCTAAAAGTACCATGAACAGTAATAAATAGGGATAAAAGCCTGCCACTTCACGAGAACTAATAAAAATAATTAATCTGATTTTTAGCCAATTATTGTTCTTTGTTAAAATTTCTATGAAAAAAGTTTTGTAGAAATTAAAAATCGTTCTATATTTGCACCACTGAAAACAACGATACAATCGGAGTTTAGGGAGAGTTGGCAGAGTGGTCGATTGCGGCAGTCTTGAAAACTGTTGACTGTAACAGGTCCGGGGGTTCGAATCCCTCACTCTCCGCTAAGAGAGCCTTTTTTAAAGGCTCTCTTTTTTTCATATATAAATAAACCTTTTTCTTTCATTTTTCAAATAATTAGATGAAAGCATTCGATTTTCATAATAAAGACTGCTTCCGAACATCAGGCTTAACTTAACATAGCTTGAAATATGAACACAATTTTCTATACACCTAAATAATAAAGGATAAGCAAATATGGCCAATTCAACTCACCTGGGATTAAGAAGAAATATAGTAGAATTATTTGACCATAATATTTTGTGGGAAAAATATGCTCATGAAGCAATAATTGAATTGAAAAATATATTTGGCCCTATTGCCATAGACATTCAACACATTGGAAGTACAGCTATAAAAAATATAAAGGCAAAACCAATAATAGATATTGTTGTAGGAATAAATGAATTAAATGAAGTAGATGCTTTTGTAGAAAAATTAGCACAACATAATTATTTTCATCGACCTTTTAAAGACGATGATGTGCTTTTTGTAAAAGGAAATACAAAAGAAGAAACAAGAACACATCACATCCATATTGTTAAATACAACAGTGATATATGGAATAATCAAATTAATTTCAGAGATTACTTGAATCACAATACAGATGAAGCTAAAAATTATGAAAAACTGAAAATCAAATTACAAAAAGACAACAGAAATAACAGAAGTGGATATACAGAAAAAAAAGAAGGATATATCACTAAAATAATGGAAAGAGCGGAAAAATGGAAAAGAAATCAAACCAACCCATAATATCAGTCTGTCAAAAAATTGCTTCAATTTAAAATCCTTCATTAAACCTGAAGTTTGTTCTCTAATCAAAGACTTGTAGTAAAAACGCAGCCTTCGTCAAGATGAAAATCTTTCACAGTTCAAGAGTTATAGATTATCGCAGTCTTGAAAACCATTAACCATAACAAATCCAAGGGTTTAAATCCCTCGCACCCCGCAAAAAAGGGTTAAGCTTATCATTTTAACCCTTTTTTATTGATGAATATTTGATTTATAAACTAATTGTATCAATTATCATTTACTGTTTGATGAGATTATTGATTTTGACAAGCATTTCGGTTGCATTTCGGTTGCCGGAATCCAATTCCAATACTTTTTGATAATCTTTTTTTGATAACTGATAGTCTTTTTTATTGAAATAAGCTTCCCCTCGGCTATCATATACATTAGACGACATTGGAAATTCCTGTACATTGAGATTGAATATTTGGAGAGCAATTTCACTTTGGCTTTTTGCTTCAAACTGATACCCTAAATTATTCAGTGCGTTTTCAAAATTAAAGGCAGGATATTCCTTCTTCAACTGCCGATATATAGCTAAGGCTTTTGTATAATCATTATTGTGAAAAGCTTCATACAATTTCGTCTCTGCAGTTCTAAGTTTTTCAATAGGAATCATTAACTTTTTTAAGTTTTCCTGCTCCTTAAAGATCGTCATTCCCGTTAATTCATTGTTTTTATTGACATCAAATTGAATAAGATTCGGGTAGTTATCAACCATAAACGTATTGTCACCAAGGTAAAACATCTTATTTTTTTCAATTCCGATATCCTGCTTTAGAACCGGTGAATTGATATAGAGTACATTATTCTCCTGAAAAATTGTATTCATTCCAATCCGGGTATATCCCAAAAGAAATTCAGTATAGACACCACTAATTGCTTTAGCCAAATTTTCAGGCACTTTCATTTCACTCTTCTTTTTTGGAAGATTCCAGTTAAGCAAACTGAAAACCCTGTTTTTGACATAACTCATCAAAGGAAATCTATTGGGCTTATCCCCGTTTGCTAAAATAACAATACCACTACCATTCTTCATATTCCCCAACACATCTCCACCAACCCCTGTATTTGATCCATCATGAAAAAACCATTCCTGGTTCCCCCAGCCTACTCCACGCTGCCAGCCATACCCCCAACCTCTGGGGCCCATGAGTGTCACAATATCCGTAACTTTTCTGGCCACGTTAGAGGAAATGACTTTATTTCCCTTTCCTCTTAATGCATTTTGTATTTCGATGGTTATAACAGCAAGATCAGAAGGTGTTGACCATAAACCTGAAGGGGCAACCTGTGGGGTTATAGGAATTCCTGTTCTTATCTTTTCACCATTATTATTGTGTACTTTGGCAATATTATTAATCAGAAACCCTTTTTCATTAGGCTGGATCATTGTTGAGTGCTGAAGCTGCAAAGGATCAAGCAAGTGTTCTTTTACAATTGCTGAGAAAGGTTTTGTAAATAGTCTTCAAGGGCAAGCTGCACAACCACATAACCACCACCACTATACTCCCAATTAGTACCAGGCTTAAAGAGAAACTTAATAGGTTCTTTGCTTCTCGGTAGCAGAATGCCATTTAGACTCTGTACAATAGTAGGGATAGAATCCCCTTCATAATAGTCTTCAAATCCACCTTGGGAAGTTCCGGAAGTATGAGACAAAAGATGCTTCCAGGTAACTTCGGTATCTTTCGTAAAATCACTTTTAGGCAACTCCCATCTTCTAATATATTTTGAAATTGGATCATCTAAATTAATCAACCCTTTCTCTTCCAGAATTGCACATACAATAGCCGTAATTGGCTTGGATATTGAAGCTGTAGAGAATGCCGTGTTTACATCAATCTTGTCACCTAAGCCTGCTTCTTTTATTCCCCATTGATGAGTCCAGATTACTTTATAATCTTCAAAAACAGCAACGCTTAACCCATTAAGTTTCTTTTGCCTCATTAATGCTTCCGCCTGTATTTTCAGGTCATCCCATTTAGAATCGGCATAATCTTTAGATTTTTTTTTGTTCTGCCCATGCCCTTCTATAATAAAACACAGTAATAAAAACACGATTAATTTTGGCTTCATAAGTTATATTGTTTAAGTTAATATTAGGACAACTGAGAAAAAGATACTATTACACTTAAACACATCCTTATTAGATATCTATATGTTTTTTTAAAATTCCTTTCCTATTTTTAAAAGCATACTCTTTTCATTTTCATTACCCAGCTTCAATTCTAAAACTATCAAATAATCTTCTTTCCTAGGTTCCTCTATCCCAACAGAAACAAACAAAAACCCACTGATATTCAAAAGGTTTTGTTTTTTACTAAATTTTTCCTACCCAAATTATCCCTACATTTCTTATCTCAGCACCTCATTTAGTAAATTTTAGGGATAAAACTAACTGCTGCATCTCTCGAAAACCTCCAAACTAAAATATTTTATCTTTTTTCGGGAAAACAAAGATTTATCTAAACTGACTCTTCTTAAAGTCAATTCCAAAACGAGATTTATGTATAAATATTTCAATTCAAAAACAAAATAAAAAACAATGCACAAGTTGACATAAGTGATTTATTTTCAATTATTTAAAATAATAAAATATTTCTTTTTCCATTGACTTATATTTATATATTTGATGTGTAATTTTAAAATTTATCACAATCATGAAAAAACTATTATTTATTGCTATGCTAGGTGTAGTAGGTTTTGTAAGTGCAAAAGGAAACGTGGAGAAAGTAAATTCTAAAACAAAAGAAGCTACGGTTGCTAAAAGCACAAAAAAAGCCAAAAAAAAACTTCAAATGCAATGTGGAACGTTTCAGGCAACCTGTACATCTGCTTATACTTGCCAGGACTGGACTGTTGGTCAATGGTTGGAGTGGGGAGAAAAAATTCAAGATAATTATTGTCAACTATAATTACTGAGCCAGAAGTTAATCATTTCTTCCAATTCACGAGAATAGAAGTTGTGATTATTAATCAAAATAAATCGTTCAAATAATAAATTTTGTTTGAACGATTAACTATTCTTATTAAAAAAAAGTTAATGAATTTCACAAATAAACGAACTCTAATAATTCTATTTTTCTTTTTTTTCTCTTTTTTGTTATCTCAAACAACTACTAGTGATTCATTAAGGGGAGAATTTACCTACTTACTTCAATATAAACCTAATATTCTAAATCGAGATAACGTTTATAAGGAACTTTTTACAATGCAAATAAGTAATAAACGTGCTTTTTTATTAGTGAAAACAGGTTAAAATTTGACTCTCTTTTCATGGAACAGTATAATAAAAATAGGAGTAATTTTAATATTGATATGAGAGGGTTGCCTTCATCAAAATTTAAGTTTTTAATTATCCAAACAAATGATAATTCGGAATTTTACGAATCAGTTGGAACTGCTCTTCTATCTTATAATACCTCTGTAATTCATGATTGGAAGTTAATTGATGAAACCAAAGTAATTAATTCTATTCATTGTAAAAAAGCAGAGGTTCATTATAAAGGAAGAGATTGGACAGCCTGGTATTCAACCGAAATTCCTTTTCCTTATGGACCATACAAATTTAGTGGTCTTCCAGGATTAATTGTTAAAATAACAGATAAGACAGAAGATTATGATTTTGAACTTGTAAAATCGGTATCAAGTGCTAAGTTGAAAGGAAAAATAATAACAGTAAATAAAAGACATTATCAAAGTGCTAAGTTAGTCACAAAAAAAGAATTAACTCAAGCAACAACAAATTACAGAGATAATATTAAATATGAGTTAGAAAAAATGGGTACTGTATTTTCAGAGGGGCAAAACAGACAAAAAATAAGTGAAACAGATAAAAAAGGTTATAATCCTATTGAATTAGAGTAATGAAAGTGTATTTTCTTGATATTTTTCAAGTAACTATTTACTGGTGTATTTTCCCGAAGTTCTTCTAACCCAATAGAAACAAACAAAAACCCACTGATATTCAGCGGGCTTTTTATTTTCTTGCAAGGTGGTCTATTTTGGTTGCTGCTGTGTTACACAATGCACCATTCCGCCATTGGCAAAAAGGTTACGACAATCAATTCCAACTACTTTTTTACCAGGATACAATTGCTGAATAATCTGATTAGCAATAACATCATTAGGATCATTATAATTAGGTACCAGTACCCTATTATTAGCGATATAATAATTAATATAAGATGCCTTACCTATATTTTTTCCATAGGTAGTTATTACATCATTTTTGTTAAAGGAACCTTTACAAACTGGTAAGGGGAACCATTTTTTTGCGTGGCATTGTAGAGTTTACCCACGTCACTACTTGGAACCTGCCAGTAATCCAAATCATTAGTATTCATGGTGATAATCGTAGTAGGATTCGCAAATCTGGCAAACCCGTCAATATGCATATCTGTGATATCAAGATTAGCCTTTCCATCCAGCCAGATAAATTTTGTGATTCCTAAATTTTTCGTGAAGATAGCCTCTGCCTGCTGCTGCGTCATTCCAGGGTTTCTGTTATCGTTAAGAATAGAACTTTTACAAGCCATCAATACTCCATTTCCATCAATTTCAACACTTCCGCCTTCATTAATCATAACTGAATTAAGATTTATTTTTGGAACCCCAGTATCAGCAGCAATTTTAGAAGGAATTGTATTACAGTTACTATATTGGGCTTTATTCCCCCAACCGTTGAATCCCCAATCCTGAATAAACAACTTTCCATTTTTATCTTTTACGTAGATAGGCCCATTATCTCTTACCCAAAAATCATCAGTTGGATACAGCTTAAAGTCGATATTATTAAGTGATACTCCTGCATGGGTTAATAATCCCATAATTCGATCCTTTTCTGTAGCATCATAAGCAATGATATGCACTTTTTCACTTTGCACAAGCTCTTTAGTCATTGCTACCCAGGTAGGATCCAATCTGTTTTGGTAAGTGCTTCCATATTGATACTTGTGGGGCCACTGAAGCCAGGTTCCTTCATGTGGAGCAGATTCCTCAGGCATTTTATAAACAACAGAAGCAGGATCAGGCGTACCTGAAGTGGGTGGAACTGATACCTCATCCTGAGAACAGGAAAACATAATAACAGGTAACAGTAAGAACATGATTTTCTTTTTTTGCATAGGTGATCTATTTTTGATGAAGCAAAATTAGATCGATAAACAGTCTAAAAGTTGTCCAAAATTGACAATCTATCTCAAAGGCAGTAAAATATAAGTCAATTGATCCGTCTCATCATTCATCTCATCTGCATACCTTTCATATTTCTCTATGATAGGAGTATGCGAGAACTCAAGCCCGGAATTAAAAATCCATCGGGAATAAATTTTCGTATACGTATCATCTATTGTTTCATAGGTACCGGAATGGGTAAAACGCGCATATCTACCACCCAATATGGGTTTTGAAGGGAGTTTTTTATTTTGAGCCTGTGTGGTTGAGCAGGCATCATAGCGGCAGTTTATTTCAGTCATAATTAAAGGCTCATCTGCTATAATACCAAAATACTCTGCATCCGACCCGAGAAATTCATTGTGCATGAAATTGTCCCAGAGCAACTCTATTTCCTCATTGTTGTAATAGGTTTGAATGCTCTGATAATATACCTGTATTGGTTTAAGATATACAATTTCTGGCTCCAGCAAGATATCAGAGGCTATCGGAATCAGATCCGGCTCACAAAGCAGCTGCTGTTTACCTGATCTTGCTTCCTTAGGAGATATCCCAAAATGTTGTTTGAAAGCTTTTGAAAAAGATGCTATAGTAGAAAAACCAACTTCAACTCCTATAGAGGTAAGGCTTTCCTGAGTATAAAGAATTCGCTTATAAGCATTTTCCACTTTCAGCCTTTGCTGGAAAGCTCCTATTGTCTCCCCGCAGCTATACTTAAAGATACGCTGAATATTTCTGTAAGAATAATTGGATACTTCTTCCAAATCTTTTACAGAAATCTGCTGATCATAATTTTTCTCAATAAAATTGATGACTTTATAAATACAGTTCAGATTGTCTTCCATAAATATATCTTGGGAGTAAATAGTTTGAAATAAATTGCAAATAAAAGAAATAAAACAGAGTTAGGCTCGTATAAAGGTTTCTCTTTTATATTAAAAAAAGCCTTAAATCAATCAATTTAAGGCTTCTATTTGCTATGATATACAAGCTATTAGCTTAATATATCACATGGTGCTACACAATAAACCCAAGGACATCTTTTTATTCCCGGAGGTGGGCAACATGCTTCTGAGCAGCTTAACGCACCTCCATTGATGCTTTTCAGCTGATCTCTTGAATTTTTTTTACAATTTTTCATAGTCAAGTCAGATTAGATTACAATTTAGGGTTGATTTCCGCCACCGCATCCATCATATGGCATACATTGCCATTTTCCGCCAATCAAACATATTTGACCACCAGGGCAGTTGATACCTCCTTTAATTGATTTCATTTCTTGTCTGTCGATTTTTTGTAAGTTTTTCATAATAATTTGATTTAATAAAGCTCTAAATTAATCAATTTTCACTAATGTAAATTAAATTATTTTATAAAATTATCATAAAATCGATCTTATGTTTCAATCATTCACATTGCAAATAAAAAAAACACTCAATAACTTTTATCAACGTTGATTTCCATTCCATATTATTTTCTTAGTTTTATGGAAAGTGTTGGTTTATATTATTTTAAAACTTAACCCTCAGTTTACTTTTTGTTCACTCTTTACTGATACTTTTCAATTAGCAACCATTAAAAAACATATAAAATCCAGGATATGAAAACAAATCGAATAGCCTGCTATTGAAACTCTTGGTGAAGTGAGTAGATTTGTTGCAACACTTAAATAAAAACACTCGTAAGTATGTCAAAACTTCTTAAATATAGAGAAAACCTGAATCTAACCCAAGAAGAGTTGGCTGCAAAGTCAGGTATCTCCGTAAGAACGATCCAACGTATTGAAGCTGGTACCGAACCCAAAGGTTACACTTTAAAAACACTGGCAAAAGCACTTAATATAAAAGAAAACGAATTATTAAAAACTCGCATTAATGAAGCTGTAAATTACCCGTTGATTAAGCTAATCAATCTATCTTCGTTACCTTTCATCATTTTTCCGCCCATGAACATCTTAGCTCCATTGCTCATAATGTACTTTAAAAAGGAAAATGATTTAATGGCTAAGCAGATTGTTTCTCTTCAAATTTTATGGACTTTAGTATCGGTAATTTTATTCTTCTCAAGTCCGTTTTTGAATAGAATATTTTCTATTGATTTTCCATTCATATTAATTGTTGCAGCAGCTGCTTGCATTACAAATATCTATATTATCATCGTCAATACAATTTCAATCGACAGAAAACAAAAAATGAATATACGATTGAATTTCAGCTTCTTGTAATAACTGACATGTAATTGACGCGTACTTGTCAGGCTACATTTTCTTATAAATAGATAATCCTGTTGAAATTTGTCTCATTGATAAACATTAAATATTTTAACAATGAAACAATTAAGATTAATTATCATAATCCTATCTTCAATAAGCACAGGAGCACAGCTAAACCAGAAATCAGAATTATTTATTACCCTTCAGAAAAAAGACAGTATTTTATTTGAAAAAGGATTCAATACATGTGATCTGGATGCTATCAAGAATTTAGTCACTTCCGATTTTGAGTTTTATCATGATCAAAACGGAATTCAAGACAAAACAATATTTCTTAAGAATTTTAAAGAAAGTATTTGTGAAAATCCGAAAGGCAAACCCATCCGAAAGTTAGTAAAAGGGAGCCTCACAGTATTTCCTTTATATAATGAAGGAAAATTATATGGTGCCATTCAGTCAGGTATTCATGATTTTTATATAACTAATAACAGAGAACAATATTTCACTGAAAGGGCAAAATTTACGGCAACATGGCTTTTGGAAAAGGAAGAATGGAAGTTGAAAAAAGAACTAAGCTATGATCACAGCAAACCGGTAAGATATGACGCCAGGTTTGAAGATGGCTATCCTTTCCCTTTATTCAATACCGATTCAGAAATTGAATCGCTTTTAAAAGAGTTAAAAATTCCTTCATTGTCAATTGGATATATCCATGACGGGCAATTGCAACAAATACGATCTTTTGGAGTTCAAAAAAATAATATTCCTGTGAAATACAACAGTATTTATAAAGTAGCTTCACTTACAAAGCCGATTACTGCAATAATAGCATTGAAGCTTATTGAGGCAGGAAAATGGAATTTAGATGAACCTTTAGCAAAATATTATGTTGATCCAGCCATTAAAGAGAGTCCATTTTTAAATCAATTAACAACCAGAAATATTTTGTCTCAAAAATCAGGTTTTCCAAATTGGAGATACTTAAGAGCAGACAAAAAACTCATATTTGAATTTGAGCCTGGAACAAGATTTCAATATTCCGGAGAAGGATTTGAATATTTAAGAAAAGCTATTGAAAGGAAATTTAAAAAATCCCTGGAAGAAATTGCAAAAGAAATACTTTTTACTCCGCTAAAAATGAACGATACCTCCTATTATTGGACAAAAGCAACTGATGAAAGCAGATATGCTGTAGAAAGTGATACAATAGGACAACCCATGAAATATGAAAAATACTACACATCCAATGCTGCTGCAAATTTACTCACAACAGTTGAAGATTACAGTAAATTTTTACTTCATATTTTACAACATGCAGGACTTTCACAACACTTATACAATGAATTTGTTCAATCACAAACCGAGGTAAAACCAGACATAAATTGGGGACTGGGAATGCAGATTCTTCCTGAGCTCCCTGAGCATGAATTTGCATTGCAGCATACAGGTGGAGATGATGGAACAAAATGTATTGTATTGCTTCTTCCAAAATCAAAAAGAGGCCTTATTATTTTTATAAATTCTGAAAATGGCCTTATTATTTGGAAAAAAATAATTGAGGAATACTTAGGCGAAGCGGGTAAGGAAATTGTTAAACGAAACTTAAGCAAAGGTGAAAATCCAGATTGATTAAAAGGATGAAGGAAAATCAAACATCACTAATATAATTGTAAGGCTTATATTAAAAAAGGGACTCTATAGTTCTTATATTGAATCATCTTTTAAATTTGATCTTTATTATTCCTACTCCATTAAATATTTAGATTAACTTAGTATCTCAAATAATCATATTTACTCAATAAATGCTAGAGCTCAGAACCAGTTGCGAAAACTGCCAGAAACCCTTACCCTATGACTCTCCGGAAGCTATGATCTGTACATTTGAATGTACTTTCTGCAAGGATTGCGTTGATCAGATTTTTAAGAATGTATGCCCCAACTGTGGTGGCGGATTAGAAAAACGTCCCATCAGACCCAAAAGTCTTCTCGCAAAATATCCTGTAAGTTCAGAAATTGTGTATAAACCAATTAATGAAGCTGAATTCAAAATTAAACAGGAGAGATTAATAGATATTCCTTTGGGGGAGCGATAAATAAACCGACGCAACGTAAATGCATACAAACCAATTACTTACATTAATATATATAAAACAAAACCTACTCATTTCAGTAGATTTTTCTTGTATTTGCCAGACCATTTTAAGATGTTGTTTGCTGCACATTAAACACAGTACCCGCAGGATCTGTAATCCAATGCATGTTTTCCGGAAGCTCTTCAATTTCGTCACAGGTTTCCACTCCGTTTAATTTCAGATATTCTGTGGCTGCTTCTACATCCGGAACAGTAAGCTGTAACCAGGTTTCAGAATGCGTGTAATTATCCACACAGTCTAGCCAGATAATATTGAGACCGAACTTCACTTCGTGAGTCCTGGAGACCGTAGGATTATCAATTTTCTTTTCTTCCACTGGCAACTTTAAGATATCTCTGTAAAAAGCTATGGTCTTTTCATATTTACTTTTTGGAATTTTAATGGCAATGTTAATTCCAGCATTAAATTGGATATTCATATTGATTACTTTTTGTTGTGTTTGGTTTTGTAAAGGTATCACATTGAGTATCTGGAAGGCTTGTCTTATGACAAGATCATAAAAACACAAACAGCAATTACTTATTCCGGTTTCCCGTTTTCTTGTCTTCCCATTAATTCTTATATTGGGGAAATTTTAATAATAAACTAAAAACACCAATGGAAAAAACTCAGACTGGCTTGGGCATTTACTACGATCATACAAAACTTCAGGACAAATACTTTTTCGGTGGATTCTTCAACCTTGCACAAAACAATATAGATAACGTTATTAAAGCGTTTATAATAAAATTCTTCCCGGAAAGAAAAGATAAAGACATAAACATAGCTCAGTTTCTAGATATATGTTTTAAACAGAACGATGCAGATTCAGATTTCCAGAAAAAAATCAAGTTTCTAAAAATACATTTTCCTGTAATAGGCTTTTTAACCTCTGATAATGATAAAGCAGGTTTCAAAAGAAAATTTGTTTTACTTCTAAAGGCCATTTCTGAACTAAGAAACTTCTACACTCATTATTATCATCAGCCAGTAGAATTTCCTTCCGAATTGTTTGAACTACTTGATGATATTTTTGTAAAAACCACTAGTGAAATCAAGAAGCTCAAAAAAAGGATGATAAGACGCAGCAACTTCTTAATAAAAATCTTTCGGAAGAATACGACATCAGATACCAACAACAGATTGAAAGATTAAAAGAACTTAAGGCACAAGGGAAAAGAGTATCACTTACAGATGAAACAGCTATCAGAAATGGGGTTTTCAACGCCGCTTTCAATCATCTAATTTATAGAGACGGAGAAAACGTTAAACCTTCACGCGTTTATCAAACTTCCTATTCTGAACCAGATCCTACAGAAAATGGCATACCTCTCTCGCAAAGTAGCATTTTGTTTTTACTAAGTATGTTTCTGGAAAGAAAAGAAACTGAAGATTTAAAAAGCAGAGTAAAAGGCTTTAAAGCAAAAATTATAAAACAAGGAGAAGAACAAATAAGTGGTTTGAAATTTATGGCGACCCATTGGGTTTTCTCTTATCTATGTTTTAAAGGCATAAAACAAAAGCTTTCTACAGAGTTTCATGAAGAAACTTTACTTATACAAATCATTGATGAGCTAAGTAAGGTTCCGGATGAAGTCTATTCTGCTTTTGATTCAAAAACAAAAGAAAAATTTGTAGAGGACATTAATGAATACATGAAAGAAGGAAATGCAGATCTCAGTCTTGAAGATTCTAAGGTTATTCATCCTGTCATCAGAAAACGGTATGAAAATAAGTTTAATTACTTTGCTATAAGATTTTTAGATGAATATTTGAGTTCTACTTCACTGAAATTTCAGGTTCATGTTGGAAATTATGTTCATGACAGAAGGGTAAAAAATATAAACGGAACAGGCTTCCAGACAGAAAGAGTTGTAAAAGACAGAGTAAAAGTTTTTGGCAGACTTTCAATGATAAGTAATCTTAAAGCAGATTATATAAAAGAACAATTAGAACTACCAAACGATAGTAATGGATGGGAAATTTTTCCAAATCCATCTTATATATTTATAGACAACAATGTTCCAATACATATTTTGGCTGACGAAACTACAAAAAAAGGGATTGAACTTTTCAAAGATAAAAGGCGAAAAGAACAGCCGGAAGAATTGCAAAAAAGAAAAGGAAAATTAAGTAAGTATAATATTGTAAGTATGATTTCCAAAGAGGCAAAAGGTAAAGATAAACTCAGAATAGATGAGCCTCTTGCCTTATTATCTCTTAACGAAATCCCTGCACTACTCTATCAAATACTTGAGAAAGGCGCCACACCGAAAGATATAGAGCTGATTATAAAAAATAAACTAACAGAAAGATTTGAAAAAATAAAAAATTATGACCCTGAAACTCCTGCTCCGGCCTCACAAATAAGCAAAAGACTAAGAAACAACACTACTGCAAAAGGGCAGGAAACCTTAAATGCAGAAAAACTTTCTCTTTTAATAGAAAGAGAGATTGAAGACACTGAAACTAAGCTAAGTTCTATTGAAGAAAAACGACTGAAAGCTAAAAAGGAACAGAGAAGAAATTTACCTCAGACGTCTATTTTTTCTAATAGTGACCTTGGCCGTATAGCCGCATGGCTGGCTGATGATATTAAGCGTTTTATGCCTGCAGAGCAAAGAAAAAACTGGAAAGGCTACCAGCATAGTCAGTTACAACAATCTCTTGCCTATTTTGAAAAAAGACCACAAGAAGCATTTCTTCTTCTGAAAGAAGGATGGGATACCTCAGATGGAAGTTCCTATTGGAACAATTGGGTTATGAATAGTTTTTCAGAAAACAACCGCTTTGAGAAGTTTTATGAAAATTATCTAATGAAACGAGTTAAATATTTTTCTGAACTGGCTGAAAATATAAAACAACATACTCATAACACTAAGTTTCTTCGCAAATTTATAAAACAGCAAATGCCCGCAGATCTGTTTCCGAAAAGGCATTATATATTAAAAGATTTAGAAACAGAAAAAATAAAGTTTTATCTAAACCACTAGTTTTCTCTAGAGGTTTGTTTGATAGCAACCCTACATTTATAAAAGGGGTAAAAGTAACTGAGAACCCTGAGCTTTTTGCTGAATGGTATAGCTACGGGTATAAAACGGAACATACCTTCCAACATTTCTATGGCTGGGAAAGAGATTATAATGAGCTTTTGGATAATGAACTGCAAAAAGGCAACAGTTTTGCAAAGAATAGTATACATTATAGCAGAGAAAGCCAGCTAGACCTTATAAAACTAAAACAGGATCTGAAAATAAAAAAAATAAAAATACAAGATCTGTTTCTGAAAAGGATTGCAGAAAAACTATTTGAAAATGTGTTTAACTATACAACAACACTTTCACTTGATGAGTTTTATATGACACAGGAAGAAAGAGCAGAAAAAGAAAGAATTGCTCTTGCACAAAGCCAGAGAGAAGAAGGTGACAAAAGCTCAAACATTATAAAAGACAACTTTATTTGGAGCAAAACAATAGCATTTGAAAGCCAACAAATCTACGAACTCGCTATTAAACTTAAAGACTTAGGAAAATTTAATCGCTTTTTGCTTGACCATAAGGTTTTAACGCTATTATCTTATGACCAAAATAAGATCTGGAATAAAGAACAATTGGAAAGAGAACTTTCTATAGGTGAAAATTCCTATGAAGTAATCCGAAGAGAAAAGCTTTTTAAAGAAATTCAGAATCTGGAGTTGCAGACCCTATCCAACTGGTCTTGGGACGGGATAAACCACCCTAGAGAATTTGAGATGGAAGACCAAAAGAATGCCCGGCACCCTAACTTCAAAATGTATTTAGTGAACGGTATTTTAAGAAAAAACACTAATTTCTATAAGGAAGGCGAAGATTTTTGGCTTGAAAGCCTTAAGGAAAATGACTTTAAAACGCTTCCTTCTGAAATACTTGAAACAAAATCTGAAATGGTACAGCTTCTTTTTCTGGTCATAATGATTAGAAACCAGTTTGCTCATAACCAATTGCCGAAAGTACAGCTTTACAATTTCATCAGGAAAAACTATCCGGAAATACAAAATAATACTGCAGCAGAACTATATCTGAACTTGATAAAATTAGCTGTTCAAAAACTAAAAGAAAATAGCTAGTTTATTATTTTAATGCTCTTTGAAATTAATGTATAAGTTTGATAAAAATTCACTTTAGAATCACAATAAACAGTCAGAATAGGTGTATCTCAGCTTTAAGGGCACTAACAACTTCTTCATGATTGTGTACAGTTTGTATTGCTTTGGGACGTATCACAGCTTGAAGGATACTAACAACGCCAGTTTTTAAAGGTCCACGTTACGACACGTTGGGACGTATCACAGTTTGAAGGGTACTAACAACAGTAATTTTGATGCGTTCATTTTTCGTAAAGTTGGGACATATCACAGTTTGAAGGATACTCACAACGCTTTCTGATTAACCAATTAGCATTCATTGATTGGGACGTATCACAGTTTGATGGATATTTACACCCCCGTATATCATATGTTAGTTCTTCTAGTGGTTGGTACGTATCACAATTTGAGGGGTACTAAAAACCGAAAAAACCATTTACTGTATTAATACCAGGTTGAAACGCACCACAGTTTGAAGGGTACTAACAACGTTGATCTCTTTCTTCAGTTCCGATTAGCAGTTGGAACGTACCACAATTTGAAGGGTATTAACAACTATAAATATCTATGAAATCATTTACCGAATGTTGGGACCTATCATAATTTGAAGGGTAGTCACAATAAACCAATCAAAAGCTTGTTGCCAAAGTGGGTTGGGATGTATCACAGTTTGAAGGGTACTAAGAACTTTTGGCCTTGCAGACCTTAGCCCGGTGAGGTTGGTATGTATCACAAATTGAAGGATACTCACAACTCGTTTTTCAAAGCGCCCATGATTGATTTGGTTGGGACGTATCACAGTTTGAAGGATACTAACAACCGCGAAATAAAACAGATCCGAGGATAAGTTGTTGAGACGTATCACAATTTGAAGGGTACTCACAACATACGCAGCCTGGATTTCTAGCCTCTCATCGTTGAGACGTATCACAATTTGAAGGGTACTCACAACTCAATAGAGTTACTGGATTGATTATTGCCAGTTGGGACGTATCACTGTTTGATGGATATTACAATTTAATATGGTAGAGGTTGTAAAATTTTGAGTTGGGACGTATCACAATTTGAAGAGTACTAACAACTAAAAAAATAGCGGTAAGACTCAAGAAATAGTTTTCTCCTATTACCGCTATTTTTTCTATATTTGTAAAAACACACCTACCCATTATGGAAAAGCTAAAAAGCATAAGAAAGCAGAGAGGTTATACACAGCAACAGATTGCTGATATTCTTGCAACCGATGTCTCCAATTACAGCAGAAAAGAAAACGGAGAAGTTAAAATATATGATGAGGAGTGGGAAAAAATAGCGAAAGCATTAGACGTTTCGGTTGATGATATTAAGGAGGAAAGAAATGCTCAGAATAATCAGAACACTACCCTGAACGATAGCGCAAGCTTTAATGATAATGCAAGTATAAACTATAATCAATATTGCAATATTCCAAATTATCTATTAGAAAATCAGCAGGAATATATTAATCTTTTGAAGGAACAAATTGAGATTCTAAAGGCTGAAAATGCTAAATTTAAAAAGAAATAATCTTTACAAAAACATACGGAAACGGCTGCCAAATGGCAGCCGTTCTTCGTTTACTGTAACTCAGAAAGCCACTACCCTTTTCCATAACTCCCTCTCACCACTTCCATAAGTGTCTGAAGGCAGTTCATAACCCCCGATACCCCCTTACCCAAGGGGGTAAAACCACTTCCACAAGGGGCATTATCCACTTCTGAAATGGCCGAAGACAGTATAGAAACTGCCTTAAGAGGCTTTAGTAAGTATGTAGAGACCGTTCAGTAAGTGCCATTAACCTCTTCGTGAACAACCAGAGATGGTTTAAAAATACCTATAACGATTTAGAATTAAAGCATAAGAAGTTTTCTACTCTGTTTTAAGAATACCTTATATTTGCAGCATTCATCAATTAATGATGGATGGTATTAAAAACAATAACTACATTATCAATGTTCAATCAATCATTCAAAAAATCAGTGCTTGTTGCGTCTGCATTTCTTTATTCTGTTACTGCATTTGCACAAAAATCACCCATCAATATACTGCCATCCGGCCATATTATTGTACAGGCTGAAGTAGAAGGCAAAAAAGGGAATTTTATTTTTGATACCGGCGGCGGTGTCAATCTTTTCCTGGGCAACTTCTCCAAAGGTCTTAGCCAGAAGGAATCTTACAACTTCCTTACCGCTTTCCGAGCTACAGGTGAACAGATGACTGTACCCATGTCCAAATCAAAAGAGATTGTTTTTAACGGTAAAACATTTAAAGACACCTGGTATGCCACTCACAATATGGAAATCAAGGGAATAGATGGACTTATCTCCCTACCCATGCTTTATGACACAGAATTCATTATAGACTATACCACCAAAGAAATTGTATTTCCAAAAGAAAAATTAACAGGAAAGAAGGTTGTCAATATCCAATTGTCTACGAATGCAGACCAGTCTCTGGACATCACCACTTATATTAACGTAAACGATATCAGGATTAATGTTCTTCTGGATTCAGGAGCTGGAAATGATTCTTTCTGGCTAAGTGACCGCCTTATGGGTACTTTAGGAATTAAAAAGGAAGGTCTTCAGCTTATGGAAAAGAAAAGCGAGTTCAATCCTGCCATTACCAATAAGTTCTATAAAGGAAGTGTAAACTCTGTTTCCAATTCTTTTTCAAAAGTTGAGAAACCTAATGTATTTTTTGTTGAAGGATTAATCTACGAAGGCAAAACAAGCATTAACTGGCTGGGTAAGAAACTGGGCTTTAATCTTAAGGAAAAGAAAATCTATATTCTGGATTAGTGATTTTTCAATATACATAAAAACAAAACCTGTCTCTAAGCAAGACAGGTTTTTACTTTGCCGGAAATCGGAAGGAATTTATATTTTCACATCAATATAATTAATCCAGACTTGCTCCCGGTCCTGAGTATTTAAAAAATTCTCAAGTAAGTATTCATGGTTATAGTTTATTTTTCTGTTGAAATAGAGTTTTCCGTTAACATATACTTTTACCTTCTCATTCAGATTCACCACTTCAGGCGAAATATTAATTGAAAAGGATTTAATATCAGAGGTTTCAACCCGGAAAACATTATTATTATATTCCGCTTTTATTTTACCGGATTTCCTCGGAAAATCAAATGCATATTTATCTACGTTCTGCTCCTTTAAGCTATCATGATCATCGTAAGCCAGCCACTTATTGATTTTAAAATTCAGCTCTTTCTTTCCGGCAATTTTCCGGTTTATTGTATCTAACTTTATATTGGAAATCCAGTCTATATTTCCATATCTTTCATCATCGAATTCCCATGATATTTCCTTTGGGAATGGATTTCTTTTTCGCGCATTCAGATCTTTAAAAATAATCTGGTAGGCTGGTTCAGATTCATCAAACTGGGGAAACCAGTGTGGAAATCCATTATAACGGTATTCCTGATAATCAGCCTGTATTCCCTTCATCATTTTTGAAAAATCATCATTTGCGTTTGGCGGATAATAATAATCCTTATCCGTTGAAAAGTTGATAAACGAACGGTTTTTAATATTCTCTACAAATGTTCCTCCGGTAAAAACTTTAGGATAGGTATTCAATCCATAAAAGCCTGCAAACTGTGTAGGTTGCTTCATCAGATAAGAAAAAGAACCTGTTGCCCCGTTAGAATGTCCTGCTATAAAAACCTTGTTATCATCAATATTAATCGTCTTTTTAACCTGTTTAAGCATTTCCGGAATCATAAAAAAACCGTCATCAGACAACATCCAGTTATACTTTTTGCTGGCCCTCGGAAAAACCATAATCACATCATTCCGGTCAGCATATTTTGTATAATACCTGTTCCAGCCACCTAAATTCCAATCAGCCAGCTGATAGTCTGCCAGTTCATTATTCCTTACCGCCCCATGAAGAAAAAACATCAGCGTATATTTCTTTTGCGGATTATAACTAGCAGGAAAATGAATAAAAAATGAAGTGTTAACAGAATCATTTATTTTGAATACAATAGAATAATCTCTATCCTTTTTCGGCTGATAAGGATTCAAATTTCTGATCTCTCTGTATAACATCTCAGGATCCTTAATTTCCTTCAGCCTATTTTTATGAACCTGATAAAACTCCTTTTCCTTCTCTTTTAATTCATTATAAAACTGCGCTTTATATTGTACTGCTTCTTTCTTCAATACATTCCATCTTGGATCTGACAGCAAATTTCTGTACTCCTTTTCAGCATCCTCTTCAAGAATATAATTCCAGCCGGGAAAACTGTAGCCGCTTCCTTTTGCTGAGGAAAGTGACATAAGATATTGAAATGCTTTATCATTATTTTTCAGTTTTGAAGCCAGAATAGATGCATTATACAATCCATCACTATCAATATTCTGAGGAAAAGCCCTGAATGCCTTTTCATATAGTTCAAGTGCTTTTCCATAACCAGCATCATCTTTAGCAACTTCCATTATTTCCGATGCCTTTTCAGTGATTGTAGAATAATTTTCCTGTGCTTCTGCAAAAAAACCAAAAAGGATCAAAAACATCATTAACCCATATCTCATTAGTACCATTTATGAGACAAAAATAGCAACAGGAAATTAGAAAAAATTGTAAAAATGGAACATTATGGTTGAAGAAAGCAAATGCCAGAAAAGCGTGTCTTCCTCTCCTAATATAGTTCCTTTAGAGAAAAAAGATTTTGGAGAATTCTCTGTGAAGTTCTTGTAAGTTTTATTGAAATGAGACTGGTCATTAAAATTAAACTCGTGGGCGAGCTCTGTAAAGTTACGGTCAGGATTTTCAAAAAGTTTCTTGTTGATGGTTTGCCTGAAAAGAACAATTTCGTTGAACTTTTTAACAGACACTCCCAAATGAGCCTGGAAAAGCCGGTTTATGTGCTGTCGGCTGACACCAATTTCCCTAGAAATATCTGCCACTGAAAAGTTTTCGTAATGGTTGAAAATATAATCAATAGACTTCTCAAGAATTATATTTTCAAATTTCCTGAACCTTTTCTCAAGACATTTGTCCAGTATATCAGTATGAACTTCAGTGTCTGTTGTTGAAAAAACTTCGCTTAATTCCTGCTGAGTAAAAAACTCATAATCTGTAATATAATCCGTAAAATCTAAGTTTTCATAAAACTGCTGAATTCCCAAAGGGTGAAACACCACTACAATTCTATAAACTTTCCCGGTTTGTTTCACATGGAGAACTTTTTCCCGGATAGGTGTAAAAATTTGACATGGTGGAGCGGTTTCATCATAAATCACCTCTTTAGTTTCTAAGCGGATATGAGATTTATAAAGTGAAATGGAGTTGTTAAAGTGCGGAAAACATTGAAACTCATTAATGATATTATCATTTTTAATGTCCAGATAATAATAGTCAACATACTTGCTGACAATGGAGTTTTGAGGCTTGAATGTTTTAAAAATTTCCTGCATCTTTTTACACCTGTGTTTTCATAGAATATAGCTTACCATCAAATATACGGAATGCTTTATTACTTCACAACAGTTTGAAATCCGGAAAAACAAAAAACTGCTTCACACAGAAACAGTTTTTATCTTTTATCATTCAGCGGGATACCTACTCTCCTGCCGGCTCAAATAATTCAATTTTATTGCCTTCAGGATCCATGATATGAACAAACTTGCCATATTCATAGGTTGCAATCTCATCCAGAACCGTAATACCTTCCTTTTTTAATTCTTCTACCAATGCTTCAATATTATCCACATGGTAATTAATCATAAAATCCTTTTCTGAAGGCTCAAAATATTGAGTAGACTCTTTAAATGGACTCCATAATGTATATCCTTTTTTATCAGAATCTGCCTCTCTCCAGTCAAATTTGGCTCCATAAGGACTGGTTTCTACACCAAGATGGGTTTTATACCAATCATTTACCTGTTCCGGATCTTTACATTTAAAGAAAATACCTCCAATGGCGGTTACTTTTTTCATGCCTTTTGTTTTAGTAAGTTGTATTTTAAATCATTTTGAAACTTGACAAATATATTAATGTTTTTATTATAATATCCTAATTGAATTAAAGTATTCATAAAGTTATATTATTGGAAAACGCAAAGGCGCAAAGGTTTTATCTCCGATAAAATTGTATATGGATACAATATGCTTTTATAATCTCAACAAATGCACAAATGCTTTTTATTTAAGTGTATTGTCATTCCGTAGGAATCTCAACATCTCTATTGAAATAGAAGGATCTAGATTCCTACGGAATGACAAACTGCATGTGGAATTTTAATTATATAAAAGGTCTGATTCAGTTCATGATACAAAAACATTCGTGCATCCATAGCTAAAAATCTAAAAACACTTCATTGTTAATCATAAAAAAAGCGCACCCATTGGGTACGCTCTGTATCATTGAAAGCTAAATAATTAGTGTAATTCAGCTAAGTATTTTTCTGCATCCATTGCAGCCATACATCCGCTTCCTGCAGCTGTAATAGCCTGTCTGTAGATATGGTCCTGAACATCTCCTGCAGCAAAAACTCCCGGAAGATTTGTTCTTGAAGAACCTTTTTCTGTTACAATATATCCGTTTTCATCAAGATCTACCTGACCTACAAAGATATCTGTATTAGGTTTGTGACCAATAGCAATGAAGATTCCTTCAACATCTACCGTAGATTTTTCCTGAGTCTGGTTATTGATAATTACCGCTCTTTCTACTAAGCTGTTTTCTCCTTCAATTCCAATAAGCTCATGGTGGAATTTCACTTCAATATTCGGAGTGTTTTCTACTCTGTGTACCATCGCTTTTGAAGCTCTGAAAACGTCTTTTCTAACTAATAAAGTTACTTTTCTGCATAATTTAGCAAGGTAAGTAGCTTCTTCGGCAGCTGTATCTCCTGCTCCTACTACTACAACATCTTTTCCTCTGTAGAAAAACCCGTCACATGTAGCACAAGCAGAAACCCCTCCACCTGCATATTTTTTCTCATCTTCAAGACCTAAATATTTTGCGGTAGCTCCTGTAGATATAATTACTGACTTTGCTAAAATCTCTTTGTTTCCAGCATACAATTTGTGAACACCACCAACTTCTTTTGAGAATTCAGCTTTAGTGATCATTTCGTAATGTACTTTGGTTTCAAATCTTTCTGCCTGCTTTTGCAGATCCATCATCATTTCAGGACCTGTAATCCCTGCTGGATACCCTGGAAAGTTATCAACCTCAGTAGTTGTAGTTAATTGTCCGCCCGGCTCCAAACCTGTATACAATTCAGGTTTTAAGTCTGCTCTTGCTGCATAAATAGCAGCTGTGAAACCAGAAGGCCCAGATCCAACGATCACACAATCTAAAATGTTTTGCTCCATAATTTATTTGTTCGAAAAAAGATGTAATTAAATTAAGACTGCTAATTTCGTAATTTTTGTCGTCTTTTTAAAGTTATTTTAATGATAGTTGTCAATAAGAGATATGCGGATTGTCAATGAGGATACGAGATGCGGGTTTCGGGATACAGGGGAGCGAGATGTTAGATTCAGGGTGTGAAGTTTAAAGGTGATTATTTGTCTTAAATTCTCCATTTATTTTATTCTTCTACTTTAAAACCCTAAAACTATCCTACTCTCAAACCATAAAATCAAACCTTCATTTTAATCTTATCCACATTTATAATTTTATACACCAATTCCTTAATAAGCTCTGCATCTCCCATATTCACAGCACCTAATCCTTTTCCTTTCATATCAAATTCTCTCAGAATAGAAATGACTCTTGTGGCATGCTTTAAAGGATATAATCTTGCACTTTCAGCATAGTCTTTTACAAAATAAGGATTCACTCCCATTTGAGAAGCAATGGTTTGTGGCGGCTGTCCTGCCATTGTCTGATAAATAATCACGTTAGAGAAATAGTTGTAAAGGCTTGCCAGCATCATTACAAAAGGATTATTCTTCGGATTTTTACCCATAAAATGAGCAATTTTAAATGCTGCATTAGCATTTTTTGTTCCCAATGCCTTCTGAAGTTCAAAAATATTGTATTCTTTGCTGATTCCGATATGGTTTTCAACAATGGTTCCGTCCAGTACTTCTCCTTCTTTAAGGATGATCTTCAGTTTATTCAGTTCATTGGCAATTCTTGAAAGATCATTTCCAAGATATTCCGCTAAAAGATGGGAAATATTGGGAGCTGTTTTAATTTTCAGCTTTACACATTCATCGGAAATCCATTTTGGAAGGTTACTTTCTTTTACAGATTCACTCAGGAAAAGGGCATTGGCATTGGCCAGAGCTTTAGCTGCTTTTTTTCTACTGTCCAGTTTTTTATGTTTGTGAGCAAAAACCAGTACTGTAGAAGGAACAGGATTTTCAACGTAAGCGTCTAAAATTCTGTTTTCCTCTTCATTAAATTTAAGATCCTGAGCCTCTTTTACAATAATTACCTGTTTATCCCCCATCATTGGAAACTGTCTTGCCAGAGAAAGTACTTCCTGGTAAGAAGTATCTTTTCCGTACGTAACAGTTTGGTTGAAGGCTTTTTCATCCTCTTCCAAAAAGTTGTGCTCAAGGGCTTTTACGGCAACATCAATAAAGTAGGCTTCTTCTCCGTGGAAAAAATAAATAGGTAAAACTTCTTTATTTTTAATATTTTTGAGGATTAAATCTAATTCTTTCATCTTATTAATGGAACTTCCAAAACTGAATTTTCAGGAAACTTTTGATTTTAAATTCAAGAAAGACAAAGATAAGTTTTTTATTTATGATTTGGTTCGCAAAACTTATCTTCTGCTCACTCCTGAGGAATGGGTAAGACAACACTGGATTCACTATTATCTCACTGTGAAATCCTATTCTACATCGGCTCTAATTACTGAAAAAAAGATTATTCTCAATGGTCTTACCAAAAGAATTGACCTTTTAGTGACCGAAAAAACAGAACCCGTAATTCTGATTGAATGTAAGGCTCCACAAATTAAACTTACGGAAAAAACATTTGAGCAGACGGCCAGATATAACTCCATAATCGGAGCTAGGGAAATTGTATTAACAAATGGGCTTCAGCATATTAATGCCTATTATGAAAATGAACAGTATGTGTTTTATAAACCAGACTAAAGTTTGAACAAAGATTAAACAACAAATATCAATATGAAAATTAAAAATATAATATTCGATTTCGGAGGGGTTTTAATGGATTGGGATCCGAGGTATTATTTTAAAGATTATTTCAAGGATGATGAAAAAATGGAATATTTCCTAAAAAATATAGCTCAGGATGAGTGGAATATTGAACAGGACAGAGGAAGAAGCCTTTCTGAAGGAACAGAAATCCAAGTGAAAAAATTTCCGGAATGGGAAAAAGAGATCAGGGCATTCTATGACAACTGGACCGTGATGCTGAAAAGTGATATTCCTCAGAATGTTGACATTTTAAGAAAACTAAAAAACACGGATTATCAGTTATTTGGATTAACGAACTGGTCTGCAGAAACTTTCCCTTATGCTTTGGAAAATTATGATTTCTTCCAGATTTTTGACGGGAAAATTGTGGTTTCCGGAACAGAAAAGCTCATTAAACCTGATCCTAAAATCTGGCATGTTTTATTGGAAAGATATAACATCCATGCAGAAGAATCGGTTTTCATAGATGACAACCAGAAGAATATTGAAATGGCAGAATCGCTGGGATTCAATACCATCCATGTTCAACCGGATACGGATCTTAAACAGGAACTGGCTCATCTGGGTGTTGAACTCTGATTTTCCACATCATAAACATTAAAAATCCTCAGTTAAGTTATTTTCATTAATTTGGTTGAGGATTTTTTATGAATATGAGAAAAATTTTACCCTTACTGATCTGTATTGCTCCTTATTTTTACGCACAGAATATTGAAGACAAAGAAGTTTTCAAAAAGTGTCGTAAAGAATTCAACAAAAAGATTTGTCTTTCTGATGAAGATCAGGATGGTATTTTATTTTATCTGGATAAATGCCCTAAAGAAGGAGGTCCTATTGAAAATAACGGATGCCTGTGGCCTGATACTGACAAAGATCAAGTCCCAGATAAAGATGACAAGTGTCCTTACATAGCTGGCCCTCAGGAAAATCAGGGATGCCCTTGGCTGGACACTGATGGGGATGGTATTTTGGATAAAGACGATGCCTGCCCTACAGTAAGAGGTGTTCAGGACAATAACGGATGTCCTCCTAAAAAAACAATTGTAAAGAGTCTTTGGAGCAGGCTGAAATGAGATTCAAGAAATTCAAAACAGATCATGCTGATATTGAATCTATTTATGATAAAATCAACAAAGTAGCTATAGATGCTATTATTAAAAAGGGATATTCCAAAGCTTTGGCCAAAAAAGAAACTCTTATTTATATCAAGTATATCAATAATGTCGCCTATTTTGATCAAAATCCCTGTTATAACGGAAGTGATCCGGAATATAATTTTTTAATCTCAAAATTCTGGAATAAAAATGTTCTTGAATACGCCCGTAAAAAATATAATAAGGATATCTATCTTTCAACCAAAATCCCGCCTGAAGATTTAAAATTGTACCATGACATTGGTATGAGTAACGAAACATTTGATTATATCACAAAATATTATGATCAGGAGACAATGAAAATAAAAATACCAGGTAACCATAAAAGCGTAATTAGTGCTAGTCATTCAATACCTAATGTTATCACTTTTATAACCCCCTACCAAATTAAAGTTGAAGATCCTAAAAAAGGAATTACCATTATCTATGAGTATAAAAATGGCCAATGGGAATCCAATAAAAAATAATCAGACAGCTTATTTTATACAGAATAATTTATAACTCGTATGAAGAAAATCGTTTTTTTGCTGGTATTTATGGGAACTTATATCTATGCTCAGAATACTGAAGATAAAGAATTATTAAAAAAGTGCCGAAAGGAATTCAATAAAAAGATATGTCTTGCAGATGAAGACCAGGATAACATTCCTTTTTATCTTGATAAATGCCCTAAAGAAGGAGGTCCGGTTGAAAATGATGGCTGTCCATGGCCTGATACTGATAAAGATGGTGTAATAGATAAAGAAGATCTCTGCCCTACTGTTGCCGGTCCGATTGAAAATAAAGGTTGCCCATGGGAAGATACAGATGGTGATGGAATTTTAGATAAAGATGATAACTGCCCCACTGTCCCAGGCCCCGCCCATTCCAACGGATGTCGTGTAATTTCCTGTTCATTTGGTTTTGACCCTGAAATTCATATGGAAAGATTCAATACGGATATTCAAAATATTGAGAAAATCTATAACCTGATTAATAAAAAGGTGTTGGATAATATTGTACAAAAAACACCTAAAAAAGAGTTTGCAGGTAGAAAAGCTTTTTTCCACATTCAATATATAGACCATAGATCTTATATTGATGATAATACTCCTGATGATGGGCTTTCTCCAGGATACAACTTTCTGATCGCCAAATTCTGGAATCAAAATGTTCTTGAATATGCCCGGAAAAAGTACGGTAAGGACATTTATCTTTCAACACCAATAAGTCCTGAATATCTTGAAACTTATCATCAAATTGTAGGAAACAAAGCATTCCATTATATGATGAAATACTATGATAAAAAATCCCTAAAGATAAAAATAGCAGGAACGCAGCCTACAACTTTTGACAACACTATTAGGATCGTAGTAGACTTCATTACTCCTTATAAAATTAAAGTAAGCAGCAACCAAGACTTTACAACATATGAATATAAAAATAACAGTTGGAATTTAGCCAAAGAGTAAAACATGAGAACAAATTATTTTTCATTAATTTAGATCATTATTTACATTGGTATGAGAACAGTTGTCTTTCTTCTGGTATTTGCTGCAACTTATTTTCAAGCTCAGAATGCTGAAGATAAGCAGGTATTCAAAAAGTGTCGTAAAGAGTTCAATAAAAAGATATGTCTTTCGGATGAAGATAATGACAGCCTTTTATTTTATCTTGATAAATGTCCTAATGAAATAGGACCTATTGAAAACCATGGCTGTCCATGGCCAGATACGGATAAAGACGGTGTATTGGATAAAGATGATGCATGCCCACAAATAGCCGGTCCTCCCGAAAACAACGGATGCCTATGGCCGGATACAGATGGTGATGGCATTTTAGACAAAGATGATAACTGTCCTACTGTTCCCGGAATACCCAATCTGAATGGCTGTCCAAGATGTAATCTATAACACCTTATAAAATATGACACGTTCAATCTTATTAACCACATGTATTATGGCCTCAGGAATCCTTTTTGGCCAAAGCCTTAAAACGGTTTCTTATCAAGACGGTTCACAAAAGCTAAACGGATTAGTAACTTCCAATGCAGGAAAAAAACTTCCGGGAGTGCTCATTCTTCCTGCCTGGAAAGGCATTGATGAAGAAGCCAAAACAGCAGCTCTTGAACTCGAAAAGCAAGGCTATATTGCTTTCATTGCAGATATTTACGGGGAAGGAAAAATTCCTGCTAACAATGAGGAAGCAGCGAAAAGCTCAGGATATTATAAAAAGAATTATTCGGAATATCAAAAAAGAATTTCCCTGGCATTAGAGCAGTTGAAAAAAAACGGAGCAATTTCTGAAAAAACAGCTGTTATCGGATATTGTTTTGGTGGAACTGGCGCACTGGAATCTGCGAGAGGAAACTTAATCGTTGCAGGAGTTGTCTCCATTCATGGAAGTCTGGGAAGAGATCAAAGCAGAAAAAATGAAAAATTAAATGCTAAAATTCTGGTTGAAAACCCAGCGGACGATAAGAGTGTAACGCCTGAAGATTACAACAACCTCATCAAAGAGATGAATGATGGCAATGCAGACTGGCAGATTATTACTTATGCTCACTCCAAACATACTTTCACAGATCCTAAATCACCGGACTACAATGAAACTATGGCTAAAAGAGCCTGGAATCACACATTGATGTTTCTTAAGGAAGTCCTGAAATAAATTCAAAATAACAATATATTAACGTAACAGTGTATTTTATCAGGAAAGCGGTTTCAGCATCAATTCCTACTTATTGAAGTCTTAAAAACAAAAAAGCTATCTCAGCATTGAGACAGCTTTTTTATTTCTGTAAAGTGTAAATATCAGTTTTTAATTAACTCCTTACTCTTCCCTGTTCACCAGTTCCATAGAAAATGCAGGCAGACAGATAGCAAGGTATTCACAAGGTTCTGAAAATGGATTACTGTAACGGATTCTTGCTCCTTTTTCAATAAGGATGCTGCTTCCTTTTTCTAACACTACAATTTCTCCATCAATTTCAAACTGTTTCTTCCCTGAAATGATATAAGTAAATTCGTCAAATTCAGGAGTCTGGTGAGGTTCACTCCAATCTGGCGGAGCTACCATATGCGCTATAGAAACATTAGAATTTCCTGTAGAATTTCCCCAATGTTCTTCAATCAGTTTTCCATCTGTGGTTGGAACTACAAAAGGAGACTGCTGTATTTTATACTTTTTCATGCCCAGTCTTCTTTTTTGATTTCGTATACGAAGTTGGTTCTTGTAGGCTCTGCAAAATAGGCTACTTCTTCTTCCGCAATTTTAATACCGCCAAGTTTTTCCAATGCTTTCTGTGAACGGAAATTCTCTTTTCCGATATGGAAATGAACTTTATCTACATGTTGGAAAATATAATCCAGCATCAGTTTTTTTACCTTCGGATTAATTCCTTTTCCCCAGGACTTTGTTCCATAAAAAGTATAACCGATGAAAATATGGTTATCATCTTCATCAAAGTTATAGTAACGGCTGCTTCCGAGGACATCTCCGGTTGCCTTTTCAACAATTTTAAAAGCCCCATTGCTTTCTATTGCTCCTCTAAAGAAATTTTCAAAAACTTCTCTTTGATAACGGTCTTTGTTAGGGTGTTGCTCCCATACTTTAGGATCAGACGCCACTTCGTATAAAGATTCAAAATCCCCTTGCTGTAAGGGGATTAATTGAAATTCTTCACTCTCTAAAACAGGTTGAACAGAAAAATTCATGCTTAGCCTTTTTTGTTAGAGTCTGATTCTATTCTCTGGATTTCTTTCAACTTGTCAGAAATCTTGATTACTGTATCTAATTTCGCTGGTTTCAATGGAATTTCAGCTTGATTCATATCCCATTTTATCACAAGGTTCCCTGAGTTTTCATCAGTTGGGTTCAGCGTAATTTCAAACCATTCCTGCTTATCTGCAAGTTTATTTACTGGTACAGTAACATCTACTACATCCTGTTTAGGATCGTAAGTGTAAGCACCCCATTGTTGGAAGTCTTTGTTTAGGATTACTTTCCATTCTTTTTCAGTAGGAACAATAAATAATCCATAAGTTCCTGCCGGAACATTTTTCCCACCAAAATTAACGGTTTGTCCAAATGTAATTTTCGTAGATGAGTTCGCTCCTGCCCTCCAAACCTGACCGTAAGGAACCAGTTCTCCAAAAATCTTACGTCCTTTTACACCCGGTCTTCCGTAGTCGACAGAGATTTTAGACATAGAAAATTGCTGTTCAACTTTCTGGCGCGGACTTGCTGCCGGCACAGAATAATCCTGTGCAAAGGTGAACGCTGAAACTGAAATACAAACTGCTGCTAATAACTTTTTCACGTGTAAATTTTTGTTTAAATTTACGAAAATCAAAATAAAATAGCTTTCTCCAGCTCCAATAATTTTTGTTTTCTCCAGATCCCGCCACCATAACCTGTTAACTGCCCATTACTTCCGATAACTCTATGACAGGGAATCAAAATGGATATTTTATTCAGACCGTTTGCATTGGCTACAGCCCGAACAGATTTAGGATTTCCCAGAATATCTGCCTGCTCCTGATAACTTCTGGTTCCTCCATAAGGGATTTGTTGCAAAATCTCCCAAACTTCTTTCTGAAAGGTAGTTCCTACCGGAGACAAGGGAACCGTAAACTCAGTTCTTTTCCCTTCAAAATATTCTGAAAGCTGTTTTTCCAATGTTATAAAATGAGGATTTTCTCCCTGTACAATATTAGCATTAAAGGATTTTGAAATATGCTTCAACTCTGTAGGAAGGGCTTTTCTGTCAGAAAATTCCAGAAGACAGATTCCATGTTCATCAGCACAGGCAACCATAGTTCCCAGCATCGTTTCAATTCTTTTAAGATCAATAATCTTCTCTGTCTTATTTTTGCCTGGTGATACTCCGAAAATATTTTTAAAGCTTTCATTAAAGCCGCTCAAACTTTCATATCCTGAATCAAAGGCAACTTCTGTAACGGATTCTCCCATTTGAAGCTTTTTAAATGCTGTATTCAGTTTAGACATTCTCTGAAAAGCGTGGAATGTAACTCCATGATGTTTCAGAAACCATCTTCTTACTGTTGCCGGTTCCAGCCCTCTTTTTACCAGATCATAATCTTTAAGTTTTAAAGTGGGATCATCTGAAATTTCCTGCAGTAATTCTTTAATAAACAAAGGGGTTACATTCTGTGTTTCCAGAGGTTTACAGACTTTGCAGGGACGGTAGCCTTTCAACATAGCATCTTTTGTATTGGAAAAAAATTCTACGTTTTCAAATTTGGGTTTACGGGCTGTACAGGTTGGCCGGCAGAAGATTCCGGTTGTTTGAACTCCCATCCAGAAGATTCCTTCAAATGAAGAGTCTTTGCGGAAGGAAGCATCATACATAATTTTTTCCGTGAGTTCCATAATCAGATGAAAAGTGCTGTAAAGCTTTTGTTATTGGTAATCGTATCGCTTATTCTTTCGAGTTCGCTGTAAATATGCCTGTTTAAAAAGGCTCCTGAAGTAATTCTTTTTACTCCTGATGACTGTAAAGTTTCAAAATCCGGAAGATCCGGCAAACACATCACATTAACAGGAAGAGATGTTGCCTTTACCACTGTTTTAATATCTTCAACATCAATCATTCCGGGAACGAATATTCCATCAACGTCCAGCTTTTCAAACAGCTTTATTCTTTCTAGTGTTTCTTCCAGTGCATTTTCCATTCCTAATAAAAAAGGATCCGTTCTTATATTGATAAAGATCTCACTTCTTTTTTCTTTCAGCATCGTCAGAATATCACTTAATTTTTCAAAAAAAAACTCTCTGTCTAGCAGTTGTCTTTCTCCCTCAATAACATAGGTATCTTCTATATTTATTCCTGCAACACCTATCTCCAACAGTTTTATAATATTGGAAACAACTATTTCAGGAGTATTGCCATATCCGCCTTCCAAATCTACTGATAAAGGGATTGAAACGGATGCCTTTATTCTTTTGATGATGTAAAAATACTCTTCAAAGCTCATCTGCTCTCCATCTTCATATCCTAAGCTCATTGCTATTGCTGAACTTGAAGTAGCCAGGGCTTTATATCCTAATTTTTCATATACTTTTGCACTCTGTACATTCCATACATTTCCTAATAACAAAGGTTCTTCTTCCTGATGTAATTTTTTGAAACTGATCATTACTTTTTTTATTCAAAAGTAGGAATATTGACCAGGTAGCTGCAACCGAAAAATGAACAAGCATTTTTTATGAATGATAATTAATAAATGATGACTGATAATAGAAATTTTAAAATAAGATCGCTTTTTCCAGCTCCAACAGTTTTTGTTTTCTCCAGATTCCACCTGCATAGCCTACCAGCTCCCCGTTGGAACCAATCACGCGATGACAGGGAATCAAAATTGCAATCTTATTAATTCCATTGGCCGTTCCTACGGCACGAATAGCCTTTGGATTTCCCAAAAGCTCTGACTGCTGTTTATAGGTCCTGATTTCTCCCATTGGAATTTCACGAAGCAACTGCCAAACTTTTTCCTGAAACTCTGTACCGGTAGTGAATAAAGGGACATCAAACTTAGATCTGTTGCCCTCGAAATACTCTGTCAACTCTTTTTCCAATTGCTGAAAATGGGTGTGTTCTTTCTCTGCAATTTCAGCTTTCAGTTGTTTTGATAAAGCTTTGAGCTGTTTCTCAATATTCTTTCGATCTGTAAATTCCAGCAGACAGATGCCTTGGTCTGTTGCACAGGCTATCATTTCTCCCAGTGGAGTCTGTATCATTTTTGGTGTATGATTTCCATTAGTTTAAAATTACTACTTTTCCGGAATTCATGCACTCACTTTTATACATTCTTTAAAACGCGTTCCATCTGGGCTATATGTCTTGCATTATGGTAGATGACAAAACGGAAGGTATCTCCCAATTTCAGGGTTATTAATTTTGAAAGACTGATAGCGGTTTTTGTTTTTTCCAGATTAATATGCTTTGCTTTTTCCAATAAATCCAGTAATTGACGCTGCTGTTTTATAAATTCAGTCACAACTTCTTTATTCAACTGACTATGAATTGGGTTCATAGCTTTCAGGGTTTTCATCTTATTCAGTTTTTCTTTGGGAAGCATGCTTTTAGCAAAATAGTTCCCTAGAAGTCCGGGTTTAAAATGAGATGCTGGAATTGTTGTAGAGGAAGAAATCCTGCGTGAGATTTCAGGGATATAAAAATCTCCATAACGGTTAAGATGCTCAAGGCATTCCAGTGCACTCCAGCTATCAGTAGACATTCTGAAATTCAGTTCTTCTTCCGTCTTTAATAAAAGATTTTCAGCATATTGAAGATGTTGCCCGGTTCTGCTTTTTAATTCGTCTAATAATGCTATGGTTGAAATTTTCATTATTGTTTTTTTACAAATTTCCGGATTGATTTGTTCTTAAATATTGATTGAACTCAAGATTTTTTAAGCCTTGACAAGGTTTCCGGAGACATTCTGAGATAATTGGCAATATATTTATTGGGAACTTCCTGAAATAATTTCGGACTTCGCTTTAACACTCTTTCAAAACGCTCACCCGGAGCATTAATCAGCAAATCTTTTTCTCTTTCCAGCTGCTGCAGTACAAGATCTTCTAAAATATTCATCCAAAATTTCATGTGCTCTTCACTGGACTGAATAAACTCATAGAAATCCTTTTTTGATGCTACTTTTACTATTGTTTTTTGATAGCCTGAATATAAAGTTCCGAAGGGTTCCCGGAAAGAAAAGAGTCCAGAGAAACAATAATATTTCCGGTATATCCGAAGCGGATAATTCTTTCTTCATTTTCGTCCATCATAAAGATCCGGACACTTCCCTTTTCGATAAAATAAATCTGAGTATCTGTACTTCCTGAGGTTTTCAGAAATTCATTCCTTTTAAATTCCTGCTGTTCCCAATGAATTCCGCTTTGAAGTAATTTTTCAACCATTCCACTTTATTATTTGGTGTTCCAAAGATAATGGGTAATTTTAAAGGTTTAAACACCATTCATGAATAATACTCAAAAAATGCACAAATATTGCTTTGAGCATTATGATCAATTAAATTCAAATATTCTTAATAATGAAGATTAATACAGCCTTAGTGCTTTTATGTTCACAACTGATGATTGTCAGTTGTAAAAAAGACGACAAAAAACCTGTTCAGGATCAAACAGCTATTGTAAAAGATTCTGTAAAGACGGCTACAAAGGAAGAGGAAATAGATTTTAAGAATTTTAATATTTTCAATGTTTCCACCATGCAGCGAAAAGATCTTATGGATACTTTTATTTCTGTATCTGACATTTACAATGATAAAAATGCTATTCCAGCAGATTTTCTAAAAAAACAGAAGGAAGTTTCTTTTGAAAAGATGACTTATGTTGAGCTGGATGCTCCTTACAGAAAGAAAATGCTGGATGGGATTCACATTACTGAAAATGACTCATTATACCTCTATAATTATGAAACTAATAAACTGCAAAAAATACCTGTCAGTAAATTAAAAGCAGTAGCTTATCTATCTCCTTATATCGTTGAAGGTGATGACGTGGATCCGGAATCCTATATGGTGGGATTCCAGATTGATACTCAAAAAGGAAACGATATTTTTGATAAATATATGAATGTGATTGCCTATTTCGGAAGCAAAAATCCGTTTGTAGAAAATCAGATGAAGATGATTAAATGGGAAAAAGCAGGTCCTGATATTCAGAAAAAATATTTTCCGGGTTCAACCCTTAAATATGGTGGTACTTATCAATACAAATATGAAAACCTGACCTATTATATACAGGATCTCCTTGAAGAGTATGGACCTCAGGAACGTAAAATGGTTGTTATTGATGACCACAATGAAAAAGTATTTGAGAAAACATTTACTATTGAAGATGGTGCAGAATTTAATCCGCTTGAAAAAATGCCTAATGAAGAAACTAATTATTATGCTCAGTGGACAGGAAGACTTTTCAAAGGAAAAGCGCCGGTGGTTTTTAATTTCATCACTCCTTCTTTCGGGTGTAGGTCTATTACATTTTTAGATAAAGAAAAAACTGAACTCAGTATTAATTGTGATAACAGACATTAGATTCCTGAACTGAAAATCCCTCTGTAGAAACTGCAAAATCAGCATCACCTTCAAAAGATTTTTCAAGCAAATAAACTCAAAAGCAAATCTGTGAATATACAGGTTTGCTTTTTTTGTACAGACCGTTTTCAAAATCAAAAAATAGTGTAATTTTGACATAAATAAAACACAATTATGAAACAAAATATACTGCTGTTTACGCTCTGCGTTTTCATCAACTTACTGATTGGAAATATTGTACTGATTATTATATTTCCCAATTTACCTTTCCTCTATAATGTCCTTATTTCCTTGTTTGTATTTATTATTTATGGAATGGTATTTTATAAACTGAACCTGGCCCCTAAGCAATATGATCAATGGAAACTGACTGGCATTTCAGCAGGATTAAGCCTCTCCTCTTTACTAATTGCTTGTATTTTCACTTCAATAGGTAACCGTTTACCAACTGATACCATAATAACTGCCGGATTAAAAGGAGTGATTCCTATGTTTATTTTTGCAACTGTTCTCACCTCTCCTTTCTGGGTTTCTTTAGCATTTTTTAATTTCGTCTGCCTTTATTTTATGAAGTCCGAAAGTTAGTTTCATACATTAAAAAAACGGGGCAGACTGAATCAGTATCAATCTACCCCGAATTACATCCTATTTATAGCCTATTTCAATTATTTAACCTTAGGATAAAGTTTGTTTTTCATGTTCATAAAATACGTTTCAGATTCTTTGAAGTCATTGCTTTTCATAAATTTAAGAACTACATTGAGATAAGATTCTGAAGGAATAAATTCTGCCCCCATCTTAGTGGAGAACTTTTTATATTCTGTTTCCAGTAAACCAGGATTTTTAGCTAGCTGTTTAATATCTGTTCTGAAACCTTTGAATATGAATTTCAGCGCTTCATAATTTCCGGGATAAGAAACTGTTCCATGGGTTTCACCTGGAAAAAAGGTATGTTTATAATTCAAAGATCCATTTTTCTCTACAATTCCTTTAAACTTTTCAATAGCCTGTGTCATATCTGAATTCCAGTTTTTCTGCTGTTCTTCATTATCTGCTTGGGAAACATATAAAGATTTACCAACGGGGAACTTTTTGTTCTTTTCCAAATAGGTTTGTACCCTTGAAATAGTTACCTCATTATCCCACCATAAACTTGGATCATTAGCGACATAAGCATTGAAATACTCAGGATGAGTAAGCAAAACATTGATGGCAAATAAACCTCCGAATGAATGCCCTACCAAAACGGAATATTCCTGTGTTCTGTAAGTTTTGCTGATGAATGGTTTCAGTTCTTCCTGCATAAATTTCACAAAATTTTCGCTTCCGCCACTGTCAGCAAAAAGAGTTACAGCAGGATTTACTGGGCTTTTCTTTTGGGATTTTGTTGGGGTAAGATCTCTTGTACGTTCTGTATTTTTAATCCCAACCACAATACATTCCGGAATATCAGCATAGGGAGTTCTGGCAATAAAATCCGTTAACCCTGTATAATATTCAAAGTTGATTTCGCCATCTAAAAGATAAATAACCGGATATTTTGCCGGATTGATGCCTGTATCGTTATACGTTTTAGGCAGATGAACCCAGATTTCTCTGTTTTCATTTAAAACCTTTGAGAATACAGTCTGCTTCTCTCCTATGGTAATTTTCTCCTGGCCTTTCCCAAATGTAAAAAATGAAAATACAAATAGGGATACAATTTTAAACCAATTGTTCATGATGTGATTCTTTTCTATGTTGATGAATATTTTTAACTTCTTTTCCCTTTTTACCAGACTTGTTTCTTCTTCCCCACCAAATCAGAAATCCGGTAATAGGAAGACTGGTACAGATAATTCCGATAACGAAAGTGAAGATCTTTCCGAACATTCCGCCCCAGTACCCAACATGCAAGTCAAAATTCATGTGTTCAATTACTTCATGCATGAGAACTTCTTCAGGATAATTAATATCGTCTCCTGTATATTTATTGACTTCTTTACTTTTCCCATCAATAATACTTTTCAGACCTATAAATTTAGCAGCTACCACATTGTAAACTGTTGCAGAATCTTTACGTGGAATGCTCATTCTGACTTGTTGCGCCTGTGGAATCTCTTTAAAACCACGGTCTATAAAATCTGTAAAAGACAATGCCTGTTTTTCAGGATCATATTTGGGTTCATACTTTTCTGCAATCTTATGGGCATCCGGAGCCCCACCGAAAGTAACCTGGGTAAGATCAGTCAAAACCTTATAAGCCATGATTAATCCTGTAATGGTAATAAATACAGCTGGCAACAGTGAATAAAAACCGAAAACATTATGGAAATCGTAATTTTTTCTACGCCATTTTGTTCCTGATTTGATCTTAAATGCTGTAGTTCTTGTTGTTTTGTTCCATTTTTTTGGCCACCAAAGAATTAAGCCGCCAATCAGCTGAATAAAAAATATAATAGAAGCTATTCCCACCACTGTTTTCCCGAATTTTCCGGCCAATAACTGAGCATGAATGTGAGCAACTACATAGAAAAACTCATAGCTTTTTGTAGATCCCATTACTTTTCCGGTGTAAGGATCAAGGTAATGATAGGCAAAAACACCTCTCGGACCACGTCCTTTCCCTTTGGGTTTTTCTGCTTTTTCTGCATTTTTATCTTTAGGAGGTTTGGTAGCAGAAGCTACGCGAAAAGTTCTGTCTGCTTCCCTGTAGGTGTCAAAATAGAAAGCTTTTCTGTCCGGAACCTGTTCATGAAATTTAACCAGTAATTCTTCAGGGGTCATTTTTTTAGCTTGGGTCGGAGCCTGAACATATTTTGCACTTCCGGCACAAAGATCAACGATCTCATCACAAAAAACGAAGACCGTTCCGGAAAGCGTAACGGTAAGTACAATAATCCCGGAAACAAGCCCGAGCCAGAGATGGAGCCATCCTGTGATTCTTTTGGTAAGGGATTTTCCCTGTTTTTTCTTGGGGTTAGTTTTTTTATTTTCCATATCTAAATCAGAGGGTTGCTTTTTGATTTAAGTTGTTGGAAAACGCAAAGGCGCAAAGGAATAAAATAACATTCTGTTTCTAAGGCGCAAGAAAATCTGAGATTTTCAGCAAAGGATAATAACTTTTAATTTTTAATCAATCAGAAAATACCCTAATCATCTGCCTAATCTGTGAAATCTGCGGGAGAAAATATTCGATTGATTAAAATTTTATAGAGCCACGAATGCACTAATGAAATAATTCGTGCATTCGTGGCAAAAACAGCGTGTTAAATTATACTCTATGTCTTCATTTTTCCTATAAACTTTAATTTAAGTTTGAGGCAACCTGTTTTTGTTTTTAAAGGGTATTAGAATTTAAAAGCGAAGTTGGCCAGGAATTCTCTTGGTTTTTGTGGCTGTCCGTAGAAGTTCCAATAGGTTTCGTTCAGTGCATTATTCATTTTCAGACCGATTCTGTATTTTTTCTTGTCGTAGAAAACGGTAGCTCCTACTGTTGTATAAGATGGTGCAAGGAAATGGTTGGTAATGTTAATATAGGTTTTATCCACAAAGTTAAATCCTGCTCCGAAGCCCAGCCCTTCATAAGTTCCGTCCATAATCTTATAACTTGTCCATAAATTGGCAACGTGCTTAGGTGCCCAGGCTACTCTCTTTCCTGCATCTTTAGTTCTATCATCATAACGGTTATCATTAAACCCGTATCCTCCAACAATATTCCATCCTTTCACTGGATTGATTACAAGATCTACTTCAAATCCTTGATTTTTAATATTACCGTCTTGTCTGCTTCCCATTCCTCCCGGATCAGCAATCACTCTGTTTTTTACCCTCATGTTATAATAAGAAATCGTTGATAAAAGTTTTTTACCAAAGAGATCTAGCTTAAACCCGGCTTCAAACTGATTTCCCTGTTCAGGATCCCACTTAGTAAGAACACCGTCCTGGTTGGCAGAAGGAGCTATATTTTTAAACCCATTAACATAGTTGGCAAAGAACGAGACTTCATCTTTCATAATTTCATATACCAAACCAAATTTTGGAGAGAATTGAGTCTGGCTGTAACCATCATTTCCTGCTACTCCATTTCTTTTAATGTCATCATTTTTATAATGGTCCATTCTTAAGCTTGCCATTACAAGTAGATTGTCTGTAACATTTAATACGTTGGAAACATATGCACTATAAGTACTGTATTGGGATATTTCATATTTTGTTGCAGTTCTTGGAAGTTTTTTTACTACATCTCGGGAAATAGGAGTCCAATCGGAAGTATCATTCAATTGAACAATATCATTTCCTTTTTCTGTACCATAATTTTCTCCAATTACTCCATTTAAAGGATAAGGAGCAAAAGCTGAGTTTGTATTTTTACCTACTGTAAATACAGGATATTGGTTTTTACTGGTCTGATGAAAATAATCTAACCCTACTACCAGACGGTTTCTTAAACCTCCAATTTTAAAGTCGCCAATAAAGTTTTGTTGAATATTGTCAGTTGTAATTTTGTAATTATCAAAAGGGCGGATGCTTCGGCTTACTCTATTATTATCCATGTAATTTAATACCAAAAAGATAGATTCTTTCTCGTTGGCTTCTCCTCTCTGGTAGGAAGTTCTGGAAGTCCATTGATCATTAAATTTATGGGTAACTTCAGCCATCGTTACAAAATTGGTTCTCTTTGATCCAACATCATTGCTTGTAAATGATCTGCCATGAATGGCTGCAAGATCTTTCATAGAATGGTAAGTTAATTTCTCTGATTGTCTTACATAAGCGTTCAATGTTTTTTCCGGTGCATGGAATTCTGTGTCTAAAGTTACTGTGGTTTTATCACTTACTTTATATAAAATACTTCCTGAGAAGAATACCCCTTTGTTGTATCCTGCATCCTGAAAAGAATCCTGAGAATATGCGGCTACATTGAATCTTGCCAATGCTGTTTTTTCTTTATTTAAAGGAGTATTCACATCGGCTGTAATTCTGTTCATTCCCCAGCTTCCGGTGGTATAATTGATGATTCCCCCAAAGTTTTCCTGTGGTTTTTTGGTTACCACATTCACCACCCCTCCATAATTGGCCAGGGTTCCCCCAAATAATGTACCTGATGGCCCTTTGATTACTTCTACTCTTTCAATATTAGCAATCTCCGACTGTACTCTTGGGTTTTGAATCAGTCCGTTTCTGAAGCTGGCATTGGAGCTAAAACCTCTAAGGAAAATATCATTACCACTATCGTTCACACTGTTGCTTACTACCACTCCCGGGGCTGATGCCATTGCCGTATTGAAGTCTGTAGCATTCATTTCGCTGATGATTTCTTTAGGAACAAGATTGTAAACTGTTGGATTTTCAAGGTTTTCTAACGGAAGTCTCGCTACTGATTCGGATTTTTTGGTTCTGTAATTGTGAGTTCCCTGGAGGGATACTGATTGGATCTCAGCTACTTTTAAAGTATCACTTTCCTGTGCACTTAACATGGTGACTGCCAATAATGATGCAGAAATAATAGTTTTTTTCATTTTTATAATTAAGCTTAGTGTCGCAAAATTACTTTATTTTTATTGATTCTAAATAAAAACATGATAGAAGTCATGAAATTTACTTCCAAAAAAGCCCATAAATAAAGGGTTTGTGAAAATTCACAAACCCTTTATCTCAATATTATATAAAATTCAAGCAATATATTGACTTGATTTTTTTAGATTTTTTCTTAATTAATTTCGGCTTCTATACAACAACCATCATAGACATATAATAATTTGCACAATGTAATGAGGTGAGTAATAAGATGTCTTTATGGGAATACTTTTCAAAATCATCAGAAGTAGTGACCTGATATTCATAATTCAGAAGATTCCATTTAAACTGGGGCTTCATTACCAGAAGTTCAATTCCTTCTTTATCGGTAAGTACAAATGAATCTTTGAAAACGCCTCTGTGCTTACAGACGAAGCTTTCTTTTACTCCATCAAAATAAGTCTGTACTATGATTTCACCATTCCAGTTCATTCTGAATTTTAAAAGAACCGTATCGTTATCTTTCAGTTCAATGGTTGTTCCCCAAAATCCTTTAGGTTCAATCTGAAAGCTTTGATGGTCCGCCAGCTCAATCACAGCATTAAAATTAAACCAACTTTTATAGGTAATTTTCCCGGTCAGCTGATCATTATTAAAGACTTCAAAAGATAAAGAATTACTGGATTTTGCGTAATATTCTGCCATGGTTGTTGTATAGTTTGGTGAAATTAAATCAGTTTTATCATAATTCCTGAATAATTTATTTATGATCCCCTAATTTACAACCTCTTACATAAATCAGCAAAAAAAATTAACCAGTTTATTCTTTCTGTTCATTCTTTCCAAACCCGTACTTCCATTTTTCATGGTCTATTCCAAATTTTCCCTGCCACCATCGTGCAGGATAACCTACATCATCATTCCGGATAGGTCTATGCTTTCTTTCCAGATAAGTAACATATTGATTGGCATAGCCAAGGTGTTCATCATCATGCAAAATTCCTATTACCCCCAAAATTTCCAATAAACCTACTCGTTCTCCATCATTTGATTTGATTGTTTTGGAAATTTTCTTTTTGAGTTGAGAAATTCTATCATTAGGCTCTGCTGCTTCAATTATTTTCTTTAATTCGTTGAGAATCCTGTAATCATTTTCATTAGGGGTAACAGCCGGAAGTTTCGGAAACTGTTCTACATCAAATAAGATTTGAATTAAATTATCAAAGCAAGGTCCGTCTTTATATTTAAAATAATTGATGGTATTAAATTCAATGGGCTCTTCAAACTCATAGGTATGAATTCCGCAGACTGCACAAATTCCCTCATTGGGTTCCGGACTGGCTGTAAAACTATGCTCTGGTAATGACTTTGCAATACAATAGCTAGATAGAAAGGATCGGTATTCCAGTTGTCTTGTACTTAGACTGTACAAAAAAGCGTTTACGACATCCTGTTTTTCAATCTTGTCTACAGCGATCTTAATTCTTCTGCAAATTTCGTCATGACCGATATTTTCCTGATCATACATTACAGAATGTGACTTTGCATATTCAAAATCTTCTTGGGTAATATACTGCATATAAGCCTCCCAGTAAAACCAGTCTCTTAAGCTTTCATCCTGGGAAATTTTTATGGTATTGAGTAAAATTTTTATTGCTTTTTTGTCCATCTTTTATCAATCATAATGTTACCATTTTGTTCATCATTCAGGCAATAAATTGTCAAAATTTTATTGATCATTTGGTCTTCATATATATTCCTTCAATCGTGGCATTCATTCCGAATTGCCCACTGCATACACCTTGGGTATACTGAACTACAGCAAATCCTTTGTAGAACTTCACTTTAAATTCACATTCTTCCGTATCAGTCAATTTATAGGTGAAATTGGTTGTTTTAAGATCAATGGTATCGTCATCTATTTGTGCAAGATTTCTTGCCGGCTCTCCAGTAACTGATGTAATCCCAAAGACAGCTTTTGAATTTGGCAATTTCTTAATTTCCAGATCTCCCTGATATCCTGCTTCACTATACTGGTAATGATAACGTCCGAATAAATCATTTACATTAGTTTCTATTTTCTTTGAAACGAGAGCAGTATCTTTTTTTACAAGATTAAGTGTAAGCTCCTTTCTGGTCTTTGGTGAGAACCAACTTCCTTTGAAAGCACCATCCGTTGGTTTTCCGGTAATGACACCCGTTATATTTCCTGATTTTTCAAATTCTAAAATTCTGTAGCTATTATCCTCTTCAATGGTTCCTAAAAGTGTGATAGGCACCTTGCCTTTAGTATTCAGGTAGGTAATTTCACCAACAATGATATTTCCATCAATCTGATAATGAATAAATACAGGCGTTTTGCCATTCAAAAATCCTTTCCAGGAAATTTCTTTTACATCCTGTTTTTTTACTGATGCAAAAGTAACTGATCTTTCTGGGGTTGCAGAGTTGGAAACTTCAACTTTTTGATCGGGTTTATTACAAGAAGTAATTGCTAGTAACAGAGTATAAGCTAAATATTGGTATTTCATGGTGCTGGATATCTTTTTATGCTAATATACGGCCTGGGTAGCAATTTAGATTAATTTTATCAAATTATTTTCTCCTATTAATGTAATCATTCAATAAAAAATCCCGCAAGAAAACCTGCGGGATTTTGAATATTTATGGTTCGAAATTACATCGTCTCCATTTTGAAGCTCATGCTTTCGATTACTTTTAGAATGGCTTCTACAGTATCCATTGAAGTTAAACAAGGAACTCCGTTTTCCACACTCATTCTTCTGATCTGGAATCCGTCTCTTTCTGCTTGTTTTCCTTTTGTAGTGGTGTTTACCACATATTGAACTTTTCCTTTCTGGATAAGATCGATAAGGTTTACGTTTTCTTCTCCGATTTTGTATCCTATTTTGCAAGGAATTCCTTTTTCTTCAAAGAATTTCGCTGTACCTTCCGTAGCCCAGATTCTGAAACCTACTTCATGGAATCTTGCTGCCAAATCAGCGGCTTCTTCTTTGTGCTTATCTGCTACTGTGAATAAGATAGAACCGTGCATAGGAACTTTTCTTCCTGCTGCTACCAATCCTTTGTAAAGGGCTTTCTCTAAAGTAGTATCTTTCCCCATAACCTCTCCTGTAGACTTCATTTCAGGGCCTAAAGAGATGTCAACCTTTGTTAGTTTTGAGAAAGAGAATACCGGTACTTTTACGAATACTCCTTCTTTATTCGGAACCAGTCCGTTTTTGTACCCAAGATCTGCTAATTTCTGTCCTAAGATCGCTTTTGTTGCAAGGTTAGCCATTGGCACCTCTGTGATTTTGGATAAGAAAGGAACTGTTCTTGATGAACGTGGATTTACTTCGATTACATATACGTTTCCTTCAAAAAGTACGTATTGGATGTTCATTAATCCGATAACATTCAATCCTTTTGCTAATCTCTTAGTATAATCTACTAAAGTATCGACTTCACTTTGAGAAAGATTCTGTGGCGGATATACTGCGATAGAGTCTCCGGAGTGAACCCCTGCTCTTTCGATGTGCTCCATAATTCCTGGAATCACTACTGTTTCACCGTCGCAGATGGCATCTACTTCAATTTCTTTTCCTACCATGTACTTGTCTACCAAAACAGGGTGTTCAGGGCTTGCGTCTACTGCGTGTTCCATGTAGTGAGCCAATTCTGCTTCTGCGTATACAATTTCCATTGCTCTACCTCCAAGAACGTAACTTGGACGAACCAATACTGGGTAACCGATTTCGTTAGCAATTTTGATCGCTTCTTCTTTTGAAGTGGAAGTTCTTCCTTTTGGCTGAGGAATTCCCATTTCCTGTAAAGCTTTCTCGAATTTATCTCTGTTTTCAGCTCTGTCAAGATCTTCTAATGAAGTTCCTAAGATCTGTACTCCGTGAGAAGCTAATTTATCTGCAAGGTTGATAGCCGTCTGTCCTCCGAACTGTACTACTACTCCTTTAGGTTTTTCAAGCTCGATGATGTTCATTACATCTTCTTCCGTTAGCGGCTCGAAGTATAATTTATCTGAGATAGAGAAGTCTGTAGAAACTGTTTCAGGATTGTTGTTGATGATGATCGCCTCGTAACCCATTTCTTTGATCGCCCAAACTGAGTGAACGGTTGCGTAGTCGAATTCAACTCCCTGTCCGATTCTGATAGGTCCTGAACCTAAAACGATGATCTTTTCTTTATCAGAAACTACACTTTCGTTTTCTTCTTCGTAAGTTCCGTAGAAATATGGTGTTTCACTTTCAAACTCAGCAGCACAAGTATCTACCATTTGTAAACCGGCATTACTCCGTTTTCTTTTCTGAAGTTAAATACTTCACGTTCTTTTACATCCCAAAGAACTGCGATATTGATATCTGCAAAACCTAATCTCTTAGCTTCAATTAATGTTTCTTTATCAAACTTGTTGGCAGCGATTACTTTTTCAAAGTCAACCAGTTTTTTAAGCTTCCAGATGAAGAATTTATCAATTTTACTCCATTCTACAATTTGCTCCCAGTCGTATCCTCTTCTTAAAGCGTCTCCGATGATGAATAATCTCTCATCATCACATACTCTGATTCTTCTTTCGATTTCTTCAGCAGTAAGAGCCTGAGCTTGCTTAGTTTTTAATCCTAAGTGTTTGATTCCTGTTTCTAGTGAACGGATTGCTTTCTGTAAAGATTCCTCAAGATTTCTTCCGATTGCCATTACTTCTCCAGTTGCTTTCATCTGAGTAGAAAGTCTTCTGTCTGCAGTTTCAAACTTATCAAATGGGAATCTTGGGAATTTAGTCACCACATAGTCCAGAGCAGGTTCAAAACATGCGTATGTTTTTCCTGTTACCGGGTTCATGATTTCATCCAGTGTTAATCCTACTGCAATTTTTGCAGCGATCTTTGCAATCGGATACCCTGTTGCCTTACTTGCTAAAGCTGATGAACGGGATACTCTAGGGTTTACTTCGATGATATAGTAATCGAATGAATGTGGATCTAAAGCTAACTGTACGTTACACCCTCCTTCAATTCCTAATGCTCTGATGATTTTTAGAGATGCATTTCTCAGTAACTGATACTCTCTGTCTGAAAGGGTCTGAGAAGGTGCCACTACGATAGAGTCTCCTGTATGAACTCCTACCGGGTCAATATTTTCCATGTTACAAACTACAATCGCGTTGTTGTTTGCATCACGCATTACTTCGTACTCAATTTCTTTGAAACCTGCGATGGATTTCTCAATAAGACATTGTGTAACCGGGCTGTGTTTTAATCCCAGTTCAGCAATTTCTTTTAATTCTGCTTCAGTGGAAGCGATACCTCCACCTGTTCCTCCCATGGTAAAGGCAGGACGAACAATTACAGGATATCCGATCTCATCAGCAAATGCTAATGCTCCTTCTACTGTGTTTACGATATCAGATTCAGGAACCGGCTCATTTAATTCTCTCATCAATTCACGGAAAAGGTCTCTGTCTTCTGCTCTGTTGATGGCAGAAAGCTTAGTTCCCAATACTTCCACTTTGCATTCTTCAAGAATTCCTGATTTTTCAAGTTCTACCGCCATGTTAAGACCAGTTTGTCCTCCAAGAGTTGGCAGTAAAGCATCCGGACGCTCTTTTCTGATGATGTGGCTTACAAACTGTAATGAAATCGGCTCGATATATACTTTATCAGCGATTTCCACATCCGTCATGATCGTTGCAGGGTTTGAGTTAATCAAAATTACTTTGTAGCCTTCTTCTTTTAAAGACAGACAAGCCTGCGTTCCTGCGTAATCAAATTCAGCTGCCTGCCCGATGATGATAGGTCCTGAACCGATTACTAAAATTGTTTTTATATCTGTACGTTTTGCCATTTTTCTTTTTTTAGATACAAGATGTTAGATGTCAGATTTCAGACTTCCAACAGGATGTTTTACTTTTTTAAATTAGATTTGAATGTATAAATCATTCTTTGAATTTCATTCAGATTTGATATTAAACTATCAACTTTTTCTGCATCAAGTAAATTTAATTCTCTAGTTAAGATTAACTGTGTCTGCAACTCAAAAGAGGAAGCATTTGCAATTCCAAGAAAGTGATAAAACTCTCTATCATTATTTCTGCCTGCTCCTTCTGCTATATTTGAAGGAATAGAAATTACAGATCTTTTAATCTGAGAAATCAAACCAAACTTTTCATCTTTCGGTAATTCTGCGCAAATGATATAAACCTGTTTTGCAAGTTCAATCGATTTCTGCCAAAAACTAGTTTTTCAAAATTGTGCATGATAAAGTCTGTTATCTGATGTCTAATATCTGAAGTCTTTTTTACTTTTTGAAGTCTTCCATTAATTGGATAAACTCATCAAATAAGTAGTTTGCATCTTCTGGACCTGGGCTCGCTTCAGGGTGATACTGAACTGAGAAACAAGGGTGGATTTTGTGTTTTAATCCTTCGTTGGTTCTGTCATTCAATGCGATGTGTGTTTCGATAAGGTCTGTTCCTTTTAAACTTTCCTGATCTACTGCATATCCATGGTTTTGAGAAGTGATTGCAACCGTATTTTTCTCCAAGTCTAATACAGGGTGGTTTCCTCCTCTGTGTCCGAATTTCAGTTTGAATGTTTTTGCTCCACAAGCAAGACCAATCAACTGGTGTCCTAAACAGATTCCGAAGATTGGAACTTTTCCTAATAATCCACGGATCATATCTAATGCGTGTGGTACATCTTCAGGGTCACCAGGACCGTTTGAAAGCATAATTCCATCCGGGTTCATCAATAGGATATCTTCTGCTGTTGTATCCTGAGAAACCACGATAATGTCACAGTTTCTTTGAGATAATTCTCTGATGATTCCTAATTTAGCACCAAAATCTACCAATACTACTTTGAAACCTCTGTTAGGGTTTGCATAAGGTGTTTTAGTAGAAACCTCTTCTACCTGATTGATTGGGAAAGTGGTTGTTTTTAGTTCTGCTGCTGTTGCTGCTTCGTCTGCATCAGCATTCACAATTTTTCCTTTCACTACTCCAGAGTTACGAAGAATCCTTGTCAGTCTTCTTGTATCAATTCCTGAAATTCCTGAAAGGTTTTTCTTCTTAAATAATTCATCTAAAGTAATCTGAGTACGGAAGTTAGAAGGAAGATCGCAAAGTTCTTTTACGATAAGTCCTTTAATTGCCGGCTCAATACTTTCATAATCATCACGGTTAATACCATAATTCCCGATAAGCGGATAGGTCATACAAACTATCTGACCACAATACGATGGGTCAGAGATCAATTCCTGATACCCTGTCATTCCGGTATTGAAAACTACTTCACCTGCAGTTTCCAATTCTGCTCCGAAACCTTCTCCATGAAACACTTCACCGGACTCCAGTATTAATTTTTTCTTCATTTTTTCTATTTAGATTTTCTTTTTTATTAACAGGTTGCCTCTACGAGGCTTTTTTTATTTTTCCCTAAGGGTTTCTCTCTATTGTTATTAATAGGCGATGTCCCTACAATTGCTATTAACAGGTCGCTCCTACGGAGCTCTCAGTATTTTTTTTACCTTGGCTCTTTATTTAAAGGTAAATCCTTTTTCTTGCAATGCATCTTTTAGGATGGCCATTCTGGCAAAAACTCCGTTTTCCATTTGCCTGAAGACTCTTGAGCGTTCACATTCTACCAGCTCTGAATCTATTTCCACCCCTCTGTTGATTGGTGCAGGGTGCATGATGATTGCTTCTTTTTTCATGGCTTTTTCTCTTTCTTTAGTCAAGCCATATCTTTTATGATAGTCGGATGCTGTAAAACTCATAGCATCATCGTGTCTTTCGTGTTGAATTCTTAATAACATCAGAACGTCTACTTCAGAGATCAGTTCATCTACTGAAAGATAGGTTCCGTTGATTAATGCTCCTTCATCAAACCATTGTTCTGGTCCTGAGAAGTATACTTTAGCGCCTAGTCTTCTTAAAGCTTCAGCGTTTGAGTTCGCCACACGGCTGTGTTTTACATCTCCTACAATTCCTACTTTTAATCCTTCAAACTTTCCGAATTCCTGATAGATCGTCATCAGATCCAGCATACATTGTGAAGGGTGGTTTCCTGTTCCGTCTCCACCATTGATTACAGGAATTTTAATATTCTTAAGCTCCTCAAAGTATCTGTCTTTCTTATCTCGGATCACCACAAGGTTTACTCCAAGGCTTTCAATGGTCTTCACTGTATCATAAAGACTCTCTCCTTTATTTACAGAACTGTGTGAAGCATCAAAAGGAACAACCTGCAATCCTAATTTTCTTTCTGCAATATCAAAGCTGGTTTTTGTTCTTGTGCTGTCTTCAAAGAAAAGATTGGAGCAAAAAACTTCGCCTTCAATTTTAGCAGTTTTTCCATTTCTGAAAGCCAGCGCTTCTGTCAGTATACTGTTGATTTTCTCGGTACTTAGTTCTGTAATCGTAAACATAATCTTAATTTTTGAGCATAAAAAAAGCGAAGACAACTATCTTCGCTAATAACAATAAATATCGTAAAGGGCGCTTTCGCCCGGTAAATCTAATGATATAAATGCTTTTTTATTCATTAGGTGCAAAGATACAACAATTTTATGAACTTGCAAAAATTAAGTTTAAAATAAATTAAAAACTTCAGTCCTTCTTATTCTCATTTAAAATTAATATTTTTGTTACAACACAACATTATTCTATGGATTTAAAAGACAAAATGATTCTCAGCATTATACAGGAAGACTCAACTTTATCAGTGAAAGAAATTTCAGAAAAGATTGGTCTTACCTTTACTCCAACGTATGAAAGAATCAAACAATTGGAGAAACAGGGAGTCATTGAAAAGTACGTAGGTCTTTTAAATCGCGAAAAACTGGGATTGAATATTATCGTATATTGTAATGTAAGACTTAAAGAGCAATCCAAGAAAGTATTGGAGACTTTTGAGAAAAACATTTCCAAGTATGATGAAGTTCAGGAAATCACCAGTCTCTCCGGAGAATACGATTATATGCTGAAAATTATCGCAAAAGATATTAACTCTTATAATGAGTTTGCAGTAAGTGTTATTTCAAATCTTCCCAACATTGGGCAATACCACAGTTCCATCGTTCTTCATGAGGTAAAGAAATCTACCAAGTTCAAGATTGATCTTGAATAGTTTTTTTATTTTTAAACCATTAAGACGCTTTAAGTAGTGAAGAAAAGTTAAGAGTATTCGGCAAGCGAATGATAAGAGTTCATTGCTGTATTTTCAAACTTTTCTTAACTCATCTTATCTTAAAGTTCTCTCAAAAACCTTTGTGGTTTTTATCACAATCATCAAATTCAAAGATCAAATAAAATCCAACCATTAAGACAGCTTAAGCAATTAAGATTTAAGGATTTCACAACGATAAAACATAAGGCAATTCTAAAATAATTTTTAGATTTTATGCTTACTCAAGCCTTTATTATCTTAATGGTTTAGATTTTAACCCAATAATTTATTCTTCAGTTTATTGAACTGGTATTCTATTTTATCCAGGCAGAGATTTCCTATACTTCCCTGGTGAGTATGATCCAAAGCTCCTGGCTCAAATTCAAACTCATTATTTTCAATCTCCTGCCCTACTTTTACATAAGCATCACGGAAAGAGCTTCCGCTTTTCACTTCTTCATTGATCTTCTCTACGCTGAAAAGGTATTTATATTTTTCATCCTCAAGAATTCCATCCTTTACCTGAATATTTGGTAATGTATAACTTAAGATTTCCAGACATTCTTTTAATGAATCAATTGCAGGGAAAAGAATTTCCTTTGTTAATTGAACATCTCTGTGATATCCTGAAGGAAGATTATTAGTCAACAGGATCAATTCATTGGGTAAAGCCTGAATTCTGTTGCATCGTGCACGAACCAGTTCAAAAATGTCCGGGTTCTTTTTATGAGGCATAATGCTGCTTCCTGTTGTAAATTCTTTCGGAAAACTGATGAAATCAAAGTTCTGATTCAAATACAAGCACACATCATAAGCAAATTTCCCAAGTGTTCCCGCCAGAGTCGCCATTGCCATTGCCAGTAATTTTTCAGATTTCCCACGAGTCATTTGAGCATACACCGAATTATAGTTCATCGATTGGAAGCCTAGATTATAAGTGGTACTCTCACGATTGATCGGGAAAGAAGAACCATAACCTGCTGCTGAGCCCAGTGGGTTTTTATTAATGATATTTTTGGTTGAAAACAACATTTCTACATCATCTAAAAGGGCTTCTGCATATGCTCCGAACCATAATCCAAAAGAGGAAGGCATAGCAATCTGCAAATGGGTATACCCTGGAAGCAGTACATTTTTATGCTGATCTGCCAATTGGATCAAAATCTGGAAGAACTCATCGGTAAGTGCTGTAATCTCACGGATCTCATCCAGTAAATACAGTTTGATATCCAGTAAAACCTGATCATTTCTTGATCGTGCTGTATGAATTTTCTTTCCAGTGTCTCCTAATTTTGTAATCAGGATCGCTTCTACCTGAGAATGGATATCCTCAGCTTCTTTATCAATTTCAAAATTTCCGCTTTCAATTTCTTGTAAAATATCGTTTAATACTGCCAACATCTGTTCCGATTCTTTCTGAGAAATAATTCCAGTTTCTTCCAGCATTTTACAATGTGCCATCGAACCTTTAACATCATATTTCGCTAAACGTTCATCAAAGTCAAGATCTTTTCCTACGGTAAAGTTATTGACTAATATATTGGTGGCCAGGTCGTCCTTTTGCCATATTTTTTTCATAAGTAAGTTTTGATTTTCTAAGACTGAATATCATCATTCCCGATAATATACAGTCCGATTTAAAATATTTGATTGATTTTGACAGGCCCAGCAAGGCGATCCTTATTACTATTAACTATAAAAAAACATTTCCTTATTATTTAAAGTCTCTTTCTAATGGTATTTTTTGCATAAATCTTTATTAAAAACGAAACTTTAATGCCTGCTGAGCGTAGTCAAAATATATATTGAGCTGGAAGGCTGAAGCTGGAGGCTGGGAGTTAATAACAAACCGCAATAACTTCCTTTCTTCCAGCTCCCCTCTTCCTTCTTTATAACACCTTTTCCAAAATCTGGATATAGATCTCAATTCCTTCTTCTATTTCACTGATATAGATGAATTCATCTGCCGTATGCGAGCGCCTACTGTCTCCAGGACCTAATTTTACAGAGGTACATGGAATAATTGCCTGATCCGAAGACGTTGGCGAACCATAGGTTGTCCTTCCTATTTCCAACCCTGCTTTTACAAACGGATGATCCATTTCTATTTTAGATGAATTCAATCTGAAAGACCTTGCAGTAAGCGTTGATTTCATCTGGGACTGGATAATTTCAAAGGCTTCTTTATTGGAATATTCATCCGTTACCCTTACATCCAGTGTGAAATGACAGGATTCAGGAACTACATTATGCTGTACACCAGCATGAATTCCTGAAAGGGTTACTTTTACTTCTCCCAGGTAATCTGAAACCTTTGGAAACTTAAAGTTTAAGATTCCCTGTAAATCCTCCATACATTTTATAATGGAATTATCGTCATTCGGATGAGCAGCATGAGAAGGAGTTCCCTTCATCTCTCCATCAATCACCAACAGTCCTTTTTCAGCTATAGCCAGATTCATCTGCGTGGGTTCTCCTACAATGGCCAGCTCTATATTGGGTAACTGTGGAAACAGAGCCTCAATTCCGTCAAAACCTGAAATCTCCTCCTCTGCTGTCAACGCAATCACTAAATTATATTCTAAATCTTCTTTATCAAAAAAATGTAAAAAAACTTGCGCCATAGAAACCAGAGAAGCTCCGGCATCATTGCTTCCCAATCCAAACAGTTTACCATCTTTTTCAATCGGCACAAACGGATCCAACGTGTAAGCTTTATTAGGCTTTACCGTATCATGATGCGTATTCAGTAAAACGGATGGTTTAAATACATCAAAGTTTTTATTTACCGCCCAGATATTGTTTTTAAAACGCTTGGTCGGGATCTGGTGCTTCTTAAAGAAGTTTTCAATTTCCACCGATGTATTGAATTCATCTTTACTGAACGAAGGAATTTCAATCAGCTTTTTAAGCAGCTCAACAGCATTATTCAATAATTCTTCTTTATTATAAACAGATTTCAGTTCCTGCATGATGATTCTCTATATGATTTTTCAGTTCTGTTTCTTTAATCAGAAACACTTTATTTACATTATTCTTTACAGCTCCAAGAGCATTTTCTAGTTTGGGTAAAATCCCTTTGTGAAGCTTTCCTTCTTCTTTCAGCGTTGTAAAATCGTTTTCAGAAATGCTTTTGATAAGAGATTCCGGGTCATCCACGTTTCCCAACACTCCCTGCTTATCAAAACAATACAACAGCTCAACTTCATACTTCTCAGACAAAGCCTGAGCAATCACAGAAGCAATTGTATCTGCATTGGTGTTAAACAGATTTCCTTTTCTATCATGGGTAATCGCAGAAAATACAGGAACAAGATCCAGTTTCATCAATTTTGAGATAAGCTTTCTATTCACACTCTTCTTATTGATATCGCCCACAAATCCGAAATCTATTTCAGGATGCTCTCTTTTCTTAGCTTTAATCAGATTTCCATCTGCTCCCGAAAACCCTATTGCATTACATTTTTTCTGCTGTAGCTTTTCAACAATATTTTTATTGATTCCCCCCGCATACACCATCGTCACAATATCCAATGTATCTTTATCTGTAATCCGCCTTCCATTCACCATCTTCTGCTCTATGCCAAGTTTATCAGCCAGCGTATTCGCTAACTTCCCTCCGCCATGCACAAGGATCTTCTTTTCTTTAATTTCGGAAAACTGATCTAAAAACTGATCCAGTAATCGTTCATCATCAATGAGCGCTCCGCCTATTTTTATGATGTATATTTTCTGTTTCATTTTTATTTTACATTTAGAATTGACAGGAATGAATTCCTATCTTGGGTTAAATCGTCCCTTCGGGACTCGTTGGATGCTATTTTATATTGTCTAAAATTTCGCTGAATACTGCCTGTGCTGAGAAAATACGGTTCTTTGCCTGTTGGTAGATGATTGAATTTTCTCCATCCATTACTTCATCGCTTAATTCTACATTACGACGAACCGGAAGGCAATGCATTACTTTTGCCTGATTGGTATTCGCCAATTTCTCATTGGTAAGCATCCAATCTTCTTTTACTTCCGGCATTGCAGCATAATCATCGAATGAAGACCAGTTTTTCACGTAGATAAAGTCTGCATCTTTTAGTGCTTCATTCTGATCGTGAATTACTTTCGTATCTTTTGTAAAAGCAGGATCTAAATCATATCCTTCCGGATTGGTGATTACCAACTCAACATCCATTTCCTGCATCCATTCTGCAAAGGAATTTCCTACTGCATGAGCAATTGGCTTAATATGCGGAGCCCAAGTTAAAACTACTTTTGGCTTATGTTCTTTTTTCCAGTTTTCTGTAATGGTAATACAATCTGCCAAACTTTGTAACGGGTGACGGGTTGCTGATTCCAGGGAGATAACAGGTACTTTCGCATGTTGCTCAAACTGACTTAGAATACTTTCATTTACATCATCTTCCTTACTTTTCATTCCTGCAAAACAACGTACCGCAATGATGTCACAATATTGGTTTAAAACCTCAATAGCATCTTTGATATGTTCTACAGTATCTCCGTTCATTACAGCTCCATCTGCAAATTCAAGATTCCATGCTTCCTGAGCTGCATTTAAGGTTAATATATTTAAGCCTAGGTTTTGTGCTGCAATCTGGCTGCTTAAACGGGTTCTTAAGCTTGAATTTAAAAATACAAGACCTATTGTCTTTCCCTTTCCTTTTTCTGTTTCAGAAAGTGGGTTTGCTTTTATTTCTAAAGCTTTTTTTATGATTTCCTGTAAGTTTTCTACATCACTTACAGCGGTGAATTTTTTCATTTTGAATTGATTTTAAAGATTTCCTTTACCTATTTAAATGTTGATCTCACCACAAAAGACACAAAAGCTTTTTATTTAACACTTTAGAACACTTAAGCTGATTTCAAATGAAACTGCATATTAAAGTTCACATAAGAGAAAAATCAAAGATTTTCGAAAACTTAAGTGTACTTCTTAAGCGTTTAGTAGTTTCTTACAATCACTTAAGTGTTTAAACCCTTTTGTGATTTTTGTGGTTTAAAGATTTGAAGGCTGGTTACCCTGTTTAGATTCTTACGGAATGACAAATATTACGTTAGAATTTTATCATGCCTTCTAGTCTTTTTAATCTTCAATGTTTTCCAATACTGTTTTAAGAGCATTGATAAAAAGATCCGTTTCTTCTTTTTTGATATTGAGTGCCGGAAGAATCCTTAACACTGTTTTATCGTTAGAATTTCCGGTGAAAATATGATGATCGAATAGTAAGCTTTTCCTTACTTCTGAACAGTCTCTATCGAGTTCTATTCCAATCATCAATCCTTTCCTTCGGATAGATTTAATATGTGGTAAACCTTTAATTTCATTTTCAATATACTCACCCATTTGCTGAGCATTTTCGATAAGATTTTCATCTTTCATTACATCCAGAACAGCAATTGAAGCTACACAAGCTAAGTGATTTCCTCCAAATGTTGTTCCTAGCAAACCGTTACTTGCCTGAAATTTAGGATGGATTAAAACTCCGCCAACCGGAAATCCATTTCCCATTCCTTTGGCTGTAGTAATAATATCTGCTTCAACTCCAAATTCCTGATGAGCAAAGAAATATCCGCTTCGTCCATATCCTGACTGCACTTCATCCAGAATCAGAACAGCATCATGTTTTTCACACAGTTCTTTAATTTTAGATAAAAACTCTGGTGTTGGAATCATAATTCCTCCTACTCCTTGAATTCCTTCAATAATTACTGATGAAATTTCATTTCCATGTACAGCAAAAGTTTCTTCAAGCTGCTTAATGTCATTCCATTCAGATTTGATGAATCGTTCTGAAAAGTTAACCGGAGCAACAATTTTTGGATTGTCTGTTACAGAAACTGCTGCGGATGTTCTTCCGTGGAATGATCCGGAGAAATAAAGCACTTTGCTTTTTCCATTGTGAAAAGAAGCCAGTTTTAAAGCATTTTCATTAGCTTCAGCTCCTGAATTACAAAGGAAAAGGTTATAGTCTTCATATCCTGAAAGTTTTCCCAGCTTATCAGCCAGTTCTACCTGCAATTCATTCTGAACAGAGTTAGAATAGAAAGAAATCTTCTCTAACTGTTCCTTCAGTTTGTTCTGATAATGTGGATGGTTGTGCCCAATGGAAATTACAGCATGTCCGCCGTAAAAATCAAGATACTGTTCTCCTTTATCATCCCAAAGAAAAGATCCCTGAGCTTTAATTGGATTTATGTTGAATAATGGATATACGTTGAATAAATTCATTTTTTGTTTTTTTATTTTTCTTTTGTCTTGAAACAAAAGAAACAAAAGTTCAAGACCTGGAAACTTCCGCTAAAAATTAGTTCTATTCTCTAAAAATTCTAAAACTTGCGCGAATTTGAAATCTGCCTTTCGACTTACTATTTTCCTCGCGCTTCAAACAGTAGAATTTTCTTAACGTTCATAGAAATAATTTTCTTAACGCTCCATTTTCCTAAGTCAGATTTAATTCTAGTTTTTAAAACTTATGATTGACTTATTAACTATTTAAAAGGCTATCGGTTTTAAATTCAAACCTGTATTTTCTTCCCAACCCATCGCAATGTTCATATTTTGTACTGCCTGGCCTGAAGCTCCTTTCAACAAATTGTCAATCGCTGAGTGAATAACGGCAACATTTCCACTCTTTTCAATCTGGATCACACAGCGATTGGTATTGACAACCTGCTTTAAATCAATTGCTTTTTCACTTACCGTTACAAAAGGCGCCTCTGCATAAAAATCCTGATACAATTGATAGATGTCAGAAAGTCCCAAATCTGTTTTCACCGTAGAACTTGTAAAAATCCCTCTTGCAAAATCACCTCTCCATGGAACAAAATTCAGGCTGACATTTTTATGATTAAACAAAACTATTTGCTGTAAAATTTCATCTACATGCTGATGAGTTAATGTTTTGTAAGCTGATACATTATCATTCCTCCAGGTGAAGTGTGTGGTTGCCTGTAAAGACTGACCAGCACCTGTAGAACCTGTAATTCCTGTTGTAAAAACCTCATCTAAAACTTCTTTTCCAGCCAATGGTAATAATGCCAATTGAATTGCTGTAGCAAAACACCCTGGATTCGCAATACTTTTTGAACCCGACAGTTGTTTTTTATTGATTTCCGGCAATCCATAGATAAAATTTCTGTTTTCAAAATTTCCATCCAATCGGAAGTCATTTCCTAAATCAATAACCAACGTTTCTTCTTTAACCTGATTTTGGGTTAACCAATTCTGGCTTTCTTTATGTGGAAGGCACAGAAATAGAATATCCACTTCTTCAGGTTGATCCGTCAGTACCTGCTCACAAACTGTCGTTAAATCCGGGTACAGATCAGAAATTCTTGTTCCCGAATTCGAACGACTATATAAAAAACTCAATGTCACATGGGGATGGAAAGCCAACAAGCGTATCAACTCGCTTCCTGTATAACCGTTGGCTCCGACTATTCCTACTGTCTTTTTCATACTTTAATCGATAGGACTGCGTCTTATCTTGGGGTAAATCGTTCCTTCGGAACTTTAGTTGATATTTTGGTTGATCTGATGGTATATGTTTAGAGAGTTGCTCACAATTTTTGTGTATCCTTTTACATCATCTCCCGTCCATGCTCTGTTCGCTTCTCCGTAGCTTCCGAATTTATCAGACATTAAGTCGTGATTGGATTCTATTCCGTTTAAAATAAATCTGTACGGATGAAGGGTTACAAAAACTTTTCCACTCACTGTTTTCTGTGAATCTGTTAGGAAAGACTCAATGTTTCTCATTACAGGATCTAAGAAAAGTGCTTCGTGAAGCCAGTTTCCATACCAATCTGATAATTGGGATTTCATCATTTGCTGGTATTTTGAAAGCGTATGTTTCTCCAATAAATGGTGAGCTTTGATAATCACTGAAGCTGCAGCAGCCTCAAATCCTACTCTTCCCTTAATTCCTACAATAGTATCACCAACGTGGATGTCGCGGCCAATTCCATAAGCAGAAGCCAATTCTTCTATTTTCTGAATAGCATATACAGAATGATTAAAGCTTTCTCCGTTTACTGCTACTACTTCTCCATTTTTAAACTCAATTTCCAATTCCGATGGTTGAGTTTCCTGAACCTGAGATGGAAAAGCTTCTTCCGGCAGATAATTTCTTGATGTTAAAGTCTCTTTCCCTCCTACAGACGTTCCCCAAAGCCCTTTATTTACTGAATATTGCGCTTTATGGAATTCCATTTCATACCCATGATTTTTCAAAAACTCAATTTCTTCTTCACGGGATAGAGCCATATCACGGATTGGTGTAATAATCTCAATACTTGGACACATTACCTGGAAAATCAGATCAAAACGAACCTGGTCGTTTCCAGCTCCTGTACTTCCGTGAGCAATAGCATCTGCTCCTACTTCAATAGCATATTTTGCAATTTCCTGTGCCTGAATGGTACGTTCTGCACTTACAGAAAGAGGATAGGTGTTATTTTTCAACACATTTCCGAAAATCAAATACTTCACACAAGAATTATAATAATCTTCCTGAGCATCTACGCACCTGTATTCTTTTACCCCAAGGTTTAAAGCTTTTTTCTCCAACTCTTTTTCTTCTTCTTTGGAAAAACCTCCGGTATTTACAGTAACTGCATATACATCATACCCCAGTGTTTCACTAAGATATTTTGCACAGTAGGAAGTATCTAAACCTCCACTAAACGCTAAGATGACTTTCTTGTTCATTGCTATATTTAATTTCTGGTTGTGCATTCACAACACTGTTTACTTTATTATGATCAGGCTGATTATTTACAGCCTCATTATTTTTTATATTTTCCGGAACAAACAACATCGCTGTACATAAGCAGTTTTTACGTTCCTTTTTCATTAGAATCTCGTAGTTCACACAGTTCTTACAACCACTCCAGAACTCTTCATCCTGTGTTAATTCAGAATAAATAACAGGCTTATATCCTAAATCACTGTTGATTTTCATTACCGCAAGACCTGTTGTTAAACCGAATACTTTCGCTTCCGGATATTTTTCTCTAGATAACTGGAAAACTTTATGCTTAATTTGAGTAGCCACTCCACCATGCCTGAATTTGGGAGATACAATCAATCCCGAATTGGCAACAAATTTCCCATGTGACCAGGTTTCTATATAACAGAAGCCTACCCACTCACCGTTTTCAGTAGCAACCACAGCATTGCCTTCTGAAATCTTTTTACTCAAATATTCGATGGAACGTTTTGCGATCCCCGTTCCTCTACGCTGTGCAGAATCATACATTTCCTGCTGTATTTCACTCACATACATTAGATGTTCGCATGAGGAAATTTCTATTTCCATTTATTTATCTAATTTTTTTGGCAAATTTAAAATATATTTTCTTTAAAAACCAAATTAAAAAGATATTTTTTTTGTTTTAAAAATTTAAGCAGGTAAAATTATCTTTATTCAAAATTATATATTTGCTAATTTATTATATATTTGCTAAAATAATATAGTTATGGAAAATACATGTCCTAAATGCAAGGGTAATAAAGTTGTTAAAAGCGGCATTATCAATGATAAACAAAGGTTTCACTGTAAAACCTGCAACTATTATTTTACCGTTAAAAAACTGGGAAAACAGATTGACGATTACTATGTCACCAAGGCATTACAGCTATATCTCGAAGGCTTAAGCTATCGTGAAATTGAAAGAATTATTGGCGTTTCTCATGTTACTGTAAGTTCATGGATCAAAAAATACAATATCACAAGACCACCACATTCTGAATTCCATCCTGTATATAAAATATTGAAACAAAATGAATTAATTGAATATATAGCAAAGGAAGAAAATATCAAAAATTCTGGGATTATCATCACTCAGTTTGCTGATAAGTATATGTTGATTAAGTGGGAAAGGTTTAAGAAGTAGATCGGGATACGGGGTTCGAGATACGAGTTATGGAATGCGGGATACGAGATGTAAAACAAGAACAACAAATCACTAATTATCAATAAATTAATAATGAAATAAATTCAAAACCTCGGACGATAAAACACGAAACTCGTATCTCGCAACAAATTATACCTATACTATTACCACTAATATATATTAAATTTTCGTAAATAAATTATTAATTCCAATTTGGCATTCATAAAAAACAACGCCAAAAATTGATAATTTATGAAGAAATTACTTACATTCATTGGAGTAGCCTTAATTAGCAGTTCTATGTATTCGCAAGGTTCTCCTGATTACGGCAGTGGATTAAAACTCAACCTCAATCCTGAGGGAGACAAATTCATCAGATTTATTTTATGGGATCAGCTTTGGCTAAGAAACAGTGCTATGAATCCCGGAAGCATGGTTGGAAATGAACCAACAGACAATACTTGGAGCCTGGGAAACAGACGATTACGCGCTTTAACATACGCACAGATCTCCAAAAGATATATGATTCTTCTTCATTTTGGAATCAATAACCAAACCTTCATCAATGGAGGTGCATCAGGAACCTCAGGAACAGGCGGTTACGGAAATGGAAAGAAAACCCAGATGTTTTTTCATGATGCCTGGAATGAATACGCAGTTATTTTACCTGGAGAAGCGGGAAAATTCAGTTTATCTTTAGGGGCGGGGCTTCATTATTATATGGGACTTTCCCGTATGACTATGGCATCTACTCTTAATTTTCTTACCGTAGATTCTCCGGTATTCTCCTGGCCGTTAATTGATAATTCGGATCAGTTCGGAAGACAAATTGGAATGTTCGCTAAGGGTAAATATGGAAAATTAGAATACCGTTTCAGCTTAAACAAACCTTTTGCTACAGATCTTGCTCCAGCTAATGTAACTGATCCTTCAAGAGCTGTAGCAGTAGACAATAATGGAAATCCGAGTTTCTCGAAAGCAGGATATGTTGAATATCAATTTCTTGACGAAGAATCCAATACACTACCCTTTAAAGTAGGATCTTACTTGGGAACTAAGAAAGTTTTCAATGTAGGAGCAGGATTTTATCATCAGGCAGACGGAACCCGAACTTCTGTTAATTCAAATGTCGAAAAACACGATATTACTCTTTTCGCAGTAGATGCCTTTGCAGATATTCCACTGGGAGAAGCCAAAAATAAAATGGCGGTTTCTGCTTATGCCGGATACTATAACTACAATTTCGGCCCAAACTATGTAAGAAATCTGGGAACCATGAATATTGCAGCATCTGACCCTAACTTTACAGGCAATAAAGCTATTGCAGGCCCAGGAAATCTACAACCAACCATCGGAACAGGTAATATTATCTACGCACAGGCGGGTTTACTATTACCAAGTCAGGCAGAAAAGCCAAAGATCAGAATACAACCTTTTGCAGCTTATACTCACAAAAACTTTGAGGCTTTTGATAAATCATCTTCACAGTTTGACATTGGAGCTAACTGGTTTATTGATGGACATCATGCCAAAATCACAACTCAATACTCCACAAGACCGGTTTATACCAGCCCTAGTGAAAGTCCTTCTTCAAAAGGAGAATTCATTGTACAATTCCAGATCTATTTATAATCTCAATACACTAAGGCAATAAAAATTATAAGAGGAGTTAAGTTAAGTCCTATTAAGAACAAAGCTTCTCTCCTATTCCATTTTCCATTAACATCAAAAACTAATCAATATGAGCGACAATCATCACGAAAGTTATGAAAACATGACTGACAAGCAGAAAAACCGTACCATCTGGGGTGTTATCACTGCTTCGTCACTTGGAACACTGATAGAATGGTATGACTTCTATATTTTCGGAAGTTTAGCCATCGTTTTAGCGACTAAATTTTTCCCGGCAGATAATCCGACAGCAGCATTTTTATCTACTCTGGCCACTTTTGCAGCTGGATTTGTGGTAAGACCTTTTGGAGCCCTATTCTTCGGAAGATTGGGTGATATTATCGGAAGAAAATATACTTTTCTTGTTACTTTATTGATCATGGGCTTCTCTACTTTCCTTATCGGATGTATCCCAAGCTATGAAACCATCGGATTCCTTGCACCGGTTTTGGTTTTAATCCTGAGATTATTACAAGGTCTTGCTCTTGGTGGCGAATACGGAGGCGCTGCCACTTATGTAGCAGAATATGCACAACCTCATCGCAGAGGCTACTGGACATCATGGATCCAAACTACAGCCACAGCAGGACTTTTCATCTCCCTAATTGTTATTTTGATTACAAAAACCAGTCTTTCTCCTGAAGAATTTGATGGCTGGGGCTGGAGAGTTCCTTTCTGGATTTCTATTTTAATGGTGGGCGTTTCCTACATCATCAGAAAAAACATGAAAGAATCTCCGCTTTTTGCAAAGGCGAAAAGTGAAGGAAAAACCTCTAAAAACCCTTTAAAAGAAAGCTTTGGTAATAAATTCAATTTTAAATTCGTTCTGCTTGCCCTATTTGGAGCTGCAATGGGACAAGGAGTGATCTGGTATACAGGACAATTCTATGCCATGAGCTTCATGCAGAAGGTAATGAATATCGACTCCACCCAGGTAGATTATTTAATGGCCACTGCTTTATTTTTAGGAACACCTTTCTTTGTATTCTTCGGATGGTTATCAGATAAAATAGGACGAAAAGCCGTGATGATGACCGGAATGCTGGTTGCTATTTTAGCCTACAGACCTATTTACGACAGCATGTTCAAAAGTGTCAGTCTTGAAAATAAAATAGTAGCTGTTAATGGAATTACAGAAAACAGAACTACTAAAATCCATAAAGATGTCGCTACAGACAGTCTTATTACGTTCCATAAGGAAACTCTTTTCACAGACGGAACTCTGATTAAAAAAGACAGTATCGTTCATTGGTCTCCAAGCGGCCCAGTGATGAAAGATGGAAAAGCTGAAGAACCGAAGGTTTCACAATCTGTAAAAGTGAGTGACAACACAAAATGGTATTTAGTATTCTTAGTATTCATTCAAGTTATTTTCGTAACGATGGTCTATGGCCCTATTGCAGCATTCCTTGTTGAAATGTTCCCGGTAAGAATCCGTTACACCTCAATGTCTTTACCTTATCATATCGGAAATGGTGTATTTGGTGGACTTCTTCCTGCTGTAGCTACTTACCTGGTAACTACCGGAAAAGAAGCCGGACACGCCACCTGGTATCTTGAAGGATTATGGTATCCGATCGGAGTAGCCGCAGTCTGCTTGGTTATCGGATTAATTTATCTTAAAAATAAGAACAATAATCTTCACGATTAATCACTGAATCACTCAAATTTTTATTAATTTTAAAACTACTAAAATGAACGGACTAAAAAAAATATTAGGCATACTCTGGATCGCAATTGCAGTGGTCGTAGGATATTTTGGAACTACAGTAATGGGAATTCCAAAGATCACCTCAGGAAAGCAGGAGGATCTGGTTTTTGGCATCATCATTCTTTTTGTACTGATGCCGATTATTTCAGGTGGAATGGCTGTTTTCGGGTATTATGCTTTAACAGGAGAATATTCTGACGAAAAAATATAGTTAATAATAAGAGATGAATGATAATTGATGAATGATACTGTTCATCAATTATCTTTTATCCATCATCAATTTATGAAAAAAAGACACGAACAAAAGCTGGTTATCCTGAGCATCGGACTGATGATTGCTTTCAGTATTCCTATTTCACTCCTCTTCAATAGTGAGCGGGAAATTTTCGGATATCCTATGATTCTGATCTACCTGTTTGTTGTCTGGATGGTCTCCATCATGATTTCCTTTGTAATTGTAAAAAAGCACAATGAGTAGTTTCGCTTTATTTTTTGTGGTTCTGTTTTATCTGGCTCTTCTGTTCTTAGTTGCCCACCTGGCAGAGAAGAAAAGAAGCAAATTCTGGATCAACAACCCTTATATTTATGCATTGTCGCTGGCTGTGTATTGTACTGCATGGACTTACTACGGAAGCATTGGTGTAGCTGCTACAAGCGGATTAAATTATTTACCAATTTACATTGGCCCGGCTATGATTATTCCCGCGTGGATTTATATCAATACCAGAATTGTAAGAATCGCAAGAGTTAATAAAATAAGCAGCCTTGCAGACTTTATCTCATTACGATATGGAAACAGTAGAAGTATGGGTGCTATCATCACCGTTGTTTGTCTTCTGGCAATTGTACCTTATATCGGATTACAGATTAAAGCAATCTCTGAAACTTTTCATTTGGTAACGGAAACTCCTATGTCAAAGGATATCCTGACTGATAATGCCACATTTGTTGTTATTTTAATTGCTCTGTTTTCTTCTTATTATGGAACAAGATATGTAGATGCTTCAGAAAAACGACTGGGAATTATTTCCGCAATTGCACTGGAAAGCTTTTTAAAACTATTTTTCATCATTATTCTTGGGCTTTTTGTGATCTATTATGTTTTTGATGGGTTTGATGACATCTACCAAAAAGCGAGTCATTTTAAAGATTTTAAAGCAAAAAACACGTTCAACGGCATTGAAGGAGCCATGAACTGGATGGTCTTGTGTATGATCTCTGCAACAGCCATCTGCATATTACCCCGACAGTTTCACACGGCAATTGTTGAAAACAGACAGGAAAAGCATATCAGAACCGCAATCTGGTTTTTCCCACTTTATTTACTGATCTTTACCATCTTCATTTTCCCGATTGCTTGGGGTGGAAGATTGATTTTTGATGGCGAAAAAGTAAATCCGGAGTTCTACTCTATTTTAATCCCGCAGCATTTTGACAATACTTTAATTACCGTCTTAGTTTTCCTTGGCGGATTAAGTTCATGTATTTCCATGATTATTATTTCAGCCATCACTTTATCCATCATGCTTTCAAATAACCTTATTATTCCTTACGGCTTGCTTGGAAAATTAAAATCCGAAAACGAAGTACAGAACACAAGAAGCATTACAACCATTAGAAAATTTAGCATTTTCGCTTTGATCATTATGGCTTTTGTTTTTTACAAATACTTTATTTTAAAAACATCTCTGGATTCTGTAGGATTAATCTCGTTTGTGGTGATTGCACAATTGGCACCGGCATTTTTCGGAGCTATATTCTGGAGAAGAGGAAGCTACAAAGGCGCTGTGATTGGGCTTATTGCCGGATTAGCGATCTGCTATTTCGGATTAATCATTCCACAATATTATTTCTCGTATAACCAGGAATTCAAAGGGGTTTTAAGAGATATGTATAACTCTTTCAATTTCTTCACTATTCCTTATTTAGCAAGGATTCCACAGATCTTTTTCTGGTCGATTCTGATAAATACAGGTTTATTCACTGTTATTTCAGTGAGCACCAAAGGAAATTACCGTGAAAGAAACTTTGCTGAACTGTATGTAGACATTGATAAATATATTCAGAATCATGAAAATGCTTTTATCTGGAGAGGAACCGCTTATATTTCGGACATTCAAAATATTCTGGAAAGGTTTTTAGGTAAAAATAAAACGGAACAGGCATTGAGGATTTTTAATTTAAAATATAATATCGATTCCAAAACTGAAACAGCCGATTCAAGATTCATTAAGTTTTCAGAAAACCTCCTGGCAGGAAGAATAGGAACTGCTTCTGCTAAAATCCTGATTGAAGGTGTAACTAAAGAAGATAAAATATCTCTGAAAGAAGTTTTGAACATCCTTGAAGAATCTAAAGAAAACATCAGCCTAAACAAAAAACTTACAGAACAGTCTGAAGAATTACAGAAACTTTCTGATGACCTCAGACATGCCAATGAAAACCTGATCGTTAAAGACCGTCAAAAAGATGATTTTCTGGATTCTGTTGCTCATGAATTAAGAACTCCCATCACCGCCATTCGCTCAGCAGGGGAAATTTTAGCTGATGACGATAATATTCCTTTTGAAATTAAACAGGAGTTTTTAAATAATATCATCACGGAATCCGACCGGTTAAGCGAGATCATCAACGATATCCTTTACCTTGATAAGCTTCAGCATGGAGAGATCTCATTACATATTCAGCAAAACAACATCCTTGAAACCTATAAAAAAGCACTAAGTCCTATTCTCCATCTGATCCAGCAGAAAAACATTCACTTAAGTGAAGTCAATCTCCTGAATCGGGTTATATTTGAATATGATGAAGCCAGAATGATCCAGCTTCTTCAGAATATATGGGGAAATGCCCTAAAATTCACTGATCAACAGGGAACGATACAGACTAAATTGTTTGAAAAGGAAGATCAGTTAATCATTACCATTTTCAATACCGGAAAACATATTCCTGAAGAGGATCTGGAAATGATTTTTGACAAGTTTTATCAATCAAAAAATCAAAATATTTTAAAACCTACAGGAAGCGGACTTGGCCTTGCTATTTCCAAGAAAATAATACAAGCCCATAATGGAAGTATAAAAGCTGAAAACAGTGGTCTTGGAGTAACCTTTACCATCAGCCTTCCTGATCAGATAATAAACGAGATTAAAAATGAAGTTGAACACCTTTAAAAAGCCTTTATGAAAAAGATAATCATTGCGGATGACGAACACAAAATATTAATGTCACTGGAGTACAGTTTTAAAAAGAACGGTTACGATGTCTATATCGCCCGTGACGGAACAGAAGTTCTGGATTTTTTAAAAACAATGGTTCCCGACGTTATCCTACTCGATATCATGATGCCGAATCTTGATGGTTACAGTACACTGGACATCATCAAGCAGGATGAAAATCTGAAAAATACAAAAGTGATCTTCCTGAGTGCGAAAAACAATCCGAGAGATATTGAAAAAGGCCTTGAAATGGGAGCTGATGCGTATGTAACAAAGCCCTATTCTATTAAGAAGCTGATGCAGCAGATTGAAGAGCTGTTTTAGAGAAAATCCTGGACAAGGTTTAAAACCTGGACAAGGATAAAAGAATACCAAACACACAACTATTGAATTGATATGAATACAGATATTTTATTTAAACAAAGCATAGAAGACAAAGAAAAGTTCTGGAAAGAACAGGCCGATGCAATACAATGGTTTGAATTTCCTCAACAGATTCTTTCAAAAGACGCCAACGATTATCCACAATGGTTTGCCGACGGAAAACTGAACATGTGCTACTTATGCATTGACAAGCATATTGAAGACGATTTCGGAGATCAGAATGCTATTGTTTATGATTCCCCGGTAACTGGTCAGAAGAAAATCTATACTTTCAATCAGGCCAAAGAAGAAATATCAAAATTTGCCGGCGGACTAGCTTCTTTAGGCTTAAAAAAAGGAGATACAGCAGTTATTTACATGCCTATGATTCCTCAGACTCTTTTTGCTATGCTTGCCTGTGCGAGAATTGGAGTGATTCACAATGTAGTTTTCGGTGGCTTTGCTCCTCATGAGCTAGTGGTAAGAATTGACGACTGCAAACCTAAAGTTTTAATCACAGCAACAGCAGGAATAGAAATCGCCAAAAGAATCCCTTATCTTCCATTGGTAGAAAAAGCGATTGAACTGGCTCAGGATAAAGTAGACAACATTATCGTTTACAACAGGAAACTAGTAGATAACCAGGATGAAATGTTTGATGGGCTTATTGATTATGAAGAATTGGTTGAAAAATCAACACCTGCAGACTGCATTGCAGTAGAATCCACTCACCCGCTCTACCTGCTTTATACATCCGGAACCACAGGAAAGCCTAAAGGAATTGTTCGTGATACAGGAGGTTATGCAACAGCCTTAAAGTTCTCCATGAAATATATCTATGGTATTGAACCAGGAGAAACTTATTGGGCTGCTTCCGATTTTGGATGGGCTGTTGGACACAGTTATTCTGTTTATGGACCTCTACTCAATAGAAATACAACAATTGTTTTTGAAGGAAAGCCTATCATGACACCTGATGCAGGAACTTTCTGGAGAATTATTTCTGAATATAAAGTTTCAGCTATGTTTACAGCTCCTACAGCCATCAGAGCCATTAAAAAGGAAGACCCTAACGGTGAGTTGGTTAAAAAATACGATCTGTCACATTTCAAGAAACAATTCCTTGCCGGGGAACGATGTGATGTAGCCACTTTAGACTGGTTTGCTGAACATATTGGTGTTCCGGCCATCGACCATTGGTGGCAGACAGAGTCAGGATGGCCAATGCTTGGACTGTTAACTTTTGATGAAAATTATAAAATCAAAAGAGCCTCTGCAGGGAAACCTATCCCAGGATATGATATTAAAATCTTTGATGAAAACGGATTGGAACAGGATCCGCATCACGAAGGTTACTTAGTTATAAAACTTCCGTTGCCACCAGGAGCTATGCTGGGAATATGGAAAGATTATGACCGATTTGAAAGCAGCTATTTATCACAATACAAAGGATACTATTTTTCAGGAGACGGAGCTATACAGGATGAAGATGGTTATATTTTCATTACCGGAAGAGTGGATGACGTCATCAATGTAGCCGGCCATCGGCTTTCCACATCCGAAATGGAAGAGATTGTTTCTTCACATCCTGATGTTGCAGAATGCGCTGTAGTAGGAATTGATGATGACTTAAAAGGTCAGGTTCCCTTTGCAACAGTTGTTTTAAAAAACGGAACAACCATTACCGAAGAAGAACTGGAAAAGAACATCATTCAAATGGTTCGTGAAAAGATTGGTGCTGTAGCTTTTCTAAAAAACGTTATGGTTGTCAAACGCTTACCTAAAACACGATCCGGAAAGATCTTAAGAAAGCTGATCAGAACATTGCTGGACGGAAAAGATTTTCAGATTCCATCTACGATTGATGATGAAAAAATCATTGAGGAAATTCAGGAAAAGATCAGTGAATATAGGGCCTAACCGAAAAATTAAACATATATTTAAATATCATTTTGATTTAAATTATTGCAAAACTTAAAGTCAAAAACAAACTATCAATACAATTCAAATTTCAAAAAACGAAAAGGATATGAGAAATTACTTAATAGAAGATTTACCACAATATTTTGAAGATTATAAAAAGTCTATCAAAAACCCAAAGAAATTCTGGGATAAGGTAGCCGATCAGAACTTTGTTTGGTATCAGAGATGGAGCAAGGTTGTTAAGTACGATATGAATGAAGCTAAAATTGAATGGTTCAAAAATGCCAAACTTAATATTACCAAAAACTGTCTGGACAGACATCTTGCCATAAGAGGAGACAAAACAGCCATCATCTGGGAACCGAACGACCCGAAAGAGGAAGCACAGCATATTTCATACAATGAACTATACACCCGTGTCAATAAAACAGCCAATGTTTTAAGAGATATGGGTATTGAAAAGGGAGACAGAGTCTGCATTTATCTTCCAATGATTCCTGAACTTGCGATTACCATGCTAGCGTGTGCTAAACTGGGAGCTGTTCATTCTGTTATTTTTGCCGGATTCTCTGCTTCTGCTGTATCTTCCAGAGTGAATGACTGTGAAGCCAAAATGGTGATTACATCCGATGGAAGTTACAGAGGAAATAAAGTTCTGGACCTGAAAAGTATTGTTGATGAAGCCTTGGAAAAGACTCCAACTGTTGAAAAAGTTCTGGTAGTTAAAAGAACTCACAACGAAATCAAAATGAAAGAAGACAGGGATTACTGGTTGGCTGATCTGTATGAAAAAGCTTCTGCTGATTTCGTAACCGTTATTATGGATTCTGAAGACCCTCTTTTCATTCTTTACACTTCCGGTTCTACAGGAAAACCAAAGGGAATGCTTCATACCTGCGCCGGATATATGGTGTACACAGCTTATACCTTCAAAAATGTATTCAATTATAAGGAAAACGATATTTATTGGTGCACAGCTGATATTGGCTGGATTACCGGCCACTCCTATATTCTTTACGGACCATTATTGAACGGAGCCACTACTGTCATTTTTGAAGGAGTTCCAACCTACCCTGAACCAGACCGCTTCTGGGAAGTCATTGAGAAACATAAAATTACTCAATTCTATACCGCTCCTACCGCTATCCGTTCTTTAGCCAAAGAAAGTGCAGAATGGGTAGACAAACACGACCTAAGTTCTTTAAAAGTGATTGGATCTGTAGGAGAACCTATTAACGATGAAGCATGGCATTGGTTCAACGATCACGTTGGTAAGAAAAAATGTCCGATTGTAGATACCTGGTGGCAAACCGAAACAGGCGGAATTATGATTTCACCACTTCCTTTTGTAACGCCTACCAAACCTACTTACGCTACCCTTCCTCTACCTGGAATTCAACCTGTTTTGATGGATGACAAACGTAACGAAATTACAGGTAATCAGGTAACCGGAAACCTATGTATCCGTTTTCCATGGCCAGGAATCGCAAGAACAATTTGGGGCGATCATCAAAGATATAAAGAAACTTATTTTACCGCTTTCCCTGGAAAATATTTCACGGGTGACGGCGCTCTGAGAGACGAAGTAGGTTATTACAGAATTACAGGGCGTGTAGATGATGTTATTATTGTTTCAGGACATAATCTTGGAACCGCTCCTATCGAAGACAGCATCAACCAACATCCTGCTGTTGCTGAATCTGCTATTGTAGGTTATCCTCATGACATTAAAGGAAATGCTTTATATGGTTATGTGATGCTTAAAGAAACCGGAGAAGGCCGTGATAAGGAAAATCTTAAGAAAGAAATCAATCAGCTGATTGCTGATCAGATCGGACCTATTGCCAAGCTGGATAAGATACAGTTCGTTTCGGGGCTTCCAAAAACACGTTCCGGTAAGATTATGCGTAGAATTCTTAGAAAAATTGCTGAGGGAGATTTCAGTAACTTTGGAGATATAAGCACCTTACTGAATCCTGAAATTGTAGATGAGATTAAAAACGAAAGAATTTAATTAAATTTCAAATAATAAAAAAGAGGCTATTTCGACTTTGAGATGGTCTCTTTTTTCTTTCTGTATGGATATTATTTCTTTTAAACTTTCGCAGATTTTGCAAATTTAGCAGATGTTTATGCTATAACAATAAAGGGAAATTACAGCTGTTTTTCAGAAGAATTGATGAATTTGGGAGATTCTTCACTATGCTTTGCTCCGTTCAGAACAACAGAAGGCAAAATATTATCCGGTAATTATTAAATCTGCTTGATCTGCTACATCTGCATGAGGCATCAATTAATCGAAATCAGAAAATTAGAGTTAATTTACAGGAAAGTGTCAGATCCACTCATATGAGCAGGACTGATGAATTTACTACTACCCCATAGGTTTTAAAAAAAAATTGACAATTTCACAAAATCAAACATCCGTTCAATAGATATTTTCAAACATTTTAACATTACATTATAGATAAAATATTAATAGATGATTTTTTTTGCCTTTACATTAAAAAAATAAGAAATTTTTATTATCTTTAATACAACTTTAAAACCCATTAATTATGTCAAATATATTAGCTGGGCTATTTGAGCACCATAGCGATTACAAAAAGCTTGAGAGTGATCTGGAAAATTCAGGGATTCCTAGTTCCGATTACATTGTATATCTTAACAGTGAAGCGAGTAACGCCCAATACCTGGCAAGTGTGGCGGTAAAGGACAGTAGCCAGGCGGATAGTGCCCGGAGCATTTTTGCACAAAATGCAGTTATTAAAACTTATTTATTCGAAAATATGAGCATCGATCAGGCTAATTATGAAACCATTAAAAGATATATCGATGCCAGAAACAGGGCTGAAATCCATAATAGTCCCGATATTAAAATTAAAACCGCAAGTGACGGTATGAATTCAGAGGTGAAATTCTAATCAATATAAAACTTAATAACCGGAAATCCGTAGTGCGTACTACGGATTTTTTATGTTTGAAAAAAGTAAAATTTTTCGTATTTTCGTCTAAATATAGGCATCTGCACAAATGAGTTACGATTTAGAACAAGAGAACAAAGAGATCCTTGCTAGATATAAGGATCTGATTTCTAACACATACAGGACGCTGGATGAGGAAAACAACAAACTTATCCGGAAAGCATTCGATATTGCATTGGATGCTCATAAGGACCAAAGAAGAAAATCCGGCGAGCCTTACATCTACCACCCAATCGCTGTAGCTAAGATTGTAGCAACAGAAATCGGTTTGGGTGCTACTTCTATTGCCTGTGCACTGCTGCATGATGTGATTGAGGACTCTGACTACACTTATGAGGATCTGAAAAAGATTTTTGGTGAGAAAATCGCCAGTATTGTGAATGGATTAACCAAAATATCCATCATGAATCATCAGAATATCTCTGTACAGTCAGAAAACTACAGAAAATTACTGCTTACACTATCTGAGGATTTCAGAGTTATTCTGATTAAAATTGCAGACCGTCTTCACAATATGAGGACACTGGAAAGCATGGCTCCGGACAAGCAGAAAAAAATTGCTTCAGAAACAGTTTATATCTATGCACCAATGGCTCACCGTCTTGGTTTGTATAATATCAAATCTGAGCTGGAAGACCTTTCTTTAAAGTACAATAATCCTGAGGTATACAATGAAATTACGGAGAAATTGGAATTGGCCAAAGAAAGCCGTGAAAGATATATTGAAGAATTCAAAACTGAAGTTTCTGAGCGACTGAAAGAAGAAGGCTTAAATTTCACCATCAAAGGCCGTGCAAAAGCAATTTCTTCTATTTACAGAAAAATGCTGAAGCAGGGAGTTTCTTTTGAAGAGGTTTTCGATAACTATGCCATCAGAATTATCTATAAATCGGATGCTAAAAACGAGAAATTCCTGGCTTGGAAGATCTACTCCATTGTTACGGACGTTTATCACAGTAACCCGTCAAGAATGCGTGACTGGATCACCCAACCCCGTTCTACAGGTTATGAAAGTTTACATTTAACCGTTCTTGGGCCTGATAAAAAATGGATTGAAGTACAGATCCGTTCAGAACGAATGGACGAAATTGCTGAAAAAGGGGTTGCAGCACATTATAAATACAAAGAAGGTTATAAACAAAGTTCTGATGACCGTAATTTTGAAAAATGGGTTACGGAGATCCGTGAAGTCCTTGAACAGCAGCAGAACCTTTCCACTTCTGAACTTTTGGATAATATCAAACTGAACCTTTATTCAAAAGAGGTATTTGTATTTACGCCAAAAGGGGAAATTAAGATCCTGCCAACCAACGCCACCGCACTGGATTTTGCCTTTTCAGTTCACTCCGATCTGGGAATGAAGTGTTTGGGAGCAAAAATCAATGGAAAGCTGGTTCCTATTTCCTACGTTCTTCAAAATGGAGATCAGGTAGATATTCTGTCTTCCCAAAATCAGAAGCCTAAGTCTGACTGGCTGGAATTTGTAGTGACTTCCAAGGCTAAATCCAAGATTAAAAGTTACCTGAATTCCCAGAAAAATCAGCTGGTGGAAGAAGGAAAGGAAACTTTACAGAGAAAACTGCGTCATGCGAAAATCAATTTCAATGATGAAGAAATTAATAAATTACAGAAGTTCTTTAATTTAAAATCATCACAGGAGCTGTTCCTTAAATTCCAGACCAATGAGCTGGATGCAAGCAGCTTAAGAAAATATATTGAAAGTAAAAACGTATTCAACAACTTACTTTCCAGATTCAGAAAATCCCCGTCCAAAAACACTCATTACGAGGAGCCGAAAGAGCAAAACCTTGATATGATTGTCTTTGGAAAGGATGAAGAAAGGCTGAATTATACCTATGCAAAATGCTGTACGGTAATTCCGGGAGACAAAATCTTCGGATTTATTACCATTTCTGATGGAATCAAGGTACACAGCGATAACTGTCCGAATGCCATTAACCTTAGAGCACAATATGACTACCGTGTTATTCCTGCTAAGTGGGTAAATGAAGAAAGCTTCAAAAACCGAGTAAAAATCGAAATTGAAGGTCTTGACAGAATGGGTATGATTAACGATATCACAACGGTCATCAGTGGAAGTATGGGAATGGACATGAAAAGTATGTCTATTGAATCCAACAATGGAGTTTTTACCGGAAACATCAATCTTGAAGTCAAGAATAAGGGGCAATTGGAGGAAACCTTCAAGAAGCTCAAGAATATTAATGGAGTCTCCAGAGTGAGACGACTACAATCATAAACATGAATTTATCACTTTATTTTAAAAAATTTTTCAACAACAGTCAGGCCTCAGGAATCATCCTTATTTTCTGCGTGCTTATTTCATTACTTATCGCGAACTCTTCTATTGCAGGAAGTTTTCAGAACTTTTTAGATCAGGAAGTAGGGACTCACCTTTTTGACCTGAATTATCCTGTCAGCATCTGGATTAATGATGGTCTTATGGCCGTATTCTTCCTTTTGGTAGGATTGGAAATTAAAAGGGAGCTTGTAGAAGGCGAACTTTCTTCTTTTAAGAATGCTTCATTACCTATTTTTGCTGCAGTAGGCGGAATGCTTGTACCGGCAGTTATTTACAGTATTTTCAATGCCGGAACGGAATACAGCAATGGCTGGGGAATTCCGATGGCTACTGATATTGCTTTCTCTTTAGCTATTATTTCAATGCTAGGAAAGAAAATTCCTAATTCAATCAAAATATTCCTGGCAGCACTAGCTATTGTAGATGATCTGGGAGCTATTCTTGTGATCGCTATTTTTTATACTGATCAGATTCACTGGAGCTACCTTCTACTCTCTTTTGGAGTAACAGCACTTTTGTTTATTCTGAATTTTTTAAAAGTTACCAAAACAATATTTTATATTATTCCGGGATTATTTTTATGGTATTTCCTGCATCACTCCGGAATTCACGCAACAATAGCAGGAGTTTTACTGGCTTTTTCTATTCCTACCAATGCATCTAATGTTGAAATTTCACCTCTGGAAAAACTGGAACATCAGCTGCATATTCCCGTAAGCTTTTTAATCATGCCTGTTTTTGCCTTAACGAATACCAATATTACGTTTTCAAATGAAATGGTGGCAGGCGTTACAAGCACATTAGGATTAGGAATTATCTGCGGACTGATTCTTGGAAAACTCATCGGAATTAACTTATTCTCTTTGATCGCCATCAAATTAAAGCTTAGTTCTTTACCACAAAACAGTAACTGGACTCAGATGATTGGCGTAGGTCTTCTGGCCGGAATTGGATTTACCATGTCCATTTTTATTGCCTTATTATCATTTAAAGGAGAAATTGTAATTCAGGATGAAGCTAAATTTGCTATTCTGATTGCTTCTTTTATTGCAGCAATTCTAGGATTTACAATCTTAAGTCTAAGTTCTAAAGGAAATATGGAACCGGAAGAAGATTAATTCTTCTTCTGGTCTCCCAACCTTCTTCTGTGTTCTTCATCACTTTCAAAATTTGGCTCTGTAACCTGAGCGTGATAATGAACCGTTTCTTTCTGAATTTCATCAGACAGTAACTTTTCTATTCTTAGCTTTCTGATCGCCATATTCAATTCATTTCCGAAGAGTAAAAGATATACATTTACATTCACCCAGACCATCAACAGGATCATGCTGCCGATGGATCCGTAAAGAACGTTATAACGGGCAATATCTTTCACATAGATCGCAAAAATATAAGTAGTAACCACAAATAATATGGTTGTAAGGATTGCTCCCGGAACAGCCTGTCTGAATCTTGTAATTTTCACAGTGCCCAACCAGTAAAACAGGGTTAAAAGAATAAAATAAAACAGTGGAAACGAAACAAATCCAATAATACGTGAAAGGTTATCTACCAGCCAGCTTACATCATAAGCCGGAGTAAAAAGCTTCATAACAACTTCTACATAATAGACTCCAAAAAGGGCTAAAAATACAATAGTAATAAAGCCTATTGTAATAAAAAATGAGAGGATAAATTCCTTCACATCACTTAGCTTTTCTTCTGTATTTTCATTGAATCCGTTAATCAGGGAGAAAGTACCGTTGGTTGCAAAAATAAGTGCCAATATGATGGTAAGGTTACTGATTCCTTTCATATTGGGGATAATATTGGTTTCAATATAACCTCTCACATCTCCTTCCATATTGGATGGGAAAACATTATGCATCAGCACATCAAAAATATAGAATTGAAGCTTGTCATAATGCGGCATATAAGGCAGTACAGAAAGCAGAAAAAGAATAAAAGGGAATAAACTGATGGTAAAGCTCCAGGAAATTGCGGCGGCTTTTCGCCCTATTTTTCCTTTAAAAATCCCGGAGATATAAATCTGAAACATCTGCCAAAGCGATATTCCCAAAACAGGAATATGGATGTCATCAAAAAACTCCTGAACCTTCAGGATAAATCTGGGAACCTTTACACTCATCTATTGCTGCAATTTTGTGATTAGCCAAAAGATCAAATATTAAAAAACATGAGTTTTTAAAGATATTTTCTTGATCTCTACTACAAATATAAACATTTTCCCTCTCCTGTCTCCCAATGTAAATTATATAGAATAGCGACTTATCTGCATTCACTATAAAATTCAGAACCATTTCCCTTTTATAACTATGATCCTTTTCAGATTAACTGTAAACTATTAAAATAATTAAAAAATGTATTTACACAGTGATTCTTTAAATTGTTGTAAATAATATACAGTAATTTGAAATATTTATCCCCAAGCTACAACCGGTAAAAATCACTATCTTTGCCGCCTGAAACTTCTTACAATGCGAATCAGTTTACTTTGTATCGGCAAAACGGACGATAAGGAAATTACATCTCTTATTAATTATTACCTGAACCGTCTTCCCAAGCACTGGAATTTTGAAATTACCGAGATTCCTGATGTTAAAAATGCCAAGAACCTGTCATCGGATCTCCTTAAAAAAGAAGAAGCCAAACTTTTCCTTAATCATATTGATAAAAATGATCTGGTTGTTATTCTTTACGAAAAAGGGAAACAGTTTACCAGCCGTGAATTTTCTCAGAAAATAGATACCTGGATGAACTCTTCTGTAAAAAAAGTCCATATCCTGATTGGAGGAGCTTACGGCTTTTCAGAAGATATGTATAGCAGAGCCAATGAAAAGATGTCATTATCAAAAATGACTTTTACTCATCAGATGATCCGCCTTTTTATTGTGGAACAGCTTTACCGTGCAGATCAGATCCTTCAGGGAAAGCCTTATCATAATGATTAAAAGTCACTTTCTTAAACTGTAAAAACAGATTATCCTTTTAAACCGATCTGTCTTTTAGCCTCTCCTACCACAAACGCTACAGAATTGGCAATATTAAAGCTTCTAATCAGTTTTGACATCGGAATGGTTAAATGGTTTTCAAATTGGTCTAAAACGTCTTGGCTCAGTCCAACACTTTCTTTTCCGAATACCAGCCAGTCACCATCCTGAAAATCATTTTCCAGATATGACTTTTCAGCATGTGAACTCATCAAGAAAACACGTGATGGGTCCGGGATGCTTTTTATCCATTCCTCTACATTTTCATATTCAGTAACATCAAGATGTACCCAGTAATCCAATCCGGATCGCTTCAGGTTTTTATCATTAATTACAAATCCGAAGGGGTGAACCAAGTGCAGTTTACATTCTGTTCCCACACATAAGCGACCGATATTTCCCGTATTGTTAGGGATCTCAGGTTCTACAAGAACGACATTTAACATGTATATTTTTTATATGAATAAAAAAACAGCTAAAGATAAGTACTAAACTATATTCAGCTGTTTTATATTGATGATTTCAATTTAAAATAAGTACTATTTTTTAACGCATTTAGCGTAATAATCCGCTAATACAGCTTTCTCATACCCTAAACTAACAGCTCTGTCAAGGTTTTCACAGGCTTCTTTTGGCTTTGCTGTATTAAACAGGATCAGTGCTTTCGTTACATATGCCTGGGAAAATTTCGGATCAATGGACATCGCCTTGTTAACATCTGCAAGGGCTTCCTTATTTCTTTTCATTTTCAGATAAACATCTGCTCTTCCGCTATACAGTAGTGACTCCGGCTTTTCAGCAATAAGTTTATTATAATCTTTCAATGCTTCTTCCAGTTCCCCATGATTTTTTTCAGATTAGCTAACCCGGTTTTGGCATAAATATTATCCGGAGCAAAAGTGAGAATATGGTTAAGATCTGCCTTAGCCAACTCTTTCTTATCCTGAATTTCATAGATTTTGGAACGTGTAAGATACAGATCAGCACTTTTATCATCTACTTTAAGTCCGCTTTCAATATATTCCAGAGCTTTTTTCTTATCTCCTTTCTGGCTGTATAATGAAGAAAGGTTTTCATATACGGAAACAGACATCGGATTGGTTTTTAAAGCCATATCATATGATTTCAAAGCAAGATTGGGTTTTCCTAATCTTCTTTGCGCTGTTCCCAGATAATTATAATATTCTGATTGAATTTTTCGGATCTGCTCTTTATCTGCCAGTTTGGAATATTGTTCTTCAGCACATTTATAATCTGCTTTTTTAAAACATTCTTCAGCTATTTTTTTATCCTGGGCAAAGAAATTCAGAGAGAGACTGACTGCAGCTAAAACTAATAAAGATTTTTTCATGAAGTTATATTTTGTTTGTTGATTACTTTTTTGGCAAGTGCACCAAATATCACTCCCAATAAAGATCCAACAAACGCCCCCACCAAAATATCAATTGGAAAATGCACTCCTAAATATATTCGGCTGTAGGAAACCACTATAGCCCATACAAATATAGCATAAGGAAACCATTTAAGTTTATTTTTAAGCAAAATACTTAAAAAGGCGGCTAAAAAGAATGTATTGGACGCATGTGCAGAATAAAATCCATACTGTCCACCACATTTCACGATTCTCATATAATGTTCCAGACTTGGATCATGACATGGTCTTAACCTTGCCACTCCGTATTTGAATACACTTGCCAGCTGGTCTGAAACCGTAGCTCCCAGTGCTAAAAATATAAGAATAAAAACTAAAGATTTTAGTTTGTAATTTTTGTATAAAAAATAGAGGAATATAATATAAAGCGGAACCCAGATCCATGTGCTGGAAATCAACATCCAGAACTGATCAAAGGCCGGATCGCCCAAATTATTAAGGTATAGAAATACCTGCTTATCTTCCTGAATAATTTCCTCCATACATTATCTGCTTACAGGCCCTTCGTAAGTTTCATCATCGGCAGGCTTTGGTTTTGGAGGTTCCTGAGTAGTAGAAGCAGGTTCTGTAAGAATATCTTTTTCAATATCCTTCATCGGATTAAAATCTTTGGCAGCATCTTTTACTTTCTCAATTTCGCGTTTAATCTCAGAAACAGGGTTATCTGTTTCCTTCATGATCTCAGTTTTGATATCTTCCACTGCACCACGCATTTTTCTAACACCTGCACCTAAGTCACGCGCAATCTGAGGCAGTTTATCCGGACCGAATAATACAACGATTGCTATTGCAATCAATGCCATTTCTCCAATGCTTAATTCCATGCTGTAAAATTACGAAAGATTATACATTTATTTGCTGTAAACTAAAAATTTAAACAAATTTTAAGATTTTGAGTAAAAGACAGGTTTAAAGTTCAAGGTTTATTGTTTAGGGTTTAATGTTTATAGTTGTATATCTTTAAATCCTAATCGCCTTTTTTTCTTCTATTACCTAAGCTTTTTCTTCTATTGTCTCTGACAATTACTTCTTTTTCCAAACTCCTTTTCTAAACAGTTTTCATTATCAAATTAACAAATAATTAATTCAAAATATTGAGAATTACACAACATTTAATTATATTTACTACACACAACCTAAATTAAAAATATTATGAAAAAACTAGTTACTGCCTTTAAATTTATGGCCGTATTATCGGCACTGACACTCAACAGCTGTAGTGATGAGAACAGTGAAATCACAAAACAGGAAACTGTTCAGACCAAACTTACCACTGCTGACCTGCAAAAAGAAACCACCTCTATTTCACAAACCATTCCCGGTACTGTACAGGCCCAGTTAGATGAATCTCAAAAAAGTCTTGAAAAATATCTGAAAAGCGATTTGCAGATTGCCGGTGTAAAAGTAATTGGACAAATTTCAACCCAAAAAGGGATTGAGATTTCCAAAAGCCTTATTACTGATAAAGACCAATTTATTGCGATAGGAAACCTTATGGATCTTTCTACAGTAAAATTAGGAAGAATTAATGATCTTTATGTAGGTGATGATCTGAACACTGCTCAAACCGGATTAAAAGAAATGATGACTGAAGAAATAAAAACAGGAACCAACGTAATGGAAGTGATCTGGAGCAATAAAAACGGGAAATTTACAAGTCTTTGTTTCTATAATGATTCCGGAATTATCTGGGATAATGTGCTTGGTGGTCTGATTGTGATGGACACAAGAGGAACGGTAGAAAATTCAAATGCGGGAGCCACTGCAAAAGTAGCATCCAAATGGTATAAGGAATGGTGGACAGCCAGCTGGCTTTGGGGATCTAAAAGAGGTGAAATGGGTTATCAGATTACGATTTACTATACCGGTTCATCTGTATCCAATGCAGATGTTAATGACTGGGCCAACATCAGCTTAGGAAAAGCAAAAAGTGAAAGCAAGGTTACGAAAAAAACGGGTGCTTACGGACAATGCCAATATGCGTTAGGACTCTGTACTCCAACAGGATCTTTAAGCTTTAATGCCAGTAAATTCTCGGTATCATTCTCTGGATTAGGCAGTAATATGGTAAGCAATGGAGTAAAATCATTATATCCTTAGTTTCATAGAATATAAAATTTTTAAATGATAAAGGGAAGTCTGTTAACAGCTTCCCTTTATTTATTCGATTCTAATCAATGATATTTTTATATTTTCTGTTTCAGAAGTTCTATGGCATTTTCTTTCAGACCAAATACATCTGTCATTATTTGGAACAGCTGAGTATCACTTTCAATAGAAACTGATTCTTTCTCCCCTTCTTTTTCCTGATATTTAATATCTGATTATTAAAAGTATATCTTGCATTTTCATCTACCTTTGAAAAGACCAGATTTTTTCTGAAATTAGACTCAGGATGAGTAGCCAGATACCAATTGCAGATATCAAGATCAAGAGATTCTACATGTTCAAGCTCAAAACGATAAACCGGTAACCACTTTTCTCTCCAGGTCCAGAGTATATAGGCTCCATTTTTCTGTGAGATTTTAAACTCTTCATTAGGAGTCTGCTGTGGTTCTTCTTCATCAAGAAGTAAAGGACTGGTGAGTGTTGCTGTTCCGAAACCACAGTCTACAAGATATTTTTGATCATTTAATTCAACAATCAGTAATAAATGGGTTTTGGCAGCACTACTGTTTTCATCTCTCAGCCACACTACTCTACCCAACTGCAGCTGGACTTTAAATCCTAAATATCTCAGCACTTCACTCAAGAGTAGATTCTGCTCATAACAATAACCGCCTCTGGACTCGATAACCAATTTTCGGAAAATATGTTCTGAATCCAATGAAGGAACAATCCCTGTATAAGAATCTATATTTTCAAAAGGGATATATTGAGGATGCAGCTGATGGATTCTTTTCAAAGTCTCCATATTTGCTCCAAAATCACCGGAATAGTGAATTCTTTTGAAGTATTTTTCTAATTTTAAATCTTCCATAATTAGAATTTAAGCAATAGCTACATTACAGTATCTCTCTAGTTTTATTATATCTTCCCTTTCTTCTTAAAAGCAGAATAAGTTATGACTACACTAATAGCCATTAAAACAAATGCAAGGAAAAATGGAGCACCTGAAAATTTGAAAGGCGCTTCATCATGCGTAAAGAAGTAGAAAAGGTTAGTCATCATGGGCGGACCAATAATTGAAGTTGCACTCATTAAACTGGTTAACGCTCCTTGAAGCTCACCTTGCTCATTGGAAGGAACACTTTTCGTAATCACAGACTGTAAAGCCGGACCACAAATTCCTCCTAAACAGTAGGGAACTAAGAAAGCAAACATCATCCAGCCTTCTGATGCAAAAGCAAACAATAACAGTCCTATTGCATACATGGTAAGACCGTAGTAAATACTCTTCTGCTCTCCCAGCCTTGGGGTAGTCCATCTGATTAAAAGTCCCTGTACCAAACCTACAAGCAAACCTACAACGCCCAATGAAATTCCCACCATTCTTTCTGTCCAGTTGAATTTATACATGGTAAAGAAGCTCCAGTTACTCTGTACAGCATGCCCCGCAATATAAATCAAAATCAATGCGGTAATAAGTCCGGAAATTTCCGGATGTTTTCCTAAGAATTTGAAAGAACCTACTGGGTTAGCTCGTTTCCAATCAAACTCTCTTCTTTTATCTTTATCTAAACTTTCAGGAAGAATAAAATAACCATAAAGGAAATTAAGAAGGCATAAGCCTGCAGCTGCATAAAAAGGAACTCTTGCACCATAATGTCCTAAAACACCTCCCAGCACAGGTCCTATAATGAAACCAAGACCAAAGGCCGCTCCTATCAGTCCAAAGTTTTTTGCTCTGTCTTCGTCCGTAGAAATATCTGCAATATAAGCACTTGCAGTAGTTACACTTGCTCCGGTAATTCCCGCAATAATTCTTCCCAGAAACAGCCACCAAATACTTGGAGCCAGTGCCAGGAAAATATAATCCACCGCAAAACCGAAAAGCGAGATCAGAATAACAGGTCTGCGCCCGTATTTGTCACTTAGGTTTCCTACCAATGGAGAAAAAATAAACTGCGTAAATGCATAGGCAAATCCCAACCAGCCACCATATTTTGCGGCCTCACTGATATCTGCATGAATTAACTCTTCAATTAATTTAGGAACCACAGGAATAATGATTCCCCATCCCGTAATATCAATCAGTAAAGTAATAAATATAAAGCCTATAGCTGCTTTTTTCTTTGAATTTTCCATGATGGTGCAAAATTAATCAAATCTTAAAAATAATGGTTCTAAATTTTATGATATTAAAGAAGTATAATATTGAATGACAGAATTATATTAAAAAACGATTTGCTTTTATATTATTTCCAACAAGTTAAAGAACGAACAATTAAAAATTTGGCAACCATAAAATAAAAAGATCTGATTTCAGATACAGAAAATTATTCAAAAAATCACAAGTGAGGATTATTAAGCAAAATAAAGAGCTAACGGGAAATAAAAAAAGCCTTTCTTTCGAAAGGCTTTTACTAATTTATTGTAGTTTGTATTATTTTGAAGCAAGTACTTCTTTATCGGAAGTAGTCTTCCCATGTACTTCATCTTCTTTTCCTTTCTTAAGGAAGTCATAAGCAATTGCCGATGCAATAAAGATAGATGAATAAGTACCGAATCCAATACCGATTAACATAGCAAACATGAATCCTCTTAGGTTATCACCACCAAAGATGAAGATCGCAAGGATCACTAAGATTGTAGTGAATGAAGTGTTGAATGTTCTACCCAATGTACTTGAAATAGAGTCATCAAACAATCCAGCTAACGTTAAAGATTTCTTCTCTCTCAGATATTCTCTAATTCTGTCGAAGATAATTACCGTATCGTTGATTGAGTATCCTAATACAGTAAGGATCGCCGCAATGAAATCCTGATTGATCTCCATGTTGAACGGCATGTATTTATGAAGTAATGAATACGTTCCTAAAATAATAACCGCATCGTGGAATAATGCTGCTACAGCACCTAAAGAGAACTGCCATTTTCTAAATCTGAATAAGATATAGATAAAGATACCAGCCAATGCAGCAACTACTGCAAGGATACCGTGAGTCTGGATATCATCAGCTACAGTAGGTCCTACTTTTTCAGATGAAATAATACCCGCGTGGTCTTTGTCTGCAGATTTGAAGTCATTTAAAGTGATCGTAGAAGGAAGGTCTCCTTTTAATCCTTCGTATAACTTCTGCTCAATAGTCTGGTCAGCTTTTAAAGATTCATCTTCAATAAGGTAATCTGTTGAGATTTTCAACTGCTTAGAGTTTCCGAAAGTTTTAGCTTCTACAGAAGAGTTCTTACCATCTTCAGTTTTGAATAGTTTTACTAATTTTTCTTCAACATCGTTAGCGTTAACTTCTTTATCGAATCTTACTACATAGTTTCTACCTCCGGTAAAATCAATACCATATTTGAAACCGTGAGTAAACATTGATACTAAACAGATCACTGTTAATACAGCGGATACAATGTATGCATATTTTCTCTTTCCAATGAAGTCAATCCAAGTATTTCTAAATAAGTTCTTCGTAGGTGGAGTCCATACAGAAAGATGTTTTCCTTTATTCAGTCTGTGGAAAATCATCACTCTTGATAATAATACAGAAGTGAACAATGTCATGATAATACCGATCATCAACGTTAATGCGAAACCTTTAATAGGTCCTGTTCCGAAGAAGAACAACACAACTGCTGTTAATAACGTAGTAGAGTGACCATCAATAATCGCACTTAAGGCGTGTTTGAAACCGTCCTTATAAGCTTCTAAGATGCTCTTACCGGCAAATAATTCTTCTTTCGTTCTTTCATAGATAATTACGTTCGTATCTACCGCCATAGCCATCGTTAATACGATACCAGCGATACCAGGAAGCGTAAGAGTGAAGTCTCCGGAATCCATAATTCCGAAAATATAGAAAAGGTTAATTACCATTGCAATTACAGCGTACACCCCTGCACCACCGTAATAGAAAATGATATAAACAATGATAATTAAGAATGCGATTGCAAATGAAATCATACCTGCGTTGATAGATTCCTGTCCTAATGAAGGACCTACCTGAGTAGCCTGAACTACTTTAGCACCTGCAGGTAATTTACCAGCACCTAAAACGTCTACCAATTCTTTAGCTTCTTCCTGAGAGAAGTTACCAGAGATTTGAGTTCTCCCGTTAGGGATAGCACCTACAACGTTTGGAGCAGTGTATACTCTGTTATCAAGTGTTACAGCTACTGGTTTTCCAACGTTTTTCTCAGTTAAAGTTTTCCATTCTTTAGCACCTTTAGAATCCATCTGCATGTCTACCACTACTCTTCCAAGTTCGTCATAGCTAATGTTTGCAGTTTCTACGGCACCGTCTACCGGAGCTTTTTGGTTGATGTTACTTCTGATCGCATACAATACCAAATCATCAGGACTTGTAGATTCAGGTTTGTAACCCCACATGAACTGTGTATATTTAATGTTTGCAGGACGTAAAGCCATACCTACTTTGCTGTTCAAGATTTTGTTTACAGCAGCAGTATCAGACAATTTTACGTTGGCAACACCATTAGTTCTTAATTTGTCAAGCTGTAAAAGGTTCATGAAGTTCACATTCTTTGCAACTCCCATAGAATCTCCTTTTGCAGCAACCATAGTTGTTAATGTCTGGAAATAAGGGGCCATTTCAGGAATTTGCTGTACTTCCCAGAACTGAAGTTTTGCAGAAGTCTGAAGCATTTTCTTTACCTTATCGATGTCCTTCATACCAGGCATCTCTACAGAAATTCTAGCTGTACCAGGTACTCTCTGAACGTTTGGCTGGATTGCTCCAAGCTTATCAATTCTCGTTCTGATTACCTCGAAAGCTGTTCCTACAGAAAGATCAATTCTTCTCTTAACAATACTTTTTACCTGCTCATCAGTAGTATTATACTTGATCTCAGATAAAGTTGTGTTTCCGAAAAGTTCCGGATCAGCAAGCTTTAGGTTTGTACCTTTTGCTTTGTTAACCGCATCGAACTGTTCAAAGAAATTGTCGATGTAAGATTTTGTTGAGTTTTTCTGAGCTTCATCAGTCTTGTTTAAAGCCTCAATAAGAACAGGATTTGTAGAATAATTGGTTAAATCATTTACCAAATCTCTCTGGTTGATTTCCAATAGAACGTTGATCCCTCCTTTTAAGTCAAGACCTAGTTTCATTTCCTTGTCCTTAGCTTTAGAATAATAAAGCTTCGTATACCCAAGATTAAGAGTATCTTCCTTGATTCGTTTGATCTCTTTCTCGTTTCCTTTCGCAGCTTCGATCTGCGATTCAATTTTGCTGGCGTACCAGGTTGGTAATAGCTCGTTTAAGCAAATCAACCCCAGGACAATAGCAACAATTGTAATAAGTCCTTTTCCTTGCATTTTGTTATAACTACGTTAAATTAAGTCGGCAAATATAATGATTTTCTTGTATTTTATGAATTTTTAACAACAGAAATGGTTTATTTTCAGATATATCAGTATTCTGATTTCCATTTAAGATTTAACAATTATTTCATAGTATCATAGCGAAGTTTTCAAAATTTAATTGGTATAAAATTTTCATTCATAGATCAACACCTTAACTATCACAATATTATGAAAAATCTACTTTTTAGCCTAAGTATCTTTTCTTCCTTAATTGTTAATGCTCAAAGCATTAATTTGGTGGAATTTGCCACCGGATTAACCAGTCCGGTCGAGATTACAAACGCCAACGACAGCCGGTTATTTGTGGTTCAACAGAACGGAATGATAAAAATAATTCAGCCTAATGGGACAATTAACCCAACAAATTTTCTGAATATTTCCTCAAAAATTACTTTTAATGGGGAAAGAGGACTTTTAGGACTTGCCTTTCATCCACAATACTCAACCAATGGGTATTTTTTTGTGTATTATAACAACACAGCAGGAAATATTATTCTGGCAAGATATAGTGTTAATCCCACCAATCCGGATGTAGCCGATCCCAATTCTGAAAAAATCCTTTTGAACATTCCCAAACCTTTTGCTAACCATAACGGCGGAAGTATTCATTTTGCTCCTGACGGAAAACTTTGGGCGGTAACCGGTGACGGCGGAAGTGGCGGAGATCCCAATAACAATGCTCAGAATAAAAATGTATTGCTAGGAAAAATGCTGAGAATAGATGTGAATGCCACAGACCCAACTCCATACAATATTCCATCCGACAATCCTTTTGTAGGTGCTGGTATTGATGGTGCCGATGAAGTTTGGTCCTACGGACTTCGAAACGCCTGGAAGTTTTCATTTGACCTCACCACCGGAAATGCCATGATTGCAGATGTAGGCCAGGGAGCCATAGAAGAGATCAACAAAATGCCTATATCACAGGCAGGAATCAATTACGGATGGCGCTGTTACGAAGGAAATAACGCTTACAACACTGCAGGATGCGCTGCACAGTCTACTATGACATTTCCTGTCGCCGTGTATGATCATTCCGGTGGAAAATGCTCTATTACGGGTGGTTATGTTTACAGAGGTACCCAATATTCATCACTTCAGGGAAAATATTTCTTTGCCGATTATTGTTCTAATCAGATAGGGATCCTGAACACAGATAATTCAATCATATGGACATCTCCCTATAGCGGAAACGGTTTTTCTTCTTTTGGACAGGATTCTCAAAAAGAGCTTTATGTAGCAGGAGTAGAAAGTGGAAAAATTTTTAAAATTACAACCGGAACATTAGGTACTCGTGAGAATGATCTTTCAGAAGCTATCAAAATTTATCCCAATCCCGCTTCAAAAGAAATTTTCATCAGTGGAATTAAAGACAAAAACGTAAGAGCAGAGATCATCAGTGCAGACGGACGAAAAGTTTTAGCAACAGATCACATCACTAATGAAAAAGGGATTAATATTTCGGAAATTCCTGCCGGGGTTTATTTTATCAATCTGAAATCCGGAGAGTATAAGTCTTACAGTCAGAAAATTGTTATTAAATAATATTCCTAACTGTAAACGAAACGCAATGATATTTGTAAATAAGTAGCAAAAAAAATCCACAAAGGAATTTCACTCAACTGTTTTATCGCCACGAATGCACAAATATTTTTGTATCATGGAACTGAATCAGACTTTTTATATAATTAAAATTACACATGCAGTTTGTCATTCCGTAGGAATCCAGATCCTTCTATTTCAATAGGCTATGTTGAGATTCCTGCGGAATGACAATACATTAAATAAAAAATATTCGTGCATTCGTGGCTAAAATAAAAAAGCGATTCAGTGTTGAATCGCTTTTGTTTTATATCGTCATCGAGAAGATTCTCGTTTCCGGCTTATTTCTCATCATTCTGAGATCAAAAACCATGGCTACATTTCGGGTGAAAGCTCTCCCCGCTTCTGTAATCTTGATTTCCTTACCTGAAATTTCTACCAATCCATCATTTTCCATTTCCTTCAGCATGTCTAATGCATTATCAAGCTCAGGGAATGAATTATCTATAGTGAAAGTGGTTTCAAGCTGACACATTAAATTTAAAATATGTCTTCTTACAATTAAGTCTTCTTCATTCAAAACGTGACCTTTCACAACAGGGATTTTACCTTCTTCTACCATTGTCTGATATTCTTCCACCGTTTTCACATTCTGAGCAAAAGCATACCATGAATCTGAAATAGCAGACATTCCAAGTCCTACCATCAGCTGGGTATTGCTTGAAGTATATCCCATAAAGTTTCTGTGAAGCTTTTTATGGATCAGAGATTGGTATAAATCATCATGTTCTAAAGAGAAATGATCCATCCCTACCTCAATATATCCTAAATCCTGAAGCAGTTTTTTACCATCTTCATATAAACGACGCTTTTCTTCTCCACTTGGAAGGTCATTTTCATCAAAACCTCTCTGTCCTACTCCTTTTACCCATGGAACGTGTGCATAAGAATAGAATGCTAATCTGTCCGGTTTCAGCTCCATTGTTTTTCTGATGGTATTTTCCATGGCTTCCCAAGTCTGATGTGGAAGTCCGAAAACCAAATCATGGCTGATTCCTCTGTATCCAATTTCTTTAGCCCATTCTGTTACGTTTTTTACGTTTTCAAAAGGCTGAATTCTGTTAATCGCTTTCTGTACTTTAGGATCATAATCCTGAACTCCGAAGCTTACTCTCCTGAATCCAAGATCATATAAAGTCTGAAGGTGTTCCTTCGTAGTGTTGTTCGGATGCCCTTCAAACGAAAACTCAGGATGTTCTGCAATGTCTACGGTTGAAAAAATTCCACCTAACAACGTTTTCAGATTTTCCGGAGAGAAAAATGTAGGAGTACCACCACCAAGATGTAATTCTTTTAATTTTGGCTTTTCATTAAAAAGCTCAAGATAAAGTTTCCATTCCTTTAAAACACTTTCCAGATAAGGAACTTCAACACTGTGTTGTTTCGTAATACGTTTATGACATGCACAGAATGTACACAAAGCCTCGCAGAAAGGCAAATGGATATAAATAGAAATTCCCTCCTCTGCATTGCTTTCATGAAACGACCTGATTACGCTCTCCTTCCAACTTTCCGGTGAAAATGTAGAATCATCCCAATATGGAACGGTAGGATAAGACGTGTAACGAGGTCCGGGAATATTATACTTATCTATTAAAGAATTCATTTTGAAAATAAAATTTTATAAGGTGAGGAAGTTTAACATCATTAAAATTCCATCCTACAAAATTAACCATTAGTTATGAATTTTAACCTATGAATTATATTAGGTTATAGTTTAGAATGAGTCTAAATACACTGTTTAAACCTGTTATGGTGATAATGATAAATTCTATCGGTTTTATTTATTTTTTTGATCTGAATTCAGGTATCAATTAAAAATTCTTTATTCAGGTTCAAAACAGTCATCTTATTGTATTGTCATTACCAAAATCCTGTCCTTTCCTGCAAAAACTGCTCTATTCCCGTCAATCCACTGCCCAACATACAATCCTTTTTCATCAGAAATCTTCTTCCATGTCTTTCCAAAGTCTGAAGAGTAACTGATATGCTGATCTCCCACAGCAATCATTTCCTTCCCTTTTGTACCCGGTTTAATTTTCACACAGGTCATATATCCTGCATTCTGCCCTGAAGCCTGAATCTGCCAGGTTTCTCCACCATCATGGGTAGTTGCAATATTATTCACATTAGCATTCTGTTTAGTGTAATCCCCACCTACAGCCACTCCAAATTGGTCATCATAAAAATCTATCGAATACATTCCCTGTGAAGATTCCCCCTGAATGAAAGGTGTATTGAAAACTTCCAGTTTTTCATTCTTTAGATTCAGCCTTATAATTCTTGAAGCTTTTCCACCTGTTGCAATCCAAACATTTTTTTTCGTAGAAGAAATATTGGTATTACTGGCTGCAAAAGCTGCTTCACCTTCATTCAGCTTTACATTATTTTTAAACATTCCCCATTTACCGTCTTTATAAACTGCCAATTTTAATAACAAATCACTGTCTGAATCACTAAAGGTATATGCCAGCTTATCATTCACAAAATGCAGAGCATCATAAAATGCGGTTTTTGCAGAGTCTGTATAAACAATCTGTGATTTCAGATCTTTTTTATCAATCTTGAAGAAACGGGCCGGGCTTACAATATTGATTGCATAAAATGAATTCTTATCCTGTCCCAGGGTTCTGAACTCAAGTTTATCATCAGAAAGTTTAATCTGTTTTTGATTTTTAGTATCCTTCAAATCCACAAACCCAAATTTGGATTCCGAACCGCTGTACCAGACTTTATTATCATAGAGCTCAAGGGCTCTGATGCTTATTTTATCATTAAGAATTGTTTCAATATTTTCTACCTGTTGAGAAAACGCAAGCATTCCTACAGACAGAAATGCAATGGAAAGAATCTTTTTCATATATTTTAAGATAGGTTATTTTCAACAAAAAAACCGCCGAAGCGGTTTCTATATTATCTTATTAATCGTTCTGATATTTTTCAGGATTGTTTAGCTTACTGTTTGATTTTCCATAAAGGAAATATACCAGCCCTCCTAAGCACAACCAAACTGCAGAAAGTTCTAGTGCGTGAGCACTTAGACGTGAAATCAAAAATAAATTGATAACTACTCCTAAAATCACCACTATTTTATAAGCAGGAACTTTGAAAGGTCTTATCAAACTAGGTTCTTTCTTTCTCATCACCCAAACAGCAATACAAACCAATGTAAATGCAAATAGGGTTCCGAAACTTGTCATATCCGCCAAAGTGGAAATAGGTGTAAATGCGGCAATAAACGCTACGATAACACCCAATAAAATAATTCCTTTATATGGTGTTTTTGTTTTCGGGTGAAGCTCTCCAAAGAATCTAGGAATTAACCCATCTTTTGCCATTCCGATAAAAATTCTGGATTGCCCCATCATCATTACCATTACGACAGAAATCAATCCTACTGTAGCTGCGATAGTTACAACGTTACTTGCCCAGTGTTTTCCTGCAATTTCAAATGCATACGCTACAGGTGCTTTAATGGCATCAGGATATTTTCCATTCGGATTAAAGTCTGTATAATGCATCATCCCCGTTAATACAAGAGATACACAGATATATAAAGCAGTACAGATTAATAATGAAGCAATAATTGCAAATGGTACGTCTTTTTTAGGATTGATTGCTTCTCCAGCCTGTGTAGAAACGGCATCAAATCCAATATAAGCAAAGAAGATAGCAGCGGCACCGGAAATAATTCCTTGAATACCGTATGCGGAAAACAACTCTCCATCAGCATTCTTAATTGAAACCTGATCAGGGATAAAAGGTTTCCAGTTTTTCACACCTTCTGTTGCATTGTAAAGCTCAGGGTTTGAAAAAATAATATAAGCTCCTGCAATTACAACAAAGATAACAGCAGACGTTTTCATCAAAACAATCAGGTTATTAGCCCCTGCAGCTTCTTTGGTTCCTTTTACCAATAAGGCTGTAATCAGAAGAACAAGAATAAACGCAGGAAGGTTCATAGAGAAACCGCTTCCTGTATAACTTGCAGGATCTGACGTAAGATAAGCCGGCAGATGAACTCCAAAGATCTTTAAAAATTTAGTAAAATATCCGGACCAACTCACGGAAACGGCCATACTGGCCATGGCATACTCCAGAATGAGACACCAACCCATTGCCCATGCAAAAATTTCCCCTACTGTTCCGTAAGCATAAGCATATGCAGATCCTTCAACAGGAATAATTGAGGCAAACTCCGCATAACACAATGCTGCAAAAACGCAGGCAATTCCTGCTATAATAAAGGATATTGCAAGTGCTGGACCTGCGTGATAATAGGCTCCTGTTCCCGTAAGAACAAAGATTCCACCTCCAATGATAGCACCTACTCCTATTGCTGTTAAACTCCATTTTCCAAGGACTTTTTTCAGCTCACTTTTCTTCATATCTGCCTCATAGGCACTTAGTGGCTTTTTAACCCAAATTTTTGACATGTTTTTCTATTTATTTAAGGATTTACGAAAATATAAAAAATTTAGGAACTCCTACGTTTATCGTTAAACTTTCATCATTTATTTTACATTAAAGTCTTTAAAAGCACAAACATCACATTATAAAATTCATTTTAAAAAGTCCTATTTTTTGCTTATTTTTGATCGCATGAATTTATATGATCTTTTTGTAAAGCCTTATGAAAGCTACGATTCCTTACAGATTATACTGGAAGCATCGGGTGCAATTTTCGGAACTTTGAGCGTATATTTTTCCATTAAGAAAAATATATGGGTATACCCTACCGGCATTATTTCAACCCTGATCTATGTGTATATTCTTTTCAATTTCGGGTTACTGGGAGATTGTCTGATTAATGTATATTATACAATAATGAGTGTCTATGGCTGGATTCTATGGGCCAAAAATTCTGAAGATCATGTACACGTAGATGTCACGTGGGCCACTAAAAAAGAGTGGGTTTATGCCGTTATTCTTTTTATCCTGAGTCTCATACTGGTTACTTTCATCTATTATTATAAACCTTATATTGACAATCAGTTTTCAATGGTGGGAACCAACCTTGGATTATATCATTTGGATTGGGCAAACTGGATGGATATTTTTACAACTTCAATATTTTTAGTAGGAATGTGGTTTATGGCTAAACAGCGTATTGAGAACTGGATTTTCTGGATTATTGGAGATTTTATTTGTATGCCCATGATGATTTTTAAGGGTCTTGGTATCACTTCGGTTCAATATTTGGTATTTACTATAATGGCTATCTTAGGATACCTCAGTTGGAAAAAAAGTTTTAAAGAAAAAAAAGTACAATAAAGTTATGAAAAATTTATTCAAAATAGCAGTTAGTATCTTTGCTATAAGCACTTTAACATCTTGTCTTGCCTATACAGACGGTTATGGCAGCAATGGTTATGGTGACCCATACTATAACAACGGTTATTACTACGCTCCTTCCGGATATTACGGTAGTGGTGGGTATTATGGTAATGACGGGTATTATTATAGAAACAATATCAATTACTACTATGATAATGGTATGCCTTACTATTATGACAATTATAATAACTCCAGAAGAAAAGTATATGTAGAAAGAAAAACTGTAGTTACTTCACAAAGACCGAATAACGGTGTTGGTAACAGCGGATATAACGGAAGCTCCAATAATGGCAGCAGCGGTGGATTCAGAAATCCGAACAGTGGTTATCAGGGAAGCCAGAATAATCAAAGCAGTGGTGGTTTCAGAAACTCAAACGGTGGTTATCAAAACAACCGAGGAAATCAGAACAGTCAGAACAACCAAAGCAGCGGTGGATTCAGAAATTCAAACAGTGGTTATCAGGGAAGTCAGAATACTCAAAGCAGTGGTGGCTTCAGAAATTCTGGAAGCACAAATACAGGAAGATCTGAATCATCAAGTGGCGGATTCAGAAACAGTTCCAGCAGCAGCCAAAGCTCAGGTTCAAACAGACAACAGAGCAGTGGCGGCTTTAGATAGAACAATTATAAATAACGATTATAAATAAGGAAACGAACAGTTAACACTGTTCGTTTTTCATTTTAAATATACTAATTTTGTTTCTTCATTTTAGACAAAAAACAATATGGAATTTTATAAATATCAGGGTACAGGAAACGATTTTGTAATGATAGACAATCGTTCTGGGGAATGGGATGATCTTTCAATCGAAAATATACAGAAGCTTTGTGACCGCCGTTTTGGAATTGGTGCAGATGGACTTATTAAAATAAATACTGCAGACGGCTATGATTTTGAAGTTGATTATTATAATTCTGATGGTTCAAAGAGCTTCTGTGGAAACGGGGCCCGCTGTTCAGTAGCCTTCTCTTTTTTCCTTGATATCTTTGAAGACAACTGCAAATTCATCGCAATTGATGGTGAACATATTGCTGAAATCCATAACGGAATTGTAAAACTGAAAATGTCTGATGTAAATATAATTTCAAATGACGGAGAAGACAGTGTGATGGATACCGGCTCTCCACATTATGTAAAATACGTGGAAGATTTGGTAAATTATAATGTTTTTGCAGAAGGAAACGGCATCAGAAATTCGGAAAATTATAAAGAAAAAGGGATCAATGTCAACTTTGTGGAAAAAATTTCAGACAACGAGATTTTCGTAAGAACCTATGAACGAGGCGTTGAGAACGAAACTTACAGCTGCGGAACAGGAGTTACAGCTTCTGCTTTAACTTTTTTACAAAAAGACAATCTAACTTCCATAAAAGTTAAAACTTTGGGTGGAAATCTGAAGGTATATGCTGAAAAAGACGGTGATTCTTTCCGCAACATCTGGCTGGAAGGTCCCGCAAAGCAAGTTTTTAAAGGTAAAGTAGAGCTTCTTTAAAATCAGAAACTTTTAATCAATAATAATAGGAATGAAAAAAGCTATTCTCATTATCATTCTGCTCGTTTTTGTAGTAGCAGGATTTTTTGGATTGAGATTTTATAATAAATATTTTGGAAACAATGTAGAAAAGGACGGTTATATTCTGATCCCTCATAAGGCAAACTTTAATCAGATTATGGATTCTATTGCCCCATACATTAAAGACCGAGAATCATTTGAAACGGTGGCTAAAGATAAAGGTCTTGCTGCTAATTTTAAAGCGGGACGTTATCATATCCAAAGTGGGAAAGGAAATACAGATCTTGTTAATATGATTAAAGCAGGTAACCAGACTGCAAACTCTTTCAGAATCGGAGATTTTGGAGATATGTATCAGATGATTGGAAAGGTTACCAAAAAACTGAGCTGGATTCTCTTCATTTTGTAAATGATCTTAATGTGGTGGCACAGGAAAAAGGATATAAAGATATTGAAGATCTGAAAAAGTATTTCTTTATTGACACTTATAATTTTTTCTGGACAGTAAGCCCAAGAGAATTTTTTGCAAAATTTGAAGACCAGTATAATGAATTCTGGACCAGTGAAAGAAAAAATAAAGAACAGCAGTCAGGACTTTCAAGAGAACAAATTTATGCCCTTGCGTCTATTGTATATAAAGAATCAGGCGGAAAGAAAGACGAAATGAAAACCATTGCAGGTTTATATTTAAACCGTTACAGAAAAGGGATGAAACTTCAGTCTGATCCAACTGTAATTTATGCAATCAATAAGCAGACAAACTTTAAAGAACCAATTAAAAGAGTATTTTATAAACATTTGTCTACTCCATCTCCATACAACACTTACGCTAATGCAGGAATCCCACCAGGCCCCATCTGCGTAGTGGATAAAAACTCTGTAGACGCTGTTTTAAATGCAGAAAACAACAATTATATATTTATGTGTGCAGATCCTGCAAGATTTGGATATCATAAGTTTACAGCAAGTGCAGAAGAACACGCTGTAAATGCAAAAGCTTATCAGGACTGGCTCAATTCAAAAAATATAAAATAAGCTTAGCAGACACCCGTATTTTATAAATAAAAAACAATAATTAAATCATAATATTTTGAAAATCAAACAAATATTGAAATTCAAAATGTTAAGGGTTATCCTTTCACGATTTTATACAAAAAAATAACCTATGAAGAATAAGACAGAAATTGTCAATATTTTCACCAGAAAAGCACTAGGACTTACTTTAGTACTCTCGGCAGCAGCTATGGCTTTTGCCCAGGAGAAGGCTGATGTTTCAGGAACCATTGTCAATAAGAAGAACCAACCGGTACCTTATGCCTCAGTAACTTTCAGCAACAAGGCCAACAAAGCATTAAGCGATGCTGTGCTGACAGATGAAAAGGGACAATATAAACTGCAACTTACTCCCGGAAGCTATGACATTGCTGTAGAAGCTATTGACTACAAAAAAAGCATCATCAATAAAAATATTACCGGAGCCGGTAATATTGGTGCGCTATCTATTGAAGCCTCTGCTACGTCTACATTAGACGGGAAAACCAATGAAATACAAGGGGTTGTTATCACAGCTGCAGCAACCAAAGCTTATAAAGTAGAGCTTGACAAAAAAACATATGATCCTTCACAGGATATTGTAAGTAAAGGAGGAAACCTTCAGGATGTTTTAACCAATGTACCTTCAGTTTCTGTAGATACGGACGGGACAGTTTCTATGAGAGGAAATTCTAATGTAAAGTTTTTGATCAATGGAAAACCATCTTCCCTTCTTGGAATAGATGATGGAGCCAATGCTCTGCAAAGTATCCCGGCTGATCAGATAGAAAGAATTGAGGTAATCACCAACCCTTCTTCCAAATTTGAAGCAAGTGGAACAGCAGGTATTCTGAATATTATTCTTAAAAAAGATAAAAAGATGGGCTTCAACGGTACCGTAACTGGGACGTTAGGTTACCTTCCAAGAACCAATCTTAATGCCAATCTTAACTGGAGAAAAGGTAACTGGACATGGTTCCTGAATGGCGGTGGTGGCTATCAGAAAAACGAAAGCACCATGAAGAATACCACTACGAGAAAAGATGACATCAGCAGTCTGTCTTCTGATGCATTCCCTTTTACACAGTATTCTCAACAAAATGGTAAAACGACGAGAGAAAGTGACACTTACAATGTGACAGCTGGTTTTACACATGATTTCAGCGATAAGACTTCTATCAACTTCTCCGGAATGATCAGAAGTTTTGATACTGACCAAACAGGACTTAATGCTTATAACGAAAGACTCTATACCAGCCCCACTTCTGGTGTAATTAATGTTTTAAGAAATAGAAACAGCTATGGAAACAATAAAAACCTAGCGACTCAGTTTGACTTTGGAATTGATCAGAAAATTGGAGATAACGGACAATTATTATCAGCATCTGCAAGTTACCAGACGAATAAAACAGATGGAACCAACAAAATTGTTCAAAGAACATTCGTTGAAAATATTTTACAGCCAAACGGCGTTGTTAATAATGTAATCACAGATTCTAAAACGGATACATTCATCGGAAAAATAGATTATGAACTTCCCATAGGAGAAAAGTCTAAATTAGAAGCTGGAGCACGTTATGATTATAACAGAAACACCTACGATTATTTTGTAGACCAAAGTGATAACGAGCAGCCTGCATATACAAGGTACGATTTCACAAGTAACACAGTATATTCTGAAAAGATTTTAGGTGTTTATGCACAGTTTAAAAGTAAAATCGGAGAAAAATTTGCTTATCAATTAGGATTAAGAAGTGAAACTTCACAAATTGATGTCAACTTCCAGAATTATGATGTAAATGGAAATCCAGCAAATACTCCGGAAGTTAATAAAAACTATACTAAGTTTTTCCCATCGGTATTTTTAAGCTATGATCTGGCTAAGAACAACCAGATCTTGTTAAATTATTCAAGAAGAATCAACCGCCCGAGAGCTTTTTCTTTGATTCCTTTTATGTCTTTTGATGATGACAGAAACTATTTCAGAGGAAACCCCAACCTAAACCCAACCTACGAAAACTCTTTCGAGCTGGGATATAACCTTTCGAATAAAAAAATTACGTTTAATCCTACTTTATATTTCAGAAAGTCTGAAGACGAGCAAAACAGATATCAGTATATAGATCAGACAGGTGCGGTGAACACCATTCCTTTCAACGTAGGTACAGAAACTAATTACGGTTTGGATCTGAACGGAACTTATGATCCATTCAATTGGTGGAAAATAATGCTTTCTGCCGATCTTTACGGGTATAAAAATACAGGAAGCTATAATCTATTCCCTGATGATCCAAAAACTTTAAATGATTTCTCAGGTACCGGTTTTTCTTACAGACTACGTTTTAACAATACCTTCAAGCCTACAAAGACTCTAAGTTTACAAATTCAAAGTTTCTACAGAGCTGCAGAGAAAACAGCTATGAACAACCGTAAAGCAATGTATGGTATAGATTTAGGAATAAGCCAGACGATCTGGAAAGGAAATGGAATTATTGGATTCAATATCAGAGATATATTTAATACAAGAAAGATGAAAAATTTCTCTGATAACGCTCAATTTACCAGAGAAATGGAGATGCAGTGGCAGCCGAGACAATTCGCACTGTCTTTCACCTACAAATTTAAACAGGGTGAAAAGGTTGATGCCAAACCAAAAATTAAAAAGGATATTAACTCCAATACTAAGGGAGATGACGAACAGGGCGGTGGCCCAATGTAATACAAAAAAAAACCGAAAATTACTTTTCGGTTTTTTTATTTCTTATTTTACACTTTCAGCTCTCTCTTCTTTTTCTTTCTCAGCTTCATAAATTCTTTTCCTTAGGTCGCTGGTAGAAAATCTGTGGTCTCTTTTATTGTAAAAGATCTCAATTCCTTTTTCTTCACAATACTGTTTCCCTGTAAAATCTCTGTCCATATAATCATCACCAATGATTCTTACATCAATTACGAAAGATTTTAAGATATCCAGTAAATCTTCTTCTGTGTAGTAAGGTACAATTTCATCCACAGCATTTACTGCTTTTAGCTGAATATAACGTTCTACAATTGTCTGGCTTGGTCTGTTTTTGTTCGGACGGTCATGAGACGGGTCAATTTGCAGCCCAACAATCAGATAATCGCACACTGTTTTTGCTTCTTCAAGCATTTTGATATGCCCTGCGTGTAATAAATCAAATGAGGAAAATGTAATACCTATTCTTTGTGTCTTCATATTAATATTAGAATTAAAACTTCGCTGAAATAAATGTTCTTTTAAACGGATAAAATACTGGTGATTCAGGGAAGGTGTTTTGTAATTGTTGTTTATAATTGTTTTTAAATTCTTCTTTCATTTCATCAGGAAGCTTTTCTATATAAGGAAGCATTGCTGTTCCTGAAGCCCAGGTAAACACAGCATCTGCATCTTCAAGAACATGAGGAAATACTTTCTCAAATACAGTAATTTCTCTTCCTTTATTCTCAAATAATATCCGGGCGTAGTCTTCAATTGTTAAAACTGTATACTCTCTTTCCCAGCTATTATAGGCACTTTTAAAAGGTTCTGTGCCTGCAACCTTTCTGAGTAACTGATGCACCACATATTCATGATTAGAAGGGATCTGAACGGCCAATTGCCCACCTTCCTTAATCTTACTGATAATTCTTGGAAAAAGCTCTTTATGGTGGCTACACCATTGGATCGCTGCATTGGAAATAATTAAATCATAAGTATCTCCCAAATGAAGCTGCTCTTCAACACTTCTTTTTTCAAAAGTCAATCTACTTGTTTCGAATTGAACTGCTTTTTCAAGCATTTCTTCAGAAGAATCTATTCCTAAAACTTTTGAATCTTCCAAGTAATCCAAAAGTTTTGAAGTAAGTTCTCCTGTTCCACATCCTAAATCTATAACAGATATTCCCGTTCTTGATTCTACAAGATTTAACAAGTCAAAGAAAGGAGCTGAACGCTCTTGTTTAAATTGGTCGTATACTTCAGGATTCCAAGCCATAATGATTGAATTTATGAGTTTAGTTTCTTGTGTTGAGATATTTCTGCCATTCCCAAACTGTTCTTAAAGACTCTTCTAAAGAGGTCTCGGACTTCCAGTTCAGTTCTTTTTCGGCTTTAGAAGGATTAGCATAGGCAATTGTGATATCCCCTTCTCTTCTGTCACAAATCTGATAAGGAACCTCTACTCCATTTGCACTTTCAAAAGCCTTTATGACTTCCAGAACAGATGATCCTTTCCCTGTTCCAAGATTATAAGTATCAATAACGGTTTCGCTGGATGGATCTTCTATCAGTTTCTTTAGGGCCGCAACATGAGCTTTAGCCAGATCTACAATATAGATATAATCACGAACAGCAGTTCCATCTTCTGTCTGATAATCATCACCCCAAACACTTAATTTCTCACGAATTCCTGCAGCAGTCTGCATTACGTAAGGGACCAAATTATTAGGAATTCCTATAGGTAATTCTCCTAGTTTTGCAGATGGATGTGCCCCAATCGGATTAAAATATCTTAAGAGTGAAATTTTTCTTTTGTATGCCTTAGCAAAGTCAATAAGGATCTCCTCACCCATTTGTTTCGTCTTTCCATAAACGCTTTCAGGCATTTTTAAAGGTGTATTTTCATCAATAGGCATTACCTCTGCCTGCCCGTATACAGTGCATGATGAACTGAAAATAAAGTTTGAGATTTCTCTTTCTTTAAACTCCTGTAGAATATTGATAAGAGAGAATAAATTATTTTCGTAATAGTCTACAGGTTTTACCTGGCTCTCTCCTACAGCTTTAAAAGCGGCAAAATTAATACAGCCATCAATGGTATGAGCATCAAAAACCTGATTAAGAAGTTCTTTTCGCTTTAGATCAAAAGGATAAAACACAGGTTTCTTACCTGTAATCTCCTCTATATTCTTTAAAATAAACCTCTCTGAATTGGACAAATCATCCACAATAACAACTTCAAAGCCATTATTAAGCAGTTCTACAACGGTGTGGGAACCAATATATCCAAGTCCTCCGGTAACAAGTATTGCCATTTTAATCTTCGTGTTTTCCTATATTTTCTATTTCATTTTTTTCTATTTCTCTATGGTTTAAATAAAAAATATAGAAAAGAATAAAACAGATAACTAATGTATTAAAAATAATTACAAAGTTGTAATATGAATTGTTAATGTAACTTTTAATTAAGGTATAATTAGCAAAACAAACTAAAATAAGGACTACTGCTGCAAAAAAATTGAGAATAATCTTTGTATATTTTAATTTGCAAAAAATGATTATCCCAGCAATTAAATTTACAATTATGTAAAGAGAGTATTTCAGTATATTTTCAGAAATACTCTCTTTATAATATTTAGCGTCATCTAAGGAATTATAGGACATCACAGTATTCATTAAATAAAGTGAATACAATCCCACTATAAAAAGATGAAATCTTAAAAATAATTTATATTTTTTACCTTTAAGAAAAAACTCCTTCATTCTTTTTTACCCCATAAACTCAAGTACAGCATCCGTAATATACTTCAACTGTTCTTCATCTAATTCTGTGTGCATCGGTAAAGAGATTACCTGATCCAAAAGCTTATCTGTATTCACAAAATCAGCTGCATTGCTCTCCTGGAAATACGCTTTTTGCTTTCTTAATGCAACCGGATAGTAAATCATTGCCGGAATTTCCTTTTCTGTAAGGAACTTCTGCAGTTCATTTCTCTTACCGTTCAAAATTCTCAGTGTATACTGGTGGAATACGTGAGTAGAGCTCTCAGATCTCTGTGGAGTTAAAATATTTTCGTGCCCGGCAAATGCCTCATCATAATAATCAGCGGCTTTTCTTCTTGCTTCATTGTATGAATCTAGGTGTGGTAATTTTTTTCTTAACACCGCAGCCTGAATACTGTCTAAACGAGAATTTACTCCCACCTCATCATGGTAATATCTTTCATACATTCCATGGTTTACAATTCCTCTTAAACGGTGAGCAAGATCATCATTATTGGTAAAAATAGCTCCTCCGTCTCCATAACATCCAAGGTTTTTGGAAGGGAAGAAAGAAGTAGTTCCTACTGTTGCCATTGTTCCGGCGTATTTTGAGCTTCCGTCAGAGAATGTGTATTCTGCACCAATTGCCTGTGCATTATCTTCAATTACATATAAATTGTGCTCTTCAGCAATTTTCAGAATTTCTTCCATGTTTGCACACTGCCCGAATATATGTACAGGAATAATAGCCTTTGTTTTTGGCGTAATAGCTTTTCTTAAAGCTTCTGTAGAAATTGTAAACGTATCATAATCAACATCTACCAAAACAGACTTTAATTTAAGCAGATGAATCACTTCTACTGTTGCAGCAAAAGTAAAATCAGCCGTAATGATTTCGTCTCCCTCCTTCAAATCCAACGCCATAAGAGCAATCTGTAATGCATCAGTTCCATTAGCACACGGAATAACATGTTTTACATCTAAATAAGACTCCAATTCATTCTGGAAAGACTTTACTTCAGGACCGTTGATAAAAGCCGCGGAATCCATTACATTTAAAACTGCATTGTCTACATCATTCTTTATTTTGTAATACTGACTTTGCAAGTCAACCATCTGAATTTTTTCATAAATAAATTATTTCTGTAAAATAAGGATTTTAAAATCCTATCAAAAATTTTATTGATTTTGTTTTTATCTTTATACAAAAATTTATATGAAAAAATTTTACTGTTTTGTTTCCTAGCAGGTTACTCCTACTCTTCAGCACAAACTCAGCTTGTTTTTGTATTTTTTAAGGATAAGCCTAATAAAGCGGCATTTTTTGCCAATCCTCTTTCTGAGCTTAGCCAAAAATCACTTAACAGACGTACAACATTAGGCATACCGCTTAATGATCAGGACGCTCCTATAGAGCAATCTTACATTCAAAACCTTCAGAATCTGGGATTTACTGTTACGGACTATTCTAAATGGCTTAATGGAGCTGCTGTAAATGCAACTCCGGCTCAAATTACTCTTTTACAAACACAACCTTTTGTTTTGTCTGTAGAGAGTTTTGCCAGAAACGGAGCTCCCACCGTACAGCCAACACCTATCAATAAATGGAAAACACCAACCAATACTCAAAAGATTCTTACCACTTTTGAATATGGTACTGGTACAGAGCAGATAGACCAGAGTAATATAAGACCCCTTCACCTGGCCGGCTATACCGGAACCGGAGTTTCTATTGCGGTTATTGATACCGGATTTCCTACCGTAAATACAGGAGATGCCTTTCTGAGATTGCGAAACAACAATAAAATAAAAGGAGGTTATGACTTTGTCGCCAAATCCGCCGACATCTACAATTCTTCCCTGAATGCACACGGTACTACAGTATTAGGTGTTATGGGCGGTTACCTGGAAAATGTATTTGTAGGATCAGCTCCGGATGCTGATTTTTATCTGTACCGCAGTGAGAATGCAACGATAGAAATTCCTGAAGAAGAACTCTATTGGATTGAAGCAGCTGAAGAAGCAGACAGAAAAGGGGTAGAAATCATTACTACATCGCTTGGATATAATGTTTTTGATAATCCACAATACAATTATACCAATGCTGATCTGAACGGAAGTACCTCTTTTATTGCAAGAGGAGCAGGAATTGCTTCTGAAAAAGGAATTTTTGTCCTTGTAGCTGCAGGAAACTCTGGGAACGTTTCATGGCACTACCTTCTGACTCCTGCAGACAATGCCAAAGTATTTACCATTGGTGCTGTAGATTCTTCAGGAAACTCTTCAGCTTTTTCATCTTACGGACCAAATTCACTTGGAGTTGTTAAACCGGATGGAAGTACAAGAGGAACTGCTACAGCAACGGTTTTAGGAAATAACACCTATTCAACTAACGGAACTTCCCTTGCCACTCCTATTGCATCCGGGGGTGTTGCATGCCTTCTCCAGGCTTTTCCCAGCATGAACAGAGATCAGCTTAAAACAAAACTAAGACAAACAGCTTCATTATATCCTAACCATACGGATCAGATGGGATATGGAATTCTTAATTTCGGAAGCCTGTATAACAGTGTATTAAACACGTCTGAAGTTGTAAAAAAAGAAAAATTCGCTTTGTTCCCGAACCCTGTTAAAAATATTCTGAATATTGCTTCAGAAAACGAGATCAATTCACTGGAAATTTATGATAATCTGGGAAGGCTGATAAGAAAGGAAGTTCATCAGAAATCTGTAAAAGTTGATGATTTTGTAAAAGGAGTATATTACCTTAAAATTCAGACCAAAGACAAGGTCTATTATGAGAAATTTTTAAAGGAATAGACATCACGGTTCCTTTAATCTGATGCACAAGAATAACAAATGCTTTAGATCTCTGACACTTTTATTTGTGACAGATAACAAACTTTACCCGTCAGCCTGAATATACAATACCTCTTTACTGAATTTCAAATAGGTAACAGATAACTTTGTTCCTATTGGATAATGGGAATAATATTCAGGCTTCACTCTTAATCTTATTTTATCAGCCCCTGTTATTCCTGCAAAAGTTAAATATTTTCCGTACTCTGTCTCATCTCGGCCAACAACGATGCTTACTAATTTATTTTTCCCAATCACCTTATCTTTTTTCCAGTTAGCAGCATCATACCATACCACCAATTGAGCAATAAGATAACAAAAACCAAACAATGCAAAACCACCTGCCACGAATAAGAGATAATCATAGTATTTAAATTGGGTCTGACTGTCCCTCATTAGAAAAGCAATAAATCCCATAACCAATACTGTTGCAAAAGCTAAAATAACGGAAATCATTTTTCTAAATCCCTTTAGTTCAGCTTCAATACGCTTTATTTCTTCAGTACTGAACGGGATATTTTCCTGCAATTGTATTTTAAAATCATGAGTCATGGTACTATTTTTTTATGAATAACTGACTCAGATATTCGGATCAATCTGCCTGCGAATATTCTGATAATTCTCTGTGAATAATTCCTGAGAAACTTTCATTTCTAATAGCGATAATATACGGTTAAATTCCTGCTGAAGATAGACCCCTTTTTGAATGTCCAGCTTCCTGTCCAAATAGTATATGGTAGCCGTTGGTGTTTTGAATTTTCCCAATCTGCACATGTCTATTCTGGTAATATCTTCCCAGGTAAAACCATGATGCTTCAGACCGCCAACGAAATGAATACCGGAATCAGAAATAATAAGTTTTAACCGAATATACATCAACATAGAAACAACAATTACAAAAATGAAAGGAATTACAACAAAAATTTCCTGTGGCAAATCCTTCATCATAAGTAAGCTTACTCCCATCAACAGTAATGCTAAACCAAAAACACAGCATATTATTCTCATCCATTGGGGAGCAGAAAAAATTTCTTCAGTCAGTATCTGTTTCATAAATGTAATAATACCATTTTTTTAAAACACAGTCATTTATTTTAATAAGTCTTTACATATATGAAGAAAACAGCCTCTATATTTAGACACCTTAAGTAAAAATGCCTCTCTTGAGAAAGGCATTTTTATATTGAATCAGGCTGAATTTCTACTTGCATTAATGTTTCCAAACAATGATCTGGTAACCAGTTTTTCATAAGCTTCTTTATTCCCCTCACCTTTTTGAATTTTCATCAGTGCATACTGCTGAATGCTTAGTAACGGAAGAACAATTTTCTCACGGATTTTCACAGATTTTCTGGATAGCGGATCTTCTTCCTGAAGCATTTTGAAACCGGTAAGTTCGAGCATGATATCTCTTGAAAGTTCATATTCGCTGAAAAGAACATTCCAGAAGGCCCCGAATTTAGGATTGCTTTTGATATAATACGTCAATGGAAAATATGACTTATTCATACTCATCATTGAGTTCAACACCAATGTTTTAAAGAAGTCTGATCCTTTATACAGTTCTCTTACTTCTTCAAACCTTCCTTGCTCCTTCATCTGCTGCATGGCGTAACCAAAACCGAAAAATCCGGGAACGTTCTGCTTCAGCTGCGACCATGATCCTACAAATGGAATGGCTCTCAGGTCTTCAAACTTCAGTTCACTTCCGTTTCCTCTTTTGGACGGGCGGCTTCCGATATTTGTTTTTCCGTAGTATTCTAGCGTACTCATCTCTTGCAGATAAGGTACAAACATAGGATGTGCCTTCAGATCCGAGTATTTCTTATAACTGATATTCGCCAGCTCAATAATCAGAACTCTTTCTTTTTCTGTAAGATCTTTTTTGGCATTTTTGAATACATCATTTTCAACTCCGGCCGTTAAAAGCTGTTCAAAATTATATTTTGCCTGCTCTTTGTTTCCAAAAATACTGGTAATCGTCTGTCCCTGAATGGTAAGTTCAATTTTATTATTGGCAATTGTTTTTCCCTGAGAAGCGTAGAAATCATGGGTTTTTCCTCCTCCTCTTGCAGGTGGGCCACCTCTTCCGTCAAAAAACACAACTTTGATATTATTCTGTTCTGAAAGCTTTGTAAGAACTTCTTTCGCCTTATAAATCTCCCAGTTGGCTTTTAAATAACCACCATCCTTGGTTCCGTCAGAGAAACCTAACATAATGGTCTGCTGGTTTCCTCTTCTTTCAAGGTGTTTTTTATAGACAGGATTCTGATACAGCTCATTCATCACATGCTCGGCATTATCAAGCCCTTCCATAGTTTCAAAAAGTGGAACGATATCCATATTGATCTCTTCATCTTTATAGCCGCAAACCTTAAAGAATGCATATACATTCATTACATCTTTTACAGCATCAGAATTGGAGATAATATAACGGTTCATTCCTCTCAGACCATTCAAATTCTGAATTTCAGATACCTGAGATACTGTTAATAATGTATCTCTTACAATATCCTCAAAATCATTAGCATTTACCGGTTCTGAAATCTGAATCAGTTTATTGAATTTCTGTTCGTAATCTGCTTCTTCGCTGCCATAGACTTTTGTAAAAACCTCATCAATTACTTTCTGGTGAATTCTGCTGTCCTGACGAACATCCAATGTCGCAAAATGAGTCCCAAAAATCTTCACACGATCTCTGAAGTTTTCCAGAAGGTCTAAAAACAGAGAATTGTGTTCATGAATTAATATTTTTTCTGCCTCATCGGCTTTCTTTAAAATAGCTTCCGCAGTAATTGCTTTGCCATCAAAAATAGCGGCATACAATTCCTCACTCAACGCTGTCAACACTTCTGAAACTCCTCTGAAGCTTAATCTTCTTCGGATGAATTTCAAATGGCTGTAATAAGATTTTAAAATAGCTGAACGAAGTTCTTCTGCTACTCTTTTCGTTACATCTGCCGTTACAAAAGGATTTCCGTCACGATCTCCACCTGGCCAGAAACCAAGCTGAATAATATCTTCATGCAGATGAAAATGTCCGTTTCCAAAAGTCTTTTTGATCTTAGTAAAGAGCTCACCAATCGTATCGTAATACACATATCTCAGATAGGAAATAATACTCAACGCCTCATCAATAGGAGTTGGTTTTTCTTTATTTACAAATGGTGTTTTTCCCAGTTGCTGTAAAAGAGTATCAATCTGCGTCACAGAATCACTGGTAATAGCTCCTCTGAGATCCTGGATAATTCTCTGTACCGAGCTTGGATAAAATTGAGTAGGGTGTGCAGTAAATACAACTTTCACACTGAAATCCTTTAATTTTTCACGTACTTTTTCAATTTTATGATCCTGAAAAGAACGCTCAAAAAGATTGGTAACAGTTCCGCTATCACTTTCGGAATGCAGGTTCGGAAATGCAGCATCTTCAATACTGTCAAATAAAACCACCTGTCTTTCTATATACTGAATGATCTTAAAAAGCAGTTCAAGTTTCTGCTCTTCGGTCTGAAGATCCGTATGGTTTTTAAAGAATTCTTCAACAATTTCTTCGGGGGTTTTACCTGCTTCGTAGCCGGTTCTGCTTTCCTCATAAAGAAAAGGAAGCAACATCCCGATATTAGTCATTTTATCATAGGGCAGGCTCATAAATAATGAATTGTAGATCTGGAATTTATTCTCCACGATCTGCCTGAATTTTTCTGCGCGTTGGTCGTGTCTCATAATAACAAATGTAAGTGATTTTGGAATTAATTAAATTGATAAATGACAAAAAAATAAAACTTTATTGTATGTTAAAAATAAAAAAATGAAGCTGTTTCAAAAGGGTCGTTTTGAAAGTTTAGATATTCTATAAATCATCCTATCTATATCTTCAATGAAACATTTCGTACCTTTGAACTTCGCTTTATTTTTGAATATGGGTTACATCAGAGAATATTACGAACAAATCGTCAAATTGCAGGAGTCTGAATGGGAATTTATCGCCGGATATTTCCGTCGAAAAGTCTATGCTAAAAACGAAATCATTACCCAGCAAGGCGATACAGAAAACTATCTGTCTTTTATAGAATCTGGGCTGGTAAGGTTTTATATTCCTGATGACGAACATGGTTATACTTTCAGCTTCAGTTTTGAAAAGGAATTTACCTGTGCCTATGATTCTTTTCTAACCCAAACACCTTCTGAATATGAAATGCAGGCATTAACAGAAACGGTGGTGTGGCAGATTTCTTACAACGACCTACAGAAAATTTACAGCCAGACGAATGTGGGAAACCATTTGGGACGTTTTGCTTCTGAAAAACTGTTTCTGGCCAAAAGTAAAAGGGAACTTTCTTTATTGAAGCTTACTGCTAAAGAACGTTATTTAAAATTATTTACTGAACAGCCAGAACTATTGCAGCGTGTCCCTCTGAAATATATAGCTTCTTATATAGGAATTACGCCACAGGCTTTAAGCAGAATCCGCAGACAGATTAATTAACATAGGTTCATTGTATATCTATCCTCTTCTGCTGAACTTTGCAGAAAAATATTTCAATGAACTTACCTATTGTAGCTTATGGAAACCGCATTTTAAAGCAGAAATGCATAGAGGTTAACAAAAACAGTCAGGAAATACACGACCTTATTGTCAATATGTGGGAAACCATGGAAAATTCTAATGGCTGTGGCCTCTCCTCTTCTCAGATCAATAAACCTTTACAGCTTTTCATTGTTGACAGTCAAATTACTTTTGAAAATCTTGATATTGAAGATCAACTTCTCTATTTTGAAAGAAATGATAAAGGAATCAGAGAAACTTTTATTAATGCTAAAATCATCAGTACTTCAGAAGAAAGCTGGGTAGATTATGAAGGCTGCCTAAGCATTCCGGGACTGTCTCAAAAAGTTGAAAGACCTTGGGGAATTACCATTGAGTATCTCGATCAAAATTTCAACAGACAAACTAAAACGTTTACCGGATTAACAGCCAGAATTATCCAGCATGAGTACGACCATACCCAAGGTGTTTTATACATTTATCATTTGAAACCACTAACAAGGAAAATGATCGAATCAAAATTGAAGAAAATTGTTCATGGAAATATTAAGACGGGATATCCTATGACGTTTCTGTAATCTTCCGGAAACATTAAGAGGCATCAGTAATTTTTGTAAATTTGCTCTGAAAACAATATTCTTTATGAAAATCATCATCACACTTACCCTGATCGCTTCCAGTCTGCTTTCTGCACAGATCAAGGTTCCTGATGATTATAAAAAGATCCCGGATATTCTGGACACTACTGAATATCTTTATCCATTCATCATTCCCAATAAAGAATATGCTTACTGGAGAGTGCTTACCAACGACCCTGATCCTGATAAAGCTATCATCTACGAAAGTCAAGCCCCAGATTTCATGACGATTAATGAGCCAGTTCCGGAAAAGGGATTTTTCCAAAAATGTATTGGGGATCATTGCTTTTCCTATATTCTGGCGTGCAAAAAAGAAAGACCTGTCTATTTTTCCAATGAACAGCAATTAAGGGATTTTATCGGAACGGTTGATAATCTCCCTGAAGCTATTTTACTGGCTAAGACCTACGGCTACTCCATTGATACCCAGAATCGTTTTACAGGTTCTTATAAAATTGAAGACCAATCCATTGCTATGTATGTTTTACAGGCTAAAGGATGTCCCTTAACCAAAGAGTCTTTCTTAATTAAAATCAATAGAAAGACCGGAAAACTGGAAGCCAAAAGCAATGGTATTTTCTCAAAAAGTGAGGATTGTACCACTTTATAATTTGTCCGGATAAACATACATTAAGCTTTTTAAGTTTCCAAAATTCTATGTACCTATGTAATAAAATTATTTTTAAAACTACATAGATACATAGGTTATTAGGCATAAATAGCAATTATTTGCGCATTAGTGGACATTAAAGGTTTTCTATAGCCTAATATCAAATATTAACGGCTCCCTGCCCTGAGGCTATCAGATAAGCTTCTTTCAATGTTTCCGAGTAAGTTGGGTGTGCGTACGAGATCCGGAACATATCTTCTGCTGTTACTTCATATTCCTGTGCAATTACTCCCTGTGCGATCAAATCTGCGGCTCTTGCACCAATAATATGTACTCCAAGGACTTCTCCATATTTTGGATCTACCAAAACTTTGGCAAATCCATCCGTATCCATAGAAGCTCTGGCTCTTGCACTGGCTGAAAACGGAAATTTACCCACATTATAGGCTATATTATTCTTTTTGAGATATTCTTCAGTATATCCAACGGATGCCACTTCCGGCCAGGTATATACCACAGAAGGAATACGGTCATAATGAATATGATGTTTCTGTCCATTGATTGTTTCTGCAACCAAAACACCTTCCTCTTCCGCTTTATGAGCAAGCATTGCTCCCCCTATTACATCTCCAATAGCATAGATATTGGAAACAGATGTCCTATTATTTTCATTAACCTTAATAAATCCTCGGTTATCCAGCTGTACATCTGTGTTTTCCAACCCCAATCCTTTTACATAAGGACTTCTTCCTACTGCTACCAGAATATAATCTGCTTCCAATTTATTTTCTGCCCCGTTTTTATCTTTAAAAAATACTTTAGCAGCTACTTCTGAACCTTCAGTCTTATAAACAGCCTGCCCTAAACGGATATCTACTCCTTCCTTTTTAAGGATTTTCTGAAGGTTTTTTCCTAATTCATGATCCATGGCTGTAATCAGGTGATCTGCATATTCCAGAATTGTTACCTGAGTTCCTATACGGTTAAAGATAGAAGCCATTTCTACTCCAATCACTCCGCCACCAATAATTACCATTGTTTTCGGCTTTTCTTTCAGAGATAATGCCTCTGTAGAAGTAATGATTCTCATTTTATCAATTTCCACTCCCGGAATGGTTGATGGTTTTGAACCTGTTGCAATGATATAGTGTTTGGCTGTAATTTCTTTAGTTTCAGTTTCAGAAACAACTTTAATAGTCTCATTATTGATAAAAGTGGCTACACCTTGCAAGCGGGTAATATTATTTTTACTCATCAGGAACTCAAGTCCGCTGGTGTTTTTAGATACAACTTCAGATTTCCTTTTATACATTTGAGAAAAATCAAGCTCAATATTGTCAAGCAGAATTCCGTGTTCCTTAAATTTATGATGGGCTTCTGCATAGTGATGTGTGCTGTCCAATAAAGCTTTTGTTGGAATACAACCTACATTGGTACAGGTTCCGCCCAATGTTTCATATTTTTCGATAATTACTGTTTTATAGCCTAGCTGTGCGCTTCTTATCGCGGCAACATATCCCCCGGGTCCTGAGCCAATCACGGCAATGTCATAGTTTTCCATTTGATTTATTAATTATTTATGATTAAATTTACTTGCAAAATAAAAGCAAAATTAAAACAAACACTTTCAATTTGCAAGTGATATTTTAAAAATTAAAGTAATGAGTAAAAAAAGGTCAGACTGTCCTATCAGCTGTTCACTGGAAATATGGGGTGATAAATGGTCGCTGCTCATCATCCGGGATCTGATGCTTAATAAAGAGTGCACCTATGGAGAGTTTCAGAAAGCAGATGAAAAAATTGCTTCCAATATTCTGGCGACAAGACTTCAAAATCTATTGGAAAACGGAATTATTGATAAAAAGGGACATCCGGAAAATAAATTAAAGATTTTATATCATCTTACAGAAAAAGGCATTGATCTGATCCCGATTATTGTTGAAATAAATCTTTGGGGCGATAAGTATCTGACCATTCCTGATGATAGGAAAAAGCTACTGGAAGATATTAAAAAGGATAAAGAGGACTTTATTAGAAGAGCAAAGACATATCTTTTAGTGGATATCATTTAACGAAGAGAATAAATTCTATCTCTCCTATTATTTTTTGTAAAGAAAATATTATAAATTCGAGGTTAGTAAGAACACACCATTATGCAACAAATTAAAAAAGAATATGATTTTTTTATTAGTCACGCCTCCGAAGATAAAGAAATATTTGTCAGACCTTTAGCTGAAGAGCTTATTAAATTAGGTTTTAATGTTTGGTATGACGAACTAACGTTAAAGATAGGTGATTCTCTTTTTGAGGAAATATCTGACGGAATTAAAAAATCAAATTATGGTTTAGTAATTGTTAGTGAAAACTTTCTAAAAAAAGAATGGACTAAAAAAGAACTAAATGGTTTAATATCAAAAGAAATTTTTACTAAAGAAAAAACTATTCTACCAGTCTGGTTAAATATTTCCTATAATGAAATTTACTCATTATCACCAATATTAGCAGACAAATTATCAATTCAAGTCACAGATAATGAAATAGACAAAGTAATTGAAAAGATTCTAAAGTTATCTGAAATAGATCTAGTTGACTATGAAAATATAAAAAAAAAGTCCAATTCTTAACAAATTGCAATGAATTTGATCGAAAGAAGTACATAATCGACACCGAATCAAGAATAAAAAACCTTGTCCATTTTGAACAAGCTTTTTTTGACTGGTATTGCTCTGATGATTTTGATGATGATTTTGATGATGATATTCTCATAGAAAAGAAAAAAAGAGAATTATTACATAAGTATAATCTACCTATGAATGTCACTTATAACCCAGAATTTGAACCAGGCAAAGACATGGAGTTAATGGTTAAATTAACTAAGAAATGGATATTAAAAAAATCTACAGTAAAGGAAATTTATGAGATGATATTCTTAATAGATTGGTATCATGAACTTGACCTTCCATATATTTTATGGGAAGTTCCAAATGATTCAATAGCAGATTTTAAAACTCATGATTTTTGCTTTTGGGCTCCTTACCTAGTTAATGAAAACAAAAAAATAACCCGTGAAAAAATTAAAAAGGAAAGTTTGAAGGTTTGGAAAGAATATTATGAAAATGGACTCAATCCAAGCATTTTAAAAGAACTTAATTTAGATCTTCATAGTTACCATTAAAGATTTCACTAAGGTTTTTAATAGCTTTCATGAAATTCAGTGATAGCAATTTTAAACTTTCATTAACTTAATTTTCTCTTTTCATTCCGTAAATTTGGGTACAATAAATTTAGAACAATGCTTAATTTCGAGTTTAAAAATCCGACCAAAATACTTTTCGGAAAAGGCGAAATCGCTAAAATTTCCAAAGAAATTCCTACGGATGCCAGGATCCTAATGATCTATGGTGGTGGAAGTATCAAAAACAATGGTGTTTATGACCAGGTGAAGGAAGCTTTAAAAGATCATGAATTATATGAATTTGGTGGAGTTCCCGCTAATCCAGAATATGAAGTTTTAATTAATGCGATCAGCTTTATCAAAGAAAATAACATCAATTATCTTCTTGCTGTGGGTGGTGGGTCTGTGATTGACGGAACTAAGTTTATCTCTGCTGCAGCCAACTACAATGGAGAGCCATGGGATATTCTGAGAAAGCAGGTAAGAACTTTTGAAGGGGAAGGAATGCCATTCGGAAGTATTCTGACGCTTCCGGCAACCGGTTCAGAAATGAACTCAGGATATGTTATTTCCAGAAGAGAAACCAATGAGAAACTGTCTTCGGGCGGTCCTGGATTATTCCCTCAATTCTCTGTTTTAGATCCTGAAGTAATCAGATCTATTCCAAAAAATCAGATCGTTAACGGAATTACAGATGCCTACACCCATGTGTTGGAACAATATATGACAGCTCCGTCTTCTGCTGATCTTCAGGAAAGAATTGCCGAAAGTATTCTGATCAGCCTTCAGGAGACCGCTCCAAAGGTATTGGCCGATGATTTCAACTATGATGCTGCAGGAAACTTTATGTGGTGTTGTACAATGGCCTTAAACGGATTAATTCAGAAAGGGGTTATTACAGACTGGGCTGTACATGCTATGGGCCATGAATTAACGGCTTATTTCGGTATAGATCATGCCAGAACGTTGGCTATTATTGCACCTTCCCACTACCGTTATAACTTTGAAGATAAAAAAGGGAAACTGGCTCAGTATGCAGAAAGAGTATGGGGAATTAAGGAAGGAAGTGTTGAAGAAAAAGCAGAACTGGGCATCAAAAAACTTGAAGAATTCTTCCACAGCCTGCATATTAAAACCAGGCTTTCAGAGTATACTGAAGATTATAAAGGAACTGCTGAAAGAGTGGAAAAAGCTTTTACAGACAGAAACTGGCTTGGTCTTGGCGAGTATAAAAAACTGACTCCTCAGGATGCTTCCAAGATTGTAGAAATGAGCTACTAAAGGGTTCAACGTTTAGAGTTTAGAGTTCTTGGTTTAAGTTTTGGCTAAAGCCAATGAATTCATTTATATATTTTAGGGCGGGCTTTAGCCCGCCCCTATTGATATTGATATCCGGAGGGATAAGCATAAACGTGATAGTTGTTTAACGACAATATCTTTTATCTTTTATCTTTTATCTTTTATCTTACAGACAAATATTCTTATTTAGATTTATATCCCCATAAAATTTCAAACTGCCTTCAATAATTGACTTATTTGTAAACATTCGTTTAAAAAAAAATCATTTCATCATAAATATTTCAAATTTATTTATATTTTAGCATATTCTTAAATTTGTGAAAATGAAAAAACAGCTACTTTTATTTGCCTTTTCAGCTCTGGCGCTTACTTCCTGTAATGACGATAACCTTGCAGCCTATGAAATGGATATTATGAAAGGGGATTGGAAAGAAGTAAAGACAGAAATTATTTCAGGAAAAGATAATAAAACTGTGCTTACAACAACAACTCCGGAAGGATGCAGTGATAAAAATACACTTTTCTTCAGAACGGATTATTATGTAAGCTATACAGCTTATGATGGAGATCCAGATGGAACCAACTGCCACTTTGCCGCTAAAAATGAAGGAAAGTATACTTATGATGCAGATTCTAAGGTACTGAATATCCAACTTAAAGGAGAAGATGATGAGCCTGGCAATATGAGCTTCAGGGTTGATATGCTTACTCAAACTGAATTTAGACTGGCACAGCTAGTCGGGAATTATGATAAAGACGGAGACAAAGTCATAGATGTCACCTACATTACTTATAAAAGATAAAACTTAAACTCCCGCCAATCGGGAGTTTTTTATTACTTTTATCTCAAATTTTAAAACTGATTATAATGAAGAAGATCCTATCAGCATTTCTATTGCTGTGTTTTACAATTGCCTTTTCACAGGAAAAAAAGCCCATGTTCTGGCTTGACATTCAGGAATTCAAAAAACAAGATCAACAAAACCCGCCACCCCAAAATGCTATTTTATTAATTGGCAGCTCATCTTTTACCAAATGGACGGACGTAGCAGATTATTTTCCAACTAAAACCATCATCAACAGAGGCTTTGGCGGCTCAAGACTTACAGATCTTAATTATTTTGCGGATGATCTTTTATCTCCATACCAACCTAAACAGATTATTATCTATTGCGGAGAAAATGACTTTGCCGATAATCATCAGTTGAAGGCAGAAAAGGTAGTAAAGAGATACAAAAGTTTTTACAAAAAAGTACGAGCAAAATTCCCTAATATTGAAGTAGATTATATCTCCATGAAGTACTCTCCGAGCAGAGAGAAACTTTGGCCTCAGATTAAAGAAGCTAATACCAGAATTGAAGCTTTTATGAAAAGACAGCCTAATGCAGAGTATATAGATGTAACCAAGGCCATGGAAGATTCTAACGGAAATGTAAGAAAAGATATTTTTGTGGATGACATGCTTCACTTTAAACCTGAAGGATACCAGATCTGGACTAAGGTAATCACTCCTTATATGAAATAAACTAACCCCATGATAAAAAAAACAATAACCATTTTTATTTTCATTTTACCGTTTTCTCTTTCATTTTCTCAAGAGAAACCTGATGAAAAAAAGATTATCCAGGAACTTTCTGAGAATGCTTGTAAGTGTGCTGATTCTATTAGTTTGTCTAACCGAAAGAAGGCAGACATTATAGAAGACGTTCATGAATGTATTAATAAGTACACCGGAGCTCTTCAGCTATCCTCTCTTTTATTAGGATCAGAAAAACTTTCGGAAAAAGCACCTAAAGTGAATGGGAAAAAGCAGATTAACCTGACTTTTGATTCTGATAAAAACTCACAACAGTATAAGGACAGCTACAATAAACTTGAACGCTATCTGATGCAAAACTGTGAAAGCGTAAAAAAGGCTACCGGTTCTATAGAAACCAATGATGATCAATTTTCAAAAAATGAAGTTGCCATTGATTTCTATCATAAAGCCATTGAAGCTTCAAAAAAGAAAATTGGAAAGAAGCTATTCAAAATTATGAGCAGGCCCTACAAGCTGATCCAAAGTTCATATATGCCTGGGATAATCTTGGTATCTGCTATAGAAGAACAGGTGAATACGATAAAGCACTTAATGCTTATAAACAGTCTTTGGCGATTGATCCAAAAGGCAGAATGCCTTTACAGAATACAGCCATGACTTATGTTTATAAAAAAGAATATCAAAAAGCTATTGATGCTTATAATGATCTTGATAAGGTTTACCCCGGAGACCCTGAGGTATATTATGGAATAGGACAAACCTATTTTATCCACCTGAAAGACAGCGAAAAGGGACTTGATTATATCTGCAAAGCCTACAGAATTTATACCGAGCAAAAATCACCTTACCGTTCTGATGCAGAAAAGATGATAGGCTATATCTACAAAAGTATGAAAGAGGAAAATAAGATGGATAGATTTAAAGAAATTTTGAAAAACAATAAAATTGACTTTGAATAAATATTCATTGAGTGGGTGGCAACATTCAACCCTAACCATTCCATTGTGAATATTGGGGACTGTTTAATCCACCGGGAATATCTCCAAAACTAAATCTGAATAAACCTAAAAAAGCGATTCCGAAATCCGGAATCGCTTTTTTTATTATTTCTTTCTCTTAGATTTAGAGATTGCTTTCTGTTGTGCTCTGTTAGCTCCAAACTTCTTGGGTGCTTTTCTTTTTGAAGGACCACCCCAATTTTCTTTGGTATTCTTCGCTTTTTTCTCATGGAAAGCTCCTCCTCCATCATTTAGTTTTACCTGTGCAGGATTTTTCATCACTACTTCATCTTTTTCTGAAGCAATTTTATTCGGATTAATTTTAACGCCTTCAGGGAAGTCATTAAAGTGTAATTCTTTATCCATTAAAAGCTCGATATCCAGGATTAAAGGCTCTTCTTTTTTAGTAACAAAAGTCACTGCCTTCCCTTCTTTATCTGCTCTACCGGTTCTACCGATTCTGTGGATATACTGCTCCGGAATATCAGGTGTTTCAAAGTTGATAACGTGAGTAATATTAGAGATATCCAGACCTCTTGCCATTACATCTGTTGTAATCAAACCTCTGATTTCTTCATTTTCAAAACTTTTCATTGCCTTAAGCCTGTAGTTCTGAGACTTATTGGAGTGAATCACATCAAACTGTTCAGGGAAAAGCTCATCAATCTTAGTAAAAAGAAGGTCTGCGTGTTTTTTATTATTATTAAAAATCAACACCTTAGACATATCTGTATCACTCTTCAATAAATGCTCAAGAAGGTTGATCTTGGTATTGAAGTTTTCAACTTTATAGGCAGTCTGCTCAATTTTTTCAAGCGGAGTTCCTGATTTTGCCAATGAAATTTCTACAGGGCTGGCAAAGTATTCATCTAACATACCATCTACCGCCTCAGTCATGGTTGCAGAGAAAAGAATATTCTGTCTCTTCTCTTTCATCATTTCAAAAATATGGGTTAACTGTGGTCTGAAACCAAGGTTAAGCATCTCATCAAATTCATCAATGATAAGCTTCTGAACTTCTTTTAAAGAGATTGCATTGTCTATGGAAAGGTCCATTACTCTACCCGGTGTTCCTACTAAAATATCACAACCGTCATTAAATAAAAGTTTCTGAGTGTTGATATTTTTCCCACCATAAATTCCAATTACTCTTGCAGTAATATTTTCAGTCAGTTTCTCTAGAATTTCTGTCACCTGTACCACCAATTCTCTTGTTGGAACCAATATTAAAACCGTTGGATTTCCTGTTTTACTGTATTTCCAGGTTTTCAGAACTGGTAAAAGATAGGCCAATGTTTTCCCGGTTCCGGTTTGTGCAATTCCCATTACATCTCTCCCGGAAAGGATAGGCTTTAAACTTTTCTCCTGAATAGGAGTAGGTTCAAATAATTCTAAATCTGCTAAAACATCAAGAATTTTAACCGGCAGGTCAAAATCTGCAAAAGTGAGTTTTTCCATTTTGCAAAGATAAGTATTAATATGTAGAATCTGAAATCGGGTTTTTACAATGGCAAAACAGAGACATCAAATAAAGAAAATCAAGGTCTGAAACATACGTTTAAAACTCTATAACAACCACATTAAACTTTAAACATCGAACCTTAAACAATTAATTAATCTTTATACTTTTACTGCTTATTTTAATATCATCATCTTTCCACTCACTGGTAGTAATAATAACATTTCCTTTCTTTTGAAGATCTTTTTTAATTGGAAATTTGTCTTCCTCCCACTGGCTGCAGTGTGTTGAAATAGGATCTACCAAAGGCTTCCATCCTGATTTACTTAATGTATAAGTGTAAAAAGAATGCCAGCAGCTGGTACACCAATAGGGATAAAAACCAATATCATCTTTCCCGTCATTGTTAAGGTCACCCAGATTATATAAGCTTCCACCATTAGCAAGTGATGTCATGAACGGTTTTATCTTCTTATCACTAAAATAAACTGTTGTATCACAGCTTCCATTACAGTCATCATTGCAGTCTGCAACTTTTATATAAGCATATTCTTTTGTTCCGTTACCATCAAAATCTCCCTGAATTTTCCCTTCACTCCCTTCCTGCGCCATAACAAATGCGCTGCAGAAAATCATAATGGGGATTATTAGTTTTTTCATTATTTTATTTTTAAGTGTACGAGATCCGAGGTTCGGGATACGAACTTTAGATTATACGTCTTTTTATACTCGAAACCCGAACCCCGCAACTCGATTATTTTCTCGTTACTCTCAACAAAAGTATAAATACTAAAACAATTGAGAATACAAATCCCAACACTGCTACTAAAGACAGTTCTCCTATTCTTGGCCCTGATTCTGAAACAAAAACAATTGCTGTTGCAATAATATTCGCTCCCAAAATCATGGCTAAAATCAGATTGATCACGCTGGACTTTATCAGTTGGTTAGTTTTCTCAATATTTTTGATTTCACTGGAGACTGTGAATTTATTTTCATCCAGCTTCTGGAGCACAGAGCGAAGTTCTTTAGGAATTTCATCTACATTATCCGTAAAATTCATCATTCTGTCCATTCCCGTTTTTAAAAGGTTTTTCGGACTGATCTTTTTAGTGAATATTTTTCGGGTATAAGGATGAAGACTTTTCACAATATCCAAATCCGGATTAATATTTCTCCCAACTCCTTCTATCAGACTGATTCCTTTAAACAAAAGATAGAAATAATCCGGCATATACAGCCTATTATCCTTTAAGATATCTTTCATTTTATTGATAATAACCTGAACATTGATTTCCTTTAATGAGGAACTGTGAACAAAATTCAGAATGTCTTCCACATCATTTTCAAATCTTCTTTCATCCGGAATTTCATAACTCACAGCCATTTTTTTAAGATAACGGACTATTTTGTGTGAATTTTTGGAAACAAAACTTACGATCAGATTTTCAAGAATTTCCTTATCGTTCGGTTGGATTTTTCCAACGGCTCCAAAATCGATAAAGACAATTTTTCCATCTTTCTTTACTAAAATATTCCCTGCATGCGGATCAGCATGAAAGAAACCATAATCCAGAATCTGAGAAACAAAGAGCCTTAGCCCCGTTTCAGAAACTTTTACAGGATCAATATCATTGGCTAGCAGAATGGATTTATCAGTTACCTTAATCCCATCAATGAATTCCATACAAAGAATATTATTGTTGGAGTATTCATCATAAACTTTAGGAACATAGGTTTCTTTATTATTTTTAAAATTGAGTCGGAACTGTTGAATGTTGTTCTTTTCATTAATCAAAGAAACTTCTTCTAATAAAGACCTTTCAAACGTAGAAATAGCTTGCTTAAGATTAAGTTTTTCTCCTATTTCTGAATAGGCTGAGATTAATTTTTCAATATCCTTGATAAGCAATAAATCATCTTCAATTACCGATTGTACATCTGGTTTTCTAAGCTTTAAAATAACCGGACTTCCATCCAGTAAAACGGCTTTATACACCTGTGCAATAGAAGCTGTAGCCAATGGTTTTTTCTGAATTTCCAGAAAGTGATCTTTCACAGAAATATTAAACTCGCTTTCCAAAGCCTCTTCCACATCCATATCTACTGTTTCTACCTTATCCTGAAGCTTCTGCAGTTCCTGAATAAGTTCCGGTGGCAACAGATCTTCTCTGTTACTGAATGTCTGTCCAAGCTTAACAAAAGTAGGTCCCAGTTCTTCCAAGGCCAATCTGATCCTTTCATAAACAGTACCTTTGGAAATAATCTCATCTGAATTTCCTGAAGTATCTTCCTGCTTATTTCCACCATTCATCCTTGCGAGAATATCTTTAAAACCATATTTACTTAATACGGAAATCAGTCTTGCGGATCTTTTCAGTTTTCTTTGTTGCTTGTCAAACATAGTATATCAATAGTAAGTGCAATTTACTCCAAAAACTGTTCCTAATGCTATATTCTCTTAGGTTAAGCGTAAAAAATTCAGGGTTAAGTGGCTGAAAGTTGGAAGCTTGGGGTTAGAAGTCATTTTTAGCCATACGATTACTATCTGTATTCTTATTCAACTCTTTAAAAACGAAACAAAAAAGAGAATGATTCTTCATGGTTTTTATTAATTTCAGCCTCCAATTGCTAAGTTCATGCTCATCTTAGTAAAAATTATCAGCTTGAATTTAGCTGATTTTATAAAAAAACACCTATAAAATCACTATACAGAGATTAAAAATTCAATCACATAATCAGTATTTTAAACGATTATTTATAGTCATAATGAAAAAACAATGCTATGTATAGTAATAATTTATATATTTATGAAGTACAAAATATTAAAACAAATCAATAAAAGTATTACAACATGAAAAATTTACGTAACAAAAAACTTTCAAGAGTACAGTTAAAAGGTATTGCAGGAAGTGGAGGTATTTCTCCAATCCAAAACTGTACATCTGAATGCTGCCCTACTGACGGAAGGCAAACTTGCCCTTGGCTTATGTGTCCTGACGTAGTTTGTCCACAGTATTCATAAAATACTCCATTAAATTTTAGGTAAAATAGAACAGAGTGCTTGTTCATTCTGTTTTATTTTTTAATAAGAATACTCTTCTTTTACTTTAGACAACTAACTAAAAATAATATTAAAATGAAAAATTTACGTAACAGCAAACTTTCAAGAGAACAATTAAAGAACGTTTCAGGAAGCGGAATCATCATTGGTGGTGGTCAATGCTCACGTCAGTGTTGCCCTACAGACGGACTTCCAAAATGCCCGGGAATGATTTGTCCTGCGGTAGTTTGTCCGCAGTATTTATAAGATACATTTAAATTTTAGGTAAAATAAAACAGAATGCTTTCGCATTCTGTTTTGTTATTTAAGGTAGGTTTCATAAAGGTCTTTACGACGGTCTTTCATGACCTGAACGGAGCCGTTGTGATGGAGGTCTTTCAGTAAGTTCAGATCTACATCTACAATCAAAGTCATTTCCGTATTAGGAGTCGCTTCTCCTTTCACCGCATTGGATGGAAACGCAAAATCTGAAGGGGTAAATACCGCTGCCTGTCCAAACTGAATATCCATATTGTTTACTTTCGGAAGGTTTCCTACACAGCCTGCAATGGCTACATAACATTCATTTTCTATGGCTCTGGCAGCTGCACAGTGGCGAACTCTCATATAAGCATTCTGAGTATCGGTGAGATAAGGAACAAATAGGATTTTCATCCCTTGATCTGCCAGAATTCTTGGTAATTCAGGAAACTCTACGTCATAACAGATTACAAGGCCTATTTTACCACAGTCTGTATCAAAAACTTTGATTTCATTTCCTCCTTTCATACCATAATATCGTTTTTCATTCGGAGTGATATGAATTTTTCTGTATTCATCCATACGGCCATCACGGTGAAGAAGATAGCTTACATTATACAAATCATTAGTATCATGATCAAAGACAGGCATACTTCCGGAAATGATATTGACATTATAACTGATGGCAAGCTCAGAAATTTTCTTTTTAATATCTTCGGTAAGTTTGGCCAGCTCTATCATACTGTCTCTTTCTGAAAGACTGTTGAAAGGAGCCAGCAATGGTGTATTGAAAAGTTCTGGAAACAATACAAAGTCTGACTTATAATCTCCCATTACATTCACAAAGAACTCTACCTGTTCATAGAAGGCTTCAATGTCTTTAAAATGCCTCATCTGCCATTGCACCAAACCAAGACGTATAATACTGTCCTGCATGGTATTAGGCCTTTTGCTGTAGTAAATATTATTCCATTGCAGAAGAACCGCATTTTCCCTGGAAGCTTCGTCTTCAGGAAGGTATTTTTTCAGGATTTTTATCGGAAGAAAGTTGTTGGAAAGCTGGAAAGACAATACAGGATCATAGATTTCCTTATCTCTTACTTTTCGGATATAATTTCTGGCGGAAAGTTCGTGACTGTATTTATGATAATTCGGAATTCTGCCGCCAAGAACGATTGATTTCAGGTTTAATAATTCACAAAGTTCTTTTCTTGCATCATAAAGTCTTCTTCCCAGGCGTAATTCACGGAACTCCGGATCTACAAAGACTTCTATCCCATAAAGGACATTACCTGTGGAAGTATGGGTATTGAAGGTGTAATTCCCTGTAATATCACTATAGGTATGATCATCCCCGAATTCTTCATAATTGACAATAATAGAAAGCGCTACAGCAGCCAGTTTTCCATCTACTGTGATGCAGATTTGCCCGTTAGGAAATATTCTCGTCAGTTTTTCTATGCTTTTTTTAGACCATATGGATTCTGACATTTGCGGATAAGCTCTTTTCATTGTTTCTGCCAACTCATCATAATCCTGAACGGTCAAGGGTCTTGTATCTATTTGCATTTGGTGTAATTTTACTTAAATTTAGTGAAAATATTTTACTTCAATCCTTATAGAAAAGGACTTCTTAAACTATTTATACAAAATTTAACAATGGATATCACCGAAATTTTACAAATAGCTGTTCATTCAAATAATTACTGGAAACACTCTGATTTCAGTTCTGTAATGGAGACCCTAAAACTTTACTACAATTCTGATATAGAAACAGATACAGAAAAATTAACAACTCTTCTTTTAGGAGATAAAATCATCGGATATATCTGTTTAAATTATCCTTTGGTTTTTATAGAAAGTCAATATGCTTTACATGTAAAAAATATTCTTCAAACATTTCATGATATAGAATACATTATTGTCGATACTTTATCTAATCCATATCTATCTGTAGATCCTGATATCTATAATGCTTATTTTGATTTTATGGAAAACCTGAATGCTTTTTCAGCTGAAGAATTTTATTTTTATAATATAACGTAATAAAAAATCCCACCCAAACGGGCAGGATTTATATTTTAAATTCAAGTTGAAATTATTCCCACTCAATTGTTGCAGGTGGTTTGCTTGAAATATCGTAAGCTACTCTGTTGATTCCTCTTACTTCGTTGATAATTCTGCTTGAAACAGTATCTAAAAACTCGTAAGGAAGTCTGCTCCATGTTGCTGTCATGAAATCGATGGTATTAGCTGAACGAACTACTGCGGTGTATTCGTAAGTTCTTTCGTCACCCATTACTCCTACAGATTTTACAGGAAGTAATACTACGAATGCCTGAGATACTTTTTCGTAAAGATCATTTTTGTATAATTCTTCGATGAAGATATCGTCAGCTTCCTGAAGGATTCTTACTTTTTCAGCATCTACAGCTCCCAATACTCTGATTCCTAATCCAGGTCCTGGGAAAGGGTGTCTGTATACCAAGTGGTGAGGAATTCCCAATTCTTCTCCTACTCTTCTTACTTCGTCTTTGAAAAGCTCTCTTAATGGCTCTAATAATTCGAATTCCATATCTTCAGGAAGTCCTCCAACATTGTGGTGAGACTTGATTACTGCAGATGGTCCGTTTACAGACTGGCTTTCGATAACGTCTGGATAGATTGTACCCTGAGCCAAGAATTTAGCGCCTTCAATTTTGTGAGATTCTTCATCAAATACATGGATAAACTCGTTCCCGATGATCTTTCTTTTCGCTTCCGGATCATCTACTCCTGCTAATTTTGAAAGGAATCTTTCTTTAGCATCTACCATTTTAATGTTCATATGGAAGTGCTCTCCATACTGATCCATTACTTTTTTACCTTCATCCTTTCTCAATAATCCAGTATCTACGAAGATACAAGTTAACTGATCTCCGATTGCTTTATGGATTAAAACTGCTGCTACAGAAGAGTCAACACCTCCGGAAAGACCAAGGATTACTTTGTTGTCTCCTACTTTCTCACGGATTTCTTCTACTGTTTTCTCAATATAGTTGGTCAGTTTCCAGTTTTTCTCTGCATTACAGATTCCGAATACGAAGTTTTCCAACATTTTTCCTCCTTCTTCTGTATGAGAAACTTCCGGGTGGAACTGAACACAGAAGATTTTCTTATCTTCATTGGAAATAGAAGCAATTACTCCTGATTTTGCGTTTAATTCAAAACCTGTTGGCAACTCTCCAACCTCATCAAAGTGGCTCATCCAAACTACAGAGTTCTGAGTTACTCCCTTTAATAAAGAGCTCTCTTTAACGATCTCAAGATTAGCCTTTCCGTATTCACCTTTTTCTCCTTTGTTTACTTTTCCTCCTAAAAGGTGAGCTGTCATCTGCATTCCATAGCAAATACCCAAAACAGGAACTCCCTGTTCGTATAATGCCTTTTCTACCAGGTGAGCATTTTCTGCATTTACAGAGCTAGGTCCTCCGGAAAGGATGATTCCCTTTGGCTGTTTTGCGATAATATCTTGTAATGGTGTATTGAAAGGTAAGATTTCAGAGTACACACCCATCTCACGGATTCTTCTTCCGATAAGCTGGTTGTACTGGGATCCGAAATCTAAAATAATAATACCGTTGTTCATGTTTGATAATTGATTTGTTTGAAAGATATCAGATTTCAGACATCAGAAATCAGATTTTTGTCTGAAGTCTAGAATCTTGCATCTGAACTCTTATTTCTAATATTAACTGTTTTACAAAAAAAGACTTGGAATGACTCCAAATCTTTTTTCGTGATTTATTAAAACTTTCCGATGTCTTCTCTGTAGAAGCCGTAATCGAAATGTACGTGACCTGCATCTTCGTAAACTTTTTTGCGGGCATCTTCGAAAGTAGCTCCTGTAGCTACAATGTTCAGAACTCTACCACCATTGGAAACTACTTTGTCTCCTTTTGTAATAGCACCTGCGTATAATAGTTTACTGTGTTTTACTTTATCTTCTCCTGTAATTTCGAAACCTGTTTCGATGTTTCTTGGGTAACCTCCTGAACACATTACAAGACAAATTGCTTTTTCATCTTTAAACTTAAGCTGAATGTCTTTTCCGTCCATACAGTCCTGGATCACATCTAATAGGTTGTTTTCCATAAGAGCCATCAATACCTGAGTTTCAGGATCTCCGAATCTCATGTTGTACTCAAGAAGGTAAGCTCCGTTCTTAGTTACCATTAATCCGAAGAAAATGATTCCTTTGAAACTGAAACCTTCTGCTTTAAGACCTTTAATAGTAGGCTCTAAAATATTTTGCTCAAAATCAGCGTAGTGTTCCTGAGTGAATTCCGGGCTTGGTGCCACAGATCCCATACCTCCTGTATTTGGTCCTGAATCACCATTTCCAGCTTTCTTATAATCTTTTGCAGCAATACAAGGGAACAATTTTTCACCGTTTGAGAAAGCGATGATAGATGCTTCAAATCCTTGTAAATATTCTTCGATTACTAAACGGATACCAGCGTCTCCATAGATTCTTCTGATCATGAAATCGTGGATGGTAGCTTCAGCTTCTTCAAGGTTATCACAGATTACAACCCCTTTTCCACCTGCTAAACCACTCGCTTTGATTACTAGAGGATATTGCTGAGTCTGGATGTATTCTTTTGCTTCGTTGTATGAATCAAATACTACCGCTTTCGCTGTTTTGATATCATAGGTCTGCATAAATTTCTTAGAGAAAGCTTTACTTCCTTCCAGGCTTGCTACTTTCTGAGTAGGTCCAAAAACCTTAAGATCGTGCTTTTTAAACTCATCCTTGATCCCAGCTACCAATGGAGCTTCAGGTCCTACGATGGTTAAATCGATCTTTTCTTTAATAGCGAAATCTCTAAGTTCTTTGATTTCTGATAAATGAACATTTTTCCCTATTGCATCGGTAGTAGCATTCCCGTTAGCAAAAAACATTTTAGAAATTCTCGGGTCATTCTGAAGCTTTGCTGCTAAAGCAGATTCTCTACCGCCTTCACCTATGATTAATATTCTCATACTTTATTTATTATCTAGTCTTATTCTACAAATATATAATTTTGGATGCTAAAATTACCATCCCGAATTATTTTTTAATTCTATTTTAATTAGTGGAAAAAGTGTCTAACCCCAGTAAACATCATTGGGATTTTGTGCTCATTAGCAGCTTCAATACTGTCCTGATCTTTTACACTTCCACCTGGCTGAATGATCGCTTTGATACCTTCCTGAGCGCAGAAATCTACTACGTCACGGAAAGGGAAAAATGCATCTGATGCCAATACTAAATCGCCTGTGAATTTTTCTTTTGCTCTTTCAATCGCCTGTTGTGTAGCCCAGATTCTGTTTACCTGTCCACCACCGATTCCGAAAGCCTGGATCCCGTTGGAAACCACAATCGCATTAGATTTCACATATTTTACTACTCTCTGAGAGAAAAGCAATGCTTTTTTCTGTTCTTCTGTAGGCTGAGTTTCAGTCACTACTTTAATATCATCAGAGAAATGTAAATCGTTATCCTGAACCAAGATACCACCGTCTACTTTTACCCAAGTCTTCTTATCAGAAACAGGGTTTACTATTTTGATGATTCTAAGGTTTTTCTTTTTTCTTAAAACTTCAAGAGCTTCTTCGTCGAAATCCGGAGCCATTACAATCTCAAGGAATGTTTTGTTCAGCTCTTCAGCCGTTGCTGCATCGATCTTATAGTTCATAGCAACAATTCCGCCAAAGATAGAAACCGGATCACATTCAAAAGTTTTTTGGTATGTTTCCAATGCTGATGTACCAATTGCAACTCCACAAGGCGTAGAGTGTTTTACAGCACAACAAGCCATTTCTTCTTTGAATTCAGTAACTACTTTCCAGCAAAGGTCCATATCACGAAGGTTGTTGAAAGAAAGTTCTTTACCACCAAGCTGTTCGAAATCTTTCATTGCTCCGTTCTCAAAAGTAGAAACGTAATAAGCAGCCGACTGGTGAGGGTTTTCACCATATCTAAGATCAGAAACTTTTTTGTAAGATGCGTTTAAATACGTTGGATATTCCTCATCTAAAAGCATTCTTGAAATAGCAGCATCATAAGCTGATGTAAGGTTGAATACTTTTCCTGCAAGCTTCTTACGAGTCTCGATATAAGTATCTCCGTTTTGTTCCATTTCCAGTTTTACTGTTGTATAATCTTCTACATCAGTAATTACGGTAACAGAATCAAAGTTTTTCGCTGCAGAACGAAGCATAGATGGTCCACCGATATCGATAAACTCTACTTTCTCGTGTAAAGAAATGTCTTTATTCACGTTTTCAAAGAAAGGATAAAGGTTTACGATCACCATGTCTATCAGACCAATTCCGTGCTCCTGAACGGTTTTCATGTGCTCTTCGTTGGTACGAACTGCTAACAAACCACCGTGAACTTTTGGATGTAAAGTTTTCACTCTTCCGTCCAACATTTCAGGGAAATCGGTTACCTCATCAATCTGAATTGGATTTAAACCAGCGTCTTTCAAATGTTTGAACGTTCCTCCTGTGGAGATCAACTCATAATTCTGAGCTTCCAAAAACTGTGCGAATTCGATTAATCCACTTTTGTCAGAAACACTGATTAAAACTCTCTTTTTACTCATTACTTTCAATTTTTACTTTTCACAGTTATTTCAAACTGTATCCGGTTCTTTCACCTCCGGATTACTTTTTATTTTACTTAGATTTTTTTATTTTACTCAATTATCACTTAGCAATAACTGATTATTCTGATCATAACGGAAACTCCATCCCTGTTCTGAAACTAAGGTTTTAGTACCTTCTTCATCATAATTATAGACTTTCAAATTCCTATAATTATTCTCCGAAAGGCTTCTATAAAAATATGACTCTATTAATCCCAGTTTCTTAAATGGATTTTTCGCCATATCATAATCGGAAAATATAGTTTCCTGTTTTATGTTGAAATTACTGTTATAATCCTCGGCAGACTGGCTTACTATTCTCTTCAGGTTATTTCCTTCATAAAAGAATAGATCAACTCTTTCCAGCTCTTTCAAATAGGAATAAGATGGTGTCCCGGGAACGATATCCGGATATTTTAAAATTATTTTTTGTAATTTATTTTGACCATCATATTCATAATAATATTTTCTGGATCCATAAGTGACTTGTCCATTAAAAGATGGAGAAGGAACGTATTTTTCTATCACTTTTCCATTATTATTTAAAGTGTAGACAGTGGTATTTTTGAGTATTTTAATATTTGGATCATAACTTCTGTTTTCTACAATTACTGTATTTCCGCTATAATTCAAATTTAAATACACTTGAAATAACTGAGTGCCACGTTTTTTGTCCACCTTTACCAATTTCCTCTGATTATCATAAGTAAACACTTCATAATAGTCAAAGCCAAATGGATCGTCTTTCTCAAGGCCTACAATTATTTTTAACAATTGGGTTGGCATTAAATCCCCATCATTATTATTAACAGTTGTAGTTACTTCCTGAACATCCTCATCACCTGAAGAACAAGATGATAATGACAGTGAAAGCAGTACAGCAAATAATAATTTTTTTCTCATATTCCGGTTATCCCTAGTTTATTTGTTCCCCAATACTTTATTAATGGCTAATGGAAATATCTCATATTCAATCTGATGAACTTTCTGAGCCAATGTTTCAGGGGTATCGTCTGCTGTTACTTCAAAAGACTTCTGAAGAATAGCTTCTCCTTCATCAATACCCGGAGTTACAAAATGTACTGTTGCCCCACTTTCTTTTTCTTTAGCTTCAATAACAGCATTGTGGACATTCATTCCCCACATTCCTTTTCCACCGAATTTCGGAAGCAATGCTGGGTGAATATTGATTATTTTACCGTTCCAGTTTTCACAGAATTCAGGTTTTAAAATGGATAGGAATCCTGCCAATACAATAAGGTCTGTATCTTGTGGAATTACTTTAGCCAATTCGCTGCTGAAATTCTTTCCTCTTGGAATCAGTATGTTTTCTATATTATGATTCTTCGCTCTTTCCAATCCGAAACATTCTCTGTCTGCCACCACTAAAGACACTTTTGCATTCTGGATTTCTCCAGCTTCAATGGTATCAATGATTCTCTGCAAATTGGTTCCTGAACCGGATACAAGCACTACAATGTTCTTCATATTTATTTGGTAGTCTTTTCAAGACTTAAAACCTTAACAAGGCTTTCTTTATTTTATTATTACCCGATGTGTTCCATCCAGTCTTTCTATTTCCTCAACATAAAACCTTGGAGTAAAATCGTCACATCCTGATTTTGAATTGATTTCCAAGCGTCCCTTCAACCTATAGGTCATATGATACTGATCAGTACGGTTATCATAAAAGTAATCCTTCAAATCTAAAGTCTGAAATCCTTCTGATACCGACGTTTCAGGATTGATATCTTTTCCTATTAAAAGGTTATATCTTGGATCACTTACTTTTTTAACTTTTGAATCGTCATTTTCATCTCCGCAGGCATATTGCATGAATGTAGCCTCGATGGTAATGAATTCTCCTAAAGATGTTTTATGTTTCCAGCTATAAAATCCCCAATATCCAACTCCGAGGAGTATTATTGTAATGATAAAGTAGCGGATGAATTTCTTCATTTATAATGTAATAATGTATCAGTCTAGCAATGTAACAATGATTTTAATTGGTACACTGGTACATTGCCAGATTGTTATATTATTTATAATGATAAATTGATTTTCTCTGCTCCTTCAGTGATTTCACCGATTTCGTAAGCATCATCTAAAAGGTGTAATACTTTTTCAGCATGTTCAGCATCTACAACGATTACCATCCCTACACCCATATTGAATGTTCCGTGCATTTCTTCTCTTGCAACTCCACCTCTTTTTTCCAATTCAAGCATTATGCTTGGAATTCTGATTTTAGAACCGTCGATAGAAGCACAAAGTCCTTCAGGGATAATTCTTGGAACGTTTTCGTAAAGACCACCACCTGTAATGTGAGCAATTCCTTCAACTTTTACTTCTTCCAATACTTTATGAATGTCTTTGAAATATAATCTTGTAGGAACTAAAAGAGTTTCATATAAAGGTTTTCCTTCAAACTCTTCTTCAAAGTTCGGGAATACTTTTCTTACTAAAGAGAATCCATTGGAGTGGAATCCTGAGCTTGGTAATGCGATAATTTTGTTCCCTGGTTTAATTTTAGAACCGTCAATGATCTGATCTTTTTCTACGATTCCTACACAGAATCCTGCAACATCATAATCTCCAGGCTGGTACATTCCAGGCATTTCAGCAGTTTCTCCACCAATTAATGCACAGTTGTTATCTTTACAAGCTTCTACCATTCCTAAAACGATTTCAGCTGCAATTTCAGAATCAAGCTTTCCACAAGCTAAATAATCTAAGAAGAATAAAGGTTTAGCACCGTGGCAAAGAATATCGTTAGCACACATTGCGAAACAGTCTACTCCTATTGAGTCATATTTTTTGGTATCCAAAGCTACTTTCAGCTTAGTTCCTACTCCATCTGTTCCTGAAACAAGAACCGGATTTTTGTATCCACCAATTTCGTAGAAAGCACCAAAACTTCCCAAATGGTTTAATACATTGGAATTGTGGGTTTCACCAACTGCTTTTTTGATCTTGTCAACCGTTTTGTATCCTTCTTCTTTGTCTACTCCTGCTGATTTGTAAGTGTTACTCATGTCTGCTTAGATTTTTTAGATTTTCAGATTTCAGTTCTCAGATTATTTATGATCCAATGTCTGCAATCTTACTATCTTAATATATTTCAATTTACTTTTTATATTCGATTTAGAAAACAAAAAAGCCGACAATCTTTTCAGATTATCGGCCGTTATTTTATCTCAGAATTTCAGAGTCCATAATTTTCCCTTTATGAGAAAAACATTGTTTATAGGAGGTCTGAATTTTCATCTCTTTTCTTTTTGCAAAAATAGTAATTTTTAACGAATATTCAAATTCTATTTTTCAAGGATGGTTTCAATGGCTGCAATCTTCTTGATTTTTTCCTTTAATTCACTGTCTTTCTCAGCGTTAGAAATTTTTTGTTCAGCTTTATCAAAGTTATCATTAAAGAAAGGAAGGGAGAATGTTTCTACCACATTTCCACCGTGGAAAGGGAAACGTTTAGATGCGGCTTCCAAAACTCCGGCTCCACCTCTACCTCCAGGTGATGTTGACATCAATAGCATTGGTACTTCATTCCATACTGTTCTGTCTTTGATTCTTGATACCCAATCGAACACATTTTTAAATGCTGTAGAGTATGTTCCGTTGTGCTCTCCTAAAGAAACCAATAGTAAGTCTGCTCCATCAATTTTAGCCGCAAAATCATGAGCTTCCTGAGGAACTCCACCTGCTAATTCTCTTTCATGCTTGTAGATTGGCATTTCGAAAGGATTCAAATCGATCACTTCTACTTCTGCTTTATCAAATAATGTTGATGCATATGCTACCAACTGCTTGTTCATTGAAACTTCTGAATTACTTCCTGCTATTGCTAAGATTTTCATATTTCGTATTAAATTTTTATGTTATAGATTAAGGAACTACCATCCGCAAGGATTTTACTGATGGTAATTCCATATTATTTTTTATTTTGAGGATACAAATTTAGTTTTTTATTTAAGATAAGAAGGCAATTCCATTGGGACTTCCATCAATAATATTTCAGTGTCTTCCACTGCTTCAATATTAAAGCTTTGGGTATCCCAGATTCCTAATCCGTCTCTTTCATTCAGAACGCGGTCCCCTACTTTAGCACTACCTTTTAAAACAAAAGCGTACACTCCGTTGCCTTTTTTATTCAGCATGTAGTTTTTACCGTTGTCTTTTTTGAAGTTGGCAATATTAAACCATGCATCCTGATGAATCCAGACTCCATCATCATTTTTATTTGGAGATAAAATTTGTTGGAATCCGTTGATTTTTTCTCCTTCTTTGATGCTTTTCTGATCGTATCGTGGTTCTACATTCAATTCTCTAGGAAAAACCCAGATCTGTAAGAATTTTACTTCTTCGTCTTTATTTTTATTATATTCACTGTGTTGTACACCTGTTCCGGCACTCATTACCTGAATTTCTCCTTTTCTGATTACCGCAGTAGTTCCCATTGAATCTTTGTGCTCCAAATCTCCTTCCAAAGGAATAGAAATAATTTCCATATCCCTGTGCGGGTGTGTCCCGAATCCCATTCCCTGAGAAACGGTATCGTCATTCAAAACTCTTAATACTCCAAAGTTTGTTCTTTCTCTATTCTGATAGTTGGCAAAACTGAAAGTATGGTAAGAATTTAGCCAACCATGATTGGCATGGCCTCTTGAATCTGCTTTATGATATACTGTTTTCATTTCTGTGATTATTTATGGTACAAATGTACGGGATGTGATGATGAAAAAAAGTTGATATAGGATAAGAAAGGAAAATGGAGGAGAAGAAATTATTTGTTGGATTACGCAAAGGCGCAAAATATTTTAGATGGTGAAAATGTTTTTAAGACGCAAGGATTTTATCTTCGATAAAATTGAACACTGTTTTTTTAAATATGAAAAGCTAATCATTTTATAGAATTAAATCTATGTATTTCACTATAGAGGGTTTTAAAAGTTTATTATATTTGCGATGTATAACACAAATAATAAAAAAGAATAATTATGAAAACTTTATTTTTAAGTATTGCAGCAATAAGTCTATTTGCATGCAATAGCAGTGATGATGACAACAACGAAACAGTAGAAGCAAGTATTGTTGGGAAATGGCAACCTGCTAAATATGCTGCCTACTCAGGAAAAGACGGCAGCATCATAGCCGACAAAACTTCAGATGCCACTGTATGTGATAAAAAAAGCCTCATCGATATTTCCGCTAATGGAAAACTGCATGCAATTACCTACTATGGAAATGCTGAATCAGAGTGCAAAATTGATTCCGATATTACTTCTGATTATACCTATGATGCTTCTGCTAAAAAAATTCAGGTAAAAAACTCTGATGGAACCACCGAAGTATCTACTATAAAAAAACTAACTGTTACCGAACTAGAAGTCGTACAGGAATTAAGCGATGTAAATGGAGATGGAATAAAGGATGAAATAACAGCGGTATTCAAAAGATTATAATTGATAAAGCCACCTGATCAGGTGGCTTTTATATTTGGTTTTATGTATAAACAATATCCAGATTTTACAGATCATTAATAGATAAAAATACAACGTTTGCATTGCTGAAAATTCCAATTAGAAATGCACCTGTTTAATCTCTTCTTCAATTTCCTTAGGGGTTTCGTCTTCGGATTTCACAAAAATCATGGTCACCAACGCTCCGATCAACATACAAACACCTCCTACTACCACATAATCCATAGCCTGTTTGCCAAAAATACCGCTTACGATAGGCCCTCCAAATAAACCATTAATAATCTGCGGAATCACGATAAAGAAATTAAATATTCCCATATAAACCCCCATTTTTCTCTGCGGAATAACTTCAATCAACATGGCGTATGGCATTGCCAGAATACTTGCCCAGGCAAATCCCAATCCTATCATTGAGATCCACAGATTATCTACATCTTTGATGAAATACATGGAAATTAATCCTAAACCACCACATAACAACGCTAAAGCATGTGTCTGCTTTTTACCGATCCATTTAGCAATAGGTGTTAACAAAAATGCGAAAGGAATAGCCCAGAGATTATACATTCCAAAGAGTTTCCCGGTTAAATCTCCGGCATCATTGAATGCTTTTGAATGGGTATCTTCCGGAGAAAGGCCCAAATGATGAGTTGCCAGCGCACTGGTCGTAAATACCCACATTGTAAATAGTGCAAACCATGAGAAAAACTGAACAATTCCCAATTTTTTCATCTGCGTAGGAATGCTCGCAAAATCTTTAAAGATATCTGAGAATTTAGACTTTTCATGTTCTATTTCTTTTCCATCTTCAAATGCAGCAAATTCTTCCGGTGAGTATTCTTTAGTAGTAATGATGGTGTATAGAATAGAGATAATCAGCAACACTGCTCCTACATAAAAAGAATAAATTACATTGTCAGCAACAAAACCTTTTGGTGCTACGTTAGAAACGCCTAGTTTCGTTAACCAATCCGGCAGATAAGAACCCAGTACGGCTCCAAATCCTATCAGAATCGTCTGTACTGAAAATCCGATGGTTCCCTGATGTTTTGGGAGCATATCTCCTACCAATGCACGGAAAGGTTCCATCGCAACATTCACGGAAGCATCCATCATTGCCAGGAAAATTACTGCTAACAGAAGGGCATTCGCGGCAAACATCTGGGTTACAGAAGCAGCATTAGGCAGTAATACCAATCCTATAGCGCACAGGATGGCTCCAATCAGGAAATAAGGTTTTCTTCTTCCTAGCGGGCTCCAGGTATTATCACCCATGTGCCCAATAATAGGCTGAACGATAAGTCCGGTAATGGGAGCTACCAACCAAAACCACGATAATTCGTGAACATCTGCTCCTAAATTGGCAAGAATACGGCTTGCATTTCCATTCTGTAATCCGAATGCCATTTGGATTCCCAGGAATCCCATACTCATATTGATGATCTGAGCAAGTGAAAGTTCTGGTTTCAATTTTCCAGCCATAGCTATCTTTCTTTATGCTTATTTTGTTTTTAATTCTTTAATCAAAACGTCTTCAAGAGCTGTTTTTTCAGCCACTACTTTATCTACCACATCATTAGGAACTGTCATAGAAAGGACGTATTGTTTTACTTTCCACTGTCCGTTAATCTTTTCCACAACTCCTGAACCGCGGCAGATTTTCATTTGGGTATCTAATAATTCATCAAACCAGGCTAACTTTCCGTCTTTGCTGAAATAGATATTTCTTTTTAGTGCTGTAAAATTCCAGGTTCTTTTTTTATCAAAATGAGGTTTTGCCCAAACCATAAATTCTTTTTTATTCCAGATTTCAGTGGCATCTGTTCCGATAAAAGTGGATTCATCGGCAAAAAAGTTGAAATAACCTGTATAATCAGCTTTTGCGGCTGCTACGTTGAAAGCGTCAAGCATAGTACTGATCTCTGATTTTTCTTTTTCAAATGTTTTGTTTGATTGCGCTGAGGCTACTGTAAATCCGAATAAAAGCAAGATCAATGTATGAACAGCTATTAATTTTTTCATAGGTATTATTTATTTTTTAAGTTCAATAATTAATGGGGTCCTCGCAGGAACGGTTAAAATGTTCTGTAATGGGAATTCTTTTCCTGAAATCACCTCTTTACCATTGGAAAATCCTTTTAGTGATTCTTCAAAATATTGTAAATCTAACGTCTGATCTTTTTTATTATTGTTGATGATCACCATTACACTTTCTTTATCATTATATCTGAAATAAGTAAATACTCCATCTTTTGGAACAAAGTTTTTCGTTTTTCCGGTATGAATGACTTCTTTCCCTTTTCTCCAGTTTAATAATTTCTGAGTGAACTGATAGAATTCTTTTTGTTCTGAAGTTTGCGCTGCCGGACTGAAAGCGTTCTGTTTATCGGATTTCCATCCTCCCGGAAAATCTCTGCGAATATCGGCATCGCCTCCTTTTTCCTTATCTCCACGCATTCCTATTTCTGAACCGTAATATATCTGTGGAATTCCACGAACTGTTGAGATAAGGGCTAATCCCATTTTGTAAACGTTCGCATCTGCATTGAAGATCTCATTCCACCTTTCTGTATCGTGATTTTCAAAGAAAACCATTACATTATTGATGTCCGGATAAAGAAAATCGCTGCTGAAAGATTCATAAAGTTTAATCATTCCTGTATTCCAGCCTTCTTTTTCTTTAAAAGCTTTTGGCATGTCTCCAAAAAGCGTAAAATCCATTACAGACGGCAGATTTGAATTGTATCCGGCTGCTTCTCCTGTTTTGGAATCTTTCTGCCAGGCTGAAATCTGCCCTGTTGTCCCCAACCAGGTTTCTCCTACGATATTAAATTTGGGGTATTCATCAGTAATTGCTTTGGCCCACTTTGCCATGGCTTCTTTATCATTGTAAGGATAGGTATCTACACGGAAACCTCCTAATTCAGCATACTCAATCCACCAGATGGCATTTTGGGTTAAATATTTTAAAACTAGTGGATTTTTCTGGTTAATATCAGGCATTGTTTTGTCGAACCATCCATCCAATGCATATTTTTTATCAATATCTGAAGCGTTAGGATCAAACTGTGTGGATATTTTGTAATTGGACCTCTTGAAACCACTCTCTCCATCTTTAAACAAGTGAACCCAGTCTTTTGTGGGAAGATCCTTAATCATCCAGTGAGAAATACCCCAGTGATTGGTGACATAATCCATTACCAGTTTCATATTTCTTTTATTCAGCTCCTGAGAAAGTTTTTTGTAGTCTTCATTGGTTCCGTAGCGAGCATCAATTTTATAAAGATCAGTCTGAGCATATCCGTGATAGGAATATACTTTTTCATTGTCTTCATTTACGGGGGTTAACCAAACAGCTGTTGCACCAAGGTTTTGGATATAATTAAGGTTATTGATAATTCCCTGCAAATCTCCGCCATGCCTTCCGTTGGGTAAATTGCGATCTGCTTTTTCTATTAATTCCGGAACAGAGTCATTTTTTTCGTTTCCATTCGCAAAACGATCAGGCATAATGAGATACATAACATCCTTTGAAGTGTAAGATTCCCGATCTGCTGATCCTGAATTTCTTGGTTTCAGTTCGTACATATAAGAGGCTAGATTCTTCTTCCCTTTTTTGATATTGATGGAAAACTTAGGAACATTTATTTCACCGGTATTGACAGTAATAAAAACATAGTTTGGATTTTCAACTTTCTGAACACCCTTAATCTGTATACCATCTGAAAGGGTGATTTCATGATTCGCGATATCTTTCCCATACACTAAAAGCTGTAGTTCGGGGTTTTTCATCCCCTTCCACCAGAAAGCCGGCTCCACTTTTTCCAATGTTTTTTGAGAAAAAGCGGCAGAGGCTACGGAAATGGCTAAAGCTGCATAAATTGTCTTCATAGTAATGGACAATTTAGTATTAAAAATTTAAATAGAGATATTGAAAGATTAAAATATATTTTTTATATCATTAAGCTCAAGTTCAGCCTGTATAAAAAAATAAAAGGCTGCTTCGAAAATGAAACAGCCTTATTATACAAAATTACTTTATGCAAATTTTTAGAACTTTAAAGTCTACCACTTATGATTAATAATAGTATCTTTTTTATGAATACTAAATACTAATTCTCCTTTTTTCTTAACGATAGTATCTCCAGTATCTATTTCATCTGCAAACATATTCCACCATCTGTTATGCGTTTTACAAATTTTATTTTTCTTTGTTATAGGATCATATCCCTTTACTTCGAACCAAACCGAACTCGTTGGTGGTATGTCTACAACCAAATTGCATTCTTCATTGGCTAAAATCTGAGCATACTTCTGATCTTCTCCCTTTGAACAGGAGATAAACAATATAAAAAATAACATTATATACCATCTCATAATTACTAATTATTTTAATCAAATTGAGGTTTAACATATATATTCTTTCTAGCCCACTTACCAAGATTAATGGTATTTGAAGTTGTCTTACCAACATTATATCCTGTGCCTAAATTAAAGTATGAATTTTGGACACCATATTTATTATTAACGACACCATCATTAGAACTCTTGTTCATTTCTCCTCCAAGAAAGACTGATCCTGCCCACCCGGTAGACTCTCCTTCCATTCCACCAAAAACATCGGTGTATTTTTCCCCATTAAAAGTTCCATAAGCGCTATGAGCTCCTAACTGAGCTCCTCCGCTTACTCCAGGTACAGCATAATCAAATCCTAGTTTACCACCACCAGAAGCGAAGAGCTGTGGCTTTCCATCTCCTAAATTAAAAGCTAAAGTAGCACTAAGATTAGCATTAAATAATACTCCATGTAACTCTCCACCAATAGTAATACTAATAGCTTGGGATTTCCAATAATTATACTCAGCAGCTCTTAATGTGGACTCAGAAGCATGATAATTGTTTAGCTGCTTCTGGGTGCTAATACCAAAGAAATTACGCATTAAGAATCCTGTTTTCTTTGTTCCAGTAAGTGTTACTTCAGGAATGAGTATCTCTTTAGATCCATCATTTCTTGTTGCATTCCAAGTACCATCAGCATTCCCGACAAAATTACCTGTACTATCTTTATAGGTTTGTCCTGCATATTGTGCTTTTGTAGGAGGGTCTGCTGCAATCATTCCTGTTGGGTCTACAAATTTTATTGGATTGTTAAAGGTATATGCATATGGTGACCAACTCGGCATTTTTTTCGCAAGCGGATCTACTCCATACCAAATACTTAACCTTGGATTATAATATCTTGCCCCATAATAATACAAACCTGTTTCTTCATCCAACTCCTTGGCATTAAATTTATATGGATTATTATAAACTCCGGTCATCTGCTCTGCCATGGTTTCCCCAAATGGTAAATTTAAGAAAAACTGGGTTGCCTTCATATTCTGGTTGGTCACAAAAGTTGCTGTTCCTAAATGGTCACCATGCAGGTAATATACACCGGTCTGTACCTGTGGACCTTTAGCCAATTCAATTTTCACTTGGCTAAAATCTATTCCTGCCTTTTTTAGGTATAACTTCAAGTCAGCACCATTATCCTGATCTTTAGATTTATTTCCAGTATCAAAAGCATTGGCTTGCCTCATTGTTGGGAAATCAAAATCCATAATTCTGCTCGCTACTCTTTCTGCTCCTGCATAATAATGTTTTGTCAACATCTTCTCTGAATTTTCCACATGATAGGCATTGGGATATATCTTGAAACTATTGACCTGTATTGTTCCCGGATCAATGACCTGTCCGTTTTGGTATAATTGAGCTCCTTGTTCAAGGTTACATTTAATAATTCTTTCACCATCGCCATCATATACATAATACTGGAAGATTCCCTGGCTATCTTTGTTAACAGCCTTCAATCGATCCTGTTCATCCCATAATAATCGATCTATCTCTCCATATTTATCATATCCAGTCATATTTCCATTATAATCATATTCAAATTTTTCATACTGTCCGGTACTTGCGTTCTCAATATGCTCTACTTTATGGGTACCTGAAACGTAATAATATCTGTTATCATATGAATTCAAGTCATTTACATTACCATCCTGATTATGTTTCTGATACTTCTGTTCAATTCCACCAGCCTTATTGTACCCCATTGTCATTTCGAAATCCGAAGCTGTGGTTCCAAAATGAGTCTGTGGATCTCCGGTAAAACTTCCATCAGAAGAAGCAAGTCTATTCAACTGATCATATTTATAGTTGAAGATATAGTTTCCTCCCATTTCATTATATATTCCGGCACTATTTTTCAGTTCTGTAATATTCCCCACATAATCATATTTATAATCATTTCTCAGAAGATCAGTCCCATAATAATCTTTAAGACGATGGGTATTCAGTTTTCTGTCAGCTGCAGTATATGTAAATTCTGATTTTGTCCCGTTTCCTAACTCAATAGAGGTTTTCTGCTCATATTGATCATAACTAATTTTTTTAACATATTCATACCCCTCCTTGTTGTATATTCTTTTAAGATTACCACCAAGATCATATTCATATTGTACCAGCTCTCCATCAGCATAGGTAAGGTTCTGAATTCTATTCCAACTGTCATATTCAAATAAAGTTCTGAACTCCATATTGGGAATACCATATCCTGAAACTGTTTTATATTCCATTATCACTTCGCCCATATTTCCATATTCAAACTTCGTTGTTCCGGAATTATCAGATTGGAAAATAACTTTTCCGGAATTATTTCCTGAACCGGGAGCACCATATTCATAGTGAACATTGGATGGATTAGTTCCGGGTAAGTCTGGAAACTGTATATCAGAAAGCCTGTTGATATCATATATATAATGTATATACTTCTGCCCAGGACTTGTATTTTCCAAATTGGAAGTAAATGTTTTTATCATATGTCCTGCAGGGTCATATTCATATTTGGTTATACCACGGTCTGCATGTTCTACCTTGATTTTTCTTCCTGCAAAATCATAGGAATATAGTGTTTTAATACCCATTGGATCTTCAGCTGACATCAACTCTCCAATTGTATTATATCTGAATTTCGTCGTCAATACCTGTCCATTCTCATAATTATTAACCTGAGCAGTCTTTCCTTCTGAATTTATAAATGTTTCTGTTTTAAGTTGGGTATTACTGTTCTGGAAGGCAACCTGCGTACTCTTTACCATATTATTTTCAATAGAGTACATTGTATTCGCTGTATGAAATAGCTCATCCACTGTCACGGCAACCCTGTCTTTAGTATCACGCTGTACAGACGAGTAATAGGGAGAAGGAGCACTCATATTAAGCAGCACATTTGTATGATTCGGGTCATTAGGAGGATATTTATCTTCAAATATCGGATGATGCTGAGAAATAGCTCTATCAATCACATCATAAATAGTTCTGCCAGATACAGACATTTTTTCTTCTCCGTTCAATACTATATCTTTTTTAGTCTGCACTACTTTCCCCCATCCATCTGAAAATGTCATGATTTCTACTGGGTTAGAAGGATCTTGAGGGTTATAATTCTGTGTCAAACACCAATAATAATTACTAACATATCCTAAATTAGGATTGGGTGTTCCATATGTATTATAAGAGTATTTAACGGTATAAGGTGCCCCTGCGTCTCTTTCTTTAGGTGCTAATATTTGACTTATACGTCCTTTAGCATCATATTGATATTCAATAATATTTCCGGAGATATCTGTTGTTTGTTTTGTTACATCAAATTTTGGGTCATATTCTGCCGATGAAGTATATCCAAAAATATCCTTTGTATTCACTACATATTTATAAGTATCTGTATCATACTCATAATTTAATACATATCTATCTCCATTTTCATTCTCCGGATAGGTAACTGTATTTATGTTTCCAAATGAATCGTAAATTAAATCAGTGTTTGCAATTTCAGAAGCATTAAGTTTTGTGGAAACTTCAAGTACCAGACCTGTAACAGGATCTATTTTTGTAGATCTTTCACGGATCGGATTTGAAGTAGACAATGCTTCGTAAACTCTTATAGACTTAGGTGCATTTATGATATTATTTGGTGTTGGATAATTATGATAATCAATCACTGCATTATAAGTGGCAGCATTGCTAAAATGCATTAATTGTATCACCAATCCTTTATCATTGTATGAGAGCCCTTCTGAAACTGTTATATTGGCTCCATTTTCAATATTTTTCGATCTGGTAATTCCCAATAATGCTACAGCCATTTTTCTACCTTCTTTCCCCCCGGTATCATAGGTTTCTCCCACAGGATTATCTAAATCAATTTTTGTGTTGTTATTTTTAAATTTATAAACGTTATACTCATATTCAGTTGAAGAATTAAGATCATTTACTCCGGTATATGTTTCAACTTTTTTTAATCTTCCATTTAAAAAATAACTTTTATTATGGTAGATATCCACTTTTGATCTGTATATATTATTGCTATACCACATATCATAGGCGGTCACTTTTCCAAATCCGAAAAACTCACGCTCACGTCTATCATATCTTCCATCTTCATATTTAAATGTTTTTACGATATCCTTGTTATTCGTGGGAGATAAATAAGTTGGAGAAAAGATATCAGGATTCACAATTCTAACTTCTTTCATCACCAATCTTCCATGAGGGTCGTTATAATTTGGTTTTGTAAAGCCATAATCAAGACCAAAAACACTTAAAGGTGCTTTATCTTTAAAATTGGTAACTGTTTTCAGCTTATTGGTTCTTCCAATTGTTGAATAATTTACTACAAATCCATCGTCTTTAGAAACAACCAGATCAGGAAAACCATCACCATTCATATCTTTAAAGGATTTATCTACTTCAGCAATAGAAAGTCCCATATTTCCGGACACCTGTCCTCCTATTTTCAGATAGATTAGTGGAATTGGCGGGAATGGCCACCATACAATAGGGAACGTGTAGTAATAGCCGGCTCCCACAGAAACTCCACCTCTATAGGTTTTAGATTCATTATTATAGTCTAATCCACCATTATTTCTAAACAATTCAACAGCATCGGAAAATCTGTTTCCAAGATTGTATTTCACATACGTATTAGAACTTCCGACAATTAAAATATCCGCCAGCCCATCAGCGTTAATATCTTCAAAAGTGGTTTTAGATGAACCTAATGCAGCAGATGCACTTAAGCTTACGCTTACTACAAGGCCACTCATCCCGCCAAAATCAAAACCTCCTCCTAATCCAACAGCACCAACCGGGCCAGATGCATAGGTCTCGGCATTTTTATAACTATAACCATTATCAAGACCATATCCTAAATTAAGATAATATTTCATATTATTTGAACCTCCACCAGTCACTCTATCTGCTAATCCGTCACCATTAATATCCATCCAGTAAGATTCTCCCGAATCTTTAGAGTCATAGTTTACAGATGCCTGACCAGACCATGAAGCAGAGGTTTCAATTCCACTGTTCATTGCCACATTAGGGCTATATGAGTACTGATTGGTATTACTTCTTACTTCACCGTTTCTTGATGAAGCCCCCGTCTGAATAAATTTAGCCGCTGAATATTGTGGAGACAATGATTTAGAATAGCTGTCTGTGTTTGATATATAAGCATTTACAAAAGAATTACGCAATCCTCCATGTCCTCCGGTAGAGTTAGTAATCTGCATAGCATCTTTGTACACCACATCCGGATAACCATCACCATTCATATCCATAAAGTCCTGTAGTGCTATATTTCCATCTCCTACCAAAACGGAGCTTGCATTTTGAATTCCAAAATTAAATAAGCTTCCGCTTAATGTATTCGTTCTCGATTTACTGTAATATTTTTTATTAATAGAGAACATTTTGGTATCTACATTACCCTGAAGAAGCAAATTATCCGGTAAGTCAGGATTTGCAGTCTGTGGATTAAAGAACCCACTGGCTGTTTCATTATCCTTAAATGAATCTGCCATTGCATATTGTTCAGGACCTACTCCGATCCATTTTTCAGTATAGGTTGTTACCTGATTCTCTCTTGGACCTGTTACCTGCTTATATACAGTTGGGTTTAATACCGTTACCGGTTTAGGTCCAAAATTAGCAGGATTTTGATAAAATCCTGTGTTGCTGATCTGTTGTGCAATACACTGTGCTGTTTCCTCCTGTGTAGCAAGATTATTACACATTGGAAAGTTAAGGTTTACCGGTATGTTCACTTCCTGCATAGATGCAAGATTGATCAAACGTCCATAATTGTCTGAAGGAGTTGCCGGATTAAGCATAAAACCATCAGTATTTCCTGTAGGCACAACATCAGCATATTCATTATAAAGGAACTGGCTCCAATTATGATAAAACTGGCCTATATTTTCTAATGCTGAAGAATTTATAGAGGTATGGTTCACAGAAGCTATGAATGTATTAGCTCCATAGTAAATATTAAATGGACTATTCTGAACCAAAGCACTATAAGCTTTATAAAAATCATAATCTGCTTTAGTTTTACAGTATATCTGAATATTTAAAGGAACTCCAGCATTTATTGGTCCATTAAAAAGATCTCCTGTATAGAATTCAGCAGGAGAATTTCCGGAAATAACCTGATTATTAACCATATCTAGCTCAACAATACTTCCAGAGCTATTCATAGGAGCCATTATTCTTCTTTTAGTGACTACACTTCCATTTCTTTTAACGATATAGTAAAAACTACCGGTAGGAAGGCCTGGATTAGACGGAATATTTTTATTGATCCCAATTTTATACGTATTAACACCACTTGGGAGATTAAAATACTGTAAGTCTATTACAGGATTAAATTCTGTAATAACATCAGAAGGATATCCTGCTACTGCAGTATAGTTTTGTGGATTTCCCGTAGTCGGATAATAATCTACATTGATCCTGTTCCAGTTAACATCTCTAAAAGTTGTGTGAGAATCTGATTCCACAACAAAATTGATCGTAGCCGGAACATCATTTGTACCAAAAGATAAACTTGTCACATTTGTTACTCCCGGGTATAGAGGAACCGTATCAAATGGGATATCACTTTTAGAATAGGTCTTAGAATATATGACCTCTCCAGTAGTAGAACTTGCCGTTGTCTTAATAATTTTAAAGGTAATATCATCCTGAGAATTTGGAAACGTGATTTTTGGAACTGTAATGCTGACATTCCCCGGAGTATCTATAGAAATAGGTTTTGTATGATTATTTAAAAGGAAATTATAACTGTATGCACCATTATTAGCCCTGAACCCGTCCTGAGAAAGCCCCATAGAAATAAGTTTGGGAATTCCCACATAGCTTATTGTAGGGTTAGACATCACTTTAAAGCTGTAATTGTCATTTTTATGCAGCCTTATAAATACTTTGTCCCCCGATTTCACAGATAATTTTGAAGCATCATTAATTCCTAAATGATCAGTACTCGCAGGTGGCAGGGCTTGTATTTGAGAATAGTAAGCATTATAGCCTGTAATTGATATATATTCTGACGGCATTCCTGCTGTAAATTCTTTTAAATAAATTCTTCCATTTTTATCAGGATTAGCCGGATTTTTAATTTCCACCGAATACAGTGCTTTCGCATTAGGCACATTTTCAACCTGCACATTATCTTCAAACCTAATGTACCCATCTCTTGAAGCTACCCAGACTTTAACCACATCATTTTTGGAGATATCCTGCCATGTCCCTTCCAATGGAGAGTTATGCTGCATCATGGTATCTGCAACAATCACCATATTTTCTGTATTATCACTATATTGTGTCATCTCAACCTTTCCGTCAGTTGGGTTGATTCTCCCAAAGAGCACCTGCCCATCCTGAGCTACATCCATCACTCCGTCAGAATTGGCATCAAGGATAAAAGATGAGGTTTCACTTTTACTGGTGGCCCACATCTGTGAGAAATTGAATCCAATTCCAAATACATTGACTCCTGCATCATACCCTATATTCTGAGTTTTGGTTTTGGTAAGGGAGAAATTACTGTTCAGATAATTGATTTGTCTTTCCTGCCCAAAACTAATGTTTCCACTGGCAAGATTTCCGGATCGCAGAAATAATCCGGTACTTGGTTTCCTATAGATCAAATCCGGAATACCATCGCCATCAAAATCCATCAATTCCTGGGCTTTCTTAGCTTCAGCTTCTGAGTGACCTAAGTTAAAAGATGCCATTACATGGCCATACGCTCTGGTAGGGCCAGGCAGAAGAAAGTCTAAACCAACCCCTGGTACTCTTCCGTTAACCCCCCATTCAAATGTATTGTTAGCTGAAATCTTAGAAGGTTTCAAAAAATTAGGTAAAATGGGAAATGCATCTCCCCCACCTCCAGCATTAATATCTACAGAACCTCCAAAATTGACAGGACTGCTATTGGGTGTACTTTTGATATCATCAAAATATTCAAAGTCAAATTGTTCAGTTAGCAAGCTATTATATGCAACATCGTTAGATGTATCCTTGTGTACTACACTTCTCAATAATGTTTTAAAAAATTGTCCTTCCTTATAAGAGAATGTATATGTTCTTATCAGTTCCCCATCATATTTTACATATATTTTAGAGAGCTTATAAGGTTCCACTTCCTTTACTCCTTTTTTAGCAGTAACACTGATATCCTGCCTGCTGATCCTGTTTTCTTTTTCAAATTCAACCGTATAATATTTCAGATTCTGACCATCCATTTTTGTATAGGTAATCTTACTGATATGAAAATAGCGTCCTCCGTTTAGATTTTCATTTTCAGCGGTAAGTCCTTGTATCTTTACATTTTCATATTCATATTCAATATAATTTTTGAGAACATCTTGTTCTTTCCAAACTCCCCAATGAACAATATTACCATTATCATCTTTTATGACGGTATTTTCAACAACTCCGGATTCATTACCTCCGTAAAAGGTTCTTCCTCCATGTGTATTCGTAACTACCCATCTATAGTCTTTAGGAGTAGATCCGTATCTTTCAATTTTTGAAAATCATGATTTCTTCTAAGAAAAAATGTTTTTTTATTATCCACTAAAAGTGTATCTCTTTTTTGTTTTCTGGTCGTAAATATATTACTGGTCTCACTGATATCATTATGTCTGTGTGGCAGATAATTACCATCATACACCAGCGTTTCACCGTTTAATGAATATAACTCAGTTTCTGTGGCTCCGTCGAAACTTGGAACTCCCCAACGGGTGTCAATAGCAATAGCCCCAATACCACTTATATCCCATCCTTCTCCCATCCAACCATTAGTTTTATTACTATCATAAGAAACAGAAATACTAGGCTGTATTCCTTTTCTTCCTGACGGAATAACAATAGGATAAAACACATTTGCAGATCCTTTTTGATTAGCACTTGGAGGAGAAATAAAATTTCTTGCAGCTGCAGCGTCACCTGCTTTCAATCCACTCATTCCTGTAGGATTAGAAGCCCCTAACTGCGGAGATTCCGGTACAGAAATAATCCCATTGATATAATCACCATCTCCTTTAGTTTCTACGGTTACCATTTGGTTTCTGTATTCACTATAGAGGTGGGATCTGCAATCCATTTTTTTGAATTATAATCAAAATGGAATGCTTTAATTTCTTTAGCGGATCTAACTCCAAGCTTTTTCTCATCATAAGGAAAGGACAGTTTCACTTTTTTGGTAAAATTTCCTGATTTGGTATTTATACGATACGCAACAGCATTTACAGATAGATTTTTAATCTCTCCGACAACAGAAGGGTAATCCTTTTTTCTTAATTTCAGTATTTCAACCTGCCCGGATTCTGCTACTGAATTCTTTTCAATACTCACCGTAGCATCCTCATACTTTTCATTGTATTCTGAATCTTTTGATACATTGACAATGAAAGGTACAAACCTTGCTTCATTCACAATTTTAAATGAAGGAACACTTTGAGAAAGTGGATATTGTTTTGTTCCAGCAGAAGAAGAAACAGATACAAATCCTCTTTTCTTATCCTCATCTGAAAGTTTAACAAGTGTTTCAAATTCTCCTCTGGAAGATTCCACCATCTGGCCATTGATGTTTACAGCCTGGGATTTCCAATGGCTATCCGAACCTTTTACATATAAATGGCCTTCGGAAAGAAGTGTAGAAATCCCGTTTTGTGAGTTCAGTTTTTTTTCAAGTACTATTCTTACATTCTTTACCCGATATTTTATTCCATTCAATGAAGAAGTAAAGAGAATCGTATTTTTTCCCTGATGTAATGAATTCAAACTAATCTCTTCTTTTTGTGCACTCCATTTATTCCCCGGAACAATAATATCCCCACCGAACGCCACATTTTTGTTGATGGATCTGGAGACTGATTGGTAAGAATCAAGCCCAAACAGGTCATACTCCAGATACGCTGCAACATTTTGGTTTTTAACTTCCGGAAGGTTTATGGTGAAGAAATTATCTGTTGCATCATCTGATTCATCATCAGAGAATTCACCGATAATACCTTGTTTTTCTATCGATTCAAATACATTCGCCGGTTTTTCAATATGTGCGGATACTATTTCATGAAATCCTTTGTTCTGAACACTCAAGCCTTCTGCGGGAGAAGGGGCTGCTGATATTTTGTTCAGCAAAGGAGTGGAATGATTTATATTATCAGATAAGGAGGATACTGTAGTGCTATCATTTTGATGATAGATATATTTCTTCATAAGCTGAAGTTTGAGAGCCCTCACTTTCTGTCTGTCCTCTTTCGTAAAACTTGCAAAAGTAAATACTGAAGCAAAGAATACTAAGATGAGAAGATGCTTTCTTCTCAACCTAATGGGTAATTTAGTTTTCATATATTAAGGGAAATAGTATTAATTAATCAACGACCACTTTGAAAGCCTTAATGAGTTTTTTGTTTTGAGAAAGTACGACCAGGTATGCCCCTTGTACCTTGAGGCTGTTTTGATAGATTGTAGTTTTCGAATCTATTTTTTCAGTAGAAAGAGTTCTTCCTCCTCCGTCATAAATTGTAATTTCCAATTCTTCTGTAGGTGGGAATTTTACTGTAAAATTATTATTCATTTTCACAGGATTCGGATACAGCATGTATTGGAAATCTGAAGTAGCATCACCCGGTCCTTTTGTATAGGCTGGATCATGAATATTGTTTTTGTCGGGTTGCTTTTCTCCGGTACTATTGGTAGCAAAAGTAAAAACAGCAGAATTTTTATCTTCAGGAAATTCTACTCCCGAATATTCTACCATTCATCGTTAGCCTTTCCTTCTATTTTTTTTACACTACCATCCTCATTTTTAATAAGCATCCAGTAGTTTAAACGTGAATTTTCAGGATTCATCAGCTTTTTAGCGATCTGCAGGACATATCCTTTTTTAGGAATAGTATTACCGATAAAATTGATTTCCCAATTTCTCTTTAGTACTCTTAAGTTTTCTTTCTCTTCAAAACTGAGATCTTTGTTATCATCAGACCATATCGCAAATGTATAGTTGTCTAACGGAGCATTATTTTCAAAATTAGTCCTTGAAATCTTTTCTCTTCCAATACTGATTGTCTTATCCTCCTGGTTGCTGGATTGCTTCTGATTTAGTTCGTTAGCATCATCTCTACCAATACCAGTAGGTCTGTTTTTAAAGTCTTTATGTTTTTCAGGATCCCAGATGACATCCCCTTTACTGTTGAAATACTTTACTCCTTCCAGCGAAATACCATATTTAATAGACAAATAGGTATGAACTCTTTCTAAATTACTTTTTGAAAGCTTCCTGGGAACAAAAATAACCTCATAAAGATTTTTATCTTCAAGGCCTATATTTAGATGATCTTCAGGGTTACTGGAAATTTGTTTAGATCCCAGATAAGAAAAAATACTAGGTTTCTTTTTTAGTTCAATAAGCTTATCGCTTCCACTACTTTTGAAAGAGGTATTGCTAAGCTCTGCAATAATATCTTTATTATACCAGATATTTTCGTCTTCATCTGAATGATGTACAACAATTAGAGATTGGGCATCATTTTTACTATAGGTAATAGGCTTTGGAAAGTGTTGCCTTATATTACAATTGAAATTGAGCAATGAACCGTAATCGCATTTTGAGGTTTCTCGCAACGATTCGGATTTTGCTTTTTCCCAGATCTTATTTTTCTGATCTATAAGTTGTGCATTACCATAGAAGACACCTAAGCACAAGGCAAGGCAACTACACATATTTAAATGGTACTGAGTTTTCATTCTCTATGAGGATTATTAGTACTACCAAATTAACAAAAATTATAAAACAAGCATTAAAAATTTAAAAAAAATCAATATTTTAATAAAAAACAACCCTTACAAACCAATAAAACAAGCAAATAGATCTAATTATACTATTGTGATAAAAAATAAAAAACAACTTCAAACAAGGCTTTTTTGTAAGAAAAAAAACAATTATTGAGAGCTTAAAAAGCAGTTAGGCTAGAAAATAAAAAAATTCTCCTTTAAGAGAGAATTTTGACTTAACATAATAACAATTTATTTTGAATAAAAACACCTCAAAAAGTCAATTTACGTATTGAGAAACAAGTTTTAATTACATTCAAAATTTACTATTTCACATAATATAGTCTTATATTTTTGTAACCAGTAACAATTATTTCCAAATAACTACCATTCTAAACTTTATTATTCTTTCTTTATAGATTTTTGCAAATATCATAGGAGCTATTAAAAGAAAATAACAATATTTCACTATTCGCGTTCTATTTTTTTTATTAAATTTTCATTAAATTATCACATAAAGAGAATATTTAATCCAAAATAAGCAATTTTTAACGGTTTTATGTTTAGATTTACAGAAAAAATGTTTGATTTTAGTAAGATGTTTGAAAGTGATGGACCGGATATTGTTTATCCTTGGGCCATTCCTATGTTCGCGGGTATCATTTTCATAGAGATGGCATACAGCCACTTTAATAAAGAAAAGCTTTATGAAACGAAAGATGTGGCTACCAATGTGCTTTTAGCACTTTTAAATTATAGCCTTGATATCATTATGAAGGGTTTTTCTATGCTCGTTATGATGTTCTTTTACTATCATCGTATTTTTGACTGGGAAGTTGGGGTATGGTATTGGATTGCCGTATTTCTGGCCCAGGATTTTGCTTATTATGTTCATCATTATGTAGACCACCATTCCCGTGTGTTTTGGGCGGTACACATTACTCATCATAATTCTGATTATTTCAATATCACCACAGGATTCAGAAGCCCTGTATTTCAGCCTCTGTACAGATATCTATTCTTCTCTCCTTTAGCATTCATCGGATTCCATCCACTGCATGTGATGGTGGCTTATTCTGCTATTCAGATCTATGGAACCTTTGTACATACCCAATCTATCAAAAGCATGGGCTTTCTGGAATACATTTTAGTGACTCCTTCTCATCACCGTGTACATCATGCCTGTAACATCAAATATCTTGACCGTAATATGGGAATGGGACTGATTATCTGGGATAAAATCTTCGGAACATTTGAAAAAGAGGACCCTGAAGTTCCTGTTAAATACGGTATCTACCCTAAAATGAAGTCTAAAGATCCGGCTACTGTTCTGTTTTACGAATGGAGAAGGATCGGAAAGGACCTGAGACAACCGGGACTTTCTTTCACTGATCGTCTGAAATACCTCTTCTACTCTCCGGGATGGAGACATGATGGCACCGGTAAAACCGTAAAGCAGTTTCAGAAGGAATACAAAGAAAAGGTAAAAACCAAAACAACAATTACTCAGACTGAGCAGACAGAAACTACTGAGCCTGAATACACCACCAATTAGAAAATAAAAAGTCCCCAAATCAGCAATTTGGGGACTTTTTATCATTATACATTAAAACTACTTATTTACTTTCAATATAAGTAGCATCAACCAATTTGTTTGGTTTCAGATAAACGATATTTTTTTGAAAGTCTAAAAACAAATTGAACCTTTTCAGAATTTCATTGCCTAAGATATTCATTCTGGTTCCTGTTACAGGTCTGCTTTGGGATAAGAGCTGTACAGGAATATCTTTTAGTTTTGTTTTTCCCAGTGACAGGGTCTGAAGGTTTGAAGTCATCACAGGAATTTCATTTCCCTGAGCTCCTCTCATGATTACTTTTTTAATGACCTTCATTTTATCGGTGGGAAAACCCTGCTCGTTTAATAAAGGACCATCCAGCATGGCAGTTCTCTGATATCCTGTATCAAACAGATACCAATCTTTGTTTTTAACTTCGCCCTGTACAATATCTACCGGAACCTGAAAGACATTATTAAAATACTTTATCGGAACCTGAGAATATTGAGATTTCACATTGGCTGGCAGCTGAGAATGTACAACCATTATTCCTTTATCATGGTTTAATTCTACAATCATTCCATCAAATAAATCCCATCCAAATCTACCGTCTGTGCCATGCCCGGTAAGCTGTGCCGGATAAATTTTAAACCCCTGATATTCTTTTTTCCCCATCTGCAGGATATTAGGACCTGCTTTTAATGAGCTTTTGATTTTATTCTTTAATGTTTCCTGTGTAAGGACAAGATCACTTGTACCTGTATCAAAATTAAGTAAAAGGGAGTCTACTTTGTTGAGTACTGTTTTTACAAATATGGTATTCTGCTCATTCATATGAAGCTGCAGAGTATCTTTAAAGGACATTTTACTGAAATCTTTCGGTGGCAGAGATTCTATTCTCGTCAATGCAGAGTCTTTCCCCTTCAAAAGAATGATAAAATCTTTTTTTTCTCCTTTTTTGATATCTACAATGAGAGAATCTATATCTGTTTTTACAATAACCCGTTTTTTGGAAGTTGCTATTTTAGACACGGTATATACATCCGGTTTAATTGTAGGGTCTATATTCCAGTCTGTTTTTAAGCCATTATCTTTTTCGTAAATAACAGCCTTAGATCCATTTGCTTTCAGAACAGGTAATTTATTATTCTGAGCAAATGAAAAGGACGTTAGAAATGAGACAATGCATAATGATAAGAAAGGCTTCATACTTCAATATTATTTAAATTAAATACAAAATTTACCCAAATAAGTCATTACAACATCTATGGCTGTATTTCCTATTGTGGTACCATCATGAAAGCAGTTATCTGTAGGAGCAATATAAAACTGATAAGGATTCTGCCTCATTTTAATCACAGGATAGGTTGGGTAATGTTTTAGAAAATAGTCTGTAATATTCTCATTAGTTATTTCTACATCCTTAAGTTCCTCTTTTTCTTTAAGCATATTACATGCCTGTTTCATTGTAAGGTTGATAAACAAAAAATAGCGGGGCTGCTCTCCTAAATTGATGGTAAATCTATTCCCGTACTGATAACAGGTATGCAGCGTCATATCTTTAGAACTATCTTTATGAACTCCTATAAAATGGATATCATTAAAAGTATAATTTTCTGGTAGTTTTCTTTTATTTAAAGAAACTACTTCACTATTGGGATAGTTGGTTGCAATACTCATAAACCTATAAGGCGCCATAGAAATTTCATCTAAAACGTCATTAAGATGAGTATTCAGCTCCTGAACCAGTTCTTTATTTTCAATAAATTTCTGAAATGCATCACTATCTGAAGTCGCAGAATGAAGATTCAGTTTATGAAACATTTCTTTTAATTCTTCAGGAATTTCTCCTATAAAAACAGAATTATAATCTTTTTTATTAACGTGATCTCCTGTTATAGTTTCCAGTTCCTGCTCAGACAGTTTTCTCCAGTCCCTTTTTGCCAAATGGGCATTGGGTTCATATTGTGCTTTGAACTTAATGTCTCTGAATACAATTTCTACGGGCTCGTGTTTTGAATGATGAGCTACACCGGAATTGATTTCTAAAACATCTTCTAAATTCTCGCCATATATTTTGATTCCTGATTTTAGTTTCATAGTCATTAGTAATTATTAAATTCTCCTACAAATACCATTGTAATATCAAACTTTTTATTTCCCAGCGTACTTCCATCATGAATAAAATTATCTGTTGGAGCAATATAATACTGATACGGCTTTACTTCCATTCTTATCACCGGATAATCCGGATAAAGTGAGAAAAATAGTTCTACAATATTATCTGACGTTACAGAAACATCCTGATAATGTTTCTTAACATCGGTATAGATTTGTTTCAGCGTTAAATTGACAAAATACAGATACCTGGATTCCTGACTAATATTGATAGAAATCCTGTTGTCTGATTTATAGGCAGTATTCGGAGTAAACTTTGTACTCTGATCAATATGCAAACCTGTATATTTTATATGCTCTCTATTATGGAGATGAAAAGTGGTGGTATGCATATCCGGAAGACATCTCGTAATTCTGTGAAAGTTGTATTTCTGAGTTTCTGATTTCTGATTAAGAAATTGATTTAAGACTTCATTAAGCTTTAATGTAAGCTTCTCATCTTCCTGGAATTTAGGTTGAACATCAAAAAGAGTTTTGCACTCTTCTAATTTTATTGCTTTAAAAAGCGTCTTTAATTCAGCCGGAATTTCGCCCAATCCTAACGTATTGAACATTTTATTTCCTTTCCCGGAATAAGAAAGTAGTTTGTATTCAGCTTCAGTAAGATCACGCCATTTATCATTGGGTAAATATGCATTATCAAAATACTCAATTCCTGTATTCACCACTTTCTCGGCAACTACTCCTTTATTGATTTTAAGCTGGTTTTTCCAATTGAAATCAGAATCTCCGGCCAGGTACATTCCTTTCTTCAGATTCATGCTAAACGATAATGCATTAATTTTTCTTTAACTTCAGACTCAATCATAATTTCTTCAGTTTCAAACTCCAGCTCATGTACTACATCATCATAAGAAACTTTGGACACTCCCATTTCCTCTTGTGCTTCTTGTGGAATATCGTCAATAATATCATTTTGAATGTAGGTAATAAGCTTAATCATATCATGACAATAAATAGTAGGATTATCAAACCCTCTGTCGTTAGAATAGCGATTTCCTAAAAATCCACCACCACAAAAATCATAGAGAGAACAGTTAAGGCATTTCTGCGATACCATTGAGTGGGCATTCATATAGACATCAAAAAGTCTGTCTTTAAACACATCTCCAATAGCATGGGTATGAATATTAATATTGTTTCTGGTTATTCCTTCATAACAGGCTCTTATAAAGTCTGCCACTTCTAAATTCCCATTGGTTTCCAATACGGCAACACCATTGATATTTTTACCTAAAACCTGATCACCTTCATCCTCGCCTACAATCAGGTCAATAAGTGTTTTAAAAAATCTTACAGTCATCCTGTCTTTGTCATTCTTCCAGATTTTAAAGAGTTCTATGAGCCAATCTGCATAGGGAGTATAATTTTTTGTATTAACCAATTCCCTCTCCATCCCATCGGGAAGCTGATCAAAATGTCCATCCGGAAGAAGGATATTAAGACCTTTTACATTAAGGTTTTTCGCTTCATCATATAGTTTCTGAGGAGGAATGTTAATATTAATAACGGATAATATCCCGTTAAGTCCATAATCCTGTCCCAAGATAATAGCTTCTTTTACCTCATCATAAGAACCTTTTCCGTTATGAAAAACACGGTATTTGTCATGATATTCTTTAGGACCATCAATACTTACCCCAACCCTGATACCCAATTCATTAAAGAGCTTATACCATGCTTCATCCAACCCAACCCCATTGGTCTGGATCACAAAATCAAAATAATGATCGGGAAGTATTTCTGTGAAAATTTTGATAGATTCACGATAAAACTCTTTGGATATTAATAAGGGTTCTCCTCCATGAAAAACAATCTGTATATTATTCAAATTATTTTCCAGGCAATATTCATTAAGTTTGACAGCGAAAGCTTTTATAGTATCAATTGACATGAATTTAGGCTGCTTCAAATACGTTTTATCACCCAAATTATACATGTAACAATACGAACAGTTGAGATTGCATCTACTTGCAACCTTTAATACAAAAGATGTAATCATATCCTATCAGATAAAAATATAGTTCTCCGCTATTTATTCCAGCGAAGAACTATATATTTTTAATTTAGTAATTATAACTTAGGAGTAGCCAATAAGAACTGATCAGCTTTATTATAAGCAGCAGAAGCTCCTGATCTGGCTGTTACGCTACAGTTTTCAGGTGATATTATAACAGAAATTCCACCAAAAATAGATTTATATAAATCTACATTTTCAGAAGTCTGCATCGCTTTTTTAAGGATGTTCTTTTGCTCTAGATTACTGGTAATTTTTAATTTCTTTTTCATGTTAAAATAGTTTTGGTTAATACATTATTATATTTCCCCAAATATAGATATTTTATCAAATGAAAAAAGATTTTTTTTACAAAATAATTACTTTTTCTTAATTGTTATTGCAAAACCGCCACTTCTAGCCATTTTAAAATTAATTTTTGACTTACTTGTGATTGTTTTGTTATAAATATGATAACTCTGAGGATTATCAATATAGTCAGCATCTTTTCCATCTTCATAGATCGTTGCTTCATATGTCTGTCCTTTATCAAGGAATGAGAAATCTACTGTGTATTCACGTTTGTTTTCATCTGTAATTCCTCCAACAAACCAATTCTCTGTACCTTTTGCTTTTCTGGCAGTGATTACATAATCTCCCGGTTCTGCAGATAAGATTTTCGTATCATCCCAATCAGCAGCTACATCTTTGATGAACTGGAATGCATCCATATGCTTCTTATAGTTCTCAGGAAGGTCAGCAGCCATCTGAAGCGGCATATACATTGTGACGTATAAAGCAAGCTGTTTAGCCAACGTAGTTTTCACGAAACGTGTATCTCCAGGGAAATAGTAGTCTAACTTCGTCTGGAAAATTCCCGGTGTGTAGTCCATAGAACCACCCATCCATCTTGTAAAAGGAAGTACAGTCTGATGATCCGGCTTATTTCCACCGAAAGCTTCATATTCTGTTCCACGTGCTGCTTCTGCTGAAATATAGTTCGGATAAGTACGGCTTTCTCCTGTAGGACGCACAGACTCGTGAGAGTTTACCATGATTTTATAGTCGTTTGCTTTTTCAGCAATTCTATAGTAATGATTGATGGTCCATTGAGAATAATGATGTTCTCCTCTTGGGATAATATCTCCTACATATCCTGTTTTCACCGCATCATACCCATATTTATTCATTGTTTGGAATGCTTTATCAGCCCATCTTTCATAGTTCGTAGCAGAACCTGAAGTCTCGTGGTGCATGATTAGCTTAATTCCTTTTGAATGCGCATAATCGTTCAGCATTTTGATATCAAAATCCGGGTAAGGAGTAATGAAATCAAAAACAAACTCTTTAGAATGTCCGAACCAGTCTTCCCAGCCAACATTCCAGCCTTCAATTAATAATCCCTGGAATCCGTTTTCAGCAGCAAAATCGATATATTCTTTAACTTTTGTATTGTTTGCTGCATGTTTTCCATTTGGAGTCAGTTTTGTAAAATCTGTTTTACCCAAATGAACATTTTCAGCTGTAGAATAAGCCCACTGAGATTTCCCGATGATCATCTCCCACCAAACACCCATATATTTTGTAGGGTGAATGTAAGAAGTATCGGTGTACTTTGTAGGTTCGTTCAGGTTAAAGATCATTTTAGAGTCCATTACCTCTTCAGCTTTTGGAGCTACAATAATTGTTCTCCAAGGCGTTACTGATGGAGTTTGGATATATCCTTTCGCTCCCTGTCTGTCTGCTGTTAAGTGTGTTTTGAACTTAAAATTCTGAGCATCTACCTCAAGGTGTGACACTGGATAATCTAATACTGCAGCTTCTGCAACATTAATATATAAAGGGGATTTACCTTCTCTTTTAAGCATTAACGGAGACTGAACTGCATTTTTCACCAAGGTCTGAGAAGCATTAGCATCAAACGCTTTATCCCATTTTGCCGGAATTTCAGAAACTTTTGTTTCCTGATACTGATATTCTTGAGAATCGTAATCTGCAACCATCCACCAAGCCTTCATATCGGTTGGGAAATCAATTTCAGAATCTTCTTCTCTGATTACGAAATAATTAAGATTTTTCTGTTGTGGAAATTCATACCTAAATCCAAGACCATCATTGAACAATCTGAATTTCACTACAATACTTCTGTCTGTAGAAGCCTGATTTAACGTAACTGCTAATTCATTGTAGTGGTTGATATAATTTTTCTTCTCTCCCAAAACCGGCTGCCATGTCTCGTTTTTGGAGTCTCTTTTTTCATCTACCTTTGCAAAACCGTTATTAAGGTCGAATTTTGCATCTTCTGGTTTGGCAATTTCAGAAGCAAATTTTATGGCTGTGTCTTTAAATAATCTCAATCCCAATTTTGAATCTTCAACCACTACCGCACCGTTGTATTTCAGATTATAGAAAGGAACTCCATCTTTTAACTGGAAGTTCATCTCAAATTTACCGTCCGGCGATTTTAAAGATTGTGCTTTCACACCTGTAAACATCATTGAGAGCAAGAGTGCTCCAACTGTAATTTTCTTCATAATGACTATTTATTAACTTAAAAAAATAAAGTGCTGCAGTAAAGCAGCACTTTGCTTTATTTTAATTTGATTTTTATTGACTTAAAATACTGGGATTACAGAGAATTCTCCTGTGATATCATTGAAGTAAACATCATAATTAAATGCTGTACTTAATGGGATATTGGCACCTCCTACAGTTGTTACTCCGTAAAATTCCTGCGCAATGCCCCAGCTTGTTGACCAATCATGATTAGCTCTGAATTTGAATTCTCCAGAATTCAGCATTACATTTTTCTTTACCCAAATATGAGCATCAAAAGCTGATTTCTGTAGATCAACATCTGTACTCCAGTCTCCTGAAGCTGTTCCTATCATTGATATGGAAGTATAAGTTGTAGTTGGATCGGCAATTGCATCAAATGTATATGTTAATGCATTTGTATTAATTGTCAGTTTGTAATACCCTGCAACATCCACTTTAATATCTCCCGATGATCCACTTGAACTCAAAATACCAGTTGCTCCCCCCATTCCATATTGAGGATCCCAGGATCCAGGAGTTTTAATCATTTTAAAACCTCCTTTTGCAAAATATCCTGTATAAGAATAAACACCTGCTGTAGCTCCTTTTTGTAATGATAGAAACTTTGTGTTTGTAGCTGTATTATCCCATGTTGCAGCTGTAGCATCTCCTATCAGATAAAGATCTGTATAATTATAATTAGGTCCCAGAATGTAAGGGGTTACAGCCAAAGTAAGAACGTTAGAATAAAAAACGGCCTTACCTACACTTGTTTTAAGCCTCACTTCTATCTCATTCACTTTATTGGCAACTGCCCCCAGACTCATTGCCAGTGTATTCAGTTCCTTATTTGTTAAAGAAGAAGGTGAGCTCACTACATCTACCAGTTTACTTCCTTTAAAACTAGTTCCTTTAATTCCAAGTTCTATTTGTGGCTTTGATACGACTGTAAGGTCAAACGTAGATTTTGACCACGTAAAACTTACAGCTTCTGTATCTAATTTCGTTTTATCTAAAACAATTGTTGTTTTATCAGCTGAGATCTTGCTTTGAGCTGTTTCATTCAGTACCGCCTGGTCTTCATCTTTTTCACAGGAAACCACCAAAGAAATCCCGGCAACTGCTATTATTAATATTTTAAAAAATTTCTTCATGTTTTTCATTTTAATTAATAACCAGGGTTTTGAGATAGGTTAGAATTCAAATTAAGATATTTATTAGGGATTGGGAAAAGTAATTTATTACTTGAAAGATCTGTCCCACTCATATTTCCGCCTTTCCACTGCCAGGTATAACCTGAAGTATATTTCCCAAAACGGATTAAATCCTGACGTCTGTATCCTTCCCAATACAATTCACGCCCTCTTTCATTCAAAATAAAATCAGGTGTTAAAGCTGACTGTAATACCGAAGGGGCTCCAGCTCTGGTTCTAAGAATATTTACATAATTCAAAGCTGTGGCAATGTTTCCTTTCCCATTTACTATAGCAAGTTCTGCATACATCAGGTAAGCATCCGCCATTCTGAACAATGGAAAATCTGTATCTACAAAGTTGGAATCACTTCCGTTACCATCTGTTGAAGTTTTATTAGAGAATTTAATAAGCTTGGTTCCCTGATCAAATTTTAAATAATCTGAAATAGAAGCCGGATCTGTATTTCCTGCAACTTTCATTACTCTAGGGTCTGTATTTCCAACCGATTGCATAAACTCCTGTCTAACTCTGTATCCCTGCCAGCCAAAATCAATTCCTAACGTTGCTCCTACTTCATTTGTACAGTTTGCATGAATTAGAAAGGTAGTACCTCCGTAAGTTTTTGTTTTGATCCCATCAAAATTAATAGGGAAGATAATCTCTTCCTGTGCTCCATTGCTGTTATTATCTGCTTTAAACAAATTAGCATAAGGGATTTGGGCTATTTTATAATTGGAACCAATTACCTTTTCAACTTCTGCCAGTGCTTCTGTACTTTTATCTGCTCCTGTATAAACTTTTGCATTCAGATATAATTTAGCTTTTAGCATCCATATTGCAGCTTTATCTGCTCTTCCATATTCATTCATCCTTGGAGCAGGCAGGTCTCCTTCAATGGCAGTTAACTCATCAATTACATAATTGAACATAAACTCTCTTGACTGCATCACCGGTTTTGTTCCTAAAGGATCATTTTCAGTAGCAAAAGGCATCTTTCCATAAATATCAATAGCATGATAAAAAGATAAAGCTCTTAAGAATCTCGCTTCAGCTCTAAAAGTTTTAATCTGAGCTTTTAAGTCAGATGATACTCCCCTAGAGTTCAGTTTTTCATCCGTTGTTTCTCTTAAATATTCATTTACAAGACCAATCTGAAAAAATATTCTTGCAAAAAATGCTTCATTAAATACATTATCAGCGTTCCACATATTGAAATTAAGATCTTTGATTGTTGGGTTATCACTTTCCCCCCAAGCAATAATAGCTTCATCCGTAGTTAGCTCCTGTAATTGCCAATATCCTCTTAAATACTGAGAAAAACCTTCATTAGGACCACCATCTGCTTCATTTCCTAAATCTGAATCACCATTTCCTGCTTTCTGCCCTGTTACTGCTAAACCTGCGTAGATTTTAGCTAAAAACTGCTTGTATGAAGCTGGGTTTGCATAGAATTGTTCTGATGTAAATAATTCATCATCTTGAACTTTTACATCCAAATCATTCAGACAGGATGATGTTGCAAAAAGAAAAGCGCCTGCAATGGCCCAATTTCTTAGTTTAAATATTTTTATTCTGTTAAATTTCATTGTAAAGAAGATTAGAAGTTAGCATTAATACCTAGGGTAAACATTCGTGCTCTTGGATAGATTGAATTATCTACACCATCATTAAACACCTCAGGGTCAATGTTTTTATATTTCGTTATTGTAAAAACATTCTGAGCTGCAACGTATACCCTCAAACTAGCATTATTTCCTATGAATTTATTGAAGGTATATCCTAATGTTACATTATCCAGCTTCAAAAAGCTTCCGTTCTTCACGTAGTAATCAGACATCTTTTGAGGTTCAATAAAACGAGTTGTATTAAAATCCAAAGGACTGTTACTGATTGTATTATCCACTGTATTGTTAATATTTCCTAAGTGAGCTCTGTCAGCAGAAATTTGATCATACACATAATTCCCCAAGCTCATTCTCCATCCCATAGAAAAATCCCAGTTTTTGCCAAACGTTGCATTAGTCATCAAGCCCATTGTAACATCTGCCTGAGGTTTTTTATAATTATATTTATCTGCACTGGTAATTTGTCCGTCACCATTTCTATCTACATAAGCTCCTTCAACAGGTTTTCCATTAGCATCATAAACTTGTTGATACACCCAGAATGCATATGGAGAATATCCTTCTCTAAAAGTCTGAACAAACCCACCAAGACCAACACCACCTTTATCAATACCATTCACTTCAAGTTGTTTGATATTGATTTTATTATAAGATAGATTATAATTAAAATTCAGGGTGAAATTTTCATTTTTCACAGCTTTTACATCCAATCCAAGGTCTACCCCTCTTGATTGAAGTTTCCCAATATTTTTAGGACCTATAATTCTTAAATTTTCTAAAGGTCCTTCAGGAACAATTGATAACAGGTCTTTTGTATCTGCCAGATAAAAATCCAATGTCCCTTTTATCCTATTATTTAAAAATCCAAAATCTACTCCTAGGTTATACTTTAAACTTTCCTCCCATTTAAGATTCTGGTTATATCCATTTGCTTTTGCAATTTCGTAAAACTGGTTTCCAAATTGATAATATAAAGTAGTTGAAGTATTATAAGTTTTAAAATAATCATATCTATATACCCCAATATCTTGCTGACCGGTTTTTCCGACACTTGCTCTTAATTTTAAGTCAGAGATACTACTGTTTCCTTTTAAGAAGTCTTCTTCCGATATTTTCCATGCTGCAGCAACTCCACCAAAGTTACCCCATCTGTTATTTTTACTAAAGCGGGAAGAACCATCTCTTCTATAATTAATAGTAAGTAAATATTTATTGGCATATCCCAAGTTTAATCTCCCAAAGAACGCCTGTAAATTCACATCCGGTTTAGAATCCGGATTATAAAAATTATTGGTTGGATCTAATGCATATAACAATGTATTTCCTGATGCAGAACTCACTTTGTGGTAATTCTGATATTCATACCCTCCCATAGCTTCAAGATTGAACTTTCCAAAAGTTTTGGCATAATTCAACTGTACATTAGCATTTTTATTAAGAATACTTTCATCTGAATAAGAATCCTCTCCATAAAAATCAAACACGTTATTTACAGAAAAATAACCCGTTCTGGAATATTTATTAGTGACCACATGCCCATCCAGTTCTTTACTGTCTAAACCTGCATTCACGATCAATCTCAGGTCAGGAAGGAAGTGAAACTTATAATCCATGCTAATATTTCCGAAAAACCTTCTGAAATTCTGAACATCATGTTTATTTCTGAGCATACTCACAGGGTTTGAGTTTCCATATGCTTTAGGAACCTTAATCCCTCCTATCATGTCATATCTTGTCCACTCAGTATATCCTCCAAATGGGGAAGCAGAATCAAAGACAGGTTTTGTAGGATCATAGGAAAGTGCATTTTTTATAGCATCTTCATTGGCTTTATTCTGAAAAGTATAAGAATAAGTACCTGTAATGTTAAATTTCAGATGATCATCAAAGAAACTTGGACTTAATGCAATATTCGCAGTTGTTCTTCTGAACTGGGAAGTAATCAACAGCCCTGAATTATCCATATTATCAATGGAAAAACGAGTCGGAACTCTCCCAAATAAACTTCCGGAAACCGAAGCATTGATATCGGTAGTCACAGATGTCTTGAAGATTTCCTTCTGCCAGTCTGTATTGGCCGTACCTAATAAATTAGCTTTCCCCGGTACATACTGGTTGATGATATTTCTAAATTCATCACCGGAATATACATCAATTTTTTTAGCAAGAGTATTTACTGTTGTAAATGCGTTTAAAGCAACTCTAAGCTTCTTACCCCCTTTTTTAGTGGTAATTAATATCACCCCATTAGAACCTCTGGAACCGTAAATCGCAGTAGAAGCCGCATCCTTCAGTATTGAAAATGATTCAATATCATTAGGATTAATGGTAGACAAAGACACACCATCTAATGGTAAACCATCTACAACCAGTAAAGGATCATTATTAGCATTCAATGAAGATCCACCTCTGATCCTTATTGTAGCCTCATTTCCTGGTGTCCCAGACTGGGTAATCACTAACCCCGAAGATCTACCATTAATTAATCCTTCAGCAGTAGTTACTGCTCCTTTATTAAAATCAGCAGCAGACAGAGCCGTAATAGATCCGGTTAAATCAGTTTTCTTCTGTTTACCATATCCAATCAAGACTACCTCCTCGATTTTTTTCTCTTTGGCGGCAGTGTCTTTAATCTGCGCGTGCATTACTGTACTTGCCAGTAAGAAAGCAGGCGCTATTTTTAATACCGTTGTAAAATTCTTCACAATCTTATTTTTATAGTTTCGTTTCAGTCTTGTTCTGGCCTGTTGCCAGTGCTGCAATTTAAAAAAAAATTAGAATTATTATAATTTTAATATAAATTATGATAAAATTATGTATATTACGAAACCGTTTTTAGTTAAAATTATACGCCTCAATATTTTACACGATAGTATGCAATGCATAATATTTGTTTCGCGTTAACAAAAAGTTAAACATTCGTTTAACTTAATTTCATATTCAAGTCCGGAAAACGACAAGATTTATCATAATAACTCCACAAAGAGCGGTATTACAGAGATAATCCTTATCTTTGTAGTCAAAACTTTACTATAAATGTCAAACAGAAAGATGATTACGGCAGCTTTGCCTTATGCAAACGGTCCGGTTCATATAGGACATTTGGCAGGTGTTTATATTCCTGCGGATGTTTACGCAAGATTTCAGAGAAGATTAGGAAAAGATGTAGCGTTTATCTGTGGTTCAGATGAGCACGGTATTCCTATTACCATAAGAGCTAAAAAAGAAGGAGTTACTCCTCAGGATATTGTTGACAAATATCACGGGATTATTAAAAAATCTTTTGCTGATCTGGGAATTTCATTTGATGAATATTCCAGAACAACTTCTCCCAAGCATTATGAAACCAGCCAGGATTTCTTCAAAGTTCTTTATGAAAAAGGAAAATTTACGGAAGAAGTTTCTGAACAGTATTTTGATGAGCAGGCTGGAGAATTCCTTGCAGACCGTTATATTGTAGGAACCTGTCCGAACTGCGGCAATGAAAATGCTTACGGTGACCAGTGTGAGAAATGTGGTTCTACCCTATCTCCATCCGAGCTGATTAATCCAAAATCAATGCTTAGTGGAAATGTTCCTATTCTTAAAGAAACAAAGAACTGGTACCTGCCACTTAACGAATATGAAGACTTTTTAAACGAGTGGATCATTGAAGGTCATAAAGATGACTGGAAACCTAACGTATACGGTCAGGTTAAATCATGGTTAAACGATGGGTTAAAGCCACGTGCAATGACCAGAGATCTGAACTGGGGAGTTCCTGTCCCTCTTCCAAATGCAGAAGGGAAAGTACTTTACGTTTGGTTTGATGCTCCTATCGGATATATTTCTTTCACGAAAGAATGGGCTGAGAAAAACGGAAAAGACTGGAAAGATTACTGGCAAAGTGAAGGCAGTGACCTGGTACACTTTATCGGAAAGGATAATATTGTATTCCACTGTATCATATTCCCGGCAATGATGAAGGCACATGGAGATTATATCATGCCTAAAAATGTACCTGCATTTGAATTCCTGAACCTTGAGAACGATAAAATCTCAACTTCAAGAAACTGGGCGGTTTGGGCACATGAATATGTTGAAGATTTCCCAGGACAACAGGATGTTTTAAGATATGCTCTTCTTTCATCGGCTCCTGAAACTAAGGATAATAACTTTACATGGAAGGATTTCCAAACGAAGAATAATTCTGAATTGGTAGGTATCTTCGGAAACTTCATCAACAGAGTTGCAGTTCTTATTCATAAATATTATGATGGAGTTATTCCTCAGGGAGATATTAACAGCCCAGAGTTAAAAGAGATCAATAAAGCAGCAGCTGAAATTTCAGGGTTCCTTGATAATTATGAATTCAGAAATGCTTTATCTGCATTAATGAACCTTGCAAGATTTGGAAACCAGTATCTTCAGACTGAAGAGCCTTGGAAAACCATCAAAGATAATCCAGAAAAGGCAGCTCAATCTCTATTTGTAGGAGCTCAGATTGCTGTTGCATTAGCTCAGCTTTGTGAACCATTTATGCCTTTCAGCTCTGAAAAGCTATTGAACATGTTCAATGTTGAAAAGAAAAGCTGGAGTGACGTTGAAACACAATCTGTTTTAATTGAAACAGGTCATAAAATCAATGAAGCATCTCTTCTATTCTCAAAAATTGAAGACAATGTGATTGAAGCTCAAATCCAAAAGCTTGAAGACACCAAACAAAACAATAAGAAAACCAACCCTAACGCTAATCCAATGAAAGAAGAAATCACTTTTGATGATTTTACAAAAATAGATCTTAGAACCGCTACTATTTTAGAGGCTGAGAAAGTAGAAAAGGCAGATAAATTATTGAAACTTACTGTAGATACAGGAGTAGACGTAAGAACTGTAGTTTCAGGTATTGCAGAAAGCTTTACTCCTGAAGAAGTAATTGGAAAGCAGGTAATGATTTTATTGAACCTTGCTCCTAGAAAGATCAGAGGAATTGAATCTCAGGGAATGTTGTTATTAACGACTAAACCGGATGGTAAATTATCTTTCGTAACACCGGATGACAGTAATGTTGAGAACGGTATTGAGATTGGATAATTAATATCTAAATATAAAGATTAAGGGCTGTTTCGGATGAAGCAGCCTTTCTTTTTAATTGCAGACCAGTTTTTTAATATATTATATTCTCTCGCAGATGATTCTAAAATAAGTTTTGGCTAAAACCAATGAAGGGACATGAAAGATAAAACGGACTAAAGCCCATTTCTATTAAATATCGTTAAATACACTTATCCTTTATTGATTCTTTTTTGTAAATTGTTGGATTACGCAAAGACGCAAGTTAATTCACAAGCTATATGCTTTAAGGCGCAAGGATTTTACCTCCGATACAATTGAATGCTGCCTATTTATTCTAATATTATTTATATTTGCAGCCGTTATTATGGTTAATAAAAGTGTTTTAAGGAAACTCTCCGACTCAGAATTAGAAAAGTATTTAAAAGAAGGCAATCGCTTTGTTCCCGAATCCGTTCAAATGGCTTTTGAAATTCTGAACGAAAGAGGAAGATCTTTTACTGAGCAGGAAAAAATCGCAGTTCATAAGTTAATTCAAAGTAAAAAAACAGAAGAAGAAGCAAAGTCTGCAGAGGAGAAAGAGCTCTGGAGAGATCATATCACAGAAGATTCAAATGCTATAAAGCTTTTCCCAAGGGAAATGATATTCATAATCAGCATCATTTTGGGAACTATTCCAGGGGCAATTTTATTAGGACTAAACCTGATTAAACTCAAGAAGTATGGCCCTGCTGTTCTGACATTTATTTTTGGATTTGTTTTCCTTTTCATTCAAAATGGTATAGTTTCTTTTATGTATAAAGGCTCTACCCAATCCATTTATTCCTACAGAAAAAGTCCGGAACTTTTCATAGCCATTGTAGGTGCTTTGATATTGTTGGTGTTCTGGGTTCTTTTTACACCAAAAAAGCTGCCCTACCGAGCAGCTTCTTATATTGTCCCCATTATTATTTGTACTATAATGGCTTTTTTAATCACCATTAATTATCAGGGTCTATTTTCAAGTTATCTCTTAGTAAGTTTTGCTAAATAAGAGTCTTCATCCTGCAATACTTTCTCTACTTTAAATCCATTATTTTCAGCAGCATTTTTCAAGGTATTGAAATCTAAATAAAGCCATGTGATTGGTTTTTCAGATTGCCCCTTATAATGAACAACATATTCCAGTTCTCCGTAATATCCGCCGGCAGGAATGTATACTCCACCATCTTTATCACGGTCAAACATATACAAAATATCTGTACTGTCAATTAGAATCTGTCCGCCTTCGTTCAACAAATTACCTAGCTTTTGAAGATAAGTATCAATCTTGGATAATCCTTCAAAAATTCCGGTACCATTCATTAATAATAAAACAGTATCGAACGTTTCTCCTGAAAAATCAAGGATATTTTTGCAAACAGCCTTCTTAATTCCTCTTAACTGGCAAACTTCAATAGATTTTGGAGAAATATCCAAAGCTGTAACATCAAGATCAGCCTCATTCTGAAGATATAATGCATGTGAACCTGCTCCTGCACCAATATCCAAAACTTTCCCTTTGGATAACTGCAATGCTTTTTGCTCAATAGCATTCATCTCTTCAAAATCCCTGAACAAATAGTCTACAGGAAGTTCATCCAATTCAGAAATTGACGTTTCCGTCTGCAGGTCTTCAGGATTTTCATCGTGATAATAATCCCAGATAGCTTGGCCCATTAAATCTTTCATGGTGCAAAGATACAGCTTCAGAGGATAAAGTTCAAAGCAGAAGGTTCAAAGTTCATGGTTTAAAGTTTAAAGTTGGACTTTATACCATAATCTCAAATTTACACTCTAAACTCTCTATCTCAAGTCTATTATCTCATTTCTCACGTCTTCCAAACTTCAATCTCTTATGCTATTGATTCCTTTTCTTCGTGTCTGTCTGCCTGTGATTCGTTTTCTGCTTTTCCTGCTTTCCAGTAAGAAAATGCATAGAGCTCTTTTGAAGTCCAGTTTCTTTCTTTTCGGAGATAAGTACGAATTTCTTTAACACTGGAAAATTCGCAGGCTACGTACCCAAATTTTGAAGTTTCAGGAATATCAATATTCTTCACCACTTCAGCAATTTCACTGCTGATTTGAGGTTCGGAATTATGCAGCCATTTAAATTCAATATCTGCTTTGGTTTCCAATACCTGTTCATCATCTTTTCCATGAACTTCAATAATACAGATTCCTTTTGCTGTTTCTGGAAGGGTTTCCAAAATAGCACTTAAAACAGGAATTGCCGTAGCATCACCTGCCAGTAAATACCAGTCTGCTTCAGGGTATAACTCTTTTCCATCCAGGCGCATCATTACTCCAAGTTTTGCTCCTGCTTCTGCTTCCCTTGCCCATTTTGAGGCTGGTCCTCCATCTCCATGATCTGCAAAATCAATAAACACTTCATTCTTCTCCAAGTCAATTCCTCTATGAGTATACGTTCTGATAGATGGAGCTACTTCTTTTGGCGGATATACCCACTCATCATTTTCTATGGTTGGAAAGTGAACTTCGTTTAAGCCAACCGGAGGAATAGCAATTTTATTATTATCTCCTATCGTTGTATTTTTAAACAATTGAACTTCTGGAGAATACAAATACACTCTGATAAAATGATCGGTGATGTATTCTTTTCTTGTGACTTCGGCAATGAATTGCCCTGTTGAAACTTGAGCCATAACTGAATTAATTTTTTAAGTTAAAATCCGGCTTCCGATCAATATCAGAAACCGGATTTGTAGAAAGTATTTGATTCAGACTAAGGCATAATTACCCTAATCTTATTTTTTAAAATTCAAAAGTATAAGACAGGTTAAATGTTCTGCCTCTTCCTTTATAATTAAACAATGCAGGCATTCCGTAGCTTGAATATAAAACCTGAGAACGTTTGCTCCAAATGGTTTGATAATCTGTATTGAACAAATTCTGAATCCCAAGGTTCAATTTTCCAAACTGGAATCGGTATCCTATCATAAGGTCTGATGTATTGTAACCTTCAATTACATTCTTAAGTTCATCCTCCTGCTTGAAATTCTGTAACGACTGGAATCTGAATGACCAATTCTTGATATTATACCCAATATAGGTTACCAATTTTGATGGTGAAGCATTATAAATTTCCTGTTTCTGCCATTCACCTTTGTTGTCTACTTCAGATTTAATCAATAATCCGCTGGCTCCAAAATAAACTCCATTGTTCATAGAATAAGAAATCTCAGCCTCGATTCCCATATTTCTTAACTTCAGATCATTAACAAGAATTTGATATGTTTTTTTATCTATAGCCACGGTCTTGTCAGAATTGCTTAAGAATCCGGCAACCTGAGCTCTTAATCCGCCTTTATTAATACGATATCCAACTTCAAACTGGTTGGTTTTAATAGCCTGTAAAGGCTGCTCTTTCACGTTGACACTGGAGATTACATTCCAATTCTTCTTGTTCTTATCCAGCTCATATTTCCCTACTCCATAAAATTTAGCAGGATCAGCTAAACTTGCCCCCTGGGAGAATGTTCCCCAAACCTGATTCTGTTCATTGATTTTATAGAGTAATCCGGCATTCGCTAAGGTTACGTTATAGGAGCTTTCTCCTCCTGGAATTTCTGAAGCAGATGTTCCATATCCCATAGCAATCTGTGTTTGCTGTTCAGAACCCACAAAATCATCCATTTTTACATTAATATGCTGGTAACGGACTCCTGCATTAAGCTGTAACTTATGAATGATATTATATTTTGCCTGAACATATCCTGCATAGCTTTGTGAACGGTTTGTAGGATATCTGCCAAGACTATACATCGTTTCATTGACAAGTCCTCCACTGGACATTGTTTTAGCTATATCATAAACAGATTGTGTCCCTTCAAATTTTTCAAAATCTATATCAGCTCCATAAGTTATATTCAACCCCTTCCATGATTTTGATAATAATGCCTTTATTCCGGAATAATAAGTATCCTGCTGAGACGAAGACATATAGTATCTTTTTTCTTTATCTGCCAATTCTATTTTTCCAGGGAAAGGATAAAATCCAAGTTTTTCTCCCCTTGTTGCTAACTGAATATACAGATCCTGTCCGCCAAGAATATTATTTCCCGTATAGGCCACTGTTGCCATATAACGTTCTGTTCCTATATTTTTATCGGAAGAAAAGCCATCTCTCATTTCCAGCAGATTTGCATTTTGATTTGTAAAAGCACTTAGGTTTTCCCCTAAATACAAACTTCTGTCCCCATTGAATTTAGAATTATAATATTGAAGAGAAGCTGTTATTTTATGCTTATTGTTAAACTGATATCCTCCAGTTGCCAAAATGTCAATAGATTGGTTATACTGAAGATCGGTTTGGGTAATATCTGTAAACAGCTGTTTCTGATCTGCTCCATATGCACCGCCATTTTGCTGATAAGCAACACCCAATCTTCCGAAGAACTTCTCTCCTTTGGCTGAAATAGCCTGAGCTGCACGGAAATCATGGTCATCTTTCCCCATAAATCCTGTACGCACTCCTAATTCAGTTTCTCCACTGATTCCCTTTTTGGAAGGTGTTTTTGTAATGATATTAATGATTCCACCCGTTGCATTTCCACCGTAGATAGAACTTGCTCCGGAAAGCACCTCAATTCTTTCAATATTAAATGGATCAATGGCGTCCAACTGACGGCTGATGGTACGGATGCTGTTTAATGAAACTCCATCTATCATCACAAGAGCAGAACGACCTCTCATATTCTGGCCGTAATTGGTTCTTCCCTGCGGTCCGATATCCATACTCGGAATTAAAATGGATAGCATTTCTTTAATTGGAACTCCGCTTTTCGCCTGTTCCTGAATTTTTTCTTTCTGAACTACCCAAACGGTACCTGGGATTTCAGAAATTTTGGTAGGTTTTCTTGATGCTACGATAACAACATCTTCTATCCCTTTAGAGGGTACAGAATCTTTAACAGTTTGGGAAAACATCAATCCCGATGCTAACAGACCTATGAATGCATAATGCTTTTTCATTCCTTCAAATCAAAGTTTTATAATTTCGCAAAGGTAATTTTTATTTAGAAACAATAAAAATAAGAAAGGGTGAAATTTTTCACTTTTTGAGGTTATAAGGCTGGAAGCTGGAAGAAGGATGCTGGAAGTTATCTATGTCATGGGTACATCTAGAAGTTATCATAAATTCTTTGGGGAAATTCTCTTGTGTTGAGCAATGCTGTTAAGCGTCTATCATAACTTCCCTCTTCCAGCTTCCTGCTTCCCACCTAAAAATCATAAGATCCCAGCCCAACTAAGGACCAGGATCTTACTGTGAAAAACAAGGTATCTTTATATCGCAGGTCCTGCTGCGTCTTTTATTTCTTCTAATAATTTTTTACGTTCACGAAGTCTTCTTCTGGCAATAACAGATTTACCGCCAAGCACTCTGATAAATCTGAAGTACTGGAATCGTTTAGCTCCGAAGTGATGGGTAAGTACATAAACCAAAACTCCAAAACCAATAAGAATAATAAATCCGAATATCTTTTTGGTAGCGATAAGAATAGCATTAAGCTGAATGGTTTTCATATTAGCCATTACATTCTGTGGAGTTACCGTCATTCCGTCCATATAAACAGCAAGATCTCCTATTGCGGTAACCTGGAAACGATATTGTAGCCATGAATATAAGGTAGAAAATATACCTACTGCTAAAAAAGTTCTCCAAACCAGTATTAATCCGATAGCTGCCAGCATTTCATCCATTTCAAGTTTATCTAATGTATAGAACCATACAGAAATAAACAGAGAACACATTCCATAGCCTTTTAAGAACATAGGCAGGTACCAGTTATCATAATTGAATTCCATTACCATGGAGAAATACATGATTATTGCATAGCCTATCATTCCTGCAAACCCTGAAAAAATATACATTTTCAATGGTTTTTCTTTTTTAAACCAAAATATAGCAATGATTCCAGCCAGAATGATTCCCGGAATCATCATCATGCTCAGTTTCGCATTAGTCAATTGATCATATCCTAAAACTCCTACAGCAAAAGTATTCTGAAGAGAAGCTGTTCCTAAGAACATCCCTAGCCAGAACAGCATAAATAAACCATTCTGTACATTACTTTTTGTGAAAATTTTAAATGAAAGATAAGGTCTCTTTAGTGTTAACTGACGAATAGAAAGCAATGCAAAGCTCACAAATGCTGCAATACTTGCATTAATGATATTCTTTGAATTCAACCAGTCCTGCTGTCTTCCGAATGCATACACATAGGCCGAAAACATAAAGGTTGAAATAAAAAGCAGAATACTCAACCAGTCAATATAATGCAATGGAACTTTCAGGGCAAAGTATTTGTTATGCATGAAAATCCAGTGTATAAAAGCTAAAATAAAGCATAAAACTGCTGTAAAAATATAATACTGCTGCCAATTATACAGAAGAGCAAATTCCGCTGAATAATACACAGCCACCTGATTCATCACCAGAACAAATGTGTAAAATGCTCCATAAAAAATCCCTCTGTTCCCAATCATTACCATTAATGGCAGGAAGAGTTCTATAGTTACCATCATCTTCATAAATCCGATCAGTAAAGCGGAAAAAACGAAGATCATCGGCTGTAAAGTAGTAGAATTGATATAGCTTAATAATCCTAAAAGAACCAATAACAATACCAATTTGTCTCTTACCTTGAACCGCATTTTGATCCTGATGACAACCGGCATACACGCTCCCATTCCAATAGTGGTCGCATAATTCGCCCACAAGAAATATTCTGTCATAGCTCCTGTACCACTCACCAGAGAGCTGATGTTCCCGGTATACACTCCACCAATCGGCATTACCACGGCAAGCAGTAATACAATCAGCAGAAGCTGTACGGGTTTGGGCACCCAATCGCTATATAATCCTTTGTTGTACATATTGTAGATATTAGATTACAGATATCAGATAACAGACTTTACCAATTCAGCCTTCAATCTTTATTCATCATATCAAGTCTGAAATCTGACCTCTGATATCTTTTAGTCTTTATTAATATTCACGTTCATATTCATACCAGCACTCAGCTTCTCAAGATCTTCTTTCTTATTAGCAGCTGTAAACTCGATTCTTACAGGAATTCTCTGTTGTACTTTTATGAAGTTACCTGTTGAATTATCTGTTGGTACATTTGAATATCTTGATCCGGTAGCCGCAGAAACAGCAGTTACCACTCCTTCAAATTGTTTTCCACCCAATGCGTCTGCTGTCATCATCATTTTCTCCCCTACTTTAATATTAGGCATCTGGCTTTCAAGGAAATTGGCAGTTACCCATTTCTGCCCATTCAATACGATGGTTGCCACTTGCTGACCTGGTTGAATTAATTGACCTTCAGAAATCGTTCTTCTTCCCATCACTCCATCATAAGGTGCTGTAATTACGGTATAAGAAAGATTGATTCTGGCCATATCCAAAGCAGATTTTGTTCTTTTGATCTCTGCATCATTAATTCCTAATCTGCTTTTCACTTCTGTAGTGGAAAGGTTAGCTGATTGCTTTTGGTTTACTAAGGTTTCATAAGCTGCTTTTTGAGCATCATATTCAGTTTTTACCTGATCGTACTGCTGTCTCGTTACTGCTTCTGCAGATAAAAGATTTTTATATCGGTTCAGGTTCTGTTCAGCGTTCCAAAGTCTTGCTTTTGCTCCTGCAATATTAGATTCCATAACATTTACATTATTGGAAACTGTGTTGACAGAAGAACTGGTTGCTGTTTTTTGAGCCATTGCATTTTGGTAAGCTGCTTCAGCCTGTCCTAGCTGAGTAAGGATTTCACGTTCATCCAAAATCACCAGCGTATCTCCTTTTTTTACTCTTTGGTGCTCAATAAATTTAATTTCTTTAATATAAGCAGAAACCCTTGTATTGATCGGGTTGATAAATTCTTCTACCTGAGCCGCTTCTGTATATGTTTTGTTCCCGATGTGGAAATATTCACGAATCAGCCAGAATAACCCGAAGCCGATCACCAGAAAAACGATGATATTAGAAATGATCGCTCTGATTTTATTTTTTTTGTTCTGCTTTTTTTGCTGTCTACCGCTGGTTTTGCAGGAGTAGGTGTTGTATTTTGAGTAGTTTGTTCCTTGTTTTCCATTGTGTTGATTTCAGTTTAAAAAATTAAAGTGTTCCTGTAGCTTTCAAAAGGTTATAATATTGATACAAAACATTGATTTCTGCGTTTGCATAATCCAGTTCTGACTGCAGTTTCTGGTTCTGTGCATCAATCATTTCCGCCTGCACAGCCAATTGATTCAGATATTTGGCTTCGGTAATTTTGTAGTTTTCTTCTGCCAGCCTTTTGGAATCATTTAAAATATCGGCCTGCTGAATAGACTCCTGGTATTTGGTATACGCCGCATTCACTCCCATATCTACATTCTGCTGCACCAAAGTCATCGCATCACTCGCCTGATTCTTCTGCATTTCTCCCAGTTTTACTTTTTCTTTTGTTTTGTACAGGGTATCGATATTGTAACTAAGAGAAACTCCTGTCTGCCAACCTCCTGAATACATATCCAAGACAGGGTTTCTCGTAGTAATCGGTCTTTGTAAAGTATATCCGCCGAATCCTGCCAGCGTAGGTAAATTATCGGTTTTAATAATTTCAATATTCTTATCCGCTACTGCAATGTTTTTCTGTGCTGATTTCAACACCGGATTGCTGTCATGAGCAAGGCTCATATAATAATCCATCCCAATTCCTGATTCTTTGTTATCCAGACTTTCAGTAGGAACAATTTCAGTGTCAGAAGATAAACCTAAGGCAATATTTAAATTATAGTTAAGGATTTTTTTATTATTTGAAAGGGTCAGAATTCCCTGATCCAGGTTTTTAAGGGCAAGTTCACCACGAATCACTTCGTTTCTGGTTACCATTCCCTGCTGATAGAACTTCTGGATATTTTTCAAACGTTCCTGAGCTAACTTTTTATTATTCTGAAATACTTCTTGTTGGTTGATGATCTTATAGACATCCAGATAGTTGGAGATTACTAAGAATTTCACATCCTGTTTGTTTTTCTCCAGATCCAGTTCAGAAAGCTGTTCACGAAGCCCTGCCATTTCAATGGATTTATTCACCAATCCTCCTTTGAAGATCAATTGAGTAGCCTGAACCGCATACGAACTTCCGTAATGAGGCATAGGGACCTTTGTAGAATTTGAAAAATCTTTATCGATGGCTACTGCATCCCCCAAATAGAATTGGCTTGTAGAAGCCGTGATGGTTGGAAGTTTCTGAAGCTTGGCAACATTGATATTCTGTTTGGCTATATCAATATTCTGAGCGGAAACCTTCAACTGCTGATGATTCTGAACTGCCAGTTCAGCAATCTCACCTGCGGTCAGCTGTTTTACCTGTTGTGAAAAAACAGCGCAGGAAAAGCTGCTATCAATACAGATAGTGCTGTTTTTATTTTTTGTGTCATTTTACCTTGTTTTACAGATGCAAAGTTAGGACAACAACAAAATCAATCAAATGTTTGATTTTTGGAAAAAGATGTTCAAATGTAGGATTTTAGTTTTCAAACTGATGTCTGTACTGTCTGGGACTCACTTCCATATGCTTTTTAAAAAAGTGTGAAAACGCATACTGATCACTAAAACCAAGGATAGATGAGACCTCTGATACAGGTTTATTGGAAGAATTCAGAAGTACTTTTGCTTCATTCATTACGATTAAAGCAATAATATGGCTTGCTGTTTTTCCCGTCACCTCTTTGACTACTGATGAAAGATGTCTGGTTGTAATGGATTGTTTTTCGGCATAGAACTCCACCGTCCTTTCTGTGAGGTGATGCTCAGAAAGATCTGTCAGAAAAACAAAGACAATTTCCTCCTGTCTGGACATCTGGTTCATAGAATTATTATCTTCTTTAGAAATAATTCCGGCCATCTGATAGCAGAAAACAGAGAAAAGATGTTCCACCATTTCTTTTTTATAAAGCATATCGGTTTCAGAATCCAAAATGTATTTCAGAAAATTGACACTTTTCCAGACTACTTCCATTTCACTTTCCAAAAAAGGAACTCCTCTATTCATCTGCTGTCTGAAATAGCGGTACGTAATCAGCCTGTTGAATTTCAAAGAAAGGGCGGAAATAAATTCTCTTTTATAGGAAACCATTCTAGACTGAAAATCGTCTGTTACTGATATCACTTCATAAATAGTTTGCGGGTCTGTTACCATAAACATATTAGCAGAAACCTCCAGGTCACTGAAGTGCTGGCGAAGTTTTATAGTTCCAGATTTAATGAAAATAAAAGACGGATTTTCGGGACGGAATGGCTTATCAACAGCAATTCTCTCGAAAATATTTTTTTGTGTAAAAATTTCAACTCCGAACTTTTCTAAGGCAGACATAACACAAATGTAAGCAATCTTATCACTGATTGCAAAATTTTATTATTTTAGCATTAATCCAATTCCTGTCAGTATGAGAAAGGTTGATTTATTATTTGCAGAATATAGCAAGAGCCATAGAAATGCGACTAACAAGTTCATTCACTGGTTTTGTGTGCCTTTAATTTTTTGTTCTATCCTTGGGTTTATTTCCCTCATTCCATCGTCTCATTTCTGTATTTCCTATTTTGGATGCATCAGCATTGTAAGTTTGGTTGCTGTTGCACTGATAAGTTTATATTATGTAAGACTTTCTTTACTAATCGGAATCACCATGATTTTGATTATGCTTTTGGCAGAACATTGTATCTATCTTACTAATATCAGTCTTGGTAAGCAATCCTGGATCCTTTATCTCAGTGTTTTTGCCATTACATGGATCTTCCAGTTTATCGGACATAAGATTGAAGGGAAAAAGCCTTCTTTCCTGAAAGATATTCAGTTTCTTCTTATCGGGCCGATATGGCTGCTAGGCTTTATTCTGAAAAAGACCGGGATCAGATATTAACATCTTTCGCTTATTCTATTAAACAAATTCAGATTTTTTTTATAAGCATGATTTTTGATAGTATTCATGAAAAATTAACTTTTCATGAGAACTTTACTTTTACCATTACTTTTTTTAGCATTTATTAATTGTAGCAAGTCTGGCGGTGATAATCTGTCTGCTAATGCTGATCTTACAGAAATAATAGAAGAACAAGCTCCTCTAAATAAAGCTTCGCTTATTAATGCTAAAACAGATGATGCATCCTCCAACGAACCTAATAGCAATAAGACTGATACTCTCTCCCGAAAAATCATTAAAAACGGGAATATGAGAATTCAGGTTGGCGAAATAAAAAAAGCGCAGACCCTCGTCAATGGAATTTTAAAAAAGAGTAATGCTTATATTCAAAAAGAAGAATTTCAAAATACAGATATAGATGAAAACCTTGATTTAACCATCCGTGTTCCTCATAAAAATTTTGATACGCTTGTCAATTCATTTTCTGATGGTGTAGGCTCTGTATTGTCTAAAAATATTTCATCAGATGATGTTACAGAGGAATATACTGATGTATCCATAAAACTGGCTAACAAAAAAATTTATCTTGAAAAATACCGGGATATGCTTAAAAGTGCCACTACCACAAAGGATATGTTGGAAATACAGGAAAAAATCCGAGGTCTGGAAGATGAAATTGATGTCGCTGAAGGAAGACTTCGTTTTATTGATGACCGGGTGAATTACAGCACTTTAAATTTAAGCTTATATAAAGAAAAAGTAAGAAGTTCTACAACTTCAAAAATTGGATTCGGAAGTCGTTTTGTAGACTCCCTGACAGAAGGATGGAACAGTTTTGTAGCTTTTTTATTAGGGATTATTTCCTTCTGGCCTTTCTTCTTATTGATTCCTTTAGTTATTTTTCTCTGGAAAAAATGGAAAAAGAGAAAACAGTAGTTTTTTCCTAATATATTAAGAAAACCGAATCTCTATTGAGGTTCGGTTTTTATTTTAGTGGGCATATTTTGTTGGAAGATCCGGATAAGCATCTTTTAATGGAATCGTTTTTCCTCCTTTAGATATTTCAGCCTTTGGATAAGCGTTTTTAAATACCTTAAAGGTGATGAGTGCAGGTTCACTACTCTTTATCTGGTTTAATGCTTTAAAAGCATCCAGGATTTCCTGACTGTCAAAAGAATAATTGCTTCCATATCGTTGCGTATTTCCCCAATCAATAGAAAACCTGTTTGGAAGATTTCTCAGTTTTGCATCTTCATAAGTTTCATTTTCAGTTCTCATTGATTTACCATCAAAAGCATACACTGAAATTTCTGAAACATCTTCTGAATTTTCGGTTTCAACTTTCACCATCCATGTATATTTTTGAATAAGAACATCTGAATAATCTGAAATCCCTTTCAGAGAAGGAAAGTCATTATATTTTTCGCCTGCATATTCTCTGTACACCAACATTTTCAATGTTCCCGGAATTTCTTTTGCCAGAAAACCTTCTATTAATTTTGATCCGAAATTCTTATTTTCCGGCTGTTCAATCTTCAATAATATCTTGCCTTTTGGCTGAATTTCCATTTTCAAATCTATTCCAAGACTCTTATTATCCAAAGCGTTCTGCATTTTTTCCAAAGGAAGCTTTGTATTCAACTGATAAAACTTTTTCTCTTCAACAGAAAAATATTTAACAGACAAAGAGTCTGGTAACAGATCATCCTGAGACCAAAAATAAGCAGAATCTGTTCCTTTTGAAACAATTAATTTGGGAGAGTTATAATCTAATCTGTTTTCAGAATTATTAAAAGTATTGATAAAAACCACATCAAGGATTTTAAGCATTCCTGACTTTTCATCTGTAGAATCCGGGGACACACTGATGATCTTTGCTGACCATTTTACTTTATTAAATTCCTTTTTTTGTATTAAAGCAATTCCATAAAGAAGAACCAGTACGATAAAAACGCCTGCCAGACCAAGATTCATATAATCCACAACTGTTTTCTTCATACTCTTAATGTTGATAAGCTCTTCCCAAGGCTCCTAAATAAGACAGTGCTACAAATGCCAGAAGGGAAACAATTACAATAAAGAAAGTAAAATACCTGAATGATTTCTTATATCTGGATTCTCTGAGAAACGAATTAAGAACTACAGAAACAGTTGGAATCAAAAAGCACATAAAAGCTAAGGATAAACCTTCCCCCATCTCAAAATCTATATAATCCAAGTAGTTGATCAGCAATACCTGAATGCAAAACAATAGAATAACAGTAAGAAACGGGTTATTTTTCATTATTAGTTTTTTATTTTCCTAATACAAACACTGCGGGAACTTTATGAAGCTCAGGCTTTTGTTTCTGCCAGTCTTTGATTGTTTTTGTCTTAATAAACTCATGCTCTGGATCATTGATATTAGCAGCAATACAAAGCTTGGTATTAGGAGACAGAAATTTAGTCAAATCTTCAATAAGTTGGTTATTTCTGTAAGGAGTTTCCATAAAAATCTGAGAATAGCCAGTTCTTTGAACTAAACTTTCCAGCTGTTGAATCTGCTTCTTTTTCTCTCCTTTATCAATTGGAAGATATCCGTTGAAAGTGAACTCCTGTCCGTTGAATCCGCTTGAAATTAAAGCCAGAATAATAGAAGAAGGACCTGAAATAGGAACTACCTGGATATTTTTCTCATGGCACCATTTTACCATCAGATTTCCCGGATCTGCAATACATGGTAATCCTGCTTCAGAAAGTAATCCGAAGTCCTGCCCTTTCAGCATCATCTGCTGAGCTTCTTTAATATCCGCGTTTTCCGTATACTTATCCAGTAAAAACAGCTTCAGATCTGCCTGTTTCTTTTCAGGAGCAAAGAATTTAACAACCTTTCTGGCTGTTTTCTCATTTTCCACGAAGAAGTAATCCGTTTGCATGATATAGTCTTTTATAACGGGTGCAAAATGAGTAATAGAAGTGTTTTCTGATAAGTAAGCAGGGAGTAAAAAAAGCATTGTTTTATTTTTTAGTTCTTTCGTTTAGTGAAGGTTGTGGGAAGTATTTGGCAAGGTCCATAGAAAAGGTAACAGAGGTTATTTTCCAGGTACCGTTGATTTTCATCAGTGTCCAGATTTCTTTCCCCCAGTTTTCCATTTTACCGTCATACCAAAAGCTGTAATCGAAATTGGCAGAAGCTACTGCTCCATCTTCAACGATTTTTATATTGTCAAATTTTTCTTCAGACTTGTTGTCTTTAAAGCTTTTGATGAAAGCTTTATAATCATCAGCAAAATAATATTCTGCCTTGGGATTCTTTTCCAGACGTTTCGCCTGTGTTCTGTCTTTATAGATTCCGGTCCAGAGTACAGGTTCCTGGAATAAGGACAGATATTGAGCTTCATTTCTTGTTTTAATACATTCCATAAAGTCGCTCATTACTTTAAGTATTTCTTTTTCATCTTTGGTTTGAGCGAAAGAGAAATTAAAACTTAGTACAAGTAATAATAACAGTTTTTTCATGATTATGATATTAGGATTTGGTTTCTGATGGCATCACATCCTTTATCCAATAATTGGTAAACCTTTTCAAAATCATTCATATCTCCCCAATAAGGATCGGGAACCTCAGCATTTTTATGATCGTCCAATACTTCTAAAAATAATGATATTTTCTGACGTTCTTCCTCATTTTTAGCTTTGGAAATAACGTCTTTAAGTACATCCCTATCCATACAGTAAATCTTATCAAAAGTTTCGTAATCTTTTCTGGTGATAGGTCTTGATCTCTGCCTGGAAATATCAACACTATGATTGGCGGCGGTTTTAATCGCTCTTTTATCCGGATGTTCCCCTTCATGCATAGAAATGGTTCCGGCAGAATCTACCATAAAGCTTTCAGGAACTTTTGTTTTCATAATTCCTTCTGCCAAAGGGCTTCTGCATATATTTCCGAGACAAACCATCAGGATTTTCATAGTCTGAAATTTAATAAATTAAACTGTGATCAATATTTATTACTCAACAAATCTAAATAAAAAATGAAGAATACAACTATTCTTCATTTTTAAATATTTTAGCTTAAGATGATCTTACTGCTTGATTCTTTCGGTAAGATCCTTAACGTATTTCTTGATTTCTTTATCAATTTTGGATACATCTTTGATGGTATCACAAGCATACATTACTGTAGAATGGTCTTTTCCGCCCATTTCTTCACCAATCTTAGTGAACGTAGAGTTGGTGAACTCTTTTGAGAAATACATCGCCAATTGTCTTGGTAAAGCGATTTCTCTTTTTCTTGTTTTAGACAGAAGCTGCTCTTTTTTGATTCCAAAATAGTCGCATACCACTTCCTGAATATAAGGAATATTGATCACCTTCTTTTGGTTGGCTGCAATTCTGTTGATGGTTTCTTTTAATAACTCAAGACTTAGATCTCTCTTATAAACTGTAGAATATGCAATTACCGAGTTAATAACCCCGATTAGCTCTCTTACGTTTGTTTTTGTTTCCACAGCAAGGAAGTCAAGCATGTCTCCTGGAAGTACAATTCCGTCTCTGCTTAATTTGTCTTCAATGATCTGTCTTCTTGTAGATAAATCCGGAGATTTGATTTCTGCAGAAAGTCCCCATTTGAAACGGGAAACAATCCTGTCCTGAATATCCATGATGTCTGCAGGTGCTTTATCTGAAGTTAGGATAATTTGCTTTCCATTTTGATGCAAATGATCGAAAATGTGGAAGAAACTGTCTTGTGTTGCTGATTTTCCTGATAAGAACTGGATATCATCAATAATCAATACATCTACCATTTGATAGAAGTTCGCAAACTCTGTCTGCTTATGTGCTTTCGCAGCAGAAATAAACTGCTGGATGAATTTTTCTGAAGATAAGTAAAGAACTACTTTGTCCGGAAACTGATTCTTTACTTCAAGACCAACAGCCTGGCCTAAGTGGGTTTTCCCTACTCCATACCCTCCATATAAGAATAATGGGTTGAAGGCTGTAGCTCCCGGCCTTTTTGCAATTGATCTTGCTACGGTAGCTGCAAATTTATTACTTTCTCCTTCTACATAACTGTCAAAAGAATAGTCTGGTTTCAGATTAGAATCGATATTTACTTTTCTGATTCCAGGGACCACAAAAGGGTTTACAATATTAGCTGAGAATCCTTGTGGCATTGTTTCCTGTGTTTTTGGAGTAGGAACACTTTGTCCCTTCATATTCATGGTAACCGGCTTTTCTTCACCTTTTGGTCTGTTTTCCATTACAGAATACCATAATTTAACTCCTTTTCCTACATTTTTCTTCAGGGCAGCAGAAAGTAAGGACAAGTAGTTATCCTCTATATATTCCTTGTAAAAATCGCTCGGTACGATAAGTGTAAGGTTGTTAGACACTAATGAAAGTGGCTGAACCTTATCAAATAACATATCGAAAGATTTCTCAAGTTTTTTCAGGTCAGAATTATCTTCAGCTGCGTTCAAGTTATCGCGCATAAACTGAAGGCACTTCTGCCATATCATCATTAAATTGTCATCCATTTTTATGCCCTGATTATTCTTTTGTTTGTACTGTTTTTAGAAGGGAGACAAAGGTCCAATTTTTTCTTTTTAAAAAAAATATTGCAGGTATTGATTATTTAAAAATATATTTGTATGTATAATTAAAGACCTAAAATGATACACACAACACATTCAATACGAGTACGTTACGCAGAAACAGATCCCATGAAATATGTATACTATGGTAACTACGCTCAGTACTTTGAAGTGGGCCGGGTTGAGCTCTTCAGAAGCATAGGAATTTCATACGATGAAATTGAAAACCAAGGAATTTGGCTTCCTGTTTCGGACTACAAAATTAAGTATATCCGCCCAGCTTTATATGACCAAAAGTTAGAAATTCATACCTATGTAAAAAAAATTCCAGGAGTAAGAATTGAGTTTGAGTATGAAATTTACAATGAAGAGCATATCAAAATTACTGAGGCTTCCACTACTCTTTTCTTTTTAGATGCCAAAACCAACAAAGTCATTAAATGCCCTGATTTCCTGATGAAGATGATTGAATCTAACTGGAAGAAAGCAACAGAGGATACATTATAAGATAAGAATTAAAGAAAAAAGAGTGGTAAAGTAGAGCCCGAACCTCGGAACTCGGAACCTGAACCATCTAACTCAAACTTTATCTCCTCTTGTCTTGCGCTTTGAACTATAATTCGCACCTTTGTCTTGTAATAACAACAATACCTTATATATTTATTTATGAAGATTGCATTTTTGGGGCCTCACGCCAGCTTTACCCAGCTTGCCGCTGCACAGCTTTTTCCTGATGATGAGCTTTTACCACAAGCCAGTATTTTGGATTGTTTTGGAGCTGTAGAAAACGGAGACGCACTTAAAGCTGTTGTTCCTTTGGAAAACTCCATAGAAGGCACCGTATCTATGACGCTGGATTATCTGTATAAGACACCGTCTATTAAAATTGAGGCAGAAGCTGTAATGCCTATTGCTCACCACCTGATGATTCATCCTGAAAATTCTATTGAAGAGATTGAAAGGATTTATTCACATCCTCAGGCACTGGCTCAGAGTTTCCATTTTTTAGATACTCATTACAAAGGAATTCCCAAGCAGGATTTTTCCTCTACAGCTGCTGCTGCTAAGTTTGTTTCAGAAAATAAAGATTCTAAAATTGCTGCAGTGGCGAATCAGTTTGCAGCCAACTTATATGGTCTGAACATCATCAACCGCAACATTCAGGATTTTGAACAGAATCATACCCGGTTTATCATCATCTCTAAACAGCAAAACAAATATGACAACAGCCAGCTGGAAACACTGGGAGAGAAATCCGGAATGCTTATTACCCTTCCAGAAGATCACCCCGGAGGACTTCACCAGGTTTTATCTGTTTTTGCATGGAGGAAAATGAACCTCAGCAAGATTGAATCCAGAACCCTGAAAACCGGATTGGGTAATTATTTTTTCTTTATTAATGTAGAAGGAGCCTGGGAAGACATATTACATGGAAATGCGCTAAAAGAACTTGAATCTATTAACGCAGACGTTGATTTCCTTGGAAATTATAAAGAATTTCTTCTAGAAAGCTAGAAAAAAATACATAAAAAATTGAAAACACTGCTCTAATCGGCAGTGTTTTTTTGTTATATACGTAATATAAAAATATAATATTTCACCAATAAATGTGTAGTAAAATTCATTATAACTCTAAAAAATAACCCACTTAACAGGGAAATTTAATTTATCCAAAACCCTCATTAACACTGAATTATAAAAATAACACAAAAATAACTCGTAATTAAAATATGTAATTATATACAACAAAATACAAACATATGTTTAAATATTTCCCATCATAATATTATAAAAAATATAAATTTCACAATACAGAGTATAATTTTTATTGTATATTTGTTAGCAACTAAATAAAAATTTGATCATGAAAACTAAAATCTACAGCCTAATTGTAGCCTTTGCTACTCTACCGCTATTTTCCCAAGTAGGAATTAACACGGCTACTCCCTCAGCAACTCTTGACGTAATGGTACTTTAAAGGTAAGAGACACCCCAGCGGCAACAGCTTTACCTGGATATCAGATTTTGGCCCTAAATGAAGGAAGTGAACAGGTCTTTATGGTTGACCCGCAGTTATTAATAGATGCTTCTGGAGTTAACTCAGGAATGTTTGCAGCCAGAAAGTCTACAGGAATAAACCTTTTAAGTCTTGGACTTTTTCCTTCCGGCTTCAGAGCAGTTAACTTTGTAGCAGCAGAAAGAACAATAGGATCTGCAGCTATGTTCTCAGATTCTGATAATACTTTCATTGTTCCATCTACCGGAGTTTATTACATCGGATTTTCATTCCGCTACGGAACGGGAGTACAAGCCTCATTATTGGCAAACTCACCGGGTGTGGGAATCGTAAGAACAAGAAGTGGGGTTGCCACTACAATTGACAGCCGTGCATTCAGTGGTATTGATGTTACTTTATTAAAATTAACGATTTCAGATGCAAGTATTAATTCAATATATTCTCTACAGGCAGGAGATAAGATTTCTTTTGGTCTTGTAGGTTCTTCTCTGCTTGACGCAGGAATATTAGGATCAAGTGTTGCTTCATTTACTATTTACAAAGTATCCAACTAATATCAGTACAGACATATTGTTAGTTATCTATATCGTTAGCCCATCGCCTCTATTGCGATGGGTTAATTTTTACTACCATTCAATTTTCATTATATTTGATAAAAACTATATAATGAATGAGTATCTTGCAGTTATCCTGATTGTAGTTATTGCCATCATTTTCAATAACCTGAACACCAAGATCCGGAAACTTGAAAAAGAGGTATCAGATCTTAGTTCTAAAATCAATCAAAAAACACCACAACCTGAGATAACCCAGGAAGCTACTCATGATGAAGAAACTGCCCTTCCATCGCCTTCCCCTATTTATGAGCATCGTAGAGAAACCATAACCACCAGTAAGAATTCTGAATACCCCTCAATAATTCAAAAAGACTGGCTTAGTCCTGTATTTGAATTTTTAAAACAAAATATTCTTACCGTTATTGGTATTTTCACTTTAGTTCTCGGAATAGGCTATTTTGTTAAATATGCCATCGATAAAAACTGGATTGGAGAAACTGCAAGGGTAGGAATTGGTTTATTTACAGGATCAATCATTATTCTTACAGGACATTTCCTGAGAAAAAATTACAAAACATTTGCATCCATTATCACGGGTGGCGGAATTGCCATATTATACTTTACCACCACCATTGCTTTCAGAGAATATCATCTTTTCAGCCAGAATACAGCGTTTGTTATTACTTCAATAATCACCGCTGCTGCCATTGCGCTCTCCTATTATTACAAAAGTGAAGTTTTAATTATCTTTTCATTAATAGGCGGCTTTACAGCTCCTCTGATGATCAGTACAGGAGAAAGCAATTATCCATTTCTTTTCACTTACCTTACTTTATTAAATATCGGTATGCTGGCCGTTGCCTTCCTTCAACACTGGAAAAGTGTAGGATGGACAGCATTTATCTTTACTGGCATTTATCTGTTGTACTGGACAGTAGATCTTCCTGAATTGTTAAGCATTACATTTTATCTGATCAGTTATATTATTTTCTACATTTTTGCTCTTCATAACTATTTCAGGAGAAATGAACTTTCTGTTCCGGATATCCTAATGCTTGCTCTTATTAACGGCGCAAGTATTATAGGCCTTACCTATATCTTCCATGAAATACAATATGAACCGGTTATTATCTTCCCTCTTATTTTTGCAGCAGTCAATACAATCCTTCTTTTCAGAGAATATGGGAAAAGAAACTTCGGAATTTCTTTTTCTGTTTTTGCAGGAATAACAGTAAGCCTGATTACAATAGCCGTTGCTCTGCAATTTAAAGCGCATCTTATTACCAGTGTTTGGGCTATAGAGGCCACCCTACTTCTTTTTATATGGAAAAAAACAGGTCATAAAATTTTCAGAACATTCTTCAATATCCTTTTTCCTCTTGTTATTTTTGCACAGATTATTACATGGTGCGAATACTTCAGTGCTAAAAACCTCAGCATCATATTCAATCCTGTATTTTTAACAAGTCTGGTAACTATTGTATCAACCGGGGTCAATTTATATTTATTAAAAAACATTCCTAAGGAAGGAGAAGCAAAATCAACTCCTTTTTTGAAGATCTTATTACAACTGCAAGTTATGGGGTAATTTATGCCGCTATACTTTTTGAAATTATTTATCATATCAACACAATGCCTTGGGCTGCAATAACCAGCACAGGATTACTGTACAGTATCTTTTATATTTTCATAATGTTATTCTTCAGAAAAAAGCTGAACATTGCCAACGACCTTCAAACCGGATTGATCTACCTGTTCTTTTTCCTTATTATGATTAATATTTCTACTGTTACCTCAGCAGCAGTTACGGATATTTTATCAAAAAAGCTTCATAGCAGTTTTTATATAATACATTTACTTCAGTGGATACCTTTTGTATATGCAGTTTTAAAAATCATCCCCGATACAGAATTCCATAAAGCAAGAATTTCATACTGGGCTATTTCTATAACATTCATTGCTTCGGTAAGTGCTGAACTTTATCACTTATATGTATTGGCAGCATCTCATAATGTAACCGAGTCTTATGCTGCAAAAAATCATTTCAACATTCTTTATTTACCAATCATCTGGACCATTCTTGCCAGCCTATTTATTTATATAGGACTGCGAAAAAGTATTCAGGAATACAGCAGAGTTGGGTTTGCCCTGATCGGCTTAATGGTTTTAAAACTTTATGGCTATGACGTTTGGCAAATGGATAACATTTCCAGAATAAGTGCGTTTATTGCCCTTGGGGTTATCCTGCTATTAAGTTCATTCACTTTTCAGCGTCTTAAGAATATTATCAAAAACATGGTTGACACCAAAAAGGAAAACGAAGAAAATCAGGAATTATAATTAGTCCAAAAGTTTTTATCTCTAAATGAAATTTAAAACATTTCAATATTTAATTCAAATTTTATAAAAAATAACTATATTTATCACGTTTTTAACATTACATATTCTGATTATGAAAAAATTACTCTATTCTTTTTTAATATTGTCATCTGCAACTTTATTTGCACAGAAAAAGCTTGCAGTAGCTGATAATATGATTGGAACTGAAGACCTGTTCAAGTCGAACGTTCCTCAGATGCAGGTCCTGAAAGCCTATAATAGCGCAGCAAGCCTTCCTGCCAATTTGAAAAAATACAGTTCTGTTTTTACAAACGGAGTTACTGTATATAAATTCAAAGGCAATAATGTACTTGACCGAATGACATTAGCGCAGCTGAACAAGCAAAATGACATCCCTGCTGACAATTCTGTTTTTATTGACGATCAAGAATTTACGGATTCATCTACTAAAATATTCACAGCAATTATAGCAAAGGCAGAGAAAAAAGATCACAACGGGAAGCCAGCTTTCTTTATTTACACAACAAAGTAATTTTTAACAATACAAAAAAAGGATAGCATGAAGAATGCTATCCTTTTTTACTTAATATTTATTTCCCCACTTCTTCTTCAGCTCTTCATAGATCTTCTTTTCTGTGGAGTTGCTTCCGGGATCATACAGTTTCACATCTTTGATCTCCTGAGGAAGAAAGTCCTGGTCTACAAAGTTTCCTTCATAAGAATGAGCATATTTATATTCTTTCCCATAATCAAGATCTTTCATCAATTTAGTAGGAGCGTTTCTTAAATGAAGAGGCACAGGTAAATTCCCGGTTTGTTTTACTAATGCCATTGCTTCATTAATTGCCATATATGCAGAATTACTCTTAGGAGAAACAGCAAGATATACAGCCGTTTCACTTAGAATAATTCTCGCTTCAGGGTTTCCGATCACATTGATCGCCTGGAAACAGTTATTGGCAATCACCAGCGCATTAGGATTAGCCAGTCCAATATCTTCTGCCGCCAGAATAAGCATTCTTCTTGCAATAAATTTAATATCCTCTCCACCAACAAGCATTCTCGCCAGCCAGTACACTGCTCCGTTAGGATCACTTCCCCGCATTGATTTAATGAAGGCAGAAATAATATCATAATGCTGCTCACCATTCTTATCATAAAGGGCCATTGTTTCCTGAAGAACTTCCAGTACATCTGAATTGATAATCTCTTTGGTATCTGTATTTTTATACTGATTCAAAACCAGCTCTACAGAATTAATCAGCTTTCTGGCATCACCTCCTGAATACTGAATAAGGGCTTCTTTTTCAAGAATTTTAAAATCTGTTCCTTCATCTTTATTATATCTATCGGAAGCAATATCAATAAGCTCCTCAAGCTTTTCATAACTTAAGGCTTTCAGAATATAAACCTGACTTCTGGACAATAAAGCTGAAACAACTTCAAAGCTTGGATTTTCTGTGGTAGCGCCTATTAAAACAATCCAGCCTTTTTCTACAGCATGCAACAATGAATCCTGCTGAGATTTATTGAAACGATGAATCTCATCAATAAATAAAATGGGAGATTTTCCTGAAAATAAATTCTGCTTTTTAGCATCTTCAATCACATCACGAACGTCTTTCACTCCGGAAGAAACTGCAGAAAGCTTATAAAACTTCCTCCCAGATCTTTCCGAAACAATTTCCGCCAATGTTGTTTTTCCTGTTCCCGGCGGCCCCCAAAAGATCAGGGAATTCAGGGTATTGTTTTCGATCATTTTTCGGATCGTCCCTTTTTCGCCGGTAAGATGTTCCTGGCCTAAAACTTCATCCAGAGTTTTAGGTCTTAATTTCTCGGCTAATGGAATATTTTGATTCAAAGTACTTTTATTTTTTAGATCAACATTTCAGATTTCTATGGTCTGAAACTTATAACAAAATTAAACTAATTTTCATTTTTTTACCCTATTTTTGCATTGTTTTGAAACTTACATTCAATAAAATCATTACATTTCCTATGGTAATTTTGATAAAATTTTACCAGTGGTTTATCTCGCCCCTACTTCCTAAAAATTGCCGTTACGAACCTACCTGCTCTCATTATATGATAGAGTCTTTACAGGTTCATGGTATATTTAAAGGGTTCTGGTTGGGATTTAAAAGGATTTTAAGATGTCATCCTTGGGGAGGAAGCGGCTATGACCCTGTTCCACCTAAACATAAGCATCAATAAAAAATAACAAACTATTAAATCAATAGAAAAATGAGTAATATTTTTTTCAGAATTTACCTTGTCATATTTGCATTGGTTACTCAGTGCCTTTTCGCACAGGAATACCCTGGAGGTTTATCCGATGGAACGTTGGATATTAATGGAAACAATGTTCCTGTAAAGATCTACTCTACAACAGAATTAGGAGATCTGAGTGCTTTTCCGGACAGAGGAATTAAAGACAATGTTCTTGTCATCCTTAACGAATCTAATTTTGAGCCTGCTTACTATAATTACGGCGTTTCAACACTGGCAAGATTCAAGGATTCACAATATCAGTTTTTTGATAAAAACTTCAAATTAATCGATACAGCTCCTACTAAAGATAATATTACAACATTCAAATATGCTGTAAAATCTGCCAAATCCATCTCTGATGCTGATAAAGTAGAACTTAAAACCTCTTTTAAAATATGGGATCCTTCAAAAGGAATTAATATCGGGATATTTACTTTACATTTTTACAGCCTGATGTTTGTCTTTGCATTTGGTTTAGGATATGTTTTAATGACCAGAATCTTTAAAATTGATAATGTAAATCTGAAATACCTTGAACCTCTTTTTACATGGACCTTGATAGGAACTATTCTTGGGGCAAGATTAGGACACGTTATCTTCTATCAGCCGGAACTGTTTAAAGAAGACTTCTGGAGTGTATTTTTACCGATCAGTACTAAAAACGGTTTTAAATTTACTGGTTTCTCAGGATTGGCTAGCCACGGAGCAACAATTGCTTTGATTCTGACTACTCTTTATTATTCCTATAGAATTATCAAGAAGAATCCTTTCTGGGTATATGACAGATTAGGAATTGTGGTAGCTTTGGGGGGTGCATTTGTAAGAATGGGGAACTTTTTCAACTCTGAAATTGTAGGAAAACCAGCTGATCCTAATTCTCCGTTCGCTTTACTTTTCCCGCAACAAAGCAGTGAATACGGCCTTACTGTTCCACGTTATCCGAGTCAACTATTTGAAGCCGTAGGATATGTTGCTCTCTTCATTTTATTGTGGGTTCTTTATAGAAAAACGAATAAGAAATACCAGCAAGGATGGCTATTCGGGTTATTCTTTATTATACTTTGGGCTATCAGATTCTTTGTTGAATTTCTGAAAGAACCTCAAGGTGATGAGTTTATCCAAATTGGCGGTTTAAATACAGGTCAGGTGCTTTCCATTCCATTTATGATTGCCGGGGTAATCATTATGATCGTTTCTAAGAAATTTAAAATTACAGAAGCAGAAAATGCGAAACCTGAATAATCAAACTGTATAAATCATTCTGGTTTTACAATATAAAAAGGCAAATTTGTTCATTACAGATTTGCCTTTTTTTCGCTTAAGTTTTTATTATACACTTATCTATAAATTTCTTTCTGTTTTTCTATTTAATTCTTTAAACACATTTCCTAACTCATTAATTACATCTGTAGGAAGCATAGACTCTTTTGAATATTTCTCAGCTGCAAAATCAGCAGCTTTCCCATGTAACCAGACTCCTAGGATACAGGTATCTTTCCGGAATATCCCTGTGCCAGCAGTGAAGTAAGAACTCCGGTCAGAATATCTCCACTTCCCCCTTTGGCCAGACCAGCGTTTCCGGTCAGGTTATAATAAACATTTCCTTCAGGAGTAACCACCTGCGTATGATGATCTTTTAATACAATATAAATACTGAGTTCTTTAGCTTTTTCTCTTGCTAACTCCAATCTTTTAAATGAATTTTCAGTTTTCCCAAACAGTCTTTCAAATTCTTTGGGATGAGGAGTAATAATTGAATTTTCAGGAATTAATTGAAGATTTTTCTGATCTTCAGAAATAATATTCAAAGCATCAGCGTCTAATACCAATGGCATCTGATAATCTTTCAGAAAAGCCAAAAGACCTTTTTGAGTATCTTCATGAGTGCCCAGACCAGGACCAATTCCTATGGTTGTTCCAGCATCAATATCAAAATCTTTAATAAATAACTCTCCACCTTCTATAAACATAGCTTCAGGGCAGGAAGTCTGCAAGATTTCATATCCACATTGAGGAGCCAATGTAAAAGTAAGGCCAGCACCCGTTTTCAAGACTGATTTTGTAGCCAGTACTGCAGCACCTATCTTTCCATAACTTCCACCTGCAATAACTGCTTTTCCATAGTTTCCTTTGTGAGCGAAATCATTTCTGGGTTTAAAAAGAGATTCTGCAAAAGAGTCATCAGTCACAAAATAATCTGTTTCAGTTGTTTCATGATAATTTTTACTGAGTCCAATATCCAGAATAATTACTTTTCCAGCATATTTTCCTGTTTCCGGGTGTAGAAAGCTTCTTTTCCAGGATTGAAAACTTAGCGTATAATCTGCTTTTAAAGCTATAAAATCACCTTCAAAAACTCCGTCTGCAGAAAGTCCGGAAGGAACATCTATTGCTATTTTCAGGTTATCTTTTGTATTAATCCAATTTACCAGCTCTTTATATTCATCAGCCAGAGGCCTTGATAATCCGGTTCCGAAAAGCGCATCAATAACAACCGTTTTATCATCAAAGCTGTCTTGCCTAATCTGGCTGAAAGTCTGGACAGAAATTCCGGAAATCCCTCTTAACCTCTTCAGATTTACTGCTGCATCTTCTGAGAATTTGCCTTCAGAATCATCAACAAATACCTCTACATCAAATCCTTTCAGGTACAGCATTCTTGCCACGGCAAAACCATCGCCGCCATTATTTCCGTTTCCACAAAACACAGCAGCCTTTCTATGAACTTTAGAATGTTCAGAGATCCAATTGGATGCAGCTATTGAGGCTCTTTCCATCAACTGAATAGAAGCTATAGGCTCCTGGATGATGGTAAATTCATCCCAACTTCTGATTTGTCTGGCAGTAAAAATTTTCATGGGTAAATCTAACTTTTAGATAAATTATAAAAGATATTTCATTATGATAAGGCCCCGGCAACAAAAATACAGAGACCTCATTAATGAGGTAAAATATAAGATTAAAGTTACGATTTCTATTAAAAAAGACAGTACGGATTTAGAATAAAAATCTGATTTTTAAGGCAAAAAACGATAAAAAGTAGTGTTTTTTACATTTTTTAATTATATTTTTGTGTGTATACTAATTAAAAAAATATAAATTATGGGATTTGTTAAGGAATTTAAAGAGTTTGCCTTTAAAGGAAATGTTCTCGATTTGGCTGTCGGTGTAATCATCGGTGGTGCATTTGGTAAAATTGTTTCGTCTTTAGTGGAAGATGTTATTACCCCTTTGATCTTAAATCCTGCACTTAAAGCAGCAGGTGCAGAAAATATTGCTAAACTTACCTGGAATGGAGTTGCTTATGGAAACTTCCTTTCTGCAATCATCAGCTTCCTGTGTATTGCTATGGTTCTTTTCTGGATCATTAAAGGAGCTAATAAAGTTAACAAAAAAGAAGCTCCGGCTCCTGCAGGACCTACAGATGATCAGAAGCTATTGGCTGAGATCAGAGATCTATTGAAAAGCAAAAACAATATATAACCTGTTCTAACGGTTTAAAAATATAAAAGCACCTTCTTGAAGGTGCTTTTACTTTTATCTTATGTATCCAATTACTGGATCTGTAAAATACTTGAAATCTGATCCGCCAGAGAAAGCCCGATTCTATCCTGAGCTTCAAGTGTAGAAGCACCTGTATGCGGCGTTAAAGAGATCTTAGAATGGCTAAGAACTTCTTTAGAAGGTGTTGGCTCATTAATGAAAACATCAAGACCAGCAAATCTCACTTTACCGGAATCCAATGCTTCAATTAAAGCAGCTTCATCAATTACTCCACCTCTGGAACAGTTTACAATTGCCACTCCGTTCTTCATCATTTCAAACTCATTTTTACCAATCATATATCCGTCTTTCTGAGCCGGAACGTGAAGGGTAATAAAGTCTGAATGTTTTAAAACTTCCTGTAGAGGTTCTGTTTCGATGTCTACATTGATGAACTGATTGTTGTAGAACTTCACTTTAATGCTTGCTCTTCCCACATTATTATCAGCTGCAACTACTCTCATTCCAAGTCCAAGAGCAATTCTTGCCACTTCCTGGCCAATTCTTCCCATTCCAACAATTCCGATGGTCTTTCCTCTCAATTCTATACCAGCTGCATATGCTTTTTTAAGTCCTGCAAATTCAGTATTCCCTACCAAAGGCATCTTTCTGTTGGAGTCCTGAAGAAATCTCGCTCCGGAAAATAAATGGGCAAAAACAAGCTCAGCAACGGATTCCGAAGAAGCTGCCGGCGTGTTGATTACATGAATTCCTTTTTCTCTTGCATAATCCACATCAATATTATCCATTCCTACTCCACCTCTTCCGATGATTTCGAGCGACGGACAACCATCAATAATATCTTTTCTTACCTGAGTAGCACTTCTTACCAATAAAGTACGCACCTGGTGCTCATTAATATACTCTACTAAAAATTCCTGCGGAACTTTTGCAGTAATTACCTCGAATCCTTTTTCTGTTAATGCATCAATTCCAGATTGGTCCAGGCCGTCATTAGCTAAAACTTTCATAAATACAACTATGTTTTAAAAGTTGAAAGATTTAAAAATTAAAGGATATACTCCATTCAATTTTTAAATCTTTCGTTATATTAAATTTATTCTTCGTCTTCTTTGAACACTTCAATGGTTACTTGCTTTTCTACCAGGTCCGTAAATCTTCCCTTGTATCTTGTAGCTCTTACCAAATGATTATCAATCCAGTGATAATTTCCACCCCTTGGTTTCCCGCAAAGTACACTGTGGTATTTGAAACCATGCTTATCTAACCAGTCGATGGTGATTTGCTTCAGATTTTCAGTTCTTGAGGTAAAGAAACAAATCTGGTGCCCTTCATCATACCATTTATTAATGGTTTCCAAAGCATCAGGATATGGTTCACACGTAACCATTCTTTCGGGTTCTTCATTAGGAACATCATCTGTAATGGTTCCGTCTATATCAATTAAGTAATTTTTAACTCCGTCCTTAAGAATAGGACTGATGTGCTCTATGTATTCTAATTCCATCACCAAAATTTGAGTAACAAAGTTACGGCTTTTAAATCTATAAGACATATTAATCTTTATTTATGTTAAAAATTTACTACAAAAACCTTTATTCAATAAATAATATCAATATTTTATTCACCAATTCACAATTTATGATTAAAATTTTTCTTTTAATTTTAATTTAGAAAGAGAATTAGAGAATATTTGAAGTTTTAATAAATGTTTTCCTTCTATTCAAAAGATATAATGTTTTCCTAAAAATTTCCAAAATACATTTATTACTCTTACATTTGTAGAAATGGAAGAATTAGTAGTTTTAGTAAATCCTGATGATGTGGTTTTGGGCTTGATGGAAAAACAACAAGCTCACATTAATGGCCTGTTACACCGTGCTTTTTCTGTATTTCTGTTCAACAGTAAGGGCGAAATGCTTCTTCAGAAAAGAGCTTCAGGAAAATACCATTCTCCCAATCAATGGACCAATGCTGTATGTTCACACCCTAGAATCGGGGAAACTTATCTGGCCGGAGCTCAACGAAGATTAAAAGAAGAGTTGGGGATTGAGGCGGAACTTTCAGAAAAATTCAACTTTATTTACAAAGCAGATGTAGGTGGTAACCTTTGGGAACATGAATTGGACCATGTTTTTGTAGGAAACTATGAATCTGACTTTCATCTGAATAACGAGGAAGTAGAGGAAGTAAGATTTATTTCTCCTGAAGAACTGGATAAAGAGATTTCTGAAAACCCAGAACATTTCACAGAGTGGTTTAAAATTATCCTTGAAGAATATAAACACCATTTTTAACGATGAAAAAATTCCTTCTCTTTACTGCCATGCTATCAGGAAGCCTGTTTTTTGCTCAAAAGACAACAACTTATGATAGTTCCAACTATTCTATTAATGTTCCTGATGGTTGGAGGTCAACCAATGACAGTGATATCATCAATATTTTCCCTACCAATGAAATCGGGGCTATTACTATTTCCGAATATCACGATCTGAATCTTCCCCAAGCCGAAACAAAGAAGTTCATTCTGGCTCTTTACAAATCTGAAGATGCTGAAAAAAAGTAAAGGAAAGCAGAGGTAAAAAAGGATATACAGAATATTTCTACGAATATTTTGACGAAAAAGAAAAACTTTTCTGGATTACAAGAGCCTTTCAAAAAGATAAGGATCTGTATCTGGTAACTATTAACTGTGGCCAGAAATTCTGGAACGGAAACTATATGACCCTATTTAATGAGACTTTTAACAGTTTTAAAATAAAGAAATAAAAATTAAATATGAAGAAAACAGCTTTGTACGACAAACATGTTTCATTAGGAGCTAAGATCGTACCTTTCGCAGGTTTTGAAATGCCTGTACAATATTCAGGAGTAACAGAAGAGCATTTTGCAGTAAGAGAGAAAGCAGGATTGTTTGATGTTTCCCACATGGGACAGTTTTTCATTGAAGGTCCGGGATCAAAAGATCTTTTACAGTTTGTAACGACTAACAATGTAGATGCTCTTGAAAACGGAAAAGCTCAGTACTCATGTCTTCCGAACGAAAATGGAGGAATCGTGGATGACCTTATTGTTTACAAAATGGAGGATGACAAATACTTCGTAGTAGTAAACGCTTCCAATATTGACAAAGACTGGAACCATATCTCAAAATATAATACTTTCGGTGCAAAAATGACTAACGCTTCTGATGACATGTCATTATTAGCAGTTCAGGGTCCTAAGGCTACTGAAATCCTTCAGAAACTTACGGATGTAAATCTTTCTGAAATCCCTTACTACAACTTTACAGTAGGAAGTGTTGCCGGAGTAAATGACATCATTATTTCCAATACAGGATATACTGGAAGCGGAGGTTTTGAAATCTACTTCAAAAACGAAAGTGCAGAAAAACTTTGGGATGAAGTAATGAAAGCAGGTGAAGCTGAAGGAATTATTGCCTGCGGATTAGCTGCCAGAGATACATTAAGACTTGAAAAAGGATTCTGCCTTTACGGAAATGATATTGATGATACTACATCTCCAATTGAAGCTGGCTTAGGATGGATTACTAAATTTGACAAGGACTTTGTATCTAAAGATGTTTTCGCTAAACAGAAAGAGGAAGGAGTTACCAGAAAATTAGTAGCTTTTGAATTGACAGATAAGGGAGTTCCAAGACATGACTACCCTGTTGTGGATGCTGAAGGAAACGTAATCGGAAAAGTAACTTCCGGAACACAGTCTCCAATGAAAAAGATCGGTTTAGGTCTTGCTTATGTAGACAAGCCTCACTTCAAGTTAGGTTCTGAGATCTTTATTCAGGTAAGAAACAAAAACATTCCTGCAAAAGTAGTGAAAGCTCCTTTCGTATAAATGTTACAAAATAATACTGAACAAGAGACTATCTTCGGATAGTCTCTTGTCTTTTAATATATCTTCAAAAAAAAGAGACTGTAAAATTTACAATCTCTGGATTCTTATCTGCAGTAACAGCAAAGTGATCGGTCCGGAGTACACATATCTCCTATTCCCGGATGGTTTGAAACCACCCCGCCTGCTTCACCACAAAGGGTATAACAATTAGGAACAATAACTTTTCCGCTTCCTTTAATTTCTTTTAACGCTGATCTGTTAAGATTCTTTGTTTTTAAAAAGCTTTTTGTCATGATTTTTTATTTTTTAGTAATTATAAAGTTAAGTATTTAACAATTAACTCATTAAAAATAAATCACAAATTACAGATAAAGCTTAATTCTTTGGAAGATGCTGAAAACAATAATCATTCCCGATACGGGTATAATGTTTACATCTCGTTCCTGCTTTTGTTGTCCCCAAGCATTGATTTCCTTTATCAGTTCCATTTACTTTCTTGGGAACTGAAACTAATCCGTAAACAGATGATGCTGAAGCCGGATTACAGATTTTACAGGGTTGAAGCCCCATTTCCAATGCTTTCTGTAAAGGAAGAGCAGAAGAAACATTTTTTACCATTCTGCATGATGATCCATGAAACTTTGTACCTGAGGGTGTTCTATAAACCGTCTGCCCTTTAAACTTAAGGTAACAATAAGTAATATGGATATCAGACATTTCATTCATTCACTCCGAAGAATGTTCTTAAAGCCTCTACATTATTTTTATCATTTCCTACAAAAATCTCTTTGTCTGTTATAAAAACAGGACGTTTCAGGAAGGTATAGTGATCCAGCAGTAATTCTTTAAAATCTTTTTCTCCCAAAGACTTTACATCCAGCCCTCTTAACTTAATTTGGGTAGACTTTCTGCTGAACAAAGCTTCATACGACTTTGTCAATTTATGCATTTCCGCTAATTCTTCTTTGGTAATAGGTTGTTTTTTAATCTCACGAAGCTCCCAGTCTGTAAGGTCAAACTGTGCTAAAATTTTTCTGCAGGTATCGCAGGTATTCAGATAAAATACTTTCTTCATTATTATTCTTAATTCTTTTATTGGTTAAAATTCTGCTTCATTATTATTTCGTCTTTCAAAAGTAGGATTTAATCTAAAACTTTCGAAATTATTAAATAACTTTATTCAAATTTTATAAAGATGCAGAACAAACCTATTACTTTTCAGTTTATTTCAGAACCGTCAGATGTTAATTACGGAGGAAATGTACATGGAGGAAGTGTTATGAAATGGATTGATCAGGCAGGCTATGCGTGTGCCACCACCTGGAGTGGGAATTATTCAGTTACGGTATATGTTGGTGGAATCCGCTTTTATGACCCGATTAAAATTGGGGAAGTAGTAAAAGTAGAGGCACAGGTCATTTACACAGGTACTTCAAGTATGCACATATCCATTAATGTCTTCTCCCGAAACCTGAAACAGCCTACTTTTGATAAAAAAACCCACTGCATCATTGTTTTTGTTGCCGTAGACGAAAATGGGAAAAAACTTCCCGTTCCCAAATGGATTCCTGAGACCGAAGAGGAAAAACAAAAGGAACAGTATGCAAAACGTCTGATGGAACTTAGAACACAGATAGAGGATGAAATGAAGCCCTTTTTATAGATGTTTTAGAGTTGGAGAATCTGTGAGTTTTAAAACGAAAAAAACAAAGTCATATATACTTCTTAATATTATATTGCACACTAAATCAGGATTAACTAATTTAGTATCAACCCATTTCAAGTATAATATGAAAAATATTCTTACAATCACAGCCTTTTTGTTGATGGTATTTCTTCAGGCGCAGACCCATCAGTTCATTTATGAGCTTCAGTATAAAATGGATTCCACAGAAACAGGCTATGAAAAGCTTAATATGATTCTGGATATCACCCCTAAAGAGGTAAAATTCTATGGAAAGGATCTCGCCACCACAGATTCTCTGAATAAAAAATTCGGAATGAACTCCAGTTATACGGATATGACAGGCCAGGTGGTGAAAAGAAAGATCAATTCTTTTGATAATGAAAACTTTATCAATATCAAAAATGGGTATTATTCATTTAAAACAACAGATAAAATTAACTGGACGATTGCTGATGAAACTAAAAAGGTAGAAAACTACACCCTGCAAAAAGCCACAACAAAATTTGGAGGAAGAAATTGGACTGCATGGTTCTGCAAAGAGATTCCATTTAATGAAGGTCCATTTAAATTACGTGGATTGCCCGGTTTAATCTTTGAATTATCTGATGCCAAGAAAAATTTCCTTTATACATTAGTTAAAAGCAGAGAACTTTCAGAGGTCTACTCTACTTCAGATTTTCTGGAATCCAATTTCGGCAATAAAGCCATTCCTATCAATGAGAAGCAAAAACATAAACTCGTTATGGAGTTTTACAATGATCCTTTTGCCTTTGAAAGGAATAACTTCAGCAAATCCAATAATGATCTTAGAATTAATATCAACGGAAAGGAAATTCATAATGTAGACGAACTGAATACCCAAACCAAGAGCATGCAGGAAGTTATCAGAAAATATAACAACCCGATTGAAATAGATAAGGCAATGCATTATCCGATATATTAAACTCCTAATATTCTTAATTCCTCTGGTTTTATATTTAAATACATAGTTTTTTTAAGTTTTGGCTAAAGCCATTGGAATTTGTATTTTATTTATTTGGCGGCCGGCCGGGCTTCCTTCGGCTACGCTCAGGATTATAGCCTGCTCTTATTGATGTTTATATCCTTGTGGATATTCATACCAATAATTCTGGTTGTTTAACGACAAGATCTTTTATCTTTTATCTTTTATCTTTTATCTTTTATCTTTTATCTTTTATCTTTTATCTTTTATCTTTTATCTTTTATCTTTTATCTTTTTAATCTTAATTCTTATATTTGTAGTATCAAAAGGAAATGGTGTTCTTCCTTACCCAACCGCTTTACAAAAGCTGATGACGCCTGATTGAGAGATTATTAACAATAACTAATCAGGTTTATTATGTCAAAAAATCAACGGACACTTGCTCAAAAAACAGTTTTTTATACTCAGTTTTTCTTCAGAAAATTTCCGGCAATACCTTATATTTTTAAATGGCTGATCATTAGTATTATCATTGGAGCTTTAGTAGGAAGTGCTTCAGCAGGATTTTTACAATCGTTGGAATGGGCCACAAATTTCAGGGAAGACCATCTGTGGCTGATTGCCTTACTGCCAGTTGCCGGTTTTTTAATCGGACTGTTATATTATTACTGGGGAAAGGATGTTGAAGCTGGAAATAACCTTCTCATTGACAATATCCATGAGCCTAAAGGGATTATTCCGTTCAAAATGGCACCTTTTGTTTATTTAGGAACTATTGCCACGCATTTTTTTGGTGGTTCTGCCGGTCGTGAAGGAACAGCGCTTCAGATGGCCGCTGCTATTTCAGATCAGCTTACCAAACCTTTTAAACTTGATAAAAACGAGAGAAAAATATTGATTATTTCTGCTATTGCAGCAGGATTTGGGTCTGTTTTCGGCACCCCTCTGGCCGGAGCAGTATTTGGACTTGAAGTTTTCCTGATTGGAAGAATACGGTATAATGCTCTATTTCCTGCTTTTGCATCTGCCATACTTGCGGATTGGGCTACAAACCTATGGAATGTAAAGCATACTCACTATCATATTGATTTTATTCCCAAACTGGAATTTTTACCAATCCTGTACAGTATTTTGGCCGGGATAGCTTTTGGAATCTGCGCTGCAGCTTTCAGTAAAATCATTCATTGGGCGGGTTCTGTCTTTAAATCAAAAATTACATATCCACCACTTCGCCCTGTTGTTGGGGGAACTATTATTGCATTAGCTGTTTTACTAATGGGAACTACACGATATATTGGTCTTGGAGTTCCTGTTATTGTAGAATCTTTTGAAAAGCAGCTTCCACTTTATGATTTTGCTCTGAAAATGATTTTTACCATCATTACTCTGTCTGCTGGATTTAAAGGTGGCGAAGTAACTCCATTATTTTTTATCGGAGCAACGCTGGGCAGTGCATTATCTTTATTTATCCCATTACCTTTTGGACTATTGGCAGGGATGGGATTTATTGCTGTATTTGCAGGGGCAACCAATACTCCATTGGCCTGCATGCTGATGGGAATTGAATTATTTGGTGCTGAATGCGGCGTTTATGTAGCTATTGCCTGTGTTGTTTCCTATCTTCTTTCGGGGCATAACAGTATTTACAGCAAGCAAAAGATCGGAGAGGCTAAAAACAGAAGATATGCCAGTCAGCAGGATAGATCTATTTCAGACTTTCTTTAGCCACACCTTTTAAAATTCCCTGAATTTTTGTCACTTTTCTAATGAAGAAGAATAATCAAACATTGTGTACTACCCCTTTTAAGCAACCCGAAACCCGAAACCCGCATCATAACTCTCTCTGTTTACATCAGACACTTCTGCACGAAATACAACTATAATCCGTATTTTTGCGCTATGTTCGATTACAGGTTAAAAGTTTTCCATACCGTAGCTTCAAGATTGAGTTTTACTAAGGCTTCTGAGGAGCTTCACATTTCGCAGCCGGCAGTTACCAAACACATCAAAGAAATTGAGGTGCAACTAAGCACTAAATTATTTGACAGAAAAGGAACTTCCATACAGCTTACACAAAGTGGAAAAATTCTGTATGAATATGCTGAAAAGATCAGAAATATCTATCGTGATCTGGAGTTTGAGATCAGCCAGATTAATCAGCAGCACAAAGGGAAACTTATTATTGGAGCCAGCACCACGGTTGCTCAGTATATTCTGCCTGAAATCCTGGCAAAGTTCAATGCCTATTACAAAGACATAAAAATAGAACTTCTGACTGGAAACACTGAAGCCATTTCGGCCCTTTTAAAGGAAGAAAAAATTGATCTGGGTATTATTGAAGGCGAATCGCAGTCCTCATATTTTGATTACAAGACTTTTAAACCTGATGAAATTGTTCTTGCAGCCAAATCAGATCACCCTTTAGCTCATAAAACCCTCAATGTTAAGGATCTGTATCAGCTTAATCTTATTTTCCGTGAACAGGGCTCGGGAACTCTTGAATTTATCCAAAACCGATTAAAGGAAAAAGATATTAATATTCATGAGCTGAATACCGTCATCCAACTCGGAAGTAGTGAAAGTATCAAAAATTATCTTCTTCACTCGGATTGTATGGCCTTTCTTTCCATCAGTACGATTTTAAATGAGCTGAAGAATAATGTACTCACTGTTATTGATATTAAAAACTTCAGTATTGAAAGAGATTTTCATTTTATTCTTCCCAAAGGAGAGCAATCTGAACTGATAGAGCTGTTTTTAAGATTTGCAGAATAGTCTTTTGCAATGCTGAACCTGTAAATGAAAGAAAACCCGTTTGTTTTGCTATAGTTTTTAAGGCTTATTGAATAAAGATATACCTGAATTCCTATTTTTAGGTTTTGGCTAAAGCCATTGAAATTTGATGATTATTTGTTTGGCCGGGCTAAAGCCCACCCCTATTGATGTTGATATCCATATGGATAGTGGCTATGGTTATATTTGTTTAACGACAATATCTTTTATCTTTATAACTTCTAGTTATCCAACATAACAAAATACGATTTACTTTATAATAACATATTGCCGAATTTTGAACCAGATTTTAAAAGTTCGCAATATGAAAGATTTCATTCTTAGTGAAAGAACACGAAAAGTAATTTTTATTGGATTGGCAGTTTTATGCCTTACTCCACTTATTTCTTCTCCCATTGCTTTGGCCTTAGGTTTTGGTCTGGCTGTTTTTATGGGAAATCCATTTGAAAAACATTTACATCAATATATTCATCTGCTGTTACAGATTTCTATTGTAGGATTAGGTTTCGGATTAAAACTGGATGAAGCTCTTCATGCCGGAAAAACCGGATTAATGCTAACTGTGGTAAGTATCATCAGTGTCATGGTTCTTGGTTATTTTTTAGGAAAGATCTTTAAGCTTGAAAGACCATTATCTTATCTTTTATCTGCCGGAACTGCCATTTGTGGCGGAAGTGCCATTGCAGCGGTTTCTCCCATCATCAAACCCAGTACAAAACAGATATCTTTAGCATTGGCTATTGTTTTTACATTAAATTCTATTGCCTTATTTGTTTATCCGGCTATCGGGCATCTCTTGAATCTTTCCCAGGAACAGTTTGGGCTATGGTGTGCAGTGGGAATTCATGATACAAGCTCAGTTGTAGGTGCAGCCAGTAAATATGGTGATGAAGCATTAAAAATAGCAACGACGGTTAAACTGGCCCGTGCTTTATGGATTATCCCGGTTTCCATTATTACCATGTTCATTTTTAAAAGCAAAGATTCTAAAATTAAAATTCCATGGTTTATCGGTTATTTCATTTTGGCTATTCTGTTGAATACGTATTTTCCTGTGATGGATCAATTCAGCGCTGCCATCACCTCTTTTGCTAAATCCGGGCTGAACCTGACTTTATTTTTTATTGGTTCTACTCTTTCCATCCAAACCTTAAAAACAATAGGTTTTAAGCCCTTACTTACCGCGGTATTGCTTTGGGTAACCATCAGCATCGGAAGCTTACTTTATATTATCCATTAAAAGCAGCAGCACCCTCCTGAAATCAGAAGGGTGCTGCCTATTAAATGTGGAAATGTTTATTTCATGCTTAAATAATTTCTTATACCTCTCCACAAGTATAAACCTGCAGACAGCCCATGTATATAGAACAATAATCTGGTCCTGTAACAGCACCTGAACAGCTGCATCCGCAAAGAGATAAATCCGGTTTACCGCTTACTCCTCCTGTAATACTTCTAAGATCTTGTTTTTTTAGCTTTTTAGCATTTTTTGTAATATTCATGTTATTGGATTTTGATTAAACGTATAGTTTTAGTTACTATCCAAAGTTAAACAAATATTAATCACCTGCAACAAAATTGTATTCAAATTTTAATAATTTATTGATTTAAATACAATTATATCTTTTTAATACTAGATAAATTCATCTTATTTTTTTAAACAACTTGAAATTTATTCTGTAAATTCAAGGTCTTTATTATGAGTTTCTGAGATCGTTAATGAAGAATAAAACGCCAACCCAAAAACTACTACACCTACAATAGCAGCACTTTCCACTACTGAAAAACTTCCTTTAAGAGAATCAAAAGCCAGAATCATTACAGGTACCAATCCTCTTACCATATTTGGAACTGTTGTGGTTGCTGTATTTCTGATATTCGTTCCGAACTGTTCTGCGGCCAGGGTCACAAACATCGCCCAGTATCCGGTACCGAAGCCCAGCCATACACAGAATAGATAATATTTAGTTTCTGTATTTGTATTTCCGAATAGCATAATTCCTACTCCAACCAATGTGAAGAGTAACATATAAAATATTGCCATTTTCCTTGATTTCAAGGCATGAGAAATAAAACCACTCAACAGATCTCCCACAGAAATTCCTACATAAGCCCACATAATTGCTTTTCCGGGACTGATATCCTTAATTCCAAACTCAGGGGCAAACTGATTGGCTAAAACAGCCAGAATCCCTATACAATACCAGGTAGGTAATCCTACTGCAATACATTTCAGATATCGTATCAATCTGTCTTTATTCGTGAAAAAGGATAGGAAATTTCCTTTGGAGACATTTTTATGTTCAATATTCTTATAAATTCCGGATTCTGAAACGCTAATTCTCAGAAGTAATAACAGGATTCCCATTACTCCGCCAATGATGTAGGAGATATTCCATCCTCCGGATAATTCTACTGTTAATTGGGCTACAACAGCACCCATTAATCCAAAACCAGCAACTACTGAGGTACCAATTGCTCTCAGATTCTTCGGCAGACTCTCAGAAACCAGTGTAATTCCTGCTCCAAGCTCTCCGGCAAGACCAACACCGGCAATAAACCTTAAAGCAGCATATTGATACACTAAATGCTCTTTTGGAAAATAGGGTAAAAATCCACAGGCAATATTCGCCAGAGAATATACCAGGATAGAACCAAAGAGTACGGAAAGCCTTCCTTTTTTATCTCCGAAGATTCCCCAGAATACGCCTCCAATAAGAAGCCCTATCATCTGACAGTTCAGAATAAAGGTTCCATCAGCATCCGGATTAAGTCCTAATGCTTTCAAACTGGGGATTCTTACAATCCCAAACAGAAGAAGGTCATAGATGTCTACGAAATAGCCCAGGGCCGAAATAATAACAGGAATAGAGAAAATGTACTTCAGTTTTGAAGACAGTGATAGTTCTTGCATTGTTAAGTTTTGATAAAAATAAAAAACCTTTCAATTTCTTGAAAGGTTTTTATAAAATATCTTGCTGCGATTATTATCTTGCAATATTTACCGCTCTTGTTTCTCTGATTACGGTTACTTTCACCTGTCCAGGGTAAGTAAGCTCATTCTGGATCTTTTCAGAGATATCGTAAGACAGTTGGGAAGCTACTTCATCATTCACTTTTCCACTTTCTACCATTACTCTTAATTCTCTACCTGCCTGGATTGCATAAGCGCTTGATACTCCATCGAAGCTTAATGCTGCAGATTCAAGATCCTTCAGTCTCTGGATATAAGATTCCAATACCTGTCTTCTTGCTCCTGGTCTTGCTCCTGAAATAGCATCGGCTACCTGAATGATTGGAGACAATAGAGACTTCATTTCAATTTCGTCGTGGTGAGCTCCAATAGCATTTACTACTTCTGGATTTTCACCGTATTTCTCAGCCCACTGCATTCCTAATAGTGCGTGTGGTAATTCTGATTCCTGCTCAGGAACTTTACCAATATCGTGTAAAAGACCTGCTCTCTTAGCTAATTTAACGTTTAGTCCTAATTCAGCAGCCATTGTTGCAGCGATGTTAGCTACTTCTCTTGAGTGCTGTAATAGGTTTTGACCATATGAAGAACGGTATTTCATTCTACCAACGATTTTGATCAGCTCAGGGTGTAATCCGTGGATTCCTAAATCAATAATCGTTCTCTTTCCTACTTCAATGATCTCCTCTTCAATCTGTTTTCTTGTTTTTTCTACAACTTCCTCGATTCTTGCCGGGTGAATTCTACCATCGGTAACCAATCTGTGAAGTGATAGTCTTGCGATCTCTCTTCTTACCGGATCAAAGCATGAAAGAAGAATTGCTTCCGGAGTATCATCAACGATAATTTCAACTCCTGTTACCGCTTCTAAAGCACGGATGTTTCTACCTTCTCTACCAATGATTCTACCTTTTACTTCATCAGATTCAATGTTGAATACTGATACTGAGTTTTCGATAGCCTGCTCTGTTCCGATTCTCTGGATTGTTTGGATAACAATCTTTCTCGCTTCATTCTTAGCATTCATCTGAGCTTCCTCCATGATGCCCTGAACGTGTGCCTGTGCTCTTGTTTTAGCTTCAGCCTTCATGGTTTCTACCAATTCTGCTTTAGCTTCATCAGCAGTGTAATTAGAGATTTTCTCAAGTATTTCTACTTTTTTAGCAGTTGCAACGTCTAATTCCTGTTGTTTTCTGTCTAAAATCTCGTTCTTCTTAGCGTAATCGGCAATCTGTCTGTCTAAATCTTTTTCAAGTTTTCCAGTCTTACTAAGCTCATCATTAAGCTTATGTTCCTTGTCTTTAGTCCTTTTTTCAACTTCCTGCATTTTCTTTTCGCGGGACTGGATATCAGCATCATGCTGTGATTTCAATTCAAGGAATTTTTCTTTAGCCTGAAGATTCTTTTCTTTCTTTATGGATTCAGCCTGTACGTTAGCTTTTTCTATAAGGTTTTCGGCGTTTTTCTTGGCATCATCTATAATAAATTTTGCCTTAGTATTCAGAGAGCTTTTTGAGAACATCATTCCCACGGCAGCTCCGATTACTAAACATACAACACCGACTATAACTTCTATCATAATGTATATTGAGTTTTAATTGTATTCATATCCTTTTAAAATAAAAAAAGCCTACAATAATCCAGAGATTGAGAGTAAACTCCTAATCAACACGATTTGAACTGATTTCCACTGTCTGTAATCCGGAAGACCGGCACGCCATTCAGAGGACATTTGTTCGGTAATTGTTTAGCGTTGAGTTTACCTTTAATGTGTTAGAATTATTGTAGGCAGCTTGTTCAGGAAAAAAAATCTATTTCCCGATTTCATCCAGCGACTGATTGATCTGTTGTAATCTTTCGTTGGTAGAATTAATATTTTTCTCGTAGTTAAGAGAAACTACTTCTGCATTGGTTCCCAGTTTAAGGGCACACATAGCTAAAGCATCCTGTTTATCTCTTACATCGAAGTTCTGTTCAAAATCTTTAATCATATTCTCTATCTGCTTCCCTACCTTACGCAAAGTTTCTTCCTCTGCTGCCGGTACGTTCAGCGGATACACTCTTCCTGCAATGTTGACGGTTATTCTCCTTACCTCCATTATAATCCACTGTTTTGAAGCTGAGCAATACAGAAATCAATCTCTTTTACCAATCTGTTGATGTGGTTTTTCATTAACCTATTGTGTTCAGGATTTCCTGATATTGCTGAATAAAGTTTTATATTTTTTTGTTCTTCTGCTAATACCTGATTTCTTCTTCTCTCCTCATCATATTTCACCTTCAGCTCTTCATGCTCACTAGTCAATTCTGATAACTTTTCAGTAAGATTTCTGTAATTCTTTTGCAGAGCCAAAATTTTTCTCTCTAATTCTGAAAAATTGTTTTCTAAATCTTGAAGCATTTCAGGTTTGTATATTCTAACTAGAAGCAAAAATAAAAAAATATTAACACTAACAAAAATAAATAGTCCTATATTTTGATCTCCCAACAAAAAAGGAGATGCAAAAGCATCTCCTGAGTATTTTTAATATGATAATTTCTTATTCAAATTTCAGTACAAACATTACAGCTCTGGTCTGTAATGTAGATACTGCAGAAGCCCAGTAAGGAGGTGTAGTAGCGTTATCAGCCACTTTTTCATTATTCATGAAGAATGTTCCTCTTATGGCAGGTGTCAGTTTAAATTTGTTGAAATAAAACTGGATTCCCATTTCTGCAGACCACGCAAAGTTGTGGGTAGTAGTTCTGAAGATCTGTTGCATATTGTCATCCGTAGAACTGGAGTTAGATTGTAGGTTCACTACATAATTTACCCCAGCTGCAACATATGGTCTTGAGTTATACCATCTTCTTCCGTGAAGTTCCAAAAGTACCGGAATGTCAACCAATGTAGATTTAATATCCCTTACTTTATCTTTTTCCTGTAAAGGGATCGGTGTAAAAGGAGGATTTGTTACTGATCCACCAGCATATATATCATTGGATTGAGTATTAAAAGTCAACTGTCTTTGTGCAAACTGCAACCCCGGCTCTACTCTTACATCCAGATAATCATTCAGTCTCCATTTTGCAATAAGCCCGGCACCGAAGCTGTAACTTTCTTTAGTGCTGGTAACAAGATTCTGATTATCTTTCATCCCATAGGTTGGATGTAATACGATTCGGTAGTCCAGTTTATTCCCGTTCAAATAAAAACCCCAACTGAATTTCTGCTCGTCGAAATCTTCCAACTTATCCATTCTGTTTCGGGTTCTAAATTGCGCGTTTGCAAAAACGGCAACATTTACTGAGGTTAAAACCAGTGCTTTTAATAGAAATTTATTCATAGGTTACTTTGTTGCTTTATAAATTGTGGCTATACCCAAACTTAATTTTTTATATTCAACTTTCTTAAATCCCGTATCTAAAAGAATTTGCTTCATCTTCTCCCCGAAAGGAAAAGCATTTACAGAATCCGGAAGGTATGTATACGCTCTATTATCTTTGGAAACCAGCCTACCTATTGCAGGTAATATATTTTTGAAATAAAACATATAAAATGGCCCCATGAAACCCTCAACCTTTGAAAACTCCAGTATATAAACACTCTTGTTATCTTTAACTACTCTTCTTAACTCTGCCAAACCTTTGGTAAGGTTCTCAAAATTCCTTACTCCAAATGCAACGGAAACAGCATCAAATCTATTGTCCTCGAAAGGTAAATTTTCTGCATCTCCTTTTTGCATTGAAATTTTGCCGTCTAATTTAAGTTTTTTTATTTTAATAACGCCAACATTGAGCATTTGTTGTGATAAATCTAAACCAACTACTTTTGAACCGGTTCCTTTTTCGATCGTAATTGCCAGATCTCCCGTTCCTGTAGCCACATCCAGCACTTCCTGCGGGTCATCATTTTTCATCCATTTCACCAATTTATTTCTCCATAAAACATCAATTTTCATGGATAAAACATGGTTCAGAAGGTCATACTTCGGCGCAATATTGTCGAACATATCCTCTACCTGGCTCTTCTTAGTAGCCTCAGAATTGTAGGGAGTAACTTTAGTGATATCTTTTGTCAAAACTTAAAACTTGTAATATTCTTTATAATAATTTAGGAAATCCTGCTTTCTGAAGACTTTTGATCTTGATTCCACTTTCTGGACATTCTTGATCACCTTGTCATAATCTTCATCTACATTGTAATAAAAATCTTCTGTGTAAAGCTTATTGAAACGCTTTGCTCCTCCGTAGTAATCCTTTCCGTCAATAACGGTTTTGTCAAGAGCCGTCAATAACGAATCTTTTTTAAGGTTATACCCGTAGTACTGGTCATTCACGTAGTAATCCTGATGCGCAATATTAAGCAGACCACGAAGTTTGTTTACTTCAAATGCCGAATCGTAAAGCATTTTTTTATTCTGATCGAAAACCTGAATAGAGTTTTTTCCCTTATTCAAATCCACATGCACATACTGCCCCGCTGATATAATTCCTTCAGAACCGTTATTGATTTTAAAGTAATACGTGTTTGGGGTAGGATTATCTACAACATAATAATTCTTCTTGGCTAAAAAAAGGAAGTAGATCCCAAAGGCAACGATAAACGCCACACCTGCAATAAGTAAGCCTTTTAAGGATGGGTTGTTTTTCATAGATTGTAAAGTACAATTTTTGCAAATTTAATAATATTTTTAATTCTCTGTTATTAATATTAATTATTAACTTTGCATCTTTAAAAAAATCATATAAACGAATGCCGAATACGATCATTATTGGCTCTGGATGTTATATTCCGAACAGAGTTATTGGTAGAGATTACTTCATGAATTCCGAGTTTTATACTGAAGACGGAGTAAAGATTGAAAAGCCTGTGGAAGAGACCATTGCGAAGTTTGTAGAAATTACAGAAATCGAAAACAGGAGATTTATTGAGGATGATCTTTCCAATTCACAGATCGGTTATGAAGCCGCAAAAATTGCCCTTGAGGATGCAAAAGTAGACGGCGAAGAACTGGATTATATCATCTACGCAAGTAATTTTGGGGAAGTTACTGAGAACGGATATGCCGATTTCATGCCAACAATGGCAGCGAGAGTTAAGAATAAGCTGGGAATTAAAAACAGAAAATGTGTAACCTATGACATGATTTTCGGTTGCCCGGGATGGGTGGAAGGTATGATTTTAGCAGACAACCTGATTAAAGCTAAAGTTGCTAAAACCATTCTTGTTATTGGAGCTGAAACGTTAAGCCGTGTAACTGATCCGCATGACAGAAACAGAATGATCTTTGCTGATGGTGCCGGAGCTGTAGTAGTAAAGGTAACAGATGAAGAAAATGTAGGGATTATTGCTCATAACACCATCTGTGATAACGGACCTGAATTAAACTACCTTGAAAACCAACCTTCTATCAACCAAGAGGTAGATCAAAAACGTTTATATGTAAGAATGTTAGGTAGAAAAATCTACGAATACGCTCTTAAAAACGTACCTGTAGCCATTAAAGACACCATTACTGATGCTGGTCTTTCTATTGAAGATATCGACAAAATCCTTATTCACCAGGCTAATGCTAAAATGGATTATGCCATGATTGAAAGACTTCACAGACTTTACGATGTGAAAGAATACGATCACGCCATCTCTCCAATGACGATCCAAAACCTTGGAAATACGTCTGTTGCAACTATTCCTACGATGTATGATTTAATAATTAAAGGAAAAATGGAAGGTCAATCGTTTAAAGAGAATGGTAACATTGTAATGACTTCGGTAGGTGCCGGAATGAACATCAATGCTATCGTTTACAGATTTCCTTAAAAATATTTAATAAACAAAAAAAATATAAAAGCACAGGGAAGTTATTCTTTGTGCTTTTTTTATCAGAACATGCAAAAGAATCTTTTAATTATCGCTGGAATCTTCCTGTTTTTGGAAGTGTATATTTATCAGGCTATCAGAACGCTTACCGATAATTCCTGGATCAGGATCGGTTACTGGGTGATATCATTAGCTGTGTATGGAATTTTTGCCTATGAAGTTTCTCACTTCCAAAGATCAGACAGAAGTACAGCAAGAGCTCAGATCATGATTTCATTGTTTTTGATTTTTATTCTTCCAAAAATCTTCGTGGTTCTGTTTTTATTAATTGATGATATTATCAGAACCGGAGGTTATTTAGTAGGTTTTGCAAAACCTACAGAAAACTTCTTTCCTGAAAGAAGAAAGTTTCTGAGCCTGGTGGGACTTGGAATGAGTGGAGTCCTTTCAGCTCTTTTCATAGACGGAATTACGTTTGGGAAATACCGTCACAAGGTAAGAAGAGTAAAAGTAAAATTCCCTAATCTCCCAAAAAGCTTTAAAGGATACAAAATCATTCAGATCTCTGATGTTCACAGTGGAAGCTTCTCTGATCCAAGTAAATTACAACACGCCGTTGATCTGATTAACGAACAAAAACCTGATCTCGTTTTATTTACAGGAGACATGGTAAATAATGTAGCTGATGAATTCAAACCATTTATTCCTTTATTTTCACAAATTAAGGCTAAAGATGGCAAGTTTGCAGTATTAGGAAACCATGATTATGGAGATTATGTGACATGGACTTCCTCTAATGCCAAGAAAGAAAACCTTGACACTCTGATCAGCTATGAAAAACAAGCAGGATTTGATATGTTAAGAAACGAGCATAGAGTAATTGAGAAAAATGGGGAGAAAATATACATTCTTGGAGTTGAAAACTGGGGATTAAAACCGTTTCCTCAATTTGGTAAAATTGACGATGCTTTAAAAGGAGTTCCGGAATCAGCTACAAAGATCCTGATGAGCCATGATCCTACCCATTTTGATTATGTGGTAAAAAAACACCCTGCAAACATCCATTTAACCCTTTCAGGACACACCCACGGAATGCAATTTGGACTGGATCTTAAAAATGTAAAATGGTCACCTGTTCAGTATCGTTACCCTAAATGGGCTGATCTTTATGAGAGTGAAGGAAAATTACTGTATGTCAACAGAGGATTTGGAGTATTGGGATATCCGGGAAGAGTTGGGGTTCTTCCAGAGATTACTCTTTTTGAACTGAGTTAGAGGTACGGGGTTCGGGATGCGAGTTTTTTAAGTTTAATATTTAATTAGCAATTAAGAAATAAAATATCTTTCCTTTTGAGAAATAGTTCTTTCCTAATTCCTGCAACCTAATATCTAACATCTATTACCTAAAAAATATAATCTTTCATACGGGAGGTAGCCATATCTTTCCCGTTAAGAAAAGTAAGGAGGGCATCTAATTTGTCCTCCATTTTTTACCCGAAAATAAGCTTCGGTAAAATGGAATATCAAAACGATATTTCTTGAAATCGGTAAACTGCCATGCATTAAGATAGATCAGAACAAATTCTTCATTCTGCAATGTTTCCAACACCATATTCTGATAATACTTCATAGGCAGAATCTGAAATACAAAATCATTATAAGGCAATTGACTGTAAGGAGAGATACTTTCCGGCACAATACTCAGCCCATCTTCTTCTGTAATTTCAGTATCTCTTTTCAGACGTTTGAACGGAAAAAGGATATTGGCATTGTCTATATTGGACACATAATTAAACTCCAGAAGCTTCAGACTTTCCTGCGAAATCTTTACGTCTTTCTGACGAATTCCCCTAATTTGTTTTTCCAGAAGATCCTGAATATTCTTCTTTGCATTTTCAATTTCTTCAAGATTTGAACCTTGATTATAAAAAGCAATTTCATGCCCTTTGGATGAAATTGCTTTTATAAGATTCTGCAGTTTTTCAGTGAGAGAAACCTCTACAAAAAAACTTGCTTTAATATCATGAATATCTAAAATTCTGAGAATCGCTTTTGTATTCTCTTCGGTAATTTTCAACCTTTCATCATTGGTAATCTGAGAGACATTTTTGGCTTCAGCTTCAATACTTGTAATGTTGAAAGTTAATAATACCATTTAAATTAGATTTTAGATAAAAGTTATAATAAATTAAAAATCAAACGTTAAAGCAATACTTAATTAAAGTATTACTTTACATTATTAATCCTTAGCTAATTTTACTTTAAGATTCTTGATCATGTCTTTCGTCATTTCAGAAATTCCGAAATCATAAGTCAGTCCCCAATCTTTTTTAGCTACAGAATCATCAATAGAAGCTGGCCAGGAATCAGCAATTGCCTGTCTGAAATCCGGGTTATAATCTATGCTGAAATCCGGAATTTCTTTCTTGATTTCTTCTGCCAATTCTTTTGGAGTAAATGACATTCCTCCTAAGTTATAAGATGAACGAACGGTTACACTTTCCTTCGGAGCATCCATTAATTTCAGAGTTGCATTGATGGCATCATCCATATATAACATTGGCATTCCGGTGTCCTCAGAAATGAAGCTTGTATACTTACCATCTTCAATTGCTTTGTAGAAAATCTCAACAGCATAATCGGTTGTTCCACCACCTGCCGGAGTCTTCCATGAGATTAATCCAGGATATCTGATACTTCTTACATCCACCCCATATTTATCGAAATAGTATTCACACCACTTCTCCCCTGCCATCTTAGAGATCCCATAAACAGTTGTTGGGTTCAATACTACATCCTGTCCCACATCATGCTTTGGAATTCCTTTTCCGAACACCGCGATAGAACTTGGCCAGAAGATCTTTTTAAGAAGCCCTTCTTTTGCCATTTCACAAAAATGAAGAAGAGGTTCAAGATTCAGTTTCCACGCAAAAATAGGCTGCTTTTCCGAAGTTCCGGATAAAAGCGACGCCAGGTGATACACTGTAGTGATGTCATAATCTTTAATGACCTGTCTTACTAATTGAGTATTGGTAACATCCATTCTCTCATAGTGACCTGCAGAAGTAATTCCTTCCTGCCATCTGTCTAAACCGGAAGCAACAACATTTTCCGCTCCGTGAATTTCAACAAGTCTATTGGTAAGCTCGGTGCCGATTTGTCCCAAAGCACCTGTAATCAGTATTCTTTCCGTATAGGATTCCATTTTTTAGATTTTTTTAGAATTGTACAAAAGTAAAAAAAACATGTCACCCATAATAATAAAGGTGTATTTAAAATATTACTCCTAATTGTTATATAAAATTATTCATATCATTTCCTTGAATGACAGTCCATAACTATTCACAAAAAATTTCTATATTTTTGTTATAAGAAAAACAATCATTATGAAGAAGATCTTAATTGCTTCGGTTATATTAGCCAGCCAGCTTAGCTGGGCCCAGTTCACAGATATCAACATCGTAAAAGAGGTAAAGGTTAAGAATAAAGGTGTAGTGGTCTCTGCACATCCACTGGCAAGTGAGGCAGGAGCAAAAGTCCTTAGAATGGGCGGAAATGCTTATGATGCCATTACAGCTACCCAATATGCCTTGGCAGTGGTGTATCCGCAAGCAGGAAACATTGGTGGTGGTGGATTTCTTGTAGGTGTAAAAAATAATGGTGAAAAATTCACACTGGATTACAGAGAAACAGCCCCTAAAAAAGCCTCCAGAGATATGTATCTCGATAAAAACGGAAAAGCCAACACGGATTTATCTCAAAACGGGCGTCTGGCAGTAGGTATTCCGGGAAGTGTAGCCGGATTCTTTGCAACGTTGAAATACTGTAAACTTCCGATGGAAAAGATCATCCAGCCTGCTATTGATCTGGCAGAACAGGGATTTGCCATTACTGAGCAGGAAGCTGATATGCTTAATAACAATAAGGAGCATTTTAAGAAACATAATCAATCAGCTATCGTTTTTGTAAAGGATACTCCATGGAAAGCAGGAGATCTTTTAGTACAGAAAGATCTGGCAGAAACATTAAAACTGATCCAAAAACTGGGTGCAAAAGGCTTTTATGAAGGTAAAACAGCAAACCTTCTGATCGCTGAGATGAAAAGAGGAAACGGAATCATTACTTCAGAAGATCTTAAAAATTATAAAGTTGCAGAAAGGAAAGCCCTGGAATTTGAATACAAAGGAAACAATGTAGTTTCAATGCCTTTACCTTCCAGCGGTGGACTACTTCTTGCACAGATGCTGAGAATGGCCAGCTTTGAAAATCTTGAAAAATACCAGCAAAACTCATCACAGGCTGTTCAAATTATGACAGAAGCTGAAAGAAGAGCTTTTGCAGACAGAGCAGAATATATGGGTGACCCGGATTTCATTCAGGATAAAACTTCTTATCTGATTTCTGACGACTATTTAAAAGGAAGATGGAAAAGCTTCAGTTTTGATAAGGCTACTCCAAGTTCAGAAGTTGGAAAAATCATAGAACAGCCTAAAGAATCAACTCAGACGACTCACATTTCTGTACTTGATAAGGATGGAAATGCAGCCTCTGTAACCACTACCCTGAATGGATACTACGGAAGTAAAGTATTGGTTACCGGAGCAGGTTTCTTTTTAAATAATGAAATGGATGACTTCTCTATCAAACCAGGAGTTCCAAATATGTTTGGGGCTGTAGGTGGAGAAGCCAACTCTATTCAGCCTAACAAAAGAATGCTTTCATCCATGACACCTACTATTTTACTGAAAAATGGAAAACCTTATATGGTAGTGGGAACTCCGGGAGGAACTACAATTCCAACTTCGGTATACCAGTCTATTGTAAATGTAGTTGACTTTAAGCAAAACGCTAATATTGCTGTAAATGCTCCGAAATTTCACCATCAGTGGCTTCCGGAAACCATAAAAGTGGAAAACAACTTCCCTGAAAGCACTATTAATGAACTTAAAAAGAAAAATTACAATTTTGAAAAGGTAAAACAAATTGGTAAAACAGAAGTGATTGTCCTTGACGAAAACGGAAACATTCATGCCGTAGCAGACGGGCGTGGAGATGATTCTGTAGCAGTGGAATAATCATTTACTTCATCAACAATATAGCTTCGGCTTCATTCTATGGACAGTTTTGTTTTCCAAGAATGAAGCCGAAGTCTTTTTACACCAATCAGATCTTAGCACACAGGTTAATTTTCATGACTTTTGTCAGTTTTTCAGATGAAAATTCTTAATTTTCGCCCATAAAAAAAACAAAACGACTGTTCATTGAAAGCAAAAAAAATCTACAATCAGCTTTATTTTCAGGTTATCATCGCAATTAGTGCAGGTGTTTTACTTGGAAATTTCTATCCTGAACTGGGAGAAAAGATGAAACCTCTTGGAGATGGTTTTATTAAATTGGTAAAAATGATTATTGCTCCGGTTATTTTCATTACTCTTACCCTGGGAATTGCCCATATGACTGATCTCAAAAAAGTAGGAAGAATTGCTATAAAAGCGATGATCTATTTTTTTACTTTCTCTACCCTGGCCCTTATTATTGGTCTGGTAGTAGGAAATCTTTTACAGCCTGGTCATGGTTTGAATATTGATCCGGCCACTCTTTCAGGAAATGTATCCGAATATCAGGAGAAAGCTCATGAATCTACCCTTACAGGATTCATTATGAATATTATCCCAGAAACACTTTTTAGCCCTTTGGTAGGTGACAATATTCTTCAGGTACTTCTTGTTGCCATCTTAATGGGGGTTGCACTGGTTTTAACCAAAGAAAAAAGCCAGAAAGTCACTGATTTTCTTCAGGATCTGTCTGCTCCGATATTCAAAATTGTGCATATCCTGATGAAACTTGCTCCCATTGGTGCTTTTGGAGCCATGGCGTTTACCATAGGAAAATATGGATTACATTCTGTTTTGAATCTTATATTTTTGGTGGCTACCTTCTATATTACCTCTTTCCTATTCGTGGTTTTGGTTCTGGGAGCAGTGGCATGGTATAACGGATTCAACATTTTTAAACTGTTATTTTATCTTAAAGAAGAACTGCTTTTGGTTTTGGGAACAAGTTCATCGGAATCTGCCCTTCCGGGAATTATGGAAAAAATGGAAAAAGCAGGCTGCTCCCGAACGATTGTAGGTCTGGTGGTTCCTACAGGCTATTCTTTTAATCTTGACGGAACTAATATTTATATGACGCTTGCTTCTCTGTTTATAGCACAGGCACTGAACATCCATCTTCTTATTGAAAAACAGCTGATGCTTCTTTTAGTAGCCATGTTAAGTTCAAAAGGTGCAGCTGGTGTTACCGGTGCAGGTTTTGTAACATTGGCAGCAACATTGGCTGTGGTTCCGGAAATTCCCATTGCAGGAATGACACTTATCTTAGGAATTGATAAATTTATGAGTGAATGCCGTGCTTTAACCAATGTTATCGGAAACTCTGTAGCTACTGTTGTAGTGGCAAACTGGGAAAAGCAACTGGATAAAGAGCAGTTACAATATTGTCTTAATCACCCTGAAGAAATTGAAAAAAAACTGGAGGTTTGATTTTTACAGAAACAATCATTCAAAGGTCTTACTAAAAGATTTAAGAGAACAAATACTATTAACAAGCAATCGTAAATAGAATATGGACATCCAAAATGATCATTTCACATTCAGAAGACCTGAAAATCTATTTCTATCCAAAATTATTGAATATTATTTCTTTATTGATATTCCAATATCTCAACTTACCGAGGAACCCGAGTTTATGATTCCATTTCCACGGATAACAATCGGTTATTTTTTTGAACACCCATTTATGGTTGTCAATGATACATTAAATAAACACCAAGTAATCAATACTGCTATCTCAAGAATCTCCACTCAAAAAATAAATGTAAAACCTGTTACTGACAGGATAAAAATTTTAGGGGCTCATATAAGACCTTTCGGGCTTGCGTATTTTACTAAAAAACCAATCAACAAACTCCCATGGTTAATCAATACAGAAGAGCTATTTGGCACTATTGCCAAAGAATTTATGCAAAAAGTACATCTATTATCCAATACAGAAGAGATGTTCAATGCAATGGAGAATGTATTTCTAGAGAATATTCTTACCCGTGATTTACCCCTTATCACCCAAGCTATCGATTTGATAGAATTGAATTGTGGACATATTGAAATAGCAGAACTTTCAAAACAATTAGAAGTTTCCGACCGTACTTTGCGAAATCATTTTTATGAATATATCGGATGTTCACCAAAAGAATATTTTCGCGTGGTTAAGATGAAGCAAATTGCCTATCAAATGAGGAACTCCGAAAATTCGTTAACACAAATTGCTCATGATAATAATTATTTTGATCAGGCGCATTTCAATCATGAATTTAAAGATATAACAGGGCAATCTCCCAAAAACATCCGTAAAGAAATTCCTAATTTCCGTTTTTTACAATTTTAAGGTTTAAACTATTTATACTTTCGCCATAAAACAAAACACAGCTTTCAAAATCTGCAACAGATAAGATAAAGAAGCTTTCAGAAAAAAGACGAAAAGTATAAAATGGAAAAAATTATTAAGAACAATCTTTCAAAAAAGTACAGCAAAGGAACCATTATCATACACTGGCTAAGCTTATTTCTAATCATTTTACTGATTCCTACAGGTTTTCTCATGCAGGAAATGAACAAAGAAATACAACTCAATTTATTAAAGGTCCATATATTTTCCGGAGTTTTGATTTTTGTGCTTACTTTAATTCGAACTCTATTTTTCTTTAGACATCAAAGGCCCCCGAAGCTAGAAACCGGGAACTCTCTCCATAATAAATTGGTTGTAAGTGTAGAGACTTCTTTTTATTATTTACTTATTCTATTATGCTTTTCAGGATTAGCAACTCTTATAATGGGTAATTTTACAATAGCTATACAAAACTCTGATGCTTCACTCATCCCTCAGAAACTTACTATTCCCCCACTTATTACTCACAGAGTATTAGCAATATTACTGATCATTTTACTGACAGTACACATTGGAGGTGTTATTAATCATTATTTGAAAAATAAAGAAAATACATTAAAAAGAATTTTACCTTAAAATTAAATCACATGAAAAAAGACTCATACTTACCAATACTTTCTTTAATTACACACTCTCTTTTTGTTGGAGGATGTAGCGTTATCTTATTTGTATTGGTTCCTTTCTGGCAAAAAATAACTGCTGAAGAATTTTTAGTTTGGTTTTCATCCAATTCTAAGTCGGTTGGCCTAACTATGTTACCTTTGGAAGCTATACCATTATTAATTTCAATATCAACATATATTATTGCCTACAAACAAAAGCTTAATACCAAAAATTTATGGTTCTATAACCTGCTTTGTAATGTAGTGATTTTGATTATGTTCTTCTTATATTTTATGCCGGCTAATACAGCAATGGCTTCTAAAACGATACCAATAGAACATGTTGCTCAGGAATTAAAAAGATGGGAATTATTACACATCTTAAGAACATTATTAGCAATATTGTCCATTTTATTTTGTGGGATCGCTATTAAAAAAGCTCAAAAATAAAATCCCTAAAGTTAAAAACTCATTACATAGTTTTCAAACTAGACCAAAATATTTAAACTCGCCGGTTGTACTTTCACATGAACCGGCGATTCTATCTTATTAAATTCACCATCAAGATGCCAGTTTTTGGTATTTACTTTAAATGAAATTTCTGAAACCGGAAGATAAGTTACATACTCATCATCCTTTAATTTTTTTGTAAACATTCTGAATGCAAACAATGCAGAATAGGTAAGAGGGAATTTTTTCACCAGAACCATATCTACCAACCCATCGCTTTTACTTGCCTTAGGAGCGATATAAGCATTATTTCCAAACTGACGGGTATTGGCAACATTCAGCATCAGATACCTGCCGTTGTACTGCTTATATTTTTCATCAAAAAAGGTAACCTTGATCGGCTTATAGTTAAAGAAGGTCTTCAAAGAAACTTTGATATAATTTTTGAAACCGCGACTTGTTTTTTCAAACTCTTTTACCACTTTCCCGTCAAATCCTGTTCCTGAAACATTAATTGAAAGCCTGTCATTAACCGTAAAAGTATCTATTTTTCTGGATTGTTTAGCTTTTATTTTTTCTAATAGCTCGTCCAGATTTTTACTGAATCGGGTTTCATTGGAAAACCCATTTCCTGAACCAGCAGGGAAAATCGCCAGGATCTTATCGGTAGAAATCAAATTCTTGGCTACAGTAGAAATAGTTCCATCACCACCAATTGCAACAAAAATATCCACTTCATCAAAATGTTTTCTGATGAATTCGTCTGTGCCCGGAATAGATTCAGAGACATAATACAAAGGATTACCCACCTTATTTTTAAGTTCATTCAAAAACGGCTGATAATTCTTTTTGGCCGAAAAAGGATTGATGATAAAAGCTACTTTTTCCATTACCGCAAAAATAGAAAATGCTTCCTGAACCCGGAAGCATTAAGTTATTTAATTTTCATTCTTTCTTTAAATTCTGCATTTAAGGTTCCTTTCAACTCTTCCCATGAAATAGGAATCGTGATATCTCCTGCGGCAAATGCTGCAATTTCATATGGACTGTAATGAAAATACAGGTTTTTATCATCAAAATAGAAGTTATCTGAGGCTGGAATCTTTTCTACCAGTAACATTTCTGAGTTTTTCACACTTCCGTCTCCATCCATAGTTCCACTGTTGATGTTATTGATGTTTTTCATCAGCATGGCTTCAAGTTTATTTTTTGGAGTGGAAGTAATATCTTTTAATTCCAACTTCTTATTATTCTTAAGGTCAAAAATTCTTTCTGAAAAACCATAATTATCATGTGCACCTCCTTCATAACCACTTCCTGTATACTGAATATGAATATATCCATTGGTATTGGATACAAGATTCATATGGGAACTTGAGTACCAATCCTGAGCGTAGGTAATATCTGAAGCCCAATCCTTGCTGTCTTTTTTAACAGAGTTGAAATAGTTATTTTTTTCACTTTCCAGATAAGTTTGCAGACCAGCCTTAGAAAAGTCTTTTATTTTATCATTCTGAAAATAAATACTGTCTAAAAGCGTCTTATCCTTTATCGTTGGAAATACCAATAGCTTGGAAGTATAAGTAAGCTTTAGCGAATCAGTAATTTTTGTAGAATCTTTTATTGTAACGGAATCTACCATAAATTCCTCAGATTTTTTATTTTCAGTTTTCTCCGTTGATGTTGCTGCTGCTTCGGTTTTCTTACAGGCAGTAAAAACAAAGAATGAAGAAAGTGCAAGAACGGCAACCGTATTTTTCATATTTTAATTTTTAGTATTCAATACAAAAACCATTCAAAAGATGAATGGTTTTAAAAATTTATTCAAAAAAATTAAAATTAAGGTTACAAACAACCCGCAATTATTTCTTTACTAAGCTGATAACCTGATTTTCCTGCTTGGAGGCTACTTCCCAAATTTGTTTGAATGCAGGATAATACTCTTTAGGATAATCTGCACTGGAAACTTTTGTCGTAGTAGTTACTTCCAGCTTATTTCCTTTTTGTTCAAAAATATAGCTGTATGTGATCTCTTTATCCTGAGTAACAATTTTTTTGTTTTTGGGCATTTCTTCAACAACATATCCTTCTGGAATTTCCAATGTTACTTTTTTAACTTTTGTAGTAGGCCCACCAAAATCAATAGGATATTTTCTGGCATCAGCCTGATCAAACTCATTAGATGTTTTGCTTAAAAATAACATTGGATTGATGATCAGTTTCTTTCCTACTTTGTCTATTAAATCTGATGATGAGAATTTCATTGTACTTTCAAATTCTCCATTATCCAATACTTTGGAATCAATTCCAGTGAAATCTATAGAGAAGTTCTCTTTATATTGCTTCTTATATTTTTCTGGGTTCTCATCATAATTATCTTTTACATACATCGCAAAAGTTCCTGTATCTTTATCAGAATAAGATCCGGAAATACTTCCGTCATCACTAAGCTTAGCATCAACCGTCAGGAATGTACTGCTTTGCTTCATATTGACCATCTCAATCTGCACTGCTTTAGTCTTATTTAATAAAACAGCATACTGATTCCAGTCTCTTAAAGGCAATTCGTCCATGGAAGACTGCTTGGAAGTAGCATCATACATATGATAATGTCCATTAATATTTACTGATGCCAATACAAAATTCATATTAGAGACATTAGGAGAGACCAGATTAATCATTCCATTTTCTACAGTGGAAATCACCGCCGGATCTGCCTTAATACCAGCCTCCCGAAGAAGCATAACCAAATAAAGGTTAATTTCAGCAGCATTCCCCGCTTTGCTATCCAGCATTTTCTTTATCCCATCATCTATATAAATTCCTTTGTCTTTGTTCCAGGTAAATGTTTTTTGAACATAAGAAAATATAGCATTAGCTTTTTCAAGCTCAGTTTTCATCTGTGTCACCTCTGCAGGCATATTGTCTTTAGCCAGTCTTGTTTTCTTTAATTCCCCACCAAAATCATCACTTTCATAAAGAGTCTTACTAATCTGATCCCATGAGGATGAATAAAGTTTCACTTCTTTATAATTTGTAGAATGAAGCTCTGCACTTACTTTTGTTCTGTAGTTTCTATCATTTCTTACAAATTTTTCGGCTTTGAAACCTTTTACATTCTCAAATCCAAATCTATATGTTTTGTATTGAGTACCATAAAGAGTCTTCTCTTCCACTATTCTGTGTTTTGGTCCCAAAGCTCCGGTATAGTTAATATTATAAGAAATATGGATTGGAGTATCTAAAACATATTCTGTATAAAGAGAAGGTGTATCTGATTCAATTAAAAACTCTGGAATATTGTATAAAAATGGGGATACAATCTCATACTGATATTCCAGTACAGAACCGTTTTTCACATTGGGAAAAGCAAATTTCGTCACATTTACATATTTACTTTCCTTACTTTTATACTGTGAACTTTTCTCAACTTTTACAGGAACTGTAGTTCCATTTTCAAGATTATAGGTAAAGGCTTTGAACTTCCCTAAGCTTTCTTTATTACTCCCGGATTGATAAAGAGGTACTTCCAGATTTAACCAATCTTCAGCTTTATCTTTATCATAGATTTTAATCCTGTAAAAATATTTTTATGCAGCTCTCCTATGGTATGATCAACCATAAAATGTACAGATTTATATAGAATTTCCGCGGGAGCATTTTCATCTAATAATGACTTTGTCTTGGAAAGATCCGCATCAGCAAATTTAGGAGGGTTCAAAAACTCATGTTTCTGAGCTTTTACAACCATAACATTCGCTGAACAGATCAGTATTAATACTATTTTTTTCATATTTATATTTTTGTGATTAAAATTTTTGAGTTATCCATATTGAGTATTTTCTTTCTGAAACTTACATAGTCATTATATTTCTCCTTAGGATAAGTTCCTTTATTAACCTGAATTTTTCTGCTTACTTTTATCTCTTCTCCACTTTTCACAAAGCTAAGTTTATAATGTCCAAATTCTGAATTAATACTTATATCATCAGGAGTTTCATCGGTTTTATACCCTTTAGGAATCATATAACTGATTTCATATTCATCTTCAAATGACTGTCTGATTTCAAATGGAAGTTCACGGTTTTCATCCGTCTTATATACACTATCCGAAAAAATAGGAACAGCTCTGAAGATAAGACTGTTTCCCGCGTTTTTACAGTAATTATTAGTTTTAAAATCTATATCGTAGGTAATGACAGCCTTGTCTTTATTGTTGGTAAAGTTTTTCATTTCAACTTTTTCAAAATTTAAAACATCAAACCTTTTTTTCAGTGCATCATTCTTTTCTTTTGGGTTAAGGTTTACAAATCCAAGATTGTTATCATATTGATTTCCTGTATATAAAAAATTCCCTTCTCCCGTAATACTGTTATCCTCACCAATCTTTATGTTCAGTTTTTGCTTTTCTTTATTCTGATCTGCTGAATATACCGGAGTATTAATCAACTCTATTCCGTTTTTCTTTACAGAAAGTACATTTCTGTCTGTAGTACTGTATCCTAAATGATTAAATGCCGTCTGTTGTGAAGTATTTTCAAGCCAGATATTTCCATTTTCTGTAGGAACCACCAAAATAGCGTGATTTCCGCCCATTTTAGGAAAGTCTGGATCAAAAGAAACCTGAGAAAGTCCTGAATTGATTACACAATAATAGGAAGGAATTCCAGCTTCATTCAATAAGACCTTCATATAATTGGTAAGCCCTTTACAGTCTCCATATCCTTTTTTATGCACCTCATCCGGCATCATAGGAAGCCAGCCGCCAATTCCCAGTCCTACATATATATATCTGGTTTTAGCCTGCATATACTGATAGATCTTCTTTACTTTTTCCTCTACAGAGCCTTGAAGCTGTAAGGCTGCAACCTCAGCTTTAATTGTTGGAGTGGATACAGCCACCGGATCGATAAGATTGTTATAATACCAGGTTCCAAAGTCTGTCCAACTATTTAAAGTTCCCTGTTTTCCTGCCAGATTAAACTTGGTAAGGGCAAAACTTACTTTAGGCAATATTTTAACAGGCTCCGGAATCATTGAAATATCATCAATAGCCGGAACATTTTTGTAAGAATAACTTTTTTCATTTCCATTACTGTTCTCAACTGCTGAAGCATAGTTATACTTTGATGGATAAATTTTAGACCGAAGATCAATTCCTGAGGTATTGATAATCTTCATCTGTGCATCTTCCAAAGACGTGTTGGTAGAATAAAATGGGATAAAATCCGGAATAAAAATGGTGTTCTTATCCTGAGACTGATATGAAAAATCAATTGTATAAGGATATTGAACGGGAGTATAGGAAAATACCATTACTCTGTTATCAGAATAAAACACTCCCTGCGTATTATTAGCAAAATCACTGAAATCGGACTTGGAATAACTCTTTATTTTCTTTCCCGATTCGTCATAAACAGTAACCTTCACATCAGAAATACTTCTTGTCTTATCATAAGGAATGTAAGCAACAGCTTTTTCATCACCATCTTTATTTAAAACAGTAGTTACAGTATTGTATTGATATCTTATTTCATCAATTTTATTAATCTGAACTGCTGTAAAATCTTTTCTGATAACAACATTAGCATTTTTCTTTAAATTTTCTGGAATAGAAGAAGCTGGATAGCTTTGAGCAAAGTACATTGAGGCTGTAGACAGTACCCCAAGAAATAATATTTTCATCATGGTTATTAAACTTCGACAAAAATAATAAAATCTTAATAATTGTTAAATAAAACTCAATAAATTAACAGCAAATAAATCACATTTGACAATAAATACATTTTAATAAACTGAAAACCAATTTATTATAAACATTAAAAATCTCATCTAAATGAAATAAAGAGACTCCACAATGTGGAGCCCCGACTAATACTTACAAAAGTACTATCCTAAATCAACCTTAATATAAGGCTGTAAATAATCAAAGGGTGTTTTCTATACAAGCAAAAATGACGGTTTGAATGTATATTCCTTTTCAATCATTTAAAATTAAAATAATCTAGTATGAAACGGTGAGCTTCATATTGTCTGCAAATTCAAAAATAGGATAAATTGTGGCTTCTATAATTCAAATCATGTAGAATTAATTTTACAAAAGAGTACAATAAATCCTATAGATCATTATTATTGGATTAAAAAAAGACTCCATTTCGGAGTCTTTAGTTTTTATTTTGTTCTTTAATCATTCGGGATTCTTTTACTGTCATAGGTATCACTTCCAAGTCCCAGTACAGGAATAAAAATGAATCCAAAGAAGAACAGTAAAATGGTGTAAAGAGGAGTTTCTTTTCCAAAACCTTTCGCCAATCTGTCATTGACTACCCATGAAGCATAAAGATTGACAAACGGAATCAGGAATAAGATAATCCACCATATTGGTTTTTTCACAATATCCAGCATAACAATAGCATTATAAATAGGAACGAAAGCTGCCCATGCATCTTCTCTGCCTGCCTTTTTAAAAATTTTAAACATACAATATCCGTAAAACAGATATACAAGTAAGCTTATAAACATTGATCCAATCCCTAATCCTGCAGCAGCTGCACCAGACACCGCATCTGCCCCATTGTAGGGGTCTGTTTGTAAAAGAGTTAACATATTATTATTTTTTTTGATTTACCCCAAATATAAAAAAGCTTCTAAATAATTAGAAGCTTTTTTGTGATATTTTAAAAACGTTTATGCATCAATTTTTGCATATTTCGCATTTTTCTCGATAAATTCTCTTCTTGGCGGAACTTCATCTCCCATCAGCATTGAGAAAACACTGTCTGCCTCTACAGCATTATCAATAGTAACCTGCTTTAAGATTCTGTGTTCAGGGTTAAGAGTTGTTTCCCAAAGCTGCTCTGGGTTCATTTCTCCAAGACCTTTGTAACGTTGTACTTCAACACCTTTTCCATCCGGAGACATTTCCAAAGTAAACTCTTCACGCTCTTTCTCGTTATAAGCATATATTTTTTTATTTCCTCTCTTTAATAGATATAAAGGGGGTTGAGCGATATAGATATATCCGTTCTCAATAAGTTCCTTCATATATCTGAAGAAGAAAGTAAGAATAAGAGTAGAGATGTGAGATCCATCGATATCAGCATCGGTCATGATAACGATCTTGTGATATCTCAGCTTAGCCATATTTAATGCCTTGCTGTCTTCTTCTGTTCCTACAGAAACTCCAAGAGCGGTATAAATATTTCTGATCTCTTCGTTATCATATACTTTGTGAAGCATAGATTTCTCTACGTTCAGGATTTTACCTCTTAATGGAAGAATAGCCTGGAAGTGTCTGTCACGTCCCTGTTTAGCTGTTCCACCTGCGGAATCTCCCTCTACAAGGAAGATTTCAGATTCTGCCGGATCTTTTGATGAACAGTCAGATAATTTCCCAGGAAGCCCAGAACCTCCCATTGGAGATTTTCTCTGAACCATCTCACGTGCTTTTTTAGCAGCCTGTCTTGCTTTTGCCGCTAAAACTACTTTCTGAACAATAGTTTTAGCTTCATTAGGGTTCTCTTCCAAGAAATTAGTAAGCATCTCCCCTACAATTTTATCTACAGCACCGGAAACTTCAGAGTTTCCTAGTTTTGTTTTCGTCTGTCCTTCAAACTGAGGTTCCATTACTTTTACAGAAACTACGGCTGTTAATCCTTCACGGAAGTCATCTCCTGTAATTTCTACTTTTTCTTTTGCCGGAAGTCCCAATTCGTCTGCATATTTCTTTAGAGTTCTTGTTAAAGCTCTTCTGAAACCTGCAAGGTGAGTTCCTCCTTCGTGAGTATTGATGTTATTTACATATGAGTGAAGATTCTCGTTGAAAGAAGTGTTGTAACGCATTGCTACTTCTACAGGAATATTATCTCTTTCACCTTCCATGAAAATCACGTGTTCCATAATAGACTCACGATTTCCATCAATATAGGCAACAAATTCTTTTAATCCTCCTTCAGAATGAAAAATTTCTGATCTGAAAGAACCGTCTTCCAATTTCTCTCTTTCGTCTGTAAGAGTAATAGTAATTCCTTTATTAAGGTAAGAAAGCTCTCTTAAACGGCTTGCTAATGTATCGTAGTTGTAAACTAATTCAGTAAAAATAGTGTCATCCGGTTGGAAGAACTGTTTTGTACCTCTTTTATCACTATTTCCGATCTCTTCTACTCCCGTCTGAGCTTTTCCTTTTGAATATATCTGCTGGTAAACGTTCCCGTCTCTGTAAACAGTAGTGATCATTTCGTTGGAAAGTGCATTTACACACGATACCCCAACTCCGTGAAGACCTCCTGAAACCTTGTAAGAATCTTTATCAAACTTTCCTCCGGCTCCAATTTTCGTCATTACAACTTCAAGAGCAGATTTTTGTTCTTTTTCGTGGAAGTCAACCGGAATACCTCTACCGTTATCGCTAACCTCGATTCCGTTTCCTTCTTTAATCGCAACGAAGATCGTGTCGCAGAATCCTGCCAAAGCTTCGTCGATAGAGTTATCTACTACTTCATAAACCAAATGATGGAGACCTCTAACTCCCACATCACCAATGTACATTGAAGGACGCATACGTACGTGCTCCATTCCTTCCAATGCCTGAATACTACTAGCTGTATATTGTTTTTGACTCATATTAAATATTAAAAATCCTGCTATATGCAAAGACTTACAAATATCGTGATTTTTTTCGAGTTATGAAAGTTAAAAAGTGTCAAAAAAATGTAGAGTTTTCTTAGAGAAAGCATAAGGAATAGCCAACCTGTAAAAGATTCAAAATTAAAATGTATTGCTGAAATATCAACTGTTTTAAATCATACTCAACATCAATAATTTATGCGTAAATTTATTTACTGAAAAGTTGATATTATGGATGATTTTATAGCTGCCCGCGCCCAAATGGCGCTTTCTCTGGGCTTCCATATCATATTCTCCTGTGTGGGAATGGTGATGCCTTTTCTAATGGCTTTTGCCCATTGGAAGTACCTAAAGACCAATAATGAAGTATATAAAGGATTAACAAAAGCCTGGAGCAAAGGGGTTGCCATCCTGTTTGCTACCGGAGCTGTTTCGGGAACAATGCTCTCTTTTGAGTTGGGACTTTTATGGCCCGGGTTTATGAAACATGCAGGCCCTATCTTCGGAATGCCATTCTCATTGGAAGGAACAGCATTCTTTATTGAAGCTATTGCTATTGGCTTCTTTTTATATGGATGGGATAAATTCAATAAGTGGTTTCACTGGTTCTGCGGTTTTCTTGTAGGGGTAAGTGGTTTGGCATCAGGAATTCTGGTAGTAGCTGCCAACGCCTGGATGAACTCTCCTACCGGTTTTGATTATATTAATGGACAATATCTTAATATAGATCCTATTAAAGCCATGTTTAATGATGCATGGTTTCCGCAGGCACTTCACATGACGGTTGCCGCTTTTTGTGCAACAGGATTTGCTGTAGCCGGAGTTCATGCTTTTTTAATTATGCGAAAAAAGAATGTGGAATTTCATACCAAAGCATTCAGAATTGCAGTAGGTTTTGCTTTAATTGGAGCATTTGGAGCTCCTTTAAGTGGTGATGTGGCTGCGAAATCTGTTGCAGAGAGACAACCCATCAAACTTGCTGCTATGGAAGCTCATTTTGAAACAGAAAAAGGAGCTGCCTTTGTAATCGGTGGAATTCCTGATGAAGAAAAAGAGGAAATAAAATATGCTATTAAAATCCCAAAGGTATTAAGCTTTCTGGTAAGTAATGATTTCAATGCTGAAGTAAAAGGTCTTAAGGACTTTCCAAAGGATGAATGGCCTCCAATAGCCGTTACTCACTATGCTTTTCAGATTATGATCTTCTTTGGAGTGGTAATGATCTGCATTGGAGCTGTATACTTGTATGCATTCTTCTTTAAAAAGGAATGGCTGAATAAAAACTGGTTATTAAAAACGTTCCTGATCGCTACCCCATTCGGATATATTGCCCTGGAAGCAGGATGGACTGTTACTGAAGTAGGAAGACAGCCATGGATCATTTATGGTGTAATGAGAACAATAGATGCAGTAACCCCAATGCCGGGAATACAGTACTCTTTCTACTTCTTCACTGCCATATTTATATCATTATCATTAATTCTGGTATTCCTTTTAAGAAGACAGGTACAGATGGTTCCTAAGCTTTATGACCCAACAGACCCACAGTTTAACGATAAAAACAAAAAATCATGATCTACATTGTTATAGGTTTTCTCTGGCTTTCCATCTGTCTTTATATTATTCTGGGTGGTGCTGATTTTGGAGCAGGTATTGTAGAGCTTTTTACAAATAAAAAAGCCCGCCATAAAACACAGGAGATTATGTATGAATCTATTGCTCCTGTTTGGGAAGCTAACCACATGTGGCTGATTATTGCTATTGTAATCCTTTTTGTGGGCTTCCCTGAGATTTATACTACAATGTCTACCTATCTTCATATTCCTCTAGTTTTGATGCTAGTAGGGATTATTGCAAGAGGAACAGCTTTTACATTCAGACATTATGATGCGGTGAAGGATAACTGGCAGGTTTTATACACACAGATATTTTATTACGCCAGTCTTTTAACTCCTTTTTTCCTTGGATTAATAGCAGCGGCAACAGTATCGCATTCTATAAACCCTGATGCAACCACCTTCCTTGATCTGTATATTTTCAGCTGGCTAAACTGGTTTGGAGTCTCTGTAGGTTTATTCACCGTAGCATTGTGTGCTTATCTTGCCTCTATTTTTTCATTGAGAGAAACCCGTGGTAAGGAAGAATTATTATTAATGATCAGAAAATCAAAACAAACGATGATTTTTGTAGTAATTACAGGAATTCTTGTATTTGCTACTGCTTACCTTTCGGATGTCCCTCTTTTAATGTGGGTATTCTCAAAACCATTAGGAATTATGGCCATTGCTTTTGCTACAGTTGCTTTATTGCTTATTTTAAGAGCTTTGAATAACCAAAAATTACTTCCTGTGAGAGCTCTTGCGGGCTTTCAAATGGTGATGATTCTTGTGGCGGCTACTTATCAGCATAATCCGGATATTATCTTATTGGGGAATGGACAGCATCTTTCATTACTGGAGCATATGGCACCTCCCAAGACAATTGCTGCCCTGGGCTGGGCTTTAATGCTGGGATCGTTATTTATTCTTCCGTTTTTATTTTACCTGATGGCTTCTTTCAGTAAACTGAGAAAATAATAATACATGCAAAGTTATCAGGATAAAACAGAGCTTATTGAAGAGATCAAGACAAGGTATTTCCTTTATGATCAGGAATTCAAAGATATTAAAGAAGACGAAAAAGATCTGTTAAAATCCGGTGTTGATAAAACACCTTCTCAAAATATATCTTATCAGATTGGCTGGACACGTCTTCTCCTACAATGGGAAGCTGATGAAAAGAAAGGACTTGAGGTAAAAACTCCTACTCCGGAATACAAATGGAATAATTTAAAGGGGTTATATGAGTCTTTTTATCAGCAATATGGTTCTTACAGCCTAGATCAACAAAGAGGAATACTGCAAAAACAGGTTGACGAAATTATATTATGGATTGAAAGCCTTGAGCATAAGACCCTATTTGTTCCTGAACAGAGAAAATGGGCGACAACGCCTGCAAAGTGGCCTGTTTGGAAATGGATACATATCAATACGGTTGCTCCTTTTAAAAACTTCAGATCGCAACTTAGGAAATGGAAAAAAGAAACCGGTACAGAATGATTCTGTACTGGTTTTCTATTCTTATCAATTAAGAGCTATCCTTAATTTTTAATTGCTTTCTTAGATATAATTTGATTGGATACGGTGGTTATCTTAATAAAATAAACTCCTTTTACCAATGAAGAGGTATTCATTTCTGCTGTATTTCCTTTTACAATAAGCTTCCCACTTTCATCATAGATCTCTACATCTTTAATCTTCTCCTCAGTCTGTAATTTAAGTTCGTTTTTGAATGGATTTTCAAAAGTGGCATTTATGGTTTTCTTCAATTTTTCTGGTGTAGTAGAAAGTGTCTGTATCTGTTCGTTGATAATATAACGTGTAATTTTTTTAGGACTGAAAAAGTATAAATAATTTCCTACCACCTGAAAGTTAGGATATTCTCCATAACTGTAATTAATATAAGTATTATCTCCGGTATTAAAAACAGGTTGATTGTTAATATTTTTCAGGGCACCTGATGAGGAATAAGAAGCAATCGTAATATCTCCGGCATCAGATTTTAATAAGAAGAATAATCTGTTACCATTATCTGCATAAAAATTGGAATAAGGAGTGTAACCTATAGAATTTATTTCATTATTCAACATAAAAACACCGTTGGTTCCAAAAACTGTATCAAGAAGTCCATTGGATGCTGTTTTTGAAATTGAGTATTGATTATTGTTTGAAGAATTTCCATTTAACATATTCAGCATAGAACCATCCGTTTCATTATACATAGAATTTCTTACCGTTGCAGGGATAAGAGAAGTTTCCCCCAACCCATTATTACCATAACCGGAGTCTAAGCTACCAGTAATAATGTTTAGTTTTCTTATTCCATAATTATTGAGATTGGAGTCTCCAGAACCAAATTCATATGCAAAATTATTATGGATTACCCCATAAGTAAAAGCTGTAGAATAATTTATTGTAGATAATCTTCCATTAGTTCCATACCCTGTATCCAAAGTTCCATTCGCTAAAATTCTTGTAAAATTATCATCCTTCCGAAACAGCATCTTACCATCCGGCAATATCGATATATATTTTTTGCCAGAAATATCATTCGTTGCCCAATTCATTTGAAATGCAGTATCATATTGCCCTGCAGTTGAATATTTATCATCACTATAATTAATTAAATAGTCAGCATTTGCATCTAATAAACTTGATGGAGAGCCTAAACTTCCGGAATCTACAAATGAACCATTTGCCCCAAAACTCAGATCAGGAGTACCATTCGCATTCAATCTAATATACTTTATATATTTATTATTTCCTGAAATGTTAAGGTAATTGTAGGCAACTACTAATTTGTCTCCAATAAATTTATGTGCTGAATAACCGCCATTATCACTATAGATGTATTCTCCATTATTGCCGTAAGAAAGATCTTTGCTTAGAAAAATTTGTGCATTGAGTAAACTGCACGCATAAAGCACAATACCTGTGGTAATTTTTTTTTCATGATACATTATGTTTTTATTGTGGCTAATATACTCTTTTTCTATTATCTGTAAATAAAAAAAGAGTGAACATAATGCTCACTCTTCTCAACTTATGATGTTGTATATCTTATGCAAGTTTCATCAGAAGATTTTCATCTATCTTTTCCACTTTCACAATATTATTCTTCGTTAAAGTCTTTGAAGCTTTATCCCATTTTTTACCGGATAACTGGCTTCTTTCCTTTACTTCTGCTAAAGACATCGCCTCTTCCTGAGAGTTAAGGATTTCAAGGATTACTTTTTCATCTTCACCTAATTCAATTTGAGGAACCGCTTTCTCCGGTCTCATCTGAGGGAAGAATAATACTTCCTGAATAGAAGCATTGTTCGTTAAGAACATAATTAATCTGTCCATACCGATTCCTAATCCTGATGTTGGTGGCATACCATATTCAAGGGCTCTTAAGAAGTCCTGATCAATGAACATTGCTTCATCATCTCCTCTTTCAGATAATGCCATCTGAGCTTCAAAACGCTCTCTTTGGTCAATTGGATCATTAAGCTCTGAATAAGCGTTTGCGATTTCTTTACCACAAACCATTAATTCAAAACGCTCAGTTAAACCTTCTTTGCTTCTGTGTTTCTTAGTTAATGGAGACATTTCAACAGGATAATCTGTAATGAAAGTCGGTTGGATGAAGTTTCCTTCACACTTCTCACCGAAGATCTCATCAATTAATTTTCCTTTACCCATTGTTTCATTTACCTCAATTCCGATTGACTTAGCGAAATCGAATAATTCCTTCTCAGTTTTTCCAGTGATATCGAAACCTGTAAATTTCAGGATAGCTTCCGTCATGGAAACTCTTGGATACGGTGCTTTGAAATCTACTACATGCTCTCCGAAAGTAGCAGTTGTAGTTCCGTTTACCTGAATCGCACAGAATTCCAATAGTTTTTCTGTGAAATCCATCATCCAGTTGTAGTCTTTATAAGCTACATAGATTTCCATTGCAGTAAACTCAGGGTTGTGAGTTCTGTCCATTCCTTCATTTCTGAAGTTTTTAGAGAACTCATATACACCGTCAAAACCACCTACGATCAATCTTTTCAGATACAATTCGTTAGCAATTCTTAAATATAAAGGAATATCTAAAGCATTGTGGTGCGTGATGAAAGGTTTAGCCGCTGCTCCACCAGGAATAGACTGTAGGATTGGAGTTTCCACTTCAAAATATCCTGCATCATTAAAGAAAGTTCTCATGGCGTTGAACAGTTTTGTTCTCTTCACGAAAATTTCTTTTACCTGTGGGTTTACCGTTAAATCTACATAACGTTGTCTGTATCTTAATTCAGGATCTGTAAATCCGTCGTGTACAACACCGTTTTCATCTGTTTTAGCCTGAGGAAGCGGACGTAAAGCTTTAGTAAGAAGCGTAAAGTTCTTTACTAAAACCGTCTTCTCTCCTACCTGAGTGGTAAACAATTCCCCTTCAATACCGATGATATCACCAATATCTAAAAGGTGCTTGTACACTTCATTATATAATTCTTTATCTTCTCCCGGACAGATCTCGTCTCTGTTGAAGTAAACCTGGATTTTTCCTTTAGAATCCTGCAATTCTGCAAAAGAAGCCTTTCCTTGAATTCTGCGGGACATTAATCTACCAGCGATCTTCACCTGTTTACTTTCAGAAAAGTCCTGTTTTATAGATTCTGTAGTATCTGTAATGGTATACTCATCCGCAGGGAACGCATTAATCCCCATTTCAGTAAGCTTATTCAGCTTTTCTCTTCTAATGATTTCTTGTTCTGATAATTGCATTTCTTATTTTTCTAAAAGCGTACAAATTTAGGCATTTTTGAGTTGACCGTCAATTGATTTTTTCAGAAATTTTAAAAAGTGACTAAGATGTAGGGAACGAGGGGTTGAGATAAGGGGTACGGGATTCGGGGTGCGAGGTATGAAGTTCGGGATTCGAGCTATCACTATATTAGTGGTAAGTTTTGAACTTTTATATTTTCCTGTCTTTTTTAGGAACAAACGTCCAGGCCAATATCCGGCTTACTTTCTGTCCCTGAGCCATATCAATTGTTTTGAAATCTATAGCTTTTACTTTCTTTAAAAGTGTAGTCAGCTTATAGAGATTGTCTTTTTTAGAAACCAGACAGGTAAACCAAAGAACCTGGGATGAATATTGAACACTTTCAGTAATCATATTGCTAATAAATGCCAATTCACCGCCTTCACACCATAACTCCGACTGTTGTCCGCCAAAATTAAGTAATGTTTTCTGGGCCTTTCCTTTATTTAAATTCTTTGTTTTTCTAAGATTTCCTTTTATCATTGATTCTTTTGAATCGTGAAAAGGAGGATTACACATAGAAAATGTAAATCGATCTCCAGGAGCTATAATTCCTTTAAATATATGATTGGAATTCGGTTGATGCTGTAATTGAATTGCTGATGATAAATCCGGATTCTGATCCAGAATACGCTGGGCATTCTCCAGGGAATCTTCATTAATATCCGTCCCAAGCATCGTCCAACCATAAGATTGATGAGCAATCAGAGGATAAACAAGGTTAGCTCCTACCCCAACATCTAATCCCTTTATTGAATTTCCTGTTGGAATCTCACCTTTTTGTTCCGCCAACAAGTCAGCAATATAATGTACATAATCTGCCCTCCCCGGAATAGGTGGACACAAATTGGAATCTGGAATATCCCAATTTTTAACCTTATAAAAGTGAAAGAGTAAAGCCTTATTGAGTAATTTCACAGCCTCAGGAAGACTGAAATTAATAGTAGTTGTCCCGTGAACATTCACAAAGACATAATGTTTCAGTTCTGGCACACAGGAAATCAACAGATCAAAATCATAAGGATTACGATGCAGATTTCTTGTGTGCAGACTGGATTTTTCTGTGGACATCTTTTATTTTTTCTGGCTTAGAATATACTCTACCATTTTTTAGCATCTTCTTTAGACACCTGTGGATGAGCAGCCATAGGGACTCCGCCCCAAACTCCACTGCCGCCTTCTATAATTTTGGAAGCCAGCAATTCAATATCCTTGTCAGAATATTTAGCCGCAATTTCCTGATAAGAAGGTCCTATCATTCTCTCATTAACAGAGTGACATCCCGAACAATCCAATGTTTCCATGATCTGATCACCGGAAAGATTGGACTGAGCTGGAGTAGACACTGGTGCAGCATCTGAAGACGCTACCTCTGTTGTATTTTCTTTTTTAGAACAGGAAAAGATCAGAAGACCTAAAGTTCCCGCCAAAAATAAGTTTTTCATTATTTCTTCGCAGTAGAGTCTGTTTTAGCAGCTTCTGGAGCAGGTGTAGTTGCAGCAGCTGGAGCAGCAGGCTTAGCAGTAGAATCAACCACTGTAGTTGCTTCCGGCTCTTCAAGCATTGTGTTGCTGTCCTGTAATGAGTGATCTGCCTTTTTAGAGCAGCTAGCTAATAATAAACCTCCGATAAATGCGATTGCGAATACTTTTTTCATTTTTTTCTAATTTGAAAGCAAAAATATAAAAAATAAACGTTTCTGCTTATGACAAATGTTTCTTTGAAGAAGATTTTTACAATTTGAATGTTTCATTTTTATTAAAAAAAACAATTCAATTAACAGTGATAATTTAAATTAGGTTATTATTTTTGTATAACAAACCACATCAAAATACAAATTATTAATCTTGATTCTATGATTCAAAAAAATTTATTCAAAACAGTTGCTATCTCAGCTCTACTTTCCTTCCCTCTATCTTGTGATGATTCTGATGATGAACAGCCCCAATCAGAATATTCAGACAAAATTGAATCCGTAACATTACTAAAAACCACAAAATCATGGGACGGAACACTTTATGCCAGCTACCCTACCGGACAGCCGGAAATCTCTGTTCTTAAAATCTCTGTTCCACCCAATAAAGCATTGGATTGGCATAAACATCCTATTATCAATGCAGCTTATGTAGAAAAAGGAGAAATCCAGATAGAAAGAAAGGAAGATGGTAAAACACAATGGGTAAGAAAAGGCGAGGTTCTCCCCGAAATGGTTAATATTGCCCACAGAGGCAAGACCGGAAATAAAGGAGCAACCCTGATTGTCTTCTACAGCGGGGCTACTGATATTCCTCTTTCTGAACCGGTACATTAAAGAATACAATACAGAGTTCGGCAAAACCTTCACATCAAAATTTTGCTGAACTCTGATGTTTAAAATCTTGAAACCTATTTATTTTATAACCTATTCATAGTAAGCAAAATAAACTTTATTGATTTACTATTTTTTGATAAGTTTAACCTAATTTTATATCAAAGAAATCATTATAAATTTAGGATATGGTTTTAATCTCGAAAATACTGTTTTTCACCAGCCATCATGGTTTTTATACTGTGATCCTTCTTTTCTTGATTTTGGGTGGATTAACTTATCTCACTAAAAGAATCTGGTTTTTCATTCTTGCGATCCCGCTTTCCATTTTAAACGGATTTTGCGGACAGTTTCTGAATGCTTGGTTTCTCAATAAATATGGTGTAGAAAGTACTGCGATTATTACTTCTGATGAAGAAACCAATTCCACACTGAATGATATGTACATTCACGATTATGAAGCAGTAGTTAAAAAACAGGATGGGAAGTATGTTTCAACCTTTTTTTCAACAACGTCAGCTACCATTATCCTATTGAAAACACCATCAGAATTCCAAGAATGGAAATAAGTTTCCCAGTAAAATATATCCCGGGGTATGAAAAAAACATTGTTATTCTTTATAATGAATCTGAGGAAGGAAAAGCCGCACTTAAATATTCAAAATTAGCTCCGGTAAACTCTGCGAGAATCAAATATGAGGCAGACAGAACCAATAAAGAATTCGTTTCAGAATATATTGAGGCTCTGGAAAATTATACAGCAAGTTATGATGAGGAAAGTTATAAAACAAAACTCGAAGAGCTCAGAGAAGAACTTAAACACTTGAAATAAAACTGATTGAATATTAAGTTTTTGATTTTTTTTGAATTTTTTGTTTTTTGTATTAAAAAAATTTCTACATTTGTCCCATGTTTACAATGAGCAACAATATTTGGTGGTGGCTTTCAAACTCTTCGTCGGGTCTGGAGGTATTGTCATGTTGCTAACCGAGCATCAGATATAAACAAAACAATATACAAGGCTTTGACGGATTCCGTTAAAGCTTTTTTTTATTCCTAAAATCTAAAAAAAATAAAACAGCAGATGTTTACACAGAAAATCAAAATAAAAACCGTTTCGAAAAAAACTCTTGGAGATCTTCATACTCCAATGAATATTTATCTTAAAATCAGAGACAAGTTCAGAGACACTATTCTACTGGAAAGCTCTGATTCAAAAAGCATTGACAACAATTTCTCCTTTATAGCCATCAATGCTGTTGCAGGAATTGAAGTAAAAAACCTAAATGAGTTTGAGATTAAATTCCCTGATTCTGCTCCGGCAAAGCAATTCATTATGGAACGCAATATCACGGATATATTTGAGGATTTCCGTAACGTGTTTGACTGTGAGAAAACCAATGATCCTATTGAACAGACTGCACAAAGCCTTTTTGGATATACAAGCTTTGAAGCAGTGCAGTTCTTTGAAAACATCAATTTAAAAGCGCAAAGCCCGGAAGTTGAAATCCCAATCCTGAGATACAGATTATATCAATATGTAATTGCCATCAATCACTTCAATGATGAAATGCATATTATTGAAAACCAAATGGAAGGGGTAAAATCTGAACTTCATCTTTTAGAAAACCTCATCAAAAACCAAAACACTCCGGTGTATCCGTTTGAAAAGGATGGCCAGGAAACGTCAAATCTTACTGATGAAGATTATATTGAACTGGTAAAAACTGCTCAGAGACACTGCATGAGAGGAGATGTATTCCAATTGGTATTGAGCAGAAGATTTGAACAGAAATTCAAAGGTGATGAGTTTAATGTATACCGTGCGTTAAGAAATATCAATCCTTCTCCTTACCTGTTTTATTTTGATTATGGAAATTACAAATTATTCGGATCAAGCCCTGAAAGCCAGCTCATCATCAAAGATAACAAAGCTATTATCCACCCTATTGCCGGAACGTCTAAAAGAACTGGAAACCTGGAAACCGATCTTCAAGCCATTGAAGTATTAAAAAATGATCCCAAAGAAAATGCAGAGCACACCATGCTGGTAGACCTTGCCCGTAATGATCTTGGAAAATTAGGTAAAAACGTAACAGTTACCAAACTAAAAGAAATTCAGCTTTTCTCTCACGTTATTCACATGGTAAGTGAGGTAACAGCTGAACTTCCGGAGCAAATCAATCCTCTTGACATGATTTCTGCCACTTTCCCACAGGGGACTTTAAGTGGAGCTCCTAAACATAAAGCCCTTCAACTTATCAATCAATATGAAAAAGATTCCCGTGGATATTATGGCGGATGTATTGGGATCGTTGGTTTGAACGGAACCTGCAACCAGGCCATTATGATCAGAACCTTTTTAAGCAAAAACAATACATTGTTTTATCAGGCGGGAGCCGGTCTTGTTGCCAAATCTGTTCCAGAAAATGAGCTTCAGGAAGTGAATAACAAATTAAATGCACTGAAAAAAGCAGTTGAGAAAGCAGAAAAAATAGTAGAAAATTAAAAACTTCATCAACTCTCCACCCATTAACCTTACAACCAAAAAGAAATGAACAACAATATAAATTCTCAACAATCACAGCCTAAAGTTCTTGTTTTTGATAACTATGATAGCTTCACTTACAACCTTGTCCAGATCATCGAAAGAATCCTGAATCAGAAAGTAGATGTGGTAAGAAACGATCAGATCACTTTAGAAGAAGTCGGAAAATATGATAAAATTATCCTTTCTCCAGGTCCTGGAATTCCTGAAGAAGCTGGAATCTTATTGGAACTTATTAAAGAATATGCTCCTACTAAAAGCATTTTAGGAGTATGTTTAGGACAGCAGGCCATTGCAGAAGCTTTTGGAGGAAACCTTATCAATTTATCTGAAATCTTCCATGGAGTGGCTACTACAACTGATTTAGTAAAGGAAAACACCAAGCTTTTTAAAGATTTGAAATCAGGCCTTGAAGTAGGAAGATACCACAGCTGGGCTGTGAATCCTGAGAACTTCCCAGATGAACTGGAAGTTACAGCCGTTGATAAAGATGGGATGATTATGGCGCTTCAGCACAAAACGTACGATGTACACGGGGTACAGTTTCACCCGGAAAGTATTTTAACTCCGGATGGAGAAGTCATTATCCGAAATTTTTTAAATCAATAAAATCTGATTACAATTCTCTTGAAAGTTTAATGAAGTAAGCCTAATATGAAAACAACACAAAATCCATCAACCATAAAAACTCCTCAAATGAAAGAAATTTTGCAATATATGTTCAATCACAATACTTTGTCAAAGTCTGAGGCAAAGGCCATGATGATTGAAATTGCACAGAATAAGTTCAATGCAGCAGAAGTAACCGCTTTCATCAGTGTTTTCCTGATGCGAAATATCACATTGAAAGAACTTGAAGGTTTTAGAGAAGCCCTTTTACAAATGGCTGTTCCTATCCATATTGATGCCAGCGATGCCATTGATATCGTAGGAACAGGAGGTGACGGAAAAAACACAATCAATATATCAACATTGGCCAGCTTTGTGGTGGCCGGAGCCGGGCAGAAGGTAACAAAACATGGAAATTATGGGGCTTCAACCATTACAGGCTCATCCAATGTGCTGGAAGAATTGGGGTATCAGTTCAAGAACAGTTCAGAGCAGCTGAATGAAGACCTTGAAAGAGCCAATATCTGCTTTCTACATGCTCCTTACTTCCACCCTGCTCTTCAATCTGTTGGATTATTGAGAAAATCTCTGGGATTAAGAACCTTCTTTAATCTTCTGGGACCTTTGGTGAATCCTGCAAAACCTCAATATTCCATGATTGGAGTGTATAACCTGGAAATTGCAAGAATCTACCAATACCTTTTACAAAAAGAAGAACAGGAATTTATTCTGGTTCACGGATTAGATGGTTATGATGAGATCAGCCTTACCCACGACAGCAAAATCATTACTAAAAAAGGGGAGGAAATCCATTCTGCAGAAGATTTGGGCTTCAATCCTGTGACTTTAGAAGATATTAAAGCTGGAAATACTACTCAGGAAACGGCAAAAATCTTCATGAATATTCTGGAAGGAAAAGGAACCGAACAACAAAACTCTGTAGTATTAGCCAATGCATCCGTAGCCCTTTACCACACCCACAAATTCGGAACGTATGATGATTGCTTACTATTGGCTCAGGAAAGCCTGGAAAGTGGAAAAGCATTAAAAACATTTGAACTTTTAATTAATTAAGAATTTAAAGTAATTTCCAACCTTTACCCATGACTATACTAGATAAAATTATTGAAAGAAAAAAAGAAGAAGTTACCCTTTCCAAAGGAGCTATTTCCATCGATCAGCTAAAAAATTCTGAGTTTTTTGGAAGAAAGAGTTCTTCATTGAAAGAATCCATCAGAAATAAAAGCGGAATTATTGCTGAGTTTAAAAGACAATCTCCCTCTAAAGGAATCATCAATAATGGTGTTCAGCCTTTGGATGTCACCTCTGCTTATGAAAACTTTGGAGCCAGCGGGATTTCCATTCTTACAGATAAAGATTTTTTTGGCGGAAGCTTTGAGGATATATTGAATGTAAGAAAACACATCAATATTCCTATTCTGCGCAAAGACTTTATGATTGATGAGTATCAGTTTTATGAAGCAAAAAGCATGGGAGCTGATGTTATTTTATTGATTGCAGCATGCCTTTCACCCAATCAGGTTCAGGAATTTACAGAACTGGCTCATGAACTGGATCTGGAAGTTTTATTGGAAATCCATACCGAAGAAGAACTGAAACACTTCAATTCTAATATTGACTTAGTTGGAATTAATAACAGAAATCTGAAGGATTTTAAAGTGGATTTACAACATTCCGTTCAGTTAAAAGACCTACTTCCTCAAGACACCTTATCCGTAGCAGAAAGTGGAATTTACAGCCTTGAAGATTTTAAATATTTAAAAGAAAAAGGATTTGATGGATTCCTCATGGGAGAATATTTTATGAAGAATACAGATCCGGCCAAAGCATTTGAAGAGTTTTCTTTACTAGTTTGAAAATGTGCCAATTTGAAAATGGATTTCTCTTCGGATAATAAAAAGTCTACAACTATCAATTAACTGTCATGAACGAACAACAACCAACCAATAACTTCCCTCCTGCCCTTAAAGTCTGTGGTCTTACAAAGCTAGACCAAATACAGGAATTGATTGATATCAACACCAATTTCTTAGGCTTTATTTTTTATGAAAAATCACCACGATATGTTCTGAATCAGTTGAATCTGGAAGATATTGCACAGATTAATCATCAGGGAAAAGTTGGGGTTTTCGTTAATGAAAAGGTTGAAACCATTGTTGAAATAGCTGAAAAAGCAAAGCTAAATCTGATCCAGTTACATGGTGATGAAGATGATCATTTTATCCTTGAATTAAAGAAACGACTAAGCCCGGACATCAAAATAATCAAGGTAATAAGAATCGGAAATGATACCGCTGAAAACAAAGAAAAAATAGTAAAGACCTTCAATGATAATCCGACGACCCGCAACCTGCAACCTATCAACTACTACCTGTTTGATACAGACAGCAAGGCATTCGGAGGAACAGGGCAACAGTTTGACTGGAATCTATTAAATGAATTTGAAATTCCATTACCCTATTTTCTGAGTGGCGGTATTTCAGAAGAGAATATCAAGAATATGGAAGAATTGAAACAGACACCGTTTGCCTTAGATATTAATTCAAAATTTGAAACAGCGCCAGGTGATAAAGATGTAAACAGGATTAAAAAATTTAAAACCATCATTTCTATAAGTCCGAACAGAACTCCTTATTAAATTTGATTATTATTAAAAACGCATGAAATACCAGATTAAACAAACCAACGAATTAACAGAAAAAGAAATTGAACACATTCTCCAGCTTTGGGATATTTCTGTATGGAATACAATGAAACCGGCCTATTTCCGTACCTTTTTTAAAGATTCGGAGTTTCATTTCCTGTTGGATTCTCATTCAGAGATTTTGGCAGTTTTCCGTCTCAATTTTGATTTTGTGTTGGAGATTTCCGGAATACAATATGCTTTCGCAGAAGCTGTAGGATTGGTGGCTGCTCATAAGAAAAAAGGCTATGGAGCTATGCTGGTTAAGGAATTTAAAGAAAATGTTGCTCAAAGAAATTTGGAAACCATTGGTTTCTGCCATGCTGGCCTTCGATCGTTTTATGAAAAGTGCTCTATTGAAATCCTGTATGACAAGGCAAAAGCGATTAAGGAACACGCAGGTTCTGAATGGATCAATTCTGAAGATGATGATATTTTAATTTTCAATGTCTCTCAACCAATAAAAGAACAGCTTATTGCATTGAGCTCTAAAAACAATGCTTATTTAATTACTAAAGAATAAAGAAATGAATTATAAAAACCCTGATGAACACGGATATTATGGAGAATTTGGAGGAGCTTTCATCCCGGAAATGCTTTATCCGAATGTAGAAGAACTGCAAAAGAACTATCTTGAAATCATTGAGTCGGAAGACTTTCAGAATGAATATCAGGATCTGCTTAAAAACTATGTAGGTAGAGCTACTCCGCTATACTTTGCTAAAAACTTAAGTAAAAAGTACAATACCCAGATCTATTTAAAACGCGAAGATCTTAACCATACCGGAGCCCATAAAATCAATAACGCTTTAGGGCAGGTTCTTCTAGCAAAACGTCTTGGGAAAACAAGAATTATTGCAGAAACCGGAGCCGGACAGCATGGTGTAGCCACTGCAACTGCATGTGCTTTACTTGGTCTTGAATGTATTGTTTATATGGGTGAAATTGATATCCAGAGACAGGCTCCTAATGTAGCGAGAATGAAAATGTTGGGTGCAGAAGTTGTGGCAGCCACTTCAGGATCTAAAACCCTGAAAGATGCAGTAAATGAAGCTCTAAGAGACTGGATCAATAATCCTGTCACTACTCATTATGTGATTGGAAGTGTTGTTGGGCCTCACCCTTTCCCGGATCTTGTCGCAAGATTTCAAAGTATTATTTCAAAAGAAATTAAGGAACAACTTCATGAAAAAATCGGGAGAGAAAATCCTGATTATGTAATTGCTTGTGTAGGAGGTGGAAGTAATGCTGCCGGAACATTCTACCATTTTGTAGACGAAAAAGAAGTGAAAATTATTGCTGCTGAAGCTGGAGGACTTGGTGTTGACTCAGGAAAATCTGCTGCTACTACATTCTTAGGAACTCTTGGGATACTTCATGGAAGCAAAAGCCTTGTCATGCAGACTGAAGATGGACAGGTTATTGAACCACATTCCATTTCTGCCGGACTTGATTACCCTGGAATCGGACCTTTTCATGCCAATTTATTTCAGGAAAAAAGAGCTGAATTTTTCAGCATTAATGATGATGAAGCCTTAAAATGTGCTTTTGAACTGACAAAATTAGAAGGAATTATCCCTGCTTTGGAAAGTTCTCATGCTCTTGCAGTTTTAGACAAAAAGACTTTTAATGAAGATGACATTGTTGTTATCTGCCTGAGCGGCCGTGGAGACAAGGATATGGAAACCTATCTTAAAAATTTATAAACGATATCATTGATTATTCTATTTGTACGGTATTGTACATTATATATTATACTATAAAGAAATGAAGAAACTAAATATATACTTCACCGCAGGAATCCCGGAACTAGAAAATACTGCAGATATTATCCAACTGATTCAGGATTCAGGAGCTGATATGATTGAGATCGGAATGCCTTATTCTGATCCTGTAGCAGACGGGCCTGTCATTCAAAAGGCTCATGAACTGGCTCTTCAAAACGGAATGACCATTGAAAAGCTTTTTTCTCAGTTGAAAACGATAAAAGACAACATAAAAGTTCCGATCATTTTAATGGGATACATCAATCCTGTATTGAGTTTTGGTTTTGAAAGATTCTGTAAAGAATGTTCGGAAAGTGGAGTTTCAGGACTTATTCTTCCCGACCTTCCTCCTATTGAGTTTGAGAAAAACTATCAGCAGATTCTTAAAAAATACAACCTGAATTTTACTTTTCTGGTGACTCCGGAAACTTCAGATGAAAGAATACAGTATCTGGATTCATTAAGTTCTGGGTTTCTATATGCAGTAAGCTCGTCTTCCACTACCGGAAATGATAATACAGTTGTAAAGAATGAAAATTACCTGACTCGTTTAGCAGATCTTCCCCTTAAAAATCCTGTGATGATCGGTTTTGGAATCAAATCTAAAGAAGATTTTGAAAATGTAACGGAAAAAGCAGATGGCGGAATCATCGGAACAGCCTTTGTGAATGTTTTGCTTCAGGATAGAGATTGGAAGAAAAATGCTATAGATTTTATCCATTCCATAAAAGCTTAAAATTCACTAAATTTGTATATCAAAAATTGAAATGAATACAAATCAAAATAAAGCAGTAGAATTTGAAGATTTAGGAATTAAAGAATATCAGCCCGCATGGGATTATCAGGAAAAACTGATGAAGGATATTATTGATACTAAAATCAAGAACCGCGATCTGCCAGCAGAACAGCATATTACCACTCCAAACCACCTTCTTTTGGTTGAGCATCCTCATGTATACACTTTAGGAAAAAGTGGACATGAAGAAAATATGCTGGCCGGAATTGATAAACTGAAGGAAATTGAAGCCACTTTTGTAAAAGTGAACCGTGGTGGAGATATTACTTATCATGGCTATGGTCAGATTGTAGGTTACCCTGTTCTGGATCTTGAAAATTTCTTCACAGACATTCATTTATATATGAGAAACCTTGAAGAGGTGATCATCAGAACCATTGGGGAATTTGGACTGAAAGGGGAACGTTCTCCAGGAGAAACAGGTGTCTGGCTGGATGTAGGAAAACCTTATGCCAGAAAAATCTGTGCAATGGGTGTAAAAGCTTCCCGATGGGTAACTTTACACGGTTTTGCATTGAATGTGAATACAGATATGCGCTACTTTGAATACATTATTCCTTGCGGAATTAAAGATAAGCAGGTTACTTCTTTAAAAAGAGAACTTGAAAGAGAATTGACTCCTGAAGAAATGGAAGATGTAAAAGCAAAGATCAGAAGACATTTTGCAGATGTATTCCAGGCTGAACTGATTTACAAGTAGTTTTAATAACATACACTATATCATCCCTATGTAACCAATACATAGGGATTTTTTTATGAATAACACTCATAAAATGAAATACAAATTATTTTCTTCAAAAAAAACTTGCATATATTTAAATTTTTCATAATTTTATTATCACTAAATAGTGAATAAACAAAAGGCTATTTAGAAAAATCATTAACCACCAAAATATGAAAACTATGAAAAAATTTTTGCTATCCATGATGGTATTTGTATCAGTACTGACCATCAACTCCTGTTCAGATTCCAATGCGAATCAGGAAACTACAAATCCACAGGCTAAAGATGTTGCAATGAAAGAGTTCGGAAGAACTGTTCCCGTAGGAATTGATAAAGAAGGCGAAAAATATAAGGTTGCCTTTATTCTTTCAGCACAACCTTATGAAATTAAAGACACTAAAGAAAACGAAGCTTTTATTTCTATGATTAGCGAGGCTGTAAAAATGAATCTCCTGTTCGTGTTTTCCTTAAAGCTAATTCCAATGAAATTGCAAAAGTAGAAAGTCCAACTCTGGAAGATATCCGTTTCTTTAAGTCTGCTTTAACAAAAGAAGTGAAGACAGATGCGGGAACAAGTAAAAAATTGGCCAGTGTGATTCCTGATTTGGCAACCCTAAACAGTTTATTTACACAGATCAAAAATCAATCTTGCGGAACTTCTACAGCTTCTTCTCCATGTATTACTTTCAGATTTCCTGTAGACGGATGTTATGCAAGAGCTCACAAAATGAGACAAATCTTAAACAATGCCGGATATGAGTGTGAAAAACAATTCGTATATGGTAATTTAAGAGCTTCTACCGGTACTTGCTGTGTATCCTGGGTATACCACGTTGCCATTCTTGTAAGCTTTAAAAATGCTTCCGGAGTTGTAGAAAAAAGAATTATAGATCCTTCTCTGAACTCAACAGGACCTATCACTGATACGGCATGGAGAGCTGCATGTACCAACTCTACTTGTGGTTCTACTTCTGTTTCTTCTTATGCTAATACAGCAGGGAATGTTTACTACAGAAATCCAGCAGGATCTTTATTATATGATAACAATCTGGTTAATACTAATTGTACATTAACAGCATTCTCAGCTCTTTCAGGCTGTTTTGCTTCGGTACCTAGTACTGCACATTGTGGATTCTAACTAACTTTTTATAGAGCTCCTGCATTTATTTATATATTGCAGGAGCTTTTTACTCAACATCTTATTATTATGAAAGCCTGGACTTATTTACTATTACTATTTGCTATGATCACATCCTGTTCTTCCAATTCTGAATCTCAGAAACTAACCTGGTATAATAATGCTACTATCAATAATATCTTTGAAGATCCGGATAAGCCGGAAGAAGTTGTACGTGTAGCCATAGGAATAAGTGCTCAGGTATTTTATCTGTCAAAAAAATCTTCAGATTATAAAACATTGATGGAAAAGGCAAATCTGAGTTTTAAAAAAGGTAAAACCTACAATATAGGTATTGAAAGTAAGACCAACATAATCAAACAGATCAACGAGGTGAAATAACCTTTACCTGCTTTCAGTCTAAGACCTTATTACAGAAATTCCAGCATCCACCCTGATTTCTGCTCCATGAATATAGGATGCCTCTTCTGAAGCAAGGAATAAAACTACACTGGCAATTTCCTCAGGATCTCCCTGCCTTTTAAAAGGTATTGTCGGGATTATATCCTGAACCGCTGCTTCAATCTGCTCTGGCACCAAACCTGTATTATTAAAAATATTGGTTTTTATATGCCCCGGACTTACTCCATTCACCCGGATTCCACGTTCTGTAAGTTCTACGGCAAATGTTTTAATGAAAGACTGTACCGCTGATTTCGCTGCAGAATACACTGAAAAGCTGTTCATAGCAATTTCTGTAGCTACGGAAGTATTAAAAATCACTGAACTTCCTGTTTTCATCAATGGCAGCAACTGCTGAACTGTAAAAAATGGTCCTTTCACCAAAACATTAAACAGTTCATCAAAATGATTTTCATTTACACTGTCAACAGGAGCAAATTTCCCATAACCTGCATTGGCGAAAACAACATCTATTTGTTCAGTATATTTTCTTACCTCTTGCTGCAGATTCAGTAAGTCTTTCATATTTCCTGCATTGGAAATAATTCCAAAAGCATTCTCCCCTAACTTCTTCAAAGCATTGTTAATCGTTTCTTCACTTCGTCCGGTGATGATAACACGTCCACCCTCTTCTATAAACTTCTGAGCAGTGGCCAAACCCATTCCATTAGTTCCACCAGTAATAATTGCTGTTTTGTTTTTAAATCTCTGCATTGTTTTTAGTTTTAAAATTCTATTGCAAAGATTGGAATCCCTGTGATGGAAAAAAATCCGAATCATGCTGAAAACAGATCATCTATTCCTATCCTTTTTTATAAAATAAATAATAGTCATCAATAAAATCTTTTAAAATTAAGTTGCACACAATTTAATTGTCTATATATTTGCATAGTTAATTCATCACAAACTAAAATTTGAAAATATACAATTAGCAAATAGTTTAATTTAAAATAAAAGAAAATGTCATTAATAGAAAACTTAAACTGGAGACATGCCGTAAAAGCTTATGACCCGACTAAAAAAGTATCAGCTGAAGATTTAAATACCATTCTTGAAGCAGCAAGACTGGCTCCTACCTCATCCGGGTTACAGCCTTTCCGTATTATTGTAGTGGAAAATCAGGAATTGAAAGATAAAATGGTTGCCGGAGCTCTGAATCCTGAAGTGATGAGAGATTCTTCTCATGTACTGGTTTTTGCAGCCTGGGATAGTTATTCCAATGAAAAAATTGACAAAGTATACGATCATCATACCGATGTAAGAGATCTTCCAAGAGGCCGCTTTGGAAGCTATACAGATAAAATTAAAGAAATGTATGGTGCACAAACACCTGAACAACACTTTGCACACACTGCCCGCCAGACTTATATTGCTTTAGGAATTGCTCTTGCACAGGCTGCTGAACTTAAAATCGACAGTACTCCGGCAGAAGGATTCAGTAATGAAGTAGTGGATGAAGTACTGGGATTAAAAGAATTAGGCTTAAAAAGTGTAAGTCTTTTATACCTTGGATACCGCGATGAAGCCAATGACTGGCTGTCTTCTATGAAAAAAGTCCGTGTCCCAATGGATGAATTTATCATTAAAAAGTAATACCTTCACGAATCTTTCGTACGTCAACTTATGGAACATTCAAATACACCCAAACTGGAAAACCAGATCTGTTTCCCATTATATGTTATCGCTAAAGAAATCACCGGATTATACCGGCCATTTCTTGATGAGCTAGATATCACTTACCCTCAGTACCTTGTCATGATGGTCCTATGGAATTGTGACGGACTTACCGTAAGCCATATTGGAGAAAAGCTGTTTCTGGATAGTGGAACTCTGACTCCTCTTCTTAAAAGACTGGAGACAAAAGGATTTATCATAAGAAAACGCAAAAAAGAAGACGAAAGAGTTGTTGAAGTATTTTTAGCCGAAGCCGGAAAACAGCTTCAGAAAAGGGCCTGTGAAATTCCGGGTAAAATCCAGGAAAAGATAGGTATACAACCTGAAGAACTACTGGAGCTTAAAGAAACAGTTTTAAGAATACTAAACAAAATAGAAAAATAAATGAAAACGTTATATACAACAAAAGTCACTGCTACAGGTGGAAGAAATGGTCATGTAAAAAGTGAAAACGGAGTGTTGGATCTTGAAGTAAAAATGCCAAAAGCATTAGGTGGAGCTAACGATGACTTCACAAACCCTGAAATGCTTTTTGCAGCCGGATATTCTGCTTGCTTTGACAGTGCTTTGAATAGAGTAATCAATTTGGGTAAAGTAAAAACCGGTGAAACTACAGTTACCGCTCAGGTAAGCATAGGGCAGATTGAAAACGGAGGTTTTGGACTGGCTGTGGAATTAGATGTTAATATTCCGGGGGTTTCTATTGAAGAAGCACAATCTTTAACGGAGAAAGCCCATCAGATTTGTCCTTATTCAAATGCAACGAGAAACAATATTGAGGTTAAGCTTTCTGTAACCAACAATGATTAATCCAATTTTTTTATAATTATATTTGAAATGAGCTGTTTTTATCTCAAAAACAGCTCATTTTTTATCTTTAACCACAGATTTTCGCAGATGAACACAGATGATTGTGGATATTCTCACTGCAAAATTTGTGATATTTGTGTCAGAAATTAGTGCTATTTGTATTTTCTTAAACGCAAAGTTTTATTTTTTTGTAATGCTTTATTTTAAGGGAGCAAAGAGTGCATCGATACATCGATTGGATGAAGCAAGTTACATAGCTAGCACCATTACTCATTACTCATTACTCATTACTCATTACTCATTACTCATTACTCATTGCTCATTGCTCGATAGTTATCTTTTATTCAGATCACTTTTCTGGTAGGCATCTACCTTTTTGTAAGAATCATTTTTCTCTTTTTCCTTTTTATCGGAAATCAGAATTCCGAAAAGGTGATCTATTTCGTGCTGGAAAATGACAGCTGTGAAACCTTCTACTATTTCTGAATATTTTTGTCCTTTCAAATCAACATATTCCAGCTGAATGACTTTACTTCTATAAAACTGATCCCTGAAATCAGGAATTGAAAGATCTCCTTCAGGCCCCAGATTCTGCAAATCAGATCTCCATACAATCACCGGATTGATAAAATATTCCAAAGGAGTTCCTGCTTTGTCAAAACGTTGTACCCAAATTACTTTTCTGTTGATTCCTACCTGCGGAGCTGCAATACCTACTCCACCATCGGTTAAAAGAAGAGATTCTTTCATTCTTTTCACAAGAACAGCTGTTCCAGGATCAGTTGGATTGATTTCTGAAGAAAGATTCAGTAAGGTTTTATGTTGGTGAACATCGGTAGTCTGATAGATTGGTAATGCTGTGTTTACATCTCCCTGATTGATAATAGAGAGTTCATCAGACGTTAGTTTCTGAGCATTAAGCAGCCCAACAAAAAGTATAAATAGGATGGATATTTTTTTCATATACATTGGATGTAAAGCAAAGGTAGAGATTGTTGGGTGAAAATGGGTAATTATGGAAGACTTTTAGGGTGGGAAGCTAGAAGAGGGAGGCTGGAGGTTACTATTAGTCGTTAAATATCTATAGGCATTTCAATATTAAGTTTTGGCTAAAGCCATTGGAATTGTTATATAAATAAAGAACGGGCTTTAGCCCGTTCCTATTGAGTTCTATATCTGTATATTGATGATTTCTGTAAATAGAATCATCATATTCAAAAGCCAAAAATCTGTGTGATCTGCGAGAAATAAACTTAAAAAGTCTTCGTCATATCACTTGGAATAACAAGATTGAATTCCGTTGGGATATAGTCTTTTGAAGGAACTTTCAATTCTGGATCTTCAGATTCAAAAACAGAAATCACAGCCATTTTTAGGTTTGGATTTTTCTGCTTAATGTACCAATAAGTTCCACCAAACTCTTTACTGTGATAATTACCGTTATAATGAACAAAAGTTTTTCCTGACTGAATATTTTTCAGGATAGATTCCGCCATGGTAGCGTCTTTTGTTGCCTGAGCCGAGATAAAGTTCATTACTTTGGTTCCTTCTGCATGATCTCCCATCATCGCTTTCATTTCAGTGTAACCAGGAGTATCCAAAGTTACTTTGATTGGTAACTGAGCAATGTATGTTTTCTCTTTATCGCTTAATTTATTCAAAGATTCTAATCCTTCTTTGGCTGTTTGTGAGGCATATCTTCTCGGAATATTGGTTGCTATGAAATTTAGTTTTTTATTTTTAGCAAAATCTACCAAGGGTTTGTAGTCTGTTGCATAATTATTCCATAAACGGGCTGAGTCTTTTAATGTCTTCGCATCAAACTTCCCACTTAAATATTGGTTCAGCTGAGCCTGGTTGTCTCTTTCAAACATTTCAGCTCCCAGAATAAGCTGCCCGTTTTTCTTTTCATACAAAGCTTCCGTAATTTTCAGCTGAAGCCAGTGATTGATGGAGCTGTTATGATTTTCTCCAAAGAAAACCACATCATAATCAGCTAATTCTTTAACCAATTTATCCGTTTTTACTTCTTTTCCTTTTTGGTCATAAAACTGATAGGCTTTAAAGTTCTGTGCACTGAATGAACAAAAACCTGCCAGCAAAACCGCTATGAAAATATTCTTCATTGTTTATCTTTTCTATTTAATTTAACCACAAATTACATTATATTTTGGTGTTTTTTACAATGCTTACCAAAATATAAAATAAAAAGACCGCCTTGAATTTTACATACAAAACGGCCTCTCTTAAAATCATCTAATTATTATTGTTCAAGAGTTGCTACAAGATCTTTCCATTCCTGAAGTTCAGGAATTCCCGGTTTTCTTTTACCGAAAAACTGAACGATGAAGTCTCCTTCTTTGTTGAATACTTCGATAGCCGTAACTTCTCCGTCTTCAGTTGGTTTTTTCACGATCCATGCTTCTGCAATTTTAGTAACATCAAGGTGTAAGTTGAAATCAGGATCCATTACATTGAACCATTGCTGGTGCCAAAGGGTTTTCTTCACGTTTCCGGTGTGAATCTGGATAATTCCTCTGTTTCCAACAAAAACCATGATAGGAGTTCCTTTTTCAGAAGCTTCTTCAAGGATGTTCACTACTTTTGAGTTATCAATTTTCTGAGTAAATCCTTCCGGAGCCAGTCTTAGAGCCTGCGTTCTGCTTACTCCGAATTTTCTGGTCATCATGAAGAAATCATGAGTATCTTTTAGTTCTGTCCAAGCTTTTTTGAAGCCTTCAACATCAATTTCAGCATCTGGCTTTTCTGCCTGTTTTGGAGCTACTGCTTCAAAAGTGAACGTTTGGTTTTGTTCTTCCGCTTTGAATTGTTCAACGATAGCATCAAAAGCAGCTTCCTCACTGTTTTTAGTCAAATAAATTTTATGCAATGCCAATCCGTCTTTTCCGAAGAACTGAAGACTTTTCTTATCTCCCTCTACTACTGCAAATGCAAATTTCCAGTGATTAAGGAAAATTCTAAGATCAATATCCTCACCTACGAAAAGCTGAGCATGCGGGCTGCTGAAATCCCCGTTCTGATAAGTCCCTTTTCTTTCATGAACACACTCATCATTGCGGGTAAGCGCCATTACTTTTCCTAATTTTTCTGCTTCTGTAAGAATTCCGGGAAAATCAGGGTTCAAAACAGTAACGCCTTCCCCTATGCTTGTTGCTAATAATTCAGCTTCGCTTACTCCAAACTGAGCGGCAGCATTTCTTATTCTTACGTGTGGATTTTCAGCTTTCAGAGCTTCCCATTTTTCCTTTAAATCATTCACTAATATGCTCATTATTTTATTTTTTTATTGTTAAAATTGTATAGATTCTTTGTATTGTTTCCTTTCCTGTTTTACTTTTTATTTCTTCTTCTCTTTCTGAGGTTTTCATTCTTTTAAACTCACTTTTAGAAATCAATTCTACCATTCGTCATTATTATAAAGTTTAAAATTATAGGCTGTAAATGGCAGTTTCTCCATAAAATCTCTTTGCCCGAAGGTTAAAACAAAAGATCCTTCGTCTTTTAAAACCCTGTAAATTTCATTTAAAAAACCAACGGGATCTTCCCAGAAATAAACGGTATTCACCGTAAATATTTTATCAAAAGTCTTATCAGCAAATGGAAGTTTTTTTCCTTCATAGAGTATAAAATCTGCCTGATCCTGGAATTTCTGATTCAGTCTTTTGGATTCCAGATGCATGGTTTCAGAAATATCAATCCCCGTATATTTCAATCCTTTAGCCAGGTTTAAAATACTCTTCAGGTGATCTGCATTTCCGTGTCCTATTTCAAGAATATTTTCATCATCTTCTATCAAAAGGGTTCTGATACTTTCTAATGTCATACCGATATTAGTGGCATTCATCATTTCACCAATCTCTACGCCTTTTTCTCCCTGAGGGTTGGCTAGATTCTGTGCGAGGATTTTTAATTCTTCTTTTTCCATGGTTATCCAAAATGATCATTGGGTTATTGGTTATAGGGTGGTCGCAAATAGTACATGGAAAGTTATAAGCTTTACTGATATTCTCTGCTGTAAAAACTTCCTGTGGAGTTCCATAAGCGGAAACCTGTCCGGATTTCATTAATAAAATTTTATCTGCAAATTGCGCGGCAAGATTCAGATCATGGAGTACAACAATGGCACTGTTTGCTTTCTTAGTAAAGTTTTTGATGATTTCCAGTGCTTTGTATTGGTGCTTAATATCAAGATTATTCAGAGGTTCATCCAGGAAAACCAGTTTATGAGCCACTTCATTTTCTAACTGTGCCATTACTCTTGAAAGATGCACACGTTGTTTTTCTCCCCCTGAAAGAGAGTTGTATTCTCTTTCTTTAAGATGAAAAATGTCTGTTTCGTACATCTTATTGTTCATGGCTTCAAGGTCTTCTTTTCTGGGTTGTGCATCAAAATAAGGATACCTTCCCATCATCACCACATCTTTTACCTCAAGAGGAATATCATTGCTGTTATGCTGTGAAAACTTTGCTTTATGGATAGAAAGGTCTTTTACGTTCCAGTCTTCGATGGGTTTATCTTTAAATAAGACTTTTCGCTTCTCGGATTTCACTTCATGGGCCAAAACACTTAAAAGGCTTGACTTCCCTGCTCCATTGGGACCTACAATGGCTAAAAATTCTCCATATTCCAATGAAACATCCACTCCATCCAGAATACGAAATTCTTTATGCTTGTAATTAATTTGATGTGCCTTGATCATTACAGTGATTTTTTAAATTTAACCAAAATAGCAATAAAAATAGGTCCTCCCATTAAAGCGGTCAGAATACCAATCGGTAATTCTGAAGGCTCTACAATACTTCTGCTGAATGTATCTGCCGTTAGAAGCAAAATACTTCCACATACTGCTGATAAAGGCAGAATAAAAGCATAATTGGATTTGAATAACAGTCTTAAAATATAAGGTACAATAAGACCTACAAAACCAATGGTCCCTGAAAAGGCAACGCAGCTTCCCACCATTAATGCTACAATGATAATAATCTGCTTCTTCAGCCTTTCTACATTGATTCCTAAATGCTGAGCATCTTTTTCTCCCAACATCATTGCATTTAAAGCTTTTCCTTTAGGCAGTAAAATAATATAAGCTCCAATCATTACAATGCCAAGAATGATATTCTTCGTCCATGTTGCTGCAGCTAAGCTTCCCAAGTTCCAAAATGTAAGGTCTCTCAACTGTTCATCTTTTGATACATAGATTAAAAAACCTGTAATGGAAAAACCAATTGCCGTAATAGCCACTCCGGTTAAGAGCATCATGACTACATTTGTTTTCCCTCCACTTGTAGAGATTCTGTACACCAGCATCATTGATAAAAAAGATCCTATGAATGCTGCTATTCCTACCAGCGAAAATTGTACGGCTTCAGGAAGGTATTGTTTAAAATGTCCTCCTAAAACAATTGCAATAGCAGCCAATAGTGTTGCCCCTGATGTAAGACCAATTAAATCTCCTGTTGCCAAAGGATTTTTAAAAAGCCCCTGCAGACTTGTCCCTGAAACAGACAACATGCTTCCAATTAAAATAGCCATGATAATTCTGGCTGCCCTTACGTCCCAAACTACATATTTATCACTTAATGATAATCCGGAATCTCCCTGTATTACTTTTCCTAAAACTTCAAATGCAGATTTACCACCAAAATCGTAAACCCCTGTATTAATAGACCATACTGCTATGCTTACAAGCAGTATGGTACTTATTGTCATGTAAAAGTATAATTTACTTTGTGTTCTCAATTAAAAGTTTGTTTAATCCAACTACTGCTTCTCCTAGTCTCGGTCCAAAACCTGATACTAATCCTCCATCCATCGCGATGATCTTCTTGTTTTTTCCTGCATTTGTCTGTGAAACTCCCGGCATTTTTAATGCTCCTTCATTTCCACCTGCTCCCTGTAGTCCTGTTTCAAAGAAGAACAGTACATCTGGATTAGCTTTTACAACCGCTTCCGGAGTTAATGGCTTGAAATCTTCAAATTCATTGACAGCGTTTTCTGCTCCTGCAAGATTAATTAAAGCAGCCATAGGTGTGTTTTTACCTGCTACCATCAGCATATTTCCTCTTGCGTAAATAAATAATACTTTTGGTTTTTTAGTTAATGGCTGGATCTTCTTCAGATCAGCATCTATTTTATCATTTAATTTCTGATAATCTGTATTTCCGATTGCTTTCGCTACATCTTCAATCAGTTTTTTAGTTCCTTCAACAGTATATTCCTGTTTGAAAACATCAACTTTGATTCCGGATGATTTGATTTTACCTAATAATTCAGGATTGATGTCCTTATCAGAAGCTAAAATCAAAGTCGGATTTACAGCCATAATAGGTTCAATCGTGATTGATCTTACATGTCCAAGATTTTCAGCAGTAGCTTTTAAACTTGCCGGATAAGTACTGGTTACATCTGTTCCTACAATTTCTTTTTCATGACCTAAAGCACTTACAATTTCTGTAATTCCGCCGCTTAGGGTTACAATTTTATTATTGCTTTTGGGAGCTTCGGAAGTGGCTTCCGTTGTATTTTCTTTTTTTGCACCTTCTTCTTTTTTGCATGAATACACTGCTACAAGAACAGAAGCTGCAAGGATAAATTTCTTCATGATATACTATTATTTGATTTATTACAATGGATCAAAGTCAAAGCTGGTGAAACCACGTTCTCCTGTCTTACTCTTCATAGAACGGAATTTCAGCTTAAAATAAAAGCCATTAGGATCTTTCAGGATAAAGAAACGATCTGAATATACGAATGGAACAGGGTTATCTGAAGTCCCTGTAGTCGTTCTCCATTTATCTCCAATGGCTCTATGATCGTTGAGAACCAATTTGCTTGGGTCTACATCCTTTAATTTAAATGCAGCATATGCCTGCTCAAGATTCCCTGTAACATTTACCTGATATGCACGCACTCCATCAAGAGTATTGATCGTTATAAAGTCTGCATAAAAGTAACTTCCGGCACTATTTCCAGGTCCCATAAATACTTCATTGGTAAATGTTGTAAAGGCCATATCCCAATTTTTTTTCTTAGGTTGAATTTTTGCGGGAGTACCCGTTTTAAGATTGAAAAAAGCAAAATTATACTCAGGATCTTTTGTTATGATGTATTCTTTAATTCCCTCACTTCCAGCATTAAGATCTGCATAACGAATTTTATATCCATTGGTTGCTCTTAGAATCTGAACCTTTTTCCATCCTCGAGGATCTCCGGATAAAGCCACTGAACCGGCCCCGATATTTGCAGCAGAAGGAATTTCTCTTCCTAAATTGATTAGGTAAACAGGATTATCCGCATCATTTTCTTTGATAGGATCAATTCCTGAGGTTTGAGTTAAGAAATCACCATTCGGATTGTCAACATACTTCATATTTTCAGAATCAAATGTTCCTACCTGAGCAATATCTTTTAGGTTTTTAACATCCGATTCTTTTACCTTACTGATATCTTTAGCATTAGGTATTTTAATGGCAGTCATCGCAAGAGATCCATTGATAATCACTCTAAAATCTTCACCGGTATAAAATCCAAGATCCCAATCTGTTCGTTTATTAATGGTTTTTCTAGGCTCTTTTTCCTCTTTTACCATATCACTCAGGTCAATCCAGACCTGATTAGGTTCAGTAGCTCCTCCCACAGGTACATTTACTGAAGAACCGGTAATAGGCGGTGCTGGAACCTTGTCCTCATCAGCAGAAATACAAGACTGTGCAGCTAACATTACAGAAAGAATCGAAAATATTTTTAAATACTTCATAGTTTATTATTTAAAATTGAAACGTTAATCTGGCAAAATAGCTTCTGCCATAATATAAATTAACAATACCTGTAGGAGCAGTGGTAGCATGAGCCTCTGCCTTCATAGCCGTGGAATTGATACTGGTAACATCAAAGATATTTTTCACCCCTGCTGAAAGTTCCAGATGATCTTTCCAGAAAGGTTGGCTTACGATAAAGTCCATCATATGAAAGCCATCTGTTTTTCCAAGCTTAAATCCTGTTTGCTCATTTTCAAAAACATAAAGCCTTCCCGGACCTGTATATTTATAATATAGAGCAAATGAAGTTCCCGGATTCTTCAGTTTATAGTTAACTGTAGCCCCTGCCTGTACTTGAAACTGATAGTCTGTAGGTGAGGTATGATACATAGAGTTCATAGATACTGAAGTTCCTCCCAAAGCACTTCGTAAAGAAAGAGCCAATTGATCTTTTCTGAAATCAACGTTTGCCGAAAATAACATATTTCTATATTTATCCATATTTCTAAACTGATATGTAGAAGGATCTTTTATAAGAAGCATTTCAATTTTGTCTCGTACATCGAGATATAAACCACTTACACTATATGCAATCTTCCAATCATTTCCTGTGGTAAAGCTTTGATCCCAGAATGCTCCTGTAGAGAAACCTTTTTCAGGGTTCAAGTCAGGATTCCCCTGAATATTATGATTAAGGTTTACGAAATAGGTATAAAGTTCCTCATAAGTAGGAAAACGATTTGCCGTACCTGCTACAAGTCTTAAGTTTGAATTTTCGGAAATTTTATATCTTGCTGAAAGGGAGTAATTAAACTGATTATTGAATTTTTCGCTTATTGAAAGCCTCGCTCCCGGTCTTATAGAAAATTTATCCGAAATATTCCATTCTCCAGAAACAAAGTTTGAATAAGTAAAAAGAGTTCTATTTATAGCTTTTGTAAAAAACTTTCCAGCAATTAATGAAGCATAGCCATCTGTATAATCTAATTCATATCCTAATTGAAAATCAAAGGTTTTATTATCCAAGAAGTTACTAAACATACCCCTTGAGTAAATTACATTTGTTTTGTAGTAAGATAATTCTTCTTCTTTATTAAGAATGGATCTGTTTGGAATATCATAATTATAGTCCTGAAACTTTCTATCCTGTCTTTGGTAAGAAAAATCCCCCATATACTGGATATGCCCCAAATTTGTCTGAATATTAAACTGGTGAATCCATCTATTTGTATTATATTTTCTATCAAAACCTCTATACAAAGCTCCTCCATTTCCGTCATTCAATGATTCTACATTCACTTCAGGATTATAGAAATTGAATTTTTCATTCAAATAGGAAAGCTTATAATAGAAAGAAGTTTTATTTTTTGAATATCGGATCAAAGCAGAGGCGTCATATTGGTCTTTAGGATTCCATTCATAACCTCTTTTAAAATCAGTTTCAAAATATTTATACCCCATCTTATTTCCTTCATAGCCCATAAACTGGTTATGGTTAAAGTTGATATTCGCAAACCAATTATTATCAATATTATAGTCTACGTTTACATTCTGGATATGTCTTCCGTTTCCTTTTTTCTTAAGATCATATGCATTTCTTACGGTTTCTTCCTGGGCAGAAGCTCTTACACTGATCTTTTTTGAATTACCTTTCTTGGTAATGATATTGATCACTCCGGCAAGTGCTCCATTTCCATATTCTACTCCCATGCTTCCTTTTACAATCTCGATTCTTTCGATATTATTCAATGACAGCTTGGTAAGATCTATATTACTTCCTAAACCTGTATCTCCTACCACCGGAATATTGTCAATAAGGACTTTCACATAGCTTCCATCCAGTCCCATCATATTGGCTGTAGAATTTCCTGAGCGGGTATCTGGAGTGATTTGAATGTTAAGACTTTGATTTAAAACATCAGCAACATTAGTTGCTGCCATGCTTTTAATCTGCTCAGCATCTATTACTTCAACTTTATATATGGATTTGTTGATGGATCGTTGTGTAAATTGTCCAGTGATGACAACTTCTTCAATTTTCTTTTGATTAAGAGAATCCTTTTCTTGTGCATTCATCCAGCAAACAATGGATAATGAAAGAATGGAAAGCACTTTCTTCTTCATAAGGGTAAAAATTTCGACAAATATAAAGCTTTTATTTAGAATGATTAAAAATAAATATATACTTTTGTATAATAATTCTAAATAAATATTGAGCTATGAAATTAAAATTACTTCTAGGAACTTTGATGCTAACAGCATTTACTGCTAAAGCACAGGTATCCGCAATCCACGAAAATTTTGACAATTTTACGATTGGAAATACAACATTTCCACAGTTTGGCTGGTCTGCAATTGTAGCTCCTATGATTAGTATTCCCGGTCCACCTCCGGTTTCTCCAAGAATGATTGTGGCAGGTGCTGCCAACAAATCTGTTCAATCTTATTCTGGTACAAACCCTACAGGTTCATCTTACCTAATTACCCCACAAATACAGTCTCCAGCGGGAGATAAAAACCTGGCATTTACAGCAACATTGGTAGCTTCATCACCTGGTACAGGAACAATTCAGGTAGGGTTAGCATCTAACCCTGCAGATATGGCGACATTTGTACCTGTAGGAAATCCCGTTAATGTTACAGTAGTTGGAACTATTCAGAATATCAATATGAATATTCCTGCATCTGCATCCTCTTACATTGTATTTAAATTCACTCCTACTTCCGTTCATACTGCTATTCAGATTGATGATGTAGTATATGATACCCCTGCTTCATTAGGCGTAAGAGATAGAGCGCTGTCAAAAGATGAATTTAAGTTTGCACTTAATTCAGATAACACTTCTCTGGAATTTAGAAGTAAAAAAGATCTTAAAAATATACAGATTTATTCTTCAGGAGGGCAGAAAGTGGCAGAAGGAAAGCCTAACAGACAGGCATTTAATATCAGTACACTTCAGTCTGGTGTTTATTACATCACGGTTGAAAGTATTGATGGAAAAATGATCCAATCAAAATTCATAAAAAAATAAGGTTTATTAGACTATTATTTACCTTTATAAAGCCGATAGGAAATTTTCTATCGGCTTTCTTCTTCCCAATTAAGTAGGAAACACGATAAAAATCATGTTTTTATTTAGAATGATTAAAAATAATTACATACTTTTGTTGAATCATTCTAAATAAGAATTTTAAAAATAAATTATGAGAACAAAACTATTATTGGCTTCGGTACTTGCTCTAACTGTTCAACAGACTGTTTTAGCACAGACAGATGCATTAGGATACACCCAGGCAAATATGACAATGGGAAATGGATACCAAAATCGTTCATTCTTTAATTTTTCTGATGGAAATATTGTTTCTCAACCTGCAGCTACGTGGGATGTCGCATTCTATAGAGTCTCTCCTTTCACAACAGGAACAAGAATTAATGATGCTAAAAATATTGAAGTATACACAGCTGCTATCAGCCTAACTGAATGGGATAATATTAATATCAATAATGAAAGTTCTTGGGGAGCTCCTCTTTATAACCCGGATCAAATTACAGACTGGAGCCAGGGAGCTTTTGAGCAGGGACCTATTACGGCTCCTAATCCCAATATTCCTTCTACAGGTTGGGGTGTTTATAATACTGTTAACCACCATGTTCAGGGAGAAGCGATTTTTGTTCTTAAATATCCATCGGGAGCTTATATTAAATTTGCTATTGAAGATGCATTTTCAGGATATACGTTTAAGTATTCTAAGTGGAATGGTACAGCATGGGGACCAACAGAAACAAAAACATTAGCGAACGGAACAGATGATGCTTTCTTCAACTATTTTTCATTTGATTCCGGAGCAAAAGTTCCTAATATGGAGCCTTCAAAAAGTGCATGGGACTTAATGTTCACCAGATATTTTACAGATTACCCTTATGTAGATGAGCAAGGAAACCCACAAACTATGAAATACAGAATGTCAGGGGTTATTCAGAGTCCAAATATTTCTGTAGCCAAAGTAAAGCCGGAAACTCAGGAGGTAGCAACAGGTGCCTTACCTACTTCTTTTTCCAAAAATATTACAACAGTCGGTCACTCATGGAAACCTACTTCAGGGATTTATACAGATGTAGTTTATTATATTAAAAAAGGATCAGATTACTACAGAATGTATTTCACTTCCAATGGGGGTACACAAACTGGTAACATGTATTTCAAATACAAAAAATCACGGCAACGTTAGGTATTACTGAAGTAAGCAAAAAAGCTTCTTTCGGAATTTACCCGAACCCTACAACGGCTGATAAAAAAGTAACTGTTTTATTTGATGTTAAAGAAAAAGCAAGCAATAAAGGGAGTGTAGAAGTATATGACCTTACCGGAAAAAAGGTATACGCTGCTGAATTAACCAATCAAACCGGGTTTTACAGACAGGATCTGAACCTTTCTCATCTTACTTCAGGAAATTATATGGTAAAAATTACCTTTGGTGGGACTTCAGAGACGAAAAAACTTATCGTGAAATAATATTTTACTCACAATACTTTCTATTTTTTCTAATAAAAAGGCGGCCTTCAGAATCCTGAAGCCGCCTTTTATCTGTTTAGTATATTTTAAATCCTTTGTACACTTCCACTCCACTTTCCATAATTTTGGAAGCATCTTTACGGAAGTCTAATAAATGATCCTGTCCGTTGTGTCTGTTGTGATGGTCAACACTTTCCCAAAGCTCGATCAGGAAGAATGTTCCTTTATTATCTTTATCTTCAACAAGGTCATACTGCAGACAGCCTTCTTCTTTTCTTGTTTCTTTTACAAGGTTTTGAAAAAGCTCTACCGCTTCCATCAGATAGTTTTCATTAAACTTAAAAAGTGCAATGATATGTAAGTTCATATTCTAATATTTATTGATGTAAAAGTAAAATATTTTCAAAGTCAAATTTATTTTTGACCTCTTTATTTTTACATTTTCAAAGATATTTTTAACTGAATACTGATTTATAAATAGTTATAGAACTCATCACAATTACCAAAGTTCCAATTACGATAAACATTTTCTTCACCGGAAGCTTTGCTGTAAGCATGGCAGAGAAAGGAGCTGTGATAATTCCGCCAATTAAAAGCCCCAGAATAATATTCCAGTGCTGAATTCCCAGCGTAAAGAAAAAAGTAACAGCAGCCGTGATGGTAAGAATAAACTTGGCAACAGTAGAACTCCCTACAGCGAATCTTGGAGTGAAAGCATTTTTAATAAGTGTTCCAGTAACCAAAGGTCCCCATCCTCCACCAGCAAAAGAGTCTATAAATCCTCCTATCACCCCAAGTCTGGTAAGATTGGTTTTCCTCTTAAGAGCTTTACTCTGTTTATCTTTAAAAGCATTAGAGAGAATCTGGAATCCAAGATATAAAGTGTAAAAAGCAATAAGTGTTTTGGTAATTTTTGCATAATATTCACCAAAATAAGTAAGGCTGACAGCTCCAATAACTGCCCCAATAACTGCAGGAATTGCCAGTTTCTTCACCAGACTTTTGCTTACATTCTTAAGTTTAATATGGCTTACACTTCCCGCGGCCGTTGTAAAACTTTCTGCAGAATGAATACTGGCACTTACAATATGAGGTGGAATATTCAAAAACATTAATGTAGTGGTACAGATTACTCCATAGCCCATTCCCATTGATCCGGCTACTATTTCTGCAAAAACTCCCACCAAAAGCATCCAGTAAAAAATATAATGATCTTTCGCCAGGATTTGTTGCAGCTCATCAAAGTAACCCAATTCATATAAGGAAAAAGCAACTACTGACAGCAAGGCAATCGTTACAAACAATACATTGAGTCTTATCTGAATCTTTCTTGTGATTACCATAGTTCTGAAGTTGTAGGTTCAGTTTCCTTGATACTCCCCGTGCTATTGGCCAGAGCAATAATAATATTCAGGATCTCTTCTTCCCACTGTAGGGCTGTCATATCTGCATCTTCTTTTGGAATCATAATTTATTCTTTTGAAGTCTTGCAAATATCCAATAAAAATATTATCCTACAAAATAAGTAGACTATTATTTCAAAAAAAAGGATCGGGTCAGTCGACCAGATCCATTAAAGTTTTCTTTTCCAGAATATTCAGTGAAGCGTCACGAACCTCTATCAATACATCATGCAAACCGCAGTGATCTTCGTTGCAGTCTTCACATTTTTCATAAAAGTTCAGACTTACGCATGGAAGCATGGCAATAGGGCCATTAACCAGTCGGATAATTTTGGCTAGCTTCACGTCTTCAGGATTTTCTCTCAGAAAGTATCCTCCTCCTTTTCCTTTTTTACTGTCCAGAATCTCTGCTTTTTTCAATTCAAGCAGGATATTTTCTAAAAACTTTAAAGGTATCTTTTTGTGTTCCGCAATTTCGGAAATAAGAACCGGCCCTTCATTTCTTTTTACTACAAGATATGAAAGTGCCTTAAACGCATATTGAGATTTTTTTGATAGCATTACAGCAAAAATAAGAAAATTGTTTAATATGTTTAACTGAAAAGAGAAAATTACAAAAGAGCTTATCAATGCTTGTTCTTTTAACTTTTTATGGCTCTTCATTTTTTGCCTTTCTCCTATTAAATTGTTATGTTTGCCCTATGTTCAGTAAACAAGAAGCACAACAACTCAAAAAAGAATTTTGGACAGCTTTTGGGAAATCCTTTCCAAGAAAATGGATCCTGTATGACACTAAGGTTAAGGATCTGGCATTTAAATTCTCAGCAGATAATAAAAAAGTAGAGGTTTCTCTTGATATCGAAATGAAAGATGAAATTTTCCGTAATGCTTATTATGATAAAATATGGTCTTTGGAAGATATTTTAAAAGATTTTATCGGAGATTTTCAAAAAGAAGAATATTTTACACTGGAAAACGGAAAGGTCATCAGCAGGATTTGGGTAGAAAAGCACGGTGTTTCAATATTCAACAGGAACACCTGGCAGGAAATTTTTGAATTCTTCGTTGAAAAAATGGATGGATTTGAAAGGTTTTATTATGAATATGAGGATTTTATAAAGGACATCTAAAATATTTATGAAATAAATACCGTTTTACACTTTAGGTTAAGATAAAAAAGAAAACTATCTTTGCTCTATACCACTTAAACTAATAGATGAAACTAAACATGATTTACAATGAGAAAAGTGTACAAAAACATTTTTGGAGAAGTTATTTCCAAAAGCAAAGCCACGAAGCTAGATGAATATCATCTATATTATTATGAAAGTGATTCTGATATACTGAAAGAAATTGAGTTCATCAACGATGAAAGTATATATAACATCAATTATTTCTTACAGGAAGGAGACAATGAAGATGAAGTATTGGAATACCTGAAAGAAAAATCTGATTTTTTGACATCGAAAAAAAAGAAACTGCCGACGGATTTATCATTACTACTAATAAACTATACTCACTCTCTGTAGATGAGCTGCCATTAATATCCAAAACCGTCTTTAAAACGGATGATCCTGAAAATTTCATATGTTCACAGGTTATTGACAATGAAACTCAGGAACCACAGCTTGAAAGAACTGTAAAATGCTGGTATACTCTGGATAAAAACGGAGAAAAATATGCCGCCATAGAGTGCAGTTATGAGGAAGACGGCAAACTTGAACTTGCCATTGATAAAACTTCAGATCCTGATAATGAACAGAATTGGGCTCATTATGATTATGAAACCTTTCAGGAACTACAGGAACACTGTCCGGCAGATATAAGCTATTACAAAACAGCAGCACTGCTTCCTAAAGAGGCTTATCAAAACTAATCTTTAAATACATCAAACACAATTTATTTTTATATGGAAGACAATCCTATTTTTGGGCAGACGGAAGCGACCCGCAAATGATTGAGGCATACAAAAAAGCACAGGAAACTTTTAAATATTTCTGGCGTGAACAGTCTTGGGAATACAGAAGAATTATCCCTGGATTGAATGTTTCCTGTGTGAAAGCAATGTTTTCGGAAGAAACTGAAACAGGAGAACCCAATGTTGAGCACATGTGGATCAATGATATTGGTTTTGACGGTGACCGTGTAACCGGATATCTGATTAACGAACCTAATACTTTAAGAAACGTTCAGGTGGGAGATTTTATTGATATTCCTCTTACTGAAATCAGCGACTGGCTTTTTGCCATCACCCCTAGTGTACAGAAGCCTAAAGGTCTTTCAAAGCTATTCTCTTCATCTGCTGAACCTCTTCCAAAGGCTTATGGCGGATTTACCATTCAAAAAATGCGTTCAGATATGTCTGCTTCGGAAAGAAAAGATCATGATAATGCCTGGCAGCTCGATTTCGGAGATTTCGATGACATTCTGGTTGTTAATAAGCAGAAGGAAGAACCTGAAAACCTTGTTGAACACCCAATGAGTAGAAATATGAAAGATGATTTTGCTAAATTCTTACAGGAATATCCGGATGAAATCAAGTTAATTGATGATAATGGACAGAGTCTTCTTCACAGAGAAACCATTGCCGGGAATTTAACCACAGTAAAGGCTGCATTGGAAGCTGGAGCAGATAAAAATATTCAATCCAAAACCGGAAAAACAGCACTTGATTATGCTAAGCAACTAAACTGGGGACATCTTATTCCGGTATTGGAATAACTATTAATAACCAGAGAAGTAAAAAACTCAGAAGAATAAAAAATAAAAAGAGAAGCTGTAAAGTTTCTCTTTTTATTTGTACTTTTCTTTATATAACTACAAATTTTACAACACTTAAGTAAAATACAAGTTATGAATCATAATGCTTTACTCAACTTTTATTTAATCCTCTTCTGTGAACTAAAGTGCTTTATAAAACTTCTTGATCTTTTGTATTTAAAATTAATGATTAGATTGGATAATATTGTCAACCAGTCCATTTTCAATTGGGTTTCCACCACCGTTATTATAAAAATCTAAAGGGATTATTCCCAACCGTTTTTTCCCTGAATACTGAGTATACTGTTTTAGCCAGGGATTCATCGCCGGATCTACGCCTAAGCCACCCCAGGCATACTGATAAGGAGTATGATGACCTACTCCAAACGCAATACTGTTAAAGCTTACATACAAAATAGCATCATTACCAGCATTTTTCTGCATGGCCCGTTCCAGATTTTCCTGTACATATTTTACCTTTTTATGGGTATCATAACTTTCATAGTTGTCTTCAATATAGAACTTCTGTCCGTTGGCATTTGTGGTTTCAAAAGTTGTGTTATCCTGCCATGTTCCGAACCTCACTCCTACTTTGTTCTTATCAATTCCTGAGTTTCCAACATTCAGCTCAAACCTGTATAAAAAAAGGATTTTTCCTTTGGTTTCATTTAAATTTGGGATGGCATTTCCCTGAAAGTACAGAGAATTGTATTTTTTAAGGTATTTAATGAAATTATCAGAGATATCCTGCCCGCTTTTTTCATTATTTACAGACATTAAAACAGTTTCTGACGGATGATCTCTTAAGAACGCCTGGCAGGCATCCAGTACATTTCCGAAGGTTACGTCACAGGAAATAATACCGTGATAAAGATCTAAAGGATCAGAAGAACTGGATGAATTTACAAGTCTGATATCCAAAAAGCGAACTCCATTTTCCAACTGCTGTCTGATATCATAATTCTGACATCTTGCTCCAAATGATGCTGAAGAAATTTTATACGTTCCTGAATCATGTGTTCCCGGAATACTTAAAGCTTTCAATGATACATTCTGATCCAACTTGCTCATCCACTCCGAACCATTTAATTTAAGATAAAACTGGTTCACACCGGATACCGAAACATTACAGTTAAAATGGGTGTTACCATCTGTTTTTAAAATATAAGTTCCTGATATTTTTTTAATATTCCTGCTACCAATCCACCAGTTGTTTTCTGATTTTGAGTTGTGCCCCTGGCCAATCTGGATATCGCGCAGTTCGCAATGTCTGTTCTGATAATCAAAAGATAAAACGCAAGTAAATGCAAAGTTCAGTTTACCCGGCAAAGCATCATTGGAGCTGCAGCCTATGGCATCACCGCCAGATATTTTACTTTTAAACCATTGAGCAACGGTATCTGTACCGTGTCTTCCCGCCTGAACATCAATTTCCCAAGTATTGCCGGACTTTTGAATAATATCCGGAGTATTTTCCCAAGGTTGTCCTGAAGAGATACTGTGATCTGTAATAACTATTCTTAAATTGCTTACTCCTTCCATCATCTGAAGAAGAAATCTGTTGTGCTGTTTTGTTGGCATGATATGGTGATTTAGTGTTATTTCCTGCTAAAACTGATAGATTTTTCTACCCTGCAAGACAAAATTAGAGAGAATAAAAGCGCTGTCATAGCGTATAAATACGTGTTTTTAATGCCGGGTGTTTTTACTTAATTCTGATCATAAGATTGAAAAATTGCTTACCTTTTCTAAATATTCTCTACTATCCTCTGTAACAAAACATACCGATCAAATGTCTTATTATTAAAAACTTATGAGAAAAAAATTAATCTTTTTTATGACTTCTATTTCGTTGATTTCATGCCAGACTATGAAAAACAATTCATCTTCTGCTTCTCATAAGATCAATGATTCTTTAGATCTGGAAATCAATAAAATATATCAACAGGAAAACTTCAATGGCTTTTCGGTTTCTATTGTTAATGATGAATCAACGCTTTATCAGAAAGGGTTTGGCTTTTCAGATGTAAAAGAAAAGAAACCTTATACCGAAAATACCATCCAGAATATTGCTTCTGTTTCTAAAACCTTGGTTGGAATTGCTCTTTTAAAAGCTCAGGAATTGGGAAAACTTAATTTAGATGATCCGATACAGAAGTATCTGCCATTTAAAATTTCCAATCCAAAATTTCCACAGATCCCTATTACAGTACGCCAATTGGCCACTCATACTTCTTCGATTCTTGACAATGAATTTTATTTATCTAAAAACTACTTTCTGAAACCTAGCCAAAACCTGACTGGTTTAAAGCTTAATTTTGATGATGAACAGGTTTTCAATCCTTCAGACTCTACCATTACTATGTCTGTTTTTTTAGAAAATGTATTATCTGAACAGGGAAAATGGAACGCAAACAGTTTTTCTGCCCATAAACCGGGAGAAATCTATGAATATTCCAACGTAGGAACAGCTTTGGCCGCTTTTATTGTGGAACGGGTAACGGGCCAGGAATTCAGTGCATTTACCAAAGAATATATTCTGAAACCTTTACAAATGAAAGATTCAGGATGGAAGTTTGAAGAGATACAGTTTTCAAAATTTTCCAGACTTTATGAAAACCCTAAGACTGTTCTGCCTTATTATCTTTCAGCTACTTATCCTGATGGTGGTTTTATCACCAGCATTCATGATTTAAGTAAATATTTAACCGAATTAATTAAAGGATATAACGGAAAAGGGACAATTCTGAATCAGAAAAGCTACAAAGAATACTTTACTCCACAGCTTTCCGCCGTTAACTTTACAGAGAGAAATACTCAGAACCCTTACAGTGAATCTTATAATGTAGGAATATTCATGGGATTTGGTTACACAGGCTACGTTGGTCATACGGGCGGAGATCCGGGAGTAATGTCCATGATGTTTTTGATCCTAAAAATAACTTGGGAAGAATTATGATTTTTAATACTAATTTTTCGGATAAGAAAGGAAATGATGCTTTTTATGGAATTTGGAATGTGTTGGAGAAGCATCAAAGTACATTCAGTAAATAGATTTAAAGTTCTCTATCATTTTTTTATATTTGTATAAAGGCACAAATAAAAAGGTCATTATGGAAAAGCTAAGAAATCTAAGAAAGCAAAGAGGTTACACCCAAGAATATATGTCTAAAATCATCTCGACAGATGCTTCAAATTATTCCAGAAAGGAAAATGATGAAGTAAGAATATATGATGATGAATGGGAAAAACTGGCAAAAGCACTTGATGTTCCTGTAGAAGAGATCAAAGAGGAAAAGAAAACAGAAATAGTGCATAACAACCATGACAATACTACTTTTAATGATAATGCTGGTAGTTACTTTAACAACTTCCACAGTATTCCAAATTCTATTGTAGAGAATTTACAAAGTTATATTAAGCTATTAGAAGAGCAGATTGAAAATTTGAAGGAAGAGAATAGAAAATTGAAGTCTAAATAAACTTTTTTTAAAATTTTAGGTACCAGCTAATAATCATAGATAACAAATTAACATTAATGAGATCTATTGAAGAAAAAATTAAGGGCATACAAGTTGTTTCAAAAAAATTTAGTGAATTAAGAACAGAGCTAATCTCAAATCAAGAAATCATTGTTAACCTTCTAAAAGAAATAATCAATAAATATGCTTCAGATTATTCCTTGGTAAGAACAAATAGTGTTAGAACACTTAGATTCTATACATTTGTTTATAGAGTTAAAGAAAAAGATAGTTTTTCTGAAAAACTTATTAGAAATAATGATTATAACCATTTTTATGAAAGTTTAAATGATTTAAACCAAATTGATGAACCTAATCTAAAAAATAAAGTCAAAGAGCTTGACGATTTAATTGGCATTAAAATTCTAACTGATTTAAATGTAGATTCTGTCAATATGTACAAATTAATAGGATCTACAAACTTTATTCAAGATGCTAGAAACAAGGGCATAACCATGGATGAGGAAGATTTACAATCTCAGCCCATAACTATGAAAAATGGACTAAAAATATTTAAACTTAAATGTAAATATGAAACTTGGAATTTCGAGCTACAAATAAAAAGTAAATTAGAGTCTGCTTGGGGAGATATGGAGCATGCAATTTTTTATAAAAATTATAAACTTACTCCTGTACGCAGTTTAGCTCAACAATCCATGAATCATGTAGGTAAATTATTAATTGAAATAGATGATTTCTTACAAGACATAAGAGAGGCCAATGATAATTTCACAATCAATTCTGATGTTATTTTATTCATAAATAAGTTTGAAGAAACATTTGCAGATAAAGTTGGAAATGCATTAGATGGAATTAATTTTAATTTCAAAAAAATAGCTTCATTAACATACAATATTCATAATATTGATCATGATATTTTTAAAACAAATGATATTAAGTTTGATCATTTATCATTTCCATGTCAAAAATATTCAAAGTATATACAATCAAGAAATAAGGATTTTGATCTACAAGTATTTGAATCAATAATTCTTTCTAGTTTTGAAACGATTATCACTAACGATAATTTAGAAACATATCTAGATACATTATTTGAATTAATACAAAAATCTTACAACAACCTGATCATAAGCAATAATGTTATTCAAGATGAAGAATTAGCCGAAAAACTTACAAAATTATTTTTTAATACTTGTATTGAGTATGGGTGTCAAGAATTTATACTAAATACGATAAATGTTACAAACCATTTTAATGATATAAAATTAATATATGAGGCAATTGAAGTCTTAGAATTAGACACAAATTCCATTTCTGAAATTTTAAAATTATATACAATATATTGTTTTAAAGGAGATATGGAATCTTTTACTTCAAGTATCAATAAAGATACTGTATTAGGAAATATTGAAAAGGCTAAAATTGAATTATCAAAAATAGATTCAATAGATAACAGTGATGTATTAAATAATTTAAATTCAATAATTAATATTTTAGGTTAAAATGAAAATTCCAGGAATTGAATACCATCAATCAAACTACCGACTTATATCTACAGTTATACCTTTTAATCTTATTTACAGAAAAAGTAAAACATTAATATATGGTATTGACGAAGAAGGCTATCAACGTAAACAGGATGAAAAACATTACCAAAATATAAAAAAATATGTTGAATCCTATAACTTTGTATTCCCTAATTCAATAATTTTGGCAATTGATGAAGAAAAACTTGAAAGAATAATAACTCATAATGATAATGGATTAATATTCTTAACATTAGATGATGAAAAGGAATTTCTTTTTAGAGTTGTTGATGGTCAGCATAGACTCTTAGGAATTGAAAAAGCATCTCTTTCAGATATAGAATTACTAAATTTAAAGTTACAGGTCTCCATAATAGTTACTCCCAAAAACAAAAGATCAATAGAATTAGATATTTTTAGTAATATAAATTCTAAAGCTAAAAGATTAAAAACAGATCTTATTGAATTGGCAAAATATGATTTCCGTATTTTAGAAGAGAAAATTGGAACTAAAGAATTAAACCCTCACATTGCAATAAATATTGCCTATAATTTGAATGAAAAAATTGATGATAAAGATAATATTTGGCAAAATGCAATAAAAATTGATATACATTCTGAAAACAAAATTGGAATTATTGGAGTAACAGCATTTAGCGAATCAATTTATGGAATCATTAATAGTTATCTAGAATTGAAAAAAACAGAAGTAGATAGATTTGATTCAAGTAAATTAATTCATTTTTCAAAACAAGCTTCTCTTGAAATTTCAGATCTTATTTCCAAAGCATGGCTAATAGTTAAAAATAGATGGCCTAAAGCATTTTTAAGCCCACATAAAATATTGGACATTGATAATCAATACAAAACTATTATTTACGATCCTAATTTTTACATTCAAAAAACACTAGGTTGTAAATCTATCAATTATTTATTAACTGAAATTTTACAAAAGAATTACAAAAATCACTTCGACACTAAAGTATTACATGATTTTGAAAAAACAATAATCAATTGTAAATTAAATGATTACGATTGGAAAATTGGCAAAACACTTAGTGGAATAAGTTCTGAATCTGGATTTAGAAAAGTTACTCGAATATTAAAAAACGAAGAAGAATTTATCAGAAAAGAATAAAAAAGAGAAGCAAAATGCTTCTCTTTCTTTTATGTTATCCAAATTTCTTCTTTCTCAACCAGAAGAACAATCCTCCGATAAGACCAATAATCACCAATGGAAGTAATAAATTCAGCCATTGCCAGTTGGTTCTTTCTTCTTCTATTCTTCGTCTGTCCAGAAGTCTTTCTTCGATATTTCTGTTTCTTAATTCCATCAGATTACTGTCATCTAACAGATAATCTAAAGCGTTTCTCAGGAACTGCTCGTTTCCGAACTGTTCGTTCGTCAGCATATCTACTCCCAGAGGAAGTGGTTTTCCTTTGATGACTTTATTTCGTCCTATATCACCGTCTGCAATCACGATCATTTTATTTTCAGGGCTTGCTGCTTTAAAGCTTGGATAAGATTTTCTTTCAATCCTTGAAGCGTATGCAGAATTAAATTTTCCTTCCAATGCTACGGCAAAGATCTTTGGAGTACTTGGTTTTTCCATTTGTCCAAGGCTGTCTACAGTGGCAATTTCTTTCAGATCAACATAATTTGGAACCTGTTTCAGCAATGTTCTTTCACTGGATTCAAAAAGTACTTTTGTTTTAATATTCTTTCTTCCGCCCAATGTATCAATTGAAGTTGGGAACTCGAATTTTACAGGGTTGATATTTTTAGTGATCGGGTTATTATTTTCAGCAATTCCAAGAGGATAGTAAGGCCATGGTAAACTTGTATACTGTGGATTACCACTTACCTCTCCTGTTACCAGTCTTAATAAAGCAAATTTCTTTACATCTTTTACCAGTGCATTATTGATTCTTAATCCGTAATTGAAGAAGAAATCAGTCATATTGATATCCACCGGGAAAGGCATTACTTTTTTAGATCTTGTCAGCGTATCCATTTCGGCATTTACAGCATCAATCATCCAAAGCGTTTTCCCGCCATTCATGATATATTGGTCAAGGATTACTTTCTCGTTATCTGTGAAGGCTTTTCTTGGCTTTGCAATGACTAAAGCACTCATCTGCTTCAGTAAAGGCATATCTTCAAGGGTAAGCTCTACCTGATTTTTAGGAATAATGGGCCCTGCATCATAATTTTCCAAAGCAAGCTGCATGAATCCCTGAAATTCATCCGGACTTAATTCATCCTGATTAATAAGCACACCTACTTTCTTCCTTTTATTGGCCGCAATATTCTTAATGTTTGAAACCAGGTTATACTCAAGACCTTCAATAGAACGGGTTAACTGTTGGTCTGCATCAATCCCAGCCTGCTGTACCACCAACGGAATAGAAACTCCGTTTTTGTCATATTTTATAACCGCATACGGAAAAAGTGTGATTTGTGAAATTTTTCCATCTTTTACATCCGGAAGAACTGAAGGTTGCATTCCCATTGCCATCAAAGTATCCTGAGACATCTTTGTTTTAATAGGATCGATGAATTTGAAATCAATCTTTGGATTAATCTTTCTGAATTCCTCCAGCATGAATTTCGTTTCTCCCTGAAGCTGTTTAAAGCTTGCCGGAAAATCACCTTCAAGGTAAACTTCTACCGTTAAAGGTTTTTTAACGGATTCCAATACTTTAATGGTACTTTCAGAAAGAGTATATCTTTTTTCTTTTGTTAAGTCGAGTCTTATACCTGAATAGGTAAGAATAATAACCAAGGGGATAATTGTAATTAAGAAAATTCCCAGCGGAGATTTAGCATTGATCTTCTTCATAATCTACTTCTTTTTGTTAATAAAATGATTAGACAATACTAATGATGCACTGATGACCAGAATAAAATAAGCCACATCTTTCAGATCTATAAGACCTCTTGTAAATCCTAAGAAATGCTGGTAAAAACCAATATTCTGAAGGATAAAATCTGCTCCTCCAAGAAGTTTATAGCTTGCCAACTGTTCGATTCCAAAATACATGATAAAGCACATGAAAACGCCCAACAGATAAGCCATAATCTGGTTCTGTGATAATGAAGAGGCTAAAATTCCAATCCCTGAGAATGCAGCGATTAAAATAATCAGCCCAATATAACTCCCGAATGTCATCCCAAGGTCAATATTACCCTCTGGAACTCCCAGGACATATACTGTATAAAGATAGATTAGTGATGGAATCAGGCATAAAATCCCAACAATCCATACCGACAGGAATTTTCCGCCTATCATTTCTGAAACCTTTAGTGGTTGTGAGAATAACCAGTTCAGTGTTCCTGTTTGTTGCTCTTCCGCAAAAGTTTTCATGGAAAGTGCCGGAATAATGAACATTAAAAGCCATGGGACCAACACAAAATAGCTCTGCAGCGAGGCTGCCCCGATTTCAAAAATATTGGAATCGTTGTCGAAAAAGAACAGAAAAAGAGTCCCTATTAAACTGAAGGCAGCAATAATTACCCATGCACTCCAGTTTCCAAAGTAACTCCAAAGTTCTTTCTTTAAAATTGCAATCATAGTTTTTTAGTAAAATGTAAAAAGTAAAGAGATGTAAAACACACCTACTCTTCTATTTAACCAATTATTTGTTTTTTTTATTCTTATTAACGAGTTTTACAGTCATCATAATCAGAAATACAAGAACGAAAAATCCTGCAATTAATTGCCACCAATATTCAATTGCCATCGATTTCAAGATTACAGTGAATACCACCAGAAATAAAATGAATGTAGCAACTTCATTGGCCTGTCTCAGTTTGATGTTGGCTGTTTCCAGGGTATTTCCATTCAATGCCTTTAATTCCAGCACTTTTTTCCAACACCAGTAGTGGTAGATGGCAAGCCCGATCAGGAAGGTCAGTTTTAAATGGAACCAGCCCATTTTCATCAGTCCCGGATTTAAAAAGATCATAACCAATCCGCATACTGCCATGATAACTCCGGCAGGAACGGTAATAATATTCCACAGCCTTCTGGCCATAAATGTATACTGCTCTCTCAGAATTCTCTTTTTTTCTTCAGAAAATTCATCGGTATCCTTATAGTAAACGAAGATCCTCACGAGATAAAAAATTCCCGCAAAATAACTTACCATAAATATAATGTGCAGTGCTTTGATGATTGTATAAAGCATTCAGAAAAAATTAACAGCAAAGATAAGCTTATTATATAATTTTTAAAAATAATTTTCTTTTGATTGGGAAAAGCTAATATTCCTATCAAAAGTTATTCAATAGTACATCTTGTATAAAAAAGCTTCGGCTCGGGGCAGCTTTGCCGCCCGAGCCGAAGCTTATATTTCATTGATTGTATTTAACTCAGAAATTAAGAAATCACTCCCAATTCTTTTCCTACTTTTTCAAAAGCAGCAATAGCTTTATCCAAATGCTCTTTTGTATGAGCTGCAGATAGTTGAACTCTGATTCTCGCTTTTCCTTTCGGTACTACCGGGTAAAAGAATCCGATTACATAGATGCCTTCATCCATTAACTTTTCTGCCATTTTCTGAGAAAGCGGCGCATCATAAAGCATTACCGGAACAATTGCTGCATCACCATCAGGAATATCAAAGCCTTTCGCTTTCATTTCTGTTCTGAAATAGTCTGCATTTTCCATTACTTTATCACGAAGAGTAGTATCATCAGAAATCATATCCAATACTTTCAACGCAGCTCCTACAATTCCAGGGGCTAATGAGTTGGAGAATAAGTAAGGACGAGAACGTTGTCTCAACATATCGATGATCTCTTTTTTACCGGAAGTAAATCCACCTAAAGCACCACCTAAAGCTTTTCCTAATGTAGACGTAATAATATCTACTCTACCCATTACTTCATTAGCTTCGTGAGTTCCTCTTCCTGTTTTTCCGATAAATCCGGTTGCATGAGAATCGTCAACCATTACCAATGCATCATATTTATCAGCAAGATCGCAAACACCTTTCAGGTCAGCTACAATACCATCCATAGAGAAAACTCCATCCGTTACGATGATTTTGAAACGGTGATTTTTTCTGAAGCAGCAATTAACTGAGCTTCCAGATCAGCCATATTATTGTTTTTATAACGGTATCTTGCAGCTTTACAAAGACGTACTCCATCAATAATTGAAGCGTGGTTCAATTCATCTGAAATAATAGCATCCTCTTCAGTAAATAAAGGTTCAAAAACACCTCCATTAGCATCAAAAGCTGCTGCATAAAGAATCGTATCCTCCAATCCTAAGAAGTCAGCAATCTTTTTCTCTAATTCTTTGTGAATATCCTGAGTTCCACAGATGAAACGTACAGATGACATTCCGTAACCGTGAGACTGGATCATATCCTGAGAAGCTTTCATTACCTCCGGATTGTTAGATAATCCCAGATAATTATTCGCACAGAAGTTCAAAAGCTTTTTTCCGTTTGCTTCAATTTCTGCACTCTGCTGAGAAGTGATGATTCTTTCTCTTTTGTAAAGTCCATCATTCTCAATATTTTGAAGTTCGTTCTGTAAATGTTGAAGGTATTTTTCAGAAATCATTTTTAGTAATTTTTTAGATGTGCTAATTTACTAAAAAGGCAGTAAAATAAAACCTTTTATACACCTAATTCTAAAATTTGATCTTAAGTTTCTATTTTAACACTATTAGTCCACTAATTTAGTAGGATAATATTTATATTTGTTTAAAATTTCTGAATATGCACTTGATTCCGGTAAAGAAAACAAAGAAAATAGTTTCAAGAAACTTTATAACCAACCACATGAAACCTAGAATACCTGTGATTATTGAAGACTTTGTAGATCCTGAAAGCCCTGCTTTCCAAAAGTGGAACTATGAATATTTCAAAAGAATAGCCGGAGATCAAAAGGCAGATATATATGGCAGTGAAATGGATTCTATGGACAGAGTGGCCAGCCAGCCTATTGCACAGACTACATTCTCTGATTATCTTGATCTGATAAACTCCACTCCTACTGAACATCGCTTGTTCTTATTTAACCTACTGAGCATAAAACCTGAACTTAAAGACGACATAATTTATAATGATGTTACCAACGGTAAAATATTAAAATGGCTGCCTTTTATGTTTTTTGGTGGTGAAGGCTCTGCCACCCGAAATCATATTGATATTGATATGTCCCATGTTTTCATCACTCAATTTGAAGGAATTAAACGGATCTGGCTGTTTCCCTGGGAACAGTCTGACCTCATGTATAAATTACCCTATAACTTTCACAGCTTGCCTAATATAAAAACTCCTGACTACAGGCAATATCCCGCTTTGCTTTATTTAAATGGCTATGAAGCCGTTCTTCATCCTGGTGATACGCTCTACATACCATCCGGATGGTGGCATTATATTCAGTATGAAACCGCAGGATATTCTGTTTCTGTAAGGGCTCTGCCTTCAAGTCTTCTTGAAAAATGGCGTGGTTTTAAAAATCTGGTCATTACAAGAAATTTTGACAATATCATGCGGAATGTCTTTAAAGAAAAATGGTTCAGATATAAGGTAAAAGCTGCTAAAAGAAGAGGTACAGTAGCTTTCAAAAAACAAAAAAGCTTTCAGATCTGAAAGCTTTTTATTTTTTATTCTTTATTTAATATTTAATGAATTTGATATGTTTTTCATTGACTGTAATAATATAAGCTCCGGGAACCAAATCTCCAATCTGTATCGGTTTTCCTGGTTTGAATACTGATTTCTTTATCAGCTTGCCATCAACCCCGTGAATGGAATATTCTGTTTCTTTATCAATACCTTTAAAATAAAGTTCATTTTTAGCAGGATTAGGATATAAACCAAAATCATTTTTTTCTACAGAAGACACACTTAATGTATTATCCTGAATAACAGTAGAATTCTTTTCCAGGATTTGATATTCATAATTAAACTGAACACTTGATACAGGAAACGATATATTTTCAGTAAAATACTGATTATTAAAAGTATTATTAAGCACTACATAAGCAGTCTGCCCGCCTGTTCCAGTTACTTTTACAGGCAGAGGCATTTCAAAAAAGCTTACTGTAGGGCTGCTTTGTGTCTGGTTAACATTAAATGCAAGCTGACTCCCTGTCTGCTTCCACTTTATTGCATAGGTAGGATATCCTTCACCATAGATCCAATCATTGAAAAATTCTGTAAAATCTTTTCCGGTAGACTGCAGTAAAGAAGCATTGAGATCTGCTGTTTTCACATAATTATAGGCCAGAGCCGGTCTTCCGTGATAATCTTTCAGCGCCTGATAAAAAGCGTTGTCCCCTAATATCCATTTTATCATTCTTACCGCATATCCCCCTTTTGCATAGGTTAGCCTGCTGTCAAAAATTCGGTTTATATTATTAAGCTGTGCATCCGGAACATATATACTTCCACCTGTAGCGTTGGTAATATAATTAATCTGACCTTTCAGGTAATTCATAAATTCATCATTGGTCATAATCAGCTTTTCATTCGCTACATGCTCTCCAAAGTTTGCAAAACCCTCGTTCAGCCATATATCATTCCATTTTGCACAGGTTACTTTATCTCCAAACCACTGGTGGGCAAGTTCGTGTGCAATAAGATATTTAGGCCAGCCAATCATAGAAGACATTGTCTGATGCTCCATTCCACCTCCATTAATATATTCCATATGCCCATATTTCTCATTACGGAAAGGATAAGGACCAAAATAGGTTTCAAAAACATCCATTATCTGTTTTGTCCATTCAATATTGGACATTGCTCCTGAATTTCCTGCTGTTGATGGATAAATATAATTCACAAACGGAAATGGTGGATTTCCGATGGTACTGTTCACCTTAGCAAAATTTGTGATAGATAAAGCAATAAGATAGGCAGCAGTAGGATACATTGTTCTCCAAAAAGTCAGTTTTTCCCCTGTAGTTGTTGAAATAATTTCCGACATCAGTTTTCCATTGGCTGCTACGCTGTATTGAGATGGAGTGGTAATTTTGAAATCAAATCTTTCAATCTTATCATTCAGACTTTGCTTGGTAGGAAACCAGTCCTGTGCACCATAAGGCTCACTCAAAGTAGAGAAAACAGGTATTGAATTGGATCCCTGATTTCCAACCATAACAGTATTATTTTCCGGAGCACCGGAATAATGAACCGTTAATGAATCCAAAACATTGGCTGGTAAGGAAGCCGGAAAATCTATTTTGATCTCCTTGGTAGAAAGCTGTTGAAAAGGAATGCTGCTTCCATGATACTGCACCTGGGAAACCGTCAGAAGATTGGTAAAGTCAAAATAAATACTTCCCATCGTCTGATTGGGTTTGAAATGTGAAGTCACAGATCCGGAAACAGAGTAGACAGCAGGGTCAATACTCAGATCCATTCTCTGATACTGCAGATCATAGTTCAGAGTATTCGGGTTTGTATTTCCGGCACCCATTTTTTTGGTAAAAGATTTCATTTCCTTTTCAGCCAGCCCTTTCATCTCAATATTATGATTTTCTTTTTGCCCATACAACTGCTGAACAATCAAAAAGCTCAGCATCAGAAGATAAAATTTTCTCATAGGTAGAAATATTGTAGTATTCAAATATAAAAAAAACCTCTTAATCATTGATTAAAAGGTTTTTATAATATATAAAATAAACGGCTTCTAAAGATCCAGAGCGGGCTCAAGAATCTTTTCCATTCTTTTCTTCACCATGTCTACTGATCCTGAATAGTTATTTACCATCAGAGAGAAAACCAAGGTTTTACCGGAATTTGTTTTCATATAACCGGCCAGGGTTTTCACTTTATTTAAAGTTCCTGTTTTTGCAAAAACCTGTCCGTTTCCGGTTCCAAGAAACATTCTTTTCAATGTTCCGGATTGTCCACCGATAGGTAGAGATGTTAAATAAGATCTGTAATATTTTTCATCCATTAAAGAAGTTAAGAACTTCACCTGGGAAATTGGAGTTACATTATTGCTTCTTGAAAGTCCGCTTCCATCCATATAAGTAAGACCCAGCATATCAAATCCAGCATTCTTTAAGTGATCTGTTACCACTACTCTTCCTGATTCTGAAGTCTGATCTCCCAATTTCTGGAATCCAACAGTTCTCAGTAAAGCTTCAGCCAGAGAGTTATCACTATGCTGATTGGTATAATATACAATATCGCTTAACGTTGGAGATTTGTACGCAGAGATCATCTTTCTGTTCTCCGGAGCAGCATCAGTCATTTTTGTAACTACTTTTCCGGTAACAGGAATTCCGCTTTTTACAAGAGTTGTTCTGAAAGAATTAGCCAGATAAGCTGGTGCATCAGGCAATTTTGTTGTTAAAACCCCATCTCCATCATACTTTTCAGCATATACCATCTGATGAGCATATGGTGAAACGTAGAAAAACTTCTTTTCTGTAGAAAAACCGGATTTCTTTACGATCAATTTTTCATTGGCCGGATTAATAGCACGGGTTGTTCCTGCCGGCAGATAGTAATTATTATTTTCCAACCATACAACATTTTCCGGAAGCATTGCAATATTGCCTTTGAAAAGCGCTGTCTGAATGATAATATCACCATTTACCTTTCTGATTCCCTCACGTGAAAGTCCACCTATGAAATCTGAGATAATGTCTCTGTAAGATCCTGCTCCTGCTTTGTTTGTTCCCAGGGATGGGTCTCCACTTCCTACTACATAAAGGTTACCGTTTAAGGTTCCGTTTTCATCTACTGTTCCTGCATACTCTAATTGAGTCATCCAACGGTAGTTCTCCCCTAACAGGTTTAATGCTGTTTCTGTAGTCAGCAATTTTGTTGTGGAAGCCGGAACCAGCGGAGAGCTTTCATTGTATGAAGAGATCACCTTTTTTGTTTTCGGATCATACACCACGAATCCCCAGTTTGCATTTTTCAGCACAGGATCCGCCATCATTGTGTTTACATTAATGTCTACAAGTTCTTTAGCCGACAAAACACTTCTCTCCATCGAGCTTGCGGGCGACGGAAGATTTAAGCTGTTTTTCTGATTGTCGTAATTCTGAGAGTAAAGAGCAGTAGAAACGGTAGATTGAGCCAGGAAAAGACCGGAAGCCAACACCGCTGCACTTGAAATATATTTTCTGAAATTTACCATCTATCCTTTTTTGTTCTATGGTTTGAGCCTCTAGAAAATGATAAGTTAAATCATTCAATAAAAGAGCCAAACACTTAATCAACGACCAAAAGTAGAAATTATTGTTATAAAACGGGTTACCAACGTCTTATAAAAGAGTGTAAAGTTTGTTAAAAATTGTTAAAAATCAACAAAAACGCCCTTTTTAATGCTTTGATAAGCAGTAATTTCATCAAATTCCTTCAAACTTATCAAAACCAGGCTTTTGAACTTCTCATAGTTTTTCCCGCGGGGTAATTTCAGTAAAATCTGGAACTGATATAAATTATTCAATCTGGCAATCTGAGCTCTTTCGGGGCCTAAAATACATTCCTCAGGAAGGTATTTTCTCAGGATAGAACCCAAAAACTGAGAGGCACGGTCTACTTTCTCATCTCTTGCGTGCTTCAGTTCAATCATAATCAGTTTGGTAAACGGCGGATAATGGAATTTCTGACGTTCTGTGAGGATATATTTATAGATCTTCGCAGGATTATTCATTTTAATCAACTGGAATACTGAATGATCAGGATTATAAGTCTGGATCAGGATCTTTCCTTTTCCGGAAACTCTTCCCGCTCTTCCGGAAACCTGCGTAATCAATTGGTAAGCACGTTCTTCTGCTCGAAAATCCTGTACATATAATAAGGAATCAGCTTTAGGAATAGCAACCAGTTCGATATGGTCGAAATCAAGACCTTTGGAAATCATCTGGGTTCCGACTACAATATCGGTTTCCCCATCTTCTATCTTTTCATAGAGTTTCTCGTAGGCGAATTTTTTACGCATGGAATCTATATCCATTCTGTCTACCTCATTCTCTGGGAACAGTTTGGAAACTTCTTCGTGAATCTGTTCTACGCCTACTCCTCTTTCATTCAGGTTTTCTGAATTACATTTCGGGCAGGTTCTTGGTTTTGAAGCTCTTTGTCCGCAATAGTGGCATTTCATTTCATTGGCAGCCTTGTGATAGGTCATTACCACATCACAATTAGAGCAATAATTAACGTAACCGCAGGTTTCACACTCAATAACATTGGCATAACCACGTCTGTTATGAAGCACAATGGCCTGATTCTTTTCGTCAATAGTATGCTTGATCGCATCAATAAGTCTGGATGAAAAATTCCCGGATACATTTTTAGATTCCTGAGCTTCTTTAAAATTAATCAACTCATACTCAGGGAGATTTACATTCCCAAATCTTTCATTCAGGAAGATGTATTTCATTTTATCTTTTCTGGCTCTGTAATAACTTTCAACAGAAGGTGTTGCAGAACCCAGGATCACTCCGGCACTGTATAAACCACCCAACACAAGAGCGGCATCTTTAGCATTAAAATAGGGCGAAACTTCTCTTGGTTTGTAAGCGGAATCATGTTCTTCATCCACCACAATCAGTCCCAGATTCTGATAAGGTAAAAATAAAGCATTTCTGGTTCCAACAAGGATACGAATGTCATTCTGCTTAATTCTTCTCCATACTTCTACTCTTTCAAAGTCGGTAAGTTTCTGATGATAAAATCCTAATTGCCTGCCATATTTTTTCTCCAGTCTTTGCGTAATCTGTTTGGTGAGTGAAATTTCAGGAAGTAAAAACAGAACGTTTTTCCCTTCTCTGATGCATTCTTCAATCTTTTCTAAATAAATATGAGTTTTTCCGGATGATGTAACCCCATGAAGCAGGACATTTTTTCCTTCTTCAAAAGCTTCATCTATTTCAGATTTTGCAGTTTTCTGTTCTTCGGAAAGTTCTTCTATGTCTTCAATTTCCCCTTCATAACTTTCAATCCTGTCTTTCTGCATATAATATTCCTCAACAAGACCTTTGTCTGCCAATGCCTTGAAATGGGAACTTCCAAAATAGCCATCTTCAAACAGCTCTGCTTTTTTAATATGAAGATCAGGTTTTTCTGTCTGTTTTTCTAGAATAAGAAGGAACAGATCTTTTTGCTTAGGGGCTTTATTTAATTTTAAAAGAATTTCTGTAAGATTCTGGTTGTTTAAAACACCTCCATTAATTCTTACATAAGCCACCTCTTTAGCTTTATATTTTTCAGCAATTTTCTCATCAATCTCAATATATTGCAGATCGATCAGAGAATTGATCGTTTTAATAATTTCCTTTTTCGGAATAAAGGCTTCAATGTCTGTAAGATTAACAAGCTGTCTTACTTCCAGTGCCTGAATAAGGTACATTTCGTTGACATCCAGGTTTTCAAAGTCAACAACAATACCCGGTTTTAATTTTAAATAGGTTTCACTTTCCAGTTTTAATGAAGAAGGGAAAGCCAGTCTGTAGATTTCTCCGAGATTGCACAGATAATAATCGGAAAGCCAGTTCCAGAAACGGATCTGTTCTTCAGGAAGTATCGGTCTTTCATCCAAAATACTGATGACATCCTTTGCAACGAAGTTATCTGGTGCATTATCATGAAGTTCAAAAACAATTCCCGTATAGATTTTCTTTCCACCAAAGGGTACCAAAACCCGCATTCCGAGCTGAATTTGAGACATCAGTTCTTCCGGAACCTTATAAGTAAAGGATCCTTTTAAATTCAGCGGTAAAACAATTTGAGCGTATGGCAAGGGAAATATTTAAAGTGTAAAATTAGATTTTTCTTGAGAGAACTGCAACTTTTGAGAATGTTTCAGTGGTATAATCATGTAGTAGAGATTGGTTTGATGACCACCCCGTCAAATCTTCGATTTGGCACCCCTCCAGAGGAGGGGAATGTTCAGTCTATCGACTGTAGTATTTGTAAATACAGGAAGTATAATCTTTTAATTTCAAGTATCTTAAAAGAAAAACCGGGTAATCTCATACCACATTGCAGAGGTAAAAAATCCTACAATAATGCTTACTCCGATAATCAGGTTGGTCAGTTTTGTATTGAGTCTGAACTGTTCCGCAATAATACTGGAGGTCACCAAGGTAGGCATAGCTGCTTCAAATACGGTAATTTTTGCTACATCTCCTTTTATTCCTAATAATAGGGCCATTCCTAATACAATCGCCGGAGCCAGAATCAGTTTATACAACATGGATGCTGACATCTGAGGAATCAGTTTTTTCCAACCGTTAAATTTCAACTGTAACCCGACAGAAAATAAAGCTAAAGGGCTTACCGTAGCCGCTAACTTATCAAAAAGCGGTTCTGCAAAGGTTAGATCTATAAACTGAGACAATACCAAAGCTGAAATACAGCCTATTAATGGTGGAAATGTAATTAATCTTTTAAAAATAAAGGCTGCACTCACTTTTCCAGACTTGCTTCCACCTTTCACAGCCGCAATAATCCCTAATGTTGAAAGGGCAAAAAACATAGTCTGGTCACAGATAATGGCTATACTCAGAAGCCCTTCTCCATAGAAAGCACTGATTAAAGGAAATCCGATGAAAGAGGTATTACTGTATCCACTGGCCAATTCTAATGTACTTCTCGAACGCCTTGAATATCCCCGACTTTTACTGTAAAACATGACATAAAAGAAGCAGAATACAGAGATTAAAAAAGTGGCTGCAATCGGAAAAAGCATTTCCGTTGTCCAGTGTACTTTAGGCAGATATTTGAATGAAACTGCCGGGAGAGCAAGATAAAGAATCCAGGTATTGATCCCCTTGTGGGCATCCGGGTGGATAGATTTTGTTGCTTTGAATACCATTCCTGCAATAATACATACTGCAATCAGAACAAAATTTACCATAACTGTAAAGAAATAATGTAATGCAAAGTTACGGTTGATTTTTGAGGTGGGAATGGAAAAATGTTCTTTTTTAGATCTAATAGGCTTTAAAAACCTATTAGATCTTATGTTTCTCTCTCGGATTATGCGGTATTAAGCAGATTTCAGCCTCTGATGCATAAATTTCAATAAATCTTCAATGGTCTTATGGATAAAAATTAGCACTCATTTATTTTTTGATTTTAGACCTTAGAGATTCAATATGCTTTTCAGGATTAAAGTCTGTTGAAATTCCACTATAAAATCCTTCCTTAATAGCATTTTTAAGAAGCTGACTTTTATTTTCCTCATCTTCCAGCAGTCTTAATCCAGCACGAATAACTTCACTCACGTTCTTATATCTACCTTCTGAGATTTTATGAACTATAAAATCTTCAAAATAATCACCTAAAGAAACAGATGTATTACGTCCCATAGTATCCTGATTTTAAATCCAATACATCAAATTTATCAAAAATCGGTAACTTTGGAGTATTGAATTTACCAATTTATGGTAATTCAAAATACTTTTTTTCAAAAAGTATCAAACAAGCTCATCACCTCAACTTTATCCAAAGATCTGGAAAGAATAATCCTTTTTGAAGTTCCAGGTAACAGATCAAAAAAGTTCTCACTGAAATGGGCATCTCCGATAAGGTAGATATCTTTTGCGAGAGTGTCTGTGGAAACTTCAATTTCCGTTGGTGATATTTTTTTAACGGTAATATTAGGTTTTGAAAGTTTTAAATCTTTAGGTCTTGCCGGAAAGAAAAGCTTTTCAAATTTTGCATCTTCACTGTCTGAACTTATTTTTAAAACAGCTTTAGACAAATCAAACTTTGCCCAATCAGTTTTGTTGATATTGAAAATATTCTCACTTACGTCAGCTTTTAAATTCTTGATAACATTGGATTTCCATAACGACTTTCCATCAAAATCAATAAGTTCAAATTTCACATCAGTTTTTATCTCTTTCAATAAATCGCTGGTCAGATATATTTCATAACTTTTATTGCTTTCTGCAACGGAAATCAGTATCGGTTCAAAGCTTCTTTTAGCCTGATAGTGAAATGCTTTCCAGTTTCCTAAATAATCAATGGACGACCATGAAACTACCGGCCAGCAATCATTAAGCTGCCAATACAATGTTCCCATATTATAAGGTTTCGCTCTACGATGAGCCTCTATCGCAATCTGCATTCCTCTAGCCTGTAATAATTGGGAAACATAGTTGTATTTCACAAAGCCTGTTGGAATTTTATAGTCCCGTTCCATATATTTATTGATGATTTCCCAGCCTCTTGCATGTTTTTCATGGGCTTTAATGGTTGGATTCTGTAAGTCAAGATCGGAAACTCCTGAGAACATTGATTTTGTTGTGGCTAACGTTGGCATTCCCTGAAATCCGTACTCAGACATGAAACGGCCTGTTTTTTCATTATAAACTTCAAAAGGCTGCTCGCCCCACCAAACTCCCCAATAATGAGAATCTCCTTCTGTTAAGCTTTCTTTGTGTCCCCAACCTATTGACGGAGAGCTCGGCCAATACAAGTTTTTATCTGGTGTAAGATTCTGTTTCATCGTATTGGGAATCACTTCATGAAACACCTTTTTATAATCTTTCCATACCTGTAAAGAATCTTCTTTTGAATATTTAAACTGCTTCTGATATCCCCAATTGACAATGGCTTCATCAATTTCATTATTTCCACACCATAATGCTATGGATGGATGATTCTGTAGTCTGTTGATCTGATCTTTTACTTCTTCTTTTACATTATCCAGAAATTCGTTATCTGCCGGATAAAAACTTCCTGCAAACATAAAATCCTGCCAAACCAAAATTCCGTTTTCATCACAGGCTTTATAGAATTCTTCATCTTCATAAATTCCGCCCCCCCAAATCCGGATCATGTTCATATTAGCGTCTTTGGCAGCTTTAATCAGTTTCTGATATTTTTCTTTGGTGATTCTTGGAGAGAAACTGTCTGCTGGTATCCAGTTTGTTCCTTTAATGTATAAAGGACTACCATTGACTTTAAAATAGAAAGATTTTCCTTTTTCATCTTTCTCCTGGATAAGTTCTATATCTCTCAATCCATAAGTAACATTGATATCACGGATAATTCTCCCACCTTTTTTATACAGAGTAATTTTCGTTCCATATCGGTGGGGATTCCCTCTTCCGTTAGGCTGCCATCTCTTTGGATCCTTAATTTTATAAGGGAGAATAATCGTATTCAGCCCTTTATTGAGATGGAATTTATGCATTCCTCTGTTTAAGTTGAACCAAGTAAAATATTCGCCTTCTTCTTCAGCAAAAATGCTCATATTAAACGAAACTTCAGCCTCTGTATCAGAAAGAGACTTTTGCTGCACCTGAACATTTTTAACCTTTGCATTTCCCCAGAATTCCAGCTTTACATCTTTCCAAATTCCTGCTGTCACCAATCTTGGTCCCCAATCCCAACCAAACTGATACTGCGCTTTTCTTACAAAGCTTCTCGGTGATTCAGGCATCGTAAACGGAACTTTTTTTGCCAGTTCTTTTCCTTCATTGACCGCAGATTTAAATTTCACCTGCAACAGATTGGTTCCTTGTTTCAAATACTCTTTCACAGGAATTTCCCATGTTCTGAACATATTATCTGTTTTTCTCAATAACTTTCCATTCAGATAAATCTCTGAAAATGTATCCAGTCCGTTAAAAACAAGATCAATATTATCATAATTGAATTCTTTGAATGAAATCTCAAAGTTGGTCTGATAGTCCCAATCTTCATTTTCTACCCATTGAACTTTCTTTTCGTTTTCATCTTTGAAGGGATCAGGAATGACTTTATTATTCATCAGATCCAGATGAACCGTTCCCGGTATCTTGGCAGGAAGCCAGTTTTTATCTTTTGAGTTTTTGAACGTCCAATTCTCAGAAGAAAGATTTCTTTCCGAATACTGAGCAAAAAGAATATTCTGAATCAGAAGAAAGCCAAAAAGTAAAGTTTTATGCATCAATAATTTTGTTTACAATTCTGTGAATTCCGTATTTAATGAGTTCACTATTAAAATTAATAAGAAGTCCGAGCTTCATATGAGTCTGTTTTAAATAAGTCAATACCTGAGCACTGAAAATAGAATGCAGTTCTAATACAGATTTCACTTCTACAATCACTTTATCTTCTACAATGAGATCAATTTTATATGCATTTTCTATAGTAATCTCTTTGTATTGTAATGGTAAAACGACTTGTTGCTTTACATTAAGATTCATTGTTCTTAATTCGTAAGCTAAGGCTGTTTCATATGCACTTTCTAATAATCCGACCCCTAAGTTTTTATGAACTTCTATAGCGGCTCCTATTATTTTGTAAGATAATTCATTTTCTGTCATTTGTGTGTGTGTGTTTGTTTTTTTAAACGCAAAGTTTTTATTTACAGTACGTATGATTTTTAAGGGAGCTAAGAGGGTATCGATTTGCAATCGATTATGATGAAGCGAACGTTATCCTCCTGCTTATTCACGGCTTTGCCGCTCAACTTTGCTTCCTTAAAATATAACAGTTTGTTGAATAAAAACTTTGCGTTTAAATTAAAGATTAATATGTAAAAGTTTACCATCAACAAATGAAAATCATTTACATTATATCATTAAAAACTAATAGCCGTTTTGTCATTCCGAGGAACGAGGAATCTCTACCATGTTTTGAGATTCTTCACTACGCTCAGAATGACAAGTTGGTTATTTAGTAATTATTTATTCTTCAAAGCTACTACCTCATCAGGGTTCGCAAAAGAGCAACCATCGGTAATTGCTGAGGAATGGAAATAGCCTGCCTTTGTAGCTTCTCTGATTCCTTCAATATTTGAGGAACGAAGGCCACCGCCTACAAGAATTTCAATTCTTCTATTAGAAAGTGCAACTAATGTTTTCAGGTTTTCTTTCCCTTCAGATACATTAGGTTTCTGGCCTGAAGTAAGGATGGTTGTAAAACCACATTCAATTACTTTTTCTAAAGATTCTTCCAATCCTTTTGCTCTGTCGAAGGCACGGTGGAATGTACATGGAAGCGGTGAAGCCAGTTCGACCAAAGCTTTATTTTGCTCAACATTCACCTCATCATTTTCATCCAGAATACCGAATACGAAACCATCAACACTCAATGATTTCAATGTGCTCAAATCTGATTTCATCTGCTCAAATTCAGCATCTGAATAGGTAAAATTGCCACCTCTCGGGCGGATCATAACAAAGATGGGGATATTTATTTTTTCTCTTAATCTTTTTGTAGTTTCAAAATCAGGAGTGGTTCCTCCTTCACTTAATCCGGCACATAATTCTATTCTGTCAGCTCCATTTTCAAAAGCAATTATTGCTGATTCGGGATTAAAGCATGCTATTTCTATTTTTGACATTGTCTTTCTATCTTTTAATTAAATTCGGGAACATCCTGCAATACATCAGCAATTAAGAATGTTCCATTTTCTTTCATTACTTTTACTTTTATCGGATATACGGCTTTTAATGCTTTATCATTAAGAACAGCATCAAACAAATAATTGTTTCCATTTTCAGAAATCAGTTCGCATTTGGTTACCTGTACTTTATCCCAATCCTGACCTGCGATTAAGAATCCAACTCCTACACCGGCTTTTTTAGTATCAAATTTCCCTTTCCATTTATCATTGAATTCTTTCTCTGTAAGACTTCCATCCACATCCATGTCAACATTCATTGCATCGGTTTTATAGTCGTAATAATCTTTGGTGGTCATTTTCTGCATATTCTTATCCAGGTTACCAAGATCTGATTTGAAATAATCTTCAATATTTTTTTCTAACCATTTTTTCGCTTCTTCCGATTCATTTTCCTGAGGCTTCGTTTCCTGAACCACATTTTCTTTCACTTCGGGTTCTGTTTGGGTAACTGCTGCTTCTTTCCTTTCTTCTTTACATCCTATTATTAAAAACAAGGAAGCGATCATCATTCTTTTCATATTCTGTCTGTGAATCATTTATCTTATTTGTTGGTTTACGCAAAGGCACAAGAAAATATTAGATTTTCAGTTTTTAGCCACGAATGCACAAATGAATTTATTAGTGCATTCGTGGCTAAAAAACTTGTGCATTATTTTACTGCAAATTCAGGTTTTTCAAGGCGGTTTCCTTTCTGGTCGTAAACCGCAAAGTTGAATCCGTCCTGAATACAGTAAGCTCCGTATTCTCCTTTTTTATTGATGGCGATAAAACCTACCTGAATATCTTTAAGGTTTTTATTTCTTCTCTGATTAATCTTTACAATTCTGTCTACCGCTTCTTTACAAGCCTGTTGTGGGGTTCTTCCTTGCCTCATTAATTCTACCACAAGATGAGTTCCTACCGTTCTTATCACCTCTTCACCGTGTCCGGTTGCTGTTGCCGCTCCTACTTCATTATCTACAAATAAACCTGCTCCTATAATGGGAGAATCTCCTACTCTTCCATGCATTTTGAAAGCCATTCCGCTGGTAGTACAGGCTCCGGAGAGATTCCCATTCGCATCAAGAGCGATCATTCCTATGGTGTCGTGGTTTTCAATGTTAGCAATGGGCTTATATTTGCTTGTTTTCAACCATTCCTTCCATTCTTTTTCAGATTCTTCGGTAAGAAGATTTTCTTTTTTGAAACCTTGAGAAAGGGCAAACTGAAATGCACCATCTCCTACCAACATAACGTGAGGCGTTTTTTCCATCACAGCTCTGGCTACGGAGATAGGATTTTTAATATTTTCAAGACAGGCCACTGAACCGATATTGTAGTTATCATCCATAATGCAGGCATCCAATGTTACCCTTCCATCTCTGTCCGGACGGCCACCATAACCTACGCTTCTTTCTTTGGGATCCAATTCTACCAGCCTCACTCCTTTTTCAACAGCATCCAGAGCTTTTCCTCCTTTTCCAAGGATAGTCCAGGCTTCTTCATTGGCCTTGAGACCGAAATTCCAGGTTGAAAGTACGATAGGTTTATTGGTAACAGTATTGTTTTCAGGCAATTCTTTCGCCATCAGATCTAATGGATTTACAGCGAGTGCCGCGGTTGCGATTCCCAGCTTTTTGATAAAACTTCTTCGGTTATTGTTCATTGTATATCAAAATTATAGTATCAACAAATCTAAAAAAAACTTCTTTGAAATCCTTATTATCATTGAATGAATATCTATATCTGATTTTTAATTATCTTTACTGCTGTAATGGACCTATTTAAGACTTTCAGAGATATTGTTTTCTTCCAGGATTTATCTGATGAAGAAATTAATGTTTTGATCCGTATCAGCACCCCCAGACTTCTAAGAAAAAAAGAAACGCTGGCACAGCCGGGACAGTCTTTTAATGATCTATTTATTCTTTCCAACGGATTGCTTAGATTTTTCTTTGATGATGAGAATGGTATTGAAACCAATCTTTTTTTACCATCAGAAAAAGAAGCTGCCATTATGGAAAGCCCTGAATCATTTTCAGGAGAAAGCGAAAGAAAATATACGATTGAAGCTGTTATCGAATCTCAGATCTTTTTATTTAACAAAGCTGAGTTTGAAGAAGTGGCATTCCAGCACAGGGGAATTTATAATGCTTATATAAAATCTTTAAAACAGATTATTAACACGCTAAAGATACGCACTGAACAATTTTGTTCTACTTCTCCGCATTCGAGATATGAAGAGTTTCTGGAAAATCGTCCATTTACCTCTCAAAACGCTAACAGAAAGTATATTGCCAATTTTCTGGGCATTACTCCCAATTCTCTTTCAAGGATGACCGCAAGGGTTCATAAAAAAAGAAACGAAAGAAAAAAATAACTTAGGAATACTTTTTCTCACTTTATTCGATCTATTTTTGCTTCATCAAAATACTGTTACACAATTTATTAAAAGCAAAAATGAGAAATTATTATTCACAAAAACGTATTACATTACATCATCTTTAATCTTCATTTAAGATGTAAGTTAACTGACTACTGCCTGTAGTTGGACTACTACCTTGTTTTACTTTTAAATATTACCTTATACCAATATATTATGCAAAGAATATCCATCCTTCTCTGCCTGTTACTTTCATGCAATTTTGTTCAGGCATCTACAGGAATAGAAGACAATATAGCTGATGTTGCATCCTGGGTCATTTTACTTGTTTTACCTTTGGCCGGGATCTACCTTTTCTGGAAAGTTCACATTTATCCGGAGAAAGTAGCTGAAAAGAAGAATCATCCTCAGCTCAACGCCATAAAGAGTATGTGCCTCCTCTCTCTTGTGTTTGGAGGCCTTTTATGGCCGGTTGCCTTAATCTGGGCCAATTATGATTATGGCAATCAAAATCAATCTAAAAATGATCCTGATATTCCTAAAGAACAGGAAGAAGAAAACCTTAACACAATTGAAAATTAACCAACATGCTAGAAGTACTTATTGCCATATATGCCGGAATCTGCTGGCTTCTCATTAAAAAATTAAAATTAATACCCTGGACATTTACCACTCAGGTTGTGGTATATTCTCTTCCAATTTTCGGGTCTATCGCTTTAATATTAAGTCTTAATTACTTTTGTCCTATTACGTCTGATGTGAAAGTAGGAAACAGAAGTGTGGATATTACCACACAGGTTTTAGGAAAAGTAAAAAAGGTGTATGTAAAAACCAATCAGGAAGTTAAAAAAGGAGATACCTTATTTGTTTTAGACAGAGAACCTTATGTACAGGAGATTAAGTCTCTGGAAGCAAAACTCAGTAATATGAAAGCTACCGTAAGCTCTTACAATACAGATATCGCTTCGTCCAGAAAAAACATTGCAGGATTACAGTCACAGCTTGATCTGGCTAACAAAAGAGTGAATCAATATAAAGAATTAGTAGAAGCGGGTGCTGCCAACAAATTTGATCTGGAACAGGCGATGACGAATGTTCAGGATTTACAATCCCGAATCAGTGCGGCACAAGCTCAGCAACAGTCTCTTGAAACTAAATCGAATGCTTCTTATAATGGAGAAAACTCATCGGTATCAGAAATTCAGGCTAAACTGGATCAGGCTAAATGGAATTTATCTCAAACCGTGGTTTTAGCTCCTACAGATGGTATTATTCCGAATGTTCAGCTTAATGAAGGAGCGATTATGGCTCCGTTTAAATCTGCTTTTGTTTTGATTCAGAAGCAGCAGTCTGTGATCGGATTTTTTGCTCAAAACGAGCTTGAGGCTGTAAAAAATGGTGATGAAGTGGAATTAGCTCTTAAAACAGAACCGGGAAAGGTTGTTAAGGCTAAACTTGAATATGTTATTGATGCTACCAGCCAGGGAATTATGAACAATGCAGGTGGAATGCTTGGTGGAAACGGATCTACAGCAGGACTTCCTGATACCGCAAGACAGTTACCAGAAACGGATGGAAAAATGATTGCCAAGTTTGTTCTGGAAGATAACCAAAAGCAACTGACGGTTGGTGCGAGAGGAACAGCAGTTATTTATTCGGATCATATTAAACCTCTACATCTTATCCGTAAAGTAATGGTACGAATCAACAGTAAGATTAACTTCATTATTCCTAAACTTCACTAATATGTACAAAAGATTCATTATGGCAGGAATCCTGGCTGTAAGTCTGAGCTCATGCATAGGCTACAAGGAACCAACCAAAGAAAATATAGCTGAGTTAAAGGAAAAAAGTGAAGTAGCCTCTCATATTACCATTCCTGATGACTGGATTTTTGACCGAAATGCCAATTCCAGATCTCTTTCTTATGACTGGATTTCGGATCTTAAGACTCCTCAACTGGAAGCACTTATCAATGAAGGAATGCAATATAATGCTGACATTATTATTGCTAAAGAAAAACTCAATCAGATTGAACTGGCGATGGAAATTGCAGGGACTAATCTTTATCCGAGTGTAAGTGCCATTGCTAACACCTCCAATAATCTGGTGAGCGAAAGCCAGATTAGCCGTCTGGCATTAAAAGCCAGTTGGGAAATTGATTTATGGGGTAAAAATAAATCTGCTCAAATGGCCAGTACCAGCGATTATTTTTCTGCTAAGCATCAGAATACCTTGCTACATCAGTCTATCGCTGCGATGATTGCAAAGGCATATTATCTTAATATTTCCGGAAATATCCAGGAGAATATGATTGAAGGCTATATTAAGAAAACGCAAGAACTGGAAAAACTATATACAGTTCAGAAAAAAGTAGGAACGGCCAATGCTCTTGATTTATCCAATATTTCAGCAGAGATCATTTCTCTGCAGGGTTATCTTGAAAAAATCAGAAATGCCAATATGCAATCCAGAAGATCGCTTGAGCTTCTTACCGGAAAATATCCTGAGGGAAAATTAACTACACAGAATTTTTTTAATCCTGTACAAAATAACATTCCTTCTTCTTTTCCCTTAGAGCTTTTAGAAAGCAGATCGGATATACAGGCTTATCACTTTCAAATTGAAAAGGCTTTTTATGAGGTTCAGCAGGCTAATGCAGCAAGGCTTCCTTCTCTTACGATCAGTTCTTCACTGGGAACAGCGGGCAGTAATGTAGAATCTATTAATTCATTATTTACTAATCCTTTACTGAGAGTGGGTGGTGGTTTGGTTTCTCCTATTTTCAATAGTGGAAAGCTTAAAAAGAATGTGGAAATAAAAAATTCTCAGCAAAAACAGGTGGTTGAAGAATATTCAAAAGCAGTTCTGAATGCATTGAATGAAGTAGAATCATCATTAGCAAATTTAAACTCTATTGAAAAGCAGAGTACCTTTAACCGTAAAGCCATCAATGAGCTGAAAAATAATATCAGTCTCACTGAAAAACAAATTAAGGTAGGAACCAATAACAGTTTCATATTGATCCGAAAGCAAAGGGATCTTCTTAAGAATGAGATGAACCTTATCAATCTGGAACTTCAGGACAAAATGGAACGCATCAATCTTTATATGGCTCTGGGTGCCCAAAACTTCATTTTTTCATAATTTTATACGGAATAAAGACTGCTGAAATAGAATCAGCAGTCTTTATTTTATTTTTGATAACTATATACTTAATTGTACAAAGAAATTACACAAATTTCAAATTCAAAAAAACTCTGTCCAATGTTATTTTTGTACATAGAAGTTAAATCAATATCATACAAAATACTTTAATTTATTTTACGGTTTTCCTCAATAATACAAACAGTTAACATAATAATATTTTTTCTCTTGTATTTGAATTAATTTTTATATTTACTGTTCAATTTAAAAAAACATAAAATGAAAAATCTAAAAAAATTATCTAAGAATGATCTTAAGAAAGTAAATGGAGGTTCTTGTAGTCAATGGTATAGTGTTGATTCTGGTTGCGGTAGAGATTATTATATGTGTGGTGATAATTATTCAAGCCCTAGACAGATGCATCAGGCAATGATGGAATTAAATGAAATTAAGTGCGGATAAATTTAAATAGGACTATATTAGATATAGTCCTTTAATTTTTAATTATATATATGAAAGTTTATTGCCTTTTTTAATATTAATATTTACGTCAAATTATGCTCAAAAAATTTCTTTAGTTGGAAATTCTGTAAAGCCATTTCCCTACAGTGAAAAAATAATTGACAATAGTACTTATAATATATACTATGAAGTAAAATTTAAAAAAGATCCTAGAAATTCTAAAAAAATAGAAGAAGCTATTTGTCTTTTAAGATTAGGTGATAACTATTCTATGTTTTCAGATTATAATAGTGTAAGAAGTGATTCTTTATCAGATATATATAGTCATAAAACACAAATTAGTGCTAAAGAATTTAATTTGTATAACAATTTTATAGAAAAGTGGAATATTTACGTTCTTAAAGATTTTAAACAAGCTAAAAACATTATTCAGGATTATGCAAAAGAAACATATCAATATGAGGATAATAAGTATAAATTTGATTGGAAATTAGAAAATGAAAGTAAAGAAATCTTAGGATATACTTGTCATAAAGCGACAACAGAATATAAAGGCCGAAAATATGTAGCTTGGTATGCTAAAGATATCCCTATTAATAATGGTCCTTATCTTTTTCAAGATCTTCCAGGTTTAATAATGGAAATAGAAGATTCAAAAAGTAATTATTATTTTAAAGTAATTGCTTTAGATCATAAACCTGGTAATATCTATTTAAAAACAGGGAAAAATATATTACAAACCTCTAGAGAAAAATTTCGTCAGCTTCAAAAAAATGTTCATGAAAATCCTAGTATTTACAGCGAACCAATATATGATTCCAACGGTAATCAAATAAATATTAAAATGAAATCAAAACCATATAACCCCATAGAACTTGAATAAGATTAGCAAATGCTAATCTTTTTTAGTTTGTTGATCAGAAAGCTAATCTTTTCACCTGTTGAATACATATACAAATATTAAATTCAATAAGATGAAATCCTTAACAAATTATGATAACTATATATTTAATTGTACAAAGAAATTAAACAACAGCATCAATCTTGGTATTGTTTTTTATTTTTATGTAATAATAAAATATGCTTTAGAAGATTATTTTTATTAACTCAATCTTAATGAGGTAGTTTATCTCTAAAATATCCATACACCCAGGTTCCGGCAATAGCACTTAGAAGGGTAACAGATACCGCTAGTGCTCCGGTTCCGACCTGGGCAAAAAGTGGCCCCGGACATGCTCCGGTAATAGCCCAGCCAAAACCAAAGATCAATCCGCCATAAATTTGACCTTTATTGAACTTTTTAGGGGTTAATGTAATGGGTTCACCATGGATTGTTTTGATATTGAATTTCTTAATCAGCCACACTGAAATAATTCCTACCAAAACAGCACTCCCGATGATTCCATACATATGAAACGACTGCAGGCGGAACATTTCCTGAATTCTGAACCAGCTGATAACCTCAGCTTTTACGAAGATGATTCCAAAAATAATTCCTGCTGCCAGATATTTTATATTGTAATACCATGGATGCTTTAATGTACTTTCGTTAGTACAGGCTGCATCTTGATGACGAATATTTTGTTCCTGTTCTTTTATCATTGATTGATTCTTAAAAATTAAACTTATAGGGAAAGGACCATTGGCAGAATAAGATTAGCCATTATAAACCCGCCTATCATAAAGCAAATAGTGGCAACCAAAGAAGGCCATTGCAAGTTAGAAAGCCCCATAATGGCATGCCCACTGGTGCAGCCGCCTGCATACCGGGTTCCAAAACCTACCAGAAATCCGCCTACTACCATCATTACAAACCCTCTCAAGGTTAAAAGGCTTTCAAAATTCATCAGCTGAACGGGAACAAGATTAGTATAATCTGTAATTCCGTAGCCTGCCAACTCAGTTTTCAGATCAGAATTAATGTTAATTTCAGATGGGTTTAGCAAAAAATTAGCTGCAATCATTCCTCCGAAGAAAATTCCCAATACAAAAAATAAGTTCCATGCTTCTTTTTTCCAGTCATATTTAAAAAAGTTGACATTAGCTGGTACACAAGCTGCACAGATGTGTCTCAGCGAGGAACTGATTCCAAAGGATTTGTTTCCCATAATCAATAAAGCAGGCACCGTTAATCCGATTAATGGCCCTGCTATATACCATGGCCATGGTTCTTTTATAATCTCCAACATATTTATTTTATTATTATTTTAAAACTTTAGACTGACATACAAAATCACTTTTTGAAACTTCTGTAGCAGCAATGGCTTTAAAACCACCTTCAACTTCCGTAAAGTTTCTGTACCCTCTTGCCTGAAGAATACTGGCCGCCATCATGCTTCTGTATCCTCCGGCACAATGAAGATAGAAATGTTCTTCCGGCTGTATTTCATCTATCCATTCGTTAATATAGGCCAAAGGTTTACTGTAAGCTTCGTTCACATGTTCCGCAGCATATTCACTTTCTTTTCTTACATCAATAATCTTCACTTCTTTGCCTTCTATCTCTTCTGCAAACTGTCCGGCAGAAATACGATTTACAAAATCTGTTTCTTTTCCACTGTTCTTCCATCCTTCAATACCGCCTTCCAGAAATCCAAGAATACGATCGAATCCTACTCTGCTTAATCTGGTTACTGCTTCTTCTTCCTCTCCCGGTTTTGTCACCAGCAGAATGGGCTGATTTACATCTGCAACCAAAGCTCCTACCCAGGGTGCAAAATCACCATCCAGTCCTATATTGACTGATTGCGGAATAAATTCCTCAGCGAATTCACCATTGTTTCTCACATCTAAAATCAACGCTCCGGAAGCTTCTGCTATTTCTTCAAACTGTTCAGGTTTAAGAGCATGTAATCCTTGTGATAATACTTCATCAAAGCTATGATATCCTTTTTTATTCATCATCACATTCATTCCGAAATATGCCGGTGGTGGTAAAAGCCCATCTGTTACAGCCTTAATAAAGTTTTCCTTACTGTTCTGATTAAGCGCATAGTTTGTTTCCTTTTGGTTCCCTAATGTATCAACCGTTTCTTTCTGCATATTTTTACCACATGCAGAGCCAGCTCCATGAGCGGGATATACTGTAATATTATCATTTAAAGGTAATATTTTATGATACAGACTATCATACAGCAGCCCCGCCAGATCTTCATGGGTCATATCTGCAGCTTTTTGTGCAAGATCCGGGCGGCCTACATCTCCCAGAAATAAAGTATCTCCACTGAAAAGAGCCTGTTCATTTCCCTCTTCATCAATCAATAGATAACAGCTACTTTCCAAAGTATGTCCTGGGGTATGAAGGACTTTTATTTTGATATCTCCAATTTCAAATACCTGACTGTCTTTTGCAATGATCGCCTCAAATTCAGGCTTTGCAGTGGGGCCGTAAACGATTGGAGCATCTGTTTTTTTGCTTAAATCAAGATGTCCACTCACAAAATCTGCGTGAAAGTGAGTCTCAAAAATATACTTTAGCTGTACTCCATCTTTTTCCAGTCTTTCCACATAAGGTTGAGTTTCCCGCAAAGGATCAATAATAGCCGCTTCTCCGGCTGAAGTAATATAATAAGCTCCCTGAGCCAAACATCCTGTATAAATCTGTTCTATTTTCATCTTTATTTATTTTTGATTTTGTTTTCTTATACAAATTTCATGATTTCAGTTTTTTCCTACAGTTACTTTTGTTACATAGCAGGATTTTGAAACCTATATCTAATCTTTTAAGGCACAAAAGCTTATTTTTTAAAACCCTTTAGTTCACTTAAGAAAGTTTAGAAATTACTGCATAAGAAGTACACTAAAGATAAAAATCATAGATTTTCATAAAGCTCAAGTGCTCTTTTCAACAGTATGAATCATAACTTATATTTTACTTAAGTGTTATGAAGCTTTTGTGACTTTTATTTATAGTTCAATTATAGAAATAGTTCCTTCGCTATAATATAAACACCCATCACAAGGATAAACCATCCGAATGCCGGTTTCAGTTTTTCACCATCAATCTTTTTTGAAATCTGGGAACCGATGATAATTCCAATAATCGCAATTGCTGCAATGGAGATCAGTACATTCCATTCTATTTTTGTACTGCCGATGGATGAAGAGAAACCAATCAGAGAGTTTAAAGAGATAATAACCAGTGAAGTTCCTATCGCCATTTTCACCGGAACTTTTAAAAGATTTACCAATGCCGGAATAATCATAAAACCTCCACCTGCACCTACCAGTCCGGTTAAAATACCTACTATTGTTCCCTGCCCGACAACCAACAGACCTTTCTTTTTATTAAAGTCATTTCTATTAGTATTTTCAGATGCTTGATTCTTAATCATCTTATAGGAAGCAAGGATCATTAACATTGCAAAAATCAGCAATAGAAAAATATTTTTGGTTACTGTAAAGCTTTTTACATTTAAAAGTTCCTCAGGAATGAGAGGCAGCAGATATATTCTGGTTAGAAAGATTGAAATAACAGAAGGTAATCCAAATATCAGAGCTACTTTAAAATCAACCAGTCCTTTTTTAAAATAGCTCACAGAACCTACAGCACTGCTCACTCCAACAATAAAAAGAGAATATTCTGTAGCTAACAAAGCATCAATTCCAAAAAGATAAACCAATACAGGAACGGTCAGAATACTTCCACCACCACCGATTAAGCCTAAAGAAATACCGATTAAAACGGATGCTGCATATCCTATAATTTCCATTTATTCAACTATTATGATGCAAAATTGGATTTGTTTGGGGAGAACTACAGCTACTTTTGTTACATAACAGAACTTTAAGCGAAAATACTATTCATGTTTATATGTTTTTCTAACCACCCCTTCAAAAATTCTTTGAATTTTCGCCACCCCTCTGGAGGAAGGGAATGTGAGCGTTTATTATTAACTGGAAGTGAGAAAAATAAAGGTGATGTAATTAATCTGTTGATTTTAAAAGAGTGATTTTATTTCTGCCCAGTTTTAATCTTCCATCTTCTTCAAGCTGTTTGAGAAGTCTTGATACCACTACTCTAGCTGTTCCCAATTCGTTGGCAAGCTGTTCATGAGTCGTATTGATAGTATCTGAGTTGGTAAGTTCTGATTTTTTATGGAGAAGATTCAGGAGTCTTTCATCTACTTTTTTGAAAGCAATGGCATTGATAATATCGAGTAATTCTTCAAAGCGTTTGTGATAAAGTCTGAAAATATAATCCAGCCACTCAGGATGTTCTTTAATGAACAGTGAAACTTTATCTACAGGCAGGAAAAGAATTTCGGCATCTTCTTCTATTTCGGCTTTTACGATACTCTTTTCATGGTGCATTCCGCCCAGAAAAGACATAATACAGCTCTCTCCTGCTTTGATATAATACAACAGGATCTCACGACCGTCTTCTTCTGTCCGGATCACCTTCATCATTCCTTTCATCACGATGGGAATGGAACGGATGGATGCATTTTCATCTAAAATAATATCTCCTTCATGATAGTTTTTGGTGATTCCGTACTGATAGAGTTTTTCAACCAGCTCGGGTGAAGAAGAAAATTCGTTGGAAAGTATGGTATCCTGCATGTTTTCAATTTCAATAGGGCTAATTTACGCCAATTTCATCAACAAACAGCCACGCTTTTGAATCTGCACCAGGATTTCCGGCTGGGATGATTCCTGCGTTTTCAATACTAATTTTCAGATATCTCGCATTTTGATTACCTAGTTTAAGCTGTATTTTTCCTTTGGCATTTTGAATATCCTCCTTTCCTATTTCTTTGATGGCTCTAAAATTTTTGTTGTCATCAGAAACATAGATTTTAGCGGATTTTGCAAGGTGAATCCAGCTACCTTTATTTTCCAAGGTATTAAAATAGATTTCCGAGAAATCGGTTTTCTGTCCCAAATCGATCGTTGCTACTACATCTTTTCCCTGAAAACCTAACCATGTTTTACCCAACTTCTTTACATTTCCAATAATTCCGTCTACCAGTGTAAAAGCTCCTCCAAATGAGTAGTTTTCATTCGGCTGCTGCTCTAGAGTAATCTTCTTTCCTGTTGATTTTGATATGATAAAATCTTGTGATGAAATGGCACTTTTTAACTGTTCTCCTTCAAAATAAGCAGATTTAACCGTTAAAGAATTGGGGATGGAAACAGGATTCTGATACGTTTTCGAGTTTACGGTTGGAACAGTTCCATCCAAAGTATATCTGATTCCGTTTGGATTTTGTGATGTAGAAAGTTCATAAGAAATTCCATTGTTTGAAGGAATTACTTTTCCTGAGATGTTATAAATACTTTTCGCATAGTTAACATTCATCTTATCAAGTATTTTGAAATGGCTAATGACTCTGTTTTCAAAATCTTTATAATTTTTAGGATCTGAAGTTCCCCAGCCTACTTCGGAAAGTGCCATTAATCTTGGGAAAATCATATACTGTACCTGTTTGAAATCCAGAATATATTCAGTCCATAAATTAGCCTGAACACCCAGAATATATTGAGCCTGTTCAGCATTTAATTCTACAGGAATCGGGTTATAGGAATATACTTTATCCAATGGCGTAAACCCTCCAAACGCATTAGGTTCAGACTGCGGATCTCCTTGATAATGGTCAAAATAGCAGTAAGAGCCTGGTGTCATCACAGCAAAATGTTTTGCTTTTGCAGCTTCAATTCCGCCGTTTACCCCTGTCCAGCTCATTACAGCGGCATTTGGAGCTAATCCTCCTTCCAGAATTTCATCCCATCCAATAATTTTTCGCCCTTTACTGTTGATGTATTTTTCAATTCTATGAATGAAATAGCTTTGCAGCCCATGTTCATCCTTCAGATTATTCTTTTTAATCAGATCCTGGCAGTGGGCACATTCTTTCCATCTTGTTTTAGGGCATTCATCACCTCCGATATGAATGTACTGAGACGGAAACAATTTCATCAACTCATCTAAAACATTCTCCAGAAATGTAAATGTTTCATCTTTTGGACAGAAGACATCATCAAAAACGCCCCATTTCGTAGCCGATTCAAAAGGTCCTTTGGTACAGGCCAATTCGGGATAAGCAGATAATGCTGCAAGGGCATGACCAGGCATTTCAATCTCCGGAACCACTGTTATATGCCTTTCCTTAGCATATTTCACAACATCTTTAATCTGTTCCTGAGTATAAAAATAAGGGCCGTAAGGTTTTCCATCGAAGGTATTGTCCACATAAGCTCCAATCATTGATTCTTTACGTTTTGAACCAATCTGCGTAAGCTTCGGATATTTTTTGATTTCAATTCTCCACCCCTGGTCATCGGCTAAATGCCAATGAAAAGTATTCAGCTTGTACATTGCCAGATAATCTATGTATTGCTTCACCTCATCTACTGTGAAAAAGTGACGGCAGACATCAAGATGCATTCCTCTCCACGCAAACTTGGGCTGATCTTCGATTTTCATCACCGGAATTTTCTTAGTATCCTTATACTGATCAATAATCTGAATTAAAGTTTGCAGCGCCAGAAAATATCCTTGCTTGGTATAAGACTTAATATGAATCTGCTTTGGAGAAATTTCTAATGAATAATATTCTTTTTTCTGTTCCGCATCTATTCTGGAAGGAATTACAGAATTCGTCAAGTGGATGCCACCACCTTTCTGAGCATATTGAAATTCTAACTGAGAACCTATTCGTTTTTTGAAATATTCAGTCTCCTCTTTCGGCAGATCACCGCTTAATACAAAAGTAGCCGGGATTGCAAATTCTCCCTGTAAAAATTCAATTTTCTGAGGGTAAGGAATAACATTCAATTTATTTTGAGCAAACATTAGAGTTGAAAGCAATGCAAAAAATACTAAAAAGGTTCGTACCATTGGGTGGGGTTAAAGTTTTAGCTAATATACTTATTTTTCAAAACTTTGAAATGGTTCAGATTCTCTATTTTACCCATAAAAATTTACACTAAAAAGAACAATTACTTTTCTGAAATATCGTTAATAACTCAATTAGTGAACAAGTTTTTTTAATTTTCAAAACAGATTAAAAATCAAACATTTAAATCAACAACACACTCTTTTTCCAAATCGAAAAAAAAATAATGGTTTATTTTTTGATAAGCATACGTCACTAAAAGATTAAACATCTAAATTTGTAAAAAAAATACAATGAGAAAAAGCATTTTTATAGCAGCCGGATTATTCCTTTCTATTTCTACACAGGCACAACTTCTTGATATTCTAAAATCAACAGTTAAAGACCAAACAGGAATTGATCTTAACAATCCAAAGGCTACCAAAGGTTCCACTACAGTTACAACAAATACGAACACAACCACAACAACTCCTATCTCTACTTCAACCAAAGCCTCTCCTCTTAATGTGGGAAGTCTTACCTCAACTCAGATTTCTTCGGGATTAAAAGAAGCGTTAAGTCTTGGAGTAACGGATGGAGTGAAGAAACTGGCGTTAACAGACGGTTTTTTGAAAAATGAAGCGGTAAAAATCTTAATGCCTGAAAAATTAAGAAAGGTTGATATGACGCTACGTTCTGTAGGATTAGGCAGCCTTGCTGATGAAGGTGTAAAATTATTGAACAGAGCTGCAGAAGATGCTGTAACGGAAGCTGCACCCATTTTCACCAACGCCATCACTTCTATGACGATCACAGATGCTAAAAATATTTTGTTGGGTAGCAATAACGCTGCAACAGGTTATCTTCAAAGCAAAACTCAGGCTCAGTTATTTACAGCTTTCCAGCCAAAAGTAAAAGCTTCTCTAGGAAAAGTAGGTGCTGATGCAGTTTGGAAGAACCTTATTTCAAAATACAACACATTTACGGGACAATCTGTAACCACTGATCTTAATGAATATGTGACTACAGAAACGATTAACGGAGTATTCAAAATGGTAGCGGATAAGGAAAGTGGAATCAGAAATTCGCCGGCAATGAGAACCACAAGCATATTGCAAAAGGTTTTCGGAGCGCAGGATGCTAATAGATAAATTAAAATTTAAATAGAATAGAAAGGTTGTTTCACACATGAAGCAGCCTTTTTTATTTATACCTTAATTTCTTTTGTCTTGAAACAAAAGAAACAAATTCAAGACTTGGATTCCTTTGCTAAAAATAAATTCTGTTCTCTAAAAATTTTAAACTCGTGCGGTAGCTATCTAATGATATTATCAGAATTTGTCCCGCACTCAGACAGAAAAATTTTCTTAACGTTCACAGAAATTATTTTTTTAACGCTCCGGACTCCTATGTCATTCCAATCAATCAGCTTCTATTTAAAAGAAGTAAAAGTATTTCTACCAAAATAGATTTCAAGTGAATGATGATGGTAACAATTCCGTTGATTAAACGATATGATATTTTGCCACGAATAAAAAAAAGAATTCGTGCATTTGTGGCGATTAAAAATCTGCGTAATCTCCAGAATCTGCGAGAGAAAAATATGGTTTTAAGAGATTCTTCATTACGCAAAGCTTCATTCAGAATGACAGCAATACTCCTGATTCAGATTCTTTTTTATTCTTAGAACATTACGGGGATTGAAATAAAAAAACCTTGCGGTGAGCAAGGTTTATATTATATTTAGAATTGCATTTCAGGAATTTCACCTTCAATGATAAGATCTGCTTCTGTAGCTTTGATGATGTCTTCTACTGAAACTCCCGGTGCTCTTTCCAGCAGTTTGAAACCTTTTGGAGTGACTTCCAGTACAGCTAATTCAGTAACAACTTTTTTCACACAGTTTACACCCGTTAATGGAAGCGTACATTTTTTAAGGATTTTACTTTCTCCAGCTTTGTTTACGTGCATCATAGCAACGATAATATTTTCTGCAGAAGCTACTAAATCCATTGCACCACCCATTCCTTTCACCATTTTTCCCGGAATTTTCCAGTTAGCAATATCTCCGTTCTCGGAAACTTCCATTGCTCCAAGTATGGTAAGGTCTACTTTCTGCCCGCGGATCATCCCGAAACTAAAAGCGGAATCAAAGAATGAACCTCCTTCTAAAATAGTAATGGTCTGTTTTCCGGCGTTGATGATATCTGCATCTTCTTCTCCTTCAAAAGGGAAAGGTCCCATTCCAAGAACTCCGTTTTCACTCTGGAATTCTACGGAAATACCTTCCGGAACATAGTTGGCAACCAAAGTCGAATTCCGATTCCCAGGTTTACATAATAACGATCTCTCAGTTCTTTTGAAATTCTTTTGGCAATTTGTTCTTTTGTAAGCATAATTAAAACTTAGACTGCAATTTAAATATTTTCAGCCGAATACAAAAGGGGTTGGAGCAGGAAGTTGGAAGCTGGAGGCTGGAGGTTAACATTGGTCCGAAAACGACTATATTACTTATAAACTGTATAACTTCCTTTTTCCGGAACCTGATTTTTAATCTTCCTCAACAACAGAGTATTGTCATTTATAATTAACATCGTTAGTAAAAATAATATCATTAATTTTGTACCATTATTTACTAGAATGAAGATACTTTTAAAATACCTTAAACCTTATCAATGGCTGATTGTTATTTCTTTGCTATTGGCTACCATTAATCAGGTTTTCTCTTTATTTGCTCCTGCGATTACAGGGAATATTCTGGACCAATTGGTTACTCATCCCAATTTCTTTGACAAAGAAAAACTTTTACCAAGAAATATAGATCAATATCTTTATGGAACCTCTGTATATCACGGAGCCTTCTATTTCTTAGGTTTACTGATCGGAACCGCGATGGTGAGTAGAATTGCCAAAGCATTTCAGGATTATGTGGTGAGTGTTATTACTCAGAAGTTTGGAGCTAAAATCTTTACGGATGGTTTAAAACATTCAATGGCATTGCCTTATCAGGAGTTTGAGGACCAGAGAAGTGGCGAAACCTTATCTATTTTAACGAAAGTAAGAGAGGATTCAGTGAAGTTTATTACTAATTTCATTAATATTTTCTTTGGGATTCTGGTAAGTATTATTTTCGTTTCTGTATATGCGATCCGCCTGCATTGGTCGATTATGCCAGTGTATATCTGTGGAATTTTCCTGATTGCTTTTATCACGAATTTATTGAGTAAAAGGATCAAAGTCATTCAGAAAAATATTGTTTCTGAAACCACAGCTTTAGCAGGAAGTACTACGGAAAGTCTTAGAAATATAGAAATTGTAAAGAGTTTAGGTTTAACGAATCAGGAAGTAATCCGTCTGAATAACAACACGTATAAAATTCTGGGTCTTGAATTGAGAAAGGTTAAAAGCATCCGTTCCTTAAGCTTTATCCAGGGAACAATGGTAAATTTTCTTCAGCAGATGATTACCCTGACACTTTTATATCTGATCTTTAAAAATATTGTTACTCCGGGACAATACCTTTCCCTGATGTTTTATGGCTTCTTTATTTTCGGGCCTATGCAGGAGATCGGAAATATTATTATCTCCTATCGTGAAGCTGAGGCCTCTCTTCAGAATTTTGACCGTTTAATGAAAAAAGACGTGGAAGAAAAACCGCTTCACCCGAAACAGATTGGGGCGATTGAAGAACTGGAATTCAAGCATGTTTCTTTCAAACATCAGTCGGCTCAGTATAAAGCACTGAATAATATTTCTTTTGATGTTAAAAATGGAGAAACCATTGCATTTGTGGGGCCAAGTGGATCCGGGAAAAGTACACTGGTAAAATTATTGGTTGGACTCTACAGACCTCAGGAAGGGAATATTTTTTACAATGAAATTAATGGAAAGGAATTTGATTTTGATGAACTGAGAAATCAGATTGGCTTTGTGACACAGGATACCCAGCTTTTTGCAGGAACTATTAAAGAAAACCTTCTTTTTGTGAATCCTAAAGCTACTGAACAGGAACTTGCCATTGCTTTGCAGAAATCAAGTTGCACTGCCTTACTGGAAAGGGCTGAAAAAGGGATTGAAACGGTTATCGGAGAAGGCGGATTGAAATTAAGTGGGGGTGAAAAACAAAGAATCGCTATTGCAAGAGCACTTTTAAGAAAACCTCATCTGTTGATTTTTGATGAAGCTACTTCTGCTTTAGATAGCATTACTGAGGAGGAAATTACCTCTACCATAAAGGACATCTCTGAGGAAAGAGAGCAGATTACCGTTCTGATTGCTCACCGATTAAGCACCATCATGCATGCAGACAAAATCTATGTACTGGAGCGCGGACAGATTGTAGAAACAGGTTCTCACGATCATCTGATTGCTGAAAAAGGGCTTTATTATGCCATGTGGAGACAGCAGATTGGGGAAAGGAAAACAACTGTTCCACAATAATCGTAGAAATAAAGATGGCGACAAAGTCGCTGATTAAGCTGTATTATATTTTGCCACGAATGCACGAATTCTTTTTATTCGTGCATTCGTGGCAATTAAAAGTCTGTGAAATCTGCGGGAAAATTTTATCTTGAGATTCTTCATTCCGCGCTGCTTCATTCAGAATGACAGCACAACAAAAAGACACTAGAAAAAGTTAAGCTTACTCAATAAAAAAGCGCTGAAAATATATTCAGCGCTTTTTTATATAAATTGTATTCTTCAGAAATTTATTCTTTCGTTCTAACGGTTCTTTGCTCGATTCTTTTTTCAAATTTTTCTCCCTGGAAAATTCTCTGAATCATAATTCCCGGAATATGAATCTCATTAGGATCTAGTTCTCCCGGTTCTACCAGTTCTTCTACTTCAGCAATGGTAATTTTTCCTGCACCAGCCATTGGATGATTGAAGTTTCTTGCAGATCCTTTGAAAATAAGGTTGCCGGCATGATCTCCTTTCCATGCTTTTACGATAGAAAAATCAGCATCAAAAGCATGTTCTAAAATGTGAGGTTTTCCTTTGAATTCTTTTACTTCTTTCCCTTCTGCCACTTCAGTTCCATACCCTGCCGGAGTGTAGAAAGCCGGAATTCCAGCCTGAGCTGCTCTGCACTTTTCAGCTAAAGTTCCCTGTGGAGTAAGCTCTACTTCAAGTTCTCCTGAAAGCATTTGTCTTTCAAACTCAGCATTTTCTCCCACATAGGAAGAGATCATTTTCTTGATTTGTCTTTTATGAAGCAGTAATCCCAGTCCAAAGTCATCTACTCCGGCATTGTTTGAGATGCAGGTAAGATCTTTCACATCACTTTCCACCAGGGCATTGATTGAATTTTCAGGAATTCCACAAAGTCCAAATCCGCCCAGCATCAGCGTCATTCCATCTTTAATTCCTTCGATGGCTTCCTTTGCATTTTTTACTCTTTTATCTATCATGAAATATTAGATTTTTCTGTTGGCTAAATTTAATAAAAATTTATTGTATCTGCGATGAATGAAAAAAGATCCTGATTCCTATCCCATCCTGAATACCTGTTTTTCATATTAAAAAGATCATATTCAGATTTTTACAGCCAAAAGTGAACAAACTGGTTCATTTTTTCTATAAATCTCGTAAAATTGATTTATATTTGGGGCTTCAAATTCATAAACACCACATATTTTTTAATCTTCGGATATAATTGATATAAACACAATCTTAAATGTAAAAATTATTTCTGACGGCTTACTGCTGTCTCTTCAATGCTTTTACCTTTTATTTTCATTCATATTGGTATTCAAAAGCTAATTATCACAAACTTAAAATCAGAACTTAATATAAAACATGAAAAAACTATTTACGTCCGCGTTACTTGCATTAGTACTCAGCATCAACGTATATGCGCAGGAAAAAACTTATTTTGATGAAAACTGGGAAAAAACCACCCAGGAAAACATGGAATATTACCGTGAAACATCTCCAAAAGGTAAGCTTACCTTAATTAAAGACTTTTATAAAAACGGAACCCTTCAAATGGAAGGGCTGGCTTCTGATACCACTCCAAGCAATGAGGTTTTTGATGGTAAAGTAACATGGTACACCCCTGAAGGAAAAGTAATGAGTGTTGTAAACTACTCTAAAGGGAAACAGGTTGGCGTTTCTCAGAATTATGATGCTAAAGGGAAATTAATTGAAGACCTGGTTTATAAAGCTGATGGTACTTTTTCAGGAAAATCATTCAGTTATAAAGATCCTGAAAATGAATATTATTATAACTCACTTACCGTATATGAGAATTCTACTCCAATCCAAACGGTTATTTACGATGAGGATATCAAAGGAATCAGAACCGAAAGCATTATAGGTAAAAACGGCACCTACGAAAATAAATACTACGGTGAAAAAGGTAAGTATATTGGTAGTGGCAGCTCTGAATCTAACAGCGAAAGTACTCAGGTAGACTATTACTATAATCCAATGAGGGTTTCCAAAATTGAAAAGTATAAAAGTGATGGTTCCATCAAAGAAGGAATCATCTATTCAAAAAATGGGAATATTCTGCAGGAACAGAAAAGAGGCAAAAAAGACGGCTCCAAAACCACTTACGATGAATCTGGGAAAAAGATCGCTAACCTAACGTATCAATATGAAAAAGAAAATGATACGTACAAACCTATGGATGGCGAAGATTATCAGTTCAGCTATGATTACAGCCACATCTCAACAATAGATGTTTATAAAGGTGGTGATCAGATTCTTAATAAGGAGTTTAGTGAAGAAGGAAAACTTTTAACGGAAAAAACATTAAAAGACGGATCTACTCAGGAAATTAAATATTATACTCCTGATGGAAAGTTAAGATCCACATTAACTTATAAAGATGATACTCCTTACAACGGTACCTCTTACGAAGGACTTACCGAAATACAGTATAAGGAAGGTGTTTTGGTGAATACAAAAAACTATACTGAAGAGAATAAGCTTAAGTTTGAAAAGAAATTAAATGCTAAGCAAACTGCTTACGATGCAACGGTATATGATAATAAGGGTGCTATTTTGTACACTTATAACCAACCTCTAAATGATGATGAATACGACTACAGTTTTACTGCTCAGATTGTACAATATATTAAGGGGAAACCAGCGAATAAATCTTCTGTAAAAGGGGGAATTCTTCAAAGCGGAAAAATAAGAATAAAGGATTACTACGGAGCAAAAGAGCTTGAACGTAATGGGAAATGGATCTTATTGAAGGTTTATAATTCAGAAGGAAAGCTTGTTCAGGATTCTAAAATTATGGCTGATACTGGTGATAACTTCTCTAGCGAGAGCCAGATTATCATTCAGGAAGATCAATTGAACACTAATTTTGAATAAAGACAAGTTCATTTGATATTTGATCATATAAAAGCGGTTTCATTTTTGGAGCTGCTTTTTTGGGGCTTAAAATCTGGCTTTTTATTTTTATTTCCCGCAGATCACAAGGATTTCGCAGATGTTTGTGGAAAGTTTAAACCATTAAGATTTTTAAGAGGATAAGAAGATTTAAGGAGAGCAGCTAAAGTTATTTGTTTAGCAACATCTTAAACTCTTCTTGGATGAAGCTTAATTTTTCTTAAAATCTTCACTCTTCTTAATGGTTTGAAATTCTCATGTTTTTAAAACGCAAAGTTTTAAGATTAATAATGAAATATTTTAAGGAAGCTAAGAGGAATCAATTAGCATTGATTTGATGAAGCCAGCGTTTTATTTATCATGATTTTATCTCTCGCAGATTTCGCAGAAGTTTGTGAAAAATCTGTGTAATCTGTGTAATCTGTGGGAAACAATATCTAAATTGATATAAACAAACAGGCTGTCATTTCTGGCAGCCTGTTACTTTTGTTATATTATGATCTTAGTTATTGAATAATCAATTTTAAAGTAAATAGTTTTCTTGCGTGAACTTTTACAAAGTATACTCCTTTCGGAAGGTTTTCATTCACTAATGAGAAACGTTGGTTATGAATATTCTTTGATTCATACAGTAATTCTCCTGCTGCCGATACCAATTCTATTTTCTCAATTGGATAATCACTCTTAATGAACGTTGGTTCACCCGGCTTTGTAGGGTTTGGATACAGGATTACATTCTTTTCTGTACTTTTTGCCTCTTCTACTCCTAAAGATCCTGAGCTTACCTGGAACTGTACTCTGTTTGAAACTTCAGTATAAGAGTCGTTGGTAAACATCACCATATAATAGTTTCCTGGTGTGGTTGGTACTCCGTTTACATTTCCTGTAATCGTTTTATTACCCTGTGTCACTCCATCAAAATAAGTATAAGAAACAAAATTATCATCCGGAGTCTGGATATTCTGAGGATAAATTCCCAGCCAGTCTTTAATGATTCCCGGAGAATCCGTCCATGAAGCGGTAATATTTTCGCCTAATGAAAATACTGGTTTGTTGATCCATAGCTCAGTAACAATGTCTCCTACTTTAAAGAATACTTTTTCTCCGATTCCGTTATAACCGTCTTCCAGTAAGTACTGAGCATAGTAGTATCCTTTTGGAAGTCCTGTAAAATTAAGTGTTCCGGATGCTGTAGTTACGTAGCTCCATTTTATAGAAGTTGTAGTTCCCGGAGTCTGTCCCATTTTATAAATCCCGATCCAGTCTTTCTGTAAACTTGGAGCATTTGTAAAATTGATGGTTACTGTTCCACCTACCGGATACGTATCTGCTGTAGCCTGCAACTGTACTTTAGGACCTACATAAAAGCTTTTTCTTGATGTGATGTCTGTATATCCATTGTTCGCAAAGAATCCCGCAAAATATTGACCTTTATTAGGTAAACCATTATTGAAAGTAGCTGTTCCTGCTGTTTGTCCGTTAGTATAAACATAAGTTTGTGCAGTCACACCTCCTCCTGGTGTCTGTCCTTTTTTATAGAGTCCTACCCAATCCTGCTGATTTCCAGGGCCACCGGTAAACGTAGCAACAATAGGTTCATTTTGGGCATATTCCGTTTTATCTAAAGTAAATGTAGGATTTGAAACAACACTTCCAGTGATTTCAAACTGTTTTACATCACTCCAGTCACTCCACTCCAGATTTCTGTCTCTGTAACGGATTTTCACGTAATAAGTACCGTTCGGGATTGAATTTGCTGCTAGTGATGCTTTTGTAATGTCTACTCCTTCATTTAAATTCTTTGTTTTATCCGGGTTTCCGTTTCCATCTTTTCCGAACCAGTTTTCAAAATCGCGGTAAAATTCTTTTTCAATCACAGAGAAATCTGCGGCTTTACTGATTAAGAACTGAGTGGTATTTAAAAGTTCTCCGTTAGATGATGAGAAAGCGCTACCATTCAATGTTAAAGGAAGTGTAATTGGACCTGAAAATGTATTGGTAATGGATGGTTTTGCCGGCTTTGGCTGATTCTTATATCTGTGGAAAGAGTCTACCAGTTCATTACTTTTCTTGGTATATTTTCCACCAATAGAGTAACATTCTATATCTACTTTTCCGGTTGGAATATCCACCTCTACGATTTGATAGGTCCAATCCGTTAATGTTTTCTGAACATCATCAAAATCCTGTTCATTAGACATTCCCCAATACTGATCCCAAGCTGTTCCTCCTGAAATAATCTGATAATTTGGGGTATTTTTCAACTGTCCTCTGTGGTATAAATGGTGGTGGGCTCCAACGTGCATCAGATATTTATCAGATGTTACCAAAAGCGGAACTGCATTGTTTCTTACCCATGTTGAAATATCCCCTACATACTGCTCTGCCTGATAAGGTCTGTGGCTTAATGAGATGATCCAATCTACCGTAGGATCATTATTGGCTTCATTTAAAATCTGCTGAAGCCATATTTGCTGTGCAGATCCCGTATGCTCAGAACTTAAACTGATAAACAGAACATTTCCTGCCTGCTGCGCATAATAATTCTCGTTTCCGGAAGTAATCCCTTTATACTTGATTTCATCGATATAGAAATGGGCATAATAAGAATTCATCCCTAAGCTTCCATATGTTTCATGGTTTCCTACAGTAGTCTGAATAGGCAGATAAGGGGATAGTTTGATATTCTTTTTGAAGTGAACATTCTCGTAATGATCCAGTGTTCCTACATCCACCTGATCTCCTACCATGAAAGTAAGGGCAATATTATCAGATGGATCTGAATTGGCTCCGAATTTTTCTTTCAATTTTTTAAAAGCATTCAGAGTAAGACTGTCATACCTCGGCTCTGCTTTGATCTGGTTATCTCCCATAATCAGGAAACGGATTTTTCCATTAGCTGTTACAGGTTGCCCTGGCAAAGGAAGTGTTCTGAAATTGTATACCGCAGATTCATTAGTTCCGGTTTTAATCTTATAATAATACTTGGTATTTGGTTGCAGGTTGGCAATTTTTGCTGTGTGATAATAGTAGTTATTGTTGTAACCTGTATCTGAAAAGATGTTGGTAGTACCGGTTACCGTTACATTCAGATTGTTTGGGGAATCTCCGTAAATTACGGTTGTTTCGTTATCGGAAGCAGTCTTCCAATTGACAATCATGGAATTCGGAGTAGGGTTTTGCAGATATGGGAACAAAACCTGCCCGAATGCCATTTGAGCCACGAAACAAAAAAAGAAGAAATAGTGTTTCATAATCGCTTAATTTTAAAATGACATATAGAGTTTTAATTTGTGAATCAATAATTTAAAAAAATCAGTCCTCTGATTTTTATTTCGGGCAAAAGTAGATGTCCCATATAAACTCTGTCTGATGGAATCTTAAAGAATCTGTTAATTTTTTGATGAAATCTGAATGGAAAAATTATAGTTTTTAACACATTAAATATTTGGTGTATTCAAAAACTATTTTGTACATTTGCAACCTGTTATTCAACCTCTGACGATAAACGTGTAAGTTGCTTAGCTTTAACATTTTATTTTATTAATAATGGATTTATTAAAGTACGTACAAGACAAGTACATTGCGAAAAAAGAATTCCCTGAATTCAAAGCAGGTGATACAATTACTGTGTATTACGAAATTAAAGAAGGACAAAAGACTAGAACTCAGTTCTTCAAAGGGACAGTTATCCAATTAAGAGGTACTGGTTCTACAAAAACTTTCACAATCAGAAAAATGTCTGGTGATGTAGGTGTAGAAAGAGTATTCCCTATCAACATGCCTGCACTTCAAAAAATCGAGGTTGACAGAAGAGGTAGAGTTAGAAGAGCTAGAATCTACTACTTCAGAGATCTTAGAGGTAAAAAAGCGAGAATTAAAGACGCTGCTTACAAGAAGAAATAATTCAGACAACAATAAATGCAAAAGGAAGCTGTTTACTCGTAAACAGCTTCCTTTTTTTATAAGTAATGCTTATTTATACTTTTGTCTTGAAATCGAAGATTCGACGTAGTCAAACAAAAGTATACAAAAGTTCAAGACTGGAATTATCCACTAAAAATGTCAATGTACTCCTAAAATTTCCAAACTCGCATGGATCATCTGGTACTTCTTCGATTCAAAAGAGAACCCATGCTCAGACAGTGGAAATTTTTTAACGGATTACATTGACATTTTCTTAACGCTCCTAATTCCTAGGTCAGTCAAAATTCCGTTTACATCTACCATTAAGATCTGTGAAAATCTGCGCTATCTGTGGGAAATAATATGAGTAATAAATAATGAGCAATAAGTAATACTATTTACGGATATATCCCTATTAATTCATAGTATGCTATTTTGCTTTGTATGGAGTACCTGTTCCGGTTTCCAGGAAGAGTTTCAGGCTGCCGAGGAACTGTACCCAACCATTAGAACAGATATCATAACACTCAATATTCGGGCTTAAGCCGAGGTGGGTAACTTTTATTTGAATGTTTTCTCCATCTGGCTCTATTTCCCAAACGATGGTTGTCCCGATCCATTCAGTCTGATTCTTTAATTCAGGAAGAGCAATTAATGAGTCTTCTACATACCAGATTACTTTTGTATCAGGGATCGCTTCTTTCACCTTCATTGTTTTGTAAATATCTGCTCCGAATCTTATAGTGAATACATCTCCTATCTGTGCGGAAGCTCCTTCAAACATATCAGTCCACCAAAACGGAATCTGATGAGTTAAAGATTGATAAGCTTTATTTACAGTGGTTTTTACTTCTATTGTATTGGTGTAATTGTTCATGGTATCTATTTTAGTTTGCCTATACAATTTTATAGAAATTAATTGGCAATGGGCTTTGCATAAGACAAGAAATGGATTGAAAGGTAATAGTTTAACCACCCCGTCAAAAATTATTGAATTTTTGCCACCCCTCCGGAGGAGGGGAATGTTCAGTCCTTCAACTGGAGTATTTGTTTGGGATAGATGGTAAGTAGGTTTATTCGTTTTTTATGAGGTATTGAAATGGTGTGGATCCTGTATGTCTTTTAAAAAATTCAATAAAAGCACTGTCTGAGGAGAAGTCTAAAATATGAGACACCTCTCCTATTGAGTTTCCATCTACTAAAAGTTCTATAGATCGCTGAAGACGCCATTGCTGCCTCCATTCCTGATAAGAAAGTCCGGTTTCTTTTTTAAAAATACGGGTGATTGTTTTTTCAACGGCACTGGTTTGTTCTGCCAGGTTTTTCAGCATAGGTGGCAGGGAATTTCTTGTTGTCCACTCTTCTACTATTCTTTTAAAACGTCTGTCAATGGGCATTTTAAGTTCTAACTTTTCTTCAGGAGCCTTCACTATTTCATCCCAGAATACATTTAATATATTTTTCTGATCAGGATTCAAGACAGTCCATTCCCAGAAGCATATTCTTTCAATAATTTCTTTTAGCAGAAGGTTTACGTGAAGAACCTTAAGACTGGATTTCATATACTTTTCTGCATATTCACTGTCAAAATAAATAGATCTGTAAGCCACAACGTTACGGAAATTCACCCGGTGGTTTTCATTGGCCGGTATCCACAACATTCTGAATGGTGGCAATACAAACTGGCGATCGGAAGTGGTTACCGTCATACAGCCTGAAGGAGCATAAAGAAGTTGAGCTTTAGTTTTATGGCTATGAAAACCGGAGTCGTGCATAACCATATCAGAAGCTATTCCAATTACTTTTTCCTTAAGAGCATCAGCATTAAATTCTTCGCTCTGCTTTAATACAGCCATGTCTTATTTTTGATATTTTTTGTTTTTATATCATTATAAATATACATTGAAATTTTCAAAACTTTGCAGAAAAAAATGAAAAAGACAAATCCGCTTTGGCTATTGACGGTATTGGTAATGCTTCCTCAGTTTGTGGAAACCATTTACAGTCCTGTTTTACCAATGGTTCAGGAAAAATTTGGAGTGAATGAAGAATCTACCACCTTAACGATAAGCCTGTATTTTATCGCTTTTGCTTTGGGAGTGGCATTTTGGGGTGTACAATGCGATAGGATTGGAAGAAAAAAGTCATTAGAATATGGGCTGATTACCTATGGAATTGGAACTTTTGCTGCTATTTTCGCTCCTAGTTTTATGATTTTACTTGCTGCCAGGATTGTTTCTGCTTTTGGTATTTCTGTAGGCTCTATTGTTACCCAGACGATTCTGCGTGATACTTATGACAAGGACCATATCAGTAAGGTATTTTCGTGGATCGGGATTGGTTTATCCATCAGTCCGATTATCGGAATGAGCACAGGTTCGGTTCTTGCTTCTTCAGCGGGTCATCAAGGGGTTTTTATCACTTTGTATCTGATAGCAGTCGTATTTTATATTCTTTCCAGAAGAAATGTTTCTGAAACCCATCATTCCGGAAAAGAAATCAATTTACAGTTTCTGTTTGGTTTATTGAAACGAATGCTCAGAGACCGCGACATTATCAAATGTTGTTTATTGGTTATGAGTTTTAATGTTTTGCTGTTTTCCTATTATTCTCTGGCACCTTTTATTTTTAAAGAACAACAGTATTCATCCTATGTTTTTGGATACAGCAGTATTATTTTGGCTGCAGGAACTTTTGTGGGGGCCAAACTGAATAGATTTCTACTTTTAAGAAATATAGCTCCTAATATTTTAGTTATTGCAAGTGTAGTAGGATCATTTGTTGCTTCTGCTTTTGTGTGGATATTAAGCGGATGTGGAATTTATTTTCTGATTCCTTACTTCTTTATCGTGATGGCTTTCAGTATGGCTATTCCGAATATTCTGAGCACTGCATTAATCCATTATAAAAATGAAACCGGAAGTGCGGGAGCCCTGCTGGGACTTATTTATTATGTATTGATAGGAAGTGGTTTGGTAAGTATAGGTTTTATTCAGAATCTGGGAATTTCATGTGTTATTTTTTCAGGGATTGGGGTCATTACTTTACTGGCATTCAAATCAAAAGAAAAAACCGTTTAAGTTATAAACGGTTTTTTCTTTTTTAATGTTCCAATGTAATATATTAGAACAAGCAATCCAATTATTAATGGGATCATGTGAAGACACAGAAATATAAATGGACTGAACCAAAGATTCCAAAACCCACCAAGAATGGCTTTGGAAGGATCTTTTTTATCAAAATACACAGTTATATCATTGGACCATTCTTTGCTGTTACTGCTATAATCAGCATAAAGAATATACGAATGATTGGAAGAATCATAATAAGTGATAACCGGAGAATACATTTTGGTATAATTAATCTCGTCACCATCCTTCGACCAGCTTTCTTTATACCCCGTAATCCTTGCTTCCGTTTTTACTCCATCAGATACTAATTTGATATGTCTGTACAATTTACTACCATTGTAATAGACTCCTCCAGCCCCCATTGCCAGGAATAAAAGTGTAAATATAGTAGCGAGAATAACGATTACACGATTATCTCTTTTTTTGTCTATTCTGTATTGATTTACCGCATCATTTCTTTTCATACTCTTTTTTCAGATCTTTAAATTTTTCTTTGTAAAAGCTCTTATCATTTGCTGAAGGTTGCACTTTTAACTCTTTAAAATGAACCTGTGAGTCTGAGTTTCTCCATCTAGTCAGATTTAAAAATTCACTATAGAATATTTTATCAGAAAAATAGGATAACTCATTTTTACGTATGGCTATCAAAGCAATACTTTTATTTATTCTTTCATACTTTAAACCAAGAATCAATTCTTTAGACTCCCATTCATGGGTTACAACATTCGGATCATCATTTTTCAATTCAATCTGATCATAATTCTTATCTGCTGAAATACGTCTTACAAGATCCTGATATGCCTTATCTCTATTATTTTTAGCGTCAGTTTCTGCTACATATCCTTTAAAACCAATAATCCTTTCCTTATTACAATAGACATCCATATAATCGAATTTAAAGTCTTTGAAAAGCTGCCATTTTTCCTGAATCTGAGTACCTTGCAACACGATCCTACTATGAACGTCATCTGTATAATTATGATATCTGAGTGGATATTCTTTATTGTTAAAAATACTTTTAGGCTCCTGCAAAATACTCAACTCTGTTTGTTCAGATTTTGACTGGCAGGAAGCCATCATTAGATTGAGAAAAAGAATGATAAATGTATATTTGATTTTCATTTGATTATATAATTTCAGTTTTTATGTCCTGAGAATTAGACTTGCCTGAACACCCAACATTTCCAATTATCATCAGAAATACTATTATACAGAACTGTTTACTCGTCGCAGGACTGCTTTTACCTGATTTATTTAGGGTTAAAATACAATAAATTCCACTATTCTCTCATCATCCCATGCTTCCTAAGAATATCAGCTAACAGAATTCTCTCTCTGCTATACATCACTTTCATATTGGAAAAGATATTTTTTCCATCATCTGTTCTCCAAAACAGACTATTTTTCAAATTAGGAAGATCTGCTTCCGGCAACCCTTTCTTTATAAGTGCCAGCAAAGGCTCAATCTCATTATCATAATACGATCTCTTAATCTGATAAGGATTATTGTTGTTATTAATGATAGCACAGATGATCTTATTCCACCAGCCTTTTTTCTCTTCATATTGTACCGGCTGTGAAAAGAACATATACAAAGAGTATTTTCTGGATGGAAACTGACTGGAAATGATGATATCATCAATGGAATTAAAGTCTATTTTCTCTTTAAGAAAAGGATTTTCCAAAATTAAAAAATGATCTTCTGAATAGAATTTATGAAACATAAGTAAAATAGTAGTTATTAGGTTTATCCTCTTGATTTTAGCCAAAATCTAATTTCAAACAACAACAATACTGAATAATATCCAATCACAGCAGTTCCTAAAATTACAGTATTTTCCCATACATTGAAATGTTTTAAGAGCAATCCGACAGGAATTCCGTAAATAACAGCCCAAACAAAGCAAAAAATGGAACCTCTCCCACTTATAAATATATCATTTGCAGAAGATCCATACTCTCCTGACTGGCTTATAAAACTGAACAGATGAGTCAACATAATAATAAGGACAGAGATTAGTAATTGGATATTATTCCAAGCAGCTATTACAGAACCTATTGTGAATAAGGAAAACAATAGGATGTATACTCTATAATTTGCAGGATCTTTTTTCGTTTTGGTATTTTGGCCAAGCCCTATCAGGAAAAAACTTATTGATAAAAGAAATATTTCAAACCCAATCTTTTTTTCAAAAACGGTAAGAAAGCTTTGCAGATCTGTATCGTTCATCAAGCTAACCCATGTAAAAATAATTCCGACATATTTAAAAACCGGAACAAAAGAACCAACGGTTCTCATGTTTTTATTTTCTGATAATTTCAACATGCATCAACTTTTCTTAACAAGAACCAGACTTATTATTTTGTCCTCCCATCATCAGCCTGATATTATATTTTAGCAGATATACTCCCAACCCAAACGGAATCAAAGACAGACATAATACGATAAATGGAGAAAACCATAAATACCAAAACCCACCCCGAATAGCTTTTGAAGGAGCGTCTTTATCATAGTAAATTGTTACTTCATTTGACCATTCTTTACTGTTACTACTGTAATCAGCATACAGTGTGTAAGACCTGTTGACAGTATCATAATAGCTAATGATAGGAGAATAAAATCTTGTATATTTATTCTTCTCTTCCTTTCTGCTTTCTGTATAACTTGTAATATGTCCTTCTGTTTTTACACCATTCAATACCAAACTGGTATGCTTATAAAATTTCTCTAAGCTGTAATAAAGTCCCTTTCCACCGAAACCAAGAAATAAAAGCATGAATACAAGGGAGAAGAAGCTTACCCAGAAACTGTTATTTTTCATGGCTTAATACATCTTAATTTCATCAGAAGTCAATGGACTTACTTTTTCTTATTTTATCGTTAATCTTTATCATTATATTTAATATAACTGGAAATGTAAATGTAACTATCCAAATAATGGTATTTACAGGTAAAATTTTTATTTTATAATTTAAATAAAAGAATACAAAGCAATATATAATGCAAAAATGGAAAAAAGTCTCTTTACCTGACTTTCAGAATAACGTCCGTAATGATCTCTGATGTTTTCGTAAAACAAAATATCGTCTTTATCTTCTTTCGATGGCACTAGAAGCAATAATAAAAAAAAGTTTTGAACTAAGTAAATACTACTCATCCCAAAAAGAAAATATTGAATAGCCATTTTAAATGTATCAGAAAAACCATGATGATTAAAACTACCATAATTCATCAAATCTATAAAATTATCTACACCTATTACAAATACTATTATTGTACTCCAAATACTTAGTATTAAACGATTTAATTTAGAAAGTTTCACCAAAAACAATCCATTAATGATGGAAATTAATGAAAATAATAAAGTAACTATTGTTATTATTGATGAATACCAAGTTTCAAAATTCAGCAATTGCTTACTTAATAACCAATATATAAAAGAAACCGAAAGCAGTAAGGTTACTCCTTCGGTTAGTCTGGGGATTATTCTTTTTTTATGGGAAGCAATTAAAATTATTAAATAGGAAAAACATAAAACATATGGTAATCGTTTAATTTTTTCTTCAAAATGATAAACACCTTTTCCTTCATTAGGAAAGAAAACAATTAAGCTAATAAAATAAGCACATAATAAAACATACAAGATTGATTTGCTTTCTTTCGAAATTCTATAACTTTCAAATAAAATTCCACAAAAAATAATAGCCAAATAAGTAGGTAAAACTTCTATCTTATAAGTATATGCAATAATAGCAATGATGATTGTAGCAATTAAACATATAATTCCTATTATTTTGATTCCGATATTTAAAAGCTGTTTCAAAATTATTTTATTTACCTAATAATTTCTAGTTTGTTGCTTCCTTTTGGCTTATGCAGGTAGAAAGTATAAGCGATAGGAAAATTACTCTTTTCTCCTTTTGCTACTAATGGTGAATATCCAAATGAACGAGGATCTTTACTTACCAAAGTCACCACTCTTCCATTTCCATAGAATTTTAGTTCAGCAGTGTTTTCATTGATAGGAAATAAAAACTTTTGTTTAGCAATAGGTTTATTTGCCAATTCTTCCATTGCATCTTTTATAAATGCCCTACTTTCCCATGAATCAGCTGATGCTTCTTCAAAAATAGAATGAGCAAGTAAATTCATGTAAGCATTTTTATCTTGATTTTCTATGACTTGTTGAAAGTTCTTATAGAAATCAAACACTTCTTTTTTCAGAGCTTCATTATTGACTAAAGCTTGGCTTTCGCTCCAGCCTTTTATTTCCCAAGTTAATTCTTGTTTTGATGCCTCAAAAGGAATTTTAAATTCTGCAAAGGGAACATCTTTTTCAAGTTTAGGGGTTTGATAAGCCAATACCTCTTCCCAATCTCTTGCTTTTCCTTCCTTCGAAAATTCCCATTCCTGACTTCCCATTTTAATTTTATCCAATTTTAACTTGACAAAAGAAGTAGAATCAAGAGTTTCGTTAAATTTTGTATCGTCTGTTTTTTTAGGATACATCCGTATAGTAATTTCCTGTTTCCCTGGTTTCAACATATATTGGTTAATATAAGCTGTAGTAGAACGCTCTCCTAATCCATAAAAAGTAATTAATGGCACATCATTGATTAGAATCTCATACGAACAATTATTATGTTCGTATTTTAAACGATAACTATGTCCAAACTCTTTTTGTATAATATCTTTTTCTATTTGACTTATATCTGATTTTAGTTTTTTTTTATCTTGCGCGCATGATTGTATAGTGAATCCAACAAGACTTGTTAATAGTAAAATTTTATAAATTGCCTTATTTTTCATGACTTACTTTTGATTGCATTAAATGATTTTTGCTTAATAATTGTAATCAAAAAAGATAAATTAATCGCCAGTAATCCTGCTGGCACAAAAGAATCCTCAGTTTTTCCAGAAAAATAAATTCGTATAATGAATAAAGCGATAAACAATGGTATTGAAATTCCAAAGCTATACATGATAATACCAAATCGACTATAGGCACTGAAAGAAGTATCTTGCCTCTCGTATCTTAATTGAAAATATAGAAAAACAGCAAATAAGAGACATGGGACCAATATTTCAACATTTTTTATCATTATTTCATTAAGTCCTATCACTAATTCAATAAAGCTACCAAATGGGGATTTCAATATCAACAGAGTAAAAATTGATGCTAAAATAATAAGCGCAATCAACATCGATATCAAAGCCTTCTTTTTATTAATTCCTTGTTTCTCCATATCATGCAGATAGTTCAAATAAATGGTTTTCAATTTAGCAGACTTATTATTATTCCTAATCTTCTTATAAAAGAGATATAGGAATAGAATTTCTGCCTGAAAAAAATTGATAACAACAGCTTTTTCAAATTCAAAAAAAGATTCTCTATTCAGGGAAAACCATTGATTAATATATGAGTTAATAAAAACATATACGATAGCATATATTTGAAAAAACAGCAAGAAATTTCTTACTATAAATCCTAAAAGCCCATGTATTCTAACCATCAAAATCCTTTACCAAGCTTTTAATTCATTACTTCCTTCAGGCATATATAAAAATAAAGGATCACCGCCTTCAACTACTTTTCCTGTTGAATTCTCACCTTTCAAATACAATAAAGGATTGTGATTTCTTTGCCATAATGCTACAATTTTATTATTTGCATAGAATTGCATATAATAATTTTCAATAGGAATAAAAGTTCTATTTTTTAGTTTAGAATCTACAATCCCATATTGGTTCTCATTTTTATTTTTCACTTCCTGAATATCAGTATATGTTGCATTATATACTAAGGCAGCAGAGTGGGCACTAAGGCTTGTATATGCAGCTACATCTGATTTTTCACAAATGGCTCTTACTTCATTGTACTTTTTTACAACCAGCTCTTCAATATTAGGAATTTTATTAAGGGCAACTGCCTTATCTAACTCTTTACTATAATCAAAAGGAACTGTAGCATCAAAATCAATTGTATGTTCATAAAAAGGAAGTTTTTGACTTTCTAATCCTTCTGGCAAAGTGAATTCAGCTATTTTTTTGTAATCTTTTAAAGAGCTACTTTTATCAGGTGCATTAAAAATATTAACTTTAACATGAGCATACTTCGTAATATATTGATCTCCGTCCTTTGGGTAAATTTTAATTTTTAAAGTTTGCTTACCACTTTTAGTAATCATCACGTTTAAAGGTAACATAATACTTTCTCCTCTATTCTCTGTCAATCGATAATCAACATTATCCTCCATTTCGACAACAAGTTTACAGCCTTGTTTATTCATTTGTAGCGAATAGACAGGTGTGGTACTATATGAATGGATGGAACTGATGATGTTTTCTTTTACTTTTTCCATTTTTTTTTCTTTTTCTTGTCCTTGACATGATGATACTAACATCATTACAAATAAGCTTATTAAACTACTTTTTATCATTATTCGCTTTTATTATATAAAATCTATCTTTTAACAGATCCGGCTCTGGTTTTATAAGTTCATACGGTTTTTCTTCAAAGCCTACACCCATTTTCCAAACACTGGCTTTAGCAGTAACAAAAACTACCATCCCACCAAATCCTAAAGACGGTTCAACATAAATTCCTTCTGTTGTAGAACCTTGTTTTCCAGAAATTATTATTGATGTTTCTCCACGAGCAGATGCTTCAAAGCCAATATCCATATCATCGGTTGTATCGCCACCAAAACTTAATTTAGGTACTTCCGCAGAAGCTTTTACTCCAAGTTCAGCCCCTACACCTACGGTTGTGGCAATATTAAGTGGTTCCGTACCATCTACTGCTCCAAATAAAAAGGTATAACTTATATCTATTTGCCCAAAAGCATACAAATTAAACCAGATATCAACACCTACAGCTTTAGTAGCAGTTCGAATTGCTACAATAATTGGTTTAGCTGGGGGAATAAATTCTGCACAAGCTATTAAATCTAATTTACCTGTTCCTTTTATCAATGGAGTAAAAGCAACAGCAAGTTTACCTTGTGGCTCGACATTTTTAGTAGTGGCATTATATCCAAATTTCCACCCTCCTTCAATGGTAATAACAGGATAATCCAACTGAAATGTAATAGGACTTTTTCCTAAAAATCCAGGCAACCTGTCAGCAATTCCAGCGGCCATTCCACTTCTAGCACTGGTAACACCACAAATACTATCTAACGTTTCTTTTACTTTTATTAATGCTTTAAGTAATGTTGTGATTTTTTCTTCATAACTAACCCCAATTGATTTTTCAACTGATCCTGTTGTTGCCTTAAGTACAAGTTCAAAAGAAACTTCTTTATTTAACCACCTCCTATTATTTCCAGCTTCTAAAGCTCTTTCCTGATGAATTTCATGAGTTACACCAGAAGGCATATTTGTATGAGAATATACGTTAGGTGTGGTTGAACTAAGCTTTAAACTAAGCAACCATTCAATATCGGGATATACATTTATTTTAGCTAATTGATTTGGATATCTACACGTTGATATTGGTAAAAAGTAAATTTGAGCCTTATCTTGTGTTAATAAAAAATAATTAAAAAGCCATATATCATTCATTAAATTATTTACGACTTTATTATCTGGATTTTGAATCTTCTCGAAAGCTGTTTTATTATACATATATCTCAGCATCAAAATCATCTTATCTTCTCCCTCAAATTTAAAGTCAATACCTTCTTGCCATTGCTGTACCTCACTTACATCCTTTGATAAGCCCCTCTTTTTATCAGGAACTACGTCTACATCTCCAGCCTGTTCAGGATCCTGTACTACTACATAAACACCATCTTTATTTCTTAAAGCAGGCATTACTCTATCTATCTGGAAAATGTGTTTAGCATCATTATGCTTTTGCCCAGCTTCTAAAAGCAGTCCATTACATAAAACATTTTTATTAGTTAATTTACCCAATGTGATTGATACATTCTTTCTTTCCTCACCAGTAATCAATCCAAAAATTTGAGCAGTTCTATCTATAGGACTCTTAGTTTCATCTTCATCAAAAATGACTAAAGGATCTCTGTTTTTATCACTTTCATCTTTTATGGTAATTGTACTATAACCACACGGATCAATTCCCTTTTGAGTATAACGGATATCACCAATATATTGTATCTGGTCATTTTTTGCAACTTCAAACCGGCTTAAAAGCTCACTCATTGTATCATAGGGCACTAATAATTCTCTTGAATTATCATACACCCATTTACCATTCTCTAGTCGAGTCCAATCTGTAGTAGCTTTCTCCGAATCATATTCACCAGTAGCAGCCACGTGATCTGAAGCAATATAAACAGATTCTGAATAACCAATATACCCCTTTAATCTAAGATAAAACTTTTCATCACTTTTTTTATCTACATGATTTTTCTGCCATTCAGGGTCAATAAAAAACTCTAACTTCTTTCTTGGATTGTAATAAAATAATCCTTTTGTACCATCAAATTTGAGTTCTTGTTTTTCTAATTTAGCGACTGCATTCCCTCTATTTATAAGTTCTACATCAAAAACAAATTTTTCAGCATAATTTCTACAATCAGGTAACAAATGAGCATACATTTCAACTTCTACAGTTTGCCCATAAGCAGCTCTCTTCTCATTATTTTCCAGTGGGATATACCCTCCTTCTTTTGGAAACTTAAAATGACAATATAATATCTGTGGCTTATCCAATACTACAACTCTTAGGATTTCTACGCCGTCTGATTCTGGAAAAACACTATATGGAATTAATAAATATACAACTCCAATATTTCCATTCCCATTTCCTTTAATACTGCTAACATTTACAATCAGATTATTTCCTTCAAAAATTTTAGTTCCATCTTCCTCAGTAGTTAATTTTGTAAAAAAATTACTGGGACTGAGCTCAGAATATGTCTGTTTATAATTAAACCAGACATGTTCTCTTACCAAAAACCACTTTACATCTTTAATTGTAGTCTCCGGGTTTTCAGTTCCCGGTCCCAAACAAGATTTATCAACATAAGCGGTAAAAGAACTATGCCCATGCCCCAATTCTACAAGAAAACTATTATTATATGGTTTTACATTCTGCTTGGCATCTTTAATTAATGCTTTTTTAATCCCTGCTGTTCCCATGGTTTTCTTTAAAAATTAGTTTTATAAGCCTCTTTTTCATTATAATTCTTCATATCCATCACAGGATTAACATGTGACTGCAGTTCACTATCCGCGTTCTGAAGATTCTTTTTGGTAGGTTCTCCCATTTGTCCGGATTTCATGATAGAAATACAGTCTGTACCTCCGATGGGACAGGTTGCTTTGCTGTCTTGCAGCAGGATATAGCCTCCGGGGGGATCGTAGAGTTCTTTTTCGTAGTAGCCGCTCCATTGGGTTACTACAGCTGAACATGGGGTATTATTTTTTTTGGCGCATGAACCGAAAGTATTCTTCTCAAAGGTCGCTCCAATATCTTTATGGGTAGCGGCAAGTTTACTGCTACCAGCATTGTCATTCACATAATATTTGGTTTGTGTAAGTACTTTTAACTTATCCGGAGCAGAGCCAAATTTACATTGACAGATTGCTCCCTGTACTACTTTTTCTTTTAGTGACATTTTGGTGTTTTGTGTAAAAATAAGTCTTTTTCCTGAACCGATACATTTTACCAGTCGTTTTCTATTCTTTCGAAATTATCAAATCCCCATTTATTAGGCGGCACTTTTACAAGACCACCTGTAATAAAAGGACTGCTTTCATCTAATACTTTGTCTTTATATTCCTCTGACCCCAACTGATATTGGGTATAATGGATCTTTTTCACGAATACTTTTTCTCCCGACCAATCCCTTGAGAATACTTCAAAATAAGCTCTTGTGTGCATCGGAAAATGATGATACAGATCATGATCAAAGATCACTTTAAGTGTCATATAAAGAGTACCATCATCATGGTGACCTTCAGGATAAAAATACCTTGGAGCCAATAATTCTTCGCTTTCAAATTCTATGACAAAAGAGTGATAATCCGTAGGAAATTTATCAATGGTCTGTACTCCTGAAAATTTCAACGGTCCACGATAAGGAATTACAGAAAGATAAAGATCTCTTTCAACTTTTCGGGTATCTCCGTAATGAATGAATTTAGGATGAAAAAACAGATTCCAGAACCAGTCATTGTGCAGACTTTGTTCAATAACAGCTTTATTTTGAAGCTTATTTTCAAAGTTCTCAAAAAAAACATCCAGCTCTTTACTGCTGTATTTATCAGCTATTTTTGATTTTTGAATCTTCCATCTTTCCAACATTTTATCATGATTGATGATCTCGCCCGTTCCGGAACCTTTTTCATTAAGATCTACTTCCACAGGATAAATGGTTGCAGATAATGCCAAAGAGATAATTTCACTGACCTTATCCGGTTCATGCTGGTTGTAAAAAATATCTTCTTTATTAATGCTTAACGATCCCTTGCCATATTCAATATTCAGTTGGGCATCTACAGTATAATCTATTCTTTTGGATGGTTTCTCCTCATTACCGGAATAGTATTTTACAGATACACCAAACTTTCTTCCCTGAAGTCCGGAAGGTTTTATTTTGATCGTATTTAGCCTATGTAGAATTTGTTTTTTTGATAATCTTATCTCCGACATCATTAACTCATTTCGTCTTTAGTGTGTCCTCAAAGTTAACAAATTTCTGTTTATCACCAGTTTTGGATAAATAGAAAGTTATACAATTGTTGTAACTCCCTTTTACAGCCAGATTATATAACAATCATCTCAATAAAAACCAGTATAGACTATTTAATAAAGTTATACAAAGCCTCAAAAAATTGAGGATAGACTTCAATATGTGGAAGATGTCCTACATTTTCAAGCTCCACGAGTTGAGATCCGTTAATTTCACGTTGGGTTTTCTTCCCTAGCTCTTGATACTGCCCCATTTTAGCCTGAAGTTCCTTAGGAGCTCTGTCTTTTCCTATTGCGGTTCTGTCTCTGGTTCCAATGATTAATAAAGTAGGAACTTTTATATTTTTAAATTCATAACAAACAGGTTGGTTATAGATCATATCGGATGTCAGCGCAGCATCCCATGCCACTTGTGGATAATCTTTATGAAGAGTCCAGCCGGCGATCAGATCAAGCCATGGCTGATATTCTTCTTTCCATTTGTTATCATAATAGAATTTCAGCTGATAATTTTTATACGTTTCTGCTGTATTTTTAAGCTCTGATTGGTAAGCCTGATCTATGTTCTGATAGGCTGCGAATGTCTTATAATCTTCAAGTCCGATGGGGTTTTCAAGAATCAGCTTCTGAACTTTTTCAGGATAAAGCAAAGTAAATCTTGTAGCTACCATTCCACCCATTGAATGGCCTAGAACAATGGTTTTATCAATTCCCAATTCATCCAGAACAGCCTTTGTATTTTCGGCCAGTTGTGAAAAAGAAAACTGATAACTGTGAGGTTTTGAGGATTTCCCAAACCCGATCTGATCCGGAATAATCACACGGAATCCCTTTTCCGAAAGATCTTTGGCTGTTCTTTCCCAATAAGCTCCATTAAAGTTTTTTCCATGAAGAAGCAGAACGGTTTTCCCATTTGCTTTTTGAGGCTTTACATCCATATAAGCCATCTTCAGATCGTTATCCTGAGATTTTAAATCTTTAAAATGCACTTCATAGGGATATTGATAATCAGACAACATTGCATCTAAAGGTTTTACTTGTGAAAAAAGAGCTCCCGATCCGGTTAATAGTATTGCTGTGGCTACATTTCTGAAATATCTCATGGTACTTTACTTTAAGCTTTTAAAATTAAAAAAACCGCTCCAAAAGGAACGGTTTTCAACTGTTATTTTTCGTTAAATATTATTTTTTTATGATAATTCTGCTACAGAAATTTCTTTTTCTTTTTTGGATGGAAGATTCATTAAAACAATAGCAAAAAGAATCAGAGCAATTCCTACCCACTGTATTAAAAACACCTGTTCACCCAATAGAACAAAGGCCATAGTTACGGAAACCGGAAGTTCCAGTGAAGAAACAATACTTCCCAGTCCTAATCCTGCATTCGGGAAACCGATATTGAAAAGAATTGGTGGAATAATAGTTCCGAACAATGCCAGCACAGCTCCATACGTCCAGAATATTGAATAATTGAAAGAGTGAATATGTTCTGTATTTTCTGTAAAGTTCAAATAGAAAGCTTTTAATCCGTCAAAATACATAGGCCCTATCTGTGCAAAGAAAAGGAATGCAAAAACAACAACGGAACCACCTGTCAGCATAATAATACTCTTTCTGAAAACAGGAAGATGAGTAGCCAGCGTGTTGGACGTAAACATCGTTAATGTATACGAAGCGGCAGCCATTAATCCCCAGAATACACCATGCCAATCCAGTTCGATCTCCATATTAATAAGGTTGGTTGCTAAAACTGTCCCCAGTAATACGATAATTACAGCGACAATTTTTCTTGCATTGGGTAGCTTTTTGGTAATAATACTTTCCACTACAACACTGAACCATACCGACTGCATCAGCAATACGATAGCAATGGACACATTGATATACTGAACCGCTATATAATAAAACAAACTGGTTCCTCCCAATGACGTTCCTGCAAGCATCAGCATTCTGACCTCTTTGGAGCTTGGCATTGATAATTTCTTTTTCGAGGTTAGAGTTTGAATCAAATTCAGGATCAAAAGTCCTGCTAAACCTAATACAAATTGGGATGTAGTTACTTCAGACGTTGTAAAACCATCATGATAAGCCATTTTTACGAAAGTGGCCAACATTCCGTATATACTAGCACCAATCCCTACAAATAAAACACCTTTTAGTATATTTTTCTTCTTCATAATTTTTTTAACAGCCTGCAAAGGTACAACATATAAATTAAAATATTCTGAGGTGTTGACATGATAGATAAATAAGATCGCCGCAAGCTTTGCTTGCGGCGATCTACCAAATTGATTATATAGTCAGTTATTTTTTAACAATCACTTTAGAATTGGCTTCAAAACCAAGTCCTTTCACCTTCACGATATAAGTACCGTTTATAAGGCGACTTGTAGAAATTGCTTTTTTATTTTCCGGAGAAATTTTATCTTCCGAAGAAACCAGTTTACCAGACATATCATATAGTTCTACACTTACTTTTCCAAGGGTTTTGCTTGGGAAATCAATATAAAACTCATCTTTTGCAGGGTTCGGGTAAACAGAAACTTTCTGATCTCTGTACGAAGTAACTTCATCTGTACCCAATGAAGCACATTCTGCCGGTATATCAAAGTTTTCTACCTGATCGGTAATCACATTCTTAACTCCTGCTGAAGCTCCTACCCCAAGTCCTCTTTTTGCAAAAACTTTCCAGATCATACATTTATCCTGTCCGTTCGTAGATGCTACATCAGCAGCCAATATTGCATTTCTTCCGTCAATAAAGCTAGGGTTACATCCCTGAAGCTTTAAAGCATCAGTTACTAACTGTAATACTTTTGAGCTTCCATTAGGAGTGGTTGACATTACATCTGAAGAATACCCATATTTTTCAACATATTTCCAATGAAGATCCCATAGCATGGTTGCCCATACAAAACCAATAGAGTGAGAGTCAGTAACCAAAGCTCCGCTTGTATTTGTATACTGCATCTGATTCGTAGTTCCGTAAGTATAAGGATTCACAGCAAAATCCGGAGAATATTTAGCAGGTCTGATTCCGCCACCTGTTATTTTTTCTCCACCTGCATAAGTTCCCATACCTCTTGCTACAGAAGCATTATCTCCAGGTCTGTTGGTAAGCATTAAAGCAAAGAAATCGGACCATCCTTCACCCATTTGCTCTCTACTTACTGATGTAGATAAACATCCATATCCTGTACCTGTTAATCTGTTTGATATTCCATGTCCATATTCATGGGTTACAATTCCGTTATCAAAACTTCCGTCCGGAGTAACACTTGTAGCAGGGTCATTTTTAAGGGTAATATTTACCGTTGTATTACCTGCAAGCTGAGTTTTGATATATTCCCCTTCTGCATTTTCAATTGAAACTGTAGGAATCGTAATAGAAGGATCTGACCCCCCCATTCCCGATGGGAAATTTGTAGCTGCTGCATTATTATAAATCACTACAGCTATAGCTCCTGCATCCTGAGCATTTTTTGCTTTTACAGCAAAGCCACAGTTTGTTCCACCACCTCTTTCAATTAGACCTATTTTACCAGTAAGTGATCCTGCCGGCAATGCTGTACAGGCCGTTACGCTTGATGCCAGCTGTACATCTCCGGTTATTCCGGTACCTGTTAATGCAGGACCAAACTCAGCAGTACCTGTAATAGGGGTACGAGCCACTGCAGCTCCTGGAGTATTGTAAAAAAACAGCTGATTTACTGCAGACCATAGATACATCTGCATGTATGGTTTATTTCCATCTGAAGGGGTACCGAAGTTAGCGTTATTAAGTCCGCCACCATCTTGCCCTTCTGCTTCCACATAATCATTACCTAGTCCACCATTTCCAAAATTATTCTGTTGGAAATTTTTGGCTGTTTCTGTAAATCCGAATTTATAAAATACGTCATGAATTTTATTATTTAAATAAAACAGATTGGTAATTGAAGCGTTCTGATTGGCAGCAGGAGTACCATTTATACTGAATGGAAAATTAAAATTTCTGGTAGCTCCACCATCAGGAGAAAGACCGGCAACATCAGCATTTGCTGTATCTTCATATGCATATACATTATTTCCTCTCGTAATGGTATAATGGGTATCACCATCAGAATGCCATCCTTCCGGTGAAGCTGGTAAATACCACGGATTGGAGATAACCTGTCTTGAACCGAATGTTGGAGCTTCTACTGGTAAAGGGAAAACATTATAGCTGGCATTATCCGGTACCAGGAAAGGTGTAAGCTGTGTATGTGCTTTTGATGGCCCCATCAGATCATTCTGAGGAAAATCCATTTCAGTATGGCTATGAGAGTAAGCTCCCGGATGGAAACTACAGGATAGATTCAGATCTGTTTTATCCAGGATCTCACCTGTATTGGTATCAATCAGATAATTCCAGTAGCTTGGTGATTTTGGTTCTCTTAGAAGATATTCATAAGCAAGCTTCAAATCTCCTTTATGCTCTACGTATACAAGTCTTTGTTTTGCAATTTTTTTACTGTCGCTATTTTCCCCAGAAAAATCACCGATAAGAAAATCATTGATCTCTGTTTTCTTCAGATCTTCAGCAATAGTATGAAGCGCAGTGGTTTTACTTACAGTAACATTTCCGGATGTAGATACAGCATAATCTTTCACAAAATTATCCGTGTAATAAACTACTTTATTATCCTTAATAAGTGCAGTCCCAACAGAATTATATACAGGTACCCCTTTGTAGGTCTGTAAAAATTTCACAACATTACCATTTAATGATTTTGAAGGATCCACATTATCTACAATAAAATTATTGAGATCAGACTTCTTATATTCTCTTATTTTATTTTGAGAAATATAATCTTTAATAAGCTTTTCGTTATCTTGTCCGAATGCAATTACCGGAAATAAAGAAAACACCGCAAACAGAATAGGTAGAGTTTTATTTTTCATATCCATTATTAAAGTTGCGAATCTACAAATATTTAACAAATAAAAATCAATAACATTTAACAAAACATAAAAATAATCTGATATGAATTATTAAAAAAATTACGAATATCATACTATCCATTTTATCAATACAATAAGTCCATATCCGGTTTTAGCCCATGTATATTATATTTAGGACCATATCAGACTATAGTTTACACATTCGTTTTTGACTCAAAAAAAACTGCTCTTTCTTGTGAGCAGTTTCTTAATTTTAATTATTTTTTAATTATTTTCTCTGAATACATTTCGTTTTTATCAGATATTACATTCACTATATACACTCCTTCTTTTCGGGAACTCAGATCTACTTCTATTTCTTTGTCTCCACGAAGCACTTTATTATAAACCACATTTCCGATTAAGTCTCTTACTTCCAATATCCTTGCTCTCGTTCCCTCTTTCAAAATAACCTTAAACTGACCAGTGGTAGGATTAGGTGTTAATTTTAAAATCTTTTCTTCGGTTTGAGATTTTGCAGCTCTTAAAACCGGACACTTCATTAGAATATCATAATCAAAGAAAGGATAATTGTTCCATGCATAAGCAATTTCATAGTTACCATTATAAAGATAAACCATAGACACTCTGAATTTTTGCTCACCAGTTGCCCCACCATTCACAGCATTATCAAAGTCTGAAGGTTGGAAATAATAATTATAAAAATTCCCGGGACCGAAGTTAGGGGTAAAATTTACAGGAAATACAGTTCCGTTCTGCAACCCTATCAGCTCTACCCTAAGGTTTACCAGAGTAGCACCAGCCGGAAGGTTATAATAACCACCGATACCTGACGTCGCTCCTATACATTCACCCGGTTCATATCTGAAGTTCACCGTTCCCATTCCATTGGTATTGCATATATTCGATGCAAGGTTTGGCCAGTAATCCATTTCCGGCTGTCCTACACTAAACCCGTTAGGTCTGTTATAATATAATCTTGGCAGCGCACCATAATCAGGATCTTGCACATTGGGCTCCAATCCTGTTGCCCCCATATACAAACCTCCTGCACTCGCAATAGATGCTGCCGCTCCTACTGCCGCACTATTTGTATTGGCATGAATCATTGTAAATTGCGCACCCATCATTTTAAACTTTACAGCCATCTCAAACGCCAATGGATCACTGTAAGCTGTATTATTATAACTCACCAAATAAGATCCATCAGCACCTCCTGAATTCCTTTCCGCATCTGTGAATACTACAAATTTTAAAGGCTGTGTATTACTCAAGGTCATTTGAGGGCTTATGATATCATTATTCCCGGCCCCACCTAAAGCTTCTGCAATCAGAACCAGAGATTCATTAAAAAGATGTCCGAAATCCAGACGTCTTTCAAAGTTTTGAGCGGTAAAGTGGTCGTTGGTAAAATCGGATTCAATATAAAGTAAAGATTTTCCGGTTCCGCTGGTATCACCATATTTTCCGGTTCCATATTGCACAACAGCAACTCTGTTTCTGGTATTGCAGGCTAACAGTTCTTCTATCAGCTTAATCGCACCTCGTTTCATATTGGCATATTCAGCATTAGTAACAGAACTCCCATTATCCAGCATGATAATGTAATCAGATTGTGCTTTAAGGCCGCCCCATGACATCAGAAAGGTCATGAAGAAAAATAAGAATGTTTTTTTCATGTTAAATATTTTAAATTTAGTGTGATGAAAATAATACTTTTTCTTTGTTAAGTGAAATATTTTAACATATTTAATTAAAAAACAGAAAAATATAAACATAAAACACTAGAAAACATCTTTATATAAACAATAATTTTAATAAGGACGAGATATTCATTATAGCCCCGATAGTAACGGTTACCCCGCAGCAGAAGTTGGAGACCCGGAAGGTTTGAGCGCTGGAGGGTAAAGGCGCGAGGAGTATGAGTGGATAGCGGGATGAAGCTCCTGAAAATTATAGATACAAAAAAAAGCCGCTCAAATGAGCGGCTCCTTATTTATAAATGGTTCAAAGATTATTTACCTTCTTCCATTTTTCTTTTCAACTCTGCTAATGCATCGATGTCTCCAAGAGTAGATCTTTCTTCGTTGTTTGAAGAAGAAGATACGTTTCTAGAAGAAGATTCTTTAACGTTTTTCTTTTCTTCGTCTCTGAAGATCCCTGTGTGAGAAACTACAACTCTCTTGAATTCTTTGTTGAATTCAATCACTTTGAATTGAGCATCTTCACCTTTCTTGATTTTAGATCCATCTTCTTTCTCTAATAATCTTGAAGGGCAGAACGCTTCAACCTCAGCATCTTCGAATTGTACAGAAGCTCCTTTATCGTGAACTTCTACAGCTTTACCAGCGTGGATAGTTCCTTCAGCATATTTAGTTTCGAATTTATCCCATGGGTTCTCAGTCAATTGCTTGTGACCTAGAGATAATCTTCTAGCTTGGATATCTAGCTCAAGAACTACAACATCTAATTTATCACCTACTGCACAGAACTCAGATGGGTGCTTGATTTTCTTAGTCCAAGAAAGATCAGAGATGTAGATTAGACCGTCGATACCTTCTTCTAACTCTACGAATACACCAAAGTTAGTGAAGTTTCTTACAGTTCCTACATGCTGAGATCCTACTGGATACTTAGCTTCGATGTTTTCCCATGGATCTTTAGATAATTGCTTGATACCAAGAGAAATTTTTCTTTCTTCTCTGTCTAAAGTTAATACTTCAGCTTCAACTTCATCACCTACTTTTACGAAATCTCCAGCAGATCTTAAGTGAGTAGACCAAGACATTTCAGAAACGTGGATTAATCCTTCAACACCTGGAGCGATTTCTACGAATGCACCATAGTCAGCAAGAACTACTACTTTTCCTTTTACTTTGTCACCAACTTTTAAGTCAGCAGAAAGAGCATCCCAAGGATGAGCTTCTAATTGCTTCATACCTAATTGGATTCTTGTTTTCTCGTCATCGAAATCAAGGATTACAACTTTTACAGTTTGTCCGTCCTCAAGGATTTCAGATGGGTGGTTCACTCTAGACCAAGAAAGGTCTGTAATGTGAATTAATCCATCTACACCACCTAAGTCAATGAATACACCGTAAGAAGTGATGTTCTTAACAGTTCCTTCAAGAACCTGACCTTTTTCAAGTTGAGCGATGATTTCTTTTTTCTGACCTTCGATATCTGCTTCGATCAATGCTTTGTGAGATACAACTACGTTTTTGAACTCAGGGTTGATTTTCACAACTTTGAACTCCATAGTTTTTCCTACGAACTGATCGTAATCTTTAATTGGCTTAACGTCAATTTGAGAACCTGGTAAGAATGCTTCGATTCCGTGAACGTCAACGATCATACCACCTTTAGTTCTAGACTTAACAAAACCGTTAACGATTTCTCCAGTTTCGTGAAGTTCGTTTACTTTATCCCAAGCTTTAAGCGTTCTAGCTTTTCTGTGAGATAACTGTAACTGACCAGTTTTGTCTTCTCTCTTGTCAACCATTACTTCTACCTCATCACCTACACTTAGGCCTTGGTTGTAACGGAATTCGTTAAGAGAAATAACACCTTCAGATTTGAAGTTGATGTCTACGATAGCTTCTTTATCAGTTAATCTTACAACTTTACCAATTAGAACGTCGTTATCGTCTAAGTTGTTTAATGATCCGTTGTAGATCTCTTCTAAATCACTTTTCTCTTTTCTAGCATCAGCATCAAGACCAGATTCGAAAGAATCCCAGTCAAATTGTTCAGGTGCTACGTTTTGGTTTAATAATAATTCTGCTGAATTTGTCTCTTTTGACATAATTCTAAATAAATTTGTATTCCTTCTCTTTCAACGGTCTTAACAAATGTGATTGAAAAATACGGAAGTTATTAATATATAATATTTTACTTTCTTAGACCTTTAGCACAAAAAGTGGGTGCAAAGATACGTTTTTTATTTAAGATAAGCAATAGTTTTCCCTTAACCTATTTACTATATAAACAATTGATTATCAATACTCATTGAATAATTAAGAGTCATCAGTTAGTATAATATGAAAAATCACCAGTTCGTAAATGAACTATTTTTCTTTGAAAATCTGTTGAATCTATAGTAAAAAGGTTTCGTGAACTGCGTTCGTAGACTTTTAGTCTATGCTCAGCCTGACAGTATACTCATCAACAGGACGGTATTAGAGGCGTCATTCTGAGCGAAATCGAAGCGTCTCTTGTTATAATAAGAAAACAATTTATAAAAAGTTGAGATTATTCGCTACGCTTCGCTCCTTTCAGAATGACAGCCTCAACATTCAAAGAAGAGCAATAATTTGTATTCGTTCTCGAACTCTCGAACTCTCCCACTCTAAAACTCCCAAACCCTCAAACCCTTCAACTCTCAAACCCCAAAATTCACTACCTTTGCACCATGGAACTACAATCAATTTATCAAAAGCTGCAGATTCAGGATATGAATCAGATGCAGAAATCTACTTATAAAGCTTCTGAAAACAATACGGACATTGTACTGCTCTCTCCTACTGGATCTGGGAAAACGCTTGCTTTTTTATTTCCGGTTCTCAGAAATCTGAAAAAGGATGTTCAGGGTGTTCAGGCATTAATATTAGTTCCTGCCAGAGAACTGGCATTACAGATTGAGCAGGTTTTCAAATCGATGGGAACAGATTTTAAAGTTTCTGTTTGCTATGGTGGACATGATAAAAAGATTGAAGTCAATAATTTAATTGAAGCTCCGGCTGTTTTAATTGGGACTCCGGGAAGAGTTACTTATCACGTAAGAAATAATAATTTTGATCCGAAAACAGTTAAAACTTTAGTTCTTGATGAATTTGATAAAGCTTTAGAGTTAGGTTTCCATGATGATATGGAGTTTATCTGTAATTCTTTAAAAGGGCTTTCTCAAAGAGTTTTAACGTCTGCAACTGCGATGGATGAAATTCCGGCATTTACAGGGTTAAAAGATGAAAAAATCATCAGTTTCCTTAAAGAAAATGACGTAAAACCTGATCTTCAACTGAGAAAAGTAATGACGATTCCGGAAGAAAAACTGGATACATTATTCAATCTGGTTTGTAAAATCGGGAACAAAAGAACGCTGATCTTCTGTAACCACCGTGATGCGGTAGACCGTATCTCTGAGCTTCTTCACCAGATGGGAATCGACAGAGAAACTTTCCACGGGGGAATGGAGCAGGATGAAAGAGAACGTGCTTTACTGAAATTCAGAAATGATTCGGCAAGAATCCTTATCACAACGGATTTAGCTGCCCGCGGACTGGATATTCCTGAGGTGGAATCTATTGTACATTATCAATTGCCTCCAAAAGAAGATGCTTTCATCCACAGAAACGGACGTACTGCAAGAATGAATGCCAAAGGTTTTGTTTACCTTATTATGAATGAGGATGATAATTTCCCATTCATCAAGAGTGATACTCCTGAAGAAAGTGTTGCAGGATTTACCAAGGTTCCGCAAAAAACACCTTTCCAGACCATTTACATCAGTGCTGGAAAAAAAGACAAGGTAAATAAAGTGGATATTGTAGGATATTTACTTAAAAAAGGAGAATTGCAAAAAGAAGATGTAGGGGTTATTGAAGTAAAAGACACCACTTCTTATGTTGCGGTTTCCAGAAATAAAGTAAATACTGTTTTAAGAAAGCTTCAGAATGAAAAACTGAAAGGGAAAAAAGTGAAAATGGAAGTTGCTTATTAAAATACTTCTCATCAGATATAATTTAAAATTGCCACGAATGCACGAATAAATTATTTGTGCATTCGTGGCAAAAATTTATTGTATTCCACTTACCCTCATCGGAAAAGTATATACCGATTTTGAGGCTGTAATGAATAAAATATCGTTATTTTCTCCTCCGAAAGTCACATTGGATGTCCATTTTTCAGGAATGGAAATATGATAAATCTTTTTTCCTTCACGGTTAAAAACATGTACTCCATCTCCGGTTAAATAAAGGTTCCCATGTTTGTCCAGGGTCATTCCGTCTGAACCCATTTCACAGAATAATCTTTTCTCAGACAGTTTTCCTTCTCCCAGAATATCATATACATAGGTTTTTCCAGCATCAATGTCTGAAAGGTATAGTTTTTTAAGCTTCTCACTACCTACAATTCCGTTGGGTTGTGTAAAAGTATCCAACTTACTGATCTTTCCATTCTTATTTCTGTAATAAAGGCTTTTATTGGGTATTTCCTGTTTAAAATTGATCCAATAATCTCTTTCATATAAAGGATCTGTGAAATACATTCCACCAAAAACATCGTTCCATACATCGTTAGGACCATTCAGTCTTTTCCCTTCAAAATCTTTGAATAAAACTTCTACTTTTTTATCTTTTGAGATCTTCCACATCTCTCCATGATCATCTGAACAGGTAATCAGGAAACCGTCTTTATCAAAATGAGTTCCGTTTGCTCTTCCTGTTTTGTCTAAGAATTCTATGATCTTATTGCTTTTCCAGTCCCAGTAATAGATCTTATCATTAGGCTGATCGGTAAAATATACATTTCCCTCTTTATCTGCTGACGGACCTTCTGTAAAGCTAAACTTATCAGAAACCATTTTGGGTTTTACTCCTTCATAAAACATTTTACTACTATTTACTGATTGACAGTTTACCAATGCGAAAACCAAACCAATTAAACCTGCTTTACTGATATTTTTCATTCTTCATTTTTAGATCTGCAATTTACAACATGCTGTATCGGTTTCAAAGACATTTTCTCATTTTGATTCAATATAATTCAAAATACAAAATGTCCTAATTGTACTATTTTTGAAGTAGATCATATTAGGAGTCGAAAGATATAATTCAGAGCTTTGCAGTAGAGGAATCGATACCGTTTATCTATAGAACTTCAACTTGGGAAACAGGTATTGATCCGGATGAAAAATATTACCAAAATACTTTTATAGCATACGATAATGAGCGCAGAGTCCAACAACATCAAATCCCTGGAAATTGAAAATGAAGATTTTAGAAATTCGGTAGGAACAATGGATGAAACCGGAAAAAGAAAATGGATCTTCCCCAGAAAACCAAAAGGAAAATATACCAATTACAGGAACTACACCAGCTATGCTTTATTGGCTTTTTTCTTTGGATTGCCTTTTGTAAAAATCAATAACAATCCGTTCTTTTTATTTAATGTTATTGACAGAAAGTTCTTTATCATTGGGCAGCCGTTTTACCTTCAGGACTTTTTCATTCTTGCTTTGGGAGCAGTTACTTCTGTTATCTTCGTTATGCTGTTTACAGTAGTTTTTGGAAGAATATTCTGCGGCTGGCTCTGCCCACAAACTTTATTTATGGAAATGGTATTCCGTAAAATAGAGTTCTGGATTGAGGGAGACCGAAACAAACAGATGAAGCTCGACAGACAGGAATGGGATTCAGAAAAGATAAGAAAAAGACTCACAAAATGGTCTGTATTTATCTTCATTTCTATGGTTATCTCTACCTTCATGTTCATGTATATTGTAGGCTACGAACAGGTATTTCAGATTATGATTGAAGGACCTGCAGAACATCCTTTAAAGTTTATCACGATGATCTTTTTCACGATGACTTTCTATTTTGTTTTTGCATGGCTTCGCGAGCAGGTATGTACACTGGTCTGCCCATACGGAAGGCTTCAGGGAGTTTTAATTGATAAACAGACAATCAACGTATATTACGATTTTAAAAGAGGGGAAGGCCGTTCAAAATGGAGAAATAATGAAGACAGAAAAACGGCTGGTAAGGGAGATTGTATAGATTGTAATCAATGCGTTGTAGTCTGTCCTACAGGAATTGATATCAGAAACGGACAACAGTTGGAATGTGTTAACTGTACAGCATGTATTGATGCCTGTGATGAGGTTATGGATAAAGTAGGTTTACCAAGAGGACTCGTCCGTTATGCTACTGAATCTGAAATTGAAAATCAGGAGAAATTTAAATTTACTTCGAGAATGAAGGCTACAACTGTCATTCTGGCTCTGTTGGTTGGTTTCCTTGGCTTTTTAATGTATGATCGTGGTTCTATGGAAGCAAAATTTATTAAACCAGCAGGTTCTACATTCTTCATTAAAGAGGGTAAAATTACCAACACTTTCATTTATACTCTTCTGAATAAATCGAATGAAAAAAGACACTGACCATTAAAGTGGTAAGTCCTGAAGATGCTGAGATCACTTATTTCGGATCTGAAAAAATTATTCTGAAAGGAGATCAGATTTTAAAAGGAAACATCAACATATCTTTCCCTGAAGATAAGATCAAATTCTCAAAACAAAATATGGTGATTGGTATTTTTGATGAAGAAGGGAAAATGGTAGATTCTTTTGAAACTACGTTTGAAGGACCATTTAAACTAGCATTGTAATATATATAGAGAGAAATACGGAATCCGGAGGTTAAAGTTTATAAAATCAAACTGATAACCAATACTATAATAAAAAGAATTAAAGACCTGCCATTATAAAAGCTTTAAGTCTTGAACTTTAACCCAAATTAGGCCTTATATTTCCTCATAAACTGAGTAGGAGTCATTCCGGAATTTTTCCGGAATACTCTTACAAAGTAAGAATACTCTTCATACCCTAATCTGAAAGCAATTTCTACGAGATTTTCGTTCAGGTACATCAGCATTCTTTTGGCTTCCAGCACTACCCTTTCTGTGATGACTTCTGTAGCTGTTTTCTGCACTACGGCCTGTACGGTTCTGTTCAGATGTTTGGATGAAATCCCTAATAAAGAAGCATAAAATGCAATTGATTTATGTTCCGTAAAATACTGTTCAACAAGGCTTTCAAAATCCTGATAATGCTTAAAATAGGAAAGTCCTGCAGAAGATGTCAGAGTATCAAAATCCTTTGAAAACAAACGGGTAGAATTGATAAAAACCTGGGACATTAATGATAAGATAAGTCCGTTTTTCATCAGATTATTAGATAGATGTTCTCTTCCAAGCTCCTGAAATAAATGAATATTTTTCTTTAATTCTTCTGCATCTAATTGCAGTTTTCTGGGAAAAGAAACAGAACCGAAAAAAGGAAAATTTCTCAATTTCTGATTGACATAGTGCATTTCATAAAATTCCTGAGAACAGAAGAAAATATATCCATCAATATCTTCTGAAAGCTCCCAACTGTGAATCTGTCCCGGCGAGAGAAAAAACAGACTTCCTTCCGAAACATCATGCCGCTGAAAATCAATCTCATGCACACCACTTCCACGAGTAAAAAGAACAGTTGCATAAAAATCATGCCTGTGAGGCTTTTCTATATGCTGATGCCCCACAATCAAATGGCTTTTCATTGTATTAAAATAAAAATCCGAAGGATTCTTACCCTGAAAAAGATCAATATGAAGAACAGAAATAGAATTCATTCTAATAAATAAATGGATGATAAAAGTACTATAAATAAAGCCAAGCCACAAATTACAACATAAAAAAGGACCGACTATTGCCGATCCTTTTCTTTCTATTTAATAATTATTATTTTATAATCAATTTACTGTTGTAGATTCCTTTTGAAGAGCTGATGCTGATTACATATACTCCTTTCGGTACATTAACATTAAGCTCCTTAGTATTATTTCCTTCACTCTGATAAGCTGATGAATAAATTAATCTTCCGCTTGAATCAAATAAAGTAACTTTCATCTCTCCTTTGATATTCTGAGATTTGATAAAGAAATTACCATCACTTGGATTAGGGTATACTTTAATATCATCTGCTAATGGAGATGAAGATACTTCTCTGGCTGCAAGAGTCTGCATCTCCTGTGTACATACTTCAAGTGACCACCCGGTAATGGTTCCTGCATTGCCTGCATTATTATCCGTTGCAAAAAGTTTCCATTCTCCCTGTGCAGAATGTCCTTTAAATATACCCAGAGATTCATTTGATTTTGTTTCTCCCTGAAGTGGAGAAGTACAGCTTACGGCTGCCCCTGCATCACTAAATGAAGCAGTAATCCCCGATGCTCCTGAACACTGTCTGTTCCAGAAAAGAGCTGATGATCCTACCGGACTCTCAATACCAATAGCCAGCTGGTTTATACTTGGGTGGGTAACAGATGGAGTTACTTTTATTTTGGTAATCGTGCCACTATTATTAACCATTAAAGGAATTGTTATTCTTGGAGCAGATATACCAGAGCCGCCTGGGCCGTCTGTAATAGCCACAGGTGCTCCATTATAAGTATAGGTATTACAGTTTTCACCCGTAACATTATAATCAATCACAAAGCTTGGACTCACTGCATAATAAATATTATCAACCGCTTCAATCAGGATATAGGCATTGGCTGAAGTAGATCCTATCGGTATCGTTATTTGTTCAGTACCATCATTAGGGGTATTAGCTGCAATAATACTGAAGGTTTTACCACCGTCTTTTGATAATTTAATATTTACGTTAGCTGTGTTCACCGGGGCAGCATTTGTACCGGCTACGTCCCATGTAATATTTACAGTTCCACCAGAGCTTAATGACTGTCCAAATACCGGAGCTGTCACCTGAAAAGGCCCTGATACAGCATCTACTGTTATCATCATTCCATCTTTTGAAACTTGTGGCTGTAGCGGGTTGTTATTTCTGACAGTAGCAGCAAAATTAAGATTTCTGGCTACACTTGATACGCTCTCCCAACGGGTTGATAAAACGCCTGCCAATACTTTATTGAAATCGGGAAAATATCTTTCCATCGAACTTACCGGTGAAAAAGATCTAAACGTAGGACCTGTAGGTTTTGTAGGATAAGCAGAAGAAATATCACCTGCACCAATCTGAGCACTTGCCGCCTGATCCGTCTGTTCCCAAATATAGGTATAGGCAGCATTATTAACATCAGTAGTTGATGCTTTTAAAAGGAATGCTGTTGATTTAGGAATAGTATAGTCCAAACCGGCATTAATAGCAGGAGCCGCCTCTATAAAAGGAGTGTTGACCCCACAGCTAAGACTATTTAATTTTGTCTTGATTTGGGTAATACTATTGGTATGATAATAATCGTTAGAATTGAATTGAACATCAGAAGCAGTAGTAATTCCGGTGTATGCCATAATGGTGCTTCCGCTACCCGGCTCTACCTTTTGATCTGCCTGCGAAGATCTGTAAGTATAAGAATGCCCAGCTCCCAGCTGATGCCCCATTTCGTGAGCTACGTAGTCTATGTCAAATTTATCTCCTTCCGGAAAATTATGAGCAGTCCAACCTGCCCCTTTTGAGTTATTATTACAGATAACCCCAACCCCGGCAGATCCGTTACCGCCTTTCTTATCAATCAGATGTCCCATATCATAATCCTCAGCGGGAACCCTTGCTGATATTTGAGTGTGAGCCTCATTAGGCCCTCCACTTGTATATGGGTCTGATGCAGGATCTAAAAAGATAATCGCATCATTATTAGCGATCAGATTAAAATGAAAAGAGAGATCTTTCTCAAAAACGCTATTGAGCCGGGTAAGACTTGCATTCATAGCTGCCACAATAACTGCCTTTTTCTGTACATCTGTAGCTGTAGCAGGAGTTCCTGCAGCAGTTAAATGATATTGAGCATACTCTCCGGTGCAGGATAATGCCAGTCTGAAAACATTAAACCCTGCCAGTTTTTTATTTACAGCATTGTTTTTTTTTTCAGCAGCATCTTTTGTCACATCATCTATTGTAGAACATTCAAAAGGTTCCTTCTCCTGCCCTCTTCTTGCATTAGAATCAAAAACGGCATATACGGTTCTATCTTCAGTATAAGGTTCAATAAATTCTGATAATCCGGAGCGGGTTATCATGGAAGAAAATCCTACTGGTGATAAACTGAATCTCAGATATACACTTGGGTCTTCCAAAGCCGTTCCCACATAAGATTTTATATCCGGATATTTTGCCTGCAGTTCGGGTGCCATATTGGAATATTCCCAAACCTGGAATTTTTCCAGTCCCCCTTTTGTAGTAGGAAGAGAAATAATTGCTCCTTTTTGACCTGAAAAGCGAGCTGGTGAATTTTTCAAAAGTTGTTTTAACTGACTAACATCAAGTGAATAAAGTCCAGAAAATTCGAGTTTTTCCTGATTTTTTTTAACTTTTTGACTCCGAATTTCGGTTCTTTTCCACTGTGAAGCTCCCAGGAACGGAATCATCAGTGCAACAATAAGTAAATAGCATTTCATAATCTCTGTAGTTTTTTGTGTTTCACTAAGTTATAAAAAATATTTCTCGTTTATTATTTTTTTCACAACATCTTGACATTTTAATTGCTAATTAAAAAATTCAGCTTATGGCAGGACTTTGCAAGATATATTTGGATGAAACTTTAAAAAATTTTTATCTTTGAAGTTTAGGAGCTGTAAAATGAAAATAAACTTACCTGATAAACTGTATTATTCCATAGGAGAAGTCGCTAAGGCATTCGATGTAAACACTTCATTAATACGCTATTGGGAACAGGAATTTCCTATCATCAAACCTAAAAAGAATAAAAAAGGAAACCGCTACTTCACTCCTGAGGATATCAAGAATCTACAGATGATCTATCATTTGGTAAAAGAAAAAGGATATACTTTGGATGGAGCACGTGTTGCTCTGACTACCAACAGCAAAATTTCAGAAACCATCACTATCATTGACCGTCTTGAGTTTGTAAAAGCTGAACTTTTAAAACTGAAAGAATCATTGGGTGATAGGGACCCGGAATAAATTCTTCAATTTTCTTTAAATCATTCTATCCCAAAGAATACAAAGCATTAATTTTTAATAGATTACAAATTTCTGTATTCTAATATCAACCATTTCAGCATTCGCTATTGCCATGTGTTGTTTTTCTCAATATGTTTATACAATATACACATGATGAGAAAAAACTATTACCAAAAACTGGCTTTTATGGTCATTTTACTGACTATTCTATTAGCTTTTCAGAAATATACCAGCAAGGATAAAGAACCCTTTCCTGAGGTAAAATTTATTGCCGGCTCCTCAATTACTGCCAACCTAACAGATTTTGATCCTAATATTTTAAATCAGGAACAATGGCAAAAGCTTGGTTTTTCTGAAAAACAGATAACAACAATTCTTAAATATAAAGATATTGTAGGGGGAAGCTTTACATCAAAAGAGCAGTTAAAAAAATGTTATGCTATTTCTGAAGAAAAATTTGAAGAACTGAAACCTTTCATTCTTCTTCCTGAGGCTTCTGAAAACAGTAATTCCAAACATTTCAACAGCTTTGAAAAGAAAGAAATTACTATCTCCGGAAAGTTCAATCCTGATATGAAAACTTCTCCTGACTGGATTAAAATGGGCTTTAGTGAAAGACAGGCAGAAGCGATTATAAAGTATAAAAATTATCTGGGTGGCAGCTTCATCAGCAAAGAAAAATTCAAAGAATGTTTCATCATTTCTCCGGAAAATTACAGCAAACTGGAGCCCTATTTACTTTTGCCTGCAAAAACTCCTGAGAATTTTAAAGCTGCTGGTGCCTATTATCCGGAAAAGAAAAAAGTACAATATCACAGTTTTGATCCGAACCGCCTGGATAATGAGGGATGGAAGACGCTTGGTTTTTCAGATAAACAGGCTCAGATTATCGTTAATTATCGTGATAAAAACCTTCATGGTAGCTTTAAAAATATGGATGATCTGCAAAAATGCTTTGTAATTTCTGCGGAGAAATTTCAGGAGATGAAAGCTTTTGTGAAATTCAATCCTGAAACTATAAAGAAAGAGGGGATGCAACAGGAAAAGACAGATTTTTCAAAAACAGATCTCAATGCTATTACTTTTAAACAGCTTATAGAGTTCGGATTGGATGAAAAAAGTGCCGGTTCTATGATTGGTTTCAGAAAAAAGCTGAGAGGGTTTGTCAACAAACAGCAGATTCTGGATACTTATAATATTGATAAGGAATTGGTCCAAAAATTAATATCTATTGCTCCATTAGATGCTTCCACCGTTCCTAAATATACCTTAGCAGATGCGCCTGAAGATTGGCTTAAAGACCACCCCTATTTCAAATATTCTGCAGATAAAATTATTTTCTACCGTACGACTTATCCTGACGACAAGAAAATTCTAAAGTTTCTGAAATTAAAACCTGAATATGAACAAAGGATGAAATTATATTTAAGATAAGCCAATATCAAAAAATATCTCCATAAATACAAAACTCCCCAACAAATTCTGTTATTGTTGGGAGTTTTAATCTGAAAATTAATTTATACTTTAATGATGCATATAATTGCTGGGGCCGTTGGTTCCTTCAATGGATTCTGGAAGTATTCCATATCTGGAGCGTAAATCAACTGTACCAAGGGTTTTCCCCGTTGCAATTTCAATAACACTAATGGTTCCGGAATTTAAATTGGGGAGATCCAGCAGATTATTTTGTACTGCTACCACATCTTTTCCTTTTTTTGTTTTGAAGAAAACCATATGATGGGCTCCTTTATCCGCAGTAAGGGTTTTTAAAAGTTTTAGATTAGGAAGGTTGCTGATGTCAAAAACCAATACTTTTCCCGGATCTGCAAAGCTTACGTAAAGCCTGTTGTTATCATCAATATACATTTCGAGAGTCCAGCCAAGCCCTTGTGTACTTCCGTCAAATATTTTGGTGAAAGCATCGTATTTTTTGGTTGCAGCATTGTATGGAGCAATCCAGATATCTCCTCCCAGCATTGTTGTAGCAAGCGCAAACTGAGGAAACTTCCCACGAAGCAATAAAACTTCAACAGGGCTGGATAAATCTGCCGGTGAATCTGCAACCTGATAAGTCTCTTTTAATTCATAGGTATTCAAATCTATTAAGATACAGGTATTTCCAAAACCACTGGTAAGATCAGGATGGATGGTAGATGTCACCATCATAAGCCCTTTTTCTTCATTCACAGAAATGCCATGAGGATACATAATAAATTTATTGGGATTATCCTGAATGGGAGCTTTGATGGTTTTGATAAGTTTATTATTGCTCGTATTAAAAACACCTACACTTCCATCTTTTAAACCTCCTGCTCCGCCCATAAAAGTCATAAAGAATCTTCCGTCATTGGTAAAAAACAAATTTTCGCCTACTGTATTTTCGCCTGTATCAATAGGAGTTGCACTTACTAATTTGGGCTGTCCTATCTTGTCTTTTTCAGCTTTAATTTCATAGAGATAACTTCCTCCCAAAGCTGTTGTATACAATTTGTTTTTGCTCTGGTTATAATAAAGATGGTGAGGCAGAACACCAATGCCCAGCTCAAGTTTATTACTGATATTTCCAAAATCAGGAGCTTCAGGATCGAGCTCTATAACGGCTATTCCATCCGATTGACCTGTCAGGCTTCTATAGTCAATAAAAAAGGCTGTGTCGTGTGGAATTTCTGAGTGATTATCGTGCTGACACGTAGAAAAAATCATCAGCATCAAGATAAACAAGGGAACTTTGTCAAATTTTAATTTCATGATTTTCAGTTATTTAGTTTTGTATATTATAAATATAACACAATTTCAGTAATAAACAGAAAATTTTACACCAGCTAGTGAATATTCCGAAACAGCGATACTTTCAGACTCATTTCTAACATTATTCTCTATCCAAGAATCAACTTATAATTCTCAAATTTTCTAATATTATTATTCGTTACAATGAATCTTAGGGTTGAGGCAATTGAAAAAAGACATATACATGAGATTCTTCCTTCGTCAGAATAACAGAACATAATAAGTAAATAATGGGCATCATGAAATTTTGTGTATACCTATCAAAAAAATAAAAGCAGGAAAATACTTCCTGCTTATCATTTATAGCTTATAATTATAATCTTAGTCGATTGTTTTACTTGAATCTGTAAGTAAAGCATTTAAAGAGTTCAGCTCATCTTCGGTTAGATCTCTCCATTTTCCAATAGGAAGATCGAGTTTGATGTTCATGATACGAATTCTTTTCAGCTTTTTTACTTCATAGCCCAAGTATTCACACATTCTACGAATTTGTCTGTTTAAGCCTTGGGTAAGAATAATCCTGAAATTCATATCATCAATCTTTTCCACCTCACATTTCTTAGTTACGGTATCCAAAATAGGAACTCCGTTTCTCATCTTTTCAAGAAATCTCGGATTAATGGGTTTATCTACTCTTACAATATATTCTTTTTCGTGGTTGTTTCTTGCACGAAGGATTTTATTAACGATATCGCCATCACTGGTTAAAAGAATAAGTCCTTCACTCGGCTTATCCAGCCTTCCGATCGGGAAAATTCTTTTTGGGTGGTTGATATAGTCTACAATATTATTCTTTTCACGTTTTGTATCTGTAGTACATACAATGCCTATAGGTTTATTGAAGGCAATATAAACAGGTTTTTCCTGTGGCTCTCTGATAGGCTTTCCATCAACTTCCACCAGGTCTTCATCAGAAACTTTAGTTCCCAACTCAGGAACTTTACCGTTAATTTTGATTCTGCCTTCTTCCAACAGCTTATCTGCTGCTCTCCTTGAACAGTACCCTACTTCTGATAAATATTTATTAATACGTGTCTTTTCCATTAGTTTCTACCGTAATTGGTATTGTTTTTCATTCTCCTTGAAATCTGAAATCGTTGTTTAAAAACTGATCTGTAGCATCTTCAATTTTGTAATCACCGATTTTCGTTCTTCTCAATTGGGTTAAATAAGCTCCTACTCCTAACTCCTGCCCAATATCATGAGCTAAACTTCTGATATAGGTTCCTTTTGAGCATCCAACAGTAAAACTTATCAAAGGAAAATCTATTTTGATATCATTGAGATAATGAATCGTTGTTTTTCTGGATTTCATCTCTACTTCCTCTCCTGCTCTGGCCAGATTATAGGCTCTTTCCCCATCAATCTTTATAGCAGAATACACCGGGGGTTTCTGTTCAATCTCCCCAACGAATTTTTCCAAAGCTTCTTTTACCTGCTCCTCTGTGATATGTGAGATATCCTGATGAAGAATTTCAGGCTTTTCAGTATCATAAGATTCTGTCTGAACTCCTATTTTAATCTCCGTCCAGTATTCCTTTGGAGCATCCTGAATTTCAGGAATTTTTTTGGTAAATTTTCCGCAGCAGACAATCAGTAACCCTGTAGCTCTTGGATCAAGGGTTCCTGCGTGTCCAATTTTAAATTTTTTAGGAAGGTCAAACTCCCTTTTCAATTTATATTTCATTTTATTGACCGCCTGGAAGGAAGTCCAGTCCAAAGGCTTGTCCAATAAAAATATGTATCCTGATTTCAGTTCTTCCGCCGTCATGAATGGATAATAAATATTTTTTATTTAAAGAAATAAAAATAGATTAATAAAGCAACTCCTACAAAAATACGGTACCATCCCCAAGGTTTGAAACCATATTTATTAAGGACTCCAATGAAAGCTTTAATAGCGATAAGTGCCACAATAAATGCCACCACGTTTCCGATTACAAAAATCATGATGTGATCCTGTGATGCCATAATCATTTCGTATCCTTTCTGAGGATTTGGAGTTTCCTTACCCCATGTTTTTACAAAAACAGAGTATACTGTTACTGCCAACATCGTAGGCACTGCAAGGAAGAAAGAAAATTCTGCAGCAGCTTTTCTGGTTAACCCCTGTGCCATTCCTCCAATAATGGAAGCTGCACTACGGCTTGTTCCCGGCATCATAGCAAGGCATTGCCAGAATCCGATGGTTACTGCATTTCTTATCGTAATTCCTTTTTCATCGTCAATTTTAGGATTCTTAAACCATTTATCAGCAAATAATAAAACCACTCCACCTAACACCAACACTGAAGAAATAGCAATTTGATTACCAAGAACAGCCTCAATTTTATCATCGAATAAATACCCTAACACTAATGCAGGAACTACTGCAAAAGCCAGTTTAAAATAAAACTGAATATTTTTCAGGTCAAAAAACTTCTTCCAATAAGCTACTACAACCGATAAGATGGCACCAAACTGAATGGAAACCTGAAACATTTTTAAAAATTCATCATCTGGCATTCCCAATAAATTGGCAGTGAATCCCATGTGTGCTGTAGATGAAATAGGAAGATACTCCGTTAATCCCTCTACAATGGCAATAATAATTGCTTTAATTAAATCCATATTCTTATACAAAAATTAAAAGATTAAGAGATTGAGATATTTAAAGTACGAAACTCTAAATGTCTTAATCTCTTAATCTCAAAATATAAATTTTTATCTACTTTCTTTTTAAAATAGCGTAGACTTCTATTACAAAACCTATCACAACAAATAATGGAGCGATTCTAATCCTTCTGATGGAAAAGATATCGTCATTCCATGAATTGGGATCAAATTTACCGTCTACAGTATTGGCATCAGGCCCCATCATCAAAAGAAATCCAACCACGATAAATGCTAATCCGATCAGCATCCATTTAAAATTCTGCTGTCCAAAATAGAACGTGTTTTCCTGTGGTACTTCTGCCTCACTTCCGAAGTCTGAAGCAGAAAATTTATTTGTTTTTTTGCTCATTTTTAAGAGTAATATAAATCGTCAACGTTTGATTTTAAGAATCTCCATGTTGCAAAAATAGTACTTAGAACAGAAATAAAAATCCCTACTCCCAACACTAAAATTACTAACCAGAAATACTGATTGTTGTCCTGTACAAAAGCTGATCCAATCTGGCTTGTGAAATAATACCAAACCCCACCTAATGCAAGAAGTCCAATTACAGAACCGATAGCACCTAAAATAATTGCTTCAATGATAAAAGGCTTAAGAATAAATCTTCTTTTTGCCCCTACCAGCTGCATCGTTTTAATGATGAATCTCTTGGAGAAAATTTTCAGACGGATGGAGTTATTGATTAACACTACTGCCAATACAAGGAACAATAATGAAAATCCGAAAATCCATTTTAAGATTCTGCTCAGGTTATTGTAAACATCCACCATCAAAGTACTGTCATTCTTCACATCAATGATGCCCGGAACCGACTTGATTACTTTAATTGCTTCATCAATTTTTGCAGGATCTACATATTCAGGTTTTAAAGCTACTTCGATAGATGACGGGAAGATGTTTTCTTCAAACAATGCATCACTATCAATTCCCATACTCTTTTTAGCTTCCGTAGCGGCCATGCTTCTTGAAATATAGGTTGCTTTTTTTACAGGAGCTAACGTCTGTACCTTTTTAAAAGTTTCTTCTTCCAGTTTTGCAATTTTTACAGAATCTTTAGCGTCATAATTTTCATCAAAGTAGGCGTTCACCACCAACTGCTCTTTGATATAGTCAGAATACTTCTGGGCATTAATTAAAATAAGCCCCATTAACCCTAACAAAAATAACACTAAGGCAATACTTATCACTACTGTAATATTGCTGGACCGAAGCCTTTTCTTATTAAACTCATCTACAGATTTAGCCATTAATATTAAAATTTTTGGCTAAAATAGAAAAAATCTTCCGAAATTTGGGAACGAAAAAGAGAAAATCACTGTTAATAAAATCATAAAAAACATTGAGTGTAAAAGCAAAAAAGCATCTTGGTCAACACTTTTTGACGGATGAAAACATCGCAAGAAAAATTGTAGAAGGTCTTAGTTTTGAGAACTATAATAACATTATGGAAGTAGGTCCCGGAATGGGCGTTCTTACCAAATATCTTCTTGAAAAAGATCAGAATATTTACCTTGCCGAAATTGATACGGAATCTATAGAATATCTTAAAAACAACTATTCTAAGGTTACGGAAAATACTTTTGTAGGAGATTTCCTGAAGCAGGATTTCAATTTTATCAAAGATGAACAGATCGCTATTATCGGAAATTTCCCGTATAATATTTCATCTCAGATATTATTCCAGATTGTTGATCATTACGAGCTGATCCCTGAAATGGTAGGAATGTTCCAGAAAGAGGTAGCTGAAAGAACTGCTGCAGTTCCAAGAACTAAAGATTATGGAATTCTTTCTGTTCTTATTCAGGCTTATTATGATGTATCTTATATGTTTACGGTACATGAGAATGTCTTCAATCCACCGCCAAAAGTAAAATCGGGAGTAATCCGTCTTACCAGAAACCCTAAAGAAGGCTTGGCCGGTAATGAGGTTCTTTTTAAGCAGATTGTAAAGACAGGCTTCAATCAAAGAAGGAAAAAGCTATCCAATGCTTTGAAAACTTTAAATATTCCTGAAGCTTTAAAAGGTCATGAATTTTTAGATAAAAGAGCAGAAGAACTTAGTGTATCTGATTTCATCCACTTCGCAAATCTTTGGAAAGAAAATCTATAAGCTATATAAGAAAAAGCTCCTTTGATAAGGAGCTTTTTTATATCAATAATAAAGCCTTTCAGATGAAAGGCTTTATTTATTATTCTCTGTTTTTCAACATGATCCAACCGGACCAGTTCATCTGAGTTTTAGATTTCGGATATTCATAAGTAAACTTATACCAATAGGTTGCTGTAGGTAGCCTCTTACCGAGTAATGTCCCGTCCCAGCTTGGAGTTTCTTTTGAGAACCTGAACATCTCTACCCCAAATCTGTCATAAACAGAACCTGTGAAGTTTTTGAACTGTCCCAAAGCCTTCAGATCCAATACGTCATTAACTCCGTCATTGTTAGGGGTAATAAAGTTATTGATCTGTAATGTAAAGAAATCGAGAGTTCCTATACAATGAGTCCCTACTCTTCTCACCATTACGGTATAATTGGTATTATCTAAAAGTCCCATAAACAGGTTAGACTCCTGCCATGTAATTCCGTTATCAATAGAATATTCAAGGCTGCTTGGGGTATTATTCATTGGTGGATTTACCGCAGTAACCGTCAAAGTTTTTTTAGATGTCTGATAATCTATCCCGGTTACATAAGGAATAGCTGCACCCAGTACCTGAGCAGAAAAAATCTTTTTACAGTATCCGTTGTCGATTTCAACAGTATAAATTCCCCATTTCTCTACATCAATCTTTTGTGTAGTAGCTCCCGTACTCCATTTATATTTATAATTTTTACCTGCGCCTGCATCCAGAGTTACACGATCTCCATCACATATCTCAACATCTGCCAGCGGACTCTTAATTTCTGGTACAACCTCAATTCTTATGGTTGCAGGATTAAGAGATTTACACCCTTTTGCCCCTATTGCATATACAGTAAATACTGTGGTCTGATGTAATGTAACATTCTGTATGTTTCCTGTTCCCGGGAAGTTACTCCAAAGATAAGTATCTCCTCCTTCAGCGGTTAATGAAACTGTTTCTCCTGGGCATATCTGTATAGAAGAAGCTTTCACTTTAGCAACAGGGGTTTCTTCTTTGAATAGCTTCAATTCAACCAGCCTGCTACAGAAACCACCATTGGAGACAACTACATATAATATCTGACCGTCATTTCCATTATAGTTCAGAATATTCGTGATATAGCTATTATTTTCAGCAACAGCATCTGCTTTTTTCTCATAAAACTTGAATACAGCTCCCGGTGTTGTACTAATGGTTGGTTTAATACTCTCTAAATCAAAAGTGGTAATATCCGGCGTAGTACAAAGCAATAATGTGGCATCATTTGCCTGCGGTGTTGTCCCGCCATGAATTTCTATGGAAGCTTTACCCGGACATGGATTTCCGGGAACACTTACTTCAATAGTGTAGGTTCCAGGTTGTGTAGCGGTAACACTGTTGCTTGCAGCATTAGGAATTAGAGTTCCATTATAATACCATTGATATAATAAGTTTGGATCACTTACAGAAGCTGTAAGCACCTGAGGTACGTTATCGCAGACATTAATATCGCTAGGTAATTTGGCTCCACCAGGTCCTAAAAGATCTACTCCAATATTAAAGGATCCACCCTCTAAGAATACGGCAGAATCATACCCATTATCAAGATAATCCGCAATAACCATCTTAAAATGATATTGCTGTCCTGCCACTACATCCGCTACAGCGGTAAGCGGAACTGTTCTTCCGTTAAAATTGGTCTCAACATTAGCGGTATTATATCCGCCAAAATACTGTTGATTAACAGCCCCACAGGTTGTTCCGATTGCAGGGTGAATATTGGTAATACTTACCGGTCCGGCTCCCCCAGGCAATATTGCCATATTTGTATAAGGTCCTCCTGCGGTAGGTTTCAGTAATATAATAAATGCATCCGCATATTTACAGGGATAGGTCCCCGTATATTCCTCAGATGCAATCAGATAATTAAATTTAATTTGAGAAGTTGTAGGAACAAAGTCAAATTCCAGAAGTACCGCATCATTCAAATCATCTGGTGGTACCCCAATAACCTGTGCAAGATCACTATCTGTTCCACCACCATTGATATCACTGTTACTGGATTCAAAACTATTCCCCGCCTTTCTTGCATATCCTGTAGAAAGTACAATTCCATCTTTAAAAGGAAAATTAGTTGTTGCCTTATTGAAATATCCCCAGGCTCTGTTTGCATCCCCCACAGCATGATTAGGAGTGATTTTCACATTGGTTACATTAGGTGTAATACAGGTATTTGTTCCAGATGAAATTAATACATCTCTTACCAGTTTATCAATTGTAAAACCAGTTTCCAGATATCCTGGAGCATTCACATCAATAAAAGCTCCTGCCTTTTTAGATTGGGCCGTTGCCTGTTTTTTTACGAATTGCCTAGGTTGTTGATTTTGAGAAAACGAAAAATTTGAGATAAATAGAAAAAATAAACAAAGAGGTAGGTATCTTATCATAATATTTTTGTTTCAACAAATTTAATTTTTTTTTAAATATACAATACACATATTTACATTTTTTATAAAAAAAATACAACATTTAAACCAACAACACACACCTAAAGACAATCATAATGTTTTTAACAAATGATAATTAAAATTCTAAATATATTTTGCAAAATTCACTACTATTCGAAAAAAAATTCAAAAACATCACCAAATCACAATATAATAAACAGAAAAAATCTCCATTAATGAAGACTTTTTCTGTTTATTATATATTTAAAAAAAATTCTAATTTCTGTTTTTTAACAGGATCCAACCAGAACGCTGTTCCAATTTTCTATTGGCAGGATTCTCCCATTGAACTCTATACCAATATGTACCTGTAGGCAGATTAATTCCTTTTAGAGATCCTCTCCATACAACCTCATCTTTTGTTGCTTTAAAGACCTCTGCTCCATATCTATCAAAAATAGAGGCTGCAAAATCTTTATATCCACTTACTCCGCTAAAGTCTATTGTATCATTTTTACCATCCATATTAGGAGTAATGACATTGCTAAGTACGAATGTGAAATAATCTATTGACGTTCCACACTTCGCATTTTTCACTCTAACCATTAAATGGTACATGACATTATCCATAACCCCATTAAACACATTTGATTCCTGCCAGGTCACCCCATTATTTATAGAGTATTCCAAAGCACCCCCTGTTGGATTGCTTGCTGTAAGCGTAAGCGTACCCTTATCATGTACAACGTTAGTAATTGTAGGAAGATCAGGGTTGATAAGCTGTGCTGTAAAGACTTTTGAACACACCCCATTACTGATTGTTACAGAATACGTTCCAGCAACTTTTGTTGTAATCTTCTGCGTAGTAGCCCCATTACTCCACAAATATGTATAGTTAGGCCCCGCTCCGGCATCAAGAGTTCCTTCATCTCCTGCACATACATATACATTTTCTAATGTAGAAACGATAGCAGGAACTACTTCAATTTTGATTTTAGCCGCAACAAGAGAGCTACACCCATTTCCTCCTAACGCAAATACAGAATACTCTGTAGTAACCGTTGGTGATACTACCTGCGTATCTCCATTCCCTGCAAGACCTATCCAATTATAAGTAACTCCTCCTGTAGCGGTAAGAGTAACAGATTCACCAGCACATATTTTCACTTTATCTGCAGAAACTCCTGCTATTGGTGGCCCTACCTGAACCGTAACAGTTGCCGGTGCAGCAGAAGGACATCCATTAGCTCCTATAGCAGTTACCGTATATACTGTAGTAACTGTTGGTGATACAGTTTGTGTATTTCCTGTACCCGTAAGTCCATTACCCCACGCATAAGTAGTTCCGCCCGAAGCTGTTAAAACCACCGATTCTCCTTCGCATATACGGGAATGAGATGACACAAGCGTTGCTACCGGTGCCACTTTATCCTGAACTACTGTTACTGGTAAAGTATATGAACAGTTCAGGTTTCCTGGCTGGAATACATTGGTAACAGTTAATGTGTAAGTTCCTCCTGCACTAACTACAGGTGTAAGCGTATTTGCACCTGACACAATATTTCCTCCAACTGTAGTCCAGGTAATGGTAGACCCGGCCGGTATCACAGATGCTGATGCATTAAGTGTAATCTGAGGAGTTGTACATGTAATAGTTTGTGGTGCTGCTATAGTTAAGGTCGTTTCTGCAGTTCTTAATAACTGTAAGGAAACTACATAACTACATCCACCATTACTCACCCTTACATAAATTGTCTGATTGGCTGAAGTAGGCGAATATGTTGTAGGAGCTGCAATAAAATTGGCATTACCAGCATTAGCATCTGCCTGAATTACATAATAGGTAAACGTTACTCCTGTAGCCGTAGTAATTTGTCCTTCCGCTTCTTTGAGGTTATAAGTTAATCCCGGCTGATAACATTTATGCAGAATTGCATTTTGTGCTGTAAACGGTTCTGAAACCTCAATAGTAAGGGTTGCCGGATTTTGAGAAGCACAACCATTTGCTCCAATAGCAGTTACTGTATAGGTTGTAGTAACTGTAGGGGATACGGTTTGTGTATTTCCATTTCCTGGAAGACCACCACCCCAGTTATAAGTTGCACCTCCTGAAGCCGTAAGTGTTATTGATTCACCTTTACAGATTTTTAATTTGGGAGCCGTAAGAGACGGATTTGGTGGTGCACTGTTTCCTGTCACTGTTACTGTTGCAACTGCTGTACAGGTAATATTCCCAGGTTGATAAGCCCGTGATATAGTCAATGTATAAGTTCCCGGTGCATTAATTACCGGATTCAGAGTATTTCCTCCAGAAACAATATTTCCTCCGGTAGTAGTCCAGTTAAAAGTTGCACCTGTAGGATAAACGGAAGCAGAAGCATCCAGTGTTATCTGAGAATTAGCGCAAGTCAATACCGTAGGTGGTACAATAGATGCTGTCATTTGTGGAGCTTTCACCAGAGTCAGTTCGGCTACTTTAGCACAAAAACCATTTCTGACTCTTACATACACTGTTCCACCTGCACTTTGATAAGCATTCGGATTAGGAATTGTATTGGCATTTCCTGCATTCGCATCAGCCAATGTTGTATAATAAGTAAAGACTGCTCCTGGTGTTGTGCTTATTGCCGGCTGTGCTGCAGACAGATCAAATGTGGGATTTCCTGCAACATAACAGGCCGTTAAAGTAGCATTCTGTACAGTAGGAGAAGTTCCTCCCACAACAGTAATACTTGCTTCTCCCGGACATGAATTCCCCTGTATATAAACTTTAACGGTATATACACCAGGTTGTGTTGCTGTATAGCTGGCACTGGTTGCTCCGGGGATAAGGTTATTATTCAAAAACCATTCATAGGTTACATTAGGAACCTGAACAGAAGCTGTAAAAGTCTGTGGTGTATTATCACACATGTTCACAGAGCTCGGAAGTTTCACTCCTCCCGGTCCAAGAATACTTACTCCTATATCAAATGATCCTGCATCCAAAAACACTGCTGAATCATAATTAGCATCCTGAAAATCAGCCAGCACCATTTTAAAATGATAAGTCTGCCCAGGAGTTACGGTCGCTTTTGCTGTTAATGGAATTGTACGTCCATTAAAATTGGTTTCTATCTGAGAAATATTTGTTCCTCCATAATAAGCTTCATTTTTAGGCCCGCAATTGGGATATCCAGGACGAATATTCGTAACACTTACCGGTCCTGCTCCACCTGGAAGTACTGCCAGATTGGTATAAGTAGGATCCCCTACTTTTTTCAGTAATAAAGCAAAACCGTCTGTAATATTACATGGAAAATTATCCTGATACTCTTTAGAAGCAAATAAATATTTAAAAGTAATTTCAGTAGAAGATGCAACAAAGTCAAATTCTATATAAGTAGCATTGTTCAGTTTATCGTTAGGAATCCCTAACGCAGTTGCAAGATCTGCATCACCAGTTGTCCCCAAATCATCATTGAGATCAGCAACAGGAAAATTTCCTGCGTTTCTGGCAAATCCGGTTGAAAGAATAATTCCTTTATTGAATGGAAAATTTGTAGTGGCCTTATTAAAGTACCCCCAACTTCTATTCTGATGCGTAGGTGGTAAATTTGGATATACCACTACATTACTCACATTATTACTTGTACATCCTCCCCCGGAAATAAGGACATCTTTTATCAGCTGAGTAACACTATAAGAAGACTCAGGATAATTGGAAGTATTTATATCTATAAAAGCTCCTGCTTTTGCCGCAGCAGCATTATTTTTTGAAGGAACACTCTTTTTCACCACTCTGTTCTGGGCGTAAACAAAGCTCCCTATAAGAACAAAAAATAACACTAAAAATAAACTTCCTTTCCTCCTATTTAACATTTTATATTATTTTAAACAAAAATACTATTTTTTTGATTAAAATTCAATTTAACATTATTTACATTATTACTAATTCAAACTTATTAATCGTAGAATATCAACTTTATTTATTTTGATATCATAAAAAAGACTGACAAAACAGTCAGTCTTTCAATTATCATTTTAATTTATTCTACTCTATATTCTTAAGAAGAATCCAACCCGTTTTTACAGTTGGCAATTTGCTTGCAGGATCATCAAAGGTAACCTGGTACCAATATGATGAAGATGGCAGTCGTTTACCCTGGAAGTAACCATCCCAATATGGTCTGATTCTTTCAGCTCTGAACACTTCTTTACCATAACGGTCAAAGACCTTACCACTGAAATTCTTATACTCCATTATTCCTCTGAAATCAATAAAATCATTGATATTATCACCATTTGGAGTAATTACATTTTTCATCACAAAAGTAAAGTATTCAATAAAGCCTACGCAGCTTGTATTCTTCACTCTTACACGAATGGAAATAATCTCATTTTTAGGCACATCTGTAAACATATTGGAAATCTGCCAAGTAATTCCATTATCTACAGAATATTCCAATATTCCGTTACTAGGATTACTTGCCGTAAGAATCATAGTTCCTCTGTCATTATAATTAACATTGATGATTTCAGGAACAACAGCTTTTATAACCTGTGTCTTAAATTCTTTAGAACAAACTCCATTATCTATTATCACACTATATTCTCCCGGTTTATTTACCGAAATAGTCTGTGAGGTATCACCCGTATTCCATTTATAAGTATATCCCGGACCTGAACCAGCATCTAAAGTAATTCTGTCTCCTTCACAAATATGACCTCCTTTCAGTGTAGAAACAATAGCCGGCACTACCTCTACAGTAACTTCTGCCGGTTTTGGAGATCTACATCCCTGAGCTCCGATAGCATATACTGAATATGTTGTTGTTTTGGTTGGGCTTACCGTTCTTGTTCCATCTGTAACGGAAGCTGTATCTTTCCACTCATATGTTACCCCACCCGTTGCGGTCATCAGTACAGATTCTCCTAAACAGATCTTCACTTTTGCAACATTAAGGCCTGCTGTAGGAGTTGCCTCTTTATTAAGCGTTAATGTGGCTATTTTACTACAAAATCCTCCATTAGTTACAAGAACATGCAATACCTGACCATTGGTACCGTCATAAGTTGTCAGATTTTTGATGTTGTTATTATTTTGAGCCTGTGCATCTGGCAGATTAGCGTAAAAACGGGTTACCGCTCCCGGTGTTGTAGTTATCATCGGTATTGCAGCCTCTAAATTAAAAGTAGTAACTGCAGTTGTTGTACAAAGCTTAAGCACAGCATCCTGCACTGTAGGACTCGTCCCTCCAATAACGGTAATTTTTGCTTCTCCCGGACACTGACTTCCAGGGATCATTACTTTTATGGTATACACTCCTGGCTCAGTGGCAATGTAAGCAACGTTGGTTGCACCTGGAATCAAAACCCCATCTTTATACCATTGGAAAGTAGTACCAGGAGCCAGTTCTACCTGAGCCTTTAATGTTTTAGGACTATTATCACACATGTTGATGGTAGGCGGCAGATTTGTTCCGGTTTCATCTATAATCTTAACTCCGATATCAAATGACCCTCCTTCCAGGAAAACAGCAGAATCCAGACTTCGGTCTTTAGCATCTGCAATAACCATTTTGAAATGGTAGGTTTGTCCAGGAATTACAGTTGCAATAGCAGTCAGAGGAATAGTTCTTCCATAATAATTAATCCCTACACGCGGTGTATTAACTCCTGCAAAATAAGCTTCATTGATAGGGCCACAAGGATACAATGGTCCAGCAGGAACTATATTCGTTGCACTCACTGGTCCCGCATTTCCAGGCAATACAGCTAAATTAGTGTAAGTAGGATCCCCCACTTTTTTCAGCAAAAGAGCAAATGCATCTGAGAACCCCGTACATGGGTACCCTCCGGAATACTCTTCAGAAGCAAATATATAATTAAATCTTACCAGAGTAGAATTGGGAACGAAATCAAATTCAAGTGACACTGCATCTTTTAATTCTACAGTAGCGTTAGTAGCAGCCACAAGATCCGGATCACTATCTGAACCAATAGGCTCAACATCTTCACTTGCCTGATCAACAATTACATTTCCTGCCTGCGAAGCGTGACCTGTTGTCAATACAATTCCGTCTTTAAAAGGGAAATTCGTGGTTCCTCTGTTGAAATACCCCCAGAACCTCGTATCATCGAATATAGTATGGTTAGGAGTTACCTTAACATTGGTAATATTTGCAGTTGTACAGGTGCTTCCACCATTAATAAGAATATCTTTTACTATTTGTTCAGGAAAATAACCTGAAGCTGCATAAGGAGGAACATTCACATCAATAAATTTTCCAGCCTTTAAACTTTGCCCTGTTGAAGTTACTTTCTTAACTTTTCTTCTAGGATTTTCCTGTGAAAAGACAGAGGCCGAAGTCAGTAAAAATGTTAAAAGAAAAAAGTAGTGTTTAAATCTATAATGCAACATTTTGATTTGATTTTGTTCAAATGTAGCAAAAATAACAATATCTCATCGGTATTTCAGTCACTTATTATCTGTTTTTACTTAAAAATTCACAATAAATGAATTTTATCTTTAAACTAATTGTAAATAAAAAGATATTCAATCATAAAAAAACAGATCAATAAAATTAATCTGTTCTTATATTTTATAGATTTTTTTTCAAAGCCTATTTATTCCTCTTTTTTCAGCTCATCAATCTCATTCCTTAGTTGGGCAATAATGTCTTTCAAAGCTTTTATTTCATTTTTATTTGAGCTTACATTACTTTTCAGGATAACATTTTTGGCCTTTTCATTGTGATCCTCTTCATCTTCTTCTTCATTAATTTCTTCAATATCCTCACTGATCTCTTCAATATCTTCCTGGATATCTTCTATGTCTTCATTAATCTCTTCGATATCTTCACTGATCTCTTCAATATCCTCACTGATTTCCTCGATATCTTCCTGAATATCTTCAATATCCTCCTGAATATCTTCAATTTTTTCGTGACTTTTATTTACAGACATCTGAATAAAAATTGCCAGATAAATAGCTTCCAGGGAAAGTACCGTGGTAAGGATCAGAAGCATTTTATCAAAATCAACAATATGAAGCATCGGCAACACAAAAGAAGTGATAAATAACAGTGTATGTACAATCAGAGACTGAATAGATCCAATCCATGAGGTTATACTGTCTGCTATTTTTTCCAGAACTTCTGTCTTTTCGTTATATTTTTTCATCCTTTAATTTTTACAACAGTTCTTTGGTTACTCCTAATCCAAACAGGGCAAAATCATATTTTGCAGGATCTTTATCATCAAATTTTCTGATGGCAACATCCAATTCTTCCACTGTTTTCCAGTCATTCTGAGTTCTTTCCAGTAATCCCAGTTTTCTTGAGATATTTCCGGTATGTACATCTAACGGAATAGACAGGTATTTCTGATCGATATCTTTCCAGATTCCAAAATCTACTCCACGCTTGTCCTTACGCACCATCCACCTCAGAAACATAATGATTCTTTTGGCTGAAGAGTTTTTATAAGGTGAACTGATATGTTTATGGCTCCTGTGTTTTTCGGTCTCCAGAAAGTTACTTCTGAATCTTTCTATGGCATGCTGAAAATTGGTTTCAGATTCTTTTACTTTAAATAAATCTTCAAGGCTCCCATGCCCTGTGTAAATCCTATTAAATTGTTTGACAAAATAAGAAAAATCTTCTCCATTAAAGGTTCTGTGAATGCTTTTATCCTGAATATCTTTCAACTCTTTTTCAGAGTAATTCATGACAAAATCATAAGGAGAATTCCCCATAATATCCAGTATTTTATTGGCTGAATTGATGATCGATTTCCTGTTACCCCAGGAGATGGTTGCCGCCAAAAAACCTGCAATTTCAATATCCTGTTTCAATGAAAAACGATGCGGAATCTGTATCGGATCATTTTCTATAAAATCAGGAGCATTGTATTGGTCTGCCTTTTCATCCAGAAAGCTTCTAAGCTCTTCAAACTTCAACATATTCTTTTAAATTTTTACACTTTCCAAGGCTTTTGGCAGGAATGAATTAGGGAAAATGTTTCTGGCTTCATCAGTAAATACGGTTAAATCTGCATATCTGTTAGAAAAATGTCCCAGGATCAGTTTTCCAACCTGAGCTTTCTGTGCAATAGTTGCCGCTTCCAGTGCCGTAGTATGTCCGGTATAGTCTGCCATTTCCTTCAGATCATGCAGGAAAGTGGATTCATGATACAGAACCGTTGCATTCTTAATAATTGGAATAACACTTTCAAGGTAGCGGGTATCACTGCAGAATGCATAGGATACGGACGGAGCCGGATCAACGGTGAGAACTTCATTTTTAAGAACATACCCATCACTTAACACAAAATCTTTTCCTGCTTTTATATTATGATAATCGCATGATTCAATTTCGCTGTATTTGGCAATTTCCTTCATATTCAGATGCCTGTCTTTCGGTTTCTCTTTAAAAAGATATCCATTACAGTAAATTCTGTGATCTAAAGGAATTGTATACACCTCTACTCTATTATCTTCATAAATTTTTTCTGAATAGTCTTTATCCAGTTCATGATAAACCACCTCAAAACCACGATGGGTTTCTGTAATCTGGAAAATAGTTTCCATCATCTTTTTGATTCCTTTCGGACCATAAACGTGCAATGGATTTTCTCTTCCTAAAAGACGGAATGAGGCAATAAGACCCGGAAGACCAAAACAGTGATCTCCATGAAGGTGAGAAATAAAAATATGGTTGATTTTTGAAAATCTGGCTTTTGCTTTTCTCAGCTGCACCTGTGTTCCTTCTCCACAATCAATCAGGAAGTGTCTTTCTTCCATTTCCAATAGCTGAGCTGTGGGTGAGGAATTAATCGTCGGAATTGCTGAATTAAAACCTAATATTGTTAAATAAGTACTCAAATCAATAGTTTCTTGTAACAAATGTACGACAGAATTTTTAAAACATATATTTTACCTTTATATTTCAACAGGAAATGCATAAAAAAAGCCACTTTCCCATTCAGAAAAAGTGACTTTATATATCTTATTATACTGATTACTTTACTTTTAAAAAGTCCATAAACAGATCCAGTGCCTGCTTACGGTGACTGATCTTATTTTTATCTGCCGGTTCCATTTCTGCAAAGGTTCTGTCGTAACCTTCAGGAACAAAGATAGGATCATATCCGAATCCTTTTAATCCCTTATTTTCCGTCAGTAGATTTCCGTGAACTCTTCCTTCAAAATATTGGGCTCCGTTTTCATCATAGTAACATAAAACAGTAACGAAATAAGCTTTCCTGTTTTCTATTCCCTGCATTTCTTCCAGTACCTTTTCAATATTTTTAGCAAAGTCGTGATCTCCTGCATAACGGGCAGAAAATATTCCGGGTCTTCCGTCTAAAGATTCTACAACCAGTCCGCTATCATCTCCCACGCTTGGAACACCTGTCTTTTCAAAACAGTATTTAGCTTTAATAAGGGCATTGGCATGAAAAGAGTCTCCATCTTCTACAATTTCTTCGTGAATGTTGTAATCTGTAAGGCTTTTAACGATACAGTCATTCCCTAAAATCTGCTGAATCTCTTCTTTTTTATGCTCATTGTGTGTAGCTACCAATAATTCCATTTCTATATTCATTTTCAATTTTACTTTTTTAACTGCTGTGAATTACATTTCAGCGTAATGTACTTTATATTTCTTCATAAAAAGATAGTAGAACAAAGAGAACAGTACAATTCCTACGGCTAAGATCAGCCATTCTGAAACATTAAACACTTTTGCAAAACTTTCATCTTTCCCGTACAACACCAATAATGATAGGGTCAGGTTATTAAAAGCGTGTAATAATATCGGCATCAATAAAGATTTTGTTTTATGATATACCAATCCTAACACACATCCCAGCATTACAGCACTGATAAATTGCCACGGATTACCATGAACCACACCAAAAATAATGGATGCATATATAATAGCTTTCCATGGTTCCACTCCTTTATTAATAAGCCCTTTCTGAATAATTCCCCTGAAGATAATTTCTTCAAAAACAGGAGCCATAATCACTGTCATAATGATCATCACCACCGGATTTTCAGTTAATGAACTCATAAGCTGGGTGAAATATTCATAGAAATCTCCGAAAAACGGTCCTGAAGTAGGAATCAGTGTTGTTGTAAACTCCGCAATAAACATCATTCCGGCCATCATCGGAAAAATAAGAAGATAGGTAGAAAAGTTAACAGATGAAAGATTGAAACTGAGTCTCTTTTGGGTAGTTCTTCTCACAATGAAAAAATCGAAGAAAGCAATTGCTGAAACAAATCCTACAGAATTAGCCACCATGAGAAACCAGTCTTTGAGTTCAAGATTTTCTTTGAAAACTACTTTCCAAAAGGTACTGAATAAAGATACAGCCATCGTTCCCACAAACAGCCCAACCACTAAAGTAACAGCGCCCAGCCATGTAAAAGTAAACTTCGGATACCTGCTATTTTCCATTCTTTTTCTCTGTAAAAGTTTATTGAAACAAAGATAATTTTTTTGAATGCCACAGGCAACTAAAAAAGAAAATACTTAATTTAGCCTCATTGCCATGAATATCACAAAAACAAATACAGAAAACTCTTTCCCCAGCCTTGAGTCTAAAATCAACTGGTGGCTTACATCTATTCAACAAGTCATATTTTCAGGACTCCTTTTCACCTTCTTCTGTCTTTTTGTTCTCGGCCCTGTTTATGGTATATATAAAAGAGGATGGGAGCCCATGTTTTCAGCTGCCATGGTAAGCTGGACTATTTCACTGGCGATTTTGATTCCGGTTACCCGATACTATTTTATAAAAAGAGAAAAGATCTCCAATAAAATTATAGTCAATAGCTCCGGACTTTTATTTTACAATACAAAAAATGAAGTTTCAGAACGGATTTTATATACAGATCTTTGTTCTTCAAAACAAAACTTTGACGTTTATACAGTTACTCCGATAGGTTCAGGGATGACTCCTTTATTGGAAGTCACCGTACAGCAAAATAAAAAGGAGGATGAAATAAGACGTATTGATATGAATCACCCTCTTCGTGTTGTGAAGAACAAAGCCGCATTATATGCCCATTTCATCCATGGAATCTCAGTTTTCCGTCCCGATTTAAAAATAGACCCTATGGCTCTCAGAATTTTTTCTATTGATCCGGATACATGGGAAATTAAGAAAAGTAAGGGAATATCAAAGGGAGGTTGGTTTTTACTGCTGGCAGTATTTATTGTTGTAGGGGGAATTTTAGGAATTACTCGCTTATTATTTTTATATAAAACAGGAAATTAAATGACAGAAAAGTTTCAGATTTTAGAATCTAAGCCTAACAAAGCTCTCACTTACTTTCTGATGGGGCTTATCTGGCTGGTCGTACTAATGGTTGCTTATCTTGTATTTTATATACTATATGATCTTTTCGATTATGGTATAAAAAATTATTTCCTTCATAAAACCTCAGATTTATTTTTCAATGTATTAGTTTCTATTGCTCTTAGTGCCTGTTGTTTCTTTCTGATATACACTTTAATTTTTCCAAGAAACAGTTTCTTTCACAGGGTTATTGTTAATGAAAAAGGGATTATCATTTATAATTACAAAAAGGAAATTGTAAAGGAAGTTTTGTATTCTGATCTTCAGCCATCCCGGCAGAATTCTTTTTCAGATGTACATCACAGAGATAATGCAAAACTGACCAAAACAACGATTATTACACATAAAAAAAATAAAAATGAAACAATAGAAGAAGAAATTATTGATTTGTATTTTGGTTACTTCTTTATTAAAAACAGATACGATCTTCATAGGCATTTTCTTTTGGGAATACAGACTTTTCGACCGGATCTAAAGATTTATCCTTTAACACTTGAAAGATACTACCTGACTCCTGAAACTAAAAATGTCAAACCTAATATTGTCGGAACCGTGCTTATCATAAGTGGTTTTGTAATTGTTACCTTTGGCGCAATATGTGTTTTGATATTATTTCTACAATGGTGTTATAAGTAAAAAGTGCAGGATTCATAATTTGACTTCCCTGTTCCTTCCTTTTTCATCTGAAAACCTGCTATTATCAGCCTCTACCCGTACAATTAAGATTCCCTTCATTTAAATTTGAAAACCTCGTAAAAAATCACGATTTTTGCAACTTCAAAATACGATATGTCAGACTTAATCAAAGAAATACAAAAAAGAAAGACCTTCGGGATCATTTCCCACCCGGATGCCGGAAAAACTACCCTTACTGAAAAGCTACTTCTTTTCGGGGGTGCAATCCAGGAAGCGGGTGCGGTAAAATCCAACAAAATAAAAAAAGGAGCTACTTCCGACTTTATGGAAATTGAAAGACAGAGAGGGATCTCTGTAGCAACTTCTGTATTGGCTTTTGAATATAGAGACCATAAAATCAACATTCTCGATACTCCTGGTCACAAGGACTTTGCTGAGGATACCTACAGAACTTTAACGGCTGTAGATTCAGTAATTGTTGTAATTGACGTTGCAAAAGGGGTTGAGGAACAAACTGAAAAACTGGTTCAGGTATGTAGAATGAGAAACATTCCGATGTTGGTGTTCATTAACAAACTTGACCGTGAGGGTAAAGATGCCTTCGATCTTTTGGATGAAGTGGAACAGAAATTAGGATTAACGGTTTGCCCACTTTCGTTACCAATTGGTATGGGAAGTGACTTCCAGGGAATTTATAATATCTGGGAAAATAATATTCAGTTATTCTTAGAAGAGAAAAAACAGAAGGTTGGTGATTCTATTAAGTTTGATGATATTAATGATACTTCAATAGATGATGTTATTGGTGAAAAAGCAGCAACCACTTTAAGGGAAGAGCTTGACCTGATCCAGTCTGTTTACCCTGAGTTTAATCGTGAAGATTATATGAAAGGTGATTTACAGCCAGTATTCTTCGGTTCTGCATTGAACAATTTCGGAGTTCGTGAATTATTGGATGCTTTCATCGATATTGCTCCGATGCCACAACCTAAAGAAAGTGACACCCGTTTAGTAAAACCAGAAGAAAGCACCTTCACAGGATTCGTATTTAAGATTCACGCTAACATGGATCCTAAGCACCGAGACAGACTTGCTTTCGTAAAAATTGTTTCCGGAACTTTCAGAAGAAATGAAAACTATCTCTTGGTAAGAGAAGGTAAAAAGATGAAATTCTCATCGCCAAATGCTTTCTTTGCTGATAAAAAAGAGGTGGTAGAGGAAAGTTTCCCAGGTGATATTGTTGGTCTTCATGATACAGGAAGTTTCAGAATTGGTGATACTTTAACAGGTGGTGAAAAACTAAGTTTCAAAGGTATTCCAAGCTTCTCTCCAGAACATTTCCGTTATATCAACAACAGCGATCCACTTAAAGCTAAACAACTGGCAAAAGGTATTGATCAGTTGATGGATGAAGGAGTTGCTCAGTTATTTACTCTGGAAATGAACGGAAGAAAGATCATTGGAACTGTAGGAGCCCTTCAGTACGAGGTTATCCAATACCGTCTGGAGCATGAATATGGTGCAAAATGTACTTATGAGCCACTTTCTATGCATAAGGCATGTTGGGTAGAGGCTGACGAAAAATCTGAAGAATTTAAGGAGTTTGCAAGATTAAAGCAGCGATTCCTTGCCAGAGATAAATACAATCAATTGGTATTCTTAGCGGATTCATCTTTCACTATTCACATGACACAGGAGAAATTCCCGAATGTGAAACTTCACTTTATTAGTGAATTCAGAGAGAATTAATTAAAAGCAAAATTGCTAAAAGATAGATCCGCAGAAGTTTTTCTGCGGATTTTTTTATTACCACCCCGTCAAAAATTCAAAGAATTTTTGCCACCCCTCCGAAGGAGGGGAATTATCACGTCTTCAATTGTAATACTTGCCACTGCTGGAATGTCCAAAATCTAACATTCAGCATAAAAAACTTTTTGTAAATCTTTTGTAAAACAGACACAAAACATTGAAAATATTACAGTTATAATTTTACGATTAGAATACATTTCATTTACAAGTGCTTCAGAAACTTCATGACTAATTTTACTTCATCAAAAAATAATATTATGAAAAAGTTCATATTACTCATTGCTATTTCAGGTTCTTTTATTGCCTGCCAAAAAGGAGGAGTTTCCCAATCTAAATTAGAAGAAACTGCTAACAGTATAGATAGCACAGCTTCTGTTGCTTCAGACGCTATTGACCATGCAAGCAAGACCGCTAATGCGGCTCTTGATTCAGCCAGCATAAGAATAAAGGATATTGAAGGTGCTAAAAATGATATTCAGGAAAAAATTGAAAGCACATCCAAAATGGTAGATTCATTATCTGATAAAATTGCTTCTACAAAACTGGAATCAAAGATTGAGAAAAAGGATTCTACTGCTAAAAAATCTGAGAAAGTTGCTGCAAACGTTCCAGCTCCTAAAGTAATTAAGGAAACCAAAATCATTTACAAAGAAAAGCCAAAGAACGACAGTTATGAACTGAATATGCCAAAAGATAAGATGGTAAAAACAGGATATCTTGTTGTGAGAGCTGATAATGCCGAAACGGTAAAGGAAATCATCAGAGAGGAAGCTATCAAAAACAACGGATATGTTAAAAGTGAAAACCAGTCTTATATTGAATCAGCTAATCCACGTGATGAAAATCAAAAGGTTTACAGTTTGAATATCAAAGTTCCTATCCAGCATTTTGATGGATTAATGGAAGCTTTAAACAGTAATATTGGAGAGATTGAAACCCGGGACATTCAAGTTACAGGTCATAATTACACAGATAACACCATCTGTAGCATTGATATCAATATTACAGATAAAACGGAATTGGAAAAGGAGCCTAAGACTTTTGGCGGAAAATCATTGGCTGCTATAGAATCCGGCTGGGATGTAATTACTTCAATCTTTCTTTTTCTTCTTCCGCTATGGCCTGTATTTCTGATTGGTGGTGTTGGATACTATTTTTATAAAAAGAAAAAAATAATAATATTCCTAATCAAGATTCTCACTAGAATTTCAAAGTCCATCCTTGTGATGGATTTTTTATTGAATAGGCATTTGTTTATTTTAACCACGGATTGCACAGATTTTCACAGATGTATTTTTATGTGTAGAAAATAAAAATTGATGATGATTGTGAGATGAGATTGCTTCGCTATGCTCGCAATGACAGGATTGATCTATTTGAGTTTTAATAGTTAAGTTTTGGCTAAAGCCAGTGAAATGTTTAATTTATTTGAGAGGGAGGGCTAAAGCCCACCCCTATTGATATTGATATGTGAATAGATAATGCATGATTAATAATCACCACATTTATCTTTATTCTCTTTTAAAATTTATGAGATTAGATCCTTACAGGATGACAAAATTCGGGAGAGATACAGCAGTTATGATGCAAAAACTCTTCGATTAATATAGTAAAGCAAATATTGATGCTTAACAGCAATATCATTCATCATTACTCATTACTCATTACTCATAAAAATAGCCCCGATAGTAACGGTTACCCCGCAGCATGAATTGGTACAGCCTGGCGCGAGGAGTATGAGTGGATAGCGGGAAAAAGCTCCTAAAAAGAAAAAGGCCTCCAAAAGGAAGCCTTTCATTTATTTCATGTTCACTACTTTGTCTACGACAAACTTTGTGTTTCCTCTCCACGGAAGAGCGCCATTGTATTCTTTGTAATGGAGATCAAAGGTTTTACCGCTGTTGGTTTCCAGTTGTTTGAAAACTTCAGGATCATCTACGGAGAATTCAAACTCATAGCTTGTAATACCTCCTGTTTTTCCTTTTCCAAATCCTTCCTGAATCAGTTTACCTTCATAAGTTTTGAAGATATAGCCTTTTTTCATGGCATAATTCAGGTATCCGGATTTTACGCCTTCCCCAAATACGAAGAAGAACTTATACCATACAAATACTCCTAACAATAGCAGTATAACGCCGAGGGTGATCCACAAAGGTTTTTTCATAGAGTGTGTGTTTTATTAATTCTTATTTTGCGATACTTCTTGAGATCACGATTTTCTGGATTTCAGAAGTTCCTTCGTAGATCTGAGTGATTTTTGCATCTCTCATTAATCTTTCTACGTGGTATTCTTTTACATATCCGTATCCACCGTGGATCTGCACTGCTTCAATAGTAGTATCCATAGCTACCTGAGAAGAGTATAGTTTTGCCATAGCACCACTTTCAGAGATGTCTTTTCCAGCATCTTTTTCACAAGCTGCTTTGAAACACAACATTCTTGCTGCTGTAATCTGAGTAGCCATATCTGCTAATTTGAATGCGATAGCCTGGTGGTTGATGATCTCAGTTTTGAAAGCTTTTCTTGTTTTAGCATATTTAAGAGCTAATTCATAAGCTCCTGAAGCAATACCTAACGCTTGAGAAGCAATACCGATTCTTCCTCCGTTCAATACAGCCATTGCAAAATTGAAACCAAATCCGTCTGCACCAATTCTGTTTTCTTTCGGAACTTTAACGTTGTTGAAGATCAAAGAGTGTGTATCACTTCCTCTGATTCCCAACTTATCTTCTTTTACTCCTACTTCAAAACCTTCCCAACCTCTTTCTACGATGAAAGCATTGATTCCTTTATGCTTTTTCTCAGGATCTGTCTGCGCAATTACGATATAGTAAGTAGCTGTTCCACCGTTAGTGATCCAGTTTTAATACCATTAAAAGGTAGTAATCTCCTTTGTCTTCAGCAGTTGTTTTCTGAGATGTTGCATCAGAACCAGCTTCTGGCTCAGATAAAGCAAATGCTCCGATTACCTGTCCGCTTGCCAATGGAGTAAGATATTTTACTTTTTGCTCTTCAGAAGCAAATTTTTCAAGACCTGCACACACCAATGAATTGTTTACAGACATTACAACAGCTGCAGAAGCATCTACTTTTGCAATCTCTTCCATTGCCAGCACGTAAGAAATACTGTCCATACCTGCACCACCGTATTTAGGATCCACCATCATTCCTAAAAGTCCCATTTCTCCCATCTTCTTCACCTGCTCTACAGGGAATTTCTGGTCGCGGTCTCTTTCAATAACTCCAGGTAATAGTTCGTTCTGTGCAAAGTCTCTTGCTGCCTGCTGAATCATCAGCTGTTCTTCCGATAAATTAAAGTCCATAAAAAAAAATAATTAGATAGCCGTAAATTTACACTTTTTAGGCAAATCTGAAAAAATAAATTAAAAGTAAGGAAAATACTGATGGAAAGGGAGATGGAGATGATTCAAGACCCGAGGTTAAGGAAATGGGATTTATTATGGTATGAGTTATCAAATAGGAATCATATCTATTTATTATTCCCAATAATGATAATATTTTTTTTGCTATTCCAAACTTGTCATATCCTCTTCTTTATCCTTCCCAGAGCACTTTTGCACAGAATTTGTTATGGTACACATTCAACTTATTTCCAATTATCAGATTCAGATGTACACAATTAAAAAAAATGCTTATATTTAGATTTCTTTATAAATTATTTAAAAAATCATGACGATCAAGAGATTATTCGATATTCCGCACTACGCTTTAGCAAAATATCCTAAAACGGATATGTTTGTAACGAAGTATCATGGTGAATGGAAAAAAACTTCCACACAGGAGTTTATTAATGAGGGAAATAAGATATCCAGAGGATTACTGAAGCTAGGTATAAAACCGGGTGATAAGATCGCTTTGATAACCACTAACTCCCGTACAGAATGGGCAATAATGGATTTTGGACTTTCTCAGATCGGTGTTGTTTCTGTACCGGTTTATCCAAGTATTTCTCCGGAAGATTATGAATTTATCTTCAACAATGCTGAAATACAATATTGTTTTGTTTCCGACAAAGAACTGCTTAATAAAGTGATGAAAGTAAAGCACAACATTCCAACTTTACAGGGAATTTTTACTTTTGACAAAATAAGTGGTGCTGCCAACTGGAGCGAAATTCTGGACCTTGGTGAAGACGAATCTACTCAAATTGAAGTGGAAGACCTTTCCAACGCTATTAATACGGAGGATTTAGCGACTATTATTTATACATCGGGAACTACAGGAAGACCTAAAGGAGTAATGCTTACTCATAATAATATAGTTTCTAACGTATTGGGTGCCATTCCAAGGATTCCTAAGAAAAAAAGCCTTGACTACAAGGAAACAAGAGCATTAAGCTTTCTTCCTATCTGTCATATTTTTGAAAGAATGCTTTTCTACCTTTATCAATACAACGGTTTTTCTCTTTACTTTGCTGAAAGCATAGAAAAAATGGGTGAAAACGTGAAGGAAGTGAAGCCACATTATATGACTGTAGTGCCAAGACTGGTAGAAAAGGTATATGATAAAATCTACAATACCGGTTCATCTGCTGGCGGTTTAAAATCAAAAATCTTCTTCTGGGCTTTAAATTTAATTACGAAAAAGAAGACTGTTTCCAAGCCATCAGGCATTCAGCAACTTATTGCAGATAAGCTGGTATTCTCGAAATGGAGAGAAGGTTTGGGTGGAGAAATTGTTACATTAGTTTCAGGATCTGCAGCCCTGTCTACAAGGCTTAATTTAATGTTCCAGAATGCAGGAATTCCTATTCTGGAAGGTTACGGATTAACAGAAACATCACCTGTAATTTCTGTAAACAGTTTTGAAAAGATGAAAGTAGGAACCGTTGGTATTCCGTTGGATAACTTACAGGTAAAAATTCAGGAAGACGGTGAAATTACAGTAAAAGGACCTTCTGTGTTTAAAGGTTACTTCCAGAATGAGGAAATGACCAAAGAAGCCTTTACAGAAGATGGATTCTTTAAAACAGGAGATATTGGACACATTGACAGCGATGGTTTCCTACAGATTACCGACCGTAAGAAAGAAATGTTCAAGACATCCGGTGGAAAATATATAGCTCCTCAAACGATTGAAAATCTGGCTAAAGCTTCTAAATTCATTGAGCAGATTATGGTTGTAGGTGATGGTGAGAAAATGCCATGCGCTCTGGTACAGCCTGATTTTGAATTTGCTAAAAACTGGGCAATGAGAAACAACCTGAATATAGGTTCCACTCCTGCTGAAATTGCAAACAGTACTGAACTGAAGCAGAGAATTGAAAAAGAAATTGATGGAATTAATGAACACCTTGGAAACTGGGAAAAAATTAAGAAAATTGAGCTAACTCCTGAGGTTTGGAGCATTGAAACCGGACTTCTGACTCCTACACTGAAACTGAAGAGAAAGGCCGTAAAAGAGAAGTTTATGGCCCTCTATAATAAGATGTACGATCATCAGGATTAAATAATAATATAAACCGCTTCATTTTGAGGCGGTTTTTTTATGGGGTTTATTTACCGTTTCATCTAGGTTTTGGCTAAAGCCAGTGGATTTATATTCTATCGTAAAACGGGTTAAAGCCCGTTTCTATTGAATTTTTATTCTCTCGCGGATTTTGCTGATGACGCAGATTTTTTTAACACAATCTTTGTCATTCCGTAGGAATCCAGCCCCGCATTTTTATGCTACTATGTAGAGATTGCTCCGTCGTCGGAATGACAAAAAACTGCTATAAGACAATTAACAGTATTTATAAAAAGCATCTGTGTTATTTGTGAAAGCATTTGTGTAACTCGTGTTTCAACAAAACAAAAAAGCTGTCTCAAAATGAAACAGCTTTTATATTGTTGAAAATCAATAATTAGAATTTAATTACAGATTTCATTCTTTCGTTTTCTTCCATTACCAACTCATCGTCAACAAGAATTTTCCCAGAGTGCTCATCAATGATGATTTTCTTTCTCTGAGCGATCTCCATTTGCTTTTGTGGTGGAATTGTAAAGAAAGATCCTTTTGGAGCTCCTCTCTCTAATCCTACTACTGCAAGACCGTTGATAGAGTTTGTTCTGATTCTGTTGTAAGAAGCCAGTAATCTCTCATCGATTTTACCTGCATATTCTTTAGATTGCTCTAATAAATATTCTTCTTCTTTTTGAGTTTCAGAAATAAGACCTTCTAGTTCTTCTTTCTTGAATTTCAAGTGGCTTTTTAAATCGTTGATCTTTGCGTTCAGCTCGCTTAAAGTTTCGTTTTTGTGAGCAATTTTAGCTCCGAATTCTTTAATTCTTTTTTCAGCAAGCTGAATTTCCAGATCCTGGAATTCCATTTCTTTTCCTAATGCTTCAAACTCTTTATTGTTTCTTACATTATCCTGCTGAGATTTGTATTTCTCAATTAAAGTTTTTGCATGGTTAATCACTTCATGCTTTGTTTTGATCTGATCGTCCTGATCTTTGATATCTGCATGAAATTTTTCAGCTCTCTTTTCAAGACCTTCAATCTCGATTTCAAGATCTTCAACTTCAATTGGCAATTCTCCTCTAGTATTTCGGATTTCATCCAATCTTGAATCTATGATCTGTAAATCGTATAAAGCTCTTAATTTTTCTTCAACTGAAATATCGTTGGTTTTTGCCATATTTAAATGAAATAATTTACTGGGTTTGTTTTTTCAATAGATTTTGAAATTGCAAATGTACTAAATTTTTGTGATAAAATTTCAAATAATTGTTGACTTACAAATTGTTCTGATTCATAATGCCCTATATCACAGATCAGCATTTTAGACTCAGCTAAAAAATAGTCGTGATATTTAAGATCTCCGGTAAGGTAAGCATCACATTTTTTGGAAACTGCAGCACGTATTCCACTGGCTCCGGAACCTCCCAACACCCCTACTCTTTTAATTTTTTTGTTATTAAAAGCAGAATGCTTAATAATTTCAAGGCCAAATTTTTCTTTTACAAATCTTAAGAAATCCTTTTCATCCATCTCTTCTTCCAGTTCACCATACATTCCTAAACCAACGTGGTGGTTTTTATTATCAAGACTGTATATCTGATGGGCCACTTCTTCATAAGGATGTGCAGCTTTCATAGCTCCTACGATCTGTCCCTGCTTAAAGCCTTCAAAAATAACTGAAATCATATCTTCATCGGCATTTTCCCTGATGTTCTGCTGTCCGGAAAACGGATTTGAACCTTCAACAGGCCTGAATGTTCCATTCCCATTAACGGTAAAACTACATTCGTCATAAAAGCCAATGCTTCCTGCTCCTGCAGAGAACATAGCCTCTTTTACTTTTTCCGAATAATCTTTGGGAACAAAAACAGTGAGCTGTTTCAGGTTATTTTCTTTAGGCTGAAGAATTTTCATATTCTTTAATCCCAGCTGGCTGCAAATCCCATGATTTACTCCAAAGAAATCATTATCAAAAGCCGTATGAATGGCATAAATGGCAATTTTATTTTCGATGGCTTTTAAAACCGCTCTTTCTACATAATTTTTCCCGGTTAAAGATTTGAGCCCGGAAAAATGATAGGATGAAAGCATACAATCAGGTTACAGTTTTTCTCAATAGCTTCCTCTACTACATTTTCCAGTGCATCGTGGCAAACCAGAATTCCAGACACATCACGATCCGGAACTCCGCATAATAAACCTACATTATCAAAATCTTCTGCCTGTCTGATGCTTATTTCCTCTTCTATCTTTGAAATTACAGTTCTTAGCTTCATTCGTCTATATTTTACAGTTACAGCGAAGATATTAATTTTAGAAGGATTCAGAAAAAAATTCTGTACCAACAAAAAAGCCGGCTGATGAAGACCGACTTTAACAAAAGAATAGTTTAATGTCATTTAATCTTTAAAAAGGGATACTCTTGTGAAAGATTCTACAGTTACTGAACAACCAGTATCTGCTTCCATAAACAGCTGATAGCCTTTACCAACAGCAAGACTAGCAGGATCAGCTATAGTGTAAAAATAGAATGTAAGGATTTTTCCCACACCACTGGAACCGGCAGGCAAAAGTTGAATTGAATTAACTTCAAACCCTGAATCCGGATTCAAAAAGTTGCTTTAACAGAACCTGAGGAGTTTGATCCCGGAGCAACAGTGGCAATGAGTCTCCACACATGAACCTGTCCAGAAATTTCATTTTCTCTCCATTTACCCGTGGCATCCACATAAATATTGGAAGTTACCCCAGGAAAAGGAACTGTAGTCTCCGGCCAACTTGTTGTAGGACTGGCTGCAAAAATTAAAGGAACAGCATAAAGTACCTGCATTCTTGGGCCATACGTATTTCCAGATGCACTTAAACTGAGAGTGGGTTTTACATTTGCGTTTCCAGAATTCACCTTAACGACACCGTCATTACCAGCCTGAGAGGATGTGGGAACAAAAAGCTGTCTCCAGAGGGTACCATCCCAATACTGGAAATTATTCGTTGTCGTATTAAAAATTAAAGTACCTGCGGTAAGACTAGCATTCACAACGCCTGCAGGCGGCACCGTTGAAGCAATATTATCAGCCAGATATGTATCCCTGTCTGTATCTGTAAGTCTCGGGATAAGAATACCTTTCTGAGTAGAAACAATATCCAATACTGTAGCTCCATTAGGAGTACTAGTATTAATACCAACCTGTCCACATACAAAACCATATATGAACATTGGTATTAACGAAGTTAATATTTTCATCATGATTTAAGGTTTTGTAGGATAAAATTACAAACTAAAACCAAAAATATGTTAAAAAATAAATTTTTATATGTCATATTTTATTCGTATTTTACTAATTATAACATATTGAAAAACAACAATTTAAATCAAAATAATTCACTTTTTAAAGATGTAAATTATGTTAACATTTGCAAGATTCTTTTAACAATCATATCTTTACCTGCTAGTTGACAGAAATTATTAACTTCGCCGTGAAATAATCCCATTAAAATGGAAAGAGAACACAACCTTGTTCCTGAGGACACTTTATGGAAAAGATACCTTTACCGAATCATTTACCGCTCCGATACCAGGCTCGGAAAACTGTTCGACATCATCTTACTTTCTTTAATTCTTGCAAGTACAGCCATTATTATGATGGAAAGTGTACCTCAGCTTGATAAAAGGTTTCATTATACATTCCTGATTCTTGAATGGGTAATTTCTATTTTTTTTACTGCAGAATATTCTATGCGGATTGCTGTAGTAAAAAATAAAAAGCATTATATCTTCAGTTTTTTCGGAATTATAGATTTTCTGGCTCTAGTTCCTTTTTTTCTTAGCCTTTTCTTTCCGATCACTAAATATTTTCTGATTTTCAGAATGTTGAGAATGCTAAGGGTTTTCAGAATCTTCAACTTACTGGATTTCATGAATGATGGCTATCTTATTGTAAGGGCTTTGAAAAACAGTTCAAGAAAGATTTATATATTCCTTCTGTTTCTGATTATATTTTCAGTAATTGTAGGTTCTCTTATGTTTATGGTAGAAGGTGGCCGTCAGGGGTTTGAAACTATTCCACAGGCTATTTATTGGGCTGTAGTAACTGTAACCACTGTAGGATATGGAGATGTCTCTCCTATTACTCCACTTGGAAAATTTTTTGCTGTTGTCCTGATGCTTGCCGGTTATTCCATTATTGCTGTTCCTACGGGAATTGTAACGGCAGAAATGCGAAACAAGAGACAGAATCTGGAAAAAGTATGTGACCGTTGTGGCAATGAAGATATTGATGATGATGCAAGGTATTGTAAACAATGTGGCAAGAAATTAGCTTGATACTTGGTATTAGTTTAATCTATTCACCAAATACCACAAAATCATGGAACCAACAAAGAAAAACAAACCGAATAGTTTAGTAATTATTCTTTTTGCATTAATTGTCCTGATGATTATTATTTACTTTATTCTCGCCATGTTCTTTCCCACGGTTTTCGACCTGATGAATACAGGGGATATACAGCCAGTACCGGATAAATAATGAGTAATGAGTAATGAGTAATGAGTTATAGAATTATTAAAAATAAAAAGATGAACGAAAATATCGTTCATCTTTTTTTGTGTAGATATTTATAAGATCATAGAAATTATTTTACCCATCTACCCTGATGCCAAAATAAAATTTAAAGATATTCTCTACGTCCAAACATAGCTTCTTATCTAAAAAACAATTTAATACTGAGATATCTTATTAAGAAAATAAAAAAGACGGATCTGGTGATCCGTCTTTTCTTATACATAGATAAATTAATTATTTCTTAATTGCTTTTACTGTTTGTTTTGTTCCGTCTTTCATATTTAGAACTACAACATATAAACCATGTTTCAGATCGCCTAAATGAATCACAGATGAAGGACTTTCAACGGTTTTCACCAATCTTCCTGAAACATCCATCACTGAAACTGATTTCACCTGATCTGCTTTTTCAATATTCAATACATCAGCAAATGGATTTGGATATACCTTAATTTCATTTTTAGCTTTAGACACTTCTGAAGTACCCAAAGTTTCTTTGCTAATTGTAAGGGTAAATACATCCTCAATTTCATCGTCTGTATTATCATAATGTCCTACATTCACATAGTATACAGTTCCTGCAACTGTTGCCACCGAAGTAGTTTCTGTGCTACCTCCACCACTATTATCAACAGTATTTTCACAAGACAGGCTGGCACATGTACCACTGTAAACTCCTATCTGAGGATCAAAGCTACTTCCTGAAGGCATTGCTACTTTAATATTATAAACAGTACCATCTCCTGTAAAAGTAAACCATGTTCCATCATTCATATTATCTGTACAGATATCTATAACTCCGTTATTATTAGTAGCTCCTAATGCATCAGACTGGGTATAGGTATAAGGAAATACTGATGCTGTCAAAGCTCCTGAACAAGCATCATTTACCGGTGGAAGCGGTGGTGTTGTTACACATATATTAAAGGCTAAAGCCCTGCCTGCTCCGCTATAAGCAAATACTCTTACATAGTAAACGCTGCCTGCAGTAAGCCCATCAACAATTTTTGACAACGGATCAACACATGCAATACTTGTAAGCCCAGTAGCACAGTCTCCACTGAACACCTGGAAATAAGTATCTGTAGTGCTAAACTCCCCAATGGAAACCACATCACTCAATGTAATTGCATGTTTAGCTGAAGTCGCTGTAAATTTAAACCATACATCATCATCAGGATTACCAATACAAGGAGATATCGATACTCCAGAATCAGTTGCTCCAAGAGTATGCCCTGCCGTTACTGTCCCACATGCCATAGTAGGGTTCACTGTTAAAGTAACCGCCGTAGCACAATCATCATTTGTTGGAGGTGGTGGCAATGTGCCCACACAAATTTTGAAACTTTGAGCAAATTCACCACCTTCATTATAACTGTAAACTCTTACATAATAAGTATCACCTACAGTAAGCCCAGTGGCAACACCTGACCCATTATACGATGAACATAAAAGACTTGATAAGCCCGCACAGTCACCGCTGAATACCTGAAAATAAGTACTGTCATCAAATTCAGATCCTACAGAAGTTATATCTTTAAGAGAAATAACATGACTGGATTCTGTAGCAGTAAATTTATACCACACATCATCATCAGCATCTCCATAACAAGGATCTATATCTACTCCTGAATTTGTTGCTGCCAAAGTACTTCCTGCAGTAACAGCAGTACATGTCAGATTTGGATTTATAGTCAAAGCAATAGCCCCAGCACACTCATCATTAGACGGAGCCGGAGGTGTAGTGGTAAATTTTGTCTCTAAACAGCCTGAAGATTCACCACCAGCTCCCACAGCTATTACTCTTACATAATAAGTTGTATTAAGAGAAAGAGGTGTTGATGGTGTAAAGGTTGTTGTACTTACTGATTGTTGATTTACAATATTTGAACCTCCCGGAGTGGTCCCTATAGAAATTTTATAGCTTGTGGCTCCAGTTGATGGATACCAGCTAATTGTAGGAGATACAGGAACTAAAACACCATTATTTGTTGGTGACATCAAACCAGTACAGGCTGGGATTGTATTTGGAGTAAGCCCCATAAAAGTGATCACAGATCTATACCCTAATAATTCTCCCTGAGCAGGATCAGCAGGATCACAATCTACAGAATAGCTTATTGTACTAATTGCAGTTTTAGGAGCATTATTTAGAGTATGTACATAGAACGCTCTATCTTCTGAATAGTTATAACTTGGATTATTTTCATCAACTGCAACTACTAAATTCTGCGTATTATTATAAGGAAAAGGAACTGCAAATGTAACCTCTACCACATCATTCACGGCACTGATTGTACCGGTATACACTTCTGTAAGAGCTGAAAGAGGAACCCAATCATCCTCAGTTGCAAATTCAGTTTTTGAAGTGTGCCCCAGATAAACAACCCAATCTGATGCATTGGTTATATTTACAGTAGGGTCTACATAGAATTTAAGCCCTGTAATATTTCCGGCTGCATTTGTGTTTATTTCCTGCTTTTTAAATATCTGCTGAGAATAGGAATACTCCCAATAATTATCAATTGGAACTTTCCCAACCATAGTGCTCCCTCCACCTAAGGTAATCTGAGCACTTAAAAACATACTTACCATCAGTAAGCACAAGAGTAAGATTTTCTTCATATATACAATTTTTTAAAGGTGTTAATATATTTGCCAAATTAACAATAATTTTAATACAACATTAAAAAAATATTAAAAAAAGCAGCAACCATTAAGTTACTGCTTCAAATTATTATATTAATTGGTTTTATTTCTTAATTGACTTAACCACTTGTTTTGATCCGTCTTTCATATGTAATACGATCAGATACATTCCCTGCTTCAGATCTGTTAACTGAAGTTCAGAAGATGGTTTCTCAATAGTTTTCACCACTCTTCCAGCAAGATCAACCACGGAAACAGATTGAACGTTGGCAATATCAGAAACATTCAGAATATCTGTAAATGGATTAGGATACACTTTGATTTCTTTTATTTTCTCAGTAATCACTTCAGACGTTGACAATGTATTACTTGTGATATTTAAATCAAAATTTCCTTCTGCATTATCTGATGATGATGAATAATACGCCACATTCACATAATATACAGTTCCAGCAACTGAATTAAATGTATAAGTTTCAATATTACCCGTAGTTGAAAGTTCTGAATCCGCAGTTCCTACACAAGTAAAAGCACCACAGCTCCCACTGTATACAGACACTTTATGATCCCAACTTGTAGTACTCTTAGCCGCTACAGTAATCTCATTACCATTTCCGGTAAATTTAAACCACATTCCATCATTACTTCCAGAAGAACATGCTGTAATGTACCCTGTTCCATTAGTACTGCCAGCACCATCTGCCTGAGAATAAGAATATGGTAAAGATGACGCTACCAAAGCTCCGCTACAATCATCATTAACTGGTGTAGGATTAGCATTTACCGTAAATGTTCTTTCGGTACAGCCTGTTGAAGTAGTTGTATTTACTTTATAATAATATTTGGTTCCCTGTGTCAAAGGTGTAGTAAGTGTATATGATGTAACATTTCCTACATCTACATTATTCATAATATCAGAACCGCCAGTTGTAGTTCCAATGGTTAAGGTATAGGAAGTTGCCGTCGCAATAGCTCCCCATTTAATTGTAGGCATTACCGGTTGAAGAAGTGATGCATCTGTTGGATAGGTTACAGACGGACATGCTCCCTGGGTTGTAAATGATCTGATTGTACAAGAACTTCCTGTTACCCCTCCAGCATAACCAGTCACTGTATAGTAATATTTCGTACTGAAGGCAAGCGGTGTAGTTAGTGCATAAGATGTAACATTTCCTACATCTACACTATTCAAGATATCCGTTCCTCCCGAAGTAGTTCCCATAGAAATTTTATACCCTGTAGCTCCTATTATTCCATCCCAGGTAACAGTAGGCAGCACAGACACTCCAGTAGCTGATGAAGAAGGTGCCGTAACCGCAGGACATAAAGTACTGGTTGTAAAGTTTCTTTCAGAGCAGGTAGCCCCTGTAGTACTTCCGGAGTAAGCAATCACCTTATAATAATATTTTGTATTGAAAGACAATGGTGCAGTTAATGTGTAAGTAGCAACATTTCCTACATCTACATTATTCATAATATCTGTTCCTCCTGCTGTAGTTCCCATAGAGATTCTATATCCGGTAACTCCGGTTATTGCTGTCCATGTAATAGTAGGAAGGATCGAAACTCCTGTCGCCGCTGAACTTGGTGCTGTTACCGAAGGACAAAGAATGGCAGTTGTAAAGTTTCTTTCTGTACAAGTGGCACCTACTACACTTCCAGAGTAAGCAATCACCTTATAATAATATTTTGTATTGAATAATAATGGTGTAGTAAGAGCATATGTTGCCACATTACCTACATCTACATTATCCATAATATCATTTCCTCCCGCAGTAGTTCCCATAGTAATTCTGTATCCCGTAGCACCGGTTATTGCCGTCCATGTGATAGTAGGAAGTACTGACACTCCTGTTGCTGCTGAAGCCGGAGCTGTTACCGAAGGACAAAGAACTGCAGTTGTAAAGTTTCTCTCTGTACAGCCTGAACTCGCAGAAGTTGGGCTATAAGCATTAACTGTATAATAATATTTTGTATTGAATGACAGCGGCGTAGTAAGTGTATAAGTGGTCACATTTCCTACATCCACATTATTCATGATATCTGTTCCTCCTGCTGTAGTCCCCATAGTAATTCTATATCCTGTAGCTCCTGATATTGAAGTCCAGCTAATAGCAGGAAGTACAGCAACCCCAGTACCTGCTGAGGCTGGCGATGATACGGAAGGACATGCAATATTTGCGGTAGTGAAAGAACTTTCGCCACATGTCGTATTATTTCCAATATTGTTAACTGGAGTTACTTTAGCATAGTATGTTTTTGAATAACTCAGTGCATTTGCAGTTGGAATGGTATAACTAAGAGCACCTCCTACATTCACGTTGTTCATTATATCTGTTCCACCAGGGGTAGTTCCTATACTCAATAGATATGACGAAGCTAAAGATGCAGCATTCCATTTAATCGCAGGAGTTCTGGAAACAGCTGTAGCTCCTGCTGTAGGTGCTGTTAAAGTAGTACATCCAGGAAGTGTTGCTGCAGGCTGCAACAGTTTAATTTCATCAAAACCTAAATAAAAATCAGCAGGAGTAGTATAATTGGAAACAATCCTGAATTTAAAATCTGCCCCAATTGGAATGGCTCCTGCCGGGATAGTTCCTGAAAGAGTTGTACAAGGGACAGGAGTAGAATTTGGACTATCAAGACTCACAGGAGCAACCAATGTTACCCAGTTAGCTCCTCCATCCGTAGAATACTCTGCCGTAAAATTTCCTTTAATACTTCCGGTTGTTGAAAAACCTTTGGCTGCATACTGGAATGAATAATCCATTGCCAAACCATTTGAAGCTGTGGAAGAATAAACCAGACTTTGAGAAGTCACATTATTATAAAGGTTTCTGTAAATCATGTTAGACCCCGCACAGGCTGTTCCTCCTGTCCACATTCCGATACTTGCCGATTGCCCGGCAGTGGAAGGCAATGCAGATGAAGTCCATCCTGCAGGCAGAGAGGTCCCACTCTCAAATCCTTCATTGACAATAATCTGTGCTGAAGCTCCTACACCGAGAGCCATCATACACATCAGTAGAATTCTTTTCATAAATAGTAATAATAATAGTTAGGACGGTAAAAGTAAATAATATTTAAATAAATATCATAAAATATTAAAAAACATTAATTAGTGAATTATAAAAACCTTATATCATTTACTAAAAATCAAACAATTATTTAATTTTAACAGTTATTTATCAATTTAAAACAATTTAATTAAAACACTAGATATCAGTTGATTAAATCAAAAAATAACAAAACCCTACCTGTATATACAACAACAATTTAACATAAAAAAATATTTCTCATATAAAGCAGATATTATCAATCATTTAGCTTATTTAAACAAAAAAAAAGTGGCTTTTAGCCACTTTTCAAATTCATAAATTATATTTTTTAGTTCAGATAGAACTCATATTTATTAAGCAATTGTATTTCTTTGATAAGATCTCCGTTCAGATCTACAGAATGTTTCATAGACTGCACTTCAATATGGGAATCATCATCAATATTTTTGATAAAGAATTTCAACTTCTGATTTCCTTTATTTCTATCCAGTACCGTTCTAAAGAAATCCAGATCCTCAGGTCTTACATCCATCACATCCATCACTAAGGAAATGCTCTTGGCAAATCTTTCAAATGCCTCCTGAAGCTCAATGACATCATTTACATTCACAAAGACTCTTCCGTCTTTTACCTGAGCAAATTTGATTTTGAAAATAACAAACCTTTGTACTTCAAGCTTTTCCTTCAACCTCATATAATCCCTATCACCAAGTCTGAAGGAATAAGAACCCGAATAATCTTCCAGCGTTACAAAAGCTACTTTTTCGCCACTTCTAAAACCATCCTGAACTCTATATTCAGTGATGAGACCCGCTACAGTGTACTCTTTTCCTCCGCCTCCATTTTCTCTTTCTTTCTGAAGGGTTTTCCAGTCTTTCTTTTTTTCTTCAAACAGCTCATCCTGCTTATTGGCAAAAGCCTGTTCTTTATAAGCATCCACCTCATCAAGATTTAAGAATAAGAAATTACCTTTGGGTTCTGCCTTTTTGGTTGCCTCTTCAATTACCTCTTCATCACCAACAGATAATTCATCTGCAACAATCTCAGTAAGATCCGCCGTTTCATCTGCTGAATCCTGCTCCAGAACAGGTGCTTCATCAGTGGTCGTTTTTTCTTCCTCTTCTTTTTCCAGCACAGACTTTTTAGAAAGTCTTCCCTGCATAAACTGGAACTGATATTTAAATTCATCCAGTGGATGAGCCGAAAGATAGAAGCCAATGGTTTCTTTTTCCTTGTTCAGCTTATGCATATTTGGCCATTCAGGACACGGTGCCAGTTTCGGTTGTTCAATCTGAACCTCATCCGCAAAGTCAGCAAACAGAGAATGCTCCATTTCGTTTTTGCTCTCCTGAAAGCTTTGTCCATATCTGATCAATCGCTCCAGATTGGTTTTTCCGGCCATATCAATATCAAAATACTGACCTCTGTGGAAAGCATCCAGTTCATCAAAAGCTCCGGCAACCACTAAACTTTCAGCAACCCTTTTATTCATTTGAGAAGGTAGTATTCTTTCAAAAAAATCATAGATATTCTTAAACCTTCCGTTTTCTCTTTCTCTAGTAATAGCCTCACTTGGCCCCTCTCCGATTCCCTTGATCGCTCCCAAACCAAAACGGATCTGTCCTTTTTCGTTTACGGAGAATTTATATTGAGATTCATTTACATCTGGCCCCAAAACATCAACTCCCATGCTCTTACAATCCTCCATAAACATGGTAATTGAATCTGTATTGTTAATGTTATTACTCATTACACTTGCCATGTACTCTGCCGGATAATTGGCCTTTAAAAATGCTGTTTGATAAGCAATAAATGCATAACAGGTTGAGTGAGATTTATTGAAGGCATATTCAGCAAATGCTTTCCAGTCATTCCAGATTTTCTCCAGTCTTTCTTCATTAAGGTTGTTTTTTCTACCACCTTCAATGAATTTAGGGTACATTTTGTTAAGAACATCAATCTGCTTCTTACCCATAGCCTTTCTCAGCGTATCTGCCTCACCTTTTGTAAAGTTGGCCAGTTTCTGAGACAGAAGCATTACCTGCTCCTGATAAACAGTAATTCCGTAAGTTTCCTTTAAATATTCTTCTGTTTCCGGTAGGTCATAAACAATCTCTTCAATACCATGCTTTCTGTTAATAAAGTTTGGAATATATTTAATAGGACCCGGACGGTACAATGCGTTCATGGCAATAAGATCGGCAAAAACAGTTGGTTTAAGCTCTCTCATGTATTTTTGCATCCCGGGACTTTCATACTGGAAGATCCCGACTGTTCGTCCTTCTTTAAATAACTGATAGGTCTTAGTATCATCCAGTGGAATAAGATCCGGATCAATATCCAACCCATATCTTGCCTTTACCAGTTTTAAGGCATCTTTAATGATCGTAAGCGTTCTAAGACCCAAGAAGTCCATTTTCAGAAGTCCTGCACTTTCTGCCACCGAGTTATCAAACTGAGATACCAGGATATCTGCATCTTTTGCTGCAATGGTGACCGGAACCAGATTACTTACATCTTCCGGAGTAATAATTACACCACAGGCGTGAATACCTGTATTTCTGATACAACCTTCCATCTTTTTAGCACTTGCCAGTACTCCGTGACGTGCATCATCAGGACTTTCCAGAACATATCTCATTTCATCAACAAGCATCTGTTCTTCCGGTTTTAATTTATCATATTTCGCTAATGCTTTCGCAATATTCATCCCCGGTGTAGAAGGGATAAGTTTAGCAATATTATTGGTATCAGGAATAGGAACATCCAATACTCTTCCGGCATCTTTAATCGCTGATTTCCCACCCAATACAGAATAGGTAATAATCTGCGCTACCTGAGTTTTACCATATTTTTCAACTACCCATTTGATAATTTTATCTCGTCCTTCATCATCAAAGTCGATATCAATATCCGGCATGGATACCCTTTCCGGGTTCAGGAATCTCTCAAAAAGGAGATCATATTTAATAGGGTCAACATTGGTAATCCCGATACAGTAAGCAACGGCAGATCCTGCTGCAGACCCCCTTCCCGGTCCTACCCAAACCCCCATATTTCGGGCTTCATTACAGAAATCCTGAACAATAAGGAAGTATCCCGGATATCCGGTGTTGGCGATTACTTCCAATTCAAAGTCAAGGCGTTCTTTAATTTCATCTGTAATACCATCATATGGATCATATCTTCTTCTCGCTCCTTCATAAGTAAGATGGGTAAGATAAGCCATCTCTCCTCTTTTTCCCCCATCTATGTCATCTTCTGCATGAATGAATTCTTCAGGAATATCAAACTTTGGAAGGAGAACGTCTCTTTTTAAGGTGTAAGGCTTAAATTTTGCAAAAACTCTTCATACGCTTCGAAAGCATCAGGATACGCAAGAAAAGCTTCTTTTATTTCATCAGAGTTTTTCATGTAATATTCTCTGGTAGAAAGCCCTCTTCTTTTTCCAAAACCTTTTCCTACAGGTGTTGTAAGTTTTTCTCCGTCTTTAATACAGCTTACAATATCCTGAATATTGGCATCATCCTTATTGGTATAGAAAGTTTCGTTCTGAGCTAAAATTTTAACATTGTATTTATCAGCCAGATATAATAAAACCTCATTTAAATGTTCTTCTTCAGGCAGATTATGGTTCTGAAGCTGAACATAAAAATCCTCTCCAAAAGTTTCACTCCACCATTTGAAAAGTTCCTCCCCTTTCTGTTCACCGGTATTAAGTATCGCGTCAGGAATATCTCCAAGAATTCCGGAAGTTAAAGCAATAATACCTTCTTTATATTCAGCAATCAATTCACGGCTAATCCTTGGCACTCCAAAATAGAATCCCTTTAAGAAACCTATACTTGAAAGCTTTGCTAAATTTTTATATCCATTAAAATCTTTTGCCAAAAGCACTACCTGAGTCCTTCTGTCCGGATCATCTTTGGTAAACTGTTTTTGCTCATAACGGTCTGAAATATAAAATTCACAGCCTACAACAGGAATTAACGGTTCGGAAACTGGTTCTGTTTCATTAAATTCAGTTCCGTTTTCTTCTGCTTCCTGCTTTTTAGCTAGATATTCTTTATGTTTTTTAGCTCTGTCACCATTAGCTCCTTCTACTGCAGAAACGAACTTAAAAGCTCCCATCATATTTCCTAAATCCACCATTCCGACAGCTGGAAAATTTTCATCAGAAGCCTTTTTAATCAGATCATTAATGCTTGTTGTAGCTGTAAGTGTTGAAAAAACACTATGATTATCAAAATTGAAATATTTACCTAAATCAATTTCATCAATACTACCGAAATCCTGCTGTTTTTTCTTATTATGAAAATCTGCAACCTGCCTTCTGATAACAATATTGAAAGGCTTTATAGGATCCGGATAAAGGCTCTTGAAATAAGCTAACTGATCCTCTGAAATCTTTAATGTTTCAGCAGGAACCACTCCTATCCTAACCATTTCAAAGAAAGCTCTGGCCGTAGCATTTACGTCGGCAGCAGCATTATGGGCTTCATCAAATTTATTCCCATAAAGTTTTTCATAAAGTTCTTCAAGTTTAGGAGACTTGTATCTACCACCACGACCACCACCTAACTGGCAGTAATCAGTTCCCAGAATCATTGTATCAGCTCTGGGCTTTTCCTGAAGATTATCTTTTATATTTTTTCTGTAAAACTCTGCTCCTACAATATTGTAATCAAATTCAACATTGTGACCGGAAACTACTCTTATCTTTTCAAGAACCTTTGAAAACTCTTCCAGAACTTCCTGCAGATCCCGTCCTTCTTCATTAGCAATTTTTGTTGTAATCCCGTGAATCCTGGCAGCGTTAAAGGGAATATCATACCCTTCAGGCTTTATTATATAATCCTGATTTTCAATTAAATTACCATCATCATCATGCACCTGCCATGCAATCTGAACCATTCTTGGCCAGTTTTCTGAATCTGAAAGCGGAGCATTGAAATTTTTTGGTAAACCTGTTGTTTCTGTGTCAAAAATTAAATACATATAATTTTCTAACTTTTTATAAAAAAGAGAATGTAAAGTTACTTCATTTTTTCCAATTTACAGTCTTTAAAGTCCCAATACCCGCACCACAAAGATTTCAAAATATAAAAACCAAACAACATTCACAAATCCTATACATTTAAACAATAAAACATATAAAACATTGATTAAAATACACAAAACATTAATATTTATTCATTCTAAATAGTCTTTTATAAATATTTTATCCTATATTTGAACCATTACAATTTTTAATATTTTACTAATCATTATGAAGAAACATTTACTTTTGGTCAGTACTTTAGCTATTTCAATGCTAAGTGCGCAAAACAATGAAGGTTTAAAAAGAGAGTTTGAAAGACAAAACAAAGAGAACAGCGCTAAGTTTGACTCTTATGTTGCAAAAAAGTATGGAAGCACTGCAAAGTCAGCTGACATTCAGAAAAAAATTGAAGAAGAAAAAGCTAATCTAGCAGGATTTTTCCTTAACAAACCTTATTTCTACCAGGCAGATGATCAAAATCAAATTTGGAACACCAATGTAGATGCTTTAACTACAGCAGGCAATGTTGCTGGATTGGCAGGATCTTTCAAGGGAGAAGGAATACTTTTTACCGTATTTGACGGAGGAAGAATTTATGCCGCACACCCTGCATTTGATAACACAGCTGGCAGAATTACTAACAAAGAGGCAGCTACAAATGCATACAGTGCACATTCTACTGGTGTTGCCAGTATTCTGGGGGCAAAATCATCTCCCCTAACAGCAACAGCAGCTGATGGGACAACACGCACAGGAAATGCAATGGGAATAGCATTAAATTCAACAATGAATTCTTATAGATTTGCTACAACAACCCTACCTGGTAATACTACTGCCAGTACTGTATTTCAAAAAATCGTCGTAGCTCAGCCAAAAATTTCTAACCACTCTTACGGAAGTAATTCAGGATGGAATATCGCTACTGTTTCCGGTCAAACCGCTCTGGTTTGGAATGGAGCTTACTATCCCGCTACCGCTACTGACCCTTACGAAACTTTTGATCTACAAGGTACTTATTTTACTAATGATCAAAATTATGATAACATTGTATACACTAATCCTACAAATGTTATTGTAAAATCTGCAGGTAACTATTTTGGTATGGGACCAGCGCTACCTGGCGCATCAGCGGCTCCTAAATATTACACAGACCAAAATAACAACCTTACTTTGTTTACAGCAACAGATACCCTTCCTGCAACAAACTGCGGTAACGGTGGAGACTGTATAGGACCTGGTTCTCTAGCTAAAAATATTATTGTTGTAGCTGCTACAGAAGTTATCACTACTAACAACTACAGATATACCACTTCAACAGATGTTGTAAAAGCTGATTATAGTAGTGCCGGACCAAGAGATGACGGAGGTATTAAACCTGATATTTCAGCTTCGGGATCAGATATATGGATGGCATCAACTGCAGAAAACACTACAGGAAGCACCGCTTGGCAAATCAACAGCGGAACTTCAATGTCTGCACCACAGGTAACAGGGATTATCGGACTTTGGATGCAAATATATAAATCAATGTTTAACAATGCAGATATGAGCGCTGCCTCAGCTAAAACATTGACAGTACATTCAGCGTCTGAAGCAGGAACTGTAGGTCCTGATGCATGGTTTGGCTGGGGATACATCAACGCTAAAAAAGGTGCTGAACTTTTAGTTGGAAAATCTAATAATACTGTTATTTTCAATGAAGAAAGTCTAAATAACGGAAGTGTAAATAGCCAAATCGTAAAAGCATCAGGAAGCGAACCTCTTAAAGTAACAATTTCCTGGATTGACCCAGAATTTAAACTTCCTCAAAGTATCAGTTGGGAATCTGCGTACAATAACCGAAATTCCAGACTTGTAAATGATCTAGATTTAAGAATTACTGATACCTCTACTAATACAGTATATATGCCATGGAAGCTTAATGCTATTAATCCAACAGCTGCTGCAACTAAAGGCGATAACACTGTTGACAATGTAGAGCAAGTAATTATTGATACTCCTGTAGCAGGAAGAGAATATAAGATTGAAGTACTTCACAAAGGAACATTGGTAAACAACGCCACTCCAAGCGTGACAGCTCCTCAAAACTACTCAATCATTGTAACAGGTCATACTACAGGTTCATTAGGTACTAAAGAAGGTACTAAAGCTTTAAACAGCCTTGCAGTAGCTCCTTCTATTACAAAAGATGTTACAAATATCTTAAATGCTCCTAAGAAATCAACATTCACTATTTATGATATGTCCGGTAAAAAATTACAGAGCGGAAATATCAACAGTGATAAGGAAGCTGTTAATTTATCTTCTCATCCAAAAGGAATTTACATCGTTGAAGTAAAAACAGACAAAGATGTAGTTTCTAAAAAAGTGATCAAAGAGTAATCTTAACACAAAATAAACTAATCAAGGATACTGACAAATGTTGGTATCCTTTTTTATTTTTACCAAAACACTCCCTTTTGAATATGAATTTTATTCAAAACATAACTTAATCTATAATTTTCACTCATATCCAATCCCAACTTAAACGAAAATAAAACTATTTAATTTAAAAACAATTTAATATTATCAACCAAAAACAAATTAAAATTCAATAATCATTGCAAAAAACAAAATTATAAACATTAAAAAAGGAAACAAAATACAATATTCATACATTTGAAAAAACACAACAACCTTTAAACATTTTTCAAATATTATGAAGAAAATCTTTATTTCGATCAGCACTTTAGTTATTTCTTTAGCAAGTGCACAAAACAGCAATGAAATACTGGCAGGAAAATTTGAAAGCCAGAGAATCGAAAACAGTAAAAAATTTGACACCTACATAGCCAAGCGCTATGGGCAAAACAGAAATCCGGAGGCTTTGAAAGAAATTGAAAAGCAAAGAAACAGCTTAGCCGGTTTTATTGAAAATAAGCCTTATTTTTACGAGGCTTATGATATGGATCAGATTATGAATTCCAACTCTGACTATCTGCAGGGCGGAACCATCAGTGGGCTAACAGGTTCATTTAATGGAGAAGGTATTAAATTCACTATTTTTGATGGAAGTTCTCTTCCTGGTACGCCTGCAAGAGTATTTGATGGCCACGTATTTTTCAATAATGCTGCAGGTAGAATAAGTAATAAAGAAGCCACTACTCTTATATATGGAGACCACGCAACGTCTGTTGCAGGCTTTATAGGTGCCAGAAATTACCCTTATACAGTTACGTTTACTAATGGAACTACCCGAAATGTAAATTTTAAAGGTATTGCGCCTAACTCAACGATAGATGCTTATGCTTTCTTACAGACAACTCTACCTGGTGACACAACTCCAAGTACCGTTTTTCAAAAGATCATCAGAGCACAACCCAAAATCTCCAATCACTCGTATGGCAGTAACTACGGATGGAGTGAAGGAACCGTTAGTGGTGCATCAGCATGGGTATGGAACAGTGCTTTTGCCAGCCCAAACACCTATTTTGATGCACAAGGTACCTATTTTAACAATGACAGGGATTATGATCAGATTGTTTACAATAACCCCTCATTCATTATCGTTAAATCTGCAGGAAATTCCTATGGAGAAGGACCAAGCGTAGGCACCAGTACCTATAAAAAATATTATGAAGATAATAATGGAAACCTGGTAGAATTTGCAGCAACAGATACATTACCACCAAACAATTGTTCTCAGGGATATGACTGTATTGGCATTGGGTCTTTAGCTAAAAATATTATTGTTGTAGGAGCAACTGATAGAATTACCACCAATGGTGGAAGATACACTACCTCAGCTGATGTCATCCATTCATCTTACAGCAGTGCAGGACCAAGAGACGATGGTGGTATAAAACCAGATATTACAGCCGTAGGAACTTCTGTGGCCAGTGCAAATACCGCAAATAGCACTACAGGCACTCAAGGTTTAACAGTAGGTGACGGAACCTCTTTTTCTGCACCTGTAGTAACAGGTATTATTGGTCTTTGGACTCAAATTAATAAGCAGCTTTTTAACAATACTGAACTTAATGCCGCCTCTGCAAAAACCTTAATGATTCACTCTGCTTTGGAAGCAGGTAATCCTGGTCCTGATCCACATTTTGGTTGGGGATTTATTAATGCTAAAAAAGGAGCAGAACTTCTTGTCGGTAAATCCAATAATACAATTATTTTCAACAATGAAACTTTAACCACCGGAGTAGCCAATATTAAAACAGTTAAGGCATCTGGAAGCGAACCTTTAAAAGTTACTATATCCTGGGTAGATCCGGAATTTACAAACTTTACAAGTCAGTGGACAGATGTTCACAACAACAGAACCTCAAAATTAGTTAATGATTTGGATTTAAGAATTATTGATGCTACAGACAATACTACTTATCTTCCATGGAGACTTGATTATAACAACCCTATGACAGCATTAAAGGGCGATAATACAGTAGACAATGTAGAACAGGTAATTGTAGACGCTCCCGTTGCAGGAAGAAATTACAAGATTGTCATTAACAATAAAGGAACCCTGAAAAACAATGCAGGTGCCAATTCTCCTCAAAATTACTCTATTATCGTAACCGGATATACTGAAATATTAGGAACCAAAGAGTCTAAAGCGGGAGTTTTAAGCAGTCTAACTGTTGCTCCTTCCGTTACAAAAGACGTAATAAACATCCTGAAAGCTCCTAAAAAATCTACCTTCACAATTTACGATCTGTCTGGTAAAAAATTACGTAATGGCACAATCAGCAACGATAAGGAAGTAGTTGATTTATCGGTCTATACAAAAGGAATTTATATCATTGAAGTAAAAACTGATAAAGATGTTATTTCTAAAAAAATCATTAAGGAATAATCAACAAATTCATTTTTTTCTTGCAAAATACTAACAGTTGTTAGTATTTTGTTTTTTTTATATATATTTGCTTCCTATGGAAAATACACTTCACGAAAAAGTTTCTCAGGATATTTTACTTAAAGCGTACAATCATATGATGCTTGCTAAAGCAATGGCTGACATTTATGAGGAAAACAGAAACATCTGCAAATACGTTCACAGTACTTCAAGAGGCCACGAAGCCATCCAATTAGCCACAGCCTATCAATTAAAAAAAGAAGACTGGGTTTCTCCGTACTACAGAGACGAAAGCATTCTTTTAGGTATCGGGTTTGAACCTTACCAATTAATGCTTCAATTACTGGCTAAAGCTGATGATCCTTTTTCAGGAGGTAGATCCTATTACTCCCACCCTTCAAGCAGAGATGAAAACAAACCTAAGATTATTCATCAAAGTTCTGCAACAGGAATGCAGACCATTCCTACCACTGGTGTTGCCCAAGGGATAAAATATATTCAGGATTTTGATCTGCAACAATTTGAAAATAATCCTGTAGTTATCTGCAGCCTTGGAGACAACTCTGTAACAGAAGGTGAAGTAAGTGAAGCTTTACAGTTTGCAGCATTACATCAACTTCCTATTATCTTCCTTGTTCAGGATAATGAATGGGGAATTTCCGTAACTAAAGAGGAAGCCAGAACCTGTGATGCTTACGATTTCGTAGCAGGATTTACAGGATTAAGCAGAATGAGAGTTGACGGAACTGATTTCGTGGAAAGTTTCGAAGCAATGAAAAAAGCTGTAGATTTTGTAAGAACGGAGAGAAAACCCTTAGTTGTCTGTGCAAAAACAGTATTGATTGGGCACCATACCTCAGGGGTAAGAAGAGAGTTCTATAGAGACGAAGAAGATTTAACAAAACATAGAGCAAAAGATCCCGGAGAGATCCTTAGAAAATATCTTCTGGAATCAGGAGTAGATGAAGATCTTTTAAAACAAATTACAAAAAAAGCACGTCTTGAGGCTGAAGAAGCTTTTGAAAAAGCTAAAAATGCAGAAGATCCAAAGCCTGAAACGGTAATGCAGCACGTGTTTGCTCCTACTCCTATTACAGAGGAAACAGGAACACGTGAACCGGCTAACGGAGAAAAGATTGTAATGGTAGACGCAGCTATCCACGCTATTCAGGAATTAATGTGGAAGCATCCTGAAGCCCTTCTTTATGGTCAGGATGTAGGAGAAAGAATTGGTGGTGTTTTCCGTGAAACTGTAACCCTTGGAAAGAAATTCGGAAGCAAGAGGGTTTTCAATACAGCAATTCAGGAAGCATACATAATTGGCTCTACAACCGGAATGAGTGCTGTTGGTCTGAAGCCTATTGTTGAAGTTCAGTTTGCCGATTATATCTATCCGGGAATTAATCAATTAATTACAGAAATCTCAAAATCAAGCTATTTAAGTAGTGGAAAATTCCCTGTGAGCAATATTATTCGTGTTCCTATCGGAGCTTATGGCGGCGGTGGACCTTACCATAGTGGAAGCGTTGAAAGTATTCTGGCTAATATTAAAGGAATCAAAATAGCATATCCGAGTAATGCAGCGGATTTCAAAGGTTTACTAAAAGCAGCTTACTACGATCCGAACCCAGTAGTTATGTTAGAGCATAAAGGATTATACTGGAGCAAAGTTCCGGGAACTGAAGATGCAAAAACCATTGAACCTGCTGAGGATTACATTTTACCATTCGGAAAAGGAAAAATCATTATTGAAGCTGACAAGAATGAAACGGAAAAAGGAAGAACTGTATTAGTTGTAACTTATGGAATGGGAGTTTACTGGGCTAAAGAAGCCACTAAGAACTTTAACGGAAAAGTTGAAGTGATAGATTTAAGAACTTTAATTCCACTAGATGAAGAGCTTGTATTTGAAAGAGTAAAAGCTCATGGAAAATGCATTGTTCTTACAGAAGAACAGCTTAACAATTCATTTGCTGAAGCATTTGCACACAGAATTTCTAAGAACTGCTTTAAATATCTTGATGCTCCGGTAGAAACCATGGGGGCATTGGATGTACCTGCAGTTCCTATTAATCTGGTATTGGAAAAAGAGATGCTTCCAAACTCAGAAAAGCTGTCCAGGAAGATCGAAGAACTATTGCAATATTAAATCAATATAAAATGAAACCTCTAAAATTACTTAGAGGTTTTTTTATGCATTTTTTTCACTACTTTTATTTAGGATTTATCAAACTCAATCCGAGAACATTATACCTAAACAAAAACTGAAAATTAATTTAATAACAGGCGTTCCCTGCTAAACTATTGAAAAGTTTGGTACTTATTTTGTCTGTACACGCAAAACACATTCATCTTTATGATCACAACCAAATACGTCAATTATAAACAGGTCCTCAATTTATCCGGTTTACATCTTATCTTAATCTCTATCTGGTGTACCCTGATTGCTGTCCTTTTTTATTTCTTTAACTGGCACTGGATGACCATTCCGTGGGTTCCGGTAGCTCTTATCGGTACTGCAGAAGCCTTCCTGGTAGGTTTTAAGAACAACCAGGCTTACGACCGACTTTGGGAAGCCCGAAAGATTTGGGGCGGAATTGTAAACTCCAGCCGTTCATTTGCATCCATGGTACAGGCTTTTGATACTAAAAATGAAGAAATAGGTGTTTTTGATCTGGAAGACCGTAAGAAAAAGATCATCAACCGTCATATCGCCTGGTTATACACTTTCCGTGAGCAGCTTTTAGTTCCTACGGAATGGGAACATATCAGCAGTGATAATAATAAATTCGGGAATATCAACCTCAGAAGAAACAGATTAATTAAGGCAGGCTTTCCGGATTACGGAAGAGCTCCTATTTTCTTACATAAATATCTTTCTGAAGAAGAATATGAACTGAAAAACACCTATAAAAATTTCGCAACCTACCTGATTTCACAACAGGCTAAAGATATCAACGAGCTAAAAAACATGAATGCCATCACAGATTTCAATCAGACACAATTACAAACCTGTCTGAATGAGTTTTACGGTTTTCAGGGACAGGCAGAAAGAATTAAAAAATTCCCTTCTCCAAGACAGTTTGCCAGTACAGCATTTGTATTTAATATTCTCTTCATTACCCTACTCCCTCTTGGGCTTGTGAATGAATTTGCAAAATTGGGTGACTGGGGAATCTGGACATCCATTCCTTTCTGTATTATTATCGGATGGATTTATATTATTATGGAATTGGTAGGTGACTATTCTGAAAACCCTTTTGCAGGATTAATGTTTGATGTTCCAATGCTCTCCATCTGCAGAACCATCGAAATTGATCTTCTGCAAATGACCGGAGAAACAGAATTACCGGATCCGATTGCTTCTAAAAACGGAGTCCTCGTTTAATGAGGAATAATAAGTAATGAGTGATGAGGGCTACATTCTGTCATTACTATTTTAAAATTTTATAAAGCAATTGCTGTAGTATTTTTTACTTCAGAAATCATAAATGAGCTGTGCGTACTTGCGATGTGTTGAAGCGTCGTAAGTTTCGTCAGCATAAAATTCCTGTAATCTTCTATATCTCTTACTCCAATTTTAAGGATATAATCATAATCTCCACTTACATGGAAACATTCTGTAACTTCCTGGAGATTCAACACTTCTTTTTCAAACTGCAGAACGAATTCTTTCTTATGCTGGGTTAGTTTTACATGACATAAAACGATAAACTCACGTTTTACCTTTTTTCTATCCAACAACGCTACATATTTGGAAATAACACCTGCATTTTCCAACTTTTTTATCCGCTCATAAACAGCAGTAACCGATAATCCAAGCTTACCGGACAACTCTTTGGTGGTTTGCTTGCAGTCTTCCTGCAAAAACAGCAGCAGTTTTTTATCAGTATCGTCAAGTTCCATAGATATTTTTTTGGCAGAAGTTTAATATTTTCGAATATAGCAATTATTTTTTCTAAATAATCAATGTTTTACAGTTTTATATTCTATAAATTCAATTTTATATTGTAATAATTAGGAAAATAGCGCAAATTAGGCTGGTAAAATAAAAACAATGCTTATGGAAAACTTTAACGCAGCCAACGAGATCCAGGATCTTCAGTACTTTGGCGAATTCGGCGGTGTAAACCCTTCTATTTCTGACAGTTCTACCTATACTTTCCTATCCGCAAAGACTATGTTTGATACCTTTGAAGGAAACGCAGAAGGATGCTACCTGTATTCCAGACATTCATCTCCTATGAATCTTTATTTGGCACAGGCTCTGGCAAAAATGGAAAATACAGAATCTGCCAATGTTACAGCATCCGGTATGGGAGCTATTACTTCAGTTTTAATGCAAGTATGCAAAAGTGGAGACCATATCATTTCCAGCAGAACCATTTACGGGGGAACTTACGCTTTCCTTAAAAACTTTTTACCACAATTCAATGTAGGGACTACTTTTGTGGATATCAATAATTTTGATTCCATAGAAAATGCAATCACTCCTAATACTAAAGTAATTTACTGCGAAAGTGTGAGCAATCCGCTGCTTGAAGTGGCAGACCTTAGAAAACTTTCTGAAATCTGTAAAAAACACAATTTAAAACTGATTGTAGACAATACATTTTCTCCGCTTTCTATTTCTCCTCAATTATTTGGAGCAGATGTTGTGATCCATAGCTTAACTAAATTTATCAACGGAAGTAGTGATACTGTTGGTGGTGTATATTGCAGCAGCCAGGCTTTTATTGATGATACTAAAAATGTAAATTCCGGAGCATGTATGCTACTGGGACCTACAATGGACAGTTTAAGAGCTTCAAGTATCCTGAAAAACCTGAGAACCCTTCATATCAGAATAAAACAACATAGCCACAATGCAATGTATCTTGCTGAAAGATTTGAAAAGGATGGCTTAAAAGTATCCTATCCTGGATTACCATCTCATAAGAATCATGAACTGATGAAGAGCATGATTGATAAGGAGTACGGATTTGGTGGATTATTAACACTGGATGCCGGAACTACAGAAAAAGCCAATGAGCTGATGGAAATGATGCAGACGGAAAATCTTGGTTATCTGGCTGTGAGCTTAGGTTTCTACAAAACCCTGTTCTCATGTTCAGGGAAATCAACTTCATCCGAAATTCCGGAAGAAGAACGTGCATCAATCGGTATTTCTGACGGATTAATCAGATTCTCTATCGGATTGGATCACGATATCAAAAGAACTTATCACAAAATGAAAGAATGCATGCTGAAAGTAGGAGTTCTTAACCATGAAAACGCTTCTATATCCTAAATTTTATTGTACAAAAGAAGGCTGTTTCAATTGAAACAGCCTTCTTTATTTTTTATTAAATTTTGGCTAAAGCCAATGGAGTTTTTATTTTTATTGTAACAGGCTTAGAGCCCGTTTCTATTAAATATATCTTTTGTCCATTCCAATAACTGGAAAATCATCTGCGAAATCTGTGTTATCAGCGGGAGAAAAAATTATTAAACCGCATATAAACATAGATTACAGCCAAAATTACATTACTTCTTGTAATAATGATGCGGAAATGCATCCTCAGGCTTCATTCTCAAAACATTCAGCAGAATCCAGGATTTCAGGAATCCATATCCGTAAGAAAACATCTGAATATAGGTAGAGATTACCGCCATACCTGCGATACTGATATTTTTAGTCAGTAATAAAGCATGGAAGAGCACCAGGAAAGTATACAATCCATAGAAAGAAAGAATAAACCCTTTTCCAAACATAAAATATTCAATAAACCCCATGATGTAACCCAGCATAAATAAAGTAGGAAATGCAAAGGATATTTTCACATAATTAGGATGCCTCTGGTTAAGAATTGGTCTCGCACAGCCAAACTGATACACCTGCTTTGAGAATTTGCCAAAATCTACTCTACGCTTATGGTACACAGCAATATCATCAAAAAAAGCCGTTGTAAATCCGTTTTCCCAAAGAGTCATGGATAAATCCGGATCCTCTCCTATTCTCATTTCGGAAAAGCCGCCTACTTTTTCAAAAACAGCTTTTTTCACGCCCATATTAAAGCTTCTGGGCTGAAATTTTGACACAGCCTTCTTACTCCCCCTGATTCCTCCTGTGGTAAATACAGAGGTCATAGAATAGGAAATTGCTTTCTGCATCAGATTAAAGCCTTTATGAGCTTTATCAGCACCACCAAACGCATCACAAGGAATGGTCAGGATATCTTTTTTAATATGTTCAATATAATCCTTTTCAACAATCACATCACTGTCTACAAATACCAGCCATTCATTGGCTGCTCTTTGTGCTCCATAATTCCTTGTCAACCCCGGGCCAGAATTATCTTTTCTGAAATATTTAATATCTAAAATCTCTTCAAAATTTTTGATCGTAGGCTTTAGATCAATGATTGAACCATCATCAACGATAATAATTTCAAATTCTTTATCAGTCTGTTGGGTTAAAGAAGTCAGCAACTCGAAAAGTTCATCCTTTCGGTTGTAAATGGCAACAATAATGGAAATACTAGGTTTCAAATTGAAAATTTTTCAAAATTACTTATTCGTGGATAAAACTACAAACAGTTTAACAGCTTGTTCGTGGAAATTAATATAAATTAGAATAGGCTGTATTAAATAATGCAGCCTATTTTCTATTTCTTTTTTCTCTTAGATCCAAAAAATCAAGAATAATGTCTATGAAATCAAAAGCACTCCAAGACATATTATACTTAGGATTTATCTTCTAATTTATGCACCTTCTTAGTTCCTTCATACATTTCATACTGCAGGAATCTTGTTTCCAGCTTTCCATTGAAAAGTTTGATTTTTCTTGAAGGTCGTAAACCAATTTTCTTCACCGCTTCCAGATCAGATGAAATTAACCAAGCCAATGTATTTGGGTAATTTGTTTTAAAGGTATCTCCTATTTTTTTGTAGAAATCATCATCGTTAATAGAAATTCTCTCATCATATGGTGGATTAAATACCATCAATAATGGGAAAAGATCCTTTTTAGAATCGAAGAAGTTCTGTTTTCTGATCTCAATTACATCCTCCATTTCAGCAGCTTCCACATTCATTCTCGCTGCATTCAGCATTCTTGCATCAATATCATACCCTACAATCTTACCATTGAATTCTCTTACCCTGTTAATTCTGAATTCTTTAATTTTTGAAAACAATTCAGCATCATAGTTCTTCCAGTTCTGGAATCCGAATCTTTTTCTGAAGATCTGAGCCGGAAGATCCAAAGCAATCATCGCCGCTTCAATCAATAGTGTTCCAGAACCGCACATTGGATCAAGGAAGTTCCCTTTTCCGTCCCAACCTGCCAATTGCAGCATTCCGCTTGCCAAAACCTCATTAATCGGCGCTTCTCCCTGTTCTCTCCTGTATCCTCTTTTAAACAAAGCATCACCTGAAGAATCCAAAGAAATCATCACCAACTCTCTATCAATATGAAGGTGGAACTTCATATCCGGATTTCTGGTTTCTACATTCGGACGTCTTTTATATTTTTCCTGAAAATAATCTACAATAGCATCCTTCATTTTTAAAGTAACAAACTGAGAATGCTTGAAGGTTTCAGAATTCACCGTAGCATCAATGGAGAAAGACTGATCTACATCCATAAATTCATCCCATTCAAATTTAAACAGTCTGTCATAAAACTGATGCTGGTTAAAAGCTTTAAACTGATGAATCGGAACTAAGATCTTTAGTGCCGTTCTCGCAGAATAATTGATCTTATAAAGAAACCCAAGATCTCCTTCGCAGTTAACAGCTCTATTTTTCACTTCAACCTTTCTTCCCCCTAATTTCTTGATTTCTTCTGCCAGAATTTGCTCTAGTCCAAAGAATGTTTTGATCTGTATTGGTAGATTTTCTATGTCCATAATTTTGAAATAAAAGTTTTAAAGCATTAATAGTTAAAAGATTAACTACCCAATTCATTGATCAATTGAATTTTTCAATCTTTCTATGTTGTAAAATACTTTGCTTTTAAGACCACAAATTTAGTTATTTTTGCATTATGGAATGGTTTGAATCTTGGTTTGATACCCCTTATTATCATTTGCTTTATAGCAACAGAGACTATACTGAAGCTGAAAACTTCATTACAAAACTTACTGCGGACCTACAGCTTCCGCCTCAATCCAGGATCATTGATCTTGCCTGTGGAAAAGGAAGACACTCTGTTTTCCTGAACAAATTGGGATATGATGTTTTAGGTCTGGACCTTTCAAGACAAAGTATTGAATCTGATAAACAGTATGAAAATCAAACCCTGATTTTCCAGGTTCACGATATGCGAAACCCTATTGATGCAGATCCTATGGATGCTGTTTTCAATCTGTTTACCAGTTTTGGTTATTTTGACAATGAAAATGACGACAAAAGGTATTTCAATCTGTATACAACGCCCTGAAACCTGGTGGATATTTCGTTTTAGATTATTTGAACGAAGAATATGTAAGAAACACCCTGGTTCCTGAAACAGTAATTACCCGTGGAGATATTGATTTTAAGATCCTGAAAAAAATCGAAGGCAGACATGTTATTAAGGATATTCATTTTGAAACGGAAGGTCAGTCTTTTCACTTCTTTGAAAAAGTAAAACTTCATACATTGGATGCTATTCATGCATATGCTTCAGAATGTGGTTTTGAAAGGATAAAAATATGGGGAGATTACCAGCTGAATGATTTTAATAAAGAAACTTCCCCACGTTGCATCAATTTATTTAAGAAAAAATAATGATAACAGTACTTTTACTGATTTTAAGTGTAATAGCAGGAGTTTTCCTGGGAAAACACTTTGGTAAAAAAGAAAAACTGGCTAAAAATCTGTTGGTATTAAGTGCAGGTTTCCTGATTACAATCTGCCTGAATGAAGTTTTTCCTCAAGTTTATACTTCTTCGGCAGGCAGCAGTCTGGGAATATTTGTTATTGCAGGAGTTCTTCTGCAAATGATCCTGGAAGCACTTACCAAAGGTTTTGAGCACGGACATTTCCATCATCATGGAGAGCATAATATTCTACCAATGGCTTTAATGGTAGGACTTTTTATTCATGCATTTATTGAAGGAATTCCTTTAGCCAATGAAGAACATGAATTATCTCCTTATCTTTTAGGAATTGTATTTCATAATCTTCCTATTTCATTTATTCTTGGTGCGTTTTTATTCAACAGAAAAGGAGAATCAAAAAGCTCATCATCTTATCCGTCTCTATTAATTGTCGCTCTTTTTGCACTCGCTTCTCCTATGGGAATGTTATTGGGAAATTATTTCAATCCGGACCTTCAGCCTTACTTTCTGGCTATTGTAGGCGGAATTTTCCTTCACATTTCATCGGTGATTATTTTTGAAAGCAATAAGAATCACAATATTGACTGGATAAAGATAGGACTTGTAGTATTAGGAGTTTCAATGGCTCTTATAATGCATCTTTTCCATCATCATTAAAAACTTATTTTTAAACATAAAAAAGCTCTGAATTTTAAAATTCAGAGCTTTTATTTTATGATCATTTATTACCGGATGTCTAGAATTTCCAACCTACTGTAACAAAGAAATTATTTCTGCTGTTTTTAACTTCTGAAACTACCGAAGCTGGAGACGCAACATCGAAGTCTCCGTAATACCCTGTTCCCGCATCAGCATCACCATATAAAAACGGATTTTTATAATTAGAAGTAATATTCTGATAAGCTGCATCTATATAAAACTGCCCGAAATCATATCCAATACCTGCTCCTATTGTGTTTCTTGAACCTAAGATCATATCACTATAGTTGGTATTGCTAATAGATCCTGCATTATTATATGCATTAATTGAAAAGGCATCAAAAGGACTTGAAGCATAAGAATAACCTCCTCTCAGTCTGAAACTCTGAATTCTATATTCCGCTCCTACCTTTACTTCTGATACATTTTTGTAAAGATCATTGAAGAAGGAATTCAAATCTGCTTCAGCTCCACCTCTTACCGTATATTTTGGTTTAGTAAGTCCTAAGGTATAGTCTACATTTAATGCAAAGTTTTTATTAGGTACAAAAGCCGCACTTACTGTAGCTTTCATAGGTGATCTAAATGACCTGTCCTCACCATAGTTCTGATAATAAATATTATTATTATCATCTTTATTAGCATAATACTCAGTAAATGCTCTGTCAATAGTCCACCAAGTCGGTGTTTCTAAAGACAACCCTAATCTCACTTGATTACTAACCTTTCCGATAACCCCAACACTTGCTGAGAAACCATTGGAACGCTCAGAATAAGGAGTATACTGCTTTTTATAAGTATCTACAGAATTATCTAAATCCAACCCGAATGCAGCATGTTCACTTTGATCAATACTGGCATAGTGAAAATTTAATCCCGCCCCTATGTAAAAACGGTTATCATAATTTGCCCCAACACCAATATTCATTTTAGACTGATTCCCTAATCTATCGTAATTATGGCCTAAATAAGACATATTCGCATTATAATCAACCCCAGCCTTTGTAAGTTTTTTAGGAATAGTTATATTTTGATTTCCCGGAGATTCCACATAATTCTCAATAGACTGATTGGAATAATTTACCCCAATATTGATGAATTTCCAACCTGTTTTTGACATTAATGGAATAGCAATTACTCCACCTGCATTTCCAATATCTGTTTTATTAACGGTATACTTTACTGAAGACCCCGCCAATGAGCTGGTATTTTTATTACTGTTGATAGACAGTGTCCCTGAAGCATCTCCAGAAATAGCAACACCTAAACCTGCAGGGTTTGTTAATAATGAACTTGCATCCCCACCTAATGCTCCATTAGCTCCTGCCATTGCATTAAACTTGGAAGAACCGATATTAGGAGAATTTGAATAAATCTCAGCAGAGTTTTTAATCACTGATATATCCTGAGCCTGCGCAAAAAAAGCAGCAGAAATACTCATTAATACTAAAGATCTTTTTAACATTATTTTTAAAATAGTTTTTTATGAATTTGAATATTATCTGAAACCACCGGATCTAGAACCTCCGCCACCGCCGGATGAACCACCTCTAAAGCCGCCACCGCCAGATGATCCGCCAGATCTAAAACCACCACCGGAATTAAATCCGCCATTGTTTCTAAACCCTCCGGAATCACCGGATCTGAAACCGCCATTATATCTTGGTTGTGATTGAGGTGCAGAATTACGGAATCCTCCAGAATCACCAGATCTGAATCCACCCGAATTTCCATTCCTAAATCCACCGGAGTTTCCATTTCTGAAACCACCAGAATTATCATTTCTAAATCCACCGGAATTTCCGTTTCTAAACCCACCGGAAGTCTGATCTCTGAAACCACCACCGGAACTATTTCTGAATCCGTTGTTATTTCTGGCCGTATTTGTTCTGTATACAGCATTATTTATGCCTGAATTACGGAATCCACTATCTGTTCCGCTTCTTCTGTAAGGTCTGTTATAACCGCCCCAGTAGCCACCTCCGTAGCCCCAGTATGGGTTTCCATAATAACCACCCCAGAATGGATCATAGTATCCGCCCCAGTAAGGAGAATATCCATAACCCCAGTATGGGCTTCCCCAGCCCCAGCCGAATGATCCGCCCCAACCCCATGAAAAGCCAGCACCCCAGCCCCAGCCACGGTTCCAGCCCCAATATGGATTATATCCTCCATACCAACCCCAGGGAGATCCCCAGGAATTGTCATAGTAATTGGTTTGAGAACCTGCATACATTCCCCAGTCAGAGTTGGTAGCATTTCCCCAATTGGCATTCACATCACTCCAATCGTTATATTTATTTTGCTGTTCTTTGGAATTCGTCTGTGCATTCTGAATCACATTAGAATCTTGATAGTAGTCGTAATACTCTCCTACTCTGTTTTCGCCACCATTAATGATAACTCCTTCCGGCAGCGTATCCTTATTGGGGTCATAATATACCCCATCCGTCTCGCTATACCCTCCCATCTGAGCACCACAAGACATAAGCAACAATCCACCTGATATTGCCAACACCCCTTTGGATTTTAGCAGACCAAGCAAATTTTTATGTATATTTCTTTTCATGATAACGTAAAAATTTTTAATTTAAATTATATTTGCAATCTGTACCAAAAATGTACCAATACTGATTAAAAAATCTATCAAAAATAGATTTTTATTTTTAGATAACAATAATGTGCAAAAGTTAAAAAAATTTTAAAAGATAATGGCAAAATTAACCTCAAGAAGCGAAGATTACAGCAAATGGTATAATGAGCTGGTTGTAAAAGCTGATTTAGCTGAAAACTCAGGAGTGCGTGGATGTATGGTAATCAAACCGTACGGCTATGCAATCTGGGAAAAAATGCGTGATGAAATGGATAAAAAGTTCAAAGAAACAGGTCACGTTAACGCATACTTCCCGCTTTTTGTGCCCAAGAGCTTATTTGAGGCTGAGGAAAAAATGCAGAAGGTTTTGCAAAAGAATGTGCTGTAGTTACTCACTATAGATTAAAAACAGACCCTAATAATCCTTCTAAACTGATTGTAGATCCGGACGCAAAGTTGGAAGAAGAACTTATTGTTCGTCCTACTTCTGAAGCAATTATCTGGAATACTTATAAAAACTGGATCCAGTCTTACAGAGATCTTCCTATCCTTATCAACCAATGGGCAAACGTTGTACGTTGGGAAATGAGAACCCGTCTGTTCCTTAGAACGGCAGAATTCTTATGGCAGGAAGGCCACACTGCTCACGCTACAAAAGAAGAAGCAGTAGAAGAGGCTGAAAAATGAATAAAGTATATGCAGATTTTGCAGAAAACTTTATGGCAATTCCTGTAGTTCAGGGATTAAAAACACCTTCTGAAAGATTTGCAGGAGCAGATGAAACCTACTGTATTGAAGCATTAATGCAGGACGGTAAAGCTCTTCAGGCAGGAACATCTCACTTCTTAGGTCAGAATTTTGCGAAAGCATTTGATGTAAAATTCACGAACAAAGAAGGAAAAATTGAACATGCATGGGCAACATCATGGGGAACCTCTACCCGTTTGATGGGTGCTTTAATTATGACTCACTCTGATGATTTCGGATTGGTATTGCCTCCAACATTGGCTCCAATTCAGGTAGTAATTGTTCCGATTTTTAAAGGTGAAGAGCAATTGGCACAAATCAGTGAAGTGGCTTTAGATATTCAGGCTAAATTAAGAGCTAAAGGTATTTCTGTGAAGTTTGATAACGATACTCAAAACAAGCCAGGATGGAAATTTGCTGAATACGAATTAAAAGGTGTTCCGGTAAGAATTGCCATGGGACCAAGAGATCTTGAAAACAATTCTGTAGAAATTGCAAGAAGAGATAACCTTACCAAAGAAGTTCGTTCTATTGAAGGGCTAGATACTTATATTGAAGAGCTATTGAAAACCATTCAGCAGGATATCTACAACAAAGCCTTTGAATTCAGAAAAAATAACATCACCAAAGTAGATACTTACGAAGAGTTCAAGAAAGTTCTTGAAGAAAAAGGCGGATTTATCTATGCACACTGGGATGGTACTGCAGAAGAAGAAGAGCAGATTAAGGACGAAACCAAGGCTACCATCAGATGTATTCCTCTAGATGATGATATTGAAGAAGGTATTTCATTGATTTCTGGAAAACCATCTAAGAGACGTGTACTATTCGCAAAAGCGTATTAATAATTTTAACGATTTTAAAAAAATTCGTTAATTTTTCAACAATTATTGAAAAAAAATGACATTCAGACAGATTTTTGTTTAAATTTATCTCAACATTAATCTAAAAAAATTTATTATGTCTTTAAATGTCATTGATTTAATTAAAGGACAATTAGGTCCCGCTTTGGTTTCACAGGCTGCTTCGCAGTTTGGGGAAAGCGAATCAGGAATTTCTAAAGCAATTGGTGGCTTATTACCTGCTGTAGTAGGTGGATTAGCCAATAACGCAGACAACCCTGGCGTTGTGGATGCTATTACGAAAGCCTCTTCAAGCGGAATTTTAGGAAATTTATTAGGTGGATCATCTAATAACCCTATCATCACCACTTTATTATCTTCTCTTTTTGGAGATAAGATAGGCGGATTAGTAAACTCCATTGCCAGTTTTTCGGGAATCAGCAACAATTCTGCAGGTTCTTTGTTAAACCTGGTTACCGGGGCTACAGTAGGCACAGTAGGAAAATATGCAGCAGACAATAATTTGGGTGCTTCAGGTATTTCCGGCTTACTGAATGATCAGAAAGGCATTATTTCTTCTTTACTGCCGGCAGGTCTTTCTTTAGCTTCCTTTGGATTAGGAGCAGAGAATTGGTTTGGCCAGGCAAAAGAAACAGTTTCTTCAGTAACTTCTACTGCTAAGGACAACATCGCTGAAGGTGTTGCTACAGCAAGAGAAAATGTAAGCGAAGGAGCAAGAGAAATAAGAGAACAATTTGAAAATAACAACAATAATCAAGGCGGAGGTTCAATCTGGAAATGGTTGCTTCCGCTTTTATTATTAATCGCAGCCGGATATTTCCTTTGGAAACAGTGTGAGAAGAAGCAAACCACTACTACAATGACTTCTACCTCAGACTCTACAGGAACATCTGTAGATACGGCTTCTGCAACTACATCCACATCAACTACCACAGCTGCTCCTGCAGTTAAAACTGACGAAAACATTGATCTTAACGGAGTAATGTTGAAAGGATACAAAGGTGGTATGGAAGATCAGATGATTACATTCCTGAAAACTGATGGTTACAAAAATGCAGCAGATGATTCAGCATTGAAGGACAATGGTACGATTTCGACCATGTTAACTTTAAATTGGGTAGCTCTACAGAATTAGAGGCTGGATCACAAGGACAGCTGGATAATCTGGTAGCTATTCTTAAAGCTTTCCCTGATGCAAAAGTTAAAATCGGTGGTTATACTGATAAAACAGGAAATGAAGCTTCTAACGTAAAACTTTCTCAGGCAAGAGCTGATTTCATCAAAGCTGCTTTAGCAAAAGCAGGAGTTGGTGCTCAAGTACTTGGAGCTGAAGGTTACGGAAGTAAATTTGCTACAGTAGACGCTAAAGCTTCTGATGCAGAAAGAGCTGCTGACAGAAAAATGTCTGTAAGATTTGCTAAATAATCTTTAGAATCAATAAAAATTGAATCCCGGGAAGTCATTTCCGGGATTTTTTTATGCCTCAATTTTTGTGTTTACATTTATTTAATTAAATTTGTTAGTCATTTCTAACATTTATGAATTTCAATTTAAAAAGCGCCTGGCGAAAAGATAAAACATCACACTCTTTATCAGAAGTATATTCTTCTATTAAAGTACCTAAAAAAGCCAGCTTCTGGAGAAAATACCTTGCATTTGCCGGGCCTGGGCTAATGATTGCCGTGGGATATATGGATCCGGGAAACTGGGCTACGGATATTGCCGGAGGGGCTCAGTTTGGGTACACCCTACTTTCGGTTATCCTTATCTCCAATATTTTTGCGATGGTTTTACAGCACTTATCGGTTAAACTGGGTGTAGTGGCAGAAAGAGATTTGGCTCAGGCCTGTAGAGATCACTTCAGCCCTACCACCAATTTTATTCTCTGGGTATTCTGTGAAATCGCTATTGCCGCCTGTGATCTCGCAGAGGTTATCGGTTCTGCAATCGCTTTAAACCTGTTGTTTCATATTCCGCTGACCTGGGGTATTGTTATCACAACAGTGGATGTTTTAATTATCCTTTTACTTCAGGCCAAAGGGTTCCGATGGATTGAAAGTATTGTAGGTGGGCTTATATTCATCATTCTGGCTTGTTTTGTGTATGAAATTGTTATTTCCAAGCCAGCATTCAATGAAATTCTGGGAGGTTTGGTTCCACAAAAAGAGATTATTCAGAATCCGGCTATGCTTTATATTGCTATTGGTATTTTAGGAGCTACCGTAATGCCTCACAACCTGTATCTTCACAGCAGTATTGTACAGACAAGAGATTATACCCGTGACACAGAAGGAAAAAAAGAAGCGATAAAATTTGCAACATTAGACAGTACAGTATCTTTAATGCTGGCCTTCTTTATCAATGCTGCAATCCTTATTCTCGCAGCTGCCACATTCCATACGACAGGAAACGAACATGTAGCTGATATTCATGATGCCTACAAAATGCTCACCCCTATTCTGGGAGCTTCTATGGCAAGTATTGCTTTTGCTATTGCTTTATTAGCATCCGGCCAGAACTCTACATTAACAGGAACACTTGCAGGACAGATCGTCATGGAAGGCTTTTTAAATATTAAATTAAAACCTTGGTTACGAAGACTTATTACAAGGCTTATTGCTGTAATTCCAGCCCTTATTGTTGCTATTCTTTACGGAGAGCAGGGAACGACAGAACTATTGGTTTTAAGCCAGGTTATTTTATCTATGCAGCTAAGCTTTGCAGTAGTTCCGTTGGTTATGTTTACTAATGATAAAGCTAAAATGGGAGAATTTGTCAACAAACCATTCCTAAAGATTTGTGTATGGATTATTTCCATTATCATCATTGTTTTAAACCTGTACTTACTGTATCAGACTTTTACGGGAGAATAATATTATATATCATTTCCTTTTTAAAATTGACTATTGTCCATTATTGAAATGAATGGCCAATAGTCAATTTTTGTTTTATAAAGTCAACGATTGAGTATGCATTATTCTAAATTCATAAGTGTAGTGAATAGGTTCATTCACTATTCATCATCCTTCTTTTTTCTGCCTTAATGTCCTGTTTTTTCCTTTGGCAGAGTCTTTGCGAATCATTCCTGTAAATAAATATTGAATTATGGAAAATCAGGATATTAACGAAGAAAGCATCAATAATCAGGAAGATAACAACATTCAGAATGAGGCAGCGTCTCAGGACAATGTGACAGCTACTCCTTCTGCTGAGGAACTTTTGGCAGAAGAAAAAGACCGTTACATCAGATTATATGCTGAATTCGAAAACTATAAAAAAAGAACTTCTAAGGAGAAAATGGAATTCTTCCAATATGCCAATCAAGATATGATGGTTTCTATGTTGGGCGTTTTAGATGATTTTGAAAGAGCATTAAAAGAAATCGCTAAAAACGGAAACCCATCTGATCTTCAAGGAGTTGAACTTATCTATCAGAAATTCAAAAATAAACTTACTGAAAAAGGGCTAAAAGCTATGGAAGTGAATGCTGGTGACAGCTTCAATGTAGATTTCCATGAGGCTATTACTCAAATTCCGGCTCCATCTGAGGATCTGAAAGGGAAAATCGTAGATGTTATTGAAACAGGATATACTTTGAGTGATAAGGTAATCCGTTTTGCAAAAGTAGTAACAGGAAACTAAAATTCATAATGATAATGATGAGTGATAATTGATGAATGTTTCACTTATTAGCTTTACAATATCTTTTATCATTTATCAACAATCAATTATTAAATTGTCATGTCAAAAAGAGATTATTACGAGGTTCTTGAGATCAGCAAATCTGCATCTGCCGACGAAATAAAAAAAGCATACCGTAAAATGGCCATCAAATTCCACCCGGATAAAAATCCTGGTGATAAGGAGGCTGAAGAAAAATTTAAAGAAGCTGCTGAGGCTTACGAAGTATTAAGCGACGATCAGAAACGTGCCAGATATGACCAATTCGGTCACGCCGGAATGGGTGGAAATGGTGGTTTCGGAGGCGGAGGCTTCGGAGGCGGCATGAACATGGAAGATATTTTCAGTCAGTTTGGAGATATTTTCGGTGGTGGTTTCGGAGGATTTGGCGGTGGTGGCGGTGGTCGCCAGCAGGTGAAAGGTTCTAATTTAAGAATCAGAATCAAGCTGAACCTTGAGGAAATGGTAAACGGAACTCACAAGACCATTAAAGTTAAAAAAATGAAGATGGCAGAAGGTGCCACTTCAAAAACCTGTCCTACCTGTAACGGTTCCGGTGTTCAACTTAAAGTGATGAACACGATGTTTGGTCAAATGCAGACTCAGACTACTTGTGGTACTTGCCAGGGAATTGGAAAAGTTGCTGATAAAATTCCTGCGGGAGCTAATGCCCAGGGTCTTGTAAAGGATGAGGAAGAAATCACAATTAACATTCCTGCAGGAGCAAGAGACGGAATCCAGCTTAATGTAAGAGGAAAAGGAAATGATGCTCCATTTGGTGGAACTCCGGGTGATTTATTAGTAATCATTGAAGAAGAGGTAGACCAGACCATTAAGAGAGAAGGTGACAACCTTCACCAGGAACTGTATGTTTCATTTGCTGAAGCTGCTTTAGGAACTAAAAAAGAAATTCCTACAGTAGGTGGAAAAGTGAAAATTACCGTTGATCCTGGAACTCAGTCCGGAAAAATCTTAAGATTGGCAGGAAAAGGTCTTCCAAGCATTGACAGTTATGGTAAAGGAGATATGTTTATTCATATCAATGTATGGACGCCACAAAAGCTTACCAAGGAGCAAAAAGACTTCTTTGAAAAGCAGATGTCCAGCGGAGAAATGGTTGCAGAACCATCCGGAAAGGAAAAAACTTTTTTTGATAAAGTAAAAGATTTATTCAATTAATATAAAAAGAGGCTTAGGCCTCTTTTTTATTGTATCAATTTGTATATTAGCTCTTTAAATACAGATTGCAAATGAAAAATGTGCTATATCTTATTCTGTTTCTTATTTTTTCAATAAAAACATTTGGACAGCAAAGTGAAGACAGTGAATTCAAGCGTGTAATCCCACAATGGTTTTCAGCATGGTCATTAGTGTATACAGATATTTATAAAATTGACGAAATTCAACCTGTACAATTTGTATTTTTTGATGATCAATATGTATACTCCACCTCTTTAGTTACTATTCCGGAAGGGATCTCAATAAAAGGTTTTGATCTTTTAAATCTTAAACTTAACTGGAAGAAAGCCCTTCATCATAACCTTATTACCTTACCCGATAAAACCTCTGTTCCTGTAAAAATTATGTCATTTGCTGCAGAAATTCCGACAGGTCAGCATCAGGCATTTTTTGTTATGCCTTTACCCAGCTTCTGGAAAAAAATGGGTATTGAAAGTAAAGAACTCGGATTGGATAACCTGACCACCGGTATTTTCCTCCACGAGTTTTCCCATTCTCAGCAAATGAAAAACTTTGGAAAAAAAATCACACAATTTGAAAAGGAAAATAAATCCGGGGTGGAGGTCAATGATGATATGATTCAGAATATTTTCAGCAAAAACAATATTTATGTTGATCTGTATCAATCGGAGATAGATCATCTTTACAATAGTGTTACTGGTAAGGAACTCGACAGGAAATACCTCTCAAAAGGAATAAGTCTGTATAATGAAAGACAAAAAACCTATTTTAAAGACCAATACCAACAACTTACGGAAATGGATGATATTTTCCTCACCATGGAAGGATTGGGACAATATTCCATGTATCGGTGGCTTATTCATCCACAGGGTGGAAAGCTTGATGAGCATACTGCATTGGTAGGGGTAAGACGAAATAAAAAATGGTGGTCACAGGAAGAGGGTCTTGCTCTTTTTCTGATTCTGGAACGAATAAAAAATCCCAAATTCTGGGCAAAAGGTATGTTTGGCTCAGAAATGACAACCGCCATTGAGTTGATTAAATCCAAGCTTCAATAAAAAAAACCTGTGCTGAAATAGCACAGGTTTTTTACTATAATATTTTGCTTCAATTACTTTTTTGTAGCCAAAGAATAAACAGCTTTTCCTACTGTAAAAACAAGTACTGCTGCTAACCCACCTACCATTCCGAAAGTGAATTCCTTTAGAATATCCGGCCACGTTGGTAGCAATTCATGAAGATAGTGAATGTTGTGAGCGAAAATTCCACCTGATACCAGGATCAGAGCAATAGTTCCTACCACACCTAAAATTTTGATGATTACAGGTAAAGCTTTTACCAGAAGATGTCCAAGTTTGGAAAAGAATCCTTTATCATGACTCTTTTTGATCAGTTTAAAGCCTGCATCATCCATTCTTACAATAAGGGCTACAATTCCGTAAACACCTACTGTTGCAATAAATGAAACGAAAGTAACCGTAAGAATCTGTGTAATCAATGGGTGATTCTCCTGGATAACAGATCCTAAAGCGATGATTACAATTTCAATGGAAAGAATAAAGTCTGTTCTGATCGCTGAATTGATTTTTGCCTTTTCAGAAACCTCAGAATCTTCATCTTCTTTGCTCTCCTCTACTACTTCATGTCCTTTTTTAGAGCGGTGAAACAGGAATTCAATAATTTTCTCTACCCCTTCAAAAGCAAGGTATAAACCTCCAAGGATAAGAATTACCTCAATGGCAGGTTTGTAAAGCCAATTGAGTAGAAACGCAATAGGTAAAATAATCAACTTATTGATAAATGAGCCTTTGGTAATGGCCCACAATACCGGAAGTTCTCTGGAAGAAAGAAAGCCTGTGGCTTTTTCTGCATTTACAGCCAAGTCATCTCCCAAAATTCCTGCTGTTTTCTGTGTAGCTATTTTACTGGTAACCGCTACATCATCCATCAATGCTGCAATATCATCTAAAATTGCAAAAAAGCCTGATGCCATATTTTAATCTTTTTTTAATCTTTGTTAAGTTCAGCAAAAATAAATATTTATTCTGTTTTCTAATTCATAACATGATAATAATTTTAAGAATTATAAAGCAGCATCTCACTTTCAATATTTTATATCTTTGTTTAAAATCTTTTATCATGGATGAAAACTGGGAAAATCAATTACAGAGCATCTGGCAGAAACTGGGAACAATAAGCAATGAAGAATTTATTCTGCAAGTCAAAAATCATGTAACCTTGCTTACAAATTCACAAGCTATTGCTGATTTTGAAATGGCATGTGCCTTTGATTCTACAGGACATGAGCAGGAAGCAGAACCTTTATACAGAGCTGCATTAGAGCATGGATTATCCGGATTGCGAAGAAGGAGAGCTAGAATTCAGCTGGCTAGTACATTAAGAAATAATGGAAAAATAGAAGAAAGTATTTATATCTTAAGAGAAGAAAAGGCCAATTATTCGGATGAACTGAATGATGCTGTTGATTCTTTTCTGGCATTATCTCTTTCCTCTTCCGGAAAGCATAAAGAAGCTTTATCTTTGGCATTAAAAGCAATTTCAAAGCATTTACCGAGATACAATAATTCTCTGAACAGATATGCCGAAAACTTATAATTTTAAGACTTATGACCGAAATACATGCAGATTTTGAACAAAGCCTCTCATCTTACTTTACGAATATTGATCCTGATGATTTAAAAACCATCGTTTCATTTTTTAAACCAGAACTTCTTAAAAAGAATGATTTCTTCTTGCGGTCAGGAAAGAAAAGCACAAAATTAAGTTTCATAAAATCTGGCCTTTTAAGAATTTTCTGCGAAACAGAAAAGAAAGAAATTACACAATGGATTTCAACTCCCGGATATTTTGTAACAGACCTTTCCGGTTTTATGTCTGATACTCCAGCCAGATGGGAAATCCAAGCGCTTACAGATACAGAATTATATACCATCCATAAGACGGATTATGAAAAACTAAGCAACAAAATACCTCAATGGCATATTTTAGAAAAGAATTTCATCGTTCATTGCTTCACCACCATTGAAACAAGGGTTTATAGCCATTTATCTATGACTGCAGAAGAAAGATACCTGTCATTTTTTAATGAAAACCCACAATTATTTAATCAGGTTCCTTTGCAGTATATTGCTTCAATGCTTGGGATGACTTCTGAAACTTTCAGTAGAATCAGAAATAAAATTGCTTCAGGAAATTTTTGATTTTTGTCAAGTGGATTTCAATTTCTCTGCCCGAACTTTGTCCCTATAAAATCATTGATCATGTCAAAGAAAATTGAAACAGAAATTACCATTCATGCCAGTCCTGAAAAAATATGGAAAATCTTATCAGACTTTAAGAATTACCCAACCTGGAATCCTTTTATCACTGAGATACAAGGATCTGTAGAAGAAGGAAAACAGATAGAGGTTAAAATAGAGCCGAAAGATGGAAAAGCCATGATTTTCAAGCCTGTTGTCTTATCTAAAAAAGAAAACAAAGAGCTCAAATGGTTAGGTAAATTATTATTTAAAGGGATATTTGACGGAGAACATCGTTTTGAATTAATTGATAATAAAAATGGGACTACCCGATTTATTCAGTCAGAAAATTTTTCAGGGATAATGGTTCCTTTTTTTAATTTCGATAACACGGTTGCCGGTTTCCACATGATGAACCAGAAACTGAAGGAGTTAGCTGAAAACAACTGAGTACAGAACCATTCTGAGCCATTCATAAATCCTTTATTTTCCTTACATTTGATGTATGAAAAAGCTCATTCTCAGGTACCATTTTTTCGTTATGGGATGTATCATTTTCCTGCTGCAGTCCTGTAATACGAAATTCAGAGTTTGGGTAGGCCCTGATGGCCAGCAGAAGATCTACAACTTAAAATACGGAACGCATAAAAGGCAGAAAATGGATGTTTTTCTTCCCAAGGATTATGCAGAAAATACTCCTGTAGTTCTTATTGTACATGGTGGAGCCTGGACGTTAGGAAAAAAGGAACATATGATCCAGATTCAAAAAATGCTTTTTCAAAATAGGATTCCAAGTATCAACATGAATTACCGTTTGGTTTCTCAAAAGAAAAAAATCACCTATAAACAGCAGCTTGAAGATATTGGTTTTGCCATTGAAAAGTTTAATTCCTTAGCAGAAAAAGCAGAGCTTCAGCCTAACAATTATATTATTCTTGGTGAAAGTGCTGGCGGACATCTTGCTCTACTCTATGGCTACCAGCATCCGGATCAGATTAAAAAGATCATTTCTTTAAGTGGTCCTACCGATTTTTACAGCCCGGAATATCTGAATTCTTTTTATTCTAAATACACTTCTCCTACTATTCAAAAGATGGTAGGAGCTAAATTTGACCGTAAAAACCTTTCGGAAGCCTTTAAAGAAGCCAGTCCTATTGCTAATATCACTCATGTTCCTACACTTTTATTCCAGGGAAATCATGATTTTTTAGTCAATCAGCATCAGGGAATTTCCATGGATTCTGCATTGGCTCAAATGAATGTTCCGCACAAATTTGTCTTTATGGAGAAAACAGGTCATGCCCCAAGATTCTTCAGTAAAAGAAAAAGAGACAGCATTATCTATCCGAATATTCTGGATTGGATTAACAAATAATTCTGTTTATTAAAATTATCTAGCCTCAAATTCATCTATTCGTGCATTTGTGGATAATAAAAAAGGCTGTCTCTATGTGAAACAGCCTTTATATTTTTAGTGGATTTGAATATTATTCAAAATCTTTGTTTTCGTATTTAGAAAAGTCTTCTTTCTTTCCGAACATGAATTTAATAATCACCGGAAGTGTAGTCACCAATACAATTACAATGATAATGTATTCTAATTTTTCTTTCAGATTGATATTAAACTGATCCATGAAAAGTTTATCAAGATAATGTCCTGCAAAAATCAGAATAAACGACCACAACACAGCTCCGATAATATTATCTCTTAAGAATTCTTTTTTGTCCATTTTTACAATCCCTGCAACAATTGGAGTAAAAGTTCTCACCACAGGTAAGAATCTCGCCATAATAATAGCTAACGCTCCATGTTTTTCAAAGAAATCATGCGCCTGGTAAAGATATTTCTTCTTGAATAACATTGAATCCGGTCTTTTGTACAAAGCAGGACCTGTTTTCCTTCCGAAATAATACCCTACTTCATTTCCTACAATAGCAGCAAGAGCTACTCCTGAAGCAAGAAGCGTTGTATCCAGGAAATCACTTCCTGTAGAACCGAATGTCTCTTTGATGATTTCAACGGCATAAATTCCTGAAACGAATAGTAGCGAATCTCCGGGTAGGAAAAATCCTACAAAAAGACCTGTTTCAGCAAACACAATAAATAAAATCAGCCAAAACCCGCCCATTTTAATGTAAAACTCCGGGTTTAATAAATCCTTCCAGCTATTGAAATCTTCCATATATATTGATGAACAACAAAAATAAGTCTAAAATATCTGAAACAAAAATTAATTATAAGATTTTAACTAAATATTTCACATGATATTTATAGGTCCATATCATCGTCGGAAACTGCGGTACCATCGGCCATCAGGAAAGCTTTAAGGAAAGGAGTAAGATTTCCGTTCATTACAGCATCCACATCTGACGTCTCATGGCCTGAGCGTACATCTTTTACCAATTTATAAGGATGCATGACGTAGTTTCTGATTTGGCTTCCCCATTCGATTTTCATCTTATTGGCTTCAATCTCATTTCTTGCCTTCATACGTTCTTCCAATTCCATTTCGTATAATCTGGAACGTAAAAGCTGCATTGCTTTTTCTTTATTCTGAAGCTGGGAACGGGATTCTGAGTTTTCAATAATAATTCCAGTAGGTGCGTGACGAAGACGTACAGCTGTTTCTACTTTGTTTACGTTCTGACCTCCGGCTCCGGAAGACCTCATTGTTTCAAAAGATATATCAGCTGGATTAATATTAATTTCAATGGTATCGTCTACCAAAGGATAAACGTATACAGAAACGAAGCTGGTATGACGTTTCGCATTACTGTCAAAAGGTGAAATTCTTACCAATCTGTGCACTCCATTCTCTCCTCTTAAATATCCGAAAGCAAATTCTCCTTCTATTTCAAGGGTAACCGTCTTTACTCCAGCAACATCGCCTTCCTGGAAGTTCAGTTCACGGATTTTATACCCTTGTTTTTCTGCCCACATGGTGTACATTCTCATCAGCATGGATGCCCAGTCACAACTTTCTGTTCCTCCGGCTCCGGCAGTGATCTGAAGAACTGCAGACAATTCATCACCTTCATTGGAAAGCATATTCTTGAATTCAAGGTCTTCAATTTTTTCAACTAACTGTGGGAATGTTTCATCCAGTTCTTTTTCTGAATCGGGATCTTCTTTAGCAAAATCAGCCAATACCTGCAGATCTTCAAACTGGGTATGAATTTCATCATAGCTCTCTACCCATTTTTTCTTTGAACGAAGCTGCTTCAGGAAAGCTTCCGCCGTCTTAGGATTATCCCAAAACTCAGGAGCGGCTGTTTTTTCATCATCATTCGCTATTTCGATCTTCTTTTTTTCAATCTGTAAATATCTGTGTAAGTCATCAATTCTGGATTGAGCTTCTTTTATCTGGTCGTTGTTTATCACGATTTCTTCTTTTGTGCAAAAATAAGGGATTTCTTTCAGAGTGGAAAGCCAAGAGTTCAAGGTTTGAGGTTTAAGGTTGTTACCAATTTACTGGTAATTGAAGATTGGCTGCTGATATTCAATCTTATTTTAGCATTTTAAATTGAATATTTATCTCAGATCTATTATTTCAGCTTCAAAGCTACTTCTCAGATATTCTTTTGATTTTTTACTTTCTATTTTGAAACATACCATAGTTAGCCCATACATAAACAGTAGCATCACGAGAGGAATAAAAAATTCTACTGTTATTTCTTTGTCCCTTATTCCTTTCATCAATATAATAAGAAAGAAGACGCCATTAAGCACCATGCTATTGTAAAGAGAAATACAAATCCATTCAAGCTCATAGTCACCTGAATTTCTGTTCTGTCATTATTTTTTTGAATGGTTCCGTATATCTGAGGCAAAAATGAGTTTCTGTAATTGATGACTCTGCTGATATCAAAACTATCAGTATCCACAGAGCCTTCATAATCTTTGATATAATTCCTTCCAAAGCTGAATTTTTTCGGTTCAACAAAATCAGAAAGTCTTTTTATGATTTCCTGTTGGGATAAATTTGTTCTGTAAATAATACGTTCAAAAGGTAAATATTTCATTGTATTTAAATCATAATGGTAATCATCTCACCAACTTTAGGAGCCAATGCTACTCCCATTCCGGAAAGTCGTACAGTACAAAGCTGTCTTTCTGAAAGTCTTTTTACGATTGGTGTTTTTTCACTTCCCATCGCCATAATTCCCGACCAGCGGAGAGCGATCTTAAATTCCTGATTAGGAAGAATAACTTCTTTTAAAAAATTTTCAAGATGGTTCTGAAGAAATTCTGTGGTTTCAAAAGCTGTTGTTTCTTCAGTTTTAAAATCCTGATTTCTTCCACCGCCCAATAAAACACGGTTCTCTAAGTTTCGGAAATAATAAAATCCTTCATCATAATGGAAGGTTCCCTTTAATTTTAAATTATCTATAGGTTCAGTTAAAAGAATTTGTCCACGGGCTGGAATTATATTTTCATTTTCCAGAAATTTTGAACTGAAGGCATTGGTACAATGGATTAATTGATCTGATTTTACAGAAACCCCTTCTGAAAAACAAATATTCACCTCATCGGAAGTTTCCTCTATATTTTTGACTTCAATTCCAAACAGAAACTCAACCTTCAATTCATGACATTTTTCTAGAAGCTTCTGTAGCAGTTTTCCGGAATGTAAACTTCCTTCACATGGATTTTCAATCAGAAACTGAGATTTCCCCAGTCTAAATTCATTTATTTTGTCCTGTTGTAAAGAATAAGTTTCTTCAAGCCCGGTTACAGATTTAAGTTTGGCATTTACTTCATTTATATGTTGCAGAGATTCATCACTATTCAATATTTCATAACCACCGCTTAACTCAAAGTCTATTTCATCGCTTTTAAAATACTTCCTGATTTTTTGAAGTCCTTCAAATCTCATTCTGACAAGATCCAATGTTTTTTCCCAACCCATTTTCTGAGCATCGGCAATCACTTCTGTGAGGCTTCCAAAGCATGCAAAACCGGCATTTCTTGTGGAAGCACCTAATGGAACTGCATTTCTTTCTATAATCAATATAGATTTTTCAGGAGATCTTTCTTTAATGGAAATAGCCGCCCAAAGCCCGGAAAATCCGGCTCCTATAATGACAATATCTCGTTTACGGTAAAAGGTTTCCTGTTCCCAAATGCTGATCATGAGTAATGAGTAATTAGTGATGAGTAATGGATGAAAATAAAGGCATAAAACGAAGAGATAATAGACGGATAGATGATAGACAAGGCAGCTTATTATATCATTATAATTTCAGCTATTGATATCCTAAGATTACATAACTCGCATCCCGAACCTCGTACTTCGTATCCCGCCTACTCTTCCTTCTCGTCGTTATGATGAAATCCGATTGCTCGTCTAGGTTCTTCTACCACTTTATAGGTTTCCAGCTCATTTCTTAAAGCTTGAATTCTAAACTGAAATTCATCAAAATTATTAATGATAACATCTGCTAAAAACCGGGCCACCTGATCGAGATATTCCTCGGTGAGTTTTGCTGCAGCATCTCTTAATGCACCATTAATAAGCTTCTGGTCAATTTTAAGCTTTTCATTTCGGGTTCTCTGATAAAGGTTTTTGATTCTTTTCTTTAGGCTTTGGGTAAAATCAATCAGCATCGTATTACTGAAAGCTTTCATTCTTGAAGAAACTTCATGCCAGAAAGGAACTTTATCTGCTTTATTATTTTTCAGGATTTTATACAGTAAAGAGTCTTCCTGAAGCCCTCTCGTCATAGCATATAAGATAATTTCTGAACGCTCTGAAGCATTAGGCGGAAATATTGGAATCATCACATCGAATCTTCCCGGAGCCAGAATTTCCTCATCAATTTCTGATACAGAATTTGCGGAACCAACCATCAATACTCCTTCTTTTTCAAATTTTCCGATATAATGGAGAATAAGTTCCTGAGCTTCAAGGTTACAGGATGCAATATCATTATCTGCTCTCCTCTGCATCATAATTTCATCAAAATCATCCATGAAAAGGAGCATTTTATTTTCCTTCATCATGTTTAAAATAAAGTCACTGAAATTGATCTGATTTCCGTCAATTAATGAAGTACCCAAATAGTGTTTTTTCACTTCCTTGAACTGATAGCCTATAATTTCTGCAATTTTATTGGCCCAGAAAATCTTACCGCTTCCAGGTGGACCATAGAGAATAATACCTGCCGGTTTATTGATTCCCCAATCTTTAATCTGCTGAGGATTTAAAAAGGGTTCAAGAACCGCAGATGTATAGAAAAACAAATCTCTATACCCTATAAAATCTCTTTGCTGTAAGCTGGTTGTATGCCCGAAATAGTTGTATACAAACTGATAATTTCCCCCCAGTTTATTATCAATACCATAACTTGAAATGGAAGATTTGAAAAAACCGTTATCAAAAATATTAAGGTTATTATCTTTAATTGCTTTTTCTACTTTTTCCTTCGGCTGATTGATAACTTCTGCAATCTGCTCCAGGGTTTTATTTTTGTCCAGATCCTTTTCGTACAGCCTTAAAAAATCTACATTTTCACGAGCAAATTTTTCAAAATCTTCTTTTACTTCAAAGTTTGTACTTACACAGTCTACCAATTCAAGATCAAAGTCCTGTATAAACTGTTTTATAGCTTCTGCAGAGATATTCAGTTCTTCTGCGAGTTCAATTAGCTTCATAACTGTTGATTAATTCTATCAAATTTAATGTATTTGTACATAAATTAATATTGATTTATGATAATTCTGTAACATTCTCTATTTTATATAGACTACTACTATGTAAAACAAATTACATGGAAAAGATTTTATCAGTAAAAAATTTGACGAAGAAATTCAAAAGAGTTGTGGTCAACAATATTTCTTTTGATGTCGAAAGAGGAAATGTTTATGGCCTTTTAGGTCCGAACGGAAGTGGGAAATCCACTACTTTCGGAATGCTGCTTTCAACCATCAATCCTACCAGCGGAGACTGGTTTTGGTTTGGAAAAAAAGGAACTGATCCGGATACCTTGAAAAAAATCGGAGCGATAATCGAGCAGCCTAACTTTTATCCATATTTAACTGCAGAAACCAATCTTAAAATTGTCGCTGAAATTAAGCAAACCCCTTATTCAAGGATTGACGAAGTACTTAAGATCGTTAATCTGTATGAAAGAAGAAAAGATACTTTCAAAACTTTTTCTTTGGGAATGAAACAGCGTCTTGCCATTGCATCAGCAATGCTGAACAATCCTGAAGTGATGATTTTAGATGAACCTACCAACGGATTAGATCCTGAAGGAATCATTCAGATCAGAGAAATCATCAGCAATATTGCCAAACAGGGAATTACCATAATCATTGCAAGCCATCTTCTGGATGAAATTGAGAAAATCTGCAGTCACGTGATTGTATTAAAAGAAGGAAATTCCATTTATTGTGGAAGAGTGGACGAAATGACTTCCAACAACGGATATTTCGAACTGAAAGCAGATAATAACACATTGCTGTTAAATGCTCTTAACGAGCTTCAGTGGTTCTCTTCCATCAATCAGGAAGGTGATCTTATTAAAGCCCAGATCCGTGATGACGCTTCTGTTTCAGCTTCGGCAATGAATCAGAAACTGGCAGAAAAAGGAATCTATCTTTCCCATTTGACCAAGAAAAAGCTATCTCTTGAATCTCAATTTCTTGAACTTGTAAAAAACACCAATTAATCATGATAAAATTATTAAAACTGGAATACTATAAAAACCTGAACTATAAGCCGTTTAAGGTTTTTACGATACTCTATTTCGCCATTCTTATTGCGTTGCTTTTCATTGGATTAGTTGACTTTGATATTTTTGGAGGAACAATTAATTTAAAGGAACAAGGGATTTATAATTTCCCGGAAATCTGGAATTTCACCACATGGATTGTTGCTTTACTGAAAATTTTCCTGGGATTAATCATTGTCTTCTCCATTTCACAGGAATTCAGCAACCGAATGTTTAAACAGAATACAATTGATGGATTAAGCAGAAAGGAATTCATCACTTCAAAATTGTTGACGATAAGTATTTTCACTATTGTTTCAACAGCCATTGTATTGGGAATTACTTTGTTTCTGGGATATCAATACTCGAACACAACGGAATCTACAAAGGTTTTTGCTGAGATTTTCTTTATTGGAAATTATCTGGTAAAACTATTTACATTCTTCTGTTTCCTCATGTTCCTTTCCATTTTGTTGAGAAAATCTGTCTTTGTATTTCTTGCTCTCTTTATTTTCTGGATTGGTGAGGGAATTTTAAAGGCTCTTGAAGTCTATTCAAAAGTAAAAGGAATGCAGGGACCACAAAGAAATGAGGTTCTTCAGAATGATTTTTTCATTTCGCATCTTTTACCATTGGAAAGTATGTCCAACCTTATTCCTAACCCGATGATCAGACTGGATATGGCCAAAATGATGGGGCTAAAATACGAGTTCCATTACCCTACGGAAAGCCTTATCGCTTGCCTGGTATGGTGTGCTATTTTTATATTCGGATCGTATTGGATTTTGAGAAAAAGGGATTGGTAGATGGCAATATTTAGAATTAAAATATTTAAATTATTTTTTAAGTGGTTCGTATTCGGATCACTTTTTTTTGGCTTAAAATTTTCATTCGGTATTCTCAAAAATGAACCATGAAAAAATACACTACGTACCTGGATTAATCAGTGCTATATTAATTCCTCTCCTATTCTGGTATTACGGAAATCAAAGGGTTCACCCTCAATATACAGTGATGGATCTGGGAATACCTAGTAAAATCAGACCCGAAAATACTTTCCAAAATACTTTCGAACCTTATAGAAATTGGAATTACAAGAAAATTGTAGTTAAACCTAATACAGCTATTCAAAACCAAAAAATTTATATTTCTGAACTTAAAGAATTGCAGGCAAGAAATGAGAAAGAATCAGGCATTGAATTTATAATCAATGATGATAATAGTTATCAGGATTTCATTGCCCTTATTGACGCTATGATCCTTTCCAAACAGGATATGTATGGCGTTGATATAGAAAAAACAGGCCATTTTTTTGCTGTTCATGAATACAAAGATCCTAATACAATAGAAAACGTTCATTACTCCTCTTGTGGAACTGGGTTGTATATGGATAATTATAAAGAAGAAACTCAGTACAAAGGCTTTGATCAATTAAAATCTTTCGCAGAACTTCCCAAGCAGTCTTTTTATATGATTTTTGGTTTTCTTTTATTTATAAATATTTCTATGTTGAGTATTAAAGAAAATTTTCAATTTAATAGAAAAGGATGAGCATGAAAAAGATATATTACTTCCCAGGTCTTATCAGTGCTTTGGTGATTCCTGTTCTATTTTGGCATTTTGGAAACCGAAAAATTGAAGAAATCACCACTTCAGTGATTGATATTGGAATTCCTGCCAAATCAATGAAAGACAAAAGCAATTATAATGATCATCTCGAATCTATAAGAAATTTTAATCTAAAAAAAATAGAGGTTCCGGCTGGTAAAGGAAAAGAAAATTCGGCTTTATATGTTTCAGAAGTAAAAGCATTGCAAAAAAGAAATGAAAGAAATACCGGCATTGAATTTATTCTAGGAAAAGAAAACACCTATGGAGATCTTGTTTCTCTTCTTAATGATATGGCTATTTCAAAACATGAGGAATATGCTTTGGATATGGAGAAAACAGGAAATTTTCTTGTTCCTTTTACTTATTTAGATCCTTTAGCAGAACCTTGTTTGCTTTGTGGTGATCGTGTAGAAGTAATAGACCACGGTTCAATTGTAGATGAGCTTATACCCGAACCTAATATTTTTGATAAGATTCAATACTTTCTGACTCATCTGACTAAGGAGGCTTATTTTCTGATATTGGGATTTCTTATCCTCTCTTACTTTTCAATATTAAGTTTTAAAGAAAGATATCAACTCTTCAGATACACATTAAAATAAAAGGCTGCCACATGGCAGCCTCTTTCTTTCAATTTACTTTTTATCTAACAACGGAAGATATTTTCCGTATCCTTTGCTTTCCATTTCCGCTTTTGGAATAAACTTCAGGGAAGCACTGTTGATACAGTAACGAAGTCCTCCTTTATCCTGTGGTCCGTCTGTAAAAACATGTCCTAAATGGGCATCACCAGTTTTACTTCTTACTTCTACCCTTGTCATTCCGTGGGTGCGATCCATTTTCTCATCAATCAGACCTTTGGTAATGGGTTTTGAAAAGCTTGGCCATCCACAGCCTGATTCAAATTTATCTGTTGAGACAAACAAAGGTTCTCCTGTTGTAATGTCTACATAGATTCCTTCACGGGTTTCATTCCAGTATTCATTTTGGAAAGGTCTTTCCGTTCCGTTTTCCTGAGTTACATTGTATTGTTCTGCCGTTAGCTTTTGCTTTAAAGCCTTTTTATCCTGCTTTTGGTAAGTAGTTGCCTTAGGAAGTGGGTTGGCTTTTTTTGCCATTTCAAAAAGTCCCGGTTCAATGTGACAGTATCCTCCCGGATTTTTATCCAGATAATCCTGGTGATAGTCTTCAGCCTTGTAGAATTTTTTTAAAGGAACAGTTTCTACCACTACAGGCTTGCTATATCCTTTTGCCAGCTTCTGAACTTCATTTCTTACAACGGTTTCATCAGCATTATCTGTGTAATAAATCCCTGTTCTGTATTGATCACCCCTGTCATTTCCCTGTTGGTTAAGACTTGTAGGATCTATCGTTTTAAAATAAAGATCAATCAATAATTTCAAATCCACCTGTTCAGGATCATATTTTACTTTCACTGTTTCTGCAAAACCTGTTGTGTGGCTTACCACTTCTTCATAGGTAGGATTTTGAGTTTTCCCGTTGGCATAGCCCACTTCTGTTCCTACAACGCCACGAATTTGTTGAAAGAAATGCTCTGTTCCCCAAAAACATCCGCCCGCAAAATAAATTTCCCTTACGTTTCTATTATCCATAATTTCCTGTTTTTCTTCTTTTACGTTTGTTTCGACGGGCTTATTCTTTTTAAAAAGCCCACTCTCTGTAGCAAAAACTGCGATACCCAGAATAATCCCGAGTACAATTAATATATTTTTCATATTTAGCTTTTTATTCATTATTTCTTGGTTTGTAAAATCATTAATCCAAATCCTAAAAGCATTAAATCCTTTAAAATAAAGAAGTCTGTTACTGGTACACCGTCTACCACTTTCCACATTCCCGGAGTCGTAAACAGATAGCTTAATGTCACCAGAAAAGTCACTATCATTCCTATTCCGGCGTATCTTTTCAATACAGCAAATTTCGCACTAAATATCAACAGTAAAGCAATGATAATTTCTATCACTCCGATAAGGTTTGACACTGTCTGAACACTCATTACTTTATATACGAAAAAGGTTAAGAAATGGTTTTCTACCAAAGGTTTTATTGCTGAAGCTTCAGTGGGAGTGAATTTGAAGATTCCAATCCAAAGTAAGATGAGTGCCGCGCCGAAAAGAGAAATATAATACCCCAGAGTATACGCTGACTGATTTTTGCCTGATGTTTGTCCTGTTCCTGTCATTTTTTTAGATTTTGAATGAATACTTTTATTGTTTTTCAAAAGTATAGTCGGAACAGTTTCAAAATCCTGACAAAATTTTTCTTAGAAATTTAATTTATCTATCATTTTATTTTTAAAATCCTGAATTTCAGATTCATTAATCTCAACATCCTTTTCTGTAATGGTCTTTTTAAAGATCTTATCCAGCATGGCTAATTTTTCATTGTACATCCTGCAAAACTTACAGATCATCAGATGCATGCTGAGTTTTCTATTTTCTTTAGCTGAAATAGATTGGGCGTTGCGTTTTTCCATTAATAAAGTAGCTTCACTGCATGGTAAAAACAATATATGTAGGATTCTTCTTATCATCTCTATACTTTTGAAAACCAGTTAAACTCCAGACATTCTCTCAATTGCATCCGGCTTCTTTGAAGGATCTTCCAAAGGTTAGTCGTAGAAACATTCAATTCCTGACTCACATCAGGTGCTTTTTTTTCTTCGATATAATACATTTTCAGTAAAATTTTCCATCTGGCAGGCAATTCTTCAATACATTCTTCCAGGGTTTTATTAAAATCAGAATTATCCAGAAGTTCAGCTTCCGTTGAAACATTCCAGTCATTTAGAACATCACTATTCTTCCATGAGCCTGTTTCATCAAAAAAGTGATCCAGTTTTACATTGGGTTCTGATTTATATTTTTTCCGATAAAAGTCCGCCACTTTTCTCTGAAGAATAGACATCAGCCAGGTTAATGGCTGACTTTTTCCTTCAAAAGAATCATAATTGGAAAAGGCTGCAATAAAAACATCCTGAACTACATCCTGAGCATCTTCTTTATTGGAAAGCATGTACAGAGCCTTCTTCAGAAGCGGTCCCGAATATTGATCTATCCAGCTTTTCAGCTCTTCATCTTTAGTCATTTACTTTAATTCAAATTTAATAGAAAAGGATTAGCACATCTTTACGGTTGTCAGCAAATATAATGCAACAATAAAAAAAAGGGTATAAATTATTGTAAAGAATAATGCCCAGTATCCAATATCTTTTTTTCAAGCTTTAAACTCCAAATGGAGAAAATCCAATTGATAATAAGAACAGGAATCATAAGATAAATACAGAAATTCATCAATACAGATATTGCAGAATCAGGAATAGATTCTTTAAAAAAACATACTAGAAAAAACAAAATAGGATACGCAATTGTAATTCCAATTACCCATTGAGCTAATATTTGTGCTTTTGTTTTCAATTGATCTCAAATATTTCCAGAAAGGTAAATAAAATTTTCAAATCCTGTATTTTCATTATGAGATTCCTTTGTTACTCTGATCTTTGCAAAGACTTTTACAATATTACATACTTTACGTTTTTGCACCATTCAAAACATAGCATAAAATTATTACAAATCGCTTAAAAATCTTAAATTTGCATCTTATCAAAATTTGATATTAAAAAAGCAAAAGCAATACTATGACATCACAAGAGATACGTCAAAAATTTTTAGACTATTTTAAAAGTAAGGAGCACTTAATCGTTCCTTCAGCTCCTATTGTGCTGAAAGACGACCCTACCCTTATGTTTTCCAACTCAGGAATGACGCAGTTCAAGGATTTTTTCCTTGGCTACAAAACCCCTACGGCCCCAAGAATTGCCGATACACAAAAGTGTTTAAGAGTTTCAGGAAAGCACAATGATTTGGATGATGTAGGTAGAGATACTTACCACCACACCATGTTTGAAATGTTGGGGAACTGGTCTTTCGGGGATTACTTCAAAAAGGAGGCTATTGCTTTTGCCTGGGAATTACTGACTGAAGTATACGGAATACCAAAGGAAAATTTATATGTAACGATTTTCGAAGGAGACGCATCTGAAAACCTAAACAGAGACCAGGATGCTTATGATTTCTGGAAATCTCACATTGCAGAGGATAGAATCATCAACGGAAATAAGAAGGATAACTTCTGGGAAATGGGTGCAAGTGGACCTTGTGGACCTTGTTCAGAAATCCATATCGATTTAAGAACTCCGGAAGAAAAAGCTAAAGTTTCCGGTTTGGAATTGGTGAACAACGATCACCCTCAAGTGGTGGAAGTTTGGAACCTGGTTTTCATGGAATTTAACAGAAAAGCAGATGGTTCTCTGGAAAAATTACCTGCTCAGCATGTAGATACAGGAATGGGCTTTGAACGTCTTTGTATGGCGCTTCAGGGAAAATCTTCCAACTATGATACTGATGTTTTCACTCCGCTGATTGCGAAGGTTGAAGAACTTTCAGGAAAAAAATATACCGGAATTTTAGAGGATGAAAAAGACATTGCAATCCGTGTAGTTGTCGATCACATCAGAGCGGTTTCTTTTGCAATTGCAGACGGACAATTACCTTCAAACGGAGGGGCTGGTTATGTTATCAGAAGAATTTTGAGAAGAGGAATTTCTTATTCTTATCGATTCTTAGATATGAAAGAACCTTTCCTTTACAAATTGGTTGCTGTTCTTCAGGAACAAATGGGCGCATTCTTCCCTGAGCTGAAAAAGCAAGGAACTTTGGTAACAGAAGTTATCAAAAGTGAAGAAGATTCATTCTTAAAAACTATTGAAAACGGTCTGATCAGAGTTGATAAATTAATTCAACAGACAATCACTGATAACTTGAAAGTATTACCAAGCGAAGAGGTTTTTGAATTGTATGATACATATGGTTTCCCTGATGACTTAACTAGAATTATCGCTGAGGAAAAAGGATTGACGATTGATGAAGAAGGATTCAAAGCTGAAATGGAAAAGCAAAAGCTTCGTTCAAAAGCGGATTCTGCTCAAAAAGTATACGACTGGGTTATTGTAGAAGAAAAAGACGAAAATTTCGTAGGATATGACCAGATTGAATCTGAAACTTATATCACAAGATACAGAAAGGTAGAAAATAAAGACGGAGAATTTTACCAGGTGGTATTAAGCAACTCTCCATTCTACCCTGAAGGTGGTGGACAGGTTGGAGACAAGGGTGTTCTTGAAAACGCTGCAGAAAGCTTCGAAGTATTGGAAACTAAAAAAGAAAATGGTTTGATCATTTCTTTAATTAACGGCCTTCCAAAAGATGCAAGTGCTGTTTTCTATGCTAAAGTAAATGCTACTGACAGAAAGAACTCTCAGGCTAACCACTCTGTAACTCACCTTTTACACGAAGCTTTAAGAGATGTTCTTGGAACTCACGTAGAGCAGAAAGGTTCTTACGTAGGCCCTGATTATCTGCGTTTCGACTTCTCTCACTTTAATAAAATGACTGAAGAAGAAATTGCTTTAATTGAAGAAAAAGTAAACCACAAGATCAAAGAAAGCATTGCATTACAGGAATTCAGAAGCATTCCGATTAAGGAAGCTTTGGAAAAAGGAGCAATGGCTTTATTTGGTGAAAAATATGGTGACAATGTGAGAATGATTCAATTCGGAAGCTCTAAGGAACTTTGTGGTGGAACTCACGTGAAAAACACCAGCGAAATCGGTCTTTTCAAAATTACTTCTGAAGGGTCTGCAGCTGCAGGGATCAGAAGAATTGAAGCTATTTCAGGAGATAAATCTGAAGAATATTTCAAGAATCTTGAACAACAGATTATTGAGCTTTCTCAATTGCTGAAGTCTAAAGATGTGGTAAGATCTATCGAGAAATTAATTGAGGAAAATGCTTCATTAAAAGCTGAGGTAGATGCCTTTAAAAAGGAAAAAGCAAAAGGAGAAATCGGTGACTGGAAGAATGCTTATGAGCAGAAAGGTAACAAACAGTTATTAGTAAAAAAGACTTCTCTGGATGCTGGTTCTGTTAAAGATATTGTATTCCAGTTGAAGAGAGAGATCCCAACTTCGGTAACGATCATTCTTTCTGATGCGGATGGTAAACCAATGATTACTGTTGGTGTTTCTGATGATCTGGCAGCAGATTATCAGGCAGGAGCTATTGTAAAGGATCTTGCTAAAGAAATCCAAGGTGGTGGTGGTGGAAATCCCGGTTTTGCTACAGCAGGTGGTAAAAACCTTGACGGATTAGAAAACGCTTATCAGAAAGCTTTGAATATTTAAAAAAATATTTCAACATATTGAAAACTCCTGGATTGTACAATTCAGGAGTTTTTTATTTATAAGCATTCTAATTATTGACTATTTCTTAACAAATCTTTACATAATCTTAAACTATTTGTTTTCTCCCCGTAAAGTCTAATTAACACTAAGCCTTTAGTTTTGTCATAATCGAAACTTAAAAAAATAATTATGAAAATTAATAAAACTATTGGGGCTTTAGTCTTTGCTGCACTTGTTTTTCAAGGTTGTAACGATGACAATAACGGGAATGGCAACACTCCTAATGATAAAGTCAAAATTGAAAACTTTTCCAAAGAGCCCGCTTTTGTTTACGGGATGACTGGTTTTGAAAATTTAAATATTACGACGCTTATCTCCAGTTCTGATGTTCTTCCTGGTTCTCCTGATTTCGTTTTCGGAGGACAGCCGGATGGAATGGGAATCATGAAAGATCCTAAGTCTGACGGTTATCTGATGATTACCAATCATGAGATCAAGCAATCCGTATCAAGAGTATATCTGGATAAGACTTTCAGACCTGTAAAAGGAGAATATATTTTAAATGGAATTGGTGGGATGACAAGATTATGTTCTGCTACCTTGGCTACCCCTGAAACTCACGGTTTCAGTGCATTCCTTACCGCAGGAGAATCGGGTGAAGAAAGTATGGTTCATGCTTTAGACCCTTTGTCACCAGCGTCTCAGGCATCCGATAAAACCAGAGTAAAACCGGCTTTAGGAAAAGCTTCTATGGAAAACGCAGTTCCACTTCCTAAGGATGTTTCTAATGGTAAATCATATATCTTAATTGGTGAAGACCAGTCCTACTCTTCTTCTCATCAGTCTGCAGGACAGCTGATCATGTATGTAGCAGACACTCAGGGAGACCTGAACAATGGTAAATTATATGCCCTGAAAAGAACCAATAACAACTATACCGAAACGGATATGACGAAAGGAAGCAGCTATGACGTAGAGTTTGTGGAGATTCCTAACGCTAAAAACCTTACCGGTGCTCAGATCAATCAGAAAAATATTGATAATAATGCCATCCGTTTTTCAAGAGTTGAAGATGTAGATTACAGAAAAGGAGCCGGAAAAGGAAGAGAGATCTATTTTACAGCTACCGGAGAATCTTCTGATGGTCTAAATCCAAAACCGGGATTAACAATGTGGGGAAGAGTTTACAAACTTGTCCTTAATTCCAGCAATATGCTTACAGGAAAATTAGAAGTAGTGGCAGAAGGAGATTCTAATCCAGGCAATAACCTGATTAATCCTGATAATTTATGCGTAACTGAAAACTATGTTTACATCCAGGAAGACGGAGATTCATATTACAAAGCTGCCAACCATGATTCTTATATCTGGCAACTGAATATTGCAACAAAGCAATATAAACCATGGCTGAATATGAGACATAACAGAGGTAATGATGCATGGAATAAAGCCTATAACCAATCTGGTGATCTTCAGAAATACGGTTCATGGGAATATGGAGCAATGGTTGATATTTCTGACATCATCGGAGTTCCTAATACATTTACCATTAATATTCACTCTCACACATGGCAGTTGGATAAATTTATAAACCCTGACGGTTCCGGAGTCAACTTCAACAAAGAAGGTGGGCAAATTGTAATTATCAGAAACGTAGAAAAATAGTTTTAATTACTCCATATCAATCAAAGTATCAACAGAAAATCTCTGTTGGTACTTTTTCATACTTATGAAGAAACTTTCAAAATATCCAATCCTTCTTCTTTTATATTCTGCAGCAACACTTCTTGTTCTTTCATATTGTAAAGGAGAAAAGCAGCAGCCTGTATATGAAGATCTGGGTTCTGTAAAAAGCAGGATCATCAACACGAATACTGATTTTGAAAAACAGATCAATGAACTGAAAACCCTTGTTTCTAAAGACTCTGATGAAAAAATTCTTCAGGAAAGGTTTGAAAACATCAGAAAGACCTACAAAAAGATGGAATGGGCTATAGAATACTTCCTTCCTCACTCTGCCCGGTTCATTAATGGGCCTGCTCTTCCTGAAATAGAAATGGACGAACATACAGAAATAGACCCCGAAGGACTGCAGGTTCTGGAAGAGCTGTTTTATCCTTATCAGAAAGAGAATAAAGATGAGGTAAACAGAATGCTGAACAAGCTCATCAATAAAAGCAATACTATAAAAACCAATTTCCAGGTTATTACCGTAAGTAGAGATCAGGTATTTGATGCTTTGAGACAGGAAGCTTTCAGAATTTCCAGTCTGGGGATTTCAGGTTTTGACACTCCTATTTCTGGCACCTTTTTAAAGGAAATACCTTCTGCCCTGGAAGGTATCAAAGAAACTTTGGAACAAATATCAACTGACAGATCTAAAGATAAGGCTCTGAAAAGTATTGCATCAGAGATTAATTCTGCGATTGAAATTCTGAAAAAAAATACAGACAAGAATACATTTGACTATATAAACTTTATACCGGATCATCTCAATAAAATCACTGCGCTGATGCTTGATTTTAAAAATCAGGAAAAAATCCCGGATGTAGAAGTAACAACTGCTTTAAACAAAAATGCCGCTACATTTTTCTCTAAAAATGCTTTCAACCCTAATGCCTTTACCCCAGGAAAGGAATATGCTTTTTCTGAAGAAAAGGCTGCTCTTGGTCATAAGCTTTTTAATGATAAAATCTTATCAAATAACAACAGCCGCAGCTGTGCAACCTGCCACATTCCTGAAAAAGCGTTTACTGATGGGCTTGCCAGATCTATGTCACTTGAAAATTCTGAACTTTCAAGAAATACACCTTCTCTCAACTATGCAGGGTTTCAGCATGGTCAGTTTTGGGATATGAGAAAAGATGATCTTGAAGGGCAAAGCTCAGATGTAATCTCCAATAAAGAAGAAATGCATGGTGATTTAAATGTTATTCTTGCCAAAATTAATCAGGATAAAAATTACCAGACTGCATTTAAAAAGATTTATCATTCACAGAAGACTGAGGTATGGCAGCTTCAGAATGTATTGGCCAGCTATATCCGTTCTCTGGCAAAGTTCAATTCTGATTTTGATGAATATATGCGGGGAAATAAATCGGCAATGACAAAAAGCCAAAAACAAGGGTTTAACCTCTTTGTAGGAAAAGCTCAATGTGCCATATGCCATTTTATTCCGTTGTTCAATGGTACTGTTCCCCCTACTTTCAAAAAAACAGAACAGGAAGTATTAGGAATTGCTACCAATGGAGAAAATAAAACATTTGACAATGACCTGGGGAGAGGAAAGTTTCATGAGACAGTAGCCACATTGCAGCATTCCTTTAAAACGCCTACTCTCAGAAATAGTAATAAGACGGCTCCTTATATGCACAACGGAGGATATAAAACACTGAAAGAGGTAATGAACTTTTATAATAAAGGAGGTGGAAAATCTTTCGGATTTAAAGTAGAAAACCAAACACTTTCTGATGCCCCGCTTCAGCTCACCGAGCATGAAATAGATGATATTATTGAATTTATGAAAGCTTTGGATGATCAGTAAACAATATGAAGAAATAAAAAAGCTCCTGAATAAATTATTTCAGGAGTTTTTTTATATGAAAATTTCATGAATTTAAAAAAGTTGACCTGTCATCAAAATTAAAACCTGATCTTTTAGAAAACTGCATATCTATCTTAGATTAAATCAATGTTATACTGTGTTAAAAACTTTTCTACCACAATAAATATTATTAATTTTGACATAGTTTTTTTACATGAAAAGGGGTTTACAGTTATTATTTTTCCTAATGTGCTTTTTGGGATATGCACAACTTAAGATTAAAGTTGTTGACGGTTCCAATCAAAAGCCTGTTTCTAATGCCAAGATTTTCTGTGGCAATACTATTCTTGGCTATACCAATACCCAGGGAGTTCTCGAGTTTAAAACAGGATGTAAAAATATAGAGGTAGAAGCAGAAACATATCAAAACGGAACAACACCTGTAGAAAGCAGCATGGAGATTTCTCTGAGTAAAAAACCTTCAAAAACCACCAATATAGAAACAGTAGTTATTGAAGACAAAAGTGACCCAAGAGCTCTGGAAATCTTAAAAAAGGTGAACAAACTTTTCAATGAAAACTCTCCTAAAAGCTTAGGTTCTTACGCTTATAAATCTTACGAAAAAATTTCTCTTGATATTGATCAGGACAGCCTTACTCAGTTCAATCAGTATTTTAATGATTTAAATTTCTTCAAGAAAAAAAGGGAAAAAGACTCGTTGAATAACATCAGTGCAAGAAAAATATTTGCAAAAAGTAAGCTCTTCCTTTGGGAAAGAGCCCAGGAGTTTTTATACTCTAAAAAATATGGTGAAAAGATTAATATCCTTGATAACAGAATTTCAGGGCTGAAACAGCCGGTTTATGAAATGATTGCCCTTCAGCAAAGTAACAGGGATATTGTTCCGGAACAGATAAAGCCTGAAAACAGAGGACTTTACAGATATTTCCTTTCTGACACCATAGAACTTAACGGAAGAAAGAACTTTGTGATCCGCTTCCGTGAAGTCAACTATAAAAACCCTGATAAAAAGAGAAAATACACCGGAGCCATCTATATTGATACAGATACTTACGGAATCAAAAAAATTGAGAACTTCAGTAAAAACAAGAACGACGGAATTATTACCAGTACCTGGATTTTTTATAATAACAAATGGTTCCTTGCCCATGAAACCACCAAACTTAAAATGGGAAAAATGGCAATGGATGATAAGGAACACGCCGATAAAAAGGATAAAAAAAGCTTCGGAACTTATGCCTTTCTTACTTCCAAATATTTTGATTTCAAGTCTCCTATTGAAGAAAAGGCTAAAGATTTCAAAGGATATACTTTTGATGTAAAAAGCATTGACGGGCATTCACTGAATCAGTACAGAACAGAACCGCTTACCGAAAGAGAACAGAATACTTATAAAACCATAGACAGTCTTGGCAAAAAGTATAAAATTGACAGCAAAGCACAGATTATTTCCGGATTGCTTAACGGGCAGATCAGAGTAGGTGCGGTAGATTTTGCGGTAGATGAAATTGCCAATTATAATTCCTATGAAGGATTCAGACTGGGATTAAAGGCTAAGATCAATGAAAATTTCAATCCTTATTTCTCTCCTGATTATTATTTCGCTTACGGAGTAAAAGACAGAAGATGGAAATACGGGATGGGAATAGATATCAAAACAACTTTGGATAAAAACTCATTCTTCAGATTTGATTTTTATGATGATGTAACGGCTTCAGGAGAATTTTACAGAAGACTATGGAACTTCAAAATGAGAATGATGAATTTCGGGAATAACCTGAATAATGACAAGTATTTCCACTTCAAAGGAGCCTCAATATCTTATCTGAATGATGTAACGAATGGTCTTACTCTTGCCCTTGCTGTAAGAAGAAATATTGAAGAAGCCCAGTTTGATTATCAGTTCAGGGATGGCGGATCATCATTCAAGAATTTCAACACCTTATTTACATTGAAATATTCTCCGAATTCTACCAATATTATGACACCACAAGGAAAATCCCTGATCGATCAGAAATATCCGGAGTTATATTTCAATTATGAACAGAGTTATAAAATGGCGGGCGGAAGTTTCAATTATTCCCGTTTTGATGCCCTTTTTGTACATAATTTTAAGACACCAATCGGAACAACAGGTTTCAGGCTATATGGTGGAGTTGTTTTAGGAGAAGCTCCGATTTGGAAGAATTTTACAATGAACGGACTTGCCTCTCCGGGTAAAGATTTTAATTTTAACCTTACTTCATTCCTTGGTTTTGCTACTCTGGAAGGTGGAAAATATTACAACGATAAATTTGTTGCCTACTATTTCACTCACAAACTGCCTTTGTACTTCAAAAGCTTCGGACACAATGTTTCCAGCTTTGATTTTGTACTGCGCGGAACGATTGGTGATATGAAACATCCTGAATACCATCAGTTCAAATTTAAAAAACTAGATCACCTGTATCAGGAAGTGGGATTGGAATGGAATAACTTCCTTTCCAGCTATTTCAACCTGGGATTATTCTACAGAGTGGGTTATTATGCTACTCCACATTTCAAGGAAAATTTTGCCATCCAGTTTAAATTAAAATTCCTGGAATTTTAATCCCCATTATTACTCAAAACATACATTATACCTATAAAAATATGCAAAGAATAGAAATAAAAGCCGAAGCCTTTTTTGAATTATTAAAATTAAAAGATACTTCCATGTGGGCTATTTTCTCACAGATGATTGATGGAAATGAAAAAGAAATCATATTTTTAGATAACGAAGATAAAATCCTTTTCAACTATATTTTACCAACCAATGCTGAAAAATTGGAAGAAGACAGAAAAGAGTTTTCCAAACAGTTTGCTGAGAAACTTGGCAGCTTAAATTAAAAGCCAATGAATAAGAATTATATTTTTTCCTTACTGGGTCTTTTTTTATTCAGTATCGGAAATGCTCAGAGCTATAAAAAGCCACTGGTATCAGCCATTAAAGAAACTGATCTCAGAAAAGATATGTATGAATTGGCAGCAGATCAGTTCTGGGGCCGTGAAGCAGGAACTTTAGATGAGTTAAAAGTATCCATGTGGCTGGCAGATAAGGCTAAAGAGGCAGGAATGAAACCTGCAGGCGATAATGGTACTTTTTTCCAGTTTTTTGATATGTACAGACATCAGACTACTCCACAAAGCAGTCTGAAAATTGGAGATACTCAATTAAAACTATGGAAAGATTTCCTTGTAGCAGAACCTGTAAATGCTTCTGTAGATGCAGAAATTGTATATGCCGGAAATACAGAGCCTGAGGATCTTGCCAAACTGAATCTTAAAGGAAAAGTACTGGCTATAAATGCTTCTGACAAGAATATTGACAAGGAAATGACTCTTTTTGTAAGAAGATATCCCGGATTTGTAAGAACAAAATACTATAACAAAGCTACCGAACTGGGTGCAAAAGCTATCATCTTTATCACTGATGATATTTCAGACAAAAGCTGGGTAGAAGTACTTCCTCAAATGACCAGAGGTACTTATGGTGTAGAAGGATTAAGAGAAAAGATCACGAATAATATTCCTGTTATCTGGATTAAAAGAGAGAATGCCAACTGGGTAAAAAACAATCCTAAAGTAGCTCTTAACCTGATGACTGAGACCTACAAATACCCTTCCGTAAACATCATCGGGGAAATTGAAGGTACGGACCCTGTTCTTAAAAAAGAATATGTCTTATTAAGCGGACATCAGGATCATGACGGAATCAGACATCCTGTAAAGAACGATACCATCTACAACGGTGCTGATGACAATGCAAGTACCTGCGTTGCAATGCTGGCTATGGCAAGGGCTTACAAAAAACAGCCTGGAAAAAGAAGTATTCTGTTTGTTTTCCATGGTGCTGAAGAAAGAGGATTATTGGGTTCAAGATGGCATGCTGCTCATCCTGTAGTTCCCAAAGAAAATATTGTAGCGGTACTGAACGGTGATATGATCGGAAGAAACGATAATAATGAAGCCGCTTTATTGGGTGGAAATGCTCCGCACAAAAACTCTGAAGAGCTTGTAAAGATGGCTGAAGATGCCAATAATGAAAGTACAAAATTCAAATATTTAAAAGATTGGGATTCTCCGAATCATGCTGAATATTTTTATTTCAGAAGCGATCACCTTCCTTATGCTAAAGTGGGTATTCCGGCAGTGTTTTTTACGAGCGTACTGCATGACCAGTATCACACTCCACAGGATGAATCTGAAAATATCAACTATAAAAAGCTGTATAAAATGACAGAATGGATGTACAGAACATCATGGAAAGTAGCCAATGAAGCTGAACGTCCGAAAGTAATTTCGAATTTTACGCTTGAAAGATAAAAGAAAACTCCGGCTCACGAATGTGAGCCGGAGTTTTCTTTTAGTAATGCCACGAATGCACGAATATTTTTAGTTGAGTACTATCATTCTCTTCTTATATAAACATCAACATAGTGTTTTTGTCGTTCCGTAGGAATCTCAACTTCGATATTGTCATATATAATAGTATAGATTCCTCCGGAATGACAAACAGGAAGCTAGAAGGCTAATAATTCCCAGTTAATAAAATGGTTTTAAGCTTTTTTAGCTACAAAATTTTATGCACTTATATGGTTATTTTTTTAACCACATAAATACATAGATTAATTACAGCCATTATTTTATTCGTGCATTAGTGGCTAATAAAATGTGGATGTATTTTCAAACTAAATCAGCAGATTCATCAAAGAAGGATCATTATTGAGGTAGTTGACAAAAAATCCTGCTTTTTCATCTTGTCCATCAAAGGAGTGAAATCTTCTTTTTGTTTCAGGGCAATTCCTACTACTGCAATTCCTTTTTCTTTTGAATTTTTCTGAGTATATTCAAAAAAAGTAATATCATCATTCGGTCCCAACACATCCATTACAAAGGTTTTCAATGCTCCTGGCCGCTGTGGAAACCTGACCAGAAAATAGTGTTTTAAATTGGCATACAGTAAAGCTTTTTCTTTGATCTCTTCCATTCGGGTAATATCATTATTGCTTCCACTGATAATACAAACTACATTTTTCCCTTCTATCTGATCTTTATACTTTTCTAAAGCAGCTACAGAAAGAGCACCTGCTGGTTCTACCACAATAGCATCTTTATTATATAAGGAAAGAATGGTTTCACAGACAAGTCCTTCTTCTACTGTAACTACATCGTACAAAGTATTTTTACATAACTCAAACGTAAGATTTCCTACCTGCTGTACAGCAGCACCATCTACAAAGCGACTGATCTTTTCAAGATGCACGGGTTTGCCATTTTCCAGAGCCTTTTTCATGCTTGCTGCCGCTGAAGGTTCTACACCAATGATTTTGGTTTGAGGAGATAATTCTTTAAAGACGGAGCAAACACCTGCTGCTAATCCACCACCACCGATGGGTACAAAAAGATAATCAATAGATTCTTCCGACTGTTCAAGAATCTCCAATGCTGTTGTTGCCTGTCCTTCAATGATCGCAGGATCATCAAACGGGTGAATGAATGTTCCGTTATTTTCATTACAGAACCTCATCGCAGCATCTTTTGCTTCATCAAAAGTGTCTCCATGCAAAACAATATCAATATAGTCTCCACCAAACATCCTAACCTGTTCCAGTTTTTGTCCAGGTGTGGGTAAAGGCATAAAAATAGTTCCTTTAACTTCCATGGTATTGCATGCAAAAGCAACTCCCTGAGCGTGATTACCAGCGCTGGCACAAACAATTCCTCTGGAAATATCCTCTCTTGTCATGGTTGACATTTTGTTATAAGCCCCACGAATTTTATAAGATCTTACCCTTTGCAAGTCTTCTCTTTTAAAATGTACCTGAGTATTATAAATTCCTGATAAATTATTGTTAACAGCCAATGGCGTTCTGACACACACATTTTTAAGTCTTTCTGCTGCTTTATAGACATTATCCAACACGGATAAATAGGTTTCTCCCGTCCTCATTGTTCTTTTTTATTAATTATTCTCAGGTCTCAGGCTTCGTACCGTTTTTCCTGCTTGCCACATTTCGCTTTCTCTTAATTCAGTTAATTCAACCTCCAGCTTTTCTCTGTAATCGGGTTTACTGTTGCTGTCGATAGACCTTTGTGCTTCATTTCCTGCAGCAACATTATCATACAATTCCTCAAATAAAGGAGAAGTGGCATCTCTGAAACGCTTCCACCAGTCTAAAGCTCCCCTTTGTGCTGTTGTACTGCAATTCGCATACATCCAGTCCATTCCATTTTCTGCTACCAATGGCATCAGTGACTGGGTAAGTTCTTCAACGGTTTCATTAAAAGCCTCTGACGGACTATGCCCATTTTTTCTTAATACATCATATTGTGCAGCAAATATTCCCTGTACGGCTCCCATCAAGGTTCCTCTTTCTCCGGCAAGGTCACTGTATACTTCTTTTTTAAAGTCGGTTTCAAATAAATATCCGCTTCCTATGGCAATTCCAAGGGCTGTTACTCTGTCTCTTGCTTTTCCTGTAGCATCCTGGTAAACGGCAAAGCTGCTATTTAATCCTCGATCCTGAAGGAACATTCTTCTTAATGAAGTACCCGATCCTTTTGGAGCTACCAAAAACACATCTACATCAGCCGGAGGAACAATTCCTGTACGCTCATTAAAGGTAATTCCGAAACCATGAGAGAAATACAGAGCTTTTCCGGGAGTAAGATGTTGCTTAACTTTTGGCCAGTATTCAATCTGTGCAGCATCACTCAAAAGGTAACAGATGATGGTTCCTTTTTCCAAAGCTTCTTCAATTTCGAATAAGGTTTCACCCGGTATAAAACCGTCTGCTACTGCCTTATCCCAGGATTTAGAATTCTTTCTCTGTCCTACGATCACATTAACTCCGTTATCTTTCTGGTTCAAGGCCTGTCCTGGTCCCTGTACTCCATAACCAATTACGGCTACTACTTCATCTTTTAATACTTCCTGAGCTTTATTTAGCGGAAACTCTTCTCTTGTTACTACGTTTTCTTCTACTCCTCCGAAATTTAATTTTGCCATTTTCTATAATTTTATTTTGTTGTTTATTTTAATTTTATGTTTAGCTAGCATATTCTATTGCTGTGAGGTATGGATTTTTATGATAATGAACCTCCAAGACATCTATTTGTTTTTCCATTTGTCTGGTGATCTTCTGAACAGATTCTTCTGTTTCTCTGATGGTAATCACAAACTTTTTTACATTCTCAGTTTCAGACGGTCCCATATTAAAATGGGTGATAGAAATCCTCCGTCTTGAAAAAATAGCATTGATTCTGCTCATAAGCCCCAAACAATCCTCTGTATAGGCTGTTATGGTGTATTCTTTATTTTCTGTTCTCATTTCTGTTGATTTTATTATTTATGATTCAATACAATTTCTGAAACACTTTTTCCCTGGGGAATCATCGGAAATACATTGTGTTTTTTCCCTGTCATCACCTCCAGCAGAAAGGCACCTTTATGACTAAGCATTTCCTCTAACCCTTCTTTCAAATCTTCTCTCTGAGCAACTTTTCTTCCCGGAATATGATATCCGTTTGCCACCTGAACAAAATCTGGGCTCTGAATGTCTACGGAAGAATACCGTTCTTCATGAAAAAGTTCCTGCCACTGTCTTACCATTCCCAGATAGCTGTTGTTCAGAATTAAAATTTTAACTTCTGGGTGATACTGCATGATCGTTCCCAACTCCTGGATATTCATTTGTGCTCCTCCATCTCCCATTACTGCAATAACAGGAAGATTGCGTTCTCCGTAAACCGCTCCTATTGCTGCAGGAAGGCAGAATCCCATTGTTCCCAATCCACCACTTGTAACATTAGTTCGGGAATGTTGGAAGTTGGAATATCTGCACGTGATCATCTGATGCTGTCCTACATCTGTTACAATCACCGCTTCTCCTTTAGTCATTTCATTAAGACATCTGATCACTTCTCCCATGGTCATTTCTTCTTCATTGGGATACAGTTCTTCGTTAATGAGGTTGATGCTTTCTACTTCCAGACAGTCTTTAAACCTTTGATGCCATTCCGAATGTTTTCTTTTTTGAATCAATGTGGTAAGAATCGGTAAAGTCTCTTTACAGTTTCCAAGAACCGGAACATCTGCCTTTACATTTTTATTGATTTCTGATGGATCAATGTCAAAATGAATAATCTTAGCCTGTTTAGCATACTGATCCAGCCTTCCGGTCACACGGTCATCAAAGCGCATTCCCACGGCAATCAGCACATCACATTGATTGGTAAGAATATTGGGTCCATAATTTCCATGCATCCCTACCATTCCTACTGCATGTGGATGGTCTGTAGGTAGAACTCCCATTCCCAAAGCTGTCCATGCTACCGGAACTCCTGATTTTTCTGCGAATTCTAAAAACTCCTGCTCTGCTTTTCCAAGCATAATCCCCTGTCCGGCAATGATAAAAGGACGCTCTGCTTTATTAATAAGTTCTGCTGCCTGTTCAATATGTTCCAGTGACGGTGTAGGATCTGGTTTATAACTTCTTAAAGAATGACATGGAAAATATCCATTGTATGCAACTTTCTGCAACTGGGCATTTTTCGTCACATCAATAAGCACTGGTCCTGGGCGTCCAGATTTTGCGATATAAAATGCTTTAGCTAGCACTTCAGGAAGCTCATTAGCATCTGTCACCTGATAATTCCATTTGGTAACAGGACTTGTGACATTCATAACATCTATTTCCTGGAAGGCATCTGTTCCTAAAAGATGTTCAAATACCTGTCCCGTGATGCATACCAACGGAGTATTGTCTAATAAAGCATCCGCTAAACCTGTCACCAGATTGGTTGCACCCGGGCCACTTGTTGCCATCACTACGCCTACTTTCCCGGAAACTCTGGCTAATCCCTGTGCTGCATGTACCGCTGCCTGTTCATGACGAACAAGAATATGTTCCAGTTGATCTTTGTAATCATAAAGCGCATCGTAAATGGGAATGATAGCACCACCAGGATACCCAAAAACTGTTTTCACCCCTTCCTGAAGAAAGGCTTCAAGAATAATCCGGCTTCCGCTCAGTTCTGTAGCTGTTGATTGATTTAAATTCTTCATAGTATCTGATTTTAAATTTCATCCGTTACACAGCCTTCAGCGGCGGATGATACGGTTAATGCATATTTGTAAAGCAATCCTTTTTTCACTTTTAAAGCAGGTTTTTGCCAGCCTTGCTTTCTTTTTTCAATTTCTTCTTCTGAAACTTTGAGCTGTATGGTATTGTTTACAGCATCAATTTCAATCAGGTCATTATCTTCTACAAAAGCGATTAATCCACCTTCATGAGCTTCAGGAGTGATGTGTCCTACAACAAAGCCGTGAGTGCCACCACTGAATCTTCCATCTGTAATTAGAGCAACACTGCTTCCCAGTCCTGCACCAATCAAAGCACTTGTTGGCTTCAGCATTTCCGGCATTCCGGGAGCGCCTTTCGGACCTTCGTTACGAATTACAATGACATCTCCATGTTGTACCGTTCCGTCTTCAATTCCTTTGATGAGGTTCTTCTCGCCATCAAATACACGGGCTTTTCCTACGAACCGTTCTCCTTCCTTACCTGTTATTTTAGCAACACTTCCCTTTTCGGCAAGGTTTCCATATAAAATTCTCAAATGTCCGGTTGGTTTAACAGGGTTTGATAATGGTCTTATAATCTTCTGAGTATTAAAATCTAATCCTTGTACATGTTCCAGATTTTCAGCTAATGTTTTTCCGGTAACGGTTAAGCAGTCACCGTGCAACAGTCCTTCTTCTAACAGGTACTTCATTACTGCAGGTATTCCTCCATGCTCATACAGGTCCTGCATCAGATATTTTCCACTAGGCTTAAGATCTGCTAACATAGGTGTACAATCGCTCATGGTTTGAAAATCATCCTGAGTAATAGATACTCCTACACTTTTGGCCATTGCAATAAAATGAAGAACCGCATTGGTACTGCCTCCTAACACAACAATCAGACGGAGTGCATTTTCAAAAGCTTTACGGGTCATGATATCTGAAGGTTTGATATCTTTTTCCAAAAGGATCTTCAGATATTTTCCTGCTTCCAGACATTCATTTTGTTTTTCTTTGCTTAAGGCCGGATTGGATGACGAATACGGAAGGCTCATTCCCAATGCTTCTATGGCAGATGCCATCGTATTCGCTGTATACATTCCGCCACAGGCACCTGCACCGGGACAGGAATTTTTAACCACTCCATCAAAATCCTCTTCTGAGATTTCTCCTGCAATCTTTTTTCCTAAAGCCTCAAATGCAGAAACAATATTCAAAGTTTCACCTTTGTAACAGCCTGGAGCAATAGTTCCGCCGTAAACCATCAGTGAAGGTCTGTTCAGTCTTCCCATCGCGATGATTGTTCCCGGCATATTCTTGTCACAGCCTGGTAAAGCGATAAGTCCGTCATAATACTGGGCTCCACAAATCGCTTCAATACTGTCAGCAATCACATCCCGGCTTACCAGTGAATAGCGCATCCCATCTGTTCCGTTGCTCATTCCGTCGCTTACTCCAATGGTGTTAAAGATCAACCCTGCCAGTCCATGATCCCATGTTCCTTTTTTGACGACTCTGGCCAGATCGTTGAGGTGCATGTTACAGGTATTTCCATCGTATCCCATACTTGCAATCCCGATCTGTGCTTTGTGCATATCTTCTTCTGTAAAGCCAATTCCGTATAACATGGCTTTTGCCGCTGGCTGCTCACTGTTTTGTGTGAATGTTTTTGAATATTTATTTAACATATTTTCCTGCATTTGCTGATCTTCCAGTCTGTTTAAGTGATTCTTTTTTCTTTAATTTTGGTTCAAAACTACAGCTTGTAATATTTTTTTAATTCCTGCTTTTTCTGAAACTACAATATCCAATCGTTTAAAAATTAATTACAATTAACTAATAATCAATATTTTATATTTTAAAAATTTACAATGACAGAACTCTCACTAATTTTGAATAAGCCTGTTGTACCTTTTCACTTGCGGTGTCTTCCCATTGTTTGGTGAAAGGAACATCATCCAAAGAATCCAGGGCAACGATTTCAGCGGCTGTACCACAGAAAAATGCAGCATCTGCTCCTCTCATTTCTTCAGGTTTGAAAAAGGTTTCTTTAACGGGAATATTCAGTTCATCGCATATTTCAAAGACGGTCTGTCGGGTAATTCCAGGAAGAATGCTTCCTTTTGCCGGGGTGAATAATGTTCCGTCTTTTTCATAAAAAACATTGGCTCCCGAGCTTTCTGCAACATTTCCATTTTCATCCAGTACCAGAGCTTCATCATATCCTTTATCTTTGGCATCCTGACAAGCTAAAATGGAGTTTACATAATGTCCGCCTACTTTTGCCTCCACTTTGAATGCTTTCGGATTAGGACGTTGGAAAGGAGAAGTCATGATTTTCATTTTATCTGCCAGATAACCGTTGCTCCATTCCCAAGTCAGGAGAGACAGGTAGGACTCTTTGCCTTTTGAGAGAGACATATTGGGAGAACAGGTTACCAAAGGACGGATATAAGCATCTGTAAAGCCATTCAGTTCCAGCAGTTCATAAGTAAGTTCTGTAAGCTGATCTGCAGAATAATCGAAAGGAATGTGCATCAATTCTGCGGATCTTTTTAATCTTTCATAATGTTCTTTTGCTTTAAAAATTCTGGTTCCATGGGTAGTTTTGTAAGATTTAATTCCTTCAAAAACTGAATATCCGTAATGAAGAGATTGGCCATAAAGATTGGTTCCTGCGTCTTTGGCTTTCATGAAGTTTCCATCAAAATAGATGACCGTGTCGTTGTTGTAATACATGTTATAATGGGTTAAAATTTAAAAAATTGGGAATAAAAAAGCCCTCTCACAGTGTGAGAGGGCTCAATATATGTACAATCATACATCTTCCGTCTCACACACGTAAGGGAATAATAATGACGATAATAATGACTGCGAATAACTGATACATAATTGTACTCTAAAAAATTAAAACAAAAAAAGCCGCTTCAAAATGAAACGGCTTATATATAATTTAAATAAAAATCTATTTTAAAATGCCGCTTCCTGACTGTTGTAAATGACAACAGCTGCAATAGAAATGACAATAATATTTTTCTGATTCGTAAAATTCATACTGCAAATGTATAAACTTTTTAAAAACTCACAAGTTTTTTTAGCACTTTTTATTTTTTTTGTAAAAATTGATTGAGTGTTTCCTTTGCTTCAGCCACATCATGAACTCTTAAAATTTTAGCTCCCTGCTCCAAAACTTTAAGGTGTAATTTCTGTGTTTCTTCATTGATATCAAGTGGAGATTTTCCAAGAGGTTTATAGATAAATGACTTTCTTGAAATCCCGATTAGTAAAGGAAATTTTCCAAAACCAAGATATTCAACCTCATTAATCATTTTCATCTGATCTTCCACCGTTTTTCCAAAGCCAAAACCGGGGTCCAAAATGATATCTTTAACTCCTTTTTGCAACAGCTCATTTGTCTTTTCAGAAAAATACCTGTTGACCTCTAATGTTATATCTTCAAACTTAATTTTATCATGCATGGTTTCATAGGATGGATTGATATGCATCAAAATGTAAGGAAGCTTAGTTTCTGCCGCTGTATCAAACATTTTTTCGTCATACTGACCTCCCGAAATATCATTAATCATATCTATCCCTTCACTGAATCCAAATCTTACGGTTTCCGCATAGAAAGTATCCAAAGAAATCAATGCTTCCGGAAACTCTTTTTTGATGTTAGAAATCACATTTCCAATCCTTTTAATTTCCTCTTCACTGCTCAGGAATTCAGAATTGGGACGGGTAGATTGTGGTCCGATATCAAGAATTTCCGCTCCATCTTTTAATAACTTTTCAGCATGTTCCAGTGCCAGTTTTTCATCATTAAACTTTCCACCATCAGAGAATGAATCCGGGGTAAGATTGAGGATTCCCATGATCTTTGGAGTATCCAGTTGTATCAGTCTGCCATTACAGTTGATCGAATAGGTTTGAAGGTTTGAGAGCATGAGGTTTATAAGTAATGAATGATGGGTAATGAGTAATTTTATATACTGCAAAATTAGCAACTAATCGTGAATTGAATGTAAAAAAAGGCTATAAAATTGTACTCAAGAGACGAATATTAAATACAGGATGACAGATTCCCACACTCCACACCATGTACCTCGAATCCCGAATTCCAAACGATAAAACTCATGGTTCATAAACAAAACCGAATTCGTATATTTGGAAGATTAAGAAAATTTATGTCAAAAACATCAGTACAGTTCGAGAAAATTATCAGTCAGTGTCGTGATCTTTTCAGTAAAAAGTTACAGGATTACGGACCTGCGTGGAGGGTTTTAAGACCAAGTTCCATTACGGATCAGATTTATATTAAAGTTAACAGAATCCGTACATTGCAAATGACTGATGTGAAAATGGTGGATGAAAGTGAAGAAGATGAATTTATCGCAATTGTGAACTACTCTATCATTGGACTTATTCAGCTTGAAAAAGGACTTTCCAATGATTTTAATGAAAATAAGGAAGAAATTTTAAATCTGTATGACAAATATTCCAAGGAAGCGCAGGCTTTAATGGAGAGAAAAAATCACGATTATGGTGAAGCATGGAGAGATATGAGAATCTCTTCGATTACAGATTTGATTTATCAGAAAGTATTAAGAACTAAACAGATTGAAGACAACCAGGGAAAAACCATCGTATCTGAAGGCCTTGATGCCAACTATTTCGATATGCTGAATTATGCTGTTTTCTGCCTGATTAAATTCTCAGAACAAAAAAACCAATCCGAACCCAAAACTATTTAATATGATCAAAGGTTTATTACGCTTTATTATTGCGGTTATTTTCATCCTTTCCGGCTTTGTAAAAGCTGTGGATCTAGTAGGTTTCTCCTTTAAAATGGAGGAATATTTTTCACCTGCTGTCTTCAATATGCCGTTTTTTGAAAAATTTGCTCTGCTGTTTTCAATTATCGTTGTTGTGCTGGAGCTTTTCTTAGGATTTATGCTGCTGCTGAAAATGAAGCTTAAATTTACCTTATCAGCTTTAATTGCACTTTGTGTGTTTTTTGGCTTCCTAACCTTCTATTCTGCTTATTTTAATGTAGTTACAGATTGTGGATGCTTTGGAGATGCTATTAAATTTACGCCTTGGCAGAGTTTCTTTAAAGATGTAGCTCTTCTTATTGGGCTTATTCTTCTGTTTGTTCTGTACAAAAAAGATTTCCGTAAAACAGATGAGTATGGCAGCACCAGAAAAGAATCTACAGGTAAGTTCAAATACATTCTCTTTACAGTTTTTTCTTTGGGAATGATCTATATTATGGCTCAAGGAATTATGCATGAACCAATCATCGATTTCCGTGATTACAAAGTAGGAACAGATATTAAAGGTGAGAAAGAAAAAATCAATAAAAACCCTTCTGAATATAAGACTTTTTATTCCCTGAAAAATCAAAAAACAGGTGAAATTTTAAAAGTAAACCAGGATGATTACATTAAAGAAACAAAATACTGGGCAGAAGGTTCTCCATGGAAGATTGAAGAAGGAAAAAATGAATCTGTACTTATAAAAGAAGGATATAAATCTGAGATCGTAAAATTCAAAATTGAAGATCCTACAGGAATGGAACTTACAGATGAGATCATCAAAGCACCAAAAGCTATTCTTGTATTTTCTTACCATCCGAAAGAGGTCTCTGCTGAGCTTCTTCAGAAGGTAGAAGCTAAAGTAAATGCTCAGAAAGGAGCTGTTATTTATGGGGTTTCAACAGATCAGAAAACTTTTAAAACCATTAAAAATACAATGATGGATGGTACTGCCATTAAAACTATTGCAAGAAGTAATCCTTTTGTACTGATTCTTCAAAACGGAAAAATTGTAGACAAGCAGCCTGCAAAAGACTATATCAATTAATTATTTCAACGCTAATGGAACAAAATTTCAATTATATTAATGAAAATTATATTACAGAAGCTGAGTTATGTAATATAACAAATATCAGCAAGGATGAATTGGCTGTACTTATTCAAAATCAATTAGTTCCACAGCACTCATATACGATTTCCCGAACTATTAGAATAACGTCTCCTCTTAATGATGAATTTGAAAATGAGATTACAGAGAAGTATTTCAGTAAAAACTGTATTTCATTAATTGAAAAGAATAAAGAATTAAGAGATACTCATCAATACAAGGAAGAGTTTAAAGAAAATTTCATCCGGCATCTGATGAACCATCCTCATAAAAACTTTGCTTATGATGGGATGTTCAACACCTCTTTTCCGGAACAGGAAAAACTGAATGAAATATTTGAAAGTGAGTGGGCAGCCTATTGCAACGGTATATATGGGATTTGTACCTTACATTCCACTGAAGAAGAAATTGTAAAAAAGGAAATTGCCGTTAAAAAACTGATTCATTTCAACACTCAGTTATCTGGTAAAAAACTTACCGATGATGAATCAGAAGAAGTGATGAAACTGAGTGAAGAGTTTAACGAAGTAGCTCAAAAATTTGCTCCTTATCAAAGAAAATCAAGCAGCAGGGGAAAATATCTCGATACAATTTTAGAAGAAAATAACTTAGACTATCTAGTAAAAAAATATTAAAACATGCAAAAATCAAATAAATCAATCGCCGGTTACCACTTATTAATGATTCTTTCTTCTGTTGACGGAGAATTTGCTCCTGAGGAAGGAATGTTGGTACAGCAATATCTGGCTGATGAATTTCCATTCAGAATGAATCTTGACAATGAACTTGATACATTAGCTCTTTTGCAGCCTGAAGAATGGAAAGATCATTTTGAATTTCACGGTAGATGTTTCCTTGATGACTCTACAGAAGATGAGCGTGTAAAATTTGCTCAGTTTGCCAAATCTCTGATTAAAGCAGATAACAAAGTAACTGAAGAAGAACACACGTTCTACGTTCTGCTAAAAAACCTATGGGGATTATAATTCCTCCTCAAAATAAAAAACCATGAAAAAAATTTATCTAGGACTATTAGTAATGAGTGCATCTACATTTCAATCTCAGAAATTTCCGGATCTGAAAGCTCCTGTTGCTGAAAAGCAGGAACACATCAGAGAAATCCACGGTGATAAGGTTAATGATCCTTATTACTGGATGATCGATTATTTCAAAAAAGGAAAAGATTCTACCAAAGTTGTTGATTATTTAAAGGCTGAAAACACCTATTGGGAAGGCATGATGAAAGATACAGAACCTTTCAGAGAAAAGCTTTTCCAGGAAATGAAAGCCAGAATCAAAGAGAAAGATGAGTCTGTTCCGGTTTTTAAGAACGGATATTATTATTACACCCGTACAGAAGCAGGGAAACAATATTTTAAATACTGTAGAAAAAAAGGCAACCTTACCGCTCCTGAAGAAATTCTTCTGGATGTAGATAAGCAGGCTGAAGGTCATTCTTATTATTCTGCTTCAGGCTTCAGTATCAGTCCGGATAATACGAAAATGATTTATGGTGTAGATGATGTATCCCGAAGACAGTACAAGTTATTCTTAAAAGATCTGTCAACAGGAAAAACCATTGATCTTGGTATTAAAAACACAACAGGATCTGCCACATGGGCGAATGATAACAAAACCATATTTTATACTTCCAAAAACCCTGAAACGCTTTTAACAGAAAAGATTTTCAGACATACTCTGGGAACTGATTCTTCCAAGGATGCCCTTGTATATGAGGAAAAGGATAAAACCAACTATATTGGTGTAGGAAAATCTAAGAATGAGAAATTCATTATGATCTCTTCTCAGGCTACCACTTCGTCCGAAACCAGATATCTTGACGCTAACGACCCTAACGGAACTTTTAAAGTTTTTCAGCCTAGAATAAAAGATGTCCTGTATGATGTCACTCCACTGGAAGATAAATTTTTAATTACCACCAATAAGGATGCTCTTAACTTTAAAGTTGTAGAAACTCCTTTACATAAAACAGGTGTTGAGAACTGGAAAGATTTTGTTCCACACAGAAAAGATGTTCTGATGGAAGGAATTACTGAATTTAAGAATTATCTGATATTCAGTGAAAGACAAAACGGACTTTCTCAATTGGTCATCTATGACAGAAAAACAGGTAAAAAAGATTTCCTGAAATTTGATGAAGCCGCTTACACTGTCTATCCATCAGGGAATCCTGAGTATAATACAGATAATTTCCGTTTCGGATATACTTCCATGATTACACCAAGTTCCCAGTTTGAACAGGATTTAAAAACAGGAAAAAGATCCCTTCTGAAGCAACAGGAAGTTTTAGGAGGTTATAATAAAGAAAACTATATCACAGAAAGGCTTTTTGCTACAGCCAAAGACGGAACTCAAATTCCTATTTCCATAGTGTACAAAAAAGGACTTAAAAAAGATGGAAACAGTCCGTTATTGCTGTATGCTTACGGTTCTTACGGCAGCTCTATGGATGCTACATTCAGCAGCACGAGGCTGAGCCTTCTGGACAGAGGTTTTACCTATGCTATTGCTCATATCCGTGGCGGTCAGGAAATGGGAAGACAATGGTATGAAGACGGGAAAATGATGAAAAAGAAAAATACATTTACCGATTTCATTGACTCCGGAGAATATCTGGTGAAAGAAAAATATACGTCTCCTAAACATTTATATGCACAGGGAGGAAGCGCAGGAGGTCTGTTAATGGGAGCTATAGCTAATATGAGCCCTACTCTTTGGAATGGTGTGATTTCACAGGTGCCTTTCGTTGATGTTGTGAATACCATGCTTGATACAAGTATTCCTTTGACAACTAATGAATATGATGAATGGGGTAACCCTAACAATAAGGAGGCTTATCTTTATATGAAATCTTATTCTCCGTATGAAAATATCGAAAAGAAAAACTATCCAAATCTATTGGTAACAACAGGGCTACATGATTCTCAGGTTCAGTATTTTGAACCAGCAAAATGGGTAGCCAAACTGAGAGATATGAAAACGGATAAAAACGTTTTATTATTAAAAACAGACATGGCGTATGGTCATGGTGGAGCTTCCGGAAGATTTGATTATCTGAAGGATCTCGCTTTGGTATATGCTTTTATGTTTAAATTGGAAGGAATTAATAAATAAGGCTCTCGCAGATTTTGCAGATAACGCAGATTTAAAATGTGAGATTAATTAAAAAGTAAAATAAATCAATATAAATCTTATGAGAAGAAAAATAGTTGCAGGCAACTGGAAAATGAACAAAAATGTAATTGATGCACAACAATTAATGATTCAGTTACTAAGCTATAAAAACAACAATGCAACCAACTGTGAGGTTTGGATCGCTCCCCCATCTTTATACTTAATGATGGCTAAAGACATCTTTGAAAAGGATGAGATCGGGGTATTCTCTCAGGATATGAGCGAGCACGAAAGCGGTGCCTACACAGGAGAAATCTCTGCTGATATGTTAGAGTCTATCGATGCAACAGGTTCATTAATCGGGCACTCTGAAAGAAGACAATACCACGGAGAAACAGATTCTCACTGTAACAGAAAAGTAAAATTAGCTTTAGATAAAGGTCTTACACCAATCTATTGTAACGGAGAAACTCTAGAGCAAAGAAAGGCAGGACAGCACCTTGAAGTGGTTAAAAATCAAACAGAAGTAGCTCTTTTCACCCTTTCTGCTGAAGAGATCAAAAAGGTAGTAATTGCTTACGAACCGGTTTGGGCTATCGGAACAGGAGAAACGGCAACACCTGAACAGGCTCAGGAAATTCATGCACACATCAGAAGCATTATTGCTGCTAAATATGGTCAGGAAGTAGCTGATGAGGTTTCTATCCTTTACGGAGGTTCTGTGAAGCCGGATAATGCGAAAGAAATCTTCTCTCAGCCGGATATTGACGGAGGTCTGATTGGAGGTGCAGCTTTGAAATTAGAGGATTTCTCTAAGATTATTGAAGGTTTCAATTAATTGAGAAGAACAATATAGAAATAAGGCCACTGGAAGTAACTTTCAGTGGCTTTTATTATAGATTTTGGCTAAAGCCGGTGGAATTTATTCCTATTTTTTTAAACGGGCTAAAGCCCGTTCCTATTGAATTATTCAATCTGCATACAATAAAAAACGGCGGAATAAATTCCGCCGTTTTCCGTTAAAAAAAATCTAATTATTGAATATCGACTATATACATAGTTCCTTTGTCAACCTTCCCGGTTTTAGGAAGGATTTTAGCTTTAGGGTTTCCGCTTCCGTCATCTACTACTCCAAAATCATCATCATTGAAAACAGCCAGTTTATTATTTCCTAGATAAACAATTCCCTCAAACTTATCATGCTCATAGCCCAATTTTGCCACCAGGTCTACCGCTAATTTTTTAGAAACAGGTTTAATTCCTGCTGTGGTAAGCTCATCCCAGCTACATTGTTCCAAAGCTTTACCGTTTACTTTCATTCCGTCTACGGCTGTAAGGTCGGTTCCGGTTACATCCGTTGCATCACTTAGGTTGATTCTGTATACTTTTTTAATTCCACCTTGTGTTCCGAAATTTCCGTCTCTTTCAATAACAAGGAATTCATTATTCCCTAATGCTGTTATGTCACAAACTGAGTCAGAAGCACCACCATCCTGTTTATAAAGATATTGTTTCGTTTTCCCGGTATTAATATCGAAAGTTACAATTCTCGTTAAGGTTGTGTTTGTTGCCAAAGCTTTTGACGGAACAAACATCATTGACTGCATTGTTCCTACCAATGTTCTTCCGTCCGGAGTTATACAAAGTCCTTCCATTCCTCTGTTGGCTCTTCTTTTAGCCAAAACAGCCGGTAATTTTCTGGTTCCTGTATTTACCCCTATCGGGCTTATTCTTTCCAGCTCTACTCCATCGGCACTGTAATGAACAATATGTGGTCCGTATTCATCAGACACCCAGAATGTACCATCTGGTGCTGCTACAATACTTTCACTGTCTAAACCATATTTATCTGTCCCCAGTTCATTTCCTGCCGCATCATAAGCTACTTCACCTGTACTTCCCATTCCCACAGGATTTGGAAGCCCTGTAATCGGTTGCCCAGATGGATTTTTAAGTTTAATATATTTAATAACTTCTATCTTTCCTTCAGCATTAATTTTAAAATGCATAATAGTAGGAGTAAAATTAGGGGCTAAAAACTTCTTTCCGCTCTTATAATCGGTATTCGGACCACGGTCTGTAATAACATAAAACTCTCCTTTTCTTGTAGGGTGCGCTACCGCTCCGGAACCGAATCCGCCATTAATGACATCTACTCCATTCACTGTTGCCAGCGTTGTAAAAGGAAACTCCTGCGGAAGTTTAGAATAATTAATATCCTGATTATTTATACTGTTGTCATCGTCTTTACTGCATGACCATACTGCAGACATCACCAGAACAGATAATAGTAATTTTTTCATATTAACTTTTATGGCGCGAAAGTATAAATTGATTGTAAACTGATCTTAAATACAATGATAATTATATTTTAACAATAGAAACCTCAAGATGAATTCAATATAAACAACAAAACAATCTATTTAATCCGGAAAATAAAATACAAAACTTCAATTCATTATCAATCAACAAAATTCATTATAAAAAAACGGAAACTGATATATAATTCACAAAACTGATATCAGAAATTTATATGATATATTTGCACCGTTTTTAAGGTTGAACACTGTTCATAATAGGGAATCAGGTGAGAATTATATTCAAATCCTGAGCTGTACCCGCAACTGTAAGCTGTTTTACCTATAGCTGTGATATACCACTGGATAAACGTCCGGGAAGGTGGGCTATAGGATGCGAGCCAGGAGACCTGCCTTGAATGCATTTTTAATTTTGGGATTAAGACTACAGAGTGTGCTTTTTTCTTATTAATAAGTTTCGGGAATAAAACTTTAATTTAATTATATCATGAAAAAAATCTATCTTTTTTCTTACTGCTTTGTACGCAGTTATTCTTTGCTCAATTTAATGAAAATGACATCAAATTTTGGGTAGGAACCGGTTCTAAAAAGGCTTATTTCATTGCCGATTTCAATGACAACAATACCCCTACCTCTTATGCATGGGGCTATCGTTTTGATGGCAATAATTTAACTGCAGAAGACATGGTTAATGCTATTGTTGCTGCAGAACCTAAAATAGAGGCTGACATTCCTTCAGGATTTCTGTACAGTTTCACCTACAATCACCATACTCCAAGTACAGATGATTACTGGATTACCTGGACCGGATCAAATGCCGGAAATATGTCCAATCAAAATAATGGTGTAGGCTATACCACTTTAACAGATGGCTTATGGTTTGGAATTACTTATGGAGCCGATGAAAACAATTTCAATATTCCACCTTCAACGCCAATGCCTGCCTACAGTTCTCAATGGTATACTTCGTCCCAAATTACCAACTGGATTGGAACCGGAAACAACAGAAGTCTGGTTGTAGTAGATTTTGGAACTCATAGTGCTAATGGCAATGCCAATTCTTTTGCTTTTGGAATTCAATATAATGGTACTCTAACAGCGGAACAGGCACTACAGCTTATTCAAACTCAGGCTCCTTATTTCAATTTTACTTCCAGCAATAATCAGATTTCTAATTTATCATTAAATACTTTCACCGGAAACAGCTCCGGAGCAGAAAGCTGGAAATTATATTCCGGAAAGGATCTTTCAAGCTGGCAGAAAAAAACTGATCTTAGCCAGATCCAATTGAGCAACAACACATGGCTGGGCTTAAGCTTTGGAGACAGAAGACCTTTCACTCCTACTGAAGCAAGTAATGCAACTTTGTCTGTTTCTTCAGTACATAAGAAATCTTCATTCAGTATTTATCCAAATCCAACCAGTGATTTTATTCAGATTGAATCTCCTGAAAATATCATAGAAGTAAATATCTATTCTTCTTTAGGACAGAAAGTAATGACTTCTCAGGCAACAAAGATTAATGTTAAATCTCTAAATACTGATGTGTATTGGATGGAGATTAAGACGAAGAATGGTTCTACGGTGCATAAGATTGTGAAGAAGTAGGCGAGAATTGTTTAACCACCCCGTCAAATCTTTGATTTGACACCCCTCCAGAGGAGGGGAATATCACGTCTTCAATTGTGATTTCCTTCATTATATTTATTGGGTGCGGATATACTACTCATAAATGATTCGTGTATTTGTAGCTAAAACAAAAAACGCATCCAATTTGGATGCGTTTTTCAATATGATGTAGTATCAATTATTTTTTCTCTGCTCTCTGAAGAACCTCATCTACCATTCCAAAGCTCTTAGCTTCTTCAGAAGTCATCCAGTAATCTCTGTCAGAAGATTTCTCTACCCATTCGTAAGGCTGTCCTGAATGATGAGAGATAATATCATAAAGCTCCTGCTTTAATTTCAACATCTCTCTTAAGTTGATCTCCATATCAGAAGCAACTCCCTGAGCACCTCCTGAAGGCTGGTGAATCATTACTCTTGAATGCTTCAGCGCAGAACGTTTTCCTTTTTCTCCGGCAACCAATAATACAGCTCCCATTGAAGCAGCCATACCTGTACAGATAGTCGCTACATCCGGCTTAATGATCTGCATAGTGTCATAAATACCTAAACCTGCATATACACTTCCACCAGGAGAGTTGATATAGATTTGGATATCTTTAGACGGATCTGCACTTTCTAAGAATAAAAGCTGAGCTGTAACGATATTCGCTACCTGATCGTCAATTCCAGTTCCAAGGAAGATAATTCTGTCCATCATCAGACGGGAGAAAACGTCCATCTGAGCAACGTTTAATCTTCTTTCTTCCATGATGTACGGAGTTAAGTTCGTTGGCCCATACATTCCCATATACTGATCGGTAGCAAGACCGTTATTTCCTAAATGTTTTACAGAGAAATCTCTGAATTCTTTTTTAATGTCCATATTTATATTATGTATTATTTTAAAATATTTTCAAAGTTTAAATTACAATATTTATTCCTAAAATTTTATAGGACTTTTTGTCATAGAATCCGGAAATCTTTTGTCTTTAAACTATCTTTTTCTATCTATATAAATTCCCTTGATCGGAGAATACTCAATGATATTACTTAATCGGATAGAAGCCTGTTTCAAAAGAGTAATTTTTTTAATCAGCTCATAATACTTTACTTCATCCGTACTGCTGTATTGATCCAGTTCCTTAGCGGTTTCTGTAATCAGGTAATCAATATATCTGTATTTATGAAGTAAAACATCCCCTGTAATCTGATCGGCAACCTTATCCCCATAATTAGGCGGATAAATATTTCTTGAAGCCCAGTTTTCCAATTCATCCAAAGGAATAAGCGCATCTACCACCTTTGTAGTAATTTCTTCATCCATAAAAGATACAAAAAAGTTTCCACTTCTCAGCTCATCTTTCTGAATCCCCTCTTTCACCTGATTGATAATGATCTCATTTTCTTTGACTAAAAATGTATACTGCTCTTCTTCAAATGATGAAGAATTTCTTCAATAACTGTTATCTGATACTCTTCATTGTTTTCATTTCTCCTTTTCAGAACAATATCTCCGAACATCAGCATGTGATCTACCAGCTTATTTTCCATAAACAGGACATCAAACAAAAAAGGATCTTCTTTTTCCTTATCCAGAGGAACAATTTCCAGCTTTGGAGCTGCTTTTTCCTTCTGTTGGTGCTGAACATGATGGGTTTGGTTCTGAGTAATCTGCTTCTGAACATCCAACTCATTGAACAAACTCTGCTCCGAAAGTCCGAACTTATTGGAAACTTCCTTCAGATAAACTTCTCTTTTCAGCGCATTCTGTACAAAGGACACCGACTTTACAATATCACGGATGGCTTCTGCTTTTTTAATCGGATCATTTCCTACATCTCTTAACAGAATCTCCGCTTTAAAGTCGATGAAGTCCATCGCTTCATTCTCGATGTACTTTTCTACATATTCCTGTGGATGTTTTCTGGCAAAGGAATCCGGATCATCACCATCCGGGAAAAGCAGAACACGGATGTTCATCCCTTCTGTCAGTAGCATATCAATACTTCGGAAACTGGCTTTAATACCTGCATTATCACCATCGAAGAGAATCGTTACGTTTTCTGTAAGTCTCTTAATTAGTTTAATTTGCTCCGTAGTAAGTGAAGTTCCGGAACTCGCTACTACGTTTTCAATTCCGGACATGTGAAGGGAAATCACATCCATATATCCTTCCACCAAAAGACAGCCATTCTTTCTTGAAATAGCCTGCTTACTTTGGTTTAATCCGTAAAGAACATTGGATTTATGATAGATCTCCGTTTCCGGTGAGTTGAGATATTTTGCTGTTTTTACATTGCTCTTAAGAATTCTGGCTCCAAAACCTAAAACTCTTCCTGAAAAGCTATGAATCGGGAAAATTACCCTTTCACGGAATCGGTCTACTCCGGCTGGTGTATTTCCGGAAAAATAGAAAGTCCGGATTTTTCAAGTATTTCTTTTGTATAGCCTTTTTCTAAAGCATACGCTGTAAATGCATTCTTTTGCTCAGGAGAATATCCAAGCTGGAATTTTTTGATGATATCATCCTTTAATTCTCTTTCCTTAAAATAAGAAAGACCTATACTCCTGCCTTCCTGATCATCCCAAAGAATTTCCTGGAAATAAGTATTGGCAACTTCATGAATTTTATACAACAGATCTTTTTCCGTCTGAGCATGCTTTGCTTCTTCAGAAATCTCACGTAGATCCTCCTCAATTTCAATTCCATATTTCTTTGCAGCATGACGAAGTGCCTCAGGATAAGTAAAGTTCTCAATTTCCATCAGGAAAGAGATCGCTGTTCCTCCTTTTCCGGTAGAGAAATCTTTCCAGATCTGCTTACTTGGTGAAACAACAAAACTTGGAGACTTTTCTTCATGAAAAGGACTGAGCCCTTTAAAGTTAGACCCTGCTCTTTTCAACTGAACGTACTCTCCTACTATCTCTTCTACACGTATCGTTGAGAAAATTTTGTCTATAGTCTGCTTAGAAATCATACTGCAAAATTAAGTATTTTATATCCAAGTTGGAAAATTTGAGAAGAGAGTTATATTGTAATTCTTTTGGGTAAAAGTAATCAATTACATTCTTATCAGAATTAAACTATTAATAAAAATGAAGTTGATAAGATAAGTTAAGATTCATCAAAGATGAATAAAGAATATCACTTTAGAATAGTTTCAGCTACATCCTTAGTTTTTCCCGCCTTAAAAAGCCAAATACTTTTCTTATGATCTCATTCTCTCGCTCTAAAACACTAATACTTTCAAACCTCTACTCTAAAACTTATTCATTATTTTTGCAAACAAATCAGCCTATGCAGTTCACTATACATACAATCGAAGACTGGCAGGAAGTTGTTCACAGCATTCTTCCTGAATTAAAACATAATATCCTTTTACTAAAGGGAAATCTGGGTGCAGGAAAAACTACTTTCTCTCAATTCTTGCTTAAAAATCTGGGAAGTAATGATGAAGTTAGTTCTCCTACCTACTCTATTGTTAATGAATACAGCACTTCAAAAGGAAAAATATTCCATTTTGATCTTTACCGCTTAAAAAACATCGAAGAGGTGTATGATATTGGGATTGAAGAATACCTTGACAATTCTTTTCTATGCATCATTGAGTGGCCGGAAGTGTATGAAGAGGAGCTCTACGGGCTCAACTACCACACAATGAGTATTGTGAATACAGGTGAAAACAGAGAAATTTCATTCGAGTAAATATTATGTATCTTTGCTTATTAATTGAGTGTAAAAAACAATCTGTAAGACATAATTTAATTTAAGGATGAGTACAAATATTTTTACTCCTTTCACAGAAGAAGAATTGATGCCGAAAGAGGAAAAATTGGAGGTTATAAAGAAGGGAAAACAGTTCAGTATTGGAATTCCCAAAGAAACCTGTCTCAACGAAAGGAGAACCTGCATTACTCCGGACGCCGTACAGGTGTTGGTAGAGCACGGCCATGAAATTATCATAGAATCAGGAGCCGGAGAAGGTTCATTTTTTACAGATTTACAATATTCAGAATCTGGAGCAAGAATCACCAATGATCCTAAAGAAGCATTCGGGCAGGATCTGATCCTGAAAATCAACCCTCCTACTCTGGATGAAATTGATTTGATGAAGCCTAATACGTATATGGTTTCAGCACTTCAGATCAATCTGAGAGATAAGGAATATTTCCTTAAGCTTGCAGAGAAAAAAATAAATGCTATTGCCTTTGAATTTATCGTGGATGAATACAAGCAGCTTGCATTGGTAAGACTAATTGGTGAAATTGCAGGAACCGTTTCTATTTTATATGCTTCAGAATTATTGGCGCTTTCTAATGGTTTAATGCTTGGTGGGATTACAGGAGTAAGACCTGCTGAAGTAGTAATCCTTGGAGCCGGAATTGTAGGTGAATTTGCTACAAAAGCAGCCATCGGCCTGGGAGCAAGTGTAAAAGTTTTTGACAACTCATTGTCAAAACTAAGAAGACTTCACACCATGGTAGACAGCCGTGTACCAACTTCCATCATCGATCCTAAAGAACTCAGCAAAAGTTTAAGACGTGCTGATGTAGTCATTGGAGCCCTTCCAAGATTAAATATGACGCCTATTGTGACTGAAGATATGGTCATGAAAATGAAAAAAGGCAGTGTCATCATTGATATTACCATAGACAACGGTAAGGTTATTGAAACTTCAGAATTAACCACTATGGATGATCCTTATATCATTAAACATGGGGTTATCCACTGCGGACTTCCGAACCTTACTTCAAGAATGCCGAGAACCACTACAAAGGCTATCTCTAACTTCTTCCTTTCCTATATTTTAAATTATGATGAAGAGGGCGGCTTTGAAAACATGCTGATCCGCAAAAATGAAATGAAGCAGAGCTTATATATGTACAAAGGAAGACATACTAAAAAGATCATCTGTGACCGTTTCGGACTTACGTACCACGATATCAATCTTTTAATTTTCTAAATGAAAAAACTTAAATTTTATGCAATAGGCTTCGTTCCGGGGCTAATTATCGTATTCTTTATATTAAACAAAAAAGGGGCAAGCTGCAGCGGTTATTTGCCAAACAGCCGTGTGATTGCCGAATCTCTTTCTAAGGAATTCAAGTATTCTGACGAAGCTAAAGCTGCTATGAGTATTTATAAGATTGATGAAAAGTTTGTAAAAGACAGCATCATTACCAACGGAAAAGTGGATTTTGACAAAAGCCATGCTCAAAAGAAGCCATGCCCTGAGTACCTGATCACCTATCCTGAAAAAAATCCGTCTTACGAGATTACTTTTGAAAAGTGTGAAGAAACTCTAACGGTAAACACTCTTAAAAAGCTTAAATAGTTTCAATAATCGAAATTCTATGGAAGGCAATTACTACATGATTCATGATTATCTGATATTCATCGGAGTTTTTGCCATTTTCCTTTTTCTTACCGTAGGTATTTATCTGTTCAGTCAAAATCAGAAGCTGAAACAGAGAAACACCAAACTTTCAGAATCCAATAAGATCATTGAACAAAGGCTTAATGAAGTACGTTTGGAACACATCGGAACCAAGTTGAATCCGCATCTGTTTAAAAACATTCTTAATTCGGTTCAATCCCATGCTTATCAGACTTATATGTCTCTGGATAAACTGGCCAATGTTCTGGATTATATTTTATATGAAAGCAATAATAAATATGTAAGTCCCAAAGAGGAACTGAACTTCGCCTTAAGCCTTATTGAGATCAATAAAATAAAGGTGAATCCTCTCTTCGACTTCAGGATCAAATTCAAGATTAATAAATCGGATTCGATCTATGAAGAAAAGGTTTTTGCCCCGCTTATTTCCGTTGATCTTATTGAAAATGCTTTCAAGCACACAGATTTCCTGGCACAGGATTCCTTCATTTCTATTTTCATGGAGCTTGAAGACCGTGTATTTACCATGAAAGTAAGCAATAAAGCTTCCTTAAAAAACAGCCTGGAAAAGGAGAAAAGCGGTTTTGGAAGCCAGTCTCTGGATCAGAGGTTAAAAATGATCTACAATACCCATTATCATCTGGAAAAGAGTTCAAAAAACGGTATCTTCACAGCTGAATTAAAAATCAATTTAGGAGAATTCTATGATAAAATGCGTTATTCTGGATGATGAATTATTAGCCATCAGCTATTTGAAACTTCTATGTGAACAGATTGATGACGTAGAAGTGATAAAGGCATTTAATGATCCTAAAATTTTCCTGAACGAAATTGATTCGCTTGACTGCAATCTCTGCATTCTGGATATTGAAATGCCGGGAATGACCGGTCTTCAGGTTGCTGAGATCATCTCCGGTTCTAAAAAAATCATCTTCACTACCGCCTATAAAGAATACGCAGCAGAAGCTTTTGACCTCAATGTGGTTGATTATGTAAGAAAGCCGATAAAAAAGGAGCGTCTGGTACAGGCCTTTGAAAAGGCTAAAGAACAGATTAATTCCACTCAGAAGAAAACTTTTATTGAATGGAACAGCAATATTGGTAAAACGGTTATTCTGACGGAACAAATTGCTTATATCAAAACTTCAGAAATTGACAGTCGCGATAAGGATATTATTCTGAATGACGGAACTAGCATCGTTTTAAAGAACCTCAACTTTAAAAACCTTCTGGAAATGCTTCCCTCTAAGGATTTCGCTCAGGTTAATAAAAAAGAGATCATTGCATTATCTTCCATCAAAGTATTAGGAACCAATGAAGTTATTACAACCATTCCTGCTGAGGATGATCATTTCCTGAAACTTCAGATTGGGGATGCCTACAAAAGCTCATTAATGGAGCTGTTTACAAAATAGCTTCTAAATCTACTTCACAAACAAAGTTAATCTGCTGGCTTTTTAAGCGACCTAGGAAACTGGAGCGTAAAAAAAATGAAGACTGTGAACGTTAAGAAAACTCTATTGTTTGAGTGCGGGACAAATGTTGATAATAAAAATAGATAGCTACCGCACGAGTTTAGAGTTTTTAGAGAACAGTCTTCATTTTTAGCGGAAGTTTCCAAGTTTTGAATTTTTCGTTCTTTTGTTTCAAGACAAAAGAACATTTAAAAACTTTATTTCAACACTAAGATTTTTATTACATTTTTCACCCTATTCATTACATTTTAAAAACAAGGTATTTTAATCTCAATTTATTCTCACCAACTTTGCATCAAAATATTAGGAATCATGAATTGGGGGAAATACAGAAATTTAATTTTCTACATCACTACCATAGCAGTTTTTTCCTGCCTGATGTACTTCTTCATTATGGAAGGACAGACATTGGAGATTAAGGAGAATATTGTCACTAAAACAAGTACCGGATCTACCTGGGATAACTTTCAGGAATCATTTAAAACGAATCTTCACCATCCTTTAGCTTTATTATTAGCACAGATTGTAACGATTATCCTTACAGCAAGGCTTTTCGGATGGGTTTGTATGAAGTTCAAGCAACCTTCTGTAATTGGAGAAATGATTGCAGGGATTGTTTTGGGACCGTCTCTTGTAGGAATGTATTTTCCTGAATTTTCAGCATTCCTTTTTCCCAAAGAATCATTAGGAAACTTACAATTTCTGAGCCAGATAGGACTAATTTTATTCATGTACATTGTAGGAATGGAACTGGACCTGAGTGTTTTAAGAAAAAAAGCTCATGATGCAGTAGTTATCAGCCATGCCAGTATTATTATTCCTTTTGCTCTTGGAATTGGCTTATCTTATTTTATCTATCAGGAATTTGCCCCTACAGGCATACAGTTTACCTCTTTTGCTTTATTTATTGCCATTTCCATGAGTATTACGGCTTTTCCGGTATTGGCAAGGATTGTTCAGGAAAGAAACCTTCAAAAAACGAAACTCGGAACCATTGTTATTACCTGTGCAGCAGCAGATGATATTACGGCATGGTGTATTTTGGCAGCTGTAATTGCCATTGTAAAGGCTGGTTCTTTTACAAGCTCCATTTATGTTATTATTATGGCCATTGCTTATGTTCTTCTGATGATTAAGATCGTAAGACCGTTCCTGAAAAGAATCGGGGATCTTCAGGCTGGTAAAAATACCATCAGTAAGCCGATGGTCGCTATTTTCTTCCTTACTTTGATTTTATCAGCATATATTACTGAAGTAATCGGAATTCATGCTTTATTCGGCGCATTTATGGCTGGGGCTATTATGCCTGAAAACACTAAATTCCGTACTTTATTTATCGATAAAGTAGAAGACGTAGCATTGGTGCTTCTTCTTCCGTTATTCTTTGTTTTCACTGGTCTCCGTACTCAAATCGGTTTACTGAATGACAGCCACCTTTGGATGACAGCCGGATTCATTATTTTAACAGCTGTTATTGGAAAATTTGCAGGAAGTGCCCTCACCGCCAAGTTTGTAGGAATAAACTGGAAAGAAAGCTTAACCATCGGTGCTCTGATGAACACCAGAGGATTAATGGAGCTTATCGTTCTGAACATTGGATATGATCTTGGGGTATTAAGCCCGGAAATCTTTGCAATGTTGGTGATTATGGCTTTGTTTACTACTTTCATGACAGGCCCTGCTTTAGACTTTGTTAATTTTGTTTTCAAATCTAAAAAAGATGAAAATGAATCTATTGATATGGCCAATGATTCAAAATACAGGGTATTACTATCTTTTGACAAGCCGGAATCCGGAAGTACACTGCTAAAACTGGCTCACGACTTCACCCATAAAATGAATGGTAATAAAAGTATTACTGCTATGAATATTGCTCCCGTAAATGAAATGCATGCTTATGATATGGATGAATATGAAGAATCTCAGTTTCAGAATGTCATTGAAAAATCTCATGAGTTAAATCTGGAGGTCACTACCCTTTTTAAAGCTTCTACCGATATAGAAAATGACCTGACCAGCATTACCAACAAAGGTCACTATGATCTCCTGCTGATTATGCTTGGAAAATCTATGTATGAAGGAAGTTTATTAGGAAGACTATTAGGCTTTACCACTAAAATCATTAATCCTGAAAAGCTTTTGAACACAGTAAAAGGCAAGGGAAATATCTTCAACAACTCTCCTTTTGACGATTTTACGCTTCAAATCTTGGATAAAACCAATATTCCTGTAGGTGTACTGGTAGAAAAAGATTTTACAGCTGCAGATAAGGTATTCGTCCCTATTTTCAATCTGAGTGATTTTTACCTTCTTGAATATGCTAAAAGACTTATTAATAACAACAATTCTCAGATCATTATTCTGGATGCAGCAGGACAGATCCGCAACAATATAGAGGTGAAAGAACTGATCCGAAGTATCGAACAGGTAGCACCTAACCATATCACATTATATAACGAGAAAAAAATTGAAAAAGAGTTCCTGAACTCTCAGGATCTGATGCTCATCAGCAGCAAAAGCTGGAAAAACCTTATTGATACGAAGAGTCTCTGGCTCTCCGATATTCCATCAACATTAATTATATCAAATCCGTAGCACCGATATTTTCTATTTCTACTGAAAGCTGTAAATATTATTCGTTGTCTGTAAAGAAGAACGGGTATATTTATAGCTTTATTTTTTTAATATGTTGGTTAATAATGAAAACGGGACTGTTGAATTGGATGAATTTGACACTCAGCTTTACAAAGGATTATTGCTGGATCAGCTGAAACAGACTGATTTTTATAAAGAAAAGTATCAAAGTATGTGGGATGTGAAAACCGGGTATTTTTGGTATTATTTCAAAAGCATAGATGTTGAAAGCTTTCAACTTTCTTTCAGCCTCTGCTTTTTGGGAGATCATCTGCACAGTATTCAAATGAGTACATCGGAAAGCACTGATGCCAAAGACTGGAATGAATGGACGGAAGAAAAAGAAATGCAGGTATTTTACCGAAATAATAAGTTCCTGACCTCAATTTTGGGAATGCTACCAACCCGGAAAAAGAAAACGCCCTATCCAACCTGTACTTTCATTTTCCCCTGGGGAAGCATCTGGTCGGTTTACGATCCGCGAAGTGCCAGCAGTTTTATGGGAATCAGCTATGAAGAAAATAAATAATTGAGAACTAAAAAAACAACATTAATCACTAATAGACAATAGATTAAGAATTAATCTGAAGAAAAAAATATATACAACATATAAAATTTCACACTTTTTATTGCATTTATTATATAAGTTTTAAAATTTTATTATATATTTAAAAAAACTTAATAACCATAATGATTACTATATCCAAAAAGACTTTTGAGGGTAAGTATTGGGATTATTTCATCCTGATATGTCGGGTTTTGCTTGCATGGCAATTCCTGTCTTTTGGATACGCTAAATTTTTCGATGACGGACAGTTTGGTATTTCTCCTGAGGAATTAAATAAACCCATCAAAGATCTCAGCCTTTTCAAGGTGATGTGGTATCTTTTTGACCACAATCCGTTTAAAATAATCATTGGTATTTGTCAGGTATTATGTGGCGCACTTCTTCTTTATAAGAAAACCGTTATCATAGGAGCTCTTTTTTTCCTGCCCATTGCCTTTAATATTTTAATCATGGATATTACTTTTATGGATCCATCTATGGTAAATGGTTTTGCATCAAGACTTAGCTATTATATTATTCTTGATTTTCTCATCCTTTTATATTACAGAGACAGAATGCTTATCATTTTTAAAGCGATTACAGGTAATATGGACAACAAGTTCAGACACCCTTTCGGAATGTATCTGATTTCTCCGGTATTAGCTGTTCTATTAAGTTTAATACCTGTCATTCCTGTTGTTCTGTTCTATCTTGTAGCCGAACCGGATGAGATGATACATGCCCTCGGCAATGCCTGGCAAGGGCTCACCAAAGCAACTCAACATTTTTTTAAATAAAATTAAATTACTATGAAAAATTCAAACAAAAAATTGACAATCTCAAAAAAGAATGTACAAAACTTAAGCAAAAACAACCTTTTAGAAATAAAAGGAGGTAAAGCCATCGATATGGATGGAAATGTAGGATTGTTTACTGCAGGATGTTCAGACGGTTGTATGTCTAAATTTATGCATACTCACCTGCTAAACTGTTCAAAAGCAAACTGTACTGCAGATTGTGGTAACTGCTAATTAAACAATTGATCTCTTTTGTCATCTCCAACTTAAAAATATTATGTCTTCAAAGCAATACACTCCATTTCATTACACAATATTGAGAACTCCGGTTCTTTCACCTGATGATTTAAACCGCTTTTATGCAACATCAGATGTCATTGAAAATATTTCCTGTAATCAAACAGTAATGGATGCTATTAAGCTGTCGTCATTAAATTTTTATCATGAGGTGACAAAAGAGTTTTCAAAAAAAATGCTGAGCAAAAAGAAAAACTTGAAATTTCATTATATAAATATCTTTCACGATATACTACAAGACCCACCCCTTTCGGATTGTTTTCCGGTTTAGGTTCACTTAAAAATTCATCAGAATCTTTTGTAACCAAAATAACATGGAAGCATTCCTATCCGGTATTGAGATTTGATTCGGAATACCTTTACAAAACAGTAAATTCACTGGAAAAACATGAAACCTATCTCACCAATAATACATTGTATGAAATTTTTGATGAGTACAAATTTCTTCAGTGTTACACAGGAATTATAGGAAGAGATTACCGTTTAATAACAATAGAAAAAGATGAATCTATAGGTTCTATCACAAGATTTTGTAAGCATGAGAGAACTGCTGAAGAAATCATTCATTTTATTCAAACTGAAAATGACGTTACACAGGAGGAGGCAGAGGAATTTTTCCATGAACTCAAAGACGAACAGATAATCAACCCGTCTCAGTCTTATTCCGGAAGTGAAACACAACATATCATCAATTTCCTCGATAAAAATATTGAGAATTCAGAATTTCATGAACTAAAAAAGTACATAGACTTATGTAATACAGAAAAAAACGTTGCTGAAATTCTTTCAAATCCTGAACAGAAAAAAGTTCCTTTACATATTGATCTTTTTTTTGAGACCTCAGATACCATGCCTAAAAGGTTCCTGGATGATATTCAAAAAAGTGATTCTATTTTTGAAAGATTCAGTACTCTGGAAAATCAGACTCCTTACAGAATCGTCAATTTTAAAAAGAGCTTTACTAAAAAATATGACCAGCAGGAAGTAAGTTTGCTACATGCTTTGGATATTGAATTTGGGGTAGGATACGGAAAATTTGCTAACTCCGAAAATGTGGATGCAGGCAATCTGATCCTGGCATGGCCAAAAGAAAATATACGGGAAGAAAATATGACCCTCAATCAAAAAGAGGTTCAATATTCCTACCCTATTCTGAACTGTCTTAAAAATAAAAAAACAAGCATTGACCTTAATGAACTGGGACAAAATCAAGAAACTTTTCTCCCGGAAAAAGTCAGTGAGTTCTTCCCATTCAAATCTTATAAAGCATCTATTTTTCTAGATAAAGAAACAGGCAATCCTGTTTATTTTATTGATTATATTTCATTTAATTCACCAAGAAAAATTCTGGGGCGCTTTTCTGACCATAAAGACATTGCCCACACACTGGATGAAATTCATGACCAGGAAAAAAAATATTATGATGAAGATACCATCATTGCTGAAATTGTGCATCTTCCGTCTGAAAAAATCGGAAATGTAATAGAAAGAAAAATCAATACAGAATACTATATCGGATATATTGATGAAATCAGCGGTAAGAAGAAAATAGATCTCAACGACCTGTATGTTTCTGTTGTGAACGATCAGGTTGTTCTGCGGTCAAAATCGCTGGGTAAAAATGTACTTCCGGTATTTTCCAATGCATATAATATTATGCACCCTACAAACAGTCCTGTTTTTGAATTTCTTCTCGATTTTCAGGCTCAGTATAACAGCAGCCTATTAATTAATGAGGATTCATTATTAAACCTTTTTAAATTCTTCCCGAGATTGCAAAAAGGAAATTTCATTGTCAAGAAAGCAACCTGGCAGATTGAATATCATGATTTCTTTGAAAATAAAAAGACAAGTATTTCAGAGGCTCTTGCCCATTTTGATAAAAACCTTGATCTGCTTAATATACAGGGTAATTTTTTCATTTCAGAAGGAGACAATGAATTATATATCCTCTTAAATCAGGAAATATCAAGAAAAACCTTTTTAACACAGCTCAAAAAGAAGCAAAAATTAAAAATAACAGAATCTCTGTCGGATCAATTTACTCCTGTTACCTTTAATACAGAAGGAAAAATGATCAATAACGAATTTTTATTGTTTTTTAAAAACGAAAAATTTGAACAGAAATATGAAATCAAACGTAAGCAGACAGAGCATCTTACAGTTTCAAGATCTTTGTTTCCTGAGGTTGATAACTGTATTTACTTAAAAATTTACACCGGGAAAGTATTTTCTGATCTTCTGATCTGTGAAATGGCAGGTATTCTTGGTTTCCTGCAATCCAATAAACTCATAGATCACTTTTTCTATATAAAATACTATGATCCCGATTTCCATTTGAGATTCAGGATTTTTGCCCCTGTAAACAACCATATGGAGATCAAATCTCATCTCAATGCTTTATTGAAAAAGTATCTCGGTGAAAAAGTACACAGAATTTCATATGATACTTATGAAAGAGAAATCGAACGATATCATGGTGATAAAACTCCGGTTTTTGAAAAAATATTCTTTTATGACTCATTAATTGCTGCTTCTATTATCGAAAAAAATATTGAAGAGGCCAATACTGATATTTTATGGATGTATCCTATACAGCATATCTTTTTTTACTTCAGTCTGTTCAATCTCAATACGGAAAATCAGCTACAGTTTGTAAGCGGAGTAAAAAACAGTCTTGCACGTGAATTTAATATGTCGCCATTAAAAACGTCATTTATCAATGCAAAATATAAAGGTTTTTCCGATGAGTTCGAACGGATCATCAATGAGACAGATGGAATACTCTCCCCTGTTCATACAAGATTCCGTAAGGAGATTCAGAAAGATCTTCCGGCAATAACAGATGAGAATACATTCGGAAATCTTGCCAATATCATCCATATGCATATCATCCGTGTTGTGAGAAGCGACAACAGACTGCATGAGTATTTAATCTACTGCTTCATTGAAAAAATCCTAAAAAAACAATTTTTCAGCTTAAAAAACAATGTCAATACTTCATCACATATATAAAAACATATTAAACTACGAACACCAACATATAGGGCTTATGAACGGAGCCTGTTCAGAGTTGATATTTCTTCATCATTATTTTAGTGCTTATCCTGAATTGTACGATCAGGCTGCTGAACAAAAAATAGCAGGATATCGGGATCTTATTTTCGATGATATTGAAAATGAAAGAATTGATCTTTCCTATGCTTCAGGACTGGCGGGAGTACTCTCCTGTTCTTACTATCTGGAAAACTCTCAATGGTGCGCTCTGGATTTTCTGGATTTTGAAGATATCGGTAATATCATGCTGGAACAGGCTATTGAAGAATTTGAAAACGACAATTTCGACTTTTTTTATGGTGGAAACGGTCTCCTGATGCCCTTTCTGAATCACCGACTGGACATCCGAAATCTTGATCAAGATCTTTTGCATACGCTTAAGGAAACCATCATCCGCAAAAAGACTGATTTATTCTGGCAGAGTCCTAAAAATAAGGAAGACAACATTTCAAATTTTGGTATTTCCCATGGCTTTCTGCCCAACCTTTTTCTTTTGGCCTGCATAGCAGATTCCGACAATGATATTTCTTTTATCAAAAAAACGGTATCTGAATTTTTAACCTATGCATCAGAGGAGGATACTGAATCTGTGTTTCCTTCCGTCATTGAAGGCAGTAAGGAAAATTCAAAGTACGCATCACGACTTGCCTGGTGCTACGGAGACCTTGGCATAGCCTGTATTCTTTATAAAATAGGCGAATTGATTAAGGATAAAAATCTGCAGGATAAAGCATTGGAGATACTTTCAAAAACAACCCTTAGAAAACATGACGATTCCAGTAAGGTAACCGATGCTTCGTTATGTCATGGAAGTGCCGGTATTTCTTCGATATACCATTCATTTTATGATCAAACCGGAAATATTCTATTTAAGGAAGCCGGTGATTACTGGCAAGAAATTACAGAATCTTATTATTCTCCCAAAGATGAGCAGTGCTGTTTTCTCTATAAATCGGGGGATGAATATGTCTATAATATAGGCCTTTTAGAGGGGCTAGCCGGCATAGGATTATCTCTTTTACCCAATAAAAACTGGTCTGCTTTATTTTTAATTCGATAAAAAAAATAATAAATCTTCCTTAGCTAACAATTATTTCATTAATAATTCATAAAAATTTATAATTTTACACCAAAATAGACACCAATACAAAGAATATACTAACGATTAAATAAAAAACACGATGTGCCGATATGCCATGATGGTTTATAAATGTCATTATGCCTGTTTCAATTGCCAGAAAACATTCAAACGCCGCGTCTTAAAAGATGTAGACAGAGATGCTCAGATCTCCGTGGAAGCCAAGTGCCCCGAATGTGGGAACCTGATGGCCAATATGGGTTTGGACTTTGAATCGCCGGCAAAAAATGATCATAAACAATGGGCACATATCCGGGATCTGTATACTGTAGGAATTACCTTTCATTCCTGTGGCTGTTCCGGGCCGGGATATATTCCGCAGGATCGTAAAGCTATTATCGCTTACTTTGAAAAAATACGTGCAGAATACATGCACTCATTAGTCTATTGGAGATATCGCATTGAGCCGGAAACAAAAAGGGAGCGTGAAATTGAGTATCAAAAAAACAGATCCGAACTATGGACAGTAAACCGCAATGCCTTTAAGAAAACGGTAACCAATCAGGAAGGTATCAACTATTGGATTACTAAAATTAAAGAGGTGGAGGAACGTCTTTCTCTTATTAAGGAGGTCAAATAAAGCTTTTTTAAACCACAAAAGGCACAAAAGTTTTTAGACACTTAAGTTTTTTAAGTTTAATGCTTAATGTATGAAAAGAGCACTTAAGTTTTTGAAAATCTAAGATTTTCAGGATTAAAATGATTCATTTATCGCTAATCACCTATGTCTCTATGTCGTAAGAAAAAAACATCTACTTTTCTTTTTCCAGTTTGAGAAGTCTTTTAAAATCATCTTTCATCCTTTTATCTTCTTCTCTCATATAATCTCCACTGAAAGGTGCTCCACAATCCTGGCTGTTGACAATATGCAACAGGGATCCACCTTCAAAATAATTACGAGTTTCTGTAATCTCTGATTTCTCAAAATCAAAGACTTCTGTATCATTGTTTTCCTTCATGGCCTTTGCATCATAGAAAAGCGGCCGATTGTACTCATAATCTTTTTCAAAAACGAAGGATAATTTTCCGTTAAGCAGGTAATATTCAATCAGAACTTGTCCCGTTTCACCATAATGTCTGGCCATAATCTTTTCCAGACGTTTGTTTTTATAGTAATAAGTAGCTTCTCCGCCTTCAGCAGACTCTCCTTCAATATTTTTCTTTTTGATGGATGTCCATTTTGTAATAGAATTGATTCTCTTAAAGTTCGCCTGAATAGGTTTTAAGCGGTCCTTCAGATATTCATTAGGTTCAATATCTTCTTCATTAAGACTTTCCTTAATTCTAATTGTGTCCTGCTTTGCTACAGAAACTTCCGAAAATTTAAACCGTAAGTTTCCTGCATACCCAAACTGGAATGCTGATGATAAGATAAAAAGGCTCAGTAAATATTTATTTTTCATACTATTATGTTTAGAGCTCAGAAATGGCTGTACCATCACTTCTCACTTCCACAAAATTAATAAATCTTCTCTTGGTTTTGAATCAATTTGGTTTTTAGACGATAAGGTTCTTAACGGAAATTCTCTTAACTCCATAGATTTCCGTCTGAACATAACCGATGAAGAGCTAAAGCTATTTCATCATTCGCATTGTAAAAGGTTTCTACAGCAGAATAAAAGGGATAGCAGAATAAAACAATAAAATCCCTATAAACAGTGAATAAACCTATTCACAAAAAGGAGTATCTTGAACCCTATGAAAAAGATAAGCTTCATCGCTCTTACCCTGTTACTGACAACAGCTTGTAAAAACGATACAAAACATACTGTAAATGAAACAGAAACCTTGAAGAAAGACAGTTCTGTTATAAAAGCTCCTGCAGCACAAAACGCTGTTGAGGACAAGACCATTGAAGAAAGTAAGATCATTCCTACATTAAAAGAATGCACAGAGAAAACCGTTGAATATGAAACTCAGCTGGAATGTATCTTCCCTAAAAGTACAATGGAAGATGTCTATCAGAAGACCATCAGAGAAAAAGAAGTGGAAAAAGCAGAACTCCTTCTTTCAGAATTACCTAAACAAAGCAGTGAAAAAGAAATTCATCAGGACGGATTGGAAACCATCAGCTATAAAGTATCTCCCAATAAGGTTGAAATTGAATTCTTATTTGCAGGTGGCGTAACAACCCTTGAACTGGAACAGAAAGGTAATGATGTAAAAAGAACCATCATTCAAAGTGCTGACTAAGCAAATCTTCCTGAACAGCGACTGGCAGTACAATCTTTCAAATTCTGCAAAAAAGAAATCATAAAAAGTGATCAGATTTAAAAAATATTTTATAATTTCGCTTTGTGAATTTTAACAACGGAACATATTATTATAGAATTTTTACCTCAGATCTGGGATAGGGATTCTTATGAACATAACTTAAAACCTCGTCCTAGGACGAGGTTTTTTTATTTAAAAAAATTTAGAAAGATGAAAATAAGTATTATTGGAGTAGGATTAATAGGAGGTTCAATGGCCTTGAAATTAAGAGAGAAAAACATCGCCAGCTTCATCTACGGAATCGATAACAGTCAACTGCATATTAACGAAGCACTGGATCTGAAAATCATTGATGCCGGAGCAGATCTGGAACAGGGAGTTAAAGATTCAGATCTTATCATCCTTGCCATTCCGGTAGATGCGGCAAGAAAACTATTGCCGAGTGTTCTGGACCTTGTGTCAGATCATCAAACCGTTATGGATGCAGGTTCTACCAAAGCGGGAATTGTAGGCGCCGTTAAAAACCACCCTAAACGCTCAAGATTTGTAGCGTTTCACCCGATGTGGGGTACCGAAAACAATGGACCTAAATCTGCCATTGCAGAAAGTTTCTCAGGAAAAGCCGGGGTAATCTGCAACAAAGAAGAATCAGCAGAAGATGCATTAAATGTGGTTGAAAACATCGTGAATGCCCTTGAAATGCATACCATCTACATGAATGCAGAGGATCACGATATTCATACTGCTTATATTTCTCACATCTCTCACATCACATCATATGCCCTTGCCAATACCGTTCTGGAAAAGGAGCGTGAAGAAGAGACTATCTTTCAGCTTGCCAGCTCCGGGTTCTCCAGTACCGTACGTCTTGCCAAATCTCATCCGGAAATGTGGGTTCCGATCTTTAAACAGAACAAAGAAAATGTACTGGATGTATTGAATGAACATATTACTCAGCTCAGAAAATTCAAGTCTGCTTTAGAAAAGGAAAACTATGAATACCTGGAAGAATTGATTACAAACGCAAACAGGATCAGAGGAATATTAAGATAAAACACTGAATTTCAGCATAAAATATTCTAAAACTGATATATAACTTAACCACAGAAGGATTTTTTGTGGTTATTTTTTTGTTCATTTTTAAAATAAAACTTTAATAAAATTAAAAAACATTTTAACTTTATTAAAAAATATATTACTTTCGTAAAAAATAAATACAATGAAGTTACCGATAGTCTGCCCAAGCTGTGACAGTACTCTTAATGTGAGCCAAATGAAATGCCCCAGCTGCAAAACCGAGGTAAGCGGAGATTATGAACTTCCAGTTCTTCTTAAGCTGAATCGTGATGAGCAGGATTTTGTCCTTAATTTCTTCCTGTCCAGTGGAAGCATTAAAGAAATGGCCAAACAGGCAGGTCTGTCCTACCCAACCATGAGGAATAAAATGGATGACCTGATTACCAAAGTTGAACAACTTAAAAATAACCAATAAAGCCATTAATAATCTGTAAACTCAATCTATTATGAACTGGAAAACTATTTTTAATCCGTTTGAAAGATTTGATGAAAAACAGCTTCTCCTTACCGGAATTTTAGCCGTTATTCTTTCCATTGCAGTAGGATATTGGACAGGTACTACCTTCACCAGCATATACAAAATCAGCGATGCAGAAAATGCTTCATTCAAAATAATAGCTATCACTACCCTGCTGAGCTTTCTGGCTGCCATTGCAGTTCTTTTTATTTTAGGTAAAATCCTAAACAGTAAAACAAGGATCATTGATATTGTGAATACCGTTTTAATCTCCCAACTTGTTCTGATTCTTTTTCAATGCATCGGAAAAATACCATACATTAGAATTGCTGGAAAAAATCTCATCAAGTATGAATCTGCCGCTTCAGGAGCCTTTCCTTTTCTGGATTTCCTGATTATGATTTCTATGACCTGTTTTTCTATTATCACACTCGTCTATAGCATTACTCTTTTTTACAATGGGTTCAAAACAGCTACCAATATTAAAAAGTGGCAGCATATTGTACTCTTCTGTATCGTTTCGCTGGTCTGCACTTTAGTCTGCCAGGTTATAATTAATAAAATCATTTAAAATACCATGAAAATCAAATTATTATTCGTGCTGGCATGTCTGGCACAGCTTTGTCACGCCCAAATTGAAGGAACCTGGAACGGTGAACTGGATACCCAGAATATTAAATTACCTGTTATTTTTAAGATCTCAAAAAAATCCCAAGCTTATACTTCCATCCTTATCAGTCCTAAACAAAGTTCAAGAGAAATCCCTGTAGAAAAAACAGATTTCAGTAATAATGAACTCAGCCTGGAAATAGGAAGTATTAATGCAGGTTACAAAGGAACCTATAAAACAGATCACTTTGAAGGAAACCTGATTCAGAATGGAAGAACAACAGCACTTAATCTTTACAGAGATAGTAAGCCGGAAACGCCTGAAGTTTCTTACCTCGGCACAAAAGCAATCAATGCTCAAAAGATTGATGACTTTCTCAATTATATGGTTCAGAATAATCAGGAAATAGGAAGTCTGGCCATTTTTAGAAACGGAACAGAAGTCTATAAAAGAGATTTTGGTCAGAAGCTTCTCCCTGCCAATACCAATTATGATCAAAATACCGGATATCAGATTGGTTCCATCAGTAAACTTATGACAGCTGTAATGCTTTTCCAGCTCATAGAAGAGGGAAAACTGAGTCTTACTGAACCTCTTTCAACATTCTATCCTGAAATTCCCAATGCTAAAAACATTACCATCCAAACCATGCTGAACCATACCAGCGGATTGGGAGATTATGTGGGAAAAGCAGATAAAAAAAATTGGCTCTTTGAAGGTCCGGTAGGCGATCAGGCGATTATTGATGTGATCAAAAAAAACGATATACAGTCTAAACCGGGAGAAAAACTGAAATACTCCAACTCTGCTTATTTCCTATTGAGCAGAATATTGGAAAAGATCCATAATAAGCCCTACAACAAGATTTTAAAAGAAAACATTCTGAATAAAACTTCAATGCCTCATACTTTTTCTGTGCTTGATAATCCGAAAAATATTTTCAAATCCTATGAATTTATAAAAGGGAGCTGGACCGAAGTAAAAGATTTTGATTTTCACAACTGTATTGGGCTGGGAGATATTACTTCTACACCAGAAGACCTGAACATATTCATCAATGCACTATTCAATGGTAAGTTTATAAAGAAGGAAACCCTTGATAGGATGATTTCCAATAAAAAAGAAAAGGTATTTGGTTCCGGAATTATGAAAATTCCGTTCTATAATATTATTTCCTATGGACATGGTGGTGATACAGCGGGAAGCCACTCTATACTCGCTTTTGAACCGACAGATCAACTGTCTTATGCTATAACTCTTAATGGACAAAACTTTCCGCACAACAGTTTCTATATTGCACTGATGAATCTGATATATGGCAGAGATTATCAGTACCCTGTATTCAATAATGCTAAAATTCCTGTGGCTGATCTGGAAAAATATGTGGGTGATTACACCTCAAAGGACATTGATTTAAGTTTAAAAATATTCATTAAAGATGAAGAATTATATGCCCAGGCAACCAATCAGGCAGAATTTCCGTTAGCTGTTGCAGAAAGAGATCAGTTTACGTTTGAAAAAGCAGGAATCAAGCTTACTTTTATTCCTGAAAACAAACAGTTTAATCTAACACAAGGCGGAAAAACGTATTTGTTCAATAAAAATATCTCCAATAAATAACTTCTCACAAGTATTACAACTGAAGACATAACCATTCCCACCCTCTGGAGAAGTGGCAAAAATCCAACAAAAAATCCTTAGATATTTCTAAGGATTTTTATATTTTTAAAACTATTCTCAATTAACACTCCGGAACGTTTACGGCAATTGCCAATCCGCCTTCAGAAGTTTCTTTAAAACGGTCACTCATAGAAAGTGCTGTTTCCCACATGGTCTGAATAACCTCATCCAAAGTTACTTTTGCTTTGGCAGGGTCACTTTCTAATGCAATATTGGCTGCCGTAATGGCCTTCATAGCTCCCATTGTATTTCTTTCAATACATGGAATCTGTACCAATCCTCTGATAGGGTCGCAAGTTAACCCCAGATGATGTTCCATTGCAATTTCTGCAGCCATCAATACCTGTCCCACACTTCCACCTAAGATTTCCGTAAGCCCGGCTGCTGCCATTGCTGATGAAACCCCGATTTCTGCCTGGCAACCTCCCATTGCAGCAGAGATTGTTGCATTTTTCTTGAATAAGGTCCCAATTTCTCCTGCTACCAATAAGAATCGAATAATATCATCCTCACTGATAGAGTCTGTAAAGGCCTGAGAATACATCAGAACTGCCGGAATAACACCACTTGCACCATTGGTAGGAGCTGTGATAATTCTTCCGAAGCTGGCATTTTCCTCATTCACTGCCAGTGCAAAACAGGCAATCCATTTATTGATATTGGTGAAGTTTTCTTCGGCATCTACTACCTGCTGAAACCATTCATCTTTATTCTTATAAATTTTATCTCCCAGCAATTTTCTATTGATTCCGGCTGCTCTTCTCGAGACATTTAAACCTCCCGGAAGAACCCCTTCTTTATTGACTCCTTTGTAAATACATTCTTTAATCTGCTGCCAGATATACAATGCTTCAGCCTTCGTTTCATCCTGAGTTCTCCAGCTTTCTTCATTAATAAAAATTAAATCTGACATCTTACTAAGCCCCAATTTCTCGCAATATTTTGCTATATCTGAAGCTTTATGACAAGGATACAATGTACGTACACACTGCTTCTGAATTGAGTTTTTCTCCTGGCTGGCAATAAAACCACCTCCTACAGAATAAAAGTCCTGAACAAGTTCAGTTCCGTCTTCAAAAACAGCTCTGAAAATCATTCCATTTGGATGAAAATCAAGAGATTTCTTCATATTCAGAATCAAATGATGCCCATAAATAAACGGAATTACCTTCTCACCACCAAGGTTAATGGTTTGAGTACTCTTGATATAATCTATTTTTTCATCAATTTTGGTAGTATCGATCGTCTTATAATCTTCACCATTCAGACCAAGCATTCCTGCGATATCCGTACCGTGCCCAATTCCTGTTTTGGCAAGTGAACCAAAGAATTCAAGAAAGACTTCTTTCACTTCTTCTACTGATCTTTCTCTTTTTATAATCCTGATAAATGCAGATGCTGCATTCCACGGCCCCATCGTATGCGAACTGGAAGGACCTATCCCTACTTTAATAATCTCAAAAACCGATATTGATTCCATAAATGATTCTTCATTTTCCTCAAAAGCAAAGATACATGATAAATCTTATAATAAGCATAGTAAAATCTCACAATTAGCAGCCCAGCTTCATGAATAAAGTAGATAAGTAAACTGTATTTTTGTAAATTAGCCAATGCCTGTTACTTGTTTCAGATCCGCTATCAGGTTCTCTTTAAATTATTTTGAATGGAAACATTAATTAAAAGCATTACACAGCATGTTAAGCTTACCCCGGAAGAGATTTCCATTTTTAAAAGTTTCTGGACAGAGAAGACGCTGGAAAAAGGTGAATTCCTGCTAAGAAACGGGGAAACCTGCAGACATGACAGCTATATTATTTCTGGGGTTTTAAAAGCTTTCTGTATCAATGCTGAAAATGGAAATGAGGAAATTCTCTTTTTAGCAATTGACCATTGGTGGGCTACCGATATCTTCAGTTTTTCCAAACAGAAAGCATCTATTTACAATATACAGGCTGTTGAAAGAACAGCACTCCTACAGATCAGTCATCCCTCCTTTCAAAAAATGCTGGAAAAAATTCCCTCTTTGGAAAAGTACTTCAGGATTATTCTGGAAGGTTATCTTGGAACTCTTGAGAAAAGAGTTGTCTTTAACCATATGCTCAAGGCTGAACAGAGATATTACGATTTTCTTGAAACCTACCCGGAGATTGTCTCCAGAGTACCACAATACTTAATAGCCTCTTATTTAGGGGTATCTGCAGAATTTATAAGCAGAATAAGGAAAAAAAATAAATCCTCTTGAACTAGATCAATTTTTACCCAGTGATTAATCAGGAATTTTGCTGTTATAAAATCATAGCAAATGAAAGTACTGATTATTAATGCCAGTGTAAGAAACGGAAGATCTTACAGCAGAAAATTAACCCAACTTTTTGTTGAAAACTGGAAAAACAAATATCCATCCGATATATTCACTTATAGAGAAACCGGAATTGAAGGTATTCCCAATATTGATGAACGTTGGATTGCCGGCGCATTTAAAAAACCATCAGACAGAACAGAGGAAAACCGGAAAGCTTTAGAACTGAGTGATGAACTGGTAAAAGAACTCAAAGAACATGATGTGTATGTCATTGGAACACCAATGTATAACTGGTCTATCCCGAGTGGATTAAAGGCTTATATAGATCAGGTAATGAGAATTAATGAAACATGGAAATTCAGGTCCGGGATTCCTGATGGTGATTATGTAGGGCTGCTTGAAAATAAAAAAGCATTTATACTCTCAACCCGCGGTGATACCGGATATGGAGAAAATGAAAAAAACGGACATGTCAATTTTCAGACAACCTACCTCAAGCATGTTCTAAAAATCATGGGAATTACAGATACAACCATCTTTTCATTGGATAATGAAGAGTTTGGTGGTGAAATTTTTGAAAACTCTAAAAATGAGATCTTCAATGCTATTCATTCCATCAAATAGAACATATTTTTCAAATAGGACCTTTCTGTTAAGGCCCTATTTTTTATTTATTAATTAATACTCTCCTGATGCTGGGAAAGATCAAGCCCCATATTTTCAGATTCTTCTGAAACCCTTAATGTAATGACTGCATTGGTAACTTTGTACAGTAATAAAGAACCGAAAAATGTAAATACAGATACAAGAAACAGAGCTGCCAGATGATGCAGAAATACTTCAACTCCTCCATGAAGAAGACTGGCTTTTTCACCATGAGCAAAAATGGCTGTGAGAATCATTCCCATAATACCACCTACTCCATGACAGGCAAAAACATCCAGCGTATCATCTATTCTGTTTAAAGCTTTCCAATTAACCATCAGATTAGAAACAATGGCAGAAATAAACCCTATAAAAAGACTCTCCTGGATACTTACAAATCCGCATCCGGGTGTAATAGCCACAAGACCTACTACCGCACCAATACAGGCTCCCAAAGCAGATACACTCCTCCCGTTGATCCTGTCAAAAAATATCCAGGTCATCATAGCCGAAGCTGAGGCAATAGTGGTAGTTCCAAAAGCTGTTGCTGCTGAAGCTGAAGCACTGAGAGCAGACCCGGCATTAAAACCAAACCATCCAAACCACAACATTCCTGTTCCAAGAAGTACATACGGAATATTGGATGGCTCATGATGCGGATTTTTCCGTTTCCCCAATACCAAAGCTCCTGCAAGTGCTGCAAAACCTGCGCTCATGTGCACTACCGTTCCTCCTGCAAAATCTTTTACTCCAAAATATTGGTTTAAAAGACCATCAGGATGCCAGACCATATGACAAAGCGGAGTATAAATACAGATACTGAACAGAACAATGAATAAAAGATAAGAAATAAAACGAACCCGTTCTGCAAAAGATCCGGTAATGATTGCGGGAGTAATAACAGCAAATTTCATCTGGAATAAAGCAAACAGAATAAAAGGAATAGTGGGAGCCATCATATGATGCGGCAGACTCCCTACCCCGTTAAAAAAGGGATAGCTTAACGGATTTCCAATAATCCCATAATGTTTGCCTGCAATGGTAATCCCAAGAGACTCACCAAAGGATAATGAAAAACCAACGACTACCCAAACAATAGAAATTACTCCCAAAGCAATAAAGCTCTGCAACATGGTAGAAATTATATTTTTTCTGCCCACCATTCCTCCATAAAAAAAGGATAGCCCAGGTGTCATAAGCAATACAAGCCCTGCTGCAGCTAAAATCCAGGCTACATCAGCTCCTACAATTTTATCTTCAGTTAAAAACGCTCCCTGATCAGAAACATCTGTAACTGGAGTCCAGAACAAACCTCCAATTGCAACCAGTGCAATAATAGAGAATGAGATGATCCATTTTAAACCTATTTTCATAAAATTTATATTTAACCCTATTAAAATTACATATAAATCTTATACAAAATCATTTATTTAACAAAACACCCCATAAAAAACTATTCATTTAATAACATTATTGCTTTTTCGCTAAATATTTCATTTAAAATTTTAGAAACTTGTTTGGCTTTAGTGGCCGGAAAAAGATGGGTTCCTCCTTTAATTACATAATCCGGTTTTGAATTCCTGATCGGGAAAACAATATCCTTATCTCCCAGAATCTGAATAACCTCAGGATTTTCTTCAAATTTCCACTCTGCAACCTTTTCTACAGACCATTTCAGATAATAAGGATCTCTCACTCTGAAATACTGAAGAATTCTCGGGTTCTTCGGATCGAACAGCTTTCTAAGTACCCCATATACATTAGCAGCTCTTGCATTAAAGAGCCCTACAGGTAATATTCTAGGGATTTTAGTGACTTCCCCGGTCTTTATAAATTTGGATTTTTCTTTATCAGATTTGATACTTCCCAGAATCACTACTTTTTCCGCTGGTTTCAAACGATTGATTTCCTGTACCATGATTCCGCCAAAAGAATATCCTAGTAAACAAAATGGCTCTGAAGGATCTACTTTCTCTGCCATTCTTTCTACATAAGCATGAAATGGTTCATTTTTTTCCGGGATGAGCCAATCTATAAAAATAAGTTCACAATTCTTGGGAAACTGTAATCTTTCAAGTACCTTGGAGTCTGCTCCAAGACCGCTTACAACATAAATTTTCATCTTACTAATTTATAAAAAATGCAGAAAGACTAAGGTTTTGATTAAAAAAAATTTAACAAGAAAGTTTCAGTTATTTTAAAGCCCTTTTTTCAGTACCGTATTTCTTACAGATTCAATCTTATCACATAAAAAAAGAGCAACTCTCGGGAGCTGCTCTTTATTATCAACATTACATTTAATTTTATTTCTTCTTTACAGGAACTCTGTTATCATTATCCAGTTTTTCAGTAGATACTTTAAACTGAATATCCATCTCGTTCTTGATGAAGTAATCTTTAAGCGAAGACTGATAGAATACTTTAAAGTCTCTTCTGTTCAGAGAGAACTTCGCAGATTCAATTACTGTAGTAAACTGAGTTACGTATACATTCGCTGGGAAAGTAATGGTTTTTCTCACCCCTTTAAGGGTAAGGTCTCCGTATACAGTAGAATTATACTCACTGTTTGCTAAAGGAATAATCTTAGTCAAGTGGAATTTGGCAACCGGAAATTTTTTCACTTCAAAGAAGTTGGTACTTTTCAGGTCATTGGTAAGTTTAATCTGATCCTCATCAGAAACATCACCCGCCATCATACTTCTCATATCTATTATAAATTCACCATCTACCAGTACAGTGTGGTCAAAGTTGAATTTTCCACTTTTTAATTTTATCGTTCCTGAATGGGAGGAAGCCTCAGTTTTCACAACCTTATATCCCCACCACCTGATCTCTGATGAAGTCACTTTCGAAACTTTATCAAATTTTCTTTGGGCAGAAACAAATGATATGCTTGCGCACACCATAGCAAACAATAGTAATCTTTTCATTCTTTTTTATTTACAATTCAACAAAAATAAAAAAAAGTGTAGAACTTCTACACTTTTAATAATCTTTTTTTGATTAAATTATTGAGCAGTTACCTTTACTAGCATATCGATATCATCTTTCACAAAAACATCCTGCATTGTAGACTTGTAAGCAACATCAAATTTCTGTCTGTCGAAAGAGAATTTGTTAGATACTAAACTTACTACACCTTTGCTGTAAGAAATTTTAGCAGGGAAAGTAACCGCGCTTGTTTTTCCTTTCAAAGTAAGGTTTCCTGTTACTAAAGAGTTATAAACTTTATCATTGTTTTTCTTTACTCCTGTAATTTTAAAAGTTGCAGTAGGGAATTTTTCAACCTCAAAGAAATCTCCATTCTTAAGGTGTCCGTTTAATTTTTGCTGATATTCTCCTGTAAGGTCAGTTGCATTGATTGAAGTCATATCCAATACGAAGCTTCCTCCTACAAGCTGGTTTCCTTTCATTACCATATCACCTGATTTTACTTTCACAGTTCCGTCGTGAGAGCTTGCTTCAGATTTTGCTACTTTGTATCCCCACCAGTGAACATCAGATGCTACTACTTTTTTGGACTGTCCGAAAGCTAAACCACCAGCTAATACTGCTAATAAAAATATTTTTTTCATTGTTTAGAATTATTTTAATTAAGTTTAGTACAAAGGTAGCCATCTTATTTGATAGATTTCATTGATGTATATCAAGATTCTCAATTATTTTTATGAATAATATCATCCCATAAAAAAACTCCGAATTTCTTCGGAGTTTTCTTTTATGCTTGATAGTAGGCTGTATACAATGCCATACCTTTTAATGCAGTGTGATTTTGCTTGACCAGATAGATCGGGATGTTTTTAAGCATTCCCTCCATTTTATCACTGATCTTGAATTTTTCGTAGAACTTAGCCTTATCAATGTATTCTCTTACCATTTGTGGGATATCTCCTGCAATCAGCAGACCTCCTGTAGCTTTTAACTTCAATGTTAAGTTATTCGCTTCTCTTGCCAGGAACTCAAGGAAAGTATCCAGAGCAATTTTACAAATCAGTACATTATCTTCTACAGCTGCTTTGTAAAGTTCTTCAACGAAGTTACCGTTAGCCAGGCGTTCTCCCAACCACTCTGGTTCCGGATGTCTTTTTACATCTCTAAGGAAACGGTAGATATTGAATAGTCCGGACTTGGATAATACATTTTCCCAGCTTACAATACCATAGATATTATTAAGGAATTGGTAAAACTCAACCTCAACATTGGTTCTTGGTGAAAACTCAGAATGTCCTCCTTCTGTTGCAAAAGGTCTTAAATTTTTCCCGTCAAAGAAATATCCGGCTTCTCCAAGCCCATTTCCTGGGGCAAGGATGGCTACATTTCCTTTTTCAAGGTGACCGCTGGTATAGATGGCTTCAAGATCATCATCTTCAAGAAGAGCCATTCCGTAAGCAGAAGCTTCAAGGTCGTTCAGCATTTCTACCTTTTCAAAACCGAAGTCTCTTTTATATTCTTCTACATCTAAGTTCCAGCCTAATCTTGCAGGATTGCTTTTTCCGTCAATTACAGGACCTGGCACTGCCATTCCCAGACGTTTTACATTCTCCAGCTGATTATCCTGAATAAACTTTTTTAAGATGTCATTAAAAGAAGCATATTGTTTGGTAGAATATGTGTTTTGCAGTTTAATCTCAAGACCTCCGTTACCGGAAACAAAATAGCCTAAGATTGTTATATCTTCACGAAGACTTGCTCCAATGATAGAAACATTATCATTATTACTGTTCTCTACTCCTGGTAAATAAAGTGGAAATTTTGGATTCAGAATCATAACCTCAAATTTTACCAAATATAATAATAGTTTTCGTAAATCCTGCACAGAACAAAAAAACCTTTCCACTTTCGTGAAAAGGTTTTGGTTAATAATTGTTTATATATTAAATCTAACTACTTTCCTAATGGAATATTATAACCGAATCCTACTCCGATATTCCCCACATTATAGTCCTGACCGACTAAATCTCCTTTAGTTCCTACAAAAACCTTCTGGTATTGTACGAAGAAGTTCCAGTCTCTGTTGTGGTATCCGATCTCCGGTTTGATGTAGAAACCTCCGCTTGCTCTTTCAACATTCGTGTTAGAAGCAACAGTTTTGTCACCTACTAAGAAACCATATCCTAAGTCTGTTCCGAAATAGAAACCTGTTTGTTTAGGATAAATTCTTACTAAAGCAGCTACAGGAACTACGCCTACATCATTATTTTTATAACCGTTATTTTCTTTTCCAAAATAGTGAGTATATCCTGATGCGATACCTAATCCAAATCCAGGTGTAATTAGGTTCTGGTAAGCTACATCCACTCCTACTGCAGCAGAAAGATTATCTGCCGGAACTGCTAAACCAACATTTGCGCCTACTTTGATCATGTTATTCATTTGTGAACTTTGTGCGCTTGCTATACCTGCTGTTAAAACTCCAGCCAGCAATATTGCTTGTTTAAACATTTTCATAACTCTAATTTTTAAATTTTACTAAACAAGAGGATGTAAAAATCGTGCCAAGCAGGGATTTTTCTTCTTATTTAACATAAAACAAAAACATAAAACAATGACTATCAATAATTTACTTATTGTTAAAATTTAAATGTTTGTTTAACAGTTTTTATAAAAAAGAGAGCTCAAAATGTGAAATAAGTATAAAAAGTTAAAAATTTGAAGACTAGAAAACGTAACAGATTGATATAAAACAGGTTCTATTATTGAAAAACACAAGGGAGCAAAGAAATTCAAATATGATACTGCTTTTAAGGCGCAAGAAAATCAAAGATTTTCAGTAAGGATACTGCTTTATTTCTTGCCACGAATTCACGAATAATTTTTTACTTATAAACTGCATATAAATAAATTATTTGTGCATTCGTGGTGATTAAAAATATAGATTTTGTATACACCTATCACCATCTGCAAAATCAGCGAGAGATCAACAGTATTCAATTTTATCGGAGATAAAATCCTTGCGCCTTACAACATCATGCATGTAAAAGAACTTGCGTCTTTGCGTTTCCAACAATCCTACCCCTTCTCATTACTCATGATAATATTAACAAACCTTAACCCGTTATTATTTTAACCTTTTTCCTTCAGTAACATCAAAAAAATAAATGTTCTCACCATGGCTGATTCATTATTAAAAAACAAACATCTTCTCTGGCGTGCTGGTTTTGGGGTTGGAATTAATCAAATTGATGATTTGAAAAATAAAAACCCAAAAACGCTGATTAATGAATTATTTAAAGAAGATCCCTTTACAGGAATCACTTATGATACACCAGATATAGATCCAGCAGCAGATTATATGAACACTACAGCGCCTGCTGAAAAGAAAAAAGAAATGCAGCGGATTTATAGGGCTCAGAATGAAGAACTGAATCTCAATTTTCTGGATAAAATAGTGAACAGCAAGGAACAGATGAGAGAGAAAATGGCTTTTTTCTGGCATGGACATTTTGCTTCTAGGGTTCTTAATCCAAAATTTAACCGACAACTATTAAATACCATTAGAAAAAATGCATTGGGAAACTTCAAAGACCTATTGTTTGAAGTAAGCCAATCTCCAGCCATGCTCAATTTTCTGAATAACCAGCAAAACAAGAAAGATCATCCGAATGAAAACTTCGCCCGTGAGGTGATGGAGTTGTTCACCATGGGAAGAGGAAATTATACAGAAAAGGACGTTAGAGAAGGGGCCAGAGCATTTACAGGATGGAGCTATGATAAAGAAGGAAATTTTAAGGAAAGAAAGAACCAGCATGATGAAGGAACTAAGACCTTCCTTGGAAAAACCGGTAATTTTGATGGAAATGATGCTTTAAACATCATTCTGGAGCAAAAAGCGACAGCCAAGTTTCTTACAGCTAAGATCTATAAGTTTTTTGTCAATGAAATTGTAGATCAGAATATAGTAAACACCTTAAGCACTAGTTTTTACAATTCAGGTTATGATATTAAAAAGCTTATGACTGATATTTTTTCCAGCTCATGGTTTTATGATCAGAAAAATATCGGAAACAGAATAAAATCCCCTATAGAGCTGATGGCCGGGATGATGCGGATGCTTCCGATGCAGATTCAGAATCCTGAAAACCTCATCGTGTACCAAAAGCTGCTTGGACAAATGCTTCTTTATCCACCGAATGTTGCAGGATGGCCAAATGGAAGAGCCTGGATTGATAGCTCTACTCTGATGCTAAGGCTTCAGGTACCGCAGATCTGGTCTGGCCTACGTCCATTGGAATACAGTCCGCGACAGGATGATGATATTGATATGGGAATGAAATCTAAGGAAACAGCATTGAATAAAAGCTTTAAAAACCCTAACATTTCTATAGACTGGAACCGGGTAGATCAGATTTTTGCCCATAAAAACTATCAAGATTATCTGATCCAAAACCCAAAAAGTCTGGACATGAATACAGTGAATAATTTCTCTGATAAAAGCACGAAAATGACCATTATTAATCTGATGTCTACCCCGGAATATCAATTAATGTAAAACTTAAACTGCCTGTAATCACACCTAAACTCAACACTATGTTAATCAAAAGAAGAGAATTCCTCAAAATAAGTTCACTTGCCACAGCCTCATTCTTAATGCCTAATTTCCTGAAGGCAATGACGCTGGATGAGGCTTTGAATCCCAATCAGAATATTCTGGTAGTCCTTCAATTTACAGGTGGTAATGATGGTTTGAACACGATTATTCCAACTAAAAATGACATCTATTTCAGAGAGAGAAAAACTCTGGCAGTTGAGGATTCTTTATCTCTTACAGATGAAGCAGGAATCAATCCTGCCCTCTCCTATTTTAAAGAACTTTTTGATAATGGAGAGCTTTCTGTTATGAATAATGTAGGCTATCCCAATCCGGACAAATCACATTTCAGAAGTATGGATATCTGGCAATCGGCAAGCAGAAGTGATGAGTTTCTGGATACAGGCTGGCTGGGCCGTTTTCTGGATGAAGAATGCTACCGATGTGAGCATCCTACTCAAGCCTTGGAAGTAGACGATATGCTGAGTCTTGCCCTAAAAGGAGAAAACAATAAAGCCTTTGCCTTTAAAGATCCTAAAAGGCTATACCAAACCAGCCAGGAGAAGTATTTCAAATCTCTTTACGATCATCATCATGATGATGAAACTGTTTCCTATCTTTATCAGACCTTAGGTTCTACTATTAATAATGCAGGCTATATTTTTGATAAAAGTAAAGCAAAAAAAACGGAGCAAACCTATCCTAATTCTCAGTTGGGAAAGGATTTCAAAACAGTAGCTTCTTTAATTAAATCAGATATAAACACTCAGGTTTATTACCTTTCAATCGGTAGTTTTGATACGCACGTGAACCAAAATGACCGTCAGAAAAAATTGTTCAGTGATATTAATGAAGCAGTAAAGTCTTTTGTTGCGGATATGAAAAGTAACGGTTTGTTCAATAATATTCTTTTAATGACCTTCTCTGAATTTGGGCGCCGTGTAGCTCAGAATGCCAGCAACGGAACGGATCATGGAACTGCCAATCAGATGTTTTTCATCAGTGGAAATCTTAAAAAGAAAGGCTTACTGAACAGTCTTCCCGATTTGCAGAACTTAAATGAAGGGGATTTAATCTATACTGAAGACTTCAGAAAGGTTTATGCTACCATTTTGAAAAACTGGCTGAAAGCGGATTCTTCTAAGGTTTTGGGGTGGAAAAACGGGGTTTATGACTTTATATAAATGATTCAAGGTTCATTTAGGCACAAAAGTTTTAACACTTAAGTTATTTTTAAGTTACTACTAACTGTTTTAAAAAGTACACTTAAGTTTTTGAAAAATCTACGATTTTCTTGAATACTATAACGAATATTTCAGTTGAAAACGTGAAAATTCCCCTCTTTCGGAGGGGTGGCAAAAATTCAAAGAATTTTTGACGGGGTGGTTTCCTCATCCCTGTAACTCACTATATCACCATAAAAAAGAGACCATCCATAATGACAGTCTCTTTTAATAATTTTAAATTTTAACTACTTCTACGTTTAAGCAGTAATCTGCTTTGGTTCTTTCTCTTTCTGATCTTCTTTTTTATCAAGTTTCTCAGATATTTTTTTAACGATATACTCAATCGCTATAGGTGCTATAATGGCAATAAGTGCTTTAAATATTCTTGATTTCATAGTGTGATTTTGTACCTAGTGACTGCAATTACCAAGCCAATATAAAAATCAGAGATCAATTTCCTATTAATAATTTACATACAAATAGTAGATTAAATCCATATATAGTTCATAAATTCCACTCAAAACTAGTTTTTTCAGGAATTATCAGTTCCTGATAATTTTTACTTCCAGCTTTGAATTTCTCTTCCATCCTCAGTCTTAATTTCTGAGGTTTATGTACCACCAAAGAATCCCCAAAGCCCAGTAATAACCTTTCCAGTTCAAAATTAATCTGTACACAGATTTTAAAAAGAGTTCCTTCTTTGGTTTCGCTGACAATTTCCTGGCTTTTATGCAATGGTTTTGTTTTTACATATGGAGCATTGGCAGCGTCTACAAAGAAAACAACATTTCGGGGAACCAATGCTTCTGCAACGGTAACGCCTACAATATCCTTAAAATACTCATCACCCTCCAGATTTTTATCAATATAGGAAGTATTTTCATCTGCTTCAATATTTTCCATCCTGTCCAATGCCAGATTATACATTTTTTGCTTGTAAAGACAGATCAGGAACCAACGGTTGTTATATTCCTTCAGCAGCTGCGGATGCACTGTATACACACTGGATTCTCTTGCAGTAAAGCTTTTATATAAAATCTTCAACACTTTTTTATTGAGAACACTTTCGTACAGAATATCAATATGCTCCAATCCTTTCAGCTGCTCATTTTTATCCAGATGAATAATTGATTTCTGACTGGTAGAATGAATGGAATCCTCTAGTTTCTGGATGACTCCGTTCATTTCTTTAAACATCGAAAAGTCTTTGAACTGCTTTAAGATCTGCACAGCATTATTCATTGCCTTCAGATCACTTTCATTCACAGAAATATTATGAATACTGTATTCCGGGTCACTGTACCGATAATACTTTCTTTCAAATACCTCAATGGGAGCCTCATAGCCGAACTTTTCACTCCGCATATTCTGAAGATCCAGCTGAATGGTTCTTTTGCTCACATAAGATTCTTTACCTTCAAATTCAAACAAAGCTTCAGAACACTCATCAATAAGGTCTTCCAGCGTATATTTCCGGTATTTGTTTTTAAGACACTTGTCTAATGTTTTATAACGGATAAGTGCGTTTTTATTGGATGACATGATTTTTTTTTTGGTCTGAAAACTATTTCTCTTTCAATGGATTTCCTTCAAAGATCAATCCGTTCCACCCAAATTCCATGAAGTTTCTGATATTCTGGTGATCTGTCCCATTAGGGTTTTTCAGAACGTCTTCTCTGTAAAACTCTCCAAAAAGTTGAAGCGTCTCTTCTTCAGTAAGACCGTGGTAGGATGCAAAACCGAATATTTTACATGATCCATTGTTCTGCCCTTCTTCATTTCTTGTATTCCCGTTTTTGAATGCTGTAGGAGTGAAATCGTAGTTTGCATCTATATAAGCAATCACATCATTGAATTGAACCGTTTCAGGAAAATGCTTTAATTGTTCTAATAAAATCATAGTTGTAAGTTTAATTTCTCTTTATATAAGGTCAAAACACTAATTTTCAAATGGGTGAACTGACCTTTTTTATATTTTTTTGTAAAAATAATCAAAAATTTTTTATCTACGCAAAACTACTGCGCAATAACGTTATTACTTTGCATCATCAAAATGACATAACAATGGAATTTAACGGAAATCACTTAATCGAATTGGGATATAGACCAGCTAAATGGTTTAAAGATGCCATTACTCATATTAATGAAAATCATCTGGATGAAATTCAGATCAAAGAATATCTGGAACAGTTCAAACAACCTGAACTTATTCCACTTTATGAAACCGCTCCTGAGTTTATCATTAACATCAGAGCTGAACATGAAAATGAAACGGATAATGTAGAAAAAGTAATCAGAACCATGAATAAGCTGATGAAAACGCCTACTCTAACTGCCGGAGCTTTAATGCCCGATGCCTGCCCTACAGGTCCTGAAGGTTTGATTCCGGTTGGAGGTGTGGTCGTTGCAAAAAATGCCATTCACCCAGGATTCCATAGCGCAGATATCTGTTGTTCTGTAATGCTGACCGATTTCGGAAAGGTTAATCCTAAAGATATTCTGGATGCTGGTCATTCTGTGACGCATTTTGGATATGGAGGAAGACCAAGAGGAGAACAGATGCCAATGTCTCAGGAACTGATGGATGCTTTCAGAGAAAATGAATTCTTAAATGATGAGAAACTGATTAGCATTGCCCGTTCTCATATGGGAACACAAGGAGACGGAAATCATTTTCTTTTCGTTGGAGTTTCTAAAAATACAGGAAATACCATGTTGGTGACTCACCACGGATCAAGAGCTCCGGGTGCTGCACTATATGATAAAGGAATGAAAGTAGCCAACCGTTTCAGACAGGATATCTCGCCTGAAACATTAAGAGAAAATGCATGGATCCCATATGATACAGAAGAAGGAAAAGCGTATTGGGAAGCGCTTCAGCTTATCAGAACATGGACAAAAGAAAATCATACTTCTATTCATGATGCGGTTTTAAATAAACTGGAGATTGAAAAAGAAAACAGATATTGGAATGAACATAATTTTGTTTTCAAAGATGGTGACCTGTTTTATCATGCTAAAGGAGCTACTCCGCTAGATGATAAGTTTATGCCTGATATTACTGGCCCGAGACTGATTCCATTAAATATGGCGGAACCGGTACTGATTGTTCAGGGAAAAACGAATGAGAGAAACCTTGGTTTTGCTCCACATGGAGCGGGAAGAAATTTCAGCAGAAGTCAGCATAAAAAATCTATGGCTCATAAAACCACTGAAGAGATCTTCAATGAAGAAACTGCAGGACTGGATATCAGATTTTATTCCAATGAAATTGATATTTCTGAACTACCAAGTGCTTATAAAAGTGCAGCCAATGTAAGAGCACAGATTGAGGAATACGGTCTTTGTGAAGTTCTTGATGAAGTGATGCCTTACGGATGTATTATGGCTGGAGATGTTCAGAAAAATGCACCTTGGAAGAAAAAGAAAAAATATAGAAAAGCATAATTTTTAATAGTAAGCCTTACAGGTTTTGACAATCGGTAATGTTTACAAAACAACCAAAACTAATAACCCAACCTTACAGGTGTAAAAGCCTGTAAGGTTCATGAAAACTTTTTTCATACGGCAGGGGCAGTAGCTCAGATGGTAGAGCAACAAAGATTACTTTTCGCTTCAGGCAAATAAAGTTCCTATGAATCACCAGGTTTGTGGGTCACAGGTTCGAGTCCTGTCTGCTCCTCAATACAATATAAGGCAAAGAAAGTTCCTATATTTTCCTATTTACTTTCCGCCTTTTTACAAATCATAAGGCAAAGGGAGTTCCTATATTTTTTGGATAAATTACTCCCCGCTTTATAAAATTATAGGTAAAAGGAGTTCCTATAGCACTTCCCTTTTAATGAATCTACTCCTCACTTATTTTTTAAAATTAAAAACAATGAAAACACTAGAATTATTCAATGCTGTACTGGCTAAGGAATCAAATGCAGAGCCATTTATTTCTAATGACGGTTTTATTATTGAACCTCATGCAGTTTGGGCTAAAAATGAGATCATCTCCTATTATTCAAAAGAAAAACTGAATGGAAATGATTTGAATAAAACGTTCCATAAATCCTGGGAAAAAATAAAAAACACATCCAGAATTGACTTGTTTTTTGAACAGATCCAACATTATATTTCAACCTATGGAAGTAATTTTCAGAGTGAGGTCTATATTCCTCAAGAAGTATTGAATGTTCCTGATACAAAGCTGATCTTTAAAGTCATAAAAGCTTATACCATAGAAGAAATGCAGGAAAAATGCCTTTCTCTTCTGCAGTCCGGAATCGCTTTGAAAGAAGAAACGATTGATGATTTGCTGTATATTCTGCATACGGAACTGGAATATGATTTTACAGGAAAAGAAAATATCAGAAATAAAGAAGCTATTATAAAAATAGCGGATCGATATGATGCTTATCCTGAAAATTCTGTTGAATTTTTCCGTTATGTGATCTATAAGACCACCCAAACGACGCTATTAATCAAAAATGATGAACTGATTGGTTTAATTAAGCAAAGTAAGTTCAACCCAACGTATCTGTTTGAAAGCTTTGGTATGGAAAAACTGGCTGAAATTTTCAACAGATTTAAACCGCTATTCCTTGCTTATAAAAACAGAGCTCCGAAAGCGATTAATAAAATCTCGAAGCTGTCTAAAGTCAATCATAAGCCATTAGTATCCAATCCACTGAATAATGCTACCAATACATTGCTGGAAAACAGCGATTGGCATTGGCTGGAAAATGCGACACCGTTTGCATTATTTAAAGCATTATCAGCGTGTTATTCAAGAATGTATGGTCAGGATACTTTTGTGTACAGAGTCAGAAACGGTAAATCGTGGGTTAAAAAAGGTAAAGAAACTTATGTGAACCAATTCAACTATGAGTTTATTTTAGATTTTCTGAAACTGAAGTATGAACATATTTCCGGAAAGAAATTCTATTTCCCTGAGAATATAGAGTTTGCCCTTCCAACTTCTGAAAAAATGTTTGTTGGAAATATTCCTACCGGAACTCGTTTTTATGGCGATAGATTGGCCGTTGGTATCTATTGGGAAGACAAATGGGGCGCTCGTGACCTTGACCTTTCAGGATTGAATATCGCAGGAAAAATAGGTTGGAATGCCGCTTACAATTATGCTGACGGACAATTGATGTATTCCGGAGATATGACTTCTGCTCCTAATGGTGCCGTTGAATATCTTTATGCCAATAAAGGCTTGAGTACTCCAACACTTGTGATGAACAACGTTTTCAGCGGAGATGCCAACTGTGGATATAAAATCGTCATCGGTAAAGGAGATAATATCTCTTATGACTATATGATGAATCCTAACCAACTCTTTGCAGAAGCCAGATGTAATTCTGTGCAGAAGCAAATGATTCTGGGAGTGCTGCTGCCAAAAAACGAAAAACAATGTTTCGTACTACTGAATTTCGGAGCGGGTCATTCTCATGTTTCAGGAAATACGGAAGTATCTATGATGGCTACGAGTGCGTTGTATCAGCAATGGTATGAAGCCATGTCTTTCAATGAGCTTATCAAAGAGCTTGGAGCAGAGATTACTACAGAAAAAGCAGAAACTGATTTTGATTTCTCTCTGGAAACGCTGGAAAAAGATAGCTTTACCAGAGTATTTAAATAAATATTTTCAAAAGCCATGTGATTTTGTCATGTGGCTTTTTTAATACTCAGTTAATATCATCTTGACCTTTTAAATATAAAAAATAATGAGATAGATTCCTACGAAATGACAAAGTGTATGGATAGATAAAGCGTAACATCTGTGTGATTGGTATGATCTGTGGAAATATTTTTATTCCCACGGATTTCTCAGATTTTTTTAAGCATAAACATCTGTGCAATTTGTGTGATCTGTGGGAACATTTTATTCCCATAGATTTTACGGATTTTTACTCTCGCAGATTTTGCAGATAACGCAGATTTATTTAAAAATTAAATGTTTATTATACATTGACTTTTTTGATGGAAAAATAGTCCTCTTTAGCTTCGATAATTACTTTCTTTCCATAATCAATCTGAATACTGAACATATTTTCTAAAGGAAACTGCAGCACGGATTGTAAAATTAAACGGATTACTCCGGCATGAGCAATAATCAGAACTTTTTCAATGTCTTTTTTAACAACCAGTTCATTCCAGAAACTGAGGACGCGAGATTGCATTTCAAGGAGGTTTTCTCCGCCTGATGCTTTTACATGGATAAAATCTTTGTACCACGGATTAATTTCTTCTTCCGGGATTTCTCTCCATTTCTTTAGCTCCCAGTTTCCAAAATTCATCTCCCGAAGTCTTTCATCGGTTGAATAATTTAACTTAAAATGTTCTGCCAAAAGACAACAACGTTGTGCCGGACTTGAAATCACTAAATCAAAATTTTCATCCAGATGTAAGCTATTAAAATCTTCCTGATACTCTTTCCGTAAGGGCATTTCAGCAAATCCATAGCACAGATTGTCCGGGTTATCTACTGCGGTATGACGAATCAGATGAATTTCCATACAATCATGGTTCCTAAATAAAACAATACTTCTGTGACCTGCTGTACAGCTCCCAGACAATCTCCGGTGTAGCCTCCAATATGTTTTTTAAAATACCAACCCATGCAGATCTTGCCTAAATAAGCTAATCCCAAAGCCAGAATCAATCGCCAGTCAGGAATTAAAGCAAAAGAAAGTAAGATACTGATCAACCCAACCAGTAAAGCCATTCCATCCAATGGTTTATTCGCCAAAGGTTTTGATTTGCTTACATCAATATCCGTCACATATTGATGCGTGTAAATCATCGTTCCGGAAATAAAGCGACTTGATGTGTGTGCCAGAATAATAATTCCCAGCGTTTTCATCAGATCAACCGTTACCAAAGCCTGAATACTGAAGAATTTTAATGCAAACAGTAAAATGATTCCAATTGTTCCATAAGCTCCTACCCTGCTGTCTTTCATAATGGTAAGAATCTTCTCTTTTCCATAACCGCCACCGAAACTGTCGCACATATCTGTAAAACCATCTTCATGGAATGCTCCGGTAAGAAGCACACTGCTGATCATCATCAGGACAATTCCTATTTCCAAGTTAAAAAGTTGAGTAGAAAGGTATAAAATCCCTGCATTAATCAACCCTACCAAAAGACCGATCCAGGCAAAGTATTTCTGGGATTTGTTCATGATCTCACTGGAATACGGAATGGTAAACGGAACTGGAATTCTGGTGAAGAACATCAGTGCCGTTGCAAAGTAGATCAATTCATTCTTTATGGCTTTCATTTATTCTTTGTTTGAAACATGAGCATCTTCAAAACTGGACATTTCATTCAGGAAGTTTACGGCACTTTGAATAAGCGGATAAGCCAATGCACAGCCTGTTCCTTCTCCCAGCCTTAAATTAAGATTCAGTAAAGCTTTCTGTCCTAATAAATCAAGAAGCTGAAGATGAGCATTCTCATCACTTACATGACAGAATATACAGTTATTCAAAATATCAGGATTCTTTTTCCATGCAGTGGCTATGGCAACGGTAGCAATAAATCCGTCTACCATAATCAGCATATTCTGACGGAAAGATTCTTCCATTGCACCGATCATCTGGGCAATTTCCAGCCCTCCAAAAGTCTGTGCAATTTCATCAGGAGTTTTGATGTCCGGATATTTCTCTATTGCAGCTGATAAAATATTGATCTTATTCAGCAACTGGTCATCATTCAGACCTGTACCACGTCCGATACAGCTTACGACAGGAAGATCGAATAATTTACTCATCATCAGAGAAGAAGCAGAGGTATTTCCGATTCCCATTTCGCCAAAACCAATGATGTTACAACCCGTTTCAGTAATTTCTGCCACTACTGAGTTTCCATTCTGCAAAGCCTGTTGATATTCTTCAGCAGTCATCGCCGGCTCTTCCAACATATTACGACTGGATTTTCTGACTTTATGATTGATTAAATCCAACCCTTCAGGAAAATCAAAATTGACTCCGGCATCTACAATTTTAATATTGATTCCGTGCTGTCTGCAAAATACATTGATAGCTGCTCCACCACCTAAGAAATTCATCACCATCTGATAAGTTACTTCCTGAGGATAGGCACTTACTCCAGCGGTTGCAATCCCGTGATCGGCAGCAAAGACCACCATATGAGGACTTGAAAGCTGTGGAAAAGTGGTATTTTGAACCATTCCTATTTTGTGGGCAAGATGCTCTAGGTGTCCTAACGCTCCTAAAGGTTTTGTTTTGAAATCAATTTTATGCTGTAGTTCGGTTGTCAACATGGTTGTAAAAATAGTTATGTTAAATAGAGAAAGTGCAATATTAGTGAAATAAGGAGTATTGTGGGTAATGTTTGTGCAATGGGTGGAGAGAAAAAAGAAAAGAGATAATAGACGAAGAGATGAGAGACAAGATGGACTGAAAAGGAATATCCGACCCAATATAAAAGTACACAGCTTTGCATCACAAGCTCTCATATCTTAAAATATTCTTCATCTCCTACCCCGAAACTCCCAACCTCGAATCACGAATCGCGAACCCCGCAAATCTACGTAATAACATTGCGCATTACTCTCTTTAATTTGCATTATAAAATTGAAAACAATGACACCAAAAATAATAGAAAAGATAAAAGAAGTAGAAGCTGCACGAGGTGTAGAGGTACTTCTTGCCGTTGAATCCGGAAGTAGAGCCTGGGGTTTTGCCTCACCGGACAGCGATTATGACATACGTTTTATATACCGTCACGAAAAAGACTGGTATCTTTCGCCTTGGGATAAGGATGAAACGATAGAATTTATGACCGAAGATGATCTGGACGGTTCCGGATGGGATCTCCGAAAGACCTTTCATCTTCTACTGAAATCGAATGCTGCATTATTGAGCTGGTTTTACTCTCCTATCGTCTATATGGAAAACACCAAGTTTGTAGAGCTTTTCAGACCGTTAGCTGATGCTTGCTTTTCACCCGTAGCTGTTTCCTATCATTATTTAAGCATGAGCAAAAAATATCTGGAGGCCTGCAGAACTGATGAAGTAAAACTAAAAAGCTATTTTTATTGTTTGAGAACTGCCTTAACCGGAAAATGGATCATAGAAAAAGGAACAGTTCCGCCAGTATTATTTAGTGAGCTACTTGTTTTAGTGGACCATGAAACCAGAACAAAAATAGAAGACCTTATAGACTTAAAAGCAACAAAGGGAGAAGCTTATTATCACCCGAATGATTGGAAATTGTTTGATTTTCTGGAGAAAACCATAGCTTATAATGAGGAAAAATCGAAGGGGTTGAGAGGTGGAAATGTAGATAAAAAGGATATGGAGAGAGTTTTTAAGGAGATATTGCAAAAATGCTAAGGATTACGGGAACCCGTAGTCTTTTTTTATGGGTTGGGAATATATTTGTTGATTGAGAAAGACTGCTCAATTAAAGGAAAATTAATATATTAGAAAAAACTAAAAAGCTATGAAAATAGAGTCTATATATATAAATAATTTTAGGCTGCTCAAAGATTTTAAAATAGATTTGGAAAAGTCTCTTTCCTTAGTTTTAGGAAAGAACAACACTGGAAAAACCTCACTTTTAACTTGCCTAGATAAATTCATCAACAATTCTGATAAGAAAAAAATAGTTGCTGAAGATTTCAACCTTGATTATAAAAAAGAAATTGAAGAATTAATTTTTAGTACTAATGAACTTGACGAAGAAGATTTCAACAAAGCAATTCATGGTATTAAATTAAGACTTGTGATTTCTTATGATGAAGGAGAAAACACCTGTAATATTTCAGATTTGATGATGGATTTAGATCCTAATCACAATAAAATTATTCTAGGCTATGAGTATTATTTAAATTATGATGAATATAAAGAGTTTCGAAAAGAGTATAAATCTTTTATACTTGCTGAAAATCAAAAAGTAAAAGAATATGAAGAGAAAGAAAAGGATAAACCTGAAGAAGAAAGAAAAAAATATATTCCAAAAACATTTGATTATTTTTTTAAACTAAATGCAGAAAAATTCTTTAAATACAGATGGAAAAGTATTAATTATAATTATGAACATTCAATAATTGATGAAAGTAATTTTAATGATTTGGAACAATCTAAAATCAAAAGTAACTTAAGTAATATTATTAATTTCAAATACATTAGTGCAAAAAGAAGTGTTACAAATAAAGAAAATGAAAAAACATTATCTACACAAACATCTGACATATATGAAAGAAGTGAGAAAAACGATGAAGATGAAAAGAAAATTGACGAATTTAAGTCAGTAATTGAAGATACTGATGAAATTTTAGGGAATGTGTATGAAGCCTTATTTAGTGATATTACAAAAAAAGTAAGTTTATTCGGAGGAATAAGAAAAGATGAATCTATTATAAAAGTAATCTCCACTTTACAACGAAAAGAATTATTAAAAGGAAATACAACAGTTATATATAAACACAGTAATGATTCTGAATTCCCTGAACATTATAACGGTTTAGGTTATATGAATCTTATAAGTATGATTTTTGAGATTGAAATTTTAGTGAGTGAATTCAAAAGAGGAAAAGATGAAAATCCAGCTGACATTAATTTACTTTTCATTGAAGAACCTGAAGCTCATACTCATCCACAAATGCAATATGTTTTTATTAAAAACATTACTGAACTTTTAAAAGACGGAATCACTCTTCAAAAAGACGTAAATGGTAAAACTATAAAAAGTCAACAAATTCAGTATATTATAAGTACACATTCATCTCATATAGTTGCCAATTGTCAAGAGTTTAATTCCATAAAGTATTTAAAAAAAGAGTCACAAAATGATATAAAGGCAAAAAATCTAAAAGATTTAGAAAAAGAATATGTCGATGTAGGCGAAGAAAAAAACTATCGTTTTTTAAAACAATACTTAACACTTAATAGAGCTGAATTATTTTTTGCTGATAAAGCTATTTTTATTGAAGGTGATACTGAAAGAATCCTATTACCTGCGATGATGAAAAAATTAGATTTAGAAGTTGAATTAGATATAAATGAGCTTCCGCTATTATCACAAAATATATCTGTTATAGAGGTTGGTAATTATGCAAATATCTTTGAAAAATTAATAAGCTTCGTCGGATTAAAATCTTTAATAATTACAGATTTAGATTCTGTAAAAAAAGATTTTGTACGGAATAGCGATGGAAGTATCAAAAAGACAAGAAAAGATAAAGAAAGGAAATCTGATTTTAGTTGTAGAGTTTCTGAAGCAGAAAAAACAAGTAATCCTACTTTGCTTTTCTTTTATCCACCAGACTCAACTTCTTTTCAGAATCTTTTACAAAAAAGTTTCAAAGAAAAGAGATTTTCAAAAGAACAAATATGGCAAGAACAAGCTGATGGGTATTTACAAATTATTATTCAAACAGAAGAAGAAGGATATTGTGCAAGAAGTTTTGAAGACAGTTTTTTTCATTTAGCACAAAACAAAAATTTCATAAAAGATAACAGAAGTAAATTCAATGGTCTTAAAAATCTTAAATATTTTTATGATGATTCAAAAGATGCTTATTTTTTAGCAGAGAAATGCGTAGATAGTAAAGGATCTTTTGCAATCGATGTATTAAGATGTAACAATGAGACATATTCTAACTGGCAAATCCCCGCCTACATTAAAGAAGGATTATTATGGTTAAGGAAAGACTAGACATACAAGATCAACCAGAAGTATTATCAATTTTCGAACATATTGATAATGGACATAATTTCTTACTAAGTGGTGGAGCAGGAAGTGGTAAAACATATTCTTTGGTTTCTGTAATCAGACAAATCATTAAAGAAAGCCCTACTATTAAAATTGCATGTATGACTTATACAAATGCAGCGGTAAAAGAAATTGAAGATCGTGTGAATCATAAAAATCTAAAAGTATCAACAATTCACGATTTTCTCTGGGACTGCATTAAAAATTTTCAATCAGAATTAAAGTCAACTTTAATACAATTAGCAAAGGAAGATATTGTTACCAATATTATCATAGATAATCCTGAGGTAATTTTATCTGAAAACATTGAAATTCAATATAAAGAATATGTAAGATTTAAAGAAGGAATTATTTCTCACGATGAAGTGCTAATTATTTCTGAACATATGTTTTCAAAATATCCTAAATTATGTGATATTTTAAAAGATAAGTTCAAATTCATATTCATTGATGAATATCAAGATACGAATGAAAAGGTTATTAGAATATTTTTAAATCACTTACAAGTATCTAAAAAAGAATGTATCATAGGTTTGTTTGGAGATACAATGCAATCTATCTATGATGATGGAATTGGTAAAATAAATTCCTATTTAGAAGAAGATAGCGTAAAAGAGGTTGTTAAAAATCAAAACAGAAGAAACCCAAAAAAGATTTACGAGCTTGCAAACAAACTTCGCACGGATAATGTTATACAAGAACCTTCTTCTGACTTAAAAGCTCCGAATATCTTACCTAATGGTAATGTAAAAGATGGCAATGTATTGTTTATGTACTCTGTACAAAAAGATATTGAAAAAATAAAAAACTATTTGGAAAACATTAATCAAGGTTGGGACTTTACTAATTCTAGAACAACAAAAGAATTAGATCTAACTCATAATTTGATTTCTGCGCAGGCTGGATTTTCAACTTTAATGGAGATTTATGATGAAGATCCAGTCATTAATCTTAAAAAAGATTTAGTTGAGAAAATTAAAATTGATAATTTACATATTGATGAAGAGAAGACATTTGATGAAGTAGTTGATGAGTTAAGATTGGAAACGAGGTTATATTTATTAGATGAAATAAAATCAAATGCATTAACATTAAGAGAATTTGACAAAATAAAAACTTTACCAATAGAAAAATTTTCTGATTTAGAATTTGAAAATGAATTATTGATTGAATTAAAAGAAAAAACTTTAAAACAAAAAAAAATTCCCAAAAAAAATCTGAGCAAATACAATACAATAGACGAATTTGTTAACGAATTGAATTTTACAACTAATGTTTTAAAGAAAAACAAAATTCTCTCAAGTGAAGCTCATAGATTACTCTATGAAAAAGTTAAGAATAAATCTTTCAATGAAATAAGAAAAATTTATATTGATAAAGAGAATCTTATTGATGACAAAAGAGAACTAGATGAGCAAGATCCCCAAAAAGGATCCAAAAGAGATAATTTTATCAAACATTTGTTCAAAATTCAAAATGTATTAAGATTTTATTCGGATAAAAATTTTCCTGAGTTTTTTAGAGTCATGAAGAGAAATGGAATTACTATCAAAAACATTAATGAGAAACGAGAACTTAAAAATAATATTGAACACTTATTAACAAATCAAAATACAACAATAGGTGAGGTAATAGATAAAGCAAATGAATTAGAAATTGTTAAAAAAGATGATAAAATTGATAATTTCATCAATTCCTCAGAATATATCTACGACAGAGTAAAAAAAGTTTCATATCAAGAATTTATAAAATTATATAATTATTTAGAAGGCTTAACTCCCTTTTCTACCCAACACAAAACTAAGGGAACTGAATTTGACAATGTCTTGGTAATTTTAGATAATGGAAACTGGACAAAATATAATTTCAATTATTTATTTACAAATAGAACAGATAAGGCAAGTGTTTTAGAAAGAACTCAAAAATTATTTTATGTTTGTTGTACGCGTTCAAAAGAAAACTTAGCAGTGTTTTTTCAAAATCCTTCATCCCAAGTTATTGAGACTGCAAAAAATTGGTTTGAAGAAATTATAGATTTAGATAGGTTATGACCATCCAAGACCTCAAAAATAAAAACCTCATCCTCTTCGAAGCCATCTCCGGAAGCCGGGCTTTCGGGCTGGCAACAGAAACCTCGGATACAGATATCCGTGGAGTGTATTACCTGCCGAAGGAAGACTTCTTTGGACTGAACTACATTCCACAGATCTCCAATGAGACGAATGATATTACTTATTATGAAATCGGGAGGTTTGTAGAACTGTTGCAAAAGAACAATCCTAATATTTTGGAGGTTTTGGCCAGTCCTGAGGATTGCATTCTGTACAAACATCCGCTAATGGACCTTCTGAAACCAAGAGATTTTCTCTCCAAACTATGCAAAGATACCTTTGCCGGATATGCTGTTTCTCAGATTAAAAAGGCTAAAGGTCTTAATAAAAAGATTTTAAACCCTATTGATAAAGAAAGAAAATCTGTTCTTGATTTTTGCTTTATTTTGGACGGTCAGAGTTCTGTTCCTTTGAAAAAATGGCTTTCGGAGCATGGAAAAATTCAGGAAAAATGTGGGTTGACGGCTATTGATCATACTAAAGGAATGTTCGCGTTATTCTATGATGCTTCACAAACCTTGAATTATAAAGGTGTTATCCAGCATGAAGAAGCAAATCAGGTTTCGGTATCTTCTGTTCCAAAAGATGAAAAACCGGATGCTTACCTGTTCTGTAACCTCGATGTCTACTCTACTTACTGTAAAGATTACAGGGAATACTGGAAATGGGTTGAGGAACGTAATGAAGACCGTTACAATGTCAACCAAACGCATGGACAGAACTATGATAGCAAGAATATGATGCATACCATCCGCTTGCTGCAATCGTGTGAGCAGATCTTCAGGAACCATTCTATTCAGATTCGTGTAGAAAACCGGGAAGAATTACTGGATATTAAAGTCGGAAACTGGTCTTATGAAGCTGTGATGGAAAAAGCCGACAACCTTATTAAATCTATTGAGCATCATCATTCCGTTTCTCTACTTCCTGAATCACCTGATGTGGAGAAAACAACCAAGATTCTGATTCAGATAAGGGAACAATTATACAGGAAATCATGAGTAATGAGTAATAAATAATGAGTAATGATTAGTGGGAAGCTACAACAATGGTCGCCCACTCTCATACACTCAAACCCTCAAACTTACTTCTTCTTCGAAGCTTTTGCAATTTTATTATAATCAAGACAAATCTTCATCCAGTATTCAAAATCTTCAGGCTTCTGAAAACCGATGGGTTCTACATAGCAATATTCTTTTAATTGCTTTCCTCTCATAATCATGGGAAGAAAGCCTGTTTTCTCTGCGACTTCTTCTTCCCTTTCGGGATTGTAGTGGCACATCAGATTGTCGTGACTGATATTGATGCACATTTTATCATTCACCAGAAATGCCAGTCCACCGAACATTTTCTTTTCTTCAATTGTAATATCCTTTACGTTGGCCAGCCATTCACGAACCCTGTCTGCCAGTTCTGTATTATAAGCCATGATGATTATATTTTATAGTAAAGATAAGGATTACGACCATTCCTTTGACTGACTCATTATATTTAAAAATAAAATTTTATTTAAATAAATTATTGTTTTACGATAATTAATTATACATTTGCAATACTAATTAATGATCGTGATATGAATCAGACCAAAATTATTTCCAGGATTTTATTTTATATCTGCTCTATTTTGTCTGCGGGATATTTGATAACAGCATTGTATGCTCTGCTTTGCCTTGCCACAGGATTTTCAGTGACACCTTATGGTAATGACAAATACCTTCATATTAATTATCCATTTACCCAACAGCCATTTCTGAATATAGAAGATAATTATCCTTATATCATTTTTTCATTTATGCTGGTTTTAATTCCTTATGGGATCTTTTTCTGGCTATCAGCAAAGGTTTTCAGAGTATTTTTCCAGCCTAAACTTTTTACAAAAGATCATATCACACAGCTTAAGAGATTTTACCTTTTTAATATTTTCATCCCACTTCCACTGGTTATTATCGCGAGTTTCTTTGTGGAAGTAGAAAGTATCATCTGGGGCCTGGTGTTTATTCACTTTATGCTTGGAATTTTCTGTCTGTTTCTTGCGAATATCTTTAAGCAAGGGCTACATTTGCAAAACGAACAAGACCTAATTATTTAACATGCCAATTATAGTCAACTTAGATGTCATGCTAGCCAAACGAAAAATGCAGAGTAAAGAATTGGCAGAAAAACTGGGAATCACACCCGTCAATTTATCAATCCTCAAAACCGGAAAAGCAAAGGGTGTACGCTTTGACACTCTGGAAGCCATCTGTAAAATCCTGGAATGCCAGCCGGGAGATATCCTGGAATACAAAGAGGAAGATTTGTAGAGTTCAAGGTTTAAAGTTCATCGTTTAAGGTTATTATCCTTTCAATATTTTGGTATTTGAAAGCTGAAAGTCTTATACATGCTCTTCATTACCGACACTTTAAGTCTCTCATCTATCCGTCTATTATCTATCCGTCTCTTTAAACAACAGTAGTCCCCAACCGGATTACCTACACTCCTATTACCCAAACTCAATATTATGAATACCTTATCCATCAACAACCTCAATCTTACGTATAAAAATGGTTTTCAAGCCATTGATAACATTTCTCTGGAAATCAATAACGGAATGTTTGGACTTTTAGGCCCTAATGGAGCCGGAAAATCTTCCCTGATGAAAACCATTGTAGGATTACAGAAACCCAGTTCGGGAAGCATCTTTTTTAATGATGTTGATATTGTTAAAAGTCCGGAATTTATCAAACAAAACTTAGGATTTCTACCTCAGGATTTCGGGGTTTATCCTAAAATTTCGGCGTATGATCTTTTGGAACATATTGCTATACTGAAAGGAATTACGGACAAAAACAACCGTAAAAAACAGATTCTGGATCTGCTTGAAAAAGTGAATCTATCGGATTTTCAAAAGAAAGAAGTGCATACTTTCTCCGGGGGAATGAAACAGCGTTTTGGAGTAGCCCAGGCATTATTGGGAAATCCTAAAATCATTATTGTAGATGAACCTACAGCTGGTTTAGATCCTGAAGAGCGAAACCGTTTCAATATTTTACTGAATGATATCAGCCAGGATATTATTGTTATTCTTTCCACTCATCTGGTGGAAGATGTGAGAAACCTGTGCTCAGAAATTGCCATTATGAATCATGGAAAAATCCTTAGAAAAGGAGAACCAAGACTGTTAATGGCTGAATTGGAACACAAAATATGGTCCCGTTCTATTGATAACAATGAACTGGAGAATTATTACGCTCATTATGAAGTCATCAGCAGACAACTGATTGAAAGAAATCATCAAATTACCATTTTTCTGAAGAAGCCCCTGAAGATTTCAAGCCTGTAAACCCTTTACTGGAACACTTTTACTTTTATACCTTAACGCAAAAACCATAGTCATGAACGCTATATTTTCATTTGAAGTCAGACGCAATACCAAGCACTGGCTTATGTATCTTATTGCTTTAATTCTTGTATTCCTGGGTGTTTTTTGTGGGAATCAGTTCAACCTTTCCGTAGGAGAAGGAATCTATCTGAACTCACCTTATACCATCGGGTTTATGACCGGAATGCTGAGTCTTTCCATCATTTTCTTCGCGACAATATATGCCTTACAACTATTGTTTAAAGACCAGGATTCCAAATTTGATATTGTTCTGTTTTCATTTCCCCTTTCAAAACAAACCTACCTGAAAGGAAAGTTTCTTACCTACTTTTTGCAGACCTTTTTAAGTTTTTCATTCCTAATGCTCGGCTTCATTATAGGTCAAAGCCTTCGTACCGGAAGTGAGATGCAGAAAGGATTTCATATAATATACTACCTCTATCCTTTGTTCATTTTCGGACTGGTTAATACATTGTTGGTGTGTAGTTTCCTTTTTTCTACAACCTTTATTTTCAGAAAAAAGCTATTGGTTGTGATTGGCGGATTGTTGCTGTATATATTTTACATGATTATTTTATTATTTTCCAATTCACCATTCATGGCTGGAGCTATGCCACAGTCATTAGAAACCCAGCAGCTTTCAGCCATCCTTGATCCTTTTGGACTATCTTCTTATTTTATGAATGCGAGATTACTTACTGCTGAACAAAAAAACATACAGTTGGTGCCTCTGACAAGCTATTTACTTTTCAACAGAATCTTCTGCTTCATTGCATCTATTGCTCTTCTATGGTTTACTGTAAAACAATTCTCCTTTTCAAACATTTCAAAACAAAAGACCAAAAAACTTCCCTTTAAAAACGATTTTCAGACAAAGTTTTTCAAATCTGAATATTCAACAGTACAGCCCCATTTCGGACAAGTTTCTGCTATACAGTCCACACTATCTTTTGCCAGAATAGATCTGATTTATCTGTTCAAAAGCATTACCGTTCCGGCCATCTCAATTCTCCTTGTATTTGCTGTAGGGATGGAAATGTATGCTGAAATTGAAAAAGGAATCCGTCTGCCACAGAAATATGCCAGCTCAGGGCTTATGGCCATCACCATATCGGAAAACTTTCACTTACTGGGACTAATGATAGCTGCTTATTTTATGAACGACCTGTATTGGAGATCAAAATCATCCGGATTCTCACTGATCGAAAACAGTACTTTTCTCTCAAAAAATAAGCTAGTTGGCCATTTTATTTCAATAAGTGTTCTGCTCTTCTTCTTTACAGGAGTTTTAATTGGGGAAGGTATTATTTTTCAGGTTGCTTATCAGTATCTTCATATTGATTGGAATGCTTACCTAGCTGTTTTCGTTTTCAACACCTTTCCACTGATCTTGTTTTCAGGGTTTATTCTATTAATCAATGACAGAATTCCGCAGAAATTTATCGCGCTGGGAATTTCCATTCTTGCTGTTTTTGTACTGGCTGGCCCTGTTTCCGATAAGCTTCTTTCCTATCCTGTTTTAAGCATATTTTCAGATTTTAAAGGAAGTTATAGTGATTTCAATGGCTATGGAATCTACGAAAAAGCTTTTGCACAAAGACTTTTATTTGGATCCGGAATAATTGCTTTATTATGGTTGATGAATAGCTTTATTAAATTTAAAAAAGCTTCTGTTATTCAATCTGTTTTTACTGTTATTCTTCTCATATCAGGGATTGTGTCCGGAAACTATTTCATGAAAGGATATGTTCCGAAAGATGAAAAAAAAGAGATTTTAAGTTCTGTTCAATATGAAAAGGGTTTCCGAAAGTATGAAAACCTTCCACAGCCTGATATAACGGCTATTAAAACTGAAATTAAGCTGTATCCATCGCAAAATGCCTATGAAATCATTGGTCGTTATACCCTTAAAAACCAGACGAACCAGCCTATTGATAAAATTCTTGTCAATTTTAATGCTGATCTGAAACTCAAAACAGCCGTTTTAAAATCTGGTTCTGAAACAATTATTATTACTGAGAATACTTCTGAGGTTCCATTAAAAAAAGCTTTAAAACCTAATGATACGGCTATTCTTGATTTCAAAATATCCTATCAATGGTTCGCCGTAAACGGACATCAGTCTTTTAATGCCATTATTGAGAACGGATCTTTTATGAGAATCAGCAGATATTATCCAACTATTGGGTATCAAAAAGATTTTGAAATTCAGGATGAAAAGCTTCGCATCCAATACCAATTGGGAAAATTGAGAGAAATAAAGAAGCCCGAAGCTCCGGAAGTGTTCAAAAAGGATTTTATCAACCTTGATATGACCGTTTCCACTGAAAAAGATCAAACCGCTGTAGGAACAGGTGATCTGATAAAAAAATGGACTCAGTCAGACCGTAATTATTGCCAATTTCAAGCAGAAAATATTCCTTTCCGTTTTGCTGTTTCTTCTGCTGAATATGAATTCAAAAGTATCAGTTATAAAGGTATTGTCCTCAATATTTTTTACCATAAAAATCATGTTGAAAATGTAGATCATCTTCTGAAAAATGCACAGCTTACTTTGGATTACTGTCAGCAAAATTTTGGGAAATATCCATTCAAAACCATCAATTTTGCTGAAATATCATCTTTCACCAGAGGTTTTGCAGCAACAGCCTACCCTTCTACTATCTTTATGCCTGAAGACATGATTTTTCATGCTAATATTCATGCAGATCAGAAACAGGATGTAATTAATGAACTGGCAGGACATGAACTCTCCCATCTTTGGTGGGGAAACAGCCAGATTAATCCCGATGACCGAGAAGGTTCTGTAATGCTCACCGAAACCCTTGCCATGTACACCGAAATGATGCTCTACAAAAAGATGCACGGAAAAGCAAAAATGATGGAAAGACTCAAGGTCCACCAACAAATCTACGATAATGAGAAAGGATTATTTGAGAATTTGCCTATTTACAGAGCGACAGGAGATGTTCCACATATTTCTTATTCCAAAGGAGCTGTTGCTATGGTGAAATTAAGTGATTTAATAGGTGAAAACAAAGTAAATACTGCATTGAAAGCCTTTCTTAACAATAATCAACATCCTAAAAAGCCAGGTTCTTTAGATCTGCTTCGTGAGTTTTATATAGTTTCTCCGAATGATGCAGTACGAAAACAGATTGATGGATTGTTTAAAAATCCTTGATTTTTTATCATTGGGTGTAAAATACTTTATATCTAAAAAATGAAACTCACGTTCTCCAAAGTCTCCTGACTTTGGAGATTTTATATTAAACAGTCTGTTAAAAAATACTATTCTTTATTTTGATTTTATTCTGCTTTTATGGATAAATCCTTCTTTTCCTTCTTTAGTTTTTACCCAAAACCAATCTCCAGTATTATCCAAAACCTCAATATGTTCTCCTGATTTTACCTTTTGTAGAACCTCTGAGGAAGTATTTTTGTCTTTTCTTAAATTGGCATAGCCATCTGGGTCAACAATTTTGTTTAGAGAATATTTTTCTTTTAAATATTGTGAAATTTGGTTTATTTTAGAATTTGAAATTATATAACTCTCATATCCATCTGATTTATTTTCTTGTACCTTCTCTTTTATATTATTCTCTGTAGTTATTAGAGTATTCAACTCTTTTTTTGAAACAATATAACCATTATCAGTCAATAACTTAACCGCCTTAAAGTCTTCTTGATTTATAGAAAGGTTCATTAAATCATTTAGTTTTGAAACATCAACTTTGTATTTAGTAATAAAATATTGTAACCAACTATTATCAATATAATATTGTACATCAAAAAAAGTTTCATTATTAATCAAATATGATAAATTCTTATTGTCAAAATCTTCTATTAAAGGATTTTCATTCTCATATAGTTCAATTTTTTGTTTAAAATTTTGAATTTCTACATCTTTTTTATCTAGATCCTTAGTAGTAAATTTTATTACTGTTCCTTCGTTAAAAATATCAGTAAACTTTGTTTCTTCCATAATTTTATTTTTGTCATTATTTTTTTTTCCTAATAATCTCCATTTTTCTAATGTTAATAAATTTCCACTTACTGTGTCATAGTAATATAATGAACAATCCTTCTTATCAACATAAAAAATATTCCAAACGCTGTTATGAAATTCACCTTCTTGCTCTTCTTTTATAACATAATATTTTTTCTTATTATAGACACCTTCATCAATCTCAAAAACTATTTTCTGATTACTATTTTTATGCAATTGCATAGCTTCAGCAACCTCTTGTATTTGAGTCACTTTATTATAAGCATTTTCTTTACTGCAATTATCTTTGTCTTGTCCTTTACAAGATAATAATTGGAACAAAATTAGGAATGCTATTCTTTTTTTCATTTTAATTGATTTAAAAGTTCAATGTCCTTTTGGATTTCTATTTTCTCTTTTTCATTTTTTGTTTTACAGAGCTTACATTCTAATATTTTCTTATAATCCTTTAATGTTGACACAAAATTATCTTTGACTGCTTTTTTGTACTGTTGAGGTCCTGTTAGTCCATTCTTAGGTTCTCCAGTGGCATATGCACCTTTTTTCCCAGTATCTTCCAATCCAACAACAAAATTTTCTATAGTCTTAGAATTGTCTGTCAATGCAGTATATGCATCTGGGAAATTCTTTTTCAGAAGCTCAATATATCCGTTAAAACCTGCTTCTTCGGATGTGAAGTTAGCAAAACTTTCAACTCTTGCTTGATACTTACCATCATATGTTTCATGTGTTGACATGCTTTTTTTACCAGCATCACCAGAACCTTTTATATTCATTGGATTATTCAGCGGTGTTTTCAAATTAAAACCATTTTCTTGCCTTCTTTGTGCAATCATATATAATCCTTTGAATTTATTTGCAGATGTATGTGTAGCTACATAATTAATTACTTTATTACCAAAAGAATCATAATATTCTTTCCTACCATCATTTTTTAATTCATTACATTTACAGTTATTTATTTCGGGTAAAGGGTCTACAAGTGCATAAACTTTAATTTCCTCTTTATATTCCGAGGCTTTGACAACTATTTTTCCATTGCTAGAATAACCTCGTCTTCCATAAACACCAGTTAGTTCAGGAATTATTGATTCCAAATAATTGTTTAACGCATGGTAAACAAACTTATAATTTGAAGCGCTTAAGTCTCCAATTTCACCTGCATAACTTGAATGATTTTCTCCATTTGAGTTTCTTATACCTAAGCAACCTATCAAATCTTTAGATTTCCAAGGGTCAATGGATATAGAACTCCTGCTTCCTAATGTCATTGCTCCACTTGAAACCTCTTTTTTAAAATCAGCCACAGGTTTTAGGTTTGATGTCGTATTATCAACAAATCTATACCTAAAACTCTCTTTTCCTGCGTGATTCCATGCTTGCATATATCGAACTCTATACATTGTGTTGGTCGTGTTTGGTGGGATAGGTCCGTAACTTGCATAATCTTTATTATTAGTTTGTGCATGCCTTGCAACAGTTAAGACAGTAGCTTCAGCATTCTCATGAGTTTTATTCTCTATATCTTGTTTTAATTTTTTAACGGCTTCACCTGTTTTATTTCCTCTATAAATATACATTTTATACAATGGAAATGCGCTTTTCCCATTAGCCAATTTTTTAGTGTATATTTTATTTCCTTCTTTATATTCATTCATTCCATTATATCCTCCATAATCAGGATAAGAGGTTATTTTACCATTTTTATCAACAGTTATTTCTGTTGCAATTTCACTTGTTATGTATAAAACAGCTTCTCTTCCTAATCCAACAACCTTGCTGAATTTTAATTTCACTTTTTCAACCCCTACTGGATTATCCCCACTCTCTACCTTTGTAGGCTCAGCATCCGCACTCACAAGCATCACTGCAGATTTTACAGAAATATCATTGTGTATTACTTCTATAAAATAATCCTGTTTTGCGCTATCACTACCGCCATCATTGCCTTCGATAAACATTTTTTTTGTTAAAACAATCCAGATGAAATTTGTGTCATAAAGCAATTCATAATCTTTCTCAAAAATCGGATCATTGGTCCATTTGATATTATCTTCCTCCCATATTTTTACCTTTACCTTTTTGTTTTTCATATCCTTTGCCGTAATCTTCATGAATACGGTTGTTCCTACTTTCGAGGAATGAAGTCTGTTTCCAACTTTATCAACAAATTCAGCATTCAGGATCTTTCCTTGTAGATCATCATTCTTTTTCCCGCCTGTGGTGACTGGGAACTTTGCTGAATTCCCATCAGGTTTAGATTTGGGTTTCTCTGGAACAGGAGTTGTTTTAGGCTTTGCTGGTGTTGGAGTATGCCCTTTAGGAACCTCTCTTTTTCTTGGAGGTTCTGGATTATGAGTAGGGTTAACTACATTAACATTAGGACTTGCTTTTTGTATATGTTTACTAACCGCATCAGCCGTTACATAATATTCGTAAGTGGCTCCCTCACTTTTATCGCCTGATGCAGTGTGTGCATTGGCAATCAGTACAGCCATTGTGTAAAAAGGTAATCTGAAAACAGCTTCTGCCATTCCTTTTTCATTCACTCTGCTAAGAACAGGGGCTGGATTTATTTTATTAAAAGCATTTACTGTGGGGTTTTGTCCTTCTCCCTGGGCATCATCTTCCCAAAGGGTAAAAGCAATATTCATCCCGAACATTTCTACACAATAGGCTCTTGCAATAATGGTGTCTTTGTAGCTCAGCTTTTTACCTTTTGGAATAGGTTTATAATTGGCATCCAAAAGCTCTACCCTGGTTATTTTTGGTTCTTTAGCCCGTTGCGGATGGACAATAAGTTCTCCTTTATCGTTACCTTGCTGTACAACAATTTTGATTCCTTTGTGCAATAAGCTTTTCTGTCCGAAAATATAAGGAACTACTTGACCTTCTTTATCACTTCCGCCTTTTCTCCAGCCTGTTTTGGTCTGGACCATCACTTCCCAATGGGGTTTAGGGGCTTCCAAAGGGTTTTTAATAGGTTGTAAAGGATTCAGCCAGCCATTTATTGCAACAACAGAATACATTTCCTGTTTTCCGATTACAGGTTTATCGTTTCCGATGATTGTTAATTTTCCCATATTTGTGTGTTTTTAATTACAGATGTTTAGATCTTCTTCCTGTTCATCCTGAAATTCTTTGTAGTCAAGCAATGGGTTAATATTCTGCTGCTGTTTTGGATCTGCATTCCTGACATTTTGTTGGGTTACCTCCGCAGTTTGCCCATGTTCTTTTATGGTTATTTTTCCTCCTATTGTACACATCAATTCAGACAGTTCTGTAATACAACTTTTGTTCATGACTTTTGTCTTCTCATAAGGTTTTTGCCATTTTCCTGCAGGAGCAAAAGCACACGGTAAATAACCGCCTGAACTTGGTTTTAACTTGCATTGTCCAAAGCTGGGACCAGGTGGTGTGAATTGTAGATCATCTTCTGTAACGGCTAAATAATCCGCCTGTCCTTCTTTATGATTCCAATAATGTTTCTGGTGTGAGGTTACTTTAAACTGTGGAAACTGGTTCCCTTGATTGCATTGGGCTTTTCCTTTTTGGATCACGAAATATTTACCATCGTGAGGGGAAGTGTTTTCTGACATCGTATTGTGGTTTTGGTGTTTTTAAATATAATAGTGATCTTAAATTCTCTCTAATAAGAAATCTTCTCTCTCAGTATTTTCATGTCCGAAGCATTCAAATCTTGCTTCAATCTTATACAGCGACCAATTTTCCCTGTTAAAAATATATTCAGCAAAATGTTCACAATCTATGGACCCCTCTGTCATTTCAGCTTCGTCATTAAATTCTGTATTCGCCATACGCAAAGCTTCTTGACTTCGATGGTCAGAAGAAATCCCTTTTTGCTGAATTCTGACTCTTTCATCATCTAAAGTCTCTTTAGGCAATAGTGTATTTTGAAATTCAAACCGTATGGGTCGAGCATTAAAAATCCAGGGATAGAAATCATAATAAACATCTGAATTTGTCCAACTTCTTAATTGGGTTCTATAAAAGATCCCAAACATAAAAGTGCTCAACAATGAGTGTTTAAACTTTTGAAAAATAAGTTTAGGATTTCGGGCAATATCTTTCATTTTTTGAATATAATCAGAGGAATATTGATCTGAAAAAAAGCGCTTTATGGAATCCAATTCAGAAACAATATCTTCTGTTTGCTTTGTCAGTAATATATCAACAATTTTTCCTTCAATATCTATAATGTATCGGATTGGGTTGATTACCTCTATGCACATTTTTGCAAGGGTATCCAATTTGGTATCTGAAATGTCATCATTCTTTCTGAAATCTAACGTTGAAAAGAGAAAATGGTAGTACTCATTTTTAATTCCTTCAAAATGCAACTTGACTTTGCTTTCATACTTTGTAAGAATTTTCTCATCTGAATAGGCAGTCTGAGTAATTTGATAATTACCTTCCCAGAGTTTGAAATTGAAAGGAAACCTCCCTTTCGTCGGAAATCATAAAAGCTTTGATGATTGTCTCTGATTATTTTGTTGATCTCAAGGATTTCCTTTGATGATGGAATATAAAGTTTCATTCCTGGAGTAAGATCATCTTCCAAACGTTCAGACAAAGAACATTTTTGATTATGGTAGTCTCTCAAGTAATCAGGATTTTCGAGCTGAACCTCATTACAAAGGTCAACAAAGGATTGTCCCTTTTTGACATAATAAATTATCATTTCGATCTGTGTTTTTATGATACAATATTAAATAAAATCAGTTAAAAAAACATAGATATTTTCCCCATAATTTGAATTATTATTTCTTGATTTGACCGAAGCTGACATTGAAATATGAATAGTATTTTCCAAACTGTACCTACACATTAAAAAACGTCTATATAGCAACAGAAGAAGATAGATAATTCAATAATTTTTAATTCTTTAATAAAAAAATTTCAGAAGATTGTAACAAAAGAAAAATTGCATCTACAAATTAATTGATATATCAATAATTGATAAATCATTTTAATCTGAAAATATGGAAAAATTAAATTCAATTATATTCTACAACATAGATAAAGCCATCAGAGCCTATAGAAACTATGCACAACGCCAATTGAAAGCTCATGGTTACAGTATAACCATAGATCAGTGGCTCATTATCAAAGCGATTCTGGAAAACCCGGGAATTACCCAGAATGAAATTGGTGATCTTGTTTTTAAGGACAATGCTTCTGTGACTAGAATTATTGATTTAATGGTAAAATCTGAGTATGTCATAAGGCATGTTCATCCTGATGACCGCAGAAAGACAAATCTGGAAGTCACTGATTCCGGAAAAAAGGTTATCAGAGAAGTTCAGAATATCGTTGAAAACAACCGCGAAATTGCTCTGAAGGGAGTTTCAAAAGATGAACTTGAAATGATGTATTCCGCTTTACTCAAAATTTCAGAAAACTGCCTCAACCCTAAAAAGTAAAACACTATGGCCAGAATATTTTCACTCATTTTAATGTGGTTGCTGCTGTTGTTTACCAACATATTGTCAGCCCAGACCATGCAGAATTTTTCCCTGTCAGGAAGCATTAAATCTGACAAAGCAGAACAGATGGAGATCAACCTTCTGGATGCTGACAATAAACTGATTAAAACAGAAATTGCAGACACCAACGGAAAATTTAGCTTCAATGACCTCAAAAGCGGAGTCTATAATATAAAAATCAGCAGAAACGGATCTGAAGTCTACCATTCAGACAATATTTCACTGGCTGATAATACGACTCTACCTTCTATTGACCTTAATGTGAAATCTATTGAAGGCGTAACCATCACCAAAGCCAAACCTATGATTGAAAGACAGGATGGCAAAATGATTATGAATGTAGAAAACAGTATTGCCAGCACCGGAAATTCTGCCTTTGAGGTATTGGAAAAAGCTCCGGGAATCAATATTGATAATAATGACAACATCAGCCTTCGAGGAAAAGGAAATCTCCTGATTCAAATTGATGGCAAAAACACTCCTATGACCGGAAGTGATCTTGCTAATTATCTTAAAGGCATCCCATCCTCCACAATTGATAAGATAGAATTCATTACCAATCCTTCATCAAAATATGATGCAGCAGGATCTTCCATTATCAATATCAAGCTTAAAAAAGAACAGAGAAAAGGGACTAACGGAAGTATTTCTACCTCTCTGGGAATGGGTAAATACGTGAAAAATAATAACAGCATCAGTATTAACCACAGAAATAAAAAAATCAATATTTTCGGGAGCTACAGCTTTGCGTACAGAGAGGCTTACAACGGATTGGTTCTGGATAGAAATTTTTATGAAAACAATAATTTCAAGGAAGCTTTTATACAGGATAACTACCTGAAATTCAAATTCAATAACCACATTGCGAAAGCAGGAATGGATTATTATATGAATGATAAAAACGTTTTAGGCTTTTCCTTAGGATTGGTTTCCAACAAATTCAACCTGGATGGTAACAATTTCAATACAACTTTGGGCAGTAATTATGCACCTAAGAGTACTTTTAATACCCAAAATACATCTAATGATAACTGGACCAACGTTTCTTTTAATCTCAACCATAAATACACTATTGATTCTTTAGGTTCGGAAATCTCTACCGATTTTGATTATATCAACTACTCCAATTCTTCTTTACAGAATTTTGAAACGAGAACTCATCAATTAGATACCGGAGCCGACAAACTGGATATTATGAAAGGAGATATGGATGGAAAACTGAATATTTATTCATTAAAATCAGACCTTACCAAAAATTTCAAAAACGAATGGAAGCTTGAAAGCGGAATTAAAACCAGCTTTGTAAAAACGGATAATGACATGAAATTTTTTGATGTTGACAATGGTGTTTTACATCCTGATCTTAGAAAAACCAATCATTTCATTTATGAGGAAAACATCAATGCTATTTATGGAAATGTTTCAAAAAAATGGGATAAATTTAAAGCTACAGCTGGTTTAAGGCTGGAAAACACCAATGTAAAAGGAACACAGCTTGCCACCAACCAGGTGAACAAACGAAACTATACTCAGTTGTTTCCGAGTGCTGTATTATCTTACGATCTGACAGAAAAGAGCAGCCTGGAAGTGAATCTCAGCAGAAGAATTACAAGACCGAGTTACAACCAACTGAATCCATTCAAACTCTATCTTGATCCCACTACCATGAGAGCCGGAAACCAGGACCTGAATCCACAGACTACCATGAATTATGAACTTACTTACAGCCTCAGCAATAAATATTTTGCAACATTAAGCTACAGCAGAACCTCAGATAATATTACAGATATTCTGAAACCTATTTCTGAAGATGGTCAAAATGTAACAGTACAGACTTTTGAAAACCTGAACTCTGTATCATACTACGGATTATACCTGATTGCTCCTGTAAAAGTAACGAAGTGGTGGGATATGAATAACAGCGCCAATTTCTACTATGGCTCCTACACTGGAAATGTCTCCGGAACACAGATCAACAATCAAGGAAACTTTACTTTCAATATCAACAGCATCAATTCTTTTAAATTAGGAAACGGATTCACCGCAGAATTAACCGGAAATTATAAAGCTAAAGAAATATATGCTTATCTGAACGTAAGCCCCAATTGGTACTTAAATATCGGTGCCCAGAAGAAATTTAAAAACAACAGCATCCTGAAATTCTCCTTCACAGATGTATTCTTTACAAGTAATATAAAAGGGCAAACGGTTTATAATGATTATCTCGAAAATTTTGCAGTGAAAAGAGATACGCGTGTGGTGACGCTTTCCTACACCTACAACTTTGGATCTTCTAAAAACGGACAGCCTAGAAAAACCGGTGGTGCTGAGGATCTTAAGCAAAGAGTGGGAAGCTAAATTATGTACGGTTGTTGGATATACGCAAAGGCGCAAGGAATTATATAACTTTACTCTATTTTTAAGGCGCAAGGATTTTATCTACGATAAAATTGAATACTGTTGATCTCTCACTGATTTCGCAGATGGTGATAGATGTATACAAAATCTATATTTTTAATCGCCACGAATGCACAATTTTTTTTACTGATACTATACTGCATATAAATAATTTATTCGTGCATTCGTGGCAAAATAGCACAGCATCCTTGCTGAGAATCTTTGATTCTATTGCGCCTTAAAAAAGTATTCTATTTAAAAACTTTGTGCCTTTGCGTTTACAACAAAAAACCTATATAAAATAAAAAATCCCTCAAAATTGAGGGATTTCTTTATATCTAAGAGTAATTCTTATGCTTCAGAAGAAGGAGTTTGATCTTCAGCTGGTTTTTCAGCTTGTGGTCTTTGTCCTTCAGGTCTTCTCTGCCCATCCGGTCTTCTTTGTCCGTCAGGTCTACCTTGACCTTCTGGTCTACCCTGTCCTTCTGGTCTTTCAGGTCTTGGAGGTCTTGGTAAAAGAACTTTACGGGAAAGCTTCATTTTCTTACGATCATCGTAACCCATAAATTTAACTTCTACTTCATCACCTTCAGCATAAGGAACTTTGTCTAAACGAGCCCATTCAATTTCTGAAATGTGAAGTAATCCTTCTGTTCCTTTAGCAATCGCAACGAAAGCTCCGAAATCCATTACCTTCACTACTTTACCTTTGTAAACTTCACCTACAACAGGTACGAAAGTAATTTCATTGATCTTAGCAATAGCAGCATTGATCTTTTCTCTGTCTGTTCCTGCAATTTCGATACGTCCGATTTCTCCGATCTCTTCAATAGCAATAACAGTTTCAGTATCTTTTTGTAATTGTTGGATAATTTTTCCACCAGGTCCGATTACAGCACCAATGAAATCTTTAGCAATCTCCATAACAACCATTTTCGGAGCGTGAGGCTTCACGTCTGCTCTTGGTGTAGAAATTGTTTCAGTGATCTTGTTAAGGATATGTAATCTTCCGTCTTTAGCCTGCATCAAAGCTTTCTCCATGATATCCATAGAAAGTCCCTGGATTTTGATATCCATCTGACATGCAGTGATACCATCAGCAGTACCTGTTACTTTGAAGTCCATATCTCCAAGGTGATCTTCATCTCCTAAGATATCGGAAAGTACAGTGAATTTACCTGATTTCTTATCTGTGATAAGTCCCATTGCAATACCAGAAACTGGTTTTGTAATCTGAACCCCAGCATCCATCAATGCTAATGTACCAGCACAAACTGTTGCCATTGAAGATGAACCGTTAGATTCAAGGATATCAGAAACGATTCTGATAGTGTATGGATTTTCTGCTGGAATAACAGCAGTTAAAGCTCTCTGTGCTAAATTTCCGTGTCCTACTTCTCTTCTTGAAGTTCCTCTTAAAGGTCTTGCTTCACCAGTTGAGAATGGAGGGAAGTTATAGTGTAGGAAGAATCTTTCGTCGTGTTGCGTAATTACGCTGTCGATCATGTTCGCATCCTTTACAGAACCTAAAGTTACAGCTGTTAAAGACTGAGTTTCTCCTCTTGTGAAGACAGCTGAACCGTGAGCTCCCGGAAGGTAATCGATTTCTGACCAGATCGGACGGATCGTTTGTGGATCACGACCATCAAGACGGATATTGTCTTCAAGGATCATCTGACGCATTGCTTCTTTCTCTACGTCATGGTAATATACTTTAACGAAAGGAGTTACTCTTGCTAATTCTTCTTCGTTTTCAGCGTACTGAGCTAAGAACTCTTCACGGATTGCTTTGAATTTATCTCCTCTTTCTTCTTTATTAGATGGAGTTTTTGCTACTTCATATACTTTGTCATAGCACTCTTTCCATACTTTTTCACGAATTTCCTCGTCGTGATCTTCGTGGCTGTATTCTCTTTTAGGGAAAGCTTTACCTACTTTAGCAGCTAATCTTTCCTGAGCTTCGATTTGTTTTTTGATCTCAGCGTGAGCAAAGTTGATCGCCTCAAGCATTTCCTGCTCAGAGATCTCCTTCATCTCCCCTTCTACCATTACGATGGAGTCTTTAGTAGCTCCCACCATAATATCGATATCTGATTTTAATAAATTTTCATAGCTTGGGTTAACGGATAATTGTCCGTCAATTCTTACTACTCTCGCTTCAGACATTGGCCCATCAAAAGGAATATCTGTAATAGCGATTGCTGCAGAAGCTGCCAAACCTGCCAGAGCTTCAGGCATTACTTCTTTATCGTAAGAAATTAATGAGATCATCACCTGAACTTCAGCGTGGAAATCTTCAGGGAAAAGAGGACGCAATACTCTGTCCACCAATCTCATTGTAAGCACTTCATCATCAGATGGTTTCGCTTCTCTACGGAAGAAATTCCCTGGAATTCTTCCACCTGCATAAAACTTTTCTCTGTAATCTACCGTTAATGGTAAAAAGTCTACACCAGGATTTGCTTCTTTGTTGGCTACAACAGTTGCTAATAGCATTGTTCCACCACACTTCACCACTACAGAACCGTCAGCCTGCTTAGCCAGCTTTCCCGTTTCAATAGTGATTTCCCTTCCGTCTGTAAGGGTAACCGTTTCTATAAACGCTTGAGGTATACTCATATAATTTACTTCTTTATACTCCGTATTGAGTATGATTAATATTTAAACTCTTTAAATTTCGTTTGCAAAGGTACTATATAATAATGATATATTAAATTTTTCAATTGCATAAATAGACTGTCAAAATACAAAATTTTGGCTATCAGTTTTATGAAAGTCACAAAAAATTAACAGAACTCATTCAAAAACTTTCATTATCTCCGAAATAAAAACCTAACTTTTTTATCATATTGCATTGAATAATCCTCGTCTTTTTGTATTATTGTCTCAAAAAAGGAAAATAATATTTACATCTGATAAAAAGTATACATTCCTTTATAAAAATCATTAAAATAATTGCAAAACCATAGGCTGATGCCTATATTTGCCCTACTTCACCAAATAACAATGCTGTAGGCAAAAAAAGTTAAGGACCTATCCTTATACAGATAAATACATGTTTATGAATAAAGAAGTACAAACGCAAAGCAGGAATTATACGGTTCCGTTGATTACCATCACCCTGCTCTTTTTTATGTGGGGATTCATCACCTGCATGAATGACATCCTGATTCCCTATCTGAAACAGCTTTTTAAACTCACCTTTTTTGAATCCATGCTGGTACAGTTCTGCTTCTTCGGAGCGTACTTTATCGGATCTCTGATTTACTTTCTGATTTCCATTTCCAAGGGTGACCCTATTAACAAAGTGGGCTACAAAAAAGGTATTCTGTTCGGAATTGGTTTGGCCGCATTAGGCTGTATCCTATTTTATCCTGCAGCCACTTTTTCTTATTATCCTTTATTCCTGGGAGCTTTATTCATTCTGGGATTAGGGTTTACAGTATTGCAGATTACGGCTAATGCTTATGTTTCATTACTTGGTTCTGAAGATTCTGCATCCAGCCGATTGAATATGACTCAGGCTTTTAACGCATTCGGAACAACGATTGCACCAGTATTGGGTGGTCATTTAATTTTTGAGCTATTTTCTGAACCGGATGGGACTTTCAGTGCTGTAGCAACCAGAATTCCTTATTTGATCTTTGCTTCTATTCTTCTGCTGGTAGGATTATTAATTTCAAGGGTAAAGCTTCCTTCATTTCAAACCGAAACAGAAGAAACCGTACAAGGTTGGGGAGCTTTGAAATACAACCACTTAAAATTTGGGGTTTTTGCTATGTTTTGCTACGTTGGTGGTGAAGTAGCCGTAGGAAGTTTCATTATCAGTTTCCTTGAAGAGACCATGAAATTCAATGAAGCGATCAGTAAAAATTACCTTTCATTATATTGGGGTGGAGCAATGATCGGGCGTTTCTTAGGAGCTATTTCATTGAATCATTCCATTAGCCAGGCTAAAAAAGCTGTATTTATGTTGGGTGCAGCAACATTAGTTTTTCTTGTGATCTTCAGTATTGTCAACCTTAGCTTTGAACAGATCAGCTTCTTCCTGGTATTTATATTACTGAATTTTGCAGCCTTCTTTGTAGGAAAAGCTGCTCCGGCAAGAACACTATCTATTTTTGCAGCCATCAATGTTATTCTATTAATTTCAACAATGGTTAATCATGGAGAAATGGCGATGTACAGTGTTTTAGGAATCGGAATTTTCAACTCCATTATGTTCTCTAATATCTATACTTTAGCCATTTCAGGATTAGGAAAATATACCAGTCAAGGTTCATCTTTGGTTGTAATGGCTATTCTGGGAGGTGCTATTGTACCTATTTTCCAGGGTTATCTTGCCGATCAGTTTGGAGTACAGCATTCATTTATTATTCCTGTATTCTGCTATCTGGTGATCCTAATTTTTGGAGCTTACTGCACCAAATACCTTGGGCATGTAGAAACCACTGAGGCTAAATCCGGACATTAAATAATACACATATCAATAAAAAATAGGCTGTTTCACTTTTGAAGCAGCTTATTTTTTATCAACATAGTCAATGCTTCTATTAGTAAGAGATATAACGTCTATTCCTAACCACATAGAGACATAGATGAATTGCCGGGTATTATCTTATTCGTGCATTCGTGGCATTATAAAGCAGTGTACAATTTTATCGGAGATATTTACCATAATGGAGCTGGATTCCTACTGAATGACAAACTATATGAAGTAAAAAACACCATTCCAATTTGTGTTATTCTGTAAGAATCTAAATACAACCTTTCAGAAATGACTTATTAACTTTCGCGATTGAAATTTATAACATGAGACTTCGTAACCATGTACAAAAAAAGCAACCTCTTTCGAAGTTGCTTTATTTTGAAAATCTTTATAGATTATTTTCTTAGTCCTAATGCAGCAATAATTGCTCTATATCTTGCGATATCTTTTTTCTTAAGGTAATCTAGTAAACTTTTTCTCTTACCTACCAATTTCACTAGAGATCTCTCTGTGTTGAAATCATGACGGTTAGCCTTTAAGTGCTGAGATAAGTGATTAATTCTGAAAGTGAAAAGAGCGATTTGTCCTTCTGCGCTTCCTGTGTCCTGTGCAGATTTTCCGTGTTGTGCGAAAATTTCCTGCTTTTTGTCTGTTGTTAAGTACATTCCAATATTGTTTAATGATTATTATGTAACGGGTGCAAAATTACGACTATTTTTTGAATCTGCAAACATTATTGATTTCATATATCAAAATTGATAGAAAAAAATGTTAAAAATTTCTTAATAAATTTTACACAATTCAACGAAAAGGCAGTAATTTTGCATTCGAATTACAGATGAGAAAATTTATATTCTTTACAGCAGTTACTACTTTTTTATTTATTGGCTTTACTTCCGTACAAGCACAAAGAAATGCCGACGATAAAATAAAAAAAGTTCTATACTTCAATCCCGAGGTAGAGCCTGATATTGATGAAATTAAAGAACCCACCAACAATGCTTTCTTTGATGCCGTTTCTGACAACTTTAGCGGAAGAAGAAATAAAATGCTCCGCGCGGAGGTTCAGGTTCCTTTTGACAGCATAGACAAGCAGACCATCGTAGATTACTGTTCTAATAACGATGCTGATTTTGCTATTGTTTCCAAAGTACGTTACTTCAAAGTAGGTTTTGGAAAATATGTTTTCTCCAATCAGGTAGTTGTCAGCATGAAGCTTTTTGGAGCTGATGGAAACCTGGTTACAGAAACAGATCATGACACCTACCGTAAAAATATGCGTCTTCTGGGTTCCACTGTAAATTCTGTAAAAATAGGTACGGAAGGTGCTATCAAAGGAATCATTAAAAAGCTGAGAAAGCTGAAACCTACAGAATCGGAATTGTAAGTCTTAAAATTCTAAGATTTAAGCTTAGTTGGATATAACTGCTATTGGAGAACTGTCAATAGTCAATTTTGCTTCGCATGTGAATTGTCAATAATTATAAGGACTTTATTTTCCATCATCAAAACAAGAACATGGCAGGTAGAAAATATCTGTTCATAGTTTTTTTCCTGTCATATATCGTTACTATTCTACATCACTACTCTTCTTTCATTACTTTAGATTCACATTAAATCTAAATCATTATGAAAAATTTAAAAAAATTGAACAGAAACTGCCAGAAAGAAATTCTGGGTGGTGATAGAAACGGTGGAATTCAAAAATGTGAATATCACTTTGAATGTCCTGGTGGATCATGCTGCAGAAATGCATGTATGTATGCTCCTTGTCCAGAATTATAATCCTTTTAGCATCCAATGCATAAAACCTGTTTATGATAAACAGGTTTTCTATTTTTTTAAATTATAGTAACAAATAACTGACATACAGTTAATTATTTTCACCAAATAATGAATAATTGGAAAAAAATTATTAATTTAGACCAACATTAAAACCAAAAAACTATGAAAAATTTAAAAAAACTCAACAGAGAAGCAGCAAAGCAAATTAATGGCGGAGCTATCGGAAGATGCAGCAATACGAGACCATGTACAATAGGATGGTGTTGTGATGGAGTTTGTAGTCCCTACATGTGTCCTATATTAGATTAGAAAATAAAAATACTTTTAGCATCTGTTTTTGCAGATGCTTTTTTTATAATAAAAACTCATAAAACACACACAACATACTGATTTACAGTAAAATATTTTCACTGATAGATGAATAATTAAATATTATTTACTATTTTAGACTTACGTTAAAATTAAAAAATCTATGAAAAATTTAAAAAAAATCAGCAGAGAAACCGCAAAACAAATTAATGGCGGAAAGATGGATAGATGTAACGAAAGCAATCCATGCCCAGTGGGATGGTGCTGTAATGGAATCTGTTCACCGTTTATTTGCCTTGAATACTAACACTTAAAAACAAATCACATGAAAAATTTAAAGAAAATCAACAGACAGGCACAAAAGGAAATTAAAGGTAGCGGACCTTTCAAAAAATGTACGGAACATTACCAATGTCCAGGCGGATCATGCTGTCATAACATTTGTGTTCTGGATCCATGTCCTCTGGAATAATAAATAATACATGATTATTAAAGACACCTACACCTGCAATGGCAGGTGTTTTTTTATTTAAAATATCAAATAAATATCACTTAACTGCAAAATATTTTCACCAATAAATGAATAATATAGAAATATTTATTATTTTAGTAAAACATTCAAACCCAAACTATATGAAAAACTTAAAGAAACTCAGCAGACAGGCAGCCAAAGAAATTAATGGCGGCATGAAGCTTTTCAGATGCAGCGAAACGAGGCCTTGCTCCGTTGGATATTGCTGTAATGGAGAATGCATTGACCATGACTGTATGATAGAACCATAATTCTAAATTTCTTCTTGATCATGAAAAACTTTAACCTTAAGAAGCTAAGCAGGCTTGAGCAAAAAAACATTAAAGGAAACGGAATAAAAAAGTGTGGTGACAATTCAGATTGCGGACCATACCAATGTTGTACAAATGCTGTTTGTATCTACATTCCTACTTCAGAATGTGAATCCAATTAAAGAATATTGGAATTTTAAATTTAATTTTTGACATCCGCTTCGGTGGGTGTTTTTTTGTACTGTTTTCCAAGTTGTAGACTTTAATAAATCCTTAAATTTCCCAGTTTATTACTCAGTCTTAAAAATTTGAATTATTTTTGCATATCCTAAAATTTCACGTTTTGAACTCTAGAGACGAACTTATCTTCAATCCCGCCGATATTGCCGAAACTCTCAGCGAACTTCCAGCTGATGAGCGACTGCTCGCGTTTCTGAAGGTTCCGAAAGAGTACAAAGCAGAGGTTTTTTCTCATCTTGATCCAGATTTTCAGGAAGATACCATCAGAAGTATCGGAAGCGACGAGGTTTCTGAAATTCTGAATGCCATGACTCCTGATGACAGAACTGCCCTTTTTGAGGACTTTCCTGATGAACTGATCAAGTACTCTATCAATCATCTTAATCCACAGGAAAGAAGAATTGCCTTAAAACTATTGGGCTACAATTCTGATTCTATTGCCCGTCTGATGACCCCTTATTACATTCAGATCCGTAAGGAATGGAGTGTAAAACGATGCCTTCAGCAGATCAAAAAGGTAGGAAAGAGAGTGGAAACTATGAACTATCTGTATGTAGTAGATGAAAGAAACCGTCTGATTGACGACCTTGCTATCGGTACCTTATTACTGGAAGAGGAAGATACTTTGGTTTCTGACATTACAGATAATCACTTTGTAGCAATTACTACAACAACATCAAAAGAAGATGCTGTAACGTATTTTGAAAAATATGACCGTGGTGCTCTTCCTATTATTACAGAAGCAGGAGTTTTGGTTGGAATTGTAACCATTGATGACATTCTTGACCAGATCGAACAGCAAAACACCGAGGATATTCAGAAATTCGGGGGATTGGAAGCGTTAGACCTTCCCTACACTCAGACTTCCTGGACTGAAATGATTAAAAAAGGGCAACCTGGCTGATCATTCTATTCGTTTCGGAAATGCTGACGGCCTCTGCAATGGGATATTTTGATAAGGAAATTGAAAAAGCAGTGGTTCTTGCCCTGTTTGTCCCTTTGATTATTTCCAGTGGCGGAAACTCCGGATCACAGGCTGCAACATTGATTATCCGTGCGATGGCCCTTCAGGAGATCAATCTCAAAGACTGGTGGTATGTCATGAGGAAAGAAATCATCTCAGGATTATGTCTGGGTGCCATTTTGGGTCTCATTGGATTTATCAGAATTATGTTGTGGCAAAAAGTAGGTCTCTTTGATTATGGCCAATATTGGGTATATGTAGGACTAAGTGTCTCTGTTTCACTGATCGCCATTGTACTCTGGGGAACTTTATCAGGTTCCATGATTCCGTTTGTTTTAAAGAAATTAAAGCTAGATCCAGCAACGTCTTCTGCTCCATTTGTAGCTACATTGGTAGATGTTACCGGGCTCATCATTTATTTTACAGTAGCCGGATTTTTCTTAACCGGAAAACTTTTGTAATTTTAGGCATCATCTAAAATGCCAATATGAAAATCGTTTCACTTGTACCCTCTATTACAGAGGCTTTATTCGACTTGGGTCTTACCGAAAATGAAGTTGTCGGAAGAACAAAATTCTGTATTCATCCTGAAGATAAAGTAAAAAATGTACCTATTATTGGTGGAACGAAAAACATTAATATTGATAAAATTAAAGCACTCCAACCCAATCTAATCCTTGCTAATAAAGAGGAAAACATCAAAGAACAGGTAGAAGCTTTAATGGATGACTTCAAGGTGACAGTCACCAATGTAGAGACTATTGAAGATAATTACTATCTTCTTAAAAACCTTGGAAAATTGCTAGGAAAGGAAGAGAGAGCCCAACTTTTCAATCTTAAAATCTACGAAATATTAAACCAGGCTAAACTTGAAACTCCTGTAAAAGCGGCTTACCTCATCTGGAAGAATCCATATATGACCGTTGGTTCAGATACATTCATTCATAAAATACTGACCGAAATAGGTTTCGAAAATATTTTTAAAGATAAAACCCGGTATCCGCAGATTACTACTGAAGATCTGGAAAAAGCCGATGTTATTATGCTTTCTTCTGAACCATTTCCTTTCAAAGAGAAACATATTGAAGAATTGCGTGCTTTTTACCCTGAAAAGAAAATTATGATTGTAGATGGAGAAGCTTTTTCCTGGTATGGAACTCATATTGCCAAATGTGAGAAGTATTTTAAAGAGTTATTGGCGGAAATACATGCTATGCAGATATAATTTTTAATAGAAAAAATCTTTCATAAAAATTACTTCTTGTCTTATCCTATAATTTGTGGTACATTGTTCTTAATTAATATTTAAAATAGATGTCCGGTACTGTTATATTATCTGAAGGAGCAGAATTTGATCACGTTATACAGGAAGTTTCAAAATATATTCACCTCTACCTAATGCCATTTGGAAAGGATGAAAGAAGTTTCACACGCATTGATAAACGTGAAAACATGTATGGTGGAAAAGGAATGGTTCATATGATACAAATGTTCGGTCAAAATGAACTTGCCAATAATCGCCTGGCGGCTTATATGGTTTTATTGAACAAAGGTGACGAATCCGGGTTTCACACTCACAATACAAGAAATGAAGAGGAATTGTATGTTGTAGTTCATGGAACTGGTGAATATCGTGAAAGAACCGGAACAGAAGGTTCAATTCGCACAAAAATACTTCAGAAAGGAGATATTACAGCCATCAGTTCTATAGGATACCATTCTATTGAAAATACTGGTGATGAACCTTTAATTATGTTTGTTATTACAACCAACAATCCATAAAAAATAAAAACTCCGGTCCTAAGAGCCGGGGTTTTTTATATTCTTATTGAATTATCTGATTACAAAACTTTGGAAACTTCGTTACAAAGCCACTCCAGTAATTCTCTGTCTTCTGCTGTAAAAGGATCAATTGTATGAGAATCAATATCAATCTGACCGATGTTTTTACCGTCTTTAAAGATCGGAACAACAATTTCAGCTTTGGTATCAATTGAACAGCTTAAATAGTTGCTTTCTTCGTGTACATCAGGCACTACAAATGTTTCATTGGAAACAGCTACCTGGCCACAAATTCCTTTTCCGTAAGGGATGATGGTATGATCTGTTGGAGCTCCTACATAAGGGCCTAAGATTAATTCATCCTTATCTCCGTTTTTAAAATAGAAACCTGTCCAGTTGAAATAAGAAATCTCCTGGTCCAAAAGGTGACAGACCTTTTCAAGCTTCTCTTCTGTATTATGTTTTGGACTTTCAAGAATAGAGGAAAGTCTTTTCTTTAATTCTGACATTATATTAATATTTTTAAGAGAATTGTTTTAAAGGAAGTTCTTCTTTATAACCGAACATTCCACGCTCTTTAATCATTTCTGCTACACCTTCCGGAACCTGTGTTTCCCAACCTTTAATGCAACATGCAATCTTTCTTAAAATCTCTCTTGAATAAATCTCCAAAAACTCAGGATTGTAATTTGTAATATCTACGATACGATTATTACGCATGAAATATTTATACAATTCCTTAAGATTTTCTTCTACTTTAAGATTGGTAGAGTTCAATAACTGGTGGGTTTCAGGATCTTTATAAGGATACAGATACACTCTCATTCCGTTTCTGAAAAACTTTCCGAAAGCTTCAAGGATTCCTCCTGAAAGGTCTTTATAATATTTCTCATCAAATACCATCAATAGATTGTTTACACCCATTGCTACTCCAATGTTTCCACTTGTGTAAGAAGCAAAATAATCAATCAGTCTATAGTATTCTGAGAAGTTTGAAATAATAACGGTATATCCTAATTTACCCAGGATATCTACTCTGTCCAGGAAGTCCCTCTCATCAATATCTCCATCTGCTCTCAGATTGGAAATGGTAATTTCAATCAAAACTTCGGTTTCTTCATGGGTACAGATGGCATCTTTCAGGAACATATCCATTCCATTCTGAAGCATATCAATATTTACTTTCGTTACTGGTCTGAAACTTCCTCTTACCGCAAAGATATTTTTCTTATAGAGAACATCTGCCGGAAGCATATTACTCCCTTGAGAATTGAAAATTACCGCATCGGTCATTCCGTTTTTCACCAACTGAAGAGACATCAACCTGTTATCTACATAAGAAAAAGCTGGACCACTGAAATCAATCATATCAATTTCCAGATTATCTTTTGCAATATCATCATACAAAGACTCAACCAGTGTTCTTGGGTTATCAGAGTAATGAAAAGCTCCGAAAATAAGGTTTACTCCAAGATTCCCTAAAGTTTCCTGTTGCAGAGTAGCATCATTTTCTTTGAATTTCACGTGGATTACGATTTCGTTGTAATCTTCATTTTCTTTAGTCTGAAAACGGATTCCCACCCAGCCGTGGCCTTTTACTGTTTTGTCGAAGTTGATGGTGGTTACTGTATTGGCATAGGAAAAGAACTTTCTGTCAGGATTGTTATCCCTTGAAATTCTCTCTTCGATCAATGCTACTTCATAACGGAGCATTTTGCGAAGTCTGTTCTGGGTAACATACCTGTTTTTTACTTCTTTTCCGTAGATGGCATCACTAAAATCTTTGTCATAAGCAGACATCGCTTTAGCAATCGTACCGGAAGCTCCCCCTGCTCTAAAAAAGTGACGAACAGTCTCCTGCCCTGCTCCAATTTCTGCGAAAGTACCATAAATAGTAGGATCTAGATTAATTGTTAATGCTTTTTGTTTAGGAGTTAGTTTCTGATACATTAGGACATTAAATTTTTTGTAAATTTACCAAAATTAAACCAACCTCAAAACAAAATGAAGTTGAAATTTTTAGGAACCGGTACTTCTCAGGGTGTACCCGTTATTGGCTGCACCTGCGAGGTGTGTATTTCCGAAAATCCCAAAGACAAACGTCTTCGCTCTTCCGTAATGGTAACAACGGATGAAAATAAAAAAATACTTATTGATTGCGGTCCGGATTTCAGGCAACAAATGCTTACCAACCACGAACATACCGTAGATCTTGCACTGATCACTCATGAACACAACGATCATGTGATTGGCCTTGATGACATGCGACCACTTATTTTTAAGAGTGGAAAGGATGTTCCCCTTTATTGCTACTCAAGAGTTGCTCATGAGATAAAAAACCGTTTTCCTTATGCTTTTGCAGATGTGAGATATCCCGGTGCACCTGCATTTGAGCTTCATGAGATAGAAAATAAGCCGTTCCGGGTTTTGGATACAGAAGTTACTCCTATTGAAGTCATTCATTTTAAAATAAGTGTTTTTGGATATAAATTTAAAAACCTGGCTTATATTACTGATGCAGGCTTCATTTCTGACACAGAAAAGGAAAAACTAAAGAATCTGGATGTATTAATTTTAAACTGCATCAGGAAATTTGATCCGCATCCGGCTCATTTTATCCTTCCTGATGTGATCAAGTTGTTTGAAGAGCTAAAACCTAAAAAATTATTTTTAACGCATATCAGTCATCACTTAGGTGTGCATGACATTGAAGATAAACAACTTCCAGCCGGAATGCACCTTGCCTACGATGGTTTGGAGATTAATTTTTAAAACTTTTTTTCTAAAAAGCTTTTGAACATTGAAAAAAGTTCCTATATTTGCACACCAATTTGAAACAAACAACATGTTTGGAGTAAACATCAAGCCCAGGTGGCGGAATTGGTAGACGCGCTGGTCTCAAACACCAGTTCTTAGGAGTACCGGTTCGATCCCGGTCCTGGGTACAAAAAACCTCTGAAATCATTTGATTTTCAGAGGTTTTTGCTTTTTAGCCTAGCATAAAAAAAGTCTATGAGATTAATTACCCCGGTTAATCTTAATATCATGGGTTACTTTTATTCCCTTCCCTAAAACAGAAGAGTTTAGAGCTGATATTGTAACTAGAATTAAAGTGTTCTGATGTTTTATTTTCATATCTCTAATGTAGTTTTGTTGTTTGGTTTTAGGTTGTGAGTTTTCGTAATATTTTGTTATGTTAAATTGTTTATTACTGGATTATTTCTATATTGGACTCGCTAACAAACATTTTAAAACCATGAAAAATTTAAAAAAAATTTCAAGAACGAAATTAAAGCAAGTTAATGGAGGAGGTCCTTTTAAACCAGATACTGGAATTGGAACAGACCCTACAGGACCAGCATGTGGAGGGTCACATTGTCCAACCGCAGAATACCAATGCTGTTATCACCCTACAGGTAACTATTGTGTTACCACTCACTGTGATGATTAATAAATATTTCCCTCAAATGAGGGATTTTTTATTTCCTTTTGTTTTAGGGTTTGAGGCTATGGGTTTCCGTAATTAAATACTACCCAATCTTTTGTAGGAAATCAGAAATGCTTTTGGATATTTTATCTGTGCGCCGTTTTCATCAATTGAATACCCCCCTTTCAAAGTGAATTTATTAAACTGGTGAACATTAATAGTTGAAAGGGAATTAAACTTAACCGAAAGCAATCAGATCGAATGCTCATCCATTACCTTACAGGAAATTTCAGATTCTATGGGGATTAACATCGAGTGGCTAAAACATGAAAGAAATTCTTATTATGATCAATATGAATGGTATGTGAAATTAAAGGATTATTTCCTAAGATGTGATCTTTCCAAACCTTGATGATTATGAACAAAAATGGTATATCCAAAGCGGATATACCATTTTTATATAATGATTATAAGGGATTGAATTCCTATGCTGTAGGCCAAGCTCCGTGATAAGCAGAGTTTCCTAGATCAATTTGTTCTGCACTTACAACAAAAGTGATATACATACTGTTTTCATCCACTGCATCGAAATCTACTTCGTGCTGGATTACATAACCGTTCTGCCACTTTAAAGTTGTTAATGTTCCTTCCTCGTGAGATTTGTTGAAGGTAATTTCTCCCACTGTAGGTTTGTACTTTCCGTTCAGTAAGCTTTCCAGAATGTCTGATTTATCAGTAGCTTCAACTGTAATTTTGATTAGTGCATTAGAAGGATCTGATGCTACACGTCCTGATACATCTGTAGATCTTGATACGCTGTAGTTAAGTTTCAATAATTTTTGTCCTTCTCCGTTGTTGAATTTTAAAATTCCTCTTGAATTTCTTTCTGCCATGATCGTAAATTTTAATCGTTAATATTGTGTGATTTATTGTTTTATATCACCAAATATAGATCTATTTACAATAGGACAATGCAATTTAATTGGAAATTTCAAAAAGTGTAGTACTTTTACGACTAACAATCGTTAGGTTTATTTCAAATTGAAAATCATACACTTACTACCCCAAACCTTCTATGATATTACATTAAAAATATTCCAGATCAGGATACATTCACTCCGAAAAGATGTCCTACCAACGCAGTAATTCCCATGGCTACTGTTCCCCAGAAACAGATTCTAAGCACAGCTATTTTAATACTGGAACCACCTGCCCTGGCAGAAATAGCTCCTAAAAGCATCAGAAATATAATGGAAAAACCGTATTGAAAGTAAACCATTTGCTTGATAGGTGCTAAAAGAGATACTGTAAATGGCAGGAGTGCCCCAACTGCAAATGATCCGAATGAAGCAATTGCTGCCTGCAAAGGTTTTGCCTGAGTAATTTCATTAATTCCAAGTTCATCACGGGCATGGGCTTCCAGTGCATTGTGCTCGGTAAGCTCAATAGCAACCTGCATTGCCGTTTCCTTTGTACAGCCTCTTCTTTCGTAAACCTTAGCCAGTTCCCGAAGCTCTACTTCCGGCATTTCTTCAAGTTCCCGCTGTTCCCGAATCAGATCTGCTTTTTCCGTATCTTCCTGTGAACTTACTGAGACATATTCTCCGGCAGCCATAGACATAGCCCCGGCAATCATTCCGGCCAGAGCAGCCAGAATAATCATATGTCGCTCCGGTTCTGCTGCTGCAACACCTATAACAATACTTGTGGTGGATAACAATCCGTCATTGGCTCCTAAGACAGCTGCCCGAAGCCAGCCTACCCTGTTTACATAATGTTTTTCCAGTTGATGATGCATATTATAAATTTCTGTGTTGGTGTTATTTTTAAACAGAGAGAAAGGATAGTGAAATAAAAAGATATGTGATGAATTTTCTCCAACATCTTAATTTCATTTTGGTATACAATAAAGCTTCTCTCAAACTCTATTTAAAGTTATAAAATGTTCAGTCAAGAATCATTTTAAATTATCATCTGTTTTTATGATAAAAAACAGTATCTATTTTACCTGTTTATGATAGTAAGAAAATTTCATTTAAAACACTAGATATCAAAACATAAGACATCAAAACTTTAGCTTTATCACCTAAAAATCCTATTTTACTATCTTTGCATCCGTAAAATCCGATAACAATACCAATGAGTTTATTATATATCAACTGGGATGTAAATCCTGAAATCGTCAATATTTTAGGTGTTTCCGTTAAATACTACGGCCTGCTATTTCTTTCAGGTCTTGTTTTATGCTTCAATATTTTAAAAAGCATCTATAAAAAAGAAAATCTAAGTATACAGGCACACGAAGCTTTATTTTCGTATGCTCTTATCGGAATATTAGTGGGTGCCAGATTAGGACACTGCATCTTTTATGATTTCGATTATTACTCCCAACATCCGCTGGAAATCTTCTTACCTATTCAGAAAGGACCGGATGGTTCTTATCATTTTACCGGTTTCGCTGGGCTTGCAAGCCACGGTGGTGGAATCGGATTGATGATTATGCTTCTGATCTATGCCAGAAAGTTTAAAATTCCATTAATGACTGTTTTGGATGCTATTGCTATTGTCCTTCCATTGGCTGGTGTTTTCATCAGACTTGCCAATCTTATGAATTCTGAAATCATCGGAACGCCAACTCATGTTCCGTGGGCTTTTATATTCCATCAGGTAGACAATCTTCCGAGACATCCTGCTCAGCTTTATGAGGCCATTTCTTATTTGATTATTTTCCTTCTTGTTTATCTTATTTACAAAAAAGACATCTTTAAAATTGGAAAAGGATTCTATTTCGGAATCAGTATTCTTTTAATCTTTATCATGAGAATCCTGATTGAATTTATTAAAGTAGACCAGGTAGAATTTGAGCATGGAATGAGCTTAAACATGGGACAGCTTCTGAGTATTCCTTTTGTTATACTGGGACTTTTCTTCATTATCAAAAGTATATTGGAAAAGGGGAAGATGAAAACCTCATAGGACCTCACTAAAAAAAATAAAAACTCACTGAAAACAACTTTCAGTGAGTTTCTTTTTTTAAATACAGTTTAAATTATCTTGTTGTATATCCACCATTAGCAAAAATGGTTTGCCCAGTAATCCACCAACCGTCAGTTACCAGGAACTCTACTAATGGAGCAATATCTTTGATATCGGTAAGTCCACCCAATGCAGATGCTGATTTGTGATAAGCCACCGCATCATCTGTTTCCTGGCCATAGAAGAACGGAGTATCCATCGGGCCAGGTGCTACAGCCGTTACAGAAATTCCTCTGGCTCCAAACTCTTTAGATGCAGCTCTCGTAAAATGCTCTACCGGTGCTTTTGCCCCTGCATAAGTAGAATACAATCCTGTATAGGCAGCCAGTAATGAAGTGACAATCGTACAGATCTTACCGTGGTCATTTATCTTTTTACCCGCTTCCTGTAAAAAGAAGTAAGCTGATTTTGAATTCACATTGAACATGGTATCATACTCTGCTTCCGTAGTTTCTGAAAATGGCTTTTTCAGTACCATTCCTACTGTATTGATTGCAATATCCACTCCTCCAAAACGGGAAATCGTTTCATCAAAAAACTTAGCGATAGTATCTACTTTGGTAAGGTCTCCCTGAAACAGGAATGCTTCAGCACCTAATGACTGTACTTCTGAAAGTGTTTTTTCACTCTCTGCTCTTGAACTTTCACTGTTATAATGTATAGCCAGTTTTGCTCCTTTGGCTGCAAAATCTCTGCTCAGTAATCCGCCCAGGTTTTTACCTCCCCCAGCTATTAAAACAACTTTTCCGTTTACATCTTGTGTTGACATTTTTTTAATTTTTTAATTGTTGATGAAACAAAGGTGAGCAATAAAAGTGGTCTCAACATGGTGAATTTTTCGGGAATTTCAGGTGTAATTGATTTTGAATCTAAAAAATATTCAAAATTTACATAAACACAATTATTTCAATATCCTATTATTTACCAGACAGATAGAGCTTGAATCCAGTTTCAAATATTAAACAGACGCTTAACTTTTCCATTTAAAGTGAGTTTTAGGCACAGCATTTGATACTTACCCACCCGTATTAACACACACCATTTCATTCTTAATATATTTTTTTAAATCCTCAGCTTACTGAGGATTTTTTGTAAAAACTATTCAATACAGCTTTATTCTCCTGTAAATAAGAGCATCCGGGTTGATTTTAGCAAAAACCATTTCTGATAATCAATCATTTAAAAACAGGTTTATTCATTTTATTATTGTATATTTGCATATTATTAACCAAAGTCACTACTTTGTTTTCTGTAACGACTTAGAATATATATTCAGTCTTTGCTTTTTGAGCAGCCATATTTTTAACTTTTATTTTTCTACCCAGAACAATACTTGTCGGAATTTTAAAGCTCTGTATGATTAGGAAACCCCACAACAGGAAACATCGACGGGCTTTAAGGTCTAAGGCAGACCAGAGTGAACAATACAATTTATAGAAACTAAATACTAAAAATAATTTATGGCAGATTCTTTTTCTAAAAAGGAAAATTTCAAGAAAAAAATTCAAAAGCAAAAAGAAAAAGCGCTAAGACGCGAAGAACGTAAAACGAACAACAACAAAGGTAAGGACATGGAGGATGTCTTCATGTACGTAGATGAATTCGGAAGATTAACTTCTACTCCACCAGAACAAAGACAGGAGGTAAACCTTGATGATATTCAATTGGGAGCTGCTCCTATTATTGAAGAAGATCCAAGAAAAACAGGTATTGTTACTTTCCTTAGTGAAAAAGGATATGGTTTTATTACTGAAGATAACTCTAAAGAAAATATCTTCTTCCACAATAATAACTGTGTAGAACCGGTAAAAAAAGGAAACAAAGTTTCTTTTGAAAAGGAAAAATCTCCAAAAGGATTTTCTGCTGTTGAGATTCAGATTGTTAAATAAAATAAACAGATTCTGCATTATACTGCAGATATGCTTTTACATTATACAGAAAGAGACCGTCTTAAAGACCGTCTCTTTTTTTATTAATTAAGGACTCAAAGTTGAGCTCTTGTTTTACAGACTTAGATTCTAACACAAACACATGGGCAGCCATCTGTAAACTCAGGATCACAATATTCAATGCTGTAACATCTTAACTGTGTTTTCGGTCCACATTTAGGATAATCCATAATTCCACCACCTTGTACAGCTTTCAATTGCTCTCTTGAGACTTTTTTCAAATTTTTCATAGTTAAATAGTTTTTATTGAGGTGTAAATATAAGAATATTCCATTAACAGAGAATTATTTAACAAAGGTTTATAATTGTCATTTAATCAAAAGAAGCTGCCTCGCAGTTGAGACAGCCTCTTTCTTCGTCGTAAAAAATAAAAATGGTCGGTTTACAAAACCGAAAAAGTAATTGATTATTCTAATTCAGGTTTCCGCCTAAAGCTTTAAACAACAGAACATTATTTCTGGTATTCTGATGCTGGAACTGTAACAGATCCAGTTCCGCTGTCAGTTTACTTTTCTGTGAGTTAATCAGTTCAAAATAATTAGCGTACCCTGTCAGATACAGATCATTGGAAACTTCCACTCCACGGTCCAGAAAACCTACTTCTTCTGATTTTAACTTTAAAACCCTTTCATAGATTTTTGTCTGTTTCAAAATAGACTGAAGCTCATTGAATGCCGTAGTAATACTCTTCTGATAATTTAAAAAGGCAATCTCCTGCTCTTTGCTGGCTACTTTAAATTCATATTTCAACTGACCTTTATTAAAGACAGGAACCATTAATCCTCCTAAGAGCTGCCCTGCCAATGAGCTTGGTTTGAAAAGGGTTTCCACAGAAAAAGAATTCATTCCAATTCCCGCTCCAAGGTCAATTTTAGGATAAAAAGCAGCTCTTGCGGCCTTTGCATCTGCCTGAGAAGCTTCCAATACATAATAATTGGCTGCCACATCCGGCCTTGCATGAATAACCGCTTCTACATTGATGGTCTTGTTTAAAACATCAATATTAGTGGGCATCAGCGTTTTTCCACGTTTCACATCTCCACCATAGCTTCCCGTTAATGTTGTAATGGCCTGTTCAACAGTTACAATCTCTACTTTGATGTGTTCAATTTCTGCCAGCCAGTTGTTATTCTGTGCTTTGAACTGTTGCACTGCAAGCTCTGTAGCTTTTCCTACTTCACGCTGTGCCAGAACAATTTCAAAAGCTCTCTGCTGAAGGTTGTAGTTCTTCTGATAAATTGCCAGACGGTTATCTAAAGCCACCAACTGATAATACAGGTTGGCAATATCTGTAAAAAGTTCTACCTGAAGCAGTCTCAATCCTTCTGTAGAAGCCAGATATTTCTTTTGGGCAGCAAGTTTTTTATTTTTCAACTTACCCCATGCATCAATTTCCCAGCTGCTTCTTGCCCCCAGCCAATAATTGGGAGTAAAGTCGCGGTTGATTTTCTGTTCTTCGGTAATATTGGGAGAAAGGTTGGTATCATAATTCCCTACTCCTTCCATCGTATATTTTCCGTAGCGGTTTCCACTCACCTCTGCTCCTACTTCAAGGGATGGTAAAAGATCCATTTTTGATCTCTGCAGAAAGCTGTTGGCAATTTCCACTCTTTGCTGTGCAATCTGAAAATCCGGGTTGGCCTGTACTACTTTATTAAAAAGTTCCAATAAATGAGCATCTGTAAAATAAGCTTTCAGATCAAGCTGCTGGAATTCTCCCGAGCTGGTAGTTTTAGCCGGCATTTCCGGCAGTGTCTGCGCTTTTTTGATCTCAGCAACTTTTGGAACAGCGCATGAAACTAAGCTTAAGGCTGCTATTCCATACAATATATGTTTATGATTTAATCTTATCATCTTTCTTCTTATTTTCAAGTTTTGCAAAGAATATATACAACCCTGGAATAACCACCAATCCGAAGATGGTTCCTATCAGCATTCCTCCTGCTGCCGCCGTACCAATGGAACGGTTACCAATTGCTCCTGCTCCGGATGCAATACACAATGGAATAAGCCCAGCCACAAAAGCAAAGGAAGTCATCAGGATAGGTCTCAGACGCTGTCTGGCCCCTTCAATGGCTGCAGGAATAATATCATAGCCCTGTTTATTTCTGGCTACTGCAAATTCTACAATCAGAATGGCATTTTTAGCCAGCAATCCTATCAGCATGACCAATGCAACCTGCGCATAAATATTATTATCCAGTCCTGCCAGTACCAATGCGATATAAGATCCGAAGATTCCTGTCGGAAGGCTTAATAATACAGGCATCGGAAGAAGGAAACTTTCATATTGCGCCGCTAATAAAAGATATACGAACAACAGACAGATCAGGAAAATATATACGGTCTGATTTCCTGATAAGATTTCTTCCCTTGTCATCCCGGACCATTCAATATCGAAACCTCTCGGAAGTACTTCTTTAGCTACGCGTTCCACAGCAGCAATGGCATCACCTGAGCTGTAACCGTCTGCAGGTTCTCCGTTAATCATGGCAGACATATACATATTGTACCTCGTCAGTACTTCAGGTCCATATACTTTTTCAATCGTAATAAATGTTGAAAAAGGAACCATTTCCCCTTTATCATTTTTCAGGTATAAATTCAGGATGCTTTCAGGTGTGTCCCTATGTTCCGGACTTGCCTGAACCATTACTTTATACATCTGGCTGAAACGGATAAAATTGGTAGCATAATAAGATCCCAGCATGGTTTGCAATGTGGACATGGCATTGTCTACAGATACTCCTTTTTTCGCAGCCATATCATAATCTACATTAATCATATATTGCGGGAAAGTGGCATCAAAACTGGTAAAGTTGTTCTGAATTTCAGGAGCTTCGTTCAGTTTTTTAACAAAATCCTTGGTAATCTTATCGGTATTTTCGATAGTTCCCCCGGTTCTGTCCAGTAAACGTAACTCAAAGCCACTGGTATTTCCAAACCCAGGAACAGTTGGTGGTGCAAAGATCTCAATTTGGGCATCCGCAATTCCTTTTGTCTTTTCTGAAAGTTCGGTAATCAGATCATTAACCGAAATGGATCTTTCTTTCCAGTCTTTAAGGTTAATCATTGCCATTCCATAAGATGAACCGGCAATTTCCGTTACAATACTGTATCCAGCCAAAGTAGTTACGTTTTCAACTCCTTTTATTTTCTTGGCGATTACCGTTACTTCATCCAATACTTTTTCTGTTCTTTCTACGGTTGCACCCTGCGGAGTGGTTACACTTACATATACCATTCCCTGGTCTTCCATAGGAATAAATCCGGTTGGAAGGAACTTACTGGTTACAAAAGTCAATCCGATAAACAGGAATAATAAACCAAAAGTAACTGTGGTTCTTGTGGCAAATTTTGATAAAATTCCTACATAGCCATTGGTCAATCTTTCAAAACCTGTATTGAAGCTTTGGAAAGCTCTGTCCATGATTGTTTTCTTTTTATTGTGATCATGAGGTTTTAAAATAATAGCACACAATGCCGGAGTAAGCGTCAATGCATTCACCCCAGAAATAACAATACTGATAGCCAGCGTTAATGAAAACTGACGGTAAAATACTCCTACCGGACCATCCAGAAACGCCACCGGAATAAATACTGCAGACATTACAATCGTGATCGCCACTACTGCTCCAGCAATCTCCTTGGTAGCACTAATGGTAGCATCCATTGCATTCATCCCTTCTTCCATTTTTACATGGACGGCTTCTACGACGACAATCGCATTATCTACCACAATACCGATAGCCAGTACCAAAGCAAATAGGGTTAATAAGTTTACGGAGAAATCCAGCATATTCATAAAGGCGAATGTTCCCACCAATGCTACCGGAACCGCCAATACAGGAATCAACGTGGAACGCCAGTCCTGAAGGAAAATAAACACCACAATCCCTACCAGAATAAAGGCTTCGATAAGGGTTGTTAATACCGCACTGATAGAAGCATCAAGGAATCTGGATACATCGTACGCCATATTGAATTCCATACCCGGTGGGAATGAAGTTCCTTTTAACTCTTCCATTTTAGCTTTTACGCTTTCAATTACTTCAGAGGCATTGGAACCAGGACGCTGCTTCATCATAATAGATGCAGAAGGTCTTCCGTCTGTTTTGGAAACCATTCCGTAGTTCATCGCTCCAAATTCTACCTTAGCAATATCTTTAAGTTTCAGAATTGTTCCGTCTACATCAGATCTGATGGGTACTTCTTCATATTGCTTAGGCTCAAAGAATTTCCCTTTATATTTGATAACATACTGAAGCTGACTGGAAGTTTTTCCTGACGTTTCCCCTACTTTTCCCGGTGCTGCCGAAATATTCTGTTTTTGCAAAGAAGTAATGACTTCATCTGCTGAAATATTATAGGCTGCCATCTTCTGCGGATCAAGCCACACCCTCATTGAGTATTCTTTCTGACCCATAATTTCAGCACGCCCTACTCCATCAATACGTTTAAGTTCCTGAAGAACATTAATGTCCGTAAAGTTATAAATGAACTGCTCATCCTGACTCGGATCTGTACTCGTAATATTGAGGTACATCAGCATACTGTTCACCTCTTTTTCAGTAGTTACCCCAGCACGGATTACTTCTTCAGGAAGTTCATCAAGGATTGTTGTAACCCTGTTCTGAACGTTTACTGCTGCTACATCCGGATCTGTTCCTACCTCAAAGAAAACCTGAATCAGGGTAAGTCCGTCATTGGAAGTTACCGTTGACATATACGTCATTCCAGGTACACCATTGATAGCTCTCTCTAGCGGAAGTGCAACTGCATTGGCAGATACTTCTGCATTGGCACCTGTATATTTAGCTGTTACCGTTACTGAAGGCGGTACAATATCCGGGAATTGGGTAATCGGCATCTTTAATAATGCCATAATTCCCAGCAATACAAATAATATGGAAATAACTAACGAAAGCACCTTTCGTCTTATAAACATCTCTACCATAATAAGTTGATTTAAAGATTATGAAAGGTTAATACTTCTTTTTGATTTTAATAATATCACCATCCTTTAGGGACTGAGTACCTTCATAAATGATTAAATCTCCTTTTTTAAGACCGCTTTCCACCATATAGGAATCTCTCAGAGTAGCTCCGATCTTGATGTTTGTCATTTTCACCTTATTCTGCTTATCTACGACAAAAACATAGGTTTTATCCTGAATGGAGAATGTAGATTTTTGCGGAATAAGAATGGCATTATCCTGATTTTCGGAAATGATCAGCTTTCCTGAAGTACCGTGCTTAATCAGACGGTCAGGGTTCGGGAAAAGGGCTTTATATCGGATAGATCCTGTAGTTCTGTCGATTTCTCCTTCAGCAGTCTTTAAAGCTCCGTTAAATTGATAATTTACTCCGTTGGGAAGAGTTAATTCAATCTTTTGATGATTTCCGATCTTGTCATTAGCCAAAAGTTCAAAATAAAGGTTTTCCGGAATGGAGAAGTAAGCGTACACCTCATTAAGCTGGGATAATGTTGTTAATAAAGCTCCGTTTTCTACCAAACTTCCGTCTTTATGAGGAATAACATCTATTACTCCATCAAAAGGGGCTGTAATCTTTGTGAAACTGATTTTCTGAAGTACTGTTCTTCTTTCGGCATCTGCAAAAGCGTGTTTCGCCTGAGCGGAAGAAAGTTTAGCCTTCACCATTTCAAGCTCATTATTGGCCACAAATTTTTTAGCATGAAGACTCTGGATCTGCTTCAGTTCCACTTCAGCGATGCGGACATCAGCCTGGGACTGTTTTAAAGCTGCATTGGCTTTTAAAAGTTCCATCTGTAACTCAGCATCATTAATTTTAAATAATGGCTGCCCTTGGTGAACAAACTGTCCTTCATTCACATAAATATGTTGAATAATTCCACCAATTCTGGAACGCATTTCCACATTTTTCTTAGCCTGAATATCTGTTACAAACTGATTGCTTACCAAGGTATCTTTTTCCTTGATTTCCAGTACGGGAACTTCTTTCTCTTTTTGATTGTTTTTTTTCTTGTCTTTATTGCATGACACTGCGAATAATATTGCAAGACTGCAAATTATTACATTTTTAAAATACATTTCTAAATGTTTAGGTTATAAAATTTTCGTTAAAATAATCTGAAATTCAATAACTTAAACTAGTACAACTGGAGAAGATGGAGAAAGGATTTTACTCCACAAATAATGGAAATAGCAATATCCGGAAGTATGATTTTCGGAGCAATTTTTAAGGCTGCTGAGAAATCCCCTACTACAGGATCGTCTTTACGAAGTGAGTGTTTTACAATTTTAGAAGCAGCAGGCAACGCATGCGTGTTCATATCCGCTTCTTCGTAAACATCCAGCAAATGAATATTACTTAAATGGGGAACGTGAGGTATATTCTGTAATGATGTTTCTGCCCAATTCGAATTGAAAAGGGTAAAAACCATAATGATATAAAAATAGAAAAGTGACCTCAGACCTGCCATGTCAATCAGAATACTTAGTTTTTTGTAAAAACAATAGTGCTGCAAAAATAGGAAAATTTGCTGGAGTTATTGCCTTTTAACTGTTAAAAAAACTTAAACAATGCCGATAAAATCACGTTTTTTGGATAGCTAATAAAATTCTTTCTCCGTCAGAATGGCAAAGCCCATATTTATTTTTCATCTCGCAGATTGAGCAAATCCGGCAGATAATAATTCTATAAAATCTGCGTAATCCGCATAATCTGTGGGAAATTATTTTGAGATTCTTCCTTCGTCAGAAATCGAAGATTTGGCGTAGTCAATGACAAACTACAAGTAATACAAATACCTCAAAATTTTTAAAACAACCTGCTCAACACTCTGAAGCGATAATCAAAGATGTGCTCCAGTTTCTTTTTCACGAATAAAGAATGGGCAATTTCTCCTAGGAATCCCATTGGAAGTTCATAATCTATGGTATCTCTCATGAGAACACCTTCCTCATTTGGGATGAATTCATGATGATGGTTCCATAATTTGTAAGGACCTTTTCTTTGGAAATCGATGAAGCTTTTCTGAAAATCTACATGGGTAATTTCAGTCTGCCATTTCATTTTAATTCCAAATAATGGAGAAACGTAGTAATCGATGAGCATACCTTCATAAATTTCATCATCTTTCATTTCCGTCAATACAATAAAACCCATATCCTTTGGGGTAATTTCTGAAAGGTTATTGGCTGAGGAAAAGAATTTCCATGCAGTTTCTAAATCACAGTGTAATTGTTGCTCGCGAAAAAGCTTATGTTTCATTTTGAATACTTAAAGGTTCGGAAGACTACTTCATTTACTTTTAGCACAATAATTTTGAAAATTATAAATTCCAAAATATCGGTTATATTTTAAATAAGTGGAGTCATTAAAAATATAGATAAAATTATTTTTATGCGTTGAAAGATCACTTACGGGAACTACTCTAAATTTTGTCTTTTTACCCAATAAGATATTCCTGCATTTTTCAGGATTATTATAATCTTTAAAAGCTTCAATAAAATCATTATTATCTGCTACTAAAATTTTCACTGTATCATTTTCATAAACTTTGACAATGGTTCGTTTTATTGTAAATTCCAAATGATGAGAATGACAGCTAAAACAAAGCAATCCAATTATAAGTAATCCAATTACATTTTTCATATTGGTTATATCTCCAGATTAAAACAGATCTATGCTATTTATAATGCTGGAAAATCCCAAAATCGGAAGGTGTCCAAAGGGCAGCTTTCTGCCCGGCTGCCTTCAGTGCATTATTCGACCATGTATTACAGGTATAAAGGAAGCTGTATGTTCCTCTCGCATCATAGAAAGCATCATTATCACCATATACTGCATCGGTAGGAATCAGCATGAATTTCCCGTTCTGATCTCTATCGAATTTGTCTTCTACAAATTTGACTAAATTTTGATACTGGCTTCTGCTGATCATAATCATTTTACAGTCTTCACCTTCTTTCATCTTATAATAATAAGTACAGTGCATTGCTGAATCGCTTAACCAAAAGGCAGCTTTCACGGCTGTTGAGAACTTCAGATCTGCCCAGGTAGGGGTATCCAGATAAAAACCTTTATCTCCCCATCCTATTCCGATATACTGATAATCTGTTTTCTTAGATCTTGTATCTGCAAAAGGAATCATAAGGCTCCAGTCCTTCAGATCATTTCTTACAGGCATTACAATATCTGTATGCACACCGTTGGTATAAATGTAAATGGGAATATCTTTCCGTTTACCATCATCTTTGGCAGAAACCGGAATAAACGGGATCAGCAGTCCCAGAAGAACATAAACAATTACAATTCCAAGGATAACTCCCAGAATTTTCAGTGTGTAGATTAATATGGTTTTCACAGTCATGTTTTTGAATAAAATTTAATACACAATTTTCCGTAAAAGTATTTGTTTTAATCGAAAAAATAGCTATATTTAATTACGAAATATTCACAAATATGCGTAAAAATACCAAATCCCAGAAAAGATTTAAAGTAAGAGTAAAAACTGCTCCAAAAAGAATACAAAAAAAACGTTGATTTTCGGTGAGATTCTAATCTCCTGAAGATCAATTTTTCTTTTAGGAAAAGGCTTTTCAGACAGTTTTTCTGTTTAAATCAAAACCTCTTTAGCATTGAAAATCTAAGGAATGGTCGATTATCAGCTTTTGTTTGGAAATTGAAAAATTTCCAAAGTAGGAATTATCACCAAATATTTAGACAAAAATCAGTCTGAAGACCGCTCTAAAAATTCAATATTTCTCTTCAGACCTGCAAATTTGGTTCTCTTCACAGGTGATTTCCTGAAGATCTCGGAGAAAATTTCCTGGGTAAGTTCTTTCCATTCTCCTTTCTTGAAGCTTTTCAGCGCTTCATTAGGCTTGAACCGGCTCTCTTTATTGGGTGCAGAAAATCGGTTCCAGGGGCATACATCCTGGCAGATATCACAGCCGAACATCCAGTCTTCCATTTTATTTTTGAAATGATCCGGAATTTCATTTTTCAGTTCTATTGTGGCATACGAAATGCATTTGCTTCCATCAATAATTTTTTCCGAAACAATAGCATCTGTGGGGCAGGCATCAATACATTTTCTACAGGTTCCGCAATGATCTGTTGTTTCATGATCGGCTATAAGCTCCAGATCGCAGATAATTTCTGCCAGAAAATAAAAGGATCCGTTCTGTTTTGTAATCAGATTCGCATTTTTCCCAACCCAACCAATTCCTGATTTTCTTGCCCAGCTTCTTTCCATCACTGGTGCAGAATCTACAAAAACCCTGAATCCGAATTCTCCTATTTCTTCCTGCAGTTCAGCCACCATTTCACGAAGGATTTCCTTGATGACTTCATGGTAATCTTCAGCGTAAGCATATTTTGAAATTTTAAAATTCTCAAGGATAGAAATCTTTTCTTCAGGAAAATAATTGTAAGACAGTGAAATTACAGATTTGGAGCCTTCCACCAGCAATCTTGGATCAAGTCGTTTATCGAAATGATTTTCCATATACTTCATTTCCCCATTAAAATTGTTTTTCAACCATTTTTCAAGGTGTGGAGCGTCCTCTTCTAAGAAATCTGCTTTAGATATGCCACAACTTTGGAAGCCAAAACTTTTAGCCTTGGATTTTATCAGTTCGGAATATTTTTCAGCACCAGCGTTCATTAATTTCACTTTGCAAAATTAAAACTATTTTATAGATTTACCGTTTTTAAAATCATTATCTAAAAAACGATCCAAATAAAGATAGGATCACCCTAATAACTATGAAAAAAATAAGTCTACTAGCTGGTCTTCTTGTATCAGGTATGTATTTTGCCCAAATTAAATTTGAAAAGGGTTACTTTATTGACAATTCCGGTGAAAAAAAAATAGTTTTAATAAAAGACATGGGTTGGAAAAACAATCCGGTAGATTTTGAATACAAGTCAGAGAATTCTTCTGATATTCAGAAAGCGAATATCAATAATGTAAAAGAATTTGGTATTGATGAGGGAGCGAAATACGTTAGAGCGAAAGTAATGCTTGATGTTTCATCCAAGGACCTGGCTTCAATGTCTGATAACAGAGAGCCTGAGCTTAAAGAAAATACTTTATTTCTTAAATATATTATAGATGGGAAAGCAGACCTTCTGTTCTATGAAAATGGAAATGGTCAGAAATTTTTCTATTCTTCAGAAAACTCTGATCCACAACCTCTCATTTACAAACCCTATTATGTAGCGGATTCTTCCATAGGATATAATGAAGATTATAAGAAACAGATTTTAGAAAATCTGAAATGTGGTATCGACAGTAAACAGTTGAATCATATTACTTACAGCAAAAAAGATCTGGCGAAAGTATTTACTCAATATAATAACTGTTCAGGAGCAGAGGTTATTAATTATGGAAAATCTGATACCAAAAAAGCACTGTTCCATCTCAGTATAAGACCGGGAATTAACTCTTCCAGCTTAACTGCTGAAGATCCGACTCAATATATTGAAACAAAATTTGGAAATTCTACGACTTTCAGAATCGGAGTAGAATTTGAATATGTTCTCCCTTTTAATAAAAACAAATGGGCTTTTTTCATTGAACCAACTTATCAATACTATAAAAAAGAATCGAAAACTGTTGCTGCTGAAGGATGGAATTTTAATTATAATTATGATGCTAACGTTGATTACAAATCGATTGAATTACCAATAGGACTAAGGCATTACTTCTTTTTAAATGACAAATCAAAACTATTTTTAAATGCAGCTTATGTGATGGATTTCAAGATGAAATCTTCGATGAAGCTTCAGTTTAATGATATGGATATAGAATCCAGAAATAATTTTGTATTTGGAGCAGGATATAAATATAACGACAGATTCAGTGCAGAAGTAAGAATAGGCACTTCAAGAAAAATTATTAGTGGTTACGGTAATTTCAATTCAGATTATAAAACAGTTTCTTTTATTTTAGGATATACTCTATTTTAAAAACAAACCTGATCGGATGTTTTCAAAAAAAAATTACGTAATTTCGTTTGAAATTTAATGTTTAAAACAAACAACTATGTCTTTAATAGAAGTAATACAATCTGGAAACTATGAATTAATTGACGTTCGTGAGCCAATGGAACTTGAAATGGACGGAAATATAGATGGTGCTAAAAATATTCCACTGGGTGAAGTAGAAGACAGACAGGAGGAGATCCTATCTATTGAAAAACCTGTAATCTTATTCTGCAGAAGTGGAAACAGAAGCGGAAAAGCATTGGAATATCTTAACGCTCAAGGGTTAAAGGACGGTCACAACGGCGGAGGCTGGGCTGAGCTGAAGGCTGTTCTTGAAGCAAACAGAGGAACTTTTTAAAAGTTCCTTTTTTTATACCTGATTATCATGAATCTAAAAGGTCAATTTGAACAGCTTTGTTTGTCTTTCACCAAAGATTTAGACTTAATCAATACTCTTTGGAAAGAGGTTGAAACAAAATATTCTGAAAGAGGCAGACATTATCACAACCTTCTGCATCTTGAAAATATGTTCAGGGAGCTTGAGAATGTGAAAGGTAGTATTTCTGGTTTTACCACCGTTTCATTTTCTGTTTTCTATCATGATATTATTTATAATGCAAGTTCTAAATCCAATGAGGAAAAAAGTGCTTTGAAAGCAGTGGAAAAACTTACTGAGCTGGGTTTACATCAAAATGATATAAACACTGTTTCTGATCAGATTCTGGCTACCAAGTTTCATCAGAAATCAGAAGATAAAGACACCAATTACCTTTTAGATGCTGATCTGTCCATTCTTGGAAAAGACCTTAACAATTACCTCGCTTATACCAGAATGATCAGAAAGGAATACTCCATTTATCCCGATCTTCTTTATAAACCGGGCAGAAAAAAGGTTCTTAAACATTTTCTGGAGCTTGACTGTATTTTTAAGACAAATTATTTTAAAGAAAAATATGAGTTACAGGCAAGGTCAAACATTGCAACTGAAATTCAGTTATTATAATTTAAAAAAAACAAAAGAGATGCAATATTGCATCTCTTCACACATTCATATCAAACAAACCATTTAATGATTCACATCATTAATTTTCACACCTACTAAAAACCTTATTTTCAAAAATAAAAAATATTATATCTCATTCAAGTGATATTTATTGTTTTTTTATTGTAATTGTCTGGAAGGAAACTAATAAAGAAGGCTATTAATGGTATACATTCTTAGAAGACATATTGTAAATAATTTCATTCGATTTTTTAGATGTAAAGAAATAATTTCAATTCATTTTTAATCAAATTTTACAGTAAGAATACACTATCATAAATATGCATACATATTGTACAACATGACTCAGTTATTGTAGACGACAATCTTTATCGTTTTATAAAAAAGCATCTTATATTCTGATAAGATGCTTTAATTTTATGCTATAATTTATTGATAAATTCAGATACTTTTGCTAAAACAAGTTCCGGAACTTCTTTATGTGGTGTATGCCCGACATCCGGGATAATATATTTTTCAGCTCTACCACTTACCTGAGTAACGGTTTTTTCCACCTGATCCAGCGTGCCGTATTCATCGGCTTCTCCCTGAATGAACAGAAGCGGGCAGATAATATCCTTCAAAAGATATTCTATATTCCAGGTTCTGTAATCATCACGGGTCCATGTTTCTGTCCAGGCTCTGAATAATGTTTCCACCTTATCTCCATGATACTTTTTCAGACGTTCCGGCAGATTGGTGGTTTTATAAGCTTCCCAGGCATCATAAACGCCTTTTAATGTCACTTCTTCCACAAAAATATGTCCTGCTTCACAAATAACAGCTTCTACCCTTTTCGGATATTTTGCTGCAGTGATTAAAGCAATTGTTCCGCCGTCACTGTGCCCGAATAAAATAGCGTTATCAACATGAAGTTCAGTCAACAGATCATTCAACAGATCAGCTTCCAATTCCATGTAATTCACAGGTCTTATGTAAGTAGGCATTGGATAAGATTTTCCATATCCTAAACGGTCATAGACAAGAACATTGTATTGTGTTGCTTCTGAGAGCTTAGCCGGTAAATCTCTCCAAAGCTTTACAGATCCAAGTGAATCATGCAGAAAGACAATAGTTGGCTTACCTTCAAACGAGTTATAGTATTCTGTATATAGTTTTTTCCCCTTTACATCAATGATTCTTTCCTCCATTAATTCAAATTATAATATTATGTCTCGTTCTGTTTTTAAAAAGAAGGCATTTTTGTTTCTTCAAATTCCTTCAGTAAATGATTAAAGACTACTTCTACAGGCAGAATATCATTAATCAATGCTGAAACCTGTCCTATTTCAAGCTCACCGTCTTCCATATCCCCTTCAAACATTCCACGTTTTGCTCTGGCTCTTCCTAATGATGCCACTAATGCTTCTTTATTTCTTCCAGCCTGATAGATATCTTCCAGTTCGTTAAAGAATTTATTTTTCACCATTCTTACAGGAGCTAATTCTTTCAGGGTAAGATGAGTGTCTCCTTCCTGAAGTTCAGTAATTTTCTTTTTCCAGTTCTCGTGAGCGCTTGCTTCTGTAGTAGCTGCAAAACGGGAGCCTATCTGTACTCCGTCCGCTCCAAGAATCATAGCTGCTTTCATCTGAGAACCTAAAGCAATTCCTCCGGCTGCAATTAATGGTTTTGAAATATGTTTTTTCACATTTGGAATAAGGCAGAATGTTGTGGTTTCATCTCTTCCATTGTGACCTCCAGCTTCAAATCCTTCAGCAACTACGGCATCTACACCTGCGTCTTCACATTTTACTGCAAATTTGGTAGAGGAAACTACATGAGCTACTTTTAACCCTTCTTTTTGTAAGGTTTCAGTATATGTTTTAGGGTTTCCTGCTGAAGTAAATACGATTTTCACTCCTTCTTCCAGAATAATCTGAATGATTTCTTCAATATTAGGATACAGCATCGGAACATTCACACCAAAAGGCTTATCGGTAGCCTGTTTGCACTTCTGAATGTTTTCTCTAAGGATATCAGGATACATACTTCCTGCACCTATTAATCCTAATCCACCACAGTTGGAAACCGCTGATGCCAGTCTCCATCCGGAATGCCAGATCATTCCTGCTTGAATTATCGGATATTTAATCTTAAAAAGTTCTGAAATTCTATTTTGGCTCGCCTGCATATCATGTAATTTTTTTGCCGAGTTGAAATCTATAAAATTGCTCATGCGTAAAAATACTAAAAACAAACATTATCAGGTGCTTCTATGAAATAAAAAAAGATAGAATTACTGTTTCTTATACTTTTCCAAAACCTTATCTATGATGGAGTTTATCTTCAGAAATTTTTGAGCCAGATTATATACATCTTCTTGTATGAAATCATTTTTCAGCTCTATCCACCCTTCCATTAAAGTAAGTGGTCCAAAATTAACACTCACATTAGGCCATTCTTTTTGATGCTTTAAAAATTCATTTCTGAAGTTTTTTGCAAAATCTTTACTGGCTATTTTGTAGCGTTTCAACTCACGAAGTTTTAAAGCATGGATATTATAGTAGATCCTTCCCTCTTCTATCGTTTTTTCATTTACCCAAATTGAAAAGAAAATTCTCCCAGAAGCTTCTTTCGGCAATTCTGCATCCCCATACCATTCTGATTTATACATCTTCAGAGCAACCGATTCAAGAACAGTATCAATGGATAGGTTCAAATGATCCTTATCCAATTTTTCTTTGGGAATCTCTCCTGCAGCCAAACGAAATTCATTAAGATAAAAAGCAGAATCCATTTTTTCAATTTTTGTAAAGGTATAAAATAGTCTGTATGGATTTATATTCATCATTGAAAGTAAAAAAAAAACCTTCAGAAATTCTGAAGGTTTTACTTTTATTTTTTGATTGATTCTTTCTTCCAGTTGGATTTGAAGTTACAGTTATCGTAACGTCCGTCTATGGAGATGAAAGTGGTAGGCAACTTAGAGTTGACAAATTTCTCAACCATTTCGTTTTTCTTTTTATTCAGTGCCATCTGCTTGATTCTGCTGAAGTCTGTTTCCAGAGTGATCTGGTGTGAAGGAATTACATCTTCTATTTTAATGATTTTTACAGCTTTTCTTCTATTTTCTTCATCTTCAAAAGCAGTAGTGATATCTCCTTTGTTCAGACCTGCCAATTCGTAGCTGATTGTACCAGGAATACTTTCTCTTTCAATTTTATCTGAACCGTCTCCACCAGGAATGATACCTGCATTGAACTTGGTTCTCTTGTCATCTGAGAATTTGAACGCTGCATCTTTAAACGTCATCTTTCCGTCTACAATTAAACCTCTGATGCTGTCCAGTTTTGCTTTCGCAGTTTTCATTTCTTCATCTGTAGGAGTAGCTTTCAAAAGAATGTGTCTCGCGTCATATACTTTTCCTGATCTCTTTAGTAACTGAATAATGTGGTAACCGAATTCTGATTCAATAGGATCTGAGATATCGTTTTCCTGAAGGTTTAATGCTGCAGCTTCAAACGGCTTCACCATCTGCCCTTTATTGATGTTTTTGTATAATCCGCCATTGGAAGCAGATCCTTCATCTTCAGAGTAAATTCTTGCCTGGCTTTCAAAAGTCTCACCACCAAGAATATCCTGCTTAATTTTTTTCAGTCTGTTGATAAGATCCTGCTTATGCGCTTCAGTTAAGGTAGGGTACATCATGATCTGAGCTAAAGTAACCTCATCTTTTACCTGCGGCAGCTGCATTTTATACATATTATAAAAGTCAGTAACCTCGTTAGGGGTAACGTCTGCTTTATCAGTAACTCTCTGGTATTTTGCCTGTCCGTAATATGTATCCGTATCGATTTTCTCGATAGCGTTTTTCATTTCGTAAGAATTTCTGAATTTATAAGCAGCTAATAATGCTTTTTCATCCGGAAATTGAGAAAGCAACTGACGGTATTTTTGATTCGCCTGCTCTTTAATTGCAGCAGAACGGTTTTCAATTAGCGTATCTTTTTTTGCTTCGTATACAAGAAGTTTGTTGTTGATAAGGTTTTCAAGGAACTCACATTTGTCTGTGTTACTAGCTCCCTGCTGTTTCCCATAATTCATCTGCTCCGTAACATCTGATTCCAAAACAATCTCATTTCCGATCACAGCAGCAATACCATCCACTAAATCTCCCGGTTTTAACTGGGCATTCATCATATTGGATGAAAAAATCATGATGAAAATCCCAAGAAGATAAGTGATTTTTAGTTTATTTGTCATTTTACTATTTTAACAAGTTGCAAATTTAGAATTCTTAACGAATTTCACTCAATTTTTTATTATAAATATTTCTTAAAAAGACTTATTTACTGCAGTTCAACATCAAATGTCGTCAATTCCTTAAATTGTCTCAATCTGCTGAACATATCAGACTCCTGTACTTCCTGAATTCTTTCTGTTCCGAATTTCTCTACTGTGAATGAAGCCATTGCAGAACCTACGATAAGTGCAGACTTCATTGTTTCGAAATCAATTTTTCCTTTTTTAGCAAGATAAGCCGCAAAACCTCCTGCGAAAGTATCTCCTGCTCCTGTTGGATCGAAAACATCTTCTAAAGGAAGTGCAGGGATTGCAAATACTTTATTGTCGTGGAAAAGTAGAGCTCCGTGTTCTCCTTTTTTGATGATTACATACTCAGGTCCCATTGTGTGGATCTTTTTAGCAGCTTTCACTAAAGAGTATTCTCCAGAAAGTTGTCTTGCCTCCTCATCATTGATAGTGATTACGTCTGTTTTAGCAATCATATCCATCAGAATATCCAAAGCGCAATCCATCCAGAAGTTCATGGTATCAAGGATTACAAGTTTAGGACGGTTGTTCATTTTTTCCAGTACGGATAACTGAACTCCAGGGTGTAGGTTACCAAGTAATAAAATTTCGGCATCCTGCATTGAATCCGGGATTTTTGGATCAAAATTTTCCAATACGTTTACTTCTGTAGCCAAAGTATCTCTCGTATTCAAGTCATTATGATATTTTCCTGACCAGAAGAATGTTTTTCCTTCTTTCACGATTTCAATTCCTTCGATATTTACTTCTCTGTTTGTAAACATGTCAAGGTGTTCCTGTGGAAAGTCTCCTCCTACTACAGAAACAATACCGGATTTAACGCCTAAAATAGATGAAGTGATCCCAATATAAGTAGCCGCTCCGCCTAAAATTTTATCCGTTTTACCAAATGGTGTTTCAATTGCATCAAATGCAACACTTCCTACAACTAAAAGTTTCATATATTTTTCAATGTATATTAAAAGTAATTATTTTTTCCATTCAAAAGAATCCAGCAGGTGTTTCATATCATTTTTGATATAGTTTACTGCAGGAGCCAGAGAGTCCGGTTTCGGTCTCGTATTAAAGTATAAATAAGCAGTCACGAAGTGTTTCGTACTGTCTGTAATGTAAAACTGAAGATTGGAAGCACTCTGTCCTTTCAGTTCATAGAAATTTCCATATACCTTTTTTTCAGGGTATTCAAAGGATTTCGTATCTATAGAACTGGCTTTAATGGTATGTTCATATACCATTTTTCAGCTTCCTTGATATGCTGTGCAAAGTCATTCTGTATCGGGTAATAGGTTACAAAAATCTTTGCTTTCATCTTTGGATAATTCAGATAATACCAGCAAGGTTTTTTAGCTGCTGTAATATTGGCAAAATCCGAATACTCAAAAGTATAGGCACAGTTGTTTTCAAACTTCTGATATTTAGGTGCCGGGTATTCCAGACGCAGTTCACCGTACGGTTTCGGAACCGGGTCTTTTCCACAGGAAATTAAAAGCAGTGATACAAAAATAAAAATGACTTTTTTAATCATTTTGCAAAAGTACAAATTAGATTTCAGATTTCAGAAGACAAATTTCAGTCTTTCAATGAGTTTTGAATGTAATTTTCCAGAGGCTTCGGAAACGATTTTTCGTGAGAACCCTGAATATCCGTAATCTTGTATTGATTTTCAACTATAAAACGGTTCCAAATGTCATCTGAGGCTACTTCAACATTAAAAATTTCAATGCTTAAATTCTTGTGTGTCAGCTTGTGATTAACTGTTTTTGAACCGGTGATGAAGGGTTCCATTTCAGAAGGAATAGCGTTTGGAAACTCAAATAACTTTTTCCAGATAAAATCTTCTGCCCGCTGGCGGATCAGAAATTCTCCGTTTCTGTGGACAAAATAATAGGTTAAAGCAAGGTCTTCCGCCTTTACTTTTTTTGTTTTAACAGGATAATCTGAGATTTTTTGCAGGGAGAAAGCCAGACAGTCTTCATTGATAGGACATTCATCACAAAGTGGATTTTTTGGCTTACAGATTTCTGAGCCAATATCCATCATAGCCTGATTGAAGTCCCCAACATTATCCTGCATTACCAGTGTTGCCAGCTCTGAAAAGTAAGTAAATGCCTTTGAATTTGAAATATCAAAATCATCAGCAAAGAAACGACTGAGAACACGGTAAAAATTTCCGTCTACAGCCGGAGTTCTCCCACCAAAACAGATACTTGAAACGGCTGCAGCTGTATACTTACCAATACCTTTCAGTTTTAAAATTTCATCATACTGATCCGGAAATACACCATGATAATCATTCATGATCTGTTGGGCTGCTTTATGGATATTAATGGCTCTGGAATAATAGCCTAAACCTTTCCAGTACAGCAAAACTTCATTTTCCTCAGCTTCTGCCAAGGTTTTTACATCCGGAAATCTTTTAATGAAATTATTATAATGATTAAGCCCCTGATTGATTCTTGTCTGCTGAAATACAATTTCACAGATCCAGATTTTATAAGGCTCTTTTGTCTGTCTGAAAGGCAGATCTCTTGCATTATTCCGATACCATTCCAAAAGCCTGTTTCCTACGTGAAGAAATTCCGGGGCTGTATTATTCTTTTCCAAAAAACCAATCTGTTTAAATCACTGAAGAGACTTTTACCACTTCATCCTGAACATTATTTCAAGACCGCAAAGATAGGTTTATTTTATTTTTTCTTCACAGCATAAACAGATGCTCCTCTTAGCCATTGGTATTTCAGGTTTCTGTCTTTAGCTATAAAACGATATCCTTCTAATTTTTTCAGATATAAATACATGGAATCTTTTTGCAGTTTTAACTTATGGGGAGATAAAAACATCATCGGCATATCTAAAACTGAATCTCTTACCGTCTTTAAGACTTTTCCTGATTTTACCTTATAAAGAAAAAATGCTTTTCCACGACCTTTTGAACTGTCTGCCAGCTTTACTTCTGAACTTGCCAAAACCAGCTCACTGCCATCAAAACATTCTTCTTCGTCCATAATATAAGCCTTTCCTTCCTGACGTTCATCTGCGAAAAGGTCTTCTTCGTACTGACCGGGACTTTCATATTTTTTTTCACAGCTTACTAAAAAAGCCATCAATAATAGAGGTAAACTGATCGCAAACTTAATTTTCATTTTAATATTCATAGGTATTGGTAGAAAAAAACCGATGTAAAAAATGCATCGGTTTTTATGATTAAAAATAAGGTATTATTATTCCTGAGCGTATTCTGCATCCCATTCGTTACCATCATCTCCTTTGTGTCCGTCCAGTTTAATAACGAAACTTTTTGTAGGGAAATAAGGAGTCATACGGATGTCTAACCACACTCTGTCTTTGTTTACTCTATCCTGTTCGAAACGAACAATCTTGAATTTCTCGATCAATTTATCTGGCCCTTTGATATTGTCCAGGAACGTTACGATCTGTCTTCTCAAATCGTCTTCGTTTTTAGCATTCCAGTTTTCAAAGGCTCTTCTGTTCAGGAAGTCCAGTAATACTTTAGTTACGTAGTCGAATACACGAACTACTGAATAGGTTTGAAGACCAATGTTGTCTCCAGTAAATAATGTCTTCGCAGAGAAAGCCATAATTTTACCATATTCGTTAACCATTGGTACAAGACCCATTTTTTCCAACTGAGAAATTTCACTTTTCTTCAATTCGAATTTTACAGCGTCTACTTCGTTGATGTTACCATGTTTTTTACCTGCCGCTACCTGAGACATCAGTGTTTTATGGATTTTTCCTGCTAATGAAGTGGAAGGTGGAAGTTCTACGTTCTCTTCTTCTCCTACTTCTTCTGCTTTACCACGTCCTACTAACCAGTTACAAGTCATGATCACGTTACTTCTGTGAAGTTCACCACCTGTAAGATTTGCAGAATGGAATAAATCTACTACGTCATCCGGTTTATCAAGGTTAGCAAAGTCTGTAACCATCATTACCTTGTTCTCGTTACAGATTTTAGCCCATTTTTCAATAACTTTATTAGATCCTAAATATCCAGGGATAGCAAGGATTGAATAGTTATCTCTAAGGTCTAAACGGTCGTAGTAATTTTTGAATTCTTCAGAGATGGCATCAATGAATAAAGGATTGTCTAAGTCTGAAACCTGGTCAAGACTTGCATTAACAATACTTACATTATCCACTTTATCCAATTCTGTATTTTTATAGAATTGAGCTACAGTTCTGTAGTTGGTTTCCAACAGACGAACTGCATCCAGTGTATTTTTAAGGTTTTTCTTTAAGTTCTGATCAGCCTGTTGTGCTTTGGTTTTGCAAGTGTCAGCCATTTTATCTGCTGATTCGCTGCCTTCTAAAAGGCTTACCCAAAGATTGATCTTCTGAAGAAGTTCTTTTCTTTCGTCTGATTTATTGTTATCGTTAAGGAAGATTTCTTTCCTTGCTTTTCTGGTTGGGTTCATATTGGCGATACCGTCTACAACGGATTCAACAAAGCCAAAACCTCCCATTTTATTGAGCTCAGCAAGCGGGTTGCCCTTCGGTTGCCCTGAGTGTTGCTGCTGCTGTCCTTGTTGTTGACTTTCTTGCGCCTGTAATTTGCTATCCATGATTTAATGTAAGTCTTTAATTATTTTTCAAGTTCTTGTGCTACTTCTTTTAATACTTCGATGAACGCCGTTCTTGTCTGGTCGTTCTCCAGCATATTACGAAGAATTTTATTGGTTTTCAACTGACGTACAATTTTGTTGTACTGCTCCTGCTCCATGCTCAGCTGCTGAAGATAATCAGATTTCTGAGTAAGGCTTTTAGGAGTAAAGTCTCCAAGATTCTGAAAACGGAATTCTTCATCAACCAATCCACCTTCTTCTGTTTCATGTTGTACAGATATAGAAGGCTGGAAATGTTTGAAAACATCTTCCACTGTTTTTAATCCTGTTACAATTTCAGGGGTATAAGATTCTTCTGTTGTAAGCTGGCTTACTATCAGTGATTTATTTTCCTGTATTTCCTGAATAGCTTCATTAGCGTCTACTTTTACTTCGTTTCCGCCAACACCATAATTAAACATTGCCATATTATTATTATTTTGAGATTTACTATTTTGGTTTGGATCTGTCTTTTAGTAATTTACAGATAACTCAGGTAAATTACGAATCCAAAGTTTAAATTTAAAAAAAACTGTAACATACAAAATTTTGTCAAGATTTTTCTTACATTAATTAAATTTACACACATTTATTCAACATAAAATCAAATCATTACAAGGTCACTAAGCTATGAAAAAATAAATAAAAACAAACCATAGAGTCATAAAATAAAATCCGGAGTGTTTTGCATTTATAGAGAACAACAAATATGTATTAAATAAGAATTTCTATGATGTGAGGAAAAATATTCTTTATATTTAAATAAAGTAAACAGTGTGATGAAAGATGTAAAGATTGCTTTTAGAAAACCAATATATCCTGTTTCAGAAGCATTAGAACAGTATTTGGAAAAACATAACAGAACTACCAAGATCAGGTTTCTGTATGAAGATCTTTTAAGATTCAGTGACAGCGTGCGTATTCTGGATAAAGACGGTAAAGATACTTTATGGCTGGGGGTGCTGTATCCTGAATTTGAGTTTAAAGAAATAGAGGCTAATTTAAATAAGATTTATACGCTTCTTCATTCTGACGGGGATGAGGCTACGTTGCCCTATCTGACAGTAGATACAATAGACTTTTGTACTTTTGGAAATTCTAAGCCTTTCAGAATCAGGGTAAGAAATATTCTGAATGATAATTATACTAATTTTTATATCAAACAGGCCGATGCCTCCCGTATCTATGGATTGGAACTTGAAGATCTGCTTTCTCCCAACCGGATTAATTTTCTGATTTACAAAAACACATTAATAGAGGAACATATTTTGGGAATTCCCGGGGATGTATTTATTGAGAAACACATGTCCAATTGTACAGAACTTGAAAAGGCACAGATTTCCAAGGAATTTGTGAAATTCAATGAACGTTGTCTTATCGGGCTGCTTGGTGATATGCGTTCTTACAATTATGTTATTATTCCTATTCACGATTTTGACCAGGTTATTTACAGAATCCGTCCTATTGATTTTGACCAGCAAAGCTATGAAGGGAATCTGAAGGTTTATCTTCCCCAGTATTTCAAAGAAAACAATCCTATGGTTACCATGGTACTGGAAAAACTGAAACCCAATTCTATAGAACAGTATCGTAAAGAGGTACGTTCACAAATTGTAAAAAGGGTAACCAGCAGCCAAAATAGATTCGATGAACTGATTTCTATTATGAAAAAAGAAGATCTTGCACCGGAAGCCAATGTTACTGAACTAAAAACAGCATTACGAAAACTTACCTACGATGTGAACTTCAAATACTGCAAAACCATGGGCGATATTATAGAAACCGGGATAAAGTTTGTGATCCGGAATTACAAGAAAGCCTATTAAAAAGCATCCACCTCAAATTGAGATGGATGCTTTCTTTTTCTAACAATTTTTTGGTATGCTTACCAAATTTTTATTCTGTCAGCAGGAGCTTTGTACATTTTATCTCCTGGCTTAATATCAAATGCTTTGATAAATGAATCCTGATTCACCAGTGGCCCGAAAGCTCTGTACATTCCCGGAGAGTGCGGATCTGTTTTTACCTGGTTAACCATATATTCATTGGTTGCTTTTGTTCTCCAAACGGTAGCCCAGCTCATAAAGAATCTCTGATCCTGAGTAAATCCACTTATTTTTCCTGGGTTTCCTTTATCTTTAAGGTACATCTGAAGGGCATCGTAAGCTACAGCTACCCCACCTAAGTCTCCGATATTTTCTCCACTTGTAAATTTACCGTTCACAAAGCTTCCTTTTACCGGTTCGTAAGCACTGTACTGAGCAGCGAGTTGACCAACTTTTGCATCAAAATTCTTACGGTCCGCTTCAGTCCACCAGTTGTTAAGGTTTCCATCACCATCGAAACGGGAACCACTGTCATCAAAACCGTGAGAAATTTCGTGACCGATTACTGCTCCAATTCCACCAAAGTTTACCGCTGCATCTGCCTTAGGGTTGTAGAAAGGTGGCTGAAGGATTGCTGCAGGGAATACAATTTCATTGTTTGATCCGCTATAGTAAGCATTTACTGTTTGCGGAGACATTCCCCATTCAGTTTTATCAACAGGTTTACCTACTTTATCCAGATTTCTCTGATACTGCCAAGCTGATACATTTTGCAGGTTAGCATATAAAGATCCTCCTTGTTTTGGAGATTCTACTTTTAATTGGCTATAATCTTTCCATTTGTCAGGATATGCAATCTTTACCGTAAACTTGGATAGTTTTTCCTGAGCTTTTACTTTTGTTTCAGGAGACATCCAATCGATATTCGCAATATGGGTTTTGAATGATTTTAAAAGATAATCAATATAGGTTTCCATCTGCTGTTTTGCTTCCGGAGTAAAGTATTTGTCTACATATAATTTTCCAAATGCTTCACCAAGAACACCATTCACAAGGGTTAACCCTCTTTTATTCATAGGACGTTGTTCCTTTTGCCCCTGTAACTCTTTTGCATAGAAATCAAATCTGATCTGTTCAAGATTTTCATCAAGATTGCTGGCATTACCGTTAATCAGGTGATATTTCAGATAGTCTTTTAATAGAGGTAAGTTTTTCTGGGTAACAAACTGATCCATATTCTGGTAGTATTTCAGTTCACCAATGATTACCCTGTCTGTATTCACTCCTGCATCCTTAAGATATTTTGCAAGGTCCACGTTTTTCACTAAACCGGATAATTCAGAAACGTTTTTAGGGTTGTATCTTAAATTGGCATCTCTGTTTTGCTCTAAAGTCAATAGATAGTTCGCCAGCTGTTTTTCAAAATCTACTACATTCTGTGCTGCCTGAGCTGAATTCTTATATCCTAAAACTCCGAACAATTTTCCAACATAAGCCTGATATTGTCCTAATGTTTTGGTATTAGCTTCGTTTACTTTCTGATAGTAATCTCTTCCTAAGCCAAGATCCGGACCTCCAAGATATACAGCGTTCATCTTAGAGTTTTTCATGTCTGCTCCTGCTCTCCATCCGTAGAAAGAATTATCTCCCAGTTTTGTAGCTTCTAAAAGATATTTCTGAAGATCATTCAGACTTTTAATGCCATCAATTTTTGCCAGATCTGCTTTAATAGGACTCAGTCCGTCTGTATTTCTTTTGGCTGTATCCATAAAAGATGCGTAAAGACTTTGAATCTTCTGTCCTTCAGAACCGGCTGGATATGTTTCACTAAGAATTTTGTTTAAAATGTCCAATGAGGCATCATCTACATTTTCTCTCAAAGCATTGAAAGATCCCCAATTGGCTTTATCTGAAGGAATCTGTGTAGTTTTCACCCAATTTCCGTTCACATAGCTAAAAAAGTCATCCTGCGGACGGACAGCTGTATCCATGTAAGATAGATTGATCCCCTCCTCCTTTACTTCTTCTTTTACTGGCGTAGCAACTTTTGCTGCAGCCTCTGTTTTTGTCTCTGTCCCGGCAGTCTTTGCTGCACCACACGAATTTAGAAATACTATGCCCGAAAAGGCAAGTATACCAATATTTAGCTTTTTCATTGAAGATAATTTTTGATTATACACAAACTTATCAAATATACGAACTTTATTGATAGGTGATAAAGGATAATTGGGAATTGATGGGATAATGGTAATTTTTGGGGTTTAAGGTTTAAAGTTTTAGGAGTAGTAGATGGGAAGTAGAAATATTGTGAATATATACACCACCCCGTCAAAAATTCTTTGAATTTTCGCCACCCTTCCAGAGAAGGGGAATAATAGAAGCCATTTTCTATTAATCTTGGTTAAAGTAGTTCCTATACCTCGCCCTATTACCTATACCATCTTTCAAAAACAAAAAAACCGCTCATTACTGAACGGTTTATATTTATTACCAGATTTTAATTCTGTCCTCCGGAGCTTTGTATAATTTGTCTCCTTTCTTCACATCGAATGCTTTATAGAATGCATCAACGTTGATTAGCGGACCAAAACTTCTGAAGTAACCCGGAGAGTGCGGATCTGTCTTCACCTGGTTGATCATATATTTTTCACTTGATAAAGTTCTCCAAACGGTTGCCCAGCTTAGGAAGAATCTTTGATCCTGAGTGAATCCGCTGATTTTTCCTGGATTTCCTTTATCTTTTAAGTACATCTGAAGAGCATCATAAGCGATATTCACCCCACCTAAGTCAGCGATGTTTTCACCGTTTGTGAAAGTACCGTTTACAAATGTTCCTTTTACTGGCTCATATTTATCATACTGAGCAGCTAGCGATTTTGTAGCTTTTTCAAAGTTAGCTTTATCTTCTGGTGTCCACCAGTCTACTAAGTTACCGTCTGCATCAAATTGAGCTCCAGAATCATCAAATCCGTGGCTCATTTCGTGACCGATAACTGCACCAATTCCACCGAAGTTCACCGCTGCATCCGCTTTAGGATTGAAGAATGGCGGTTGAAGGATGGCTGCAGGGAATACGATTTCGTTATATACAGGATTATAGTAAGCATTTACAGTTTGTGGTGTCATACCCCATTCTGTTTTATCTACCGGTTTCCCGATTTTAGCTAATTCTCTGTTGTACTGCCACTCACCAACATGTTGTAAGTTGCTGTATAATGTACCTCCTTTCGCCTCAGAAACGATGTCTAATTTAGAATAATCTTTCCATTTGTCCGGATATGCTACTTTTACTGTGAATTTATTCAGCTTCTTAAGTGCTTTTTCTTTAGTAGTAGCAGACATCCATGATAGGTTATTGATGTGAACTACGAAACTTTTCTTTAAGTAGTCAATTAATTCTACCATCTGAGCTTTAGCTTCAGCCGGGAAGTATTTATCAACATATAGTTTACCGAAAGCTTCGCCTAGGTTTCTGTTGATTAATTCAAACCCTCTCTTGTTCAATGCTCTTTGTTCTTGTTGCCCGTTTAGGTACTTTCCGAAGAACGCAAACTTCATATCTCCAAGTTTTTCACTTAAGTAAGAAGCACTTCCGTTAAGCAGGTGGAATTTCAAGTAATCTTTAATGATTGGAAGATTCTGAGCATTTACCAGCTTATCGAAATTTTTATAGTAATTCAATTCTCCGATAATTACTCTGTCTGTATTTACCCCAACTTTTTTAAGGTAAGCAGGAATGTCTACTCCTTTTACCAAAGTAGAAAGTTCAGCCATTGTCTGAGGGTTATACTGAAGGGTATTATCACGGCTCTGCTCATTAGTTAAAAGCGTCTGTGCAATACTTTTTTCATAGCCAACGATATTTTTTGCTGCATCATCAGCATTTTTATATCCTAATTCCTTCAACATAGAAGCTACATATTTCTGGTATTCAGCAATAGCTTCTGTATTTTTTTCGTTTACTTTCTGGTAGTAATCTCTTCCTAATCCAAGAGTTGCATCTCCTAAGTAAACAGCATTCATGTTAGAATCCTTTAAATCAGCATATACTCCCCATCCGTAGAAAAGGTTTTCCCCTTCTTTTGTTACAGAAGTTAAATACGTCTGAAGATCTGCCATATTTTTGATGGCGTCAATTTTATTCAGATTTTCCTGAATTGGTTTGATTCCATCAGTATTTCTCTTCTGCATATTCATGTAAGAAGCATAAAGATCCTGAATTTTTTTCCCTTCACTTCCGTCAGTAAATTTATCTTTCAAAAGAGAATTCAGGATAGTCATGGAATTGTTATCCGTATCCTCTCTCAATTTATTAAAGCTTCCCCAACTTGGTTTATCAGCCGGAATTTTAGCTGTTTTCATCCAGGTTCCGCTCACATAATTATAAAAATCATCCTGTGGGCGTACCGAAGTATCCATTAAACTAAGGTCTAAACCTTTATCTGTGTTGTTAACTGCTACTTTAGCAGCCGTACCTTGTGCACTCACTGTATTTTGAGAGCAGATCCCTGCTATTAGAAACAAAGAAAGCGTTAGTTTTTTCATTATGATAACAATTTATACAATATGTATGATTTATTTCTTATTTGTTACTTTTTTGTAAAACAAATTTAAACAAATGCCATCAGAGTATAATAAGAATTTATAATTCAGCTAGATTTGAAGCTGGATGATGGAAACTGGAACTTATTAAAACAGTAAAGAAGAACCAGTATCATTCTTTTTACTTTTTAAATTGATTTTAGGATAACATTCAGTTATGATATCACCTAAAATAACTTCCAGCCTCACTCTTCCAGCTTCCAGCCTTTTAAGATGTTGCTATCTCTTTTACATTTCCTGTGCGTTTCAGGAATCCCCAGGACTGCATTTCGCCTTTCAATGCTTTTCTTAAACTTTTAAACAATACAATATACATCAGCCATCTGTACCCGAATCTTTGTGGAATAATATAGAGCAGATTTCCTAATTTTTCCCGCTGCATGATGAATGCAATCAATGCAAGAGAAGCATCCACCAAAAGGAAGATCAGATAATAGCTAAATATTTTACTTCCGTTTCCTGATAAAATTCCAAAGAACATAATTACATCTGCCAATGGGGAGAAGAATGGAATGATATATTGGAATAATAAAATATTCGGCATGGCCCAAAGTCCCAATCCTTTATATTTGGGGCTAAGGAAAGTCTGTCTCTGTTTCCAGAACATCTGCATAATTCCGTAGGTCCAGCGGAAACGTTGTTTTAAGAACTGTTTTACGCTTTCCGGAGCTTCTGTTACAGCAACAGCTCTGTTTTCATTCGCTACAGTATACCCTGCTTTTAAAATTTTTACTGTAATATCACAATCTTCAGCAAGGGTATCTGATGAATAGCCTCCTGCTTCCAGAATTACGGATCTTTTAAATGCTCCAATAGCGCCCGGAATTACCGTAATGGCATTGATATGAGCATATGCTAATCTGTCAAAATTCTGACTTGTTGTATATTCTATCGCCTGCCATTTGGTGAGCCAGTTTACGGTGTTTCCTACTTTTACATTTCCAGCCACTGCGGCTATCTTTTCTTCTGCACCAGCGTTCAGGAATCTTGCAATAAGATATTTCACTGCGTCCTGCTGCAACTTGGTATCTGCATCTATACACACTACATATTCAGCATCTGTAAGTGAAATTCCATAATTCAAGGCAGTTGCTTTTCCACCGTTTGTTTTGGAGAATATTTCCAGTTTTGGATGATTGGGAAACGCTTCTTTCGCTTTTTCATAAGTTGAATCCTTACTTCCGTCATCTACCATGATGATATTAAAATTCGGATAGGTTTGTTTCAAAAGATTGTGCAATGAAGAAACGATATTCACTTCTTCATTATACGCCGGCACAATGATGGAAACCTTTGGATAAGATTCCAGAATTGGAAATTCACCCAGCTTTTTCTCTTTTTTTCTTTCTTTAAAGGCCCAATAAGCCATTAATAGCAATCTTATCAACCCAAGCACAATGAAAATGGTAAACAGTGCTACTAAAAAGTGGCTTACTCCATAAATTACAGTGGCCAGTACTAAATTAAGCTGCATGATATAATAAGATCTGGTCTTAGGCACCGCAGGCATCAGTTCATTTCTGCTCTTATGCAGAATATTCGTAAGATTTGTAAAATGATAGCCTTGTTTTTGAAGAGTTGGTATTAAAATCTTCAGGGCTTTTACAGTTTCTTCTCTTGTATCACCACCGGCATCGTGAAGCAGGATAATATTTCCTCTCTCCTGTTTAATTCCGGCCATTACTCGTTTTACAATTTCATCTGCTTTTATTCCCGGCTGCCAGTCTTCAGGGTCAATATTTTCACCGATGTCCAGATAATTCTGTTGTCTTGCCAATGCTACAGGAATAATTTCTTCTGAAGTGGTAGGCTCAGAATCTGCATTATATGGAGCACGGAAAAGAATAGTACTGTGACCTGTTACGCATTCAATCAGAAGTCTTGTCAGTTTCATTTCAAGCAGGGCTCTTTCCGGGCTTACTTTGGCTACATTTTCATGGGTAAAAGTGTGATTTCCTATTTCATGGCCTTCACGATAAATTCTTTTAACCAAAGGAAGATTCTTTTCAGCATTTAACCCTACCAGAAAGAAAGCGGCAGGAACATGATATTTAGACAAAATATCCAATACCTGAGGGGTGTAAGTTTCATCCGGACCGTCATCAAATGTCAATACCAGTTCTTTCTGCGGAGCACTTCCGTATTTTTTTACTTCATAGGAACTTGGATAGGTAATATAATTTTCATCGGTGATTATTTTTTCTTTCGGATCTATTTCCAAAGCAATTTTCCCATCATGAGGAGTGTTCAGAACATCCAGTACTTCCCCATCTCCGATATAATCCACCATGGTTTGTCCTTTTACATTTTCCAGTGTTTTCAAATTCAGTTTAGAAAGCCCGGCAAATGTAAGATCCTTATCGTAAAAATTCCAGATTCTGCTGTCTTCACTTCCCAGTCTCCATAATGCTGTTCCTGCCAAAGGATATTCAGATGAAAAACGCATGGTATTGAAAATAGAAGCAGCATCATTAAAAAATACAGTGTGGGTATTATTTTTAGAGTCTGTATAGGAATAATTCAGATTGAAAGTATTGTCATTAAAATCAATAACGGCTTTACTAGCACTGGCTTTGGTGATAGCCTGCATATAAGTTACTGAAGTATTGTCATCCTTATTGGAACTCCAGTCATATCCGTAAGCTCCCAACCCCAAGATAATCTTATGAGGAGAGGTTTGTTTCACTATTTTACCGGTCTGTTCTTCGATCCATTTCTGTGAAGAAACAGGTCCGGCATCACTTCCTGCTGAATATTCATCGTAAGCCATCAAAACAAAGTAGTCTACGTATGGATCCAGTCTTGGGATATTGTAATCATCATTATCCGTCATAATATCCATCGTTACCAGAAGCTGGTTCTGTTTGAATGTTTCTGAAAGCTCTTTCATAAAGGCAATCAGGTTTTCATCAGAATTCAGGTTCATATCCTCAAAGTCGATATTGATTCCTTTGAAATGATATTTCAGACACTGTTGGGTAAGCTTTTGAATAAGAGCAGTTCTTTTTTTAGGGTCATTCAATACCTTTCCAAGCCCTTCTGCATGAAATTCCTGATTTGAGTTGTTACTCAGAATCGGCATAGCTGCGACACCTGTTCTTTTGATGATTTTATACCCTTCCGGGTCAATATTGGTTTTCAGGTCTCCTGATTTAGGATCAAGGAAAAACCATTCCGGGAATACCAGATTGACATGTCTGATATTTCGTTTTAAAGACATCAAAGACTGCGGATCCCATGCTACATAGAATGCAGACCGGATTCCCCCTGGAAACTGAGCCCAGTTTCTGTTTTGATTTTTAAGTCTTTCTGCTCTTGCTTTTTCAATTTTGGCAAGATTGGTATGCATTGTTTTTTCAGAAATAAAACTTCTGAACCCTTTATATTCTTTAGAGATTTTATTTTCCTGAAGATAAGGCTTATTGGCTGTAATAACAGCTTTATAGTCTTCTTTAAAAGGTATTTTCGGACTTTTGTCCACGGCCATCATCAGTCCCAAAGCTAAAAACAGGAGCACCGCTATAAAAATAAATAAACGGCTGCCCCACTGTACACTTTTCCAGCGTTTTTTGCTGTTGGTCTGAAAAATCTGTTTGGAATTTTCCACGATTTTAATATTTTAATGAATGGATTTCAAAAAGTGTGAAAAAGCACCTGAAAATTCATTAAAAAAAATTAAAAAAGTGGTGTTATATTTATTGATTTATCAAAAGTCCCACAAGATCCTGAATGACCTTTTGGGAAACGAAATCCATAAAGTCAACTCTTTCCAGATGAGGCAGATATAATTTTGAGGTCACTTCCTGATCTTTAATTCGGATGGTATAGAAAACAGTTCCCACATCTTTGCCATCTTCTCCTTTTCCAGGACCGGCAACTCCAGTAGTTGAAAGGGAAATATCAGTATCGAATAATTCCTGACATCCTTTGGCCATTTCCTGAGCTACCTGCTCACTGACTACCGTAAACTGATCTACTGTTTCTTTAGAGACATTTAAAATTTTGATTTTCTTCTCAGTGGCATAGGCGACCATCCCACCCAGAAAATATTTTGAACTTCCGCCCACTGAAGTTATCATCTTGGCTAATTCTCCTCCGGTACAGCTTTCCGCCGTTGAAATAGTCAGTTTTCTTTCAGTAAGAATTTCTGCCAGAATGTTTTCAATTTTGTCTTCAAAAATCGCAATGACATTATCTTTTATGAGAGGAAGCAACTTTTGAATCTCGTCTTCTGTCTGTTGTTTTAAGGCTTCTTCATTGTCACCTGATGCCGTTATTCTCAACTTTACTCGGGTTCCTACGGGAAGATAAGACAATGACATATTTTGAGGAAGGGCAAGTTCCCAATCTTCAATGGTATCTGCAAGAATACTCTCCGGAATCCCCACTACGGAAACAATTCTTGAATGAATATAATTAAGGTTAAATTTTTCCTGTAAGTAAGGAATAATCTGATCTTTGATTAAAGGTTTTACTTCATAAGGAACTCCCGGTAAACTGTAACTCAGTTTGCCATCCAGTTCCATCATCATGCATGGCGCAGTTCCGAAATGGTTTTGAAAAACAATAGATTTTGTAGGGACAAAAGCCTGTTCTTTATTTCTTTCCAGGATATCTGCTCTTCCGCGTCTTTCCATATATCCTTTGAGATGATTAAAAGTGACCTCATCCAACGCAATTTCATCATTGAAAAACTCAGCAAGTGCCTTTTTGGTTTTGTCATCTCTTGTTGGGCCTAGTCCTCCAGTGGTAATAACAAGATCACCCAGTTCAAAAGCTGTATTTAATGTATTTTTAATGGTGTCTATTTCGTCTGAAATGGTAAAGATCTGTACGACCTTTATCCCGATATTTTTAAGTTCAGAGGCAATAAAATTGGAGTTGGTATCTATTGTATTCCCGGAAAGGATTTCGTCACCAATAGTGATCAGGACTGCTTTTTCCATATATCAGATTCTTGAAAAAAATTCTCCTGCAAATGACGGAAAAATATGCGGCTGCGGCAATATAAATTGATTTTTTCTATTTTTGACGGAAATTAGTTAAACTTATGTCTAAATATGATGATGCTTCATGGCATTATGGTGGTGATTTTCCTGAGGGACTTCCACAGAAAAACGGAGCAACCCATACAGGAATGTTCCTGAACTGGTGTATCCATAATGATATGATCTCCGATGAATTGAAAGAAGATAATGAAGAGGAAATTCAAAAATTAAAACGAAGAGAAATTACAGGTGCAGAATTTATTATGGATTCCTGTGACGGAAAATTCTCCGAATATGATCTGAATGATCTTGGGAACAGTTTTGCAAAAGATTATTACGCAGATGACACCGATTTCGGAAACCGATACAGCTCTTTTGCTGATGATTACGTAAATATTTTTGATGCCAAAGCTGAAGAAAATGATTATGAATATGAGACCTTCTACCACATTGAAGATACTTACGAAAACTATGATCTGATGAAACAGGTCATTGATTACCGTTTTGAAGAGTGGAAGGAATATATTAAAGGATAAAAAATAAAAGGGAAAAGGCAAATTTACAATATGGTGATTTTGTCTTTTTACCTTATTAATTATGTCTTACCCAGATCAGTTCATCTGTATTATACCCGATTTTCTTGGCTTTTTCAAGGAAACGCTGACGGATACTTTCTGGAATACCCGTTGTTCGGGAAAGAATCCAAAGGTATTTTAAACTGCTTCCTGCCACCAGAGCATATTGATAGTCTTCATCAATATCAATAACATTATACCCTGCCCAGATGGGTTTGAAAAAGGATACTTTCAGCCTTGCTTCTGTGGTATTTTTAACGAATTTGGCTTCTCCGATGGATTCATTCCATACTTTTTTAATATAATCGTAACCTTTATTCCTTACCTGAATACTGCCATTGGGATTCTCTGAATATTCGGCAGTAACATTATCCATATTTTTCTCGAATTTATAATCAAAACGGGCTATTTCATACCATCTTCCAAGATATTTTTTACTATCAAAATTCTTTACGGCTACCGCTCCTCTCGGAATTCCTACCGAATACGAATGAAAAGCTATATACGCCAAAGCTCCCAATGAAACGGGAAGTATTATTTTGTGAAAAGTTTTCATGACAGAAATATTTTGTGTAGTTCTGGTAAAAACGTCAAAAATAGTGCCTTTGGGCTGTTAAAAAACGATAAATTCTAGGAAAACACTTTCAGAAAATTATCTTTAAAGCTTCCTGAAACCTCAATTTCAGTATCATCGGCAAGCATTACTGTTCCGCTTTTATGATAAGATTTCACAAAGGATGTATTGATGATATGGGAACGGTGAACCCTTACAAAAGGATTTTCCAAAAGATCATCAAAATGCTTTAGAAATCTGCATACCATTTTCTTCGAGCCATCCGTAAGATACACCTGAGTAAAGTTTCCATCTGCCTGAAGCCTTACAATGTCTTCTGTTTTTACCACATCAAAACCCTGTAAGGTTGGAAGAATAAGCTGTTGTTTTTCAGGTTTTAATTTTAAGTTCTCCAGTAAAATTTTATTCCTGTTCAGTTCTTCTTTTTTCTCAATACTTTCAAACACTTTATTGACTGCAAGAATCAACTCCTGAATATCGATCGGTTTTAGAATATAATAACTTGCAGATTTATTTAAAGCCTGTAAAGAGTATTGTGAAAATGCGGTAATGAAGATGGTTTCATAGGAGAAATCTTTGGTAGCTTCCAGTACATCAAAGGCATTTCCGAAAGGCATTTCTACATCTAAAAACACCAATTGAGGCTGCTTTTCAGCAATCAGAGGAACAGCTTCTTTAATATTTTCTGCTTCACCCAAAATTTCTACCTGCGGGCAGTATTTGGTGAGATAGCTTCTCAACACTTCTCTTGCGATCAGTTCATCATCTACAATTACGGCTTTAATCTTCATTAGGTTTACATATTAAGTTGCAGGAATAGGTTGCAGATGCAAATTAGGAATATTTCACCAGCTCTGCAATCTTCCGGATACCAATCATATCCTTTTCCACTTCCAGGCATACACTACGATCAATATGGTTATGATACATTCTACAGCAGCAAGGAAAACATAGAACAGATACCATTCTGAAAAGGATGAAATCCCAATAAACAGCATGACCAATGTAAAGAAGATTCCAACAATAATATTAAGAATCCTGTTGATCACAGGTTTTAAGATCAATGAAAGAAACACCATGACTGCTGGTATAGCCAAAACAACTGCAGCCATTAATAAATTCAATGGAGAGTTGAGCAGATTATGTCCATCTACAAGACCTTGTGCTTTTCCTGGAGTGTAAAGTTCAAAATAATCTCCATACAGATAACATAATGTAACAGAAGTCCAAAGCCCGGCAAGTATGATTTTGACATTTACCCGAATATCTTCAAGTTGAGTAGAATTGTTCATGATATTTTAGTTTTGATGATTATGATTAACGGATTTATTCTTCACTCCTGCAATCAGCAGCCACAGACATATTCCTATTTCGCCTATTGAAGCAGGTAACGTGATATAGCCTGCTATCGGATAACTGGAAAATTCAGGAATAGTTATTCTCCCAAAAACATTGAGAATATATCCAAAGCAGCCTAACATCAAAAAGATTCCCAAAATTTTGGGCAGAAAGCCAGATTTGTAAACCAGATAGCCAAAAGGATAAAGCCAGAGTCCCCAGAAAATCTGAACAATCAGAATTCCATTATTATAATTTTTCAACAGCATCATGACTTGTGCCTGAAGCTCTTCTGCTTTATAAATCTTTAGGTAATCAGCACCTTCTATAATTGTAAGTACAGAGAGTTTACTTTGAAGGTTAATAAAAGAAATCGGTACGCTGATCAATGCCATAATCACCATTACTTTAGCATAGGTTCCGTTGACATTTTTCAACAGTTTATACAAAACCAATGGAAGCAGTGTAAAAGCAATATAGCAAAGAATACTGCTCGCAATGCTCAGACTGAATAAAGATTTTGAAGCAGAGATCATATTGAAAGTCTGTTCCGGATTTTTCCATTCAATAAGTTTGGTGGGAACATACATTAAACTGAAAAATCCTGTTATGACAACGATAAGGTAGATAAATCCTGCCCATCGTGCTGTTTTAGTATTAGATTCCATCTGATTAGTTTTATCTAATAAGACGTTTCTATATAAATTTCGTTACAAAAACACGAATTAAATAACGAAAATTTAAAATATAATTAAAAACACTACTACTTTAATATACAAATTCATTAAAAAAACTTAATGATAATACCCATTTTTAAACTTTAATGTTTTATAGGTTGTTTTTGAAGTCTCTTTGCTATTACATTCTCCTTTTACTTCCTCATTGATTGTGGTTACGGAGATGGTTTTTATTTTAAGGTCTGTAAAGTTGTTGGTTTTGGATGGCTCTATAATAATATAAGAATGATCGTCTTCAAATTCTCCGTTACATCGGGTGTCCCACTCGCCTCTTGTGGAATCCAGTTCAAACTGATCCAGTACTTTTTTAAGCGTTTTTCCTTCAGGATAATACATTGAAATACTACCATAAGCGTAAGGATTAGGCTTGCTGCTTCCTACAAAATCTGCCTTTACTCCAAATGCACGGATGTTTGAACTGATATTGTACAATCCGGTATCAATAGCAAAACTTCTCAGGTAAACCGCATCAGAATTCAGTTCTGTGGGGTCTAAATATTTATTTTTTATCGTTCCGTTGCTATCTGTAATTAATATATAGTTCTGAACCGTAAAAACATAATCTTCTTCTTCCTGGCTCAGAACAACCGGAATGACTGCAATATAAGAGTCTTCCACATTAGGCATTTTCTTTTCAATACAGAGTTCTTCTTTTATCTTGGTTTTGTCAAGTTTCAGATTTTTAAGAATATGAGCCAGCCTGATACTATCAATGTCCTGAGCAGACATAATCCCGGAAAACAAGCTCATTATTAATGTTAACAGAAATATATCCTTTTTCATGGTTTCGTTTTTACATCATATTAATTTGAATAGTGACCAAAACGCCACTATTATTGTCTTTATCTTTTACAGAACAGGTAATATTCTTTTTATACAGATCATTCAGCAATTGAATTCTTTCCAGTGTATTTTTCATTCCTCTTCCCTCACGGGTTTTCTGGTGCTGGGTTTTCTGTTTTTTACTTTCTTCAATTCCTATTCCGTTGTCTTCAATGGTGATTTTCAGATGTTGTTCACTTTTTTCAAAGCTTAATTTTAAAAATCCTTTTTCTGTTCTGTAACGCAATCCGTGCCAGATGGCATTTTCTAAGAAAGGCTGTACAAGCATTCCCGGAACCTGCAGACTTTGTAGATTCAGACTTTCATCTACATCAATTTCATAATCAAATTTATCAGCAAAACGTGTTTTCTCCAGTGCCAGATAATTTTGCAACAAATCCAGCTCCTGTTGGAAAGGAATAAAATCATTGGTAGAATTTTCCATTACCCCTCGCATTAGTTTGGAGAATTTGGTCAGATACTGATTGGCTTCCAACTCATTATTGGTAGCAATGAAGTGATTGACACTATTTAAACTATTGAAAATAAAGTGTGGATTCATCTCCCGTCTGAGCGACTGAAGGGCTATTTTTTTATTTTTGATCTGAACTTTCTTCAGCGTTCTGAAAATGAAGATTATGAGGCCAGTCAGTAGGATTAAAGCTCCAATCAAGCCATAATTAAAGACATTTTTCTTGCGGATAAGTTCGTCCTTCAGCTCTTTTTCTTTTTCCAGCTGAGAAATTCTCTGTTCGGTATCTTCCAGAATCTTATTATCTACCAGACTTCTGTCTTTGGAAACCAGATTCGGAAGCTTCCCAAGAAAATCTCTGTACAACTGTACTGAAGCATCCACATTTCCTGAAATAGCATATAAACTATCCAGTTTCTGTACACTTTTCTGAGCTTCCAGTGTATGCCCTTTATCCAAAGCAATTCCGTATGCATTTTTCAAAAGATCTACCGCTTCTTCAGGGTCATTCTTTTTAATATAAATATCAGCCAGTTCCTGAATCTGATTGACTTTCTCCTGTGAGTTTTCCTTTACAAAGTCTTCCTTTAAAACCTTTTTCTTGGCTTCAATGGCTTTATCAAAATTTTTATTTTCAACATAAAGATTGGCCAGCTTCTGATTGATTTCCAGCGCTTGCTGAGGAGCCTCTTTTTTAGAAATTTTATAGGCTGCATTAAGGTTTTCTTCAGCTTTGGCAACATCTTTCTGCTGAATATTGATATCTGCCAGTTGGCTGTACCCCACCGCAACATCAGCCTGCTCATTTTCTTTTTTACTTAAATTGATATTATTCTGAATAGCTTCGGCCTTCATTTCAGGTGCAGGAGAAGAAAGTCTTGCTGCATCATTTGAATTAACGGCCCTGCTTTTTGTACTATAAGACATCTCTGCTGCCCTATTGTAATTACTGATCGCTGGGGTAATTTTATTTTGTCTCTCCTGAGATTGAGCTAATCGTCTGGTAACTATTTCCAGGTTTTTCTTATCCTTAAGATTCTGATACAGATTTTTAGCTTTAATCAGATACTCCTCGCTTTTAGCATAATTTCCCTGACTATAATAATCATTAGCCATTCCTACATAAGCATCGGCAACCCCTTTATTATCATTTTTATCTACTGCTTTTTTCAGTTTTTCAGCAGATTTGAGAGCCTGGGTAACCCGCATAGTATCCTGTGCTGAGAAGTAATTTCCCATCATCAATATTGAAATAAACAGTATTTTAAAAACTAATTTCACGGATTTCAAATCTTTACTGCAAAGTAAGTAAAACTTTATCGATCAGCTTCTATTCTTCACCAAGTCAAAATATAATTTCACCAAGTTTGCCTTTCTCTATATTTACCTGATAACCAACTGCATTTTAAAACCGTTTACAATTTTTGATTCGATCGAATAAGGCTTTATGTATATTTGTACTTCACTTAAAAGAGACCATGAAAAAATTTCAGTTCCTATTGGCTTTGGTTTGTTGCTTTGGTGGTATCAAAGCACAGACTTATATTCAAAATGTTAACATAGCTGATGTTATCCATAAAAAAATGATTCCTAACCAAACAGTGATCATTACTGATGGCGTCATTACGGCTATTAAACCAAATAAACAGGTAAAAATCCCTCAAAACTCGCATATTATCAATGGTGAAGGAAAATATCTCATTCCCGGAATGACTGATTCGCATATCCATTTTTTCAGAGTGGTGGATTGTATACAAGACCCGATGCGCTTAATCTGAAAAAACATGTTCCCTATGAGCAGGAAATCAGCTGGGCACATCATCATATGGAGAATTTCCTTCAATATTATCTCCGGTCAGGAATTACTTCTGTAATTGATCCCGGGGCTACCTATAATTTTCTTACACTCCGGGATTCCTTAAAAAAGAAAGACAATCTTCCTTCTGTATATATGTCAGGCCCTCTTATCACGACATATGAACCGGAAGCTTTTAAAAATCTTGATAAAGACGAACCTTTTAAACTGGCACTAACTGTTGAAGATGCAAAAAAGTATGTTCAGGAACAGCTTCCATATAAGCCTGACTTTATTAAAATATGGTACATTATATTGGAAAAAGATCCTCAAAAAGCAAAAGAGCAGACTAAAAAGCTCGAGCCTGTGATTAAAACCATTATTGAGGAATCCCATAAGAACAATTTAAAAGTTGCTGTTCATGCCACACAACGCTTTACAGCCGAAACAGCAGTTCTGAACGGAGCCGATTATCTGGTTCATAATATCGAAGATGAAATAGTTTCTGATGATTTTATAAAACTTTTAAAATCCAGAAAAATAGTCCTTTGCCCTACCCTGACTGTAATTGACAACTATTATGATACCTATGGCCAAAAGAAGCATTACAACACCTATGAACTGGAAAACTCCAATCCGAAAAGTATTGGTTCAATCTACGATCTGAAGCATCTGGAAGAGACTGCTGATTCAACATGGATTAAAAAATATAAGGTAAGATTTAATTCACAACAGATCAAAGCTTATGTTTCCAAAGTGGATTCTATCCGGGGGGTCAATTTAAAAAGGCTTGCAGATGGAGGGGTAACGATTGCAGCCGGTACAGATGCAGGAAATATAGGAACCCAGCATGCCTCTTCTTTTATGGATGAACTCAATGCGATGAAAGAAAGTGGGCTGAGCAACTGGCAGATTCTGCAGTCAGCCACAATTAACCCGGCAAAAATCCTTAATAAAGAGGCGCAATATGGCAGTATTGAAGCTGGAAAAACCGCGGATCTTGTTCTTCTTAATGCCGATCCCATTGAAGATCTGAATAATTTAACCAAAATTGAAACTGTTATCAAGAATGGCAAGACGTTCGATCCTCATAAAATACTGAAGATTACCCCTGAGATACTTGTACAGCAGCAGGTAAATGGCTATAATGCACGAAATATAGATGCTTTTCTTGAACCCTATGCGGAAGATGTTGAAATCTATTCATTTCCCAATACTTTGCTAAGTAAAGGTAAAGAAAGTATGAGAAAAACATATGAAGCACTATTTAAAAAGGTGCCGGACCTGCATTGTGAGATAAAACAGAGAATCATTAATCGTAATACGGTTATTGACAAGGAAAGTGTTTCCGGAGTGAAGCCTGGTCAGAAGATAGAAGCTACTGCGATTTATGAAATTAAAGACCATAAAATTTCAAAGGTATATTTCCTTTATTAACTATTATCTTTCCCCGTCTACGAATATAAAATATACTTTATAAAAGACAGTCTCTATATGAACTGTCTTTTTTTTACCTATCCACCAAGTGAAAGTTCCATTTCACCAAGTCTCCCGATTTTCAGCTTCAGATCGAACTAATTTTACATCAGAATTTAAAAGTAAAAACAAGAAATTATGAAATTGAAACATTTTTTATTAATCGGAATTGTAACACTGGGAAGTTTTGTAAACGCTCAGGAAGTAAGGAAAAACGGAATTGAAGTAACAGGTGTTGCTGAAATGGAAGTAGAACCGGATGAAGTGATCTTCAGCATCGGAATAAAAGCAGATAACAAAAACGACCTGGCAGACAATGAGAAAAAGATGTTTGATATTCTGAAAAATGCAGGAGTAAAGAATGAGGATATCAAGTTTAAGTCTTCTTATCAGAACATTTACGCCAAAAACGGAAAGTTTTCTAAGAACTATGTATTTAAAGCGAATGCAAAATCAAACCTCAGCAAAATTTTTGAAGATCTGAACCAGAAATGGGTAAGCAGCCTGAATATTTCAGAGGTAAAGAATACCAAAATTGCAGACTTCAGAAAAACAGTAAAGATCAACGCTTTAAAAGCAGCTAAAGAAAAGGCAGATTATCTGTTGGAAAGCATGGGTAAAAAGGTAGGTACTGTTCTTGAAATCGTAGAAATTGAAGATTATACTAGTGACACTGTAATGCCAGTAGCTTACAAAGGTAGAATGAACAGTGCGCAGCTTGAAATGGCAGATGCTCCTGTAGATTTTTCTTTTGATAACATCGAAAACATCAAACTGAAATACAGTATCAAAACAAGATACGAAATCCTTTAAAATAACAGATTTAAAAGAGGCTGCCATATTTTTTGGCAGCCTTTTTTGTTGGCCACAAATGCACGAATTATTAGGGAGCAGCAATGCTTTTTTATGCCATGAATGCACGAATAAAAATGTTGCTATCTTAATCCTATATGCTATCATTATTCAGTTTTTTCAATACATATTTCAATAAACTTATTCATAAAAAACATTCGTGCATTCGTGGCAAAAAGCATAAAGCACTTGTGTTCATCCACTCACCAAGTGAAAACCACTCTTCACCAAGTATCCCAAATATCAGGGTTTAATACAGGTAATTTTACTTCATAATTTAAAATAATAAACGATGAAACGCTATCTTTTAATCACCTTATTTTCAGTGATTTTCTTTAAAGCACAGGAAATTAAAAAAGAAATTGAAGTAAAGCAGGCAACGGTATTTCTTCAGGGAGCAAAAGTTTTCGGAAATACCAATGTTACTCTTCAAAAGGGACGTAATATGGTAAGAATTATCAATCTTCCCAATAATCTGGATGAAAATACCTATAAAATCAATCTTGAAAAAAATACCACGCTACTCTCCATCACTCCGCAAAGTAATTTTTTGAAAGAAGATCAGCTTTCTGACAGTGAAATGAAGCTGGATAATGAAAGAAAAAAACTTCAGAGACAGGTAAGTCTGCTAAACATTCAGATTAAAAACCTTACCGGAGAACAGAATATCATCAATGATAATTTAAAAGTCTCCACCAATGATAAATCTACTCCACAGGAACAACTGATTAAGCTTACTGAGTTTTACAGGAAAAGAATGCTGGAAATTGACAATCAAGTCTTTGTACTGAATGAGCAGAAAACAACGTTGGATGAAAGCATTGCAAAGCTAAACAAGCAATCTGATGAGGAACAAACCCATAAAAACACCAACAGAAAAGAATTACTGCTTGAAATTCTTGCTGATAATGATACCAGCCTAAACCTTGGTGTCAGCTATATTGTTTCTGATGCTGGTTGGATCCCTTCTTATGACCTTCGTGCTGAATCTGTAAAGAAACCTTTAGAAATGGTTTACAAAGGCAAGATCTATCAAAAGACCGGTCAGGACTGGAAAAATATAAAATTGTTTGTATCTACTTACAGACCTTCTTATAATCAGGACAGGCCTATCCTTTCTCCAATATATGTTGCCGAATATACAGCCCATAATCCAACACTGGAAATTGAAGGTTATAAATCTAAAAAAGAATCTGCATTGATGAATACCTATCAAATGAGACAGGATATCTCTGCAAAACCAAGTCAGGTTCCCATTGCATCGGTTTCTGATAACCAAATGAATATTATCTATGAACTGAATTACAATCAAACCATTGTAAGCCAGGAAAAAGAACAGTACGTTATTCTGGATAAAAAACAGATTGATGCCACTTACAAATACCACACCGTTCCAAAACTTAATAACCAGGTTTTCCTGATGGCTTTTGTAAAAAACTGGCAGAACCTTAACCTGATTAATGGTGAAGCAAACATCTATTTTGAGGATAACTATATCGGAAAAACCAATATCACCAGCAATTATGTGAAGGATGAGTTCCCGATTTCTCTTGGAGTGGATGAAAGAATCACAGTAAAAAGAATCAAACTGGAAGATAAAGCATCTCAGAAATCGATGAGCTCCAATAAATGGGAAACTGAAGCTTATCAGATCAGCATCAGAAATAATACTAAAGAAAGTATTGCATTGGAAGTGCTGGACCAGCTTCCTATCAGTGAAAACTCCAAAATTGCAGTGAAAGCTATAGAAACCGGAGACGGAAGCCTTGATGAAAAAACCGGAAGTATCCTTTGGAACAAAAACATAAGCTCCGGTGGTTCTGAAAAGATCAACTTCTCTTATGAGATTAAGTATCCGAAAGAGATGCAGATTCAATATTACAGCAGATAACCTATAAAAAATAATAATATGACAACTTTAAAAATCTTAGCCATTGCAGCAGCCTTTTTAAACTCTGGTACAGCTCCAGCTATCCGCTGCTCGAAAAGTGAAACTGAAAACTCTAACTTAACGGTACAAAGAGCTTCCGTATCCCCTGTTAATACAACATTAAAGGACAATAAAATCCAGGTGGCTCTTTTACTTGATACGTCCAACAGTATGGACGGATTGATTGAACAGGCGAAATCCAGACTATGGAATATCGTGAATACACTAACCACACTAAAATATAACGGCCAGACTCCACAAGTTGAAATTGCCCTCTATGAATATGGCAACGATGGCCTCCGTGATGAAAACTACATTCGCCAGGTAACTCCTCTTACCCAGGACCTTGATCTGGTTTCTGAAAAGCTATTCGCCTTAAAAACTAATGGCGGAAGTGAATATTGTGGTGCTGTTATCCGGGATGCTTCTGCCAACCTGAACTGGGACGGCAATGAGAAAAGTATGAAACTGATCTATATTGCAGGCAATGAACCCTTCAATCAGGGAAAAATTGACTATAAAGAGGTTATCTCAAAAGCAAAGAATAAAAATATTTATACCAATACGATCTATTGCGGAAGCCGCGAAGAAGGCATTCAAGGTCTATGGCAAAATGGGGCAACAACGGGTGGCGGAAAATATTTTAATATCGACAGTGATAAAAAGGTGATCTATATTGAAACTCCTTATGACATCAGGATTTCCGAGTGTAATACCAAACTGAACGACACTTATATTTACTATGGAAACCGTGGTTCAGAATATAAACAGAAGCAGATTACCCAAGATAAAAACGCAGAAGTACAGTCGGTTTCCAATCTGGTAGAAAGAACGGTTTCCAAATCTAAAAAGAATGCTTACAAAAATGAGCATTGGGATCTGGTAGATAAAGCGGAAAAAGATGACAACTTTATTGCTAATATAAAAGCAAGCGAACTTCCTGATGAGCTGAAAGGGAAAAGCGAGGAAGAAATAAAAAAAGCTGTGTCTATAAAATCAGCTGAGCGTGAAAAAATTCAAAGGGAAATTGACGAACTTTCTAAAAAACGTCAGACCTACATTGATGCTGAAATGAAAAAAAGAGGAACTGATGATACTGATGATCTTGGAAAAGCCATTGAAAGCTCTATACAGGAACTGGCCAAGAAGAATGGATACAACTTGTAAAAAGCTTAAAACAAGAAGGGTTAACACTTAAAGTTAATCTTGTAAAATGAAGTACACTTAAGTTTTGAAAATCTTTATTTTCAGCCTAAGTGTACTTATTTATATATAGACGATTATCAAAAATATTATTACCATCCTAACGAAGGAAGAATGACAGAGTTATATATAAAAAACGTTCTATCGTCCAAATTTAAAATACCTGGAAAGTAGGTGCTTTTTATTTTTCATAAACAGCGAAGCCATTTCCATACCCACTACAGAAAAGGTAATTCCGTTTCCCCCAAAACCCAATACAAAGTAAGAGTTCTTAAATTTTGAATGTTCTCCGATATAAGGAAGTCCGTCTTTTGTTTCTCCAAAAGTTCCGGCCCAAACAAAATCAGGATAGAAATGATAATCAGGCTTTATCTTCTTTAAATTTTTCAGTATTTCTTTTTCCTTTTTATTAAGAATAGCATCCCTTTTTTCAGCACCATAAAAATCTTCATCTGCTCCGCCTATTAATAATCTGCCGTCATCAGTAGTCCGCATATAGAGATAAGGATCATCAGTATTCCATACTAAAGTGCTGGTGATACTTTTAAATTTGTCTTTATCCACTTCAGAAACTACGGCATAGGTACTTTTCAGGTTAACAAAATTCTCTTTCAGTAAAGTTTTGCTTTCATAGCCGATACAATAGATTATTTTCTTTGCTCTGATCTTAAAACCGCTGTCAATTTTAGCAATATTAAAACCTTTATGGTATTCTACGTCTACCATTTCAGTTTTATCAAAGACTTTCAATCCTTTCTTTACATTATGTATAACCAGTTCATGGGCAAACTGAAAGGCATCGATACTGGCTCCCTGTTCTGATACTATTCCACCATAGGTATTTTCAAATCCAAATTTTTCCAAAATCTGATCTGCATTCAGCCATTTTACTTCAAATCCGGCATTTTTTCTGGTTTCATATTCTTTCTTCAGCCATTCAATATCTTTCTTTTTTGAAGCAAAATACAGGGATTTTTTACGTTTAAATCCTGCATTGGAATGTATTTCCTTTACAATAGTTTCTATAGTATCAATAGCCTCTGAACACGCCTTATAACTTGCAACCGCTCCTTTTTCTCCTATCTTTTCTATTAGTTTATAAAGAGGAACATCTATTTCATATTGCAGCATTGAAGTGGTTGCAGAAGTACTTCCATTACAAAGTTCACGTTTATCAATAAGGATAGTTTTATAACCATCCTTTACCATCTGATGAGCAATAAGACTTCCTGTAATTCCGCCTCCTATAATTAAAACATCACAGTTTTCATCCGATTTTAAAGAAGGATATGTAGCAATCAGCCCATTTTTTAAAAGCCAGAAAGGTTCATTAGATTTGAGATTCATATTGATATTTTATATTAAAAATAACAATATTTATACCTGTTTTAACAATTTTCGATGATTGTATGGTGTAATTATTGTTGCTTTATTAAATTCTAACCACCATAAAATATTCACTATGATAACAATTATTCCAGAAGCTCCGGAGAATGTTGCAGCATTTAGTGCAACCGGAGAAGTAACGAAAGAAGATTTTGAAAAACTGGTAATTCCGCGTGTGAAAGAGAAAGTAGACCAATTTGGTGAGCTGAATTACTTACTGTATTTGGATACCGATCTGGATAAGTTTACCATGGGAGCATGGCTTGAAGATTTCTTGCTGGGACTAAAAAACCTTGCAAAATGGAACCGAACAGCTATTGTTACAGACAAAGAAGGTGTGCAGAACTTTACAGATATTTTCAGTGTTCTGATGCCGGGAGAGTTTAAATCTTTCCCAAAAGAAAATTTATATAATGCCCTTTACTGGTGCAAAAACGGAAATGAGGTGGAAGTTTAAATCTGCCTTATAAAATAATGAAAGGCTGTCTCAAAAAGGCAGCCTTTCTTATTATACACCAATAACTATCAGATACATACGTAAAAACACCTAATCGTAAATTTGGTATATTATACTGTAATTATTTCCCTTAGTCGTGAGTACATTTGTAATGTTAACCAACTAAAAATTTACACCATGTCAACATTCAAAATCAACATTATCGCAGGACCACTTTGGAGCAATGATGAAGCACAAAAATTAGGACCACGTATCGCAGCAGCACACTTAGGAAAATTTACCGGACAATGGACTACCATTGTAGAAGGACAAATGAGCGTTATAGAAGTTGAATTAAACACTCAGCCAACAGGAGGTACAGAATATACTTTAGACGTTTTAGCCGGACCTATCTGGAGCAACGAAGATGCTAAAGAAATCTGCCCTGCTATCTGTGCATCCTATGGTGGTACATGGAACGGACAATGGACAACAGTTGTAGAAGGCAAAATGAGCGTTTGCAGCTGTGTATTTAAATTCTAGTAGAAAAAACCAATGTATTAATTTAAAAAAGCTGTCTCAAACATCAATTTTGACTTTGGGACAGCTTATTTTTTTATTCTCGAAATTCTGGGAGATTACACAGATATTCTATACTCGATGTTTGGTTTTAAACCTGCATACTTTTATTTATCACATGAAACACATTCTGCAACAGCTTCTTCTTCATTTGCTGCTTGTGAACCATACAGATACATATATCTTACACTGATTACAAATCCAATAAAAGTCATTCCTACTCCTACTAACGATGGATAATTGAAAGGCAATCCATATTCTAGAGGAATTCCGCCCAGAAAAGCACCCATCGCATTCGCAATATTAAATCCTGCCTGCATAAAAGCTGCTGCCATCATTTCACTTTTCGGTGCTGCTTTCATCATCATGATATTAATAGGTGCAGCAATGGACATAGATAAAGCTCCACACATAAATGTCAATATGAAAGCAATATTCTGATGCTCGGAAAGTAAAAATACTCCTACCAGAGATATCATCATTAAGAAGATCAGAAGTGCACAGGTTTTCTCAGGCCCTAGTTTATCTGAAACAATACCTCCTGCAAGATTACCTACTACCATTCCTGCCCCAGCAAGAACCATTATATAAGCCATCTGGCTGCTTTCAACTCCGGAAATTCCTGTCATTAAAGGGGTGATATAACTCAACCAAGTGAAAAGACCTCCAAATCCAATAGCCACGATTGCCAATACCAACCACGACTGCTTCTTTTTAAGGAATTTAAGCTCATCCATGAAATGGGTATTTTGATTAGCCTCAATCGACGGCAGCCATAATTTTAAAAACAAGAGGGCAAAAACACCAATTAAAGCGACAATAGCAAAATATAACCGCCAGTGGAAGACATGCCCAATATAGGTTACCAAAGGAACCATCACCAGGTTGGCTACGGTGAGCCCAGTAAACATCATTGATATATAAAATGCCTCCTTCCCTTTTCCAGCCATTTTAGCAGCCACTACGGTTCCTACTCCGAAGAAAGCTCCGTGAGGAAGTCCGGACATAAATCTGATGATAAGCATTGTTCCGTAATTAGGTGCAATTGCGGAAAGTCCGTTAAATAAAGTAAACAGGATCATAAAGGCGATCAATACTTTTTTAGGGGGATATTTTACTGAATATCCGATCAGAATGGGTGCTCCAATTACCACTCCCATTGCATAAGCGGAAATTAAATGTCCTGCTTGCGGAATCGTGATTTCCAGTGTTTTTGCAATATCCGGTAATAGCCCCATAACGGTAAACTCCGTAGTTCCTATTCCCAATCCGCCAATCGCCAGCGGAATTATTCTTTTATCAATCTTCATTGTATTTTCTTTTCTGAATTAAGCTGTTAAATTAAAAATGGTGAGCCATCTTTATTTTTGAAAGTGCAAAATTCGACAGAAAGATTGGATTTCACACCTCTTTGAATGATAAAAATTTGCTCCATATTAACCTTTTTATTTAATTTTAACTTCACAAACAATCAAAACAGAACAAAATGAAGATTCAGAAAGAGACTATAGAATTTGAAAAGGGGAAATCTTTCAAGGTATTTGCTCCCAGTCTGAAAAACTGTTTTTTCTGGCACTACCATCCTGAAATAGAACTAGTTTACGTAGAAGCGTCCAATGGAATCCGGCATGTTGGGAAAAATATTTCGGGTTTTACCGACACTGAACTTTTGTTGATTGGAGCCAATGTACCCCATCTTAATTTTGATTACGGAATACAGACGGAATGTAAGCAACTGGTATTACAAATGCGGGAAAACTTCCTTCAGGATATTATTCTTCCTGTTCCTGAATTTGAGAATATTAAAAATCTTTTAGAACATTCTTATCTCGGGTTATCTTTTTCTGGAGAAACCAAAAATATTGTTGTTGAAAAGCTTCAGCTCCTTAAAGAAAAAAACTCTTTTGAATCGTTAATGGGATTGATAGAAATCTTACAAATTCTGGCCAGTTCTACAGATGTGCACGAGCTTAATAAAGAAGATACAAGAATCAAATGGTTTCTGAATGATAAGATCAGAATGGGAACGATTTACGACTATATTCATGAAAATCACGATAAGAAACCTAATGTGAATGAAATTGCTCAGATTGTAAGTCTCAGTACCCCTGCTTTCTGCCGATACTTTAAAAAGCAGACCAATATGACCTTCACGGATTTTGTTAATAATTACAGGATCAATCAGGCTAAAATATTTCTTTTAAAGGATTCTTCTGTAACAGAGGTTTGCTTCCAGGTGGGTTTTGAGAGTCTTTCTTATTTTAATAAACTCTTTAAACAGCATACGGGAGAAACTCCTTCAGAATTCAAGAAAAAACATTTTAAGCCTATTGAAATTAATGGCAGAATTGGAGTGATTAATAGGGAATCTTCCTGTAATAAGTAGTTTTATTGGCTCGCTGATTCTGCAGATAACGCAGATTTATATTTTATGAACTTAGATGTTTTTTTCCCACAGATGGCTCAGATTTTCACAGATGATTGGGGATATTTTTGATATTAGATTGTTTGAAACCACCCCGGCAAAAAATTCAAAGAATTTTTGACACCCCTCCTCCGGAGGGGAATGATGGAAGCCATTCCTTATTGATTTTGGTTAAGATATTTTGTACGTGCCGCCCTATTACCTATTACCTATTACCTATTACCTATTACCTATTACCTATTACCTATTACCTATCAAAAAAATAACCGCCCATTGCTGAGCGGTCTGTATTTTAATGAATATGTTTTTCTGCGTGATAAGAACTTCTTACAAGAGGCGAACTTTCAACATGTCTGAAACCTAAGCTTCTTGCAAAATCTCCCAACTCATCAAATTCTTCCGGAGTGATGAATCTCTTCACAGGAAGGTGTTTCTTTGTTGGTTGTAAATATTGTCCTAGAGTGATAACGTCTACATTGGCATTTCTGATGTCTTCGATAGTCTGGAAAACTTCGTCTTTAGTTTCTCCTAAACCAAGCATAACTCCGGTTTTGGTTCTTCTTTGCCCGGCCTCTTTCAAATATCTTAAAACCTCAAGGCTTCTTTCATATTTTGCCTGAATTCTCACTTCTCTGGTCAAACGTTTTACCGTTTCCATATTATGAGAGATTACTTCAGGAGCAACATCTACCAATCTGTCAATATGCTTAGTGATTCCCTGGAAATCCGGAATTAGGGTTTCCATTGTAGTTCCTGGAGAGATTCTTCTTACAGCATTTACAGTTTCTGCCCAAAGGATAGAACCCATATCTTTAATATCATCACGGTCTACAGAAGTAAGAACGGCATGTTTGATCTTCATTAATTTGATCGAACGAGCTACTTTTTCAGGTTCATCCCAGTTTACATCAAGCGGTTTTCCTGTTTTTACTCCACAGAATCCACAGCTTCTTGTACAGATATTTCCTAAAATCATGAACGTTGCCGTACCTTCCCCCCAGCACTCACCCATATTCGGGCAGCTTCCGCTTTGGCAAATGGTGTTTAATTTATATTTATCAACCAAAGTCCTTAATTCTCTGTAGTTCTTTCCGGTAGGAAGTTTTACACGAATCCATTTTGGTTTCTGAACGGTAGTATCTTGAACTAAATTCTCCATTTATTTCTCAAATTGAGGTTCAAAGTTAGTGATTTTTTTATCGAAACAATCAAAGACAGAGATTGATGAAACATATAATTTTGTAATTTCAGGACTCAAAATATTTTATGAAGACGATATTCTGCATCTTATTGCTTATTTCCAGTACCTTTTGTTGGGCCCAGAAAGAATTTCAGCCAAAGGGTTCTACCATTCTGCAAACCGTGGATGGAGATCTGGATGGAGATCAAATTCCTGAAAAAGTAATCATTTATAATACAAAAGATCCCGGCGAACTTGGTGACCTCCGCGAAATTCAGATTTTGAAAAAGGTAAATGAGCAATGGACCGTCCTTGAAAAATCAACAAATGCAATTCTTGATAGTGAATCCGGAGGAATTATGGGTGATCCCTATTCAGGAACGCGTATTGAAAAAGGAATCTTAATTATAGAACATTTCGGTGGCAGCAGCTGGAAATGGGGGTATACAGATAAATACAGATTTCAGAACGGGCATTTTGAACTGATAGGACATACTTCAAGTTCGGGAAGGCCGGGAGATTATATCAAAAATGTAGATTTTAACCTTTCTACAGGACAGATTAATTTTAAAAATGATGTTGATAATACTAAAGAATATGGTCCTTCTCAGAAGGAAACATATATTAAAAAGGGAATAAAAATCAATCTTCAGAACAGAAACGATAAGAGTATAAAAATTATACTTCCTAAAACAAAAGAGGAAATTTTTATATAATTGCCCACAAATACACTATCTATTTAACTTTATGTACCTATGCGGTTCAAGAAAAAAATTAACCCACATAGTACATAGATTTTATACGTGAAATTACACACGCATCATTTTTATTCGAGAATTTATGGCATTAAAATAAGCAGTATTCAATTTTATCGGAGATAAAATCCTTGCGCCTTAAACACAGTATAATATTAAACTTCTTGCGTCTTTGCGTTTTCCAACAATATTATCAATTATCTTCAAACTCGTTATTCTTAAGCAACTCAGCAAGAACTTTTTTAGCACGCATCACACGAACTTTTGTATTGGCAACAGAAATTCCCAATTCTTCTGCTATTTCCTTGATGCTTTTTTCTTCAAAAAACCTCAGTTTGATAATGTCCTGATAATTGGCATCCAGAGATTCAATAGTCTTAATAATCTTCTTTTGCTCTTCCTCAGAAATTAAAAGTTCCTCAGGGGATTTTGCATATTGATTTTTAACCTCATCAAGATTTTCAACAGCGTCTTCGTTTTCACGGCTCTTTTTTCTCCAGAAATCAATCACTGTATTCTGAGCAATAGTTAAAATCCAGGTTTTAAACTGAAAATGCGGATCGAACATATCCAATTTCGATAAAACTTTAGAAAAAACATTCACTGTGATTTCATCAGCATCATTTTCATCTTTTACTTTTTTCATCACAAAAGAGAAAACATCCACCCAAAAAACATTGATGAGTTTAGTCTGGGCCTTCTGGTCTTTATCCTTGGCCTTTTGAATGAGCAGAAATAGCTGTTCGTCGTTCATTAATAACAAATATAGAGTATTTGGGTTGAAAATGCAAAGCTGAAACGGCTGTCAATAGTGAATTTTGCTTCGCAAGTGAATAGTCAATCAGGAAAAGTATTGTTTTATATACTGTTTCAATCCTTTTTACCATTTCTCTTCCTACCCTTTTGACTTTATACTTCTGAATTTATTATCTTTGCAACTTAAAATTTTAAAGAAAAAATCAATGAATTCCTTTATAGAAGAACTTAAATGGCGTGGTCTGTTTGCTGATATGATGCCTGGAACCGATGAACAACTGAATAAAGAGGTAACTACTGCATATATTGGTTTTGATCCAACGGCCGATTCTTTACATATCGGAAGTCTTATTCAGATAAAAATTTTAGCACACTTCCAGCAGCACGGTCACAAGCCAATCGCTTTGGTGGGTGGAGCTACAGGAATGATTGGTGATCCATCAGGAAAATCAGCAGAGAGAAACCTTTTGGATGAGGAAACTCTTTTACACTATGTAGACTGTTTGAAAAACCAGCTTTCGAAATTCCTTGATTTTGCAGGAAATGAACCTAATAAAGCAGAATTGGTAAACAACTACGATTGGATGAAGAATATTTCTTTCCTCGATTTTGCTAAAAATGTTGGGAAGAACATCACGGTGAACTATATGATGGCTAAAGATTCTGTAAAGAAAAGATTTTCTGGAGAATCTGGTGCAGACGGTATGAGTTTCACAGAATTTACCTACCAGTTGATCCAGGGATACGATTTCCTTCACCTATATCAAAACAATAATGTAAAACTTCAAATGGGAGGCTCTGACCAGTGGGGAAATATCACTACAGGTACAGAATTAATCCGTAGAAAAGCTCAGGGAGAAGCATTCGCATTAACGGTTCCTTTGATTACAAAAGCAGATGGTTCTAAATTCGGAAAATCTGAAAGCGGAGAAAACTACTGGTTAGACAAAAAGAAAACGTCTCCATACAAATTCTACCAATTCTGGCTGAATGCTACCGATGAAGATGCTGAAAGATTTATTAAATTCTATACATTCCTTGGAAAAGAGGAAATTGAGGCTTTAATTGAAGAACATAAAACGGCTGCTCACGAAAGAAAACTTCAGAAGAAATTAGCTGAGGAAGTAACGGTTTGGGTACACGGAAGAGAAGAATATGAAAAAGCGCTTAAAGCTTCTGAAATTCTTTTCGGGCGTTCTACAGCTGAAGATTTAGTAAGTCTTGATGAAGAAACTTTCCTTGAAGTTTTTGACGGAGTTCCACAAAAAGAAGTAGCAAAAGCGGATGTATTAGGCATCAACATTGTAGATCTTCTTTCTGAAAAATCAGGATTCCTGAAATCTAAGAGTGAAGCACAGAGAGAAATCAAAGGAAATTCTATTTCTGTTAACAAGCAAAAAGTAAATGATACTTTTACAGCTAATGAAACGGATCTTATTGATGGCAAGTTCTTATTGCTTCAAAAAGGTAAGAAAAGCTATTTCATTGTAAAGGTTATCTAATTTCAATACCATATAAAAAGTGGGCGCCGAGATTTCTCTCGGTGCCCATTTATTTTGACATTATTAGTTTTTTTAGAATACGTAGCTTGCAGAAGCTGATAAATACTGACCACTGGAAGTTCCTTCTTTTTTCAGTTCACCATCTACCCAGATCTGAACCTTTAAAGTAGAAGAAGCATTAGTACCTACTGCATTTACCACTACATTCGCATTATAAGCACCTTTTTCTGAAGTAACTTCAGGGCTTGACCATGTTGTTCCGCTAAGACTGGAGGCCGTAGTTGCATTGCTATCAATCCCATACACTGCTGCATCTATATCAGTCCCTGCAGAAGCTATTGCTTTAAAAACTACTTTGTGGCTCTTCCCTGCTCCATTTACGTTAGGGCTATCGTCATCATCCTTACTGCAAGAGGTAACAAACCCCATTAATACAGTTGCCAGAAGCATTACAAATGTACCCTTCAACAGTTGGTTTATTCTCGTTTTTTTCATAATCTTTTTGTTTAAATTTTAGTTACTTTATTTGATATTCTATGATTAGTGATTCCGTATCTGCAAAGCTATTGGAGTCCTTAAACTTTATCAATCCTGAAAATTGTGTAATTTTTTCTACCTAAATTCAGGTATTTTTTATGCTAAAATTTTTAATTAAATTGACCGTTTATAAAAAATATATTCTACAGAACTGATACCTGATGAAGAGATTACTGATCCTATTCAACATATTACTAGCCTTTGGTGTGCAATCGCAGCAATTGATTCCACTTGATGAAAGACCTTATTTAGACAGCTTACAAAACATCCTTAGAAGTAATGCAACTACAAAAGCGAAAGCAAATACCAATTTTCTTTTATCAAACTATTACAGGAATATTGACTCCGTTTTAAGTAAAAAATATCTGGAAAATGGGAAAGTATTCATCAAAAGTGACGCTTTTCTTTCAGGCAAATATGATTTTTACGAAGCTCAATATAACCTAGACAGAAACAAAGGGAAGGCCGCCTTCTCCTATCAAAAGGCTATTAAGGCATTATCAAAGTTTAAAAATGAAGAATCCGATCTTCTTCAGGCAGCAGCCTGGTATAGCTATGGAGTAACCCAGAAAGACAAGGAAGGATACCCTTTTTTGGTGAAAACGATTCTTGAAAAAAGTATTCCGTTGGCTAAAAAATATGAGAAAAGCAGAAATCTAGGCCTTCTGTATACACAACTTGCCGTTATTCTTACGTACAATGCAGAATTTAAAAAGTCTGAAGACTATAATGCTAAAGCTTTGAAAATTCTTGAAAAAAGCTATCCTCATTCTCCTGAACTCTTTTTCACCTATTTAAACTTAGCTAATAATTTCTGTTATCAGGCTAAAGGAGATGAAGCTAAAAAGTTTTTAGATAAAGCAGAAACCCTCATCGGTCCTCATCCTGATTCTTCTGTTAATGCTTTTTATTATTATGGTAAAACACTTTATTTTATAACCAGGCAAAAGAACCCGGAAGCATTGCCTGTTATTGAAAAAGGTCTTTCTTACGCTAAAAGGTTTAATCAAAATCTATTAGCACAGATGTTTTATTTCAATAAATACGACATTTTAAGAAAACTAAAAAAATATAATGAAGCCAAAGGTACCTTAGAAGACGTTTTAACAGAAAAATCCCTCGCTCTTGATCTTAATAACAGAAAAACCATTTATAAGCAACTCTCTTCTTTAAACGAAGAAATGGGAAACACCGGGGAAGCTTTGGTTTGGGAACAGAAATATTCTAAACTTAATGACAGTCTGAACACTGAAAACGTAAAGCTTGAAATCAATAAAATTGAATCTAAATTTAATGCCGCAGAAAAGGAAAGGAAAATTGCAACATTAAATGCAGAAAAGAATCAAAAAGAACTGGAAGTCAATAAAAAAAACTCTTATTTATGGGGATTAAGCCTTATTTTACTACTCGTTGTAAGCCTGCTGATCTTCCTCTATATTATTTTCAGAAAAAATAAAAAAATCTCTGAACAGAAGATTAATGATATCAGACAAAAGGAAGAACTCTCATTAACCAAAGCCATTCTTGAAGGAGAAGAAAGGGAAAGAGAACGTATTGCAAGAGATCTTCATGATGGCTTAGGAGGAATGCTTGCCGGAGTAAAAATCAATTTCTCGACATGGTCTTCCAGTCATTTAAATCCTGAAAAAGATCAGGAATTTTACAAAATTTTAGGACAACTGGATAACTCAGTAGGAGAACTTCGACATGTAGCAAGAAATCTTATGCCCGAATCACTGCTTAATTTCGGATTGGAAACTGCTCTGAATGATCTTTGTGAATTTTACAACAGAAAAGATATTCAGATTGATTTCCAGGCGATCAATATTGAAAAGAATTTGCCATTAAATGTTCAGCTTAACATTTACAGGATTGCACAGGAGTTATTAGCCAATGCCATCAAACATGCTGAAGCCACCAGTATATTATTGCAATGCTCTCAATCTGGAAAAGATTTTTTCATCACAATTGAAGACAATGGAAAAGGATTCGAAAGCAACAAGGAACCACAAACTAAAAGTATGGGACTTCACAACTTAAAGAACAGGGTTGATTACCTGAAAGGAAACATGGAAATCAGTTCCGACAATCAAGGAACAACAATTAACATAGAACTCAACATAGATGGAGAATGAAAAAATAAATATTGTTATTGTAGATGATCATCCTATCGTTATTGAAGGGCTAAAAATGATGCTGAAAAGCCAGCCTTCTTTCAATATTCCTGAGACATTTATTTCAGGTTCGGAAATCCTTCGTTTTATTGACAGGAATAAGGTTGATATTATTCTTTTGGATATCACATTACCTGATGCCAATGGTACGGAGCTCTGCAGAGAAATCAAGAAAATATCTCCCGAAACTTCAGTGATTATGTTCAGCAACCGTTCTGAGAGAAGCATCATCATGCAGTCTATCCAAAACGGAGCCAGCGGTTATCTTCTTAAAAACACCTCTATTGAAGAATTGGTAATTTGTATCAAAGGAGCACTATCCGGAGATATTGTTTTTTGCAATGAAACCAAGCAGATTATCAGTAGGCCTTCACCAAATGAGATCCCCATTCCAAGGCTGACTAAAAGAGAAAAACAAATCCTGCATCTTGTGGCACAGGGGAAAACCAGCAATATGATTGCAGAAGAGCTCTTTTTAAGCCCTCTTACAGTAGATACCCACCGTAAAAATCTCCTGCAGAAATTTCAGGCTAAAAATTCTACGGAACTTGTAAACCAGGCTATAGAATATAACCTGATTGAAAAATAAAAAAGCCGCTCCAGGAGCAGCTTTTTTATTTTATATAGCAAAGTTTGTTTATGGTTCAAGGAAGCTATAAGCAACTTTCACAACCTGGTTATCACCTTTTCCTGTAATTTTAGCAGTTCTGGCAACTTCTCCATCTATCAAAAGTGTAATTGTAAGTTCTGAATTTGCCTGTGGCAATACAGCATTAGCAGCAAAATTGATTTGTGCCTGGCTTGAATTCACCCACATTTCCCCGCTTACCCAACTTTCTTTTAAAGGTGCAGCCGGAGTGCTGTATGTAGTATTTTGGGCAGTTCCTACCTGAGTGACTACAGAGATGAGTTCTGATCCCGTAGTAGCTTTCGCTACAAACTGAACCACATGGTCCTGAAATTCATCTTCATCATCTTTTTTACACGAATTTACAACAGTAATCACTGAAAATAACAAAACGAATAAAGAAGAAAGTCTAAGTAAACTTTTTAAATTGTAAAATTGCTTCATTTCTCCAAATAGATTTTTTAATGTTCCAAATATAAGTTTTTTATTAATATAAAAATATCTTTAATAAAAATTTTACAACATTTTTTACAAAAAATATCAAATCAATAAAAATAGAATTACAGCTAAAAAACCCAATAATACAATGTAATTTCTCAATTATTAAACATAAAACATCTTTATATCCTGAATGATTTTAATACTGATAAAAACACCGGTAAAAAATATCATCTGAATGTTCTTTATAGATGTTTCATCTTACTTTTTCTTCTATAAAAATGATTTTTAAATCATTTACATGAATCATAAAAGTTAGGATTTACAATGTAATTTATTAATTATATTTGCTGTATGAATTTAGATTACTTAGTAAGAGAGCCGGAAAATATTACCTCTTCTACTCCTATCCTTTTTATGCTTCACGGCTACGGCAGCAATGAGCAGGACCTTTTCAACTTTAGAGAAACCCTTCCGCAAGATTGGATTATCGTCAGTTTCAGAGCTCCAAGAGATACTCAGTTTGAAGGATATTCATGGTATGACATTAATTTTAATGATCCGGAAAATTTTATTGATGTTCCTCAGGCTAAAGAATCTTTAAATGCTGTTTTGGAAAGTATACTAAAAATAGTAAATAATTACGGTCTTACAGAAAGCAAAGTGCATTTATGCGGATTCAGCCAGGGTGGAATATTATGTTATGCACTGGCCTTAAAATATCCTGAATTATTTACAAATATTGCCTGTTTGAGTGCCTACGCAGAAGAGAAAATTCTGGATGGCATTGTAAAAGACAAAAAGAAACTGGAAACACTAAGATTCTTTGTTTCTCATGGTACAGATGATGCCGTTATCCCGATTGACTGGGGTAGAAAGGCTGCAGAACTGCTTTATGACCTTAACTGTTATTTCACATTCAGAGAATATATGAGCGGACATGGCGTTAATCAGAAGAATTATATGGATTTAATGGATTTTTTCTCAAAATAAGCACTTTCAGAATTAATACAAATCCAACAAAATAAATAAATTCATTGTAGTTTATATAAACATTCCTGCATTTGGAATGTTTTTTATTATAATAAAGATAAATTCAGTAAATTCAGTAAATGAAACTAATACTACTTTTACTGGGTTTATTATCAGGTATTTTTGCCCATTCCCAGAACTCTTTCCGGCTCATCAATACGCCAAAAGCTGTGATTCCTTTTCAGCTCATCAATAATCTCATTTTCATCCCTATCAACATTAATGGTGCAGATCTTACTTTTATGGTAGATACCGGTGTTGCAGAAACCATTCTATTCAGCCTGGAAAATAAAGATCTTAAGCTCAGCAATGTTGAAAAAATAAAGTTCTCGGGACTTGGAGGAAGCTTAAGTATAGATGGATTAAAATCGGACCGTAATATTGGCAGGATTGGGAATGAAATCATCAATACCTCAATGTCTCTTTATGTGATTATTGATGAGGATTTCAACATTTCTCCCCATGTAGGTATCCCTGTAAACGGTGTTATCGGTTATCATTTTTTAAGGATCACCCTATTGCAATTGACTATGTTTCTAAAAAAATAACGATTTACGAGAATATAGATCTTTTAAAAAGAAAAGTCAGAAAATTCAATGAAATACCAATCAGTATAGAAAAAGAGAAGCCTTATCTAACTGCTGATGTAGAAATGACCAATGATAAGAAAAACTCAAAACTTCTGATTGATCTTGGTAACAGCGATGCTATTTGGCTTTTTCCTACTCTTATCAAAGATTTTGTTTATAACCGACCAAATATTGATGACTTTCTAGGGTATGGATTCAACGGGGATATTTATGGTAAAAGAAGCAGAATCCATAACTTTTATCTTGGTGATTTTAAATTTGAAAAACCTCTTACTGCAATGCCTGATGAATATTCTATTCAGCATGTGAATCTGGTAAAAGACAGAAAAGGATCTATAGGCGGTGAAATCATGAGACGGTTTTCCGCTATTTTTGATTATGCCAATAATAAGCTATATTTGAAGAAAAACAGGAATTTTGATGATCCTTTTCACTTTAACATGAGTGGTCTCGACTTTAAGCAGGATGGCCTTGAATGGCAGGAAGACAGAGTAAAAATTGATACCAAAACTACCGCTGTAGCTGGTAAAGTAAATGAATTTTACAAAGAAGATTCTTTTCAGTATAAATTTAGCCTGAAACCCATATTTTCAATTGCTGGGGTGAGAAAAGATTCGCCGGCTTATAAAGCAGGTCTAAAAAAGGATGACAGAATCATTAACATCAATGGGAATAAAACATCAGAAATGACTCTTGAGACCATCCTTGAACTTATGAAATCTTCTGAAGGACGAAGCATTACCATAATTGTTCAAAGAAAAGAAGATAAACTTACTTTCCGTTTTAATTTAGAAGACCCTATTCCTTATCAAGAATAAATAGTATGACAACTGAAGAAACCACCTTAGACAGAATAAGAACCCGCCCTAGATTTAAGATGTTTACTCATCTCACCAAAGAAGAGTATGCAGAAAATTTAAAAAAATATCTCGCTGAACATAAAAAAGAATTTTCGGGCAATATCAATAAAGAGGTTGCAACTATATGGGTGGAAACAGAATATGATAATTACTGGAAACCCCGCCTTGCTTTACGTGTAGAGATAGAAGATGATGAAACGGTTATAAGAGGTGTTTTTGGTCCCAGTTCTGCAGTCTGGACATTCTTCATGTTCCTTTATTTCTCCTTCTCAATTCTTTGGATGACCTTCTTCACCATGTATTACGTGGAAAAACAAATAAAAAGCGCTGAATACCCTTGGGCACTGAGCGCTTCTTTTGTTATGTTATTTTTTATTCTTCTTACTTATCTTGCCGCAAGGTTTGGGCAGCATAAAGGAAAAGATGAAATGCTTAAATTAAGACAGTTTGCTGAGGAATCTACTTTACAGTTTGAGAAGAAGATTATTTAGACAAAGTATCTGTAGGTCTTTCATTCTGAATTGGAGTAGCCATTGCTCTTGCTGTTTTAATAGAATCGGCTACTTTTTCTCTGTTGGCCTGTTCTTTCAACATTTTAGGAACATCCGGTTCTAATAATTTCGTTAGTTCTTCTACAGAGATGTTATTAGCATTCGGATCATTCAGAAGCTTTTTCCATGGTCTTCTCCCCCCCCAATTATAGTCACCAAATACCATTACTGCTGTACCTCTTGCTTTTGTAGTAGCACCACCGGGATTAAGGATCCAGGTATCTGCATAAGAATAAAGCCATTGAGCATCTTTTCTCAGCAATCTTAAACACGAGTGTGATGCCGGGTAGCCAGGAAGTGTATACTCATGCCATCCGATCCCGCCAATATTATGGATATTAAAGTTGTAAGGCAGTTTCCATTCACTGCTTACAGTGGAAATAGAAAGTTTCTTTTTCCAGTTGGCAAAAGTAAGCCCTCTTGTTGTTTGTGCTGTCTTTTTCCCCATACTCGTTGGTCCCCATTTCACAAGGCTTCCACTAGAATATACTGCATAAGCCTGAATAGGATATGAGAAAATCACAAATTTCTTCACACCACTTAATACATCAAGCTGCATAGGAAATGGCGAATACGCCATCAAAGTAGTATCTATTTTAGCAGGAACTACCAAGGTATCAGCATTCCATTTGCTTTTAGAATCCAGTCTGTTTAACGCTAAAATAGCGGTACGCTCTTCTACACTATATTTCTTGCTGAACTCTGCATACACAGAATCCCTCATCTTTTTATCTTTTGGAAGTACAAATGCATTATAAAAACCATTCTCCTGCATCATAGGCGGAGCTGATTCTTTTTTAACCACAGGTACAGAATCTTTCTTTATGGAGTCTTTTTCTGTTTCCGGAATTTCGGATGAAGAAACAGTATCTTTAAAAGTATCACTTATTTTATCTATTTCTTTCTTACAGGAAACGAGAAATATAGCACATAAGCAAGCATATAGAAATGATTTTTTCACAAATATGTTCATTATAAATAAATTGGTATTTCAGTTTTTCTACTCAGTACAAATATCAGACCTAAAGATGAAATAACAACTATCATCAATAAAAATACCGTGAAAATACGGGAATCTGAAAATTATGGAGAAACTGCCATTTTTTGAGAAAGTATTGCCTCTATCCTTAGATTCTCATTTTTATGATCTGTTTTCACTCTCTTTAAGGTCTTTCCCTGAAACATTTCGTATAGTACAAAACCATTATCTGGAAAGCTAATTTTCTCAACAGAGATTATGTTTTTCGGAATATTAGCTCCAAACCATAATTCATCAGGTTTTTGGGCCCAGGTGACCTCGTACAAAACTGCATTTTTAGGATAATCAGAACTAAAATGTGTTTTTGCATAATCAAATGCTATATCATTCCCATACAGGGTTGACATTGTTTTTATTTTGGGCTGAATAGAAGACGTGATAGGTTTCATTAAAAGCGGATTTTCTTTCAGTTCATCACTTTGTTCAAAAGATGCTTCCAGATTAAAAATATTTTCAGAATTCTTTTGACAGGAAGCCAATAATATCAAAGCAAAAATTAAAAATAAACTATAGTTTTTCATGTTGTCTGATTTTTTGAAGTTGAGAAATTAGGTATAACGGGGGGGTAAAAACATAATCACGATTGGCTACAGGCTTATGACACTCAATACATTCCTGCTCAAAATTTGGAGTATCACCTCCATAAGGTTTTAAATCAGCACCTTTCCATCTTGCCCAGTTCCAGCCTTTTGTTTTAGAATACTTTTGAGCATCTTTAACCATAAATTCTACTGCTAAAAACTCACCTGAAGAAATACTCCCATCTTTTTGTACCTGCTGTTTCCAAACTGTTTTTGCAATGACAGTTCCATCCGGCCAAGGGTTTACTTTATGGTCCTGAATTGCTTTTACAGCAACAGCATTCCCAAAAATAATTCGCATTGTTCCATTATCAAACCGATCTGTTGTACTAATCGCTTTCCAGTTTCGGTAATCCGGGAAATAATGCTGTCCGTTCGGAGCATCTTCTACATGAGTTTTTTTCAGTTCTCCTTTTACCCAAGAATTATATTGCTCCTCCGCCACTTTTATTTGTGAATCATCTGAAACTTTACGAGGGGTGAGTGATAAAGCATAGTTTTTCAACGTCTGAATTTGCTCCTGATTCCATTTTGCAGAGGAATGAACAGCGGCATAGCTTGGAAGCGGCATTTCTCCTGACAAGACTTTGTTAATTGCATAGTAAATCGTTGAATTCTGCTGTGCTTTTGGCCAGGAATCCCATTGAGAGAAGTCTAATACTTTTCTGGCCTCTTTAATGTGTGATGTAACCAAAAAATTAGCAGGTGTAATTTTATCATACCATCTTAAATTGGCTTGTGAGGAATGACAATCAAAACATGAGCTTCTCAGGATGGCATTAACTTCTTTTGGAACGTTGGTCAGGTTTTCTGTTTTTGTTCCGTAATCAATTTTTTCAGGTCGAAAAAACTGTAAACCTGCAAATCCGGCAAGCAAAACTAAGATCAGTTTATTCTTATTTTTCATGAGAGAATCATTTTAAGTTCAATTAAATTATAAGCCCAAAACTATAGAAAACCAACACCTTACCTCATTAAACAATCCGTGAAAGGGAAAATTTAACCCTTAAAAGCGAATATTTTCTTGCGAATAAATCCGTAATTTTGAAGCGAATTAGAAATTCGCTCCTCATTAATGAAAAAGATCAATCTTTATACTATCACTTTTTCCGCCATAAGCATAGTGATCTTGCTTATCAGCTTTTTTTCTTTCCGATATTTATATTCTTCTTCTAAAAAAGATGTTTTCAACAGTACTTTTGAGGCAGGAAAAAGAGAAGCTCGTGAAATTGGAAAATTGCTGGAATTACAACTTAAGCAAGGTCTTTCAGAAGAAACTGTTATTCAGAATCTTCAAAGCAGCATTGTAAATACGGATACACAAAGTGGGTTTATTTGTATGTATAATCAGAAAGGTATTGAGCTTTGTCATCCCAATCCAGCTTTAGTTGGTAAAAAAGTTGAGATCAACAGCTCAGAATTTATTTTAAATAACAAGCAATTTGATTTTCTGGAGATACTACATTCAGGAAAAGCCAGTACGGGAATACATCATTTTAATGAAGCTTCAAACCGTGCTTCAGAAATTGTAAGTTTTTATCCTGTAAAAGGCAGTAACTGGATGGTAGCTTCACACGCAAATATTGATGTCATAGAACAGCAGATTTCTGATTTATATTTAACTTTCCTCATTGTATTTTTAATCGCCACTTTATCAATTCTTGGAATAAGTTTCTTTCTCATTCGAATGATCTATAAAAAATATGAAACTCAGAAAAATGATGAGATTAAAGACCTTAATAATGAAGTGAATACTTTAACGGCTATCAATACACATCTTCATTTAATTCATGAAAAACATAAAGAAAATAACAATGATCTTTTAAGAGAGGAATCAACGGATAATGTAAAGAAAAGAATCATTACCTATCATAAAGACGAATTGGTGTCTTTAGAAACCTCGGAAATTGCTTATTTCTTTCTTGAAAATAACATTGTTTACATAAAAACACGGTCGGGAAGCCAATATTCTGTCAACTCCAGTCTGGATGAACTGATCAAAACCTTAGATCCACAAATGTTTTACAGAGCGAACCGACAGTTTATCATTAATGTAAATGCCATTAATAACATTCTTGTGTATGGCAAAAATCAATTAAAACTAATGGTAAAACCTGAAAGTGATGAAATGATACTCATCAGCAAGAACAGAGTTTCAGAATTCAAGAAATGGCTGGAACAATAACCATTTTCTATTTATTTCTACAAAATTTAAAGCAATTTATTGATTTTTGCATACGATAAAGCCTCTGCAATATTGCTAACTCCAATTTTTTCGAAAAGTTTTTTGCGGTGAAATTTTACGGTATCTGATGTAATAAAAAGTTTTTCAGCAATTTCGCTGATTGTCAAACCACTTGCATAAAGGCTCAGGATTTCATGCTCTCGGGAAGATAATTTTATCCTTGCATCTTTCTCCCATTTATCTGCTGTAAGATCATATCTCCAGATCTCATCGGAGCCTTCTTTACTGAGCACCACATTTCCGGAAGAGGTATTATTGGATAATGAAACAGCACACAAAGCCTTCCATACCTGCCCATTTTCTGTAAGGAACATAGGAGCAAGCTTATGATTCACAAGGATCATATTCTTTTTACTATTGATAAGATAGAAGTCATAGGAAATGGAATACAGCTTTCTATCTTCTATCGGAATTTTATCGTAAAATTTAAATCCTGCTTCATTAATTTTAATCAACATTTCAATATCCTCCGGCTTCACATTCTGAAAATAGAATGCATATCCAAGATCTTTTACTTCGGCCGAGGTTTTTCCACACAAAAAAAGCGGGTTATCTGATACATATTCAAATCCTTTAGTCTGATAATTGATCACATACAAACTCTGATAGGTAGTTCTGGCAAGTGCTTTTATAGCCTCAAGATAATCTCCACCCTGACTTAAATCAATGTCAGCATCTTTACTGACTTCATTTTGTTCGTTAAAAAACCTTTTAATCTGTTCCATAGTTTTGAAAAGCTTTTTCGCTACTACACTAAAGTATAGTTTTTAGCTTTCTTCCCACAAATCTACACAAAAGTGTAGCAATTCTCAAAATGCTGTGATATAGATTTGCAAATGATTTGCATGATTGTATCTTTTTTCAAAAACCCCATCGCCAGAATGGGTATGGAAGAGATAGCACACAAGCAATTAGAAAAATAAAACCAACAATGTCATCAATAACCATGATATAGCTGTTGCCGGGATTCGGTCCAAATAAAGTTGATTCGTCAAGTTTTTATCGTAAAATAACTCAGACAATGACACCTAATTCAGACTAAATATTAAATAATTGACCGAATTAAAAGCAACACAACACCGATCAGCCTTTTTAAACAGCATAAATCTCTGCTTACAAACTGATCAACCCACCATATCACTGATTTTTACTATTACTGTCCTACAAGGCAGTAATTTTTTTTGATCCTATATTTACCAAATTATTCTTCAACCTCCAAAAAAGCAATTCAATTGCTGATTGAATCAGTAATTATTACTTATCAATCTGTTTGCCGTAAAGCCTGTTAAATCTGGAATAATAAAATACCCAAAAGGCAAGCCATGGAAAGTTGGCTATCAGAAAAAACAAAATGTCCTCTCCATTGATCGTTTGGCCTTCCGTAATCATAAAGAAATAATAGATAATGAAAATAATCGGAAGTAAGAACCAGCAAAACATTATTTTTATTTTACTCTGAAACGATCCTAGAAGTGAAAGCAAGCTACTGAATGAAGATATACTCAAAAGCAAAAGCCAGATAATCACAAGCCCATAAGCCAAACCACTCATATCACAATTTCTTGGACGTTCAGCCACCACCGGTTTGGTCAGACTCATAAACACAATGAGAAAAAAAGAGGAAACAACCGTTGAGAAAAACCAGGTTTTCAGTATTGATAATAATATGGACTTCTTTTTTGACATCAAAATCTGCTTTAATAGCTAAAGTAGTAATAAGAATTCAATTTTACAAAATCTACCAACGTATCTATTCTAACTGATATTTAATAATTTGTTAAAGATACTCTACTCATATTATCTATAATTTTGGCAAAATATCAGTTATCATGTTATACATCATTATGGTAGTTGTACTACAGGCACTTATCACCCTCACTCTATTACTTTCCCTCATCAAAAACAGAGAATCTGTTCTGAATATGCTGTTATTGTACATTGGAGTGGTTGCATTGGATATGGGATACGAATATTTCATTATTCAAAGATTTGGTTATGAATCTGTTCTGTATGAAATTCCGGGAAGTCTCCGCATTTTCAAAGGTCTTATTTTCTTATCTATTACAGCCTGTTTAATTCATGCAAAATGGGGAGACAAACTTAAATACCTGATCTTTCCACTCACATTAGTGGTTATTCACCATGCTGTTGCTCTTACAGCAAAAATCTTTGATCTGTCCTGGGCAGACATTGCTATCAGGTCTTATCAGGCTTATTTCACTTATTACAGTCATTATTGGGTGGCATGTCTCCTTATCTGTATTTATTTTCTGACAAAATACCGTAAAAATATTAACCACCCTGTGGCCGGTAATTTCCGTTACCTGGTTTGTTATGTATTAATTGGAGTGTTGGTATTTTGGACCGTTTATCAATTGGGATGGAATACCCTGATCTATCAGAAAATCTACAGTCTTCTATTCCTCTTCCAGTTCGGATGGATTCTGTACGTTTATATTTTAACGTACCAGCACAGGCTCCAGGAACAGCAGAATACTTCTCATTTTTCAGTTCCTAAAGATACATATCAGTATAAAGATCTTTCAAAAATAGATTTTGATACGGTACAAAGTGCCATTGTCTCTTTTTATAAGGAAAGTCATATTTATCTGGATGAAGAGTTTACTCTGGATCAGCTTTCCAGCCATTTAAGAATAAGCAAATCCGATTTAAGCATTACCTTCAACAAGTACCTCAACACCAATTTCCACGAATATACCAACAGAAACCGCATTCAGCATTTTAAACAAATCTTGTCAGAGGATCCTTCCGCCAGTGTTATTGATCTTGCTTTTCAATGTGGTTTTAAATCCAAATCTACTTTTTATAAATATTTCAAAAGGAATTTGACTGTCTTCCATCTCAGCTTGTTCACTAAGTTACAATTATTTAACATTAGTAATTTATTGATTTTCAAAACAGTTCACTTCGAACTCAATAGAAACAGTAGTATAAAATTTAAATGAACTAAAACTTTTTAACGAGCTGACATCTTTGCAAAAAATTCACTAAGATGTCACGAGAAAGTCTTTTTTTAACAAAAGCAGCATTTTTTCTTTTAGGCTCTTTGGCCTTTGCACAGACCTCGGTTCACGGAACCGTAGTAGATAATCAGGGAAACCTACCCAACGCCCTGATATATCTTGAAAACAGTGGACAAAAGGTTACCTCCAATACCGATGGTTCCTTTGTTCTGAATAATGTTAATGATGGCAGTTACAAACTTGTTGTAGAATATAAGGGATATGATACTGTTTACATTCCTTTCAACGTAACAGACAAAAAGGAAGTAGATCTTGGACTGGTTAAATTCGGAGCTAAACCGAAGGAAAACAGTATTCAGGAAGTGGTGGTTACCAGTGTTTACAAAGCTTCGCAGGCCAGAGCCATTACCATGAAGAAAAACTCCAATACCATCACAGAAGTGCTCTCTGCGGATGCCATTGGAAAGCTACCGGACCGCAACGCCGCAGATGCTGTACAACGAATGCAGGGAGTATCTATTGAACGTGATATGGGAGAAGGACGTTTTGTTGCTGTAAGAGGAACTCCTGTACAATGGACTGCTTCTACTTTAAATGGCAACAGAATGCCCAGTGCAAGCGGTGACAATGCTAACCGTGGAGTTCAGATGGATATTTTCCCTTCGGAACTTATACAGAATGTCCGTTTATCCAAAGCCTTAACACCTGATCTGGATGGCGATGCTATTGGTGGAAATGTAGATTTCATTACCAAAACTTCTCCGAATAAGGAAACTTTAGCCATTAGTATGTCTTCCGGATATGTTAATATGTCTAAATCCCCAACGTATAATTCATCCATTGTTTATGGAAATAAGATTACTGATAAACTGAAATTTATTTCTTCCGCAGTAATCTGGGAACGTTCTACGGCCATCGATCAGATGAGAAATATTTTCAATTACGGACTGAAAGATAAAACAGCCTCCTACTCTATTAATCAGCTACAGCTTAGAGATTATCTAGCCAACCGAAGAACACTTGGGTTTAATCTGGGTCTGGATTATGAGATCAACAGCAGGAATAAATTATATTTTAAAGGCTTGTACAGCCAATACAAAGACGGGCAATCTGTAAGGGAAACCTATTTTAATTTTGACAATAAAAATGTAACGCTTCAAGCCCGCCATGCAGATTATCTCACAGACCTTTATTCTATGCAGCTGGGTGGAAACCATCAGGTAGGACAGCGTTTGGAAGTAAACTGGTCATTATCCAAAGCCCGTTCAGAGTTTAAATTTGATTCTCCGAAAAATCTTGATCAAAATGAAAGAGGGTATCCTATGGTTAATTTTGTACAGCCCATGACCTATGGAAATCTTTCCGCGGACGGAAGAAAATATATGACAATGGATGCTCCTGATGGCATTGGTGATACCGGAAATTATACTTTACCCTATAATCAGCAAGCTATTGCAGCAGATAAACTGAAATTAAACCAAATCATCCTCAGCCAAAATCATAACAGTGAAACAGATCTTAGAGGGCAGATTGATCTAAAGTATAAAATGTCTGATCGTTTTGAACTTAAATTTGGAACGAAATATAATAATAAAAACAAAAATGTCGACAGTTCTTTACTGGTATGGATACCCAAATCTTCTCTTGGTATACCCGGAGCTCCCGTAACCTATCTGAGTCAACTTGAACGTGAAGCTTTCCCATACAGAGGCGGTTTTATGAACCCTTTTGGAAACCCTTATAATTCAGTGATCATCAATCAGATTACCAACGGACAGATCGATCAGATGTACAATCCAGGTATACAGAATAGCTTAGGACTGATGCAGGTAAGCAATAAAGACAGCAGCTCCAATATCACAAGCTCTTACCGCGGAACTGAAAATGTATGGGCAGCTTATATGATGGGAACCTGGAAAGTGACTGACCAGCTTCAGGTATTGGGTGGTTTCAGAAATGAATATAACGACATTACCTTCTGGGGTAAAAAAGTGGTTTCAGACAAGGATAATAAAACGGAAGATATTAAAGACAATAAAACCTATAATGTTGTGCTTCCTATGGTCAATCTGAAATGGAATATCAGTAACGACCGTATTTTAAGACTTGCCTATACCCGTTCTTTTGCAAGACCTGATTTCAATGATCTGAACCCGGGAACCATTGTCAATGATATCACCAATACCATTACTCAGGGAAATACCAAACTGGATCCTACGTTTTCCAACAATTTTGATCTTATGTTTGAAAACTACTTTGGAAAGCTGGATCTGATTACCGCCGGAGTATTTTACAAAGACATCACCAATCTTATTTATAAAGATCAGTCGGTGACAGATATTGGTGGTAGAACGTATACTTTCACTGCTCCTAAGAATCTAGAAGGAGCAAAATTATTCGGTTTTGAATTCGGGATTTCCAAGCGTTTTGAAAACCTTCCTGGATTCTTAAAAAACTTAGGATTTGAAGGGAATTATACCTACATCTCTTCCAAAATGAATATGCCGATCTATGAGAACGGACAACAAACAGGAACGATGTCGACCACCATTCCTAATCAGGCTAAGCATATTTTCAATACGATCCTGTTTTATGAAACCAGTAAACTGATGCTTCGGGTTGCCGGAAACTACAAAGGGAATTATGTGAGTGAAATCAGAGCTGCTGCAGGGGCAGATCATTATCAATATTTTGATAAAAACTTTACAGTGGATCTTTCTACTTCCTACAGCATTTCAAAGAATGTCCGACTATTTTTAGAACTCAACAATATTTTCAATGAACCCAACCGCTACTATATGGGCACTAAAGACCGTGTAGAGAATATTTCCTACTCAGGGATACGTGGACAAATGGGTTTCACCTACAACTTTTAATCAAAAATATTATTCATCAATGAAAAAGTATATATACGGAGCTGCATTTTGTATGGCAGCGTTATTACAGGCACAGAATCAATGTAAGAACCCAAAGATTAATCAGCTTCAGATTGTTGGCACCCATAATTCATACGCACAGCCGGTAGATCCCAAAGTTTTGGATATGGTTACTCCCATCATTAAAGGAATGATGCAGAAGTACGACGGCATGATGTCTGAAGAGCAGAAAGCGAAATTCAAGGAATACCACCCTAATGGCATGGATTTGAAAGAGGGATTAAACTACAACCATCCTGATTTCACAGAACAGCTTAACGCCAATCTCCGAGGTCTGGAAATAGATGTTTATTATGATCCGGAAGGCAACCGATTCAGCCATCCTGCGGCCTATGAAGCTTTAAAAACAAAAGGAATAACGGATTTAGCTCCTTTTAACACGAAAGGATTAGATCAGCCAGGATTTAAAGTATTGCATATGGCAGATATTGATTTCAGAACCCACTATCCTACTTTGAAAGATGCGCTTACAAGCCTTAAAATATGGTCGGACCAACATCCCGGGCACACTCCTGTTTTTATGATGATCGAAGCGAAAGATTCCGGATTTCCTATTCTTGAAAACAGTACAAAGGTCTTAGCATTTGATAAAAAAGCTTACGATGATCTGGATGCCGAAATCGTAAAATACCTGGGAAAAGACAAAATCATCACTCCAAAAGAAGTGCAGGGAAAATACAGCACATTAAAAGAAGCCGTGACTCATAACAACTGGCCAACACTGAATGACAGTAAAGGAAAATTCATTTTCATGCTGTTACCGGGAAGTGCAGGAACTCTCTCTTCTAAAAACAATCCTTATCTTATTAATGGATCTCTGAAAGAAAGAATTATGTTTCTGAACAGTGAACCTGAAGATTCTTTCGCAGGATTTATTTTAAGAGACAATGCCATTGTAAGGCAAAAAGAAATTCAGAATCTGGTAAAGCAGGGCTATATGGTAAGAACGAGATCAGATATTGAAACCTATGAAGCCAAGGTGAATGATTTCACCCGTTCCAAAGCAGCCTTCAGCAGCGGTGCTCAGGTTGTCTCCACCGATTTTTTCCGCTCGGGAAATACGTATGGTACTCCTTATTTTGTACAGCCACCACAGGGGAAAGATTATCTTAATAATCCTATCAATACTTCATGTAAATAATTAAAACCCCCGGTTCTGTTTTCAGAGCCGGGGGGTTATAGTTGATCATTAAGACTTGTTACATTCATTGCAGTAAATCACTTTTCCTTCTTTAATAGTTTGAAGTACTTTGATATCTTTAATTTTCATTTTATCTTCTTTCAATGGATTCTTGTCCAGAATGACCAGATCCGCAAGCTTATTTTTCTCCAAAGTTCCTTTAGTAGCCTGTTCCATATACTGGATAGCCGGATGTATCGTAATAGCCTGAAGCCCCTGATAAGGAGTGATACACTGATCCTGACCTATTGCTTTATTACCGAATGAAACTCTATTGACTGAAGACCAAAGTACCATCATCTGATTCAATGGAAGAACCACAAAGTCCGTATGATTGGTTGGCTTAAGTCCCAATCCTATTGCATCTTTCATCGGACTCATATATGATGCCTGTTCAGGTCCTCTGTTTTGAATATGGGCATCAGCAAAGTAGTACGTATGCAAAGTATAGAATGACGGCAGAATTTTATATTTCGGATATTTCAGTAATTGATCTTTCCTCACAAACTGAGAATGTATCATCGTAACATGCCTCTCTTTTCCAAGGTCATGTTTGGCAACCATCTCATGAGCTTTCAGAAAGGTAGCAATCGCAGAATCGCCATTAGCATGAAGATTCAGGGGAACTTCCATATCATATACCATCCCAACCATTGCGGTGATCTCATTTTGCGAAAAAGTAAGCTCTCCTGTCCACTTATTATCATTTGGATCACTAGGACTTCCGGTAAGATAAGGCTTATGAAAAAAAGCTGTTTTACCCTGAGGTGAACCATCTATTGTAATTTTAACGCCACCTATTTTAAGGTGATTATCATATTTTAACCAGTCTTTTTTAGGATATTTTGCCAGAACAGATTTCAAATCTCCAATAAAGGGAAATGCAATAATATCAATCATATTTACATTCGCCTTATTGGCATGTTTCATAATTTCCAGATCATTAAACTTGGTAGCTCCATCATGGGCTGTTGTAATACCTGCTTCTGCATACAACATCTGGCCTCTTTTTGACCATGCAATCTGCTGATCCGGACTAGGCTTCGGCAGCTTATCAAAAATGGGTAAATAAGCAGTTTCCATAATCAGACCATAAGGTGCTCCATTATCATCCCTCACTATAACACCACCCTTAGGAGTTGGAGTATCTTTTGTGATATTAAACCTTGTAAGAGCCTTAGAGTTTAATACTGCTCCATGCATCGAAATATGTCCTACGATCACAGGATTATCAGGAAAGGCTTTATCCAGATCATCTCTGTTTAGTAACCTGCCATTCATTTTTGTATCATCATAACCATAAGCCTGAATAAGAGAATCTTTAGGAATGTTCCCTTTATCCTTAAGCTGCTTTATGGTTGCAATAATCTGATCTACATTATCCCCTTTTCCATCTGTAATAGGTTTAGGAGAAACATTAGCCTGATCTGATACCGTTAAAGAATTGATGTAATGACTGTGAGCATCAATAAAGCTTGGCAATAATGTTTTTCCTTCAAGATTAGCCAGTTGTGCTCCCTGCCCTTGCTTTTTAGCCTCTTCTAAACTGCCTATGTAAGCAATTTTTCCATCTTTAATCCAAACTGCATCGGCATAAGTAGGGGTATCTCCTACCATGGTAAGAATATCTCCTCCATAATAAATAACTCCATTACCGGTAGCTTCGGTAATGTCTTTGTAAGTCGTTGTTGAGTTTTTACAGGAGATCAAACCCGCAAAAGCAATACCCAACAGAAAAAATTTAATCTTTTTCATGTCAATTTTTGATTTTTGTTATTAGTTTTATTATTATACAACCCAAACAACCAGGGCTGAATTTTCATATAACAAATGGTTTCCTCCAAATCCACATCGTTTTGGAGAGTAGCCTAGATCATGGTCCAGCTATGTGAAGTATTTCCGTGAAGTATTTAAAGATTATTAAAGAGAAAAATATTACCTGCTCTACAAATTCAGCCCTGACTTTCTGCTTATTGGATATTATTTAAACCCAAACTTACAGACCTCTGTATATTCCTTTTCACAGAATGTTCACTTGTAACGGTTAAGCAATATTTGTAAAAATAAAACAAATTAAGAAACGAATTGAAAATATTTTGTAGAATTAATTATATTAAATTATAGAATTTATTAAATATGATTAAAAAATAAACAACAATAAAATTCACGGATGAAAATTTTAAAAACAGAATATAAGATCCTATTAAAAGCAAAAAAGGATATTGTTATAAAACTTAGAAGCTGGTATCTTTTTTTCAGAAAGGTATAAACAAAAAAAGTCTCCTATCTCTAGAAGACTTTTTGCGATCCGGACAGGACTTGTACTTTTCATAAAATCCTCTATCTATAAACTTTATGCTGTTCTCATATTATATAGGTCACTTTTTAAATAAAATTGAGAACATTTGTTTCTAACTGGTGCAGAGATATGGGTATTTTTATTTTCCACCAATAAATTAATTCTTAACTGTAATGTTTTGCTTTGAGACGGCAAATGCTACAGCTGCATCTACGTGAATCTGAATGGTATCAAATACCGGAACAGAAACATCTTTCTGTTTGATAAGAAGCGGAATTTCTGTACAGCCTAGAATAATTCCTTCTGCTCCACGATCTACAAGATCCTGGATAATCTTCAGATATTTTTCCTTGGTTTCAGGATTAATAATTCCTCTGCTTAACTCATTTCTCAAAATATCTTCTATATAATCTCTATCTTCAGATTTTTCTGGAATCAGAGGCTCCAGACCTCCTTCGATCAGTTTATCCTTATAAAAATCCAGCTCCATTGTATAGCTTGTTCCTAATAAACCGACTTTTTTTAGTCCTTTCCGCGTAACGGCACTGGCTGTAGCTGCTGTAATATGAATAAGTGGTAATCCTATTTGTTCTTCAATTCTATCAGCAACAATATGGGCTGTGTTGGCACAAAGTACAATAGCTTCCGCTCCAGATTTTTTTACATTTTCGGCAGCATTATAAAGAAGTTCGAAGGTAGCATTCCAGTCATAATCTGCATTAAATTGCTGAAAATGGTTAAAGTTGACAGAATAAATAATACATTCCGCAAAATTCAACCCACCTAATTCCTTATTGATTCCTTCATTCAGAAGGCGGTAGTAGTCTAAAGTAGATGCCCAACTGATGCCTCCTACCAATCCTAATTTTTTCATATTCTTCTTATTTTTTGTTCTCAGTAAAAGTAGATATCTTTACTATACTGTAACAGATACAAAAAATGAATATATTAATGTAACAGATGAAGGATTTCCAATATATAGCACTTGCAGAGAAATTTGAATTTTCTATTAATAACGGCACTTATCCCATTGGATCTAAACTTCCATCATTGAGAAGTATCCGGCAGCAACTGAAAATAAGTGTCGGAACTATTCTGAAAGCCTTTGCTCTTTTGGAAGATAAGGGGTTGGTGGCTGGAAAAGAAAGATCAGGATTTGTTGTACTCCGTACTTCTGTTTCTTCCGTAAGTCTGCCAAAACATGGAGAAAATAATACTCTTGCTCAAAAAATAGCGATTGGAAAAGTTTTACAGGAAGTTTCCTTTCCTGATTCAGAAAATAAAGCTTATGTTTCATTTTTTAATGCTGTTTTAAATCCGGATCTTCTGCCGTTTAACGCTTTACGAAGAAGTTTACAACAGGCTTCAAGGGATCTGACTGGGCATCATTTACAATATGAGTCTGCTGCAGGAAATATTCACCTGAGAGCAGAAATTGCCCGAAGGTCTTTTCTATGGCAGGGGAATCTGGCAGCAGATGATATAATCGTTACCAATGGAGCTTTGGAGGCGCTCAGCTTATGTTTGCGTGCTGTAACAAAAACGGGTGATACTGTCGTTGTTCAATCACCAATTTATCATGGTATACTACAGACAATAGAAAGTCTTGATCTTAAAATTATTGAATTATCCAGCTGTCCTGTGAGTGGTATCGATGTCCAGAAATTAGAAGAAATTTGTACCCAACAAAATATTTCGGTTTGTCTCATAATTTCAAATTTTAATAATCCAAATGGGATTACTTTAAATAATGAGAAGAAATCAGCAATAGCAGCTTTTGCAGAAAGAGTACAGATACCGGTAATAGACGATGATATTTATGGTGATCTACATTTCCAGGCACAGCGTCCTACCAATATAAAAAGTTATGACAGACACGGCTGGGTTATGTTGTGCTCCTCTTTTTCAAAATCAGCTGCCCCCGGTTACAGAATCGGCTGGTGTGCTGTAGGGCGTTTTACAGAACAGGTTACCCAACTGAAAGCCGTTACTAATGTAGCAACAGCAAGTATTATACAATCTTCTTTACTTCAGTTATTAAAGACAGGAGCTTATGACCGGCATCTGCGGAAACTTCGGCCTGAACTGCACAGACTGATGCTTTTGACAATACAGACAATAGAAAAGTATTTTCCGGCAGATATCCGTATGAGCCGTCCGGAAGGTGGTTTGGTACTGTGGATCGAGCTGCCTTCTCACATTGATAGTTTTGAACTTCAGAAAAAAGCCATTGACCAATTTGTGAATTTTGCTCCGGGACCTCTGTTTTCAAATCATGGAGATTACAGAAACTATATCCGAATCAGCTGTAATAATGTTTGGAATGTAAAAGTAGAAAATGCATTGAAAAGACTCGGCGATATTATCAAGAGCATGGAGCTGAATCATAATGGATATTAAGTATCATCATATTAGATGGGTCATTAGGACAGCAATGTTGAATAGGTGAATTGCAAGAATATTGTAATGAGAAAATTGAATTTTGATTATTATATTATCCAAATGGAAAATAGGTCTAAATGAGTTCCTGAATTAGTAGTTCTTGATATTCAAAAAGAGCATAACGTTCTGGTGTCAATTTATTGGGTTTACGATAGACTTGAACAGGTAAAACATCCTTTATTTACCCCCTTTAGAAGAGAATAGATTTGAGATCTATGCCATAGTATTTCTGACTTTGCTTATAGCCGTTATTAATACAGTACGTTTTTTATTTCTTTTGGAACTGGTAAAAAATAAAAAAGCTTTAAAACAAATGTTTTAAAGCTTTTTGTACTATTTTGATTTAATAGTTGCGATCCGGACGGGACTCGAACCCGCGACCTCCGCCGTGACAGGGCGGCATTCTAACCAGCTGAACTACCGGATCAATTTTTTAAAAGAAATTGAGAAAACTTCTGCGATCCGGACGGGAC
>NZ_NRQT01000200.1 GCF_004119455.1 Chryseobacterium sp. CH25
ATTATGGTTTGATTTTTTTATTTTTCAATCATATAGGATAATATTATCTAAATTTTACAAAAAATCATTTTAATTAAATATATTATAATGAAAAAATGATTAGATTTGTGTAAATTATGGTTTGATTTTTTTATTTTTCAATCATATAGGATAATATTATCTAAATTTTACAAAAAATCATTTTAATTAAATATATTATAATGAAAAAATGA
>NZ_NRQT01000201.1 GCF_004119455.1 Chryseobacterium sp. CH25
TCCTGGTTTCCTTTATCTTTTAATGTACATCTGAAGAGCCATCATTAAAGCGATATTCACCCCCACCTAAGTCAGCGATGTTTTCCACCGTTTGTGAAACGATCGCTGATTTTCCTGGTTTCCTTTATCTTTTAATGTACATCTGAAGAGCCATCATTAAAGCGATATTCACCCCCACCTAAGTCAGCGATGTTTTCCACCGTTTGTGAAA
>NZ_NRQT01000202.1 GCF_004119455.1 Chryseobacterium sp. CH25
CAATTTCTCACCTTCTTCATAAACGGTGCTGATTGAGGCCCATGGCTTGGCCTTTTCCCGTTTCACAAAGCAATTTTAAACTTTCTCACGAAAACTGTCTAAGAGTAATTTCCAATTTCTCACCTTCTTCATAAACGGTGCTGATTGAGGCCCATGGCTTGGCCTTTTCCCGTTTCACAAAGCAATTTTAAACTTTCTCACGAAAACTGTC
>NZ_NRQT01000203.1 GCF_004119455.1 Chryseobacterium sp. CH25
ATGTTTGGGAGCATGTCCAAAATTAAATTGAGTTAACTCCCAATGAAACAATTAAAGTCGTCGATTAATGCCATTTGTAACGAGATCCTAGACTCTCCAATCATTAAGTTACATGTTTGGGAGCATGTCCAAAATTAAATTGAGTTAACTCCCAATGAAACAATTAAAGTCGTCGATTAATGCCATTTGTAACGAGATCCTAGACTCTCCA
>NZ_NRQT01000204.1 GCF_004119455.1 Chryseobacterium sp. CH25
TGGTAACTGAGGATCTTAAAGTAGCTGTTATCTACCCACCATAATTCCTATTGACGAAAGTAGCAGACAAGAACATTTACCAAAGAAAAAATCAAAAAAGGATTAATGTTCCTGGTAACTGAGGATCTTAAAGTAGCTGTTATCTACCCACCATAATTCCTATTGACGAAAGTAGCAGACAAGAACATTTACCAAAGAAAAAATCAAAAAA
>NZ_NRQT01000205.1 GCF_004119455.1 Chryseobacterium sp. CH25
TTATCCCTAACCCGTTTTGTTAAGATCAATAAGTTCAAAGTTATTTCTTAATGTTCAAACAAATGCTTTTCATTTGATCTGCCATGTCCTAACGTAGAAATTGATACTGGTATTATCCCTAACCCGTTTTGTTAAGATCAATAAGTTCAAAGTTATTTCTTAATGTTCAAACAAATGCTTTTCATTTGATCTGCCATGTCCTAACGTAGAA
>NZ_NRQT01000206.1 GCF_004119455.1 Chryseobacterium sp. CH25
AAAATTGACCCTGATCGACAGGAATTTTCATCTTGAATTAAATCTCTGATATGGACTTTAGTCAGCTGAAGATAATAATAATATTTTGGATATAGATTTTAAAATGAAGGATAAAATTGACCCTGATCGACAGGAATTTTCATCTTGAATTAAATCTCTGATATGGACTTTAGTCAGCTGAAGATAATAATAATATTTTGGATATAGATTT
>NZ_NRQT01000207.1 GCF_004119455.1 Chryseobacterium sp. CH25
AAGGCGGCTTTATTATTTTCGAAGCTTTCAGTAAAAAGCATCTTGATTATGTCACCAAAAATGAAAAAGTAGGTGGAACCGAGACGAGATTAACGGATCAATACGTTCGTAAAGGCGGCTTTATTATTTTCGAAGCTTTCAGTAAAAAGCATCTTGATTATGTCACCAAAAATGAAAAAGTAGGTGGAACCGAGACGAGATTAACGGATC
>NZ_NRQT01000208.1 GCF_004119455.1 Chryseobacterium sp. CH25
AAAGAAGATTATGAATCAGAAAATATTGGGGAAAATGGTTCCTACAACAGGTCTACAGCAGAATCTTAGAGAAGAAAAAACAATTGGCAAGAAATAAAGATCAATACCTTCAAAGAAGATTATGAATCAGAAAATATTGGGGAAAATGGTTCCTACAACAGGTCTACAGCAGAATCTTAGAGAAGAAAAAACAATTGGCAAGAAATAAAG
>NZ_NRQT01000209.1 GCF_004119455.1 Chryseobacterium sp. CH25
ATATCGATTATTGATAAACTCTTCCAGCAGATATTCAGTTCGGATCAAAACATGATTGACAGGGCAGTCTGACTCCGGTTTATTGCTGTTCTGGCCAATGATGATATGGGAATATCGATTATTGATAAACTCTTCCAGCAGATATTCAGTTCGGATCAAAACATGATTGACAGGGCAGTCTGACTCCGGTTTATTGCTGTTCTGGCCAAT
>NZ_NRQT01000020.1 GCF_004119455.1 Chryseobacterium sp. CH25
TCTGACTAATCAGAGGTTTTAAAGTGGTTTCTCCAGGAATCGAACCAGGGACACATGGATTTTCAATCCATTGCTCTACCAACTGAGCTAAGAAACCATATATTTATTCGTTTGACTTACTTCGTTGTTTTAAAGTGATGCAAAAGTATAACATTTTGTAATACCACACAAGTTTTAATGGAAGTTTTTTTGAAAAAATATACAGTTGGAAGCTGCTATTACAGTCAATTATTTGTCAGTCAGTAATTTGATGATTATATTTTAATCTGAAAAATGGTATGAGTTATTTTTATAATTGTTTTAGTTAAGATCTTTTCTGTAAAAAGCATCGAATAGAACATTAATAAAAAAAAACAGAGTTATTCAGATACATGTCTGAATTTTCATGATGGCTACGAAATTAGATAGGGCAGGTAAGGAAGAATGTTCTTTTCATTCACTGTTTTTTAGTTATCTTGCGAAGATAAAAATGAGTAATGCGCCTTTTAACATTAGAAGATCTCAAGGATATTTATATTAAATTTCATCAGAGAGGTTTACCCTTTCTGTTTTCCAAACTAAAAATAGACTCTTATCAGAGAACTAAAAGTGCTTTTAATGAAAAAGAAATTGAAACGTCTAATTTTTGGTGTATTCCTGAAGTCAGATTAAGATGGAACCAATTGGTTACCGGTAATCCGGATACCACATATGAAGAATACCTCAGCAGTAATTATTTTCGGGATTCATCAGAGGTAAAGGTTCTTGCTCTAGGTTCGGGAGTATGCAGCCATGAACTCCGTTTAGCTGAACTTAATCCCCATTGGAAAATAGACTGTTTTGATTTTTCAGATCAACTGTTGTCTGTAGCCAGCGAAGTTGCAAAAGAAAAAGACCTTCAGAATATTTCTTTCCATGCAGAGAATATTTTAACATATGATTTTGAGCCTGGAAAATATGATATCGTTTTTTTCATGCCTCTCTGCATCATTTTGAAAAGATTTCTCAATTCTTAAAAGAAGTGGTCATCAAAAGTTTAAAACCTTCAGGTCATTTAGTTATTAATGAATTTGTTGGAAAAAGCAGACTTCAATATTCAAAAGAGCAACTTCAACATATCAATAAAGCATTACAGATTATTCCTAAACAGTACAGAAGAATACATAAAACCAATCTTTACAAAAACCATTACTATGGAAGTGGGGTGATAAGAATGATTATTGCTGATCCTTCCGAATGTGTAGATTCGGAAAGTATAATTCCTGCTATTCACCAATATTTTGACATCGTTGAAGAAAAAGGCATGGGAAATAACCTCCTTCAGAGTGTATTTAAAGACATTGCGTATCATTTCGTGGGGAATGAAATGCCGGATTCTGAAAAACAAAAAATATTACAGGATGTTTTCCAGCTGGAAGATGATTTCCTCAAGTCAAATCCAAGCGATTTTGTATTTGGAATATATAGAGTAAAAGGGAATAATATCGTTTAAAATAAACCTGTTCCTGAACTTTTAGGATATGTTTGATTCTATCCTTATTGAACAAAATTAAAAGCCTCTGAATAATCAGAGGCTTTTTAAGTGGTTTCTCCAGGAATCGAACCAGGGACACATGGATTTTCAATCCATTGCTCTACCAACTGAGCTAAGAAACCATTACTTCGTTGTTTTTAAAGTGGTGCAAAACTAATATATTTTTTTTATTCTGGCAATGTTTTTTTATTTTTTTTCTTTCGCAATCTGATGTTTTTCTTTTATTGGATTGTATATCAGTATAGTCCGGATAGAAGTGGCACAGTCTTTTTTTTTGTCATTGTTAAAAACCGTTAGAATATTGAATAAATACCTTTATATTTAGTGATATTTATGAAATTTAATGGGAAGCACAATTAAACGGGTTTTGATTATTTTAGGTGTTGGAGTAATAGTGTATTTTGGAATGAGTTTTTTGGTGGATTCCTGGATAAGTTACTTCTCTTCAGCTCAAAGGATTAATAGTTTGCCGAAGGAAAAAATTCTGTTTACTGAATTAAAAAAAGAATACCATTTAACTCAAATAGAAAGATCTCCTGATACAAAACAGAAACTTTTATATCCTAAAGATACATTGAAATATACTCTTTACCTTTCTACAGTAGATTGTGATCACAAAGAAGAAAATATAAAACGAATTTCCGAAGAAGTGGCCCACAAGATTAATACCCTTAATTTAGATCAGAAATTTAACAAATACGAATTGTTTTTTTATTGTAAGGAACTTCCGCCAGGACTTCTGAGGTATGAATTTTTAAGAAAAAATATTAAATAGTTCAGCTTAAAGAAATACAGGAAGTATTTTTAAGGATTCTGATGGGCTAGCTACACCTGACTATAGCTTCTTTAGACAGGAAAATTTGGTTTTCATTATTAAAACGCTGTTTCGTCTGTTTATTGGGGTTGTTTCGGTTGTGTCATAAGTTTAGGCATTGAAAATAAAAACTGGGCTTATTTCAAAGATTTGATGCGTTTATAAGCAATAAGTTTAATGTGGTAGAGGAGTAGGTCTCAACCTGTATATAAAACAGCAGATGAATATTGTTTGATAATAAGCGAATTTGTGACGGGTAAGAAAACAAAAAAACCTCTGACTAATCAGAGGTTTTAAAGTGGTTTCTCCAGGAATCGAACCAGGGACACATGGATTTTCAATCCATTGCTCTACCAACTGAGCTAA
>NZ_NRQT01000210.1 GCF_004119455.1 Chryseobacterium sp. CH25
AAGAATTAGCATCTACAGTAACTACCATCCAGTTGTCCGTAAGCTTTCCTTTAGAAGAAGCCTGAACAAGGCTGTTCAAGAACTGGTTTTAATTTCCCCTGCATTTCCTTGAAGAATTAGCATCTACAGTAACTACCATCCAGTTGTCCGTAAGCTTTCCTTTAGAAGAAGCCTGAACAAGGCTGTTCAAGAACTGGTTTTAATTTCCCC
>NZ_NRQT01000211.1 GCF_004119455.1 Chryseobacterium sp. CH25
AGTAGCGGGAACCGGACTCGAACCGATGACCTTCGGGTTATGAGCCCGACGAGCTACCTACTGCTCCATCCCGCGGTATATTTTTAGAGTACTTACCGAAAGTACTTGCTTAGTAGCGGGAACCGGACTCGAACCGATGACCTTCGGGTTATGAGCCCGACGAGCTACCTACTGCTCCATCCCGCGGTATATTTTTAGAGTACTTACCGA
>NZ_NRQT01000212.1 GCF_004119455.1 Chryseobacterium sp. CH25
AGATTTAATCACCTAGAATTAAAATATAAATCAGGACATATTTGTCCATGTTTTTTTGTTTTTAAAGAATGGGAATCCTATAAATTATACTCCTGTGATGAAAATAATTAGATTTAATCACCTAGAATTAAAATATAAATCAGGACATATTTGTCCATGTTTTTTTGTTTTTAAAGAATGGGAATCCTATAAATTATACTCCTGTGAT
>NZ_NRQT01000213.1 GCF_004119455.1 Chryseobacterium sp. CH25
CACTTATTAATAAGATTTGATCTTTTCTGGGGCATCCAAGGTATATGCTTATTAAATGACTTCCTAATTGTAGGCTTGAGAATAAAATAGATTCCTCAAAAATAAAATACACTTATTAATAAGATTTGATCTTTTCTGGGGCATCCAAGGTATATGCTTATTAAATGACTTCCTAATTGTAGGCTTGAGAATAAAATAGATTCCTCAA
>NZ_NRQT01000214.1 GCF_004119455.1 Chryseobacterium sp. CH25
ATGGTGTATTTCATAATTGTTGTTAATTTCTACGCAAACTGTAGCGCTAATATCAATTTATTTTTCCAAATTTATTTGTAGTTAATTTTTACACTAATGTATATAATACATGGTGTATTTCATAATTGTTGTTAATTTCTACGCAAACTGTAGCGCTAATATCAATTTATTTTTCCAAATTTATTTGTAGTTAATTTTTACACTAATG
>NZ_NRQT01000215.1 GCF_004119455.1 Chryseobacterium sp. CH25
CTGAATACTTTAAAGCATTAAAAACTTCATAAGTTCTTTCGATTCATTTGAAAGACGAAGAGGTTCTTGGATAAAAATGCAGTGAAAAATGATGAGTAAGATCCTATGGCTGAATACTTTAAAGCATTAAAAACTTCATAAGTTCTTTCGATTCATTTGAAAGACGAAGAGGTTCTTGGATAAAAATGCAGTGAAAAATGATGAGTAA
>NZ_NRQT01000216.1 GCF_004119455.1 Chryseobacterium sp. CH25
CTGTTCATTAAGAGTATCGTTCGGGTATTGGTAGAAGGCCCAGCTTCTGTTAGGCGTCCAGCACTAAAAAATCCAGGGTTGGAAGAAGGAGATAGTTTATTCCTGCAAACTGTTCATTAAGAGTATCGTTCGGGTATTGGTAGAAGGCCCAGCTTCTGTTAGGCGTCCAGCACTAAAAAATCCAGGGTTGGAAGAAGGAGATAGTTTA
>NZ_NRQT01000217.1 GCF_004119455.1 Chryseobacterium sp. CH25
AATCATCCAACTTCTTAATGCTTTTGCTGGGCTAAACGTTCCTACAGTGTTATTATTTTTGGTAAACTTTGTTGATTGTTGCCTTTTTACTGGTTCCCAGGCTGCGCTTAATCATCCAACTTCTTAATGCTTTTGCTGGGCTAAACGTTCCTACAGTGTTATTATTTTTGGTAAACTTTGTTGATTGTTGCCTTTTTACTGGTTCCCA
>NZ_NRQT01000218.1 GCF_004119455.1 Chryseobacterium sp. CH25
AAAGGGGTAAAATGGCTGGGTACAATCAGCCTGCATTGCCAATAAGAGCAATTGTTGCGTAAAGGATCATTTTGTTCCAGAATTTCTAACCTGCCATCCGGGTGCAGCCAAAGGGGTAAAATGGCTGGGTACAATCAGCCTGCATTGCCAATAAGAGCAATTGTTGCGTAAAGGATCATTTTGTTCCAGAATTTCTAACCTGCCATCC
>NZ_NRQT01000219.1 GCF_004119455.1 Chryseobacterium sp. CH25
ATTATTTCAAACGTCAATTTCACCATAAAAGAGTGATAAAAGTAGGGCTCGTGGGAAAAACACGGAGGCAGGGAAAATCTACTTATTGAAAATGCTGTCCGGAGAATAATTATTTCAAACGTCAATTTCACCATAAAAGAGTGATAAAAGTAGGGCTCGTGGGAAAAACACGGAGGCAGGGAAAATCTACTTATTGAAAATGCTGTC
>NZ_NRQT01000021.1 GCF_004119455.1 Chryseobacterium sp. CH25
AACGGTTCAGTCGCAGGACGAAGTGGGCAAACTTGTAGGTGTTCACGGTGCTGTCATCGGTAGATATGAACGTGAGGAAGTAAAACCATCTATTGAGATGGCCACACAGCTGGCAGAAGCCCTGGAAGTGTCTCTGGATTATCTCGTAGGGTCTACGGATATTCTAATGGATAAAAATATTGTCGCTAAAATTTTAGATATACAAAAACTAAAAGAGAACGACAGACAACATGTCTTCGCTCTCCTGGATGCTTTTCTAAAACAAACTAAATTGCAAAGCATTTTTATAATAACAAAGCCACTCAATAAGTGGCTTTGTTATTTAAATATTCCTTAGAATAAGGTCCTGTTTGATTTTTTCTAGCACGTTGGTCCATCCAATATATTGAGTGTACAAAACTCAATAATATTAATAATATAATACTCCAAACCAATATCCCTCCCTTTCTATTTTTACTCTTCGGAAGTGTTTCAAAATAATCAATATATTCTCTCCAAACAGTCTCTTTTAAAAGAAAATAATTGGAAACAAACAACATTAATATCAAACAAACTAAAAAGACACTTTTATCTCCAAAGCTTATGTCAAAATAAAAAAAGACTGATGAAACGGCAAATAATACAAGCAAATCTATAGATAATGAAGCTTTAACATCGCTCCAAAACCTAGGAACTGATATATATTCCCAAAATTTATATAATTTATAAAATAGATAGTAATAACTCTTTAAAAACATAACTATTGTTTTAATGCTGAATTACTGAAAAGTGAATGTCCCGTCATTGCACGTTCATTATTCTCTGTTTTTGCTGCTGTTTCAGCAGCTCCTTCCCAACCTCCAGGATAGAATGAATCTACACCAAAATATAATAAAGATGGAATCGTTCCAACACCTGTTAAACCATAAACTGCCATTCCTGTATTTAGACCAGCTTTTGCAGGGTGAACAGCATTTGGTGACTTAGGGTTATTATAATGTTCACTAACACCATAAATATCTAATCCTATTCCTATTACTACCGTTCCTTTTCCAACAATTTTTCCCGCTTTGATTAAATTGCTTTGTTTTAAAAACGTTCTACCATTTCCATAATAATTAGTTCCTAAATAATTGAACGGGGTATTTCTCCTAGCCGTACCAATATACATTCTGTCAGAAAGAGCTGACATATAAGTTCCATTAAAAGATAGCAATGTATTTCCTTGCCCTAATGGAGAGTAAATATTTTGCTGTTGGTTGTCAGTCTTTTTAGTTGCTGTAATCAAGGCGGACTCTTGAACACCATCATTCTTGAAGTTTTCTCCAGAACCCTCTTCGCCTTTTGTATAACTTACGTGATTAGTCTTATCATTGATAGAGAATGAACCATCTTTATTTTTAGTAATAGAACCACTAATATCGTGCTCTCTTCTGTATTCCCTCGCTTCTTTTCTTGATTCAAATAAACCAAATGGGTCTGTATACATTACGGGGCTATTAAAACCGTAGCGATATGGAGTAAGGTTAACACCTTTCTCCGCCAGCGGGTCAACAACGCCCCATCTTCCCAAGTCGGGCATATACATCCTCGCTCCATAATCATACATTCCTGTCTCCTGCAACTCCTTGCCATTGTACTTGTAATTTAAATACCCACCTAAAAGACCTTTAAACTCACTGATATGGTTTAATCCAAATGGGTAATAATTGTTCGTATCTGTTACTTCAAGAACGTCTGCGCTGTTTTTAGCAAAACTTACTCTGGTATTTCCTAAGTGATCTTTATACTGGTAAATATAACGGTTTTCTGTGAAACTGTAAAAGCCTTCTGAAGTGGGTACAAAATCAAGTTTCCAGATTGGGGGTTCTCCCAGATCAGGAAAGGTATTACTAATTCTGCCATAGGCCTGTTCTTCAAAAGCATATTCTGTACGACAGGTTATACATATTCCCCCTCCTTCTTGATATGAATATTGAAACCCATCCAAATAATCTGTTGTAGTATAGCTCGTTAAACCCTTTATAGGTCTACTTGAATAGATTTTTCTCAGCTTAGTACCATCTGCACGGTAAAGATAATTCAAATCTATATACGTAGTAAGTCCAAAGTTTTTGTTTTCGATTGAATAAGAATTGGGTAAATTAAGATGATTATAGGCAATAGTATTAATCCCTTTATCCTTCATAGTGGTCATATTTCCATTCGCATCATAGTCTATTATATTATTGCCACCTTCATATCCTGTATCATTCATCGCTGATTCTATCACCTGATTTAAACGGTTTCCTGTGTATTTATACTCAAGGTCATCTACTAAAGCTGATGTTTGTCCTGATACAGGAATTGCTTTTCTTTTTAAAGTATTGATGTTCCCATTCAGGTCATAGGTAAGATATTCATCAAAATTACCATTGCCAGGGTTGGTCGCATTGGGTTCTGAGTAGAAACCATTCTTTAATCGGTTCAGACCATCATACTCGTAATTGTATCTTTTAAATACGTCTTCTGATGAGTTTTTCCAATCTATCTCT
>NZ_NRQT01000220.1 GCF_004119455.1 Chryseobacterium sp. CH25
CCTTATGCAGAATATCTGAAGATGGTAGGTGTAGAAGTCACAACAGGAAACTCCTCCTATCATTCTGGCTTATTAAAGATCCCTAATCAGACGGTTATCCAGCCTACACCTTATGCAGAATATCTGAAGATGGTAGGTGTAGAAGTCACAACAGGAAACTCCTCCTATCATTCTGGCTTATTAAAGATCCCTAATCAGACGGTTATC
>NZ_NRQT01000221.1 GCF_004119455.1 Chryseobacterium sp. CH25
ATAAATATTATGAGAAATCACCATCAAATTCTGTATAAGGTTTCAGAAACCACAATTTCGGGCATCAACCGGGTGGTAAAACTGGACATTGTGGTTGAGGGCAAAGCTATAAATATTATGAGAAATCACCATCAAATTCTGTATAAGGTTTCAGAAACCACAATTTCGGGCATCAACCGGGTGGTAAAACTGGACATTGTGGTTGAG
>NZ_NRQT01000222.1 GCF_004119455.1 Chryseobacterium sp. CH25
ATGTCACAAAAGTGCATGCTATTTGCAAGAGAACAGGTAACCTTGCCAATTATTCTATGAGAACCTCACAGGGAGATTAATCTGGTAGAGCTTTGGTGACAGCAGAATATGTCACAAAAGTGCATGCTATTTGCAAGAGAACAGGTAACCTTGCCAATTATTCTATGAGAACCTCACAGGGAGATTAATCTGGTAGAGCTTTGGTGA
>NZ_NRQT01000223.1 GCF_004119455.1 Chryseobacterium sp. CH25
ACAGTTATAACGAAATCCTTGAAAACGAAACTTTCTCCCATAGTGTATTACGATCATCCGGATCGAATGGAGAAAAATTCAGCACAACGCAATGAACGATGTAAAAGACAGTTATAACGAAATCCTTGAAAACGAAACTTTCTCCCATAGTGTATTACGATCATCCGGATCGAATGGAGAAAAATTCAGCACAACGCAATGAACGA
>NZ_NRQT01000224.1 GCF_004119455.1 Chryseobacterium sp. CH25
TTGGAAGGTTTCTGCTCCTGAAAAGAGGTAAGATCACTGATCCACCAGTCTTCAATGGCAAATAATAAAGTAACTTCTATGTTCCATTATCATACTAAATATAAACTTTGGAAGGTTTCTGCTCCTGAAAAGAGGTAAGATCACTGATCCACCAGTCTTCAATGGCAAATAATAAAGTAACTTCTATGTTCCATTATCATACTAAA
>NZ_NRQT01000225.1 GCF_004119455.1 Chryseobacterium sp. CH25
ATGGTTAACAGTGTTGGAACGATTACCAATCTTTATTATATTTTGGTGTTATGATTCATTCTATCCTGGAGGTTTGGGAAGGGAGCTTGCTGAAAACAGCAGCAAAAATGGTTAACAGTGTTGGAACGATTACCAATCTTTATTATATTTTGGTGTTATGATTCATTCTATCCTGGAGGTTTGGGAAGGGAGCTTGCTGAAAACAG
>NZ_NRQT01000226.1 GCF_004119455.1 Chryseobacterium sp. CH25
CCATTAAGTTTGATGTACTCGATCAATACTTTTTTTTGTAAACTGTTTAAAACGTTAAATCTCCAATGATTTGTATTAAGTTCTTAGATCATTTCTTCATTGTCTGCCCATTAAGTTTGATGTACTCGATCAATACTTTTTTTTGTAAACTGTTTAAAACGTTAAATCTCCAATGATTTGTATTAAGTTCTTAGATCATTTCTTCA
>NZ_NRQT01000227.1 GCF_004119455.1 Chryseobacterium sp. CH25
CAAGAAATTAAATATTCAATAATTTTATTATCTTTGATTCAAAGTTAAAAACATTTAAAAAAATGAAATTACCAAATGTTTTTTATTAGCAGATAATTCGGAATTTCCAAGAAATTAAATATTCAATAATTTTATTATCTTTGATTCAAAGTTAAAAACATTTAAAAAAATGAAATTACCAAATGTTTTTTATTAGCAGATAATTC
>NZ_NRQT01000228.1 GCF_004119455.1 Chryseobacterium sp. CH25
GGTGGTTAATGTAAAAGCATCCCCTCAGGGAAAAGATGTGGTCACTCACATTGAATATGATCCGTTCGGAAGACAGGTTAAAGATTATCTACCCGTTCCCCAATCAGGAACGCTGAATGGAGCTATTGTTCCCAATCCGTTAGGTAATGCCATCAATACCCCTTATGGGTCTGAAAAGATCTATTCCGAGAAAATATTGGAAAACT
>NZ_NRQT01000229.1 GCF_004119455.1 Chryseobacterium sp. CH25
GAATTAATGACTATTTCAATATGGTATTGAGAGATCTTATGGCAGATGGAACCATTCCTTCAAGAAGCAGCCATCCATTACTTAAGAGACTATGATATAGACCGAAGAATTAATGACTATTTCAATATGGTATTGAGAGATCTTATGGCAGATGGAACCATTCCTTCAAGAAGCAGCCATCCATTACTTAAGAGACTATGATATA
>NZ_NRQT01000022.1 GCF_004119455.1 Chryseobacterium sp. CH25
ACGCTTTAGTTTTTCCTTACTTGGTTGTTATATTGTATGTCAATGATCTTTTCTTCTTTCGCTTTTTAACGAAGCAATCTTTCTGTCAGTGTCGCTCCGCATTTGCGAGTGCAAAAGTAAAACTTTATTTTGTAATGACCAAATGTTTTGAAAGAAAATTTTAAAGTTTTTTAAGTAACCTTAATTCTTTCTAAAACCTCAATCCCTCTACTCCTGCGCTCCCTATAATTGGGACTGCAAAGATAGAAACTTTATTTTAACTCGCAAATTTTATTTGACTAAAATTTAAAAGTTTTTTTTAAGTCTTTATCTTAGTAGATCTTAATGTTTATGCTTATTTAAAAGCTCTTCTGCGCTTACTGAATCTCTTTCGTTTTTCAGTGGGGCAAAGATAACAACATTATACTACGCAAAACAAATAAACTTAACATAATGTTCAAACCAGCATAGTAATTGTGCATAACTTAGTTTATTAACAACCTGATTTAATATCATTTATATAACCTTCAATACTTATCCACAACAAGTTTATACATCCTGGAATATGAAAAAGAAAGCTGGAATACAATTAAGTTAGCCAGTATTCGTATAAAATCTGAGATATAGAATTATAAGAAGATCAATGTTTGGAACCTGGAATCATTTTTTTGAAACAGATTTTATATTTGAAATAGATCTTATAAAAATAGAATAATAGATAAGTAAACAGAAAATATCTGAAACGAATTTCTACAAGAATCCTCAGTAAGGATGTTTCATTTTAGTTTAGCAGAAATTGTATTGATTAAAACAAGTAATGACAGTTGGTAATAGTATAAGTATATACTCATTGCATATTGAGACCATTTACTTATCTATCGTCTTTTACATAGTAATATCTTAACAACTGAATGAAAGTTAATAATTATGGACAGCCCCATCTGAATACTGGAGAAATATAACCTATAACAAACTATTACATAAAAATATTTATAACATCAAAATAATACCTTCATGATACCTGAACTTATAAGCACTATCATCCTGTAGTCCCAGAGGGATCTCAACAGCTGAATGCCTTTCCTGGGAAGTATTAATAATGAATAGAGGTCTGTTACTTGATAAAAGTATTGGGATAACGATGTTTAGCTCCTTCCAGGATGACAAAATCAGATGGTTTATCAGAAGTAATGATACTAGGAATATATCGATAATAAATGAAGAAGAGAAAGAAAAGCTAAAATACTAGTCTGAAGTGTAAATAACAGATCAACAGTTGTATCTAGCTTATCGGTATTCAACAGAAGTCGGCTATAATCCTTTCCGATTATATAAGCTATTCCCATGGCTTTAGCCAAAATTTAGAATAATTGATTGTAATAAGTCTTGTTTTAAGAGCTGTTCTCCGATTACTTATTACTCATTACTCATTACTCATTACTCATTACTCATTACTCATTACTCATTACTCATTACTCATATGTTGAGTTAGTGGTGGTGATTGTTATAGTGATATGATTTGCTTAGGTATAGTAAGTATAGAACAAAAAAAAAGTCTCACACATTGCTGTATGAGACTTTTAAAAATAAAATAAAAACT
>NZ_NRQT01000230.1 GCF_004119455.1 Chryseobacterium sp. CH25
AGTCTGCGTAATCACCAAAAAGATGAACAATCAGATGGCTTCTTCTTTTTCAGTTTCTGATAATTCAAACAAAATTTCAATCTGAAGCATTCGCACTTCCGCCAGGAGTCTGCGTAATCACCAAAAAGATGAACAATCAGATGGCTTCTTCTTTTTCAGTTTCTGATAATTCAAACAAAATTTCAATCTGAAGCATTCGCACTTC
>NZ_NRQT01000231.1 GCF_004119455.1 Chryseobacterium sp. CH25
CGGAGATGACGATGATGATTACCTTCTAATTGAAGAATTAAAATCAAATATAAATCCTGCTTTCTTAAAAGTGGGATTTTTTTTTCTAAAAAATGGTCCGACTAGACGGAGATGACGATGATGATTACCTTCTAATTGAAGAATTAAAATCAAATATAAATCCTGCTTTCTTAAAAGTGGGATTTTTTTTTCTAAAAAATGGTCC
>NZ_NRQT01000232.1 GCF_004119455.1 Chryseobacterium sp. CH25
GGTGGTTAATGTAAAAGCATCCCCTCAGGGAAAAGATGTGGTCACTCACATTGAATATGATCCGTTCGGAAGACAGGTTAAAGATTATCTACCCGTTCCCCAATCAGAACGCTGAATGGAGCTATTGTTCCCAATCCGTTAGGTAATGCCATCAATACCCCTTATGGGTCTGAAAAGATCTATTCCGAGAAAATATTGGAAAACT
>NZ_NRQT01000233.1 GCF_004119455.1 Chryseobacterium sp. CH25
ATCGCATTCATGAGCAGCTAATGACTTCTAAATTTATTTTCAATGCCAGTGATAAAACTGGGAATGGTTGGTAAACTTAAGCAATATTATTGCAGCTACTTTTACATCGCATTCATGAGCAGCTAATGACTTCTAAATTTATTTTCAATGCCAGTGATAAAACTGGGAATGGTTGGTAAACTTAAGCAATATTATTGCAGCTAC
>NZ_NRQT01000234.1 GCF_004119455.1 Chryseobacterium sp. CH25
AGTTTTTCAGAAAACTTCTTCCAAGCTAAATAACTACTCCCTGAACGATAAAGGCTCAGTTTTGTTTGTTTAATGTCAATAAAGTTCCATGTTTTTCAGGAGTAGAGTTTTTCAGAAAACTTCTTCCAAGCTAAATAACTACTCCCTGAACGATAAAGGCTCAGTTTTGTTTGTTTAATGTCAATAAAGTTCCATGTTTTTCAG
>NZ_NRQT01000235.1 GCF_004119455.1 Chryseobacterium sp. CH25
ATATGCTTACGAAGGCTTGTGCAAAATTTAATTGTTAAAATGCAGCAAATGAACACACCCTAAATTGGTGTTTAATAAAGATACTAATCTGTATATCCATTAGCTATATGCTTACGAAGGCTTGTGCAAAATTTAATTGTTAAAATGCAGCAAATGAACACACCCTAAATTGGTGTTTAATAAAGATACTAATCTGTATATCCA
>NZ_NRQT01000236.1 GCF_004119455.1 Chryseobacterium sp. CH25
AAAAATTATAATCCATGTGGATGATACACAAAATTAGAGTTCTTAAAAGAGATGAAAAGATTAAAATTACATCAAAGAAAAAAGAAGAGATGAATTTTAAGCTAAAAAAATTATAATCCATGTGGATGATACACAAAATTAGAGTTCTTAAAAGAGATGAAAAGATTAAAATTACATCAAAGAAAAAAGAAGAGATGAATTTTA
>NZ_NRQT01000237.1 GCF_004119455.1 Chryseobacterium sp. CH25
AATATAATCTTCAAGCATTAAAAACAGGGGTAGAAGGGTTTAAATAACAACACCTGCTTTTTGCTCCTTACTCTGAATGTGATGAATGGTTCTGTGAAGATGTGTAATATAATCTTCAAGCATTAAAAACAGGGGTAGAAGGGTTTAAATAACAACACCTGCTTTTTGCTCCTTACTCTGAATGTGATGAATGGTTCTGTGAAG
>NZ_NRQT01000238.1 GCF_004119455.1 Chryseobacterium sp. CH25
ATATTCTCTGGACGATGAACAACATGGCCGATGCTGAATTGGGAACTTTTTTCGTTTCCTTTATTTGCTTACGATTCTTGGGATTTATATTATTTCCATCAATTATATTCTCTGGACGATGAACAACATGGCCGATGCTGAATTGGGAACTTTTTTCGTTTCCTTTATTTGCTTACGATTCTTGGGATTTATATTATTTCCAT
>NZ_NRQT01000239.1 GCF_004119455.1 Chryseobacterium sp. CH25
GAAAAAGCGGAACTCTTGATAAAGCAATTGTCATTATCTTACTAGAAGACAGGAATTGAAACTCAGCTTTTTGGAAGGGTGTAGTAGGAAGAATCCATCTATGAGAAAAAGCGGAACTCTTGATAAAGCAATTGTCATTATCTTACTAGAAGACAGGAATTGAAACTCAGCTTTTTGGAAGGGTGTAGTAGGAAGAATCCATC
>NZ_NRQT01000023.1 GCF_004119455.1 Chryseobacterium sp. CH25
CTGATAGCACAAATCATCAAGAAGTACATCGGTAATAGGCTGCTGAACGGCAGTGGGAGGAATAACAAAGGCAAGCTGGTCATATTCATTATACACATAATAAGTATCTGCCTGCATAGAGGTTCCTACAAATCTTCTTACCAACAGGGTCTGACCTTTTCTGTTTTTGAACTCTAAAGTGGGGTTTCCATCTTCATCAGTAACGGTATTTTTATACAGGGTACCGGGAGCATACAATACTGCAGGAGATAAAGCGACACTGCTTTTGGTGGCGCCGTTTTCCCAGGTAGTGGTGGTGATATGCTGGTAGACTTCATTAAGAACATTGGTTTCATAACCGAATTTAACAGGCTTGGTACTCCAGTCATTGCCTACCTGAATCTGCTGTTGAATTCTATCCAATGGAGAGTTTTCCAATATTTTCTCGGAATAGATCTTTTCAGACCCATAAGGAGTATTGGCCACATTGCCTAATGGATTGGGAACAAGGGCTCCATTCAGCGTTCCTGATTGGGGAACGGGTAGATAGTCTTTAACCTGTCTTCCGAACGAATCATATTCAATGTGAGTGACCACATCTTTTCCCTGAGGGGATGCTTTTACATTAACCACCTGCTTGGGTCTTCCCAAACCATCAAAATACTGAACCGTTTCTGAGGTTTTGGATGGAGTTGTCCCATTATAATCCAGATAGCTTTTGGATTGAATATAGTTTTCTCCCGTGCTAAGCTGGGCATGTGCTGAATAACTCAGCAACATACCTATGGGAATGAGTATTTTTTTCATCGTCTTAGTTTTTATAGTTGTATTTGTATTCTTTAACTATTTTGTATACAGGATTTCCTGCATCATCTTTATCCAGCTGTTTCACTTCTTTCAATCGATTGGCACTGTCATAAACATAAACTTCCCTGATACCAGATGACGGAGTAATGCTTCGCACTCCTATTAATGGATCATAGCTGTACATTGTGATCTGATAACCAGACAAATTATTTTTGAAAGTATTAAAAGTATTTAACAGATTGGTTTCATCATTATTCCTTTCTGCTGCGGCATCTGTATTAGAGGCATTCACTATACTGTCTATAAATGATTGTCCAATGCTTTCAAATTTTGCATTTTCAATCTTGGCAATGGGCAGGGTCCCGTTATAGCCCCAGATAATAACGGTAGAAACACCGTCTTTCGTGGTATACTGTACAAGGTTTCCTTTGGAATCATATTTATCATAGGTTACTTCTGTTGATCCTGTAGAAGGATTCTGAAGATCATAGGACAGAACTGAGGTT
>NZ_NRQT01000240.1 GCF_004119455.1 Chryseobacterium sp. CH25
TCGTTTTGTTTGTTATTGTTGATACAAGGTAAGTAGCAGGTAATGACACAGTTGTCAGTTAGGATTTTGATGATGAAAAAATTATTTATTCTTTGCTAATATTATCGTTTTGTTTGTTATTGTTGATACAAGGTAAGTAGCAGGTAATGACACAGTTGTCAGTTAGGATTTTGATGATGAAAAAATTATTTATTCTTTGCTAA
>NZ_NRQT01000241.1 GCF_004119455.1 Chryseobacterium sp. CH25
ACAAAGCTGAAAGTCTCAATTTGAATTTTAGGAAAAAAGTCCAAATAAGGGTCAAGTAATTTTCAACTCTTATTTAAATCGAAGACAAACTGTAATTTAGAATGACAAAGCTGAAAGTCTCAATTTGAATTTTAGGAAAAAAGTCCAAATAAGGGTCAAGTAATTTTCAACTCTTATTTAAATCGAAGACAAACTGTAATTTA
>NZ_NRQT01000242.1 GCF_004119455.1 Chryseobacterium sp. CH25
ACCATTTCGGTTCAATCAGTTAATCTACGGTTCGGTTCAATATAAAATTGATTTGAGGGGTCTTTTCCGTCATACATTTTGAATTCAAGAAAAAGACAATATTAACCATTTCGGTTCAATCAGTTAATCTACGGTTCGGTTCAATATAAAATTGATTTGAGGGGTCTTTTCCGTCATACATTTTGAATTCAAGAAAAAGACAA
>NZ_NRQT01000243.1 GCF_004119455.1 Chryseobacterium sp. CH25
CTGGTCTGGTTGCTATAGGCGCGTTATAGGATTCCTCTGCTTCCTCATGGCATGCAGTATCTACCTCTGCCATCTATTGTATTCTAGGATGCTTCCTTAGCGACTGGTCTGGTTGCTATAGGCGCGTTATAGGATTCCTCTGCTTCCTCATGGCATGCAGTATCTACCTCTGCCATCTATTGTATTCTAGGATGCTTCCTTA
>NZ_NRQT01000244.1 GCF_004119455.1 Chryseobacterium sp. CH25
AACAGTATTGGTCTTCGCATACGTATAATTATTCACTTGAAAATCAGGAGAATATTTTGCAGGCCTGATTCCAACTCCTGTTGTAGGCTGATTGCTAGGTATAAACAGTATTGGTCTTCGCATACGTATAATTATTCACTTGAAAATCAGGAGAATATTTTGCAGGCCTGATTCCAACTCCTGTTGTAGGCTGATTGCTAGG
>NZ_NRQT01000245.1 GCF_004119455.1 Chryseobacterium sp. CH25
CAAATAACCAAGTATTATTAATAAGATTAAAACCGGGAAACTAATCGAATCTGCGGTAATACAATTTCAGTAAACACTTCCTTTGCCAGGGCAAACCTGTAACAAATAACCAAGTATTATTAATAAGATTAAAACCGGGAAACTAATCGAATCTGCGGTAATACAATTTCAGTAAACACTTCCTTTGCCAGGGCAAACCTG
>NZ_NRQT01000246.1 GCF_004119455.1 Chryseobacterium sp. CH25
ATTGAATTGATTAATATTATATTATTGTCGTATAGAGAAATTGCTTTTTGTGATTTATTTAAGATTTGAAAAGAAGTAATAACGATACATAATAGAGTAAAAATTGAATTGATTAATATTATATTATTGTCGTATAGAGAAATTGCTTTTTGTGATTTATTTAAGATTTGAAAAGAAGTAATAACGATACATAATAGAGTA
>NZ_NRQT01000247.1 GCF_004119455.1 Chryseobacterium sp. CH25
AGAAAGCTGGAGCAACCTTACCGTCAACGAATCTTTGCCAACTATTCCGAATATCTTTGGAATGAATATAAGTACGGAAAAGACCAGGCAGATTATCACCTGAGAAAGCTGGAGCAACCTTACCGTCAACGAATCTTTGCCAACTATTCCGAATATCTTTGGAATGAATATAAGTACGGAAAAGACCAGGCAGATTATCAC
>NZ_NRQT01000248.1 GCF_004119455.1 Chryseobacterium sp. CH25
ACTTGGAATTATGCCACTTAAAAATGTCAATGTACGTACCTAAAAGTTTCCAAACTCGCAATGGATTCATCTGGTTACTTCTTCGATTCAAAAGATGAACCCACTTGGAATTATGCCACTTAAAAATGTCAATGTACGTACCTAAAAGTTTCCAAACTCGCAATGGATTCATCTGGTTACTTCTTCGATTCAAAAGATGAA
>NZ_NRQT01000249.1 GCF_004119455.1 Chryseobacterium sp. CH25
ATTAAAACAAGTGAAGGAACTTCCAAATTTCTTTATAAGTAAATTAATGAAGATGGAAAGAATATGGCTGACAAGCTTTTACTATCATTGGATTCATTGACAATTAAAACAAGTGAAGGAACTTCCAAATTTCTTTATAAGTAAATTAATGAAGATGGAAAGAATATGGCTGACAAGCTTTTACTATCATTGGATTCATTG
>NZ_NRQT01000024.1 GCF_004119455.1 Chryseobacterium sp. CH25
AATCTAAAAAAGTTGGGGGTATTGCTTTAGGATCACCCCTTCAGCAGATGGATTATAAATACAATATCCGTGGCTGGATGACTAAGATCAATGATCCTAGAAATCTTGGGGGAAAATTATTTGGATATGAGATCAGATATAACAATCCTGAAATCTCTATAAAATCACCAGGCAGATTTAATGGGAATATTGCAGAGATAGATTGGAAAAACTCATCAGAAGACGTATTTAAAAGATACAATTACGAGTATGATGGTCTGAACCGATTAAAGAATGGTTTCTACTCAGAACCTAATGCCACCAACCCTGGCAATGGTAATTTTGATGAATACCTTACCTATGACCTGAATGGGAATATCAATACTTTAAAAAGAAAAGCCATTCCTGTATCAGGACAAACATCGGCTTTAGTAGATGATCTTGAGTATAAATACACAGGAAACCGTTTAAATCAGGTGATAGAATCAGCGATGAATGATACAGGATATGAGGGTGGCAATAATATGATAGATTATGATGTGAATGGAAATATGACCACCATGAAAGATAAAGGGATTAATTCTATTGTTTACAATTACTTAAATTTACCCAACTCTTATTCAATCGCAAATAAAAGTTTTGGACTTACTACGTATATAGATTTGAAATATCTTTACCGTGCAGATGGAACTAAGTTGAGAAAAATCTATTCAGCAGGACAACCAAAAGGAATAGCCAGTACCACTACAACTGATTATTTGGATGGGTTTCAATATTCATATCAAGAA
>NZ_NRQT01000250.1 GCF_004119455.1 Chryseobacterium sp. CH25
TTTAATATGGCCTTTACACTTCCCGCTGGACCCGTTTGTAAAACTTTCTGCAAGAATTGAATGAACTGGCACTTACAATATGAGGTGGAATATTCAAAAAACTTTAATATGGCCTTTACACTTCCCGCTGGACCCGTTTGTAAAACTTTCTGCAAGAATTGAATGAACTGGCACTTACAATATGAGGTGGAATATTCAAAA
>NZ_NRQT01000251.1 GCF_004119455.1 Chryseobacterium sp. CH25
GAATCTTATATCGAGAAACTGAATTCTGCTAAAATTAGTAACAGTCATTGGATTCTATTTTCAGCCTGATCGCAATTCTCTTGCTATTATGAAAATGACCAGAATCTTATATCGAGAAACTGAATTCTGCTAAAATTAGTAACAGTCATTGGATTCTATTTTCAGCCTGATCGCAATTCTCTTGCTATTATGAAAATGAC
>NZ_NRQT01000252.1 GCF_004119455.1 Chryseobacterium sp. CH25
ATCAACAAGACTCACTAGTTTTTTCTTTCCTTATATAACTTTCTGAAACTGAAGAACAAATTCTTACATTTTGGGATCAATACCATAGAAAACCTGTAAGGATCAACAAGACTCACTAGTTTTTTCTTTCCTTATATAACTTTCTGAAACTGAAGAACAAATTCTTACATTTTGGGATCAATACCATAGAAAACCTGTAA
>NZ_NRQT01000253.1 GCF_004119455.1 Chryseobacterium sp. CH25
GTGACAGTATCCGTTTAGCTGCATCTGTTTTCTGACTCAGCCTTTTTATTTAGCAGGCCAGTAAGGCAAATGTACGACCTATTGTAATAGGAATAATCATTGTGACAGTATCCGTTTAGCTGCATCTGTTTTCTGACTCAGCCTTTTTATTTAGCAGGCCAGTAAGGCAAATGTACGACCTATTGTAATAGGAATAATCA
>NZ_NRQT01000254.1 GCF_004119455.1 Chryseobacterium sp. CH25
CCATACTACTAATGATGCTTCAATAAGAGCATGCACAAAGATACTCCAGCAGCTAGAGGGACCTGCAAAGGTAACTAAAAGTTCGTTTGGTAGTGGTCAATCCATACTACTAATGATGCTTCAATAAGAGCATGCACAAAGATACTCCAGCAGCTAGAGGGACCTGCAAAGGTAACTAAAAGTTCGTTTGGTAGTGGTCA
>NZ_NRQT01000025.1 GCF_004119455.1 Chryseobacterium sp. CH25
CTACAGGGTTACTATCTACCTGATGTCTGTGAACCAGCAGTCTGTTCTGATGGTCATATTCAAAGGTTTCTGTAATCACTCTTTCGGTATCGGTTGCCAATCTTTTATGTCGGGTGATTACCGTTTGAGCTACTCCTGAAAAATCCAGTTTAGATTCTGTTTTGGTATATCCGCCCAGATGGTTGATGGAATGGGCTCCTATTACTCTTCCTTTGGTATCGTAGTAGGTGTAAATCTTTGTCCAGTTATCATCTTCTATGTTCTTGACCATGCTCATCACAGGTAAGCCTTTAGTACTCTTACCTTCCGGGGATACGGTTTCTTTTAAGGTTTCCACTCCCTGAATACTGCCAGGGAAAGAAGGATTGAAACTGTAGACTGGATAGGTGTCATAATAGTTTACTGAAAAAACGGTTTCCAGATAAGGAAAGTAGGCATTATTATACTGTATCTGCAGTCCATTTTTGGTAAAACCGGTGTCAGATCTGTTCTCAATAGTCAGTGTTTCTCCAATCATTGTCTGCATAGAGGCTCTGCTGCCTCCAGCCACAACTCCTGTGATGATCACTCTCCCCAAAACATCATATTTTGTAAATAACCATTTGTCTGTGGGTCTC
>NZ_NRQT01000026.1 GCF_004119455.1 Chryseobacterium sp. CH25
CTACAGGGTTACTATCTACCTGATGTCTGTGAACCAGCAGTCTGTTCTGATGGTCATATTCAAAGGTTTCTGTAATCACTCTTTCGGTATCGGTTGCCAGTCTTTTATGTCGGGTGATCACTGTTTGAGCTACTCCTGAAAAATCCAGTTTAGATTCTGTTTTGGTATACCCGCCCAGATGGTTGATGGAATGGGTTCCTATTACTCTTCCTTTGGTATCGTAGTAGGTATAATTCTTTGTCCAGTTGTCATCTTCTATATTCTTTACCATGCTCATCACAGGTAAGCCTTTGGTACTCTTACCTTCCGGGGATACGGTTTCTTTTAAGGTTTCCACTCCCTGAATACTGCCAGGAAAAGAGGGATTGAAACTGTAGACTGGATACGTGTCATAATAGTTTACTGAAAAAACGGTTTCCAGATAAGGAAAGTAGGCATTGTTATACTGGATCTGCAGTCCATTTTTGGTAAAACCGACATCATACCTGTTCTCAATAGTCAGTGTTTCTCCAATCATCGTCTGCATAGAGGCTCTGCTGCCTCCAGCCACAACTCCTGTGATGATCACTCTCCCCAAAACATCATATTTTGTAAATAACCATTTGTCTGTGGGTCTC
>NZ_NRQT01000027.1 GCF_004119455.1 Chryseobacterium sp. CH25
ACAGGTAAGCCTTTGGTACTCTTACCTTCCGGGGATACGGTTTCTTTTAAGGTTTCCACTCCCTGAATACTGCCAGGAAAAGAGGGATTGAAACTGTAGGTGGGATACGTGTCATAATAGTTTACTGAAAAAACGGTTTCCAGATAAGGAAAGTAGGCATTGTTATACTGTATCTGCATCCCATTTTTGGTAAAACCGACATCATACCTGTTCTCAATAGTCAGTGTTTCTCCAATCATTGTCTGCATAGAGGCTCTGCTGCCTCCAGCCACAACTCCTGTGATGATCACTCTCCCTAATACATCATATTTTGTAAATAACCATTTGTCTGTGGGTCTCATTTTAGCATCCTGACTGAAAACAAGCCTGTCTGCTTTGTCATACACCATATATTCCCAACCTTTGCCAGGGAGTTTCTTTTCTACCAGCCTGCCTCTTCCGTCATAACGGTACTGATAGCACAAATCATCAAGAAGTACATCGGTAATAGGCTGCTGAACGGCAGTGGGA
>NZ_NRQT01000028.1 GCF_004119455.1 Chryseobacterium sp. CH25
ATCTGCCTGCATAGAGGTCCCTACAAATTTCCTTACCAACAGGGTCTGACCTTTTCCGTTTTTGAACTCTAAAGTGGGGTTTCCATCTTCATCAGTAACAGTATTTTTATACAGGGTACCGGGAGCATACAATACTGCAGGAGATAAGGCAACACTGCTTTTGGTGGCTCCGTTCTCCCAGGTAGTGGAGGTGATATGCTGATACACTTCATTCAGAACATTGGTTTCATAACCGAATTTAACAGGTTTGGTACTCCAATCATTACCTACCTGAATCTGCTGTTGAATTCTATCCAATGGAGAGTTTTCCAATATTTTCTCGGAATAGATCTTTTCAGACCCATAAGGGCTATTGATGGTATTACCTAATGGATTGGGAACAATGGCCCCATTCAGCGTTCCTGATTGAGGAACGGGTAGATAATCTTTAACCTGTCTTCCGAACGGATCATATTCAATGTGAGTGACCACATCTTTTCCCTGAGGGGATGCTTTTACATTAACCACC
>NZ_NRQT01000029.1 GCF_004119455.1 Chryseobacterium sp. CH25
AAAGGCAGTACTGATGTTTCCGTAAGCCTGCTCTTCAAAAGCATATTCTGTACGACAGGTTAAACATATTCCCCCAGCTTCTCTATAGGAATATTGAAACCCATCCAGATAATCAGTCATAGAGGTTCTTATATTTCCTCTAGCAGGTTTGGTGGAATAGTTTTTTCTCAACTTAGTTCCATCTGCACGGTATAAATATCCAACATTAGCACTAGATCGCTGCCCAACAATAATAGGATCCGGATAACTCATTGTAAATGTATTGGGAAGATTAAGATGATTATAAACAATAGAATTAATCCCTTTATCCTTCATAGTGGTCATATTTCCATTCACATCATAATCTATCATATTATTGCCACCTTCATATCCTGTATCATTCATCGCAGATTCTATCACCTGATTTAAACGGTTTCCTGTGTATTTATACTCAAGGTCATCTACTAAAGCTGATGTTTGTCCTGATACAGGAATTGCTTTTCTTTTT
>NZ_NRQT01000002.1:0-2500 GCF_004119455.1 Chryseobacterium sp. CH25
AAAAGATCATTGACATACAATATAACAACCAAGTAAGGAAAAACTAAAGCGTTAAAAACTTTGAGTGAGTCAGACAAACATACAATGGAGAGTTTGATCCTGGCTCAGGATGAACGCTAGCGGGAGGCCTAACACATGCAAGCCGAGCGGTAGAGTTTCTTCGGAAACTTGAGAGCGGCGCACGGGTGCGGAACACGTGTGCAACCTGCCTTTATCTGGGGGATAGCCTTTCGAAAGGAAGATTAATACCCCATAATATACTGAATGGCATCATTCGGTATTGAAAACTCCGGTGGATAGAGATGGGCACGCGCAAGATTAGATAGTTGGTGAGGTAACGGCTCACCAAGTCTGCGATCTTTAGGGGGCCTGAGAGGGTGATCCCCCACACTGGTACTGAGACACGGACCAGACTCCTACGGGAGGCAGCAGTGAGGAATATTGGACAATGGGTGAGAGCCTGATCCAGCCATCCCGCGTGAAGGACGACGGCCCTATGGGTTGTAAACTTCTTTTGTATAGGGATAAACCTACTCTCGTGAGAGTAGCTGAAGGTACTATACGAATAAGCACCGGCTAACTCCGTGCCAGCAGCCGCGGTAATACGGAGGGTGCAAGCGTTATCCGGATTTATTGGGTTTAAAGGGTCCGTAGGCGGATCTGTAAGTCAGTGGTGAAATCTCACAGCTTAACTGTGAAACTGCCATTGATACTGCAGGTCTTGAGTGTTATTGAAGTAGCTGGAATAAGTAGTGTAGCGGTGAAATGCATAGATATTACTTAGAACACCAATTGCGAAGGCAGGTTACTAAGCAACAACTGACGCTGATGGACGAAAGCGTGGGGAGCGAACAGGATTAGATACCCTGGTAGTCCACGCCGTAAACGATGCTAACTCGTTTTTGGGGCTTCGGCTTCAGAGACTAAGCGAAAGTGATAAGTTAGCCACCTGGGGAGTACGAACGCAAGTTTGAAACTCAAAGGAATTGACGGGGGCCCGCACAAGCGGTGGATTATGTGGTTTAATTCGATGATACGCGAGGAACCTTACCAAGGCTTAAATGGGAAATGACAGGTTTAGAAATAGACTTTTCTTCGGACATTTTTCAAGGTGCTGCATGGTTGTCGTCAGCTCGTGCCGTGAGGTGTTAGGTTAAGTCCTGCAACGAGCGCAACCCCTGTCACTAGTTGCCATCATTAAGTTGGGGACTCTAGTGAGACTGCCTACGCAAGTAGAGAGGAAGGTGGGGATGACGTCAAATCATCACGGCCCTTACGCCTTGGGCCACACACGTAATACAATGGCCGGTACAGAGGGCAGCTACACAGCGATGTGATGCAAATCTCGAAAGCCGGTCTCAGTTCGGATTGGAGTCTGCAACTCGACTCTATGAAGCTGGAATCGCTAGTAATCGCGCATCAGCCATGGCGCGGTGAATACGTTCCCGGGCCTTGTACACACCGCCCGTCAAGCCATGGAAGTCTGGGGTACCTGAAGTCGGTGACCGTAACAGGAGCTGCCTAGGGTAAAACAGGTAACTAGGGCTAAGTCGTAACAAGGTAGCCGTACCGGAAGGTGCGGCTGGAACATCTCATTTTAGAGCGTCTTTAAGACGATAAAAAAATTAGTGTCCTAGACACAAAGTACTTACTTAAAGCAATAGCTTTAGTTTTTTGTTTGGTTGATTTATATTAAAAATACAAAACCCACTAGAAATTAGTAAAGGGATTGAGAGAGACAAGGATGAAGGTAAGATGGTCAGTTTAATCTGATATCTATTATCTGAAATCTGTTAGTCTAACAGACAGTCTCGTAGCTCAGCTGGTTAGAGCGCTACACTGATAATGTAGAGGTCGGCAGTTCGAGCCTGCCATCTATTATCTGAAATCTGTTAGTCTAACAGACAGTCTCGTAGCTCAGCTGGTTAGAGCGCTACACTGATAATGTAGAGGTCGGCAGTTCGAGCCTGCCCGAGACTACTAATTAAAAAGACGGGAAGATATAAGATACAAGACATCAGATTTTAAGTCTGATATCTGGAATCTGGAATCTGAAGTCTACTAGAGGGGGAATTAGCTCAGCTGGCTAGAGCGCCTGCCTTGCACGCAGGAGGTCAAGGGTTCGACTCCCTTATTCTCCACAGTTTTGGAAGACTGATTTAAAAGTTACGAATGGAGCCAAAAACAACATTTGTTCATCAGTTGGAAGAGAAGAAATTAAGATCATTGACATTAACGGTAAAGACATCACAAAGAGAAAACCGAGCGCATAAAGCGCTTGAGTAACCTAAAAATAGGAAAGAAATCGTTAAGGGCGTATGGCGGATGCCTAGGCTTTCAGAGGCGAAGAAGGACGTGGTAAGCTGCGAAAAGCTGCGGGGATTGGCACACACGAATTGATCCGCAGATGTCCGAATGGGGCAACCCAATACATTGAAGATGTATTACCTCGTAAGAGGAGCAAACCCGGAGAACTGAAACATCTAAGTACCCGGAGGAA
>NZ_NRQT01000002.1:7500-616694 GCF_004119455.1 Chryseobacterium sp. CH25
TTCAGGAATGACTGGTCTTCCACTTTAAATGTAGAAAACAGATCCTATTCTTATCCTGCTCTAAGTACATCTTTGGTTTTAACAGATATGTTACATAAACTAAATGGTACAACTTCTAAAGTATTAACGTTTGCAAAGCTTCGCGCTGCTTATGCAGTAACTGGTAACGGATTAAATCCTTATGAGTTATACAATACTTACAGACTTGCTGCTGATCCTACAGGACATGCAATTTTAAGTAGATTAAAAATTCTATATGATGCTGGGGTACAAGCTGAAAAATTAAAGAGTTTTGAAGTAGGGGCAGATCTTAAGTTCTTTAACAAAGTTTCTCTGGATGTAAGTTATTTTGTGAACACAGCAACAAAACAATTAATTAATCTACCTATGAATCCTCTTTCAGGGTATGAGAATATGAAAATTAATGGGGGGAAACTTCAAAATAGTGGAATTGAAGTGGTTTTGAACACTGATATTTTTAAAAATGAAAACTTTAACTGGAATGTAAATGCCAATTTTTCAAAATTAAAAAGTGAGATAAAAGAGATTTATGGCCCTCTTTCTAAATATCCTTTGGGCGGTTATGATAATGTTACATTTTTTGCTGAAGTAGGTAAACCTTATGGAGCTATTTATGGAACTAAATTTTTAAGAGTAGAAGATCCTAATAATCCTAATTTTGGAAAATTGATTGTAGGAGCAAACGGATTACCTCAGGCAACTCCCGATCAGTATTATTTAGGAGATCAAAATCCGAGAATGTTATTTGGACTTACCAATAGCTTTAGTTATAAAAATATTGGACTTTCTTTTCAGATTGATGGACGTATTGGTGGAAAATTTTATTCAGCAACACAATCGGCTTTGCAGAAAGTAGGCCTTGCATCTGATACGGCTCCTGGAGGAAGAAGAGATAATTTTGTTCTTGATGCAGTAGTACAGCAGCCTGGTGGTGGATATGCATCTAATACCAAGGAAATCACCCAACAGGATTATTGGGCAGCTGTAACAGTAGGAAATTTAGGTATTACAGAACAGAATATTTATGATGCAACCAATATCAGATTAAGAAATATTCAGGTATCCTATAGTTTTCCTAAAAGCCTGTTTCAAAAATTTGCCCTTCAAAGTGCAAAGGTTGCTTTCACAGCAAATAATGTATGGATGTTATATAGTAAAGCAAAAGGCATAGACCCTGAGTCCGTATTTGCTATCAACTCCAATGCTGTAGGGTTTGAAAATCTTTCATTTCCAACTACCAGATCTTATTTATTCACAATAACATTAGGCTTTTAATATCAATAATAATATTATGAAAAAGTATATTTTATCTTTCATAGCACTTGCTGCGGTTCTTGCTTCATGCAGCGATTTTGAAGACATGAATAATGACCCCTATGCTGTTGATATTAACAGTGCTGAACCGGAATATTTCTTAAACAATTCTATTTTGGGTGCCCAACAGGATCCCAATATTGCTGAACGTACCTTTGTTCTGTATTGGAAAACTGCATCAAGACAGCATCTGACAACAGGAATTGCAGGTGGGTCATACGATGATTCCTGGACCATAGAATATTGGAAAGGAATTTCAGAATGGCTGAATAATGCCAATGCAACTATTGATATCGTTAACGAAAAGAAAGCAATAGGACAGGGTAAACCTTACTATGATAATCTTACACAGGTAGCTAGAATCTGGAGAGCTTATTTAATGAGTGAATTCTCTGATAATTTTGGTCCACAGCCTATTCAGGCATTTAAAAAAGTAAATCCTGGCTTTAATTCTGAAAAAGAAGTGTACTATTTTATTTTAGATGAGCTGAAGGATGCAGCAGCTAAAATAGATGTCAGTCAGCCTGCTCCTTCCAATCCCAGTGCTTATGACATGGCCTATGGATTTAAATGGAGCCAATGGGTAAAGTATGCCAACTCCATGAGAATGAGAGTTGCTATGAGAATCTCAGAGGTAGATCCTGCAAAAGCAAAAGCTGAGTTTGAAAGTGCTGCCAATTCTAATATGTTCATCAGTACAAGTGATGATAATTTTAAGGTTAAAGAAGATACCGGCTGGAATCCTTTATCAGGAGTAATGTCCAGAGAATGGAACTCTCAGATTTTATCAGCTACACTTAATAATATGTATATCGGTTTAGGTGGGGTTAATTCTACAGATCAATTGCCGGCCGCACAGCATACCGCGGTAAAAGCTTCCGATTATATTGGAATAAAATATGATGAACAATTTTCTACAATGACGAATGATCCTAGTGCAGGATATTGGCTGGATGGACTTCCTAATAAAATAGATCCAAGAGCTTATAAAACATTTTATATTCCGGGAGATCTTACCAACCCGATTTATTCACTTTATCCTACCTATACCAGCCAGGCTACTACCAATAAAGGAGACCTTACTTTTGCCAACGGTTCTAAGGTTACAATTAATACCGTAAATACCTGGAATACCACAACAATAGGAAACTGGGGTGTAAAAGGTCAGAGAAACGGATTAAGAGGGGTTATCGGATGTATGCCGGCCTTAGGAAAACAATATAGAGAAGGTAAAAATTCCCGAATTTTCTTCGCAAGCTGGGAAACTTATTTTCTGATGGCAGAAGCTGCTTTAAAAGGCTGGTCTGTTCCTATGAGTGATTTAGCAGCCTATAATAAAGGAATTCAGGATAGTTTCGCATATAATGGAGTGTCTCAATTCTATACACAGTATATTGCTTCAACAGATTATAACCGTGACGGAACTTCTGTTGCCTATACGCATGTAACAGAGCCGGGAGCCAGCCATACTATGAACTATAAAGATCCTTCTACGGGTAATATGGTTTCTGTTGAAATTAAATATCCAGTAAATACGATTTACAAAAACGGTTCAGTGAGAAATGATAAGCTTACGAAAATCATTACTCAAAAATATATTGCCAATATGCCATGGCTTCCGTTGGAATCATGGAGTGATCAAAGAAGACTAGGGTTACCTTTCTTTGAAAATCCTGCGATAGAAACACCGTTGGTTAATTTACCCAATCTGAATTCAGGAAATTATATGACCAATTCTATTCAGAATTTCCCTCAAAGGTTAAGATATCCAAGTACCTTTAGAAATACAGATCAGGATGGGTATACGAAAGCCGTACAGCTACTGGGCGGACAAGATGCAGTACTTACCCCTCTTTGGTGGGCAAAACACTAAATTAAATACTGAATTTATTGTAAAAAAGAATCCTTTCCAAATTTTGGAAAGGATTCTTTTTTTAGAGTAGAGTCTTATTTCTCCAAACTTATTATTTTTAGTAATACGCTGCATCAATTCGCAACGATGGTGAAAACTACTCGTGCACTGTAAGTATTTGTTGGAACTGTTACAGAAACACCAGCCAGCTGCAATATTAAGTTGATATCTGCAAAAGTTACACTATTACCCAGTCCTAGAACACCACTAAAAGTAAAAGTGACAAAAGTTGTATCAGCGGTCTGGGATATTGGGATATAAGTAGTTCCACCATTAATAGAGGAAGTACAAAGAACACAGACTCCATGTATTGTTGTTGTTCCGCCGGTTCTTTTAGCAGAAAGAGTCAGAGCATTGTTCCAAGGGTTTGGGGTATAACGCATGGTCATCTTTGCTCCTGAACCTGAAAGAAGATTGAGGAAAGACCCTGGTAGTGTACCGGATAAAGTGATCTGATTACTGCCGTTACTAACGGAATTATCATAAGTTCCTGCATAATTACTCCCGGCTTCGGTGATAGCTGGTATAGTGGCTGTCCAGTTTCCGGATACATTTACAACCTGTGCATTCATACAGCTACCGATGAGTAAAAGGAAAATATATAAATGTCTTTTTATGCAGATTCTTCTGAAAAGATGGTGATTCATTCTCATGCTTCATTTTTTATTCTGTGATGGTATAAACAATGGTAAGGGTAGTACTGGCTTTGGTGGCTAAGTTGGCATAAGTATTGGGAACCAGGGAAATTGTAAGTCGGTGTCCATTATTGGCTCCGTTCCCAGTAAAAGCCCCACCAATTCCACTGATGATGGTAACCGGAGTGTTGGTTAGGGTAACTTGTGCCGAAGGCGTTCCTAATGTACCTCCTCCTGCTCCGGAAGCTGCTGCTGCCTGTAATTTGATATCTACTCCGGCAATGAGAGTACCGCTAATAGCTGCTGTAATTTTTCGGGTAAGTCCTCCGCTGGTAATAGCAGAAGTATAGTTAACCCATTTTGATGTATTGGGAGTTGGATTCGTAAGAGGGTTTCCAGCTTCGGTAGGTGCTGTAAAATTTAAAGTGATATTTCCTGTAGGTTCTATATCCATTAAAGTAACCACAGGTAAAGTTAAGGTAGCATTAGTTTGAGAATATAATGAACCGGACAAAATAAAAGATGCGAATAATAGGGTGCGTTTCAGAATCATTTCTTATTTTTTATTACATTATATCCTACTTTTAAGGATTCCTGCTGGTATTTAATTTCTATCTGTTGTTTTACGATCTGGATGTTGAGTTTCTTTATTTCCGAAGGCTGTAACGTAAACTGAAATTTATCGTTCAGAATTTTATAACGCTTATCAAGACCATTTCTATAAAGCTTAATGGTCCAGTCACCCGGTCGGAGATAAGTGAAATCAAAATCTTCTCCGATAAAACATACTTTACGATACGTCTGATCGTTACTAATTGCTTCTATAATGATGCTTTCTCTTTTATTTTTACCTTTTTTAGTCTGTAATGCATCAATATCTGTTTGATCTTTTTTCTCTGCTTCCGAAAGTTGAACCTTTCCCTGTACATTGGCTGCAGCAGTTAATCCGAAATTGAAAATATTTTCTTTGTTAAGGAGAGACATTGTAGCTGGAAAGCCAACTGTAGGAATATCGTTAATAGCTGTTGTTGAACGGTCTATCTCAAGGAAATAATTACCGGGGAGTACATTTTTAAAAATATAATTTCCATCTTTATCAGTAACGGATAGATAATTACCCAGCATTAATCTTATACCTTCTGTTTTTTTTATCCCAAGGTTACCAACATTTCCGGAGAGAGAAACGTATTCGGCAGTTCTCTGTACCGGAATATTGGGACGCCATGTATAGCGCATAGAAAATATAAAATCTTTATCTCCCAGCTGGCCTCTCTGTAATGAATATCTCCCTGAAAGATCTAGCTCATTTCCCGGAAATAGTTGTTGATGAAACAGAAGTTCAAATAAGTTTCTGTCTTTAAAATATTCTTCAGGAATATAATTGTTTTGATAAAAAAGACTTAAGCTGGTTTTATCAGAGAACTTACTGAAGACTCTTGCTCCATAATAAAGCTGTTTTTGGTTTTGAAGCTGATATCTGGAAGTAATCGCATAGCTACCAAAGAGACTAAAAGAGGTCTTAAACTTTTCAAATGAGAGATTGGCTGCATATAAACTGGAATGTCCATTAAATCCAGTCAGATAATTGTCTGTATTTCCAAACTGTCCTTCAAGATTAACCTGAAATATTCCGATACGCTGATCTATGCTTACTCTGAAGAAACGTTCATAATAATCAAACTGCTTAGGTTCTAAACGATCCTGATATTTCTGAAAACCATGGTTGATAATGATAGAACCATTGGACAGGTATTTATATTGGATCCCATACTGCAGATATTTTCTATAAGGAGCAGCCAGAAATAAAGTATCTCTCTGGAAATTTTTAGCATCCTGCATATAATTGGCGAGAACACTGATTTTTTTCGTCAGCCTGTATTGAAGATACCCGCTGAAAGTATTGGTATTGGTAAAATATCCTGCAAACTGAGGGCTTGCCTTCATGTAAGCTAAATTCCCATTGAATTTATTGAAATTTACCTCAGCCTGTGCCATATAAGCGGTTCCTTCAGCGTTTTTTGTTGTGCTGTAGGCAAATTCTCCGGAAAGATTGATGTGCTTTGAAATTTTAAACTTTCCTTTTGTGTAAGGAAGGTGAGCTTCAGCGTTTGCACTTATATTTCTAATGTCAGATTCTTCTTTCATGGGCATTTTGTACAGATACCCAACTGAAACTTCAGACTCTTTACGGATTTTGAGTGCGGTATAGATATTAAACTCATCTTTAATATCTCTGAAAAACCTTGGACGGTTATAAAAACCTCCCACACTTACTCTATTAAAATCATACCTGATTTCTGCACCACGGCCATATCTGGCAAACTCAGTTAAATATGATGAAGAGTAGGTTTTATCTCCTAAGTGTAGAAATAAATTATCCCTTTTATAGTTGATAAAATATTCTTCATACTGAGTAAAAGTGTTTAATTCAATAGGATTATGGGTTACAGCATGAAACTCAATCTGATTTTTATTTTCCTTATCCAATGAGCCTTTACCATAGATTTCGCCCTGAAAGCCATCATTGTATATTCCCATATTCTTCATTCCGATAAAGGATAATGAGGCAACAACCGGAAGTCTGTGATAAATATCCTGATTGGCAGGATGTACAGATATAACCTGGGTACTTATGTAAACCGTTTGATCCTCTTTGGGATTATCTTTTGAACTTACCGAAAGATTTAGGTTTTGAAATTCATTCTGTCCCAATTCAGGACTGGTAGCTTTATGTATGGTAATAATCTTTGACTCATTTGGACCCAGAGTGATGGAAGGATCATGATCTACAATCGCATTTTTACTTTGGAGAGTAAGGTTTTCAGTTACATTCCCATTATTTTTTAGAAGAAAAGAGGCACGTATCGTTTCTCCTGCTCTTGTAAACTCCGGAGACTCCAGGGCTGTAAGGGAAAGCTTTCTGTTTGCAGAAATTGTAATAGATGAAGTCTTTGTGGAAGCTAATCCACTAGAGCGGTCTGTAATATTTAATGTGATAGAGTATTCCCCTTGCGTAGCTTCTGCTGAAATACGTAAAGGAACGAGATATACCGAGCTTTCCTGTGATGAGATCTGAAATTCCCCTTTTTCTAAAATAGGGGTAATAAGCGGATTTGAAGTAGTAACTGAAATATCATATACTTTATTCTCAGAAGAATTGTTTTGCAGACTGAAGGGAATAGAAGTAGACATTCCCGGCATTAAGCTATCTTTTTTACTGACCAATCGGGTTGGCTGTTGTTGAGAAAAAGCTAATAACGGGAATAGTATAACAATAAATAATATCCAGGTTTTAATCATTTTTTACTTCTAGTTCCACATTGAGCGCAAATGCGTTCTCGTCTTCATCCGTTGCTATTACAGTTGCTTTGTACTGTGCAGGGGGTACTTTACTGATATCAATGTAAAAGGTTTTAGAAGTAGAAGGAAGTAATCCCATTTTTAAACTGGAAAAGGTTCCTATTTTTTCTCCTGTTTTACGGTTGTAAATCTCAATAGCTGTTGTGGGTTTACAGTAAAGATTTCCATTGTTGGCTATTGCTACTTTCACGGTTTGTTTTCCTTCTTCTTTCTCTACTTTGATATTTTCAAATCTAAGGTCCGGTTTGGCCTTTTCTGTATCATAATCTGTAATAACCTGAATAGCATATCGTATAACAGAGGTAATGCTTACTCCAGGTTGTTTGTCGCTTGGCTTTATATCTTCTACAGGTTCAACGATAATAACACTCCAATAGCTGCCAGGATCCATTACTTGATTAGGAACGGTAATCTCATACAGGACTTCCGTCTTTTCTTTACCCTTAAAGTAACCAGATTGGTGTTGAATTTTATCCAGTCTCCATTAGTCCTCTTTTGGGTGTGCAATTCCGTGTAATTAATTGTTCCGTCTGCATGATAAGTAAAATCCTGTAAAAATAATTTTACAGTTTGTGGGGTGCTTCCCGTATTTTCAATCGCTACCTTTCCTTTATAAACTTTTCCGTTTTCTATTTTGTAGGAATGCGTAAGCCCATTCAGAACCACAATGCCGGCATGTAAAAACTGAACTGCAAAATCAGAGTGATTAAAAGAAGAATACGCTTTATCATCATATAAAGTTTATAGGTTTATTATTTATAATATAAAAACAGGAAGAAACTGGGATACAATTTCTTCTTGTTTTTGAAATGCAAAATTGAATTTTATTGAAAAATTCTAGTTATCTGATATTGTGTAAGTAACGGTAGCTACAGTAGTGGCAGTTGCCTGTAAGTCTGCATAAGCAGCTACACCACCAGGTCCGCTTCCTGCAGCAAGTGCATAAGTAAGATTATGTCCGTTATTAGTACCATTGCCTGTATAAGCACTTCCGATACCGGAAATAATCGTCTGGTCAGCAGCACTTAATGTTAAAAGACCTGCAGATGTTCCTAACGTACCAGCTCCAGAGCCTGTTGCAGCTGCAGCAGTTACATGGATGTCTACTCCCGGAATAATAGCATTAACTTTTACACTTACATTACGGGTAGGATCTGCTACTGATTTGATAGAAGAATAATTAAGCCATAAAGTTGTATTAGCCGCACTAGGTAGAATAGGGTTTCCAGCTTCTGTAGGAGCTGTAAATCCTAATGTAATATTTTTTGTAGCGGCAGGTTCAATGTCTACCAGGGCAACCTCAGGGATCGAAATAGTGATCGTATGGTTGTCCGTATTGGTATCCTGTGCATTCAGATTTCCGCATATGGCTGCTGCAAATAAAGACATTGCAACCGTTAATTTTAATTTATTCATGATCTTAATATTAGTAGAGTGAAAATAATAAAAATCAACAAACTATGAAATAAATATATGATAATTTTTATATTGATGACTATTTTGCTTTCGTAATGGATTTTTTTTGAAAAATATTTCACTTTTCGGCCAAAAAAAATCCCATACGTTTGTACAGGATTTATCATGTTTTATAGAAGAAAAGTCTTATGCCCAATGTGGATCTGAAACAGAAACCTTTCCTGTTTCTATTCTTCCTGCAAAATGCCAACTTTGCTCACCAGATGTTACAATGATATCATACCAGCCTTTGAATGGAGCTACGTTGATCACTATTTTCTCTTCCGGTTTCTGAATACTTATTGTTTTCTTACTTTTTTCATACCCGTTTTCAAGGGTAATATTTCCTTTTTTACCATTTTTAATAATGATCTCAACCTCATTTTTTGAAGTATTATTAATTAAAATAACTTCTGTGGTTGAAATACTGTTCCCTTTAAACTTTCGGAAAAAACCATTAGGACCAAAAACTTCATAATCATACATTCCTGATTGGGTTGCCGGATGAGACAGTTCCTTTCCGGAGTATAGAGCATAAGAAAAATAATAATTATTTCCGTTCAGTTGAGTTCTGTCATAAAGATGAAGCGGAACACCATTCTCTTTTAGATTGGTCATTTTAATTTTCCCGCCTTCCATATTCACAAGGAAGTTGTAAGGCAGAGGATTGGAAGGCTTCATTCCTTTTTCCTGAATTTCAAGCAAATCATTTTTCAATTCACCTTCAGTGTACCATTTTAATTGAGGAACAGGTTTATTTTTAGCTGCGTTGATGGTTTTGGCATAATCCTTCTGATCCAGATAATTCATTTGAGGAACTTTGATATTGGATGCGTTAAAAGCTGAAGTAAGATCTCCGCAGATTGCCCTTCTCCATTCACTGATATTATCTACATGAACATTCTTATTGAATTTCTTCATGATAAATTTCTCAAGGAACTGTAGTACAGAAGTATGGTCTGAAACTTCAGAATTTACAAAACCACCTTTCGTCCATGGCGAAGCAATGATCATGGGAACTCTATAACCTAATCCTACTGTTCCTTCTGCTTTTTCATAATCTTTTAAAGTAGGATCAGACATATATTCCTGATCTTTGCTTACATATTCCACACCGCTTTTTCCATTAATATCAACCGGCTGGCTTGGATTCAATGGCGGAGCAAAAGGAATGACGTGATCAAAATACCCATCATTTTCATCATAATTGATAATAAAAATCGTTTTTTTCCACATTTCAGGATCTTTGGTCAGGATATTCAGAACCTCAGAAATATACCAGGCACCATACCAGGGAGATCCGGGGTGATCTGAGAAATGCTCCGGAGCTACCAGCCAGGAAACCAATGGGAGTTTTTTCTCTTCCACATCTTTACGGAACTGGAATAATACATCCCCTTTCGGAACAACCAGTCTTTCTCCGTGTTCATCTTTCCCAATTTCCAGATTGTGATAATCAGGATCATTGGAATTGGTTGTAAAAGCTTTTTCGTGGAGATTTTTTTCCATTGGAGAAAGCTTTGCGTAATTATCCGGGTGGTATTTCACCTCATCTTCCTGAAGCTCTGTAATAATGGCTTCAAGTCTCTTTTTCTGCTCAGGCTTTTTCAGGATTTCCTGTTTCAATGAAGCAATCATTTTAGGAATATGTTCATAATATCCTTTTGAAAACTTCACATTATATTTTGAAAACCATTCAATTGGATTATCTGTAAAGTTACTCAGCCATGCCTCCTGCTCTCCGGATAATCCTTTAGGAAGGCTGATTTCATTCTGATAAATACGCCATGAAACATTCTGTTCTTCTAAAATTTCCGGGAAGCTTTTCCATTTAGCCTGTCTGGCTTTATCATAATCAATATCATCATTTACTACATTCGCTTTTGATTTACCGTTTTGCTGTTCCCTCAAAGTTCCGGACCAATGGAAAAGTCTGTTCGGAGTAGTTCCCGTCATGGAAGAACAAAAATATTGGTCAAATATGGTAAAGGCATCTGCAAGCTGATAGTAGAACGGAAGATCCTCACGGTTATAATACCCTAATGTAAGCGGAATGTTTTTATAATTTTCGTTACCTGAAGCTTTTGCCTGAAGCCACTGGTCGTACTTTCCTTTATTGAAAGCCTGCTGCTGATTTTCCCAGGAATGCGGAAGGGAACTCATCCAGGTTGATTTGGTATTTCTCAGATCCAGACGGGCGGGAGCAGCATATTTTCCGGATTTCTCTTTCTGAAAAAAAGCAGAATGCCCGTCCTGTTTAATAAAAGTTCTTTTATCAAGAAACCCACGAACTCCTTTGAGAGCTCCAAAAGCATGATCAAAAGAACGGTTTTCCTGCATCAGAATAACCACATGTTCTGCATCATAAAAAGTAGACTGTGCAGCCGGATCTATAGCCAAAGCCTTTAGGATAGCTGGATGTAAAACACTTGAAGTGCCCAATCCTGCTAATAAAATACTTGATTTTTCTAAAAATTCTCTTCTGTTCATGATCAATCGTAATAAAGAAAGAAACCGCAAGTTAATAGGATTTTCCTGCGATTTCTTTGTTAGGTATAAAAATAAGTCAGATTTCTATTGTAACCACCAAGGTTTGGAATTAATATCATCATTCCCGCCATACTGAGCGGTAAGAGCTGACTTTAAATTGGTGCTGTTGTAATTGTATTCAGATTGAGGATACCTGAATCTGAATGGAGCTGGCACGCCAGGTTTTAAAGGATAATTAGGATATCCTGTTCTTAAATAATCATAATAAGAAGTCCATTGTGACTGGTGGAACATAGTCATATACTTTTGAGTGATAATTTTTTCCACCTGTTCCTGTAATGGAGCTGCGTTATTGTACACTACTAATGGTGTTGCCAGATACTGATTTACATCAAAGCCTGTAAAATACTGTCCCGGATTTTTTACATAGGTCTGATAAAAACTGAAACTAGCCTTAATCGCATTATCATAATGAGTCTTTGCAGATCCCGAAATCCATCCTCTTGCAGTTGCTTCAGCCAGAATAAATTCAAGTTCTGAATAGCTTAACACTGAAGAAGGCTCATTGGTAGGGTCTTTATAAAAACGGTCGTTTACCTTAGATATATTTTTTGCTGTAATTAATTTAGCATTTTCAGAATAGGCAGAAACAGGATCTCCGCCATTGTAACCTGTAAAGTCTGTAATGGCTTTTCCAGCTTCTTTAGCTCCGGTAGTCTGAGAGGCAAATGTGAATAAACGTGGATCTTTTCTGTCTTTAAACATATTAATGAAATAGTCTGCCATATACAAACTTGATCCATATCCACTGTTGTTGAACATAGAATATCGGCTGTCTGCAGCATCTGCAAACTTAAGCTCACCGTTGTCTGATATAGAAGTCATCAAAGGCTGGCTTCCTGCAATAGATGCAAATTCCGTTGCAATATTGTAGCTTCCGACTGTTGTTTTTTTAGATAAGGTGATGAGAATTTTCAGACGGAATGAGTTGATTAATTTTTTCCATTTCGCTGCATCTCCGTTGAAAACAATATCACCTTCAATTTTATCATTGGTATTAATCAGATCATTGGCTTCTTTTAGTTCCGATAAAATTCCGGCCATTACGATATCCTGACTGTCATACTTAGGCTGTGTAATGCCAGATTCACCTTTTACAGCTTCAGTATAAGGAATACTTCCCACTCTTAAACTGGTAGTAAAGAAGTGATAAGCTCTTAAGAATTTACCGATTGCTATATAATTTTTATTCTTGATCTTCTCTGCTTCCTGCATCATTTTTGTGGTATTCAAGAGAGCTTTAGTATAGATCTCAAAGGAAGCATCATTCCACTTCATGTACTGGTATTTATTTTCCCCATCGGTACCAATCATCATTCTGGATGCATACATATTATCACCATCCACCTGAAAAGTAGATCTTGATACATAGGTTAAAAGATATTTGGGATCAATGCTGGCCTGGTCATTAGGGTTCTCATTGATTTTATCAAGGTTGGATTCACAGGAAGCGAAGGTTAACAGTCCTGCTGCAAATACTGATTTAATCAGCCATTTAGCTGTTTTGCCTTTCAACCCATTCTTATGTATATTATTTTTCATTGTATTGACGTACTTTTTAATTAAAACTTAAGATTAAATCCGACCCCGAACCATCTGCTTGAAGGATCCTGAATATCATTGGTGATATCATCTGTTCTGCCTGTTTTGATCTGGAAATCAGGATCTGAATAAAGGTTTTTAGATTTTTTCCACATCGCCAGATTATAAGCAGAGATATTGGCAGTAAATCCTTTAATCATTCCTTTTGGATTCAGTAAAGAAGAGAAATCGTATTCCAGAACTACAGACCTTAGCTTGATAAAAGTTCTGTCGAAAACATTAGCGAACTCTTCACTTTCATCCTGGGTTACCCTGGCCTGATACGGATAGTTCTGTGCCCAATCCTGGAAATTGATAGGTGTAGTATGCTGAGTATACTTGCCTGTTGCCGGATCATAGTTTACCCCGTTCGGTACAAAGTAATAGGTTCCCGGGTTAGCATATTCACGATCTCTGTAAGCAACGGAATTCGGATGTTTTCCGCCCCACCACATTTTCTCAACTACCTGAGATCTCATGATTCCCCCGATGCTTCCGTCGATTCCGATGTTTAAGGATACTTTTTTATACTTGAAGGTATTGTTGAAACCAAAAGTCCAGTCCGGATTGAAATGCCCTAAATTACTTTGCGTGTTGGCTCTTGTCGGCATACCGGATTTAGCATCCAGAATTACCTGTCCGTTTGGAGATTTTTGCCATGTGTAATCATAATAACTGTCCATTCTTTCTCCAAGCTTAATATTTTTATAATTAGGCATGTTATTATAGATAGAAGTCAGTTTTTGTTCATAAGTACTCCAGTTGATTAATGTTCTCCATGTGAAGTTACTGGTCTTTATCGGAACAATTCCCAGGGAAATTTCAAAACCTTTTGTGGTGTATTCATTACCATTCACATATTGGGAGATGAACCCTGAAGATTCAGCACTTGGAAACTCCAGAATGTTGTTATAATCCAGTGTTCTGAAGTAAGTGGCGTCTAAAGTAACTCTGTTATTAAATAATCCGGCACTTAACCCCAATTCATAAGACTTAGTCTGTTCAGGTTTTAAAGTATTCTCAACATTTAAAGTGGTAGGATATAAATAAGTTGGGTTACCATTGAAGCTAATTCCTTTATTATTTGAGTAATAATTTCTGATAGAATAAGGCTGGAAATCATAAGCCACTTTTGCCCATGAAGCAGAAAGCTTTAACATATTAACAGCCTCCGGCATCTTTACCAGATTAGAAATCACAGCACTGATGGATGCAGAAGGGTAGAAGTAAGATCTGTTGGCTTTCGGTAAAGTAGAAGACCAGTCATTACGTCCGGAAATATTGATGAAGAAAGCATTGTATAGCCCGATATCAATCGTAGAATAAGCACTGTAGATCAGTTTTTCTTTCAGGTAGCTGAAATTTTTAAGTGCTCCGATAGAGTTTTCAAAAGTATAGATTTCCGGAATTTTTAAACCATCTGTAGATCTTTCATTCCTGTTATTCTTATAATAAAAAGCTGAACCTCCGGCATTAATAGTGAAATCAAAATTATCAGATATTTTCTTTTTATAAGTGGCCAGTACATCATAGTTCAGGTTCCATGTTTTCATATCATTCAGAATATATCCACCACTTCTTGGGGCACTGTAATTGAAATAAGAATAAGGACTGAATATTTCCGATTTGCTATGATTCTCAATAATGGAAATTTTTCCTTTTACCGAAAAATCTTTTGTAGCCTTATACTCTAATCCGGTTTGTGCATTAATAATATTGGTTCTGTTCTGATTTTTATAATACTCAGCACCGAACCATGGGTTATTGTACCATGCATAATTCCAGTTAGCCTGTGCTACACCCTCTTTTCCGGGAATCCACATGTGATTTCTCAGGGCTTTTCCATCTACATCGGCACCCATCCAGATCAGAATAGTATACATGTGGCCGCTTGGATTGTATTCGTAATTGGGTACGTTAGGAGTAAAAGTCTGGTTGAAATTAAATTTAGTATCAAAGATGAACTTGTCTCCCAGGTGATTTTCAGAAGAGAAGTTGATCCCGTATCTCTGAAGATAAGAGTTGGGAACCCTGTCATCGTAATTCATGAAGTTTCCTGAAAACCTGTATATATCTTTATTATTTCTATAGCTGATTGCGAAGTTATTATTATTGATAATGGCAGGTTTTAAGAAAGTATCCAGGTTGTCGTGGTATTTCCAGTCAATCGGAACCCTTTCATATCTTGACTTGTCATTATATTGTGTACCTGTTACGGCTCCATACCAGGGAATAACCTGTCCGGTTGTTTTATCTCTGATCGGGCTGTTCCATTGGGCTATTTTTAATCCGGGAACAAATTTCGGCCCCCAAATCATATCTCCGTCATTCACTCCACCATCAGCTCCGTCCCAGAATTCATATTTCCCCTGAGAACCATTCCCGTATTCAGTCTGGGTTTTTGGAAGATTGGTAAATCCACCTGTAATCATGGTGTTTTGAGAAAATTCTACAGAGAATCCTTTTTTCTTAGCGCTTTTTGTGGTAATCAGAATCGCTCCGTACCGTCCTCTTGAACCATACAATGCAGAAGCGGTTGCTCCTTTCAGTACGTTGATGTTTTCTATATTGTTGGGATCTAAGTTCTGGAAAACCTCTTTTTCTACGATCACTCCATCAATCACAAATACCAGATTGGAATTTCCTCTTAAGGTAAACTGAGGAGCCTGCTGCATTCCTGTTGGGTTGGAAACATTCAGACCCGCTACCTGTCCTGAGAATAAATTACCGATACTTGGAGTGGTAATAGTTTCAAACTGTTTGGTTCCTACTTCCTGCGTAGAATATCCAATCTTTTCCTTTTTCTTGGCGATTCCCAGAGCGGTAATAACAACCCCTTCAATCTGTTTTTCATTGGTTTTCTTTAGCACAATGGAATACTGTTTTTTTGAGGAAACTTCCACAGTATACACAGAAAAATCAGGAGAAAAGAATTCCAGGATATCTTTTGGGTTAGCTGAAATGGTAAAATTCCCATTTTCATCTGTTGTAGCGGTTTTTCCGGTGTTTTTGTCGGTAATATTTACCCCTGAAACACTGGTGCCATTTTCAGATTTTACATTTCCGGAAACAGCAATCTCCTGAGCTGTAATGTATAAGGGAAGTAAAAAAACTGCAAACGTAGCTAAAGTTTTCTTCATTTTTTTTGAATGCAAATTTAGCCGGGTATTATTACGTAAATTTTAAGTTCATATTAAAATAAAAATACGATTTATGTATTTTTTAACATAAATAATTAACAGAATGGTAAAATGGAAGTTTGTCTTTATGTAGGCACTTTTGTTTTATTATATAGGGCGGGAAGCGGGAAGTCAGAAGCTGGGAATGATTGAAGTTAAAAAAATAACTGGAACATATTCTAGTAGCTTTTAATCACAGGGTTACTACTTAAAATAGTAACTTAAAGCAGCATCCTTTCTCTTTAAAATCTACTCAGAATTCCCCAGTGAATCTTGATGTCATTGAACTTAAACGGATTTCCAAACTCGTTACCATTCGACAGCTGGAAGCTCATCAACCCGATTGGAATGAAGAAATTGAAACCAAGTCCCACACTGTAGAGTTTGGGTTTCACATTCAGTGATTTATTATTGAGCTGTCCGTATTGGCCAAATAGATCGAAGAATGCCTGATTACCGATGAGGTACCGGTATTCCAGACTTCCGTAATAATAAAAGTCGGCTGCCAGAGAGTTTTCATTAAACCCCCGCATGGAGTTCCAGCCTCCAAAACGGTAAAGTTCGTTAGCGGAAAATTCAATTTTAGAATCCATCATGGCTCCTTCTCCCTTGATATTGAGGAAATGGTTCCCTGAAATATGGTAATTATGCTCTCCGGAGAAATAAAACTGGTTTTGGGCTGCTTTTATATTTCCTTTGGTATACGTTGTTGTTAAATAATCGTATCCCGCATTGATCCTTGTTTTGTACATAAAAAGATCAATATCGGTAGGCTCAGTCATTTCAAACCAGATCCCGATCCCTTTTTTGTTGTAATCTTTTCCGATAGCATACAGGGAATCTATAACAGTTGAGGTTTCCAGAGTGGCGCGGAGACCAATTTTGTTACGGTTATTGATATGGTAATAAAATGCAGGAAGGAATTTTACATTGGCAAACGTAGAGTCCTGTCTGTAGATATTTACCTTTGTATTCATCCCTACATTGGATTTGAACAGATAAGGAATGTCTACCTGAAGATCAAAATTCTGTCCCTTATCAGGATTTCTCTGCCAGTATAAATTAATCGTCTCAAAACCATTGAACATATTTCTGAAATTCACATTCATGGTACCATTTAAAGTGAACTTATCCGTTTTATCATTTCCAAAACCAATAACTCCATCAAAGGTATTGGTCTTTTTCTTCTGTAAAAACAGATAGATATTGGTAGAATCTTTGGTGAATAAAGTTTGTGGCTGCCGGTCAAGCATCACGAAAGGATGGCTTTGAAAATTTTTATTGATGGCCAGCAGGTTCTTTTCATCATAGTTCTTTCCTTTAAATTCTTTTTCAAGGTTTTTGATGAATCTTTTGGGAACCCTATCATATCCTTTGATGACAAAACCGTTGATCGTTCTTTTATCATTTTTGTTGATGTCAAGTTCTATGACAGGAAATCCGTTTTTCTGCCCTTTGTATTTTGATTTTATTCTGCTGAAAGAATATCCGTCATCAATATAACTTTTATTGATGCTTTTCTTGGTGGAATCTAAATTTTTCGTAAAAAAATCCTTCTGAACTTTCAGTTTCTGAACAATGGAATCGGAAAGATTCACATAGGTTTCATTAAAATTTTTCCCTTTGTCAAAGAAAATTTCTGTGCTGTCACCTTTTACTTTTACGTCTTTCAGCTGAGTGAAAAAATAATTATTCTGAGCCAGAGAATCCAGGAATTTTACAGCAGAAGTTGAATCCTTTACCTTTTTTCTAACCTTAGTCTCAGTATCAATCAGCCAATACTGTTTTTTCTGCGCTTGTGTAAAAACGCAGAACAGAACAAAAAATATTTTAAAAAATAACTTCAATAGGTGATTCCGAATATAAGTTGAAGGCTCATGAAAAATACAAAAGATTTTTCACTGCACTGCATTCCGTTCAGAATGACAATGCATTCTATCAATCAACTAATTTTTATCCAGTTTATTATATTTCTTCATTAAATTCTCGTAAGTTCCCTGAGGAAGAATCCATTTCAAAGGTACTCCGATTTTCTGCCCGAATTTACCAAAATAATAATGAGCTTTCCATTTATTCTTTCCTAAAAGTTTTTCAATGTATTCTGCCACTTCCAAAGGCTCTGTTCCTTCATCTACATGAGAATTCATTAAAGCGTACACTTTATCAAAAACATTTTTATATGGCTGAGAGACCTGTGCAATCACTCTGTTATCTGCAATATTGGTTTTAATATCACCTAAATGCAGTGAACATACCTCAATATTCCAGGGATACACTTCATATCTCATAGCTTCCGTTACTTTGTCCAAAGCAGATTTTGAAGCAGAGTAAAACCCACGGAACGGTAAGCCCATTTCACTCCCAATACTGGATACATTGATGATTTTTCCGAATTTTTGAGTCCTCATCGTTGGAAGAACTGCGCTCATCATCTGAACTGGGCCAGCCAGATTAAGACTGAAAAGTTTAAGGATATCTTCCTTGGTAGAATCTTCCACTGCTCCTACCATTCCCATTCCGGCATTGTTGATAAGAACATCAATTCTGGTTTCGGTTTTCAGGACCTCAGCAATGGCATTCTGAACAGCAGAGTTGTCTGTAACATCTGTAGGGATGGACGTGAAATATTGACTTTCTGTATGTTTTCGGCTTAAACCATATACTTTGTGCCCTTTTTTACCGAAGTATTCGGCCAAAGCAAATCCAATTCCTGATGAGGTTCCTGTAATGATAATGGTCATTTAATTCGTGAGATTTTTATTGTTTTCATTTTTCTAACTCCGTTCATAATTTGTTTTTGATTATTCACGAGGAAGGAAAATCTATTTTCAGCAAATGTAAAAAAAGAAAAGGGAAGTCTGCCATTTATTAGTCTGGAATACTTCAGTAGAAAAAAGGAAATCGGTCACTTTACACCTGTTTATTGTCTCCGATGGAGTTATAAACTTAAAATAAAGTTAATATCACTTTTGTACACAATACTAACGGAATAATTATTTTATTCATTTTATAGTATTGAAAAATTGTGGATAAAAAGAATCCAGTAGAGGTGAAAAACCAAAATTTCTTAATAAAAACATAAGGAAACCTTAATGTAACGGGGGGGAAGGCTGTTCTAATTTTGCGTCTAATTAAAAAGGATGTCATGAATGTATTTAAAATCCCTGTCTCAGTAACATACTTAACGGGTAGGGTATTACTTATTGGTGCAATTTCAGCTTCGCCGATGTTCCTCTCTCAAAAAAAAGACAGTTTAAAAGAAAAATCCATTGACGAGATTGTTGTTGTTGGATACGGAACACAGAAGAAAAGTAAAGTTTCCGGTGCTGTTACGGAGGCTTCATTGGACAAGCTTACTTCCAGATCTTTATCCGGAGTAGGAGAAGTTCTTCAGGGAAAAGCTCCCGGAGTAACTGTTGTGAATGAAGGTGGAGATCCCAATGGTTCACCTAAAGTAAATATCCGTGGTTTAGGAGGTATTAACGGAGAAACACCTCTTTATGTAGTAGACGGAGTGGTTTTTAACGGAACCCCATCCATTAACCCGAATGATATTCAGGATATCTCTGTTCTTAAAGATGCTGCTGCTGCCATTTATGGAGCAAGGTCTTCAGGAGGGGTTATTCTTATTACCACTAAAAGAGGGAAAAAAGGAGCTCTTACGGTAGATTTTGATGTGAAATACGGAATTAACCAGGCATGGAGACTGAAAGAGTCTTTAAATGCTGCTGAATTTCAGGATGTAATGTACCAGGCATTCAACAATGCTGGTAAGCTTTCAAGTTTACCGAAGGCATTCAATCCTACTCTGTATCCGGACGGAAGAATGACCAGAACAGATTGGATGAAGGAAATCTTCAGAACAGGAACTATTCAGGAGTATAATATGAATCTTAGTGGTGGAAATGAGAAGTCCCGATATTTTGTAGGGATGAATCACAGAAACCTGGAAGGAATTCTTTTAAATACACAGGCAAAACGCTATAATTTCAGAGTTAATTCTGAACATAAAATAAAAGACTGGTTAACGATTGGAGAAAATATGTATTACAATTACTCAGATGGTAATACTGCAGATACCAAGAGCGGATATACTGGAGCCGTAGTAGCTGCAATGTATTATCCACCCAATGTACCTGTTTATACTCCATCCGGCGCTTTTTCAGGATTACCGATTGATGTAGCGGGAGGATATGGAGATATGATTAACCCGGTTGCTTATCTTAAAAGAATCAACTTGAGAAACCCTACTCATGAGATTTTGATCAATCCTTATGCAGAGATTACTTTAGCAAAAGATTTAAAATTCAGGTCTAATTTTTCACAAACCTTTAAACTGGGAAATGTAAAGAACTTTACGTACAGGGTTCTTGAGATCGGGAAGATTTTTGATACCAATAATCTGGAATATCAGTCTAATAATTCCTCTACCGCTCTTGCCGAGCAGCTCCTTACTTATAAAATTGCAGCTGGTAAACACAATTTTGATTTCCTGGGTGGTTTTACTTTCCAGAAAACGATTGAAGAAGGATTCCTGGCAAAATCTTACGATTTCAGAAGTGAAGCAGAAGTCTTCCAACACCTACAAAATGCAGCAGATACGAATAAGGAAGTATCCAGTTATAAATACAGACAGGCATTGGTATCTTATCTGGCAAGAGTAAACTATGATTATGCCGGTAAATATATTGTGAGTGTATTGGGAAGAAGAGATGGTTCTTCTTTGGTAGCTAAACAGAACCGTTTTGCTAATTATTATGCACTTTCCGGAGCATGGGTCGTTTCTAAAGAAAGTTTCATGCAGGATATTTCATGGCTTTCAAGTTTGAAATTAAGAGGAAGTTATGGTATTCTGGGGAACTTAGGCGGTATTTCTCCACAGGCGGTAAATCCTTTAATGACCAGAGAAAATAATATTATTTTCGGACAGAATCCTTCTCAGAATATTGCTTACTACGCCACCACGCGTCCTAACCCGGATTTGAAATGGGGAAAATCTGAACAAACCAACTTTGGGGTGGATGCTTCATTCCTGCACAACAGCCTTTCTTTACAGTTTGATTACTTTGTGAAAAATTCCAAAGATCAGATCTTTAATGTAAGCTTACCAAGTACGTCTACTTACAATAATCAGTATGTAAATGCCGGATTATTTCAGGACAAAGGATATGAATTGGGAATCAATTATAACGGTAAAAAATCAGGAGATTTCACTTATTCCATCGGAGCAACTTTTAGTCAACTAAAAAATACGGTGAATCAGTTAGCTGGTGTAGATGAGATATTTATCAATGACAATGGAGTGAGAGGAGTATTGAAACCAACCCGTGTAAAGATCGGGGACCCTCTTTATTCTTTCTATGGATATAAAACAGACGGTATATTTCAGTCTGAAGCAGAAATTAAAAACTATAAAGACGCAAACGGGCAGCTTATCCAACCGAATGCTAAACCGGGAGATATTAAATTTCTGAAAAAAGAAGGAAATACAGGAACTCTTAATAACAATGATTTTGTAAATCTGGGAAGCCCTTATCCTAAATTCTCTTATGGATTTTCTTATAATATGACCTGGAAAAACTTTGACCTGAATGTATTCTTCCAGGGAGTATACGGAAATAAGATTTTCAACGGATTGAAGTTTATTACGCTGAACCCAGGTGGAACAGGGCAGAACTACAACATGGAAAAAGATATCCTTAACGCATGGACGCCTCAAAATACCAATACCAATATTCCAAGAGTGGTTCAGGGTGATCCGTCCGGAAATTACTCCAAGGTATCAGACTTCTATGTGGAAGACGGTTCTTACTTAAGACTTAAAAACCTTACGATTGGATATTCATTACCACAGGAACTTTACAGAAAACTGGATGTGAATAAAGTGAGAATCTATATAACGACTAACAACTTATTCACCATTACAAAATATACAGGTTTTGATCCTGAAGTGGGAATGAATTCTTACGGTGTAGATACTGGAAGATATCCTCAGGCCCGTTCATTCATATTCGGAGTGGAAATCGGTTTATAATTTACAATCAACAAAAAGTTAAAAAATGAAATTTTTCAATAAAATATTTTTAATATCAGGAATATCCGCAATGCTTTTGTCATGTACAGGAGAACTGGATGTTCAGCCCGAAGGAACGCCTACGGAAGCCAGCTTCTGGAAAACAGAAAATGACCTTATTACAGGAGCTAATGCCATGTATAAACCATTGTTTGATAGTGAGTTTTATGGAAGAGGACTTTTTTGGTTCATCAATGCAAGTGATGATATGGTAACCGGAAGAAACAGAGGGGAAGCAGATAACGCGAAAAACTTCAGCAGCAACTATATCGCATCCGGTGATCTTGAAACCCAATGGAATAAAAGATACAATGTAATTGGGGTGGCCAATCGTGTGATCCGTAATATTGATAATATTCAGACCTCTCAAGCGGTTAAAAATAAATATTTGGGTGAAGCTCTATTCATGAGCAGCAGAATGTATTTTGAATTAGCTTCTAACTATGGTAATGAAAAAGCAGGAATTCCTATTATAGACCGTACTAAAGAACCGGATCCAAACCCTATTCCAAGGACTGCTAATGTTAAAATGAATTATGATTACATCGTATCAGACCTGAAAAAAGCAGCCGAATTATTACCAAGTCAGGCAGAACTTCCTGCAAGTGATTATGGTAGGCCTCACAAAGCAGCAGCTTGGGCATTGTTGGCAAAAGTATACCTGTTTATGAAGGATTGGGATAATGCTGCATTCTGGGCCAATGAAGTAATGACGAAAGGAAACAGAACTCTTCTGGGAAATTTTGCAGACGTTTTTAAAGCAGAAAATAACTACAGTACAGAATATATCTGGTCTGTTCCAGGTACAACCAAATTTACAGGATGGGGAAGTATTCTTCCTGGTGTAATGCTTGAAAATAAAGGATGGGGAGAATATAATGGCTGGGGATATTTCCAGCCTACAAAAGAATTGTATGATGAATATGAGGCTGGAGACCTTAGGAGAAGTGTAACCATTCTTAAAGAAGGAGATCAGTTTACCTTTAATGGAACAACAAGAACTTATACTACACCCAACTCAGTTACAAAAGCTCAGTTTAATAAATATATGGATGCCTTCAAATACTCATTAAAAGAAGGACATGTAAATTCCAACGGAGATTATCCCTGTACAGACCTTGCAGTCCCGATTATGCGTTATGCTGAGGTAATTCTTATCAAAGCAGAAGCTTTATTGATGAAAGGACAGTCTGCAGATACCGAAATTAACATGATCAGAAAACGAGCAGGCTTAGCTCCAAAAACAGGCTGTACATTGGCTGATCTGAAACATGAAAGACGTTGTGAATTAGCTGGTGAATGGGCAGACAGACACAGAGATCTTGTACGTTGGGGAGATGCACAGGCAACATACGCCAAACCTCTTCACGGAATGGAAGGAAATGTGGTTTGGGCCCCAAGAAACTTCAATCCGGCTGTTCATAATGTTTGGGCAGTTCCGCAGGTGGAGATTGTAAACAGCCACGGTGTTATTAAGCAAAACGAAGGTTGGTAAAATTATAACCATGTCACTATATGCTATATCATTGCAGGAATTCTGTAATGATATAGTCTTTTTAAAAGGGTAGGTAGAATGCAATTCTATCAATCTATACAATAATAAAAATTGAACAATGAAACTATCAAAAATATTGGGCTTGTTGGCTCTTGCCATTTTTTCTGAAAATCAGGCACAGAACTATCTGAATTATAATGTAGGGAATGCCCATTCTCATAATGATTATATGCAGGAAATCCCTTTTTGGCAGGCATATTATGCCAATTTTGGTTCTATTGAAGCAGATGTTTTCCTGGTAAAAGGTAAGCTTTGGGTAGCTCATACAGAAAAAGAGCTTTCTGCAGACAGAACACTGGAAAATCTTTATCTGGATAATATTTCAAAACAGATCAAACTGAACAAAGGGAATATTTATAAGGATACGAGTAAAAAGCTACAGCTGTTGATTGATATTAAGCAGGATTATAAGACAACACTGGCGGCATTAGTCAATACATTGAAAAAATATCCTGAAATTACCGGTAATTCAGGAGTGAAAATAGTGATTACAGGCGGAAGACCTGAGTCTGCTGATTTTAAAAATTATCCCAACTATCTTTATTTTGATGGAGATCTAAGCAAGGGGTATTCTTCCGATCAGTTAAAAAGGATTGGAATGTTCAGTGCAGATTTACCGGAACTCGTAAAATGGAATGGAAAAGGAATTCCAAGAGATGAAGAAACAGAGAAGATCAAAAAAGCAGTGGATAAAGCACACGCTCAACAAAAACCTATGCGTTTCTACGGTGCCCCTGATTTTCCTAATGCCTGGGTAAACCTGATGGATATGGGAGTGGATTATATCAATACAGATCATATTCCGGATCTTAAAAAATTCATGAATACCATTCCAAGGAATTTCTATAAAAATACCAAAGAATATACTACTTACACTCCAACTTATAAAACGGATGGTATCAGCAAAAAAGTAAAAAATGTAATTCTTCTGATTCCGGACGGAACTTCCTTACCACAATATTATGCAGCCTTTACAGCCAATAAAGGAAAGCTGAATGTGTTCAATATGAAGTCTACAGGATTATCCAAAACCAATTCATCCAATGCTTATATTACCGATTCAGCACCGGGATCTACAGCATTTTCAACCGGGATAAAGACTAAAAATACATTTGTGGGTGTCGATGATATGGGAAAAGCCCTGGCCCAGATCCCTGATATTATTGCTTCTAAAGGACTGGTATCCGGATTAATCTCTACCGGTGATGTAACCGATGCAACACCAGCAGATTTTTATGCCCATTCTGATAACAGAAACAGCTCCGAACCTATCCTGAAAGATTTTGCCGCTTCTAAAGCTAAAATTCTTATTGGTGGCCCAACCAGTGGATTGACTCAGGAAACTGAACAAAAATTGAAAGAAGCCAAAGTGGATATTTATAACAGCCTGAAATCAGCAGTAAAACTAAATAACAGAACATTGATTATTGATCCTTTAGCTTCACAGAGAATAACCAACGGAAGAGGAAACTGGCTGGCAGATGCTTTCGATCTGACTTTAAATGATCTGAAAAATAATAAAAAAGGATTCTTTATGATGGTGGAAGCTTCCCAAACCGATGGCGGCGGACACAGTAATAATATAGAACAACTGGTTACTGAGTTACTGGATTTTGATCATGTGGTAGGAAAAGCAATGAAATTTGCAGATGAAAACAAAGAAACATTGGTTGTAGTAGTGGGAGATCACGAGACAGGTGGTTTAACGCTTTTGGATGGAAGTTTGAAAGACGGTTGGATATTTGGAAACTTCAGTACCAATGACCATACCTCTATTCCGTCAAGTGTTTTTGCCTATGGACCAAATTCCAAAGAGTTTACAGGACTATTTGAAAATACAGAAATTTTCAACAAAATTATGGCTGCTTACGGCATTGAAAAATAGTAGGATATTTATTTTTAAAATATATGTCGCCTTTACGAAAGGCGACATTTTTATTTGTTATTCTCTCACTGATTTAAAATCTGCGTAATCCGCGTAATCTGCGAGAACAAAAAAAGCTGCCTCAAAAAGAGAGACAGCTTCATGGTGACAATTTATATCTAACTACACTAGAAATTGGTTTTTACGATCAGTTCTGCCAATTCTGCATTTACAAAATCAACAGGCATAATCCCATAAGGTCCCTTTGTATTGCTTTGGAAGAACGTTTTAAGTTTCGGGTTGATAGCGTTGGAAACGGTAGGAATGCTCGGAATTCCGAATATTCCCGGTTTATAACCACTCGTGAAATTGATGAAAAGTCTGTTGCTATTGCTGTTTTTAGCTTCATTGAAAAGATTGGAAATTCCGTTCCATTTATCATCATTATTAGTTACCTTATAATAATCTTGAACCTTAAGTTGTACCCCTGGATTATTGATTTCAAAAGTTGTATTGTCTGCCCATGAAGTGGCATTAATTCCTTTTGCTGTTCCTGCTGAAAATCTTCTGAGTAGCCTGATCTTTCCTCTTACCTCTCCAAGAGTAGGAATATTGGTTCCCAGATCCCATTTTGAAGGATTCTTTTGAATATAGGAATCAAAAGTACTCTCGAAAGATCTTGTTGTATTAGAAGCATCATGTTCTTCTTTTACAGACATGATGATGGTTTCAGACGGATGGCTTTCAAGAAACGCATAGCAGGCATTCAAACATCATCAAAATTTAAATTCTGATAAATAGCCCCATGATGGATGGTAAATGAATTATCAATATGTCTGCAGCGGATATCCAGGAATCGGACTCCTGCATTCAGCTGCTCAGCAATGCTGAGGTCTTGTGTTTTCGCTGTACCTGATACTACGGGAGCATCTATACGCGCTCCGGAGTCATGGGTACCGGGAATTGAAATTTTTGAAAGTGAAATGTTATCCTGCAGGCCAGCCATCCAGCTGTTCATTTGTACAGGAACGGCTGCTGCCATTTTATAGCTTGCTTTATTAACAGAAGTAAGACCTGCTTCACCGGAATCTCTTTCTACCACTCCTTCCGAACAGGAAAAGAAAACGGTTGCAGTCGCTATACTAAGCGTAAAGTTTTTTACATGTTTAATTTGGTGCTTGAACATAGTTTATTTTTTAATTGTATTTAAAATTAAGAATATGTCTGGCAACCAGGAGTTAATTTAACTTTAAAAGATGATTAAGTTGTTGTGTGGTGAGGCGGGAAGCTGAATGATGGAAGAGGGAGGAGCTTTAAACCGGAAAGGGAATGGGCTTCTTTTTTTGTAAATTTAATACCGAAACAAAGGATTAGGAGAGTTTTTGCTGGATATAACCTCCAGCCTCCATCATCCCACTTCCTTCTTAAAAAACAAAATCTTCCTTCAAGCCCGGAATTTTGAACTTGTGTTCTCCCATTCTGTAATCATTCATTTTAATAAGAACTTTAAGTTTATGGACGAATTCCTTATGAAAGTTTTCAGGTACTTTCGCATCATCATCACATGATGAATATTCTCTGTCTATAATTACTTTGCCTGTAGAGAAATTAATTTCATGGGTAATATCAAATTCACAGGTATCTGCAAAATTATCATAGGAGCCTATCAGGTAAAAATCTCCGTTTTGGAATCTGAAAGTATGTTTAGTTGTCTGGGTATGCCTTGAATTGGTAGAAAAACGTTGTTCCACTACCAGACAGTTGTTTTTTATTTTAATATCAAGAATATTATCCTCAGGATAAAATCCCAGTCCGCTTGAATTAAGTAGAGTAAAATTTTCTTTCCAGGTCTTAAATTGGCCCTGTTCGTTTTTTAGAATATAGAAAACTCTTTTATAATCTTTTTTTCCTGAAGGTCTTTCATCATCGGATGCTGTTTTGTCTGTATCAAATACAAGAACAGTTTCATCTTTTCCATCTTTATCCAAATCTCCTTTTACTTCAGTTACTTTTTTATAACCTTTTGGTACGGAAAAATTCTTCAGGCTTTGAGCATACACACCTGTGATAAGAAAAATGGTAATAAGAGAAAGAAGTTTCTTCATGAGAGTGGTAAAATTACAGACCGGAGTCGTCTTTCTCAATCAATTCTATATCTTCCAGGTTACAAAGGCAGCCTTTGATACTCTTGTAAATTCCTGTAATATCAGTTGACTTTCCTTTGTTGTCTATGACTGTAATTCCTGTAGAATGGGAGCTATCTTCAGCATAGTAAGATTTGAAAAGTGTATAACTGTAACCCTTATTTAAAAAGGTAAGATATTCTAAATCCATTCCTGCATTTTGTTTTCCGCCACCTCTGTGATAGGATTTATACCTGAACTGTTTCCAGCTTTCTTTATTTCGTTCTGAAGGAAATTCCATTTCTACACGGTCTTTACTCCCGAATCGATACTGAATATATTCATTCCCTTTGTCTTTTACCAATACCAATTTCTTTCCGGCTTTGGTATCAAAGGAATAAATAACTTCTTCATTAGATCTTAGATATTGTGACCAAAGAACAGAAGGAATAGAGAATAAGAGTAAGAATAAATATTTCATGGCTATGATGTTTTATATAGATGCAGTAATTTGAAATAAGGTGATTAACCCATTTTCAAATTACTGCATTTTCAGATTTTCAAATTATCTCGTCATTACGCTGGAAAGATCTTCCCAGAACATTGGATAAGATTTTTCCACTACATCTTCATCTTCAATAGTAAGTTCCCCAATCAGGCAGTAAGGAGCAAAACTCATCGCCATTCTGTGATCCTGATACGTCTTGATTGAAATATGATCTTCCGGTTCTCCGAAACTCACAGAGTTAATGGTTAGATCAGTGATTTCTGTTTCAGTACCCAATTTTTTCAGTTCATTATATAAAGCCTGAAGTCTGTCTGTTTCCTTTACCCTTAACGTTCCCAATCCCGAAATTTCAAAAGGAATTTTCAATGCAGCAGCTGTTACACAAAGGGTTTGTGCAATATCCGGACAGTTGTTCATATCCAGGATGATTTTTTCAGGGAAAGAAAAATCAGGCTGAGGTTCCAAAGTAAGTTGGTGCTCAGCTTCAGAGTATGTTGTTTTAATCCCGAAGAAATCTTCATAAATTTTTGCAATGGCAGAATCCCCTTGAGTAGATTCTTTGTAAAAGCTTTTCAGATGAATGGTTTCTCTTCCCAATGCACAGATCGAGTAGAAATAGGAAGCAGAGCTCCAGTCACTTTCCACTTCATAGCTTTTTGTATCTTCATTATTGGAAGTGAAAGGTTCTACTTTAATAGTATTGCCTTCAAAACTGTTGTTAATTCCAAATCTTGTCAGGATATCAAGTGTCATTTCAATATAAGACCTTGAAGTAACTTCTCCTACAAGATTAATCTCAAGACCATTTTCAAGTTTTCCTGCGATAAGAAGCAAGGAAGTGATAAATTGGCTGGAAATATTCGCCGGAACATTTACAGAAGTCTGTGTAATTTTTTTTCCTGTAATTTTCAAAGGTGGAAAACCTTCATTTTCCATATATTCGATTTCAGCACCAAGATCTTTCAGGGCACTTACCAAATTTTTAATAGGTCTCTCCTTCATTCTCCCGGAACCGGTAAGGATCGTTGTCTTTCCTTCCTGGATGGAGTAGTAGGACGTAAGAAAGCGCATAGCTGTTCCTGCATGGTGAATATCCACCACATCCGTAATCTCAGATAAAGCTTTTTTAAGCAGTTGCGTATCCTGGGAATTGGATAAATTCCCGATTTTTATATTGCTGAACAGACTTTCCAGAATCAATAAACGATTCGAAATACTTTTCGAACCGCTGATCTGTACTGTTTTATTTCCGATTAATGTTGATTTTTCTAACTTCTTCATTATTTCTTCATATTTAAACCTTAGGTCAGATTTCAAATCTTTTTATCTGTATTTGAAATCTGAGCAAAGGAATCTTATTTTAATTTTTCATTATTCTGATGCCGATCTTTATCGCGATCTGTTTTGATCTTCATTTTTCTGTCAAAGGCATCCTGTAGATTTACTCCTGTTTGGTTTGCCAGGCATAAGGTTACAAACAGTACATCGGCCAGCTCTTCACCAAGATCCTTGCTTTTGTCGCTTTCCTTTTCGCTCTGCTCCCCGTATCTTCTGGCAATGATTCTGGCTACTTCACCCACTTCTTCAGTAAGCATCGCCATATTGGTGAGTTCATTAAAATATCTTACACCGATGGTTTTAATCCATTCGTCAACCTGCTGTTGTAATTGAGTGATTTCCATTATTGATAAGCTCCGATAGTAGGATTAGTGGTTCTTGGTTCATTCACAATATCAAATGGTACATTTCCTGCTACGGTAACATTTCCTTTTCCTTTAGCCGGAGAAGTGGTTTTTACTCTTAGGTTCATTTTGGCCATGAAATAGTTCATGAACTGAGGATCTGTATTTTTGATACTCTGTACTACATTTACATTATTATCGAAGGCAAAACCTGCTTCAGATGTACCTGAATACTTTAATAAACAGTTTTGAATTAAATATTCAAATTGCTGCCCTGGTGTCTGTTCAAACTGAACTGCATTATCCCTGTCAGAATACACAATGCTGTTTCTTAAATTAAACTGTTGTAAAGCTGCTTGTTCTGATTGTCCGGCATCATTTTTCCATTCATTCGTTGCAAAAATTCCTTTTCTGTCAAAGCTTTGCATCGATTTAGAATAGTTGGCAATCGTAGCATGGGTATAGTTGTGTTTTCCACCTTTGAAAATACCGATACATGATAAACCACAGTTGTTCATTACTAAATTGTTGGCAGTAACAGTAGAATTTACAGCATACAGTCCATATTCAAAGAAAGTATGGATGAAAGAGTTGGAAATATTGGCTGTGGTCTGCTTCATTTCAAGACCTCTTGTTCCTCCGAATAGTCTTGCGTGGTTCATATTCAGAATAGAATTAGGTTCCATTTTGATAGAATTCCAGTTTTTAGAAATCGTATCATAATAAGGATCATTTCTGTCACCACGAAGAATAACCTGTTTATCCAGAGCTCCGTTGATATTTAAAACAGCATCAGAAGAGACTTTCATCCCACTGTTTTTATGGAAATATACCTTTGTACCGGGATCTATATCCAGTGTTACATTCTTATCCAGCGTAAGATTCCCGTAGATAATCTTCGCTTTATTATTAGTCCATGTTGTAGAACTTGTAATGATATTAGGATTAGTTGGAGTCTGAATAAAAAACTCAGCATCCTGAACTACCGAGAACAAAGTAACATGCTGCTGTCCGGCAGGTCCGGAGAAAACTACTTTATCTTCAGCAATAGCCTCTGGTCCTGTTGCCTGAGGAGCAATCTCTACATATATATAGAGACTGTCTTTTTTTCTTAGCGGAACATCTTTAAAATCATATCCCGGTTTTCCATCCACATTAATTCTGTATAATGATGTAGCTCCTTTCTCAAGATTTACCCTTGGGATCAGAATATCCTTATCTTCATTATTATATACTTTTACTACATAGGTTTCTGAACGTACCTGATGATAAACCGTATCACAGAATACGGTGTCTCTTGAAAACCTCAGCTGTTGTGAAGGAGCATCAAAAGTAATATCATCCTTATTACATGATACTGCTACCAGGAGCATCCAGAAAGAAAAAGCCAGTAATAATTTGAATTTCATTGAAATTAATGTTTAGTAAGTTCCAAATTTAACGAAAATACTTTGAATTTCTTATCAAGAAAAAAATATTGAATCCAGTATTTGGATATTAGAAAAAAAGTTGTACTTTTGCAACCTAAAATTAGCAGAGAAATATCCATTACTATTTCGAAAGCAAACTTTAATTTTTTAAAAATAGCATTATGAAAAACGGAATCCACCCAGAAAATTATAGACTTGTTGTTTTCAAAGATATGAGTAACGACGAGGTGTTTCTTTGCAAATCTACTGCAGAAACAAAAGACACTATCGAGTTCGAAGGACAAGAGTATCCTCTAATCAAAATGGAAATCTCTTCAACTTCTCACCCTTTCTACACTGGTAAAGTGAAACTAGTTGACACTGCAGGTAGAGTTGATAAGTTCATGAACAAATACAAAAAATTCGCTAAGTAATTTTTGTATACTCACAATATAAAAGCCTTCCAATTTTTGGGAGGCTTTTTTGTATTTAGAATTTATCACTCTTATAAAGAAACTATCAGCTAGATATTTAGTCTTCCATTCCTTGTCTATCATCTATCCGTCTATTATCTTTTCTCTTCTCTCCCAACTTCTCCTATCTTTTTGTATTTTTGTTTGAAACAGACTTATCAATCAAATGTAACTTCTGGAGTATAAAATCTCCAACTAAAAAATAAAAAATGCAGTTAGTATTTTCAGACGCACAATATTGGGAAGATTTTCTTCCGCTTACCTTTACCAGACCAGTTGCAGCCATGCGATGCGGAATCCTTACTTTCTCTGAAAGATGGCAGAAAATTCTGGAGAATACAGAGGTTTCTTATTTTACAGAAATGTATCTTCAGGATAAATTTAAAACACCGGAAGAAAAGGAAAGTCTTTTTATAGTGCCGAACTTTATTCCTACAGAAGCTGTTATTCAACAGATCAAAGATCTTAAGCAAGGTGAAGCTTTGGTATATGAAGATGAATTGGTTGCAGCAAGAATCAATATGAAAGGGTTTTCCCTTCACCAGATTGAAAAGATGACAGATATTAAAGAAGACCTTATTTTCTTTAAAAAACCAACCGATCTTTTTACTTATAATCATCACGCTATTAATTTCGATTTTGATTTGCTTACTAAAGGAAGAACTTCTCAGGAACTATCTTCTACAAACGGATTTTTAGGAGATAAAAAAGACCTGTTTATTGAAGAAGGCGCTTCAATTGAATTTTCTACAATCAACACCAAAACCGGAAAGATCTATATCGGTAAAAATGCAGAAGTAATGGAAGGTTGTAATCTTCGAGGACCTATTGCTCTCGGAGATGATTCTAAATTTAATTTAGGATCTAAAATTTATGGTGCAACTACTGTAGGTCCACATTGTAAAGTGGGTGGAGAAGTAAATAATATTGTGATCTTTGGGTATACCAGTAAAGGACATGAAGGATTTGTAGGAAATTCTGTAATAGGAGAGTGGTGTAACTTTGGTGCAGATACCAATTCTTCTAACCTTAAAAATAATTACAGCCATGTAAAGCTATGGAATTACAGAACCAAAGCTTTTGAAGATACAGGTTTACAGTTTGCAGGCCTTATTATGGGAGATCATTCCAAAACGGCTATCAATACGCAACTAAATACCGGAACAGTAATTGGAGTTGCCTCCAATATCTTCAAACCTGGTTTTCCACCCAACCTTGTGGAAAACTTTTCATGGGGTGGCTTAAAAGATGATGAAAGATTCAGATTAGATAAGGTCTATGAAGTAGCAGAAAGGGCAATGACCAGAAGAAAAGTAGCTTTAACAGAAGAAGATAAAGCGATTTTGAAACATGTTTTTGAAACGTATTAAAATGGAATATAAAAACCTCAGAATCTTCTGAGGTTTTATTTTTTAATAGGATGTATATTTTCCCATTTTTCCCAAGAATCTTTGTCTCCTTTCAACCATTTAATATATTCTTCGATAATTAAACCTGAAATAGTTTCGTTTCCATATATTTCTTTACCAACCCCACGATCATTAAAATATTTTAATAGCCTGGAACCTCCATTTATTCCCCAATTATTTCTTATCCACATTCCAAGTCCGCCCAAATGAGAACTATATTCAAAAGAATTTTCGGCTTCTTTTAGCTTTTTTTTACTTTCAAAATTTAATGTTTTATCTAACTCCCTCATACATTCATAAAGATTTTTAGGAATGTATATATCATTAATTTTTTCTAGTGTAAGACGTTTCTTGAATTCTTCTTTTTGTCTGTTTTTTTCCTTTATAGTTTCTATCTCTGCGATTTTATCGTCAAAACTTCTATAGCCTCCAAAAAAATGTCCTAAATAAATTCTGTCAACCTCTTTAGGAATAAAATCTGTCATAAAAATTGTGGTTTCCAAATAATCCTTTATTTTCTTATAGTTGAATGCCTCATCGGCTTTAAAAATTTCAATTTCAAATTTTCCATTTCTGTTTAAATAACCTGTTATTTGTACTTCATTTAGTTTATATTTAGGATAGGTTGCATCATCTATAGAAATAAATTTTAATCCTGAAAATTTGCTTATTGTTTCAGACAATTTTTCATTACTTACATTATTTTGAATGTCATTAATATATTTATAAGGATATTTATAATATGAAATCTGGCTTTTAATACTTTCAATATTTTTTACTTTTGGATATAGAGAATCAAAATCAATTTTTGTTTTTAAGATCCTATTGGTATTTAGATCAAATAAAGTGACCATCTTTCTGGAGTCTACGATATAGATTGTATCATTTTTGTTAAAGACGAAATTTCGATTAAGAAATCTTTCTTTATCACTTATATTATCTTTGTAGACTTTCACAGTCGATGTGCTTTTCCGATAGTCTAATATACTATTGGTATTCTCATAGAACATTTCACATTTTTCTTTGTCCTTATTACAATTTATAAATTCATCCGTATCATATGATTGTACAAGATTCCCATCTAAATAGTATGTTACATTTTTATGCTCTTCATCTTTAAAATACGTTCGATTTTTAATGTAAACTATTTTTCTGCCATCATTACTAATCGCTAGAAAAAAGGGATAGTCATTATATAAATCAAAAGATCTATTAATTTTGTAGTAGGTTTTCCTAACACCTAAACTTTCATATTCATGATTATATGTTATAATAGATTCTCCTCTTAATGTCGGGAAAGTTTCATCGTAAGAGATAGATTTAAGATTGAACTTTGAATTAGGAGAATTTGTATAAGAGATAGGTACGCTTTCCGTTGAAGACTGAGATTTAAAAATTGAAAATAAAAAAGAAATGAGAATCAATAATATTTTTTTCATGAGCAAATATAAAAATTCCCTATTAATTCTCAAATATGAGAAATGTATGTTGGTAAACAATGGTGAATACTGAGTAAATTAATACTTTTATAAAAAGATATAATCTATTAGGAATCTGTTGAAAATAAAAATTCAAAATTTTTCAAAGTTTTTTTATTTTTGATGTAATAGATTGTAAAGACTGGTTGTCTTACCTATAAGAAACAAAACTCATGACCCAAGAAACTTTCAAGAATACGGTGTTTATTCTCAAAGACGAGATGTATCGTTTTGCGAAGCGATTCGTCATGAGTAGTGATGAGGCAGAAGATGTAGTGCAGGATATCATGATGAAATTCTGGCAGAAGAGGGACGAACTTGAGCAGTTTGGGAACTTAAAATCCTATGCGCTGAAGTCAGTCCGGAACGAATGTCTGAACCGCCTGAAGCATCACGATGTGAGGATAGGCTTTGCGGATATGCAGCTTCACCGGTCTGAGCTTTACAGTATGGAAGTTGATAACCTTAAGGAACATATTGTAGGATTTATCAATCAGCTCCCCGAAAAACAGAAGTTGGTAATCCACTTGAAAGATGTAGAAGAGTACGATGTTTCCGAAATTTCTGAAATGCTGGAAATGGAGGAAAATGCAGTAAGGGTAAACCTTATGCGGGCAAGACAAAAAGTAAAAGAACAAATCTCACAACTGATGAGCTATGAAAAAAGATCAATTACAAGATAAATACGATGAAATCTTCCGGGAGATAAAGGAAGATAAAATGGAATGGAGCTTTGATGATTTTCTTCAGCAGACAGAAAATGCGGAACCTGAAGAAAATACGTCACCTGTTATTCCATTGGGGGAAAGTAAAAAGCCCTCATTTCCCAAATGGTTCTGGATGGCCGCCAGTGTGATGCTGGTCTTCGGGATCGGATTTTTCCTTAAAAATAATTCTGGAACAGGAGTTCAGAATAAGGAAAGTCTGGTGAAAAATGAAGTGCTGAAACAGAAGTCCGGTTTTATTGAAGAAAATAATAACCATAATGAACAGGTGGCAGTAAATCATACCGATTCCATTTCTGGTGCTAAAAAAGATTCTATCTTCCAGGAGAATAATGTAGCTGAAAAAGATGTTATGGATGAAATCCTACCGAAAAGAGGAAGGCTTAAAAAGGAAAAAAAGCCAAGATATGCTGATAATTTCTCTTTTAAAAATAATAAATCTAAAGATTCTACAGGCTATGAAAATTCTTACGTCATTGTAAACGGGAAAAGAATTGATAACGTAGAAGAAGCTATTAATGTAACAAAATACTCATTCCAGATATTTGCAAATAACGTTAGTGAAAAATTGGCACAGCCTACGGTGGTAGAAGATGATTATTAATCAGAACAACAGCTGCTATCATTAACTTAAAAATTAAAAATTGACTCATGAAAAAACTATTCATAATATTCGCTCTTGCTTTTTCCCATTTCTTTAATGTATATGGACAAAAAGATAAATTTGATCAGCTATTTGACAAATATCAGGAAGTAGAAGGAGTAACCTCTATTAAAATTGCTAAACCTATGTTCGGGATGCTCAGCAGTCTTAATATTGATGATTCTCAGCTGGATCAGATCAAACCGTTATTGTCAAAAATCAACGGACTTAAGATTCTGATTACAGAAAATCCGGAAAAAGGAAATACTGCTGAGGGACGTAAAATTCAAACCAATATGTCTCAGCTGAGTAAAGATATCTCCTCTTATTTAAAGAATCTGAACTATAATGAGATCATGTCTGTAAATAATGCAGGAGCTAAAGTGAAATTCCTTTCTGCGGAAGCTAAAAATGGTATTTTGGATGATCTGCTGCTAAGCATCGATGGTGGAAGCGGAGAAAGTATATTTGTTATGCTTGATGGGAAATTGTCTATGGATGATGTAAGTAAGATTATTAACTCCAGTGAGACTAAAAAAAGCCCAATTTCCAATACAAGAAGTAATGTAACTTCAAATAGTAATTCATCTTACCTTAATGGTGAAGCCAGAAATGTAGGAGAGTTTTCAGGAATTCAGGTAAGTACAGGGGTAAACGTAATTTTTAAACAGGAAAAACCAACCAGTGTAAAAGTGATTGCTGATTCAGACAAATTAGAATACATTATTACTAAGGTAGAAAATGGAGTTTTGAAAATTTATATTGATAACAAAGGAGTAAGAAATCTGAGATTTAAAAACCTAAGCGTGAATGTATCTTCTCCAAGAATGGAAAGTGTTGAGGCATCATCAGGTTCAAATCTTACAATTGTAAATTCTATTCAGGAAAAAGATATGAGAATTGATGCATCATCAGGATCTAATATTACCGGAGATTTCAAAATTTCAAATACAGCTAATATTTCTGTCTCTTCAGGATCAAATATCAGAGCAGGTATCACAGCTGGAAATATTGGAATTAAAAGTTCAAGCGGTTCTAATATCAGTCTGAGTGGAAAAGCAGATTCCGGAACGATTGATATCAGTAGCGGAGCATTATGCAAAGCAGATGATCTGAAGTTCACCTATCTTGAAACGGAAGCAACTTCAGGAGGTAACCTTACCGTAAATGTTTCAGATAAACTTAAAGTGAGAGCGTCTTCGGGAGGATCTGTTAGATATAAAGGCAGACCGGAAATAGATGCCAACATCAGCAAGACATCAGGAGGATTGCTAAGACCAATGGACTAAAAAATAATCACCATGAAAACACTCAGAATTATTTTCTTTTCCCTTCTGGTAGTAGGTGCCCTTCAGTCCTGTATTGTTTCTGAAAAACCTAATATGGACTTTTTTTCAGACTCCGGATATAATTTTAAGGATGCCAAGTTTACAAGTTTTAATGTACCGTTATTGTTGGCAAAGCCATATATAAAGAAGGCTTTAAGAGAAGACGGAGAAAGTGAAGAACTTATCAGCCTTATCAAAAAGGTTTCCAAAATAAAGGTTCTTACCGTAGAAAACGGAAGCAAAGAAATGCTGAATGATTATGCTAAGTTTCTGAATAAGAATAATTATGAAGACTGGGCTACCATCAAACACAACGGAGAAAACGTAAATCTGCGGGTAAAGCAAAATGGAGAGACCATTAAGAATATGCTGATAACTGTAAATTCAGATAAAGAGCTAGTTTTTGTAGATGTAAAGGGGAGTTTTACGCCTGATGATATTTCAAAAATGATTAATGCGGTTTCTGATAAATAATTAGATTTCAATTTAAAAATCTTCATATGGAAAAGCTGATCAAAGAAGTTCGTATTTTGAAAATATATGCAGCTTCGCTTACTGTAGTTTGTATTTTGCTTTTTATATTGGCATTTAAGTCCAATCCTTCTGTTGAACATTTTAAAGAAATAGATGTAGAACGTATTAATATTGTTGAAAAAGACGGAACATTGAAAATGGTTATCAGCAATAAAGAACGTCAGCATCCGGGAATGGTGAATCATAAAAATATGAAGCAGAGAGAACGGGATGCCGGGCTGATTTTCTTTAATTCATTAGGAGACGAATGTGGAGGACTTGTATATGATGCTAATGAAAAAGAATCCGGGATGGTGTATTCCGTAGATCAGAGAAATACCGATCAGATTATGCAGCTGCAGTATCTTGAACAGGCTGGAAAAGATAAAAAAAGAGTCTATGGTTTAAAACTCTGGGATCGCCCTGATAATTTTCCATTAGAGGATATCATTAAGTTTGAAGACTCTCTGAAAAAAATGAATGACCCTGTTGCAAGTAAAAAAGCCTATGCAATGCTTAGAGAACAGGGCAAATTAACGAATGAACGATTCTTTGCAGGAAAAACAGCAGATGGAGATGTAGGTGTTTTTATTCGTGACACCAAAGGAAAAGTGAGATTAAAACTGTATATAGATAAAAATAACCAAACCCATATTGAAAATCTGGATGAGAATGGAAATGTGGTGAAATAGGCTTTATTATTCAAAATATTGATATCAGACAAGTAGTTTCGGACATACTAAATTTATTTTGTGAAGGAAAACCGTTCTTAAAAAGGGCGGTTTTTCGATTTAACTTATTGATTATTAATTTTTATTTAAACTATTAAAAATGATTTTCATATGTCGTAAAAATAACCTAATTTTGCAAAGAAAGTAAAGATGTCTATTCATAACAAAATTGTAGAGACAGCCATCACTTTCGATGACGTTCTTCTAGTCCCTTCTTATTCAGAAGTTTTACCTAACCAGGTTTCATTAAAATCAAGACTTACCGACAAAATCACGCTGAATGTTCCGATAGTTTCCGCTGCAATGGACACTGTTACAGAGGCAGATTTGGCAATTGCATTGGCAAGAGTTGGAGGTTTAGGCTTTATCCACAAAAACATGACAATTGCTGAGCAGGCAGCACAGGTAAACCGTGTGAAACGTTCCGAAAACGGAATGATCTCTGATCCTGTAACGCTTTCAAAAGATCATACTTTAGGTGAAGCTAGAGAATTAATGGCTAAATATAAAATATCTGGCCTTCCAGTGGTTGATGCAAATAATGTATTAATCGGAATTATCACAAACAGAGACGTAAAATATCAGGAAAACCTTGAGGTAAAGGTTGAAGAGATCATGACTAAAGATAACCTGATCACTTCTGATAAAAATACCAATCTTGAGAAAGCAAAAGAAATTCTTCTTAAAAATAGAGTTGAAAAACTTCCTATTGTAGATGCTGAAAACAAATTGGTTGGTTTAATTACCATTAAAGATATTGATAATCAGCTTGAATATCCAAATGCAAACAAAGATCAAAACGGTAGGTTAATCGTTGGTGCAGGTGTTGGAGTTGGTGAAGATACATTGGAAAGAATCGAAGCTCTTGTAAAAGCAGGAGTTGATATCATTGGTATTGATTCTGCTCACGGACACTCTATTGGAGTTTTAAATAAGATCAAAGAAATCAGACAAGTATATCCGGATCTGGATATCGTTGGTGGAAATATCGTGACCGCTGAAGCTGCAAAAGATCTTATTGAAGCTGGTGCAAACGTTCTGAAAGTAGGTGTTGGTCCTGGTTCTATTTGTACAACAAGAGTAGTTGCTGGAGTTGGAGTTCCTCAATTATCAGCGATCTATAACGTTTACGAATATGCTCAGACTAAAAATATCGCAGTAATTGCAGACGGAGGTATTAAACTGTCAGGAGATATCGTAAAAGCAATTGCTAGTGGAGCAGGAGCAGTGATGTTAGGATCTCTTTTAGCAGGAACTGATGAAGCTCCGGGTGAAGAAATTATTTTCCAAGGTAGAAAATTCAAAACATATCAAGGGATGGGAAGCCTTTCTGCTATGAAGAGAGGTGGAAAAGAAAGATATTTCCAGAGTGAAGCTAAAAAATTCGTTCCGGAAGGAATTGAAGGAAGAGTTCCAAGTAAAGGTAAATTGGAAGAAGTTATTTTCCAGTTAGTTGGAGGTTTAAGAGCCGGTATGGGATACTGTGGAGCTAAAGATATTGAAACTTTACAGAAAGATTCCAAATTGGTAATGATTACAGGAAGCGGATTGAAAGAATCACACCCACATGATGTGATTATCACTCAGGAAGCCCCTAACTATTCTTTATAAAGAGTATCCATAACATATAAAAGACTGCCTTATCACAAGGCAGTCTTTTTTTATTCAATTGTAAAAATTTTCCTTTTATTTTTCATGAATTTAAATTCATGAGATTGTAATCCCCGGGTTGTAATTTTTAATACATAAGCCCCAGGAGTAAGTTCTGAAACATTCACTTTTGAATCAAATCCTTCAGATTTTATAAGACGGCCGTCAATATTGTAAATCTGCATCATTTTTCCATCATTAATTCCTGAAATTTGAATATAATCCGAAACAGGGTTAGGGAAAATCTGAATTCTGCTTTTAGAAACTTCCTGTGTTCCCAGTGCAGGCCCCTGTACATCACCGGTCATTGTAGAATTACCAGCTGTAAGATTTCCACTGCAATCCCCGTTTGTTACAGCCGTATTTTCAATCCAGGTTCCGGCATTATTGCCCGGAGGTATAGAAAGAGAATTATTCCCCGTTGAATTATAATAAATTAAATAAGGGGTGGTAAAAGTTCCGTTTCCTTCATCCCCAAGAAATTCCCATCTTGTAAGCGCATTATTCCACTGTATTTTAAATTCACAGTTACCCAATCCGCCGCAAGGCTGCTGATCATTGATTGGGGTTGTTATATAAATGTTTTTATTAAAAGCATCTACTCCTGTTTTGTTGAATGTAAAATTCTGATCTTCAAACAGATTATGACATCCGTTAAAAGTAATTGTCTGAGCTGAAGCTGAGCCTGCAAGCACCAGACATAGTAAGTAGAGAAATTTCATAGTTTTTAGTTTTGTGATGGAAATACTCCAGCTAATGCAATAATACATTTCAGAGTAATAAATGGTGGCCTGTTTTCGTGAGCCTGGTTTCCTCCGGTGTTGTTCAGCATTGTAGCTTTCATAGTAGTGTTTCCTGCCGCGTCAGAATATTCTTTATCCAAAACTTTTGTATTGGCAGGAAGGCTTCCGGTAGGATCATTTTGGTTCCCGTCGGTAGTTACTGCATTTACGGTGTGGTTGTGGGCAGGCATTTGGGTTACTGTTAAGGTTACGCTCTCAGCTCCGCCAATCTGTCCCATCGTGTAAGTGGTAGGTCCACCGGGAGCCTGTCCATTGTGTACAAGCATCCTTCCTCTCATATCAGGTAAAGCAAATGTTGTAACACCATTTCCACCATAAGTGGTCCCTAAAAGAGAAAAAAGAGCTTGATTCTGGGCAATTGACATAATTTGACCATTACATTCTGCCCAGTTTTTTGGGGCGAAAGTATAAGGGACAAAAGCTATTTGTCCTAAAAAAGGTTCTGATGCCTGAGCTTTTAGCGTAGGAGAAAATACACTGATCATAAGCAGTGTAGATGCATAAAGTAAATTTTTCATGATAATCGATTTTTACTAGTATAAATTTAAAAAGAAAAACCTTTCAGATTGAACTAAAAGGTTAGAATTTATTTATGACTTTTACCATTTCTATAGATACATTCTCTAAATAGTAAGTAAGTCATGATAATTGGTAATATGCAGATATCCCTCTTCCTTAATACTTACTTCTAACTGGTGTTTCACTGCAATATCATAGATCTCTTTGGGTGACATACTTCCTTTTTCGCTAAGGGTTTTGCTCATATGTTTAAGCAGATCAAGATGTAGAATCAGGTCTTCTCTTGTTTTTTGTACAAGCTCCTGCATCAGTTTTTCAACTCTTACGTCTGTGATGTGCTGCTGCATGCGGTGAGGATATGCTTCCAGATTATAAGCTGCCTGATAATCTTCTTCAAAGCCATATTTTCTGATAAAATCAATGGCTAAAATCGTCGCCTGCTCCCTATCATGGCTTCTGCCAATGCTGGCGTGCTGGTCTCCAAAAATAATTTCTTCAGCAATACCACCGGCAAGGTAGATTTTGACTCTGTTAAGAAGGCTTTCTTTGGTATCATGAATCTGATGTGGAAAAGTAAAACCGGCTGCATAACTGCTGGCTACCTTACTTTTAAGCTGTAGTGGAGCAAAACCCGTGTATAACATATAAGAAACTGCGTGTCCACATTCATGAACACTGATGTTGGCTACAGCATCCTGTTGGTTAGCCTGTCGTATGCTGTCAATTCTTCCCAGGTAAGGAATCTCTATAATTCTGTTACCAATCTTTCCGGTAATGATCTTTTCATCCTGAAGATAATTGATTTCGATATTCTTATCATCATGAATAATAGCTTCAAAAAGGAACTTGCTGAGGTTAGTATCTAGAATATCTACTACGCTGCTGAATACAGGACGAACTCCTTGAACGGGAAATACTCCGTTTCTGTAGATAAGCTCATTAATGGGCTTATTTATTTTTAAAGAAACTCCGAACTTCGTTTTCGTACTATGTTTCAGGTTATTGATCTCCCTTTGAATCAGTGTATGAAAATCTTCGGTTTTTAATGAAAAATAAATCAGATGAATATTCCCGAATCTGGCCACCTGTTCCGGACGGAATTTTCTGGCTAAAGCATTTTTAATATCAACTACAGTTATTTTTTTGGTAAATGCATGATAAATATTGGCATCCACATCTGCTTCACTGGTTTCCCTTGACATTTGAAAAGCTTCATCCAGATTACCACTGATGATGATAAGCATTTTACTGTAATCCACCGGCTCATAGATCTTCTTTTCCTTCTGTTTTTTGCGGATAAGCTTAATCATGTCTTCCTCTTTCATATCAATAATGCTCATCACATCATCTTCCATGCTGAGGTATTTCTTTAATTCCTTAGCATCCCATAGGTTCAGATATGGATTTTCATCCAGTTCTGTTTCTCCGTTCAGCTTTCGTCTGTCATTTTCTTTTTTACGGAAGAGATATGAGAATAAATAATGCTCAAGATCTTCACGTTCTCTCTTACTCAGACGCCCATCACTTAAAAGCTCCCAAAAATCTGTGAATTTGGTTTGTGGAACGGGTATTCCGTCCGGATCTATGGTATTGAAACGCTGGATTTCGTCGAAAAGAGCAATGCTGGGCTTCTCATCGCTTAACCCATTACTTTGTAAGATGTCGGAAACACTTTTGCTCCATGATGTTTCATCCGTATTGCTTAATTCAATTTCCACAAAACGGTTTTGAAAATCAAGAAAGCGAACCATTTTCCTTACCAGATCTGTTTTTCCCACTCCGGTCATTCCCCATAGGTTGATCACTACGGGGCGGGTCAGAATTTCAGGCATCAGATACCAGATCTGGATATATTCCATGATATCATCGATGATCTTATCTATTCCGATAAATTCTTTTTTAAGATAAGCTTTACAATCGTCCAGCTTTTTCTTTTTCTTCTGGATTTCTTCTTTATCAATAATCATGGATGAAAAATACACTATTTTTTTAGATTATCCTTGAAATCCTCGACTCTGAAATCAGTGAGGGCATTTCCCTTCTCAATTTTTTCCTTGGAATAGAGTCTGAAATCATTTTCAGTTTTTTCTAACAGATAATCATAAGGTCCCACATGAGAAATCAGTTTCACCAGAACCGGTGAGATTTCAAGACAGATAAATAAGCCCATGATAAAAGTGGCAGCCAGCCCTATGATGGCAGAATTTTTACCAAGCTCGTCCAAAGCCTGAAGCCGGGCAGCAAAACCGTTAAATTTATCTTCAAAGGTTTCTGTAGATTTTCTTTCGGTTTCCAGGTTGGTATATACTTTTGAAATTTCCTGATCCAGATATTCCAGTCTTGGAGCAACCTGTTTCTGATAGTTTTCAAGATCCTGTCTTCGTTGCTCTTTCAATTGCTGTTTACGCTTGGCATTCGGTCCGAATCCTTCTTTTCCACTGGTTAAGCCGGACTCTTTTCCCAAGATTTCCTTTTCAAGTTCTACAGAAGCTGAATCATATGACTGTTGATATAGGGCGGTTTTTTCTGCGATTTGTTTCTTTTCCGTTTCAAAAGGTCCGCTTTGTTGAAGAATTCTTCCGGTCATTTCACCCTGAAGCTGTTTTTTATTCCTTTGAATAATGGTATTCAGTTGTTTATTGACTTCCTTTTCAAAAATTTTAAGCTCTAAAGGTTTAGAGATAATAATTCCTAAAAATGTTGCAAGGATTAAACGGGGAATAGACATCAGGATCTGATTCCACCATGTTCCGGTTTTTTTGATGGAAGACACAATATATCGGTCGAGGTTAAAGATCATTAATCCCCACAGAATCCCAAAGCCTACAGCAGCCCAGATATCATCAAAGACGGTATACATGGCATAGCCTGCAGACAAAGTGGCAAATACTGCGGTGAAAAGTACGATGCCCCCAATACCGGAAAATTTATTCCATTCACTTGGGGTTTTTCTTAAAATATGAATGTTCCCGCCGGAGCATACCATCAGGAACTTCTGGAACCAGTTTATTGTATGATTCGTTTGATTTATAGTTTGTTGGTTTGTTTTCATCATAGAAAATTTATACAAAGGTAGTATTAAAAATCATACCAATGTAAAAGATAGTATTATGTTTTACCAAGTAATTTAAACTTTGGCTTTAAATAGGTTGCTGAGATTGTGGTTTTGGCAATTAAAAAAATGCTTAACTTTATTTCTATCGAGTATGGTTTTGTATCTGATCAGTTTATTTTCTAGTTTTTTATAGATTTATGAAATCAATTATTATCTCCTTTTTTGTTCTGCTCTCTATTTCCTGTTTTGGGCAGGAAGCCAATACAAAATATACCTATATACTGAATCTTGATAACATCAATACAGGAGAAGTTATTCTTGAAATCACAAATCCTGATAAAAGTTCGATTAAAGTTCCGGAGCAGATTGACAATAATGCTCTGGTGGTAACTGCGTTTCAGAAAAGTGATGCTGAAGCCGGAGTATATGATGATATAGATTTTCCAAGGAATCATTTTGACTGCTTTACAGAACCATGTTTTCCTTACAGGTTTTTACTGAAAAAGAATGAAAAAAAGCAATATAAATTCAGCCTGTTAAGCAGTACTTATTCTCTGGAAAAAAATAAATGGTATCGTTTTAAGGTTTCCTTAGAAACAAGAGTTTGTAAAAATTGTGACTATATAAGTAGCGACTGGATTTACTTTAAAAGATGATAAATTGATTTCCATTACAATTCCGAAAATAAAGTATGAAACAGATCCTGGTCCTAATAATTTTTATAATGTGCTTAAGCTGTACCCCAAAAGGCATAACTCTTGATTTTTGCGATTCAGCATATGACACAAATAAAAACTCCTGTCTTGTGCTCAGAAATAATACAGATATAAAGTATATTTTTTATCCACCTTCATTTATTAATAGCGGAGGATGGGGATATTTAGGGGGAACTATATTAATAACTGATAAAGATGGTAAAGAACCTACCGTGAATACAGTTTATATTGATAGAGAGCAGCCCAGAGGAAAAGAAATGGATCAATTTATATGTAATGCGCACAATGATTCTTTACTATGGAAAAAACTTTTGACTCAGGGTGTTAAGGTCGATTATTGGGGAGCAAAGGCTTATAAGGTGATTACAAAATCAAAATTTGTTTTGGCTCCTGATGATCAAAAGAAAATCTCAAAGAAAATTTCAATTTTTAAAAAGGACCTAGAGTCTTCAGGTATTTATTATACTTTTGAGAAAAATAAGGAGTATTTTATTCAGATAGAATTAAAGTTTGATACTACTGAGATAAAAAAATACCTGCCGGAAGAACAATTAGACTCTTTGAAGAAAAACAATATTAAAATATTTCATGGTATTCTAAAAACAAAGAAAATTCCATTACTATTAGATTGAGTACTTTCAATGTTATCCCACAAAAATATCTACTTCAACCTATCCGGATTCTGCTTCAAAAAGCTCTCCCATCCGGAATACGACTTCGTATCTACAATAGTTCCGGAGTTAAAATGGTGGCATACCGCAACAGCAAGACCATCAGAGGCATCTAAATATTTGGTAGGAAATTCCTTTAGCTTAAAGAGATTCTGAAGCATTCCCGCTACCTGTTCTTTACTGGCATTACCATTTCCGGTGATGGCCATTTTGATCTTTTTAGGTGAATATTCAGTGATGGGAACATTTCTGTATAAGCTGGCTGCCATTGCGACGCCCTGTGCACGTCCCAATTTCAGCATACTCTGTACGTTTTTCCCAAAGAAAGGAGCTTCAAGAGCTACTTCGTCAGGATGATATTCGTCAATTAACGCTAATGTTTTTCGAAAATATATTTTAGTTTGGTCTCATGGTTAGGGTACTTTTTTAGAATCAGTTCATGAAGGGCAATCATCTCCATTTTACCTTTTTTAACGGAAATAAGACCAAATCCCATTACGGTAGTTCCGGGATCAATACCTAAAATTATTTTCTCTGCAATCATTGGGACAAAGATAGAACTTTATAAAATAATAATGAGGTAAAGACGAAGAGATGATAGACGAATAGATAATAGATGTCTGTAGGAGCTAGAGAATAAAATAGGGAAGATTTTATATTGTTTCTGTAAGGCTTTTCTCAGCGATAGGAACCCATTTACTATCATGGCGTAAAAGTAAAATCTTATCAACTAAAAATTTCGTTTTGTATTCTTTGTGTTGATACTTTTCCCAGGCTTTAAGATAATTTCCCCAGGTTAGATCTCTGTATCCTACTGTCATATGAGGAGTAAAAGAGTATTTAGCAAAATTGAACTGCTGTTTTACTCTGTTATAAAGATCTGTTAAGTGGATATTATCTTCGGGATGTACAAAGATGACCGGGTTTTTAGGATTAGGAAAGCATCCAAAGCCATTCAGATTAATTTCAAAAGGTTCAAGCTGAGTATCAATTTTCTGAAAAGCAATGTGAATATCTTCTTCTAATTCCAGTTCTCTGGAAAAAGGGGGAAAAAGAGTAATATGAGCATCATTTTTTAATGCCTTAGAGTTATTATAGTTAATAGCCATATCTCTTTTGAAAGCCCTGATCTCCTCAATAATTTCTTTAGATGGATAGATGGCAATGAAGTACATCTTTTTCATAAAGATAAAAATAACTTAATGTATCGCAAAGTACAAAAAACTAATGTCCTGATCTAAGTTGATTAATAGTATTTTCAAGATGATCTGTAATCTTTTTCACTTCAATATGTGGTTTGAAGACTAAGCCTTTTCCTTTTTCTTCATCTGCAATATTAGATAGAATAATCACGGAAGTTTTGGTTTCAGGATAATAGATATTCAGAGAAGGTGAGCCTTTTACATACCCGCTGTGAAAGTAAGAATTAGGTTTGCCGATGTTCAGCATGATTCCGTAGGCATAGCCCATTTTTCCAAAAATTGCATGGTGTCTTTCTGCACTTTTTGCCATAAACAGTTTAAGTGTTTCCGGTTTCAGGATTTTTCCACCATATAATGCATTATTCCATGTATGAAGATCCTGGATTGTAGAAAGGATTCCACCGGCAGGAGTTCCTATTTCTTTTCCACCTAATCTTTTAGGCATATTAGGTACTTCCTGAAATTTGCCTGCATTTCCCAAATAAGCCGATGCGAAATTATTCCCTTTAAAAATATCTCCGGTTGAGGACTGAGCCATGCCTGCTTTTTTAAACAATTCCAATGCGTTGTCATCATATGATTTGCCGGAAACGGTTTCTACGATTTTTCCCAGCGCATTAAACCCATCATTAGAGTAGAAGAAATCTGATCCACTTTTAAACATCAGTTTTCCACCCATTAAGTTTAAACCTGAAGTATGATTCAGAAGCTGATGAATAGTAATATTTTCATATTCTTTGATCTGAAATTCTTTTAAATATTTAGAAACTTTATCCGTAACATTTAATTTTCCCTGTTCCATCTGAAGTAAAATCATAACGGCAGTGAACTGCTTGCTTACAGAGCCTATCGCAAAGATGGTACTGCTGTCAATTTTAGCCTTTCTCTTAAAATCTGAATACCCGTTTTCTTTTCTGTAAAGGGGAAGAGAATCTTTAAAAATTGCAATACTTCCATTGAAATGATACTTTTTGAATACAGAATCAATCTGCTGTTCTAAAAGTGTTTTCTGAAAAGCTGTGATGGTGGAGTCAACAATAGCTTTTTTATCAACAGGAGGAGGTAATGGGGTTTCTGTTTTACATGATGATACTAAAAAACAAAAAGAAAGAAGGAACATTAAATTTTTGATCACGGGTGTTTATTTTTTGAAATTAAATTGATATTCTTAAAGATACTGAAATTTTTAAGAGTATTGTAGGATGCAAAATGCGTGCTAAGAAGGGATATTTAGGGTATTTAATCTATATTTAATGGTTCTTTGAAGACTATTCAATACATTTGAACAGATTATCATTTAATCCTAAACATCATGAAAGAACATCTGAAAAATGATTCAGTAAACATAAGCCATCTATTGGACATTATAAAAAAGCAGGGAACAGAATACCTGAATTCTCTTGCAGACAGACCCACAACGATTAATGACCCTTTTGTTTCAGAACCGGTAAATCTTCCGGAATATGGTCACGGAACAGAGGATGTAATCAAGATATTTAATGAAAGGTTTGAACCTATCATGGTAGGTTCTTCCGGACCAAGATATCTCGGGTTTGTAACCGGAGGCTCTACACCAGCATCTATTGCAGGAGATTGGCTTACGACGATTTATGACCAGAACCCTAAGTCTGGAAAAGGACAGGGAGATATTTCTGCGAATGTAGAATTTGAGACTATTAAACTTATTCTGGAACTTCTGGAGCTGCCGGATAACTTTCTGGGTGGTTTTGTAACCGGAGCAACAATGTCTAATTTTACCTGTCTTGCAGTTGCCCGCCAATGGTTAGGAAAAGAAAAAGGCAGAGATGTTGCTAAAGAAGGTGTTTCTGAAGCATTTAAAGTTCTGACGGCAACACCTCATTCATCCTCTATAAAATCACTGTCTCTTTTAGGAATGGGCAGCAATAATATTATCAAGATTAAAACAGATGGGAATGATCGTGAAGCCATTTCTATTAAAGATTTGGAAGAACAGATCATAAAATTGAATAATGAACCGTTTATATTGATCTCCAGTGGCGGAACCGTAAATACTGTTGATTTCGATGACTTCACAGAAATCAAAAAGTTAAAAGAAAAATACAACTTCTGGTGGCATATTGATGCCGCATTCGGTGGTTTTGCTGCTTGCTCAGAGCACTATAAACATCTTGTTGAAGGTTGGGAACATGCAGACAGTATTACTATAGACTGTCATAAATGGTTGAACGTTCCTTATGAAAGTGCCCTATTTCTGGTAAAAGAACAATATAACGTCTTACAGGTAGAGACTTTTCAGAACTCCAATGCACCTTATTTAGGAGATCCTTTGGAAGACTTCAGTTATTTAAATTTCCTTCCTGAGAACTCAAGACGATTAAAAGCTCTTCCGGCATGGTTTTCTTTAATGGCTTATGGAAAAGAAGGCTATAAGGATATTATAGAAAATAATGTTTCATTAGCCAGAAATTTTGGAAGACTTATTGAAAACAGCAGTGACTTTAAGCTTTTAGCACCAGTACGTCTGAATACAGTATGTTTCACTCTGAAAGATGGTACAAAACAGGATGAGGTAGGAAAATTCCTTGAAATACTGAATGCTACAGGAAAAGTTTTCATGACCCCTACTTTCTATAATCAGCATAAAGGTATCCGGGCTGCTTTTGTAAACTGGAAAACCAATGAAACAGATGTACAGCTGATATTTGAAACCATGAATACTGTTATTACAGAATTAAAGTAAATTTAATGCCACGGACGCCTTTTGAAAACCTAAAGGCATTCGTGGCTAAAAATATCATTTATAGTTTATTTGGGGATAAGATCACAAAACCAGAAAACATATTCTTCATCCTGATCTTCCGGATTGGATTTCGGTTTAGGGTATGTCTTTTTAACTGTTTCTCCAATTTCAAACCGAACCGGGCTTTTAAAAATAGGCCCATCAAAAGTAAATGTATGGAATTCCCCATTTTCTCCACAAGGATCTACATTTTCAGGGAGTTCATCAAGGAATTGTTGGTCGATAATTCTTCCGGCAAAACTTTTGTCTAAATAAGTTCCATTTACACAGGTTACAATAGTTTTAAATCCTAACGCTAAAAATTCTTGAATAAGATCAGAGGTGTTTTGTTTCCAAAGAGGGAATACAGCGTTCATACCGATAGAGTTTAATTGTTTTTCTCTGTATTGGCGGAGATCTTCCAAGAAAATATCCCCAAAAATAGAATGGGTAATGCCCTGAGCCTGTATCTCAGTCATTGTGGTATTCATAATTTCCTGATATTCTTCCATGGAAGGTTCCTTTGGAAGTTCCATTTTCGTAAGAGGAATGCCAAGAAGAGAAGCTTGCTGTTCCAATAGATGAACATGAACACCATGCATGGAAATTCTTTGAAACTCTTTGTTGATACTGGTTAATAGAGTGCATACTTCATATTGATCTTCCTGTATTATTTTGTAAAGAGCCAATGCGGAATCTTTTCCGCTGCTCCAGTTGAATAAGGCTTTAGGCTTCATTACTGTCAGTTTCTGTTAATAATGCAATTTTATGACAAAATTTGTAACATTTCAGTGATTTATAGAGTCTAATTAGTATAATAAACCAGAAGACACTTAAAATTAAACAGATTTAAAAATAAAACACATGAAAAATCTATTAGTAGGGACAGCTGTCCTATTTTTTACAGGAATCGCAACCCCTTTATTTTCGCAGAAAGCTGAAACTCCCAAATTTGTAAGCAATACAGAAGGAGTAAAAGAGTACACCTTGAGTAATGGGATGAAAGTCCTTTTAATTCCCGATGCTTCACAAAGTAACATGGTAGTGAACATTATTTACAATGTTGGTTCTAAGCACGAAGGGTATGGAGAAAAAGGAATGGCTCACTTACTGGAGCATATGTTATTTAAAAGCACTAAGAAATTAGGTGATATTAAAAAACAACTTTCGGACAAAGGAGGAGATGCCAATGGAACAACCTGGTACGACAGGACAAATTATTATGAAATTTTCCCTTCCAGTGATGAAAACCTGAAATGGGCTTTAGAAATGGAATCAGACAGAATGGTGAATGCTACAATTCTTCAAGCTGATCTGGATAAAGAATTTTCCGTAGTAAGAAATGAATTCGAGATTGGTGAGAATAATCCGGGCTCAGTTCTAATGGAGCGTATTGTATCTACAGCTTATTTATGGCATAACTACGGAAACAGTACGATTGGAAGCAAAGAAGATATTGAAAGAGTAAAAGCACCAACGCTTAGAAAATTCTACGAGAAACATTATCAGCCGGACAATGCAACCCTTGTTGTTGCAGGTAAATTTGATGAAAAACAGGCTTTAAATTATATTTCTCAGTATTTCTCAGTGATTCCGAGACCTTCAAGAGTTTTGGATCAGACCTATACTGTAGAACCAGCTCAGGATGGTGAACGTTTTGTAGAATTGAAACGTTCAGGAGACAGTAAAATTGTGGGTGCATTATATCATACGGCACCTTATGCAGATAAAGATTATGCAGCACTGGACGCGTTATCAGAGATTTTAACGGCAGATCCTTCAGGATATTTATATAAGGCAATGATTGATTCTCATAAAGCAGCTTCTGTTTATTCTTATCAGCCAACGGTAAGAGATGCCGCATTCATGTATTTTGGTCTGGAAGTTCCTGCTGATAAAGATGTAAAAGCTGTAGAAGGAGAATTCAGAACAGAACTGGATAAAGTATCAACCATTAAGTATACAGAACAGGATGTTGCAAGAGCTAAGGCTAAAATTTTAAAACAAATTGAAAACACGAAAAACAATACAATCAACTTTGCAATTGGGCTTACTGAGATTGTAGGAGCCGGAAGCTATAAGCTGGGAATGCTGTATCGTGATAATGTTGAAAAACTAACTTTAGCGGATATCCAAAGAGTTGCGGATAAATATTTTAAAACGAATAACAGAACAGTAGGTGTATTTGTACCTGCTAAAGATGAGGTAAGAGTTAAAAACCTTGAATATTCTGATAGCCAGATTGCTACTTTAACGAAAGATTATAAAGGAAAAGCTTTAGAAAAAGAAGTTGCTCCTTTTGAAGCAAGTATTAAAAACCTAAAAGCGAATCTTTCTGAAGGGAAACTAAGCAACGGAATGAAATTCGGAGTGATTAAGAAAGAAATTAAAGGTGGAAAAGTATTGGGAAGCTTCCGTTTCCCTGTAAGTAATGCTAAAGATTTAAGTGGAAAATCTCAGATTGGAGCATTAATGGCTCAGGTGATGAAAACCGGAACTAAGTCTCATACGAAAGAGCAGATTCAGGATATGCTGGATCAGTGGAAGTCGTCTATCGGTTTCTCTTTTAAAGGACAGACATTGTCTGCAAACATAAGTACTTACAAAGAGCATTTACCGAAAGTAATGGATCTGATGAAAGAGATTCTTACAGAATCTAACTTCCCTGAAGCAGAGTTGGCAAAAACTGTTAATGAATACAATACTTACCTGGAAGGTTCTTTAAATGATCCGCAGGCATTAGCATTTACGGAAATTGGAAAAATTACGGAAAACTATCCTAAAGAAAGTATTTATTACACCCCATCTTTCAAAGAGCAGATTGAGGCTAATAAAACCATCAAAAGACAGGAACTTGTAGATTTTTACAATAAAATTATAGGAAGTAATAATGGAGTAGGAACTATGATTGGAGATATAGATTCTAAAACTGCATCTTCACTAATGGAAAATACATTTGGAAAATGGAACTCCAAATCAAATTATGAACAAATCAAGCCTGAATTTTTTGCGACTAAAAAAGAAGATAAAGTTTATTTAACACCGGATAAAGAAAACGGAGCTGCTGTCGGAAAAATCAGCTTCTCTATGGATAGAAAGAGCCCGGATTATCCGGCATTACTGATCGCTAATGAAATGTTAGGCAGCGGTGGATTTATGACGGCAAGAATTCCTATGAGACTTCGTGAAAAAGAAGGAATCAGTTATGGAGCAGGTTCATACATGGGAGTACCGGCAGATAATAATGTTGCATCATGGGGTTGGTATGCCTTCTTTAACCCAACGAAAAAAGATGCAGTGGATAAGGCTCTAAAAGAAGAAGTGAATAAAGCTGTAAAAGAAGGCTTTACTGAAGAAGAATTTAAATCTAACCTTACTTCCTGGTTAACTTCAAGAAAAACAAGTTTAGGTAATGACAGTACACTGATGGGACTTGTAAATTCTCAGCTTCAGTATGGTATTCCTTTGGAAGACTATGATACACTGGAAGCGAAAGTTTCAGCTTTAAAAGTAGGCCAGGTGAATGATGTTCTTAAGAAATATATCAGCGAAGATAAACTGACTTCTGTTTTTGCAGGCGATTTCAATAAGAAATAAATACAAATAGTTATATAAAAAAACCGCAGATGATTCTGCGGTTTTTTATTTTTTAAGGATGATATAACTAAAAGAAACTTGCAGTCTAAAAAACTATTAAGAAGAGGGCTAATACAGATAAAAACCTTTTGAAATCGCTATTGTTTGTAATGATAGGTTAGAAACTTATTTCCGATAGCATACAATAGCTCCGTTTTCAAAATAATAATCAGAACCAAATAGTTCTTCTGCGTAGATTTCTGGTAGAAAATAGAAATGAATCTTATTTTCCTTCTGATATTGTTCAAATTCTTTTTTGTGATTTCTTCACCATCCAGAAAATAAATGAAGTCATTATTTTTAGGAATAAAAGGTAATTTTTTTGCCTGATCTAAATTTAGACTCAGTGTATTATCATCTTTAATATGCCTTTTATTAACAAAGAAGAAGTATTTATTTGCATTTAATTCTCCATTCTGAGGATCTGTTCTTTCAAAAACAAATATATTGCTCAGCCTGAGATCATCTGCAGGAATATTGATATGGTTTTTAAATGCATAAGCGGATGTAAACTTTTTAGAAGGGGGTAAGAATTGTAATAAACTGATACTGGATGAGGTTTCCAGTATCTCCTGAAGGTTTTATTTCCAGTTTTCTGATCACTGCAGGTTCAGGATAAACATAATCTTCACTCTTCGGTTTGAGAGCAATCATTACCATTCCCTGAATCTCACGGGTTACTAAAGTATCAATTTTCTTTTTTTGTGCATTGAGATTGGATGTAAATAAAATGGATAGGAAGATTCCACCGGCTATTTTTCTAAAAGGGAAATGGAAAAAATGGTATTGGGTTTCTGTTTTTTCTTCCGGAATATATAATCGATGAGGTTGGATTCTCCCACAGATGGATGAGTTGGATTGCAATAAAGTTTTAATTTCATCATTTGTTTTATCCGCAAGGTCATACACTTTCTTTGAACAACGCTCACAAAGGCTTCCACCAGGAATTTCCTGCATATTTCCCGGGAAACAGAGCAAGGTTCTTTAATTTGAAATTCCTTTTTCATGAGTGTTAGTTTTGTTAGATTAAAAATACAAAAAAACCTCAAAGAAATTCCTTGAGGTTTGAATTATAATTCTTGTAGCTAGTACCGTACTACATATTTCTTCTATACTTACCGCCCACTTCAAATAAAGCATTAGTGATCTGTCCTAAAGAGCAGAATTTAACCGCATCAATCATTACTTCAAATAAGTTTTGCTGGTTAATAGCTGCATGCTGAAGTTTTCTTAGGGCTTCTTCAGATTTTCCTTCATTAGCTTTCTGGAAGTTGTGAAGAGATTCAATCTGTGCCTGTTTTTCTTCTTCAGTAGAACGGATAACTTCTCCTGGAAGTACGGTTGGAGAACCGTCTTTTCCAAGGAAGGTGTTTACTCCGATGATTGGATATTCTCCGGTGTGCTTCAACCATTCGTAATGCATAGATTCTTCCTGTATTTTAGAACGCTGATACATGGTTTCCATAGCACCTAATACACCTCCTCTTTCAGTAATTCTGTCAAATTCTGCATAAACAGCTTCTTCCACAAGATCAGTAAGCTCTTCAATAATGAAAGATCCCTGAAGTGGGTTTTCATTTTTAGCAAGACCTAATTCTTTGTTGATAATTAACTGAATCGCCATTGCTCTTCTTACAGACTGTTCTGTAGGAGTGGTAATTGCTTCATCATAAGCATTGGTGTGAAGAGAATTACAGTTGTCGTAGATGGCATAAAGTGCCTGAAGCGTAGTTCTGATATCGTTGAAATCAATTTCCTGTGCGTGAAGCGAACGTCCTGAAGTCTGGATGTGGTATTTCAACATCTGGCTTCTTTCGTCTGCACCATATTTCAGTTTCATAGCTTTTGCCCAAATTCTTCTTGCTACACGTCCAATCACAGAATATTCAGGATCGATACCGTTGGAGAAGAAAAAAGATAAGTTTGGAGCAAAATCATTGATGTCCATTCCTCTTGACAGATAGTACTCTACATAGGTAAATCCGTTTGCCAATGTGAAGGCAAGCTGAGAAACAGGATTAGCTCCAGCTTCAGCAATATGATATCCTGAAATAGAAACAGAGTAGAAGTTTCTTACTTTTTCTTTGATGAAATATTCCTGAACGTCACCCATTAGTCTTAGAGCAAATTCAGTAGAGAAGATACAGGTATTCTGAGCCTGATCCTCTTTTAAAATATCAGCCTGAACGGTACCACGAACGGTAGCAATGGTTTTAGCTTTAATGTCAGCATAAACATCAGCAGGGATAATCTCATCACCTGTTAATCCTAAAAGCTGTAATCCTAATCCATTGTTGGATGGAGGAAGTTCACCATTATATTTTGGTCTCTCTAAACCTTTATTGTCGAATTTTTCCTTAAGCTTAGCTTCAACTTTAGCTTCTAATCCGTTTTCTTTGATGTATTTCTCAACATTCTGATCAATAGCAGCATTCATGAAGAAAGCCAGGAGCATTGGAGCAGGTCCGTTAATCGTCATGGAAACAGAAGTCAATGCATTCACTAAGTCAAATCCTGAGTATAGTTTTTTAGCATCATCCAATGTTGCAATAGAAACCCCTGCGTTACCAATTTTACCATAGATATCTGGTGGTAAAGCTGGATCCTGCCCATATAGCGTTACTGAGTCAAATGCTGTGGATAAACGTTTTGCAGGCATTTCTGCAGATACGTAATGGAATCTTCTGTTGGTTCTTTCCGGGCCACCTTCTCCTGCAAACATCCTTGTTGGATCTTCACCTGTTCTTTTGAACGGATAGATTCCTGCAGTATAAGGGAAGCTTCCCGGAAGGTTTTCCTGACCTTTCCATTGAATCAGATCACCCCAGTCGTTATATTTTGGTAAGGCAATTTTCGGGATTCTTAAGTGAGATAAAGATTCTGTAGATGTTTCTACCTTAATCTCTTTTCCTCTTACGAAATAAGAATAAAACTCTGCGTGGAAAGCTTTTTTAGTGTCGTCCCATGTTCTCAGGAAATCAATATTTTCCTGTTGAAGTTCCTTTTCTGCTTTTTGATATTCAGTATCTAAAGCTTCGTTGGAAATAATATTTTTAACCCCTTCAATATGATACATTTTTCTGGCAAGCTCAGCTTGTTTCTGAACATTGGTATCATATTGTTTGTTATTTTCAACAATCTCAGAAAGGTAACGTACTCTTTTGGGTGGAATGATGGTTACTTCATCTGTAATTTCCTGTTCCACAAAAGTGTTAAGGCCCAGATCAGCAAATTTCTCATTTACTTTTGAAACCAATCTGTTGTAAAGTTCTGTAGTTCCGTGGTCGTTAAACTGAGAAGCCTTTGTAGCGTATACTGGCATATCCTCTAATGGGCTTTCCCATAGAAGGTGGTTTCTCTGGAACTGTTTTCTTACTGCCTGAAGGGCATCAAGAGCTCCGCGTTTATCAGACTTGTTTAACGCAACGAGGTCAGCATAATCTAACATATCAATTTTTTCCAGCTGAGTAGAGGCACCATATTCAGGAGTCATTACATACATAGAAACATCTGCAAAGTCAGAAACTTCTGATCCTGATTGTCCAATTCCTGAAGTTTCAAGGATGATAACATCTGGATGAGCCAATTTCAGTACATTTAATGCTGAATGAATGAACGGAGAAACCGAAACGTTGTTCTCTCTTGTTGCCATTGAACGCATATAAACTCTAGGGTCATTAATGGCATTCATACGGATTCTGTCTCCAAGGAGAGCACCTCCTGTTTTCTTTTTAGAAGGGTCAATAGAGATGATCGCAATTTTTTTATCAGTGTTGGAACGCAGGAAACGTCTTACCAATTCATCCGTTAAAGATGATTTTCCGGCACCTCCTGTTCCTGTAATACCAATGATCGGAATATTTAAATCTTTTGATTTTTCGTCAATTGCCTTTACCAATTCAGGTTTTTCATCTGAAAAGTTTTCAACAGCAGAGATAATTCTGGCAATACTTGTTGAGTTTTCAAAACTGATTGAATTCAGGTCTTCTGCTGTAACTTCTTTTCCTGTAGCAAAATCTGATCTGTTTACCAGGTCATCAATCATTCCCTGAAGTCCCAGTTCACGGCCGTCATCCGGTGAATAAATTCTATCGATTCCATAAGACATTAAGTCTTTAATCTCTTCCGGAAGGATCACACCACCACCACCACCAAAAATTTTGATCTGTGGAGAGTTTTTTTCTCTTAAAAGGTCATAGATATATTTGAAATATTCATTGTGACCACCCTGATATGAAGTTAATGCAATGGCATTGGCATCTTCCTGGATCGCTGTGTTTACAACTTCCTCTGCTGATTTGTCATGTCCTAAGTGAATCACTTCACATCCAGTTCCCTGAATGACACGACGCATAATATTGATCGCAGCATCATGTCCGTCAAACAATGACGCAGCTGTTACGATTCTTACCTTGTTGGTTGGAGTATATTTTTGGGTTTCCATAAAAATTCTAGAAAGTTTCTAAGTTTTCAAATATAATAATAAAAAAAGAACCTTGTGTTTGAATTTATAGTATTGATTATTAACTTATTAAAATGGGTTATTTAATAAAATGTCTCCACTTTTAGGTTTGAGAATTTGAAAGAGTAATGGTTCGGTAGTTACAGAATTAAAAACGACTTGCAGATTTCGTTTAGAAATTGATATATCCATAGTTTCTCAAATTAAAATCTCTACTTTTGCACCATATTTTACAGTCATGCAAAAAGCCCTGATATATTTCGCGTTGGGAACCGTAGTAAGCTTCCTAATCAATTACTTCTTTTTAAGTTCAGATAATATTGGACTGGAATTTTATTATGCCATTGCCTTCGGAGCTGCGTGGGGTGTTGCTTATTATTTGGATACGCCGGATATTGCACTGCCTAAAAAACTGGGACTGTCTTTTATAGTGATGGCTATTCTTGTTTTTATAGGCACTTTAATTTTTAAACTTGAGCTGGCTATTCCATCCATTTTGAAATTTTCTATGGTGTTTGTAGCCTATTATGTAATAGCAAGCTTCAGGGCAACTAAGTCATTAAGAAAATAAAATAAATAAGGCTGTCAAATTTGACAGCCTTATTTATTATTTAGTGAAGCATTAGAAAACTTACTACGGCCAATCCGGTAACTAAGAATGTAAATGCAATCAGATTTAAGAAGAATATAATACCACCAATGATGATGCTTACCATACCATGGGATTTGTAAACCCTACGATGTGCAATAAAAAAATAGATAAGAGCATATACTAGAATTATAATCATAGCAAACACTATTATAGGATTAAAGAATGCGTAATCAGCTAATACATTCGTGAGCTTAAGTAAAATTCCTAAAATTAAAATACTGACTAATAGGAAAGAAAAATAATGCAAGGTAAAAATACCATGATCAAAATACCACCATTTCTTTTTCTTGTGGAATATCCATAAAAAGAATGCAAATACGGGAAGATAAATAAATAGAGCTTTCGGAAGATTATGAAATGATGTTTGTACCAGATTTCTCAGAATATCTCCTTTTTTAACCCCTTCTTCCTTAAGTTTAAAGAATTTATGAGCAAAAGGATCATTGATAAAACTAAAGATATTTTTTTATTGGCTGTTCCTCTATCATATTCCTCTTGAGTTTTATATCCTAAAACACCTGAATCATCAGCTATTTTATTGTTGGTATCCATTGTGCTTATAAGACCTTCTTCAAAGCTGTCTGCCTTCAGCGAGTCTTGTATATAAACTTGTGCTTTATTGAGTTTTGTAATTTTTGCTGAGTCTTTTGAATTTGTTTTTTCTGCTTCAATGCCTTTAATGATGTTTTGTACAACTTGTTTTTTCGGAGGATTGGCTGATGCTCCATTGTGTTCATCTTTCCCTTTATCACCATAATTAATATTGAAAGGAGGAAACAGTGCAAATAGGAAAAATGTAATAAAACTGACGAAAATATAAAGTTTTACAGGAGGTACGAACGTTTGTCTCTTTCCTTCAAGGTAAGTGTTTGTCAGTTTACCGGGTTTAAATAACAGATTTTTTACGGTTCCCCAAAACTGACCATCATAATGAGTAAAATCTTCAATAAAATGGGTGAAGAGGAAATAGAAAGGTTGTCTGCGTTCAGTATTTTCCTGTCCGCAATGAGGGCAGAATCTTTCTTCTACTTGATGCCCGCAGTTCAGGCAGGTTTTGTCTTCTCGGATCTTTCCGTGGCTCATGGTACTTGTTTGTGAGACAAAGATAAATATTTCAGGAAATAAATAACGATATCAATAATCTTTTGAAGAAATCTTTAAAGAAAAATTAAAATTGAAGAACAATTAGTCGTAAAAGAGGAGTAGTAGATTATCCAGTGATGTCTTTTTAATGAATATAAAGAGACTGTATATTAGGTATAGTCAGAAATAAACAGAAAAAAAACTTTTGCAGAAAATTTTAGTAAAAGGCAATAAAGAAAGAGTTGAGGGAAGAAACTCTTGCTTTATCATCTCTGTGTTTTCAGAACCTTCTAAACGTTTTTTTTCATCGCCACAACATTTTACAAGTTTTATGCCAAAAATATAAATAGTGTTAAAATCTATTGCTAGAGGGTTGATTATCCGATATTTTATAGATTAAATGAAATATGTTTTTGGGTTACGAAAATAATTTGTACCTTTGCACACCCTTTTAGGGGTAAATTATGTTTAATCTTTAACTAAAACGTGTGAATACATTAAGTTACAAAACTGTTTCAGCGAACAAAGCTACTGCTAATAAAGAATGGGTTGTGGTAGACGCTGAAGGACAGCCGTTAGGAAGACTAGCTTCTACGGTTGCAAAGATTTTGAGAGGTAAGCACAAAACGAACTTTACACCTCACGTAGATTGTGGTGATAACGTAATCGTTTTGAATGCTGGGAAAATTACACTTTCCGGAAACAAGTGGGCTGATAAGACTTATATCTGGCATACAGGATACCCTGGTGGACAGAAGTCTATGACTGCGGCTGAACTTCAAAAGAAAGATTCTTTAAAGGTATTAGAGAAATCTGTAAAAGGTATGTTGCCTAAAAACAGATTAGGTGCTGCTATCCTTAAGAACCTTTATTTATATGAAGGAACTGAGCACAAACATGAAGCTCAACAGCCTAAAACAATTAATGTTAACGAATTTAAATAATTAATTATGTCTATAGTTCACAAAATCGGAAGAAGAAAAACTTCTGTAGCAAGAGTTTATGTAAGACCAGGTTCTGGAAACATTACAGTAAACGGTAAAGATGCTAAAGAATATTTCTCTACAGACGTGATGGTTTACAAATTAAACCAACCGTTCATCCTTTCTGAGACTGTTGGTCAGTATGACGTTACCGTAAACGTATTCGGTGGTGGTAATACAGGTCAGGCAGAAGCTATCAGATTAGGTATTTCTAGAGCTTTATGCGAAATCAACGCTGAGTTCAGATTAGCATTAAAGCCAGCTGGTTTACTTACAAGAGACGCAAGAATGGTGGAAAGAAAGAAGCCAGGTCAGAAAAAAGCAAGAAAGAGATTCCAATTCTCAAAACGTTAAGATTTCTTGTTGGCGAATGGCTTATGGCTATTGGCTACAGAAATGTACTACATTTTATTTAAACTTAATCTCGGCGAAAAGCCTATTGCTAAAAGCGAAAAGCAGACCGCCAATTGCCCGTTACGTTTAGCATCCAAACGCTTCTCCCATCTAAAGAAGTTGTTGATTGTTTAAAAGACGGAAAGTAAACTAACAAAAACAGAAAACATGGCAAAAGCAAATGTAAAAGACCTTTTAGAGGCTGGCGTACACTTCGGTCACATGACTAGAAAGTGGAACCCAAATATGGCTCCATACATTTTTATGGAGAAGAACGGTATTCACATTGTAGACTTACATAAAACAGCAGTTAAATTAGATGAGGCGTGCAGCGCTTTAGAAAAATTAACTTCTGCAGGTAAAAAAGTTCTTTTCGTAGCTACTAAGAAGCAAGCGAAAGAAGTAGTTGCAAAACACGCTTCTGAACTTAATATGCCTTATATTACAGAAAGATGGCCAGGTGGTATGTTAACGAACTTCGTTACTATCAGAAAGGCGGTAAAGAAGATGAACTCTATCGACAAAATGAAAAAAGACGGTACGTTCGAAACTTTATCTAAAAAAGAAAGATTACAAGTTGACAGACAAAGAGCTAACCTAGAGAAGAACTTAGGTTCTATCGCTGACATGGTTAGACTTCCATCTGCTGTATTTGTAGTTGACATCTTAAGAGAACACATCGCGGTAACTGAAGCTAAGAAACTTGGTATTCCAGTTTTCGGTATCGTTGATACAAACTCTGACCCTAGAAAAGTTGACTTCGTTATCCCAGGAAACGATGATGCTTCTAAGTCTATTGATATGATCCTTAGCGTAGTTTCTGAATCTATCAAAGAAGGTCAGTCTCAAAGAAAAGCTGATAAAGAAAAATCTAAAGAAGAAGGAGAAAAAGTATCTGCTGATACAGATGCTGATTTCGATGCAGAATAATTAAAGATTTTCTTTAATATAGGAAAAACGCTGGATTTAGATCCAGCGTTTTTTGTTTTTATATAGGGTTTCGCAGATCTTGCCGATAACGCAGATTAATAAGACGTTTTATAACCCCATACAAGCCCAATAGAGATTTTAAATAATCGTTTTGATGTTCTCTAGTTGGTAAAATGTATAAGCTATAAGAAGATAAGATTAATTACATTTAAATATTAAAAAACTCTCACAGATCACTGTGAGAGTTTTGTCTTTTAATTAGTTACTTTGATATTGTATGAACTTGTAATATACTTTGTAGATTGATAAGATGAGTTACAAAGCATTCCTGATAATCTGTAGCTTTGGTTTTTTGGAACCATAACAGCTCCAATTTTCCCTGCACCGATTGGAACCTTTTTAAAATATCCGTTTCCACTAATAGTAAGTACCATATTGCAACGAGATGCATTCTCTACCGAAAGGGAGGTTTTCGGATTAGTTGGATCTGCTTCATTAAGAAGATCTGTAAGAACTTCGGCTGTTTCTGATTTGTAAGTCTTCATCAGTTCATTATATTCTCGCTCTGTATTAGCTGCATTGCCACCACCAGAATTGGTAGGGTAGGGATTTCTAATTGGATAACCACCATAATTGACACTACAGCTGGTAAGGATCATTGAAATCCCGGTAAGAACTAATAGCTTTTTCATACCCTTTTATTTTTTTGCTTTTCTTTTTTTTAATGGTTTTTCAGGTAGAGCCCCTTTTGTTGAAGCCTGTTGAGCCATTGGCTGACCTGGATTGTTTATTGTTACAAATATACTTCTTTTTATATCTTTCTGAGAGAAGTACTTCATATCACAAACGTTACTGTTCAGGGTATAAGAACCCTTATTCACTATAATGAAGTTTTCTCCGTGTGCAGGAACAGCGAGGTTGTAATACTCTTTTCCTTCTATCCGGAGAACGATATTACAGTCTGAATTATTCTTAAATAAAAGAATAGATTCTTTTTTCGTAAGGTCCTCATTAAGCATTGTATTCAGAAGCTGTTCTGTCTTTTTCCTATGTTCTGCAGATGTTTCGGCAATTAAACGCTTAAATTCTTCCGCTTCATTAGAGTTGGGATCATTCATTGCATTTTTTGGAATATCAGTAATAACAGGTCTTGATTGCATGGGTTTAGCTGTACGTGCTCCTTTAGTCCATTCGGAGTTTTTTAGAGCAATAAGCTTAGGTTTCAGCACACTTTTTTTAGGATCGTCAGGGTGTGCGGTCTTAAGATATTCTTCAATTTCCTTGATATTTGTGCTTTTTAAAATGTCTTTACTGCTTTTCTGAGCGTACGTAAAGCCTGGGGTAAGGAAAGTGAAAAATAAAATCGTCAAAATTTTTTTTTTCATCAATAGTGTTTAGTTTATTTCATCAGTTGATCCGGAATTTTATATAGGTTATTGTTTTTCCTTTTGCTGAGAACAGTCCTTCATAATATGTTTGAATATCTCTCAAATGTGGTGTATTAGGATCGTATTCCGGAGCTCCGTAGATATCGTGGTGAGCGGTAATGATTTCATGTCCTGCTCCCTGTAAATATCCCAGTGTATATCCGTGAAGGAATTCCGAGTCTGTTTTTAAGTGGACAATTCCACCTGGTTTCAGGAATTTTTTATAACGGGCTAAAAAGTCCGGGTGGGTTAATCTATGTTTTGTTCTTTTGTATTTGATCTGTGGATCCGGGAAGGTAATCCAGATTTCATCCACTTCATTTTCAGCAAAGAAATGATCTACAAGTTCAATCTGTGATCTTAAAAAAGCCACATTATTCATGTTGTTTTCAACAGCCTCTTTTGCGCCAAACCAGAATCTTGCTCCTTTAATATCAACCCCGATAAAGTTTTTTTCAGGAAATGTTTTGGCTAATCCTACAGAGTATTCTCCCTTTCCACAGCCAAGCTCCAGAACAATTGGATTGTCATTTTTAAAGAAGTTTTCTCTCCATTTTCCTTTAAGTTCAAAGCCTTGCAAAGCCTCTTCTCTTGTAGGTTGAATTACATTCGGTAATATCTTGTTTTCTGCAAATCTTGCTAATTTATTCTTGCCCATTGAGTCATTTATAAAATGACTGCAAAAGTAATAAAATTTACACAGAATTGAGATCTTTTAAAGTTAAAAGACCTATGGTGAAACTATGATATTGTTTTGATTATTTTGCTGTTGCGCTGCCTAAAGCAACCATGATAGGTTTCTGAATGGTTTTTTGTGAAGCATACTGGGCACCGCAGACCAAACTTGTAAAAAGATACTGGCCTTTTTCTACCACAATTGAATTGTCTTTATGGGCCGGAACTGCAAGTCTGTATTTAGTGGTACCAACTCCCTCCATTCTGACAATAATATTACAGTCAGACTGATTCTGAATAAGAACAATACATTCTTTAGCATTAGGATCATTATCAAATAAAGAGTTAAGAATCTTAACGGTCTTGTTTTGATGCTCAACTGGGGAAACATTCATCAGCATATTAAATTCCTCTGCTTCTGCGTTGGGAATAGCTGCATTGGCTGCAGTGTTAACAACAAAGGTATTTTGGGCGTTGCTTGGTGTATAGGTTTCTGTTGATTTTTTGGCGGCAAGTTCTGCTTTATATTTAGCGATCTGTTTCTGTTTGATAATAGCATTCATTTCATCAAACGTAATTTTTGTGGAAGGCCGTCTTCTTAATAAAGCAAGCATTTCCTGCATGTCTTTTACTTTCTGATCTTCAGGATGGGCATTTTTGATGTATTCCTTCATCATTTCCATAACCCTTGGCTTCAGTACAGATCTTCGGGGATCATCAGGATGAGCGTCTCTTAAAAATGCGTTGATCTCATAGATATTATTGCTTTTCAGAATTTCGCTGTAATCCTTTCCTTTCTTTTGGGCAGATACACTGAAAAACAAGACCGATGCAAGAAGTAAAAGTATTTTTTTCATTAATATAATATTAAGTTAAAAATTGAGCACTTTTTCTTAATTTGTGTTTGGGGCAATTAGTCTTTGTAGGATAACGAAATAGTATTGTTTTTATTTTAAACACATGATCGTGATATAAAATTAAAAATATTTTTGAATATAAATGGAATTTATTCGATAAAATTTGAATGACTGATAATAGATGTTCCTGGCGTGAATAAAAGAAAAATCCATGCATCACTACATGGATTTTTATATAAATCTGAATTGTTATTTTTCAGTTTGTGGAGCTTGTTCAGTTTGTTGAACTTGTTGTGTTGGTTGTGTTGGTTGTGGGGCAACAACTTCCTGAAGGTGAGAGTTCCTTAATCTCTTCTGATAAATAGGCATATATTTTTCAATAGGAATTTTTATAGCTTCAAAGTTTCCTGCCAATACATAAGGCTGTATGTTTTCCGAGGTATAGACAAATTGTAAAAAATTATCAATCAGATTTTCAGGAATCTTAAACTTCGTAAAATAATCCTTTCCTAAATAGTTTTTGACTTGAGTAATAGAGTTATTCATATTCTCGTAAGCCTGATAACGCTGTTTTTTCTTTCTTTCACCGGAAAGCATGTCATAAATGCTTTCAAGGCTGAAGGTAAGCCCACCATCCCTTAATCCGGCCACGGGAAGTTCTGGTGGTGTTCCGTCTCCTTTAGGTTGAGGAAGCCCGATCACTTTTTTAATGGCCAATGCTTTATCTTCTTTTCTAAGGGAATTTACATCATATCTGAGATTTCCTGTAGGTTTGAACCTGCTGAGTACAATCTCCTGGATCTCATAATAGGCTATTTTCAGTTCTACAAGGTTTTTCTGTGCTAATAGTTGAGGAGTCATCTTAATGTCTTTTCTTTCCGTAACAATAGAGGTAAAACGGATAACATCTCCGGGGTTGGCCGGAACATTAAAATTACCATTGTAGTCAGCAAGTACAGTTTTTTGCGTATTCAGATTGGTAACATATACCTGGTTGAGATAAAGGATAGAGTTATCTCTCAGAAATACCTCTCCGGAATATATTTGAGCATTGATTTTTGCCAGAAAAATCAGTAGCAACAGAGTAAACAGTTTCTTCATATAATTGGCAAAATTACATAGAAATACAGCAATTTGTGCTTAATTAGATAAAGAATAGTGGTTAAAGTTATATTAAACTTTAGTATTGAATTGTTAATGAATGTTATAAATGTATTTTAAATTCAAAACAGAACCGGGGTATGTTGTAAAAAGCTGAAAGAATATTGCTTTCTTTCAGCCTTTTTGTACTTATTTATCTGTGTCTTACCAATAACCAGCTTGAATATTTTATGGAAACTGTGGATCCATATTCCGTCCAGCTGATAAAGTACCAGTAAGTGGCTGTAGGAGTATATCTTCCACCAACTCTTCCATCCCAGGTAAATTTGTTTTCACGGGTGCCCCTGAAAAGTTCAGCTCCGTACCGGTCAAAGATTCTGAATACAAGATTTTCATGAGACATTAATGCAGAATAGTCTATAGTCTCATTGCGCCCATCTCCATTAGGGGTAATGGTATTGATAAGATTAATAATAGCAAATTCTTTTTTTGCTTCTCCACAAAGTTTAGAATCTCTTACCATCACATAATGTGGACCTCTTGGAACATCGTAGAAAGTATTTGAGGTTTGCCATATAACTCCATCCAAAGAATACTCATATGGAGGATTGCCGCCACTTGCTCCAACTTTTACGGTTGTACCATCAATTTCAATGGAAGTGATTATTGGGATGGTATATTCTGTAACATTCACATTCTGCCTGTAGGTACATCCGTTAGAGGTAAGCTCTACCCAGTAGCTTCCGGCAAAAACATTAGTAATGGATGGTGTAGTAGCTCCGGTACTCCATAAATATTTATCAAATCCAGGACCTGCATCCAGTGTTGTTGTCATTTTCGGACAAATGATCTGGTCTTTAAGAAGGGCCGATGATTTAGGAATTTTAATGGTGATTTTAAGGGAAGCTACTTCCGGGCATACTCCATTTTTTTCAAAACGGACATAAAATGTCTGTGATGTAGTAATATTTGCCGTTGCAGCTAATGGACTGACTTTATTCTGAGCATCAGCTAAACTTCCGTGAAAAGTGAAAGTAACATTCGGATCCAAAGTAAAAAGAGGAATGAATTGAGCAAGAGTTACCGTTTTTATTCCATCCAGATCATCATCACATACACTTTCCGTCACTGCCAGGTTTGCTACCTTTATTCTATCTCCAATACTGAATTTTAGAGGCTTAACGACAGGGGTACATCCATCAGGAGAATCTACTCTAATGTAGATTGTTGTGGTTGTAGTATAACTCCAGTTATTGGGCAGAGTATTGGCATTTCCTGCATTTGCATCAGCTAAATTTGCATAGTATCTGACTGTAAAATAATTGGGATTATTAAGAATAATGGGCGTAACATTTGAAAGGATGATATTTACAGTTCCATCGAAATTGTCATCACAGAATGTACCATTATAATTATCTGTTACTGTTGCTTTATTATAAAGGGACAGTGTTATTTGGGCAATGCTTTTACATCCAAGTGTATTTTTAAGCACAACAAAAACAGTTGTTCCGTTGGCTGCTGAATAAACGTCAGGGGTGGTAATTAAAGCTAAGGCGTTCTCTGTTTGTGCGTCTGCCAGAGTTGGATAATAGGTTTTGGTTACAGGATTGCTTGTTGTTACGCTGGCTGTGGTAAGGTTGAATGTTCCCTTTCCGTTTACATCACATGCAAATAATACTGCATTGGTAGGAATGATGGCTTTAATATTGATGTTTACAGTCACTGTTTCACAATCAGGAAAGTCTGGATCATTTCCACAGAAAGTATAGGTGAATGTATCATTTCCTGCTGTACCGGGAGTATTAACAGTATAGGTAATAACCCCTGTGGTAGGGTTTATAACTGCTGTACCTAATGCTGGTGGAGTTGTAATAGCTACTGTAGATGGTACCGGTGTTTGTGGTGAGTTACTGAAGACAGGGGTAATGGTTTGTGAAGTACAAACATCATAAGTTGTAGTTGTCAGCTTTGTACAGTTTGTAACTTTAAACTGTTCAGTAACTAAAGGGGCACAGCTTCCCATTGTTACAGAGCAGGTATAATAACCGGATTGCGTAGGAGTGATGGAAGAGCTGTTTGCTCCAGAAATTGCTATTCCGTTTCTGTACCATTGGTAGCTGTCATAGATGATGGGGTCTACGGTAAGTACAATTCCGGGTATACAGTTCCCTCCGGATTTTAAAATTACGGGTTGTGTTGGAAAACCGGCAAAAAAACCTCCATATCCTACAGCGTCACTTCCTGCGGTGATTCCTGCAGTAATGGCTTTACTGGAAATTATAGTAATTGTCCCGGTAACATTAGGAATGCCATAAGTAACCCAATTATTCGTACCTGTCATATCATAGGGCCCTGTAGAGGCAGGTGGAGTACCACCATTTACTGTAACAATGGCTCCTTTTTCTGTAACAAGGTTCAGTTTTGTGGGAATATTAAGAACTCCTGAAGGATTAACATTGGTATGAACAAAATTTTCATTGATAAAACCCAGTTCATTAATCTGTTTAGGAAGATAGCAATTTAAGGCAGGGATGAAATTAAACCCTCCGGTAGCTACTTCACTTCCAGGATTTGAATCTCCTGCTAAAATTTGGTAAACATAGGCATTCTTGGATGTTTTGATATATAAATTATAATGTCCAGTACCTTGGAGGCTGTATTTAGTATCTGGAATTACAAAATATTTTCCTGTATTCAGTGTAGCGATAGGTGTTAATTCATTGTTTACATAGACCTGTGTATTGTCTTGGGTCGCAATGATCACAGCTCCTTCCATATTGGCTCCAATACTTCCGTTGCCTTTAACGAGAGCAAATTCACTTCCGAGCCTGTCAACAGGTACAGCCTGATCCATTAAAATATCAGAACTGGTAGGGAAATTTCCTGCATACTGCCCATTGAAGTTTCCATTGGTGACATTAACAGGTTTATTTGATGTGATTTTAGCTCCAATAAATCCATCGAAGTTTCCGGTAATGTTTCCAATACCGTCAATAATATAGGACTGGCCTTTGTTTAAAGCAATGTTTATAGTAGGATTAGTAGCTCCTGTTGTCCCGTTTGAGAATTGTACAAGCGGGCTGTAACCGGTAATAGAAACAGTAGTGTTATCTTCTGTTGCCAGAATACTGGTCATAAAATTCAGAATATCATTATTTACACTGATAGGGACGGAGGCTGCAAAGAAACTTTTTCCTGTTGAAGGAATTCCTTTAGAAGTAATGATTTCAGCATGATTAAATACTGAAAACCTTAAGTTCGCATAAAATGGAAATTCAGCTTTTAAGTATAGCCCTTTTGTAGTAGGTGTAAATAAATCTGCCTGCTGAGTGGTAATAATATAATTTCTTAAAACATCAAATTTCTGCGGATTATTTTTACTGATATTTACAGTTCCGATCAGAATATTATTGTTATAAATATTTACCGGAAACGGTGTTGTTCTGCTGGTAGATAAATAAAGTTTCTGATAGGGAGAAGATGCTCCTGATCTGTCTACCATTGGGGCAAACCAATGTTCTCTGTCTAATTGAGCAAAAGTAGAGGTGAATATATAAAATATAAATAAAAAAGATAGAACTTTCTTCATTCAGTGATGGTATTTATCACAAATTTAACAATAAAAAGTATTGAAATATTGAAAATACAATAAAAAAACCACGATTTTGAAATCGTGGTTTTGAAAGTTTTACATCCGGATGATTATTCTCTGTTTTTTACCATAATCCAGCCGGTATATTTGATCTCTGTTTTTTCTTTGTTAGCCTCATTCCAGGAAACGTGATACCAGTATGTACCAGTTACAAGCTTTTTGTCGAAATGTCTTCCGTCCCACTTGTAATTGTTGAATTTATTTCCGGTAAATATCATATTTCCATATCTGTCATAAACTACAAAGCTAAGATTATCCTTATAAGAAAGATCGCTGTAATCAATATAGTCATTGATGTTATCTCCATTAGGCGTGATAGCGTTCAATAAATTAGGAACTGTAACTTCTGCTGAAATAGGAGTACAGTTATAAGCATCTTTTACATAGAATTTATGCTGACCTCTTGTTAATCCATTGAATGTGTTAGAATCTTGCCAGTTTGTAGTTCCGTCAACTGAATATTTGTAAGGAGCCTTACCACCTGCTACAATTACCGTAGCTGTAGTATTGTTAATTTCAATTTGCTGAATAACAGGGTCCGGTGCTTTTATTACTCTTACTACCTGTGTAATAGAGCATCCGTTTTTCTCAAGAATTACACTGTATTCACCTACTCCTACACCTCTGATTCCTGAAGAGGTAGCTCCTGTGCTCCATAGATAAGAATCGTATCCAGATCCTGCATCCAGATCTGTTTTAGCATCAATACAGATATATTTATCTACAAGAATAGGAGATTTTTTGATAGGAAGTGGGATAAGCTCAATTTTAGCATTCGCCGTACATCCTTGATCTGTAGTAATTTTTACATATACAAATCCTCCTGTTGCTGGATAGTTAGTTGTTGCTGTTATCTCATTAATTCCCGCAGTAAGATCTTTTAAAGTACGGTAATATTTTTTTGTTGAATTTCCATAATCTGTAACGTTAGCCTTAGTCAGGTCAAAATAAGCATAAGGTGCAACATCATACCAACAAGCTTTAATAGTAGCATCTTTTACAGTGAAAGGTACAACAACCAGGTTCAGGGTAACTTCCTCACAGTCCATAAAATCTGCAGAATCACCACAGAAGGTATAAACTATTTTATCTGTTCCTTCAAAATTAGGTTTTGGTGTATAGGTAATTGTACCGTCTGCATTGATTACTGCCGTTCCATTACTAGGAGGAGTAAGGATTTTTATGGTACTCTTTACCGGGGTTTGTGTTGAAGAAGAGAATGCTGGAGTAATAACCTTCGTAGAACAAGCCGGCTCTTCTTTAGTAGTCTTTATTAAACAGTTAACTACTTTATAGATAGGTGTTGTAAGTGATTGACAAGCTCCCATCGTTACTCTTACAGTATAATAACCAGGCTGTGTTGGTGCATAGGTATAAGTAGTTGCGCCAGGAATGGCAACATCATTAAGGAACCATTGGTAAGTATCATAGGTATCATCTACTTGCAGAACGATTCCAGGAACACAGTCTCCTGATTTTTTGCAATTACAGGAACTGAGGAGAATCCTGCAAAATATCCACCGTATCCAGCAGAGCTGTATCCACCGTTAATCCCGGCAGTTACTGCCTTAGTAGAAGTAATGGTAAGGTTTGGTGGGAAGTTCTCCAAAGAATAAGTTACCCATTGAGTATTTCCTGTTAAAAAATACGGTCCCTGAGCAGGAGTAGGAGCAACTCCGTTTACTAATACAGTTGCACCAACTTCAGTTACGATGTTAAGTTTTAATTTAATTGATGTGGTAGCAATACCAGGCATTTCATTGATCTTACCGATCTCATCAATTTTTCTCGGTAAGAAACAGTTCAATGGTGGGATATAGTTGAATCCGTTGGTTGCATCACTGTCAGTTCCAACGAATTGATATAGGTATGCATTTTTGGATGTAGAAACGAACATATTACGGTGAGCTCCACCACCCTGTACAGCATAGTTGGTTTCGTCAATTCTATACCAGCCTCCGGCGTTTCGGGTTGCAATAGGAGTACTGGATCCGTTGATAAATATATCAGTATTATCTTCTGTGGCAATAACGATACCTCCTTCCATATTTAGAGTAGGGTCTTCAGACTTACTTCTCACCATAGCAAAAGTATTCCCTAATCGGTCTACAGGTACAGACTGGTCTAAGATAGGGTCGGAACCACCAGGGCTGCTGGAGAAGTTACCATTACAGCTACCATTGGTAAGTGTTACAGGTTTAGTGGTAACAATTTTAGCACCAATGAAGCCTTTGTTATTAATACCTGGAGCATCATCAGTTTTTCCCGCAAAAATGAAAGATTGTCCTTTGTTTAAAACAAAAGCATGAGTTTGTAAAGGTGGGCTACCATTAACGAATTTTACTCCAGGAGTGTTCCAGCTTACAGTAACACTGGTGTTGTCTTCTGTAGCAAGAATTCCTGCTGTAAAATTATCTGTGCTGGCTCCACTTTCTCTTGTATTGGGGCTGGATGCTACATAAAACAGATTACCGATACCTGCTTTACCCTTACTGGTAATAATTTCGCCGTGTGAGCCCTGTGCAAGTCGTAAACTGCAATAGAAAGGCTTTTCTGCTTTCAGATAAAGTCCTTTTGTGCCTACAACAAAAGCATCGGTTACTCCACTGGCAGAGATAATGGTTTCATCCACATCAAATGTTTTGGGGTCTCCTTTAGCAATAGTAACGGTACCAAGCAGAGTATTGGCACTGTATATTTGTATGGGAAAGGGAGTGGTAGAATCAGTAGATAGATACACCTTATTATTATAACCACCCACAGGGTTTGTATAATAAGGTGCAATCCAGTGTTCAGTATCCCTTTGCGCGAAGAGAGTATTAATTGTAAAAAAAATTAATACCAAACTGAGTAGAAATCTTTTCATGTGTATGGAATTAGGATTTCTACAAAATTAAAATAAAAAATCAAATACTTTTAATAAAATGTAAATAAAAGTTAAAAATTATTCCCGATTTTTAATTAAAATCCATCCTGAATACGAAACTGGTAATTGGGTATCTGGCTCAATCCATTTTATGACATACCAATAAGTTCCGGTAGGGAGACTTCTTCCATTTGATTTTCCGTCCCAGATATAATTTTTGTCAGAAGATTTATATACTGGATTTCCATATCGGTCTGAGATTTCTATGGATACATTTTGTTTTATACCTAATTCTGAATAATTCAGGAGATCATTTATTCCATCTCCATTGGGAGTAATGGTATTGATAAGATTTATAATCAGGAAGCTTTTGGTTACATGGCGGCATCCGTCTGAACCTAACACATACACCTTATGAGTACCTCTTGATAACCCTGTAAAAACATTGGAAGGTTGATAGTCAACACCATTTAATGAATATCTGTAAGGAGGGGTTCCACCGGTTACATAAACAGTTGCTGTAGTCCCTGAAACTTCTATTTTTGAAATAACAGGAGCCTGGGCAGTGCTAACTTTTACCTGCTGACGGTATACACAGCCATTAAATCCAAGATCTACATAGTAATTACCAGCAGAAGCACTAATGCTTTGGGTGGTTGCCCCATTGCTCCATAAATAAGATGAAAATCCAGGTCCTGCATCCAAAAGGATTTTTTCATTGGAACAGATTATCTGATCCTGAAGTGTTGTAGATTTTCTAGGTGTTTTTAATGTAAGTGTTAAAACACCTGTATTGGGACATGCAGTATTACTTTGGAATCTTACATAATAAATACCTCCTGCAGATGTAATAGTCTGAGATGCTGATATTGGATTAGTTCCTGCCTGCGCATCAGCTGCAGATGAGTAGAATGATAAAATAACAGCCGGATCAACAGTAAACATACCTTTATAATCATTAAGATTTATGTTTTCTGAACCGTTAATATCATTATCACATACATCTGTTTTAGCATTATTTGTAATTAATGAAACTTTATTTCCTATAGTGAAATTGATTTGTCCGAATACCGGCGGGCAACTTCCCGAATTTCCTGTTGCTCTTACGTATACTGTAGTATTGGCTGTATAGTTCCAGTTGGCAGGAAGTGTATTACTGTTTCCTGCAATAGCATCAGCTTGATTAAGATAATAATTTACAGTGAAAATAGCTGAATTGGCCACAATCTGTGGAGTAACATTGTTAAAATTGATATGCACACTTCCATCAATATCACTTGCACAGCTGTTTGCATTGAAACTAGTGGTATTAATTACAGGTACAGGAAATGTATTAAGAGTAATGGCGGCCACTTTAGAACATCCATAAGAAGTTACATTGGCATATACTGTTCCGACAGGACCATTATAATTCAGAGGATTGGCAATAGGTCCGGTTAAATTAGCATTTGTAAAGTAGCCTACTGTAATTCCCGGAATTGTACTGATACTTGCTGTTTTCAGATTATAAGTTCCGTTGCCACTCACGTCAGCACAGGAAAATAGAACATCATTCGTTACTGTAAGCACATGAGTGTTCACTACAATTTTGAAATATTCAAATGCTGCAGGATTACCATTTCCCTGGATATAATACGTGAAGGTATCAGTAAAATCTGTTGTAAGAGCTGGGTTGGGAGTATAAGTAATCTGTCCTGTTGTTGGGTTGACGGCAACAGTTCCATTAGTTGGTTGTACAATAATACTTGTATTGGAAGGAACTACAGGTTGAGTTGAACTGGTAAATGCAGGTGTTAGTACTTTCGTATTGCAAGATCCAATATCATAAGTTGTAGTTGTAATTGGCGGACATGGGGTATAATCATATTCTGCGGTAAGTCTTGTCTCACAGCTGTTTTTAGTGATTTCACAGGTGTAAATTCCAGGTCCGTGTGAGTCAGGATTGATGGTTGGAGCTGTAGCCCCAATGATTTCAATTCCATTAAGGAACCATTTATATAGATCATAGCCAGGCTCTACCTGCAAAAGTACACCATTATAACAGTCACCAGTTTTGGTAATTACCGGAATAGAAGAAAAACCAGCGAAATATCCACCATATCCTACAGCACCATTTCCTGCAGCAATGCCTGCGGTGACGGGTTTGGTTGAGTTTACTGTAATGTTACCGGACACAGTTGGGATAGAGTAGGTAACCCAGTTTGGATTTCCTGTTACAGGTGCAGGTCCGTTAGTTGTAATAGGATTTCCGTTAACGGTTACTGTTGCTCCGGTTTGGGTAATGATATTAAGCCTTGCATTGAAAGAATCATTTCCTATTTCGTTAATGAATCCAATCTCATTGATTTCCGTAGGTAAGAAACAGCTTAGAGGTGGGATGAAGTTCATGCCTCCTGTAGCATAAATATTTCCCGTAGAGGTCCCTGCAAGGAGCTGATATACATATATATTATTGTTTGCGGAAATACTCATATTAAAGTTTCCGTTAACCTGGCTGATATAATCGGTTCCTTGTACCAGGTAGTGATCTCCTGCATTAAGAGTAACGCTGCCAAGAAGATTTCCGTTTACTGTAAGTTTAGTATTGTTTACTGTAGCAACTACTAAAGCGGCTTCCATTCCTGAATTGGCAGGCCCGTTTCCTTTTACCATTACAAAGTCTTTTCCTAATCTTTCAACAGGAACGGCCTGATCCATCAACACGTCAACATTGGTACTGTTTTTTGTTGTATAGATACTGTTAAAGTTCCCATTGGTTACAGAAATGGGCTTGTCAGCAACAATTTTTGCACCTACCAGTCCTTTTAAATTGTTAGAACTGAGGTTGCTTTGTGCCTCAAAAATATAAGATTTCCCTTTATTAATTGTGAAAGTTCTTGATGGTGCAGATAGTAGGTCAGAAAATACAACATTCTGATTATATCCGGATAAAGTTACAGTGGTATTGTCTTCTGTAGCTGTAATTCCAATCGTGGAATTTACATAGGGTTTAGCAGATGTAATGGGAACAACTCCAGCAAAGAAAGTTTTTCCAAGACCGGCTAGCCCTTTTGAAGTAATAAATTCTGCCTGATCCTTCACTACAAATCTGTAGCTGGCAAAAAATTTCTTACTGCCTTTAACATGTAATCCCATTGAAACAGGAGTAAACAGACTGGCTGCTGTAGATGCAATCATCATATTATTGGAAATAGACTGCTTTACAGGATTTCCTTTGCTGAGCTGTACTGTAGCAATTACATTGTTATTATTAAAGATCTGTACTGTGAAAGGTACTGTTTCATTAGTAGACAGGTAAAGATAACCTTTTGGAGTGCCCTGAAGATTACTTGCAGACATAGGTGCAAACCAGTGTTCTGTATCCAATTGGGCATTAACTAATAAACAAAAAAAAGTGCAAAAAGCGAGTAGAAATTTTTTCATGCGTTACTATAAGGGCCGCAAATTTAAGTATTAATAATCGCAATTTTATAGAAAAAAAGTTTGGTTTTCCGGTTTAGAGTATAATTGTTGAATATTTAAAATTTACGTCATTTTATGTTCATATTTGAGGAAGGAACCCATAAAAAAATCCCGATGAAAAATTCACCGGGATTCTATATTTTTAAAAGTTGGATTATAAGCTAACTCTTACAAATCCTGTTACTTTTAGATCTCCGTTTACAGATTTTACATAGTCAGCAACTGAGATACTAGAATCTTTAATGAAATCCTGGTGTACCAAAGTGTTGTCTTTGTAGAATCTCTGCATTTTACCTTTCAAGATATTATCGATGATGTTTGCAGGCTTACCTTCTTCAGTAAGTTTGTGTCTTTCAATCTCTAATTCTTTGTCGATAGTTTCCTGAGAAACTTTAGTTTCGTCAAGAGCAATTGGGTTCATTGCAGCAGCTTGCATAGAAACAGATTTAGCAACTTCGTCAGCTCCGTCTACTTTTGCAGAAAGTGAAGTGATAGCAGCAATTTTGTTTCCAGCGTGGATGTAAGCTCCTAGGAATGGTCCTTCGATTCTTTCGAATGTACCGATTTCGATTTTCTCACCGATAACACCTGTCTGCTCAATTAATTTTTCAGCAACAGTCATTCCGTGGAAATCTGTAGCTAATAATTCTTCTTTAGTAGCAGCGAAGATTGCCATTTCAGCTAATTCGTAAGCTAGCTCGATGAAAGCTTCGTTTTTACCAACGAAGTCAGTCTCACAGTTTAAAGAGATAATAGCACCTAAAGTGTTATCTTCATTTACTCTTGCGATTACAGCACCTTCAGTAGATTCTCTGTCAGCTCTGTTAGCAGCAACTTTTTGTCCTTTTTTTCTAAGGATATCTACCGCTTTTTCGAAGTCTCCTTCAGCTTCAACTAGAGCTTTCTTGCAGTCCATCATACCTGCACCTGTTTGGTTTCTTAATTTAGCTACGTCTGCAGCAACTGGTGTATAAGACATAATATCTATTATTTTTTATTTAAGATTAGTATTAATTTTTAGCTTAATTTTAAAGCAGTGCAAAGATAATGATTTTAATGATAAACTAAAAAACGACTTTTCACGTTATTAATATATTTAATACTATTTTAAAGATTTGATTAATGAAAAAAATCTTCCTTCTCCTTTTTGTATGCCTTTTTGCTCTTGGTTTTTCTCAAAAAAAGAAAAAAACAAAATCTAAAGCTGTGGTTGAAAAAGAAACTGTGATTATTTACACCGAGCAGGAAGCTGAGACTTCAAAGGAAACAAGAGTGATTGCAGGATTCATTAAACAAAATCCCGGACACGCGCGAACAGACTTCTTCAAAAAAAGGTTGATGGAAATCATCATGGCAGATAATTCTCCTGAAGCAAAGCCTACTATAAAGCCAATCAGCAAGGAAAAAATTGAAAATATTGTTAAAAATAATGAACTGAACAGCGGAAAAGTAATAGCAGCAAATAAAGCAACTAATAAATCAGCCACAGCCAATAATACCAAGAATACAGATAAAGTAAATAATGCTATCAATGCATTGAAAGAAGAAAGACTGGCAACTTATGCTTCAGCGGGAACTGCAAAAAGTGCCGGATCTTCAGTTAAATCTGAACCAAGTGAAGCCAATAAGAAAACGGCAGCGATGCTTACCCATCTTTTTAATAATGATATTAATAAGAATGAGGCTTACATCAATATTAAAAACAGATCAAGCTGTAATCTGATTGTGAAAATAAGTGGTAAAAAATATTATAATTTAAGTGTTCCTGCCAGAGGAGAAAACTTTATTTTAATTGATAAAGGAGAATATGTGCTGACCACTATGGTATGTGATGCAAAATATTCTTCACTAAAGAAAATTACTCAGGATGTAGAGATTGCTCTCAATGTTGCTGATTAATGAGGAAGAAAACTAAAGTAAAAAAGGTTAAGAAATTTTCTTAACCTTTTTATTTTTATCCTTTAAACTGACCCATCGCAATGAATTTATCCTGTCTCTGGGTTTCAAGCTCCTGTCCTGTAAATTTGGCGAAAGCTTTGATATTTTGTAAAATTGAATTTTTCAAGTTCAAATAAGTGGTCTCCTGGTCGTAATGAGCACCTCCAAGTGGTTCCTCAATAATGCCGTCAATGAACTTTTCTCTTAAAGCATCCTGTGGAGTAAGGTTTAATGCGTTAGCAGCATCTTCCTTGTGATCCCAGTTTCTCCATAAGATAGAAGAGCAGCTTTCTGGTGCAATTACAGTATACCATGTGTTTTCCAGCATATATACTTTATTACCTACACCTATTCCTAATGCTCCACCACTTGCTCCTTCACCAATGATGTAAGTGAAGATCGGAGTCTTAAGCTGAACCATTTCAAAAATATTTCTTGCAATAGCTTCACCCTGTCCTCTTTCTTCAGCTTCCAATCCTGGATAAGCTCCCGGTGTATCTACTAAAGTAACTACAGGAATGTTGAATTTCTCAGCAAGCTTCATTAATCTTAAAGCTTTTCTGTATCCTTCAGGATTAGGCATCCCGAATCTTCTGTGCTGTCTTTCCTTAGTCGTTCTTCCTTTTTGAGTTCCTATGATCATCACTCTCTGACCATCAAGGGTAATCAATCCTCCAATCATTGCCGGATCATCAGCGAAATTTCTGTCTCCATGAAGTTCTAAGAAACTGCCTTTATCTGCCATTCCGTGGATATAGTCCAGTGTATAAGGACGATCCGGGTGACGGGACAGTTGTACTCTTTGCCAAGGTGTAAGATTGCTATAGATTTCTTTTTTCTTTTCTAAAATCTTATCCTCAATCTGGCTGCATGCTAATTTTACATCAACACCACTTTCTTCTCCTACTAAAGAACACGTCTGGTATTGGTCCATCAATTCTTTGATAGGAAGTTCGAAACTTAAATATTCCATTTCTTGAAGTAAATTAAATCTTTCAAATGTATGAAAAATTATGGTAATTTTATTTAAAATTATTTATAGCATTGCTTATTCTGGCGATACTTTCCTCTTTACCAATGATTTCCAGAATGTCCGGAACATCTGGTCCTTTCAATTCTCCTACTAAAGATAAACGAAGCGGCATCATTACTTTACCCATTCCCAGGCCTTTGTTTTCCGCAAAATCATGCATAGTTTGCTTTAATGTTTCTGCAACAAAGTCTGTAGATCCAAATAAAGCCGCCAATTCACCTAAAATAGCAGATGTTTCGTCATTCCATGCTTTTTTAGAAGCTTTTTCATCATAAGAAGTTGGAGCTTCAAAGAAGAACTTTCCGTTTTCATAGATGTCTTTCGGGAAAGTAGCTCTTTCTTTCATTAAAGGAATTACTTTTAAAAGCTTTTCATCCGAAGCATTGGAAAGATCAAGATCAGAGTTCTTAAGCATTTCAAGAAGCTCTTCATTCGATTTCATTTGAATATACTGGTGGTTAAACCATTCTGCTTTTTCTTTGCTGAATCTTGCTCCTGCCTTGTGAACTTTATGAAGGTCAAATTCCTTAATCATTTCATCTACAGGAAGAATTTCTTTATCGTCAGCCGGAGACCATCCTAATAAAGCGACCATATTGATGAAAGCATCAGGAAGGTAACCGTTTTCTCTGTACCCTTTAGAAACAATTCCTGTAGCAGGATCTTTGAAATCAAGTGGGAAAACAGGGAATCCGAATTTATCACCATCTCTTTTGCTTAGTTTTCCTTTTCCTTCAGGCTTCAGGATTAGAGAAAGGTGAGCAAACTGTGGAGCATCCCAACCCATTGCCTCATATAATAAAGTGTGTAGTCCAAGAGATGGTAACCATTCTTCACCACGGATTACGTGAGAGATTTCCATTTCGTGGTCATCAATGATATTTGCAAAGTGGTAAGTTGGCATTCCGTCATTTTTTACCAGAACTTTATCATCTAATGTATTGGTGTTTACGGATGATTTTCCACGGATGATATCTTCAAGATTCAATACTCTGTCTACAGGCATTTTGAATCTTACCACATAAGGCGTCTTTTCATCCAATAATTTCTGAACTTCCTCTTCAGAAAGAGCAAGGCTGTTTCTTAAACTGTTTCTTGTTTTATTGTCATAAGAGAAAACATCACCTCTTGCTTCGTATTCTGCACGTACAGTATCCAGTTCTTCTGCTGTATCGAAAGCGATGTAAGCATAATCTGTTTTTAAGATCTGTTCAGTATATCTGTCATAGATATCTCTTCTTTCAGACTGTCTGTAAGGGGCAAATTTTCCTCCTTTCTTAGGACTTTCATCCGGGATGATTCCACACCATTCTAAAGCTTCCTCAATGTATTCTTCAGCTCCTTCTACATATCTGGCGGTATCTGTATCTTCAATTCTTAATACAAATTCTCCCCCTTGATTTTTAGCAAAAAGGTAATCATATAATGCAGTTCTTACGCCTCCCAAATGTAAAGGTCCGGTAGGACTTGGAGCAAAACGTACTCTTACTTTCTCCATTTCAATTAAAATTTTGGTGCAAATTTACTTAAAGTAACTTGAAAATAAATTGTTTCATTTGATTATGTAAGAAAAGCACAAAAAACTATCTGAAAACAGATAGTTTTTTTATGTTGAAAAGTTTTTTATTTAATAGATATTTGAAATGTCCTCTACAGCAATTTCATGTCTTTCAGAATCATTTCCTTCAAGAATAAAAGTTGCATAATAGCGGGTGCCATTTATAGCGTGAGTTTTTTTAATGATTTGAAGTTTAAATCTAGGATTTGAAACGTTTCCGGAATTTGTATTTGTTGCCCATATAGAATTTCCTGAAACATAGGGCTGTGCTTTGTATAATACCAAATTACCATCAGTTTGTGCAGATAAAAAAGGTTGAGCCACTCCGTTACCCAAATTTGTATTTGATGCCCATTTTACAGGATGAGGTACCGGTCCCCAAAAGTTTATAGGACTTGCATAAAGTACCAGGTTAGAATCAAATTGAAGATCCAGATGTAAGTTTACATTTCCGTAGTTTAAAACTAAGGATTGCCCAGCACTAAGGCTCGACATTCTGTGGCTTTCAGCAAGTACCTCAGTCTTTGTCAATGAAATTTTTTCCTGTGCATTCATATTTCTGGCAGTTTGTACAGGGGCTTGCTCCGTCATTGAATCGGTTTCTCTTGAGCATGATGCGATGGCTAAAGTTAATAAAGTTAAAGTTGAAATTTTTAATAGTTTTGTCATGGAAATTTATAATTTTCCGGCAAAGATAATTAAATTTCTATATTTGGTGAATAAAACAATGTTAACTTTGTTATTATTCATAGGCTTTTTCATGAATATTTATGTTTGTATAAATTCACTTATTTGAGATTTTAAATGCTTCCAGTAGCATACTGTCAACAAGGAAATAAGTTTCACAATTATAGACTATTCTCTCAATCTTGTTTATAAAAATTTCCAAAATTCATTGTTAATTTGTTCCCAAGTTGTTTCTGTAAAGGTTTTTTAGTGAAAACAATTTGTTGATTATCAATTAAATGAACAGCTTTGTTCTTTTTTTTGTCATAATACACAACGGATTATGTAATTTATTTTTCTAAAAAAGAGATCTTATTGCACGCTCAACCTTATAAAGGGTTTTATAGGTAAAGGTTTTTTTAATTTTTTTAAAGGTCTGACGGGTTTGAAAGACATTCTGTATTTCTGCCAAAGAAAAATCAGAATCCAAGATCTCTTCATAAAGTCTACGGTGTTTATTGAAGATATACCATTCCATTTGATTCTGCTGTGCTTTACTTTCATGCAAAGATTTAATCATGGAATTTTCCCGTTGTCTGTAGAAGAACTGTACGGAATCTAATTGTACTACATCGTCTCCTTTTTTTAACAGCTGAATCCAAAATTCCCAGTCTTCATATCCAAATGTCATATTAAGATCATATCCGGATGTTTTCTGGTAATCTTCTTTTTTGAAAATTCCGGAACAGAAAATATGGTTGGCAAATAATAAGGCATCATAGTCATATTTTCTAAGTTCCCAGGGTCCATTTTTTGCGTCAAAAAACTCAGCTTTACAGTAAACTAATTTAAGATTTGGATTTTTTATAAATTCTTTCTGGGCTAATTCTATATATTGAAGCCCTATTTTGTCATCACCATCCAGAGGAAGAATATATTTACCTTTTGCTTCTTTTATTCCATTATTTCTGCTGGCAGCAAGTCCCTGATTTTTCTGGTTAAGTTTAATGAAACGCGAATCTTTAGCACAATAAGTGTCAATAATTGCTTCAGAATTGTCCGTTGAACCGTCATTAACAATAATACATTCCCAAGCTCCCGAAGTCTGGGAGATCACAGAATCTAAGGTTTCTGCAAGGTATTTCTCCTGATTATAGCAGGGAACAATAATAGATGTCATTTCATTCATAATTTTCCTGTTTTTCCAATTAACCCATGAATTATTCCTCTGAGAATATTTCTGGAAAATGAGATGTTTTCTTTAAAGCTTCCTTTGGAAGAGAAGAATTTTTTACGGGCAACAATCAGGCGTTCCCGGATCACAAAAAACAGACTTCCGGAATACTTTTTAGTTAGCCAGATTCTGTTTCTGGTCATATAGTATTCATATACTTTTCCTCTGGAGCTTTCAGACTGATAAGCGATCAGATCCGTATCAACGGCAATCTTCCAGCGGTTGCTCTTTTTAATTCTGTAGCACCATTCAGATTCTTCATAATACATAAATAAATCAGCTTCCATATACCCCATATCATCCAATACCTCTTTTTTAAACATCATAGAGCTTCCGTTGATATATGCCATATCATAAGTAATCCCTTTTGATCCTGTATCTTTTACATTTTTCAGAAAATTGATATGGTTTCCTTCAAATCCTTTTTCAGGAAATAATAAACCTCCGTCAGAAAAAATTATATTGGGATTATTATGATACAGAAGCCTTGGACCAATTACTCCTAGTGAGTCATCAGATTTTAATTTTAAATAAAGCTCTTCAATGGTATTGGCTTCTATATGAATATCGGGATTAAGAATAAAAAAATATTTTTCCCCCATTCAATAGCTTTCCTGATTGCCCAGTTATTGGCATAGGCATATCCAAGATTATTTCCCATCTGGTGAAAGAAAAAATTGTGAGCATTGCAATATGCTTCTAAATCTTCTCCGTCATTAGAGTTATTGTCAAGGATAATAAAAGAATCATTGCTGATTTCCCCTTTATTAGTGAGCATTGACAGCTGTCTGATGATCTCTTTAGAGGAATTATAATTTAATATTATTATAATTAATTCTTTTATTTCTCTCATTAAATAGTCATATTTGTAGCCGCAAAAATAATAAATATAATGAAACGGAAAGTGCTTTATTTTATGCCTGATAATCCAATGTCTGGAAAGGCAGGGAATACCACCAGGCTTAATTATATGCTTTCTTACTTCAATGAAAGCCGAGAGCTTGATGTAACTTTTGTTTCATTAAGGGATTGGGGAATGTGGAAAAAAGAAGAGGAAGCTTTATTTCATGAAAAGTTCCCTAATATCCATCTGCGTCTTCTGAATAAAAAATATAAAAAGAGTTTTTTTAAATATTTATTTTTATATAAAATTCCTTATCTTTTTAAAAGAAATTCTATAGATACAACAAGCTATATTCTCAGAAAAGAATTTTCAGATATTGTTAAAGAATCGTTTTTTGATATTGTATTAATAAGTTATGCTACATGGGGAAGACTTGGTAGTAAAGTACCTTCCGAAAGTTATAAAATTATTGATACCCATGATTTTATTACCGCTCAGAGCCGTCATAAATCTACAATAGGAAAATTATTTCAGGATGAGATTTCTATTTTAAAGCAATATGATAATATCTGGACTTACTCAGTTGAGGAGGAATATATATTCGATCAGTTTACTAATAAAGAGGTTACTTTGATGCCTGTTTCATTTCCTGACAATTTTAACAATAAAGCTCCGGAGTATAAATATGATATTGTTTATGTTGCGAGTGACAATCCACACAATATTAAAGGAATTCAGTGGTTTTTAAAAGAAGTACTACCTTTGCTTAAGAATGTTAAAATTCATATTGTCGGTAAGATTGGTAAAGCAATTGCAGAAGATTACCCAAATGTAATTAAATACGGAATGGTAGATGATTTACAGGAGTTCTATAATCATGCAAAAGTTGCAATTTGTCCAATGTTAAGCGGAACAGGTGTAAAAATTAAAGTATTGGAAGCACTGTCCTACGGGTTGCCAATAGTAACAAGCAGAAGAGGGGTAGATGGGCTTGTCAATAAAAAGAACAATGGCTGTTTAGTAAGCCAGGATCCTGTGGAATTTTCGGAAGCCATTCTTAAGCTAATGAGTGATGATGTTTTTTATGAAAAGGTAAAGCAGCAGGGAATTTGTTATTTTAAAGAAAACCACAATTCAGAAATAGAAAAAGAAATTCTTGATTCTATTTTTTATAAAACGTATGAAGAAAAAAATCTTAGTTGATCTTGAACGTCTCAGATATCCTAATTCAGGTATTGCAAATGTATTCAGAAATCTGGCAAAAGGATTGCTGGAGGAGAATTCTAAATTTGAAATATTTTTTTCGGGAAAAAGGAAAAGCTTGAAGAATTTGAGCCTAAGCCTAACTGTGTTTTCTGGAATAAGACCCACCGTTTTTTCGAACGCTTCAGTGGAGAGTTTGATCTCATTCATGTAAGCCATCAGCTATCTTCCTATTTTCATAGAAATTATAAAAACACGGTAAAAATTGTTACCCTTCATGATCTGAACTTTTTATATGAGAACCTTTCTGATGCTAAAAAGAGGAGAATGCTTGGGAAAGTTAGAAGTAACGTAAAGAATGCAGATTATATTGTCTGTATTTCTGAGTACGCAAAACAAAGTTTTATCCGTAACAAAAGACTTTTTAACTTTACTAAGCTTAAAGATGTTGTTGTAATACACAACGGTATCCACCTTCCTGAAGAAAGAGAATACCAACTGGGTAAATATGATTATTTAAAAGGAAAGAAATATATCTTAAATATTGGTGTTCTTTTCAATAAGAAAAATCAGTTAACTTTAATTGAAATGCTTCCCTATATAAAGGAAGATCTGGTACTTATTGCTTCCGATGAAAAACAGCCTTATGCAGATGAAGTAAGACAAAGGATTAAAGAATTACATTTGGAGCAAAGAGTTCATTTTCTGAGAAATCTTTCAGAGGAAGAAAAATATGCGGTAATTCAACAAGCAGAGGCTATGTGCCATCCTTCTATTGCAGAAGGTTTTGGAATCCCGCCTATTGAAGCAATGGCTTTTGGTAAGCCGGTCTTTCTTTCCACTTATACAAGTCTTCCCGAAATAGGTGGAGATGTGGCGTTTTATTTTGATAGTTTTGAACCGAAGCTAATGGCGAAACTGTTTCAGGAGAAAATGGATCTTTATCACAGTAATGAAAAAGAAATGAGCCAGACAATAAAAAATTGGACAGAGCAATATAGTTATACCGCAATGTCCAATAATTATCTTAAGTTTTATGAATCTGTTCTGAAGAGCGATTAAGCTTTATATTCCAGAATAGTTTTTTCAATAATTTTTACACAATCTAATAATTGCTCCTCTGTAATTACCAATGGTGGTGCTAATCTGATGATATTACCATGTGTTGGTTTAGCAAGCAATCCGTTTTCCTTTAGCTGTAAACAAAGATTCCATGCAGTAGAGCTTTCAGGTGTATCGTTGATTAGAATAGCATTTAAAAGTCCTTTTCCTCTTACTTTGGTAATCAGATCAGTTTTTTCAATCAATTTGTTGATTTCCGCTCTGAACAGCTGACCAAGTTCTTCTGCTCTTTCAGATAGTTTTTCATCCGCTACTACATCTAATGCTGCTACAGCTACTGCACAGGCAATTGGGTTTCCACCGAATGTAGAACCGTGTTGTCCAGGTTTAATCACATTCATAATCTCATCATTGGCCAATACTGCCGATACTGGATACATTCCTCCTGAAAGTGCTTTTCCAAGGATTAAGATATCCGGCTGTACATTTTCATGATGACAGGCAATCAGTTTTCCTGTTCTTGCAATACCAGTCTGTACTTCATCAGCAATGAAAAGAACATTATGCTTTTTACACAGTTCAGAAGCATTTTTTAGGAAGTTTTCATCCGGAACATATACTCCCGCTTCCCCTTGAATAGGTTCTACAAGGAATGCTGCAATATTTCCAGCTTCTCTGCTTAATACTTCTTCCAGGGCTACAATATCATTATAAGGGATTTTGATGAATCCAGGTGTAAAAGGGCCGTAGTTTTGGTTGGCATCAGGATCGTTGGAGAAAGAAACGATAGTGGTTGTTCTTCCGTGGAAATTATTTTCACAAACGATGATTTTTGCAGCGTTTTCTGAAATTCCTTTTACTTCATAGCTCCATTTTCTGGCTAATTTTACAGCTGTTTCTACTGCTTCAGCTCCTGAGTTCATAGGTAATACTTTATCAAACCCGAAAAGAGTGGTGATTTTTTGTTCGTATTCTCCTAATTTAGAGTTGTAGAACGCTCTTGAAGTTAAAGCTAATTTCTGTGCTTGCTCTACTAATGCCCCTACAATTTTAGGGTGTGAGTGCCCCTGGTTGACAGCAGAGTATGCTGAAAGAAAATCATAATATCTTTTGCCCTCTACATCCCAAACGAAAACACCTTCTCCACGGTCCAGAACTACTGGTAGAGGGTGATAGTTATGCGCTCCATGTTTGTCTTCAAGGTCAATAAAATACTGTGAGTTTTTTGTTTGTTCTGCTGTTGACATATTGTTGGTTTTTTACAAATTTACATAATATTAATGAGACCAATAAACAAAAAAAGAGTAGAGTATAAGGGGGTAATCAGAGTGTATTTTAGGGGTGAATGAACCTGTAATGGGAAATATTTTCTTAACGGGTAAGTTGTTGCAGGTATTCTATCTTTAGGAATAAGAAAGTTATATCTAGAAGTTTATCTTACATTTTTTTAGGCATCAGATCTTTTCTCAGATATTGTATTACTGTTCCGTTGGGATTATAAAGCTTACAGCAGAATACAAGTCGGTACTGATAGAATTTCGGATCCAGATTGATGCTGTTGAGCTCTTTAGCAATCTTTAATGAATTTTTCGTCAGGGAATCAGTTTTTAAATTGCAGAAATCTTTACTGTAGAGATATAAAGTATAGGTTACAGTGTCTTTATCTTTGATTTCTCTTTCATATTTTGGATTGCGTTCTATTTCTTCAATATGATATTCTCTTTTTATTTTTTCAAATATTTTTTCTTCACTTTTATTTTCAATTCTTTTGGATGAACTGAAATAAGTAAGCATGAAAACAGCAACAAAGCTAGCTGCAAAATAAAGTAGAATTGCCCCTGAAATTCCGATGAGGAACCATTTTAATGTCTTGTTCATGGTTTGTTTTATTTTACATTAATTTTTTTATAGATAGTAAGCGAAAAACTCTCTGAAAACGGAATAAAAGTCCCTTAATTCAAAATAGTTTGGACTTGAACTTTCAATGTTTTTAAAATGATGTTCTCTGAAGAGTTTTTTAATTCGGGTCTGATGATAAAATTGGGATACCGAAACAATATTGTTGTACTTTAAACTGTCAGCAATTTTAATGGTATTGATGATGGTCTTCTCTGTATTATCCCCAAAGTTATCCACAAGAATATTGCTGGCAGGAATATTATTTTCAACCAAATATTTTTTCATCTCTGTGCCTTCCCAATAACCTTCTTTTCCAAGGCCGCCACTTACCAGTATATCTCTAATCTGTTTTTTCTGATACAGCTCAATACTTTTATCAAGCCTTGCTTTCAGCCGTGGAGAAAGAGTTCCGTCTTCATTTACTTTATTCCCGAAAACTATCGCAAGATCTGCTTTTTGCTTTGGTTTTGTAAAACCATCATAACTAATATAAAAAGAATGAATAATGAACCAGGAGATACCTGCAATCAGAATAAATTTTAAAATTTTGCTCAGCATATTTTTGTGAATGTATACAAAAATAAAAACTGCCCTAATAAGAGGCAGTTTAAAGTTTTTATTTTAAGATAATCTTAGTGATGATCATATTTTCTGTCCATTACAAAATCCTCCATGAACTTTGTAGTGTAGTTTCCTGCTAGATAATCTTCATTATCCATCAGTTGTCTGTGGAAAGGAATGGTAGTTTTTACTCCTTCAATATAGAATTCCTCAAGAGCACGTCTCATTTTTGCAATAGCTTCTTCACGGGTTTGAGCCGTAGTAATAAGCTTAGCAATCATAGAGTCGTAGTTAGAAGGGATTGTATATCCGGAATAAACGTGAGTGTCTACTCTGATTCCGTGTCCGCCAGGGATGTTTAATCCAGTGATTTTTCCTGGAGACGGTCTGAAGTCTGCATAAGGATCTTCAGCGTTAATTCTACATTCGATTGAATGTAATTTCGGGTAATAGTTGATTCCTGAAATAGGAGTTCCTGCAGCAAGAAGAATTTGTTCTCTGATCAGGTCATAATCAATTACCTGCTCAGTAATAGGGTGTTCTACCTGGATTCTTGTATTCATTTCCATGAAATAGAAATTTCTGTGCTTGTCTACAAGGAATTCGATAGTTCCTACCCCTTCGTATCCAATAAATTCAGCAGCTTTTACAGCAGCGTCACCCATTTTCTCACGAAGTTCATCAGTCATAAACGGAGAAGGAGTTTCTTCCGTTAATTTCTGGTTTCTTCTCTGTACAGAACAGTCTCTTTCAGAAAGGTGGCAAGCTTTACCGAATTGGTCTCCTGCAACCTGAATTTCAATGTGTCTAGGCTCTTCAATCAGTTTTTCCATATACATACCTCCGTTTCCAAAGGCAGCTACAGCTTCCTGAATAGCAGATTCCCAATGATCTTTAAGGTCTTCAGCTTTCCAAACAGCTCTCATCCCTTTACCACCACCACCGGCAGTAGCTTTGATCATTACAGGATATCCTGTTTCTTCAGCAACTTTTACAGCGTGTTCGTAAGATTCAATTAATCCGTCAGAACCTGGTACACAAGGTACACCAGCAGCTTTCATGGTAGCTTTAGCATTCGCTTTGTCTCCCATTTTTTCAATCTGCTCCGGAGAAGCTCCAATGAACTTGATTCCGTTCTTTTCGCAGATTCTTGAAAAGTTAGCATTTTCAGATAAGAATCCATAACCTGGGTGAATAGCGTCAGCGTTTGTAATTTCCGCTGCAGCAATAATGTTAGGGATTTTAAGGTATGAGTCTTTGCTCATCGCAGGACCAATACAAACAGCTTCATCAGCAAATCTTACGTGAAGACTGTCTTTATCTGCAGTAGAGTATACTGCAACGGTTTTGATCCCCATTTCTTTACAAGTACGTAGAATACGCATTGCAATTTCGCCACGATTGGCTATTAATATTTTTTTGAACATCTTCTTCAATTTGAAAATTAGATAATTTGAAAATTAGATAATGTTATTTTAATGTAGAATTTAATCTAACATCTAATGTCTAACATCTAACTTCTAAATTAAGATGGATCTACTAAGAATAATGGTTGGTCGTATTCTACAGGAGTTGCATCGTCAACTAAGATTTTAACGATTTTTCCACTGATTTCAGATTCAATCTGGTTGAATAACTTCATTGCTTCAATTACGCAAACTACTTTACCAACAGAAACTTCATCACCTACATTTACGAATACGTCTTTATCCGGAGATGGTTTTCTGTAGAAAGTTCCAATCATTGGAGATTTGATTGTTACATATTTGCTATCATCAGATGCAGCCTCAGCTTTTTCTGTAGGTGCAGCAGCAGGAGTTGCAACAGGTGCCGGAGCAGCTACCGCTTGTGGAGCTGTGTGGTATACTGCAGGTTGTGCATAAACAGCATCGCTTCCAGCTAATGGAGTTTTAATAGTGATTTCGAAATCTTTAGTTTTGTACTTCACTTCTGAAACTTCAGCCTTAGATACAAACTTGATAAGATTCTGTATGTCTTTAATGTCCATAAATTTGATATTTGATTTGATGTCAAAGATACCAAAAAAACGCAAAAAACAACAAAAAACCGCCAAATTTTATCAAAATTGGGCGGTTTTTGTATTAAAATGAGGCTTTTTCAATGAAAAGCGACTCTTAGTTTTCTTCAGTAGCAGCTACTTCTTTTTCCAATACTACTTTACCTCTGTAGTAAAGTTTTCCTTCATGCCAGTGAGCTCTGTGGTATAGGTGAAGCTCTCCTGTTGTTGCATCTTTAGCTAATTGAGGAACTACAGCTTTGTAGTGAGTTCTTCTCTTATCTCTTCTTGTAGACGACTGTCTTCTCTTTGGATGTGCCATTTTCTAATAACTTTTTTAATTGATGAGCGATGAGATTCATCATCTCATCATATTTAAATTATTCTATTTAATTATTGTCTCTTAATTTTCTTAAAGCATCCCATCTCGGGTCACTTTCATGTTCTTCCTCTTCTGCTTCCTCAATATCTTTAGGACTGAACTGGTCAAGAATTTTGATATCTTCATCACTTACATTTGGTGAAATCTTTTTCATCGGGATAGAAAGCATTACATTTTCGTAGATCAAATGTGCTACGTTGAAAGCATGCTCCGCGGCAGGAATCGTAATAACATCTTCATTGCTGTCATCATATTCCTCCCCGAAATTCACCAAAATCTTGATTTCATTCTCAATAGGATAGTCGAAGTCTTCATTTGTAATATCACAAACTAGCTCAACCAAACCTTTTATCTTGATCTCAAACTCCAGAAAAGTAGTGTGCTTGTCTAATAAGACATCCACTTCTATTCTAGGATTTGTAAATTCCTGCTCAGTGTCAAATAATTGAAAGAACGTTTTATCTATCTCAAACTTGAACTCGTGTTTTCCGTTTTTAAGTCCGGAAAAGCTTACGTCATAGTTTCTTAACTTGTCCATAAAATGAGTGTGCAAAAATATGCATTTTTTTTATAATAACAAATAAAATCTAAAACAAATTAATTTAAAATTTGTTTTAACGGTTTATGCATCAGTTTCCTCAGGCAGATCCTCGTCAATTCCATTATCAACAGCCATTTTTCTTGGCTGCATACGGTTGTCCATCAGCTCGCTGTATTCACTTCTGTTCTTGAAAACCTTAATAGCTGTGAAAATAGCTTCCATAAAACTCTGTTCATCAGCAATATTTTTTCCCGCAATATCATAGGCAACTCCGTGATCCGGAGAAGTTCTGATAAATGGAAGCCCTGCTGTATAATTTACTCCTTCTTCATAAGCAAGAGTTTTGAACGGAGCTAATCCCTGATCGTGATACATGGCTAACACTGCATCAAAGTTTCTGTATTTGTTCGGTTGGAAGAAACTGTCTGCCGGGAAAGGGCCAAATGTCAGGATTCCATTGTCTGAAAGTTCCTGAATAGCCGGGCTGATGATTTCTATTTCTTCAGTTCCTATTACTCCACCGTCGCCTGCATGTGGGTTCAGTCCCAAAACTGCAATTTTTGGCTTCTGAATACAGAAATCCTCAATAAGCGTTTGGTTTAATACTCTGATCTGTTTTTTGATTTTTTCTTTGGAAATGTTCTCTGCTACTTTCGCAATAGGAATATGGTGGGTAGATACAGCTACTTTAAGATCCTCAGTTACCAGGAACATTAATCCTTTTTTACTGAATTTTTCTTCGAAATATCCGGTGTGTCCGGCATGTTTGAAGCCCATCTTTACCATTTCATCCTTGTTGATTGGAGCTGTTACCAGAACATCAATGTCTCCTTTCATTAAAGCCTCGGTTGCTGCTTCCAAAGAATCAATCGCCATTTGAGTGGATTCTTCTGTAGGAACTCCCAACTCAACGTTAACATTTTCTTTGGTAAGATTCACCATATTCAGCTTGCCGGCTTGTGCCTGAGACGCTTCATTTACGTAGTTGAAATTAAGATTCAACTTGAAAATGTTTTTCTGATAAGTGAATAATTTTCCCGAACCAAAAATTACAGGAGTGAAAAAATCTGTAATGGTTTTGTCTTTCAGAGACTTCATAATGATCTCCGGACCGATGCCGTTGAAATCACCGATTGAAATTCCTACTCGTACTTTATGGTTTTTTGGGCTCATTTTGATTATCTTTGAAGATTATAATTTACAAATTTAGCAAAAAATAATATGTTCACAGGAATTATTGAAGCAGTTGGTGTTATTGAAAAGATTGAAGAGAAAGGAAGCAACATAGATTTCACCCTGACATGCCCTTTTACAAACGAACTTAAAATCGATCAGAGCTTAGCTCACAACGGATGCTGCCTTACTGTGGTTGAGATTAAAGACAACCAATATGTAGTAACAGCCATTAACGAAACCCTTGAAAAGACCAACCTTGGGAAATGGGAAGTAGGAAGTGTTGTGAATCTTGAACGTTGCATGAAAATGGATGGAAGACTGGATGGTCACATCGTTCAGGGACATGTTGATAAAACAGGAGAGGTGGTAGGAATTGAAAATAAAGACGGAAGCTATTTTATTACGATGAAATATGAAGCTGACGGAAATTTCGTAACTGTACCTCAAGGCTCTATTACTGTAAATGGAATCAGTTTAACCGTAGCAAAAAGTGAGGATGCTCAGTTCTCTGTTGCTATTATTCCTTACACATGGGAATTTACCAATATGCAGCACCTGAAAATTGGTGATAAAGTGAACCTGGAATTTGATATCATTGGTAAGTATATTGCTAGGTTAATTAAAAAGTAGGATGTCGTTAAATAAGTATAAAGGATATAGTTTAAGGAACCGTGTGTTTTTCGGTTTCTTATTGGTATGCTTTTTAAGTGTTGTGGCAACATCACTGGTTCCTTATTTTGTATTGAGAAATAACTCCCTGCAGCAGAGTAATATTGATATGCAGGAGAAAACCAATGCGGTAATGAGGTATCTGGATTATGCCGTAAGCCGCACATTGGTGGAAACAAAAGATCTGCCTAAGGTTTTAGGGAATAAGATCTTTGAGATTGCGGATATTAACCAGCATGATATTGTTATTTATGATCTGAAGGGAAATTATGTGCTTTCCAACAAAGACGAGAGCCTCATCGATCAGAAAACACTTTCTATGGAAATTATCAACAAAATTCTGTCTACGGATGCAAGAGTTGATATGACCAGATATGATGCTGCCAAAGATGCCAAGCTTACCTCTTCCTATCTTTTGCTGAAGAATAATGAACTGGAGCCTATAGGTATCGTTTATATTCCCTTATACCATAACGAATCTGCTTACCTGGAAGTATTGCACCAATATGTAAAATATATTCTTTTAGTGGATATATTTCTTATCCTGTTCAGTATCTGGATAAGCTGGGTAACTTCTAACAGTCTTGCAAAAACCATTACGAAGTTTTCTGATATGATTACCCGTATTACATTGTTTGAAAATGAAATGCGTCCTATCAGATATTATAAAAATGATGAATTGAATGCTCTGGCAAGAGCTTACAACAGAATGATCCTGCAGATTCAGGATCAAAAAGAAAGGTTAAGATTTAAAGCTTCAGAAGAAGCGTGGAGAGAAATGGCGAAACAGGTTGCTCACGAGGTGAAGAATCCGCTTACTCCTATGAAACTTACCATTCAGAATTTTGAAAGAAAATTTGATCCGGAAGATCCGAATATCAAAGAAAGAGTAAAGCAGATGAGTAAAACAATGGTAGATCAGATCGATCTGATTGCTACCGTAGCTTCTGCATTCTCGGAATTTGCCAAGCTTCCTGAAAAAAATAATGAAGTGATCAATCTGAATACAGAAGTTGAAGATATCCTTCGTGTATTCAATGATGACAGTATCTTTATGCATGCGAACAAGAGTAATATTATGATTAATATGGATAGAATTTATCTGTCCAGGATCATTACCAACCTTGTTACCAATGCCAAGCAGGCAGAGAGTGATGAGAGAAAATTAATTATCAATGTTGATGTAGAACAGCATCAGCGAAGAGTAATTGTCTCTGTTCAGGACAACGGAGTGGGAATTCCTGAAAGTATGTATGAGAGAATTTTTGAACCTAATTTTACGTCAAAAACCAGCGGAATGGGGCTTGGGTTATCTATGGTGAGAAAAATGATCGAAGATTATAAAGGAGAGATCTCTGTGAAATCTGAAGTAGGGAAGGGGTCTACATTCATCATTACATTACCTACCAATTTATAGTGAAGCCTTTTACATTTAAGCAATTTAAAATCCAGCAATCCAAAGAAGTCTTCCGGATAGGAACAGACGGAGTTTTGCTTGGGGTATTAGCAGATATAGAATCTGCTTTTCGTGTTTTGGAAGTAGGTACAGGGACAGGATTGATTTCATTGATGTTAGCGCAAAGAAACCTGCAGGCGGATTTTTTAGGGTTGGATATTAATGAAGAGGCTGTTGCGCTTACAAAGCTCAATTTTGAAAGTGCTCCTTTCCATGCGAGACTGAAAAATATTCATCAGGACTTTAAAGCTTTTGAAACAGAAGAAAGATTTGATCTGATTGTTTCTAACCCGCCTTATTTTGAAGAATCCGGATCTGATAAAGATAAGATTGCGCGTCAGACAGTAGAATTGAATTTCAGACAGCTTATTACTCAATCTGCTCGTTTTTTATCTGAAAATGGCCTTCTTTCAGTAATTATTCCGATAGAGGCCGGTGAGGCCTTTATTTCAATTGCTGAAGAAAATAATCTATTTCTGGCCAGAAGAGTTAATATTCAAGGTATTGAAAATTCAAAAACAAAAAGATTGGTTCTGGAGTTTTCTTTAACGGAAAAAGAACTTCTTGAATCTGATTTTATTATAGAAAAAAGTCCGAGAAAATACTCGGACCAATATCTTGAACTCACCAAGGAGTTTCATATTTTTAAAGGGAGTGAAGATTAGAAAAAACGTCTGTAATTTCTAATCTTTATTCTTATTCAAATAATTCAGCAGTATCTAATACAGATACTTTTCCATCTTCACATCTGATAGCTTCACCAGGGAAGTTCTGAATCATATGGTAATCGTGAGTTGCCATTACTACAGCAGCACCGTTTTCAAGGGCAACCTGCTTTAATAAGGTCATAATTTCATTGGAAGTCTCAGGGTCAAGGTTTCCCGTTGGCTCATCTGCAAGAATAAGATCCGGGTGGTTAAGAAGGGCTCTTGCGATTGCAATACGCTGCTGCTCACCTCCGGAAAGTTCGTGTGGCATTTTGTGCTTTTTGCTCTTCATGTTCACACTTCCCAGTACTTCATTAATTCTGTCTTCCATTTTGGTTTTGTCATTCCATCCTGTAGCTTCCAGAACGAATTTAAGGTTCTTTTCAACTGTTCTGTCGGAAAGTAACTGGAAATCCTGGAATACAATTCCTAATTTTCTTCTTAAGTTAGGAATGTCAGATGGTTTTAGTTTAGCCAGATCAAATCCTACCACAGATCCATGTCCTGAAGCTAATGGAATGTGCCCATAAAGCGTTTTAAGAAGGGAACTTTTTCCGGAACCTGTTTTTCCAATAAGATAGCAGAATCTACCTTTTTTAATATTAAGATTTACATCAGAAAGAACAGTAAAGTTTTTTTGGGCAATTTTTGCATGCTGTAAACTTATAATATTGTCTCCGGAGATATTTGTATGTGGCATAATTTAATTTTAAAGGCTATTTCTAACAAAATTTTTTCAATCTTTAAAAATAGAAAAAAGAAGTCTATCTGACTCTAATTTTAATAAATTTTAACAACAAAAAATGCCTGAAAAGGAACTTTTCAAGCATGTTTTGTATATGATAATAAAAAGATTATCTCTTAGCGCGTGCAGCACTTACAGTTAAACTCTTTCTGCCTTTAGCTCTTCTCGCAGCCAAAACTCTTCTTCCATTTGGCGTAGACATTCTTTCTCTGAAACCGTGTTTGTTTCTTCTTTTTCTTTCTGATGGCTGGAATGTTCTTTTACTCATTACTATATGTTTAAATCGTAATTAATCTATTAATTTTCAGGTTGCAAAGATATAGAAATTTTTATAAGATACAAACTTTAATAATCTTTTTTTGAAAATATTTGGAATGTTTTTTAATCAAATACTTACAAAGCCTGATAGGAAACTAAATTCCGGATGCAAAAATAATATTTAAATGATTTATATAAAAGCTCTATCTTTGAAAACTTTAATTTTAACGAAAATAAACACAAGATGTTTACACCAGCAGAACTTTTAGAGATCAATACATTACTAACACCTGAAAACAAAATAGTTATTCTTACTCACTATAATCCGGATGGTGATGCTATTGGTTCCAGTCTGGGATTGAAACATTATTTAAGAGCAAAAGGAATCTTTGCAGAGGTAATTGTACCGAACGATTTTCCAAAGTTTTTGAAATGGATGCCGGAGGCAAAAAAAGTGATTATTGCAGAGTACAAAAGAAAAGTGGCTGCTGATATGATTGCGGCTGCCGATGTTATTTTCTGTCTTGATTTTAATTCTCCTTCAAGAATTGGATTATTAGGTGACTGGTTGGTAAAGGCGCAGGGAAAGAAAATTCTTATTGACCACCACCAGCAGCCAGAGCCGTTTGATTTTGTATATTCAGATACTGTAATTCCTGCCACTTCACAGATGATTTATCACTTCATTGAAGCAATGAATGATGAAAAACTCGTGAATCTGGATATGGCAGAATGTATGTATACTGGAATTATGACGGATACAGGAGGTTTCCGTTTCCGTTCTACCAGTGCAACTACCCATAGAATTATCGCTAATTTAATAGAAAAAGGAGCAGATCCGGCGATGATTACTTCCAACACCTGGGACACCAATACAGTTTCCCGTCTCCATTTACTGGCTTTAGTTTTAGGAAGAATTGAAGTGGTGAATGATGGAAGAGTAGCTATTCTAAGCCTTACAAGAAACGAACTTAAAGAATTTGGTTTCCAGAAAGGAGATACAGAAGGTTTCGTAAATTACGGATTAAGTATTGCCGGAGTGAAAATGTCTGCCTTCTTTATGGAAGATTTGTATGAAGATTTTATCAAAATTTCATTCAGAAGTAAAGATGATGTAGATGTGAACCAGTTCTCCAGAAAATACTTTAACGGTGGCGGGCACATCAATGCTGCAGGTGGTAAATCAATGGATTCTTTGCCGGGAACTATAGAAATATTCAAAGCAAGATTAATCGAAGAAAATTTGTAGAAAGAGTAAAAGAAAGTTTTGTAGAGATTGCAGTTAAACCTTGTGAACTCTCTTAAACTCTCAAACCTTTTTATATCCTTTTTCCTCAAGTTCAATACAAGTATATTCGTATACCTGCTGAAACATTTCGTCCATATATTTCTTGTTGAAAAGACTGAATTTCGTCATTTTGGGCGGGTCTAAAAAAATATTGCAGTATTTCACCTTAGAATAGACGGATTTTGCAATCGCTAAATGGAGGATTCTGTCAAATTCTTTCATCAGACTCATTTTGTTTAATTCATCATAGCTTATTGAGTTCACGTGAGAGGCAATCAGGAAATTGCATTTGTCCATAATGGGTTCTATAGGGAGATTATCAAGAACACCGCCATCTACATAAATCTTTTCACCTATTCTTACTGGTGGCAGGATGAACGGTACGCTTGATGAAGCTAAAAGTGGAGTAAAAAGTTCACCTTCTGAGAAAAAATCCACAATTCCATGAGTCATTTCAGTGGTGGCTACATACACAGGGATTTTCAGGATGTTAAAATTGTCTTCCGGGAAATAATCTTTGAAGAGTTTTAAAATAAAATTAGAGCTGAAAATTCCATTTTTCGATAACTTCAGTGCTGATCGTGAAAAAAATGAAGTCTGCTTCACAATTTCCATCATTTCATCCGGCGTTTTCCCAAACGAATAAAAAGCTGCGATAATAGAACCTGCGCTGGTTCCTGAAATAATGTGTGGTTTAAGATTGTATTCTTCCAGAGCTTTTAAAACAGCAATATGTGCAATTCCACGCATTCCTCCGCCTGAAAGTGTAAGCCCGATAACCGGTGGCGGCTTCGGTGGTGTCTTTTTTTTGAACGAGAATATTCCCATTGAGAAAATTATACCTTACTAATATACAGGAATTTTCTTAATGTTTATGGCTCATCACATTCAGAATCAATTTTAATGAAAAGTGCGTTGAATTCATTATTCATCTTTTCATCGCGGGAAACTCTCTGGACTTTATCGTTGGCACAGTTTCCCCAACCGAAGGTAATCAGATCAATGAACGCAAAGTCTCTTTTATCTGATGAGTTAAGACGTTCGTTAAATTCATTCATGATACGTTCCGGGCTGGCATTTCCTTTACTCATGTTTTCACGGAGTTTTTTCCATTCTGAAAACATCTGTTCATCTGTTGAATTTAATGCTTTGGAGAAATGAGAGCAATTATTATTTTTGAGAAGGATAGAAGGGTCAGAGTAAGCTATGATCTGAATTTTTTCCATTTCATAAGATTGAACAAGTTCTTCATAACTCTTTTGTTTAATGTGTTGCCAGTAGGGAGTATTGACTACTTTCAGATTCATAATCTGAGCTTTCTTTTCTGCAAAATCTTTATCCAGTTTTGCAAGAATCTGATCTTTATTGTTTCTTATTTCATTAAGATCTTTGAGGTTATTGACGAAAGGAGTATCCAGTAGGGACCCGCTCAATTCAAACCAAAGTTTATAAGTATCTTCAAGCTCTTTTCTGGAATATTTATTACTGTCGAAATACCCTTTATTGTCACATAGCTCCGTTCCGAAATTAAATATTTCCTGCTTAGGCTGAACATTGACTACTGTATCCGTTTTTAAAGATGATACCTGAGCAGAATCCGCTACTGCAGGGGCAGGAGTTGATTGGTTATCTTTTTTACAGCTTAAAAATGAAAGCAGAAGGATAGAAGTGAGTGCAATTCTCATGGGTTTACAATACCAATTTTTTAGGAAGATTATGCAGAAGTTCCGTATTGATGATTTCGGCACAGATTCCAGGTTTTTCCCAGTGACCGTTGTGGCCACAGTCTAATACATAGGATTTGATATTCGTTCTGTCTGGAAGGTTTTTGATTGTAATATCTGTTTTTACAGCATTGTCATGCTTGCCAGCCAGAACAAGAATTTTAGCTTCCAGATTTTGCATAATATGTTTTTTATCTGTTCTTTCTACCATGCCTTTTACGCAGGCAAGAGCTCCCATATTGTTGGTAGAAAGTGCGGTTTCCAGTGCTGTTTCAATTTTCCCTTCAAGAATGTCTCTTTCATTAGGATTGAACAGATTGGGAATTCCGGCTCTGGCATAGTGGGCAAAGGCATCTTTAATGATTCTGTAGCTTTTGATGCGTTGTTGTTTCTTCTCTTCATCATCAGGAAAATAAGTGGAGAAGAAAAGGGTTAAGCTCTTCAGTGAGTCTGGGTATTTTTCTGCAAAAGCCAGAGAAGTATAGCCACCCATAGAGTGTCCTAATAAATGTACTTTCTCTACATTCTGATCATCCAATACTTTTTTCACTTCATCAGCCATCAATTCCATAGTGTGAATTTCTCCCAGAATTTCGGATTGTCCGTGACCGGGAAGATCAATTTTTAAGAGTGAAAAATCCTTGGAAAGATGAGGCTCCATATCACTCCAAATCGATAGGTTTTCCATAAAACCATGGAGGAGTACCAACATTTCTTTTCCATTTCCTTTTCTTTCAAAGTTCAGCATGATTCCAAAATTTTAGAGGTTAACCTTTCAAATGTAAACAAAAAAGAGCATTTTTAAAATGCCCTTTCTTTTTTATTGAGTTAATTCTTTATAAACCTTTGTTTCCCATGGTTTGATATCTGTCACTCCATAACGTTCTTTTTTAGCAATCGCCAGGTTGTCCAGCATATCTACAAAATTTTTGTAGTTGGCTTCATCAGTAGGTTTGATAATTACTGTGAAAATTTCCGGTTTTGGAGCATTTTGATAAGCTTCGGAAATGATTTTTGAAATTTTTATACCACTGAAATCTGTTTCTTTAAGATTTGAAGTGTTTAAATCCGTCGCATTGCTTTGATGATAAAAAACACGATTGTCTTTTCCCAAGATAAATGTGACCTGGTTTTTTTGATTCATTACAACGGGTCCAGTTGGGGGAGTTCCATTCGCAGGAAGTCCCAGATCCATCACGTTGGGTTTTGTAAAATTAGTAGTGAACATAAAGAAAGTGATAAGTAAGAATCCAAGGTCTACCATAGGAGTCATATCTACTCTGATTAATTTTTTCTTTTGCTTGCCACCCTGTTTCTCTTGTGCGATTACTTCGGCCATAATTCATATTTTAAATTGTTAAACGGTATTTGATGAAAACTTTGAAAATCCGATCGTGATTTTGAAGAGTTGATACAAAGTTGATGCCTAAAATTCAAAATATTTAATAATTTAACGTTTTTGTTGCGTCATTGTGTTTAAATGATGTTAAATTAATACGTTGTATTTTTATTAAGTTGTTTGAATCCTATTTATTTCCTGATAATTATTTTTTCAGAGAAAATCATTTCTTCCTTAATTTTTACTTGTATATGATAGAGTTCACCAGGAAAAGCAGAAGTATTTATTCTTATTTTTTCTTCCTGGTATTTTTGTGTAAAAATTTTTCTTCCCGCCATATCTGTTATGATAATTTCAGTAGGGAAATCTATTGGCAGACGATCTACATAGATGAAATCGCTTGCTGGGTTAGGGTATAAGATAGGAGAGAGTTTGGGTTTTGTTACAGGAGATTCTTCTGGTTTTTTGAATGGATCTGGGCCTAATTTTACAATCCATGCATCATGGTATAGATAGTTAGGATTTTCGTTGTCACCACTTTGAGTTCCATGGTTCCCGGAAACATCTCCATCATTGGAATCTGAAACTCCAGCAATAAGATATCCATTATCCTGAGTCTGTATGGCGGAGAACACTAGATCATTTCCTGTTCCGCCAAGCGATTTTTGCCATTGGAGATTTCCTATGTCATCCGTTTTTATAACCAAATAATTTAAATCACTTTGATTATCCATTATTTGTGGGTCTTTAGAATTTGAAGTTGCTGCAATGAAGTATCCATTATCAGAAGTTTGTTGGATTGATTTTGCAATTTCCAACTTGCTTCCTCCAAAGAATTTCTGCCATTGTGTATCTCCAGTGCTGCTTAACTTTATGATCCAGATATCAGAATCCATAAAAGTTTTTCCGTAAATCCCTGCAGCAATATAGCCTCCGTCCTTAGTTTGTTGTATGGATTTGGCAACATCAGGATTAGGGCCTCCAAAGGTTTTTTGCCATTGTATATTTCCAAGTGCATCTAATTTTACGATCCACCAATCAAAGAATCCATAGGTTTGTGTAATATCTCCATCTGCAGCATCCCCAATGCTTCCTGCAATGATATATCCGCCATCGGAAGTTTGCCGAATAGAGTTGGCTTCTTCAGTTGAGCTTCCGCCCAGACATTTTTGCCATTGTATATTGCCGGTAGGATCTAATTTTACGATCCAAAAATCATTTAATCCATGGTTTCCGGAGACATCTCCATCAACAGAGTAAGTTGTTCCTGCAACAATATATCCGCCATCGGAAGTTTGTTGAACATCTAATGCATTATCAGCATTGCTTCCACCTAAGGATTTTTGCCACTGTATATTTCCATTATGATCTAATTTTACAATCCAGAAGTCAGTTGCTCCGCGGTTTTTCTCTGTAGGGGTTGTCATACCTACAAAAATATAGCCACCATCAGATGTTTGCTGTATGGAAAAGGCCAAATCATATAGGCTTCCGCCAATACATTTTTCCCATTGTATTATGCCCTTTGGGTCTGCTTTTACCACCCATGCATTTCGTTTTCCGTTATTGTTTGTAATGTCTCCATCTTTAGAAAAGGTGGAGCCGGCAAAAATATACCCCCCATCAGTAGTAGATTGGATAGATTCAAATCGATCTGCTTCACTGCCTCCATAAGCTCTTTGCCATTGAATTGAAGGAGCTGTCTGAGCGGTTAGTAAGAGTGTGATGAAGAATGAAAGAATAATGTAGAGTTTTCTCATAAATATTTGGTTTGGTATTAGTTATTCAAATATAATTAATTTTATGCATTTGATAATCTATTGTTTAATATTTTAATTTTACCATAAAAAACTCACACTATGTAAGTGTGAGTTCATTATTTATATTAATAAATTATTTATTTGCTTTTTTGAAGTAATTCACTCCGCATTCCAGGAACTTCTTGAAGTCTTCCTTCGGCATATATCCGGAAACAGGTGTATTGATTACTTTCCCATCAGGAGTGATTAAAACATAGTGAGGCTGGGAGTTGTTATTAAAGTTAACCTGCTGGAACAAGCTCCATCTGTCTCCAATTGTTTTAACCTTTTTGATTTGTCCGTCTCCAAGATCAATCTTTGTTTTTTGATCTTCAGGAAGCTCTTCTTTGTCATCTACATACAGAGAAGCCAAGACAACATCATTTTGAAGGATAGGTAAAATATCCGGTTCACTCCATACAAATTCTTCCATCTTTCTACAGTTTTCACAACCGTAACCGGTGAAGTCAATTAAGATAGGTTTGTTTTCTTTTTTAGCGATTTCTATCGCTTTAAAGAAATCGTGTTCAGGATGCATTCCTAAAATTCCATCTTTTTCATCGTGAAAATAGCTAACATTCAATGGAGGCAGAATACCGCTTAATAACTGAAGTTTTGGACGGTCAGATGGAATTAATCCCTGGATCAGGTAGATCACAAAACCGAATCCTAATACCCCTAATATTTTTCTGGTGATTGATATTTTAGGCTTTTTATCATCATGTGGAAATCTGATTAATCCGAATAAGTATAAAGCTAATCCTAAAGCAACAATGATCCAGATCGCAATGAAAAGCTCTCTTTTTAAGAAGAAAGTCTTCGATACAAGGTCTGCTTTTGATAAGAATTTTAAAGCTAGAGCTAGTTCTACGAAACCTAACACTACTTTTACCGTATTCATCCATCCACCTGATTTCGGAAGACTCTGTAATGCCTGCGGGAATAAAGCCAATAATCCGAAAATGATAGCCCATGCTAACCCGAACCCAGCCAAGGCAAATGTTAATAACATCGGAACATTAGAAGAACCGGTTACAGCACTTCCTAATAAACTTCCCAGGATAGGACCTGTACATGAGAAAGAGACAATAACCAGCGTTAATGCCATAAAGAAGATACCGATGATACCTCCTGCTTCCTCAGCTTTTGAAGACTTATTGGCAATAGAGCTAGGTAATGTAATATCATAATACCCGAAGAAACTTCCGGCAAAGAAGATAAATATGATAAAGAAGGCAATATTCAGCCATACACTTGTAGAGATCTCATTGAAGATATTTCCTGCAATTCCGTCAATAATGTGGAAAGGAATACTCAATAAAACGAAAATAAGAAGAATGAAAAAACCATAGATCAAAGCATCTCTTTTTCCTTTAGCCTTGTCCTTACTTCCTTTTGTGAAGAATGAAACCGTTAAAGGAATCATAGGGAATACACATGGCGTCAGTAAAGCGATTAATCCACCGATGAAACCTAAGAATAAATAAGTCCAGTAGTTTTCATCTACCTTTGTAGAAGCTGTTCCACAATCTGTTAATGGTTTTTTGAAATCAAGAGTCTCAATTTTCAGCTGCTTAGGATCCAGAGTTGAGGTTTCTGCAATGGTAACCTCAGTTTTGGCAGGTGTTTCAGTAACTGTTTCAACAGCTTTTACAGAATCTTTTGCAGGTTCTGTAGTTTCTTCAGTAGCAGCTTCCTCTGTAGCTCCTTTTGGAGTCATTTTTTGATTGAATTCTAAAGTATTCGGAGCAAGACAAACCCTGTCATCACAGGTCTGATAAGTGATTTCAGAAGTAACATCTGCAGGTTTTGTAGGATCCTTCAGCTTAAATTTCTGTTTGAAACCCGCTGTATTGGAATAAAAAACAATGGTTCCGCCGAATGCTTCAGAAAATTCTTCATGTTTCTTTCCTACTTCCGTAAATTTTCCGATCAGCTCAATATTCTTTCCGGAAACTTTGTACTCAGTAGGGATTCCTGTATCTTCGGGAAGATCTTTTGAGTAGATATGCCATCCTTTTTCCATGGTGGCATTCAAAACCGCTTCATACTGGTTGTTACCCAGGTCGTTGATGGTAAATTTAAACTTTACAGGATTTTTAATCTGTGCATTAATTCCTGTTGCTAAAAAGAGTAGAATTAATAAAAACCAATTTCTAAATTTCATTTTTCGTTTCATTAAAAATTTTGAGAATACGTTCTGTTTTCTCATCCTTTGCATATCTTCTATCCTGTCTGAAAGGAATGATTCCAAGTACAGAATTATTACTGTCAGACAATATCCAAATTTTTTGCCTCGCTAAAATAGATAATTTTTCGTCCCTAAAAAATTTAGAAACTTTCTTTTTCCCTGAAAAACCAGTAGGATAAAATTCATCACCATCCTGATGTTTTCTCAAACGCAGTGGAAACTGAATTTTTTCAGCATCAAAATCCCATTCCATATTTTTATTGATTCCATCAATGTCTTCAATAGAATCCTGAAGGTTGATGCTGATATGGCTTTCCGAGAAATCAAAACGGTCAATCAGTACAATTTCGTGTATATTTTCAGTTTTTTTATTTGTATTAATAAAGATTAGTTCATCTCTGTTTACAATCAACTGATAGTCTTTCGAAAAAAAGAACTGTTGTTTTCTGCCTTAAAAATTTTAGGGATTTCTTCTTCCTGATTAAACCCGTATTTTTTTAAAATCTCAAACTTAACAAAATCGCTTTCCTGATCCAGCTTTTCCTTTGATAAGATTTTATGGTCTTGGTTAAATACAGTAAGCGTATTTTCTATTTCCTGAATCTGTTTCTGAACAAAATCTTTGGTCTGATTCAGATATGAAGCACTCTTTTTGAAGTTTTCCAGAAAATGATCGTTGGTTTCCTGTAATTTCGGAACAATTTCATTTCTGATCTTGTTTCTCAGATAATCACTTTTTTTATTGGAAAGATCTTCCCGGAATTCAATATTGTTTTCTTCAGCAAATTGATAAATTTCCTGCTTTGAGAATTCCAGAAGAGGGCGAAGAATAAAGTTGTCATTAGCTGGAATGCCACTCAGCCCATTAATTCCTGCTGCCTTGGAAAGATTGATAATAAATGTTTCCAGTTGATCGTTCAGATGATGAGCCGTAACCAAGAATTTAAGATTTTCTTTTTCCTGAATTTCCTTAAAAAAAGCATACCTAAGCTCTCTTGCCCAAAGCTGAATAGAATTTTCCGGTTTTTTATCCTTTTCCGAAACTTCATACAGATGAAACCTGATATGATTTTTCTCACAAAAATTCTGTACTACTTTTTGATCCCTATCTGAATCCTCTCCACGAAGTTTATAATTAATATGGGCAATCTGGAATGAGTATTCTGAATATTGTTTTTCATCTCTCAAATCCCTGAATAAAAAGGCTAGAACCATAGAGTCTGCACCTCCGCTCACTGCTAAAAGGAATGTGTGATTTTCAGGTTGATAAATAAGATTTTCTAATTGTTTTCTGAAGTTTGATTTTTCCAACATAGGTGTTGAGAATTTCTTTTATACAAAGATAATCCATATAATTCAATTGAATTTTCCTAACTTTGATTGATCTAAAAAAGATTATTTATGAAGATTTTAAAAATTGTAGCAGTTTCTGCAATGGCATTGGGAATGACTTCTTGTGTGAGCAAGAAGCAGTATGATGCCTTAAGCACAAACTATAAGCAGTGTATTGAGAATATCGGAGAAAGACAGAGAGAAATCCAGGATTTGAAATCTCAGAACTCAGCATTAACAGGTGAAAATAATTTATTAAAAAGCCAGCATGATGCTTTAAAATCATCATTGGATGCATGTCTTTCCAATACAGGAAAAAGCTCTGCTAACATTGATAAACTTGTGGGAGAAATTAATGCTTCTAACACGTATATCAAGCAGTTAATTTCCAGCAATGCTAAAAACGATAGTTTAAATCTTGCTTTGTCTAATAAGCTGAAGAGATCTTTAGATAACGTATCGGATGAAGATGTACAGGTGAAAGTATTGAAAGGAGTGGTAATGATCTCCCTTTCAGATAAAATGTTATACAAAACAGGAGATTATAATATCTTACCTGCAGCTCAGGAAGTGTTAGGTAAAGTGGCGAAAGTAATCAATGATTATGATAAATATTCAGTATTGATTGAAGGGAATACTGATAATGCTGCACTAAATTCTCCAAACCTACCAAGAGACAACTGGGATCTTTCTGCATTAAGAGGAACTTCTGTTGCTAAGGTTCTTCAGACTCAGTTTGGAGTAGATCCTGCAAGAATTACAGCAGGAGGTCGTTCTGAATACAATCCGAAAGCTACCAATATGAGTGTTTCCGGAAGAGCAGAAAACAGAAGAACAGAAATCATCATTATGCCTAAGCTGGATGAATTTATGAAACTAATGGATATTGCTCCAAAGAAATAATTACTGAGTAATACAGTATAAAAAGATCCCGACTTTTCGGGATCTTTTTTTATGCAGTGAATTGTTCTGTTTTGGATGTAACTTTTAAAGAGATAGTTCTACTTATTTGAAATAAAATGGATATAGCTGTTGTGAATCAGTGAGATGTGTTTTTTTACTGAGAAGGTGGTTGCAATGGTTTATCAGGAATTTACCCTTAAAAATAATAATCATATGAAAAGAATTATTCTATCGGTAAGCTTATTAGCTTTCTCTTTATCCGGAACGGCAACTGCTCAGACAGAGACTTCCGGAAGAGAAAAAGTTTATCAGGCAACTCATACAAAAAGAACAGAACTTAAGCACACCAAGCTGAAAGTGAATTTTGATTATCAGAAGGAGCAGATGAATGGTGAAGAATGGCTCACAGCATCACCTTATTTTTATCCATCAGATTCATTGGTATTGGATGCAAAAGGAATGCTGATTCATGACGTGGCGATGGATAGTGGCGGTAACCGTATTCCATTAAAATATCACTATGCTGACAATATTCTTAAAATCAATCTTGACAAAACATATAGGCAAAATCAGGAGTATACGGTTTATATCAAATATACTTCCCGGCCAAACATAGTGGAGCAGCAGGGAAGTCCTGCGAAGGGACTGTATTTCATTAATGCAGACGGAAAAGACCCTGGTAAACCCACTCAGATCTGGACAGATGGTGAATCTGAATATTCATCCGTATGGTTTCCTACGATAGATAAACCCAATCAAAAAACGACGCAGGAAATTTATATGACAGTTCCGGATAAATACATCACTCTTTCTAATGGTATTTTAAAAGAGTCTCAGAAAGAGTCCGGTAATATGAGGACAGATCATTGGGTAATGGATAAAAGACATGCTGTATATCTTTTCTTTATGGGAGTAGGAGAATATAGCGTTGTAAAAGATAAATGGAGAAATATTCCGATAGATTATTACATGGAAAAGGAATATGAGCCTTATGCCAGACAGATTTACGGAAATACGCCTGAAATGATGGAGTTTTTTTCTAAGAAATTAAACTATGACTATCCCTGGTCTAAATATTCACAGATTACCGGAAGAGATTATCCGAGTGTAGCGATGGAAAACACAACGGCAACCCTTCATAATACAGGAGTTTTGCAGAAGCCAGGACAGTTAATTGATGAAAATAGATGGGAAGAATATATTGCCCATGAGCTATTTCATCATTGGTTTGGGGATCTGGTAACTGCGGAGAGCTGGAGTAATCTTACATTGAATGAATCCTATGCGAACTATTCTCAATATCTCTGGAATGAATACAAATATGGAAAAGATCAGGCTGATTATCATTTGATGTCTAATCTGAATAAATATTTCAAGAGTCCTGCAGATTTTAAAAAAGATCTTGTAAGGTTTAGCTATGATTCTCCTGAAGATGTTTTTGATGTGGTATCTTATGAGAAAGGTGGTGGTATTCTTCATATGCTGAGAAATTATTTGGGGGATGATGCCTTTTTTGCAGGAACGAGTGATTTCTTAAAGACTTATGAATATAAAAATGCAGAGGCTCAACAATTAAGATTGTCATTTGAAAAAATATCAGGAAAAGATCTGAATTGGTTTTTTAACCAATGGTATTATGGAAGCGGGAATCCCAAATTAGAGTATTCATATACGTTTGAACCTGTTAAAAAACAGGTGGAAGTAGTCATTAATCAATCACAGGAAATCCCTTTTGAATTTCCTTTGGCAATAGATGTGTATGATAATGGGAAACCAACACGGTATAATGTCTGGGTAAATGCCAGGACGAAAAATGCGTTCACTTTTAATACTTCCGGACAACCTGATCTGATCAATATCAATGCAGACGGAATATTGCTTTCTGAAATTACAGAAAAAAGACGGCAGAACAGAATTTAATACAGTTTACTTATTCCAAAGAGTTTTTAAGCCGCTATAAAGCATTGACAGGAATTAAAAATGATTTGAATAATCCGGCATCCGTTAAGTTGTTGTCTGCAGCTTTAAAGGATTCTTTCTTCAGAATAAGAATTAAGGCATTAGAAAGGTTAGATCTCACCAATACATATCATAATAAAAGCCTGGCCGCAGAGGTTGAAAAATTAGCTGTTCAGGATCCAAAAACACTGGTGCAGGCTGCTGCTATTTCTGCTTTGGCAAAAACCAAAAATAAAAAATATCTGCCAATATTTGAAAAAGGAATAGATGCGGTGTCTAATGCTGTAAGAGCAAACTCACTCATTGCAATCAGTACTACAGATTCCTCAAAAATAAAATCACTTATTAATAAGATTGATCTTTCTGGGGCATCCAAGGATATGCTTATTAAAATGCTTCCTATTGTAGTTGAGAATAAAATAGATTCTCAGATGAGGTATATTGTTCCTATTGTGGCTTTTTATCCATTAGTTAAACCTAATAATCCGGAATTGGGGAAATCTGCAGAAGAAGGATTCAACAGGATTATGGAGTCTGATAATATTGTTGCTACGGAAGGAATTGCCAGAATTTTAAATCAGGCAAAGTCTGAAATGTTGAAAAATGCCGAGACAAAAAATGCTATTTATAATATGCTGGAGGCAGGATTGAATAAAAAGAACGAGCTTTTGAAAAATAATCCACAGAAGAAAGACAGTATAGATAAACAGATTGCAGCTCTTACACAGATTTTGGAGGTATATAAATAGAGCTTAATGAAACTATAATAAAAAAGTAAATCCCGAATTTCTTCGGGATTTATTTTTTTAATCAAATTAATTCTTCTTTTTTTAAAAGGGAAATAATTCGTCGTAAAAAATGATTGGATATTTCAGTCTTGTTCTTTTTTGCAGAAGGTTGTACGCGCCCTTTCGGAAGTGCGTTTTTTTGATTCTCATGGTTAGTTTGTGGTTGATCTTCTGCAATCATCTGTTTTCTAGTGTTTTTACCCCTTCGTTCTCTTTGCAAACTTATCATTAATACTAAAAGAAAAACATCCGTATTTTCACGGTATTTTATATGGGTTTTTTTCCCGGGTAATAGATTATTAAATTCTTTGAAAAGTTTTATTTTAAATATAATATTCTGATTAATAAAAGAATGCGTATATTTAAATCTCCATAAAAGGAAATATTAACAGAGGTATCCGAAAATCTAAAAGAGTAGGAAATTAATACTAAACAAAATAATTATGAAAAATTCAAAAAAGCTTTCAAGAGGAGAAATGAAAACTGTACAAGGTGCTGCTATTAGAGGGTGTAATCCACAGATATTTTGTAGCAGCCCACAGACAAAATGTTGCCCAGGATGGGTTTGTGCCGGTATAAGACAATATTGTATAGCCTTATAATGATTTTTATATAAAATTAGATATACCTAAGAAAAAGAGAGGAATTAATTTCTCTCTTTTTTGTATCTTATATTGAACAAAACGAAGGTTCGGAAAAGTTTTAAAATCCTTAAATTTGTTTAAATTAAAATGGTATGAGTTTTTTTGAAGAAAAGAATCCTGAAATGGATAGATATTTGGAAGCACACGCTTCCTCAGAATCCGAAATTCTGAAAAAGCTGAGAAGAGAAACTTATCAGAAAACTACACAACCTCATATGATTTCCGGTTATCAGCAGGGAAGATTGTTGACAATTATCTCTCAAATGCTGCAGCCGAAAAGTATCCTTGAAATTGGAACATTTACAGGGTATGCCACCCTATGTTTGGCTTCAGGATTGGCAAAAGATGGTAAAATTACCACATTGGATGTAAATGAAGATCTGGCTTATCTGCCCAAAAAATATTTTGAATCTAGTGAATATGCTGCTCAGATTGATTTTAAACTTCAGGATGCTAAAGAATATTTAAAAGAAACAGATGAGTTTTTTGACTTGATCTTTGTAGATGCTGATAAAGAAAATTATGCAGAATACTTCAGACTGATAAAGCCTCATACAAAGTCTGGATCAGTAGTGATGTTTGATAATGTTCTATGGTATGGAAAAGTGCTGGAAGAAAATCCAAAGCTTAAATCTACACAGTCTATTCAGGAATTGAATGATTTGGCAGCAAAAGACGAAGATTTTGAAAATCTTATTTTACCTTTGCGGGATGGAGTCAACTTCCTACGCAGGAAGTAATTGAATGAAAAGATTAAGAGATTTGGAAATGAAACAATAATGTAATTTCTAAATCTCTTAATTTTCCTAATTTCTAAATGAATAAAATGAATAAAGGAATTTGTATCGTAACAGTAGCACCGGTTCGTGCAGAAGGTTCAGACAGAGCAGAGATTGTTACGGAAATATTGTTTGGGGAAAGTGCAGATATTTTAGAAGTCAGTAAGAACTGGACTAAAATAAAAATGCACTATGACGGCTATGAAGGATGGATGGATACCAAGCAGCTAAAAACGGTAACAGATGAAGAACTGGCCAATAGAAAAGTGACTGTAGTTACAGAAGATTTCTCTTCTGTATTGATGAATGATGGCAAAACCTTACTATCCATGGGTTCTGAAGTAGAATTTCCTGTGGTAGCTTCAAGAAGAAGTCATGATGTGAGAGAAAGTGTTGCACTTACCGCTAAAGAATTCCTTAATGTACCTTATTTATGGGGTGGTAAAAGCTTTTTTGCAGTAGACTGTTCCGGATTTACTCAATTGGTTTACAAAGTTCATGGTATTAAAATTCCAAGAGATGCTTCACAGCAGGCAGAAGTAGGGGAAGATCTTACTTTTGTGGAAGAAACAAAGCCAGGAGACTTAGCTTTCTTTGAAAATGCTGAAGGAAAGATTATCCATGTAGGTATTATGCTCGAAAATCAGAAGATTATTCATGCTTCAGGAAAAGTGAGAATAGATACGTTAGATTCTACCGGAATCTTCAATCAAGAAATGAATAAGCATACTCACAAGCTTAGAGTGCTTAAAAGCGTTATCTAAAAAGTCCGACCTATTATTAATTGTAGTCTAACGGATACATTCATCAGCATTGAATTTACTTTATAATATATTTATCAGTCTTCTCATTTTTGGAATGAAGGTTTTTTCATTATTTAATGATAAAACTAAAAAAGGCGTTGATGGCAGAAAAGAATCTTTGGATAAGGTGAAATCTGCTTTTTCAAAAACAGATAAAGTTATCTGGATGCATGCGGCAAGCTTAGGTGAATATGAGCAGGGTTTACCTGTATTGGAAAGGCTTAAAGATAACTTTCCTGATTATAAAATCCTGGTAACATTCTTTTCTCCGTCAGGATATGAAAATGTGGTTAAAAAGAAACATATTGCAGATGTAATATGTTATCTGCCATTTGATAAAAAAAATACAGTAAGAGAGTTTGTATCATTGTTTGATGTTAAACTATTTTTTACGGTTAAGTATGATTATTGGTATAATCTGCTTGAAGTGCTTAAAGAGAACAAAGCAAAGACTTACGTGATTTCTGCATTGTTCTATGAGCGGCAATCATTTTTTACATCTTATGGAAAGTGGTTTGTAAAACAGCTTAAGAAGAATGTAGACTGGTTCTTTCATCAGACACAGTTTTCACTTGCATTGGCTAAAAGTGTAGGTCTTGTTAAATCTTCTGTAACAGGAGATACCAGATTTGATAGGGTGAAACAACTTCGTAGTCGTGATAATCATGTGGATTATATTACAGATTTTATAGGGGAACATAAAGCAATTGTTTTTGGAAGCTCATGGCAGGGAGAAGAGAAAATAGCAGAATTGGTTTCCCGTAAAAATAACACCGTTAAAATCATTATAGCGCCTCATGATCTGAAGAGAGTAGAACATCTGAAAAATATATTTCCTGATGCTTTGCTTTATAGCAAAATCAAAGATGCTCCATCTTTAGATTTTAATTCTCAAATCTTAATTATTGACAGTATAGGTTTGTTGTCAAAACTGTATTCCTATTCTGATATAGCTGTTGTAGGTGGTGGGTTTCATGATGCAGGATTACATAATATTCTGGAAGCGGCTACATTCGGAGTTCCGGTTGTTTTTGGAAATCATTATAAAAAGAATCCTGAAGCCGACGATCTTACCTCTAAGAATGGTGGACGATCTTTTTCTGACGAATATACAGCAGCAGAATTCGTTTTATTTCTTGCCAACAAGGATAATGAAGAGGAACTTACAGAAATGTCTGAAAATGCAGAGAATTTCGTTAATGAGAAACCTGATTCTACAGATATGATTCTGCAGAAGATTCTATCTTAAAAATCCCTGACTTTTTATATCCTTCATAATCTGATCTATGTTCTCAGGAATGCTGTCAGATTCAAACCAGTTAAGATCAAGTCCATTATTAGTGCATAACTTTTGAAGATAATGATTCTCGGATATCTTTTGCTGTATCGTTCTTAAAAGATCATTAAACTCCATCCAGTAATCTTCATCCAGTTTTTTTATTAAAACCAGGGACTTAAATACCTTGTTGATGATGTAAATGTAAAGTTTATACACATTATCAAACCGTTGCCTGCTCAGATCATTATTGTAATCTAAAATCTTATCCACCATTAGCAGATTCAGAGAAACTTCCCCGAATTTGTCTGTTGTTATTTTGATATGCTCAGTGACTTCTGCACTTATTTTACGGATAATGGTCAGAAAATATTTAGTGTTGCCAATATATTTTGAGGCTAAAATAATTTTTTCCTCTACATTTTGTTCCATTGCATTTCTCTTATCGTCGGTGGTTTCCGGATCAATAAGTTCAAAATACAGTTTCTTGGATAATAATTTGTCCTTTCTCAGAAGTCTGAAAATAAGTTTATCTTTTTCTGTGCTGGAAAAAGCACTCAATGCCGCTTTAAACTCTTTTGAATACTCCATTAATTGAAGATTTTTGAATATTTCATGAATCCGTTTACAGCCCAGTTTGCTGTATAATACAATGATTTTAAAGTGGAAAACCCCATGAAATCTTTATATACCAGATATTGATCTTTAATGATATTTTTTTTCTTTCTGGAGACACTGTTCTCTCGCATTCTGTATTTTGCCATTGTTTTGTTGATGGGCATTCCTTCAGGTATTACTTTCAGAAGATTGAGCCACATCACATGATCTTCTCGCTTACTTTTTACAGGGAACAGGAATTTTCCAACCCTTTTGGTGTCGTACATTGTAGAAACCGGGGCCAGACGGCATGTTTTCAATAGGTTAGAGAAAGTAACGATTTTATCTGCAAGAAAATCTTTTAAAATAGGCTGAAGCTGTTCATCACATCTTGAATAATTGCAGTATACAAGTTCTGCATTATGTTCCTGCATATAATCTGTCATGGTTTCAATATATTCAGGATACCAGAAGTCATCAGAATCAAGGAATGCAATATATCTTCCCTGGGCTCTCTCAAGACTGTTGTTTCTCGCGTTTCCTGCGCCGCCATTTTTCTCCAGAACCTGAAGTTTGATTCTTGGATCATTGTATTTCCTGATTATCTCAACAGTGTTATCTTTAGAAAGATCATCAGTGATCAGCCATTCCCAGTTTTCGTAGGTTTGGTTGAGGACAGACTGTATTGTTTCTTCTATGAAATCAGCAGAATTGTAGCAGGGAGTAATAATGGAGACCAGGTCTTTCATTCGTGTTGTAAAATATCGGTAAAATTATAAAAATCTTTTTTCATAGAGATGCCATGAAGCAATTCCTACACCAATAACAACAAACATGCATACAATGCTCATGATATAAGGGTTGTAGTTGGCAAAAAGTCCCAAAGTGGCAAATACTCTGATGATAGGGAAGTGGAAGATATAAATTCCGTAAGTGAAGTCTCCATATTTCCCAAAGTTATTCAGAAACTTAAAGGAATAAGCAATATACAGAACAATAATACTGATCATTATAGGAGAGAACAATTTTATTTCAAAAATAAGATCAATCCAAACCGTAATGATGGCAATAATAAACAGGATGTTTTTATATCGAATAAATTTATCAAAATGAAAATACAGAAGCATCCCACCAATAAAATAACATAATGAACCCGGAAGTTGTCTTGAAAGTGCTGCTTTTCCAGTCTGTTCAAAATAATTCAGATAAACCAGAGACAGAAAATATAACACAATCAGGCTGATAGTACGGTATTTATTGTTTTTTCCAAACAGTAAAAACATCAGCGGAACTGCTATATAAAAGCACATCTCGATCTTAAGTGTCCATAAAGCTCCATTTACAGCCTGATTGCCAAATACACCCGGAAGCCACGGGGCTTTAAAGTTGAGAAATATTGAATTCCAGAACAGGTATTTATAAACCTGAGTATTGCTGAAATATTCTGAAAAAGGTAAAGTGCTTACTAAGCTCAGAAGGGTAGCACAAAGAAAAACAACAAGCAGATAAGCGGGAACAATCCTGTTGAATCTTTTTTTAGCATAGCTTTTTAAGCTGGAAGATCTTTCATAGCTTCTTGCAATTAAGAACCCACTTACGATAAAAAACGAGAAAACAGCAACTTCAACGGGGCTATGGGTTAAAAATGAAAGCTTTTCAGAAGCACTTAAAGCACCCAAGTGTCCCACAAAGACAATAAAAGCAAGGAGAACACGGATGAAGTCAAAATTGTTTTTCGTTATATTTTGCATTTTTTTTCTTTCCTACAAAAATAACTTTTTTAATAAAACAGAGGGATTTTCGGATGTTCAATATTTGTTAAATAAAGGCAATATGACCTCTTACTGTTTTAAAATATGTATAAATAAAAGCTGAAGAAATAATTTTTCACAAAAAATGGTGTTATAAATCAAAAAAATTATAATTTTAGCCCTTGAAAAAATTGATCTATGAAGAAATTAGCACTACTATTTTTTGGTTTATCATTATTGGTGACCACCGGATGTAATAATAGCAATGAAATTGTTATAGACGAACCGATTATTGGATTCTGGCAACCGCAAAAAGAGGTGGTTACTACCGTTGAAGTAGGTGAGCAACCAATTTCAGATGTGATTACTTATACAGACTGCCAGAAACAATCCAGATGGTGGTTCAGTACAGAAGTTACCGGAAAAAGAATAGATGTGGAAGATCCTGTTACAGGAACTGCTTGTAATATTCTTCCAGACAAAAATTTCACATATACATATGATAAAAGTAGTAAAGCACTCCAGATAAAATATCAGGGAGTGGTAGTAGCGGAGAATGCAAAAGTTATGACGCTGGATGCCACTACGCTCAATTTGTCAATAAGAGTAGAAACCGAAGATCCAGAAATGTATAAAACAAGAACCATTACTTTTAAAAGAGTAAGTTCTAATCCTTAATAGGATATTTCAAGATATAATAAAGGTCTCATCTTCGGGTGAGACCTTTCTGTTAAAAAGGAATTGTAATTCATCAGAAATTAAATTTCTATTTCCTTTAAAATCATTATTTTTGTGAATCTTGTTTACAAGAAAAGCAATCCAATATTAAAGTCTAACATATAACATATATATAAAGTGTTTTACGATCATCAGCAGATAGAAAAAAAGTGGCAGAAATACTGGGAGGATAATCAAACCTATAAAACCTCCAATAATACCGATAAACCTAAATTTTATGTACTCGATATGTTTCCGTATCCATCCGGAGCAGGACTTCACGTAGGTCACCCACTGGGATACATTGCGTCAGATATTTATGCGAGGTATAAAAGACACCAGGGATTTAACGTTCTCCATCCGGTAGGTTATGACAGCTTCGGGCTTCCTGCTGAGCAGTATGCAATCCAGACAGGGCAGCATCCGGCAATTACTACAGAACAGAATATCAACAGATACGAAGAGCAGTTAAGAAAAATCGGATTTTCATTCGACTGGAGTAGAGAGGTAAGAACTTCTGATGCATCTTATTATAAATGGACACAATGGATATTTATTGAGTTGTATCATTCTTGGTATAATAAAAATACAGATAAGGCAGAATCTATTGATACCTTAATCAAACATTTTGAAGAAAAAGGTACAGAAGGATTAAATGCCAATCAAAATGATGAGCTCAACTTCACAGCAGAAGAATGGGCTAATGCTTCTGATCTTGATAAAGAAGATATCTTGTTAAATTACCGTCTTGCATACAGAGCAGAGACAACGGTAAACTGGTGCCCGGCATTGGGAACCGTTTTAGCAAACGATGAAATAAAAGACGGAAAGTCTGAAAGAGGAGGATTCCCTGTATTCCAAAAGAAAATGATGCAGTGGAGTATGAGAATCTCAGCTTATTCCGAAAGATTACTACAGGGGCTTTCTACATTAGACTGGCCACAGCCATTGAAAGATTCCCAGGAATACTGGATTGGAAAATCTCAGGGAGCACAGGTTCAGTTCCAGGTAGATGGGCATGATGAGGTTGTTGAGGTTTTCACTACAAGGCCTGATACCATCTTTGGAGCTACCTTTATGGTATTGGCACCTGAGAATCCTTTAGTGGATACAATTACTACAGCTGCTCAGAAAGTAGAAGTAGATACTTATATAGAAGAAACTTCCAAAAAAACTGAAAGAGACAGAATGTCTGACGTGAAAAACGTGAGCGGAGCTTTCACAGGAAGTTATGCAATCAATCCGTTTAGCGGAGAGAAAATGCCGATCTATATTTCAGATTATGTATTGATGGGCTATGGAACAGGAGCTGTAATGGCTGTTCCTGCACATGATGAACGTGATCACAGATTTGCAAAGAAATTTAATTTAGAAATTAAAAAAGTTGTAGCCACTGAAGAAGACGTTCAGGAAAACTCTTTTGATTCTAAGGACTCTGTTTGTGTAAACTCAGATTTCTTAAACGGATTAAATTATAATGACGCCAAGTCAAAAATAATTTCAGAAATTGAAACGAAAGGTATCGGTCATGGAACTACAAACTACAGACAGCGTGACGCCATTTTCTCAAGACAGCGTTATTGGGGTGAACCGGTTCCTATATATTATAAGGAAGGAATGCCGTACACGTTGCCAGTTTCTGCATTACCGTTGGAACTTCCTGAAGTTGAAAAATATTTGCCAACTGAAGATGGAGATCCACCACTAGGAAATGCTAAAACATTTGCTTGGGATGAGGCTAACCAAAAAGTTGTGGCTACTGAGTTAATTGATGATAAAACAATATTCCCGTTAGAATTATCCACAATGCCAGGTTGGGCAGGAAGCTCATGGTATTTCCTTAGATATATGGATCCACAAAATGACGGAGAGTTCTCTGCAAAGAATCTTTCAGATTATTGGGGGCAAGTAGATTTATATATAGGAGGTAGCGAGCACGCAACCGGTCACTTATTATACTCACGTTTCTGGAATATGTTCTTAAAAGACAGAGGGTATATTAATCATGATGAGCCTTTCCAGAAATTAATCAACCAGGGAATGATCCTTGGGATGAGTGCATTCGTGTACAGAATTGACGGTACTAATCAATATGTATCTAAAAATTTAGCTAAAGACTACCAGACTCAGCAGATCCACGTTGACGTATCCTTATTAAAAGGAACCTCTGACGAATTGGATACTGAAGCTTTCAAAGCATGGAGACCTGATTATGCTGATGCAGAATTTATTTTGGAAGATGGAAAATACATCACAGACCGTGAAGTAGAAAAAATGTCCAAGTCTAAATATAATGTAGTAAACCCTGATGATATCTGTGAAGAATACGGAGCAGACGGATTAAGACTATACGAAATGTTCTTAGGACCATTAGAACAATCCAAGCCTTGGAATACTCAGGGACTAAGTGGAGTGTATGGTTTCCTTAAAAAATTCTGGAACCTTTATTTCAATGGGGAAACTTTTGAGGTATCAGACGAAGAACCTACAAAAGCAGAATATAAAGTTTTACATACCTTAATAAAGAAAGTAGTTTACGATATTGAAAACTTCTCTTTCAATACCTCAGTATCATCATTTATGATTGCTGTAAACGAACTTCAGAAATTAAAATGTAACAAGCGCAATATTTTAGAGCCGTTAGCCGTTATCATCTCTCCTTATGCACCGCACATCTGTGAAGAATTGTGGAGTTTATTAGGACACAATACATCTATCGAATTCGAGAAGTTTCCGGCATTAAACGAAGATTATCTGATCGAGGATGAAATTGAATATCCGGTAAGCGTAAATGGTAAAATGAAGTTCAAAATTTCTCTTTCAGCTCAATTATCTGCTAAGGAAGTGGAAGATTTGGTGATTTCAAATGAGAAAATGCAACAGATTTTGGAGGGTAAAACCCCTAAAAAAATCATTGTAGTCCCTCACCGTATTGTGAATATCGTAATTTAAAAAAAAATTAACATTGGGAAATTAAAAAAAATGGGTGTTTTATTTTTTTGATTTTTTAACTCAAATGTTAAATTTGGAAAAAATAAATAAAATATTTAAGAATAATTGTTATATCGAAATCGTATTAAAAATTCTTTATCAAAAAAAGCAAAATGTTTAATTAAGACTCTTGCATTTTAATTAATTTTGCCTTTAATTTACACCCTGTAAAATTTTAAAACAATATAATTTAGTTAAATATGGAAATGAATGTTTCAAAAAATGATGAGCAAGTAGTTGCTAGAAAGGCAGGAGGTTTAAATCCAGCTGTTATTATTCCTATTCTATTTGCTATAGGAGTATGTATTTATTTATTCGTTCTTGGTAGCCCAGGAAACTTTAAAGACGCAGACAAACTAGGAAGTGGATCTGTAGCTTTTTCAAGCATTGAAGGAAAAGACATTCACCCAGAGTCGTTTTTAGGTATTATCTACAAAGGAGGGGTTATTGTACCAATCTTGATTACTTTCATGATTACAGTAATCGTTTTCTCTTTCGAAAGATATTTCGTTCTTGGTAAAGCTGCTGGAAAAGGAAACTTAGACAACTTCGTAGTTCAAGTAAGAAGCTTACTAAACCAAAACAAAATTGACGAAGCTATCGAAGAGTGTGACAGACAACAAGGTTCTGTAGGGAACGTTGTAAAAGAAGGTCTTACTACTTATAAAGCTTTAGCTCACGATAACACATTAAATAAAGAGCAGAAAATGGTAGCACTTAACAAAGCTATCGAAGAAGCTACAACTCTTGAGATGCCAATGCTTGAGAAAAACATGATGATCCTTTCTACTTTAGGTACAGTTGCAACGTTAGTAGCACTACTTGGAACGGTAATCGGGATGATCAAGGCGTTCTTTGCATTAGGTTCAGGGGGTGGTACTCCAGATGCTGCTGCTCTATCTACAGGTATCTCTGAAGCCTTGATTAACACAGCTTTAGGTATTGGTACTTCAGCAATCGCTATTATCCTTTATAACTTCTTTACATCTAAAATTGATGGATTAACTTATAAGATCGATGAGATCTCTATGAGCATCCAGCAGTCTTTCGCTGAATTCAACTAAGAATTAGCAAGAAATTTGCATTAGCAATTAAAAGAAGTTTAATTAAAAATATTTTATAATAATGGCGAGAGTCAAACCTAAAAGACATGGAGTAGTGACGGACATGACCGCAATGTGTGACGTTGCGTTCCTACTTCTTACGTTCTTTATCTTGACCACTCAGTTTAAGAAACCTGACGTGGAGCAGATCAAACCGCCATCTTCAATTTCGGAAAAATTGCTTCCTGATGCTAGTTTAATGACTATCAACGCTACTCCGGACGGAAAATTCTATTTCCAGCCAGTAGAAAACGCATCAGAAAGAGTTGCTCTTTTGGATAAAATGGGACAAAAGTATGGTATTACTTTTGACAATAACCAAAAAGCTGCTTTCCAGAAAGTTCAGGCAATTGGAGTTCCAATGAACCAACTTAAAGGTTATTTGGATATGTCTGCAGATGAGCAAAAAAATTATAAGAGTCCTACAGGTATTCCTATGGACAGTACAAATAAGCAGTTAATTGACTGGGTAAAAGAAAGTTTGAGCGTTAATCCTGACTACAAGTTAGCCATTAAAGGTGACGTTACAACTCAGTACCCTAAAGTTAAAGGCCTGTTTGAAGGTTTAAGAGATATTGATTTTCTTAAATTTTGGTTGATTACATCACAAGAAGGTAAACCTAACGAATAATATCGATAGAAATGGCAGAAGTACAAGTACAAGAGAAAGGCGGCAAGGGCGGCAAGGTCCGTTCCAAGAAGCAAAGTACCAGAGTCGATATGACTCCGATGGTGGACTTGGGTTTTCTATTGATTACCTTCTTTATGTTCACAACTACATTCAGTAAACCGAATGTTATGGACTTAGGTCTTCCGGCTAAACCAAAGCCTGATGCTCCTAAACCTCCACCAACAGAAATTAAACTTTCTAACTCAATTTCTATCCTATTAGGAAAAAACAACAGAGTTTTCTGGCACCAACAGGATGCTACATCTCTAAATGACCAGACTCTTTTGGAAACTACTCTTGATAGAGAAGGAATTAGAAAAGTAATTCAGCAGGCAAAATCTAGAGCTGCAGATCAAACGAAATTTACCGTGATCATTAAGCCAACTGACGATGCTGTATATAAGAACTTTGTTGATATTCTTGACGAAATGGCAATTACCAAAAGTGAGCAATACGGGGTTACCGATGTGAAAGCTTGGGAAAAAGCTGTTTATGATAAGAAAGTAGGAGGTGCTGCTGCACCGGCTGCTACAAAGTAATTTAACCATAAAATTGTATATCTAATCTATGGCAGATGAAAATGTATACGGTCAGAATCTTACTCTAGACGAAATCGTATTTGAAAATAGAAACAAGGAATATGGTGCCTATGATCTTAGACATCAGTATCCGAGACTTTTAACAAAGTCATTTATTATCGGAACAGCTTTATTCCTTTTGGCAGCTTTATCGCCGTTCATCTATCTTACGATCAAGAATCTTACAGCTCCGCCTAAGCAAGAAGTAAAGGCAGATCTTGTAGATATTCTTGAAGAAGAACCGATTATCGAGCAGCCTAAAGAAGAAGAACCACCTCCACCACCGCCACCTCCAAAAGAGGAGCCGAAAATTGAAGTGATTCAGAACGTTGTTCCTGAGCCTGTAAAAGCTCCGAAGATTGAAACTCCACCACCGCCAATTTCTAAGCAGTTGGAAACTACAACTGGTTTGAATAATCAGGAGGGAGTTAAAGCTCCGGCTTATACACCGCCACCACCACCACCATCTACAGGTACTAAAGCTAGTACAGTAGAAGTGAAAGCGAATAACCCTAACGAAATCTACAAAGATGTAGACCAGTCTGCAGAATATCCTGGAGGTATGGGAGCATTAAGAAAATTCTTAGGAGAAAACTTTGATACTTCATTAATGGAAGGAGGTGAAGGTACCCTTAAAGCTAAGCTTAAGTTCGTTGTAGAAAAAGACGGAACTGTTTCTGCGGTTACTATTGAAGAGAAATCTCCAAATGGCGACTTCAACAATGAAGCAATTCGTGTAGTTAAGAAACTTAAAAAGTGGACTCCTGCTAAGAGAAATGGAGAAAGCGTAAGATCTTACTATAGCGTACCATTACTATGAACTTTGAATAATTAGACTTATTTATTCAGAATATAAATAAAAAGAGAGGCATATGCTTCTCTTTTTATTTTTTTTGGTATTTTTGTTACATGATGTTCAATTGGTTATCCCTGGTTACGGGATTGTTTTATATTGTTTTAGGAATTGTAGTCATTATCTATAAATTCTTCTTTACTATTTTAGAACCTGCTATTGCTTATGCTTTAGGAGCAGTGTTGATTATTTATGGTATTTTCAGAATTTATAGAGCCGTTTCTAAAATCAAAAAATCGAAAGATGAAGAATAGTTTCAAAATTGCACTTGCTTTCACCATAAGTATTATGCTGACAGGTTGCAAAAAAGAGGAGAAATCTCCTTCCTATAATAAAGGTGATCTTACGATTTTTACAGATGAATCTTTTCAAAGCGTTACAGAAGCATTAGCGGATGGTTATATGATTAATTACCCTGAAACGCGTATCAAAGTAGAAACAAAAAAAGAAGATTTAGGCTTTCTTGATCTTTTACATGGTAATGCTAAAGTCATTGTAATGTCCAGAAACCTGAAACCTGAAGAAATAAAAACATACGAAGAAAGGACAGACCTGAAGTTTCTTCCTGCTAAATTCGCTGCAGATGCCGTAGTTTTTGTAGTTCCAAAAGACTCTCCAAAAGAAAGTATTTCAATGGATGAGATCAGTAATGGACTTCTTTCAGATAATAAAGAATTTATTTTTGACGGGACCAACTCCAGTAATCTGAACTTTGTGGCTGAGAAATTAAAAAAACAGCCTAAAGATCTTAAATATTCCATTATTCCCGGAAATCAGAAGATTATAGAAGAACTAGGGAAATATCCTAATAAAATAGGCGTTATTGGGCTTAATACCTTCAGCCGTCCTTATGATAAAGCTTCAGAGAAACTGAGAGAAATGGTCAAAGTTCTTCCGGTAGTTGATAAAGGGAAATCCTACAATGCCGATTTTGAAGGACTACGTTCCATGGAATATCCGTTTACAAGAGTTCTTTATTTCCTGGAAAACGAAGGTAATTTCAATATTGCAAACGGATTTATAAGATTTTCATGTACCCATTTAGGACAGAAAATTGTTCAAAAAGAAGGCTTACAGCCTTATAATCTGTATAAAAGAGAAGTACAGATGCGTTAAAAATTATTAAATTCACAATTTCTTCCTGATAAACAGAATATTTTGGTCTGAAAATTGTGTAGAATATAACTCAATTATTAGAAAATATAAAATGAAAGATATAATGAATATGAATGTAAAGAAGATTGCTTTTGGAGCAGCCGTGGTATTTTTTACCGGTTTTGCCTCTGCACAGACATTGCAGGATGGTATTAACAGTATAGACAGTGATAAATTTGCTCAGGCAAAAACAAACTTCACTGATATGATCGCTAAAGAACCTACAGCTGAAAACTACTTCTATTTAGGAAATACTTTCTTAAAGCAAGGAGAGCCGGATTATGCAAAAGCTACTGAAAACTTTAATAAAGGATTAGCTGCAGATGCTAAAAGCTTTGTTAATAAAATTGGTTTAGCTACTGTAAAATTAGGAAAAGGAGATAAAGGGGCTATTGCTGAAATTCAGAAAATAGTAACTGATTCTAAAGAAAAAGATGCTGAAGTTTTATTCAGAGCAGCAGAAGCTTTAACTTTATTTGAAAAGAACAGTTCTCCGGATCTTGCAATCCAATTCCTGACTAAAGCAATTGAAAAAGCTGAGAAAAAAGGAGTTCCTGCTCATTACTATTATACATTAGGTGATGCTTACAGATTGAAGAGAGCTCCAGGTGAGGCTATGTCTGCTTATGACAAAGCATTACCATTAGCTAGAAATAAAGCTTCCGTTTACACAAGAATGGCAACTTTATGGATGGCTGCTCAACAATGGCAACAAGCAAAACAAAATATTGATAAAGCAATTGGTGTAGATCCTACATATGCCCCTGCATATAAGGCTATGGCTGGATATGATATCAGATATCAGCAAAATGCAAAAGCTACACAAGACCTTATCAACTATACAAAATATGCTGACGAAGATCCATATACTCAATTAGAAATTGCAAAATTATACTTCACAAACGAAGATTATGCAAACTCTAAAGCAGTATTGGATAAAATTTTTGATAAAATTGATGATCCGATTAAGTTCAAGCTAAGAGCTTACCAGGCTTATGCAGATGGAAATTATGCTGATGCAAAACAGAACATGGATACTTTCGTTGCTCAGGCTGACAAGGCAAGAGTATTGCCTGCTGACCAAGGTTTACAAGGACTTATTGCAGCAGGATTAGCAAAAGATGAAAAAGATGCTGCTAAAAAATCTGCTTTAACAACAGAATCTCAACAAAAAATCGCTATTGCTAAAGCAGCAAAAGACGAAACAATGAAATGGGATTTAGAATTAGCAAACATCGCTGGAGGTGGTGGTGCTTCTCAGGCTGAAGCTGATAAAGGACCTACTAACCCTGCTATTGAAGCATTGAAGAAACAAGTAGCTGCTAACAACCAGGATTCTGATGCATTATTCAAATTAGCAACTGCTTATCAGGATGTTAAAAACTGGAACGGAGCAATCCTTACGTGGCAGAAAATGTCAGCACTTCTTCCTGATTGGGCACCGGCTTATTACAGCCAGGGGTACTCTTACCAACAGGCAGGAAATAATGATGCTGCTAAATTAGCTTACGAAAAATTCATCAGTACGGTAAAACCTGCTGATCAGGAAGCTAACAAACAGACTCTTGCTTACGCTTATTTTGCAGTAGCTTATATGAGCAAAGACTCAGATGTAGCAAAAGCAAAAGATTATGTTGCTAAGTCTCTACAGTTAGATCCTACTTATCAGGATGCTGTAAAATTAAATGCAGAGATCAACAAGTAATTTAAAATTTAAATTATAGATATTAAAACTTCCCATTCGTAATGTTTGGGAAGTTTTTATTTTAAATCTTATCTTTGATTATATGAAAACAGATATACTTGCTTTTGGTGCACATCCCGATGATGTTGAGTTAGGATGTGGTGGAACGATTGCTAAATTGGTTGCCGAAGGAAAAAAATGCGTAGTAGTAGATCTTACCAGAGGAGAACTCGGGACAAGAGGTACAGATGAAACAAGAAAAGCTGAAGCAGCAGATGCCGCTAAAATTCTTGGACTCTCCGCAAGAGAGAATCTCGGAATGAAAGATGGCTTTTTGGTCAATTCCGAAGAATACCAAATGAGGATCGTAAAAATGATTCGCAAATACAGGCCAGAAATCGTCTTAGCTAACGCAATTGATGATAGACATCCAGATCATGCAAAAGGAGCGAAATTAGTGTCAGATGCGTGCTTTTTGTCCGGACTGAGAAAAATTGAGACTGTAATGGATGGAGAAGCCCAGGAAGTTTGGAGACCTAAGCATGTTTTTCATTATATTCAGTGGAAAGATATCAAGCCGGAGTTCGTTATTGACATTTCAGAATTTCTGGATAAAAAGATTGCTTCATGTATGGCTTATAAAACTCAGTTTTATGATCCAACTTCTACGGAACCTGAAACGCCAATTACCACAAAAGACTTTTATGAGAGCTTAACTTACCGCGCACAGGATTTAGGGCGATTATCGGGAGTTGCTTATGCTGAGGGCTTTACGTCAGAAAGATTAATTTCTTTGAAAAATTTTGATGGAATTGTTTGGTAGTTGAGAAAATTGTCCTATATTTGCACTCAGAAAACGGTGATTGTAGCTCAGTTGGTTAGAGCGTCGGATTGTGGTTCCGAAGGTCGTGGGTTCGAGACCCATCATTCACCCAAAGAAAGTACACTTTTTGAAAGTGTACTTTTTTATTTTATACCTGTTTCGGGTGTGAAATAATATCCAATTTTATATTTTTTTTCAGAAGCTTTTTCCCGCTATCCACTCATACTCCTCACGCCGACCCCTAAAAATGGCATCGCTTGTTGCGGGGTAACCGTTTCTATCGGGGCTAATTTTATGGGTAATAGTTTCCAGTTCTCTTTATATTTTGTGTCTGCAATTCACTTGAGGAGTAAAATTCACAATTGACTATTCACTTTTCACGGGTGTTTTTCACCCAATCATTGATATTCGTCATAAAAGCTCATTTTGATACAATAGAGGTTTTAAATTTCACTATATTTAAACACACTAAGTTCAAATATGGATATAAAAGTCACTGTAAAGCAGTTGGGCAGGAAACATCCTGTTCTTTCGGAACAAAAAATTGAAATCGATTACAAAGATTCAGTTATCACCTTAGAAAATTTACTAAAACTCGTTGTTCAGCAGCAGGTAGAAGAGTTTAATGCTAAATCATTTGAGCTCGAAGACGAAGATTATACCAAAATTCCCACCGATAATTATCTGAATATTCTTACAGATACAGGAAAAGTAGGCTTCGGAAGTATTTATAATCTTAAAAAAGCAGATGTGCAAAAAGCCCAGGATAACGCTATTCAGGCATTTGAAGACGGGATGTTTGCTGTGTTTTATAATGATGAGCAGCTTGAAAGCCTTGAACAAACAATAGATTTGAGTTTACAGCATACATTTACTTTTATCAGGCTCACCTTTCTTGCAGGAAGCTATTGGTAATTAAACTATATCAACAAATAAAATACATGGAAATCACAAAAAAATTAGAATCGAAAAAACTCATCAAAAACTTTTATGAAAAACAGCGAAAAGATCTGTTGGAACATGCTGAGCAAGGAATTCCTTCTTCGCTTTTTCCAGATAGACCAATTCTTACGAAAGAAGTAGCGGAGTTAGGTAAATTGCTGAAGGGGAAACCTAATTATTTTGAAAGGGTATTTTTAGGGTCAAAAGAAGCAGAAAAGCTTAAAGAATTTATTAAACCCGATATTTGGGAAGACCAGGACTATTATAATTTATTAATTTATCTTTTTGGAGAGAATGCAGATCTGGTAAAATATGCATGGAATAAAATGCCCTATAAAATGTATCAGAGCAGCTATTCCAGACGTTCGTTCCGTGCTCCTCATCGCGAAGATTATATAATGCTTAACCAGGTTAATTTTATCAGGGAACTAATGGTTTTCCCTTATATTTATTCTTATAATGGCGATCAGAGCTTCGATCTGTCTTTGGAAGAACAAATTACATATGACAATGAATTTGTTCATAATTCAAGCCGTTCTTATATTTGGTCTGCCGCGATAGATACGGGAAATGTAGCCATCTATCAATTGATTGAAGATATTATTTTCAATAAGCATCCTGAAGGAAAAGTTTCTCTAAGTATTATTAAAGCTTTACTCAATAGTGAGCAGAAAAAATGCTGGGAACTGGTAGAAAAGTTATTATTGGCAGCTCAAAGACAGGAAGGATTACGTCAGACTATATTGGAAGCTTTAGATGAAACAAGTGTCGGAGCTTTGGAGTATATGATTAATGTGATTATTGACCAGAAGCTGACCCGTTTCTCATCTGTTGTAAGAGCTATAGATACATGGACAGGTCTGGGTTGGGAGGCAGAAAAAGAATCTGTAGTAAAGAATATCCTGTCATTGGCAGATCATTACTTTAAGAATCCGGGAGAAATTCCGAAAGCGATGAGTAGCAAGAATAATAATGAAGTGTATATGGCGCTTTGGGTTCAGGGAGTGAAGGATGTTGAAAAAGCAGTTCCTTATTTACATCAGCTGTTTGATGAAGGCGATGTGGAGAAAAAGTGTCTGGTCATTAAATTTGCTATAGAAACTGCTGATCCTTATATTCAGATGCCATTGTATTATAAGGCTGTTTTAGATGGAAATACTGATGTGTTGGCTTTTGCCGGTTATCCGATGTCCACGCTTTTGAGTACTAATACAGATTCTAAGTTCTTTATTAATAACCCGGATTATCCGGAGTTTTTCGAAAAGCTTCATCAGCTGACATTAAATACAGAGATAAAAGAGAAAAAAGTTGAGGGTAAAATCTTTTCATGGCTGAATGCTACATTCAAGAAAAGTGATCTGTATGCTTCCATGTTTTATCTGGTAGGAGATGATAGTCATAAACTTGATACTGTTCTTTCCTATTTCGATCAATTTGATCTTTCCTTACGTGAATTGCTGGCAAGGAATATATTGCGCGAATTTTACTGTTACTCACTGTCGTATGCAGAAGGAAAGAAGAAACTGAAAGTAAAGGCATTTCAAAGAGAATTTGCTTTTAAAATTTTAAAAGACAGAGGTGAAGCATTGGTGGCTTCCGGAATCAATATATTGTTACAGGACCCTTTAAATAAGGAAGAAATCATGGTTTTCTTTGATCTCTTTAAAAGAAAGGGTGGTGTACTGCGTAAAAAGCTTGTAGAGTTGGTGATTGAGCAGGAAGATAATGTTCTAATTCCATTAGTTGATGAATTGATGAGTAAAGGTGATTTGGAGCAGCGTGCAGCATCCTTAGATATTATGCTTCAGCTTCAAAAGGGAAAAAGAGTATCTGCACAGATTACCAACTGGACAAAGCAATATGCTGAGAGACCAAAAATAACAGAAAGAGAACAGGGTTTATTGGATCAGATTAATCCATCCGGAGATGATACAGTACTCTCTGAAGACAATGGATATGGTTTTTATAATCCTGGCGTAGTCTCAAAATTTGCTTTACCAAAAGTAGAATCAGACTCGGTATATGCACAGGCTGTTAAAAAAGATAAATATGGCTTTACAAAACCGATGGAGGATGTAAAAGCAGAAATAAAAAAGCTTTATGATCTATTTCAGCAACATAAAAATCACGAATATGATGCTGAAGAATGGGATGGCTCCGTAACTACTTTGCTGATGGGGAATACTTTCCGTCAGATTAAAAGAAATACGGAGGGTTTTACACCGAAACAATTGGCTGAAAATTATCCATTGCATGAAGTTTGGGAACAGTGGTTTCTAGATTCAGGTTTACAGTCGAGAGATCTGTATTTACTGACTTTGGCTGAAAATTGCGATAGAAAGGTCTTCAGGGAGTTTATGGAGAACTATGTTTTTTATTATAAAGATCTTTTAGTCAATCCGCTAAAAGATGGATATGCCTGGACTAATCCAATCATTATGATTTTACAATCGTTAAAAGATCTATTTGTATTCGAGGAGCATGTGGATTTCGCTTTAGATGCTACCAGTACGATTTTTGCGAACCTTCCTGAAAGTGTAATTAATTATAAAGGAAAAGATAGTAACGATTATTATTACCAGGATCAGGGAAATGGCTGGCAAAGACTTGATTTTTTTATGCCTTTCTTATGGACAGTTCCCGGAACAGGCCTTACCGATGAGCAAAATATCAAACGATGGAATTTATACCGTTGGATGCAGTATAATGGCTTGAAAGAAAATATCAGCAAATCTGTTCCTAACTTTTATTTCTTTTGTAAAGCTTATGAGCTAAAGCTCATCACCAAAGAAGAACTGTATGAAGGGATTTTAACCGCTGATTCAGCAATCAGAGAACTGACGACTGTAAAAACCAATTATTATAACAGTGAAAAATATCTGGAAGAATTTCCTTTCCTGAAACCTATGATTACGGAAATACAGGAAAAATTTCTGGATATAGAACTTATCCGTGGGGATGCAAATACTACAGTTTCCCATTTTGTACAGGATTTTCAGACAATATACGGGGCGAAACGTTTAGTACAGATCCTTAAAGGGCTTGGTAAATCGGGATTATATGCTAATTATATATACAGTTATAGTAGAGAAAGCATGACTAAGCAAAAGCTCTTCTCCAAACTCATTTCAGAATGTTATCCTTTAGAAAGTGATACACAGAAGGTATTTGATGACATGATGAAGAAAGAGAAAATTACAGAGCTCAGATTAATTCAGGCAGCAGTATATGCACCGCAATGGCAGCCGCTTATCAGTAATTTTTTAGGTTGGAAAGGACTGGATTCTGCAATTTGGTGGATGCATGCCCATACCAAAACCGGAGCTTATGAAGAGCAAAATGCGAAGCTTGAAAGTGAAGTGGCGAAATATTCATCTGTAGATATCCAGGAATTTAAAGATGGTGCTGTGGATAAAGATTGGTTTACAAAAGCTTACAAAGAACTTGGTAAAGCCCGCTGGGAGATGCTATACGAGTCTGCAAAGTATATATCTGATGGAAACGGACACCGTAGAGCAAGGCTTTATTCTGATACGCTATCCGGAAGCTTAAAGATCAAAGAAGTTACAGCTAAAGTAAAAGATAAGCGTGATCAGGATTATCTCCGTGTTTACGGGCTTGTTCCTTTAAGTAAAACAAATCCAGGGAAAGATGTATTGAGTAGATATGAATACATCCAGCAGTTCAAAAAAGAAAGTAAAGAGTTTGGTTCTATGAAACAGTCTAGTGAAGCTCTGGCAATTCGTGTAGCCCTTGAGAATTTAGCTAGAAATGCTGGTTATCCTGATCCGGTAAGACTTACCTGGGCAATGGAAACCAAGCAGATTCAGGCTCTTCTATCAAAAGAAACCCAAGTGACCATTGATGAAGTAACTGTTGGATTAATTATAGAAGATAACGGGAAGGCTGAGCTGGTTGTTTTCAGAGACGATAAACAGCTGAAATCTATTCCACCGAAAATTAAGAAAGATAAAGCCATTGTGGAATTAACCAATAACCGCAAAATTATGCGTGAGCAATGGACCCGTTCCAGAAAAGGTTTGGAAGAAGCTATGATAAGAGGTGATGAATTCTTCTTAAAAGAAATTAAAACCCTTTTTGAACATCCTGTTATTGTAAAACACCTGGAAAAGTTGGTGTTTATTTCCAACGATGATAAAATAGGCTTTTACCATGATGGAAATCTTGTAAATTCTCATGGAGAAATTCAGGAATTGGGTGATGAAAGTACTTTACGTATTGCGCATTGTGTAGACCTGCATGAACATTCTGTATGGAGCGATTATCAGCATTATTGCTTTAAAGAAAAATTAATCCAGCCGTTTAAGCAGATATTCAGAGAACTATATGTTCCTACCCCTGACGAATTGAAGGAAAAATCTATTTCCCGTAGATATGCAGGACATCAGATTCAGCCAAAACAGACATTAGCTTTGCTTAAAACAAGAGGGTGGAAGGTAGATTATGAAGAAGGATTACAGAAAGTATATCATAAAGAAGGCTTTCAGGTGAAATTATATGCAATGGCAGACTGGTTCTCGCCTGCGGATATAGAAAGTCCGACTCTTGAAACCATAGAGTTTCACTCATTAAAAGACTATAAGAATATTCCTTTTGAAAAAATTAATCCAAGGCTATTTTCAGAGGTTATGAGGGATGTAGATCTGGTAGTTTCTGTGGCACATGTGGGAGGAGTAGATCCGGAAGCCAGCCATTCATCTATTGAAATGAGAGCGGTATTGATGAAAGAAACTGCCCGTCTGTTCAAACTGGATAATGTGAGAATTGAAGGTTCACATGTATTGGTAAAAGGGGAGATGGCAGAATACAGTGTACATTTGGGAAGCGCGGTTGTTCATCAGACTCCGGGTAAATATTTATCTATTCTTCCTGTACATTCTCAACATAGAGGAAGGTTATTCCTACCTTTTGCAGATGATGATCCAAAATCAGCAGAAGTATTGTCTAAGGTCTTATTGCTAGCCAAAGACAATGAAATACAGGATCCAACCATATTATCGCAGATAAAGCGAGAGTATGTATAAACTAAAAATAAAACGGTACGCTTTTAAAGCGTACCGTTTTTATATATTGAGTGAATGACTATTGATAACTGAATATAAAATTTCAAGACATAAAAAAAGCATCTTTTTCAGATGCTTGTGTTTTTAGATATTCTTTTTTAAACTTCGTCGTCAGAGTCTATTGTGTAAGATCTGCTTTTGAAATCTTTGTCATGTTTTTCTGAAATTACATCCTCACCCTTTTCGTTAATGATGAAATCTGTGGACTCATTAAACATCTCCTGAAAACTCTTAAAATCTTCCTTATAAAGGTAAATTTTATGCTTCTCGAATGTAGCTTCCCCATTCTCTCCGAAATTCTTCTTACTCTCAGTGATTGTAAGATAATAATCTCCTGCTTTCGTCTCGCGCACATCAAAGAAATAAGTTCTTCTCCCTGCTTTTAACACCTTAGTGAAAATCTCATTTTCATGGCGTTCCTTGTATTCACTCATTGTTAGATATTTTTTAATCTTGTTAAGAACAAATATAAAAGAATTCTTTTAATCACAAAATTTTTTTTATGATTTATTTAACAATTAGGAATGAAACAGCTATGCGGTTACAGAATTGGTAATTTCGGTAAGGTTAAGGATTTGATCAGCTTTTTGAGCGCTAGACTCTCTGTGTGTGATAATTATGGATGTAGCGTTACTGATTTTTCGGTCAATATTTTCAAGAATATTCTGCTCTGTTTCGGTGTCTAAAGCAGACAGAGAATCGTCAAAAATAATGATATTAGGGTCCTTAATTAGGGCTCTTGCAATACAAATTCTTTGCTTTTGTCCTCCCGAAAGCATCACCCCACGTTCACCAACAAGTGTTTTATATTGTTCCTTAAACTCAACAATATTTTTGTGCACATCTGCGATCTGAGCATACTCAATTACTTTTTCATGTGATGGATGATCTATGGCAAATCCGATATTATTTTCAATGGAATCAGAGAATAAATAACTCTCCTGAGGAATATAGCCCAGGAAGTTTCTGTAGTTGCTCAGGTTGTGCTCTTTCAGGTTCTTCCCATCAATCAGAATTTCCCCCTCAGTAGGATCAATCAGTCTGCATAAAAGCAGCGCAATGGTAGACTTCCCACTTCCTGTTTTGCCCATAATAGCAAGAGATTCTCCGGCTTTAACTTTAAAGCTTAAATTATCCAGCGCCCGGATTCCTGTATTGGGATAAACGTAAGATACATTTCTGAATTCTATATCTCCTTTAATAGGATAGTTCTCAAAGTTCGTATTGATGATCTCCGATTTTTTATCCATGAACTCATTAATCCTTTGCATAGACGCTTCAGCTCTCTGATTAACAGATGTTACCCAGCCTACCATAGAGAACGGAAAGATCAGGGTGTTGATATACATAAAGAAATCCGCGATTTTACCAATACTTAATTCTCCGGCAATATATTTTGTACCTCCAATCCAGATAATGGCAACGTTCAGTAAGCCAATAACAAACAGGATGATGGTAAAGAAATAAGCTTCTGTTTTGGCAAGATCCAATGCTTTATTCTGGTAGTCGGTTACTTTTATTCCGTAGTTTTTTTCAATGTATTTTTCTTTTGCGAAAAATTTCACCACACGGATTCCGGAGAAGCTGTCCTGTACAAAAGTTGAAATTGCAGACTGGCTTTTCTGCATGATCTTCGACTTTTTATTGATAATAGAGCTTACCTTATAGATCGCAAAAGATAATATAGGAAGGGGAAGCAAGGTCCACATCGTCATGTAAGCATCCGTTTTTACCATATAAATTGCCGTAATCAGAACAAGAACAATAAGATTGGCCACATACATTACCCCTGGTCCAAGATACATTCTTACTGCTACCACATCTTCACTTAACCTGTTCATTAAATCTCCGATGGTGGTTTGCTTATAATCGGTTAAAGATAAATCCTGATAATGTCTGTAAATTTTATTCTTCAATTCATATTCAATTCTTCTGGAAGCAACAATAATAGTCTGTCGCATCATAAAAGTGAAGAATCCGGTTAGAAGTGAACAGCCTACAATAATTCCAACATAGATAAGTACCTGTTGATTGAACCCAAGGTTTCCACTTTTGGTAAGCTCATCTACAGATTTACCTACAAACTGAACTTTATATATATTGAAAAAATTACTGGCAATGATGAATAGTACCCCCCAAAACAACAGCATTTTGTGTTTCCAAAAATAGGGGTTTAAGGTTTTTAGCGCTTTCATATAGTTTTACAAAATTACAAAAATGTCATCAGACTACGAATCTCATCAATTTTAAATTTTGTATCTTTGCACTCATTAAAAAGCTCTTTGAATGTTAGGAAGACGACAAATCCGTGAAAAAGTAGTACAGGCAGTGTATTCATACTATCAGAACCCTGTGAAATTTGATGTTTTAGAGAAAAACATGTTCGCTGGAATAGAGAAAATCTATTATCTCTATATCTATCAGCTTAATTTTTTAGTAGGTCTAAAAGAATTGGCTGAGCATCAAATTGAAATCGGTAAGAATAAATTTCTTAAAACCGATGCTGATATTAATCCTAACCAAAAATTCATCAACAACCAGGTATTGCTTAAGCTGGAAGAAAATCCAGAAAGATTGTTCTTCACAGGTCAGCACAAGCAGCTGAAATGGGATATGCATGATGATTTATTGGTAAAGACTTTCCAAAGAATTACTGCTGGAAAACGTTATCAGGATTTCATGAAAGAAGAAGGTTATTCTTTTGAAGAAGATCAGAAATTTATCGGGAAATTATTTTTAAGATATATTGCTGAAAATGATGATTTCCACGATTATCTTGGAGATAAAGAACTTTCATGGTATGATGATATCCATATTGCCAATTCCATGGTGCAAAAAACAATCGGATTCCTAAGAGAAGATGAAGAAAGCCGAACTTTAATCAAAATGATTAAAGATGAAGAAGACAAGACTTTCGCTGCTAAATTATTGAAAGATACCCTGAATAACTGGGAAAACAATGAGAAAAAGCTGGAAGAAAGATTGGAAAACTGGGATCTTGAAAGAATTTCCCTGATGGACAAAGTAATCTTGTCGACAGCTATCGCAGAGCTTGATAGTTTCGCCTTCACCCCTTCAAGAGTAATTATTAATGAATATATTGAGATTGCAAAAGTATTTGCTACAGACCGCTCAAATATCTTCATTAATGGTATTTTAGATAAATATTGTAAAGATCAAAATAGAATATAAAATGAAAAAGACGTTATCAATTATCGCCTTGTCAATTATAGGCTTTGGATTAGTTTCATGCAAAAAAGAAAACAAAGAAACTCAAAGCCCTGAAGCTGTAGCTACTGATTCTACTGCTGCTGTAGGAACTCCTGCAACAACTGATTCTGCTGCTGCATCTGTAACAGGAGAAGCTCCTGCTGCACCGGTTTCTAACGGACCATCTACTTCTATCGCTTTATCCGAAAGCAACTTCGATTTTGGAAAAATTAAAAAAGGAGATAAAGTAGAGCACGTATACGAAATTACCAATACAGGAAAAAATCCGTTGGTTATTTCTGAAGTGAAGCCTGGATGTGGATGTACAGCTCCTGATTTTACAAAAGAGCCTATTATGCCAGGTAAAAAAGGAAAAATTACATTGCATTTTGACTCTTCAAACTTTGATGGAAATGTTCAGAAATATGCAGATGTTTTTGCAAACGTAGACAAAGCTCCAATCAAATTAACGTTCACTGCGAACATTCAACCATAATTTTAAAAATATGTTGACATTATTTTTACAGGCACAGCCACAGGGTTCTTCATCTATGATGCTGATCATGATGGGTGTGATGTTTGTAGGATTTTATTTCCTGATGATCAGACCTCAAATGAAGAAGCAGAAGCAGGAAAAAAACTTTCAGGAAACCCTTAAAGTAGGGACTAGAGTAGTTCTTACCTCAGGTCTTCACGGAAGAATTGCTCAGGTTCAGGATGATGGTTTTGTCATTGAAACATTATCAGGAAAGCTTAAGTTTGAAAAAGCAGCTGTTTCCAGAGAAATGACAGAAACTCGTTTCGGAGATAAAGCAAAAACTGCTGATAAATCAGCGGATAAAAAAGAAACAGAAACTGAAGAAAAGAAATAATTTTTTATTCAGTCTGAAAATATTTAGCTGCGGCGGGTGAACGAAGTTCACCCGCCGCAATTTTTTTTATAAAACCTTAAGTTATACCTATTAAAAAACTTCTATTTGTCATTCTGAACGAAGCAAAACGTAGTGAAGAATCTCATAAAAGATTTAAAATTTTGTGATAACCAGAACCGTTGTGCTCATTTGTGAAATTAGTGTTTAATAAAAAATTATCTTTGCCATATGAATCAAAACACAAACAAAACTGTTCTCATTTTAGGAGCCAATTCAGACGTAGCAAAACAATGCATCATTCAATATCTTGAAAAAGGTTTCTCGGTAATGGCGGCTTCCAGAAATACAAAATCATTAGAAGATTTTATTGTAACTAATAATCTGGATCAGAAAAAAGTAACTGTTTTGTATTTTGATGCTGCAGATTTTGATTCCCATCAGCAGTTTTATAACGATCTTTCTGTAAAACCTCATATTGCTGTATATTCAGCAGGTTTTCTGGTAGATAATCAAAAGGCTCTGAGAGACTTTAAAGTAGCCAAGCAAATGATGGAAGTTAATTATATGGGTGGAGTTTCTATTCTGAGTATCATAGCAATGGATGAAATCAATAAAAATCTGGAAAGAATCATCGGGCTTTCTTCACTATCAGGAGTAAGAGGAAGAAAAAGTAATTTTGTGTACGGAAGTACAAAGGCTGCATTTACCCAATATCTGGCAGGATTAAGACAAGAATTAGCTTCCAGAAAAATAACCGTTAATGCTTTGGTAATAGGTTATATCAGAACAAAGATTAATGAAGGATTGGAGCTTAATGAGTCTTTAATTATGGAACCGGATTATGTTGCGAAATTCATTGTGAATGCTGGGAATTCTTTTACTATTGTTCCTAATTTTAAGTGGAAAATGATTTATCATATCCTGAGACTTTTACCGGAAAGCCTGGCTGCAAAATTGCCGTAAATCTTTAATTTTTACTGTTCAAAATCTACTTTATATTAAGATTTTTTCTCTGAAAAGAGACTTCGGTATTTTTTTTGTAATAATTGCCCCGAATTATTCTTCCTGGCAAGATTCAAATTCTAAAATGATCATTGAGTAAGCTGGAACTATCTGTTCAGCAGTCAATCTATTGTAATGCATATAACCATTAATTTTAACTTCCAAAGAGTTAAGGTTAAATAAAACTATGTTTTCTATTCAGATTCATTTTAAAACTTGCCACTACAGGAATGAGTATCTGTAATGATATATAAAAATAAGTAGTATAAAAAATGGACGATTTACAATTGAACAACCTTCAAAAACATTGGGACACCTTAATAACTTCAGCCATTTCATGGGCACCGAGAATCTTTACTGCAGTAGTATCTGCATTATTGATTTATCTGATTGGATCATGGATGATCAGAATGATTAAGAAACTGGTTGCGAAAGGTTTCAAAAAACGTAATATGGAAGCTTCTTTACAGCACTTCCTTCTTAATATTATCAATTGGGGACTTAATATTCTTCTCTTTATTGTAGTAGTAACTCAATTAGGAGTACAGACTTCAGCGTTTGTAGCCATGATTGGTGCTGCAGGTTTAGCGGTAGGCCTTGCTTTGCAGGGATCTTTGACAAACTTCGCAGGTGGAATCCTTATTCTGTTATTAAAACCATTTAAAATAGGAGATTTTATATCTACCAACTCAGGCGTTTCAGGAACGGTACAGGCCATTGATATATTCCATACAAAACTGATTACACCTCAAAATCAGTTAATCATTATTCCTAATGGGGTGGTTTCTAATAACAGTATTACCAACTTCACACAATTAGGGACAAGAAGAACGTCTCTGGATATTGGGGTTGCTTATGATGCAGATCTTAAGCAGACGAAGGAGGTTCTGATGAGAGTTATTCAAAAGAATCAATATGCTCTTTCTGAGCCTGCTCCTCAGGTAATGGTAACAGCATTGGGAGACAGCGCCATTAACTTATCGGTTAGAGTGAGTGCCACTACAGAAAACTTCTGGAAACTGAATGAAGAACTTATTATTGATTGTAAAGAAGCTTTAGATAAAGCAGAAATCGGAATCCCTTTTCCACAGAGAGATATACACGTTTACAATAAATAGTTATCTATCATGATTTAAAATAAAAACTCCTGCATTCAAAATAATGCAGGAGTTTTTTATTTGTTTTTCAATTTTGCTTTATGTTTCAAAAAATTGAGTATCTCTGTATATTGATCTGTTTCTTCTTTACTGATGAGATATGTAAAGATTGTACCTATATCAATGTGTAACATAATAATTGTATCAGAAACTTCATAAGTGATCTTTTTCCAAAGACTTCTTATATTGTAAAGCTCACTATTGACTTGAAAGTTTTTTTCATCAAAATATAATTCTGTTATAGGATGATATCCTTTTACTTCATCAATATGTTTATCTATCTTAATAGAGTAATTGGCCTTCTGATAATAAAAGTGGATAAGATAAAAAAGGCAGGCAAGTCCAAAAAATAGAAGGGCAAACTGGAAAAAGTCATACCTGGTTTTCTTGCCGATAAGACTATCAAAAATAAAAATGACCAACAAGGCATATAGGAAGTTTCGAAAAATAGTAGGCAATTTCTTTTTCCAGGAGTAATAAAAGTGATGCCATAATTGTTTACGGACAATATTTTCATTAAAATTAATATGAACACTCAGTGTTTCTTCCATAATTATAGTTTTGTGCAAAAATATATAAACTAGACAATATCATACAGTAAATACAAAACTTTTTATTATGCAAACTTCCTTGCTAAAGCAGTTTTTTCATATTTTCCAGACCATTGTAAGCTGTTAATTCGTTTTTTACCAAATGACAATTGTTTTTAAGTTCTACTTTTATACCTTTACTTTTCCACAATCTGTGGATAAAATATCATGGAAGAACTTTTTAACTACATCAAAAAATTTGGATTACTAAAGGCTCAGGATGAGCTTCTGATTGCAGAAGGTATCCAGGAAATTCCTGTAAAGAAAGCAGAAATTTTTGTAGAAGCAGGAAAAGTAAGCCAAAAAATTGCTTTTGTAAAGAAAGGCGTGTTCCGTTCTTTGTATTACAATAAAGAGGGGGATGATTTTACCCGTTATTTTATCTATGAAGGTCGTTTTATTGGAGATTTTCAGGGCTTCACAGATCAGCTTCCTGCCCACGAGTACATAGAAGCCATTACAGATGCTATTTTACTTGTCATAGATCTCAATCATTTTAAAATATTAGAAGAGAAAATTACGATCTGGCCTGTTTTATTTGCCAGAATTCATGGATTTGTTGCCGAAAATAAGCTTAAAGTTGCCAGCATTATGCTCAATCAGGATGCAAAATCCAGATATATTCATTTTTTGAATCATTATCCGGGGCTTGCCAACAGAGTTCCGCAATCTATGTTAGCTTCTTATCTTGGAGTGACACCTTCATCGTTGAGCAGAATCAGAAGGAATATTAATGAATAATGCGGTTTTAATTCAGAAGTATAAAGGTGATATTATCATCGAAATATATTTTCACAGACTATAACAAACGCGTTAAATTAAATAAACGAACTATAAACATTCAATAGGAACGGGCTTTAGCCCGTTCTGTCATTTTAAAAACCTTCCATTGGCTTTAGCCAAAACTTATAAAAAATATTGCTGAAAAAATCTGGTTCAGATTCACAGAAACACGTTTTTGTCAAATGGCAATGGTCTCCTTTTCAAACTGCCATAGCTTTGCATCATAAAAATAATGATATGGATATTGTATTAGGACTTCAATGGGGAGATGAGGGAAAAGGAAAGTTTATTGATCTTATCAGTGAAAATTATGATATTGCTGCCCGTTTCAATGGTGGCTCGAATGCTGGACATAGTATTGAAAGAAATGGGAAGAGAATTACCCTTAAAATGATTCCTTCGGGTATTTTTATGCAAGGGGTACAGAATGTTATTGGTACAGGAACTGTTCTTGATCCGGTAAGTTTTAAAACTGAAATTCTGAATTTAAAAAAGTTCGATGGTACACTTCAGCCAGAGAAAAATTTGATTTTTTCTAAAAAGGCTCATTTTGTACTGCCTACTTATAAGCTTCTGGATATTTTTATGGAAGAAAATCCGGCTTATACAACCATAGGAACAACAAAGAATGGTATTGCACAAGCATATTCAAATAAAATTTTAAGACAGAATGTGCGAATCGGAGATATGTATTCGCCAGACTTTCAGGAAAGGGTAGACCGAATTTTAGAGAGAGATTATCAGTTTTTGTCTGATGGAGGTATGGAATTACCATCTTTAGAGTCAATTCGTGAAGAGTTTTTTGATGCAGTTGAGTTTTTAAAACAATTCAATTGTACAGAAACCGAGTTATTCCTGAACAAATCTTTATCCGAAGGGAAAACAATTTTAGCAGAAGGGTCTCAGGCTGCATTACTGGATATAGATCATGGTACTTATCCTTATGTAACTTCTTCTTCAACTACTGCTTCAGGGGCTTGTAGTGGATTAGGGATTTCTCCTAAAAAAATCGCTGAGATCTACGGAATTGCTAAAGCTTATTGTACAAGAGTAGGAAATGGAATATTCCCTACAGAACTCTTGGATGAAATGGGTGAAGAGATCAGAACGAAGGGGAATGAGTTCGGTTCCAATACAGGACGTCCGAGAAGAACAGGCTGGCTGGATCTTCCGGCTTTGCGATATGCTGTAATGATTAATGGAGTAACTCAGTTGGTTCTAACGAAAGCTGATGTTTTAAGTGGGCTGAAATCTGTAGCAATCTGTACTCATTATGAGTTGGAAGATGGATCTGTTGAAACTACAGCAGGAACACTTCCTGAAAATGCAAAACCAATATTCAAATGGCTGGATGGCTGGAATGCGGATTTTGCAGTGATTAAAGAATCTTCTGCACTTCCGGAAGAACTAAAGGATTTCCTGTCTTTTCTGGAAACAGAACTGGAGATTCCTGTAGGATATCTTTCTACAGGACCTGGAAGAGAACAGATTTTGAAAATGAAATAGAAATAAAAAACGGGAAGTACATATTTCCCGTTTTTATTTTTTTGAAAATACAATCAATATTTTTTTATTTCTGAGAATTATCTCTGTATTTCCGTTCACCCAGATATTGTTGAAATCTTAAGAGATATCCATCAGGATTCTGGATTAATAATTCTCTTACTCCTTCTTCCTGATCATTTATTCTGTACCATTCTTCTTTGGGTTCTCTAAAGTAAGGGACATTGTATTTTGTAATATTTGTGATAATATTGTTCAGGTCAATTACTTCAATTTGAAAATTAATCCCTCTTCCCCTTGGAAATGAAAGAGTATCGGTAAGCCATGCTTCAGGATGATCTTCTTCAAGCATAAATTGAGACCCTTCATATGAAATAAAAGCAAATCGATCTTCTGTTCTTTCAAACTCTATGGTAAATCCAAGTTGAGTTACATAAAACAATTTAGATTGATCGAGATTGCTTACAAGTAATTCTGGAGTTAATTTATTGAAATCCATATTCACAGTTACTGGTATAATAAAAAAGCGGGGCAAATACCCCGCTTTAAATTTATGCTTTTAAATTTAATTTTAACTCTAGTTCATCGAGTTGTGCATCAGCAATGGAAGCTGGTGCGTCAATCATGACATCACGCCCGGAATTGTTCTTAGGGAATGCGATATAATCCCTGATTACTTCATTTCCATCAAGAATCGCTACCAAACGGTCAAATCCGAATGCTAAACCACCATGTGGTGGTGCACCGTACTTAAAGGCGTTCATTAAGAATCCAAACTGAGCTTCTGCTTCTTCTTTTGAGAATCCTAACAGGTCAAACATTTTAGATTGAAGATCTCTGTCGAAAATTCTGATAGATCCCCCTCCGATTTCGTTTCCGTTAAGTACCATATCGTAAGCGTTAGCTCTTGCTTTACCAGGATCAGTTTCCAGTAAATGAATATCTTCAGGTTTTGGAGAAGTGAAAGGGTGGTGCATTGCATGGTATCTTTCAGTATCTTCATCCCATTCTAATAGAGGGAAGTCAACAACCCAAAGTGGCGCAAATACATTTCCTTTTCTTAATCCTAAACGGTTACCAAGCTCCATTCTCAATGCAGAAAGCTGAGCTCTTACCTTGTTTTCGTTTCCGGAAAGAATCAACATTAAGTCTCCTTCTTTAGCTCCGAATTTTTCAATGATCTTCGCTAAATCTTCTTCATTATAGAATTTGTTTACAGATGAAGTTTTCACTCCGTCATTCTGGAACTTAGCCCAAACCATTCCCGAAGCTCCGATCTGTGGACGTTTTACCCAATCCACAAGCTCGTCAATCTGCTTTCTTGTATAGTCTGCACATCCTTCTACATTGATTCCGACAACCAATTCAGCTTCATCGAATATCTTAAAGTCCTTTCCTTTTACAAGTTCGTTAAGTTCTACGAATTCCATTCCGAAACGGATGTCCGGTTTGTCGTTTCCGTATTTTCTCATCGCATCAGCGAAAGTCATTCTTGGGAAATCTCCGAATTCCTGACCTGTAATATCTTTGATAAGCGTTTTAGTCATTCCTTCAAAAACGTTCATTACGTCTTCCTGCTCTACAAAAGCCATCTCACAGTCGATCTGTGTAAATTCAGGCTGTCTGTCGGCTCTTAAATCCTCATCACGGAAACATTTTACAATCTGGAAATATTTATCCATTCCACCTACCATCAAAAGCTGTTTGAAAGTCTGTGGAGACTGTGGTAATGCATAAAACTGTCCTGGGTTCATTCTGCTTGGAACCACAAAGTCTCTTGCCCCTTCAGGAGTAGATTTAATCAAGACAGGAGTTTCCACTTCAATAAAACCTTCATCAGATAAGTAATTTCTTACTTTCTGAGCCATTTTGTGACGGAAGATCAATTTATCTTTTACCGGATTTCTTCTGATATCCAGATAACGGTATTTCATTCTTAATTCCTCTCCACCATCCGTTTCATCTTCAATAGTGAAAGGTGGAAGCTGAGAATCATTCAGAATGGTTAGTTTTTCAACTAAAATCTCAATTTCTCCTGTAGGAATATTAGGATTTTTACTTACTCTCTCAATTACTTTTCCGGTAGCCTGAATAACGAATTCACGGCCTAATTTTTTAGCTTCTTCCATCAGTTGGGCAGAAGAACGCTCCTGGTCCAGTACCAGCTGGGTAATTCCGTAACGATCTCGAAGATCTACCCAAATCATAAATCCTTTATCACGGATAGTCTGTACCCATCCAGATAGTGTAACTTCTTCATTCAGATTTTTCAGAGATAGCTCTCCGTTGGTGTGTGATCGAAACATAATTATTTGTTTAAAGTTCAATGTTTAAGGTTCAGCTTAGAACCTTTTTTTTATGTTTGCAAAGATAAGATTTTTGAAGGTTTTTAAAACAAAAAACTTCCCGAAGGAAGTTTTAAAATATTTTTTGTTGAAATTTTTTATAAAATGATCAACATTTATTTTGAGTGATCTTATTTCTTGATGAATTTAGAAGAGTATTTTCCTTCCTTATTTTCAATCGTTAGAATATAATTTCCTTTAACAAGTGATGATACATTAATCCCTTTGTTTCCGTCTACGTTATCTTTAGAAAGAACCAATCTTCCTTCAATAGAGTAGATATTCATTTTACCGGATACATTGAAGTGGATGATGTCATCTGCAGGGTTGGGATAACAAACTATATTTTTAGATAATTTGACTTCTTTTGTACCTAAATTAGTAGTCTCAATATAGACAACATTCTGGAAAACAGGTCCCCATACGCCCTGGTTATCTTTTACTCTTACATTAAAGATATGGAAGCCTGTAGGAGATGCAATTGGAATATTGTTCTGCAAAACTTCTTCAACAGCATTGTCAAAATTACCATCTAAAGCCGTTAATACAGTTGCATTTCCTTCTCCCGGATCATTATCCCAAAAATATTCTCCATTGGTAAGACTTACTGCTCCTGTAATAGTAGGAGTACCGGTATGAACAACATTTTTAAAAACAGGTCCCCATACGCCCTGGCTATCTTTCACTCTTACATTAAAAACGTGAAAACCTGCAGATTGAGGAATTGAAATGTTGTTCTGTAAAATATCTTCAATGGCGTTATCAAAATTACTGTCTAAAGCTGTTAGCGCTGTAGCATTTCCTTCTCCCGGATCATTGTCCCAAAAATATTCTCCATTGGTAAGACTTACTGCTCCTGTAATAGTAGGACTTCCAGTATGAACTATATTTTTAAAAACAGGTCCCCAGTTTCCCTGGCTGTCCTTAAATCGGATGGCAAAAGTATGAAATCCACTGGCAGAAGGAATAGATGATGTATTTTGAAGAATATCTTCTATCACATTATCAAAATTACCATCTGCAGCCGTCAGAGCTGTTGCATTTCCTTCACCAGGATCAGTATCCCAATAGTATTCAGCATTATTTACCTTTATTTGTGCCTGAAATAAAAATACAAATAATGAAAAAATACCAGTGAGTATTTTTTTGTTCATTGTTTTCATATTTATATTATTTGGATATTCCTGTTGCTTCTGCCTGGATGGATGTGGTTCCCAGGTATACTCTTCTCGGAGTATTAAGGAACGTTACTCTTGGCTTGTTTCCTGCATTGCTTGGCCAATAATTTGCCCATGAATTTGACCCTCCCAAAGGACCAATATCACTTCTTGTTAAATCTAAATCCTGGTATTCTTCATCAGGTACTCCTGCATTGATTATTGCTCCAGAGGATATTAGGAGGTTTAAATCTAAATCATAAGTAGCACTGCTTATATTGTTATTTTGGATATCTACCCCTGTGGCGCTGAAGGTAGAAGTCGCTAAATTATAACTAGCAATCACTGTTGGATAAACTGTTGCAGAAATTTCTGTAGCATTAGAACCAGCAGCATTTATAATATTGTTTGATATGTTGATAATGCCTGTGTTCGAACCATAAATACGAAGAGCAGAATAGGTTCCTGCTACACTAGTTGTTAAAATTCTGTTGTTTTGTACTATATTTGTTGATCCTGCTTTTATCTCGGCAAGGTCCACCGGACCGTAACTGAAACCAGCATTACTCACGTCATTGTTTAGGATGTTTATCGGGTAATTTGTTGTACTCGAGCCAATTCCAGCAGTCTTATTAGCAATAATATAAACATCAGAGGTAGCTAATGGTGCACTATCATTATTTAAACGAATAGTTTCAATGAAGTTACCCACAACTTTTCCATGTAGGAAATATAAGGCATTGGCAGTACTTCCATAGACATTGGCAGTAACATTTTTAGAAGTACTAAAATCGAAAGATGAATCTGCTGTACAATTCACGATATTAATGGTACATCTTCCTCCTGTAAAAGTTGTAGCGGTTGTACTAATACTACTTTGGAAAGCATACATGTTATGAAGGTTTATTACTCTGCCTGCAGCTGGTACAATAGTAATGTTACCCTGAACATTATATTTGCTGAAATTGGTTTCAGAAACAAAAGTAAGGGACTTGTTGATGGTAAGATTCTCCAAATAAGGAACATTTCCAATTTTAGGTTTTATAATGATACGGTCACCATTATTGGCTGCAGTTATGGCAGCAGAAATTGTAGAATAAGCTCCTCCCGCTCCCAAATCACGGACGTATAGATCGGCAGCTTTAATTTGTCCAAAACTCATTATGCATCCTAATGCATAAAAAAGGTACTTTGTTTTCATGGATGTAGTTTTTTTTATTAGCTGGCAAATATAAGGTTTAATAAATAAAAAAACTTCCAAAGAGGAAGCTTTTGAGGTTTGTTTTTAAAAAAAATATAATGACATTAATTTCTTATCATCAGGATATGGTTGTGTATGGTTAAATCATATTTAATTTATGAAAAACTTTCCATATGCTAATCCGTAATTGTTTCTGAATGAATATTTTTGTATTTCAAACAAAGAAGAATTATGGCAAAGTATATTGACTTTTTAAAAAAAGCCTTTAGTGGAGAAGAAACTGATTTTACGAAAGTAAATATCAGGAGTGCTGTTCTGCTTCTGGCGATTCCAATGATGTTGGAAATGGCGATGGAGTCAGTATTTGCATTGGTAGACCTGTATTTTGTAGGACATCTGAAGGAGAGTGGTTTTGCCATTCAGACGGTGGGGCTTACGGAGTCTGTTCTTTCCGTAATGTACTCCATTGCGATTGGGATGAGTATGGCAGCAACAGCGATGGTGGCTAGAAGAATTGGTGAGAAAAACCCTGAACAGGCATCCAGAAGTGCAGCACAGGTGTTACTGGTTTCATTTGTAATTACGCTTGTTTTAAGTATTCTGGGAGTTGTTTATGCGGAAGAAATTTTGATTTTGATGGGATCAAGACCGGAAGCGGCTGCTTATGGAAAGAACTTTACAAGAATTATGATGGGAAGCAGCACTATTATTATGCTTCTATTCCTTATCAACGGGATTTTCAGAGGAGCTGGAAATGCAATGATTGCAATGAAGAGTCTGTGGATTGCCAATATTGCCAACATTATTCTCTGTCCTGTCCTGATTAAAGGCCTGGGACCTATTCCTGCAATGGGACTTACCGGTGCTGCTCTAGCAACTACTATTGGAAGAAGTATCGGGGTAATATATCAGTTATATCATCTTTTAGTAGCCGATACACAGATCAGGATTAAACTCCCTTATTTTAAAGCAGATTCTGAATTAATTAAATCCATTATAAAAATTGCTACTCCAGGAATCTTCCAGTTTGTTATTGCTTCATGTAGCTGGATTTTTTTGGCGGAACTGGTAGCCACTACAGGCGGTGAAAATGCTTCTGCAGGATATCAGACGGCCCTAAGGTTAATGATGTTCTTTATGCTTCCTGCCTGGGGATTAAGTAATGCAGCATCTACACTGGTAGGGCAGAACATGGGGGCGAATGAAATGCTGAGAGCAGAACAATCTGTCATGAAAACAGTTAAGTATAATGTGATTTTTATGGTGATTGTAAGTTTAATATTTGTTCTTTTCGGTAATTTCTTAGTGAGTTTCTTTACTCAGGAATTAGAGATCAAAGATTTTGCTAAAAATGCACTCCATATCATGAGTATAGGTTTTATTTTTTATGGAATTGGAATGGTAATGATTAATGCATTTAATGGGGCAGGAGATACGTGGACACCAACATGGGTAAACCTTTTTGGATTTTGGCTATTTCAAATTCCTTTAGCTTATTTTCTTTCCAAATATTTTGAAATGGGACCTAAAGGAGTATTTATTTCCATTCCAGCTGCAGAGACTTTAATTACAATTGTTGCCTTTATTCTGTTTAGAAAAGGAAAATGGAAAACAGTTAAAGTATAATATGAAGTGGGTGATGGGTGCTGGATGTTTCTGAAGATTAAGATATAAATAAACATCCTTGGTTGTAATGGATTTATCAAAGAAATATTTCATTAACGACAAATAGAACTTCCATCTCCCAGCCTCCATCTTCCTTTCTTATAAAACTTTAACAGCTTAAATAGTTGGATAGTAATCATGTATTCCCTAAATTCGTAATAACAACAAATACTTTATTACTATGGGAAAGGGAGATAAGAAATCAAGAAGAGGTAAGATTAATTCCGGAAATTACGGGAAAAGAAGACCTAGAAAAGCTTCAAAATCTTTTGCAACATCGGAAGATAAAGCTAAAAAATAAGAACAGTAAAAAGGCCGGAGAAATTTTCTCCGGCCTTTTCTATGACAAATTAAATTAATTATTTTCCAAAAATATTTCCAAGAATACTTCCTAGTCCGCCACCTTGTTGCTGTTGGTTTCCACCACCACCAAGTACACTGCCTAAGATATCATTCAATGGATTTCCTGATGACTGAGCCTGTCCTCCATTCCCCAAAACACTTCCAAGAATGTCATTTAATGGGCTAGACTGTTGAGTCTGTGCCTGATTTGAGGCATTCCCTAGGATTCCTCCTAAAAGATCTCCTAAACCGCCTGCTCCAACATTGCTCTGTTGTTTCTGCTGACCGATGTATCCCATCACAACTGGTGCCAGCATGGCAAGAATAGGTCCTATTTTGTCAATTGAAATTCCTGTATTTTGTGATAATTGGTTCTCTACTGTACTCTTTTGTCCACCAAAGATATGATCAAGAATAGATCCACCCTCAGCCTGTCTTGCTTCAATTTGTGAAGGATCATTTAAGATACTTCCATTGTGGTCTTTCTCTAAAGCGCTGTTTAAAGCTTCAGCTTCTTTGGCATCCTGAGATTTATTTCTAAGATAAGAAATGATAAGAGGAGTAGCTACTGCTAATAATGCAATTACCTGATTTCTATTAATTCCGAATTTGTTTTCAGCCTGTTCAGCAACCTGGTTGCTTGTGTTCCCTGTAAGTAGGTCTAGTAAGCTCATTTTTGTGTTTATTAAGTATTAATTGACTCAAAGTTATCAAAAAATATGCCTCACAAAATAATTAGGATTCATAATTATTGTTAAAATTTTCAGACCACTGTTTCAGACTATCCTACTGTTGCTCACAATAAAGATAAATGATTAACAGAATGAAAAATCATCAATTAGTAAAGACTGGTTCTTAATTCTTTATGATTGGAACATTAGAGCAAGCTTCTCCGAACATCAGTGATTTTACAATAGGTTTTAGCTGTTCCACCAGCTCAATGTAAGCATTTTCAGGAATTTCTTTATCTGAGCATCCTTTTACCAAAACTCTTTTTCCTCTCATATCATCAAAGTCATAGGTTTGGATAGCATTATGCATCAGAATAACTTCCAGGTCCTCACGGTTTCCAAAGACTATCTTTTTTGATACATCAGTAAGCTTAGCCGTTAATACAAAATAAGCCCAAAGCGGTATAATGGTGTCTACAGAATTGTATATATAGATGTATGAATCTCTATATTCTTCAACGTTAATAGCTTCCACTTTTTCACGGAAATCTTTTTCCTTCAGGATCATCTCCTGGAAAAGAAAATCTTTAAGATCAATACCTTTCCTTTCCCCTTTTGGAAGTAAAGTGGTAAGGTCAAAATTGATAAGGCCGCTTTCAGCAACTTTATTTCGGATTTCAAATTCTTCTGACATTTTTATCATTATCTTTGAACAAATTTACAAATTAAGATCAATATATATTTTAATTTGTTCTCTATCCTTACCATAGAAGCTGCCCATGATACAATGTATAGGCTTGTTCTAACGGTTATTAAAACAAAAAAAAGATTTCGGAAGAAATGAAATATTATATTATTGCAGGAGAAGCTTCCGGTGATCTTCATGGAAGTAATTTGATGAAAGCCCTCAAACAAAAAGACTCGAATGCAGAATTCAGGTTTTGGGGCGGTGATCTGATGAAGGCTCAAGGTGGAACCTTAGTGAAACATTATCGTGATCTTGCATTCATGGGATTTCTGGAAGTGGTCATGAATCTGAGAACCATTTTAAATAATATTAAGTTCTGCAAAGAAGATATTCAGAATAACAGACCAGATGTTCTGATTCTGGTGGATTATCCCGGTTTTAACCTAAGAATTGCCAGATTTGCCAAAGAACTGGGTATTAAAGTGATTTATTATATCTCTCCACAGCTTTGGGCCTGGAAAGAAGGAAGAGTAGAGACTGTCAAAAAATATGTAGATGAAATGATGGTTATTCTTCCGTTTGAAGAAGATTTTTATAGAAAACATGGTGTTCATTCTCACTTCGTAGGGCACCCGTTGCTGGATGCAATTTCTGATTTAAAAGAAATCAGTATCGATGATTTCAGAAAAGAGAATGGGTTGAATGAAAAGGAGATCATTGCGCTTTTGCCGGGTTCAAGAAAACAGGAAGTTGAAAAGATGCTTGAAATTATGCTTTCCGTAAGACCGCACTTTAAAAATTATCAGTTTGTGATTGCTGGAGCCCCAAGTCTTCCTAAGGAGTTTTATGAGAAATATGTGGATGATAATGTACACTTTGTTTCGAACAGAACATATGATCTGTTGAGGTGCTCAAAAGCAGCTTTAGTAACTTCCGGAACAGCAACTTTAGAAACAGCTTTGTTGAATATTCCTGAAGTGGTGTGCTATCGTGGAAGTGCTGTTTCTTATGCCATAGCCAAAAGACTGGTGAAAAATATCAATTACATTTCATTAGTGAACCTTATTATGGATAGAGAAGTAGTGAAAGAGCTTATCCAGAGTGATCTGAACACTAAAAATCTGGTGGATGAACTCAATAAAATTTTAGAAGGAGGAAAAAGAGAGCAGGTCCTTAATGACTACAGCCTTTTGAGAGAAAAGCTTGGTGGTAAAGGAGCCAGTGATCATGCTGCTGAGGTAATTTTAAAAATCTGAGATAAATCCCAGAAAATATAACGACTCCCTTACCATGAAACATGTAAAGAATTTTCTATTATTAATTGCCTGCACAATTTTTTCAATAAGTTTTGCTCAGCAAGAAAAAGTATCCAGAGATAAACTTCAGATATTCTATTATGGTTGGTATGGAAACCAGAAAACTGATGGCAGCCTGCAGCATTGGAATCATGAAATTATCCCACATTGGAGCAATCCTAAATGGAATAATCTCGGAAATCATAAAGGTGGAGATGATATTGGAGCCAATTTTTATCCGGCATTGGGCAACTACAGCTCCAATGATAAAACTATCATAGAGAAACACATGAAGATGATAAAAGATTCTGGTGTAGGGGTTGTAGTGGTAAGTTGGCTGGGAAAAGATTCCTTTACGGATAAAAGTCTGATACAGTATCTGGATATTGCAGACCGTTTTAATCTGAAAATAGCATTTCATATAGAGCCTTTCTACAAATCTGTTGCTGAGCTTAGAGATCAGCTTTCCTATCTTGTGAAAACATATGCCCATCATCCTGCTTTTTACAAAAAAGACGGAAAACCTTTGTATTATGTGTATGACAGTTATAAAATTGCTCCGGAAGAGTGGTCGAAGCTGCTTTCTAAGAATGGCGAGAAAACAATACGAAATACAGAATTAGATGCCTATTACATCGGGTTGTGGGTAGAGGAAAAGGATGCTGCCTTCTTCAATACATCTGGCTTTGATGGGTTTTATACTTATTTTGCCAGCGAAGGTTTTGTTTTTGGAAGCACAACTTCTAACTGGGAATATATGGCTCAATATGCAAAAAATCATCATCTTATTTTTATTCCATGTGTTGGTCCGGGCTATTCAGATACCAGAATCAGACCTTGGAATGAGGCGAATTTTAAAAGCCGGGAAGATGGAAAATATTATGAAAGAATGTTTGATGCAGCCATGAAAGTAAATCCAGAATTTATTGGAATTACTTCATTTAACGAATGGCATGAAGGAACACAGATAGAACCTGCAATTCCTAAAAAGTCAGGAGGTTTCATTTACGAGGATTACGGAAAAGACCCGTGGATGTACATTAAAGAAACAAAGCGTTTAGCAGATAAATTTTTGAAAACAAAGTAAAAATTTTTATGTAAACGTAATTTCATAGCAAAAAAATAGGTGCCCTGTTAATCTCTTTGAAGGTGACAGGGTGTTTTATTTAGTAATTACAGTGATAACAAGCGAATATTCAATTTCTTATATTGGGAATGTAATTGATTTAAATTGAATAAGGAACCACTGCTGATACTAGCTATATGTTTTATTCTTGGAATTTTTTTTCAGGACCAATTTTTATTGGGGAAAACGTGGATTTATAGTTTGGCTATTTTGGATGTCGGAATTTTAATTTCCCTATTCTTGACTTCTTATTTTTTACATAAAATCAGAGGTGTTCTGCTTGGAGTTCTATTTTTTGGAGTAGGTGTAATCCTACATTTTTTTAACAATTCTTCCCCAAGAGCCAATAGCTATACAGCTGAAAGTACAACTATTATTTTTAAGATTTCTCAGAAATTAAATTCAACAGAAAAATATAAAAAATATGAAGGGATAGGACAGTTGGGAGACAGTCAGTTTAATTCAGTCTTTTATATACCTAAAAACCATGAAGAACTGGATTTTAAGCATTATTATAGAGCTGAAGCCTATATTACCCAACCCCGTCAGCCTCAATATGATTTTCAGTTCAATTATGCACAATATCTCAAACGAAAGAATATAGATCATCAAACTTATATTTCGAAAGGCTTTTCCTCAGTAGAAAGAAATGATTTAAGTTTTACAGAACAGATTAAGCAATACAGGTTCAATGTTTTGAAGAAAATTGATAAAACAGAAATGTCCGGGAATACCAGAGAGTTTTTGAAAGGAATTATTCTGGCAGACCGAACGGAAATGGATGCAGGTACAGTGCAGGATTTCAACAGGTCTGGATTGGTTCATTTACTGGCTATTTCCGGAACCCATATCGTAATTATTTTCGGACTGTTTTATTCTTTGATGGTTCGCTGTATTCCTTTGAGAATTAGGAAATATGCTGTAGTATTAAGCATAATGTTTATTTGGCTTTTTGCTTTATTCATTGGATTTGGGAGCTCAGTACTGAGGTCATGCATTATGCTGAGCGTGTATTTTATATTTGTTTTGTTGCAGAGAAAACCGGATTTATTGCATTCATTAGCATTATCAGCATTTATTATTCTGATGATGGACACTCAGCAGCTTTTTGATGTGGGATTTCAGCTTAGTTTTGTAGCAGTGCTGGGTATATTTTGGCTGAATCAGCCACTTTTAAAATATTTTCCAAGAGCCGATAACTATTTAAAAAAACTGTTCTTTAATACCGTTACCATATCTTTATCAGCACAGTTAGCAACGCTTCCGTTGGTGCTGTATTACTTTCATCAGTTTTCATTGGTTTCAATAGTTGCCAATTTCGTTATTGTTCCTTTTTCTGAAGGAATTATTGTGTTTTCATTTCTGATGGTGCCTCTTATTGCCTTTGGCTTGGATTTTAGTTTTATTGATGCAGTATATGATGAGGTTATACAAATACTTTTAAAAGTTATTCACTGGTTTGCAGGAGCAGATATGGTATTAATTAAGAGCATTCCTATGAATTTTACTGAAGTCATCTCAGTATCAATAGCGATATATTTTTTAAGAGCATTGATTTTAAAAATAAACCTTAAAAATTCCATGAATTTCATAATGGCTGTTTTAGCTTTCTTTACGATAAGAATTGGATGTAATATTATTGAAAATAAGAGAGAAGAAGTGCTTTTGCATTCCTTTAGTAAAGATAAAATCATTTCGATAAAGCAAGGGAATAAGGTCTGTTTTTGGATTCCGGAAAGGGTAGGCAGGGAAAAGGTTCTGCAATTTATCATTCACCCTTATTGTTCTTCCAGAAGGATAGATCATTTTGAGATTAAAAAGATTCCTTTTTCAACTAAAAAAATAGTTTTTAGGGATCATGTTTATGATATGAAATAGAGAATTTTGATTTTTTTAATTTCCTTTATTTATAACGTGTAAAGCTCTTATTTAGAAAGATTACAAACTGTCTAATTGTGAGATTTCTCACTTTTCGATATTGTTAACATTTCTTAATTTTGTGGGAAATTCAAATTTAAACTTATATGGCAGGTTTAACGAGTTCTACGATAGGTAGAAAATACGCTATGGCATTATCAGCTATGTTTTTGCTGATTTTTCTTATACTGCATTTGACAACCAATTTGTTATCAGTTCTAAACAGAGATGCATTCAATACAGCATCTGAGTTTATGGGCTATAATCCTTTTGTGCAGTTCTTAATGCAGCCTATTCTTGGTTTTGCAGTAATTTTCCATTTTGCGATGGGATTTGTATTGGAGATCAAGAATAATAAAGCGCGTCCAGTAAAGTATGCATCAAACAATGCTGCTGTAAATTCTTCATGGATGTCCAGAAATATGATTATTTCCGGGGCAGTTGTGTTGGCTTTCTTGGCGCTTCACTTATATGATTTCTGGTTACATGAAATCAACTATAAGTATGTAGAGGGAATAGCTCCTGATTCAGAACGTTTCTGGCCAGAGCTTCATGAGAAGTTTGCTGACCTTTGGAGAGTCGCTTTATATGTGATCTCTTTTGTACTATTGGGCTTACACTTAGCTCACGGATTCCAGTCTTCATTCCAGTCTATTGGAGCAAGACATCCAAAATACACGCCTGTGATTAAGGCTTTCGGAACTTGGTATTCTATCCTTATTCCGGCAGGATTTATCATTGTGGCGGTTTATCATTTTATAACTCAATAATATCAATATACTAGTATGAGTAAATTAGATTCAAGAATTCCAGCGGGTCCTCTTAAAGACAAGTGGAAAAATCATAAAGATCATATGAACCTTGTTGCACCAAACAACAGAGATAAGATTGATATTATTGTTGTAGGTACAGGTTTGGCAGGAGGTTCTGCTGCAGCTACTTTAGCTGAGCAAGGATACAATGTAAAAGCATTCTGCTATCAGGATTCTCCGAGAAGAGCACACTCTATTGCTGCTCAGGGAGGTATTAACGCAGCTAAGAATTACCAGGGAGATGGTGACTCTACTTACAGATTATTCTACGATACCATTAAAGGTGGTGACTATAGAGCAAGAGAAGCTAACGTTTACAGATTAGCAGAAGTTTCAGCTAATATTATTGACCAGTGTGTTTCCCAAGGGGTTCCTTTTGGTAGAGATTACGGAGGTCAGCTAGATAACCGTTCATTTGGTGGGGTTCAGGTAAAAAGAACATTCTACGCAAAAGGACAAACAGGACAACAGTTATTATTAGGAGCATATTCTTCAATGAGCCGTCAGATCGGTAAAGGAAGAATCAAGATGTACAACCGTCATGAAATGCTTGACCTTGTAATTGTTGACGGAAAAGCAAGAGGTATCATCGCAAGAAACTTGGTAACAGGTGAAATCGAAAGACATTCTGCTCACGCAGTTGTAATTGCTTCAGGAGGATACGGAAACGTATATTTCCTTTCTACCAACGCAATGGGATCAAACGTTTCTGCTGCTTGGAAAATTCACAAAAAAGGTGCTTACTTCGCAAACCCTTGCTACGTACAGATTCACCCTACTTGTATTCCGGTTCACGGAACTCAGCAGTCTAAATTAACTTTGATGTCTGAATCATTAAGAAACTCAGGAAGAATCTGGGTTCCTAAAAAGATTGAAGATTCAGTAGCAATCAGAGAAGGAAAATTAAGACCTGAAAACATTAAAGAAGAAGATAGAGATTACTATTTAGAAAGAAGATATCCTGCATTCGGTAACCTTGTACCGAGAGACGTTGCTTCAAGAGCAGCTAAAGAAAGATGTGATGCTGGATACGGAATCGAAAATAATGATACTCAGGAAGGGGTTTACCTTGATTTCTCTACAGAGATCATGAAAAAAGGTAAAGAAGCCGCTATCGAAAAACATATTCATAATCCTACAGATCAGCAAATTTATGATCTTGGTAAGAGTTGGGTTGAGGAAAAATACGGTAACTTATTCGTAATGTACGAAAAAATTACGGCTGATGATCCTTACAAAACTCCAATGAAGATCTATCCTGCAGTTCACTATACAATGGGAGGTGTATGGGTTGATTATAACCTTCAGTCTACAATCCCTGGATGTTTCGTAATCGGTGAAGCAAACTTCTCAGATCACGGAGCCAACAGACTTGGAGCATCTGCATTGATGCAAGGTCTTGCAGACGGATATTTCGTACTTCCTTACACAATTGCAGATTATCTTTCTGCAGATATCAGAACAGGAGCAATTCCTACCAATTCAGCAGCATTTGATGAAGCTGAAAAAGGAATTAAAGATAAAGTTGAATTCTTCATTAATAATAAAGGAACTCATTCTGTAGATCACTTCCACAAGAAACTTGGACACATTATGTGGAATAAAGTAGGAATGGGTAGAACTCCTGAAGGATTAAAAGAAGCAATCAAAGAAATTGAAGAAGTAAGAAACGATTTCTGGAAAAATGTAAAAGTTCCTGGAGAGGGAGATGGAATGAACACTGAGCTTGAAAAAGCATTCAGAGTAGCAGACTTCCTTGAATTAGGACAATTAATGGCTATCGATGCACTTAACAGAGAAGAGTCTTGTGGTGGACACTTCCGTTGGGACCACGCAACTCCGGATGGAGAAGCGGAAAGAGACGACGTAAACTTCAAATACGTTGGAGCTTGGGAATATCAGGGGAACGATATCAACGCGGAAGTGTTGCATAAAGAAGAACTGATTTACGACAACATCGAGGTTAAAACTAGAAGTTACAAATAATCTCCAACCTATAAATATAACATTATGAGTGCAAAAAAAGGCTTACATCTTACGCTGAAAATTTGGAGACAAAAAAATAGTAAAACTAAAGGTCAGTTTGAGACCTATAAAATATCAGATGTATCTACAGATTCTTCATTCCTGGAGATGTTAGATATTCTGAACGAAAATTTAATTAACGAAGGAAAAGAACCTATCGCTTTCGATCACGACTGTCGTGAAGGAATCTGCGGTATGTGTTCCCTTTACATCAATGGTAGAGCTCATGGTCCTGATACAGGTATTACTACTTGTCAGCTTCACATGAGAATGTTCAAAGATGGAGAGACGATCGTTATTGAACCTTGGAGAAGTGCCGCTTTCCCTGTTATCAAAGATTTGATGGTAGACAGAAGCGCATTCGACAGAGTAATGGCAGCAGGTGGTTTCATTTCTGTAAACACTTCTGGTAATACATTAGATGCGAACGCTATTCCTGTTCCTAAAGAAGATGCAGATAAAGCAATGGATGCTGCTGCTTGTATCGGATGTGGAGCTTGTGTAGCTACATGTAAAAATGGATCAGCAATGCTATTCGTAGGAGCAAAAGTTTCTCAGTACGCATTACTTCCTCAAGGTAGAGTAGAAGCTAAGAGAAGAGTTCTGAACATGGTGAAAGCTATGGACGAAGAAGGATTCGGAAACTGTTCAAACACTGGTGCTTGTGAAATTGAGTGCCCTAAAGGTATTTCTCTTGAAAATATCGCAAGAATGAACAGAGAATACATGTCTGCTCTTGTAGATCAAGGATAGAATTGATTCAAAATACTTAAAAATCGCTCTCGTTTCGGGAGCGATTTTTTTTATATCCGCTATTTAGCTGTTAAAGTTTGTTAACTTATCGATAGATTGTAGGTTTACTTTGCTGAATAAGTATATATTTGGAGGGCAGTTGAACGATGTAAAAAACACATCATTTCCATTGTTTTTTATCGGTGAAAAATGGATAGATAAAGTAATTGAAATATCCCTTTTTATCGGTAGTAATAAAATTTTTAAAAAAAATTATCAGTGTTAATTAACATGCCCTAAAAAGCGTATTTTTGTGTAATATTAAAAATTGAAATGAAAAAATATCTTTTATTGTTTATCATCGCGATTTTCGTGATGTCTTGTTCAAAAAAAGTAGAAGTAAAAGGAAAAATTACAGGAAGCTCACCATTAGAAAGAATCGAATTTGTAGAAGCTTCCGGAGTAGGAACATTGCCTTTAGTTAATATTGGTCTTGACAAAGATGGTAACTTTTCAGGAAGCTTTGAAGCTCCGAAAGATGGAATGTATGTCATCAATTATGCTAACAAGCAAAACTTAATCTACCTTGAAGGAGGACAAAAAGTAAATATCTCAGGAAATGCAATGACATTCCCGAACGAATATGTAATTACCGGAGATGCTAAAAAGAATAACGACTTCCTTGCTGCCACTCAGAAATTTTTAGGAGAATATGGTAATAAAATTGACCTGAGACAGTTGATGGCTGGGGACGAAGCTGCATTTGTTAAAGGGATGCAAAAGGTAGAAGCAGACATCAATAAAAATGTTGACGATCTTGCTGCTAAAAATAATCCGAGCAAAGGACTTTTAGAATGGAAGAAAAATGATGTTAAGGTAACAATCCTTAACCTTCTTGCCAATTATGAAATGTCTCACGGTGCAATGGCTGGAAATCCTTCTTATAAAGCTTCTAAAGCTTTAACAGATTATGAAGCTAAACTGGATAGTGACAAAGAAGCAATGGTAAAGTCTATTCCACTTTACAGACAGTATCTTCTTGTAAAAATGACTCCTGATTTCCAAAAATATGCAGAAGCAAACAGCAAAAATAAAACTGGAATTACCACTTCAGAAATGTTTGCTAAGTATTTAAGTACTAAAAAAGATCTTTCTCAAACAGCAAAAGATTATCTTTTAGCATTTGTAATGGCTCAGGCAGATATTCACCCTACCTCTCCAACTGCTAATATTGATAAGATCAAAAAATTAATTGATACAGATATTAAAGATGCTACCATTAAAAGTGATCTGTTAAAAATGCAGATGGCGATTACAGGTATTAAAATTGGAGAAGTTGCTCCTGAAGCAGCTTTAGTAAAACAGGATGGAAAAGCATACAAGCTTTCTGAAAACAAAGGAAAACCTTATATGTTATTCTTCTACGCTTCATGGAATCCTTATATCAGTGAAGCTACTGTGCCGGTTTTAAAAGAAGTTGTTAACTTCTATAAATCTAAAATGAACTTCGTTTTTGTAAATGTAGATGATACAAAAGATCAGTTTATCAAAACAAGCAATTCATTATTAAAAGGTATCCAGGGAGTAAATGTATACGGGGAAAAAGGAATGGAGTCTGATATTGCTAAAAAATATGGAGTATACGGATTTAAATTACCTTGCTTTGTAATTGTTGATAAAGACGGTAAAATTGCCAGCAGATCATTTGTAAACCTTGGTGAGCAGGAACTGGTAACCATTTTAGATAAGCTAACAGGGCTTTCCGCTCCAAAAGTAGATCCAAATGCTCAAATGCAGCCGCAACTGCAAATTGATCCTACTGCACCACAGCCTGCAAACCCGCAGCCAGCACCTACGAAATAATAAACTTTAATATAGATCAGAACCTTATCCTCGGATAAGGTTTTTTTATTGTATTTTTGCAGGATGAAACTTTTAAAGTTTCAATTAGGAAAAATAGAAAATTTTAGAATGAGCAGAAAGAATAAGAAAAATTTAGTTCTTGAAAATATAAAGCTGTTAACTGCCGGAGCAAAAGGAGTAGCTATTGGAAAAACGGATGACGGTAAAACAGTATTGGTTTCAGGGGCAATTCCGGGAGATCGTGTTAATGTAAGAGTGAAAAAAGCCAAATCCAAATATTATGAAGGAGAAGCAGTAGAAGTGCTGGAGAAGTCTCCTTTCAGAGCAGAACCAAAATGTGTTCACTTTGGAACCTGTGGTGGATGTAAATGGCAGAATATGAGCTATGAAAAGCAGCTTGATTTCAAACAGGAAGAAGTATATAACAATATTAAAAGAATTGGTGGTATTGAAGATTTTGAAACCATGCCAATCCTAGGTTCAAAAGAACAGTATTTTTATAGAAACAAAATGGAGTTTTCTTTCTCCAATGCAAGATGGCTTACTCAATATGAAATAAGTTCTGAAGAGAATTTCGGAAGCAAAGATGCTTTAGGATTCCATATTCCGGGAATGTGGAGTAAGATCTTAGACCTTAAAGAATGTTTCCTGCAGGAAGACCCTTCCAACGCTATCAGATTGGCAGTGAAAAAGTATGCTGTTGAAAACGGACTGGATTTCTTTGATGTAAGAAACCATGAAGGATTCCTGAGAACTCTAATGATGAGACAGAACTCTAAAGGAGAATGGATGGTATTATTCCAGCTTTTCAGAGAAGAAAAAGAAAACAGAGAGAAGCTTTTTGCATTCATATTAGAGAAATTTCCACAGATCAAAACATTGGTATATGCTATTAATCCAAAAGCCAATGACTCTATCTATGATCTGGATATCAATGTATATTTCGGGGAAGGATATTTAATGGAAGAAATGGATGGGCTGAAGTTTAAAATAGGACCGAAATCATTCTTCCAGACCAATTATAAGCAGGCATTAGAGTTATATAGAAAAACTCTTGAATTTGCAGATCTGAAAGGTGATGAAGTAGTATATGACTTATATACCGGAACCGGAACAATTGCTCAATATGTAGCCAGAAATGCAAAACAGGTAATCGGGATAGAATCTGTACAGGAAGCTATTGATGCAGCTATTGAACATGCTGAATTAAATGGTCTTACCAATACAACTTTCTATTGTGGAGATATGAAAAATGTCTTTAACGATGAATTCATGGAAAACCATCCAAAAGCAGATGTTTTAATTACTGATCCGCCAAGAGATGGGATGCACCAAAAAGTGGTTGAGCAAATCTTAAAATTAGCTCCGGAAAAAGTAGTTTATGTAAGTTGTAATTCAGCAACACAGGCGAGAGATCTTGCGTTGATGAAAGAACATTATACTGTAGTGAAAATATTGCCAGTAGATATGTTCCCACAAACTCATCACGTAGAAAATATTGCCTTGCTGATTAAAAAATAATTTAATTAAATTTGAGTTCAAATTTTAATATGAAACGAAAGTTTCATCTGACAAATAAAAAATAAAAATATACAGATGAAATATTTTAAATTTCTCATAATATTCTGTTTGGTGGGAATGTTCTATTCCTGTGGGAGTGATGATGATATCTGTGAAAGCGGTGAAGGAACCCCAAGAATGAAGGTTGCTTTCAGATCAAAGGAATCAGGTAAAGAAAAAACAGTTGATTCATTATCGGTAGCAGTAGATTATGGTTCTGGAAAAGTAGATTTAGGATGGCAGACTAAAATAGATTCAAGGCTTATTCCTTTGAGGGTGGATGATTCTCCTTACACGGATATCTACTTTAAAACCTCTACAAAGAGCAAAGAAGCAAAGGTAAGAGTTAAATATACCACCCAGGCAACATATGTATCTCCAGGATGCGGAGCCAAAAAAACATATGAAAATGTAAGCTCAGAATTAATAACTCCTGATCCTGTTCAAAGCGTGGAAAACGGACAAAATCAAATATTGAATGAAGACAAGACTAATCTTTACCTTGTTTTGTAGCCTGTTCGGGATTTTAGCCTGGGCACAGGAAGGGAAAAAAGAAGAAGCAAAAAAGCCCCATTGGAAATATGAACCGAATTTTATGGTTGGGTTTGATGCACTGAATGCGGGAGTTGGATTTTTTTCAGATAGAAAGCTCTATCAGGGATTTATTTCTTCCAGAATTAATGGAAGTGTTCATGCCATTGCAGAAGCCGGTTTTGAAAAAAACATCTATCAGAAAAATGGTTACGATGCTAAAGTAAATGGGCCATTTGTTAAACTTGGTGCATTCTATATGCTGGCCAAGGATAGAGAAAATGAATTCAATGGATTTTATGCAGGTGGAAAGGTCGCTGGATCATTTTATAACCAGGAATATATGGCTATTCCTGTCAGAGGATATGGGGGAAGTGCCTCTTCGGTAGCCTTTCCTTCATCATCACAAACTTCTTTCTGGTTGGAAGGAACTTTGGGGGGAAGAGTACAGCTATTTGATTCTAACTTCTATATAGATGTAAATTTACAGCCTCGTTATTTAGTGTATACTTCCAAACAGGATAATATTTCTCCAATGATCGTTCCGGGATTTGGAAAAAGCTCTTCAAAATTTAATATGGGATTCGCTTGGAATATCGCCTATAAGTTTTAATTAACTTTCATTAAAAAACTCATTTATATATCAATAAGCCCTGGGAAACTTCCCGGGGCTTATTGTTTTTATTAATCTTATCATTAAGAAGTCACAGTTATGCTGAGACAATTTGAATGAATGTTTAAAAGTTCCCTCGAATAAATCTATAAAAAGATAGCAGCCTCAAAGTTTTATTTTAATCTCATAGATAGTATTGTAAATATTATGAGTGTTTATCATGAAAAATATTTTGAATAAGCATATAGGGTGTTAAATCAAGAAAAAAATAAGATTGACAATAATAATATAAATATATCTTAAACGTTAAAAGTAAATAGGTCTATCGTTTTAAAAGATAATAATATTTTATAAAGTGGTTGATTTGCTAAAAATCAATAATACGGCTAAAATGTAGTGAATTTATGTTATTATGTTTGATTTTTTATTTTCAATCATATAGGATAATATTATCTAAATTTTACAAAAAATCATTTTAATAAATATATTATAATGAAAAAATGATTAGATTTGTGTAAATATTAAAATATTAGCTTATGGGATAAAATTACTTTTTTTACTACAGATCTTCTGTAAAGAATGGGGTTTCAAAATTATTATTTAACCTCGTCAATAGGGAATACTATAATTCTTAATTATCGTTATCATTATTAAATTTAAAAAAATATGAGTGGACTTTTACTCTGTAAAATGAGCCGGCCTTTTAAGGTGCTCATTGCATTGCTCTGTATGGTCATAGGATTGTCCATACAGGCACAAGTCGTTACAATTGGTACCGGAACGTCAACCCAAAAGTATCCTTTAGGGGCTTCTTATGGATTTGAACGGTCTGCAGCTATTTATACTGCTGCAGAAATTGGTACTGCAGGAAGCATTTTATCCTTAGGATGGAATTCTACTGCAGCTTCAAATATTGGGATACCGGTTAAAATTTATATTAAATCGGTAGGAACAGCAACAACACTTACTGCTCAAAACTGGAATACCGCAATTGGAGGAGCTACTTTATTATATAGTGGAACTGTAGGACTTATACCAACAGGATGGTATACTATTCCTTTACAGCTTCCTTATACTTATAATGGGGTAGATAACCTGATGGTTCTGGTTGAAACCAATTACGGAAGTTATGGAAGCAGCAGTACAGGTGCAAAACTGACTTATTCAAGTGTTCCGTCAGGACATATGTATATTCAGTCTTATACTACACCACCTACCGGAAACGGAACAGTTACGGGAAACAGGCCTAATATTCAGATGACTTTTGGAACTCCACCGGCATGTTTATCTATGCCTCCTGGGGGAACATTAAGTACAGGAACTGTTACTGCAACAAGTGCAGTAATCAATTGGACTGCATATGTACCGGCTCCTGCAGCGGGATATGATATATTTTATAACACAACTAACGTACCACCAGTACCGGGGTCTACACCTAATTTAACTGTGCCACCAGGAGCACCTACTGCTACTATTGGAGTATTAACTCCACTTACAACATATTATGTGTGGGTAAGAGCAAGATGTAGTGCAGGTGAACAGAGTGAATGGTCTACATCACTATCCTTTGCTACGCCAGCAACATGTCCGGCGATGCCTGCAGGTGGATCCATCACAATGGGTACCATAACCCCTACAAGTGCAGTGATTAACTGGACTTCATTTGGTTATACACCGGCGGAAGGGTATGATATTTATTACAATACTACAGGTGCTGCACCTAATGGTACTACTATACCAATGCAAAATGTACCGACAGGGACAACTGCAACACTGAGCCCTTTACTTCCTGATACAACTTATTATGTATGGGTAAGAGCAAGATGTAGTGCCGGAGACCGAAGTACATGGAATATTACACCAAAACCATTTGCAACACCTCCTACATGTTTACCGGTTCCTGTAACAGCAGGTTCATTAAAAGTGGGAACAATGACACCAAACAGTGCTGTTGTTAGCTGGTTGGCATCACCTTCTGCACCAGCAGGCGGGTATGAAGTTTTTTACAATACTACAGGTACGCCGCCAACAAACAATGCAACTACACAGGGTACTATCGTATCTGGAACTTCTACACCTTTAACTCCACTAGTTGCAGGGACTACCTATCATTGGTGGGTAAGAGCTGTTTGTACTACTACAGACCGAAGTGCCTGGGTTAAAGGACCTGAATTTGCTCTAGGACAAATAGGCTCTGGTTCTACTACCAGTACTCAGCTTCCAGTGAACTCAAACTGGGGATACAATTATTCTCAGCAGATTTATAAAGCTGCCGAAGTTTTGGGAGCTGTGGGAACAGGAAAATTTATTACGGAGATAAAGTTCTATGTAGAAACTCCAGCTCCTGATCAGAGTAAATACAAAGATTGGGTAGTTTACATGGGGAATACTACACAGAACAATTTTACATCAACTTCAAACTGGGTTCCATTATCTTCTTTAAAGCAGGTTTGGGCAGGAGCTATGCCAACAATGACTGCAGGAACTTGGGTTACTATACCATTAACGAGTCCTTTACTTTGGGATGGTACAAGTAATATTGTAGTTGCGGTTGATGAAAATACACCAGATTATTCGCCAAGTCCATATGCTAAATGGAGAAGTTTTGCTGGTGGAACACCTGAAAGAGGATTACAGTATATTAGTGATGGTACTAATCCTGATCCAGCCTCTCCACCTTCAGGTACCAGACAGGCGGATATTCCACAGATTATACTTAAAGGTATAGAACTGATGCCTTGTACAACAGCACCACCTACTAATATTACAGTAAATAATATTACATCAAGTACGGCTATTGTTTCATGGACGCCTTCAGTGGGAGCTACTTATAAATTACAGTATAGACCATCTGCTGGTGGCCCTTGGAAAACAGTTGATATTACAACGCCATTAGCAAGCAGCTGGACATTGTATAATTTGTCGGATGCAACTACGTATGAAGTTCAGATTGCAACAATCTGTAGTGGTACTCAGGGAGCATTCTCTCCAAGTACTCAGTTTACAACACCTGCTCTTACTTATTGTGCTAATGTACCACCTACAGGTACTCCAAGTGGATATATCGGTAAAGTGGTTGTTACCCCTACGAATGGTCCTCTAATGGTAAGTAATTCAGGATATGACGGATATAAAGATTATTCAGCAGATCCTACAAGATTAGTTACCCTGGTAAGAGGTACAGACGGTAATAAAGTTAGTATTACAAAATTCTGGCCTGGAACTTCATCCAGCTATGGAGTAGGAGTATGGATTGACCTTAACAGAAATGGTGTTTTTGAACCAAATGAAAGAGTTGTTAATGCAAGCAGCAGTACTACAAACCCTGTGGGAACAGCAGCAGCTGGCTTTAAAATAGAACTTCCTCCTAATGTTGCTACTTATGATGGTACTCTTCTTACCCGTATGCGTGTTGTAATGAAGGATGGTACTGTTTCTTCTCCATGTGGGCCATTTGCTACATATGATGAAGGAGAAGTAGAAGATTATGCAGTAAGATTAATTGATCAGCCAGTATGTACAACGGCTCCGCCAACAAACATTACGGTTTCAAACATTACTGATACAAGTGCTACATTCTCTTGGTTAGCAGCTACAGGTGCAACATATAAATTGCAATATAGAAAAGTTGGATCTGGAACTGCTGGTTGGGTTACTATTAACCCGGTTCCTGCACCAGGAAACATCTTTACAACTACTGTTGCATTAACAGAACAAACCGATTACGAAGTTCAGGTTGCAACAATCTGTAATGGAACATCAGGTAGCTTCTCAGCATCAGTACCGTTCAAGACATTACCATTACAGTATTGTCCTGTAACAGGTAGTGGGGATAACGACCACATTTCAAATGTAACAGTTATTTCTTCTAACTCAGGGGTGCCGCCTATGAGCAACACTACTGTTCAGAATTATTATACAAGCTACGCAACACCGGCAACCCTTATTACTTTAGATGCAGGTTCTAGTGACAATAAAATTATTGTTGCAAAAGGATGGACTGGGTCTACAGGTAATGATGCAGTTGCTGTTTGGATAGACTTTGACAGAAACGGACAGTTTGATGCTACTGAAAGAATCCTTGGTTCTGCAGGTAGTACTACTACACCAGTTACTACATTGTTTGCTGTACCTAATACACCGCCTGCTTATACGGGGCCATATACAACCACTATGAGAGTTGTATTGAAGCGTTCAACAGGTACGGCTATTCCTACAGCATGTGCAAATGCTGTAGATGGTGAAGTTGAAGATTATGCTGTAAGAATCAGACCTTGTAGCAATGTAGCTCCAAATGCACCTACCTTTACTACAGTAACACACACAACTGCTGTAATTAATTTAACAGGTGGAGCTAATACAGTAACTTATCTTGTACGATACAGAGTGGCAGGTACAGGTACGTGGACTCAGGTATATGCTTCTGCAGTATTAGGAAACGTTCCTCTTACCCTTACAGGATTAAGCCCGGCAACAACTTATGAAGTTGAAGTGGCTGCAGTTTGTGGTGGTACAACAGGTACTGCAACGGCAATTAAGACGTTTACAACAAGATGTGATCCTACACCTCCAACAATAACAATAAGCAATATTACTTCAACAAGTGCTTTAATTACTTGGAATCCGGTAGTAAATAGTGCAACTTATAAGATGAGATGGAGAAAAGTTGGAGCACCAACTTGGAACCCTGAAATCAATCTTCCAAGTCCGGGTAATACCTACCAGTTAAATAACTTGGATTCGTTTGTAACTTATGAAGTTCAGATTGCCAATCTGTGTGCTGGCGAGACAAATTGGAATAGTTATTCAAACTCTAAAGTATTTACAACGGTAAGAATATGTGAAATTGCTCCTCCGGGATTAACAATTACTCAATTATTACCTACCTCTGCAGAGGTTACATGGGATGCATATCCGGGAGCAACATACCTTCTTAGATACAGAAAAGTTGGTATTCCAAGCTGGACAGAAGTTCCTACAGCTGTTAATACTGTTATTCTGAACGGTCTTGTAGAAATGACGAAGTATGAAATGCAGGTTGTGAATATCTGTACTGGAAAACCAGGAAACTATACTCCGCCTTACTACTTTACAACACCTACGGTAATTTACTGTAAAATGAAATCAGAAAATTCAGCAGGTGAGTACATTTCCAAAGTAACTGTTATTCCAAATGGAAAAGAGAAAATGGAAAATGAGTCAAAAGGATCAAGCTATACAGATTATACAGGAGTTCCTAAAGCATTTATCGAATTGATTCAGGGATCTACAGATAACGAGATCATCATCGAGAAAAAATGGTTAGGAAAAACTTATAATGAAGGAATTACAGTTTGGATCGATTTCGATAGAAACGGTGAATTTGATGTTTATGAAAAAATATTGACTTCAGCTCCAAACACAACAACTCCTGTATCAGGTAAGTTTAATGTACCGGCAGATGCTTTTGTAAGTAATACAGACTACAAATATGTTGTAATGAGAGTGGCAATGGAAAGAGACGGTCTTCCTGTAAACTGCGTTAATGTTAAGAATGGAGAAGTTGAAGACTATACGGTAAGAATTTCTAAACCGGGAGTTACTAATCCAATTAACCAGAAAGATATCCTGATCTATCCTAACCCTGTAAGCACAATATTGTATGTGAAGAATATCAGCAAAAAAGCTAAATATAAAATATACAATGCTGCAGGACAGATCATCGTAGAAGGTATTCTATTAAATAACGAAATTAATGTAACAAAACTAATTAATGGAGTATATGTAATAGATATCGATGACAATGGTAACACTGCTCAAAGGAAGTTTATCAAAGAATAAATAATCCAAATTTCAAATAGAATAAGCCTTCAGAAATGAAGGCTTATTTTTTTATATCATAAGAGCAAGTAAGAGAATGCTGAAATTTCCTCTAATCATATCAATTTGAATTAATATCCTTATACTGATTAAGAGATTGCTATAGAGGTCGAATTATCGTGTATAATAAGCTTAATCTGGAAAGGTTTAATAGTGTTTATGTAATAGGTATTGCTGATGATAACAGAAGTGCTTGTACAAATGAGATTCTATTAAGGAATGATATATAAAAAAGCCCTCAGAAATGAGGGCTTTGTATTTAAAAGTTAGCGAAAATTCTAACAGTTCTTATTCGATAGCAAAGATGACTTTTTCAGTCTGTTCTTTTAATTCTTCCAGATTTGTATTATTATAAATGATACAGTCTGCCATTTTGATTTTATCCTTTTCAGGCATTTGTTTTTCCATAACAGCCTCTACCTCACGATAGGTTTTGTTATCTCTGTCCATTACCCTTTTGATCCGGATATTGTCCTCTGCGGTTACCAAAAGCGACTTATAACATTGTCTGTTAAGTCTTAATTCAAATAATAATGCAGTTTCTTTAAAAACAAGATACTTGGTCTGCTGTTTTACCCATTGTTCAAAATCAATACGTACAGCAGGATGAATGATCTCATTTAACTCCTGAAGAAGATCTTTATTATTGAAAACCTTACCTGCTACAAACTTTCTGTCATATAGGCCATTTTCATCATAAGACTCTTCGCCCAGAAGTTCTTTGATCTTAATTTTCAGTTCCTCACTGTCATTAACAATATCCTTCGCCCGGTCATCAGAATAATAAACCGGAAAACCAAATTCTTCTATAAATTTAGCAACTGTAGTTTTTCCTGAACCAATTCCCCCGGTTAACCCAATGATCTTGGGTGCGGGTGGCTCGGCCTGTTGGCCCTCTGAATGTAATTCCTCCATAATTAAATATTAATACCCAAAAACATCGTTAAAACTGAACGTCTCGTCAAGTCTTACTCCTTTTTCAGTCATTTTTAGACTTGCCAGCTCATTGTGAGCATCATGTTCAAAGAATAATAAATATTCGTTATCTACACACTGTTTAAGGAATTTTCCTTTTTCTTCCAGTGTTAAGAGAGGTCTTGTGTCATATCCCATCACATATACCTGATTGATGTGGCCTGCTGTAGGAATAAGGTCCGCAGCAAAAACAACTGTTTTTTCCTGATACTGAATAACAGGAAGCATTTGTTTTTCCGTATGTCCGTCTACAAAGATGACATCCATTTTCAGATCCGGAGCAAAACCGTAATTTCCTGTAGTAGGAAGTGGTAAAAAGTTCAGCTGTCCGCTTTCCTGCATAGGCATGATGTTTTCTTTCAGAAAGCTTGCTTTTTCTCTTGCATTGGGCTCAGTTGCCCATTGCCAATGATTTTCATTCGTCCAGAATTGTGCATTTTTAAAAGCAGGTCTGTATCCTGTTTTATCATCATTCCATTCTATAGCACCACCACAGTGGTCAAAGTGAAGGTGAGTAAGAAATACATCGGTGATATCTTCCTTTACAAAACCATATTTTTTTAAATTTTTATCTAACGTATCATCTCCCCAAAGCGAATAGTGCCCGAAGAATTTATCATCCTGTTTGTTGCCCAGACCGCAGTCTACAAGGATCAGCTTTTTTCCATCCTCTATAAGCAGGGAGCGGGTTCCCAGTTCAATTAAGTTTTTTTCGTCTGCTGGGTTGGTTTTTTCCCACAGACTCTTTGGGACGACACCAAACATAGCACCGCCGTCCAGTTTAAATTTTCCACATTGTATTGGATATAACTTCATATATATTTTGATTTATTTCTTTATTAATTTCATTTTCTCAGCAATTTTCCGGGCATCTTCATCAGATTGCTCCAGATGGGAAATGATATTGTTAAAATCGTTTTCCTTCCTGTTCTGAGAAAGTTTTTGTTTGATAAATATTTCCGTTGGAATAACTTTAATCCCAAAGGCTCCTTTCATTTCCTTTTCCACAAATTCCTGTCCCATATCTTTTACCATCATAGGGCATTGCTGAAACTTTTCATATGTTGTGGTTAACTTATCCAGGTGTGCATAAAGTTCATCATGGCTCATTAATACCGCTTTTCCATAGATCTGTACCGCTTCATAGTTCCATGTGGAAACATTGATGTGGTCATACCAGCTGCTGGATATATAAGTATGAGCACCTAAAAAGTCACATAATACTTCATCCCCATCCTTCAAGGTCTTTGCTTGTGGATTAGCTCTGGAAATATGAGTTTCAATATAAGGATTTTCCGGATCACTTTCATTCAGCATCATCATAGAATGGGTAGCACGAATTTTATCCACTGAAGAAATGAGTAATGCAAAGGAATTTTCTTTGATAATCTCCCTCATTACCTCCATATCTTCACTTCTGTACAATTTAGGAACAAACATAAATTAGAAACTCTTTTTTTACTAAAACTTTACCCTAAAAAAGCTCTCCCGGATTTCTAGGTCTTGAAATATTTAAATGCTGGTAAGCCTTATCAGTAACCTCTCTACCTCTAGGAGTTCTGATGATAAACCCTTCCTGAATCAGAAACGGTTCATATACTTCTTCCAAGGTCTCCGGATTTTCTCCAATAGAAGTAGCCAAAGCAGAAATTCCGACAGGTTTTCCCTTAAAGTTTTCAATCATGACGCGCATGATCTTATTATCCATTTCATCCAATCCAAACTCATCAACGTTTAGAGAATCTAAGGCATACTTGGTAATCTTGATCTCAATTTCACCATTTCCTTTAATCTCAGCAAAGTCACGTACCCTTCTCAATAATGCATTGGCAATTCTAGGAGTTCCACGGCTTCGTCTGGCAATTTCAATAGCAGCATCTTCATAAATGGCTACGCCCAAAACTCTCGCACTCCTCTGAATAATGGTTGATAAAAGTTCAATAGAGTAGTACTCCAGTCTGCTTTGAATACCGAATCTGGCAAGCATAGGTTTCGTAAGCATTCCGCTTCTGGTTGTAGCTCCTACCAGCGTAAAAGGATTAAGTCCAATTTGTACGCTTCTTGCATTAGGACCTGTTTCCAGCATGATATCAATCTTATAATCCTCCATTGCGGAATACAAATATTCTTCCACAACCGGAGAAAGACGGTGAATCTCATCAATGAAAAGAACATCATTTTCTTCCAGATTGGTAAGCAACCCTGCTAAACTTCCCGGTTTATCCAATACAGGGCCGGAAGTAATCTTACAGTTTACTCCAAGTTCATTGGCTATAATATTGGCTAATGTTGTTTTTCCCAAACCTGGTGGTCCATGCAAAAGGACATGATCAAGTGCTCCGCCACGTCTCTTGGCAGCCGTCACAAAAACCTCAAGATTTTCCAGCGTCTTTCTCTGTCCCGCAAAATCCTTAAAGCTTTGGGGGCGAATTTGTTCTTCCTGCATTAGCTCCTCCCGAGAGTAGTTTTCCTTATCTGGATGTAAAAAATCTGGCATTAATTCATTTCATTTACCTCAAAGATAGCAAATTTAGGCTAAGATTGAAATGAAGATTGAGAAAAGGTGAGTTAGAAACTGAGATTAAGATGATGGTCAAGGATTAGAATGAGATGAAGAGCGAAATTGATATATTTTAAGTATTTTTGAGATGAAAATTAAAATGTGATTGATTTCATTTTAAACATGCAGTTTGTTGTATTAGAATTGCGGATAGAGATCAATCATTTTCTAACCTTTAACCTAAATAAATGAAATTAATAGGCCCATTTAAGCAGGTTGTTACACTTGCCAATCTTCCATTAAGAGGAAAACTTACTGATGAACAATTAGAAATCATTGTTGATGGAGGAATCATCGTTGAAAATAATACCATTCAGAGAATTGGTCATTTTGAAACGTTAAAAAATGAAAATTCAACTATAGAAATAGAATCTATTGAAGGAGAACAGGTGGCTCTTCCAGCTTTTGTAGATTCACATACCCATATCTGCTTCGGAGGAAACCGTGCTAATGATTTTGCAATGCGTAACGCAGGAAAGACCTACCTGGAAATTGCTGAAAATGGAGGTGGGATCTGGAGTTCTGTGCAACATACAAGAAATGCTTCAGAAGAAGAATTACTGAAAACATTGTTGGAAAGAATCAATTTCCTTGTTGAGTTGGGAATTACAACCATTGAAGTAAAGAGTGGTTACGGATTAGATGTGGAAAACGAACTGAAAATGCTTCGTATAATCAAAAAAGCTCAGGAGTCAACAAATGCAACATTAGTTCCTACCTGTCTTTCTGCTCATTTAAAACCAAGAGATTTTGAAGGAAGCAATTCTGAATATCTGAATTATATCCTTACCGAAATTCTTCCAAAAGTAAGAGAAGAGAACCTGGCGAATCGTGTAGATATATTTATTGAGAAATCAGCCTTTCAGCCTGAAGAAAGTAAAGAATTTTTACTTAAAACTAAAGATTTAGGTTTTGAAATAACCGTTCATGCAGACCAGTTTACACCGGGAAGTTCAAGAATTGCAGTAGAAGTGGGAGCCAAATCTGCAGATCACTTGGAAGCAACCATTGATGAAGATATAGATTTCCTTGCACAGTCTGATACAGTAGCAACTGCACTTCCGGGAGCAAGCTTAGGATTAGGTGAAAAATTTACACCGGCAAGAAAATTATTAGATGCAGGAGCTATTGTAGCCATTGCTAGTGACTGGAATCCGGGATCGGCTCCTATGGGGAATCTTATTACTCAGGCTTCAATTTTAGCTACCTTTCAGAAACTGACAACCGTTGAAGTATTGGCAGGAATGACCTATCGTGCAGCTTATGCTCTTAATCTTGAAGATAGAGGAAAGCTTGAAACAGGGAAGAAAGCAGATTTTGTGACTTTCAAAACCAATAATTTCCAGAATGTTCTTTACAATCAGGGAAGTCTGAAGGCTGAACATGTTTATATTAATGGGAAACAGGTTGACTAAAATATAAAAGCCTAATCAAAATGGAAGAAAAGCTAGATTATAAAGGGTTTTGGGATTGGTTTTTAACCAAAGAAAAAGATTTCTATACCATTGTTGAACAAAGAGATCAGCAAGCGATTGAAAAAGATTTTTTTGATAGCATTGCCCTTAAACTTAGCCAGATCAATGAAGGTTATTATTTTCTTACCGGGATGAGAGATGATTCTACTGCAGAATTAATTCTTACAGCAGACGGAGAGATCAGAAATGTTGTCTTTATTGAAGAGCTTATAGAGGCTGCTCCCCAATTGGATCATTGGAAATTTACTGCTTTAAAACCTGCTCAGGATATAGAAAAAGTAAATGTCACAATGGGAGATTACCACTTTACAAAAGAGAATATTTTTTTCTATTCCAATGAACAGGAAGAATATCCAGATGAAATTGATCTTGTTTTTGTATACGATGGTAATGCTGAAAACAAAGATGCCATCACAACAGGAGTCTGTATATTTTTGGATAACTTTTTAGGAGAATTGAATTTTGCTACGCAGATTGATACATTTGCTGTAGTGGGAAAAGATCAGGCCCAAAAAGAACTTGTTCCCATTGAAAAGCTGAAAGATTTCCTCTCCTGGAGAGAAAGAGAATTTACAGAAAAGTATAAAAGCATAAAGAGAGCTGATATAGAAGAAAAGTTTTCTATTCTCAGAGCTACTCTGAACAATGAAAGACCTCTTATCGCCTGTATGAATCTTCCTTTGTTGAGTTATGATGCTAAAGCTTCCTATCCATGGATTTCAGTATTGAAATTCCATTATAACGGAGAAAACAATGATGGACTTCCTGAAAAAGAAGATTTTGAAAAATTAGGCGATATAGAAGATAAGGTTATTGAAGATCTGAAAGAAAAAGAATACCTGTACATAGGGCGTGAAACAGCAGATAATGCTAAAGAATGTTATTTTGCAGGAAAAGATTTCAGAGAAATATCTAAAGTTTTTAAAGAGATAAAAGACAGTAACCCCAAATACAAGATTTCATTCAGAATCTTTAAAGATAAATACTGGCAGTATTTTAAATATTATAATAACGCCGTTTAAAAATAGAAAATGTGGATAAGAATAAACTTATCCACATTTTTATTAATTATTAATATTCATCCGTTTAGAAAGAATCAATTTCATTGATTCCATCTTTGCTCCCTAAAATCATAAACCCAGAAGCTAAAAAACTTTGCGTTTTAAAATCATCACATTTAATGTTTTCAATCATTTGTGTCATCCGTGAAATCTGCGGGAAACTTAACCATTTTTTGAAGTAAAATATTTCCAATAAATGAAGTTGAATAGATGATAATCAAAATCATAAAGTCCCTCATATTTTTCATATTCTCTATAAGTTTTCTTATATTGCGCTGCAATTAGCGTTGATTTTTAGATCAATAACGCATTTTTCTATAGTTCTTAAGTGCACCGGAGATTCCGGAAACCTGGATATTTTCTTTTTTCTCAGTACTTTTTTTACAGCTATATCCCATACCAGGAAGACTTGTCAATACTATAAACGAAAATATAAAAGATGAATTTTCAAAATGTTAGATCTACTTTTAACAAAGGGGTCACTATTCCGAGTTTGATATTTATTATAGGTACCTGTTTTCTCTCAGCAGTGTATCCAAAACCTACTGAAAATATCCTGAATGAGATTAAACAATTCATATTTGTGAATTTAAACTGGGTATATGTATGGTCTGTAACTTTGTTCGTTATTTTCCTGGTATATCTGTTGTTCAGTAAATATGCCAACATAAAACTGGGAGCTAATGACAGTAAACCGGAGTATTCCTTCTTTTCCTGGATTTCTATGCTCTTTGCAGCAGGAATGGGAATCGGATTGATCTATTTCAGTGTAGCAGAACCTATGCAGCATTATTCTTCAGAAGTTTTTGCAGATAATCATTATGTAAGTAGGGCTAAACAGGCGCAGCTCTACACATTTTTCCATTGGGGAATTCATGCGTGGGCAATTTATGGAGTAGTGGGACTTTCTTTATCTTATTTTGCCTACCGTTACAGGCTGCCACTTTCATTAAGAAGCTGTTTTTATCCATTGCTGAAAAATAAAATCAATGGTAGATGGGGAAATGCTATTGACGTTTTTGCATTATGCTGTACATTCTTCGGAATCACAACAACACTAGGTTTTGGAGTTGTACAGATTAGTTCCGGACTGAATATCCTTCACATTACTCCGGAAAATAGTTTTACGTATCAGATCATTATTGTAGTTAGCTTGGTTTCACTTTCAGTTATATCAGCCATTTCCGGAGTAGGAAAAGGAGTGAAAATCTTAAGTAATATTAATGTTATCAGTGTGATTGGGCTTTTACTTTTTGTATTGATATTGGGCCCAACGGTTTATTTGATTGGAAGCTTTACAGAAGGACTTGGAAATTATATCAATAATTTTTTCAACCTTACTTTCAATACCCATGTCTATGAGAAAAATGCTTTGCCATGGTTTTATGACTGGACAATTCTGTATTGGGCATGGTGGATTTCATGGTCGCCTTACGTAGGTCTATTTATTGCCAGAATTTCAAAGGGGAGAACCATAAGGGAATTTATCCTGGCAGTTTTAATACTTCCTACATTATTTAACTTCATCTGGATGTCTGTATTTGGAAACAGCGCCATTTGGTTTGATTTAAATATTGCCAATGGACAGCTAAGCCAGTTTGCTTCAGATCCGGATGCGCTCATGTTCCGTTTCCTGGATTATTTACCCTTATCTCAATTTACAGGACTCTTTGTTATTTTGATCATTCTTATCTTTTTTGTGACGTCAGCAGATTCAGGGATATTTGTAATGAACAGTATTGCGACTAAAAATGCCAGTAAATCTCCTAAATGGCAAATTGTATTCTGGGGTGTTTTATTGGCTGTTCTTTCCCTTCTGTTGCTCAATGTTGGTGGATTGAAAGCCCTTCAAAGCATGACCTTAATTACAGCATTGCCGTTTTCCATTGTAGTGATTCTGTTTATTGTAAGTTTGATGAAAGGCTTGGCAATTGATCAAAAATATTACGACAGAAATTTTTCAGTGTCTACAGTGCCATGGTCCGGTGAATTTTGGAAAGAACGTTTAAAAAATATCGTTTCTTTTAAAGATAACGCTTCTGTAGACCGTTTTATTAAAGTGAAAGCAAAAGAAGCTTTTACTGATCTGCAGCAGGAATTTGCTGCTAACGGAATTGAAGCTAAGATTAATCACCATGAAAATCCGGTAAGAGTAGAAATAGAAATTCATCAGGGAGTCGTTAATAATTTTGTTTACGGAGTTGAGAATAAAATAAAAACAGTTTCAGAACATATTATCAATGAAGACAATCTTCCAGACCTGGATGATAATAAAACCCATTATCCCAGATCTTATTTTGGAGATGGAAGAGAAGGCTATGATGTGCAGTATTTCACCAAAAATGAATTAATTTCCGATGTTCTGAAACATTACGAACGCTTTTTGGAAATTATTTCAGAAGAACGAAATGAAATGTTCATCAGCAGCAATGCCAATGAGAATAAAGACTAAAACGGAAGCTATTTATCTTACAGTGAATTCTTTGTAGAATGTGTAAAAGGAGTTTTTTTATCTAAACAATATTAATTAGCTTTACTGAATAGAATGATGTGACTAAAATTGAATTTTAAAGGATGATGCTTCAAAATATTTGGCAGGGTAGATTAGATGGGGAAGAGCTTCTTTTCCACAGACTATTTCAGAGAGTAAAGGAAGAACAGAATTACGACAATATTTTACCGAACGATTTTGCCTTACACGGTTTTGCTGTGGATGAAGGAGTCAGGAGGAATAAAGGCCGTCAGGGAGCAAAAGATGCACCCAACGTGATCAGGAAGAATATGTCTAATTTTCCGGTTAATCTTCCCAACTTTGCTATGCTGGATTTTGGAAACATTACTTGCGAAGACGGTAATCTGGAGAATACTCAGAATAATCTGGCCAAAAATGTTTCAAAAGTTCTTTTAAAAGGTGGTAAATCACTTGTTTTAGGTGGTGGACATGAAGTGACCTATGCTCATTATTTAGGAATCAAGACAGCCTTTCCGGAGCAGAAAATCGGAATCATCAATATTGATGCTCATTTTGATAACAGACAGCCGGAAAAAGGAGTGGGACCAAGTTCAGGAACAGGATTCTGGCAGATTGCTCAGGAAGGTCCCATTAATTCTCTTCACATCGGGATTCAGAGGAACTCCAATACTTTAAAGCTTTTTGATACAGCCCATCAATATGGAATGAAGTATATCCTTGCAGATGAATTATTTTTTGAAAACCTTCCTTCCGTCTATCAGCGTATTGATGACTTGCTGGAGAGTGTAGATTATGTATATCTTACCATTTGTATGGATGTTTTTAATGCATCTATCGCTCCGGGGGTTTCAGCTTCAGCATATAATGGTATCTTTGCAGATGCAACCTTTATGCATTTTTACAGGCATATCTTAAAAAACAAAAAACTGGTTGCACTGGACGTGGCAGAAGTTAATCCGTCGTTCGATATTCAGGACAGAACGGCAAGACTAGCAGCCTGTCTTGTGAATGAATGGCTAATGATTTAAGATAAAGCTATATTCTTCCGATAGAGAAAATCATTCTTTTATTGACCCTTAAGGAATAGAATTTGCTGACCTTACCGTGCTTTTAAAACAAAAGCGCTCATAAATTCATTAGCTGAATTTAAAACAGAAATTATATTATGGAACAATTAATTGAAAACAAGCTTATTAAAGCAGATCATGTGTTTTCAGTGTGGCGAAAAGTGCCGTTTGAAGAAAAGCAGAAGTTAATCGCAAAAGCCGCAGAAATATTAAAAAATAATTCAGAGAAATTTGGAAGGATCATTACTACGGAAATGAATAAACCCATTTCGGAATCCATTGCTGAGGTAGAGAAATGTGCTTTAATGATGAATTATTATGCTGATGCTGAAAATATTTTAAAACCTGAAAAAATAGAATCCGAATTCGCTTATTCTGAAGTTCATTATGCTCCAAAAGGAGTAATCTTAGGAGTAATGCCCTGGAATTTTCCTTTCTGGCAGGTGTTGAGGTTTGCTGTCCCTGCAATATTGGCAGGTAATACAGTGGTTTTAAAACATGCTTCAATTTGTTTCGGAAGTGGAAATGCCATTGAAGAAGTTCTGTTGGAAGCAGGTTTTCCGGAAGGAGTGTTCCAGAATCTTGAAGTAGGGCACAAAGCTGTAAAAGAAATCCTTGAGCATGATGCTGTAAAAGGAGTAAGCCTTACAGGAAGTGGAAAAGCAGGAGGAGAAGTTGCTTCTATTGCTGGTTTAAATATCAAAAAATCTTTACTTGAATTAGGCGGAAGTGATGCATTTATCATTTTTGAAGATGGAGATCTTGAAGCTGCAGCAAAAGCAGGGGCAAAATCAAGACTTCAAAACTGTGGACAAACGTGTACGGCAGCTAAAAGATTTATTCTTGATGAAAAAATTGAGGACCAGTTTTTACCAATCTTCATCGAAGAATATAAAAAATACGAAATCGGAGATCCTTTCAATAAAGAAACGAAATTAGCAGGAATGGCAAGACCAGACTTAGCTGATGAGTTAGAAGCTCAGTTCAACAGAGCATTAGAGAATGGAGCTGAAATTATCCTTCCTTTAGAAAGAGTTTCAGAAACTGAATTCAAACCTGGTTTAATCAGAGTTAAAGAAGGAAATCCAATTCTAAAAGAAGAACTTTTTGGCCCTCTTGGAATGGTAATGATTGCAAAAGATGCTGATGAAGCATTACAAATTGCTAATGATATTCCTTTCGGACTTTCAAACTCAGTTTGGACTCAAAATAAAGACCGTCAGTTATTCTTTATAGAGAATCTTGAATCAGGAACCGTTAATATCAACAGAATGACCAGTTCTGACCCTCGTTTCCCATTTGGTGGATCCAAGGCTTCAGGATATGGAACAGAGCTTTCTTTACATGCTTTAAAAGAGTTTGTAACAGCGAAGACTATTGTAGGGAACTAAGACATAGCTAAATCTGTATAAATGTCATTCCGAGGAATCTCAGAGATTCTTTACTCCACTACATTTCGTTCAGAAATCGAAGATTCGATAAAGTCAATGACAAACTATAAAATATACTGAGTCAATCATTATAAAAATAAAAACTCCCGGAAATCAATTTCCGGGAGTTTTTGTATGCTTTGACAAAAAGTAATTTTGCTTATTGCTTATTGCTTATTGCTTATTGCTTATTGCTTATACTGTCGTTAATCTCAACGTATTAGTCTTACCACCTTCATACGACGGGGTAGCGTTGATGTTGATTACGAAGTCGCCAGTTTCAATATAACCGTAGTTATGCGTTAACATATTGACCTGGATAATTGTTTCATCAGTAGACTTCTTCATATCGTAATAGTAAGCGTGAACACCCCAAAGAAGGTTCAGCATTGTAATTACTCTTCTGTTACCACTGTATACAATGATGTGAGAGTTTGGTCTGTGCGCTGCAAGCTGGAAAGCTGTATAACCGGAATGAGTTAATGTAACAATCGCAGAAACATTAGTTGTTTTTGCAATTCTTACCGCTGCAAGACATACCCTGTTCGTAATGAATCTCTCATCGATACAGTTATAGTCCTTTTCAATAGGTTCATTCTTGTGTTGGTAGAAGTGAGTGGTTTCAATGTTTTTCACAATTTTAGCCATGTTTTCTACTACCTGTACCGGATATCTACCTACAGAAGTTTCTCCTGAAAGCATTACAGCATCAGCACCATCCAATACAGAGTTAGCAACGTCATTTACTTCCGCTCTTGTTGGTGTTAAGCTGTTAATCATCGTTTCCATCATTTGAGTAGCGATAATTACCGGCTTAGAGTAGAATCTTGCTTTCTCTACCAGATTTTTCTGAATAGCAGGAACTTCTTCCATTGGAACTTCTACACCTAGGTCACCACGAGCAACCATTAGTCCATCACATTCCAATAAAATTTCCTCAATATTTTTAACCCCTTCAGGTTTTTCAATCTTCGCGATAATTGGAGTCTTGAATTTACCGTTTGGATGTTTTGCAATTAATTCTTTCAGGTCAATAATATCCTGTGCATGACGAACGAAAGAAAGAGCAATCCAGTCTACTTCCATGTCCATCATGAAATTAGCATCCTGAACATCTTTTTCTGTTAACGCAGGAAGAGATACTTGTGTATTAGGAAGGTTAACACCTTTTTTAGAGCTAAGAGGCCCTCCTTGGATTGTTTTAGCCTTTACAGTATCCACTTCGTTGGTTTCAGTAACTTCCAATACTAATTTACCATCGTCAATAAGGATTCTTTCCCCAACTTTTACGTCTTGTGGAAACTGTTGGTAAGTCATGTATACCTTAGTAGAATCTCCCTCCATCTTTTCATTGGTGAAGGTAAGAATGTCACCAGGATTCAGGTATGATCCTTCTTTTACGACTCCTACTCTTAGTTTAGGGCCTTGAAGGTCTCCTAAAATACCCACTGAATACCCGTACTCGCTGTTTAGTTCTCTAATTATTTCAATATTTTTTCGAACTAAGTCGTAATCTGCATGGGAAAAATTTATTCTGAAAATATCAACACCTGCCTTCATTAGATCTAACATTACCTCCTTCGATGACGAAGCAGGCCCTAGTGTTGCGATAATTTTTGTCTTCTTTAAATACTTATTCATAATACTGGATAATTTGATATAGTTCCTCTTCAGAACTCAGTGTATAATCTTGAATTGGAAACACAAGATTTTCAGGGAGCAAAATTACGGAAAAATCAGGAAACTGTTCCGAACTATGCAGAATATATTCCACATCTACCTGATTATTTAATAAAAATTTAATGTTTTCTTCTTCTGTAAAGAGCTCGGTTTGAACTTTTTTTTGTTTACTTTCGGAAGATTTATTAGAAATAAAGGTGAAACAGGTCTTGGAAAACTTGTGATAAGCTTCAAATCTTGGAAAAAAATAATCATAATAATCTCCGTGAAAGACCAGGTCTTTTTTTCTTGAAAAACTGAGATTGTTAAGCTTGTTTATTGTATAGAAAAACTCATGAGCGGGTATATCTTTTGCTAATCTTACCAATCCTATGGCAATATCTTCAAATTCTATATCATCAAGATCATAAAGTTTTTGAATTTCCAAGTATATTTTCTTTTTTATTTAAAATATAAAAAGCCCTCTGTGCTGCCTTTTCTTCAGCCTTTTTCTTGGAGGTTTCTGTAGCATTGGCAATCTTTTCATTTCCCAGCCATACATGGCAACGGAACATGATTGCTTTATTAGCCTGTATTTCCTCGCAGGTTTCGTACTTTATATTTACCTTCTTCTTCTGGCTCCATTCGAGCAGGAGACCTTTGTAGCTGACAATTTTATTCTCAAGCTTGTTAATTTCGGAAGGCGTCAGAAGTTTTTCCAGAATGATCTTTCTACAAGATTCATAATGAAAGTCAAGATAAATGGCACCGATTAAAGCCTCAAATAAATTACCGGAGATATTCTCACCTAGAGCCGAAGAATTATTCTGCTTTTGCAGAAGATCTGTAAGCTTAAGGTCTTCTCCTAGTTTATTAAGGTTTTTCCTATTAACAATCTTAGATTTCATTTGTGTCAGATATCCTTCATTAGCCTGAGGATAGATCTGGAACAAATGACAAGAAATAATTGTACCCAAAACAGAATCTCCCAAAAATTCAAGTCTTTCGTAGTTGCTGTCTTGATTTTTAGAAGAATTTTTCAAAGAAAAAGCTTCTCGGTAAAGAGCAATATTTTGTACCTCTGTACCCAGAACTCTTTTAAGCTCGGTACTGAGAAAATAATCTCTTTCCGTTAATTGTCTTTTTCTTTTTTTGAGAAGGAATTTAGAAAAGTATTTCTGTAACTCCATTCATTGAATTTAGATTTTCTTAAATAGAACGCAAGCATTATGCCCGCCAAATCCAAAAGTATTGCTCATGGCTACTTTTACATCTTTCTTCACAGCTGTATTAAACGTAAAGTTTAGTCTGCTGTCTATCTTTTCATCATCAGTAAAATGGTTAATGGTAGGAGGAACAACACCATGAATAATAGTTCCTAATGCAGCAATAGCTTCAATAACACCGGCAGCTCCTAAAAGGTGACCTGTCATTGATTTTGTAGAATTGATCTGAATGTCAAAAGCATGCTCGCCTAATAATTTTGAAATTGCATTAGATTCTGCGATGTCTCCTAATGGAGTAGAGGTACCATGCATGTTGATATGATCTACTTCATCAGCAGTTAAACCTGCATCGTCCAAACAGTTTTTCATTACCAGATAAGCGCCAAGGCCTTCAGGATGTGGAGCAGTCATATGATATGCATCTGCACTCATACCGCCTCCTAATAATTCTGCATAAATTGTAGCACCACGTTTTACAGCGTGCTCGTATTCTTCAAGAACAATACATCCAGCACCTTCACCTAATACAAATCCATCTCTGTCTTTGTCGAAAGGTCTTGAAGCTGTTGTAGGATCATCATTTCTTGTAGAAAGTGCCATCATTGCATTAAATCCACCGACACCACTTGCTGTTACGGCTGCTTCAGAGCCTCCGCACACAATAACGTCTGCTTTTCCTAGTTGGATAAGCATCTTGGAATCAATTAAAGCATTAGCTGAAGAGGCACATGCAGATACAGTTGTATAATTTGGTCCGTGGAAACCATATTCAATTGAGATTTGACCAGGAGTCATATCTGCAATCATTTTAGGAATAAAGAAAGGATTAAATCTAGGAATTTCTGTATTAGCCCATCCTAAAACTTCCGTTTCAAACGTTTCCAGTCCTCCAATTCCGGAGCCCCAAATAACACCAACTCTGTTTTTATCTACATTATCTTCAATAATGCCAGAATGTTCTACTGCCTCTCTGGCAGCAACAAGTCCCAATTGAGTATTTCGGTCCATTTTTTTAGACTCTTTCTTATCGAAATGCTGTAATGGATCGAAGTTTTTTACCTCACATGCGAACTTGGTTTTAAAGTTTGTGGCATCAAAAAGAGTAATCGGAGCGGCTCCGCTCTCACCTTTCACAAGATTTTCCCAGTATTCTTTTGCATTATTTCCGATTGGCGTTATTGCTCCAAAACCTGTTACAACTACTCTTTTTAATTCCATAAACTTTGTTTAATTTCTTTTTTGTTGAAGAATATTATTTATTTACTACTTCTTCGATGTAAGCGATAGCGTGTCCTACAGTAGTAATTTTTTCAGCTTGATCATCAGGGATTTGAATGTTAAATTCTTTTTCAAATTCCATGATTAACTCAACTGTATCTAGTGAATCTGCTCCTAAATCGTTAGTGAAGCTAGCTTCAGGAGTTACTTCTGTTTCTTCAACGTCAAGCTTATCAGCGATGATAGCTTTTACTCTTGATGCAATGTCTGACATAGTAAATTATTTTTTTAATTGTTAGATGGTGCAAATATATAAAATTCTTGACGATAAAACATTTTTTTAGTCTTTTTTGTGGATAGAGGACCCTCATTTTAGATCTTGTAAGTTTAGTGTTTTAGTTTTCAGCCATTTATATTTGATTGTATTAGAGTGGTTTAATTTTTATTTTCTGACGAACTGACTTATTTTCTATACAAAATGTTTAAAAAAGACTGATTTTCGTCTTCTTCGGAACCAAAATGAATGAAAAGTATATCCTTTTTTGTCTATATTTGTTTGTTATGAAATTAACACGTTAGCTTTTTTGAATAAACAAATCATATTTCTTTAAAGAATGGCTTATTGCTGTTCTATATGTTTCTATTGTTTTATTTAAAAGCTAAAAAATGAAAAATTTCTTTGAAAGTCCTTTTAAAGGCAAAATCATAAAAGACCATATTCAAAACCCTAATATTATTGCCGGTAAATATTCTTATTACTCCGGATATTATCACGGACATTCCTTCGATAACTGTGCCCGTTATCTGCTTCCTGACAGAAATGATGTGGATAAACTGATTATTGGATCTTATTGTTCTATTGGAAGTGGTGCCAGCTTTATTATGTGTGGGAACCAGGGGCATCGTTACGATTGGATTTCAAGTTTCCCCTTTTATTATATGTCTGAAGTAGAATGTTTCCAAAATAGTAAAGATGCTTTTGAGTCGGCAGGTGACACTGTTATTGGTAATGATGTCTGGATTGGGACTGAAGCTATGATTATGGCAGGTGTTAAAATAGGAGATGGGGCTGTAATCGGAAGCAGATCTTTAATTACAAAAGATGTAGAGCCTTATACTATTGTAGGTGGTAATCCTGCAAAACCAATCAGAAAAAGATTTAGCAATCATCATATTGCATTACTTCTTGAAATGAAGTGGTGGGAATGGGATGAAAGTATTATTGAAAAAGCAATACCAATGCTTTGCTCTGAAGATATTGATTTACTATACGAATTCTATAAGAGGATAAAATAATTCAGAAGGCTCCGAAATGGAGTCTTTTGTGTTTGTGTTCCTGAGTTCATTAGTATATTCTTTTATATATGATAAGCTAAAGGATATGATTGGGAATAAAAAAACCACTGAAGATTTCAGTGGTTTTTGTGGAGTTGGAGGGATTCGAACCCTCGTCCAAACAAGCAATACATAAGCTTTCTACATGCTTATTCTACTATTGGTTTTCGACTGAAAGCAGAGAGCAGACACCCAACTTCCAGCTTATCTTCTAAAGTTTTCGAGTTTCAGCCGAAGCATCTGAAACCTTATTCCCGCATTCCTATATCCCAGGATCAAACGCCGCAGAACAGAGCATTTGTGGAATATCTTGCTTCCTTACTATCTTCAGGAAAACGCTTTATCTACTATACTTCGATATTAAGCTGCAAGAGCGAACTCTTCGTTGCCAGTTAAAATTTTGTAGCAAGGGATTATAGAGATCGCGCCACGGTTCTCTGCATGCTTACTTACCCATTGGTCTTGCTGTCGAAACCAGTCAACCCCATGAATAAAGTGAAGGCAAAGATAGTGCTTTTTGTTTATATTTCATTAATAATAGGTGAGTTTAATAGACGTTGAAGATAAAATAAGCAGCATGAAGCGTTTAAGAATTGAAATTTAGTGATTGTGGATAAAAATATTATTCCATGTTAACTGCTTTTAATACTGGGTTTTTAAGATAAATGGCAGTGAGTGGATGATTCTTTGTGGTAATATATTTTGCGTTCTAAGAAAAAAAGCTTAGTTTTGCAATCCAAAATGAGATGTAAAATATGTTAATAATTCCAGTAAAAGATGGTGAATCCATCGACAGAGCTTTAAAAAAATACAAGAGAAAATTTGATAAAACAGGTACTGTTCGTCAATTAAGATCTAGACAACAGTTTATTAAGCCTTCTGTAACTTTGAGACAAGCTAGATTAAAAGCGGCTTACAAACAAAGAGCACTTAGCAAGGAAGAGCAGGCTTAAGATTTTTTCTTAACCATATATTAATTCACTTCTTAAATTCTTATATTTGAGGAGTGAATTTTTATTTTTATACCCTATGATGCTGGAAAAGTTTTTAGAATACTTACAATTTGAAAAAAGATATTCTCCTCACACCATTACAAGCTACAAAAAAGACCTTGAAGACTTTTCCCATTTCTATCTCCGAACAGAATCTTCCGAAGATATTTCTAAAGCCGACAAAAAGATCATCAGAAACTTTATTGTTGATTTAAGCGAAAATAATATTTCCAAAAGAAGTATCAATAGAAAACTGTCATCACTCAGAAGTTTTTATCTTTTCCTCTTAAAGATAGGTGAAATTAAGGTTTCTCCTACTGAGGGAATCTCTTCCCTTAAATTTTACGCAGAAAAGCAGATTCCTATGTCTGAAGAGGAAATGGCTGATCTTAATGACCGGATCTTTGAACAGGAACATGGTGTTCTGGAAAAATGCATTATAGAAGTACTTTATCAGACCGGTATGAGAAAAGCTGAACTTTGTGGCCTGATATTTGAGAATGTTGATATAATAGGAAATGAATTAAGAGTAATAGGAAAGGGAAATAAAGAAAGGGTAGTTCCTGTTTCCGAAGACCTGTCTGAGCTTCTTAAAAGTTATCTTGAAATAAGAAATCCACAGGCAGAATATCAATCCTATTTTTTTGTCAATAAGAAAGGGAAAAAACTCAATGAAAAATTTGTTTATATCGTAGTTAATAAGTACCTTAGTCTTATAACAACAAAAGAAAAAAGAAGTCCTCACATCCTTCGTCATAGCTTTGCTACTCACGTATTGGATAATGGGGCGGAGATCTCCAAAGTAAAAAAAATATTAGGGCATTCCAGTCTTGCCAGTACTCAGGTCTATACGAATGCTAATATTGAACAATTGAAAAAAGTGTTTAATCAAGCTCACCCTCGAGCATCTAAAAAAGAAGAATTATGAAGATTTCAGTTCAATCAATTGGTTTAACTCCACACGAACCACTAGAATCACACATCGACAAAAAAGTTAGTAAACTAGATACATTCTATGATAAAATTCAAGAGTGTAAAGTATTTCTAAAAGTAGAAAACAATGCTGATAAAGCTAATAAGACGGCTGAGATTATTTTGGCGGTTCCGGGTGACGATATCGTAGTAAAGAAGACTTCCGCAAGTTTTGAAGAAAGTTTGGACCTTTGTGTTGATACAGCTAAAAAGCTATTAATCAAGAAAAAAGAAATGGCATAGAAAAAAAAGTTAAAAAAAGTTTATAAAATATTTGAGAATTCAAAAAAACCGTTCTATATTTGCACTCGCAAAAAGGGAACAGCGTTCTTTTGAATTCTTTGTTATTTAAATGCTTCCATAGCTCAGTTGGCCAGAGCACGTGATTTGTAATCTCGGGGTCGTGGGTTCGAATCCCTCTGGAAGCTCAATTTAAAATAAAATATCTGGGGAGATTCCAGAGTGGCTAAATGGGACTGACTGTAACTCAGTTGCTTCGGCTTCGTAGGTTCGAATCCTGCTCTCCCCACTATATTTTTTTAAAAAAAGTTTGCAGGATTAAAAAATAATTCTTAGTTTTGCACAGCGTTTACCAATGGTTTTGTAAACAAAATCGCGGAAGTAGCTCAGTTGGTAGAGCGTCAGCCTTCCAAGCTGAATGTCGCGGGTTCGACCCCCGTCTTCCGCTCAACAAAAATCAATATTTAAATTGATTTTTTTAACACTGAAATGTGTAGAGTAGAGTTTCTCGATCAATTTCAGTCTATTTATTAAATGCTTCCATAGCTCAGTTGGCCAGAGCACGTGATTTGTAATCTCGGGGTCGTGGGTTCGAATCCCTCTGGAAGCTCAATTTAATATAAAATATCTGGGGAGATTCCAGAGTGGCTAAATGGGACTGACTGTAACTCAGTTGCTTCGGCTTCGTAGGTTCGAATCCTGCTCTCCCCACATTTTATATTAGAAAAAAGTTTGCAGAATTAAAAATTAATTCTTAGTTTTGCAAAGCGTTTACCAATAATTTTGGAAACAAAATTGCGGAAGTAGCTCAGTTGGTAGAGCGTCAGCCTTCCAAGCTGAATGTCGCGGGTTCGACCCCCGTCTTCCGCTCAATAAAATCACGCTATTCAGTGTGATTTTTTTAATTAATGCCGACTTAGCTCAGCGGTAGAGTGCTTCCTTGGTAAGGAAGAGGTCACGGGTTCAAGTCCCGTAGTTGGCTCTCGAATCTCCCGAATCTCTTCGGGAATTTTTTTTGCCCAAAAGTTCAAATACTATCAACGGATAATGCTATTGATTTTCAAAAAATGATTCAATATTGTACAGAACAATCCGTAATATACATCTCCTAATTTTACAATAATATAAAGTTGATAGAGAAAAATAGTTATACAACTGTTTAAAAAATGATGAGACGGATTCTGTTTTGAATGCACAGATTATAAAATCAAGTTCTGAATTTTCATAACTCGAAAATTGTTTAGCTTCATATTATTCTCAACTTTTATTTCCAATCCATAATCAGCATGAAAATTTTCGCTAAATTCGTGTAAAATAATTTTTGATGAATATTCTTTTATTAGAAGACGATCTCATTCTTTCTGCGGAGCTTTGCCGATTTTTAGAGTCTAATAATTTTACCTGCGATAAAATTTATGATGGGGAAACTTTTCTTCGCCAGATTAAGAATAATTCCTATGATCTTTATCTACTAGACATTAATGTTCCCAAAATAAATGGGTTGGATGTTTGTCAGACTATTCGTTCTTTTGATAAAAGTACCCCAATCATTATCATCTCAGCTTATGGAGATATTTCTGATAAAAAAGATGCATTTACCCGTTTGGCTGATGATTACTTGGTAAAGCCGTTCCAGTTTGAGGAGCTTCTTTTAAGGATCAATTCCCTGTTAAGAAGAAAAATGCCATCAGATACTTCCGATCAGGATATTATCAGAGTAGACGACCTTATCATCAATAAAACAGAGCAGAAGGTATATCGTGGTGGAAATGAAATAACCCTTACTTTAAAAGAATTCCAGCTATTGGTTTATCTGGCAGAAGCGCAAGGGAGAACTGTTTCTAAGCAGCAGATCACAGAACATGTGTGGGAGCATAATTTTAATACCAATACCAATACAGTAGAGGTGTACATTAATTTCTTAAGAAAAAGATCGATAAAGATTTTAAAATAAAACTTATCCATACCCGTTCCGGTTTCGGATATTACCTAAGCCCATTATAAATGTCTTTAAAAAGAAAGATAGCTTTAACGATCAGTATAGCCTTTTCATTGCTTTTTGGAATGGTAATGGCGGTTATTTATCTATCTTTTAATGATTTTAGAAGGGATGAATTTAAAGAAAGGTTCAGACAGAGGCTGGAGTTTACTACTCATTTTATTTCCAAGTCTAAAGATTTTGAAGAAGAAGCACCTATCTTTTTCAATGAAAATTCAGATAATATTCTTTTGAATGAAAAGATTTTAATTTTCAACGAACAGAAAGAATTAATTTACAGTACAATTAAAGACCGGAATGTTACCTGGGACAGCGCGATGCTTAAGGAGCTGGATAAAAAAAAGATTATTTACACTGAAAAGACAGTTCCTGAAATCTATGCAGCACTGAGAAACATTAATGGAGAAAATTATTATATTCTTACCAGTGCTTTTGATACCAACGGAAAATCAAAGCTAGGCTTTCTGAAATATCTTTTAATTGCGGCCTATGCTATGAGCACACTTCTAATAGGCTTTTTCAGTTATTATTTTGTAGAGAAATTTCTTCGTCCTCTGGAAGATTTGAATAAGGAAATTTCAGAAGTAACGGCCCATAAACTTACCACTCAGATTCCTGTACAGGAGTCTGATGATGAAGTAAATGTTCTTGCAAAATCGTTCAACACGATGATTGTTCGACTTAATGATGTGTTTCAGTCCCAAAAAGATTTTACAGCAAGTGCGTCTCACGAAATAAGAACTCCTATTACAAGAATGGCTTTTCAATTGGAGAACCTGATTAAATTTGAAGAACACTCTCCAAAAACACTGTCTTCATTACAGCAAATTCAGCGTGATGTTTATCAATTGTCAGATCTGACGAATTCGTTGTTGTTACTTACAAAATTTGATAAAGAAAATATTCAGAGCATTTATGAAGATGTGAGAATAGATGAAGTAATTTTTGAAGCCTTTGAAGGAGTGGAAAAAAGTTATCCTGAATTAAAGCTGGATTTTCTCATTACCGAAGAAATTTCAGAGAATGCTTTTCTTACCATTAGTGGAATCCATTCATTACTGGTGATTGTCTTTATTAATTTATTTAAAAATGCCGCTATATATTCTGATAATACAGAAGTAAAAGTTCTGATAACAGAAACTAACACGAATCTTAGTGTTGATGTTATTTCTCACGGTAATACTATTCCTGAGGAAGAACAGGCGAAACTATTTGAAGCTTTTACAAGAGGAAATAATGCCCAGAATATTTCAGGTTCCGGTTTAGGACTTAGAATTGTTAAAAGGATTCTTGAATATCATGATGCAGAAATTATGTATTGTTCTCCTGAAGAAGAGATCAATAAATTTACTATGATTTTTAAAAAATAGATTTTAAGAATTATTTCTTTCACAATAACGGCTACAAGTTTTGTTAAACTTTTGATTAAATTTCAGTGGAAAATTCAAACATTGGAGATAAATTTTAATTTTTAGGCTTCAATAATCTTACCTGAAATAGCCTGTTTAAGCCGATTTTAATATTTTTTTAAGCCTCATTTAAGTTTCTTTTAAGCACATCCGAGCAATTTTGTAATTTAAAAAGAAAATAATGAACAGAATTGCAGTGCTGTGCCTGGCCGTTTCCTCATTCATGGCGGCACAACAGCAAATGTCTCTTTTGGATTGTGAAGAAGCTTTCCAGAAGAACAATCTTCAGCTGCTCGCCGAACAGTACAACATCAATATGGCTGATGCTGATATTTTGCAGGCCAAAATCTGGGAGTTACCACAATTGAGCGGACAGTTTAATGCTTACAACCCCCAGGATAAAAAGTTTTTTGATGTAGGACATTCAAAAGGAGCAGGGATTACCCAATTAATTTACATGGGTGGTAAAAAGAAAAATGAAATTGCTTTTGCTAAATCCAACAAAGAACTTGCCCAACTTCAGTTTTCCCAACTTCTTGTTGATCTGAGGGCTCAGCTTCGTACTACTTATTTTAATCTTTACTATGAAAAGCTAAAGCTTGAAAATACAGATAAGCAATTAGGATATATGAATGATCTGCTAAGTGCCTATCGTGTACAGTCTGCTAAAGGAAATGTTTCCCTTAAAGATGCGGTAAGACTGCAAAGCTTAGTAATTCAACTTAATCATGATAAGCTTGAGATCAACAAAAATATCCTTGGCTTTGAGCAGAATTTAAAAGTTCTTACCGGAATTTCAGAGGATATAGAGCCTCTAATGCCTGAATCCGAAGCTAAAGAAGCATTGGCTATCCAACCTTTTGGAGATGAAGAAGAACTTAAAAGTAAAGCCCTGGAAAATAATGCAGATTATCGATATAACTTAAAATTAATTGATAACAGTAAACTGTATGCTCAATGGCAGAAATCATTAAACGTACCAGATCTTAATGTTGGAGCAGCATGGGATCAGGCAGGGGGAACTTTCAATAATGAAGCCAATCTGACCCTAGGAATTCCTTTACCATTATGGAGAGTAAATCAGGGAAATGTGGAAAAAGCCAATTATGCGATTCAACAGAATCAGAAAAATGCAGATTTTCAGAAACTGACCCTTGAGACGAAGGTACAGGCAGCCTATAAAACCTGGAAAGCACAATATGATCAGCTTGCGGATATTAAAACAACTGATCTTCAGAATATGGATCTCGTCTATAACGGAATGATGACCAATTTTAGAAAAGGAAACGTGAACCTTATTGAATTTACTGATTTCATGGATAGCTACCGGGAAACAGCACTTCAAATTTATGATATGAAGAATGAAATCATGCAGGCGGCAGAACAACTTAACCAATTAGTACAAACGAAAATCTTCTATTAAACGATGAAAACTTATATTATCCCAGTATTGATGATCTTATCATTGATGGCCTGCTCAAAAAAAGAGGAAGAAAAGACAAATCAGGCAAAAAAAGGTTTTGAACTCAGTAACACCATGCTGAATTCAATTTCTCTGGCAAAAGCTGAAGTAAAGAATATAGAAGATGAATATAGCTTTTACGGAAAGATCTCTGCAGACAAAAACAGCTATATTGATGTTTACCCTTTGGTAGGAGGAAATGTAATGAGTGTAAATGTGGAACTTGGAGATTACGTGAGAAAAGGACAGGTTTTGGCTACTATCAGAAGTACCGAGCTGGCCGAAATTCAAAAAGATGTGAGCGATTCTAAAACAGATCTTGTAGTCGCAAAAAATAATCTTAGAGTTGCCAAAGAACTTTATGAAGGAAAATTGAATACGGAAAGAGATGTGCTGGAAGCAAAAAGTCAGTTACAGAAAGCCGAAGATCAGTTACAGAGAGCTACAGCGGTAAGTACTGTTTATAATGTGAAATCAGGGAATATATACAGTGTGGTAGCCCCTATTAACGGATATATTGTTCAGAAAAGTATCAATAAAGATATGCAGCTGAGAAGTGACCGAAGCGAAAATATTTTCGATGTTGCCAATACCACCAATGTATGGGCGATCATGAACGTAAATGAATCGGATATTGAAAAAATCAGCCTGGGAATGAGAGCTCAGGTGTCTACACTTTCTTATCCGGATAAGGTTTTTGATGGGAAAATTGATAAGATATTTAAAATCATTGATCCGCAAACCAATGCCATGCAGGCAAGAGTCGTCCTGGATAATGCCAACGGATTACTGATTCCGGATAGTAAAGCAACCATAAAAGTTTCTAGCCTGGAAAGCAATACAATGCTGACTGTTCCATCCAAAGCCGTAATTTTTGACGATAACAAAAGTTTTGTAGTGGTTTTTAAATCCAGAACCGACGTAAAAGTAAGAGAAGTAAAAGTACAGAAACAGGTAGGCGATATCACTTACATTGTGGATGGTCTTAAAGAAGGAGAAGAAGTAATTACGAACAATCAGCTGCTGATATACCGTTCTCTGAACAGTTAAAACTGTAATGATTTAAAATAAATTCTTTCAACGACTTTTTTAGGTCATTAATGCATCTATCATGAATAAATTCATTAAAAATATAATCGCTTTTTCACTCAAGAATAAAGCATTTACATTTATCTGGGTGGCTATTTTAGCCATAGCCGGCTTTATAAGTTTCAAAAATATGCCTATTGAAGCTTTTCCGGACGTTACCAATACTCAGATTGTCATCATTACCCAATGGAATGGGCGTAGTGCAGAAGAAGTAGAACGTTTTGTGACTACTCCCATAGAATTGGCAATGAGCCCGGTTCAGAAGAAAACCAGTGTGAGAAGTACCACAATGTTTGGACTTTCCATTGTTAAAATTCTGTTTGATGATGGGGTGGATGATACTTTTGCCAGAAATCAGGTCAATAACCAATTAAGAACCATTAGCCTTCCTGACGAGGTAGACCCTGAAGTGCAGCCACCCTACGGGCCAACCGGAGAAATTTTCAGATATACACTGGAAAGTAAAACAAAAGATTCCCGTAAACTGCTGACGCTGCAAAACTGGGTGATAGACCGTGCTCTAAGAGGTGTTCCCGGAGTTGCGGATATTAACGTTTTCGGTGGACAGGATAAAGTATTTGAACTAAGTATCGATCCTAGAGCGCTGGATAAATATAATCTGACACCACTTCAGGTATATGATGCGGTTACCAAGAGTAACCTGAATGTTGGCGGAGACGTTATTGAAAAAAATGGACAGGCTTATGTGGTACGAGGAATAGGTTTGGTGAAATCTATTACAGATATCGGAAATATTACCATTCAGAATGACAGCGGAAATCCGGTCCTGGTAAAAAATGTAGCAGAAGTTCACGAAAGCTCCATGCCTAGAGTAGGGCAGGCGGCCTTAAATAAACATGATGACACCGTAGAAGGTATTGTGGTGATGAGAAAAGGAGAGAACCCGAGAGAAGTTTTGGTTGGCGTAAAAGCTAAAATTAAAGAACTGAACGAAAAGATCCTTCCGAAAGACGTAAAAATGGTGACTTTCTATGACAGGGATAACCTGATGGATTTCACTACCCACACCGTAATGCATAACCTGATTGAAGGAATTGTATTGGTAACTGTGATCGTTTTGATCTTTATGGCGGACTGGAGAACGACTTTAATCGTTTCCATCATTATTCCTTTATCCTTACTATTTGCCTTTTTATGTTTAAAATTAGCAGGGATGAGTGCGAATTTACTTTCTCTGGGAGCAGTTGACTTCGGGATTATCATTGACGGAGCCGTCGTCATGGTGGAAGGCCTCTTTGTAATGCTCGACCACAAAGCACATAAATATGGAATGGAGAAATTCAACAAACTGGCAAAGGGAGGATGGATTAAACAAACCGGAACGGGACTTGGAAAAGCAATTTTCTTCTCCAAGCTGATAATCATTACTTCATTAATTCCGATCTTCTCATTCCAGAAAGTGGAAGGAAAAATGTTCTCTCCTTTAGCCTTTACTTTAGGATTTGCATTAATGGGAGCATTGATATTTACATTAACGCTGGTTCCTGTTCTTTCCCATATTCTATTAAATAAAAATGTAAGAGAAAAAAATAACCCATTTGTTAATTTTTGGGACAGAATTGTATTAAAAGGGTTCAACGTAACCTTTAAACATAAAAAAATGAGTATGATTGTGGCCATCTCATTCCTTGCGTTGACACTATTCTCTGGTAAATTCCTTGGGACAGAATTTTTGCCACAGCTTAATGAAGGTTCACTTTGGATCACTGCAGAAATGCCAATGAGTTCATCATTAAAAGAATCTTTAAAAACAGCAGATCTTCTCAAAAAAGACATTATGAGCTTCTCTGAAGTAACAGATGTTCTGGCACAGACAGGAAGAAGTAATGATGGTACTGACCCGAATGGATTCGGATTTGTGCAGTTTGCTGTAAACCTTAAGCCAAGGGAAGAATGGAAACGGAAGATTACCTACGATGAACTGATTAATGAAATCGATCAAAAGCTGAGAAGTTATCAGGGAATTACCTTCAACTACTCACAGCCGATTTCAGATAACGTGGCAGAAGCCGTAGCCGGTTTTAAAGCAGAAAACGGAATCAAAATCTATGGAGATAATTTAGAAACCCTGGATAAATTAGCGCACGAGGTCTTATCAAAGATTAAAGATGTTGAAGGAGTAAAAGATCCTGGTATTATTAAAAATATCGGTCAGCCTGAAGTAAGTGTAGTCCTGGACAGAGATAAAATGGCTGCTTACGGAGTAATGCCGGCTGATGCACAGGCTGTATTGGAAATGGCCTTTGGTGGAAAAACAGCTTCTGAAATGTTTGATGGAGAGAGGAAATTTCCGATTCGTCTCCGTTATTCACAGGAATACAGAACCAATGAAAATGATATTGCAGCTTTGATGGTGCCTACTCAGGATGGAGCAAAAATTCCTTTAAAAGAGATCAGTACCATTGTTAAAGATAACGGAGCTGCATTTATTTACAGAGATAATATCAAAAGATATATTGGAGTAAAATTCTCAATCCGTGACCGTGATTTGGGAAGTACCATTGCCGATGCTCAGAAAAAAGTAGCTACTATTGAATTTCCGGATGGATATTCTGTAGGCTGGACAGGGCAGTTTGAAAACCAACAGCGTGCTTCACACAGATTGGCTCAGGTAGTTCCGGTGAGTATTCTGATGATCTTTTTCCTTCTGTTTATCCTGTTTGGAAATATGAAAGACTCTCTTCTTGTACTGGCGAATGTTCCGTTTGCATTAATTGGAGGTATTATTGCCTTACATGTTACCGGAATCAATTTCGGAATTTCTGCAGGAGTAGGTATGATTGCTCTTCTGGGAATCTGTATACAGAATGGAGTTATCCTTATTACAGAATTTCATCAGAATGTTAAAAACGGCCTGGATATAGACAATGCCATATTAAGCGGAGTGAAGTCCAGAACAAGACCTGTTATTATGACTGCTCTTATGGCTTCTATCGGATTAATGCCAGCAGCATTGTCTACAGGGATCGGATCCGAATCTCAAAAGCCCTTAGCTATTGTAATTATTGGAGGGTTGATAACGGCCACTGTACTTACTTTGCTTATTTTTCCAATCATTTTCTGGATTTTTAACAGGCCTAAAAGGCTAAATCAAGTCTGATTATCTTTCATTTTATATATTAATTGAGCCTGAAATATTCTGTATTTCAGGCTTTTCTGTAAAAGGAGCTGTAAAAGGTTCCAGAAAGATTTTTTCAATCCGGAAAAATGTGTAAATTTGCAGTCTCAATGCATCGAAATATAAGGTTTGTCCTTCATCGGATGAGAATATTGAAAGTTTTTTGAATAAAAAGTTTTTGGTATTTAAAAATTCATTATATTTGCACACCGAAAATTTGAAAAACAATAAATAAATAATTTTAAATCATGGCAAAGGAAACGTTTAATCGTAACAAACCACACTTGAACATTGGTACTATTGGTCACGTTGACCATGGTAAAACTACTCTTACAGCTGCTATTTCTGCTGTATTAGCTAGCAAAGGTCTTGCTGAGAAAAAAGACTTCTCTTCAATTGACTCTGCTCCAGAAGAAAAAGAAAGAGGGATCACTATCAATACTGCTCACATCGAGTACGAAACTGTAAAAAGACACTATGCTCACGTTGACTGTCCAGGTCACGCCGACTATGTTAAGAACATGGTAACTGGTGCTGCTCAGATGGATGGAGCTATCGTAGTATGTGCTGCAACTGATGGTCCAATGCCTCAAACTAGAGAACATATCCTACTTTGCCGTCAGGTAAACGTACCTAAGATCGTTGTTTTCATGAACAAAGTTGACATGGTGGATGATCCAGAATTGTTAGAGCTTGTTGAAATGGAACTTAGAGATCTATTAGCTACTTATGACTTTGATGGAGATAACTCTCCAGTAATCCAAGGTTCAGCTCTTGGAGCGCTTACTGCAGCTACTAACGGTGACTCAGAAGATAAGTGGTTCAAAACTGTTGAAGCTCTTATGGATGCAGTTGATGAGTGGATCGACGAGCCAGTAAGAGATACTGACAAGCCATTCTTGATGCCAATCGAAGACGTATTCTCTATTACAGGTAGAGGTACTGTAGCAACTGGTAGAATCGAGGCTGGTGTTATCAACACTGGAGATCCAGTTGATATCGTTGGTATGGGTGAAGAAAAATTAACTTCTACTATTACAGGAGTTGAGATGTTCAGAAAAATCCTAGACAGAGGTGAAGCTGGTGATAACGTAGGTCTATTGTTGAGAGGTATTGAAAAAACTGACATCAAGAGAGGTATGGTAATCGCTAAGAAAGACTCTGTGAAACCTCACAAGAAATTCAAAGCATCTGTTTATATCCTTTCTAAAGAAGAAGGTGGACGTCACACTCCATTCCACAACAAGTACCGTCCTCAGTTCTACGTAAGAACTACTGACGTTACAGGTGAGATCTTCTTACCAGAAGGTGTAGAAATGGTAATGCCTGGTGATAACTTAGAGATCACTGTAGAATTGTTACAACCAATCGCTCTTAACGAGGGTCTTAGATTCGCGATCAGAGAAGGTGGTAGAACAGTTGGTTCAGGTCAGGTTACTGAAATCTTAGACTAATCATCTTAGAATAAATTAAGCTTCCGAAAGGAAACTCTCGGAAGCTTTTTAACTACGGGCATCGTCCAATGGTAGGATACCGGTCTCCAAAACCGTTGATCAGGGTTCGAATCCTTGTGCCCGTGCAAATATAAATTATGAGTTCATTTGTCGATTTTTTAAAAGGTTCTTATAACGAATTCAGACATAAAGTTGAATGGCCGAAATGGGCTGACCTTCAGTCGTCTACAATTGTAGTGACTATTGCGACAGTGATCTTGGCATTGTTTACATTTGGAGTTGATGAATTGTTTTCTAAATCAATCAGCAACATCATTGGTATGCTAATCAACTTGTTCAATTAATTATAAAAGTATTTTCCCAAAATGAGCGAATTGAAATGGTATGTGCTGAAAGCTATCAGCGGACAGGAAAATAAAGTGAAAAACTATATTGAGACAGAAATCAAACGTCTAGGGTTTGAGCAGTACGTTACTCAAGTGGTTATTCCTATGGAAAAGGTAATCCAAATTAGAAACGGTAAAAAAGTTCCTAAAGAGAGACCTTACTATCCTGGATACTTAATGATTGAAGCTGAGCTGATGGGAGAGATTCCTCACGTTATCAAAAACATCCCTGGAGTTATTTCTTTCTTAAGTTTAACAAAAGGTGGAGATCCTGTTCCAATGAGAAAATCAGAAGTGAACAGAATGCTTGGAAGAATGGATGAACTTTCAGAATTCGCAAGCGATGTTGAGATTCCATATGTAGTAGGTGAAAACGTAAAAGTGATCGATGGTCCTTTCAACGGATTCAATGGTACAGTTGAGAAGATTCTTGAAGATAAAAAGAAAATTGAAGTTTCTGTATTAATCTTCGGTAGAAAAACTCCGATGGAACTAAGCTACATGCAAGTAGAAAAAGTATAATATTTACTTATATAAAATATAAAAAGACTGCTATTAAGCGGTCTTTTTTGTTTTACTACTATTGATAAATAAGTAATCAGTATTGATCAATTAGATACTCCTGTGGGTCATATAAATACAGCCAATTATATTTCTTCTCAGAATAATTTATTATTGATAAAAAACAATCTGTCTTTATCTCTTAAATTTAATTTTTTATAATTTTTAACAGGTTTTTTATTAATAATATATAAAACTGCCAATCGCTGTTATCCACGTCTGGATAAAGGATCTGACTAAATTGAATATTCCCGCTTGTGGGATAATTATAGGTTTTCCTTTATTAAAAGGGCTTTCCGAAGATTGATTTATTTTTGATGGCATAGTTCTTGTAACTTATTCAGCAATTAACCCATAAAACTTATTGTTTTTCTTATTAAGTGCACTTTTTAAAGTTGCATAGCATATTTTTTGTGTTTTTGAATTAAAAACAATAAATATGATTTAATAAGATGTGGTGAATAGAAACTTATAGCAAACACATAAACGAAAAATGACAAAAACTATTTCGATGATCCTTTCATTAGGTTCAGCAGTGTTGATTAATGCCCAGGTGGGAATTAATACTGCAAAGCCGGAAAAGGAACTTACTGTGAACGGAACAATGAAGACATCCGGTATTGTTTTCAAAAAGCCCATGGAGAAATTAGGGGCAGATGAAAATTATACCTTTATTATTAAATCACCGGCTCCGGAAAATAAAATTACGGCTTACAATGATTCCTTTGTACCGAATTCTCCGGCACCTATCAATATTATTCAGTTTAAAATTACCTGTGATCCTTCAGATAAAGACTGGGTAAGAGAATTTGATACAAAAATCAATTCCAAAAAATTCTTAGTAGTAATTTCTTCCTTTGGGTTTACTCAACCTGTAAGAACGAATACTGCAGACTGGCTAACTCCAGTTCCTCAAATATTTGCTTATTCAACAGGAAACACCTGGAAATTGAAAGCAGATTATGAAGGATTTTCTCCAACTTCCAATTTACCTACCGGAGAATGGACTCTGAATTTGTTGGTATATGATAGATCCTATGCAAAAGAATTAAACTCAACTCAGGATCTCAGATCTTCTACAACTGGTGCTGCAGCAGCTCCCTTAATTCAATAAAAACACAAACATGAAAAAAATTATCTCTTTATTCTTTGTAGCTGCGGCCACTCTAGGTTTAAAAGCACAAATTGGAATTAATACAGCCAACCCAAAAGGAACACTTGATGTAGAAGGAGAAACTCTTGTAGAATCTTATTTAATAGATACTGAAAATGTAACAGCAAGAGGGAATTACCTATTACTTACCCGTTCAAAAGATACATCTCCAGTAGGAAAAGTAAAACTTTTGGATATTACCCTTCGTAATGTAGCACCGGTAAATATGTATACTGTTGTTTTAAAAAATGTAAAACAGGATGAAGTTATCAATCTGAATACAGGGTTAGATGCAGATAAATATGTTGTAGCAATTACTGGAGCTATTTTTAGTGGTGCCGTTTCTGCAACAACTACAGCAACTTCGAGACTGTATGGGGCTTATTCAACGGAAGTAACCAAAGTGCAGAAGAACGGGAAAAATTACCAGGCTATTAATTTAAGCTTTAAAGGGGCAGGAACAGTGAATTCACAAAACGGAACCTGGACATTAACATTAAATGTATTTGAAAAATCTCTTGTAAAAGACTGGGGAACATTTGAGGGCTCAGTATCTGCTGCAGCTTCCTTTTCCGGAGTATCAACCAATACGCCTCTTGGGCTTCAATAATAAAACATGATAAGAAAAATTTATATTACAATGATGATAGGATTGGGTGTGCTTTTGAATGCTCAAACCGGTAGAGTAGGAATCAAAACAGATAAACCTACAGAAACACTTGATGTCAACGGAAAAACATATACCAATTCACTATACCTTAGAAATCCGGGAGAACCTACCATGACTGGGGGAAGTTTTTTGGCAACATCAGAAAATGCACTGCAGGTTTATGATCCGAATCTTGAAAGCAGTGGATTGTTCAATTATATTAAACTTAGCCTTACCAATGTTTCAGGCGCTGGGATTACAGATTATGATACTAAGATAGATGCTAATAATTTCCTGGTTGTACTTCACAATTATTCTTTTAAGCTTAGCAATGGTAATACGAACGTGATGCTTGATTATGGTGATAACGGAGTAAATGATAACAAACAGGGGTCTCCTGATGTAGTTGCATTTAAAAGTAATGGAACCTGGCATATTAAGGCTAGATTTACAGATAGTAGAATTATTGCGAATACATCAGCAGGTCCGTCAAGAGATTATAATACTTTTACCGTAGATCTTTATCTGATGGCTTACAAAAGACTGATTACAAAACATAATATCAATGATGTGAGTGCAGATCTTAACGGAACTAATGGCTCTACTCAGACAATTAATAAACCATCCGGTTTTTAAATCGTAAACACAAAAACAAGTATAAAGAAAAGCCAGACTGTATTTTTAATAGTCTGGCTTTTTATGTATAAAACATAATACCAACTAGCGTAAGTGGATTTTCTAGTTTAGTAATTTTATTATTACTGTTGAAATGTTTTATTGATGTATTTTTCTTTAACCCTAATAGTTTAATTGGAAGAAAGGGTACGAGTTGTCTGTTCTTCTTTTGGTTATTGGATAAAAGAGTATATTCATCATATAAAAAATTGAAGTCCAAACTTCTGGATATTAATTTTTTTAAAACTTTTTAAAAATCAGCAATATCCGTTTGTAGTTTCAAAAATATTTTATACTTTTGCAGTCCAAAAAGTAGGTTTGTCATAAGTGAGTGCGATAACCTACTGAATAATAAATGCTTCCAAACTCATTAATTATTCAAATTTAAAAAACAAACAATGGCTAAGAAAGTCTTTAAAATGGTAAAGCTTCAGGTGAAAGGTGGCGCAGCTAACCCTTCTCCACCAGTAGGTCCAGCATTGGGTTCTGCAGGTGTGAACATCATGGAGTTTTGTAAGCAATTTAACGGAAGAACCCAAGATAAGCCAGGGCAAGTTTTACCTGTAGTAATTACAGTATACGAAGACAAATCTTTTGAATTCGTTATTAAAACTCCACCTGCAGCAATTCAGTTAATGGATGCGGCTAAGATCAAGGGAGGTTCTGGTGAACCAAACAGAAACAAAGTAGGAGCTGTAACTTGGGAACAAGTAAAGAAAATCGCTGAAGATAAAATGGCGGATCTTAACTGTTTTACAATGGACTCTGCAGTTTCTATGGTTGCAGGTACTGCTAGATCTATGGGATTAAGAGTAACAGGAACTAAACCAACTTTTAACGCTTAAAACTATTAGAAATGGCAAAATTGACTAAAAAGCAAAAGGAAGCTTTAAGCAAAGTAGAAAAAGGAAGAATCTATAACCTTGAAGAAGGTTCAGCTCTTGTAAAAGAAGTGAACACTGCAAAGTTTGATGCTTCTGTAGATATCGCTGTAAGATTAGGAGTAGACCCAAGAAAAGCAAACCAAATGGTAAGAGGTGTTGTATCTCTTCCTCACGGTACTGGTAAAGATGTTAAAGTTTTGGCTTTAGTAACTCCAGATAAAGAAGCAGAAGCTAAAGCTGCTGGTGCTGATTATGTAGGTCTTGACGAATATTTACAAAAAATTAAAGATGGTTGGACAGACGTTGACGTTATCGTTACGATGCCAGCTGTTATGGGTAAATTAGGTCCATTAGGTAGAGTATTAGGTCCAAGAGGTTTAATGCCAAACCCTAAATCAGGAACTGTAACAATGGAAATTGGTAAAGCAGTAACTGAAGTGAAAGCAGGTAAAATTGATTTCAAAGTAGACAAGTATGGTATCATCCACGCTGGTATTGGTAAAGTATCTTTCGATGCTGCTAAGATCAAAGAAAATGCGCAGGAATTGATCTCTACATTGATCAAAATGAAGCCAACTGCTGCTAAAGGAACTTATGTGAAGTCTATCTATTTGTCTTCTACAATGAGCCCTGGTATTGCAATTGATACGAAATCTGTTAACTAATAATAATCCTTAAGACAATGACAAAAGACCAAAAAGTTGTAGCAATACAAGAGATCAAAGATTTGCTTCAGGATGCAAAAGTAGTATACGTAGCAGATTTAGACGGTTTGAACGCTGGTAAATCTTCTGACTTCAGAAGACAGGCTTTCAAGCAAAACATCAAAGTAAAAGTTGTAAAAAATACACTTTTACAGAAAGCAATGGAGCAAATTGAAGGAGTAGATTACTCTGAAATGTTCCCTACTTTCAAAGGAAACTCAGCGTTGATGATTGCTGATACAGCAAACGCTCCTGCTAAGTTAATCCAAGGATTCAGAAAGAAAGAAGAAAAGCCAGCTTTAAAGTCTGCTTTTGTTCAGGAAACTTTCTACTTAGGTGACAACAACCTAGACATGTTGGCTAACATCAAGTCTAGAGAAGAAATGATCGGTGAAATCATCGGATTACTTCAGTCTCCAATCCAGAGAGTTGTTTCTGCTCTTCAAAACAAACCTGAAACTGTAGAAGCTAAAGCTGAAGAAGCTGCTCCTGTAGTTGAAGAAACTCCTGCTGCTGAAGCTCCAGAAGCTGCTGCAGAAAGCACTGAAGAAACAAGTGCTGAATAATTACACTCAAGAAATTAAATAAATAATCAACAAAAACATTACAACAATGTCAGATTTAAAAAATTTAGCTGAAACGCTAGTAAACCTAACTGTAAAAGACGTAAACGAATTAGCTACTATCCTTAAGGATGAGTACGGAATTGAGCCAGCTGCTGCTGCTGTAGTTGTTGCTGCAGGTGGTGCAGGTGAAGCTGCTGAAGAAAAGACTGAATTCGACGTAATTCTTAAGTCTGCAGGTGCTTCTAAATTAGCTATCGTTAAATTAGTAAAAGATTTAACTGGTGCTGGTCTTAAAGAAGCTAAAGATATCGTAGACGGAGCTCCTTCTGCAATTAAAGAAGGTGTATCTAAAGACGAAGCTGAAGCTCTTAAGAAGCAATTAGAAGAAGCTGGTGCTGAAGTAGAATTGAAATAATTTCAATTTTATTATAAATATAAGAAGCCTGAGCATTTGCTCAGGCTTTTTTTATGGTTAAACCTAAATAAGTTTTACATTTATTGATAATTGTATTTGAATATTTTTATAATGTATTATATTATATTTTGTTATTATTATTTATTCCTTAATTATTAACATAATAATTTGTTCTTTATTTGTTTATTTTATGTTTTTGGTAATTTTTTTCATTAAAACATTGTTTTATTTGGAAAAGTATTATATTTGTATCAATAAAAAAACACAAAATTGGATAGAAATTATTTTCTTTCCTATAGTCAAATAGTATTTCTTCTGCTATTATCGGCTGTAGGAAAACTAAACGCAAAGATTATATCCACCACAATGAGCAAGTCTGAATTGGTGCTTCATCAGGATATAAATGCTACTGATCTTTACCTGTATTTATCTGATGCTTTTTCAAAGAAATCTGTGAATACTGTGGGATGCATATCTCATCATCATACGATAGTCAATGATGATTCTCATAGTGCTGTTTTTGAACATTCTTTACACAAAAATTTTCCAGTTGTTAGTGACCAGACTTTTTTTCTCTTGTCTCTGCAGAATTTAAAGTCTGTTGCTGTATGGAACAAGTGGAGAATATTAGGTGCTACTGGCCATATTGGTGTGTTAAGTATATTCACACAGATAAAAAAATTTTACATCAACTCTATTAAGCTGGTTGATGGTTTTATGTTTGTCATTAAGATTCCCGACAAATGTATTAATACCTCTATAAAATAATATTTCTGACTTTTTACGGTTTCTCTTCTAGTTTCATTTATTGTTTTAAATGAAATAGCCACTAAACTGCTTTTTTTTAAAAAAACAAACAAAAAAAACAACAAATATCAACTAAAAAATGAAAAACAAATTATTCACACTAGCACTTTTATCTGTCGGATTTACAATTTCTGCACAGGTTGGGATTAGAATAGATCAGCCTCAGGCTAGTCTGGATGTCATGGGATTTCCATCCGATGCAAATAAACTTGATGGAATTATTGCACCGAGACTTACAGGAGTACAGTTAAAAGCTAAAAACTATACCGCAGCCCAAACCGGAGCCATAGTATATGTTACTGCAGCAGAAACTGCCCCTACCGGACAAACCGTAGATGTTTTAACACCTGGTTACTATTATTTTGATGGGACAAAATGGGGGAACTTAAATGGAAACTGGCGCACAGTAGGAAACAGCGGTACAACGGCCACATCTTCAACATTAGGTACAGATATTTCTACTGGAAATTATCTGGGAACAATTGATGCCCAGAATCTGGTACTGGCCACTCAAAAAAATGTAAAAGCAATTCTTGATGTAAGTGGAACATTACAAGGTGGAAATGTCAATGATGCATCAGGGCCTTATGCATCTTTTTCCTGGGGATCTAATAATATAACCAATTCAACATCTTCCAATGTTGCAATTGGGAGAAACAATACTGCTACTGCCATTAATGCTAATTTTCCAGCTTTAGCTATTGGTGCCAATAACTCAGCTACAAGTGGAGCCAAGATTATTGGGAACTCTAATACAGCATCAGGGGCTAATCATTTTGTATTTGGAAACTCCAATACAGTGAGTGGTGCAACGGGACTTACCCTTGGAAATTTACATAATAATAAAGGCGGAATTACTATAGGGAGTGGAAATACAGTAGACACAAACAGTTTTGCTGTTGGCTCTGCAAGTTCAGCACTAGGTGGAAAAGCATTTGCAGTAGGGTTTTCCGGAACAGCTAATTCAGGACAAACAGTATATGCAAACGGAACACAGGTTTTTTTTAACGAGAATAATGCTGCCACTACGAATGTAGGAATCAATATGATTCCCAGCTCAGTAAATTTTGCAGATCTGGAAGTGAGTAAAGCAATACAGATTAAAGCGAATGCAAGGCCAACCTGTGATGCCTCAAATGCGGGAACCATTATATATGAAGTATCATCATCAGTGGGGAGCTTTGTAGGATGTAAACAGACTGGTGCCAGTGCTTTTGCATGGCAGACCCTTTAAAAAAATAGAAACACAAACTTTATAAAACAATAAAAAATGACCAAAAAATTATTCGGGAAACTAGCGGCAATGCTGATGATGTTGATAATGTCAACAGCAGTATTTGCGCAGCAGGGTTATGAACCTATCCGTGGGATGGGGGTAGAAGCAAAACCGGTAAACAATTCCGGGATTTGTTTAGCATGCTATAACGGAAATATGAATCCGGTGGTGGATGCCAGTTTGGATAACAGCGTAAATATGGGAAATTTCGCTTCATTAATAAGCGGAAATGGGATCTCTGTAAAAAATAACAATACCACTTATCCGGCTGGGTATATTACCGGATTTAATGTGGATCTTGGGACAAGTTTTATTACGATTGATCTTTTAAGTTCATTAAGAATCAGTACTTATAAAAATGGAGTTCTTCAGGAAACTACTACAAGCAGTACACTTTTATCAGTGCCGGCATTCGGAGGAAGTAAAAACAGAATATTCTTGCATTTTAAAACTTCAAAAGAGTTTGATGAAGTGAGATTATATCAAACCAATGTTCTTTCCGTATTCAGCGCAATGAACGTGTACTATGCATTTGCATTTGATCCTACTAAAGTACCTACAGATAACAACGGAATTTGTGATGATATCATTGCAGGAAGTGGTGTAGATGGTAATGTATCTGGAAGCAGCAGTTTCCTCGCTCCGCTTTCTTACGTTCAGAATAAAGAAAATATAGGTGACGGAAATAAAAACTCTTTTGGAAAAATAGTTCTTCCGATAGGATTGTTAGGATCTTATTCAGTAGGAGTTTTAGATAAAAATCAGGTATATCCTGCAGGAAACAGAACAGGATTTGTAATTGAGCCAGACGATCAGGGGAAATTATTAAGTGCTGAATTTTTAAAGAATATTACGATTGAAACTTATTTATTTGGTCAGCTTCAAGATTCAAGGCAGCTTTCAGATGGCGGAGGACTGATTAATATTAAAGTTCTTGGATACGGTTCAGGAAAACAAAAAGTAACTTTAACAACCACAAAGCCTTTCAATGAGGTAAGGTTAAAGATTACTCAAACGGTTGGATTCAACTTGGGAGCTCTTAAAGTATACTATGCTTTTGAAGAACCAATCTCTTGTGAGTGTGATGATAAAATTCAAACCAGTGGATCAGCGGTACCTGGAAATATAGTAACAGGATCAAACTGGACATCAGGTCCTGGATTCTTAGGCCTTATTTTGGCTAAAATGACAAGCCCGGAAGCTATTGTGGATAACAATCCATCGAACTATGCAACAGCAACAGTTCCGGCTGCTTCAATCTTCAGTATTTTCTCAGCATTTGCTACAGTAAGCAGTAATAGTGTGCTTCCTGCCAATACGATGGCTGGATTTACAGTAGAAAAAGCAGGGAACCTATTGGGAGTAAGTGTTCTTGAAAATATTACGGTAACATTATATAATGGAAACTCGGTAACAGACACCTTTACTAGCTCGGGAAGTCTTATCAGTGGAAATTTCTTTACTACAAATTCCAATAAATTTTATGTGGGTGGAAAGGCTACAAAACCTTTTAACAGAATGAAAATAACCTTCAATAGTGGAACAGCAATCCGTATTCCTCAGAGTTATTACATCTATAATGCATTTGCCAGTAAAGATGATGATAATGATGGAGTTCCAAACTGTTTCGACCGTTGCCCTGGCGGAGATGACAGTATTGATAATAATGGTAATGGTATTCCGGACTGTGCAGAAGGATGTACAGTGGTAATGATAAGTCGCCAACATTAGATACAGACGGTGACGGTATTGTAGATGCCTGTGATTTTGATTCTGACAATGATGGTATTCCGGATTCTCTAGAAGATTTTGATAAGAATGCCAAGTTTGAAGATGATGACCTGGAAGGAGATATCTTAATTACTCCTATCCTGGGAGATGCTGTTCCAAACTATCGTGATCTGGATTCAGACAATGATGGAATTTTAGATCTGTTTGAATCTGGTATTCCAGTCTCAGTAATCAACCAAATTGATACAGATCATAATGGTGTTATTGATAGTGGAGTTGCAGTAGGTCAAAACGGTTTGGCAGATGTATTGGAAACGTATCCGGATTCCGGAACTTTAAAATATTCAATTAGAAATGTAGATGGTGATAATACTCCTGATTTCCTTGATGTTACTTCTAATGGTTCAGACTTTGATCTGTATCAGATAGGAAAAGGAAACCTTGATACATTAGGAGGTGGATTTATCTCTACAATTAATGATGGTGATAAAGATGGTATTCAGGCAGTAGTAGATACAGACCTTGTGAAGAGAGGTGCTCCGAATTCTCCACTTTCTCCATATGCTTCATTATTGAAAAATGCATTGACTGGTACAGCAAAAAATGCAGGAACTTCAGAAATAACACAGGCAGCTAATGATGTCAAAATATACCCTAACCCTGTAAAAGCTGGAGAAAGTCTTATGGTTACAGCAGCAGAAGAAGGAAATTATACATTGTTCTCTGCCGAAGGAAAAGCGGTGAAGTCTGGTAAATTCTCTGCACGCACAGGTATCGATACCGCTGCGTTGCCTACAGGAATTTATATCATTAAGATTGAAACTAAATCAACTTTGAAATCTTATAAGGTTATTGTGAAATAATCTTGTAACTTCATAATAAGGTGAAGGCTGCTCGTTTCGGGCAGCCTTTTTTTATGATAGATCATTGATTTTGAAAATATATTCTAATATTTTTTAAGAATTGGTTGTTAAATATTATTATTTTTCGCAAAAAAACAACATAAAATGATTAATTTTAATATTAAATACTGATATAAAAATATGAATTTAAACTATTTTGACTTATCTAGGAATCTGAAATTTTTAATTCAGAAGAAACTGGTCTTTGCAATAGGGCTTTTTTCAATCTTCCATTTGAAAGCTCAAAATGCTTCTTTGGAAATGGCGGACGGGGATGGAAACCCTACGACGAATGTTACCAACTCGGTAGGAACTACTTCTATCAGGTTAAGGAATAATACTGATAATCCTACAGGGAATACTTTTGCTACCTATGCAAATCCTACTCCTTTGAACGTTACTTTTACGCTGAGTAATCAACAGTATACACAGACAAATTTTCCAGGGTATAATGGGGCTGTTCTTATGGGATATACGGGTGAACCTGTTTTAACATTAATGAATTCTTTTGGGAATACCACTGTAAGTACTCCTTTTACGAGTAGCGGTGCACCGGTAGGGACTGGGATTGATGTTACTGTTAATAGGGCAATTAATCTTTTCACGAATGTTCAACCATTAAGTACAGCTGCGAGAGCAACAAATCAAAGGTGGCAGATGGCGGATATGACTATTACTTTCAGCAGACCTGTAAATAATCCGTATTTGCAGGTTAATGCATTAGGAGGAACGTCTAACGGACAAAACTATTCTGCTGAGTTTGATTATTTGTCGTCTAATGTACCTGTGACTTTTTCTAAAGTTTCCGGATCAACATTTTTAAATGTTACTTCTACACAAATCTTAAACTCTGCTACTACTCCGGATGGTGCGGTAGCAAACGTTTCAAGAGGTACAGTACTTGTTTCTGGAACGGGAATCACAACGCTGACATTGAGAGTGTATACCCGCGGAGCAGCAACTAATACGGGAACGAATTGGCACGGGACAGCTAATACCGGAGGAGATGGATATATGCTTGGATTTACGGTACAGGAATCTAATTTAAGAGTAACGAAAACTGTAAATAATGCATCTCCAGTAGCAGGCAGTAATGTTGTGTTTACTGTAACTGCTACGAATAACGGAGCTTCTAATAATACAGGCGTTGTGGTCAATGATCTGCTTCCTGCAGGACTGACATTTGTGAGTGCTACACCATCTGTAGGGACTTATAATAATTCTACGGGAGTTTGGACAATTGGGAATCTGGCTTCAGGAGCAAATGCTACTCTTACAGTAACAGCTACAGTGAGTGCGCCTGGAAGTTATTTGAATACTGCAACCATTACCGGAGCCTTAAATGATCCTGATACAGCAGATAATACAGCCAGTGTAAGAGTAACAACTGCAGATAATGATGGAGATGGAATAAGTAACACTTCGGACCTGGATGATGATAATGATGGTATTCTTGATAATATTGAATGCCCCGGAAATAATATTGTAACAAATGGAACGTTTACAGGAAATGCTAATGGCTGGACACTGGCTCCGGAATGGGTAGCGAGCGGAACAGATATTAATATTACCACAGATAACGTATCCAATAAAGATGCTTCTCAGACTTTAAATAACTTAACGAATACCAATAACTTTATTCCTCTTAGCCTTACTTTGGGGGCGCAGGATGGAAGTAATGCTTCCGGGTCTACGGCAAGCTTACAGATATTATTAAATGGGACTCTTTATGCAACAGTTAGTAATGGTACAACGAGAAGCACTACTGTGAATAATGTTACCATTGTATTGAGTAATGGAGCTACTTCTAGTTTTGTACCTTTTACAACGGCTAATCAAACCGGATTTACTACCCAGACATTTACCTTGAATATTCCTAACGGTCCTGTTCCGGATACCGCTACATTGCTTTTCAGATCTACCAATGCATTAGACGATTGGTCTTTGGATAATATTTCAGTTTTGGCGTTTACTTGTGATACAGATGGAGATGGAACATTTAATCATTTGGATTTAGACTCTGATAATGATGGGTGCTTTGATTCTCTTGAGGGAGATGAAAATGTGAAGATACTACAGATCAATGCAAATGGATCTATACCTGGAGCTGTTGATGCTCAGGGAGTTCCTGCTCTTGTTAATAGTGGAGGGGCTGCAGATATCGGCGGAGATCAGGGACAGGGGCTTGGATCTTCTCAAAATGCTGCTGTTAATGCATGTCTTTGCTATAAACCATCGGTAACTTCCGGAACAATTCTAGACACAAACCAAGGAATTACAGCCTTGAATAGAGCAGGAGCAGGTGGTGCCAATTGGCCTATGGTGAGAAAAGGAGGATGGATGGCGTTGGAAGCTAAAACTAAAGGATTTGTTTTGAATAGGCTTACCACACCTCAGATTGTTATAATTCCTGCAGCTAACCTGGTAGAAGGAATGATGATTTATAATACAACTTTGGATTGCCTTCAGGTGAATACGGATGGTACTCCTTCCGGATGGAAATGTTTTAATACACAAACTTGTCCTGATGTTAACTAATAAATTGAAAATTATGAAAAATAGTATAGTAATCAGCTTTGTTTTATTTTCCTTTTTCGCTAATGCACAGGTTGCTATTGGTAAAACAACGGTTGCTTCTCCATCTGTATCTCTTGATTTTGGATCAGGTAACAGAGGGTTGATTTTACCATGGGTGACCAATGTTGCTTCTGTTACAGGAGTAGTTAATGGAACGATGGTATATGATCTTGCTGATAAAAAAGTAAAGATAAAGTATGCTTCAGGTTGGAAAGATCTTACCGTAAATACATCCGGAACAACGGTTGACCCTGTCACAACTGTAGATGGTGTAACTATTCAGAATTCAGCAACCGAAACCTCTACTGCAAAAGTAGGTATTGGAACATTAACGTCCACCCCGGGAGTTCTGGTACTGGAAGATACAAATAAAGCTATGGTTCTTCCTAAAGTTGCCATCCCTCAAACTAATATTATTAACCCCTCACCAGGAATGGTAGTTTATGATACAACAACCAAGCTTTTGGCTGTTTTCAATGGAAATAACTGGACTTTCTGGAAACCTTAATCTATATTTTGAGTAAGAAATAATATTTAACCACTTCATTTTGAAGTGGTTTTATTTGTTATTATAGATTTTTTTTTGTATCTTTGCCCCTCTTTTGGCGCGAAAAATTGTTTGTAAATTTATAAAATACTGAAAATCAACTCTTTCATTGTGTAATAGCATGGAAGGGATTTCGTGTTTATAGATATTGCGGGTAATACCGTCTCAAAAGTAAGAAAAATATTTTGCATTACGCTGTGAAAAGATATACCAGTGTTGCAGTTAGGAATCAGACTGTAAGAATAAAGAACAAAGAATAAAGACTATTTCTGATAGCGCCAAATATCTCCATGTCTTTTATCTTTTCTCTATTTTCTTTCTTCTATTCCTGATATTTTTAAATGAATCAAAATATTTTTTAACCCTTTCTTAAAAGTTTTATGAGTAAAACAAAATCAACAACTCAAGGAAATCCGAGAATTAATTTCTCATCAGCGAAAGGAAAAATTGTAACTCCAGACTTCTTGGACATCCAAATCGAGTCTTTCAGAGAATTTTTCCAGCTTGATACACTTCCTGAAGCCAGAAAGACAGAAGCTCTTTACAAGACTTTCCAAGAGAATTTCCCAATTACGGATTCAAGAAACCAATTCGTATTAGAATTCTTAGACTATCTGGTAGATTCTCCACGTTATTCAATCGATGAGTGTGTGGAAAGAGGACTTACTTATTCAGTTCCTCTAAAAGCAAGACTTAAACTGTACTGTACTGACCCGGAACACGAAGATTTCCAAACAGTGGTTCAGGATGTATATTTAGGTCCGGTTCCTTACATGACTCCTTCTGGTTCATTCATTATCAATGGAGCAGAGCGTGTAATCGTAACTCAGTTACACAGATCTCCGGGTGTATTCTTCGGACAGACTTACCACGCTAACGGAACCAAACTTTACTATTCAAGAATTATCCCTTTCAAAGGATCTTGGATGGAATTTACAACAGATATCAACAGCGTAATGTACGCGTATATCGACCGTAAGAAAAAGTTACCATTAACAACTTTATTAAGAGCTATCGGTTACGAATCTGATAAGGATATCCTTCAGATCTTCGACCTTGCTGAAGAAGTGAAAGTTTCTAAAGCAGCCCTTAAAAAAGTAGAAGGGAGAACATTGGCTGCGAGAGTATTGAACACTTGGTTCGAAGACTTCGTAGACGAAGATACAGGTGAAGTAGTTTCTATCGAAAGAAACGAAATCATCTTAGATAGAGAAACGATTCTAGAGAAAGAACACTTAGATCTTATCTTAGATGCTGGTGTGAAATCTATCCTGATTCACAAAGAAAACAGCAATGAATTCTCTATCATCCAGAATACATTACAAAAAGACCCTACTAACTCTGAGAAAGAAGCAGTAGAGTACATCTATCGTCAGTTAAGAAACGCAGATCCACCAGATGAGGAAACTGCAAGAGGAATTATTGAAAAATTATTCTTCTCTGAGCAGAGATACTCTTTAGGTGAAGTAGGACGTTACAGACTAAACAAAAAGTTAGGTCTTAACATTCCAACTACAACTGAGGTTCTTACAAAAGAAGATATCATTGCAATCGTAAGACACTTAATTGAACTTGTAAACTCTAAAGCGGAGGTTGATGATATTGACCACTTATCTAACAGAAGAATTAAAACTGTTGGTGAGCAATTAGCAGGACAGTTCGGAGTAGGTCTTTCAAGAATTGCAAGAACAATCAAGGAGAGAATGAACGTTAGAGATAACGAAATCTTTACTCCACTTGACCTTGTTAACGCTAAGACTTTAACATCTGTTATTAACTCGTTCTTCGGTACCAACCAGCTATCTCAGTTCATGGACCAAACCAACCCTCTATCAGAGATCACTCACAAGAGAAGATTATCTGCACTAGGGCCTGGTGGTTTATCAAGAGAAAGAGCAGGTTTCGAGGTTCGTGACGTTCACCATACTCACTACGGAAGAATTTGTCCGATTGAAACTCCGGAAGGACCAAACATCGGTTTGATTTCATCTTTAGGTATTTATGCAAAAATCAACAACCTTGGTTTCATCGAAACTCCATATAGAAAAGTAGAAGATGGTAAGATTAATCTTAACGCTGATCCTATTTATCTGAATGCAGAAGACGAAGAAGACAAAGTAATTGCTCAGGCAAACGTTGAATTGAGTGATAATGGTGATTTCTTAACAGACAGAATTATTGCAAGACTAGATGGTGACTATCCAGTAGTTGAGCCAGCTCAGGTTAACCTTATCGACGTTGCACCTAACCAGATCTCTGGTATTTCCGCTTCTCTAATTCCATTCTTGGAGCATGATGATGCGAACCGTGCATTGATGGGATCTAACATGATGCGTCAGGCCGTTCCTCTATTGAAGCCACAGGCTCCAGTTGTAGGTACAGGGCTTGAGCAACAAGTTGCAAGAGATTCAAGAATCTTAATTAACGCTGAAGGTACAGGTACAGTACAGTACGTAGATGCTGATAAGATCACTATCAAATATGAAAGAAGTGAAGATGAGGATTTAGTACAATTCGAGTCTGCTACTAAAACATACAACCTTACTAAGTTTAGAAAAACTAACCAGAGTACTACCATTACCCTAAGACCAAACGTAAGAGTAGGTGATGTAGTGGAAAAAGGACAGGTACTTTGCGACGGTTATGCTACTGAAAAAGGAGAATTAGCTCTTGGTAGAAACTTAGTAGTAGCGTTCATGCCTTGGAAAGGGTACAACTTCGAGGATGCAATCGTAATCAACGAAAAAGTTGTACGTGAAGACTGGTTTACTTCAATCCACGTAGATGAATATTCCCTGGAAGTTCGTGATACTAAATTAGGTATGGAAGAACTTACAGCTGATATTCCAAACGTATCTGAAGAAGCTACTAAAGATCTTGACGAGAACGGTATGATCAGAATCGGTGCTGAAGTGAAGCCTGGAGATATCATGATTGGTAAAATTACTCCAAAAGGTGAATCTGACCCGACTCCTGAAGAAAAACTTCTTAGAGCAATCTTCGGTGATAAAGCTGGTGATGTAAAAGATGCATCATTAAAAGCTGACTCTTCATTAAGAGGGGTTGTTATCAACAAGAAATTGTTCTCTAGAAACATTAAAGACAAAAAGAAAAGAACTGAAGAAAAACTTAAACTTGAAGAGATTGAAAACACTTACAAGGCTAAGTTTGACGAGTTGAGAAATACTTTAATTGAAAAATTAAATACACTGGTAAGCGGTAAAACTTCTCAAGGGGTACAAAATGACCTTGACGAAGAGATCATCGGTAAAGGTGTGAAGTTCACTCACAAGCTATTAACTTCAGTTGAAGATTATGTAAACGTAAGCGGTTCAGACTGGACAGTAGACGCTGACAAGAATGAATTGATCAAACAATTGATTCACAATTACAAAATCAAATATAACGACATCCAAGGGGTTAAAAACCGTGAAAAATTCGCAATTTCAATCGGAGATGAGCTTCCAGCAGGTATCATGAAGTTGGCTAAAGTTTACATCGCTAAGAAACGTAAACTGAATGTAGGGGATAAAATGGCAGGACGTCACGGTAACAAAGGTATCGTATCAAGAATCGTTCGTGAAGAAGATATGCCATTCCTTGAAGACGGAACACCAGTAGATATCGTATTGAATCCACTAGGGGTACCTTCTCGTATGAACATCGGACAGATCTATGAAACAGTTCTTGGATGGGCTGGTCAGAAATTAGGAATGAAGTTCGCTACGCCAATCTTCGATGGAGCAACTCTTGATCAGATTACTGAGTATACTGAGAAAGCAGGTCTTCCTAAATTCGGTCACACTCACCTTTATGATGGTGGTACCGGAGAAAGATTTACACAGGCAGCTACAGTGGGTGTTATCTACATGCTGAAACTAGGACACATGGTTGATGATAAGATGCACGCACGTTCTATTGGTCCTTACTCATTGATTACTCAGCAGCCGTTAGGAGGTAAAGCTCAGTTCGGTGGTCAGAGATTCGGAGAGATGGAGGTTTGGGCACTTGAAGCATTCGGTGCATCTAACATCCTGAGAGAGATCCTTACTGTGAAGTCGGATGACGTGATTGGTAGAGCAAAAACTTATGAAGCAATTGCAAAAGGTGAATCTATGCCTGAACCAGGTATTCCAGAATCATTCAACGTATTACTTCACGAGTTACAAGGTCTTGGATTAGACGTAAGATTGGAGGAGTAAGATATCAGATGTCAGACACAAGATGTCAGACTATGGCACTCTAAGAATTTTATAATCCTTGAATTTGGAATGAAGATTTCGTCTGAAATCTGAAATCTGAAATCTAAAATCTAAAAAAAATTATGTCAAATAAAAATAAATCAAGTAGATTTAATAAAATAACCATCGGTTTAGCTTCACCTGAGTCTATTTTACAGGACTCAAGAGGAGAGGTTTTAAAACCGGAAACTATTAACTACAGAACTCACAAGCCTGAAAGAGACGGGCTATTCTGTGAGAAAATCTTTGGTCCTGTAAAGGATTACGAATGTGCTTGTGGTAAATACAAGAGAATTCGTTACAAAGGGATCGTTTGTGACCGTTGTGGAGTAGAAGTTACTGAGAAAAAAGTAAGAAGAGAGAGAATCGGGCACATCAACCTTGTAGTTCCAATTGCACACATCTGGTATTTCCGTTCATTACCAAACAAAATCGGATACCTTCTTGGAATTCCTTCTAAGAAATTAGATATGATCATCTACTACGAAAGATATGTAGTGATTCAACAAGGTATTGCTAAGAAATTAGACGGTTCTGATTTCGAGAACATGGAATTCCTTACAGAAGAAGAGTACCTTGACATTATGGAAACTCTTCCTGTAGAAAACCAATATCTTGACGATTCTGATCCAAACAAATTCATCGCTAAAATGGGTGCTGAAGCTGTTGAGGAATTATTAAAAAGAATTGATCTTGATTCATTGTCTTTCGACTTAAGACATAAAGCTCACAACGAAGGTTCTAAGCAAAGAAGAACTGAAGCTCTTAAAAGATTGAACGTTGTAGAAGCATTAAGAGGTGCTAATACAAGAATGATCAACAGACCAGAGTGGATGATCATGCGTGTTCTTCCAGTTATCCCACCAGAACTAAGACCATTGGTTCCATTGGATGGAGGACGTTTCGCAACTTCTGACTTAAATGACCTTTATAGAAGAGTTATCATCAGAAATAACCGTTTGAAGAGATTATTGGAGATCAAAGCTCCTGAAGTAATCTTGAGAAACGAGAAGCGTATGCTTCAGGAATCAGTAGATTCATTATTCGATAACACAAGAAAATCTTCTGCAGTAAAATCTGAATCAAACAGACCATTGAAATCACTTTCTGATTCATTGAAAGGTAAGCAAGGTCGTTTCCGTCAGAACTTACTAGGGAAAAGGGTTGACTACTCTGCGCGTTCGGTAATTGTTGTAGGTCCAAACTTACAGCTTCACGAATGTGGTATCCCTAAAGATATGGCAGCTGAACTTTACAAACCGTTCATCATTAGAAAACTAATCGAGAGAGGAATTGTAAAAACAGTAAAATCTGCAAAGAGAATTATCGATAGAAAAGAACCAGTAGTTTATGATATCCTAGAAAACGTGATGAAAGGTCACCCGGTACTATTGAACAGGGCACCTACTCTTCACAGACTTGGTATTCAGGCTTTCCAACCTAAGATGATCGAAGGTAAAGCTATCCAACTACACCCGTTAGTAACAACAGCATTCAACGCCGATTTCGATGGTGACCAGATGGCGGTACACTTACCGTTAGGACCAGAAGCGATCCTTGAAGCTCAGTTATTAATGCTAGGTTCTCAAAACATCTTGAACCCTGCAAACGGTTCTCCAATTACAGTACCATCTCAGGACATGGTTCTTGGTCTTTATTTCATGACTAAAGAATTAAGCTCTACAGAAGAGATGAAAGTAAAAGGTGAAGGTCTTGCATTCTATTCTCCTGAAGAAGCGGAAATCGCTTATGCAGAAGGTAGAGTTTCATTAAATGCTAAGGTAAGATGTAGACTACCAGTTAAAGAAGACGGTGTAATCGTAACAAGATTGATCGAAACTTCTGTAGGTAGAATCTTATTCAACCAAATTGTACCTAAGCAGGTAGGATATATCAATGAACTTCTTACTAAGAAATCATTGAGAAACGTTATCGGTAAGATCCTTGCTGATACAGATTTCCCTACAACTGTGAAGTTCCTTGATGCAATGAAAGATCTAGGGTATTCAAACGCATTCAAAGGAGGTCTGTCATTCTCTCTTGGAGATATCGTAGTACCTGTGGAGAAAAAGCAGATGATTGCTACTTCAATTGAAACTGTAGACGAAATTAGAGCTAACTATAACATGGGTCTAATTACCGATACAGAACGTTATAACCAGGTAATCGACGTTTGGACTAATACCAACGCTGGATTAACTGAAATGATCATGAGCAGAATGAAAACTGACCAAGGTGGTTTCAACTCTGTATACATGATGCTTGACTCTGGGGCGAGGGGTTCTAAGGAACAGATCCGTCAGTTATCAGGGATGAGAGGTTTGATGGCGAAACCGCAAAAAGCTGGTTCTACCGGTGCGGAGATCATCGAAAACCCGATCCTTGCAAACTTTAAGGAAGGTCTTTCCATCTTAGAGTACTTTATCTCTACCCACGGTGCTCGTAAGGGTCTTGCGGATACCGCTCTTAAAACTGCCGATGCTGGTTACCTAACCAGAAGATTGGTAGACGTTGCACAGGACGTTATCGTTACAGAAGATGACTGTGGAACTTTAAGAGGAACAGAAGTTACTGCACTTAAGAAAAATGACGAGATCGTTGAAAAAATCTCTGAAAGAATCTTAGGTAGAGTATCTCTTCACAATATTTATGATCCTGAAAGTGATGAATTAATCGCTGAAGCTGACCAAGTAATTACTGAGCAATTAGCTAAGAAAATTGAGGCAGCAGGATTAGAAGCTGTTGAAGTACGTTCACCACTTACTTGTGAAGCTAAAAAAGGTATCTGTGCGAAATGTTACGGTAGAAACTTAGCAACAGGTAAGATGATTCACATGGGTGAGGCAGTAGGAGTTATCGGTGCACAGTCAATTGGGGAACCAGGAACTCAGCTTACGTTGAGAACCTTCCACCAAGGGGGTACCGCAGGTAACGTTTCTGAAAACCCATCTATCGTTGCAAGAAGAGATGGTATCGTAGAAATGGATGAAGTAAGAACAATTACTTCTGAAGATGAAAACGGTAATACAGCTGAGGTTGTAGTTTCCCGTTCAACAGAATTCAGATTAGTTGCTGATAATGAGTCTAGAACTCCATTAATGGTAGCTAACGTACCTTACGGATCTATATTATCTGTGAAACCAGGTGATAAAGTGAAGAAAGGAGATACAATCTGTAGATGGGATCCGTATAACGCAGTAATTATTGCTGAAACTTCAGGTAAGGTAGAATACGAGGATATCATCCAGGGTATTTCATTCCAACTTGAAATTGACGAACAGACAGGATTTGAAGAGAAAGTAATCTCTGAATCTAGAAATAAGAAAGCCGTACCTACCCTGAAGGTGGTAGACTCTAAAGGAGTTGAGCAAAAAGCTTACAACTTACCGGTAGGAGCCCACTTAATGGTAAACGATGGTGAGAAAATTAAGGCTGGTAAAGTCCTAATCAAGATCCCAAGAAAATCTGCAAAAGCAGGGGATATCACCGGAGGTCTTCCGAGAGTTACCGAATTATTCGAAGCAAGAAACCCTTCAAACCCAGCGGTTGTTACTGAAATCGACGGGGTAGTTTCTTACGGAAAAATTAAGAGAGGTAACCGTGAACTTATCGTTGAAGCTAAAACTGGAGAAAGAAAAATTTACTTAGTTAAATTATCTAACCAGATCTTAGTACAGGAGAATGACTTCGTGAGAGCTGGTTCGCCACTTTCTGACGGATCAATTACTCCAGACGATATCTTAAGAATTAAAGGTCCAACAGCTGTTCAGGAATACTTAGTAAATGAGATCCAGGAAGTTTACCGTCTACAGGGGGTAAAAATCGACGACAAGCACTTCGAAATCATCGTAAGACAGATGATGACAAAAGTATCTATCGTAGATGGAGGTGATACTCAATTCCTTGAAGGAGCTCTTGAACACAAGTATGATTTCCTAGAAGAGAACAACAGAGTATTCGGTCTTAAAGTAGTTGTAGATGCTGGTGATTCTAAAGAATTTATGCCAGGTCAGATGATTACTGCAAGAGAATTAAGAGATGAAAACTCTAAATTGAGACGTGAAGATCAAAGTTTAGTAGAAGTAAGAGAAGCTCTTCCTGCTACAGCAACTCCTGTATTACAAGGTATTACAAGAGCGGCACTTCAAACGAAATCGTTCATGTCTGCAGCATCGTTCCAGGAAACAACTAAAGTTCTTAACGAAGCAGCAGTTGCTGGTAAGATCGATGATCTTAACGGTCTTAAAGAAAATGTAATTGTAGGACACAGAATTCCTGCAGGTACAGGTCTTAAAGAGTATCAGAATGTTATCGTAGGTTCTAAGAAAGAATTCGAAGACCTTAACTAAATTTAATGATTTGAAATTTGGGATTTGAAATTATTTTTATATTTTCACAATCTCAAATTTCGAATTTTAAAAACATAATTTATAACAATGGACAACAATCAAAATCCACAAGACGGAAACATCAACATCGAATTAAACGAAATGGTAGCTGCTGGTATCTATGCTAACTTAGCTCTAGTAAACCACTCTCCATCTGAATTTGTAGTAGACTTTATTCAGTTGATGCCAGGTGTTCAGCAGGCTAAAGTAAGATCAAGAGTAATTCTTGCTCCACTTCACGCTAAAAGAGTATTAAGTGCTCTTCAACAGAACATCGCTAACTACGAGCAGCAGTTCGGAGAAATCAAAGAAGTTGAGCCTTTCGTATTAGGAGGAAACAACGTACAAGCTTAAGATTTTTCTTACAATAAATAAGAATGCCCTGGTTTTTACCAGGGCATTTTTTTATGGAATATCTTGTACTTCTGAAACTTTGGGGGGCTAGATAGGAAATTATTTAAAAAAATAGGTCCCGATTGGTTAGGGTTATACTCTTTTACTGTTAAAATAAGATGAGGTAATTGACTGATTATTTTAGTACTTGCATCATCTGAAAGCAAAATTAATTCACTAAAGTGTTGTCTTTTTATATACGGTTGCATTTTCTATAATTATGTCTTTAAAATAGGGGTATAAAATGCTTAAAATTAAATCTCATTGAGTTTTATTGATTTTAAATATAAATTAAATGTATTTAGTTAATATAAGTTAAAATATTTTGTTTTTCTTAATTAAATTTACAAAAAAATATAAAGAATGAAACTCTATCCTATTGCAGCTGCTTTACTTTGCATTAATGTATATGCTCAGCAGCAAAATAAACCTCAGGCTAATCAGAAGCACTTGCAGGAGCTTTATGCTAAATATGAGAAAGATATTAAAAAGGCCCGTAAGAATGCAAAATTGATGGGAACACCTCCGGATTTGTATAACGAGGAGGATTATAAAAGAACGATGGATCCTGTTACGGGAAATGTTAATTTTGAAAAATTGGCAAAGGTAAATAAGGATATTTTGACGGGTACGTATAAAGCTGCTCAGCCAATGTCTTTTATTACAGGACAACAGGGATCTGCTGTTGGAAAAATAATCAATGAACCATGGATTGAAAGAGGTCCTTATAATGTAGGGGGTAGAACAAGAGCAATAATGTATGATCCAAATGATCCTACAGGTAAAAGAGTTTTTGCAGGTGGAGTTTCAGGTGGACTTTGGGTGAATCAGGACCCTTCAGTCAGTACAAATGAATGGCAGCCACTGAGCACATTTTGGGCTAATACTTCTGTAGTATGTATTACCTATGATCCAGTCAATCCACAAACATTTTATGTAGGTACAGGAGAAGCCGCAACAAGTGATGTGGTAGGTTCTGGGATTTGGAAAACTACAGATGCCGGTGCTACATGGACTCAGATTTTTACTGTTCCGGTTACTTATGCATCTAATGGAGTAAGAAATGGAAATTTTTATATTAATGATATTAAAGTAAGAAATAACAACGGTGTTTCAGAAATATATGCAGGAGTAAGCGGTTCTTATGTTGGAATATCATTTAATGACGGATGGCAGGGACTAAGCCAGGCTGGATTATATAAATCAGTAGATGGTGGAACTACCTTTACCAAGAATGCCAATCTGTTGGCAATGAATACTACAACAGGTGTAACCAGTACAACAGGATATTCTATCCAGCAAATAGAAATAGCTGCAGATAATTCTGTCTGGATTTCTACAAGGAGCTCTAGATTTTCAAATATAGATTCAGGAGGAAGGATCTTCAAATCTACAGATGGAAATACTTTCAATCAGATTTATAATGTAGGGAGTAGTGGTTCAAGAGTAAACTTCACCCTTTCAAAAACGGATGCTAATAAAGGCTATGCTTTTATGCAGGGGGTAGGGACTGGAGAGCCTATCAGGATTGTAAAAACAGCTGATGGTGGAACTACATGGCAGTCTACCTCTGATGTGCCACAGGTGATTAAATTACCTAAAGCTACAGATACCAGTATCCCAACCAATGATTTTACAAGAGGGCAGTCTTTTTATGATTTGGTTATAGCTGCAGATCCACTGAATGATAATACGTTGTATATTGGAGGTATTGATTTATTTAAATCTATAGATGGAGGTGTTAACTGGTCACAGATTTCAAAATGGTCCAATAATAATGCTATGGCTAATTTGGCTGTTTCTACAGTACATGCCGATCAGCATGCCATAGTGTTTAATCCATTCAATAATTACAATACTGGCCAAATGATGTTTGGAAATGACGGCGGTGTCTTCTTTGCAGCGAATAAAGAAAATATCGGAGTTGTAGGGGGTATGGTAGCAAGAAATACAAGATATAATGTAACCCAGTTCTACGGAGCTGTATTAAATCCTACAAAAGCTCCTGCGAATGAAGAGTTGCTGGCAGGAGCGCAAGACAATGGTTCATGGTGGCTGTATGGAGTGCCACAACCTAATAATTTCCTTACTATGGCGGCTGCTACAGGAGGAGACGGAATGTATCCTGAGTATGATGATCAGGATTTGTATGAAATTTCAAGCTATACCAATAACAACCATTATTTGCTGAATTCAACCCCATCTGCCAATTATTTAATCTCAACTTCTGCTAACAGGAGTATGGGGCATTTCGTAAACGAAATTGCATTGGACAGAATGAATGATGTTTTCTATTCTTATCGTTCAGGGCTTACGCTTTTCAGAACAACGGGGCTTAGCAGTACTGCAACAACATTCACCAATGATCAGGTTAATGTAGGAACAGCACAGAGTGGTGAACAGATTTCATGGCTTAAAATCTCTCCTCATACAACGGCATCTTCTACACTTTTTGTAGGAACTAACCTTGGCAGACTTTTCAAAATTACCAACGCAAATACAACATCATATACATCTGCAGTATTAACATCACCTGCTGTAGGGACTATTTCAGATATAGAATTTGGAGCTAATGAAAATGAGATTTTATTAACATTATCTAATTATAATCAGATTAGTGTATTCTATTCAACAGATGGCGGAACAACATGGCAAAATAAAGAAGGTAATCTGCCGGATATGCCGGTAAGAACTATTCTTAGAAATCCGGATGATCCTAATGAAGTATTAGTAGGTACTGAATTGGGAGTATGGGGAACCGCAAATTTCCTTTCCGGAACACCTACATGGTCATCAGTAACAGGGAATATCGGGAATGTAAGAGTAACAAATCTGGATTACAGACCTTCTACAAAAACTGTTTTGGTTTCTACGTATGGAAGAGGAGCCTGGACAACACAAAATACTAATACTTCGCTGTCAACTTCAGAAACATCAGCAGTATCCCCAAGAACTGTGAATAGGGTGTACCCTAATCCATCCAAAGGAATTGCTCGTTTAAGATTTAATAATGCCAATCATACTACTGTAAATATCAGCATATTTGATAAGGCTGGAAGACTGGTATACAGCAAGAAAAATGTAAAGTCTGATGAAGAATTTGGTCAGAAAATGACACCGGGAACTTATATTTTAAAAGCTGAAGATAAAGGAGAAGTCATATTTAGCGGTAACTTCCTGGTAATCGGACGTACCGGAGGTGATGATGATTAAAAAAATGAATAATTCATTATTATTAATATTATTTTGGATACTGGCTTCCTGTGGAATGCCAGTATCCAATTTTCAGGATAAATCAGTATCCGTAATTTCTGCTGAAAAAACAGAATGGTTTGGCGGAAGAGCCGGAGTAAAAGGGGTAATGTATACTGTAAAACTGAGAAAAAAAATAATGTTGTGATAAAATCCTTTATGGCAGAAGGAACCAAAATTTCATTTAGTCAGAATATTTCAGGGAATATTATTGTAATACAAGGCAGTTTGCAGCATAAAAACAATAATGATGTTAATGCTGAAGATTTACCAGTAGGAGCTCCCGCAGAAAGTGTCAATCAGAACACTAACCCTAAAGAAAATTGGATTGAATATACTTTAAAAAACTCCAATGTATCTCGTAGAATCAGTATTCCAAAGTTTACTTCGGTAGAGACTCAGGAAGAGCTGGCCCCTTAAAATATTACTCATTGTTGAATAGAAAATTATTTTTTATCTTTTTATGCATTCCGGTAATCATGTTATTTAATAATATGGCTTACAAGGTTGTTTCCCATGTAAAAAGAAAATTATATGAACATACCCAGTACAATATCACCCGGCATCCTTTAAAAAAATCAGAAACGATCTGCTTTACAGAAAATGATCTTGCAAAAGCCGAATGGAAGGAAGATAGAGAGTTTGTCCTTAATGGATTTTCTTATGATATTGTTCGGACGAGAACGGTTGATGGTAAGAAATTCTTTTTCTGTTATCTTGATAAGAAAGATATTATCATTAATTCATTGGTAGATCTTTCGAAAAAATTAAGCGTTAAAAAAATTAACCTGAGAACCCAGATTGACCTCCCAGGTCATAAAACAGTTTTACTTAAAACATCCCGTTTTACCATTCTTAGTGGAAAAGAATTTCCTCTTTTTTTAATGTTGGATATAAATACAATATCCAATCACTATTACTTATTAGAAAGTACTCATTATTTATCCATTAGTATTCCGCCTCCGGAAAGTCACTTTATCTAAAGTGAATATAATATTAATGATAACTAATTTTTAAATAATGAAAAAATATATATGCATAGCAGCAATGTTAGGTTGTGCTATAGCTCATGCTCAACAGGTACAGGAAGGATCAATTGATGAAGTTAATATCCTTGGTAGAAAGAAAATTAAACAGGAGCGCGCAGAATTCAAAAGACACGGACAATCTGTAGAAACGCTTTCTGAAGAAGATCTTAACAGAAATAACCCTGCTGCAATTGATCAGACTCTCTCAACAATGCCAGGGCTTCAGGTAGATAAACGAACCAACTTTGGGGGGCAGAGGCTTGTTCTTCGTGGATATGGAAATGATCAGAAGTTTAATAACTGGGGGGTGAAAGCCTACTGGAATAATATGCCATTAACCAATGCGGAAGGAGTAACCGTTCTGGATGATGTTGATTTTGCTTACGTAACCAATGTAGAAGTTATCAAAGGCCCGGCGGCAACAATGTATGGTGGTGGAGTTGGCGGAGCCGTCCGTTTTTATACCCGCCCTGATTTTACAAAAGGCGCATCCATTTCTGAGAATGTCATGTTCGGTGCTTTTAAAACATTCCAGTCGAGAACGCAGCTGAATGTTGCTGATGAAAATTATTCTGTAAGCGCAGCATATGGACATCTTGAAACAGATGGCTACAGACCTAACGGTGGTGGATTAAAGAACTTCTTTAATGTGAATGGTACGGTTAAGCTTGGGAAAAAAGACCAGTTAAGTTTCTTTGCAAGTCAGGCTTATTCCTATGAACATACTTCAGGACAGATTTCTTACGATGATTATTATGCGGGAATTGATAACGGAAATCCTGCCTATATCCGAAAAAACTCAGGAACAAAAATAAAATCAACAAGAGTAGGGTTGAGTAATATGGTAAGTCTTACTTCAAATTTGAGAAACTATACCACTTTATTTTATTATAATGCGAATACGGAAAGTATTTCAGCAGGAGCCTATGGAATTACAAGTGCTCCGAATGTAGGATTACGTTCCACTTTTACATTAAAGAACGAATTTAAAGACTTTGAAAACCGCTTGGATTTTGGAGCGGAAATACAAAATTCTGTATCTACTGCTTCAAGTTACCGATTTACAGGTTCTGAAACTGAACCTGTACAGACGACAGGGATGAATGGAGCTTCATATTTTAAATATAATAACAATCAGTCCACATATTTTGTCATTGATTATCTTACCTATAAACCCTGGGGGCTTACCTTGTTAGCTGGTTTAAGCGCTAATAGAACCAATTATGACAGAAAAGATCTTTACGCTCTGCCAGGGTTGATTGCGGGTCGTAAGGATCAATCATTCAACAAAAAATATGACATGGCATACACTCCTCACTTTGCTTTACAAAAAGAATGGAAACATCAGATCTTTAATCTGAGTTATAGTGAAGGGTATAATTCCCCAACAGCAGCCTCATCATATATTACCGGGACTAATACTGTGAATGATGATTTAAAACCTGAGCGTGCAAGAATGATAGATTTCAGTGTACACGGGCTTTTAATGAATACCAAATTAGATTACCGAATTTCAGCATTCAGAATAGATTATTCTGATAAACTTACTCAGTTGTTAATTCCGGGGAATGCAGCTAATCAGACATACTGGGCAAATACCGGAAGCCAGAAAAATACAGGATTGGAAGTGAGTGTAGGATACCAGTATAGATCGGAGAATTCATTTATTGAAAGAGTGGTGCCATTTGTAAACCTTTCTTATTATGATACTAAGTATAAGGATTTTACAACGATAGTAGGAGGAAGAAAAGAGACGTATGATCACAAAACAGTTGTAGGTGTTCCAAGAAATAAATATGCTGTAGGATTGGACATCTATACAAAGCCGGGACTTTATCTTTTAAATACATTTAATTATCTGGGACAGGTATATACTGACTTTAATAATAAAAATCTGGTAAAAGGGTTTGGATTGCTAAATGCAAAATTAGGATATAAAAAGACCTTTGGTAAATTTGATGTAGATCTTTATGTAATGGGGAATAATCTTACCAATCAGATCAATTATACTTTCCTTTTCTTAGGAAGCAGTATCAATGATGCTGATGTTGGGAATGGTTATCCTAAAGGAGTAAGTACAGATCTTAATCCGGGGCCAGGAAAAGCATATTTCTTTTACGGTGCTAACCTGAAATACAGATTCTGATCTGAAATATAAGTTCTTAAAAAACTGTTTCATTTTTATGGAACAGTTTTTTTATTGCAAATTATTAATATAGTGAATTGTTTTATAGGAAATCCTTATGTAAAGGGGTTTCTAGATTGTGTTTATTTATTAATATTGGAATTTTTATATTTTTTACTAAATAGTTAATCCTCTTTTATATATTTGTTTAAGAATATTGACGGAAAAAGGATATGGACAATCAATTTATTATTCAGAAATTCGGATTTTTAGGAAACGATTTTCTGCATGAGTTTCAGAAGCATGCCATTTTAGCAGATATAAAATCAAAGACTGAAATTGTGAGAGAAGGGCAGAAAAATAAATATGTCCCTTTTTTAATCAAAGGATCTATAAAAGTGTTTACACTTAATGATGGCAGGGAACTGATCTATTATTATATCAGAGAGAATGATAGTTGCCTGATGACTTTTTCATCTATTTTTACAGATTATATAAGCAGAGTATATGCAGTAGCTGAAGAAGATTCAGAAGCATTACTGATCCCTGTTTCCGTTATAAATGATTGGCTGTTGAGGTTTCCCGAGATCAATAAATTGTTTTATCAGGAATATGACAGACGTTTTTCAGAAATCATGAATATGGTCAATGATGCTGTTTTTCACCGCCTGGATAAAAGAGTTCTTAACTATATCAAACAACAGATTTCTGCTACCGGAAATAATCCAATAAAGATTACTCACAGAGAAATTGCCAATAGCCTTGGTACTTCCAGAGAAGTCGTGAGCAGGGTTTTAAAGAAAATTGAAAGCGACGGAGATGTTTTGCTTACTAAAGAAGGAATAAAAGTCGCTGTAAATGAAAATGTTAGACTTGCCTAATTCATAATGTTTTAATGATTTTATATTTATGATTGATAAAAACTATTTTCTTGGTGACTTTTATCACATATTTTTGAATTAGTAACGCGATAGATTTGTTATATCATAATTTAATAAAATTGTTATATGACAAAAGCTCTCTTATTTTTGTCGGTATTTTCATCAGTTTTTGCCTTTGCACAGGAAGATCTGCTGAAAGATATTGATACTGTAAAAACCAATACAGATACTTCACAACCCGCTTTTAAGGCATTGCAGATTGTTACCGGACAATCTACTAAACTTGCTGCCAAAAAAGAATGGTATATGGTAGTTGCTCACCGTTTTGGTGATGTAAGTGCCGGGTTTAAAGATTTCTTCGGGCTGGATAATGCCTCTACTAAACTGGGCGTAATTTATGGCGTTACAGATGCTATATCCTTAAGCCTTTCCCGTGAAACCAATATGAAAACTTTTGAAGGTGGAATTAAGTACAGGTTGGTACAACAGAATGAAAACTTTCCGGTAGATGTTGTTGGCTATCATGTAATGGGTGCTAATACAGCCCTTGATAAAGATACATATCCACATCTAAGATTCAGTGACAGACTGTCTTATCTTACTCAGGCTCTTATTTCCAGAAGGTTCAGTGATAAATTTTCATTACAGTTTACTCCATCTTACGTACATAAGAATTTGTATGACCCTGCTATAGAGGATAAGAATCAATTTTTAGCGGGTCTTGGCGGACGCTATAAAATTTCAAAAAGAATTTCTGTAAATGCAGAATATTTTGTGAATTTCGACAATCACAGTTTTTATAAAAATCCCTTATCATTAGGGGTAGACATAGAAACCGGGGGGCATATTTTCCAGCTTTTATTTACGAACTCCCAGATCAATTCAGACATCGGATACCTTACAAATGCATCAGGAAGTTGGGGGAAAGGACAAATTTTCTTTGGGTTTAACCTTTACAGAGTTTTTTAATATGAGAAAAGGAATATACATACTGGCCATATCATTTACAGCTACCATCATTGCCTGTGAAAGCAGAACCTACGAAGACGTTTCAGAAAATACTCCCATCATACTCCCTGTGAAGTATACAGCAGATATAAAACCGATTATAGATAATAGCTGTATTGGTTGCCACTCAGCAGGAAGTTTTAAACCCTTAGCAACTTATGATCAGGTAAAGAACAATATAGACGGGATTATAGATCGTATTCAAAGACCGAATGGAGATCCGGAGAAAATGCCTAAAGGCGGTTCATTATCTGCCACTCAGATTAATACTTTTATAAAGTGGAAAGCTGATGGATTAACCGAAAACTAAAAATATTTGATATGAAAAAACTAACACTATTGAGCGTATTCCTGCTTTTTGCCGGTTATGCTTCAGCTCAGAAATACAGTTCCAAAACAGGTAAGCTGAAGTTTGAAGCATCAGTACCTCTATTTGAAGATATTGATGCCCAGGATGATACCAATGTGGTTATTCTTAATGCTGATACCGGAGAAATGGCGTCTGTTTCTGTGGTGAAAAATTTCCATTTTAAAACCAAGTTAATGGAAGAACATTTCAATGAAAGCTATGCAGAGTCTGCTAAATTTCCTAAAACTACATTTAAAGGAAAAATTATAGGTTTCGACAAGTCAAAACTCACAGCCAGTCCACAAAAATATACGGTTCAGGGAACCTTAAATTTTCATGGAGTAGATAAAGCAATAACGTCTGCAGCCTCAATGTATGCAAAGGATGGGAAAATTTATATGCAGGGAAATTTTGTAGCGAAACCGGCAGATTATAAAGTAACAATCCCTAAAGTAGTTACTAAAAAATTGCTGAGAATGTAAATGTTGAATACAATTATATCCTGATAAAATGAGAACCCTGATTATAACAGTAAGTCTGTTTCTGGGATCTTTATTATGGGCCCAGGAAAAAGCAAAATCCATATTTGATATTGCAAGAAGCGGAACAGTTTCCGAGGTAAAAGAACTGATGAAACAGAATCCGGACATTATCAATCAGGCCAATGAAAGCGGCTTCTCTCCTCTTATTTTAGCTTGTTACAGAGGGAATGTTGATGTAGCTGAATTTTTAATAGACCACGTAAAGGATGTAAATTATAAAAGTAAAGAAGGAACAGCGTTGGCAGGTCTTTCTGTGAAATACAACAAAAAACTGGTAGAAGATCTATTGAAAAAAAATGCAGATCCTAACATTCCGGATGCTACAGGTTCTACACCGTTGTTTTGGGCGGTGAAATTCGGGAATAAAGAACTTATTGAACTCCTGCTTCAATATAAAGCCGATAAATCAATAAAAGATTCAATGGGAATGACCCCTTTTGAATACGCATTACAGACTCACAAAGAAGAAATCATTAATATCTTAAAAAAGTGATATGAAAAAAACTTTACTAACATTCAGTATAGTCCTTGCCAATTTTGCATGGGCTCAGTTTTCATCAGGAACAGTATCTCTTCCGGTTACTGGTATGACGGTGAAATTAGATACAACTCCTACAGGAGTAACACTTACCTTAACGGGAGACAGTAATTCTATGTTGGGTATTGGATTTGGAAATACGGGGATGGCATCAGGATCTGATGGATTTATTTATAATGCCACTGCCAACAGAGATTATACATTTGTAGGAAAGACAATGCCAAATGCCGATCCCAGCCAGGACTGGACAGAAACATCCAATACGGTATCAGGAAGTACAAGAACTATTGTAGCAACAAGAAGTCTTTCCGGAGGAGCCGGTGATTTTGCAATTCCGAATGCGGCAGGAACAATTGATATCTTTTATGCACGTAAGACTGGTAATACTTTGGGGTATCATGATATGGGAAGAAGTTATGCAACTTTAACAATGGCTACCAGTACGCTATCAACAAATGAAGTTGCTGCTGCCAACAAAAAAGTCAGTCTTCTTTATCCTAATCCAGCTAAAACCACTGTGAACTTCAAAAATGTTGACAAGGTAAATACACTTGATATTTATGATGCAACAGGCAGAAAAGTTAAATCTGTAAAGCCGGACGGAGAAAATATCAGTGTTGAAGATCTTAAGCCGGGAACTTATTATTTTGAAATCAGATTGAAAGATGGAAATCTGTCTTATGAAAAGCTAATTAAAGAATAAAAAACACATCCAAATATTTTAATAATACCTCTGATTTTTTCAGAGGTATTGTTCTTTTATGTTTTGGGGATAGATTTTAAGTAATCCTTTGTTCAAGGGTGCTGCCTTATTTTTTATATATTTGTGTAGTAAGCGGATGCCCATGAAAGCTGCATAAAAGTTCCATTCAATGGGATCTGAATAATCAGAGAGACCTTAATACTTTTGTCAATGAGAAATGATTTAAAGAAGATAGCCCGTCAGTTTGCAAAATCCAAAACACTGAATGACTTTATAGAATATGGTGGCGTTGCTGCGGCCATTGAAACTGCAGATGGAAATGTGTACACAGGAATCAGTATAGATACAGCATGTTCTATGGGGTTCTGTGCCGAACATAGTGCTGTAGCAGAAATGCTGAAGAACGGAGAGCATTTTATCAAATCAGTAGTGGCAGTGGGAAATGATGGAAATGCTGTTCCACCCTGTGGGCGTTGCAGAGAACTGATGAGCCAGCTGTCCAAAGAAAATCTCAATGCAGTAATAGAAGTAAAAAACGGCGTATTTTTAACCTTAAAAGAATTAATGCCTTACGACTGGAAAGAAGATCTTGACAGAGAATGGTAATTGTAGAATGATAATTTAAAAATAAAGATCCATGGAGTTTAAAACCTTAGCCAATATTGAATTAGATGAACTTTTAGAAGTCTTCAATCTTTCTTTTTCCGATTATATTGTTCCTTTTCATCTTACCAAAGAAATACTTGCAGCTAAAATTATTGCTGAAAAATTAGATATGAATATTTCAGTAGGTGCTTTTGAAGAAGGAAAATTAGTAAGTTTTATTCTTCAGTCTGAAAAGCTGGAGAACGGTCAGAAAATTATCTATAATGGCGGAACCGGGGTAGTACCTGGAAGCAGAGGAAAAGGGTTGGTAAGAAAAATGTATGATTTTATTATTCCATCCTTAAAAGAAAGAGGAGCAGACGTGTTGCTGCTTGAAGTTATTGAAGGAAATGCAGCTGCCATCAGGGCTTATGAAAACTTAGGTTTTACCATTATAAGAAAGTTGCTTTGCTTTAGAGGGAATATCAATTCAGGAGTGGAAAGTTCAACAGTCACAATTAAGAGTCTGGAGGATTTTCAATGGGATAATCTCCGCTCTTTTTGGGATATTGAACCTTCATGGCAGGGATCTGAGTATGTATTAAATCCTATGCCGGAAAATTATCAGGCTTTGGGAGCTTATTCAGATGAAAATTTGGTAGGTTATATCATTTATAATCCTGGAGCAAGAAGGGTTCTTCAGATTGCAGTAGATAAAGCATATAGAAAACAGGGAATAGGTTCCGGACTTTTTACAGCTATTGCAGATGGGCAGCCTGTTGCGATCAATAATGTAGATGATGTTTCCAAAGAAACAGATGTATTTCTGGATAAAAAAATAGGACTTCAAAACTGGCTGTCACAGTTTGAAATGACACGCAGTATCTGATCTGTTTTCTATTCCATTTAAAAATAAGAGGTTTTAATATACTTTTAACCTCATAAACTTTTCAGGGAGCAGTAGAGAATGTAACTTTGCCGAAAATTTTAAAATAATGAAGCGAGGAATACATTTTTTACTGCTGTTTTTTTCCTTAACGGTTTTTGCCCAACAGGGAACTGCAGATACTGCCCAGGTAGTGGTGCCAGGTCGTATGAACAGCATTGAAGCCCAGTCAAAACCGTATGTTATCATGATTTCCACCGATGGTTTTCGATATGACTATGCTAAAAAATACAATGCCGAAAATCTGCTGAAACTTTCAGACAGCGGAGTAAAAGCAGAAGCAATGATTCCAAGCTATCCAAGTATTACTTTTCCCAATCACTGGAGTCTAATTACCGGATTGTATCCTTCTCATCATGGCTTAATTGATAACTTCTTCTACGATTATAAGAGAAAAGAAGCTTATGCGATGAGCAATAAAAAAAATGCAGAAGACGGAAGCTGGTATGGCGGAATTCCTCTGTGGGGATTAGCTGAAAAGCAGGGAATGGTATCTGCATCCCTGATGTGGGTAGGATCTGCCAGCGATGCAGGAGGAATGAGACCTACTTATTATTATCCTTATCATGAAAAATTTACCCCATCAGAAAAAGTAGAAAAGGTAGTAAACTGGCTGAAGCTGCCTGAAGATAAAAGACCACATTTTATATCATTATATTTTCCTGAAGTAGATGGAAGCGGACATCACTTTGGCCCGGATACCAAAGAAACAGAAACAGCTGTTCATCTGATTGATCAGGCTATAGGAGATCTTGTTCAAAAAGTAAATGATTTAGGATTAAAAAATGTCAACTTTGTTTTTGTTTCCGATCATGGAATGATAAAAGTTGATGGCGGAACACCTTTGGAAATTCCAGCTCTTCTTTTTGATAAAAACAGATTTGATTTCTATAACTCCCAAACCCTTTTAAGAGTATATGTTAAAAATCCAGATGAGGTTAAAGCCGTTTATAAAGAATTAAAAGCTCATAAAACAGACGATTACAAAGTTTATTTGGATAAAAAGTTACCTAAATATCTGCACTTTGCAACAAGAGATGATCAATACAACAGGATAGGACAGATCCTGCTCCTTCCTAAAGCTCCCAAAATATTCCTGGAAAAAGGAAAGAAAACTTCGGTTGGAAAACATGGATACAACCCAAGAACAGTTCCTGAAATGAAGGCTACTTTCTATGCCTGGGGACCGGAATTTAAAAATAATATGGAGATCGATGAATTTACCAATATCAATGTTTATCCTTTAGTCGCTGAGGTGTTAGGGCTAAAAACTGAACAGCCAATTGATGGAAAACTGAAAGTTTTAAACAAGATATTAAAAGAAAAAAATAAATATATTTTAATGTAATAGAGTCGCAGTACAGAAATGTATTGCGATTTTTTTTAAACATTTAGATAAGTTTCGGCGCACCTTTGGTGCGCCGAAACTGTTATTTATACAATAAATTCTTTGATTGTATACGTAAAAGTTATTTAAACTAATTATAGATTGTTATATTGATTTATTTCGGGGCTATTTTTTTATGATTTCTGTATTGTTTTTTTTATATCTTTAAAAGTGAATTATTTCGAATTTTATGAAAATTTTTATCAGTGTAATAATGATGTTTCTGATGGGCTGCAAACCTTCTGCTACAAAAGGTTTTGTAAGTGATGATATGGAAAATAAGTATTCCAGAAAATTAAGCCCTGATCATCGGTTTACCCTTTTTTATAGATTTGAAGATAATCCACTGGATCCGGGAAGGTGGCTTAGCTATTATGTAACGGAGAACAAAACTGATATTCTCAAAAAAGAAAAAACGAAAATTCTTGCAGACTCTATTTATTGGAGATCAGATAATGTTCTGGTCATCATACCTTATCGTAAAATGATAAAAGCAGATATGGAAGTAAGGGAAAAAGACAATGACAATCAAATTTTAATACCTGTAAAATAACCACGACATGAAAAAAACTACATTAGAAATGGGGCAATCGCAATAAGCGCTGTTTTTTATTGAATGCCTGTCAGCATTTCAATACACAAGCAGACAAAAGCCGTCCCCCGTCGGCAAATACTGACGGAATAGTGAAACAGAAAGAAAAAGAATCAACGGAACAGGATAAAATTAAAGTTTCGGACGATAAAAAAGTGTATGCTCAGGTTCAGAAAGAACAAAGCCTGAAAAAGATACTCGCTTATAATGATCCGAAGTTTAATAAAATTTTTGAAAACTTTGGTGATGGAGCTGAAGAAACTCAGCTTAGAAAGGAGCTATTAATGAGCATGGCAAAACCTGGTGAAATGGTTATGGGCCACCGTGCCGATAAAAAATTAAGAGAACAGGAAGCAGGGGCAAAAGAAAAAAAAGGAATTGAAGAGATGGCAGAATACAGACGTCAGATCACAATGCCTATCGGAACCAATACAATGCTTTATGAAGATGGAAATTTACTGAAAGAATATAACAAAGCGCTTAACAGTGCTACTCTTAAACAGGCGAAGCAAAAATCATTAACTGCTGCTAAAAATGGAACTTACTCTATTAACAATGTTGTGTTTACAGAGAGAGGTCCTAATAATATTCCGGGAAGAGACAGAAGTATTGTAGTTTCACCTCAGAATCCTAATAAATGGTATGTAGGGTCAGTAGGAGGAGGAGTCTGGATTACAGACAATGCCGGAACAACCTGGAAAAATACTACAGATTTTGCAGTTCCTAACCTGGCTACTTCTACCATTGCCATTTCTGCACAAAACCCAAATGTTGTGTACGCCGGAACAGGAGAACCGTTTGGCAATCTGGATAAGATTACAGGGACGGGACTTATAAAATCTACAGATGCAGGAGAACACTGGACAAGATTACTGAATACGGCTGCTTTTGGTGATGTAGGAAGACTATTGGTAAACCCTGCCAATTCAAATCATCTGTTGGCTGCTACTTCAAAAGGAATCTACGTAACTCAGGATGGTGGAACAACCTGGAATCAGACTTTTACAGGATCAACTGTAAATGGAACGGCGTATGTTTCCACTCAGGATCTTGTGGCAACCAGTGATTTCAGTGCAATATATGCATCTGTGAATACCTTAGGAGTTCTTAAATCTACAGATGGCGGAGCAACATGGACAAAAGTATTTGATGCATTAGCCCTTAATAAAGCAATAAAAAGAATTGAGATTGCCGTATCTCCAGTCAATCCGAGCAAGCTTTATCTGAGCTGCCAGGAAGGAACAACTACCGGAATATATATGTCTGCCAATGCAGGAACCAGCTTTCAGGCTTTGACCTTTAAAACTGGAAACAGTAAGGAAATTCTTGGGGATCAGGGATGGTATGACAATGCCGTTACAGCCCATCCTTTTAATGAAAATATTATTTATATAGGTGGAGTTTCGGTAGCAAAGATTACGGTAGATACTACAGATAATTCATACAATGTACTTTCCATTGCAAGTGGGTATAATACAGCATATCTTAACACAGCTGTACATCCCGATCAGCATGGTATTGTTTGTCAGGTTGATCCGGCAAATCCTGCACAGTTTAGATTATTGCTGACGAATGACGGCGGAGTATATTCCACACAGTATAAAACAAATCCAGGGGAAACTCAGGGAGACTGGAGTAATCCTGTTACAGGACTTAATACTACACAGTTCTACGGTGCAGATAAAAAGAACGGTGCAGATGCTTATGTTACAGGAGCTCAGGATAATGGATCCTCAGCTACCATTACAGCACCCTCATCAAGCACATCAAATTACTTATCTTTATTAGGTGGAGACGGCTTTGAGGCTCTTTGGAACTATAATAAGCCTAATGAAATGATATTTGGTTCACAATACAACAACTTTGTAAGAACAGAACAGGGAGTGAGCCTTACAGGTCGTTTTACAGCTAGAAATGCAGATTATGGATCATCATTTTCTCCATTCTATTCAAAATTAGCCAATGCCAATAATAACCCGGATGTTGTATTTACTGTGTCTTCCAAAGGGGTGTGGAAGTCTCCGGATTTCGGAAGAACATGGGGCTTAACAACCTTTACGGCTGCCAATAACGGAACATGGAACGGAAATGCTTCTTTTGCTACGGTTAAAGTCTCAGTCGCAAACCCTGATGTAATTTGGGCAGGATCTGCAGCTTCCGGGGGAACAGGAACAACTTATAAGATCAATGTTTCAAAAGATAATGGATCTACTTTTGCAAAAACAACAGGGAATTTACCAACAACAGGCAATTACTACATCAGTGGAATTTCACCGTCAAATACGACGGAAGCCAGAGCGTATGTACTCTTCTCTGTAGCCGACCAGCCGAAAGTGGTAAAAACCAATGATTTTGGTGCAACATGGTCTGATATCTCAGGATACAGTACGGGATCCGTATCTACAGGATTCCCAAATGTTCCGGTACATAGCTTAATTGAAATGCCATTTGATGACAGAATCCTTTGGGCAGGAACAGACATAGGAATATTTGAAACTGTAGATAACGGTGCAACCTGGTCTCTGGTAACCACTATGCCGCCGGTTTCTATCTGGCAAATGAAGATTGTGAATGACCAGGTGGTTCTTGCTACCCACGGTAGAGGGGTATGGACGGCTACAATTCCCGAGTTAGCAACATACGTACTTCCTGAATATGTATCGCGTCCAATCATAAAGAGTGCTAATCAGGTAGCTATTCATGATACAAAAGCCAAAGCAGTCTTTAATTATACCAATCCACAGATTACAAGTCTGAAAGTGTATATTGATAACGCATATGTATCAACCATTTCCAGTACTCAGGCTAATACGGATTATACTTTCACTACAACTTCAACTTTACCAGAGGGAATTCATACAATTTCAGTCAGCGGGCTGTATGCTAATGGTACCAAAGAAACCATTAAGGATACAAAATCTTTAGATATTATCAACTTTAACAGTGGGGCATCTGCTATTAATGTTCCGGCCTTTGCTGCTAGTGATGTATATATTGGATCCGGTAAATTTGTAGTAGACAATGTTTCTAATAAATTCACTTATAATGTATTGAATAATGTAGGACATCCATATGCCAATTCAACAAATTATCAGACCTATATAAAAACTCCGGTAATTGTAGGACCTGCCTCTGCAATGACAATGAGACATATGGCTCTTACAGAAGCAGGATATGATTTTGCTTATGTAGAAGGATCTAAAGATCTTGTTAACTGGACTACAATGGGTGTTTATGATGAAGCATCATTCAGTAACTGGACTAATGGAGGAACTGCTCTTACAGCAGCCAATGTGAATGAGACATTATTCCAGAACAGTTCTTTAAATCTGGGAGCATTTGCCCCTGGAGATGAAATTGCAGTGAGACTTCGCCTCACCAGTGATCCGGAGGTGGCTTCTTATGGATGGCTTATTAAATCTATAGTTCCTACCGCTTCTCTTGGGGTAAAAGATATTGTGAAAGCAGAAGAAGGAATCAGATTAGTACCTAACCCGGCAGATGATGCCACAGGGATTATGCTTCCTGTTAATAATAAAGGGGATGTAGATGTTTATGTGTATGATGCTTCCGGCAGACAGGTAATGTCTCTGAAAAAACAGAAAGGGCCAAAAATTGATATGGACGTAAAAGGTCTTACAAAAGGACTTTATCTGGTACTTGTAAAAACAGATACAGAAAATAAAGCATTAAAATTAATTAAAAACTAAGACTTACTTCTTTACAGGGCTACCTGTTATTAAATAATAAAAAGACTCTCCAAACTGGAGAGTCTTTTGTTTTCTAACAATTTTATAAATATTAAAATTTTAGTTTTTCTTTTCTGATTTAGAACTTAAAACTGAGAAGCAAATTCTTTAGCGAAGTCCTCTAGTTTAATACTCCCGGTAATAGGAGAATGATGCTCAATAAAATCTTTCTGTACGGTTCCTGTTTTCATGCCCAGTCCCATTTCAACATACAGTTCAGCCATATCTTGAGGTAAACCGGCCTGCAGCATTCCGTTTAAAGAATCTTCATCTGAGAATTCTACCCATGGAAGTTCAGGTTTTTCAATAGAAGTACCCAATACTTTGGCAAAATCAGAAGCCTTTCGGGAGTCACTTACAATATATCTGATATTTTTACCTGATTCATTTTTCACAAGTTCCTCTGCGGCTGCCCAGGCGATATCTGCCGGATGTACAACAGGAATTTCTGTGTTTTCAGGATAATTTCCCCCTATAATTCCTGCATTTTTAATTAATGGAATGTCATTAAAGAAATTAGTGTAGAAATAACCGGCTCTTAAGAAAGTAAATGAAGTGTCTTCAAGTTCACGATAGAGTTTTTCGATATGATGAAGCCCTTTGATAGGTCCGTTTTCTACGGGAGATCCAGCTCCAACACTGCTTAACATGACCGCTCTTTTAACACCTGCGTTTTTTAATGCTTCGGCATAATTCTTTCCGGCACTGATGGTATTCTGAACAATATTCTCAGCACTGATGGCGGGTGGTGTCATTACAAATACGGCATCAGCTCCGTTAAACGTCTGAGTTAGGAATTCCACATTTGTAATAGATCCAATAGCAGGTTTTGCTCCTAAAGATTCAATATCATGTTTTCTGTTTTCATTGCTGCTGATGACAGTAATATCATGTCCTTGTTCTACCAGTTGCTTTGTTAAAGGTTTAGCAACGTTTCCCAGTGATCCTGTGATTATAATTTTCATATGTAAATATTTTTTTTATTTCCTGAGACAAAGTTATATTTGTACTTACTTTTATGCAAGTACTTACCCTAAAGTATGTAGTTATGACAGCGATCAAAGAAAGTTCAACCATTCAGGAGAATAAAAAGACGGTACAGGATTGCCCTGTAATGTATGTTATGGAGAGAATTGGCGGTTTTTGGAAACCTATTATCCTGTTCAATCTTTCCACCGGAGAGAAAAGGTATAGCGAACTGAAGAAAGCAATTCCGGCAGTTACAGAAAAAATGCTGATTCAGCATCTTAAACAATTGGAATCAGACGGCCTTATTATCAGAACAGCAAAACCTATAGTACCACCTCATGTTACGTATAAATTGAGTGATGCGGGCAATGAACTGGCTCCTGTTATTGATGCCATGGCGGCCTGGGCTTTTCAGGATATGGAAAGGAATGATAACAGATGTGCAGATGGAAACAAATATATGATAGATAAAAATCAGAACGGCTTTGGCCAAAACCTTAAAAAATAAAAAAAGGTTCTTCAATCTGAAGAACCTTTTTTGTTATATCCTGTAGGAGAATTATAAGGACTGCATATCAATCACAAAACGGTATCTTACATCACTCTTCAGCATTCTTTCATACGCTTCATTAATTTCCTGCATTTTAATCATCTCAATTTCCGAAACAATATTGTGTTCTCCACAGAAATCCAATAATTCCTGTGTCTCAGCAATACCACCAATTACAGATCCTGCTACTGATTTTCTTCCCAAAATCATCGGAACTGTATTCAGAATAGGCTCCAGTCCTCCTAAATATCCTACAAGAACATGTGTTCCGCTGATATTTAAAGTCGTAACATAAGGGTTTACATCATGTACATAAGGAACGGTATCAATAATCACATCAAATTTCCCTTTTACAGATTTCATCTGTTCTTCATCTGTAGAAATAATAACATGATCTGCTCCCAGTTGTTTAGCATCTTCAGTTTTTCCCGGGGTTCTTGAAAATAAGGTAACTTCTGCTCCTAAGCCTTTTGCCAGCTTAATAGCCATATGTCCCAATCCACCTAAACCAACAACAGCTACTTTAGAATTTGGACCTACATTCCAGTGTCTTAATGGTGACCATGTTGTAATTCCCGCACAAAGAAGAGGAGCTACAGCAGCTGGATCAAGGTTTTCAGGAACTTTTAAAACGTGGTGAGAATCTACCACTACTTTTTGGGAATAACCTCCGAAAGTATGACCTCCCGTATGCTTGTCTTTTCCGTTATAAGTTCCGGTGAATCCGTTTTCACAGTACTGTTCAAGATCATGCTGGCAGCTGTTACAGTGCCCACAGGAATCTACAATACATCCTACTCCTGCAAGATCACCTACTTTAAATTTAGAGACCTCATTTCCTACTTTTGTAATTCTTCCTATAATTTCGTGTCCGGGAACAGCAGGGTAGATGGTTCCGCCCCAGTCGTTTCTTGCTGTATGAAGATCAGAATGGCATACTCCACAGTATAGAATCTCAATTTCTACATCTTTGGAAGTAACCTCTCTTCTTTCAATATTCATTTCTTTCAGATCTGCTGTGGTAGACTCTGCTCCGTAAGCTTTTACTGTAAATGTGTTCATTTTATAATGTATTTTATTTAAATTAATAAGTTGATGCTATAAATTACTATACTCTTCATCTGTTACAGGATCCAGCCATTCTACAATACCATTCTGTGTATTGGTATTGATGGCGATATGCGAGAATTCACTGTCAGATGCTGCACCATGCCAATGGATGACATTCGGAAGAATATTAACGATGTCTCCAGGATGTAAAATCTGTGCAGGTTTTCCTTTTTCCTGATAATATCCGGTTCCTGAAGTTACGATTAAAACTTGTCCGCCTCCGTGAGAGTGCCAGTTATTTCTGCATCCCGGCTCAAAGATTACATTTCCGATCTGGCAGTTCAGCTGATCTTCATTAGGTTTCAGGATCTGAACCCATGCTGTTCCTCCTGAAAAATAATCCGAAGGTGCTTTTTCTCCCTTCGGAAAAATAGTTGTATTAAAAGTTTCCATAACGGTACAAAATTCGAGACTTTTGAACAAACCTTACTTATATAGATTACCGAATTACTTACCATTTTTACAGACAGGATATCTGTTATGCCGGAAATTGGTAATTTTGAACTGTAAAAAATATACTTCATGGAAAATCAGGTGGTTGAAATCTATAACAGTGTTTCGGAATATAATAAAATGGCCAACCATGAAACGTTGCATCCATTGGTGAGTGTGATTGATTTTTCCAAATCAGATCCTATCTGTCAATACAGAAGAAAATTTGGTTTTTATACCGTTTTCCTGAAGGATGTGATGTGTGGAGACATGCAGTACGGAAAACACAGCTATGACTATCAGGAAGGAACGTTGGTCTTTATTGCCCCTGGGCAGACTTATGGGATTTATAATCAGGGAAAATCTGTTCAGCCGGCAGGTTTTGCTTTAATTTTTCATCCTGATCTTTTAAAAGGAACCAATCTTGGGAAAAATATAAAAGACTATAATTTCTTTTCCTATGATGTACATGAAGCACTGCATCTTTCAGAAAAAGAAAGAGAAATTATTCTGGATTGTTTTAACAATATAAAACACGAACTTGGGCAGGCAATTGATAAACACAGTAAATCATTAATTGTAAATAATATTGAACTGTTTCTCAACTACTGTATGCGTTTTTATGACCGTCAGTTTATCACCAGAGATCATATTAATCAAGGAGTAATAGGGAAGTTTGAAAACCTTGTTGATGCTTACTTGAAATCAGATGATCCCAAAAATATAGGGTTTCCTATGGTGAATTACTTTGCAGAAAAACTGAATCTTTCAGCCAATTATTTCGGAGATCTTATCAAAAAGGAATTAGGGATTTCCCCACAGGAATTTATTCACAATAAACTTATTGATATTGCTAAAGAACAGATCCTGGATCAAGGGAAATCAATCAGTGAAATTTCTTATGATCTGGGTTTTAAATATCCACAGCATTTTACAAGACTTTTCAAAACCAAAGTAGGTGTTTCTCCAAGTGAATACAAAACCTTGAATTGAGTTTAAACACAAATCTTACAAATGTTTTTCACAAATAGCATGAATTTATTTGTGGAAATTAGTGCATTCATTAGTGTCATTAGTGTTTAATTAACTCTATAAATTTTCTATTCTCAAAAAACAAAATTATCTTTAATGTAAAGTTTTTACAGTTAAAAAAATGAGTTCACAACATACAGAAGCAGTGGTTCTCAATACCAAATTTGGAAAAATTACAGCATTCAAAGAAAATGGAGTCATTAAGGCAAAAAGTATTCGCTATGCCCGTTCCGAAAGATTTCAGAGACCTGTTCCTGTAGAGCATTTTATTTTTGACAGCAGACTTCAGGATAAAACTCCGGTATGCCCACAGAAGCTAAGCCCGTTGGTGGAAAAAATGATTGGTAGAACACCGGTTGAAGAATTTGAACCGGATGAATCTACCCAATATCTTTCAGTTACCCGTCCTGAAAATATACTTGAAAACGAAAAACTTCCGGTAATTGTTTGGATTCACGGTGGTTCTCATGAAATTGGCTGTGGTGATCTGCCTACAGCGGATCCTGCCGAATGGGTAAAAGAACAGAATATTATTGTGGTTACAGTTTCCTATCGTCTTGGGCTCTTCGGCTTTTTAGGCGGCGATGAAAAAAGACCACCTAATTTAGGACTTTTGGATATGATTGAAGCACTGAGGTGGATCAAAAATAATATCTCTGATTTTGGAGGTGATACAAAAAATATAACTCTGCTTGGTCAATCTTCCGGAGGAGATGCAATTGCCCATCTGATGATTTCTGAAAATGTGGATAACTTATTTCAACGTGTCATTATTCAAAGTGCACCTTTGGGTTTACGTCATAAAAGGCAGAAAATGTCAGCTGAGTTTCTGAAGAAAACAGAAGAGATTAAAGATGAGGTTGATATTTACAAGATGATGGAGGATTATGGGAAATTTGTTCCTTCAGTTATAAAATATGGTTTGAAAGCGGCCATGCCTTTTGGAACTCAATATGGATTCCCGCCTTTGTGTAAAGAAGATGAGGCTGTTGTAAAATGGAAAGAAAATGCAGTAAAATATGATGTGCTGATCGGCTTGAATAATGATGAAACTGCATTTTATCTGAAAACTTCAGAGGCTTTAAATAAATATTTTGGGAAAGGTTTCGGACTGAAAATTATGGACAAAACGGTTGAAAAAACTACAGAATTTATCTATGGATTACCAGCCAGACAATTTGCAGAAAATCATGCAAAAGGTGGTGGAAATGTCTATTTATTCAGAATACATTCCAAACTAAAAGAGAATCCTATTGGAGCGCCTCATTGTATTGATCTTCCTCTGATCTTCGGTAACGAATCTGCATGGAAAAACTCAGAAATGCTGAGAAATATTCCATGGGAACGTATTCATGAATATGGAACAAAACTCAGAGCATTATGGGCAGAATTTGCAAGAACAGGGAAAATTTCAGATCAATCGGAACGGCCGGAAATCCTTAAAATAGAAAAAATAGAACCGTAAATAGATGTAAGGAGGCGGTTTTAAATTTTAATTCAATTATTATTTTCTTGTGATTTGATTTTCTTATTTTGTTGTTTTATAGTTAATTATGGTTATTTTAAAGGTTTTTTTATTATATTTATAAAACCAAATTCTAAAACATTGAACTATGAAATCAACAAAAATTCAAAACGCGAGAAAAATTAACAGAGAGGAACTTAAACACGTAAAAGGAGGAATTATTATCAGAGACAGAATATGCTGTTTTTATAACGAAGACAATTATTGCTGTGAGTGGGCTTGGGATCTACAGAACTGCCGTGGCATTAAATGCTAATATTCTGTATTATACGGAAAGTTAAAGCGACTGCCTCAAAAGTCAAAAAATAAACTTTGTCATTCTGAGAGAAAAGAAGAATCTCTGAAAATTTAATGATGAAGATTCTTTATGGTATTCAGAATCAAACTTTTGAGACAGTCGCTTTTATATATTATTGTTCTTCAGGAACCCAGACACTTACATTTCCGGCAGGAACAGGGAAATTTCCCCAGCCATTTTCATCAACGGTTATTTTATTTCTGAATCTTTTCAACAGATCTTTAAACTTTTTCCCTGCAAAATGTTTCCCCACTTCCATAGGTTTGTTATAAGCCTCTTTATTGCTCAGTACTACAATGCATCCTGTGTGCATATCATCTCCGTCCCGTATCCACGCAAGGCAGTTAGAATCCTCAAAATAATCCCGTTGTTCACCGTAAGCGTGATCTTTTCTGGCCTTTAAAAGTTCTTCAATACCATCTACTTTAGGCATAAATATTTCCTGATCATTTCCTTCTCTATCTTTATCAACATAATGAGCTCCATACAGATCCGGATAAAAAATACATGGATAACCATCCTTTCGTAATAAAATTAAAGCATAGGCTATGGGTTTGAACCAAGGCTCTACCGGAGCTTCCAGCGCCTGAAGCGGTTGGGTATCATGATTGGCGACAAGACTTACTGAATGAAGAGGATCTGCCTGAGTGAGCGTATCATCGAAAATCCTTCTGAGATCATAAGAATCACCCTCTTTGGAAGCATTATGAAAATTATTTTGAAGGGAGCTGTCAAAAAGACTCATACACCCCTCGGTGACTTCAATATATTTTTGAAGCAGATGAAGATGTCCGGGAGCCCAGTATTCTCCTACTGCAAAAATATTTTTTCCGGAATTGGAGCGGAGTAGGGTGAGCCATTCTTTATAAAAATCAAAAGAAATATGTTTTAAGGCATCAAGGCGAACTCCATCAAAATCTGTTTCGTCACAATACCATTTGGCCCAGGTATTAAGCTCTTCCCGAACAAAAGGATTCCTGTGTTCAATGTCATTATACATGAGATAGTCATAGTTTCCTTTCTCATCATGGATCATTTCCTCCCAGTCATCACCATACTCAAACTGTATTTTATAGATATGAGGTTCCATGCCTTCTGCATAGTCCACACCGCTGAAGCAGGTGAAATTCCATTCAAAATCAGAATATTTTTTATCTCTTCCGGGAAAAGTAAATTTGGTATAGGATTTAATTTCCATAATATCGGAAATCACTTTTTCTCGGTTGTTTTCATCTACCTTTACCACTTTGAACTGTTCCAGTTCATCACCACCTGCCTTATGACCCAGAACAATATCTGTAATGATTTCTATATTTTGTTTTTTTAAGGCTTTGATGGCTTTCAAATAATCCTTTTTAGTGCCATATTTCGTGGGGATGGTTCCTTTCTGATCAAATTCTCCAAGGTCATAAAGATCATAGGTATCATATCCCACCGAATATCCACCATTTGTTCCTTTATATGCAGGAGGGAACCATACAGAAGTTATTCCCAGTTTCGCAAGATATCTGGGCTGTTTTTCGGCTTCTTTCCATAGTTTTCCATCTCCTTCAGAATACCAGTGGAAAAACTGAATCATTGTTGGGTTCATACAATTTGCTGATTTGGTGAATACAAGTTAGCAAAAAAATATAACCTGTTAATTTTCGAATTCTTTAAACGGGATTTTTAGTTGAACGGAAACGAGCTTTTTTTCTTCCGTATTCAGATGAGAAAGAGACAGTCCTAGTAAACGGACTGCTTTATCAAAGGGGCGCAGTTCCCAGAGTCTTTTTCCCGTGTTGAAATATTCTTCAGGAGATGTAAAATATTCTTCCCGGGTTATGCTTCTTGTGAAAAGGGAAAAATCTTTATACTTAATTTTTAAGGTTAAGGTTCTTCCGAGAATATTATTCTTCTGTAAACGCTGATGAAGTTCCTCGCTAAGACTTTCCAGTTTTTCATTGATCTGCTGTTCGTCAAAAAGATCTTCAAAAAAAGTTCTTTCTACGGCTACACTTTTCTGGATCCGATGAGGTTTTACTTCAGAAGTATGAATACCACGAACTACATTGTAATAATGCTTTCCCGATTTTCCAAACATCCTTACCAGATCTTCCAGTGATCTCTTTTTTAAATCTTTTCCTTTATAAATGCCTAAACTGAACATTTTGTTAGCCGTAACTTTTCCAACCCCATAAAATTTTTCTACAGGTAATTCTTCCAGGAAACTTTCCACTTTATCTGGATGAATGGTTTTTTGCCCGTTAGGTTTATTGATATCGGAAGCTACTTTAGCTAAAAACTTATTAACAGAAATTCCTGCAGAAGCTGTTAACCCTGTTTTATCAAATATTTTCTGACGAATCTCTCTGGCAATCTGATTGGCAGATTCTATGTCTTTTTTATTTTCAGTAACATCCAGATAAGCTTCATCTAAAGACAGAGGTTCTACGAGATCAGTGTATTCATAAAAAATTTCACGGATCATTTTTGAAATCTCCTTATACCGTGCAAAACGGGGCGGAACAAATATCAGATCCGGGCATTTCTCTTTGGCCGTTTTGCTGGGCATTGCGGAACGGACTCCATATTTTCTGGCTTCATAACTGGCTGCAGCTACCACCCCTCGATGCTGGCCACCTACAGCAATTGCCTTCCCCTTCAATGCAGGATTATCATGCTGCTCCACAGAAGCATAAAATGCGTCCATATCCACGTGAATAATTTTACGAAGCGGCAAAGAAAAATCCATATCACAAAGATATGGATTCCTGTATTTATTTATCGAAGGGAAGTTAGAAGCTGGGAGAGAGAAGTTAATAAGGCCGCTATGAAAATTATGACCAATTGATTGAAAAGTAATTAAAATGGTAGCTAGTTATTAGTAGCATTCTAATTACTTCCATCTTCCAGTCTCCATCTTCTTACGCTTTCAGTCTCATCGTTAGAAGAAGAGGTTCAAAACCTGCTTTTTCATAAGCTTTTACAGCGGATTCATTTTCTGCGTAAACATCCAGTCTTACTTCTGAGATATTCTTGGATCTAGCCCAGCTGATCAGTTCGTCGGTAATTATTTTATTAATTCCTTTTCCTCTGTATTCTGGTTTTACATACATAAATCCCAGGTAAGCATAGCTTTCAAACTTGTAATAATTTTTTTCAGTTTGTTTGATAAGAGCATATCCTGATGCAACAATTTCATTATTATCTTCCACCACAATTAAAGTGGCATCCGGAGATTTTATAAAATGGCTTAGATCATAATAATGAATTTCTCCATCAATGAGTGTACTGTTAAAAGGTCTTTCTGCAGAAACAATTCCCTGCTCAAAGGTTAAAAGGGTTTCTAAATCCTGTTCTGTGGCTTCTCTTGTGATCATGGTATAAAAAATAAGTGAAGTTTAAACATTCCAATTTTTATAGAATGTTTAAACTTCAAGGTTTTTTGATGTTTTAAAATTATTTTAAAAGCTTATCTATGGTCTGCTGAATTTCCGGATCTTCAGGGGAAATAGCGTAATATTTGGCGATAGCAGATTTCTGATCAATAATCATATATCTTGGAATCCAGTTCAGGTCTACATAATTATTGAAATCATTTTTCCATCCAGATGCAAACCAGTAATTGTCTTTTTCTTTCATATTGAACCTTACAAGGCTTTTATCAAATCCTTCTTTGGATCTTTCCAGTGATAAGAAAACAAAATCAACATTAGGATTGTTTTTTTCTAATATTTCAGCTTTTGGTAATGCCTGAAGACAGTCTCTGCACCATCCGGCCCAAAAATCGATTACTAAAACTTTTCCTTTATGCTGATCCAGAATTTCCTGGATAGTAATTGTTTTTCCTTCCTCATCTTCCAGCTTTTGCTTCAGAGCTTCTTTGGAAAATCCGGTTTTAAGAGCAGTAGGAACTTTTTGGGCATAGCTTAAGCCAAATAGGCCTACCATAAAAATTAATAACAACTTTCTCATTCTACAATTTCATTTACACAAAACTATGAAATGTGTTGCAATCTGTAATTGATTTTTTATGAATTGGGAAAAATTTATATTATTGAAGATTTCTATTGATAGTTTTTAATCAGACCTTTTACTACTGCAATAACATTTGGCATAGCTTTATTGGCTGCATTCAAAACTTCTTCGTGAGAAACAGCAAAAGCGATATCCGGGCCACCAAGATCGGTAATAACGGAAATACAGAATACATCCATTCCCATGTGTCTGGCAACAATCACTTCAGGAACCGTACTCATTCCCACCATATCACCGCCAATGGCTTTAATCATTCCGTATTCGGCTGGAGTTTCAAAAGTAGGGCCTTGCAGGGCAACGTAAATTCCCTGATGGATTTTAATATTATTGTCTGCGGCAGCCTTTTCTGCTACGGCAATCATATTTTTATTGTAAGGCTCACTCATGTCTACAAAACGTGGTCCAAGTTCATCGATATTTTTTCCACGAAGCGGATGTTCAGGCATCATATTGATATGATCCTTTAAAATAACAATGTCTGCAATGCTGAAATCAGGATTTACTCCGCCACATGCATTGGAAAGTGCGAGATTTTTAATTCCCAGTAAATGAAAAACTCTGATCGGAAAAGTTACAGTTTCCATAGAATGTCCTTCATAATAATGAAAACGGCCACTCATCATCAGTACTTTTTTTCCTTCCAGGATTCCGTAGATCAGTTTTCCGGTATGTCCGGCAACCGTAGTCTGTGGAAAATTGGGGATATCTTTGTATTCTAAAACATGGATTGGGTCTACTTCATTCTGCAGCTTTCCAAGTCCGGATCCTAAAACAACGGCAAAATCAGGAGTGTCCTGAATAATGTTCTTGATAAAATCAGCTGTCTCTTTAATTCTTTCTAACATAATCTAAGATGATTTGATTGAATTCTTCCTTTTTATCAATAATAACATTGATAGGCCAGTAGTAAACAATTTCTCTAAGATAGTCAAAAGTTTTCAGACGAACGTAATCTTTCTCTGTGGTTAATATCAGCTTATATTCTCCTAATTTTTTATACTCTGCAAGGATTTTTTAATATCATCATCCGTGAAATTATGATGATCTCTGAATTTCAGATGGGTAACCCTTTTCGAGAATTTAGCAAGATGTTCCAGAAGCGGTTTAGGGTTCGCAATTCCGGTAATTAATAAAATATCGTAATAGTTCAGGTTGTTATCCGGAAGCATTTTATCTTTTCCGTATACGTTTTCGTCATAACCAATAGATGAAAAGAATACTTTTTGGTTATGAGAAGGTCTGATCCTTGAAATATAATATCTTTTGGTTTCCTCTGTCAGTTCATCAGGGCATTTACTCACCATGATGATATCTGCTCTTTCAGCTCCGGCTCTGGATTCTCTGAGATCTCCGGCAGGAAGAAGATAGTCTTTGAAGAATGGGTCGTTAAAATCGGTCATCAAAATATTGAATCCTGCTTTAATAGCACGGTGCTGCATGGCATCATCCAATATCAGGGCTTCAAGATCCATATCTTCGATCACTTTTTTGGCTCCGGGAACGCGTTCTTCAGAAACAGCGATCACAAAACGGTTTTTGAAACGTTCAAAAAGCTGCATCGCTTCATCCCCTACAATTTTGTAGTTGCTGTCATAATTCGTTACCTCATAGCCTTTGGTAAGCCTTCCGTAGCCTCGTGACAGGACTCCGGTTCTGTAATGTTTGGATAAAAACTGGGCAAGATACATCACCATGGGTGACTTTCCGCTTCCACCCACAGAAAGATTCCCGACATTAATAATCGGTGTCTTGAATTTCGTTGATTTAAAAATCCCCAAATCATACATTGTGTTTCGGATACCCGTTACCATATGATAAGCAAGGGAAAAAGGATAAAGGTACCATCTTTTCATACGAATGCAAAAATAGGAATTTTCATAAGCAATGGAGTAATATTCTCAAAGACTTTTCAACAAATATTTGTTAAATTAAAGTATTTTTGCGGAGTTATAACAATACATTGAGATACTTTATAGAATTTTCTTACAACGGAAAGAATTATTTTGGCTACCAGATACAGCCGGACGCTATTTCCGTGCAGGAAGAATTGGAAAAAGCACTTTCCACGATTTTAAGAGAAGAGATTAAGACAACGGGTGCCGGGAGAACAGATACCGGTGTTCATGCCAAAAAAATATTTGCACATTTTGATACGGCTCAGGAACTGAGCGATGAACTTCCGCGCAGACTGAATAGTTTTCTTCCGCCAGATATTTCCATCCACAGAATTTTTAAGGTGAAAGATGACTTTCATGCCCGTTTTGATGCAACATACAGAACGTATGAATATTATATTTCATTATCGAAAAATCCGTTTACCCAGGAATCTGCGTGGCAACACTGGAAAAGATCTCTGGATATTGATAAAATGAACGAAGCCTGTAAAATTCTTTTTGAATATGAAGATTTTACAAGTTTTGCGAAATTGAAAACCGATAATAAAACGAACATTTGCAAAATGTATAAAGCAGAATGGGAACAGAATGGGACAGAACTTATGTTTACTGTTTCTGCCAACCGTTTTCTGAGAAATATGGTTCGTGCTATTGTAGGAACAATGGTAGAAATCGGGACTGGAAAATTGAAACCTGAGGATTTACGAAGAGTTATAGAGGATAAAAACCGTAATGCTGCCGGAACTTCTGCACCAGCTCATGGATTATATCTTGTGGATGTTGGCTACGAATTTTAAATAAAAACTAAAAACTATAACCATGTTATCCATCATTATTCTTATCGGAGCCTATCGGTATTTTGCACGGTTAGCTGAGAAATTCGGGAAAATAAAATGGAAGTTGGGGCTTTTGGGTGCAGGAATTTATCTGGGAGCTCAGATTATTTTAGGAGTGTCTTACGGAGTTTATTTAGCGTATACAGACCCAGATGCTGTAAATAATATGAATCATATCGGCTTTTCTGCAGCTAATCTTGTAAGTTGGTTACTTTCTCTTCTTGCGGTATGGAGTGTTTATCTGTTTCTGGAACAGAAATACATTAAAGAGAATCTGAAAAACCCATCCATAGAAATCCAGAAGATGGGTAAGAAATCAAAAGGCTCACAGAAATAAAAATTCGTTGTTCAAATAACCTCAGTAAAAACAAAGCTATCCACAAAAGATATTCATTCTGTAAATGATAGGTATCTTATATTTTCTATGGTGATTTGTAAAAGTTGTACAGGCTGGCAACTTATAAAATCTTATTTTTGCAGAGAATTTTAATTCTTTTCTTCAATTCGTATAATGAAAAAACAAGATACCTGGGGAATTGTAAAAAGGCTGTTCTTTATTGGAATGAAATTTCGTTCCTGGTTCATCCTTACTTTAATCATCTCCGTCATACTTTCAATAGTTTCTACTTACAGGCCCTATCTTACGATGGAAGTAGTAGATAACGATATCACAAAGCTACAGGACAAAGCCGTGATGATGAAGCATATCTATATCCTTGTAGGATTAGTATTTGCTGAAACTGTCTTAAATTTTTTCCTGGTTTATTTTTCTAATTTTATTTCACAGAATGTAATTCGTGACATCCGTGAAAGATTATATTCCAAACTGATTTATTTTAAAACATCATTTTTTGATAAAACTCCAATCGGTCAGTTGGTAACCCGTGCTGTAGGAGATGTAGAAACCATTGCTACTGTTTATACAGATGGTTTCCTGATGGTTTTCGGAGATATTCTGAGAATTGTATTCGTTTTGGTGATGATGTTCAGCACGAATGTTCACCTGAGTTATATTACACTGGCAATTCTGCCTTTAATGGTTGTGATTACAAGATTCTTCCAGAAAAGACTGAAAAAAGCTTTTGGAGATGAGAGAAACTGGACAGCTACCCAAAATTCATTTGTACAGGAAAGGCTGGCAGGAATGTCAATCATCCAGGTGTTTAACAGACAGGAATCTGAGTTTAAGAAATTTGATGATATTAATATTACCCTGAAATCTGCATTGCTGAGAACTGTTTTCATTTTCTCATTGTTCTTTCCCGTAGTAGAGCTTATTTCCTCATTATTTATAGGGTTTATCCTGTTTTACGGGGGATATATTACCATCAGTGCAGGGGTCGTTATTGCATTTATCCAGTATATTTCAATGCTGATTCGTCCTTTAAGACAGATTGCAGACCGTTTTAACAATATTCAGAGAGGAATTGTAGGAGCAGAAAGGGTTTTGGGATTAATGGATGAAGACAATTCAATGGCGAACACAGGGACTGTGAAAAAAGATCATTTTGCGGGTAAAATTGAATTCCAGAAAGTACATTTTGCTTATGATGAAAAACAGGAAGTGTTGAAAGGGATTGACTTTAAAGTAAATCCGGGAGAAACTGTTGCCATTGTTGGGGCAACGGGTGCCGGAAAATCTACAATTATCAGTTTGATTACAAGACTTTATGATATCAATTCCGGAAATATTCTTATTGATGATGTTGATTTGAAGGATTATGAGCTTTATAATCTGAGAAGTCATATCGGAGTGGTATTGCAGGATGTATTCCTTTTCCACGGAAGTATTTTTGAAAACCTTGCTTTTGGGGATGACAGTATTACTCTTGAAAAAATAAAGGCGGGTGCTAAAGAAATTGAAGTAGATCAGTTTATTGAGCAGCTTCCGGGTGGATATGATTATGTAGTAAGCGAAAGAGGATCTTCTATTTCCTTAGGTCAAAGACAATTATTATCATTTTTGAGAGCTTATTTATCAGATCCAAAGATCCTGATCCTGGATGAAGCAACCTCTTCCATTGATCATGAAAGTGAAAAGCTGATTCAGAGAGCTACAGAAAAAATTACTAAAAATAGAACATCCATTATTATTGCCCACAGACTTTCCACTATTGAAAAAGCAGACAAAATTATTGTGATGGAACACGGTAAAATTGTAGAAGAAGGAAAACATCTGGAACTTCTGGATAAAAATGGTTATTATGCTACTTTATACAAAGCACAGCTTAGACATGAAGTAGAACTGGAAGAAGAAAAAGAATCAAAACAAAAGATGTACTAAATAAAAAAAGAGAGCAATTAGCTCTCTTTTTTGTTTATTTCAGATAATTAAAGTTTTAATTTCTTGGTCATTGCCTTTCCATCCTTTAGAACGACATTCACTGTGATGATGGTATTCTTTTGACTGATAGGAATTCTGAATTCTGAAGCATTGATTCCTGTTTTGTCAGCCAATAATTTTCCTGATGCATCATAAATATGGATTGAAGAAATTCTGGAATCACTCTTTACGTACACTGAACTTTCATCCTTGGTAATAAAAGAATTATTCTTTGCAGCTACATCGTTTACTGACAACGAAGACTGAGATACGATGGTAACAGAATAATCTTCCACCTGTCCGTATTTTGGAGTATAACATGATGTAATGGTAGTACCTGTCAAATCACCAATAACTCTCATCCTTAATGGTGTATTCAATACAGCATCTGATGGTGGAGTTACAGAAGCAGTAGCAAATGAACCGTTGGCTACGCCTGTCTGATTCAAAATAAGCTCTGTAGTTTCATTGAACTGCCCATCATTATTATAATCAATATATGCCTTTATAGCGTGGTTGTTGCTTGTTCCCGGAGCTACAGTGATTGTTGTTGCTGTGCTGTTAGGAATAGTGGTTTTGCTGGTTCCCAAACAATAACTTCCGGTAAAATTTTCATAGAAATTATTGATGGCCTGCTTATAATTGTTAGAAGAGTTATTGATACTTCCGAACTTTACTGTAGTAATTCCGATATTATATGATCCGGGATTACTTATTGAAGTCGGAGTACATGTACTGGTAAGAGAAACATTATTATTAGGAGTTGTATTGGCAGCAACCGGAGAGTTAATTAAGGATTGTCTGAATTTAAGAAGTTGTGCTGTTGCACGATCTGTCTGTCCCTGTGTAAACAAATCTCTGAAGCAGAATGTATAAGACATTACATTTCTTTCTCCACCAGCGTATACTAGGCTGGTACATGGATTGATTTGTCCCGTTTGACAGTTTCTTGGAACAGAAGAGTGATAAAGACTTTTCATAGGTTCAGTGTCACATACCAAATCACCATTTATTGTACAGTCGGTATTTACCGGACAGTCTCCTGTAGTTGCATTATATCCTTCGTGGGTGTGTCTTAAACCTAAAGCATGGCCAAACTCGTGAGCAAGCGTTTGCGCATTCACTGCCGAAGCGCTGGTTGCCATAAAAGAATAATCATTGCTTCCACCCGGATAGTAAGCATATCCATTCAAAGCTCCTGCGTTTGAAGTTAGTTTTTTAACAACATAGATATTGTAATATTTGCTGGTATCCCATTGCCCCAATGCCGTAATTTCTGTTGCCGGTACTGCATTGGTTGTATTGTCGTCATTTACCCCACCGCTTACATATTTTGGAAGGGCAGAGGCATCTATTCTATTGATACCGTTGGTAGGGTTACAGTTAGGATCTATCTTCGCAAATACAAATTTTACAGGCAGGGCAGAACTTGTAGCAGCCATTCCACTGGATGCATTTCCTGCAAAAACACCATTGGTATAGTTTACCCAGGCAATAATGTCAGCATCCGACTTATTATTGACGTTTCCTATTGGGCTTCCGTCTCCTACAACGTGTACAACAATGGGAATTTCATATACCTGGTTCTGACCATTCTTTGCAGCCAGTTTTCCAGTTTTCATCATTTTGGATAATTCCAGGTTGAAGGCATCATCCTGAATTTTTTCATTTGGGAACTTGGCATAATGTTTTTTCATTAATTCATCAGTTCCACATTCTAAAAATTCTGTGTTTTGTGAATAAAAGCTAGAAGATAAGCTTACTGTAGCAAGCAGAAATAATAGTTTTTTCAAAGTTATTTATTTTAAGTGTTGTTTTTATCCGCCAAAAATAAATAAAAAACGGTACAGATCAGTGCTTTTTAAAACTACAGAAAATAAAGTTCTGAGTGGTTTCAAATGGAGTAGTGTGGTCTTCAGTAATACATTGAATCTTTTCAAAATCTTTTTTAAAATTTTCAGAAAGCGATTCCTCATCATATTGCTGAATATCCAGTCCGCTGCATTTGGTAGGACCATTTTTAGAAAAAGTTCCTAATACCAGATATCCAGTAATGTTTTTCGTTGCAATATCAATATATTTTGAGACCTGTTCCGGAGTAGTCAGGAAGTGGAAAGCTGCTCTGTCATGCCAGATGTCATAAGCTTCTGTAGGTTGAAAAGCGGTAATATCTGTAGCAATCCATTTTACTTTATCAGCTTTGTTACCCAATCTTTGTTTTGCTTTTTCCAAAGCTTTGGCAGAGATATCCAGTACTGTAATATTTTCATAGCCTTCTTCAAGCAGAAAATCAACCAGATTACTGTCTCCACCACCAATATCTATGATTTTAGCCTCTTTTCCCAATCCGAAGGAATTAATAAAATCAAGTGAAGTCTGAGGCTTTTTCTGAGTCCAGCTTACCTGGTCCGGGTTTTTAGTTTCGTAAACATTTTCCCAGTGATTTTTATTTTCGGAAGAATTCATTAGTCTTTTAACTGATTATTTATTTCTTCAAATTTATTAATTAATCCGTCAATTTTCCCCTGTTGTTTTTTTATTGTTTTGGGTCTTATATACAACCAGTTGAAGCCTATCCATATAAAAGTTGCAGCATACACTAAAATTGCAGAGACGGATGACATTTTTGCTGCATATTCATACATGTAAAGACATATTCCCGAAAACAGCATAATGAAATAAAGGTTAAGCATGGTGGTCTGCATAAACTTCTGCTTATACTTTACCAGATATAGATTTTGAAGGTATTCACTGTTGGATTTTGTATTGTCTATTCTATAAAAGATCATAAACATTCTGTTGTAAACCAACAGAAAAATAACCATGGCAAGAATCACAAGTACAATCCCAATTTTGGTGCTCAGAAGCTGAGGCTGATACCGATACCATATAAAACCGATGCCCAGACTGGTTACAATTAATAGGAGGTTGGTGAGGATCAGTTTACGGAGATTTTCATTTTTAAATTTTTTCAGCTTTTGAAGAAGCTCTTCTATATTGGGTTTGGGAGCTGTCTGTTGCTTCCAGATATTTTTAAAATCGATATTAGTATCCATTGTTTTTAAACTTTTGTGTTAATTTTTCTTTGATCCTGTGAATCTTTACCCGGATATTGGATTCCGAGAGTCCTGTGATCTGGGCTATTTCTGCCTGTTTTACCTCTTCCAGCTCCAGGGAGATGATAATTCTATCCGTTTCCGGAAGCTCTGAAATATATTGATAGAGCATCTGAATCTGAGGTTCCATAGATTCCTGTTTTTTCTCTTCCAGGTTAATGGGGAGATCTGTTTTGGAGAATCTTTTTTCCTTTTCAATCTGCCGGAGACAATTATTGGAAGCAATTCTGAAGATCCATGTTCCAATGCTGGATTCATTTCTGAATTTCGGAAGCTGTTGCCATACAATGATAAATGTTTCCTGAGCAAGATCCTGGGCAAGATCAGTATCATTTACATATCCCATGCACAGACGGAATATCTTTTGCCAGTAGAGTTCGTAAATATCCTCAAATACCATTATTTCGAAGATAAAAAGTTATTAAGCTGATTAAAATACCATTCTTTATCATCATACATAATGAAATGTAATCCTTTCGTAGAATATTGAAGATTGGCATTTTTAAGATTGGCATACTGAGCTTCAATGGAAGGCTTCATAAATACAAAATAAGACTCCAGTAAAATCAGAGAAGGACATTGTATATTTTTAATCGTTTCTCTAAGATCGGTATTGGAGAAGTCACAGTACATTTTGGCAAATGTTTTTCTGTCAGATTTCATGCTCCAGTCAATCACTGTACTCTGCATAGAAGTTTCTGCGAGAAGACGTGGAATAGATTGGGTCTGCATTTGACGGAATTGTTCATCGGTCATTGCTGTCAATTTATTAATGGTTGATGAGCAGTCGTTATTTTCTTTAGACGTGAAGTTAGGATTAGAGAGAGCTGCCAGGCTAGGTAAAGTATCTACAATCACAATTTTACCTACCAGTTCAGGATAATCTGCAGCAATAGCCAAGGCAAGACCACCACCCATACTGTGTCCAATAATAACGGGCTTTTCAATTTTATTATTCTTTATATAAGCTGCAATTCCCTTTTCCCAATCTTTGAAGCTGGCATCAGCATCAGGTTTTGCCCCTGCAAACCCTGCCATGGTTAAGGTATAGCAGGTGAAATCTTTTTCAAACTTTGCAGTTGTTTCGTTCCATACATCTCCTGAAGAAGCAAATCCGGGAATCAGAATTAAAGACTGTTTTCCTTTTCCGGATTTTTTTACCTCAAACGGGTATGTTTTTTCCTGACCAAATATATTACATACCGCTGCAAAAAATAACATGATGATAAGAAGGAATGTGAATTTTTTCATGATTTCTAAAGTTTTAAGGTTTATTTGTCTTTTAGAGACGAGCCTTTTTAAAATGTTACACTATTTTTTGATTTTTTTAAAAAAATATTTTTCCTTCTTTGAAAACCTTTAGTATAAAGGAAAGAGTAGAATTAATTTTTTTTGTAATAATTTTTGAACTAATTGTTTTTTTTGTAATTGATATGATAAAAATCATGAATCGTGCGATGTTTAGGGCGGTTGATTGATATTTCCTCTCTGATGCGTGATTAATGAGGGTTATTAAATGAATTATGTTTTGATTGTTTTGATGAATAAAATAAAAAAATAATAACTTAATGGTGTTTATATTTGAAAAAATTATTAATTTTATTGAAGGTTTAAGTCGCTACCCCGGGAAGTGATGGGGTAGGCAGACAAAAAAGGAATTTTTAACGAAAAACTAAAAAATATAAATGAGCAGTAGTATCCAAGATGAATTTAAAGTCTTTAAAGACGAGTTGAAAAAACTTAATATTGAAGTACAGAAAGTAGTAAAAGTAGGAAATGGAAGTATGGATTTTCATGAAGTTTTCTACAAATCACCGCGATATGAAGAGGTGAAGACTGTGTATGTTCAGCGTCATAATCTGGACAATATCATAGAAAAATTTAAACAGGCTTATCACTAAAATATAACCGCCGCCACAGAGAATCTGTGGCGGCGGTTTCTTTATAGAGTTTATAAAATTAATCTTTATCCAACGTTGAGGTTTTCTTGGTATCCTTCATTCCGATATATACCACAAGAGAAAACAAAATGCAGCCTGTAATATACCAATAGAAATATTCTTCAGAACCGATTTTTTTAAACCAAAGGGCAATATATTCTGCAGTTCCACCAAAAACAGCCACTGTAATAGCATAGGGAAGACCCACACCAAGAGCTCTGATCTCGGCCGGAAAAAGCTCAGCTTTTACCACTGCATTAATAGAAGTATAACCACTCACAATGATAAGGGCAGCCATAATAAGAAAAAAGGCAGCCCACATTGAGGTTGTGGTACTGAGTGCAGTGAGAAGCGGAACTGTACATAAAGTTCCCAGAACTCCAAATCCCAAAAGAAGCGGTCTTCTTCCAATCCTGTCCGATAATCCGCCAAATACAGGCTGCAGACAGGCAAATATAAATAAGGAGATAAAAGAAATAAGAGTAGATTCTTCCTTGGTAAGATGTACCGTATTCACCAGGAATTTTTGCATATAAGTGGTATAGGTATAGAAGGCAAGTGTTCCTCCTAAAGTAAGACCTACCACGGTCAGTAAAGCTTTTGGGTGCTTCAGAAGTTCTTTTACCGTTCCTTTCTTTTTTTCATTAACCTCTTTTTTATTTTCAAAAGCTTCTGTTTCATGGAGATTAGCCCGCAGATACAGAGCAATAATAGAAAGCATGGCACCAATCACAAAAGGGATTCGCCAGCCCCAGGTTTCCAGCTGAGTTTCTGTTAATAATAATTTCTGCAGAATAAGTTGAATTCCTAAGGCAATAAGCTGCCCACCAATCAACGTTACATACTGAAAGCTGGAATAGAATCCTCTTCTGTCCTGTGTTGCCATTTCACTGAGATAAGTAGCAGAAACGCCATATTCTCCACCCACGCTTAATCCCTGAAGTAATCTGGCAAGCAGTAGTAGGGCGGGTGCAAAAATTCCTATAGATTTATAGGTGGGGGTAAGAGCAATAAGAAGAGATCCAAAAGACATCAACAGTACAGATAATGTCATTGCCCTTTTTCTTCCGATCTTATCGGCGATACTCCCGAACATCCATCCGCCAATAGGACGCATAAGAAATCCAACAGCAAAGATGCCTGCAGTATTCATCAACTGTGCATTCAGGTCAGAATCCGGGAAAAAAGAATGAGAAAAATAAATGGCAAAAGCTGCATAGGCATACCAGTCATACCATTCTACAAGATTTCCGATGGAACCACCTATAATAGCTTTTATTCTTTGGCCTGTGGTAATGGAAGATGAATTCATAAATCAATTATATTGTAAGGCTCAAGATACAAATTCTGGTGATTTCTCATTTATTGGAAACTGAAGATAAATATTTTCAGTTGATGAATATTATTTGGGCATAACGAATAACAATGAATATAAAACCATATATCATTGTTTGTTTATATTGAAGGTTAGTTTGAGGTGTTAAAATCTATACCCCAAAGAAAGTCCGCTTCTGAAACCGGCCCATGGCCCGTCCACTCTTATTTTGGCTCCGTTAGAATTGGTTTCTACAGTATATTTTACAAACGGAATATCCAGATTTTCGATCTCTTTTTTTAACTGTGCCTGCATATCCGGAGTGAGAACATAATCTGAGGTCATTGTAAAATCCCCTTTTCCACTTCCGTAATGAGCGCCTGCAATCCAGAAATCCAGGACCAGATTTTGACTTCGGGTAAGGAAAAACTGTACACCTACCATAAGCCCGCCACTATTTCCTTTTGTATCTCCCTGTCCTTTTAATGGGATTTGATAAGTAATACCATTCGGACCGTTATAATCATAATAAAAATCAAAGGTATTGGAAGAAACATCAGAATATCGGTAATAAGGAGCAAAATAGAATCCTTTTCCATAACCTTTTCCAATATAAAATCTGGGTTCAATGGTGAAATTGGTGGCTTTTACCCTTAGGTTTTCAAATCTTTTTTCATCTTTATCTTTCAGGAAAGCGTTGATAAAGGGTACTTTTCCTTCCGGCATGGTCCCAAAACCAATATTAAGAGAAAGCCATTGGTTAAATGCGCGTTCGTAAGACAGGTTGATATTCCTGAATGCGTAAGCGGTAACATTCGTCTTGATGATATTCATCTTCTCCGAAGAAACGGTTGAGGTTTCCTGTGCTTCCACTGTAGAAAACAGAAGACATGGGATGAACAGAATTGCTTTTTTCATAATCTTATATTTTGCAGTGTAAAAATAGCAGCAAAAAACAGGCTGAATTTAACATAATAATTTTATTTAAAGAAAAAAACATTCAAATTATTACTGATGATGGTACTTTTTTATTTTAAAAATAAAGATAATGTAATGGATTTCAAGAATAGATTGTCCTAAAAGTATAATCCATCTGACATGAAAAAAACAATATATGCCATTTGCTTTCTTTGTGGAACCTTTGTCTTTTCGCAGGAAGCAAAAAAGATACGGTGAGCACCTCCGAAACGAAAGAGCTTCAGGAAATCATTGTAAAAGCACAACGTAAAAAGCAGTTTGCTGATAAGGCAGTGTATACTTTTGATAAAGAAGCCCTGGAAAGAGCCCGGTATGCAAAAGATTTATTGGGTACGCTTCCGGAACTGCAGCTGGATCCGGTGTCCAATACCATTACAAGTACAAAAGGAGGTACTGCTTTATTTCTGATTAATGGAGTTGAAGCTACAGACATGCAGATCAGAAGTGTTGCTCCTAGTGAAGTAGTGAAAGTGGAGTACTATGATATTCCGCCAGCAAGATGGGCAACCAGGGCAGATATTGTAGTGAATATTCTTACAAGATCTACTGAAACAGGATATGTTTTTGGTGCTGAAGGATCATCAGCATTGAATACCGGTTTTGTTAACGCATCTGCTTATGCTAATTACACAAAAGGTAAAAATGATATTGGGCTGGAATATTCTATTAATTTAAGAGATTACACAGACAGAAGGGTAAACAGTGTATATGATTATCACCTGGATGGACAGCATTACCGGTCTAATGAGGATAGAAAAGATCATTTCGGATATACTTTCCAAGCTGTAGCATTACGTTATACCCGTTTAGTCCCTGATGATTATGCTTTTCAGGTAAAATTAAATATGAATATTTTCAACCGTTTTTCAAAAGGGGCAGGACAAAGTATTTTTACGGTAGACAATACTGCTGAAGAGCACAGTATGTTTAAAAATAACGGTTCGGATTATGTCACACCGAAACTGGATCTTTATTATTCTAAAAAAATAGGAACGAAAGATGAGCTGAGTATTAATGCTGTAGGTTCTGATTATACTACCTATTCTTCAGAAACAGCTAAAGAATGGGTGACCGGATCTGGTCTTTCTGTATATGATAATGATATGATTTTGAAAGCAAAGCAGACAAGTTTTGTCGGGGAGCTGGCCCATACTCATGATTTTACAGCCGGGAAACTTTCTTCAGGATATCGTATCTCAAATTCTTCAATATCCAATGATCTGAATAACCTTTCCGGATATTCTCAGTATAAGGTTACTTATCTGGAGCAATATCTATACAGTGAATTTGCAGGGAAAATAGATAAGTTCAGCTATCGTATCGGGGTAGGTCTTACGAATATTCATAACAAAAGTGCAGAAAATACTTTTGATGAATGGTCTTTTACTCCAAAAGTAGTGTTGGCGTATCAACTTAAAAATAATCAAAGTCTCCGCTTTACAAGCAGCTATAAACCTATAAGTCCGGTGAGCAGTGCTCTCAGCAGTAATGTGGTGCAGCTGGCACCCAATATTGTACAGAAAGGAAATCCATTTCTTTCCTCTCAGCAGAAATGGACCAATAATTTAACTTATTCATTGAACAACAAGTATTTTGATTTTAATTTGAATGTATTCTATTCTTATACAGATCGGGTAATCAACCAGTACTATATTTTGGATCATACTTTTGGTGGATATGCACTGACTTATGAAAACGGGCAGTATTCTCAGCAGGGTGGAGCTTTTATTTCTGGTTCTTATAAGCCTTTCGGAAATAATCTTCTGGTGATAAAGGCGAATTTAGCGCCTACTTTCGAAATGGTAAAAACAAGTACAGGTGAGGTGATTAGAAATAATTACTTTGGAAATTATTTTGTGCTGTCTTCGGAATATAAAAATTTCTCAGCACAGTATCAGTTCAATATCCCAACATATAGTCTCAACGGAGCTTTTCTGAATACCAACGAAAATCAGAATAATATTTTTATCCGCTATAAACATAAAAACGTTACTTTTTCTACAGGAATGTACTGGATAGGGATGCCCTCTGAATATAAAACGAAAAGTCTATCAGAAAGCTTAGTAGACTATAGGCTTCATACACAGATTATGAATAATAAATCAATGTTTATACTGGGGATAAGCTATGATTTTTCTAAAGGAAAGAAAACCGAACTCCAGAAAAAACTGAATAATGATACCGCTCCGGCAGCCACTTTTTAGAAGGCTGGAAGATACTTCAGGTATACTTTAACCTCTACTCAGAAAAAAACTCGTTCATCTGTTTGAACGAGTTTTTTATAATTTATTTCTTGATGAATTTTATATTCTTTTTGGTCTCGGAATTTTTTCCACTGACTTCAATAAAATAAGCTGCTGGTGGGAGATCAGAAATCTGTATGTTTCCTGAATTGAGATCTGCTGTTTTAATAAGTTTTCCGTCCAGACTATAAATATTCGCTTTTGAATAGCCTTCTGTAGTTCCTTTAAATCCAATAAAATCCTGAGCCGGATTAGGATATACACTGAAGTTTTCTTTTTTAACAGTATTACTTACGGCCAGTGTTGCAACATTCAATGCTACCGCACTTGTAGTAGTCTGGTTGATGCCCAGTGCAGGTACCGAAAGATTTACTGTAGTGGAGCTAAGCAGTGGATATCTGTGGCTGGCATCATAATAGGAATATGCTGTATTGGTTACAGAACCTAAAGGATTGGAAAAGGTTACATCAGTTGGTAAATGTAAATTGAAATTCTGTACAAATTTTACTCTAAGAACATTATTGTAAGTCTGGCCGTTAAGAATTAATGTTCCGTAGGCATCAGCTTGGGTAGATGTAGTTCCTACGCATATTCCGCTGGCTAAAGAAGCAGAGAATGTTCCTTTGGCAGTGTCAGTCTGAGCAGGTCCGAAGGTCGTAGGATAATTAATATAAGTACCATTATCCATACTTAAATTAAGGGTGACCTGTGGGTTGATGACTCCTGTAATTTCAAGCTTTGTAGAAGAAGCTTTATAAAATATAGTATTGGTTCCGTCAGTCATTTTAATAGTAGATCCAGGGAAAGTACTGATTTCAACAGCAGAAGGAGTTGTATAGCTCATTGGCAGAGCACTTCCTAGTGTAAGGCTGTTGTTTGAAAATGTTGCATTTGCTCCGGTTGCAGAGTTGTCTACAGTTCCGGTAATAAGTTTGTTATCCACCACATCATTAACAAGTGGATCATGGGATGCTTTTGTAAGTGTAATCTGAGCTGAAAACATTGCAGAAGTTCCCAACAGAAGAAGGATAGATTTTTTCATGGCCAATTTTTTATTAAAGTTAATTAAAAAGATGAAACAATTTTATGTTAAATTGGGTTTTATGAAATAATAAAATTAAAAAGCCGCCCAACAACGTCAGGCGGCTATTTTGTGCATTAAATGGATGTAATTTTAGTTGCTCATAACCATTTTTCGGTAAGCATAAATGTCTTCAATTGTTACTACACTCATCCCTTTTTTTAGTGCGAACTCTACAATTTCAGGAAGTCTTGCCATAGAACCGTCTTCATTGGTAAGTTCACAAAGTACAGCATCATCACCCAAATTAGCCATTTTTACAAGGTCTACACTGCCTTCTGTGTGGCCGCGTCTTGCAAAAACTCCATCTTTTCTGGCGATCAGAGGAAATACATGTCCCGGACTTGCAATATGTTCAGCCATAGCATCTGCTGCAACAGCCGTTCTGATAGTTGTTACACGGTCTTTAGCTGAAACTCCGGATTCTACCCCTTCTCTGGCTTCAATAGAAATCGTAAACGCAGTTTGATTTTTTGAGTTGTTGTTTTCCACCATAGGACGCAGATTAAGATGCTTACTTTTTTCTTCGGAAATGCATAAGCAAACAATACCGCTGCATTCGCGGATCAAAAGTGCCATATCCTGTTCTGTAATAGTGGAAGCGGGAAAGATGATGTCTCCTTCATTTTCACGGTTTTCATCGTCTACTAAAAGAATACCTTTTCCCTGTTGTAATGTTGAAAGTGCTTTTTCTACACGTTCTTTGGAGTTTGCTCCGAATTGTTCTAATAATTTTTCCATGTTATTTTACTTTTAAAAGTTAAAATAGTCTTCGGTACATGGAAATGAAATACGATACCATAAGAGCCAATGAAGGATCTTACCGTATGTCTCATTTTCTTCTCCCATCCAGACTTTAACTGTCGGTTTTGGAATTTCACCAAATCAGTCCCTTCATAAGAAAGGAGTCGCGGACTGTAACCGCCGGTAGGGAATTTCACCCTGCCCCGAAGAAAACTTATACTAAGTTTTACTGTATGTATTAATTTAAATTTTTATTTCATTGAATACATTTAATGCACAAGCCGCTAATTTCGGGAGTTTTTTTGAAATGGAAAAGAATTTTTTGATTGGATTTAATACCGGATTGATCTTAAAATAAAAATCCACTCACAGATAGGAGTGGATTTACTATAATTTTTTATGATGAATATATTTTATTGAATCTGTTTTAATTGTTCGTCATATAACCCTATTAATAAACTGTTTCCGTCTTTGTCTGTTTTAATTCCGCCATAGGCTGCTTTGCTGTATTTTTCAGCATGTCCTTCCTGGAAAAAGAAAGATTCTGCTCCGATATTAATGTTCCATTGATTGGGAGAAGAATACTTGATGAGGTATTCTCCGCTTTTCAGTGGAGTGGCTTCTTTTTGAAAACGGGCCCGCTGCGCAACACCATTTGAATCAAGTGTTACTACACAGTAACCACGTTTTGGAATCTTTTCAGCATTAATATTGTTAGAAATATCATATCGTAAGGTCATATAATCCCCCTGCATTAATGAACGGGGATCTACAGGGGCTAACTTTAATAAAATAGGCTGTCCATTCTTTAATAAAGTTTCTTTTTTAACTACAGAGTAATTAAAGTAGATCAATAAGAGGATAAGATTGAAAATGATGATAACCCATTTATATTTTTTCATGTGCTGTCAGTTTTTTGTGAGTAAAGAAATAGATCGCCAAAAAGATGATTCCTGATGTAAACAGAAGGATAGATTTGGTGAGTAAAGTAAAGTTAAGATCATAGTAAAACCTTCCGATAAAACAGATCAAAGCAATAACTGCTAAAACAAATCCGGTTTTGTAGTTCACTAAAAAGCTTAGCAGAATAATAAGAATAGCTCCCGGTATGGTTGGTGTTAATACAGTAGGTAATAAAAATAAAACTGTGAGAACATACATAAGAATCTTATAAGTTGTATCAGTAACCTGTACTGTTCTGAACAGGTGAGATATCACATAAAGAATGGCTATAACAATAGCAACAGATGGGATTAAGCCATAGTAATACGCTCCATCTTCAACGCGAAAAAAAGATTTGAATCCAAAAACTGTGAGCGTAAATATGAATGAAAAAACCATTCCTGTCCGAACCGGATCATACAGTTTAGACAACATCTTGCTTTTGGTTATTATTTTTGATTCTGACAAGAATAGAAAAGTAATGATGACTGCCTGAAGAATAATGACAGCACATGTAAGAGCAAAGGCATGATGAATTTCAGCAAATGCAAGTATACTTCCGTTGATAATTAATACAGAAATGAAGGAAAGAATATAGCTTTGGACCAGAAATAATACACTTAGGGCCAGGGCAATAAATACAGGGTAAATTGTATCACCTTCTGTATAGAGAGCCATACCTAAAAGAGAGAAACCAGTAATGAAAAAGGAAACACTCAGGGTATCTACAATGGTTTTTCCTGATATTTTGCTGATAAAAGACGATCCTGTAATGCAGAGAACTCCGAATATTCCTGCTCCTATTTGTGAATCTAAAACCTGAACCATGAAAATAAACCCGAGAAAAGCAAGGCAGGCCATAATTCCACCAAAAATGGATAATATTTTAATCGCTAAAGATTGATGATTAATATTTTTTTCTTCATAAGCGGCTGTAATAGCTTCTTCATCAAAATGAATCTCTCTGCCATCTACTGTATGAAGATGATCCATCAGTTCTTTTATATTTTCTTTATTTCTCATTTTTCCATTTTTTTTGAAGGTTCATCAGATTTTTAATGATAAGGGTGATGCTAGCAATAACGAAAACGAATACTAACAAGAATATACCTTCATTTAATATATCTCCATTGTCACTTATTCTAAATAATAAAGAACAGGTAATAATGACGAGACTTAAAGGAATAATGGCAAAATAAAAACTCTTTTTTGTTTTGAACCCATACCAGATCCCTAAAGTATAAGTGATAATACTGAGCGGAATTAAAAATGATAATAAAGTTTTGTGGCTGTCCACAAAATCAAGGCAAAGTCCAAATGTTGAAATGCTGACTACGGCCAGTGATAAAACATTGGTGAACCAATTAGGAATATTGAGTTTTTTATAATGAGAAAGTAGGATGGAGCCTATTAAAACAGCAGCATTAAGAACAAAAAGTAAAAGGAGAATAATGCTGTCATCCCAGTCTTTGGCCACTTGTTCCGAATAAAGAATCAGCGTAGTATTCATTAAAACCACATACAGAAGCCATAGAGGAGCAAAATCTGATATAATGACCCAAAGCGTGATAAAAATAGTCCAGGCTAAAAAGAAATCATAAGCATCAGCGCCGGTTTGATAGATCTGCCCAAATACGGCAAACAAAACACCAACAAGTGCCGCTGCTCCGGTAAGGATAATGTTTCTGATGTTATTGTTAATCTTAGGAAGTAAAGCCAGACCTGTGGTTGCAATAATTAATGCTTCCGTTAATCCGATTTTGGCGAATTTTGGTAATTCTGCCCAATTGTAGGCGAAGAAGAAAATAATTCCGGATACCGTAAATCCTATTCCCAGACTGATGAGGAATAGTTTAAGAAATTTTTGCCAGGCCTCTTTATTGTTGTAAATATTGTCTTTAAGAAGCATACTGACTTCCTGTTCGCTGAGGTTACTGTGCCTGCTAAGGATTTGAATATCTTCCCGTTGTATTTTTTTCATTTAGAATATGTAAAATATTGAATTATGACTAGCTAAAATTATTCCCTTAATATCTTTTCCATTTTTTTCCTTTGGCTAATTCATCTATCAGTTTATCCAGATATCGGATGTTTCTCATCAGTTCATCTTCTATTTCCTCTATGCGATATCCACAGATAACCCCTTTGATTAACGCAGCATTAGGATTCATTTTTGGAGCCTGTTCAAAAAAAGTTTTAAAATCAGTTCTCTTGTCTAGTTGTTCCTGAAGACTCTGTTCATCATAGCCGGTCAGCCAGTGAATAATTTCATGAACCTCAGATTTTGTACGTCCCTTTTTTTCTGCTTTTTGAATATAATGTGGATAAACACTGGCGAAAGCTGTGGCAAAGATTTTTGTATTCTGCATCGCTTTTTTATTTAGCTTAACCTTTTTAAAACATCTCCGAGAATAGTATTGAATTCTTCAGGTTTTTCAAGCATAGGATAATGACCAACACCTGTAATGGTTACATAATCATAATCTTTTAAATACTTTCGGTTACCTTCAAGATTGGTAGGAGAAGCATCCGAGTTAATGGCTATTACCGGAATTTGAACTTGCATAGCAATACTTTTGAAATCGGTTTCGTATAAAGGTTTCAGTGCATTGATCGCTTTTTCCGGTTCATTTTGAAGAAACTCTTTTTGTATTCTTTCTGTTACTGAAACAGGTGTTTGTTCTGCAAAAAGATATTGAGGAAGAATATTTTCTACTGCGTTTTTAAAATCAGAACGGTACATGGATAATATCTGCTCTACCTGTTCATCATTAAAAGATTCATCCAGATCTTTTAAGGTGTCTATCAAAACCAAAGCTTTTACTTTTGGAATCTTTAAAGAAGCTTCAAGAACATAAGCACCGGACATTGAATGTCCCACAAGAATTATATCCTGAGATTCTAGAGCGTTGGCTACGGCTTTTATATCGTCTGCATATTGAGAACTTGTCCAGTTCTCTCTGGAAGAATCAGATTTTCCGTGTCCGGCAAGATCTATTTGTATAACATGGTAATTGTGGTTGAAATATTTCTGTTGGTCATTCCACCACTCAGTGTTTCCAAGCCAGCCATGGACCAGAATGATTGCTGTATTTCCGTTTCCGGATTCTTTATAATGAATTTTTTGGCCATCTGAAGAGACTGTAAATTTTTCCATAGAAACTTTATTTTTTGGTGTGTAACTTTAAGCAAACTAAGGTACGAAAAGCCTTTAGAAGGTGAAATGGTTGTTTCTGGGGAGTTTATTTTACTGAACTTTGAATAAATTGATCGTGTAATCAAGTAATTTATGATCTCCATATTCGCCATGTCCCGGGACCACAATTTTTACATTGGGATATTCTTTTTTTACTTTTTCAACAGTAGCAGACCATGTTTTAACATTGGCGTCACCTAAATATCCCTTACCAGCTTCCAGTTCTTTTAACAGGCAGCCGCCAAACAGAATGTTTTCACTTGGAAAATAACCTACAGTGTTATCTTTTGTATGGCCTTCTCCGAAAAACTTTGTAATTGTTTTTTCATTACCTACTTTCAAAATCAAGGAATCGCTGAAGCTGTTTTGAGGAAGAACAAAATTATTTTCTTTGGCTAATTCAATTGTTTTAGAGTAGGAGTAGGAAGGTATATTGTGATTATGAAATGCCTGTAATCCTCCTGCGCTGTCATCATGAAAATGGGTAGGGATAACTGCATTGATTTTTGCATGCAGTGTCTTATTGACCCATTGGATAAGTTCTTCTGAACTTTTATCATTTATTGGAGTATCAAAAACAATGGTCTCATTACTGTTTTTTACAATAAGCCCATTGCAGGGAACATTTCCAAAATCATTAGTTTGTTTAAAAGAAGTATGGATAAAAGAATTCTCTGAAATCTGTGTAATGATGAGGTTTTCAGATTTATAAATCTCCTTTGCCCTGAAGTTATTTTTATGCTGAGAATTGCAGCTTAACAGGAAAAAGGAAAATAAAATAATGAATATACCTTTCATTGTTTTCATAGTTTCTTCTGATTTTCTGTAGAATAAATTACAAAATATCTGCAAACGGATGAGCTGAAAATATTCTATTTTTTCTCAACCCAATTCATAAATTCACTAAAGACGCTCATCCACATATCTTGTGGTTCTTCATTAGGATTAGATGGAACGGTCTCGAATCCATGGTCGTAGTCCGGATATATTCTGTAGGTTAGATTTTTTTTATGTTTTCTGATAAATTCAGATTTGATAATTAATGATGATTCAATAGGTACGGCCTGATCCTGGGTTCCAATTGCTGCAAAAATAGGAATGTTTATCCTTAATAAATTTTCAACAGCAGGTTCAGAAAACTCATGCCATCTTTTATAGGTATTGTCCATCCAGAATTTGTTGATATCATTTGGGTGGGCTTCTATATCCTTTAATTTTTCATAAAGAGTGTCTAGTTTCATAGCTGCGGTTTTTTCATCAATCTTTTTTTCACTGACTTCCTTTCTTATCATAAGAGCGAAATCATTGTACTGGCTGTTTCCGCTTCCAGACCAGAATCCGATATGGGTTAAATTTTTATTGACAGTTCCTAATTTTGCAACAACGTCACTTCCTTCGGAATGTCCAATAGCAATTATATTTTTAGGAGTCTCTATCTTTTTAATGAAATCATGAAGAACATTATTATACTGCCAGACCCTGTAATTCAGGGATTCATTTTCATAAAAACATTTTGATGGCTGATATTCCTTATTGGTAGTAACAAAAGGAACACATTTTTTAGCCACTACAACAAAAGCATAATCCTTTGGAAGTTTTTCCAGATCAAAAGGAACAGTAGAGACTACAGATGTTGTTTTACTGTCTTTGGTAACAGTGAACATAGGGAAAGCTCCCGATCCGTGTATAAATAAAAGAATTCCTGTTGTATTACTAATCTTTTCCCGGGAATAAACATAATAATTAATGGTGTCATTCTTTTTGATGACTGAATGGTGCTTAAAATGTTCATACGAAGTAATGTTCTGTGAAAAACTCCATTGACAAAGAAAAAAAAGAATTCCGAATAATATTTTGTTCATAGTTCTATTACTTATGGATATTAGTGTTTCACGTAAAAGTATGAATTATAGGAATTAAAAAAGTTATCCACATAAACTTATCCACGTTTGTTTTAGGATGTGGAAAACTTTATGTGGATATGTTTATTTATTTAAACAGTTGAAATATAGTTATTTGTTATCTTGTTTTTATGCTTTTTAAAAAGTTATCCACATTTTATGGATAGTGGTTAAGGGATTGTTGAAAAGTTATCCACATGTTTTACCAACATTATGGAAAACGATGAAACCCTTATAAATAAGGTTGATTCCGTGATTTTTTAATAGCCTTAAAGGTCCTATAAATTTTCTATGAATTGCTCATACCCACTTTTTTCCAAAAGATCTGTGGCATTTAAATGATAAACATCTTTCCAGGACTCCGGGCCGTTTTTTTCAACATATTTTTCAATGATCCTGAATCCCAGCCAATAATTCATTGATTTTGGAGCATCCGGGAAAAGCTTGAGTTTATCATTTCTCAGTAAAGGATTATTTCCTGAACGATCTGAAAAATAAGGCTTTAGTTTTATGAATATTTCTTTTTCATGATTGAGATACCAGCTCCAGTTCTTCTTTGACATATTTTCAACGGCTTCATATTTTTCCATTTTACGGTTAAAGAAGACATAAGTAAAATAGCAGGCAAAACCTTCATCTATTGTCTGGCTCAAGGCAGATCCGCCATTGCTGTCTGTATTTCTGAAATGTTCGTACACCAGATGATTCAGTTCATGGGGAAGAGCTTTTTCAAGAGAGTAAAGGATATCCACATCTTTATTATTAAGCTCTAAAGCAAATTGTTCTGCATTGCATCCGCCAAATGAAATTCCGGTGATGGGAGTAAAGATTAAGCTGATTTTTGCCTTAGGCTGATAAGGAACCAATTTGTTGAATTGGGCTAAGGTTTTTTGAAAATGTTTTTTAAGATCAATACTTAAAACAATATTGGCTTTTTCTTCAAGCTCCTGCTTATTCTTGTTATATAAGGATTGGTTCCAGGCAATCATTCCTTTAGGATTGTTGAACAGGTTAGCATTTTCATCCCCGAAAATCACTCCATAGCAGCTGTCCCATAATTTTTTATGTGGCAGATAGACATTTTTAACGATCCTTGCAGAATCATATTGCTTATTTTTATGAGCAAGAAGCTGATGTTTGAAGAGATTATTAATAACAATATTCTCAACTTTTACACTATCAGCTACCTTTTCTAATCTGTTATAATCAAAATTTTTATCTGTAGTAAGAGATGCGTTTCGTGTAGAGCAGGAAAGCACAATAAATACTGATAAAACCGAAATAATTTTTTTCATTGAAAGGAGGCAAATGATTATTGTATAGGGGTTAAAGCTTTTGAATTTTTTGTGATCACAACATACTGAAAATAATCCAGAGTGTGGGTGTTTTCCTGTGGAGTAAAGCTTTCTCCAAACATTCTGGATTTTACAGATATTAATTTATCTGCATGTTGATAAGGAGAATTATTAGCATTAAGTTTGAATAATGTAATGGAATTAGGTTTTGCAAAATCTTTGAAGTCATTAATTCCTTTTACCAACATGAATGGCCCATCAGCATTAATCCAGTCTATTTTTTCATCTTCTGGAGTAGGGAACTGTGGATTTTTTGGCAGATACATTTCACTGTCTAAAGGGTAGCTTACAATGCTTGATGTTTTAAAGCCTGAGTTTTTAAGTTCTTCTGCAAAAGGCATCTTATCTTTTTTTACACCATGTTGAAGGACATGATAAAACCCGAAAAGCCCATAGAATTTCTCATGCTCAATATTCTGCTTCTTCACTGCATTTTTAAAGTTGACGATCATCGAAGAATCCCTGGATATTTTACGGGAATTGTTATTGAAATCTGTATCAATCCCAATCACGGATATTTTTAAAGAATCTTTTAGGGTTTGATTATAATCATAAACGGCGTTCCACTTATCCATTAATTCCTTACTGGATTGTTGTGGAATTCTCTTTTTTACAGCCAGTACAACTTCTTTAAGCAAGTTTTGATCTTTTGTATTTCCATGAAGAAACAGATTCAGTTTATGGGAATTGGTGCTGTCCATTTCAGCAATATAATATTTAACACCTGATTTCTGGTTTAAAAATTTCAGTAAATCAAGATCCAGCTTTTGGTTGTCTGCATATCCATGAATTTCTCCCAAAAGAATAACCTGAGAATTGTAGAAATGATTATCAAATAATTTACCGTCTATTTTATCATTTATTTGAGTATGGTTGTTTTTCAGATAATCTGTGAATTCGGAATCTTTTCCGCCAATAAAAATTCTGTTACTTACAAACGCATACAGAATAGAAATTAAAATGACAGCCAATACGGTAAGTACAGCGTATTTGAAGAATTTGAGAATTTTTTTCATGGTTTATTTTTGAACTAAAATATTATAAAAAAAGAATAGTAAGAAATTTTATAAGCTCAATGGTTGAATTTTCTTTCTGAATGGTAATCCGGAGAGCTCAATTGATAAAAAAGTTATTGTCTAAATTTGATTTTTAACAGGCATGACAATATATGAGCTCAAAGATTTGGCTCATTCTATTAATTTTTTAAAGTTCAAAAAGTTATTCTTTGTCCTTGTAAATATTCCAGAAGTTGAAATCTGTCATAGGAGCATCTGTGATTCCTATATTACGGCCCATTGTTACGATTTGTCCTCTGTGATAAGTTCCGTGAAGAATAGCATGTTGGATATATTCATATTTTGAAAAGTCACATTGAAACCATTGGGATTCTATTTTTACATTTTTTATTAGGTCTTCTTCAGATAAGCTTTCTACGTAATCCACCAGTTTTTGTGAATTACTTTTTATATTCCTGAAAACTTCTTCTTTACTGGATTCAGCGGTAGTTTTAGCAAAATCAAAATCGTTGTTTTCGGAAATATGACTCCACCAGTATTCCTGAGTCTGCCAGATGTGATGCAGTGTTTTTAAGATAGTTGGAAAGCTTGAAATGGTCTCCTGATTAAGCTGTTCATCAGATTTTGTGGATAGCCAGTCAATGTATTTATTGACTACCCAATTGTTGTACTCAGCGGTTTTAGTGATTAATGTTTTTAAGCTCATGATATTTATATTTTGTGGTTTTAAAAATGAGTGTCAAAGCCCAAAATGACGGTCATGATTAGAGTTCTCAGGATTAATGAGGGCTTTGTTGGTATAAGTAGCTGCTTCAAATTCATAGATATTTACCGATAGAAATGAAATATCAGGAAGTAGTTCTGTAAGCCGTGTGCTTATTTGTTTTGAAAGATCTGCTTTTTGTTCTGTACTGCGTCCTTGCATAATGTATCCGAAGACGTGCAGGAAGTTCTTTTTGCCTTCTCCTAATCGATAATAGTGATAAGGTTGCAGTCTTACTTTAATATCATTCACAGCAAACAGGTTTGTTGATTGAGCCACATGATATACTGCATCCATGATTTCATCCGGAGTTCTTTGTTGGAGAATATCCTGTGAGCATTCTATGATGAAATGTGGCATAAATGTTTTGTGATATGATTTTTGTTATGTAAAAATAAGAAAAATATGAATCCATTTTTCAAATAAAAAACCGCTCGGAAATGGAGCGGTTTTGGGGTTGTATATTTTACAGAACAGTTTTTTTTATACTATACTGAGGTTTTACAGGATCAGACATATCCAATACAATATCATACTGACCCTCTTCTGCTATCGGAAAATCATAGGCATTAAGAGCAATGGTTTTTCCGTCGTTGTTTAGGCCAAGGTTATATCCCCAATCATTATCAAGTCTGAATTTCAGATTGCCTTTTTTCAGATGAAAGTTTTTGAGGAAATAAAGATTTTGATTCTTGGGATCTACTAACAATGGAGTGTCTTTACCATCCCAGCCACCTGGCGTTGCATTTCCAATGATTCCCCATAGATAATTAGAAGCTTTTCTTGTCCCTGTTTTTACACTTCCATCACGGAACTTAACGGCCAATGAATTTATTTTTCCTGATTCATCCGGTTTAAAAGTAAATGTGAAATTATCATCCAATTGGAATGAAGTATTAGTGATAGGAAACAGAGAGCAGATAGGAAATCCTTTTTCTCTGAAAAGAACTTGCCCGTCTACGACTGTTACATAGAAATCGGTAGTTCCTGTAGAGTAAACTCCTTCCAGTTCTTTTAATTGCTGTGAATTAATTTTGGCTGGTGTCGGGATATTATAAGGTTTGTTGTATAGTATGTTTTCAATCTTTGGAATAATAGTATCAGTATGTGATAAATCAGAATTTGAGATCACAATAATACAAATATCATCTTCCAATATTCTGTAGTATCTGCTTCTATAGCCTGGCCCGCCACCGTCATGACCAATTCTGTTTTTACCATCTTTGAGTAGGCGATCAGTGCCCAATCCATAATGGTCATTAAGGTAAGGAGTAAACATTTTTTCAATGGTTTCCTTTTTAAGAATGGTATTGGTTTTAAAAGATTCGTTGAACTTGAAAAGGTCTTCCACAGTAGAATACATGGCTCCGGCAGCAAAAGGATGATCGGTTTTAAAACGTAAAGCTTCGTTGGAATTATTAGGTGATAAAAATTCATATCCGAAGGCTTTGTTTTCATCAGTAACCATATTAAAATGAAAGCCGGTATGATTCATTTGCAGAGGCTTCAGAATATAATTTTCAATTACCTTTTCATAGCCTGATCCGGTTACTTTTCTGATGATATACCCAAGAATATAATATCCGGAATTTGAATAATCCCATTTTTTGCCTGGTGAAAAGTCTAGCGGCTTTGAAGCAATGAATTTCATAAACGTTTCTTCATCTACAGTATTTTCTGAGGCTGTATCATTGGGGATTCCTGAGGTATGAGAAAGAAGATTAGCAATGGTGATACTATCTCCTTTTGGAAAGTTAGGGTAGTATTTGGAAAGTTTATCATTGATAGATAATTTTCCTTCTTCTTCCAGTTTCAGAATTACTGTGGCTGTGAACATTTTTGTGGTGGAGAAAATCCGGTAAAGACTGTTATTGGTGTTCTTTTCTTTTTTAGGGCCGTTTCTGTAGCCATAACTTTTCTCAAAAATAATTTTTCCTTTTTCAGCGACAAGAACAGTACCACTGAATTGATCTGCTTGGTCATAAGCTGCTAATAATTGTTCCAGCTGTTTTATTTTTTGTGAAAAAACAGGATTAGCTGCCAAAATTACCAGAAGGCAGGTTAGAATGATTCTCATGTATCTTTTATTATAAGACAGCTGTAAAGTAGTTTGTATTACATTTTGCTTGTATTTAAACTTATTATTTTAAACATTATTCTGATACCATACTTTTTTTATCCTTTCAGTTACTTCATCTGCTTTCTCTTTTGTAATCCAGTCAATAATTCTTTTTTCACCATTATTATTTATAAATACAACAGAGTAAGTAGCATCTACCCATGAGAAATGATAGCGGGTACCGAATTGATACTTTTCTATTTTAAAATCTATTGTCTGAATATCTTTAATTTCCTGTTTCAGGAATATTTTTGAACCAACAAATAATTTGTTTTTATATTTTATTGTAATGGTTTCTTGTTCAACAATGAGAAGTGTTTTTCCAAAGGTATTCCAGAGCCAGAAATATAAAAAAAGAGTGAAAAATGCTACAAAAGGAATTACATTGATGAGATAGTTGATTACAGACAGAAAATAAGTTTCTTTAACAGATACCAAAGGGATTAAAATAATAATAATAAAAAGAAATACTATTAAAGCTAAGCTTGTAATAAAGGTCACCAACCAGTTAATTCTATTTTTTACTTTAATTATGGTACACATTTTTAGATTTTTTGACTAATATTTCTTATATTATTGAATATTTTTTCGTTGGTAAAGCAACGTTTTTTTAGCACCAGCATTATTTCTAATAGTTGGAGAATCGTATTTCCAACTCGGAAGATGCTTAATAAGTTGATCTATCAATTTATCTATTCCAGGGGTATTTTCATAAGTAAATTCATAGCTGTTCTCATCGGTAATGATTTCTATTCCGGTTTGTCTGGCAGTGTTTAATATCGGAATACTGAATGAATATACCGTGATAATTTGATTCCATTCTATCCATTCAATGGTTCTTTCCTGTTTTACATAAAATCCATTATTGATGTATTGAAAAATACCGTCATCAGCATAGCGCTGGTTCATTTCTTTTTCAACAGATTCATAATTTTCTTTGTCGTTCGAGGTATAAATTTTCGCTACTGAAAAACAAAGAATAGCAAAACACAAAAAAATAATGAAATAGGAAATTGTTTCACTGTCAAAGACCGGATAATAAATGTAAACTAATGCTACAATAATAAGATCTGTTATGATTACTTTTTTCATCAATAATAGTTTTTCTCGTACATCGCTAAATATAAAGACTGTTATATCTTTTCAAAATATTTCCCTTTAAACTGATACCGTATCTTTTTAACTGTGATCTTAGAATCTGCCTGTATTAAAGGAATACTGATGATTTTATTTTTCGGATCGTATTCAATTTCATAATCTCTTCCTTCATATTGTCTGTTGGTAGAAGCAGTAAGGTCTACTTCATAACTCAACTGGTTTTTTATTCCGCTTTGGGTTTTTATTAATTGAGCTTTATCATTCAGCTTTCCGTTATCAATAGAAAAAACTTTGATGGCATGGTAGCTCATTCCTGAGCTCAGGATCGCTTTACTTTGAGCAAGGTAATATTTTTTGTTTTCAGAAATGATATCATTGACCTGGGTATAATAGTTGCCAGGATCACCTTCACCCTGGCTCTCTACAGTTTTAGAATATATTTTTTTATCTACCTCATACTGGAAGACATTCTTAAAAAAATGCATGCTTCCGCCTGTCCAGGTATCCCATGAATAAATTCTGAATTTACCATCTTCGGAAGTTGCAATAATTAACCCGATTTTCTCTAAAGATTTGAAAGGATGGCTTATGGTTTGGGAATGTGAAGACGTATATTGAACTAATAATTTTTCAAATTTGGTATTGGCTGTCGCAAGTGAATCATAAGAATTTTCGTTATTTCTACCCTCAGAAGACCAGTAATCAATCTTTTGAAAGGCTTTACTCAGTTGTTTCTCAATAGTTGATATATTCTGTCCGAACAAAAAATGAGCGGTGAGTACAAATAAAAATCCAAGTATATTTTTTGTTTTCATGGTATGGTCTAAATATTCGAAATTTAATCTGTTATTTTCTGCATTTTAACTGAAATACATTTCCCTCAGGATCTATACCGTCACATAACCAGAAATCATAGTTTTCAAAGGTTTTAATAGCTCTCATCTCTACTTTTTTGTGAGCAGTTCATTTCTTGTTGATTCAATATCCGTATCCACTTCAAAAACAAGTTTGGTATTGTTGTCAAATTGGTAACCTGTTTCTATTTTTTCAAGATATTGATCTCCGATTTTATGGAGTCCGATATTAACTGCTCCGGCGTTCATTAAAACCCAAACAGAATCTTCCTCAATCACTTTTAAGTTAAAGTTTTCAACATAAAAGTTCTTAAGCAAATTGGTATTTTGTGCATAAAGAATGATGGAATCCAGTTTTATATTCATGTTGACAAAAAGTTTTTTAGTTATGCTGCTTGCTGTCATTGTATTGCCAAAGAACATTGACTATTTTCCATGATCCATTGAGCTTAACAAGATGCATATAATCTATCCATTCATCTGCCAGTAATTTTACAGAAGCTGCTTTATCAGAAATATCGAGCAGTTTTATTTCTTTTTTAGGAGAAGCAGGAAATTTATCACCATTTTTATTATAGCTTTCGGCCAGTAAAACCATAGATTCTGTATTGGTTTCACGGAGATATTCTTTGCCTGTAGCTTTGTCTTTCCAAAAGGTGCGTTTTACCATGCGGGGATGCAAGGCACGTTCCATTCTGCTTGGGGAAGGAGAATGCTGTGATTCTATATAATCAAGAGCCGCCTGTTTAATATTCAGGGTGTCCTGTTTTGTTTGAGCCGGTATCCAATGAATGAGTAAGAAAAGCAGAAAAAAAGACATGTAATGTTTCATATTCAATTGTAGTTTATGGATGGTAAATAAGTTGAACAACACCGGATTTAAAAACATTGGTTTCAACAAGTTTTAAATTTAATCTTTCTTTCAGATCTTCAAAAAGAGGTTTTCCCTTTCCCAAAGCAACAGGGTGTACAGATATCCTGTATACATCAATTAAGTTGTTTTGAATAAAAGTTTTGATGAGACTTGCACCGCCATACAGCCAAATGTCTTTTCCACCTTGTTTTTTTATTTCTGAAACTTTTTCCACAAAATCAGAATGAATAAATGTTGCCCTTTCGTCTTCGCGATTTTGGCTTGAAAACACAAATTTTTTCTTTGCATGAATGGTTCTCCAGAATTCCAGTTCTTCCGGAGCTGTGTTTTCATCAGGCTGATAATTTCCCCATGCATCATAGCTTACTCTTCCGTAGAAAATAGTATCTATTCCAGAGATAAATCCATCAAAATTCATATCATCATCCATGATGCACCAGTCGATTTCTCCGTTCGGTCCTTCAATAAATCCGTCTAAGGTTGTGGCCAGGTCCAATATGATTTTTTTCATGTTTAGTAGTGAATGATAAGGTGAATTTGTTTTTTAATTGGGGAGAAAGGTAAGTATATTTTACCTGTTGGAAATGATTTATTTGATGAAAAATTATTTCTATTTTAATTCTGTAATGCCTATCATTACTCCAAAATTGCCATCGGTCTGAATCCAGTTTTTTGCCGGAAGATACGTTCTGGATACAAATCCATCCAGATATAAAGCATTTTTACAACCTTTTTCTTTAAAAAGCAGAGCAAGACTATAAAAATTTACTTCCTTCTTAGACATTGCAAAAATAATTTCACCATTTTCCAGAATACCCACTCCATTTCTGATATTCAGGTTTTTAGAATCTTTTTGGAAGATGGAGTTTATTTTTCCATTGATTAATAGCATCGGACCGGATTGGGTAGCATATTTTATGGCTGTATTTTGTTTGTATTGTTTGGTTTCAATAATCCCGGGCTGATTGTTTTGGGTGATATAAAATATTCCATTGGGCTGAAGATAGAAATTTCCGGACCCTTGTAATGTATCTATAGATTTCAGTGTTTTAAAGTTTTCAATATAAAGTCCTTTTGGACTGTTATCAGCTTCAAACATTCCGCCGTTCATGGCGAAAATTAGTTTTTCATTTCTGGATTCTACATCATTTTTCAGATTACTGATGCTTTTCAGGATCTCATTTTGATTGTTTTTCCAATATAGCTTTACATTTTGCTTTTTAAGATCCGCCTGATAGAGGACAAAGTTATTTTCATCCTTTATTTTTTCTGTACAGGAGATGAAAAAAGAAGTAGGGCGGAAAGCAAATAATAATACTTTATTGGCATTAGGTAAAGTGTTTATAACATCCTCTAATTATGCTAAGTACAATAAGATTAATTTTTGTAGAGGTGTTGCTATTTATTTTTTTTCATACTTTTTAAAAAGATCTTTATCATAAGGAATATACATTGATAACCCTTTTGCTCCCCATTCTCCACCTTCATAGGTTTGATAGAAATCATAGGAATTGTCCAGGAAGTTTTCTCCATCAGGTGCTTCCTGCCAATCTTTTTTCTCCCTGTTGTACAATAAGATCATACAGCTTACACAGCTGTAGTTTTCCTCTTTATTCGGATTTTCATAACATTTCCCGATTTTGACACTCAGCTTTTGATTGATGATAACATCTGTTAAGCGTCTATCGGTTAGTTTAATCAGTGCGATTTGAGCATCTTCATCATCCGGACCTTTTTTTGCCGGAACTAAATTTTCAAAATGAGCATTCTCAATTTTTTTTAATTCTTCTTTTTTAGCACTTTCAGTGAGTAAATCAATATTGTAAGGATGAAAATCTTTTACAGGTACTGCTGCAACAGTAGTTTGAGAAGATCCCACTGGGTTTTCTGCCAATATTTTCTGATTGGTTTCATAATTATTCCAGTCTTCATCATTATAGGTTACATATTGCTGAATTTTATAAAGAAGGCTTTCTCTTTCATTAACCTGTATAAAGTTGCTGGCGATGAGAAATAATACAAGGATTCCCAGTGTAATTCCTATAAATTTAAATGCTTTTTTCATGTTTTTTTATTAATTTTTATCATCAGTTTGTTTACTGAAGCTGTAGTCTGATCCAGTTCATGATAAAGAGAAAAACCAGTATTCCTGTAATATAAAACTGAACTTTATTGACTTTTCTTGCTCCAAATTTCCAAACGCAGATTCTATCTATAATGATGATGAGAACAACTGGAATTAATCCCAGTAAGATATACATTCCTGCCAAACCATCTGCTGCAGAAACACTGGTGAATGCCGTATAGGAAAAGAATAAACCGATAAGAAGAGATAATATTCCTACGATGAGAAATAAGGTGAGTTTACGGATAGGTTTATTTGATGATTCCATGGTTAGTGTTATTAAATTCTATTGTAAAATTAAGGCTTTTGATTATAGGCATAGAGTATTGCTGTTTTAAGAACCTCAATATTGATGTCTTTCAGGGCTTTAAATTTAATACAGTATCCGGTTACGCTTGCTTTTCCTATTTCTGCTCCAAATGTTCGGGCTAAATAGGTTTTATCATCTATTCCCATAATATAAACAGATATTCCGGTTGTATTGGCACTCATCCCGATCTGATAGAATTCTTTCGTTTTACCATCTGTGTATTGAATGGTGTGGATTCCATATCCTATATTGGGATTGGAAACGGTTTTGCCTTCATCATTTTTGCCGTCCAGAAACCATAATTTACTATCTGGCATAAGTTCCAGTATGAGATGGTGAAGTTCCTGCATATCGCTACGTTTGGATCCTGGCTGGCTGTTGATGTATTCTGAGATTTGTTGTTGAATGGTCATATCAATGAGCGTTTATTCTAACAAATTATTAGAGTACAGGTAATCAAAAATCAATTGATCTACTTCTGATATTTTATCTTTATTAGAGTAATTCAGCCACTTTATTTCTTCAATTTCAGAACTGGCTTTTAATTCTCCGGAGTATTGGCCCGTATAACAGGTCATTTTTACAATAATACCTTCCGCATGTCCGTGTGCCTGAGCTTCAAACGTTCCGATATAATTTAGGGTATTGCTGTCAACGGTAACATTCAGTTCTTCTTCTATTTCACGGATTAAGGCCTGTTCATCGGTTTCACCAGCTTCTCTTTTACCTCCCGGAATATAGTATTTATCTTTACCAAAACTTTTAGTGGAGAGAATAGATTTATCTTTTAATTCTATCCAGGCCAGTTTATCAATGATTTTCGGTTGTGTAGCCTGTTTGTCATTGGGAGATTTATTCTGATCTAATTCAGTAGTATAGTTTTTAGTATTCATGTCTATTTAATTGATTTTTTTAGATAACGCATTATTAATCTTACCCTGTTAGTTGTTTCTTCATTAAAAGAATTTGTAAAGATAATATAAGCAAAACCATCAGGCCATATTGCATTATTTTGAATATACAGTTTTAAAGAATGTATATTCAATAAAATTAATAGTCTGCTAATATGAGTAAATTGGTTTCCATATTGGTATCCTGTGGAACCACAATGGATACTCCGTACTTATTCTGAGCAACTTTTAAAGCATCGGTATTTAAGTATGGACTAACTTTTTTAAAGCATTGTTCTTCGGTAGTGCCTTTGCCACAAAATATTCCATAAAAGTCAACTTCAGTTTCAACTTCTAAAGGTAAATTATCAGAAAAAAATTCTCCTGCATATATATCACAGATGGCTTTAATTTTTACAATGATTTTCTCTTTCAGTGCTTTAAATTCAATTTTGGCATTATATACTTCATTATGTTCATAAACATAAAATAAAGCATGAGGTTCCTGTTCGTCTTCCGGATAATCTTTCCACTCAATTGTTCTTCCGGCAATATCCTGCCATCTTTCTATTTCATTAGGATTGATCTTTAATAAAATTTCCGAATTGAAAAATAATGCATCGTCTGGAAAAAATAGGTCTGAAGTATCATCATTTTCATTATCCGGCATTTTATCAGTACCTGTAGCTTTAATCTGCAGCCCGAAAACCAACTGATGATCAGAATTTACAAAAGCATCCAAATAAGCATATTGAATATTAAATAATTTGTCTTTGATTTTGAACATTTAGTTTAAATAAATTGTGATTGTAACTCTTTTTTATTTTTTCAAAATAGCAGTAATAGCATCAGAAATTTCAAATAATTTTCCGTTATAATTATTTCCCAACAAAATAATAGTAAGATTTTCATTCAGATCAGAGACCAAAAGAGCTTCATAGTTTCCGGCTCTTCCATCGTGAGCGTGGGCAACTAATTTTTTGTTGTTAAATTGAGCTTCTCCCAAAGAGGATTGAGTTTCCGGCAGATTGTAGTGTTGTCCTAATTCAAACAGTGAATTTTCATTGATTAATTTTTTTGAATAAAGACAATTCACGAATTTCAGTAAATCCGTTGTAGTTAAGAAAGTTCCGCCCACCAAAAAATCTGGCTTATCTTCTTTTAATTGGTTATTAAACCCTTTTGCAATAAACTTTTCATCAACAATAGGTGTAATTTCAGACGAGTTCATTTTACATGGGTTGAAAATATTTTTGCTTACATAATTTTTGTAAGTCATTCCAGTAATTTTTTCAACAATAAACTGCCTTAAGAAAACATTGTTCATGTTGTAATTATATTGAGTTCCCGAAACAAAATCAAGTTTGTTTATTAATTTTAAATCATCAAAAACATCATGATTACTTTTAATTTTTTTCCAGTTTACATTGGGTAATCCACTTGTGTACTGTAATATATCTTTTATAGTCACTTCATGAGCCCATTGAGGCAATTCCGGAATATATTTGGAGATATGATCTTCTATTTTCAGTTTACCCTGTTCCTGTAACTGCAGCAATGCTATGCCACTAAATTCTTTGGTAATGGAACCAATATTAAATCTGTAATCAGGAGTTAGCTTATTTGTTTTTGTAGCATCCGCAAATCCAAAGGAACTGTTGTAAATAATCTTATTATTTTTTGATACTAAAATATTTCCATTAAAAACTCCAGCTTGATTTGCTGATTGCAGTAAAGAATCTATTTGAGCAACTTTTTTTGTCTGGGCAAATGTGTAATGAGTTAAGAGTAGGAGCGTAGCAAAAAATAAGAAGAGTTTTTTATAATACTGCATGTTTAGTTATATTGTGTGGATATAATATTGTGAAATTTTTACGAAATCCAGGATTTCTCTACTTTTAAAATTATCCACTTATTATTTGCTTTTTTTATATGAACAGTGTATCCAAGTCCGCATAATGGACCACAATAATAGGCTGCTTCAAAAATTCCATTTTCTTTTGCCTCATCGAAATAAATTTTAGAGAAGCTTAAGCCACCGGAAAATTTAGGATATTTATTTTTCCATTCAGTTAGTTCTCCTGTAAGAGGGAGTTCATTCCTGTTTTTAAAAGTGTACTGTAAAGAGTTGTATTTTTCTAATGTAAAACTCCACACAGAATCATTGGCCAGTTTATATTTTAGGTTGCTGTCTTCTAAAAAATCATCAGGGGCTATATAATTTTGAGTATTAAACGCAACAATTCGGTGTAATGTATCTTTCTTAATTGAGTCCAACTGTTTTTCTGAATATTGAAATCCTGTGTAAGTTCGCAGATCAACCAACGTAGAATCCACTGCTGACAGGAAAACATCATCAAATACTTTTTTCTCAAAGTCAACAGTATTATTATCCTTTTTATGACAGGAAATTAGGGAGATACTGGTTACAAGAATAGCAATATGTAATTTCTTCATGGCTAGTACAAAAAGGTGCTGGATAATTTAAATTAATGGTTCTCCATTAAGATCTGTTGTCAGGACTTCACTCATATAATCAAAAAAGGGACGCATGGCCAGTAAAGTTTGCAGTACTTCCTTTTGGAAATTGTCTGATAACACTTCTTTATCGGTAAATTTTCGCATCACAACAAATTGCTTTTTCCTGATGAGATCTATAGCCTGATGATTTTTATCAAAGCCTCGTGGAGCTGTCTTCACAGAATCGCCCTTAAGTTCTCCGAAATATTTTACAAAAGTTTCATCAGAAGTAATCTTTTCAATTTCTTTGGTGCTAATCTCGAATTCTTTACGGATACGCAGTAAATCTTTAGCATCAGGTCCCCAGAAGCCACCGCCTACAAAGCTGTTGCCAGGCTCCAACTGAATATAATATCCGCCTCTCAGCATCGGTTTTGAACGGGAATATCCAACTCCAAAATCTGTTTTATAAGGGGTCTTATCTTTAGAAAAACGAACATCTCTGTAAATCCTGAAAATATGAATTCCTTTTAGCTTATCGTATTCCTGAAGCTCAGAGTAAATCTTATTAAAAAAAACTTTGTTTTCTTTTACAATCAAATCATATTCAGATTTGTGTTGTGCAAACCAGTCGCGGTTATTGTTTTTTTCTAATTGTTTGAGGAATTCAAATGCTTTTTGCATATAGCTGTATAAATGTTTGTTGAATAATGATGAATATTATTTTTACCAATTCAAAAATTTTTTAAATTTTGGACCTGTCAATAATTTGTAAAGTAATAATAATATTCCGGCGGATTCAAAAAAAGAACCCATTACGAGAACTGCGTTACCAGAGAATGGGCCAAAACTCAGATGGGTTATTTTAAGTAGTGCTCCAATACTATTGATTAAAAAACCAATTAAAAAAATAATTAATACATGTTTAATTTTCATGACTTTAGTTCTGTTATACTATAATTCTAACCTGTTGTAAAACTCCTTTCTCATTTTTATACCTGAAGATATAAGTTCCTTTTTGTATTTTTTGTTTTGCATATTTGTGTACGTTATTGAAACAAATATAGGTAAAAGTTGGGTGGAGAGGAAATGGTAGGAGTGAAGGTGTTTTATCTTGGAATAAAAGAACAATATTGTTATTTACCAGCAGAAGTCTTTTGACTTTGAATTATTTATTTTTTTGCGCAAAGTCATTACCTTTTACCATATATTCTGCAAATCATCAATTGTAAAAGTATCGTTCATCTTTTTGTAGTTTTATTGGTAGTTATTGATCTTGACGTTTATCCAATTTTCTTAAATAAAAACCGTTCCACAAAGGCAGAACGGTAGTATATTAAATTGTTTTGCAGATGTTGCTGTCAAAAAGCTTCTCCGGCTGCTCTCTTTGTTGAGTTATAATCAATTAAGGTAGTGAAAGCTTTCTTTAATCTTGCAACCAAGGCATCATCATTTTTGAAGCTAAAAGGCTGGGTATACTCATTATAGTTAGGGCCTGCAATAGACATTTCATTATCAGATATATTTCTAAAGCTAAATTCTTTACCAAAATCTGTGTATTTAATGACTGAGCCTTTCACATAAAAATCGTTGGAATATTCAGGAGACATACCTGTGATTTTATTTAGATATACTGTAGAAATACAATCGTAGGCACCTATTTTTACTTTATACACAAATTCTCCGTTGGAATATGAAACAAATTCTCTTTCTTTACCTAAGCCTTCTTTCATTTTCCCCGCAATCCAATCCATTGTTTCTTGTTTGCTAGGTTTGGATGTTTTGTTTTCTGTAGCTTGTTTTGCAGGTTTTGCAGTTGTTTTCTTTTGAGCATTTACATTCATACTTACAACTGTTATTAATAGTATGATTGGTAGTTTTAGTTGTTTGGTCATTGTTTTTTATTTAATAATTACTATTATTTTTTTAGAGTAATGGCTTTACTTAAAGGCTTTAAATTTACATATAGTTCTGATTGTATGGATGTTTATATGTTGATATTTTGAATAATATTTCATGGTTTGCAATAAATCATTTATAGATAGTATTGTGCATTTTAAGCTTTATATTTTCACTGGCCCATGTGCTTTTAATTTTATCGATCCAGAGATACATCATACTAATGTGCTTTATTTGTTTTCTTGATCCCAGTGTGCATTTGCAGAGAGTGTATGTTATTCAATATCTGCCACTTGTATGCTTTTAATAGCTGAGCTGGTGAGAGAGGTTGTACTTCCGCCGATGATGTAAAGTTTATTGTTATATACTTCCGCAGCAGCATGTCTTCTGGGAATCATATTGGATGACAACTGATGTAATGTATTGGTTGTAGTATCAAAATAGGCCAGGAAACTTTGATTATTCACACCACCTACAATAAAAATTTTATTACCGGATACAGCTAATGAGTGTCCGTATATACCAGCAGGCATTGTATATTGATTGGTCCAAAGATTCGTTTTGAGATCGTAAACATTAATCAGGCGGGATGGGGTACCGTTAAAACCACCAATGACATAAAGTTTATCATTAACAATTTTACCTTTTGTTTCCCTGGCTGTGGGCATATCTGGTAAGGGATTCCATGTATTTGAAGCAATATCATAATACTGGAATTTATTGGAAAATACAGAGGTCTTGGCTCCACTTAATCCGCTTCCGCCAAACATATATATCTTGCCATTATAGATGGCAGAACCTGCATTTCCTGTATAGGAACGATTAACAGCCCCCTTCGTTATGGTATTGGTGGCAAGGTCTACAATTTCAAGATGGCTGTTTCCCCAACCGTTAAAAATATAGATTTTATTATCGTAAGTCTCCGAATTAGCAAATTTTTTGGTAAGTAGGGTAGAATTGAGAATACTCCAGCTGTTACCAGTAATATTATATTTCTCAATATACTTCGCATCACCTCCTTTTTCCTGATATCCATTGCTCACATAGATATTATCATTCACTATTACACTGGTTACGGCTCCTCTGCCTGCAGACATATTGGCAAGGTTTTTAAAATGAAGAGTCTGTGCATGGGCTAAGAATGAACCCAACAGTGAAAGGAATAATAATTTTGTTTTCAAGGGTGGTAGTGCTTAGTATTTATTTTTATTGAAGTTTTGGGTGGTTTAAAGATAGGAAAAGTTGAAGAGAATTTTCTAAAATCGCTTATAGTCAAATGAGCATGAGGTTATTTTTGTTATAAACAGAGCGGTTTTACTTAGGTTCTGTATCTCATTACCGCTATCCGAAGTCTCCTGACTTCGGATGATTTATTTTATTTCCGCAAAGTCGGGAGACTTTGCGGAGCTGGGATTAACACATTGGTTTGTTATTAAAAATAAATCCGAAGCCTTATGACTTCGGATTGTTTATGAGTACAAAACTGAGAGATCTTGCCCAGCTGGTTTAATATTTTACTGATGTTTTTTTATTATTTTAAAAACTTAAGACAGCCTTTATTCACTACTTTCCCTTCTGCTCGTATAGAAGTTGCTACATCATTGTTTATAACGGCTTCCTCATATTTTGAACCATTATATTCTTTGTGGAATGTATAATAATTATACCATACTTCGTCCCCTTTTTTTGAAACTACCACTGCATCATAAGCTTTTCTAAGGATTACTCCTGTATATTCTTGTCTGATGATTTTCATTTCATTACTGAACAGTATTACTTTAAATGCATTTGGTGCACCATCTTTGTAGAATTTTTTTACCGCTTTAAGGGTTTCTGCTTCTAATTTTACATCCTTGATAGCGGCTTTTGGAAAGCAATCGGATTCATTAAACTTTATTTCTTTCGGTACAATAACTTCAATCTCACCCACGGCTATCGGTTTATATTGAAAATCGGCACCTCCTCCAAAGGTTTTTAAAGGAACCTGTTCTATTTTTAATTTATGTTTCCCAGGTGTTAATAATTCTTGTTTGCCCAGTAATTTCTGAAAAGGAATTTCTCCCATCCATAGGGTTTCCGTACCGTCGTTGAGGCTATGTTTCATGGATAAGTTTTTCCTTGTCATATCCTCTTCATTTAAATATTCATCTCTCCCTGAAGACGCTATGAACTGATCATCAAAATAAAGGTTTGATATCAATCTGGTCTGGGAATCAAAAGAATCTTTCCATCCATTAATATCCTTGGTCTTCATGCCACTTTCTACCAATTGTAATAAGATACTGTTTGAAACAGAATGTGCATAAAATCCTCTGAGAAATAGTTTGTCTCCTAAGGTAAATGTTGTTATATATTCTGAAGCGGGAAGTGCTCGTTCAGTTTTAGAATTTGAAAACAAAACTTTTCCAACATTCTTTTTGTAGATTTCATTGAAGGCCTCAGGAAATTTTTCTTCTTCAAAAAGTTGCAGTTTTGCCTTTTCTTTTTCAATTTTTTTCAAATCCTGAGCGTGACTTGCTAACGAGAACGTTAAAAAAGTCATTAAGATCAATTTCTTCATTGTTCTTTTAAGTTTTATATGGTTATTTTGTTAAAATTTTTCAAATTTACTCATAGTTTTGATTGTTTAGGTATTTATTTGTTAATTTTTTTAATAATATTTTATTGTTGATTGAAAGTGACTTGTAGACAGTGTTATATGGTGTAAATACTGTCTCTGAAGCTTTCTTACTTTAGAGAACCTGTTTTTATTTACTCAAAGCTGAGATGTTTTAGAGTGAGCCATTAATACCTCACATTTACCCATAAATCCTTGAATAATGAAGGGATGCTTTAAGGTTAAAAAAATAAAAACTGTTCTGAAAACAGAACGGCTACACTTACATTCTGTACTTCATCATCAAGTACGGATACCCCCTTACCTAAGGGGGTAGATGGGGTTGGATAAGGGGAGGTCTCGCCTTGCTCAAGAGGTTTCAGGGACTTATGGAAGGGTCTGGAGGGGCTTTGTGAAGTGGATTTAGACCGTTCTCAAGAGGATATAGCCACTTATCTAAGTGGTTAAAGTGGCTTATTGAAGTGGCTGTAGAGGGGCCAGGAGTGGCTGGAGCTTCTTTATGAAGTAGCTAAAGAGGTTTTGTAAAATGGTTATAGGAGGCTGCATTATTGATGCAGGTTGTTCCTAAGGGAGTATAGCCATTTATACAAGTGTCTAAAGGGATTTATGGAAGTGATTAAAGGGGCTTCAGAAGTAACTGGACTTTATTCATTAAGTGACTATAGAGACTTGTAATAAAGGCTGGAGGGATTTATAGAAGAGGGCAGAGCTGCATTACTGCCCGAAGTCTATTGACGCAGGAATTTTTATTTTTTCCTTCTCCTTTCCAGAAGAAGATACGCTGCATCCAGCATTTTGATCAGATGAATATATGGGTTTATCATATTCCTTTCTGGGAGATTGTTGTATACCCCAAGTGAGAAATAGGCCATCCCGGATATAAAATAATCAAATTCCCTGATGCTGTATTCTTTGAATGCTTTTTTGAAGACCAACAGAGGATTTTGGTATTCTTTCTCAGAAAGCAAGCCAAGAACTAATGGAGATACTTCTTCCAACGGGATATTGACGATCCCTTTCTTTTCCTTCAGCGCTATGAAGTAACCTGCACGAATGAATGACCGCATCGCCTGATAAAAATGAAGAATGACAGACGGATCTTCCTGTATCCGGCTATTTCGTTTGAGAGCATAATTCATAATGTTGTTTAGCTGTTCCTTGGATGCTGTAAGGTCATTGAGCTGAAAATAGGTTTCCATCAGCTGTAAGCCGTAGTATTTTTTGTGGCCTTTCCCAAGCCGGGAGTGAAAGTCTGTTCTGCTTTTTTTCATGAGTTTGTATTTTTATTTTACGATTTTACTGGCCGTAAAGGAGGAAGTCCTGAACTTCCTGCCATACAAGCCAATGAATATAATAGAATTTGTGTTTTTCTAAAAGCCCGAAAGCCGCAATGGATTGTACACCCCATTGTACCGTATCATGATACTTTATGTTGTAAAGCAGGCTTAGAATAAGATGATTGTAGAAAAGCAGAACAGCATGAAAATAAAAACGGCATGAGACTCTACAATATCTGTCATAGAGGTACTGGTATACCGTGCAACAGATAAGAGAGCCCACGCCTAGGTCGTGAGCTTCATACTTATCATCTTGTTGCTTTAAAAATTACCAGTTTTCTATGACAAGACTCTAAGCAATAGCTTCTATATTTCGTTGAAGTATCGCAAAATTACTCTAATGAGTAATCTTTTCCAAATATAATAAAAATATCTTCATATTACCGAATTCGGTAATGATAATTTATACTAATAATTACAATTTGCACTAAACAGTGCGATTATGAACGAGTTTAAGACTGATGAAATCAAAAGAATGGTCTCAGAAAAAATAAAAGAAATAAAAGGAGAAACTCCTTATTCTAAGGTTTCTGAAAGATGTAATGTTACGGCTGCAAGGATTAGTGATGTTGCTAATAATAAGATTGATTGTCAACTCAGTACTTTTATTGAAATTGCAACCGGATTAAGAATAGACCCAAAGGAATTATTTGATATTGTTTTTGATTTTGAAGAATATTATTCTGAATTAGATAAATAAACCAAGCTCCGAAGTCTGAAGACTTCGGAGCTTATTTTTAAATAAACTGATTTTGTTTTTATTGGAACAAAGTCAGGAGACATTGCTCAACGAGAAATATTTTATTATGTGCTCGCTTTTTTGAATTTCTCCTGTATAGCATTGTTTTCAATGGTGGTTTTTAAGTAATCCATTAAAGAAATTATGTCATCATAAAAGTTTTCAAATGTTGTTAAATCTATAATCTTATGTTCTCCATGCGCTATATAATTCCTTTCTTCAACAAGGTCATTAATCAACTCCTTTTTACTTTCTATATGAGAATCTTGAAGGTCGAGTATAAATAAAATCTCACTTAAAACATCATACCTTAAATTAGACTTGGTATTTATAATGTTTTTCTTGGGAATATTTGATTGCTTATTGATTTCAGTAAAAATAAAATCAATGATTTTAGTTCTGTTTTCAAAAGAACTGTTATTTAAATCACCTAATTTATTTTGTAATGAAAGAGCAATAAATTGAGTTTTTAATTCATCATTTTTTAGATATTTGTTTGATACGTATTCCAAATAATAGCTCATAGTTAGTTTGACATATCCCTCCCAATGTGCGTACAGCAACGGAAGTGAGGCTCTAATCATAGCGGACTGTAAAGAATTTTTACTTGTGGGTATTTTACTTTTTATTAAAGTAAGTTCTTTTCTTCTCCAAGATAATTCTCCATATAATTTGTCCGAAAGATTATCAAATGTCTGAATTCTAGCTGCCATTATTTTCGGAAATAATCTTTTGCAAACGGAATAATGTTAGGAATTCTTGTTCTTGCATTTGAACCTGAACCTGTGAATCTTTGAAAAGTAGATTGTGTATGTAAATCTTTTATTTTTTGTTTTATAAAATCTATGTCATCAGGTAGTTGATAGTTGTCTAGATTTGAAGATACACCAACTGATATTGCTTCAAATGCTGATTCTAAAAATTTCCCTTTAAAATTTTGTCCATCAAATCTTTTGAAAACATTATCACCAAACAATTGATTTAATAATTCAAATGTTTTAAAGAATTTATCTTTTATTCCAACATAATCAAAAGTTGTATCTATTAAAACTTTCTCTACAATTTCATCAAAGAAATCACTAAGTTCTTTCTTTGGTGAGTACGTATAATGAGATAGTGCAATATGACGAAGAACTAATTCCATTGGATATTGTTCCTCAAAAAGTCTTTCGGTTAATGCTATAGTTTCAACAAAATTGTTGTCACTTGCTAATTCTTTAAACCAAGTAAAAGTTGGTTTATTAACCATTATCATAACACTATTTCTGACTTCTTGGTCACTTGCATATGTTCCTCCTGTATTAAGTCTTTGAAATACATCAAATTTTGCATTTGGACCAGAATCACTTAATATTATCGAGAAATTAAGTTTTGATCTTTTAATAAATAGTTTTAATGAACTAGGGATTTCTAAATCTCCGTCATTTTTGTATTCCCAAACCATTCCTTCTAAACTTGGAAGATATTTTGTCCCTTCTAGTTTAAGTCTCTCTTTTTTAGGGATATCTTCCGCTTCTGGCAAATCGCTCATGAATTGTAATAATGTTGAAATTCTTTGTAATCCATCTACAACTTCCCATATACCATCTTCTCTCTGAAATACAAAAATTGAAGGAACAGGGATGCCTAATAAAATTGATTCAATAAGTCTTGATTTTTGACTGTTTGTCCATCTAAAATACCTCTGAAAATCTGGGTTTATTAAAATTTCTCCTTTTTCGAATAAATTCACAAGCTCTCCAATAGACATTGGGTAATTCTCTGTTTTGAACTCTGTTCTTTTTTGTTCAATCTCTATAATTAATTTTTCTGATTGTTTCATAATTAATTTTTCAAACTTTCATTTGTTATGCTTTGATCTAACTTCTAAAGTTACACATTACGTCAAATTTATATAAGTAATATGCTTCCATAGATTTTTATATATTATTTATATGGCTTAGAATTTTTTACGCTTTTCTTGCAAATTATAAACCTATAGTCGAATACTGATTATTAAGTAAAGATTTACGTCCCCTAATTACTTTGTTAGATTCTAGAACTAAATTATGGAGATGTGAAATAAGAAATGAATTGATGTTCTTTCATGGTTTTATTTAAGTTAATCAAATATAATTAAAATAATTATATAATAAAAACCGCTCTACAAAAGTAGAACGGTTAATATATAATTTGTCTCAGCGACACGTTGTTACATCATTCCTGGCATTCCACCACCCATTGGCATTGCTGGTTTAGTGCTTTGTTAAACCTTCAATTTTATTTTATCTATTGGAATATTTAAAATCCCACAACCCTTCGCAACATGAGGGAGTAAGTTTATAAAATAAATAGTAAATATTTCAGAATTAAAGGAAAAACCAAGATCATGTAAATATTCATATTTACAAAATTCTAAAAGTATTGAGGCACATTCTGTGTCAGAATATTGATTTATCATAGCAATAAGAAAGAATTCAATATTTTCATAATCACTATGGTCGATAATTTCAAATAGTGAGATTTTTCTTTCTGGTTGTAAGGCAAAGTTGATACTGTAAACGTAATAATTTGGATGTGCTGAGCCAAAATAATCACTTTCGGTGATTACAATACTTAGGAAGTTATCATTTAATGTTTCAATAGTGTAATTGACATCTAAATAGAATTCATTTTCGTTACTACGTGAAATCGAATAATTTTCGTCTTCATTTACAAAGACTCTAATATTACTTATGATTGAATATCCAAGTTGTTGGACAAAAGCATTAACGAAATCATTGTTGAACTTTTTGTTTTCAATAAAGAAAGGAATTTCGATGGTATTTTCTATCTTAATATCTTTATTAATTTCCAGTGGTAATTGTATCGTTTTTACTATAGATGTTTCATTGTTATCTTTAAGTTCAAAAAAAATGTACCTCCTTTATCTCCTGAGCCAGATAGTGAACCATGCAATGGCGTTTGTGTTCTATCCTCATTAAATTGTAATATGACTTGTTCAGAAAAGTGATTAAAGGACAAATGTTTTTGATTATTAGATTCTAAAATAGAAAAAACAGCATTACAAAAAGGGCTGTTTTCACCTTCTTTTCCATCACTTACTGTTTCTATACCACCAGAAGTAAGTGCTTGTCTTGAATATTTGTTTTGTAAAGCTTTTAAGCCTCCTCCACGATTAAGTTGGAAAATCGCCCCTGAAAAACAGCTGTCAGAAATCAAAGCAATATTTTTAGCAGGTGAGGCTTTGAAAAATTTTATTAAATCTCCAATATTAAACCAAGTTGTTAAGTCATTTTTTTTAGAATCAGAACATAACCAATAATTTGACTCTAAAGCTGGTATATATTCACCATGGCCAGCGAAAATAATTAAAATTTCATCTTTTTCTAATGAGTTAATTAATTCAGAATATAGTTGATTATATAGAAATGATAATGTAGTTTGTTCTTTTTGAGCATATAAATCATAAGAGTTAAATTGATATCTTCTAAAAAGTACATCAATAAGTTTGTTTGTGTCTTTTACGCAATTGACTAAATCGGATATTGTTTTATCCTCATATTCATCAATTGCAATGGCTATAATCTTTTTCATTTTTATTAGTATAAAGAAATGGTAACTAAAACATTAGAGTTTCTTATTTCATTAAATAATATAAATATAAAAAGATTAGTATACTTTTTTGATAAAAAAACCGCCCTACAAAAGCAGAACGGTTAATATATTAAATTGTCTTAGCGACTTGCTATTACATCATTCCTGGCATTCCACCACCCATTGGCATAGCTGGTTCAGCGCTCTTTACTTCAGTGATAACACATTCAGTAGTAAGAAGCATTCCAGATACAGAAGCTGCGTTTTCAAGGGCAACTCTTGTTACTTTAGTTGGGTCAATGATACCTGCTTCAAGCATTTGAACATACTCGTCAGTTTTCGCGTTGTATCCGAAGTCTCCTGTTCCTTCTGCTACTTTAGCAACAATTACAGAACCTTCACCACCTGCGTTAGCAACGATTTGTCTTAATGGCTCTTCGATAGCTCTCTTAACGATTTTGATACCTGTGTTTTCGTCAGCGTTAGCACCAGAAAGGTTGTCTAGAGATTTAATTGCTCTTACTAAAGCAACACCACCACCTGCAACGATACCTTCTTCAACAGCTGCTCTAGTAGCGTGAAGTGCATCATCAACTCTGTCTTTTTTCTCTTTCATTTCTACTTCAGAAGCAGCACCTACATAAAGGACAGCAACACCACCCGCTAACTTAGCTAGTCTTTCCTGAAGTTTCTCTCTGTCGTAGTCAGAAGTTGTAGTTTCCATCTGAGCTTTGATCTGAGCTACTCTTCCTTTGATTTTCGCTTCGTCACCACCACCGTTTACAACAGTTGTGTTGTCTTTGTCAATCGTTACTTTTTCAGCAGTTCCAAGCATATCTAAAGAGATGTTTTCCATAGTGAAACCTTGCTCTTCAGAGATCACCTGACCTCCTGTAAGGATAGCGATATCTTCTAACATTGCTTTTCTTCTGTCTCCGAATCCTGGAGCTTTTACAGCAGCAATTTTAAGAGAACCTCTTAATTTGTTTACTACCAAAGTAGCTAAAGCTTCACCTTCAACTTCTTCAGAGATAATTAATAGAGACTTACCACCTTGTGCAATTGGCTCAAGAACTGGAAGTAATTCTTTCATTGAAGAAATTTTCTTCTCTACTAAAAGGATATATGGGTTTTCTAGTTCAGCTAGCATTTTCTCAGGGTTAGTCACGAAGTAAGGTGACTGGTAACCTCTGTCGAACTGCATACCTTCTACAACATCTACAGTTGTATCGATACCTTTAGCTTCTTCTACAGTAATTACACCTTCTTTTCCAACTTTTCCGAAAGCTTCAGCGATTAAAGCACCGATCGTTTCGTCGTTGTTAGCAGATACAGAAGCAACTTGCTTTACTTTATCTGTAGAATCTCCAACAGCCTGAGACTGTGTTTTAAGGTTTTCAACAACAGCTGTTACCGCTTTGTCGATCCCTCTTTTAAGATCCATTGGGTTAGCACCAGCAGCTACATTCTTAAGACCTTCTCTTACGATAGCCTGTGCCAATACAGTAGCGGTAGTAGTACCGTCTCCTGCGATATCATTAGTTTTGGAAGCAACTTCTTTTACCATTTGCGCTCCCATATTTTCTACTCTATCTTCAAGTTCGATTTCTTTTGCAACAGAAACACCATCCTTAGTTACGTGTGGAGCACCGAAAGATTTTTCGATTACTACATTTCTCCCTTTAGGACCTAAAGTTACTTTTACTGCATTTGCTAATGCATCAACTCCTCTCTTTAGAGCGTCTCTTGATTCAATATCGAATTTTATTTCTTTTGCCATCTTATTTAGATATTAGATGCCAGACGTTAGATATTAGACGTCAAGCATTGTTTGAAAATTATTTTTTATTCAGTTTTAAGTCTGAAATCTGATGTCTTATATCTGGATTCTTATCCGATGATTCCTAATAAGTCAGCTTCTCTTACGATTAAGTAATCTTTACCTTCTAACTTCAATTCAGAACCTGAATATTTTCCATAAAGAACTTTGTCACCTACCTGAACAGTTGTAGGCTCATCTTTTTTACCAGGACCTACTGCCACTACAGTACCTTCTTGCGGCTTTTCCTTTGCAGTATCCGGGATGATAATTCCTGAAGCTGTTTTAGTTTCTGCTGCGATTGGCTCTACCAGAACTCTGTCTGCCAATGGTTTAAAGTTTACTGACATAATATATTTATTTTTTAATTATTTCTGTGTTGTAATTCTCTAAATGTATGCCATGAGACATGGATGGCTGAAATGGCAGACTTTTGACCCTGAATGTGAAAATTTGGCAGAAAAATAAAAAATAGAAAGCCGGAAATTTCCGGCTTTTATTGTAAGTGTTTAATTTTTACAGGTAGGTTTTTATGGGCAATATTGTCCTGGTCCTATCCATAGAATACATTGTCCTTTGTAATTGTACTCACAGCAAAAACGTCCTGCTGCTCCGCCGTTGATTGATTTCTGAGCATCTCTGCTTAGTAATTTTGCATTTTTCATAGTTAATAATATTTAATTTGTATGTTTCCTGAACGTTTAAAGTCAATCAGGATTTTGACATTTGGTGTTTAAGTCTTATTCAAAGATAATATTTTTTCCTTTATATGTGAAATTATGTTTTATTTTTTTAAAACATAATTTATTGGATACCAGTGTATATATGTTCTTTTTTGAAGTTAAAAGGGTAGTGGTAAAGGATGTGTGTAAAAAAGAAGCCGGAAGAAATCTCCGGCTTTTACTAGTATATGTTAGAATTGATCTATGGACAATATTGTCCCGGTCCGATCCATAAGATACAGTTACCGTTTCTGTCTTTTTCGCAGCATTTGATTCTGGCTGTAACACTTCCACCACAAATTACTTTTTGTGTTTCTCTGTTTAATAGTTTTGCATTTTTCATAGATCGTAATGTTGAGTTTGTGAAATTTTTCAAATACTATTCTATGGGCAAAATTGTCCCGGCCCAATCCAGCGGATACATTTCATATTGTCATCGTAATCACAACAAACAAGTTTTGCAGTAGATAATCCTCCATGAATGGATTTCTGACTGTCTCTGTTTAATAATTTAGCATTTTTCATATGTGTAATACCTTCGTTTTTTTGATTCCTGAATATTTAATGTCAATCAGGATTTTTTGACAGTTGGTGTTTTATTGTTGTTTCAAAGGTAAGTGGTTTTAAGATAGCTTGTTAAGTTGTTTATAGACAGAAGGGTGGTATTGATAGGTAGAAAATATTTTTATTATTGAATCATCTCCAGAAACATTTTTCTTCCGGCCATATCCATATCCTGTTTTACAATTTTTCTTGTTTCAGGATCAATATAATAGGTGACAGTAGAAGTTCTGTTGCTGATATCGTCATTTGTTTTTACAGCCCACACTGGTTTTCCATTGTATTCAGTTTTTTGAGTATCCAGAATATAGGCTTTCATGATTCCCTTTTTTTCTGATTTTGGATTGTAATCGAAAATAGAAATTTCAGAGGTATAGTTTTCTTTCAGAGGAAGAAATCTTATCAGCATCGCATAACTGCTGCTATCAAAATAATGGATGGCAGGGAGGTCGATAATATCCTTTTTCTGGGATTTTTTATCCAGATAATAGCCGCTGACTTTATCTTTACCGGATTTGAGAACCATATCTCTCATCATATTGTAAGATGAGTGGTAGACTGGAGTAAAATCAGAGGTTTTTACAAGAGTGGAATCAATCCATTTCGTATCTGGAGCCTGCTTTAGTTTTACTGTTGTTCTGATTAAAAGATCTGTTTTGTTTAATTTTTTGAGTTCTGTAATAATGCTTCCAATTTCTATTTTTGAACCTGCATTATCAGCATACCAGATCGCTTCAGAGGTTTCATCTTTAATCAATTTGGAATTGATGCCTGCATTTTGTGGGGTAAGCAGTTGCTGTGAAAAAAGGTGAGTACTGCTTATCAATAAAAGAAAAATAAATGTTCTCATAGTCTTTTTATTAATTAGTTATCCTAATCTTTAAAAAGTTACATAATTGAAAGTTAATGCTTTAAATGAGTGTTAAGCCAAATTAAGCAGAGGGAATTTCACTTTTTTGATGTTGGTTTATTTTAGAAATAATAGCTCCTGAAACAGCAATGCCAATAAAATTGGTTACCGATCTGGCTTCGTTCATAAAACGGTCTACACTATAAAGTAGGGCAATATCCGTTAATGGAATTTTTCCAAACCTGTTCAAGGTAAAAATAAGGGCTAAAAATCCAGAACCGGGAACACCGGATGCCGTTTTTGAAGTAATGGAAATAATAACAAAGAGCCATATATAATCATTAAAGCTTAAAGGAATATTATAAAACTGAACTAAAAAACAGCAGGTTACCGAAATATAGATACAGGCTCCGGCAAGATTGAAATTATACCCCAGAGGAATAATGAATCGTAAAATCTTTCTGCTATAGCCCTCAGATTCCATTTTTTCAAAAATTAATGGGAAAGCGGTTTTGGAAGATGAAGTGGTAATAACCAGAATAATTTCCTCCTTAATATCCAGTAAAAATTTCCAAAGATTAAACCTGAACAGATATGAGATAAGTCCTAACACTCCAAAAATAAATACAATATCTGCAAGATAAACGGTAGCCACTACTTTACTTAATGGGAGAAGTGTATTGATACCATACACCGCAACACCATAGGCAATGTTACAAAAGATAATAAAAGGCAGAACGATGTACAGGTATTTAATAACGGTGTAAAACATACCTGTCCCACGATCTAAAACACTCAGGAATTTTTCTTTTTTTGAGAAAAAATTCATGGTAACGCCTATCAAAATAGATAAGAACAGGAAAATACCATGCCTATTGAGATAGAGAACGGTAGAAAAATGTCCATCTTTGATTTCAAAAGCTTTAGGCAAGCTGGTGCTGATATGGCTGACATCAATTCCGGTATCAGAGCCGGGCTGCATCACTAACCCAAAGATAAGGCCTAATATTATGGCTATAGAAGTGACTGTCAAAAAGTAAAAAATGGTTTGTAATACAATATTACTGGCATTTTTAATTTCGGACAACTGACAGGTTCCATAAATGATTGCCATAAAAATAACAGGAAGAATAAACGCTTCCAGAACCATAAAAAAATATCGGCTTACTACTCCCAATTTTATACTTTCTTCAGGAATATAATGACCTGCCATTACACCGCATATCATTGCCGTAAACACATACAAAGTAAGGTTTTTGAGGTATTTACCGGTGAACGTTTTTTGAGGCTGCAGGAAATTCATCTGGGAGTTAAACTGTCTTTACAAAACAGATTTTTAGGTTTGATTATTATTTATAAAGTTGAAGATACTCATTATTCGTCAAATTCTAATTATATCGTTCCGAGAAGCAGTGCTCCTACCAACATGATGATGGATGACCCGATGGCCCATTTTAATGTATATTTTAAATGGTCTGAATATTCTACACCAGCCAATGATACCAATAGATAGGTTGAAGGAACAAGCGGACTGAGTAAATGTGAAGCCTGCCCCACAAGGCTGGCTCTTCCCAATATTTCAGGTGCAATATCCATCTGGCGGCCTGTAGCCTCAATGATGGGTAATATTCCAAAATAATAAGCATCATTGGTAAGAAAGAAGGTAAGCGGAACACTGAATATAGCGGTAATAATATTAAGATAGCCACCCCAGCTTTTGGGAACAATTTCTATCATACTGTTTCCCATGGCCTGCATGATTCCTGTTCCGTTGAGGATTCCTGTAAAAATACCTGCTCCAAAGATCATTCCTGCCACAGACAGAGCATTGCCTGCATGTTTTGAAATAATTTTTTGCTGATCTTTCAGTTTAGGGTAGTTGATAACAGATGCAATACAAAATGCAATCATAAAAGCAATTCCAAGCGGAACAATATCTAGGATCATAACAACCAGCAAGATGATTGTCAGCAAAAGATTGATCCAGATTAGTTTGGGACGAAGCAGCTTGGGATCAGATTCTCCCATAATATCGCTGGTGCCATATTTAGTGTATTTTCCATGGGTTGCAATGCGTTTTTTTTCCTTTTTTCCTAAGATATAAGCCACAAAAATCACCCAAAGAATCCCTAAAGCCATAATAGGAATCATGGGAACGAAAATTTCTGTATGTCCCAGTTTCAGAGAACTCATAACGCGTGCAGTTGGGCCGCCCCATGGTAAAATGTTCATAATTCCTCCAGCCAGCATGATGATGCAGGTTAGCGTAAGTGGATTCATACCTTGCTTTTTATATAATGGAAGCATTGCTGCTACCACAATAATGTAAGTAGAAGACCCATCACCATCAAGAGAAACCAATGTAGTAAGAATAGCCGTTCCTATAGTAGTTTTTACAGGATTATCTCCCACAGCTTTTAAAATAAGATTCACCAAAGGCTCAAAAAGTCCTGTGTCTATCATTAAGCTGAAATAAAGAATGGCAAAAATGAGCATAACGCCGGTAAGGGCAATTTCTTTGACCCCGTTTTTCATCATCTCTCCCAGATGAGGACCAAAACCAGCTATAAATGCTATTGCTACAGGAATAATAACTAAAGCGGTAAGAGGAGTCATTTTTTTATTCATGATAAGCACCATAAAAATAATGATCATCAGAAATCCAAGGAGTGTAAGCATAGGTGAGTGTATTTTGAGGTTATTTATTTTTATTTTTTCTCCAGTCAAAACTGTTTCTGTAACCTACATAGGCATAGTTACTTGTAGATCCGGTTTCCAACTGGTTGATGAAAGCGACTTCTATGGCAGAGTTTTTTCCGACTTTGATGCCTATTCCGGCTGTTAAACGATTGCTGTCAAAAGGTTCTTCTTTCACAACATTCATTCTGATTTCATTCTTCAGAATACCATAAAGCTTTTCTTTTTCTCCAGCTTTGTTGAAGGGAATCCGCAAAGAAATAAGGTACCGAAGCCTTACAATAAATTCATCCGGATTACTGATGAATCGCTCTTCTACACGAAAACGGTGAGAGATTGAGGTTCTTCCGATATTTCCCCCAAGACTCACCTGTTGGAATGGTCTTTTTTCATACCTTTCTCTTTTGGTATTGTCGGATTTATAGGAGTCCAGAATAAGAAACATCATTCCCAAAGCAGGCTTTACATCATTGGCTACTTCATAGTCTACATAAGTGGACACCAGAAAAAGGCGGGTATCATAAGCCAGATCAAAAGACCGGTATTGAGAAAGCGCGGTTAGGGTACTTTTATCTGTCAGTCTTGCAGACATCAGATACTGGAACCACATATTATAGTTGTCACGGCTCTGTGCATAGACCAACTGACAAAATCCTAATAAAAAAATAGTGATTAACGATAATTTAATTTTCATGTAAAATTGAATTAATATCCTGTTGTTTCAAATATATTTATAAGAAGGAGTGGTGAATTTATTTTTCAATCAATGACAGTTTTTATCAGTGAACTGCAATCTCAGGTAAAAAAGGTCTTATATTTGAAAGATTGAAAATTGGATATTTTAGATGTTTTTTGTTGTCAATATTGTATTTATATTGTTGGTTTTTAGGATTTTACTTAACGGTAAGGTTTTGAAAAGACTGATGGAATATCATTGGGGACTTTTGCTGAAGTTTCAGCATACTTTATTCTTTATATTCTTTTTTATCATCACTTTTTTCACCGAAAATTACTTTTTAGATGTTCCTGAACTCATCTGGTCGGTATTATTTGTGATTATTTTTAATATCGGAATCTATTATTTGGTATATTTTTATCTCGTTCCCCGATTTTATCTTTCCAATAAGTATCCTGAATTTATTCTGTATGCCTTTATCAGTTTTTTGGTATCAAGTCTTTTTAGAATTTTATTGGAACCAGCTGTGTTCAACATGAAATTTGATGAAACTCTATCCAATACAAAATTTCTATACAACGTTTATACGGCACAGGGGATTGTGATTTTGGTGGCCTCCTTTCTGGGAATTACGAAAGATAAATTTTTGATTGAACAGGATTTTAAAGAATTGGGAGAAGAAAAAGATCAGCTGTATCTTGCTCTTTTGAAATCCAAATTAAATCCACATTTTCTGTTGAATACTCTGAATAATATCTATTCCAAAAGTTTTAATCAGGCCGAAAATACCTCAGAATCTATTTTACAGTTAAGCAAGCTGCTTCAATATGTTATTTATGATACGAATAAAGAGAAAATTACCCTGATGCAGGAATTTTCATCTATTAAATCTCTGATAGGACTTTATCAGCTGAAGTATAATAATATTTTGGATATAGATTTTAAAATGAAGGATGAAGAAATCCTTGAGCTTATTGAGCTACCACCATCAGTTTGCCTGACCTTATTTGAAAATGCATTGAAGCATTCTGCAATAGGAATAGAGGCAGATAGTTTTATCAAGGTAGGTTATGAATTCCGGGATCAGGAATTTTTGTTTGAGATCAGAAACTCTGTATCAAAAAATAAAAATATTATGGAGAACTCCAATGATAACGGATTAGGAAATGAGGCTGTTATCAGTATTCTGGAGAAATTCTATCCTGAAAAATTTACTTTCATCTCTGAAGCAACAGACAACAATACATACGAGACTCTCTTAAAAATTAAATTATAATGGCTAACCTGACGATTGTAGGAGTGGATGATGAATATCCCGCATTAGAACTTATCCGGCATTACTGTGCAAGGATAGAAGATGTTGAATTGCTGGAAACCTTTCAGAACCCTGAAGAAGCTCTCCAATATTTACAAAAGAATAGGGTAGACCTTGTTATTTTGGACATCAATATGCCTTATATCAACGGGATTGATCTTTTATTGCAATTGCCTTACAATCCTCTGTGTATATTTCTTACTTTGGAAACACAGTATGCAGTCAAAGCATTTGAACTGGATGTAGTACATTATCTTGTAAAGCCTGTAGATTTTGAAACCTTTAAAAAAGCTGTTTATAAAGCAAAAGATTTCTTACAGTTTAAGCAGTCTGCGGAAGACAAAAAACAGGAAGATTTCATTATGTTCAAATCAAATTATATAATGAATAAGGTACTTCTTAAAGATATAAAATGGGTTCAGGGTTTTGGAGAATATATTATCCTGATGACTCATCTAAAGAAATATATGATTCTGGATCGAATGTCTAATTTTGAAGAAAATTATCAAAATTTAGGTTTTATCAGAGTTCATAAATCATATATTGTCCTGTCTTCCCATATCAGCTCATATGATTCCAATACCATCTATTTGAAAGATGGAGAGCAGCTTCCGCTGGGCAGAACTTATAAGAGCCATTTGAAAGAGTATTTTGGTTAAAATAAAAAAACAGCTTTATTGTAAAGCTGTTTTTGTTTGTAAAAATTATATTTTTCCAGCGGCCTGCATCGGATTTACTTTTCCGGTTGAGCTTCCCCTTGCCGGGCCACCTTCCTGTTTCTGTTTAAACAGTTGGAATTTTGAAGTTTCACCACCGGATCCATTGTTGGTCCATAAGTTATTGTTAGTATCAATATCAGCCGTTTCTCTCATTGGATCCAACTGAATAGACTTAAGCTTCTTGTCAAAATAATAGGTCTTGGAAACTTTCTGTTCATTTAATCTCCAGATCTGTGCAGAAGATTTGTCATATAATTTTGAACCATCTTCAAAAGTGAATTCAAGAATGATTGGCATTATCAGTCCGCCCTTATTTACAAAATCGATCTGATAAGCTGTAATATTTTTGAATTTTTCTTTATCCTTAGCATCCAAAGGTAGAGTTACATCTACTTTAGTGGTATATTCTTTAGTGCTTACTTTTTCCTGACCTCTGTCATATCGGTAGTAGAAGTCCTGAGCCTCTTTATCTTTATCAACATAGAAAGTAATATTCTTATCTTCTCTGTTTCTGATTTTTGAAAGATCTTCAAAACTGTTTACTAAAGGTTTGTCAACCTGATATTTTACTTCTGTAGCTGCTTTTGGATCAGTCTCCAGATTAGGAGTTGCTACCGTTACTTTGTCGATCGCGATGTCTACAGGATCAGTTCCGTAGAACCATCCTCTCCAGAACCAGTCAAGGTCTTCACCACTGGCATCTTCCATGGTACGGAAAAGATCTGCAGGCTCAGGATGTTTGAAAGCCCATCTTTTTGCATAAGTTTTAAATGCCTTATCAAAAAGTTCCCTTCCCATAATGGTTTCGCGAAGAATATTTAATCCCGTAGCAGGTTTGGAATAAGCGTTCGGGCCATACTGAATAATATTTTCAGAATTACTCATGATAGGCTCCAATTGGTCTTTTGGAAGCTTCATATAGTCCACGATTGTCCATGCCGGACCTCTTTTGGAAGGAAATTTATTATCCCACTTTTCTTCCGTAAGGTATTCTGTAAAGGTATTTAAACCTTCATCCATCCAGGCCCATTGTCTTTCATCAGAATTGATGATCATTGGGAAGAAGTTGTGACCTACTTCATGGATAATTACCCCAATCATTCCATTTTTGGTTCCTTCAGAATAGGTACCGTCTTTTTCTGTTCTTCCGAAGTTGAAACAGATCATTGGGTATTCCATTCCGCTGGATGCCTCTACAGACTGAGCTACCGGATATGGATAAGGAATAGTGAATTCTGAATATGTTTTAATGGTATGAGCTACAGCCTTTGTGGAAAACTTTCTGTAAAGTCCATAAGATTCCTTAGGGTAGAAACTCATGGCCATTACTTTGTTATTGTTTTCAGGAATCGTAACACGCATTCCGTCCCAAACAAATTTTCTGGAAGAAGTCCATGCAAAATCTCTTACATCATTAGCTTCAAATACCCATGTTTTTCTTTGCTTAGAATGATTTTTCTCTGCTTTTTTAGCTTCGTCTAAAGTTACAATTTCTATAGGTTCAGAAGCATTCTCAGCCTTTCTGTATCTTGAAAGTTGATCAGCAGTTAATACCTGATCATAATTTTTACATTCTCCTGTTCCCCCTACAATATGATCAGCAGGAACGTTCATAGAAACCTTATAGTTTCCGAAAACCAGAGCAAATTCTCCTCTTCCGGTAAACTGATGGTTTTGCCAGCCCTGGAAATCACTGTATACACACATCCTTGGAAACCATTGAGTCATGGTATACAGATCATTACCGTCTTCCGGGAAGTTTTCATAACCACCGCGGCCGCCCATCTTCATTCTGTTGGAAATATTATAGTTCCAGTCTACCTTGAAAACAAATTTTTCTCCCTTTTTCAACGCTTTTGGAAGATCAATACGCATCATGGTTTTATTGACGGTATATTGTAAAGGGCTTCCTGAAGCATCAGTTACTTTTTCAAGGATGACTCCATAACCATTATCCTTTACAGGAAGTTCTGTAACCTTAAGCTGCTGGTCTGTTGTTGAAGGTTTAAGTATTGATGAATTATCATATCCTGCATTTCTTATGCTGGAATGTTCATTTTCATCCAGTTGAAGCCAGATATAATCCAGTTCATCAGGCGAATTATTGTAATAAGTAACCGTTTCCGAACCTTTCAGATTTCTTTTATCCTCATCAAGGTAAGCGGTAATGTTATAATCAGCTCTGTTTTGCCAGTAGGCATGTCCGGGAGCTCCGGAAGCTGTTCTGTAAATATTGGGTGTTGGCAGAATAGTTCCCAGTTGCTCAAACTTGTTGCCATGATTGCTGCCCGGGTTGTTCTGAATATTTTGTGCGGTGAAACCTGTATATGCAAATACAGAAAGTGAAAGTATAACAACTTTTAGTTTCATAACCGAAATGATTTAATAATTGTCAAAGATAGTAATAAGCAGTTGAAATTATGAAAATATTTCACGTTTAGAACGGAATTCTTTCCAAAGTCATTTTTAAGGATAGTGCAAAGACTCCAGATGAGACAAAAAGGATCCAGTCTTTTTTGTTGACCTTGAAAATATTCAGCAAAATAAACAGCAAAATTAGAATAGCTCCAACAATAACGATCTGTCCCAGTTCTAAGCCAATATTAAAACCTAATAATGGAACTGCAATACTTTGACTTTTGGCAATCATTACTCTTGCTGTATTGGCAAAGCCCATCCCGTGAACCAATCCAAAGATCAGGGCAAGATAGTAATTGGCACGCATTAACGTCTGTTTCTGGTTTTTCATGATAATATTATCAAGAGAAGTCAGAACGATGGTTAACGGAATTAGAAACTCAACCCAATCCGAAGGAACTCTGAAAACATCAAGAATACTTAAAGCCAATGTAATGGAATGCCCAATAGTGAATGCTGTGACAAGAATCAGTATTTTTTCCAGTCACTATAAGAATAGACAGCAATCAGAGCCAGAACAAAGAGTTGATGATCTAAGGCGTCAAGGGAAATAATGTGCTCCCAGCCAAGATTTAAATAAAATAGGAAATCCTGCATCATAAAGTAAAATATAATGCGTACGAAAATAATGATTAATTTCGTACACATTATTTAAAAGTCAGGGTTTATGAAGAAATTGTGGCTATTGTTGCTTCCAATTGTATTTTTATTATCTTTTACAAAAGTATGGCATCCTTATCATGTAGGATCCGTAGAGATTAACTATAGCTCTAAGTCTAAAACATTTGAAGTCACAGGCAGATTTTTTCTTGATGATCTGGAAAATGGTCTCGGGAAAAAGTATGGTGGAACTTTTCATTTCAATGATGACAAGTACAAAGCAAAACTTAATGAGGCACTGTCTAAATATTGCCAGGAATATTTTAAACTGAAAACAGACAATAAATTTCTTAAGGTAAATTATATAGGATATGAAGAAGACCAGGAATCTGTAAATGTCTATTTAGAATCAGAGCCTGTTGCCAATCCTAAAAAAGTAGAAACCGCTGTGAGTTTTCTATACAACCTCTTTGATGACCAGATCAATATTGTTCATATCATTGTAAACGGAGACCGAAAGAGTGAAAAATTAGCCTATCCTAATCGATATATGTATAAACAGTTCTAGTTTTCCAACTGAATCAAAGCGTTGACCCCTTTTGCGTGAGCCAGAAGGTCAGGGAAAAAGTCATTATAACATTCCTGAAGAAAATCTTTATTACTTAAAAAAGCTTCAAAAACAGGAATATCCTTATCCAGATACTTTGCTTTGTTCAATACATTTTGAATGCTGAATTTAATTCCCCAGTCTTCACGGTAATTATAAAGCCAGTCATCATGTTCCATTTTTGCCAGCATTCTTTTGAAATTTTCAGGGAGCCATTCTTCATTGGCATTTAAAATACTATAGACACGTAAAGAATGTGCCTTCCATTGGGCAAGAGAATTCAGAGAAAGATCATTAGCTACAAAATAATCCATGGAAACATCTACAAAAGCTCCGGCATAAAGTCTTACCAACGGAGCGAAAACTTTTTTAGCTTCATGAATGGCTGGGTGTGAGTCTGTGAAGGTATCTATGGCTCTGTGTAAAGTAATTCCATCCTGAATATCCTTAGGGAAAGAAAAACGATCCCTGTTTCGGATAAAATCTTCCAAAAACTGGCCGACAACTTGTCCGTCAGTGAACGTGAGAAAAGAATGCGCCAGATAATTCATAAACGAATATAAAAATTTTTAAACAAAGTTTGGCTATTGCTTACTGTTTCCACCCAAACTCCTTTTTCAATTTCAAGATATCTAAACTCAATTTTGTTTAAAGTGACTTCTTCGGGTGAAATCAAACTGAGATGAAGTTCATCATCATTTATCTTACATTTAAACTGTACAGGAAATGAAAAAGGATTCTGAACCTGAAGATCCTTGTAACCATACACTACTGTGCAGTCTGAACCTAAAGGAGTAAAACGCTCCTCTTCCTTATAAATATCCATAGAATGTGGATATCTTTCCAGAATATTTAATCCGGATTGAAGCGCCAGATGATATAAAATAGAAGAAAACTGACAGATCCCACCACCAAAATCACTTGAAACAGTATTGTTGATGAGGTTTCGTCCTTCCTTAAAATTATTCTTTTCACTAGGCTTTCCAACCATTTTCCAGAAAGAAAATACTTCACCGGGATGAAGAACCAGGTGATTAATCTTATCACCTACAACTTTTAAATTGTGAATTTTATTTTGATGAAAAGCTCCACTTTTAATGATTTGCTTAAGTTGTACAGAATATTCACCAATATTTTCTGTACGATATTCTTTAGGATAGATATAATTGTTGCTTTGTTCATCGAAATATCGCTGCAAAAGTTTCATCTGCAGTTTCCATGAATGAGGAAGCCATTTTTTTAATTGCTGCTTCATATCTTTTCTAAAACAGTAATGTGATAGGATGCCCAATTCTTTAGAAAAGTGCGACAAAGAAAAATATCTAAAGGCAGAAATAATTTTCGGATGGCTTTTGGCAGCCTGTGAATCGGGAAAAATAAGACTCCGGTTGTATTTTTAACTTTCCAATGATCTTTTGAGAGCTCAGCAACATCTGAAACCGAAAGGCTGTTGCCTGCATGCCAGTCTTCCTGTGGAGAAACAGATTTCTTTCTGCTTTTTACAGGATAATCAAAGATCAGCGTTCCGTTTTTATTTAACTTCTGATAGCATTCATTTAAAAATGCTTTTGTTTCTTCCCGGTTTTGATGCATAATGACATGAAAACAGAAAATGCAGTCGAATTTCTCATGAAAAGGTATTCCTGAAATTTCACCTACTGCCAGAATTTTTTCAGGATGTTTTTCACGGGCAACATTCAGCATATTTTCACTGAAATCTGTGCCGTGAGTAGCAAAATTCAATAACCGGCCTGTTCCGCAGCCCAGATCCAGAACTTTTGTGTATTTTTTGTCTTGGAAATAAGAAGTTAAAAAAGCTCTTTCCTGTTGGTCAATATATTGGCCGTATGAGTTTCCGAAACGGTTCTCATCATAGGATTTAGCAAGGTTGCTGTAATATTCCAGAATACTTGTTTTCATCATTTAAAAATCTTGTGTTAAGATCATTAATTTTATTGATTTCTACAATTTTTATTCTGGGTTTTTGTTTTTTTTAAATTAAAATCACCAACCTCAGGGATTTTTTTATAGAGGCTGGTGATGTTGTATTTTCTTTAAAAAAGTCTTTCGTGGAAATCTTCAATTTTACTTACTTCTTCAATTTTGATCCCGAATTTTCTTTTCGGAATTTTGTTAAGATTGGAAACGAATATTTTTTCATAGCCCAGCTTTTCTGCTTCAGTAATTCTTTGTTCAACCTGAGCAATAGGACGAATTTCCCCACTTAACCCAATCTCTCCGGCAAAACAATAATGCTCTGAAATGGCTATGTCTTCATTGGAGGAAAGAACAGATGCAATAACAGCCAAGTCCAAAGCCGGATCATCTGTTTTTATACCTCCTGTAATATTAAGGAAGACATCTTTAGCTCCTAATTGGAAACCAGCTCTTTTTTCAAGGACTGCTAAAAGCATATTCAATCTTTTTGAATCAAACCCGGTACAGCTTCTTTGAGGAGTACCGTAAACAGCTGTGCTTACCAAGGCCTGAATTTCCAAAAGCATCGGTCTGTTTCCTTCTAAAGTTACCGCCACAGAATTTCCGGAAAGCTCTTCAAATTTCTTGGTAATAAGGATTTCTGAAGGGTTTTTGATTTCCTTCAAGCCCTGGGAGATCATTTCATAAATTCCAATTTCAGAAGTAGATCCAAAACGGTTTTTGTTCGCTCTCAATAATCTGAAAAGGTGATTTCGGTCTCCGTCAAAATTTAAAACCACATCTACCATGTGCTCCAATACTTTTGGTCCGGCAATTTGGCCGTCTTTGGTAATATGACCTACCAAAAATACAGGGACACTATTTTCCTTAGCATATTTAATGATCTCATTGGAGCATTCTCTGATCTGAGAAACCGTTCCTGGAGAACTTTCTATTAATTGAGACTGAAGTGTCTGGATAGAATCAATGATCATGAAATCTGGTTCCAGTTTTTTAGCTTCGTGGAGAATTTTTTCTAATGAAGTTTCTGTAAATAGGAAACAGTTCGGGTTTTGAATATCCGTTAATCTGTCTGCTCTCATTTTAATCTGAGAAGCACTTTCTTCCCCTGAAACATAGAAGATTTTTTTCTTCATTTTTAAGGCAAGCTGAAGGAGTAGGGTAGATTTCCCGATTCCCGGCTCACCACCAATCAAAGTAACGGAACCTAAAACAATTCCACCCCCAAGAACACGGTTCAGTTCTTCAGAAGGTGTTTTAAGTCTCGGTTCTTCACTGGTTTCTACCTCAATGATATTGATGACATGTTGTTTCGTTTTTGAGAAGGGAACCGCTTTGCTATTAGGTTTTTCCACCACTTCTTCCACAAGAGTATTCCATTGACCGCAGTTTTTACATTGCCCCATCCATTGGGAATATTGAGATCCACAGTTTTGACAGAAATATGCCGTTTTCAGTTTTGCCATACTGCGAAGTTATAAAAAAAGCATTTTTTTCGAGACTTAAATGGGTTAAAAAATATCAAAGATCAGAATAGAGCAATAATGAGATTGATTTCCTAGGTTATCAGAATCTCGTTTTGATGTTTTTGATCTATCTCTATTGTAAATAAAAAAAATACCTAGGTTTTATGGGTGTTTGAAGTGTGTTTCCGTATTTTCAAAATCTAAAAGATTGCTTTGTATCTCTTTTTCCCATAACTTTGCACAAACCTAATCTAATGAGTAAAAAGAATACAAAATACATCTTTGTGACAGGAGGTGTTACTTCATCTTTGGGAAAAGGAATCGTTTCTGCTTCTCTGGGACTATTGCTAAAATCACGCGGTTTTAACGTAACGATCCAAAAACTTGATCCTTATATCAATATCGACCCGGGAACTTTGAATCCTTATGAACACGGAGAGTGTTATGTGACTGAAGATGGTGCGGAGACGGATCTGGATTTAGGTCACTACGAGCGTTACCTTGATGCTCCTACATCCCAAAACAACAACGTTACTACAGGAAAAATCTACCAGACTGTAATTGAAAAAGAAAGAAAAGGAGATTTCCTTGGAAAAACAGTTCAGGTAATTCCTCATATTACTAACGAAATTAAGCGTAGAATTAAAATCCTTTCTAAACAAAACTACGATATCATCATTACTGAGATCGGAGGAACAGTAGGGGATATTGAATCTTTACCATACATTGAAACTGTTCGTCAGTTGAAATGGGAATTGGGAGAGAACAATTCTATGGTGATTCACCTTACTTTATTGCCTTACCTAGCTTCAAGTGGAGAGTTAAAAACAAAACCATCTCAGCACTCTGTTCGTCAGTTGATGGAAAGCGGAATTATGGCTGATGTATTGGTTTGTAGAACTGAACACAAAATTCCAAAAGATCAGAGAGCAAAATTGGCTCAGTTCTGTAACGTTCCATTAGAAAACGTTATCGAATGTAAGGATATGGAAACAATCTATGAAGTTCCAATGTATCTTCAGAAGCAAAACTTTGATGATGTAGTATTGAAAGAGCTGGATCTGAAAAGTGATAAAGATGCTGATCTTAAAGACTGGAAAACTTTTGTGAAGAAATTCCAGAACCCTAAGAAAACTGTTGAAATTGCATTGGTAGGAAAATACGTTTCCCTTCAGGATTCTTACATTTCTATTGCTGAAGCATTCAAACATGCCGGAGCTGACCTTGAAACTGAAGTAAAAGTAAGATGGGTATACAGTGGAGATATTACAGAAGAGAACATCAAAGAGACTCTGAAAGGAGTAAACGGTATTCTTGTAGCTCCAGGTTTCGGAGACAGAGGAATTGAAGGAAAAGTTCTTACTGCAAAATATGCAAGAGAAAACAATATTCCAATGTTGGGAATCTGTTTAGGAATGCAGATTATGACCATTGAATTTGCAAGAAATGTTTTAGGACATACGAAAGCAAACTCTATGGAATTTGATACAGCAACTCCGGATCCTGTAATTTCAATCATGGAAGAGCAGAAAAATGTAATTGATAAAGGTGGAACAATGCGTCTTGGAGCATGGAAGTGTGCGTTGAAAAACGGATCTAAGCTGCACGATATCTATGGAAGCAAAAATATTTCTGAAAGACACCGTCACCGTTATGAATTCAACAGTGATTATCTTCAGGATTTTGAAAAGAATGGCTTCTTAGCTACAGGAACAAACCCGGAAACAGGATTGGTAGAAGCATTGGAATTACCAGGTCACCCATTCTATGTTGGGGTACAGTATCACCCAGAATACAAGAGTACGGTAGCTACACCGCATCCTTTATTCAGAGCTTTCATTAAAGCTTGTGAAACTTCTAAGTAAGATGTTTTAGTGTGGGAAGAGTATTAAATTCAACCCCACAATAACAAATAAGGTAATTTTTTACCATAAACGTCTATTCATAAACTCAGGTTGATTTTTCTCAGCCTGAGTTTATTATATACTAATGTATTATAGTATAGAGTTTTGATAAAAAAACAGTATTTTTGTCAGCTCAAATTTGCTACAGATTTATAAGTTTTCTTATAGGATTGTAGCAAGCCCATAAATAGGAAATTTTAATTATAACAAAAATAAAATGCAACAAAACAACGGAATCGATAAGAAGCAGATGATTAGTTTCGCGGTTTTATGCCTGATTCTTTTCGGTGCAATGTTCTATTTCCAGAACAAGCAGATGAAAGAAGAAGAGTTAAAAGCTCAGCAGCAGAAAACGGAACAGGTTAAAAATGCCGTAAAACAAGCTCAGGCCACCAATATCAATCCAAATGTAACTCCTAATGCGATTCAAACCGCTAATTTGTCTAACAAAGAACTGAATATTGAATTCTCAAGTTTAGGAGGACAGGTTTCTAAAGTTCAGCTTTCAGAATACAAAGCATACAATAATAAAACGGATCAGGCTGACCTTCCGCTTTATCTTATCAATAAAAATAATTCAAACTACGGTTTTCAGTTTAAAGACAAAACAGGGAAGGTTATCAATACTAAAGATTTAGTTTTCTCACCTGCTGTTAATGGAAACGCTGTAACAATGACAGCAAACTATAATGGTGCTGTTATTCAGTTTATTTATACATTACTTCCTAAATATACCCTTGATTTTAAAGTTAGAACTCAAGGTCTTGCAGCAGTTACTTCTGATAACAAGGCAGACTTTATCTGGGATTATAGCGTAAGAAATCTTGAAAAAGGTAGAGCTCAGGAACAGTCTCACTCAGAATTCTCTTATGCTTTCAATAATTATAAAGATTATGATTATGATGGAAGAACAACAATGGATGAAGAGAAAGAGACTCTTAACTGGATTGGGGTAAAACAACAGTTTTTCACTTCTGTTATTGAAGCTAAGAACGGGTTTACTCAAAGTAAAGGTAATCAGGAAAATGTAGAAGAAGGAGAATATCTGAAGAAGCTTAATTATGAAGGTTTTGTTCAGATGACCGGAAGCGAGCTAAACCAGGACTTTACATGGTATTTTATGCCGTTGGATTTACCATTATTGAAGTCTTACGATAAAAACTTTGATGAAATTCTTCCATTAGGATGGTCATTCATTGGAGCAATGAACCGTTATTTCTTCATGTGGTTATATGCAATTATCGCTGGTTGGGGATTATCTGCTGGTTGGGTAATCTTTGTAATGACAATTATTGTAAAACTAATCTTATCACCAATTATGTACAAACAGCACAAGCTGAGTGCAATGATGAAAGTGATTCGTCCGGAAATTGATGAGGTGAATGCTAAATTCAAGGATGCAGATCCGATGAAGAAACAGCAGGCTACAATGGAAGTATACAGAAAAGCCGGAGTAAATCAAATGGCGGGATGTTTACCTGCATTAGTACAGATTCCAATCTTCTATGCGTTATTCCGTTTCTTCCCGAACTTTATTGATTTAAGAGGGCAAGGGTTCTGGTTTGCAAAAGACTTAACTGCTTATGATGACTTGATTAAGTTACCATTTAAAGTTCCATTCCTTGGAGATCACTTAAGTATCTTCGCATTGGCTTGTACGATTGTTATCTTGATTTATACAGTAATGACATCAGGAAACATGCAGCAGCCACAACAGGAAGGGATGCCAAATATGAAAGTATTAATGTATATCTTCCCGATTACATTCTTATTCTTCCTGAATACTTCAGCATCTGGTCTTTCCTGGTACTATTTTGTATCGAATGCCATTAACATCTTAATCATCCTTGTGATTAAATATGTCATTCTTGATGAGAAGAAAATTCATGCTCAGATTCAGGCTAATAAAGAAAAGCCGAAGACGGAAGGTAAATTCCAGAAGAAGATGAGAGAAATGATGGAGCAGGCTCAACAGCAGCAACAGGCTCAGGGAAAAAATAAAAAGAAATAATAGATCATCTATCATAAAAAAGAGAAGCAATTTGCTTCTCTTTTTTATTTATATCATGTTTTGATTAATCATATTTCAATCTGAAAGACTGTCGGTGATGGATTGTTGGGCCATGCTTAATAAGAGCTTCCTGATGTTTTTTTGTAGCATACCCGAAATTAGTATTCCAGCCATATTCAGGGTATTCTTCGTGAAGTTCTATCATTAACCTATCCCTGTAATTTTTAGCAAGAATAGAAGCAGCAGCAATAGATAATACTTTTGAATCTCCTTTAATAATACACTGATGAGGAATATAATTATAAGGATGGAATTTATTGCCATCAACCAGAATAAGTTCCGGTGTTATCGTGAGCTGATCTAACGCACGGTGCATGGCATGAATACTTGCATTAAGAATATTATGCTCATCTATGAATGCCGGTGGAAGCTCTGCAATGGCATAATTTTTCACATTATCCTTGATATAGCTGTCCAGATCCATTCTGGTTTTAAAGGTTAGCTTTTTAGAGTCATTAACCAGGTTCTGTTTGAAATCATCGTCTAAAATAACAGCTGCTGCCACTACCGGTCCGCTTAAACATCCTCTTCCTACTTCATCACATCCCGCTTCGATATAATGATCTGTCCATTTATGTAATAATTCCATTTTTATATGTGATATACGAGGTGTAAAATTATAAAAAAGAAATTTATTTCCTGTTTCTTAACATAAACTATATAGAATATTAGAACTCTGATGGAAAGATTTATAAATGAATCTCGATGTAAGGGATGCATAAACATTAATTATAAATGAGTTTTATTGAGGCCCTTTTAGTCTTATATTTATTCTATTGGCGTATTGATATGTTTTATATTTTTCTCTTATAATTTTGCTCGTGCTTCGCTTTTTACGACGAAATTTTAGGAGATTTTATAATGAAAATAAACTATGCTTCACATGGTATGCTTTATAATAATGGCTGTTTTTCTTTAATTGGTTTGGTTTATTATATTGTAATACAGTGTTTTATGTGGGTTTTTGTGAGTTTTTAAAATAGAAAATATCAATTAATTTGATAATTAATATATCTTAAAAAATACTAATTGTTTTTTTTGTAATTTTTGTTAAAAAATTGAATTTTAACTTATTTTAATAGTTTTGAAGTGGTTATTTTTTTGAATATTTAAACAATTGATATTTTTTTTGAATTTTCCTTTGTGCTTTTAAGAAAGTTTTACAAATTTGTACGGATACAAAATTAATTTGATATGAAGAAACTAACTACGAGTCTGCTTGTTGTGGTTTTGTCTTCTTCTGTTGCACTTGTTAATGCTCAACAGAAGAAAAATGACACCGCTTCTCAGACTAAGGAAATTGAGGGTGTAGTGGTAACAGCACTTGGTATTAAGAGAGAAAAGAAAGCTCTTGGATATGCTTCTCAAGAAATCAAAGGGGATCTTATTTCCGATGCAGGACAGACAAATGCTGTTAGTGCATTATCCGGAAATGTTGCGGGGGTCCAAGTTACCGCTCCTTCTTCTATGGGAGGATCTACAAGAATTACAATGAGGGGGATCAGTTCCGTTACAGGAGAAAACCGTCCTTTAATTGTTGTGGATGGAGTTCCTTTAGATAACTCAAATATTAACAATGTTGATACTCAAAGAGGAGCTGGAGGTAGAGACTATGGAGATGCTACATTTGATATCAATCCTGACGATATTGAAAGTGTAACAGTGTTAAAAGGGGGACCGGCAGCTGCATTATATGGATATAGAGCTGGAAACGGAGCCATTATCTATACTACAAAATCTGCTAAGAAAGGAAGAACTGAAGTTCAGTTTAATACTGGAGTTTCCTTTGAATCTATTTACATCAGACCAAAATTGCAAAATCAGTATGGAGGTGGTTCAGAATTAGCCTTACAAACTCAAGTAATTGATGGTGTAACTTATAATCTTCCTGAATTTGGAACAGATGAAAGCTGGGGACCTAAATACGACCCGAATTTATATTATTTAGGATGGGACTCATTTGATCCTGAATTTGGTGGTCAATATATGAAGTTGAAAAAATGGGTTGCTCCTAATAAAGATGTTGATGACTTCTTTAGAGTTGGAACGAATTATACAAACAACATCTCTGTTGCTAAATCATTTGAAAATACGAACGTAAGATTATCTTATACCAATACAAAAATTAACGGTATTGTACCGAATTCTGAAATTAAGAAAGACAATTTCAGTTTAAATGTTAGCTCTAAATTATCTGATAATTTAAAAGCTGACGCATTATTTAATTATGTTCATACTGCAGGTTTCAACAGACCGGAACAAGGATATGGAGATAATTCAGTTGCACAGAAATTTTATCAGTGGGGACAAAGACAGCTTGATTTTGCAGAATTGCAAAATTATAAATTGTCAAATGGAAGACAGAGATCATGGAACAGAACATCATGGGATGATGGTACTCCAGCCTTCTCAGATAACCCTTACTGGACTATCTATGAAAATACTTCTGACGATAACAGACATAGATTCTATGGAAATGCTGGGTTAACGTATAATTTCTCTAAGAAAGTATATGTTTCCGGTAAAGTATATGGAGATACTTATTCACAGACAATCACTTCGAGAGTAGCTGTTGGATCAGCTGCACAATCTGAATACAATGTTAGAAAAAGTAACAATTCTGAATTCAACTATGAAGGAAGATTGCACTATAATGATAATTTCGGAGATTTCAGTTTAAATACCTTTGCTGGATTTAACATTATGGACCGTAAGTGGGACATCATGGAGGGTAATTCTGTTGGAGGATTAATTATCCCTAATTTATATAATTTAGCTAACAGTAGAGAAATACCAAAGGCAAGTAACTTATCTTATCACCTAGGAGTACGAAGTCTATTTGCATCGGTTTCTTTGGGGTATAAGGACTTCTTATTCTTAGAGGCTACAGGTAGAAATGATTGGTTTTCTATGTTGAAGGACGATCAGTTCTATCCTTCAGTAACGGGTAGTTTTGTGTTCTCCAAAGTTCTTAAAACAGACTGGATCTCTTTTGGTAAAGTAAGAGCAGGATGGTCTAGAATTGCTGGAGGTTCTGATCCATATATCAGAGGAACTTTTGCATCTATAGGAACTGCATTCTCGGGAAGCCCTATTTATTCTATGCCTAATATTAAAGGTAATCCAGATATTAAACCTGAGATCAAAACAACCAAGGAAATTGGTTTAGAAATGAACTTCTTCAAAAATAGATTTGGATTTGATGTTACCTATTATGATGTGAGAAGTACAGATCTAATTATTCCTTTACCAATTGATCCTGCAACCGGATATGGATTCAAAAGAACAAATGCCGGGTTGATGACCAACAAAGGTATCGAAGCAATGGTTAATATTACCCCTGTAAGAACTTCTGATTTCTCTTGGGATTTTACATGGAACTTTACGAGAAACCGAAACAAACTTGAAGAATTACAAGGAAATCTTGAAAACTATATCCTGACTAATGCTCCGTTCAGAGTACAGTTAGCCGCTCAGGTTGGATATTCATATGGGGTAATTCTGGGAACTGATTTTGTATATGATGCAAATGGTAATAAGGTAGTAGATGCAAATGGACGTTATAAAGCATCAGGGATTAAGCCTTTAGGTTCAGTACTTCCTGATTACAATATGGGATTCAGAAACTCTTTCAAATATAAAAGTTTTGGATTATCTTTCCTGATTGATGTTCAGCAGGGAGGTAAATATTTCTCAACAACTCATATGTGGGGGATGAATAACGGGATGCTTGAAGAAACTGCTCTTGGTGGAAATAGAGAAGCTGGTGTAATTCTTCCAGGTGTTAAAGAAAATGGAACTCCTAACGATATTCGATTAGATGCTGCAACATGGGGGAAATCATATTATAACACTGTTGATGCACAGAATGTTTTTGATGCAAGTTACATTAAGTTAAGAGATATTACTTTATCTTATGATTTGCCAAAATCATTTATAGGTAATTCTATTCAAGGTATCAGAGTATCAGCGTTTGCAAGAAATCTTTTCGCTTGGAACCTTGACTTCAAGGGAGTAGATCCAGAGAATACCTCTTATGGATCAGGTAATATTCAAGGGTTAGAAGGTGGTTCTTTACCATCTACAAGGATGTATGGAGTTAATGTGAATTTTAAATTTTAAATTACAATGAAAAAAATATTTTCAATAATAGCAGTAGCAGGTTTATCTTTAGCGCTTAACAGCTGTGCGGATAAACTAGATGAAATTGATACCAATCCAAACTCTACGGAGAATCCTCTGCCGACTGGATTGTTCAATAATGGAAACAAAGAATATATGGACTATACAAGAGATGGTTGGGTATCAGGAAGAATGATGCTACCATTTGTTCAATATTCAGCACAAAAAATATATACTGAAGAAGACAGATATCAATACAGACTTACTACAGGAGATCAATTGTGGGCAAGAACTTACTACGTAGCACAAGATTATAAGAAAATTATCGATTATAATATTGACCCAGCTACTAAAGGTAAGATGCTTGCTTATGGAAGTAATGAAAACCAGATCGCTGCTTCAAGAATTATGTTATCTTATGTATTCGCTAACCTGGCAGATGCTTTTGGTGATATTCCATATTGGTCTTATGGTAATAAAGATGCTGATTTCCAGGCATTAAATATCGAAGGTACTTTGCAGCCTAAATTTGCTACACAGCTAAAAGTATATACGGATATCTTAAAAGAGCTTAAAGAGGCTTCAGAAATGATTGACCTTTCTAAAGATAAGGTTTTCTCTGAAGGAGATCAATTGTTTAAAAGTCCTGCTAAGCTTAAGAAATTTGCAAATTCATTAAGGTTGAGAATAGCTACCCGACTGAAAGGAGCTGTTCCGGGAGCGGAAGCACATATTGCAGATGCTATTGCTTCAGGAGTAATGACCTCTAATGATGACACTGTAGGTTTAACTTATGAAAATAATCTGGTTAATCCATCACCATTCTTTTCAACCTATATTAGCAGATCTGACTTTTCTGTTTCAAAGCCATTTGTTCAGTTGCTTAAAGGAGAGAAAGGAGTTTTTGGTGTAGATCCTAGAATTTTTAAATATGCAGCTCCAATATCTAATTCAGCAACTGATATTAGAGAATATACAATGACTGAAGCTACCAATATAAGCGAAATCCAGGGGATGCCTTATGGTGTACCATCTTCGTTGACATCAAGCCAGTCAGGTACATCAAGTTACTTTGGTAAAGATATCCTGAAACCTGGTTTTACTGAAATATTCATGGAGTATGCAGAGGTTGAATTCTTATTATCAGAAGCGAACGGATGGTCACAGGCTAATTACGAAAAAGGAGTGAAAGCATCTATGGAAAGATGGGGTATTGATGCAACTAAAATCAATACATTCGTAGCTGGACTTCCTGCAGCGAGTAAAGCAAATGTAATCACGCAAAAGTATATCGCATTATTTATGCAGCCTAATGAAGCTTGGGCAGAATATAGAAGAACCGGATACCCGAATACATTGTTATTGCCTGGGCAAACGGCTAATCTTAATAAGCCATCTGCAACGGGGGTGACTACTTATACATTTAATTCGCTTATTGCTGGTTTAACAGATGTACCGACAAGAATTTTCTATCCAACTACTGTACAGAATTTAAATACAGCAAATTACCAAGCTGCTTCTGCCTCTATCGGAGGAGATAAAATGGATACCAAATTAATTTGGGACAAAAATTAATATATTTAACAACATTCATATTATACCGCCTTCGGGCGGTTTTTTATTTTACACATATGAAAAAGAGGTCGTAAAGACCTCTTTTTTTATCCACCACAGTCAACATATTTAGGAACACAGGCTCCCCATTCCTGGCATTGTTTGTAGCCATCAGGACATTGTCCCCATGGTTCACAGCAAGGAGCATCTCCAGCGGTAATTCTTTTAAGATTAGTTTTCGTGATTTTTTTTAGATTTTTCATAATAAATTTTTTGTTTGATTAGTAGAATAAATATATGTAAAATTTAGACAAGGGGTTGATCTTCAGAATGATTATTCAAAAACATTCTAAATAATTGAATGTCTACCTTCACATTATAGACTCGTCTTTTTTATTTCACTAAATTTGTACTTTAAATTTTGAGATGAATATTAAAGATATTATAGAACAAAAACTTTCGGAGGTCATTTTAAATGTATATCAATTAAAAGACATCAAACTGGAAGTTCAGGAAAATAAAACGGAATTTGAAGGTGATTTTACTATCGTTACTTTTCCGTTGGTAAAACAATTAAAGAAAAACCCTGAAAGTATCGGGGTTGAATTAGGTGAAGCTTTAACGGAGCAAACGGATATTTTCGAAAGCTTTAATGTTGTGAAAGGATTCCTTAATGTTAAAGTAAAAAACCAACTGTTTGTGGATAACTTCAGATCTGTTCACAATGGTTTTTCAACAATAGAGAAGAAAAATGCTACAGTAATGGTGGAATATTCTTCACCAAATACCAATAAACCTCTTCACTTAGGACACATCAGAAATAATCTGTTAGGATTTTCTGTAGCTCAGATTTTAAAAGAAGCGGGTTATGATGTTATCAAGACTCAGATCATTAATGACAGAGGGATTCATATCTGTAAATCGATGTTGGCTTGGGAGAAATTCGGTAACGGAGAAACTCCTGAAACTACCAATACTAAAGGAGATAAATTTGTTGGAAACTACTATGTAGAATTTGACAAGAATTATAAGAAAGAAATCGCTGAACTTGTTAGTCAGGGAGTTGGAGAAGAGCAGGCTAAAAAAGAGGCTCCGGTAATGAAGGAAGCTCAGAAAATGCTTCTGGATTGGGAAAACGGTGATGAAACAGTAAGAAATCTTTGGGCAGAGATGAACTCTTGGGTATACAAGGGATTCAACGAAACCTATAAGAGATTAGGGGTAAATTTTGACCAGGTTCAGTATGAAAGCAATACTTATATTTTAGGGAAAGACCTTATCCAGGCAGGTTTGGATAAAGGAGTTTTATATCAGAAAGAAGATGGTTCTGTTTGGTGTGACCTTACCGATGAAGGGCTTGACCAAAAATTATTGCTACGTTCCGATGGTACTTCAGTTTATATGACTCAGGATTTAGGGACGGCAGTAGAGCGTTTTAAGCAAAATGATATTCAGAAGCTTATCTATACAGTAGGGAATGAGCAGGATTATCACTTCCAGGTGTTATTTAAGATCCTTAAAAAATTAGGATATGAATGGGCAGATCAGTTATTCCACCTTTCTTACGGAATGGTTGAATTACCGGAAGGAAAAATGAAATCCCGTGAAGGAACTGTTGTAGATGCAGATGACTTAATGCAGGAAATGTATGAGACTGCAAAATCTAAAGCACAGGAACTAGGAAAGCTTGAAACTCTTTCTGAAGAAGATAAAGAAGCATCTTACGAAACAGTAGGGTTAGGAGCTTTAAAGTATTTCATGCTAAAAGTGGATCCTAAGAAAAAAATGCTTTTCAATCCTGCTGAAAGTATCGATTTTAATGGAAATACAGGACCATTTATTCAATATACTTACGCTCGTATTCAATCATTGTTATCAAAAGCAGCATTTGAATACAAAGAAACGACTGATGTTGTATTGAATCAGTTTGAAAAAGAACTGATTATGCAATTGGCTAACTTTAAAACAGTGGTGGCGAAGTCTGCAGAAACTTTAAGCCCTGCGTTGGTAGCCAACTATGTGTATGACCTTGTAAAATCTTATAACTCATTCTATCAGAATAACCCGATTCTGAATCAGGATGATGAAAATATGAAACAGTTCCGTCTGAATTTATCAGATATTACAGCAAAAACGATTAAAAAATCGTTAGAATTGCTGGGTATTGGAACGGTAAACAGAATGTAAAATAATATAATAAAGTAAGGATGAAAAGAAAGATTACTTATTTTGCTTTATTATTGGGAATGTTTATAGCGAAAGCGCAGACGATTGTTACTGTTGCAGGTAATCCAGAAACAGGTAGTGCAATGGATAATCTTCCTGCAACATCATCTGCTTTTAAATTTCCAACTGATATTTTTGTTGATTCAACTGGAAATTTTTATATCTCAACCTTCCATCGAATAAAAAAGGTAAATGCAAGTACTGGGATTATGAACACTATAGCAGGTGGAGGTGGAATTGGTTTTACCGGTGATGGAGAGCTGGCTATAGGGGTAGGAGTAAGGTTTTCTGGGCCTCAGGGAGTAGTGGTTGATAGCCAAGGAAATGTTTACATCTCTGATACAATGAATCACCGTATTAGAAAAGTTACTAAAAGTACAGGAATTATTTCTACAATTGCGGGTAACGGAGCTACTATAACAACTCCAATTGGTGATGGATTACCAGCACTTTCTGCGAGATTGAATCAACCCCTAGGGATGTATATCGATGCATCAGATAATATTTATTTTGCAGATAGTGGGCACCATAGAGTACGAAGAATAGACCATTCTACAGGAATTATAACAACAGTTGCAGGAACGGGGTTCTATTCATGGACGTCTGGTAATAATGATCTTGGCTTAGCTACAAATGTTAATCTTTATTATCCGGTAGATGTTACGATGGATAATGAAGGTAATCTTTTTATTGCGAATTCTGGTGGACATAATGTCTTAAAAGTAAATGCTAATACACAAATAGTAACAAGAGTTGCAGGTGCTTTTGATACCGCTTCTTTTAGTGGTGACGGAGGAACTGCAAAAGATGCTGGATTAAATGCTCCTGGAGGAGTAGCCGTTGATAATGCAGGTAATGTGTATATTTCAGACAGTGGCAATCACAGGATTAGAAAAGTAGATGCTGCAAGTGGAATTATTAATACTATAGCAGGAACCGGAACACCAGGCTTTTCTGGGGATGGTGGGAACCCATTATCTGCAAACCTTAATACACCAGAAGATTTGTTTATTACAAATAATGGAGCTCTCTATTTTACAGACAGAGACAATGATAGAGTAAGGAAAATATATAATGCTAATGTTTTAAATACTAAAGAACTTAATAATTCTTTCATTACAGATATTTATCCGAATCCTGTTTCAGATAAAATTAATTTTACTGCTCAGAAGGAAAGCGTTGGTCAGATGTATTCTGCAATCGGAAGTTTGGTAAGAAACATTCAGATTAAAAAAGGAGTTAATATAATAGATATTTCATCTCTTGAAAAAGGAATTTATTTTGTTAAAATAGACGGAAAGTCTTATAAAATAATTAAAAATTAAGGTGGCTATATAAACTTTACACCATTGTCATTGACTATGTCTGATCTTTGATTTCTGACGAATGAAGAATCTTATCTATGGTTTAGATTCTTCATTTCACTCCTGAATTAGGTTCACAGACTGTTAGTCTGTATTCAGAATGGCAGAGTTTTAATATCAGGATTAGGATCAAATTGTATATAATTACAAAATTAAACAATGAAAAACCTCAGAAGTGATATCTGAGGTTTTTTATATTCATTATTCAGAACTTATGATTCTTTACGATCTGTATTCTGTTGATCATTCATTTGTTTAAGGCTATCTGCATAAAGTTTTGCAGGAGTCCATCTTGCATGTTTGGAGAGAATAACTTTATACCCTTTTTTATAGGTATACACCTTGGTAAATTTAGCACCAAAGAATATCAGCATACAGGAATAATTAATCCACATCATAATTAAAATGACAGTTCCGGCAGCACCGAAAGCTGACGTAGGTTTAACCTGATTGAAATAAAGACTCAATAAAAATTTACCCAGCGTAAATAAAGCGGTTGTTAAAAAAGCACCTCTCCAAACGGATTTCCAACTGATCTGTACATCAGGCAGCACTTTAAACATCAAAGCAAATAAGAGCATAACAAGTCCGAAACCGATTGAAAAATTGACAACCTCTACAAGAAGATAGGTTTCAAATCCAAAATATTGAGTGATGATTTTATTAAAAAGACTGATCAATGAAGATAAAACCATAGTAATCATGAGCAGGAACCCAAGAATCAGGATCATTCCAAGCGAGTTGGCTCTATCTAATAAAAACTTAAGTAAAGCTTTCTTAGGCGCAGATTCTACGTCCCAAAGAGCGTTTAATGAATGCTGAAGCTGAAAGAATAGAGTAGTGGAACCAAAAACAAGAGCTCCTACTCCTACTGCTTTCATGAAAATATTCTTTTTGTCAATTAAAGCTCCGGCAAGCATTCCTTCAATACTCTTGGCTACATCGGGCCCCATAATTCCACTGATTTGGGTACTGATCTGTCCGCGGATAGCTTCTTCCCCAAAGAAATTACCCAGTACCCAGATAATAATAATTAATAATCCCGGGATCGAAAAGATCGCATAATAGGCAAGGCTCGCTGAATCCTTGGATGCGGAAGAACTGTTCCATTCCTTAAATGTGTCTTTGAGAACTTCCCAGAAAAATTTAATATTATTAATCATATTAGAAAGGATATCCGATGGCAATATTTAATACAAGATTGTCTTTCCTCCAGCTTGGATCTCCGAAATTAATTTTATCGAAGGCCCATCTGTCTCCTTTTTCATAATAAGGTACTCTCAATGGCATCGCTAAATCTAGCCTTAACACTAATATTGAAAAATCAAGTCTCAGACCAACTCCGGCGCCCACTGCAATTTCATCTAAGAAATCTTTTGAAAATTTTGCTCCTGGTCTGTCTTTATCAGTATTAAGAAGCCAGATGTTCCCTGCATCTACAAATACTGCTGCATTGATGAATTTATAGAGATTAGCTCGGTATTCAGCATTCAGCTCAAGTTTAATGTCTCCGGACTGGTCGAAGTACGTTCCTGCCTTCATTGTTCTTGGATCAAAACTTCCCGGTCCCAATGTTCTTGCACGGAAAGCTCTGATACTGTTACTTCCTCCAGAGAAAAACTGTTTAGAGAAAGGGACGAACTCTGAATTTCCATAAGGGTAAGCAATTCCTGCAATGAGTCTTGTTGCCAGTGATGACTTTTCCGTAAACTTATGGTAAAACCTGAAGTCATTTTCAATCTTAGCATATTGACTGAAAGGGATGCCGAAGATCTTTTTCTCTTTATCCTCTTTTACATTAGCTCCACTTACTAAACCTGAGATATTTCCAGCAAGATCCAGGGTACCTTTATAATAAAAGGTATTCTTCCTCGGAAGCATGGTATTGGTGTAAGTGTATGAATAAGTGGGACCAAAGATAAGCTGCTTCTGAACAATTCGTTTCATAGCTGGATTATTGGCCGAGTTAGCTTCATACTCTGCAGTAACCTTTTCCGGGGAAACCAAAGTAATATCAATGACTTTCAGCTCATGCTCTTTTCGAGCATTTTCTTTCCATAAATATCCAAATGAGGCTGTGAAATTATTAAGCGTATAATATTTTGTTCTATTCTGAAATTCATATCCCAGCGTAATATTGGTCCTTGGAACAAATTCACTGGAAGAATGAAAACGGAAAGGAGCTACAATTCTCGGAATAGAAAGCTGAACATTGGTTCCGGCTCGGAAAATATTATTCGCATCCTGAGCACCGCCCATCTGGAAATCAAAAGCTCCGTAGATAGATGCTTTAAATTGTTCCGCCCCTCTGAAGAAATTCCTGTGCGTCCAGTTCAGATTAAGTTCACTACCAGCGTAATTGGCCGAGTTTGTTCTTCCTAATGCCTCAAGTCTTAAAGACTGAATTTGTCTGGGTGTTAACAAATAATAAGCATCAAATTTATGATTGAGAGAATCTGAAGTTACAAATTCATTCTTCACAAACTTGAATACACCTAAGCTGATTAATCGGTTCAGCGTAAGATTGTGATTGGAGCGGTTGTAAAGATCTCCCTTTTTGAAGTATAATGCTCTATCAAAAATTTTCGGTTTGAATTTATGTTGCGGATCAATAACGTAAATATCATCAAATGCATATTTACTCAGGGAATCTGTGTTCATCGGAACACTGTATTTTCCTTCTTTCACATCCTGAATATTGTAATTAGGGAATACAATAACCTTATCAATGCTGAACTGCTGAGTAGCTAAAGACGGAGTATTGTCCTTAAGCTTTACATTCAGTTCTACTTTGTGGTTTTTATTCACCGTACTGTCTGCCTGTACAATGATATTATCAGGATGGAAGTAATAAAATCCTCTTTCCTTTAGGTTATTATCAATTCTTTCCCTTTCAGTTTTAATCACATCCAGGTCAAAAGGTCTTCCGTTTTTAAGAAGAGTTTTCCCGGCTACATTCTGAATTTCCTGATTAATAAGAGTAGAGTCTTCTTGAAACTTCACTCCGTCAATCAAATATCTGGCGCCAGGTTTTAATGTATAAATTACCTTAGCTTTTTTGTTTTTTGAAACGGTATCATAGGTAGCTCTGGCATTGAAATATCCTTTATTTTCAGAATAATTTTCAATGATATCTTTATTGAACTCACGGTCTACATCTCCTAATAATACAGGCTTTTCACCCATTTTATATTTAAGCCAGTAATTGAACCCTTTATCTTTTTTAGGTTCCTTGGCAATATTGTAGAAATAAAGCTTAGGGCGCATTCCTAAAAACGTGGAGTTGGGCTTTGGAGTAAGGTTGGCTTCCAAAGCGGCCTGAAGGTCTTTTTTTTCTTTTTTTGAAATAGTGTCGCTTTCAATTTTTACTTCAGCACCAGTATACAGCATCTGATTTTCTTTCAAAAACCTGGTGTTGCTACAGGAAACCACTGCCGAAGCTAATCCGGAAATGAACAGATATTTACAGTATGTTGGGAATGTATTACTCATTATTTAAATTCTACCACTTGATTGTTTTGATTCTTTTTAGGCTTCTTCTCTTTGGACTTCTGGAAAATCTCACGGAATTTGTCATAATCCAGAGTGATGATAAATCCAACTCCGGTTTCTATGATCTGCCCCTGAAGAGCCACCTGATATTCATCTTTACGATACGCTCGTAGCATATATCTTCCATCTTTGGAAAGACTGTAATCTACAGAAACATTTCCGGCAATGTTCGTCATATTTTCATTCTGACGGGCTTGCCCTTCCAATCCAAAATTACTTCCTACCGTCACTTTTAACCTATCATTCAATAATTTCTTACTGATGTCTACATTCAGATCGGTTCTGGTATTTTTTGGCCGGTAGAGTAGTCTTCTGAAGAATCTAACCCAAAATTAAGGTCTACTCCTTTAATCAGTCCGGCTGCCAGATTATTTAATTGTTGAGAAAGAATTTTACTCACACTCTGTCTTGCCATGGTTTCGGCAGACATTCCCGCTCCGCTTTCAAATGGATTTTCTCCAATAAAACGGTTCAGAAGAAGTAGGGCAAATACCTGTTTGTTTAATTCAGATTCCTGTGTTCTTAGCTGGGCAAGCTTTTGATCCACAACATCCTTTACATTCGTAGATACGGAATTGTTTTTTTCATCTGTAGTAACATCAAAACTAAGCTGAGGTTTCAACAGTTCTCCTTTCATTTTCAGTAAAGCATTAAATGGTATTCTCTGCTTAAACTGATTAATAAGTGACGCACTTCCGTCTCCGCTTACCTGTTGTTCTACAAGATCAATAGGAGCGGCTTCCGTTTTGTAAACGGCAGTAATATCCATTACAGCCATAGTAGGCTCTCCTGTCCAGGTAATGGTACTTCCTTTCTGGATATCAAATTTACGTTTCAGGAAACTTACCGAAAGATCATAGCTTCCTTTATTCACTTCATACACACCTACCAATGTTGTTTTCCCTGAAGGATCAATTCCACCGGTTAATTCTGCTTCTCCCTGAAGCTGTACGAAATCTCCATTGGCCTTATCAATAACGATTGATAATTTTGCTTCTTTGCTTACTTCGATATTAACGCTTACATCCATCCCTTTGATACGGCTTTGAGCGTTAAGAGAATCTGCCTTGATGGTTTTATTAAGAACAACCTGATCCTGATCCACGAACTCTACAATCCCATCTCTTTCCTGTAATGAAGGGTTAGATTGAGGCAGTACAAAAGTGAAATCCGTATTATCAGCAACACTCAATTTTCCGTCTACTTTTGGAAGATCAAGATTTCCGCGAATACGAAGGCCGGCATCAATCGCCAGAATTCCATACATCATGGCATCATTTGATTTCTGTGAATTAACCACCTTGAAATCTTTGGCGTTCACATTAAGATTGAAAGCGAAATCTCTGTAAGTCTGGGTAAGAACCTGGCCATCCACAACCAAAGCATTTCCATCCTTATCTTTAATCTTAAACTTATTAAATTCAATACCGCGGTTGGTAAAATCAATCTCATCATTCAGCTTTCTGAAATCACTTCCTGTTTTGGCAATTTCAAGTCCTGCATCATTGAATTTTACTTTTCCGAGAATATTGGGTTGGTCTGCTGTTCCAGTGATTTTCAGATTTCCGGAAAGGTAACCTTCCGTATTGGTAATGGCATTCATAGAGAACCCTTGAATACTCTTCATCTGAAGCTGGTTAATCGCCATATTCAGGTCAAAAGAGCTTGAAGCGGTATTGTAATCTCCAAGAATTCTTACATCATTATTGTTTCCGGAAAGGGCAATGTCAGCATTTAAAAGTTTCGGTGAAGAATTATTCACTTTTACAGCCAGATTACCGACTGGACTTCCATAGACAATAAGATTGGAAACATTTAAATCTGAGGTGAATGTCATATCTTTCATTACATCCCTAAGCTGAGCGGTTCCGTTGATGGTTCCTCTCGCCAGCACCGTGTCTTTTTTGATAAGTTCTGTAATGGTTTCAATTTTAAAATCTTTCAGTGCAATGTTCAAAGGGCTACTTGGGCTTTCACTTTCCGACTGAATGGAAATTTGGCTTCCACCATTGCTCAAAGTGAAATTATCTGCTAAAATTCCTTTGTTGCTGATCTGGATTTTATTGTTTTCAGCAACATTCCAATCAGAATAGTTAAGTTTTAAACCATTGGGATTCAGAGAAACCTCTGTAATGTCATTTAATGATTTTGCATTTCCTGCAATCAGAAATTGGGTAGCATCCTTATCATCTTTTGTAGTGATATTATAGTTGATTGTGTTATCAGCAACATCACCATCAATATTGATTTTTTTAGTGAAAAGCTTGAACTTTTTAAAGCGGCAACATTCAAATTATACTGTAAGGCCTGATTTTCATTGGTGACTTTTAAAGTTCCTTTTTCAATGGTATTTTCACCATAAAGCAATTGAGGAATCTGGCCGTCAATTTCAATTTTTTGAGAATCTGCATCATAATTTCCTGCCAGGTTAATGGTTTCAAAGCTTTTCAGATCCGGAACGAATTTTCTGATCAGATCATCATTTTTAATCTTTGCAGTAAAGGCAAAATGCTGCCCCGGATCAATTTTCTGTGTTTTATCCGGTTTCTGAAACTGATAATACTGATTGATAGTCTGTGTTAAAGCACCAAAGATCTGCGTAAGTTTGTATTTTCCTTTTAATTCAGCATCTGCAATCTGAGAGTTAAAAATAATCTGCGTAGAATCTGTTGTAGAAGAGGCTTTCAGATGAACTTCCTGTACAGGATAGACTTCTTTGGTATCTGAAAAGGCAAAATCTTTAAGGTCTAAATAGCCATTCAAATTATTAGGATCAAGGCTGGTAAAATCACCATCTATTTTTCCGGCAAGAATCATTGGTTTTTCATAGAAACCAAGTTTGTTGACATCCAATTTAATGACTTCACCATTAACTTTTACAGTAGGATTTTTTTCATCGTAGATTCCGGAAGCCATTAACTGTAAATCTGCATTAGGATCTTTTGAATTTACATTAACAGCATAAGCTCCTTTGTTGATCTTACCTGTTAAGTTCATATTCTGATAACGATACCCTTTGTAAGTTGCAGCTGCAACATGTCCTTTTACATTGGCATTGGCATTTTTGAAATCGAAACTTTCTCCTTTAGCAGAAATCTGGGCCGTGACGGAGCCGATATCTTTATTCTGAATGATCTTTCCAACCTGTATTCCCTGAAGATTAGCTTTTACATCATATAATTCATGATTTTTTCTACGCATATCCACATTGGCAACAATCGCTGCATTTCCGAGGGTAGAGTAGAGGTTGAGGTCTGTATTGACCACTTTGGTTGTTCCTTTTGCATTTCCTTTAATACTGAAGTTTGAAGGCAGGGTAATATTAGAAGGAATGGTATTCTTCGGGACTAAATTGAAAATTGTTTTTGCATTAGAAGAAAACTCTCCGATTCTTAGATCGTAATACAATTGATCAGGATTCATCGCATTTTTAACTCTTCCTGATGCATTCACTCTTAGCTGATCCAGTCCGGAAACTTTAAGATCTTGGATGAAAAGATCATTTACACTTCCTTTCACATTAGCATTCACATTCAGAATCGCGTTTGGATATTTATTGAATGGAACTGTATTTCTTAAAGTAGGAACCAGATTTAAAATATCAGAAAACCCAATTTTAGAATCTTTGATATTAGCCGAAATCTTTACTGCTCCCAAATTGGTAGTCAGCTGATCGATGGAGTTATAGTTTAGAATAACCTCATCACGTAATAATGTTTTTGGAGTTTGAAGGTATAGGTCTTTCAGGTATGCCTCTTTTTCTGCATACATAAAATCTGTATTGAATTTTTGGATATTCAAACCTCTTGCTTCCTGAATTTCTGCTGTATTAACAGTTCCTGCAAAAGTATTATTTTCCATTTTGAAGCTTCTTACCTCAACATTTATTTTGGAAAAATTCAGGTGGTTGAAATCCATTCCCTGTTTGGTAGGAGCAATTGCGGTATTGTTATAAGCCACTTTTACGTCATTTAAAACCAGTTTACCTAAAAGAAGATTCATGGCTTTGTCCTGATCGGAAACTTTGGATGGTTCAGCTTCTTTTTTATTTTTTGGATTGGCATTCTGAGCCGGAAGATAAAGGTTGGCATTGATGTCTGCCCCGGAAAGGAATACATTCGAAACGTTGAATGCATTATTTTCAAGATCAAGTTTGTTAACTTTTGTGCTTAGTTCTTTGAATAAAACCTTAGCATAGGTCTTGGTATTTTCATCACCGTAGTCAATATCAAAGTGAGTAAGCTTGATTACTCTTAAACCAATATTCATCGGTTTTTTCTCATTAAGGGAGTCTACTTTTTTCTCAACTTTTTTGGAAACCTCTTCTACAATGCCCTGCTTAAGTTTTAATTTTAATCCATCAAGATTAATATCGTTAACAGCATAGGTGTTTTTATTGAGATCGAATTTTTTTACTCTGGTATCGAAAGATTTGAAATAAAGATTAATATCATTCTTAGACTGTTGGTCATTGAAGGTAACCCCAACATCTTTTAAATTGATTTTATCGAGAGAAATAATGAAAGGTTTTGAAGAACTTTCTTCCTTGTCTGTAGTGGCAAAGGCATCAATAATGTAATCGAAATTGAATTTACCGTCCGGTTTTCTGACTACATTGGCTCTGGCACCTTCCAGATCTACGGAAGTGATATCCGCTGTAGAGTTGATGAGCTTCAGCATGTGTAAGCCTACATCCAGTTTTTTTACAGCTAAAAGGGTGTCTACATCCTGACCTTTGAGGTAAAGGTTTTCCATCACAAGACTGTTGGGGAATCCAACGTAGACTCTTTCGAGGCTTACTTTGGTTTTAATTTTTTGCTCCAGATAAGCAATCAGTCTGTCTTTGATGAAGTTTTGGACGGCAGGAAGTCTTAAGCTTAGGATCAACAGGGTAAGAATTACCAATATTGAAATAAAGGTTATTGCAATACGCCTTATAAGTTTTGTAGTGTTGATTTTCAGTTTCAAAAGTAGGAAGGTTTCTAACAAAGATAATAATACTATTTTATTCGGTCTTTGTTGTAGTATCCTTTACGAATGCAAAAATCCTGCCTTGGCTGCCTTATTATGGAATTTTTAGTTGTGTAGTTGTCAAGTGAATAGTTGAGTAAGACGAGCCAAGGTGCGGATTTTGTTTTTTAAAAAAGCCCCCTTTAAATCATTTTTTAATGTTGAAAAGGTTAGTTAGCAAAAATGAAAATTCAAATGTTAGTGTAGTAAAGGGGGCTTGGCATGGTTTGTATTAATCAGATAATAATCTTCTAGTTGTTTCCGTTTTCCCATTTCACCTCTTCTCCCTGTGGTGCAGCACCACCCTGAGCTTGGGTAATAGGAGCCGTTTCCTGGTTGATATGATAAATATAGGCTGCAATTTTTTCTGCGTCTCTTCCGGTAATGGTTCCTTCTTTAATGAAAGGTCTCATGGTAGGGTTATTTGGAGAACCGTTTTCAAGCATCCAGAAAACATTTTTAAATAAACTTTTTTCTTTGATGTTGATCCAGTGGGTATCAGTAAGGTTTGGACCAATACCACCTTTTCCAGCATCTCCGTGGCAGGTTACACAATTGGTTTTAAACAATTCCTGACCTTCTGCGATATTGTCTGCACTGTATTTTGCTGATTCCAGGTTGATCTGTGGAGCTGTTTTTTCATATTCTGCAATAGATGCCAGCATCAGTTTAGATTCTTTTGTGTATTCAGCTTCCGGATGGGCATAATCTGTGAAAGAAAAAGCTACCAGATATACGGCGCAGAAAATACATCCGAACCAGAACAGACCTATCCACCATTTTGGAAGAGAGTTGTCTAGCTCTGTGATTCCATCAAAACCGTGGTCAATCAGAATATCTTTTTCCTCTGTAGCAGACTGTTTTTTGAAAGCAGAGTTCCAAAGTTTCTGATAATAAGGAACACTTTTATCTTCCAGATACTGCTTTTTCTCTTCTTCCGAAAGTCTGCTGAAACTTTCGTTTTCAATCATGTCTCCGATGGAGTTCATAATCATAAGAAGGATAATCGCAATCAATATCAGTGCCCAGAAAAAGGGTGAGGAAAAATATCCTGAATCACTGGCGAACATTTCAAAGGCCATGATTGTTAAGCCTATCGTTGTTGCAATATATACTGAAATGGGGGTTCTCGTTTTCATTACATCAATTTTTAATGATTACTCTACACTTGCGGTTTGGATTTGTGTCGTCTTAATGTCGGTTCCTAATCTTTGCAGATAGGCGATCATAGCTACGATTTCTCTTTGTTCAAGCGGTACATAAGAGGCTCCTTTTGCTGTTTTTTCTTTTACCATCTGATCTTTTACATCAGTAGCTTCAGAATAAATTCTCTGCACAATAGCTTTTGATTGGTTGTCTGCCCATTGGTTGGCAGAATCAATCTGAGCTTTTGTATAAGGAACATCAAATGAATTTTTCATCAGTTTCATTTTATCCACCATCTGAGTGCGGTCCAGTTTGTTGGTAATTAACCAAGGGAAACGTGGCATAATAGAACCTGCAGAGGTAATTCTTGGGTTGTACATGTGCTTAAAGTGCCATGAATCCGGGTTTCTGCCTCCTTCTCTGTGAAGATCCGGTCCTGTTCTCTTAGAACCCCAAAGGAATGGTCTGTCGTAGACAAATTCTCCGGCTTTAGAATATTGCCCGTTCTTTCCTTCAAATCTTAGGACTTCATCACGGAAAGGACGGATCATCTGAGAGTGGCAGGAGTTACATCCTTCACGGATATATAAATCTCTTCCTTCAAGCTCCAGTGGAGTATATGGTTTCACTGCAGTGATCGTAGGAACACTTTGTTTCAGTGATAATGTCGGAACAATTTCTACAAGTCCACCAATCGCAATGGTAATGAAAGCCAGGATAGAAAGTAGGGTAGGTGTTCTTTCTAACCAAAGGTGTACGCCTTCGCCTTCTTTTCTTGTTCCCCCAATATTGGCTAATGCAGGTGCTTCTGCAGGAACATTTTTCTGGAATGAACCGGCTTTAATGGTTTTGATAACATTGACTACCATTAAAATCGCTCCTGATAGATATAAAATACCTCCTAAGAATCTCATTTTAAAGTAAGGAATGATCGCAGTTACTGTATCCAACCAGTTTTTCCACAATAAGGTTCCGTCCGGGTTGAACTGTTTCCACATTAATCCCTGTGTGAATCCTGAGATATACATAGGTACTGCGTAGAAAATAATTCCTAATGTTCCTAACCAGAAATGCCAGTTAGCTAATTTTACAGACCACAGTTTAGTTCTCCACATGATCGGAACCAGGTAATATACCACCCCGAATGCCATGAAACCATTCCATCCAAGAGCTCCCAGGTGTACGTGACCGATAACCCAGTCAGTATAGTGTCCAATTTTATTTAAAGATTTTGTTGCTAATAAAGGTCCTTCAAAAGTGGCCATACCATAACAGGTAACAGCTACTACAAAGAATTTAAGGATAGGATTTTCTCTTACTTTATCCCATGCTCCTCTTAAAGTAAGAAGACCGTTCAGCATTCCTCCCCATGATGGTGCGATCAGCATAATAGAGAAACCGGTTCCTACTGCCTGTGCCCAAGCCGGTAATGCTGTGTATTGAAGGTGGTGAGGACCAGCCCAAAGGTATACAAAGATCAGCGACCAGAAGTGAATAATGGATAGTTTGTATGAGAATACCGGTCGCTGAGCTGCTTTTGGCATAAAGTAATACATCAGACCTAATACAGGGGTAGTTAATACGAATGCTACCGCATTATGACCATACCACCATTGTACTAATGCATCTTTTACACCTGCATATACAGAATAGGATTTCCAGCTTGTGAAAGATAAAGGAACTTCCAGGTTATTGAAGATGTGAAGCATTGCTACAGCAATCCATGTGGCCAGATAGAACCAGATGGCTACATATAAATGTCTTACTCTTCTTTTGGCAATCGTTCCGAACATATTGATACCGAATACAATCCATGAGAAGGCAATTAATATATCAATAGGCCATTCATGTTCAGCATATTCTTTAGATGTGTTGATTCCCATTAAGAAGGTAATCACTACGGTAACGATCATAAACTGCCATGACCAGAAGTGAATCCATGAAAGGGTATCACTATACATTCTTGTTTTCAGCAATCGTTGCATACTATAGTAAGCACCGCAGAAGAAGGAGTTACAAACGAAAGCAAAAATAACGGCACTCGTGTGAAGCATTCTGATTCTTCCGAAGCCCATCGCTCCCTGAGTATTGATTAATCCCTGAATATTGCCCGAAGCTAAACTTTTAATCGTTGTATCATCCGTACCGAATAAAAATTCAGGTAGTTCAGGATAAAAAAGCATCAGTGCGGCAGTAAGCCCAAGCAGAAATCCGACGAGTCCGAATGCAACTGTTGCATAGAGGAATGCCCTGACAATATTATTGTCATAATTAAATTTTTGCGTCTCCATAAATTCCAATAGTGTTTACCGAATTGATATTTGCTCTGAAAAGGGTTTATTTTTGCCGTTTTCTATGTTAAAAGTAAATATCATGTAACGTGTATAATGTTTTGCCAAAGGTATTTATTAACTTTGTTGGAGACTAATAGCTAAACTTCTAAAATATACCGAAAACTACTAAAACAGAAATGATGAAAATATGTGGACAAAATATCAGGAAAATTCGCAGGAGTAAAGACCTTACTCAGGAATACATGGCTTTTGAAATGGGGATTTCCCAAAAGGCATATTCCGATATTGAAAATTCCAAGGTGAAGATCAATCTGGAGATCCTTACTAAGATATCAGATATTTTAGAAATCAAGCCATCTGATATTTGCAGCATCTCTCATAAATGCGGAACGGATGATGGATATGAAGATAAATACCAGGATCTTTTAGAGTATATGAAAAAGAATAATATCTCGATTCCAAAAGAGTTCCTTTAATATTTTCAGTCTTTACATCATATCAATATACTATAATGACCTTCTCGATAGAATTGAGAAAGGTCATTATTTTTTGTAGTAAAATTGTGTTTCTAGCAATAACCTGATGATAAAGACAAATGATGAGGGAACAGGTCTTATGTATTTCAAATTTATTATAACAGATAAAATATTCATAAATAATTATGTAGAAAAAATTTCACATGTTTGTGGATAAATATTTACAGTAATTTTAATTTTCTATGATATATTTGTCATGAAAATAATGTAGCCTAATCGGAATGAAGCTTTTGTCCTTTATTGTATTGTTGTTTTTTCTATGTAGCAACGGGCAAAGCTATACCAGGCAATGGTATACCATGGATAATGGGCTTCCGCAAAACAGCATCAAAGATATCGTAAAAGATAAGCATGGCTTCATATGGCTGTCTATGGAAGGGCGGGTTTTACGATATGATGGCAGCAACTTTGTTCAGTACAAAGATTTTAAACTTGATAATCTGAGTTTTGGCGATTTTTATGGCAATATCAAAAATGACAGTATTGCTGTTTTCAATAATTCTGAAAAAAATGTTCTCCTGATTTCTCAGAGACAGCCAAAGGTTATTCCTCATAAAAAAGAATTTCATCCGGCTTTTCCCAATGGCAATGGAGTATATAAAAGACTTGTTAAAAATAATGTAACTGTAAGATATGTTTCTTTTATAGACTCTTATTTTGTTCAGTTGAAAACAGGAACTTATTATTTTGAGAATAACAGTATTATTTATGTTGACAGGAAAAGTAAGCAGCGGACAAAACTTAATTTTGATTTTCCAAGAAACAGATTAAAACGCCTGTTCGTTCATAATGAAAATGTTTTTATTGCCGATCCCGGGAATAAAAAAATCCTTCAGCTGAATCAGGGAAAAGAGTCTTATGTGGCTGCTCCTTCTATGTATACGGATCCGGAAACAAGAATCTATTGGCAGCAAATTACAGGGCAGGTCTTCATGATTAACCATGGTAAAATATACAGAAGCCAATTTTCTGAAGGAAAGCTGAACCTTACTTATATATTGGAATATAAAAATATAGATAAGGAAATATCGGGAGCGATGTTTTATGATGAGGTATTCCGTAAATTATATATTGGAAGTTCGATTAATGGGCTTAAGATTTTAAGTTTATCTGACTTTTCAGTTTCCAAAAAGAATCTACCTTATCAGGATGAGGTTTGCTATGCTGCTCTTCCTTATGGTGGTAATTCTGTTTTAACCCAGGAAGGGATCAGATATTATAATAATAGATCGGAAAGATTATATAAAGCTTCACAGTCTTACGATAAACGTTATGTTTTTCAAGATGACTCGGGAAATCTTGTATACAGAGAAAATAATTCTATTCATATAAGATATAAAAATACAGGATTTACAAAGTATGATTCCATCTCTTTTGATAAGAAAGAAATTGATGGGTTGTACAAAAATGAAGGTATGTATATGATGTCCATAACAGACAAAAATAAGTTTTATCTCTATGTATTTGATCACGATAATTTTAAGAAAACTGCGAGAGTTATTTCTTGTGAAGACAATATAGATACTGTTCTCAGATATAATGAAGATATTCTTTATTTAGGCGGCAGTAATGGGATAGCTGTTTTTTCCTTTTCACAAAATAAAATTATAGAGCGAATTGGGCAAGGTCTTCCGGTAAAGCAGATCATCAAAACCAGAGACGGAAATATTTGGTTAACTACCTTTAATCAGGGAATTTATTTATTAAAAGATCATAAGACAATTAAAGTTCCTGCCGATAAAAATGATTTTCTGGCCAATGCTCATCATATCCTGGAAGATAAGAATTCAAACTTATGGATTTCGTCTAATAACGGGTTGTTTAAAATGAATAAGACCCGGCTTTTGGAATCTTTGAAAAATTCCCAAGAGCCTGTTACCTATTACCGATATACCAAGGAACATGGTTTTTTGAATAATGAATTCAATGGAAGTGCTGATCCGGATGCCAACATTCTTGAGGATGGACAATTCGTATTTCCTTCCATGGAAGGGTTTGTATTTTTTACCCCTCAGCATATTAAAACGTATTTTCCTGCAACCAATGATCTGTATCTGGAAAGAGCAAAGGTTGATGGTAAAATGATCCGTTTGAAAGATACACTTCTCCTGAAATGTGGCTATAAAAATGCAGAAGTCTATATTGATATTCCTTATTACGCCAATTTTGAAAATATTTATCTGCAGGCAAAACTTATAGGAGAAGAAGAGAGCCAATGGATCAATATCAGAAATGACAGAACATTCAGATTATCGAAGATAGAACCGGGCAAATATCAGTTGCTTATAAGATTTCTATCTTCAGAAACTGGAAAATTTGTTTATAAAAATCTCCCTATAGAAGTTGAAGCCTATTTTTATCAGACTTTATCCTTTAAAATCCTGATGGTTGGTTTGCTTATGTTAATTCTTATCATCGTAATACAGGTTAGAACGAACTTTTTAAGATTGAAAAATAAAGTGCTTAAAAATACTCTGGTTCATAAGGATAAAGAACTTCAGGAAACCAATACTAAGCTTAAAAATGAGTCTGATTATCAGAAAAAACTGGTGGAAAGTATCAGCCACGATATTACAACTCCTGTTAAATTTATTGCCCTTCTTTCACAGGAACTTACCCAATCTGAAGATGCTAAAACTCAGAAAAAGTATTTTGACAGTATTTATAAGACCTCAGAACAACTCTATAAATTTACATTAAGCTTAAAAGAATATACAGAACTCTATAAACAGGAGAATACAACAGAAAAGGAATATCAGATTTATGATTTGATTGAAACTAAAAAATTATTGTTTGAAGAAATTGCAGTTCAGAAAAATACTTTCATCTATAATTTTTGTGATCATCACCTTACTGCAAAAACCAATAAAAATATACTTCTTGCCGTTTTCCATAATATTATAGATAATGCTGTGAAATATACTTCGGACGGAGAAATTATCATCACTTCAACCTCTTCGGAGCAGAGTGTGGAAATCAGCATTGCAGATACGGGAAATGGGATGTCTGCAGAACAGAGAACTTATTATTCGGAACTTTTCAGGAAAAAGGGAAGTGAGCATCTTATTTTTAAAAATTATGGTTTGGGCTTGCACATGGTTATTCAGTTGATGATGAAAATCAATGGTGAAATGACCTTCCATGAAAATACACCGAAAGGAACAATCATTAAAATCCATATTACAATATGACAAAAAGAATACTCATTGCAGATGACCATCATGTGGTAAGAATCGGAACCGCTTTAATTCTGGAAAAGAATTTTAATGAATTTGAAATCGATTTTGCAGAAACGTATGATGAGGTAAAAGAGAAAGTAGAAACTGTAAAATTTGACCTTGTTATATTGGATATTGAACTTCCGGGAAGTACTTTCAAATCGATGGTTAAAGAAATAAAAAACATAAGTGAAGATATTCTGATCTTAATTTTTACCTCTTATAAAGAAACAGTTGCCACGCAATATATTCAGGAGGGAGCGAACGGTTTTTTGAATAAGCTCAGCAACCCGGAAACATTTGTAAAAGCAATTGAAGGTATTTTTAAAGATGGGTATTACTATACTCCTGAAGTACTCAATGAAATGGTAGTACGAATGCATAGGAAAAGCCCTCTGGAAATCTTATCAGAAAGAGAAGTTCAGGTTTTTGATCTTTTGGCTAAAGGAAACGGAAATCTTGAAATAGCCAATGTGCTTAATATTGAGGAATCAACTGTCGGAACGTATAAAAGAAGAATCTATCAAAAATTAAAAATTACAAATCTTGTTGAACTGTTGGAAATTTACAACGAAATCCATTAATATATAATACTTATCATGTCATAAAACCTGTACAGTTTTGTGGAAAAATGCGTACAAAGTCTGTAGGTAGAATTTTTATTTTTCGGAGTAAGTTAGTCTCATGAAAATCCCATCTGATAAACGACTGGGATGCTATATTAATGCTTACAATTCCTTTAAGATTCTAAATACATTTTTTGATATGAAAACAAGTTTATTTTTCATTGCTTTTTTGACAGGGTTGAATGGTTTGAAGGTGAATGCCCAAGTAGGGGTAAATACATCTAATCCTACCAGTAGTCTTACTGTTAATGGTTCTTTTGCTGCAACGTATAAAACAGTTTCTGCAAGTGGAACTGTAGGAGCAGATGATTACTACACCGCATATAATTCAGTAAGTAATGGAACTTTAACTTTGCCAGCAGCAGCTAGTGGAGCAGGTAATTTTGCCGGTAGAACCTATCATTTTAAAAATACAGGAACGGGAAATCTTATTATTGCAGCCAATGGAGCAGAGTTAATTGATACCCAAAGCGGAACAGGGGTTGCTAATATTACAATTCCAGCAGGATATTATGCATTTTTGGTAAGTAAGGGTACAACAGCAGGAGAAACTTGGGAGCTGGTATTATTTTCAAGCTCGAACAGTATGCCTTCAGTAAATCAAACTTATCTTTTTTCTTCTGCGCAGCAAAATGCATTTAAACAGACTTGTCCGGCTACTACAGGACCGGCATGGCAGAATGAAGAGATAAAATATAATCAGGGTATGGCCATTAATACAGGAAATGCATTTGATTTGCAGTCAGGAAGGTTTAAAGCACCTACAGATGGGTTTTATATGATCTATGGTTCTGCACAGTTTGATAATTCTGAGATTTCCGGACAGCCGGGTTTTGCCTGGTGTGTATTGTACCTTGTAAAAAACTTTTCAACTACTCCCAATAATCAGCTTGTACAGAACTTTCATACTAATCCGGGAGTTTTTGCCTCTGGTATTGTTTCAGCGGTTGTTCATTTAAATAAGGATGAAACGGTAAGTATGGCTTCAGCGGCGAGATTAAGTAATGCCGGACCTCAGTACCAGGTAACAGCCACTTCTATTTATGGTTATAAAATAGCCAACTAACAGATCATTTTTATAAAAGTAAGCCTTGACAATCTGTTAAGGCTTTTATCATGTCCAATTAATTTTTTACGATATGAAAAAACTAACCATTGTATTATTCATGGGGATGACTCATTTTGCCTTTGCACAAATTGGAGTGAATACCCCGAATCCTCAAGCCATGTTTCATATGGATGGAAATAAAAATAATGAAACCTCAGGACCTATAAGTCCGGCCAATCAGACAGATGATGTAGTAATGACATCTAACGGGTATATTGGAATTGGAAATAACAACCCGGTAAGGAGCCTGGATATTAAAACTAACGGAACTTCAGTAACTCCTGTACCTGGAATAAAAATAGCAGATGGGGCACAAAACGATAACTATGTATTGACTTCTGATGTTGATGGCAATGGACAGTGGAAACCCGCAAAATTAACTGTCATAAGAGGAGTAAACGGTGCCGGAATAAATATTTCTTTTATGGAGACAGCTACTACATCTAAATACACAGGATCTTATATAGATTTACCACCCGGTAAATGGTTAGTGACAGTACAACAGCTTATTATTCCGACTGGTCCTGCTTTGACAAGTGATCAATGGATGTGGCTGAGAACCAGTTTTTCTGATGATCCGAATGCTGTGCCTGGAGATATTGCAACTTATTCCACAGATCTTAGCTCTCCAAGTATGGTGAGCGGGTTGATACAAGGGCCTACTTCAGCTAAAACCAGATTTTCTATGCTGCAGGGAAGTCTGGTTATCAATAATTCTTCAGGAGCTGTAAAAAGATATAAATATATTGCCGGAAGTAATGTGGTGGAAGGAGCGCAGACATCAGCTACTTATTTTGATAGATTCAGCAGTGGGCTTTTTGGTGAAAATGTTATTTATGCAATGCCTACAAATTAAAGATTATTAAGGTTTGGGTAAAAATAGGTCAGGCTGTTATGGTTTGAATTCTCAATTTACCCCATGGAATGTGAATTTCTCTGAAAAGTTTTTATATATTTAGCGACCGAATAATTCATTCAATGAGCAACGAAAAAAATACAGGACAAAACGAGACTTTAGTTAGAGGATTAACAAATCGACATATACAATTAATCGCCCTTGGAGGTGCCATAGGAACAGGATTATTTCTGGGAATCGGGCCGGCAGCAGTATTGGCTGGACCCTCAGTAATTTTAGGGTATGCCTTAGCCGGAATTATTGCCTTTTTTATCATGCGTCAGCTTGGTGAATGGTAGTTCAGGAGCCAGTATCGGGAAGTTTTAGTCACTTTGCATATAAATATTGGGGAAATTTTCCAGGATTTGCCTCAGGGTGGAACTACTGGATTCTTTATATTCTTGTAAGTATGGCCGAACTTACAGCCATTGGTCATTATATCCATTTCTGGTGGCCGGAAATACCGCTTTGGGTATCCAGTTTATTCTTTTTTGTAGTCATTACAGCACTTAATCTTGCCTCTGTAAAAGTGTATGGTGAAACCGAATTCTGGTTTTCCATCATTAAAGTAATCGCTATTATTGCAATGATTGTTTTCGGAGTTTATCTTTTGATAAGTGGAACAGGAGGAGAAAAAGCTACAGTTACCAACTTATGGAATGATGGCGGCTTCTTTCCAAAAGGATTATTCAATAAAACTGAAACTGGATTTTCCGGATTATTTGCAGCCATGGCCATGATTATGTTCTCTTTCGGGGGATTGGAATTAATTGGAATTACCGCTGCTGAAGCTAAAAACCCAGAAAAAACAATTCCACAGGCAACTAATCAGGTAATCTATAGAATCTTGATTTTCTATGTTGGAGCTTTAGTAATCTTATTCTCTTTAAGCCCATGGAGAGAAATTACAGAAGGGTCAAGCCCGTTTGTAATGGTATTCCAAAATTTAAATGGATTGGAATTCAGTCTTTTAGGAAAGGTTATTCAGTTCAATGCTTTGATTGCAAATGTTCTGAATCTTATTGTATTAACCGCTGCTCTGTCTGTATATAACAGTAGTGTTTACAGTAACAGCCGTATGCTTTTCGGATTGGCTCAACAGGGGAATGCACCTAAATTTCTGAAGAAACTGAACAAAAATTCAGTTCCCATCAATGCGATCCTTGTTTCTTCATGCTTTGCGGGAATCTGTATTATCATTAATAAGCTGGTGCCGGAAAAAGCATTTCAGTATCTGATGGCCCTGGTAGTTTCTACTTTGATTATCAACTGGTTGATGATTTGCTATACCCACTTGAAATTTAAAAAATCAATTACTAAAGAAGGAATTCAATCGAAATTTCCATCTATATTTTATCCGATTTCCAATTATATCTGTATTGTATTTTTAGTGCTTATTTTAGGATTGATGAGCATTACAGGAATGGAAATTCAGGTGATTCTGATTCCGGTCTGGATAGGATTTTTATTTGTCATGTATAAATTATATAAACCGAATTAACAGGTTTTAAATACAATAAAAAATATGGTTTTTGGAAACTTTTTAGCGGTACAAAAACCATATTTTATTTTTAAAAAGTACCATTGATGAAACACATATTTTGTCTTCTGTTTATGTATTTGTTTACAGTTTCAGTCAACGCTCAGAAGCAGGATTTTACTATTTATATTGAGACTTCTGATATCAAAAATTTTTGGGTTGCTTATGATGAAGTTTTGAAGATGAATAATCAGGACGAAAAGATATCTGCATTTCAAAAGCTGTATGTTGATAAAGGAAGTCTGGGATTGAATGATTTTATCAAGTCCAGAAACTTTACTGCTGAACAATGGATAGAGTCTTTTGAATCAAAACCAAATTTCTGGAATTCTATCAGAATCAAAACAGAACATATTCAAAAGGATTTTAAAAATATAGAGCATCTTTACCAAAATTTTACTCGATTGTATGAAGGCTTTTCTCCTCCAAAGATCTATTTCACGATGGGAAATCTTAAAGGAGGCGGAACAGTAATTAATGGAAACCTCATCATTGGTTCGGAACTTGCTGCTTCCGATAAAACAGTGGATTATTCCGAGCTGTCCAAAAATTATCAAGACAGGATGAAGATTAATTCAGGAATTACCTTTCTTACGGCTCATGAACTAGTGCATACTCAGCAAAATTTAAGAGGTGCCAAAACAAATTTATTAGGTTTTTGCTTAAAAGAAGGCTCTGCAGATTTTATAGCTGAACTGCTAACCGGGAAAAAAGTGGAAGCGCCTTATATTGAATATGGAATGAAGCATCAGGGTTCTTTGTGGAATAATTTTCAAAAAGAAATGAATGGTGAAGACTTTCAAAACTGGTTATCCAATACTGCTACCATAAAAGATATGCCGGCAGATCTTGGGTATTTCATAGGATATATTATTACCAAAAAATTCTATGAAAGATCAAAAGATAAAAAATCTGCGGTCAGCACCATCATAAATCTGGATTTCAGCAATACAAAAGACACAGAGAACTTTTTAAAACAGTCAGAATATAAAACCGATATAAAATAGCCTGTTTTTTCTTACATTAGTAATGAATTATATTCTGAGAAGATTGAAGATATCAAAATCATTTCAGAACGAAATTTTGTGATATGCAGGCTAATTTTAGTGAGATACAAAAGATTATCGACCATATTGAAATTAATTTTGATAGAGAAGTCACTGCTCATGAGATAGAATCCATGTCTCATTATTCTTATCGTAATTTCCAGCGTATTTTTTTCAAACTTTTTAATGAAACGATTTCCGGGTTTCAAAAGCGTCTGCGTCTTGAAAATGCCTATAAAAAATTGATCTATACAGAAGATAGCCTCTCTGAAATAGCTTGGCAGGTAGGGTATTTCAATATTCAATCCTTTTCAAAAGCATTTAAAAAACAATATTCCATTGCTCCGGCTGAAGCAAGAAAACAGAAACAGCATATTTTTAAAGAATTTCTTGAAAACCATAATACAGATCTGAAAATTGAGATTAAATATAAAGATGCAGTAACTGTTTATTGTAAATTTATTAAAGCTAAAGATTATAATAATCAGGAAATTGATGCATTATGGAAAGAAATTGAACCGGATGCGGAGATCTTTGAAACGGCTTATGGAATTATCCGTGACCAGCCTTTAATTACCAGCCATTCGCATTGCAGATATGGTGCAGCGGTAAGGTCTGATGAATCGATAACAGGACTTATGAAAAGTGAAATTTTTGGTGGAAAATATGCCAGATTTACCCATTATGGTCCTTATGGAAATATTTTGGAAACCTATCGTTCATTCTATCAATCCTGGCTTTCCGGGAAAAAGTTTTTGTTGGATAACTCTGATGTTGTTGAAGAATATGAAGAACCAGAGGTTACTCATATTTATTTTCCTTTGTATGGCTAAGATGTCCTTTTAGGACAAGAATTGCTTTTTTGAGTCTTTAATTTTGCATCAGTAAATAACCACAGCGGAATTTAAAGTGTAAAACTTTAAAAGACAAAAAATGATAAAAAAAAATATATTTCTCCTGATCTTATTGCTTCCTTTTTGTAGTAAAGCACAAATCTCTGTTCAGGCTTATGCAGGAAATAAAGAAACAGAAGTGTTGGGAATCTATGATAAAGATTTCGGAAACAAATGGAATTATTTTGCCTCAGGAACTATTGGTTACGATTATAATTTGAAAAATGTAAACCCTGAACTCTATCAGAATATTAACTATGGAATTGGAAAGAATCTGGGTGTTTCTGCAGGAGTTCATATTTCAGATAAAGATATTATGCCCTCTGTAGGGTTGGCTTATGGAAAAGGAAATGAGGTGTTTGGAATTAATGTATTTCCAGCACTTACTTACTCTACGGATGCAAAAGAGCTTGGTTTAGGATTATATACTTTATTGGAATACACTCCAAAGATTAATGAGCGGTTTAATTTTTACAGCATGCTGATTGTAGAATCTGATTTTAGTTTTAAAGAACATCAGGCTAGCAGCCAGGTCATTCGTCTGGGACTGGAGAACAGAAAGAAAATGCAGTTCGGAATAGGAAGTAATATTTCTCAAACCGGAAGCAGTTATGAAACTGATATTAATTTCGGAGTATTTATTGGAAAGAAATTTTAACGATATGAACAAATTATTCACACTTACATTTATATTAGGTTTTATGTATACTATGGGACAAACCTATCATTTCCCTGAAGAATCTTCGCTTCATGAAGGAACCTGGCTACAGTGGCCTCACCATTACCAACACGGTACCACTTACCGCCAAAGAGTAGAACAAACCTGGATTGATATGACCAAAGGATTGCAGACAGGAGAAAAAGTTCACATCATAGCTTACAATGCAGATGAGAAAAAGAGAATCATCAAACTTTTAGAAGAAAATAAAGTTCCGATGAAGAATGTGGATTTCAGAATTTACCCAACGGATGATGTATGGATCAGAGATAACGGACCCATCTTCGTAAAAGATAACAAAGGAAATGTCCTGATTGAAGATTGGGGATTCAACGGATGGGGTGAAAAGTTTGATTTTGAAAATTGTGATGAAATTCCACAACGTATAGGACAAGACTTGGGCATAAAAGTTATTGATCTGAATGAAGAAATGGTTAATGAAGGCGGATCCGTGGAAACAGACGGACATGGAGTACTGATGGCTTGTAAAAGTTCTGTTATCAGTCAGAAAAAAGATGCTACCAGAAATAAAGGAATCACTCAAGAGGAAGCAGAAGAAATGTTTGAAACCTATTATGGAGTGTCCAAAGTGATATGGCTGGACGGTGTTACCGGATTAGATGTCACAGATATGCATATTGACGGTTTCATGAAGTTTGTAAACTCTACGACCATGATTACAATGAATGAAGATGATCTGCTAGAGTTGGGACTTTCAGATAAAGATATCAATACATTGTACACAGCTTCCAATGTTGATGGTAAAGAATATAAGAAAGTTTATCTGCCGGCTACCAAAAATAAAGTGAAAACCGCTTATGGAAAACAGTTGGATGAAAAAGGTTCTTATGTTAATTATTATGTTGCCAACACTGTGGTCTTAGTTCCTAATTATGGTGATCCTAATGACCAGATCGCGAATCAGATTATTCAAAAACAGTATCCTGGCAGAAAAGTAATAGGAATAGATGTAAGAAACTTATATGAAAACGGAGGAATGGTACATTGTGTTACTCAACAGCAGCCTGCAGGAAGTTTAAAGAAATAAAACAATTTTATAAAAGGTATTATGATACGATCATTAAGTTTGATGTATCATAATACTTTTTTTTGTAAATGTTTAAAAGTTAATCTCAATATTTGTATTAATTCTTAGATCATTTTCTTCATTGTCTGCATAATGATTTATATGATGTTTAGTGGTTAAATATTTTATTTTTCGTAAATTAGTGACAAGGTATTATTCAAAAACAGGTGAAATTTTTTATTTGTTTTTGAAATTCCGGCGGACAAGCCGAACACCGTACACAAAGTAGGCATACCTAAAAAACACTCCTATGGCTAATTTATTTCAAACACTTACCAACACAGTTAAACATTGGTATATTCCATTGATCTTTGGGATTTTATTTCTGATCTGTGGCTTTTATGTATTTAGTGTCCCACTGGCAACATATGTAACATTGTCTATCTTTTTCAGTGTTTCATTCCTGTTCTCGGGGATTACGGAAATATTCTTTTCTATTCAGAATAGTAAATCTCTTCAGGGTTGGGGCTGGTTTCTCGTAAGCGGGCTTCTGACTACAGCAATTGGAGTCTATCTGATCGCTTATCCACAGATTTCAATGTCTATTCTTCCGTTTGTGGTAGGATTTACCCTTTTATTTCGCTCTTTTCAGTTACTAGGCTTCGCTTTTGATCTGAAAAGCATGAAAATTATGAGTTGGGGAAATGTAGCGTTGGCAAGTGTAGGAGGAATTATTTTTTCTTTATTACTGATCTTTAATCCAATATTTACAGGGATTTCTTTGGTAACATTAACAGGTGTTTCCTTTATTTTTATGGGAATAGCTTCTATTATGCTGGCCTTGGATCTTAGAAAAGTTAAAAAGATTCCTGGAAAAGTAAGTCAGGAACTTAGAGATAAAATCAAATCTATACAGGATGAGATTGATGATCTTAAGAAGTAATCAAATTATTCTATATAAAAAGATCTCCAATGGAGGTCTTTTTTGTTTTAGTTAAGACCCATCAAGGTTTTAAAACTTGACAAGGGTACTTTTTCTTCAAAATATTTTATCAAAGCAATCTTTGTTATTCTTAATATGTAGGAATAATAAATAAGAGTTATATAGCTGTCTAATTAAACATAAAGTAAAAATCAAAGGTTGGACAAACTTATTTTCATTTAATATTCTAATATATGGTAATTTTACCCAATATAGTTACGACAAAAAATAATTAATTATGGAAGGTGAAGTGAATTTAAAGAATATCCTGAAAAATTTAAATCCATTATTGAATGAAGGAAAATATGTGTATTGTACCGTTGATAATATTGATAATATTCCTTTTTCTAAAATATTGTTTCTTTTTAAAGAGACAGAAAGTATAACAGTTGTCCTGAAAAAAGAAGATGCAGAAGCTTTAAATTTAGACTTCAGTTATGTAGCTTCTTGGATCACTTTGGAAGTTCATTCCTCATTGGCTGCTGTTGGTTTAACGGCAAAATTTTCACAAGCTTTGAGTGAAGCTGGGATTAGCTGTAATGTTGTGGCTGCCTATTTTCATGACCATATTTTTGTAGATGAAAAAGATGAGGCGAAAGCTATTGAAGTATTGAATGGGCTTAGAGGGTAGAACTGTTGGTTACCTATGAGATTGCTATACACCTCTAAAATAAGTGAGGCTTTGAAAATAAGAAGATAAATATATTAGTAAACCTATATACAAACTAGATTCGATTCTAAGGTTTGCAGGAAAGAAAATATGATTAAATAAAATGGCATTTATAACATTACTAATAGGATTAGTCCTTATTTGCTTTAAATTAAGTTCTAAAGAAAATGTCTTTAATGTGAAAAGAGATGATGATTCTGTGTATGATAAAATGCTTTATTATAGAGGATGGGTTGTTGCTATTTTATTAATCGTGATTTCTTTGGCAGCTCTTTTTAAGAATGCTATGGATTTTTATTAAATGAAAATATTTATAATCAATATTAGCAAGCTAATGAGCAATTAAAATAAAATCCAACTCGAAAATGAGCTGGATTTTATTTTATTATGATTTTTTATTTCAATTCCATAAAAAACAAAAACCACTCTTAAAAGAGTGGTTTTGTAGACTCACAGGGATTCGAACCCCAGATGACTGAACCAAAATCAGTAGTGTTACCGCTACACCATGAGTCTGTTTGTTTTAGTGGTGCAAATTTACAGCTTTTTTCTTTAGATGCAAGAACTTTTTGATTTTTTTTTTAAATTTACTGTAGAATTTATTTACGGAAAACATGCTGATAGACTTCAATAATCTCAATATTAATCAATTATCCTTCAATTCTGAGTTTGAAAAAAAAGTTGAAAATTTTCTAGAAGAGTGGAATTCTGAAGGAGAAACAGTCAACGTACAGACTTCCGGCTCCACAGGCGTTCCTAAGATTTTTGGGATTGAAAAAAAGAAAATGATTAATTCTGCAGTCATGACCTGCAACTTTTTAGGCCTAAGAGAAGATGATACTGCATTATTATGCCTGCCTGTAGAATACATTTCAGGTAAAATGATGGTCGTTCGCTCTATGGAAAGGAAGCTTAGATTAATAGTGAGTGAACCATCGTTACATCCTGTTGAACACCTGGATCAGGAGGTAGATTTTTGTGCGATGACTCCGCTTCAGGTAGAAAATTCATTAGATAAGCTACATTTAATTAAAAATCTGATTATTGGAGGAGCTGCTGTCTCTGAAAGTCTGAAAAATAAAATTCTTCAGATGAATCTGGATCGCTCAAACCGTATTTTTGAAACCTACGGAATGTCTGAAACACTTTCCCATATTGGACTAAAACAATTGATGCCTGAATCGGAAGACTATTTCACTGTTTTTGAAAATGTTTCCATTTCTCTGGATGAAAGAGGTTGCCTTACCATCTTTGCTCCTAATGTGAATGCTGATGTGTTGGTAACGAATGATTTAGTTGAAATTAAAAATAATAAACAGTTTAAATTCCTAGGACGAATAGATAATGTAATTAATTCTGGCGGAGCGAAAATTTTTCCGGAAGCATTGGAAGCATTAGTAAAAAAAGAAATTCCAAATGAAGCTATCTTTGCTGGATTATCTGATGAAAGTCTGGGGCAGAAATTGATTTTAATTATTGAAGGAAATCAATCTGATGATGTCATTCAGAAAATTTCAGCAATTTCTTTTGAAAAGAATTTTCACAAACCAAAAGAAATCATTTTTATCGGGAAAATTCCAAGAACTCCAAATGGAAAGGTTAGTAGATTGGAACTATATAAGTTGATAAACGAAAATATTTAATTCTAACATCGGAATCTAAACTCTAAAATTTTAAAATAATGAAAGACTTTTCAAAAGAACTGAGTTTCAAAACTTCCCGTAGCAGTGGAGCAGGAGGGCAGAACGTCAATAAAGTGGAGACTTCAGTAACTGTACTTTGGAAAGTAATAGCTTCTGAATTTTTTAATGATGATGAAAAAATACTAATTCAGGAAAAACTTAAAAACAGAATCAACGCAGATGGCTTTTTATTTCTTACAGTTTCTGAAAGCAGAACCCAGCTGATGAATAAAAATAAAACCATCGAAAAAATAACGGAGATTGTAAATAAAGCACTTATTGTTCCTAAAAAAAGAACGGCTACAAAACCTTCCAGAGCGCAAAAACAAAAAAGATTGGACAGTAAAAAGAAGCTTTCCGATAAAAAAGAAAACAGGAGATTTAAATTTTAGTTGCCACTTTCACGGAAAGCCCTATTTTTGCCGGAAATTTTTCAAAAATGATAAAAAACTAATGCTATTGGGAGCTATTTCGACTTCTTTATTTTCTTTTGCCCAAAAAATTTCATTTGTCCCTTCCGTAGGATATGCGTGGAGAGTAGCTGAAACACCTTCAGGACTTTCAAAGCAGGAAAAAGATTATATCAAAGGATTAAAAAGCGGACTTCATTTTGATCTTTCAGCTTATTATCACATCAATAAGGTGGGAATCGGACTAAAATTTTCGAATTACAGCGCATCAAGCAATGGAATGATCACTGTAAATAATTCTCAAAGAGGTACCATCTACGTACCTATAAGTACAACAGATAATATTACCTTTATTGGAACTTCTATCATGTATTCCAATTATAGCGAGCCAACAAAACATAAATTGTTTGTTGATGGCTCATTAGGGATTATTTCCTATAGCACAAAAACCGGTAATGTAAAAGGAACCGGATCCAGTCTGGGATTGGATGCTGGTTTTGGGTATCAATATGCACTATCTGACCATATTTTTATAGGACCTAAACTAAGTATGACAGCGGGAACATTAACCAAAATGAAAATTAATGGAACAACAATGGAGCTGGGTGATGCAAAAGAAGGTTTAACCAGAGTTTCTTTAAGTGGAGTTGCTACATTCCATTTTTAAGTTCTATCTTTGTTAGAATTAACAACAACATAATAATGACAGCAACCATATTTTTATCAGCAGAGCGTAAGCAAGCAGGATTGTTGCTGTCATTATTATATCTACATACTGATTCTTTTCTGAAAAGTTCCAAGGACTTTATCAATTAAGCCCTGTCAGGATCCAAGACAGGGAATTATTCCAGATTTTTATTTATTATTTTTTGCGGTTTTCTATAGAAGAAGGCAGATTTTTGCCTGGATTCTACATTGGATCGTTCGGGAAATATTGCACTTTAATCTTAAAAATTGAAAAAAATGTCCAATCATATTACGGTAACCACAGGAATTTATGATGCTATAAAAGATACACTCAGAAGAAAAAAAGTAAGCATCGGGGAAGAGAAAAGATTAACTGAAGAATTAAGAAAAGCAAAGCAGGTGCTGAGAAGAGATCTGCCTGAAGATATTGTAACAGTTAACAGGAAAGTAACTTTAAAAGATCATACACTGGATGTTGAACACGAATATATTTTTGTGCCTTCTACCAGAGAAAAACTTAAAAAGAATAAACATTCCATCCTTTCCAATATTGCTTTGGCTGTAGTTGGATACAAAGTGGGAGATATTATTGAGTGGCCTTTCAGAGAAGGGGAAAGAAAAATTGAAATTGTAAAAGTGGAAGCCTGGGAAGGCTAAAACTTTGTCATATAGGGTTGAATTTACGAAGAAAACGTAGTCCATTTTTGGGCTGCGTTTTCTGTTTTCTAAAGAATAGGAATAAAAGTTGGAAACGCAAAGGCGCAAGATTTTTTACATATATGATGTTTTAAGACGCAAAGATTTTATCTGCGATAAAATTGTATACCGCTGAATATTCGCACGAATGCACGAATGATTATATTTTCCCTTACATTCTATGTCTTTATGTAGTTTTAAAAATCCTAAATCATACAAACTCATAAAATATAATATCCAATATTTTAGAATCAATAAATAAATTCGTGCATTCGTGGCAAAAAATTAGGGTATTGTCTGCTGAAGATCTTATATTGAGCGAAGTCGAAATATTCTTGCGCCTTAAAAATATGCTCAATTCTAATCAAAATCCTTTGCGTCTTTGCGTTTATCCAACAAATTTGACTAACTAAAAAACTATAAATTCAATCTACCTATTAACAAATGATAAAAAAGCATCCTGATAGGAGACTTTCTTCAAGTGCTTGGGCTGCATTCCGTTTTTAAGTTTTATCTTTGCAAAAATTATAAAAATGAGCAAACCGATAACTGAATTCATAGAAAAGTACTACCTGCACTTCAACGCAGCTGCATTGGTGGATGCTTCTAAAGGATATGTTGCACATCTTAAAGATGGCGGAAAAATGATGATTACTTTGGCAGGAGCAATGTCTACTGCTGAATTAGGAAAGATTCTTGCAGAAATGATCCGTCAGGGGAAAGTAGATTTTATCTCTTGTACAGGAGCTAACCTTGAAGAAGATTTAATGAACCTTGTAGCACACTCTCACTATGAAAGAGTTCCTCATTACAGAGATCTAACTGCTCAGGATGAGTGGGATCTTTTAGAAAGAGGTCTGAACAGAGTTACAGATACTTGTATCCCTGAAGAAGAGGCTTTCAGAAGATTACAGAAACACATCGTGGAAATCTGGAAAGATGCAGAAGCTAAAGGAGAAAGATATTTCCCTCACGAATATATGTACAAAATGATCCTTTCAGGAGTATTGGAGCAGTACTATGAAATTCCTAGAGAAAACTCTTGGATGATCGCAGCTGCTGAAGCAAACTTACCAATCGTAGTTCCGGGATGGGAAGATTCTACAATGGGTAACATCTTTGCTTCTTACTGTATCAAAGGAGAGCTTAAAGCTACTACAATGAAATCAGGTATCGAATACATGACTTACCTTGCAGATTGGTATACTAAAAACTCAGCAGGAAAAGGAGTTGGATTCTTCCAGATTGGTGGAGGTATCGCAGGAGATTTCCCTATCTGTGTAGTACCAATGTTGTATCAGGATATGGAAATGCATGACATTCCTTTCTGGTCTTATTTCTGCCAGATTTCTGATTCTACTACTTCTTACGGTTCTTATTCTGGAGCGGTTCCAAATGAGAAAATCACTTGGGGTAAATTAGATATTACTACACCGAAATTTATCGTTGAAAGTGATGCAACAATCTGTGCACCACTAATGTTCTCTTATATTCTTGAGAATGCTTAAGAAATAAACTCTTTACGAGATTATAATATAGCGCTTCCATTTTGGGAGCGCTTTTTTATTTTTGTGCTTTAATATTTTTAGACCTCTCGCAGATTTTGCAGATGACGCAGATTCTTTATAGAGAGTATAGAATGTTGGAAATCGCAAAGGTGCAAATTCTTTTTGTATGCATAATTTTTTAAGGCGCAAAGATTTTATCTGCGATAAAATTTTATACTGTTGAATATTGCCATGAATGCATGAATAAATAATTTGTATCCCGCTCAAAAAAACTATGTTCCTATGTGGTTCAAAAAAATAGGAGTACAGTTTGCTGAAGATCTTTGATCTTCTTGCGCCTTAAAATATGTATAATACCAATTAAAAAGCTTTGCGCCTTTGCGATTCCCAACAAATCTAAATCTGCGAGCCAATATTTAAGCATCATTGGAATCTGTGAAAATCTGTGTTATCTGAAGGAAAATAAAAATCAATCCAAAGAATTAACCAGCACAAAATAACGGTACGCCAGAATTCCTTTTTCAACTTTTGTCAGCTTGTTCGGGTCCTTATTACTGAGCTTCGGAAGAACCTTTTTATTGATTACATTCAGTAAACGGAAAAATGATTTTTTCATATCTTTATCTTTTAATGAAACATCATTGAGGCTCTAAGAGTTCAAAAATGATGCAAAAACGAAACATTCTTTTTTAGATATGGACGAAATTTTCAAACAACAGGTATACGAAGTAGCTAGACTTATCCCAAAGGGAAGGGTTTCTACATATGGTGCTATTGCGAAAGCAGTGGGGTATCCTAACCATTCTCGTCACGTAGGAAAAGCAATGGGTGGTTGCCCTGAAGATGTTCCTGCACACCGCGTTATTTCCAGTTCAGGGACATTATCTGTTCCGGAGTTCCAGAAGAAATTAGAAGCAGAAGGAATTACCGTAGAAAATCTAAGAATAAAAGGATTTAAAAAACTGTTCTGGGACCCAATGAATGAATTATAGTAAATTTATTATTAAACATTCATCTCAAAATAAATTCGTGCATTCGTGGCAAAAAAATAAGTGTCTTTTTAAAACGCAAAGTTTCTATTTTGATACTGCATAATTTAGAGAGAGCAAAGGTGGAATCAATTTCATTGATTCTTACGAAGCGTACGCATACCCACAAAGCTTCATCAGTGACGGAGTCAGTATTCTTAGCTTCCTAAAATAAAGCATTAAAATAGTTGCTCTTTGCGTCAAAAAAATGTTCATCTAAAAATAATTCGAGCATTCGTGGCAAAAAAATAAGTGTCTTTTTAAAACGCAAAGTTTCTATTTTGGTATTGCATAATTTAGAGAGAGCAAAGGTGGAATCAATTTCATTGATTCTTACGAAGCGTAAGCATAGCCATAAAGCTTCATCAGCTACCAAGTCGCAAAATCTTAGCCTCCTAAAGTGTAAGATTTTTACCATTAAAGCTTTGCGTTAAAATAATCTCCCACAGATTACACAGATGCAATCAATGCGAGAATTATATTTGTGGCATTTGTGAAATTATTTGTGCTATTCGTGTTTAAAGAAAGTGATTTTGTATCAAGAAAAAAATCAATACTAAATAAAAAAATATCACTCATACCATTAATATAATATGAGTGATGTAAATATTTTTACAATAAAACTGTATTATTATTTCTTTGCTCTTGTTGCAGGACTTTGAGAACCTTTTAATTCCTCTTTTAGCCTTTCATTCTCCTCCTTTAATAAAGCAATATAGCCTTGTAGATTCTCAATAACAGAACCTGGAATATTATCATAATTATTCTGATTAGTGATTACCCCTGCAGAAGAGGATCTGTCATTAAATACAGGATGGTCATTATTAACAATTACAGAAGCTGCTTCGTCTTCATAAATATCTTCAATCGGTACTTCTAAGAAACGGGCAAGTTTGTCCCATTCATCCTGAATGATTCTTACATCACCGCTTTCTTTTCTGCTATAGTTAGATACATCCGTAGCAATGTAATCAGCTACCTGCTGCTGAGTATATCCTTTTTGTTTTCTGATGAGACGTAATTTTTCTTTTTGCATGACCAACATTTTATACAAAAATGGCAAAAAAGCACAATGTGTACAATAGAAAACTGAAAAAATACTGATGAAGCTTCACTATTGAGAGAATATAAACCACAACAGTCACAAAAGCTTTATGATGATCACTTAAGTAAGTTCAAAATAATACGGTAAAAAATTTTATATCAAAAGAAAATCGTAGATTTTCAAAAACTTAAGTGCACTTCTCGACAGAATAATATTTACTTCATAAAACTTAAGTGTTTAAACTCTTTTGTGACTAAAAAAATGTACAATAAGCTATTTCATAATAGCTTTAATGTTGGATGAACGCTAAGGCGCAAAGGAGTTCTATCAATATTATGTATATTTTAAGGTGCAAGAAGATCAAAGATTTTCAGCGGTATACAATTTTATCGTAGATAAAATCCTTGCGCCTTAAAACATCGTACATGTAAAATAATTTGCGTCTTTGCGTTTCCAACCTTTAAAACAAAAAAAGACTGCTTCATTCGAAACAGTCTTCTGTAATTTATTTTTCAAGTTGCTTATAGCTTCTCTGTATAAAATCTGTAAGGTCTTTTCCTTTCAGTAAATTCTGAGATAGCTTAGCAAGATCTAAAGCGTATTTAATTAGACTTTCTTTCTCTTCAGTATTCTCAGTTTTTAAGATCTGATTAGAAAGTTCACTGTTGGAGTTCACAACCAGGTTGTACATTTCTGGGAAACCACCCATTCCAAACATACCGCCACCGCCAGTTGCCTGCATTTCTTTCATTCGTCTCATGAATTCAGGCTGGGTAATGGTAAATGGAGCATCAGTGCTGTCAAGATCTTCAAGTTGAACGGTGAATTTAGAATCCTGGATTGCTTCTTCTACATTCTTTTTCAAAGACTCTTTTTCAGTTTCGTTTAGTTTTGAAATAACGGGTTCATCTTTTTTGATAAGATTGTTGATGTGATCAGCATCTACTCTTGCGAAGGATACATTTTCTTTCGTAGTTTCCAGTTTCTGGATAACGTGTGAAATAATTGGAGAGTCTAATAACAGAACTTCATATCCTTTATCTTTTGCAGATTGAATATAGCTGTGTTGCTCATCAGCATTGGTTGCGTAAAGAACTACCAACTTATTATCCTTATCGGTTTGTGTAGGAGTAATCTTCTCTACCAATTCATTCCAAAGGAAGTATTTTCCGTCTGTTGTTGGATATAAAGTGAATTTGTCAGCTTTCTCTGCGAATTTTTCTTCTGTAACCACTCCGTATTCAATTACGACTTTAATGTCATTCCATTTTTGTTCGTAGTCTTCACGGTTTTCATTGATTAAAGAAGCCATTTTATCGGCTACTTTTTTCGTGATGTAAGAAGAAATTTTCTTTACAGCACCATCTGCCTGAAGATAAGAACGGGATACGTTTAATGGAATATCGGGAGAATCAATTACTCCTCTCAGAAGCATTAAGAAATCAGGAACGATACCTTTTACTTCATCGGTTACGAATACCTGATTCTGATATAGCTGGATTTTATCCTTATCAATATTTAAGTTGTTGCTTAATTTCGGGAAGAATAAAACTCCTGTAAGGTTGAAAGGATAATCTACATTCAGGTGAATATGGAATAAAGGTTCTTCAAACTGCATTGGATACAATTCGTGGTAGAACTTCATATAATCCTCATTAGTCAAATCACTTGGAGCGATGGTCCATGCTGGAGTGGGGTTGTTGATGATATTGTCTACTTCCTCAGTTTCTGCAACAGCATCTTCCGGAGCGTCTTCCGGTAAAGGAAGTGTATGTGTTTTTGTTCCGAATTTTATTGGAACAGGCATGAATTTATTATATTTCAATAACAGTTCACGGATTTTTGCTTCTTCTAAAAATTCTACAGAATCTTCTGCAATGTGAAGAATGATTTCCGTTCCTCTATCTGTTTTATCAGTAGTTTCTTCAAGTGTAAATTCAGGGCTTCCGTCACAGATCCATCTTACAGCTGGTTCATCTTTGTATGATTTGGTAAGAATTTCTACTTTTTCAGCTACCATGAAAGCAGAATAGAACCCAAGACCGAAGTGTCCGATAATTCCTGAATCCTTTGCAGTATCTTTATATTTTTCTAAAAACTCTTCGGCTCCGGAGAAAGCAACCTGGTTGATATATTTTTCAACCTCTTCACCGGTCATACCAATTCCTTGGTCGATGATGCGTAATGTTTTTTGCTCCTTATCAATTTTAACCTCAAGTTTCGGATTTCCATATTCTACTTTTGCTTCACCAATACTTGTAAGGTGTTTTAGCTTTAAAGTAGCATCCGTTGCATTAGAAATCAACTCTCTTAAGAATATTTCGTGGTCACTGTAAAGAAACTTTTTAATAAGTGGGAAAATATTTTCCACCGATACATTAATATTTCCTTTCGTCATAATATTTTAGATTTTTTAATTTTCAAATCTTTCTCAAAAAAATACCATGAAGAAGAAAGTGACAGAATGACATTTTTTCGATAGTTATAAATGGGGAATTATGTGAATTTGTCAAAGAAATACCCTATTTTTAATCCTTAAAAATTTTTTAAAAATGAAGATGAAATGTACAGTTTTTCTTCTGCTCATGATGGCGTGTTGCCTGTATGGACAGAAGAAGCCTTTAGACCATTCTGTTTATGACAGCTGGCAAAATCTAGGCATGAGAAAAATCTCAAATGACGGAAAATGGATCGCCTATTCTGTAGATCCTCAGGAAGGTAATTCTAACCTTTTTTTATATTCCGTTAAAAATAAAACTTCAAAGACATTTGCAAGAGGAACCAAAGTAGATTTTACGAATGATTCCCGATTTGCTGTTTTCCAAATCCGTCCACAGTATAAAGATATAAAAGCAGTGAAGGATAAAAAGCTTAAAAAAAATAAGCTTACAAAAGACAGTCTTGCCATTGTTGATATTTTGAATGGTCAAACGGAGAAAATTCCTAATGTAAAAATATTTAAAATCCCTGAAAAAGCGGGTTCTTACGCTGCTTATCTTTTGGAAGATGTAAAAGATAAGTCTTCGGATAAAGAGGATGGTGATGAAAATAAAGAGGAAGATAAAAACGTAAAACCGTTACAATTGGTAGTACGAAATCTTTTGGATGGAAAAAGCACGACCTATGATAATGTAATCCGTTATGAGTTCAGTAAAAATGGAAAACAACTTGCTTTTGTAACCAAAAAACCGGAAGAAAAAAAGGATAAGAAAGAAGGGAAAGATTCAGAAGATGAAAAATCTGCGGATAAAAAAGATACTGACAAATCTAAACCTAAAAAATACGCTCTTGAAACGGTACAGGTAGTAGACTTGCAAAAAGGAACTGTTTCTAAAATTTCTGAAATGGAAGGTGATTTTTCACAATTGTCTTTTGATGAAGAAGGAAGTCAATTGGCCTATGTGGGGACTTCTTCTGCACAGAATGACTTGGTAAAGCTGTACAACTTATATTACTTTAATTTTAAAGGAAATAAACAGGAAGTAATTACCAATCAAAATACTCAAATGAAAAAAGATTGGGTGGTTTCTGAGAACCGTTTGCCATTATTTAGTAAGAATGGAAAACAATTGTATTTCGGGGTCGCTCCAAAACCTATTGCAAAAGATACTGCAATGATTGCTAACGACCATGCAGTAGTTGATATCTGGAATTATAGAGATGATTATTTACAAACGGTACAGTTAAAAGAGCTGAAAAATGATCTGAAAAAATCTTACGCTGCAGTAATGCAAACTGAAAAACCAGATTTCTTTAGAAATATTGATGGTGAAGATTTAGATACTTTAAGAGTAGTAAACCAGGGAAATGCTGAATTTGCATTGGGAGTTACGAGTTTGAATAACCGTATTTCTTCGCAATGGGAAGGTTCAACAAAGAAGACTTATTTCACGATTGATAATAAAACGGGAGAAAGAACAGAGATCATTAAAAATCTGGATGGTTCAGTGGCTGTATCTCCATTAGGAAAATTCGTTGTCATTTTTGATAGTGAAAAAGGACAATGGTTTAGCTATAACGTTAAAACGAAACAAACGCTGCCACTTACTAACGGACTACCAGTTTCTTTTGTAGATGAAGAATTTGATATGCCGGATTTCCCAAGCCCTTACGGACTGGCTTCATGGACAGATAATGATGAGTCTGTTATTATCAGAGACCGTTATGACCTTTGGGAATTCTTTCTGAACGGATCAAAAAAGCCAAGAAATATAACGAATGGATATGGACGTAAAAATAAAATAACATTCGATACTTACGAATTAGATAAAGATATTAAAAGCTTAAACCGAAAATCTTCTATTTACTTATCTGCATTTGATAATGAATCTAAGGCCAACGGAATTTTTAAAACATCTATTCAGTCAAATGTTGATCCTATAAAAATTCAAATAGAAAATGTTTGGGGATACCGCAGTCTTCAAAAAGCAAAGAATGCTGAAGAATATATTCTAGTAAAAGAATCATATACAGATTCACCGAATATTTTCACCACATCAGATTTCTCAAAACAGGAAAAGCTGAGCAATACTAATCCGCAGCAGTCCATTTATAATTGGGGAACAGACGAATTAGTACATTGGGCAACACCAAAAGGAAATACGTCTACAGGAGTTTTATTCAAACCGGAAAATTTCGATCCGAATAAAAAATATCCTATGATCGTATACTTCTACGAAAAACTTTCTGATAATCTGAACCGTTATGTTGCTCCTTCACCAACACCTTCAAGATTAAATATTTCTTATTTCGTAAGCAACGGATATCTGGTTTTTACTCCTGATATCTCTTATGTAGATGGCTTCCCGGGAGAATCTGCAATGGAATACATTAATTCCGGAGTTGAAAAATTAAAGCAGAATTCGTGGGTAGATGGTACTAAGATCGGAATTCAGGGACAAAGTTGGGGCGGTTATCAGGTAGCTTATCTTATTGCTCATACTGATATGTACGCTGCAGCATGGAGTGGAGCTCCTGTTGTGAACATGACTTCTGCATATGGGGGAATCAGATGGGGTTCCGGAATGAACAGACAGTTCCAGTATGAAAAATCACAGAGTAGATTAGGAAAGAATTTATGGGACGCACCGGATCTTTATATTAAAAATTCACCACTTTTTGCTATTGACAAGGTGAAAACTCCGGTAGCTATTATGAGTAACGATCAGGATGGAGCAGTGCCATGGTATCAGGGAATCGAAATGTTTACCGCATTACGACGTCTTGGAAAACCAGCATGGCTTCTGAATTACAATGGTGACGATCATAACCTTATTAAACGCCAGAACAGAAAAGATATTCAAATTCGCGAGCAGCAGTTTTTTGATTATTATCTGAAAGGCGCCAAAGCTCCGGTTTGGATGACAAAAGGGATTCCGGCCACCCAAAAAGGAAAAGATTGGGGATTTGAGTTAACAGATGATAAACCTTAAGATATAAAACTCGGCGGAGCCAAAGGCTCCGCCGAGTTTTTGTTTTAAAATATCTCACAAAAGATAAACTGACACAATGGCATTTTTTTTATGATGGGTCTATTGCGAGCTTTTATTATATTTACCGCCAATTTTAACAACAATATGGGAATCTTTGATTTTTTTAAGAAGAAAGACAACAGACAGGAAAATGTCAGTGCTCCGGTTCATCAACAGGAAATGCCGGTGGAGGAAATAATAGTAGAAGAGGAAGTGGTAGAAGTAATACCGGAAACAGTATTGGAGACACCATTACAACCATTACCTGTTGAGGATAAAAAGGTGAATGAATTATATGAAAAGATCAAGATTTATAGTGATTATGTCGTGTATTCTATTGCGCTTCAATTGAGAGGAGACTTTGCTCCTATTTCAGCATTTGAAAACGAAAACGGAGAGGTAGAAGGGTTTGCTTATATGGTTACAGATCCTACTTATGGACTTTCTCCGCAGGTAGTATTGAGTAACATGAAAGAGAAGTTTGAAAATGAGCTGAAAGAAGGGAAAATAAAGTCGTATGCTATTCTTTATCATTCTCAGTTCAATGATGATGGTAATCATGCACTGGCCGTAAATCCGGAAGAGTTAAAAGCTATTACGCTTTCTTACCATTTTAATGATTCTGAAGAAGGTAATATTGCTTTGCCTTATGCTTTCGAAAATGAAAATGTTACTTTCAAAGGTTTTGCAGAGTTTTCTCCTGAAGAAAACAATGAGATTATGAATACTCAGTTAGTAGACGGGAAAGATTATTTTACAAACAGAGAGGAGATTAAAAGTCCGGAGAGTACAAATGAAGCAGGAATTATTATGAAGAAATCAAATGTTCATTCTCTTGCCAATATGTGGGGAGGGATTTTTGGTTTTCAGAAATTTCAGTCTCAACAAAAGTTTTCACAATATTTAATGGAAACTATAGCTTTATGTAAAGCAGATGATATTGCTGCTGATGAAAAAGCTAAGCATACAGAATTTAAGGATATAACATTCAAAACAATTATTTCTGATGATTTTAATACGATTTATCCGGAAGTAAAAACTGATTTTTCGCTTGATTTTGAAACCAAAGAAATTCGTGAATGGGTAAATGTAGAGAACAATGAAGCTATTGTAGGAGGTATGGCTAGAGATACTTTCGGACTTTGGTTTTTCCCTACGGATTATGCAGCGAATAAAAATAGATATCAAACACAGAATAAACTGAATATTAATATCAGTGGAATTATCTTCGTGCTAGACCTTCATCAAAGCTTTGATTTACCGGATGGTACTAAAACTGATGAAGAATTTACGGCATACAAGCCAAGCCAGGATCTTCCTGATTACGGATGTATTGACTTTATCGGTAAGGTGCTTGAAGTTAAAGAGTCTGAATTACTGCCAGACGGAAGTGTGAAAGGATTCATCCTTAAGTTAAGGCTGATTACGAATCCGGAAGTTGAAAACTTCTTTGTAGTTGATGCTTTTGTAAGTAATGAAAACATGAGATTTGCAGCCCTTGGAGTAGGGATGCAGGTTGCCGGAGCAATGCAGCTACAGGGAAGAATTATAGGATAATAAAATATTTGTATAAACAAAAAAAGCGGTCTGAATATTCAGACCGCTTTTTTGTTTATTATTTGTTTTTCAATTCCTCTTTGATCTTGTTTTCCAATTCTTCGGCAAGTTCAGGATTGTCTTTTAAAACATCTTTTACAGCATCACGACCTTGTCCTAATTTAGACTCTTCATAGCTGAACCAAGAACCGCTTTTCTTTACAATTCCCATATCAACAGCAGTATCAAGAATTTCACCTACTTTAGAAACACCTTCACCGTACATAATGTCGAATTCTGCCTGTTTGAAAGGTGGAGCTACTTTGTTTTTTACAATCTTCACTTTCACACGGCTTCCGATAGCTTCGTCACCTTGCTTGATTGGTGCACTTGCTTTTCTGATATCAATTCTTACAGAAGCATAGAATTTAAGAGCGTTACCACCGGTAGTTGTTTCTGGGTTACCAAACATTACACCGATTTTTTCTCTTAACTGGTTAATGAAAATTACAGTACACTTCGTTCTTGAAATAGTAGCTGTAAGCTTTCTTAATGCCTGAGACATCAATCTTGCATGAAGACCCATTTTAGAATCTCCCATTTCTCCTTCAATCTCTGCTTTTGGAGTAAGAGCAGCAACAGAGTCAATAACAACAATGTCAATCGCTCCTGAACGGATTAAGTTATCCGCAATTTCTAATGCCTGCTCTCCGTTATCTGGCTGAGAAATGATAAGGTTTTCCAAATCGATTCCCAGTTTAGCAGCATACGTTCTGTCGAAAGCGTGCTCGGCATCAATAAATGCAGCAATACCACCAGCTTTTTGAGCTTCAGCAATCGCGTGAAGTGTTAATGTTGTTTTACCTGAAGATTCAGGTCCATATATTTCAATGATTCTTCCTTTTGGATATCCTCCTATACCTAATGCGATATCTAATCCTAAAGATCCGGAAGGAATAACTTCTACTGTATTGTCTATAGACTCATCACCTAAAGTCATTACTGTTCCCTTTCCGTATGTTTTATCTAGCTTGTCAAGCACTAGTGCAAGTGCTTTTTTCTTATCATCAATGTTACTCATCTCTATTAAAATAATTTCTCAAAAATACATAATTTATAGATCAAAAACTAATATTATTTATCCCTGAAAACGGTTTTTAGAGTTAAAAAATGATAAAATATTAAGAGTGATGTTATTCATAACGAAGCAGATGCATAATGTAGTGTATAATATATTTTAAACTCCATTTTTTTCTGTAGGATGAGTGGTGTTAATCTTTGTTGATCAACAAAATCGGAAGTTTGTTGGAAACTGCAAAGGCGAAAAATTCTTTTATGCATGATGTTTTTAAGGCGCAAGGATTTTATCTGCGATAAAATTGTATAACGTAGAAAATTGCCCGGGATGCATGAGTAATTTTATTTTCCCCTAATCTATATATCTATGTGGTTTAAAAAAATTGAACCACATAGATACATAGAATACAAGATTCAGTATTTTAGCGTCAATAAATGAAATTTGTGCATTCCTGGTAAAGAAATATAACAAATTTTCAACCAGAGAATTAATGGAAATTTGAATTTTTGGTGATATTCAGATAATCTTTTAAGACCTTCATCTGATCCTTGTTTCCTCTTTTTATCCTTGAATCCCGACTTACAAGACGATCATAAATTTTATTGAACAATATTTTTGATTTTGGAAATAACATTTTGTTAGAAACTTCTGGAATTTGTAGTCTTTTGCATACTTCATCATCCAGCAGAAACCAGGTGCAGCAAATGTGCAGATATCTCAGGTTTTTTCGTTGAAATTCAAATTTTAAAATTGGATTTTCCAATGATTCATCTAATAACGAATGGGCAAGAAGAACAGAATCTTTATCAGATGGTGGCTGAATGGATGTCCATAAATAAAAATATTCCGTGGCCTGTTTTTTATCATCAGGAAGAAGTTGTTCTGGGATTCCCAGAAGATATCCTACATATTTCCACAGGTGAAAAATTCCCTGTTCTTCTTCAATAGAAAAAGTATTTCCTAATTTTTGAAGACTGTGAAGAAAGACCAGACTGAAACCAATGTAAGTAGCCATCATATCCCATGAATTGATAGGCTCACCCCAGTTTTCGGTATCCCATTCTTTGTAATGTTTTTTGATGGAAAGTCTTGCATAGGAATGAATCAAGCGAGTCTTTATAGCAAATTCATATCCTTTAGCATGAATCTCCAATGCATTGTATCGGGTGGCATTTACCCAGAAATCCAATGTTTCCGAAAGACGTTTTACGGCTCCTTTTTTCAAAGCTTCAGTAACAATGAGTGGTTTGTTGAGGTAAGCATAATCATATCCTCCGATCAGGCAATAATCTCTCAAAGAAATTAAAGAATCAAGGTTGCTTCTCATACAGAGTTCAGCACCGCTTTTTAACAAACTATAATCCAGCCAATCAGGAATTTTCTGGGTTTGGGTGAACAATTTTTTTACACTTTCAGGAACATCATCATTTTCAGAAACCCCATTTCGGATATAACCTTCAATTTCTTTTGAGGCTTCATGAAATTTTTTCGTAAAATAAACTTCTTTTACAACAGCATCTCCCATTTCATCCACATGATAAAAGAAAGGAGCATATTTCTCAAATGCTTCAAAATTCACTTTAGCATCTGAAAACTTAATAAGTTGCTTTCCATTACCGTTTTCCCAAAAGTTTCTGAAATGCGGAGCATCTTTAAATCGGGGTTGTATCATTGTTCATTCCTTAGGTATATAAAAGTACAAGTTTTATGCTGAAGTTTTGTGGTGAGATTTGTCAGGATTATAGCCAATATTTTTGAATTAATAATCTGTGACTTTAGATAATTAAAATACCACAAAAGGGTAATTTTTTTGTATCTGTAAAAGTTTAAACTTTGTTATTAACTAATAACTATGGAAACTCTATTTAAGATATCCAGTCTTATTTGATAGGCTTCCTAATTTTCTTTTTTGTATTCCGAAGAAATCAACCTTAAAACTAAATATTATGAAAACAAAAATTTTATTACTATTTCTGCTTGGATGGGTGGAGATAGTGTTGGGACAAGAAAATCAAATTAAAAAAAAATGTGTGGTTACTATACCCCACTATGATGTTATTACAGAAGCAAAAAATGCAGATGATACATTGAAAGTAAAAGGATTTATAGGAGATGAATTTAAAGAAAACTGCAAGATAGTTACTCCTGATTTTGTCTATACTAATACAACTTGGGGGTGGAGGCAAGTTTCGTTAGTTACGGTTCCTATTAAAATCAGACCAAATATTTCAGGCGCGGACTCTGGATTAGATAATGTAGGGGTTAATTTTGACTTTATTTATTATGAACGGGATAGATATTTTGCTACGGGAGGGAACTCTACGCATAGGTTTGGAGCTGGGATGATGCTAGCTCCACTAGTTCAAGAATTGACGAGTGACAACACCACTAGTAAATCAGAGAAAGGTAAACAATTTTTTCTTTCAACTGGTTTAGCTTTAAGTTATTCTTATAATAAAATATTGTTTACACTAGTTCCTTTTGGCTTTGATTTTGGCTTTAATAAGAATGGAAAAGATTGGGTTAATAATGGGAAATATTGGTGGGGGTTCGGAATTGGTGCGGATTTAAAGATCTTAGAAAAGGTATTAGATTGATCATTATACTATTATTTATCAAAACTAAAACTTATTGTATTCAATTTATAGCTTATGAAATATAAAAATATGATTGTATATCGCTATACAGAGCAAAACAAAATTCTATCTGATTTTTACAATGAAGTTTAGATGGTTGTTCTATCTGCTGTCAAATAAATATAGCTAGGTGTTATTAAGAAACAAAATAAAAACAAAAAACCTTCCCATTGGGAAGGTTTTATATTACTCATAGCTTATCGCTCATTACTCATTATAGAGAAGCCGCGTGTACAAGCATATCAACTAACTTGTTAGAGTAACCCATTTCGTTGTCATACCAAGAAACAAGTTTTACGAAGTTAGGAGAAAGCATGATACCAGCATCTTTATCGAAGATAGAAGTTCTCTTATCTCCAACGAAGTCCTGAGATACTACAGCCTCTTCAGTATATCCTAGGATACCTTTCAATTCACCTTCAGAAGCAGCTTTGATTACTGCACAGATTTCTTCATAAGAAGCAGCCTTTTCAATTCTCACTGTTAAGTCTACTACAGAAACATCAACAGTTGGTACTCTGAAAGACATACCTGTTAATTTTCCATTTAATGAAGGAATTACTTTTCCTACTGCTTTAGCAGCACCTGTAGAAGAAGGGATAATGTTGTTTAGAGCAGCTCTACCACCTCTCCAGTCTTTCATTGAAGGACCGTCAACAGTTTTCTGAGTAGCTGTTGTAGCGTGTACAGTTGTCATTAAACCTTCTACGATTCCGAAGTTATCGTGGATTACTTTAGCTAAAGGAGCTAAACAGTTTGTAGTACAAGAAGCGTTTGATAAAATTTTGATATCATCAGTAAGTTCCTTGTGGTTTACACCCATTACAAACATTGGAGTATCATCTTTAGAAGGAGCAGAAAGGATTACTTTCTTAGCACCAGCAGTAATGTGTTTTGCAGCGCTTTCTTTATCTAGGAATAAACCTGTAGATTCTACTACGTAATCTGCACCAATTTCATCCCACTTTAGGTTGCTTGGATCTTTTTCAGCAGTTACTCTGATTTTTTTCCGTTTACTACAAGATCATTTCCTTCTACAGAAACTTCACCTGGGAAAATACCGTGTACAGAGTCATATTTTAACATGTAAGCCATGTATTCTGCATTGATTAGGTCATTGATTCCTACAACTTCAATGTTGTCTCTTTCAGTCATTGCTCTGAAAACAAGACGTCCAATTCTACCAAAACCGTTGATACCTACTTTGATTGTTGACATAATAGTTTGTTTTTATTAGATTTATAAAAATAATTAGATTGCTAAAATTTCTGAAATCAACATTAAATCTTTATTGATTTCATTATGTTTTTTAATGGCTTCTTCAATTGGTGTATACACCACATCGTTAGAACGCATTCCAGCCATTACATTGGTTTGTCCATCCATTAATCCTACTACTGCACCATATCCAAGTCTGCTGGCAAGCACTCTGTCTGCACAACTAGGAGAACCTCCTCTCTGCATGTGTCCCAAAACCGCTACACGAATGTCATAGTCAGGGAATATTTGTTTTGTTTTTTCGGCAAGGTCATAAACATTGGCTAGTTTTTCTCCTTCTGCCACCACTACAATGCTGGATGCTTTTCCTGTTTTTTCAGCTTTTCTGAATTTCTCAAAAAGATCATCCGTGCTGTCTTTTTTCTCAGGAATTAAGATATCCAAAGCACCTGTTGCCAAACCACTGTTTAATGCAATAAATCCAGCATCACGGCCCATTACCTCCACAAAGAAAACTCTGTTGTGAGAAGTTGCCGTATCACGGATTTTATCAATAGCATCCATAGCCGTATTTAACGCAGTGTCATACCCAATGGTATTATCTGTTCCAAAAATATCATTGTCGATAGTTCCCGGAATACCAATTACTCTGATTCCAAATTCTTCACTGAAGATCTTAGCACCGGTAAAAGTTCCGTCTCCACCAATACATACCAATCCGTCGATACCCAGCTTTACGCAGTTATCATAAGCTTTCTGACGGCCTTCTTTGGTTCTGAATTCAGTAGATCTGGCAGACTTTAGAATCGTCCCACCTTGGTTGATTATATTTTTTACGGAACGGGCTCCCATTTTAAGGAAATCATTGCTGATAAGGCCATTGTAGCCTTCCCTTACTCCATAGCATTCAATATTATAGTAATTGGCGGTCCTTACTACCGCTCTTAATGCTGCATTCATACCTGGAGAGTCTCCTCCTGAAGTAAGAACTGCAATCTTTTTTACAGCACTCTCTTTCATCTAGTAAAAAATTTCGAACACAAATTTACAAAAACAAGTTCAGATTATCACAGTAACTTTTCAATAGTTTTGAATATATAGAATTAAAAGCTTCTGAAATTTGTAGGTTTAAAAATATAACGCGCAGTTTTAGTCTCCGCAGCATTCACATCAAGATTATACCACGGTGAAATGTTTTTCTGAAAAGGGTTGGATAACAGATGTATAGATTGAGCAGGAGTAAATCCTTCGGCCAATAAAAATAATTTTTTTCCTTCCTTATTCTTACAGACTCCGGCAATAAAAACCACATGTCCCGGACTTCCGGGAGTGATGAGAATATCCCCAGTCTTTAAATCTGAGTTTTTTAGAACCGGTTGAGTTTCCTTATTGAGAGAAATCGTTCCCGCATAATTAAAAATGAGGTCCAGATAATTTCTAAAACTTTGATAAGCATCATCAAAACCAGCTGTTTTTCTAAAGTTTACAGCATTACCATTTACAAAAGCCCTTGTTCCGTTTTTATAATCATTCCAACTGAGCAGATGACCGCTGGTAAAATGAAATTTAATATCATCCGTCTTTTTAATTTTGTAGAGATATTCAGCTCTAAGACGAATGATAGCATCTGCACATTGTTGGAGGTCTTTATTTCCTGTGTCAATATTAAAAACCGCTTCGTGAAGATGCTGTGTAGAAATAGGAGTTTCGTCATATCTTAAAATCTGACTTCCGTAAGGTTTCAGTTTGAAATTTTCAATAAAATATCCGAAAGAATCAGGCTTTTCTTCCTGCCATTGATAATCTTTGGGTGGAGAAAACCTTTCCCTGATTGTATTTTTATCTTTATTGATTTGCACTGAAGTTTCAGAAGTTAGAATTTCAGTTTCTTGAGAATTTCGGTTTGATGTTGTTTTATCTTGAGTACAGCCCAATAAAACCAGGGCAATAACCACTCCTGAAATAATTTTTTTCATATTCATTTGATTCAGTTACAAATATGGGATTTTTTGTGAAAAGTTGATGCTAGTTTTTATTTCTACCACTTTTTTGCCACGAATGCACGAATTTATTTTTACATGTAAATAAAGATTTATAATTTATTCGTGCATTCGTGCCAATGATTTAACGGTATGCAATTTTATCGAAGATAAAATCCTTGCGTCTTAATAATACATTTTATTTAGAACAATCTTGCGCCTTAGCGTTTTCCAACAAAAAAATTATGTTAAGCAGAATAACAAAATCTGTCTAATCAGTTAAATCTGCGAAATTAACAATCAATTTTAAATTTCTGTATTCTCTATTTCAGGAATCAACAGCTTTCCCCAATCATTTAGCTGCCAAAGGATACTAACCAATTTTTCACCAAGCTCAGTCAGTGTATATTCAACCCTGGGGGGAAGTTCGTTAAAAGATTGTTTTGTCAAAATACCATCCTCAACCATTTCAGTTAATTGTTGATTCAGAACTCTGCGGTCTACTTTTGCTATTCCGCGCAAAAATTCACTTGGACGTTTTTTTCCTTCATTAATCTGCCAAACAATAGGAATTTTCCATTTTCCACTGATGGTATTCACGGCAACTTCCAATGGACAGATTTTATTTTCTTCAGCTCTTCCCTTTATTTCCATAAAATTGACTTTTTTATCCCTATGGGTGAAAAATATGCGTTATTGCTTTTCTGTAGCGGCTTTTAGACCTTTGTAAAAATAATAAAATAAAAAAAATAATGAATACTCTGGCTAAACAGATTGAAGATTTAAATCATGAATTATCTTCTCAACTTCCTCAGGAAATCCTGGAAGCTTTTGGAAAATCTATAGAGGATTTAAAGACACAAAGAATAGAGGAAAACAGCATTCAGATAGGAGAACAAATGCCTGGGTTTTCATTGCCTAATGCTTCTGGAAAGATCATTAATTCCGAAGATATTTTAAAAGATGGGAAAATAATTTTAGCTTTTTATAGAGGAAGCTGGTGCCCTTACTGTAATCTGGAATTAAAATTTTTACAGAATAATCTTTCTCAAATAAAAGATAAAGGAGCAACTTTAATTGCCATTTCTCCACAAAGTCCGGATCATTCTTTAAATATGACGGAGAAAAATAGTCTTGAGTTTGAAGTATTGACTGATATTGATAATAATTTTGCTAAGAGATTAGGTATTGCTTTCCAGCTACAGGATTTTGTAATTCCTTATTATAATGGTCTGGGAATACATCTTTCCGATTTCAATAAAAATAATGATCATACCTTACCTGTTCCGGCTGTTTTTGTAGTGGATGAAAATAGTTTGGTTACCTATAAATTTTTAGATGTAAATTACATGAATCGAATTGATGTGGAAGAGTTAATACAAGCATTATGACAGAAAAAAGAAAAGGAGCCCGTTCCATTAAAGATATTCCTGCCGATATTTTAATTCAGCTAAACAGAGGAGAAATTGAAACCGCTAATCTTACAGAATGGCTGGCAGTGGATCAAAAGCAGCTATTGGAAAACCTGTTACAACAGAATAACCGTGCAGATTACTTACAACCCATTCTGACCAGAGTAGACCAATTAAAAAAACAAACGGTGAATACCATTAATGAAGCTATTGGATTGGGAATTTTAGATTTCTCACTTAAAAATCAGGATGAAGAATTTCTTTCAAAGTTATCCACACATCAGGCAGATCTGGTTCGCTGCTGGGCTGCTTATACTGTTGGGCGGAATAATGCTTTTAGTATAGAGGGAAAATTGAAACAGATGCAGTCTTTTGCTTCAGATACTCATTTTGGGGTAAGGGAAATCTGTTGGATGACGGTGCGCTCAGATATTTCAAAGAATCTTAAAGAAAGTATATCTATTTTATCAGAATGGACCAAACATGAAAATGAGTATATCAGACGCTTTGCCAGCGAATCCACAAGACCGAGAGGAGTGTGGTGTGAACATATTGATGCTTTAAAACAAAATCCGGGATTAGGATTGGAAATTTTGGAGCCACTAAATTCTGATTCATCAAGATATGTACAGGACAGTGTGGGCAATTGGCTGAATGATGCCAGTAAATCTCAGCCGGAATTTGTAATTGAAACCTGCGATGAATGGCTTAAAGAAAGTAATACCAAAGAAACTCAATATATTGTTAAAAAAGCCTTGCGTACTATCCGTAAATAAAAGTTATCCACAATAAGTAGATGTAAATTAATGGATGTTTGTATACTTCTTAAATATAAGTGGTTATGTGTATTTTGTGTGTGGATTTAATTCTTTGAAGCAGACCAGATTAATCCCATTTGAAAAAGTTATCCACAATTTTAGAATTTGAATTCATAATCCTTTCATGTTTTTCTAAATAAAAATACTTGCCTAAATAAGAGTCATCTGTACAAATCTGTGTAATCCGTGGTTGAAAAAGTTATTCACAATATGGAGTTGTAGAATAAGTTATATTATATCTGTCACAAATATAGTTGGTTATAAAATAACACTGTTAAAAGGTTCTTCAGAAATAAGTCTAATTTCTGGTGTGGAAAAGTTATCCACAATATTATAATATGAATTGGAAGTTCTTTCAAATTTCTGCCATTTAATAAAGAACAATCATCTGTGTAAATCTGTGTAATCTGAGGTTAGAAAAGTTATCCACAATATCGGATTATGGAAAATGTGGAACAGTATCTAACATAAATATAGATAGTTATGAAATACGTTTATTAAAAGGCTTTTCAAGAATAAGTCTAATAAGTAGTGGTGGAAAAGTTATCCACAATATCATATTATGAATTAAAAACCCGTTCAGTCTTTTCAATTCAAAATTTGAACTTAAAAAAGTAATCATCTGTGTAAATCTATGTCATTCGTGGTCAAAAAAGTTATCCACAATATCAGGTTATGGAAAATGTGGAACAGTATCTTTCATAAATATAGATGGTTATGGAATAGGTCTGTTAAAAGGCTTTTCAAGAATAAGTCTAATAAATTGAGGTGAAAAAGTTATCCACAATATCAAAATATGAATTAAAATCTTTTTAAAATTTCTTCAAATGACGAAAACTACAGAGTTGTAATCTATCCTTGTCAAGGTTCTAAACCTTGACAAGGATAGAAGGATGGAGAAACCTGACTGAAGTATTTAAAAAAAAGAATAAGTAAATCGTATTTGAAAACCTTAAATGAATTAAAAGGCTTATTCAAAATTCAACACATTTAAAAAGCAACTATCTGTGGAAATTTGTATGATCTGTAGTCAAAAAAGTTATCCACAATATGGGATTATGGAAAATGTGGAGCAGTATCTATCATAAATACAGATGGTTATAAAGTGACACTGCTAAAAGGTTTTTCAGGAATAAGTCTAATTTCTGATGTGAAAAAGTTATCCACAATATGGAAATGTGAATTTGAAACGGTTTTTTAAAATCACCACTTCTCAGTCAAATATTTCCAATATCTTTTAGGAACATGCTGAACGTGAAGTTTCAAATTTTTTCTTTCTACAATATTGGTCTTTGTAAAGTATCGTTGCCAAAGCGTTTGATAATTTCTTTCCTCATCATGAAACTTTTCCTGATAATTTTTAATTTCCAGTTTCTCATCCGGATAAAAGAAATCAGAAGTTTCCAGATCATAAAGAATTCCATAATTTCTTCGTAAATCATAGATCATCCATTTCTGATCCTGATAGCGATCACTAAAATGTTTTCTGATTAAGGGAAGAACATTGAAATCAGGATCTATTTTTGAAAAGAAAATATCATCCTGCATTTTTTCAAAACGGACAAACGCGGTCATCCGATGACTTTCTCTGTCTACAGATTTACAGATTTTAGAAATCTTCATGATATCAGCATCCGCATAATTTTCAAGGATATTTTCTTCAGGATTCTTTACAGATTGTTTTACCGCAGATAATATGACTTTCTCCAATTCAGGATCTTCAGATAAAAAAACTTTTAAGAGCTTATGAATGCTTTGTTTTCCAAGGTTTTGTTCTAGTTTTTTTAATACTCTTTCGGATTTATCAGTTTGGGTGATAACCTCATGGATTTCAGCAAAAATATTTTCCTGATGAAATCTTTCTCTGGAAGTAATTTCTACGTCTTGATAACGATATTCAAAAACTTCAAATATCGCTGTAAAAAGGCCGTCAAAGCTGGCATCGTAGAGTAGAGTGGTCATCATTTAAAAACTATATAATTGGTCATTGCCATTATGAAGAAGAACTTCTATTTTTTATAACAGATTAATCTCAGCTCATTTTCATCAGTTTCGAGATGAAATTCTCCAATCATTTGTATGATTGCTGAGATTTTTTCCAAATCCTGTTCAGTGTCTTTAGCAATCGTTTTAGGAAATAAAAGATATTCTATTTCTTTATATTGAAGCCAGCCACCGAAAGAATTAATCCCTTCAAAAGCTGTATTCCAGTAATCGAATTCAAAGCTGCTGTTTTCATCCAGATATAATTCCCCAATGGTATCATTTTGAACCCTTTTGAATTGAATTTTCTTTATTTCATCCATATTATCCACAAGATGGTCAATAAGTTTGATCCACTTAGCATTAGACATAAAGTGCTGAGAGAATTTTGAAATTTCCTTTTCAATATTTTTCATCAGGTGGTCGTTTGGATGGATAGATTTTTTATTTTTCATATTAAAATAAGCTCAGCTGTTGTGAAAATTGATTATGAAACTTTGAAGAGCTTCCTCCCACCAATAATCTTCTAAAGTTTTTATCGGTTAAATATTTCAGATAGGCATTACCAGCATTAAAATCAATAAAATATTTAGCTCTGTTGATGGATGTTCCTAATTGTCTTAAATGATCCAGGTTTAAAATCTGAAATCGCCTCGCGCTCACAATTTTTTGAGCAGACTTTACCCCAATTCCGGGAATTCTTAAAATCATCTGATAATCGGCAGTTTGAATATTGACAGGGAACTGATCCAGATGTCGCAATGCCCAACTCAGTTTTGGATCTACTTCCAAATCAAGAAAAGGAACATTGGGATCTAAAATTTCTTCAGCTTTAAAACCGTAAAATCTCATTAGCCAATCAGACTGATACAATCTGTTTTCCCGAAGCATCGGAACTTCTGTAGTTAAAGAAGGAAGTCTGTTATCTTCTAGAACCGGAACATACCCGGAATAATACACCCTTTTCAGATTAAAATTTTTATAAAAATGATCTGCCACCTTAATAATTTGTAAATCATTTTCATTGGTAGCTCCTACAATCATTTGAGTAGATTGTCCTGCAGGAGCAAACTTAGGAACTTTCTTCAAAATCTTTTTTTCATCTTCATATTGGCTAATTCCTTTTTGGATATATCTCATAGGACTAATCATATCCTGTCTGTTCTTTTCAGGAGCTAATAATTTTAATCCGCTTTCTGTGGGAATTTCCAGATTTACAGAAAGTCTGTCTGCATATAAAGCTGCTTCCTGCATTAGCTCATCACTGGCCCCGGGAATAGATTTTAAATGAATGTATCCGTTAAAGTTCTCTTCCAGACGCAGTTTTTTGGCAACCCGGACAAGTCTTTCCATGGTTGTATCTGCATTTTTGAAAATTCCGGAACTCAGAAATAAACCTTCAATATAGTTTCTACGGTAGAAATTAATGGTAAGATCTACCACTTCTTCTACTGTGAATGCAGCTCTTTTTATATCATTTGAACTTCTGGATACGCAATAAGCACAATCATAAATACAATGATTGGTCAATAAAATCTTAAGTAGGGAAACACATCTGCCATCTTCTGTGTAGGTATGGCAGATTCCGCTTACAGAACTGTCTCCCAAAGCCCCTTTTTTATTTTTCCTTGTTCCTCCGCTTGATGAGCATGAAACATCATACTTTGCGGCATCAGCAAGGATTTCAAGTTTTTCTTTAAGGCGGTCAAAATTCATACTGTAAATGATTTGATATTATTTGTATCAATTGTTGTTTTAAAATTTGTTCAAATTTAATTCCAAAATTGATAAATGTCAACCTTTTTTCATAGAAGTTATCAACAAAAAAGACTCTCAAAATCATTATATTTACGCCTCATTAAAGTTTATATCATGAACCATAAACCCATCGAAGGTTTTTCCAAGCTTCCAAAGCAAGGGAAAATCGACTGGCTTGTAAACGAATATCTTGAAGGTAACCAGGAATATCAAAATATATTAAAACAATATTGGAATGAAGATGCGGATCTTCAGAAGCTTCACGAAGAGTTTTCTGAAAATACAATTTCCAATTTCTATATGCCGTACGGAATTGCTCCGAACTTTTTAATTGACGGAAAACTGTTGGCACTGCCAATGGCTGTTGAAGAAAGTTCAGTAGTGGCAGCAGCTTCCAAAGCTGCAAAATTCTGGATTGATAAAGGTGGTTTTAAAACAACCATCATCAATACTGAAAAACTGGGACACACTCACTTTATGTTCAGTGTTGAGCCACATAAATTATTACACTTCTTTAATTTCAGTTTAAAGAAAAAATTACTTGAATCTACAGAAGAAATCACTGCAAATATGAGAAAACGCGGTGGTGGAATTCTGAACATCAGTCTGGTGGATAAAACTGCAGAAATGCCGAATTACTATCAGTTGAAAGCAAGTTTTGATACCGTAGATTCAATGGGTGCTAATTTTATCAATTCATGTCTTGAACAGTTCGGAAAAACATTGAGACAGGAAGTAGCAACCAGCGAAGATTTCACCCAGGAAGAAAAGAATTCATTACAGATCGTGATGAATATCCTTTCCAACTTTACTCCTGATTGTGTTGTAAGAGCTGAGGTTTCATGTAAAATGGAAGACCTGAAGGATGATAGCGGAATTTCTCCTGAAGAATTTGCTTCTAAATTTAAACAGGCTGTAACAATTGCTGAAATTGAACCTTACCGTGCAACCACTCACAATAAAGGAGTTATGAATGGGGTAGATGCTGTTGTGATTGCAACAGGAAACGATTTCAGAGCAACTGAAGCCTGTGCTCATGCATATGCTGCAAGGGACGGACAGTACAGATCTTTAACACACTGTACAACAGATAATGGAGTTTTCAGATTCTGGATAGATCTTCCGATTTCTGTAGGAGTAGTAGGAGGATTAACTAATCTTCACCCACTGGTAAAATTCTCTTTAGCATTGCTTGGAAAGCCGTCTGCTCAGGAATTAATGAGTATTTTGGCTGTTTCAGGACTGGCTCAGAATTTTGCTGCGTTACGTTCATTAGTAACAACAGGAATCCAAAAAGGGCACATGAAAATGCATTTACTGAATATTCTGAACCAATTAGGCGCTACAGAAGAAGAGAAACAGCATTTTGTGACTTACTTCAAAGATAAGACGGTGAGTCATCATGAGGTAATTAATGAGTTTAACAGAATGAGAGGAAACTAATGTTACAGATTATCCTGCCTATCATATTTCTGATCTTTGGATTCTTTTTGAAGAAAACTACTTCACCAGGTTTTCAGAGTTCCAAGAGATTTGCCAACATGTTTATCATATTGGGGATCTCTACTTTAGTGGCTAAGTTTATTTTAATGTATTTAAAATCAAAATAGTGAAAAAGAGTGTCTTGGTTTTTATGCTGATTTCGGGGTTGAGTTTTTCACAGAAAAGCTTAAAAGTATCGGATTTGCAGCCAAAAACCGAAGACTCCACTTTTCCGGTGATTTCCTATGCTGAGAATCCTTTAGTAGAAAATAAAATTAATACATTCCTGCAAGTGAATGAATTGGAGTATGTTCCCAATTCAGGCTCTAATCCTTTTAAACTGGTCTCTACAGGAACAACATCTTATTCTAACTATGTTTATTTCTATAGTTGGGAAAAGTTGGAAACACCTAAAAATATTCTGAGTATTGGGATGGACGGTGAAGCTTCAGGAGCTTATCCTGAAAACTTTTCGGTTTGGAAGAACTTTGATCTGAGAACCGGGAATTTTATCAATATTCAGGATCTGTTTCAGGCCAGTTCAGTGAAAACAATAGAACGGTTGCTTGGAGAAAAGGTAAAGAAAAGAGTGAATGACTTTCTTGTTGAATTGAAGTCTGAAAAAAATCCACCTGAAGAAACGCAGGAACAGATTGGTTTATATGAAGAGTGTTCTACAGAGCAATCTTTGGAATATATCCAATATTTTTTTGGAAAAGACAGGCTGACATTTGTGGCAGGAAGATGTTCCAACCATGCTATGAGAGCTTTGGACGATCTTGGAAGCCACAAACTGGAATTGACGTATAAGGAATTAGAAAAATACTGGAGTCCTTATGCCAGAAATCTACTTAACGGATCCAATAAAGTGGAAAAAACCAGTTTCAGAAATAAGCTGTACAAAGGGAAAATTGATGGAAAATATCCCATTACGGTTTTAGTAAGCCGTTTCTATCCGGCTGATAATTCCTCAGAACTCAGTTCTTTTAATGCAGAATATTGGTATGATAAAAATAAAAAACTGATTCAATGGGACGGGCAAATGAAAGGGAATCATATTTCTATTACAGAAAATGACCATTATGATGATGCTACGAATCAATGGATTCCGAGAGCATTTGTAGAAGCAGATATGAACGGGAATAAAATTTCCGGAACCTGGCAGGACTATAAAACAAAGAAAAATTTAAGTATAGAACTAGAAGAATTATAAAATGAAAACAATTACCTTAGTTTTTGGAGCGGTTTACGGAATGGTATCTGTAATTCTGGGTGCATTCGGAGCACATGCTTTAAAGAAAATATTAGCTGTGGAAAGACTGGAAAGTTTTGAAACAGGAGTACGGTATCAGATGTATGCAGCTTTTTTCCTGCTGATTATCGGGTATATTTTAAAATTTGAAACGTCTGCTGAAAGATGGACATCCATTTTAATGATTGCAGGAACACTTTTATTCTCAGTGAGTATTTATTTTCTGAGTATGCAGGATTATTTAGGAATGAATCTTAAATTTTTAGGACCTATCACTCCGCTTGGAGGTCTGATGATGATCTTAAGCTGGGGGATGCTGATTCTTTATTTTGCTAAAAACAAAATCTAAGAATGAAAATTAATAGGAGAAGGCGGCTTATAAGAACATTTAACCTATTAGATCAACCTATAAAGTTTAATCCGTTCGTATTCAGCCGTACTTTTTTCATGTGGGCCTTTACAGGTCTGATAGGAGGTATTATTGCCGGTGGATACTGGATTGTACTGGAGCATTTTACTGAGTTTTTAGCTCACTTTCAAGGTTGGCAGGTTATTCCTACTATGGCTATTTGTGGTTTGCTGGCCGGGTTGGTGATCCACTTTATCGGAGATCCCGGAGAAATTCACCTGATTGTAAATAATATCAGGTTCAATAAAGGAAAGCTGGAACCCAAAAATAATCCATCCATGATTCTTTCATCGCTTTTTTGTGTGGCATCAGGAGGAAGTTTGGGACCTGAAGCTCCTTTGGTACAGGTTACGGGATCTACAGGAACGTGGCTCGGAAAAATCTTCAGATTAAAAGGTGAAGAACTGCGCTCACTAAGCATTGCCGGGATGGCTTCAGGCTTTACGGCTCTTTTTGGAGCACCACTTGGAGGAAGTCTTTTTTCCCTGGAAATTCTGCATCACAAACATGCGGTTGAATATTATAAAGCCATTATTCCGGCATTGGTAGCAAGCTGTTTCAGTTATCTGATGTTTGCTTTGATTATTCATCTGGGAATTGGAGCGACATGGGATTTGAAAGCTTACCATTATACCGGAGTGTATGACTTTTTATACGCAACCTTATTTGGTATTGTAGGAACCCTTTTCGGTTGGATTTTCATCTTCGTAGTAAAGTTTTTTAAAAAGATTTTTGAATACAGAAAGTTTCCGATCTACATCAAAACATTAGTGGGAGGGATTATTTTAGGAATTATTGCTTACAATTTTCCCATCACTAGATACTTCGGACACAATGAAATCAATCAGTTAATCGGAGGAAACTTCGGATTGAATTTTCTGATTCTGGTTTTGGTCTTTAAAATAGTTGCGATTGCTGTTACGGTAACTTCAGGCTGGAGAGGAGGTTTTATCATTCCTCTGTTCTTTGTAGGAACAACGTTGGGATTAATTATTCATAATTTATTTCCAAGTGTTGACACTACTTTGGCCATTGTAAGTTGTATGGCAGCCATTAATGCCTGTGTAACAAGAACTCCGATGAGTACCACCATTATTTTGGGAACACTTACTGGGTTTACTTATTTTGTTCCGATATTGTTTGCAAGTCTGACGGGATATTTCTTAGCTCCAAAGATCCCATTTATTGGATCTCAGTCTGAAAAATTAGCGGAAGAGTAATCATCATTAATGATAAAATTATGTCTGATTCATTTTAAAGATCAGAAATAAAAAAGTTCAGGAAATCCCTGAACTTTTTTGTTTTATAAAGAGAAATTTTCTTTCATCCATTTAAGCTTATTGAAACTTTTGACAAATTTCATTTGAATGGAAATAAACTTCTCCTGTGCATCTATCATTTTATTTTCCCTTGAATTGATCAGGAATAGAGAACTTTCACCATTGCTGTATCTGGTTTCTTCTGCGACAAGAAGTTTTTGATAATTCACAAGATTTTTTTGTGAAAGATTGATTTGAGTATGATAATTGACCAATTCATTTTTATACGTTTCTATTTTGGTCTGAAGTTCTCTCTTTTTAACTTGAGTATCAATCTGATTTTGTTCTATTTTCATTTTAGCAATCTGATAATGGGCTCTGGCCTCTCTTTGGAATACCGGAATTTCAAGCTTTAAACCATATTGAAAATTATTGTCAAAAAGTGGTAAATAATCTGCCCGATAATTTTCCTTGTTAAAGAAATTATAAGTGAAATCAAGCTTAGGAAGGAAACTCTGCCATTTCAGTTTACGTTCACTTTCTAAAATAGAGTGTTTCTGGTTATAATAAAGTACAGACCAGTGATCATTCAACTCTTTTGAGCTCAGTTCCTGCAGGAGAAATTCAAAATCTGAATAAGCTGTATGATCGGAAAGACGATCTTTAGGATACATAGGCTGTAAAATTTCATATATTTCGTGATTATCTTTCCATAAAAATAGATGAAGCTTCTGTGTATTTCGGATAAAGTTAAGATAAGCTTCCTGTTGCTGAAGTTCAAAGCTCTGCAGCTGAGAACTTGCTTCAACGGTATCTATAGCAGCTCTTTCCCCATATTCAAAAGTCTTTTGGGTAAGCTCCATACGTTTTCTGTTAATATTTACCACTTTAGTCTGCAACTGATAAACTTCAAAGCTTTGTACCCACTCCCAGTAGGTGTTTTCTGCCTCAAGAAGTAATTCATTAGTCAGAACAGTTTGCTCTGCTTCAGTCATTTTGGAAGCAAACTTTGCCTGATCCAATATAGCTCTTCTTTGATCATATAGCAGGTTTTTTGCCAAAGGAACTGTAATTCCCATGCTGTAGAGCCCACCTTTTGTATCACTGGAGTTTAGTTTTTCACCATCCAGATGATGGTATCCAGCCGTCAGATCAATTCCGTACCAGGTGGGAATGCCTAATTCGATATTTTTTTGTCTGTAATATTGAGTTCCATCAATATTTTTTTCGCCAAGCTTTCCCCCAAGAACTGGGTCAAAACGTCCTCTTGCTTTGGTAATCTCAGCTTGGGCAATCTTATTCTGGAGTTGATATTTTAATGCCAACGGGTGATAATTTTTAACTGCCGAAATGAATTCCTGAGCGGAAATACTTAAAGAATCCTGAGCAAGACCATGCTGGAAAAAAAACAGGATCAGAATAAAAAGAAATCTACTTTGTTTTTTCATATTTACCGGATTGCTCATTTTTTACTTCATAATAATCTGGTGGGAAGCCATTGATATTTCTCCAGAGTTCATACCATATCGGAACATCATTGAGAATAGCAATTCCCTGCACACCAGCACCCATCTTAATCTTTGGGGGCCATCTTTTCTCGTTTTTATCCTCTATAACTAAAGCTCTAAAAAGTCCGTTAGCACTGATGTTGCTTTCTACAGAAATAACTTCCCCTGCAAACGTTCCATAGCTGGAGTTAGGCCATCCTGAAAATACAATGGCTGGGAAGCCGTCGAAAATACACATAACACGCTGCTTTTCTTTAACAAGAGGAAGATCTACCGGCTTAATATAAATTTCCACAGCATAATCTACCCTGGAGGGAACAATGGTTCCTATGTTTTCTCCTTCTTTTAAAACTTCTCCAATTCCTGTTTTGTTGAGCTGTATGACCTGTCCGTCCTGCGAAGCGATAATGAAATATAAACCCTGTCTTGCTTTATAGTTGGCCACCTGGTTTTCAAGCTTGGCGATTTCTCCTTCACTGCCTTCAATCTGTCCCATATTCTGAAAACGTTCCCCTTCTATTTTACTGAGCTTTTCTGTGTAATCCTGAATTACAGAATTTTGCTCAATGCCTACATTGATGATTTCCTGGCGGGTTTGAGCTGTTTTATTTTCTGAAGCTGTTTTTTTGGCAATGGAGTTTTGATAAGAAATACTTCTCTGCTGAAATTGAGTAAGAGAAACCAAGCCTTCCTCATACATTTTTTTCTGCCTGTTAAACTGATCCTCAGATAATTTAAGTTCATTGATAGTCGCTGCCAGTTCGGCTTCCTCACCGGTTAGTTTATTGTTGAGCTGGCTGATTTTTATCTTGAGCTGATTAAGCTTTAGATCTCTTGCTGAATGTAGTGCCTGAAGCTGGCTTTTAACCGTCCCTACTTTAGCTTCATAAAAGTCTCGTACTCCTCTTTTAGCATTAACCTGTTCCTGGGTTCTTTGAACCAAAAGCGGATCTAAATAATCGTCCTTTATTTCAGAAAGCTGCAGTAAAGTATCACCCTTTTTTACATAGTCTCCATTTTTCACATTCCATTTGATAATTTTCCCCGGAATAGGAGAGTGGAGCTGCTGAGGTCTTTGTTCCTGATAAAGAGAAGTAACATTCCCTTTTACTTTTATATTCTGCGTCCAGGGAAGAAATAAAGTGATAAGACCCCCAATGAAAATAAACATAAACCATCTTTTGACTCTTGATTTTTTATGAATATGATATATTTTGTCAAATGACTGTAATTCCATTTTACTGATTTTTATAGTATGTTTTTGATGTACCGTTTTCCAGATGAATGTGCTGATCTGCATACTGAAGCAGTTCAGGATCCTGGGAAACGATAATGATGGTTGTTTCTTCTTTGATCTTCTGCAGATACTGTATCATTTTTTCCTGATATTCTTCGCGGATGCCAGCAAAAGGATTTTCCAGGATGATGAGTCTTTTTTCACCCAGAAGAGCACGAAGTAATAAAATTTTCTTCTTTGAACTGAATGTAATTTCCGGATCAGTCTCACTGACTTCAGTAAAGAATCCACTGCTGAACATGCTGGAAATGTTTTCTATTCCTATGCTTTCAGAAAGTTCAAGGATATCTTCGGTATGACTTTGTGTATTTCCTAATGTGATATTTTCTTTTACTGTTCCCTGAATAATTTTCATATTTTCAAGGTAAAGACCAATGTGATTTCTAAGCTGTTGTTTCTCAATATTCTTTAATGGAATTTTATCAAACAGAATAGTTCCTGAGCTGGGTTCAAAAAATCCTGTAATCATATTGAGAAGAAGTGTTTTTCCGGCTCCTAGTTTACCTGTTAATATATTGATGCTATTTTCTTTGATTTTAAAATTCAGATCAGAAAGTATGGGTTGATGATCATTAAATGAGAAACTGACATTTTTGAATTCAATCTCTATCCCTTTTTCTTTCTGAGATAATTCAATCTCACCATTGAGTTCTTCTTTAAGTTCAGTAATCTTTGAAAGTTTAGCAAAAGAAGCAATAAGGTCATAATAGCTTTCAAGACTTACAATCAGTTTTTCTACTGCAGACATAATACTCAAAACAACAATTTCTGTTGCAATAAAGGCTCCTATATTTAATTTTTGATTAATCAGAAGATAGGTTCCAATGGCAAGCATGGCTAATGTAATGATCACCTTAAAGGCAATAATTGTTTTGTATTGAAAAACAAGAACTTTGAAATGGGAAGTTCTGTGTTTAAGATATTCTACCACCCGATTATCGGTTCCTTTTAAATGGGCATTGTTTTCAGCATGCATTTTAAATGTTTTCACAGATCCGGCAATATCTTCTATCCACGCAGCGGTATCATATTTCTTATTGCTTTCTTCAATACTGGATTTAATCCCACTTTCCATCGTGTATCTGAAAATAATAACCACAGAAATAATAACCAATGCTCCGAATGCCAGAAACCAGGGATGGTAAAAAGAAAGTAAAAGAATTCCAAAAACAATTTGAATCAGGGCAGTAGGAATTTCCAGCAAAATTTTTGAAATACCTTTTTGTAAATTCTGGATATCAAAAAACGGTTAACCAGTTCTGGGAGATAATATTTTCTTGTGTAAGAAAGATCTACTTTAGGTATCTTATCTGCTATAGCAATGGAAAACTCTACAAATATTTTCTGTTGTATTTTTTCAATAATCTGGATAACCTTTAGTCTGAAATATCCGGCAAGCCACGTTCCGATGACTACAAAAAATATAAGAATGTATATGGATGTAGTCATTGTAGCGCCCATCACAAAGCTCACAATAGACTGTATCCCCAAAGGAACACTCAGTAAAACAAGACCATTGAGGACGGCATAAAAATAAATATTAGTAACATCTTTTTTCTCTTTTGTAATGTAACGGAGTAGTCTTTTACCCTGTTCATTGGCTGTTATTTCCATTTTTCTTTTTTACGAAGGTTAAATATTTATCTGCTTTAGACTTTCCAATAAATAATGGACATTAGCTATCGGAAAATAAAGCCTGGAAGTTTCCCATTTTAAAATATCTGCATACGATTTGGGGTACTGAAATTTTTGAAACAGATATAATAGTTAGAACATTAATACTTTTCTAAATCAGATTTTATGATTCGCTTTGACTGATTTTTAGCAGCAGTTCCGTTGGGTTTTCTTTTTTCTGAATCCTGTATATAAAGCCTTACATAGATTGTGAATTTTATCTGAAAACATATAGATTATAGCTCTGTTGTTTCGTGGCTTCAAAGATAATGGATGAGATGTTGTTAATATTCTTATCTACATTAGAATGAGATTAAAATGTCATTAGAAAATGACGTGCAGATTTCATTTTTTTATGATCATTATCATATTATTCATAGATTCACGGCTTGGAATCTATGAAGATTGCTTATAATCTTACCGAATGAATTAAAAGTTCAACAAATTTCTTTTTAACCTTGTTCATTTTTAGTAAATTTGTCAACCTTTAAATATTAAAATAAAATAATAAAAATAATATGAATCTTCACGAGTATCAATCAAAAGAGATTTTATCAAAGTATGGAGTAGCTATCCAACGTGGTTTCGTTGCAAACAACGTAGATGAAGCTGTAGCAGCTGCTGAAAAATTGACTGCTGAAACTGGAGCTCAGGCTTGGGTTGTAAAAGCACAGATTCACGCAGGTGGTCGTGGTAAAGGTGGGGGTGTTAAGTTTTCTCCAAACATGGATAAACTTAAAGAAAACGCTCAGAATATCATCGGAATGCAGTTGGTAACTCCACAAACTTCTGCTGAAGGTAAAAAAGTACACTCTGTTTTGGTTGCAGAAGATGTTTATTATCCTGGAGAATCTGAAACTAAAGAATTTTATGTTTCTATTCTTTTAGATAGAGCTGAAGGGAAAAATACAATCGTATATTCTACTGAAGGTGGTATGGATATTGAGCACGTTGCTGAAGTAACTCCTCACTTAATCCACAACGAACTTATTGACCCAGCTATCGGTCTTCAAGGATTCCAGGCTAGAAAAATTGCTTTCAACCTAGGTCTTGAAGGAAATGCATTCAAAGAGTTTGTGAAATTTATTTCTTCTCTTTACAATGCTTACACAGGTATTGATGCATCTCTTTTCGAAATTAATCCAGTGTTGAAAACTTCTGATAACAAAATTATCGCTGTAGATGCTAAAGTAACTTTAGATGACAACTCATTATTCCGTCACAAAGACTTAGCTGAACTAAGAGATACAAGAGAAGAAGATCCAATGGATGTAGAAGCTGGTGAAGCTGGTCTTAACTTCGTAAAACTAGACGGTAACGTTGCTTGTATGGTAAATGGTGCTGGTCTTGCTATGGCAACTATGGATATCATCAAATTATCTGGTGGTAACCCTGCTAACTTCCTTGACGTAGGTGGTACTGCAGATGCTCAGAGAGTACAGACTGCTTTCGGAATCATCTTAAGAGATCCAAACGTAAAAGCTATCTTAATTAACATCTTCGGAGGTATCGTAAGATGTGACAGAGTTGCTCAAGGTGTAGTAGATGCTTACAAAGCTATGGGTAGCCTTCCTGTTCCATTGATCGTAAGATTACAAGGAACTAACGCTGTAGAAGCTAAAAAATTAATTGATGAGTCTGGTCTTCCAGTTCACTCTGCAATTACTTTAGAAGAAGCTGCAAACAAAGTAAAAGAAGTTTTAGCTTAATCTAAAATTTTCAAATAAATAAGAAACCGTTCCAATTTTGGAACGGTTTTTTAATGCGTATAAGAAACGGTATTCATGAAAAAATTATACATCCCGGAACCATGTTCTGAAAACTGGGAATCTATGTCTCCACAGGAAAAAGGTAGGTTATGTTCTGCCTGTAATAAATGTGTTATTGATTTTACACAAAAGAAACCTCAGGAGATTCAACAAATTATAGAAGAAAAGAAAGAGGAGCAGATCTGTGGCAGATTTTATAATCATCAGCTGAAAATGCCTGATCCGTCTGAAAAATTGAAGGAACGCTTCTTTACATATATCCCATCTTATTTACAAAATACTAAAATAGCATTCTTATTATTTTCTTTCGTCTTATTCTTAATAGGTTGTTCAAAACCCAAAGAAGAGGTTTGTATGACGACAGGATTGGTAGATATCATAGAAGAGGATTCTACCATTACTAAGAAAGACTATGTTATGGGAGAACCTATGATGATAGACGATGATACTGTTGCTAAAATCCCTAAAAAAGATAGTGCTGTAATTCCTAAGAAACACAGTACAAAATAATTTGTTGGAATTATACGAAGGACCAAAAGCTTCTCTGGCCAAGAATACACAAATTTTTTGATGCAATAATAACTCTAGCTTTAGACTTATAAATCCAAAATACTACTCTATATACCTATGTGGCTAAAAATTTAGAATCACATAGGAGCATAGATTTATGTATAAATAAAATGATTCGTGAATTCGTTGCTATTATCAACAGCATAAAATTTTATCGCAGATAAAATCTTTGCGCCTTAAAAAGGTCAAACCTTTGCGTCCTTGCGAATTCCAACAAAAAAAAGCCACTCCAAACATTTGAAGCAGCTTTCTATTATATTAATATATCCACAAACATCTGTGAAATCAGTAAGATCTGTGGGGAATTAAAATCAATTATTTATCCTGGCTTTCCGGTAAATTATTTTCTCCACTTGTAATACTGATGCTTGTAGGAGTAACCAGTTGGATTTTATCTACATCAAACCGCTCTTTAATATTTAAATAAGCCTTACTTCTTACCTGTGCCAGGTTAGCTCCAATCTTGATCCAGAATTTAACCTGCAGATTAAAAGACCCCTGCTTGAGATCTGTAAAAATTACTTCTGCAGTATCCAGCTTATCCACATTGTCAAGATTCTTTACCACCTCCAGAATACTTTTCTGAGCTTTACTGATGTCTTCATCAGCCGGAATTTCAAAATTTAAGATAATTCTGCGTTGAGGTGAAGCCGTAATGTTATAAAACGGAGCATTAAAAACTACCTGATTGGGGATATATGCTTTCTTTCCGTCATCCGTAAGGATTTTAGTTGTTAGAAATCCAATTTCCTGTACGGTTCCGGAATGAGTTCCAATCGTAATATAATCACCCACTTTAAAAGCTTTATCAATACCAATCAACATTCCTGAAAAGATACTTGATACAAGATCTTTTAAAGCAACTCCGGCAATAACTCCGGCAACCCCTAAACTTCCGATAAACTTCCAGAGGAAACCACTGAAGCCCATAATTTCTAGGGAAATAAATGTTCCAAGCAGCATAATCAGGAATCTGAATACACTGATTAGAGTAACCAGTGAACTCTCTTTCTGGCTTTTCGGAAAGAATCTGTGAAATAGTTTTACTGCAATTTGGCTCATGTATTTACTGCTAATAAGAAAGAATGTAAATACTAAAATGCCGACAATTAATTTGGGAGTAAGCTCTGCAAACGTTACATACCAATTCTCCAATACCTTATACACCAAGTCTATGTAGGTGAGCCCGGTTTTCTCCATGAATAAAATTTTACATTAAAGATATAAATTTTCTTCAAAAAATTTTGCTAGTATCAAAAAGTCTACTAAATTTGTAGACTAACAAACGCGAAATATTATGTCAATCAAACTAGGAGATACAGCACCCAACTTTCAGGCAGAATCATCTTTAGGAGATATCAACTTTTATAATTATCTGGGAGATTCATGGGGAATTCTATTTTCTCATCCGGCAGATTATACACCGGTATGCACTACAGAATTAGGATATACCTCTAAATTAAAGTCTGAATTTGCTGAAAGAGACACCAAAGTGATTGCCTTAAGTGTGGATGGAGTAGAAGATCATCAGAACTGGATAAAAGATATTAATGAAACCCAAAATACGGATGTACAGTTTCCGATCATCGCAGATAAAGAAAGAAAAATTTCTGAGCTCTATGATTTTATTCATCCTAATGCTTCTGCTACAGCAACGGTGCGTTCCTTATTGATTATTGACCCGGCTAAAAAAGTGAGGCTTATTATCACTTATCCAGCCTCTACAGGAAGAAATTTTAATGAAATACTGAGAGTATTGGATTCTTTACAGCTTGTGGATAATTATCAGGTTGCTACTCCTGTAAACTGGAAGAATGGGGAAGATGTGATTGTTCCGCCTGCAGTATCTACGGAAGATGCTATCAAAAAATTCCCTAAGGGAGTGACTGAAATAAAGCCGTATTTAAGATATACGCCCCAACCGAATACATGATTTATTTGATTTTTTATAGTTTAGTTTTAATTTGTACGAAAAGCGACCCGAAATTTATTTCGGGCCGCTTTATTTTTTATAAGTATTTCAGTGATTACTTAACGTCGTTAATGATTTGTTTTGCTTTAGACGTTGGAAGATAAATCTGGAATCCTAAACCAAAAGTAATTTTGTTAGTATATCCACCGCTTCCGAATCCAGCGTTTGCATCATATTTCACTAAACCTTCTAAACCAATGTTTGGCGTAATGAAGTAAGAATAACCAGGACCAAATCCGAAGTTAAGACCGTTAGAAGAAGAACCTCCTTTAGAGATAGACATTCCTCCAACACCTACATTACCTTCGAAGAACCATCTTCCGTGGTGTAGTAAGTTATTCACTCCTTTTTCTCCCGGGTTAAGATAGTAACGTCCTAATGCTCCAACATTATATGTGAAAGTAGTTGGTGCATCTTTAGCTCCTTTAAATCCTAAATCTACATAACCCCCTACTGCAAGATTATCTTCAATGAAATAGGCTCCTTTTGGCTGAATGGCAAAGTCATATCCTGCTCCTTCATTTAACCCAAAATTTGCACCTGCAAGGTTACCCCCTACCATCCAATTACCTTTCTGAATCTGAGCGTTTGCAGTTGCTGTTAAACCTGCTATAGCTAATACTCCTGTTAAAATAAGTTTTTTCATAATTTATTATTTTAATAATTAAATGTTTATTATTCACGAATTATAGAAAAAACAATAAATGTGCCAGAGTCTTAATTTTAGACAATTTTTCTAAATTAATGTTAATAATATCAATAAGATAGGAAGTGTATTTTTAACATATTTATTGAATATTTCACAATTAATGAGTAGAGAAGTCGGTGAAGTGTAAAAGAATGATTATATCGTTCTAGAATCTTCAGTGAGTTTCTAAAACTTCTTTTCTGTTTCTAAATTAACAAAAGAAGGATGGAGATAACAAGTCCTGCAATCGTAAACTTGATCCCACGCTTGAATGCTTTTGTCTTAGGATTAAACATCCAGAAACTTGAAATAACAAAGAAGAAAAGAGCCACTCCGAAAAATACACTTAGAGGAGCAATAGCATCTTTAGACTGTGATTTGTGAAGAGAAACCATTTTATCCAGTACAAATGGCAGTTCCATTTTTGAATACTTAGCCACTCCTGTTGCAGAATCATAAGTACCTTTTTTGAAATGAAGAACAGTACCTTCGGTTTTTTCTACTTCAAGACCTTTCATCTTCAGCTCCTTTTTCAGTTCTTTTTCAGATAGGTTGGCAGATAGAGTTTTTTCGTACTTTTTTTCACTCTTTAAAAAGTCTGTGTCTCTGTACACCAGAATAATTCCACTTACTGCATACACAGCCATAATACCCGCCAGAAAATATCCCAGATAACGGTGTGTAATTCTCATGAAACTTCTTGTGTCTTTAATCTTGTCCATATCGTTTTTTTGTTTTGTTTTTAAATTGTAAAAGTGGAAACTGCAAAAATGCAATTTCCACTTTTAATAAAGAAGTAATTATAAAGTTAATTCTACAGTTTGTATGTCAACGTAAAATAATAATTTCTTGGCATAATAGGATTCACTGAGTAATTCTCGTGAACGTTGTAGTTTACAACATCAAACAGGTTACCCACTCTTCCCTGGATAGAGAATTTATTCCACTCGTAACCAACAGATACAGAAACCGTAGTATAATCTTTTAGATCAAACATTCTACTTACGTTGTTTCTACTTGTATTGGTTGATTTTGAATCATTCCACCCAGCGATTCTATCTCCGATGTAGTAGACTCCAGCCCCAACTTTTAATCCTTTTACATAGTTTGTAAATTTATAGAAAACAGAAGCATTTGCTGTTGTTGCCGGTGTTCTTACCAATCTTTGGTTTTCAACATATCCTTTTTCAGGAGTATCAAGATAAACAGAGTTGTTATAAGAGAAACCTCCGATGATCGATAAGTTTTCCGTAGGATTTCCTGTAATGTCTAATTCTACACCACGGCTTCTCATATTTCCTGCAAATTCTTTAAGATTGGTATCTGTTGAATTTACAGGTGCCCCATTTGTATTAGAAGGGAACCAATACGTTTGATAATAATTGTTGTACATAATCTGGTAAGCTGTTAAATTAACAGCTAAAGCGTTATTCCAGAAATTCTTTTTAACACCAATTTCGTATTGATCAACTGTTGATGGTTTTATGCTTTGTTTTGATAAATTAGTTAGTTGATCTTGAACTTGCGTAGCAGATTGATTAGTATTTACTGTACCAAACTGATCTGAAGTATATCCTGCATTGGAAGCAAATGAATTCGTATATGTAGCAAATACCGAAAGATTTTCATTTGGAGCATAAACCAATCCTACTTTTGGAGAGAATGCATTATCAGATGTTGAAGAATTTGCTACTTCAAATTTATCGTTTGATTTAAAACGGGTAGTCAGCGTAGGCATATTCTCTACATAAGACCATCTTAATCCAGCGATTACTTTTAGTTGTTTTGTTAAGCTGATAAAATCTTGTGCATAGATCCCAATTCTTCTTGTATTGATTCTGTTTCTTGTAGTAAGAGTAGAATTTGGCATATCAATATTTCCCCATGTTGAAGGATCATCTAAATAAAGAAGGTTTTTTGGGTCTGTAACAGTATAAGCGTAAGCATCTGCCTGGCTATAATCTGCATCTGAACCAATTAATACCTTATGGTTAATGCTTCCGGTATTGAATTCACCATTGATGTTTACTTGTGCAGAAGTATAATTCTGTTCGTTGTAAGTTTTACCAAAAGGTCTTTTCCAGGATAATCTGTTGGGATCTACCGCTTTATCTTTAGTGTCATAGATCCATTGTACTCTTTCAGAAGAAAAATAATCTTTCGTATAGTTCTGGTAAGAAGCTGTAGCGTTTAAAGACCATCTTTCGTTAAACTGATGATTGAAAGTTACGTTTGTAGAAGCTTGTTGTACATTTTGATATTGCCAGTCAGTTCCATAGAAAACGTTTCTGGAAATGTTATCATTCAATCTGTAACTTTGATCCCTTTCTGTAATAGATCCAAGCCCGAAATCAGGAGTGAAGTTATTTTTAAGATAATCTGCCTCCACAATTAATTGAGACTTCTCACTTAAATTAAATAAGAATGAAGGATTGAAGTAATATTTTTCAGACTGTACAACATCTCTGAAACTTTCAGCGTATTCGTAAGTTCCGTTGACTCTGAAAGCAATATTTTTAGATAATGGACCGTAAACATCAATTGTTGGTTTGTAAGAATTCCAGCTTCCGCCGTTTAATCCAATGCTTCCACCAAAATTGAATTTAGGCTTTTTCGTAATCATATTGATAACACCTCCTGCTGCAGTATTTCCGTAAAGCATTGCGTTTGCCCCCTTTAAAACTTCTACTCTTTCAAGACCACTTACCTCTGGGAAAACTCCGCTATTTATTCTTGATCCATTCTTGAAAATATTATCATTTCCTAAAATAAAACCACGCCCTCCAAAGCTGTCCTGAGAATTTCCTCTGGATGAAGTGATATACATCCCGTTTATATTCTGAAGAACATCGCTTAATTGTTTTGCCTGCTGTTGCTCAATGATTTCATGAGTAACGATAGCAATAGGTTGTGGATTTTCCATTACCGTCAAATTAGACTTTGTAGATAATGGTCTCGCCTGATTAGGATTTCCTGTTTTATGAAGATTGATATCTTCAATTGTTTGGGTTCTGATGGTATCTGCCTCAGCGTTTTTCAGCTGTGAACTTGCTGAAACAGCGATAAATAGAAGACCTAAAGATAGTAATTGTCTTTTCATTTTATTTTTATGTAGAACAGTTTTAAATAAGGCGCAAATGTAAGTATTTGTTTAGAATGAATAAAAATTAATTTATGATTTTTGTCATGTCTTTTTAGGGTGAATTATATGGATAGTTTCTATCCTTATTGTTGGTGCATAATTCAGTGTTTTTTATGAATATATTTGTTGAAAAATAAAAATATGCAACTGGTAAAAGCTGGGCTTTGTGCCTTTGGGATGAGTGGGAAAGTTTTTCACGCACCCTTTTTAAAAGAACATCCGGGGTTCTTTATTTCTGCGGTAGCGGAAAGAAGTAAAGAAGAATCGAAGGAAAAATATCCTGAAGCTACTATTTACCGTTCGGTAGAAGACATGCTTCAAAATGCAGATGTGGAATTGGTAATAATCAATACTCCGGTTCAGACCCATTATGAATATGCTAAAAAAGCATTGGAAGCAGGAAAAAATATCATTGTTGAAAAACCTTTCACAGTAAATGTAGAAGAAGCAGAAGAACTGGTAAAACTGGCAGAAGAAAAAGGATTGTTTTTAAGTGTATACCAAAACAGAAGATTTGATCGCGATTTTCAGCAGGTACAGAATATTTTGAATGAAGGAAAACTGGGAAATATTAAAGAGGCAGAAATCCGTTTTGACAGGTTCCGTACCACACCAAGTGGAAAACAGCATAAAGAAAGTCCGGATCAGATTGGCTCGGGTTCATTGCATGATCTGGGAGCCCATCTTGTAGATCAGGCTGTGCAATATTTCGGATACCCTGAAAAGCTTTTTGGTGATGTATTTTCTATGAAAGGATCAGAGTTTGCCAATGATTATTTTGAAATTCTGCTATTCTACAAAAATGATCTGAGAGTACGATTAAAATCTTCTGTATTTACGAAAGAAGATCATTACGCTTATAAAATTCATGGAGACAGAGGTAGTTTCTTACAAGAAAGGACCGATAATCAGGAAGCCGAATTGGTCGCCGGAGCTATTCCTGTCTATGGAAAAGAGTGGATGCAGCCTTTGAAAGAAGCAGATGGTATTTTAAATTATCTGAACGAAAACTCAGAAACAGAAAGGATATTTACTTCAAGTGAAGCTGGAAATTATATGGATTATTACCAGCAAATCTATGAGCATATTGTCTTCGGATATCCTTTGCCATCACCAGGAAAAGAAGTCATCCAGAATATGAAAATCATTGATGCTTCAGTAAAAAGTGCAAAAGAAGAAAAAGTGATTGTACTATAAATTATATGATAAGTTTTATGAATGAGTTCAAAGTTTAAGGTTAATGATAGTCAGAAGTATAAATTGTCTACTCTTTTACTTTCAAGCCCTCTCTTACTCTCAAACTCATTCATAACTTATATTTTTACATGATTTCCTGAAGTTCCAGCCATCTCATTTCATGATTCTCCAACTTTTCAGAAACTGTTTCCAGTTCCGCTGAAAGTTTGGCTATCTTTTCGTAATCAGATTCGTTATTAAGCTGGTCCAGGATTTTAGCCCGCTGTTCTTCCAGTTCAGGCATTTCTTTTTCAATAGTTTCTAATTCTCTTTGCTCGTTAAAGGTTAACTTCCTTTTTTGAGCGTTGGAAGATGAAGTCTTTTCTGCAACAGTAACAGTTTCTTTTACAGGTTCAGGTTTTACAGCTGTATTTTTTTCTAAAGCTTCTTCACGGCTTCTTGCTTCACGATATTCAGAGAAGTTTCCTACGAAATCTCTGATTTTTCCATCTCCTTCAAAAGCAAGAACATGATCTACAATTCTGTCCATGAAATATCTGTCGTGGGAAACGATGATTAAAGATCCCTGAAATTGCTGCAGGAAATTTTCAAGAACTGTTAATGTAGGAAGATCCAGATCATTCGTAGGTTCATCAAAAATCAAAAAGTTAGGATTCTGATATAAAATATACATCAGGTGCAATCTTCTTTTTTCTCCTCCGGATAATTTTGAGATAGGAGAGTATTGTGTCTGATCATCAAATAAGAATAATCTAAGGAACTGAGATGCAGAAAGACTTCTTCCATTAGCTAAAGGATAGAATTCTGCAATTTCTTTAATAAAATCAATAACACGTTCATCCTCTTTATAAGTAAGACCTTTCTGAGCAAAATATCCGAAAGAAATAGTTTCTCCCGTTTCAATTTCTCCTTTGTCATATTTTTCAAATCCCTGGATGATGTTCAGTAATGTAGATTTTCCGGCTCCGTTTTTTCCAATGATTCCTACTTTTTCACCACGTTGGAATGAGTAGCTGAAATCTTTTAATAAAACTTTAGTTCCGAAACTTTTATCAATATTTTTTAGTTCAAGGATTTTATTCCCCAGACGCTTCATTTCAAAATCCAGTTCCAATCCTTGTTTTCTCGTATCGGTTTTGGCTACTTTTTCTGTTTCGTAAAAAGAGTCAATTCTGCTTTTTGATTTTGTAGTTCTTGCTTTGGGCTGTCTGCGCATCCATTCCAATTCCTTTCTGTAAAGGTTATTGGCCTTATCAATGGTAGCATTAAGGTTATCCTCACGAATCATTTTATTTTCAAGATACGTAGCATACGAACCATTGTGAACATAAAGATTTCTGTCTTCCATTTCCCAGATAATATCACAAACACTATCAAGGAAATATCGGTCGTGGGTAACGAGTAATAATGTGATTTTTGCTTTGTTCAGATAGTTTTCAAGCCATTCTACCATATCCACGTCCAGGTGGTTGGTAGGTTCATCCATGATAAGAAGCGTATGTTTGTGCTCTGCTCGGGTTTCAGTCAATAATTTAGCAAGGGCAACACGTTTAATTTGTCCTCCGGAAAGCGTTCCCATTTTAGCATCAAGATCTGTGATCTTAAGCTGGGAAAGAATCTGCTTCATTTCATTTTCAAGATCCCAGGCTTTGTGGGCTTCCATATCAGCCAGTGCTTTTTCAATAAAATCATGATCTGTAGAATGAAGAGACTTATGGTAATTCTTCAAAGCAAGAATAGGTTCGGAATCAAGAGTCATCATGAATTCTTCAATGCTTAGATTAGAATCAAAATCAATTTCCTGGTCGAATAAAACAACCTGGATATCTTTATTAATGATCGCAGTACCGCTGTCTGCAATTTCTTTACCCATTAAAATTTTCAGAAGGGTGGATTTTCCACTTCCATTTTTGGCAACAATGGCAATTTTGTCTCCTTCATTAATGTGAAAGGAAATGTTTTCAAACAAAACTTTGATGCCATAAGATTTGGTAAGATTTCTGCAGAAACGTAATTCATTGGAAATTAATAGTTTGATTTTAATTTTGAACTGAGCGGCAAAAATACGAAAATGTAACCATAAAATTTTCCGGAACCGGCTTTATAAAATTGAATATTTATGATTTATTAATAAACTGTGTCCATAATCAGAGAAAACAATTTGGTAATTTTGATAGGCTCAATATAAATGACGGAGCTATAACAATATAAATCTGATTTGAAGCAATGAAAAAAGTAATTGTAGACATGGATGGGGTAATGGCAGATGTATATCCTCAACTGATTGAATTTGAAAAAAGAGATACCGGAAGAGAAGTGGTATCTGATGCTATGACTGGGAAGCCGGAGATAGAAGCTTTTCCCAACGGAAAAAAACATGTGAATGAAGTAGGGTTCTTCAGAACATTGCCAGTGATGAAAGGGAGCCAGGAAGCTATAGAATACCTGAACAATAAATATGAACTGTATATTGTTTCCGCAGGAATGGAGTTTCCCAACAGTTTAAGAGAAAAATATGACTGGTTGGCTGAGCATTTTCCATTCATCACCTGGGAGCAGATTGTGCTTTGTGGAAGTAAAAAGGTAGTGTCAGGAGATGTGATGATTGATGACTATCCAAAGAACCTGGATCATTTTTCAGGGCAGAGGTTGATTTTTACCCAACCACATAATGAGCTCATCGAAAACGAAACTTATAGAAGAGTAAATTCATGGGAAGAGATCATGGAGATTTTATAAAAGGACAATTATATTTAGAATCTTTTTTAATTGATGTACTGAAGGGTGTTTTTTTAGAATAAATTTAACAGAAAAGAGATTAAATTTAATAATACCTTATGAAGGGTGAAGGTGATAAAATAGATAAGTTTGCATCAAACTTTTACCATGAAAAAACTTATTGTTTTATCCTTTATTCTTACGGTTTCAGTATTTAATGCACAGACTATTTCCGGAACCATTATTTCTAAAAATGAAAATCAACCTGTTCCTTATGTGAAAATTGGGGTTGAAAAGAAAACAACCGGAACCATTTCTGATGGAAAAGGAAATTTCTCAATAGATCTTACCGGTTTAGATCCACAACAGAAAGTAAAAATAGAAGTGCCAGGATATGAAACTTATGAAGAAGCAGTACAGGATTTTAAAAAACATGATCAGCAGAAGGTATTCTTAAATGAGAAAACTAAAACGATCAAAGAGATTGCTATTAAACCTAAAAAACTGGTAGATAAAAACTGGGGAGTAAAAACGAAAACTAAAAGTGTTTTATATTTTGTTAATCCAGCAAGCAAAAAAGCAGGTTTCTTGGGTGAAACTGCTTTAGAATTTAATGCAAAGAAAAGGTCTAAAATCAAAAATATTAATTTGAATATTGCTAAATATTCTTCCACAGAACCAGTTCTGATGCGTTATAGTATCTATAGTGAGAAAGATGGTTTCCCAGATAAAAATCTTTTAGACGAAGAAATTACAGTACAGCTTACTGAAGATATGATTAAAGATGGAACTTATACGCTTGATGTGAATGACCATAATATCTGGGTGAATGGAAAGTTCTTTGTAGGGATCAATTTTTTAAAAGAATTTGACGGATACATTAAAATTAGTGCTGCTTTGTTTAAGACTGGATTTATCAGAGAGTTCTATGGAGATTGGAAAAAAATGACTATTGCTGCACCCGCTATTAATATTGATGTGAAAATGGATAAAAACGGTAAGGATACAAAAGATGATGATGGAGGCTATGCAGATAATGATGAGGTTTCTCAGGGATGGGCCACCGATAATTCAAAAAATATAGAGGAAGCAGATCGATCGATCTATGGTAAAAATGACTCTGCTGGAAAATATCTGAAACTGAAAGATACCGATCTTTATTATGAAGTATACGGAGAAGGTGAACCTTTGGTATTGCTTCACGGAAATTCAGGGAGTATCAAAGATTATTATCAGCAGATCCCTGTTTTATCCAAGCAGTATAAAGTTATTGCGGTAGATACAAGAGGGCAGGGGAAGAGTAAAGATACCTCCAAGAGAGATTTTACTTATAAATTATTTGCAGATGATGCAAAAGCATTAGCAGATGAGTTGAAACTTGATAAAATTAATATTGTAGGCTGGAGCGATGGTGGAAATACAGGGCTTGAATTTGCTTTGAAATACCCGGAACGTCTTAATAAGCTTGTAGTCATTGGAGCAAATACTTTTCCTGAAGGAGTAGAAAATAAGCTTATTGAAAGGCTTACCAATCAGATGAAGCAGTTGAAAGATATGGCTCCGGAAGAAACATTTGGTGAGCGCAGACTTTTAAAGATCATGCTTACAGAGCCTAATATCAGTAAAACTGATTTAAATAAAATAAAAAGTCCGGTTCTCGTTATTGCAGGTGATAGGGATGTTATCAAGCCGGATCATACTGAATTTATATCCAGACAAATTCAAAATGCTGAAAAGAAAATTTATCAGGACACCACTCATATGGTCCCTTTTGAAAAACCGGATCAGCTTAATACAGACATCCTGAACTTTCTTGGGAAAAAGTAAGTGATGTGAAGCTGGAAGCTGGATGTTTAAAAAGCTCCTTTTAATTTCAACATTGAAATTAAAAGGAGCTTTTTGAGTAGCTGAAAAATGAACTGAAAACTGTTATTTAGAACTTCAATAACTTTCATCTTTCTACATCCATCTTCAAGCCTTATTAATCTAGTGTCAGTCTTTTCAGCGACCAGGAATTACCATTGTAAATATCCAGATCTACCTTAGTATTAATTCCGTGAACAATTCCGTTTTCAGTAAATTGCCAGAAGTCCCACTGGTCATCTGGAGATGGAGTAGGAACATCATTATAATTGGCCAGCCATAAAGGATACCCTTTAAATTCGCCTTTCAAAAAATCTTTATGATAATGATAATAGGTGTAAATAATAGGCTTTTCACCGTATGCTTCCTCTACGATTTTACACCAGACCTTCAGATCTTCCACTAATTTTTTATTGGTCTTCCGCTTCGGAATTTTTTCAATATCCAGAATTGGAGGAAGATCACCACTTTCCAGTTTTACATTTGCCAGAAAATTATTGGCTTGGATTACCGGATCTTCATCAGCTCTGTAAAAATGATAAGCTCCGCGGATCAGATTGTGCTTTTTAGCCATTTCCCAAAACTCATCAAAATGCTTATCGGCACTTTTATTTCCCATCGTTGCCCGCATTACTACAAATTCCAGAGGAATGGTTTTGTTACCAATGCTGAGACTGTCCCATTTGATGTCTTCCTTATTCTGATAATGAGAAACATCAAAGCCGTAGGTCTTATCAAGATTATTGGCTAGTATTCTTTGGATCCTGGAACTTTCCCTTTCACTGTTGTGAAGTTTTTTGTGGGTAAATTTATTAAAGTACAATGCATAGTAATAACTTACGGATTGTTTAAGATAGAACCCGGTTCCAATTAAAGCTACAATTAAAATGGCTAATATCACCCTTCGACGGAAAAAATAGTTGTTCCGTCTGTTCTTATGGATCTGTTTGGCAGTTTTTTTGGTGTACTTTTTTGGTGTCATAAAGTTTTGCAAAAATAACTTTTTTCACTACTAAATGCTAAATAAAATCAGTAAATTTGTGTATTATGGAAACACGCGAAAAAATCATCATTATAGGAGGAGGATTTGCGGGGCTGCAGCTTGCAAAAACATTGAATAACAAGAACAAAAAGGTTATTGTTCTGGATCGGATGAATCACCATATGTTTCAGCCGCTTTTTTATCAGGTAGCCTCAGGAAGGATAGAACCTTCCAACATCTCTTTCCCCTTCAGAAAGATTTTTCAGCAATCCAGAAACACTCAATTCCGGATGACGGAAGTAAAAGAGATTGATGCAGCCAATAATAGAGTTATTACGGATGAAGCGGAATTTACGTATGACAAACTTATCATAGCAACAGGCTGTAAAACTAATTTTTTCGGTAACAAGGAGCTTGAAGGAAAAGCTTTCGGAATGAAGAATACTCAGGAAGCCATCAGCATCAGGAATCACGTTCTGATGACCTTTGAGAAACTGATTATTGAGAAAAGCAGAAGCGATGACGGAAACTGGAATATCGTTATCGTAGGAAGCGGGCCAACCGGTGTAGAATTGGCGGGAGCCTTTGCTGAAATGAAAAAAGATATTCTTCCAAGAGACTATCCTTATATGAATTTCGATCATCTGAAGATCATCCTGGTAAGTTCTACAGAAAAACCTCTTGCAGTAATGAGCAGTGAAGCTCAGGAGAAATCTGAAAAATACCTTAAAGATCTTGGGGTAACTTTCATGAGCGGAGAAGTAGTTACAGATTATGATGGCGATAAAGTACACTTGAAAAGCGGAAAAGAAATACCATCCAATAATGTAATTTGGGCAGCTGGTGTTACAGGAAATGTAATAGACGGTTTCCCTGAAGAAAAATTAGTGAGAAACAGATACATCGTAGACCGCTACAATAAAATAAAAGGGTACGATAATATTTATGCTATTGGTGATATTGCTTATATGGAGACCGAAAAGTATCCGCAGGGACATCCACAGGTAGCTAATGTAGCCATTAATCAGGCGAAAAATTTAGGACGAAATTTCTTAAAGAAGAACTCAGGCGAGTGGAAGGAATATGAATATGATGACTTGGGATCTTTAGCAACTATTGGAAAGCACAGAGCCGTTGTAGACCTACCTTTTATAAAATTCCAGGGATTTTTAGCCTGGTATTTCTGGATGTTTCTCCATTTAATGCTAATTTTGAGCGTTCGAAATAAGCTGGCCATATTCTTCAACTGGATGTGGAGCTATATCAACAAGGATTCTTCCTTAAGATTAATTATTATACCTACTAAGAAAAACGGAACATTACAATGAGAATTGATATCATAAGCGTACTTCCAGAATTGATGGAAAGTCCATTTCAAACCTCTATTTTAAAGAGGGCAATGGACAAAGGACTGGCAGAAGTACATTTTCATCACTTGAGAGACTGGGCAATCAATAAGCACAGACAGATTGATGATGAGCCTTACGGAGGCGGAGCAGGAATGGTGATGATGGTAGAACCATTAGATAAATGTATCTCAGAATTAAAATCTCAAAGAGAATATGATGAGGTTATCTATCTGACACCTGACGGGGTAACGCTTAATCAGAAAATAGCCAATTCTCTTTCCATAAAAAACAATCTGCTCTTTCTTTGCGGACATTACAAAGGAATAGACCAAAGAGTAAGAGATCTTCATATTACCAAAGAAATATCCATTGGTGATTATGTACTTACCGGTGGGGAGCTTGCAGCATGTGTGCTGGCTGACTCTATCATAAGACTGCTTCCGGGAGTTTTGAATGATGAGCAAAGTGCTTTAACGGATAGTTTTCAGGATGATCTTCTGTCGCCGCCCATCTACACAAGGCCCGAAGTTTATAAAGGACTGGAGGTTCCTAAAGTCTTATTAAGTGGTAATTTTGGAAAAATTGAAGAATGGCGTCATGATGAAGCAGTAAGAATTACTAAAGAAAAACGACCTGATCTTCTTTAATATGGCGGTAAAGGGTATTTGAAAACCTATTTTTATGTGTTCTATTTGTCTACAAATTAAATGGAATAATATTTGTTGTTATTTTAAGTGATAAGGAAAATATTAGCAATTTTTGCTCATTAATTGGATTTTTGTTTTCAATATTTTAATTTTTATTCATTATTTTTATTTCGATATATTGAATAAAATAAAGTAATAGTTGAAAAATTAATTCACTATTATTAGTTTTATTGATTTTTTTTATTACTTTTGAAGCATTTCTTATTATAAATTAATTTATTGATATTATCAGCAAATTAATGTGATTTGAAAAATAATAATAAATTTAAGACTAGAAAAAAGAACATATTAATTAAAAGTATAGAAATTTGTGTTGATGGAACTGTTCTCTTTTTATAATGTTGAAAATTTATTTTTACCCGATCCTAAGCCTGTTCATAAATTAGATCCTACACAGTCAGGTTTAAGAAATTGGGATGAGAGAAGATATAAAAATAAGCTTTTTAAAATCTCTCATGTTTTTCAATTGATGAAGGAGGAAAATGGAGTATTGCCATTTATTATAGGGCTATCCGAAGTTTCCGGAAGGAAGGTTTTGGAAGACCTCGTAGAAATGGAACCCTTTAATTCTGAATATGGAATTGTACATTATAATTCTATGGATGAAAGAAAGGTGGATGTAGCCATGTTATACGATAAAAATAAAGTAGAGGTTATAGATTCTGAAACCATTACTTTCTTTTTTGAAATAACCTATAAAAACACAGGAAATTACGACACAACCAGAGACGTACTTTTTTCAAAAATTAAATATAAAGGGGAAATTATTAATGTCTTTATCGCCCACCTTCCCTCTAAGCGAGAAAAAGATATTAATAAACCTAAAAGAGCCTTTATATTAAATGAGGTCCGACAGCGGATTATGAAAATTGTAGATGCAGATAGAGAACATGTTATATTGTGTGGTGATTTTAATGAAAACCCGGATGATGAAAATTTAGTTCAAATTCTCTATGACAACGATCATGAGAAGGTTTTAATGAATCCTTTTCAGGAGTTGTTTTCTACAAGAAATTATTCTACTTTTCATTATAAATCTGGATTGCTGTATGATCAGATTATTATGTCGAGATCTTTTCTTGATAATAAAACGCTGGCTTTTCAGGAAGCCCATGTCTTTAATTCTGAGAAACTCAGCAGCAGGACCAGAAATTTTGAAGGACGCCCTTTCCGAACTTATGCCGGTACCCGGTATTTAGGTGGATACAGCGATCATTTCCCGGTTTTTGTAAAGTTTAAAAGCTTATCATAAAAAACATAAATAATAAAAAGTAGAAAATGAAAAATTCGAGCAACACAAGTTATCATTTAGACTCCATCGACAAGGAAATAATCTATATGTTGATGGATAATGCTAAGACTTCTTTAGCACACATCTCAAAGAATGTTGGGATCTCAACCACAGCAGTACATCAAAGAATAAAAAAATTGGAGCATGCAGGAGTTATTGAAAATTCAATTTCGTTCCTTAATCCTAAGAAAATCGGATATAAAGTGATTTCTTATATCGGTGTATTTTTGGATCAGCCAAGTCATTATCCAGATGTGGTAAAATCTTTGCATGATATCAATGAAGTGGTAGAAGCGCACTATACAACAGGAAATTATACAATATTCCTTAAAGTTCTTTGTAAAGATAATGATCATTTGATGCAAATTCTTAGCAAACTCCAAAAACTGAAAGGAGTAACAAGAACAGAAACTTTTATATCTTTGGAGCAAGGTATTTACAGACAATTGAAAGTATAACGATATGAACATAGCCCAATATTTGGATTCAACTTACTTGAAGACACCGGAACAGTCAGGGATTTCAGATGAAGATACCCTTCAGATTGATAAAGAACTTGCTCAGGAAGCCATTGATAATGGTATTTTTGCAGTAATGATCAGGCCGGATTATGTAGCTGAAATTAAAAAATATATTAAGGAGAGAAATTCAAATGTTGCAGTAGGAACTGTTATAGGATTCCACGAAGGAACATACTCAATAGAAGAGAAACTTGCAGAAGCTTTAAAAGCTATTGAAGACGGTGCAGATGAACTGGATTTTGTAATTAATTACAATGCCTATCTTCAGGGAAATATAAACTTGGTAAAAGAAGAATTTGTAAAATGTACAAAGCTGGCTTTGGAACATCATAAAATTGCAAAATGGATTATTGAAATTGCTGCTTTAACAGATGAGCAGATTGCAGATGTTACTAAAAATATATCGAACTGGGCGGAAGACAATTTTTCAGCAGATGATTTACCAAATATTTTCGTTAAATCATCAACCGGTTTTTATAAAACGACAGATGGAAAGCCTAATGGAGCAACATTTGAAGGGATAAAAATCATGCTGGATAACGCTGGAAAGCTTCCTGTAAAAGCTGCCGGAGGAGTAAGGACTCCAGAAGATGCGGAAAAAATGATCAGCCTTGGAGTGAAGAGGATTGGTACTTCCTCAGCTTTAGCACTCATTAAAAATGAATCCTCCTCAGGCGGATATTGAAAATGATATTCAAGAATAATAAAAAAACCATCAATTCAATTTGATGGTTTTTATTTTTATACCTGTGCCTGATATTCTTCGTAGAATTGTTGGGTTTCCTTAATCAGGGCATCCATTTCTTCTAAGGTGAATACTTCCAGGAATTTTTTTCTGAAATCCTTAAAGTGAGGAACTCCACGGAAATAATTACCGTAATGTTGTCTCATTTCTACCAGTCCTAATCTTTCTCCTTTCCATTCTGCGCTCCATTCAGCATGCTGACGAACCGCTAATAATCGGTCTGAAACAGTAGGAGCAGGTAAATGTTCGCCTGTCTTAAAGAAATGCTTGATTTCATTAAATATCCAAGGGTAACCAATAGCTGCACGCCCAATCATAATTCCGTCACAAGCATACTTCTGTTTGTATTCCAGCGCTTTTTCCGGAGAGTCTATGTCTCCATTTCCGAAAATTGGAATCTCAATATTAGGATTTTGTTTAATTCTTGAAATATGCTCCCAATCTGCTTCTCCCTTGTACATCTGTGCACGGGTTCTGGCATGTATCGTAAGCGCTTTGATTCCGGTCTCCTGTAGACGTTCTGCCACTTCATCAATATTGATACAAGTGCTGTCCCATCCCAGACGGGTTTTAACTGTTACAGGAAGATGAGTAGAACTCACTACTGCTTTTGTAAGACGAACCATAAGGTCAATGTCCTTTAAAACTCCGGCACCGGCACCTTTACAGACTACCTTTTTTACAGGGCAACCAAAATTAATGTCTACCAGGTCTGGATTTACTGTTTCAACAATTCTTGCAGACATGGCCATTGCCTCTTCATCACCACCAAAGATCTGTATCCCAACTGGTCTTTCATAATCGAAAATATCCAGTTTTTTACGACTCTTCATAGCGTCACGAATCAATCCTTCGGAAGAAATAAATTCCGAATACATTAAATCTGCACCGTGCATTTTACATAAACGTCTGTATGGAGGATCACTTACGTCTTCCATCGGAGCCAGCAAAAGCGGAAATTCCGGCAGTTCTATGTTGCCTATTTTTATCATGGTGCAAATTTACAAAATTCTGAATAGTTGGAAATATGATATTATCTATTACTGTAAATGATGAGATTGAAAGGTGTTTGAGAGATTTTTGAGAGTGGGAGAGTATTAGAGTATTAGAATATTAGGGCAGGGATGATAGAAAATATTGAACTAGGAAGAAATAACTAATTTTAAACCTTAAACCTTAAACCTTAAACCTTAAACCTTAAACCTTGAATTTCTAGAAGCTTGCTTTTACCTGCATGCTTCCGATATGAATAGTTCTTTCTCCGGAGTTTCTTCCTTCGTAGTTTAAGTTCAGTTGGATAAATGAATTAAGGGCCTGTTGGATAAATACACTCCATACCTGGTTTTTTCCAGGTTTCAGACCGTCAAGCATCTGATTTCCTACAATGCTGAAATTATTACCGTTGAAATTGTTATTAATGAAAGAGAAATTTCCACGAATAGAAGTCTTTCTGAACTCCCATTGTACGGTTCCAGTGATATCAAAAGCTTTTAAGAACTCTTCACCATCTACTCTTTTCTTCTGACGATAAGCAGAAGAAAGTTCAGTTTGAATAGCATCTGTAAATTTATAGGTAGCCTTAGGTTTTGTTTCAAAATTATTTAAACGGTAATCTCGCGAGGTAAACAGCTGTGATGAGTTTTTGAGATCATGAACAGAATTTTCCCAATCGATCCTGAATTCTTTATTGAACCAATAACCGATATTCAGGAAGTGAGAAGTCTGCTCACGTTCTTCATTACTGAAATTAGCATTGATAAGATTATCATTTGTAATAAATCGGTAGTTTCCATTCCATCCGGATTTATCCGTTGGATTGAATTGTACTGATGTTAAAATATTTTGATTTTTAAGAATCTGATCGCTGTTTTTTTCAAATGGATTCAGTACCAGAACTTTATCTTTTTTGTAAAAAGAGTTTTGAGAATTTAATGAAATATTGAAATTCCAACGTTTTAAAAACGCATTTTCTGAGTTAAAGACAATCGCTGGATTTACAAATAAAGCCAACTGTAATTTGTTTTTATTGGATGGAATATACCGAACAGAATTGGTGTAGACTCTAATGTATTTAGCTAAATCAGAATATTCTGCAATCTCAAATTCATCAAGCTGCTGAATACCATCACCGTTGTAATCGGTCCATTTATAGACTCCCTGGCCGTCTGTTACTTTTATATACTGAAACTCTCTTTGTGCTTCCTGTCCGTTTCCTAATTCATAGAAAGCCTGTAAACGCATTCCATTTCTGAAAAGCTGTTGGTTGTAAAGAATATTTCCAACCACAAAATCGTTATTTCTGGTTACATCAACATCCGAAGTCTGGTAGAAAAATTTTCTGTAATGGATTAAGGCATTTAATGTTGTTCTCTCGGTTTTGATAATCTGACTTTCCGCCATGATCCCCAGAATATTGTTCATATTCTGAAGCCTGTTATCGCGTACAGAGTCATTATCTCTCATGTATACTTTAGCAAGCAATTTTGTACGGGTACTGTCTCCGATCTTTTTCTGAACGAAAATTTCCTTCCAGCTGAAACTTGTGACATCCATAAGTTGAGTGTCATTGTATTTCTTCTCATTATGTTCCATACTTCCCCCTATAGCCCAGCTTCCTTTCTTTCCTGTAAATTCAGTTGATATCCCACCACGGATGAACTTGGTGTCCTGAAGCGTAGCATTAGTGCTTAGGTAAGATAAATTTCCTTTTGTGAAGAAACGTCCGGTGATCCAACCGAAATCAAGATCGTTTTTAATCCCTTTGTAAGAATCCTGCTCATTTAAATAATTGATACGGTAATTTAAAGTAGACTTATTATTCCACTTGTTTAAAAAGCTGAAGATAAAACGATTCTGAGTCTTTTTATTAAATTCCTGTGTTAAGTTAAAGTCTCTGGAGAATTCTACATCATTGATACGGTCCAGGATATGGAACTGTTTGTCAATGTATTGATATTCAAAGCTTGGTGTTCCTTTCCATGTACTTTTTGTAAAGGTTTTATTTCCAAAAATACGATAGGCATATCCTGTATTCTGATTAGAATCTTTAGATGAAAATAGATTGACATCATAATTACTCAAGGAAATATCAGCTCCTATTTTTCCTTCATTCAGCAAATATTCAGAATTAAGAGAGAATACCTGGGATTTTTGTGGCGAAGGAAGTTTTCTTACCGCTCTGTAATCTCCCGAATTAGGACCCGCATATTCAAAAACACGTCCGTTATTAGTCGTTTTAGCTGTTTTATAATCACCTTTATTGGCTCCAAAATAAGTAAAAGATACCTGATAAAGAGTTTCATTAGGATCTGTAGAAAGTTCATAGAAATTTCCGGCAGGATTTAAGCGGTATAGAACTTTATTAACATCATATTCGGTAACAACTCCTGATGGAGCGTACATCAGATTAGGGTCATTTCCTGCATCAGCTAAAATCTGCTCATCTTCTTTTGATAAACTTAAGGCAAGAGGTGCATTTTTGTTATCATTCTCCATAAACCAGTTTAACCCAACTTTGAACTTTTCTCTTTGGTGCTCCAGTTTTCCGGTAAATAAATATCTTGAATAATTCCTGTTCGCGTAGTTGTAGGAAATAGTGATGAAATTTTGCTGGAAAATAGGGCGGAAACTGGTGAAAGTAACTTCACCTGTATTGTAATTAATAACATAATCCTGATTTTCTCCACGTTTCATTAGGATACCGTCAATAAAAACCTGTTCAGAACCTGAGATCAGAGTGATAAACTGTTCACCATTTTTCCCTGTTAAACGGTAAGGTCCCTGGTTTCCTTCAACCCCTTGAAAACGGATTCTGTGAAATTCACTTCGTGCCACACCGGCAGATATATCCACAAATGTTTTATTTTCTTTTCCAAATTCCGTTTGAAACTGAATTCCCATGCTTCGTCTCTGGTATTTGGCAAAATAATTTTTAGACTCCATTAAATCTAGATGCCCGGCTCTAAGAATAGACTTATCCTTAATGTTCAGCTGCATGTAGATTTTATCGAATTCTTCTAAGGTCTGGGTATATCCATCTGCCTGAATAGGCAGGTTATGATCCGAAATACTGGCCAAAATGGTGACATCTTTTGAAAGTCGACCGGAGATCTGAAGATCCATAGAACTCTGTACAGACTGTCCCTGATTATTACCAAATGTAATCCCGCGGATAATAGACCCTTTGGAATTTAGCTCACCTAAAAATCTTTTTTTATCATTTTTAGCCAATACAGCTTCATCAACAACAATTCTGTTATGAGTTCGGATAAAATCCAAAGTGTCTTTTGCAAAAATGTCCTGTTCAAGCCTTGCAGCGAGAATACTGTCTTTTTTTATGCTGTCTTCAGGAACGTTGGGATTTTTCCATGAAAATACCTGAGCATTTCCTGAAAATATGCCAAAGAAAAATACAACGAATAGGATAAAAATATTCCGCAACTCCTGAAAAATAATTCGTAAAAATAATTAAAAAATGTTAATAGCAGTAGATCAACTATTATTAACAGAAAATTAATCTAAATATTGTGATACCCTTAAATTTAAGGGTAATTTAGCCATTGAAATTATCAATAATATAAAATTATAATCATGAAAAAACTTTATTCGTTATTGGCTGTTGCAGTTCTTGCTGTTTCATTATCAGCGCAAGGTTCAGAATCATTTACTAATTTGAGTGCTACGGCTGGTGGTTATACAGCTGGAAGTTTTGTAGGAGACAATAGTGTTACTTGGAACTATAGTGGAGCAAGAAAAGTTACGTCTGGAGATAATGTTACAGGAACATCTGTTGGTTTTGATTCCAGTGGAACGAGAAATGTAAAAGCAAACTCCGGAGCAGCCGGAGTAGGAAATATTACCTATACAGTTAGATCTTACTTTACAGGTGGTACAGCAGCTAATAGAGCTATTCAGGTATATGTTAACGGAACAATGTATGATTCTTATGCATTAGATGCTATGGCTACAAATTATACGAGAACTTTAACTGCAAATATTTCTGGAGATGTTGTAATAGAATTCAGAGCTACAGGCAGCAGACAGATTGTTTTGGATGATATTTCCTGGACAGCAGCAGGAAGTCTGGGAACAACAGAAGTTAAAGGCAAAAAACAAGTTTTTATTAAAAATACTTCTGTAAATAATGAAGTCTATTTTGGAGCCAAATCTGATATTAAGATTTTCAATGTGAACGGACAGGTTGTAAAAACTGCTTCTGTTTCAGAAAATGGATCTGTAAATATAGAAACTCTACAGAGTGGGATTTATTTTGTGGCAGGAAATGTTAATGGTGAAGCCATATCTGAGAAGATTATTAAAAGGTAATTTTAATTAATTGTTAAATATATACCGCTGTTTCAAAGGGATAGCGGTTTTTTTTGTAATTTTACGATATAAATTTTAAAAAAATTATTTTATGAAAAAGATCTTTACTATTTTAGGAGTTGCTTTTGCTTCCGTAATGATGAATGCACAAGTAACTATTGCACAGATTTATGTTGGTGGTGGTAATACTGGTGCTACATACAATAAGGACTACGTTGTTTTGTTTAATAAAACTAGTGCAGCAGTCGATGTTTCTGGGTGGTCTGTACAATATGCAGCTGCTACTAATAATGGAGCTTGGACTGGAAAGGTAACAATTCCTCAAAGTTCAACCATAGCTCCTTATTCCTATTATTTAGTAGCTCTTGCAAGTGCTAATATTAATATTGGAACAGCATTGCCTACAGCTGATTTTGATAGTGGTGCAAGCGGTTTCAATATGGGAGCAAATGGTAAGGTTGCTTTAATGAATAATTCAACTACAATTAACGGAGCAGCTCCAACTGGTGCTATTGATTTTGTAGGAATGGGAACTGCTAATGCAAAAGAAGGAGCTGCTACTGCACCAGCGGGAACAGCTGTCAATGCTATTTTTAGAGCTAGTGGGGGATGCGTAGATACTAATGAAAATGGTGCGGACTTTACTTTAGCTGCAGCAACACCAATAAACTCTACAAATGCACAAAACCCTTGTGGTACCTTGGGAGTTTCTGATGTAACATCTATTAAATCATTAAACTTCGTGAAAAATACTTTCGTAAAAAACAACGAAATTACTTTCGGAGCTGATGTTAAAGATGTAAAAGTTTTCAATATGTTCGGACAACTTGTAAAAGAAGCTTCTGTAAAACAAAACGGAACTGTAAACGTTGCTGAATTAGCAAAAGGAAACTATATCGTAACAGGTACAGTAAACAACGCTGCAGTATCTCAAAAAATCTTAAAAGACTAATTTTAGTTTTAGATTAAAATAGAGTCCGGCCATTTCGAAGAAATAGCCGGATTTTTTATGTGGATCATTTGATTTTTTTCGGGTAGGAGTATAAAATATTTATGATGGTGTTTTTTGTATATTTCCTAAGTATGTGGTATTGTTTTTGATATTTTTATCATAACTTCCTCTTAAAATTATTTTAATGAAAAAAATCTTTACTATTGCTGGTTTAGTTTTGATGACTGCTCTTACCAATGCCCAAATTGTGATTAATGAGATTTATGGGGGAAATGGAAATTCAGGAGCTGTTTTCAAAAATAATTATATTGTCCTGAAAAATATAGGAACCACTTTGGTTTCTTTAACAGGAGCCAGTATACAATATGCCCCTGCAATTGGAGCTTTTACTGAATATCATACCCTGCCGGATTTTACATTGGGACCAGAAGAAACTTATCTGATTCAGGAAGCTTCTGTGGATGGTGGAGTAGAAGCGTTGCCAACACCAGATTTTATAGCAACAACTGTTACAAATTTTGATGGCACACCTAATAAATCCAATGGAATAAGAATTTCAGGAACATCTGGGAAGCTGGCATTGGCAGGAAATATTGTACAGGTAATGAATCCATCCTCCTCCAATGTATTGGATTTTGTAGGCTATGGTGCCAACGCAGACCAGTTTAAAGGAGATGGACCGGCTCCTTCTCCTACAGCCTCAACGGCAATCCGAAGAACTTTAGAAAATAATAGTGATAACAGAGCCGATTTTTCTGCTGAAGGTACTGCAAAAGCTGGTTTTGTTCAGAATCCTTTTATAAAAGATGGAAATGTGCTTTTCGGAATGCAGATTAAAGATGTAAAAATATACGATACCTTCAGACAGGTTGTAAAAAAATCTCCAACAAAATTTGCTCAGAACATAGACATTACAGAACTTCCAAAAGGAACTTATATTGTGACAGGAACGGTTAACAATGCTCCGGTCTCACAAAAGATTGTAAAAGATTAGTTTTTTAATATTTTTGATAAGGAACAGCTTACATATAAGCTGTTCCTTTATTTTTAATACCAGCCTCTTCTTGCTGCATTGATAATTGATCCGAGATTAAGAACCAGCGTATATCGGATACGTTTTGCATAATCTTTAAACCCGGGCTCAAATCCCAATGAAGACTGTACCGGAAAATAAACTTCCAGAAAATCCGGGATGATTCTTACTTTAATTCCACTATCCCAGATAAATTTTGGAGAATGATCCTTATTTTTATACATTCCTGCATCGGCATACACATGAAATATTTTCCAAATGCTGGAATCTACATTCACAGAGGTGATCCATTGATTAACTGTTCCTGGAAGAAAGGATTTGAATCCACCATCAGCTAAAATAAACTGCTGTGAAAGAAGGCCGCTGCTGGCACTTTCTCCTAAAAGGTTATAAGAGAATGTGTAATTAGACACTCTTGAAATTCCATAATTGAATAAATCATTACGGGTGTCGTTTCTAAGGAAATATCCGGCAAATAAACGGACGCTTAGCTTCTGCCTTGGAGCGAATTCCCATCTGTAGAATCCTTCAGCAGTAATTTTATTAAAATCTTCCATTCCCTGTGCACTCAAACTGAAACTTTTCTCATGGATCATCTGACTGTCACTGTAACTGTATCCCAATCCCCAAAGGTTATACTTCTTGTAATCATCATTGGCGATCATAATAGGACTCAGGTCTCTTTCAAAATAATTATAAGAAACACCAAGGCTTCTGCTTACTGTGCTTCTTGGATTTTTTCTAAAGTTTAGGGTTGAATATACTGAACCTTTTCTGTAAGCTAAATCATAATCATAATGGAAATAAGATCCTGAAACCCCAAATGTTATACTTCTGAACATACTTTCAGCTGGCAGGAAAGAGTAAGATACTCCACCTGAACCAGTCAGTTTTCCTGTTCCGGTACTGTATGTTGGGGTAAATGAATACAGAAATTTCTGATCAAAAAATGATTGATTCTTAAAATTAGCACCCAACAAAAACTTATCATAAGTGTTGTTGAACCGGACTCTAGGACTTACATAAATTTCATTGTATTCAGGATTAGGAATGTCCTTTATGAGTTTAAACTTAATCTTTTTTGTATTTGAAAATATTCCTTTGGCATACAGAAAGTTATCCCGATAACTGGACTCCGGGAAAATGTAACCATTATTTAAGGTTATTTTATAAATGTTATCCGAGGCAGGAAGAGAGATTTCTTTTATTTTCTCATTCTCTTCCGTTTCTATCCAGTAAGATTTTCTTTCCCCATTTTTGGTTTCTGTTTCAAGCTTTACCGGGATAGGAGTATCTGTATTTATTGCAATTTTAATCTGCAAAGAATCGTTTTCCTTTGTAATATGTTTCAGCTTAAAATTTACTCTGTTTTTCTGTTCAAAGAAATTTTCCAGATAATGGGCAGACTTTTCTTTAGAGGATAAATATTTCAAAAAATCATTAGGATTAATCTTACTTCCAGAATTTTTTGAAAGATATTCTTTTACAAGATCATTGAATGGCTGATCACCCATTTTATCAGCAGAATAATTGAAAAGACTTCCTGTTTCAAAACTGCTGATGGCCATATCGTTGAAATTACTCAAGCTATTAAAATCTTCGTCAATTTTCTGATCCAGATTCTGAAGCATGATATATTGATAAGCCAATCCGTAACGATCCAGGAGCTTTACTTTGGATGCATGGAAGAATTTTAAAGGTTTAATCCCAAATATCTTATATTCGGGTAGTATTCCTAAAAGTTTAGTGTCTTTATAGAATTTTTTCAGATACTGTATTTCAAGATAGGATTTTAAGCCATTTTTGAACCAGTGATCTTTTTGTTTATCTGCGATGATCTCTTCATCAAGAATTTTTTTTGTAATGATTCCGAAATAATCAAGATCTGTTTTTTCAGCATCTGTAAATAGCTGGAATCTGAATTTCCAGAAAGTAATATCGTTATTTCCAAAGAAATCCTCTTTAGCCCTGAATTTGTCTGAAATGAATATGCTTTTTGGAAGGGATCCTATTTTTTCTTTCAGAAATTTTAAATGAAGAGGTAAGTAAAATTCCAGGTTCTGTTTTTCTTCAGGCTTAAGATTATATCCAAACTTTACCTCAATATCTTCGCCATCAATATTGGATTTTATGATGGGGTAAGCATTTGGAGAAACAGAAAATTCCGGATCTGAGTCAAGATAACCCTGAAAAGAGTTGAGCTGAATCTGTGGCAGATTACTTTCGATAAAGCTATTGACAGGAATATCAAAATTTACGGTCCAGAAAGTATTGAAACTTACCGGTTCTTCAATATCGTGGTATTTTCTTGGAGAAATATTGTCCGGATCAAAACGATCCGGAACAATAAAGAAATATTTTAAAGCCGTATTCTGTCCGGATGTTCCATATCCCGTAAATTTTTTATCGGGAAGCTGTATACGGTATTGTAACTGCAGAGTAGTACTTTCACCAGGTTTTAATGCTTCTTTCAGAGGAAGAAAAAGATTTTCATCTGAATTTGTATTAACGGGTATTTCCTGATTTCCTGAATCTTTAATATTGAGTTCAAGAAGTTTTCCCAGTTCATGGCTCTTAGCAAAATGAAGGTCATTGTTTCGGTCTTCCAGCTTTCTGTAGACTAGGGATGTTCCGCGTTTGTTGTAAGCGGAAACCCAATTCAGAAGTTTTACTGTCTGCAGGTCTTTGTCTGAATGATTGTAATAAACAATCTCCTGATTCACCTCAAGGGTTTTTCTGTCAGGAGAAAGTTTTGCTCCAATGTATATACTGTCTTTCTGTGCAGAAATCTGTATAACTCCACAAAACAAAATAAGGCAAATGCTGATCTTTTTCAAATATCCGTGATAAAGCTCAAATATAGCTTATTTTGTATATACTTTATAAGATTTTAATCCTGAATTGCTTTTTTTACCAAAGAATTAATATAAGCATTCCAACCTTCATTTTTATAAGTAACTGCAGCTGCTTCCGGATCTTCAGACTTATAAATTCCTCTTCCTACGATGATGAAATCTGTGTGTAAAGTTTTGAAAACATGCTCAGGAGTATTATACTGCTGTCCTTTTCCATCACCTGAATCTGCAAGGTTTACCCCTGGGGTGAATAATAGAAGATCTTCAGGAATTTTATTCTGAGAAACTCCACCAATTACGTTAGGATGAGATACAGCTACTTTTAATGCTTCTTCACGGTAGCTGGCCGTAGTTAATGCACCTTTTGAAGACATTCCAACAATGGCTACAACGCCTACATTTTTGAAGCAGTCTAAAGATTCAAAACCGCCAATAACCTGAGAGGTTACGAAATCAGCCCAGTCAGTAATTTTGAAAACTCCGCTTGTAAATTGTAATTCCTGAGTATTTCCGATATCTGCGAATTTTCTGTCTTCCATTAATAAGAACTGATGTCTTGCAGCAATTTCTTTTAAAGGGGTAATTGTTTTTCGTACTCAAAATCAGAAATGATATCGATGTGTGTTTTTAAAGCAATAATATGTGGCCCCACTTTTTCAGCAAATGTCAATAATTCCTGAGTGGTTGTAACATCTGCAGAAGCAATCAGGTTAGATTTTTTTGCTATAGCTGTTTCCAGTAATTTTTTAGAAACAGAATGCTGGGTATTGCTTAGTTTTTGTTCATAAGAGGCTCTGGTTTCTTCTTCGAACTGAATGTGGTTACCCTGTAAGAAATCCTGAATTCTCTTTACTTCTTCATCAGATAGCTCACCGGTTTCCTGAAGAACTCCACATACTTCTGAAATATTGAAAAGAGTGTGTACTCTGTAACCTTTGCTTTCTAACAGCTGTTTCCCACCTTGCTCTCTGTCCAGCACTACTACAATATCAGAAACTTTAAGATCTTCCTGTTCTATTTCAGGGATGGTCTCTAGCAAAGATTTTCCTGAAGTAATAACGTCTTCTACCAGCAGACAGTTTTGCCCTTTCTGGTAAATTCCTTCAATTAACTTCTTTGTACCGTAGCTTTTTGCTTCTTTTCTTTTAATAATTAATGGAATATAACTTTCCAATGACATCGCAGTCGCCATAGGAAGAGCAGCATAAGGAACTCCACATATTAAATCAAAATTATCCAATGGAAGCATTTCCAATAAATAATTAGCCAGATTTTTTAAGATTTTAGGATCTGAAGCCAAAGGTCTTAAGTCTACATAAAAAGGGCTTTCGATACCACTTTTTAAGGTAAACCTTCCAAATTTAATGATGCCTAGCTTGTAGCACTCCAAAAAGAATTCTTTTTTACTTTCCATTATTTTTTATTAGATATTGCAAATTTAAGGATTTGAAATAAGGCTTAAAAATTTATCGCCCATTTGCTCAATAAAAAACCATTCTGTAAGTATCAGAATGGTTTTGAAAATATAAATAAACTATTGTTTTATGATCTCGGCATCAATCACTTGAGTACCTTTATATTTTTGTTCAGCTTCCCAAAGTAAAAATTTGTCAACCTCTTTGATGAGTTTTGGAATTGTAAGTGACAATACTGCCAGATCATCCATCACTCCAAGTACAGGGATCGCAAATTCAGGAAGAAGGTCAATGGGAGAGATGACATACAGAATTCCTAATAGCGGAAGAATAATGTCAATGGATTTCATAGGATAAGCTCCTTTTCTCCACATTTTTACCATTCTGAAAATATCAGGGATCTTTTTTACAAAGCCCTTGTGACTGATAGCTTCTTTTGCAAGATTTAATTTTGAATATTTCATTTTGTGTTTGGATTTACATAAATTTTTCAACATTATAAATTTCACAAATCCTGTACCAACAAATTATAAAATTTAGTTAAAATTTATTTGATGATATTATCAATAAACTGGTGCACAGTCTCTGAGTCCCAGTCTTTTGTGGCATCTTCCTTAATAAGGATTCTACCGGTTTTATCCAGAAGAAAAGTGGTAGGGAAAACTTTAGGAAGAATCTTTTCAGATATAGGGCTTTGAGCAATATATACCGGTACAGTATAATTATTTTCCTTTAAAAATTTTATTACGTCTTCTTCTTTATCATTCATCGCAATAAGAACAAAATCTACATGTTCTTTTCTGGAATCATACAGTTTCTGAATAGATGGCCATTCTTTTCTGCATGGTGGGCACCATGTTCCCCAGAAATTAAGGAAAACAGCTTTGTTCTTAAAATTTTTAAGGTTGGTGCTTGGTGCATTGATTCCCTTAAGCTCTACGTCATAATCTTCTTCACTGATATGTACTGCGTTTTCAATCGTAGCAATCGGAAAGAACTGATTTTTCAGAAAATCCTTTACTCCAGGTACAAATGCAATAATACCGATAATGACAATAATTATAATATAAATAATCCCTTTTTTCATATTCTGTTTTTTTATAACAGATCTAAGATCTCCTGAACGGCATCTTTACCTCTGTTTTTAGCATAATAGATCTGCAGGTCATTATAAAATGTATCTTTTGGATAGCCTTCAGGATCTGCTTTATATTTCATTAGTAGCTCATATCCATACTTTGGACGTGGGCCCCATGAATTTTTTACATTAAAATCTTTATCAAGGATCAACACTTTCGGAATAGATTCTGTTCCGTTGGTTAAAAATTGATTGATAAGGCTTTTATCACTGTCTCTTAGAAAAACTCTGATCTCGTTATGACCTTCAAAGAATTTGAATAGAGCTGGAACTGTTGCACTGGCATCTCCACACCAGGCTTCGGAAATGATTAAAATCTTTCCATCGAAATTCTTAGCTTCTAATTCTTTTCTCTGATCTTCATCCGGAACATACTTTTTTACAGTTCTGTCCATTCTGTGAAGCCCAAGCTCATAATATTGTTTATATTCAATTTCCTGTTCGTTGGCAGGATGATCTAATCTTTGCTGTGCAATTTGAAGGTATTCTTCAAAAGAAATTCCCTGATCCCAGTAATTTTTCATTACCAAAAATATTTAGATTAAAAATTATTGATGTTTCTTGTTTTATTAATTAAGAATAAGTCTGCCAAAACAAATGCAGCAAGGCTTTCGACCACAGGCACAGCTCTTGGAACTACACATGGATCATGACGGCCTTTTCCTTCCACAATAACAGGATTTCCTTCTTTGTCAATACTGTCCTGAGGTCTTAAAATAGTAGCTACAGGTTTGAAGGCCACACGGAAATAGATATCCATTCCGTTAGAGATACCACCCTGGATCCCGCCTGATAGGTTAGATTTTGTAGAAAAATCGGTGTTGAACTGGTCATTATGTTCCTTTCCTGTCATTTTTGCACCACAGAATCCGCTTCCATATTCAAAACCTTTGCAGGCGTTGATATTGAGCATTGCTTTTGCCAATTCTGCCTGTAATTTTGAAAATATAGGTTCACCAATTCCTACAGGAACATTTTTGATCACGCAGGTAATGGTTCCGCCAATTGTATTTCCTTCTTTTTTAATTTCTTTGATTCTGGCAATCATTTTTTCTGCCGTTTCAGCATCCGGGCAACGTACATCATTACTTTCCGTTTGAGAAAAATCAAGAGCCTGGTATGGCTTTTCACAGAAAATATCACCTACAGACGAAACATAGGCATTGATTTCAATTTCCGGTAAAAGTTGTTTGGCTAATGCTCCGGCAACTACCCAGTTCATAGTTTCTCTTGCCGAAGATTTCCCCCCGCCACGGTGATCTCTGAAACCAAATTTCTGGTCATACGTAAAATCGGCATGACTTGGACGATATGCTCCAGCAATGTGGTCATAATCCTTTGATTTCTGATTTTCGTTTTCTATGATAAAACCGATAGGCGTACCTGTAGTTTTTCCATCAAAGATCCCGGAAAGAAACTTTACTGTGTCGCTTTCTTTTCTTTGAGTAACAATAGCAGACTGACCGGGTTTTCTTCGGTTCAGTTCGTATTGAACTTTATCGAGATCCACCGCTAAACCTGCCGGAAAATTATTGATGATACCGCCGTAAGCCACTCCGTGACTTTCTCCAAATGTTGTAAGACTAAGAAGATTACCTAATGTGTTGAACATGATACAAAATTACCTTTTTTTCTTCAGATAATAAAGTTTCATTAATTGTTCTGTTTATAAATATTTTCGATCGTATTGATAGCGTTTGCGGCTTCTTTTTTTTCTTCAGAAGTTATTGTTTTCCAGATAAATCCTTTAGCAATGTTATTTTCATCAATGAGCTGGGGGAAAATTCCGGCTTTTACATCATCAAAAATAAAACTTGTGGAAATAGCAGGAAGAGGTGTTTCAAAGTTGTAAGGATAGTTTTTAGAAACATTAAACTTTAGGTTTCCTACTTTAAAAGTATCAAATTGATGATATTCATAAACTGATGGTTGGTAAAGTTGCTCCTTTTTAAATCCGGCTATGAAATTCCCTAATTGAAAACTAGGAATATATTGTTGAATAAGGCCTGGAAAGGATAGTAATGCAATAAAACATACACTGAGTATAGAAAAAACAACAACTGATTTTCTTTTATTCCAGCACTCATAGAAAAGAACGAAGAATACAACGAAAAACACATCAATAAAAAACCTGTATTGGGCTGAAAAAGCCAGTACTAATAGAGTTTTTATCAATAGAGAAATACAGATCAGCGTAATGAGTTTTTTTTTCTTTACCCAAGCAAATGCTGAAAAACTCAATAAGCTTGCTATAAAAAGAATATTAATTTTTGATTTGATCCCTTTTAGAAAAAACCAGTTTTTTATATAATCCCATGTAGAAAATTTTTGAATTTCTTCATACGAATACTGCATATCATAAGTTTTCATGACAGCATATTGTGAAGATATTTTTAATATTTCGGGATTAGGCTTCCAACTGAAACCAAAGTCACCAATTGATACAGGGAATACTGGATATCCGAATGTCCATATATTTTTAATAAAGAATAGAAAAAGGATACTTCCACCGAAAAGCAGTGTTTTAAAATTTAATCTGACAATACAAATATTATAAAGGAAAACCAGAAGGGGCAGCCAGATCATGGTTGGTTTTATAACAAAAACAAAAACAGAAAAGGCAAAGAGTATATTGATATTTTTATTTCCGGATATTATTTCATTTAAAATAATTAAAGAAAAGACAATGACCGAAAGATCCGGGCTTGGTGACTGTGAGAAAAGTAATAAAAAGGGAAGGAAACATAGATGAATCCAACTTTTATTTTCAATACTATAAATGGTGTAGATAACTAACAGGATTGAATTGATCCTTAAAAAAGGATCTGAAAAATTGGAAAAACCTGCCTGGTAAATATGCCATACCGACATTTGTCCTAAAGTAAGATCCAAATTGGAAATTCCCTTCACAAGGCCATATTCTGTAAGCCATTTGACGGTAGGGACATAATACCCGAAATGATCCAATATATAAGGATGGTAAGCTCCAGCAAATAATATAATAGCCGAAATGAATGCTGTTAAAAGAATATCTTTTTAAAAAATAGATAGAATTCCTGATATACCTTTTCTTTAAAAAAATAGAGTAGGCCTAATAAAAGAGTAGGAACTTCTACGTAAATATTCAGAGGAATAAAAAAAGAAATGACGGTCCATATCAGACTTATTCCCATGATTCCTGAAAGTACTTTTCCGGAGATTCCCTGAAATAAAATTCCACAGAATTTTTCCATAATTTTTCCGAGCCCTGATAGGACTGGAATGAGTAGTATAGTGGAAAACAGAATCAATATCATAAAAAAAGATTGCCTAAAAATAAGCAATCTTTTATATATGTTTTTGTGGAAAATATTATCTGGGTTGAACTCTTCCGTCTTTTCTATCTTGTGATCTACCGATGGTATATCCGGTAGCTCCACCTACCACACCACCAATTACAGCACCAAGACCTCTGTTTTTCTTAGCAACAATTGCTCCAACAGCAGCACCACCTACAGTACCAATGATAGTACCTTTGGCTGCTTTACTCATTCCTTTTTTCTGAGTAGTTCCCTGTGAAGCACTGCTTCCGTTGTCGGCATATCCTCCATTGCTTCCTCCGCCTGAATTGGAATTAGAGCTTCTGTCGCGATATACTGTTCTTGTTTCTCTTATCACTTTTGGTTTCGAATTATTTTCAGCAGTAGCTTTTGCTTTTTTGGATTCAGAGATGCTATCTGCTTTTTTCTGAGCTTCGTATACTAACTTTTCTTTTTCAATAGCCAGCTTTTGTCTCTCTATTTCAAGCTGTCTTGACTGGAATTCAAGTTTTTGCTCTTCCAGTGATTTCTCAGCAACTGTGTCGTCCTTCTTGCAGGCCGTTAATAAGAAAACGGATAAAAAACCTGCTAATACTATCTTTCTCATAATTCAAATTTTAATAAGCTTAAGCCAAAACGACTTTAGATTTATTTTTATTTTCAATTATGAAGCCAAATTTTAGTTAAAGAGTGTTAAAGTTGATAGTGAAAGAATTAAATTAATTGTAAATCCTGATCAATCTTGTTGTCATAAAGCAGATGTGAAAATTTCAGGCATAAAGTTTGAGCAAAGAATTTTGGTTTTCAGATTTGAAAATTAATCTTCTAAACGAGATTCATCATAGTTCCCTGGTTATGCTTGGGAATTTTTATTGGAGGAAATTTGTAAGATATAGTTAATCCTCAATTCTTGTTGAATTAATTTAGGTTGACTATTTTTGAGAAACTAAATTACTTTCAATATGAAAAAATCAATTTTTACAGTGGCAGCTGTCGTAGGATTGCTGGCTGTTACTACTTCGTTTTCTTCTACTGATCTTGTAGAAGTGCCTTCTAAAGCTAATACAGAAGTTTCTGTTAAGGAAGCAAAGACAAAAACATATCCGGTTCGTTATGGACTTATTTCTAAAAGTGGAACAAAAATGCTTTCAGGTTCAGGATTTGATCTGGGTGGTTTTGTTGCTAAAAATACGGCTACAGGGGTTGACTATTTCACTGGTCAATACAATTACCGTGCGCTTCCACAGTATTCTGAAGAAGATCTTCCAGAGGGAACTTATGAAGTTTCAGGAATTCAGGGCCAGGGTGGCTGGGTAGGTTATGGAACAGTAATTGCTACTGTATCGGATGAGAATATAGACGATGACGGGTATATTACAATATATGTTCCCATCACATGGGAAGAATAACTTTGTGGAACACAAATTATTTCTCTACATTTACTAATCCTCGAATGAGGATTTTTTTAATCGGTACATAGTAATTAATAACTTTTAGATATATCAGAATTCCGTACGGAAAGGATATAACAATAAAAGGTATACATTATATTCTGTTTGGATTTTTCTGAATAGATTTTTTTCATCATTTGTGTTTTTTAGGCCTCCTGTATGGGGGCCTTTTCTTTTAATATGACAAAATTGTGTCACATGGTAGTTTTTTGCCTTCATATTGAGTTTCTAAGAATTTCTTTCTTTTGTCTGATTTTTTTATTTTAATTTTTTTCAGATTATTAAATTGTTAACTTTTTCAGTATTTAAAAATGGCTTTGTAGTGTTTAGTGGAGTTATTATTTGTATATATTTAATGTTCAGTGTGTTTTGTGTAGTTATTTTTTAATTGTATTTTCTCTGTTTATGAAATAAATTTTAATTTTTTTTCAAAAAAAGTAATTCTTGGCACGATTTTTCAATATACCAATGCAACTCATGTTTAATTTGAGTTTTCATGGTTATTAGTTTTTATCCTCGGAATTTCCGAGGATTTTTTTTGCTACATATGAAGCTGCTGAAAGATGTCTTAATTTTTTACGGTCAGGATTTTTTAGTGTAATAGCAAAACCTATTTTGTTTGTCGTATAATTAAAAATCTAATTCTATGATATTCTGTGAATTTTAATTTGTTTTAAACTATCGATCATTAGTGGATTAATATCATGTTTTTTTATTCTCTTATTGGTGATATTTATTGTATAATTGCAGTTGATAAAAAATTAATAATTATGAAAAAACTATTGTTAGCATCATTATTTGTACTAACACTTACATCATGTGGAAGAGATGAGGCGGAAATTCAAACAGAAAATCAAGCGGTTGTATCCTCTTCTCCTTCTTTAAATTCTATATTAGCTAAAGGTTCTGAAAAGATGAGTATGACTTTGGTTCAAGTTGACCGATGGTATAGTTATAAGGTGCATAAACATTTTTTTGGAATCAATACAAGACCTCCGGGACAAAGTCCAAATGAGTTAGACTGGAAGTATGAACAAGTAGGTTTTGGATTGGAATCTGCATGGGTTCCAGGTAATTCGGGAAGTTCAGTTATAAGTATGATTCATCCAAAAAATTTAGATAATCTTTTAGTTACAACTGCTATTGAAAGACAAAGTGCAGAATCACAAGGGTATATTGTTATCGAAAATTTGGGATACTCTATTAACAAGGATGCGATGAATGCTTCTCCGGTTTATAGATATTTCAGGCCTTCAAAAAGTGGTCACCTTTATACTAAGAATTTTGCAGAACTAGGTAATGGTGGAAATGGCTGGGTATATGAAGGAATAGCATTTTATGCTTATTAATCAAGAAAATTAATGTATATATAGATTAGACCGTCCTTTTGAGACGGTCTAATTTTTTTATTTAATGTAAAAAGAGTCTAAGATGAATGATGTATTTAACTGAAAATAATATTATTGAAAATAAAAAAACCTCTAAATTTTATTTAGAGGTTTTTAAGAGGTACCTAGCGGATTCGAACCGCTGTAGATGGTGTTGCAGACCACTGCCTAGCCGCTCGGCCAAAGTACCATGTCTTACCATTTTTGAGGTGTGCAAATATAGCTAAATTTCTATACAAACCAAAGTTTTTATGCAATTTCTTTCTTTCCTAAACTGTCAATTTCGCTTTTTGCTTGAATTTCAGATATATAATTTTTAACATTAATTACTCTTGTATAGCTCCAGCTGTCGTGCCAACCGTTTACTCCGAGAAAAGAGAGTCCATCAAAAGGAACAATTCTGGAAAGGCTTCTGTAGATAATTTGTTTGGAGCTAGGTTTAGAACCGTCTGTACTGATTACTTTAGTTCCTGTAATATATTTTGAGACTGTTCGTCCATCCAGATAATTTTCCATTAGAAAATAATAAAGAATATAGTTGAAGTTTCCAATAAAGATCCCCCATAAGATCCCTCCGTTATTATAGAAGTAAAAAAAATCAATGGAAGTTATTTTATAAAGAAAATTACAAATAATAGTGATGAGATAGTTGGTAATATATACTACAGTAAGATCTATAAAATTATTGGCTAGTCTAATCCATAATGAAGCCTTATTGTATTCAACAATATTTAGAATTTTTTTCATAGGCGGTTATTAGTTTTTCATAGGTGTTTTAAAATCCGTTGACAAGAAGTTTTAAAGTTGCATTGGTATCAATTACAGCTGTAATTCCTGTACTGTTGAGTAGAATTTTACTTGGTTTCAGGTTAAATACCCTTCCACTCATCTTTAATCCTTTATAATATTCTTTGTTGAAGGCTTCTTCAATACTTTTTCTTGAGGTTTCTTCCAGTTCCTGGGTTGGAATTCCATATTCCTCTTCAATCATCTTTACGATTTTTCCCTGGAATAAGAGAGAGGCTGTTTTTTGAAGAATGTTCATTGTTTTCAATTTGAATTTAGTATCAGACAGAACAATTTTTCTTTTAGTTTCATCATATACAGGAGTTCCTGAAATAACAGCGGTTCCTTTGATATAGCCTTCTGTCTGTGCTTCAATAACAATTCTGTTATCTACACCATATACTCTGATGTCTGTTACTTTTACTTTGGAATCTCTGATATCAAATTCTTTATTCAAAAAAGTCTTCCTGGCCATATTGCTGGCTTCTGTGAAGGGAATATTGGCTGTTGTCTGCAATACAAATTTGTCTGCAACAGTAGGTGAAAAGTTAAAATTACTCGCTGAAGTTACAGTGGGTGATGCTGCAGGCTTATTTCCTGTAAATGTTTCCGAGAAAATATCAATTCCAAGGGTTGCATTGATTTGATTTCCGTAGAACTTTAATGGAGTGATATTAACGCCTACCGGACTTACTTTCAACCAGGTATTATATTCTTCAGAAATATTGAATGGCTGGGCAAATGTATTCCAGGCCATCACTGCATATTGTTGAAAATTCAACTGAGTAGCCATTTGCTGGTCGATGGTTTTACAGAATTTCTCCTGTTGTTCTTTCAAACTTTTTTCAACAATAGGAGTGATTGGAATCTGTATTCTTCCATAATCCAGTACAGGTTTTGTTACCCATCGGAAGCCATTAGGTTGGGTATTGGTAGTAATTGTCCAGTTGTTTTTAAAAGTAACAGTTGTATTAAAGGACATTACCGTTTCAAAAGTGGTATTTTGGTAGGAATATACTCCCAAAGTTCCAATTCCTTTCTCGGCCCAGATCTTTAATGGTACTTCAATCAGTAGGTTTTGGCTGGTTCCGCCTACCAAACGGATCGGTCTGGTTTTCCAGACTTTAACTTTAAACTGATCGTTATTGTTATCTGTATAGGAATCATCCTGATAAATGAGATCTTTTACAGAGGCATTTACCATATTGCTAAGTTCTGCAAGTGGGATCGTCACTGGCATCGTAATGCTGGATTTGATCTTAGGAAAGTTATAACTTGCCAATTGATTATCAACACCTGTCTGGCCGAAAGCATTGATGAATGCTACTAAAAATAATATTTTAACGAATTTCAATTTTGTATTTTTTTATGAAATAAAAATAAGGATTTTAATTTTCCGGTTTAAAGCTTTTTTTCAGTTCAATGCTTGCTCCTTTCATTTCGCCTTGCATAGGCGGTGCAGTCTTGGTAAGTTTAAGCTTGATATAGTCGATTTGCGGAAAACGGTCATGTATTTTTGAAATAATTCTTCCTGCAACATGCTCCAGAAGTTGGGATTTGATCTTCATCTCCTGATGGATGATCTCATTAATATCAGCATAACTTATGGTATCATTCAGGTCATCGGATTCTGCCGCTTTCCACAAATCGGTATGAAGTTCTGCATTTAAAATATAATAGGTGCCAATAATATTTTCCTCAGGTAAAACCCCGTGGTAGGCATATATTTTTACATCTTCAAGATATATCTTACTCATTGCTTAATTTTTATCAAGCAAAAATCGTTTTAATTCTTCAAAATCTGGATTTATTTCTACAGTTTTTTTCTCTTTTTTCATCAAAGTATCCAGAGATAAAGGAATTTCAATTTTGGTATTGATGGCATTTTCTACAGCTTCAGGAAATTTCACAGGATGTGCTGTTCCCAGAATAAATCCTTTTTTACCTGGATTTTCTTTAAGGTATTGCTCAAGAGCGGAAAAGGCTACAGCACTGTGTGGCTCCAGAATATAATGCTCTTTTTTATACACTTCTGAAATTGTCTGTATGGTTTTTGAATCATCAATAGAATAACCGGATATCTTATGTTTTAAAGGATTAAATTCATTATTAAAAAGCTCAAGGATCCTGACAAAATTACTCGGATCTCCCACATCCATAGCATTGGACAAGGTAGCTACAGCTTTTTTAGGGTTGAAATCCTGAGTTTCCAAATAGGTAGGAATTACATCATTGGCATTGCAAGCTGCAATGAAGTGTTCTGTTGGAAGGCCTCGGATATGGGCTAAAACTCCGGCGCAGATATTCCCGAAATTTCCACTTGGAACACAGATAACGGGTGCTTTATTTTCTGTTTGCTGCCATTGTTTTAATGCTAATAAATAATAAATCTGCTGTGGAAGCCACCTTGCAATATTGATAGAATTAGCAGATGTTAAAAATAATTGATTGTTGATTTCTTCATTGGAGAAAGCTTGTTTTACCAGGTTTTGACAATCATCAAAACTTCCATTCACTTCCAGGGCGTAAATATTTTTGCCCAATGCGGTAAGTTGTTTTTCCTGAACGGGGCTTACCCTGTTTTTAGGATAAAGAATCACAACATCAATACCCGGAAGATCATAGAACCCATGAGCAACAGCTCCACCGGTATCTCCGGAAGTTGCAACTAAAACGGTTACTTTTTTCTGTTGATTTTCTAAAAAATAAGACAGACATCTGCTCATAAACCCTGCGCCAATATCTTTGAAGGCGAGGGTAGGGCCATGAAAAAGTTCAAGAACTGAGATGTCATCATTAATTTTTTTCAAAGGGATATCAAAGCTGATGGTTTCAGAAACAATCTTTCTGAGTATTTCAGAAGGAATTTCATTCCCGATAAAGTCTTTCATACACTGATAAGCAATCTCTTCATCAGAATATTGATTAAGATTTTGAATAAAATCCTCTTTGAACGGCGGAATACTTTCAGGGAAGAATAATCCTTTGTTTTTTCCCTGTCCTTTTATGGTTGCAGTTCTGAAATCTATTTTTTCTTCTCTGTCTTTTAAATTATAATATTTCATCTGTTTTAATCTAGTTTGTGTTCTTCAATGATTTCAATTCCTACCGGGTTTATTTTTGAAACATAGACGAAGTTTTCGATATTGATTTCGTCATACATTGCTTTCATTAAGTCAGCAATTTTCTCTGCGGTTTCTTTTTCTTCTGCCAACATAAAAATAGATGGTCCTGATCCTGAAATTCCACCTCCTAATGCTCCAATATGAAGGCTTTTGGATTTAATTTCATCAAACCTCGGAATTAAGATGCTTCGTACAGGTTCTATAATAACATCATTGAGGCTTCTGCCAATCAATGCAAAGTCATTTTTCTGAATACCGGCTACCAGCCCTGCAATATTTCCCCATTGTTCCACAGCACTTTTTAACGTAATGTTTTTCTTTAAAATCTGCCTTGAATCTGAAGTTTTTACTTCAACCTGAGGATGTACGGCGGCCACAAATAAATCAGGTGCATTCAATGGGATGATATCAATGGGATTTGTTGATTTTACCAACGTGATTCCGCCATAAATACAAGGGGCAATATTGTCTGCATGGCGAACTCCGGAAGCTAGTTCTTCCCCAAACATTGCAAAATGGATCATTTCATCTTTCGACATGATGTTTCCCAATACAATATTGGCTCCCATGGCGGCTCCAGCGGCGCTAGCCGCGCTGGAGCCTAACCCGCTTCCCGGTTTTATATGTTTATGAATAATAACTTCAAAACCATTTTTTAGATCAAAATGTTCCTGAATTTTTAAAAGCACTACTCCTGCAACATTTTTAGCAGGTTCTTCAGGAAGGCCAAAAGAGTCTGTATGTTTAATGATGATTTCAGGAGTTTCCAATAAACGGATTTCCATCTCATCATAAGGTTCATTAACGGCCATACCCAGAATATCAAATCCACATACCAGGTTGGCAACAGTAGCCGGAATTCTTAATTTTACTTTTTTCATATTTTTTTGTTTTTAAACTGAACGGATGATATCTGCGAAAATCCCACTGGCTGTTACTTCAGCTCCTGCACCGGCACCTTTTATTACTAATGGTTGCTCAGAATATCTAAGGGTTTTAAAAATGACAATATTATCTTTTCCATAAAGGTGAAACAGGTCACTTCCCGGAGCTACATGTTGTAAACCAACCTTAGCTTTTCCATCTTTAAATTCTGCAGTATATTTCAGTATTTTTCCTTCTTTTTGAGCGTTATCAAATAAAGCTTTAAAATGATTTTCATATTCTGTAAGTTTTTCATAGAAATGTTCTACACTTCCTTCCATACAGGCTTCAGGCAGGAATCCTATATTTTCAATCTCTTCAAACTGAAGTGGGTATCCGGCTTCTCTGGCTAGGATTAATATTTTTCTTGCTACGTCAGTTCCTGAAAGATCAAGTCTTGGGTCAGGTTCTGTATAGCCTTCTTTCTGTGCCTGAGCTACTACTTCGGAAAAAGTTCTGCTGCCATCATAAGTGTTGAATACAAAATTTAATGTTCCACTCAGAACAGCTTCAATAGAAGTTATTTTATCACCGCTTTTGATGAGGTCATTAATGGTTCCAATTACAGGAAGCCCTGCTCCTACGTTTGTTTCAAAGTGAAAGCTGCAATTATGATTTCTGGCAGTATTTTTTAATAAAGTATATTTTTCAAAATCTGACGATGCAGCAATTTTATTACAGGCAACAATATTGATACTTCTTTTCAGAAGGTTTTCATATACTGCTGGAATCTCAGAGCTGGCTGTGATATCCACAAAAACTGAGTTTCTGAGATTACGGGCTATAATTTCTTCCGCAAATTTTTGAGCAGAGGCTTCCACACCAGTTTCATCCCAATTCTTGTACTCTTCTTCAGAAATTCCCTTATCAGCAAAAAACATTTTCCGACTGTTGGAAAGGCCTGCAATTCTCAGATTGATGAAATGGTTTTCTCTCAGATATTGATTCTGTTCATAGATCTGTTGAATCAATTTTTTCCCACATTCCCTGTTCCACAGATATAAAGATGGATCTGTTTTATTTCGGATTCAAAAAATTCTTCATGAAGAACGTTCACTGCTTTTTTCGCATCTTTTTCAGCAATAACCACACTGATATTTCTTTCAGAAGAACCTTGTGCAATGGTTCTGATATTGATTCCATTATTCCCCAGACAGCCAAACATTTTGGCACTTACACCGCTTCTGCTTTTCATATTTTCACCTACCAGCGCTACAATAGAAAGACCTGTTTCAATTTTTACAGGAGCTACTCTTTTTAAGTCGATATCATCTGCAAAAGAGGTATTGATTGCATTTTCAGCAGTAATCATATCTTTCTCATGAATGGCAATGGTAATGGAGTGTTCCGAAGAACCCTGTGTAATCAGAATAACATTTATTTTTTCTTGGCTAAGACATTGAAACAGTTTTGCAGAAATTCCGGGAATCCCTACCATTCCGCTGCCCTCTAAAGTAAGAAGGACAATATTATCCATATTTGAAATTCCTACTGCCACCTGCTGTTTTTCATTTTCTGAAATATTGAGATTGTGAGAAACCAATGTTCCCTGAGCTTCAGGGTCAAAAGTATTTTTAATTTTAAGATTAATATTTTTTACCATCACCGGCTGAATGGATGGTGGATAAATTACTTTTGCTCCAAAATGGGAAAGCTCCATAGCCTCATGGTAAGAAATTTCTGCAATAGGTTTTGCATGGGAAGCCAGACGCGGATCGGCAGTCATCATTCCGCTTACATCAGTCCATATCTGAAGTTCATCAGCATGAATGGCTGCTGCAATAATGGCTGCAGAGTAATCTGAACCACCGCGTCCTAAAGTTGTAGTATGACCTTTTTCGTCACTGGCTATAAAGCCCGGACCTATGAAGATGCGATTCTGATGTTTGTTGAAGTAATTTTTAAAGTTACCCTCAGTGATATTGAAATTTACTTTTGCATGAGTGAAATTGCTGTCAGTTCTGATAAGTTCAGCAGTATTCATCCATAGAGAATCCATTTTCTGATGCTGAAGTCTGGCTGCAATAATATTTGATGACAAAAATTCACCATAGGATGCTATTTTATCTTTGATTCTTGGAGTAAGCTCACCGAGAACAAAAATTCCGTTGCATAGGTCTTCAATATCATTGAAATGTTTTTTTACAAAGCTTAGTAAAGAACTTTGTTCTGAAACGGGGATGAGTTCTTTGACAAGATTCAGGTGTTTTTCTTCTGCGTTTTTAAGAAGTTGCAGATAATCTTCATTTTTAACAGAAGCATATGCTGCTGCGTTAATAAGAAGGTCTGTTACGCTGTGAAGTGCTGATACAATGACTACAACATTGTCGTTTGAAGATTCCTTTTTGATAATGTTTTCTACCAGCAGAATATTCTGAGAATTGGCGACTGATGTTCCGCCGAATTTTAAGATTTTCATCTATTATTTATTTGGGGTTAGATAAAGTGAGTGGGTTACTCTTTAAAAAAAGAGTACAAGGTACCGGAAATAATATGTGAAAATTTACCCCTTTATGGGGTAGATGTTGTAGTTGTGAATGTAGAAACAGAAGATACTCCTGAAATAGGTGACTTCAGGATAGAAATATCAGATATGTTTCTTAAAAAATTCATTGTAACGGAACAAATGTACAAATTATTTTGGAATAGCAAACTTTTAACATAATAAATTAATAAGTCCTTTTTTAGAGAAATATTTTGTGTAATTAATTAAAAACCTTACATTTATTGGATAAACTATAATGAAAATCCAATGAAAAATTCAAAAAAAATTAAAAGAGAAAATTTAAAATCCATTAATGGTGGTGGAATAGGAAACTGTTATGAGAACTGTCCTGTTGGACCTTATGGACCAAATGAAGTAAAATCATGCGGAGATTTCCACGGGCTACCAGAATGTTGTAAAAAAAGAGTATTGGTAAGTATGGATTGTTTTGGACCATATTAATTTCTTCTAATAATATAAGAGCATTGTTGTATAACAGTGCTTTTTGTTTATTACTTTAAAATTAAAATACTATGAAAAAATTTAAAAAATTATCAAGAGACCAAAAGAAAAGTATCAACGGTGGTTTTACCCAGATGCAAATTGAAGCTTGTGGAGGAGAGCAGCTTGTGTGTTTCATGAAAGGAGGGTCCGGAGCTTGGGGATGTTCATTAAAACCAGGAGGAACCTGCTATACTCCTAAGCTCTAATCTATTATTTATTTCTGTATTTAACTTAATCCTGAAAATATGAAAAAATTATCAAGACTTATTCTTAGGGATATTAACGGAGGTAATTCTTCTATTTGTGATGGATGCCCAACTGATATTAAGTATGGGCCGGGAATAGAATATACTGGAACATGTGAAAATTATTTTGCATTACCGGATTACTGCAGGGATAACCACTGTGTTAGAGTAAGCAGATCCTGTTTTGGAGATTGTTAACATGAATAATTATAGGATTTAATAAAAATAAAGATCAACTAATAACAAATTTAAAACATGAAAAAACTATCAAGAACAAAACTGAAAGATATTAATGGTAAAGGAATGTCTGGTTGTGCAGGATGTCCAACAGGTGGTAATTATGGAGATGGTCCAGAATATACCAACAGCTGTATGGCTTTTTGGGGATTATCACCTACTTGCAGAAACTGTGTAGATGTAAGTGCAGATTGCTATGGGCCGGATTATTCCGATTATTTTGGTAACTAAATGCAATTTTAAAAACTATATTACTGGATAACATCAAAAAATTAAAACAACTATGAAAAATTTAAAGAAATTAAATAGAAGAGAACTTGGAGGAGTAAATGGTGCAATAGGATCAAACTGTAGCAGGTGCCCACAACATACAACTTATGGAACTGGGCCAAACGATGCTCCATGCAGCGCTTATCAGGCACTTCCCTTATACTGCAAAGCATGTGTGATTGTAAGTATGGAATGCGTTGATGGTGGAGTATCTTAATATATCTGACTAATCAAGAAATAAAAAAGCACTGTAATTTTTACAGTGCTTTATCTTTTAACAGTTAGTAGGAAAATAGGGGCCTCTTGGAAGACAAATAGGTTCTCCAAAGCACCCTGTTGCACAAATTTGACTTATTCCGCAATAGCTGCATGTATCTGATCCACCATTTACTTTTTTAAGATTTTCTCTGTTTAATTTCTTTAAATTTTTCATAATAATTATTATTAGTTTGGAATATAAATATAATTAATTATTCACTAATGAAAGAAATTTTTAGTATGCTTTTTAGAAAAAGATTAAACCATTTTATTTTTTGATAGAACTAAAAAAAGCACTGTAGAAACAGTGCTTTTTGCTTATTTTATACTTTTAGAAAGATCAAGCATAGCCTCAATAGGTTTCAGTGCTTTTAATCTTAATTCTTCATCGATAAGAATCTCAGGAAGTTCGTATTTCATACATAAATACAGTTTTTCCATTGTGTTACGCTTCATGTAGAAACATTCTGAGCAGTTACAGTTTTCATCAAAAACCAATGCCGGAATTAATTCTTTGTGAGGTGCACGTTTTCTCATTTCGTGAAGAATTCCTTCTTCTGTGGCAATGATGAACTTCTGGCAATCATCTTTTTCTACATAATCCAATAGAGCAGAAGTAGAACCAATAAAGTGGGCTAACTTTAAAACAGCTTCTTCACTTTCAGGGTGGGCAATCATTTTTGCATCCGGGTTGTCTGCAAGCTGTTTTGCAATTCTTTCCATTGAAAATGCTTCGTGTACAATACAGCTTCCATCCCAAAGAATCATATCGCGACCTGTCTTTTTAGATAAGTATCTTCCCAGGTTTTTGTCCGGTGCAAAAATGATAGGTCTGTCTTTTGGAAGGGCTTCAATTACTGTTTCAGCATTTGAGCTTGTTACGATGATATCACTTTCAGCTTTTGTTTCTGCGTTGCAATTGATGTACGTTGCAATTAAAGCATCAGGATGTTGTTCACGCATTTTTCTCAATCCTTCTCCTGAGCATCCATCTGCCAGAGAGCACCCAGCCATGGTATCAGGAAGAACTACTTTTTTAGTTGGATTAAGAATTTTTGCTGCTTCAGCCATAAAATGTACTCCACAGAATACAATCATATCAGCATTGGTATCCTTTGCCTGTCTTGCCAATTGTAAAGAATCTCCAAGGAAATCAGCGATATCCTGAATTTCTCCCGGTTGGTAATAATGGGCAAGGATTACAGCATTTTTCTCTTCCTTAAGTTTCAGAATGGCTTTTACCAACTCTTCTCCCTGAGGAATCGCTATATTTTTTATATCCAGGAATCCTTTTACAGGAATCGCAGATTTTGCTTTTTCTAATGTTTCGGTACTCATATCAACCTTAATGTTTTTTTATTATCAGAATCCAGAGGTTAGAAATTAGAAGTTAGATTGTGATGAAAGTACATCACTTCCATCTTCTGACCTCCATCTTCCAGCCATTAATTATTGATAAAACTTTTTATTAAACTTTCTATTTCTTTTTTAGCTTCATCAAGATCGGAATTGATTACGATCCTGTCAAATTCGCTGGCATAAGACATTTCTTCTTCTGCCTTTGCGACACGGGTTTTGATGGTTTCCGCATCATCCGTATTTCTTGAAATCAATCTTCGTTCCAATTCTTCAATGGAAGGCGGTTCTATAAAAATAGACAAAGCCTTTTCTCCGAAGTATTTTTTCAGGGAAATTCCTCCTTTTACATCTACATCAAAAATAACAACTTTTCCCTGATTCCAGATCTTTTCAACTTCAGATTTTAAAGTTCCGTAATATTTATCAGTGTATACTTCTTCATATTCTACAAAGGCATCTTCTGAAATTTTCTGTCTGAATTCATCAGGTGATAAAAAATGATAATCCACAGCATGTACTTCGCTTCCTCTTGGCTGTCTTGTGGTACATGAGATTGAAAATTCCAGTTCCGGGAAAGTTTCTAAAGAATGCTTTACCAATGTAGTTTTTCCGCTTCCAGATGGGGCTGAAAATATAATTACTTTATCCATATTTTTGAGTTTCGAGTTCCGGGTACCGAGTTTTGGGTTACTACCTTATCCATGATAATTATAACCACGCATCTCGTACCTCGTTACTACAACACGTTTAACGTTTGCTCTTTAATTTTTTCCAGATCATCCTTCATCTTCACTACAAGTTTCTGAATTTCGGCATGATTGGCTTTAGAACCTAATGTATTGATCTCTCTTCCGATTTCCTGAGAAATAAAGCCCAGTTTTTTACCATTGAAAGACTCATTATCCATTACTTCTTTGTAATATTTCAAATGTTGGGCAAGTCTTACCTTTTCTTCTGAAATATCCAGTTTTTCTGTGAAGTAGGCCATTTCCTGATAGAAACGGGTTTCATCCACATTTTCGAATTCTTTCAGAGTCTTTTGGTAACGTTCTTTTACACTCACGATTCTTTCTTCTTCAAAAGGAATCACTTCACCCAGATACTTATCAATATTTTGAATATTTCTGTTAAGCTCTTCGTGTAAATTGCTGCCTTCAGTGGTTCTGAACTCTTCAAAACGATCTACAGCCGCATTAACAATTTTTGCTAATGCTTCCCATTCGCCTTCTGTAAGTTCATCAGGTCTTGAAGTGATGGCATCAGGAAGTCTTACGGCCATTTTCAGGTATTCGAAATCAGGACCGTCTGATGCAATATTTTTAAGTTCCTTGATATAGGAATCAATTAAACCTTTATTGATTTTTACATCATTAGATTCTTCAAGGTTTTCAATATTGACGTAGCAGTCAACTTTTCCACGGATAATTCTATCGTTAAGAATTTTTCTGATCTCAAATTCTTTTTCTTTATAACGTAAAGGAATTTTGATATTTAAATCAAAGCTCTTGCTGTTCAGTGATTTAATATCTATTGTTATTTTTTTTCCTTCAAAAACATCTTCGGCTCTACCGAAGCCAGTCATTGATAAAATCATAGTTTTTTATTGTTCTACAAAGATAAACATTTAAATTAGCACAGTGAAATCTGTAAAAGATTCTATTTTATGGATAAAATAATGAATGTGCACCGATGAAAAATCTGATTTCTGTAGTAGGACCCACCGGAATAGGGAAGACAAAACTGGCAATTGATCTGGCAAAACACTTCAATACGGAAATTGTTTCCTGTGATTCCCGACAGTTTTTTAAAGAAATGAAAATCGGAACAGCAGCACCGTCTGAAGAAGAGCTGGCTGAAGCACCACATCATTTTATCGGAAATCTTTCTGTAGAAGAATATTATTCTATCGGGCAATACGAAGAAGATGCTCTGAAAAAACTCAATGAACTTTTCCAAAATCATGACACTGTCATTCTTGTTGGTGGAAGTATGATGTATGAAAAAGCAGTGATTGAAGGATTGAATGATCTACCTGAAGCTAATGCTGAAAATCAGGAAAAGCTTCAGAAAATAATGGAAGAGGAAGGAGTAGAAAAACTTCAGGAAATTTTAAAGGAATTAGATCCTGAATATTTTGAAGTAGTGGATATTCACAATCACAGAAGACTGTTGCGTGCCATTGATGTGATCTGGCAAACGGATAAAAAATATTCTGAGCAGATTGCAGTTTCCCAGGATTCCAGAGATTTTAATGTGATCAGAATCGGAATTGAAGCTCCAAGAGAAGAGTTATATGACAGAATCAATCGCAGGGTTGATATTATGATGGAGAAAGGACTTTTGGATGAGGTGAAAGGATTGGAGAAATTCAAAGGTTTGACTGCATTGAATACGGTTGGTTATGCTGAATTATTCAAATATTTTGATGGAGAATGGGATTTGGATTTTGCTGTGTCTGAAATTAAAAAGAACAGTAGAAGATATGCAAAACGCCAGCTGACGTGGTATAGAAAGGCGGATGATATTCATTATTTACAGTTGGGATATTCTCAACAGGATTATGAAGATTTGATTCTTTGGATTACTGATCAGTTCCAAAAATAATTTTTTGAATAGGATTCTCCTAGCATCAATTTTTCCGTTATTAAAATAAAATATAAGTTGAGATTCCTACGGAATGACAAAGGCTATGCGTATTTTTTGTCATTCTGACGAAGGAAGAATCTCATGTATTGTTTTATAAATTTTTAACTTCCATAGCCTGTAATATAAACAAAAATGCGGCTCATAAAGAACCGCATCCCAAACAATATAATTTAATTTACTACTTCCAACCGCCGCCTAGCGCTCTGTATAGATCTACAATGCTGCTTAATCTCTGTCTTTTAATGGAAGCAAGATTCAACTCGGCCTGAAGCGAATTTCCCTGTGCGGTAATCACTTCAAGATAATTGGCTGAACCTCCTCTGTAAAGAAGTTGTGCACTTTTAATTCCATCCTTCAATGTAGTAGTTTGCTCAGTGGCTTTCTGTTCCTGAACTTTCAGATTCTCATTAGAAACCAACGCATCGGAAACTTCACCAACAGCATTTAATACAGATTGACGGAATGCCAATACATTTTTCTCTCTTTGAATTTTTGCCACTTCAAAATCAGTCTTCAATTGTCTTTTCTGGAAAATAGGCTGAGTAATTCCCCCTAAAACAGATCCGAATAAAGATGCCGGAATTTGAAACCAGTTATCAAATTTGAATGAATTCACTCCACCATTGGCTGTAATCTTTAATGCAGGATACATATTGGCCTGGGCAATTCCTACCATAGCATTGGATTCCAGTAAAACCAATTCCTGCTGACGTACATCCGGTCTGCGGCTTACCATAGCTGCCGGAAGACCTGCCATGATATTCTGTGGTAGAGAAGTATCAGACATTTCAAGCGTTCTGTTCACTTTATTAGGCGTTTCTCCAACCAGAATACTCAATGCATTTTCCTGAATGGCAATATTTTGTTCTAATTGAGAGATCAAAAGTTCAGTAGCCTGTTTCTGAGCATTAGCTTGCTGAACACCCAATGAAGTTGTGTCTCCACTTTCCCACATTTTTTGTGTAATCATTAGGGTGTTGCTGCTCAATTCCAGATTAGATTTTGCAATAGCTAATTGTTTGTCAAGCATCAAAAGATTGTAATATCCCTGTGCAATAGCTGCTACCACCTGAGTCTGAATGGCTTTAGAACCTTCATAAGTCTGCAGATACTGCATTCTTGAAACTTCCTGCTGGTTTTTGATCTTCCCCCAGATATCAGCTTCCCATGATAAATTAAAAGCTGCATTATAATCTTCAACATGACTTGATCCTAAAAATAAATTTAGACTCTGCCCATTCATGCTGTTTTTAGATGGTTTTGAAATTTGCGCAGATACACCAAATCCAACATCCGGGTATTGCATATATTTTGCCTGTTTCAGTTTCTCCTGTGAAGAAGCAACCTGTTTTAAAGCAATCTGAAGGTCATAATTATTTTTAATTCCTTTTTCAATCAATCCCTGTAGAATAGGATCGCTGAAAAACTGTTTCCATTCCAGGTTGGCAATGCTTGCTGTATCAGCAGTGGCGGTGTACTGGAATTTTTCCGGAAGCGGAAGGTCCGGCTCCGTGTATGCCAGTTTTGACACACACGAAACAGATCCTAAAGCTATGGCGAATGTTAATATAATATTTTTTAGTCTTTTCATAGTTTTTGTTTAATAGACTTTGATGATGTACAACTTTGATGTTTATTATTTCCCACAGATTACGCAGATTTACACAGATGTTTGTGGATAGGAAAATCAGAGATTTTCAAAAACTTATGTGTACTTCTTATTCAGAATGCTTTTAACTTTAAAATTACTTAAGTGTTATTCTAAAAATCTTTTGTGGTGTATAAACCTCTCTTTTGTATCATTTAATTAATCGTTGAAGCTAAAAGTTCTTCTTCCATTTTCTTTTTCAGAAGTCTTTTCTTCTTTTTGCTTGGCATTTTTTCATGCAGATACTGGAAAACGACATACATTACCGGAATAATGAAAATCCCAAATACCACTCCTGTAAGCATTCCTCCCACAGTACTATAACCAATTGAGTGATTTCCTTTTGCAGAAGCTCCCTGTGTCCAAACTAATGGAAGCATCCCTACAATAAAAGCAAAAGAGGTCATCAGGATTGGTCTTAAACGTAATCTTGAAGCCTGAAGAGCAGATTCAATTAATGATCTTCCTGCTTTTCTTCGCTGTACGGCAAATTCTACGATCAGGATAGCATTCTTAGCTAATAATCCGACCAGCATGATTAATCCAACCTGTACATAAATGTTGTTATCAATTCCAGCTAGCCCGGTGAAGGCAAATACTCCGAATATTCCGGTTGGAATGGTTAAGATAATAGCAAATGGAAGAATATAACTTTCATACTGAGCTGACAATAAGAAGTAAACGAATAGAATACTTAAAAGGAAGATGAAAGTGGTTTGTCCACCTGTTTTGATCTCCTCACGAGTAATTCCTGTCCATTCATAACCATAGCCTCTTGGAAGTGATTGTTTAGCAACTTCTTCAACAGCTTTGATGGCATCTCCGGTACTGTATCCAGGTTTTGGAGTACCATTAATGGTTACCGCGTTGAATAGGTTATTTCTTGTTACAGTTTCCGGACCGAAGGTTCTTTTTAAAGTTACCAATGTCTTCGCAGGAACCATTTCTCCTGATTTGTTTTTTACATAAATTCCCTCTAAAGAATTAATATCCGTACGATAAGGAACATCTGCCTGAGCCATTACTCTGTAGTATTTTCCGAATCTGTTGAAGTCGGAAACAAAGCTACTTCCATAATAAATCTGCATCGTCTGCATTAATTCCGTTACAGAAACTCCCAGCTGATTGGCTTTATCTGTATCCACATTAATAGTGTATTGTGGATTTCCTGCAGCATAGGTTGTAAATGCAAAAGCAATTTCCGGACGTTTCATCAGTTCACCAATAAACTGCTGAGTAGTTGTTCCCAATTGTTCAAAAGAACCGTTGGTTTTATCCTGAAGCATAAATTCAAAACCGGAAACGTTACCAAATCCCTGAATAGTAGGGAAGTTAAAGAAAAATGCATTGGCATCTTTTACCTGGCTTACTTTACCTGTTAACGCAGCAGCAATCTGATCCGGATCTTTCATGTCTCCACGCTTATCATAATCTTTAAGCTTGATGAAACCTGCAGAATAAGGAGAAGCATTAGCATTACTGATAAAGTTCATTCCATCAGCTACCCAAAGGTGATTGGTTGCTTTTTCTCCGTTGATGATTTTGTCAATCTGTGCCGTAGCATTATGCGTTCTTTCCAGTGAACTTCCAGGAGGGGTATTCACGGCATATAATACGAATCCTTGGTCTTCCGTTGGAATAAACCCGGATGGTGCTTTTTTAATCATGAAAATACTGGCTGCCGTAATCACAACAAGACCTCCGATGGCTACCCATTTATTTTTGATTAAAAACTTAAGGCTGTAAATATATTTCTTGGTCATGTTATTGAAGCTTGCATTAAATGCATTGAAAAATCTAGCTCCAAAACCTTTTTTGTGACCATGTTCACCGTGTTCTCCCTGAGGATCATTTAGGAACAAGGCACATAATGCAGGACTTAATGTTAATGCATTCACTGCTGAAATCATAATCGCAATGGCTAGTGTAAATGCAAACTGTCTGTAGAAAACTCCCGCAGGCCCTTGCATAAATCCAACCGGAATAAATACCGCACACATCACCAGGGTAATGGAGATAATCGCTCCTGAGATCTCACTCATAGAGTTCATTGTTGCGTGTTCTACAGGCATTCCTGTCTGTTCCATTTTAGAATGGACGGCTTCCACTACTACAATGGCATCATCCACTACAATACCAATGGCCAGTACCAATGCAAATAAAGTAAGCATGTTAATACTGAATCCAAATAGCTGCAAGAAGAAGAAAGTACCAATAATTGCTACAGGCACTGCAATAGCCGGAATTAAAGTAGATCTGAAATCCTGAAGGAAAATATATACTACAATAAATACCAATATGAATGCAATCACCAATGTTTCCACTACCTGATGGATAGAAGCATCAAGGAAATCTTTAGAATTATACATGATAATCGGCTTCACTCCTTTAGGCAGGGTAGTACTGAACTGGTCTACCTGTTTTTCAATCTCAGTTAAGATCTCATTAGCATTAGAACCAGCTGTCTGTAAAATGGCAAATCCGGCAACCGGTTTTCCGTCTACTCTGTTTGTTGCTGTATAGGTATAAGACCCAAATTCTACTCTTGCAACATCTTTTAATCTTAGGAATGAACCATCACTATTTGCTTTGATGGCAATGCTTTCGTAATCTTCCCCTTTGTTCAGTTTCCCTTTATATTTAAGGATATATTCGTAAGTTTCTTTACTTCCTTGCCCAAGACGTCCCGGAGCAGCTTCAAGGTTGTGGTCTTTAATGGCATTCAAAACTTCCTGTGGAGAAAGGTTATTGGCAGCCAGTCTATCCGGTTTTAACCAGATTCTCATAGAATAATCTCTAGTTCCGAAAACCTGAGCCTGAGCAACTCCCGGAATACGCTGGATTTGAGGAATTACATTAATTTTAAGGTAATTCTGTAAGAAAAGTTCATCATATTGCTTTGGATCATCACTGGATAATCCCATGAACATAATCATACTGTTCTGTACCTTTTGTGTAGAAATTCCTGCCTGTACTACTTCCTGAGGAAGTTGGCTCATTGCTTTTGATACACGGTTTTGTACGTTTACGGCAGCATTATCCGGATCAGACCCTTGTTTGAAGAAAACGCTTAGGGTCATGGTACCGTCATTACTGGAGTTGGATGTCATGTAAGTCATGTTTTCTACTCCGTTCACTGCTTCCTCAATAGGTGTTGCCACAGAACGTGCTACAACTTCAGCATTTGCTCCCGGATAGAAAGCCGTTACCTGAACACTTGGCGGAGCAATATCCGGAAAGAGGGCAATGGGCAAATTAAAGAGAGACAGAGCTCCCAATAATAAGAGTATTATGGAGATGACCGTTGAAAGTACCGGTCTTTCTATAAATTGTTTTAACATAAGAAGTTTATTTTTTTAAGTCTTCCATTTCAGAGGTTTACAGAGGTTTTGCTCTTAATAAACTGTCTGAGGAAATCGCTTTAGGTCTGATAGAAGCTCCATCTTTTAAGTTTCCAATTCCTGTGTAGACAATTTTTTCACCAGGTGAAAGTCCTTCAGAAATGAAGTAATAGCTGTCTGTTTTTCCAGAAATTTTGATCGGTTTTCCGGTTACCTTTTTATCCTTATCCATTACATAGACATAGGTTTTATCCTGAATTTCGAAAGTAGATTCCTGTGGAATAACCACTGCATTGGATATCAGCTGTGGCATACGTACTCTTCCTGTATTTCCGGTTCTCAAAGATCCGCTGGCATTAGGGAAAACGGCACGTACACTGATAGCTCCGGTAGTTTTATCAAACTGTCCATCTACAATGCTTAGTCTTCCTTTTTCAGGATAAGTACTGTTGTCAGCAATAATAAGGTCTACCATTGGCATATTTTTCAATTTTTCCTCTAAAGTAGCTCCCGGATATTTATTTTGGAAAGCAATGAAATCAAGTTCACTTAAAGAGAAATACGCATAAATTTCACTGATGTCTGATAATAAAGTCAATGGATTAGGATCTGTTCTTGAGATCAGACTTCCTTTTTTAAATGGAATTCGTCCTATATATCCGCTTACCGGTGCTGTAATGGTTGTAAATCCTACATTGATTCTGGCGCTTCCTACAGATGCTCTGGCTTGTGATGCGGCTGCAACAGCTGCTTCATAGTTGGCTTTTGCTGTTTTAAGCTGTACATCAGAAACTACTTTTGCAGCTACCAAAGGCTGAAGTCTGTCAACTTCCACTTTTGCTTTCTGTATATTGGCATTGGCAGCCTGAAGATTGGCCTGAGCCATATTCATTTGTTCGCCATAACTTCTTGAGTCTATTTTAAATAAAGGCTGTCCGGCTCTTACATAAGCGCCTTCCTCTACATAAATTCTATCAAGATATCCATCAACCTGAGATCTGATTTCCACATTGTTTTTCCCTTCCAAAGCAGTTGGGAATTCCTGATATGTGGTAGCAGGAGAGGTGATAACGGTATAAACCGGAAGTTCAGGAGCTGGTGGTGCATTATTAGATCCTTCTGCAGCCTTGGTGCAGCTCTGTAAAAGAATTATACTTGAAATAAGTACAATAAACCTTGTTTTTCCAGGTATGTTCATTGTTAATTTAATTTTTTAATGAAGTGTGAGATTGAAGTAATGTTTCTTTTTAATAAATGCTGTTTTTTTTCCTAACAGTGTTAATAGTTAGTTCAAAAAAATTACAGAATTTTTAATGTCCGATCAGATCGATTGTTTCCATAATTGAAATTTTTTTAATGTAGTTAAGTATATGAAGATGTGAGGTGTAAATAATGTTAATTTTGCTAACGGTGTTAATTTTAAAAGAAAAAATAAGTACCTTTAACCAATCAATGAAGTAGAGTTTTGCATAAATAGTTTTTGTTTTTAATCAGGAATCAACAGTTGAATGATATTAATTCAGTGTTAAATTTCCTAACGGTGTTAATTTTAGTTCAAAAAAATATATTATAAAGACTTAATAAAAGATGAAACGGTTTCATCCAAAGTCGATTTATTCATTGTAGACGGAATATCTCCTGTACGCATCATCATGATCGAAATCATTCCATGGACTGCTGAAAATAAGGCATGAGACATATGACATGCATTGTCTGTATTAGACCCGTTTTTCTCAATAATGTTGTAAGTACACTCGTAAATCAGCTCCTGAAATGAGGAGAACTCCTTTTTCATCTGCCCCTTTCCACAACATTGCATTCCCAGACCAAACATTAGTTGGTAATATTCCTTATTATTAAAAGCAAAGCTCCAATAAGCGTCTACAACAGCAACAAGTTGCTCTTCAGGAGTATCAAACTGTTGTTGTGCCTTTAATAATTCTATATGTAGTTTGTGGAAACCATCTATTGAAATTTCAAATAGAATAGCGTCCTTATTTTCGAAATAATCATACACCACCGGTGCGCTGTATTCAATAGCGTCTGCTATTTTACGCATGGAAAGTGATGCCCAGCCTTCAGATTTAGCCAAAGTGAATGCCGCCTGCAAAATACTTGCACGGATGGATTCTTTTTCTCTTTGACGACGTTCATGTAGGCCCATGATATTCTTTTCTTAACAGTGTTAGCAAAACTACAAACTTTTGAAGATATCTTCCAAACGTTATTTTAATTTTTATGGAAAAAAGAAGCTTAGTGATGTTGGCTGAAAGGTGGAAAAATGAGTGTAGGAAAGGGCTGAAGTATATAATTAAAAAATTATTGTAAAAATGAATAAAGTATATAGCCTTACTCGATAAATATATTGGGAAGAATAACTTCCTCTTTCCAGCTTCGCTCTTCCTTACCATATAACCAAAGAAATTTCTATCTTTGTGAAACTAAAGAAAAAGGATATGAATACTCCCTCCAATATGTTGGCATTAGGTACAAAAGCTCCGTTTTTTGAGCTTCCAAACCCGTCAAAAACGAATGAACTTCAGTCTTTAGAAGAGCTGAAAGGAGAAAAAGGAACACTGGTAATCTTCATGTGCAACCACTGTCCGTTTGTTCTTCATGTTATTGATAAGATCAATGAATTATATGAAGACTATAATGAAAAAGGAATTGAATTCATCGCAATCAATGCTAATGATATTGAAAAATATCCGGATGACTCTCCTGAAAAAATGATCGAATTCCAGATTGAAAGAAGATTTGATTTCCCTTATTTATTTGATGAGAGCCAAGCGATTGCAAAAGCTTATGATGCAGCTTGTACTCCTGATTTCTATTTCTTTGATGACAAATTGGATCTTGTTTACAGAGGTCAGATGGATGATTCAAGACCAGGAAATAATAAAGATGTTACTGGAGAAGATTTAATTATTGCTTTTGAAAATCTTTTAGCTGGGGAACCACAGGAAGAAATTCAGAGACCAAGTATGGGATGTAATATTAAATGGAAATAAGATTCCGGTTACCGGTTCTTATTTATTATAATATATGGCTGTTCTTTTTAGGACAGCTTTTTTATTTCCCGCAGATTCCATAGATTATTTTTAGGTATTCCTTTGCAAACTTAGGAGATTACAAAGATTTTTTGATGCTGTATAATTCTATTATGATTTATAGCGCAAACATCTGTGTCATCTGAGCAATCTGTGGGAATCTAAACAGAGTATATAAAATAGTTGTCAAAATCTTTACACTGAACTAATCCACTGCATCTCTAAACACTCACTTTATTATGCGCATAATCCTTAATAAATTCTGAAGGTGTTTTCCCTGTATATTTCTTAAACATCCTGTTGAAATAAGTCACATTATTAAATCCGCAGCTATAACTACATTCTGAAATAGATTTATCCTGAGCCATCAGTAAACAAGCTTTGTTGATCCGATACCGGTTCACAAATTCTGTAAAGGTAATCTGCGTTGCTTTTTTAAAGAAATTACAAAAGGCAGGCAAGGTGAGATTGGCCAGCTTTGCAACATCTTCAATATTAATTTCTTTATCATAATGATGTTCTACATACGTGAAAATGTTTTCAAGACGGGTTTTGTTTTTTGAGATAATGGTGTAGGGCATGATTTCTTTGTTCAACAGGTCATAGTCTTTACATTTTGACAGTTCAAAAAGAATTTCCAGCAGCAATAAATATCTTTTATAACCTTCCGATTCCAGCATGAGTCTTAATTTCGGAAGCAGGGCTTTTTTTACTTTATGATGAAAATGAATCCCATATTTTGAAAGTTCTAATAAGTTTTTGATGGATCTGGCTTCCACTTCCTGTTGTGGAAACTGAAGAATTTCTTCCTTAAACTGAAGGACAATTTCTTCATGCGGATCAATAGAGTTCAATCCAAATCCTGAATGTGGAATATTGGAACCTATTAAAACCAGATCACCATGAGTATAATTACTTTTATGATAACCAACGTGCCGGGTTCCGCTCCCGGAAATAACACATACCAATTCAATTTCGGGATGATAATGATATTCCCATTTGAATTCTGAAATAGGGGAGTTATTGTGAATTATGCGAAATGAGCTTTTCTCGTTGGGAATTACTCTTTCAAAAGTAACTTTCATTTAATTAATCATATTTAATCACTAAAAATACTAATTATATTAATATTGTTCAAATATTGATTTATTGTGTTAAATTATTGTGAACAGAAATGCTTCTATCTTAGCCGCAAAGAAATAACCTGAATGAAAAACTTCAACATCAAGGCGGTTCTGTTTTTGAACTATTTTGTTTTCGCAATTCTTCTGAATTCTGTGGGAACTGTTATTTTGCAGGTACAGCAGAACTTTGGAATTTCGAAATCATCTGCCAGCGTATTGGAAGGATTTAAAGATCTTCCGATTGCTATCTGTTCATTCATTCTTGCTTCATTTCTTCCTAAGATCGGAATTAAAAAATCAATGCTGACTGCGTTGTTTTTGGTGAGTGGAATGTGTTTCGTAATGCCATTTACCAATGATTTTTGGGTCTTTAAATTATTATTTGCCATTGTAGGAGTTTCTTTTGCATTAATTAAAATTTCTGTTTTCACTTCCATTGGTTTGGTGACGGAAACGGATAAAGAACATTCAAGCTTCATGGGATTTCTGGAAGGTTTTTTTATGATCGGTGTATTGGCAGGAAACCTTTTGTTCAGTTTATATATTGACGATCACAATCCGAAATCTACCCATTGGCTGAATGTATATTGGGTTCTGGGAGCTCTTTCTTCATTGTCTTTTCTGTTCTTATTCTTTTCAAAATTAAATGAAAAAGAAGCAAAAAATGAGAAGACCGATTGGCTTGGGGATCTTAAAAACAGTGCAAGTTTATTCAGTTATAAAAAAGTATTGTGCTTTTTATTATGTGCATTCCTTTTTGTATTGGTGGAACAGAGTTTTCAGACATGGACTCCCACATTTTATAAAGAAATTTTAAAAGTTCCTACTTCCATGAGTATTCAGGCAGGAGCCGTTTTGGCAGGAGCTTTTGCATTGGGAAGATTTCTATCTGGATTTTTTTCCAGAAAGATCAGCTGGATTTATGTGGTATCATTCTGTGTTATTGGTTTTGCGGTAAGTTTACTTCTGGTACTTCCATTAACTCATAATATTCATATTGATACCGGTACAAACTGGCTGAATGCTCCACTTGTAGTGTATTTATTTCCATTAATGGGCGGGTTGTTAGCTCCGATTTATCCAAGTATCAACTCGGTAATTCTGGCTTCTATTCCTAAATATTTACACAGTGCAATGTCTGGATTGATTGTTGTTTTTTCTGCAATTGGAGGAACAATAGGCTCAATCATTACAGGTTTTGTATTTCAGGAATTCAGTGGGCAACAGGCATTTTATCTGTCGCTGATTCCGCTTTCGCTGTTAATCACTTCAGCCATTTTTATGAATAAATTAAAAATTAACCCTAAAAAATAATCATGAGTAATCAGCTTTATATCAAAGAAATTCAGGTCCTTTTCGATGCAGTACAGAAATCAGAAATTTTTGAAGATCAGAAAATGATGACCGATGCGGTTCCTTTATTTCTGATTTCTGAGATCAATGCAAAATATGAGTTGGAGAAAGATTCTACAGGCTTCGATTTGAAAAGTTTTGTGATGGCTCACTTTGATTTTTTAGGGGCTAAAGTTTCTGTTCAGAGAGAAGATCATCTTCCGATTGAGGAACATATTGAAAAACTTTGGGATGAATTGACCCGTACTGCCCATGAAGAAAAAGGAACACTTTTAAAATTACCAAAACCTTATATTGTTCCGGGTGGTCGCTTCAATGAATTTTTTTATTGGGATAGTTATTTTATTATGCTTGGGCTACAGGTTTCCGGTAGGGTGGAAATGATGGAGAATATTGTGGAAAACTGTGCTTATCTGATTCAGAATGTTGGATTTGTTCCGAATGCGAGCAGAACTCATTTTTTAAGCCGCTCACAGCCACCGTATTTTTCATTGATGCTGGAACTTCTAGCGGAGACAACGAATGATGAAACTATTTATTCAAAATATCATGATACGCTAGAGAAAGAATATAATTTCTGGATGGATGGTAATGAGGAAGTAGAAAACGGCTCAGGTTTAAAAAGGGTAGTGAAAACTCAGGATGGAGATCTCCTGAACAGATATTACGATGCAGAAAATGAACCTCGTCCTGAAAGCTACCTTATTGATATCGAAGATAAAGAAAATGCTCCAGGAGAGGAGTTTTACAGAAATATAAGAAGCGCCTGTGAATCCGGCTGGGATTTTTCCAGCAGATGGTTTGCAGACGGAGAACATATTCAGACGATTGAAACCCTGAACCTTGCTGAGGTAGATTTAAACTGTCTTTTATGGCATTTGGAAATTACATTGGCAAAATCTTCGGAACTTCAGAATCTGAAAGACAAAGAAAATTATTTTAGTGAAAGAGCAGCAAAGCGAAGACATATGATTCATAAATACTTCTGGGATGAAAAGACGAAGATTTACAGAGACTATCATATTAAAAAAACACAAAAACACCGTCTGAACATATTGCTGCTCTTTACCCTTTATTCTTAGGAATTGCAGATCAGGCTCAGGCTCAGGCAGTAGCTGAAACCATTTCTGAAAAGTTTTTATATCCGGGAGGATTGGTTACGACTACCAAAAAATCCGGACAACAATGGGATTTACCCAATGCCTGGGCACCTTACCAATGGTTAGGCTTTAAGGCAATGAAAAATTATGGCTTTAATGAATTAGCCGAAAAAATTAAATATAACTGGTGTTTCAATGTAGAAAGGGTCTACAGGAATACTGGAAAACTGATGGAAAAATACAATGCATTAGATACGGAAACAATAGCAGGAGGCGGGGAATATCCCAATCAGGATGGATTCGGTTGGACGAATGGTGTGTATTTAAAACTACAACAAAACTGAAACTAACAATAAAAAATAGGGCTATGAAAAAAAAATCAATCTTTTTAATCGCCGCAACAGCTACGTTATATTTTAATAATGCTTATGCTCAGGAAACTCCACAGGATTCTGTGAAAGTTTCTTCTATCGATCAAGTTGTGATTACAGGGAATTCCAATCCCAAGAAAAAAATAGAATCCAGTACGGCTATTTCAACATTTAATGCTAAAGAAATTCAAAAACAAAACCCAATCAGTGCTGCTGCATTGCTACAGAGAGTTCCTGGATTTGCAGTAGAAACTTCAGGTGGGGAAGTGGGAAATAACCTTTTTGCAAGAGGAATTCCGTCTGCAGGAGCTTATGAGTTTGTGCAGGTTCAGGAAGACGGTCTTCCGGTTTTTGAAGATGGAGCACTCCAATTTGCGAATGCAGATAATTTTTTCCGTGTAGATAATACGGTAAGCCGTTTGGAAGCTCTGAGAGGAGGTTCCGGATCTATTTATGCCAATAATTCTCCCGGAGGATTAATCAACTTTATTTCAAAAGAAGGAACCAATGATTTTAAAGGAAGTGCAAAACTGGAAACGAGTACTTATGGATTGATCCGTACTGACCTTAACGTAGGTGGTGCTTTGGTGAAAGATAAATTATTCTTCAATATTGGAGGCTTCTACAGATCAGATGACGGCATCAGAAAAACAGGATTTAAGGCGAATAACGGCGGACAGATCAGAATGAATCTGAAATATGTATTTGATAAAGGTTACGTTAAAGTTTACTATAAAAAACTGGATGACAGAAATACGTTCTTCCTTCCAATTCCTTTAACTCAGGATGGAGATAAGTTAAAAGGATTTGCAGGTTTTGATCCTAATTACGGAACATACAGCTACAGAGCAATCAGTCAATTAAATATTCCACAAGCTGGTGGTGGTTTCTTCAGCAGAAATCTTGAAGATGGAATCCATCCGAAAGTAGATGTATTGGGAGCTGAATTTAAATATGATCTGGGTGGAAATTTCAGCGTTTTAAATAAAACCAGATATACCAATATAGATATGAACTATACGGGGATTTTCCCGGCAGGAGCACCTCAGACAGGAGCAGATTTTGCTGCAAAGAGTATGGGAATGACTAATTATCAGTATTCCATGGTAAGCAGTGGAGCAGTGGTAGCTCCTCAGTTTGTTCAAAAGCTTGGTTTCTGGGCTATTGATAAGCAAATGAATAATTTTGTGAATGATTTGCAGTTCAATTATAAATTTGACAAAGGAAATGTAACGGCCGGATTTTATAAATCAAACTGGAAATCCCATCAATACTGGAACTGGAGTAATATTTTAGCAACAGCAACAGATAGACCTGAGCTGCTAAACCTGGTAGATCCGTCTCTTAGTCCAAGCAGTGTAGGATATTCTAAAACCTATAATGGAGTTTTAAATATGTCAAGCTTACTTAGAGATTCACAGATCCAGGGAAGTCTGAATGATTTATATTTAAATCTTGATTATAATGTAACAGACGCATTAAGCTTTAATGGAGGAATCCGTTACAGCCGTGATTATTACAGAGGCTATAAAGTAAATACTACTACAGCTAATCTTAATAACTCAGGTTTAACAGTTGATGGAACCCATGGTTTTGATACCACTACTGCAGATGAGAATATGAATGTTTTGGGAAATCAATTCACATATTGGTACTATGATATTAATAAAGTCTCTTATACATTGGCTTCCAACTATAAGATCAATCGTGAAAATGCAGTGTATGCCCGTTTTTCTCATGGTTTCAGATCTCCGAATGAAGAAGCGTACTATAATAATATAGGAAAGCTGGATGCAGTAAAACCTGTACTCACCAATCAATTGGAAGTAGGGTATAAATATTATTCCCGTACTTTCGATATTGCAGTGATCCCTTTTTATTCTGCTCTTAAAAATCTTTCGTTTACGGATGTATATTCTGACGGAACTTCAGAAAATAAATTTGCCAATACCACCAATTTTGGGTTTGAGATTGAAGGATATGCCAGATTATTCAATAATATCTTTGAAGTTACTTTCAACGGAACCATTCAGAATCCAAAATACAAAGATTTTACCGGAAGAAATGCTGATGGTACCACCTTCGATTATAGCGGAAATGTGGTAAGAAGAATTCCTAAATTTTATTTCAATATTTCTCCTGCAGTGAATATCACCAAAGAATGGAGAGCGTATGTAAGTATGAACTATTACGGAAAGCGTTTCCAGAATGAAGGAAATACGGATGATAATATTCTACCATCTTTCACAGAATTTGGAGCAGGAATGTCTTATCAGTTAGGAAAAATCCGCTTTGCTGTAGACGGAACCAATATATTTAATACCATCGGAATTACAGAAGGTGATCCAAGATCTCAGACTGTAACAGGTTCTAGTATCAGAATGGCAAGACCTATTATGGGTGCTGCTGCCAGAGCTTCCATCACGTTAGATTTCTAAACTCTATTTCTTTATAACACGAAACCGCCAGGACTTAGTTCTGACGGTTTTTATTTTTTAATTCTCTGAATATCCCTCTCTCGGAAAATTCTTTATTTCTAATTTTATTTTTTGGAGTTAAAGCAATATGCCTTATTTTTTCGATAGAATTTGTTTTAAGATTTAAGGTTACATCGTCAACAATTATCTTCTCAATATTATCTTGTTTATTAAACAAAAGGTATGTTTCTCCTTTTTTTACTTTTAATTCATCGAGATGTATTCCGTTCATACTTTCAACATCGTTTAAATTATAAAAGAATAAGCTATCTTTAGTCTCTTTATATTTTTCAAAAACATATCTTTCTAATGCTCTATCATGTTCTGAATATCCTTTATACTGATATGTTCGGGTTGTTAATTTGATCTCATTTTCGGATGAAATATTCACCTTCATTGGTTTGAAAATTGGAATACTATTGTAATAAGGGTCTCCGCAAGTTCCATAACATTCGTGAGTTATACCTTCAATATTACTTTTATTTGGAATTTGTGATAATTGATAAATGGGTAGAATGCTTTCTACTTCAACCTGAAATTGTTTTGTTGAATCCAAAATTATAAAACCATGAGGGTTTGAGTCAAGACCTCCCCATGCACTAAAATAATAGATGACTTTTGAAGTACCTTCAATCTTTTGTGTATATAATTGATCGATTCTCCATTCAGTTTTTCCAAAACCACAGCTATAAAGAATAAGAAGTGATGATATTAAACCAAATATTTTAAAATTCATTTTTTACTAGGTTATTAGGGAGTATTATACATAATTTGTAGATTATGATAATCCGAAAATGTATTTTAGATTTATTCATTCTACTTCAATCCTATTATTAAAAATCCGATGTTTAGATTCTTTCAGAATGACAAAAATGCGTACACTCTAAAACCCTCAAACTCTCCGACTCTCAAACCCGATTACCTTATTTAAAAAAAGGATTATACTGCTTTTCAAACCCAATTGAAGTAGGATTTCCGTGACCAGAGAAAACCTGCGTTTCAGGATCTAGAACGAAAAGTTTTGTTTTGATACCGTCAATTAACTGTTCGTAATTTCCTTTGTATAGATCTGTTCTTCCGATGCTGCCTTCAAATAAAACATCACCGGAGATCATGAATTTTTGGTTTTCATTATGGTAAACAATACTTCCAGGAGAATGTCCCGGAACATGGTAAATTTTAAACTTTTCTCCGTCCAGTTCAAGTTCCTCTCCTTCGTTTACATATTCAATATCTACTTTTACAGGATCAACAGGGAACCCGAATCTCATTCCACTTGCCTGAAGCATATCAAGAACTTCCTGGTCTTCCTGATGCATATTCACCGGAACTTTGAAGGTGTCAAATGCCCACTGAAGACCTAAAACATGATCAATATGAGCATGTGTTAAAAGAATTTTCTGAATGTTCAGTTCTTTTTCTTTAATAAAGTTATCAATGGCTCTGGTCTCCTGTTCATTCATATTTCCCGGATCAATTAACCAGGCGTTTTTGTTTTCATTATAAAGAATGTAGGTATTCTCACTTGCAAAGTTGCATACGAAGCCTTGAATCTGAAGCATAGTCTCAATATTTTTATTCAAAAATACGATATTATTAAGAAAATGGCTATTTTTCGTTATCTTCGTCATAATGAAAACTTTGCGAATACTCTTACTTTCCCTGGGTGGGCTGGTGTATGGACAAAATATCCAAAGCATACAGCTGTTTAACCCTCAGACAAATGATGAAACACCAGTCATCAAGTTTGGTGAACAACTGGTGTTGAGTTTTGATGATCTTACGAATGGCAGCGAGATCTATCGGTATACCATCAAACATTACGACAGAAACTGGAATGATGATAATCTGTTCTTTACAGAAATTGCTACAGGCAGTATGAATGCACTATTGGATAAGTTTCAGTATTCATTCAATACCTTGCAGGCGTATACTCATTATAAACTGGTTTTTCCCAATGATAAAATGCAGCCGAAAATATCTGGAAACTTTGAGTTGATTGTTTATAAGGATTCTGCAGACAAACCTCTTTTCAAAAGAAGGTTCTATCTGGTGGAAGATATGGCTACCTTAGGAGTGAATGTTTCAAGAATTGCAGATGCAAAGAACCCAAATATCAATCAGAGAATAGAGGTACAGGCATTACCGAAAGCAGGAGATCTGTCTTCCAATGTAAACTCTATGAGTTTAAATGTGATGCAGAATAATAATCCAAATATGACGATTTCTAATCTGAAGCCAAGCTCTGTTTTGGGGAATCAACTGCTTTTCCAGCAAATGAATCTTGCTTTCCCGGGAGATAATGAGTTTTATTATTTCGATAATAAAAACCTGAATACTGCAGCAGACATGGTTCGTGCAGTGGAAGTAAAAGATGATGCCAATCATACCTATTTACATCCGGTTTGGGCATTTCCTTTAAATTATCAGTATCAACCCGATGTAAACGGAGCTTGGTATTACAGAAGAAATGATCTGGGAAGAGAAAGGGATGCGGAAAGAGAAGCAGATTATTCATGGGTATATTTTTCCCTTGAATCTGATCCGGTGGATAAAGATATTTATATTCTGGGTGGATTCAATAATTTTAAGCCAAGTAAAGAGAATCAAATGCAATATGATGCCGCTACGAAGCAGTATGTTGCCAAATTATTTCTGAAGCAAGGGTTTTACAACTATATTCTTGCTACAAAACAGGGAGATGGTCCGTTAGATTTTGGTGAAGTGAACGGTAACTTCTGGCAGACAGAGAACCTTTATCAGGCATTTCTTTACTTTGCTCCTTTTGGCCGAAATTATGATGGCTTGATGGGGTACGGGGAATTCAGAACTCCGGTTAGGAAATAAAATATTCTTTATTTTAAAATATTCAAGGCTGTCTCCACAGAGATAGCCTTATTTTTTTAATAAATCTTTCAAATTATAAGAATTTTATTCAATAAAATGATTTGCATAACGAAAATAATAATTCACAAAATATTGATTTTTATGAATTTAATTCATGAAAAATTTTCAAAATAATAAAATTATTTTTAATTATTTCGCTTTGTTTTAAAATCATTATTGTGGTTTGTTTAATGATTTATATTTTCAATTGAATTTTTTGTAAATAATATGTTTGTTTATTGTGAAAAATTTTTACCTTCGTTTCACACTTAACAAATATTATTTATGAAAACAAAATTTATTCTGGCAGCAAGCATTGCAGCCTGCTCTTTCGTTTTTGGACAAAACACACCATCAAAAGTAATTCCTGGTAAAAGTGGATTACACGCAGATTTCTTAAGATTTGATAAAAATGGACCTGTTTTTCAAGGAAATCCGGTTTTATTGGATGAAAGATCTGAGAAGCTTTCACAAGGACAAGCCCGAAAATTAGGACTTGAAATCGACCAGCTAGGTATTGAAACTCACAGATTTCAACAAACAGTAAATGACATTCCGGTTGAATATGGAATGATGGCTGTACAGACCAAAGACGGTAAAATTGTAGGGCAGTCTGGAAAATGGGTGCTTAAAGTTCCGTCAGGAGTGGAGAAAAAGTCTAATATTTCTGAAAAAATTGCCTTACAGAATGCTTTAAATTTTGTAGGTGCAGAACAGTATAAATGGCAAAACAAAGAAGAGGAAAATTTTATTAAAAAAGAAACTGGAGATGATAATGCCAGTTTTGCTCCTAAGGGTGAATTGGTCTATTATTCTGAGCCTACCGATGAGACTCTTAAGGATCTGAAGTTAGCGTATAAATTCGATATCTATGCGGAGAAACCTCTAAGCAGACAATATGTATTTGTAGATGCTAAAAGTGGGAGAGTTTTGGGTGTAGATGCTATTATTCACGATGTAAATACACCTGGAACAGCTACTACTGGTTACAGTGGAAACAGAAATATTGTGACTGATTCTTATAATGGAAGTTACAGACTGAGAGAAACGGGTAGAAATGGCGGAACGTCTGTAGAAACCTACAACTTGAAAAAAGGAACCAGCTATGCTTCAGCAGTAGATTTTACAGATACAGATAATGTATGGAACAATGTCAATACCAACAAAGATCAGTATGCTACCGATGCACACTGGGGGGCAGAAATGACTGTCGACTATTTTTATACCAAGTTTGGAAGAAAAAGTATTGACAACAATAACTTTGCTATAAAATCTTATGTACATTATTCCACCAATTATTTTAATGCATTTTGGGATGGGTCCAGAATGACTTATGGGGACGGAAGTTCTACTACTAATGGTGGTAAACCATTAACAGCTCTTGATGTTTGCGGTCACGAAATTACCCACGGTATGACTTCTAAAACAGCCAATCTTGTTTATCAGAGAGAGCCAGGTGCTTTAAACGAAGGATTCTCAGATATCTTTGGTAATACCATAGAAAAATGGGCAAGACCAACTCAGGCAAGCTGGACACTGGGAGAAGATTTCAGTTATGTAATTAGAAATATGGCTAATCCTAATGCTTATAGCCAGCCGGATACCTATTTGGGAACATATTGGAAAGCAACTACCACTTCAGGATGTGCCAGCCCTAGTCAGGCTAATGACTATTGTGGGGTTCATACCAATTCAGGAGTTCTTAATTTCTGGTATTATTTATTGGTAACAGGAGGATCAGGAACCAACGATAATGGTTTTGTATATAATGTTTCAGGAATAGGATTAGATAAAGCAGGAGCCATTGCTTACAGAACACTGACTTCTTACCTGACTTCTACTTCAACTTATGCCAATACAAGAACATATTCTTTACAGGCTGCTGCAGATCTTTACGGTGCAGGTAGTAATGAAGTAACACAGGTTACCAATGCATGGAATGCAGTAGGAGTAGGTGGAGGAACTTCTGCAGCCGGACTTATTGCAGCAGCGGCTAATGAGTCTTCATATGCCATCAGCCCAAATCCTGCAACAGACAGATTTAGTGTTGTGTTTAACGGGAAGGAAGGCAAAGGAATTGTTGAACTTGTAAATTTAACGGGAAGAAAAGAACTTTCAGAAAAAGTTAATCTTATTGACGGCGCAAATAGAGTAGAAATACAATTGCCAGCCAATATACTTCCTGGAGTTTATATTGTAACCGTGAACGGACAAAAAGCAGGAAACTTAATTAAAAAATAATTTCTTATATATCTTAAATGAAGAATCTGTCTCTATGGAGGCAGATTCTTTTGTTTTTTGTATACCGCTTTCTATAAGTTTTATTTGAAAATAGGACAAATTTTGTGTGCATTATTCACTGATTGATGATATTTCTCATTTATTTGATTTTTGATTTATATAATCACTATTGGATGAAATATATTTTTTTAAATTCGCTGAGCCCTTTATTAATAGGGGTTCTAATAAAAAATATATAAAAAAATGAAGCGGATTATCTTATTTTGCTGCGCAGTTTCTCTGTGCCTTATTTCCTGTGTTGGGGATAATAATAATGAAGAAATTTTACATGCTGATCAATCTCAAAAAATGGGTCGTTTTGACAATCAGCCTTTCAGTTGGGATGTATCTACAATTGACAAAGATCATATCTTTATTGGAGACAACAGTATGAAAGCCGGAGCTTCGGGCGTTAACCCGGCAACCGGAAAGAATATCAGTGTTAATAGCTCAACAATCTATCCGGGAGCGGTATACCCTTTAAACAGGATTGAAAATTTTGCATTTGATTCAGAGGTTAATTATGATAAGAATCCATATGATTTGATTTTTGCATTTTCAAACCCTTACGTTATTGAAGGTATAGACAGCCCAAAAGGGTTTACAAACTATAGCAATATGCTGTCTCAGGCTGTTACATCTAAAAATTTTAATGATTACATCAATTCAGGAGTTAAAAAGAGTGTTGATTATTCAGCAACAGAATGTTACAGTTATTCAGATGTTCAGAAAGCTCTTTCTTTTAATGTTGGTTTAGGAACAATCTTCACTACAAAAATGTCCCAAAATACACATACTACAAAATATAAGAGTATCTATTTTGCAAGACTTGTGGCAACTTCATTCGATGTAATTTTCGAACCAAGCAAGAATGGATTTTTTAAATCTCCAGAGTATAATAACGATGCTAAAACTATTCAGCAGACAGGTGTTCCTTCTCAATACTTTACCAGCAAGCCTTACTTTACCAAGCAGGTAACTTACGGGAAGTATGCTTATCTGGCAATTGAAAGTGAGTATTCTTATGAGAAAGTAAAATCTGCTATTGAGGCTACTTTTAACATCTGGAAAGTTTCAGGTGGCGGCGGATATAACCAGGAAACAACTGATATTTTATCAAAATCTGTGGTTACAGTTATGACTACGGGAGATAAGAGTACAGAGCCTTTCTGGGGAAATTCATTGGATAATCTGTATTCTATGTTCAATGTAAAATTTGATTCTAATTTCTATGGGTATCCTATCTTTACTCAAATGAGAAGTGTAGCCGGTGATGAAACTCTTGAATTGGATAACCCTACAAGCGTTGACAGAGCTAAACTTGTTACTTATGTTTACAAAGGAGATAAACGTTGGACAGGATTTGGAGGAGTAAAAGTAATTAACCTGAAAGCGAATTCTAACAACACCAATGAATTCTCAAGAATGGATATTGATATTTCATTCAGAAGTAACAGCTCAGGAGCGTATATCACAAGATCATACACTAAGTACTTTACTCCAACATCTACATCCATACATGTCCCAGAGCAGATGTTTAAAGAAGGGTTTAAGCTGGATCATAACTGGGTAGGAAGAACCTGGGATGGAGAATCCGAAACAATGACCAGAATAACCCTGTATGATAAAGCCGGAAACAAAGTTTCAGTTCCGCATACTACAGAATTTGCATGGTTTGGATCATACGATAATTTTTAATTAAACGATATATTTCCATAAAAAGTAAAAGGGCTGTCTCATCTTGAGGCAGCCCTTTTATATGGTGATAAAATGATTATACTAAATAAAAATCATTCAGTTTCTCTTCGCAAAGTGTTTTCACCACTTCAATCCATCGGTCTTCATCATTCAGACATGGAATATAGTGGAAGCTTTCTCCACCACCATGCATAAACTGCTCTTTTCCTTCTTCTGAAATCTCTTCTAAGGTTTCAAGACAGTCTGAAACGAATGCCGGACAAACTACTGCAAGGTTTTTAACCCCTTTTTTAGGAATGGTTTCCAACGTTTCATCCGTATAAGGTTCAATCCATTTATCTTTTCCTAATCTGGATTGGAAGGAAACAATTGTTTTTTCCTTTGGAAGTCCCATTTTAGCAATCACAGCTTCAGTGGTCTTATAACACTGATGTCTGTAGCAATAGGCGTTGTGAGTATCTACCTGACTGTTAATACAATTGGCGTCATCAATTTTACAGGTGTTGGAGGGATCTGTTTTGTACAGATGTCTTTCCGGAACTCCATGATAAGAAAACTGAAGGGCATCAAAATTTTCAGGAAGTTTTTCCTTGATACTTTCCGCAAGACAGTTGATATAAATATCTCTGTTATAGAAAGGCTGAATATAATTGATCTTTACTTTTGGGAACTTCTTTTTTCTTACTTCTTCCGCTTTTTCAATAACGGTTTCTGTAGTACTCATTGCATATTGTGGATACAATGGGAAAAGAACGATTTCAGAAATTCCCTGATCTACGAGTTTCTGAATTCCGGTTTCAATGCTTGGTTCCGCATATCTCATCCCGATTTCTACAGGTACATCTACCAGCTTCTGAAGTTTTTTCTGAATCTTTTCAGTAATGACGATCAATGGTGAACCCTCATCTGTCCATACCGTTTTATAAGCTTCGGCAGATTTTGCAGGTCTTGTTTTCAGGATAATTCCCTGAACAAGCAATGCCCGAAAGATCCAACGGTAATCAATTACCCTCTCGTCCATCAAAAATTCATCAAGATATTCTTTTACATCATTTACTGCCGTAGATCTTGGCGATCCTAAATTGACTAATAAAATTCCTTTTTTGCCCAACATTTTTTATTTTAATGATGAAACAGATTGTTCAAAATCCGTTACCAATTCTAATACTTTAACAAAGGTATTGTTTTCAACCGAGCCATCAGACTCTAATCTACCCTTATCCCTTTTATTAAAAGCTGATGTTTATCATCAGTTTTTGCTCCAAGTGTTCTTAAAAGCAATAATAATTCTTCATGACCTTTTTCTCCACTGGCAGATCCTGTAATAAAGGCAACAGGTTTACCCAGAAAAACATTTGTAGAAACACACCATTCCAACAGGTTTTTTAATCTGCTCGGAATACTGAAAATATATTCCGGAGTAGAAATAATAACCCCAGCTGAATCATTAATATATTCCCTGATCTGTACAATTTCCTCAGGAGTATCCACATCAGTTAATGAGGTATTAAAGTGAGGAAGAACAGAAAGATCATCATACATCTGGAAATGAATATTGGGATTTTTTTCCAATACCTGTTCCATCAGTTTCTGATTACTGGAGTTCTTAGTAGCACTACCAATAATTATGAGGATCTTTTTTGAGTTGGTCATGAGATATTGATTATCCGTTTACAGCTTCCACTTTTTCTACAAGATCCGGAACGAATTGCTTTAAAATATTTTCAATTCCGTTCTTTAGAGTAGCGGTAGAACTCGGACATCCTGAACAAGCTCCCTGTAAAAGCATTTTAGCTGTTTTGCTGGCTTCATCATATTCCATTAAAGAAATTTTTCCACCATCATTTTCCACAGCCGGAGCTACATATTCATTTAGAATGTCAGAAATCTTCTGCTCATCATCAGTATATTCTCTGTTGATGATTTTTTCTACAGGGTTTTCGTGCTTTTGAGGTTCAATTTTAGAAATCTCACCACCATTCTGAAGATAATCAGCAATAAGAGCACGAACCGTGATCATTACCTCATGCCATTCCACAGAGTTATCTCTCGTAACCGCTACGAAGTTATCAGAAATGAAAACTTCTTTGGCAAAATCAAACTCGTTAAAGATCGCAGCTGCTAAAGGAACTTCTTCTGCTGCTTCTCTTGATTTTACTTCTACAAACCCTTCCATAAGCAGTTTGCTGGAAACAAACTTCATTACATTAGGGTTAGGAGTCATCTCAGAATAAATCTGATACATCTCTTTTTTCTTCTGAAGATAAATTCTTGGGTTAGCCAATAATTCGTCTTCAATTACATTTTTCAGGCTTTCCGCTACGTGTTCCCATTCAATAGTATCCTGTTTAGCTACAGCTACAAAGTTAGCCGTAATGAAAATTCTTTCTACAAACGGATAATTGAAAAGTTCCTGTGCTAAAGGAATTTCTGAAATATCTGAATTTCTGTCCAACTCCAAAGACCCCGGAATCAAATTGTAATCTGCTACAAATTTTATCACTTTTGGGTTTTCAGTTGGTTCTATAAGTACGGTACGCATTTTTTCGTTAAATTTGAGATACAAAAATACGCATTAGAAGTTAGAAGCTGAAAATTGAGAGTTAGATTTTTGCTATCGCTGTAATTTAGAAGTTAGATGCTAAAAATCAGAAGGTAGGAAATGATGATTTTCAAATGGCTTATTTTTTAAATTTTCAAATTAAAACTATGGCACTTATAAAAGAACTTTTAGGGAAAATACCACAGATCGGAGAGAATACATTTTTAGCTGAAACCGCTACCATTATCGGAGATGTTACCATGGGAAAAGATTGCAGCGTTTGGTATAATGCAGTAATCAGAGGGGATGTTCATTATATTAAAATGGGAGACAAAGTCAATGTTCAGGATAATGCAATGTTGCACTGTACGTACCAGAAACATCCTTTGAATATTGGAAATAATGTTTCCATCGGCCATAATGCTATCGTTCATGGATGTACGATTAAAGATAATGTACTGATTGGGATGGGAGCTATTGTGATGGATGACTGCCTGGTTGAAGAAAATTCAATCGTTGGGGCAGGTTCTGTAGTTACCCAGGGAACCCATATTAAATCCGGAGAAGTCTGGGGTGGAGTTCCAGCTAAAAAGATCAAAGATATTAACGCTCAGTTATTGGAAGGTGAAGTAAACAGAATTGCAGATAATTATGTGAAATATTCATCCTGGTATAAAGAGAATGTGAAAGATTACGAGTTGTAGGCGGGATGCGAGGTACGTGATTTCGGGATACGTGGTGCGATCTTCTTGTTTAATGTTTTTGGGTGAGGAGGCTGTCTTTTATCTCCAATCTTTAAGTCTCAAGCCTGAGCTCTAATATAAAACAACAAAAGCTCTGTCTTACGACGGAGCTTTGTATATCAAGTCTTAGTATCGATTTGATATAGAACCTTTGCTTTACTTTTATTTTGAGTCTGGTGTAATCAGTCTTGCTTCTCCTTTGATACATTTAACATATGAAGGAGGGGGAATCACTGTACAGTCAGATATAATATTATATTTTTCGTTAAAAACCCTTACTTTATCCGTATACTCACTGATTCTTGGAAGAATTGAAGTTTCAATTTTTTTAGGATAAGCGATATACTGTTGAGGTTCGCCACAGGATTTTACGCCCATAGGAGAAAAAGTCCAGTCACTGCCATTCGTGCATTCTTCCCCTTTTGCTTCAGATTCAATAGATGCTTTTAATTTATCCAATTGTGCCTGATCATATTTCTGGCTGTCTTCATCAACAGGTCTGTTGGCAATATCTATAGGAAGATTCGTGTCAAGGTTCTTTGTTGAATTACAGGAAATCAGGGTTAATGTAGCACATAATACTATAGCATGAATAGGTAGTAAAAATTTTTTCACAGTAGACTTTTTTCTTTTTAAGAATTTTCAAAACTTATGCCAAGGTAAGAAAATCAAATTCATTTCCGTATTTTTGACAACGATGAACAATCATTTTTTTGACTTAATAGAGTACACCAACAGAAGTGTTTTTCTGACTGGGAAAGCAGGAACAGGAAAAACAACGTTTCTTAACGATTTTGTAAGACGAACAAAGAAAAAGCATGTGGTTATTGCACCCACAGGGATTGCTGCAATTAACGCGGGTGGGGTAACCATCCATTCTATGTTTGGATTGCCCCTTAGAACTTTTCTACCTACAACAGAAAGGATAGATACCAGTTTGGCAAATAATATTGCCGATCTGATGCCGCATTTTAAATACCGTAAAGATAAACTCAAACTTTTAAGAGAGGTTGAGATCATTATTATTGATGAGGTTTCCATGTTGAGAGCGGATGTTCTGGACATGATGGATTTTTCTTTAAGATTTATCAGAAGAAATAACCAGAGATTTGGTGGAGTACAGATGCTGTTCATTGGGGATTTGTTCCAGTTGCCACCAGTGGTAAGAGATGAACATATCTTAAAAATGTATTACGATTCTCCTTTCTTTTTCGATAGCCACGCCATTAAAGATATTCCGATTGTTACGATTGAGCTTACAAAAGTTTACAGACAGTCTGACCAGGAGTTTCTTGAAATATTGAATGCAATCCGTGACGGTGATGTAGCCAATATAGATTTCGATCATCTGAACAAAAGATACGATCCAGATTTCGACATGGGTAAAGAATCTTACGTTTACCTGTGTTCCCACAATAAAATGGCAGATGAAATCAATCAGGAGAAACTGAAGGAAATAAAAGTCTCTCCTAAAACTTATGAGGCTAAATTAGTTGGAGATTTTAAAGAAAATCAGTTTCCTAACGATCAGTTTCTGGAACTCAAAATAGGAGCTCAGATCATGTTTATCAGAAACGATATTTCCGGGGAAAAGAAATATTTCAATGGAAAACTGGGCGAAATCATTGGATTAGATGAAGATGAAATCCGTGTAGTTCTGGACGAAAGCGAAAAAGAGATTACCGTAAAAAAAGAAACCTGGGAACAGAAAAAATACTTCCTGGACACAGATAAAACAATCAAAGAAGAAGTATTGGGAAGTTTTGAACAGTTCCCGATTAAATTAGCCTGGGCGGTGACCATTCATAAAAGTCAAGGACTTACTTTTGATAAGGTGATTATTGATGCTGGAAAAAGTTTTACGGCGGGGCAGGTATATGTAGCTTTATCACGTTGTAGAACTTTGGAAGGAATTGTTTTAAAATCAAAAATTACTCCTGAAGTTATCTTTAAAGACAATAGAATCCTGAGTTTCCACAGCAATACGGTGGCTAACGATCATGTAGAAGCTATTCTGAATCAGGAAAAATATGATTACAGCATCAGGAAAGTACTTCGCACAGTAGACTGTATGTGGTTCTTAAATGAAGTAGAGGAGTGGAACAAACTTTCTGCTGTAACTAAAAATATAGATCGCACTAAAGTCAATCAGCTTTATCTTCAGTTAAAACATGAAGCAACCAATCTTGGAAAAATCTTTGAAAAGTTGGAGCGTGTGATCTTTCAAAAAGTGAATAACTTCATTGAACAGAAAGAACAATGGAGCGAAATTGAAAGCAAATCAAAAGGGGCCGTTAATTTCTTCTTTACGGAAACCAGAAATAAAATTTTTGATCCGTTAAAAGAATTTTATGCTGAAATCAAAGGAGCAAAAGGGTTGAAGCAATATAATGAAGAAGTAAAAAGCTGGCTGGAAGATATTGAGGAATATCTGAACAGTTTGAAAGATATTCACCTGCTTGAAACAAGACTTCTGGATGAAAAGAATGACAAGGAAGTCAGCATGAAAATTGTTAAAGTTCCGTCACAGGTTCTTACCATCCAACTTTTTGAACAGGGAAAAACCATTGGTGAAATTGCATTGGAAAGAGGGTTGGTAAAAGAAACCGTGATTGGTCATCTTGCCAAGTTTGCAGAACAAGGATTGCTGGATATTGCAAGAGTGATTACTTCAGATAAAATCAAAGCGTTTGAAGATGAATTTTATAAAAATCCACATGAGACCTTAACGGAGTGGAAAAATGCGCTGCCCAATCATTTTGAATTTAATGAGATCAGAATTTTAATTAACCATTACAATTATAAAAAAGAAAAGAATTCCTAGGGAATTCTTTTCTTGCTTTGAATTATATTTAATAAGACTTTGATCTATAGATTTAAGGATACATCGCATTGATAGTATTGATATCTCCGGTAGTAAATCCTGTTCTGTTATACGTAAAGTTGGTGCCATTAGCTCTTTTAATGGTAGGTAAGCCATTTTTAGAATAAGAGTTTGGCCAATACATCATGACAGAATTAATATTAAAAGGACCTATATCTGTTCCTGAAGTATATTTATTGAAGTTATATCCCTGTCCATCCTGAATATTTCCCCATTGGATGCTAACATACTGATCCCTGTCCTGGCGTGAATGTTCGTGATAAAGTCCAACGGTATGGCCCATTTCATGAATCACTGATCCTACTGAAATATACTGATCCAGAGAAATAGTCTGCTTTCCACCCTGATAACCGATATGAGCCCAGCCATCAGATCCGTTTGAACTTCCGAAAACAAATTCTACATAGTTGGATTGATTGGTGCGCTGAACCCAGCGGGCATTCGTCTTGGAATTGTACTCATTAACCGCAGTATTGATCTTATTAACATTAATAGAACCCATATTACCAGCAATGGTATAATAAATTGTTCGATTAGGCCATCTTGAATATGTAGCACCTCCTTTACTGGCTGTTCCACCTTCTGCCAGTTGTTGATCGGAAAGAACAATATCTCCCTGGAAGAAATTCATTCCATTTTTTCTTTCATATGTAATTTCCTGACCATCTAATTGTCCTCTTTTCAGATTGGCTGTATTAACTGAGTTGGTTTGTGTTTCAGTGGCCATTTCATCATTGCTTTTACTACAAGAAGATAATGTTGCAGCCACCATAAGGCTCATCAGGAAAGTTTTTTTTGTAAATACTTTCTGAGAAAACAAGTTGTTTGTTTTGTTGTTCATATTAAATATTTTAAGATTTGGTATACGAATATAGTAAATATTTCTCTTTTTATTGAATTATTATCATTGAAATACGTGAGTTTTAGTGAACTAAGAAATTGCAAGGGTTTAAAAGAATAGAGTAATGATTTTTATATAATTCATTAAAGCAGAGCATATTAATATGGAAAAATAGGAACCCAAAAAACAAAAAAGGTTTTGACTGGGATCAGCCAAAACCTTTGTATTTAAGAAAATTAAATATTAAAGATCAAAAATTAGTTTTCTAAGGTTATTGTCATAAAAAGTTGCCTGATAACTTTCATCTCGGAATTCGGTTTCTGTATTTTCTATTGTATTGAACCTGTTTTTATCTGTTTCCGAGAATTCAACAATTTCGAAGTGATTTTGATCAATTCTTGTAAAACTTACCAGCTTCAGATACTCATTGATGGAATCTCTATCAATCATAATTTTTCCACCACCAAATTGATGCCTGTTTTGCCCATTTTTCTTAATACCGGATACCCAATATCCTTCTCCTGTTTCAATATCAAAGTGATTGGCATTGATTCCTGGTTTCTTAAGTTTTTTGAGAGCTTTGTTATTAAAATAAAGAGTTTGTCCGGATTTTGAGAACTCTACAAAACCAATCCATGCAGGCCCGTGATGTCCGAAGGATTTGTTTTCGATATACATTATTTTTGTTTTCATATTTTAGTATAATACTGATAATGAAAATTTTGAGCAGAACGAAGATAATAAGAACTTGTTATAAGTTGCTCAATTTCATCAACAAGTAAATTTATTTTTTTTATTCTATCAATTTTCTCCTTTCCTACAGATTCAAAATCAATGCTATTTTCATCTTCAATTATTTGTCTTAAAGTTTGGATATAAAGCTTCTTTTGTTTTGAAATATCATAATGATCTATTTCAGACTCTTTCTCTTTATCAATTGAAGACAAAAAAATTAGATATTCAGCATATGCAGGAATCCTTTTTCCTTGATGGCCAAAATAGGAGCCTCCGTATGCAATATGACCAAATATTGAATTGATATTAGAGAAAATATGGATAAGTGTCTTGCGCTGTTCTGTATATTTTTCAAATCCATTCCGTTGTTTTAAAAAATATGTATACAATGTATAATAATGATCCTTACCTGCTTCACTTCCAAATTCTGTATTATTTCCAAAACAGAAATAGAATTTATCTGGATTTTCAGGCCAATCTTGAAAAAATTCAGGATGTTTATCAATTAATTCATTGAAACTTTTTTTATCATACTTGATGGTATCAGCTATTTCTGCAGTAATAAGTACTGTATCTGATTTTGTATAGTATTTTGAATTAGCAATTCTTTTGGAACTGTCTTGGTTTTTAGGATTACAACAAATTAAAGATTCTATAAAAAAGAGAAGGAGAAATATTTTTTTCATGGAATAGTTTATACTCAAATATACAACACTAATTAAGAATTTTACATTCTAAAAATATATAAACAAAACGGATTGAATAAAAATTCATTTCCAATAGTTTTTCCCTGAACTCATCAATAGATCCTATTAATTACAAAAAGTAACTAATGAAGTTCAGAAGTTTTAAATTTGTATGGTTTTTAATATCATTTAGAAAAGGATGATTCTGTATCACCTTAAAAATTAACATCTCAATATGAAAAATTTTGAAATTTCTGTTTTAGACCTTGCGCCGGTAAAGCAAGGGAAAAGCATTCATGATACTTTTCAGGACAGTCTGTCCTTAGCCAATCACGCAGAAGGCTTAGATTATAAAAGATTCTGGTTGGCTGAACACCACAATATGGAAAGCATAGCCAGTTCTGCCACTTCTGTTTTAATTGGTTTCATAGCCAATGGAACAAAAAAGATCAGAGTAGGTTCAGGGGGAATTATGCTTCCTAACCACAGTTCTCTGATTATTGCTGAACAATTCGGAACCTTGGAGTCTCTTTTCCCGGGAAGAATTGATCTTGGATTGGGTAGAGCTCCCGGTACAGATGGATTAACCGCTCAGGCTCTTGGAAGAAATCCAGCCATTATTAATGAGCAGTTTCCAAGACAAATTCTGGAACTTCAAAGATATTTTTCCAAAGAAAATTCGGATGCAATGGTACGTGCCATTCCGGGAGAAGGATTGGATATTCCGCTTTATATTTTAGGTTCCAGTACAGACAGTGCATGGCTGGCTGCGGAACTTGGATTGCCTTATGCTTTTGCGGGACATTTTGCCCCGGAACAGATGGAAATGGCTTTTAAAATTTACAGGGAACATTTTCAGCCTTCAGCGTATTCAGATAAACCTTATATCATTGCCTGTGTAAATGGAGTAGCAGCAGAAACTTCTGAGGAAGCTCATAAAATTTCTACTACTTTATTTCAGGCATTTATCAATATCGTGAGAAACGACAGAAAGCCATTTGCACCGCCGGTAGATGATATGGATGAAATCTGGTCACCTATGGAAAAATCTATGGTTTTACAGAAGCTGAGATATACTTTTATCGGAGATCAGGCTGAGATTCAGGAGAAACTTAAAGACTTCCAGAATAGATTTAATGTAGACGAACTGATGATTAATTCACATATTTACGATCATCAGAAAAGATTAAGATCTTACGAGATTATCAGAGAAGCGGTGAACTCCTTATCCAAAGCGTAATAAACCATCCATATAAATTGGCAGATGCTTATTTTTATGAGTATCTTTGCACTCAAATAAAAAGTAAAAATGTCTGATATTAAATTAAATACTATTCCGGAGGCCATTGAAGACCTTAGAAATGGGAAAATAATCATAGTAGTAGATGATGAAGACAGAGAGAATGAAGGAGATTTTCTTTGTGCAGCAGAACTAACAACACCAGAAATTATCAACTTCATGGCACTTCACGGAAGAGGGCTTATCTGTATGCCACTTCCTGAAAAAAGATGCGATGAGCTAGGTCTTGAAGTAATGGTAAGCAGAAGCAGCGATCCTAAAGAAACTGCTTTCACCGTATCTGTTGACCTTTTAGGAAACGGAACTTCTACAGGTATTTCTGCAGGAGACAGAGCAAAAACAATTTTAGCTTTGATGGATGAAAAATCTAAGCCTACAGATTTCATGAGACCAGGACACATTTTCCCGCTTCGTGCAAGAAAAGGTGGAGTATTGAAAAGAGCAGGACATACTGAAGCTGCTATTGACCTTACTCACTTGGCAGGATTAAAAGAAGGTGGTGTAATCTGCGAAATCATGAACGAAGACGGAACAATGTCCCGTTTACCTGAACTTCATGCATTCGCTCAAAAGCACGATATGAAGATTGTTTCTATTGAAGATTTGATCCACTATCAGCTTAAAAAAGGAAATCTTGTTGAAAGATTAGAAGAGAAAAAAGTAAAAACACACTACGGAGAGTTTGACTTTTATGCTTTCAGAGAGACTTCTAACGATCAGATCCATTTTGCATTAACAAAAGGAGCATGGACAGTAGATGAGCCGGTATTGGTAAGAGTACAGTCTTCTGATTCTTATTTTGATGTATTAACAAGATTAAACAATGGTGAAAAACCTTTATTGGAAAAAGTTACCAACATGGTCAACGAAGCCGGAAAAGGAGCTATTATTTTCATCAACAACGTTTCCAATTCTGAAAATACATTAAGAAAGCTTCAGCAGTTCCTTAATTATCAGGATGGGCAGGAGCAGCACCCTACTTTAGCATACAACTACAGAGATTACGGTATTGGAACGCAGATCTTAAAGAATTTAGGAATCAACAAGTTTAAAGTAATCACTCAAAATCCTGGTATCAAGCCTCAGGTTGGGGGATACGATGTAGAGGTAACTGAGTTGGTACAACTATAAAAAGAGAAGAATCAATAGTGAATTTGTTTTACTTTAAATGATTTTTTACCATATAAAATAAAAGGTTTAGGATTTTTCTAAACCTTTTTTTATTTTTAAGCCATGACCGAGCCTTTACAAAAACATATCCGGGAGTATGTTAATATTTCAGATGAAAAGCTGGAAAGATACTGCAGTGCCTTTACCTACCGAAAAATAAAGAAGAAACAATTTTTATTAACGGAAGGAAGTATCTGTGATTTTGAAGGGTTCGTAGTGAGCGGCTGCTTTAAGGTTTTTCATACAGACAGAAATGCTGCCGAACAAATTTTATATTTTGCTATTGAAAACTGGTGGATCTCTGATATAGATAGCTTTATCAACAGGATTCCTTCTAAACTTACTATTCAGGCTCTCGAAGACAGTGAAATTCTATTGATTTCAAAAATGGATAAAGAGCAGTTATACCAGGAAATGCCGGAGGTGGAAAGACTGATGAGGCTCAAATTTCAGAGCTCAATTATAGCATTACAGCGTAGGATTATTGATAATTTAAGCAAATCTTCAGAAGAACGTTATCTTGAATTTTTAAAAAAGTATCCTCAAATTGCTCATCGTCTTACCAATATTCAGATCGCTGCCTATTTGGGAGTAACTCCCGAATCACTAAGTAGAGTTCGCAAAAATATTGTAAAGAAATCTTAGAGAAAATGGGAATTATTTTTTGATTTAAAATAATAACAGATAAAAAAGCCACAACAGAAATAAGTGTTGTGGCTTTTTATTTATAATTAAAATTCAGTTGTGTACTAAATTATAATGTTATTTCATCAAAGTTTCTGAAACCATTCAGGAAATCTTTTACAGTCATTCTTTTCTTACCTTCTAACTGAAGTTCCTGTGGAAAATAAGCTCCATCCTGAGTGTAGATTTTAAATTCATTTTTAGAAATATCAAGTGTTCCTGCAGGTTTACCATGATTGGAAATCTCAAATTTTCCACCAAATATTTTTAATCCTTTTTCTTCTTCTCCAATTTTTAAAGTGGTGAAGGCTGCAGGATAAGGAGACATTCCCAAAATAAACTGGTGTACTGTTTTAGAAGGTGCTTCCCAATTAATTCTGGTATCTTCTTTAAATATTTTATAAGCGTTTTTTGGATGTTCTACCTGTGGCTGAGGTTTTTCTTCAATAGCATTATCTGCTAATCCGTCCAATGTTTTTACTACCAATTTTGAACCCATTTCCATTAATCTGTCATGAAGGGTACCTGCATTTTCATCGGGTAAAACATCAAGTTCTTGCTGAAGAAGAATATTTCCTTCGTCTATCTTTTCATTAATGAAGAAAGTAGTTGCCCCTGTCTTTTCTTCCCCATTGATTACAGCGTAGTTAATGGGAGCAGCCCCTCTATAATCCGGAAGGAGAGAAGCATGAAGGTTGAAGGTTCCCATTTTTGGCATTTCAAAAAGAATTTTAGGCATCATTCTGAATGCAACTACAACAAAAACATCAGCATCCAGCTTTCTAAGTTCCTCTAAAAATTCAGGGTTTCTTAATTTTTCTGGTTGGAAAACAGGAATATTATTTTCTGAAGCGTATACTTTTACTGGGGACTGGTTGATTTTCTGACCACGTCCGCTTGCTTTATCTGCTACGGTTACAACACCTACAACCTGATGATGAGATTGATGAATAGACTCCAATGATGTCTTTGCAAACTCAGGAGTACCTAAAAAAACGACTTTCAATGATTTCATACTGCAAAGATAAGTTTTTGTAGTTGATATGTGAGACTCGAGGTTCGTGATTCGAGGGAGTAGGATGTAAATTACCCCATTACTCATTACTCATGATTAAGCGCATACGTTCTGAAGTTCAGCATTTTTACCTTTCCGGAGTCTAGCAGGAATATTAAATTTTCCAGAATACTTTCTTTGGAATGATAACTCAGCTGTACAGAAAGTTCTTCTATAGTAGCTGATTTCTTTGCCAATACATTGATGATCTGCTGGGAAATATTTTTTCCGAAAATAGATTGTTTATTCTTTTCACACACAGAACACTGGCCACAGTTTTTTGAATTTTTTTCTCCAAAATAAGCCAGAATAAGTTTCATTTTACAATAATCTTTATCCTCAACGTAAAACTTCATTTCTTCCCATTTCTGGATTTTGTTTCGCTGGATGTGTTCAAAAAGTTTCCAGTACGCATTATTAACAGCTCTTTCATCACGGGGTTTCAGAAATTTGATGCTGGATAAAGCTCCGTCTATGTATTCAAGATAGTTTTTCTGTTGAAGCTCTTTTAAACGTTCTTTGATTAAAGGGACGCCTACTTCAATTTTATTGCTGACCTGTTGCTCACTGAACATTACTTTATGGGTAGTGATTCCGGACATGGTACGGAGTAGAAGCTCTATGAAATAAGCATCTTTTTGGGGTAGCTGATCAATTTCATCAGACTTAATAAAAAGCTCCAGAGAAGAAAGGCTTTTATTGTCGTTGTAATAAATGATTTCCTGATTATGCAGGAAGTTGAGAACATTATTGATCTTGGCTTTTGAAAGCTTAGTGAAATTTTGTATTCCAGCAGTATTTAATTGAAATGTTTTTTCAGGTAATTCAAATTCTGCTACCTGGAAAATAGAGTAGAGGTAGCTTATGATCTTTAAAAATTCAGCCTTATTGGGAGTTTGATTTTTGAGGATTTGATCGAAATTCAAAAGCTCCTGTTTATTCCATAGCATGAATGCAAAACTTTCCTTACCATCTCTTCCGGCTCTTCCGATTTCCTGATAATAATTTTCAAGGGAAGCAGCAGGAGAGTAGTGAAGAACAAAACGTACATTATCTTTGTCAATACCCATTCCAAAAGCATTGGTGGAAATTAAAACCTGATTGTCACTGTTGTTCCATGTATTTTGCCTTGTATTTTTCTCTTTTGTAGTTAAACCGGCATGGAAGTAGTCTACATTTTTCAGATGATTTTTCTTTAAAAATTCGGAAAGCAGTTCTGCTTCTTTTCTGGTTCTTACATATACAATTCCCGAATCTGTATTGTATTTTAAAATATCCAGAACACGCTGGAATTTATCAGAGACTTCTTCTGTAAAGATCCTTATATTATCTCTTTTAAAACTTTTCTGAAAAACAGCCGGATTTCTAAGTTCAAGTTTGTTTTTGATCTCATCCAGAACTTTTGGAGTAGCCGTTGCAGTAAGTGCCAGACAAGGGATTTCAGGATTATTGCTTCTAAAACCTTTTATATTCTGATAGCTTGGACGAAAATCCTGTCCCCATTCGGAAATACAGTGGGCTTCATCAACAGCAATAAATGAGAGCTCAATTTCTTCAATATTTTGAAGAAACTGAATATTGGTTAATCTTTCCGGAGATACATAAAGCAGTTTGGTAATGCCTTCTTTACAACGATTGTAAATGGCTTCTGCATCATACTCATCCAATTCAGAGGATAGATATTCTGCTTCTATGCCCCGGAATTTAAGCTGGTTCACCTGATCTTTCATTAAAGCAAGCAGTGGCGAGATCACCAGGCAAGTTCCTTCTTTTAATAAAGCGGGAAGCTGATAACATAATGATTTTCCGGCACCTGTAGGAAGCAGGACCAGAGTATCTTTTTCATTGATAACAGCATTGATGATTTCTTCCTGAGAATCTCTGAAGCCGGTGTAGCCCCAGAAATACTTAAGAGTATCATATTTTAGCTTTTGAAAATCCTGTGGAGAAATCATGTTGTAAAAATAAGGAAAGTATCAGGACAAAAAAAGCCACGCAATGCGTGACTTTTATATAATAAGTTAATAAGTTTATTATTTAGCTTCGAAGTATACTCTTCTGTTGGCTCTGTTTTTCCACTCAGGGCACTTCGTTGCTGGTTCGCACTCAGGATATTTAAGGTCTTTTTCACCTTTACCTACAGCGTTTAATTTACCAGACTGAACTCCGTTTTTCACCAGATAATTCTTAACGTTGTTTGCTCTTCTCTGAGATAGTTTTTGGTTGTAAGCATCTGTACCTCTTGTATCAGTAGCTCCTACAACATTGTAAGAACCGCTTGAAGAATTGATATAGTTTACAGCGTTATTTAAGATAGGAGTGTTTGAAGGTAAAATTCTGTCAGAATTTAAGTCAAATTCAATTCCTTCCAATTTAGTTTCTGTTTCTACTACCGGTCCTGTAGTGGTAGTAGGACAACCATTGTTTTCAACTGGTCCAGGAACTGTTACACACTTGTCGTAAAGGTCAATAACACCATCAAGGTCTGTATCAAGAGCAACACCGGCACCATCCACTCTAGCTCCTGCAGGAGTGTCAAGTTGTCTGTCCCAATCGTCACATACCCCGTCGTTATCAGCATCACCTTTTTTACATACTTCAATATCCTGGTTTTTATTAGCCAGTACATCAAGTTTGTAATAGATTTCCTGAAGTGGGTCGTGCCACATTAAGTGAGATTCGTGTTTTCCTAATTTTACAGAAAGACCTAAAGTAGCGTTGAAGAAGTTATCAGAAACCTGCTCCGAACGTTTGTTGATATCACTGTATGCCTGACCACCACCATCAAATTCATCATCACCGGTTACTACATACATTAATCTTCCTTCAAGATCAATTCTTCTGTTTATTTTGAATTTAAGACCAGCACCAGCCTGCATAAACATTGAACCTAGTTCAAATGGTTTAACTTCAGTAGCTAATACCTGTCCTTTAATATCTTTCTGGTAGGCTCTGTAGGCAATCGTACCGATACCTGCATATCCGTGAAGTGCCCATCTGTAAGGAGAATGATTGTCAACTCTTCTCAAAAGGTTAGAGAAGTTAACATCTCCTAAAAGGGAGATTGCATCATACTGAGTTCTTGCTCCTACAGCTGTAGCGTTAGGTGCAGAGTCTTTAGTATTGAACCATCCCTGTCTTGTTTCACCTCTGTCATATTGTAAGTTGATCCCAAAAGCATGGGTAATCGCTTTATCAATACTGATATAGGCTGAATATCCAAAAAGGTTCTTACCATTACCATTTTTGATGGATGTTAAATCAGCTGATTGAAGTAATGGAACTCCAACCCCCGCAGAAATAGACCAGTCATTAAATCTTTTTGACTGATTGTTAAATGGGGAAACGTTGGCAGACCCAGACGAGAACGTATTGGGATACTCTCCTTTTGAAACTGCCGTTGAGTCTTGTGCATAGCTGGCCGTAGGAATCGCCAATGCTAAAGCAGCAATTGCTAAACTTAATTTCATAGTGTTATTTTTTTAGTTAAGTTATTTTAAATGATTTTTTTACGCTAAAAAGTGATTTTTGTGTTATTTTTTTCAAAACAATAATGGCTGTATCTTAATGATTCTCTACCTATTGCCCGGAAAATGATATAAAGGTATGTAAAAAAAGTCGTAGTTGAAAAAAATAAACCGAAAAGAGTAATTCTTTTCGGTTTATGAATATTTAAGAAATTATTTTTTCTTTTTCTTAGCCGGAGCTTTTTTTACTGGTTTTTTTACAGGAGCATCTTCATAGTCTTTCTTTTTGATAGAATTCCATTCTGAGCTTTCTACAAATCTTACCGTAACTTTTCTGTCTGCTAATCTTTCAGCATCTGAAGCTGATGCTGGTATAGTAGCTTCTGCAGAACCTACACCTCTTGATTTCAGTACGCTTTCGCTTATACCTCTGTTTTCCAGAGCACCTACTACAGCAGCAGCCCTTTCTTTAGATAATCTTAGGTTGTATGCTGCATTTCCTTTAATATCAGTATGTCCTGTCAGTAAGTAGTTTCCGCCGTTTTCTTTGATAATTGAAGCAGCAAGGTCTAATTTACTGTTAGATTCAGGTCTGATGGTTGCTTTATTAAAGTTAAAGTAGATATCCTTAAGGGTTTTTTCTACTTCTACAGCAGTCTGATTATTGTCTTTTTTCACAGGACAACCGTTGTTTTCAACTGGTCCAGGAACTGTTACACACTTATCGTAAAGGTCAATAACACCATCAAGGTCTGTATCAAGAGCAACACCGGCACCATCCACTCTAGCTCCTGCAGGAGTATCAAGCTGTCTGTCCCAATCGTCACATACCCCGTCGTTATCAGCATCACCTTTTTTACATACTTCGATATCCTGATTTTTATTAGCCAGTACATCAAGTTTGTAATAGATTTCCTGAAGTGGGTCGTGCCACATTAAGTGAGATTCGTGTTTTCCTAATTTGAAAGAAAGACCTAAAGTAGCGTTGAAGAAGTTATCAGAAACCTGCTCTGAACGTTTGTTGATATCGCTGTATGCCTGACCGCCACCATCAAATTCATCATCACCGGTTACTACATACATTAATCTTCCTTCAAGATCAATTCTTCTGTTTATTTTGAATTTAAGACCGGCACCAGCCTGCATAAACATTGAACCTAGTTCAAATGGCTTAACTTCAGTAGCTAATACCTGTCCTTTGTTAGTTTTCTGATATGCTCTGTAGGCAATAGTACCAATACCTGCATATCCGTGAAGTGCCCATCTGTAAGGAGAATGATTATCAACTCTTCTTAAAAGATTAGAGAAGTTAACATCTCCTAAAAGGGAGATCGCGTCATATTGAGTTCTTGCTCCTACTGCAGTAGCGTTAGGTGCAGAGTCTTTAGTATTGAACCATCCCTGTCTTGTTTCACCTCTGTCATATTGTAAGTTGATCCCGAAAGCATGGGTAATCGCTTTATCAATACTTACATAAGCTGAGTATCCAAACAGGTTTTTACCATTACCATTTTTGATGGATGTTAAATCTGCTGACTGAAGTAATGGTACTCCAGCTCCAACTGAAATAGACCAGTCATTAAATCTTTTTGACTGATTATTAAATGGGGAAACATTAGCAGAACCTGAAGAGAAGGTATTGGGATACTTTCCGTCTGTAGCTGCTGCTGAATCCTGCGCATAGCTGACTGTAGGGATTGTCAAAGCTAAAGCAACAATTGCTAAACTTAATTTCATCGTGTATTATTTAATTTTGATTTTTTACAAAAGCTGTTGTTGGCTTTTATATATTATTTGATTGGACATCCGTTGTTTTCAACAGGTCCAGGAACTGTTACACATTTATCATAAAGGTCAATAACACCATCCAGATCCATATCTAGAGCAACACCAGCACCATCTACTCTTGCTCCTGCAGGAGTGTCAAGCTGTCTGTCCCAGTCATCACATACTCCGTCATTGTCAGCATCTCCTTTTTCACAAACTACAAGATCTGTAGATGCGTTTTCTAAAACATTAGTTCTGTAGTATGCTTCCTGAAGTGGATCATGCCAAGCTAAATGAGACAGGTGCTTTCCTAATTTGAAGGATACACCTAAAGTTACTGTCCATGCATTGTCTGATCTTCTAGGATTTAACATGTTGTAATGTGAACCTTTTGCAGCAGGATCATAATCGCCAGGACCAGCCCATCCGCCACCATCAAACTCGTCATCACCACTGATGATATACATGGTTCTTGCTTCAACGTCAATAAGTTTTGAAACGTTATATTTTAAACCAATACCTCCCTGGTAGAATATGGAGTTAATATCCAAGTCCTGTTTGATGAACAAAGGTGCTCTTTTAGGAGTATCACTCCATCTAAGCTCATTATTGTCATGTAATGAAGTTCTGAATCCCTGAAGACCCACACCCATATATCCATGTAAAGCCCATCTGTAAGGGGAATGATTGTCAACTCTTCTTAATAGGTTAGAGAAGTTGATGTCTCCCATTAAAGCAATTTGGTCAAATTGCGTTGTTGCAGTGGCAATTCCTGCAGCTACACCCGCAGCACCCGGAAGTTGTCCTGTTTGTTTCGTTTCTCCTCTGGTGTACATTACACTTAAACCAAAAGTATGTGAAATCTGCTTATCAATACTGATATAAGCATTATAACCCCAGTTGGTTTTATCTTTACGAAGAGATTTAAGGTCAGAGTGAACCATAAATGCCGGTCCTCCACCTACTGAAATAGACCAATCTCTGAAGCGTCTTGCTTTGTTGTCAAAAGGTTGTACGTTAGCGGAGCCTGAAGAGAATGTATTAGGATACTCAGTAGAAGAGTTTACTGTAGTACTGCTACTTTGTGCGAAAGCAGCAATTGGCAAGGTTGTAGCCAATAATAATAAACCTAATTTCATACAATATGTTTTATGTTTTAAATAAAATCCTTTAATAATATTCTTGAAAATTCCCTTTCAAAAAGATGTTTTTTATGAGGGATATTTAATCTTTCTGATGTAAAGTTTAATTCATTATACTTAATGATATCAATATCTATTACCCTGTCTGTGTAACCACCTGATACTTTTGAATCATTAATTCTTCCCATTTCAACTTCAATGTTTTTAATACAATCAAGCAATTGAATTGGTGAAAGATGCGTGAATATTATTGCTGCAATATTACAAAAAATATTGGAACTGACAAATTCTACGGGATCAGACATCAAAAATTCGCTTATCTGTGAAATGTGGTTTCCGGCATCACTTATCTTCTGTAAAGCAAGCTCTATATTTTTTTTGCTCTCCAAGGTTACTTCCTAGTAACAAAACTACCTTTTGCTGCGACATATTGGAAAATTGATTGATTTATGAGAAGTTTCTTTAAAAATGTTTTGGCAAATATAGTAGCAATAATCATACTTTGCGCTGTATTTTTCGTCTTTTTTATTATGATGCTTGTGTTCAGTTCTATGGGAAGTGACAAGTCGGGAGCGGTGAAAAAGAATTCGGTTCTAACGATTAATTTAAAGACTAATATAATAGACAGCCCTACAGAAGAACAGATGGATCTGTTTGGTTTAGGCAGCCAGAATAAAAATGTTCTTTTGTATGATGTACTTGAGGCCATTAATAAAGCTAAAACGGATGATAATATTAAAGGGATCAGTATTGAGACAGATGACCTGAATGCAGGGCTTACCCAAATTGATGATCTTAGAAATGCTATTGAAGATTTCAAAAAAAGCGGGAAATTTGTATATGCTTACGGAAATGGAGTATCACAGTCTGCTTATTATCTGGGATCTGTAGCTGATCAGTATTATCTTCATCCTGCAGGTGGTATAGAGTTAAAAGGTCTTTCTACTGAGGTTACCTTCTTTAAAGACTTTGCAGATAAATATGGGATTGGAATAGAGGTGATCCGTCACGGGAAATTCAAGTCTGCGGTGGAACCTTTCTTAAGAAATGATATTTCTCCTGAAAATAAAGAACAGTTAAGTACATTACTAAACGACCTTTGGAAAAATACATCTTATAAAATGGCAACTTCCAGAAAAATTGATACTGCTCAATTCAGAACGATTGTTGACAGCTTGTACGGAATGATTCCTGAGCAGGGATTAAAATATAAACTGGCAGATAAACTTATTCAGAAATCTGAATATGAAGATATGCTTAAAATGAAGTTGAATGTAAAGGATAAAGAAAAACTGAATAAGGTTTCTTTAACAAACTATATCAGTTCTTTTGCTGATGAAGATAAGTCCGGAGAAAAAGTGGCTGTATTATATGCATCAGGTTCTATTAATAATGGAGACGAATACAATGATATTCACTCTGAAAAGTATGTGAAATACATTAAAAAACTTCAGGAAGATGATAAGGTGAAGGCGGTTGTTTTCAGAATCAATTCTCCTGGCGGAAGTGCGAATGCTTCAGATGAAATTTTGTTTGAATTACAGAAACTGAAAAAGAAGAAGCCACTGATTGTATCTTTTGGTGATTACGCAGCTTCAGGTGGTTATTATGTAGCTATGGCAGCGGATAAAATTTATTCTGAACCTAATACACTTACAGGTTCTATCGGGGTATTTGGAGTGTTGCCTTATTATAAAGATATTGCAAACAAGAATGGTATCCGTGCAGATGTTGTTGCAACAAATGCTAACTCAACGTATTATTCAGGATTAAACGGTGTTACCCCTTATGGAGTAAACATGATGACGAGAAGTGTGGAAGGTACTTATAAAAGATTTGTACATTTTGTTACGCAGAACAGAAAGAAAGCATTCGAGCAGATTGATAATGTAGGTGGCGGTAGAGTATGGAGCGGTGTCCGTGCAAAAGAAATTGGATTGGTAGATGAGTTAGGTACACTTAACGATGCTGTAAAGTTTGCAGCACAGAAAGCAGGAGTGAAATCTTACTACGTAGAATCTTATCCTAAGAAAATGACTCCTTTTGAGCAGATCTTTAAAGATCTTAATGAAGAAGATATCTCTGCAAGAATTATCAAAAATAAAATAGGGAAGTCTAACTATGAAATCCTGCAGCAGATTACTGACAAAAAATTACAGTCTGAGGTAAAAATGGAAATGCCTTACCAGATTAGAATCAACAACTAACTAAATTATATTGTACACGAAAATCCCGGATCTGAATTTCAGATCCGGGATTTTATTTTTTATCAGCGTTACATTAGCTTTTCTTTGTAGCCATTCCGTATATCCAGAGGATAACCAAAGCTCCTCCAATGGCAAGAATCCAGCTTCTTGGATTCCAGAATGAGGTAACGTCTCCCCAATGTAGAATGTAAACTCCTATAGCTCCTCCTACAAATGCGCCTAGAATTCCAAGGATAATGGTGATTAGCCAACCTCCTCCCTGAGTTCCCGGCATGATCATTTTAGCGATTGCACCTGCAATAAGACCGAATAAGATCCATGTTATAATTCCCATAGTTGCAAATTTTTTAATGATTAATATTTAAAATTGATTTGTTTACTAATATAAGGGAAAACATGATATAAATCATCTTTTCTTGAAGAATGAGTCTACAAATTCCGTACCATTGAAAAGCTGCAGATCCTGCATTTTTTCTCCAACACCTATATATTTTACCGGAATTTGAAACTGATCTGAGATACCAATTACAACACCACCTTTTGCTGTTCCGTCTAGTTTTGTTACGGCTAAAGCATTCACTTCAGTCGCTGCAGTAAACTGCTTAGCCTGTTCAAATGCATTCTGTCCTGTAGAACCGTCAAGTACCAATAAGATTTCATGAGGTGCATCAGGAATCACTTTTTGCATTACTCTTTTAATCTTAGAAAGCTCGTTCATCAGATTGATCTTATTATGAAGCCTTCCCGCAGTATCAATGATAACAACGTCTGCATTTTGAGCTACAGCACTCTGTACCGTATCAAAAGCTACAGAAGCAGGATCTGATCCCATTTCCTGTTTTACAATAGAAACGCCCACTCTTTCACTCCAGATGGTAAGTTGATCAACTGCAGCAGCTCTAAACGTATCTGCAGCTCCAAGAACTACTTTTTTACCTTCAGATTTAAACTGATGAGCCAGTTTTCCAATAGTGGTTGTTTTTCCAACACCATTTACTCCCACAACCATAATTACGTAAGGTTTTTTTGAAGTATCGATATTGCCGGTTCCTGCATGAGGGTTTTCAAGCAGTAATCCTGAAATTTCCTCACGAAGAATACTGTCCAGTTCGTTTACCCCAACATATTTGTCGCGGGCTACACGTTCTTCAATTCTTTCTATGATTTTAATGGTAGTGGAAGCGCCTACGTCTGATGCAATAAGTACTTCTTCCAGATCATCCAGAACTTCATCATCTACTTTGCTTTTACCGACTACGGCCTTCGTCATTTTTTCAAAGAATCCCTGGCTGGATTTTTCCAATCCTTTATCAAGAGTTTCTTTTTCTTCCTTTTTGAAAATATTTTTAAACCAACTCATAGTTTTAGTTTATTCTTATCTTTTGTTTGTAATCACTGCTGTGGCTTCTACTTCTATCAATACATCATTTCTGAACAGCTTGCTTGCTTCTACAAGGCTGCTTACAGGTGGATTCTGTAGGTTGATATACTGATCCCTCACTTTTCTGAAATCCGGGGTTTTTGATATATCTGTGATGAAAATTCCAAGCCTGACAATGTCTTTTCCTGAACCTCCATACTCCTGCAGAATATTTTCAATATTTCTGAAAATCTGATGTGTCTGTTCCTCTACATTGTTTCCCACCAGGTTTCCTTTTGAATCTAAAGGAACCTGACCAGATAATAAAATCATTCTGGACGTACCGCAATCAATGCTTACTGATTGTGATAATCCAGGAATACTGAAAACTTTTGGTGAACTTTTGTATTCTGTAGGGTTCATTATTTTCTGACTGAATGAAAATTGAAAAATAACTGTACCTATCAGAACAAGAATCTTCTTCATATTTCATTGATTAATAATCTGGTGAACAAAGATAACAAAAAAACTACCCAAAATATGAGTAGTTTTTTATATTGTAAATAAAGTATTGATTATTTTTTCAAAAAACCATCTACTTCATCAGCATTCATTACTTTTTCTTCGAAAACGTAAGCTCCTGATTTAGAAGACTTCACCATTTTCACCACTTTAGTCATTTTTTTAGACCCAGTTTGTAGGGTTGCTACTACTTTCTTTGCCATTGTAAATTATATTTATAAATTACTTGATTTCTTTGTGAAGGGTAGATCTCTTAAGAACAGGATTGTATTTTTTCAATTCCAATCTCTCTGTAGTGTTCTTTTTATTTTTTGTAGAAATGTATCTAGACATTCCTGGCATACCGCTTTCTTTGTGCTCTGTACATTCAAGGATTACTTGAACTCTATTTCCTTTTTTTGCCATGATTTATTAATTCTTTTTAATCAATCCGTTTCTAGTAGCTCTTTCAATAGCTTCCTCGATTCCAATCTTGTTAATCACTCTCAATCCATGAGCTGATACTTTCAGTGTAACGTGCTTATCTTGCTCTGGAAGGTAAAACTTCTTCTCTAATAAGTTAATTTCAAAACGACGCTTCGTTTTGTTATTAGCGTGAGAAACGTTGTTACCAACCATTGCACGCTTTCCTGTTATTTGGCAAATTCTTGACATATCTCGATGTTCTTATTTGTATAATATTTGAGAGTGCAAAATAACGAAGAATTTTTTAGATAGACAAATCTTTTGGAAAATATTTGCAAATAAGTGGCTGATTATAAATATTGATTTTTTAAAATATCCGAATTTCCGGGATATAGCAGTAAATCAGTGCTGATATATTTCATACACACTTTTTTTTAAGCTGAAAAATTAATATTCTATCTTTGTTTTTAATTAATCTAAATAAAAATTATGAAGAGAATTTATATTCTATTATCTATGCTGCCTGTTGGTTTATGTGCTCAGAATTTTACAGAGATACAGACCGGAATGAATAATTTTTATTTCTCAGCAGCGGATATTGCTGATGTAGACAATAACGGAACATTGGATATTGCAGTGAATGGAGCCATAGATTCAGATGGAGATGGAAATCCTGATGCTACCTATAATGAAGTATACAATAATAATGGGACTACTTTACAGCCTTATACCGATCTGGGAGGAGATGTAACCCATCTGGGAGATATAAGATTTATTGATTTTAATAATGATGGATTAATGGATATTATCTCTACAGGGCTGAGTTATATGGATATTGTAAACTACAAGCACTATCGTTTTAAAAATACTGGAGTTGGTTTTGTGAGACAAGATGAGCTTCCGGGAAAAATATATGGTTCATTAGAAGTTTTTGATTTTAATCATGATGGAAAACAGGACTATGCTATTAACGGAACTCAGTTTGCCCATGGGGGTGGTTTTAGGAATAGTGTGGATTTTTATCAAAATACAGGATCAGGTTTTACTATGACTGAAAACTGGGCTGATGGAACTCAAAACGGGAGTTTTAAAGTAATAGATCTTAATAATGACCATCTTTTGGATCTTGTTATTATAGGTTCGGATATTAACGGTGATCCGGTTTCTAAAGTATATATCAACCAGAATGGTACATTGGTTCATACGCAGGCGTTGGATTCTTTAATTTCCGGAAAACTGGAAGTGGCTGATTTTAATGCAGACGGTTTTCAGGATATGGTAGTGGTGGGTAAAGACCCTAATGATGACCCTTACCTTGCAGTGATGATGAATGATGGAACGGGAACCTTCGTGGTTCAGCAGATTCCAACAGGAATTTCTGAAGCGTCTGTCAGCGTAGGGGATTTGAACAATGATGGATATTATGATTTTATCATTTCCGGTGATGTGAATTATAATGCAGTAGTAAAAACTTATTTATATAATGTGACTAATCAGCAATTTACTGAAGGTACAACGAGTGGGATACACAGCTTAGGAGGTCCGGGATTTATTCAATTGTTCGATTTTAATAATGACAATCATCTGGATGTTTTACTAGCAGGATTTGATTGGGCAAATCCAAGTATCCCATCTTTGACTAAAATGTTTAAAAATAATTCTACAGAGCAAAATGCAAAACCAACAGCACCCACAAATCTGAATCTGATTAAAAACGGAAACCGATTTAATTTTACATGGAGTGGAGCCACAGATGATAAAACTCCAACGAACGCATTACGCTATGAAATTAAAGTAGGATCTACACCAGGATCACAGGATATTGCCAAATATATTGTAACTACACCTTCATGGTTCCTGGATCTTGATCCGTCTATTCAGAACGTATATTGGAGTGTAAGATCCATTGATGCCTCAAAGGTATATTCTGATGTTTCTACACAGGGAACATTATCAACCAGAGAAAATACGGTTAATAGAGAACAAGAACTTGTTGTTTATCCAAATCCAACCTCTGATAAAGTATTTATTAAAGGAGAGAAGGTTTCAGATGCTGAAATCTATTCAATGGAAGGAAGAAAGATGAGTATCATTTTAAAATCAGATCAGTCTATTGATGTTTCTCATCTCCCTAAAGGTATATATCTATTAAAACTGAAAATAAAAAACGAAATAACCACCAAAAAACTTAGTATAAAATAACTAACTGAATCATTATTCTATCTTGAGAGAAGTCAGACGTCCAGCTGGCTTCTCTTTTTTATTCTCACAGATATCAGGGGTTTGTATAGATGTTTGTGGTTATTGGTGTTTAAGAAAAAACTGTGTTATCAGTTCAATTGGTTAGAGTTTTATTTCCCACAGATTTCGCAGATTTACACAGAAGTTTGTGGTTATTGGCGTAAACATTAGTGTTATTTGTGTTTAAAAAGAATCTGCGTCATCAGCTCAATCAGTGAGAATTTAATTTCTCTAAGATCTTGCAGATAACGCAGATTGTATTTTTAAGTGTAATGATCAGCGTGACTGACGCTTAAACACTATGCTTTCTTTATTCTTGCCTGAAATCTTTTTATAAGGTAATAGAATAATAAAAACCCTAAAGCGAATATTGAAAATCTGGAAAGAAGATCACCTGCTCTTGAGTAGAATGTCATCCCTTCATAAAGGTTAATTTTTGAGAATAATGCAGTTTGGTCTCCATAAAATGTATCTGCAACAATTTCTCCTTTTGCATTAATATGTGCTGAAATTCCACTGTTGGCAGCACGGGCAATTTCTCTTCGGGTTTCAATAGCTCTTAATTTTGCATAAGATAAAAGTTGTTTGTGTCCTTCTGTAACACCCCACCAGGAATCATTGGTCATAATGCCCAGGAAGTTGGCTCCTTTTTTTACATAATCTGTAACAAACTCACCATAAATACTTTCGTAGCAAATGATAGGGGCTATTCTTCCTTTGTTGTAAGGATTGGAAAATGATATTCTTTCTTTATCAGTGCCTAAAGAAGCAACTGTTCCCCCTAAATTAAGCATGGCATCTCCTAAAATAGGTTTTAAAACACTCATATAAGGGAAGATTTCAACACCTGGAACCAGTTTTCCTTTGTGGTAGATCTGTGTTTTCTGCTGTGGCGCAAGCTGAATAGCTGTATTGTAACTTGCTCCCCAAACTCCTTGATTAACTTCATACGCTTCTTTTGGTAAGGTTTTAGGATCAAAAAATAAACGGTGGGAAGAGATTCCTGTTGCAAAAACAGATCCTGGGTGTTTAGATAAGAAATCCTTTACATTATTTAAAAGTAAGCTCTTCTCAATCCCGGTTTCAGAAATAGAACCTCTGCCGGGTAGTGCCGTTTCAGGAGCAATATAATAATCTATTTTTGTTGTTGAGTTTTTTTCAGCCAGAGCCAAAAGATCCTGTTCAATGGTTAAGCTGTCTTTTGAATATTTTTCAGCGTAAGGATCCAAATCGGGTTGAAGCATCAGCACATTCACCTGTCCAGATGGTTTTTCATTAAAACTGTTATACTTAATGACAGAAATAATCATTGGAACAGCAATTAAAGCTGCTATAATAGATGAATTTTTAATCAGGTCTTTTTTCTTTCTTCCTGCTTCCCATGTTCTTACCGTATAGAAAATAAGAACGTTGATTAATAAAATCCAGAAGCTTCCTCCGGTTGCTCCCAGGGTATCATACCACTGAATCAGTTTTGGATAATCTGAAAATACATTTCCTAAATTCAGCCATGGCCAGGTAAGTTCCCAACCTAAATGGAATTTTTCAAAACTCATCCAGATCGCAATAAAGAATCCTAATCCCCAATAAGTTCCCTGAGCATTTTTATACCAGTGATAGCATTGGAAAACCAAGGAATATAGAAGTGAGTTCACAAGAACCGGGAACACAACAGCCATCATAGAATGACTTCCGTCCGGATTTTTAGAACCATACAGCCATCCTGTAGTGACAATATTCCAAATCACGAAACACAGATAGGAAAGTCCGAAGATGATCCAGCCTTTTCTTTTATAGTCTGAAAATTTTGAAATTCCATGTTCCATCATCAGAAGGGGAACGAGTGCGAAAAATATAAAAAACGGAACTCCATAAGTAGGCCAAGAGACCGACAGCAGCATTGCTGAAATAAGTGTTAGCAGAACGTATTTCATTAAATTATTTTAATATACAAAATTAATGTTTTTGAAATGAATATATTAGCATCCGATGTTAAAGAAATTATATAAAATTGTTATTGTTCCCTATACCTTGTTTTTGCTTTATCTGATGTTTTTCGGAATGGGCAGGTTTCAGTATGAAGATAATCTGATTACGGTGGAACCTGTACTTTCTACTATTAAGTTTATTCAGGGGGCAATGTCTTGGAAGGACATTGTTGTTATAGTCCTCGGAAATATAGTGATGTTTGTTCCGTTTGGGTTTTTGGGCTGGATTTTTCCAAAACTTACAGAGCTAAAATCTTTACTATTTACTTTTATACCTGCCATTACCATAGTGGAAGGACTTCAGTATTTTACAAGAATGGGAATATTTGAGGTAGATGATATCCTTCTAAATACGTTTGGAGTGTATTTAGGCTGGCTGTGCTGCAGATTTATTGAAAAAAGATTTAGCTGTTGAGTTCCTTTGCTCTTTTTTCAGCATTTAAAATTCCTTTTTTTAAAATTTCTTTGAAACTGTTTTCTTCAAAAGTCTTCAGAGCAGCTTCCGTAGTTCCCCCTTTGGATGCAACGTCTTTGATAAGTTCTTCAAGATTTTTTTCAGAATTGTTGATGAGATGATAGGCTCCCAGCATGGTTTGCTTTACAAACAGTTTGGACAGGTTTTCTTCAATTCCCATTTCAATTCCTGCTTTAATCATGGCATCAATAATATAGTAGAAATAAGCAGGTCCGCTTCCGGAAAGAGCAGTAACCCCATCTAAAAGATTCTCATCTTCCAAATAAACTGATCTTCCCGTACTGTTCAATAGCCTTTCAATGTTGATAAGCTGGCTAAAGGAAATTCCATCTGCCGCTGTATAGCCGGTAATTCCCATGCCCAGAAGGGTAGGTGAGTTAGGCATAGCTCTTACAACCAGGGAATGATTCAGTGCTTTCTGGATTTTCTCAATATTAATTCCGGCCATTATGGAAAGAACCATTTGATTCTCTTTTAAGGTAAATCTGAAGTTCTGAGCAACTGTCTGGAAATCCTGTGGTTTTACAGCAATAATAATCAGGTCAGCATCAAGTTCTGCAACTTCTTCAAAGGTGGATGTTTTTGATTTGGGAAATTCTTCTGCTATTTTGGAGATTTTTGTTTGGCTTCTGGTAATCAGATGAAGATTTTCAGGCTTAATAAGTTCATATTTCAAAAACGATTTTGAAAATGATAATCCCATATTTCCGGCTCCTAAAATAGCTATTTTCATGTTGTGCTGAATTTATAACGAAAATAATGTTTTTTCTCGTGATAGGAAAGAGGGGAAGAGAAGTCAGAAGATATAGATTGTTGTGAAATCTAAATTGGTGGGAGAAATCCTTGAAAACTTCAAACTCCCATACAAAAATATCCGGCAAATGCCGGATACATTTTATTCTACAGGAAATTCTGGTCGTCTCATTTTATATTTTGTTCCTGAAAGAGCTTCAAGGAAAGAAACTAAAGCTTTTTTTTCTTCTTTTGTAAGATTTAAAGGTTTTAAAAGTGGATCTGTTACAGGATATAATGGATCTTTCTGTTTAGCTTCAGGAGATGGATCTATCATATGCATTCCACTGTTGTATATATTGACGATACCTTCCAACTCTCCAAAAAAACCATTATGCATCCATGGCTGGGTGAGCATTAGGTCTCTTAATTGTGGGGTTCTGAATTTTCCCACATCTTCAGCTTTTTTGGTGATATTATACAACCCCAGATCTTCAAATTTTCTTTTGTAATAAGTAAGTCCAATATTATGAAAAGATTCGTCTGTAAGATATTGTCCGCTATGACAGTTCATACAGCGTGCCTTTGTTCTGAAAATGTGCATCCCATAGATTTCTTCATCAGATAAGGCATTGTATTTTCCTTCCAGAAATTTATCAAAACGGCTTGGCTGGCTTTTAATAGTTTTTTGAAAGTCTGCAATGGCCTTTACAATTCTGTCATAGGTTACATTTTCATCACCATAGGCATTTTTGAAAAGAGGCTTATATCCCTTTATGGATTGTATTTTTGAGGGTAATGCTTTGACATCCATTGCCATTTCATGATGTGCTCCGAGTGGTCCTGCAGCCTGTTCTTCGAGAGTCTTTGCTCTGCCATCCCAGAAAAAGATCTGCCTCTCTGCAATATTATAAAGAGATTGTGTATTTCTGTTTCCCAGAAGGTGATTATTTCCTAATGCTACCTGTCTTCGGTCTGACCAACCCATTTCAGGATCATGACATGAGCTGCATGAAATTTGGCTGGACTGGGATAATTTGGGATCAAAGAATAGCATTTTCCCAAGAATAACAGTAGGCTTGTCCTGATTTACAAAAAATGCAGAGTCTTTTTTAATAGGAGAGAATTCTTTCCATTGTACTCCATAATCAATATCCGGTTTGGGCCATTCTGCAATTGCCTTTTTATAACTCTTTACAATATCTTCAATGGTAGGATCCTGAAGGTCCAGTAAATCCCGATTGACCTTAGGTGTAAAGCTTAATAAAGTGAGTACAATACCACCTAATCCCCAATATACTAGTTTTTTCATGTTTAAAACGTTATCCCTATGCTTGCACCTACAAAATTATTATTATTTTTCTGGACTTTTTGGGTCTGGTATTGCGCGCTTACAAAGAATGCAGGCAGTTTATCCAGTTTAAAATCATATCTTACCGAGGCTCCTAATGTTGTAATATCACTAGCCTGGAAGATATAGTCCTGAAGTACCCATTCATCAACAGCCGCATTTCCTGTGGTGTTTAAAGCATTGATGGATTGGTTCACTATTCTTTTATTGAAATAAGGTTGGAATGTAAATGCCTGGTTATTGTTAATCTGTTGTTTGTAATCAGCATTAAGCCCGAAATAGGAGTATGTGAATTTCTGTCCTGAGTTTGGGTAAAGTCTACGTTCTTTTATTTCTTCATACCCCAAGAAAGGAACTGCTGTAATTGAGAAATTCTCCTGGTTGTACTGATAAAAACCTTTAAGAGAGGCTGTGTAATTTTCTCTGCGATAAGCTTCTCTTTTGAAGATTTGGGTCATTATCGCGGTATTCATAGAATAGCCATATTCAGAGCCTGTTTTTCGGGATGTAACATATCCTGCTGATAAACCAACGCGGTGTTTATCATTAATATTAAAGAACTTTGCTCCTTCCAATTCAAACTTTTCATTTTTCAGATCAGAAATGTTATGGTTTTCGTTGGAATTATCATTGTAACTTTTAATATTGCTGGATTTTCCCATTGAAGCCTGAAGGTAGAAATCTCTTCCTTGTTGGTTGGAAATTTGAATTCCTCCTTTATAAGCAAATTCTTCGAAAGTATTGGCCGGGCGAGTTCCTCCATTAAACAAATAATTAGAGAAGCCAAGTCCTGACATGAGATATACATAAGGTCTGCCCAAAAGGCTTTGAAACTGGATTGAATTATTTTGAGTGTATTTATTAAATTCACCAAAAACTCCAACTTCATACTCTCTGAAGACTTGGTAGTTTACACCAGCATTTATCTTTAGATCTGAAGTTGTGCTTTTCATCCTCGGATCTTTTGAACGGTATCCCATCTGTGCAGAATAACTTACCTGTCCGGCAACGGTCCAACGGTTTATTTTTTCAAGATATCCTCCGGCAAACTGATATCGTTCCAGATTTAATTTTCCGCCAACGGAATCTGAAGTAATATAAGGTGCAATACGGTCATAATCTAACGTTTCGTTCCAATTGACGATGCTGGTTTTTAAGTTCTGATAACTTGCGCTTCCCCATACAAAACGGTTAGGCTTTAGCTTTTGAAAAGATTTCGCTTTTATTGTCAGTCCTTTATTTCCATTTCCCAGTTGTTGACGGTAAATGTTATCTTTATTATCATGATAACCGACGCTAAATTCTGAAAATGAAGAATTACTATAACCCGACATGGATGCCGGGTTATAATAAAATGTATTTTTAAAATCTCTTTCCTGATTATATTGATTATTGAGCTTTTTGAAAAGGCTTAGGCTATCCTGAGCCTTTGTACTTAAAGAAACCCCAATCAATAATAAGCAGAAAAATGTTTTTGTTTGTAACATAATTTACTGTTGAATATCGAACGGTATTTTAGTGAACAATACCGTCTTTTAAACTTGGTTGAGCGTCTTTCACGAAGTCATTAGATGAGTTATTGGTATCCAGATAAAGGTTTCTACCATTCGTCATCTGTCCGTTTACCTTACGTCTTACTGATTTTCCGAAACGGGTAGGGTCTTTATCAATAGTTCCTACAGAAGTCCATCCACCATCAATACTTGCAGAAGTTAATGTCTGGGCAAATTTTGAAGAAATACTGTTGTTTACCCCATCAATAATCCATGAATTAGGAATGGAATACGCTTTTTTTGCAGTAACTCCACCAGCACTGTTGATATAAGTATATTCATAGGTGTTTTTTTTCAGGAAGCTTTCTTCATTTTCATCGAATGGGAAACGTGCAATCACATAACTTTCAAAACCACGATCATGTAAAAAGAACATATTAAAGTTCATTTGTGAATAGATCACTTTTGCATTGGGAACAGAAGGGTTATCTACTTGTCCTAATGCAGGATTGTTAGAAGGGTATTCAAAGTTAGCATTGTGAAGGTCGTATGCTGTACTGGTTTGAGCTTTATGATTGATTGCGTTGTCTGCAATAACGATGAAATCTCCAGGCTGTACAGGGTATTGAGTACCAGAACCGGGAAGTACCATCACTGCTTTTACCGGGAATGATAAGTTAGCATTATATGGAGTAGGATTTTTATCTTCTACAGTCAGGAATTCAGATTGCCCAATGATTAGTTTGTCAGCATATAATACTTCCTTGGTATTATTGGTTAACTTAAAATAACGGCTTGAGTTATAGTTTTTACCCTCAACTGTTTTAACTCCTGTAAAGAAAACTTCTTCAATGATAAAGTCATCATGGAATTTTTTAATAATGATTGGAATATTAAGTTTGGTAGCAGATAAAGCAACGTCGGTTTGAGCCATAGCTCCGGCTGATACTTCTTCATTACCGGAAATAACAGCACCATTTACTGTAATTTTGTAAGAACCATAGTCCAAAGGCAAAGAATATGTATTGACATTTTTAATGCTTTCTCTTATTACAGTGCCGGTATTTACTTCCCTGATCTCAATATCTAAACTTTTATAAGTTGAGATATTTTCACCAGAGAAATTTAATGTTAAAACTCCTTTTTGAGTAGTAGTAGTTCCGAAATCATCACTAGTACATGATGTTACTGTAAATGTTGTGGCCATCATAGCGGCTAAACTTAGTAGTAAAACTCTTTTTTTCATGATATTTTTTTGATATATATTAAAAATTGTAGTTCAATTCCATTCCGAAATACGGAGTATTGGTTCCTTTTCTGTACACTTTTACATTGTTGAAAGTATAAGGGGCACTATAATTGAAAAGTCTGTTGACAAATAATGAGGTACGTAGTGCTTTATAAATACTTTTGGTCACTTTAATATTTCCTACCATAGTAAAGGTGTAAAGCCTATCCAGATTATCAGAAACAGAAACGCTTCTTACCAGCCATTGTTTATAAGTGTCAGTTCTGTCTGCTTCTGTAAAAGGATGTACTACACCATCTATTCCGTAATAGGAAATAGGTTCAGCAATTCTTCTGTCGTTCCTGCTATGATCGTATAAACTTCCTTGTATAGAAGCCGAGATAATCATATCCAGACTTGGAAGATAGGTGTCTATAAGAAGGTTGTAATTTATATTAGAATTCACATAACCGTAATCAGATTGATAGATTCCGTAATAAGGATAAGCTTCTGTTCCAATTGAAGCATTGGGTCTATCGATAATAGGTGTAGAATTTCTGTACTGGGTTTTGAACCATGCTCCGGTGAAAGTAAATCTGGTGTTAATTGCTTTGATTCTTGGAGAAGTATAACCAAATTCAATTCCTTGTTTTAATGTTTCACTCCCATTTTCTGTAGTTGTGTATTGGGCAAAAACATTTTTAACATCATAAGGAACGTTTGTTAAATCTGGTCCGTTAGGTGTCCATTGGGTTATATCTACTTGAGTGTTATCATATTGCTTATAACTGTGAACAGTAGTTTGGTCCATATTTCGGAAACCATTGTTCATATTTTCTTTAAAATAAGTGATAAAGAATTCATTATTTCTGTAAGCTAGATCTAAACGAATTTCCTTTTTAATACTTTTTGCTGCCTGAAGTTCTTTATTTTCCTTTGATTGTATGTAGGTCATAAAGTTGACATATCGATACTGTTCATCATTATGATAGTAATTCAGCTGAGTATAATCCCAATATTCCTTGTTAGGATAAAGCATCAATAGAGTAAGCTGCTTGTAGAAAAGACCATATCCTAAGGTAACATCTGTTTTTAAAGGATAGCCATTAATCATGAGATGAGGAAGGTTGTATTGTAAATTTAATCTCGGTTCAGCAAAAACTTTTTTACTGATCGCATAAGAATTGTCAATCCCCAGATTTTTTGATAATCTCAATCCTGCATACAAGGTGAATTTATGCTGATTAAGAGCGTAGCTCATTTGGTCGCCGAAGAAAGCTGCTAATAAGCTGGAGGCGGGAATATCATTGTAAGGTCTTGGCCTTGCTATTCTTGAATTGGCAGAAGGAGGCGTTTTCATATCATATTGCATCCCTTTACCATTATTTTTTGAATACCTCCAATCAAGCCCCGCTTCATATTGATGAGTAATTCCGAATGTTTTCTTTGTTCCGTTTGCCTGGAAGAAAGCCGTGATATCCAAAGGTTTTCCTTCTGTAGAAAATTCTGTGATATAGCGTAGATTCGGAAAATACCCTACATTTTCTCCCTGTTCTGTTGCCAATGAAAATGAACGGGGACCGGATAACTGAATCAGTTTTATCTGTTCTAATTTTTCAAATCCCTGACGGAGAGCCGTATTTAAAGCAAGTTTATTGAAAAAAGAATTTTTATCCAGCTGATAAATGAAGTTATTCGTTATGCTGATTCTTTTATTATTGGATTCATATTTATCAGTTGAAGGATAACCATTATCCGGATCATATTTTTTATTGTCGATATTAGTGGAAAAATCAATAGTAGACTTCCATTCTAAAGGTCTTGACCATAGCGTGGAGATTTTTTTTGATCGGATAGATGCTGTGATACGCTGATAAGTTTCAAAATCATCAGTAGGATTTGATTTTGAATCCAGAAAATCTGCACTTGCACTCAGCTGCCATTTATCATTGATCTTAAAACCTTTGCTCAGGTAATATTGTTTACTGAATCCATCAGCCTTGAATCTTGCCTGTAAGGGGGACGCTTTTATTCTGCGTTCAATTTTTATCAATCCTGAAGTAAGATCTCCATATGCTGCTGAAGGAATTCCTCTGATAATTTCTACTTTTTCAATATCGTTGGTGGAAATGGTTCTCATATCAACCCCTGAAGAGGTGGTCTCTCTATACTTTGGACTATCTAAAAACTGTCTGTTATCTACAGAAACCTGCATATCAGCATTAGTATTGATGATGTTGTCATCAATCATAAACTGTACTCCAAGAGATGAAGTGTTGTATTTATCACCCACATAATCTCCGGTGTTCTCACGGAGAGTAGCTTTATTGGTTGTGTTTAAAAAAGGTGCTTTTGAAAGTCCGCCGGGAAGAAGTTCCATCAGATCTGTAAAACTGGAAGGCTGTAAATGTTGCATAGCCTGTCTGTCTATAACAGATTTAGTAGTTAAACCTTTACCTTCCTTGGAAAATATTACTACTTCTTCCAGTTTATTAATAGGCTGAAGCTGGATGGTGATGTTTTGTGATGAGGTAAGAACGATATTCAGTTCCTTTTCCTGAAAGTTAGGATGAAGAACTTTTACATGATATTTACCATTAGGAATAGAAATGTTCGTATGACCATTTTTATCGGTAACTAAAGAGTTTTGATTGATGGTAACAGAAGCGCCACCTAATTCTTTATTGTTTTCATCAAATACAGTGATATTCAGTTGTGATTTTTCAGTTTGCGCCTGTACAAACTGTGTACAGAAAATGAAAAAGAAAACAAAAAGTAAAGATCTAGTCATTTTTATTTATTCTAAATAAGCAGGTCGCAAAATTATAAAATATAATAATGCTAGCCAATGATTATTTAGAATAATTTAAAATAAGAAAACAAAATTCCGGAAAATACCCGGAATTCTGTTATATAATCTAAAGCGAATGTTATATAATATTCACTTCTCGCTCGAGTTCTATGCCGAATTTTTCTTTAACGGAGTTGATAATTTCAGTGGAGAAGTCAAAAATTTCTTTTCCTGTTGCTTCTCCTGTTGCATTGACGATAACCAATGACTGAAGTTTGTGAGAAGCTACATTTCCGATCTGTTTACCTTTCCATCCACACTGCTCAATAAGCCATCCTGCAGGAACTTTTACCATATTTCCATTAGGATATCCCTGAATATTTTCGAACTTCTGCTTTAACGCTTCAAACTGAGCCAAAGGAATAGTCGGATTTTTGAAAAAGCTTCCTGCATTTCCAATTTGCTTAGGATCCGGAAGTTTGCTTTGTCTGATATTAATCACAGCTTTGGAAACATCCTGAATCGTAGGATGCGTAATTCCAAGATTTTCAAGCTCAGATTTAATAGCACCATATTCTGTTTTGATGTGGTGATCTTTTTGAGTTAGCTTAAAAGTAACTTCTAAAATAACATATCTTCCTTTTCCTTCCTGCTTGAAAATAGAATCTCTGTAACCAAACCTGCATTCTTCAAGACCAAAGGTTTTAAGCTCAAGATTTTCCAGATCCAATACCTGGCAGCTCACAAATACATCTTTTATTTCTGTTCCATAGGCTCCGATATTCTGCATAGGAGACGTTCCTACATTTCCGGGAATTAAAGAAAGATTTTCTAATCCGCCGTAATTTTTATTCAGACAGTACATTACGAATTCATGCCAGTTTTCACCTGCTTTTGCGGTAACCAGAATTTCATTTTCATTGAGATTCTGCTCCGTAATGCCTTTAAAATTAAGCTTAATGGCAAGGCCGTTAAAATCTTTTGTCAACAGAATATTACTTCCGCCTCCTAAAAATAAAAGAGGTAAAGTGTTTTCTTTTGAGAAGCTAAGAGCTTCTTTTAACTTTTCGATGTTATTAACTTCTGTAAAATATTTTGCTTTGGCATCAACACCGAATGTATTGTAAGGCTTTAAGGAAAAATTTTCTTGCATGTTTTATTTGTATTCTTTAGGAAGAATTTTGTCTAGTTGTTCTTTAAGCTGTTGAAGCTGTGTGTAATGTTCCGGATCGGCAAAAGAGTTAACGTAGATATGTGACTTCTTAGGAGTGCGTATCTGAAAAGTTTCATCAATTCCGTCTACAGACTGTTGGCTTGGTGAACTTTTTATTTTGTCAAGATCTTTAACATTAATAGAGGAGATGAGCTGCTTCCATGTATCTGTATTGATTGCTGAAGCCCATTCCTGATGAGTTTTGTTGGCAGTAGCACCTTTTTCTGCAAAAACAGAATCTTTGGTAGCTTTAATAATCCTGTATTCACCCATAGTACCCCCTATATGAGATAACCTGATAAGCGTTATTTCATTGGGATTTTTAGATGGTACAGGTTGTGATGTTTTTTTTGAATCACAGGAAAAAATGCCGACAGCAAAAAGATCGGAAATATGAGTTTCAGATATGCAATTTTTGTTGTCGGCATCATTTATAATTTACAGGCTGAATTCTTCTCTGTACTTTTTTAAAGCTTCTTTCAGAATTTCAGCACTTCTTTTAAGATCTTCTTCTTTCAGTACATAAGCAATTCTTACCTGCTTTTTACCTAATTCAGGGTTACTGTAGAAACCTCCGGCAGGAGCTACCATGATTGTTTCATTGTTAAGAGAATAAGACTCAAGCAACCATTGTGCAAATTTTTCAGTATCATCCACAGGAAGTTCAGCTACACAGTAGAATGCTCCTCTAGGCTTAGGGCATATTACTCCCGGAATAGCATTTAAAAGGTCTACTAAAACATTTCTTCTGTGGGTATATTCTTCTCTTACTGCTCTGATATAAGCTCCGTCATTCTGGTGAGCCGCTGTAGCTGCAATCTGTCCTAAAAGAACCGGGCTTAATCTTGCCTGTGCAAAAAGCATAGCTGCGTTACGGATTTTCTGAGAACGGGTAACCATACATCCGATTCTTACTCCGCACATAGAATAACGTTTAGATTCGGAATCAATAACGATACAGTTTTCCTTAAGCTTAGGGAAATCAAGGATAGAAACCTGTTGTTTTCCATCGTATACGTATTCTCTGTATACTTCATCAGAGATAATTACGATATCATATTTTAAAGCAATCTCAGCAAGTTTCTGAAGTTCCTCACGAGTGTAAAGGTACCCTGTTGGGTTACCTGGGTTACAAATAATGATTGCTCTGGTTTTTTCTGTAATCTTTTTTTCAAATTCTTCAATTGGTGGCAGGGCAAAACCTGTATCAATAGTAGATGGAACTGCTACTACATTTACATCGAATGTACTGGTGAATCCATTATAGTTAGCATAATAAGGTTCAGGAATGATTACTTCATCTCCATCATCACACAAAGTTGAAATAGCAAAGTTTAACGCTTCAGAACCACCATTGGTAACAATAAAGTTATCCGGTGTAAGATCTGAAAAACCTAAAGAGTGGTAATATTCTGTAAGGGCTTTTCTGTAGTCTAAGTTACCTTCAGAAAGTGCATATTCCAATACTTTAAGATCAATGTTCTTTAAAGCATTTAATGCTGTTTCCGGAGTTTCAATATCAGGCTGTCCGATATTAAGGTGATATACTTTTATTCCTTTCTGTTTTGCTTGTAATGCAAAGGGAACCAGTTTTCTTACCGGCGATGGCGGCATATGCAGTGCTCTGTTTGAAATATTCGGCATTGTTCAAAAATTTGTATGACAAAAATAGGATTTAATTTCCCAATAATAAAATTAAGAATAAGAAGAAACGGCTCATCATCTGCTTTGAAGGTTGATAATTTTAAAATTTAAACTATTGATATTATCTTTATTTTTAATATTATTTATTTATTTGTTAAAAATAATCTTTATTTATTATTGTTTTTTCTTAAATTACCGCCCAAATGTAAATAAAATGACAATAAATTTATTTTTTAAAGCTTTTCCTGCTGTTGCGCTTCTTTCAGCATCAGCGATGGTAGCTCAAAATTTTCAAAAGATGCCAATTACTTCCGGGTTTACGGCAGATGTAATTGCAAATGGAGTAGGATCCTCTTCTGTGTCTACTACAACAGATGTTGATGGAGTATCTTTTGCTTTTGTTGCAAGAGATTTTAAACTTACCTCTACAAGCACCGCTCTTACTTACGGAATTCCTGCGGATGGTATCATTAATTCTGTGGTAGCCTCTACACCGGGTTTAAGTTATCAACTGGGGGATTTAAGTGCTAATAATTCTTTAAAGCTTAATGCAACAGGAGATAGCGGAACTCTTGTATTTACTACACCAATGGCTGCTTTTAAGCTATATATGCTTTCAACAAGTGGCAGCGGAACGTCTGCGGTAAGTGCAACGGTAACTTTTACAGATAATTCAACTCAGACATTTTCTAATATCAGCCTTTCAGACTGGTATGGCGGTTCTAATTATGCTATTCAGGGAATTGGAAGAATTAATAGAGGAAACGATGTCTTAGAACCCAACAGTACCAATCCCAGATTGTATCAGACTGTACTGAACATTGATGCAGCCAATCAGGCTAAACCAATACAGAGCGTTACCATTTCAAAAACTTCCGGCTCTGGAATTCCTAATATTTTTGCTTTCTCAGCAGATGCTTATACAGACTGTATTGCTCCTACAACAGAAGCAGCAACCGGAGTTACTGCTAATACTGCTCAAATTTCATGGACAGTTCCGGCAAGCAACCAGACGACAAGTTATGATATTTATTACAGTCCCAACTCTGCAGTTCCTGCGAGTAATGTAAACCCTAATCATTCCAATGTTGTAGGTACTTCTTATGCACTTAGTAATTTATCCCCAAGTACAACTTATTATTACTGGGTAAGAGCTAACTGTAGTACAGCAACAAGTAAGAGTGCGTGGTCACTTGCTAAATCGTTTACAACACAGTGTGGGGCTATAGTGCCTTCTTATACTAATAATTTTGCAAGTTTTCCGGGATTATGCTGGGCGAATAACTTAACAGGCGGAGATCCGGGTACAGGGCCAACAGGTACTGGTACTTCTTATTGGGGATCGCGTAGTTTTTTAAACACATCAGCTAATGGGCCTTCTGCCTCTATGAATTTATATTCGTCAGATAGAACAGGGTGGCTTAAAACAGTAACTTTTAATCTCTCTGCAGGTGGCTATAAAGTGAAGTTTAATTACGGAGTAACTACCTATTCCGGTACTGGCTCTTCAGGTATGGATAGTGATGATGTTGTTCATTTCATGATTTCCAATGATGGTGGAACTACATGGACGATTCTGCAGACCTGGGATACAAATAATGCACCGTCTAATACCTCTAACCCATATACATTCGATCTTGCTAATTATATCGGTGCGAATACTGTTTTTGCATTTTATGGCAGTACAGGATCGCTGGATGAAGATTTGGATTATAATTTCTATGTGGATGATTTTACGGTTGAAAATACTCAGTTAAGTACTTCGGAAGTGAATAAACCAGCGAAAAAAGCGGTAGTTCATCCAAATCCATTCAAGGATATTCTGTACATTTCAGATACCAGAGATATTAAGTCAGTAGCGGTAACAGATACTGCAGGAAGAGTAGTGAAAACAGTTGAAGGTTCTGTGAATGAGCTTGATCTGAGCCGATTGAATTCCGGATTGTATTTTGTAACGCTATATTTTAAAGACGGATCTCATTCTACAGTAAAAACGATCAAAAAATAATTTTTTAGTGTAAATAAAGTTGAGTGGCGGTGCATTCTTGTATCGCTGCTTTTTTTATATCAATGAATAACTATTTTTGTTAACTTGACCACCTAAAACTCACTGAAAATGCAAATTATATCAAACTCACTGGAAGACTATCTTTCAAAGATTCCGGATGAAAGGCAAGAGCCGTTTAAGAAACTTTATGATATGATTAATAATAATCTACCTAAAGGTTTTGAAGAAATTTCCAATTACGGGATGTTAGGCTGGGCAGTTCCTTTGAAAACCTATCCTGCAGGGTATCATTGTGCTCCGGGAACTCCTTTGCCTTTTATTAATCTGGCCTCACAAAAAAACTTTATTGCACTGTATCATATGGGACTGTATTCCAGACCGGAGCTGTTGAATTGGTTTGTGGCAGAATTTCCTAAATACTCCAAGAAAAAACTGGATATGGGAAAATCCTGTGTACGTTTTAAGAAACCAGAAGATATTCCTTTTGAGCTGATCGCAGAACTGAGTCAGAAAATGACTGTAGAGGATTGGATTGGTATTTATGAATCTCAGTATAAGAAATAGTAAAAGCCCTGAATCAATTAGATTGCAGGGCAGTTTTTTAGGATGGAAGCCGGAAGAGGAAGGCTGGAAGTTAGTGTTGTGTTTTTGATAACTTATAGTTTGTTATTAAAAATATTCACATTTTAAAAGGTTAATTAATAGGTGTTCCAGTAATTTTATGACGAGTATAAATTTCCTTCTTCCAGCTTCTGGCTCCCCTTCTTTTTAAAAATCAATATCCCAGATTCCGGCTTTGCGCTCAAGTTCAATTAAAGCAGAAGCATTATCTGCCAGCAACTGGAAATAATTCTGACGAAGTTCATTATAGGTTCTCTGGGCATTAAGCACTTCTAAAATAGAACTTTCTCCACGCTGATAACTGTAAGTAATTCCTTTCAGAATGCTTTCCGCTTCTTTTAACATTCCGTTATCGAACTGCTGCAACTGTTTTTGAGCAGAAGTATACTGTTGGTAAGCCTGAGTAACTTCCATCCTGATACTGTTTTCAATTTGTCGATATTCTGTTTCTGCTTGAGAGTGGCCCATTTCGGCAATTTTAAGATCAGCATTCCGACGATTGGAAAATTTCAAAGGAACACTGATTCCCAATTTTACAGTATTGACAGCAGGTGAAGGGGCAATTTCATTATTGGCCACAGTATTATGTCCTGCTCCGGCACTCAACCCTAAATCTATTGCACGATTAGCCTTCTCAAGTTTAACACGGCTTGCCGCAGTATTGATATTCTGTTTGGAAGCTAAAAGGTCTGCTCTTTGGTTAAAAGCCTGTGTGATGAGGTCATTTAAAGCAAAAGTTCTGTTGAAGGTATTGAGATCTCCGGTTACTTCTTTGCCGGTACTGTCGCTTCCCATAAAATCAGATAGCGCAGTGATGGATTGTTGCCGATTTCCTTCAAGTTGATACACTTCATTTAATAAAGAAAATGCTTCCAGGCGGCTTTGCTGAGACGTTACTTTGGAAATATCACCTAATTTGTATCGGATACTGTCAGATTTAGCCAATTTGAGCATACTCTGATAAGACTCTTTCTGAACATTCAGCAATGCTTTTGATTTTAAAGCATCAATATAACCTAAAGTAGCATCAGCAAGAAGATTTCTCAGATAATCCTGTAATTGCAGTTTAGAATATTCTGCTTCATTTTTTGCAGTTTCTATTCTGGCTTTTCTTTTGCCACCCAACTCAAGTGTCCAGCTAACTGCCCCTTCCATGGTGTATCCCATATCTTTGGAAACCCCGTTGTTAGAGGTTTCCATTTCAATTTGAGGATCCGGGAAAATTCCTGCGGTGAGGATAGAGGCTTCAGCCATACTGACATTGTATTTCTGTGCAGCAAGACCAAGGTTTTTATCCTTCACATAATTCAGGTATTCGTTGAAGTAAATAGGTTCCTGCTCTGTCTGGCCTTTGATGAATATACCGGTAACGGTACATACTATTATGATTAAAAAATTAGATTTCATGAGAGGTTGCATTTTGTTTGTCGAAACGGTATTCAGCTAAATAATAAATGGCAGGAAGTACAAACAAGGTAAGGAATGTTGAAAACATCAATCCATACACAATTACGGTAGCCAAAGGTCTCTGTACATCTGATCCGATACCTGTTGCAAGAGAAGCAGGCAATAATCCGATGATCGCTACGGAGGCGGTCATCAATACAGGCCTGAAACGGTCCTTTGCTCCCTGAATAACCGATGCTTTAAGCGGAATTCCACTTTTTCTTAAGGTATTGATATGGGAAACCATAATCACCCCGTTCTGAATAGCCACTCCGAATAAGGCAATAAAACCTACTGCAGAAGATACATTGAGAGACATTCCTCTAATGTTTAAGGCCAGCATTCCACCAAATAAAGCTAATGGAATAATACTCATTAAAACCAGTGCCTGTCTGAAGGTTCCGAATGCACCGTACAATAACAGGAACATCACTGCTAAAGCCAACGGGACAATAACTGCCAGTCTTGAATAAGCCCTGTTTTTATTTTCAAACTGTCCGCCCCATTTGATCTGGTATTTTTCATGGTCGTAACGGATGTTTTTTTCAATGCTTTTTTGAGCTTCGTTGAGGAATGAAGTCAAATCACGACCTCGTAGATTAAGCTTTACAGTAAGGTGTCTCTTGTTCATTTCTCTTGTGATCGTGCTTTCTCCGGTACTCAATTTTACTGAAGCAATCTGTGAAAGCGGAATTTTTGCTCCTGATGAAGAGGCCAGCATCAGATTTCCAATCTTTTCAGGAGTATTTCTGCTATTTTCAACGTAACGGCAGGAAATATCATACACTTTGTTACCAATGAAGATTTGAGAAACTGCTTTTCCACCAAGTGCCGTTTCAATAAGATCGGTAACGTCAGAAACATTTAAGCCATATTGTGCGATTTTATTTCTGTCAGCTATAATCTGTAGCTGAGGAAGTGGTGGTTCCTGGTCAATGGCAAGATCAGCAGAACCGGGAACAGTTTTTAAAAGGGAGAGAACATTTTCTGCAACCTGTCTTGTTCCGGCAAAGTCATCGCCATAAATTTTCACCACCAACTCACTGTGGGCACCTGATATTTTATCCATCACTCCGTCAATCATTGGCTGAGAGAAACCTACTGTAAAACCTGGCATATCTTTATAATCTTCTGCAAGTTCTTTGATGAGGTCTGCTTTTGTTTTTCCTGATGGCCATTCTTTATAAGGTTTTATCCCTACAGATACTTCAAAGTGGGAAGCTGTCCACGGATCGGTACCATCATCGTTCCGTCCAGCCTGTACCATAATATAAGTTACTTCTGAATGTTTCATGGTTCTCATACGGAGAGAGTCACTCATTTCCTGTGCTTTTTTCAGAGAAATTCCGGGTGGAAGCTGTACTTGTAACCAGATAGAACCTTCATCAAGTTCAGGTAAGAAGTCTTTACCTACGCTGTAAGAAAGAATTCCTGCTCCCAATAATACAATTCCTGCAGGAATAAAGATCTTTTTAGGAGCAGACATGATTTTGTCAATTCCTTTTCCATAAGCGTTGCTTACTTTTTCGAGCCATCTGTTGTGATAAAGCTTTCTGGGTTTTCTGTAAATCATATAAGCCAGCCCGGGAATTAGCAGTAAAGCTACTGCCAGAGCTCCTAATAATGCGTAACCTACTGTAAATGCCATGGGAGTAAATAATTTTTTTTCAACCCTTTCAAATGCGAACAAAGGCAGGTAAGCTGTAATGATGATAATTCCTGAAAAGAATATCGGTTTCGCAATTTCAGTGGCTTTTTGAATGATTGTTTTCTCTTCCAGTTCTTTGTCGGGATGTTCCTCTCTCTGCCTTAAAATAGCTTCCAGCATTACGATGGAACCATCTACAATAATTCCGAAATCTATAGCTCCCAATGAAAGAAGGTTGGCCGGGATATTGGTGAAATGCATTAAAATGAAAGCAATAAGAAGTGAAAAAGGAATAGTAATCGCAGTTAAAAGAGCTCCCCGCCAGCTTCCAAGGAATACAATCATGATAATGATTACCAATACGATTCCTTCCGTTAAAGTATGGGAAACTGTAGTAAGAGTGGTTTTTACAAGATCAGTTCTGTCCAGGTAGGTATGAATTTTTACCCCTGCCGGAAGAATATTTTTGTTCAGTTCATCTACGGCTTCATGTACACCAATCAATACCTGAGAGGGATTCTGTCCTTTTAAAAGCAATACAATTCCGCCTACACTTTCATTATAGTTTCTGCTTCGGTCTGTAAATCCAAGGATTCCTTTATGTTCAAGGTTTCCATATTTTAAAGTTCCGATATCATTTAAAAAAACAGGAACTCCTTTTTCTGTTTTTACAACGGTTTTTCCAAGATCATCAAGGTTTTTAATCAATCCAATCCCACGGACAACGTATGCAAGATCTCCACGGGGAAGCATACTTCCACCCGCACTGGCATTGTTTTTACTGATGGTTTCGATAATTTCTGCAAGGGAAAGACCATATTGCTCCAGTTTATTGGGATCAAGCTCTATCTGAAACTGAGTGGTTATTCCTCCAAAATTGGTTACATCTGCAATTCCTGAAACCTGCTTTATTCTGGGAATAATCACGAAATTCTGAAGATCCGTAAGTTCTCTTAAGCTGAGATTGTCACTTTCAATTACATATCGGTAAATTTCTCCTACGGGCGAGGTTAAAGGATCTAATCCTGGCTGCGCCCCATAAGGCAGAGAAACTTCTGCCAGTCTTTCCTGGATACGCTGTCTTGCCCAATAATCATCAATGCCATCATCAAATACAATGGTAATCATGGAAAGTCCAAAAGTACTCTTGCTTCGCATGACGTGCATTCCCGGGATTCCATTAAGAGCTCTTTCTAGGGGAATGGTAATCTGTTGTTCTACTTCTTCGGCAGCGAGTCCCTGTACCTGGGTCACAACCTGTGATGTGGTGTCTGCAATATCCGGATAAGCTTCAACGGAAAGTTTAGTCCAAGAATAGTATCCAAAAAATCCTAATAATATAAAGAGGGCCAGTATAAGCCATTTTTTCTGTATGGAAACGGTTAATAACTTTTTCATAATCTAACTTTAATGGGAGTTTTTGCTTCCACATTCTACATTTATTTTACATCCAGCAGATAAATTCCTCCAGTGGTCATGATTTCATCTCCTGGTTTAAGCCCTGATGTGATCTTTACCGTTTTTTCAGAAGCTTCGGCAGTGGTTACATTACGCTTCATGAATTGGTTTCTTCCTGTTTTGATCCAGACGTATTGATTGTCATCTTTTTGCATCAGAGCAGAGGTTGGGATAATAATTGTGTTTTCAGAATCGGTGGAGTAGATGATGGTGGCAAACATGCCGGGCTTTAATGTTCTGTCGGGATTATCACATTGTATTAAAACCTTGATACTTCTTGTGGCTTCATCTACCCAGTCGTTGATATGGTATACTTTTCCGGTAATAGCTCTGTCTGGATAAGTATTAACTTTTACAGATACCTGATCTCCATTTTTAATGAACCGAAGATCCTTTTCTTTCACTTCTCCTGAAATCCAAACCTTGGAAAGTTCAGCAACAACCATCACAGGTTCTGCATCTTCACGGAGATACTGTCCGGTAACGATTTTGTTGGAAATAACTTCACCGGCAATAGGAGCTCTTACAATTAAACCGCCGGAGCCTTTCCCTTGGCTGTTATAAATTTTTAATGCTGTGGAGGCATTGGATAGGGAAATTTTTTTATTTCTGAATTCTGTTTCAGATTCTTCAAGTTCCTTTTGTATTCCCACACCATGTTTTACAAGGTCCTGTTGACGTTTGTATTTTTTTTCTGCAAGACCCGCTTCATTCAAGGCATCGGAATATTCTTTCTGTATATCCAGATACCCTGATGAAAGCACTTCAAAAAGAGGACTTCCAGCACTTACTTTCTGTCCGATATTAACAAATGCTTTTGTAACTCTTCCTGAAAATGGGCTTGCTATTTCTGCATAATTATTAGGAATGGCTTCTATGGTTCCTACAGAAGTAATATCATGATTGTATTCCTGATCGCTGACGGTTATGGTTTTAATTTTCTTTAAAACAGGACTGTTTTCAGGAATGATAACCTGATTATCCTTCAGGATGATTTCCTGTTCTGGAGTTTGTTGTGGAACATTGTCTTTGCAGGAGATTGCAAAAAGAATGATAATGCTTAAGATTATTCTTTTCATGATCTTAATAAAATTGAGTGCTGTTGCTGATTTTAGGTTTTGTATTGTTCTTTTTCTTGTTGATGACCAGTTTCTTACTCCGTACCTCCTTTTGGGTAGATAAAGTAGGGCGTAGGAATATATTGGTGGAAACAATAAAAAAGACGGTAATAAGTGCTTCTTTGGGATATCCGAGTGCACACAATGCTCCTATCGCTGCGGAACACCATAAAGTGGCTGCGGTATTCAAACCTCTTACGGTAAGGCCGTCTTTCATAATAACACCACCACCGAGAAATCCGATTCCACTCACGATGTAAGAGGTAATTCTTCCGGCTGCATCACCACCAATTCTGATGGCAATCAGTACAAATGCTGCGGAACCTATGCAAACTAAGGTATTGGTGCGAAGACCTGCATTTTTTTTGCGCCACTGTCTCTCGAAGCCTATACCGGCTCCTAAACAGAATGCAGTTAATAAACGAAGTGTAAATTCAAATGTATTCATAACTTTTCCTTTTTTATAAAGCTTGTGAGCTGTACGGGAAAAGTGAGTACAACTAAAGCTTTTAAGATTGATAATTACTGTAAGGATCTGCGTCCATGTGCTTTATTTTTTACAGTGCAAAAGTAGGAAGAGTGGCTTTTTTAAGCCGTTAGAAAAACTTTAGAATGCTATTAGAATTTTATTAGAAAAATAGAGATAGTCCTTTTTTAATTAAAAATGACATAATTGATAGTATCATTTGATACTATGTACGGGTTGATGAATGGTTACAGATTGGGAAATAAAGCGCTCATCTGTAACCATTTTTTAAGATAAAATTTCAATACTTTTGGCAATAATCTAGTTTTTTACTATACTATTATTAATTTTGTAGAATAAAGCTTGTTTTATTTCCCGGTTTCCAACCAAAAGTTGTCTTTATAAATTATATATTTTAGAAATGAAAAATTCAAACTTAGCGATTCCTGCCACATTGTTAGCCATTATCTGTGTACAGGGTGGAGCATCCATTGCCAAACAGCTTTTTCCGGCAATTGGAGCCATTGGAACCGTTACTTTGAGGATTGTGCTTTCCGCAATTCTGCTTACCATCATCAATAGACCCAAATTTTTAGAGTTTACCCCACAAAAGTGGAAGTATTGTGCGATGTATGGAACGGGGCTGGCGGCTATGAACCTTATATTTTATATGGCAATTCAGAGGATTCCTTTAGGGCTTGCAGTAACCGTAGAATTTGCAGGTCCGCTATTTCTTGCATTGGCGTTATCCCGAAAATTGCTGGATGTAGTTTGGGCATTATTGGCCTGTATAGGAATATTGCTTATTGTTCCGTGGAAAAGTGATCATGTAGATTTGTTAGGACTTGGATTAGCTTTTCTTGCGGGAATATTCTGGGCTCTTTATATCGTAATGGGCGGAAAAGTTTCTAAAATAATGGATGGAAGAGATGCCGTAACCACAGGGATGTTATTTGCCAGTCTGGTAATTATCCCTTTTACAATATGGGATGGTGCAGTTTTTAATATGACCCCGACTATTTTTGTAAAAGGTTTGGGAGTCGCCATTTTATCCAGTGCTTTACCGTTTTCTTTAGAAATGATGGCCCTAAAAAAGCTTCCTGCTAAAACATTCAGTATTCTGATGAGTCTGGAACCTGCATTTGCAGCACTTTCCGGATTGGTCTTTCTTGCTGAAGAACTGTCTTTTTTACAGTGGATTTCCATCAGTTGTGTTATTGCCGCGAGTATAGGAACTACCATTTTAATAAAGCAGCTGCTTCCCATAATTAAAAAGTCTTAATATAAACCGTTAAGAGGTATTTAAGTTCTTACATATTAAACAGATGTCTAATCAGTTTATCCTTGTCAAGGTTTTAAACCTTGACAAGGATAAATCAGAACTTTGCATCAAAATCAATAATTTTTGATGTCAAATATTATCGTAAAAACAGTTTCATTATTTTCAGATGTTACTTTGATCGCTGCATGGTGCAGATGGATAATTTTTTCTGTTAGGAAAAGCCCGATTCCATATCCTTTTTCCTGTTTAGAGGTTTCGCTTCTGAAAAAAGGTTCAAAAATATGAAGTAAATCTTCCTGTGAAATCGTAATTCCAGTATTGATAAAACTGATGTAAAGCTTTTCATTGGTTACTTTAACATCAATCAGGCAGGTATGAACTGGAGAATATTTACAGGCATTATCGATGAGGTTATTAAATGCAACCTGTAGCAGGTATTCGTTTCCCTGTACAACGAGTTGGTGCTCTTCTATGGCATTGTCAATATTCAGAGAAACTTTATATTCCTGATTTTCTTTTATGATTTTTGAATAAGATTCCAGAAGAATTTCATCCAGTCGTACTTCAGAAAAACTGATTTCATTAGGGTCGTAGCTGGCTTTGGCAAGATCCATTAAGCTATTGGATAATTTCGCCATATTTCGGGCATCATCCAGTGTATATTGAATGGTCTGCTGATATTCTTCTTTGGTCTGTTCCTTTCCAGAAGAGAATTCCAGTTCTGTGATAATGGCGGATAATGGGGTACGAAGTTCGTGGGAAATATTGGATACGAAATGTTTTTGAGCATCAAACGAATTTTCCAGTCTTTCCAACATTCCGTTGAAATTTTGAGCCAATTCATTCAGTTCATCTTTTTCGCCAGATGTTTTTAAACGCAACTGTAATTTTCCGGCAGTGATGTTCTTTATTTGATGAACCATTTCACCCAGAGGGCTCAGTGCTTTTTTGAAAGGAATATTCCGGCTAAATAAATAAGTATCAGAATACTGATGAAAGCAATAATACTGATGGTAAGAAGGTGGTTGATGGATTTGTATCCATATTGATCGTATCCGGCAGCGGTTACCAGGTATTCTTTCCCATTGTGTGAATACACCATTCCTATAGCCTGAAGGTCATTAATGAAAAAACTGATCTCTTTCCTTTTTAAAATATTGGAAAGCATTTTTGGATCTTCTTTCACAAAATCTACTTTTGAATCATCGTGATAAATCAGATTAAATTCCGGATCATAAATGGCTACCTGAACCTCATTAATAGTTTTTGTATTGTTTTTGTAAACACGGTGCATTTCCTTTTCGCTCAGTGTACTCTGAAAAAAAGATTGGCTTTGGCTACCGCTTCGTTTCTGAGCTGGGCATAAAATGAAACTTCCCTGGCCTCACTGGAAGAATAGTATACTGCAATACCGTAAAATATCATCAGCATAGCCGTGACGATGGTAAAGAGTAGGGTGAGGCGGGTTCTTATTTTCATACCTTATGGTTTATTGCTGGTGTTCTTCGTATCCCTTTTTTAAGATAAAACCCATTCCGGCTTTGGTATGAATCAGTTTGCTTTCAAAGTCTTTGTCAATTTTTTTACGGATATAGTTGATGTATACATCTATAAAATTAGTTCCGGTATCAAAATGCGTTTCCCATACATTTTCTGCAATTTCTGAGCGGGAGAGTACTCTTTCAGGATTTTCCAGCATGTATTTCATCAGATTGAATTCCTTTGGGGTAAGTTTAATAGGAGTTCCGTTTCTGCTTACTGATTTCAGTTTCAGGTCCATTTCGATATTTTCATATCTTAATATCGGTTCAGTAGGAGAATGCAGAGAAAATCTTTTCATTAAGACTTTCACCCTTGCAATTAGCTCACGCATTTCAAACGGTTTGGTTAAATAGTCATCTGCTCCGGAATCAAAACCTTCCAGTTTATCATCTGTAGTTCCCAATGCTGTCAGCATAATAACGGGTATGTGAGGTTTTGAATTTTTTATCTCCCTGCAGAAATCGAGGCCGTTTTTTAAAGGAACAATTATATCTGTAATGATAAGATCGAAATCCTGAGTAGTGGCCAGTTCTGTAGCTTTTTCACCATCATAGGCAAAACTTACATCCATATCCTGTTCCAGAAGACCTCTTCCAATAAGGCGTGAAAGTCTTTTATCATCTTCAACAAGTAAAATATGAGGCATAAGAGTGGATAAAGTGTTTGGGTTACTGTGAAAGTTACTCGATATTCTTCACAAATGTAATGATTTCTATTTTGTAATTTTGGAGTCAGATAAACAATCAGAATACCAGAAATTAAAATGATTTTCAATAATAAAATTAAGAAAGCAACTGTTGGCGGGCTACTGTCGCTTTTAATGCTAATCCTATTACAGTGTAATTCCTATCAGAGTTCCGTACAGCTTCAAAATGGAGATTTACTTTTTGTAATGGCAAAAGAAACAGGATTGTCCGGAGCTATTAATAATGTTACCCAAAAGCAGAAAATTGCTTCTTTTGACCATATTGGGATTCTGGAAAAAAGTGGAGGTAAAATATTTGTTTTGCATGCAGCCCCAAAAGGAGGTTCACAAAAACAGAGTCTGAAGGATTTTATGGAAGATCAGAAAAAAGACCAGCAAAATATTGTTGTCTATCGCTTGAAACCTGAATATCAAAAGTCTATTCCTGTTGCTATTGAAAAAGCACATTCTATGCTGGGAAAACCTTATAATTTCAATTATATTTTGGATGAAGGTTCTTATTACTGTTCAGACTTTATAGAAAGAGCTTTCCGGGACGATCATATTTTTAAATTGGAACCTATGACTTTTGTTGATCCCAAAACGGGAAAAATCAATGCATTCTGGGAAGAGTTCTACGCTAAGAAAAATCTTAAAGTTCCTGAAGGAGAACCTGGTTGTAACCCCAACGGATTAGCCGGATCAGAGAAATTAGAAAGGGTAGGAGACCTTTAAAAAATGAGGAAGAAAGGTGGAAGCAGAAAGCACGAAGTTACTATTTGACATATAATAGAGAATATAGCACCTAAAATAATAAGGTTTCAAGATTGATTAAAAACATGTTTTTGATTTTAATAACTTGATGACTTCCATCCTCCAGCTTCCGGCCCATATCCCTTTCCCAAATTTGAATTAAAATAATAGAGAAGCTGTAATGGCTTCTTTCTTTTTAAATGTTAAATTTTAAAAAATATTAGTCCACTAATTTGGTAGACTAATATTTTTTTATATTTTTGTGACAGATTTAAAAATGCAGAACGCAATATGATCTGAGTATTAACCCAAAAATGTTTAGCGATGATTACACCTAACCCAAGTCTGCAGGTTTTTCAAAATACACTGAACCTGCCTAAAAAAGAATTATTATTGGAAATAGAATTAAATGGCAAAATGAAATTTGAGCATTTAATGAATACCATCTATAATCAAATGGGGATCTGTCATAGAGTGTTATCAGCAAACGTAGAATATGTGAACGGCAATAGTTTTGGTTCAGTACAGTTATACATTAATGTCAATTCAGAAGACTATCAGAAACTGGAGTTTTATCTGAATAAAAATAAACTTTTGAATACAACGGTGGAATATCTCTGCCGGAAGTATTCTTAGGGGAGATTCATATAGTTTTAATTACTCAAAGTGTCCGGTTTTTATCGGGCACTTTTTATTTTTAATAATTTCTCCCGCAGATCTCACAGATTTTTTAAATATAAAGTCAATATTGATCCCAACCCCAACAACTATCCCAATTGAAGGAGTGAGGATTCTCCTCCTCCGGAGGGGTGGCAAAAATTCAAAGAATTTTTGACGAGGTGGTCATAAAAAAAACATTTATTACTTTCTTAAATGCAAAGTTCTATTTTCAAGATTTTATATTTTAAGGCAGCAAAGAGATAATCAATTAAAATTGATTGGATTAAGCTTACGTAAAATCGGAGCAATAAAAAAGCGCTCAGATTTCTCTGAACGCTCTATGGTAATAAAAATAAGTTTAGATTCTTTCGATATCAGCACCAATGGCTTTCAATCTTCCGTCAATGTTCTCGTATCCTCTGTCGATTTGCTCGATATTGTGGATAATAGATTTTCCTTCTGCAGAAAGAGCTGCAATAAGAAGGGCATTTCCGGCTCTGATATCCGGGGAAACCATTGTAGTTCCTCTTAACGGAGCTTCATGGTTTAATCCAATTACTGTAGCTCTGTGAGGATCACATAAGATGATCTGAGCTCCCATGTCAATTAATTTATCCACGAAGAATAATCTTGATTCAAACATTTTCTGGTGAACAAGAATACTTCCTTTAGCCTGAGTAGCTACTACAAGGATGATGGATAATAAATCCGGGGTAAAGCCAGGCCATGGAGCATCAGAAATAGTAAGGATAGATCCGTCAATAAATTTCTGAATTTTATAATGTTCCTGAGCAGGGATGTAAATATCATCACCGCTTTGCTCAAGCTGAATTCCCAGTTTTCTGAAGGTATTAGGAATTACTCCCAATTGATTCCAGTTTACATTTTTGATGGTGATTTCAGATTTTGTCATGGCAGCAAGTCCAATCCATGATCCGATTTCTACCATATCCGGAAGCATTGTATGCTCTGTTCCATGAAGATATTCCACCCCTTCAATAGTAAGAAGGTTAGATCCGATTCCTGAAATATTAGCTCCCATTCTGTTCAGCATTTTGCATAATTGCTGAAGGTAAGGTTCGCAGGCAGCGTTGTAAATTCTTGTTTTTCCTTTTGCTAAAACAGCAGCCATTACAATATTAGCGGTTCCGGTTACAGAAGCTTCTTCCAATAGGATGAACTTTCCAGTTAGCTCTTTTGCTTTTAAAGAATAGAAATATTCCTCTTCATCATAATGGAATTCGGCACCAAGTTCAACCAATCCCTGGAAGTGGGTATCCAGTCTTCTTCTTCCGATCTTGTCACCACCCGGAGTTGGCATATAAGCTTCACCATAACGAGCCAGCATAGGACCCATCAACATGATTGATCCACGAAGCTTAGCTCCGTCTTTTTTGAACTCGCTTGATTTTATATAGTCAAAATTAACTTTATCAGCCTTGAAGGTATAATCTCCATGGCCGTTTTTAATAACTTTTACTCCGAAATCCCCAAGAATTTCAATCAGTCTGTTTACGTCATGGATGTCCGGAATATTTTTAATTCTTACTTCCTCGTCTGTTAACAGAACTGCACACAAAATTTGTAGAGCCTCATTTTTAGCTCCTTGTGGAGTTATTTCACCCTGCAGTCTTTTTCCTCCTCTTATTTGAAATGTTCCACTCATTATTTTCTGTTTTTATGATTGTTATTATGCCTTCTTTTATTGGGTTGGTTCTTATTATTGCTGTTGTTATTACCGCTATTTCGGTTGTTGTTATTATTGTTGTTGTTTCGGTTGTTATTATTTGTATAATAGATCTTACTTTTTTCAAGAGAGTCAATTCCTGTAAGATCCAACCTGTTTTCAGACAATTCTTTCAGATGTCTGAAGATAACATCATCCGTTACGTGTTCTTTATTGTAAACATTATAAGACTTCTTCATATTGTTGGCAATCACTTCAATAAGGGCTTCTTTTTCGTCGCCCGTTTCCAGTTCAATTGCTTTTTCTATTAATTGAAGGATACTTTTTCCGTAAAATTTAAAGTCTCCCTGAAGTTTTGGGTACTCCATTCTTTTAGGTTTTTCTGCCAATTGTTCCATGGTAGGGAACGGATAAGGAGAATCTACATCCAAATCATGATTGGCAAGAATAAAAAGATGGTCCCAAAGTTTATGTTTATAATTTTCTTCGTCGCGAAGTTGTGGGTTTCTCTGACCCATAAAATCGATGATTGCCATAGCCATTTCATTCCTTTCCTCTTTGGTAGGAAGTTCTTTGCAGCGCTCAACCAACTGTTGTATAATTCTGCCGTATTCCGGCATATGAAGCTGAGTTTTTTGGGTATTGTATTCCATAGTATGCAAATATATGGATTAAAAGAAAAATTGTTTGGAGAAACTTGAAAATTTATGATTTTTTAATGAAAATTTCAGATGCAATTCTGATTGAATTATTATTTAAATTTAAAATATTTCTCCTTATTTTGAATTTGTTTTTAATAAAAATGTAAATTAGTTAATATTTTGATAATTAAATATTCCAATGAAAAAAACACATTTTATTCTTTCTCTACTGGCTTTAGCGCTTGTTAGTTCATGCCAGAATAACGATGAATTGAGTACGGAATCCGTGAAGAAGGAAGAGGTACATGATAAAATAGTAAATGTTACCCAGCATGACGGGAGACCATTCAGTACAGGAAGAGATTCCGGATCAATGAATGGGAAATTTGTAGCCGGCCCGGGTGGAAGTGTTCTGATGCAGGGATTTTACTGGGATGTTCCCGATGGAGGAAATTGGTGGAATACCGTTAAAGATAAATTAACAGCATGGTCTGATGCAGGAATTGGAGCGGTATGGCTTCCACCAGCTTCAAAAGCTCAAAACGGAGCTTATTCCATGGGATATGATCCTACTGATTATTATGATTTCGGAAATTTCAATCAGAATGGAAGTACAGAAACCCGATTCGGATCAAGAACAGAACTGGAAGCTTTGATTACAAAAGCCCATGCAGAAAATATGCAGGTATATGCTGATATTGTGATTAATCATAACAGTGGTGGGCAGTCTGAAGCCAATCCGTTTACGGGAACCAATACCTGGACTAATTTTTCCGGAGTAGCTTCAGGAAAATTTCAGAGAAATTATAATGACTTTTATAAAAATTCCTACGGAAATAATGATGAAGGTGCTTTTGGCGGGTTTCCGGACTTGTGCCATGCAAACCCTCATGTACAGGACTGGCTGTGGGGAAGGGATGATTCAGTCGCAAAATATTATAAAAATGTAATGAAATTTGATGGCTGGAGATTCGATTATGTGAAAGGGTTCGGGCCGTGGGTAGTCAATACCTGGAATTCTAAAGTAGGTGGTTTTTCTGTAGGTGAATTGTGGGATTCCAATGTCAATACCTTAGAATGGTGGGCTAATAATGCCAACAGTTCCGTATTTGATTTCGCTGCCTATTATAAAATGGATGAAGCTTTTGATAACGGAAACCTGAATGTACTGAATGATGATATGATGTGGAAAAGAAATCCATACAAAGCTGTAACTTTTGTTGCCAACCATGATACAGATGTTATCTACAATAAAATGCCGGCCTATGCTTACATTCTAACTCATGAAGGGTATCCTACTATATTTTATAGAGACTATGAAGAATGGTTAAACAAGGAAAGACTGAACAATCTGATCTGGATTCATAACAATAAAGCTACAGGAACCACTTCTATTTTATATACGGATAACGATGAATACATTGCAAGACGTAATGGATATAACGGAAATCCCGGGCTTGTAGTTTATATCAATACATCATCAAATTGGCAGGAAAGATGGATTGATACCAATTGGAGTAATCAGCAGATTAAAGATTTTACCGGACATTCAAGCTGGTATCCGACAACTCAGGGGGATAAAAGGGTGAAAATTCAGTGCCCGCCGAATAGTTATTCTGTGTGGTCGCTTAATTTATGAGTAATGAGTAGCGGATTTTGAACTCAAAAAAAATAATGAATAATATAATCTCTCGCAGATTTTGCTGATAACGCAGATCTTTTATCTACAGCATAAACATCTGTGTAGATCTGTGAAATCTGTGGGAAATTAAACCTGAATGAATTTTTTCTTCTGATGCTGATCCGGAAGAAAACATTTTTGATTAGCCAGTTTCATTCTGTTTCTTGCAATCATATCATATGCTTTGTCACTCAGAAAACCGGGTATAATTTTACCTACAGCTGAAAGTTTATAGATTCCACCTAAAATATTGGCAATTTGAAGAACAGCTCTTGATTTTATGAAGTAATACTGTTTCGGTTTCCAAAGGTATAAAGTATTAAAAACTTTAGTTTCCAAGCCTCTTTCCGATAAAAACTGCTGCCCGAATTCAGATTGAAGTGAGGCAAACATAAATTGGTCTTTTGTATCCCTTTCCAGAATCCATTGAACCCAGAAATTGCAGACACCACAATCTCCGTCAAAAAATACAATATGTTTGTTTTCCCAGTTTTCCACGATTTCTATTTATTAAACATGATCCTTCTTTCTGTATCCTCTTTGGCCTGTTTGAAATACTTAACAAGATCTTTACGTTGCTCGTCAGTCAGTTTGGCATCCTGATGTCCAAGATAATATGATTCAAGTGGCATTTCTTTTTTTTCAACCATTTCTATACATTCTTCCAGTTTACGAAGCTGCCTTTGAGGTTCATATACTGCAAAGGTAGAGAAATTAAGATGTTTTCTGCCTTCATTAATATGATTTTTTACATACCATGATGCAGGTGAAATATCTGCATACCAGGGATATTTGGTCTCATTGGAATGGCAGTCATAGCATGATGTCCTGATGATCTTGGCTACTTTTTCAGGAGTGTTTTTTATTTTCAGAAAATCCATCCCTGGTGTAGGACGCGGGTTGGTCTTATCAATAGGGAAAAACTGAATGATAACAAAAGCTACAAGAATGATAATAAGTATTTTTTTCATGGGAAAAGAGATTCATGTTTGTGAATTATAAAGGTAGTTAATTTTTTTTATGCAATGGTCGGAAGCTGGGAGATGGAAGCTGGAAGTATTGGAAGACATAGTAGAAATATTTTCTTTTTTCTATTCGTCTAAGTTTAAATAAGTTTCCTAAAGCTATTTCCTGTCCATCATAACTTCCCGTCTCCAACTTCCTTCTTCCAACCCATATTCCTTACATTGAGTTATTCTAAATAGAGGGGAGGGTGCCAAATGGATTTAAAAAATGACTAACTTAATACCACAATTGTGTCTCTAGTTTTGATGCTGTCGGAAATGTTTCTTTATAGTTTTTAACTATCATTGAAATAATTATTAATAGATTGTATTTATTGAACGAACGTTGTAAGTTTGTCATGTCCTTACAACATAGGAATTACTTAAACTGTATTAATCAATATAAAAAATAAATAAACGACAATGGAAAAAGATTTGAATGACATCAGTAAATGCCCGTTTCATAACGGAACAATGAAGAAGAGTGTAGCAGGCGAAGGTACTCAGAATAAAGATTGGTGGCCGGATCAGTTAAGAGTAGATCTTCTGCGCCAGCATTCATCACTGTCTGATCCAATGGATAAAGACTTTGATTACGCAGAAGCATTTAAAGGCCTTGATCTTGAGGCGGTAAAAAAAGATCTTCATGCTTTAATGACAGATTCACAGGACTGGTGGCCGGCAGATTTTGGCCATTATGGACCATTATTTATCCGTATGGCATGGCACAGTGCCGGAACATACCGTGTAGGAGACGGTAGAGGTGGAGCAGGAGCGGGGCAACAGCGTTTTGCACCACTGAACAGCTGGCCGGATAACGTAAGCCTTGATAAAGCAAGAAGACTGTTGTGGCCTATTAAACAAAAATACGGTAGAAATATATCCTGGGCAGACCTTTTAATTCTTACAGGAAATATTGCCCTTGAATCTATGGGATTCAAAACTTTTGGATTTGCAGGTGGACGTGCAGATGTGTGGGAACCGGATGCCGATGTATATTGGGGATCAGAAAAAACATGGTTAGGCGGAGATCTACGTTATGCTCATGGTTCTGAAGGAGTAGTGGAAGGTCATTCTGCCGTTCTTCCTACTGATGAAAAAGCAGATGGAGATATTCATTCAAGAAACCTTGAAAATCCATTGGCAGCAGTGCAGATGGGATTAATTTATGTAAACCCTGAAGGACCGGACGGAAATCCTGATCCGATTGCAGCGGCTAAAGATATCAGAGATACTTTCGGACGTATGGCGATGAATGATGAGGAAACCGTTGCTTTAATTGCAGGTGGACATACTTTTGGAAAAACCCATGGTGCAGGACCTGCCGATCATGTTGGTAAAGAACCGGAAGCAGCCGGAATTGAACTACAGGGTCTGGGATGGGCGAGCAGCTATAAATCCGGAAGCGGAAGAGATGCCATTTCCAGTGGACTGGAAGTAACCTGGACAGAAACTCCAACACAATGGAGCAATTATTTCTTTAAGAACTTATTTGAAAATGAATGGGAACTAACGAAAAGCCCTGCCGGAGCTCACCAATGGGTAGCAAAGGAGGGCGCTGAAATTATTCCTGACGCATTTGATTCTAATAAAAAGCATAGACCAACAATGCTGACAACAGATCTTTCTTTAAGATTAGATCCTGTTTACGAAAAAATTTCAAGACATTTTTATGAAAATCCGGACGCGTTTGCAGATGCTTTTGCAAGAGCGTGGTTTAAACTTACGCACAGAGATATGGGACCTCGCGCCCGTTATTTAGGACCGGATGTGCCTCAGGAAGAACTAATCTGGCAGGATCCTATTCCTGAAGTAAACCATGAATTGGTAAATGATTCTGATGCTGAAACTCTTAAAGCTAAAGTTCTGAACTCGGGATTAAGTATTTCCGAACTGGTTTCAACAGCGTGGGCTTCTGCATCTACTTTCAGAGGAAGTGATAAGAGAGGTGGAGCGAATGGTTCAAGAGTAAGATTAGAACCACAAAGGAACTGGGCAGTAAATAATCCGGCACAATTACAAAAAGTGTTGGGAGTATTGGAAGGTATTCAAAATGAATTCAACTCTCAAAACGATGGTAAGAAAATATCTTTAGCGGATTTAATTGTTTTAGCAGGAAATGCAGCAGTAGAAGCAGCCGCAAAAAATGCAGGACATGAAGTGAAAGTTTCTTTTGCACCAGGAAGAATGGATGCTTCTCAGGAGCAAACAGATGTAGAATCTATGGGATATTTAGAGCCTGCAGCAGATGGATTCCGTAATTATCTGAAAACAAAATTCACGGTTTCTACAGAATCTTTATTAATTGATAAAGCTCAGTTGTTAACGCTTACTGCACCAGAATTAACAGTATTGGTAGGAGGTATGCGTGCTTTGGATACTAATTTTGACGGTTCAAAACATGGTGTATTCACCAGCCGTCCTGGAGCTCTTACCAATGATTTCTTTGTGAATCTTTTGGATATGGGAACCCAATGGAAAGCAATGTCAGACGATAAAGAAGTGTATATGGGAACAGACCGTAAAACAGGCCAGCCAAAATGGACGGCTACCCGTGCAGATCTTGTATTCGGATCCAATTCTGAGTTGAGAGCAATTGCTGAAGTTTACGGAAGTGCAGATGCACAGGGTAAATTTATCAATGATTTTGTTAAGGCCTGGACGAAGGTGATGAATCTGGATAGATTTGATCTGGTTTAATTTTTTTAATCTTATATAATAAAGAGGCTGTTTCAGAAATGTGACAGCCTTTTTTTATCAGCTCAAAGTCAGGAGACTTTGCTTTCTGAGCTTTGGATCCTTTTATACATTTATTATATTGAATTCCCTTGTTGTGATGAATTGTTAGTAAAATTGGATTTTGTATTAAATATTATCAATAAAATATTGTTTTGTTTATAATATTTGTTAATTTTGAAATCAACCATAATACTAATAATCATGAAAAAAGCTAAATTTTTGATCAGTTTTGCTGTTCTGGCATTTCAGTTTTTCCATTCTCAAACTTTAACGTTCAAATATGATTCAGGCGGGAACCAGGTCGTCAGAAAATATTGTAATGGATGTACTCCTTTGATAAAATCCGCTGTAGCGAGAAGTAATCCTATTGCAGAAGTTTCTCAAAAACCATCAGAAGTTAAAATATACCCCAATCCCACTAAGGATAAGGTGACGCTTGTTTGGTCTGAAGAGACAGATCTGTTAATTCAAAAAATGGAATATGTTGCTTATAATTTTACACAAATCAGACCTTTGGAATTTAAAAGGGGTCAGATGAAGGCGATTATTGATTTGTCCAATGAGCCTATAGGTATGTATGTTGTCGTATTTCATCTGACGAACGGAGAAAAGTTAACTTATAAAATATTAAAACACTAATACAGTATGAAAAAAAGATTTAGTTTCTTAATATTTTTATTCCTTACCTTGATTCTAAAATCACAAGGTGTTGGAAAAACTGATGGTAACTTTTCAGTTTCGTTGGCTGGGGGAGCAAGCTATTCTGTCCCTATTAAAAATTTACCGGGTATAAAGGATATGGTGCCAAGCATCTCCCTGGATTATTCAAATCAGTCGGGCAACGGGGTTGCAGGCTGGGGTTGGAATATTCAAGGTGTATCTTCTATTACAAGGGTATCCTCAACAAAATTCCACGATGGAGAGATTGATCCTGTTGATTATGATAGCAGTGATAGATTTGTTTTGGATGGTCAGAGACTTATTTTAAAAACAGGAACCTATGGAGGGGATAATGCTGAATATCAAACAGAAAATTATTCAAATTTAAAAATTATTTCCAAAGGAGCTACTCCTGATGGACCTTCCTATTTTATTGTTTATTATCCGAATGGAAATGTTGCTCTTTATGGAAATGATGCGAATTCCAAAAATTCATTCGAATGGAAGATTAGCCAAATTGATGATGTTAAGTATAACAGAATTGAATATGCTTATACTAAGGAAGGAGCAAATACCATTTATTTATCAACGGTTAAATATGGAGGAAATCCGTCTGTAGGGCAATATACCCCGGTTAACGAGATCAATTTTTATTATCAGAACAGCTCCCGCAATGAGCAGAATTATGTATATGATTCAAAATTTGTGTACCTGACTAAAAAACTGGAAAGAATTGAGGTTAAGGGGAACGGTCTGTTGTATAGAAAATATGGGTTGACTTATGATGTAACCTCTTTAAATTACGAAAGATTAACACAGATTAAAGAATTTAATTCAGCAGGGGAATCTGTTGCTCCTATTATTTTTGAATATGATACAACAGTTAATGGGCTTACTAATAACTCCAGAACACTAACAAGTGTATCTCCTGCTTTTGACAATTCAAGCTGGAACTATGTTTCTGGTTATTTTGATAAAGATGGTGCCATTGATTTTATGACCTATCCAAGTTCTAAAGATAAATTGTATCGATTTAATTCAAGTACTTTATTAAATTCTTCGTCAAACATTTCGGGTAGTTTAATAAATGTTGAAAAATTCACAGATGTTTTCTCAACAAAACTTGTTTTGGCTAACAATAAATTCTACGGTCTGGATGCATTGTCAACTGTTACCAACAATGGATCTATGATGTCTTCTGAAGAAATTGTTAAAGTAAATAACTATATTTCCAATACAACATATAATTCTTTAGATTTAGCATTTTCCAATTCTTATACTTTTCCAACTGCGGAAAATTATCAATGCTTCATGGATAATCCTATCTATGCACGAATTCCGAAAAAATATATTTCAGGAGATTTTGATGGGGATGGGGTATCTGATATCATAGCCATATCTTTTCCTTATTATAGTTCTTATCCAACGAGTGATTGTGGTAATGGACCGGTTCTTGATCCCGGAGATGGAAGCAATCCGTGCTGTGTAAAGGATAATTATAATAATATTTCTAATTTTTATTTCCTTAAATCTGATGCTAACACTACAGGCATTCAGGATCCATTATTTATTGGATCAAATAATATAATTACTTCTTCATCTAGGCTGTATGTAGCTGATTTCAATGGGGATGGGAAATCTGACCTGTATGTAATGAACAATCTGAAAATTTCTGTTTTCAGTTTTGAAAACAATAGTTTTACTTTGCTGCATGAAACCAGTAATGCTTTCTATACACTAAGCAAGCCAGTATATTTAACCGACTTCAATGGTGATGGTAAAACCGACTTAATTACTCCTGATACTAACGCAAGCTCAAATTGGATTATTTTGACTTCCAACGGGAAAAGTTTTCAACCTGGATATATTAATACAGGTATTACCTACTATGCTCCTCAGGTTATCAACACATGTTATCCAAATGGATCCGGAGGTCAGTTATGTGGGTATATGCTTCAGGTATTTTATTATATATTTTCAGATATCAATGGTGATGGTAAGGCAGATGCTATTGTACATGATGTGCTTACTCCTTATAATAATCCGCAGGGAGGACAATGGAATTATCCTTACAATCAGTATGGAGATAATTTTACTGTGAGAGATAAAGGAAGTATCAGATATAATATGGGTAATGATGCAAACGGATTTCCTTCATTCTCAGCTTATATTGATAATTGGCAAAATAATTTTACAAATGGAGGAGCTACCAATAAAGGGACTCCGATCTTTTTAAATAATCCAACTGCTACCAACCAGAATTTAGATTATGCATTCTTTGGAGGAGATAAAATTAAATATGTGTCTTTCAAAAAAGATAACAGGGTAGATGTTGCTTTAAAAAGGATAAAAGAAAATGATATCCTAACGACAATCAACTACAGTCCGTTGTTGGATAATGGAAATGGAGTATATGTAGAAGATCAGGAAGAACTTTATCCATATGCAAACATCAATAACTCCCTTTCTACCCAGTTAGTAGCACAGGTTACGAAAAGTTTCAACGGGGAAAGTAAAATTCAGGATTATAAGTATAAGGGAGCCGTTGTAAATTTTGAAGGAATCGGCTTTTTAGGATTTAAAGGTGTTGCTACTTCATCGGTGTATGGAGGAACAATAACTCAAAAATTGTGGACTGTGTCAAAACAAAGTCCTCAAAAACGTGGAGCTAATATTGAATCCTATCTTATTAATGGAAGTCCTAGTTTCGATTCTCCCACAAGTTTTGTAACAAAAACACGGAAGACATTCTCTTCAACATTGCTATCTAATAAAGTGTTTGTCAATTTACCAACAGAGGTTCAGCAGATTGATAACCTTACAGGAGTTACAAAATACACATATTTTGATGTCTATGATGTTTATAATAACGCTACAAAGACCAGAGATGTAGCTCCAGGTGGTGAAAAAACAACACTTTTTGAATTTGATAACAACCCTTCAGGAATCTCAAACCAATATTTTATTGGAAGACAAACTAAAAAAACTGAGACACAGACGTTAGGTTCCGAAACATTTTCAACTGAGCAATCGTTTTCTTATGCTAATAATCTGGTTTCTCAATTCAAGAAAAAAGGAAATGCTACAGATTTTATAACAGAAGATTATCAATATGATAATTATGGAAATTTAATTCAGAAAACAATGTCTGCACCTAATATGACTGCGAGGGTTGAAAAGATGAAGTATGATACCTCTGGACGATTTATCGTAAAGTCTACCAATATTTTAGGTTTTGAAGACCAATTCAACTATAATTCTGCTTTCGGACCTTTATTATCAAAAACCAATCATCTTAATCAGACAGTGTCTTATGAGTATGATGGCTGGCAAAAGAAAATAAAAGAAAGGGATATTTATAATAACGAAACCAGCTTTACTTATGACTGGATTACATCCGGGGATTTTACTAATGGAATAAAAATTAAAGTTACTGAACCTACTGGTGCAATTAGTGAAACTTATAATGATGTATGGGGAAGAAAACGAGTGGAAAGAAAGCTGAGCTTAAATAATAAGTGGATTGATATACGGACAGATTATAATCTTTTTGATAAACCTTATAGAGTAAGTAATCCTTATTTTTCTACAGTAACACCATCTCAATGGATTGTGAGTGAATTTGATGAATATAATAGAATCAAAAAAATGACTTTTCCTACAGGAAAGATAATAACCACAAGCTATAATGGCTTAAATGTTACCGTAGTTGAAGGAACAAAAACACAGACCACAACTAGCGATGCCTGGGGAAATAAAATCAAATCCAGTGATAACGGCGGAACTGTTAATTATTTATATTTTGCTAATGGTGGATTGAAAAATTCAGATTATGGCGGATATGTTATCAATTTTGAACAGGATGGATGGGGAAGAAAAACAAAAATGTATGATCCAGCTGTAGGAGGGTATTATACTTATGAATATGATATTTTAGGACAAATTTTAAAAGAAGAAAATCCTAAAGGAAAAACACTTTTCACTTATGATCAGTTTGGAAGGGTTATTCATAAGAAAATTGAAGGTGATGCTACAGATATAGAAACAGATTATAAGTACAATTCGGTAGGGCTTCTAGAATCCGAGATGGGAAGTTCAAATGGTGTTCCAAACACATTCAAATACCAGTATGATAATTACTACAGGTTTGCAGAAAAAGAAGAAGACAATGGTTTGGCAACATTTAAGAAAAATTATTCGTACGATAATTTTGGAAGAATAAGCGAAGAATTTACCCAGACATTGGTTAATTCTGTATCCAGCGAATTTAAGCATAAGAATTTTTATGCATCTTGTGGAGTTTTATATAAAATTACAGACGATGGAGATAAATTGATATGGCAGCTTAACCAGACAAATGAAAAAGAAGATATTTTAAATGCTCAGTTGGGTAATGGAACAGAAATAAATAATGAATATGATGGTAATTTTTATCTTCATTCTATAAAACACTATAATAGTATAAGTGCAAATATTATTGAGAATATTTATAATTTTTCTGCTATGACCGGTACATTACAAAACAGAAACAGTACTGTGATTCAGGGAGGATGGTTAGAAAATTTCGATTATGATAATCAGCAAAGACTTGTGGGCTGGACTTATCCGAACGGATCACAATCACAGACTTATGATGCCTACGGAAGAATAGACAACAATAGTAATGTGGGTGACTACAAATACAATGGCGTTAACAGATATAGAAAAGAAACCATTAATCTGAATTCTGCTGGTGATGCCTATTACAGTGCAAATCCCCTGCAGGAAGTAGAATATAACTCGTACAGAATGCCGACTGTCATAAAACAGGAAGGATACGAAATGGTTCACTTTAATTATAATATCCATCAAAGGAGGTCGGCTGCAGACAAAGACTTTTATCCTGATTTTTTTGTATATGGAAAAGGAAAAATCTATTCTGACGACAGCTCTGTTGAGATCATTAATTATAATTATTTAGGAAAACCAAATGTTAATGCATTGGGGACCCGGATCATCACTTATATTGCTAATGATCCTTACACTGCTCCGGCTGTTTATATTAAAGATTTTAATATTAATATGGATGTATTGAATGAAGGAATACATTACCTTCATAGAGATTACCAGTCGACTATTTTAGCAATTTCGGATAAGAAGGGTAATGTTGAAGAACGGAGACATTTTGACCCGTGGGGAAACCTTGTTTATTTAGAAAAGAACGGAGAGATAATTAAATTAGGCAAGCAAGCTCCTGATTTAATGATTGAGCGTGGTTATACAGGACATGAACATTTCTTTCAGGTTGGGCTGATACATATGAACGGAAGAATGTACGATCCGAAACTGCATACCTTCCTTTCTGTAGACAACTATATTCAGGATCCTTTTAATACCCAGAATTATAATCGATATGGATATGTACTGAATAATCCGTTATCATATACAGATCCAAGTGGAGAACTGTTTTCATTTATTACTGCTATTTTTGATACATTTAAAAATATTTTCACTCATGGCGTTAATTTTGATGATTATGATTACAGTAGAACTTCAAAAGCCTGGAAAATTGATATGGGCTTATTTAAAGGTAATTTCGGACAGATACTGAGCCGATTTACATGGGAGTCTGATCAGTCAATGTTGGGCTACCTTTCCTCAGGATTTTATAATCTCTTCGGAGGAGTAAAAAGTGTTACTTATTATGATGGTGCAACAGCAGTAGAATCTTATAAGCCAAACTGGGGCGGGTTTACACTTGGGAATTTTGTTATTGGTGACAGAGGTTTACAGGCAGATCCTAACAACAGTTTATTCCAGCATGAATACGGACATTATTTACAAAGCCAGAAATTTGGTCTGTTCTATATGCAAAAGTTTGCAATACCAAGTTTTTTTGATACATTAAGCAAAAACTCGCATACTTTACACTATGCAGAACAGGATGCTAATTCAAGAGCTTTCACTTATTTTAATAAGCATGTTGAAAATTATAAAGGCTGGGATAGAAGAAACGTAATCGTAGGATATGATTGGTCTAAATCTTTTAATGATATTTCAAATCAAATGGCCCTGTCCAATAATCTTACTCATCTGAAGTGGTATGACGCTGTATTATTTGCAACTTCAGGGTATGCGATTTCAGGAGTTTCTAATTATTTTATTAATAAATGATAAGCTTTATGAAAAATGTTATTCTTCTGTTAAGTACAATGATGATGTTTGTTTCTTGTGTATATAGCAACACTGAAAACAGCCATCAGGTAATAACGTTTGTAAACAAGACCAATAAAACGTTGTATGTAGTAAGTTCCTATGAATATCCTGATACAGATGTGTATAAACAAATTCCCGACCCTAAGCTGGGAGGATATAATAAGGTTGAAGCAGATCAGACCACACAAACTGTATTATCATCTAAAACTTCGTATGAAAATGTGTATCATTCTTTAATACCATCCGGTGTTATGATGGTCTATGTTTTTGATGGACTTACTTTAGATACGAAGGGATGGGATTATATTAAAGCAAATAATCTCGTTTTAAAACGATATGATCTTACATTACAGGATTTGAAAAATAAGAACTGGGTAATAACCTATGATGGAAATTAACATTTAATATTTTAGTAAAATAACATTAACAAAGCACTTACAGAAATGTAGGTGCTTTGTTTATTAATTAAATTCGTTTACTATTCTATACATTTTGTTGTCTAAAAAGACACACAATTGGATTGGGAATTTTTAAATTTTGAGTGGTAAGAAATAATAATTTTTTATTGATATCTTTTTAACTTAATAATTTAATCTACTAATATTGGAATTACATTTCTTGCCATAGCAATGAAGCCCTGATCTTCAGGTTTTATTGAAATAAACTCTACTTTCTAAATATATTCAATCTTATAAAACTAAGTATATAAGATGAATGTTGGATGAAATTTAGATAAAAAGGAAGTTCTTGATACAATAAAAACCACTGTGATTACAGTGGTTTTTATGTCAAAATAAGTGATAGGGATGCGCTGGCGATTTTTTACCTGCTCAAAGTCGAGAGACTTTGAGCAGCAGGTGGCTATTATAATCACTATTTAATTTTATCATATAAATCCCCTTGTCCACTAATATTAAAATAATAGTCATTGGCAGCTGCATTATCAGGCTGACAAATAAAATAGTTAAAATTATTCTCTACTTGGAATTCTTTTGCCCAGTTTTGCAGATAATCAACACTCATTTTAATATTAGGTAGGTTTAAATCTCTTAAATCAAAAAAGAATAAAATTTCAACTTCTTCATGATCCCTTCCCATATTTATAAATACTCTAGGAATAATAATATTTCTTATATGTAAAAAGTCTGTATTGATGACTAAATCAAAATAGAGACTAGATTTAATGATGGCTATAATTTCATCAAAATCTTTTATGGTATTGATTTCAGGATCATTAAAACGTATTTCTTTAGCATCTGTAAGAATTTCTTTTAAAAAATTAAAATTCAATACAGGAAAAGCGCCTGTAAATATTATTTCTGTTAACATATATTTTTTTAATCTAAAAAGCCTTTAAATTGCCAATTGTGCTGTAATCTTATACCTCTTCCGTCAGATAATCTTTTTTCATAAAAACCTCCAACATTTTTGAAAGATCCCGGAGCTCTCCAAATTTCTTTGAATGTTTTATATCCTGCCTGGTTAAACATGGTTGGGTTTTGTTTGACTCCTTGTGGTATTGTCCAATTTCCACCTCTTCCATGGTGTTTTTGAAATTGGTAACCGACTTCTGAAAACCCTCTTTTTCCTGTTCTATTTGCTAAAGCCGATCTTATGGCTGTTGAGGTTTTAGTATAACTGCTCAGTATTCTGGATCCACTATTTCCGTTAACAACACCTAATGTACCATTACTACTTTGTGGAGCTTTCATGGAATACAGGAAGGTGGCTGTTTTTGCAGCAGTGTATGCATCTTCTCCTTCTATTCCCAGTTGCATAAGAGCTTCTGTAAGCCCTGCTTCTAAAAGCATATATGGAATAGACAGAATACTTACGCTTTGTAATCCTCCGCCTTGTCCGTTTTCAGGACCACGGTATGCCAAAGGATCCGTTTGAGGGATGTTATAAGCCAAACCGCTTCCTGAATGACAAACTAAGCAGTTGCTAGGCATCATTGAAGCAGGATGATCATAGTTATTTACCCCATAAATTCCCACAGAGGAAAGTGAGAACTCAAAACTTTTAGGGGTTAGGAAAATCTCACCTACATCCACCGGATTATCAGCTGTAAAGCCCCTTGTTGGTGGATCATTTCCTATCATCCCTGTGGGATCATTAAACCTGATAGGATTTCCATAAACATAAGAATATGGACTATATCCATACTGGAGTTCGCTTAATGGATCTGTTACTCCCCATCTTCCCAGATCCGGCATATAGAACCTGGCTCCATAATCATACATACTTCCTGCAAGATATTGGTACTCCTTGTCATTATATTCATACCTGTAATTTGGATTTTTATTTAAATAATCATTACTAAACCCAAAATGTTTTAATCCGAATGGGTAGTAACTATTCTCACTTAAAATTTCAATATCTGTACTTCCTGTTTTTTTAGTATAGCTTAATCTGGTATTACCTAAATGGTCACTGTAATTGTAAACATATTTCCCATTTTCATAATTATAATATCCTTCAGAGGTAGGAACAAATTTTAAAGAGCCATTTACGTACTGGAAATTATCCAGGTAATCTGTTTCTGCTGTTTTGTTTCCAAAAGCAAACCATTCTGTTTTTTTTACTTTCTCACCATTTGCGGAATAAACATATTTAGCATAGTCAAATCCATCACCATCAAAGAAATTAGGTAAATTTAAATAATTATAATCAATTCTTGATCTTCCTTTATCTTTCATTTCGATCATGTTTCCATCATCGTCATATAAGATTTTATTTCCCAATACCAGATAGCCTGAAGGGTTATCTGGGGAACCATCTGCTACTGTTATTCTTTCAAGTCTATTGCTTAAATTGGAGTTTTCGTAATTGTATTGCAGGTTATCTATTAATTCTGCGGTTGTTCCTATTGATGGTTTGGTATATCTTTTAAGAGTATTGATATTTCCATTCAGATCATAGCTGAGCTCTTCGTTAAAATAACCGTTTTGTTCTAGGGTAGAGCCGGGTTCAGAATAAATACCCTTTGTTATCCTGTTTTGCGCATCATATTGATAGTTGTATCTCTTAAGAACTCCATCTTGTGCTGTTCTCCAGTCAACTTCTGTAATATTACTATTAAATTTTTTGGTAGTAGAAGCATTTGAAGGGTTCTGGTATTTGATTGCGTAAGTAAATAATTTTCCATTGAGATTTTCCGGGTCGTTGATTTTAACCAGGCTCCCATGAATATTATAAGCATAATCTATATTCTGTAAATTATTTCCTACTTTTTTATTGGAAAGTTGAGATAGTTCATTATAGGTGTTATCAGCCAATAATTCTATAGGATTGCTGCCTACCTGATGCCATTGTTTCTTTAGTCTGTTTTGCGCATCATATTCAAATGTTTGTGTTATGATCTGTTCTGTATCTGAACTGAGCCTTTTATGTCTGGTAAGAACAGTTTGCGGTACTCCTGTGAAACTCAGTTTTGATTCTGTTTTGGTATACCCTCCCAAGTGATTGATGGAATGTGTACCAATAACCTTTCCTGAAGTATCATAATAAGTATAGTCTTTTGTCCAGTTATCATCTTCAATATTCTTTACAAGTTCCATTACAGGAAACCCTTTTGTATTGGTTCCAGCAGCCAGGTTGTCTTTTAAAACATTCTGATTCTGTATACTTGTAGGAAAAGAAGGTGTAAAGTTATAACCCTGTGGATAGGTGTCGTAATAATTTACTTTTAATAGAGTAGGGATCTCTCCGATAAAATAATTGTCAGTATAATAAACTGTAATTCCGTTCCTGGTAAAGCCTGTTGTACTTCTGCTCTCAACAATGTTCAGCTTATTGATTTCATTTTGTCTTGTTGCTCTTTCGCCGCCGTTTAAAAAACCTGTGTAGGCCACCCTTCCTAGTTGATCATACTTGGTAATAAGCCATTTGTTTTGTTTTCTGAGATTACCTGTCTGTGTTAAGATCAATCTGTCGGCTTTATCATACACCATGTGTTCCCAGTCCTTACCGGGAAGTTTTTTCTCCACTAGTCTACCTTGATTGTCATAACGATACTGATAACATAAATTGTCTAATGTTGATTGTTTTAAAATATCCCATGTAGAAATCAATGGTGGAATAACGAAAGCCAGTTGATCATATTCATTATATACATAATAAGTATCTGTATTTTCATTATTTTCAGATACTTTTCGTGATAAAACTAACTGGTTTTTAGCGTTCTTAAACTTAATGGTCTTGTTGCCGTCTTCATCAGTAATTGTATTTTTATACAAAGTATTCGGCAGATAGAATTCAGGAGGTTGAATTGAACTTATTGTCATTTTTCCAACCTGATCCCATGCTGTTACCGTTGAATACTTCTTTAGATTATCTCCCGGGGTATTAACATCATAATTAAACTTAATCGGCTTTCCACTCCAGTCTGTGCCTGCTTGTACTAGTTGTTGAGCCCTGTTTAGTGGAGAGTTTTCAAATTGAGCTTCTGAAAATATTTTTTCACCACCATATATAGATGACGCATTAGCTAAAGGTGAAGTATAGATATTACCATTTTGAGATCCGGTTTGAGGAATAGGAAGATAATTTTTAGATTGTCTCCCAACCTGATCATATTCAATATGAGTAATAATATCTTTTCCCTGGGGTGTAGCTTTTACATTAACTTCCTGTTTGGGTCTTCCCAAGCCATCAAAATATTTGATGGTATACAGTTGTCTCACCGAAGGACTACTATTGGTTGTTGCATCCAGATAAATACGGGTTGTAATGTAGTTTTCCGATGATGTCCCTGAACCATTATAATCAGTCTGATTATTGGAGTTGTTATTAGTATTTCCGATAAAGGCTCGGAAAGTACCTATTGCAGCCGAGTTTGCTTTAAAACCGGGTAATACTCTTATGTTGTACGGGTCTGATATTTCCTGTCCCTGTTGTGTAACAGGGCTGCTCAGCACAATTTGGGAATGCAGTGAATGAATTCCCATCAATGAAAATAATATATAAAATAATCGTTTCACTATGATTTGTTATTTGTCGTGTGAAATATTCCAATGGAGTAAAAGGGTATGAAATACCATATTATCTCTTTATTGTTATATTTACAATTGTGGATATTAGTGTTTGTAGTTATAGGTATGTTCTTTTAGAATATTACCATTTACATCGGTTACTTTTTGAAGCCTGTTTGCGGAGTCATAGATATAATTCTCTCTGAGCCCTGAAGGCGGAGTTATACTTTTTACACCGATTAGAGGATCATAGGTAGATGTTGAGACCTGATAATTAGCTAATGCCGGATTATTGCGGAAAGTTTCCAGTGCATTGAGTAATAGTTGTTCACTGGCTGAGTCTTTATCAGCATTTGATTTAGCAACAATATCTAAACTCAAATATCCCGTAGGAGTATTAGGTAACCCGAATATCTGCATTAATTGTTCGTAAGTGATACCTGTTATTGTAACAATAGGTAAGCTTTGATTGTATCCATAAATTGTTGTAACAGGTATTCCATCTTTAGGGGTGTACTGTAAGTTGTTCGCCTTTTCATCATAAACATCATAGGTGATATCATCCACAGTATTAGTGGTAGGAATAGTATAATTATCAAAATCTAACGGAACATTTAATAATGAATGTCTTACCTTTTTAGGAGCATACAGAAAGGTATTGCTTGCGGTAAAAAGATTTTCCCTTAGATAAAATTTATTATCTGTATTTTTGGTTATCTCTACTAAAGGAATAAGAATGTTGGAATCAAGCATGCTTTTATAGTTTCCCCATTGAGAAGCGGTAGCGTTTTCTGAGTTTGGGCAATTTCTGAAGCCTGAGCAATTTCCTTTAATTAATTCATTAGGATAAAGATATTTTTTCGTAGCTGTTCCTGCAGCAGTTGTTATTTTTTCTTCTACAGGAAATGGATGCCATAAATTATTTAATCCTCCATAATTTATTTTATCCATATAGGATATATTCCTCTTTGTTTGTATTGTCTTACCTCCGAAATATTCTGTTGTAGTTTCTGATGAAAGAAGATAAGGAATTATAGGTACATATTTAGATGTAATGGATTCAAATGGACCAGGTTGTCTTACAGTAATATAATAGTTTAAATCAGAAACTTTGCACCCATCACATGCTGTTGAATTAACAGCATCTAGATTTGGTAATTTTTTAAGAAAATTTTTGTACTTATACTCTGTTTTCTTGATTAGATTATTTCCGTTGTCGTACAATTCTTCTTTTGATATTTTTCCTCTTTCATAACTTTTTGATAAATATTCTTTAGGAGAAGATGAATTATTGCCACTAAAATTTTTCACTGTTAAAGTATCAGGATTCGTAATATAATCATTAAAATATATCTTTCGAGAACCTTTTCCTTCAGTAGTGATTTTTACTGTGCTATACTGTAAAATACTTGACTTATTTGTGGATACTGGTCCTTTTAGCTTTGCTTGTGAATCATTAGTTATAGACACAAATGAATATAAATTCCCAGATTCTAAAATACCTGATGATAACCCAGAATCATTCAGATATTCATAACGAGTTACAATACTATCATTAAAGCTGTTTTTCTCAATTTTTTTCTTTAGTTTGGGAGAGTTAATGGTACCAGAATAGTCAATCACAGATAACTCGTTAGTGTTTAGAACACCATGATAACCAATGATTTTAGAATAATCGCCAAATTCATAAAGATAAGTTGTGCTACCTTTGGTGGGATAAGTTACCTTTTTCAACAAACCAGTATCATACGAATTTTTATATTCATCAAGAGTAGGATCGTAAAATATAGAATTAGAACCGTTCCATATTCCACCAATATATGTCATAACTGTACTGTTCTTATATTCTGGGAAATCATCTGTATTGTAATAATCTAGGTTTACATTCTCATCAGTAGAGCTTAATATTTGTTTTAAAAATGTTCTTTTATTGGTTAATCCGAGATCTTCATATATTAAATTAACCTTTTTTATTTGCTTATTATTTCTTTTGACTAAAATCTCATCTAAATAATTATTGGTAATCTCAAGTGGGTTTAGTGTATTATGATATTTATAGGAAATTGTGACATCATTAATTTTGATACTGTCTAAAACGGCCATTTTAGTATAAGTATCCACTTGAGACATTCCAACAACTCTTGAATGCTTTATTGATAAATTATTTTGTAAAAGTTCTTGTTTACTAGGAAAACCTGTGTTATCTGTGACGTAATAAACAGAAAAGTTTTCTATCATTGGCATTGGATATTCTCCACCAGTATTACAGCAATTTCCTCTATAATTGTTTAATATAGTAAGATTGTTTTGTTTATAATAAGCTTTGATTTCTGATCCGTTTGCAAGGACTATTTTATTTAAAAGCCAAGAGTCAATATAATTTGTTTTATTGAACTTTGCATAAGAATATGGAATCTGTGTTGGATGTGATGGATCGTTACTCTCATGATGGTCATAAGTTACTCTATTATAACTAAAGTTAATATCCATTGCATCTGTATTACCACCAAAATAATATTTATTTCCTTTGTTGTCTGTAATTATAAACTGAGAGAATGGTATATTACCGAAAATATCATAACAATCAACTTTTGAAATATCAACTTTTAATGAAGAATTTTCAGAAAATACTATAGGATTCATCTCATTGTCTACAATAAAATAACCTTTAATCCCTAAAAAATCAAAATAATATTTATCCGGTTCATAATTTATAGATTGACCATAATATTGTTGTGTATCGCCGAATAGATTCGTAGCATGATAAGCCGGATTGAGAGCATCATTAAATATTGATATTTTTTTTGCGTTATTTGAATAAGCAGTTTTAATACAGTCATTTCTGTCATAACTCCTTATGTCATTATATTGGTAGCTAGAATAATTTGCTAAATAAATGTGAGCTGGAGAAGCACCATAAAATGGATTTAAGATTTTTTTTGTTGTAGTTGTTAAATCAATTTTTCTTGATTCACGTGTTATTTTACCGAACTGGTTTAGATTCCAGTTTAACCCTACGAAGCTGGGATATAGATAAGGCACAAATCCTCTTGATTCATAATTTAAACTGTTATTAAGCCTGAATCCCCCTTCTATAATATCAAATAAAGGAATGTTTAAATCAACCATTCCCCTGTTCATATTAACACCTTCATTCACCCCTCTTATCAAAGAATAGCTTTCAGGTGGTTTTGTCTGTGACAGGAAAAGTAATGAAATATGGATAAGAAATAATATAGATAATTTTTTTATCATGTTATAGAATTTATTTTTTAATCAGCTTAGCATTTGCTGTTTTATTGTTATCAGTTTTTATTGTCACCAAATAGGCTCCCTGCACAAAAGCCTGCGTATTGATTTTGTTTACTTTGTTCTTTGTTTTGATATTTTGAATTTGCCTGCCTCCCATATCATACAGTAGAATCTCCGCTTCAGTAAAGTCAAAGCCAATTTCTATATAGGCATAATCTGTAACAGGGTTCGGATAGATTTTGATATCGTATTTAGGAATTAATTGGTTAACCTGCTTGTCTCCCAGCTTTACAATTTTCCAGTTTTCTTTTCCCAATTCTTTGGCACTGGTTCCTGCTAATACAATAGAGCCATCTCTGTTTAATTTCAAATCTGAAAGTCTTTCCTCTTTTTGTCTCGACTTGCCATTTACATGTTTTCTCCACTGTTCATCACCATTTCTATCCAGGTATAACATCCAGAAAGTCTCATCCTCTTTTTCTATTCTTCCTTCTGCTTGGGTATAACCACCTAGCAATATACCTTTGGAAGACTGCTCATTTTCTGAATGAATCACATTCATACCCATAAGAATATCCCTGTTCTTGAAGCTATATGACTTTTGCCATTGCTCTTCACCTCTTTCATTGACAGCTATCAGCCACAGATCTGTTCCTTCTTCAATACCCACTGTTTTGTTTCCTGATTTTTCTGATCTGGATTCACCACCAATGATATAGCCGTTTGCAGTCAATGCCAGTGTTCTGATATGATCATCTCCTTTGCCACCAAAGTTCTTTTCCCATTCTACTTTCCCGTTTTTATCCAGTTTAACGATCCAATAATCACCTTCACCAAAATTTTCTGTAAATTTTCCAGTGCGGGATTCGGGGCTTGAGGTACTACGAGGCGAGGAAGGAGAGATCGTTCCACGAGGATTATCTTCCGAAATATGAACCTCAGAACTTCTTGAATAAATGCCCAATAAGGCACCACCATCCTTTGTTGGAATCATCTTTTCAACTTCATCTAACCCTTTTCCTCCTAAAACCAATTGAGAGAGTTCTTTTCCGTCTTTGTCTAATCTGGTAATCCATACATCTTTAGAACCATAACCCTTATCAGAGTTTTGAATATTTCCAGCTACAAAAAATCCTAAGTCTGTACTTTGAATAACGGATCTCGCTTCTTCATCAGAAGTACTTCCCAATGTTTTTTGCCATAATTCATCTCCGAATTCATTGATTCTGATCAGCCAGATATCCGCTCCGCCTTTAGAGTCTTCTTTCTTATCCAACCCTTTTCCGGAATATGATGTTCCAGCTAAGAGAAATCCACCGTCCTGAGTGGTTACGGTTGCTGATAAATAATCATGGTTGTTTCCTGAAAAATACTTTTCCCAGGACTTTTCTCCCTGTTGGTTAAGTTTAATCAGATGGAAATCGTAACCATTGTTTTTGTTGCTTTCCTGTTGAAGTTTGCCACTCTGTATAGAACTTCCGGTAATAAGATACTGCTGGTCTATACTGGTAATAATCTGGCTTAGAAAATCTTGAGAAGATGACTCAATATCCTTTTGCCAAATAACTTCCTGAGCAGACCCTAAAACCGTACATAGAAAGAATGCACCGAAATAGATTTTTTTCATTTCCTTTTGTTATTTTAAAATAGTCTAAATTAATTTAGTGCAAATTTAATTTTTTTATATGGCCTGTAATGCCTTCTAAAAGGAGAAAAATAGTGATTGTTATCACTTTTTGGTGTGTTAAATTAAAATGTGAATTCTTTTGAAAATGATTTGGAAAATATAAAAGATAACTAGAAAAATGAATTCATATCATTCAAAATAAAATGAAATATTCACATAGGTTGTGATTTTGCTTTAATATCTACAATTTTATTTTAGATAAGAGTTGAGTATATAATGTTCTATTCTAAATGAAATGATAAAACACAGGAGCTGTTTTTATTGATTCTTTAGATGTTCAAAATTTTGGCTTGTTTCAATGTCTTTTAGAAAAATGAGAACAAATAAAAAAACCATCCTTAGAAAAGGATGGTTTGTAGACCCACAGGGATTCGAACCCCAGATGACTGAACCAAAATCAGTAGTGTTACCGCTACACCATGGGTCTGTTTTGATGTTGCAAAATTAGAAAAATTATTTGAACTACAAAACTTACAATTAAAAAAAGTTAAGATAATTGAGTGTTGATGGGCTTATTTGCTGATAGCCAAATAATTATTTTTTACTGAAAATTTTCAAAATGAAGAAGGTTTTTAATCCTAAATAATAAAATCTTATCTTTGCAAAAAAATTGGGCTCCAAAAGTTGGAGTAACCCATTAATAACTTATCCTTAGCGCAGCAAAAGGATTATTAAACATTTTTTATGTCAAATATTGTCGCAATCGTTGGACGTCCCAACGTAGGAAAATCCACTCTTTTTAACCGTTTATTAGAAAGAAGAGAGGCTATTGTAGATTCTACAGCCGGTGTTACCAGAGACCGTCACTACGGGAAGTCTGATTGGAATGGAGTAGATTTTACTGTAATTGATACCGGAGGATACGATGTAGGTACAGATGATATCTTTGAGGAGGAAATCCGTAAGCAGGTACAATTAGCAGTAGATGAAGCCACTTCCATTATCTTTATGATGAACGTAGAAGAAGGACTTACAGATACTGACCACGAAATTTACAGACTTCTTAGAAGATCAAACAAGCCAATTTATATTGTAATTAACAAAGTAGATTCATCTAAGGAAGAACTTCCTGCAACTGAATTCTACCAGTTAGGAATCGATAAATATTATACTCTTTCTTCTGCTACAGGTTCAGGAACTGGGGACCTATTAGATGATATTGTTAGAGATTTCCCTACTACAGAATATAAAGATCCTTTCGAAGGGTTACCTAAAATTACGATCGCAGGTCGTCCGAATGTAGGAAAATCTACAATGACCAATGCTTTATTGGATGTTGAAAGAAATATTGTAACAGATATTGCAGGAACTACAAGAGACAGTATCCAGACTTTATATAATAAATTCGGTCACGAATTTGTATTGGTGGATACAGCCGGTATGAGAAGAAAGTCTAAAGTAAATGAAGACCTGGAATTCTATTCCGTAATGAGATCGATCCGTTCTATTGAATATTCTGATGTGGTGATCATCATGGTAGATGCTACTCAGGGATGGGAATCTCAGGATATGAATATCTTCGGGTTAGCACAGAAAAACAGAAAAGGAATTGTAATCCTTGTTAATAAATGGGATTTGATCGAAGACAAGCAGACGAATACAATGCGTGATTTCGAAAAATCAATCAAAGATAAAATCGGTCAGTTCCAGGATATTCCAATTCTGTTCGTATCAGCTTTAACGAAACAAAGAATCCTGAAAGCTGTAGACATGGCTATGGAAGTATATGAAGACCGTAAAAAGAAAATCAAAACTTCAAAACTGAATGAAGTAATGCTTCCTATTTTCGAAAATACACCGCCACCAGCGTTGAAAGGAAAATATATTAAAATTAAATACTGTGTTCAGCTTCCTACACCGTCTCCACAGTTCGTATTTTTCTGTAACCTTCCACAGTATGTGAAAGAACCATATAAGAGATTTACTGAAAACCAGCTGAGAAAAGAATTCGGGTTTACCGGAGTTCCGATTGAAGTGTATTTCAGACAAAAATAAAATGACTTTTTAATGAAAATCTGGTAAAGGTAGCTTTACCAGATTTTTTATAGATATACTTATTCTAATTGCTTGCTCATCTTCAATTTCGTTTTTTAGTTGTAATTTTGCAGCAATTAATGTTTTACTAACTGTAATTAAAACCTAAAATCTTCATGCTTACTATTTTATCGCAAAACTTTTCCCTTGTTAATGAATGGATTAATGAACTTCGAAATGTTCAGGTCCAGCATGACCGAATGAGATTCCGAAGAAATATGGAAAGAATCGGAGAAATTGCGGCTTTTGAAATCAGCAAAGGACTGGAAGTAAGAGATGTTGAAATCCAGACCCCTTTAGATACCATTAAAAGCAGAGAAATTGCAGTACAGCCGGTAATTACAACCATCTTAAGAGCAGGAGTTCCATTGTTTGAAGGAATTCTTAACTATCTTGACAGAGCAGATTGTGGTTTCGTAGCTGCGTACAGAAAACACGATGCCAACGACTATTTCTCAATTAAGCAAGACTATCTTACTTGCCCAAGTATTGAAGGAAGACCACTGATTGTAGCAGATCCAATGCTGGCAACCGGAGCTTCCCTGATTGAAGCTATTAAAGACTTATTGACGAACGGAAATCCAACTCAGCTTCACATTGTTGCAGCTATTGCATCAAGACAGGGCGTTGAAACGGTTCAGAACGCATATCCAGACGCTCATATTTGGGTAGGAGCCATTGATGAAAACTTAACATCAAAAGGGTACATCACCCCTGGATTAGGGGATGCCGGAGACTTAAGCTACGGAGAAAAACTACAAAGATAATTTTAAGAAAGATTCCAGAAATCTTTTATTAAATTCAACAATAAATGAGGTCGTACTTTATCCATGGGATGTTTTGTCTCTGGAAGTACGGCCAATTTTGCATTAGGAAGGCTTCTGTAAACATGAGTACTTTCTTCAAGAGTTACCATATTGTCTTTATCTCCCACCATAATCTGAACAGGAGTATTGATAGAAGCAAAGTTGTCTTTCAGTGGTGGATTTTTTCCAAGATCAATCATTAAATCAGCAATCGCAGGAAGTAGTTGTTTCCACTTGATGCCATGTTGGTTTTCTAAAAGTTGAGCATATTGTGGAACTTTCTCAAGAATGATATCCGGATTAAGCGTCTTACTTTCCTTTAAAGCCTGCTCTTCAGTCCAATCGAATTTTGTTCCCAAAGTCATAATTGAATTAACATTTTCAGGATATTTCATAGCATAACAAAGAGCAACATAACCACCCATACTGTGTCCCAGAAAATAGACATCTGTTAAATTATTCTCTGTACAGTATTCGGTTAATTCCTGTGTATATTTTTCTATATTGATTCCATCTGAGGGAAGTTCTCTGTTTCCGTGTCCTGAAAATAAAGGAGTATGAACGGTAAAATGGGCAGAAAGGTTATTCAGATAAGGATTAAAGATTTCAGAATGACCTAAAGCTCCATGTAATAAAACCAAATTCGGCATGATTATTTGTTTTCCTGAAAATTAAGCAAAAGAATCGAAACACGAAAACGAGAGAATTATATTGAATTTGAATATTGCTTTGTAAGTAAATAGCGAATGGTTGCACTTTAATAACCTTAAATATCAAACTTTAAACATTAAATCTCTAGACATCCATTGCCATCACCAGTACACTCACTTTATTATCACCGGCATTTAAAATCTCCCAGGCAATAGATGAAACCGTAGTTCCTGTTGTAAAAACATCGTCAATCAATAGAATGTGTTTCCCTGTAATGGATTGAGTGGCTGAAAATGTGTTAATGGTTTCCAGTCTGTGCTTTTTGTCCTTTAAAGCTTGGGCTTTAGAATAGTAGTTTCTCTTGATCAAATGATGATCAAACGGAATGTCATAGTATTTTGAAAGAATTTCTGTATATAAATGAAGTTGATTATATCCTCTTTCTCTTAATTTTTTAGGATGAAGGGGAACACTTACCAAAAGATCAGGTTTCTGATCGCCAAAATCCAATCGTTCAATAGTCCATTCTGCGAGGATTTTTCCGGTAATTTCTCTCTTTCTGTATTTCAGTTCGTGAATGATTTTCCTGCTTAAACTATCTTCTTCAAACTGAATAAGGGCATACGTATTCTCAACAGGAAAAGAAAGTTTGCATTGCTCCTTAACCGGATTATTTTTGGAATAGTCATAATGCGTAAAATGTATCTGTGGAAAGCATAGATCACAAACCAAAAGATCATCCTTAATAACTCTGTTACAATGAAGACATCGGTTAGGGAAGAGTAAATCTAATATCATAAGTGTGTTTTTACTAAGATATAAAATAGTTTTGAGTCTCCACTCTAAAAACTCTTACACCCTCAAATTCTCACGCCCTAAGACTCTCAAACTCAAAAATCCTTTTTTATCTTCTCAATAGCATTCTTCATGCTCAGGTTAAAATGTTCCTTTTCCAGTCGAACCGGTGGGGCTTGTCTTTCTTCACAATCCGGGATACTGCAGGATTCGCAGGTTACTCCTACGTTGATGGTTTTTAGGGATGGAGATTTTATAAAACCGATTTTTTTAATCGTTTGCGGATTCAGTAAAATTCCCAGGCAATAGCTTCTGTTACTGCCATCGGAAAAAGGATTTTTCTGTGAAGTGGAAATAACCAGATAGCTAATTCCCTGATCCTTATAATGGGAAATTTGAGCATCAGTCAGCGTTTCATTTTCCTTTAAATGATGAAGGTTTTTTACCGCAATCCATCTTCTGCAGTAATGTTCATTCATAGCATTGGCATGAGGAGCCTGCTGGTGATTAAGATGAAGCTCTTTAAGAATTTGAATTTTTTCTGAGCCTTTCTTTTTAACCAGGCACAAATAGAATAAATCCTTAATGCCCATTTCAGCAGAAAGAATATTGGTCAGGCGGTAATAGAAAGTTTCCGGTGAATGGGTGAAACTGTTGATAAGGCTGGCGAAATTCTGAGGCTCCCATGTATTTTGTTGGAAAAATTCAGAAGTCTTTTCAATGGCTGTTTCCTTTGAAATTAATAAAGCTCCTGCAAAATAAGAAGCGTAGAAATTATTCAGGATTTCTTCAAAACTTCCAAAGTCGAGCCATGAATAAGTGGTAGGACGAACTTTTAACTCCAAAACATTGAATCCTATTTCTTTAGCCAGAATAAATGTTTTCTGATCCTTTTCAAGTTTTTTATTCAGAAGCAGTAATTTTTTTTCAGGAATAAACAGAGACCGTAAGTTGTTCAGTGTTCCATAGCTTTCAAAATCTTCAGACTGAATCGTATAATTGAAACTTTCCGTAAGAATACTTTCAAGAATGTCAGACTTTAAATTTTTATCAATCTGAAGATGATTATCTTCCGTAAACTGGCTTACCTTATCTTCAATTTCCGGGAAATAATTGTCATATAATTCCTGAAATGATCTCAAAACAGCAAAATAAAACCTTTCCTTTCCCAGATTATAATTCTGAGAGATCTCTATCAGTGCATTAATGAAGGCTGTTACCTTTTTAGGTGCATCACTTATAATACTGATAAGGTTATTTTTATTGATCCCGAATAATTCCAGAGGGACTTCTTTAAAGAAATCAGACTGCAGAATTTCATTAAAAGGAGCAAGGCTTTTATCCAGTTTTGTGGAAACAAGATCATCAAAAGTACAGCTCAGCGCTTCAGAAAGCTGAATGATTTTATCATGCTTCGGATATTTCTTTCCGTTTTCAATCTCATTAAGGTAAGATTTTGATAATCCGGTTTTTACAGCAAGATCCTGTAGAGACCAATTTTTCTTTTGTCTCAGCTGTTTCAGTTTTAGTCCGAAAACTGTCTTGATATAGTCGCTTTCTGAATTCATTACTCAAATATAAATAATTAGATGCGATTATTCGCATAATAATTTTTAAATAAATTTAGCGAACGTTCGCTGTTTGTGAAAATTTTTGTCTATGTTTGTAATATCAAGTCACAAAATCAATATGTTATGGAAACTAAGACTCAATTAAAAATTACGGATCAGAAGCAGTTTGAAGAAATTTTCACTCCCGATTTGATAGATTTCTTAATATCGCTTCATCAGAATTTCAATCATAGAAGAATAGAACTTTTAGAAGAAAGGAAAAAAAAACAGAAAGAATTTGATCAGGGTAACCTTCCAAAATTTCTGAAAGAGACAGAAGAGATCAGGAATGGAAATTGGGTATGTGCACCATTGCCGGAAGATTTACTGGACAGAAGAGTAGAAATTACAGGTCCGGTTGACCGTAAAATGATTATCAATGCTCTAAATTCCGGAGCTTTCACCTTCATGGCAGATTTTGAAGACAGCAGTTCGCCAACTTGGGCCAATTGTATGGAGGGACAAATTAACCTTTCCGATGCTATCAACAGAAATATAGATTTTGTTAACGAAGCAGGAAAAGCTTACAGGCTTAATGAAAAGACAGCTGTTTTATTGGTAAGACCAAGAGGATTGCATCTTCCTGAAAAACATATTAAGATTAATGAAGAAGTAACGTCCGGATCATTAATTGATTTTGGAATTTACTTTTTCAGAAATGCAAAGAATCTTTTGGAAAAAGGAAGTGGCCCATACTTTTACCTGCCAAAATTAGAACATTATAAAGAAGCAAGATGGTGGAATGAAGTATTTGTCTTTGCTCAGGAATATCTGGGAATTCCACAGGGAACCATTAAAGCAACCGTTTTAATTGAAACCATAACAGCCTCATTCCAGATTGATGAAATTTTGTATGAATTAAAAGAACATAGCTCCGGTCTGAATTGTGGAAGATGGGATTACATTTTTTCATATATCAAAAAATTCAGAAACCTTCCTGAATTTATCGTTCCAGACAGAGACCAGGTAACCATGACTTCACCTTTTATGAGTGCCTATTCAAAAAGAGTAATTGAAGGCTGTCATAAAAGAAATGTTCATGCTATGGGTGGAATGGCAGCACAGATTCCTGTGAAAAATGATGACGAAGCTAATACTATTGCTTTTGAAAAAGTAAGAAGTGATAAAGAAAGAGAAGTAAAAAATGGTCATGACGGAACCTGGGTTGCACATCCTGCATTGGTTTCAGTAGCCAAGGATGTTTTTGATCAATATATGCCTTCCAAAAATCAGATCGATAAAAAATTGGAATACCATATAAAAGAAAGTGATTTGCTGGAAATCCCGAAAGGAGAAATCACAGAGAAAGGAGTAAGAAAAAATATTAATGTAGGAATTCTTTATCTCGAAAGCTGGTTGATGGGAACAGGTGCAGCAGCCATTTATAATCTGATGGAAGATGCTGCTACTGCTGAGATTTCAAGAACCCAGATCTGGCAATGGCTGAAAAATGAGGCAGTATTAAGTGATGACAGAACATTAACCCGAAATATGGTTCTTCAATGGGAGTCTGAAGAAATGGACAATATTGAAAGATACGTTGGTGAAGTTCGCTTTAAAAACGGAAAATTCAACCTTGCCAAAGAACTTTTCAATGAATTGATTTTCTCAGAAAACTTTGAAGAATTTTTAACACTGAAAGCATATCCTTTTATATAGTTCGGTAATGGTAAAATAAAAAATTGATATTCACGAAATCCCGCATCCCGAACCCCACAACTCAACAAACAAAATCCAAATATTATGAAAACAAGACAAGAACAAATCCAGGCTCTAGAGCAAGATTGGCTGACAAACCCACGCTGGAATGGTATAAAAAGACCTTACACAGCAGAAGAAGTATTGAAACTTCGCGGATCTTACAAAATTGATTATACCATTGCAACGGAAATGTCTACGAAATTCTGGGAGAAATTAAATACTCAGGACTATGTGGCTGGACTTGGAGCCTTAACAGGTAACCAGGCTGTGCAGGAAGTAGACGCAGGTTTGGAAGCAATTTATCTTTCAGGATGGCAGGTAGCGGCAGATGCAAACCTTTCAGGAGAAATGTATCCGGATCAGTCTTTATATCCTGCGAACTCAGTGCCTTCTGTAGTGAAAAAGATCAACAATGCTTTATTAAGAGCAGATCAGGTTCAGTCAGTAAGTGGAGCTGGAAATAAAGAGTATCTTGTTCCGATTATTGCTGATGCTGAAGCTGGTTTTGGGGGGAATCTTAATGCATTTGAGCTGATGAAGCAGATGATTGAAGCAGGTGCTGCCGGAGTACACTTTGAAGATCAGCTTTCTTCTGCAAAGAAATGTGGACACTTGGGTGGAAAAGTATTGGTTCCCACTCAGGAGGCTATTAATAAATTGATTGCAGCACGTTTGGCAGCAGATGTATTGGGGGTTCCGAGTCTTATTATTGCAAGAACGGATGCTGATGCGGCAGATCTACTCACTTCAGATATTGATGACAGAGATAAAAAATTCGTAACAGGAGAAAGAACTTCCGAAGGATTTTATGTGGTAAGAAACGGAGTAGAACAGGGGATAGACAGAGGGTTGTCTTATGCTCCTTATGCGGACCTGATCTGGATGGAAACTTCAAACCCGGATTTAGAGCAGGCGAAAAGATTTGCAGACGGAATTCATGCACAGTTTCCAGGAAAAATGCTTGCTTACAATTGTTCACCTTCATTTAACTGGGCAGCTAAACTAAGTGTGGAAGAGATGTCTACTTTTCGTGAAGAGTTAGCTAAAATGGGATATAAATTCCAGTTTATTACCTTGGCAGGATTCCATGCTTTGAATACTGCAATGTTTGAATTGGCTTTAGCTTATAAAGAAAGAGGAATGGCTGGATACTCAGAACTTCAGGAACGTGAATTTGCTTTACAGTCAAAAGGATTCAGAGCGGTAAAACATCAGTCTTTTGTGGGAACAGGATATTTTGATGAGGTTCAGAATATTGTTACCAATGGATCTTCAGCTACCGTAGCGATGAAAGATTCTACAGAAACAGCCCAGTTTCATTAAAATTCAGTTTTTTGCATTATACATATTTTCGAAGCTCTCCTCATTTTTTGGGGAGGGCTTTATGTTATTAGATGTTTTAACGAAAACCATTTTCAATAATATAGTTGCTTGTAACAAAGTTTTTAGCCTTATGGAGTCTGAAAAAAACAGAGTGATTGTAAATGAAAAATTATATTATATTTGGACTCTGAAAAAAATAAATTTTTCGAAAAAAGTATATATCATAATGAAACTAATTAAATTATTTTTAATTGCAGCAGGATTAACTTTAACTGCTAATGTTGCAAATGCTCAACAAAAGATCGGAAGCGTAAACACGGAAGATATTTTTAGTAACTTATCTGAGGTAAAAACAGCAGGTGAAGCTGTAGATAACCTGACTAAAGCTAAGAAAGCTGAGATTGATAAAAATATCAATGAATATCAGACGAAATTAAAAGCAGCTCAGGATAAAGAAAAAACATTAACTGCAGCTAATAAAGAGGCTGTTACTAAGGAACTGATGGCTGCACAGACAGAATTAGACAATCTGGGTAAAAAAATAGAAGATGCAAGAGCAGAGGCAGCTAAGGAAATATCTGCTAAGCAAGGAGAATTGTTTGCTCCAATACAACAAAAAGTAAAAGATGCTATTTATGCTGTATCTAAGGAAAAAGGACTGAACTATGTGTTTGATATTTCAGCACGAGGTTCAAACCTTATCTATACTGAAGGTGGTGAAGATATTACTGATGTGGTGAAAGCAAAATTAGGAGCTTCAGCATCTAAACCAGCAGCAGGAAAAGCTAAAAAATAATTTCAATCTATTGAATATTGTAAAACGGAATCAGACTCATCTGGTTCCGTTTTTCTTTTAGAAGAAATAGACGTTTTTGCATAGAAAACGTTGGACTTCTTCCGTTTTTAAATCCTAAATTTGAGTAAATATTTCAAGGAAATGAGTTTAGTGCATGAAAAACAGATCAAAGTAACGGAAGAACATATCGATCAAAATAACCACGTTAATAACGTTCAATATGTGCATTGGGTAGAGGAAGTGGCTGCTGAACACTGGGATCTTTTAAAACATAAAACGGAGTATGAGAATGATGTTTGGATGTTACTGGATCATCATATCCGTTATAAAAAACAGGTTTATCTGAATGATGTAATTACTGTAAAAACATATCCACAAACTCCGGAAGGGGCCAAACAGCCAAGAAAAGTAGAATTCTATTGTCATGATGAGCTGGTGGTGGATTCAAGCACACTTTGGATTCTCTTTGATACCGAAGCGAAGAAAATAAAAAGGCTGGAAAACAATTGGCTGGAGAAATTAGAAAAGCAGATTGAAGAATAAATTCAGAAATTTTGTAACATAATAAAGTTTGTAGCTGTCTTATTAAACAATAGATGAACAAACAATGAAGCAATCCATTTTAACAGCCATATTTTTGAATGTATCCATTTTAGGATTCAGCCAAACAGTCAAAAGCAATCGACAGCTATATAAGAAATGTTATCCAAATCAATGAAATTCCCGGAATGGCCGTAGGAATTGTAAAAATGATAGGGTGACATTTCCTTACAATGCAGCTAATACAGACGGAAGCAGAGATAATAATCTCACCTTGAAAATCAACTAAAATAAAAAATTAAAAAAACATATTATAATCATGCTAAATAAAAAATCCTTGACTTTTGCCTTTCTATTGTTTTTTCAATAGGTTTTTCTCAAAACACTCAAAATGTAACTCAAATCCCAAAGTCGTTTGCAGATCATAAAAATATGACTAAGGCTGTAAAAGATATTAGCGAACATCTGAAAACTCATACTATAGTTGGGCTAGGGGAAGGAACCCATGGAACCAAAGAATTTAATGAAATCAGAAGTGAGGTTTCAAAACAGCTATTGAGTAAAAATGATTTTAAAATTATAGCCTTTGAAAGTGCCTATGGGGATGCTTCATTTCTTAATGAGGCTGTAAATTCAGATGTTGATTTAAATAATGCTTTAAAAAAATACATAACTTCTATCTGGCAGACAAAAGAGATTTACGATTTGCTAACGTGGATCAGAGAATATAATAAAAGCCATAAGGATAAAGTTATCATTTCTGGGTTTGATACAGATGTTCTCACCAACAGTGCAGAAATTCTGAAAAAAACGATGAACTTAGGAAAAGAATATACTGAGATAGCCAATGAGATTGGAAAAAAAGCCGCCTTACAGGATGAAATGTGGGAAAAACAAAATGATCCATCTTTTAAACTGGATATGAATGTGGTAATAAAAAATGGAACAGAAGGATTTCTCCTAACTAAAAAAGCAGATAGTTTGTATGGTCAAAAAATAGATTTGAACTCAAAATTAGCTTTATATAATCTGGAACAAGGGTTTAAAATTCCTTATGAAGCAAGCAAAAAAAATTATGATGTTTCCAGAGACTTAATTATGGCTGAAATGATTGAAAAAATTCAATCAGGATATAATAAAAAGATGATTCTTTTTGCTCATAATGGGCATATTGCATTGAAACCTATCATTGTAGATGGAATGGGCGGGTATCTTAAAAAGAAGTATGGGAATAAATACTATGCGCTGGCAACTTCCACAGTTTTCGGGAACTATAGTGCTACAACTGACCCACGTGCCGTGAAGAATAATAAATACACCTCTTATCAACTTCCAAAGCAATTGGAAAACAGTTGGGAAGAAAAACTGGGAAATAATAAATACGAAAATTATTTTGTTGATTTTAATGGTAGCTCAGAAAATGTATATGGACAGTCTTTTAAAATGAGATTTCTAGGATATGGTCCCATCACTCCTCCAACAGAAAAATTTACAATTACAGAACCTCTAAAGCTTAATGAATGCTTTAATGGAATTATTTTCATAAAACAGACAAACGCTTCAGAACACTTATTAAACTAATTAAGTTTTTATTGATTTTCAATCGAATTCCTCGAATTTATTAATAGCAGTCTGACTTTTAAAGTTAGACTGTTTTATCATATCTTTGCAAATATGATACGTATAACAAAAATTTTTACATTTGAAACCGCCCACGTACTGTACAACTACGATGGGAAATGTAAAAATATGCATGGACATTCCTATAAACTGTTTGTAACAGTGAAAGGAAAACCGATTAATGATATTGATAACCCTAAAAACGGGATGGTAGTTGATTTCGGAGATATCAAAAGTATCGTAAAATCTGAGATCGTAGACGTTTGGGATCATGCTGTGCTTTTAAATGCACTTACTCCTCATAAAGAATTGGGTGATGATCTTGAACAGAAAGGGCATAAGGTAATCTATTGCAGTTTCCAGCCAACTTGCGAAAATATGCTGTATGCCATTGCAGCTAAAATAAAATCAAGACTTCCGGAAGGAATTTCCCTGGCTTATCTTAAACTTCATGAGACAGAAAACTCTTATGGAGAATGGTTTGCAGAAGACAATCAATAATAATTATCCCATAAAGCTCACAAGGTGTTAAAAACAACAATTAATTTAGAACCTGGAAAAAAAGTATACTTTGCTTCAGATCAGCATTTCGGTGCGCCTACTCCTAAAGAAAGTAAGGTACGTGAAGAAAGGTTTATACGATGGATGGATCAGATCAAGGAAGATGCACAGGTTTTATTTTTAATGGGTGATCTTTTTGATTTCTGGCATGAATGGAAACATGTAGTTCCCAAAGGATATATTCGTGTTTTAGGAAAAATTGCAGAATTAAAAGACAGAGGCATCCATATCTATTTTTTTGTGGGAAACCATGATCTTTGGATGAAAGATTATCTTGAAGAAGAAATTGGATGTACAGTTTTTTATCAGAAGCAGTATTTTGAAATGGGTGGAAAACAGTTTCTGCTGGCTCATGGAGATGGCCTTGGACCTGGTGATAAGGGATATAAAAGAATGAAAAAAGTCTTTACCAATCCGGTAGCACAATGGTTTTTCAAATGGCTTCATCCCGATATTGCCATGAAAGTGGCATTGTATCTTTCCCAGAAAAATAAAATGATATCAGGAGAAGAAGACAAAGCTTTCTTAGGAGAAGATAAAGAGTTTCTCATCATTTATTCCAAGGAAAAGCTGAAGACTGAGAAGATTGATTATTTCGTGTATGGACATCGCCATCTTCCTATGGTACTGGATCTGGGGCAAAACTCAAAATACATCAACCTGGGAGATTGGATTTCCTATTTTACTTACGGCGTTTTTGAAAAAGACTTTGAACTGAAAACTTTCGAGAAATAAAACAAAAAAATTACCCCTAAAAAGAGGTAATTTGAGAATGAGTGGGGGACTCATTCTGTTTTTAATCCATATTCCGATTAAGTAATTGCAAGAAGTTTACCAAAGTCAGATTCTGATATTAAAAAAACATTAAATAAAAATATTTTATCCCAATAATTGCTTTATACAGAAGTAATAATAAGATTGAAAAAAATTATGGAACCGAAAAATATATTCAACATACAAACGGAACAGGATTTCCTGGAGGCATCATTGAAAACATTTCGTTATCAGTATGAAAACGTTGAGATATATAGAAAGTTTGTAGATTTTCTGAACATCAATCCGGATGAGGTGAATGACTTATCTAAAATACCTTTTCTTCCAATTGAAATGTTTAAAAATCATCAGATTCTGGACAAAAATGTTACTACAGACCTTTTTTTCAGAGTTCCGGAACCACTCAGATGAATCTTTCCAAACACTTCATAGCCAATACAGATTTGTATGAGGAAAGTATTTACAAAAGCTTTGAACAATTCATCGGAAAGCCAGACGATTTTATTTTCCTTGGGTTATTGCCAAGTTATCTGGAAAAGCAGAATTCATCACTGATTTACATGGTGGATTATCTGATGAAAAAATCTGCAAAGCCTGAAAACGGATATTTCCTTTACAACCATTCTGATCTTTTCAGTCTTTTAAATCAGTTACAGGATAAAAAAGTAATTCTCTTTGGAGTTTCTTTTGCTCTATTAGATTTCTTATATTACTGTCATTCTGAGCGTAGCGAAGAAGCTCTAAATATTCTTGAAAACCTAATCGTTATTGAAACCGGAGGAATGAAGGGTAGAAAGGAAGAAATGACGAAAGATGAACTGTTGAAAATTTTACAGGAAGGTTTCAAAACAGATAAGATCTACTCAGAATATTCAATGACAGAATTGTTATCTCAGGCATATTCTCTGGGAAACAACGAATACCAGTGCCCTAATTGGATGCGAATTAAGATCAGAAATGCTGAAGATCCTTTCTCTTATGAAAAAGAAGGGAGAACGGGAGCAATCAATATTATCGATTTAGCGAATACCCATTCCTGCTCTTTTATTGCAACTCAGGATTTAGGTAAAATAGTGGGCGATAAATTTCAGGTATTGGGAAGAATAGATCATTCTGATATCAGAGGTTGCAGTCTGTTGGTGAGCTAAATATTAACTATTCTGAGGTTGGTTGTTCGGGATTTTAGTCTCATATCTTGTGTCTGTAGGTCTCCAATCTAAACTTTACATTATGCTTAAAATAGAAGAACTTGTTCACGCATATATCCACACCCACTGCGATTTTGAAAAAGAACTCGTACTCACCAACTATTTTCAGGCTGATTGGGAAGCAGATATACTCATTGTTGATGCAGAAGGAATGAGCCATGAAATTGAGATTAAGCTTTCAAAAAGTGATTTTAAAAACGATTTTAAAAAATCATACCTAAATAAAGATACCGGGGAAAAATTTCTGAAGCATGATAAAATTTCCTGTGGAGATTATGTCTGCAATGCTTTCAGTTTCCTATTGCCAATGGGAATGGTAGATTCCAAAATTATTCCGGAACATTGCGGAATAATTGAATTTTATCATAATGCCGATACTTGGGATACAGAATTCTATCTTATCCGTCCACCCAAAAAACTTCACCAAGATTCTTACTGGAAACTGAATGATAAAGACCTTTTCATCCGAAAAATGGCCCTCAATCTACTTCAGCGTAAAATGGAAATCAAAGGAAAACAAGAAGAACTCATTTTCAAAAATCCTTTTGATCTTAAAAATAAAAAGTAAAGCAATCATTTCTTTTTTTACCACATAGCTAAATCACTTGCTTCATCAGCGACAAAGTTGCTCTTCTTTGCTTCCTGAAAATAATGTCTTCTCCTAATAAAACTTTGCGTTAAAATACAGCCTTATAAAAACAAAAATCCTGTCTGATGACAGGATTTTATAGTTATATGTAATTCTAAAATTAATTAGTCTGCTATTTCTGCAGTATCTCTTTGAAGTAAGAATTTGTAGATTAATCCACCTACAATTCCACCTAGAATTGGAGCTACCCAGAACAGCCAAAGCTGTGACATAGCCAAACCGCCTGTGAAAACTGCCTGTGAAAGTGATCTTGCAGGGTTTACAGAAGTATTTGTAATAGGAATAGAGATCAGGTGGATCAAAGTAAGAGCAAGACCAATAGCGATACCTGCAAACTTACCATTAGCCCATTTATCCGTAGCACCCATAATAACAATAAGGAAGAAAGCTGTTAGTAAAAACTCTGCCAGGAATGCGGCACCCATACTGAATGCTTTTCCATTGTAGACCGCTTCTCCATAGAAGTTGGTCGCAAATGCCCCAGGTGCTGAGAAATCTACAACTCCGGCTCCGTTAAGGATTGTATACAGACATCCTGCTGCAACAATTGCCCCAAGACACTGTGCTACAATATAAGGAATAAGGTCTTTTGCAGAGAATCTTCCTCCTGCTAAAAGCCCGAAAGAAACTGCTGGATTGAAGTGACCACCGGAGATATGACCCACGGCGTATGCCATTGTAAGAACAGTAAGACCGAAGGCCAAAGCAACACCTAAAAGTCCGATACCGATATCAGGAACACCCGCTGCAAAAACAGCGCTCCCGCAACCTCCGAAAACAAGCCAAAATGTGCCGAAAAATTCAGCAAAAAGTTTTTTTATCATGTTGTTTATTTTTAAAATGTATCTCAAATGTAGAATTTATATCTTAAAATAAAAAGTTAAAATTGAAAAAATATTTCAAAATTAAGGGAACAAAAATTGTAAATTAAACAAATTGGTTTGATGTTTGTTTGGGATTTATCTGGATACTGTTATAGTTGTTGTTGAATGAACTAACATAATTGTTTTATCCTTCGTTAGTAATTTAAAGTGGTGGTTAATGAGAAAGTTTCTTTGTGTGGTCTTTGTACCCTTTATGTATAGTTTACATTATTCGCAGGCGGCAAAAAAAGCCCTTCCCTGCTATGATCTTACAACTGTTTTAAAGGTTGAACCTACTGCACTTTATAAACCCCATCTGGATGCTTCTAAAAGTTTTGGGGTACAGTTACTGAAAGATTCTAAAACCGTACAGAAGTATATTAATAAAGGGAAGTTCCATAAAATAAAGAAATCAGGAAAAGGATATCAGGTTCAGAAACTTGATTACAGTAAAGCCTATATGGTTTCGAAAGGAAAGACTACATTAGAAAATATCGGTTCCAAATTCAGTAAGGTAACAAAAGGGGCTACATTCACTGTTTCGTCCATTACCAGAACCCTGGAAGACCAATGCAGATTAAGAAGAGTAAACTCTAATGCATCATTGGGCATCAGTTCACACAACTATGGAAACTCTTTTGATATTTCTTATGTAAGGTTCAATAATGTTCTTAAAAATAATCCGAAAATGGAAGTGGCTTTGGAGAAAGTTTTAAAGCACTATGCGGATGCAGGTAGAATTTATTACATAAAAGAAAGACAGCAAAGTTGCTATCATATTACGGTGCGGAATTATTAATTAAATTCCTACTTGCACAGCATGTTTAGTTTATATAATTTTATACAACTAAAAAACCATGCTTATGACAACATTAAACATCGTAGAATATTTACTTCCAGTAGAAGAATGCAGAATTGCTGCAGACGAATGGAGTCTTTGCCGTTCCAATTATTCAAGAATCAAGGATTTAATTCCTACCACCTATGTTTTTACTGTTTCTGATGGTCCGCTAGAGTGGATGAAAAGTTACAAAGATTATACTGAGTTCTGCGCTACAATAGGAATATGGAAAGATCAATTGATCCTGATTTTCTATCCCCTGAATGAAAAAGGAGACAGAATAGATCAAAGAGAATATCCTTATTGCTTACTTACCGAATTGACCAGTGATGTAAAACTTCAGGAGGTACAGGAGTATACTATTGTTAAAAATACCATTCTTTCCAAAGGGCTTGAAAAAGTTGAAAAAAATGCAGACATGGCTTTTCCTATCTCCAATAAACCTATTCTTGAACAGGATAAAGCTATAGAAGCTATTGAAAGCTGGAGAGAATCAGGGATGGATTGGTTTTACAAAGAATGTCATGAATCTGAAGGGATGGGGATCTTTAAAAGATTCTATGTTCCTACAGCAGACTTATGTCTTTCGGATACAGGCCTGAAGGAAATTAAATGTTCTTTCGGACTTAAATATAATGAGGTATACGGAAAAATGTTGGTAACACTTATCTTTATCTCTTTCCGTGAAAATCTTCAGAATGCAGAGCGTGCTCAGATGACCTCTAATACCTATGACTGGGCAAAACCATGTCCACCTATCTGCCGTATACCAGGTATGGAAGGTGAATTTTAAAATAATAAATAAAAGGAATGGCAGATCTTTATAAGACGATTTTATTCCTAAACTACGGGTTGCTTCTTGCTGTTATAGTATTGGGAGCTGCTAAATACCGCATATTAAATTATAAAGAAAAGCAGTATTTTTATTGTATTGCTTTTCTGTTTTTTATAGAACTGCTGAATCTTGCATTACCCTATATTTTCAAGCTTGATGATACCTCATTTCTTTATCCGTTCTACATTGCCGGAGAATTTTTTTTACTGACAGGTTTGTTTATCAGAAAGCTGGATTGGGCTAAATACCTCTTGGGAATAACTGCTGCAATTGCAACAGGTTTTATGATTTCAAAATATGGTTTTAACTATCCGGCCAATGCCGATATTGCAAAAGTAGTTTCCAATATTATCATTATTTGTCTTTCAGGAACTACTCTGATTAGTGAGATCAAAAATACATCAGCTCAGAACCGGTTTCTATGGGTAGATGCCAGTATTTTTTTCTATTATTCAGTTTCAGTGTTCATTTTTATTATTCAGCATCAGATTGCTAACCTTTCAGAAAACAATTATTATATTCTTTTTACAGCCAATAATATTTTATCCAGTATTTTATACTGTTCACTTTTATATACTTTCATCCGATTAAAGAAGTAACCTTAAATATCAACCTTTTGATTCTCATAATTGTTACCATAGCAATTATAGTATCTTTTATAATGCTCGCTTACAGAGCTTTTATAAGCAGGATTATTAAGGAAAAAAATGTACAGCATGAAGCAGAAGTTCTTCATCAGAAAAAGTTAGTATTAGAGAATATCAAAGCTCAGGAAGAAGAACGGAAAAGAATTGCCGTGATGATTCATGATGATATAGGAAACAGGCTCAATATCCTTTCCTTATGGCTCAATAATCTGGATACAAAAGGGGATGAGTTGATTAAAAAAAATATCCACAGCCAGATGTCTTCACTGGTTGATGCTGCCAGAAGTATTTCCCATTCACTATATCCTGTGAATCTGGAATCGGTAGGGTTGGTTCTGTATGCAGAAGAACTCATTGCGAATCTTTCCCATAAGATTAATATTTTTCTGCAGGTGATGCCAAGGTATGAAAAGAAAGATATCTTTGTGGAGGTACAGTTGTACCGTATTATTCAGGAATTTACTACCAATGTAATCAAGCATTCTAATGCCACAGACTTGTGGATTTATATAAAAGATTATTCACAGAATATGGCAGTTGTTATTTCAGACAACGGACAGGGATTTGAGTATGAAGAGGTAAAAAAAGGCATGGGGATTAAAAACATCGAATCCAGAATTAAGTCCATGAATGCCGTTCATAAATGGAAAAAATCTTTTTTAAATAAAGGAAGTCGTTTAATCATTAAAATTCCGAAACATCATGAGTTCCCAAATCAAACTAGCCCTGATTGATGATGAACAGCTGATCCTTGAAGGGGTAAAAATGCTGCTGTCCAATGAAAAAAATATATCCGTATGCCTTACTGCAGATAACGGACCCGATTTTATAGAGTATCTGGGGAATCTTTCAGAAAAAGAATTTCCCGATATTGCACTGATAGATGTTCAGATGAAGCCGATGAATGGCTTTGAACTGGTAGAAATTCTAAAAGAAAAATATCCCGATCTTAAAATCATTATTCTTTCCTCTCACTATAAAACATCCATTTTAGGATATATGGTTAAGTTGGGTGTTTCAGCTTTCCTTCCTAAAAATTCAGATAAGAAAACATTTATTGATGCCATTACAATGGTTGATAAAAATGGAGTTTTCTTTACGGCTGAAGATCACCAGATGTTGTTTACCTATATGAACAGTTCAGCCAAGAAAAATTCACTTTTTGAAACTGAAGATGAACTGTCTGAAAGAGAAAAAGATGTTGTAAAACTGATCTGTCAGGAATTTACCAATAATGAAATAGGAGAAAAACTGTTCATAAGCCCAAGAACTGTTGAAAGCCACAGGCAACGCATTCTTGAGAAAATAGGAGCTAAAAACACAGTGGGCATAGTAATTTATGCTATTGTGAACAATATTTACTCACTAGAAAAAATATAGCTTGATTCCGTAGAAATACGGAATTTTTTATTTGGTACTTTTCACTCTAGCCAAACTGCACTTTCTTCCGTTATTTTGAAATGTCTCTTTTAGGGATTTTAATAAAAACATAAATGCACAGAGAAGATCTGTATTAAAAAATTAATAAGAATGAATGTCAGTAGAGTGATTTCCGTCGGGATTTTCTTTGACGGTACGGGAAACAATGGAGTAAATGCACTTTCATCAGATAAACCTTTGAACAATAATGAAAGTTATCACGGTGCATTCACCAATATCTATAAATTGTACAAATCATTTATCGGGAATGAAAAAATATATATTGAAGGAATAGGAACCGTCTCAGGTGAAGAAGACAGTAATTTTGCCATGACAACATGCGCGAATCCGCCTTATGGAAAAGGATATTCTTCAGATGATAAACTTCAGAAAGCAGAAGATTTTGTTCGGAAGATTATGACTGATGGAGACAATGAATATCATTTTTATTTATATGGTTTCGGAAGAGGAAGTATGCTGGCCAGAGCTTTTAGCAATTGGCTTTTCGCTAACTATTCTTTTGTTGGAATTAAAGTGAAATTTTTAGGAGCTTTTGATACGGTAGAATCAAAACCATTTAATACTTATAATCTAAGTGTACCTCATGAGGTGGAAAACGTATTTCATATCTGTGCCCTTCATGAATGCAGATTCTTTTTTCCACTGACGGGATTTTTTGAAAATTCAAAAATGATGGAGGATTACCGGTTCCGGAATACTACTTCCACCTGGAAAGAAATTTTTGTTCCTGGAGCACATGGAGATATTGGTGGTGGTTATCTGGAAGGTCCACAGTCTGTATATATTTCTACAAATTTTGCCAATACAGACGATCTTATCAGGTATGTTGAAAATATAAGAACCGGAAAAACAGATTCTGAAGGAAATAAAATATGGGATGCCCTACTTTCAGAATTCGGGGTAGAAAGAAAAGATGCTTTTTCTAAAGCCTATGCCTGCAGAGATAAAGTTTACAACGAACTGTCAAAACTGTATGGAAAACTAATGTTGCAGGAAACCAATGCAGTCTCACAAGTCTTTGCATCAGGGAAAGATTTTGAAACAGATTATAGCAGACATCCTTTGTTAGAAAGTTTATATAAAGAAATGGTTACCTATGTGAGAGACCTTTCCAAAGATAGAAAGCCAATATACAATTTTAGTGAATTGGCTGATTATATCCATATTTCAGCAAATTTCGGGCTTTATTACGATGGTTTGTTAAAACGATCCGAATATGAAATGAATGTTGAACTTCTCAACAACGGATTAAATGTTTCAAGCAGTACCATTGTAGATCAGAAAAGCCACGCGAGACTTTCTGCTGAACTGCATCTTCCTGAAGATAATTTTGTAGCAGAATTTCTATATGGAACCAGTGTTCCTAACAATGATATCTGGACTCGTTCAATTATCAAAACTCCGGTAACAAGGCTGGATGAAATCAATAATTAGTGTTAGTCCTTTTAGTTTTAAATTTAGGTTAGGGAACATTATTTCAGATGTTCCCTTTTATTTGGAATGTATTTGAGGTCAGTTAAGTATAATCACTGAATTTTTAATTTGGTGTATTATACTGTAGCTTTTTGATTCTGATTCCTGTTACTTTGATAGTGTTCATTTCACAACTGAATTTTAAAAGAAATGAACAAAGGCGGATTCTGAAAAGCCTGATCGTAAAAAGAGTAAGAACATTAAAAATTAAGACTATGGAAAAAACACTCGTACAAGAAAGGCCCATATTTTCAATGAACTTTGATTTCAGATCACGAGAGCAACAGGAAATTCTAAATTCCTTACAGAAAGAAAGGTATAAGTTAGTGGGATATATGGGAGCATCCGGTACCAATCAGGTTGCTTCAGGAGTGCCCACTTGGTTTGTGATAGACTATACGAGTGTATTTGGTGTGTTAAAAATTAACTATGAACAAATATATAAAGTATATGTTTACCGTAGATCTGATATTACCGTCAATACGAAAATCATAATGGAGGTATTATCAGATGTAGTCACTTTAGGATCAGAAGCAACATTCAATCCAGATGGTACCTTTCCTACTACTTCAGGAGCTCCCGGAGTAATTACTGTAAAGAATAACAGGCCTGGAGACTCATCTCCTATAACAGTAGGGCTTGCTGCATACATGAATGGTATTTTTTTCCCTTTCTGTGCATTTACATGTGCTGCACAAGAGACTGTAAGCATAATACCTGATGAAAAAATAGCTTTATTTGCATCTCAGACCAATGCAACTCCAGGGTCTATGGCAGGGCAGGCACATGAGTTCGGATGTACCTTTAGGTTCAGCGATCAGAATATGATCTATGATCTGCAGATGATTCAAACGACTTTTGGAATTAAAAATATTCCGGGAACATTCCCTGTAGAACAGGTATCTCCAGCAGTATCACTGGTCCCATTACTTAATGATTTTTAAAATAAATACTGTTGTAAAACCAATATGTAAAAACTGATCATTTTGGTCAGTTTTTTTATTTCTGGGCTATTCATTTCTTTTTCCGTATTTTTGCACCCGAAAATTCATTATTCATTACTAATTATTAATTAAGATGCTTTCGGTTCAAAGTTTAGGATTACATCATTCAGGAAATTATTTATTTCAAAACGTCAATTTCACCATTAAAAAGGATGATAAAGTAGGGCTCGTGGGAAAAAACGGAGCAGGAAAATCTACTTTATTGAAAATGCTGTCCGGAGAAATTAATTTCTACGAAGGAGAAGTGATCACAGAAGGAAGTGTTACCATTGGTTTCCTGAAGCAGGATCTTGATTTTGTGAAAGGAAGAACGGTTTGGGCTGAAACTATGCAGGCTTTTGAGCAAATCAATGCATGGAAAAACGAGCTTGAGGAAGTTAACCACCAAATGGCTACAAGAACCGATTACGAAAGTGATTCCTACACAGATCTTATTAATAAAATGACTGAGCTGAATGACCTTTTAATGAACCATGATGCCTACAATCTGGAAGGTGATATGGAAAAAGTGTTATTTGGTCTTGGATTTAAAGCGGATGATTTCCAAAAAATTACTGATGAGTTTTCAGGAGGATGGAGAATGAGAATCGAATTGGCAAAACTGCTTCTTCAAAAGAATGACATCATGCTTCTCGATGAGCCTACCAACCACCTGGATATGGAGTCAATCATCTGGCTTGAAAACTTCTTAAAAGATTATCCGGGAGCTATTGTGCTGGTAAGTCACGATAAACAGTTCATGACTGCCGTTTGTAACCGTACTTTTGATATCAACAATAGGAAAGTTGACGATTATAAAGCCAACTATACCAAATACCTTGTAATGCGTGAAGACCGTCGTGAAAAACTGATTCAGGCTAAAAAGAATCAGGATGCGGAGATCAAGCAGATGGAAGATAACATTAATAAGTTCCGTGCAAGTGCTACCAAAGCTTCTTTTGCACAGTCGCTTATTAAGAAATTAGATAAAATTGAACGTATTGAAGTAGATAACGAAGACGTTTCTAAATTCAATATCCGTTTCGTACAGTCTATGGTTCCGGGGAAAGTAATTTTTGAAGCTGCAAACCTTGGAAAGGCTTATGGTCAGAAACAGATTTTTGATGATGTAGATTTTATTGTTCAGAGAGGAGACAGAATTGCACTTCTGGGACAAAACGGACAGGGAAAAACAACATTGGCTAAAATTTTAGCAGGAGATATTAAAGACTATTCAGGAGCTTGGAATCTTGGACATAATGTAAACATCGGTTATTTTGCACAGAATCAGGAAGAAGTTTTAACACCTAATAAAACCGTTCTTGAAGAGGCTGAAGATGCTGCTACAGAAGAAACAAGACCTAGAGTAAGAGACCTGTTAGGATCTTTCCTGTTCCAGGGAGATGCTGTTACAAAGAAAACGAAAGTCCTTTCCGGAGGAGAGAGAAACCGTTTAGCACTTTGTAAACTGTTACTTCGTCCTTTCAATACATTGATTATGGACGAACCTACCAACCACTTGGATATTCAGTCTAAGGAGATCATTAAGTTAGCGTTACAGAATTTCGAAGGTACGTTAATCGTAATCTCTCACGACAGAGAATTCCTTCAGGGACTTTGTGATAAAATCTATGAGTTCCGTGATGGTAAAATGAAAGAATTCCTTGGAGATATCAACGAATATCTTGAATACAGGCAAAAAGAAACCATCAGAGAGATTTCTGCAGAAAAAGCAAAACTTCATAGTGATGTGAAAGAAGAGCCTAAGAAAGTGGAAGAAAAACCGGTAGTTAGCAATAGCCAGATATCGAATGTTATCACTAAGGAACAAAAAAATATTCAGAATAAAATTAAGAAGGTAGAAGAAAAAATTTCTGAACTTGAAACCAAAGTAGAAGAAATGGAAGCTTCTTTCGCCAAAGAAAATCCTTCCGATGAAACTTTAGAAAAATACAATAAAGCTAAAGAAGAGCTGGATAACGCTCTGCAGGAATGGGAATACTTAGGAACCCAACTTGATTAATTAACAATACAAAAGCTTCGTAATTTACTTTATGAAGCTTTTTTTGTAACAAATCATAATCCTTTTCTACTTATAAGTAAATGAATTGCAAAAGTAATTTAATAGAAGTTTTGGCTGAAAATTAAATTATTTTCATAATTTTGAACCATGATTAAAGAAAGCAGAAATTTAAAAGTATTTATCTCCAGGCTGTTGTTTGGGGTATACTTCATCGCGCTGCTTTCTCAGAGCTTTCACCATCACGAATCAGTAGATTATTTTAAGGCATTTAACCTTAAAAAAGTCGAAAATTCTGTAACGAAAGCCATTACTAAAGAGAAAGCGGGTGACTGTCTGGCCTGCCACTTTTTGGTGACCGGACACACATTAGCTCCTGAAGAATTCAGCTTTAGCTTTGAGCATTATACGCACGAAGTAAAGCAAATTATCGCTATTCAGGAAAAAATCTGGTCTCAGACCAAATTTACTTTTCAGCTTCGCGGACCGCCCGCAATTTCCTAATCAATACATTCTTATTGGGTTACAGCTCTATGTCATAGAGTTTAATGTTCAATTTTTGAAGTTTAATGCTTAAAGTTGTTGAGATACAGCTGTTAGTTTGTAATAGGTGATAATATAGAGTATACCTGTTGACTAGCTTGTTCCAATATTTTAACTTTTTACTCCTTGTAATTGATACATACTCTGTTGTACACCATTCATTGTACAAAGAATCTCAACCCATTCAATAAACTTTAACGAAAAAATGTACCTTTTCATTACAAAAAGGTATGTAAGCAATCTATTTTACAATGAAATTGATATATTGCCTGTTATTGATCTTTTGTGGATCAGTATTTACAAGTGCACAGAAAACTTATACTGTACAAGGAACCGTTCAGGACTTTCATGATAAAACCATGCTGGAAAATGCAGTGGTAAGAATTGGAAACCTTACAGCAAAAACAGATAAAAAAGGAATCTTTTCCTTTAGTAAAGTCCCTGCAGGGAAGTATACACTCATTGCAAAACATCCTGATTGTAATGATTATACTGAAAATATAGAAGTTACGCAGGACATACATATAAAGATAATTCTTGAACATCATAGTAATGATATTGAGACGGTAACAATCCATGGGAATCATAAAAATAACGGTTCACTGGTAGTCAAAACACTCAGTAAATCTGATATAGAGAAAAACTCTACAGAAAACCTGGGGAGTCTGTTATCTAAAATTTCAGGGGTGACGGCTTTGAAAACCGGAAATAATATTTCAAAACCAGTTATTCATGGACTTTATGGAAGTCGTATCAGTATTCTGAATAATGGGGTACGTCTTGCCGAACAAGAATGGGGTGTTGAGCATGCACCGAATGTTGATATCAACAATTTTCAGCATATTGATGTCATCAAGGAGCATCTGCATTGAAATATGGAAGTGATGCTATTGGGGGAGTCGTGGTAATGGAGCCCGAAATTTTTCCGAAAAAAGATACCATCAAAGGTTCAGTAGGACTTACTGGAATTTCCAACGGAAGAGGTCTTGGGCTGGATGTAGATGTAGCTAAAGTTTGGAAAAACGGATGGGCAATAAAATCTGGAGGAAGCATCAAGAAGTTAGGAGACCAGAGTGCTCCAAATTATAATCTGAAAAATACAGGAATGGATTTTTCTTCCTTCAATTTCACCGTTCAGAATAATACCTATGAAAGAGGAATCTCTTTTGATTATTATCTGACGAATCAGAATATAGGAATTTTAAGAGACTCACACGTTTCTACTTCTGACGATTACGATAGGGCGATGAATGCTAATCCTCCGATATATTCCGGTAAATTCAGTTATGATATTGATAACCCAAGACAGGTTATTGAACATCATATTGCAAAAGTTTCAGCCTTCAAAAGATTTGAGAATATAGGAAAGCTTTCTGCAACTTACAGTTACCAGTATAACCACAGACAAGAGTATGATATCAGAAGAGGAGACTTGAATGATACTCCTTCTCTGGATTTGGCATTGATGACTCATCAATTTAATATTAATGATTTATTAGAAAGAGGAAAATGGTCGTTGGAAACTGGAATTGATGCAGGTTTTCAAAATAATTATTCAGATCCTGCAACAAAAGCAAGACGTTTAATTCCGAATTATGATAAATATTCAGCAGGTGCATATTCTGTTTTCAAGTATAAAATTTCACCTGAATTCAATTTTGAAGCTGGAGCCAGATATGATTTTACCCGTTATGATGTCACCAAATGGTATGATAAAAGTGACTGGGTGAATTTGTATGCTGATACTTATCCGCAATTTTATGTGAAAACAGATCAAAACAGGGTTTTGACACGCCCTCAGCTTAATTACAATAACGTTTCTTTCAATGCCGGTTTGGAATATCGTCCGAATGCTAACTTTGATTTGAAATTTAATTATGCAAAAGTGGGAAGATCTCCGAATGTTGCAGAATTATTTTCAGATGGTCTCCACCATTCTGCAGGGATTATTGAAACCGGATATATGGGATTAAAAAATGAGCAGGGACATCAGTTTAACCTGAATATTGACTCAAAATTCAATATTCTGAAAGGCCTGAATGTTTCTTTAAATCCATATTTCTTTATCACGAAAAATTTCATTAATGAAATTCCGGTAGGAATTAAAGGAACAATCAGAGGAGTATTTCCGGAATGGGTTTACCAGCAGATTGATGCAAAGATGTATGGGGTTGACCTGGATGTTAACTGGAAGTTTACCGATAACCTTACCTATGTAGGAAGAGGGAGCTATGTGTATGGGCAGGATGATACCCACAAAGAACCGTTGATTCTAATGATGCCACCAAATTTTTCCAATGCATTACAATTTAAAAAACAGGAATGGAGAAACTTCTATTTTACTGTTGAAAATCAAACATTTTTAAAACAAACCAGATTCCCGATTAGAAATGCACCATTGGAACTTTATGTGAATGGTGAATTGGTAGATAAGGAAATCGATTTCAGTACTCCACCAAATGGATACTCACTTTGGAATATCCAAACAGGAATCAATATCAGTAAAAATCTTTCTGCAGGGCTTATTGTAAACAATCTTTTCAATACTTCATATAGAGAGTATCTGAACCGTTTGAGATTCTTTGCAGATGAGGCAGGAAGAAACTTTATTTTAAATTTTAGATATAAATTCTAAAAATTAAAAAACAATTCAATCAAAATTTTAAAATTCTTAAAAAATGAAAAATCTATTCAATACTAAAAATATTATCAAATTATTAGCTGTTTTATTTATCACTGTTACTGCCGTTACTTCTTGTCAGAGAAACGGGTCTGCAGAAGAAGATGATCTTCCTCAGGAAGAACTTACAAATATTCTTTTGTTGGTGACAGATGAGGCAGCGGGAACTACACAAACTTATGATTACAGCATTGGGGCAGGAGGAGTTCCTACTATTCCTCTTAAAGATGGTAAAACTTATACTGTTCAAGCCAAATTTAAAAATGGAAATGAAGATGCTACCCAGGAAATTATTGATGCTAAAAATGAGCACTTTTTAATTTTCGATTTTCCGAAATCTAATATTACTGTAGAAAGAATAGACGGAAGTGATCTTAGAAGTGATGGAAAAAGAGTGGGGTTGAGAACAAAATGGACGGTAGTAAAAGCTGTTGACGGAACAGCACCATTATTGAAGTTAACTCTGATTCACTCTCCGCAAAGTGTAAACGATGCTAAATCTGGAACTGCATGGGGAAGTGTAGTTGGAGGAGAAACAGACGCTCAGGCAACTTATAACCTAAGCAACTAAATAGATCTTAAAAAAAATACAACTTGTTGTAGATTTCATCTTGGTTAACCATCGGAATTTTCCGGTGGTTTTTTATTGGGTTAGTGCTATAAAAAATACTCCTCCAAAAAGAGATTTTATAATGTATTGTTTATGGTGTTTTTTTTATATGTCTTTTTGAGAAAGGCTTATATGAAGGGGTAAATCAGGTGAGATGCCTGTCAGCTCTTTGGCATTTATAGATGATATTAGCAAAGGAATCAGGTTTTTAAACCAAGTTCACAATTCATATATAAATGGTAGAAAATTGCATAATCTCTCTTTTAACAATATTTGGCTGTATTAGTTGATTTTAAATGGGTGATTTTCATAAAAAATTCATATTTTTGCAACCTAAAATTTTAATCAATAATGAAGGTTACCGCACAAAACCATGATGATGTAAGTGCATTGCTTACAGTGACATTGGAAAAATCTGACTACAAAGAAAAAGTAGAGAAGCAATTGATTAATTATGCTAAAAATGCGCAAGTTCCTGGATTCAGAAAAGGGAAAGTGCCTTTGAGTATGGTTAAAAAACAATATGAAGCAGGGATTGCATTTGAAGAAATCAACAGACAGGTTTCTGATGCTTTGAACAACTATGTTAACGAAAACAAGTTAAGATTAGTTGGTCAACCTATTCCACAGCCAGTAAACGAATTCGATTACAATGCTGATCAGTTGGAAGTTGCTTTCGAAGTAGGATATGAGCCTGCATTTACTATAGATTTAGCTAAATATGAAGCACCTCACTACAAAGTAGAAGCTTCTGAAAAAGAAATCAGCAAGAGTATTGAAAACATGCAGAAGCGTTTCGCTGAGCAGGTTCCTCAAGATAAAATCACTAAAGATTCTTACATCGCTTTAGAAGTTTCTCAAGTTGTGGAAGAAGATGCTGAAGGAGAGCACCACCACCACCCAAAGAACGTTACTATTACAGGAGAAAACAAAGAAGCTTTCAAATTAGTAAAAGCTTTGAAAATGGATGGATCTGTAAAAGTAACTAAAGAAACTCTTGCAGGTGATGAAGAATTAGCTAAAGAATTAGGATTCAGCAAAGAAGAAGTAGAGCACCTACACCACAATGAAATTGAAGTTAAAGTAAAAGACTTCTATTCATTAGACTTAGCTGAACTTAACCAGGAGTTGTTCGACAAAGTATACGGAGAAGGAAACATCAAGTCTGAAGAAGAGCTTAAAGAGAAAGTTAAGACTGAATTAGACGAGTACTTCCAACAGAATGCTGACGTTCACTTTGTGAATAAAGTATTAGAGCAGGTTACTGAAAAAGAAGAAGTAGCCCTTCCTGAAACTTTCTTAACAAAATGGTTAATGTTCTCTAACCAGAACATCCAGTCTGAAGAGCAGGCTAAAGAAATTCTTGAAGCTGAGAAAAACCAATTGAGATACCAGATCATCGAAGGTAAATTGATGACTGATAACGAAATCAACCTTGACTATGCTGATGTATTGGCACAAGCTGAGCAGTTAGTTAAAAACCAATTGGCTATCTACGGAATTCACCACTTAGGTGATGAGGAGATCCAAAAATATGCTGTTGAAATGTTGAAAGATCAGGAGCAAGTAAGACAAATCTCTTCTGAAGTTGCTATGGCTAAATTAAAAGATGTAATTCTTGAAAAAGCGAGCAAAAAAGAAACTAAAATTTCTCACGACGAATTTTTAGAAGAACTTAAAAAATAATTATACTCAGATATAAATATTTCAAAACCGTCAATTTATTGGCGGTTTTTTTATGTAAAGATGTTTCCGTTTCTTCAGTCTCATAATCCTTCATCAATTATCAATCATTACTTATTACTCATAATGTAGCCATGTCCGCCAATATTCCTATATTTACCCTTTAAACTTATTATATATGAAAAAGATCATCATTCCATTTTTCTGTGCCGTACTTTTCTCGGTTCCGGCAGCAGCTCAGAAGAAAGATGCCGCTTCTGTAAAAACAGAGGCTGCAAAGTCAACCTTAACGGCTAAAGAGGTATTGGATAACTACTTTAAAGCATTGGGAGGAAAAGAAAAATTAGAGGGCGTAAAAACTCTTTATATGGAAAATACCATGTCAGCTCAGGGAATGGAAATTAACATGACCACCAGAAAAATGGGAAACAAATTTAAGTCTGTACAGTCATTGATGGGGCAACAGATGGTTCAGTTTTTCGATGGTGAAAAAGGATATTTTGATCAGATGGGAACCAAAACTGCAATTCCTGCAGATAAAGTTGCTGAACTTAAAAAAGCAAAGCCAGTGGATGCATTAGCATTTGACGGTGCTACTTTTCAGAATGTTGCAGTAGAAAAACTGGATGGTAAAGACTATAACGTACTGTCTTCTGAGAAAGGAAAATTCTATTTTGATGCTGCTACAGGACTTTTATATAAAACGCTTGCCGGAGAAGGAAATGTAACGATAAAAAGCTATATGGCTGTAGATGGCTTACAGTTCCCTGCCGATGTAGAAGCAGAAGGTGCAGGTCAGAAAGTGACTATTAAAACTACTAAGATTACAGTGAACTCCGGAGTATCGGACGCTGATTTTAAATAAATAAAGTAAGGAAACCTGAGGCTGGAAGTTATTGAAAACAATCATTGATTTTAGTATTATTGAGCTGGCATGACTATCAATTGCTAAAGGCTCAATAATAAACTCCATTATTTAGCTTCCATCCTTCTTACATAAAAAAGCCGGAAATCAATTTTCCGGCTTTCTCTTTTTATTCAGGTTGTTTATGAACCATATTCTTTCTTCCATTCATCAGCAGCTCCGCTCAGAACATCATAAAATTCTTCGCCATACTTTCTGATTAATGGGGTCTTCAGGAATTTATACACAGGAACCTGAAGTTCTTTTCCAAGCGTACATGCATCGCTGCATACATTCCATTCATGATAATTTAAAGCCGTAAATGAAGAGTATTCCGTAACACGGATAGGGTATAAGTGGCATGAAATAGGTTTCTGCCAGTCTACAGCACCATCTTCATACGCTTTTTCAATCCCACATTTCGTAATTCCTTTGTCATCAAAAGTTACATAAGCACATTCACGGTTTTCTACCATGGGAGTAACATACATTCCGTCGTGCGGATCGGTAGTCCATGTACCTTGCTCTTCAAGGGCTTTGATGCCTTCCTGAGTAAGATAAGGTTTGATTTTATCAAAAATACCGTCCAGTATTTCAAGCTCGTTTTTGTCCAGTGGAGCTCCTACATCACCTTCCACACAACAGGCTCCCTTACATTTGGTAAGGTTGCACACAAATTCTTCGGAAAAGATTTCCTCAGAAATCAATTTATCGTCTATCTGAATCATAATTTTCTAAAATAAATCAAAAAACATACCTACTTTAAAGGTAAGTAAACTTAAAATAATAAGCCATAAACCAGCTTCCTGCATCCAGTATTTGGGTAAGAATCTCATCATTCTGCTCAGAATAATACTTGAAGGAAATGCCAGAAGTAACAAATACTCATAGCTTTTATTCATATACAAAATAATGGTAACAAGCTGAGCTAAGGAAAAGACCAACAGAAAAGTATATTTATATCTGCTTATCGGGCTTTTCTTATTATAATTTTGAAAATGGTCATACACGGCATAAATAAGCATTAATGCCACAGGAATTAAAGGGAATAATTCCGTGTAATCTGTCACCGGTTTCATTTTTCCAAATGGAAAATAATCAATATTCCATGAAGTAAACTGAACAAAGTACATTACAGAAAAATAACTGAATACAATCAGAATCACCCCTAAAAGGAATCTGAAAATATTTAAACCTATTTTGGCAGACGTAGCAATCACGTGAATGATTACAAAAACAGCCATGGGCCAGGTAGTAGGAAGAAAAATAAAATTCAATGCTACTATGGCACCCACCAATACATAGGATTTCTTTCTGATATCTTCATCTGCACTGGTTAAGAGCAGGATAAGGAAAGAATTGGTTAACAGGGAAACTGCAATTCCTATGTCTAAATTACCCGGATACAGACCAAAAATAAAAAACGTATATAAAAATAACGGAAGGTGGGTCTGATAATTAAGGGCAACACTGTGAAAACAAAAATATCCCAAAGCAATTCCCAAAAATGTAATTCCGGCAATAATTGCTTCGTAAGTGTTGAAATTCAGTATGTTAAATATTACGACTACTAAAAGAAGACAACCAATATAAACAGGAATTGAAAAAATATTGCTTTCTTTTGAAAGTAATTTAAACATTTTTTATAAATTTGTACAAAGTTAATTTAAAAAAGGAAAATAATGACGTCTTTCTTTCTATTCTTAAGCAAAGTTTTCAAATCGAGTTTCGCATTCTTTGATACTTTCGGAAATGTTTTAAACTGGATTCTATTTATAGTTTGCTGTGTATTATTCACTTATTGGTGCTACGTACTGGTTGTAACACTAGGTGGTGACAAAGATAAAGACTATTATTCTCCAACGGAAGGTAAGCACCCTTACTACGATCCGAATATCTACAAAAAAGAAGGTTAATTAATTGGTTATATAGTAAAAAACCGATCAAATAATTTATTTGATCGGTTTTTTTATTACTAACGATTAAAATTTTATTTACTTAGTCGTGGATAGGAAGTACTAAAACCGGGATATTCGAACTCTTTGTAAGTCCTTTGGTAAGACTTCCTACAAATACATCATAAATTCCGCTTCTTCCGTGTGATCCCATTACGATATAATCAGCATTTTTTGCTTTGGCATATTCAAGGATAATATCTTTTGCCAGTCCCTGTTTTAAAAGATGCTCACAATCGATATCATGGGCAATGATTCTTTGCTCAATTTTATTAAGCTGAACCAATTCTTCCCTGATTTCATTCGCTTCTACCTCAGGAAAATATTGAAATCCCATATCACCAATCGCAAATCCGATATCTGATGGTGCAACATGGATCAGGTAAATTCTACCATTAAGTTGTTTTGCAAATTTTATGGCACCGTCCACCAATTGGTCTGTTTTGTCCCCAAAATCTACGGGCAATACAATATTTATCATAACCTTTCATTTTGTTACCTAAAGATAAGAAAAATTTACCAGACTTTTATGTTAAATACTTATAATATTCGGATATCAAGCACTTTTTCTTCTTCAAGGTAAGCTTCCAGAATATCATTTTCCTCTACTTTTCCAACTCCTTTTGGAGTACCTGTATAAATAAGGTCACCTACTCTTAAAGTGAAATATTGAGAAGCAAAAGCAATAATATCATCAAAATGGAACAACATATCTTTTGTATTTCCATCCTGAACTTTCTCTTTGTTTTTCAGAAGGGAAAAAGAAAGGGTGTTAAGGTCAAAATTCTCTTTTTTAAAGAAACTTCCCACTACTGCAGAACCATCAAATCCTTTAGCAAGCTCCCATGGCAGTCCTTTAGACTTCAATTCACTCTGAAGGTCTCTGGCTGTGAAATCAATTCCTAAGCTCAATTCTTCGTAGTGTTTGTGAGCTGTTTCCTTTTGAATGTATTTTCCACCTTTAGATATTTTGATCACCACTTCCAGTTCATAGTGGATATCATTTGAGAATTCTGGGATATAAAAATCATTTCCCTTTAAAACTGCTGTATCTGGTTTCATGAAAATAACAGGGTTCTCCGGAATCTCGTTTCCTAATTCTTTAGCATGTTCACTGTAGTTTCTTCCTATGCAGATGATTTTCATAACTCTTTATTTGTTTTCGGATTGCATCATTGTAAAAACGAAGCAATCTTCTGATTAATGTAATTATTTTATTTTTAGTTCTTATTCGTGAGTAAATTCATTCCCACAATAGTAACACACAAACTTATGACTTGTGAGAAACGAGATTCCAAAAAAGCTGGTGGCTCTGTCGTCTCTGTAGATATGATTGGAACTGCATTTTGGACACACGAAATCAAATTCAGGGTTTTCGATGGTGCGTTCTACTTCTAATGAGTACTGTTCATTATCTTTATAATCCTGCAGAATTTGTTTTGCCTTTTCCAGATCCTCTTCAAAAACCTGGAGCTGAATTCCGCCTACAGCCTGAGAAAGCAGCCAATCCGACTGAATAAGCTGTTCATTCGCAATGAAACTGTTAATTCCGTTTTCAGACAGAATCTGTTTGTCCCTGTTAGCTTCCAGGGCTGTTTCATAAAATTTAAAACGAACCAGATCAGACATATTTAAAATCTGCTTGACAGTTGAATTTTAGTAAATACCTTCTTTGTGTATAACGGAAAGTCTGCATTCTGAAGCCACCCGAAATATCCAAGATCCTTCTGGAAGACAGCTTTTACGCCTTGTCCCTTATATTTTCCAAAATTGAATACCTCTTCCTGTTTATCATTATATCCGATAAACCCTGCAAGGTCTGCATTTTTATTATGGAAAGTAAACTCACTTAATGGAGCAACTTCATTCGGAATATCATCATATTTTCCAACCTGAGCATCCAGAACTTCAAAAGTAGCCATTACATCAGCTTCTGCAGAGTGCGCATTTTCCAATGTCTTACCACAGTAAAACTGATAAGCAGCTCCAAGATTTCTAGGCTCTTTCTTGTGGAAAATAGTCTGAGCATCTACCAATTTGAATTTACTAAGGTCAAAATCCATTCCTACTCTCAGCAGTTCTTCGGCTAAAAGAGGAACATCAAATCTGTTGGAATTAAAACCACCCAGATCAGTACCGGTAATCATTTCCATTACTTTAGAAGCAATATCTCTGAAGGTAGGAGCATCTTTTACATCCTCATCATAAATTCCGTGAATTTCACTGCTTTCTTTTGGAATCGGCATTTCAGGATTTACCTTCCATGTTTTACTTTCTCTTGAGGCATCCGGGTTTACTTTTAAGATACAGATTTCAACAATTCTGTCTTTTCCAATGTTCGTTCCTGTAGTTTCAAGATCAAAAATACAAAGGGGTTTATGGAGTTTTAAGTTCATATTGCTTATTAATAATTTGAAAATGTGTTAATTTGAAAATAAGAAATCCTTTGATTCCTATTTTAATTGTTTTTGAAAAATAAGGGATATTAACATATAATAGATCACCAGCATCGGAATCCCTACAGTCTTGAAGATAGTAAGAATAGCAATTCCACCTACCAATAATACTACTTTTGGATAGTTGTCTTTTAATGCTTTGGATTTAAATTTCATTGCCATCATTTTGATAGGGCTGATGAGAAGCCATGAAGTAAGGAATGAAAGAATGATAAGCAGCAATGCATTATCAAACAGGAAGCTGAATGCTCCGGTTTCCTTGAAAGCATAGTATAATCCAAATAAAAGAACTGTGTTGGTTGGAGTATTTAATCCTTTAAAATAATATCTCTGTTCCTCATCAAGATTGAAAATAGCAAGTCTTAAACAAGAGAAAACAGTTACAACCAGACCAAGATATTTAATTTCAAATGGTAAATGAAGCCCAAGAAGTTCAGTTCCGAATGGTTCAAGAGCTTTATACATGGTAAGTCCCGGAATAACGCCAAAACTCACCATATCCGCAAGAGAATCAAGCTGAAGTCCCAGATTGGAGTTTGATTTTAAGGCTCTGGCTACAAATCCGTCAAAAAAATCAAAAATGGAGGAGAGGATAAGGCATATTGCCGTAGTTTGATAGTCTCCTAAAATAAGATGTATTGCACCCACACAGCCTGCAAATAGATTAGCCAGGGTCAAGGCATTAGCCAGATTATTCTTTATAAAATCCATAAGTACAAAATTACAGTTTTTAAAAATTCTATCTCAAAATAATATGTACTAAAAAACGCAATAAAATGATTTTGATGTAAATTTGCCCCATGAAATTTTTAAAAGGATTTAGAAAACAGGAACTTCTGGCATTGGTTTACAGAATTTTTTTAGCCTATGTTTTTTATCAGATCGCAAGACTTTTATTCTGGTACTTTAATAAAGACCTTATTAAGGTAGACTCTGTTTCAGAATACCTTAAGTTGGCCTATCATGGTACAGCTTTCGATACAACGGCTATTTTGTATGTGAATGCACTATTTATATTATTGAGCCTTTTACCGTTGGTCATCAATACCAAGAAAGGATTTCAGAAAGTTCTGTTCTGGGTCTATTTTCTGACGAACGGATTGGCTTATGGGATGAATTTTGGGGATTTTATTTATTATAAATTCTCCCAGTCAAGGCTTACTTCAGCTGTATTTCAGGTTGCGGAACACGAGTCTAATGTTTCTCAGACGCTGATGATTTCTGTACAGCAACATCCTTTTGTACTGATTTGGTTTATTGTTTTAATGGGATTGTGGGTTTTCCTTTATAAAAAAGTAAAGATTGATGAGACAAAACCAGCTCATTTACTTTCTTATTTTTTATCTTCCATAGTTACTCTGTGCATCACTGCTGTTTTAGTAGTAGGGGGAATCAGAGGAGATTTCAAACACAGCACAAGACCTATTAATATGGTGGATGCTACTCGTTTTGTTACCAATCCATTACAGGGTAATCTGGTTCTTAACAGTACGTTTTCATTCTTCAGAACTTTAAATACCAATAATTTCAAAGAAGTTCATTTTGTAGATGAAAAATATATTGAAGAGAATGTACATCCTTATAAAGTATATGACAGAAAGGTAGAAAACCGTCCCAATATCGTTATTTTCATTGTAGAATCTTTCGGGAGAGAATATTCGGGAGCTTTTAATAAGGATAAGAATATTAAAGATTACGTTTCCTACACTCCGTTTATGGACAGCCTGGCCACTCAGAGCCTTATTTTTCCGAATACTTTCGCAAACGGAAGACAGTCTATTCATGGGATGAGTAGTGTTTTAGCAGGTATTCCGAGTCTTACCGATGCTTTTACGGGTTCTCCATACTCTAATCAGAAAATTCAGTCTATCGTTTCTGTCTGTAATGATTTGGGATATGATACTTCTTTTTATCACGGAGCTCCTAATGGTTCTATGGGATTTTTAGGATTTGGAAATATTTTAGGGTTTAAACATTATTTCGGGAAAACAGAATACAACCATGATGAAGACTTTGATGGAATGTGGGCGATCTGGGACGAACCGTTTCTCCAGTATTTTGCTAAAAATGTAGGAAAGAAGCAACCTTTTATGACGACCGTTTTTACGGCGTCTTCACACCATCCGTTCAAAATTCCTGAAAAGTATCAGGGAAAATTCAAAAAAGGAAAAATAGAAATGCATGAGCCAATACAGTATACGGATTATGCGATTAAAAAATATTTTGAAACAGCTAAAAAACAACCTTGGTTTAATAATACAATCTTTGTATTTACGGGAGATCATACCAACCAGATTTATTATCCCGAATATGAAAAAGCGATGAACCGCTTTGCTGTTCCGTTAGTTTTATATTCTCCAAATCCTGCATATCAGCTTAAAGGTGAAAATCAGGAAATGGCCCAGCAGATTGATATCTATCCAACACTTGCAGATCTCATTGGGTATAATAAACCCATCAGAAGCTGGGGAAGAAGTTTAGTAAGTGATAAAAAATATCCGGGAATTATGGTGAATTCAGATGGGAATAATGAACAATTTATGATTGGAAATTACATCTATCGTTTTGATGGCAAGGAAATTGTGGGAGTCTATGATAAAACGGACCTTGCTCTTGAAAAGAATCTGATTAGCCAATTAAAAAACCCCGAAGTAGAACAGGGAAAGCAAACTGCAAAAGCCTGGTATCAGGATTATATGGATAGAGTGATAAACAGGAAGCTTAAATAAGTAAACTCATTTATTTACTCTTTTATGCTTTGTATAATAAAAGTTTTTGTTCGTTAAAAATTAATTTATATTTTTATCAATACATAGAAAAGTATATTGTATTAAAATTAAAACTATAAGAAATATGAAAAAAATAATGTTAACATTCGCGCTTTCTTTATTTGGTGTGATGACATTTGCACAGATAGAAGGAAAGTGGAAGACCATAGATGATGAAACCAAACAGGCTAAATCTATTGTAGAAATATTTAAAAAGTCTGATGGTAAGTATTATGGTAAAGTTTCTCAGCTATTAATAAAACCAGCTGACCCTAACTGTACAGCTTGTAAAGATGACAGAAAAGGTAAGCCAATTGCTGGGTTGGAAATTATCCGTGGACTGAAGAAAGAAGGAGATGAGTTTACTGGAGGGAGTATTACAGATCCTAAAACAGGGAAAACTTACAAATGTACCATTACAAAAAGCGGAGACAAGCTTAATGTAAGAGGGTATTTAGGATTATCATTATTAGGAAGAACCCAGGTTTGGGAGAAAGCTAATTAATATAAGTTTAAATAGAATTTTAAAATGACATTTCAGAAATGAGATGTCATTTTTTTTGAAAAATTATGTAACGAAAATAAAATCTCCCCACTTATAGAATATGAGCACCGAACAGGAGAGAACATTTATAGATTTTTTTAAGCCCAATCAGAAGCTAATCCATAAAATATGCAGGATATACACAGACAATACTGAAGATCATAACGATTTATTTCAGGAAATCACGATTCAGCTATGGAAATCTTTTCCGGGTTTTAAAGGAGATGCTAAGTTTTCTACCTGGATGTACCGTGTAGCCCTTAATACGGCGATTACATTATTCAGAAAACCTCAGAAACAAAAGGCAGATACTGCTCATATTGATGTTTCATCCCTTACATTGGAATACGAGGTTTATGAAGACGATGAACATAAGCTTCAAAAAATGTATAAAGCCATCCATGAATTGTCTGACGTGGAAAAAGCCTTAATCATGATGTACCTGGAAGACAAACCCTATAAAGAAATAGGTGAGATTCTCGGGATTACAGAAGGAAATGCAAGAGTAAAGATGAACAGGGCAAAAAATAATCTGAAAACCAAAATAAGCACAAAATAATATGGACGAATTAGAATTACTGAAAAAAGATTGGAATAAAGAATCGGATGATTTTAAAGAATATTCTGAAAATGAAATTTATAAGATGATAAAAAACAAATCTGTTTCTATGACCAGAACATTATTGATTATTGGCTTGGTGGAAATGGTTTTATGGGCTTTATATGGCTATCTGAACAGAGAGTTTCCTTATATAAGAATAACCATGTTCTTTGTTTTTACAGCAGCCATTATCATTTTGTTTCGTAAAATGAGAACCGGACAGGACAGTATCACATTGATGAAGAGCATTTTAAATATGCGTACTCTTATTCTGGGATATGCAGGCATATCACTGGTACTGGCTGTCACAGATAATATTATTCAGTTTGATCATAATACAAGAGATTTTATGGCTGGGCTAAAGGATGGTTATAATAAAAATCATGATACTAACGCTTTACCTACCAATCCTGATATAATGATTCCTGAAGTAGCCAATTATATAATTTTCGGTTTTTTTGCAGTGATTGGGTTTTACATCCTGTATATAATTTATAAAAGAACCTACGGGAAAATTTTACAGGATCTGAGAAAAAACTATAAAGAATTGAGCCTTCAGGAGGAAAAAGCAATTTGAGAATGAAAGCAGGAGAGGGAAGCTGGAGGTTGGTATATGTTGCTTTTGAAAAAATAGTGAGTAAAAAACAATAAAAATACATTTTCAGTAGTTTTGTAAACCTCAATAACTTCCCTCTTCCAGCCTCCAACTCCCCTTCCCACAAAATCTCTTTTTTGAATTATTATTAATAAAAAGACATCTTGTTCAAATGAGATGCCTTTTTATTATGTGTATAATAAAAAAACACTATTTTTGTAGTCTAAATTTTTCAAGAAAATATGGCAGAATATACTTTTCGTGAGGTAATTGCGCAGGCAATGAGCGAGGAAATGCGTAAAGACGAATCCATTTACCTGATGGGGGAGGAAGTTGCAGAATATAATGGTGCATATAAAGCTTCAAAAGGAATGCTGGATGAATTTGGTCCAAAAAGAGTGATCGATACACCGATTGCAGAACTTGGGTTTACTGGGATTTCTGTAGGAGCTGCAATGAACGGGAACAGACCTATCGTAGAATTTATGACATTCAATTTCTCTCTTGTAGGAATTGACCAGATTATCAATAATGCTGCGAAAATCCGTCAGATGAGTGGTGGACAGTGGAACTGCCCAATCGTTTTCCGTGGACCTACCGCTTCTGCAGGACAGTTAGGAGCTACACACTCTCAGGCTTTTGAAGGTTGGTTCGCCAACTGCCCAGGGCTTAAAGTAGTAGTACCTTCAAACCCTTATGATGCAAAAGGATTATTGAAAACAGCTATCCAGGATAATGACCCGGTGATCTTCATGGAATCTGAGCAGATGTATGGTGATAAAATGGAAATTCCAGAAGAAGAGTACTATTTACCTATCGGAAAAGCAGATATCAAGAGAGAAGGTAAAGATGTTACTTTAGTTTCTTTTGGTAAAATCATGAAGTTGGCATTACAGGCTGCTGAAGATATGGAAAAAGAAGGAATCTCTGTTGAAGTTATTGACCTTAGAACAGTTCGTCCTTTAGATTTCGATACTATTTTAGCATCTGTAAAGAAAACAAACAGATTGGTTATTTTAGAAGAAGCTTGGCCATTTGGATCAATATCTTCTGAAATTACGTATATGGTACAGCAAAAAGCATTCGATTATTTAGATGCTCCAATCAAGAGAATTACTACTCCTGATGCACCTGCACCTTATTCAGCTGCATTATTTGCAGAATGGTTCCCTAAGCTTGAAAAAGTGAAAGAGGAAATTAAAAAAGCAATGTACGTTAAGTAATCATAATAGAAAAAAACTTCCGAAAGGAAGTTTTTTCATTTATTATATTCATGAAGAAAAATTCTTGGGGTCATAAAATTGATATAAATTTGCGCTTTTAAAAAAATAAATTGGCTGATATGGCAGAAGTTACAGAAGGCGGTCATCACTTTGACCTAAAGAAGCTTTCATTTGTAGGCGTTATAGTTTCGCTTGGAATCGTTTTCGGAGATATTGGAACCTCACCACTCTATGTAATGAAGGCGATTGTGAATGCAAGAAAAGAAGGCGCTACGATGCCATTTGATGAATACATTGAAGGAGCATTATCCTGTATCATCTGGACATTGACGCTCCAGACTACCCTGAAATATGTGATCATTGCTTTAAGAGCAGATAACAAGGGTGAAGGTGGAATTCTTGCTTTGTATTCACTTGTAAAAAAACTCAAGAAAAAATGGCTCTATATAGTCGCCATTATTGGAGCATCCACGCTCGTAGCAGATAGTGTAATCACCCCTTCCTTAACGGTGATGTCTGCCATTGAGGGGTTAAAGATCTATAATCCCGAAACTCCGGTAGTTCTCATTACCTTAGTCATTCTATTCATTGTTTTTGTCGTACAGCAGTTCGGAACCGCTTCCATTGGTAAGTTCTTCGGGCCTGTAATGGTAACCTGGTTCCTGGTGTTAGGAATTTCAGGATCAATGCATATTTTTGATCATATTGAGATCATCAGAGCTTTCAACCCAATGTATGCCTATAACCTGATTACGCATTCATCCAGTGCCATCGTAATTATGGGAGCTGTATTCCTGTGTACAACAGGAGCTGAAGCTTTATATTCAGATTTAGGACACTGTGGAGCAAAGAATATCAGAATCAGCTGGATTTTTGTAAAACTAATGCTTATCCTAAATTATCTAGGACAAGGTTCTTGGTTATTGGATAATTATCACCAGGTTCATAACGGAGTAAATCCTTTCTTCGGAATTATGCCTGAATGGGCAGTTTTACCAAGTGTAATTCTGGCTACTGCAGCAGCAATCATTGCCAGCCAGGCGGTTATTACAGGATCATTTACCATGTTCTCTGAAGCAATGTCTATTTCTTTCTGGCCGAATCAGCATATTGAATATCCTTCAGGGATTAAAGGACAGATGTATATTCCTAGAATTAACTGGGGACTAATGGCGTTCTGTTTTGTAGTGGTTGTATTCTTTCAGAAATCAGAACATATGGAAGCTGCTTATGGGCTTACTATTACCATCACCATGTTGATGACCACAATTCTTCTTTTATACTGGTTGAGCCGTACAAGAGTTAATAAAATTTTTATTGCAGGTTTTGCGCTAGTTTATCTTTTCCTGGAGTCAGGATTCTTCTATGCTAACGTTATTAAATTTGTAGATGGAGGTTGGTTAACGATGGTATTAGGTGGATTCATCGCAGTATGTATGTACGCATGGTACAACGGAAGACTGATAAAAGCGAATTTCATTCAATATGTTAAAATTGATAAATACATTTCCATCCTTAAGGATATGAAGTTGGATGAAACCATTCCAAAATATGCAACAAACCTTGCTTATTTAAGCCGTGCTAAAAGAAATGATGAAGTAGAATCTAAAATTATTTATTCTATCATCAAAAAGCAGCCGAAGAGAGCAGATCACTACTTTATTTTAAGTATTGTGAATCAGGAAGATCCATATACATTCAAATATACAGTTGATGAAATCCTTCCGGGAACTGTTTATAAGATCAATTTCCTTTTAGGATTTAAAGTAGACCGAAGAATTAATGACTATTTCAATATGGTATTGAGAGATCTTATGGCAGATGGAACCATTCCTTCAAGAAGCAGCCATCCATCTTTAAGAGCTCATGATATACCACCGGATTTGAAGTATGTAATTATAGATAATACTTATATCAACGATATACTTTTAACTGTTAAACAGAAGATTACACTTAATATTTACAATTTTGTGAAGTATATCGGAAGTGATGACTTTAAGGCCTGGGGAGTGTCTTCTCACAACGTAGAAGTAGAGTCGGCTCCAATTACAGAGCTTACTGTTTACGATAATAAAATCGAACAGTCCGGATACTTCCGTCATAACTCTTAATGCCTGGTGCATTTAAACCATACTATCTATTTAAATAAAATTCAATAAATTTGTAGATAATTTTTTTAATGGATACAGTACAAAAAGAAAAAAATATAGCTTTGATCAAGGATGTTTTGAGAAACTACTTATTAGAAAAAGGGTTTAGAAACACTCCTGAAAGATATACGATATTAGAAGAAATTTATAATATGGATCATCACTTTAATGTAGATGATCTGTATCTTCTGATGATGCAGAAGAAATATCATGTTTCTAAAGCAACTATTTATAACACTATCGAGATTTTCCTTGATGCAGGATTAATCCGTAAACATCAGTTCGGAGAAAAGACCCTTACTTCTTCATCTTATGAGAAGTCTTATTTTGATAAACAGCATGACCATTTGGTGATCTACAAAAAAGACTCTGATAAAGAAATTGAAGAAATTATTGAATTCTGTGACCCAAGAATCCAAGGAATCAAAGAAGCCATTGAAGAAGCGTTTGGCGTAAAAATTGATTCTCATTCGCTATATTTTTATGGCACTAAGAATGACTAATTAATGAGAAAAATCCTTTTTCTGTTTATCTTTATTTCTACGCTTAGTTTTGCGCAGGATAAAACTCCTGTGAAGAGAGATCCTTATTTACAGACTCCTGCACCTGCAAAAACGCAGCCATTGAAACCTGAGGATAAAATAAAGCTTATCAACGCAGATAAAATTATTAAAGATCCCACAAAATATGATGGTAATCAGTATTTTGTAGGAAATGTTCAGATAGAACAAAAGGGATCTATACTTACCGCTGATGAAGTAGTTCTTTACAGTGAAGAGAACTTTGCCAAAGCAATAGGAAATACAAAGCTTCAAAATGCTGACGGATCCGTAATCACTGCTGGAGAAATGGAATATGACGGTAATACCCAGAAAGGTGTTGCCCGTAAGAACGTTGTTCTTACTGATCCTAAACAGACGATTAAAACAGATATTCTGTATTATGATAAACTGTCAAGTCAGGCTTATTTCAATACAGGCGGTACTATTTCCGACAGTCAGGGAAATGTAATGTATACTAAAGCTGCAACCTATTTCCTCAATACCAAAATGATTGATTTTGTAGGGAACGTTAAAATAGACAACGCTCAATACATTATTGAAGGAGTCAATATCAAACAGAATCAGAACACCAAAGTAGCCGAATTTTTTGGGCCCACAACCATTACCAACAGAGCTAATCCTAAAAACAGGGTTTATACAGAAAGAGGAACCTATAGAATGGAAACCAAAGAAGCTTTCCTGAATAAAAATTCCAAGATCTTTTATAATGATAAAATCCTTACCGGTGATGATATGTATTTTAATCAGATCACAGGTTTCGGAAAGGCAACAGGAAACGTAAAGCTGGATGATCCAAAGGAAAGGAGATATGTGAAGGGCGGTTATGGCGAAATCTTTGAGAAAAAAGACTCTTCAATGATCACCAAAAATCCTTACGCCGTTAAAATCATGGAAAAAGATACGGCGTATTTTGCTGCAGAAAAGATCATAACGTATCAGCGACAAGATTCTCTGGATATCAGAATTAAAAAAAGTTTTTTACGAGCTTACAAAAAAGCAAGAATATACAAATCTAATGCACAGGGAAGAGCTGACTCTATTGCTTTTAATGAAACGGATGGTGTTATGCATATGTATACAAAGCCTATTTTATGGAGTGGTGAAAAACAGGTGACAGGTGATAAAGTGGAAGCCTATTTTAATACCCAGAATGAGAATATAGATTCCCTAAAAGTAATTGGAAATGCCTTTGCCATCAGTAAAGTAGATTCTTTAACCCTTAAAGATGAATTCAATCAGGTGAAAGGTAAGTTTATGACCGTTTACTATGAAGGGAATGATATCAAAGAAGCCAGAGTAGTTGGGAATGCGCAGTCTATTGCCTATGTAGATGATGTAAACAAAGAAACCCAAAAACCGGAAAGAATTGGAATTACACTTTCTGCTTGTGGTATCATTGGTGCTTTATTTGAGGATAGAGCTCTGCAGATTATTTCCTGCAGTATCGGAGCTACAGCCGACACCTATCCTATGAGTAAATTGGAACCTTCAAAAAGAAAGTTTCCTGATTTCAACTGGAATACAAAAGACCGGATCAGGAAATGGCAGGATATATTGGTAGACAGTCCGAATTATGAGGAAATCAAATATTCTTCAGATAATGAGTTGTATGATAAGGCTCAGGAAGCTATTGAAAAAGAAAGAGCCAAAGAAGAGGCGAAAAAGCCAAAAAGAGTAAGAAAATAATATATAGACCGCTTTATTATAAAGCGGTTTTTTTTATGTCTATGAGGTTAATTTAAATCATTTTATCAGGATGAGAAATCTCAGATAACAGTTTTAAATTTTGTACAGCTAGGTTTTGATTAAACATAATTATTATTTTGAAAATTGTTAATTTCTTAAATAAATTCTTGCTTTTTATATCAATAAATAGTGAAAAAAGTAAATGTTAAATTAAATTTATTAACCAAATTGATTAATGATAGAAAATCTATTATTTGAAAGTCTCATAGTTTTCATTGAATTAATTTAATTTTAATATATAATATTGTATATCAATGTGTTAATTGTTTGTTTTTGATTTTGTTTAAATAATTTTTTAACCTTGATTGAAGCTTGGTTAAGGTCTTGTTTTGTAACTCGAAATGTTAAAAAAATAATTTTCATATCATAAATGGTAATTTTTTTTGATTTAAAACAAAAAAAAAGGGTTGAAATTGTTCAAATTCTTTCTTTCGATATTAAAATTAAAAATATTTTTTCTCAGTCTTAAACTTAGAATTTTCTGTCTGGTACTGAACTTTTTATTGGTTGTAATAACTCTAATATATTGGAGTTATTATTTTTAAATACTAGTATATTTTTCTAATTATAATATTTTATACATTTAATAGGTCAAGCCAATCTAAAAATGACAATATGAAATTAGAATTTATTATCTTGATCTTTATTTTTTGCAATATAAAGATCGAGGCCCAAGTTGGTATTTCTAAAACCACGGGCTTTCAGCCAGACGTTCGAACCCAATTGCATGTAAAGCAAGACGATTACGCAGCCAGACTACCGAGAGCTAACACAGCTTCGGTATTGCCTTCCTCATTAACCGGTACAACAGGAGACGGAACCCAAGGTTCTGTTATCTTTAACCGTGAAACAGGAAGTGTTGTTCAGAATGACGGAACAAGTTGGAAAATCTCAGACCCTATTGTGACGACCATGAAAAATAATAAAATGGCCCGTTTTATAAGGAATGGAACCGTTACTACTACTTGCGATCCATGTGTTGTTTTACCATTCCCTAATTGTCTTATTGGATCTAATCAGCAATGTGCAGCAGTAGATGTACCTTTTACTACAGGAATACCTGCCCTGAATGAAATTTCAACGGACGTAGACCTGCTGAGTACAACAAGTAATGTAATTAATTTTAAAACTAGAGGCCTGTATAAAGTTTCATTTAAAAGTGGTGCGCTGAATGTAGGTACTCCTACTTGTATAGGAGCATCAACCAATCTGTATTCCCGATTGAATTTAGAAATTAGTTCTGATAATGGAACAACGTGGAGACCTGTTAATAATACAGTAAGCAATACTACAGGCGGGTTGCTTTCATTGGGATCAATACCTGTTGGGTCTATAGATGTGGGACAGTCTCTTGCATTTACTTATGTAGGGGTTTTTAATGCCAATGACAGAGCAAGACTGAGATTCTACGGTAACCAGACTATGCTGGTAGGTGGCTGTGTGGGAAATAATATGTTTTTTGCGATGAACACTGCAGGAAATTCTATATCAGATATTATTGTTGAAAAAATAAATATGCAATAAGATGAAAAAGGTTACATTAATTATAGCACTTTTTTGCCAATACCTCTTGTTTTCCCAGGTAGGGATTGGTGGCGATATTTATAGCACAAAAAATATCGTAAAAGTTTTAGACGGAACCAAAGGAGCCATACTTCCTTTTTCCAACAGTTTTACTTCATTTCCGCAATACAATGCTGGAGTAACAGATAAATTTAATGATTATCCCAATCTTGTAGGAGGGCTTATCTACAGTAAAGCAGATGACCAGTATTATAAATATGATGGCTATGCCTGGAATCCTGCAAGACAAATTCAGGGAATATATCAGCCTAAAGGCTCAAGACTTGGAATCTCTTCAGGAATTTCAATCCCTTGTATTGCTTTTGGTTTAGGAATATGCCTTTCAACTGGTTCTGCAGTTTACTTAGCTCCGGATGATAAAAGTGAGGTTCTTGTAGATAATCTTACATTAAAGAATGCAAGTAATGTTACAATAAAACTGGCAGGAATCTATGATGTAGGTGCTGCTTTAGGTTTTACCGGTGGATCTCTTGGTGCACAGGTAGGTGTTACAGAATTTAAGCTGACACTACAGGTTAGATATACTCCTGCAGGAAATTGGGAAACAATCGTTACGAAGTCCAATTATTCACTCATATTCGTTATAGATACAAATGGAAATAAAACATGCAGTTTTGCCCAGACGCTTTCTTTACCGGTAGGAGCTGAGTTAAGGGTTATTCCTACCATCAGAACCATTGGTGGATCTGGTGGATCATTATCCGCTTATGGTACAGATGCCAATTCAATTAATTCTTATCTCGCAGCACGTTTAATTAAAGCTTATTAAGATGAAAAAATATATATTCGGACTGTCTTTATTGGCGATCAATATGTACAGTGCACAGGTGAATTTCACCAGTATCTCTAATCCGGACTCTAACGCCAGCGGAAATGATAAGGTAATGATGTATATTACCAATACCAACGAAGCAACTGGGGTGAAAGGATTTGGTCTTCCGGCAGTGAACGCTGTAGTAGATCTTCCTTATACAGGAGCAAGTGCTCCCGTAACCAGGATAGAAGAATTGAGAGGGATGCTTTTGTTTGTTAAAAGCACGGGTGAGGTAATGGTTTTTGATGGTCTGGTATGGAGTAAGGCTTTTGAAATAGAATCAGATAATATCTCAAGGTTCCGGTTGAATGCTGTGTCAACAACGGATGGGACTGCTTTTCTACCCATTAATAACACCATTGATAAACCCAATTTCCTTGCTGATCCGTTAAAACTGAAAACAAATGTCCCTACTACAGGAGCTGATCTTAACAGGTTGTATATCAGGCAGACCGGGCTGTATAGGGTTAATGTAAATCTTAATTTTACAGGTCCTGCAGGATCATTTAGCAACAGATTAGGAGCCAGTTTATACCTGAATGATGTGAAAAGATTTCAATTGTTGGAAGATACTGTTAACTTTGATGGAACCAACAGAAAGATCAGTTTAGATATTTCAGTATATGCGGTTCAGGGACAGTATATTACACTGGAGTCTATTACAGAAGTAAGTGGTACAACCAATTATACAGTTACCAATGACAGCTATGTAACGGTAGAAAAAGTATTATAACTCTAAACGAATCTTAATATTTCAATGAATATCACTCTTAAACTTTTAAGGGTGATATTTTTATTCCATATCAATAATTTCGGCATTTGCTGAATCTTTTATAGCTTTGCTGAAATTTTTTGAGACAATGGAAATGCACAAAGATTTTTTTATATATCAAGCACAAACCACCAAATTTGCGGCAGGTTTTGAAGTTGAAAAAGCAGAAGGAAACTATATTTACGGTACAGATGGTAGAAAATATCTTGATTTTGTAGCAGGTGTTTCTGCCAATACATTAGGACATTCACACCCAAAAGTAGTGAATGCTATCAAGGAACAGGCAGATAAGTATCTTCACGTAATGGTGTACGGAGAATATGCTCAGGAAAAGCCAATTGCATTATGTAAGTTGCTTGCAGAAGCTACTCCGGAACCTTTGGAAGTGACTTATCTTGTAAATAGTGGTGCAGAAGCCATTGACGGAAGTTTAAAGCTTGCTAAAAGATATACAGGAAGAGAAGAAATTATTTCCTTTAAAAATTCTTATCACGGGAATACTCATGGTGCATTAAGTGTGTCAGGAAATGAAAATCATAAAAGAGAATTCCGTCCGTTACTACCTATGGTTAGTTTTATCGAATTCAATAATGAAAATGAATTTGAGAAGATTACAGAAAAAACAGCCTGTGTTATTCTGGAAACCATTCAGGGTGCAGCTGGATTTCTGGTTCCGAATGATGATTATCTGATTAAGCTGAAAAAAAGATGTGAAGAAGTAGGAGCGCTTTTAATTCTTGATGAAATTCAACCCGGATTTGGAAGAACAGGAAAACTATTCTCATTTGAACATTTTGGTATCGTTCCCGATATCCTTGTTATGGGAAAAGGAATGGGTGGTGGAGTTCCGGTAGGAGCTTTTATGAGTTCAAGAAAAATTATGGAAACATTATCGCATTCTCCAAAACTGGGACATGTTACTACTTTTGGAGGAAATCCACTAATTGCTGCAGCCAGTTATGCTACTTTGAAAGAAGTATTGGAAAGTGGTTTAATGGATGAAATTGAAGAAAAAGAAAAACTGTTCAGAGAACTTCTGGTACATCCAAAGATTAAAAATATAAATGGTAAAGGGTTAATGCTTGCAGTAAACCTTGGAGAACCGGAATATACCTTACATGTAGCTAAAAGATGTATGGAAAACGGGCTTATTGTTTTCTGGCAATTGTATAGAAATGAATATTTGAGAATCTCCCCACCGCTTACATTATCTCTTGATGAAATCAGAAAAGGCTGTGAAATTATTTTACAGATTCTAGACGAGGAATAAGCAATTTTTTATAAAGTTTTGAATAAATAAAAAAAATATATACTTTCGCAGCGTAAAAAAATAACCATGAAAAAAATTATTTTATTCACTGGGATAGGACTTGCTACTATCCTGGGGATTCAAGCCTGCGGAAGTTCAGATGATTCTATTACTGAAAATCGTACCACAACAGTAGCACAGGACAAGGAGAATATCAAAAAAACAATCAATAGTTTCTATGATAAACTGAATGTATTGGATGATGGTGATCTGTCAAAATATATTTTATACACCATGTTCAACAATACTGCACAAGAGTATGATGATAGCTATTTAAATAATGTTATCGAAAGTTTTGAAACCCAATTTGGAGAGGTTCTGATCAATAATAAACTACAGTTTGCAACTAAATTGGGAGTTTATACCTATAATAATACTACAGGACAATGGGCTAAGACGGGAAACTCTACGGGTATTGTTCTTAAATTCCCATCGGTTAAAAATCAGGCAGCTGTTGACGGAGAATTAGCACTTACCTCTTATTCTGATATTCAGACAAGCTATAATTCAGAAACCATTTGGCTTCCTAAAACTTTTGATCTTACATTAAAGAGAAATGATAATACAATCTTTAGTATGAATTTATCAAATGTTACGTTTGATAACAGTACTAATTTCAGTATGCCAATCAGTGCCAATATCAAAATATTTGCTTCCCCTTGGACGCAGACTATTGTATGGCAGAGAAATTCAAGCAAAGAATTTCAGTTCAAATATAATGCTGCTACTCCTCAAGGTGCAAACAGTGAGGTAATTGCAAATGTTACATTAAAACATACTGATTATGCTAATATTTCATCCAAGGACGATTTTAAAGCAGTTTCAGTATCTGTAACGGAAGGGAACCTTAAAATTACGGGTAGTATGAATTTAGAAGCATTGGCAGCTATTAATGATCCTACAGACAGCCAGATCAACGCAAACTCTAAGGCTCAGGTATATTATTCCGGACAAAAAGTTGGAGAGATCATCTATAAAACAGTAAATGGACAAGGAGAATTCTTTATTGTTTATGCCGATGGAACCACTGAAAATACAGATGTATATATTGGAGATTTTGAACAGAAGATCAAAGCTATATTCGCAAACTATATCAAATAATATCACAAAAAAAGATACACATCTCAAAGACTTATAAATCTTTGAGATGTTTTTATTATGAAACGTACTATTCCCGCATTTTTCTTTCTTTTCTTTTCGTTCCTGTGCTTAGCCCAGACCCAGAAAGATACTTTATTTACAATTCCCAAACATCAGATAGGTATTGGGATTAACAAGTTTATTAAATCCATTTTTGCATCCGATGATAATGCAATGGTTATTAATTATCGGTATTCACCACAGGGTAAATGGTCCTACAGAACTGGGTTTGATTATAAAAAAGATGGTAGTGAAGGAGGTTTTACACAGTTTGCTATGAAACTTGGGGTAGACAGAAACCTTAAAAGATACCGAAACTGGAACTTCTATTATGGTGTCGATGCTTTTATGAGATATTCTAATTACAAGAATATTAATAAACCCCAGTATGATAATGGAATAGGAGCTTTCATTGGAGTACAGTATTTCATTTCTCCGCATTTTTCTATTTCTACGGAGCCGATGTTTTATTACAAATACATTTATATAGTAGATCGCGACACCTTTCAGAAGGATAAAAAGACAGGATGGAGTGAAACTGGATTCGGAAAAATAGGCTTTGTTGAATTAAATTTCCACTTTTAAAAGAACTAAGATTGTTTCAGACAGTCAATGTAAATCTTTCCGTAATGGAGAGATTTTTTTTATGCTTTACATGGAAGTTTTAAAGCTTAATACTTAACATAATACATATTTATAATCTCTGATAAATATCATGCAGATTCTTTAAAAAAGTAACTGCAATTTTGTGTAATAAAAAAATTAATTTATATATTGCGGGACGATAAAAACAAAGATTATATGGCGAAACATAAAGTCCATTACGAATTTCCAATGCATTGTTTATCAGAGATTTTATATGAATATCTGGCTACTGCAGAGGGGTTGTCTGAATGGTTTGCGGATGAGGTTACAGAGAAAGGCGATGATTTCTTTTTTAGCTGGGGTGGAGGCCCTGCAGAAAAGGCCACTTTGATCAGATATAAGCCTGAAGGTTTCGTGCGTTTTAGATGGGAAGAAGATGAGGGAACTAAAAACTTCTTTGAAATGACTATCACCATAGATGATATTACAGAAGATCTGGCACTGAATATTACAGATTTCTGTGAAGAAGGTGATGAAGAAGAAAACGCAATGTATTGGGAGAATCTTATTGAGAACCTCAGAATAAAATTAGGTGCTGCATAATGCAGGACTGTATCAAATGATAAAACTGATGAACGATTTATCGTTCATTATTTTTTGTAAATAAATCACATCGAAAATTGGAAAATCAATATTTTACGTCAGACGAATTGAATATAAAGAACAGAGCCTTTCTTTGGGGCGATGCAGTGAAGGTTTCTTTCTTTGTAAGAGACGGCAGATTGATCATGGATGAAGAATGCTATTTCTTCCTGATGGCTTCCATGAGAAAGATGAGAATGAATATTCCCTTAACCTATACACTGGAGTTTTTCCAGTTACTGTTCCAGAAAGAGGTTATAGATGGGAAAGGAATCCAGAATGGAATTATCAATTTCCAGGTATTTAGAAACCAGGATGCCCTAACATTGGCAAAATCCTCAATTTCCTACTTTTATGAAGTTGAAGTAAAAGATGATGTACTGGCAGTTCATCAGAGACCTCTGGATATGGATCTGATCAAGGAAATCAATGTAAATAATAATCTCTTAAGTAATATCAGAGTACATTGTCCTGAAAATATCTACGGAGGAATTTACGCCCAGGAAAATGATCTTGATGATGTTATCCTTTTAAATCCTAATAAAAGAATTGCCCGTACTACTTCCGGTAACCTTTTATTTATGGAAGGAAATGTGATTAAAGTTCCAAAACAGACCGAAGGAGCTTACATATCTCCTTTAATGGAAAACTTTGTTACTTTTTTACATAAAAATAACCTGGCAGATATCCAGGAACACGAGATTATTGCATTTGAATCTCAGAAAGCAGAAGAAATTTTAATGATTTCTGATGAGAAAGGCATATTTTCTGTAGGTAAAATAAGAAATAAAACCTTTGAAACTTCCCGATTTACAGAATTGGTAGAAAGCTGGAAAAAGAGTTTTAACTCATAAATTGACAAACCCGGTAAACAACAAAGTTACAAAGTCCTTTACCGGGTTTTATTCTGAGTAAATCAGAAATTGTTTCTTTATTTAATTTTCGTTGATAATGTCAACGAATTTCTGTGCGATTTCCTTTTGTCCGTTTTCACTGGTAATATAAGCTCTGTCTGAAGAATTATTGAGGAATCCCAATTCAACCAATACAGCAGGTGCTTTTGTTTCTCTTAGCATATGAAGATTATTGCGTTCTTCAATTTTACGGACTTTGAATTTTTTATAGATTTTTCCTGCCAGTTTTTTTGAATCTTCAGAGTTCTGAACATATACTTCAGTACCCCGCATAGAGGTCTCTTGCTGAAGAGAGGTGTTAACATGAAGTGAGATGACCATTTCAGGGTTCAGTTTGTTGATTTGGCTGGTTCTCTCGGAAAGGCTGGGATAAGTGTCTTCGCTTCTAATTAAAACTACTTCATATTGATCCTGATTTTCATTAAGTTTCTGTATTTCTCTGGCAATACTTAATGTAATATCTTTTTCATTAAAATTACCATATACGGCACCATGATCATTGCCACCATGACCAGCGTCTATGACAATATATTTCTTGTTAAGAGGAGTAAAGGATAAAAAAGCAGTCGAAAAGATTGATAAAGCAAGTAATGTAATACCTTTCATTTCAGTGATTTTGGTTTTTCAAAGAACGGAAAAACTTTCTTTAAAATTGGTTAACAAAATCCTAAAATTTGTTAATTATTTTGCTTATCTGGAAAGGATATCGCTAGTTTAATGAAATATCTTCAGGAGAATTGGCCCAAAGTAGGAATTCACCACCAAGGTTCTGCATGATAGATTTCCATAAAGTCTGATCATTCGGAAGAGTGTAATCAAGATTATAAACATCCACTACCGTCCACATCTTTCTCTGAACCTCGCTGTCTAGTTGATTAGGAGCCCATCCGGAATATCCGGAAAAGATTTTTACATTGTGAATATCCAGTTCATTCGCTAATACAGCATTGATGATACGCTCAATATCTTCGGTAAGGTAATATTCATCAGTAATATCTGTATAAACCTCAGTTACTTTTTCATCACCTTTTACAATGAAAAATACCTTGTCATTTTCCACAGGCCCACCATCATACACCTCAATTTTAAAATCAAAGAAATCTTTGAATTTACTGCTCATCTGACTGTTTTTTTTATTCAGTATCAAACCAAAAGCACCGCTTTCGTTATGTTCAATAACCAATACTACCGATCTGGAAAAAATATCGCCGGAAATGTCAGGTGTCGAGATTAATATTTTACCTTTGTATGAGTGATTCATACTCAAATTTAATAAAAAATATTTATGGAAAACCTGCACGACAAAAGAAAAGTGTATGATAAATCCCAACTTATTGAAAGTGAGATAAAACAAAATCCAATTGAGCAGTTTAGAGACTGGTTTTTGGATGCCAGTGAGAGTTCTGAGGTCTCAGAATCCAATGCTATGGCGGTTTCTACAGTAGAAGAAGATGGTTGTCCGAGAACAAGGATGGTTTTACTGAAGGCGTATACTCACGAAGGGTTTATTTTTTATACCAATTACAACAGCCGAAAAGGAAAAGCAATAGAGAATAACCATAAAGCCTGTCTGCACTTTTTCTGGCCTAATCTGGAGAGGCAGATCATCATCAAAGCCAACCTTGAAAAAGTAGCCGAGAATCTGAGTGACGGTTATTTTCACTCAAGACCTAAGGGAAGTCAGTTAGGCGCTGTAGTTTCTCCACAGAGCCAGGAAATACCAAGCCGTGAGTTTCTGGAAGAGAAATTAAAAGAGTTGGAAAAAGAATACGAAAATACAGAGATTCCAAGACCTGCTCATTGGGGAGGGTATCTTGCAAGACCTTATGAAATTGAATTCTGGCAGGGAAGACCTAACCGTCTTCATGATAGAATTATATATCAGTTAGACGATCTGGATTGGAAGATCTCTCGATTGGCTCCATAGAAAGGATATAAAAGGTATTTCAGAATCCTTTGATAAATTGAGCATAAAGTATTTAAAACATCAATAGAAGCGGGCTTTAGCCCGCTTATTTATTTTATATCCATCCGGCTTTAGCCAAAACTTAATAATCATGATCTCTTTACTCACCTTAATGGTTTTATATAAATATTTTTCCTTCTTCTGAACCTTCAGCAATATTCTAAACACTGAATGGTTTATATTGTGTTGGCAATTTCAAATCCATAATTAATAATCAATTCAATATCAGTAATTACAGGGCATAAAAAAGACCGCTTCAAAGAAACGGTCTTGAATTTTCGTAATCTGAATGATTATTTTTTCTTAGCACCAGAAACTGCATTTGATAAATCAGCTCCAGCCTTGAATTTAGCAACTTTTTTAGCAGCAATTTTAATTGGTTTTTTAGTTGCAGGGTTGATCCCTTGTCTAGCTGCTCTCTCAGCTACTGAGAAAGTACCGAAACCTACTAAAGAAACTTTTCCGTCTTTTTTCTTTAAAGTAGAAGTTACGTTACCAATGAAAGATTCTAAAGCAGCCTTTGCTGCAACTTTAGTGATACCTGCATCTTTTGCGATTGCGTCGATTAATTCAGACTTGTTCATAATTTTTAATATTAAAGTTAGTTCGTAATTATAGCAAATATAATACTATTTTCTAATTGTGCAATTTTTTTATAAAAACTTATACAATTTTTTTACTTTTCAGTGAAAACAGTTAAAATATGATAATTCGTATTTTAACGAAAAATCTACGTTACGGGTTACTAAAATCATGCCAAATGCTTATGTTTATTGACTTTAGCAAAAAGTTAATATTATTTCCTGTATTTATTAAATCCTAAATTGTGTATAAAGTATTGATGTTTTTAAGAATATAATTATTAATAATATAAGTAATGTTCTCTTTTTTTGTGTTTTACAAAATTAAACCCCTTTGTTTATGGGAGTTTTTTAATGGTAGTGAAGGTCTGTTTTATTAATTTTTATTAATAAATTTGCAACATGTTAATAGAAGTTTTCAAGTCCAAGATTCATAGGGTAAGAGTTACAGCCTCAGACCTTAATTATATAGGAAGTATAACGATAGATGAAGATCTTATAGAAGCTGCCGGTTTGGTAGTGGGAGAAAGGGTCTATATCGTCAATGTAAATAACGGAGAACGTTTTGATACGTATGTGATCAAAGGGAAAAGAAAATCCGGAGAAGTGTGTCTGAATGGGCCTGCTGCAAGAAAGGTACAGAGAGATGATATTATCATCATTATTGCCTATGCACAGATGACGCCTGAAGAAGCAAAAGACTTCCAGCCGAAAATCGTTTTCCCGGATGAAAAAACAAACCTTCTTACGTAATTCATGGAGAAAACATCAAAAAGTCCATTAAAATCAATAATTACAATATTGATATCGCTTGCTTTTGCAGGCTTTTTTTTATGGCTTGCCCTACGTGGGCTTGATTTTAAAGTAATTCAGCAGTCACTGGCTAAAGCTAACTATCTTTGGGTATTGTTTGCCTCTGTATTTGGCCTTTTGGCGTATTGGTTCAGAGCAATTCGATGGAATCTGATGCTGGAGCCAATGGGACATCGTATTTCCAATTCCAATTCGCTTTGGTCTATTTCATTTGGTTATTTAATGAACCTTACTATTCCAAGAAGTGGTGAAGTGGCAAGAGCCACCGCTTTGTATGGTGTAGAAAAAGTTCCTGTAGATAAATCTTTTGGAACAATTATTTTGGAAAGAGTAGTGGATCTGATATGTATGCTTGGTTTCCTTGGACTGACATTATTGTTTAAATACGAAGCAATTTTGTCATTCTATGAAAATTCAGGAGTGAATATCAACCCGAATAAAATTCTACTTGTTCTTGCTGTTCTAATAGGAGGTACAGTTTTGTTTTTTGCTTTTAAAAAGAGATTGGCAAATGTTCCGTTTTTAGGTAAGATTGTGAATTTTATAGATGGTATTTTTCAGGGACTGACTACTATCTTCAAGTTAAAACAAAAAGGGAAGTTCATATTATATACATTGGGAATCTGGATTTCCTATTATTTTGCAGCGTATCTGGTATGTTTTGCACTTCCTGAAACTTCAGCATTTACTTTCGCCGACGGGTTCTTCATTATTGTTGTGGGAACAATGGGAATGATAATTCCGGCGAGTGGAGGAATCGGGGCGTATAATCTGGCAATGAAATATGGTTTTATGGCTCTTTTTATCTCGGTGGGGAAAAGTGCTGAGCTTGGTGGTGAAATGGGGCTCACCTATTCTTTTATTTCTTTGCCGCTTCAGATTGTCATTATGTTGGTAATGGGGCTTATTTCTATTCCAATGTTGGCCAAAGCAAGAAACGAAGTCGCTGCTAAGAAAGAGTTTTAAAAAATAAATCAACAATTATAACGTATAAAGGTCCAGTTTTTTAATTGGACCTTTTTGTTGTCTTTCATTTAACCTGAAAATTAGACTTAATTGCTTTATATCCATTATTTTTGGTAAATAAATTTGGTCAGCTCGTAAATCAAATCTATCTTAATGCAAAAAATAATTCATAACATAAAATACTATGGCAATTAATCTACAGAAAGGACAAAAGATCGAGATCGGATTGACTAAAATGACGATAGGACTTGGTTGGGATCCTAATGAAGGGACAGGCTACGACTTTGATCTTGATGCTTCAGCAATTATGATCGATTCTGACAGAAAATTAGTAAGCGAGGAATATTTTGTTTTTTATAATAACCTGAATTCACCAGATGGAGCACTTACCCACACCGGAGATGATCCAAGCGGTAAGAACAGTGATGGAGATGATGATGAAGCTATTATTATTGATTTGGATAAAGTGGATTCAAGAGTAGAAGAAATTCTTTTTGTAGTCACTATTGAAGATTTTGAAAGAAGAAAGCAGAATTTCGGACAGGTGAGAAACTCTTATATCAGAGTGGTAGACAACAGTACCAACCAGGAGATTGCAAAATACGAGTTGGATGAAGATTTTTCTATTGAAACAGGAGTTGAATTCGGAAGACTGTATAAAAGAAACGGAAGCTGGAAGTTTGAAGCTTCAGGAATAGGATACAGAGCTGATCTTGGTTTCTTCCTTGAAAAATATTATAAAGGACAAATCATCAAATAAACAGTAAATAAACTAATACACAAAATAATAGCTATGGCAATTAATTTACAGAAAGGTCAAACGATTGATTTAAGAAAGAACGACCGTGGAGAAAGTGTTTATGACCTTTCAAAAGTAACGATCGGATTAGGATGGGATGTAAGAAAACAAGGTGGTTTCTTTGGAAAATTATTTAATAAGGAAGCAGAATATGATCTTGATGCAGTAGCATTTCTTTTAGATGGTAATGGAAAGGTTGCCAATCTTGGAAGAACAGTTCAAACGAATGACGGAAGACAGATGGGGCTGTATCAGGGAGATGTGGTTTTCTTCAATTCTATGCAGCATCCAAGCGGAAATGTATGGTTAACGGGGGATAACAGAACGGGAGCCGGAGATGGAGATGATGAACAGATTATTGTAAAGCTGGATCAATTGGATCAAAGCTACCAGAAAATTGTTTTCCTTGTGACCATTTATCAAGGAAGAAGCAATAATCAGCATTTCGGAATGATTGATAATGCATTTATCCGTGCGGTAGATGCTTCAGGTAAAGAAATTACAAAGTACAGCCTTTCCGGAGATTCAAGTATGAACGGAATGTGTGCAATGGTTTTTGCTGAGGCATACCGTCATAATGGAGACTGGAAGTTCCGTGCTGTGGGAGAACCTCACAATACAGATAACTTTATTGATATCCTGAGACAGCAGTATTCCTATTCCAACTAGATTTTAGAATTCTATTCAACATAAAAGCCGGCTGGGAAGTCTTCGACTTCCTCCGCCGGCTTCAGAATTAATAACCGCCCTTATGAACAGAAGATTATTAGCCTATTTTTTACTGGATACTTCCGGCTCTATGAACGGGGAGCCTATCCAGGCACTGAACAACGGATTCAACGGGCTTATCAGTATGCTTCGTGCAGATCCACAAGCGATGGATAGCCTTCATTTAAGTGTCATTACCTTCGATAGAGAAGTCAAAAATATCATTCCATTAACAGCTCTTGCCCATTTTTATCCTATGGAAATTACCTGTCCGGATAGTGGGCCTACGCATACGGGAGCAGCCCTTGAAATGGTGGCTGATCTTGTTCAGAAAGACCTTGTAAAGGGTTCTGCTGATGAAAAAGGAGACTGGCAGCCATTACTTTTTATATTTACAGACGGAAAACCTTCTGATATTCAGAAATACAGACAGATGATCCCTGTACTTAGAGGTCTTGAGTTTGGAGCTATTGTAGGCTGTGCAGCAGGACCTAAGGCTGATGAACAGTTTCTTAAGGAACTTACAGATCATGTTGTAAAGCTGGACACTACAGATGCTATCACGCTCTCTTCTTTTTTCAGATGGGTGAGTTCTTCCATTACACAGGGTGGGCATTCACAGAATACAACAGATCACGTAACATTGCCTCCGCCACCATCGGAGCTGAATATTATTATTTAAAAAATTGTCTTTACAGTTATGAGAAGACTGCCTATTTATTTTTTGATAGATGTCTCCGAATCTATGGTAGGAGACCCAATTGAACAGGTACAGGAAGGGATTTCTGATATCGTTCGGGAATTGAAGAAAGATCCATATTCATTGGAAACGGTTTACATTTCTGTGGTAGGCTTTGCAGGAGAGGCTGAGGTGATTACGCCGCTTCAGGATATTATCAGTTTTTATCCGCCCAAAATTCCGATTGGGAGTGGTACTTCATTGTCGCAAGGTTTGATTAAAATCATGGACTGTATAGATCGGGATGTTGTAAAAACAACATACGATAGAAAAGGCGACTGGAAGCCTATTGTTTTCCTATTTACAGACGGAGTTCCCACAGATGATGCTACCAAAGCAATCGAAAGATGGAACAGTAAATACAACGGAAAAGCCAATACCATTGCTGTTTCTATAGGGGAGAATACCAATTATAAACTTTTAGGTTCACTGGCAGATCATGTTTTATTGTTCAATAACACGGACGAAAATTCGTATAAAGAATTCTTCAAATGGGTGACAGATTCTATTAAAACAACCAGTCAAAGTGTTACTGAGGCCAAGAAAGAAGGAATCAATCTTTCTAAAATTGATTCTGTTATTCTTGAAAAAGTAGATCCACAGATGGAGCAGCGTTTTCCGGACAATAATTTTGTTGTCTTGAATGGGAAATGTTCAGAGACCGATAAACTCTATCTGATGAAATTTAAAAAAACATTTGGAGAATCCAGTATTCCGGGAATGTCTACGAGATACTATAAACTGGAAGGAGCTTATAAGATTGATGAGAAATCTTATTACAGACTGTCTTCAGCGCAAAGGAGCAATCTGAGGATTTCGATAGAAGAACTTCAGGGGGGAACATCCTGTCCGCATTGTGCAAATCCTATTGCTCTGGCAACCTGTTCATGTGGTGGAATTCATTGCCTGCAAGGGGAAGGATACAATAAATGCCCTTGGTGTGGAACTTCCGATTATTATGGATATTCCGGGGGTGGATTTGATATTAACAGAACTTTGGGTTAAATCATATAGCCTATGAAAATACCTTCATTTTATTTTGGAATTGGTAAAAAGCCTGTGGAAAAAGTTACTATTCATAAAGACAAAGAAGAATTTAAAGACGTTCACTGGGTGCTGAATCATGCTCATTCAGGAAAGTTCTATGAATTCAGTTTTGATATGGATGATTTTCCGAATATCAGTATTAAAAATATCAAAAACCTGGAAGAAACGGGACTTACGTTTGAAAATAACAGGATTTCCGGTATTCCGAAGGTTCATAATATGTATCATCTGGATATAGAATTTTTTCATACTGAGGATAAAGAAAATACGGATGTGAAAAGAGTTCAGTTATTGGTTAATATTGATCCCAAAGATTTATGGAAGAATATTCCCAGTGATAGAAATGCTGATTTTTATAAAGAAGATGAAGTTTCGTTTCAGGGAACATTTTCAGATAAAAAAATTGTTGTGGCTTCCAAAAGAGGTCGTTCTCATGCCCATGAAGGGAAATTCAGAGAAGATGATTTTGCGGTGAATAAGCTTCCTGCAGACTGGAATATTATTTCAGTTTCGGATGGAGCTGGTTCTGCTGTAATGGCAAGAGAAGGATCAAGATTGACAACAGACTCTGTTAACCGATTTTTCAGTACTTCTCAAGTATTAAATGAGATTGAAAAAGAAATCAATATTATTTACAACTCTGGAGATACAAACAAACAAGAGGAAGCTAAAGAGAATATTATAAGACGTTTGTATGAAAGTGTTTTATATGTTCATCAGACGTTGGAGAAAACGGCTTCAGAAAATAATTTATCTATTAATGATCTCCATGCGACTTTAATTTTTGCATTAATTAAAAAATTCAGTTTTGGATATGTTATTCTGAGTTTTGGGGTAGGAGACTGCCCGATCAATCTTATCAATTCCGATTTCTCCAAAGTAGAACTTTTGAACACCATGGATGTGGGAGAATTCAGCGGTGGTACCCGTTTTATTACCATGAAAGAAATATTTAATGATAAGATTGTTTCCCGTTTCCGAATAACCTGTGTGGAAAAATTTTCATATCTGGTACTTATGACAGATGGTATTTATGACCCTAAATTTCTTACTGAAAACAAGCTGGAAGATACAGAAAGCTGGAAAACTTTTTTTAATGATCTTAATGGGGATAACGATGATCTCACCAAAGTAGATTTTATTAATGATACCGAAATTGCTAAACAACTTCTCCATTGGACCGATTTCTGGAGCAGAGGAAACCATGACGACCGTACACTGGCCATAATTTATTAATTCAATATGAAAAAGACCATTAGAGTTGTTTCTGTCCTGGATACAGCCAAATCCTATGAATATGTAGATGAAAAACCCATCCAGGGTGGAGTAAAAGACGTTTACTTTTCGCCGGATAGAGACTATGTGGTAGCATTTTATAGAAAGCCATTGGATGAAGGACAGAAAGAAAGGATTATGAGAATTGTTTCTACCTATCTGCAAAGCATTCAGAACGGTAATTCTGCTGAATATTTTCTAAATGAAATATTCAGATGGCCGTATGATATCGTGGAAAAAGACAGGCTTACAGGAATTGTTGTTCCTATTTACAATCAAAAGTTTTTCTTTGCTAAAGGATATATAGGTTCAGATAATATTAAAGGTGAAGATAAAGTTGGAAAATGGTTTACCGCACCTATGTTTAGAAACTCGCAGTATCCATTAAGGTTGGATCAGTCTGAACTGGGAGATTGGTTAAGTTATTTTCAGATTGCCATTAATATCAGCCGGGGTGTAAAGAAACTTCATCAGATGGGATTAGCCCATTCAGATTTATCATACAATAATATTCTGGTAGATCCGGTAACTAAAGCGGCCTGTATTATTGATATTGACGGACTTGTTGTCCCGAAATTATTCCCGCCGGAAGTAATAGGAACAGCTGATTTTATTGCGCCCGAAGTTTTAAAAACTCAGCACCTTAACATTCAGGATCCCGGAAGGCACTTACCCAATCAAAAAACCGATTTGCATGCCCTTGGCGTTTTGATCTATATGTATCTGTTGAGAAGACATCCTCTTCGTGGCGGAAAGATCTGGGATCTGGATTCTGAAAAGGATGAAGTGATATCTATGGGTGAAAAAGCTCTGTTTGTAGAGCATCCAAATGATCCATCCAATAATGTAAGAGCAGATCATCTTAGAAAATGGGATGTTTTCTGGGGTGATCCGCAGAAGATGCCTTATACCGTAACAGGTCCATATATCGCTGATTTATTCAGAAAAACATTTATAGAAGGATTGCATGATCCCATCAGACGTCCAACCGCTAATGAATGGGAAACCGCTTTACTGAAAACAGTAGATATGATACAGCCTTGTCAGAATACAGAATGTACTGAAAAATGGTATGTTTTTGATAATACCAGTAATCCTAAATGTCCTTTCTGCGGGACTCCACATCAGGGAACGCTCCCGGTTCTGGATTTATACTTCCGGTTTGATGATGAGGTTTGGAAACCTGAAAACCACCGTTTGATGGTATATCACAATCAATATTTATTCAAATGGCATGTGTCCAGAAAAGTGATTAGAAATGAAAATCTGACGATGCAGGATAAAATGCCTGTAGGATATTTTACTTTTCATCAGGGGAAATGGGTATTGGTGAATCAGAGTTTGGCAGGGATGAAAGATATTACAGAACAGAAAGAAATTCCACCGGGATCTATGGTAGAGCTTACTGATGGAAAAAAAATACTGTTATCTGCAGAAGAAGGCGGAAGATTGATTTATGTGACAATGGCTAACCAATAGTCATTGCTGTAATTTTGTTTTTGTTTTTTTGAATGTTGGAAAACGCGAAGACACAAAGGTTTTTGTATACTTTATGTTTTAAGGCACAAAGATTGTATCTCCGATAAAATTGAATTATCCTTAGGTTCTTCATTTCTTTTCTGCCATTGCGAACGAAGTGAAGCAATCTCAATAACTAATTTAAGGCGTCTCGCAGATTTCATACATCATCATCTGTGGGAAAAGAATCTGCTTGATCAGCTCAATCCGCGAGATATTATATTTATACAGATTTATTCATGTTATTTACCCTTAAACCGGCGAAAACTCCATAAAATAAGAATGTTCATTTTCACCTACAATTTTAAAGCCTAAACTGGAATAAAGATGTTGTGCTTTATTGGTTTTTAAAACACTTAAAGAAGCTGTTTTTCCTGTTACAGAAGCTTCGTCAAGGATATCAGTGAGAATCATTCTGCCTAATCCTTTACCTTGTTGGCTGGGATCAATCTGAAGTTGCAGAATATCAATATTAGTATCTGTTTTATCTATTTTTAAAAGCCCGATAGGTTGATTGTCCAGAAAGATAATATAAGCTTTGTCAAACTGATAAAGAATTCGTTGAAGAGTGGTTTCCCGGTCTGTAGGAAGATTAGCTTCAGCATAATGCGGAACCATCGTTTTTGTCCTCAGATCAAGAAGATAGTCAATATCATTTTCTGTAGCTTTTTGGTAAATAAGTGGGGTTTTCATAAGGTTTTTGAATTCTAATTTCAGGCCATACTTTCCCTGTTGAGAGAAAATAACTAATAAGTATCTACTACAATAATTCTAGGATTTTTTTGAATATCAATCATTGATTTCATTGCAATGGACTGTTTTAAGAAACTGTGAGCGTGATATACAGTCTGCACAAAATCCTGTCTGTCATCAGGATAAAATACTTTTGCAAGAAATTTCATTTCCTCTTCAATAATTTCAGATAACTTTATATTTTGCAGGCTCTGTGACTGTACCGTTTGAATGATATGTTTTTCCTCTTCGGTTAATTCATCATGATAATCATAGAGTTGACTTTTAATAATTTTCTGGGTCATCAGAATGAGAAAATCATTAAAATGTAAAAAATCTTCGGTAGGGATATTTATGCTTAAATTTTTTCCCTGTATTCCACTTAAAGGAAAATAATCAACATAAGTTTCATACAGATACCCATAGGCTTTACCTGTATTGATAGTATCAAGTTCGTAGAGTTTAGTGATTCCCAAATAATCATACAGGGTTTTAAAGTATTCTTCTCTAGCTTTTACAGAATCATTAGAAAATAATGGATGTATCTGATCTTTAAAGAAATGAGTAATTTCATACAGATCATTGGGATGCATCATATTAATATCATTTTTGACACATTCCAGAATCCTATCTAAGCTGACATTATTATTCTCAACATGCTTTTCATACTCTTCAATATGATTTTTAAACGTACTGGTATAGTAGATTCGGTGCTGAAGATCCTTATAAAGGTTTCTTGCAGCTTTTGTACTATCAAACATATAGATTGTAATATTTCTTTCCATATACCGGTTTGTTATAGCATATCTGTTTGTTTTCAGCAGCTTTATTTAATCAAATGTAATATTTCTCTGTCGAAGATAGGCTTCATCAATATTCTCTTTTTCAAAATAATCTGAATGCATGGTGATTTTTATAAACTCTTCATCAGGGTAAATTCCACCTAAAAATAATTCATTCCTGATTATTTTGACCTGGATGGTAAGCGCATTAATAAGGATTTCTTCATCTTTTAAAGTTTTGATATTAAAAATAAACAGTCTCTGATAATGAGCATCTTTATATTTAATAATCAAATGAGTTTCATAAAAATATAAGAGACCATCCCGGAAAACGGGTACTCCTAATGTATTGATGGGTGGTTTCCAGGTAAATATTTTCTTTTCTTTCAGTCTGATACGAACTTCTTCTTTTCCTGCTTCATTACATTGCCACCATGCAATAATTCCATTGTTATTAATTGCTGTCTGATGTGGGGATACTGAATTTTCTGTACCTGAATGATCTGTCCAGACAATCTTTTGCTCACTGAGTTCAGTTTTAATATTATCAGTGACTAATTCTTCATCAATCAGGGTAAGAATTTCAGCCTGCGTCATTACTTTTTGTTTCTGGTGGCGAAGATATTGATTTAATTGGACTTGGAAATAAAAAATGATTTAGAATAGAAATGCCGGAAACAGTAATAAATTTATTTTTTTGTAAATATTTTACTCCTACTTCCGGCATTTAATCTTTCTACTTAGATAAGTTCAAAAAAGTTTCTTTTGCCAATCTTTATTTTGATCTCTTTTGTTAATTTGATTTCCTCATCGGGATCTGTTACTTTAACCGAATTGATTTGAACTCCACCACTTTGAATAAGCCTTCTCACCGCAGATTTGCTGAGGTCACTTTTTAACTGATGACAAAGCTCTAAAGCTGTTGTTTGCAATTGAGTATGAGCCAGAGTACTGATAGGTACAGGTTCAAAGCTTTTTTCATCAAAATTCTTATTCTGAAACTGATTATTGAAGAAGTGTTCCGCATTTTCAGCAGCTTCGTCATCATGATATTGACTGATGATATTTTTAGCAATTAGTTTTTTAATGTTCATCGGATTTTCTCCGTTTTCCATTTTTGATTTTAAACTGTTTTTTTCGTCCATTGAAAAATCAGTAGTAAGATCAATAAACTCTTCAATTAAGAGATCAGGAATAGACATGGTTTTTCCAAACATTTCGTTCGGTTCATCAGTCAGTCCAATGATGTTGTTTAGAGATTTGCTCATTTTTTCCTTTCCGTCAAGACCTTTTAACAGAGGCATACACATAACAATTTGGGCAGACATCTGATGAACTTCCTGCAACTGTCTTCCCATGGTACAGTTGAAAAGCTGATCCGTTCCACCCATTTCAATATCACATTCAATTTTTACAGAATCAAAACCCTGCAGAATAGGGTATACCAGCTCATGCATAGCAATTGGAGTATTTTCTGTAAAGCGTTTGTTAAAATCATTTCTGTGCATCAGCTGAGCCACTGTAACTTTTGATAACAGTTGGATAACCTCAGAAAAATCCAGTGTATCAAGCCAATCGGAATTAAAAACAATCTTCGTTTTTTCAACATCAATAACCTTTGAAAGCTGATTGATATAGGTTTGTGCATTATGCTGAACATCTTCAGCACTTAAAGGTTTTCTGGCCTTATTTTTTCCTGTAGGGTCACCAATTCTTGCGGTAAAACTTCCCACTACAATAATAATCTGATGCCCCAGATCCTGAAATTGCTTCAGTTTTTTGAGAACAACAGCATGTCCCAGATGCAAATCGGGAGCAGTAGGGTCAAATCCGAGTTTAATAGAAAGTACTCTGTTTTCTTCTTTAGCCTGTTTTAATTTCTCTTCCAAGCCGTTTTCCGGCAGGATAATAGAAACATTTTCTTGTAATGTATCAATCATGTTGTAATAGTTTTAAATGAAAAAAGCCCGGACAGTACTGTCCGGGCTCTATATGTTAAGTAGATTATTTAATTTAGATTACAGATATAGAAAGTCTTCCCGAACGATAGCTCGGAGTGTAATATTCACTGAAGAATGGAAGACGTAATATACTGTTTAAGTGTTTCATTGATGTTTAAATATAACAGGATTTTTCCTGAAGTTCCAAAATTTAAACCATTAAGATGTATTGAAGTGGTTATAACAAGATTTGTTTTTTTAGAAAAAACTTAACCATTTACGAATCTTAATGGTCTAAAATAATGGTTCAAAACAATTTTACTTGTCATTTCTTAAGCTAATTCTATGCCATAATCTGTTAAAAAGGCTTTATATGTTTTTTATCATGTTATCAGCTCTTTTTCCATTTTATAATTGATAAGATCTATGCCTTTTACATTTACAGTTTGCTCCTGGATAACTGTAAAGCCCATCCTTTCAAAAAATGGTTTTGCGGTTTTGCTTACATCTGCAGTTAAAACCTTTTGATTGTGAAATAAAGCTTCTTTTTCAAGCAGTTTGTATAGCTGAGAAGCAATTCCGAGGTGTTGATAATCTTTGTGAACAAACAATAGATCAATATAGTTTCCTTGATCAAGAGTACTGAAACCTACCATGTTATTTTCAGATTCTGCAATCAGAATATACTGTTCATTCATCACATTTTGCCATCTTTCATGATTCTGTGATCCGGATTTCCAGGCTTCAAGCTGATTGGGATTGTAATCCTGCTGACAGACGCTTGTAATGGTATCCTGAAAAAGAATCAGCATTTCCGGGAGATCCTGCAAGTTTCCTTTTCTGATGGCAATTATTTTATTGGATGTATTGTTGCTCATAAATTTTTTGTTGCTCTTTATTGAGTAAAGGATAGAAGAGGTTCATCTGCAGAACAGTATAATGCTGAATAGCTGATTTTTTATTCAGTTTTAAAATCAGTCTGTTGTGGGTAAGCCAGTTATCTGCCATAATGAAAATCTGTTCTGTAAGGCTATCCTTGATAAATTCAGGAACATCTTTTTTAAAAATATTATTTTGCTGAAGGTCGGAAAATATCATTTGAAATTCTTCTTTCCTGTTGAAATTGATTCCTTCATATTGGCCTTTAACTTCCGGGATTTTGTTCAGAATATCTATAAAATTGATGAAAATGAAACGGTAAGAATAAAAGATTTCACAAGTTGAAAAGGTAAAATTATAAAGATCTTCCAGGGTTTTATACTCTTTTTCCTTCATTTTATTAAGAAGTCCATCCATTTTCAGAGTGAGCTCTGCAAAAAGGATCTTAATAATATCCTCAGAATGTTTGAAGTGATAGTGTAAATTTCCTGGACTAATGGACAGTTCAGCCGCAATATGCCTCGTGGTAATATTGTTGTATCCCTTTTCATTAAAGAGCTCCAGTGCCTTGGCCAAAATTTTTTCCTTTGTGCTCATTGTTCAAAGATAGGAATAATTAATGTTGGGAATAAATCATCTTTTTAAAATTAGAACAATTGTTCTAATTTAAGTATATTTGTACTATCAAATCTTATGACAATGGAAGGAAAACAAAAGTTTGATTATGAGGCCGCCGGAAAAACTGAAAAGAAGAATGAAATCGATATTCAGGATATTATGGCAAAAGTACTTCAGGTGATTATCGGGTTTATTATGGCAGTACTGCATATGTAATGAAAAAGCAGATTTCTTATTGGTTCCTGTTAGGATTGGCAGTCTGGGCAGCTATTATCCTGTTGAGAAAGAATGGTATTTTTATTCCTCTTATCAATGACCACTTTACAGATTGTATTACCATTCCGATGTATTGTTACCTGATAGAATATATCATGAATTCATTCCTTGGGTTTTCCTGGAAGCCAGATTTCAAATTTGTACTGACTTCCGTAATATATCTGTCATTTCTTTTTGAAGTACTATGTCCAAAATTATCCCATCTTTTTACAGGAGATATTTTTGATGTATTGGCTTATTTTCTTGGCGGTATGTTGTATTACCTGTTCAGGATCAGATCATTTTCTGTTGTAAAAAAATAAACTGTCTTAAAGTTAAAATAGGACTGTGTCATTCTGAGAGAAGCGAAGAATCTCCAAAGTCAAATGATTATTGAACTCTATTTGTAGATTTTTATGACAATCTTTCATAAAAAAGACCGACAAAACCTTATTTTCAAAAGGAACTGCCGGCCTGGGTTATTGCTTTTATCCTGTTTTTTCTTTACCAGTAACAGTTCCTTCTACACTTTGTGCTAAAAAGAATGAAGAAGTACCAAGACTTAAAGGAAGAATAATTTTCCGGTTTATATTTAGCTTTTAATACAAGACAATTGTTTTCCGGTGAATATTACATCGGCTTGTGAAAAATCTTTTTATTGAGTGCTAATTTTTTTAAGTTTCGGAAAAGGACTAAAGCAGCCAGATTTTAAAGTAAAATATAGTGTCTAAATAATTTGGTGAATGAAAAAAAAGGAAGGATGAAATTATAAATTTCAAGCAGCTTTTATGTTATATACTAAAGCTGAATAATAGAGCCCTTATAAAATTTAGTCAGGTCATACAGGTCATTGAAATATTTTTGGAGATCTGCATTGTTTTTATCATCAAGAGTTTTAAGCTCAGAATGATTTTCTGCCAATGTATATAAAGCAGGATAATCCGGTTTCAGATAATCCGAAAGGATATTCTCTTTGCCCTGTTCTCTGTTAATCATTTCAGTAAGAAATATTCCGTAGATCAGAAATTGATTGAAATTCTGGGCATTGACAATATAATTCAGGTTTTCACGGGAAAGTTTTTCATATTCAGAAAGTACTCTTAGAAAAGTTTCAGTATGTATGGGCTTTTGAATTTCATAAAAAAGATCAATACCATTGATGAACAGCTGAGTTTTTATTTCTTCATGATCAGAAGGATATGCTTTACTGAACCACAAAAATATATTTAAAAGCTCTTCCCGGGTAAGTTCTTCCACTGAATCTTTTACTTTATCCTTGATGACTTCAAGACTGATTTTGGCATCAGGCTGAAGGAAGTTTTGAAAATTTTCTTCTTCACGACAAAGCTTATTGTACAAATTGATTTTTGCAATATTTGGATTGGTTTTGATGAAATAAAGTTCTTCTGTCATAACGAATTACCAAATATTTTTATAGAAATGGTAATTAAAGATACAAAATATGCTTAAACATCAGTTAAAAAATATTATGCAGTAAATGGGAATGAATGAAGTCTTCAGGAGGGAAGCAGAAAGATTTTTTTAATTCAAAATCTTAAATAGTTTGATGCAGTGCAATCCTGTTGCCTTCAGAATCTTCAAATTCAGCTACAGCAAAACCATATTTTTCATCTATTCTTTTAGGATAGAGAATTTTTCCGTCGTGTTGAAGAACTTTTTCCAGGGTAGCATCAATATTTTCTGTTTTAAAATAAATAATGACACCATTTTTTGTAGGCTTATAAACATCGCCTTTGGCTAAAGCTCCGGTAATACCGCTGTTCTTCTCTTCAAAAGGAAAAAGAGCCATTTCATAATGATCGATTATTTCTTTCTCAAAACTGAAATTAAAAACAGCAGAATAAAAGCTTTCAGCACGTTCAAGATCAGTTACGGGAATTTCAAAATAAACAACAGGATTGGATGAATTCATGGGTTGTTTTTTATTTCTTAAATGACGGAAGTTCTTTTATTTCTTTTTTGAAAATGATTGTGGCAGCTATTGATCTGATGAGAGATCTTGCAATAGAAAGCGGATGTTCCGGAAATTCATGATCGTACTTTTCCAGTTCAGATTTATTCATTAAAGTTCCTTCTTTAAAATCAGGGTCATAAGGATCTTCAAACCAGTTTTTCATAGTTTCTTCATCCATTTCCACTTCTCCGGCCTTGTGTAATCTGTCAAGGATAAGGGCATCTCTCATTCCTGTAATTCCAATTTCGTTAGCCTGGATTTTCACTACATAACTGCAATTTTCAAAAGGAATGGTGATAGAGGCAATATAAGCCATCCCTGTTTCCTGTTGAGGAATTTTAATAATGGTTTTTACACAGGGGATATTGTGAACATGAATAATATCTGTTTCAATAGTCCCGCCATTAGATGCTGCAGCAATATTTCTGTAAAACTTTTTCAGATAATCAAGATCTTGAGCTGTAGGAAGATCAGGGTCTTTGTCAAAAAAATGAAGGACAATTAAGGCTGATTGTTGTTGATTAACCCATCTTATTGCTTCTTTGTCTTCTGAAACTCTAATCCACCCCTGGTCAGGAATAGTTACAGAATGAAGGTTGGCTTTAATTTTTTTCTTCTTCTTGAAAAACTTGAACATGGCTGGTATTTTATAGCTTAAATATCGTTCTATTTTGTCAATAATGAAAGATTTCAAGGAAAGAATTTTGATGAAATCATAGAGACCTTAATGAGCAGATAGGAATCCTTAATGATAAAAAATAGATAGACTTCTCTATTTTTTATGTAGCTTTGTTAAAATTTTTCAGGATGAAAAAGGAAAAAGTACGTGACAGGATCATCAGAGTATCTTCGGAATTATTTTATAAACAAGGGTATAATTCTACAGGAATCAATCAGATTATTGCAGAAGCTGACATAGCAATTGGTTCATTGTATAACCATTTTGCTTCTAAAAGTGATCTTCTTCAGGCTTATTTAATCAAAGAAGAACAGGATTGGTTTGAAGGTCTTGAAAAAAGTATTGCTCATATTTCGGACCCTAAAGAAAAGATCTCTGCCATCATTGATTATCGTAAGAAAGTTCAGCAGTCATCTAAGTTTGCAGGATGCCATTTCATTAAAATTGTTTCAGAAATAGGAGAGGGGAATGCAGCTGTATCCGGTTTTCGAAAATCATAAGGAGAAACAGAAAGCAATCATTCTTGGTATTGTGAAAGAATATCATGAGTTGCATCAGTTATCAGATCCGGATTTAATCACTGAAAATATATTTTTACTGATAGAAGGAGCTGTGGTTACCTCTACTATTACCAGGAAAAATGATTCTTTTAACCATATCCAAAAAATAATTCAAGGGTTAATACCCTAATTTTTTTTCAAACTTAAAAAATAGATATATCTATATAAAAATGAAACATAACTATCTGAAATTAATTGTTATATTATTTGGTCAATTGTTAACCATTATGGATATTTTTATCATCAATGTATCCATACCCTCTATACAGCGCGATATTCATGCATCCAATGGTGAAATGCAACTGATGATAGCATCTTATCTTATTGGATTTGCTTCTTTTCTTATTACAGGGGGACGATTGGGAGATGTATATGGAAGAAAAAAGATGTTCGTTTTCGGATTGGGCTTTTTTATGATAAGTTCCATCACCTGCGGCATTTCACAGGGAGCTGTTCAGCTGATGATATCAAGATTGGCTCAGGGAATAAGTGCAGGGTTAATGGCCCCACAGGTTCTTTCTATGATTCAGATTTTATTTCCTGTTCATGAACAGCGAACAAAAGCAATGGGCTGGTATGGAATCACCATTGGGATCGGAACTATTCTTGGGCAGTTTCTGGGTGGATATTTTTCATCACTAACCGTTTTGGAAGAATCATGGAGACTTATTTTTCTAATTAATATCCCGATATGTCTGGTTGCCATTTTTTTCAGTAGAAGAATACTGGAAGAATCCAGAATTAATAGAAAAGAATCTTTTGATCTTTGGGGTGTTTTTTTGTTGTCAGCAGGACTTTTCAGCATGACCTATACGCTTACGGTTTCTGAAAAGGAAATCTTTTCTGCTCAGAATATTCTGTACATGATAATTTCTGTGGTGATTTTAATCTACTTTATTACTAATCAGAAAAAGAAATTGAACAATAAAAAACCTTACCTGATTGATTTTGAATTATTCCGATATAAAAACTTCAATCTGGGTATTATGGCTGTATCTTTTTTCTTTATTATGTTGGATTCTTACTTTTATATTCTTTCTTTATTTTTTCAGGATGGATTAAAGATTAGTGCAATGGAAGCGGGTGAAGTGATCGTTTTTCAGGGGTTGGGATTTATCCTTGCTTCAGCTTTTTCAGTGAAACTGATTCTGAAATATGGTAAAATAGCCTTGATGGCAGGACTTGTTTTTATCATGTTAATTTTGATTCTTCAGATTATTTTTTTCAGTGGCTCTAAAGAATTTTACCAGTTATATTTGTTATTATTTTTGCATGGGGTAGGAGTAGGCTCTGTAATCCCTTCATTAGCCAATATTGCTCTTTCAGGAATACCGGAAAAATTATCCGGAAATGCTTCCGGAGTTTATAATACCTTCCAGCAGATTGCAGCTATCATCGGCATTGTGGCAATCGGCAGTGTATTTTATTATTTTCTTGGAGAAAAACCATTAATACAAAATTATCATACAGCTTTTACTGTGGCTATCCTGATTAATATTTTATGTCTGATTATTGTTCTGGTTGCTGTTTTTAAAGTCCCAGATTATGTTCTTCCCAAAAAATAAAAAATAAACTTCTGAACTATTTATCTGCTTTAGTAGAATTTTTGAGAGTACTTAAAGCTATGGTTGCCATATTTCTGGTAATCTCGGTTGGAGAATGACAATCACAATTACTAAGGCCTACTACATAAAGATCTTCTTCAGGAATATAAACTCCCATGCTTTTGAAGCCAAATACACTTCCACCATGTTCGCGATCCGGAGTTCCGTTGATTTCTTTCAAATGCCATCCGTAGCCATAAGTAAATTCTTTGCCATTATTCAGTTTATATTTCTGAAATGCTTTTTGAGCTTGTGAGGAATTTAATAATATATTTTGATTCAGAGCCTGCTGCCATTTCCAGAGATCGTCTACGGTAGACATCAGTGAACCTGAAGAAAAAGGAACACTGAAACTGATGACTGTTTTATTAACAAAACCATATTCTTTTTTATGATAGCCATAGGCTCTTTTGGAGATCACCTTTCGGTCTGAAGCGTAATAAGAATGACTCATTCCTGCTTTCTCAAAAATATTTTTCCTGATAAAATTTTCATAAGTATCGCCAGAAACCAATTCTATAATGTATCCCAGCACTACATATCCTGAATTGTTATAATCGAATTTTTCTCCCGGCATGAAATCTACAGGTTCATTCTTAAAAAAATCTACCATTGCTTTAGGTTCCATTTCTTTTTGTGCAATGGAAGACAATGATTTCATTTTTGTAAAGTCTTTAATGCCTGAAGTATGAGTAAGAAGATGATGAATACTTATTTTATCACCATTAGGATAGTCTGGAATGTATTTTGAGATTGGGTCATTAACATTTAGTTTTCCCTGTTGTTCCAGTATAAGAATGGCTACAGCTGTAAACTGTTTGGTCATAGAACCAATTTGGAAAACATTGTCTGGAGTCATATCAGCTTCCAGTTCCAGGTTAGCTTTTCCAAATGCTTTTCGGTAGTATGATTTTCCCTTATGCATAATCATGAAAGCTCCGCCTGGCTCATTTTTATTTCCAAACCCGGTAAGAATGAGGCTGTCTATTTTCTGTTCAAACTTCTTGGTATATAGTTGTGCATCAATACTAGTGCAGATCAACAAAGAGATCAGAATGGCTATTGTTTTTTTAGTAATCATATTATGTAATTTGTTATACAAAGATATGTAATTATTTTATTACTATGTTATACAATATACTTTTCCGTAAATTAAAATAAGATTCTCATTTTTTGGCAGGTAACTTATTTTTCTACAGAAATTAACAGCATCATAGGTCTTCGCAGTTCATCTTTCATTTCTGGAATTTCTTTTAACAAGTCATGACTGGGTTCTGGTTCAATGATTTCTTTTATTTTGAAACCATATTTAAGTAAAGTGTTCAGATAGGAAGTTAGAGTTCTGTGATATTTAATAACATTTTCACCTAAAAAAGTAGTATTTCTTTTTCCTTCAATAAAATAATTGTCAACAGGCCAAGCGGTTTTTTCTCCATTTTTATCATACACCCAATCTTGAGTTCCTTCAGCGGTAAAAACAGGGTGTTCTACTGAGAAAACAAAAGATCCTCCTGGAGTAAGCCACTGATAAATATTTTGAACAATCTTATCAAACGATGCTACATAATGCAAGGTTAGTGAGCTTAAAACAATATCAAACTGTTCTGAAGAGTAATCAAGATCTTCTAAGGCTTTTCTTTCATACAGAATGCCTTCAAGAGTATTAATTTCCTGTGCTTTGGCCAGCATTTTCTCTGAAAGATCAATTCCAACCACAGATTTTGCTCCATTTTCGATCGCATATCGGCAGTGCCACCCAAATCCGCAGCCTAGATCCAGTACATTTTCTCCTTTAAAATCAGGAAGCATGTTTCTCAGAGCATGCCATTCTCCGGCTCCTTCCAATCCCAATTGAGAACGGAGCATTTTTTCATATTGGTCAAAAAATGACGGGTTGTCGTATTTGTTTTCTTTCATGGCAGAGAAGATTTTCAGTTTTAAAACTTGGATTAATGAACAATAAATTTACGATTATTAGCTGGTAAAATTTTAAAACGCTTATTCAAACTTTTGCAAAATCTTACTGAATAAAGATTGAATGTATGTTATAAATGATTTAATTTCTGTCCTCACGACACAGCACGGATTAATTTTCATTTCGTTCATTCGCTC
>NZ_NRQT01000030.1 GCF_004119455.1 Chryseobacterium sp. CH25
AATCTAAAAAAGTTGGGGGTATTGCTTTAGGATCACCCCTTCAGCAGATGGATTATAAATACAATATCCGTGGCTGGATGACTAAGATCAATGATCCTAAAAATCTGGGAGGGAAATTATTTGGATATGAGATCAGATATAACAATCCTGAAATCTCTATAAAATCACCAGGCAGATTTAATGGGAATATCGCAGAGATAGACTGGAAGAACTCATCAGAAGATGTATTTAAAAGATACAATTATGAGTATGATGGTCTGAACCGTTTAAAGAATGGTTTCTATTCAGAACCCAATGCCACCAATCCCGGGAATGGTAATTTTGATGAATACCTTACCTATGACCTGAATGGGAATATCAATACTTTAAAAAGAAAAGCAATTCCTGTATCAGGACAAACATCAGCTTTAGTAGATGACCTTGAGTATAAATACACAGGAAACCGTTTAAATCAGGTGATAGAATC
>NZ_NRQT01000031.1 GCF_004119455.1 Chryseobacterium sp. CH25
ACGCTTTAGTTTTTCCTTACTTGGTTGTTATATTGTATGTCAATGATCTTTTCTTCTTTCGCTTTTTAACGAAGCAATCTTTCTGTCAGTGTCGCTCCGCATTTGCGAGTGCAAAAGTAAAACTTTATTTTGTAATGACCAAATGTTTTGAAAGAAAATTTTAAAGTTTTTTAAGTAACCTTAATTCTTTCTAAAACCTCAATCCCTCTACTCCTGCACTCCCTATAATTGGGACTGCAAAGATAGAAACTTTATTTTAACTCGCAATCTTTTTTAATAAAAAATTTAAAAGTTTTTTTAAGTCTTTATCTTAGTAGATATTAATGTTTATGCTTATCTAAAAGCTCTTCTGCGCTTACTGAATCTCTTTCGTTTTTCAGTGGGGCAAAGATAGAGACTTCTTACATCCCTCGCAAGTTTATTTAACATAAAATTCATTTTTGAGTAAC
>NZ_NRQT01000032.1 GCF_004119455.1 Chryseobacterium sp. CH25
GTTACTCAAAAATGAATTTTATGTTAAATAAACTTGCGAGGGATGTAAGAAGTCTCTATCTTTGCCCCACTGAAAAACGAAAGAGATTCAGTAAGCGCAGAAGAGCTTTTAGATAAGCATAAACATTAATATCTACTAAGATAAAGACTTAAAAAAACTTTTAAATTTTTTATTAAAAAAGATTGCGAGTTAAAATAAAGTTTCTATCTTTGCAGTCCCAATTACAGGGAGCGCAGGAGTAGAGGGATTGAGGTTTAGGAAGAATTAAGGTTACTTAAAAAACTTTAAAATTTTCTTTCAAAACATTTGGTCATTACGAAATAAAGTTTTACTTTTGCACTCGCAAATACGGAGCGACACTGACAGAAAGATTGCTTCGTTAAAAAGCGAAAGAAGAAAAGATCATTGACATACAATATAACAACCAAGTAAGGAAAAACTAAAGCGT
>NZ_NRQT01000033.1 GCF_004119455.1 Chryseobacterium sp. CH25
AAAGGCAGTACTGATGTTTCCGTAAGCCTGCTCTTCAAAAGCATATTCTGTACGACAGGTTAAACATATTCCCCCAGCTTCTCTATAGGAATATTGAAATCCATCCAGATAATCAGTCATAGAGGTTCTTATATTTCCTCTAGCAGGTCTGGTGGAATAGGTTTTTCTCAGCTTAGTTCCATCTGCACGGTATAAATATCCAACATTAGCACTAGATCGCTGCCCAACAATAATAGGATCCGGATAATTCATTGCAAATGCATTGGGAAGGTTAAGATGATTATAAACAATAGAATTAATCCCTTTATCCTTCATGCTGGTCATATTCCCGTTCACATCATAATCTATCATATTATTGCCACCCTCATATCCTGTATCATTCATCGCTGATTCTATCACCTGATTTAAACGGTTTCCTGTGTATTTATACTCAAG
>NZ_NRQT01000034.1 GCF_004119455.1 Chryseobacterium sp. CH25
AGTTTCTTTTCTACCAGCCTGCCTCTTCCGTCATAACGGTACTGATAGCACAAATCATCAAGAAGTACATCGGTAATAGGCTGCTGAACGGCAGTGGGAGGAATAACAAAGGCAAGCTGGTCATATTCATTATACACATAGTAAGTATCTGCCTGCATAGAGGTTCCTACAAATTTCCTTACCAACAGGGTCTGACCTTTTCCGTTTTTGAACTCTAAGGTGGGGTTTCCATCTTCATCAGTAACAGTATTTTTATACAGGGTACCGGGAGCATACAATACTGCAGGAGATAAGGCAACACTGCTTTTGGTGGCTCCGTTCTCCCAGGTAGTGGAGGTGATATGCTGATACACTTCATTCAGAACATTGGTTTCATAACCGAATTTAACAGGTTTGGTACTCCAATCATTACCTACCTG
>NZ_NRQT01000035.1 GCF_004119455.1 Chryseobacterium sp. CH25
GGTGGTTAATGTAAAAGCATCCCCTCAGGGAAAAGATGTGGTCACTCACATTGAATATGATCCGTTCGGAAGACAGGTTAAAGATTATCTACCCGTTCCCCAATCAGAACGCTGAATGGAGCTATTGTTCCCAATCCATTAGGTAATGCCATCAATACCCCTTATGGGGCTGAAAAGATCTATTCCGAGAAAATATTGGAAAACTCTCCATTGGATAGAATTCAACAACAGATTCAGGTAGGTAATGATTGGAGTACCAAACCTGTTAAATTCGGTTATGAAACCAATGTTCTTAATGAAGTGTATCAGCATATCACCTCCACTACCTGGGAAAACGGCGCCACCAAAAGCAGTGTCGCTTTATCTCCTGCAGTATTGTATGCTCCCGGTACCCTGTATAAAAATACCGTTACTGATG
>NZ_NRQT01000036.1 GCF_004119455.1 Chryseobacterium sp. CH25
ATATTTGCACCACCAAAACGGCGAGGTAGCTCAGTTGGTTAGAGCGCAGGATTCATAACCCTGAGGTCACGGGTTCAATTCCCGTCTTCGCTACAAAAACCGCAATCATTCATAAATGGTTGCGGTTTTCATTTTTATATAATTGCTTTCATTTTTCAGAATTATTTTCCTCATAATTGCTCACCCTGCCTATAAAATGTCATCTGAAGGCTTCAGCTTTATTTAGATTGTAGTAATATCTTGTTGAGTTTGTTTCATGTAAAAGATATTTAAACTTTATTGTTGTAATAAGGATTCAGATAAAATTATTTTTTTTATATTTGCACCACCAAAACGGCGAGGTAGCTCAGTTGGTTAGAGCGCAGGATTCATAACCCTGAGGTCACGGGTTCAATTCCCGTCTTCGCTACAAAA
>NZ_NRQT01000037.1 GCF_004119455.1 Chryseobacterium sp. CH25
TTTAAATACCCACCCAAAAGACCTTTAAAATCACTGATATGATTCAATCCAAATGGATAATAATTGTTCGTATCAGTTACTTCAAGAACGCCTGCGCTGTTTTTGGCAAAACTTACCCTAGTATTTCCTAAGTGATCTTTATACTGGTAAATATAACGGTTTTCTGTGAAACTGTAATACCCTTCTGAAGTGGGTACAAAATCAAGTTTCCAGGTTGGGGGTTCTCCCAGATCAGGAAAGGTATTACTGATTCTGCCATAGGCCTGTTCTTCAAAAGCATATTCTGTACGACAGGTTAAACATATTCCTCCTCCTTCTTGATATGAATATTGAAACCCATCCAAATAATCAGTTGTAGTGGTACTGGCTATTCCTTTTGGTTGTCCTGCTGAATAGATTTTTCTCAACTTAGT
>NZ_NRQT01000038.1 GCF_004119455.1 Chryseobacterium sp. CH25
ACAGGAGCTGCCTAGGGTAAAACAGGTAACTAGGGCTAAGTCGTAACAAGGTAGCCGTACCGGAAGGTGCGGCTGGAACATCTCATTTTAGAGCGTCTTAAGACGATAAAAAAATTAGTGTCCTAGACACAAAGTACTTGCTTAAAAGTATAGCTTTAGTTTTTTGTTTGGTTGATTTATATTAAAAATACAAAACCCACTAGAAATTAGTAAAGGGATTGAGAGAGACAAGGATGAAGATAAGAGAGTCAGTTTAATCTGAAATCTATTATCTGAAATCTGTTAGTCTAACAGACAGTCTCGTAGCTCAGCTGGTTAGAGCGCTACACTGATAATGTAGAGGTCGGCAGTTCGAGCCTGCC
>NZ_NRQT01000039.1 GCF_004119455.1 Chryseobacterium sp. CH25
ATCTCAATAGATGGTTTTACTTCCTCACGTTCATATCTACCGATGACAGCACCGTGAACACCTACAAGTTTGCCCACTTCGTCCTGCGACTGAACCGTTTAAAAAATGGTTTCTACTCAGAACCCAATGCCACCAATCCCGGTAATGGTAATTTTGATGAATATCTTACCTATGACCTGAATGGGAATATCAATACTTTAAAAAGAAAAGCAATTCCTGTATCAGGGCAAACATCAGCTTTAGTAGATGACCTTGAGTATAAATACACAGGAAACCGTTTAAATCAGGTGATAGAATCAGCGATGAATGATACAGGATATGAGGGTGGCAATAATATGATAGATTATGAT
>NZ_NRQT01000003.1 GCF_004119455.1 Chryseobacterium sp. CH25
ACGCTTTAGTTTTTCCTTACTTGGTTGTTATATTGTATGTCAATGATCTTTTCTTCTTTCGCTTTTTAACGAAGCAATCTTTCTGTCAGTGTCGCTCCGTATTTGCGAGTGCAAAAGTAAAACTTTATTTCGTAATGACCAAATGTTTTGAAAGAAAATTTTAAAGTTTTTTAAGTAACCTTAATTCTTCCTAAACCTCAATCCCTCTACTCCTGCGCTCCCTGTAATTGGGACTGCAAAGATAGAAACTTTATTTTAACTCGCAATCTTTTTTAATAAAAAATTTAAAAGTTTTTTTTCGTCTTTATCTTAGTAGATCTTAATGTTTATGCTTATCTAAAAGCTCTTCTGCGCTTACTGAATCCCTTTCGTTTTTCAGTGGGGCAAAGATAACAACATTATACAACGCAAAACAAGTAAACTTAACATAATGTTCACGTCAGTATAGCGATTGTGCATAACTTAGTTTATTAACAAGCTGATTTAATAATATTTATATAATTACTAACACTTATCCACAATGGTGGAATTGTTTTTTGAAAGGTATAGAATCTTGTTTTGAGGAGATATAAAGGGGGTTTTATACACACATATATATATAAAATGTACTGTTAATTCTTATATCTACTATTATATATGAAATTGGCTTTTGTAAGTTTTGGCTAAAGCCAATAGAAAATACTTTATTTAAGTAAACGGGCTAAAGCCCGTTTCTATTGATGCCTTCTATTCGTTGGTTAATAATAAATAGTGCTTGTCTTTTAGATAAGGCGCTGGTGAGATCCTTACAGGATGACAAAGATTGCGTAGAGAGAGATAGGAAATAAAGAGACTATATAATATATAAGGAGAAGGATTATTATGAAAGATTCTAGGATAGATTATAAAAATGGCTAAAGGGAAGTTTTATTATTTTCCCACAGATGGCACGGATTTGCACGGATGAAGAGGAATAGCTGATGCCGGGAGATAACCACCCCGTCAAAAATTCTTTGAATTTTTGACACCCCTCCAAAGGAGGGGAATGATGGAGGTCGTTCCTTAGGGATAATTATTAATACCATTAATTAACTCCACCCTATTACCTATTACCTATTACCTATTACCTATTACCTATTACCTATTACCTATTACCTATTACCTATTACCTATTACCTATTACCTATTACCTATTACCTATTACTCATTGCTCATCATTTATAAATCTGGTCCTCTACCCTAGCCCCGATAGAAACGGTTACCCCGCAACAGGGTGCTTGCAAGTTTGAGGGTTGGAGCGGTGGGGAGCAAAGGCGTGAGGAGTATGAGTGGATAGCGGGAGAAAGCTCCTAAATAAGTTTGAGCGTCTTAGAGTGGAAGGTTTAAGTAAGAAAGCAACAAAAAGAAGGAATGGCGCTTCTAAAAAAGGGATAAGAAGAAGGCTTTACAAAAACGGGAATAAAAAAATTCCGTAAGAATCCATTATAATAAGGTCCTTACGGAATGATTGTAAAACCGAAGTTTATATTTTTAGTTCAGAACGTATGATGTTCCGTCTCTCCCATCTTTTAATTCGATACCTTCTGCAAGCAGTTTGTCTCTGATCTGGTCTGAAAGTTCGAAATTTTTGGATTTTCTTGCCTGGTTTCTCAACTCGATTAAAACTTTTAGGGTTTGATCCAATTTCTCATTGTTGTTCTCCTCTACAGTCTGTAATCCTAAAACATCAAAGATAAAGGCATTCAATGTTGACTTTAAGTCTTCAAGATCTGCTGTTGAAATCGTTTCTTTACCATCATTTAAAGCGAAAATATATTTTACAGCTTCAAATAAGTGAGCAATCAGGATTGGAGAGTTGAAATCATCTGTTAATGCATCATAACATTTGTTTTTCCACTCTGTAAGGCTGAATTCTGACTTTTTATTATCATCAGGAGTAATGGAGTTCAATACTTTCACAGCTTCCATCAATCTGATAAATCCTTTTTCACTGGCGATCATGGCATCATTGGAAATGTCTAAAACACTTCTGTAATGTGCCTGCAGAAAACAGAAACGTACAATTGACGGGTGGAAAGATTTTTCAAAGAAGTCATTATCACCTGTTACCAACTGCATTGGAAGGATATAATTTCCTGTAGACTTACTCATACGCTGAGAATTCATCGTCAACATATTGGCGTGCATCCAGTAATGTACCGGTGCAGCACCATTGCAAGCTTTCCCCTGAGCAATTTCACATTCGTGGTGAGGGAATTTCAAATCCATTCCTCCTCCGTGGATGTCAAAAGTTTCACCTAAATATTTAGTACTCATTGCAGTACATTCAAGGTGCCATCCCGGAAAACCTTCTCCCCAAGGAGAGTTCCATCTCATGATGTGAGCTGGAGATGCTTTTTTCCAAAGGGCAAAGTCCTGTGGATTCTTCTTTTCTCCTTGTCCGTCAAGATCGCGGGTATTGGCAAAAAGTTCTTCTATATTACGTTTTGAAAGTTCACCGTAGTTTAACCCTCTTTTATTGTATTCTAAAACATCAAAATATACGGAACCATTACTTTCGTAAGCGAAACCTGTATCTATTAGCTTTTGTGTAAGCTCAATCTGTTCTACAATATGGCCTGTAGCTGTAGGCTCAATATTGGGAGGAAGCAGATTAAACATCTCAAGAACTTTGTGAAAATCAACAGTGTACTTTTGCACAATTTCCATTGGCTCCAGCTTTTCAAGACGGGTTTGCTTAACGAATCTATCGTTATTTACATCTCCGTCATCGGTAAGGTGACCTGCGTCTGTAATGTTTCTTACATACCTTACTTTATACCCTAAATGCATCAGAGTACGGTAGATAAAATCGAAAGAAAGGAAAGTTCTTACATTTCCTAAATGCACATTGCTGTACACTGTAGGTCCGCAGACGTACATTCCTACGTTTCCTTCTAAAATGGGTTTGAATATTTCTTTTTCCGCTGTAAGCGAGTTGTATATTTTTAGTTGCATTTATTTTTTATTAAAAGATTCAATAGTTTTAAGATTCAAAAATTAGTTAAAATAAAGATCTGTCACAACAGATAATTGTTGTGATAAAAATTTTATGTGAAACTTTTTTAAATTTTATCATAATTAAATCGCTTTTAAATGATGCTGCAAATGATCTACGTAATCCTTAATAATAAACTCCAGGGTAAATCTCTGAAGTTCCGTTTTAGTAGTATCACAAGTTCTTTGCAACGCTTCATCGGGAATATTTTCTACAATGTGAACAACCTGGTAGTTCAAAGCTTTCCAAAGGTTGATTAACTCAGCTGTTGGAACGTTCTGATAGTTTTGGGTTTTTACCCAAGCGTTCTGATCGTATACGATATTCTCGTTCTCTTTATATTGAGTAACTACAAATCTACGGATATTTGTAAAAGCACTGTCACAAAGGTGCCCAATTATTTCTTTTTTGGACCATTTTTCTGCTGTAGCCTTGTAACTCCATTCTTCTTCAGAAATTGTCTGGAATCTCTGAAGTTCTTCATCTATAATATTTTTAAGGATCTGGTAGTTCATTGATGTTAATCTAGTTTTGCATGGCTTCCTACGTAATGTAAGAATTCCTGTCTTGTGATAGGGTTTGTCCTGAAAATTCCGCTTAGCTCTGCTGTAATGGTAGAACTTGCAGTGTCTTTAATTCCTCTGCAATTTACACAAAGGTGTTTTGCATCAATGATACAGGCTACATTTTTTGTTCCTAAAGCTTCTTTCAGAGCTTCTACGATCTGCATTGTCAGTCTTTCCTGAACCTGTGGTCTTTTTGCATAATAGTCCACAATTCTGTTAATCTTTGAAAGACCAATTACTTCTCCGTTTGAAATATAAGCAACGTGTGCTCTTCCTATAATCGGTAAAAAGTGGTGTTCACAAAAAGAATATACAGTGATATCTTTTTCCACCAACATCTGACGGTATTTATATTTATTGGAAAATGTAGAGATTCCTGGTTTGTTTTCCGGAAGAAGTCCACCGAAAATTTCGTTCACATACATTTTGGCAACACGCTTTGGTGAGTCTTTTAAAGAATCATCAGTCATATCCAGACCTAGCGTTTCCATAATCTCTCCAAAAAGCTCAGTAATTTTTTCAATTTTTTCCTGTGGCGATTTATCAAAAGCATCTTCCCTTATAGGCGTATGTTCTTTTCCAGTGAAAATATCATCGTCGTTATCAGTAAAATCAACCATTTTTATTTAATTTGCAGCAAAAATACGGATAATATTGTTTCATTTATTATCTTTTATAACCTACTCTGATTAAAACTATATGATTATTGTCGAAGAAGTACAGAACAAAGACCACAAAAGGGAATTCCTGGAATTTCCCGCACAGCTTTATCAACACGACAAAAATTATATCCGCCCTTTAGATAAGCACATTGAGGAGATTTTTGATCCTGAAAAAAATAAGTTCTTCAAGAGTGGAGAATGTAAAAGGTTCTTGTTTAAAAAAGCCCATAAAACGGTTGGAAAAGTAGCTGTTTTCATCAACAATTGTTATGAACAGAAGCAGCCTACCGGTGGTTTTGGGTTTTTCGACTGTATTCATGATCAGGAAACAGCCAATTTCATTTTTGACCATTGTAAAAACTGGCTTCAGGAAAGAGGGATGGAAGCCATGGATGGACCCATCAATTTCGGAGAACGGGATAAGTTCTGGGGACTTTTGATTGAGGGTTTCATAGAACCTTTGTATGGGATGAACTATAATTTCCCTTATTACAAAGACCTCTTTGAGAATTATGGGTTGAAGATTTATTTTGAACAGCTTTGTTTTACCAGACCAGTGTTTGCAGAAGTTTCACGTATTTTCACCATTGCTCATGAGAAAAACAGGAGAAATCCGGCTATTTCTGCCCAACCTATGAAAAAGAATAACCTTCCAAAGTTCGCCAAAGACTTTACAGAGGTTTATAATAAGGCATGGGCAGCCCACGGTGAAGGAAAGCAACTGGAAGAAGCCAAGGTTCTTAAAATGTTCAATACCATGAAGCCTATTATGAATGAACATATCTCTTGGTTTGTATATGAAAATGATAAACCTATCGCCATGTGGATCAACCTTCCGGACCTCAACCAGTGGTTTAAATACCTCAACGGAAAGTTTGGAGTTTGGGAAAAGCTTAAGTTTTTATTCTTAAAACGATTTAAGAAGAATGAAAAAATGGTTGGTCTTGTTTTCGGAGTGGTACCTGAATGGCAGAGAAAAGGGATTGACGGGTATATGATCTGGGAAGGTACACAACATTTGAGAAAACATACCGATTTTACAATTACTGAGCTTCAGTGGATTGGTGATTTTAATCCGAAAATGATTAAGATTGCGGAAACGCTTGATACTTCTGTGACGAGGAAGCTTGCTACTTACCGATATTTATTTGATCGGAATAAAGAGTTTGAAAGGCATACCATTCTTTAGTAAGGAAGATGGATGCGGGAGGCTGGGAGTTATTGATGTTGTTGATTAACTAAAGATTCAGTTTATTTTTTTGGAAGCCTGATATTATTTGACGCAAAGTTTTTTATTAGCTTGCTGTTGTATTTTTGAGGGAGCGAAGGTGGAATCAACTTTGTTGATTCTTTCTAAGCGGGTGGGTAGCTTTCGGCTTTTTTGTTTGGTTTTTATCTTTAAGAAAAATTGTATGTACATGGTATTAAAATAAAAACCCTGCCGTTTAAAGCAGGGGTCCTTCATTTTTGGTACTTTTATTAGAATAGCTCACCGGCTACTTTTTTTATGTTATCACTTTTTCCCATTGAGTAAAAGTGTAGAACTGGAACTCCGAAGTCCAGCAGTTCTTTGCATTGGGCGATGGCCCATTCGATTCCAATCTGCTTGACTGCTTCATTATTTTTTGCATTCTCTACTTCATTGATTAGCTCTTCCGGAAGATCTATTTTGAATACCTGAGGAAGAATTTTCAGGTGTTTCTTAGTGGCAATCGGCTTGATTCCCGGAATGATTGGAACGGTAATTCCTATTTCTCTTGCTTTCTGAACGAATTCAATATACTTTTTATTGTCAAAGAACATTTGGGTAACTATGTAATCTGCTCCTGCATCTACTTTTTGCTTCAGCCATTTCAGGTCATAATTCATAGAAGGAGCTTCCATATGTTTCTCAGGATAGCCTGCTACTCCGATGCAGAATTTATTAAGTTCATCACAAACCTGTTCTTCGTTATGAAGATATTTTCCTCTTCCAAGGTTATTAATCTGACCCACAAGATCCATTGCACTGGCATGGCCGCCCTGAGTAGGTTCGAAATACTGATGTCCTTTCATTGCATCTCCTCTTAATGCCATTACATTATCGATCCCCAAGTACATACAGTCTACCAAAAGATATTCTGTCTCTTCTTTGGTAAAACCTCCACATAATAAGTGTGGTACTGTATCTACATTATATTTATGCTGAATGGCTGCACAAATTCCCAGAGTTCCGGGACGCATTCTTGTGATACGGCGCTCCATCAGCCCATTTCCTTTATCAAGGTAGATGTATTCTTCTCTTGAAGTAGTAACATCAATGAATGGTGGTTTGAACTCCATCAACGGGTCTATATTCGTGTATAGGTCTTCAATACCAATTCCCTTTTGTGGTGGAACAACTTCTAAGGAGAATAAAGTTTTTCCATTTGCGTTTTTAATGTGCTCTGTTATCTTCATATCAATTTTAATCTGCTAAATTTGGTGACAACCATTTTTGCGCTTCCTGGATGCTACAACTTCTTCTGTCAGCATAATCCTTAAGCTGGTCTTCTGTAATTTTTCCTAATCCGAAATATTTGGCATGCGGGCTTCCGAAATAATATCCTGAAACGGATGCTGTTGGGAACATCGCCAAACTTTCCGTAAGATATACTCCTATATTTTCTTCTACTTTTAAAAGATCCCAGATGGTATTCTTTTCCAAATGGTCAGGACAAGCCGGATATCCTGGTGCGGGACGGATTCCTTTATATTTTTCTGCTATTAATTCTTCATTGCTTAATTCTTCCTGAACGGCATAGCCCCAATATTCTGTTCTTACTTTTTTATGTAAAAATTCTGCATAAGCTTCTGCAAAACGGTCTGCCAGTGCTTTTACCATGATGGCATTATAATCATCATGGGCTTTTTCATATTCTTCTGCCAATTCATCAGTTCCGAAACCTGTGGTCACACAAAATGCTCCCATGTAGTCTGTCTTCCCTGAGCTTTGTGGAGCAATGAAGTCGCTTAATGCCAGATAATCTTTTCCTTTTGATCTTTGAGCCTGCTGTCTTAGGGTTAAAAACTTAGCCTGCTCATTATTATTTTCATCAAAAATCAGAATATCATCGGATTCGTTTGAGTTGGCTTTGAAAATTCCGAAGATTGCTTTTGCGGTTAACAGCTTTTCGTCTAAGATTCTCTTTAAAATAACCTGTGCATCTTTGAACAGTTCTTTTGCCTGCACTCCTACCACCTCATCTTCTAAGATATTTGGATATTTCCCGTGAAGATCCCAGCTTCTGAAGAATGGAGACCAGTCGATGAAAGGTAATAGCTCTCTCAGGTCCTGGTTTTCAATTACAGTGATCCCTAAGTTATTCGGAGTGAAGATCTCTTCGTTTTTCCAGTCTATTTTAAACTTACTTTCTCTTGCTTCTTCAATGGAAACATAATCTTTATCAACCTGTCTGTTCAGGAACTTTTCTCTGAAATCTGAGTAATCATTCTTCAGATCAGAAACATATTCTTTATTTCTGTCTCCTAATAATGAGCTTACCACGTTTACGGCTCTTGAAGCATCATTAACGTGAACAACGGCATTCTTATATTTTAAATCGATTTTCACTGCAGTGTGTGCCTTTGAAGTAGTTGCACCACCAATTAATAAAGGAAAATCTAAGTTCTGTCTTTCTAATTCTGAAGCGATGTACACCATTTCATCTAAACTTGGTGTAATCAGCCCGCTTAATCCGATAACGTCCACTTTTTCTGCAATGGCAGTCTGAATAATTTTTTCAGCCGGAACCATTACGCCAAGGTCAACGATTTCATAGTTGTTACAACCTAAAACTACACTTACAATGTTCTTTCCAATATCGTGAACATCTCCTTTTACGGTAGCCATTAGGATTTTTCCATTTGCAGGTCTTGAACCATCTTTTTCAGCTTCAATATAAGGCTGTAAATAGGCTACGGCTTTTTTCATTACCCTTGCAGATTTTACTACCTGTGGCAGGAACATTTTTCCGCTTCCGAATAAGTCTCCTACTACTCCCATACCCGTCATCAGATTAATTTCGATAACGTGAAGTGGCCTTTCGGCTAATTGTCTGGCTTCTTCTACATCTTCTTCGATAAAACGGTCAATTCCTTTTACCAGAGCGTAGGTAATTCTTTCCTGTAATGGGTTGTTTCTCCATTCCAAGTCTTCAGTCTTTTCTTTTTTGACTGATTTATGCTTTTCGGAATAATCCAGAAGTCTTTCTGTAGCATCTTCTCTCTTATCAAGGATTACGTCTTCTACAAGCTCCAGCAATTCTTTATTAATCTCATCATAAACCTCCAGCATAGCAGGGTTTACAATACCGATATTCATTCCGGCTTGGATAGCATGATAAAGAAATACAGAGTGCATTGCTTCTCTTACGGTATCATTTCCACGGAATGAGAAAGAAACGTTGCTTACTCCTCCACTTACTGATGCATACGGAAGATTTTGTCTTACCCAACGTGTAGCTTCAATAAAATCGATAGCATTTTTTCTGTGCTCATCCATTCCTGTTGCTACCGGGAAGATATTTAAGTCGAAAATGATATCTTCTGCTGGAAAACCGATCTGATTCACCAGAATATCATAAGATCGTTTTGAAATTTCAATTCTTCGTTCAAGATTGTCTGCTTGCCCTACCTCATCAAACGCCATGACAATTACGGCTGCTCCATATCTTTTGATAGCTTTGGCGTGCTTGATAAATTCCTCTTCCCCTTCTTTTAAGCTGATGGAATTTACCACACATTTCCCTTGTGCCACCTGAAGACCAGCTTCCAGAATTTCCCATTTGGATGAGTCTACCATTATTGGGATTCTTGCGATATCCGGTTCTGAGGCGATTAAGTTCAGAAATTTAATCATCGATGCTTTTCCATCAATCAAACCATCATCAAAGTTAACATCCAAAATCTGGGCTCCTCCTTCTACCTGATGGCGGGCAATATCTAATGCTTCAGAGAATTTCTCCTCCTTGATAAGTCTTAAAAACTTTTTGGAACCGGCAACATTGGTTCTTTCACCAACGTTGATGAAATTACTTTCCGGCGTTATGATAAGAGGCTCGAGGCCTGATAATCTTAAATATTTCATTTTATTCTTCTAAAATATAGTAGGCATTATTTGCATTCTGCCTTAATAAATCCCTGTGCTTGCCTAAAGCGGTGAACAGCGGGAATCTTTTATATGCCAAGCCATGCTCTTTAGCAAATTCTTCTATCTCTTCTGTGATCTCATTGTAATACATATAACTGTAATTGGGGAAAAGGTGATGAGCCACATGGAAATTAAAATTCCCCAGTACATTTCTTACCAACCAGTTATTTTCTTTTAAATCATTGGTCACTTCCAATTGATGACGCAGCCAACTGAATGGAAGCCCATTATCTTTATTCAATCTTGGAAAAGCATTATCAGGTAGCGGATGGAGAGGCAATAAAACGAACAGTGCAAAAATGCTTGCTGCAATCACCTGTAAAAACCAAGCTCCTAAAGCCAGACCGATTGATACTTTAAAGAACACAACAGGAACTACAATCTGATAAAAAAAGTAAAACAGCTTATAGCTCACCATTTTTACTTTCTCCACAACAGGTATTCTTCCCTGGGTTTTCAAGATCACTCTTTCTTTATCGAAGAAGTCTCTAAAATCTCTTATGAACATCCAATTGAATAAATACAACGGATATACTAAAAAGAAAAACCTATGCTGATACTTCTGTACTCCTTTTGCCTTAATCCAAGGCACTATTAATAGCAAACCACTCTGCTCAATATCGGTATCCCAGCCATCCACATTCGGATAGGCATGATGACTTGCGATATGTCTTTTCTTCCAGATATAGGAATTAGCTCCTATGAAATCAAAAATGTGCAGCACTATACCATTCAGTCTTTTACTTTTAAAGATGTTGTTATGGGCTGCTTCGTGGATCAGATTTAAATAAATTAAAACCAAAGAAATTCCCATTAAAATAAAACTCAGGATATAGACCCAATGTTTTTCTGCATTAAGGACTGCGAAGAAATATAAACCTACATAGATCAATGGAAGAATCACCGCTTTGATCTGAATATAAATATCCCTGTTTTCAGAAATAGCTTCTACCCGTTGGTTCACTTTCTTTCTCAGTTCATTAAATAACCTGGCATCATCTGAATCTTTTAAGTAACTCGGCTTTTCCATTATAATTAAATTTTGTGGTTTACTTAAAGATAATATTTATAACCCAGCCTACATTCTTGATTTTAATTAAAAAAATCTATCTAATCACACAAATTCTTTCAATTTTCTTGGATCATATTTTTCTACCAGCTCAGCAATCGCCTTGATATGTTCCGGAGTTGTCCCACAACATCCGCCGATAATATTGATCAATCCTTTCTCTACATATTCTTTGATCTGTCTTGCCATATCTTCAGGAGTCTCATCATATTTTCCAAAAGCATTCGGTAATCCGGCATTCGGATACGCTGAAACATAGAATTCTGAATTATGAGCGAGTGTTTCCAAATATGGGGTTAACTGATCTGCTCCTAAAGCGCAGTTAAAACCAACGCTTAATAAGTTCAGATGGGAAACAGAAATCAAAAAGGCTTCTGCAGTCTGCCCGCTCAATGTTCTTCCTGAAGCATCGGTAATGGTTCCTGAAACCATGATCGGAATTTTTATTCCTCTTTCATCCTGAAGTTCATCAATGGCGAATAAAGCTGCTTTTGCATTCAAGGTATCAAAAATGGTTTCTACTAAAAGAATATCTGAACCTCCATCTAATAATGCTTCACATTGTTGCTTATAAGCCACTCTCAGTTCCTCAAAAGTGATGGCTCTGTATCCTGGATCATTCACATCTGGACTCAAGCTTGCTGTTCTGTTGGTTGGACCAATTGATCCTGCTACGAATCTCGGTTTATCCGGATTTTTTGCGGTATATTCATCACAGGCTTTTCTGGCAATTTTTGCAGACTCATAGTTCAGCTCATACACCAATTCTTCCATGTGATAATCTGCCATTGCGATGGTAGTTCCGGAGAATGTATTCGTTTCAATAATATCTGCTCCTGCTTCCAGGTATTTCTTGTGAACTTCTTCAATGGCATGAGGCTGTGTCAAAGAAAGCAGGTCATTGTTTCCTTTTACAGGATGTTCCCAGTCTTTGAAACGCTCGCCACGGTAATCTTCTTCTTCAAACTTATAGCGTTGAAGCATGGTTCCCATAGCGCCATCCAGCACCAGGATGCGTTCTTTGAGGGCTTTGTTTAGTGATTCTATATTTGTCATCTCTTTTATAGTTGTTAAGTGAGACTGATAGGTTTTGGGTTGATAGGACTTCGTTCTATCTTGGGTTAAATCGCCCCGTTGGGCTCTTTGGGTTAATCTAAGGCTTGTTTTAGGTCTGCGATGATGTCGTCTACGTTTTCTAAGCCTACTGAGCAACGAACTAATCCTGCTGTAATTCCTACTTCGTTTCTTTCTTCGTCTGACAGTTTGGAGTGCGTTGTAGATGCCGGGTGGGTTACAATCGTTCTTGTATCCCCTAAGTTTGCAGAAAGAGAGCACATTTGAATCTTATCTAGGAAGCTTCTTCCTCCTTCTATTCCACCTTTTATTTCAAAAGCAACAATGTTTCCACCGAGCTTCATCTGTTTTTTGGCTACTTCATAGTTCGGATGGGATTTCAGGAACGGATATTTTACCAGTTCTACATTAGGATGGCTTTCTAAAAATTCTGCTACTTTCAATGCATTTTCGCAGTGTTTTTCCACACGAATTGCTAATGTCTCCAAGCTTTTTGATAATACCCATGCATTAAAAGGAGACAACGCAGGTCCTGTATTTCTTGCGAAAAGGTAAATTTCTCTAATCAGGTCTTCTTTTCCTACTGCAATTCCACCTAATACTCTTCCCTGTCCGTCAATCAACTTCGTTGCAGAATGTACAACAACATCTGCACCATATTTAATAGGTTGCTGAAGATAAGGCGTTGCAAAACAGTTATCTACAATAAAGATCAAATTATGTTTCTTAGCAATCTGCCCGAAAAACTCCAGATCCAGAATTTCAATGGCCGGATTGGTAGGGGTTTCAAGATATAGGATCTTTGTATTCGGTTTTATATATTTTTCCACATTCTCTGCATCTTCTGCTTTGAAATAGGTCGTTTCAATATTCCATTTCGGGAAATACTTTGTGAACAAAGTGTGAGTAGATCCGAAAACTGACTGGCAGCTCACGATATGATCTCCGGCACTTAATAATGCTGCAAATGTAGAGTAGATAGCTGCCATTCCTGTTGCAAAAGCATATCCAGCTTCTGCACCTTCCATTTTTGCAATCTTTTCTGTAAACTCAGAGACATTCGGGTTAGAGAAACGGCTGTACAGGTTTTTAGGTTTTTCTTCAGCAAAACTGGCTCTCATATCTTCAGCATCCTGAAAAATAAAGCTGGATGTAAGATATAGTGGCGTGGAGTGCTCGTCAAACTGAGATCTCTCAGTCTGGGTTCTTATTGCTGATGTTTCGAAATTTTCCATATAGTTTTAATTTGTCAATTTACCAATGTATCAATCTAACAGTGTAATAATGATATTCTTTGCTTTGCTCAGAATGGCAATAACCAATATTGGCAAACTGTTACATTGCTAGATTGTTACATTAATTTTATTTTGTTTCACTTAGTCTTAAAATATCACCGAATACACCTCTTGCAGTCACCTGTGCTCCGGCTCCGGCTCCCATAATTACGATTGGGTTTTCACCGTAACTTTCTGTGTAGATCTCAAAAATAGAATCTGAACCTTTCAACTGTCCTAATGCTGAACTTCCTGGTACAGAAACCAGTTTTACATCAAGCTGCCCTTTTTCTTCCTGTAAATTTCCGTGAAGATCTCCTACGTAACGTAATACATGACCAGGCTCCTGACTATCTTTAATTTTTTGATATTCCTCATCCAATTCTTCTAATCTTGAAAGGAATTCTGATTTTGAAACTGACAATAAGTTTTCCGGAACCAGATTTTGGATGTTGATATCTTCAAATTCATTGATTAAGTCTAATTCTCTAGCTAAAATCAATAGCTTTCTCGCTACGTCATTTCCTGATAGGTCTTCTCTTGGATCCGGTTCTGTGTATCCTTTCTCTAAAGCTTCGTTTACAATTGTTGAGAATTTATCATCTCTCAAAGAGAAATTGTTGAAAACATAACTTAATGTTCCAGAGAAAACTCCTTTAATTCTTGTGATATTTTCTCCTGAAAGGTGTAATAATTTAATAGTATCAATTAATGGAAGACCCGCTCCTACATTGGTTTCATACAGATAACGTCTGTTATTTTTACTCAACGTATATCTTAGTTTTCTATATTCTTCGATGGGAAGGGTGTTGAAAATTTTGTTGGAAGAAACCAGATCAAATCCATTTTCTGCTAAAGCATGGTAGTTCTTCACAAAATCTTTGCTTGCTGTGTTATCTACAACAATCAGGTTCTCCAGTTGGTTTTCATTAGAGAAATTAATTAACTCTTCAACATTGGATGGCTGCTCTGCTGTTAAAACCTCATCAGACCAGTTCGCATCAAAACCTTTTTTGTTGAAAGCAATTTTCTTTGAATTGGCTACAGCAACTACTTTAAGATCTATTTTTTTACGTCTTTTGATTTCTTCTGAAGATTCAAGAACCTGCTCAATTAATGTTTTCCCTACATTTCCATGGCCAATAATTGCAAGATGAACGGTCTTTGGCTTTTTGAAGATCTCAGATTCTATGATGTTTCTTGTTTTTTCATCTTGTGAAGAAGTGACTACGATATTGACTCTGTTATCACCTGCAACTTTGTTCAAAAGCAATGGAAAAACATTGTTTCTCGCTAGCTCTGCAAAAACTTTATTGGAATCTTCTGCTACAAAACCGATCACAGAAACATTGTTGATACTATATATTTGGGATACTTTTCCTGATTTTCTTTCTCCTTCAAATTCATCAATAAGACAAGCTACTGCTTTCTCCGCATCATTTTCGTGAACTAAAATAGAAATTCCGTTTTCTATGGCTTGCTGAGAGATTACTCCCACGCTGATACGCGCTAAAGTAAGCGCTTTAAAAATTCGTCCGTCAATTCCGATTTCCCCTAAGAAATCTTCTCCTTCAAATTTGACAATTGATCTGTTCTTTAAAAATTTTATTTCGTTAGCATTTTTCATGACTCTATAAAATGTTTTTTATGATATTATTTAATTGTTGATATTCCATTAGGAAGGCATCATGCCCGTGTATAGATTGGATCTCGTGATATGAGATATTCTCCTTTTTCTTTTTCAGCTTTTCAAAACACATTCGGATTTCAGAAGCTGGGAAGAATAAATCTGTATCTACGGAGATCATGTGCATTCGTGCCTCTATCCTCTCCAGAGCTGTTTCATCAGTATTTATATTCATCAGCAAATGATTCATCAGTTTGTATGCCTGTAAACTAAATCTTTCGTTTAATGCATTGCCGTGATAAATCAGCCAGTCTTCTGAGTCCAGACGTTGTTTATCCTGATTGTATTTATTTTGAAATCTGTCGTTAAGTGATTCCGGAGTTCTATAACACAGCATGGCATGGATTCTCGCTTTCTGTAAAGGTTCATCTTTATCATTCAATAAAAATTTCTGAACCACACATTGTGCATGAAGCCAATCATGGGTTCTGTAATCACAGGCAATAGGAATAAAAATTTCTGCCAGTTTGGGTTGTTTTACTAACATTTCCCATGCAATTCCTCCTCCGAGAGAACCTCCAATAATGGCGTATAGGTTTGTAATATGTAAAGCTTCCAGTCCTTTCAGAAATATATTGGCTATATCTGAAGGAGTGAAGTCTTCATAGTCTTCAATTAAAAAATGATCGTATCCGTTTCCGGGAATGTTGAAACACAGAACAGTGTATTTATTCGTATCCACAATCTGATTTTCGCCCACCAATTGTTTCCACCAGCCTTTTTCTCCGGATACGTTTGAATTTCCGGTAAGGGCATGGTTGATTAAAATAATTGGGGCTGTAAACAGGTCTTTCCCGAAAAGCTCATAGCTTAACGAGATATTGTATTCCTTGTGGGAATTGGTTTGATACGAAAGATTAATATAGTTTAGTTCTGTTTTCAATTCTATTAAATTTTAATACAATTGAAAATGCCACAGGAAATGGCTGAAAAGAACTTCAGTAAGTTATCTGTCCAAAATTACTTTGGTAGAACGTAGCACCTTCTTTGCTTGCGCAAAGGGTTGCTAAGGTTTCATAGGGTCTAATCCCTCAACCTTTCTTGATAACATTTTCAATATTTGAATGAACGAATGGTGCAAAGGTAGTTCTTTTCTTTTAAAATCAAAAAAAAATTAATTTAATATTTAAAAAAGCCCTTAAACACAAGTCTTTCAAAGGCATATTAATTATTATTCAGATAAAATGAATTGGAATTATTTTACAAAAAAACTAACTTCGTATTGAAAAATGATGAAATATGATCGCCGAAAAAGAAAGATTACAAGATACCAAATGGAAAAACTGGGGACCTTATGTAAGCAACCGGCAATGGGGAAATGTACGGGAAGACTATAGCCCGGACGGGAATGCATGGAACTTCACCAATCATAATAATGCAGAAAGCTATACCTACCGTTGGGGAGAAGAAGGTATTGCTGGAATTTCTGATGTAAAGCAGCTGTTCTGCTTTGCTCTTTCGTTCTGGAATAAAAGAGATAAAATCGTTAAGGAGCGTTTCTTTGGATTGAGTAACCCTCAGGGAAACCATGGTGAAGATATTAAGGAAATTTTCTACTATCTGGATAATACGCCTACTCATAGTTATATGAAAATGGTTTACAAATATCCGATCAATGAATTTCCTTACGATGAACTTGTTGCCGTAAACGGAAGCCGCAGTAAACAGGAACCGGAATATGAGATTTTTGATACCGGAGTCTTTGATAATGATTCTTATTTTGATATTTTCATTGAATACTGTAAAGCGGACCACAATGATATTCTGGTAAGAGTAACCGTTTGTAACCGAAGTCAACAGGATGCACCAATAGTAGTAGCACCCACCGCATGGTTTCGAAATAACTGGAAATGGGGTTACAATACCTATAAAGCTGAAATGAATGTTTCTCACGACGGAAGCATCAATATTGGGCATGACAGTATTTCTATTAAGAAGTTTTATTCAAGAAATAAAAATGCCCAAAGTGTTTTCTGTGAGAATGAAACCAATAATCCAAAGCTGTATGGAACTCCGCAAGCAGAAAACACATATTATAAAGACGGGATTAATGACTATATTATTTACAGCAGCAATACTGTAAATCCTGAGCAAAAGGGAACTAAAGCTTCTTTTTTAATTGATGAAGTCATCGGATCCGGAGAATCATCAACTTTTGAATTCAGATTGTGTCCTCATGAAAGTGATGAGCCTTTTGAAAATTTTGATGAGATTTTTAATAACAGACAAGCTGAAGCAGAGGAGTTTTATAATGAAATTCAAAATGATACGACCAATGAGGATGAAAGGAATGTTCAAAGACAGGCTTTTGCCGGACTTCTTTGGAATAAACAGTTTTATCATTACAATATCGGAAAATGGCTGAAAGGCGATCCGAACTTTGAAGCTCCGAGAAACTTTCATAATTATGTAAGAAATACAGAATGGAATCATCTTCACAATAAGGATATCATCTCCATGCCTGATAAATGGGAATATCCATGGTATGCAACCTGGGACCTTGCTTTTCACTGTGTCCCTTTATCCATTATTGATGCTGAATTTGCCAAAGGACAGCTTTTACTTTTGACTAAAGAATGGTATATGCATCCTAACGGACAGCTGCCAGCCTATGAATGGAATATGAGTGATGTGAATCCTCCTGTACATGCATGGTCTTGCTTCAGAGTTTTTAAAATTGATGAAAAAAGCAACGGAAAACCTGATTTATTATTCCTTGAAAAAGTCTTCCAAAAGCTTCTTCTGAATTTCACCTGGTGGGTGAACCGAAAGGATAAAAATGGTAAAAATATTTTCGGAGGTGGTTTCCTTGGGTTAGATAATATCGGGGCTTTTGACCGAAACACAGTTTTAGAAGATGGACAACATTTGGAACAGGCTGATGGAACAAGCTGGATGGCTATGTATGCTCTGAACATGATGCGAATTGCTATGGAACTGGCTCAGTATTATCAGGTTTATGAAGATATGGCCATCAAATTCTTTGAGCATTACCTTTATATCGCAGAAGCCATGGAAAATCTGGGTGAAGGAACAAAAGGTCTATGGAACGAGGAAGACGGATTTTTCTATGATGTTCTCCAGCTTGGAAACGGAAACAGTGTTTCTTTACGATTAAGAAGTATTGTAGGATTAATTCCTCTTTTTGCAGTGGAAATTGTAGATCACAGACTTCTGGAAAAGATGCCGAACTTTAAAACCAGAATGGAATGGATCTTAAAAAATAAGCCTGAACTTACCAAACTGGTTTCTCACTGGGATGAGGAAGGGCATGGCAGAAAACACCTGATGAGTATTCTCCGCAAGAACAGATTAACAAAAGTATTATCAAGAATGCTTGATGAAAAGGAATTTTTAAGTTCCTATGGAATCCGGGCCATGTCTAAGATATATGAAGAAAATCCTTTTGTATTTTCTGTTCATGGTCATGAAAATGTTGTCTATTATACTCCTGCGGAAAGTGACAGCAGAATGTTCGGCGGAAACAGTAACTGGCGTGGACCCATCTGGTTTCCTATCAATTTCCTGATCGTAGAAAGTTTACAGCGTTTCCATTATTACTACGGAAACAGCTTGAAAGTTGAATTGCCAACCGGAAGTGGTGAAAAGAAAAACCTTGATGAAGTGGCTCAGAATATAAGTAAAAGACTTTGTTCTATTTTCTTAAAGGATGAACACGGACAACGTGCCTTCAATGGCGGGAATCCGAAGTTCAATTATGATGAACATTTCAGAGACTATATTACTTTCTTTGAATACTTCCATGGTGACAACGGGCGCGGTGTAGGTGCATCTCACCAAACGGGTTGGACGGCTACTGTAGCAAAACTGATAAAACCAAGACTTACCTTCTAATGAGCAATCAGTAATAGGTAATGAGTAATAAAAAAACCGGATGTTTCATCCGGTTTCTTTTTTGTACACTATCTTTTTTTGCCACTAATGCACGAATAATATAATTGATGAATGGTATGCAACCATGAATTTCATGCCTAAATGGTTTAAAAATCTCTTACCACATAGATACATAAGCATTATGCAAATAAAATTATTCGTGAATTCGTGGCAGAATAAAAAATGAGGCTTTTAAGCCTCATGTATCATTTTAAATTTTTTCTCCGTTCACATATACTTCGTATCCGATTTCTACGTTGGGTTCTAACGTTTTTGATACTGAACAGTATTTTTCAAAAGATAGTTCTGCTGCCTTTAAAGCTTTCTTAGGATCAATTTCTCCTTCTAACAGAAATTTCACTTTAATGGATTTGAAAGGTTTTGCATCATCTACCTGTACTCTCTCCCCTTCTACTTCTGCCTGGAAACTTTTAATTTCCTGACGCTGCTTCTTCAAAATAGAAACTACGTCTATTCCGCTGCATCCTGCTACTGCCATCAATACGCTTTCCATTGGAGAAACTCCTTTTGCGCCCGGCTGTGAAGTATTGTCTAAAAGGATAGAATTGCCCTGTCCGTTTGTACATTCAAATAAAAAATCGTCGTTGATTCTATTAAGTGTTATTTTCATTGTTGCTTATTATTCTTGCAAAATTATAAAATTCCTCTGGCTTTTATCTCCAAATATTTATTGATAACGTCGATATTCAAATTCTCAGGAAGGGTATATACTGTATAAATTCCGTATTTACGGAGTTCCTGAATAATCAGTTTCTTTTCAAATTCAAATTTTTCGGCCACAATTTCATCATAAATTTCCTGCATACTTTCAGGATTCTTGTTAATGAGGGTCTGTAGCTCCGAATTTTTGAAGAAAACCACTACCAGTAGGTGATTTTTAGCAATTCCGCGCAGATATTTTAACTGGCGGTTTAGTCCATCCAGCGTTTCAAAATTGGTAAATAGCAGAATTAAACTTCTCTGATTGATGGAGTATTTTATATCCTGATACAATCGGTTGAAATCACTTTCAAAAAAATCTGTTTTAATATTATAAAGTGATTCTGATATTTTCTTCAGCTGTCCTGATTTATTCTCGGCGGCAATTTTATTTTCAGCTTTTTTGGAAAAGGTCATCATTCCTGCTCTATCTCCTTTCCTTAAAATAATATGAGACAAAGCCATGGTTGCATTGATGGAGTAATCCAAAAGACTTAACCCTTTAAAAGGCATCTTCATGGTTCTTCCTTTATCAATCAGCATAAAAATACGCTGTGATTTTTCATCCTGGAATTGGTTTACCATTAAACGATTGGCTTTGGATGTTGCTTTCCAGTTGATGGTTCTGATATCATCTCCGGGAACATATTCTTTAATCTGTTCAAATTCCATGGTATGTCCCAACTTTCTCACCTTTTTAATTCCGCCCAACAGAAATTCGCTTTGCAAAGCCATCAGCTCATATTTTCTAAGATGAATAAATGATGGATAAGAGGGTAACATGGCATCTTTCTGAAAACTGAATCTTTTCGAAACAAATCCTAATGGTGATGAAACATAAATGTTCAGCCCTCCGAAATGATATTCTCCTCTTTCCTTAGGTTCTAAACTATATTGAAAGAAAGTATTGGCGCCTGCATTAATAGACTTTTCAATTAAAAAATCTCTTTTCTGGAACTGAAACGGTATCTCATCAATGATCTTAGTGGAGATCTTAAAGTTGTAATTATTTTTAATATCAATTTTTACAAAATTTTCATCGCCATTGGACAATTTTTCCGGTAATATCCTTTGTGCCTGTAGCGCATTTTTTTGATTAAAGATCAGTAAATAATCCACCATCACAGCAAGAAAACAAATCAAAAGAGCAATGTGGCCAACCCACATCAACACTGGAAAGAAAAATGCCAGCACATACAGTATCCCCACTCCAATGAGTGTAAAGAAGAAACGGGTATTGATGTATAAGTTTTTCATTGTTTAGGTTGCAGGTTATAGGAATTAGTGATTATCACCCTATCTCTTATTTCTACCATCTATCTTGGGATCTCTATTCCTTCTAAAATCTGTCGGATAATTTCATCTGCAGTAAGTCCTTCCATTTCTCTTTCCGGAGAAACGATCACTCTGTGTCTTAATACTGCATAGCTTGCTTCCTTAATATCTTCAGGAGTTACGAAGTCTCTTCCTCTTAATGCAGCAAAAGCTTTGGAAGCAGTAAGAAGTGCTAATGAAGCTCTAGGTGAAGCTCCCAGATACAGGAATTGGTTTTCTCTGGTATTGATGATAATCTTAGCAATATATTCCATCAGATGAGTTTCTACAATGATTTCTTTAACCAAATGTTGATAACTCTTCAGTTGTTCTGCCGTAATAACATGATTTACCCCTTCTGTTTTATCTTCTTTTTTACTTTCGTGCTGATTTTTAATGATCGCAATTTCCTGCTCAAGGTTAGGATAGCCTACATTAATTTTGAATAAGAAACGGTCTAGCTGCGCTTCAGGAAGCCTGTACGTTCCTTCATGCTCTATCGGGTTTTGAGTAGCTACCACCAGGAATGGTTCCTCCATAATGTAGCGGGTACCATCCATTGTGATCTGCCTTTCCTCCATCACTTCAAATAATGCGGCCTGAGTTTTTGCCGGAGACCTGTTGATCTCATCAATTAATATAAAGTTGGAGAAAATGGGACCTTTTTTAAATTCAAATTCAGAATTTTTAACACTGAATACTGAAGTTCCAAGGATATCTGAAGGCATTAAATCCGGTGTAAACTGAATTCTACTGAAGCCTACATCAATAGTTTTTGCTAATAGTTTTGCAGTAATAGTTTTTGCTACTCCCGGGACACCTTCAATTAAAACGTGACCGTTTGAAAGTAATGCAGCCAGAAGGTGTTCTATCATGTTCTCTTGCCCCACAATTACTTTTCCTATTTCTGCTTTTACCTTATCCAGGCTTGCACGAAGCTCTATCATATCAATTCTTGACTGAAATTGATCTTCGTTTTTATTTAGATTGATAGAAGGTTGATTTTCTATGTTTGGGTTATCTGGATTTTCCATAATTTTTATTTTTTGGTTGGATAGGACTTCGTTCTATCTTTGGCTAAATCGTCCCTTTGGGACTCTTATTTTAATATCTCGTCTAGAAGTTTATTGATTTTTGCCAGATCTTCTTTCATTACACTTGCGTATGGATCTTGTGCCTTTCTGATAAGATGAATTGCGTCATTAATCATTTCAATAGGCTTTCCTGTTTTCAGCTGTAGCTTCTTGGCAAATTCTTCGTCTATATTTTGAGTGTCAATCAAAAGATCCATTCTTACTTTATTCAGGAAATATTGGGCTTTTTTGGCCATCATATCATGAAAATCACCTTCCTGAAGATAAAGATTTCCGATGCTTTTCACAAAATCTAGTGAAGTATTTCTCAATGGTTCTATCACAGGTACAATTCTCTGTTTTCTTTTTGCATTAAAGAAAATAAAGAGGATGAGTCCCCCCAGAAATACCCACCAAGCATATTTCAAGGCTGGATTCCCCAATACGAATCTCATAAAGAAACTTGAAGCTTTGGTATTACTTTCCACAAACCAAATGGTTTCACGATCCGGAAGATAAGAGAAGACATCCTGTGTATATCTTACATTTCCGGGTTTCAACAGGTAATAGTTGGTCAAGAAAAGTGGCTCACTATGAACATAGAAGTTTCCTTTTCCGAATTTTACTTTGATAAAGTTAGCCTGATCCGTATTTTTATTCTCTACCGTTTTCCCAAGCACTTCAACTCCAGGTTTGATAAATGAAAATCCTCTTCCTGATGGAAACTTATCCAACTGAATGAAGTCATTCTTATATTTTTTATCTGTAAACTTCAGCACATTCTCTTCTTCAAAAGAAATTTCTGAATCATAAAACCCTATACTGTCTGAAACTTCTTTAGGCATACGGCTTATCACCAGCATGGCTTCAGATCCTTTTGATACCTGATCTATAATTTTCTTCCAGGATTCTGTATCAATCTCAGTTTCTATAACCACAATATTGTGGTTTTCTTTTTTATGTTGGTTATAATATTCGTAAGGAGCCTGATTGATCTTCTTCAGATTATTTTTAAAAAGATCTTTAGCTTCGTTATCAAAAACAAATAGGCCAAACGGTGACTTTTTGTTGACATCAAAGTTTTTACGCCAGTCAGTCGTCTCTTTTTTATTTACTTCAAGCAACGCCAAAATAACCATCACAACGATGAAGATCACAGCATATATTCTGAAAGTCTTATTCATGGTTAATTAGGTTATGGTTTAAATGCCTGGAATTGATTTTTAAATTTCTGATAGCTCTGTTCATCAATATTGAACTCTCCGTACCATACATAATCGAAGATATAGGACAGATCAAAGAATTCATTTTTAAGATGGACTGCTCTTAATTCTGCTACATAATCTTTATTGGTCTTTTCAGGATTCCAGTTAATCAGTTTTTTATCACTTAATTTTTTAAGAATGAATAAGAATTGATAGCGAACGGCAGAACGATAATCTCCTGCATGTTCAAATTTTGCAATACTTTCAGGGAAGTTGATTTCATGGATATTTTCATGAAGTTCTTCTACATTCAGGTTCATCTTCTTGTTCTTTTTACCGAAAATAAAATTCCCGTCTTTTCCAAGAATATACTTAATGATAATATACAAAAGAAAGCCTACCAAAATAATTGCGAAAAGTCTTACAAGTGCTACCGTTACTTTGGAAGATTTTTCAAAGACCGTTTTTCCAAAAATACTTCTGAAAATTTGGTCTATTTTTCTCATCAGTTTCTCCCAAAAGGATTCTCTGGGTTTTGACACGCTATAATCAAATTCATTTCCTTTATATCTTGACGGAACGTTCTTCTTAAATTCTTTAGGATATACTGTATTTTCCGAAACCGGGTTCTTTGCCAGCACAGAATCTGCCCGCAGCATATTATGATAATGCCCGGTTGTATACAGTGAATCTGTCATATAATCATCGTCCTGAGCTTTCACAAAGCTTAGGGAGCAGATTAATACTATGAAAAAAAGAATCTTATTCATTAATTCCGATCGTATCTATTTCTTCCAGTTCTACTTTCTGATGAAGATCTGTTCTGCTGTCGTAATACATCAATCCAGAGTTCACATACAACAGATTGGAAAGGAAAAATGAAAGCAGCATTGATATTCCATAGAAAACAAAAAATGCAATCCCAAAAGCCCCTGTGAAAGGGTTTTGCTCAAAATTTCCATCAGGTGTGGTTGTAAGTACTGAACCATAGAAAAAGATCATCGGAATATAAGTAAATACAGAACTCACCATAGACATTATAATAAACATCACAAAAGCAGCCCCCCAATATTTCCAGTAAGGAGATTTTTCGCTCCCGTTAGGATAAGAAAACTGTGAACGGATAGAGTAGCTTAAACTTTCTATAAATCCTCTGTTTGAATTAAAATAATCATACATCAGAAATGTAATCACATTAAATAATGTAGGATAAACAATCATGACAAGAAAAATCCCGATAAGGATAAAAATCAGAAGATAGGAGAACCCTATAAGAAATAATGATAAAGGGATTACAATAAATGTCATCCCAAGACATAATTTAGCAATTCTGCCTATATTTTCTTTAAAATCACCTAAAATCTCATCTGTCTTTATATTCTTTGCTCCATTAGCAATTCTTTTCAGATAAAAGACCGGATAAAGGTAATTGATAATCGCCAGAATCATAAAAAGCAGAAATGTAAGCACTCCTACCCCTATCAGCATTCCGGCATTCTCTGAGAAGTACCTTTCAAAGTAATAGGTATCTCCTCCCATATTGGATCCGAAAATTTGAGAAAAAAGTTCTTTATATCCGAAAATAAAAACCGTTACCATTAAAATCAACAGCAAACCATTGATCAGGATGTAGTTTTTAAAGTAATTCTTTCCATATAATTTGAAAAAGTTGAAACTGTCACTGATGAAAGTTCCAAAGTCTCTTTTTTTATAAAATTGTATCATTGATGTGTTTATTAGTTTTTTTATAAACAATGGAAGGGTATATAAAATAATAAAAACCTATCATTGCCAGTGAACCGAAAATAATAATCAAATTCAAAATCAGGGGCATCCTCAATGCATGCCTTGTTACGTATCCTTCTATAATCCCTGCACAAATAGTAAAGGGAACAGTACTTAAAAATATTTTAAATGAGTCTTTAAATCCTTTTTTAAAAGAATTAAACCTTGAAAATGTTCTCGGAAATAAAATAGAAGCCCCCAGAATTAATCCGCACATGGCTTCCACTACCATCGCAAAGATCTCAAAAACACCATGCAGCCATATTCCTCTTGCGCTGTCCTTCAAAGCTCCATAGTCGTAGAAAAAATATTGAAATGCTCCCAGCATAACACTGTTTGAAAGTAACGCAAACAATGTTCCTACCCCCCCAAAGATTCCAAAAATATAGAGTTTAGCACCTACCTGAATATTATTGAAAATAATCCCAATAGTACTTCCCCATGTGGAACCACTTTCGTACACTGCAACAGCATTTCCTTTTTTGATATTCTCAATCGTTTCATTCATATATGCTTCTCCATTGGGTATTGCAACCGCTAAGAAGGTTTTATCATAAATGGCAGAAAGTACCCCTATTAAAGTAAATAAAATGAAAAAAGCAAAAGCATACATAAGGTATCTCCGATACTGATGCATCAGCAATGGAACTTCTGTTTTGAAAAAATAAACGAATCTGTTCTCCTCTACTCTTTTTGTTTTATAAATCTTCTGGAAAATCTGAGCAGACAAGTGATTCAGGTAAACAGTAGTATTACTTTTGGGATAATACGTCTGGGCAAAAGAAAGATCATTGATCAGATTGATATACAACGAAGACAGGTCATCAGGATTTTTTTTAATTTTCCCTTGAATAACCTGTTCTATTCCCAACCATTTTTCTTTATTTTGTTTAATGAAATAAACTTCTCTCATAATTGTTAAGGCTAAAATAATAAAAAATATGTCTCAAATTGCGATAAATACCTCACAAAATGTAAATATTAATTTTACCATTGCAGGCGTAGGAGAAAGAATGCTTGCCTTCATTATCGACCTTCTGATCAGGATTGCTTATGTAGTGATTATCCTGTATTTGTTCTTTAATATTTTCGATTTAGGGTATCTATTAGACGGTCTTGATGAATGGTCTATAAAAGCAGTGTATATCATTCTTACCTTTCCTACTTATATTTATCCTCTTGTTCTGGAAAGCCTGATGGAAGGCCAGACTCCCGGAAAAAAACTTATGAAAATAAAAGTAGTAAAAATTGATGGCTACCAGGCAAGTTTTGCTGATTATATGATCCGCTGGGTTTTCAGGATTGTAGATGTTTCATTTGCCGGAGTGATAGGGTTTATTTCGATGATTGTTTCCAAAAACAACCAGCGTCTGGGAGATATTGCTTCCGGAACTGCAGTGATTTCTTTAAAAAACAACATCAACATTTCCCATACAATCCTTGAGAATATTAATGAAGACTATATCCCTTCTTTTCCTCAGGTAATTGCTTTGAGTGATAACGATATGAGAATAATCAAAGATAATTATACTAAAGCCGTAAAAATGGATGACCGCCAGATTATCAATAAGCTTTCTAACAAGATTAAAAGTATTCTGAAACTGGAAATAGACCCGACAAAAATGACGGAAAAACAGTTTATTAATGTAATTATTAAAGACTATAACTATTACACCGGAAAGGATAATTAAGAGACGATTGAAACGAATACGTTATATCAGTCCTTATAATTTTCGTATCTTTATTAGCAATAAAGCACTTTATCATGAAATTTGAAAACAACAGATCCGGAAACGGCGGAGTTCTTACCCTTAATAATGAGATAAAAGAAGTAGGAAGATTAACCTATACTATTTTCCCGGAAGATCAAAAACTGATTATCTCTTTTGTTTTGGTACATCCTGAGTTTGAAGGAAGAGGAATGGGAAAATATCTGGTAGAAGAAGCCATTAAGTTTGCAAGGGAAAATAACTGGAACGTTTATCCTCACTGTTCTTATGCCAGAGCTGTCATGATGAGAATGAAAGATGTAGAGGATATTTTCTTAAAGAGCTAAGACATCCTTCACTAAAATTTCTTCAATATTATCCGGATAATCTACTTTCAGATGATGATCCGAAGCCACCCACTCCATAATTTCCTGCAGGTTTAGTACCTTGGAATTTGGAATTCCCATCTTATCGAGAGCACAAGCATTACATTCCTGTTCATACTGGTTATGAATAGGAATTACAAATAGTTTTTTATCCATAAAAAGTGCTTCAGCAGGAGTTTCGAAACCGGCATTGCACAGAATACCATCACATCCTTCAAAATATTTCAGATATTGAGTTTCATCAATAGGAAATACTTCAACATTTTTCACTTTAACCTGTACTTTACTGTATTTTGAAAACACTTTCCATTCTACCGGAATTTTCCTAAGAACTTTAATTATATTTTCATCTGCGAAACTTGGAAGATAAACAAGATAATAGCCTTGTTTGTATGGATTAAGATTTCTGATCTTTCTTCGGATAACAGGTTTTTTGATCTGTGGATGATAATTTTCAAAATGGAAACCAATCTTTCTTTCGCTGGGAACATAATATTTTAAAATCATTTCTCCCAGAAAATCTTTCTTTTCAGGCTTAGGGGTTTCTGCAAAACTCATAGATGCCTGATGACTCAGTTCAATCATGGGCAGTTTCTTTAATTTTGAAGCCCAGCCTGTCAATGGTTCATAATCATTAATGATTAAATCGTATTGAGAAAGTTCTAAACTTCTTATTGTTTTTGCTGCATCAATGAATTTATTGTCTGTAAATGTTTTTCGGTAGGATAAACCGCCTGTTTTGTTATAAAGAAGGGAAATACCTCTATGCTGGAAATTAATATCAAAATCAGCCTTTAATTGCGATTGATGTCCACTGATGAGGGTATCCACCGAAGCATACTTTTTAAGTATCGGAATAATCTCCTGTGCCCTGGCCACATGTCCGTTTCCGGTACCCTGAAATGCATACAAAATTTTCATTAAGTAAAATTAGTTACAATTTTTAAAAGTTCAGAATTATCCATCTCCTGGATTTCTTCTGCTTCATCATCTTTTAATAAATGTTTATGATCATCATAATAAAAGATCTTCCATTCCTTATCATGATATTCCAATGCTGACAGATTTTCAATCCAATCCCCGGAATTTAAATATGTACAGGATCCTTTTTTATTAACAACCTCCCGAATCTGTGGTTGGTGAATGTGTCCGCAAACAACATAATCATATTGGTTATCAATAGCCAGTTCAGAAGCAGTGAGTTCAAAGTCACCAATGTACTTTACCGCTTTCTTCACATTATTTTTAATTTTTTTTGAAAATGAATATTTTTCTTTACCCATTTTCTCCAAAAACCAATTCACTACATTATTGATGATAATTAAAAGGTCGTATCCCTTGCCGCCAAGTTTGGCGATCCATTTGGAATGCTGGACTGATGCATCGAAAACATCTCCGTGAAAGATCCAGGTTTTCTTCTGGTCAATAGTCAGGCAGATTTTATTACATACTTTAAGTTTTCCCAATTCGAAATCGGTAAACTTACGGAACATTTCATCATGATTTCCTGTAATATAATAGACATCTGTATTCTTGGTAGCAAATGAAAGGATCTTTCTGATCACTTTCAAATGAGGTTTAGGGAAGTAAGACTTTTTGAATTGCCAGATATCAATGATATCACCATTCAAAACCAAAGTTTTAGGCTGAATAGAATTGAGGTATCTCAGCAATTCCTTAGCCTTACATCCATAAGTTCCCAAATGAACATCCGATATGACAACTAACTCTACGTTTCTTTTCATCCGTATATTTTTCAGCTTTTTAATTTGCCGGACGGAACGCCTATTATTTCCGAATCGAAAATATGCTAAGGCATTTCATAGTTTTTTACAAAGAAACTAATTGAAAGTTAACTGTATATGAATGCTATATTATTTTTTATAGAGAGTTCATGAGCTCTTCTGTGATTTCCATGTTGTGGTAAACGTTTTGCACATCATCGTCATCCTCGAAGCGCTCAAGCATTTTCATATTTGCTTTGAACTGTTCTACATTCACCTCCTTAGTATTGTTTGGAATTCTTTGTAGTTCAGCACTCTTCGCTTCAATTCCAAGCTCATCTAATTTGTGAGATAAAGAACCGAAATCTTCAAAAGCAGTAGTAATCATTACTTCTTCTTCATCTTTTTCTACATCTTCAGCTCCACCATCAATCATTTCCATTTCAAAATCATCCCACTCCATTTTCACTTGCGCTAAATCGATTGTAAAAATTCCTTTTCTGTCGAAGATAAATGCAAGTTCACCATTTTTACCAAGGTTTCCGTCAAACTTGTTGAAAACAGCTCTTACGTTAGCTACCGTTCTTGTAGTGTTATTTGTAGTACATTCTACAAAGAAAGCAACACCTCCCTGTCCGTATCCTTCGTAAGTAATTTCTTCATAGTTTTCAGCATCTGCACCACTTGCTTTTTTAATTGCTCTTTCTACGTTATCTTTAGGCATGTTTGCCCCTTTAGCGTTTTGGATACATCTTCTCAATGCCGGGTTAGCTTCCGGATCTGTTCCGCCAGCTTTTACTGCCAATGCAATATCCTTACCTATTTTAGAGAAAGTTTTGGCCATTTTATCCCATCTGGCCATTTTAGAAGCTTTTCTATATTCAAATGCTCTTCCCATTTTTAAATTTTAAATTTTCAACAAAATTACTCAAAAGTCAACAAAAAAAAATACCTCCAAAAAAATTGGAGGTATTCATTATTTAGAAAAATTAATTATTTTTTCTTTTTAGCAACAGCTTTTTTCTTAGCTGGAGCTTTTTTAGTTGCTTTTTTAGCAGTAGCTTTCTTAACTGGAGCATCAGCGTAGTCTTTCTTAGCGATAGCATTCCACTCAGCTTCGTTTTCGATAGCTTTAACAACTACTTTTCTGTCTACTTGTCTTTCAGCATCTGTAGCTTTAGCAGAAACTGTAGCTTTAGTAGCACCTACACCAACAGATTTAAGAGCGTTAGCATCTACACCTCTTGAATCTAAAGCAGCAACTACAGAAGCAGCTCTTTCTCTAGATAATTTCAAGTTGTAAGCAGCAGCACCTTTAGCATCAGTTCTACCTTCTAATAGATAGTTACCTCCGTCTTTCTTGATGATAGTAGCAGCAGCATCTAAAGCATCTTTAGATTCAGCTTTGATAGTAGCTTTGTTGAAATCGAAGTAAACGCTCTTCAATTTAGTTTCAACATCGATAGCAGTTTGACCTTTTGGTTTAGGACATCCGTTGTATTCTGGAAGACCTGGAACAGTAGGACAAGCATCGTCTTTATCAAGGATACCGTCACCGTCTGTATCTGGCCAAGGACAACCTTTGTTTTCAGCAGGACCTGCTACTGTAGGACAAGCATCGTCTTTGTCGATAACACCATCACCGTCAGTATCTGGCCAAGGGCAACCGTTGTTTTCAACTGGACCAGCTACATCTGGACATTGATCGTCTTTATCTGGAACTCCGTCACCGTCAGTATCAGGACATCCTTGGAATTCAGGTAAACCTGGAGTATCTGGACAAAGATCATCTTTATCTAGGATACCATCCTTATCTCTATCTCTGTTTCCGAATCTGAATAAGATAGAAGCAGAAGCTTGCCAGAAGTTAGCAACAGTAGATTTATCACCTGGAGTTGATACATAATCTCCTTGGATACCAAGACCGAAGTTTTTAGTTACCCAGAAGTTAGCACCAGCACCTGTAGCTACTGCAAAGTGGTTAGCTTTACCGTTCTCGTTACCGTCTTTTCCGTTTGGTACGTTAGCGTCTAATACATTTCCATTAGCATCAAGACCATTCTTAGGGAATGATTGTCCTGTATAGTCATGTCTTAGGTAGTTAGCACCAACTCTTAAATATGGATCAAACCAAGATTCTTCGTTCCATAAAAGACCTGCACCGTGAGCCTGGAAACCTAGACCTGTCATTAGGAAAAATTCTTTCCCCATGTTGAATCTTTTGTTTTCAACATTTCCAACAGAAGTTTGCCAGTCAATTACTAAACCTTTACCAACGTTTCTAGCAACTGTTAACTTAGATAATGGAGGTGTAATAGAATAGCTGTTCATATTGAACAGATTCTTCGTTAAATTTTTCGCAGAGAACGTATTACTGAAACCTGCACGTGCAGCTACATGGTTTTCAGCGTGAGCACCAACTCCGATCAACCACGGATTGTTGGTAGTCTGTGCGAAAACAGTAGAGGCAACAGTAAGCGCCAATGCTGAAATTCCTAATTTTAGATTTTTCATAGAATTAAATGATTAAATAATTGATAATGCAAAATAAATATAATTTTTCTTTATATACAAAGTTTTTCAAATGATTTTTAACTTTTCTTTAATATTCTGTCCAGGTTCCGCTTATTTTCTCTATCTTTAATGGCCTCTCTTTTATCGAAAAGCTTTTTCCCTCTACCCAGTGCTATCAGCACTTTTGCTTTCCCTCGATCAGTGATATATAATTTCAAAGGTATAATCGTGTTCCCTGCATCTTTTAACTTTTTTTCAAGTTTTTGCAATTCTTTTTTGTGCAAGAGCAATTTTCGTTCCCTTTTTGTTTTATGGTTGTAAAAAGTTCCCAATTTATACTCATCAATCATCATGTTGATGATGTATAACTCCCCATCAATAAACTGACAGAAGGATTCTGTGATGGATGCTTTGGAAGAACGTAAAGATTTTATTTCTGTACCCGTCAAAACCATTCCGGCTTCGTATTCTTCAAGAATTTCATATTCAAAACGGGCTCTCCTATTTAATATATTAACTGTTTTCTCAATCTTCATCATTTTAAAATTTCGTTAATGAAATATATAAAAAATACCATACATTTAAAAACTTGACTATTATATTATTACAAAATACCCAAATTCTTTTCGTATTTTTGCGCCAAATTTACAAAACTATATGTTAACAGTATCTAACTTATCTTTACAATTCGGGAAAAGAGTTCTTTTTGACGAGGTAAATATTATGTTTACCAAAGGAAACTGCTACGGGATTATCGGAGCAAACGGGGCGGGAAAGTCTACATTCCTTAAAATATTAACAGGAAAGCAGGATCCTACAACAGGTCACGTATCTCTGGAACCAGGGAAGAGAATGTCTGTTTTAGAGCAGGATCACTTTGCTTTTGATCAGTATACTGTTCTTGAAGCTGTATTAAGAGGTAATAAAAAATTATTTGAGATAAAGGAGGAAATGGATGCGTTATACGCAAAAGAAGATTTCTCCGATGAAGACGGAATTAAAGCAGGCGAACTAGGTGTAATCTATGATGAAATGGGAGGATGGACTGCAGAATCTGATGCACAAACCATGCTTTCAAATGTAGGTATCAAAGATGACATGCATTGGCAAATGATGAGTGAACTTGAGAACAAGGACAAAGTAAAAGTTCTTTTGGCTCAGGCTCTTTTTGGTAATCCTGATGTATTGATTCTGGATGAACCTACCAATGACCTTGATATTGACACCATCTCTTGGTTAGAGGATTTCCTTGCTGATTATGAAAACACAGTTATCGTAGTATCTCACGACCGTCACTTCTTAGACACGGTTTGTACGCACATCGGTGACTTAGATTATGCTAAACTTAACCTTTATACGGGTAACTACTCTTTCTGGTACCAGGCATCTCAATTAGCGACAAGACAAAGAGCTCAGGCTAACAAGAAAGCTGAAGAAAAGAAAAAAGAACTTCAGGATTTCATTGCCAGATTCAGCTCTAACGTTGCTAAGGCTAAACAGGCTACTGCAAGAAAGAAAATGATCGACAAATTAAATATTGACGATATTAAACCTTCTTCAAGAAGGTATCCGGCTATCATTTTTGAAATGGAAAGAGAAGCAGGAGACCAGATCCTTGATGTAAAAGGTCTTGAAAAAACGAAAGACGGAGAATTATTATTCTCTAATGTTGACTTAAACCTTAAAAAGGGAGATAAAGTAGCAGTACTTTCTAAAAACTCTTTAGCAATCACTGAATTCTTTGAAATTCTGGCTGGAAATGTTGAAGCAGATAAAGGAACTGTTGCTTGGGGAGTTACTACAAACCAGTCTCACATGCCTTTAGATAACACTAATTTCTTCCAGGAAGATTTAAGCCTAGTTGATTGGTTAAGACAATTCACTAAAAACGATGAAGAGCGTCACGAAGAATTCGTAAGAGGATTCTTAGGAAGAATGTTATTCTCTGGTGATGAAGCGTTGAAATCTTGTAAAGTACTTTCCGGAGGTGAAAAAATGAGATGTATGTTCAGTAGAATGATGCTTCAGAAAGCTAACGTTCTTTTATTAGATGAGCCTACCAACCACTTAGACCTTGAAAGTATTACAACTTTGAACAACTCATTGTCTAACTTCAAAGGAAATCTTTTACTGGCTTCTCATGACCACGAAATGTTGTCAACTGTCTGTAACAGAATCATCGAATTGACTCCTAACGGAATCATTGACAGAGAGATGACCTACGACGAGTACCTTGCTGATAAAAAAGTAAAAGAATTAAGAGAAAAAATGTATTCTTAATCATTAAAGCTTTTATCTATAAAAACAAATAGCTACTCTTTTCAGGGTAGCTATTTTCATAGAAACACTTAAAGAAGCTTATTAACTTTTAATAAACTTATGGCTAGAGAATGTTCCATCCGCATTTTTTATTGAAAGAATATACACTCCTTTGATTAACTTGGAAACATCTATTTTTTGATCAATTTTATCGTGTGATAAAATTATTTTACCTGAAGCATCATATATTTTGGCTTCTGTGATTTTCTTTTTACTTCTTATGTGTAAATAGTCTGATGCCGGATTAGGATAAATATTCACATTATTATTTTGAAATTCATCATCCTGAGTACTTAAATTAGATTGTGTAACCGAAATATTATCCAATATAATCGCTCCGGACATATTAACATTAGCAGCAGGTGTATAATTATGGAATCCAAAATAATAAACACCCGTAGATATGGGAGTAACTGTAAACGTTGCATTTGTTGCTGATGTTACATTTACATCAGGGTAGTCAGCAATAATATTGATCATAGATGTATCAACAGGTGATTCACCATATGCTACCTTTAAGCTTTGTGGACTTTGATAATTAGCATAAATAAAGCTGAATGTATAGCTTATTCCTGCCTGCAAATTCACACCTTGTGTATAAAACCAAGTATCAGCATCAGCCATATCATACGAACTGTTAAAAACAGCATTAGAATCAAATCCAGGAACAATACCAGTAATATCAGACACTCCCCAGTTTCCTAAAAAACTTATTGACTGCATTGAAGTACACGCAGGAATAGTATAATTATTCACAGCATTAAAATCCTCTAAATAAGGCACATCTACAGTACTGCAAGCCGTTGTAAAATTAACCAAAGAACTCCAATCACTTATACTTCCGCCGCCGCAATTATTTCTTACCCAGACATAGTATGAAGTATTCGGAGAAAGACCTGGAATATTTGTTGATACCCCCGTAATCCCAGTAATTGTAGGCACAGTTGAAAAGATTGGAGGCGTATTGGTTGTACTCCTATAGATTTCATAAGAAGAGCTTCCTGGTACCGGGCTCCATGAAATGGAAGCAGAATTTGAAGTTACATTCGACGAAGTTACATTATCTGGCGTTACACAACTGTTTGCAGCCAGATAAGAAAAACCAAGCACATTCAATATTTCTGATCCTGATGAAGTTTTAGTTACTTTAACGTTTGCAATATTTTTAGTCTGATTAGCCACACTTATTGGCAAAGTAATCTCATACAATCGTGGATTAAATGTATCATTTTCAATATTATCATTAATACGGCTTACTCTACCAATTCCCTTTATTGCAGTGGGACTTCCCCAGTACCAGTCATTCACAGAATTATCAACAAAAGTTTGAGATGTACCGTCTGTAAAAGTGACCAGGATATCTGCTGTAGAAAAACCACTTCCTGTTGTAGCTAACATATAAAGCTTTGAAGCCGCCGGTGTAGAATTAAAAGATAAAGTCCCAAAATCATTAGCGTTTAAAAGTCTTAAAGAATTATTGCTACTATAAGATGCTAATTGAAACGTAAGTCCTGGTGTATTTTCAGAATTGATTAATCCATTAGCCGGAAGTCCTGATGTAGGACTAACTCCTGAAGCATTGACAAAATCTGTTGACATAAATACAAATCCGTTAGCCGGATCATCTATACTTTGAGTTGTACTTGATGAAGCAACACCCGCACCATTTGCAATCAAATCTTCGTTATAGCCACTTGTAATATTTAAAGGTTGATAGTTTTGGGCATTGATTTTACTGCAAAGAAAAGCAGCCATGAAGCCCAATAGGCAAAATGTAATTTTTTTATTCATTATTTATATTTTTATGCAATACAAATATAAATTTAAAAACCAAATAAACAACATTTTAACTATTATTAACACATTAAAATCAATAAAACATAATAAAAATAATATTATAATAATCAATATTTTAAATATTCCGAATCTGATATTTTATATTTTAATTAATATTTTTTTCTTTTTTCTTGATTTACCTTATTTAAAAAAATTACAGGTTTTATAATTCTATTTATCAAACAGTTATATATATTGAACAAAAAAAATACCTCAAAGCAATGTTTTGAGGTATTTTCGTTTAAACAATAAATAAAATAATTATTTTGTAAGTTTTGTTGTGGGTAGAGCTACAGTCCCGGGATCTTTCCATAAACCGTCTTTTTCTGCTCTCTTTTTGATTGCCTGAGCTCTTTTTTCACTGTCCGGGTGAGAGTTGAACATTTTTTCAAAACCGGATTGTGCACTTCCTTCTGATAATAAGGCTAGTTTTTTGAAAGCACTATAAGCTCCTACAACATCATATTTGTTAGCTTTCATAAAATCATAAGAATAAGTATCTGCTTCAGACTCCTGTTTTTTGCTGTGAGAAGCATCTAAAAATGCATTCGCCATTTTCCCTATCTGACTGTCATTAAGAGTTGCTACCGTACCAGACGCTGATGAAGCGGCATCTAATGCTGCTGCTTTTAAATAAGCAGATTTCATGGCATCTTTTGTATCCTGATTTTTAACGTGACCGATTTCGTGACCAATTACTGCCAATAGCTCATTATCCGTCATAATATCCATCAGAGAAGAGAATACACGAACACTTCCGTCTGCACAGGCAAAAGCATTAATATCTTTTACTTTATATACTTTATAGTTTAAATTCAGACCGTCTTGTGTTTTGTGCTTCCCAAACAGTTTATTCAATCTTACTGTGTACGGATCTTTCGGTCCTGCTACAGGATTGTTTTTATCCATCCAATCTACAGATTCTTTGGATAATTTGATGGCATCTTCATTTGTAAAAGTTAAAGCTTTTGCACCCTTTGTAACAACCCCGGCAGCTTTTCCGAGATTAAATTGTGCATTCATCGAACTCATTGCGCCTAAAATGGTAAGGCATACGATAATTTTTTTCATAGTCATTTAAATTTGGAGCACGAAGGTAATCAATTTTTAACAATTTTTAAATCAAAACTTCGTTCCCCATCCCATTAAAATGCTATTTTTTTTCCTTATTTTTGTGAACATGAGTCAAAAATGGATTTATAAGCCCGAACCTGATGAGGAAATTGTGGACGGACTAAGTTCGTCACTTGGTTTTGGTACTTTTGAATCTAAACTTCTCGTTCTAAGAGGAATTGACAATTATCAGAAGGCGAGAGAATTTTTCAAACCAAACCTTAACGATATACACAGTCCGTTTTTAATGGCAGATATGCAAAAAGCTGTTGAGCGTATTGCCACTGCAATTGAAAATGGCGAAAAAATATTGGTATATGGAGATTATGATGTGGATGGAACCACAGCAGTGGCTTTAATGTACCTTTATCTCAGCAAAATTGTTGAGAAAAAATACCTGGATTATTATATCCCGGACAGAAACTCTGAAGGATACGGAATTTCTACTGAGGGAATTGATTTTGCTAAAGAGAATGGTTTTTCATTAATCATTGCTCTGGATTGCGGAATCAAGGCTCTGGATATGATCAATTACGCTTCTGGCCTTGAAATAGATTTTATTATCTGTGATCACCACCTTCCCGGTGAAGAAATCCCTAATGCAGCCGCTGTACTTGACCCTAAAAGAAGTGACTGCCGTTACCCATTCAAAGAACTTTCCGGATGTGGTGTAGGTTTTAAACTTTGCCAGGGACTGAATACTATTTACAAACTTCCGGATGCCGAATTGTTTGAACTTACGGATCTTCTGGCTATATCTATCGCTGCTGATATCGTTTCGATGACCGGTGAAAACAGGGTTCTTGCTAAAATGGGACTGAAAACCCTCAGAAAAACAAGAAACCTTGGGTTAAGATTATTAATTCCGGAGGATAAACTGTCTCATTTTGAAATTTCAAATATTGTTTTTGAAATTGCTCCTAAAATAAATGCTGCAGGAAGAATTTCCCATGGAAAAGCAGCCGTAGAGCTTATGGTTTCTGAAAACCTGAAGCATGCTAACCAGATTGTGAGTGATATCATGAACCTCAACGATGAAAGACGTGAGCTGGATATGAACTCTACCCTTTCTGCTTTGAACCAGATTATAGAATCTCAGCAGGAAACGAAACATACTACCATTGTTTATCATCCTGAGTGGAACAAAGGGGTAATCGGAATTGTGGCTTCAAGACTTATTGAAACCTATTATAAACCTACCCTGGTATTTACAGACGGAAATAATGGTGAAATGGTGGCTTCAGCGAGATCGGTTTCAGATTTTGATGTTCATGAAGCACTTGATATGTGTTCAGAATACTTCCTTAAATTCGGTGGGCATCATGCTGCAGCCGGATTATCAATGGAAAAGGAAAAGTTTGAAGCTTTCAAAGTAAAGTTTGAACAGATTGTTTCTGAAAAAATCCAGAATCACCAAAAGGAACCTTCCATTACAATTGATTCTGAAATTAAAGTTGATGACATCAACAGAGAGTTTATTAATTTCCACCGAAAACTGGCTCCTTTCGGACCTCAGAATATGAAGCCTATCTTCACTCTATCCGATCAGAAACTTTCGGGTTATGTAAAAACAATGGGGAAAGATAATAATCACCTGAAGTTTTATATTAAACAGGAAACCACAGGAAGAAATATTGAATGTGTTGGCTTTAAGCTGGGACAGTTTGTAGAAGATTTTAAAAATAAAAATTTTGATCTTGCTTTTACTCTGGAAGAAAATCACTGGAAAGGCAACGTGACTCATTATCTTAATATTAAAGATGTAAAATTTAGAGAGTAAGTAAGGTTGCAGGTAAAATCAGAACCAACAGGAAATTCTATCAATCTAAAAAACTTAATTTCCTTATTTATATTCTAAAGTACTGTCTCACCTATTATCAGCTACCTACTACCTAACAAAAATGAAAAAAATCGGCCTATTTTTCGGTTCTTTTAACCCGATCCATATCGGGCACCTTATTCTGGCAAACTATATCCTGGAAAATACGGATATGGACGAACTGTGGTTTGTAGTAAGTCCGCAAAATCCTTTTAAAGACAAAAAATCTTTACTGAAAGACCACAACCGGTTGGATATGGTACAGCTTGCAGTAAAAAACTATCCCAATATGCGTGCTTCCAATGTAGAATTTTCTCTCCCGAAGCCAAGCTATACTATTGATACGCTTACTTATCTTCATGAAAAATATCCTGATTATTCTTTCAGCCTGATTATGGGAGAAGATAATCTGGGCAGCCTTCACAAATGGAAAAATGCTGATGCTCTGATTAAAAATCACCATATCATTGTTTACCCAAGGGTATTTGAAGGAGAAAAGAAAGATTCTGAATATCTTCAACATGAAAATATCTCTATGATAAAAGCCCCGGTGATTGAACTTTCTGCCACCGAAATCCGTAATATGATCAAAGAGGAAAAGAATGTAAGACCTATGCTACCACCTGAAGTTTTTGAATATTTGGATGGTAGTAATTTTTATAAGTAATTTTGCAAAATCAGAAATCAGAGGTTAGAAATTGAAAACTAAAGTCTTTTAGCTTTTAACGCTCTATTTATACTACAAAAAATGGATTTCATCGAAAAATTTTTCTCAAAATATTCCCAGGAAAAGCTCATCAAATGGTTTAAACAGATTTGTCTTGCAGAGGCAATTTCATGTGTTTTATTGTATTGTGTGGCGATGATCTGGATTCGATACGATGAAAACCTATATTCTATTATTTTCATTAGCGTAATTGGTAGCTTACATGGATTATTTTTCACCATTTATCTTTTACTCTGCATTCCCGCCAGAAAAATTTACAATTGGGATGATGAAGATTTTGTGTTCGCTTTATTAGCTGCGTTTTTCCCTTTTGCTACGGTATGGGTAGATAAAAAACTGGCTCAATTCGATAGAGAATAAAATCATTTTTCATAAAATTTCACATTTTGCTGTAACAAAATTATTGTTACAGTTGTCTTATTATACAGAAAGGTCAAGCAATTCATTTTTTAAACATAATTTTTATTAACTGAAAATCAATAAGTTAAAATTAATTACAAATATTTTTCAGTACTTTGTATTGCATGATACTAAATTTATTATATATCTTTGTAATGTAAAATAACAAACCATACAAGCTATTAATTAAAAAATAATAATCATGAAAACTCAAATTCTCATTGCAGCACTATTCTTCAGCGGACTTATTACCGCTCAGCAGAAAAAAGATAGTTTGAAAGTAAATGCTATTGAGTCCGTCAATATCAAGAAACAGGTTTTCAAAAAACAGGGAGACCGTCTTGTTTACGATGTAGCAGCCTCTCCTATTGCAAAAGGTACCAATACTTTTAACCTTTTGAAACAAACTCCCATGATTTCAAGCATTGATGGTAAAACATTAAAGATTCTTGGAAAATCGGATGCAATTATTTACATCAATAATAAAAAAAGCAATATGGATGCTGAGGCTTTAATTGAAATGCTGAAGTCTACTCCATCAGAAGATATCCAGAAAATTGAAGTCATTACGGTTCCCGGAAGTGAGTTCCAGGTGGAATCTAAGGAAGGGGTTATCAATATTGTGATGAAGAAGAACAAAAATAATGGCTACAATGGGACTTTGAAAATGCAGAATGAGCAGGCTTATTATAACAACCCTAATGCAGGGGGATCTTTTAACTTCAGACAGGGAAAATGGTCGGGAAATTCTAATTTCAGAATGGGCAGCTGGACAGAAAGACAAAGATATACGCTTTCTAACGGAGATCCAACCTTCAGAAATGAGTCTTATGGTTTCAATGATGATCCAAATAAAAACTTCGGTGGTGGATTTAATATTGATTATGAAATCAGCAAGAAGCAAAGTTTGGGACTTTCTTATAATATGAGATACAATAAGAGTTTCAATTCTATTCTGGATATGACGAACTGGCAAAACGGAAAATTATCTGACAGAACAGTGAACCATGAAGATGCCCAGACCAGAAATCATTCTTTCAATTTAAATTATGAAATAAAGACAGATTCTATAGGCAGCAAACTTACTTCTAATGTTTCTTATTTATGGTTTAACAGGGATAAAGTAAGTTTTAATGAGAGTATCCCACTAGGTCTTGATCCTTCGAGTGAAGAGTATAAAAAGGGATATTCAGCTTTACAACAGTCTGTACCACAAATCATCAACAATTATGCTGCTAACATAGACTTCCTGAAAAAAACAACCAAAGGAGCAACATGGTTAATGGGAGTAAGTTATAATTATACTAATACAGATAATGATACTCAACAGGATAAATTAATTGGTGGTGAATTTGTAATGGATCCAAAACAAACCAATCATTTTATATACAAAGAAAACATTTTAGGTATTTACCTGAACTATGAGAGAAAGCTGACTGAAAAGTTATCCGGAAAGATTGGAGCCCGATATGAAATGACAAGAAGTACCGGAGATATCCTTGGAAAAACAGGATTTGAAAGAAATTACAATAACCTGCTTCCTTATCTGAACTTAAACTATGCAATCAACTCAGATCACAATTTAAGTTACACTTTCTCCAGCAGAATCAGAAGACCAAGATTCTGGGAACTGAATCCATCCAGAACGTATTTTACTCCAACCAATTATACTCAGAATAATCCATTTGTGCTTGCTGCTAAGTTCTATAATCAGGAGTTGAACTATATGTTCAAAAATGCATTCTATGCCAATTTGAGTTATACAATGGTAGATGATGCCGCAGCTTCTGACCTGCTTCCTTTACAGGGAATATTAACCACTCCACAAAAGGATGAAAATGGTAATTACATATACGATGGAGCAGGTAATATGCTTATGGATAAAATAAGATTTCTGAGATACATCAGAACCAATTACGGTAAGAATAGAGAAATCGCTTTAACGCTTGGAATGAATAAATCCTGGTTTAAAGATATCTGGACCACTAACTATTCTGTAAACCTGGCTTACAATACTTACACCGGTGGAGTATGGCAAGACCCTACTTCTCAGCTGGGACCATATGAAAGTGAAGAACTGGAACCTTATATCGTAGATGTTAAAAACTACAATATGTCTGCAACCCTTAATAATACTATCCGTCTTTCTTCTAAAAAGGACTGGTTTTTAGGAGTTAACTACTATTTCGGAAGCAAAGTAGCGATGGAAGGCGGAACAGTAGGAGTAAGACAAAGCTTTGATATCAGTGTGAAAAAAATTATTGGTGACTGGACCATCGTTGCAGAGGGTAATGATTTATTTAATCAGAGTTTCTACAGAGTTAACGGAATACAACCTAACGGGAAATACAATAATATCACCAACTTCAATTATCCACGATTAATAAGCATTGGAGTAACCTACAATTTCGGAAATCAGAAACTTAAAAAAGCAAGGGAAATGAAATCAGCGAATGATGCTGTAAAATCAAGAACCTAATCTATAAAAACTTCACGCTCTAACCACTCTAAAAAAACAAACATGAAACGTATACTTTTGTCAATAGCTGTCATATTCGGGACTTGTGCTTTTGCTCAGGAAAAGAAATCTGACTCAACGAAGACTAAAAATATAGAAGGTGTTACCATTACAAAACAGGTTTTTAAAAAACAAAGTGACCGTCTGGTATATGATGTTGCTGCTTCTCCTATTGCGAAAGGAAATACTACTTTCGACATTCTGAAACAGACTCCATTATTGTCTTCAACAGATGATAAAACCTTAAAGATTGCAGGAAAGAATAATGTATTAATCTACATCAACGGAAGGAAATCCAATATGGATGCAGAATCTCTGGCTCAGTTCCTGAAAAATACACCGGCAGAAAACATTCAGAAAATTGAAGTGATTACGGTTCCCGGAAGTGAATACCAGGTGGAATCTTCGGATGGGATTATCAACATCGTTTTAAAGAAAAAAATGAGTGATGGTCTTAACGGAAACATGAGATTTTCTAATACCCAAGCTAAATACAACGGCAGCCAAGCTAGCTTCTCTGCCAACTACAGAAAAGATAAACTGGGAATAAGTGCCAGCCTTAGTGGCGGAGAGAATATTGAAGCTCAGACTTACACTCTGAAAAATAGCAGTGACAATTCATCCAATGAATCTACCGGTGATATTGATGATCCAAATAAGAATATTGGGGGCTATCTGAATATAGATTATCAATTAAATGATAAAAGTAACTTAGCATTATCCTGGAATACATGGGCTAATAAGAGTTATAATTCTACAGTAAATCTTTTCAATACGATTATTACTCCAAAAAATGACACAAAATATACCTGGTCTAAAAACAAAGAGGATTCAAGAAGTTACAATAATTCACTGAACTTAAATTACGAATTAAAAACTGATTCTTTAGGGAGTAAATTGAATGTAAATGCATCTTATCTGAACTATAAAAAATTCCAGTATATCAATAATATGACATACAACTCTAATATCAATAGAGAGGTATTAGGATGGAGTACACAATTGATACAGGATCTTCCACAAGTCATCAATAATTTCTCAGGAATGGTAGATTACATTCAGAAATTCAAGAATGATCTGACCATTTCTGTGGGTGGGAATTATAATAAAACTAAAACAGACAACGATACGAAAAATGATTCGTATATTTTTGATACACCACCCATATTTGATCCTAGGCCTAATCATTTTGTCTATAATGAAAACATTTACGGATTTTATATTACTGCTGAGAAGAAGTTCTCGGATAAATTCTCAGGAAAACTGGGAACAAGGTATGAAATTACCAACAGTTTAGGAACATCAGATAATCCCCCTTCAGATGCAGAAGCTCTTAAAAGAATTGAAAGAAATTACAATAATTTACTTCCTTACCTAAGTCTTAATTATTCGATCAATGATAAAAATAATATCTCTTATTCATTTTCAAGCAGAATGAGAAGACCCAGCTTTTGGGAATTAAATCCAGTAAAAAATAAACTGACAGATAATAATTATACTCAAAACAACCCTTTCGTAAAAGCTTCCTCCACTTATAATCAGGAACTGATGTATATGTATAAGAATTCTTATTTTGTTGTTTTAAACCATTCTTATATTAAAGATGCTATTACTCAGGTTCCTTTACAGGGATATCCTGTGAAACCAAATGGAGATGTGGGCCAAGATCTTGCCTTAAGATATATCAGAACGAATTTTGGAGACCGTCAGGAAATGTCTGCAATGGTGGGAATCCAAAAATCATTCTTTAAACAGTACTGGACTACTAATTTTAGCATTGGTGTTCAACATAACAGAAATAACGGAAGTCTAGATATGGATCCTACTACTGGAGATCGTTTCAAAAATGAGCTTGGAGAATTTGTAACTTATGTAAATGATATAAAATCTACCAGTCTTTTGATTCAAACTAATAATACCATCCGTCTTGATAAGGCTAAAACATGGTTCCTTGGGGTAAACTTCTTCTACATAGACAAACAACAGATAGAACTGGGTATGCTACGAAGTTTATCAAGTTTAGATCTTAGTATCAAGAAAAACTGGAACGACTGGACGTTTGCCCTGAATGTAAATGATGTTTTAAGAACCAATATTGTAGTAATTGATGATTATCAAAGCAATGGAAACTACAATTATGTTCATCAGAACAGATATCAGAGAAATATTACATTAAGTCTTACTTACAACTTCGGAAATAAAAAACTGAAAAAAGTAAGAGATATTGAAGGGGCTTCCGATTCTATCAAGAGCAGAACAAGATAAAAACTATCTTTCTTCATATTCAATCAAATTATTTTGTACACAAACCTGTTGAAAAGTCAACAGGTTTTTTATCTTTAATTGTATGAAAAAGAGTTTAGTATTTGTCATCTGCTTTATTTCCTTTTTGTTGATCGGATGTAAAGAGAGTAAATTCAATCTTGGAAATAATATCCGCTTTAATAAAGAGGAAAATATTCATTATGGAGATAATCCGGAACAGGTTATGGATCTTTACATACCCGACAAAAAAGCATCTGAAGAAAAAGAAGTTTTCATCATTATTCATGGAGGTGGCTGGCGCAGCGGAAATAAGTCTCAGCTTACCTTCTTTACGCTTTCTATGATGCAAAAGTTTCCGGATCATGTTTTTGTCAACATGAATTACAGACTGGCTTCTGCTACCCAGTATGCTCTACCCAATCAGACGGATGATATTAAAAAGGTTATTACTTTTCTGAAAAAGAAACTCAACTATAAGCCTAGGTTTATTCTTATGGGAAATAGTGCCGGTGGGCATTTATCAATGCTTTATGCTTATCATTTTGATGCTGATAAAGATGTGAAGGCAGTGATCAATATCGTAGGCCCTGCTGACCTTTCGGATGAAGGTTTCAAGAACTATGAAGAATATTCTTTTGTAGAAAAGCATCTGATTGATGCTAAAACTCTGCCTGTAAAAACCTCAGCAATCAGTTTCGTAAGTCCGGTACATTGGATTAATATCACTTCTTCCCCTACTCTTTCCTACTACGGGAATACCGACCGTGTGGTTCCTTTAAGTCAAAATAAAATCCTGGATTCTATACTGAGCAAAAACAATGTCATTCATGAATCTTATGAGTTTAACGGCGGTCATTTGGATTGGGATAAGCAACCCAATAATACTTTTCTTATTGATAAAATTGAAACTTTTCTTAAAAAGACAGACAAAAAATAACACGTTCTGATGGTTCAAAACGTGCTATACTTTTATTTTTTGATTTACTCAGATTTTGCAACAGTTGTTCTTTCTGAAACCCCATTGGAATTGAATGCTTCAATCTGAAAATAGTAAGCATCTGTTCTGTCTGCACCGGTAAAGAAATATTCATTCTTTCCATATACCATAATGCTTCCGTACATTTTATCAGGAGATTTCCCCCAGTAAATTACATAACCGTCAGCTTCAGGATTCTGCTGCCATTTCATCCAGATACTTCTTCTTTCACCATATTTTTTAGGATCCGCTCTTAAAGGTACAAACCCTTCTACTTTGGCAGGCTGTTTTCCAGCTCCTTTTCCAAATACTCTGAAACCGCTTAATGCAAATTTTCCGGTAGGCATTTTAAGGTTTTCCATTTTAAGGAAACGGGCTTTTGCAGGCTGTTCAAGTTCAATATAATCGTGAGGAACATCTTTTGTATTCTTGCTTTTGTCCACAATTACACTCCATTTTTTCCCGTCATTGGAACCATAGATTTTATATTGATGCATTTTTCCTAAGGTTTTCCCCATGAACTCAGCATCCTGATCGGCATAATTAATCTGAATGGCATTGATGGTAGAAACTTCCCCCAGATCAGTCTGAAACCATTCTCCTGAATTTCCTGTTTTAGCACTCCAATAAGTCTTGATGTCTTCGTCTACAGCATAATTAGGCTGGTAGCTTCCTAAAGTAGAGGAAACCTGCACCGGTTTATTATAATTCAGTAACATCCATCCGGCAAAAAGACCTTTTGTAAAATCTTTACCCTGTGCATATTGTGGAAGGTAAGTTGGATAATCTCCGTAAGCCGTATTGCAGTACATCACATCATCTTTATCAAAACCTGCCGGCCAGATTCCCAGTCTTCTTTCAAAGTTATTTTTGGTAGAAATAAAAATTGTGGATACATGCCACCAGTTTTTATAATTGTCTTCAAAAGTTGCCCCATGCCCCGCTCCTCTCGCAAAACCGCCCGGTTTGTAAGAGAATGGATTATGCTGCTGGTACTCGAAACCTTCCAAAGGACTTTTGCTTACATATACTCCGTCGGAATATCCACTGAATTCTGTTGCCGGAGCCCCATACTGCATATAATACTTCCCGTTATGTTTCGTCATCCAGGCTCCTTCTACAAAAGGCTGAAGAAAAACATTATCATTGTATTCCCCGAAACGTTCCCAACCATGATCTTCAGGCTTCAGTTTAATAATGGGTTTTACAAAACCTTCGGACTGAAGGTTTTTCACTTTCACTTCTGTTCCCAACAAAGGCCATTCATTACTTGAACCCCAATACAGGTATAATTTGTTCTTATCTTCATCATAATGGAATGCAGGATCCCATGCACCTACTTTTAAAGTATCTACCGCAATCTTCCAGTCATCTTTAGTTGGGTTTGTGCTTTTCCAGATCGGAAAATCCTGCTCCCAGGTAGAACCATAGACATACAGTGTATCTTTCATCGCCCAGACAGCCGGAGCATTAAGATCATGAATGTATTTATTGTCTCTGAGGAATTTTCTCTTTACAAACTTCCAGTCCAGCATATCATCACTGTACCAGTATCCTTCCTGATTGGTAGAGAAAAGAAACAGCTTATTCTTGAAATTAACAATTACAGGATCTGCTGTAGCACGATGTTTTCCCTGTTTTGAAAAAACTTCAAAAGGAGTATAACCATAATCAATATTAATAGGGTTGCAAAAAGTTTTCTGCTGAGCCCCTACCATTATTCCAAGAAAAATGGCTAGTGACAGAATATATTGTCTCATTTTTAGATTTTAAAGATTGAGACAAAGTTAGCTAACTTTTTTTGGTTTTCTCCAAATAAAACCGTCCAGAAGATAATGGGTAAGCTGCGGAACAACTAATAGCGGAACCAGAAATTGAAGCAGATTTTCGGAAACCGCCAGGTCCAGGGAAAAGTGTTCATTCCACACCAATGTTTCCCACAGAAATTCTTCCAATAAAGCTAAACCTAAAATGATTCCAACAAATAAAAAGATTCCTGAAAATGGTTTAAATACCTGCATCCAATTAAGCTGTTGTTGATCTTTCTGTTTGATCTCACGGATATAGATTAAAGCTATATAGGGAATGCCATGAGAGACAACATTCAGGAAAGTAAAAAGAAGATCATTATTAAAATATACAATCCCAAAATACCAGGACAGATAAGTTCCTGTGATGAGTGCTGTTTTAGGTATATTAACAGTCTTAGCTTTTATAACTTGAATGATCGTTTTTACAATCCAAATGATCAGAATTGCAAAATATGTTACACTAATGAAAGGAAGATAATTGGGAAGATTCTTAAACAAGTCGAATTCATGATCCACAAACCATGTAAAGGCACGTGGAGTCTGAAACCAGTACAGCATTGGAAAAATAGTGGCTGCATACACCGCAACCTCATCTATTTTCTTGCTCCAGTTATTCGGTTCAAAACGGGCATAAATTCTCATAAAACCGTACTGCTGACGGATAAAGTGAAAAACAGCAATGAGTGCCAGCACAGACCAGAATGCTAAACTACCTAACTGAAATAAGGCTATTCCTAAACACCAGCTCAGAACAGGTACTCCAAAATACAGCAATTTTCTACTCTGCACTTCAGATTTTACAAAATAGGTTTTAAACAAAGTGGAATACACATGGGCAACATCTACAAAAACAATCAGGAGAAGCCATGTATAAAAGGAATAATGATTTTCCAGCCCCTGAATCTGTTTCTGAAAAAGAAAAATAACCAGCAATACCAGAAAAGGTGGTGATAAAATAAACCACCAGTCTGTTTTCGCATTATGTATCCAGGGTTGCTTCATAAATTGATACTTATTATAACATCTTATCAGTTAAAATAAATTTATAACATTTGTTGTGCTGTTCTTGTTCCCTGATAAAAGGCCTCTTCAAAAATAGAAATTCCTGAGAGATCAGAATGGGCAAAGAATATTTTCTCCCTAACAGGTTCTTTAGCCATTTTTGCTTTTTCGCCAAAAATCTGATCCGGTGTGGGAGCAATCATGGCATGTCCTATTTTATGAAACTGCATTTCAAGGATAAAATCTTCAATTAATGGATGGGCTTTCTTCATATCTTCTAAAACTAAATTTTTAAGTTCAGCTTCTTTCATGGAATACAGCTTCTTTCTGGCTTTTTTACAATCATTTGTAGAGAAACTTTTATAGTAAGTAATCACTTTTTCTCCCATGATTTGGTTGATATTCTGATGCTGATCGAAAATATACCCTAATCCGGAAGATCCGTAGATTATGTTATCCCAAGCAAGCTCTTCATCTCCTCCGAATTCATTCTTCAGAGTAATCGTAGTTAAAAGCCAGGGAACATAATGAAATGATGACGCTTTTCTATTGCTGAAAATTCTTTCATTCACAAACTGCGGCGTAGCCATTAAAACTTTATCAGCAATGATCTTTCTGGTTTTCTTCTGAGAATTGTCAAAACTTAAAACCTCGACCTTATCAGTAACATTTATATCAAAAACTAAATTCTTAGTTAAATTTTTATCTTTTGAATACTTTGAAAGATAATGAGTTAATCTTGCATTCCCTTCCGGCCATGTGAATACCTGATCTTTATATTTTTTACTCCAGTTGTTTTTTCTTCCCGCAAAATAATGAATCCCGGCCCATGCGGAAACGTAGTCAATTCCTAATCCGAAGTCATCTCTACAGGAATAATCCAATAGCCAAAGTAATTCTTCAGACTTGAAATCATGTTGTTGAAGCCAATCTTTAAAAACAACTTTCTCAAAATTGAGAACCTCATCTTCTCTGCTGGAATCATGAACAGGAATAGCAAACCAATAGTTTCCCTGAGTATCTTTCTTTTCACGGAAAGCATCCATCATTTTAAAGAATCTGTCAAACTCTTTCTGTACTTCTGCAGAAATTCCTTTTTGGGGAACAATATCATTCTGCCATGCGTTTTTATAGAACAGTCTTTCCTGCTGTGGAAAAGTCATCTGATACTCATCCAAAACAGGTTCTCCATCTTCTTCAATGCTCTGGCAGATGCCACATTCTGTAAGAAACTCAATAATCTCTGTATTTTCTTTATTGGGTAAAGGCAGATAATGAGCTCCCAGTGGGAATTTTGAAAACTTATTCTGTCCATTGGAAGAATTTCCTCCTACATGATTTTCCATTTCCAGTAAAAGGTAATCATCTTCATTGTGCTGACTGAAAAACCTACAGGCAGAAAGCCCAGAGATCCCACCACCTATCACAAGATACTTAGTGTGGATAACTTCGGAAAATTGTGGAAAATCCTTCGCCCATAACTTATGCCCCAAAACATGGTTGGTTCCTGTTATTTTCAGTAACAGGAATTTAACCTTCTTTCCGCAATATTGTAGAAAAGGAAGCATCAGCCCACCTAACACTATTGTTTTCAGGAAATCTTTTCTACTGAACTTTCCCCCACTCTTCATCGAAATAACGAACTAATATCTGGTTATCCAGACGGTTAACTTCTACTTCATTCACTTTCATATCTTTACTGAAATATGATATTTTTGAAAAATCATAATCATAGTATTTCAGATTGGGAAGTCTTCTGTATATTTTATTATTCACCGGTTCAAAGGAAGCCATAGAAAAGCCCCATTCTCCAAATGAAGGAACGTAAGTGTGATATGCTGATGTAAACGGAAAAATCTGATTTAAGGTTTTCTCTATGCACCAGAAAGATTTCGGAGCAAAATATGGAGAAGTGGTTTGTACTACAATTTTAGTATCCGGAGTTGTTAATCTTTCAAGCTCTTTATAAAACTGCAGAGAATAAAGTTTCCCCAAACTGTAATTGGATGGATCCGGAAAGTCTATAATGATGACATCAAACTTCTTTTTATTCTCTTTTACCCAGATGTAAGCATCTTTATTGACCACTTCCACCTTAGGATTGGAAAAAGAGCTTTGATTCAGCCTTCGCATGGTTTCATTGGTTTTGAAGAAGTCTGTCATCTCTCCATCCAGATCAACAAGCTGAATCTTTTTCACCTCTTTATATTTCAGGACTTCACGTGCGGCAAAACCATCACCACCTCCCAGAATCAATACATTATCAATATTTTTAGCCATCGACATTGCAGGATGTACCAATGCTTCATGATAACGATACTCATCTGTTGAGGAAAACTGCAGGTTATTGTTCAGGTAAAGCCTGAATTCTCTGTTATTTCTTGTTAAAACAATTCTCTGATAAGGAGAACTCTTTGTAAACACAACATTTTCCCCGTAAAGCTTCTCTTCAGAATAAGACAGTATCTTATCTGAAAAAATGAAAAGCCCAACCAACAAAATAAATGCGGCGATTGATTTTATTTTTAACGAGAAAGGTTTTGATAATTCTTTCTTAAGATAAAAGCACAGGAATATAGCAATAGAAATATTGATAAGTCCGAAGAATAAAGGTGTTTTTACAATTCCCAGCTGCGGAATTAATACCAAAGGAAAAAGAATAGATGCCAGTAATGCCCCAATATAATCGAAGGCGAATACATTTGAAACTAAATCTTTAAACTGAACTCTATCCTTCAGAATATTCATTAAAAGCGGAATTTCCACTCCTACCAAACATCCTGTAAAAAAGACAAAAAGGTAAAGTACACTTTCAAAATGGGCCAGTGTATTAAATAAGACAAACAGTACTACTGAGCTTACCCCGCCCACAATTCCGACCAGAATTTCAATTTCTACGAATTTATCAATAAGGTTTCCCTTAATGAATTTGGCCAGATAGGAACCTACTCCCATAGAAAACAGGTAGACACCAATAATAAAGGAAAACTGCTTCACAGAATCTCCTAAAAGATAACTCGCCAATGCTCCGGCTACCAACTCATAAATCAATCCACATGTCGCAATGACAAATACAGAAAACAGTAAAAGCAGCTCAAGAGGAATCCTCTTCTTATCCATGAATTGCTGCGCTTATAATCATTGAAATTCCGATGATAAATGCTCCGAACACAATAGCCAATGCTATATTTTTATTCTGAGCAATCTCATGCCATGTTTTTTCCGGAGTAAGTTTTTCAATGATGAAATAGCATACAAGCAGAATAGCGATTCCTAAAAATGAGTAAAGAACCGAGTTTAATATTGGTAAGAAATTAATATTGTCCATAGTTTTTAATTTTTATTTGTGATAGTATCTGTAAAATCCTGCTCTGGAATGGCTTTTTGTAGTTCCATCGCGATATTTCTCTGTTTTCGCACAGTCACAGAATTGATTTCCGGTAAATGTAAGATAAACAAACAGGCTCATAAAAAGTCCTCCGATTGACAGTAACAGCCAGTTGCTTTTGATATAATGAGTTAATCTTTCCATTGTTTAATTATTAGCGTAAGGTGAATTAGAACTGTTATTCCATTTTCCATATTCAAAAGTACGTTTCATCCAATGGCTCCCTACAACAAATATGATGAGACAAACCAGAACAATTCCAAAGTTCCAGAAGGAAACCGGAAGCCACGTTGCTTTAATATTAACGGCTGGGTTTTTATCGTAACTTTCAGGATAGCCATACTCCTGAGGCATATTGAGAAGTATAGAATCTAATTTTCCTGTTTCTTTTGTAGTATTCTGAAGGCCTGTTCTTAATATAATATCTTTTGTAAGAGCTTCTATATCATTATAGGTACTGACTGTTTGATTTTTATCGTTTTTGAGAAAAAAACTTCCGGTATCATTTTTAACAATTGAGAAGTCTGAATTTGCTGGTCTGTAACCGGATTTAAACGGATCTTTGGCTCCTCCCTCTTTCTCGGCAGAAATCAGAAAATGATAAGTCCCTCCAGGAATACCGCATAAGTTAAATTCTTCGGTCTGGCTTCCTTCGCTCCAGCTTTCTCCGTCTTCATATCCTGAATACTGTTCAATATCTTTAGAAGCATAAATAACTTCATTGGTTTTCTCATTCACAAGGCTAAGCCCAACATTAGCCCAGGAGTTATCCACATTAGAAGAGGCATATACCTGTAGCGGCGCAGATCCACCTGAAAGGGTAAAGCTTTTACTCACCACTTCCTTATCTGTAACATCTGTAAAATTGATTCTCTGTTCAAAAATTGTCTGATTACTTCTGGAAGTCACTACATACAGCTGCAAAATACAGATCAATAAAGCCGTAATGGCCATGATATTGGTACATTGCTTAACATTAAAGTAAAACGGCTGAACAATTCCGGTTCCGGTGCGGTAAGGCATCTCTGTAGCGCCAAATGCTTTTTTGATTTCAAATCTTGAAATATGGTTTCCTTTGAAAAACTGGACGGATTTTCCGTATTCCTCACGGGAAATCATTTCAGTGCCGTTTACATATTCTTTATAAGTAGCCAGTCCAAACTGCAATTTATCTTCAAAAAAACCGGTAGCAGCATACACTGTACAAGGGGTAGTTTCGAACCATCTGTAATTCTTTCCATTTGCCTCAGCATAATATTTGAATTCTTTAAAAGCAAAATCTACCGGGCGGAGAAGAACCCAATGCCCATCACTTTCACTGAGATAAACATTGTTTCCAGCGCGGTCTTTTAATGAATATTCCCGCCAAAAGGTATCTGAACCATATTTTTTAATAACAATATTAATCACCCAGTACTCGGTTCCATAGAGTATTCCTTTGCGCCCAACTTCCAAAACAACGTTTTCCACAGGTTTTTTAACAATCTTTCTTTGGGTAGACTGCCCTATGGTAACAAGATTGTTACAATGGCTGCAGATAAATTCTTCAATGGCAAAATCTATGGCCATTTCGTTGTTGTTAGCCCCGCAATGAGGACAGATTTGATCCATTTTTATCTGTAAATTTTGTGTTTCTGAATGGTATTAGCTTTAAAATACTGAACAACCTCATCTGCAATCTGCTCTACTTTTGCCGTGTTGTCCTGAGTATAGTTACAAAGAAAAACATCAAAAGTAAGCTGTTTAAATTCCGGCCACGTATGAATACAGAGATGAGATTCTTTAAGACATACTGCCGAAGTGAAACTCTGATTTTCAAAAACATGATTGGTAATTCCTACAATCTCTACTTCTTTTGTTTTCAGTATATTTTCTGTAAAGGCAAGAAAACCTGTGCTGTCTAATAACAAATCTTCTGACTCTGTTTCCAAAGTCAGAAGAATATGTAAACCTTTATTTGATAATGGGTTCAATTAATTTTTTTCGTAAATATATTATTTTTTTGGTAGAAAAACTTCTGCAAGCATACATCTTGCACTTCCCCCTCCATTTACTTCAATGGTATTTAAATCTGAGTAAATAATTCCACAATACTTTTCAATGGCTGCTACCTGCTCCGGATTTAAAGACTGATAAGCAGTCTGGCTCATCACAAGGAATTTCTCCCCTTCTTTATTCTGAACCTGAAGCATATTTCCTGCAAACTGCTGCATTTGCTCTTCTGAAATTTCAACGATTTCCTTTCCTGAATTCTTGATGGTTTCAATTACCTTTTCTCTTTCCAGCCCATCATCAATACAGTCAAGGCAAATGACTACAAATTTATCAGCTACACACATCATAACATTAGTGTGATAAATAGGAAGTCTTTCTGTACCTACTGTCTGATAAGAATGGAACACTACTGGTGTAAAACCATATTTTGCACAGAATTCTCTGAATAAATTCTCATCCAGTCTCAAAGAAACAGAACCATAAGCAATCTTATTATCATGATCGAAGATCATACTTCCTGTTCCTTCAAGGAAATGACCTTGGGTTTCAGGAAATGACCAGTCGTCAATTTCAGTAATATCAAATCCCTGACCTTTGATGCTCTCAAGAATATCATCTCTTCTTTCCACTCTTCTGTTGGAAGCGAACATCGGATATAAAACCACTTTCCCGTCTTTATGGAAACTTACCCAGTTATTTGGGAAGATAGAATCTGGTGTATGAGGATCCAATGTATCTTTAATGGTAATAACATTAATTCCTTTCTCTCTCAGCTTCCCAACAAAGGTATTGAACTCAGCCAAAGCTTTTGACTGGATATCAGAACCTGTCTGTTCTACCTGAAAATAATTGTTTTTTGCAGTTTCTGCGTTGTAACCGAATGCAATCGGTTCTATCATTAATACTGTATCTGTTGTTTGCATTTCTTTTTTGAATTAAAAATTTAAAAGATTGAAAGATTTTCTCTCACTCTAAAACTCTCCTACCCTATAACTCTACAACTCAACTACTCTCTTACAAGTGGCATTGTAGAACATCTCAGCAGTCCACCCATTTTAGAGATTTCTCTGTAAGGAATTTCTTCTACCGTCATTCCCCACTCGTTTCTTAAATGGTTGTTCATTCTTGTAAATGCTTTGTCGGAAACTACTACGTCCGGAGAAATAGAGAAAATATTCGGGAACATTTCAAACATTTCTTCATCATTGATGTGGAAGCAGTTTTCTTCTCCGAAGATATCAATGATAAGACGGTAATCACTTTCGTCTACAAATCCGTTTTTGTAGATAATACATTTATCTTCTCCTACCGGATTGAAAGTACAGTCAAGGTGTAAGATTCCTTCAAAAGGTACTTTATCGTTTTTCTTCAGTTCAAGATCAATGATTCTTTTCTTCGGAAAATACTCTTTTAAAATTTCAATGGCATACTCGTTGGTTCTTGCCGTTTTATAGTTTCTGTAATCTTCGCTGAAGCAGGTTCCGATGAAAATAAAATCATTCCATACAATCACATCTCCACCTTCGATATGTGCGGTTTCAGGAAGATTGATGATCTTTCTCCATGCTACTTTTTCAAAAACACTTTTGTATGCTTCCTGCTCGTCTGCTCTGTCTGCAATTACGTTGGAGATGATCATCTTATCATCAATTACAAAAGCAACGTCTCTTGAAAAGACCTGGTTGTAATCTTCAATAATGCTTGGACGAAGTACTTCAACGTTATACTTTTTTAATACCGCTTCAAAAGCGTTCATTTCATTGATAATATCCTCTTCTTTAGGATAAATGTTGTGTTCGATTGAGTAATACGACTTCGCGTCATAACTTTCCTCTAGCGTGGGAATAGCTCCCAGTGAATTAGGCTGGCCCAGAACTACTGATCTCAGCCTACCCGTTTCGTTTTTAATGTTTAGTCTCATAAAGATTTATGCAATACTACAAATATAAGTAAAGGTCTCTATCTAGAAAATTTTTGGATTATTTTATCCCTGAAAATTGGCCTTCTCAGGCGTCTTCTTTTAGCGAAATTCTCCCCCTATCCAACAAACCGTAGTATAAAGCATATAAAAACGTCTACAACCTACTACATTTCATCTACATAAAAACGAAAAAATAGATTTTTTTACAATTCAACATCCTACATTAGTGATATAATTTTCGCGAAATTATATATGCTAAAACTTTATTATTAACATCAAAAAAACAAAGTCATGAACAAGAAAAACCCTGTGCTGAAAAATGCACGAAAATTAGAAAGAGACCAGCAGAAATCTATTATCGGAGGTGAATTCACTGGTCCCAGAAAATGCTGTGAATATGATGATGTAACCGGAGCATGCTTCCTCTGGGTATGTAACAGATGTGGTTGTCCATAAAATATTGAGAAAGCCGTTTCATGAATTTTGAGACGGCTTTTTTAATGAGCCTACATCAAATTATATGTACAAGGGTTTTTGTAACAGGAACTTTCAATTTCACCTTTCTGAGTCGTACTCTACCTTCTTTATTTTATGATAAAAAATTGTTGAAATTCTATTTAATACAATACAACTTATTAAATTTCACACACATAATAATAAAAAATTCTTTTTTAAACAAAATAAAATCATATATTAGTGATATAATTTATCATTAAATTATATTGTTTAAAACTTAACTATCAACATCAAAAAATCAAAATCATGAACAAGAAAAATCCTGTGCTAAAAAACGCACAAAAATTAGGAAGAGAGCAACAAAAATCAGTAGTAGGTGGAATAGGAATCTCAACAGGCAAAAGATGCTGTGAATGGGGTCCGTCAGGAAATTGCACGCTCTATACTTGTGATAGATGTCAATGTCCATAAAAAATCAGAACTTAACTATCTATTAACATCAAAAACAACAAAATCATGAACAAGAAAAATCCTGTGCTGAAAAATGCACAAAAATTAGGAAGAGAGCAACAAAAATCGGTAATCGGTGGAATAAACAGAGAAAGATACTGCTGCGAGTGGAATGAAGATGGAAGTTGCAGAATCTGGACATGTGGTAACTGTGTTTGCCCATAAGAATATTAAACCTGCTTTTGAAAAGCAGGTTTTCTTTTATCTGGCTCTATTTTCTTCTTCTGTTTTCTGAATTTCTTTAACCTGATATTTTGAGCTTCCAAAGGTATAGCTCAATGAAAAAACAGTCTGCTGCTATCCCACCAATGGGTAAATCGGTTATCCATAATCTGTTTATGCCTGAATTCTAAACTTTGGTCATTGGAATCAAAGATATTGTTATAACCAATCTTTGTATTCAGCTTATTATCTAACCAGGATTTTTGAACAGAAAGATCTACCGTATAACGCGGCTTAATAATATAAAGACTATTCCCTGTTTTAGATTCATAATTGGCAAATAGATTAATTGTATATCCTTCAGGCAATGTAAAAACCTGATTGACTCTTACCTCATAATTATAGATATCCAGTGCAAAAACCTCATCCAAATAAGGTCTGAATTCATAATTGTAATACCCTGTAATTTGGCTGGTAGTATTCCACCATTTTGTAATTCTGATAGGAAAACTAGTTTCCAAAGCTGCAAACTTTCTATAGGGAAGATTGGTTCCCAGATATTCCAGCACATTGGTTTCCGGATTATATATCGGATAGCGGGTCATCACCTCTTTTTCTTTTCCAATACTCAAACTTGTCACCCAGTTTTTATGACGATAGGTGATCTTAAACTGGCTTGTGAATGAAGGCTGCAGATAAGGATTTCCTATCCAATAATTCAAAGGGCTAAAATAGAAACGGAACGGATTAAGTTGAGAGAAAATTGGTCTTGTCATTTTTCTGCTGTAGGAAAAAGAAAGTTCATTTGATTTATTAAATGTATAATTCGCACTAAAGGATGGCAACCACTCCAAATAGTTTCTTGAAACAATAGAATCAGCAGTAACGGCATTAGAAATACTGTTTGTATTTTCAAATCTTATCCCTGCATTCATCTGAAGCTTTCCAAATTTCTGCTTATAAGCCAGATAACCTGCAAAAATTTTCTCTTTATAGGAAAACACATTGCTTCTTGACGGATCAAATTCAAATTGCCTAGTGACGGATAAGGTATCATATCTGATATTGTTATAGGTATCAGAATAACTGTATTTAATCCCTGCTTCAATATCTGCATTTCTAATTTTTTGTGAAACATCAATTTGAGCAGTATAAATATCAATTTTATTAAAAAGATCGGATTTCCAATGGGATAAAAGACTGGCCGTAGATTGATTTCTATTAATAAAATCATCTTTTTGTGTGTTTCTAACCGCAAGATAGTTTCCTATAAAGCTGAATCTGAATCCTTTGTTTTGAAAAGAATAATCAGTTGCTATCCCATAATTATTCTGCGAATTGTCTGAAGGGTTTTCACTTAAAGAATGAGAAACCAGCTGTGTTTCAAATTTGTCAGTAGTATATAATGATCCTGAACGGATGTAATCATTATTCCGAAAATTTCCTCTTATATGTAAGCTAAGCCTGTTATGATCATTCAATCTGAAATCTGCTCCTGTTAGGATATTGTAAACTGTACCTTTATTTTTTTGGTAGGTATTGGTACGCATGACATTGGTATTAGCCAAACGCTGCAAAGCATTATAACGATAAGTGGAAATACCATCATTATATCCTCCCTGAAGGGTATAAACAACTTTTCCGGTATTATAGGAAAGGTTTAAAGAATTTTCTCTGGAATTGAATCTATTAACATAAATATTTCCATTGTAATTTCCTTTCCATCCAAGATTGGTATTCTTTTTTAGTTTAATATCAATAATCCCTTTAAATTCTGCATCATATTTTGAGGAAGGATTGGAATTCACTTCCAAAGATTCTACCATTTCAGGAGATAATGACCGTAAATAAGCCTGCAATTCCTGAACACTCATCACAACTGGTCTTCCGTCAATAAAAATAGCAGGAGATATTCTGCCACCAATAAAAATTCCGTCTTCCTGATCAACAGTTCCCCCAGGTGTTTTTCTCAACACTTCAAGCAGATTGATGGACGTTTTAAAATCTTTATTTCCGGAAACAGCCATTACCATATTTCCATCATTCAGCTTTATATTTCTTGAAGCAGACTGAATAACGACTTCTGAAATATTTGTAGTGATAGATTTTGTTCCGGCCAAAGAATCCGAAGGTTTTGCTTTTATAATCTCCTGTGCATTTCCAAAAACTGACAGCAATAATAACAACAGGAAAAACCATAATTTGATCATCATAAATTTTATATTTTATGAGATCAAAAGTATCGGCTTAAAGCAAAAATTGGGTTTTGAAGTTTAAATTCCGCAGTACGAAATTATAAATTAAGACTGTGAATCCTTGATTCAGACGGGGTTTGTACCTGTTTATACAAAAGAGGTGTTGTATTCTTTATCTTCTTGAAAGTTGAGAAGAATGTAGACTTAGAATTAAATCCTACTTCATATCCAATCTCTTCAATTTTTAAATAAGACCCATTATTTATTTTTTCACAGGCTTCATTGATTCTGTACTCATTGATATAAGTAGAAAAACTCTTGGCTAAATTATCATTCAGCAACTGAGAAAGCTGATGGGCTGACATATTCATTTTAGAAGCTAAATCACTTAATTTCAAATTCGGATTTCTATAAAGTTCTTCTGAGTTCATCAATCTTTCCAATTTAGAAACAAAACTATCAGCCTGTTCTTCTGAAATCTTTTTATTAGAGTACCTGCTATTAGTTTCTTTTACCGGAATATGTTGATATTTTCTATTGAATAAAATTAAAAAATTAGCATACAGAACGAATGAAAAAACCAAACTTCCCCCAGCACAATAAATCTGTACCCAACCTGTAGCAATCAATTGATAAGCTAAAAATATAATAACATTACTCACGAGAACCGGAAGAACAAATTTATTCGGACTTACAATATTCTGTTTTGAAAAAATATAGTATTGGTACACAGTAAGAAATACAAATACCGACCAAGCCGTATAAATAAAAGTACCAAAATAACGGTCCCAGGTCACCGGAAAAAATAAATACAGCAATCCAACAACTCCCAAAATAAGTGTCATTATTCCGAATGTTTTCAAGCAGGTCTTCACATCAAACTGATCATTCTGAAAGGAAGATTTAACGTAATAATACAGCGCAGGTCCTGTAAAAAATAATGCAGGCATCCCCAAATGCTGAATAACCCTAGGTAAATCCGGATAAAAATAAATACATACAGAAATTCCTACCCGTAAACTGAACATCAGGAGAAGAATTCCCAGAAAAAAATCGGGAAGATTTTTCAACTTTTTGATACATAACAGATAAATTCCCAATAAGAGCCCATTGAAAGCCCCCACTGCGCTGAAGAAAAAAAGTATCTGTTGTCCGAAGGTCATCGTTTTTTGTTTTAATTTTTAACACGAATATAATCAACCAGCCCTATGTCTTCATTATAATAGAATGATTTCCCATATATTTTACCAATAAACATCGGCTATTTAATTATAATTATGTACTGAGTAAATTTAATGAATTATTGGATTGAATTTCAGATAGATTGATATTTTTTGTAAAATCAGGATGGAATGTTTTTTTAGGTTTTGGCTAAAGCCCGTCTCTATTGAATGATAAGCTTTGTGGATACTATTGTGGATAAAATGGTTCGGTAATTTGTTTTTTAATCTCCCACAGATCGCGCAGATTTTCACAGATGCTAATTTATTTTGTTAGAAATATTGTTTGCATAGGACTTTCATTAGCTATAAAGCTAATCCTATTACTTATTATTCATTGCTTATTACTCATACCCTAGCCCCGATAGAAACGGTTACCCCGCAGTCTGCACTGGAGAGGCTTGGCGCGAGGAGTATGAGTGGATAGCGGGAAATAGCTCCTCATCATTAAAAAACAAAAAATCCCAAAGCAAGCCTTGGGATTTTGATATGGTATAAGCAAATATTATCTGCTTGCGATATCGATATAGTTTCTTTCCTGAGCACCTTGGTAAACCTGTCTTGGTCTTCCGATTGGGTCTCCTTTCAATCTCATTTCTTTCCACTGAGAAATCCATCCTGGAAGTCTTCCTAATGCAAACATTACAGTGAACATTTCTGTAGGAATTCCTAACGCTCTGTAGATGATACCTGAATAGAAGTCTACATTTGGATATAGTTTTCTTTCTACGAAGTACTCATCTTCAAGTGCTACTCTTTCTAACTGCATTGCAATGTCAAGAGCTTTATCCTGGATCCCTAATGCTTTAAGGATATCATCAGCAGCTTTCTTGATAATTTTCGCTCTTGGGTCGAAGTTTTTGTACACTCTGTGTCCGAATCCCATTAGACGGAAGCTATCTCCTTTATCTTTAGCTTTAGCAACATATTTAGATACGTCACCACCATCTTTTTCGATAAGCTCAAGCATTTCGATTACAGCCTGGTTAGCACCACCGTGAAGTGGCCCCCAAAGAGCTGATACCCCAGCAGAGATAGAAGCGAAAAGACCTGTGTGAGCAGAACCTACCATTCTTACTGTAGAAGTAGAACAGTTTTGCTCGTGGTCAGCGTGAAGGATTAATAATTTATCTAATGCATTTACAACTACCGGATCGATTTCGAAATCTGCATTTGGTAATCTGAATGCCATTTTGTAGAAGTTTTCTACGTAGTTTAGGTTGTTATCCCCGTGGTTTAATGGTAAACCTTGAGTTTTTCTGTAAGTCCAAGCACAAAGGTGAGAGAACTTAGCGATCATAAGCTCAGCAGCATGATCCATTTCTTCTTTAGAGTTTACGTTAACTGCCTTTGGGTTGAAAGCTGTTAAAGCAGAAGTCATAGAAGATAAAACTCCCATAGGGTGAGCAGAACGAGGGAAAACATCGATGATTTTTTCATCTCGTCTGCAATGAAGTTATATTTTTTAATATTGTTGTCGAAAGAAGTAAATTGATCCTGAGTAGGTAATTCTCCATGTAATAAAAGATACATTACTTCTGTGAAGTTAGATTTCTCAGCAATTTGCTCAATTGGATAACCTCTGTAGAATAATTCTCCTTTATCTCCGTCTAAGTAAGTGATGTCGCTAATAGTAGCTCCTGTATTTTTGTAACCTAAATCCAGAGTGATCAAACCTGTCTGGTCTCTTAATTTTGAAATATCAATCCCTCTGTCTCCGATAGTACTATCCACGATTGGATATTCATATGAATTACCGTCGTAATTCAATATTACTTTGTTGTCTGACATTATTTATTTATTTTTTTTAAATATACCACTTTCCATAAAATACGGCAAACAAAAATTATCGCTTGCCGTTATTTATAAATTCGATTATCTTTTAATTTTAAATGCTTCTAAGCCTGGGAAAATTGCAGTTTCACCAAGAGCTTCTTCAATTCTCAATAACTGGTTGTATTTTGCCATTCTGTCTGATCTTGAAGCTGAACCTGTTTTGATTTGACCACAGTTCATAGCTACTGCTAAATCAGCGATGGTAGAATCTTCAGTTTCTCCTGATCTATGAGACATTACGGAAGTGAACTTGTTGTTCTGAGCCATCTGTACTGCTGCCATTGTTTCAGAAAGTGAACCGATCTGGTTTACTTTTACAAGGATTGAATTCGCAATTCCTTCTTTTACTCCTCTTGATAATCTGTCAACATTTGTTACAAATAAGTCATCCCCTACTAGCTGTACTCTGTCACCGATTTTATCAGTTAACATTTTCCATCCTTCCCAGTCATCTTCCTGCATACCATCTTCGATAGAGATGATTGGATATTTAGCTGCTAATTCAGCAAGGTAAGAAACCTGCTCTTCTCTTGATCTGTGAGCTCCTTTATCTCCTTCGAATTTTCTGTAGTCGTAAGTTCCGTCTTTATAGAATTCTGAAGCAGCACAGTCTAATGCCAACATAATGTCGTCACCTGGCTTATAACCTGCTTTTTCGATCGCCTGAAGTAATGTATCCAAAGCATCTTCAGTTCCGTTGAAAGTTGGAGCAAAACCTCCTTCGTCTCCTACTGCTGTAGAAAGACCTCTTCCTTTAAGGATAGATTTAAGGTTGTGGAAAATTTCTGTTCCTTTTCTCAATGCGTGAGAGAAAGAATCAGCTTTTACCGGCATAATCATGAATTCCTGGAATGCGATAGGCGCATCTGAGTGAGAACCACCGTTGATTACGTTCATCATTGGAACAGGAAGGGTGTTTGCATTTACACCACCTACATATTTGTATAGAGGCATTCCCAGTTCTGCAGCTGCAGCTCTTGCTACTGCTAAAGAAACTCCAAGGATAGCATTAGCACCAAGATTTCCTTTGTTAGGCGTTCCATCAAGGTCACGCATAATCTGATCGATATAGTTTTGTTCAAAAACCGGCTGACCAACTAAATTCTCTGCAATTACTTCTTTTACATTTTCAACAGCTTTCAAAACTCCCTTTCCCTGGTATTCTGAACCTCCGTCACGTAATTCTACAGCCTCATGTTCTCCTGTAGATGCTCCTGAAGGAACAGCTGCACGACCCATAGCACCGTTTTCTGTAAATACATCCACTTCAATGGTAGGATTACCTCTGGAATCTAAAATTTGTCTTGCTTCTATGTAAGAAATTGCACTCATTTTTTATTTTTTTTAGTTTAGACAAATTTAATCAAAATTTAACTTTTTGGGGTAGTTCAGGGTGATCTTTTTGAAATAATTAGCCGTTAAATTTTAGTTAATTTATATTATGATAAACTGGAAAAGCTGTTTGTTATAAATTAGAATTTTAATGGGTGAATTTATCTATAAAAACTCTCTGATATTAATAAATACCAGAGAGTAAAAATTGGGTTTAAATATTGTCTTTAAATCATTATTTCCATTAAAAGCTTTATCAAATAAAAATACTTGGTTTTTAGCTAGCTCATAATTGAAACTATATATACAAATAGAATGAATCAAGCTCAGAGCTTTCATCCTATTTCTAATAAAATGTAATATGATGGGTAAATAATGAAGCTTCTCCCTCAGTCTTCACTTCAGAAATATGAGTATCATTGTAAATAACTCTTCCTGACTGTCTGATCTTTACAGTCAAAATAGTTTTATTACATTCTCTACCTGTATCCTGTATAAACGATTCTATACTCAAGACCTGCCCAATCAGGTCATTGCATGTTCCTATTAAAATATTGTCAATAGATCCTTTTATAAATCTACTTTCCTGATTCGTTCTCAAAACCTTAAGAGTAGCAGATCCCAGCTGTCCCTCACCACCAAAATAAATGGAAACCGTAATCTGAGATTCATCATCAGGAAGTCTTATATTTTTGGCAGTAACATACCTGCCATCGTTTTCCTGTATATCTGATGAAACACTACTCATCTGTAATTCCATGATTTTGAGATTAAGTAATTGAGATTGGGTATTTATAATTCTTGTGAGTTGATCTTTTCTAGTTCTCATAATCGTAGTTTTTTCATTTCTTAAACTATTTTCTAGGTGATGGAGATAAAAGACCAGCTAAAGCACCTATAGCACCTGATGAGATTGTAGCAAAAATGGTTACCAATTGACTATCCGGTTTACCGTCACTCCAAAAGGAAAGAAGAATAAGCCCTGCTATGATGGCAATAATGGTCAATCCCAGCATAATAACAATAATCCTGTAAATCCAGTAATCTGTATCTTTTGGATTTCTAATCTCCATATTCTTAATTGCTTCTACAGGGTTTATTTTAAATTTCTCCTGAAGGTAACTACTGCTTTTCAACGCAGCTTCCAAATCTTCAATGCTGTCATTAATTAGAGTTTTCATGGCTATCAGTTTTATTAGCTCAAAGTTCACTCTAAAAAACATATCTGTCAATTACACAAAAGGGTGATTATATAAGCAAAAAGCACCATTAAAAATGATGCTTTCAATAATAAAAGTGAATAGTAATTACAGTGTTACTTCAAAGGTCAGCTTAGTTCCGGAGCTTGTAGATAAGATCTTACACTCTCCTTCTACTTCGATCATCCTTCTTTTCATATTCCGAAGTCCATTTCCCCCTGATTGGCTGTCAGGAATACCTATCCCATTATCTTCTATAGTTATTAAGAATTGATTTTCGTTTTGGGAAAAGGACAGTTTTAGAGTATTTGCCTGACTATGTTTATATACGTTATTAATAGCTTCTTTTAAGCATAAAAAAAGATTACGCCTCATTTCTGTAGACATGGGAGTCTGAGAAATAATATTTCCGCATTCTGGATGAAGTACCACTTTTGTTTTCTTTAAAAAACTTCCTGCATACAGTATAGCATAATCAACAAAGCTTCCTAATGTATCATTTCCGGAGTTCAGGCTCCAAAGCATTTCTCTCATGGAGATATTCATTTCTTCTGAAGTTTTCAGCAATTCATCAATATCACTCTGAAGTTCATTGTCTTCAATCTTATATTTTAGAAATTCCGCCTGAAGTTTTAATGCAGAAATACCAGCACCAAGATCATCATGCATATCGTGGGAAATACGTTCTCTCTCTTTCTCAATAGATTTTTGTTGTTCGAGTTCTTTTTGGAGAAGCTGATTTTGGTGTTCAGATTCTTTGAGCTGTTGTTCTTTTAAGTATAGAAGTTGTTTACGATTATACATTAGCACTACCAGTATAATAAATGCAACAAAAAGCATCATCACAACTATAGCCATGATATAAACCTGCTTTATTTGGGCTGGTAATTCATTCATAATTTGCAAAATAATCCTTTAAAGAAAATAAAATATGAAGCAATCGTTACCCATTGAAATATTATATTAATACTTTTTAAAAACTCAAAGTCTTCTTTTTCAAATAAATTCATTGGAACCAATCTAAAAAGAAAAAAAACAGCCCAAAGCAACAGTGAGACACTTACCCAAAAGAACTGTTTTTCCATTAAACTCACCTGGCTATTAATTTTAAATTCATTAAAAAGCCAAACAAGTCCAAGTATTATAAAAATAAAAGCCATCATAATTCCTAAACTAATAGAATATCCATTCTCTGGATATAAATATATTCCTATACCTAAAACTATAATATTTAAGCTCCATTTAACTAAATATTTTCTCCTATCAAGTAATTCTTTTAGATAAACATTTACAAAAAAAAGAGAGTATAAGATAGCTGACGTAGTATAGATTTTTATTCCTATCCACTTATAACTGAAAAATAATTCATAACATAGTACCAATAGGAAATAAATCCAAAAATAATTCTGCCTTGCTCTCTCATTATAACATGAAACAGCAAGACAAAGAATTAATAAACAATTATATATAATATCTTGTACCATAACTTAACATCCACCTGGCGGGCATAAATGATAGGTGTCAAAATAATATCTCATATCAGGATGGTACACATTATCCTTTACATCTCCAAAATTCATAACCAATGTTACTCTTTTAAAGAAATCATTTTGGGTTTTATCTAAATTAATTGCTGTAATTAAATATATCTTAGGATTAACTTTACCTACTTCAAATTTTTGAAATTCAGCAAAATGCGATTTATTAATCATTATTTTTGTAGGACAAGTATATTTATTAGGATTCTCTCCAATATCCAACTTAGGTTTTGACCTATTTTCAAAAGTTCCTTGTACAGCTCCAAAATCTTTCATTACAACTCCACCATTTACATTATCAATACAATAATATTCTCCATCTGAACTATTTTTATAAGCAACATCTAAACAAAATATTGTAGGGTCATAAATACTTGGACGCTCTACAATAAAAAGATCAATTACATCATTTTTTTCTTTTAATAAGAAATGAATTAAGTCAGGAGTAAGTTTAAAAATTTTCTGTAGATATGAAAAACTCTGAACATTAAATAATTTAATTGCGGCTTCTCCTAGGTCAGATGACATAGGTCCAGAATCTTGCTTTTCATCTTGTTGATAAAAATTTAACAGTTTATATACATCTTCATTTGTTTTCTTTTTGTCGCTTGTAACCTTAGATAATGAGGCACTAAAATTGGAAATAGCAATAAGATCATTACTTCCTAAAGATTCAAGATCCTCAAATATGTGATTAATGATAGATCTTCTTTTTTCTAATGATTCCATGATTTCTTAGTTTTTAAAATGGTTAAATTTATTAATAGCCTCCACTTTATTACTGACGTGGAGTTTTCTGTAAATATTACCCACATGCTTTTTCACAGTATCTATGCTGATACACTTTTTATCCGCAATCTCTTTGTAAAGAAGTCCCTGTGATAGCAGTTCAAGAATTTCCTTTTCCCGTTCTGTAAGTTCATCGAAGCCTTTAATCTCTGGAAGTTTTTTTTCGAAATGCTGCAATACTCTTCTGGCAATCGAAAAACTCATTGGTGCCCCACCATTATAAACATCCCGGATTGAAGAGAGTATTTTATCCATACTTTCACCCTTCACAAGATATCCCATCGCTCCAGCTTTTAAAGAATTAAAGATCTTTTCATCATCTTCAAAACTTGTACACATAATGAAATGGGTTTGCGGCATTTCCTTTTTGAGCCTTTCAATGATTTCAGTACCCAGCATATCCTGTAACTGAATATCCATCATAACAACATCGGGAGAAATATCGGGAAGGTTTTTCAAGGCATCATTCCCATCAAAGAACTGAGCCACTACTTTCATATCCTTTTGGTAATTGATTACCTTCTTCAACGCATTGTTGTAGTTCTTTTCGTCTTCTACTATGGCAATGGAAATGCTCATGTTTTTATTATTTGAAGCAAAGTTCATCAGAAAAAAGATCGGAGTCAATTACACTTTTGTGTAATCTTAAGATTTGAGTTGATAGTTATGGTTCGTTTTTATTCCTATTAAAATTAATTATTTTTCCATTTCAACATCAGATTTTTTCAATAAATTTTAACAAATACAAAAAGTCATTGTATTGGTAATGATTCTGTTACTTATTACCAGATATAACTCTTATCCGGTTACAAGAAAAAAGGAAAATTATTTGTGTAAAAACAGCAAAAAATCATCATATTGTAAGGCATGATTTTTGTAAAATTAAAGGGTAAAAATCATATTGAATATCAAATAATATAATCATGAAAAAAAGTCTTTTAGCACTTGGTGCTGTTCTTACATTAACTGTGATCAGCTGCAAAAAAAGTGAAAGCGGAAATAAGAGTATCATTAAAACAGACAGCTCAGAAACAGTAGTTACGGATAACAATGGAAAAATTGATTCTGTAACGCAGAGTTCATCAACAGTTAATGTCAACGGACAAAAAACTGAAAAAACGGATTTTGTATATAAAGCGACTGATGGAACATTGGTAAAAGTAATATTCAAAAATGATCCGAAAGAAAGTACAGTTGCTATTACCAGCAACAAAAAAACATTCACCCTTACTAAAGCAGAAACTAAAGGAGATGAAACCATCTATAAGAAAGATGATATGACAGTAAGAGTAAAAGGTGACAGTCTTCACCTTGAGCAGGGTAATAATATTATTGAACTAAAAAGAACAAAAATATAAAATCAAGCCGTTCCTGTTGGAGCGGTTTTTTATTCTTTACACTGAACGTTCACTATAACTACATAATAAAAAAACCATCCGGAATCCGGATGGTTTTCTATTTATATCTGAATGAATATTATTCTTCAGTTTTTTCTTCAGTAGTATCAGCTTTAGCTTCTTCTACTTTTTCTTCTACAACTGGAGCGTCAGCAACAACTGCTGCTTTAGCTGGTGTAGATCTTCTGCTTCTTCTTGTAGCTTTTTTCTCCTCAGCATTTGGGTTGTAAAGCTCGTTGAAATCTACTAATTCGATAAGAGCCATATCAGCAGCATCACCTGGTCTGAAACCTGTCTTAATGATTCTTGTATAACCACCGTTTCTTTCAGCGATTTTAGGAGCTACAGTTCTGAATAATTCAGCAACCGCAAATTTATTTTGAAGGTAAGAGAATACTACTCTTCTGTTGTGTGTAGTATCTTCTTTTGCTTTTGTTAATAGAGGCTCAACATATACTCTTAAAGCTTTAGCTTTAGCTACAGTAGTGTTGATTCTTTTATGCTCAATTAGAGAACAAGCCATATTAGAAAGTAAAGCACTTCTGTGAGAAGCTGTTCTTCCTAAGTGATTGAATTTTTTACCGTGTCTCATTATTAATTATTTATCAGCGTCTAACTTATATTTTGCAACGTCGAAACCGAAGTTAAGACCTTTTGAATGCACTAATTCTTCTAGTTCTGTCAAAGATTTTTTACCAAAATTTCTGAATTTCATCAAATCAGACTTACTGTAAGAAACCAGTTCTCCAAGAGTTTCTACTTCAGCTGCTTTCAGACAGTTAAGGGCTCTTACAGAAAGATCCATATCTGCTAATTTAGACTTAAGTAGTTGTCTTGTGTGAAGAGTTTCCTCATCATATTGGATAGATGCTTTTACAGCTTCAGTTTCAAGAGTGATTCTCTCATCAGAGAATAACATGAAGTGATAAATTAATATCTTAGAAGCTTCTGTTAAAGCATTCTGAGGGCTGATAGACCCGTCAGTTTCTATATCTAATACAAGTTTTTCGTAGTCTGTTTTTTGCTCTACACGATAATTTTCAATGCTGTACTGTACTTTCTTGATCGGCGTGAAAATAGAGTCAATAGCAATAGTACCTACAGGTGCATTGTTTGACTTATTTTGTTCAGAAGGAACATATCCTCTACCTTTTCAATATTGAAAGTAATTTCGAAAGTTACATCAGTATTTAGGTTACAAATCATTAAATCCGGGTTTAAAACCTCGAATCCGTTGATCGATTTTCCTAAATCTCCAGCAGTAATAATCGTTTGACCTGAAACTTTAGCAACAACCTGCTCGTTAGCCTGGCCTTCTGCTGAAGCTTTTAATCTTACCTGCTTTAGGTTAAGAATAATTTCGGTAACGTCTTCGATTACTCCTGGAATAGTTGAAAATTCGTGCTCTACACCTTCTATTTTGATAGATGAAATAGCGTATCCTTCCAGAGAAGAAAGCAACACTCTTCTCAAAGCATTACCGATTGTAAGCCCGAAACCTGGTTCTAAAGGTCTGAATTCAAATTGACCTTTAAATTCATCAGAGTTAAGTAAAATTACTTTATCGGGTTTTATGAATTGTAAAATTGCCATATTATTGGGTTGAGCAAAAATTTGATTAAAAAATTATTTAGAGTAAAGTTCGACGATAAGGTTCTCCTTGATGTCTTCCGGAATTTGGATTCTTTCAGGAGCAGAAATGAAGGTACCTTCTTTCTTCTCATCGTTGAATTGTAACCACTCATAGTTTGACTTAGAAGCCAATGCATTGGTAACAACATCAAGAGACTTAGACTTTTCTCTTACAGCGATTACATCACCAGCTTTTACCAAGTAAGAAGGGATATTAAGAATCTCTCCGTTCACAGTGATGTGTCTGTGAGAAACTAATTGTCTAGCTCCAGATCTAGTTTTAGCAAAACCTAATCTGTATACTACGTTATCCAATCTTGATTCACAAAGTTGTAATAGAACTTCCCCTGTTACACCTTTACTTCTGTGTGCTTTTTCAAATAAGTTAGCAAACTGTCTTTCTAAAATACCGTAAGTATATTTAGCTTTTTGTTTTTCAGCTAACTGAACTGCATATTCTGATTTTTTAGCACCTCTTCTTTTGTTAGGACCGTGTTGTCCTGGCGGTTGGTTTTTTCTCTTTTCGAAGTTTTTATCATCTCCGTAGATTGCAGCACCAAACTTTCTAGCAATCTTAGTTTTAGGTCCAATATATCTTGCCATAATGGGTAAATTCTAAAAATTAAACTCTTCTTCTTTTTGGTGGTCTACATCCGTTGTGTGGCATTGGAGTCACGTCAACGATTTCTGAAACTTCAATTCCTGAATTGTGGATAGATCTGATAGCAGATTCTCTACCTGCACCAGGACCTTTCACAAACACCTTTACTCTTCTTAAACCAGCTTCGTGAGCTACAGCAGAGCAATTTTCAGCTGCCATCTGAGCAGCAAATGGAGTATTCTTTTTAGAACCTCTGAATCCCATTTTACCGGCAGAAGCCCAAGAGATAACCTCTCCGTTTTTATTTGTTAAAGAAATGATGATGTTATTGAAAGAAGCCTGAATATGTGCTTCACCAATAGCTTCAACTTTTACTTTTCTCTTCTTAACTACTTTAGTTTGTTTTGCCATAATTCCTAACGATTATTTACTAGCTTTTTTCTTGTTAGCAACAGTTTTTCTCTTTCCTTTTCTGGTTCTAGAGTTGTTTTTCGTTCTCTGGCCTCTTAAAGGTAATCCAAGTCTGTGACGTATTCCTCGTTGGCATCCTATGTCCATCAATCTCTTGATGTTCAATTGCACTTCAGATCTTAATTCTCCTTCTACTTTTACGTTTTCTAGGATGTAAGTTCTGATGGCAGCCAATTCATCGTCATTCCATTCGTTGACTTTTTTGTCTTCGCTGATACCGGCAGCTTTAAGGATTTCAGAAGAAGTACTTCTTCCAACACCATAAATGTAAGTTAAACCGATAACTCCTCTTTTGTTTTTTGGTAAATCAATACCTGCAATTCTCGCCATAATTTAATTAACCTTGTCTTTGTTTAAATTTTGGGTTCTTCTTGTTGATTACGAACAGTACACCTTTTCTGCGTACGATTTTGCAATCAGCGCTTCTTTTTTTAATTGATGCTCTTACTTTCATTTTGATAGTATTTATTTTTTACAAATGCCAAATGGAATGTGTATTCCATTTGGCTAAATGTTTTAATATCTAAATGTGATTCTCCCTTTTGTTAAATCATAAGGAGACATTTCTAGTTTTACCTTATCACCAGGTAAAAGTTTAATATAGTGCATTCGCATTTTACCAGAAATATGAGCAATAAGTATATGCCCATTCTCTAGTTCTACACGGAACTGAGCGTTCGAAAGTGCTTCCGTTATAACGCCGTCTTGTTCAATATGTTTTTGTTTTGCCATAAATTAATATCCAGTCGTTCTAGACAGTTTAGATTGCATTAATCCATCATAATGATGGTTCAGCAGATATGTATTAATCTGTTGAACTGTATCTAAAATTACACCTACCATAATTAATAGTGACGTTCCCCCGAAAAATAGGGCAAACGCATCTGTCTGAACAAAGCTTCCATGCACAATTGCTGGAAGGACTGCAAAGATAGATAAAAAAATTGCACCTGGCAAGGTAATTTTTGATAAAATATCATCTAAGTAATCTGCTGTCTCTTTTCCGGGTCTTACTTTCGGTACTAAACCACCATTTCTCTTCAAATCATCAGCCATTTGGTTTACCGGAATTGTAATTGCAGTATAGAAAAACGAGAAGATAATAATTAATAGCGCAAACAATACATTGTACTGCCAGCTAAAAACATTCTTGAAACCTGCAAGAAAAGTGTTAGACTCATCGAATTTTGTTAATAATCCTGGTACGAACATCAATGCCTGAGCAAAGATAATCGGCATTACACCAGCAGCATTTACTTTCAATGGAATCCACTGTCTTGCGCCCTGCATAAGATTCTTGTTTACACCTCCTCTTGCTTGAGCTCTGCTTACATACTGAATTGGAATTTTTCTAACAGCCACTGATAAAATCACTGCTAAAAGAACTACCAACATCCAGAATAATACTTCAATAAGGATCATGATAGATCCCATTCCTCCTTTTCCGTTCTGCACGGCCATCTCCTGTACGAATGCCTCAGGTAATCTTGAAAGAATCCCCACCATAATAAGGATAGAGATACCATTTCCGATTCCCTTATCGGTAATCTTTTCACCTAACCACATTGCAAATACTGAACCACCTACCAGGATAACAATACTTGGTAACCAGAACATAATTGAATTTGGTTCTACAAAATATGCAGATTGGAACTGAGCATACGGTAAGAATAATTGAGTAATAGAAGTTAAATAAGAAGGTGCCTGTACCAGACAAACCCCAATCGTTAACCATCTTGTAATTTGGTTCAATGTATTTCTACCTGACTCTCCATCTTTCTGAAGCTTCTGAAGATAAGGAATAGCCATCCCCATCAACTGAACAATAATAGAAGCAGAAATATAAGGCATGATTCCTAACGCCATTACAGAAGCGTGGCTGAAAGCCCCCCCCGTAAACGACGAAAGCAAGCCAAGGAGACCTGCTCCTTGCTTGTTACCGCCTTGATTTTTATAATGCTCTAAGAGATCTCCCACCTCTGCAAGATTAATTGCGGGAAGTGAGATATAAGATGCGAATCTATACACAAGGATAATACCTAAAGTAAAGAGAATTTTATCTCTAAGTTCTTTAAGACTCCAAATATTTTTAAGTGTTTGTATAAATTCTTTCATTAGTAAGTATTATAAGGTAATTGCTTTTCCACCTGCTTTAGCAATAAGCTCTTCAGCAGATTTCGTGAATTTATCAGCAGAAATTGAAACCGCAGATTTCAATTCTCCTCTACCCATAATTTTCACTAATTCGTTTTTAGAAACGATTCCGTTTGCTACTAAAACTTCTTTCGTGATATCTCCAGTGATGGATTTGTTCTCGATTAAAGTTTGGATAGTATCAAGGTTAACCCCTCTAAACTCTTTTCTGTTTACGTTTTTGAATCCGAATTTAGGTAGTCTTCTTTGTAAAGGCATCTGTCCACCTTCGAAACCGATCTTCTGAGAATAACCAGCTCTAGCTTTCTGACCTTTGTGCCCTTTTGTTGAAGTACCTCCTTTTCCAGTACCCTGACCTCTACCAATTCTCTTTGAGTTGAAAGTAGATCCTGCAGCTGGTTGTATGTTATTTAAATTCATTTTAATTTCTCTTTTATAAAATTATTTTTGAACTTCTAGTAAGTGACCTACAGCAGCGATCATTCCTAAGATAGAAGGAGTAGCTTCGTGCTCTACAACTTGGTGAAGTTTTTTTAATCCTAATGCTTCAAGCGTTCTCTTTTGGGTTTTTGTTCTACCAATAGCGCTTCTTACTTGCTTTACTTTAATTGTTGCCATTGTTTTAATTATTAACCGTTAAACACTTTACTTAGAGAAACTCCTCTCATTCTAGCAATCTCTTCAGGTCTTCTGATATCTAATAACGCTTTGAAAGTAGCTTTCACTACGTTGTGAGGGTTAGAAGATCCTTTAGATTTTGAAAGGATATCGTGAATACCAGCTGATTCCAATACCGCTCTTACCGCACCACCTGCAATAAGTCCTGTACCGTGAGAAGCAGGTCTTAAGAAGATATCTGCACCACCGTATCTAGCAGTAGTTTGGTGAGGAATAGTGTGGTTCATTACTGGAACTTTAACAAGGTTTTTCTTAGCGTCTTCAACTGCTTTAGCAATTGCAGAAGCAACCTCTTTAGATTTTCCTAAACCAAAACCGATAACTCCTTCTTCGTTTCCTACTACAACAATAGCAGAAAATCCGAAAGCTCTACCTCCTTTAGTTACTTTTGTTACTCTGTTAACAGCTACGAGACGATCTTTTAATTCTAATCCTCCCGGTTTTACTCTTTCTATATTATCTAGTCCTAACATATTTTCCGAAATTTAATGATTAGAATTTAAGTCCACCTTCTCTCGCACCATCAGCTAGAGCTTTTACTCTACCGTGATATACGAAACCGTTTCTGTCAAATACAATACTTTCGATTCCTGCAGCGATAGCTTTAGCAGCGATAGCTTTACCAACAGCAGCAGAAATTTCAGTCTTAGTACCTTTAGCGTCTACACCTTTTTCTCTTGAAGAAGCTGATGCTAAAGTTTTACCATTTTTATCGTCGATTAACTGAGCGTAAATTTCCTTATTACTTTTGTATACAGATAATCTTGGCAATTCAGAAGATCCAGAGATTTTCCCTCTTACTCTTCTTTTGATTCTTATTCTTTTTTCTAATTTACTTAATGCCATAATACTTATAATTTATTAAGCAGATTTACCAGCTTTACGTCTAACAATTTCTCCTACGAATCTTACACCTTTTCCTTTGTATGGTTCAGGCTTTCTGAAAGAACGGATCTTTGCAGCTACCATTCCTAGAAGTTGGTTGTCGTGAGACGTTAAAGTAATAATTGGGTTTTTACCTTTTTCAGTCAATGTATCAACTTTTACTTCGCTTGGAAGTTCTAATACGATACCGTGAGAGAATCCTAAAGCTAACTCAAGTTTTTGACCTGCGTGTGAAGCTCTATATCCTACCCCTACTAGTTCTAGTTTCTTTTCGAAACCATTTGAAACACCAACAATCATGTTGTTGATTAACGCTCTGTATAAACCGTGAAGCGCTTTGTGTTGCTTAGAATCAGATGGTCTGTTTACGTTAAGTTCACCATCTTTCTGTTCTACAGTAATTCCTGCTGTAAGCTCCTGAGAAAGTTCTCCTTTAGCTCCTTTTACAGTTACTACACCGTTATTTTCAGTGATTGTAACTCCAGCTGGAATTGTTATAATTGCTTTACCAATTCTTGACATTTTCCTCTGATTAAAAATTAATAAACATAGCAGATTACTTCACCGCCTACTTTCTCTTCTCTAGCTTTCTTGTCAGTCATTACTCCTTTAGAAGTAGAGATGATAGAAATACCCAAACCGTTTAGTACTCTTGGAAGTTCAGTAGAACCTTTGTACTGTCTTAAACCTGGTCTTGAAGCTCTTTGGATAGACTTAATAGCAGGTTTGTTAGTTTGCTTATCGTACTTTAAAGCGATTTTGATCACTCCTTGAACAGCGTTATCTTCAAACTTGTAGTTTAAGATATACCCTTGATCAAATAGGATCTTAGTAATCTCCTTTTTGATTTTCGATGCAGGAATTTCCACCACTTTGTGGCCTGCGCTTTGTGCGTTCCTTACTCTAGTTAGGAAATCTGAAATTGGATCTGTTACCATTTTTCTTTTATAAATTATTGGTTAAAGAACAATCAGTTTTGAAAAGACTTGAAGAGAACAATATCAGACTTCAGAAATCTTCGGTCTGATATTGTTATTCTTTAGTATCTCGACAACTTAATTGTCCCGATTTTTAATTAGTAATAATTACCAACTAGCTTTTCTTACACCTGGGATAAGACCGTTGTTAGCCATTTCTCTGAAAGTTACTCTGGAAATACCAAACGTTCTCATGTATCCTCTTGGTCTACCTGTTAGTTTACATCTGTTGTGTAATCTTACAGGAGAAGCATTCTTAGGCAATTTTTGAAGTCCTTCGTAATCACCAGCTTCTTTAAGAGCTTGTCTTTTAGCAGCGTATTTAGCAACTAGTGCTTCTCTTTTGCGCTCACGCGCTTTCATTGATTCTTTAGCCATTTCTTAGTTCTTTTTAAATGGTAAACCGAAGTGAGTTAATAATGCTTTAGCTTCTTTATCTGTTTTCGCAGTAGTTACGAAAGTGATGTCCATCCCTTGGATTTTTTTCACTTTGTCAATTACGATCTCAGGGAAGATAATTTGCTCAGTAATACCTAAGTTGTAGTTACCTCTACCATCGAAACCATCTGCTTTGATACCAGAGAAATCTCTGATACGTGGTAAAGCAGAAGAAGTAAGTCTGTCTAAGAACTCATACATTCTTTGAGCTCTCAAAGTTACTTTAGCACCTACAGGCATACCTTTTCTAAGTTTGAATGCAGCTTCATCTTTCTTAGAGATAGTACCTACTGCTTTCTGACCTGTGATGTTTGTAAGTTCTTCTACAGCATAATCGATAATTTTCTTATCTGCAGTAGCGTCTCCTAAACCTTGTGATACAACGATTTTCTCTAATCTAGGTACTTGCATGATTGACTTGTACCCGAATTCTTCCATCATTGCAGGAACAATTGTCTCTTTGTATATTTTTTTGGGTCTTGCTATAAATTCCATGTTAATTCAAATTATAAAGTTTCACCCGTTTTTTTGTTGATTCTTACTTTCTTATCTCCTTCGATTTTGTAACCGATTTTGATTGCTTTTCCGTCTTTACCAACTAAAGCTACGTTTGAGATATGAATAGAAGCTTCTTTTTCAACGATTCCTCCTTGAGGATTAGAAGCTGAAGGCTTAACGTGCTTTTTGATGATGTTAAGTCCTGCAACAATTACTCTAGGGTCTCTTCCTTCTTTCTTGATCACTTCAATAACTTCACCAGTCTTACCTTTGATATCTTTCTTACCAGTAGTAATGATTACGTTATCTCCTCTTTTTATTTTTAACTTTGACATTTCTTTAAAAAATTTTAAAAATTAAAGTACTTCAGGAGCTAATGAAATGATTTTCATATATTCTTTGTCTCTCAACTCACGAGCAACCGGTCCGAAAACACGTGTTCCTCTCATTTCTCCCGCTGCGTTTAGTAATACACAAGCATTGTCGTCGAATTTGATGTATGAACCATCTTTTCTTCTTACTGCTTTTTTAGTTCTTACTACTACAGCTTTAGATACCTGACCTTTTTTTGCGTTTCCTGATGGTGTAGAATCTTTGATCGTAACAACGATTTTATCACCAACTGAAGCATATCTTCTTCTGGTTCCTCCCAGAACTCTAATAACTAGTACTTCTTTAGCACCTGTGTTATCAGCAACTTTTAATCTTGATTCTGTTTGTAACATTATTACTTAGCTTTTTCAATGATTCTTACTAATCTCCATCTCTTGCTCTTGCTTAAAGGTCTAGTTTCTTGGATAAGAACTGTATCACCTTCTGCGCATTCGTTGTTCTCGTCGTGTGCAGTATATTTTTTCGTTTTCAAAACGAATTTACCGTACATCGGGTGCTTTACTCTTGTAGTCTCGCTAACAACAATAGTTTTTTCCATTTTATTGCTGGAAACCACTCCGATTCTTTCTTTTCTTAAATTTCTATCCATTGTAAAATGAAATTATTGTTTGTTAGTTAACTCAGTATTTAGTCTAGCGATTGTTTTTCTCAAATCTCTGATTTGAATCGGGTTTTCAATTGGGCTGATTGCATGAGCTAATTTCAATTTAGAATATTGAGCTTTTGCTTCAGTTAATTGAGCTTGAATGTCACCCGCGCTTAAATTTTTAATATCAGCTTTTTTCATTGTATTCAAAGATTAAAGAGGTTTAACAAAATCGTTAGCAACGATGAATTTAGTAACTACTGGTAATTTTTGTGCAGCAAGTCTAAGAGCTTCTTTCGCAACTTCGTAAGGAACTCCACCTACTTCGAACATAATTTTACCTGGTTTTACTACAGCTACCCAGTATTCAACAGCACCCTTACCTTTACCCATACGTACTTCCGCTGGTTTCTTAGTAATTGGCTTATCTGGGAAGATTTTGATCCATAGTTGACCTTCTCTCTTCATATATCTTGTCGCAGCAATACGAGCAGCTTCAATTTGTCTTGCAGTGATCCAAGCCCCCTCAGTTGCTTTGATCCCAAAAGTTCCGTAAGCAAGTTGACTACCTCTCTGGGCATTCCCCTTCATCTTCATCTTGTGAACTCTACGGAATTTGGTTCTTTTTGGTTGTAACATAATTTCTAAATTTTAGATTTTAGATTTTAGATTTTAGATTTTTTTTAATTTTAAAAAAGTAACGGTAATTTAAAATTCAAAATTTCTAATCTAAAATTTTAATTATTATTGTTATTGTTGTTGTTTTTTCTAGGTCTTCTGTTGTCTCTGTCTCCTCCTCTGTTTCCTCTGTCTGACTGACCTCCTTTTTTCTGTTGTCCCACTAGTGGAGAAAGTTCTCTTTTACCGTAAACTTCACCTTTCATGATCCAAACTTTTACCCCTAGTCTACCGTAAGTAGTGTGAGCTTCTGCCCAGTGGTAATCGATATCAGCTCTGAAAGTTGACAATGGAATTCTTCCTTCTTTGAAAGATTCTGATCTTGCCATTTCAGCTCCGTTCAATCTACCAGAGATTTGAACTTTGATACCTTCAGCACCCATTCTCATAGTACTTGCCATTGCCATTTTAACAGCTCTTCTGTAAGAAATTCTGTTTTCAATTTGCTTAGAAATACTATCAGCAACTAGTACAGCATCTAATTCAGGTCTTTTGATTTCGAAGATGTTGATTTGAATATCCTTACCTGTAAGTTTCTTCAATTCTTCTTTCAATTTATCAACTTCCTGACCTCCTTTACCGATGATAAGTCCCGGTCTAGCAGTAGTGATTGTAACTGTTACTAATTTAAGTGTTCTTTCAATATAGATTTTTGAAATACCACCTTTAGATAATCTAGCCTCAAGGTATCTTCTGATTTTGTAGTCTTCAGCGATTCTGTCTCCATAATCGTTTCCACCAAACCAGTTAGAATCCCATCCTCTGATGATACCTAATCTATTACCAATTGGATTTGTCTTCTGTCCCATACCTTGATTAATTTTCTTTTGTACCTAAGATTAATGTAACGTGGTTAGATCTTTTTCTGATTCTATACCCTCTACCTTGTGGAGCTGGTCTTAGTCTCTTCAATTGTCTTGCACTATCCACGAAGATTTCTTTAACGATAAGGTTTGCTTCTTCAATATCAGCACCTTCGTTTTTTGCCTGCCAGTTTGCCATAGCAGAAAGAAGTAATTTCTCTAACTTGTTAGATGCGTCCTTCTTTGAATATTTTAGGATATAAAGAGCTTTATCTACCTGTTCTCCTCTAATGATATCAACTACTAATCTCATTTTTCTTGGAGAAGATGGGCAATTATTTAATGAAGCTTTTACAACGTCTTTGTTAGCTTCTTTTCTTGCGATTGAACTATCTTGTTTTCTTGATCCCATGATTATCTGCTTCCTTTGTTTTTGTTACCACCATGACCTCTGAAAGATCTTGTTGGAGAAAATTCGCCTAACTTGTGACCAACCATGTTTTCTGTAACGTAAACTGGGATAAAAGATTTCCCGTTGTGTACAGCAATAGTTTGTCCTACGAAGTCCGGAGAGATCATAGATGCTCTAGACCAAGTTTTGATAACTGTCTTCTTACCAGACTCTATATTTGCCTGAACCTTCTTATCTAAAGTATGATGAATGAACGGTCCTTTCTTAAGTGATCTTGCCATAATTATTTTCTTTTAGATACGATGTAACGGTTAGACACTTTGTTTTTCTTTCTAGTTTTGTAACCTTTAGACGGCATACCGTTTCTAGATCTTGGGTGACCTCCTGAAGAACGTCCTTCACCACCTCCCATTGGGTGATCTACTGGGTTCATTACAACCGCTCTTGTTCTTGGTCTTCTACCTAACCATCTGCTTCTACCAGCCTTACCTGATACAGTTAATTGGTGGTCAGAGTTAGAAACTGATCCAATCATTGCATAACATTCAGTAAGGATCATTCTTGATTCTCCTGAAGGCAATTTGATGATTGCATATTTTCCATCTCTAGAAGTTAATTGAGCTGAAGAACCAGCACTTCTTGCTAAAATTGCACCTTGACCAGGCTTCATTTCAACACAAGAAATTACAGTACCTAAAGGAATGTTTTTCAACTTCATTGCGTTACCTACATTTGGCTCTACGCTGTCACCAGAAATTACTTTCTGATCAACTTTGATACCGTTTGGAGCGATGATATATCTCTTCTCTCCATCAGCATATTCTAATAAAGCGATAAATGCAGTTCTGTTTGGATCGTATTCTACAGATTTTACAGTTGCTTCAACGTTTGCTTTGTTTCTTTTGAAGTCAATAATTCTGTATTTCTTTTTGTGTCCACCTCCGGTGTAACGCATGGTCATTTTACCTGTATTGTTACGTCCACCTGACTTTTTAATACCAACAACTAGAGATTTCTCTGGTTTGTTAGTAGTAATTTCCTCAAAATTGTTTACAATTCTGAATCTCTGTCCCGGGGTGATAGGTTTTAATTTTCTAACAGACATTACTATTATTTATAATTAATAATTAATTTACAGCAAAAATATCGATAACCTCACCTTCAGCAAGTTTGATTACCGCTTTTTTCAATTTATTTGTCTTTCCTACTTGAAGACCTTTTTTAGTGTATTTTGAAGAAACCTTCGGAGCATAAATCATTGTGTTAACGTCTGCTACTTTTACACCGTAAGCTGCTTCAACAGCCTTTTTGATCTCGATCTTATTCGCCTTAGGGTTAACTAAGAAAGAATAAGTACCTCTTAAATCTGTAAGGTAGTTAGCCTTTTCTGAAATAACTGGTTTAATAATAACTGACATGACTTATTTCTTTAAATTTTCCTGGAATTTTTCAACTGCACCTTCGAAGAAAATGATCTCACCAGCGTTAACTAAATCGTAAGAACTAATTTCGTTGAAGTTCATTACTTTAGCTTTAGGTAAGTTTCTTGAAGATAAATACACATTCTTGTTAGCTTCAGGAAGAACGAATAAAGATTTTTTACCGTTAAGTTCCAATGCATTTAATACATTGATGAAATCTTTAGTCTTAGGAGCAGCAAAGCTCATATCTTCTAAAACTTTAATGCTGTTATCTCTCATTTTTTGAGATAAAACAGATTTTTTAGCCAATCTCTTAAGAGCTTTGTTCAATTTGAATCTGTAGTCTCTTGGTTTTGGTCCGAATACTCTACCTCCACCTCTGAAAGTTGGAGATTTAATATCACCATATCTAGCAGATCCAGATCCTTTTTGCTTCTTAAGCTTTTTAGTAGAAGCAGTAATTTCGCTTCTTTCTTTTGCTTTATGAGTTCCTTGTCTTTGTGCAGCAAGGTACTGTTTAACTTCTAAGTAAACCGCGTGCTGATTTGGCTCAATTCCGAATACTGTTTCGTCTAGAGTTACTTTTCTTCCGGTCTCTTTTCCTGATGTATTTAATACTACTAGTTCCATTTTCTGATAATTACATAAGAATTTTTAGCTCCCGGAACAGCACCTTTTACTACTAAAAGATTTTGTTCTTGATCAACTTTTAACACTTGAAGGTTTTGAACAGTTACCTGCTTACCTCCCATTCTTCCAGCCATTCTCATCCCTTTGAATACTCTTGAAGGGTCAGATCCAGCACCGATAGAACCTGGAGCTCTAAGTCTGTTGTGCTGACCATGAGTTGCCTGCATTACACCTCCAAATCCGTGTCTTTTAACAACACCTTGGAAACCTTTACCTTTTGAAGTTCCTGTTACGTCTACATATTCACCTTCGATGAATAGTTGAACATTTACTTCTTCTCCTACTTTAGCATCTGAGAATCCATCGTGGAATTCTACTAATTTAGCTTTAGGAGCAGAACCAGCCTTTTTAAAGTGGCCAGCTAACGCTTTACCAACGTTCTTCTCACTCTTGTCATCGAAACCTAATTGAACAGCTGAATAACCGTCAACTTCTAAGGTTCTGACCTGTAAAATCGAGCATGGACCAGCTTGAATAACTGTACAAGGAATGTTTTTCCCTTCTTCGTTAAACAAAGATGTCATACCGATTTTTTTACCAATAATACCTGACATTGTTTATATTATAATAAAATTTATCCTTTATTTTTTTCCATTTTTCGGAAGTCTGAAGTGATTTCTACTTTTGATATAGGCACACTACGCTCCTAAAATGAGTGTGCAAATTTATGAATAATTTTGTAACCGACAAATATTTTGAGTAAAATATTTTGATTTTTAATCATTTAGATCATTTTCAGAAAAAATAACCGGTTCACAAAAATGAATCCAATATAAAAAACACACATTTCCTTCTCATTGTTCATTCCGGCAATTCAAAGCCAACACCTATCAACAAAAAAAATGCCATAACTATAGGATAATGAAACATTTCACAATTTTCTTTATAAAATTCCATTCCTGGATTTTCAAACAAAAACAAGAAACATCTTATCTCTCCTTTCCAGAAAATTAAACAATATCATTAGAACCCATCATAAAAAAAATAAAAGCCTCATGATTGATCATGGGCTCGATATTTCACACCTATTATTATATAGATTTAAAAGAATTGACAGGGTTATTTCATCACATTTACTCCTATTTCTTCCAGTCTGGCTTCATCTTCGGCAGCAATTCCATCATCTGTAATCAAATAATCTACCTGATCCAATGAGGCAATTTTACCAAAACCTTTTTTATTTAATTTTGAAGAATCTGCCAAAACTACAGTCTTATCTGCACATTCAATCATGACCTGATTAAGATGCGCTTCCGCTGCATTGGAAGTACTGATCCCAAATTCAAGATCAATCCCGTCTACTCCCAGGAAAAGTTTATTGCAGGAAAATTGTTTAAGAATTCCTTCAGAAATAGACCCTACAATTGAGGTTGAACTCTTCCTCACCTCTCCGCCTAATTGAATAACATTAATATTAGGATTATTACAAAGTTCAATGGCAACCCTTAGTGAAGAGGTCAAAACAGTAAGCGGACCAAAATTCATCAGCATCCTGGCAAGATAATGCATCGTAGTTCCTGATGCCAATATGATACAGTCATTTTCCTGAATCAATGGAAGTGCCGCCTTAGCGATTGACTGCTTTGCTTCTACATTGATATTTTCTTTTTCTCCTACATTCTTTTCGTAAGCATATCTTACCTGCTTACTTGCTCCCCCGTGATTTCTGAAAAGAAGCCCTAAACTTTCGAGATAATTCAGATCCTTTCGAATCGTAACCGAAGAAACATTTAGTTTTTCGCACAGATCCTGAACAAGAACATGACCTTTCTCTTCGAGTTCTTTTAATATTTCATCTTGCCTTGGAATTAGCTTTTCCATTTTATTCGTTTCCTCAAAATTACTGTATTTTTTTAACATTTTAAAATTTCATTTATTTTCTTTTTGCTTTCATTTTTAATTTATATATTTGAAAACGAAACATAAACGAAACATTTATGAAACGAAACGAAGAACTCAGTAAATTAACCGATGTAAAAGAATGGGACTTTATAGTCATAGGAGGAGGAGCCAGTGGTTTAGGTTCAGCATTAGACGCAGTAAGCAGAGGATTCAAAACTTTATTGCTTGAATCTCATGATTTTGCGAAAGCAACTTCCAGCAGAAGTACCAAACTGGTACATGGCGGAGTAAGATATTTAGCACAGGGAGACGTAGGTTTGGTGAAAGAGGCTTTGAAAGAAAGAGGTCTTTTAGCCAAAAATGCAGCACATATTGTAAAGAATCAATCTTTCATTATTCCTAATTATACCTGGTGGGGTGGAATCTATTATAAGATAGGTCTGTCTGTATATGATTTCCTTGCCGGAAAATTAAGTTTGGGTAAAACGAAATATATCAGCAAATCAAAAACCATTGAAAAGCTGCCTACTATTGAACAAAATCACTTAGCAAGTGGTGTTGTTTACCAGGACGGACAGTTTGATGATGCAAGACTTGCGGTTAACTTAACCCAAACCATTATTGAAAAAGGAGGAAGTGCAGTAAACTATGTAAAGGTTGTTAATCTTCTGAAGAATGATAAGGATAAAGTAATTGGAGTGGTTGCTGAAGACCAGATCTCCAAACAGCAATATCAGATTCATGCAAAAGTAGTTATCAATGCTACCGGTGTTTTCACCAATGACATCCTTAATATGAATAACCCTAAACATGGTAAACTTGTAGTACCAAGCCAGGGTATTCACCTTGTATTGGATAAATCATTCCTGAAAAGTGATGATGCCATCATGATTCCTAAAACTTCTGACGGAAGAGTTTTATTTGTTGTGCCTTGGCATGACAGAGCTTTGGTAGGAACTACAGATACTCTTTTGGAAAACGAAAGTTTCGAACCCCGTGCTTTGGAGGAAGAAATCAACTTTGTTTTAAATACAGCAAGACAATATCTTTCTAAAAAACCAACCCGTGATGATGTAAAATCTGTTTTTGCCGGACTTCGTCCTCTTGCCGCGCCAAAAGATGGAAGTAAGAGTACTAAAGAAGTTTCCCGAAGCCACAAGGTTATTGCTTCCGATACAGGATTAATCTCCATCATTGGCGGAAAATGGACAACTTACCGTAAAATGGCTGAAGACACCATTGACAAAGCGATGGAAGTTCACAAGCTTGGTAATACGACTTCTAAAACAGAACACATGTCTATTCATGGAAATGTAAAACCTGAACAGGTAGACAGAACCAATCATTTATATGTATACGGATCTGATATTCCTTCAATAAAGGCTTTACAGGAAAGCAATCCACGTTTTTCACAGAAAATACACCCTGACCATCCATTCACTGTAGCCGAAGTAGTTTGGGCGGCAAGAAATGAAATGGCAGAAACCATTGAAGATGTTCTGGCTAGAAGAGCTCGTTTGTTATTCCTTGATGCAAGAGCAGCTATAGACAGCGCCCACAATGTTGCAAGAATCATTGCGGAAGAAAAAGGATATTCTGAAGAATGGGCTCAGCAGCAGGAAAATGAATTTATTGAATTGGCAAAAGGATATTTACTGACTCCTTACTCACCTAAAGTTATCAACCTTAATTAATCACCATATGAATGAAAAGTTAATCCTCGCTTTAGATCAGGGAACTACTTCCTCCAGAGCGATTCTATTCAACCATAGCGGAGAGATCAAATATGTATCTCAAAAAGACTTCAGACAAATCTTCCCTACTCCGGGTTGGGTAGAGCATGATCCTAATGAGATCTGGTCATCACAAATCTCCGTTGCTGCAGAAATTATAGCCAAAGCAGGCATTTCCGGACTGGAAGTAGCTGCTATTGGGATTACAAATCAACGTGAAACTACAATTGTTTGGGATAAAGAATCCGGAGAGCCTATTTATAATGCTATTGTATGGCAGGACCGAAGAACCTCCAAATATTGTGACGAACTGAAAGAACAAGGTCATGCAGAAAAAATCAGAGAAAAAACAGGTCTTGTATTGGACGCTTACTTCTCTGCAACCAAATTAAAATGGATCCTGGACAATGTTGATGGGGCAAGAGAAAAAGCGGAAGCCGGAAAATTATGTTTCGGAACTGTGGATACCTGGCTTGTATGGAAGCTAACCCGTGGGAAAATGTTCATCACGGATGTTTCGAATGCCAGCAGAACTATGCTTTTGAATATTCATACATTGGAATGGGATAATGATCTACTGGAACTATTCAATATTCCGAAAGCAATTCTTCCTGAAGTAAAACAAAGCAGTGAAGTATACGGTGAAACAGCTACTACTCTGTTCTCTACCAAAATTCCAATTGCTGGAATTGCCGGAGACCAGCAGGCGGCTTTGTTCGGACAGATGTGTACTTCTCCGGGAATGGTAAAAAACACTTATGGAACAGGATGTTTCTTATTAATGAATACCGGAAAAGAGGCTGTTACTTCTAAAAACAATCTTCTTACTACTGTAGCATGGAAAATCAACGGAGAGGTTAATTATGCACTGGAAGGAAGCGTATTTGTAGGAGGTGCAGCTATTCAATGGTTAAGAGATGGTCTTAAACTTATTCATTCTTCAGATGAAGTGAATGACTTGGCATCTTCCGTGGAAGATAACGGTGGGGTTTACTTTGTTCCGGCTCTTACAGGTTTAGGTGCTCCGCACTGGGATCAGTATGCTCGTGGAACTATTGTAGGAATCACTCGTGGTACCACTGATGGGCATATTGCAAGAGCAACCTTAGAAGGCATTGCATTCCAGGTGTATGATATTGTAAAATCTATGGAGGCTGATTCAGGGAGAGCGAGTCTTGAATTGAGAGTAGATGGTGGAGCTTCGGCAAGCAATCTATTGATGCAGATTCAGTCTGACCTTTTCGGATTTAAAATTACAAGACCTAGAACATTAGAAACAACAGCTTTAGGAGCAGCTTATTTAGCAGGACTTGCTGTTGGCTACTGGAAAAGTATTGATGAAATACAGGCTCAGTGGATTGTAGATAAAGATTTCCACCCTCAATTGGAAAGGGAAAAAGTAGATGCTATGGTTCACTCATGGAACAAAGCAGTGTCTCGTGCTCAAAGCTGGATAGAAGATTAATTCACTGACCTTAAAAATACACATATGACTCCATTTATCGCAGAAGTGATCGGAACGATGCTTCTCATTTTGTTAGGCAACGGCGTTGTAGCTAATGTTGTCTTGAAGGATACCAAAGGAAATAATTCCGGATGGATTGTTATTACCACTGCTTGGGCGCTAGCCGTTTTCGTAGGGGTAACCGTTGCCGGGCCTGTAAGTGGAGCTCACTTAAATCCGGCTGTTACTATTGGTTTGGCTGCTGCAGGGAAATTTGCATGGGATTTAGTCCCATCTTACATCGCAGCTCAGATGATTGGAGGAATGTTGGGAGCTTTTTTGGTGTGGTTATTCCATAAAGATCATTTTGCCATTACGGAAGATGAAGGAGCAAAACTGGCTTGTTTCAGTACCGGTCCTGCCATCAGAAAAGTTTCGTCTAATCTTATCAGCGAGGTTATCGGAACATTCGTTTTGGTATTTGTTATTTTTCACTTTTCGGATCCTAGTATTAATGTACAGGCAGATCCTAATGCAAAAGTAGGATTAGGTTCTATAGGAGCCATTCCTGTAACATTTCTTGTATGGGTAATTGGGCTTTCTTTAGGAGGAACTACCGGGTATGCCATTAACCCTGCCAGAGATCTTGCTCCAAGAATCATGCACGCTATTCTTCCGGTAAAAGGAAGCAGCGACTGGGGCTATGCTTGGATTCCTGTGATAGGCCCTGTTATAGGTGCTGTTATCGCTGCATTATTATTTATAACCTTAAAATAAAAATACAGATGATGAAAATATTAAAAGGGATCTTCCTTCTTGCTTTAGGTACAGGAAGGTTATTTTCTCAGGAAAGCGGTGAAGCTAAGGAAACCAAAGAAGGAAGGCTGGATTTCACAGCCAATATTCAGAACAACCACTTGTGGAGAGGTTTGATTATTACAGATAAACCTGTTGTAATGGGAAATCTTTCCTATGCTCTGGATGCGGAAAAGAAATGGAAAGTCGGGATTTGGGGAGCTTCTGCTCTTGCAGATGATAAGGATAATACGCATTATAAAGAGATCAATTACTATGTTCAATATTCCAACGGTCGTTTTTATATTGGATTATGGGATCTTTATAATTCACGAAACATCAATACTGCTGTTGCTGCGGATGATATCTTCAGTTATTCACAAAGAAGAACAGCTCATATTATTGATTTAAGAACCAATTATACTTTCGGACCTTCATTCCCGATCAATATTGAAGCAGACATTATGTTGTATGGAGGTGCTAATGCAGGAGAAGTAATTCTGGAACCAGATGGAAGCTATAAAAAGAACAGATATTCTACCTATGTTCAGGCTAGTTATCCTGTAATCAGCGGACAGAAAGTAAATCTGGATGCTTTTGTAGGTGCAGGATTTTCATTGAATGGAAATACCTTTCTCTATGGAAATGGAAAAAACAATTTCGATATCGTGAATGTTGGAGTAAAAGCAGGAAAAGTTCTTAAAATTACGGAACATTACAGTTTACCTATTTCTATGATGGCTATGTGGAATCCTTCTAATAAATATGCGAGGATTCAGCTGGCTGCGACTGTTTTTTAATTTAAGTTTTAATCAAATTATATTGAAGCCACTCTTTTTGGAGTGGTTTTTTGTTTGGTTAAAATTACCGGGATTCCACTATTTATGAGTTCAGCAGATATTTTTACCTTTGAAAAAAAGAATATGAAAAAAATTTTCAGTTTAATCATTCTATGCATTAGTATTTTTAGTCTGGCGCAAGTAAAAGTTCCTTTTGTAGGACATAGAAGTTTTGATATTTTGAAAGGCTATAGCGGGACAGGAACTCCACATTATTATTTGGATGTCAAGAAAAATGGAGATGTTCATTTTGGATATGTTCAGGTAAATCAAGCGAATGGCAAGGAAACAAAAGAAGAAGTAAATGCAGGAAAATATGCAGCCAATAAAGTAATGAAAGTAGAATTTAAAAAATACGAAGAAACATTTCTATTAAAATTTGATAAGGACAGAATTTATCTTACTGATGAAAAAGGAAATATCAAAACCCTTGAAGGCTGCTGTTCTGCCAGAGAAAGTATAGATCATGAAACTTGTAGTTGCGAAAGTGAATTATACAAATAATCACATATTGCTATTCCTTTAGAGGAATTTTAATATCATAAGAATACAGGATCATCTGGATTTCACCGTTTACGATCTGTATAAATATCTTTATTTTTAAAAGATCAATCATCTATCATTAAGTATGAAAATCCTAAATATCTTATGGGTCTTACTTTTTATTGTTTCATGCAGTAAAAAAGAGAACCATCCTTACACATTTTATTACTGGAAAACGAATCTGAAACTGAATCGGGAAGAAAAGAAGGTTTTAGACCAGGCAACTGTTCCTTATTTATATACAAGATTTTTTGATGTTGATAAAGCAGGTGGAAAGTTTCAACCGATTGCTGTTATTACAAAAGATCAGAGTTTTCAGACTGACAAGCAGATTGTACCTACTGTTTTTATCACCAATCAGACTATGCTTGCCATTTCTCAGGAAGAAATAAAATTCCTTGCAGAGAGTATTCATCATTTGGTCCTAAAAAAAGCGGAAGAATATCATTTAAAAATAAACAATGAGATTCAGATTGACTGTGACTGGACTGCCGGTACACGGGATGATTATTTTAAATTTCTAAAGGAACTGAAAAGAATTTCAGGCAAACAGATCACATGTACACTACGTCTTCATCAGGTTAAAGATAAGAAACAAACTGGGGTTCCTCCGGTGGATAAAGTTTATCTGATGTGCTACTCTACTTCTTCCCCATTGGAAAAATCTGATAAAAATTCTATCCTGGATGTAAATATTCTGAAAAGCTACCTTTCAAAAATGGAAGACTATCCTATCAAAAAAGTTGAAGTTGCTCTTCCTATTTATTCATGGGGAATTATCACAAATCATCTGGACAAACATAAACTCATCAATGCTTTGTCTAAAAAGGATCTTGAAAATCCTAACTTTAAAAAGATCTCTGAATATGAAGCTGAAGTTCAGAGAGACGGATTTTATTTCGGAAGTTATCTCAATAAAGGTTTTACCATAAAGGTAGAAGAAATTTCTAAGGAACATCTGGATGATGTAACTCATTTTCTTCAGAAAAAAATCCCGCATTTTAATATTATTTATTATCAATTAGATAGTAAATTTGTGTTAGATCGAAAATTTTAAATCTATTAAAGATTAAGACAAAGAATAGATAATCAACATTTTACTCTATTTTCTGTCCGCACTATTTATTACAAAAAACTATATAAAAACTAAAAACACTACAAACCCTATGAAAAAGTATATTCTTTCACTTGCGGTTGTATCTCTTTTCTATACGAATTCCAACGCCTGCGCTTGGTCTGATCCGGATTATGAATACTTCAACCTTTTTACACAGAGCATCATTAAGGATAAATCTTATCTTCCTTTCCTTCATACATATTCCACAAGATTCTTTGGTGATTATAATCCATCACTGATTCCTGATGATAATATTGAAACATGGAAAAAGTATTTTAACAATCAGCTTAATTATGCCGAGACCCAGAACCTTGTGTATAAAGTAAGCATGAATGACCTGAATGCTCTTAAAAACGGAACTCCTACTAACCCGCTTTTACAAAAACTGGGAACTGGGTTTTACCAGAAATACAAAGAAGGAATTGATTATTTGATTGAGGCCAAATATCTGGAACCTTTCATGAGCATCAATTATGTTGAAAATGAAAACTCATTTTATTATAACAGGGATGAGAACAGGAAAAATGCAACCTCTCTTGACTATAATAAAACAATTGCAGCTCTAACATCTTTATATAATGCCGCCAGAAATCCTGAAATCAAGCAGCGTTACGGATATCAGCTTGTACGCTTGAATCACTATACCAGAAACTATGATTCTGCACTACAGGCTTTCAAAAGTTATATTGAACCTATTAAATTAAAGGGTACGGTATATTATATGGCTCTGGATCAATTGGCTGGAGCTCAAAGAGGATTGGAAATGAATGCTGATGCCAACTGGAACTTCTTCCAGGTATTTATGAATAGGAAAGACCGTAAGGAATCTTCTTTTGTTTCTATGAAACTTTCGGATACAGCTTCTTTCAGTAATATTATGAAGAGAGCCAGTACAAATGAAGAAAAGAACATGGCTTATTTCCTTTTAGGATATGAAGATTTTAACAACCCGATTCCTATTATGGATAAAATGTTTGACATCAATCCTGATTCTGAAATACTGAAGGTAATGGCGGTAAGAAGTATCAATGAACTTGAAAGAAGTTACCTTCCAATTTATTATTACACTTCTGATGCGTTTGGCAGAGTATCCGTTTATAGAGGAAATACAGAAAACAATGCTTCCAAAGACACCACTTCTGATAAAAAAACAACGGAAGTAAAAGAGGTGAAAGAAGAGAAGATATCTTTCTGGCAGAAAATCGTAAGATTCTTCAAAAATCTTTTTGGCGGTTCTAAATCTGATGCATCCGGTGATGGTAATAAAGCAGACCAGAGTGATGATGAGTTATTGAATAATCCTAACAGAATTCCTTTTTACACTACCGGATACAGCGGCTATGATGATAACACAAAGGACTATCTTAATGACCTTGAAAAGTTCACTTCAAAAGCTAAAGAGAAATCTAAAGATGAGTATTGGCAGATTGCAGATGCTTACCTTAAGTTTTTAAAGAAAGACTATAAAGAAAGTACAGAAATCCTGAACGAAATCAAGACCACCAACCCTGAATATCTAGAAGAAATTAAAAGGATGAAGGTTCTGAATGATATTGTTTCCCAACCTAAAGTTGATGCAGCCTTTGAAGATCATCTGATGAAGGATTATGCCGAATATTTTGTAGAAAAAGAGGTAAAAAAGGATACAGCTAACGTGAACAGTGATTATGACTATTATGGAAATGCACCTAGCACGGCAGAATTCTTAAAAGATGTAATGGCCAACCGTTATTTCCTTCAGGGAGAAGATGGAAAATCATTCCTGATGAATAATAAACTGTCTGATCTGCAATATAATCCCAACTCAAGTCTGGTAAAAAGTGTTGAAGCGTTTTACAGGAAGCCTAATAAAACTCAGTTTGAACAGCAGATTATTGCTAAAAATATGGACAGTGTAGGAAGTGTTGACGCTTTCTTCAGTACCATCTATGGTGACAGGGCTATGAGACTTGCGGATTTTGAAAAGGCTAAATCCTATTATGAAAAGGTTCAGAAATTTGGTGGAATTCCAAGAGAAAATTATGACTGGACTGAAAAGGACGGACAAAAAATCACTCCAAAACAATATGCTTCTTCTGAATATAATGGCTTTAATAATATCCCTAGTCTTGTTTTCGGGCATAATGTATGGGAAAGTTACCAAAGTCCTGATGCTGAATCTATGAAATCTGAAGGTTATACTGAATTCCCTTTCATCAAAGATAATATGAATAAACTGGAACTTACTGATGTTCTGATCCAGCTTAAAAAAATTGGAAATGGTAAAGATGAAAAGGCGGCAAGAGCTAATCAGCTTATCGGAAATCTATTGTACAACACTTCCATTTTAGGATACTACCGTCATTTGTTTGTTATGGATATTGATAACAGCAATGGTGGAAAATATTATTTCTGGAATAATGATAAAGGCAACCCTTACAAGTATTACTATAAAAACTTCCTTGATACTTCTTATATTGAACCTGATAATTTTGATTTAGCCATCAACTATTATCAAAAAGCTCTTAAGCTCTCTAACAATAAGGAAGAAAAGGCAAGAATTCTATTCCAGATGGCAAGTGCCGAGCAGGGTAAATATTATCAGTATGAAGCCAAGGCTCCAAAAGATTTCGATTACTCTGATCCAAAATGGTCTGAAAAAGAAGATGCCCGTCAAAAAGAAATGGACAATCTGAAAAATCAGAAGTACAGAACCTATTTTGCACAGCTTAAGGCACAGTATTCGGATGCTGAAACCACAAAAAACCTGATGGGAAGCTGCAGTTATTTCAGCTATTTCATGAGATAAAAATTACTTATAAAAAAACCTCTGAGCTCTCAGAGGTTTTTTATTTTGTAGTATTATTTTTTGATAAACTTAGTTCTATTGTTTATATCCTTACCATTAACTGTAATAAAATAAACTCCTTTTACCAAACTGCTTACATTAATTCTTCCATCATCTATCGTTCCTTTTGATATCAATTGCCCCGGAGCATTAAATATTTCATAAGTAGCGTTTGACGGTACATTCTTTACATTAAGTATATCTTCAACAGGATTTGGATAAATATGAACTTTTTTCACATTATTCGCAGCCTCAGAAACAGCCAGCATATTGGAAGATACAGTAGCCTTCTTCACTGCATAAAAGACATTCCCAATTGCAGAGACTCTTAGATGAATATTTTTCCCGGCTAAATCTGTCGGAATGAAAACACTTGCAGAACCATTATTTGGAACCGATGCAGCCAAATTATTCCATGTTGTTCCATTATCATCTGTATAATCAATTTTCACATTGGCAACGTTGTATGGAGAAGCTGTTGTTCCCGACACCGTCCATGTAATAGTAGAATTGGTATTAGAAGTAAGGGATGTTGTATTTACAGTGAATGCAGCAGCAGAACCTACAACAACGGTCTGTGTTGCATAAGCTGACTGCGCCTCTCCACCCGGTTTATTATCTCTTACTGTTACCCTGAAATTGGTGGTTCTTGCTACTGTACTTGCAGCCTCAAAATCGTTGGTATTCTTTACAGCACCACCCAAAACAGTTGAAAGTTTAGGGAAATATCTTGTAGGATTTGTTGTAGGTACCCAAGACCTGAAATTTGCTCCCGAAGTTGTATTCCCAATATTAGATTTGGTTACTCCACCCGTTAAACTACTTGAATTCACCTGCTCCCAGCAATAAGTCAAGGCATCTCCATCCGGATCTGTTGCTGATGCTGTCAGTACAAATGCTGTAGATTTCGGAATTGTATAAGTAGTAGGCATTGCTGTTACCACTGGAGGATTATTCGTAATTGGAGTTTCTACATCAACAGTCACAGCTGCAAGATTAGCCTGTATTTGATCAATACTTACACTATGAAAATATGCATCTGAATGTGGCTGAACTGACATTGTTCCCCAAAGTCCTGCATATCCCATAATCGAACTTCCAGTACCAGGCTCAACATAAGTATTGGACCCGGTTTGCTCAACTCGACTAAATGTGTGGTTATCCCCAAGCTGGTGCCCCATCTCATGAGCTACAAAATCAATATCAAAATTATCTCCCATTGGAATATTATCTGCAGGAGAGGTAAAACCACTTCCTTTATAATTATCTGGAGTTATATAAGCATAATAACTTCCTCCGGCATCCTGACAGTCACTTTGTGCAGCAGTATAAGAGGTAGTCGCAACATCATTGCTTCCTATACAGCCAATACAACCTGCGTTACCACCACCTCCTGTTGCTCCAAACAAATGTCCTATATCAAAACTTTCATCGGTAACACCATAGTTTCCACCATGTAAAGTATTCATTAATTCATAATTCCATTTACACATGAAATCGGAAGTACTGTAAGGGTCAGTAGCAGCATTTGTAAAGATAAGGTTAGGTGCATTAATGGCATTAACATGTATATTAAACTCTCTTTCAAACACTCCATTTACTCTTGATAAAGTAGCATTGACCTGTGTAAGAGCTCCAGCTACACCACCAAAATAAGCTGTATATTCTCCTGTTACAGACATTGCCAGTCTAAGCGTGTGAAAAGTTTTGTTATTTGCTTTAGCCGTAGATCCAGAATTCATTATTTTCTGAAGATTCGCTACAGACTCTTTACTTTCTTTAGTATTACAGGTAAATGCATGGCCACTCTTGTTGGTTTTTCCATGTATAGAATAATAGGATTTATCAGCAGTGGCCGGTTCTATAAATTCATACTTCCCATCAGGAGCTATCATCATAGACTGAAAGTCATTAGGAGCAACGCTAAAACGGATGTACTTTGAAGGATCATCTATACCAATTCCTACATAAGAGCCAAGTTGATACTGTTTTGCCAAAGCTTCATCCATGACAGGAAAGCTATTCACTGTAAATCTTTCGATCTTACCTTCAAGGTTGGGAATATTTATTGTAACCGGAGCCCCTTCTCCTACTTTAGGAGCTCGTAAAAGTTGTGTTCTGATATGGTCTATATCAAGCTGATAATAAACAGAACGGTCGCTTTTTTTTATAATTTTCTGTTGCGGCTCAGCCCTATTCCATTGTGCACTTACCGATACTGTGAAAAGTAGTAAGGGTAAACAAAATAATTTTATTTTCATTTAAATACATTTTATTTAACAAATATATATGCTAAATAAAACAAATACACAAAACAAGTGCACATAAATGAAATATCAATGTAAATAAATGAAAATATCACATTTATTTTAAAAACTAAACTATAATATTTAAAAATAATAGAAAATTTTTAACTAAAAACCAGATCACTTTTTCTGTTCCTGCCTCTGCAGCCATTCCTCATGTTTCCTTTTGAAGAATTCATACTTGTAATCCTGGTTTCTCTGGGCGGCATCTATGGAGTGAGAAGTATGAATGTCTGTATCTTTTTTAGCAAACTGTGCCAGATTTTCGTAGTAATGATGAAGCTGGTCCAGCTCCGGTTCTGTAAGGTCTTCGATATCTACAATCCGGTTACTTGCTTTTTCATGAGCAGCGATGAGTTCGTTAAGTTTAATCTGTATGGCTTTGGAATCTTTATTCTGAGCTTTTTGGATTAGGAAAACCATGAGAAAGGTAATAATAGTAGTTCCGGTATTGATGACCAGTTGCCAGGTTTCTGAATAATTGAAAAAAGGCCCTGTAACAGCCCATGCCACCACCACAAATGTTGCCCCAATAAAAGCATACTGACTTCCTGTAAATTTTACGGCCCAGTTTGAAAATTTTTCAAAGAGATTGTTATTCTTGTGATCCATAGGTCAGATTATTTTATAATAAATGTATAAAATTAACCCGAACAATCTTCCGTCACCTCTTATATTTTTACTCTCCCCTACTTCGTCTTTTTAAACCTGTGCCACCATATCAAAAATCCGGTAACAGGTAAAGAACATCCAATCAGCGAAACTACAAAATAAAGAATAATACTTGGCAGCCCCATAATTTCTCCTGTGTGCAATGGTTTGGCTAATGCAGTAAACTGTTTATTCAATGGTTTGTCTGAAAACAGCTCTTTGGTTTTAAAGTTGCCGGTTTTATCAAAAGTAACTTCATCCGGAAGCATCATACCCAGAAAATTTTGAGTATTGGTTTTGATAACAACATATCTCGGGTTGTCCTTATTAGGAAGCTCTATACTGGTAACAGCAGAATAAGGAAGATGCTGATCTGCCAGCTGTAAAATTCTGTCAATGGAAGCGGATTCGGAATCTTTAAGATTTTTCTTTTCATCCTGTTTCTGAAGCATATCTTCCAATAAGCCACCGAATGCATCATCACCATTGTCTTTATCTTTTGAAATATTATCTATTGATGATCCTCCTAAACTTACAATAAGTGTATTTTTCACCCATGGATAAGTTACATACAATCCAGTAACAGCTATAAAAAATAGCATCAGGAAGGTATAAAAACCAAGGGTATTGTGTAGATCATAATTTACACGCTGGAATTTTGCTTTAAACATTACGGTTAAACCCTGTTTCAGAAACTTCAGTTTTTGGGCAGCCAAAGAACCAACCCTGAAATCAATAATACACAGAACATCAATACTCCGGCTCCCAGGATTTGACGCCCCACATTTCCCATCATCAGATTTCTATGAATATCCAGAACTATTTCAAAAAAGCGACTGGATCCTACTACAGGCTGGCCTAAAATTTCCCCTGTATATTGATTATAATAAGTGCTTTTGTCTAACTGATTTTCACGGTACCCTATTACATAACTTCGTCCTTTATCAGACGGTATCAACAATGAGGTTAATTCTTTATTTTCCTTCAATAATTCTGCCTGGATAAGATCCGGATTCTTCACATGAGTGGAAGTCATAGTGATGTACACTTTATCTCTGTTCGTAAAATCTATAATCTGATTCTTGAAAGCATAAAGGCATCCGCTAAGACATACTACAAAAATAATAACACATGATAAAAGCCCAAGCCAAAGATGAATGATCCACATTAGGTATTTAATGACAGATTCATTCTTTCTTCTTTTCCGATAAAGGCTTTTAAACAGTGTTTTCATTTTGGGTATTATAACAAAAAACATTAAGATGATTGAGCCATCTTAATGTTTACAAAATTAATTTGATATGAATAAATTAAAAAGTCAATACAAATTTGGGAAAGGATTCCGTAGTACTTCCTCCTTACTAAATTGGTATTAATATCGTTTACTTTCTTCCTTTGAACTGGATATCTTTTACAATCTCCTCAAACTTCGTATAATGTTCCGGAGTTAATGCTTTTTGAATAGCAGCTTTTCTCTGCCCATCAAATTTTTCCCAGTATTCTTTAGCAAGATCATTATTTCCATGATATACATCGTGAGCATCGCTGAATGCTTTTTCAAAGGCATCGTTTGCAGCGTTTACCACTTTGAATTCATCTTCTGAAAGCTGAGCTTCAGCTTTTATCTTTTCCAATAAAGCATTGTCATACCTTGGTCTTTTTCTGGCATTTTCATCAACGAATTTGTTGAACTGTTCCATTTGAGGACCATCCAATATTTTAGCCATTTCAAGAGACTGTTGTGTTCTCAGTTCTTCTCCTTTGATTCCCAATGCCACACGGTCCATATTCCCGCCCTGAGCTTTTGCAGCCTGAAAGTTCTGCTCCTGCAGCTGTTGATATTTTGCAGTGATTTCGTCGAAACTTTTAACCTGATCCGGAGTTAGCTGTACTTCGGTCTTGAATTGGTTATAATCAATCCCTTTCTTCTTATCTCCTGAACATGAAACAACCAACAAAGTTGCAAATGCTACTGCAATGGTTTTAATATAAGTACTTTTCATTGATATTTTATTTTAAGGTTTTTGAAATTTTTAGAAGAAATAGTTTGCTCCAAACTGATATCTGATACCATCGATTCTGAAACCAAAGTTATTAGCCGGATCTGTTGTATCATTACGGATATCCTTGTCTAAAAGATTGTACACTCCAAATGTGAAACGCACATGCTTGTTCAGTCTGTACACTGTTCCTAAGTCTAATAAGAAATAAGATGGAATTGGGAATTCCTGTGCTCTACCTCTGCTTACTCCCGGCTGGCTTTCGCTTCTGTAGTTTCCTCTTGACCAGAATTCAAAACTGTCATTTGCTTTCCATGAAAGGTTTACGTTGGCCATATGCTTAGGAATTCTGGCATATGGTTTATTGTACAATGCTGGAATTTCATCAGATTTAATTTTAGTATCTGTATAAGTATAGTTTGCTTTTAATACGATATCCTTAGATACATTTACTCCAAGGTTCGCTTCAAGTCCCATACTGTTTGCTTTACCAAGATTTTCTCTTGTTGAGATAAAATCATAGATATGATTGTATAAAGCTTCAAACTGTTTACATTCTTCGCTGTTGTTACATTTTCTAACTTCAACCAGTTTGTTTTTAAAGTCTGTGTTAAATCCTGTTACACTCAGGTTAATCACTTTCTTATTATCTTCAAACATTACTGTTAACTCCTGGTTAAAACTTTTTTCCGGTTTAAGATCTTTGTTTCCGATGATTACTCCATCCTGAGTTCCACCTCCTGTTACCTGTCCCCATCCTGGATTTACAGCTCTAAGACCTGGTGCTTTATATCCCCATGAAGCCCCACCTTTGAAAGTGAAATTGTCTGTAGCACTCCATACTAAATATCCTCTTGGTGTAAAGTTGGCACCATAGTTTTCATCATTGTCTAAACGTGCTCCCGTAACCAGGTGTAGTTTGTTAACCAGTTTCCAGTTTCCTTCTGCAAATGCAGACCAGTTCCAACGTGTCAGTTTGGTTACTACTTCTCCGTTTTCAGACTTCATTTTATTTCCTAAGTCATTCAGTCTTTCATATCTGTATTCTGCTCCAAAACTGATCACATGATCTTTAATATTGAAATTATTAAGACTGTAAGCCGCTAACGTTTCATATCTCATATCCCTGTTTGGGTTGTTGGTATTGTCATACTGGATATAAGAGTTTGTATGGAAGTTTGAATAGTCTCCTTTATGACTTAATGCCAATACATTTCTCTCGTAATTATTACGTGAGCTTTTTGCTTTAGGTCCCAAGGAATATCCTGGATTCTGGTTTCTTTCCTGACGGTTATAATCGTAGCTAAGCTTAAAAGTATTGTTTGTATTGGGAGTAAGGCTGAATTCTGTACCAAAAGCTTTGATTACTCTTTCGGTAAACCCACCTACAAATTTATCTTCATTTCTGTCTGAATAGCTTCCTGTAACTTTCATCTGAAGGAGGTTTTTCACTAAAGAACCGGCAGCATATCCATCAATCTGGTAAGTATTTCCTGATTCTTTATGCACCTGCTGGATTAAACTTGTTCCAACAGATCCTCTCCAACCGTCACTCAGTTTTTTAGTGATGATGTTGATAACTCCACCCATTGCATCTGAACCGTACAGTGAAGACATTGGTCCTTTTACTACTTCAATTCTTTCAATGGTTTCCAATGGTGGCATCCATCCCTGTTCAATACCAGGGCCATCAGAATTAGGTCTTGTCTCTCTGGTATTAATTCTTTTACCGTCAATTAAAACTAGTGTCTGTCCAGATTCTGCACCTCTTATTGAAAAATCACTTGTACTTCCTCCTCCTGTCACAAAAACACCTGGTACGTCCTGCAATGCATCTGTAATATCTCTATAGGCTCTTTTTTTAAGATCTGCCTGAGTAATTACAGAAATGGTAGCCGGTGTGTCCTTAATTTTCTGTGCATACCCAGAACCCGTTATTACTACTTCATTAATATGGTTACTTTTTAACGTGTCCTTAGTTTTTTGACCGCTCATAAAAGCAGATCCTAAAACAAGCAAGGAAAAAGATACTGTTCTAAACATCAATAATTTTTTGCAAAATTATTATTTTTAATAATTCTAAATAAATAAACCAAGGTGAGATATGTCACCTTACGAATACCATCAATATGAAATCAATAATCTCGTTATAATTATGATAAAAATATTCTAACACAGCTGTGTGATTATTGAGGATAGGCTCTTGCTGCCAAACAATGATTATCAATAATAAAAAGCAAAAAAAATCAAATTTATTCTAGCATGAATTTGATTTAAATGGCCTGTATCCTATTGTAAAAAGCGATTAATGGGAATAAAAAATCCGTCCCTAAAAAGGAACGGATTTGTATAATCATTGCAAAGTATGCAGTTATCACACTTTAATTTCAACGTCTACACCTGAAGGAAGTTCTAATTTCATTAGAGCATCAACAGTTTTAGAAGAAGAAGAGTAGATATCCATTAGTCTCTTGTGAGCTGATAATTGGAACTGCTCTCTTGCTTTTTTGTTTACGTGCGGAGATCTCAACACTGTGAAGATTCTCTTATTCGTTGGCAATGGAATTGGACCGTTTACAACAGCACCAGTAGCCTTTACCGTTTTTACGATTTTCTCAGCAGACTTGTCTACCAAGTTGTAATCGTAAGATTTTAGTTTTATTCTGATTCTTTGTGACATTTCTTTAATTTAAAAATTAACCTTTTGCTTTAGCTATGATATCTTCAGCAACGTTTTGTGGAGTAGCTTGGTACTTCTCTAATTCCATAGAAGAAGTAGCTCTTCCTGATGAAAGTGTTCTTAGAGTAGTAACATATCCAAACATTTCAGAAAGTGGAACTGAACCTTTGATTACAACAGCACCGTTCTTTTCTTCCTGACCACTGATAGTACCTCTTCTCTTGTTAAGGTCACCAATGATGTTACCCATATATTCTTCTGGAGTTACAACTTCCAGTTTCATAATAGGCTCCATAATTACTGGTTTAGCAGCTTTACCAGCTTCTTTAAATCCTAACTTAGCAGCCATTTCGAAAGAAAGAGCGTCAGAATCCACCGCGTGGAAAGATCCATCTTTAAGAGTAACTTTAATACCTTCAACTTCGAAACCAGCCAATGGACCGTTCTTCATTGCAGCTTTAAATCCTTTTTCAATTGCAGGAACAAATTCTCTAGGAACGTTACCACCTTTGATCTCATTGATGAATTCTAAACCAACTTTACCTTCGTCTGCAGGTCCTAGTTCAAATACAATGTCAGCAAATTTACCTTTACCTCCAGATTGCTTTTTGTAAACCTCTCTGTGGTTGGCAACTCTTGTTAAGTTTTCTTTGTACTCTACCTGAGGTTGTCCTTGGTTTACTTCAACTTTGAACTCTCTCTTCATACGGTCTACAATGATATCTAAGTGAAGCTCACCCATACCAGAGATGATCGTTTGTCCAGAAGCCTCGTCAGTTCTAACAGTAAACGTTGGATCTTCTTCAGCCAATTTAGCTAGAGCGTTACCCATTTTATCTTGGTCAGCTTTAGTTTTAGGCTCAACAGCGATACCAATTACTGGATCAGGGAAAACCATCGATTCAAGAACGATTGGGTTTTTCTCGTCACACATTGTATCACCAGTTTTGATAGACTTGAATCCTACAGCAGCACCAATATCACCAGCTTCAATATATTCTACTGGGTTTTGCTTGTTAGCGTGCATCTGATAGATTCTAGAGATTCTTTCTTTATCTCCTGAACGAGTGTTCAAGATATAAGAACCAGCATCTAGTCTTCCAGAGTATGCTCTGAAGAATGCTAATCTTCCCACGAATGGGTCAGTAGCAATCTTAAATGCTAGAGCAGAGAAAGGCTCATCTACAGATGGCTTTCTTGTAATTTCAGCGTCTGTTCTTGGGTCAGTACCTTTGATATCATCTTTATCCAATGGAGAAGGCAAGTATTTACATACTGCATCCAACATAAACTGTACTCCTTTGTTCTTGAATGAAGAACCACAAGTCATTGGGATAATAGATAAATCGATAGTAGCAGCTCTCAATGCAGCATTGATTTCTTCTTCTGTAATTGAATCCGGATCTTCGAAGAATTTCTCCATCAAAGTTTCGTCATATTCAGAAACAGCTTCTACTAATTTCTCTCTGTATTCAAGAACTTCATCTTTCATGTCTTCAGGAATTGGAACTACCTCGAAAGTAGCACCTTGTCCAGCTTCATCCCAGATGATCGCTCTATTTTTAATTAAGTCTACAACTCCTTTGAAATCTTCTTCAGCACCGATTGGTAAAACGATTGGAACTGCGTTAGATCCTAACATGTCTTTAACCTGGTTTACCACGTTAAGGAAGTCAGCACCTTGTCTGTCCATTTTGTTTACGAATCCCATTCTAGCAACTTTGTAGTTGTCAGCAAGTCTCCAGTTTGTTTCAGACTGAGGCTCTACTCCATCTACTGCTGAGAATAAGAATACCAATCCATCTAATACTCTTAAAGATCTGTTTACTTCTACAGTGAAGTCAACGTGTCCCGGTGTATCAATGATGTTGAAGTGGTAAGGCTTAGTATCTGCAAGAGGCTTTCCTTGGTCTGTTGGAAAGTTCCAAGAACAAGTAGTTGCAGCAGAAGTAATAGTAATACCTCTTTCTGCTTCCTGCTCCATCCAGTCCATTGTAGAAGCACCATCGTGAACCTCTCCAATTTTGTGGTTTACTCCTGTATAGAATAAAATCCTTTCAGTAGTGGTAGTCTTACCCGCATCAATGTGAGCAGCAATACCAATGTTTCTTGTAAATTTAAGATCTCTACCCATTTCAGATTAGAATTTAAAGTGTGAGAAAGCTTTGTTAGCTTCCGCCATTTTGTGAGTATCAGATTTCTTTTTGAAAGCAGCACCTTCTTCTCTTGAAGCAGCTACAACTTCATTAGCTAATTTCAAAGCCATAGACTTATCATTTCTCTTTTTAGAGTAGCTAATTAACCATTTCATTGCCATAGAAATTTTTCTATCAGCTCTGATTGGCATAGGGATCTGGAAGTTAGCTCCACCTACTCTTCTAGAACGTACTTCTACGTGAGGCATAACGTTTGTTAATGCATCTTTCCAGATTTCAAGGGCTGTTTTCTCAGTTTCTCCTTTTTTAGTTTCTACGATATCTAATGCATCATAGAAAATTTTGAATGCGATAGACTTCTTACCGTCTAGCATTAAGTTGTTTACGAATCTCGTTACCAATTGATCATTAAATTTCGGATCTGGTAACAACGGTCTTTTTTTCGCTTTTGTCTTTCTCATTGCTTTTGTACCTTATTTAATGATTATTTTTTCTTTCCTTTTGCAGGAGCTGCAGCAGCTTGTCCTGGTTTAGGTCTCTTAGCTCCGTACTTAGATCTTCTCTGAGTTCTTCCATTTACACCAGCTGTGTCTAATGCACCTCTTACGATGTGGTAACGTACTCCCGGTAGGTCTTTCACCCTTCCGCCTCTAACCAATACTATCGAGTGCTCTTGAAGATTATGTCCTTCGCCCGGGATATAGGCGTTAACTTCTTTACCGTTTGAAAGTCTTACCCTTGCTACTTTTCTAAGTGCAGAGTTAGGTTTCTTAGGTGTAGTAGTATATACTCTCGTACATACTCCACGTCTTTGTGGACAAGAATCAAGGGCAGCCGATTTGCTCTTCTTGGCAAGCGTGGCTCTTCCTTTTCTTACTAATTGTTGAATAGTAGGCATTTAATTGCTTTTTATTTTAGGGTGCAAAAATAATAATATTTTTTTAATTGACAAGCAGTTATGTAATTTTATTTTGCAAGATTTTTTCTTCATTTATTTCCAAAACTACCGAAAACCTCCACTACTTTTATGTTATTGAATTGTTTTAAGTAATGGAGGTTAACATCAAAAAATCAAAATTTTATTTAAAGGCATCCTTTATTATTTTTCCTTTCATATATTGTGCAGGAACTCCTAAAAGTTCTGCCATTGTACTTGCGATATCGATCTGCTCATAATTTCCTGTGCTGATGGTTGCATTCTTTTTAAAATCCGGGCCCATAGCAAAAAACTCAATGTGTCTGCATCCTGCACAATCGTCTCCATGTTCTGCAAAGCCTCCTTTAGCATCTATATGTCTTCCGTGGTCGTTAGAAACAATAAGAGTGGTTTTATCTTTATAAGCTGGCAGCGACTGGATATAATCCCAGATTTCTTTAATAGAAGCATCTGTAGTCTTAATGGCTTTGATGTATTCATCCCATTTATTGGCATGACCATAAGAATCTACATCTTTAAGGTTGATGACCATAACATTCGGACTGTATTTTGCCATAACCTCTTTAGTCTTTGTCATCGTTACCAGATCATCACGGTATCCCGATCCGTTTCCGCTTACACCACAATCTACACTTGGCTGGTATTTTCCTTTCCAGTCTGCCAGCTTACAATCGTTTAAAACTTCAAGTTTATCTTTAGAGGCAATAACCCATGCTTTAGTTTTATCTGCTCCTGTGAATTTCAGCCACTGCTGCATTACGGATGGAAAACCTGGTAATTCAGTACCATTATTTTTAATATTTTCATACACTCCTGAGCACATGGCACTATGTCCCGGGTTTGTATTTGTTGTTCCGTTGTTTTTAAAATTACTGATAAATACACCCTGGTTCAATAAACTTACCCTGTTAGGAATATTCTCTTTACTGGCGGCTTCCCAGGTTTCAGAAATACGGGGTCCATCCACAACGAGAAGAACTACATTTTTAGTTTGGTATTTAGCCTCCGGTTTCGTAGGCTGAGTTGGTGTGAGTGTTTGTGCATCTGTATCATTGCTACTGCATGAGAACATGAATAATGACAGCATAGAATACAGGAAAAACTTCTTCATTGCTTTTTTACTTTATATTAGATTTCGAGTGCAAAGCTAGAAAACACAATCTCCGGATTCATTAACTAATTGTTATCTATTCCTTAAGAAATTAAGACGAAAATCAACCATGAGAGAAATAAAAAAATCTGAAAAGAAGTTTAGATTCGTATTTATTCTATTATTGTAACAATAACATTTTTATTCCATTTAAATTTTCTGATATTTTGCTTCAGTTCTTCCAAATTCTTAGTGTTTATAGAGTATATGGAAACTTCTGTTCTTGCCACTGTTATCTTATCTTCAATTTTTAAAGTAGCTGCTTTTTTCCAGTAAGAAGGAACATATCCCTGTAACCAACCTTCATACACAACTGCAATATCGTATTGATGATCTATGCAATATTTACTGAGAAAGTTCCCAAAGCTTTGATCAAATCCTTTTTTATTTTCATTAAAATGAATTGTTTCTACAGACCCAAGACCTGCGATATCTAATAAATGAATGTCTGTATAATAACAAACTGCTCCAATGTCATTAGCAACTACTTTGGATGTATTATAAAACTGATGCAGAAACTTGGCAGACTGTACCTGCTGTTCATAAATATTCTTCCCGCCATTGTTCATAATAGGATGAGCAACCCAACATTTGTAGATCATCAGGAAAACATTCGCTGCAATCAACAGACTCACTAGTTTTTCTTTCCTTATATAACTTCTGAAACTGAAGAACAATTCTTTACATTTTGGGATCAATACCATAGAAAAACCTGTAAGGATATAGGCTTCATACCTTAAATGTCCTTTTAAATCTGCAAACATAGAGTGGCAGATCATCAGCAGAGAGAATACAATTAATAAAAAATGATCTCTCAATATTTCTTTAAGTGTTTTCACTCTAAAATCCCTGTAGATAAACACGGCACATAGCAAAAGAGGAAAGATTCCTATTTTATAAAAACTGATATTCAGCAAAAGATTATCCAGTAAAATAACCTTCAGCTGGCTTGTCATATTGACATCAAAACTTAATTTTGTTCCTTTTACCACAACAGAATTGGGAAAAAAATAACCGTCCTGCTGATAATTAAAAGCACAAAATGTGATAATTGGAATGAATCCCAACAATAGCACCAATAATCCTTCTTTCCATCTTCTAAGAATACTTAACATAAAAGCTAGAATTACAAAGTAAAACATACTTTCAAAACGGATTAACCCCATTAAAAGCAAGGTAAAGTAAAAGCCCAATATGGCACGCTTGCTATGTTTATAACGGGAAAAGCAAAGGATATTAACCGCAAACAGGAATACCTGAAAAACATGTTCCATCCCTGAAAGAATATTCAAAGGGAGTACAATAAAGAAGGCCGTAAAAAGTGTGGCTATAATTGTTTTCTTAACTTCTTTAAAAATTTCAGCATAATATTTAGAGAAAACATAAAGAATTCCGATGCTAAAAAGAGTATTGAAGTATAATGGAATCTGATCATTGTTTCCAAAAACTTTAATCAATACACTTAATATATAAGTAAATAATGGAGATGAAGACGTAGAGGAAAACTGATACTTCGTCATTCCCCATACTTCATACAGCGCAAAATTCTTTGCCATTGCAAGATGAATGTAAGCATCATCCAGGAGATAGACGTAGTGCCCGTCTGTTTTCAGAATAGAACTGATGTAATACAACAGACAAACTGAGAAAAAAAAGATACCGGACAGTAAAAAACTGCGCAAACCTATATTTCGGACTATTCCCATCTTAAAATTAAATATAATATGATAGATGACTGATAAAAGTCAGCCTATGATTTCACCACTCCCCTTCTTAATTACCGATAGAGCCTTCATCATTTGCAATATTAATACTTCCAAACTATTTTAAAAAATTTTCTTATAGTTATCATCTATTGATATCCCGGGCTATTCGGCATGATATTTCGTAACTTTGAGATATATAAAAGATAAACTTATGAAAAACGCAAGTATTATAGGCCTTAAAGAAGCCGACTGCAAAAAATAGCAGAAAAATTAAATGTACTTTTAGCCAACTATTCTGTATTTTATCAGAACACAAGAGGTTCTCACTGGAATATCAAAGGAGATCAGTTCTTTACCCTTCACCCGAAGTTTGAAGAACTTTACAATAGCTTAGTTTTAAAAATTGATGAAATTGCAGAAAGAATCCTGACCCTGGGGGCCACTCCTGCACACAACTACTCTGATTATTTAAAAGTAGCTACCATCAAAGAAAGCAAAGAAGTAACTGACGGCACTAAAAGTGTTGAACAGATTCTAAGCTCATTCAAAGTGGTGATTGATCTTCAGAGAGAACTTTTAGACATTACAGATCAGGCTGGTGATGAAGGTACCAACTCTCAAATGAGCGATTATATTACCGAACAGGAGAAAGAAGTTTGGATGTATAATTCCTATTTGGGGAAATAAACCGATAAGATCATCAAAATATTTCAAAAAAATCGCCTTACATTTAGGCGATTTTATTTTTAATTTTTATATTTGCGTTAAAATTACACATATTATGAATGACGTAAGACTAAACTCTATACTGGATAACGATTTCTATAAAATAACCATGCAGAATGCCGTGGTAAAACTTTTCCCTGGCTCTATTGTTAAATATGAATTCATCAACAGAGGAAAGCATCATTTTCCGGAAGGTTTTGATGTGGCTTTAAGAGAAGCCGTGAATAAAATGGCAGAGCTTAAGCTTACCAAGGATGAAAAGAAATTCATGGCAAGAACCTGTCCTTATATTGATCTTCCTTATCTGGATTTCCTGGAAGGGTACCATTATGATCCGTCTGAGGTAAAAATCCGTCAGGAAGGCGGAGATCTTTCTGTAATTGTTGAAGGTCTTTGGTACAGAACAATTCTTTGGGAAGTTCCTTTATTGGCATTAATCAGTGAACTTCATTATGAGATGAACCATATGGAGAGAGATTCTAATGAAGTGGTGATGAGCAAAACTATTGAGAAAGCGGATTCTTTGGGCCGACTTGGGGTAACATTTGCTGAGTTCGGAACCAGAAGAAGACATTCTTATAAGGTACAAAACCTGGTAATGGAAGCTTTAACACAGAAAAAGGACTCTACCTTTATTGGAAGTTCCAATGTACATTTTGCTATGAAATATGGAGTAAAACCAATTGGAACTCATGCCCATGAATGGTTTATGTTCCATGCTGCTGAATATGGTTTCAAAATGGCGAATGAGCTAGCTTTGGAGCATTGGGTAGATGTTTACAGAGGTGATCTGGGAGTTGCTCTTTCCGATACTTATACAACAGATGTCTTCTTCCAGCAGTTTGATAAGAAATTTGCGAAACTTTTTGATGGTGTGCGCCATGACAGTGGCGATGCCCTTGAGTTTGCTGATAAAACTATTGCCCATTATCAGAAAAATGGTATTAACCCAATGTTTAAATACATTATTTTCTCAGATGCTTTAAATCTTGAAAAGGTAGAGGAAATCACCAACTACTGCAGAGGAAAAATAGGAATCTCTTTTGGAATAGGAACAAACCTTACCAATGATGTAGGATTAAAGCCGATGAATATTGTGATGAAGCTTATCGGAGTTCAGGCTCCTAATAAGGAATGGATCCCAACCGTAAAACTGTCTGATGAGCATGGAAAATATACCGGTGATCCTAAGATGATTGAACTGGCTAAAGAATTTTTAAGAATAAAAGATTGATGTAACCTCATCAGGACAATTGCATATAACCTCGCGCCCGCCGAGGTTTTTTTGTATCATTCCATCATTGAAATCCAGCTCTCAGAAATCTATAAGGTTTTATTATATTTATCAAAACAAAACAATATGAAATCAATAACATTACTTATCACAGCCCTCCTCATATCTGCATTCTCTTTTGCACAGGAAAAGAAAACTGATAAACCCAAATTTAATCAGGAACTTGCCACTTCTTTAGGTGCAGATCAATATGGTATGAAGCCTTACACCATCGTCATGCTTACAACCGGTACAGCAAAAATTGAAGACAAAGCCAAAATGAGCTCTTTAATGAAAGGACACATGGAAAACATCGGCAAACTGGCCAATGAAGGAAAAATAGTAGTCGCCGGACCTTTCTTGGAAAAGAATAAGGAAAATTACCGCGGAATGTTTATTTTCAATACAAAATCTAAGGAAGAAGCTGAGCAATGGGTGAAAACAGATCCTGCAGTTCAGGCTGGAGTTTTCAGTTATGAGATCTTCCCCTGGTATGGTTCTGCAGCCTTACCTTTATATCTTAAGCATCATGATGAAATTTCAAAAGAAAATCCTTAAAAATAAAGTAAAATCCCTCAGCTGAGGGATTTTTTATGACTAATCGAAACAGATAAATGGCTTTCTTGGCGGATAGCAACAATAAGGGTTACTACAGAATGTATATCCGGCCGGACAGCCTCCATCTACAGGTGTTTCGCAAGCTGTTGCTGCACCTCCTAAAACTGTTTTCAGCTCTTTTCTGTTTAAGTTTTTTAAATTTTTCATAGTTATTCGGTTTAGTTTTAATTTCCTACTCTTTAAGATTTTCGGATTCCTCTTTTTATATCTCATTGAATGGAAATAAATATACGATTAATTATTTAATAAACTACATTTCAAACATTTATAAACAATATCAACAATAATATATCTTGTTTACATGAAATAATTTAATTATTTTAGCTTGTAACAAAATGAATTTACAATACTGATTGTAAGCATTTTATAACCATTATTAAAATAAAAATTAATTCCATGAAAAAAATGAACTTATCTAAACTTTCAAGAACAGAGCAGAAAGAAGTATTCGGAGGGGATTTACATTTACCAGAATGTCCAGGAGGCTGCCCAGGCGAAGGCATGATCCGATGCCCTGACGGCTCAACCACTATGACTAATTTTATATGTATGGGAGGAAGATGTGAACCCGCTGCAAGATGCAAACCATTGATTCTTGAACCATTTCCGGACCCGATTATCTTCACTCCATAATCTGGACAACAAAAAAAGTGAGCTTTCGGCTCACTTTTTATTATTAAAAACTTATTGAATATCGTTTCCTATTATATAACCGCTTGTGCCATATATTTTTCTAATCGCGTTATTATTAAATCTATATTTATTATATACAGCAAGATTTGGAATATATCTTAAAACATTGCCTTCTCTCATATATATCTTATTAGTATAGACATCCTGCTTCAGATCATTATCTGGTGTTAAATCAGCCCCACGTTCTACTGTTGCCAAATTACTTGGGCTAATCGTTGCAATTTCACCAGAAGCTATATTAAATAAACCATCAAGAGTCATAGAGCTTTGAATATATCTCAGTTTGTTTTCAAACATAAAAAAGATCTGATTAGTAACCGGATTTCTAACAAAATTACCGTTAACAAGGTTTGCACTGTTTGTATATGTTAATCTTACCTGATTATCAATTAAATACTGATCTATATAAGCTTTCATTTGAGCCTTTTTCACTGGATCTTTAATAAATTCATAAAGAGGAATCAAACCGTTATTTCCAAATTCTACCAGTACTGCATTAGCTGGTGTTGAGCTATTCTGCCAATTGGTAATATTAACCTTAGGATTCGTTATCTCAAGGTCTAAATCTCCCACAAGTCCCTTCGATGGATCTCCTCCTCTTGTTCTGAAAGATAATTTTCTTGAATAGTTTTTATTTGATTCTGAAGTTTCTACGTTGTTATCAACATCAGCATCAAATATATTTTTTACCCCAACTTTAACTCCAACTCTGGCTGCTTTCTCACGGTTTTGATTAGTGGTTTCAGACTGAAACATAGCATCTAACTTAGCACCTGTATAAATATCTATTGCAACGTGAGTTCCATAATCGTTTACAATCTGCTGAGGACTATTAGACTGTAAGTCATTCGTAAACTCCGGAGTCAAGTAATCAGATAGTAAAGCAGGAGTAGCATTAAATCTAAATCTCCTTTGCTTAATTAATAAATTATAGCTCCCATAAATGTATTTAGCATCAAATTTATTGCTGCTATTATTAACCACTGAAGAGCTAAAAGAAATTGAAATGAGTTTTTTAAATAAAGAGAATCCAGCTGTAGCACCCACTTTAGTAGATACCATTTTTGAATAAGCTTCTGCATGTTCTCCATATTCTTCAATAAATTCCTGAGAAAATACATTATCAGTAATCAATCTCCCAGCCTGTTCGTTTTTGAACTTTTCAATATCAATTACCTGATATCCTGAAGAGTTTGAATTGGCATATTCACCTGTTGCGTTATAACCATATCCCAAGACATCATAAGCACCATCACCAGCAAACTTTGCCGCGTTTTTTCTTGATCCATTATTTAAATCTGCAACTGAGGCAGAGTTCTCAAGTTCTTCCGTAGAACAGGAAGTTGCAAACAGTAAAATAATACTGCTAAAAAGTAAACTGAGTTTTTTCATGTTATAATTTTAAGTCTGTAAAACTAGCTCATTACGCCTAAAATCAAAATGACATAAATCATCTTTTAGGGAATTAATAAGCAAAAAACAAAATCATTTTACTAACCACTTATTTATCAATATCTTTAAATAAAAAAATCATGAAAACTATAGAAGAGGTCCTGAAAAAACTGGATGAAATCATCATCCGGTGCAAAGAAAACAAAAGTCCGGCTGGATATTTCGCCTGTACTTACCGCATTATGACGGCCCAGGTTTTAAAAGGAATTCAACAAAAGAAATTTGAAGATAATCCCCGAATGACAATGCTGGATATTGCTTTTGCACAACGCTACCTGGAAGCCTGGGAAAACTACAGTAATGGTAAAAAGTGTACTAATGCCTGGTATATTGCCTTTGAAGCCACTAAAAATAAAGATCTTCTGATCTTACAACATATTTTTCTGGGTATGAATGCTCACATCAATCTGGATCTGGGAATTTCCGCAGCTTCCATTATGCCTTACAGGAAAATTAATCCGTTAAAAAAAGATTTTGAGAATATTAATAATGTGATTGCTTCCATTAATCAGAAAGTACAGGATTCGCTAAACAAAATATGTTATCCGGTACAACTTATTGACCAGCTTTCCAACGGGAAAGATAATGTGATCCTCGATTTTGCAATTTCCAAAGCCAGAGATACTTCATGGGCAACAGCGGTGATTGCCTCCAATACCCCTAATTTTTTAAGAGAGCAGGTTATTAACATCGTAGATTATGCAGCAGCAAAAGTGGCTACACAAATTTTGAATCCAAAAATACTTACTCCTGCTCTGCTTAAAGAACTGAAGAAATGTGAAAGCAACGATATTGTGAAGAATATTGAAATTCTGGAATCAACAAAAACAGTTTAAACTAAAACAAAAAGGCCGGGATCTTCCTCACGGATCCCGACCTCATAATGAACAAATAAAAAGAAACTACATTGTTTCTTTATGCTTTTTACGATAAGCATAATAGAACACAATTGGCAATATGGTAAATGACAGCAGCATACAGATAATTAATCCACCTACAATCATAATGGCTAAAGGTTTTTGAATTTCAGAACCCATTCCATTAGACATGGCCGCCGGAAGAAGTCCCATGGATCCCATCAAGGCAATCATCACTACAGGACGGATTCTGCTTTTTACTCCTTCGGAAATGGATTCTTTAAGAGACATCCTATTCTGAAGATTTTCTTTCATCACTCCAATCAGAACAATCCCATCAATAGTAGCTACCCCGAAAAGGATAATAAAACCGATTCCTGCTGAGATTCCAAAGATGGTTCCCGTAAACCAAAGGGATAAAAATCCTCCAATGAAAGCAAAAGCCAATGTAATAGAAGAAATCAGTGTGTCTTTTACATTTCCAAAGTTGAAGTACAGGAGCATAAGAATAAGCACAAGTGAAATAGGAACCACCATAGCCAACTGCTTAGCTGCTCTTTCTTTACTTTCAAATTCACCAGCCCATGTCATTTTATGGTTTTTAGGAAGATTCACTTCTTTTTCTACTTTTTCCTTGGCTTCTTTAATAGTACTTCCAAGGTCACGTCCTTCAATATTGAATCCTACCCCAATATATCTGCTGTTTCCTTCACGATAAATAAACGATGGTCCGGTGTGGTAATCAATAGTTGCAATTTCCTTCAGTGGCACTTTCTTATTATCCTGAGTTGGGATCAGAATATTCCCCATTTTTTCAGGAGTATCACGGTATTCTTTTTCAAATCTGAGCATCACATCAAACATTCTTTCTTCTTCATAGAACTTGGTTGCAGCCTGACCACCAATTGTCATTTCAATGACAGCCTGTGCGTCTGCTGTGGAAACTCCATATTTTGCCATTTTGGAATCATGAAGTTGTATTCTGAGTTCCGGAAGTCCTATATTTTTAAAGACATTCACATCTGAAATTCCCGGAACTGTTCTGATGGAATTGGCAACTTGATTGGCATAATTTTCAAGCTGGAATAAGTCATTTCCGAATATTTTAATCACCAATGGCGCTTTTACTCCAGCTACATATTCTTCTACGTTATCCTGAATCGGCTGACTGAACCCAAAATTGATTCCCGGATATTTTTCAAGTGAAACTCTCATTTGTTCGAGAAGCTCTTCCTTGGAAATTTTCTTTTTCCATTCATTTTCCGGTTTCAGCTGAATGTTAAATTCAATATTAAAGAAACCTGTAGGGTCTGTTCCATCATTAGGACGACCGGTTTGAGTCATAACGAATTTCACTTCATCATACTTCATGAGAATCTCTTTCATCTCTTTAGTAAGCCTTACAGATTCATCCAGATTGACACTATTTGGTAGTGTGGCACGTACATAGATGGCTCCTTCATTCAGTTTTGGTAAGAATTCTGAACCATAATTTGAAAACCTCCATCCACATAAAGCCAGTAAAGCCACAAAACCAATCATGAACCCTTTTTTATGACGAACACTGAAATCATAAATTCTATAGATGTTCACTCTGAAGAATCTTGAAATAAAGTTTTCTTTTTCTTCAATATTCTTAGTTAATAAAAGCTTACACATGGCCGGAACATAGGTTAAACTTAAGATCAGTGAACCTAACAGTGCATACCCTAGTGTAAAGGCTAAAGGAGAGAACATTTTTCCTTCCACTTTCTGGAAAGAGAAAATAGGCATCAGAGCTACAATCAAAATCAATAAGGCAAAGAAAATATAGCTTGCCACACTTCCTGCACTTTTCTTGATGATTCCAAGTTTGGAAATCTTATTAAATCTCTTTAATCCAATCTTCTTGGCCTTTAATTCGAGGGCGACAAACACATGTTCCACGATGACGAGTGTTCCTTCCAATAGCAATCCAAAGTCTAATGCTCCCATGGAAATCAGGTTTGCCGGAAGCCCTTGAATTTTCAACATAATAATCGCGAAAAGGAAAGCTAACGGAATTACTGATGCCACGATAAATGTAGTTCTCCAATTGTAAAGGAAAATAAATACAATAATAGAAACCAGGATAACTCCTTCAATCAGGTTTTTAGAAACGGTATGAACGGTTGTATTCACCAGTTCTGTACGGTCAATAATCGGAACAATCTGAACATCTCCCGGTAATTCTCCGCCATTCAGCTGCTCTATTCTGTCTTTCAGTCTTGCAATTACCTCACTTGGATTTTCTCCACGAAGCATAATGACAATCCCTTCTACTACATCGTTTTCTTTATTGTATCCTACCTGTCCCAATCTCGGTTTTGCAGAAACTTTAACTTCAGCAACGTGCTTTACTAAAATAGGAGTAGAACCTTTTACTTCAATCTGAATATTTTCAATATCCTCTTTCTTTTCCAAAAGACCGATCCCCCGCACTACATAAGCCTGATCTCCTTTTGCCACTACATCTCCACCTACATTAATATTACTCTTTGAAACTGCTTCATACACATCCAGGGGGGAAAGGTCGTAATTGTGTAATTCTGTAGGATTAATTTTTATTTCATACGTTTTTTCTTCACCTCCAAAGCTTACCACATCCGCCACTCCGGGAACGGCCAGTAATTCTCTTTCAACAAGCCAATCCTGGATCGCTGTAACCTCTTTAATGGGTAATTTACTTTTAATGATATAGCGGTAAATTTCACCTGTAGCTCCTGACGGTGGCTCAATACTGTATTCTGCTCCTGCAGGAAGATCTACATTACCAAGCTTGTTGGAAGCATACTGCTGTGCATAAAAATCATTGACATGGTCATCAAAAATCACAGTAACCACTGATAATCCAAACAGGGAAATAGACCTTACCGAAGTTTTATTCGGAATGGCATTCATCTCCTTGGAAATAGGTAGTGTTACAAATTTCTCTATTTCTTCGGCACTTCTTCCAGGCCATTGGGTAATGACTCTTACTCTTGTATTGGTAACGTCCGGAAAAGCTTCAATGGGAGTGTGTATATAAGAATAGATTCCTCCAAGCAATAACATGAAAGTTCCTAAAAGAACAATCAGTGAGTTTTTTAAAGAGAAGGAAACTATATTCTGAACAAATTTTCGCATTACTTCTTAGAGGTGTTTAATTGGTTTTTCAGGTTCTCATAAATCAACAGTCCATTGGAAGCAATTACATTTTCACCTTGTTTTAAATTTCCTTCTACATATATATATTGACTGTTAGATGCTATTTCCGTAACAGGTCTTATTTCCAATTCACAGTCTTTTTTATATACCACTACATAACTCTGATTATTATCGAAGATCAAAGCTTTTGCAGGAATAGCCAACGCACTTTTGTTTTGAGCATTAACAGGTAAAACAACATCTGCTGACATTCCGGGTCTTAGCTTCATTCCGTTGTTATCCATAATGATCTTAGCTTTTAATACTCTTTCATTTTCATTAAAAACCTGAGAAATATTGTTAATCTTTCCTGAAAAACTGTCATCTGGGTAAGCTAAAGTCTTTACAACAACCGGCTGATCTACGTATACGTGTCTCATGTTGGTAGCATATACATTAGCCATCACCCAAACTTTATCCAGATTGGAAATGGTAAAAAGCTGGTCACCACCGGCAGTTACAGGCATTCCTTTAGAAATATTCTTATTGATCACATAACCATCTGCAGGCGCTTTAATCTGTAGTGTACTTCCACCAGCAGAATACAGCTGCATATTCTTTTGCGTTTTAGAAATATTAGACTGAAGAATGGTTACTTCAGCTCTTGCTTCCTGAAGATCTTTCTGAGAGGCAATATCATCTTTATACATTGCTTCTACAGAGACAAGCTTTCTTTTAGCCACGGCAAGTTGAGCCTGTAATGTCTGGGTGTCATCCTGCATTTCATTAACTGCCGTACTTTTTACAGAAGCCAGAATCTGTCCTTTTTTTACATAATCTCCAAGGGAAAAATAAGTATCGGTAACTACTCCATCCACAAGACTTACAAAAGGAACCGTTTTATCAGAGTTGCTTTCCACTTCTCCGGTAAGGGTGATACTTTCTTCAATGGGAAGCATTTCTACCTTGGCAAGCTTAATATCTTTTTTAAGCTCCTGACTGATGCAATACTTTTTTTCAGCATCGTTAGTTGGTTTCTCTTCTTTACAACCTGTAAATAGAACCAGGGCAGACAGAGATAATACAGAGATATATTTAGTAGTGTTCATTTTCATAAGTAGATGTTCGTATTTTTTAAGGTCATGCTTAATGATCGTTTATAAATCTTGTCCAACAACATATTGCAGGTTTTCATAGTATTGATTAAGCTCTTTTTTGGTATCGAGTATGATCATTTTATTGCCAATGTAGGTATCCAGGAAATCCATATATTCAAGCATACTGATGTTTCTGAGTCTGAAATTCTTTTCATGACTTACCAGCAAACCGTCTAATGTAGATTCATAGGTATCATCAATTTCTTCAGAGACCTGTTGGGTACGGATATAGTTTTTGAAAACAGCAACAATTTCATTTTCCGACTTCAGCTGATTTTTACGGGTTTCATTTTTACTTTTTTGAATTTCAAGTTGAGCTTCCTGAATGTTTCCTTTATTTCTGTCGAAGATGGGAAGGTCTACAGAAAGTCCTAATCCGATAAAATCTTTCATGATATTTCCACCACGATCATAACCAATGGAAACAGCTACATCCGGAGTTTTCATTGCATTCTGAATTTCAAGATTCTTAGCTGCATGCTTCTCTTTATTTTTAGCAATCAGGATATCCGGACGGTTTTCTTTTGCTTTTTCCACCCATTGAGTGAGTTCAATTTCTGAAAGCTGTTTTTCCGGCATGGTAAATGAATCTGAAATCACAAGATAAGAATGGGATGGAATCATCAGTAAAGCTTTCAGTTCTGCCTGTTGGTCTTCAATTTCCTGCTTCAATGACACAAGCTTTTTCTTGAATTCAATTTCCTGTGCTTTCAGACGGATATATTCAGCCTTACTGATATTCCCAAGATTTAATTGATTATTATATGATTTCGTTAATTTTTCAATAGAAGCAATCTGACCCTGATAAATCTTTTGCTGTTCCTGATTATACAGAATCTCCGTAACTGAATTTCTTAAGGTCTTTTTAAGTTCACGCAATACTTCCTGTAGTTCGTATTTTTCACCTTCTACTTCAATTTTTTGTAATTCAATGTTTTTCCTTCTCTTTCCTGCAGTCTGAATTACCTGTTCTATTTCAGCAGAGATCTGGGTATTCTTTCCCCAGTTTCCGATAAGCGCTGGCTGCTCTTCAATATCATAAGTTCTCCATAGGTTAACTTCACTGATACTTAATGTAGGATTAGGCCAGTACTTAGCCTGAAGTGCTCTGGCTTCTGCCTGGGAAATCTCTAATTTCTGGGCAATAATATCAAGGTTATTGGCAAGAAAAATAGTTTCAGCCTCCTTTCTGCTGATCTTCAGAGTATCCGAAGCCTGCGCAGAAAAGAAACTAAAACAATGAATATAAAATAGTGTAAAAAAATCTTCTTCAAGGTCTCTTATTTTAAGACCACAAAGCTATTCTCCTAATATTAGAGCCAATTTCGAATGAAATTAAAATTCAGTTAGGCCAACATTAGAGTTTGATTAGAATAGGTTGGGATTTATTTTTAATTCTCGCAGATCATGGAGATTACGCAGATTTTTTTAACACGAATTACACTAATGTATTTCACAAATAACACTATTATTTCTGCAAGAATTATCCACAAACATCTGTGTAAACCTGTGTAATCTGTGGGAAATACAATCAATAGAAACGGACTTTAGTCCGTTTACATATAAATAAGAATTCCATTGGCTTTAGCCAAAACCTGGAAATATGCACTATAGTTTTAAAAATGAGAAGGAAAAACAAGCAGAACATTCGTGCCTACATCTACTTGAGAATCAATTTCCATGGAAATATGGTGATGATCAAAAATACTTCTGGATAAAGATAACCCAATACCACTTCCTTTAATCCCATCCACATTTTTTCCTCTGTAGAATGTATCAGTAATTTTAACAAGATCATCTGCCGGAATTCCTTTACCCTGATCTTTCACTTCAATATTCAATTGATTATTCTTTTCCAATAAGATGATCTCAACAGGCTGTCCATAAGAATATTTAATAGCATTTTCTACAATATTGTATAATGCGAGATATAAAAGCGTTTCATTACCCGGGAATTCTAAAAGAGAAGGTTTAGTAACCTGAAGCTGGATCTTGATAGCCGAATTATTTTCTTTGGCTTTAGCATCAAGTTTTTCATAAATCTTCCAAATCAATTCATCCACTCTTACCTGTTTGTGAGAAGACTCCAGCTTTGTCATTCCGGACATTAAAAGAAGATTATTTAGAATATTTTCAATCTCATAAACATTATCCAGAGATTCTTTAGCTACTTTTTTGTACTCTTCAGGTGTTCTGTCTTTTTGAGCAAATACTTCCAGATTCCCTGAAATAGCCGCTAACGGAGTTTTAAATTCATGAGAAACATAGTTGATGAAATTCTGCTGCAACAAAACATTTTCAGAGATTCTCCCCAACAGTTTATTATAAGACTTAATTAGATCTTCTATTTCATCATTGGTATTGGTGGAAGTAATGGCAGTAGAAATATTATTATAATCTACCTTATTAATTCGTTCCACCACATTAGAGATAGGTTTATATACTACCTTTGATAGATACCGGCTTAAGAAATAAATAGCCAACAATCCAATAATCAAAACAGAAAGCATAATAATGGCAAGTCTCCAGATCTGCGACTGAAAAGAATCATTCGGAGATTTTACAAAAACCACAAAGTCTCCCTGATTATCCGGATAGAAAATCCCATAATAGAATTGATTACCAGCCATGAACTGAGTTCCCTTATTATTTCTGGCAGCCTGTAAGTGAGAAAATTTAATATTTGTATCATTCAGATTTTGTCCAAATGTCACTTCATTGTTCCGGTTATAAACTGCTACCTGATTATTCTGAATAAGATGTTTATATTCCTGCTTAATCTGAGCGTGTCTGTCTTTCGGTAATTCGTCTTTTTCAAGATAATAAATAGCAGAAATCAGGGCGGTATTCCTGAGCTTTTCGAAATAAAAGATCTTTGTACTGTCATAATAGGCAAAAAATATCACCGCAGATGTGATGATAGAAACAATGCCAAACGAAAGGCTTGAAATAAGGGTAAACCTGTTTCTAAGCGTCATGCTAATCTTTAATTAAATATCCTGTTCCTTTAACGGTATGAATAATTTTCTGTTCAGATTCATCAATCTTGTTGCGAACGTAGGAAATGTACACATCCACTACATTGGTTGAACTGTCAAAATCTATTCCCCAAACGTTATGTAAAATCTGGGTTCTGCTCAGTACTTTATTTTTATTCTCCATCAGGAAAGTAAAAAGTTTATATTCTGTAGGAGAAAATTCAATCTCTTTATCGTTTTGGGTAACCTTATGAAGATCCGTATCAATCATAATATTCCCACATGAAAGATGATTATCTTCTTTTTTATAACTCAGTTTATTTCGTCTTGTTAAGGCTTTGATCCTTGAAATCAGTTCTTCAAAATGAAATGGCTTAGATAAATAATCATCTGCCCCAAGATCCAGCATTTTAATTTTATCATCCGGACTGTTCAATGCACTTAAAACTAAGATCGGAGTATAATTTCCTTTAAATCGGATGATCTGTGTAAGCTGCATTCCATCTAATCCCGGAAGCATAATATCCATCAATATAATATCAAAATCATAGGTATGAATAATTTCTCTGGCTTTTTCACCCGAGTCTGCAAGCGTCATCGTATACCCGGCTTCAGAAAGTCCTTTCAACAGGAAGCTGCTAATTCTCTGATCGTCTTCTACCAATAAGATATTCATACTATTTCTTAAATTTCCCATAAATATAGGGATTCTGGCTGAAGAGAGGAAGCCGGGAGAAGGAAGCAAAGATTTTTCAAGGTATAAAGAGAGAATTTGAAACCCCATTCGGAAATTCATCACCAAGTATTAACTTCCAGCCTTTTTTCCTAATTTTGAAGAATGGAGATGACCTATTTAATTATTGGATGTATTGTGGGTGGAGCCTTAGGAGCCATTATTTTATATTTTGCCTTGAAATCATCTATGGTTTCAAGAAGTACTTTTGATGAGTTAAATTTCTTACATATTAAAAACAAATCTGACCTTGAAAATTCAAATACAAAAAATCAGGAACTGAACCAGAATCTCAATAAGGAAAAAGAACTCAATATACAACAACAGGATCTTCTGAACGATCTTAAAAATGAATTTGCCAAACTCTCTGCACAGCATTCTTCACTGAACAGCCAGTTCCAGGAACAAAAGCAATTAACATTAAAACAGGATTTCCAGATAGAAACTCTGATTGCTGAGAAACAGGATTTCTTTGCTAAAAATGCAGAGCTTTCTGCCCAGAATGAAAATCTTCAAAAATTACTGGATACCCAAAAGGATGAAATCACCAAAATACAGGAAGAATCCAAACTGCAATTTGAAAATCTGGCTACAAAAATATTAGAAGAGAAAACAGAGAAGTTTACTGCTTTAAATCAAAATAACTTAAAAAATATCCTTGAACCTTTTCAGGAAAAAATCACTGATTTAAAAAACAGAGTGAATGAAGCTTATGAGAAGGAAAATAAAGAACGGTTTTCTCTTGCTGAAAAAGTAAAGGAACTTGCCGAACTGAACCAGCAGATTTCCGAAGATGCCAAAAAGTTAACGCGAGCATTGAAGGGGGAAAGCAAAACCCAGGGTAACTGGGGAGAAATGATTCTTGAAAGCATTCTTGAAAAATCAGGACTGGTAAAAGGAAGAGAATATTTTCTAGAACATGAACTTCGTGATGAAGACAACAAAGCCCTATTTTCTGAGTTTTCCGGTAAAAAAATGCGACCGGATGCCGTTGTAAAATATCCCGATGAAAGAAATGTGATTATCGACTCTAAAGTTTCTCTTACTGCTTTCACAGAATTAGTGGATGAAACAGATCAGGATGTGTATAACATGAAACTTAATCAACATTTAAGTTCCATCAAAAATCACATTATGCAGCTTAGCCAGAAAGCGTATGATGACTATGGAAAATCATTAGATTTTGTAATGATGTTCATCCCTAGTGAACCGGCTTATATTGCTGCTATGCAGGCAGATCAAAATCTTTGGAACTATGCCTACGAAAGGAGAATTTTACTTTTGAATCCAAGTAATCTTATCACTTCTTTAAAACTGATTGCCGACCTCTGGAAACGTGAATACCAGAACAAAAATGCTCTGGAAATTGCAGATAGAGGAGCCAGATTATATGATAAGTTTGTAGGTTTTGTGGATAACCTTGAAAAAGTAGGGCGCAATCTCGATCTTGCTAAAAACGTTTATAATGATGCCTACAAACAACTTTACACAGGTAATGATAACCTGGTGATCCAGACTCAGAAACTGAAATCATTGGGGATTAAAAATAAAAAGGATCTTCCTCAGAGCCTTATTGACAACGGTAATCTGATAGAATAAAACCTAAACACCATGAAAAAATCAAATCTCATCCTATTAATATGTCTTATTCTTTATCTTGCATCACTTCCTTTCACAGCAGTATATGCAAAGGGGCATGAAATGAGCGGACTAGCCTGCGCTCTGTTAGGCTGGGCAGAAATGAAAGGCGGCGGAATAGCATGGATGGCTAACCCACTACTATTTATTGGAGCATTTTTTCTATTATTAAAACAGGTAAAAATATCAGCAGTCATTAGCCTTATTGCCTTTGGCCTTACTTTCTGCTATTTATCTGTGGATGAAATTACCGTGAATGAAGCAGGACATCAATTTCCCATAACAGGATATGGTCCGGGGTATTTTCTTTGGATAGCAAGCTGCTTTACTTTATTATTGGGAAATATCATTTTAATAAAAACACCGGATCAAATTCAGAATCAACATTAATGCTAAAAAAATGCGGCAACCTTTATTTCAGATTGCCGCATCAATTTTATTTTCTGATGAATTGAACGGAATTTCCGTTTTCAAGTTTCAGAAAATAGACACCTGAAACAAAATGATGAGTATTAATTTTTTCACCTTCTGAAATTTTTCCTTCAGTGATATAGTTTCCTACTGAATTATAGACCGTATATTTTTGAGTCTTACCTAAACCTGCAACCTGAATAAAATCAACAGCAGGATTCGGATATACAGAAAGTTCATTTTGTTTAATTTTCACTTCCTGAGTTGCCAATGTTCCAGAAAAACTAATATTGCTACTGAAATTCTGGGTAACCTGCCCACTTCCTTCAGCTGTTCTCCATTGTATTGTATATGTTCCGGAATTTGTAGGATTCTTGATCATTCCAGAAATGACAACCTGAATCTGGGCTCCGGCAGGAATGACAACACCACTAGTTGCTCCACTTACGGATAGCTGTACACCATTACTCCAGCTTCCACCTACTGTTCCAAATGAAGCAGAACATGGATAGGATACTCCATTTACTTTAAAAGTAACATAGGACTGTAAATTCTTTCCCCCTGATACAACAGGAGAAATTGCCGGAAATCCTGCTGGTAATGAAAAGTAAAACACATTAGGTGTTACAGTACCCGTTCCAATAGCCCCGGATGTTACATATTCAAATGTATAAACAGCAGGTTGCCCCGTTCCGCTATTACTCACCTTTACGGTCTGTGCTTTAGATAGCGAAAGCCCAAATAGCAGGTTAATCATTACAACATAGAAAAATTTCTTCATAAATTCTTTTTTTAAAAGTTTTTTTGATAATAAAAGGCTATTAGTTTTTAATTATTTTTTTTCATCATTCTGTTTTTATTTAGCTGGAGCAATACCATAATATTGCTCTTCTTAAAATCATCAATGTGCTTATTAGAATCAATTCAGTTTTTACGAGTTATTATCTACAAACCCGCTCTATCATTAATCTTTTTGCAAAATTAAATTTTATACAAAATCATAAAACTGAGAGTAAAGTCATATTGAAAAAATGATTGAAACAGACGCACCACACTGAATAACAATTATTTAACATAATCATTTTATAAATATGATTAATGAGGATTTTTTAGAGGATTTTAAAAATAGTTTCAACAATAATTTAAATCGAATATTTACATTGTATAAAAAAAATTTAGAGGCTATATTTGCTTACTCTAAATAATGAATAAAAGCTGAAGGCCTGCTGCGATGAGAATTACTCAATATTACAACAACAGAATACATTCATTAAAAAAACAGCTTATTGAATTTTATTTAGTTATCCTGGCTATCTTCCACGCTGTTTCTATTTACATCTACCTGTTTTGGTTAAAAAACACTTTTCCGCTCTATTATTTCGCAGGTGCATTAGTCTTTTATATTTATTCATATATACTGATCCGAAGAAATTTTAATATATCCAGGATTGTGAATGCCTATCTTCATTTCAGTTCTCTATATATTTCTGTTATTATCTTAAACTTTATTGATGATTCTCTTGTAGGATTTATCTGGTTGTTTCCCATGCCAGTATGTGCCTATGTTTTTTTAAAAAGAAAGATGGTTGTGTATTATATGTTTTACACCATGATATTGATGCTGCTCATTATGATATATGCTAAATATTTTAACCATCATTTTTATGATTATGACAAAAAATTTCTCCGTCCTACCAATGCTGCAACGATACTGGCTAACTTTTCTCTAGTGTGTTTATTTATATATTACAAAATAAAAATCAGCAACTTAGAAACGAAAGCTCTTAAATACACTATTAAAATCAAAATGAAAGAAAAGCATCTGTACAAACCGAATTTTCTTTCAAAAGAGCCACATTATCTGATAGAATTATCTGATAAAAACAAAAATGACTTAATCATAGATCATCGTAAGTTAGAAATCCTGTTTTTTGAGTTGGATAAGTATATGAAACACAATAACTACTTCACGAATCCTTCTATTAAAATTTCTGGTTTATGTTCAGAATTAAAAACCAATATAAACTACCTGTCCAGAGCTATAGATTATAAAGGATACAAAAATTTCAACCAATACCTCAATTCACTAAGAATTAAACATGTAAAAGATCTCATTAAAAAATCAGATTTAACGAAGGTTACCTTAATGTACATTTACACAGGAGCTGGTTTCACAAGTCAGGCAACCTTCAACAGGGTATTTAAACAGCTTGAGGGCATTACCCCCAGTGAATATATTGCCAACCAGCTGCTTACCGACCAAAAAATACTTGCTGAGCCCTAGCATAATCAATCACTTTTATATAATTTTACAAAAGCTGATATAAAAATCTTCAGGTACAGTGAGATGAAATATCTACCTTCATTAAAATTGAATTCTTACCCCAGGTCGGAATCATTTGCAGAAATTTTGATCTCTTCCTTTGGAGCGGGGATTACAGTATATCTTTTTCTGATTATTTTCCAACCTTTTGGTACGGAAAACTTCCATCATCCTTACAAATACCTCATTCTTTTTCCTTACACTATTATCTTTGGAGCTTCTTTTTTCGTTTCGGATCTTTGTACTTTCCGTTTCAAAACCTGGAATACAGGATCTGAACTTTTAAAAATATTGATCATCTTACTTCTGGGATCTGTTTTTTCCTATTTCTATAATTCATTATTCATCAGCCATGTAGCACTTAGTTTTGAAAATTATGGTTATATGTTTCTGTATTCATTAGCTGTAGGCATTCCTATTTCTGCTATATACGTTTTGTCAAGATATATCTATCTGAAGAAAACTCATGAGAATGTTCCGCGGACTATTGATTCACAGCTCAATCAAAACCCTATAAGCTCAACCAGGATTGTTTTTAAAATTCAAATAAACAATACAGAGTTTTCAGTTACTGAAGATAATTTCCTCTGTGTTCAGTCTATGGAAAACTATTGTACACTCTATTATTTAGACAACAATAGAATAAACAAGCAATTATTCAGAATAAGCCTGTCTAATTTATTGATACAAATAGAAACCCATAACATCCAAAGATGTCACCGCTCCTACATTGTCAATCTTGACAAAGTAAAGAACCTGAAAGGCAATGCTCAAGGCTACAAATTGATTCTTCCAGAAATGGATTTTGACATACCGGTTTCCAGAAGTTTCATCTCTGTTATTATCCCTCGGTTACAGCAGTTTAAAAAATAAAACGTTGTCATTGGTCACTATTTCTTGTTATTCATCACATTAAATTGATCTCCTTTTCAGAAAACTACATTTTTGCTCAAAAAAATTAATATGAGTAAAAACATTCGCTTCTTTTCGATCTTTATCTTAGGATTTATCATCTATTATTTCTTTGATCTTTTTTGCTTTAAAAACATTCAGCATTTTACAAAAAACCTGTTTCACAGTAAAGCTATAGCCCATGCAGTAGCCTATTCCATAACATTGCTCCCAATAATCATCACTCTGAAAATTCTATTTCCTAAAAAGAAAATCCTTAATCTTTTTTCTTTAGACCAATCTATTATTAAAGGCTTTTCCTTAGCTTTTATGGCAACCTTACCTATGCTAATTGGATACATTATTCATTTCAGATTAGTCAAAACAGTCAATTTTGAATCATTATTCATCAACACCCTCTCATCTGCTTTTTTTGAAGAACTCATCTTCAGAGCTTTTCTTATCGGAACTTTATACAGATTCACAAGATTAGGCTTCCTTTCATCCATCCTGTTCGGTTCATTATTATTTGCACAGGTCCATTTATATCAGAGTCAAAACACAATAGAGCTTATTGAGATATTTGCGATTACATTTTTAGGTTCAATTCTTTTTGCCTGGATATATTTTGAACAGAATTTTAATGTCTGGGGAGCCATATTCCTACATTTTTTCATGAACCTGTATTGGGAGATCTTCAACGTCTCGGAAAATGTTTCCGGAAACCTCTATGGAAATGTTTATAAGTTTGTATCCGTAATTCTGATAATAGGTCTTGTTGTATACTATAAAAAGAAGAAGAAAAGTCCGTTTCAGGTTACCTGGAAGAACCTTTTTATAAAAAGCAGAGAAGTACAATCATAAATTTTGCATAATTTTGCAAAATGTTGATAGAAAGTTTTCAAAACGAAAAAATAAAAAACGTCACTAAGCTACTTACTGACAACAGGTTCCGTAAAAAATCAAATGTTTTTGTTGTAGAAGGACAGCAGGAAAATGCAAGAGCCATACAATATGATTTTAAGCCTGTAGAATTCTTTATCTGTGAAAATATCTTTAAGGAGCAGGTTCCGGAAGGAAGAATCCACTATGTAAGTGATAAAGTGTATGAAAAGATCGCTTACAGAGGTAGTTCAGAAGGAATTATCGGAGTATATAAAGTAAAAGAAGCTCCTCTTTCTTCTTATGTTCCAAAAGAGAACTCTACAGTTATCATTGTTGAAGGAGTAGAAAAACCAGGTAATTTAGGCGCTATTCTTAGAAGTTGTGAGGCTTTTGGTATTGATGCTCTTATTGTTGCTGACGGAAAAACCGATTTTTATAATCCAAATGTTATCCGATCCAGTGTAGGCTGTCTTTTTGGAATGGAAGTGTATCAGGCAGAAAATGAAGAAACCTTGGAATTCCTCCAGAAAAACAAATTCAACATTTATACAACTTTGATGGATGAGACCGCTGAAGATCTTTACAAAAGAGATTTCACACAGCGTTCTGCAGTATTATTCGGAACAGAACATTCCGGATTAAGTGATTTCTGGATTGGAAAAGGGAAAAACACATTGATTCCTATGGCTGGAAGTATAGATTCATTAAATCTAAGTAATGCCGTAGCCATTACCTGCTATGAATCTTTAAGGCAGAAGAAAGGATAAATAAAGTTGAATCTGGACGGATTGTCTTACAGTCAACGTTCCTGTATTATTCTATCATAAGATTGTTTCACCTTCGGTTCGTAATGACAGGTTAAAGGTAGAAGTTGTGAATAAAGCATAAAAAAACCGTTTCACTGGGTGAAACGGTTCCTTTATTTTTAAGCTTAAGCTAGAATTATTTCTTAGCAGCGTCTTTAGCAGCATCAGCAGCTCCTTTAGCAGCATCAGCAGCACCTTTAGCAGCGTCAGCAGCACCTTTAGCAGCATCTTTAGCAACTTCAGCTCCAGCAGCAGTAGTAGCAGCAGCAGCATCTTTAGTAGCTTCTACAGCAGTAGTTGCAGCAGAATCAACAACTTTAGCAGCAGAATCAGTTACAGTAGCAGCAGAATCAGCTACAGTAGCAGCAGCAGAATCAGTTGTACCTTCAGTAGCTGTAGCGTCAGTTTTTTTACAAGCAACTAGAGAGATTGCAGCGATAGCAGCTACGAATAATGACTTTTTCATAATAAATTAAATTTAATTTTGTTAATATTGTTTTATAAAATTTTCTTCTGTTCTGTTATTTGAACAAGACAAAGGTATAGCAGTTAGAAAATTTGTTTATGAAAAATAATTGTAATACCTTTGTAAAATAGTTTTACAAAAAACATAACTGATAATCAACAATTTAATTATTTTAAAAAAAATTGACAGATTTAGATCTATTACACTTTGAACAGCTAAAAAAGGATGTCCAAGGCCAATATTTAAAAGAATACACCCCTTCACAGGATGACATATCCAAGTGGAAGGGTATAGATATCATATATTTTCAGGAAGACCTACGCAAAAAAGCGAAAGGCAACATCAGCGAAAAATCATTTTACACCTATTTCAAAACTTCACCGGTTACCAAATTACCAAGAATTGATATGCTCAATTTATTGAGTATTTATGCAGGTTACGATTCATGGTATGAATTCAAAAAGCAACATCTTTTTGCTGGAGAATTATTACTGGAAAATGAAAATCTGGAAGAAGAAGAAATCAATGAACTGGAAAAAACAGTTTCTTCAGCACCTGAAATTCCAAAAACTGAAATTCAGCCTAAAAAAGTTGAAATTCAGACCCCTGAAAACACTGATTTACAAAAAATAAATATTGAAAATCAAGAAGTTAACAAAAAACAAACTTCAACCAATCAAATTGAAATTTCAGCAGTTCCACCTAAGAAAAATTTCTTAAAAAAGAACGCATGGGCACTTATTACTTCCGTTTTAATTGCCATCACAGGTTTACTGGGGTTCAAAGATGTACTTTTTTCAAAAACTTACACATATTGCTTCATTGATAAAGACCGAGGGGTTTCTGTTATTAATACATTAGACATCATGGTTATCAAGGAAAATGAATCTCCTTTGATGTATAAAATAAAGCCTGGTGAATGTTTCTCTTATTCAACAAAGGACAAAAACCTGAAAATGAAAATCAGCGCAGCATTCTATGAGCCACTGGAAGTAAACAGAAATCTTGAAAATGCTCCTGAAGAAGAAAAGATAGAACTTAAGCCGGATGATTACAAAATGGCAGCTTATTATTTCTCAAGAAAAGATATCACAGGAAACTCAGAGGAACAGGTAGCCCTTATTAAGCAGAAAAGAAATCAACTGGAGAACCTAATCAGCAACAATGCTGTTATTTACCAGGTGTATGACAATAATACTTATGGTATTGAAAAAATAGACAAACAAAAGTATATCACCCTCGTTACTACTCCTACTACATCTCTGAAAAATCTGAATGTAATAGAAATGAAAAAAGACAACGGTAAGATCGTATCCATTAAATTCAAAATTGCGACTACAGATGAAAAAAATAAATAACTTTTTAATCCTCACTATACTTCTGACTTTATTTACTGCCTGTACAAAGAAGACAGAAGCCAGTGACCTGGATAAACTGCGAAACAGCAATAACACAAAAAGTTATCCCGCTGTACAGATGGATAGTATGCAGGCTATCAATTCTATTACCAAACAGAAAGTTCAGGAACTTCTTGATCTTTCTACCCTTACGCTAGTGGTAACAGAAATACCGAAGTAGACAGTTTTATTTATTCACAGATGGAAAGTTATTTCCACAAACCAGATTCCCTTACCTTTAAAAGAATGTTCAAGGAATTAGACAGTATGAAAGTAAAAGCTGCTAAAGTAAACTCTCTGAATGTTTATAAGGAATTTTATAAAAAAGACACTTTAGACTACGCCAAATTCAATGTAGAATATTTTGACGATAAGAATAAATCTTTAGGAAGTTTTGAGAAAAATGCACAGTATATATTACTGTCAACATCCAAAATGAAAAAAGAATTTAAATTTTACTTTTTAGACTTTTATTCTAAGCCACTTACAAAAGACAGTACTTCTGTGGGAGTCACTAAATAGTCCAGAGGAATATCATTTTCCCAGACATCATCAATAGAATCATCGGGGTCAAAATAATTGACTCCGATTTTTTTTGTATTCTCAGATACACTTTGAAAAAGCCCATCATAGAAGCCTTTCCCATATCCCACTCTATTTCCCTTTTGGTCGCAGTATAAAAGCGGAGTAATCACATAATGAAAATCATTTTCTCCTGAATCTTCATTGGAAACAGGTTCTGAAATACCCCAACTGTTGGTTTCAAATAGAGTATCGCTGAAAATTTCAATACTAATTAGTTTATCATCTACAATTTTAGGCACATAAACACGGATATTTTGCGCTAAAAAATAATGGATGAAGATTTGAGTGTCAATCTCATTAAACTTCTCAATCGGAACGAAAATATGGATTTTCTGCTCAGCCTGAGGTTTAAAGTAAGTAATGAAATTCTGAAAAATCTTTTCAGATAACAAGAAAGCCTCATCATGAGACAAGGCTTTTCTTTGTTGTATATATTTTTTTCTAAGCTCAGCTTTCAACATAACTGTGATATTATTTTTACTGAACAGTTTCCTGATATTTTATGCGTTTTCAGTTGGTTCAAGAACTTTATAAAGTTTATCTGACAAACGAACTCTGAATGGAATTTCAAAAGTGATCTGATCTCCCTGTTTTGCTGTTTCGCAAGGTCCTCCGTTAGCATAAATCTGAGTAATTGTAAATTCCTGCTCCCCAGTTGTAGGTCCGGAAATCAAAACCTTATCTCCTACTGAAACTTCTTTATTTTCAATTAAAAACTGTCCGATTTTAGATTTTGAGAAATAATGTTCTGCTTTTCCTACCAAAACTTTCTTAACTGCAATTTTCTGACGGATATTCTTAGTTTCAGCTTTTGCTAAAGGAGCTTTCGGTAAATCACCTGAGTTTTTAAACTTCAGAGCATCAGATTTTCCTTTTCTGAAAACTTTATTTCCAACTTGTAGTCCTTTTCTTAGCTTCAACTGCTCTTCCCAAGGTAAATGGATCGTATCCAGACATTCTGTAGAACAGCAGTTTTCCATAGCTGCTTTACAGTCGTCACACTGGATAAACAATAGGTGGCAGGCGTCATTGGCACAATTAGTATGATTATCACAAGGTTTTCCACACTGGTGGCACTGTGCAATAATATCATCCGTAATTCTTTCCCCTAAACGGTGGTCAAATACGAAATTCTTCCCAATAAACTTACTGTCTATTCCTTCTTCCTTAATCTGACGGGTATATTCAATGATTCCACCTTCTAATTGGAATACATTTTTGAATCCTTGATGTTTGAAATAAGCACTGGCTTTCTCACAACGGATTCCACCGGTACAGTACATCAATAGGTTTTTATCTTCTTTAAAATCCTGTAATTGTTCGTTAATAATCGGCAAACTTTCTCTGAAGTTTTCCACATCGGGAGTAATAGCTCCTTCAAAGTGCCCTACTTCACTTTCGTAGTGATTTCTAAAATCTACTACAATCGTGTTAGGATCATCAAGCATATTATTAAATTCCTGAGCTTTTAAGTGAACCCCTTTGTTGGTTACATCAAAAGTATCATCATTAAGACCGTCTGCAACAATTTTATGTCTTACTTTAATAGTCAGCTTTAAAAAGGAATGATTATCCTGCTCTACTGCTACATTCAAGCGGATTCCTTTCATAAAGTCATATACTTCTAACGTATCGCGGAAAGCCTCAAACTGATCTGCAGGAACACTCATCTGAGCATTTATTCCTTCATGGGCAACATAAATACGGCCAAGGGCATCAAGGGCGTTCCAGGCTATGAATAAGTCGTCACGAAATTTTTTGGGATCTTCAATTTTAGCGTACGCATAGAAAGATAAAGTAAGACGTTCCTTACCAGCTTCATCAATAAGTCTAGCTCTTTCTTCTGCGCTTAAGGTGTTATACAGTTGCATGCTATAAACGTTTTAAGTGAGAAAAATATTTTTGCAAAGATAGGCATTTTCAAATTAACGCCTTTTCATGGGGTAAATGATAATTGACAGCTTACAGATCATGAGTAATGAGTAATGAGTAATGAGTAATGAGTAATGAAAAATACTTTGTATATTGTATCTATTACAATAACAATCTGTCATATTTTGTTTAAGTTTTTTTTAATTTTTGTTAACTAGAGGCTTAACAATTATGACATAATGCATAAAATGATATAATAGCCGTTAAATTTTAGTTAAAATTGAAACATAGCATACTAATTGCTTACTTATTTAACATTAAATTTGTTTACTCAAAAACATAAAATAGAAATTAATTAATAAACAAGAAAGATATACAATGAAGAGTACTTTAAAAAAACTATTACCATTTGCAGTAGTTGGGGTTATTTCCGGAGCTACTACCGTTGGAGCAATACAATATTTCGGACACGGCTCCAATAATGGAGATCAATCATTTTTCACAACATCAGCTCCCAATACATCATTCGCAGGAATGAATACAGGAGCAGTAGGTGATGATTTTGTAAAGGCAGCTAAAACAACTGTTCCGGCTGTGGTTACTATTAAAAATTATCAAAGCAGAACAGCAAGCAGGGCTACAGAGCAGGATCTGTTCGACTATTTCTTCGGTGATCCGTTTGGCGGAAGAGGCCAGCAAAGGCAAAAGCAACAGCAGGCTCCCGAAAATATGCCTTCAGGAATGGGTTCAGGAGTAATTATTTCTCCAGATGGTTATATTATTTCAAACAACCACGTAGTAGCAGGTGCCAACAAGCTTGAAGTTGTCCTAAGCAATAAAAAATCATATATCGCAACTTTAGTGGGAACAGATCCTAATACGGATATTTCTCTATTAAAAATTGAAGAAAAAGGACTTCCTTACTTAAACTTTGCCAACTCTGACAATATTGATGTGGGACAATGGGTATTGGCAGTAGGAAATCCACTGGGATTAAATTCTACTGTAACAGCAGGTATTGTTTCTGCTAAGGGAAGAGGAATTGGTATTTTAGGAAGCCAGGGGAAAGCAAGCAACCCAATTGAAAGTTTCATTCAGACAGATGCTGCGATTAACCCAGGTAACTCCGGTGGTGCTTTGGTAAATACTAACGGTGAGCTTATCGGAATCAACTCTGCGATCCAGTCTACAACAGGATATTATCAGGGATACGGTTTTGCTGTTCCATCCAATTTAGCTAGAAAGATTGTTGAAGACATCAAGAAATTCGGTATTGTACAAAGAGGATTCTTAGGAGTTTCATCATTAGATCTTTCCAATGATCAACAGGTTCAGGCTTACAATAAGCAATTCAAAACCTCTATTAAATCAGGTAGCGGAGTGTATGTAACAGGATTTGGAGACAACAGTGGTGCAGAAGATGCAGGACTGAAAAAAGGAGATATCATTACGAAAATAGACAACTACGACATCACTGATTTTGCTGACCTTTCTATGTCTATCGGAAGCAAGCGTCCTGGTGATAAAGTTCTGGTAACTTATTCAAGAAATGGTAAAGAAGCTACAGCTAATGTAACGTTAAGAGATCAGAAAGGTGGTACTTCAACCAGAACTAAAGCAGATCTTAGCGTAACAGAAAAAATTGGAGCTGAGTTTGATCCTCTTAATGAGAGATTCAAAACTGAATACGGTCTGAATAGCGGAGTGGTTACTAAAAACGTATCTGAAGGCGGTGAAATGGCCAAGATTGGAATCGTAGACAACTATATCATTATTGAAGTGAACGGCAAGCCGGTAAACTCACAAAAAGACATCGAAAGCATCCTGAATAAATACCAGGGGAATGTACAGGTGAAGTTTGTAGATGACTACGGAAGAATGTATACTAAAGGATTTAAAATGCCTTAATCAACTAAACAATAGTTAGTTTCACATATCAAAAGAAAAACGCTGCAAAAATTTGCAGCGTTTTTCTTTATTATTTATTTGGGTTTATTCATTTTCTCAGCGATTCTTTTTTTCTTATTCCGTTCATAGATCACTTCTACGATCTTACCGCCAATCCAAGAGAATGGAAAAAAGGTAAGGAAGATTGAAATCTTATAAAATGTAGGGTGATAAGGAAAAATAATCACATCCAGCATAGCAATGAAAAGCATGATGAAACCGATTAGAATAGCATAGGCTACTTTAGCGTATTTAACGATGATTGCCGTTGCTACTCCACCAATGGTAGTTCCCAGACCGGAAATAAACAGAAGAAAGCCAAAGAAGGCCTTATCGTCTTTCATACTGAATAGAAATCTCTGCCAATGCTCAAACGGAGCGAAAGCTTCGAAAGTAACCCATTGCGGGAAAGCTCTTATACCAAGAGTAATTATAAGCCCTGTTATCCCAAGGCCTACCAGAACCGCAAATGTATTTCTTATAAAGTTCATTAATCCTGATGTGCAATCATAGAAATTTCAATATCCACATTCTTAGGCAAGCAAGAAACCTGTACTGTTTCGCGTGCCGGGTAGCTATCTGCATCTAAATAAGAAGCGTAAATATCATTCATTACCGCAAAGTCATCCATGCTCTTAAGGAAGATTGTTGCTTTTACAACATTTTTAAAAGTCATTCCAGCTTCTGTAAGGACAGCCTCAAGGTTTTTCATTACCTGATGTGTTTCCTTTTCAATTCCCTCTACAAGTTTACCAGTTGAAGGATCTACAGGGATCTGTCCGGAGATATATAAAACTCCATTAGCCATATTAGCTTGTGAATAAGGACCGATAGCCGCAGGTGCATTAACTGTATTGATTATTTGTTTCATATATGGATATTTATTTTTTTCTAAAATCATCTTTCATTGCCCACCATAAGTTAAGCAATTTCAAGATAATCTCGTTAGATTTATTTTGGATACAAATATAAAATTTATATTGTCAAATGCCAATCTGATATTAGAAAGGTGCATTTGGCTGAGTAAAGCTTCTGTCTTTGTACTTTAAAGCATCACTTAAAATATTGGCTTTGATCCCGATAAAGAAGTCATATACTTTATATTGCCCGAATGGCACCCAGTTAAAAGTAAAGGTAAAACTTCGCTGATCTCTTGCAAAACCAATCCTTGTATAAGCAAGTTCTTTAGTTACCAAGTCATAGTGTGTACTTCCGGTAACATTCCAATAAGGGGTAAGTTTAATACTTCCGTCAAGCCCCAGAGATGCAATTTTACTTCCGAACCTGTTCGTTCCTTTTGAGTACGCATAATTTGCATTAATATTTAATGTCCATGCCTGATCGAAGCGTGCATAGTGATCATCATCAAAATAATAATTCTCATTTCGGACTTCTCCTTTTGAGCTATATTTTTTAGCATAATCCGTTTTCTCTCCAAAGATTTCGCTGCTTAAAGGATAAGACAACTGAACATTGAATCCCTGCACTCCAAAAGCTCCAAATTTCTCTGTTCTGATTCCCTGATCCTGTCCTGGAATGAACTCAATTTTATAGGGATCAAGAGAGAGACTTGTATTAACTGTAAGTTTATTATTAAAGAATGAAGACTGCCCGTTAATAGTGAAAATAGACCAAGGGTGATCTTTAGCTGCAAAGTTATAACTTCCTGAAAGGTTTAACGATTCAAAGATCTTCACTTTCTTTACTCCGGTAGAATCACTTTTAGACTTCACCTTCATTTCGATATTGTTTCCGATGCTGAAGCCTAGTGCCCCAACCAAACTGTTTGATGGGCTTCCAATAATTCCTTTCTCAAAGATAGAATATGGAGTAAGTGCTCCGGTTGCATTATAATAGTTCTTGTAATATCCGAAACCAGGACTTGAAAAATCCGGAGAGTATGTAAACCCAATACTTGGAATTACCATGTGTCTCACAGCTTCTACAATAGACCCCTTTTTGAATTTCATCATTCCATACAATGTAGTCTGAAGACTTGCAGTGGTAGAGAATGAAGAATATCCGGCAAACTTTTTATTGATTTCATCTACAGTTACATTCTTTACGGGATCATAATATCTGTTTAATGTTTTTGTAGTTAAAGCATTGTCAATATTAGCACTTAAACTGAATGTAAAATACTTAGCTAAAGTAGTATTAGTAGCTAAAGCAATATTGTTCTTAAGCCCCGTCTGCATTTTATCCCACATCTCCTTTTTGAACAGTTCATTTTCCTGAGTGTTCACAAAATTCGTCAGGTTAAAACCGGTATTTACGGTAATATTTTCAAGAAGTCCTTGTCTTACTCCTGATTTCGATTTAAACAGATAAAACTGATTCACCGCTACGTTCATCTGTGGAAGACGAAGATCAGCAAGCCCTGTTGCAAAATTCTGAGAGTAAGAAGCAGTTCCTGTAATGGTTACCGGAAGTTTCAGAAATCTTTTGGTAAGGGTTACCGTTGAATTCTGCTGGGTATTCAATACATTCTGGTTGAAAATATAGTTGTTGTTAAGCGGGTTATTATAAAACTTTGTACTTACGATATCCACCTGCGCACTGAACGTAAGGAATGGATTTGCCTTAGAATCCTGAGAGTGTGACCAGCTGATTCTATAGGTACTGTTTTTAGTATAATCATCCAATCCTTTGATCCCTCTTACCATAGTTCCAACATCCGCATTGAAAGTTCCAGAGTAACGGTATTTTTTCTGATAATTCATCTGTGGCCTTAAGTTCCAGCTTCCTTTGGTATAAATATCGGCCAGCACTTTAAGATCAAAATGTTCTCCAATCGGTTGATAATATCCTATCCCATTCAGGAAGAATCCTACGTCTTCTCTTTCCCCAAAACTTGGAATCAAAATACCAGCGGCTCTTTTATCCGAGAACGGCAAGATGGCAAAAGGCATCACAAGTGGCGTAGGAACCTGCTCTATATACATTTGAATAGGTCCTGTAACAATTTGGGATTTATTTTTTGATTTTATCAGCTTGATATTGGAAGCTCTCATGAAATAATCCGCTGCCGTATCTTTTTTCTTTACAAAGTACTCATCGGTAGTATAATCTGCCTTTCTCATAGCAAACACCGAATCATTGTATTTCTTTGTTTTTTGGGCTATAATTACCCCTTCACTTTCTTCTGTTCTTGCATTGAAAGCGATAGCCTGTTTGGTTTTTGTATTATAGCTGAACTCATTGGTTTCGTACTTTTTCCCGGCCTGAGTAGTCACTACAGGCTCTATAATTTTTCCTAAAGAATCCAGTTTTCCTCTGGCATAGATCAGGTTTTTATTATCATCAATGGAAATATAATCTGCATCAATCTGCATATCCTGATATTTTACCTGGGCATTCTTATTAAGGAATGTCATTTTTTTAGGGATATCTCGCCGCTGATCATCTGCTTTTGTCTGAAGTACATCATCTAAAGCTTCTTTTTTTGCAACAATGGTATCCTTTTTGGAAATAGTATCATTAACCACATTTTTAGGCAATTTTTCAGGGGTTTTCTGTGCTAAAAAATTGTTAAAAATTAGGATAATTAAAATTTGTAATATATTTTTGAGGACGGTTTTGGCCAATTTTGTTCTATATAATTAAGGCCCAAAATTAATATAATTTTTATAACTGTAAGATGCACAAACAAAATTTTAAAATAATTTTATCATTTCTCCTACTCCTAATCAGTAACTTTATTTTCTCTCAAAAGAAGTTTACACTGGTTCTTGATGCGGGACACGGAGGAAGTGATCACGGAGCCAACAGGACTTATTCAGACATTGGAAGAATTGCAGAAAAGGATATTACTCTTGCCATTACCTTAAAGGTTGGAGCTATGCTTGAAAAAAACAGGGACTTCAAAGTAATCTATACCAGAAAGATTGATGAATACCCTTCTTTATCTGACAGAACTAACCTTGCCAACCGAAGCAAGGCGGATCTATTTGTATCCATCCATTGTAATTCTTCTGCAAGACCTACAGCATATGGTACGGAAACTTATGTACAGGGGCCTAACCAGAACAATGAAAACCTGGAGGTTGCCAAAAGAGAAAACGATGTAATCTTTTTGGATGAAAAGGATAAGCAGACCTTCGGATCTTATAACCCTGATTCTCCGGAATCCTTAATTGCATTAAAATTACAGCAGAGTAAATATCTTGAATCCAGTCTTCTTTTAGGTGGATTGGTAGAAGATAACTTTGTGAATAAGGATAAAAGATCTTCAAGAGGTGTTTTCCAGAAGAACCTTCACGTTCTTCGTATGAATGCCATGCCATCTGTTCTTATAGAAACAGGTTTCATCAACCATCCGGAAGAAAGCCATTATATTGCTTCAGAAAAAGGTCAGAATGAAATTGCAGAAAGTATCTACAATGCTATCATTGACTATAAAAAAGCGATTGACAGAAAAACAGGCGGATCTTTCACTACTAAAAAACAGGAACCGGAAAAACCTGCAGAGGTACCATTGAAAAATGATTTCAGAATATTGCTGATGAGTTCTCCTACAAAATACAATGAGAACGATCCTGCACTGAAAGGACTTAGTTATATTCTTACTCTTAAAGAAAACGGGCAGTACAAATACTATTATGCAGTAACCAATATGGCTTCTGTGAAAGACATCAATCTTAAAACAGCCAAAGATGCAGGATTCAGAAATGCATTTGCGGTAGGATTTATGCCTAATCAGAGAATAAACATGGGATATTATACCCTAGAAGTATATACCGGCGAAAAACTGAACGGAAATTCATACATCCTTCAGAACCTTAAAGATGTAGAAAGAGAGAAAGACAATGGCGTGTTCTATTACACCTATGGAAAGGCTTATACTTTGGAAGATGCTGTAAAACTACAGAAAGAAGTTGAAGCCAAAGGAATTAAGAATACAGTGATTCAAAAAGTTTATAAATAACTAAAAAATAATTTTGAAGTTAAAAAAGGTTTTTCTACTTTTGCAACCTCAAAATTTGGCCTATTCGTCTAGTGGTCAGGACTCAAGATTTTCATTCTTGCAACAGGGGTTCGATTCCCCTATAGGCTACAAAAAAGAGAAACGACAGAGATCGTTTCTCTTTTTTATTTTAAGATAATTGAGCTGTTTTTAAAGATGGCATTTCTACAATTTGATACTCCTTTTTAAAAAACTTAAATTCTTCAGAAAAATCAATCCAACACCAATACCTTTTATGAGATGATAAAATATATTTCTTTGCCCATAATTCTGGGATAAAAGATCAACATTTACATTCATCCTGGCATCATTTATTTGATATTTCTAACTAAAATTAAAAATAACGCATTGAAACATCCCACCACAGAATATTGGTAATGAATCACTTATTATTATTCAACTAAAAAATCAGAACTTTTTCTCTAAAAAAGCATTCTCTATACGTTATATCTCACAAAAGCATTATATTTGCAAAAGTTTTTTAATAACTATTAGCCATAGTTGGTCAAACAAATATGGTGACACTGATGAAAAATTTTATTGATAACCCCAGTCTACAGGAAACTGCAGATTATCAAATTTTATATCATGCCGGATTTAAAGATACAGGAAGCGAAATTGCTTTTTAAGAAAATCCACTCTAACCCAAAAAGTTACGATTTACAAATCAATGAAGGCGGGATTACAGGCAAGGATGATAAAATAAGTTTCAGACTTTACAGGACAGGAGAAAGGGTTGCTTTTGAAGTAACAATAGACGAACTTACTTTCACCAATACTACTGGAGAATGGAACAACGCACTGATCATGTTGGGAAACACGATCAAAAAAATAGAAAAGGAACAAGAAAATTTAAAAATAGAACAAGCAATAGATAAGCTTAGAAAGTACCTTTCAGAAGAAAATTAAATTTTTTCAAAATAAATTTGGTAGTTTAAAAAATAGTTTATACTTTTGCACTCACATTTGAACGATATGGCAAATCATAAATCAGCACTAAAGAGAATCAGACAGAACGAAACTAGAAGACTTCGTAATAGATATTATCACAAGACTGCTAGAACAGCATTGAAAGCCTTAAGAAATGAGGAGAACAAAGCTGCTGCAACAGAGCAACTGCCAAAAGTTATCGCTTTATTGGATAAATTAGCTAAGAAAAATATTATCCACAAAAACAAAGCAGCTAACTTAAAAAGCAAATTAACAAAGCACGTTAATAAATTAGCGTAAAAGTATAGCGGCCCGTTCGTCTATCGGTTAGGACCTCAGATTTTCATTCTGGTAAGAGGGGTTCGATTCCCCTACGGGCTACTTAATTTTTAAAAACCACTGAGTTTTTACAGTGGTTTTTAAAAACAAAGTAGGAAGCTAATACTTAAAATAATCTAACCGGCCCGTTCGTCTATCGGTTAGGACCTCAGATTTTCATTCTGGTAAGAGGGGTTCGATTCCCCTACGGGCTACAATAAGAGTTGATACTTATAAAAACAAAAACTAACACACTATTTCGGTAGTGGAAGATAGAGGGCCCGTTCGTCTATCGGTTAGGACCTCAGATTTTCATTCTGGTAAGAGGGGTTCGATTCCCCTACGGGCTACCAAAAAGGACTTTTTACAAAGTCCTTTTTTTTGTTTTTATACCTTTCCCTATCCTTTCCGGATCTATTTCTTTCAAAAGTTTTAAAATTTACAGCATCATCCTTACTGATTAAATTATATCTTGTTTAATTATGTTGAGGAATATTAAATTTCATTAAAAATATCACCAAAAATGGAAATATTATTTCCTGTGTCTTCTTTAATTCCTTAAATTTGACTAAAACTATTCATCTAAAAAATAATAACATGAAATTTAATTTACTTTCGAGAGATAAATTCTCTTTTCAAGCAGCTTTAATAGCATTCTGTTTATTCTCTACTCAGCTTATATTTGGTCAGGACAGGATCTATGCTCATGCACAAAGTTCTGGTGTATTTGGTGTAGCGTGCTTAGGATGCCGCGTGGACAATCCATTGAATGCTGTTGGAGGTAACGAGGATGATTATTCAACAATGGTATTGGGAACTGCTTTATTGGGGGGTGTTCAACAGACCTTAATTTTCCCTGATCTCAGAGCTGATACAAGACTTGTTGTAGGTATTGGAACAGATAACATTCCTTTATCTGTACAACTTCTAAGTGGAGTAACACTGGAAACAATGAATGGCGGAACGTCCAATGAAGATCGCAGAACAATAGACATCAGTCTTTTAAAACTGGGAGCGACTCCTAACAGAGGTACCGTAGAATTTAAACCTGCAAAGCCTTATGACGGAATAAGAATTGGGTTAACAGGAGGTGTGTTAAGCCTTGGTGGTGGTTTCAGAATTTATTATGCTTATCAGGATCCATTAATCCATTTATTGGCACATAGCCAGAATGGGCAGGTTACCTTAAGTGGAAATGTCAGCGTAGAAGGTTCTGAAGTTTCATTAACCAATACTTCAGGAAAAGAAGTTTACCGTTCAAAACTTACGAACAATACCTTTAACGCTAATCAGCCTGGCGGGGTTTATATAATGAACCTTCAAACCAAAGAGGGGAAAACATATTCAAAGAAAATTATAATTAAATAAATGATAAACCCAAAAACGGCAGCCTTTTCTGAGGTTGCCGTTTTTTTTGCACATAAAAGAGTAAAATAATTAAATATAATTCTTTATAAAAGCGAATTTTTACTATTTCACAAAAAACTGAAATAAATTATTTAACATAATCATTTTATTTATAAATTTACACAAAACTAAAGAACAAAATTTTTTATATATGAAAACTAATTTATTATTGAGATCACGCAGTATTAAGACTGCTGTTTTTGCTGCTTTATTGTTTCTAACAAGCAATATGTCATTTGCACAGATTGTAAAATATTATGCAAGTGCTCAGACCAATCAGGTACATGGTGTATGCATCGGATGTGGAGTTGTTAATCCTTTGAATGCGGTGGGTCCTAATGAAATGGATTATTCTGTTATACAGGTATCCATAGGTTTGCTGGCCCGTACTGAACAAACATTGATTTTCCCGAACAGTGCTTACACTAACAAACTGGTGATTGGTATTGGTTCTAACGGAACACCTCTAAGTGCACAAGTATTAGGAGGGGTATCCATTGAAACATTCAATGGAGATGTATCTAACAATGATTATCAGAATCTGAACAATGACATCCTACAGTTAGGTGCTGCTGATCCGAGCAAAGGTGAAATTGAGCTTACCATGAATAAACCTTATGACCGTATTAAGATCAATGTCAATGGTGGGTTATTGAGCTTAGGTGGTGAGCTTAGAATATATTACGGATACCAGTACAGAGATCCTTTCATCAGTTTTATGGCTCACGGTCAAAACGGACAGGTTACTCTGGATAAGAATTTAAAAGTAGAAGGTTCAGAGGTTACTCTTATCAACCCTTCCGGAAAAGAGGTATTCCGTACCAAATTAAATTCCAATACATTTGAAACCAACCAGCCTGAAGGACTTTATATTATCAAACTTCAGACTAAGGATGGGAAAACACATTCAAGTAAGGTTTTACTTAAATAAATAATTAAACATGCCAGAGGCGGCAGGCTTGAAAAGCCTGCCGCTTTTTCTATATATACTATTAAAACAGTATTATGATTTATTGACAATAAAAAAACTAATACCTAAATCCCAATACATGAAAATAAATTTATTAGCAGCCTACCTTCTGAGAAAGACAGGAGTATTGATCTTATTACTATATCTAATGAATACAATGTTTTTCTCACAAAACAAAGTATATGCAAATGATCAATCAGCAAATTCATTTGGAGTATGTTTAAGTTGCAGCGTATTAAACCCCAGCAATGCTGCAGGAAATAACGAAGATGATTATTCAACTCTCATAATTAATGCAGGAGCATTAGGACGTGTTGAACAGACCTTGTATTTTCCAACACCCACTACTAAATTAACCAAGTTAACAATTGGAATCGGAACCGAAAGCGCTCCCCTATCCATCCAGCTTCTCAAAGCAGTCAGTATAGATGTTATAGATAAATATGGCTCAGTTATCGAAACCAAAAATATTGACAACAATCTCCTAAAGATCGGGCAACAAGGAGCCACAAGGGCTACTATTGAATTTACTCTCACTAAGTCTTTCAACCGAATTAAAGTCAATCTAAACGGAGGACTTCTAAGTCTCAATACGGGAATACGAATTTATTATGCTTATTTTATTGACCGCTCCGTATGTGATCCTCTAGCAGACGCACTATATCAGTATTCATTTGAAGGAAATACTCAAGATCTTGTTTCCAACTTTAATTTAACTAGTACATTTTTACCTCTTACTTTCGCTAATAATACGCTTACTTGTGACGGAAGAAAAGGTTTAAGCTTTACCCCTAATCAGCAGATTGTTGACGAATTCACTAGCCCTCAATTACCTTCTTCCTTACGAGCTACCCCAAAAACAGTTTCCTTCTGGGCTCGAATGGACCCTGGAAATTCAAAAGCTTTTATTGAACTGAAAATGTTTGGAGCTAAAATCAATATAACCCCAGACACCATAAAAATAAAAGAAGATCAAAATTTTACGCCACCTCCTCAGTACGCAAAGTTCACTCGATTAGCTCGCCCCAATATACCCGGAAAATTAAACTTCTATACAATTGTATTTAGTGATACTCAAGGAACGATGTTTAATCCACTTTCACTCTGTTTATATGTCAATGCAATACCAAGCATTGCTCGCAATGATTTTTTCCCACCTGGTGTTAATATTCCTCCTGGTCTTGGTATCCCAGAATTTACTTATTGTACCAGCTGGTCTAAACCCGTTACCTATACAAATGGAATGTCCCATCCCATGCATAATGATTTCAGTTTTTCTATTAGACAGGCTGAATTTGACGAATTAATTATCTATAATAAAAGTCTAGATTATAATGAAATACAACTATTAAAAAATACATTTAATTCCCCAACAAATATACTACCTACAAAGTCCAATATAATGAAAACGGTTTCTACAGAAAGAAACTTTACAGTATCTCCTAATCCTACTTCTGGGCAAATTACAATTGATGGAAATATCCTTCTAATAGATTCTGATATTTCTGTGAGAAATACATCGGGAACGGAAGTGTATCATTCAAAGTTCAAGTCAAAAACTTTTGATTTACCGCCTACTCTGCCTGGTGGAGTTTATATTTTAACTGTAAATACCACAGATGGAAAAATCTATTCCCGTAAAATTATCCTGACAAGATAATGACTCTATAATTTTAAGATAAGTTAAGGCAGGTTTACATAACCTGCCTGTTTTATACTATAATGCTGAGATACTACACACCTGCTACATGAAACAGTAAAGAGCCTACAATAAAGCAATACGAATGAATCACCAAAGGTTCTCAAAATAAAAATAAGACAGGTTAAAGAGAACCTGCCTTATCAGCACTTGTGTACAATTTAAAATAGACTTGTGATGTTAAACCAAAACTGTTCTAAGATTTCCAGTGCCCAAACAAATATTAATAGAAATGTTAACTTTTTATTTACTGCATCATCCATGCTACTGCATTAGCATACAAAATACTGTTATAAACTACTGATGAAGCTGAAGTTCCGGTACCGAATCTGGTTTTCGGGATTGGTTTTCCTGATGCATCTACTCCAGCAGGATATGATGCTGCAGAAGTATTATCGACTGCACCAAGCGGGAATCCTCCATCTCCCCAGAAGAACAATTTGTATGTTTTATGGATAAAACCTACCATCTGCCCATTGTTTGTGGATATAATATCGACATTGGAACTGTTGATATTAGCATTGGTATAAGAACTGGAATCATCATTATCATCTCCTACCAGCTTTCCTCTTGCATCCCCAAAAGGACCATTAAGGATAGGATGGCTTAAATTAGCTATCGGTTTAACAAGGCCTGTTGCTGTAGCTGCGCTATAGCTCGTAGTTCCTCCGAAGATCTGATTCAACAATTGATTGGGTTGTGCCTGCTGCAGAAAGATCATTGCCCTTCCGCCTTTATCAAGATAATCTTTAAGGGCTACTGCATCTGCGGCATTGGAAGTATAATCCCAGGTAAAAATAATCATATAGGGATTGTAGGTCGTAATGTTGGCTGCTAATTTTCCTTGTGTAATTCCAACAGTTTTAATATCAAATCCCTGTGACGGAACGGTTCCTGTAGGGCCAAAATTTGCTGATGACTGTAATATTGTGGTAGGTGCTGTTGTATTTCCCGGATTAGGTGTATACATCCCTCCTCCTAAAGACAATATTACTCTTTTGGGAATTACGCCTGCACTTACATTCACAGAAAAGCTACAGGATTGGCCTGCAATATTAATCGTGAATAATGCTGTGCCTGAAGAAGACGGGATTCCTGAAATATTGAGAGAAATACTTCCACTTCCATTGGCCAACGTACCTGCACCCGCTGAAGCTACAAGACCTGAAACTCCTGACGAAGGAGCTGATATTGCTGAGTATGGCTGTCCTGTTGCGTTGGAATAATTAATTGTTTTAGTACCATTCGATTGGGTGCCTGAAGTGAAAGTTCCGCTAAGTGAACCGCTGGAACAGTCTAGTGCAAAATTGGGTCCGGGGGTTGGACCGCATTGATCACACAGACAATTAGACCAGCCTGTAGGTTTAAAAACTCTTACACAACTTAATGTGGAATCATACATAATTGTTCCTATAGCAACATCACCACCTTTGGGGTTGATCATGTTTTTAGGATCTGCATTGGTAGGAAGAACCAACCCCATATTATTGGTGGTTTCTTTATTGATGTCTAACGCACCCCTGGGATTGGCCGTACCTATACCTACCTGAGAGAACAAGATATTCACAAAGAATATCAAGGGTAATAAATAATTTTTTATGCTTTTCATTTGGTTTGATTTTGAGGCAAAAGTATATTTCCAATATCCCAACATCCAAAAATACACCTACGCCTTACATACAACAATTGCAATATCCATCGTACTTCAGACATTCTACATGCATTCTACAACCTCAATAACTGAAAGGTCTCAAACCTTGTATTTTTTATCAATCTTTCTCCTCAAACTTTAGAGTAAAAACATAAAATTTTCATCTTTTTTCTGACAACACTAAAAAAAACGTCTGATTTTGTCAAAAAAAACCCGGCCATGAATTGGCCGGATCAGAGTGAAACAAAAATTAGCTATGCTAAAATTAATTTTTAATCAGTTTTTGCTGGTATACAGCTTTATCAGTTGTTGCTTTTAGAATGTACATTCCTTTTGGTAATGAGCTTACATTAATCTGTCCGTTATTGAATTGGGTATTGACAAGTTTTCCTGAAGCATCGTAAATGACAACATTAACCACTTTTTCCTGTGTTTTGATATACACAACATCCGTAACAGGGTTTGGATAAATGCTGAATTCAATCTTTTTCACCTCTGCTGTTGCTAATGTAGAAGCAGTGCTATTCACTTTAAGTGTTTTTTCTACTACTTTTCCGTTTGAGTTGAAGCTGATTACAATATCTGCTGTTCCTGAACCTATCGGAGTAAGTACCAGCTCTTCATCAGCGTTGATATCAGCCGATACTACTGACGGATTACTATTTGACTTAACAGATTTTACAATTGATGATCCAAAGCTGTCTTCATCTGAAACCAGTGTTTTCAGATCAATAGCTGTAGTGCCTGTTGCTGTAACTTGTGACGGGAATGTGTTGCTTACTACAGGAGCTGTATTATCTGGGAACACAGCCAATGCAGGGAACCAATAGTAATCATTCAAAGTTTTAGTATCAATAAGGGTACCGCCTGTATTAAATGTATGGATCCAGTTCTTTTGGAAATGAGCTCCATACCCGCTTTCTGTAGTATTCAGAATCAGATTTCCTGTAGAAGGGTTTACGCGAAGAGCTGCACCGTAAGGAATCTGTTTAAATGTTCCTGTTTGTCCTGGAATTGTAATAAATGTTTCATTAAATACTTTTGTTGTAACATCAAATCTTACAATCTGGTTTCCGGCATTAAAACCTGCTCCTGCTTTAATCCAATACAAGGTATTCTCTGTATTGCTTGCTGTAAAGCTTCCCGCATTCCATGCTCCCCATGAATCTGAGTATTTAGAGGTAGGAATGTTATAATCCTGAACCGTAAGTGTTGCCGGGTTAATATTAGTCAGCTTCTGATTCTGAATAGCCCATACACTTCCGTCCTTTGCCTGAACAATAGAACTGAAAGCTCCTGCAATAGTCGTAACTACAGTATCCGTATTAGGGTCAATAACCAAAACTCCAGCTGCCTGCTTTACGGCAAAGACATATTTTGAAGTACGGATCATATTTCCGATCTGTCCTGAATATTGGCTTCCACCACCTGTTCCGGTGATCATACTTCCAATCTGCAGATTATCAATATCAAACAGATAAATTCCGTTAGAGGCTCCGATATATCCTTTATGCTGATTTACTCCAAGGAATGATCTTCCGTCTCCGCTTCCAATCGTATTGAATGTTGCAATTTTTTGCATGGTCTGAGCATTTGCTACCACCAATCTTCCACCAGGTGTATACTGAGTGTCTCCACCATCCGCAGCCTGTTTAGATACAAAATAGAATTTATCTCCATAAATTGTTCCGTACTGGGTAGTGGCCCCGAAAGCATGATTATTGTTAGCATTACTATAAACACGGTAATTAATAGGTCCATTATTGCTTATAAAGTTAACCGAACCGTTGGTATGCCCAAACCATTCTTCATTCACCATAAAAAATCCATCAGTAAAGTTTGTAGAACTTACATAAGGAGAAACAGGTGTTAATGTTGAAGAAATTGGAAATGATCCTGACATAGGGCTGTAGTTCCATACATCCCACGAACCGTTTTGCAAAGCTCTTGAAGTTGCTCCTACCCCGGAAAATCCGAAATCGGTATCTGTAGGATCTTTAACATAATAGGACCAGAAGCCGTTATACCATCCTGAAGCCCAGTGATCATTAGTATCCTGTGCAGTATAATCATCAAAATCATAAGCTGTTGTGTTTACAATTCCATCTACAGGATATAATGGATAGATTGTATTTCCGCTTTTAATCAGTGCATTAGAATTCTGACTGTTCAAATCAAAACCCAGACCGCCTATTGCAGTTCCGAACTGTGTTCCCTGATACAAAAGGGTAAAAAGTCTGTGATCTGCCTTAGCAATAGCTTTCAGCATATCTTCTCCTGTAGCATTTCCGTTCCATCTGAATCCCCATACCAAAGCATCTGGATTTTTACTGTCATTCCACTGTACAACAAATGCAGCCTGATTGGAACCTGTTCCTACCCAATACTGAATATCAGAGAAACTGATATTCGCAGTAACATTGGTGGTAGTTAATGGAGTATTCCCAGAAACATCATTCCGGGGTACACCCTGTACTTTGATCTGGGCATTCGTGAAAAATGCAAACAGAAAAAGTACGGTAAAAAGGTAAAACTTTTTCATTTTTATTAATTTAAAGATTTTATATGTTGATTATTTTTTTAAATGTAAATCGTAAGCTCCGGCTACTTCTGTAGAAACTTCCCCTAACCAGCCAGCTTCCTGATTGATTCCGGTATACACTTTTACAAAATCAATTCCCAATAGTTTTACATACTTCCCGTTTCTGTCAACCGCCCAGGAAATATCAATATTGGAAGCTTCATCATTATTGGGAGCATTATCTGCATATCCGAAATCGTAAGATTTTCCTACCCAATAGCTTCCAGTTCCACTTTGATCGTAAAAATTATCTTTAAGTCTTGTGCCGGTAAAACCATATGAAGCATTTGAAAGCCATAGCGGATAATAGCTTTGTGCATGGAAGGTATTCTTTGTTTTAAATCCTGTATTCCCAAGATTATCCTGCCATTTGATGTATTCTATATCAGTTTGCCATCCGGTATTTCCCGGAACAGGTGCTTTATTTTCGTCTGGTCTGAAATACGTAATATTATAATCTTTTGTCGTAGTATTTTTGAAATACTCACTTCCTGCAATTTCATACCACTCATTATCATCAGGTTTCCCATTTTTGTTTTTGTCATAAGCCACCATAATAATTCCAGGTTCGCAGTTTCCTGAACGGGGATCATTGGCTGCATTTCCAAAGAATGCATTTCCCAACACTTTAAAATCTCTTCCTTCCAGATTGGGAATTGTGTGATCAAAACCAAATACTACATAGCCTCCAAAACCTCCAAGGCTTACCATTGACGGATTAGAGCCTACCAGATAGCTGTTAGCTTTTTTAATCATATCGGCTTCGGTATTTCCCTGCTCAAACTCCGGAATTTCATTCATAAACTGCCCAACAGCAGGACGGAAATCGAATACTTTAGAGATATACTTACTCAGCGTTCCGGCTTCTTTGGTGACTATAATTTTGGAATGAAATACTTTATTGGCACCCACCTTTAATGTCAGAGGATAAGTAGCCGTTTTGGTACTGATGAATTCCAGTTCAGCATTTTCGGAAATAATAGAATCTTTAATGCTCCAGCTAATTTTTCCGGAAATATCGGTAGGAATATTTAAAACTCTAAAACGTTCAACGGTATAGGCTGTATCTAATTTAAATGCTGGTGGTATTACTTCCGGATCGACAGGAACCGGTGCAGCCACCTCATCATCACTCTGACAGGCGGCAATTATTCCTGCAAAAAGCAGAGATAATAGTCCGGCTTTTAAATAATTAAGCGTTCTTTTATTCATGTTTATCAGTTTTGTTTAATTATATAAAAAGGCAAAATGGGCAGGGATATTTCCGCCTTCGGTTTTCCATTTAAAGTGTCCGTTTTTATCAAAGCAGTATACAAATCCCATGGAAACATAGTTTCGGGCATCTGTCATATAAATGTCCTCTGTAATTGGGTTTACAGCAATTCCGTATGGAGTTTTAATAATGTCTTCATACTCTTTGTCAATAATTCTGTTGGAAATGACCTGCTCTGTTTTTACATCAATGATCCCAAATGTTTTTACATAAGCATGGGTATTGTAATTGAATTCATTGCCGTAGTAATACAGCTTATCATTCACGATGGTCATTTCGCTTACTGCAATATGAAAATCTTTTTTAATGGTGCCTGTTGCTGCATCTACCAGATATAAATTAGAAGGAACGTTATAGTAATCTCCTCTTGAGCTTACATACAGATCTCCATAATTGTCCTTTTTAAGACGGTGAAGATTGATGGCTACATCAATTTTTTTCTTTTCTGTAAAGGTGTTCAGATCAATTACAGAAACCGTTTTATCATAATTCGGAACCATATATCCCCCGGAATTGGCTACAAACAACTGGTTCCCCACGATTTCCATTTCCTCAGGCTGATATCCTACCGTTACATTTCTTTTGATAGACAGAGATAAGGTATCTATTTCCACTACTTTTCCTTTAGGAGCTAATGGATTAATATCTACAGGACCTGCATAACTGCTGGCATAGGCATTTCCATCCTTGAATGTTAAATATCTACAGTTCTGTAAATAGATAGATTTGATATGCTTGGCTGTTTTAGCTTCCAGCACTTCGATGGTATTGGAAACATTGACAACGATGTACATCTTGCTGCCATAGATTTTAATATCGTTTCCTACATCTCCCAGCTCTTTTAAAACATTGGGATTGATTTCGGAATAGATATTCCTGAAATAGGTTCCTTTGGTATAATCAAAGAAATCAAGGGTGCATTTATTACTTCCCATATTTCCTTCATTCAATACGTAGAATCCTTTTATGGTGTTTTTTTCAACAGGGTTAAGTCCTTCCACTACTTCCATAGGAATGATCGTATCATCTGTACGGCAGGAAGTAAGAGCAATGAATACAAAAAATAAAAAAAACAGATTTAGCTTCTTCATAATGTAAAATTTAAAGTGAGTCTGAAGTTTCTTCCCGGCATGGGATAATTCAGGACAACGTCATAATATTGATTAAAGACATTGTTCATTTCAAGGTTTATTTTAAAAGGATGCCCGGCAAGGCTTAGTTTTCTCTGAACAGAAAGGTCGTGGGTATACCAGGGCTGAATATAGTTATACCGGATATTATCCTGCTGTCCGTCATATCTTTCCCCAACATAGATTGTGCTGTAATTAAAACTCCAGTCTTTATAATCTGCCATTAGAGTGAAAGATCCGCTATGTCTTGGTGTATAAGGGATTTGCTCTCCGTAATAGGTTTCTTTAAATCCTTTAGTGATTGTTTTATCTTGGGCGCTCTGGTAAGTATAAGCCAATAATGGTTTGATCTTAACATTCCCCAACATCATTTCGGTCTGAACATTCACATCTGCTCCTATAATTTCAACCTTTCCCAGATTGAGCATCATCCAACGAAACATATTGGTTGTAGGGACGGCAACGATCTTATCCGTCACCTTGTTATAATACCCATCAACCTTTACATAAAGTCCTTTGAATAAAGACTTGTCATACTTTTTCTGATAGGTAAAACCAAGATCATACTGATGGGTAAATTCCGGTTTCAGAAAAGTATTTCCAACGCTGGTATAATACAAATCGTTAAATGTTGGTAGCCTGAAGATATTTTTATAGAAAGTTCTGAGGGTAAGTTCCGGTATGGAAGCAGGCTGATAGCTCATAAAGAAAGCAGGAGTCCATTCTCTTCTGTCATCAGCTTTGAAATTCATTTTGACGTCTTCAGAAGTAAATGTCCCTAAAAGACTTCCTAAAAACTTAAATCTGTTCCACTGATAGGTTGTAGCTAATGCAACCAGAGTTGTATAGCGGGTAGGATAAGAGAAGTTTCTTAAATCAGCATCTAAATTATTGTACTGAAAGTCTCCACTTAAACTGACATCCCAATTAGGAGTAATTGAATATATATTGGAAGACGAGAGATAAACTTCCCGTTGGATATAAGTATTTTTTGCTTGATACTGTGCCTGAGACCTTACCGTATCATTAAAATAAGTGTAATCATAAGCAAACTTACCCTTCAGTTGAGTTTCAAACTTAGGAAACAGCTTTTTCCTGAAATTGGCCTGTACAAAATAAGTTTCATCCAGCATTCTTGCTCCTCTTGCCTTAAAACGGTTTTTTACAATAGGGGCAGGAATACCACGGTTTGAAATATAACCATAGCCGCGAATATTCCAGCTTCCGTTATTCAAAGTTCCATTTACAGATGTTTCAAAGCGTTTTGCTTTAATATCTGAATCATATCTTTTGGAAATGGTATCAGAAGCTGTGGCTCCATTGGGAAATTTTCTGCCATAACGGAATTTATAAAGACCGTCACTCTGAAGAAACTCTGCACTGAAGCTCGTTGCAATCCGTTTTGAAATCTTTTGTTCTAATCGGAATGAAGGATTAAATAAATCAATGGAAGCACTTTTTGCTCTTATAGTGAGATTGGTTTTTCTGTTTCCTGTGAATACTGGTGTTTTGGGCTGTAAATAGATAGATCCTGATGACCCGAAGTCTTTTGCAGGCTGAAAGATTTCACTTTTTTGTCCGTTGTACAATGAAATTTCTTCCAAATCATCCAGAGAATATCTTCCAAGGTCTACCAGTCCGTTTTGGGCATTCCCCAGTTGAATACCGTCATAGAATACGCCTACATGCTGGCTTCCCATACTTCGGATATTGACGGTTTTCATACCACCCATACCTCCATAATCTTTGATCTGAAGTCCGGAAAAATACCTCAGCGCATCTGCAACAGAGTGGCTGTTCAGTCTTTCAAGCTCTTCACCCTGTAAAGTCTGGGCCGGAAGAATTTCTTTAAAGTTCTTTTTATAGATATTGACAGCCTTTATGGCTTCTTCTTTAATACTGTCTTTTTTTCTGGTTTGAGAAAATAGAGTTTGAGAGGTTAACACGAGTACCGTGAAAACAATTTTATGGAATTGAAATGTAGTTAGTTTTGCTACCATTAGCTCATTCATGGATAATGATGACACTAATGGATATAAGAAAAGCAACGACAAAGCACAGCAGTACTGCACAGAATCATTGTAGTCCTAAGCTTTATTCCACGAAAGCGTCAAACGTTTATTTATTTTGGCAGGTCTTCTGACTTACTCCGTTTTTGAAATCCTTCCCATTCCTAGAAACAGTGGATATGCTTTTCAAAAACTTTGGTGCGGAGCTTACAGCAGCGGGTCTGTTCCGGATTTTCACCGGATTCCCTTTTAAGAGCTTTTTACGGCTCACCAAATTTCGGCAAAGATATAAAATTCTATTTAGATACAATGTCATGCAGAATAAAATGATTATCAATGCATAAACATGAAAAATCCCGTCAGGTTGTAACGGGATTTAAACAATGAATTTTATAGGATTATCAATGATTATCTTTTCACAAATTCACGGTCACTCAGGGTTTTCATAAACAAGATAAGATTGGTCTTTTCCTGCTCTGTGAGAGGAATCCGGTTTCCGTTGTTTTTAAAGATGGGATCAAGATTATCTGCTTCCAAAACACCTTTATCAAAATAATCAAGAACAGCTCTTAAAGTTGGGAACTGTCCGAAGTTTCCATAAGGAGCCGTATATTCTACATTTCGTAATGAGGGCACTCTGAAGCTCATATAATCTTCCGGCTTTCCTGTCACTCTTCCACGTCCGGCTTCATTGGTATTAGAGTTTACAGGAAATCCAATATTTCTGAAGCTCTGATCGGTAAAAAGCTCTGTACTATGACAGCTTGCACATTTTTGTTGAAAAGTCTGATAACCTTGTTTCTCGTTTTCTGTAAAAGGATCTCCTTCATTTCGTTTTACTTTATCATACTTGCTATTGGCAGAAATCAACATGTATTCGTACTGTGCAATACTTTTATATATTCTTTCCGAAGTAACGGCTTCATCTCCAAATGCTTTTCTGAATAAATCTTTATACATTAGATCATCCTTTAATTTTCCTATGACTTCCAAAATAGAAGAACCCATTTCTTCATGAGTGATGATAGGAACCAATGGTTGGTTTTCCAATTGAAGAATATTTCCATCCCAATTATAAAACTTCATAAACATCATATTCTGAATAGCTGGTACATTTCGCAGTCCTACTCTATTCTGAATACCTATGGCCTGGGCATTGTTATCCGCAAAAGCATTTCCCTGAATATGGCAGCTGGAACAGGAAACCGTATTATCTGCACTCAGTCTTTTTTCATGAAATAGCTTTTCTCCCAACTCTACTCCATATTTTGTAGGCAAATTGGAATTCACAGAAGTATTAAGTTCCGGAAAACCTAAAGGAATATTAAGTATTAATTTCGGATTATCAATAGGAGCTGGCTCATAATGATCGTTATTACAAGAGATTAACAGTATAAAAATCGTTAAAATGCTTAATCCTTTTTCCATTACAGCTGAAATAAATCTAGTTTTCAACACTACTTACTGAAAACATTCCTGAAATATCACTGGAGCCGTTTCCTCCTAAGTTATCCACAAATTTTATCATTTGATTGGCTGTATGAATATTCGGAGTGGCATTTCCATCTGATCCTGTTCCGGTAACCAGTACAATGGTATTGATCTTACCCGTCAGCAACTTATCAAAATCTGCTTTCACAATAATTTTAGGAGCTTTGTTATCTACTATTGCAGTTTTAGGCAGGTCTAAGGTAACGTCTCTGTATGCATCTACTCCCTGGGTAAAGTTTCCTTCAGATGCTTTGATGGTACTTCCCGTATGAATAGACATCTGTTTGTTATCTGTTCCGTAGAAACCTTCTATTTTCGTAAAGCGATAGCCAGCTCCCCATTCCCACATCATTTGAGTGTCATTAGCACCTGCAGTAGCATAGAATTTTGGAAATCTCACCTGATCCAGCACATTCAGATCTCTTTTTACTCCCAATCCGAACTTAATTCTTTTGTATTCTCCAGCTGGGATATTACTCAGAATATAACGAAGGGTTTCCGGTTTCGACTGATCTATCACGGTAGCTCCCTGATCAAGGTCATTAATTTTATAAGGAACTTCATTGCCATCTGCTTTTATCAAACGAATATTACTGATGACGTATTTCAATTCTGAAAAGTGGTGAACCTGTCCTTCTGCAGAAATATTTGTAGTTGCAGTAGCAGACGTAGATCCTCCAAGAACAATGGTTGTATTTTTAAAAGTATTATTAAACTCAAGGGTTACGTTATTCGCTACAGAGTTATCATCACTATTCTGGCATGAAATTACACCTAATGAAAAAGCGGATACTAGTAGATATTTTTTAAAGTTTTGCATTGTAAAAATTTTAGTGGTTGTTTTGATTAAAGTTGTTTTTATCCTTAAAAACTGAATTTTAAAGAGGTATAGATATTACGCCCCATTCTTGGGATGTTTCCCCAATCTGCATAGGTGCTGTAGTATTTGTTCAACAGGTTTTCTGCGCCTACCTGAAAAACGGTTTTCAATTTTTGGATCTTGAAAGTATAGTTCACGGAGAAATTCCATATTGTATAAGCCGGAGTTTGGTCTTCTCCATATTCTGGGCTGTAATTACGTTGGATAAAGTCTCCGTTTACAGAAGTCTGAACACCGAAATTATGATGGTTAAAATGTAAAGAACTTAAATAACTCAATGGGCGGATGAAGGGTAGATTCTTTCCTTTATCATCTCTTCCGCGGGCATAGGTTAAAGTTCCTTTCCAATGGAGTTCTGGTAAAATGCTGTAGCTTCCATTCAGAGACATATTGAAAAGTGTTGCATGATCTAATGAAGTATAAGCCTTCACTCCTACCGATTGGTAATTCATTGGACTTCCGAGACTTAGAATTTTCCCGATAATGTAATTCTGAATATAGAAGTAGTTTACTTTAGCTTCAATACTCATTTTTTCATTTTTAAACCCTGCACTGGCATTGGTTTCATAGGAAATTTCATTTTTTAAATCAGGATTTCCGATATAATCATAACGGTCAAAGCTATTGTAGATATAATATCCATAGCCTTCTGAAACGGAAGGAGCTCTATGCCCATAACCCGTTCCTACAGAAAAGCTAAAATGATTTTGTGTAAATTGATAACCTGCATGTAAACTGGGAAGAATCCTCGTCTTTTGCTGAGATGCTCCCGGATGAAAAATCCAGTTGAATTCAACATATTTGGACTCATTATAGTTCAGTCCTAAAGATCCACCCAAACTCAAACTGCTTTTATCTGATATTTCCCAGTTGTTAGTCATTGAAAGTCCTGCAAAGCGTGTGGTTACCCAAGGCCAGCTGTACGCAAACATGGATCTGTTCTTTCTGTCCTGTGGATACATCCTCATTTCTGCAATGGATGTATTATTGTACATATTGAGCTCTATGGCTGAAGTATATCTTTCTTTTTTCAGATTCAAAGAAGAAACCAGTCCATAAGTAGTGCTCCATCCCGGCATATCCATGTGTACAAGATTTTCGGGACGTCCGGTATCATCCATATAATGCTCTATGGTATTATAATAGATTTTCGTATCCCAGGATTTAATCAATCCTTCTTTAAACAATTGCTTATAGGAAGCTGAAGTAATCATCGCCCTGGAAAGCCATAAATCCATCGGTAATGCAGGAAACCCCACACTTTTTGCCATATCAAAAATAGCGTCTACTCTTACTGAAGATAAAGGGCTTGTTTTATAAGCTATTCCAATTCCGGTATTGAATTTATTATATTGTGAATGATTGACCTCAGCGCCATTTCCATCATAATAATTTTCTGCTTTCCGGAAGGAAATACTTCCATCCACCACAAGTTTTTTGCCGGAATAGGAAATATTTCCCAGATTGAAAAACTGCTTATTATTGAATTCAAAGCCTGTCTGATACATTCCATTCCACTTTTTTTCAAGGCCGAAAGGAGTACTTTTTCTTTTCAGATCAATACTTCCTGCTATTGTAGCCCCGTGAGAACTTCCTTCCTGCCCTGACTTTATATCGATCGCCGAAAGTGTATTGCTCTCCATATACGACGTTACAGGATCCATTTTATCAGTACATGCTCCGAAAATACGCATCCCATCAATGGTAACAACAGATCTTTCCGTACTCATGTTATTGAGTAAAGGTTCCCAGGCATACGCTCCCCGTTTTATAAAGCTTATTTTGTCTGAAGAAGCCAAAAACTCGTCTATTGAAACTGCCATTTTCATATCCGTTTCAATTTTCTTTTTGCTACTCTTTACTTCTACCTTATCCAGAAGAGTAATGCTGTCTTTTCGTGTTTTCCTATTTTGAGCATTCATTACAACACCCAAAAAGATCAATATTATTCCGAACTGCTTCATGGCATTAGAATAAAGTATCAATAAACAATTCGCTTTTAGCCCCCGGAACACCTGGTGTAAAATCTGTAGAAACCTTGGTTCCTTTGATAATTTTTCCATTTTGATTCAACAGGATAAAATTTAAGGTCCAGTTTCCTGTCATGGTATAATTAACAACACCATGGTAGAGACCGTCATTTTCCTGTATTAAATCTTTATTATTAGGTGATGAGTGATTTCCCATCGAAGGTTCCGGCATTCTTGGATCCAATTGTAAAGTATATCCTTTCACCTCTGAATAGGAGAACTGTGAAGGATCAGGAAAACTTCCTGTGGAAACCGCAGGCTTATTGTATTTATAAATTCCTGCTACCAGTTTATTTTCTGCTACTTTAGGTTTCTGAGGGGAAACAAGAGCAATGTAGTATTGTTCCCCATCATTTCCCGTAAACGAGGTCATATTCAGATTTTTATTATTCTGTTCAGCCACAGTAATATCTTCGTTGATAGCATATACTTTTTGGTTCACCGTAAAACTCAAATAAAGTTTCCAGTTCCCGGAAGCATTGCTTTTATCCGTAAATACAGAATATCCTGAATAATATTTACCTTCCTTTTTATAACTCAGATTGTATTGATACGGACATGAAGTTTTACTCCCATCAGCTTTCGACATAATCGGTAAAAAAGTGACCTCCGAAGTATTGATATTTTCATGAGTCTGGGTATTGGTAATCTTTATTCTGATTTCATTATACCCCTGATAAAATGTTCCGTTTAAAGTCTCGACGCTTATGGTATAGCCATCTGTGTTTACTGTTGCTGCTTCTTTAAATTCGTAATGTTCCGGAACGGCCGTGTTGATTTCGCTTTCATAATCGGTTTTGTCGAGGGTGCAGGAAACAGCCATCAACAAAAGTCCCATGATGAAAATATGATACATTTTCATTGTTGATTTTTTAGTTGGATAAATACAATAGAAATACTTTGAATGCTGAAACATTCAAGATTTTTTTACCACAAAAGGCACAAATATTTTTATAACATGTAAGGTGCTTTAAAGTTATCCACAGCGTGTGGATAAGTCATAACCCTTTATGAAATAGGTACATTAAGCATATTCAAGATATCTTAAATACACTTTTGTGCTTAATTTTCTATAGGAGAATCCTAAAAAACCGGTGGTCTGAAAATGTGTTTCAGAAACAGAAAAGAATAGGCTGTTTCGTAGATGAAATTAGTGTTGGAAACTATAGTTTTTCCAGTGTGAAGGATCTCTGTAATTTCAGGCAGGGTATAGATATCAAGAATTTTCTGGCCTGAATTCTTTGTTTTATTGAAAGGAGTAGATTCCGTATCACTGTTTGCTTTTGCCAGCTCTTTGCTCAAATGGCATTTTCCCTTACAGTGAAGCTCCGGTTTACTTTTGTTAACACAGAGCGTATTAACAATATAATTATAATTTACAGCATACTCAGCCAGGGGTATCAGAGGTCTGAACACCATATAGCTTATAAAGAGTAGGCTGTAAATTAATTTCATGAATTATTTTTTGCTTAAAGCATCATCATATCTTTTGCTCACTTCTTTCCAGTTCAGCACATTCCAGATGGCAGAAAGGTAGTCTGCTCTTTTGTTCTGATATTTCAGATAATAAGCATGTTCCCAAACATCAATTCCCAGGATAGGAGTTCCTTTTTCTTCCACAATATCCATCAATGGGTTATCCTGATTAGGCGTAGAAGAAACGAAAAGTTTTCCGTTTTTATCCACAGAAAGCCACGCCCATCCTGACCCGAAACGGTCTGCACCAGCTTTACTCATCTTTTCTTTGAAAGCATCCATACTTCCAAAAGTTTCAGTAATTGCTTTTGCTAATTTTGCAGAGGGTTGAGTATTCTTCTCCGGAGTAAGGATCGTCCAGAACAATTCGTGGTTATAATGTCCGCCAGCATTATTTCTTACTGCAGGACTTAATTTTGAAGTCTCAGAAAGAATTTTAATTAAAGTTTCTTTTTCCTGAGGAGTTCCTGCAATCGCTTTATTCAGGTTGCTCGCATAGGCTGCCCCATGCTTTGAATAATGGATTTCCATTGTTTGCGCATCAATTGATCCTTCCAATGCATTATAAGCATAAGGCAAAGGAGTTTGTTTAAATTGTGCCAGTGTAAACTGAGCCGCGAATACTGCTCCTAAAGCAGCTATTTTCATAATCTTCATAATGTTTTGTTATATGGTTTAACAATATTTTTTTAGAAAGGAAGTAAGGGTGCTGGAAGCTGGGAGTTATATTAGTTAATAATCGGAACTCCTTTTATTCTATAAACGAAGAGTCCTTCCATCTTCGATCTTCCCTCTTCCATCCTAGTTTAATAACTTCTTAATATCCTCAATCAGGATTTCTCTGTCCGGATGGTATTTTCCGGTAAGCTTAGGATTCTTTCCTTCAGGATCTTCGTAATTCAATCCTGAGTAATAAAGGATCGGCATATTTTCTTTATTGTATCTGCAACGGATATTACCATTCTCATCTACCAGCGCAATCATTCCGCTGTGATTAAGACTTTCTGCTTCATCTTCTTTATCGCCTACATAAATATTGAACTGATCTGCAAGTTTCCCGATATAGGTTCTGTCTCCTGTCAGGAAATGCCAGTTAGGAGATTTTGCACCTATTCTTTGAGCATGCTCTTTTAAGGTTTGCGGAGTATCATTGTCAGGATCAATACTGATGGAGATAATTCCAAAATCCGGATTGTTAATTTGGTTCTGAACCGCTTTCATGTTCGTATTCATTACGGGACAAATGGTAGGACATTTACTGAAGAAAAACTCTACCAGATACACTTTTCCCAACATATCTTTATTGGTGATTTTTTTCCCGTTCTGATCCGTGAGTTCAAAATCAGGAACCTTCATCACGGTATAAAGACTCTTTTTAAAATAACTCATTCCAACTCCTATTCCTAAGAACAGTAAAGCAAACACTGCAATCGGAATAATGATTTTGCTCTTGTTATTCTTCTGATTATTTTTGGGCATAACTTTCAGGATTTTTCTTGAATTCATCTTTACAGTATGAGCTACAGAAGCCATATACTTTAGCTTTATATACCGCAGTATCTTTTAAAGAACCTGCTGTTTTCATATGGCAGATAGGATCTTCTTCATTCACTACCTGAACATTCTTTATGTTTTCTCCTGAAGAGTCCATATTGCTTTTGTGTTTTACCTGGGGTTCTTTGGCGCAGGAAAAGAGGGTTATTGACAGCAGAGCCGTCAAAATAATTGGAAATTTCATTTAATGATCAATTGAAATTAATATTTTTGAATACAATTGTAAGGCTAAACAGTACGTAACAACAACCATACGATCAGTTGGAATCCTATAAATTCCTACTAACAAAGTTTTTTAGGTTAATCTGTAATGAATTGTTTAAATAGACTTTATACAAAAACTAAAATCTTAGTTCAATGTAAAACATTAAACTAAAGGTGGATGGAATATCCTTGAAAAATAGTCTGAAGAATGGGAATCAAAATAATATGAATCTGGAGTCTCATCCTGCAATTCAGTATCTTTTTTATCTGAAAAAGAAAGAATTTCATGAGAAATAAAGACATCTAATCCAGCAATCTTTATCGTCTGTGAACTGTTGGATTGCTTTTCTGTTTTTGCCAGTTCTTTTTCAACGTAGCATTTTCCTTTACAGGTAGACTGAGGAACCTCTCTGTTTTCACAAAGATTTTTCACTATATAATCATAGTTTACCGCATAGTTTACCAATGGCAGAACAGGACGTACTGCAACCGTAAAAATGATAAATATGGAAATAAATAACCTCAATTCTTCAGTTCTGTGTTACAAATATACTACTTCAAAATTGTTTTCTGTTCTATTTATGATGAATGTCATTGATGGATTTTTATTGATCTCTTATGTTTTGTTGGAATTCGCAAGGGCGCAAGGATCTTTTTAAAAGATTATGTTTTTAAGGCGCAAGGATTTTATCTGCGATAAAATTGAATACTGCTTATTTTTTTGAGCTTTAAAATATACACAATGTGAATAAAAATCCTTGCGCCTTTGCGTTTTCCAACAGAAAAGACTCCGCTGTTACCAGCAGAGCCTTCTTAATATAATATAGCCGTATGTTTTTAGTTTCTAAAACTTCATTCTCTGAATTCTCACTGCATTTAAAATTGCCAGTAAAGCAACTCCTACATCAGCAAACACAGCTTCCCACATGGTAGCCAAACCTCCTGCACCCAATACAAGAACCACAGCTTTTACAGCAAAGGCAAGGATAATATTCTGCCAAACGATTTTTTTCGTTTGCTTCCCAATATTAATAGCCATTGGAATTTTACTTGGTTTATCATCCTGAATGACCACATCCGCTGTTTCAATAGTGGCATCACTTCCTAATCCACCCATAGCGATTCCTACATCACTTAAAGCAACTACCGGAGCATCATTTACTCCATCTCCTACGAAAGCTACCGTCTGGTTTTTTGCTTTGATTTCTTTTACTTTATTCACTTTATCTTCCGGCAGAAGATCTCCGAATGCATTATCAATACCCAGCTGATCTGCTACATATTTTACAACAGTTCCTTTGTCTCCACTTAACATAGTGGCTTTTACCCCCATTTTATGAAGATTATCAACGGTTTCTTTGGCATCTGCTTTAATACTGTCTGCAATCGTGATATAACCTGCAAACTTTTTATCGTATGCTACCGCAATAAGAGTGTACACAATATTAGCATGGTTGATATCATAGCTGATGCTGAACTTATCCATTAACTTAAAGTTTCCCACCAGAAGTTCTTTTCCATTGACCGTTGCTTTCAACCCATGCCCTGCAATCTCTTCAACGTTTTCCATTGGAATGGAATAATTGATATCTCCTACATAGTTATGAATTGCCGTGGCTACAGGGTGGGTACTTTTACTTTCCAGCAGATTAACCAGCTGCATGATTTCATCTTTATTAAATTCAGGACTAATGCTTACTTCCTGAACTTTGAAAACGCCTTCCGTCATGGTTCCGGTTTTATCCATCACCACGTTCTGAATTTCGGCAATACTATCCAGGAAGTTACTTCCTTTGAATAAAATTCCGTTTCGGCTGGCGGCTCCAATTCCTCCGAAATATCCTAATGGAATAGAGATCACTAAGGCACAAGGGCATGAAATCACCAGGAAGATCAATGCTCTGTATAACCAATCTCTGAATTGATAATCATCCACAAAGAAATAGGGTAAAAAAGTAATTCCTATGGCAAGAAATACAACAATCGGAGTGTATACTTTTGCAAATTTTCTGATGAATAACTCAGTAGGCGCTTTCTGAGCAGTTGCATTCTGAACCAGCTCTAAGATTTTACTTAGTTTACTGTCTTCATAAGCTGTGGTTACCTTCACAAGAGCAATACTGTTCATATTAATCATCCCTGCCAATACTACTTCTCCTTTATTTTTGGTGTCCGGTTTACTTTCTCCAGTCAAGGCAGCGGTATTGAATGATGCCGAATCTGAAAGCAGTTCTCCGTCTAAGGCCAGTTTTTCACCTGGTCTTAACTGAATGACATCACCTACTTTGGTTTCTTTTGCTTTAATCGTTTTAGGCTGATTATTTTCCATAATTGTAACCTCATCAGGTCTTTGATCCAGTAAAGCTTTAATATTTCCTTTAGCTCTGGTTACTGCCATCGACTGGAAAACCTCTCCTACTGCATAAAAAAGCATTACCGCAACACCTTCAGGATATTCTCCGATGGCAAATGCACCAATGGTAGCAATACTCATCAGAAAGAATTCTGAGAATACATCTCCTTTAATAATACTTTTATAAGCATCTTTCAAGACTGGAAATCCTACAGGGATATAAGCGGCCAGGAACCAAACTAATCGTACCCATCCTGCAAACCATGTAGGTTTTATATAATTGTCAAATGCAATTCCTAATAATAAAATCACAAAGGATATAATCGCCGGGAGAAACATCTGAAAGATGCTCTGATCTCCTGTATCATGAGAATGCCCGTCGTGATCGTGGTCATGATCGTGCCCATCTCCTGCTGAATGATTATGTTGATGTCCTTTTGTTTCTTTTTCCGGGGTTGTACTACAGCACTTTTCCATAACTGTTATTTTTATACAAATTTAAAGGTGAGACAGATGCAATGCTATTGCAAACTTTCGAGACAATTTTCACAGATTCCTTTGGCAAAAAGTCTTATTTCATCAATCCGGAAATTGGTCTGTATATTTTCAGGAAAGGAAATATCTTCTTTACAGGTGGTCTGTTTGCATATTTTACAATAGAAATGAAGATGCCAGTCTTTATGGGTTTTCTCATCACAGTCGTCATCACATAGTTTGTATTTTGTGGTGGTATTTTCCTGTATGCTGTGAACAATTCCTTTTTCTTCAAAAGTTTTTAAGGTTCTGTAAATGGTAATTCGGTCTGCATTCTCAAAGTGATTTTCTATTTCAGACAGAGACATAGCAGCGTCCTGTGAGCTTAAAAAATCATATACCAAAATCCTCATACTGGTAGGCTTGGTATTTTTATCGATGAGTTTGTTTTCTATATCTTTTTTCATTTTTAATCTTTTAAAATATTACAGATGTACTTCATTCTCTTCATATCCTTCTTCTTCGATCTGAAAAGTGGTATGGCTTATTTTAAAATTCTCAACGGTTGTATCTGTCAAGATTTTTAATAATTGATTCTGCGAAACATTAGCTTCCTTTACAACATGAGCACTCATTGCGTTCACACTGGAAGTTAGCGACCATACATGCAGATCATGAACATTCTTCACGCCCTGAATCTGCTCCAGAGATTTACGGAGTTCATAAATATCTACATCAGCCGGAGTTCCTTCCAACAGTACATTGATGGCTTCTTTCAATAATCGCCAAGTTCTTGGGAATATTAATAATCCTATAGCTGCAGAAATCAATGGATCAGCATAATACCAGCCTGTTGTAAGCATAATAATCCCTGCAATCATTACTCCAACAGAAGTTAACATATCGGAAAGTACTTCGAAATAAGCGCCTTTCATATTCAGACTTCCTTCTGAATCTTTTCTGAGGATCATCATCCCGATGATATTCACCAATAATCCGATTCCAGCTACAATCAACATAGATTTACTCTGTACTTCCGGTGGATTCTGAAACCGTTGATACGCTTCAAATAAAACATATATTGAAATTCCCAAAAGAACAACAGCATTTATTACGGCTGCTAATATTTCGGTACGGTAATATCCAAAGGTTCTGGAAGGGTCTGCTTTTTTCTCTCCTATTTTTATCGCAATAAATGCCAGCAATAAACCTACAACATCGGTTAACATATGCGCTGCATCAGCTAATAATGCGAGACTGTTGGTGACAATTCCACCTATAACCTCAGCAATAAGATAAGTCCCGCTAAGGCACAGTACAATCAGTAAGTTTTTTTTATGTCTGCTTGCTGCAGAGGGAGTCTGTATTTGTGTTTGGGTGTTTTCCATAGCTAATGGCTTAATTACATTTCATAATAGGAGGTATTTTCTTTTTTAGGGGGAACATTTTGCTCCCCAATCATTTGTCTGATATTGATCTCTATGGTTTGTGCCAAAGAAGTTACCGGAGTATCTACCGGTCTGTTTTCAAATGGATCCTGCATCATAATTGAGGTCTTTTCGATAGTAATAAACACAATCGGAATCAGGAAAGTAATGAGAATCTCTATAATCAGCTGGGAATCATCCAATCCAAATGGAAGTATGATCGCAAATACGTAGATTAATGTATGCACAAGAATGCTGTAAGATCTTGGAAACACTGTGTTCTTTAATCTTTCACATTTTCCCATGCTGTCGCAAAGTCTTGTGACCATATCATTAAGCTGCATATGTTGAAAATCCGTCAGTTTTGAAGTTCCTATCTCTTTAAGCTGTTTGGAATGGGCATCCAAAAGAGCATTCGGAATATTAGTACCGTTGATTTGATTTTCGTTCAAATAGCCCTGAACTTTATCTGAAAAAGGCAGTTTTCTCAATGATTCTCCTAAAGCATAGGTCCAGATGATCTGCCTCTCTGCAAACTCTCTGATGGTTTTATGATCCTCAGCAGGTAAAAACTGGGTAACCAGCCTTACAAAACTTCTGGAATCATTTACAATGGCTCCCCAAACGGTTCTTGCTTCCCACCATCTTTCATAAGATTGAGAGGTTCTGAATGCCAGCAACAATGATACTGCTGTTCCTAAAAGAGCAGGAATATTCAGAGGCAATGAAATTTTCTGAAACCACGGAAGCATATCCAAAAGTCCTATGGCTACGGCAAATATTCCGATGAACAGAATCTGAGACTTTATTTCACGGATGAAATACCAGACTGATATTTTTTGTTTAATAGCATAATAATTCATGTATTAAATGTTGTAAGATACTCTTTACTTTTCCCTCAGTCGGTTTTTATATTTCAATATAGCAACCCGTAAACAGCTCTAATTTACGTATAAAAATCGACACTTCATTGATTCTAATCTCCTTCATTAATGCTCGTGCTCTCCAGAATTAACCAATTTGGCATTCACAAAAAAGGCAGATTTCACTACTATTTTAGCATTATCCGGAATATCCCCAACAGGCGTTATAGCCGTATATCCCATATCGGAAGTTCCTTTCACCACTTCTACTTTTTCAAAATTCAATGTTTTAGGATGAGGTTTTCCTTTTTCATCATGTTCTTCCTCTATCTTTTTATCGGTTTGAATAAAGACATAGAACTTCCCGTCTGCTTCTACAATGGCTTCAGTAGGAACAGCTGGGGTAACACTTTTATCAAGACTTACGATCCCGGTGATATTCATTCCGTCAATTAATCCTGCTTTATTTCCAATTACTTCGCAGTGCATTGAGATGGTTTTGCTTTCGTTTTCAAAGGAAGATCCGATGCTGTAAATTTTTGCATCGTATTCAGTTTCCGGATTATTGGTCAGTTTAAAATGAACAATCTGTCCTACTCTCATTTTCGGAAGATCTTTTTCAAATACCTGAAGATCTAAGTGAATAGAACCGTTATCAATCACTGTAGCTACAGGAGAAGAAATATCCACATAACTTCCTATCTGAGCGGTAATACTACTGATGGTTCCACTGATAGGAGCTGTAATCACTAAACCGGATCTCATGTTCCCATTGTTGACATTTCCGGGGTTAATTCCCATCATCTGAAGCTGTTTAAGAAGAGATGCTCTTTTAGTTCTTAAAGTTTTCAATTCTGCATCGGCACTTTGAAGATTTTTCTTAGCTCCGGCATCGTTATCAAAAAGTTCTCTCTGTCTTCTGAATTCCTGTTCAGCATAGGTAATTCTGCTATTGGTTGTCAAATAATCTTCCTGAAGCTGAATATACTCAGGATTGGCAATGGTAGCAATTACCTGCCCTTTCTTTACAATACTTCCTACCTGAATATTGATGGTTTTGATGATTCCACCATACAAAGAAGTAATGGTCGCTTTATTGCTGTTCGGTACGCTCAAAAGACCATTTGCTTTAATGGTGGACGTAAGCTCTTTCATTTCTACCGTTCCTAAAGCTACTCCTACCGACTTCATCTGTTCTTCTGTTAAAGAGGCAATGGTTTGTGACTCTTCTTCATGTGCATGTTCTTTCTGCTCTTTTTTTTCAGGTGCTTTTTCTTCTGCAACTTCTTTTTTTCCGCAGCTAACAGCTAACAGAGAGATGAATACAAGGGCTATGATATTATATTTGAGTTTCATATTTGAATTTTTAGCGATACTAAGGTCGTTTACAATCGACTTCATATTATTTGTTGATGATTGAGTTAATAGTGACTACAGCTTGGTTCACCTGCTGAATAGATTCCAGGTATTTTAACTGAATATTGGTAGCCGTCTGCAGGGCAAAAAGATATTCTACATAAGAAATCTCTCCTGTTTTATATCCTAACTGAGCTGCTTTTACAATTTTCTCAGCATTGGGCAACGCCTGATTGGTATAATAATCATATTGCTGTATATCCTGCTGATATTGACTAAAAGCATTTTCTAACTGTGTAGTAAGCTGCTTTTTCTGCATTCTTGCATTGGTTTCTGCTACCTGCTTATCATATTCCAGAGACTGCATTCTGGCTTTCGTAGCCCCAAACGTTAATGGAATAGATACTCCAACCGTTGCAGACTGAAATCGTTTTCCTGAATCATAAAAATTCTCCTGTCCGTTAATGGTATGGAAGCCTATCAGTGATTGATTGGTATATCCTAAACTGAAATCCGGTAATCCTGTAGCTTTTTCAACCTTTTTATTCTTCTCCGCAATTTCCATTTCGTGATAAAAGGCCTTAACAGTAGGATTATTGACAACAACACTGCTATCCAAAACATTTTCAGCTTTTAAAGGTTGATAATTTGTATTGAATGGCACTTCCAGATTTTCTGAAGTATTTAAAAGTGTTTTTAAATTTTTATAAGCATTATTTAAGTACACTTCATTCTGTCTCAACAATAAATCAATTTCTCCTTTTTGGGTTTCTGCTGTATTGATCTCAATCTTTTTAATATCTCCTGCTTTAAATCTCACGGTTGCAATCCTGATAAAATCTTCATAAAACCCTGCAAGACTAGTTAGTTTCTCTTTGTTATACTGAAGATATTCAATCTGATAATAATACGTTCTAACATCTTTTACCAGTTCATTGGTTGTAATCTCTTTATCAATCTGCTTACTCTTAATCGTTTCATTAATGAGTTCCTTTCTTGCTTTAAATAAGGTTGGAAAAGGAATACTTTGTGAAATAGCAAATGACTGGTCAAATTTCGGACTGTTGTATTGTCCTAACTGAGCATCAAAGCTTAATTTAGGAAGTTCTTTAGCTGTAGGCCTCAAAGCTTCGGCTGATTTAATGCTTAAATCCTTTGACTGCAGTGTTAAATTATTATCCATTGCCATTTGCACCGCTTCTTCTACAGATATTGGTCTGGACTGAGCTTTAAAAGTCTGCCCAAGCATCATTAATCCAAAAATAAGCACTATAGTAAATGACTGCATGTTATTATTCTTTCTTTTCAAAATCTTTGTATTAAAAATGATGTACAGCATTGGCAGCACAAATAAGGTAAGGAATGTTGCAGTTACCAGACCACCGATCACTACGGTTGCCAAAGGTTTCTGGACTTCTGCACCGGCTCCTGTAGAAATCGCCATCGGTAAAAATCCTAGAGAAGCCACTGTGGCGGTCATGAGAACGGGTCTTAATCTGGTTTTGGTTCCTTCAAAAACACGTTTTAAAATATCAGTTTCGCCTTCTTTTTCCAATTGATTAAAGGTTCCAATTAATACAATTCCGTTAAGTACAGCAACTCCAAACAGGGCAATAAACCCAATACCAGCACTGATACTGAATGGCATGTCTCTCACCAGAAGGGCGAAGACTCCTCCAATCGCACTCATTGGAATGGCTGTAAAAATCAGAGCAGCCTGTTTAAATGATTTGAATGTAAAATACAACAACATAAAAATTAGCAGCAAGGATACAGGAACAGCAATCATCAGACGCTTACTGGCTTCCTGAAGATTTTCAAACTGTCCGCCATAGGTAAAGTAGTATCCGGATGGTAATTTTACTTTATCCAATTTGGTCTGAATATCTTTTACCACACTTTCCACATCCCTTCCTTTTACATTAAATCCTATTACGATTCTACGTTTTCCCTGCTCGCGGCTGATCTGTGCCGGGCCAAGTTTATAACTCACATTGGCAACCTGTGACAACGGAATCTGAGCTCCCGTAGCTGAGGTTATCATCAGATTATTCACATCTGAAATATCGGTTCTGTGAAGACTGTCTAAACGGACTACCAGATCAAAACGTCTTTCATTTTCAAAAACCTGTCCGGCTGCTTTCCCTGCAAAGGCTGTACTTACCGCGTTGTTGACATCTTCTATATTTAATCCGTAATTGGCAATTCTTGTTCTGTCATACTGAACGTTGATCTGTGGAAGCCCGCTTACTCTTTCAATCTGAGGGGCAGTAGCTCCATCAACCGTTTGAATAATCTTACCCACTTTATCAGCATACACTGCCAATGAATCCAGGTTTTCTCCAAAGATCTTCACCGCAACATCCTGTCTGATCCCTGTCATCAATTCATTAAAACGCATCTGAATAGGCTGGTTTTTCTCAAAGAATACTCCAGGAATGGTTTCCAGCTTTTCGCTGATCTCATCGGCCAGCTCGTTATAAGATTTTTTGGTTTTCCATTCGCTTTGTGGCTTTAATACCACAATCATATCGGTAGCTTCCGGTGGCATCGGGTCTGTAGGAACTTCTGCTGATCCAGTTTTCCCGACTACCATTTTCACCTCATCAAACTGTTTGATAATTCTGGAAGCCTGCATGGACGTTTCTATACTCTGGCTAAGAGAACTTCCTTGCGGCAATATACAGTGGAAAGCGAAATCTCCTTCCTGCAATTGCGGAATGAATTCACCACCCATGTTTTTAAAAGTGAATGCTGCTATTACAAAGATTGCAACAGTTGCTGATACAATAATATATTTTACTTTAATTGCTTTCTGCAGTAAAGGCTGATAGATCTTCTGCAGATAGTTCATCATTTTATCTGAGAAGGTTTCCTTGTGTGATATTTTTTTGGATAAAAACAAGGCACTCATCATTGGAATATACGTCAATGAAAGGATTAAGGCTCCAAGGATAGCAAATCCTACTGTTTTAGCCATTGGGGTAAACATTTTTCCTTCTACTCCTGCCAAGGTAAGAATCGGGATGTAAACAATCAGGATAATGATTTCTCCGAATGCTGCACTGCTTCTAATCTTCGATGCAGAAAGGAACACTTCTTCATCCATTTCAGACTGCGTTAAAGTCCGCATCGATTTCCTTACCCCTAAATGGTGCAGGGTAGCTTCTACAATAATCACGGCTCCATCCACAATAAGCCCGAAATCTATGGCTCCTAGACTCATCAGGTTGGCACTCACTCCAAAGACATTCATCATTCCCAAAGCAAATAATAAGGACAATGGAATGGCTGAAGCTACAATAAGCCCAGCTCTAAGGTTACCCAGGAAAACAACAAGAACGAAAATAACGATCAAAGCTCCTTCAATCAGGTTCTTTTCAACGGTACTGATGGCTCTTCCCACTAAGTCTGTTCTGTCCAGAAACGGTTCTATCACCACATCATCCGGAAGAGATTTCTGAATGGTAGGAATTTTTGCTTTAATATTATTTACAACCTCATTACTGTTGGCTCCTTTCAGCATCATTACGACTCCACCTACCGCATCTACTTTTCCGTCATACGTTAATGCTCCATAACGAACAGCACTTCCCAGACGAACATCAGCTACGTCTTTGATGAAAATCGGAACGCTTCCTGTTTCATTTTTAACGGCAATATTTTTAATATCTTCCAGAGAGGTTACCAATCCGATTCCGCGGATAAAGTAAGCGTTAGGCTTTTTATCAATATAAGCACCTCCGGTATTCTGGTTATTTTTTTCAAGAGCTGTAAAGATTTCAGTAATACTGGTTCCCATGGCCTTCAATCTATTAGGATCAATGGCTACTTCATACTGTTTCAATTCTCCTCCAAAACTGTTGATCTCAGCAACGCCCGGAGTTCCGTTAAGCTGTCTTCTCACGATCCAGTCCTGCATGGTTCTCAGTTCCTTGGCATCGTATTTTTTCTCACTGCCTTTTTTAGGGTGAAGAATGTATTGATATACTTCTCCCAGACCTGTACTTACAGGAGCTAATTCAGGAGTTCCAACTCCTTTGGGAATTTCCTCTACAGCATTTTTTAATTGTTCATTAATAAGCTGTCTGGCAAAATAGACATCAACATTTTCCTTGAAAACTACTGTAATAACAGACAGTCCGAATCTTGAAATACTTCTTGTTTCCTGAATATCCGGAACGTTTGCAATACTCTGTTCAATGGGAAAAGTCACCAGCTGTTCTACCTCCTGACCTGCCAACGTAGGACATGCAGTAATGATCTGAACCTGATTGTTGGTAATATCGGGTACTGCATCTATGGGTAGCCTGGTGGCACTCCATGTTCCCCAGATAACCAATATCAGCGTCATAATACCAATAACAACCTTGTTCTTGATACTGAATTTTATAATTTTATCTAACACGATTTTTATTTAATTTTATTGAAAATATAGGCATACAGCATAAAATACTGCAGCAAAAATATCCTGAAAACCTCTGCAATGGTATTGCAAAGTTTCAAGTAGGCTTAGAAAGCATAACTTTCTAACTGTCAATAAAATTAAATTTTAGGGGGTTGCCATATAGGATCGTATACCTGATAGGCAAAGTCGTTTTTATGAAATAGAATTTTCTTTGAAAAATAAGCAGGAATCTGCTCAGGAATTTCCAATAAAGGATCCATTTTAAAGGCAGAAACAGTCATCTGACAACAACTGCAGGCACACAATGGTGAACAGATGTCTCCTTTATCCGTAGAATGAGTCTCAGAAATACTTAAAGAAATTCTTTTATTTCCTGAATTTAATGGATGAGACACATCTTCACATGGCATCAGTGATAACGCCATGAAATAAATTGCCAGTATCCATCTTAACAGGTTCATTGTTACAAAGGTAAAGTTTTTTTCTAAAATGAGTGAATCGTTAAAGTTTTAAACATGACAAAAATCATTCCTCTTTCATCCTTTATTTTTTTCCAAAAAACATATTTATCACTCAATAGTTATTTTTTTTAAAAGAAAAAGTCATAGTTATTATTCTATTCAACAATAGAATTAGCAAAACAATAAATTTATTTAAAACACCGATCAACAAACGATTAATCAAGATTCCCGATGTACATTTACTACAAATCATGAGACGCCGAAGAGCAGGGATTTGGTTTCGGATTATAAGTTAAAATATTAAAATAATGAAAAGGAAAAATATATTTTTAATAGTAGTAGTTATGCTAGCGGGTTTATTTATATTATTTAGACCAGATATTTTTATAAAAGAAATCTTTGCATCCAAGATGACTATGGAAATACATAAAAGATATTCTAATAGTATACCTAAAACCTTTATTTCTAATCATGTTTATACTTTAGATTATTCGGATAGTCCATCAGTAAGTTTTTTTAGAAATGAAAAAGCTGACTTTATTACTGCCCAATATAAAGGTTCTTTCAATACTAATATTATATATTCTAATAATGCTTTTGAAAGTTTAACCAATAAATTCTCTAGTGCATTTGAATTTCAAAATTCGATTGTTAGATATTTTAATAAAAATATTACAAATGAAAAAGTAAGAGTTGTTAATTTAAACGGAAATTACACAATAAAAAATACTGTTGATAAAAATATGACTTGTATATTTTTTACAGGTGATTTTGAAGTCTTTATGAATAACAAAAGGGTCATTTATTATAAATCATCAGATAAAAGTTCCGTAATTATTAAGAAATATGAATCATTTATACAATTATATATTATAAATGACGATAATGATGAAATCATTAACAAGTTTTTGTTGTAAAATAGTATGATGACTTATTAGCATTATTCAAATAAAATTGATAAATCCAAACCACTGCAGGGTTGCAGTGGTTTTTTATTTATAAGTAAGAGAAATAATAAAGAATTATTGAAAAAAATTGTAAACTCTAATACCTCGGATAATTTTATTTTAAAACAATATAAAGAAACTGAACTATAGCTAGATTCATATTCTTGAAAATACGATCAAGTATCTTTATTATTTTTAACTAAAAAAAACCACCGCAAAAGCAGTGGCTAAAAAATCAAATCTAATTATGGACTGTGATTATAAATTGGGATTATTTTCAATCTCTTTCAGTGGAATACTGAATAAATAATATGGGCTGTTTGATACAAACGGAGTTTTATTCGGAAGATCAAAAACTGTGTGCCCCTTACCATCAACTGTCTTTACAGTTCCGTTAGGTGTTGTTATCTGAACTTTGATTGCCTTTCCTTCTGCATCTACGAACGGTTTTCTTACCACCGTTCCCTGCGTTCTGATAATATCCGAAAGCGAGAATCCTTCTCCAAATAATTCTTTTCTTCTTTCAATTAAGATTTCATTTACCACATCATTCTGTGCCAATGGTCCTGTATAAGCATCCGCATTTCTGGCAGCTCTCAATTGATTTAAAACAGCTACTGCCTGAACTGGGTTTCCATTTCTTGCTTCCGATTCTGCTTCAATCAGGTACATTTCAGCCGCTCTCATATAAACAATGTCCGCAATAAGAGTAGACTTGAACTTGAATTTAGCATACCTCAGCAACCCTTCTCTTGCCGGAAGACCATCCCATGAGAACAATTGAGATCTGATGTCGTTGGAATCAAACAGTTTTTGAAAATAAGGATCAGCCATAAAACTGTAATAATAGCTACCTGATGAAGACACATCCAGATAATGGAAAGCATAACTTGCATCAGACATCTCCTGAGTCTGTGCATGTCCCCAGATCCATTCCCCATTATTAATATCATTGAAACCTTCTTTATACTTTTCAGGAGTCATCAAAGCAAAACCTTCTCTTGCTGTTTTTGCCGCTGCTGCAGCCTTGCTCCACTCTCCTGTATTCAGATAAACTCTTGCTAAGATTCCGTTTACCACGTTACGGTTGATCTTATCTTTTTTATTTCTTGTATAGTTCTTCAGTAAATTATCTGCATCCGTAAGATCACTTTTAATTAAGGCATAAATGTCTTCCAGACTGGATTTTTTCTTTGGAACACTGCTTGTTGTTGAAGGTTCCGTATAAATAGGAGCCGTTAAAGCAGATTTGTCTTTAAGATAGCTGAATTGATAAAAGCTGGCAATATTCAGATAACAGAAAGCACGCAATGCTTTTGCCTGGCCTTTTACCTGATCTTTTTTGGTTTGAGTTCCCTCTGTAGCATCAATCTTAGCAATAACATTATTCATATTATTGATGGTAGAATACAGCATTGTCCAGATAAATGACGGACGGCCTACTGTATTATTCACCATTTCCGTAAAATCGTAGGTAGATGAGAAACCATATTTATTGGTTAGTACAGCTACATCGCTTCCCATCGCATCGCTTGCTCTTAAAACAGTTGAATATCCGATATTCGCAAAGGTAGTTCCGTCATTATTGAATTTTGCCCAGGTTCCGTTGATCACTGTTTCAGCACTTTCAGCAGTTTTGAAAACCTCTACGCTGGTAGCCTGATCTGTAGGAGCCGTATCCATTTCACTTTCACAGCTTGTCAGCGACCATAATCCTATTAAAGCAAAAGATAAATATTTTAAATTTTTCATTGTTCAAATTTTAAAAGTTAGAATGTTGCCTGAAGACCAAAAGTGATTGTTCTCATCGCCGGATATCTGTAATACGTTGTTCCATCCAGGGCCTGTTCAGGATCCATTCCTTTATGTTTATAGAAGGTCAGAAGGTTCTCTGCCTGAACATAAATTCTGAATTTCTTCAATCCAATAGTTTCAAAATAATCTGATGGCAGTGTATATCCTAAACTCACATTCTTAAGTCTTGCATACGTTCCGGAATAAAGGAATCTTGTAGACATTGAATTCCAGTTATTCGTTTTTGTGTTTAACGCAGGAACATCGGTGTAAGGATTCTCAGGAGTCCATCTGTTCAGCATTTCCACACCCCATGCACGTCCACCAGAGTTTCCACTGTGTAAGAGTGAGGTGTAATCTGTATCAAGAATTTTTCCACCAATCTTGAAAGTCAGCAATGCTGAGAAATCAAAATTCTTATACATCATACTTGTACTTACTCCCCCTGTTAATTTAGGCAAAGCAGAGCCTTGTAATATTTTTGTAGCCTTAGCATATTCTGATGTTGTTCCTTCTACCAAGTTTCCATTAGCATCTTTGGTAATTGTCTTCCACAATGGTTTACCATTACTTGGATCTACCCCTACCCATTCCTGAATAAAGAAATCATATACAGAACCTCCTTCATTCAGCTGCTTAGTGGATCCTACTGCAAGAGGTCCTTTTGGCAGTTTAGTAATTTTATTTGTTAAAGTACTCAGGTTAACATCCACATTCCATTGAAAATCGTTTGTTTTAATAGGTGTTGTAAACAATGAAATTTCAAACCCGGAATTCTTAATGGTTCCTACGTTGGCAGGATAATCACTGATTCCTAAAGACGGAGCTACTGGTACGTTAAACAGAAGGTCCTTACTTTTTCTTTCAAAATATTCCACATTACCTTTAATTCTGTTATTAAGAATCGCAAACTCAAGCCCTAAGTTAAGGTTCAGGTTGGTTTCCCATTTCAGATTAGGAGTTCCTACTTTTTCCAATGTTTTTCCTGGCTCGCCGGCAAGAGCATAATCTCTATATAATTCAGGATATGCATAATACAACTGTGAACCGTCTGGTTTCAGCAATTTATCATTTCCTTGTCCCCCGTAACTTGCACGCAATGTCAACTGGTTGAAGAAATTCAGGTTTTTAATAAACTCTTCGTTAGAAAGCTTCCAGGATCCTCCTACAGACCAGAATGTACCCCATCTATTTTCTTTTGAAAATCTTGAAGAACTATCTGCTCTTGTTGATGCGGATAAGAAATATTTATTATCAAAATCATACTCTACCTTTCCAAGGAAACTCAATAAGCTTAGTTTATCACTGTTCCCACCGAAGTTCACCAATAAAGAGGCTGCATCAGGCTCATAATAGTTAGGTAATGAAAATCCCTGTCTACTTCCTGAAATAACCTGGTAATCATATTTATAAAATTCATGACCTCCCAACACATTAATGTGGTGTTTTCCAAACCTCTTATCATAGGTCAGAATATTACTGGTTGTATAGGAAAGTGTTCTGCTGTTTAACTTTGAAACAGAACCTCCCGTCTCTTTCGATTGTCCAAGAAGTGGATTCGTATAATAGTGTTGATTATAATTAACCATGTCAACAGAAAAGCTTGATCTAAACTTCAATTCAGGAAGGAACGTTAATTCCATAAATCCTTTTCCTGAGAAGTTATCGATCTTATTTTCGTTTTTATCCAATGGTAAACTCGCAGCCAAGTTCTGATTCGGAAGCGCTACGGCAGGTCTATATTTTCCAAAATCATAAACCTTGTTTCCTTCTGCATCTAGCACATAAGACCCATCGGGATTTCTTTCATAATAAGGATAGAAAGAAGGAACTACTCTTGCTGCCTGAATAACATTACTAGCTTTAGAATCTGAAGAACTTGGAGCCTGTTGAATACTGTTGGTATAACTTAAGTTTACCCCAACATTCAGCCAGCTTTTAACCTCAGAATTAAGTTTCAATCTTGTATTATATCTTTTAAACCCTGACTCAATTGCCATTCCTTTATCATCCAGATATCCTAATGAAAAGAAATAATTGCTTTTTTCACTTCCACCACTGATATCCAGATCTACCTGGTTTCTGGAAGCCACTCTCTGCAAGATATCTCTCCAGTCATCATTCCATAAAGCTTTTGCTCCCGGTAATAATTTTCCGTCTGTTCCTACTGGTTTTGGATAATTAGCACCATAAGGATTAACCCCTAAATTAGAAATAATATTATCTGTAGCCATCTGGGCTGCCTGCTGGGCTGATATTGAACCTGACTGATAACCGTTTCTCATGGCTTCCCAATACAATTGGAAATACTGATCTGTACTTACCTGTTCATAATCTTTCACCGCTCTACCCGAGAATCCCTGGCTGATATTAAGGTTTACTCTTGCTTCTCCTTTTTTACCGGACTTTGTGGTAATAATAATGATCCCGTTTGCTCCTCTTGAACCATATAAAGCACTTGCTGTAGCATCTTTAAGAACACTGATAGATTCTATATCGTTAGGGCTGATAGCATTGATGTTTCCATCAAAAGGAATTCCATCTACAACATATAAAGGCTCACTGGAAGCACTTACCGAGCCAACTCCTCTGATCCTGATGGTAGATGTTGCTCCAGGCTGTCCTGAAGCTCCGGTAACCTGAATTCCGGGAACCTGCCCTTCCAATGCTTTTGTAACGTTAGTTACAGGTCTGTTATTGATTTTATCGCTGGAAATAGTTGCTACGGAACCGGTATAGCTGTTTCTTTTTGCCTTTCCATAGGCTACTACAACTACTTCGTCTATTTCCTTTTCTTTAAGTGTATCTTTTTTAGGCTTGGAATTTTGTGCACTTACGCTTACAATTCCCAGGAAAAATACAGCAACTGGCGGAATCCAAGCTTTAGAGCTAAATAGATTTTTATTAATCATAATCAATTTTGTTTACCATATATTAAAATTTCGCCCTTTACTGAAAAGTCAGCAAAGGGCATCGATAAATACGATAAACCAAATGCTTATTTTTCCTTTAAAGGCTGAATTTAACACCTTACATAATGCAGGTTGTCAAGATATCATCGGGTCAGTTCCCTCCATCTTTCTTTATAAGCCGATCGAAATATGGTTGCAAAGCTATAAACTTTTAGTCTATAAAACAAGTAGACTTATTAATTTTTCATGATAATTTTTCAAAAATTAACATAAGTTTTTATTAAAAGCCATTACAAAAAGGAGTTGCAACGATTATCATTTGAACAAACATGACAAATATCATTATTAATAATTCAATAAGCAAAACCTAATAATTGACAGATATTTTTGATTTTTAATTAAAAAAACTTTTTAATTTTATAGAATGAAAGTTTTGATTATAAATGGGCCTAACCTGAATCTTTTAGGAACCCGCGAACCTGAGATCTATGGAACTGTTTCTATGGAAACTTATCTGGACAACTTAAAGTCTGAGTTTCACACTCATGAATTAAGCTACTACCAATCCAATATTGAAGGTGAGCTTATCAACAGGCTTCAGCAGGATGATTTTGATGCATTGGTTATTAATCCAGGAGCATTTACCCATTACTCTTACGCAATCGCCGACTGTCTAAAGAATATCAGAAAACCTAAAGTAGAAGTTCACATCAGCAACATCTATAAAAGAGAAGAATTCAGACAAAAATCTGTAACAGCCGCTAATACTGATGCGGTTTTATCCGGTTTTGGAATGGATGGATACAGATTAGCCATACTAAGCTTAAAGTAAATACTAACAGATGACACAGATTTTTTATCTGTGAAATTTGTGCTATCTGTGGGAAATACAAATAAAAAAGCCTCATCAATGATGAGGCTTTCTATTTGTATAATATCTGATTAGATAGTTTGTTCCTGTAATTGAGGTCCTGAAGGGATTAATCTCTTACCTTCTTCAGTATCGCAATACTGCTCGAAGTTTTTGATATATCTTGAAGCAAGATCTTTTGCTTTCTCTTCCCATTCTGAAGCATTTTCATAAGTATCTCTAGGGTCTAAAATACCTGTAGAAACATTTGGAAGTTCAGCAGGAATTTCAAGGTTCATAATTGGAACCTGAACTTTAGGAGCGTTATCGATAGAACCGTCAATGATAGCATCAATAATTGCTCTTGTATCTTTTAGAGAAATTCTCTTACCAGTACCATTCCAACCAGTGTTTACTAAATATGCTTTAGCTCCGTGTTCTTTCATCTTTCCGATCAATGTTTTAGAGTACATTGTTGGGTGTAATGTAAGGAATGCTTCACCAAATGCTGGAGAGAAAGATGGCTGAGGCTCAGTAATTCCTCTTTCAGTTCCTGCTAATTTAGAGGTATAACCGCAAAGGAAGTGGTATTGTGCCTGATCTTCGTTCAGGATAGACACTGGAGGAAGTACTCCGAATGCATCTGCTGAAAGATAAACGATCTTCTTCGCATGACCAGCCTTAGATGGCAATACAATTTTGTTGATATGATAGATTGGATAAGAAACTCTTGTGTTTTCAGTGATAGATCCATCAGTATAATCTGCTACTCCATTGTGAATTACTACGTTCTCAAGAAGTGCATCTCTCTTGATAGCTCTGAAGATATCCGGTTCTTTTTCTTCTGAAAGGTCAATTACTTTAGCATAGCATCCACCTTCATAGTTGAATACTCCGTTGTTATCCCAACCGTGCTCATCGTCACCGATAAGGTATCTCTTCGGATCTGCTGATAAAGTTGTTTTACCTGTTCCTGAAAGACCAAAGAATAAAGCTACATCACCTTTTTCACCTACGTTAGCTGAACAGTGCATAGAAGCCATACCTTTTAATGGAAGGTAATAGTTCATCATCGCGAACATTCCTTTCTTCATTTCACCTCCGTACCAAGTACCTCCAATGATCTGTAGTTTTTCAGTAAGGTTGAACATTACAAAGTTCTCTGAGTTTAATCCCTGAGCTTCCCAGTTAGGGTTTGTTGTTTTAGAACCGTTGATTACTGTGAAATCTGGCTCTCCAAAGTTTTCAAGCTCATAGTGAGAAGGACGGATGAACATGTTGGTAACAAAATGCGCCTGCCATGCTACTTCCATGATAAATCTTACCTTAAGTCTTGTATCTGCATTCGTACCACAGAAAGCATCTACAACATAAATTTTCTTAGCTTCTGAAAGCTGGTTCATCACTAGTTCTTTACAAGACCCGAAAATTTCCGGCGTAGTTGGTAAGTTTACTTTACCATCCCAGAAAATTGTATCTCTTGTAACATCATCCTGAACAATATATCTGTCTTTAGGTGAACGACCTGTGAAAATTCCTGTTTTTACTGATACCGCGCCCGATTCTGTAAGTTCCGCTTTCTCAAACCCCTGATTTTCAGGAGAAACTTCAGCCTGGTATAATTCTTCATAAGAAGGGTTACACACTACTTCATAGTTTCCTTTAATCCCTAATTTCTCTAAATCCTGGATGATTTTAGTGTTTTTCATTTTACTTATATTTTCTATTTCTTTATTGACTTCAACAAAAATAATATTAATTATTTGTTAAAGGTGGTTTAAATATACTGATATAAGTCAGAATGACAAATAAAAAAGCGGGCTTGTAAATTACTGATTATAAATTAATTAAATCTGACCATTCAAAAACAGTAGTAAAACCTTTCTCCCAAAAATAGTCTTTAAAGCCCCCAAATTTGGCACTCATCACGAAATCTCCACCCCAGGCACCCAAACTTTTGACAATACAGGGCAATCTGAGAATATCTTTTCTTTAACTGTGGGAATTTCAATAAAATCGGAAATTTTACGCTCATGAATCATCATTAGTTCAGAAAAATTTTCCAATTCACTGCATAATAAAATTTTCTTTGTGATATCTGAAAATTCATTCACCAATTCCTGAGACTTCTTTTTTGATTTATAGAGATTGATTCCTTCGCGGCTATCTTGCTTCTGATTTAAGTGAATAAATATCAGTTCATTTTTAAAGGATGGATTAAAATCTACCTTCTCATATCTGATCTCCGGCTTGCTCTGAAAAAGTACTGCAGATTTTTCTTTGGCAACGGCAATATCGTATCCGCTTCCCCCCAAACTGATTGTATTTAAATAGAAAGGATCTATTTCAGACCACTCAGCAAGGTTGTTCATTAATGTAGAACTGCTTCCAAGTCCATAATCAGCAGGAAACTGAAGATTGGTTTTTAAATGGTAAGTAAAGTCGTTTTTGAATTTTGTAGTAGAAAGCTGCTGAACATTCTTCAATGTTTTTACAATAAATTCAGCGCTTGATGGAATATTGGTTTCCAGAATCTGCCATGTTTTATAATCAATGACAGCTTTTAACCAAGGTTTGTTCTGATGAAGAGCTTCCCAAAGAATTAAAGACTGTTTATCCTCTTTTTCTTCAAAGAAAAACTCTTGTCCCAGCCTGGTTGGTACCGCTAAGACAAGAGCTCCATCGATTGCGAAATATTCTGAAGTAAGCATAAGCTTGCCCGGTGAAAATATCGCGCTCATATTTTTTATTAATTAGATTGCAGAAGTAGAGTCTACAGATCCGTCAATTTTTTTGATTAATCCCTGAAGGGTTTTTCCTGGTCCTACTTCTACGAAGTTAGATGCCCCATCCTTAATCATATTCTGTACAGACTGAGTCCATTTTACAGGACCAGTAAGCTGATCGATAAGATTTTGTTTGATCTCATCAGGGTTTGTTACTGCTGTAGTAGTGATATTCTGATATACAGGAATAGTAGCTTTTCTGAATTTTGTGTTTTCGATAGCAGCTGCTAATCTTTCCTGAGCCGGCTGCATCAATGGTGAATGGAAAGCTCCGTTTACCGGTAATAATAAAGCTCTTTTTGCTCCTGCTTCTTTTAATTTAGCACAAGCTTCTTCTACTGCAGGAGTTTCTCCTGAGATTACCAATTGCCCCGGGCAGTTATAGTTTGCCGGAACTACGATTCCACTGATTTGCGCACAGATTTCTTCAACTTTAGCATCTTCAAGACCTAAAATCGCTGCCATTGAACTTGGATTTGCATCACAAGCTTCCTGCATTGCTTTAGCTCTCTCAGAAACCAATTTCAAACCATCATCAAAAGATAAAACGCCATTAGCTACCAATGCTGAGAACTCTCCTAAAGAGTGTCCTGCTACCATTTCAGCTCCAAGACCATTTACTGCTTTTAATGCTGCTACTGAGTGTATAAAAATTGAAGGCTGGGTAACCTCTGTTTTTTTAAGATCCGCATCCGTTCCGTTAAACATAATGGAAAGAATATCGAAACCTAAAATTTCATTGGCAGATTCCATCAGATCTTTAATATCTTTTCTAGAATCATACAATTCTTTTCCCATTCCTACGAACTGAGAACCCTGCCCTGGAAATACAAGTGCTTTCATGTATTGAATTAAATATTATGCAAATATAACTATAATGTTAACAATAATCTCTGAAACAGAGATAAATCATCTAAGGTACTAACCTGATTACTCTGTAACCAGTGTTTACATAAGCACCATTTGCTTTAGATTTTACAAACTCAAATTTGGTAGCAAGCTGAGTCTGCACCTTATTCATTTGTTTGAAGATTTCTCCTTTTCTGTTTTCTCTTGTCAACATATCATTAACAACGTCAAAACCTACAATAGCGTATTTTGGTGGAGTCTTGCAGTATTTGTTTTTATAAGCTGCCAGGATCTCTTTTTCAAAATTCCCCTCTGTATTGATTTTTCTGTCCATCAGATATACCAGACTAGCCTGGCTCAAATCATCCACTTTCTTCTCAAAAACAGGAGAATAGAACATACTGAATGCTTTTACTCCCTGTACTTCTTTAGAAAGGGCAATCACTTTATTAGCGAAAGCTTCTCCCATATCATCATTGGCCAGAACAGCAATAACCGGAGCAGACTGCCCTGTCATCATGTTTTGATCCAACTGAATATCTGCTGGAGAGTTTACAATAACGATATTAGGATTTTTCACTGCTTTTTCAAGCCCGGTTTTGATGTAGTTGGCATTTTCTTTTTTAGTATCTGCCACTACATATATTTTTTGATCTGAATATACTGCTTTAACTTCTTCTACAAGTTTATCTGCATAAGTCTGATTATTCGTTTCCACAATAATCAGATTACTATAATTGTATAATTCCGGTGTATTGGCAAATGGTGCCACTACAGGAATTTTTTGATTTTTAGTAAAATCTAACACATCAATTACATTGGACTTAAAGAATGGCCCAATAATAAGGTCCGTATTATCCGGATTGATTTGCGTTAGAGAGTTTTTGAAAGAAGCTTCGTTTCCGGAATCTACAACTTTGATATCCAGTTTCTGACCTCCTCTTGCATTTCTTTCAATAGCTAATTTAGCTCCTGTTAAGAAATCCAGAGCCATGCTTCTATATTGTGTTTCATTGGTACTATATCCAAAAGGAAGCATCAATACAACACTTAACGCATCACCGTTTTTCTTAACATAAGCTGGATCCTGCTTTTTGATTTTTAACACCATTCCGGCTTTTAATCCTTTTGAAAGATCTGGGTTAAGAGCAATTAATTCATCAATACTTACTCCAAACTTATTAACAATGGAAAATACGGTATCTCCCTGTTGAACGGTATAGGTAACATAATCATCACCAACTACTACATTAGCTACATTATTGGAAACGGTTGAAGAACTTTCATTCCCAGAATCCATTTTTGTTTTGGAGTTGGTTGTTTCCGTTACAGAATCCGTATGTATTTTTTTTATTTTGATCGTTTCTCCAGGCTTTAATCCTTTTTCTTCCAATCCTGGATTTAAGGTATAAAGGTCCTGTTGGCTGATTCCAAACTGTTTTGTAATTCTGTAATAATTATCTTTAGCCTGGATTACATAAGTTTCTCCTTCAACAGCAGGTGTAGCTGTTGCTGTTACTGTTTTTTCAACAGGAGTTTCTACAGGCTTTGTTACTGTAGCTGTTACAGTAGGCTGATCTCCACCATATTTTTTGATGCTGGTAAGAGGTAATGTGATCTCATCTCCAATCTTCATGTGAGAATCCAGTTCAGGATTCAGCTTTCTAAGATCTGTTTCAGAGATTCTGTATTGTTTTGTAATCCCGTAGATTGTTTGCTTAGGTTGTAAAATAATTTTACCTACCGGAGTTCCCGCAATTGTTCCTACTTTTTCAGGAGCAACAGTTTTAGGAGCAACCGGAGCTGCAGCTTTTTCTGTTTTTACGGTTAAAACATCTCCAATAGCAAGCTTGCCATCTTTATGTTTTGGGTTTAGTTTCAGCAATTCATCTACAGTTATTCCATACTTTTTTGCAATGTTGTAAGGGTTATCACCTTGTACAACGGTATGTGATTTCTGGGCTGAAACTCCCAAAACCATACATAAACTGGATAGAATAAAAAACCTCTTTATCATATTCGATAATTATAATTTACAAAAATACTTCTTTAAAATTAAATGGCAACAATTATTAATTTGGAATCTTGAACCACCATCTCTTCCAAACAATTTTCAAGCCATGGATATCCTTCATCTGAAAAGAATACACTAAAGTTGAAAACTCTTTCCTGCCACGTTTTGGAAGGATGTACATCTAAAAACAGATTTTCAAGCCTTTCCAACAATTCACTCTGTTTTATTTTTTCTGCATGAAGAAGACGCTTTTTCATTCTTTTAAATGATTTCAGCTGTCTTACTTCTTCAGCTTTCACCATATTTCCGAAGGATTTCTCAGTGGTTTCTGCAGATATTTTTAACTCAGCGAAATCATTAATCAGTATTTCCTCTTTCTTATTCAGTAATTCTAAAATAGGATTATCTGTTAAAATCTTACGGTTCGTAATTGTCGTAAAATTCTGAAAAAAATCTTCTATAGTAAGATCCAACTTTTGAATTTTTCCTAAAGTCTTCTCTTTAAGAAAAAGCATAGAGTTTCTTGGAATCAGAATAGGAAAAGGGATATTTAATTTTGAGAAGTAATCTTTAAGTTCCAGCCAATACATTATTTCAGCATTACCACCAATATAGGCAAGGTTTGGCAATACTTTTTCCTGATATACCGGACGCATTAAAGCATTTGGACTGAATTTTTCAGGATGATTTTCAAGTTCTGCAAGAATTTCCTCTTCTGTAAATTGAGTATTGGTATCTACAACAAAATATTTCTGTCCGTTAAAATCAATTCTATCTCTCGTTTCAGAAAGGTAAAAAAGATTAATTTCACGAGGGTTCACCTGTACTTTCCCATACTTTTCAGTCAGGAAATCTACTTTATCTTTTGAAGTTTTCTGTAAACTGAAATGAAGGAGCTCATCTTTAAAAACTTCTTTTATCTGTTCTTTAAGCTCTCTTGAATCACCATCCAGTATCAGTAATCCGAATTCTGAAAAAAGACGGTTCACCAAAATCTGAATAGCCTGCGTCAAAGTATTTCCAACTTTATAGGCTTCTTTAAGCATTAAGATCAATTCTGTACCGAAAACTGAATCTTTGAATTCTTTTTCAAATTCAGAGATAAAGTAAGTATCATTAATCTTGATTCTGCCTACAGGTCCACCGGTTTTTTCATTAATTTCATAATAATTATTTTCCGTTTTAAAATGGTTGATTTCAGCAAAATCATGATCTTCAGAAGCCATCCAATATACCGGAACAAAATTAAAATCCGGAAAGTGTTCTTTAAGATAGGTACAGGTTTTAACCGTCTGCAAAATTTTATAGACAAAGAAAACAGGCCCAGAAAACAGGTTCAGCTGATGTCCTGTGGTAATGGTAAAGGTGTTAGGCAACTTTAGATTATCAATATTTTCTTTCTGTTTTGATGAAAGAGTAAGGCCTGACAGCTGCTTTGTAAATACATCAGATAAAATATTCCTCTGCTCTGAAGAAAAGGAATCTTTTTTAAGATGAATCTGCTGGCTAAAATGCTCTACAGAAAATGTTTTATTTTCAAAACCCTCAATATTCTGATTCAAAAAATCTTTTACTAATTGAGGTATGCTTTCTATATCATTAAATGATATTTTATTAATTGTTTTCAACCTGTATCGTTTTTAGTTGAACAAATACCATACGATCCCGATATTCAATCTGAAATCATAGACCGGATAATGTGGAAATGCGTATGCTTTGTTAGTAGAAATAACAGTTCCTATCTGCTGCCCTTCTATGAAAAAGAACATTTTTTTCACTTTCATATTAATGTATAGATCAGCAATTGGCTGTCCTCCAATAGAGAATGAATTAGTTCCAGGAAGTATATATTCATTAAGAACAGGGAAATATTCTCTAGAATTAAATTTAGAGAAATAATATACTTTAAGCCCTGCCTGAATTTCCGCAGCTTTTTTAAAGGCCTGTGTCTGATAGAAGAAATTGGCTCTTCCTACAAAACTTGGCATTGGAAGCAGATTTTTATTAGTTAATGCATTTTGGAAATGCAGTCTCGTATTCAAATGGAATTTCCCGTAACTGAAAGTAGCATCACCTCCAATCTGAGAAATATTCAGTGAATTTTCACTTTGTTTTGGTGTGTAATTACTGTCAAAATAAGTATAATTATCAATTCTGAAATAATTCGCAAAAAGTTCTGTTTTAAACCACTTCAGGTTAATACTTCCCCCAAGCTCCATCACAGATTGGTTCTTCGCATTTTCAAGATAATAATTGAAGTTATTATAAATAGAAGTATTCAACAAGTAGTTAAATGATGGATAAGCGCTCTGGAAGTTTACTTTTGCGTTTACAAAATAATCCTTTATCGGTTCAAACTTCAGGTTATTTGTAGTTCTTAAGTAACTTTTAAACTGACTTCCGTTTGAAAATTCAAGGAATGAATTAAGTTGAATTTTATCCCAAAGTTTCACCTGCAGATTTCCTACAGCACCAATTCTGTTTTCCTTAAGCTCAGCAGGAAAAGGCACCCCATCGAGTGCTACTAAATTATCGATTCCAAATTTAAGCATCTGGTAACGGACTCCTGCATCTAACTTGAATTTTTCATTATCGAAAACTAAGCTCAAAGTATTGCTCAGATTGCTGGAATATTTTTTGGTTGTTAAAGGAAATCCACTGACTAGCTCTGTAGCATCTTTATACCAATATCCTTCCAAGGCACCCTGATTGTAGTAGTATTTATTCCCTAGGTGGAAAATAGTATGTCTTATACGGAATGGGAACTTTTCAGCGTTGAAAGGTGTAAACTGATGGCTCAGATAATATCTTCTGTAAGCGAATTGAGAACTCGTTGAAGCCAGATTAACCTGAGCATTCTGTCTGTTTTTATAATTGCTGTCTCCACTCTGAAACAGGTTATCTTCAGTAATTCCCCCACTTTCCTGGTTGTTAACATTTTGATGAAGGTAATGCGTAAACAATTCATAGTTTCCACTTTTCGAAACGTAATGTCCGGAGAATATGGTATTGTTGTTCGCAGCCAGGGAATTTCTGTAAAGCCCCTGTGAACGAAGTCCCATATATTCTATGGCAAAATTGAATCTTTTCCCAATATTCTGAGTGTAGGTAGATCTTAGCGCAGCACCGTTTCTCATTGCATTATGATAGATAAATGTTGCCGTAGGTGTCTTCACATCGTAGTACTTTACATCATTTGCTCCCAGGATCATATATGCTTTATTGGAAGGTAATAAAGATAAGTTCTGTTCTGGATTCACTTCAAATACAAGAGGATTAAAACCCGATCCGATATTGGCAGGCTGTACTCTTCCGAAATTATCATTGTTATTATATTGTGAAAAAATATACGTTTTATCAAAAGTCATTACTGTATCAAAAACTTTCTTCTCTGAGAACTGAGTCTGATATTGGTAATCATTGATGGTAGGTTTAAAAATTTTTAAGGAATCTTTCTTCCCGGAGTCTATCACCAGAGTATCTTCCGGTTTCTTGGATGTTTGGGCATCTTCTGTTTTAACAACCTGTGCATTGGCAGCGAATCCGAAGAAAGTGATTATGAAAAGGATATACTTCATTATTCATTATTGTACAGCAAAAATAAGAAATAATAGTAAATAAAAAACCCCTGCTTAGAGCAGGGGTTGTATATAATATGATCATTATAGATTAATAACCAGGATACTGTTGAACATTTGGGTTAGCATTCTGTTCCTGTAATGGAACAGGTAAAGCCTGAAATTCTTTCATACCCGGACTTAAAGTAACTGTAGTTTGTGGATTAGTAAACCCTCTACCATTTCTTTTCAAGTCGTTATATCTAAATCCTTCAAGGAAGAATTCCATATTCTTTTGCTTCAAGATCTCATCCAGAAGAGCTGTTCCTGTTCCTGCAAATACATAACTAGGATCTCTATAAGTACTTACCCAAGCAACTAATTTAGTTAAAGCAGAAGACGGATTAGTATAATATAAAGCTTCCAATTGGTTAAATACAGCTTCTGTTTTTCTCATGACGATAATATCCTGATCCGGTGTAGTGTATTTTTTTACATCTACTGGCTTAGGATTATCAGGGAAAGTTGTAATACTTGGTGCTCCAATACCTGTTAAACTGTACCAAGCATTCTTTCTAACGTCCGTCGCACTGTATTGATTATAAAATGCTCTGGTTGCAAAACTCTGTCTGTATCTTCCTCCTGAATACCAAGTTGCTGTGATACCATCATTGGCACCTGGCTGATCGTTAGGAGTATATTGAAGTTCAAAGATTGTTTCCGGCTGCCCTTCTGCAGTAAAGAAACTAGCTACTCCACTTGCAGGTAAAAGAGTATAGTTTGCATTATCCAATACTTTCTGGCTATATAGATTTGCATTAGCATAATCTTTAATAGAAAGATAATATCTAGAATACATCATATCCAATGCTGCCTTACCTAAAAGATTAGTTTTTCCACTAGTACTTTCATTTACATCATGAATATTCTGAGCAGCATTTAAATCGGATTTAATCTGATCATATACTGCCTGTACAGAAGATCTTGATAACTTTTGAGAAGGGTCATATTTTAATGCAATAGGAACTCCTAAGCTTTGGTTTGCTCCTCCTACATTATCAGCAAAGAAAGTAATCAAAGTATGGTAGCACATTGCTCTCACTAAGTGAGCCTGAGCAAATAAGTTTTCTGGTGTTTGTGGATCTGTTGTTATATCATCGCTGATTGTACCTTCTTTACTAATGATATAATTGGCATTGGCAATAATCTTATATAGAGAATTCCACAATGTCTGAATATCCCCACTTTGTCTTACAAAGAAAGTTAACGTAGGTTGTCTGGTAGCTGAGAATCTATTAGAGTTACGTAAACTTACAAAACCATTATCTGCTAACAATTCGTTTAATGTAGGAATCAATGCACCATAAGAGTTCTGAGAACCATCATTATTGGTTTGCATTAAATGATATAGTCCCTTAACTGCAATTTCTAATGTCTTTTCATTGTTAATAGCTGTTTCTGTTGGTGGATTTACCGGATTTTCCTGCTTCAAAAACCCTTCCTCCCCACAAGATGTCACTAATAAACCTAAACTGACAACAGCTAATGTATTTATTTTTCTCTTTATATTTTTCATAATGTTTAACTATTTAATAAATTTAAAAATCGATTGAAACCCCCATAATATACTGTCTCATGTTAGGTTGTGTCTGATCATAAACCCCCATGTTCTCTGAAGTATAAGTCCATGCATTCGAATTCGCTTCTGGATCGAAATATAATTTTTTATCAAATGCATACGTCCAAAGGTTTACCCCTCTTACATATACATAAATACCATTAACACCATCAATATTCAAAACGTTCTTAGTAAACTTATATCCAAGCTCAACTTGTCTTAAACGAATGTGATCTCCGTCATATAAGAATCTGTCTGAAGCAGCAGTTGAGTTTCTGTTACCTCCAAATACATATTTTGGTCTGGTAGCATTAGGATTACTTGGCGTCCATGAATTGTATAATGCATCACTAAATGAATTTACGTTAGCATACTGACCATCTCCGTCATAGATAAATGCCCAACGGTCATATACAGAGTACCCTCCTAAGAAATTAAATTGGAAACTTAATTTAAAGTTTTTATACTCCATATCAGTCTGCCAGTTTAACATATGTTTAGGCAATGCGCTTCTTCCTGTAAACACTTGCTTAGCAACAGAAGAACTGTTTGTTGTTGCTGTACGTGTTTCATCTGTATACCATAATGGATCTCCATTTTTAGGATCAACACCAGCCCATAAACGTAAATAGTATTCAGTTGGATTGTGATCAACTGCCCAAGCCTTGCTTCCGTTCCTTACAATTGTAGTAGCTCCTCCTGCCCCTAAAGACTTGATTACGTTCTCATTGTAAGTGTAAAGGAATTTAGTATCAAAGCTAAAGTTTTCTGTATTTCTTCTAAATCCTAATGTTGTTTCAATTCCTTGAGAAACTGTACTACCAAGGTTTCTTGTAATACCTGTAAATCCAGATCCACTAGTAGGAATTGGGAAACTCAACAATTGATCTTTGTTACTGTTCTTAAAGAAGTCAACAGTACCGTATAGGTTATTATTTCCTTTTGTACTGAAATCTACCCCTAAGTTAATTTTTTCAGATACCTCCCATTTTAATCTCTCTCCAGGGTATGCTCCTGTTTGGAAAATATAACCTGCATTTGATGCAAGATAGTCACCTGAGTAAGCATATAGTGCAGCTTTCTGATAAGCAGTTAAAGATGGGTTACCATTTTGTCCGATTGATCCTCTCACCACTAAATTTCTGAATACATTATTCAAGATATTTAAGTTAGTAAGGTTCACACTAGCTCCTACACCATAAAAGTTCCCCCAATAATCACTGAATATAGAGTTTCCTTCTCTTCTAAATGATCCTGATAAGGTAACAAATCTGTTATAAGTATACGCAAATCTACCCATGTAACCTACATCTGTAATCCTTGTAAAGTTAGAAGAAGGAGTAGATGAAGGGTTTGCCGCTACAGCAGCATAAGGAATTCTAGTTCCTGCAGGGAATCCTTGAGCATCCCAATTACTGTTGTTATTTTCAGTTGTATAACTTTCTATACCAATGGAAGCTGAAACATCATGTTTTTCACCAAACTTTTTATTGAAGTGTAAGAATGAATACCAATCCCATGTAAATAGATTTTTGTTATAACCATACAAATAACCATTTCCTTTTACGTCTCCATCAAAATTACCGTCTCCAAAATCTGGATTATAGTAAATCATTTCTCTAGACTGAGTATTATCAATCGCAAAATTGGTTGAGAAAGTTAAATATGGTAAAATTTTATAATCAGCACCTACACTTGAAATAACTTTATCAAAAGTTCCCTTTTCAATATTTTCATTTTCTATCCCGATTGGGTTGAACTCAGGATTTAGAAAGTATAAATTCGTATTATATGATCCATCAGAATTATATGGCTTTTGTGTTGGTGACAAAAGTCTTGCTGAGAATATTGGGTTAGAATAAGAAGATCCATCAGTAGCTCCTGTTTGAATAGATCTGGATAAGTTGATATTAAAATGCATTTTTAATTTATCAGATGCATTCCAATCTCCTTTTAAAGATCCTGAGTATCTCTGGAACTCTGCATTTCTAGCCAAACCTTCTTGCTTCAAATATCCTAAGGAAGAAAATATTTTAAAGTTTTCAGTTCCTCCGGTATAACTGAAATTATATCTATTATAAGATGGAGTATTTCTTCTTGCTAATTTATTCCAATCAGTGTCAGTAACACCATCCCAATCAAATTCAGATTTAGCTAAATCATAACCTCCCTGTAATGAACTTGCATTCCCTGAATTATATAATGCCAAACCAAATAACTGAGTATGCTCAGATGCGTTTGTCATTTTAAATTTTTCAAACGCAACGCTACTTCCACCAATTTCACTGATGAAGTTTATTTGTGACTTCCCTTTCTTTCCTGATTTTGTTTTAATAAGGACAACCCCAGCAGCTCCTCTGGATCCATATAGTGCTGTAGAAACACCATCCTTTAATACTTGAATATCCTCAATATCAGAAGGGTTAATCAAGGAAAGTGCATTCTGAGATGTTAATGCTCCAGCAATATCTCCTGACTGTACAGCAACACCATCAATTACATATAAAGGCTCGTTATTACCAGTTAATGAAGTAAGACCTCTAATTAAAGTAATAGTACTTGCTCCTGGCTGACCAGAACTTGCAGACGAGTATAAACCTGCAACTTTACCTTGTAAAACATTATCAATAGAAATAGCCGCAGGCTTCTCTAGTTCAGCAGCTTTTACAGTTGAAGTAGATCCAATGGATTGTTCTGGCGTAAGTTTTGTACCAAAAGCTCCAGTTAATACTACCTCTTCAATTTTCGTTTCTTTTGTAGCTGTATCTCTCTTTGTTGATTGTGCAAAAGCAACCTGTCCCAAGAAGAACAATGCTCCAGCACTTAATACACGTAGTTTAACATTCATATTAACAAATTTTAATATATTTTAGAGGCAAATATGTTAATAAATATTAACACTAGCAAATTTAATATGCACAGAAAGCTCACTTTCATTCATAATACAACAGAAACACCCCTGTTAAAACAGAAAGATCCTCAATATTTTAACACATTTACCTACAAAAACAAAAAATAAACCCTCTAAAAACAGCTTTAACAATTAATAATTTGACATAAAAAAAATTATTTATAATGAATCTAAATTATAATAGTGCTAATTTTCAATTAAATAGGTGTTTAAATGAAAAAAAATCAATCAATTTTAACGATATATAAAGTTTTATATATGTCTCTACAATTTCAACCCTTTTCTTCAAAAAACCTACTAGACAGGCTATTAACTACATCAAAGTATTATTATCTACAAAAAAAATATTTTAACATTTTAACTACTTTTTAAACCAGTAATTAACTCACAAAAAAGAGAACGCCCTCTTAAACTATTTTGATAAACTTTAAGAAAAAACACCAAAAGCATAAACAAAAATAAGCCGTCTCAATGAGACGGCTTATTTTATATATTTATCTGATATTATTTCAGCTTTTTCTTAACAGCTACTTCTTCATAAACTTCAAGAATATCTCCGATTTCAATATCGTTGTATCCTTTTAAGTTCAATCCACATTCGTAACCTTTTGTTACTTCTTTTACATCATCTTTGAAACGCTTCAAGCTTTCAAGCTCTCCGTCGAATTTCACGATACCGTCTCTTAATAAACGTACTTTAGACTGTCTTGTTACTTTTCCAGTAAGAACCATACAACCTGCAATTGAACCAACTTTAGAAATCTTGAATACTTCACGGATCTCAACGTTACCAATTACCTGCTCCTGAATTTCCGGAGAAAGCATTCCTTCCATTGCTTCTTTTACTTCATCAATAGCTTTATAGATTACAGAATACGTTCTGATTTCAATTTCTTCACGATCTGCAAGTTCTTTTGCATTTGCACCAGCTCTTACGTTGAATCCGATGATAATTGCATCTGATGCTGCCGCTAAGTTGATATCAGATTCTGTGATCTGTCCAACACCTGAGTGAAGGATCTTAACACTGATCTCTTCTGTAGATAATCTCTGTAACTGATCAGAAAGTGCTTCTACTGAACCATCCACGTCACCTTTAAGGATAATATTCAATTCTTTGAATTCTCCTAAAGCAATACGTCTACCTAATTCTTCAAGCGTTGTATGTTTTTTCGTTCTGATAGATAGTTCTCTCTGAAGCTGCTCTCTCTTGTTTGCAATAGCTTTACCTTCACTTTCGTCAGTATAAACTCGGAATTTATCACCTGCTGTAGGCGCCCCGTCTAAACCTAAGATTGTTGCAGGAATTGAAGGACCTGCTTCTGCAAGATTCTTTCCTCTTTCATCAAGCAAAGCTTTTACTTTACCATGATTTTTACCTGCTACTACATAATCACCAACTTTTAAAGTTCCGGTTTGTACCAACATGGTTGCAACATAACCTCTTCCTTTATCTAAAGATGCTTCAATAACAACTCCATTAGCTGAACGGTCTGGATTAGCTTTTAATTCAAGCATTTCTGCTTGTAATAAAACTTTTTCCAACAATACATCTACATTGTTACCGAATTTAGCAGAGATTTCCTGAGCCTGAACATTTCCACCCCATTCTTCCACTAAAACCGGAGGGTTTAAACCTGAAAGCTGTTGACGGATGTTGTCCGGGTTTGCATTTGGCTTATCAACCTTATTGATAGCAATAATCATTGGAACTCCTGCAGCCTGTGCGTGAGCAATAGCTTCTTTCGTCTGTGGCATTACATCATCATCGGCAGCAATTACGATAATTGCAATATCCGTGATTTGAGCACCTCTTGCTCTCATCGCCGTAAAGGCTTCGTGACCTGGTGTATCTAAGAATGTAATTCTCTGACCGTTTTCAAGTTTCACGTTATAAGCTCCGATGTGCTGAGTAATTCCTCCAGATTCACCCGCAATTACATTGGTTTTTCTTACATAATCCAGTAATGAAGTTTTACCGTGGTCAACGTGCCCCATTACAGTAACTACTGGTGCTCTTGACACTAAGCTTTCTTCAGTATCGATTTCATCTTCTGCGTCTGTATCTTCAAGATCTGCATCAGAGAACTCAATTTTATATCCGAATTCATCAGCTACTAATAATAAGGTATCAGCTTCCAGTCTTTGGTTCATGGTAACCATTACCCCAAGTGAGAAACATGCAGAGATTACTTCAGTTGGAGATACGTTCATTAAGCTCGCTAATTCTCCTACCGTAATAAATTCTGTTACCTTCAGTGTTCTGTCTTGTGCTTCAAGCTCCTGCTGACGTTCATCCTGTTCTCTACGGAAAGTTCTCTTATCTTTTCTGTGTTTTGCAGATTTAGATTTACCTCCTTTATTGGTAAGTTTTTCTAGGGTTTCTTTGATCTGGTTTTTAACTTGTTCGTCAGTTAATTCAACTGGCATCACTCTTTGACCAGGTCTATTATTTTGACCTCCTTTCTTAAATCCACCACCTTGGCCACCTGGACGGTTTCCTCCTTGGTTATTTCCGAAACGGTTTCCACCCTGGCCACCTTGACCTTGTGGACGGTTTCCTTGTCCACCCTGACCTTGACGGTTTCCACCTTGGCCACCACCATTGTTATTGTGCGGACGGTTTCCACCCTGGCCACCTTGGTTATTATTTCCAGAGTTTTGATTGTTTCCACCTTGGCCTTGGTTATTCTGACCTCCGCCGCCTGGCTTTTCAATTCTCTTTCTTTTCTTTTTAGCACCAGCACCTGGTTTTGGAGCAAATTGAGTTAAGTCAATTTTTTCACCTACGATCTTAGGACCGTCCAGTTTCTGATAAACAGTTTCAATTTTTTGAGGTTCCTGATTTTCAGGTTCAGCTTCCACTTTTGGAGCTTCTATTTTTTTCTCTTCTACCACTGGTTTTGGAGTTTCTTTTACAGGTTCAACCGGTTTTTCTTCTTCTTTTTTCTCCTCCATTTTTGGTTTGTCTTTTTTTACAGGTCTATTTCTAGATTCTATCTGAGACAAATCAATTTTATCCAAAACTTTAAATTCCTGCTTTTCAGGAGCAGCTTTAACTTCCGGTTCTTCTTTCACTATTTCTTCTTTCTTTTCTTCAACCGGTGTTGCTACTGGAGCAGCAGGTGTTTCTTCAACTTCAGGTTTAGCAGGTTCTAAATCTATTTTACCTAAAATTTTAGTTTCTGGTTTATTTGCTTTAGCTCTTATCACTTCAGGGGTTTTCTTCTCTTCAATTTCCAGCTTTTCTTCCGGAACTTTAGTGATCACCACCTCATGGGAAGCCTTTCTCTGTTCGCCATCTTTAGCAAACTCAGCTTCCAATGCAGAATATGCCGATTCTTCCAATTGAGCGTTAGGATTGCCTTCAACTTCGAAACCTCTTGACTGTAAAAACTCTACTAATCTGGACATCGAAATATTGAATTCCTTAACCGCTTTATTTAATCTAATTTTTGGCATCTATATTATTTACTGTTTTTTAATTTTTAAAATTAAAGTATTTCCTTTTTACTGTCTTATTAAGATTTATTTCACATCTTAATCTTCAAATTCCTCTCTTAGAATACGTTTAACCTCTTCAATAGTTTCTTCTTCAAGGTCTACCATATTTAAAAGACTCTCAGTTTCTTTATCCAATACTGATTTTGCAGTTGTAAGTCCTACTTTCTTAAACTCATCCAAAATCCACTGCTCGATATCGTCATTAAATTCTCTCAATTCAACATCGTCATCCTCGCTGGACTCTCTGTAAACATCAATCTCATATCCTGACAACCAAGAAGCCAGTCTGATATTTTGCCCTTGTTTTCCAATTACTTTAGAAATCTCTTCAACAGGAGTATATACTAACGCGTAGCTAGCATCCTCGTTGATGTCAATTTTATTGATGGTAACATTTCCTAAAGCTCTTTTCACCAAAATCTCAGGGTTTTTAGACCACTGAATAACATCGATGTTTTCATTTTTCAACTCTCTTACTACCCCATGAATTCTAGATCCTTTCACACCCACACAAGCTCCTACAGGATCAATTCTGTCATCATAAGCATCTACTGCAATCTTCGCCTTTTCTCCTGGGATTCTCACTACCTTTTTAAGGATAATGGTTCCGTCCTGGATTTCAGGAATTTCCAGCTCTAATAATTTCTCTAGGAATTTAGGTGCAGTTCTGGAAATAATAATCTGCGGTTTTGAACCTTTAAAATCTACTGTTTCAACAATAGCTCTGATATTCTCACCCTTTTTAAAGAAATCGGATGGGATCTGGTTTTCTTTTGGTAAAATGAATTCGTTTCCTTCGTCATCTAACAAAATTACGTGTTTGTGACGAATGTGGTGGATTTCTCCAACAACGATTTCACCAATTTTATCTCTAAACTGTTCGTACAGCATTGCATTATTATGCTCCTGAAGTTTTGTAGCCAGGATCTGCTTCAGGGTAAGAATATTTCTTCTTCCCAACTGCGCAACAGGAATTTCCATTGTAAAGTCTTCACCTACTTCAAAGGTAGGATCAATCTTCTTCGCTTCAGAAATTTCAATTTCCAAATCGTCGTCTTCAGACATTTCGTCCTCTACAATTGTTTTATTTAAAAATATCTGAAAATCTCCTTTATCCGGGTTTACAATCACATCAAAGTGATCATCTGAATCGAATCTTTTTCTCAAAAGTGTCTTCAGTGAATCTTCAATAATTGCCATAAGATCAATCTTACTGATCCCTTTTTCGTCTTTAAAATCACCAAAGGATTCAATCAACGCTATATTATCCATCTATTCTTTTTTCTTTTTTAAAATTTAATTACTACTAATGCCTTTTTGATATCTGTGTAAGGAATTTCTTTTTCCTCTTCCACATCAACCTTTCCTTTTCCGATATCCTTCGGTTTACGGTAACGCAAAACAAGAGTGATCTTTTCTTCGTCTACTTTTGATAATTCCCCTTCTATTTTTGAAGAATCTTCCAGCATCACTTCAATCTCTCTTCCTATGTTTTTATTGAACTGTCTTGGTGTTACTAATGGTTCGCTTAATCCTGCCGACATCACCTGAAGGCTGAAGTCATGCTCTTCACGATCCATATTGAATTCTATAGCACGGCTTGCATCCAGGCAGTCCTGAAGAGAAACTCCGTTATCACCATCTAAAATCACTGTAATATCATCCCCTGCAGAAATCTTCAGATCAATAAGGAAAAGATCATTTCTGGTCTCAAGGAATTCATTTAATAATTCTTCAATTCTTTTTTTAAACTCCATACATTCTTTTATCTTGATTTACAGTACGAAAAAAGGCTTTCTTGCGAAGCCTTCCCATTTTTTCCGTAAATCCATTGCAAATATACGCTTTTTTTCCAAAAATGCAAAATTATCTTATTATCAAGCAAATAGAACAAAATTCATTTACATTAAATTAAACAGGCATATGAAGGTATTTTTATTATTTTTGTCTTTGAATTTTAAAAACAAACATTTTGAATATAACGATTGTAGGAACAGGTTATGTGGGGTTAGTTACAGGAACTACTCTTGCAGAGCTTGGCAATTCAGTATACTGTGTTGATATTGATGAAAAAAAGGTAGAAGGTATGAAAAACGGCATTGTTCCCATCTATGAGCCGAACCTTGAAGAAATGTTCCTTAGAAACATTCAATCTGAAAGATTATTTTTCACTACCAATTTAAAAGAAGCTTTAGACAAAAGTGAAGTAATCTATCTGGCATTACCTACCCCACCAGGTGAGGATGGTTCTGCAGATCTTTCTTATGTATTAAAGGTTGCGAATGACATCGGAGAAATGATGACTGAGTATAAGGTTGTTGTTAATAAAAGTACGGTTCCTGTTGGTACTGCAGACAGAGTAAGAGAAACCATAGCTTCTAAAACAGATATTCCTTTTGATGTTGTTTCCAATCCTGAATTTTTGAGGGAAGGCTTTGCTGTTGAAGATTCTATGAATCCTGCCAGAGTAGTTGTAGGAGCAAGTTCTGAAAGAGCTAAAGATATTATGGCTACCATTTACCAGCCATTTACCAATACAGGTATTCCTATTATTTTCATGGATGAGAAATCATCTGAACTTACTAAATATGCTGCCAATTCATTTCTTGCTGTAAAGATTACCTTTATGAATGAAATTGCCAACTACTGTGAAAAAGTAGGTGCTGATGTGGATAAGGTAAGATTAGGAATGGGTAGTGATGACAGAATTGGACACAGATTCCTTTTCCCTGGAATCGGATACGGCGGAAGCTGTTTTCCTAAGGATGTAAAAGCACTTATAAAATCAGGAAAACAGGAGAATTTTAACTTTCAGATTCTCGAAGCTACAGAGAGCGTAAATACTTCACAAAAAATAATTCTTGTTTCTGAAATTGAAAAATACTTTGGCGGAAGTATTGAAGGTAAAAAGATCGCTATGTGGGGACTTGCCTTCAAAGCCAATACAGATGATATCAGAGAAGCATCTTCTTTAGACAATATTGCTCTTTTATTAGAAAAAGGCGCAACAATTGTAGCTTATGATGCTGTAGCCGAAACTAATGTTCAAAGACTTCTGGGAGACAAAATTCAATATGCTAAAGGAATGTATGATGCACTGGAAGATGTAGATGCTTTATTTATTGCTACAGAATGGCCGGAATTCAAGAATCCTAATTTTGACCTTATGGCTAAGAAAATGAAAAATAAGGTTATTTTTGACGGAAGGAATATGTACCCGCTTGAAATCCCACAACAAAAAGGATTTCATTATAAAAGTATAGGTAGAAAGACAATTACAAAATAAAGAAATGAAAAATATTATTATTACGGGAGGTGCAGGATTTATTGGATCTCATGTTGTAAGAGAATTTGTAAAAAATAATCCGAACAGTACGATCATCAACCTTGACGCTCTTACTTATGCCGGAAATTTAGAAAACCTTAAGGACATTGAAAATGAGCCTAATTATGTTTTCGAAAAAGCAGACATAACAAAGCCTGAAGAGCTAAGAAAGATATTTGAAAAATATAATCCGGATGCAGTTGTACATTTAGCTGCAGAAAGCCATGTTGACAGAAGTATTACTGACCCGATGGCTTTCATCAATACAAACGTAAACGGAACAGCCAATCTCCTTAATCTTTGTAAGGAGTTCTGGACCTTAAATCCGGATCACACCCATGGCAGATTCCCGGATGAAAAAAGAACCAATCTGTTCTATCATGTTTCTACAGATGAAGTATACGGAAGTTTAGGAGAAACAGGATTCTTCCTTGAAACCACTTCTTATGATCCACAATCTCCATACTCTGCATCCAAAGCAGCCTCAGACCACCTGGTAAGAGCTTATGGAAATACTTATGGAATGCCATTTATCGTATCTAACTGTTCTAATAATTACGGGCCAAACCACTTTCCGGAAAAATTAATTCCGCTTTGTATCTCCAATATTATTAATGAGAGACCTTTACCTATTTACGGAGACGGAAAGTATACCAGAGACTGGCTGTATGTAATTGATCATGCAAGAGCTATTCACCAGATATTTAATGAAGCCAAAACTGGTGAAACTTACAATATTGGCGGATTCAACGAATGGCAGAATATTGATCTGGTAAAAGAACTCATCAAGCAGATGGATGCTAAACTGGAAAGACCTGAAGGCTACTCTGATAAACTTATTACGTTTGTAAAAGACAGACCAGGCCACGATAAGCGTTATGCTATTGATGCCAATAAATTGAATAAAGATCTAGGCTGGAAACCGTCTGTAACCTTTGAAGAGGGGTTAGGAAAAACGATCGACTGGTATCTTGAAAACAAAGAATGGCTGGAAAATGTAACCAGTGGAGATTATCAGAAATATTACGAAAACCAGTACAACTAAGATAATGAGGTATATTGTTTCGTTTCTTTTTGTAGTATTCTCTTCTTTTGTTGCAGCTCAGGAACTTCCCTCTCCACCTGCAATGTCTAATTTGTCTAAACAACGATTGATAGACGAATTTATAGAAGTATCTTATTACAAAGAGGCATTGAACAATTATGCCAGGGAATACCTGGAACTCAAAATGTTCGATTACAGTGTAGACCCACCCAAACAAAAATTAACCAAAGAACAAGTTCAGACAATCATCAAAAACTTCAATTTTGATGATTTTAAAATTTCATTATATAGTTCATTCTCATTTATATCAGAAGAAAACTTAAAAAACCTTATAAAGCTGCATAAAAATATTGGCGGCCAGTTATCAGGAAACAATTCTGTACTTTTAATGACTCCTGCTATTGATTTAAATATTAAAAATCAGATGGACTATGCAATAGAGAATATCAAATAATAAGAAAAGATGAAAGGAATAATATTAGCCGGAGGATCCGGTACAAGACTTTACCCTCTAACCATTGCCGTAAGCAAGCAGCTGATGCCTGTTTATGATAAACCAATGATCTATTACCCGTTATCCACCTTGCTTTTAGCCGGAATTAAGGATATCCTGATTATTACAACCCCACATGACCAGGCTGGGTTCATTAAATTATTAGGCGACGGTTCTCAGATCGGATGTAATATAGAATATGTTGTACAGCCAAGTCCGGACGGCCTTGCACAAGCTTTTATTCTGGGTGATAAGTTTATAGGTAACGATCCTGCAGCACTTGTTTTAGGGGATAATATCTTTTATGGTTCTGAAATGGGTACTTTATTAAAAAACAAAACCAATCCTGATGGAGGTGTTGTTTTTGCTTATCACGTTGCAGATCCTGAAAGATATGGCGTTGTAGAATTTGATGACAACTTCAAAGCTGTTTCTATTGAAGAGAAACCTTTAAAACCTAAATCAAATTATGCAGTACCGGGCCTTTATTTTTATGACAACAATGTAGTGGAAATCGCTAAAAATATACAGCCGTCTGCCCGAGGAGAACTGGAAATCACTGATGTGAACAATGTTTATCTGAAGAATGAAAAACTTGAAGTGGGAGTTCTGGACAGAGGTACAGCATGGCTGGATACAGGAACTTTTGATTCTCTTCATGATGCTTCAGAATTTGTAAGTGTTATTGAGAAAAGACAGGGCTTCAAAATCGGATGTATTGAGGAGATTGCCTTCAGAAATAAATTCATCAACGAAGAAAAATTACTGGAAACAGCAGCAAAATATGGTAAAAGTGGCTATGGCAAGTATTTAAAGCAACTTGTTGGTCAATAACCATATCATTTATAAACCTTACAAACTATTGGCTTTATAGTCAATAGTTTTTGTCCGTAATAACAAATATCAATATATTAGTTGTTATTTTTTTAGATTTATGTAAGCAATAATTTACAGACTAAGAAATCCGGTAAGAATTAATTATTATAAATTTGCAAAAACTTACACAGATGAATGAACCACAGCAAAAGTGGACAGAAACCATTGAAGCGAATCATTCTTTATTTGATTTAAAACTCAAGGAAGTCTGGCGGTATAAGGATCTTGTTTACATGTTTGTAAAAAGGGATTTTATATCAAGCTTCAAGCAAACTATTTTAGGCCCGATCTGGTTTTTTATTAACCCGATTTTAACAACAATTGTATATCTGGTTGTGTTTGGGGCTATTGCAAAGCTTCCAACAGATGGAGCTCCCCCTATTTTATTTTATCTTGCAGGAGTAACTCTGTGGAATTACTTTTCTGCGTCATTACTGGCAACTTCCAATACATTTGTAGGAAATTCCACCATTTTCGGGAAAGTATATTTTCCAAGGCTGGTAACACCGCTTTCGATTGTGATATCCAACCTGATGCGCTTCGGTGTGCAGTTCCTTTTATTTATCATTGCATGGGCTTATTATTTAAGCCAGGGAAAGATACAGCCTAATATATGGATTCTTGCCACTCCTTTTCTTATTGTACTGATGGCATTTTTTGCGCTGGGAGTAGGAATGATATTTTCTGCTCTTACTACAAAATATAAAGATTTGAGTATGTTACTGGGATTTGGTGTCAGTTTATATATGTATGCAACTCCGGTAATCTATCCTGTGTCTTCACTTCCGGGAGGATTCAAAAAGTTAGCATATTATAATCCACTCACCGGGATTTTTGAATGTTTTAAATATGCCTGGCTCGGAGTAGGTGATTTTTCACCGCTAATGTTGGGAATCAGTACGGTTCTTATTCTTATTCTCTTTTTATTGGGAATACTTATTTTTAATAAGGTTGAAAAAACCTTTATGGATACCGTATAAGATTTAACTGCTATCTTTAACTTAAAATCAATCAGAACATGCTGGCTTTAAAAGCAGAAAATATATCAAAACAATACCGCCTGGGACAGGTGGGTACGGGAACCCTCTCCCATGACCTTAACAGGTTCTGGCATAAAGTAAGAGGAAAAGAAGATCCTTACTTAAAAATTGGAGAAACCAATGACAGAACCACAAAAGGAGATTCTGAATATGTCTGGTCCCTCCGTGATATCAATTTCGAGATTGAACAGGGAGATGCCGTAGGAATTATAGGAAGAAACGGTGCCGGTAAATCTACTTTACTTAAACTTTTAAGCAAGGTAACCAAACCGACTACCGGAAAAATTTATACTCAGGGAAGAATTGCATCATTGCTGGAAGTAGGAACTGGATTCCATCCTGAAATGACGGGTCGTGAGAATGTATATCTTAACGGGGCCATTCTTGGAATGACCAGAAAGGAAATTACCAGAAAATTTGACGAAATTGTAGACTTTTCAGGAGTTGAAAGATATATTGATACTCCGGTAAAAAGATATTCTTCGGGAATGTACGTTCGTCTTGCATTTGCCGTAGCCGCTCACCTGGAATCTGAAATCCTGATTGTAGATGAAGTACTGGCAGTAGGAGATTCTGAGTTTCAGAAAAAATGTCTTGGAAAAATGGGCGATGTTACAAAAGGACAGGGAAGAACCGTTCTTTTTGTGAGCCACAATATGGCTGCTATTAATGAACTCTGCAACAGTGCTATCTTATTAGACAAAGGTTCTGTAGTAATGCAGGGCGACAAAGATAAATGTATTATCGAATATCAGCGTAAGAATTCTTATATCTCTCATTACGAAGCTTCAAGAGATCATTTTGAAATTGGTAATGAAAGAATTAAAGTTCGGTCTTATTCTGCAACACCTATCCAGGGAAATGTACTGAATATCAATTCCGGGATCAGAATAAAGGTAGATTTTACAAGCACAATTCAAAATGCTACTGTAGATCTTTCTTTTTATATCAAAAATTCACATGAAGTAATTGTGATGAGTAATGGTTTCATGATCAGTGAAAATGGAGAACCGGGAACCTATTCTATAAGTTTTGATATTCCTGCGAATATGCTTAATGAAGATTCTTATTATTTTGATATGTTCTGGGGAATGAACCGCTCTGAGATTGCATTCAAAACACAATCTTTTGGTTTTGAGATTAATGGAATCAGAAATCAGTTCGGTGATATCAAAAAATCTCCGGGGGTAATTTCTCCTGCTATTGTTTCGGAAATCAAAAAGTTATAACTTTTCAGTATTCATCATTCAAAATAATTAATAATGCTTTTAAATATTATCTTTTCATATAACCGCGCTATGCAGGTAGATTATCTGCTGAGTACTATTTTAAAAAAAATCAAAATAGATGATTATGAGACCGTTATTTTATTTCATACCACGGGCAATCATCATTTGGGTTATAAAAAATTAATTGAAAAGTATAAAGACTATCCCAATATCCGTTTTGAAGAAAGAAAAGAAATATGGTTTGATTCTGCTTTTTTAAAAACATTAACCAACAGAAAAAATTTAAAGTTCTTTTTGGAGAAAAACCTGAGGAATAAACAGGGCGATAACTTTAAAGGCCTGCTTCAGGGTTTACTGAGAGAAACTAAACATGAACTGATCATGTTCAATACAGATGACGGTGTTTTTTACAAGGATGTTTTTCTGGATGAAGATATTCTTTCTGAATTTAAAAAAGATCCTGAAAATTCATCCTACAGAATGTATGTAGGTGATAATATTGAAGGATTTCCTGATTATATTCAGAAAAAGAACAATCATTATGAATGGGATTATTATGCTGATAAAAATATCACACACTGGTCTTATCCTTTTTCGGTGGACGGAACGATATACAACACCAAGCATCTGTTGAAGGTTTTAGAAAAAATACCTTATCATAACCCAATCACATTGGAAGAAAACGTGTTCCGATATGCATTGCAGCACAAACTCTTCAGAAAAGGGATGAGCCCTCTACAGACCAAACTGGTAGGAACAACCTTAAACAGAGTTTCTGTGGAAACATTCAACCCAACCATCAACATCAGTGTTGATGAATTAAATGAAAAATTTATCGAAGGATATACCCTTCAACTCGGACTTCCAGAGCATATTGATGTGGCCAATATTGTACCTTTTGAAGTAAGTGTAGTAAAAGAAGATAAGAAAGTACTTCTGTATTCTTTAGATGAAGATGGAAAGAAAGTACAAAATTCGTATGGAATTGAAGGGACTAAAAACGAGTCCTAACAGATATATAAATTAAATGATTATGACTCCGCATATTATAGATTTTTTAAAGATCGGATCTCCGGAACTGGGATACATTACCGTAGCTGAAGCTCAGAAAAATGTTCCTTTTTCCATTAACAGAGTTTACTGGACTTATTTTACACCTCAAGATGTAATCCGTGGAGGGCATGCGCACAAGAAGCTGCAGCAGGTTATTTTTGCAGTTTCGGGAACAATAGAATTCAACACCCAGGATTTGGATGGTAATGAAGCTACATTCGTTTTAGACTCTCCTTCCAAGGGGCTTTATATTCCGGAATTAATCTGGAGAGATATTAAGTTCAGTCACAATGCAGTCCTTTTATGTCTCGCTTCCGAACATTATGACGAAGATGATTATTTCAGAGATTTTGAAGATTTTAAAAACTACAGAAAATGATACATCCTTTAGCAGACGTACAGTCTCAAAACATAGGTGAAGGAACTTTCGTATGGCAGTTCTGTGTCATTTTAAAGGGTGCTAGAATAGGAAGTGGATGTAATATCAACTGCCAGGTACTTATAGAAAATGATGTTACCATTGGAGATAATGTTACTGTAAAACCGGGCGTTCAGATTTGGGATGGTGTAGACCTTGAAGATAATGTATTCATAGGGCCTAATGTAACTTTCACCAACGATCTTTTTCCAAAATCTAAAAACAAAGATTTCAAGCTGGTAAAAACACTGGTAAAAAAGGAGCATCCATTGGTGCCAATGCTACTATTTTAGCGGGAATCACCATTGGTGAGAATGCACTCATCGGAGCAGGAAGCGTGGTAACTAAAAATGTTCCCGATAATGAAATATGGGTAGGAAACCCTGCAAAATTTTTAAAGAATAATAACAATGATAAAGTTTCTTGATTTACAAAAAGTTAATCTCAAATATCAACAGGAAATAGAAGATACTCTATTGCAGACCTTCAGATCCGGATGGTATCTTTTAGGAGAAAAAACCAAAGGTTTTGAAACTAATTTAGCTCAATATATAGGAACAAAACATGCCATTGGAGTGGCTAACGGACTTGATGCTTTGCGTCTGATTCTTCGTGCTTACATAGAATTAGGAATCATGAAAGCAGGAGATGAAATTCTTGTACCTTCCAATACCTATATCGCTTCTATACTGGCTGTTTCTGATAACGGATTAGTTCCTGTACTGGTAGAACCTGAAATCAATACTTACAATATTGACATTGCTAAAATTGAAGAAAAAATCACTCCCAAAACAAAAGGTATTCTTATTGTTCACCTTCAGGGAAGAATTGTGTTCTCAGATCAGCTTAAAGAGATTGCTCAGAAACATCATTTAAAAATTATTGAGGACAATGCTCAGGCTATTGGAGCAGAATGGAATAATATCAAATCCGGAAACCTAGGAGATGCCGCAGGATTCAGTTTCTATCCCGGAAAAAACCTGGGAGCATTAGGAGATGCAGGTGCTGTGACTACTAATGATGACGAACTTGCCAAAGCGATCAGAGCACTGGCTAATTATGGTTCCAATCAAAAATATGTCAATATTTATCAGGGATTGAATTCCAGACTTGATGAGCTGCAATCTGCGGTTTTAGACATCAAGCTTAAGTATATTGATGATGAAAACAATGCCAGAAGAATCATTGCCAAAAAATTCATCAATGAGATCACTCATCCTGATATCATTCTTCCTGAATATCCTGAAGACGAAAATGAACACGTATGGCATGTTTTTGTAATCAGAACAAACAGAAGAGATGAGCTTCAGACTTATCTTACTGAACACGGAATACAAACCATTATCCACTACCCTATTCCGCCTCATAAGCAAGAAGCCTATAAAGAGTGGAATGATCTGTCTTTCCCTATAAGTGAAAAAATTCATGCAGAAGTTTTGAGTCTTCCGATTTCCTCTGTTTTAGATGAAGAGGAAGTACAGACAATTATTAAAACTGTAAACGAATTTTAAATGGACCAGCCCTTAGTAACAGTTGTCGTAGTTTCCTATAATCAATCACAGTTTATTAAAGAGAATCTGGACAGTATAAAAAATCAGACTTACAAAAACATTCAGTTAATTGTAGGTGATGATGCTTCTCCGGATCACTCTGTAGAAGTTTTTGAGCAGTGGCTGAAAGAAAATAACTACCCTGCAGAAAAAAACTTTCACACTAAAAATACAGGTTTGCCAACCATGCTCAATGAGTGTATGGATCTGGCTAAAGGAAAATATATAAAAATCATTGCAGCAGACGATTTTCTACATCCGGAATCCATTGAAAAATCAGTAGCTGCTCTTGAAAAATCAGGCCCGGAATACGGAATGTCTTTTTCCCACACCCATGCTATCAACAATGACAGTCAGATTACTGAAGATATTGCAGATTATGATGCATTAGGCAACATCGATCCTTATATTTTCAGGGAAGAACTTTTAAAAGGTAATAGAATTGCTGCGTTAACGGTATTGCTGAGAACTGATGTAGTAAGGGAAACCGGTAAATATGATGCACAGTTTATTATAGAAGACTATTACCGTTGGCTGAAAGTAAGCCAAAAATATTTAATAGCTTATATCCCTGAAAAACTGGCTTATTACAGATTGCATACTGATAATATTTCCAAAGTTAAAGCAGACAGAATTGAAATGGAAGCAGCTTTGCTGCAGATGATGTTTGATAAAAAAGGAGCAGCAAGAGGAAGTATCAATTATATCACTCAGAAATTCTACCAATCAGGCACACCACTTCCTGAGGAATATATTGAAGCATATCATAATTATCCATTTCATTCAGGAAAGCTTGATTTTGCGGTAAGAAAAAAGCTTCCTGTTTCTTTATATAAGGTTTTAAAGAAAATTATTTAAGATGAATCCTCTAATCTCCATCATCGTTCCCTGTTACAATCAGGCTGTTTATCTTGATGAATGTCTTGAATCTGTACTTCAGCAGACCTATCAGAATTGGGAATGTATTATTGTGAATGACGGTTCCCCGGACAACACGGAAGATTTTGCAGGAAAATGGGTAGAAAGAGATTCACGCTTCCACTATCTTCATAAAGAAAATGGTGGGTTATCTTCAGCTAGAAATGCAGGGATAGATATTGCAAAAGGAGAATGGATTTTACCTTTGGATGCCGATGACAAAATCTCTCCGGTCTATCTTGAATTAGCAGAGAAAGAATTTAATAAAGGCTACACAGTCATTTACTGTGAAGCGGAAAAGTTTGGGGTGGAAAGCGGAAAATGGATACTTCCTGATTATAACACACAGACTTTAGCACTAAGAAATATTATTTTCTGTTCAGCGTTTTTTAAAAGAACAGACTGGGAGAAAGCAGGTGGCTATGATACAAGCCTTATTTATGGATTAGAAGACTGGGAATTCTGGATCTCTATCCTTAAAGACGGTGGCAAAGTATACAGAATCAACCACGTCTGTTTCTATTACAGGATCAAAGAAAACTCTATGATCAAAGATATGATCTCTAATAATGGAGACATGAAAAAATGGTAACCCATAATATTGTATACAGAAAACACATTGAGTTTTTCACAAAAGAACTTGGAAGTTTTGAGAAACTCTATGAAAGCAACCTGCATCTCAAAAATATCCTTAACAGCAAAAGATATGTTTGGGTAGATAAAATTTTTAAATTTTTTAACAGATAACGGTAATCATCACTTTCCCTGTCTGTAATAAGGCTGAAGTTCCCGGAAAGTAAAGAGAAGACTGATTCCCCCAACAAAAATGAAATACAATTCATATATTTGAGTATCTGATTCAAATAATTCATTTTTTCAGATATGAAATATTGTTCCCTTCTAACACAATTAATGAAACAACTAAGGTATGATTATTGGCAACGGTATTATAGCAAATGCTGTAAAATCTTATGACAGAAAAGATATAGTTTTTTTTGCTTCAGGAGTATCCAATTCCCTGGAGACCAGAACTTCTGAATTTGAAAGAGAATTTTCTCTTTTAAAAACGGTCTATGAAAATAACAGAGAAAAGAAACTGATCTATTTTTCTACCCTGAGCATCCATGACCAATCCAAACAAAACAGCCCCTATGTAATTCATAAAAAAGAAATTGAACACTACATAGAAAATAATATGGACCATTACCTCATCCTGAGAATTGGCAATATTGTAGGCAAAGGCGGAAACCCAAATACCCTTTTCAATTTTCTTAAAACACAGATTACCAATCAGAATAAATTTACCCTGCATCTTAAAGCCAGAAGACTTCTTTTAGATATTGAAGACATCTGCAGATTTGTAGAATCTCAAGGTTTGCAGGCCCATAATAAAGCCATTAATTTTTCCTTTCCTTATTACTATGATTTGAAGGAAATCATTAGTGCTATTGAAAAAGAAACTGATAAAAAGGGACTTTATACGGAGACCAATGAAGGAGATTTCTATAAAGTAGACTTTAATGAAGACATCATGACTTTTTTCTCAGGAAAAAGCCCGGAAAGCTACCTGGAAAACTTAACCCAAAAGTATATTTAAAATGGCCGGTATTTATGTTATTATTGTTACTTATAATGCCATGAAATGGGCGGAAAGATGTTTTACAAGCTTAAGACATTCTTCAGTTCCTGTAAAATGCATTACCATAGATAATGGCTCAACTGATGGAACACAGGAATATATCACACAACATTTTCCCGAAGTAGATTTTATACAGTCTTCTGAAAACCTAGGGTTTGGAAAGGCCAATAATTTAGGAATTGAAAAAGCCTATAAACAAGGTGCTGGTTTCTTTTATCTGATGAATCAGGATGCCTGGATCTATCCGGACAGTTTTCAACAGATTCTGGATGTTTATCAACAGTATCCGGACCAGAAGCAAATCGGAATATTAAGCCCAATGCATCTTGACGGAAGTGAGAAAAAACTTGATCTCCATTTTGAGAACTACCTTTCCAAAGACCTCAGGAATAACAGAATGCTTTCAGACATCTATTTTGATGAAGCAAAGACACACTACGAAATTAGTTTTGTAAATGCCGCCCACTGGTGTATTCCCAGAAGTATTATCGAAAAAGTAGGTGGTTTTAATCCTTATTTCTTCCATGGTGCTGAAGATTATGAATATGTAAACAGAATCACTTATTTCGGGCTTAAAATAGTGGTATGTTCCAAAAGTAAAGTGGTACACGATACTGTGCAATCCTTCTATAAACAGGAACCTAAAGATAAAGAGGAGCTGTTGAAAAATAAAAGGCTTTCCATGATTATGCAGCGGGAAACAAAATATCTTGACCCCAATTACAATTATGACAGCAGAAGAGAGAAAAAAGCACTCTTTTCTTTCGCCCTGAAAATGGGAGCCAAGAGAAATATCAGTGAGTATAAATTCTATATGGAGCAGTATAAATATTTCTCCGGAAAATTTAACGAAATTGAAACAGCCAGAAAAACAGCAATGACAGCTGAACATCCGTTCCTGAATATTTAAATAAGAATGAATATGGAAAAACTCCCCATAAGCATCTGCATTCTTTCCTGGAAAACAGGGAAAACATTAAGAAACACATTGAAATCCTATCGGAAGCATGGTCTTCTGGATATGATTGATGATATCGTTATTCTTTTTCAGGAAGTAAGCGAATCCGATAAAAAACTGGCGGATCAGTATAAAATCAGGTATATAGGCCTAAAAGATAATATCGGGATTGGGAAAGGAATGAAAACGCTTGCAGAAAATGCAGCCTGCGAAAACATTCTTTTTCTGGAACATGATTTTGAACTCGTTGAAGATCAGAAAACTGCATTTTCCCGTCTTAAAAGCGGTCTTGAAATGCTGAACAACGGTTTTGATGTAGTCCGTTACCGAAGCAGAAATACACCGGGCTATCCTCTTATTTCCATCAGACATAAAGGAAATGAGCTGAATTATTATGATGACTGGCATGAGTGTACTTCACCTCATCTCCTGGAATCTCTTCACTGGCTTGATCCTGCAAAGGAATTCCCTGAAAAAATACAGAAACAGGGTGAGTATTTTATTACCACCTCACGTTGGGCCAACTGGACTAATAACCCTTACCTTGTCAGAAAAAGCTTTTTACTGGAAACCATTATTCCTTTTTCAGGAGAAACGGCTTCACTGGAAAGAAATATTGCGGCATGGTGGGTAAAACAGAACTTCAGAATCGCACAGGGAGAAGGCCTTTTTAAGCATAATGACCTTACCAAATATGCTAAAAAAACTATTCTTCAGAAAATCATTGGGAGACTGAAAAACAAACTTAAATAACATTTTAAGATGAAAATTCTTTTTCATGAGGATGAACTCAACTACAGAGGGACTTCTATCGCGGTATATGATTACGCAGATTTCAACGAAAGATATCTGGGCAATGAATCTATCATTGTATACAATAAAAATTCAAAGACCAATCACCCACTGGGAATTGAAAAATTTGAAAAAAGATTTCGTGTACATGGTTATTCAGACTTCAGCGAGGTTGATAAACTTATTCGGGAAGACAATATAGATCTTTTTTATGCAATCAAAAATGGAAATATTGATGGGATTGATACCAAAGAATGTAAATCTGTAATCCACAGCGTTTTTAAACATTTTGAACCTCATGGAGACGTATATGCCTATGTTTCTGAATGGCTGAGCCAGGAAATGACCGGCTCAAAGTATCCTTATGTACCTCATATGGTTAATTTTGATTCTCAAACCCATGAAGATTTGAGGGCAGAGCTTAATATTCCCCCAAAAGCAAAAGTATTTGGGTATTATGGTGGCCATATCAGCTTCAATATACTTTTTGCTCAAAAAACTATTGAAAAGATAGCTTCAAAATATAAAGACATTTATTTCATTTTTATGGGGGTTGATCCCTTCATCAAAAAGAAATGGTGGAAATCTGTTCCTTCTAACATTATCTTTCTTCCACCAAGCTCTGATATCATTATGAAGCAGAAGTTCATCAATACCTGTAATGCTTTGCTTCATGCACGGGAAAGAGGAGAAACCTTCGGAATAACTGTGGCAGAATTCGCAATTATGGGGAAACCGGTGATTGCTTTTGCCAACCCACCGGAAAAAGCTCACATCACTCATTTAAAAGATCAGGCTTATTATTATAACGACAGCAAGGAATTACAAAATATTATCCTGGATGCAGACCTCACTTTATCCGCAAAGGAGCTCTATGAAAAATTTCTCCCTCATCCTGTAATGGATACCTTTAAAAAAGTTTTCATAGATCACTAATAACCAATTTCATTAATAACACATGCAGATAAAAAATTTTTAACCTTGGACATGGGACATCATCGGATATTCGGACTGGATATTCTGAGAATGCTGGCCATTATGTTTGTGGTGATAAGCCATACTCCTACTCTCCTTCCCCCATCTGTATATACTTTTTTAGAATATTTTATTTTTGATGGCGTATGCATATTCTTTGTTCTCAGTGGTTTTCTCATTGGAAACATCATCATCAGATCTGTAGAAAAAATGGATTCAGCAGAGCTGAACTTTTCAATTTCTGGATAAGAAGGTGGTTTCGCACCCTTCCGAACTATTATCTGTTTGTATTGATTCTTGCGGTGTTAAGCAAACTTTTTGTAGGGGGATTTCCACTTAAAGGGGTTTTCCCTTTTTTATTTTTCTGCCAGAACTTATTTCATGTCAATGATTTCTTTTTTGGAGAATCATGGAGTCTTTCTGTAGAAGAATGGTTCTATCTGAGTACTCCACTCATTCTTTTCTGCTGTGTGAATATATTTAAAATCAAGTTCAAAAAATCATTACTTATTGTATCTGTACTTTTACTGTTGTTTTATACATTTCTCAGATATTATATGTACCGAAATGGGCAGCTGTACGAAATGATAGATTACCGTCGTGTTGTTATTATGAGAATTGATAACCTTATGTATGGGGTAATTGGTGCCTATATCAGCTATTACTATCAGGATTTCTGGAAGAAGTATAAATATCAGTTTTTTATTGCCGGGATTGTTCTGGTATCCATATGGAAAGTGCTCTCCTATACCTATCCCGATATCAACAGTTTTTACTACGTTAATATTTTTTATCCGCTTTTCTGTACAGCCATATTTTGTCTTTTACCCTTAATGAGCCAGTATACTTTAAAAAAATACAATCTCATTGCTACAGCGATCACTTATATAAGTTTAATTTCCTATTCTTTATATCTGATTCATTATTCATTAATTAAAAAGTTATTGATAGACCATATATTTTCCTTCATATTTGCCGGAGATTATTTAGAAGCCTATATTCTGAAGAATGCATTTTATTGGGGAGCCTCTCTCTTTGGAGCCTTCCTTATTTATAAATATTTCGAGATTCCAACCACAAAACTGAGAGATCGTATTAGTTTTAAATCAGATAAAAAAAGCCAGTCTCCATCTTTAGAATTTTCAGAAAAGATTAATTAAATGAAAACAAAAACAGTCAACTATATAATCGGGTTACTATTTCTCATTTACTTTTGTATCTGTATTTATAACAGCTACCTTCAGCTCGTATTTCATAAAAACGGCTGGTATCTTGGTGAATGGCTGATTAATTATCAGGATGGTGGATTTAAGCGCAGAGGGCTTTTCGGAAGTCTGTTTATTTTCCTTAATGAACTTACCCACATCAAGCTGGAGTTCCTTGTATTTGCTTTTACAGCAATACTCTACTCTGTCTTTTTCACACTGCTGATTCAGCTTTTCATGCAGAAGAAAAATACACTGCTTACCATAAGTATTATACTACTTCCCGCAGGATTAGGAATGCTGTTGAAAGACCCTACCATTATTGCCAAAAAGGAAATCCTGATTTTCCTGCTGTATCTGATCTACTTCCTAAGACTTGAAGCTCAAAAAAAGGTAAAAGATATTGTAGTCAGCATTTTTATTATTATTGCGATTCTTAATCATGAAGCAGCCTATTTCTATATCCCATTTGTAAGCTTTACCTATTTTATTAAAGACAATGCACCATCTTTTACTAAAATAAAAAAATACTGCTCTATCATTTAGCACCTGCTACTGTTGTGATGCTGTTGCTTTATCAGTTCGGGTACAGTATAAGTACAGCCAACTCCATTCAGTTTCTGCAGGAACATGGGTTAACATTAGTGCTTAAAGGAATCTATGGATATGATCCGCATTATAATGTCCTGAACTTCTATAAAGCACACATGTATGGTTATCTTACCTACCTCATCAGTTTATTTTTTGCATCAGCAACCTTTTATATCTATTGCAGATCAAACAAAATCAGCATCAGTAAAAAATTTCTCGCTGTACAGGTCGTTTTCCTTATTCCTCTCTTTTATATTGCTTATGACTGGGGAAGATGGATCAACATTTTCTTTACACTGCTAACCATCTTTATTGCCGGTGAACAGCAATTGGTAAGCACCCTGAAGAAAGATATTACTGCAATACTATTGATTGCATTCAATTCATTATGGAGAATGCTGCTTTTTACAGCAGGCTTCCTTACCTTTCCGGTTATTGATTCAATTATAAAAAAACTGTATTACTTTATTTATTTTAAACTTTTTTAAAATAGAGTTTCAACCTCTGTTTAGATAACGTGTATGAAAACGAAAATAATTAATTACATTATTGGTATAGTATTTCTCATTTACTACTGTGTAAGTATTGCAACCTCTTATACCCTTATTATAGTAAAAAAAGGAGGTTGGTGTTTTGGTGACTGGATCATCAATTACCAGGACGGAGGATTTAAACGCAGAGGACTTTTCGGAACTCTATTCATGTGGATTAATGAGATTACCCATATTAAGCTTGAATATATCGTATTTGCCTTTGTATTCTTACTGTATACCGCTATTTTCTATCTTTTGGTAAAACTTTTCTGGAAAGAAAAAAACAATATTATGGTCATAGCCTTACTCCTACTTCCTGTAGGGTTCGGAATGATGGTAAAAGATCCCAATATTGCTACCAGAAAGGAAATGATGTTTTTCTTCCTCTATCTTGTTTATATTTTATGCCTGAGGTCAAAGGTTATTATTAAAGATATTACGATAACTGTTTTTATCATCATTACCCTTTTAACGCATGAGGCAGCTTTCTTTTATTTACCGTTTGTAGGATTAGCCTATTTCACAAAAAATGAAGGATCTGCATTTGATAAAATCAAAAAAATAATACTTTATCAACTTCTGCCAGGGGCAATTATCATGGTCCTACTTTATAAGTTCGGGATCAGCTTAAGAACAGAAAATACCATAGAGTTTTTTAAAGCCCACGGCCTGGTACTTGAAGAGATGGGAATTTTTGATTATGATCCCAACTATGATGTGATTGGGGTTTACATATCTCATTTTTATGATTATCAAACCTATGGAATAAGCATACTGCTAGGGGCATTAACTGTTTATATATATTGTAAATTCAATCAAATTAAAATCAATGCTCTGTTTCTTATAGTACAGATCCTGTTTTTAATTCCATTGTTCTATCTGGCAGTAGACTGGGGAAGATGGGTGAATATTTTCTTTACCCTTTTAACGATTTACATTGCTACAGAACCAAGAGCTGTTCTGAGCAGGAAACAGGAAATTATTGCTGTAATATTAATTTTGTTTAATCTTTCCTGGAGAATGATGCTGATAACACAGGGATTCTTAACTTTCCCTCAGTTTGATAGCTTTCTGAAGCAAATCTACTATTTTTTGTATTTTAGAATCACGAATTTGTTATAAGATGATGAGACATTCATTAATCCGGAACAAAAATATTGAAGTAAAAAATGCCTGATATTCACATTATCATTGTAACCTACAACGCCATGAAATGGGCCGAACGGTGCTTTACCAGTTTAAGGAAATCATCTGTTCCTGTAAAATGCATTGTAATAGACAACGGATCTACAGATGGAACCCAGGAATACATAAAAAAACATTTCCCTGAAGTAGATTTTACTCAATCCGAATCCAATCTTGGATTTGGAAAGGCCAATAATATAGGCATAGAGAAGGCATACAAAGCTGGAGCAGATTTTTTCTATCTTATGAATCAGGATGCATGGCTCTATGAAAACAGTATGGAAAAGATGCTTGAAGTATATAACAGCCATCCCAATAAAGAAGAAATTGGCATTATAAGTCCCATTCATATTGATGGATCAGAAAAATATCTTGATATCTTTCTGGATCAGTATATCGCCAAGAATTATGAAAAGACAAGAATGATTTCTGATCTGTATTTTCAGACTTTAAAACCCTACTATGAAATTCATTTTGTAAATGCGGCACACTGGCTGTTACCCAAAAAAACAATAGAAACCATTGGCGGATTTAATCCTTATTTCTTCCATTATGGAGAAGATGATGAATATGTTAACAGAATTCATTTTCACCAAAAGAAAGTCCTCCTCGTTCCGGGCAGTAAAGTGGTTCATGACGGGGTACAGCTACTCCATAAAATAGATTTCACAAAATACGAAGACGTGCGTGTAGAGATCAACACCCTGAATCCGGCTTTTCCAAATGCCCTACAGCAGGAAAAGAAATCTTTAAAACAGAGCATGCTTAAAAATTTTATAACAGGAAATTTTACCCGATACAATGAGCTCTCTCTGAAGTATAAAAAAATTGCAAGAGACAGTGAACAATTAAAAAGTTTACGAAATCAATTGATTCAATCGGGACCCAGTTTTCTGAATCTGTCGTAAATTAGCTCTACAAAAGTTGAAAATTAATGATGAAAAATAATATATTATGTGTGGAATAGCGGGAATTATAAGCAGTAATGCCAGAAATTACCAGGAGGAAATCCGAAAGATGACAGATTCTTTGGTTCATCGTGGCCCGGATTCTTCCCACTATGAATTTTATGAAAATGCTGCACTGGGCCACCGCCGACTTTCCATTATAGACTTGTCTGACAATGGAAAGCAGCCTATGTTCTCCAATACCAGGAATGAATGTATTGTACTTAATGGAGAGATCTATGGTTATCAGGACATCAAAAGACAATATGCAGAATATCCTTATCATGGAGGTTCTGATACAGAAGTTATTCTTGCCATGTATCAGAGAAAACAGGAAAACCTCATCCATGATCTTCCGGGAATGTTTGCATTTGCTATTTGGGATGAACAGAAGCAACAGCTATTCTGTGCCAGAGACCGCTTTGGAGAAAAGCCGTTCTATTATGCCATTGGTAAAAACAATGAATTTATTTTTGCATCTGAAATCAAAGCCATTTTAGCTTCAGGACTTATTCAGCCGAAAGTAAGTTCCCAGGCACTCTCCCACTACCTTCAATATGGATACGTAAGTTCTCACCAGAGTATTTACAGTAATATTTATACACTTCCCCCTGCACATCAACTGATCTGGAAAGACGGAAAGTTTACAGTTTCCCGTTATTACAGCTTACCGGCCAAAGACAGAGTCATAAGCCTTTCCAATGCTAAGGAAGAATTTCTGTACCTGTTAAAAAATGCAGTGAAAAAACAGCTTATTGCAGATGTAGAAGTAGGAAGCTTTCTGAGTGGTGGATTAGACTCCTCATCCGTGGTAGCTTTAGTAGATGAATTTTTACCTCATCAGACGACCATCAGCTTTGGATATGATCACAAAGACAATGAACTGAAATATGCCAAAGAAATTGCCGATAAGTACAAAACCAATCATATTGAAGTTCACGAGAAGAAATCTGACCTTGTTACTTCTTTACTGAAAATATCTCCTTTCTTTGACGAACCTTTTGCAGATGCCTCATTTATCCCTCACTATGAGATTTGCAGAGCAGCCAGAAAGAACCTTACAGTTGTATTATCCGGAGATGTAGGAGATGAACTGTTCGGCGGGTATCATTTCTATACCGTTGAAAATAAATTAAAAAAACATTTCAGCTATAAAAATATCATTGCCCAATTCGGATTAAAATTATACCAGCAAATGAAGCCTACTTCATTCCTCAGCCGGAAGAATGTAGAGTTTTCATCTATTATGGATTTTCATCTGAATGATGTAAGAAATGCCTTTAACAAAAAAGAACGTGATCTCCTTGGGGTTTCTTCAGATTATTTACAGACTTATAGCTTTACTCCCAATCCGGATTCCCTTAATGATATTATGAGAGTAGATCTGGAAAACTATGTCCCGGCTAATATGATGGTGAAATCCGACCGAATGGCAATGGCTAATTCTCTGGAAGTGAGAACTCCATTCCTTGATCTGGACTTTGCAGAATTCTGCATCCAATTACCGGATCAGCTCAAACTGAATGACAGCAATGATAAAATCATCCTTCGTGAAGCAATGGGTTCTTATTGGACAGAAACCATCAGAGCACGTCATAAACAGGGATTTGGTCTTGGAGTAAAAAGCTGGTTTGCAGAAGATAATCTGATGAATTTTTCAAACGACTTGTTAAAAGATCCAAATCATAAGGTATTTAATTTCATTGATTTTAAAGCGGCTCAGAATTTCCTGGACAAAGATGAAAGACATTGGAATCTTTTACAGCTTGCCTTATGGGCTGACAATAATAAATCATATTTGTAAATCTATTATATTTATATCTTTAAACACAAAGCCAAAAAAAATTATATGCCTAATTATTTAAAATCTCTTCAGAGCATATTATTTAAAGAAACGCCAATCAGCTTTATAAAAAGAAAGCTGAACATTTCGTATCTTGATAGTCGTAAGCTCTTTACAATTCATTATAACAATAGAAAAACCAAGATTTATCTTAATAAAAAATTTGGATTTGTTGATCTCTATATCTTTGAAAACGGTATTTATGAAAAATACATCATAGATGATATAAGATCTGTTCTTACCAAAGACAAGGTATTACTGGATATAGGGGCCAATATTGGCCAGCACAGTCTACTTTTAGCTCCGTACTGCAAACAGATTTATTCATTTGAACCTATTCCGGATGTATATCATGAATTTAACGAGAGCATTAAAAAAAATAATTATCAAAACATTAAGCTTTTCAATACCGCCATTGGAGGTGCCTCTGCTGTAAAATCATTTAACTATGTTGCAGGGCACGCAGGAATGAGTTCTTTTATTGAAACCAAAAATCCTGGAAAAAAATTAATCAACGTACAGATAGAGCCTTTGAAAAAAATGATATCTGATGCAAAGTTTGATGTTGTAAAAATGGACGTTGAAGGATACGAAGCCGTTGTTATTTTAGAAAACCAGGACATTTTCCTAAAAAACAGACCTGTTTTCTTTATGGAATTTTGTCCGGCTGCCATTGATGAGCAGGGTGATCATACTTCTAAAGATCTGCTTCAGTTCTTTTTTGATCATAATTTCAAAGTATACAGCAGAGTACATAAAAAAGACTTCTTCACAGTCAGCCAGGAACTGTTCGTTAATGATAACTTAATTATTACGCCCCTTTAGGTTCATGAAGATTTCAGTGATTATCCCCGTATACAATGCAGAAAAATATATTTCTAAAGCGGTAGAATCTGCCTTACAGCTTGATGAAGTTTATGAAATAATTTTAGTGGAAGACCAATCACCGGATAATGCTCTTCAGATATGTCGTGAACTTGCTCTGCAACACAGCAGAATAAAACTTTTCCAGCATCCGGACCAGGGAAATCATGGGGCCGGTGCCAGCAGAAATCTGGGAATAGAAAAAGCAACAGGAGATTTTATTGCCTTTCTTGATGCAGATGATCATTACCTGCCGAACCGATTTGATTCTGAAAAAAAACTTTTCAAAGATCCGAAGGTAGAAGGAGTGTTCAATGCTATTGGTACAGAATATTTAACAGAAAAAGGAAAAGAAGAATTTCAGTCCAAATTTAAAGAAGTATCTCTCAGCACAGTTCATTACCCTGCTGAGGGAGAAGAAGTGTTTAAAGGGCTTTTAAGTATAACACCTAAAGTTTTCGGTACTTCTTTTCATCTCAATTCTCTTACGATAAGAAAAACTGCTCTGGCAGCACATCATATCCAGTTCAATAAGGATCTTCGGGTACATCAGGATACAGATTTCATCATCAAACTGGCTTATCATTGTTACTTAAAAACCGGTAATATTACAGAAGCTGTTGCCATGAGAGGAATTCATGATGATAACAGAATCACGAAAATTGTAAAATACTCTCCACAATACAACCAAAGACAGTTTCTGTTATGGAAATCCCTGAATGAATGGGCTGTTTCCCATCAGGTTCCGGAAGAAGCCGGAAAAAGAATTTATTTAATCTATAAATCATTTGATCTTTCTCTAAAAAAAGGTCTCATCAAATACTGTAATATTTTAAAAGAAGCTCTGAAAAACCCTGAAATATTAAAGACAAAATACCGTTTTACTTACTACAATAGATGAAAATGAGGATCTCTGTAATTATTCCTGTATACAACGCAGAAAAATATGTATCAAAAGCTGTAGAATCAGCCTTACAATTTGATGAAGTCTATGAAGTAATTCTGGTAGAGGACCATTCTCCGGATAATGCTCTCCAGGTGTGCCGTGAATTGGTTCAAAAATATAATAGAGTAAAACTGTTCCAACATCCTGATTTGGGGAATCACGGAGCCGGTGCCAGCAGAAATCTGGGACTGAATAAAGCAACCGGAGATTTCATTGCATTTCTGGATGCTGATGATTATTTTCTGCCCAATAGATTTACCGCTGAAAAAGAACTTTTTGAAGATCCGAAAATAGATGGGGTTTTTAATGCCATCGGTACAGAATATCTTACTGAAAAAGGAAAACAGGAATTCATGTCCAATATTAATGACAGTGAACTACTCACCGTTAACTATGCAGCAGAGGGCCATGAGGTCTTCAGAGGTCTTTTAGGGCTTACCCCTAAAGCTTTTGGTTCATTTTTCACTTTAGATGCCCTTACCGTCAGAAGACATTCTCTTGAATCTAAAAAATTAAGATTTAATGATAGTCTTCGTCTTCATCAGGATTCAGATTTTATCATCAAACTGGCCCATCTGTGTCATCTGAAATCCGGTATTATAGATCTTCCTGTAGCCATGAGAGGAATGCATGATGACAACCGGATCACAAAAATTGTAAAATATACTCCACAATATAACCAACGCCAGTTTCTTTTCTGGAATTCCCTCTACGAATGGGCGAATACTTTATCTCTTGAAACGGATGTAGCACAGCACATCTATCTTCAGAAAAAAGCATTTGAACTTTCAGGAAAAAAGGAGTTTCAAAAACCATGGGATTGTTGGCAGCTGTTTTTAAAAATCCCAATATATTAAGAACAAAATACAGATTCACTTATTCTCACTCATAATAATATATTAGAGCTTTTCTCCCCTATTATTCAGGTAAAATTCAGCAAAAATAATTCCCATAAAGAAGGATTTATATTATTTTTCATCTTTAAAAAAAAATATTTTCTACAAAAATCACTGCTGTAGTTACTTCTACGATGTTAAATCTCATTTTATGGAAAAAAACGAAATCTTACTGCCTTAAAATAAAATTAAAAGCTTAAATTTCGAATTCAAAAGGTACTAATAAAACGCAATTGTAATTCTAAATTTGTTGTAAAAAGGAGAAGAAATGAGGATCTCAGTAGTTATTCCCGTTTATAATGCAGAAAAGTATGTTTCCCAGGCAGTAGACTCTGTTCTTCAGTTTGATGAAGTGCACGAAATTATTCTAATTGAAGATCAGTCCCCGGACAATGCATTACAGGTATGTCAGCAGCTAGCCGAAAAACATGAAAAAGTAAAACTTTACCAACATCCGGACAAAAAAAATCACGGAGCAGGCCCAAGTAGGAATTTGGGAATTGAAAAATCAACCGGTGATTTTATTGCCTTTCTTGACGCAGACGACTATTTCCTACCCAATAGGTTTGATGCTGAAAAGGAATTGTTTAAAGACCCCAAAGTAGAAGGAGTTTACGGAGCTCTTGGCGTACACTATTATTCCCAGAAAGCAAAAGAGCAGTATTATCAGTTATTTGGAGACAGGCTGACTACAGTTTATAAAAAATATGCTCCAAAAGATGTTTTCCCTGGTCAGCTTCATATGCTGGGAACTTTTGGACTCTTCAGTATTGATACTTTAACGGTGCGCAAAGAGTCTTTAATGAACAAAGTACAACCTCTGTTTAAAGCCCATTTAAGGCTTCATGAAGATACGGAATTCCTATTCCGTCTTTCTTATTATCTGGATCTGTATCCCGGAATTCTGGAGGAAGCTATAGCTGTAAGAGGGGTGCATGAAAATAACAGAATAACCAAAGTAGATCTGCGTGTCATAAATCCTGCCGTATCCCGGGCAATACTCTGGAAAGAGGTAGATCTTTGGTCCCAGACTGAAAACAGCATTTCTGAAGATGTCAGAATTCATATTAAAAGAATGCACAGAAGTTTTGAAATTGCAAAGGCTCCATTCCTGAAAAGATGGGGAATGATTATCAAATACTTCTTTACCGATTATAAAAGCATAAGATCCGGTTTATACAACATCAATTTCCGCCATTCATTAATCTCTTAAACCATAACCCTGAATTTACGCATTAAGTAAAATACAACAATCAGAAAAATTGTTGCAGATATTCTATTAAAGCATCCTGAGAACACTTCATTCGGCAAACTTTTTGAAGCAGTTTTTTAATAAAAAGCTGTTCTGTTTTTTTGTGTAAAAAAATTATATATAAGTCTTTATAATTAATTATATTGCAATGCTTTTACCACACAAATGATATAAAAAATTAAGTGACTCAAAAAATGAAAATCTCAGTAATCATTCCCGTTTACAATGCTGAAAAATATGTTTCCCAGGCGGTGGAATCTGCTCTACAGTTTGATGAAGTCTGTGAAATTATTCTGGTAGAAGATAAATCTCCGGATCAGGCATTAGAGGTATGTAAACAGCTTGCCGAAAAACATGAGAGAGTAAAACTTTATCAGCATCCCGATAAAGGAAATCATGGTGCAGGTCCTACAAGGAATTTGGGAATAGAAAAAGCTACAGGCGATTTTATCTCTTTTCTGGATGCAGATGATTATTTTCTTCCTAACCGATTTGATGCTGAAAAAGAACTCTTCAAAAAACCTGAAGTAGAAGGCGTTTATGGAGCTCTTGGGGTACATTATTACACTGAAAAAGCAAAAGCCCAATATTATTCTTTATTTGGAGACCGTTTAACTACTGTTTATAAAAGACATGAACCTGAAGATGTTTTCCCGGGGCAGATCTATATGTTGGGAAGCTTTGGACTGTTCAGTATTGATGCTTTAACAATCCGCAGGGATTCTTTAATAAAAAAAATGGACCCAATGTTTAAAGCCAGCTTAAGACTACATCAGGACACAGAATTTTTATTAAGACTTTCTTATTATCTCAAACTCTATCCCGGAATTTTAGATAAAGCCATTGCGGTAAGAGGTGTACATGAAGATAATAGAATTACAAAAGTGGATTCTAAAAAAGTAAACCCAGCCATTACCCGTGTTCTTTTATGGAAAGAGGTAGATGCATGGGCTGAGAATGAAGCTACAATTCCTGATCATATAAAACTTCATATTAAAAGAATGTATCGCAGTTTTCAGATTGCCAATACCACTACTTCAAAAAATGGGGAATGATTCTTAAATATCTTATAACGGATTACAGAAGTATCCGGTCCGGGATCTATAATATTAACTTCAGAAATAACTTATTTTAAAGTTTATTTTCCCCTGTTTGCCATAATAGAGTCTGCAATGCGGGCAGAAATTTTCCTGCTTGACTCTTTATACAAATGATTACCATCCGTGTAATCATACTCTGCATAATTACCTGAGAAATCAAAGAATTTTACATTCTGTTTTCTTGCTATATCTCTCAATAATTTATTAAAATGAGGGTATTTGTTATGTTCTATATCTGTCAGACTTTTCGATGTTGGAAGACGAACCAGATAAACCTTCCCTTTTGTCCGAAGATAATTAATCATTTCGTTCATAGCAGTGAGACGTTCCGGTGAAAGCGCTACTGTATTAGCCAAATCTCTGTAAAACTCTTCTTTTTTATTTGTTCGGACTGCTACAGAGTCTTTATGCATGTTTATATTGACTTCCAGCCAGCCATCAGCATGAAGAAAAGTATTGGATTTCTCCGCCTCTGCTCTTTCAGTGTAAATTTTAAACCAACTTCTGGTATAATGTTTCAGCAGATATTCATAATTGGGAGATCTGTCATAAAAGTACATATCATTCAGTGGAGAATGCTCTTCAGGAAAATCCTTTTTGTTTTTGATCTGCTTATTTAATGACAGATTCCATGGACTTACCGTTAGGATAAACATACCATTTTTGGTATCAGGATCTAGCTTTCTTTTTAATGCTTTAAAATAAATCTGGCCATAAGGTGATTCTACAATATTCAAAGAAAAATTATCAAAATTGGCAGAAAGTTTATTTTTAAGAGTGGCAGGAACTACTCCTTGGGACCCTCGGGAATCTCCCAATATTATATTCTGCGGTTTTTTCACTGCAAAATGCATGTAGTTATCATCTGTATTGCCATCTGCATAAGATCCCAGTATTGCCAGCACAATAAGTACTGCAACAAAATAAGGCACTATTTTAATTAAAAACTTCTTCATGCTAAAACTGAAAATAAATAAATTCATTATTCCCGAAGTTGGCATAACGGAGAATAAGATAAATGACAACAAGATAGAAGACACGCCTCACCCATGGGTTAAACCTTTCAATTTTCAACCCGTGGAATTTTTCCCTGTTCATCCATTCTATCATCAGCATAAATCCAATGAGAGCCAATACCTTTATTGGCAATGGATGAGGAATAGAAAGCAGTTCACGGCTGAAGATCCTGCCGATATAATGAATCGCCTGAGCTACCGATTCTGCCCTGAAGAAAATCCATGCAAAACAGGTGACCAAAAAAGTAATCAGAATTTGACCGCACTCTCTAAAAGACGGGAAAAATTTCCCCTGAGCAGCGATCTCCATATTCTGACGATTTTTATTCATAATCAGCAAAGGCATAAAATAGAGCGCATTTAAACCACCCCAAATCATAAATGTCCAGTTTGCCCCATGCCAGAATCCTGAAACCAGGAAAATAATAAATGTATTCCTGATCTTCATAGAAAGACCTCCTTTGCTTCCACCTAACGGAATATACAGATAATCTCTGAACCATGAGGAAAGTGAAATATGCCATCTTCTCCAGAATTCAGCAATATCTCTGGAAAAATAAGGAAATGCAAAATTTTTCAACAGTTCTATTCCAAATAATCTCGAAACTCCCAGGGCTATATCTGAATATCCCGAAAAATCCCCATAGATCTGGAAAGCAAATAATACAGCTCCTATAGCTAAATTTCCAGGGCTCTCTGTTTGGTAATTATTAAAGATTTCATTCACCAATGGTGCACAGTTATCAGCAATTACCATTTTTTGAAAAAGCCCCACAGGATCTGCCGCAATCCATCCACAGCCTGTTCATAATTGAATATTCTCTCCCGCTGTATCTGAGGTAAAAGATGGGTAGCCCTTTCTATTGGCCCCGCCACAAGAAGAGGGAAATAGCTTACAAAAACAGCATAGTCTGTAAAACTTCGTTCTGCCTTTATTCTTTTTTTATAGACATCAATCACATAGGAAAGACCATGAAAAGTATAAAATGAGATTCCTACCGGAAGTATGATATTGAGAAGCCAGACATTGACTTTAAAGCCAAAACCTCCAAGAAGGTCTGCAAAGCTCTCAACAAAGAAATTATAATATTTGAAGAAGCCCAGAAAACCCAGATTAATAACAATACTTAATGTAAGCCAGGTTTTAGCTTCCCGGTTCGTTTTACTGTTCTCAATTTTAATTCCTGATACATAATCAAGACCTATGGAAAACATCAGTAAAAACAGGAATCTCCAATCCCAGCAGGCATAAAAATAAAAACTGGCCAACAGTAACAGACGGTTCTGCTCCTGAAATTTTCTGTTGAAAACAAACCAATAGAGACAAAATACTATTGGTAAAAAATAAGAAATCCTATTGAATTGAATAACATCGCCTGTGTTTAGAAGTTAATAAGGGTTATGCCTCTCCCAGTCTTTATCAATTCAGCCTCTATCTTATGCTTGTTATAAAACAATATAAATACAGAGTCTTTTCCTGAGAAAACACTCTTCACTTTCGGCGGAACATTTGTTATTTCAATCATTGGGTGTGTTTTGGATTACATAATTTTCTTCTATTCTTATTTTAATTTTTAAGGGGACATTTCAAAAATTAAAAATAAATGATTTAAGCTAATAAATCTACAATTCTTTTAACAAAACCTTTATAAATTCTATTCTTTAATCTTTAAGGTTACATTAAAAAACTTTACCATCAATGGGTCAGAATATCCCTGGCCACCGTTGCTGAAAATGCCTCTATTGATTTTTCATCCAGGTGTACCTCATCCATCCATTGATATTGATTCTCCAATATATTATAATTGATATAAGGTACCTTTGCTTTCAAGGCAACAGCTTTCATACGAGTATCAAAATCAGGAAATGCTTTATCTTCTATTGAGTAGGGCTCTTTATTAACCGGCATTCTTACAATAATCACTTTACCGTGCTGACTGAGAAATTCTACCGTTTTTTCAAGATAAAGAATTCTGTTTTCAGATATCTTCAAGCCATCTATTCTTTCCTGAAGGATCTTCATATTTTTTTTGTTGGACATCTGCTGCTTTTCAGGAGCTGTCTTTTTGATAATTTTCACATAATATCTGCCATTATCCAAAATAGTAGAAGTTCCTACTTCATTTTTAGGTGGAATTATTTTTTTATTGAACTCATTGGTAATGGAGGGTTCATAACTTTCAAACAGATATTCAAGGTTAGGGTTTACAGCAACCATTGAGGTTTTACCAACACTTTTATCATTTTCAATATAAAATTCAGGGCTGTCAGGTTTCTTTTTATCAACCATTAAAGCCGTAGGCTCCACAGTAACAATAAAAACACCGTCTTTTGTTTCCGGTTTTATTTTTTTCTCAATAGATTCCAGATATTTAGGTCCATAGGGAGAATGTGCCCAGGTAAAGGAATAGTTATACATTCTCGTATTGGGAAATTTCTGATGTAAGATGCTGTCTATAACCGCAGGATCCATCAGCCCAGCCCTAGAGCTCCCCAATATAAAAGAATTCTGCCTTGGAGAGGTGAATCTTTTATAAAAGTCATTTGTATTGTGTCCCAAATAATATACCGCCATGATTATAACCAACAACGGAAGAACAGAAAATACAGCTAACTTTAGAATAGATTTTTTCATAATTAAAATGATACTTAAGCCAGTTAAAACATGGCATACATAAACCCTTTCGGAGCAATATAGAACAAAAGCACCAGGAATACCAAAACATAGTAAAGGCCCCAACGCAATGCGATGCTTTTCCCAACAAATATTTCCTTAATGGCATATTCTTTATCCCGGTTTGCCCATTCAAGCAAAAGCATGAAAAAAGTTACTGTGATGATCTCTTTCTGGATCGGGAAATTAGGTAACTGAAAGAGCGACAATGAAAAAATACCCTGATAGTATTTCACAGCCATATCCATATCTTTCGCAAAGAAAAGAATCATCAGTAACGTGAAAAGAACAAATGTTACAGGAATATTCTTAAGCTCTTCCTTGGTAGGTATAAAATTATTGGACGCTTTGATTTTTTTATTCATTTTCCCATTCAGAATCAATGGGATGAACATAATTCCACTCACCAATCCATGTACAATATAGTGCCATTCAGCTCCATGCCAGAAGCCGACTACCAGAAAATTGACGATGATGGCCATCATCAGTCCATATTTTCCGTAATCTCTGAAATTAATAGATAGGGGTGTAAAAACATATTCTGTAAGCCAGGAAGTAAGGGAAATGTGCCACCTTCTCCAATAATCGGCAACATTCTGTGCAAACAGTGGATAATTGAAGTTCGGCTGAATTTTTATCCCTAAAAGCTTTGAAATTCCGATCGCCATATCTGTATATCCGGAAAAGTCAGCATATAACTGGATAAAATACAGTACCGCCCCGGCAAATAAAGCACTCCCGTTTAAGGTATGATAAGATTCAAACAGCTGAGAAGTAATTACGGCAATATTATCTGCAACAACCAGCTTTTTGAAAAGCCCCCATAAAATCTGCTTTAATCCGTCCGTAAACTGCACCGAAGAGAACTCTCTTTTTATTTTCAGGTTCTTCAAAAACGGAGTTGCCCTATCAATAGGCCCGGCAATAATGCATGGAAAAAAGGCTACAAATATGGCATAATCCAACAGAGACGGAATCTCTTTCAGTTTATTGTTCCTGATATCCAGCAGATAACTGATCATCCTGAATGAATAGAAACTGATTCCTATCGGGAAGATAATTTTCAATAATCCAAGTTGATCTTTAAGCCCAAAAAGCTTCAGAAAATCGTTGAAATTCTCAATGAAAAAATTGAAATACTTAAAATACAGAAGCTGAATCAGAACAATAAATACCCCTGACCTCAGCCAAATCACTTTCCCCTTCTCTCCTGCTGTTTTTATCTTATTTCCTACAAAATAAGTGATCCCTGTAGAAATAACCAACAGGGATAAAAACTCCCAGCTCCAACTGGTGTAGAAGATATAACTTCCTATCAGCAGAACGATATTCTGAATTTTTGTTGTCTTTCCGTAAAGATAATAGACCAAATACAGGGCAATAAAGAAAAGGATAAAGCTGTACGAATTAAGAAGCATACAACAGTCCTTATTTCGAAGTTATAGAGTCTATCATTTCTCCTACATCATTCCAACTTCTGATTTCTGAAGAGGTAAAACGGATTCCAAATGCCTTTTCTACTGCTACAATCAACTGAATATGAGAAAGTGAATCCCATTCTTCAATATCTTCTGCGGTAGTTTCAGGAGTCAGTACAATTTCATCATTATCCAGTTCATCACGGAAAATACCTGTCAGTTTTGTTAAAATTTCATCATTATTCATAATGCTTCAATGTGTTTATTATTTGTTATTAATATATACTTGTCTGTTGCTGTAGTCATCTACAGCTAATACCCATTTTTCATCCTGTCTTGTAAACCCAAGCCTTTCATAATGATCTTCAACCATTTGGTTTTTTGTGGTTGGAATAAATTCTCCAACTACATATTTATAACCATTTTTCCGGGCTGTATCCACAATGGTGTTCAGAGTAAAGTCTTCCATTCCTCTCTTCAGTACCCGGCAACTCATCAGCCATGTGTCTATAAAGAGTGTTTCCTCGTTTTTCTTTTCAAGGACAATAACGCAAATCAAGCCGTTATCTCCATATTTATCTTCTAAGGTAAAGGAAATAGTATGATGATTTTCAGAATTCATCAGATCATCCACCTCCTGTTCTGTGTATCTTACCGTTCTGAGGTTAAACTGATTGGATCTTTGTGTAAGCTGCGAAACTCTTGGTTTTGAAAAATTATTGAAAGACTGAACATCGGAAACCATATTCATACTCATGAGAAAGTCTTCGACATTCGTGAACCTTTCTACATCAACAGCTCTTTGAGCTTCTACCTGATACTGTTTTGTCCTTTCGGCGTCATTATCTGAAAAACTTGCCGTTTCAAAAAGATTCAGGCTATACAGATATTCAAGATATTCTGCCGGATCCTCCGGAAGTTCAGGTACACAGACCTCCGGTAGATTTTCCCGAACGATATTCCTTTCAAACGGATTATCGTCCAAAAATACCATGGAATCAAATCCTATGTTTAAAATACTCTGGATCTTCCTGATATTATCTGCTTTATTTTCCCAATTGGCTACAAAAACGGCAATATCATCCAGTTTAAGAACCATATCAGGATGTTTCTCAAAAGGTTCTTTAGCTTTATCTTCATCATTTTTGCTACAGACAGCAAGGATAATTCCTCTTTTCTGCAGTGCTTTTACCCAATATTGGAACTCTGTAAATGCTTTTCCAATTCCAAAACTTCCGATCTGAATCTTTTCAAGACCATCATCACCAATAATTCCGCCCCATGTTGTATTATCCAGATCCAGAATCAGGCATTTTTTGAATCTCCCTTCCAGTGATAAAATAATTCCCATAATATGATGGGCTACAATTGGTAACGCATCCAGGGATAATACCATTTCTGTATTCACATAAATATTGGGTGAAAACATAAAATCTCTTCCCCACTTATTTTGAATGGAAACCAAATCTGCAATGAAAAAGTTATCATTTTTAACTGCTATTTCTGATGAAAGCAAATAATTGAGTTTATTCTGCTGAAAAACAAACGAAGATTCAACTTTATTGGAGAAATTTCCAAAAACCTGATTATCGATGGATGGAAAATTACAGTAAATAACCCTGCATTTTGTTCGCTTCTGAATGATACTGTAAAGTTCTTCAACATAAGCAGTTTTATTTTCAGCAAAGGAAATCTGGCTATCATATGATTTATAATACTGCCCTAAAAGTTTATGTGAAGATTCAAAAATAATAGTATAATCTGCACTAAACTCATAATATTCTGAAGTTGGATCCTGTATCTGGCGGGAGATCTGCCCGAAATCTGCTTCAAAAACAGTAAGATCAAACCCTTCACTAATGGCCGTTCCCTTCAGGGCAACATTCAGAAATTGAGTTGCCGTATCGCCTAATAAGGCAACTTTTATTTTTTTTAAACTTTGGGTATCTCTGCGAAGTTCTTTTTTAAGCTCCGAAAATGTTTTGTACATAAAGTATTTCTTTTCTATTAAAACATCAATGTACTTTCTCCCAATGCAGTCGGGATTATTTTATCGTATTTTTTACAGAATGGCTGCAAAATCACATCCTCTGTTGAGATATATGTTTGGGATACTTTTTTCATTCCAATAGTTGTGTTGCTTTGTTACAAAAGTAAAGATTTTTATCTGATCTTCACCTTTTTCAGATAATCTCTCAGTGGTTTTTCAATAAATTGATAAAACAGGATTGAAGTAATGATAAGAGTGGCAATGTAAATCCAGAAGACATGATCAATATCCAGATTATATTCCAGTTTCTTCAGAACCTCCCTCAGAATGTAGAGAATGGGTATATGGGTAATATAAACTGCATAGCTTGCTTCTCCCAAATATTCCAGGGGTTTTAATGAAAACAGCCTGGACAGTACTCCATTATTCTTAGATATTAAAATAATAAGCGGAATAAACAGCAATGCCATCAAACCATTGTGATAGAAAAATGAAGTAAAGATCAGTGATAATAGAATCAGTCCAAAAATGATCACTGCGGGAACATCATAATCCTTCTGTCCTGAATTTTTCACAAAATATAATCCTGCCAGATTTCCTACCAGAAATTCATTAATGTGCATCAGAGGAAAATAGTATAGTAATTCATGACTTTCCGTATGAGGGCCTTTATAATAAGATGAGTCTGAATAGATACTGCAAACTATCTGCGTAATCATCCAGATGATAATGCTTATGATCCAAATGCTTTTATTTCCTTTAGAATAAAAATAATTATACAGTAAAGGAAAAAGCAGGTAGAACAGAAACTCTACGGAAATAGACCAGCCCGGAAAATTCAGAATCATAGCTTCTCCCGGAATCCAGCTTTGAAGCCCAAAAAGATACAAAAACCCTTTATAGATACTGAAATTAGAATATCTGGTCACCAGATACAGCAGAAGTCCCAATACATACAGCGGATAGATTCTGGCAAATCGGTTTCTATAATAATCTAAATATTCGATCTTATCTTTTTTGTGGTAAGCCACAATCATAATAAAACCTGAAAGAATGAAGAAATAGCTTACCCCTACATTGGCTTTCAGGAATATATTTGATATATAATCGATTTTATATAAAAACAGATCTTTATTGAAATGGGAAATGACAATAGCCATAGCCGCAAGAAATCTGGTAAATGTAATCTGACTTATCTTCATAAAAACAGTATAAACAGCTGTATCATAAATTTATACATACATTTTTCATCCAGAAATCTTTACGCATAGAATTCACTCTATTTCTTATTTAAATCAATTGACAGTCTAAAGCTATTTAATAAAAATACCGATGTATTTTCCTTCGTATTCTACGACTGTTGTCTCTATATTATTTTTTTCACAGAAATCCTGATAAGAAGAATTATCACCAATATCATCACTGATGAAAACACCTCCTTTTTTCAGATGAGTGTAAAGTTCATCATACGCCCACATTCTTCCGTTATAACTCTTATCCGAATCATAGTGAAGAACATCAAATGTAGTATTTTCAGCAAAGATCTTTGGTAATGACTCCCTGTCTGCAAAACGGAATAACTTCCAGCCACCCTTAAGGTTTTCAGGAACCACATATCCTACATACTGATCTCCATCCTGAGCCAGATAAGGCATGTCTGAACTGTACAGTGTTCCATTTCTTTTCACCAATGATAAAAGTGAAGCCAGGGAAGACCATCCGTATGCAACTCCTGTTTCCACCACATGCTGAGCATTGGTAAATTCACAGGCATAGTAAATCAGTTCCAAAGCACCAGGACCCCCCATCTTCACGGGACATTCCTTCTCTTTCTGTGCTGCAGCAGCTAAAATTTCCTGATAGTCTTTACGAAAAGCATCTGTTTCAAGTCCAAAAAGTTTTGAAACGGCTTCTTTCTGTGATACAGCTTTTCCAGATGCCCAGGAATTTGTCTTTTCTTTCCCTTTAAAGGCGTTACCCCTGTTAACCGTATTTTTAATAATTTTCCGGCCCAATTCCGGATAAAGATCAGGCCTTTTCAGATACCCGATAAATGTTTTGAGAACTCTTGTTATTTCACTCACTGTGTTGCCTTTAATGGAGCAAAAATAAAGATTTTTTTTCATTTATATAAAAACAGATTATATTTGTGTAACTCAAGTGAAAAAAAAGCATTACCCTATCCCTATTATGAAAAATGCCAGTTTATCATCAGGATTTCATTTTTCAATGAACAGTTTTCTTTCAGTCTATTTCCTGAAATATTTATCAGCAAAAGTTGATCAAAATAGTGAGTTATTTAATCAATATCATCATGCTGGAATTAACCGTCAACACTCTTTATAAATCAATATGAAGTTTTCCGTACTTATTGCTCATTACAATAATGCCACACTGTTCAGAGACTGTTATGATTCTCTGCTTAAACAAACCTATCCCGATTGGGAAGCCATTATTGTAGACGATGCTTCTTCAGAGGATCAAAAAGAGCTGGTAAAAGATATCATTGCCGGAGATGAAAGATTTAAGTTCTTTGAAAATGAAAAGAACTCTGGTGTTGGGGTTACCAAAAGCAGACTTATAGAACTTGCCACCGGAGATATCTGTGGTTTTGTAGATCCTGATGATGCCATTCTTCCTCAGGCTATTGAAAAAGCAATTCAGGTTTTTAAAGAGAAAAAGAAAGTAGTTCTCACCTATTCCCGCTTTATGGGATGTGATAAGGATCTGAAACCTCTTGCTCCATTTAAATCTGCAATGCAGGTAAGGAACGGAGATCCCTACTTTTTCAATTATCCCAATCAGATCAATCATTTCGTAACATTCAGAAAGGATGTTTATGAGCAGACAGAAAAAATGAATCCTGAATTAAGAATTGCCGAGGACCAGGATCTTTATTTAAAAATGTATGAAAAAGGGGATGTTTATTTTATAGACGATACCAATTATCTTTACAGAGCTCATGCAGGTGGTATTTCCCAGAACAATAATAAAGATAAATCTTATGATTATTTTGCCCAGGTTGTTTTAGAGACCATGAAAAGAAGAAACCTTACCAGCATCAACGGTAAGAAGATTCCGGAAAAATATACCAATCATCAGGAAATATTCGCTCTTTTGGAATATCAGCATGGAATTTGGTACAGGATTAAAAAAAATATAACCATTACTTTACAAAAACTTTTCAGATAATGTCAGCAAATAAGAAAATAAAGGTTCTTTTCAGACACCGCTCTATGGAAATGGGAGGGGTTGAAAAAGTGGTACTGAGCATGCTCAACAATCTTAATCCTGATAAATTTGACCTTACCATCTGCCTGAACATGAATCAGGGAGAGCTTCGGGACGAAATCCCAAGTCATGTAAAAAAGGTTTATCTTACTGAAGGCAAAGAAAGTTTTTCTAAAAATCCTTTCATTAATAAACTTCAGCTGGCCCGAAGAAGACTGAAACTGATGCGGATATTAAAAAACCCAAAAATTGCTGACCGTATTTTGGGGAATAAAAAGTTTGATATAGAAATCTCTCCTTCTTACGCGACCTTCTCATCTGTCAACAATTCAAGCAATAAAAAGTCAAAAAAAATAGGCTGGTTTCATTCTGAAATCAATTTACCCGCCTTACAGCCTGTAGTTCCTGAGATCATTGACAACTTTCAAAAGTTTGACCACATGATTTACTGCTCGCAAAGGATCAAAGAAATGATGCATCTTTATTACCCGGATCTAAAATATCCTGCAGAAAGTGTAGTCATTAATGCTATTCCCATTGAAGAAATTAAGAAAAAGGCAGAGAAAAAATTAGAAGATTTTCCCCAAGGACCCGTTTTTGTTTCCGTAGGCAGACTTCATCACAGAAAAGGATATCACAAGCTTATTGATGCGCATAAAAGACTGATAGATGAAGGCTTTCACCACAGTATTTTAATTCTTGGAAATGGAGAGGAAATGGAAAATCTGAAAGATCAGATCAATACCAATAATGTTCAGGATACTTTTATTTTATGTGGTAATAAAATGAATCCTTATCCTTATATTAAGAATGCAGATTATTTTATCCTTCCTTCTGAATCTGAAGCCTGGCCACTTGTAATTGCTGAAGCACTGATTCTTCAAAAACCAATTATTGCAACGGATACCGGCGATGTTGGAATTATGATTAAAGACCGCGAAACGGGATATCTGATTCAATATGAAACCGATGAAATGTATGAAGCCATGAAAAAGTTCCTTTCTGATCCGGAATTAATTGCCAGAATCAGAAAGAATCTTCTTACCATCGAAGATCAGTTTGACAATCAAAAAATCTTCAGTGCTGTTGAGCAGATCCTTGAAAACCTTTATCAGCAGAAGCAAAGTGAATGATCATTAGGTAACAATCATTTTTAACCTTCAAAGTTTTCTAATCCAATAATATTCATCAGATCCGAAACAGTTTCCATATCTTTAAACTGATCCGGATCAAGTTGTTGATTAAAATTCTCGTCTACAAAAGCAATGACTGAAAGTAAGCTTATAGAATCATAATTTTCCAGATCCTTTAGCTTAGTTTCAGGAGTTAACGTTTCTTTTTCTTCTAGTTCCTCTTGCAATTTTTCTAAAAAGACTGAAGTTTTCATATATTTTAAATTTTGTGGTTGGTAATGTGAAAATTAAAAGTCAATGATAGTAGCTCCCCAGGAATACCCAACTCCAAAACCGGCCAATAGGATTTTATCTCCTTTTTTCAGCAGCCCTTTATCCATCATATTTTTCAATGCAATTGGAATGGTTGCAGAAACGGTATTTCCTGTATTCTCCATATCAATATAAAATTTTTCGGTGGGGATCTTTGTTTTTCGCCTCAGATAATTCAACATGAAAGAATTAGCCTGGTGAAAAACAAAATAATCAATATCATCCATAGTAAGACCATTTTCCTCTATGGTCTCTGTAATTAACCCCGGGATCTTTTCTATAGTAAAGTTAAAAATCTCAGGACCGTTCATATAAAGATTCTCAGGACCAAACTCATGATTGGGGTTTAATGTAAAATCAGATCTGAAGCCCCCTTTTTTACAATTAAATTTTCTGCTCCGCTGCCGTCTGTTCCCAAACAGAATTTATAATCCTTTACAGTTGTGTCTTTCTCTACAATTACTGATGCGGAAGCGTCTCCAAACAGGCAACGGTTTCCTTTATCTTTTGGATGGATATGTTTGGTGTAGGTTTCTGAAGTTATTAATAAAATCCTGTTGGCAATTCCGCCAGCAATTAATCCTTTAGCAAAAGCCAGTCCATATACAAACCCGGAACACCCTAAATTGAAATCTACAGCTCCAATATTCTTTCTCAGCCCAAGCTTATCCTGTAAGATACAGGCTGTGGTGGGAAGGAAATAATCCGGGCTTTGGGTACAGAAAAGAATAAAGTCTATTTTATTCCTGTCATAGTTCTCAAAAACCTTTTCTGATGACTGTATAGCCAGATCCAAAACGGTCTCATTTTCTGAAGAAATATGACGCTGCATGATCCCTACTTTCTCCCGGATTCTGTCAGAACTCCATTCAGGAAATTCCTTTTCCAAATCCATATTTGTAAGAATCAATTCAGGTAAATAATATTCTATTTTAGAAATTCTTATCATATAAATTCTTTTCTTTGTAAGAGAAAAACAAATTTAGAATAATGATATTTATATATCGTATCATATTAAAAATTCATACCACTTATCAATACCTTATCAAGAGAATCTATCTCAAAATCTGTATTGCTAAAGGATTAAAGGTAGGAAAAAATGTTCGTTTTGTAGAAGTTCCCGAATTAGGCACAGAACCTTTTCTCATTGAAATAGGTGACGAAACAACACTTTCTAACAATGTTAGATTCATTAATCATGATGGCGGTTATAATGCTTTGCATTTTTTTGAAAAGTACAAAGATGTAAGAGCTTTCGGGCGTATAAAAATTGGGAAACAGTGCTTTATTGGTGCAGACACCATAATCATGCTTGGCTCAGAAATAGGTGACAACTGTGTATTGGGAGCAGGCTCTATTTTAACTTCCTCTATGCCAAACGGAACGGTTTATGCAGGTATTCCTGCAAAATTCATCTGCACTATTGAAGAGTATGGAGACAAAGCTTTAAAAAACAATGTCATGTACCCTAGAGAACTCGAAGCAGACAGGCCCAAGCTGGAAGCTTATGTAAAAGAACACCTCCCTCATACCTATAAACCTATAAAAAAATAAATGTCTGAAAAAAAGAAAATTCTCATTAGAATCGGTTCCCTTCGTCATGGCGGTGCAGAAAAAGTTCTGATTAACTTTCTTAAAAACCTTCCCAAAGATAAATATGAAGTTGATTTATTAATTAACCTCTATACAGGAATGTACATCAAGGAAGTTCCGTCCTGGGTAAAGCTCCACTATCTTCTGAAAGGGGAAATGATCACCACCAACAGACCTCATGAGATTCCAGTGAAGGCATTCAGGGTACTTTATCAGAAAATGTTCCTGATGTTCCCTTCCCTACTCTATAAATTCATCCTGAAGAATAAAAAATATGATGTAGAAATTGCGGCTATTCATGGGATGTATAAAGAAATACTATCCAGTCCGCAAAAGGATTCCAAAAAGATTGTATGGATCCAGAATGACATCTTTAATCTGAAAGAATATACTCCTGATGTCATCAGACAGTTTTTCAAATTTGACAGAATTCTGGTAATTTCCAACAAACTGAAAGAGGAAATGCAAAAGCTGGCCCGTAATGAAAAGGAAAAACAGGCTGTTGTAAAGATTTTCAACCCCATTGATTCTCAGGATACTCTCAAGAAAGCAGAAGTAGAAATCAATGACTATCCTTTTTCTAAAGATTTACCAACCTTTGTAACCATAGGCACGGTGTATCCTCAAAAAGGCTATGACAGGCTTTTGGATGTTCATAAAAAATTAATGGATGAAGGATTGAAACATCAGATCATCATTATTGGCGATGGATTTGATTTTGAAAACATCCAGGCAAAACTTAATCAATTGGGACTTCAGGAGACGGTAAAGATGCTTGGCTTCAGCAGTAATCCTTATCCTTATCTTAAAAAATCAGATTTTTATATAATGTCATCCAGACACGAAGGATTCCCTACCATCATTGCGGAAGCTCTTATCCTGAATAAACCTGTAGTTTCTACGGATGTTTCAGGAATTAAAGATCTTCTTCAGGATGGAAAATTAGGTCTTATTACTCCTAATTCTGAAGATGGAATTTATGAAGGGATGAAGCAGTTCTTAACTAACAATGAGCTTCCTGAGCAATACGAGAGAGAAATAGCCCAAACAGATCTTCCGTTTGTGCTTGAAAAATCGGTAGCTCATCTTCAGGAAATCATTGATCATGTATAAAATATTTTGTTATGTCAGAGTATACAGCCATACAGAAAGATTTTTACAGAGAAAGCGGTAAATGGCTTTCCACAATTGGGATTTGGAAAAAATGCATCAATCCTAATCTTCATTATCTTTACGTCCTAAGAAAAGCTCAGAAACATCAGAAAAAGGCTGTTTCGGGGTTATTCTGGAAATTTGTTTTAAGACATTATCAGATCAAATATGGTTTCCAGATTTATCCTGAAACACAGATTGGAGAAGGTTTATATCTTGGGCATTGGGGCGCTCTTGTCATCAATCCTAAGGCTAAAATCGGTAAAAACTGTAATATTGCTCAAGGGGTAACCATTGGACAACAGAACAGAGGAAAAAACGAAGGCTATCCGGTTATTGGTGATGAAGTCTGGATAGGGCCAAACGCCGTTATTGTTGGTAATGTGAACATAGGAAACAATGTTTTGATTGCACCCAATGCCTACGTAAATTTTGACGTTCCTGAAAACTCTATGGTTATGGGAAACCCCGGGAAAATTTACCCGGCAGAAAATGCTACCCAAGGATACATCAATAATAAAATATCTTAATTAGCTTCAGAATTCTTTTTATTAATCCAATAGGCTACCAACAGATTGGGAAGCCAGCACAACCATGCTACAGCAATATAAGAATTGTCAGGATCATGGGTAATCCTTGTTAACAAAGGATACCAGAGTCTTAATGTTACTGCAGCAAACGTACATGCATAGCTGTAAATCATAAATTGCCGGTGTTTTATCACGCGACCTTTTCTGATGTGAACTACTGCTGCCAGTGTAGTAGCAAGCCACACCAATCCCAACGCAATAAATCCTGCAGAGGATACAATACCTCCATTGGCATATATTCCCATGTAGATTGCAGAAACAGAACTTATCAGTACAGAAATGACATAAGACTTTCCAATTATTCTGTGAAATTGCAGGTACTTATTCCGAAATCGACTCCCAAACTGACGCCAGCCAATGAAAAGTGCAATTCCTCCAAAAATAATATGGGCAAAAAATGCAGATTTCCAGATCTGATTTTGAAGAACTTCCAAGGATTTAGATCCCAGAAAAGTATTTTTATGATCAACAAAAGCATACATTAAAGGATACAAACCTATCATCAATGCCAAAACACAGATCAAAACAAATAAGAATTTCTTCATAAAAGCAGTTTAAATTTTCTGTAAAAATGAGAAGAAAAAGCTACTCAAATGTTCCAAAATGAAAGATGAAACCAATATCATCTAATTTATTAACAGACACTTACTGTTCCAGAGTAAGATTTTGGCTTTTTAGAAATTCTCTGGGAGAGCAATTCATATATTTTTTAAAATTCCGGTTAAAAGAAGTTTTTGAATTGAAACCACTTTCAAAGGCTAATGAGAGAATCGTATATTTTTGATTTTCAGGGAGACTTGCTATTCTTTTAAACTCTTCAATCCGATAACGATTGATATAATCATAAAAATTCTTGTTCTCCACTGAATTAATGGTCTGGGATAATATATTGGGATGAACCTCCAGCAATTGGGCTACATATGTCAGGTTTAAATCAGGATCCTTATACAGCTTCTCCTGAACCATTCGTTCTTTCAGTTTTTCATAAACAGTCTGTATCACATCATCTCCGGGAGAGTTTTTTTGATATTTTACAAATTCATTTCCAACTTCTTTTTCATTAGCTCTTTCAGCATCAACAGGCAAATCTAAAATACCAACACGACTGATTCCAAAATACGCAGCAACTAAAATAAACAGGACCACCATTGAAAAAATAAGAATATCATTTCTGATGATTACTGCAATCCATATCAATGCAATTCCAGTAATCAGATAATATGACCAATTCATGTTAATTTTTTCAGTATTAGAATATTGATCAGAAATTTTCTGTTTGTATTTTCTGATGGCCAGAAGGCTCAGACTTACATATAATATTCCCGAAAAATTCATAAAACCTTTAATTACATCACTCAATATTTCATACCCTTTTCCATTATTCTGATATACCTCCATTCTATCCTGAGGAGACAGCATCAAAAACTTAAACAAAATCAGATACATCATCAGTACAGGAAGTCCATTTAACAGCCAGGTCTTCTTATCTGGCTCATTGCCCGTTACAGATACAATATACAGATACAGCATAGGCCCATGCATGAAGGGTAAAAGCAACTCGTATCCAATGAGATAAGGATAGTTTAAATATCCCCCTGAACGAAATAATACAAAAAAGATAAGGTGAACTCCAATGATCAAAAACCAGATAGCCAAAAGAAAATCCTGTGTTTTCTTTTTCATCTTTCCCAATATCAAGAAAGATGAAAAAAAGGCAATAAAAACGCCTGCCCAATACAATATCCCCAGATCAAAATCTGCCATTGAAACTATTAAGGTTAAAATCAGAGTCTGAATTTATTCATTTTTTCACAGTAAATACTATTTATTTTCAGCAGATGCTGTTAATTCTTTTTGAAAAATTTAAAAATATTTTAATCTTCACATTCTATTTTATGATTTATACTTTGTAAATTTATCTTAGTTTTTTAAACGTTTGAATTATTGTAGAACCTTTATTCATGCTAAAGCAAAGTATATCGGAATATTAGACATGATTTTAAGCATATTTTAATATTAAACTTTGTTAAAAGTGAATAGTTTTTCTGCAAAAAGTATATTTTTGCATAATTATTGATTCGGTCTATTGATTTCGGAAATAATTTAAACGAAATAAATAATTATAAACCTTTTTTTAAAATTTAAAATTATGTCACAATCGTACGAAGTTATTTTTGAGAACAATAAGAAATGGGTAGAATCTAAAGTGGCTGAAGATCCAAACTTCTTCAAAGAGCTAGCTAAAACTCAACACCCTGATTATCTTTACATAGGATGTTCAGACAGTAGAGCTACAGCGGAAGAATTGATGGGAGCCAAGCCGGGAGAGGTTTTTGTTCACAGAAACATCGCCAATGTTGTGAATACTTTAGATATGAGTTCCACAGCGGTTATTCAATATGCTGTAGAACATCTTAAAGTGAAACACATTGTTGTTTGTGGCCATTATAACTGCGGTGGTGTAAAAGCTGCGATGACTCCTCAGGATTTAGGATTATTGAATCCTTGGTTGAGAAATATTCGTGACGTTTACAGACTGCACCAGGCAGAACTTGATTCTATCGAAGATGAAGATAAGCGTTATGACAGATTGGTTGAACTGAATGTTCAGGAACAATGCATCAACGTCATCAAAATGGCCTGTGTACAGGAAAGGTATATTCTAGAAGAACAACCTATTGTACATGGCTGGGTATTTGACCTTAGAACAGGTAAAATTATTGATCTTGAGATTGATTTTGAGAAAACCTTAAAAGACATCCAGAAGATCTACAACCTTACCGGTTCCGATTGGGTAATGAGCAGAAAGACTAAATAGTTTTTCTAAAAAAGAATGTGAAATGAAATTCTGGAGTATTATTGTATTAACGTTTTTTCTGAATTTTACAGCGCTGCCAAGCATTGCTGCGGTGGCAGGCTGGGACATTCTTAGAACGAATGTAATAGTGAATGAAGAAGAGCCACATTCTCACCCATCCTCTTTTATTGTTTACGAAAAGACCATTCCAAAACCTTTAGATGTTTTCGACTATCTGAAGTTTTCTGAGCCTGCACCTCAGTCTATGTCTTTCGTACTGATAGATGATTCCTTTCATCTATCGCCTTTACTTAGCATATTTTCTCCGCCTCCGGAAGCTTAATTTTTAAAAGTAGTAGTTAGATTTTATAGTTATTCATGCCTTTTAGGCAATGGATAAGCTGTTTATGCTTTAAAAATTAATTTTCCAATCTTTTATAATTGATTATTTAAGAATAAATCAATCGGTTATAATATTTTCAAAAAATATCATGAAAAAAACATCATTATTAGGAGGAATCAAGGAGAATTTCCCTTCCGGACTCGTTGTATTCTTAGTAGCACTCCCTTTGTGCTTAGGAATCGCTCTGGCATCTGGAGCACCGCCATTATCCGGGGTTATTTCCGGAATTGTAGGTGGGCTTGTTGTAGGATTTCTTAGTAATTCAAATATATCAGTTTCGGGGCCTGCTGCAGGTCTTACTGCGATTGTACTTACCGCCATTACCGACCTTGGAGCATTTGAACTGTTCTTATGTGCCGGGATTATTGCCGGTTTGATTCAGTTGGTATTAGGCTTTGTAAGAGCTGGTAGTATTTCCAACTATTTTCCCAATAACGTTATTGAAGGAATGCTTGCAGCCATCGGTATCATTATTATTTTAAAACAGATCCCTCACGCACTGGGATTTGATAAGGATTATGAAGGAAACCAGTCTTTATTCAGCAACGGAGTAAATTTCGGTTATTTTACTGAACTTTTCGGAGCTATTCATCCTGGAGCTATTATTGTAACTCTTGTATCTGTGGGAATTCTTATTGCCTGGGATAGAGTTCCGGCACTTAAGAGAATGAAAATGCTTCCTGGAGCATTAGTTGCTGTAGTTATCGGAATACTGTTAAATGAATTATTCAAGTTATCAGGAAGCTCTTTAGCTATTGGTACAGAACATTTAGTGTCACTACCTGTTCCGAAATCTCTGGATGATTTTAAAAATCTGATTACAATGCCGGATTTTGGTGGTTTCACCAATCCTAAAGTGTGGATCGTGGGAGCAACTATTGCCATTGTAGCTTCTATTGAAACATTACTTTGTATTGAAGCTTCAGACAGATTAGATAAACAAAGAAGAATTACAGACACGAATCTTGAGCTTAAAGCACAGGGAATAGGAAACCTTGTAAGTTCATTTATTGGTGGACTTCCAATGACTTCTGTAGTGGTAAGAAGTTCTGCCAACGCGAATGCAGGAGCAACTTCTAAAACATCAGCAATGATACACGGAGTACTTCTATTGGTTTGTGTATTAAGCATTCCGTTTATCCTGAATCTAATACCGCTTGCAACACTTGCTGCTGTATTAATTCTTGTAGGATATAAACTGGCAAAACCTGCTACCTTCAAACATTTCTGGCATCTTGGAAAATTCCAGTTCGTACCGTTTGTAGCAACCGTGGTGGCTGTGGTAGCAACTGACCTTTTAAAAGGGGTTGGAATTGGTCTTGCGATCTCTGTATTCTATATCCTTCAGGGAAATATGAAAAGAGCTTATTATCTGAGCCGAGAAAAGCTTGATGATGCAGACGGAATCAAGATTAAACTGGCTGAAGAAGTCTCTTTCCTGAATAAAGCTGCCATCAAAAAAACATTGAAAAACATTAAATCTAACTCTACTGTAATCATTGACGCCAGAGAAACTTCATACATTGCGACAGATGTACTGGAAATGATCCAGGATTTTGCCAATATCCGCGCAAAAGAAGAAGATATCAATGTGGAACTTCTGGGTTTCAAAACTTCATACAAAGATTATGAAAGAAGCCAGGATTCTCACATTCTGATTACCCATAAAAGAGCAATGTAAGCTCACAAAACCAATTTTATTTTAAACTTAACAATTCAACAAACAACTAAAATTATATGAAAGCACATACATACGAAACTCAGTCTACCATTACTCCTGAAAAAGCATTAGAGTTTTTAAAGGAAGGAAACCAAAGATTCGTTAATAACCTTAAAGCCAACAGAGACCTTCTGGAGCAGGTAAATGCAACCCGTGAAGGACAATGGCCTTTTGCAGTAGTTTTAAGCTGTATAGACAGCCGTACTTCTGCTGAATTGATTTTCGATCAGGGATTGGGAGACGTTTTCAGTATCAGAATTGCCGGTAATTTTGTGAATCAGGACATTCTTGGATCTATGGAATTTGGCTGTAACGTTGCTGGTTCTAAACTGATCGTGGTTTTAGGACACACTAAATGCGGAGCTCTGAAAGGAGGCCTTGATGCAGCACAAATTGAAGGTATGGGAATGGATAACCTGAACCACCTGATCAACCACTTTAACCCAATCATCAATGAAGTGATTCAGGAAAATGAGGAACGTTCATCCAAAAACAGTTCTCTCTTAGAAAGGCTTAATCACCAGAATGTAAAAAGCGCTATTGAAGATATCCGTAAACAAAGTTCAACACTTAAAAGACTTGAAGAAGAAGGAAAAATTAAGATTGTTGGAGCTAACTACGATGTTGAAACAGGCGCAGTAAGCTGGTTATAGAATAATCAAGAGTCCTATTTAACTACTTACTGAAAAGTATATAAAGTACTCAGATAAATTGATTGGAAATTAATTTAAATGCATAGCAGAAGGCCATCGGAAATCCGATGGCCTTTATTTTTATAATAACTGAGACAATTTACTTTCCGTTAAATGTGGACATGGTATTACTGATTCCAGCAAATACAAAAGAGAGACTGGCTTTTGAAAAAGTATCTATTCTTTCTGTAAGTTTTTCTGTTTCCTCTTCATTCCATGTTCCTAATACATAGTCTACCTGGCGGCCCGCAGTAAAGTCCGCTGAAATTCCAAAACGAAGTCTTGCGTAGTTCTGAGTCTGTAAAACTTCATTGATATTCTTAAGCCCGTTATGGCCTGCATCAGAGCCTTTCCCTTTCATTCTAAGGGTTCCGAAAGGCAGTGCCAGATCATCAGTAACAATCAGTACATTTTCTAAAGGAATATTTTCTTTCTGCATCCAGTATCTCACAGCATTCCCTGATAAGTTCATATAGGTATCCGGTTTCAGAACGAAAACTTTTCGTCCTTTATACTTTCCTTCTGCCATCCAGCCAAAATTAGCTGTATTAAATGATACTTCAAGTTTCTCAGCTATTTTTTCAGCGACTTTAAAGCCTATATTATGTCGTGTATTTTCATATTCTGAGCCTTTGTTTCCGAGCCCAACGATTAAATATTTCATCAGAAATTTTTTGCAAAATTAAGGGATAAAAAATAAAAAACTCAACCTTAGGAAGATTGAGTTTAAATATTGTTGAAAAACTATTTTATTGTGGTTTATAAATATAGTATTTATCATAGCCTTTTGTCATGTAAGTCTGTAAATCGTACACATAATTTGTACTCATTACAACAGGAACCGGAATAGGTACTGTAAGATCTGTTACCGACCATCTCTTAGGGTTATTCGGAGACAGAATTAAGCTTTCTTTATCATTATTTTTAGTAGCTAACAGCCTTGAGATTTTATATCCTTTCGGTAATAAAGTGAACGGGCTGATCTGCTGATCGTAAGCATAATATTCATAGGCATATTTTTCAGTAGGTGCACCAAATACATTTGGATTATTTGATGTGATAGGTCCTGATATCTTAAGTACTTTAGATACATTATCTCCTACGTAAGTATACTCAGCTTTTGAATAATCTGTATATTTAATTGGGCCTCCTTTAACTTCTTCTCCTCTTTCCGTAGTGATAGATTCCAGTTTTGAAGTAGCAGCATTATATTTTAATGTATAAATATACTTTTCTGAAGCAAATAAAGTTTGAGGACCTGGCTTAGTAGCAGGTGGAACCGGCGGCGGTCTTCTGAAAACAGAACGGGTTTCAGAAATTAAAGTCAGCTGACTGTTATTTCCATAATTGAACTGTCTTTCATAAGATATACTGTCTTTATCCAGTTTTCCATTTCCGTCAAGATCAAGAAAACCTCTGAAGTTGATTTGGCTAATTCTGTCTCCACTGTACATGATATCGGTAATAGAAGCACTGTCTGTAATTACTCTGTTCACAAGCAATCCGCTGTACTGATATTCTGCCAGAGTACCTTTAGCTGTTACCTCTTTATATAAAGCTCTTGGGCCACTTAGCCCCTCTGTATTATTCAGATCCAAAAGAGGATTCCCGTCTTCATCCAATAAATTTTTGCAGGAATGTATTGAAGAAAAGCCTGCAATTAATAAGATAAAATAGAAAATTTGTTTCATTTCCTGGTAATTGATTATTTTTTCACAAATATAATTTTTTTTTGCATAAAAATTATATGATTATTTATATTCTGATAAGATTAACAATAACAGTCCATCTATAATTATTTAATAGATAAACTTCAGATTCTTAGGCCTGTCATTATATTTTGATATGGGTTTCGATGTTCCCGTACTGTATGAAGTGAAACCAGTAACCTGAACGGAATAATACCGGCAATCACATTAAGAAAATAGTTTTTTACCATATATTTTTAATTTGTTCAAATATAATTCAATTTTACACAACACAGGCAATATCAGCCAACAAATTCTCAAAGAACAAAGCCAATAAATAAAAAAAATCTAAAAACATAACGCTTTTAGATTCTTATTTATTATATCGGTATGAAAATTAATAAGGCTGCAATACAGATGTTGTTAAAACAGACTGTGCCATATCAGCATTAAGGGCTGCTGTATCTACCGCAGTTCCTATACCAAGTGCATTACCATTCAGTGTTCTGTTTGTACATGCTATTTTAACAGAATATTTGTTTTTTTGGGTAAGATTCTCAAGGGTTGCATTAAGGTTAAAAATCTTATAAGCTCCGCTATCTCCCTGCAATACATCAGCTCTTACTGCTTTAAGCTTATTATCTACAAAAACACCACAGGCAAACCCTGCAGACGAAGTACCGTTATTTGCTTTTTGAGCAGTCGTTTGAAATGAGAATGTCACTTTATTAGTAGCATTTGTCACGGAGAAAGTATCTACAGCCTGTGGGATTACAATCCAGCTGCTTGTTAAATCATCATTTTCATTGTATGGCACTGGGTTTCCATTGCTATTAAATGTAACTCCCGTTTGATCTGCAACTGTATTAATAGAAAACAGAGACATACTTCCCTGCCCATCAGCTATTTTAATATTTTTCCAGTCATTGGCTGACATTGTAGAATTATTATGAAAGATATCTCCGCTATTACCAGCTGATCCTTTCAATAGGTCTGTACCATTGGTTCTCAGCTCTTTTCTAACATTGATATCTCCATTTACATCTAATTTGTTAACAGGATTTGGAGTGTTTATACCGACCTGAGCCTCAACAAGCCCGATAATCAATAAAAATTGAACAAAAATATTTTTTCATAGTTGGTTTTACTTTATAATCGTGTTAAACACTTGTGGAATTTCATATACATCTACTTTCAAAGATGACTGAGCAATAAAGCTGTTAAGATTGGTACTTGTATTGGTTCCTATCGCCAGCTTTCTGTTAGAAGCATCTCCATATGAGGTAAGTCTTGAACATCCTACACTCACGATATGTTCTCCTTTGGTTAGGTTTGCTACCATTCCAATCTGATTATGCGTAAGGAAAGTAAACTGAGCACTACTTGCTTTCAGGTTATTCTGTCTCAAACTGATCAGTTTATCATCTACGAAAATACCACAGGCATAATCTATTGATGTATCAGGGGTTCCATTGGATGTAAAATTGGCCTGTACTACAGTTTCAAACTGAAAATATGCTTTACTCTCTGTACTGAAAACCTGGATTTTCTGTGATAGCCCGTTAATTTTTTTAAATGCAGTAAGGTTAGAAAAGTCCGTTCCCTTTACAAAAGCTGCTGCTTTACCAGTTCCTGATACAACTGGTGGTTGTTCACTATTTGTAAAATCAACTCCAACTTTATCTGAAAAAGAGTTATTAAAAATCAAGTAGAATTTATTCGGTTCATATTCAGGAATACGAAGAGTTTTCCAGATAGGAGCATATCCTTCACCCTGAGAAACCAATAACTGGTCATTGTTTCCAAAAGAAAGTGAGTTGTCTGTAGCATCAAGTACAGCAATTCTGTCTCTTAGATTTAAATCTCCGTTTACATCTAATTTAGCTTTTGGAGATTCAGTATTAATACCCACCTGAGCAGAAAGCATCATTCCTGCAGTGAGAAATAAAGTCGATAAAATATTTTTCATCAGTTTGTTTTAATTGGATTTATAAGTAACATACTCAATCACATCGATCTTCATGTTAGATTCTAATGTAAATGCATTGGATGCTCCATTAGAACCTTGAACATCACGGCCTATCGCAAACTGAGAATTTATATTTGAAGTATTGATCTTTCTACATGCAATTTCAAGATTCTGTACGCCCACCGGAACGTTAAGTTCTGTATAATTAAGAGTAAAGATATAATCCTGAATTCCTGCTTTTCCGCTATTATTAGTAGATGCAACTCTATCAGGACGTACTGCTACCAGCTTATCATTTCTAAAAACAGCACATGCAAAACGAACATTATCTGATGTGGTAGATTGTGGAGCTTTCATTTCAATTCCGGTTTGAAACTGATACGTAAGCCTGTTCTTGCCATTTTTAATGGTAAAGGTATTTTTAAGACCATCAATTTTCACCCACTTGCCTTTGGCAGCATCATTGATATCATCTCCAACACTATTTCTAGAAACACCGTCTCCTTGAACACTGTTAGAAAGAGTGGTAATACCTATCTGATCAGATGACAAATATGAGTTGATTAATTTGTACTGTCCCTCTTCCATGAAGGGAACATTCAATGATTTCCAAACAGGGGATTTACCTTCTCCTTGAGAAACTAAAACCTGTCCGTTTAATCCTGCATTTCCTGCCTGAGTGGAAGTTCCACCTACTCTAAGTTCTCTTCTTAAAGTAGTTTTTCCATTCACATCGAGAGTAGATTTTGGTTTAGTGGTCCCGATTCCCACCTGTGCGTTGGCGTAGAAAGATAGAAATCCAACTGCACAACTGTATATAATTTTTTTCATAATAAGGACTGCAAATGTACGAATTACGAACCTAAAAAATTCCAGTTATAGCATTTAAACCTATAGAAATAAACACATTACACGATAGAATTATTTATATGAAAAAGTAGAATTATTTCTACAAGCGCCCATTAAAAAAAACAAAACAGAATTGCACAGCACTTTAAAATGCTTCTATATGGGGATTTAACCTATGTTATTTTCTCATTAAAAAGTGACTTTAACCCCATTAAAAAGGGGGTAATTCTCATAAGCATGAATATTCTGAAAAAAAACATGATAACAATCACAAAAAACCCTATAAAAATTTATTCTTTTTATAGGGTTTAGTCTCGTTTACAGAAAACTTAGTAAATTTTAAAAACTATATTTTAATTATGCTCAATGATCGCTTTCAATAAAATATTAACCTCATCTACATTCTTCACTCTTTCTTTTCTCATCATCAGCTGATTCCCTTCTTTTCCGGATTTTTCTTTAAGCTGAGCTTCTGCAGGGTTTCTCGTCAAATAATTAATGATATGCCTGAATCTGTCTGTCTGATAGAATTTGTCCTGAGGATTACTTGGAAAATACCCTAAAAACACCCCATTTTTCATCACAATCTTTTCAAAACCGATATCTGCGGCCAACCACTTTAAAGAAACACTTTTCAGTAAGTTAACTGCTTCTTTCGGTAATGCTCCAAATCGGTCAATCAGCTCAAATTCAAACTGATGAAGATCTTTTTCATTATTAATTTCTGCTATTTTCTGATACAATAAAAGTCTCTCTTCAGTATTTGAAATATAGAAATCCGGAAGCATCAGTTCCAGATCTGTATCAATATTTACATCTTTTACAGATTTGAATAGCTTCTGTCTGTCTTCTTCGTTGTCAAATAGTTTTTCAAAATCAGCATCATCTTTCAATTCTTCAAGAGCTTCCTGCATCAGTTTCTGATAGGTTTCAAACCCCATTTCATTGATAAAGCCACTCTGTTCTGCTCCCAATAAATCTCCGGCACCTCGAATTTCAAGATCTTTCATCGCAATCTGGAAACCACTTCCAAGATCAGAAAACTGCTCAATTGCTTCCAGACGTTTTCTTGCATCAGAAGTCATCATATCATAAGGCGGAGTAATGAGATAACAGAAAGCTTTTCTGTTACTTCGTCCTACCCTTCCTCTCATCTGGTGAAGATCTGCCATTCCGAATCTTTGGGCATCATTAATAAAGATGGTATTGGCATTCGGGACATCCACTCCACTTTCAACGATCGTAGTAGAAACAAGTACATCATACTTTCCTTCCATGAAATCCAGAACATTCTTTTCCAATTGTTTACCATCCATCTGGCCATGCCCTGTAATCACCCTTGCATCAGGCACCAAGCGCTGAATAAGCCCGGCAATATCTTTCAGGTTTTCAATTCTATTGTTAATAAAATACACTTGTCCATCTCTCTGAATCTCATAAGAAATAGCATCACGAAGCAACTCTTCATTGAATCCTACCAACTGTGTATCAACCGGCTGTCTGTTGGGTGGCGGAGTTTTAATAACTGATAAATCTCTTGCCGCCATCAGGGAGAACTGCAATGTCCTTGGAATCGGGGTTGCAGTCAAAGTAAGTGTATCCACATTATTTTTCAGGGTCTTTAATTTATCTTTTACAGAAACACCAAACTTGTGTTCCTCGTCGATAATCAATAATCCAAGATCCTTAAATTTAACAGAACTGCTTGCTAACTGATGAGTTCCGATGATAATATCTACCTTTCCGTTTTTCAGATCATCCAGCGTTTCAGACTTCTGTTTGGCCGTTCTGAATCTATTGACATAACCCACGTTTACCGGGAAGTCTTTAAGTCTTTCCTTAAAACTTCTGTAATGTTGAAATGCCAGAATCGTAGTAGGAACCAATACAGCAACCTGCTTTCCATCTGTAGCCGCTTTAAATGCAGCACGAATGGCCACCTCGGTTTTACCGAAACCTACATCACCACAAACCAGTCTGTCCATCACCGTATCTGCTTCCATATCTTTTTTAACATCTACGGTAGCTTTTTCCTGATCTGGAGTATCTTCATAAATAAAGCTTGCTTCCAGCTCATTCTGCAGATAAGAATCCGGTGTATAGGCAAATCCTTTTGCGGTCTTTCTTTGGGCATATAATTGAATAAGGTCAAATGCAATCTGTTTAACCTTAGCTTTCGTTTTTTGTTTTAAAGACTTCCAAGTTGGAGAACCTAGCTTACTCAATACAATCTCTCTTCCATCCGGACCGTTATATTTTGAGATTTTATGTAAAGAATGGATGCTCACATATAATAAATCTCCGTTTTTGTAAGTAAGTTTAAAACATTCCTGAATCTTTCCATCATTATTTACCTTCACCAGTCCCATAAATTTTCCGATTCCATGATCGATATGGGCAATATAATCCCCAATCTTCAGGCTCATCAGATCTTTCAGGGTAAGCTGTTCTGATTTTGCAAAGGTATTCTTAGCTTTATATCTCTGATAACGGTCAAAAATCTGGTGATCAGTATATACCAACAATTTATGCCCATTATCTACAAACCCTTCATGTAACTCTGATTTAAAACTTTTAAAAGGAAGTTCATGTTCCAGTTCTTCAAAAATAGATTCCAGTCTTTCTTTCTGCTTTTCTGTTGAAAAAGAAATCCAGGTATCAAATCCGGCAGTCTGCTTTTCTTCAATATCTTCAATAAGAAGCTCAAAGTTTTTATGAAAAGAAGGTTGTGGGAGCTGCTCCATTTTAATCTCAGCTATTTCCTTCAATCCTTCAATAGCAACATTTCCGAAATCAACCGTTTTAAATTTTTTATAATCAAATAAAAATTCCTGATCAGAAATAAAAAGATCCTGTGGAGCTCTATGGGCGATATCTTTACTTAAAGTTTCAAATTTTTCAAGGGATTTCTCATAGAATATTTTAATCTTCTGCATCCCTACCATTCCATTCTTAGAAATCACATAACTTTCCTTAGGCAGTAACTGCAACAATGAAACCCTGCTTCCCGTCACCGAGAAGTTCATATTGGATACCAACTGAAAATCTTTCACCTTATCTACAGAAAGTTGAGTCTCGATATCAAACGTTTTGATACTTTCTACCTCATTTCCAAAAAATGTTATTCTGTAAGGCTTTTCGTAGGAATAAGAGAACACATCTACAATTCCTCCTCTTACAGAAAACTCTCCGGGTTCTGAAACAAAATCTGTCTGCTGGAAATGATAATGATTAAGCAGTTCATCTACAAAATCAAAATCCAGCTGATCGCCTACTTTTATATGATGAGAAATCGCTTTAAAGTCTTCCTTCTTCAATACCTTTTCTGATAGAGCTCCGGCATAGGCTACAATTACTTTTGGAGATCTCCCGGAATTGATTTTATTCAGCACCTCAGTTCTTAACACAAGATTGGCATTCTGAGTCCTTTCCACCTGATAGGGCTCAAGGTGGGTGGCTGGAAAATACAGTACTTTTTCTTTTCCAAGAAGATCTTCCATTTCTGTATTGGCGTACAATGCATCCTCTTTATCATCTACCAGATAAAGAATATTTTTTTCTGAACCAAAAAAAGCTCAGCCACAAAAACAGAAACTGAAGACCCTGCACTTCCCTTCACGGCAATATGCTGACTATTTTCTAACTGGGTAAAAATTTCTTTCCCGAATTCCTTTTGCATCAGATCCGGAAGGAATTTTTCGTTGATGGATTTTAACTGCATAAATAGTAATGGTATAAACGACAAAAGCGATTTCGGGAGTTTTCCGAAACCGTTTAACGCTATACAAAGGTAAGGATATTTTTTTCTTTGGTTCTAAATATGTAGACTTTTAGATTTATAATGAAACACTTAGCCATTTAAATCTTAATTTTTCACTAATTTCATTAATTACCTGTTAAAAAAATCGAATATTTTTTCATGGCATAGTGTTTGGGAATGTAAACAAACCAAACATAAAAAAGTAGTATTATGAAAAAAGCAATGAAAATTTTAGGAGTTTTGATGCTGTTCGTTTTTACAGCATTATCTTTTTCGTCGTGCAGCAAGGATGATGATCCTGCAGACAACGACTTTTTTGCAGGAACTTATAAAGGAAGTGTATCTTATAAGGATGGTGGTTCTACCAATATCAGTACTGATGCCGGAAGTATATTTGTAACGAAGATTGCCAGCGGCACCAAATATAACTTCACATTCTCAAATAGCATTCCCAGTCTCAATGGCATAGAATTTAACAAACAAGGAGATAACACATTGGTTATGGTGGGATCTACTGCCACTTCTTATATCAGAATTGATAATAATACATTACAAATTTTATACGCTCAGGATGGTAAAACATGGACAGCCAACTGTAAACGTTAATCTATTCACTATTCATATAAAAGCCTGTTCTCCTAACCGAGGGCAGGTTTTTTATTGCTCAGAAAAATACTTTAATTTTTTTTTAAGCTGTAATAAACTTTAGTTAAGTTTAAAAAACCAAAATTTTTAGCCTGCTTTTTGTATATCTTTATTCAACAAAAAATAAACAATATTCTTATGAAAAAATTATTATCAGCAATGTCATTAGTTTTAGGACTGGGCCTTGCTACTGCTCAGCAGACTGCTCCCGCTACTCATACAACTCCTGCTCCTGTAAAAGCTGCAGCTACCAAACCGGCAGAAGTAAAAGCTGCTAAACCAATGGTTGCTAAAACAGCTAAACCTGCAGAAGTGAAACCAGCCCAGCCAGCCCCTGCTGCTAAAATGAAAAAAGACGGTACTCCGGACAAAAGATACAAGGAGAACAAACATCTGAAAAAAGATGGCACACCGGACAAAAGGTATAAAGCCAATAAATAAAGCATAACATCAACATATAGTTGTTATTTTCATAATCAAATTTCGAGAAAAATCGATGGAATTTATTTCATCGGTTTTTTTATGCCTTACCTCTAAAAATGATTCCACAATTCTCTACTTATTTATAAATTTGGACCATGTTAAACTTCTTCAAGAAAAACGCAGCACTTATCTGGGCAAAAAAACATGTTCAAAAGGCAGAGGAATTCAAAAAAATGCAGAGAAAAATCAGGAAGATCTATTGATTTCTCTTGTGAACACAGCCCAGAAAACACTTTTCGGGCGGGAACATGATTTCGAAAACATCCGTTCTGTAAAGGATTTTCAGGACAGAGTTCCTGTTGCCGACTATGAAGATTTAAAGCCCTACATTGAAAGAGTAAAAAGAGGACAGGGAAATATCCTCTGGACAGATACTCCAGAATATTTTGCAAAAACTTCAGGAACAACATCAGGATCGAAATACATTCCTATCTCTAAAGAAGGAATGCCTTATCAGATTGCAGGAGCTCAGAGTGCTTTATTCCATTATATCAGCAAAAAAAACAATGCCGATTTTGTTAACGGAAAAATGATCTTCTTGCAGGGAAGTCCGGAACTGGAAGAAGTTTTCGGGATTAAAACCGGAAGGCTGTCTGGAATTGTAGCTCATCACATTCCTAATTATCTTCAGAAAAACAGACTGCCAAGCCTGGAAACCAATATCATGGAAGACTGGGAAGCTAAAGTAGATAAGATTGTTGAAGAAACAGAACACCAGAATATGACTTTGATTTCAGGGATACCGCCCTGGCTTATCATGTATTTTGAGAAACTGACTGAAAAACACGGAAAGAAAATAAAACAGCTCTTCCCTAACCTACAGCTTATTGTTACAGGCGGTGTGAATTACGAACCTTACCGTGACAAAATGGAAGACTTATTGGGTGGAAAAGTAGATATCATCCAAACCTTTCCTGCTTCTGAAGGATTTTTTGCTTTTCAGGATGATTACACAAAAGAAGGACTCTTACTGTTAACCAATCATGGTATTTTCTATGAATTTATTCCGTTGGAAGAATATGGAAAGCCCAATGCCAGAAGATTAACATTAAAAGACATTGAGCTAAATAAAGACTATGCTTTAATTCTTACAACCAACTCAGGATTATGGGCCTACTCTATTGGTGATGTCGTAAGATTTATTAATAAAAACCCTTATAGAGTTCTGGTAAGCGGAAGAACTAAACATTTCACTTCAGCTTTCGGGGAACATGTGATTGCTTTTGAAGTGGAAGAAGCTCTGAAAGCAACCCTTGAAAAATATCCGGCACAAATCACTGAATTTCATCTGGCACCACAGGTTAATCCCAACGAAGGGCTTCCTTATCATGAATGGCTGATAGAATTTGAAAAAGAACCTGAAAATGGTGAAGCATTCAGAAATGAACTGGATCAGCAGCTTAGAAACAGAAATACTTACTATGATGATCTGATTTCCGGAAATATTCTTCAAAAGCTTTATATAACAAAGCTTAAGAAAAATGCATTTCATGAATATGCAAAGTCACAGGGAAAACTGGGCGGCCAAAACAAGACTCCAAGATTAGCTAATGACAGAAATATCGCAGATTTGTTAGAAATTTACAAATTTTAGAGATATTTTTTCAATTCCAAAAACGTATATTCGAAAAAAATTATAAATTTGAAAAACTAAACGAAAATAATGAAAGCATCTGTACTGTTGAAATCATCTTTATTAACGTCTTTATTTGTTATTACATCTTGCGCTACTACAAAATACAGCGAGGATATTTCAAAAAACAACTATTCCAATCTGGAAGCCGGAAAAATTTATAAAGTTACCATGAGAGACGGGTCTCCGAAGCAGAAAATCTTATTCAGAAACATTGTTGGTGATAATCTTGTAGGTACAGCCGGAAAAAAAGACAGTACAGAAGTAATTATCCCTAAATCTAATGTAGCTGCTGTGAAAGACAGAAGAAAAGCAAGAATTGCGGCTGGTGCTACTATCATTGGTGCGGCAGGTGTTGCTGCTATCATCATCAGTTCTTCAAGAGCTGACTAAAATAGATTTTATCTTTTGATATATATTTAATATATCTTTCAAAAAACAATATACAGATAGCCCTAAATAAATTTTTAGGGCTATTTTTGTTCATGATTTCCTTTACCCCGTTACAAACCCTACAAAATGTTGAGTTCAGAAATCTTCTTACCGGGAGATTTTTTATTGTTTTAGCCTTTAGGATGCTTGCTACCTTATTAGGATGGTGGGTATACCAGTTAACCAAAGATCCTTTTTCAATTGGCCTTATAGGACTTTCCGAAGTTATTCCTGCGGTAAGCTGCGCCTTATATGCCGGACACGTTATTGACATGAATGAAAAAAAGAGATTATTGCTTATCTGCAATTACGTCTATATCTTTCTGATCGGATTACTTTTAATCCCTGCTTTCTTTAATGTTCAAATGCATTTTACAGGACATGAGATTACCTATTATATTTATGGTGTAATATTCTTTACAGGAATTGCAAGAGCTTTTATCGGGCCTATTGTTCCTTCTATGATTCCTAAAATTGTAAAGAAAGAAAACTTACCGAATGCTGTTACCCTTAACCAGGCAACGTTTCTTATTTCTTCCGTATGCGGACATGCGATTGGTGGGCTTCTTATTGGATATATCGGTGTACAATGGACACTGGTTGTAATTTTATCTCTAATATTTATTGCCTCTCTGTTTTTCTGGCAGCTTAACAAGCAATATTCAGAATATAAAAAAGAAACGGTGGATGTTGTGGAAAGTATGCGTGAGGGAATTTCCTATATTTTTAAAACAAAGGAAATTCTGGGAGCTTTATGCCTTGATATGTTTGCTGTACTTTTTGGTGGAGCCGTAGCAATGATTCCGGTATTTGCCACAGATATTCTGAATTCAGGAGCCGAAGGATTCGGTTTACTGAATGCAGCTTCTGATATTGGATCCATGTGTATTATTACACTTTTATCTATTGTTCCTTTACGAAAAAACCAGGGAAAAATACTTCTTGCCGTTGTTACAGGGTTTGGGCTCTGCATCATAGGATTTGGATTATCCAAGCTTTATTGGCTTTCATTTATGTTTCTGGTACTAAGCGGAATGCTTGATGGTATTTCTGTAGTGATCAGAGGAACTATTGTACAGCTTAAAACTCCTGACCATATAAGAGGACGTGTATTGAGTGTGAATTCCATATTCATTATGTCCAGCAATGAGATGGGACAATTTGAAAGTGGATTAATGGCTAAAGTATTAGGCGTGGTTCGCTCTGTCGTCTTTGGCGGATGCATGACTGTCCTGATCGCACTAATTGTTGGAAGCACTAACCCAAAGCTAAGAAAGATGCAATATTAATAAACTTATCATCTATTATTTGAAAACCACCTAAAACAAATAAAATTAATCATATACAAAACAAGGATAGAACTTTTTCTATCCTTGTTTTTATTTTACACCTAGTTTATTCTAAAACAAAAAGCTTTTTAAATCTCAAATTAAATCACAAAAACAGACAACCATTACAATCTTCACATATTTACACCAATCAATAAAAATACAATATCACAAAACAACACCACACATTCTTTAAATACATATCAAAATATCTTACGAAACATTAATAATTTCATATATTTGCTAGAAATATCCCCTTTATGAATAAAATTTTACTTATTTTAAGCTTTTTCGTGACTGGCTTATGGGTAAATGCCCAGGCTTTTACCGACAAGGCATTACAACAAAGCGCGACACAGCTCAACACCGCCAATACTGAAGGTGATTTCGACAAACTGTTTAAGAAATTTACTGAAACCAAAACTTCTGAAAAATGGCAGGCTGGATACTATGCTGCAGTATCTATGTATCTTAAAGCAGAATTACAATTAAAAAAGTCTCCAGCTTCAGCTATTGAACCCAATGCCACCGCCGGAAAATATGCACTGGGAGCATCACTTTCTCAACCGGAAAATCCAGAAATAAACATCCTTTTGGGTCTCATCACTCTGCAAAGCTTACAGACAGGGGCATACAGATACCCTTCAAAAGGAGAACAGGCCCTTTCTGAATACATTTTAAAAGCAGAAAGTTCTGAACCTAACAATCCCAGACTAGCTATTCTAAAAGCAAAGTCAGCTGAAAAATCCGGCAACAAAACTGATGCTGATGCCCAATATCAGAAGGCAGCATCCGGATTAGACGCCGCACCGGGATGGGGTAAACAACTTATCCAAACGAACAAATAACTTAAGGATTCAATTTTAAATCGGTCAAAATGAAAAAATATCTACTGATTTTTCTAATTTTCATTACCCAAATGGTTTTTGCACAGCAGGACTGTATCACCGCTATACCAATCTGTAGTGATTCAGAAATCGCACTTAAACCTAACGGGCCAGGAAGCGTAAAAGAGGGAAGCGGTTGCGTGAGCTCTGAGAGTAATTCTATCTGGTTCACATTCAGCATACAAACAGCAGGAACCCTTACCTTCCTCATTACCCCAACAGGCCCAAGTGCACCTAAAATCGATTACGACTTTGCATTATACGGCCCTAACCACAGCTGCGCCAACATCAGTGAAACACCACTAAGATGTTCATACGCAGGACTTACATCTTCTATCACTCCACCTCTTACCGGTCTTGATATGACCTCCACAGAGACTACGGAAGGTGGCGGCGGTACCGGCTTTGTAAAATATATTGACGTACTTCCCGGACAAGTTTATCATTTACTTTTAAATAACTTCTCTGCAGAAGTATCTCCTTTCAAATTAAGTTTTGGAGGAACAGCAACATTACTTACTCCATTTGATAATAATTCATTAAAAATCTATCAACCATTCCCATTCCTAAAACCAGGAGCCAACAGTGACGGAAATATTGACGTTTGTGGTAATCCTGTAACATTTGATTTTGCTACATTATCAAATCATATCAGAAACAACAACCCGAATTTCGTTATAAAATATTATCGTAGCGCGGCTGATGCAGCAAGTGATTACGATCCTATCACAACCCCTATTCCGGTTAACCCAACTACTAAGTACACCTACTCTATCTCTTATGTTGACCCAACTAAACCTGTCAACTTCTTAAATCAATGTAGAGAATTTGGAGATATAAGATTTTTTGACAGATCTTATGCTCTGACTCCTGGAGAAATTACTTCATGTAGCAACAACAACTCAGGAACAGCGGAATACGACTTAACTTCAGTTAATATAGGTCTTACTCCTAATCTTAATGTAAAGTACTACCCTTCAATGTATGACCTTGACCACGTCATCAACGAAATAACCAATCCTTATCAGTATATCTCTGCAGAAGGATCAGTATTTGTAAAAGCAACCAATGAATATGGATGTATTACAATTACGGAAATTAAATTAAAATTCCACCCGCTGGTAAAAGTACTGGACAACGCTGGACTGACTCAATGTCATATAGAATCAAATCCTTCTATGGGATTATTCAATCTTGATGACGCTCCTGTTATAGCACCAGGCTGGACAACAAAGAAGAAATATTATCCCTCGATGGCTGATGCAGTAGATGCAACCAATGAAATCCTGAATTACAAAACCTATATTGCTCCAAATGGCGTAGTGTATGTAAGAGTATATGATGACCTTGGATGCTTCAATGTTGCTAAAGTAACTCTTAAAGTAATTCCACCGGTAAAATCTGCTATTCTTAAGGACAAAATGATCTGTATGGAAGATAAAACCACTCTGGATGCAGGCCCTGGATTTACAAAATATGAATGGAGCACCGGAGCAACTACACAAAGTATCAGCAATGTAGGTGTTGGCACTTACTGGGTAAAACTTACAACCAGAGATAACTGTTCCACTGTTCAGGCTGTAACAGTATACCCTTCTGAACAACCGGTAATTACCAGCATTGATGTATCTACAACCAATCTTACAGTAAACGTAACAGGCGGAACTCCTGATTATAAATACTCTATAGACAATGTTACATGGCAGGATTCTAATGTATTCAACAATGTAGCAAGAGGCAATTACAAAGTTTACGTAAAGGATGCTTATGACTGTGATCCTATTATCGTTGAAGCTCTGGTACCTAACATCGTAAATGTTATTACACCAAATGGAGATGGTATTAACGACGTCATGGACTACTCTGCAATTGCAGGTAAGCTAAATCTGACATTAAATATTTTTGACAGATATGGCGTAAAAATTCACCAGGCCGACAAATCCAACGGATACAAATGGGACGGTACTGTTGCAGGCAAAAAGATCCCTACAGGTACTTACTGGTATTCTTTAACCTGGAATGAGAATGACAAAAAGAACACACCGTTCAAATTCTCAGGATGGGTTATCCTGAAAAACAGAGAGTAATCCCCAAATCATACAATAAAGAATCACCTCAATTGAGGTGATTTTTTTATCAACATACTCAACCGCTCTATTAATCGCATTTTCACAAAGACTGCGAATAATTTGTTGAATACTATTTTTTTAATATTTTTTAAATAAGCTATCTTTGCACCATGGCGCAGAAAGAAACATTATCATCCCTTACACACGGAAACTTTGCAAAAGAGCTGTCTATTGCGGATGGAAAAATGCCTCCTAATGCAGTGGATTTCGAAAGACTTGTTATCGGAACTTTTTTGATTGACAAAAAAGGTCTTGACCATTCCATTGACCTCCTTACTCCGGAAGTATTTTACGACCCCAGACACCAGATCATTTTTTCTACCATCCTAAAACTTTACGAAGGTAACCATCCTGTAGATTTAATGACCATTATCCAGGATCTTAAAAAAGAGGATAAGCTAAGTCAGGCAGGAGGAGATCATTATATTATTGACCTTACCATGGGAGTAAGTTCATCTGCCCATATTGAATATCACGTTCGTGTTATTCTTGAAAAATATATTCTGAGAAGTCTTATTAATGTTTCTGCGAATGTAATTGATTCTTCCTATAAAGAATCAACCGATGTATTTGAACTTCTGGACAAAGCAGAACAGTCTTTCTTTGAAATCACCAACGGAACCATTAAAAAAGGTTTTGACACTGCCAATTCACTTGTAAAACAAGCGATTGACACTATTAAATCTTTAAAAGATAAACAGGGACTTTCCGGAGTACCTTCAGGATTCCGTGATGTAGACAAGGAGACAGGTGGCTGGCAGAATTCCGACCTTATTATCATTGCTGCACGTCCGGCGATGGGAAAAACTGCATTTCTTCTTTCCATGGCAAGAAATATTGCTGTAGGTCACAAAATTCCAATGGCATTATTCTCTCTCGAGATGGCCTCGGTACAGCTAATTACCAGAATGATTGCTTCTGAAACAAGAATCTCATCTGAAAAACTCAGAAAAGGAACTCTTGATGATGAAGAATGGCAAAGACTGTTCTCCAACGTATCTGAATTGGAAAATGCGCCTTTATATATTGACGAAACCCCATCTCTTTCAATCTTTGACTTCCGTGCAAAATGCCGAAGACTGGTAATGCAACATGGTGTAAGACTGATAATGGTGGACTACCTTCAGCTTATGACCGCCGGTAGTGGCGGGAAAGGAGTTGGAAACCGTGAACAGGAAATCTCCATGATCTCCCGTTCATTAAAAGCAATTGCAAAAGAATTGAATGTTCCTGTAATTGCACTTTCTCAGCTTTCACGTAGTGTGGAAACACGTCCCGGAAAAAGACCTCAGCTTTCGGATCTAAGGGAATCCGGAGCGATTGAGCAGGATGCGGATATTGTATCTTTCATTTTCAGACCGGAATACTATAAAATTACCGTTTGGGATAATGATGAAGAAGGACAGGAAACCTCTACAGAAAACCAAGCCGAATTAATTATTGCAAAACACAGAAATGGTGCTACAGCAGATGTAAGACTATCTTTCCTGAAACATTTTGCAAAATTCGGTGATATTGAAGCAGCTCTGGATGGCGGCATGGGTGGCGGCTATCCTTCAAACTTTGGTGAGCCAAGTGGATTTGACAAAATCAAGACTACTATTCAACCGGGAGCGGCATTTGATCTTCCGGACAGCTCAAAACTATCAGGATCTTCAATGAATGATTTTGATGATGATGATGACTTCCCGTTTTAAACCATTCAATTTTATAAAGCAGATTTGAAAATCGAAATTTATACAGACGGTGCATGCAGCGGAAACCCCGGAAAAGGCGGGTATGGAATTCTTATGCGTGTTCCTGAAAAAAATTATCAGAAAACATTCTCTAAAGGGTTCCGAAAAACCACCAACAACAGAATGGAACTCCTTGCTGTAATTACTGCACTGGAAAAATTAAAGTCTACAGAAAACGACATTCACGTGTACACCGACAGTAAGTATGTGGCAGATGCTGTGAATCAGAATTGGATTACCGGATGGATCAAAAGAGGCTGGAAAAATGTAAAGAACCCAGACCTCTGGAAAAAATTCATTGAACTTTACAACCAACACAAACCTACAATGCATTGGGTAAAGGGACATGCCGGCCACTTTGAAAATGAACTTTGTGATAAATTAGCTGTTGCAGCTGCCAGTTCTCCCGATTTGGAAATTGATACTTATTTTGAAGGACTTGATAGCAATTCTCTCTTTTAATTTAATTAACATAAATCCGAAATAACGCGTACAAATTTCACTACTTTATCATAATAAATATTATTTTCTGAATAATTTTTAATTTTTTTAACAAAATTAACACGGAATATCTATTTTTTAATTGGGATTTAATATATTTACCAAGAATTAAATTCCCAGTGAAATGAATAAAAATTTATTATTTTACTTCTCAATTCTTCTACTCTCTCTATCTGGAATATCCTTCGCCCAGACCTACCAACTCACCGGAAATCCCATTAACACTACAGGATGGACTGTTGTACCCACTGCTACAACTAGCGGCGACTTCGTTATGCTTACTGATGACGTTGGAAGTAAATCCGGAGCAATAAAACTTAATGATCCTATCAACCTGAAATACTGCGATAAATGGAAAGTCGAATTTGACTTCAGAATTAACGGAAATGGAATACCCGGATTTGGAAAGGGTGATGGGTTTGCCTTTTGGTATCTTGCCAACCCACCCATAACAAGCCAACAGGGATCAGGATTAGGAATTCCACAAAATGCAATTGGTTTTATGGTTGGTTTTGACATCTACAACAATACAACCAGTGCTCAAATGAGCAAAGTGCATATCGCTTATGGTGTAGTTCCTAACACTACAGACACCAACAATATTGAATTTTTCAATACACCCGGAAGTTCTTTTCACTCTGCAGACCTCAACCCAACGCAACCTTTCGTAGGAGACACTTATAAACACGTTGAAGTAACTGGTGAAACAGATCCTGCCAACCCAACAAGCTGGATCATTACTGTAAAAATGGATGGTACCATTATCACCTCTCAATCTTTTGCTCCTTCGGGCGGAGCTGCTACAATGACGCAGGGGTACTTTGGTTTCTCAGCCTCTACAGGTGGAGCTTCAGCGAGAAATTCTATTAAAAATGTAAAAATATATACTGATAAAGTATCAATTCTAAAAAACTTAATCACTCAATCCTTCTGTCCCAATCCCACTACCGGATATGGCAGCGTGAATTTAACGGATTTCAATGTTCAGTTTGTTTCAAATCCTAGCAATTATACTTTCAAATATTACCCTCAAGGCAGTTCAACTCCTATTACCAACCCTACCAGTTATGATTTTAACACCAATACAACCGTAACTGTAGTTATTAAAGATAATGCAGGCGTACTTTGCGACAATCCTGATGGAAAAATCCAACTGGATCTGGCTCCTTTTAAAGCTAACGACAAAACACTTACTGAATGTAATAACAATAAAGCAGGAACTGCCACTTTCAATTTAAACACGGCAAATGTAACAGATGTACCGGGGGGTACAAAAAAATACTACAAAACACTCAATGATTTAAATTCCGGAAACAATGAAATTTTATCTCCGGACGCCTACCTATCTGCTCCGGGAACAGTATATGTAAAAGTAACTACTCCACTGGGATGTACGGGTACAGCAAAAATCACCCTTACCTTTTATCCTGAAACTGCAGTAAGAGACGATACTATTCAATCCTGTTTTATTGAAAATAATATATTTAGTGCAGTATTTAATTTAACAACAGCCAATGTAACATCTTTAACCACCGGTGTTATTAAAAAATATTACACAACAGTTGCCAATGCCGTTAATGGCACCAACGAGATTACCGACCCTTATCAATATACCTCAGCAAGCACTACTGTATATGCAAAAGTAACGGATACCAACGGATGTTTTGCCATTGCTAAGATCAATCTTGTTGTACTTCCACCTGTTAAATCTTCAATCCTTAAAGACAAAACCATCTGTATAGAAAACAGAACCGACTTAGATGCAGGTCCTGGTTTTGACTCATATTTATGGAGTACAGGAGCTACCACTCCTTCTATAAAAGACTTGGGCGTAGGAACTTATTGGGTTAAACTAAAAACAGGCAACTGTATCACCACACAAATTGTCAACGTACTCCCTTCTACCAATCCTGTGATAGCCAGCATTGATATCCACAACAATTCAATCACAGTAAATGTTTCAGGGGGAAGAGCTCCTTATCAATATTCAATTGACGGAATTCATTGGCAGGCATCAAATACTTTTACAGGACTGCCTAGAGGAGAAGTAAAGGTTTTTGTAAAAGATTTCTATAACTGCTCTCCCATTGAAGTTCAGATTACCGTTCCGAACCTGATCAATGCAATCACTCCCAACGGAGACAACAAGAATGACTTCATTGACTATTCTGCTTTAGCTTATAAGAAAAACTTAGTCTTCATAGTATATGACAGGTATGGAAACAAACTTTATGAAGCTAATAAAATCAGAAACTATACTTGGGATGGAAGAGCATATGGTAAAAAAATACCTTCTGCTACCTACTGGTATACAATCTCATGGAATGAAAATGATAAAAACAATACTGAAACAAAATACTCAGGTTGGGTATTGGTAAAAAACATAGAATAAAACTTTAATACAAATAACAACATCACAAACTTTCCACTATGAAAAAAACTCTACTCTTTTTTTACTGAATGTTTTGCTCTGTTTGCCAGGAAAAGCCATATCCCAAACCTATCAACTTACCGGAAATCCTGTAAATACTACAGGTTGGGATCTTGTTTCAGATGCTATTGTAAGTGGAGATTTTATAAGACTTACAACAGACCAGACAAGCAAGTATGGAGCTATAAAACTTTCCACTCCAATTACCTTAAGCTATTGTGACAAATGGAAAGTAGAATTTGATTTCAGAATTGACGGAAACGGAACAACTCAGTTTGGACGTGGAGATGGTTTTACATTCTGGTATCTTGCTAACCCACCAACAGGATTTGTATCAGGAGGTGGTCTGGGAATTCCAGCCAATGCATCTGGACTAATGGTTGGCTTTGATATCTTCAACAACACCACAGAAGGCCAGATGAGTAAAGTACACGTTTTGTATGGTACAAACAATACTGCGGGTAACAATATAGAATTTAATAATACCCCGGGAAGTACTTTCCATTCTCCAGATTTGAATCCCACTCAACCATTTGTAGGCAACAATTATAGACACGTTGAAGTAAATGGAGAAACAGATCTTACCAATCCTACCAACTGGATTATTAAAATTAAAATAGATGGAGTGCTTATTGCCGATCAATCATTTGCTCCTTCTGGAAATGCTGTAGGAATGACACAGGGATATTTTGGTTTTTCTGCAGCCACAGGAGGTGCCAGCGCCAGACACTCAATCCAGAATGCTAAAGTTTTTGTAGATAAAGTTCCTATTTTAAATAATACCCTGAAACCTTTCGTTTGTACCAATCCTGCAACCGGAAGCGGAACTGTAGACCTTACCTCATACAATATGCAATTTGTAAACAATCCCGGGAATTATATTTTCACCTATTACATATTGGGTACATCAACTCCTATTGCCAACCCTACCAATTTTCTATATACAGGAAATACGATTATTAAGGTAGTGGTTAAAGATCCTACATCAACACTTTGTGATAATGGAGACGGTATTATAGAACTAAACCCAACCCCGTTTGCAGCAACCGATGCCACCCTTACAGAATGTAACAATAATAATGGCGGAGTTGGAATCTTTGACCTCAATACCGCTGCAGTAACTACATTAACAGGTGTTACTAAAGAATTTTATCCGAGTATACATGATCTGAACGCCAGCACCAATCAGATTACCAATCCCTCAGCATATGTTTCTCCTCCTGGAATTATATATGTAAGGGTAATTACAGCACAGGGATGTGTAAGCACTGCTAAAATCACTTTAAATACTCATCCACCCTTAACCGTTTATGACGTTCCAATAGAATCCTGTTTTATAGAGAGCAACCCATCAACGGCATCTTTCAATCTTATTAATGCGGCAGTAGTTCCAAACCCGGCAGCATTTACAAAAAAGTTTTATCCATCTATAACAGACGCCCTTAACGAAACTAACGAAATAACTAATCCCGGAGCCTATATTGCCCCTAATGGAGTGGCTTATGTTAAAGTTTTCAATTCAACCGGATGCTTTTCAATTGCTAAACTTACGCTAAAAGTAAATCCTCCTACTCCTTCCAGGGTTTTAAAAGACAAAATCATTTGTATGGAAAGCAAAACGACACTTGATGCAGGCGCAGGATTCAAAAGTTACGAATGGAGCACCGGAGCTAAAACACAATCTATTAAAGATGTTGGTGTTGGTGTTTATTGGGTGAAATTAAAAACCGGAGAGTGTATCACTACTCAGACTGTAACCGTATTTCCGGCAGAGAGTCCTGTTATTTCCAGTGTAGACATTTCAGGTGGATCTGTTACTGTTCATGTAAATGGCGGTATGCCACCTTATCAATATTCAATAGACAACATCCTCTGGCAGGATTCTAATGTATTCACTAATATCCCAAGAGGTGTTGCTAAAGTATATGTAAAGGACAAATATAATTGCGAGCCTATCACAATTAACATCACGATACCTAATCTTGTTAATATCATTACACCTAATGATGACGGAATCAATGATTTTATTGATTACTCAGCACTGGCTGTTAAGCCTAATTTTGAAGTTAATATTTTTGACAGATATGGTGTACAGGTTTTCAAGGCAGATAAAACCAACGGATACAGATGGAACGGTACAGCTAACGGAAGAAGAGTTCCTACAGGAAGCTACTGGTATTCTGTTTCATGGAATGAAAAAAACAACATGAACAGAATAACACCAATCAACTTTGCGGGCTGGATTATTGTTAAAAACAGAAATTAATCACGTTTATCATTCATATTAAAAGAGTCACTCCGCTTTGCGGGGTGATTTTTGCATTAAATTAAGAGGATATATTTCATTTTTATTCATCTCCAATCCTTAAATTTGTGCTATGAATTATTTGGAAGCTTTAAGCAGAAGATATTCTGTGAAAAAATTTAATCATCAAATTATTCCTCAGGAGACCCTTCACAACATTCTTGAGTCAGGAAAACTGTCTGCAAGTTCTTTAGGGCTTCAGCCTTATAAGATTATCATTGTTGAAAGTGAGGAGATGAAACAGAAGCTGATTCCTGCTTTTTATAATCCATCTCAGATTTCCACATGTTCTCATCTCGTGGTGATTGTTTCAAAGAAAAACATTGAAGAGAATTATATTCAAGGATATTTTAAACATATTTCCGAAGTAAGGGAAACTCCTCTTGAAATGCTTGATCCATTCAAAAACAGCATCAATCAGCATATACATCAAAAAACACAGGATGAAATTTTCAACTGGGCAGAAAAACAGTCTTATATTGTATTAGCCAATCTGATGTACGCAGCTGCCATTGAAAATATAGACTCATGCCCTATGGAAGGCTTCAGGCAAAATCTGATAGAAGAGATCCTGAGCATCAACCCCGAAACAGAAAAAGTAACCGTTACCCTCGCTTTAGGCTACCGTTCTGAGGAAGATCACTTCCAGCACATGAAAAAAGTAAGAAAACCAAACGAAAAATTGTTTAAATTTATTTAATATTTAAATGATTGTACCTAAAGCAAGCACATGATAAAAGCGGATGTATTAGTAATCGGTTCCGGAATTTCCGGACTTTCTTATGCCATTAAAGTTTCTGAACAACTCCCTGATGCCAAAATCATTATTGTAACAAAATCTGATGAGGACGAAAGCAATACCAAATATGCACAGGGCGGCCTTGCTGTAGTTACTGACTTTCAGAAAGATAATTTTGAAAAACATATAGAAGACACCATGCGTGCCGGAGACGGCGAAAACAAACGCGATGTTGTAGAAATGGTGGTAACAGAAGCCCCGGCAAGATTCAATGAGATTGTAGAATGGGGAGCTCAATTCGATATGAAAAATGGCAAATTTGCATTAGGAAGAGAAGGAGGCCACACCGAAAACAGAATCGTCCATCATAAAGATATTACAGGTTTTGAAATTGAAAGAGCTTTATTGGAAACTGCCAACAACAGCCCGAATATTGAAATTCTCGACCACCATTATGTAATTGATATCATTACACAGCACCATGTTCCCGGAAAAGAACTTAACGAAGGGGATATTCATTGTTATGGTGCTTATATTCTGGATGAAAAATCCAAAACCATCAAAAAAATCACTTCTAAAATTACATTAGCTGCTACAGGAGGAGCGGGGCATGTTTATAAAAATACAACCAATCCCTCTATTGCAACAGGAGACGGAATTGCTTTCGTTGCCCGTGCAAAAGGAAAGGTTTCCAATATGCAGTATTACCAGTTTCATCCTACTGCCCTTTATAGTAAGATTGACGGAATGCTTTTCCTTATTTCCGAAGCAGTAAGAGGTGACGGGGCCAAATTAAGAACCAAAAGAGGAGAAAAGTTCATGCAGAAATATGATGAACGTGAAGAACTAGCCTCCAGAGATATTGTAGCCAGAGCTATTGATAATGAAATGAAAATTTCAGGAGATGAATATGTTGGTCTGGACTGCCGTGAAATGAATCAGGAAAAATTTCTTGAACATTTCCCGAATATTTATAAAAAATGTAAAGACGAAGGTATTGATCCTTTCACCCAATTGATTCCTGTTGTTCCTGCCTGCCACTATCTGATGGGCGGTATTGAAGTAGACCGAGACGGACAGTCTTCCATCAGAAACCTTTTTGCTGTAGGAGAATGCACCAACTCAGGATTACACGGAGCCAACAGATTAGCTTCAAACTCTTTACTCGAAGGATTAGTTTTCGGACATAACGCTGCCATGAAAACAGTAGCACTTCTGAATGAAAATTTATTCAATTTTGATGATTTGAAAGCAGTTCCGGAGTGGAATGAAGAAGGAATGAAGATCATGGATGAAATGGTCATCATCAGCTACCTTAGAAAACAGCTTCAGGAGATGATGAGTGATCTTGTAGGAATTGTAAGAAGCAACAGACGTCTGAATATGGCATTGCAAAAGCATCAGGAAATTGCAGCTGCGGTTGATGAAATCTATCACTACTCTATCCTTTCTCCACAATTATCAGAATTAAGAAACCTGACTACCGTTGCCCACCTCATCATTACCCAGTCTATGGAAATGACAGAGAATAAAGGAGCGTTTTACAATAAAGATTTAGTCTAAAAGTATACACAATGAAAAGACCAAGCTACGTTACAGATAAAGCATTAAAAGTATTTATAAAAAATGCCCTTGAAGAAGACATCCAGGATGGAGACCACTCTACCCTTTCCACAATTCCTGAAGATCTTCAGCAAAGTGCAAAACTATTGGTAAAACAGGACTGCATCCTCGCAGGAGTTGAATTGGCGGAAATTATTTTTAAGGCTTTTGATAAAAACTTAAAGGTTGAAACATTCATCAAGGATGGAACCCCATGTAAAGTAGGTGACATTGCTCTTATTGTAACCGGAAGTGCCAGATCAATACTTTCCACAGAAAGATTTGTTCTTAATTGTATGCAGAGAATGAGTGGCATTGCAACGCTTACTCATGACTGGGATTCAAGATTGGTAGGAACAAAAACTAAACTTTTAGATACCAGAAAAACTACCCCTAACTTCAGAATGTGTGAAAAATGGGCGGTAGCTATTGGAGGTGGCACCAACCACAGATATGGTCTTTATGATATGATTATGCTTAAAGATAACCATATTGATTATAATGGAAGCATTACCAATGCGGTAAAAATGGCCAAAGACTACGTTAAAAAGACGAAGAAAAAATTAAAAATTGAAGTGGAAACCAGAAATCTGGAAGAAGTTCAGGAAGCCATCAACGCAAAAGTTGACAGAATTATGCTTGACAACATGGATGTTAAGACTATGAAGAAAGCTGTAAAAATGATCAACGGCTCAACAGAGTCTGAAGCATCAGGAGGAATCACCCGTGATATGCTTAAAGAAATTGCATCAACAGGTGTTACCTATATCTCTGTAGGAGCTTTAACACACTCGGCTGAGAATATAGATTTGAGTCTCAAAGCGGTGAAATAGCGTTGAATTTTTAACAAAAACACCCCCACTTTATTAAAAACTCAATAACATGACTTTTTTCATATAAAAAGTCGTTTTTTATTGATAAAACTGGGAATCAACCACTTAACACTATTAAGACTGATTAAAAATTAACATTGAGTTAATAATAGTTAAAATATATTTTGCGAATTTTGCAGAAAATTAAATCTAATTATTACTAACGATTATGAAATTAATCAACAAATCGATGCTAACTGCAGTAATTACTTTATCTACAGCTAGTATCTATTATGCTCAACAAACTCAGGACACAGTTAAATCTAAGTCTAAAGACATTGAGGAGGTAATCCTAAGAGGTGTTACAGATATCGCTAAAGATAGAAAGACACCGGTAGCAGTTTCTACAATTAAAGCTGCACAGATTCTTGAAAGACAAGGTAACCAGGAACTTGTTGAACTATTAAACACAACGCCATCTGTTTATGCAACAAAAGGTGGTGGTGGTTTTGGAGACTCTCAGCTTACCATGCGTGGTTTCGAATCTAGAAACATTGCAGTAATGGTAAACGGTATGCCGGTTAACGACATGGAGGGTGGTACGGTATACATGTCTAACTGGACAGGTTTATCAGACGTAACAAGTACTATGCAAGTACAAAGAGGATTAGGTTCTTCTAAACTAGCTATTGCTTCTGTAGGAGGTACAATGAACTTCCTTACACGTTCTGCAGACATGAAACAAGGTGGAGTTGTGAGATTAGGTATCGGTAATAACGATTTCTTAAAAACATCTTTCGCATACAACACAGGAAAATCTGAAAACGGATGGGCTGCTTCATTCTTGATGGCAAGACAAGCAGGAGCTACATACGTTCAAAATACAGATTATGAATCATATACTTATTTCTTTGCACTAGGATATCAGCCAAACAAGAAGCATAACTTACAGTTTATGATGACTTCTTCTCCACAATGGCATGATCAAAGATCTTTTGCTCCAACAATCGGAAACTATATCAAATATAACCCGGATCATGATGGTTCTCCATACAGACCATACAATGGTGACTATGGATACTATACTTCAGCAGATGGAAACAGAACAAACATAGCAAACGCTATGAACTACTATTCCAAGCCTGTAATGATGTTGAACTGGGACTGGACAATCAGTGACAAGTCTACATTAAGTACAGTTGCTTACATGTCTAATGGACGTGGAGGTGGTGCCAGAAACCTTGGTAAAGTAGGAAATAAAGGAATGGCTGACTTCTATGACGCTGAAGGACACTATAACTATAATTCAATTTTCGCAGCAAACGGAGCAGTAACTCCTACTGTAGGAATTGCAGGAAATACATTAGTACGTACTTCAAGTGTGAATTCACACAACTGGTATGGTATCTTGATGAATTTCCAACACAAAATCAACGATAACTGGAATTTCTCCGTAGGTACTGACGACAGATATTACTATGGATACCACTATCAGGTACTTTCTGATTTATATGGAGCTTCAGGCTACACAGACGGTTCTAACAAAAACCTACCAACAAATAATATTGTTCGTAACACTTATGACTATAAAAAACTGAACTGGAATCCTTTTGGAGGAGCAAATGCACCAATGGAAGAGAGAGTTTCATTCAGTAATGATGGTGAAGTTCTTTGGTACAGTGGTTTCGGACAAGTAGAATATTCTGCTGATAAATTAACAGTATATGCACAAGGTTCCATATCAAACCAAGCATATCAGAGAATTGATGACTTTGTAAAACCGGGATCAACTCAACAAGGTCAAACTGTTGAAAGAAAAACTGGATTTAAAAACCTTTTTGGATTTAATATTAAAGGGGGAGCTAACTATAACATCAACAACAATCATAACGTATTTGCTAATGTTGGTTATTATAGCAAACAACCTCTAATGAACTCTGTATATCCAAGTAACCAACAGGTTGTAAACCCTAACTTAACCAATGAGAAAATCTTCTCAGTTGAATTAGGTTATGGATTCAAAACAGCTAACTTCAATGCAAAAGTTAACTTATACAGAACTGAGTGGAAAGACAGATGGTACAGAAGAAGCAGTGTAATTTTTGATAACAATGTTAGAGGATATTCCGAAATCAGTGGAATTACACAAGTTCACCAAGGAGTAGAAGCTGAAGCAACATATAGATTAAATAAATTCTTAGAATTACAAGGTATGTTCTCTTGGGGTGATTACCAATATAAAGGGAATGCTACAGGCTCTAACTTCCAGGATGACAACACTCCTATTGAAACAAACGGAAAAAATACATCTACACTTTATTTAGATAAGGTAAAAGTGGGAGGTACTAACAACAGTATTCCACAGATGACTTCATCATTAGGATTTACAGTAACTCCAGTTACAGACTTTAGAGTATATGGTAACTGGCAATATGTTGGGAAAATTTACTCAGCAATGAATATGGCTGACTTTATGACCCCTGGCAATGAAGCTTTAAAATTACCAGATTTCAACCTATTCAATATTGGTGCATCTTATAAACTTAAGTTAAAAACCCAAATCAGTATTTTACTATTGGTGTTAACGTAAACAACCTGTTTGATACTACTTATATTCAGGATGGTGTAACGAACATCAAAACAACTGATAAGATTAAGGATAATAAAGATCCTGACTTTGGTAAAACATATGAAGAAGCAGGAAGAGTTTACAAAGGTTTAGCTACTGACAACAGAGTATTCTATGGATTCGGAAGAACTTGGTCTACAACCTTATCATTCAACTTCTAATAATATAACAATATTAGATTTTATAAATATCAATCCCGGCTTTGAGCCGGGATTTTTGTTATCTTTGTGTACAAAAAAATAGAAAATATGGATTTTTACGGAATTTTGAAAAATGCCCACAAAGGATTCGGGTATCTTGAACTTCTTTTGGTAGCATTATTTATCATTGCTCTTTTAGCTACTATGTTCGGTTTCAGTGGGAAAGTGAACAAGTTTTTAAAGAAAACAACCCTTTTCACAATGATCTTCTTCCACGTTCAGTTCCTATTGGGAATCATTATGTTGGTGATCAACTTCACAAAAGGAATGGATATGGGTTCAGTAATGAAAAATGCAGACTTAAGATTCCAGTATGTTGAACACCCGTTTTCTATGCTTATCGCAGCAGTATTAATGACGATCGTTAATAAAAAAGTAAAATCAAACGATACCATTTCCCTTGGAATTACCATTATGGGATTAATTGCGGTAGGTTTATTTGCATTCGCGTTTCCTTGGGCAAAAGTCTTTGGAGCTTAAAACAGACAAAGAAATTATATGCGTTATAATTTATAAATAGTTTAATCTTAAATTTTTAATTAAATCAATGAAAGTAGCTGTAGTAGGTTCAACAGGAATGGTTGGACAAGTTATGCTGAAAGTTTTGGAAGAAAGAAACTTCCCTGTAACAGAATTAATCCCGGTAGCATCCGAAAAATCTGTAGGCAAGAAGGTGAAGTATAAACAGAAGGAATTTACGATTGTAAGCATGAAGGACGCTATAGCTGCCAAACCGGATATTGCTATCTTTTCTGCCGGAGGTTCTACTTCTCTTGAATTTGCCCCATTATTTGCAGAAGCAGGAATAACAGTGATCGACAACTCTTCAGCTTGGAGAATGGATCCTGACAAAAAATTAGTTGTACCTGAAATCAACGCAGATGTATTAACTAAAGAAGACAAGATCATCGCAAATCCGAACTGTTCTACCATTCAGTTGGTAATGGTTTTAGGACCTTTGAACAAAAAATATGATTTAAAAAGAGTAATTGTTTCTACTTACCAATCTGTAACAGGAACTGGTAAAGCCGCAGTTGACCAATTAAACGGAGAAATTAACGGTGATGATTCTGCTGCTAAAGTATATCCATATCAAATATTCAAGAATGCATTGCCTCACTGTGATGTATTTGCTGATGATGATTATACTAAAGAAGAAATTAAATTGATGAAGGAACCTAAGAAGATTCTTGGAGACGATACATTCAATTTAACAGCTACTGCAGTAAGAGTTCCGGTACAGGGAGGACACTCAGAAAGTGTAAACATCGAATTTGAAAATGAATTTGAATTGGATGAAGTAAGAAAAATCTTATCTGAAACTCCAGGAGTAATCGTAATGGATGATGTTAAAAACAATCACTACCCAATGCCCCTGTACTCAGAAGGAAAAGATGAAGTCTTTGTAGGAAGAATCAGACGGGACCTGTCTCAGCCGAAAACGCTCAACCTTTGGATTGTTGCAGACAACCTGAGGAAAGGAGCCGCAACAAACGCTGTACAAATTGCAGAATACCTTGTAGCAAACAACTTAGTATAAACTAACAAAATAAAAAAGAGTCTCAGAATTGAGATTCTTTTTTTATCAAACACATTTATGAGTACCCACAAAGAAAAAATAGGATTTCAAAAAATCATTGCTGCATTTGGAGTTATTCTTTTTGTAGGAAAGATCATTGCATGGAAGCTCACCAATTCCGATGCTGTATTCTCTGATGCTATGGAAAGCATTGTGAACGTCATCAGTGCATTTATGGGGCTATATTCTCTTCATCTGGCAGCAAAACCCAAGGACGAAGATCACCCTTACGGCCATGGGAAGGTTGAATTTGTTACTTCCGGTATTGAAGGTGCCTTAATTGCCATTGCCGGATTAATGATTATTTATGAAGGTATACACAGCCTTATCGTAGGGAAAACCTTAAGCAAAATTGATTTGGGAATCTGGATCATTGCCGCCACTGCCGTAATCAACTATCTTTTGGGATATATTTCCATAAAAAAAGGTCAGAAAGAGAACTCCCTCGTTCTTATTTCCTCCGGAAAGCACCTTCAGTCTGATACCATCACCACCCTTGGAGTGGTAGCCAGCTTAGTGATTGTCTATTTTACTAAAATCTATTGGCTGGATTCTGTGGTTGCATTGATATTTGGGCTTTATATCATATTTGTAGGCTATAAAATCGTTCGAAAATCTTTGAGTGGTATTATGGATGAACAAGATCCGGAAATCCTGCATCAGGTTATTAAAATCCTTGAAGAAAACAGAAGAACAGAATGGATTGATGTTCACAATATGAAAATCCAACAATTCGGAGCCTCACTGCATATTGATGCCCATATCACCCTACCCTGGTATTATGATCTTCGTGATGCGCATAACGAGATGGAAAAAGTCATTATCCTTTTGGCCAATAACATCAAAAGGAGTATTGAATTCAATTTTCATATGGATGACTGCAAACCTATTTCATGTTCGGTATGCCAGATTGAGAATTGCCCCGTTCGTCAAAAAGACTTCGTAAAAAGAGTGGAATGGACCGCAGAAAATGTAACCAGTGTGGACAAACATACTGCAGAATAGAAAAGGCTTAAAAAACAAAAATACAGTTACATTACGCACCACTATTTGCTTTCTCTGCCTCTATGTTTATCTTTTTCCAGTTGTTTTCTATAATAAAACATCGGTACCATTAAAAGGATGATTAAAGGCTGGATAACAAACCTTCGCATATAAAAAGAAAAAAGATATCCAATTTCAAATTTATTCTGAATACAGAACAGATAAATTGGGAAAGCAATCGCGAAAACAATCACCATCATCAAAGCACCTTGTATTGTCCATTGCTTGTTTTTAAATAATCCTTGAATAATCAGGCAGGAAAAAAAAAGATTAAGGACAAATCTAAACACGTGCCCACCAATTAATTTTCCCCATTCAAATGCTGGAAAACTAATGTTTTTGTTGGCCTCATGGAAATAGCTCAGAAACGGATCATAAAATATTTTATCTTCCATTACTCTTACTCCTATTAGCCCAGAGATTCCTAAAATAACAAGAAGCCAGCTAAGAATTTTCATGTTTTAAAGCAAAGAATTTAATCCAAATTAACCAAAGCAAAACAACACTGCCATAAATAGTAGCCGGAAAGACAAAATCATGAAATATCTTACCATATTCCTGATGTTCCACCATTACAATATTCAGCCCTACAATCCGTAAAAGATTCATAATATAAAGCAAAACCAATCCTGCCAATACAAAAATAAAAGTCTTAGAACCTTTATAAAAGGCAAAAACAAACGATACAAACAGGATCATGACAGAAATGGCATTACATCCTTCCACCATTCTGGACACGTATTGTTTCTTCACATAAAACCATACCTGTTCATTACTTATATCATTGTACAATTGAGAAGGGTAACTCAAAACATTTTGTACCGCACTCACCTGATTGGCAATAATTCTTGAAAAAGGATCCAAACCCGAATCCTTATTCGCATTCAGATAAAATTGGTACGCAAAGAGCAACACCAGATAGATGATGATGAAACGTAGTAAAATTCCTAATACCGGCTTAAAATCCTTTAACATACTGCAAAGATAAAAATTAGGCTGTAATAACCTGAATGAGAAGCACAAAAGTTAAAACATAAAGTAGAAAGCCTAATACAACCGGTATAATTTCCACTATTCAGTGATAAAATGTAGAAGTTTTGTTCATACTCCAGTTAAAAAACAGTTCTTAAAATAGTCTTCCTTCCTTATTTTAACCTCTGGCGAATCCCTCTCACAGCTTCCAACTTCCCTCTTAAAAACTATTCATGTTAAATTAGTATATTTGTTTCCATATTAATTATGACTTCTGAAAACGCAAATCGATTTTTTGAAAGCCAATTAGGCAAAAAATCCACCGAATTCATCACATTAGCTCAAAGCGGTTCTGCGAGGGTCAATTTTCTGGCCATAACCGACACTGAAAAATACATCATCACCTACAATGAGAATATTCCGGAAAATGAAAGTTTTCTTTATTATTCCGAGGTTTTCTCTGCACTTAGCCTGAATACGCCATCCATCCTTGCTGTTTCAGAAGACAGGAAAATGTATGTGCAGGAATTTTTAGGAACGCAAACTTTATCAGAGGTCATTACAAAAGAACATGTATCAACTCGTGTAAAATCTTTGGTAAAACAAACGCTGGAAAAGCTATTCAGGTTACAAATCCAGACACAGGATAAAATTGATTTCTCCAAAACATTTGAATACGAATGTTATGATGAGCTTCCGGTGATTCACGATTTGTACTATTTTAAAAATTTTGTAGCAGATGTCCTGGAGCTTGAGTATAATAAATCCACCTTACTGAAAGAGTTCAAACAAATTGCAGCATTGGTGGAAGATCTTGAACCTAAAGGGATCATGATCCGGGATTTCAGGCCAGAAATATCATGGTGAATGAAAAAGATGAAGTTTCATTCATTGATTATCAGTCTGCAATGAAAGGTCCTTTGATGTATGATGTCATTTCATTCCTTTTTCAGGCCAAGGCAGATTTCCCTGAAAACTTTAAAAATGAAATGCTGGATTTTTATATCCAACTATTTGAAGATCAAAACACTCAACATCAACTAAACAACTCGGTTAAACCAATGCAAATGATGAGATTCCTGCAAGTCTTAGGTGCTTACGGCTTCAGGGGACTGATTCAAAGGAAACAGCATTTTATGGCCAGCCTTGAAAAAGGGATACGAAATATCACAGAATTTGCATCTGCCTGGGAAGAGATGAAAAACTATCCGGAGCTTAACAAGGTCATAGCTCAATTGTCATCAGAAGAAACCAGAAAAAAAATTGATGCCATTTTAAATTAGTAATTGGGAAACCAATACAACATACCTTAAAAACTTAAAATACCTTAATGGTTAAATCTAAAAAATAAAGAAGAAAATGCTACACATTGATATACACAGTTTTTCGTATAAAAAAGGAGGAATTCCAAAAGATAATTCAGGAAATGGAGGCGGTTTTGCCTTTGACTGCAGAGGAATTTTAAACCCTGGAAGAATTGAAGAATATAAAACTCAGACAGGAAATGACATCGGCGTTCAGGAATATCTTGAAACCCAAACTGAAATGCCTAAGTTTCTGGAACTCATAAAATCTCTTGTATCCATCAATATTGATGATTATCTGGAAAGAGGATTTGAAAACCTTCAGATCAATTTCGGATGCACCGGCGGACAACACAGATCTGTTTATTCTGCTATAAAAATCGCTGAATTCATCAGAGAAAAATATCCTGACGGAACTCTAATTACGATTCATCACGACGAACAACCACAACTGAACATTAGTAATCAGTAATGAGCAATCAGTAATATTCGTATACCGTTATTACATTACTCATTACTTATCATTATTACTCATACTATATGAAGGCTCTTATTTTCGCTGCCGGAAAAGGCACAAGGCTTAAGCCATTTACAGACCATCATCCCAAAGCTCTGGCAAAGGTGAATGGCATTCCCCTTCTGGAAAGAAACATCAATTATCTGAAAAGCTATGGAATAAAGGATTTTGTGATTAATATTCATCATTTCGGGGATCAGATTGTTGATTTTTTAAATAAAAATGATAACTTCGGCTGTAAGATTGAAATCTCCGATGAAACCAATGAGTTATTGGAAACCGGAGGCGGCCTGATTTTTGCCAGAAAATTTCTGGATCATGGTGAAGATTTCTTAATCATGAATGCTGATATTTTAACCGATATCAATATTAATGCATTGGTAGAATATCACAAAAAATAAAAGATTTTGCTACTTTAGCAGTATCGGACCGTGAAAGTTCAAGAAAACTTCTTTTTAATGATGATCTGGTGTTAAGAGGCTGGTTGAATGTACAAACAGGCGAGCAGAGACTTGCTGAGTTCAATAAAGGGTTTAAAGCTCTTGCATTCAGTGGTGTTCACTGTATCAACCCGGTCATCTTTGAAAAAATAAAAAGAAAAGGCAAATTTTCTGTTATGGAAGAATATCTGGATCTGATGCAGACTGAACATATACATGGTTTTCTGCATGACAGCATTCTTATAGATGTTGGAAGACCGGAATCTGTTATAGAAGCCGAAAAACATTTTAAATAATTTGTACAAATGGAAATGGACGGAATTAGGGATGAAAGTCTGGTAAACCCAGAATTAGATAGTAACGAAACAAAGCTACACAATAGTTTCAGACAAAAAACATGGGATGAAACACTTACCAAAGATAGCTGGATGGTTTTTAAAATCATGGCTGAATTTGTAGATGGCTATGAAAAACTGGCTAAAATAGGTCCATGTGTATCTATATTCGGTTCAGCACGTCTGAAACCGGAAAATAAATACTATGAAATGGCAGTGGAAATTGCTGAGAAAATCACCAAACTAGGTTTCGGAATTATTACCGGTGGCGGTCCCGGAGTAATGGAAGCCGGAAATAAAGGAGCTTTCAATGCAAAAGGAAAATCAATAGGACTTAATATTGACCTTCCTTTTGAACAGCATTTCAATCCTTATATCAACAAGTCCTATTCCATGAACTTCGATTACTTTTTCGTGAGAAAAGTAATGTTTGTAAAATATTCTCAGGGATTTGTAGTTATGCCCGGAGGTTTCGGAACACTGGATGAGCTTACTGAAGCTTTAACTTTGATTCAAACCAATAAAATTGGTAAATTCCCAATCGTTTTGGTAGGAAGTGAATTCTGGGGTGGATTATTAGACTGGTTCAAGGCTACCCTATTGAGAGACGGAATGATTGCAGAAGATGATCTTGATCTTTACAGAGTGGTAGACACTGCTGATGAAGCCGTAGCGCACATTAAGGCTTTCTATGATAAATATTCTGTGAACGTAAACTTTTAATTGGCATATTATTTGTGAACTATAACTAGCAAGTATGATTGTAAATCTATTAATTAAGATGAAAAAACTTTTATATATATCAGGAATTTTAACATTTTTTGTGTTAATGAGTTTTATGTATGTAGACTTTTTCTCTTCAATGACCAAAGTGGATTATATTGATGGAAGCAAGACATTGAAGTTTACCACAAAAATGAATACAAGCCATATCTCGGACGCTATTAAGATCAATCCTAATACAGCAGGATTTGAAGCGGAAGTGAAAAAATATGTGAACAATAATTTTGATGTATTTGTCAATGGTGCTCCCAAAACAATTACCTTCACGGGAAGTCAGATCAGCGGAGAAACTGTATGGGTATATTTTGAGACCGGCGGGGTTTCAGATATTAATACCTTGAAGATTAAAAATACGATCCTTTTAAGCTCTTTTCCAAAGCAAATCAATCTGGTGAGTATAGCCTACAAAGGCAGTCAGAAAATGATGAACTTCCAAAGAGGAAAAGAAGTGAATGAGGTTTCTTTTTAAAGAAAATTAGATTTAACCATTATAAATGGGTACCCTGTAAGTTTAACTTTCAGGGTATTTTTTTGTAATAAAAATCACACAACAGGGATTAATCAGTAAAAATACTGATTGAAAATTCAGCACTTATACTCTAACATACGTTTTTTTAACATTTTAAATTTGTCCTGTAATTACAATATTGAAGCCGACATCATAAAAAAAACGGGGCGGTATCTGAAAAGCCACATGAGTAAGAATAATATTTAAAAACAAATCACATGGACAACAATCAATTAAATGCTTCAAGCCAGGAAATCGACGTTATGATCGTAGTGGATACAGATTACGTAAAAGACTACATCAAAGCCAGAAATATTACCCCAAGTACGGATAAAAATAATCCGGTAGGTATAGATCATAAAAGCCAATATATGATCGTTCCAAGCGCTCACATTGCTACAGGCCAGGCAACAGCAGACTTAAATTTCAAAGGAAGAGATGGAGATACTGTATGCTTCAGAGGCTGCTCTGTTTCTCAGAATTCCGATGATGCCATTATTATATACAGAGTTAAAAAATATGACGGAGTGGATGTGTTTTATGGCAACCCTTTCCAATATGAATTTGTAGACAGAACCATTGCAGCCGTACCTGATCCAAAAAGTTCAGACAGAGATGGAATGCCTTCTGTGCCTGGAAACGTTACTTTTCCAAGCTTAGATGCAAGAATAGGTCAAGTAGGAACAGGAAGCTACTATATTTATTTTGCTTTATATACTTTAGATCCAAAAGACAGCAGCAAACAGACTTTATACAGTTATTGCTATTGGGATCCAACGATTACAGTACATTAATAGAAAATTATAGTACAAGTGAATAATAAAAAAGCCAGCTCTTTCGAGCTGGCTTTTACTATATAAAAAACAATACTTATTGTCCTTTAATGTTGAAATTATCTACTTCCCATGTTGAAGCTTTAGCTGTTGTAGAAGTATATTTAAATGCAATTCTTACATTCTTACCCAAGAAAGCACTTAAATCTACATTTCCTGAGCTTACCCAATCTCCGAATGCACCGGTATTGGTATCCAGAATTGCCGGAAGCTGTGTCCAGTTAGTAGTTTCCACATTTCCGGTATAGTTATCAGTAGCATATACCTGTAAAGCATAACCATCATATCTTACATCTGTAGTAAATGTTACCATAGCCTTAGATTTACCAGCTAAGCTTACTGCTTTAGAAATCAACCAGTCTTCGTTATCGAAATTATTACCTGCACCACCTGCATTACCATTCATCATGGCATAATAGTTCGTTCCGTTTCCTTGGTTAGATGTTCCCCAGAATTGGTTTGGTCCTACTTTATTAACAACCGTCCACTCTGTACTATTAAATCCACCTGCAGCAAAATCATCTTTATAAAGAACAGGAAGCGGTGTATAGATACTTCCGTCACATCTAGGATTAGTTAACTGAAGATCCGGAAGTTTGGTAAACCACAATTGGTAAGTACCATTAAATATACTTAAAACAGCATATACATCACCCTTTCCACCTGCTACTTCAATAGTATTTGCTGCTTTTCCTGCAAATACAGCACGTCCGCTGGTTCTTAAAGTAATTGTTTTTCCTGAACAGTCTTCCAACGTTCTGTTTGAAAGCCCTGTACCATCTGCATACGTTTTACCTAAGTCTCCGTTAATGAATTCAAGATCTTTAATTTTAATCCATCTTCCTACATCTGCTGTTGTTAACTGAGAAATTGTTCTTTCAGAAGCAACAACCGCTCTTGCAGGCTCATTGGAATCATATAAGTGTTTGTATATATTTTCTTCTCTGATTCTGTATCCAATAGTAGATACTGATTCATTAGATCCAAGCTGTAATTCTCCAGAAACATTTCTTAAATACAATCCTTTAAGTTTAATATAAAGGTCTTTTCCTACTTTAAATCTTGCATCCTGGAAAAGATCTGTCTTATTGATATTGATCTTAATTCCCCCGGTTGCGTCCTCTACATACAGATATCTGAAAATGTTTCCAGCCTCATCATTAGCAGTAACCTGAGCTTTTACATAGAAATCTCCTGTAATTTCTGCTAACACTAATCCTGTTGGAGGTAATGAAGCCCCAAGTTGCTTGATATCTGCAATCGTTTTAGCGGTAAGGTTTGTATCACTAAATCTACAAGGGTTTTCCTTAATTTCATCCTGACGTGGGAAGTGATGATCTGTAAGTTCACCATTTTTCTTTCCCTCCATATCAAGATCAGTAACTTTATTGATATAGAACTGGTAAGTTGTATTGGATCCTGACTGGAACTTACTGAATATTCCTTTAAAAGTTCCTTGTCCAGCCGGAATATATTGATTGGCAAAAGAAGAATATCCACTGTTTCTTACTACTGCAGTGTTTTTGTAAACTTTGGCTAATTTATCCCAATTCTGACCAATTACTTTATCCACAGTTTCACCGTTAGGTGCGTAGTTTGAACATAAAGCTTTTGCATCAAATTCTACATTATTCAGCTCCACTAAACAACCGATTAGGTCTTCATTAGCTTTAAGATCTGCTATAGAAATAACTCTTGGTGTGATTTCCCCTCTTGTAGTACAAGATCTTGAAATTACACTTGGCGCTAATTTCTCAGGAATTCTGGAAACTCCGTTTGCTGCAGATTCAGCGCCTGTTTTTACCCCAAGCTGAACTACACCTCCATAAGTACCTACCGCAAGACCATTAAGCTTTACATAGATCTTAGATCCCTGAGGGAATCTTGTATAAGAACTTACCATATCCACACTGATGGTAAAACCATGAGTAGGATTCTTCAATGCATCCTGAATATAGATTGTTTTATAGATATTCCCGGTTTCATCCGTAGAAGAAACATATCCTTCGATAAACAAATCATCACTTGCATCATTAGGCTTATCTGCCGGGAATACATAAGCAGCCCCTGAAGGATTATTTTCAGTAAACTTCTTCTTTAACTCACTTAAGGTTACATTAGCCTTAAAATCGGCAACACACGCGTAACCATCGAGATTGGGTTCATCATATTTATCATCATGTACACATCCTACGATAATCCATAGAGAGGCTGCTGCGATACAAATAGATTTAAAAATTGAATTATATTTTTTCATTGTAGTCTTTATTAGAATCTTAAATAAACATTAGTAAAGAAAGTTCTTCCTCTGTCATACCAAAGTTTTGGTCCGAAATAAGGAGTTGCTCTTTGAGATTCAGCAAGTGCATCCGTAAAGTTAGCGGCTCTACCTTGTTCAAATCCTCCAGTTACGTAGTTTCTGTTATTTAAGATATTATTTACAGAAATACTTACCCCAACTCTGTATTTTCCAAATTGGAAAGATTTACCAGCGTTAGCATTCAGCATAAACTGATCATCAAATTTCTTCTGAGCAGTAAGTTTCTGAATAACTTCCGGTGTAGCTCCATCGTAAATAAGACCTCCTGAATCAGGAATTGTATACATTGCAGCTGTTTTGTTAAGCGCAGAGAAATCAAGATACTGATCCATCAGATAGTTAGCAGAAGCTCCTACCCACCAGTATTTAGGTGAATTGTATTTCAATCCTAAAGAGAATGCTTTTTGAGGTGTACCAGCAACTTTATAATCTTTTACATTAGCAGCACCATAGCTTCTGAAACCATTAAGGTCATCTACTGAATAAACCTGTGGCGTGTTTGTAAATTTGTATTCACCAACACTTGCAACCCCAACAGCATTAATGGTAGGTGTAATTTTCACATCGAAACCTAATTCAGCTCCGATATATCTCTTATCAGCTCCACTCATTGCCTCGTTAATCAATGTATTATATGATCCTGAGTCTGTAGAAACAGCGGCATAATATCTTGCTAATTCAGTAGAGTTACTGATTGTAGTGTAGTACCCTGATACTCTTAATTTTAAAATCTGTCCTCTCATGATATAGCTGATATCATTAGAGTTGATCACTTGATTTTTAACACCAGGAGTTAAGAAATCTGAAACTCTAGGGTTGATATAGATTTCATTAAGTGTAGGAGCTAAACTAAAGAAAGCACCGTTATATACGATAAAGTTTTTACCGTTGATCTTATAGGTAATCTTTCCTTTAATACCAGCATCTAAAGCATTGTATATTGCACTTCTTCCTTTAGAATTATTAGTAAACTGCGCTATTCCGCTTCTGTAGTCTCCATTTCTATAAGACTCAGATTGTGATGCGAATATGGAAGCAACTACATTCCATTTGTTGAAATCAATTTCAGTAGAAACATTTAATGAATAATGATTTCTGGTTAACTGGTAAGAATATTGAGTTCTGTCTCCTACTCTTACTTTAGTATTCTCATCATCAAGGTTATATCTTACATCATTGTTAAAAGGATTAAGATTATTAGCATAGTTAGCTCCTAATAAATCATTAATTCTTCTGAAGTTATCTGATTGTAAGTTCTGATAATTAAAGTTAATATTCAACTTCCAGTTATCTTTCAGTTTTGTATCAAAGTGAGAGGAGAAATTGAAAGTTTTATCTTTATTCACATCATCAATCAATGTATAAGATGCTCCTCTTTCAGAACCATCCATATTGGTTTTATTGATGCGGTTGGTATTATATAGATAATTCCAGTCGATCTGAGACTGTTGTCTGAATTCATCAGCTGTAAGAAGACCGTAGCTTGGTAATTTTCTGTAATATGTAGGGTTTGGATCAGCAGCATGGAACCAGTCTAATCTACTTCTCGCATCGCTACCAAACTGATAGGAAACAGTATTGATCCAGTTAGAGTTTTTACCTATTTTTAAGTAATCTGTTAACATGAATACCGGCTCATACACCTTTCTGATTCTGGAGTTTCTTTTTTCTCCATCTTGCCATCCCCAGTATGAGTTATAGTTTTTACCCATAAGATCATAAACCTCCTGAGTATTTGGAGCATTGGAAGATCTGTAAGTTGGAGATCCGAAAGCCGTTAAATTAAGAGAGTGTCTATCACTGAATTTCTTCTCGATAGAAGCAAAATATGCATAAGCATCCTGATAAACACCATCAATAATTGCTCTGTCTCCCCATCTTCTACTTGCTGAGAATGTGAATGCCCATCCATCTTTAGAAAGGCCTGAAGAATAAGTAGCAATTGCTCTGTGTAAATAACTTCTGTTTGTAAATGAATAAGCTAATGAAGTTTGCTTTCTATAGCTTGATGCTCTTGTATTGTAATAAACAGCACCACCTAAATTACCAAAAGTATATTCTGAAGGAGTAATATTATCCACATTTTCATAAGGATATCTTGTTACATCATTAAGACCTCCCCAGTTGTTAAAGTCTACTTTACCATCATCATTTTTAGACATGGATACTCCATTAAAAAGTACATCCTCAAATCTGTTGTCTACCCCTCTTGGTCTGAACCAGTAAGCACCCAGTTCAAAAGCGGAAACATTCTGGAAAGCATCTCTTCCTGAGCTTAAAAGTCCTACAGTAGGCTGCATTGATGAGCCTCCATCTTCAGTATCATTTGCTGAGTCGTCAATAACTATTACTCCTGCATCTGATCCTAAGTTGTAATTAAGTGTAATAACACCTAAATCTTTTTTCTTCTCATCAGCAGTTACGTCAAACTCTAAGATTTTAGACTCAAAATTTGGTTTTGTCACTGTAATAAGATAGTGGCCAGGTTTTAAATCCACAAACTGGAAGTATCCAATTTTATCCACAGATGTATCATCAGTGGACTGTGCTAGATCTACTTCTGCTTTCTCCAAAGGCTTACCATCCTGATCTTTAACATACGCAAACACAGTAGTTTGTGCAAAGTAAAAAGAGGCAGGCATTAAAGTAAACAAAGAGATTAGGGATAGTTTTTTAATCATAATAAACTTATTTTTAACTCCTTCTTTATTTAAGGGGCAACAAATTTAGGACTATTTTCATTAACTCAAACATTTTTAGCTCTTTATTCTATTAATTTTTCTTAACCTCTATTCATTATCCTAAAAAAACAGAGCTATTTTCATCAATCACAAAAAAGAGCAACAGATGTTAAGAAAAGTGTTCAACAATCATTACAGAATATTTTTAATCCCAAACAAACAGCTTATTTTTTAGCATTGTATAAATAATAAATACTCCTTAACAATATCAAAATAATGAATGATTATGCATTTCTTTCAGACTTTCTATCTCAATCTTAACCTTTTATTAAATTAAACTCAGATTATTTTAATCTTTATTCTTATATAAAATTAGTAATTTTACCCCCTCAATTTTTTGAATATACTAAGAATATGAAAAAATATTTAATCATCGCCGCCCTATTTTGCTTTGGTTCTGCTTTCTCACAACAGAGGCAGGTAAAGAGAGCAGCTGTCGCTTTCCTGAATGTTGAAAACCTTTGGGACACTATTCCTTCTGCAGATTATATTGATGGAACATTGCCACGTTCTAACCCTAAATTCCACAGAAGTGTACCTGTAGATTCTCTTAAATATCTTGAAACAACAGAAGATTATAAAGGGGAATGGAGTGATGATCTATTAATTGGAAAAAAAGTAATCAGAAAACAGTTCTTATCTGAAGATTTTACAGTGAACAGCCCTAAAAGATGGGGTACAAAATACTATAATCAAAAGTTAGCTAATGAAGCTAAGGTTATTTCCGAACTTGGAAGACAATATACCAACGATAACCCTGCAATCTGTGGATTAATTGAGGTAGAAAACAGACAGGTAATTGAAGACCTTATCAAACAGCCTGCTTTAGCAAGAAGCAACTACGGAATTGTACATTTCAATTCTTATGATGCCAGAGGGATTGATGTGGCCATCATCTATCAGAAAGGAAGATTCTCTGTTTTGGATTCATATAAAAAAGAAATTAAAATTTATGATGAAAACGGAAAAAGAGAATACACCAGAGATATTGTAATCGCTATTGGCCTATTAGATGGAGAAAAAGTAGGAATCTTCATGAACCACTGGCCATCCAGAAGAGGTGGAGAAGCTATTTCCCTTGCAAAAAGAAATACAGCTGCTACTGTATTAAAAGAGGAAATGGACAAGGTAACTGCTGAAAACCCTGGTATCAAATTATTCTCAATGGGTGACTATAATGACGATCCGGTAAGCCCAAGTTTGAAAAAACATTTGGCAGCTGTGGGTGATCCAAGTGAATTATCTGATAAAACTCCTTATTATAACTTAATGTATAAATTATATAAGGCAGGTGTAGCCTCTCTTGCTTATAGAGATGCACCGAACCTGTTTGATCAGATCATTGTTTCAAGAAACCTTTATTCTCCTGAAAAAATAACTCCTACTTATACCATTTTTAAAGCTGAGATCTATGCTCCGGCTTATCTGGTAAACAAAGAAGGGCAATGGAAAGGATATCCTTTACGTTCTTGGGATGGAGACCGATTCACTGGTGGATACAGTGATCACTTCCCTGCGGTTTCCGTAGTTCAGAAAGAATATATTAAAAAATAATACAGAAAGGCACTCTTATTGGAGTGCTTTTTTAATAAATACCTGAATTATGAAAAATTTTGTTCTAATACTTTTTATTGCTCTTATACCTTTCAGTTGTCTTCCACAGCAAAACAACACAAAAAGGATAAAGAAAAGAATGAAATGAAACCGTCTAAAAATGATGACGGGGAATGGGATCTTACCGTTATTGACACTCAATTTGATTATTTCCTTAATGCCGTGGCCAAGCCAATGAGCCAGTACTCAGAATCTTATCTGAAAACAAAAAACACATTCCTTGTGAATGAATGGAACAGCTATTACAGCACCGGAAAATACAGGAATATCATAGAATCCGGAATAGATTATGACCCAAGAGAAAACTACGGGATAAAATTTGAATATAAACTTTATCAGGTATTTGCGTATGTAAAATGGAAATACGGATTAAGGATGAACGGATTATCCGGAAGCGACGCCTTCTAAAACGGAAGATAATTTTGACACATAAATCAATTAAAAAAGGTTCAGAAAATTCTGAACCTTTTATTTTTATAATAGATGAAAATTATTTGTTGAATAATTCTTCTACCTTATCCCAGTTTACTACAGAAAAGAATGCAGAAACATAGTCAGGTCTTCTGTTTTGGTAGTTTAAATAATAAGCGTGCTCCCAAACGTCTAATCCTAAAACCGGAGTTCCTTTAACGTCTGCAACAGGCATTAATGGGTTATCCTGGTTTGGAGTTGAAGAAACAGATACAGATCCGTCAGCATTTTTTACTAACCAAGCCCATCCTGAACCGAATCTTGTTTTAGCAGCATCAGAAAAATCATTTTTGAATTTCTCAAGACCACCATAGTTTTCGATAGCAGCTTTTACGTTTCCTACTGGCTCATTGCTTCCGCCAGGAGTTAAAATTTCCCAGAATAGAGAGTGGTTGAAGTGTCCTCCTCCATTGTTTCTTACAGCTGGCTTATCAGTTCCTGTCTGGCAGATCTCTTCAATAGTTTTTCCTGCTAAATCAGTTCCTTCAATTGCTTTATTTAAATTGTCAATATACGCTTGGTGGTGCTTCGTATAGTGGATTTCCATAGTTCTTGCATCGATCGTAGGCTCTAATGCATCGTATGCATATCCTAATTTTGGTAATTCAAATGACATAATCTTTATTTTTAATGTTATACTTCAAAATTAGCCAATATTTAAGGTATTATCAAAGATTGGGGATTACTTTAATAAATCTTTAACATTGATATATTGATTTAGAATGAATTAAATTTTAAAAAACTTTTCAATGTATATAATATCAAACTAAAAAGCACGAATCCTGAGACCCGTGCTTTCTATTTAACAATATTAAATTTATTTATTCATAGACATCAGGAATTCTTCATTATTAAGAGTTCCTTTAATGTTCTTATCTACAAATTCCATCGCTTCTACAGGATTCATTTCAGAAAGGTATTTTCTTAAAATCCACATTCTCTGCGAAGTTTTTTCATCTAAAAGAAGGTCATCTCTACGTGTACTGGATGATACCAGATCAATCGCAGGATAAATTCTTCTATTTGCAATTTTTCTGTCTAACTGAAGTTCCATGTTACCTGTACCTTTGAATTCTTCAAAGATCACTTCGTCCATTTTAGAACCTGTATCAATTAATGCCGTTGCAATAATCGTTAAAGATCCTCCACCTTCAATTTTTCTTGCTGCACCAAAGAATCTTTTCGGTTTATGAAGTGCATTAGCGTCTACCCCACCGGAAAGAACCTTACCGGATGCTGGAGTTACCGTGTTGTATGCTCTTGCCAATCTCGTGATAGAGTCTAACAGGATTACAACATCATGCCCACACTCTACCATTCTCTGAGCTTTTGCTAAAACAAGGTTAGCCACTTTTACGTGTTTCTCAGCAGCTTCATCAAATGTAGAAGCAATTACTTCTGCATTCACACTTCTTTCCATATCTGTAACCTCTTCCGGACGTTCATCGATAAGAAGAACCATCATATATACTTCCGGGTGGTTAGCTGCAATAGAGTTGGCAATATCTTTAAGCAACATTGTTTTACCAGTTTTAGGCTGTGCAACAATCATTGCTCTCTGTCCTTTCCCAATTGGTGCAAATAAGTCAACAATTCTGGTAGAAACTGTAGATCCGCTTCCTGCAAGGTTAAATTTCTCTTCAGGGAAAAGTGGAGTCAGATATTCAAAAGCAACACGATCTTTGATGAATGCAAGATCACGTCCGTTAACTTCCGTTGGTCTTAATAATGAAAAATATTTTTCACCTTCTTTCGGTAATCTTACAATTCCTTTAACTGTATCTCCGGTTTTCAGACCAAAATTTCTGATCTGTGCCGTAGAAACGTATACATCATCAGGAGAAGAGATATAGCTAAAGTCTGAAGAACGTAAAAATCCGTAGTTATCAGGTAAAATCTCCAACACCCCTTCAATGCTTACCATTCCGTCGAAATTAAATTCCTTCTTGTGGTCTTGCTGCTCCTCTGCCTTTTCAGAATGTCTGTTTTGATTCTGATTTTGGTGTTGGTTCTGATGTTGGTTTTGATTTTTATGTTGGTTTCCACTGTTCTGTGGATGGTTGTGTCCCTTTTGAGGTCTGTTAGCCTGTTGTTGAGGATTGTGAGGCTTTTCTTCTGCCTGTGTAGGCTCTTGAGATTCTGTGTTTTTAGGGGCTTCAGGTTTTTCCTGAGGAGTTTCTGTATTTCCAGTATTAGGAGAAACTCTTTTTCTTTTCTTTTTAGCAGAATTAGCGGCAGATACTTCTTCGTTTACTGTTGCTACTACTGTTTCAGTTTTAGGCTCTTCTGCTTTTACTTCTTCAGCAACCGGCGTTATTTCTTCTACTTTTTCCTCTACTTGTGGTTCTGTTGGAGCTTTAGCAGTTGCCTTAGGCTTTGCCGGGGCTTTCTTTGGAGCAGCTTTTTTTACAGGAGCCTTTGCAGTTTTTTCTGCTGGAGCTTCTTCAGTATTGGCGCTGGTTTCCGTGGCGTTGAAATAATCTTTTGCTACTTTAGGATTGGAAGCCTGAAAGTCAAGAATTGCAAAGATTTTGTCATTTTCATTGCTGTTTCTTGCAACTTTAACGCCCAAATCCTTTAAGATTTTAGTCAGTTCCGTTACGGATTTTGACCTTAACGTTTCTATGTTAAACATATTTAATGTAAAAATGTAATTAATTGTGAGTAAGAAAAGTAAGTCCGGTGACTTTTGTTTTCAAGTACATTGTATAATGCAAATCTACACTTATTTTTGAATTGTGCAAAATTTATATTATTTTTGCCAAGAATTTAATATTCAATGCTACAGAGAATACAAACTATATGGACTTTATTGGCAGTTTTAGCTGCTGTTTTCCTTTTTATAACGGGACAGGATGTTGTGATTTCAGACAGTATTCCTGTACTTAATATAGGATGTATTATCCTTGTTATTATTGGATCATTAAGTATCTTCAGTTTTAAAAACAGAAAGAGACAAATTTTGCTGAATACCATCAGCATCATTATAAACGCTTTGTTGATTGGTGTATTGGCGTACTGGCTGCTAAGCTTATCCGGAGGAATTCAGTTTCCTGAGAAGGGTATTGAGCCGATTTTCCCATTAATTGCGGTAATATGTCTGCTTATAGCAAATGTATACATCCGTAAAGATGAGAGGCTCGTGAAATCTGTAGACAGACTTCGGTAACCTTACAACGATTTTTTGAGTGAGAACAGTTCCTTTTCAGGAGCTGTTTTTTATTTGTATATATCTGTATTCTGCTATTCTACCCGATAATCTGCTCCGATCAATTAATTTATGTAACTTCCCTGCAACATTTTGATCTGAAAGACGACAGATTCTATAACTTTTAATTAAAGACTATGAAAAAGCTAACATATCTTACTTTATCGCTATTCTCAGTATGCACTTTTGCGCAGGAAATATCAAAAGAAAGAGTAAAAACTATTATTTCTACCCTGGCTTCTGATGAAATGAAAGGTCGCGAAATTGGAACTTCTGAAAATGAGAATGCTGCCAATTATATTGCCACTCTTTTCAAAGAAAACAATCTTAAATACTGTACAGGAAGCTCATACCTGATTCCTTTTGAATACAATGGTAAAACAGCTTATAATGTTTGCGGCATAAAGAAAGGTAAATCTGATAAAACACTTGGCTTTTCAGGACATTTTGATCATATCGGAACCAATAAAAAAAGCGGTGACAATATTTATAATGGTGCTGATGATGATGCCAGCGGAATTACCACACTGGTAGGTATCGCAGATTATTTCAAAGATAAGGAACCTGAATTTTCTATGGCTTTCATGGCCTTTAATGGAGAAGAAAAAGGAATGCTTGGATCCAAAGCAATCTCTGAGGATAAAAACCTTGACAAAATATACAAAAACATGACGGCTCTTTTCAATTTTGAAATGGTTGCCACAGAATCCCAATGGGGGGAAAATGCATTATATATGACGGGAGACGGCTTCTCAGATCTTGATGAGCTCTTCAACGCTCAAGCAGTAAACGGGTTAAAAATCAATGCTGATCCTTATGCAAAACAGCAGCTTTTTTACCGTTCAGATAATGTCAGTTTTGTAAAAAAGAAAATTATTGCTCATTCATTTTCAACGGTTGACATGACTAAAGCTAAGCACTATCATCAAGTAAATGATGATATCAGCATTGTTGATGTAGATAATATGACCCAAATCATCAATAATTTTGGAAAGACATTGGAGAAACTCAATCCTAAAAACTTTGAACCAAAATATAACGACCAGGTAAATTTTAATTAATATTATACTTCATAAAACCGTCATATTGGCGGTTTTATTTTGGCTTTAGCTGAAAAACTGATTATTTTTCACGCTCTATATTCCAGAGTCTTTTCCACTCTTTTTCACTTTATTTCAATATGTTGTAACAAAAAACTTCATTTTGAAACTTATCCATTAAAGTAAAACGGGATTAAGAACGTCTTATCTTTTAATTTTACGTAATTTTGCTATCCAAATTTTTCATTGAATGAATGAGTATAAAAAATACTGAGGTTCGCGAGGCCACATCAAAAATATATCTACGGAAGTTTATTTTTCAATATTCTGTATTCCTTATTTCAAATTGCTTCACTGGGGACAATTCTTCCCGTTTTAGGAATGCTTTTTGGAACCATCAAAGCAGAAAAAAATATAGCTCCGGTGTATTCAGGAGAATTTCTTGATTTTTTCACCTATGCAAAAGATTATGCCAACTACTATATCCAGTCATTAGTTGCTCAATATGGGTCTTTAAAAGTTCTGGCTTGGCTTTGTATCATTACAGCGTTTATGTTCTTATTAAGAAATATTTTCAGATATCTGGGAGCATTTCTTTTGATTAACTATCGTGTAGGTGTTACCAAAGACCTTCGAGGTGCTATGTACAGAAAAATACTTTCTTTACCGGTTTCATTCTTTACGGAAAGCAGAAAAGGAGATATGATGTCCCGTATGTCTAATGATGTAGGAGAAGTTGAAGGAAACATCCTGGGGAGTTTGGTTGAATTAATCAATGCTCCGTTTATGCTAATCAGTACTCTGATCTCTTTATTTATCGTAAGTCCTGAAATGACTCTTTTCTCTTTATTGGTATTGCCTGTAATGGGAACAATGATTGCATTAATTGGGAAAAGCCTTAAAAAAGACTCTCATGAGGCCCAGCATGAAATGGGAACTATCTTTTCTATTGTAGATGAGACTTTAAAATCATCAAAAGTTATTAAAATCTTTAATGCAGAAAAGATTATGGACAATCGTTTTATGAAGTCCATGAACAAATGGATCTCCAGCTCAATCAGCTTGGGAAGAAAGAAAGAGTTGGCATCACCAATGAGCGAATTCTTAGGGTCTATTACTTTTCTAATTATTGCATGGTATGGAGGGAAACAGATTATTGTTGAACAGAGTCTTTCCCCTGCCGGTTTCCTTGTGTTCTTGGGAATGTTCTTCCAGATCTTACCACCTGCAAAGAGTTTATCAACTTCTATTTCAAACGTACAGAAAGGAGAAGCTTCTCTGAAAAGAGTATTGGAAATTCTGGATGCAGATGTAAAAATTGAAGAAATTGCAGAGCCTGTTTCCATCTCAACACTTAATAAGAATATTGAATTCAAGAATATTGGATTCTACTATGATAAAGCCAATCTGATTCTTAAGAACTTTGATTTAACGATTCCTAAAGGAAAAACCGTTGCACTGGTAGGACAGAGTGGAAGTGGAAAAACTACTATTGCCAACCTTTTGGCAAGATTCTATGATGTTTCTGAAGGACAGATCCTGATTGATGGTGTAGACCTTAAACATTTAAAATTACAGGAATATCGCCAACTCCTTGGGATGGTAACCCAGGAATCTGTATTATTCAATGATTCGGTTTATAATAACATTTTAATGGGTAAACCTAATGCAACCAGAGAGGAAGTTATTGCAGCTGCTAAAATTGCGAATGCGGATTCTTTCATTACAGGTTTATCTGACGGATATGACACCAATATCGGAGATGATGGAAATAAACTTTCCGGTGGACAGAAACAAAGGGTATCCATTGCAAGAGCTGTATTGAAAAACCCACCAATTATGATTCTTGATGAAGCTACTTCAGCTTTAGATACAGAATCTGAAAGATTTGTACAGGATGCTCTGGAAAAAATGATGGAAAACAGAACTTCCCTTGTGATTGCCCACCGTCTTTCAACGATCCAAAAAGCAGACTGGATTGTAGTAATGGAAAAAGGAACCATTGTAGAACAGGGAACCCACCATGATCTTATTGCTAAGAAAGGGATGTACAACAAGCTTGTTGAACTTCAAAACTTTGACTAATTATTTTTAAATCAACATAAAAATGAACCCTATACAAGAGTATTTCTACAGAATCGAAGAGCCTGAAAGAAGTACTCTTCTTTTTTTACGGGAAACCATCCTGGCTTCAGATCCTGAACATATTACAGAAACTTTCAGTTTCGGACTGCCTTTCATCAAGTACAAAAAGAAAATGCTGTGTTATTTTTATTATAGCAAAAAATACAAAAAACACTACCTCAGTTTTTATCATGGTGACAAGCTGGATTATCCGGAACTCACACAGGACGGGAGGAAGAAGTTTAAGATCCTTTTAATTGATGCAGAAGAGGATTTACCGGTAGAGTTTATATTAAGCATATTAGACGAAATAAAGCCATATATTAAAGCTTAGATAGAAAAGAAAAACGGAGATAATCTCCGTTTTTTTATTAGTGATATTCGTACAACCCGTTTGTACCATTAGTGTTTAGAAACAAAAAAGACTGCCCTTTCAGAACAGTCTCAATATGATAATTATATATCTTAATCTTTCAATTTAGCGATAACATCCAAACCTCCTTTGGTAATGTCACCAATCTTACAGATGATTTCAGTATCTAAAGGCAGAAAAACATCCATTCTTGACCCGAATTTGATAAACCCAAACTCATGTCCGGCTTTTGCCTGATCTCCCTCGTTACAGTAGAATACGATCCTTCTGGCCACATATCCTGCAATCTGTCTGAAAACTACTTTATGATTGGTTTCAGTTTCAACTGCTACCGTTGTTCTTTCATTCTCTGTAGATGATTTTTCATGCCATGCTACCAGGTACTTTCCCGGGTGGTATTTTTTGTAGATCACTTTTCCGCTTACCGGATATCTGCAGATGTGTACATTCAATGGAGACATGAAGATAGAAACCTGAATGGCCTTTCCTTTAATGAATTCATTTTCTTCCACTTCTTTGATCATTACCACTTTTCCGTCAACCGGAGCGATTACATTCTCTCTGTGGTCAAGAATACTACGGTTCGGAACTCTGAAAAACCAGAATACAAGACAGTAAATAACCAACAAAGGTACGATGATCAACAAAGACCATATTTTAAGGAAATAGATGGCTAAAGCTCCCAATACCAGAAAAAGTATCGTGGCTACCGTAATTGTTCCTTTTGATTCTCTATGTAATTTCATGAGACTAAATAAATTTTTCTAAAATAAAGTACAAATATACGACAGGAACGCAGATAATAAAACTATCTAACCTATCTAATACTCCTCCATGCCCAGGAATGATGTTTCCACTGTCTTTTACACCGAAACTTCTCTTCAACTGGCTTTCTACTAAATCTCCCAGTGGAGCAAAAGCAGCTACCAAAAATCCTACAAACATCCAGTTACCTCTCAGTTCGGGTTGATACTGTTCTACAAAATAAGACAGCACCAATGTAAGAACAACTCCACCAATATACCCTTCCCAGGTTTTTTTAGGAGAAATCTTTGGAGCCATTTTATGTTTTCCAAAAAATTTCCCTACCAGATAAGCAAAGGTATCACTACTCCAGATCAGGATAAAAAGGAAAAGAACTTCTAGAGAGAAGCTATCACTATAGCTGGAAAACTTAGGTAACCCTAATGCAAAACTGAACGGCAGAGCCACATAAATGACCGTAAAAATCAGTTTTCCGCTATCAAAGTATAATTCGTTAGGAAATTTAAATAAAGTAACTACAGCAATACCAATAAGAGCAAGAGCTAATATCTCACTCAATCTGAAATCAAAAAAGAAATCATGATGGAAGTATCTTTTGGAAAAAATATAAAATATAAAAATGACCAATGGATACACTACCCATTTTTCATATCCTTTTCCAAATTTCATTATTTTCACACACTCCCAGGTACCTACCACCAATAATAAACTTATTAATCCATAATAAAGATATTGTTGCTGAATAAGGCCAGGAAAAATGCTGTTGATAAGTTGCGCCCCTAGCGGAGTCGAACAAAGAATGATAATGGCTACATAAACGAGACCTGAAATGGTTCTTTGAATGAGGTTTTTGTCCAAAATTTAAAATTTAGTAGTGGGTGCTTAATCTTCAAGCAGCAATAAAAACAGTTTTGTATTGGAATTAGAAGAACTGTCCATTTTAGACTGGCTTCCGCTGATGGAAGTAAGGTTCTTGATATTTCCGTTTCTTTTTATTTTCCCCATAGCATCATTCAGGTTGTTTACAATCTGCGAAACATTGGCAATGATGATAATTCTATCCGGAAGCCTTGAAGAATGATAATGAAGAATATTATTGTGTGAAAGCATTATTCTGCCATCATATGCAATCAGATATTCACAGGTGATAAATGCTGCATCATTGGAGGGCTGCAATTCTGAAGTATAAGGTGATTTCACAACATTTAAAAAGTTCTGAAGTTCCTTATCCCAACAGAAAAGGTTGTTAATACCTTCTATTTTAACAATTTGATTTAAAGTTTGTAGAGCCTCCGCTTCATCTGCACAATAATTAAAAAATCCCCCCGAATGCGTAAATAATTGCGCAAACTTATAGTCGAGATCCGCATTTTTTAGCGAATCCCCAAGCTTCTCCAGACTCTGTTTTTCCTCTTCCTCAGGCTGGTTGGTAAGTTTGCTTACAATCCTCTTGAATAAATTCAACTTAATCTATTTTTAGTCAACTTTATACAAAAATAGAAAATAAATTACAATAGATTCCAAAATATCTCCTTAAATATGAAAAAACCTGACAATTTTAAAGTTGTCAGGTTTTATATTTCTAATTTTTCAAGGATTTTAAAGCTGTGTTGGGCTTTCTGGAGCCTGTATTTCGCTTTCCTCCTCTTTTTCTTTAATCTGAGGTATTTCCACTACTTCCGGCTGATCTTTTTCAGGGATTGTATTGGTAACCGGTTTCTCTGTTAATTCAGGATCCCACGCTCTCTTTCCAAAGATCTCTTCTAAGTCTTCACGGAAGATCACTTCTTTTTCTAAAAGCTTATTCGCTAAAGCATCCAGTTTATCTTTATTTTCTGCAAGGATTCTGATCGCTCTCTCATATTGATTTTCAATGATTGATTTGATCTCTGCATCAATTTTAGTAGCTGTTTCTTCAGAATAAGGTTTTCCGAAATTATATTCAGACTGTCCTGAACTGTCATAGTAAGAAATGTTACCGATGTTCGGGCTTAATCCGTAAATCGTTACCATTGCCTGTGCTCTCTTTGTTACAGTTTCAAGATCAGAAAGTGCTCCTGTTGAAATATTGTTGAAGATCACCTGCTCAGCTGCTCTACCTCCTAATGTTGCACACATTTCATCCAACATCTGTTCAGTAGTGGTAAGCTGTCTTTCTTCCGGAAGATACCAGGCTGCTCCTAATGAACGTCCTCTTGGAACGATCGTTACTTTTAAAAGTGGTGAAGCATGTTCTACTAACCATGAAATAGTTGCGTGTCCTGCTTCGTGGTAAGCTACTCTTCTCTTTTCAGAAGGTTTGATGGCTTTATTTTTCTTCTCAAGACCTCCGATGATTCTGTCTACAGCATCAAGGAAATCCTGTTTTGTTACTGAAGTATGATTATTTCTTGCTGCAATAAGGGCTGCTTCGTTACAAACGTTAGCAATATCAGCTCCACTGAATCCCGGAGTTTGTTTAGCAAGGAATTCTCTATCTACATCACCGTCAAGCTTGATTTTCTTCAAATGAACATCAAAGATCTGTCTTCTTTCGTGAAGTTCCGGAAGGTCTACATAGATAGAACGGTCAAAACGTCCTGCTCTCATTAAAGCTTTATCAAGGATATCCGCTCTGTTGGTTGCTGCCATTACGATAACGTTCGTATCGGTTCCGAAACCATCCATTTCCGTAAGAAGTTGGTTCAATGTATTTTCTCTCTCATCGTTTCCTCCAGAGAAATTATTTTTCCCTCTTGCACGTCCGATAGCATCAATCTCATCAATAAAGATGATCGCCGGAGATTTAGCTTTAGCCTGAGCAAAAAGATCTCTTACTCTTGAAGCACCTACTCCCACAAACATTTCTACAAAATCAGATCCTGAAAGTGAGAAAAACGGAACTTTAGCTTCTCCTGCAACAGCTTTTGCCAATAAAGTTTTACCTGTTCCCGGAGGACCTACCAATAATACACCTTTAGGAATTTTACCTCCCAATTTTGTATATTTTTCAGAGTTTTTCAAGAAGTCTACTACTTCCTGTACTTCTTCTTTAGCACCTTCCAGTCCTGCAACATCTTTAAATGTTACCTGAATTCTTTCTTTTTCGTCGAAAAGCTTAGCTTTAGATTTCCCGATAGAGAAGATCTGTCCGCCAGGGCCTCCGCCGCCACCCATCTTTCTGAAAAGAAGGAAGTAGAATAATCCCAGAATAGCAATCCAGATTAATGCAGATATTAAAATATCCGCAAAAGGACTCTTACCTGTTCCGTAATCTTTAGCTGTTTTAATAGCTGGATTGGTTGCTTTGATCTGTTCAAATTTCTGAAGAAAAAGTTGAAGATCTCCATATTTTACAGAATAATCTGCTTTTGGAGCCATATCTAAAGCTGAAAAAGGATTATTTTCCTTTCCGGTTTTAACCATTGCTGATTTCGCTTCTTTGGTAAGGAAAACATCAGCTTTCTCTATGTCTTTGTATATAATAATATTTTGGACTTTCCCCGCCTGCATTTCTCTAAAGAAACCATCTTCATCAATAGTTTTTGCTGTATCTCCACCCAGGAAATTGGAACCAAAGAAAAGCAAAAGAGCTATGATTGCAATAGGAAAGAACCAATTGAATCCTTTGTTATTCATTTAGACTTTTTAAAATTTTTATTATTCATTTTCAATTTTGGTAATGACTGCGTCACCCCAAAGTTCTTCGATATCGTAATATTCACGTACATCTTTCTGGAAAATGTGAACTACTACTGAAACGTAATCTACCAATACCCACATTGAATTTTCTGTTCCTTCAACGTGCCAAGGTCTGTCTTTCAGGTCATTTCTCACTTTTTTCTCTACACTTCCAGCTAAAGCCGAAACCTGTGTATTCGAGTTACCGCTACATATTACGAACGTCTCCGCTACTGAGTTTTCAATGTTTGAAAGGTCAAAGATCATGATATCTTCTCCCTTTACATCTTGAAGTGCTTCAACGATTTTATCTATTAGTGCTTGTTTTTCTGCTGTTTTATTCATTAAAAAAATACTATAATCTGCAAATTTATTGTTTTTTCTTTACTTTAACCTTACTTTTACCCCCTTAATGTCTTAAAGTTTTCTTAAATGAGTCAACTCTTCTATCTGAAAGAATGTTCTTCTACTAATGACGAAATATCAAAGTTTTTACTTTACGAAAATTCAGATTTTATAGGATTGCATACTTTCAATCAAACTAAAGGCCGTGGTCAGTATGGAAATGTCTGGACTCCAACTGCCGGAAAAAACCTGGCTTATACGCTGGCAGTGAATACTCAAAACATCCTGTGCTCCGACTTTATATTCAATTATTATACCGCAATTCTTGTAAGGGATTTCCTTGCCAATTTGGCTGATACTGATGTAAAAATCAAATGGCCGAATGATATTATCCTTAAAGGTAAAAAAATCGTTGGAATTTTGATTGAAAAGAAAAAAATTAATCAAAATAATTATTTCATTATCGGAACCGGAATCAATGTTCTTCAGGACAAATTTGACCAAATATCAAATGCCGGCTCACTCCTGACGCAGACAGGGCAAGAATTCAACCTTGAAGACCTTAGTTTAAACCTTCACGAATTTCTATCTGAAAAACTGAAAAACATTCCTTCTGACCAGGAAATTCTGGACAGTTTCAATAAAAATCTATTCCGCAAAGATGAGATCTCGGTCTTTGAACTTGAAAAAGAGAGACAAAATGGCATCATCCGCAATGCAGATGAAAAGGGTGAACTTTGGATAGAACTGGAAAATGACGGTCTTCGTTCTTTTTACCACAAAGAAATAAAACTTCTTTACTGATTGGCTCTTTTGATATAAAGATACAGAGTAAGCGGAAGGAATACCAAATTAGGTAACCACATCGCTAAAGCAGGTGATAAGCTTTTATTCTCTGAAACCACTTTTAAAGCTTCAAATGAGAAAACAAAAAGGAAAGCTAATGAAATCCCTATGGCAAGGTTAATTCCCAAACCTCCTCTCTTCTTTTGAGAAGACAGAGAAAGGGCAAGGAAAGTCAGAATAATAATGGATACCGGCATTGAAGTTCTCTGATGAAGCTCATTCAGATAAGAATTCAGGTTACTGTTTCCTCTTGCTTTTTCTCTTTCTATGAACTTTAAAAGTTCCGGTGTTGTTTTATTCTGTCCTAAAAGTTCGTTCGGGAAAAGCTCTTCAGGGGAATGGCTATAGTTTTTTCTAAGTTCCAATCCGTTGCTCAACTTTTCTGTATTATCTTTATTGATGGTCTTTTCAAGATAATTATTTAAAACAAACTGTTTTTTGTCCTGATCCCAATATACATCACTGGCTTTTAATTCGTACACCATTTTTCTATGGGTATCGAATTTTTGATACACGAAGCTTGACCCTCTTTTTTCTCTTTTATTCCAGGAATCTACGAAGATGTATTCTGTTCTGCTCAACTGTGAAGAAGCTGGAGCAGTACCCAGAATTTTTTCTTTATTGGCTGCATTATAGGTGTACGCTTCCAACTGATTTTTCTTGATATTAGCCCAGGGAAGTACTAAATGATATACAACCAGTGCCATCAATGCAATCAGAATTGAAGTATAAAGATAAGGTTTTGAAAATCTGTGAAAACTGGCCCCACTACTGATAATGGCTACAATTTCCGTATTATTGGCCATCCTGGATGTGAAATAGATCACGGTGATAAATACCAGAATGGAGAGAAACGTCACCACAAGATTAATAATCCAGAAGGGATAAAAATGAATCAGAAAATACCCAAGATCAAGTTTAGGATCAAGGGCTTTTGCATTTTCTATTCTTGGAATCTTCTGCTGAACATCAATAACAAGTACTACTATAGACAATAGTACCAGCATGAAACTGAAAGTTCCAAGGTATTTTTTAATGATATATCTGTCTACAATCTTAAGCATACGTCTTTTTACAGTCTTTGTCTAAGAACCGGTACTATAGAGTTTTTCCACTCATAAAAATCTCCTGCAAGGATGTGTTCTCTTGCTACTTTTACCAAATCAAGATAAAACGCAAGGTTATGAATCGAAGCAATCTGTTTTGCCAGATACTCTTTAGATACAAATAAGTGACGAAGATACGCTTTTGAATATTCACGATCCACAAAGCTGGTTCCAAATTCATCCAAAGGCGAGAAATCCTGCTTCCATTTTTCGTTTCTAAGGTTCATTACCCCCTGCCATGTGAAAAGCATTGCATTTCTGGCATTTCTTGTAGGCATAACGCAATCCATCATATCTATTCCTAACCCGATAGATTCCAGAATATTCCAAGGAGTTCCCACTCCCATTAAGTATCTTGGTTTTTCTTTTGGAAGAATATCTGTTACTTCATCTGTAATTCTGTACATTTCTTCTTCCGGCTCTCCTACAGAAAGTCCTCCAATGGCATTTCCTTCAGCTCCGGCCTCAGAAATCACTTCTGCAGAAATTTTTCTTAAATCGGAATAGGTAGATCCCTGAACAATTGGGAAAAGTCTTTGCTTATGTCCGTATAATTCAGGATTATCATTCGTCCATTCGATACATCTTTTCAGCCAACGGTGGGTAAGCTCCATAGATGATTTCGCCTGGTTATAGTCACAAGGGTAAGGTGTACATTCGTCAAAAGCCATGAAAATATCTGCTCCGATCTGTCTTTGGATTTCCATAGATCTTTCCGGAGAGAACATATGGTAGCTTCCGTCAATATGAGACTTGAACCTTGCTCCTTCTTCAGTCATTTTTCTGTTGCTCGCTAACGAGAATACCTGAAAGCCTCCTGAATCTGTAAGAATAGGAAGATCCCAGTTCATAAATTTGTGTAAACCACCAGCGGCCTGCATCGTTTCCATTCCTGGACGAAGGTAAAGGTGATAAGTATTTCCCAGAATAATCTGAGCTTTAATGTCTTCTTTTAATTCTCTCTGATGAACTGTTTTCACACTTGCAACAGTTCCTACCGGCATAAAAATGGGAGTCTGAATCTTCCCGTGGTCTGTAGTAATCTCCCCTGCCCTGGCTTTTCCTTCAGAGGTTTTTTCGATATTAAAAAATTTCATCTGTACACTTTTTTAGCTCGCTGCCATCAGCGATTATCATTGTCCGGGTAAAACCCGCTTCAACATTATTTATTTTTGAGGCATTCCCGATTCACTCTGTTTCAGCTTATCTTTTACATATTTGTCCGCTTTAGGATCTTTTTTCAGTAAAATTTGCTGAGCTTCGTTAGCAATACCTTCCATTTCTTCTTTGATCACATAATATTTAAAACTTTCAACAAAGTCATCCGGTTTTATATTATGGGATTTTAAAATAAATCTTGTACCAGCTTCCATATTTCTGTTCTGATACATAAAATTAACCTGATCGTTCATCACAAGATCTGCAACAACTACTGCCATCACATCCTGATCAATCAGGTTTTTAGGCTTATCAATATAATCACTACATGAAAACAGCCCCAGAAAAACAAAAACAAGGATCATTTTTTCATCAGCTTATTTTTATATTTTTTATTGGAAGAATTGGTCATGCTTTATCTTATAATCTATTGATGATTGACTTCCATTTTAAGTTTAAAACACCAAAAACAGCTTCATGGATAATTCCACCATTCATTTTGCTTTCTCCTAAAATTCTGTTGGTAAATATAATAGGAACTTCTACAATTCTGAAGCCTTTTTTAAAAGCTCTGAATTTCATTTCTATCTGGAATCCGTATCCTTTCAGCTTTACATTATCCAATCCGATTTCTTCCAATACTTTTCTTGAGAAGCAGACAAAGCCGGCTGTGGTATCATGGATAGGAAGTCCTAAGATAAATCTAACGTATTTTGAGGCAAAATAAGATAATAACACTCTTCCCATAGGCCAGTTGACCACATTCACTCCTTTTGAATAGCGTGAACCGATAGCCATATCTGCATTCAGACAAGCTTCAAAAAGTTTAGGTAGATCATTGGGATTATGTGAAAAGTCGGCATCCATTTCAAAAATATAATCATATTTATTTTCGATAGCCCACTTAAATCCATGTATATAAGCTTTCCCTAGACCGTCTTTAATATGTCTTATTGAAAGATGCAGGTAGTGAGGATGTTTCTTCTGTAATTCCTTTACTACATCCGCTGTTCCATCTGGAGAAGAATCATCTACTACTAAGACATGAAAGTCATCCTCCAATGCAAAAACCGCGGAAATAATATTTTCAATATTTTCCTTTTCGTTATACGTTGGGATGATGACGAGTTTTTTCATTTCAGTTTGCAAAGATAGTTTATTTAACCTTTTTATTTTATACAAAATAATCTATAATTTTGCAAAAATATTTTTCAAAGATTCCGGGATCATACAAAAGTAGGGTTATGCTATTTTGAATATCCAATTTAATCTATGAAAAATACGTTGTAAGATTAGATTTAACAGATGAAGCAATAAAGAAATTCTATGCCAAGTTGTGTTATTTATAGTTAAATAAAAAAATAAAAAACTTAAAATTTGCCGTCATCACCAAACTACATCAACCATGTAAGAATACCTGAGAATAACGATTGGGTAATTTTTACACTTATAGGCTGTATCTTTTTATATGTCTTTATGATGAATATTATAGAAAGAGATGCAAGTCTTAAAGATTTTCTGCTTCAAAAGTATTTTGATGCAAGCAATAACCTTCCCAGCTGGATTATTACTTCCTGTGTAATTACCCTTACTTTATCTGTACTGATTTCTCAGTATATACCTGTAGTTCCTAAGTTTATTGCAGACCTGCAGGCTTTTGGATACCAGCTTAATAAATTTGGGTACACCTTGCTGGCCGTAATGTTTTTTTATCTGATAAAATCAACATTAGGTTTTTTATTTTATCAAAGTATAGGAGATGGAAAAAGATGGACTATTTTTTATTTCACCTCCACCAAGTTTTATTTTATCCTGTCTTTTTTGCTGATAATTTTGTGTGTTACCCATTATTACTTCCCTATAGACAGAAATAAAATCTTCATATATTATTTCTTCTTCTTTTCTTTTGTATTCATTTTCAAAGTTTTTTTCTATTTATTTCACAAGAACAAGATTCTTCCGGAGAAATGGTATTATAAATTTTTGTATATTTGCACGCTCCAAATTGCACCATTATTACTGCTTTGGAAGTTGTTATTTTTTTAATAAAGTCAAAGATGAGAATAAAGTCTATATTGGTTTCTCAACCAGCGCCTAGTGAGTCTTCTCCATATCTGGATATAGCGAAGAAGGAAAAAATAAAGATTGATTTCCGTCCATTTATCCACGTCGAAGGGGTTGACAATAAAGAGCTCAGAACTCAGAAAATAGATCTGACGCAATATACCGGTATCATTTTTACCAGTAAAAATGCTATTGACCATTACTTCAGACTTGCAGAAGAATTACGTTTTGCAGTTCCGGATACAATGCGATATATCTGCCAGTCGGAAGCAATTGCCAACTATCTTCAGAAGCACATTGTGTACAGAAAAAGAAAGATCAGCTTTGGGGAGAAAAACTTCTCAGATCTTCTTCCTCTATTTAAGAAGTTTCCTACTGAAAAATATCTGTTGCCATCTTCAGATGTTTTAAGTCCGGATATTGTAAAAACTTTAGATTCTGCAAACGTAGAATGGACAAGAGCAATTATGTACCGTACTGTATGCAGTGACCTGACAGACATCAACATTAAAGATTATGACATGTTGATTTTCTTCAGCCCACAGGGAATCAAATCTCTGCAACAGAATTTCCCAGACTTCAAACAGGATGAAACAAAGATCGGAGTTTTCGGAAACACCACTTTGGCAGCTGCAGAAGAAGCCGGTTTAAAAGTAGACCTAATGGCTCCTACGAAGGAAACACCTTCTATGACCATGGCCCTTGAAAAATATATTAAAGCACTTCATAAATAGTCTTTAATACAAAAAATAAACTCAACCATCTTTTCAATGCAGAAAAGATGGTTTTTTTTTAACTACATTTGAACAAAAATTAACATTGAATTGTACGTTCTGATAAAGCATATCGATCCGTACAAAAAATAAAATATTCTGATGAAAGCTCCACAGGCAAAAAAAATAGAAAAAATACTAGAAACCCACGGTGACAGAAGAATTGATAATTATTTCTGGCTTAATGAAAGGGAAAATCCGGAAGTCATTCAATATCTTGAAGAAGAAAATGCTTATGAAGAATTCATCATGAAAGACACTGAGGAGCTTCAGGAAGAACTCTTTGAAGAGATGAAGGCCCGCTACAAAAAAGATGATGAATCCCTGCCTTATTTCTTTAATGAATACTGGTACATTGTACGCTACGAGGAAGGTAAAGAATATCCTATTTTCTGCAGAAAGCATGGAAGCATGGATAACGAAGAGGAAATTATACTGGATGTAAACATTCTGGCGGAAGGTGAAGATTTCTTTGAGGTAGGAAGCGTTGCAGTAAGCCCCAATAATGAACTGACATCTTTTTCTTCAGACAATGTAGGAAGAAGAATCTACACTTTAAATTTCAAAAATTTAAAGACCGGGGAAATTCTTCCGGATAAAATTCTGAACACTACAGGAAAGGCTGTCTGGGCCAATGATAATCAGCATATCTTTTATATCAGAAAAGACAAAAGCCTTCGTGCTTTCCAGGTTTACAGACATCAATTGGGAACCGACCCTTCTGAAGACATCATGATCTTCCACGAAGAGGATGATACTTTTGACGTAAACGTCTTTAAGACAAAATCTTTACAGTACATTTTTATTGCAAGTTCAAGCACAATTTCTGATGAGCACCATTTTATTCCTGCAGACAATGTTTTTGCAGACTGGAAAGTTATTCAGCCAAGAATTGATGATCTTGAATATTCTGTAGAACATTACGAAGATGAATTTTATATCATTACGAATGCTGATGATGCTATCAACTTCAAAATCGTAAAAACGAAGATTGAGAACTGCGGTATAGAAAACTGGGTAGACGTCATTCCTCACCGTCCTGAAGTTTTACTGGAAGGATTTGAAATTTTCAAAGATTATCTTGTTCTTGAAGAAAGAGAAAAAGGTCTTCTACAAATCAAAATTATTGATGAAAAAACTCAGGAGTCTTATTACCTTCCATTCTCTGATCCAACTTACACGGCTTATATCGGGATTAACCTGGAATTTGACACCGAAGTTTTACGCTACGGCTATACTTCCCTTACCCAGCCCGGTTCTACCTATGAGTATGACATGAAAGATAAATCCACAAAGCTTCTTAAACAACAAGAGGTTTTAGGGGGGAAATTCTTCCCGGAAAATTATATTTCAGAAAGAATATGGGCAGATTCCAGAGATGGGGAAACAAAGATTCCAATTTCACTGGTTTATCATAAAGACACGAAGAAATCAGCAGACACCCCTCTTTTATTATATGGATATGGAAGTTATGGACATACTGTAGATGCAAGTTTTTCAAATGTGAGACTTTCTCTTCTTGACCGTGGCTTCATTTATGCCATTGCCCACATCCGCGGTGGTGAATACCTGGGAAGAGAATGGTATGAGGATGGAAAAATGCTGTTCAAGAAAAATACATTCTTCGATTTTATTGATGCAGGAAAATACCTGATCAAGGAAAACTACACTTCATCCAAGCACATCTACGCAATGGGTGGAAGTGCAGGTGGACTTTTAGTAGGAGCTGTTGTTAATTATGAACCTCAATTATTCAATGGTATTGTAGCACAGGTTCCTTTTGTGGATGTTGTTACAACCATGTTGGATGATACTATTCCTTTAACAACCGGAGAATATGATGAATGGGGAAATCCGAATGATAAGGAATACTACCATTATATGAAAGACTATTCTCCTTATGATAATATAGAAGCAAAAGATTATCCGAATATCCTTATCACCACAGGATTCCATGATTCTCAAGTGCAGTATTGGGAACCTGCAAAATGGACTGCAAAGCTTAGAGAGCTGAAGACTGATGATAATATTCTGATCTTTAAAACAGATATGAGCTCAGGACACGGTGGTGCCAGCGGCAGATTTGAATCACTGAAAGAAGATGCTTTGGAATATGCATTTTTACTGAAGATTGATAATAAAGGATAAAAAAGCTAATTACCATCAATAAAATCCGAAATTTAAAACAGCCACAAGAAGTGGCAACATCAATTATTAATCATCATTTATCAATTATATGAACGAGTCCGAATATTGGAAAAAATAGAACAGTTCTTTGAGGATAATTTCCAAACTGAAAAGAACCCGCCTATTGAGACTTTACTATTCTTAATAGGACTGCAAGAGCTAGGCAGTGGACAACAGAAATATACAAAAGAAGACAAAGTAAATCTGATCCATATTGCAGTCTGCAGACTGCTTGAGCCTTTTGGATATTACAAATTCACTCACTTTGAAGATGGGTGGCCACAATTTGAAAAATTAGAAGATCTTCCTGAATTAAAACCTAATGAGCAGACCTTGCTTATGAAAAAGGCGATTATTCAGTATTTCCAGGAAGAAGAATTAATCTAAGCTTAAAAAGCTACATTTTGAAAAATTGACAACAAAACAGCATCATTATTGTCAAAAAAACCATAAGCAACCACAAATAGTACACAAATAGAGACAGGTGAAAACTTGTCTCTATTTTTTTAAACAAAAACAATGTCATGATTTAATTTTTTTCCATTTTTAAATTTTTAATTAAAATTTTAAATCATTTCATTCCAAGCCATTACACTTAATATTTACGAATATCACACCCATATCCTATAAATTCTTATAATTTACTAGGTTTATTCCATATTAGATTTGTAATTTAGGAACTCACAGACCACATTCTTTTGGCCTCCACTATGGTCAATTTCCCTCAGAATATTATGGTCAATTTCTTCAGGCCTACACTTAGGGTGTAATACTGAAAAAAAAGACACTTCAAAATGATATCCCGACTCATTATGAGCCGGGCAGGATAAGAATTTGAAAAAAATACACAAAAAAACTAAGAACTGAAAAACTATGTATTTCAAAGAAAATTCTTCTGAATAAAAACAGATTAAAATTTAAATAGAAATCAAACCATGAAAAAAATTAGCACTTCTTTAATGTTGCTCATGATCAGCATGGCCTTTTCACAAGTAGGTATTTCGAAAAATCCAACAGTCGAAGTCCACAATAAGGCCATTTTACAGGTAGACGGAAAATATGAAGGAAAGAATTACGGAATGATGCTTCCTGAAGTATCTGCACCGGAAAATCTTCCGTTATATAGCCCCGCTACCCAAGATACTGAGATGACAGGAATGATGATGTTCGAAAAAACACATGCTACATTTTATTCCTATGACGGAAGAAAATGGAACAATGAACCTACTGCTTCCGACTTTAAAATGAAGCAATCCAGATTTTTATCCACTACCGATGAGGAAACAAGTGTTGTGTGTGTACTTCTTGGATGTGGCCGACATGTAGGACTGGGCTTCAGCGCTCCTGTTGACGGGAAACAATCTTATAACAGCCTTAATATAACAAGGGAAACTGCAGTAGTAGCAGGTGGTGGATTGTATGGAGACAAAAGCTTTGACAATGCCAAATTCGTTATTAATGAAGCCGGTGTTTATGACATTTACCTGAATGTCCCTTCTAAAACCGGTGGAGCCGTATCCCTCACAAGTGGACCTCAATATCAACTGAGAGCTTATCTGAAACAAAGTAACGGAAGTTACAACGAAGTAAAACTTACCACATTCTTCCCTGATTATTATGGTATCCTGGGAATTGGCGGAGACACCAATACGGCAGCATTCACTACCACAAGGATCCGTTTGAATCCAGGAGATTATATTGTTTCAAGAATACATTCTCCATTGGCAACAGTATCTGTTGTGGTTACTCTTACCGCTGCAGCCAATGCCAACATCGCCAAATACTATCCACGAGAAATAATGTTCACCAAAGTAAGTGATTAAAATGATCAGAAAAACAATTACGCTCAAAGTTTTTATTGCAACAGCAATAGGCACAATGGGATTTGCCCAGGTAAAAATGGGTAACAGACCTGAAACAGTTCATTCAAGAGCTGCTTTACAGGTAGAGCACAATGCAAAAGGGTTTATGCTTCCTCTTGTTGAAAACCATACCGAACTTCCTAATTATAATGCAGCACATGCGGATCTATATGAAAACAAACCTGAAGATAATGGTTTGGTATTTTATAACAAGGAAATTAAAGATGTGATGAAGTATGATGGCTACCGATGGATTGCTGCAACAGAAAGAAGCATCAAAAATTATAAAAATGTAAGTATTCTGGGATCCAATTCATCTGATATATCTGTGGCCAATGTATTGGGAATTACAGGCCGCCCTACTCTTCCTTTCAATATTTTAAATGATTTTGATAGAAATAATGTAAATAATCTAGGCCTTACAGTAAATGCCAACGGTGAAATTACAATCCCTTCAGATGGCTTCTACAGAATCAATCCATCTGTAAAAACAAGCAGTGCCGGTGGACTTTCTGTAGGAAATGCCGCAACCATTATTTCATTGCAGGCTCTTTATACCAATGCTACTGGAGACGGATGGCAAAAAATTCATGAAAACAGTTTTCTGCTTTACGGATTGTTGGTAACCGCAGGAAGTGCAAATTCCGTGAATAACTTTTCCACTACAAAATACCTGCACACAGGAGATCAAATTCGTTTAAGAGCGGGCATCCAGGCTGACACCGGATTAAATGTAGGAGCAGGTGTGAATTTTAAAATGAATGACAGGGATACTTTTATCTATATAGAAAAACTGAACTAACATGAGAAAGAAAATATATATCGCCGCCCTTCTAATGACAGCCAAGATGGCATTTTCTCAGGTTATTATTGGAAGTGCCAACAATCCAAGCCCCAACTCTATGTTCAGCGTTGTGAATAAAGAAGATAATGCTGCACAATCTAAAGGAATGATGATTCCTACAGTAAACAATGAAACAGAATTACCCCTGTACAATGCGAGTCAAGCCAATCGTTTTGATAAGGATCCTTCTATGCAGGGCATGATCATGTACCAGAAAGATATTCAGCGTGTTGTTGTATATGATGGAGAGCAATGGAAACCCACATTCTATGAATCCGGTGGAAGGGTTACCCGTGCCAGCATGAATCCTGCTACCGCCGAAAGTGATTTCCCCTCTGTGGGGTGTATACTTATTGGATGTGGAGAAAAGGATGTCCCTTTTGGATTCCATAACACGACATTAGATGGTGATAAGCTTGGCATTATTGATTCTCAGGGAGCAGTGAACAGCAATTTCAGTAATTTCACGTTCAAGGAATCTGGATTTTATAAAATTCTGATCAGTTTAAAGGTAAAAACTTCAGGAATTCATGTGAGCCCGCCGGTAATTTCTTTCAGGGCATTAAAGAATGGAGCCATCCTTGCCCGAAATGATGTCCCTTTAAATGAAGCGATCCTGATTACAGCCGGAGCCAACCGAGTGGGAACGATGGAATTTTTAGCCATGTTCGACAAAGGAGACAAGCTTAAAGTTCAGGTTTCCGGAGGAGTTTCTATTCTAACGGTTGCCGATGTTTACAAAATTGTACCAACAGACGGAACTTTTATCAGTATAGAAAAACTATAAGTTTTAAATAATACGAAACATTCTATATTCCATATTTCATTAAATCGGGTACTTCAATTGAGGTACCCGGTTTTTATTTTTTATAAAATTAATAATCTATCCTCACTTTTTCCGTTCCATTACCCAATGATTTCTTTAAGCTGACTGAGACCCATTTTAAAGCCTTCTTCAAATCCCATATCCAGCATTTTTTTCATTACTTCTTCAGATTGATAGTGAATATTAACTGTTACTTTTGTCCCTTCCTCTACCCCGGTAAAGCCAATCAGCCATTTTGACCTTGGAGCATCTTCGTTGACCTCTCCATTTTCATCACAGAAAGCACTCGTCCAATCAAAACTTCTGTGTTCTATAATTTCTCCGTATTGGGATTGGGAATATCCTTTTTCACCATTGGGACCCACCATGGCATACAGCCAGATGCCACCTTCTTTAAAATTCTGTTTTACAGTTTCGCTTTTCCAGGGTTTTGGGCCCCACCACTGATCCAACAATTCGGATTGGGTAAAATAGTTCCACACTTTCGAAACATCAGCGTTGTAAATAGTCATTACATAGACGCTTTTCGCATCAAAATCTTTGTTGAAAATGATATTAGATTCCATAAAGTAATAATTTTAATTAAAGGTAACTCTTTATTTATAGAAAGGACTTTTCCTATGACAAGTAAACAATAATTCATAAATAATTGTTAAAAAACAGTCTTTTAAGAAAAAAAACATAATTATTTGGCTCGTTTTTTGTTTAGGTACTCTTAAAACAATTAATTTTAACATTCATTTTTCCAAAACATATATAATTAAGTAATGAATAATAAATTCATCCCAATAATTTCGGTGTTTATGACGATCTCACTGATTGTCTTTGTTACGCTCCAATTTTATTGGCTGAAAGGCTATTATGGTGTACTGGAACAGGACTTTTCAAATAAGGTTTATTCTGTTCTGGAAAACACATCAAAAACAATTGAAGAAATTGAAGCCGATAAATATCTGACTAAGGATAATAGAAGTACAATTCTTGCCAACAGCAAAAACCCTTCTCTTACAACCATTCAACAGGTAGAAGATTCCGGAACGCAGAGACAGATTATCTACTCCAAGAATATTATTTCCAACGCCCAGCTCCCTATCTCTAAAACAGGAGATTCTGTAAAGCTTACTACTTTATATACGGATGAAGCAGCTTACAAAATAAAAAGAGACACTACCAATCGTGAAATTCTTACCTCGGACATCAATCAGGATATTGAAACCGGGGATTATGCTGTAAAAGAATTCGTAAAGGTATATGGAAACAACTTACCTATTGCACAAAGGGTAAGCCCTGCCACTCTTGACTCGGTAATCACCAAAGAATTAAAAATCAGAGGAATTACTGCAAAGTTTGGTTATGGAATTGTTGACAAAGACAATAAACTTACCAGTATTGCCAATAAAGCCTACAAAGAAAAAAAGGACAGCAATACTTACAGCTACCCTCTTTTCACTGATAAAAAGTACAATACTTTATATAATCTGGCTTTAGTTTTCCCTAAAAAGGAATATTCTCTGGCGATGAACAACTGGCCGATGCTGTTGGGAACTTTTCTTTCATTGCTTACGATTCTTGGGATTTATATTATTTCCATCAATTATATGATGAGACAGAAGAAATTAGCTGAAGTAAAAACAGACTTCATCAACAACATGTCTCATGAATTCAAGACCCCGTTGGCAACCATTTCTGTAGCAACAGATTCATTAGCGAATGATAAAATTGCCACCAATCCTGATAAGGTAAAATATTATTCAGAGCTGATTAAGCAGGAAAATCTGAGAATGAAAAAGCAGGTAGAGAATGTCCTGAATATGTCTAAGCTTGAAAGAAATGAGGTAGAATTATTCCTGAGGGAAACCAATGTAAGGGAATTGATTAAAAGAACAACAGAATCTTTCAATCTGATTGTACAGCAGAGAAACGGTACTCTGACTCAACAGTTCAACGCTACTCATTATAATTTTAAAATTGATGAGTTCCACATCTCAAATATGCTGGTGAACTTACTGGATAATGCTAATAAATATTCTCCGGAAGCTCCGGAAATCCATGTGGAAACCAGAAATGAAGGTCATTGGTATGTGATTGAGATCTCAGATAAAGGAATGGGAATGGAAACCCAAAATAAAACAAAGATCTTCGAGAAATTCTTCAGAGAAGAAACCGGAAATATTCACAACGTAAAAGGACAGGGATTAGGACTTTCCTATGTTAAAAAAATTGTAGAACTACACAAAGGACAGATTATTGTGGAATCCAACAAAGGTGATGGAAGTACATTTACAATAAAGCTGCCGATGGGATAAAACATGAGTAATAAGTGATGAGTAATAAATAATATAAGATTAAAGATTTATTTATCATCATTAATTATAAAAATAAGAAACCAAAAACAAAATATAAGAAGAGAGAGTGAGACAGTTCATTCTTAATTGTTAATTATTAATTAGTAAAAGTTATGAGCAACAGAATATTATTAGTAGAGGACGATCAGAGTTTCGGGGCGGTGCTTAAAGATTATTTAACAATCAATAATTTTGAAGTTACCCTTGCTACTGATGGAGAACAGGGATTGAAAGAGTTTACAGAAAATGAATTCGACATCTGTATATTTGACGTAATGATGCCTAAAAAAGATGGGTTTTCATTAGCTGAAGATGTAAAAAAGATTGATAAAAATACACCTATCATATTCCTTACCGCAAGAAATATGAGAGAAGATATCTTGAAAGGGTACCAATTGGGAGCTGATGATTATATCACAAAACCATTTGATACGGAACTTCTTTTATACAAGATTAAGGCTATTCTTCAGAGAAGCTCTACTCTTGAAAATGAAGAGCAGGAGCAGTTCAAGATCAGCAATATCTTCTTCGATTCTATGCTGAGACAACTGAAAGTGGGTGATAAAGAATACAAACTTTCTCCAAAAGAAAATGAGTTATTGAAGCTTCTTTGTATTCACAGAAACGATTTCATGCCGAGAGACCTTGCGCTGAGAAAGATCTGGAAAAAGGAGAACTACTTTACAGCAAGAAGTATGGACGTATATATTGCCAAGCTTCGTAAGTTATTAAAAGATGATGAAGGATTGGAGATTATCAACGTTCACGGAGAAGGATTCAGACTTCTTGTGAAAAATTAATCCAAAAACCGCATTATAAATATAAAATTAGCAAAACAATTGAAAATGTTTTGCTAATTTTGTTTCATACCCAATCAAGGATATGAAGAATACGTTTTTAGGTTTGATCTCTGTATCAATATTAGCGGTCTCTTGTAAAAAAGATGAAAGAGCCACTTATTTAAAAGAAGAAGCTGGTTCACAGCAGCCTTCTGTAGCTATCAATAATACTCCAAAAGCTTCCCTGATGGATCAGGCAGGAATCCAATCCAACTCAGCAACTGCTGCAATGGCCACTGCTCCAGGAATGAACCCTGCACACGGACAGCCGGGACATAGATGTGATATTCCTGTAGGACAGCCATTAAATAGCCAGTCCTCTTCTGCCACTCCGGCATCCCAAAACATCACTGTTGGCGCTAATAATACCATTCAGATTGATCCGAGTACGGCAGCTCAGGCAAAAGTAGCAATGAACAACAGTACTCAACCTGTAAAAACGGCTCCGGGAATGAATCCGCCACACGGGCAGCCTGGGCATCGTTGTGATATTCCTGTAGGACAGCCTTTGAGTAGTAAGCCTGCTGCTACAGCACCATCTCAATCAGTGCAAAATAATATACAGGTTACACCTACTCCAACACCTGCGCAAGCTCAGGCTCAGGCCGCTTCACAAAATCTGGCTATGGGAGAAAAGCCTAAAGTAAATCCAGCTCACGGAGAACCTTGGCACAGTTGTTCTCTAAAAGTTGGTGATCCTTTGCCATAAATTTTGTATTTTTGCAGCTATGAAGCTATTTCACATATTGGCAATAGTATTTTGTTTGGGAATCTTCCTGGTTCCTAAGGATAGCTTCTACGCTCAATCTATGCAGGAAACCTGCTGCAAGGCAGACTCTGGAAAGAAGAGCGACTGTTGTAAAAATCACTCCTCAAAAAAAGATAGTAAAAATGATACTACAAAGTCATGTAATGATGACTGCTGTTCGTCATGTATTGCCTGCTTTACTTTTATTGAGACTCCTTTTTCAAAAAATTTGCGTCTGGAACTTTCTTATTACAAAGCGAATAAGAATCCTCAGTTTCAGTATTCAGACCCTTATCTTTCCGACCGTTTAAAAGAAATCTGGCAGCCGCCCAAAATAGGTTAACTAAATCATTATAAGTTCGTTATACACTATAGCGAACCGTATTTTATTTAATCTAAACTTTAAACAAATGAAATTATATATTTCCAGGTTCATACTTGGTGCATTATTCTTATTTACACAATTTATATCAGCTCAAAATCTTCAGAAAAACCAGTTCAAAGTAAAAGGGAACTGCGAAATGTGCAAAACACGAATTGAAGGAGCTGCCAAAAAAGCAGGTGCAAAAACAGCTGTTTATTCTATTGATCTTCAAACGCTAACCCTAGAAACAGATAAGGTTTCTGCGGACGACATCCTGAAAAAAGTAGCGGAGGCAGGTCATGACAATGAAAAATTTAAGGCATCTGATGATGTTTATAAAAGCCTTCCGGGATGTTGTTTATACGACAGAGATCTACAGCCTGTACAGGCAGAATCTCATCATGATCACCATACCACTGCTACAACTCCTGCTAAAAAAGACAATGAGTTTTATGTAAGAGGAAACTGTGCATCATGCAAAAACAGAATTGAAAAAGCAGCTAAAAGTGCTGGTGCAGATTCAGCGGAATGGAATGCAGAAAAGCAAACGGTCGCTTTACATTTTGATGCTTCAAAAACCTCATCAGATAAGATCCTGAAAGCAATTGCTGATGCAGGACATGATAATGAAAAATACAAGGCTCTAGATACCACTTACAACGGACTTCCGGGATGTTGTCTGTATGACAGAGATTTTACTTTCGGGGAAGCCAACCCAAAGGTTCATTATGAAGAGGAAACTAAGCATGAGGACCATAAAGATCATTCAGTTTCTGCTAATGATGATTCTCACAGCAAAAATGAGAAGAGTATTGACGGTGTTGTAGTAACAGGTTCTAAAGCAGCTACCGCTTTAAGTAAAAAAGAAGCCGGGCTGGTTTTTAATATTGATAAAAAAGAACTTTTAAAAGCGGCATGTTGTAATTTATCTGAAAGTTTTGAAACCAATGCTACTGTAGATGTATCTTTCAGCAATGCTGTTACTGGTACCAAACAGCTTAAAATGCTTGGTTTGGATCAAAAATATACAAGTTTAACCAAGGAACAGCTTCCTGAGATCAGAGGATTAGCTTCTGCATATGGACTGAATTTTATTCCGGGAAGATGGATTGAAAGTATTCAGCTTACGAAAGGTGGAAGTACAGTAACCAACGGTTATGAAAGTATTACAGGGCAAATCAATACTGAATTATTGAAAAATGCTAAGGAGCCGGAAACTTCTCTGAATCTTTTCTCTGATTTTAACGGAAGAGCTGAAGTGAATATTACCAACGTCTCTCCTATTAATGATAAGTGGTCACAAACATTCCTTCTTCACGGAAACGGAACTTTCGGGAATACGGATATGAATGATGACGGTTTTCTTGACAGGCCCAAAGGAACGCAGATTAATGCAGCTTATCTTTTAAATTATAACGATCTTGAAAAATCAGGATTCGGGTCTCATTTCGGGATTAATTTTATCCGTGATGAAAGAACTGCAGGGCAAACTGCTTTCGACAAGAAACTGGCGCAGGATAAGCAACCGGCTTATGGTGTAGGCATTGATATTTCAAGATTCCAGGTTTGGAACAAAACAGGATATGTTTTTAAAGGAAAACCTTACCAAAGCATCGGGTGGATGAACCAATATGTGTATCACCAGCAGGACAGCTTTTTTGGGTTGAGAAATTATTCCGGGCAGCAGCATACCTATTATTCGAATCTAATTTTTGAAAGTATTATTGGAAATACCAACCATAAATATAAAGCAGGAGCAAGTTTCCTATATGATGGTTATAATGAAACATACTTATTAGATAATATTAAAAGAAACGAAATTGTTCCGGGAATCTTTGCTGAATATACTTTAACTGGCTTAAAATATACTTTAGTAGCAGGAACCAGAGTGGATTTCCACAACCTGGCAGGAACTCAGTTTACACCAAGAGTGAATTTTAAATATGATTTTACTCCGCAGACTATTTTAAGACTTTCTGCCGGAAGAGGTTTCAGAACAGCAAATGTATTTGCAGAGAGCCAGCAGTATTTTGCTTCTAACAGAGCGATCAATATTCTACCTAACGGAGGAAATATTTATGGTTTAAAGCCTGAAATTGCATGGAACTATGGTGCAAGTTTACAACAGGAGTTTAAGCTTTTCGGAAGAAAATCTACTATTATTGCTGACTTTTTCAGAACAGATTTTCAGGATCAGGTGTTAGTGGATTTAGATAAATCTCCTCAGCAGCTTACATTTTACAACCTGGAGGGGAAATCATTTGCCAATTCATTCCAGACGCAGTGGGATTTTACACCTTTCAAGAACTTTGATGTAAGACTGGCATATAAATATTATGATGTACAGGCAGATTATATCGGTGGAAGAAGAGAAGTTCCTTTTATGGCTAAACACAGAGGGTTTGTAAACCTTGCCTATGCTACCAATAAAAATGATAAAGGTGGATTCTGGAGCTTTGACACCACGTTAAACTGGGTAGGAAAACAGAGACTTCCTGATATGTCAGGTAACCCTGAAGAGTTTCAGTTACCTAGATACTCTAATTCTTATGCGGTATTGAATGCGCAGATCTCAAGAAACTTCAACAAAAAGCTTAGAGCTTATGTAGGCGGAGAAAACCTAACATCTTATTACCAGAAAAATGCAATCATCGATTTTAAAAATCCTTTCGGAAATTATTTTGATGGCGGAATGGTATACGCCCCAATTATGAAAGCGAATTTCTACGTGGGACTGGATGTGACTTTTTAAAAACAAAATACTCCTTTAGTCTATGAAAAACAGTATCAAATTGATACTGTTTTTTTATTTTCATTAAAAAATTAATCATCAAATCAAAAAAATACTATATTTACATTTTATTATATGTATGAACATACTTAATCAGGATTTTACGATTGATCATAACAGCAAACTCCCTCTGCATGTGCAGGTAGAGGAACTTTTCCGTAAACTTATCAAAATAGAAGTTTATAAAAAAGGAGCTTTATTGCCTAAAGAAGTAGATCTTGCCAACCTGTGGGGCGTTTCGAGAAACACTATTCGACAGGCAACCAACAAACTTGAAAATGAAGGGCTGATCATCCGTAAAAAAGGGATTGGGACACGTGTTGCCGAAAAGAAAAGTCTGGTCACAGGACTGGATCATTGGTACAGCTTTACCAGGGAAATGCAAGAAAAAGGAATTCATGTGGTCAATCAATTGCTGAAGACCACTCAGGTAGTGCCCAATGAGGTAATCTGCAATTTCTTTCAATGTACTCCTGATAAAAAGATATTCAAGCTTTCCAAATTAAAAGGAGAAAGTTCAGGAGATCCGATCGTTTATTTTGAAAGCTATTTTCACCCAAGGATCGGAATTGATAAAGATGATGACTTCAATATGCCACTTTATAGTATGCTTCAGGAAGAACATGGGATCATTGTACACCGTTCCCGTGAGAATATCAGTGCATGCCAGGTGGGTAGTGTAATAGGAAAAAAGCTGAAGGTATCTGCGTCTTTTCCAGTCTTAAAACGAGAACGCTTTGTCTATGATATTAACGGGAAACCTGTAGAATATAATGTAGGGTATTACCGTTCGGATAAATTTACCTATACGATAGATATTAATAAATCTCCAGAGAATTAATTTTCTCTTAGCAATCAATATGTTCAAACATTCTAACATATAAATATAAAAACTAAGCATATGTATAACAGGTATTTTCTTTTGCTGGTCTCTTTCCTGATAAGCAATATTGCTCATGGTCAGAAAAAAGCACCTTACTTTGGCAATGTACAGACCGTGAACGGATACAACCGTGAAATAAGCGGAGAAAACATTGATTATTTTTCAGCTTTCCCCGATCATGCTACCCGTGCGCTTCTTACCCGTACGACTGACGGTGCTAAAACAATAGAATGGGAAACAGCTCCTGCACCACAAAAGAATACCGGACCATACGTCTACTTCAACTGGTTGGTTTCACATTCATCAGGGACCAGCGGCGGGCCCAGAAATTTTGATCTGTATATCAATGATCAGAAAGCATTAATCCTTACCACTTATCCGGCCAATCAACGTCCGGACTGGGTTTCCAAAGCTGCTGACAGCACAGCGTTTGTATTTCATCAAACCAAAATGGACGGCCTGAAAGACTCTTATGGAATTGCCTATTTACGCGTCCCTGTCAGTAAAATAACACCGGGAAAACCTCTCCGCTTGAAACTGGTAGGTCAGAACCAAAACAGCCGTGACTGGTTTATGACCTATAAATTTACTTTCGAGGAAAAAATAGATGCAGCCTCTACTCCATTCATCTTAAAAGACGGAAAACGCCTCATCACCCTTACTACTTTACATTTTGGACCGGATCAGAAAATAACAGCAACCATCAATAATAAAGACTCTCACTCTTTCACAATACCGGATGGGATCAAAACTTTTGACATTCCAGTTGATCTTTCACAGGAAGGGGGTAATGTACAGCTGGTAGTCAATTCAGGAAAAAAAGAGTTGTTCCGTAAAAATATTGAGGCTGGAAAAGTTGTTCCCCGTACTTTATATTTCATCCATCATTCTCATACGGACGTTGGCTATTCTCACCTGCAGGCTGAAGTGGAAAAAATACATACTAAAAACATCTATGACGCTATCAAAATGATTAAGGAGACTAAAAACCTTCCTGAAGAAGCGCGTTTCAAATGGAATGTAGAAGCACTCTGGGATGTGGAAAATTTTATGAAAACAGCCACTGCAGAGGATAAAAAATCATTTGTAAATGCAGTAAATGAGGGCGGAATAGGTCTTTCTGCCATGTATGGTAATATTTTAACGGGTCTCAGCCAGCCGGAAGAACTTTTCCATTACACGGAATATGCTCAGAAACTTGAAAAAGAATATGGATTAAAAATCAACAGTGCGATGATGTCTGATGTACCGGGATTTGCATGGGCTTTAGTCCCGGCACTTACTTCATCCGGAGTAAAATATTTTTCCAGCGGGCCCAATTATTTAGGGAAAACCAACCCTTATCTGGGAGACCGTGTAGGGAATTTTGTAAAAAACTGGGGCGATAAACCTGTATGGTGGCAATCGCCATCCGGAAAGGAGAAAATATTATTCTGGACTGCAGGAAGAGGCTACTCTTCCTGGCATGGAGTACACCCGGGGGCTGTATTTGAAACTGGTCAGAAAAAAATCTCAGAATATCTGGAAGATCTTACGAGAACCAATTATCCGTATGACATGGTGCAGTGGCGCTATAATATTGTAGCGGACAATGGTCCTATAGATCCTTCCGTATCAAGATTTGTAGACGAATGGAATAAGAAATATACTTCCCCTAAGATTGTTCTGAGTACAAATGAAAAGATGTTTGAAGTATTCGAAAAGAAATATGGTGACCAGATCCCTGTTGTAAAAGGAGATATAAGTCCTTATTGGGAAGATGGATCTATGTCCACCGCCAAAGAGGAAGGGATCAACCGAAACAGCAGCCTGAAATTACAGCAGCTGACAACGCTCTACGCGATGCTAAATCCTGGTCAATACAACAGCCAAAAGTTTTATGATGCATGGAGAAATGTTATTCTTTTTCATGAGCATACCTGGGGAGCTTTCAACAGTATTACGGCTCCGGACCTTCCTTTTGTAGCGGACCAATGGAGGGTAAAAAGACAGTTTTCCCTTGATGGAAATTCTCTTTCAGAAAACCTGGAAAAAGAGCTCCTTCAGCCTCTCACCGATCCTTCCTCTAAAACAATTGCGGTTTTCAATACCTCATCATGGACGAGAAGCGGTGTGGTAACCATTCCGGGAACGGCTTTCGGAAATGCTGTGAAGGATGCATCCGGGAATATAGTTCCTCTTCAGAAGCTTCAGGACGGAAGCATGGTATTTTTTGCCAAAGACATTCCGGCATTAGGTACAGCAACCTTTACTATTATTAAAGGTAAAACACAATCATCCGGTACTTTTACAATTTCAGACAACGGAATTTCCAATGGAAAAATAGCCCTGATATGGGATCGTAAAACAGGAAGTATTACCCGTTTTGCAGATAGCGGTTCTACCAATTACGCAGGAAGTTTTAATGATCAGGGACTCAACAGCTATTGGTATGTACCAGGATCTGATCCGAAAGAAGTGATGACCAATGCTGATGTACAGGTAAAAATCCTGGAAAACGGTCCTGTAATCGCTAAAGTTTCCATAATCTCAGAAGCTCCCGGAGCCCATAAACTGGAAAGAATTATCACATTGACAGCCGGAAGTGATGAAGCTGCTCTGGAAAACATTGTGGATAAAAAACCAGTACGTACAAAAGAATCTGTTCATTTCGGATTTCCTTTTAATGCCGACTTTAAAAACATTACAATAGATGCAGGTTATGGAACGATGAAATACCTTACGGACCAGCTTCCCGGTTCCAATATGGATTACTGGTACGGCCGCCGTTGGGTAGATGCTTCTTCCGAAGAAAAAGGAATGCAGTGGATGATGATTGAAACCCCATTGATTGAAGCTGCAGAGATGATTGATGAAAGAATGACCATCGACAACAGCCATAAAAAATGGAAAGATAAAGGAACGCCAGGAACAACAAACTGGTTCAGCTATGCAATGAACAACTATTGGCATACCAACTATAAGGCAGATCAGGAAGGTCCGGTACATTACCGTTATACTCTCCGTCCTCATGCTGAGTTTAATGCTGTAGAAAATGAAAAATCTGCAGCAGCTTTTACACAGCCTCTTATTGCGATCCCCGTTAAAGAAAAATCACAAGTCGGAAAAAGTCTTTTCCGTATGAATAATGAGAATATTGTAGTGACAAGTGTTACTCCTCAGGAAGATAAAAGTCTCCTTATAAGGCTTTACAATCCTTCTGAAAACGAGCAGACCACTGCTTTTATGTGGGAACAGCTAAAACCTTCAAAGATTATTGAACTTAAAACCGGAAAAGTATTATCTCCTACCGAAAAGGTTAGTTTATCCGGAATGGATGTCGTAGAAATCAGAATTGTTCTTTAATATTATTCAAAATCAAAGAAAATGTCAAAGCCAGTCATTGCCATAGACATGGGAGGAACCAGAATTAAGATAGGAATCATCCAGAATGCAAGTATCCTGGCTTCCGAATCTATTGATGCTCATTCCGGACACGGTCTCAGACAGAGACTCCCTTTTATACAGGAAACCGTAGAAAGCCTATTACATCAGCAAGGCCTTTCAACAAACGATATTTTGGGACTGGGCATAGCTTCTCCAGGTATTGTGGACAATATTCAGAAAAGAATTCTTTCTATTGATAAAAAGTTCGGAGACGCTCCGGATATTGATCTGGAAGAATGGTGTCTGCAAACTTTTGATCTGCCTTTCACCATAGAAAATGATGCCCGTTCTGCATTACTTGGAGAATGGAAATACGGGAATGCAAAAAGCTATGAAAATGCAGTTCTTATGACATTGGGTACCGGAGTTGGAAGTGCTGCTGTTATGGAAGGACAATTGCTGAGAGGTAAACATTTTACAGCCGGTATATTGGGTGGGCATTCTGTGATCAATTATAAAGGAAATCTTTGTAACTGTGGCAATAAAGGCTGTGTAGAAACGGAAGCTTCTACCTGGAGCCTCCCTGCCATAGCAAAAACAGAAAATAGCTTTACCCTAAGTGAGCTTTCCTCCTCTCCTGTCATTGATTATGAGCTTGTTTTCAAACTCGCTGAAAAAGAAGGTGCAGCCGCCAAAAATTTGCGGGATCAAAGCTTACAGGCATGGGCAGCGTGTGCGGTTAACCTTATTCATGCCTATGATCCGGAAGTTCTTGTATTGACAGGCGGAATTATGGCCAGCAGTTCACAAATTCTGCCCTATATCAGACAACATATAGAAACTCACGCCTGGACCCCATGGGGAAAGGTACAGATCAAAGAAGGAGCATTCCCTGGTACTGCAGCTTTACTCGGAATCGCACACCTTGTCAATCATTAATAAAAAATCGAATGAAATCAAATTTCAATAAATTCCCTGTTATCAAAATACAAAACCACACCTGCGTAACGGGTTGGGATAATATCACAGAGGAAATAAAAAAAAATACACCCCGTCTCATTGCCATTGAATGCTATCCCGGTGTTTTTATCAAAGAGATCATAACTTCTGTGCAGGAATTATTACATCCTGAATTGATCATTGATACCTCAGAGGCGATGAAACCAGAGAACGAAATTGCAGCAATGGTACAGCAATATGTTACGGATGATCCTGTATTTGGCTATATCACCCCATTGGAGCTGGAAGATTATTTTGATTCGTCAAAAATAGCTGCAATTCAACAACAGATAAACAGCACCCAAGGCTGCACAGTGATTATCGGTCCGGGTGCCACTTTACTGGCCCTGCAGCCGGATCTTTCCCTCTATGCAGATATGCCCCGGTGGGAAATACAGAGGCGCTTCCGTAATAATACAGCCTGTAATCTGGGCAGAACCAATTATACAGATTCTTTTTCCTATCAGTACAAACATGCTTATTTTGTAGATTGGCGTGTTTGTGACCGTCATAAGAAAAGAATTTTGAAGACCTGTCATTTTGTTCTGGATACCACCAAACCCCAACAGCCTAAAATGATAAGCACCAATGCTTTGTTTGGAGCTCTTAAACAGTCCATAACACAGCCTTTCCGGGTTGTTCCGTTTTTTGATCCAGGGCCATGGGGTGGCCAATGGCTGAAAGAAGTCTGCGATCTGGACAGGAATGTACCCAATTACGCATGGGGATTCGATTGTGTACCGGAAGAAAACAGTTTATTATTAGAATTTGGGGATCAGGTTGTAGAAATTCCATCAATCAATCTGGTATTTTTCCAGCCGGAAGCTTTGCTTGGACACCAGGTCTATGATGGATTTGGAGATGAATTTCCTATCCGTTTTGATTTTCTGGATACCATGGAAGGCGGAAATTTAAGTTTACAGGTTCATCCTCTGAAAGAATATATCAGAGAAAAGTTCGGAATGACTTATACGCAAGATGAAAGTTACTATATGCTGGATGCCAGAGACAGCGCTTTTGTATATCTCGGGCTGAAAGAAAATGTAGATCCTGATGCCATGATGAAAGACCTTGCCGCAGCTCAAAATGACAATATTCCTTTTGATGCTGACCAATATGTACAAAAATGGCCGGTACGCAAGCATGATCATGTTTCCATCCCGGCCGGAACCGTACATTGCTCGGGAGCAGATTCTGTTGTGTTGGAAATAAGCGCAACCCCTTATATCTTTACTTTTAAACTCTGGGATTGGGGAAGAATGGGACTGGACGGGAAACCCAGACCTATATCCCTGGAACATGGTAAAAATGTAATCCAATGGGACCGAACCTCTTCATGGACTCAGAAAAATATTCTTAACCTTACGGAACAGGTTGCTGAAGGAGAAGGCTGGCGTGAAGAACGTACAGGACTTGATGCGTGGTCATTTATTGAAACCCGCAGACACTGGTTTACACAAAAAGTAGAGCATCACACAGAAGGAGTGGTGAATGTTCTGAATCTTGTGGAAGGCCGTGAAGTAATCATTGAAAGCCCGGACAACAGCTTTGAGCCTTATATTATTCATTATGCCGAAACTTTTATTGTTCCCGCCCATGTCGGAGCCTATACGATTACCCCTCATGGAGAGAGTGCCGGTAAAGAATGTGCAACGATAAAAGCCAGTGTCCGTACAGAAATGATTGCAAGTAAAGTTTTAAAATAATTGCTATGCCTGAAAACATCAATTCAAATATTATTTATAAATCGACGCTGGTGGCTTCTGTGGGTGGATTATTATTCGGGTATGATACGGCAGTGATCTCGGGAGCCATTGGTTTTATGAAGATCTATTATCAGCTTTCTGATGTGATGACCGGATGGGTAGCTTCATGTGCTTTACTAGGCTGTATTATCGGAGCCATGTATTCCGGAAAGCTCAGTGATCAGGTTGGCCGGAAGAAGGTATTAATGCTTTCTGCCCTTTTATTCACGCTTTCTTCTGTGGGTACTGCACTCGCTCCTAACCTTTGGAGTTTTGTTATATTCAGGATTATAGGGGGAATGGGAATCGGGATTGCTTCTATGCTTTCACCCATGTATATTTCAGAAATGGCTCCGGCAGCGATAAGAGGGCGCCTTATATCGATCTTTCAGCTTGGCATTGTGACCGGGATTCTGGTCATTTATTTTGTCAACGCATATATAGCCGGAATTCATAACGAAACGTGGAATATTTCTACAGGATGGCGATGGATGTTCGGATCAGGTGCTATTCCTTCCATTATCTTTATCCTGCTATTGTTTACCGTACCTGAAAGCCCACGCTGGCTGGCCAAACAGAAACGGAATCCTGAAGCGTTAGCCATTCTTACTCGGATCAATGGGGTTTCTGCTGCTCAACAGGAACTGGATTCCATCAATGATTCTCTGAAAGACGAAAATCCTGTTTCTCTTTCTGATATAAAAGAACCAAAACTCAAGCGGGCATTGGGAATTGGGATTTTACTGGCTGTATTTTCACAGTTCACGGGAATCAATGCGATCATGTATTATGCCCCTGAAATTTTTAAATCTACAGGAGTAGGCTCTGATTCTGCTTTTATGCAGACTATTCTGGTGGGTGTTATTAATGTTATTTTCACTTTTGTAGCGATCCGGTATGTAGATCTCTGGGGACGTAAAAAATTACTGTTGCTGGGGATTTCGGGAATGGCCATCTGTCTGTTTACAGTTGGTCTTACTTTCTATATGCAGCAACAAGGATATATGGTACTGATTGCGATTCTTGGTTATATTGCGTGTTTTGCCATGTCATTAGGCCCACTTACGTTTGTGGTGATTGCAGAGATATTTCCTACTAAAGTACGGGCAACAGCCATGTCAGTAGCGACATTTTTTCTTTGGGCAGCTGTATTTTTAGTATCACAGACCTTTCCGGTACTGATAGGATCTGTAGGCAATGCTTATACCTTCTGGCTCTACATGATCATTGCCATAGCTGCATTCCTGTTTATTCTAAAAAGAATCCCTGAAACCAAAGGAAAAACATTAGAGGAAATAGAACATACCTGGGAAAGTAAGCAGTAGTCTTACTTTCTGAAAATAAAAAATCCCATTTTAGCTGATTACACTAAAATGGGATTTGTTTTATATAGACTTTGACTTATCTTCCAAAGTCATCCTGTACTCTTACGATATCATCTTCATCTGAAGGATTGGATGCATCGGTATGTTGCCATATTTCAGCTACAATTCCCCAGCCTGACAGTCCTATTAATCTGTGTCTTTCTCCCTGCTGAAGTTTTACCTGATCTTTTGGGTGGTATTCTGCCACTTCTCCTTCTTCATCTGTAGTGCTTCTTTTGATTCCTACTGTTCCTTCCACTACCTGCCAGATTTCGGCTCTTCTGTGGTGATACTGCCAGCTTAGTCTTGCTTCCGGAGCAACAATAAGAATTTTCGGGCTTAGCTTCCCTCCTATTCTCAGGTTTTCTACATCAATTCCATCAAAATACTGGTTGGCAAAATCCTGTGCCTGAGCTTCATCTATCACAAAAAAGCCTCCCCATGGTCTGGTATCGTCTTTTGCTGCAATGGTAAATCCCTGGCTTTGCAGAGTCTGTTCCACTCTCTCGAATATTTCTTTTTTTTCCGTGCTCATATATCTTGTTTCTCTTAATTAAAATTATTTATCTGACTCTTCTTTTGACATTGAATAAGGGAAGTCTTTTTCCTGTGATCCTCTGTCTGTATTTGGCTTACTGTCCATTTTAAAATTCAGAACTGCTCCTTTGCTTAATTCATTATGGCTCAACCAGTTTTTGGAATAAGGCTGTCCATTTACATTCAATGATTGTACATATAAATTTTCTGCACTGTTTTCCGCTGCCTTTACTTCAATTTTCTTGCCGTTTTCAAGGTGAATGGTTGCCTCTTTAAATAATGGCGCTCCCAATACATACTGATCTGTTGCCGGAGTTACCGGATAAAAACCTAGTGCTGAGAAAATATACCATGCAGAGGTCTGCCCGTTATCTTCATCTCCACAATAGCCATCCGGAGTTGCCTGATATAGCTTATTCATGACCTGTCTTGCCCAATATTGGGTTTTATAAGGTGCTCCTGCATAGTTGTACAGATAGATCATATGCTGTATAGGCTGATTCCCGTGGGCATACTGCCCCATATTCATAATCTGCATTTCTCTGATCTCATGGATCACGCTACCATAATAACTGTCATCAAAAACAGGTGGCAATGAAAATACTTCATCCAGTTTGGCTTCAAATTTCTTTTTACCGCCCATCAGTTCAGCTAAACCATTAATATCCTGGAAAACCGACCAGGTATAATGCCAGCTGTTCCCTTCTGTAAAGGCATCGCCCCATTTGAAAGGATTGAAAGGCTTCTGGAAATTACCGTCTTTATTTTTACCGCGCATCAATCCGGTCTCCTTATCGAACAGATTTTTGTAATTATACGCTCTTTTTTTGTAAATATCAATTTCTGAGGCAGGTTTTCCTAATGCTTTTCCTAATTGATAGATGGAAAAGTCATCATAAGCGTACTCTAATGTTCTGGCTGCGTTCTCATTAATTTTCACATCGTAAGGAACATAGCCTAATTCATTGTAATATTTTACACCTGCACGTCCAACGGCTTCTATAGGCCCTTCATTATTGGCTCCGTGTTTTACGGCTTGCCAAAGGGTTTCCACATCATATCCGCGAAGTCCTTTGATATAGGCGTCTGCCACTACGGAAGCAGAATTGTTTCCAATCATAATATCGGAATATCCAGGGCTGCTCCACTCCGGTAAGAATCCGCCTTCTTTGTATGCATTGGCTAAACCTTCCAGCATTTCTACATTAATACTTGGATATACTAAGTTCAGGAAAGGATACAAGGCACGGAAAGTATCCCAGAAACCGGTTCCGGCAAACATTCTTCCGTCTGTAATTTTTCCGTTGTACGGACTCCAGTGCTTTATTTTGTTTTGAGCATCAATTTCATATAATTTCTGCGGGAAAAATAATGTTCTGTATAATGAGGAATAAAAGGTTCTCATCTGCTGATCTGTACCTCCTTTTACTTCTATTTTTCCTAAGGTTTTATTCCAGATATTTTTAGCATCGGTTTTCACCTGTTCAAAATTTCTGTTTCCGATTTCTCTTTTAAGATTGATTTCAGCCTGTTCAAAACTGATGAATGACGAAGCTACTTTTGCATAGACCGTTTCTTTATCTTTCAGTTTAAAACCTACTATAGCTCCTGTGTGATCACTGGTAATTTCTAACTTATCATTAATCAGTTTATCATCTTTCCAGGTTTTTGTCAGCTCAAAATCTTTATCAAACTGAACAACAAAATAGTTTTTAAAGTTATCATATTTCCCGGTTGAATATCTGGTAGTATACCCCAGAATTTTTCTTTCTTTCGGTAAAATTTTGATGTACGACCCTTTATTTAAAGCATCAATCACTACATATGCACTGTCTGTTTTCGGGAAATCGAATTTGAAGAAAGAAGCTCTTTCTGTAGGCGTAAACTCAGTAGTTACATTGATGTCTGCTAAATAAACACTGTAGAAATAAGGAGTGGCAACCTCAGCTTTATGGCTGAACCAACTGGCTCTGTCATCTTCTTTAAATTTTAGTTTCCCTACTCCCGGCATCATGGAGAAAGCTCCATAATCATTCATCCAGGGAGAAGGCTGATGGGTTTGCTTGAATCCTTTTATTTTATCGGCATCATAAGTGTAAGCCCATCCGTCACCCATTTTTCCGGTTTGTGCTGTCCAGAGGTTCATTCCCCATGGAAGTCCGACTGCCGGATAGGTATTTCCGTTGGATAATGAGGGTTTAGACTGAGTTCCCATCAATGGATTTACATAATCTACCGGAGATATATTCTGACCGAAGGCCCAGGCTTGTAATAAAATAAAACAAGTGGAAAAAATGTACTTCATTGTATCGTTTCGTTTATTAATTTATATAAGCTTTTTTTAGTGCATAGCTGGAAGCTCCCAGAATAGCCGCATCTTCAAATATGGCAGAAATTTTAACCTGCAAGGTAATGTTATTCTCTTTTAGATTCTGAATAAATCTTTGCTCAAAATGAGGATAAGCTTTTGCTATATTCCCTCCTAAAACTAAAACTTCCGGTTTGTAGTGATCTACATATTTTACGATAAAGTCTGAGAAAGAATCTGCATACTCGTCAAATACCTGTTTTTGTATTTCTAAAGGCATATCCAGAAGATCCTTACTCCCTGAAATTTGTTCTCCGGTCAATTCTTTATACCGATTTACAAACCAGCGTGTCGCCAGATAATCTTCACAGATAGAATCTTTAAAGGGAGAATCCCACAGATCTTCATCCGTGGCAAATTCTCCATTATAGAATGTAGTTCCTAATCCTGTTCCCAGAGTTACTCCAAAAACTCTTTTAAAACCCTGTACACAGCCCCCGAAAACTTCGCCTTCCATAAAAGCAGCCGCATCATTAACAAAGTGAATCTGCTTTGTAGAAGTGGATAATCTTTTAGCCAATTCCTCTTTTATGTTGACATGAAGGATATCCATAAACTTCCCTTGCTCCATCAGCGATATCCCGTTTTCATAATCGAAAGGGCCCGGCATGGCTATTCCTATTAAAAGATCTGATTTAGCCAGATTATGGGCTCCTTTTTCAATGGCTGAAGTCCAGGCTGAGAAAATAGTTTCTCTGTCGTCAAAGGAATTAACATGTTCTCTTACATAGGTTGAAGTGATAATTTCACGTTTTTCAGGATCTACCTGCGCGAGTGTAATGTGTGACCCTCCAATATCGATTCCCAGTATATTCTGCATCATTTTTTAATTTAAATTCAAACTGTTTTATTGTATTGAAAAACAGACAAACAGAAAGATAATGTCTGTATGCCTGTTTTGCAATATGTTATCTGTTTTTCAGATAAAATCTTCATTCAATAGGTTTTATTTAACAATGATTTTACCTGATGAAGTTACTTTATTTTTTGAAGATGTGATTTTGTAAATATAAGTACCTGCAGCCAGATCCTGTGTATTCACTGTGTTATTATTTTGATTAATATCCTGTTTTTTCAATAATTTCCCTGAAGTATCATAGAATGCAACCTCACTGTTTTCAGTAATTGTAAAGTGAATATCACTTCCTCGTTTAACAGGATTTGGATAAACAGTATTATTCTCTTTTACATTCTCAACATCCCTTACAGACAGAGAAGCATTACAAGGAACCTCTGTTTTCCAATTGGTGCTGGTCATATTAACTAATGTTGCAAAATGGGTATTTGCTGTAGCATCCAAAGCACCTGTTCCGCTTCCTTCATCCATCTTCCAATTGGCTTCCAGTCCTTGTGAGTTTGCGGATACATTACAGCTGTTATCCAGAATTTCCTGAGCTGACAATGCTCTTTTCCATACTCTGAATTCGTCCAAAGAACCGTTTAATGCACGGGAATTGTCATAATTTCTTGCCAGATACATAATACCGTTAGCTGTAAAATTACCTGTAACCGGAGTGCTTGTATCAAGAGTTCCGTTAACATAAAGCTTCATCGCTGTTCCATCATAGGTCGCAGCTACATGATACCAGGTATTGGTGTTGAATGCTGTATTTGTATTAATTTTTGTCTGAGAAGAACCGAAACTCAATATAAACTGAAGTTTATTATTCGCCAGATTGCCATCACCGAATCTAAGCATCGCAGAGTTGCTGTCTCCTACTTCAATACCAAGGACTGATGAAATATTAGGGAAAGCTGTTTTAAATGCATTTACTTTTACCCAACCTTCAATGGTTACAGCATTTCCGCTCAGGTTAAACTGTCCTGCATTCAGATAGTTTGTGCTTCCGTTGAAAGAAAGTGATCTTGGGCCAGGGCTTACAACCGGGGCAAAACCACTGTTGAAAGCTCCTTCTCCTGAGTAAGTACTTACTGTTCCGCCATTACATGCTGCCTGTACTTTCCATACATAGCTTGTATTAGGTGTAAGGTTTTGCAGTGAATAATTATTGGTGGTAATATTCTGAACTTCATTCCATGTAGTAGCCGCAGTTGTTTTGTACTGCAATGTATAAGAAGATGCTGTTCCTGCATCCCATGACAACTGAGTTGAGTTTCCAAGATAGCTTCCTGACACAAGACCTGAAGGCGTTGCACATCCGTTTCCGGAATTGAATCTTGGAGCAAAAAGATAAGTACTTGTTAGGGTTGAAGAACAATTAGACTGTATTCTCCAGTCATAATCCGTGTTCATCGTAAGATTATTGATAACCACATTACTTCCGGAGTAGTTGTTGGCAACGTTAGTCCAAGTTGTTGAGCTGGCAGGTTTATAATCGATGTTATACGTTTGGGAGCCATTAGAGGTCCAGTTTAATTTCGCAGAAGTTCCTGTTACATTGGTTACCTCCAGTCCTAACGGCGGATCACAGGCCTGTCCCTGACTCCATGAATAAAGCTGTCCGCTTAACTGAGTGTTTTCATTATAAAGAATATTGGAGCCTGTGCTCAGATAGCTGGCTACATCAGTTCCTGCTAAATCGTACCACATGAACACGCCATATCCGTCATTTTTAGTACTGGTTGCTGAAGAGGCAACAACAGATGCAGGAGTAGACTGAGGGTTTGTATTCTGAATCCAGATTGCTGCCGGGGAGAGTTTTGTTTTATCAAGAGGCGGAACGTTTGGAGCAACATAAGTACCATACATCGCATTCCAGCTGTAATTGATATAATTTCCTGCTGAGTCTCCATTATAGCTTTGTCTTGAAGTAGCCGGACCATAGTAATAGAAGGTAATCAGTTTATCAGGCATTGCGGCTTTCAGTTCCTGTAATAGCATCACAAAAGAACTGTTATTAGGCTGCCCTGTTCCATTATTTCCGTATCCTGCATATTCATCATCTAAATCTACACCATCCAGACCATAAGTATATACAGTATGAGCGACCTGTAAAGCAAAGTCTTTAGCAGCTTCACGGTTAGGGAAATTGGAAATTCCGGCTCCCTGATGGTTTCCTAAAATATCCAGTAATACTTTAATTCCTTTCTGTTGTAAAGGTTTTACGTAGGTATTTACATCATTCAGTACTTTGGTAACATTATTATTGCTTGAGATATAGGCTCTGCTTTTAGAAACATCATAATTGATGTTGGCAGCGAAGATAATGGCCACATCAAAAAGCTGTCTATTGCTAGTCTGTAAAGTATAAGAGCCTGCGTTCAGCATGTTGTTGTTATTCACTTCCACATAACAGACTCCCAAAGGGTTAAGCTGCTGAGCTTTCATTTTAGGGGCGGTCTGAAACATCAGAGCCATAAGGGGAATAAGAAAGGCGTTTTTTTTCATTGATCTTAATTTTATTAGAATAGGAAAAGTCATTGGACCTAGGCCCAATGACTTATTTTTATTATTTTATCATTAATTTCTCTGTTTGTTTGATACTTCCATTCTGCGATTCAAACTGAAGGATATAATTTCCGGATGAAAGTCCAGATGATTCATACTGATTATTTCCGGTATTCAATGATTTCGTGCTCATAATTCTTCCATAAAAATCAAAGATGGTCAGTTTTCCTTTGTTGTATTCATCTGGAACTGAAACCGTAAATGATGAAGATTTGCTGATTGGGTTCGGAAATATTCTGATTGGATTCTTCGTATTAGCTGAGCTTAACTCTCTTTGGCTGGCTACAATTTTTGATACTGTTGAAGTGCCTGTTGCACATGGCAGATCTGTTCCCCAATTGGAAGCATCTACTCCTGTTAAACTTAAACTAATTCCATTTCCTGAACTATCCTGAACCGTAGAACCACTTCCTTCATTGAATTTCCAATAAGCAGCAAGAGAAGTAGCCGGAACAGATACATTACACATATTCTGACTGATTTCTGTCTGGCTTAATGCGCGCTTCCAAACTCTAACCTCATCAACTTTACCATTGAAATTTCTGGAAGTGTTATATAGATATCCTACGTTGAATGCCCCATTAGAACTTACATTTCCGGTTTGTGCTTTGCTTGCATCCAGCACTCCGTTGATATAAAGTTTCATAGAGCTTCCATCATAAGTTGCAGCTACATGATACCAGGTATTGGCATTCAAAGCCGTAGTAGAGGCTAGTTTTTGCTGTACATTATTAATACTTAATACAAACTGAAGCTTATTATTGGCCACGCTGGCATCTCCCAATCTTAATAATGCTGAATTAGTATCTCCTGCTTCTGTTCCCATAATGGATGAAATATATGGAGAAGCAGCTTTGAAGGATGAAGGTTTAATCCAGCCTTCGAAAGATAATGCTGAACCACTTAAATTGATATTTCCTGCTGCTCCGGATTCAGTGCTTCCATCCAGAGAAAGAGCATAAGAACCTGTAGGCGCTGTTCCACCTGATCCACTGTTGAATCTTGGGGCAAACATATAAGTACTTTTTACACTGCAGTTTGTTCTGATTCTCCAATCGTATTCAGTATTAGCCGTTAATCCTGAAACTGTTACCGAACTAGCGTTAACCGCTGTAGCTGCACTCGTCCAGGTGGTTGAAGAAGCTGGTTTATAATCAATATCGTAAGTATTTGTTCCTACTGTAGTCCAGTTTAATTTTACGCTGGTTCCTGTAAGATTGCTGGTGTATAACCCAATAGGCGCATCACAATTGGTTCCTTGTGTCCACGATTGTAGAGTACCGCTTAAAACGGTTGCTTCACCATACAATGTCTGAGTTCCTGCTGTAAGCTGTGATGTTTGATTGGTTCCTTTAAGATCATACCAAAGATATAATCCATAGCCGCCATTTTTCGTTTGAGTGGCCAGGCTCGTGGTTGTAGAATTGGACGTATTTCCCAACCAGACTGCTGCCGGAGAGATCTGAGCTTTAGTCAATGGTGGAACGTTAGGTGCAGAGAATGTTCCGTACATCGCATTCCAGCTGTAGTTGATATTATCTCCTACTCTGGCTCCGTTCCAAGAAAGCCTTGAAGCGGCATCTCCATAATAATAGAATGAGATGATTTTATCAGGAAGCAATGCCCTTAATTCCTGAACAAGCATAACGAAAGAGCTGTCATTAGGTTGCCCTGTTCCGTTATTTCCATAATCTGAATATTCATCATCAAAATCAATCCCATCCAGACCGTAAGTGTTTACTGTATTGGCTAACTGTAGTGCAAAATCTTTGGCTGCCTCACGGGTAGGAAAATTACAGATCCCTGCTCCCTGGTGATTTCCCAAAATGGTTAACACTACTTTCATTCCTTTTTGCTGCAGCGGTTTTATATAGGTATCTGCATTGGTAAGAACCTTGGTCACATTATTGTTAGAATATAAATAGGCTCTTCCACGGCTGGTATCGTAATTAATATTAGCCGCAAAGATGTTTACCACATTGAACAGATAACTGTTCGATGTTTGCAGTTTATACGCTCCCGTATTCAGGATGTTGTTGTTATTCACTTCCACATAGCATATTCCTTTAGGATTAAGCTGTTGTGCATTAAGGAAAGCACCGGCCTGAAGCGCCATGGCCATCAGTGCAGTGGTAAGGATTGATTTTTTTTTCATTGTATAATTTTTAAGGTGTTTTGGTGTGTGAATTTGATATAACAATCCCCTGATCCTTTCTTTTTCAGGAAAGAATCTTAATTAAATAGGCCATATAAACTAATGGGTTATGTCAGTAAATCAGGATTTTCGTTAAAGGTTTTCCAAAGCAATTCTCCAAATAAGGTATTGGCCCATGCGAACCATTCTCTGGTGAATTTTTTGTCATTGTCTTTATGGAAGGATTCATGCATAAAGCCTGTCCCGCCGTGCGTTTTCTGTAAAGTATCTATACACCATCTGATCTCACTTTTATCCTTTGTAGTGAGCGCTTTCATAATGATACTCATTGGCCAGATCATATCCAGTCCAATATGTGGACCTCCTATCCCTTCTGCCAGCTTTCCTTTGAAAAAGAACGGGTTATTTTCCGACCAAACGAATTTTCTCGTATTCTGATAAACAGGGTCATCCGCTTTCACCGCATCCAGATAAGGTAATCCCAGCAAACTAGGGCAGTTCGCATCATCCATCAGGTTATAACTTCCGAAACCATTTACTTCAAAAGCATATATTTTTCCGAATTCAGGATGATTGTAAATTCCATATTTTTTAATGGCTGCATCTACCTCATCAGCAAGGCTGTTCAGTTGCTGAGCCAACGTTTTTTCATTTTTAATCTGAGACACCATTTCTGCTGCCTGACGTAAACTTACTACAGCAAATAAGTTAGAAGGAATCAAAAATCCATAGATGGTAGCATCATCACTTGGTCGGAACATAGAGCTGATAAGACCAACAGGCTTTGTTGGATAACCATATCCACCCATTGGAACTCCGTCTGTAGCCCATGAGGTTGTACGTTCAAATTTGTATGGACCTAAGTCCTTTTTCCTTTGTTGTTCAATGAAAGTCTGCAACGTAAGTTTAATTCCCTGTAGCCAGTTTGCATCGAAAGGTTTTGTATCTCCTGTGGTTTTCCAGAAGTGATATGCTAAACGGATTGGATAACACAGAGAGTCGATTTCCCATTTTCTTTCATGGGTTCCCGGCTTCATATCTGTGTGGTCATATTCTTTCCACTTACTGATCTTTTTATCATCATTATAGAATGCGTTGGCATAAGGATCTTTAAGGATGAAAGTTGTCTGCTTATGGATCACTCCGGAAATCAATTTGTGAAGCTTCTCATCTTTCTTTGAGAACTGCAGATAAGGGAAAACCTGTGCAGAACTGTCACGAAGCCACATGGCATCAATATCTCCTGTAATCACATAAGTATCCGGTGTACCATTGGTTTCACTGTAGAAAACAGTAGTATCTAATGTATTCGGAAAGCAGTTTTCAAAAAGCCAGCTTAGCTCTTTATTGTTTACTTTCTTTTTAAACGCTGCAATAGCACTTTCTACGGATTCACTGGTAAAATGTCTTTTATCTTTAGGAACACGAACTACAGGAAAACCTTCCGTAGCCAGGGTTTTTGCAAAAACATTCTGAGTAAACAGCAATCCGGCTCCTCCCATTGCACTTGTTTTAATAAAATCTCTCCTTTCCATTGATACTTTTATTTCGTTTAATTTTTATTAGTCTTTATTTTACAGGCTTACTTCCCATTACAAATCTCAGTTCGCCACCATTCATAATATCGCTGTGATTCAGTTCCCAGCCTTTGTACTCTTTTCCGTTCAGGAACATTTTCTGTACATAGATGTTTTTATCTGAAATTTTATCTGCGATCACCGTGAAGGTTTTTCCATTTTCTAGCTGTAATGAAGCTTTAGGAAACTGTGGTGCGCCGATGGCATAAACCGGTTTTCCTGGCGTTACAGGGTAGAATCCTAATGAAGAAAAAATATACCATGCTGACATTTGTCCGCAGTCTTCGTTATTCACAATTCCATCCGGTTTGGCTGCATACATATTATCACGGATGTATTTTACCATTTTCTGTGTTTTGTAAGGGCTTCCTGCATAGTTATACAGGTAAGGAACATGATGTCCTGGTTCATCTCCAAATCCTAAAGACCCGATGAATCCTGAGATATCCACATGCTGCTCTCCTTCCATATGAAGGGCTTCTGTAAATGTTTTATCCAGTTTTTCTTCAAAACCTTTCTTGCCACCATACAGATTCATCATTTCATCTATTTGATGAGGCACGAAGAAATCATAAGCCCAGATATTTCCTGAAACCCAATGAGGTTGAAGCTTCTTCCAGTCATTAAGGGTAAAGTCTGCTAAGAATTTACCATCCTTCTGTCTTGGCCAAAAGTGATTATTTTCTTTATTGAAAGTGTTCAGGAAGTTCATTGAACGTTTTTTGTACACCTCAGCTTCATTTTTCTTTCCTAATTTCTCTGCTAATTGTTGAATACACCAATCATCATAAGAATATTCTAACGTTGCAGAAACAGAAGCTCCGTTTTCTGAAGGAGTATAGCCTAATTTAATATAATCGTTAAGACCTCCGCCTCCATCGCTGCTACTCATTTTATCGGTAAGAGAAGCATCTTTCATCGCTGCAAATGCTTTTTCAGCATCAATACCCGGAACTCCTTTTGAAATAGCATCCCAAATCACAGACGCACTGTGATAACCTAACATACAGAAATTATCATAACCGCATAGTTCCCAGATCGGCATGTGATCTTTACGATCTGTATATCTGCTGATAAGAGAATTGGCAAATTCTTTTGTATGTTTCTGATCCATAATGGTCAGCAATGGGTGAGTTGCTCTGAATCCGTCCCAGTAAGAATAGGTACTGTAGTTGGTAAACCATTTCGTATTCATATTTTCCTGAGCGGCTACATAGTCTCCGTTCACATCCATATAAAGGTTCGGAGCAATAAATGTATGATAAACCCCGGTGTAGAAAATTTTTCTCTGACTATCTGTACCTCCGGTTACCTGAAATCTTCCGATAAGATCTCGCCAGGTCTTTTGTGCTGTTTCTTTCGCTTTTGCAAAATCTACGTTTTTCGCTTCTGTATCAAAATTTTCCTGAGCATTCTCCGTGCTTACCGGAGATAAAGAAACTTTTACTTCAATACTTTCCTGATCTTCAGTAGCGAATCTTACAAAGGCTTTAGCATCTTTAGCCAGCGCAATTTTTTCGTTATCTTTTATTTTCCCTTCAGCATAAACTCCATAAGATTTAAACGGTTTGGAAAACTCCATCACGAAATAGGCAAATCTCTTTCCACCCCAACCGTTGCTGTAGCAATATCCTTTGATCTTGTTATTACCTTCTACGCTTACCAATGTGTGATAAATATTTCCGAAGATTTTATTGGTAGGATCAATAATAATATTGGCCTCATCTGTCTTCGGGAAGGTATATTTATGGAATCCTACTCTTGGAGAAGCAGTAAGTTCTGCTTTAATTCCATAGCTGTCCAGCATTACGGAATAATATCCCGGTACTGCAGTTTCTTTATCATGAGTAAATGTTGAACGGTAGCCGGTTTCAGGTTTATCTTCTGACCCGGGAACCATTTTTACCTGCCCAACTGTTGGCATCACCAAAATATCACCAAGATCTGCCCAACCTGTTCCGCTAAGATGGTTATGACTGAATCCCATGATTGTTTTACTGCTGTAATGATATCCGGAACACCAGTCCCAATCACCACTTTTGGTATTTTGATCCGGACTCAGCTGAATCATTCCAAATGGTGTGGTAGCTCCTGGAAATGTATGCCCGTGTCCTCCTGTTCCAATGAACGGGTCTACCCAGGATAAAATGTCATTTTTATTTTGCTGGGCATTGGTTATGGAAACCAGAGCGGTAAAAAAGCAGATCAACAGTTCTTTTTTCATGATAGAGGTATCAGAGATTTTTTAAAATTTAAAAGTTTGTTTAAAATTATGAAAACCTTTATAAACTTCCCAAAAATGGGAGAAAATAAACGAATTTATAATTCTTTATAACTTATATCATTCACTTATATTGAATTCTTTTTCATGAAATCAATAATTTCCGAAATATAACCGAAAGCAATGGCTACTACCGTGTCAGCTGCTCCATAATATACGGTCACTTTATCTCCTTCTGTTAATGCTGCACAAGGGAAAACCACATTAGGGACATCTCCTGCCAGTTCATATAGCTCTGCCGGAGCTAATAAATAAGGTTTTGTTCTGTACAATACTTTGGAAGGATCTTCAAGATCAAGCAAAGCAGCACCCATCGAATATCTGAACCCGTTGCAGGTATTAATCACTCCATGATAGAAAAGCAGCCATCCTTCTTCTGTTTTGATAGGAACCGGTCCGCCACCGATCTTAGTACACTGCCATGCACTGTCTGCAAAAGGGGTAACTTTCATCACGCAACGGTGCTCGCCCCAATATTTCATATCAGGACTATAGCTGATATAGATGTCTCCAAAAGGAGTATGCCCGTTATCACTCGGACGGCTCAGCATGGCATATTTCCCATTGATTTTTTCAGGGAAAAGCACACCGTTTCTGTTGAAAGGAAGAAACGCATTTTCACACTGGAAAAATTCTTTAAAATCAAAAGTATATCCAATTCCGATGGTAGGCCCGTTGTATCCGTTACACCATGTAATCCAATAACGATCTTCTATAAAAGTAACACGGGGATCATATTTGTAATCGGATTCAATCATCTCGGTATTTCCGGCCTGCATTTCAATAGGGTCATGGTTAATATCCCAATTGATTCCATCTTTACTGAACCCTGCGAAAATGTTCATCTGCACGGCTTTATTATCGCAACGGAAAACCCCGGCAAATCCATCTTCAAAAGGAATTACTGCACTGTTGAATACACTATTGGATGTAGGTATTGCATATCTGTTAATGATCGGGTTTTCGGAAAACCTCCACATGATATCATTACAATCTTCCGGGCGATCCTGCCAAGGGATCATTACTGATTGAGCTGTCATAAAGTATCTTTACTTTTTTATTTAAAATTTGTTGATTAATTGATTGGTTCTTCTTTCTGATTTTCTGAATAAGGGAAAGGAACAAACAGGGTAACAAGGAATGCAGGAATAGTAGCAATCAGTACCCAGATGAAGAACATTTTATATCCGATCCAGTCACTAATCATTCCACTGAACATTCCCGGAATCATTACTCCAAGGTTCATAATTCCTGTAGCAAAAGCATAATGAGCTGTTTTATGTTTTCCGGGGGCGATCTGCTGCATCATATAGAGCATTAATCCCACAAAACCAAATCCATAACCGAAATACTCCACTACTACCGCAACACCTACTGGTAAAAGTTCAACAGGCTGGTAATAAGCCAGCAATGCATACACCACAAATGGAATATTGAATGCACAGCACAGCCATATTAAAGATTTCTTCAATCCGCGGGCTGAAATAAAATATCCAGCTAAAACAGATCCCAGGATAAAAGCTGCAGAACCATAAGTTCCGTAGATAAGCCCGATATCTGATGTTGATAATCCTAACCCACCTGAAGTTCTTGGTGCTTTAAAAAACAGAGGTGCAATTTTGATGGCAAAACCTTCTGCAAAACGGTACAGGATAATGAACAGTATACACCACAGAATTTTCTTTTTAGTGAAGAAAGAGGTAATTACTTCCAATAATTCCTGACGAACATTTCCTGCTGTTTTTCCATCCTTCTGCTCTTCTTTATTTTCTTTAGGCAGAATCAGATAATGATATATAGCTAATGCAAAGAACAATAATGCATAAATGGCCATAATAATCATCCAGGCATTAGTAACACCTTTTGTTTTTTCTAACACTCCAGCCACATAGACTAAAGCTCCACTGCTGATAATTTTAGCAAGGTTGTAAAACGCTCCCTGCCAGCCAATATACTTAGCCTGTTCTTTATTGGTAAGAAAGCCAATATAAGTTCCGTCTGCTACCACATCATGGGTTGCTCCACAAAATGCAACGACTGCAAAAAGAGCTATACTATATTTGAAAAAGTCGTGCATAGGCAGACTTAAAGCAATAAGAGCAAACAGAATTCCTATAGCAAACTGGGTAGCAACAACAAAGAACTTTTTGGTTTTATAGATTTCCAGAAAAGGGCTCCAGAGTGGCTTTAATGTCCATGAAAACATGATAAGAGCCGTCCAGAAAGTAATCTGTGAATCCGAAACACCCATGTCTTTATACATAATCCCTGAAACCGCATTAATGGTTACAAAGGGCACTCCCATTGCAAAATATAATGTGGATATCCAAAGAATCGGTTGAATCCGACGGGTTCCGGAGTTGTTTTTTCCCATATTTAAAAATAAAATTCAAAAAGAAAAAGAGAACATCTCAAGGTTCATTCCGGCTAAAAACGAAACTATAAATTTTTTGAAGGTCCTACGCCTACCTCCTGCCTGAATGATTATCCTTTATGAGATGTCTCTGTATTATTAAAGTAATTTGATTATTTTTTATCCCACCAAAGCTTTGTTGCTCCGTTATCAGGACCTCCTAATTGCTGAACTGCCTGTGCATAATTAAAAGTAGAATTCTTGGTATCATTTGTAAATGGAATTCTTCTGATCATCTGATCTGTACCAATTAATCCGCCACTATCATTTTTTCTGACTTTGAATAAAATTGGATATCCTGTTCTTCTTTGTTCAGCCCATGCTTCAGGACCATCTGGATAAAGAGCCAGCCATTTTTGAGTCATAATTCTTTCGAGTTTCTTCTCGTTAGAATCACTGTTGTTCCAAGCGATTGTAATGCTGCTTAATTGTGAATCCCCTGCAAGTATGTTATTGGCTGGATTTTTAGGGTCAATATAAGGAGCCTCTGTAGAAACGCCATCTGCAAGATAAGCCGCTACATCAGAACTTTTACCCCATTCCCCAAAAGATTGACTGACACCAGCCTGATAATTAGATTGTGCATCACCTGCACCCGAGTAACCTCTCAAAGCAGCCTCAGCTTTCAAAAACCAAGTTTCGGCAGCAGTAAATAATTTGAATCTCCCGTCAGTACCAGAGAAATAATCTCCACTAGCAGATCTTGCTGCCGGTTGGGAATAGCCTCCATAAGTCGATTTCCCATTGATTAAATCAATTCCTTGACGTATTCCTATATATTGTGGTTTACCACCTACAACTGTTGCCGGATCTGTTGCCGGATTAGCGTACGCAGCAAGTCTGGGATCTTTAAAGCCATTCATATAAGCCATTATTGGAGCTCCAATATAACAGTCACCCCACGAATAGATAATAAAACTTAATTCATGCTGTCCAACACTTATCAATGCATTGTCTGCATTATCAGAGATTAATCCTGCGGACGAAGCAAAGACTTCCTCAGCATATTTTTTTGATTTTGCCGGATCAGCATAGCTCATACGCAAAGCAAATCTCAGTTTAAGAGAATTGGCTAATTTTGCCCATTTAGCGATGTCTCCACCATAGATCAAATCTGATCTTTTCACAACAGCTTTATCTTCTACATTCTGCGTTGCAGGAGTATTTTGTACTTTTTGCAAGTCAGCAATGGCAATCGTAAGATCATTAATAAAATTATTGTAAGCATCCTGCTGAGAATCAAAATCTGTAATCCCATTTGCATTAGGAGTATCATATTTACTATATACTACAGGCCCATGGCGATCTGAAACTCTTGCCGCTGTAAGGATTTTCAATATCTTTTTTACTGCAAAAGTTGCTGTGAAATCTATCCCGGGATAGTTGTTTTTAGCAGCGTTATCAATAACAATAGAATTATTAAAAGTATCTTGCTGTCTTGCAATAATTCTATTATTCCAGCCATCCATCATTAAATAAGTAAGATTATTTGTACCCCCATTAAATTGAGATGCCGTACTAAACATTCCACTATACATATCTGCATTAAGATTTGTAGCTAACTGATAATCTGCCTGAAAATCTCTTTGTATAGCCTTCATTGGATCTACAATTGCTTTAAAATCTGCATAAAAATTTTCAGGACCTCCAACTTTCTGCTGATTAAAATCTTCAAAGTCTCCGATACAACTGGAGGCAGAAAAAAGGACAGCTACTCCAAGTATATAAGTTTTAATATTAATTATTCTCATTTTAGTATTGTATATTTAGAAGTTAGCTTTTAGTGATAATCCGATAGATCTGGTAATAGGTATACCAAAAGAATCCACTCCTACACCACCGGGTGTATTTCCTGAAACCTGTTCAGGATCAAACGGTGCTTTTTTATAAAAGAAAAATAGATTTGTTCCCACTATACCTACCGTTGCATTTTTCAGGACACTGGAGTTAATATCAAAAGTATAGGTTATAGATGCCTGGCGTAATCTTACCGTTGTTGCACTATAGATATAGGCTTCATCAATTCCTGCCCCTTCCTGATTTGCTCCTACTGTTTTATAATAAGCTTTAGCATCCGTTAAACCAGTATAGGCAGCTCCTGCATTTGGAGTTCCTGGTGCGTATACCGCATTCGGGATTGCTACTCCACCTGCATCTCTGGCAGAAGCACTGTTCTGGCTTACCCCAAGCATATCATTTGCTTTTTCTGTAAGAGACAGGACTTGACCACCAAATTTTCCATCAATCAGAAAAGAAATTCCCAGTTTTCCAATATTAAAAGAGTTATTAAATCCTAACATAAATTTAGGATTAGGATTACCTAAATAACCAATTTGTTTATCTGCCATAGGTTTTCCATCAGTATCTACCAAAATTCTCCCCTGACCATCTCTCAGGAATTTAATACCATAGATGTCTCCGAAAGATCCGCCCAATTTAAGTTTTGTATAAACTCCACCTCCCGTAAGTGCAAGAAGCTGGTTTTCAAGACCATTAAATCTGGAGGGAAATAATTCTACAATTTTATTTTTGTTTGCAGAACCATTTAAATTAGCCGTCCAGCCAAATTTTTCTGAATCAAATATTTTATAGGATAGAGAAGCTTCAAAACCTGTATTTTGTATTTTTCCGGCATTTATATAATAGGAACCGGATGGTAAACCTCCTAAGTTAGAAGCAATATTAAGGGCCAAAAGCTGATTGGAAGCATTTGAATTGTAATAGGTGATATCAAAACTTAAGCGGTTTTTAAACAATCTTAGTTCAGTTCCAGCTTCAAAAGTCTTATTAAGTTCCGGTCTTACAAATAATTCCTTGAACGCCGGATCTGTTACAAGAGAATATTTAGGTTTTATAATTTGACCGGCATCAACATTGTATCCATAAACACTATTATATGGAATCATAGCCGTTGTCAAATTTGCGGGCAGTCCTAATCCTACTGTAGCATAGGACCCTCTTATTTTCCAAAAGCTAATGGCTTCAGGAAGTTTAAAGATTGAAGATAATACAGCGTTAGCACCCACAGATTCATAATCATATCCACTGGTTCCTGTATAAGCCAAAGTGGAATCCCAGTCATTTCTAAAAGTCATATCCACAAAGAACATATTCTTATACCCCAAGGATGCACTTGCAAAAATCGACTGGATTTGTTTTTTAGTACTGTAGTTTATATTATGAAACCCATCTCCTACACTCCTGTCTACATTCCACTGCAAATTACTGACAGTAAATAAATTGGGCGCTGCCAAATAGGCATTATCAATTTCAGTTACTGTATTTCTTGAAGTATTGATGCTTCCACCCACTGTAAAATCTAATGAAATATCTTCACTTAATTTTGGACTCCCTACTAATAAAACGTCTCCATAAGTAGAAGAGTTTTCGTATTTGTTTTGAAGAAATCTTCCATTTTCTCCGTTACTCGTTATCAGAATTGGATCTGAGTATGCCGAAACACCTCTTTGGCTATCTGTAATATTCCAACTATAATTCCCTCTTACTCTTGCTGATAGCCATGGATTGATTTGATAGGCCAAAGATACTGCACTATATGTATTTTTGTTATTAACAGTAACTTTATTTCTGTTTAATACCCAATAAGGGTTTTGTGTTGCAGGATTCCCGTTGAATTTTCCATCTGGTCCTATGGCCCACCAGTTTTGGCCTGGCAATAATCTCGATTTATCTATGTAGTAGTAGTTACTATTATTATATTGATCAAAATCTACTCCTCTTGGCAACCAGTATAAACCTACTAACGGTGAAAAAGAAACACCGGGAGTCTGTCTGTTGATACTGTTTTGTATAGACCCAATAAAATTAGCATCTAAAGTTAATTTATCATTCAGATATTTGCTGGAATTTCTAAAAGAGACGTTGTACTGATCAAAATAAGAAGAAGGAACAATTCCTTTATTAGTAGTATTTCCTATTGAGAAATAATTCGTTGATTTTTCAGTTCCTGACTGGAAAGAAAGACTGTTAACCCATGTTGTCCCATTTTGTAGGAAATCTTTTAAATGATCCTTAGAAGTTCCTTTTGCTCCCCAGCTTTCATTGGAAACACCAGGAGCTTGGCCAGCCGCAGGATCATAAGAAAGATAGCTATGCTGTTGCTTGGGAAGACTATATGCCTGGTCTACTGTAAAACTAGTATTGTAACTTATAGAGCTTTTCCCTACTTTTCCCTTTTTTGTGGTAATCAGAATTACCCCATTTCCCCCAATAGAACCATAAAGAGCAGAAGCGGAAGCCCCTTTTAAGAAGTTGATGCTTTCAATATCATCCGGATTGATGGAGCTTAAAACATCTCCTGCATCCGGCATTGTAGAGTATTGGCTCGCCTCAGCAGACTTTCCAACACTGTTAATAATGGGAATACCATCTATTACATATAAAGGCTGACTGCTACTAGCTGATTTATTTCCTCTCATTAAAACCCTAACCGAACTTCCTACACCATTAGTTCTATTAATCTGTACATTGGAAACTTTTCCGCTGATTGAGTTTAAAAAATTGGGAGTTTTCACTTCTGTAAGCTCATCTCCGCCAATCTGCTGACTGGAATAAGTAAGAGCACGAGCCTGCCTTTTAACCCCCAAAGAGGTAACTACGACCTCCTGAATATCGGTTGTCTTCGTAGTGTCGGCCGCTTTTTTTTCCTGTGCAGTGGCAGAAAGGGAAAAAACAAATAGAACCGGTATAACTGCTTTTCTCATAAGGTTTAGATTAGTTAGATTTAATTGAGAATCAATGACATTACTTTAGATTTTAATACCAAAAAGTTTATTGTTTTTTTAGCAATATTTTGTGGTTTATGTATTAAATTATTTAAAGTTTTGTTAAGATTTAATTCACATTAACAAATCTAAATTTTGTAGACAGTCCGATATAATACTATTTTATCATAAAACGATATTATTTTTTCATAGGCATAATAAAAATAAACGTAAATAATTAATAATCAACACTTTAAAACAGAGTTTCAATAATTAAAAAAAGGGGAATTATTTTGTTATTTTTTAATTTTGGAGAAAAAAATACAACTCAGAGTTCTCTCTGTTTTTTAACAAGAAAACGAACAATACCAGAGCCACGCAACTCTTTTTACATAAAGATTTTTCACTCCATTATATTTGTTTAGAATGGCAAAAAACTTTGTGGAAACCTGAGAATCTATAAGGTAACAAGAAAAGTAAATACCAGAAAAATATTATTCAATTTTTTTAACCCCTTTAAACTGCTCTCTGAATTCAGTGGGAGTCGTCTTTTTAATTGATTTAAAGACTTTATTGAAGTTTGCAATATTATTAAACCCGGCTTCAAAAGCAATTTCAAAAACGGTAAGATTTTTTTCCATCAGCCATCGGGCAGCATAGCTTATTCTAATTTCATTAAGATAATTGATAAATGTTTTTCCTGTTCTTTTCTTAATAAACCTATTGAAGCTCACATTACTCATATTTACCAATGAAGCTACATTATCCAGTGTTATTTTATTCTCAAAATTCTTATGAACAAAATCATGAATAACCTTCATCTTATCATTATCATCAAACGTTTCAGAATCTATACTGTAAGAGGATAAAAGCATCTTATCTTCTGCAGTAGCTAACTCATTGAGGATCTTCATAATTTCTATAAAAGACTCAAAGCTGTTCATCTTGGAAAGATTCAGAAACGAATCCTTTAGTTTTTCAGCAGTTTCTGTAGAAAACAGAATTCCTCTGATTGAATCCTTCATCAGATTATTGATGGGCCTGAGGATATTTTTCTGCATCAGTGCCTGATTAAAGAAATCCTGATTAAACTGTATGGTAATTTCGTGAGTCTTTTTGTACTTACATCTATGATTTGCCCAACAATGTGGTAAATTGGGGCCTACCAAAACCAGCTCCAGATCTCCAATCTCACCTGTGTGATCCCCTATCATTCTACGATAGCCTTTTCCTTTGTACACAAAATTAATTTCAATCTCCGGATGGTAATGATAAGGAAAATCAAAAGATTCTTTAATCCTGTCAAACACCAGAAAACTATCTTCTGGAGATAATGGAGTTATTTCTCTAAGAATATTTTCCAGTCCGTTCATAAAGGCATTTTTGAAAAGGGATTACAATATCGTTTACAGTACAAATATTTGTAAATTTGATAAAATAATATCAATGTAAAAACATATTTACTGTTTTTTTTACCTCATTTTTGATATGTATGTCAGAATAATATTAGGCTTTTGTAATTTAAAATGCTTTAAGTAATGCTTTTTCATATCTTTATACAGAACAATTTTTCATCAGAAAAATAACTTTTATATCAACATCAAATTAATATTAATCAAAACTCAACAGTATGAGACGTAACGCAACTGCCGTATGGAACGGTACCATTAAAGAAGGAAAAGGACATATCACTACTCAAAGTACAACTTTAAACCAGACTCAATATTCTTTTAGCAGCCGCTTTGAGGATGGTGTAGGAACCAATCCTGAAGAGTTATTGGCTGCTGCCCACGCAGGATGTTTTACGATGAAATTAAGTGCAGAACTTTCTCAGGCAGGGTACACTCCTGAAGAACTAACCACTAAATCAGTCATCACTCTTGATCCAAGCATTGGAAAAATTACAAAGTCTGAACTAACCCTTACTGCAAAGGTTCCTGGGATTTCTGAGGAAGAATTTCAGAAATATGCAAAGATCGCAGAAGAAGGATGCCCAGTAAGTGCAGCTTTCAACTTTGAGATCACTTTAAATGCAACCTTAGCTTAAAAACATAATAAGTCTGGGCACTCATAAGTTCTCAGACTTCATTTTAAAATAAAATATACCAATTGGTATATTTTCGTATATTTGCATTGTAATTAAGCATTTAAAAATGTCAAAGGCAGAAAAGACAAAACAATTTATCATTGAGAAAACAGCTACTTTGTTCAATACCAAAGGCTATAATGCTACGTCCCTGTCAGACATAACACAAGCAACCGGATTAACCAAAGGAAGCATTTATGGAAACTTTGAGAATAAGGATCAGGTAGCCATTGAAGTATATAAATACAATGCTGCATTGCTGAGCAAAGTAATGAACCACTCTCTAGGAGATCAGTACCCTACTTCAACAGAAAAACTTCATGCTTTTGTTGCATTTTACAGGAAAAACTGGCGCTCCGTCTTTTCAAACGGTGGGTGCCCATTGATGAATGCTGCTACAGAAGCTGATGATTCTTTTCCTGCGCTTAAACAGTATGTTCAGAAATCATTTACCCTGTGGACGGAAAGAATAGTTGCAGTGATTGTTCAGGGACAGAAAAAAAATGAACTGAAAGCATCAGTGAATGCTGATGAATATGCCTCTCTATTTATTATGCTTATTGAAGGTGGAATTTTACTTTCAAAAACCATGGATGATGAAAAATATCTGAACCAGGCTCTGGATAAAGTCAAAGATATGATTGATCATGAACTGAATATTCTTCCATCATAAATTATACAATATGGAAACAAAAAAAGTGGCGATTGTAGGATACAGCAGAATCCCATTTGCCAGAATGAATACCGCCTATTCCGAAAAGGGAAACCAGGATCTTTTGCTGGCAGCCTTGAACGGATTGATAGACCGTTATCAGCTAAAAGGTAAATTACTTGGAGAAGTCGCTGGTGGTGCAGTCATTAAGCACATCTCTGAAAGTAACCTCATCAGAGAAACCGTAATGAATACCTCACTCAACCCTGCAACTCCTGCCTGCGATCTTCAACAGGCTTGTGATACAGGAATTGAAGCTGCCATTTATATCGGAAATAAAATTGCTCTCGGACAAATAGAGAGCGGCATTGCTTGCGGTGTGGAAGCTATGAGTAATATTCCTTTTGAATCTTCTCCCCGATTGAGAAAAGCTCTTTTAAAAGCTAATAAAGAGAAATCTGCATTTGGAAAAATCAAACAGCTGCTAAGCCCCAAACTGAAGGACTGGATGCCTATTCCTTACAAAGGTCAGGAACCTAAAACAGGGCTTGTGATGGGTGAACATACCGAAATAACGGCAAAACATTATAATATTTCAAGGGAAGATCAAGACGAACTGGCATTTAAAAGCCATCAGAATATGGCAAAAGCTTATGATGAAGGATTTTTTGATGATATGATCACTCCGGCCTTTGGTCTTGACAAAGACAATAACTTACGTCGCGATACCAGTCTTGAAAAATTATCTCAATTAAAACCAGCTTTTGATAAACAAAACGGAACATTAACAGCAGGAAATTCAACCCCATTTACAGATGGAGCCTCTGCCGTTTTATTAGCCAGTGAAGAATGGGCAAAAGCCAATAATCTTCCTATTTTAGCTTATATTACCTTCTCAGAACTTGCAGGAATAGAATATGTAGAAAACAGACAAAATCTATTATTGGCTCCTGTCTTTGCAGCAGAAAGAATGCTGAAGAAAGCAGGAATGAATCTTGAAGACTTTGACTATTACGAAATACATGAAGCCTTTGCAGCTCAGGTTTTAGCAACTCTCAAAATCTGGGAAAATGACGATCTGGCTAAACAGTTTGGATTGGAAAAAGCCCTTGGAAAGATTGACAGGAACAAATTGAATGTAAAAGGAAGCAGCCTTGCAGCAGCTCATCCATTTGCAGCAACAGGCGGAAGAATAATAGCTACCTTAGCCAAACTTTTAAATGAAAAAGGTAGCGGGAAAGGCTTTATTTCTATCTGTGCAGCTCGTGGACAGGGCATAACAATGATCTTAGAAAAGTAGTTTTCAGCTATTTTTATGTAAAAAATATTCATTATGCTATAAATAATATCCCTGTTTATTCGTCTGTAGCGAAAGAAAAATGATAATATTGCAAACGGAAAACAGAATGATCAAGAAAAGCAGTGAAATGAAGCATGGGTAAATACGCTTTACCTTATGAAAATCTAATCAGTTTTAAATAATCAACTAATATGAAAAGAGTTGTCATTACAGGATTGGGAGCAGTGACACCCTTGGGAAATAATGTCGAAGAATTTTGGCACAACAGTATTAACGGAGCCAGTGGTGCAGGGTTAATCACTCATTTCGATTCAGAAAAATTTAAGGTACACTTTGCCTGTGAGGTGAAAGGCTTTGATCCAAAGCTACATCTTACCCACAACGAAATCAAAAGAAGTGACCTTTTTACACAATATGCAATGTACGCTTCTGCAGAAGCTATGCAGGATTCCGGTTTAGATCTTGAAAACATGGATCCTTTTGATTCTGGAGTGATCTGGGGAACAGGACAGGGCGGAATGTGGACTTTTGAAAAGGAAGTAATGGATTTCGCACACGGCGATGGTACTCCGCGTTTTAATCCTTTCTTTGTTCCTAAGTTTATTGCCAATATGGCTTCAGGAATGATCTCCATGAAATATGGACTTCAGGGAATAAATTATACAACAGTTTCTGCCTGTGCAACAGGAAATACAGCCTTGATGGATGCTTTCAACTATATCCGTCTCGGAAAAGCAAAAGTAATTATCAGTGGAGGTTCTGAAGCTGCTATTACCCCTGCTTCAATAGGTGGATTCTCTATTATGAAAGCCATGTCTACCAGAAACGATGATTTCGCAACAGCCAGCCGTCCTTACGACGCAGACAGAGATGGTTTTGTGATGGGAGAAGGTGCAGGAGCATTAGTTCTTGAAGAATATGAACATGCTGTAGCAAGAGGAGCAAAAATCTATGCGGAATTAGCAGGAGCAGCAATGACAGCTGATGCTTACCACATGACAGCACCTCATCCGGAAGGTGTTGGAGCTATTAAAGCCATGCAGATTGCTGTAAAAGAGGCTGGTGCCAATATGGAAGATATAGATTATATTAACCCACATGCTACTTCAACTCCACTGGGAGATTTAATTGAATTAAAAGCGATTAACAAAGCATTTAATGGAAATAAAAATCTTGACATCAGTGCCACGAAATCAATGACAGGGCACTTATTAGGAGCTGCAGGAGCTGTTGAAGCGATCCTTTCTATTAAGGCTATTCAGAATGGTATTATTCCGCCAACCATCAATCTTCACAGTATTGATGAGAACATTCCAAAGGATATTAATATTGTATTCGGAGAAGCTAAAGAAAAAGAGATCAATTTTGCATTGAGTAATGCTTTTGGCTTTGGTGGACATAATGCAACTCTTGTTTTTAAGAAGTTTTCTTAATTTTTAAAATAAATTTCTACCAGATTTTTAACTCTGATTATTTAGGTATAATAGACTATTACTGAGTCGAAAAGATAAAAATACTGGAAATTTTTTAATAAAAATATTGACAATCCCTGTGCTTAAAAAACACAGGGATTTTCTATGCATAAAAGTTTTTTGTAAGTTCGTTCCACTACAAAATATTTTATGAAGAAACTCCACTATGTATTATTAATTCTCATTTCAAATTTTATTTATGCTCAAAATAATTTTGAAATTGATCTCAGTTCAGATTCATACATTAATGACAGCCTTATGTTAGGAGCTCCAATGACGAGAAAGGGATTTGGAGATCTTTATACATTTAAAATGCAGACGAATAAAAATATCTCTGATTTGGCAAAAAAAACAGGATAGATCATTCCTTTTATTATTTAAAAATTCAAAAGAAAAATATTGTCATTGGCTTTATAGAATATCCTCAACCTGTAGCTTTTATTCATCTGGGAAAGAAAGGGGAAGCAAGTCATAATACAAAAATATTTTTTCTGGAGAAAGGAAAACATAAGATTGATTTACCCCAAAACATTAATAATCTGGAACTTGATATACATTCTCCAACCAACAAAGAATATAAGGCTTTAAAAAAATCATTGGAACAGTTTTATATAAAATCAAAAAGCCCTGATCAACGTGACAGTTTGATAAATATGGACAAAAAACAGAAATTTTTAGGAGAATACATCAGGAAAAATCCCAATTCATATGCCGCGTTATGGGAAATTGTGAATGATTATACTCTTAAAGATTATCACCCTGCTTACTTGAAAAACCTGAATTTATTTTCAGTAAAATTTAAACAAAACAAATTATACAAGGGTGTTGAAACTCGTTTAAAAGCAGAACAGTCTACATCCATCGGACAAAAAATACCTGATATTTATTTTGACAAACAGAATAAACTGACTTCTGAGAACTTTAAGAAATATAAATTAACCTTCATTGACTATTGGTCTACCACTTGTGCTCCCTGCATAAAAAGTATGCCTGAAATTGTGAAACTCTATAATGAATATAAAGATCAAAATGTAAATTTCATCACGGTTACAGATGAGCAAAACCCCAATAGAATAGAAACTGCAAAGAATATCCTAAAGAAAAACAATGCCACTTGGGTGAATTTCTTTGATACCAATAAAGACTTCCAGAAGAAAGTAAACGCGACAAGCTATCCACTTCATTTTATCATCGACGAAAACGGAAAAATAATTGCCCGAATCAGCAATAATATAGACGAAGTCAGAACTATTATTAAAGAATATTTACAATAAGTTTTTCAAAAGAAAAAGCAGTCTGGACGACTGCTTTTTTATTATGCTTTTAACCATTCCGATGAGGAAAGGTAGTTCTGATCAGGATAATAAATGAAAAGTAAATTTCTCCCCTTTATCGTATTAATCATAGATTGCGACAGCTCTCTCGGTACAGCAGGACACCCCCAACTTCTTCCGATTCTTTTATGTACTGCTGCAAAAGCATCACTTACATAATCTGCCCCATGCATTACAATCGCTCTTCTATACGCTGCATCATTGAATCCTTTATCCATTCCTAATAACCTCAAAGAATATCCGTTGTCTCCCTGATAGGTTGCATCTGTGATATAAAATCCCATGCTGCTCTGTCTCGAACTTTCCGTGTTAGAAAAATTCGTGGCAAATTCTTCGCCTGTATTTTTACCGTGGGCAACCAAAGAGTTGAACAGTACTTTTTTGTCATTAAGATCAATCACCCAAAGTCTTTTGGTGTTGGAAGACATAGAAAAATCGCAAACAGTTAATAAATGCGACTCGTCAGTAAGCAAACCTGCTTTCTTTAGATTTTCAAATCCTGTTAAGGCCTTAGAAAACACTTCATAGTTCAGTTCATGTTCAGGATCAAATTCAATTGAATTGTATAGTGCTTCTGACGAAGATACTGCGGTAGTAGTATTCTTCTCAGATTTCGTTTCAGTTACTCTTTCCGTCTTTTTTATGTTGACGTTTTCATTCTTTACCATTGCTCCCGGAGAAATGTAGAATGACGTTGTCACCATGTAAACAAGGCCTATTACGCCATAAAATCCTTTCATTCAATAATATATTAGTACCAAATTAGTGGGGCAAAATTATAAAAACATAGGTATCAGCCACTTATAAGTCTACAAAGTTTAACTGAATTTAAGAAACTTTAACGTCCTGATTCTGTGAAATAAAGCTCATTATTTTTGCGAATCTCCAACGAATTCCAGACTAATTGAGTTCATGCAATATCTCAATCCGGTAGGCTTTGGACCATCATCAAATACGTGTCCTAAATGAGAATCACATCTTTTACAAAGAACCTCTACCCTCTCCATTCCATAGGCAGTATCTCTTTTATAATAAACCCCTTCTTTATCTGCTTCAAAAAAACTTGGCCAGCCACAGCTGCTTGAAAATTTTGAAGTGGAACGGAATAAATGATTGCCACAAACCGCACAGTAATAATCCCCTACCTCATCAAATTCATTATATTTCCCAGTGAAAGCTCTTTCTGTAGCCGCTTCCCTGGAAATTGCGTAAAGGTCCGGTGCTAAGATTTTTTTCCACTCGTCATTGGAAATATTCAGTTTTGTAGTATCGGTTCTTGAGTAATATGGATTGTTTTTTGCTTCTGTATTTTCCATAGAAGTAATTTTAATAGGTTCCTGTTTCTGCGTACATCCCTGCAGAACAATTAATATAATGGCTGAAATTAAAAATTTCATCGTAAATTTTAATTATTTATTTCTTAACCACAAAAGTGACAGTATATTTAAAAACACTTAAGTTTATGAAAATCTTTGACTTTCATCTTATGTGAACGTATGAGACATCAGGTTAAACTTTCTTAAGTGCTCTAAAGTGGTTCAAATAAAACTCTTGTATCTTTTGTGGTTCAAATATTGGATGATTTGATAACCAAATTTAGTAAATTTGAGAATATGAATGACGAAGCAAAAAGAAAACAGCTTAGAAAATATAAGGCATTTGCCACAGGACTTTTTGTTCTGATGGCACTTATTTTCATTGTGACAACCATTATGCAGAAGTCTAATTCTTCTCACTGGATAGGCTATGTACGTGCTTTTGCGGAAGCAGCTATGGTAGGTGCTTTGGCAGACTGGTTTGCGGTTACCGCCTTATTCAGTCATCCTCTTGGGCTTCCGATTCCTCATACCAATCTTATTGAAAACAGCAAACAGAGGTTAGGAGATAATCTGGGAAGCTTTGTAGTCAGTAATTTTCTTTCTCCTCAAAATATACGTCCCTATATTCAAAAAATAAAGGTTTCCGGTTTTGCCGGAGAATGGCTTACCAAAGAGAAAAATCAGGATATTCTCATCCGAAACCTGTCTGATATTGTTCTTGATATCCTCAATAAACTTGATGATTCTACTGTAAGTCAATTCATCAGTAAGAAGGTATCTGATATGACGGATGATATTAAACTCAACAAGGTTGTAGGAAACGGTATCAATTATATCCTGGAAAAGAATGACCATCAGAGAATCATCACCAATCTTGCCAAGCAGATTAAAGAATACATTGTTCAAAATGATGAAATGATAAAGGATAGGGTAAAAAAAGGAAGCTATACCTTCATTCCATCTTTTGTGGATAATAAAATTGCAGATAAGATCGCAGATGGTTTATCTGAGTTTTTCAAAGAAATAGAGGAAAATACAGAGCATGAAGTCAGAGGGTTAATCACTCAAAAAATTCATGAATTTTCTGTTGATCTTAAGGAAGATCCAAAATGGGATGAGGAATTTAAGACGATTAAAAATGGGCTTCTTAAAAATGATAAACTGGAAGAATATTCCAATGATATTTGGGTATCCATCAAGAAAACATTGATGAAAGAATTGCAGGAAAATCATTCTGCATTGAAAAATTACCTTTCCAAAAACCTGAATGAGTTTTCACAAAACTTAAAAACAGACGAAAACCTTCAGAACAAAATAGATCATTGGGTTCGGGTAACGGCTTATAAATATATTCTGAAAAACACCCATCAGTTCGGAAACCTCATCAGTACTACGGTGGGGAACTGGCAAGGTAAGGAACTGAGTGAAAAACTGGAACTGGAAGTAGGTAAAGATCTTCAGTTTATCCGTGTAAATGGGACTCTGGTTGGAGGATTGGTAGGACTTATCATTTATACCATTGCTCATTTCTTTATTTAAAAACGGACATATAACCATGAAAAAACTTCTTATTCTTCTCTTACTTTCGTTTTTCCTTCCGGGTAAAAGTCAAAAGGTTGAGTTAAAAACAGTCACAGATTCATCTCAGGTCTTCAAAGGAGAAATAGCAGGAGTTCCCGTTACCTTACAGCTTCACTATGATGGTATTCCGGACTGCAATTTATACCAGCATTTTGTAGACGGATGGTATTATTACGATAAATATCAGAAGAAAATTCCATTGACAGGACTATATGATTATGGAAAACTGTCATTATATAATTTCGGGGCTAAGCATCAACAGGTTTCTAAACAATTCAAAGAAAAAATCAATTCGCCACAGGATGTGGAAAAAGTAGCTGAAATAGTAAAAGGCTTTAATCCGAAGGAAATCATTTTATTTGGGTACAACCAAACTAAAGAAAATCCTATTTCGGGAAGTTTTTATCTTGAGAATAAAGGCAAAACACAGCCAGCAAAACTATTCACCGGTAATGAGATGATCTACCGTTATAATAATTATCTGACTTTACCTAATAACAAAAGAATCAACACCTTTGATATTATTAACCTATATGGTGGAAATCAACTAATTTCTTATGTTTCCGGAGAAAAAGGGAACAGAGTTTTACTGTATTTTGAACATTCTTCCAACCTTAACGCCTGTGGAAGATGCGGTGCCAGTGAAGGTGAAAAAGGCTATAGAATTCTTTATTTTACCAAAGACTGGAATTATAAACGCTATGAAGAATTCCTTACTGAAAGCTGTTTGGAAAACATCTATGATACTCCACAAACAAAATCAAAGGATGGCAAAACAATACAATATAAAATAAAAAAATCGGATTCCTCTCCGGCTCATACATTAACTGTCGACATCCGAAATGCATCTGTAATAAAATCAAAATAAAAAAGAGTTCATATTCTGAACTCTCTTTTTATATTATCTTGGCAATCTGCTTGCTCTTTTTAAAATCTCTTTGTTGATTTCATTAATCAGTTCCGGACCTTCATAAATAAATCCGGTGTATAACTGAACCAGACTTGCACCGGCATCTAATTTTTCAATAGCATCTTTTGCAGAATGAATTCCTCCTACTCCAATGATCGGGAATGCTCTGTTACTTTTATCGGAAATGTACTTAATCATTTTTGTACTTCTTTCACGAATAGGTTTTCCGCTTAGCCCTCCGTTTCCTATTTGCTCTAAAACTTCCGGAGGTGTTTTTAATCCTTCTCTGTTTACCGAAGTATTGGAGACGATTACTCCATCTATTTTTGTTTCTGCAATAAGCTCTACAATTTCGTCTAACTGAGCATTATTAAGATCCGGAGCTATTTTAAGGAGTATTGGTTTCTGTACAGATTTCGACTGATTGATTTTCTTTACTTCAGTAATCAGCTCACGAAGGTATTCTACATCTTCCAGTTTGGCGTGGCTTCCTACATTCGGGCAGCTTACATTCAGTACAAAATAATCTACATGAGGATGAAGACCTTCAAAACAATCCAGGTAATCCTGTGTATAGTTTTCAGGTTTTGTATCTGTATTTTTCCCGATGTTTCCACCGATGATGATTTTCCCTTTGTTGGATTTCAATTTTTCAATAGCAGCCTGAAGACCATCATTGTTGAATCCCATTCTGTTAATGATTCCACCATCTTCAATCAAACGGAATAATCTTTTCTTAGGATTTCCTGCCTGAGCTCTTGGGGTTACTGTCCCGATTTCTACAAATCCGAAACCTAAATCTCCCAATTCATTGAACAAGGTTGCATTTTTATCAAAACCGGCAGCCAGTCCTACAGGATTTTTAAATTTCAATCCGAAAACTTCTCTTTCCAGACGTTTGTCTTCAATAGGTTTTGGGAAAAATAATTTAGTAAGAAATCCAAAATTCTTAAGCATTGAAAAAGTAAAGTGATGTACTTCTTCAGGATCACATTTGAAAAGAATCGGACGAATGAGCGATTTGTACATTGAAAAAAAGTTTTACAAAATTACTCATTTTAAAATTAATGGTGGATTAACCTATGATATTTTATCAAATTGCTTGATATATAGCATCTATAAGGTAGAAAGTTAATGTCACCTGCAAGATCCTTGACAAGGATTTAGGGTTGCCCTTTTCTTTTAATTATCAATTAAGAATACTGACTTAAATCAAAATTCAGGATGTCTCCTACTCTTTTAAATTCTTCATCTACAGTAGCATTCAATATTATTTCTTCATTGGTAACAGGATGATTGAAAATCAATTGATGAGCATGAAGCGTCATTTTATTGATTCCAAATGTTTGAAGCCATAATTTATTCTGCTTATTGCAACCATGCTTACGACAGCCTAAAATCGGATGCAGGATATGTTTGAAATGTTTTCTCAACTGATGAAATCTTCCCGTTTCAGGGATTGCTTCTACCAAACAATATCTAGAAGTCTGATGCTTTAAAAAAGGTAAATCTATTTCTGAAGTCTGCAAACGACGGTAATAGGTAACTGCATTTTGCGTGACTTCATTTTCATTAACCAGGTCATAATCGATGGTTTCTTCTTCTTTAGCCCAACCTCGCAGAATAGCAATATACTTTTTCTCCACTTCTCTGCCTGCAAAACGGTCACTCATTATTCTAAGGGTATCTTTATCTAACGTAAATAGCAGAACACCGGAAGTTTTTCGGTCTAATCTATGTACAGGATACACTTTTTGCCCGATCTGTTTCCTCAGCTCCTGAATAGCATACGTATCGGCCTCTCCGGCATAAAAAGATTTATGCACTAATAATCCACTGGGTTTATTGATGGCAATAATATGCTCGTCACGATAAAGAATTTCTAACATGGTGCAAAAGTAGAGATTTTCAACTGATTCTAGCCCTGATTGTAACGGCATCCTTTTTTGTTGCGGCTGAAGCAAAGCGGAAGCCGTAACAAAAAAGATACAGTGGAAAGCAGGTTCCCGGCTCCTGACAAACCTCATTTGTAAACCTCATTAATTTTACTACTTTCGCGAAAATTATTTCATGAAACAACTATTCCTTGTGCTGTTATTAAGCCTTATTTCACTAAACTCTTATGCACAAGCTTCAGATTCTATTCAGTTGGGGACAGCCCACAGATCTCTTTTTATTAAAGGAAATCAAACATTCAAATATTCTGAATATAAAAAAGTGTTCCACAATGCTGATGCCTTAAAGTATGCGAAAAGAGCACGTTCAAAAACTACAATGGGAAGCATTTTCGGATTTACAGGTGGGATTCTGATGGGTGTAGGAATTGTAAGAGCCCTGCAACCGGACGAGAAGGTAAATACTTATCTTGGAGACGGCAGAGTATATACCATGACTTATAAAAATAATTATGGCGGGTGGCAGCTAATAAGTCTGGGAGCTGGAATTACAATTGCCGGAATTATTATTAACTCCGGAACCAAAAAAAATTTAAGAAAAGCCATTGATATTGAAAATGGTTCTGACAGAAAGGATCAGGCTTATTATAAAGTTGGATTTACCGGTAACGGAGCCTCATTAAGCTATAACTTTTAAGATCAAAAATAATAAGAAGCAGTTTTTTAACTGCTTTTTTTGTTGAATCTTATGATTTTGGATCCAATTTGCTATTTTTGCACATCAGACGTAAAAAAATTATGGCAAAGCAAGAAGATGTTTTCAAGAAAGTAATTTCTCACGCTAAAGAATACGGGTTTATTTTCCCTTCCAGTGAGATCTATGATGGTTTATCCGCTGTTTATGATTATGGACAGAACGGGGCTGAACTTAAAAATAATATCAAACAATACTGGTGGAAAGCTATGGTACAGCTTAACGAAAATATTGTGGGTATTGATTCGGCAATCCTTATGCACCCAACAACTTGGAAGGCATCAGGCCACGTAGACGCTTTCAACGATCCATTGATTGATAATAAGGATTCTAAAAAACGTTTCAGAGCAGACGTTTTGGTAGAAGACTACTGTGCTAAAATTGAAGATAAAGAGAATAAAGAAATCGAAAAGGCTGCGAAGAGATTCGGGGATGCTTTCGATAAAGATCAGTTTGTGGCTACCAATCCAAAAATTTTGGAGTACAGAGCGAAAAGAGAGGCTATTCTTTCAAGACTGGCAAAGTCTTTAGAGAATGAAGACCTTGCTGATGTAAAAGCTTTAATTGAAGAGCTAGAAATTGCTGATCCGGATACTGGTTCTAAAAACTGGACGGAAGTAAGACAGTTCAACTTAATGTTCGGAACAAAACTTGGAGCTTCCGCAGACAGTGCAATGGATCTTTATCTTAGACCGGAAACAGCTCAGGGTATCTTCGTTAACTTCCTGAATGTACAGAAAACTTCACGTCACAGACTTCCTTTCGGTATTGCACAGATTGGTAAAGCGTTCAGAAATGAGATTGTTGCAAGACAGTTTATCTTCAGAATGCGTGAATTTGAACAGATGGAAATGCAGTTCTTTGTAGCTCCGGGTACAGAACTTGAATTCTACGAACAATGGAAACAAAAACGTCTGAACTGGCACAGAGCCCTTGGTTTAGGTGATGATAACTACAGATTCCACGATCACGAAAAATTAGCTCACTATGCTAATGCTGCAGCTGATATTGAGTTCAACTTCCCATTTGGTTTCAAAGAATTGGAAGGTATTCACTCCAGAACTGATTTTGACCTTAAGGCTCACGAACAATTCTCAGGAAGAAAACTTCAGTTCTTCGATCCTGAAAGAAATGAAAACTATGTTCCTTACGTAGTGGAAACTTCCGTAGGTTTAGACAGATTATTCTTATCTATTTTCTCTCACTGCTTAAAAGACGAAGTATTGGAAGATGGTTCTGAAAGAACAGTTTTATCTTTACCACCTGCTTTAGCTCCAATTAAAGCGGCTATCCTTCCATTGATGAAGAAAGATGGTTTAGCTGAGTATGCTGAGAAGATTTTCAATGATCTGAAGTATGATTTCAACTTATTCTACGAGGAAAAAGATGCAATCGGAAAACGTTACAGAAGACAGGATGCGATTGGTACTCCTTATTGTATTACTGTAGATCACGATTCATTAACGGATCACACTGTAACCATAAGAGACAGAGATACGATGCAGCAGGAAAGAGTTCCGGTTTCAGAATTGAGAAGAATCATTGATGAGAAAACCAACTTCAGAAATCTACTTTCTAAAATATAATATTAATATAAAAGCCTTGATTTTTCAAGGCTTTTTTCATTTTCAAAAAAAATCATATCCATATTGTGAAAATGATTACTTTTGAGGCTATTAAAAAAACTAATTATAAACTATGAAGAAATTAATCATTTCATCGCTAGCTATAGCAGTAATGGCAAGCTGCAGCTCTTCAAACGATGACAGTACAAATGACAACAATAATAGCACACCTACTCCTTATCTTCTAAAGACATTCACTGAAATTACTCAGGACGGCGATTCTTTTACTACACAATATAAGTATAACGGAACAAAAATAACAGAAGCATTTGATGTTGCTGATAATGAAAAAACAGTATATACTTATGACGGTGATAATATCATCAAGACTGAAGTGTACACCAAAACGGGAGCATTAAAATTTATGAGAGAGTTTTCTTATTCTAACGGAAAACTGGTTTCTGAAAAAGTAACGGATAAGCACCAACCGGGAACTTTGGTTTACACTGAAACGTTTCAATATCTTAGTGACAGTCATATAAAGCACAATGCTCTTCAAACTTATACTTATAATTCAACCACCGGAGCTTACTCAGATATAAAATTCCAAGATAAGGATATTTATCTTGATGCTAGCGGGAACCTACTTTCGATGACTTACTCAAATAACGGAACCACATACAGCACTACATTCTCTTATGATGGCAATAACCATCCTATGAAAAATGTAAAAGGGTATATAAAAATGGATATGCTCTCTCTTGCAGATGGTGAAATAGGTTATAGTAACCTGGTAAAAGCAGATGGAAACTATGCAGGTTCAGTAAATGGAACCACTAAGACCAGCGCTGTTCATACTCTTAATGCAGCTAATTATCCAACTAAATCAGTCATGACGTATACAAGTACGGCTTTTGGAACCAATAAACACACTTATCTTTACGAGTATAATAAATAGTTATCTGCTCTGATTTACATATTTAGCCCTGAATTTTCAGGGCTTTTATTTTTCTTCAGTGTATTCCTATAATTTATTATTTTAGACCAAAATTAGACCATGAAAAAAATTACTTTACTGGTGTTTGGATTAATCCAGACACTTGCATTTTCCCAAACTCAGGATTTAACAGCATTAGCTGCAGGAGACCATGTAGGAATGAATGCCTTATTTGATGATAAGGACAACCTTTATGGCTACGTTTCTATATATTCTTACGGAAAATCCGGAGATAAAACCAAGAAATTTGAATACGTTATATTGGATAAGAACCTTAATCCTGTTGCCAATAAAGAATTTGAAGGTGATATCACCGCTGCATCTTATAGAGGGTATGTGGATTTTAAAGGTCAGATTATCCTAAAGCCATCCATGATGGATTATTCTCTGATAAAAAGCAGAGAAATCTTTACACCCGTTTCCATGGTTATTAATCCGAAAACCAATACCATAACCAGAAAAGTCTATTATGATTATCTTGAAGACGGAAGCTTTAAAGAGATCAATGAACCGAAAAGCTGGAAGGAACAAAACAAAGAGAACCGAAGTGAAAAAAGAGAAAAAGGGTACAATTATGTTTCAGCAGTAGCAGAAACGAAAGAAGGGGGCTATTTTGCCGTAGAATACAAAGATTATGGAAAGTATATCAACAGCAACAGCCTGATGAAGTTTGATGAAAACAAAAAGGAAGTATGGCGCTATAAATATAATACAGACGGAACCAAGAAAGTTTTTTCTACCTTGACTCCTCTGGAAAAAGATGAAAATTATATCTATTCTATCCTGAAGAAGGTGGATGATGATAAAAAAACATTCAGTCTCCTTGTTCTTGATATGAAAACGGGAAAGCAGATTGCCAATAACCCCATCACAGGAATTACAGATAAGACCATTGAATACATAGATACTTTTATTTCCAATTACAATGCTCTTGATAATGACAAAACTTTTGATGACAAAATTGTATTAATGGGACGAAACTATGCTCCCAACGATTATGATATAGGATTTTCCAGATTAATGATTAATAAATCCAATTTTAGTATTGATACAAAAACGCTTAACTATAAACCTGACTTTGTTCCCCACCTGCCTAAAATAGATGCACATGGATATGTAGAAAGCGGATATTATCTCCTTACTAAAGACTTATATTTCATGAGTGACGGAAGTGTAGGTATTCTTTCTGAAAAATATAAACCTGCCGGCCAATACAACGCTCCAAAAACAACGGATCTTGTTTATGTGTACACAGATAAGGATTTCAAAATTAAAGATCTTAAAGTACTGGAAAAAGAAAAAACAAAATGGGCAATCAATAGTGATTATCTGTTTTCACAATACCTCAACGGTGGAAAAGACGTGGTTTTCTTCTACCGCGATTATCAGAAAGATGAAGTAACCAGACAGAAAAAGTGGAATCTATTTATCAATACAGTTATTGACGGGAAATTCAAGCAGGAAATTATTCCTATTTCCGAAAAGGATAACTACCAGGTAACTCCTTATGTTGCCAAAGAAGGTTATATTCTTCTCCGTGAATACAATACGAAAGATAAATACAATAAGATCCGTTTAGAAAAACTGAACTACTGATATCATAGAATCATTTTGAATTCTTCTAAGAAAAAATGATCTTAAAAAGGAAACCTATCTCACCTTTGAGATAGGTTTTTAGTTTTTCTCATGGATTAAAGAGTTTGGGCTTTTAGCCTTGTCAAGGTTCCCGCATCTTCAAAAATCAGAGGGATCAAGTTGCAACATTATTTTGATTTTGCAACCGTTTCATTAGTCTGATAATAATCCGAGATATTTTTGATTTCATCCAGACTTAAGTTCCACATAAAATTAAGGAACTGCTGATAACTTTCACTTTGATTTTTAGGCTCTATTCTATCCAGATAACGGTTAAGATTGTAGTTTTTTCTGGCCTCATAAATTTTAGAAAAGCATTTTCCCAGCCAATCTTTATAATATTTTTCTTCCTCCCCATCCTGTAAAAACTGCATGGCTACATAAATTCCCAGTCCATAATCTTCAGAGTGAAAATAATTAGGGAGAATTTCCATTCTTGCCATTTTTTTCAAAGCAAGATAAGCATCTGATGGTTTTTCTGTGTCTGCAGAAGTATTCAGCTCAGGAAAAACTTTTTTAAGTCTCTCTATTCTATGAACCATTTCAGGATGCGAAGCCACAGAATCTTTGTTCAGCTTTTCTTTATAAAAGTTATAATTGTAAAGGGAAAAGTCTTCTTTCTTCATCCATTTCTCCTTAAAAGCCTGTTTGGGAAGGTCAAAAAGTTTTTTATAAGTCTCTATTTTAAGCTCTCTTGGGGAAATGGTATCGAATGTCTGAATTTTTTGCAGTCCGTTAACAAATTCGCTTTTCTTAAAATCACTGTTTTTAAAAATAACATACCCCAAAGAGTCTGCCTGCATTTCAAGCTGCCTCTTCTCTATACTCTTTTTATAAATTCTGTTTTTCAAAATATCAAATGCTTTTTCATTTCGTCCCTGACTGCGGCGGTCTGTTGTCTCTTTGATATTTTGTACCGTAGATTTATCTATTTTATTCTGCTCTACAATATTCAGTACAGATTTTAGCGTATGTTCTTCTATTTTATGTCCTAATTCGTGGGAGATGACACCAGCTAACTGAGCTTCATTATCCATCCAGTTGTATAGTCCCATATTAATCACAAAGGTTCCATCCGCAAGGCAATAAGCATTGGGAGTATTATCTTTGGCAATGAGAATTTTAAGATCACGGGAAACTTTTGGATTATTTTTTCTGAGACGCTCCACCAGAGATTTAATAACAATATCAAATTCCGACTTGAAGACAAAATCTTTATTTTTCACCTGGTTTTCAAACTCAGTACCGAATTCTTTATACATTTTAGACATTTCCGAACCTGTTCTCCCTGAATATTGCGCTCTCAGCCCTTTTATAAGGTTTTCATTATTGGTGGTAAAATTTTTCAAAAATTCTTTCCGCTGAAGGTAATCTGCGGTGTCTATTGCTTTATAGGTTTGGGAAATTCCTGCTACTGATAGCAGGAAGCACATCAATACAATAAGTTTTCTGGTCATGTTTTTCATCAATTAAACAAAAATAATGTATTTGATGATTCATTTTTATTTTTTCACCCAAATTATTTTAAATTTGTTAAAGACCGATTGACAAAAAATGAGAATACTAAAATACATGATAGGTGGAGCTGTAGCCGGAGCAGCGGCGGCTTACTTGTTTGGATACGATTATCTGCTCAGTGGAATTTCCAAAACCTACCTTAAAGGAAGATCAAGTGCCCATATTGATGATGGAAATCTGTTTCCCAGCAATCCTATTCCTACAGAATCACCAAAACGATGGGAAGAACATTCAGAATACAATAAAAAAGAATTACCGGAGATTTTAGTTGATGATTTAAAACACTCCAAAACAGCCTCTTTTGTAGTCATAAAGGATGGCAAAATTCTTCACGAACAATACTGGGAAGGTTATAATCAACTTTCGCAAACCAATTCTTTTTCCATGGCAAAAGCAGTTACCGTTATGCTTTTAGGAAAAGCTCTGGAGGAAGGGATTATCAATAATATAGATGAAAAGTTATCCGATTTTTATACAGAATTTAAAGAGAAAACTTTCGGTAATGATGTAACTCTTAAAAATCTGGCTCAGATGGAATCCGGTCTCGAGTGGGATGAAAATTACAATAATCCGTTTCTTCCCAATGCCAGGGCATACTATGGAAAGAGTCTTGTAAAGGCAGTCTTTTCAAGGAAGTTCAAAGAAAAACCGGGAACAAGGTTTGAATATCAGAGCGGAACAACACAACTTCTCGGTTTTGCCTTAAAAAAAGCATTGAAGAAGCCTCTGGCAAGCTATCTTTCTGAAAAATTCTGGATTCCAATGGGAATGGAACAGAGCGCAAAATGGAGCACAGATGATTACGGAATGGAAAAAACATATTGCTGTATCCACTCTAATACCAGGGATTTTGCCAAACTGGGACTTCTATTCCTGAATGATGGTAAAATTGGAAATCAGCAGATTCTCAATGCAGATTTTATTGAGCAGATGAGAACTCCGACAGAAAAATCTGAGAATATTTATGGAATGGGACTTTGGATTAATCATGACAACCCCATAAAACATTATTATTTCCTTGGACTTCAGGGGCAATATATTATTATGGTTCCGGAGCACAATATGGTAATTGTGAAAACCGGAAGCTATGCTAACAATCCTAAAAACGACAGAGGAAGACCGGATCAGGTGAAGTTCCTTGTTAATGAAACCGTACCGTTATTTTAATAAAAATATGGAAAAATACAGCCCAAAAATAGACAGTTATATTGAAAAGTCTCAGGATTTTGCTAAACCTATTCTTCATTATATCAGGGAAACCGTTCATGAATGCTGTCCTGATGCGGAAGAAACTATGAAATGGAGCTTTCCACATTTTATCTACAAGGGTAAAAACCTTTGTGCTATGGCTTCTTTCAAACAACACTGCACTTTCGGGTTCTGGTTGGAGAAAGAGATGAAAACCATGCAGGAAATAACTCAGGATATTGAAAAGAACTCTATGTTCAGTTTAGGTAAAATTACAAAGATTGAAGATCTTCCCTCGAAACCTCAGCTAAAAAAAGCAATCAAAGAAGCTATGGAGCTTACAGATATGGGAGTTACCATGAAGAAAGCAGCTCCTTCTAAAACAGAAGTGGAAATTCCTGATTATTTTCTATCAGCATTACAGGCACAGCCAGCAGCATTACATGTTTTTGAAAAAGCATCTCCATCCTTCAGAAAAGAATACATTACATGGATTACTGAGGCCAAAACCGAAGCTACCCGAAATAAAAGAATGGAGCAGGCTTTGGAATGGATTGCAGAAGGTAAGAGCCGGAACTGGAAGTACGAAAAAAAATAAGATTCTACACAAAAACTAAGTCCAGCCGGACATTCTTACCAAAATCTGCTTTATATCTAACAATAAAAGTATTTATATCCTGTTCGGCACATCTTCAAGTTGCCCTTCCCATTTGGAGACCGCCGAAGTGGCCAATGCATTTCCCAATACATTTGTCATACTTCTCCCCATATCACAAAAATGATCGATAGGAAGAATTAAAGCAATTCCTTCAGGAGGAATACCAAACATGGAGCAAGTTGCTACAATAATAACCAAAGAAGCTCTTGGAACTCCAGCAATTCCTTTTGAAGTAAGCATTAGGATCAAAAGCATGGTAATCTGCTGCCCAACCGTCATTTCAATTCCATAAATCTGTGCAATAAATATTGACGCAAATGTCATATACATCATACTACCATCCAGATTGAACGAATATCCTAAGGGTAAAATAAAAGAAACTACTCTGCTGTTGCAGCCAAATTTCTCAAGCTCTTCTACCAATTTTGGAAATACAGCTTCTGAACTTGTGGTAGAAAAAGCAATGAGCAGAGGTTCTTTAATTCTTTTTAAAAGGTCGAAAAGACGATTCCCCAAGATTAAATACCCTACTAACAAAAGAACAGCCCAAAGAACAGCTATAGCAAAGAAAAAGTCTCTTAAATAAACAGCATATACCTTAAAAATCTCAAATCCGTTTGTAGCAACCACAGCTGCAATAGCCCCCAGCACCCCAAGTGGGGCAAACCACATAATATAACCTACCATTTTAAGAACTCCATGGGCAATGATATCAAAAAGTTTAACTACCGGTTTTGAATATTCTTCTCCTAAATTAGCCAGTGCTATCCCAAACATAATGGAAAATACAACAATCTGAAGCACTTCATTAGTAACAAATGCTTCAAATAGACTTTTAGGAATCACGTGCTTTACAAAGTCTTCCATGGAAAAACTCTTACTGGTTTTCAGAAGGTCATCTGCTGCTGTAACTTCCTGAATGGGTAGTTTGGTTACATATCCGGGTTCCAGCCAGTTGACAAGTAATAGTCCTAAAAAAAGGGAAATCAGAGAAGCTGTAATAAACCAAAGCATTGCTTTTGTTCCCACTCTTCCAATCATTTTGATGTCGCTTATTTTGGCTATCCCCACTACAAGAGTGGTAAATACCAACGGTGCAATAATCATCTGTACCAATCTGATAAAAATGGTTCCAAGCAGTTTAATATTTTTCGAAAAAGGTTCTATACTTTCCGGGTATCTCAGATGAACCAATCCTCCGATTCCCACGCCTAGAATAAGTGCAATAATAATAGCAATAAAAAGTTTGTTTTGTCCTTTCATACATATAGTTTAATTTTTAAATATATGAAGAGGCAACTATCCCCGTTATGCTCTGTGCAGGCATTGCAAGACATTGACAAGTATTGATAAGCATCAACAGTCCGAAGTAGAAAAAGCCAGTTCTCATTCTAATCCAGACATTGTCTTTTAAAGCAAATATGATACTTTTTGATATCCTTCGACATCTTTCAATATCACTTTTACCTAAAACTATACAATAACTTCGCAGGAATTTTTAAACCAATGATTTATACTGAAAACATTAAAAAAAATATAGCTCAGGTTGATTGATTATCCATCCTAAAAACACATTAATGATAAAAAAAATACTTTTAAAGATCATAAGTTCTGTGATCTTTATCTCAACTGCTATTGAAATTTCAGGTCAAATTTCCCTAGCTATTCTTAAACCTGAAGATCAGAATGAACGGGAACTGTATATAAAAGGATTTATTCAGGCTGATTTTATGACAAGTTTCCAGAATATGAAATCAAAAGACGGATTCTCGGCCTACTCAATAGAAATCCCGCAGACAGATGCTATAAGCAGTAATTTTAGTGTAAGACAAACCACACTCGGAATAGGTTTTAAACAGAAGAATTCCAAAAATAATCAAACTCTATCCGTTTATACTGAAATAGACTTTGCCGGACCCAACAATACTATAGCTCCCAGATTCAGACATGGGTATATACAATGGAACAGATGGCTTGCAGGACAGGCATGGAGTAATTTTTCCGATATTGAAATTCTCCCTATGATTTTTGACTTCATGCCTCCTGACGGATTACTGCTTACAAGAAGAATACAGTTGCGCTATACTGCCCCGATTTCAAAAAAAGGAAACCTATCTTTCTCATTAGAAGATCCCAATACTCCAAGTATCAGAATACCGTCCGATTCATTAAACTGGAAAAAGCAGCCTATTATACCTACCTTCTCAGTTCTCTACCGATATGGAAATGAAAAAGAGTATATTAAAGCAGGAGCTGTTATTTCTCCGATGAGTTATCAAATGAAATATACACTTCAGGATGAATATAAAACCAAAACTATTGTAGGATGGGGAGCCATGATCTCTGGAAAACTTCGTGCAGATGCAAAAAATATTTTTAGCCTTCAAACTTCTTTTGGAAAAGGCTTTTCAACCTACAACACCAATTTAAGGGAAGAAAATTATGATGCAATTCCTAATTTTCAAAACAAAAATATACTGGAAACATTAAACCTTTTCAATATAGTTGGAGCCTATGAACATTGGTGGGCACCCCGATGGAACTCTACTCTTTTTTTCAGTTACTCGAATATTGGTTATCAGAACTTTATTCCAAAAGACATGACTAAAAGCTTTCATAATATTTCGGGAAATATTATTTTTCACCCTTATAAAAAGATGCGATTGGGGATAGAAGCCAATTATGGACAAAAACAAAACTTTGGAAATGAAAAGGCCAAAGGTTGGCGAATTCAGACTTCAGCAAAGGTCTATTTCTAAATTATAATATTAATATTTTGAGGACTATTTCTATTTAGTGGAACCTAAAATTAGCTTCAGGCAATGTATTATTTTTGAGGAAGGCTTCATATTCAGGAGATAGCTGAGCACGGCCAAAAGTATTTTCACCGCTCATGCTTCCAAGGCGGACTTTATCTTTCCCGAACTTTTTGTTCATCGCATCCATAGCCTTCATCACCGGGAGATGTTGGTTTTGTGTATCTTCTTCAAAAAGACTGATCTGTCTCTGATCTTCGGGAACAAAATCATTTACCATCACTCCTGCTCTTTTGTAGTGAAAACCATCTCTGTAAACCGCTTCAAAGAGTTCATTTACCACTCTTCCAATCAATATGGATGAATTGGTTGGATTGGAAAGAATTTGGGTCATAGCATTTCTATATTCAGGAAGATCTTTTCTGAATCGGTTAGTCTGCACAAAAACCGTTATCATTTTACAACAGGTATTCTGCCGGCGCAACCTTTCTGAACAGTACATTCCAAAGGTTTCTACCCGCTCCCGGACCGCTTCTTTATCGGTAAGCATTTCCATAAAGCTCCGGGTAACTGCAATGGATTTTTTTGGAGAAGGTGCATCCAACTCCAGCTGACGAATTCCTTTCAACTCATTAATCATCCTCACTCCATGAATTCCCATTATTTTTCTAACCCACATTTCAGGTTTCTGAAGAAGATCCCAGGCTTTATAAACACCACTGTCATTCATTTTGGCGGCTAACTTTCTTCCTATTCCCCAAACATCTCCTATGTTCAGCCATTTCAGGGCCTTTTCTATTTTTTCAGGAGTATCCATAATATAAACTCCATTAAATTGCTCCGGAAAATCTTTTACAATTCTATTAGCTACTTTACATAGGGTCTTACTGGGTGCAATACCAATACTTACAGGGATATTTTCTTTTTCCTGAATCTCGGTTTTGATTTTAGAACAGTATTCGTGGATATCAATGTATTTAAAACCTGTTAAATCGAGAAATAATTCATCAATGCTGTAAATCTCATAATCCACAACAAAAGAGCGGGCTATATTGATGACCTGCTGACTCTTATAATTATAGAGCTCAAATTTTGCAGAAAAGCTTTTTACATCATGCTCTTTAAAAAGATCTCTGTATTTAAACGCAGGAGCAGCCATAGGGATTCCCAAATCTTTTGCTTCCTTGCTTCGGGACACAACACAGCCGTCGTTGTTGGAAAGAACCACAACGGGCTTGCCTTCAAGATCAGGATCCAGAGTCCTTTCACACGAAACAAAAAAGTTATTACAATCTACCAGCGCATACATGACGATCATGAATTATCTACACAAAATTATCATTTTTCAAGAATAAAATCATTCTTTATTCAGGAATTAACATCACATTTAACACACTGAAAAACAAATAAATATTATTTTTAAATACGACATGTTTTGTCGCATTAGGGATATAGCTTTGTTTTCAAAAACAATTTCTGAACTTCTCTTCAAATTCGCTTATTTTTAATTAAAACACGTCAGTTTTTGTCGCTTCCCACTCCTACTTTTGTTTCAAACGATAAAGATTTATGGATAAAGTAACATTAGAAAGAATTCAGAAACTTCACCCATTGGTAAGAGATGAAGTGAAGCAAATTATTAAGGAATGTGATGAAGCACTCACTGGTAGAGCCAAGATAAGAATCACCCAGGGATTGAGATCTTTTGAGGAACAGGAAAAGCTTTACGCAATTGGAAGAATAACGTCCGGAAAAAAGGTAACGAATGCGAAAGCAGGCCAGAGTATTCATAATTATGGTCTTGCTGTAGACATGTGCCTGATGATTGACGGAAAGACAGCCAGTTGGGACACTGTAAAAGACTGGGATAATGATAAGGTAGCCGATTGGTATGAATGTGTGAAAATTTTCGCAAAACATGGCTGGGACTGGGGTGGAAACTGGAAAACGTTTAAAGACCTTCCCCACTTTGAAAAAAAGACAATTCCATCGAAGAAAGGACATGTAAAAACCACGTGGAGAACGCTTTTAAAAATGCCCAGAGATCAGCAGAATTATGTTGTTTTTTAATTCTCTTTTATTGGAAAATAAATAAAACACGTCAAGTTCTGTCGCTTCCCCGCCCTACCTTTGTTTTATAAGAAAGCTACTAAAAACAACAAGATCCTAACATTGAATTCAACCATTTGCTTCAACAAAATCATCAATTCTACAGGATCATACTGTAACGTATTCTTAAAAAAAACAATTAACAAAATAACATGAAAAAGACAACCATTCTTTCTTTGGACGGGGGCGGAATAAGAGGAATTATAACCTGTATTATTCTGCGCTACATAGAAGAACAGCTCCAGTATTATGATAAACCGAGTGCTAAGCTTGGAGATTATTTTGATCTGGTGGCAGGCAGCAGCACTGGCGGGCTGATTGCCTCTATTATTCTATGTCCCGATGAAGTCCGTAAAGCAAAGTATTCTATCCAGAAAGGATTGGAACTGTATGCTGAAAAGGGCGGTGACATCTTCCAGGTTTCCTTTTGGGAAAAACTGGTTAATCCATTTGGATTGTTGAATGAAAGGATTTCTCAGGAAGCACTTGAGAAAAATCTGAATGACTTTTTTGGAAATTTAGAATTAAAAGAGCTAATAAAACCTTGTTTAATAACAAGTTATGATATAGAAAACAGAAGAGCAAAACTTTTCAATTCATGTGAAGCCCATCTCAGTACGGATAATTTCTATGTAAAAGATGTCTGCAGAGCTACTTCAGCAGCACCTACCTATTTCAGCCCGGTACAGATCAAATCTATGTATGGACAAATCTTCAGCCTGATTGACGGCGGTATGTTTGCCAATAATCCTGCTCTTTGTGCTTATGCTGAAGCCAGAAAAATTCCTTTTGCAGAGGTTTTAAAAAATCATCAGAAAGCCAATCATCCTGGAGTAAACGATATGATTATGATATCTATCGGAACAGGAATTGAAGCCAGACCTTATTCATTTAAAAAACTGGAAAAGGCTGGAAAAATTGGCTGGGTAAGCCCCATCATCGATATTTTAATGTCTGCTAACGCAGAAACCGTAGATTATCAGCTTTCTCAAATGTTCCAGACCTTAGGACTGAGAAATCAGAAAAATTATTACCGTCTGAATCCATCATTGAAAAATGCTTCTCCTGCAATGGATAATGTAAGACGTTCTAATATTGAAAATCTGATACAAGCCGGACTAAGCTATATTGATGATAACCGGGAAGTTCTAAATCAGATTGTCCAAAAGCTCATCAGAAACAAAATATAAGCTTAAAAGCTTATATTAAACCCAAATAAGCTTTTAAGCTTATATTAAAATTCTCACCGAATTAAAACGCTTGCTCTGTCAGTTTATAATATTCATCAAAAATTAAATAAAAATGAAAATAAATTATAACACGACAAGTTTTGACGCCCTAGTCAACTATATTTGAATAAACAAAATAACCAAGGAAACCAAAGCTAAATAAGCTTATTCCAAACTTACATTACCCCTATTATTTTTAATAATAATCTTCAGTTCATCAAATACTGAACAGGGTATCTATTGCTCCATATTGAATATTAGTCTGCTAGCACTACTATATATTATTAACCAATTAATAACCTTAACAATTTTAGAATTATGGCAAATTTAGTACAAGAATTAAACAGTTTAGATTTCAGTGTTTACATCGGAGGGCCTATGCAGGCAGCTATCAAGGCTCAGCATGATGCATCCATGTCACAAGTAAATTTCATTAAAGAAGTAGGCTTTGAAGAAGGGGCTCCGGAAGGAGGAGCTAAAAAGCTTAAGTATGTGGATTTTATCTATACAAAATCTGTTCCCAGCACAGCTGAAAACAATGATAGCGTAGTAAAATCAGAAGTAAAATTAAGTGTCCCATTGCTTTGTATGCTGTCAATTCCTTCTTTAAGAATTGATGAAATGACTATTGATTTTAACGCCAAACTTAATTCTGTGGAAACTCAGAATATTGCTAGCGAATTCCAGGGAAGTGCTTCTCTCAGCGCTAAGTTCTGGAAAGTTAAATTCAATGCTTCAGCTTCTTATAAGAAAACCAACTCAAGTACTTCGACTACGGAGAAAACTTATACGTTGGGCGTACATGTAAAAGCTGTAAATGACGAATTACCGGCAGGTCTTTCAAAAATTATGGATATGTTAGAAGATGCTATTGTTGCTTCTGCAGCACCGGTAACTCCTACTCCTTAATTATTTTCAGGATGGCTGCTCCGGCAGCCATCCTTTTAAAAATCATTATCAATTTAAAAAAAACTTATCATGCCAAAATTGAATGAATATTTAGGAGGTATTGTCTCTGAAATTTCCACAGCCAGAAAAATGACAGACTTACAGACTGTACAAATAGCTAAAGAATATGCTAAAGATGATTTATTGAAACATTTTTCCATTCCAAGAATGAAAGTGGGAACGGTAGACCTTACTATTCCTTTTGCTATAGCAGGAAGTCCCCCTATCTTGCCTTTCAGAGACTTTTCTTATGAAGAAATTACCAAAGTAGCCGCAGCAGATTATAATCCTTCTGATACAAAAAATGATCAGAATTTAAGAAATTTCCTAGCCAATCAGGAGCTTAGTTATAATGATTATATAACGAAGATCAAGGCTGAAAAAACACCTACCCTCACCGATACTCAAATGCAGTATTTTGACCCTATTTCAAAGTATATAGTAGAATACTGCCGTTCTCTTCCCAATTTTACATGGAAGAATACAGATCCCCAGTTTTTACAACAAAGCCTTTTCAACAGAATTGTTTTGGAAGCCAGAAGAGTTATTGAAAAGTTAGATAACCGGGAGATTATTGTAGAGGCAAACAAATTGATGCAACTGGATACCAAATGCCTGATTTTCGCTAAAATGAGTGTAAGCGAAGCAGGAATGGAGTGGTCGAGATACGAAGATATCAATGGAAATATTATAGAAACACTTATCCCTGAATAATATAATGAAAAAGTCACAGTTTATTTTAGTTTCCCAGTTAAAGGATCAGTTGCTGGAGTTTCCAGGTATTGTTTCTTCTTTAGAGAAAAAAGATCCTTTTTTGTTGAGAGAATGCTTTCATGGCTGAAATCTGTAGAGAATATTCTTTCTACGAACACCATTAGTGAAGTTTCAGAAATAGCAGGTTTCAGAAGTAAGATTCTGGCAGGTAAAATCAGTGATGATAGAAGCTTTAATGCTAAAAAAAACCAGCTCAAGGTTACCGCAAATCTTCTTCACGATGCACAAAACTGTGTGCTTAATGTATTACTGCCTCATGAAACAAAAATGAATGAATGCAGAGATATCACCAAACAAATACTGGCTTTAGCAGCGCAAACAACAAGTTCGCTTTATACTTCAGAAATAACATTTGAAGATTTTGTACAGAAAGTCTGGTCACATATCCTTTCCGATAATGATTTAAAATTAGGAGGCATCAAACTCAAATCAATGCTTTCTGAGATGGACATCATAATGCTTATTGCTGATGAAATAGATATTAAAGATTTTTCTTAAAACTAAAATAACTCAAAATTCTTTTGAGTTATTTTTTTACACGTCAAGTTTTGTCGCCTTGCCCCACTATCTTTGGAGTATCAAAAAAGACACAGAACAACCATCAACAAAAACTTAAAAACGCCTTTGAATTCAACATTCACTTATGCTGAACAGCCAAAAATATGTTCAAAAAATAACCAACAACCCATCACAACACCCAATATGGAAACACCCAATCACAATACAGATATACTCTTCGATGAAGATCTCTACACCGTGGAATGGAGTGACATCGAAAATGCTGAGATAGACTATGAAAACTATCTTAATGACATTGAAAATTTCTTCAGAGAAGATTTTGAAGAAGGCATTCTTGAAGAAGATGTCTTTTAAGTAAAAATTTAAAACACGACAAGTTCTGACGCTGTCCATCATTATCTTTGAAATCTCTATAATACGCGCACAGCAGTCTCATTAAACATTCTCAACACCTTTGAATTCACCATTCACAAAATGTTGGACAGCCAGAGCTATGTCTGAAAATATAAATCACGTGGAAATTCGGTTTGCGACCACTAAAAACAAAGCCAGGCTCTGAAGCGGTCCTAAGCTTCAATTATTAACCAAATCACAATTTTTTATGAAAACAAAAGAAGAACTAAAACTCTATTTCGAAAATGGAGATATTCCAAAACAGGAAAATTTTTGGGAATGGCAGGATTCGTACTGGCATAAGAGTGAAAAACTGGACAAAGGCTTACTGAACTTACCTGCTTACGAAGAATTTGTTTATTCTCTTACAGATAAAACAGACGTTATCGGTTTAGGAAAAAGAATTATTTTTCCTGAGGGAATTAAAGTGATTAGTGGATTGGGGTTTGCCTTTCAGCCAGCTTCCAAAAATTATATTTCGCATGTTACTTTTCCTAATTCTTTAGAGAAGATCAAATCGAGCGCATTCGCTTTACAGTACTTGACCGGATCTTTAAAAATACCCGGATCTTGCAAAACTATAGAAAACAATGCCTTTTCTAGCAGTAGTATTAATCTATCAGAATTAATCTTAGAAGAGGGCATACAAATAATTGGAACTGGAGCATTTCAGTTTGGCGGCAGTAAAGATTTGAAATACCTCTACATCCCAGATTCTGTAAATTCTGTAGGAGAAAACGCATTTGCCATTCCTTCACTACAAACTGTTTCTGTTCCTATGAATTTTAAAACAGACAATCTTGGCATTCCTTCAACAGCTTTTATTGTTCAAAGATTTCCTGAAAGATAATTACATCATCAATAAACAATATGAAAACAAAAGAACAACTAAAACTCTATTTTGAAAATGGAGATATCCCAAAACAGGAAGATTTTTGGGCATGGCAGGACTCATACTGGCATAAAGAGGAGAAAATCGATATAACTAAAATTGAAGGTCTTGAAAACGGAATTCCAAGCGTCAATAATATTTATGCAAAAATAGATGCTGAAGGAAATGCGTCTTTCGCTCACCTGTTAGTAAAAAGAGTAACCATTGAACCTGGAACATTATATATTCCTGATCGCTTTATGCAAAATTACTATATGCATGAAATAAATTTTGCCAATAGTGTTGTCCGTATAGGAATAGAAGCTTTCAATAACAATTCTTTTAAATCAGTAACTCTTCCCGAGCAGCTTAAAATTATTAATGAACGGGCATTTAGTGGTAATGAGCTAACATCATTAATCATTCCTAATGGGGTAACAGACATTAAAGAATCTGCCTTCCAGTATAACAGGCTTACCTCGCTATACATTCCGGCTTCAGTATCGAAAATTGGACCTAAAGCATTCAATAACAATCCGAATTTAAGCATGGTAAAATTGGAACAGCACACTCAGTATTATCCCGATTCATTTGATCCTAAAACAACAGTATCAGGCGGAACGCTGATTAGCGAAATGTAAACCAAATCAAAAAAAATGAAAACAAAACAAGAATTAAAACTCTATTTTGAAAATGGAGATATTCCAAAACAGGAAGATTTTTGGGAATGGCAGGATTCATACTGGCATAAAGAGGAGAAAATTTCACAGGCTTCTATTGATAGTATTGAGAAAACAATTCCATTCTTTTTAGGCAATGATTTACTTGGCTCTGCCATTGAACTTACAATTCCCACAAAAACAAAAAAAATTCTCAATTCAGCATTTCCATTTGCAGGTGGACCTCATCAGATCATAAAAGTCACTTTTAATGAAGGACTTGAAGAAATAGCAGGATCCGCTTTTATAGGGCAAAATATTAAAAGTATTAAACTACCCTCAACTTTAAAAGTTATTGAATATGGTGCTTTTTCCTCGCAGGGTAATAATCTTAATGGTAATGATTCACTAGAAGAAATTATACTCAATAATGGCTTAACAACTATTGCTGAGATGGCTTTCTATTGTCCTAATGCAAAAGTTATTAAAGACCTCTACATTCCAGGCTCTGTAAAATCTGTAGGAGAAAATGCCTTTAATATTCCTTCATTACAAAGTGTTTCGGCTCCGGAAGGATTAGATCTTAGTAAAGCAGGGATACCCAAAACAGCTAACATCTTATACTACAAAAATTTATAAAACATGAAAACAAAACAAGAATTAAAACAATATTTCGAAAACGGAGATATTCCCAAACAGGAAGAATTTTGGGAGTGGCAGGAGTCTTACTGGCATAAAGATGAAAAGATTCCATCAGACAAATTAGCCTATGATTTTTCTCAAAAAGCAGATCTTGTAAACGGAGTGGTTCCCGCTTCACAGCTGCCAAGTTATGTAGATGATGTTTTAGAGTTTGACTCTCTTTCCAATCTCCCTCAGCAAGGTGAATCCGGAAAAATTTACATCACTAAAGATTCAAACAAAATCTATAGATGGACAGGTGCAAGGTATATTGATATCACACAGGGAGAACTTGGCACTCTGCAATCTGTTACAGATAGAGGAAACGAAACTACAAAATCGATCAAAGTACAGGGAATAAGCTATGGCGGATCCTCTAGTTTGAACAACATCATGATCGGGCAGGAAACCAATGATATGACCAGCCAGGCAAATTATACAATTTCAATTGGTAAAGACACCAATCCTCTTGGTAATGATCATGTTGTAATTGGCCATAACTCTTTCGTTACTGATAATGGAAGCCAGGGAAATACTGTTGTTGGAAACTTCAGTATGCAAAACGGACTTTATTCTAATGAAAACACAGTACTGGGATATTCTGCTTTCGGAAGCGCTAAAGGTGCATCAAGAAATACTGTCTTGGGAGCCTTTGCAGGATATGGAGGAGGAGACAACAAATATCAGAACATTCTGATTGGAAGCAGAGCCGGAATAAACCTTGGACCTGATTCCAGCAATAATGTGATCATTGGAAGTAATTCTGACTTTGGTGACACTCAATTACTAGACAGTCTATATATTCATAACGTTAGTGCTCGTGGCCCGGTAGAGTTTTCCCAAGCATTGATCTCCGGAAACTTTGTAAACAAGTATATAAATATAGATGGTAAATTTTCAATCACCCCGAATAAGATTCCAGCAGCAGATACAAGTTTTACTAAAAATATCGTTGCAAGACCTGATGGAACATTCGGGTGGGAAGACAAAGCCGGTTCCGAATATATTCCATTAGCAGGTACTGCACCTACTAAGCCTGTAACAGGAGATATCGTTATCAAAGACATTAATAACAATAGCTTTACCAGGCTATCTAAAGGAAGTGTTTTCTGTTCTGATAATGCTAAAAACGGGACTCTTGTCGGTTATTCTTCAGTTACGTTCCTTGAACAGTTTGCAGGTCCGGTAGCAGAGATATCCAAAGGAGGAATTATTACAGCAGAACCTACCTATGTAATTACCTGTGGTGGAGCTGAGGTAAGAGGTCTTTCAGGAGCATCTGATTATACTTACAATGTAAAGGATCTTGATTATATCCAGAAAAAATATGCAGATAAACAACATTCCTATACAAAAGAGGAAGTAAAAACCGGCGGTTTATGGATTGATAATAAACCGATCTATAGAAAAACAGTTGTCTTCACTCAGATTCCGGATGAAGGAATCATTAGAATAGACAAGATTTTTGAAGATATGGAAATGATTGTCTCCAATCTGATGTTTACAGAATGGTATGATATGAAAGCAGACTTTTCAGGCAATCAATTAAGAGGTGAAGCTTTCATCTCACTACAAAAAGAGTATGTACAGTTTCAGCTTAAGAATAATCCTAATTATAATTATTCTGCAATTAATTCTTTCACACTAACCCTTGAATACACTAAAAAAAATGACCTTCCTGTGGTATAATATCACAGAAAATACACAACAAAACAATCCAAAAACAAAATATTAAAAAATGGCAACAAACGACACAAAAAATAATGCATCACAAACTCTGTTCAGATTTGTAAGTTTAAGAAATCCTCAATTAACAGAGACTAAGACAAAAAACTTAGGTTTCATTCACAGACCTTCAACTTTATCAAGCTCTTTCGATGCAGTAATCAACCCAGGAGATACAGCTCTTTTAAAATTCCAAGCATTAGAACGTGCTGCAAAATCATTCAATACTACAGGTTATGAAAGCGAAAACCAGATTGAAGCAGGAAGTCTTTCTGAAGCTCTTAAAATTGGTAGAAAAATTGCAAAAAAAGAAGTCCTTTCTGTAGTTGATGAAAATACAGCCAAAAATCTGTCGAATAGCAGCGCAATTCAAAGCAAAATGGGACAGGTATGGGACAATTTGATCTATCAAACTGTAACCCAAAAGAACTTTTATGTAAAAGAAGCTTTAATTCACATTTTAAAAGCAATCCATTACGGATATGTTGCTGATCTTCCGTCAACACCGGAATTAGTAAAAATTAATGGTGAGGACTTAAAAGCTAAGGCTCTTGAAGCAAGAGTGGTGCTCCCTATGAAGTTCTTCGGAGACGGTTATGAAGGAGAAGGTCCAACTTCAAATCCTACCGGAAATGCATTCCAGGTAAATGTTTCCCCAATTGCAGATGGTGTAATCAATGGTACTCCCCTTCCTGTAACTGTTCAGGAGCAATTAAAAGCAGAAGGAAAAAAAATCACAGAGCTTTCTGCTCTTACTCATGAAAAAGATGGACTGAGCCAGCTAAAAGCAGAATTGGAGCCTATTCAAAAGTCTTATTATAAACTTCGTACAAAAGCTCATGAGACTGCTTATGATCAATACAAATCCCTTTATCAGAAAGAGATTGACAGATATGAAACTCAGCTTGAGAAAATTGAATCCAGGATCAAAGAAGGAATGACAGAAGAGGAAATTGCTGCTTTGTATTCTGAATTAGGAGAGCTGAAAGTTCCTCCATTCCAATTTACGTATAAGAATGAAATCAATTTTCATGATTTCAAGGCAAAGCTTTCTTTAGATTCGTTAAAGCTATTGGTAAATGTTTTTACTGAGCTCAGCAGCGGAACCAAGCCTGAGGGAGGGTACGATTTTTCAACGATTGATATTATTTCAGACAGAGATCTTAAGGTAGGAAATGCCGTTGTATCAGTAACAGATGAGTATGATACTTATGCTGAAGTATATGAAAAACTAGATCAGGAAATTTCGGTAAAATCACAAACCTTATTAGAGAAATCACCAGCCAGTCAGGAAGTATACGCTAACGTCGGAGGATTCCTTGTACCAGTCGTTGACTCAAATGCTCTTTCTTCAAGAGTCATTCTTTCAAGATCCTATTATTTGCAGGCAAGCTATACCCCTGAATACTCTAGAATGCCAGGTATTGTTACATTCTATTATCAGGCTGAAAGCAATGCATGGGGATTAGCATCGGCAAAAATAACCGCATCTACGGATTTTGGAACGTTTGATGAAAGTTTCTCTAATATCGCTGTTAATGACAATAAGGTCACTCTACCGTCTTTCCTTATCAACAAATTTGGAAAAATCATCAGAACACTGGAAATCAGGATCTATTTTAATAACGGAAAAGAAACCGTTCTTAAGCTTTCAAATATAGAAATCAATCAACCATATACGGGAATTTTATATACGGAAGAAACAGGAACCGAGCCGGAAAATCCAGGTAGCAGTGCTCAGGCTCCTAGTCCTGGAACCTTTATTCCTAAACATTTCGGAGTAAAAAGATTGGGAATTGCAGATTATCTGAAGGTAGAGCAAAGTGTACATGCTTATGTTCCCGGAGAAGTTTCCAATATTGAGAATGTCATGGCAAGTGAGCTGCGTCACAAATCTTCTGTAGCAAGAGATTACTCTGAAGTTATTGACACGACCTCCGAATCGGTTGAAACTGAAAAGATATCTGATACTTCTAAAGCAGAAAGAAACGAAATGCAAAGCGAAGTTGCCAGAGAGCTTGACAGACAGCAAACAATCACGGCAAGTACCAATTTTAGCTTCAATAAAGGCTATAAGCTTGAGATTTCAGCAGGTTATGCCAACAATACGGCACAACATGACAGTAATAGACAGGCTGTAGCCAAATCTCAGGAAATTACGGAACGTGCTATGGAACGTGTCCTTACAAAAATCAATAAGGAACGTGTTCAGAAAATCATCAAAGAGTTTACAGAAACCAATGTTCATGAATTTGACAACAGAGGAAAAATTGGCAGCAATGTACCTCCTCAACATATCACCGGAGTGTACAGGTGGGTAGATAAAAAGATGAAGAATCAGATTTACAACTATGGAAAAAGAACCATGTTTGAGTTTATGATTCCTGAACCTGCAAAATTACACCGATTGGCATTTGCTGTCAATAGATCCAATCAGTTGATTGCTCCAGTTGATCCAAGAAAAGCTCCAGCTCCTAAAACAATGGCAGACGCCAGATCTGCTACTGCAGATTTACTGAAACATTGGGCTGAAATATATGGTGTAAAATTAACGGATCTGCCTAAAGAAGATGCAGAAGTATATCAGGAGATTATTGGAAGACCCAATGCTACAGGATCTTTTGGTGCAGTAGGAACTCCTATCAACATTCCGCAGAATTATGCAGCCAAAAACATGAAGCTCGGATATTATATGAGAAGAAACTCTTCATGGCATAACAGTAACTTCTACACCAGTGATGGAAGAGGCGGAGAAAGAGACCTTAGCTTCGGAGGAAAAATCAATCAGTCAACCGTATGGGAAGGCGGACTGAACCTCACAGGTTCTTTCAACTTCTTATACAGAGGAAGAAATATTGAAGATGTAAACCTTAATGTAACCCTGTACTGTAAACTTTCTGACGATTATATCCTTGGCTGGAAACAGGAAAACTTTGAAGCAATTATCAAAGCCTACGAAGCAGCTTATGCTGATTTCCTTGCGAAACAAAAAGAATTTGAAGAAAAAGCTAAAGAGGAAGAAGAAAAGAACAAAGAAAACAAAGAGAAGCTGGGTAACTTCTACCGTGATATGGAAAATGTGATCTTAAAGCATAACTGTATTGCTTATTTATTACAGGATTATATGGCTTTAGGAAAAGGCTTTACAAATGGAGCTAAGCAGATGAAGGACTTCAGTATCATCTTAAGTGAAGATCTTGAACAATATGCATCTCTTGCCAAATTCATGGAACAGGCATTTGAATGGAGTATTATGGATTATACCTTCTATCCTTATTATTGGGCCAACCGTGATGAATGGCAAACCATGTATCTTTCTGAAAGCTCTGATCCATTATTCAGAAACTTCCTGCAGGCAGGTATGGCCAGAGTGATTGTTACAGTAAAGCCAGGCTTTGAAGATGCTGTACAATTCTTTATGTGTACCGGAAAAATCTGGAATGGCGGTGAAGTACCTGTAATCGGAGATCCATTGTACCTGTCAATCGTAGATGAACTGAGACAACCAACAGGAATTCCACAAGGTAAATTTTGGATTACAAGAATCCCAACTACTTTAACCATTCTACAGGCTGAATCTGTAGGATTGGACGTTGATCAACCTTTACCAATCTTCCCGGAAACCGATCTGGATAATTGTGAAAATCCGAAGGAACTGGAGACAAAAAGCTCCTTCAAACCAATAAGTTCCCAATTACAACCAGCACCAGGAGTAATAAGTACTTTACCAAAAGATTAATCTTAGGATCCTTGTGATACTAAATATCACAAGGATCTTATATACTGAAATAAATAAAATTTTAAAATAATGAAAAGTAAGGTAATGGCATTAAGACTGCCTAAGAATAAACCCACTGAAATAACTAACTCATTAATAGAAAGTAAGAGTAAAAAATATATTTTAAATGGATATTGGGTAACAAGAAACATTTCTTTTGGTGAAAAAGCAAAATTCAGATTCCTATTAAGTGATGAAGTAAGAATGAATAGTTGGGTTACTGTTACCCCTATAAGAGTTCGAAATAATTTTCTCGATGAAGTATTTCCTTCCGAAGAAATAAGAGTTACCAATAGAACAATGGAAGTTGACTTTATAATGACAGAAGATTTAATAGATTATTTAGATTTAGAAGATATTCGAGAAAATAAAGGCTTAAAATTTTATTGTAAAGTATCTTATTTAGATGATAGCTATGAATTTGAAGAAAATAATCCGTTAGAAATAAAATTCAAACCGAATTATTGTAGTGGTGCTACCGAATATTTAAATGAGGATAATTTCCCCTATAAAAGCAAAGTATTCTTAAAAGTAACGGAGATTTCTAAATTGGTAAAATATTTTGCCGGAAAATATAATATCCCAGAAGTTGCTATTGCTGGTGCCATTGCTGATGAATATAATGCTGTAATAAAGCCAGGGAGAAATATAATTGATTTTTTTCAAGATGGAATAGTAAGCTTAGAGCCGGATTTATTCATTGAAATCACTAAAAATATAATTCTAGAAAATGAAACACTAACTAAGTTATTTAATCCTACCATGAACGATTTAGGCATTGGAAATATAAAATTGGATAATGCAAAAAAATATATGATTTAATGCCTACTGAATTTAATAATATCAACTGGGATTATACAGATTTAGTATCTTATTTAAACACCAATTTAGGGTGTGTTCATTTTGCTGCATTAACAATTAAAATTGCACAAGCCCTTTTCGGTAAGCATATAGCTAATCATTCTGATTGTGCAAAAGAAGCTGTATTAGTCACTTTTTACAAACAAGGCCCAAAATATTACAATAAGTTTCATAAAAGACTTCAAGACAACCCTAATGCGAGTATCGTCCCTGGAGAAGGAAGTAGGGTTGCTATGCAAAGAAGCAGAATAATAAAAGCATTAAATAATCAACAATAAAAATTTGCTATCTTTGAAAAAAAACAATGGGAGTAATATTATATGTGCTAATTATATTTACCGTTTCTAATTTGTATTTTTTTATTCTATAAAAAAAGAAATAATATCAGAAACATTTTGATACTTTTCATGGTATTATTTATTATTTCTGTAAGTATAAATTTTATTGAAAATAATAAATTCTCCGAAAATGATTTTCCGTTATTAACTCTCATTTATCCGATTTCATCATTAATTTTATTTGCCATACATTATCTAATCATTAAATTTAGTTTTGTAAAAGATTATAAATCTTACATTTTAACTTTCTCACTAGCTTCATTTCTTATTTTGGCAATATATGGGTACACTCTGGCTGCAGTATTTGACTGATACAGTTAAATGAGAAAAATAATCTAAGGTCGCTTGTATAAAGCGACCTTTTTATATATCTGCTAGGTATTATTATAGAAAAAAATAGTTAAAATTTAAAGTTCAACATCACAAAATTTATCAACAAAAAATTAAAACACGACACGTTTTGTCGCATTAAGCCCATATATTTGTGGTACAAAATTTTACCATGAAGAAAGATTTTTATCTGACAAGATATGCCTTAATTATAAAAAGATTAGAAAGTTCTCCAGCTACCTATTCTCAGCTGGAGGACTATCTTTTAAACTCTTTTGAATTCCAGGATGCAGGGATCAAAAGTTACTCTATTCGTACCTTGCAGAGAGATATCCGTGAGATATCCGATCTTTTCAACCTTTCCATTCATAATAAGAAAAAAGGAGACAACCGATACTATATCGAAAGCCGCCCAATTATGGAAGTGGATGAATACAACCAAAAACTACTGGAATCTTTCCAGGTAAGCAATGCTCTGAATCTTCATCCTGATTTTTCAAACTTCATTTTCTTTGAAAGCCGCAAACCAACCGGTATAGAACATTTTTATGATCTATTCTTTGCCATCCGTAATAAAAGAGTGGTAAGCTTTGAGCATTACAATTATAAAAACAAGCTGATGACTTCCAGAAAGGTTCATCCTTTGGCCCTGAAAGAATCCAAAGACAGATGGTACCTTATCGCAATTGATACCAAGGATAAGGTTTTAAAATCATTTGGATTGGACAGAATCAACTATCTGGATGTGGCAAAGAACCAATACAGAGAGAAATATAAATACAACTTCAGAGAGCACTTTAAAAATGCATTCGGAGTGATGAATCTGGCAGAACAGAAACCACAGAATATTGTATTAAAATGCAGCCGTCATCAGGGAGAGTATATCCGAAGTTTTCCGCTTCACCAATCTCAAAAAGAAACAAAAGAAACTCCAGAAGAAATCTATTTTGAGTTTTTTCTCCACCCTACTTATGACTTCATGCAGGAAATATTATCCTATGGAAAAGAAGTAACTGTTCTGGAACCGAAAGGTTTAGTTGATGACATTCGTAACCATCTTCAGGAATCTCTAAACCGCTATCTTGAAAGTTAACAGATTATGAAACAATCTCATATTTTTTAGCTATATTTACATAAATACACGCTATTGAGAACTTTATTCATCTGCATCTTCTGTATAATTTCTTCATCCTGCTTATCTCAGCAGAAAGAGGAATTCCGACTGGTGAAAAACTATTACAACCAGCACAGAGGTATGTTGAATAATGAATTCAAGAAAAAGTTTGAAGCCGAATCCAATATTTTTAAAAAAAACTTGATTAAAGGAGATTTTCTCTTTTTCATGAAGAAAATGGACAGTATTGAAAATACAGCCTTAATTGGGGCTCTGTTGAAAGTAAGAAATATTGAAGATCTTCAGACTTTAAAAACTGCTACAGGAAGCTCTCAGGATTTTAATGATAAATCTGTGAATATAGAAAAAATTGCTGATTATCCTGGCGGTATCAACACTCTGAGACAGGAAGTTGCTGACCTTCTGTATGTAGATGGCGTTAACTCCGATGCTAAAACAGTAAAAACAGATGTTGTCTTTATTGTGGAAAAAGATGGAAGCATCAGTAATGTTCACGCCCAGGGAGATAATTTCACATTTAACAGACAGGCTGAAATTGCCTTATACTCTATTTCTGAAAAATTCTCCCCCGCTGTAGTCAAAGGAGATCCGACAAGGTTCCGCTTCAGGATTCCTTTAACGTTAACAATGACTGATTAAATTAGATGTTTACTGACGAATATTACATGAAAATGGCCTTGCAGGAAGCAGAGGCTGCTTTAGAACAGGATGAGGTACCTATTGGATGTGTGGTAGTTTCCAACAATCGTGTTATTGCAAGAGCCCACAACCTCACCGAAACCTTAAATGACGTAACAGCTCATGCAGAAATGCAGGCTATAACTGCCGCTGCTAATTTTTTAGGAGGCAAATATTTAAAAGACTGTACACTTTATGTCACTATGGAACCATGTGTTATGTGCTCAGGAGCCCTCTCGTGGTCACAGATTTCCAGAGTAGTCATTGGTGCCCGCGACGAACAGAGAGGTTTTATTAACAAGCACCTTTCATTACACCCGAAAACAGAAATGATTACAGGTATTATGGAAAATGAATGCTCTACTATTGTTAAAGACTTTTTCAAAAGCAAAAGATAATTTTTTGTTTTATCCCTACATATTGAATAAATAAAATACAAGTAATTCAATAATTATTTATATTTGATATTCATTTAAACTAAAACCATATGAAAAAGTTAACAAGAAAAGAAACAGCCAAAATTAATGGCGGGATCGCACCGGGACAATGTTTTTATATTGACCCTAACACAGGTAAGAGAACATTGGGATGCCAGGTAGAACCTATTCCAGACTGCTGTGGAGGATGGATTTATCCACTTCCCGGACATACATGCCAATCATGTAATCCAGTAATAGAGCTTTAAAGACTATTAAACTAATTCCATGTACAATTAAATTAAACAGCATGAAAAAATTAACAAGAAAAGAAACAGTCAAAATTAATGGTGGTATCCGCCCTGACCAGTGTTTTTATATTGACAGCAATGGTGCAAGAAAGATCGGATGCAGAAATATGCCTTTTCAGCAGGAGGATGGAACATGGCTCTATCCTTTGATCGAATGTGAGGCGTGTGGTGGAGGCCTCTAAGAAACCTATTTAACAATAATAAAAAATCAGAGAACATAATGTTCTCTGATTTTGTTTTTATAAGGTTGTATTCCAATTAATCTTTAAAAATAGAATACATGACAAGATCAAAATATTCATCATCATGTTTTACATGCTGCTTCAATAGTGCTTCCTGTTCCATCCCAATTTTTTCCATAATTTTCCCGGAAGCAGGATTGTGAAGGAGATGAGTAGCATAAATTTTGTTGAGATCCAGTTCTTTAAACCCAAAATTCACAATCGCTTTAGCAGCTTCAGTCACATACCCTTTATTCCAGTAAGGAATTCCTATCCAGTATCCTAATTCTGCTTTATCATCATCTCTGTCATGAAGTCCGATAGCTCCAATAAGCTGTTCTTCCTTATTGCGGATTCCAAATGTAAAGCCGGTCTTATGATCAAAAGCTTCTTTGGACATTTTCAACCAGAATTTAGCATCATTTTCCGTGTAAGGATAAGGAATATTGGAAGTAAGATCCGAAAATATTCTATGTTGAAGAAACTCAACGATAAAAGGAATATCCTGCTCTTCCAATTGGGAGAGAATCAATCTTTCTGTTTCTAATTTTGGAAACTCTTTTAAGTCTTTCATCTTGTTCATGGTTATATTGAAGCTTACGTTAGAATTGAGTACAAAAGCTCCTGATTGTATTTATAAATCTTTTCCAAGGAAATAAAGACCTTTCAAGGTATGCAGTCTGTCCATCACATGGATTTTATCCGTTAAAGGTTTATATACATGAGAAACACCTCCTGTAGCCACAACAAAGCAGTCATCATTCACCTCATCATTGATACGGTTAATAAAACCTTCTACCATTCCCAGAAAACCATATACCATTCCGCTCTGCATGCAGGTTACTGTATCTAATCCCAGCACTGATTTTGGCTTTTTCAGCTCAATTTCAGGAAGCTGAGCAGTGTGACTGATTAAAGAGTTTAAAGAAGTTACAATCCCCGGAGCAATAATAACTCCCATTGTTTCCCCTGTTTCCGCAACACAGCTTGCCGTGAGGGCAGTTCCGAAATCAATAACAATCTTTTTCCTGTTGGGATAAAGATTATGAGCAGCAACAAGATTGGCATAAATATCTGTTCCCATCTGCTTTGACTTCGCCTGTACACCGGACGGAGTAGCACGGTCAACAATTACCGGAGTAATCCCATGGATCTTCTTAATTCCAGAACTCATTACTTTGGTAAGCTGAGGTACTACGGATCCTATGATTACTTTCTGTATTTCTTTTGGTTCTACTTTATAAGTCTGATAAAGCATCAGCATCTGTACATAAAGCTCGTCTGCCGTTCTATAAGGCTTTGTATTGATTACCCATGAAATATCACAATTATCCCCATTAAAAAGGCCGAATCTGATATTACTGTTCCCTATGTTAATTACAATTGAATTCATTTATATTTAAACAGGCTATGATTTGAAAAAATTTGAGTCCCAAATTTATAAAAAAATAAAAGGAGTACTTACAAATACTCCTTTTATCTCTATGTTTATCTTTTTATTTTACCTCTACAATATTATCCTCCATATTCACATCCGCAAGTCTCTGGCTGAAATCAATTCCCAGTACAGACAATTGAGATTTTGTATAAGGAATCGTAATGGTATACTCTTTCTGAGTCCAAGGCCAGTAAGGCATCGTCTTGAATTCACCATAAACATCCTTTTCCTTCCATGTGTGGGTCATATTCAATGGAATCTGGTAAGTAACAATCTTTTTATCAGTAGTCATTACACTGAAATCAATTGGCATTGGAACCTGACCGTTATTGATAAGGGTAACTGTTGTAGATTTTGCATCATACTTTACATCCTTAACTCCGTAATCGATTGTTTTTGTTGTGTTAATCCAGTAATTGTGGAACCATTTCAGATCTATTCCTGAAACTTTTTGAGCAATATGAAGGAAATCTCTATCTGAAGGATGTTTCATACTCCATTGGTCATAATATTGTTTTAAAGTTTCTGCCAGATTTTGTTCTCCCATGATATAGCCTAACTGCACCAGGTACAATTCTCCCTTCACGTAAGAAGCATAAGTATAGGATGTTCCGTTATCATGATGATCTCCTAACCAAACTGCAGGTTCTTCAATTCCTTTTTTAACGAAGTTTCTGTAAGCATCCAATCTTTCAACAAAAGGATTAGGTAATTGCTCTGGGAACAACTGATGCATCGTATACCCTTCTGCATAGCTTGTAAATCCTTCATCCATCCAAGGACGTACAGATTCGTTAGTTGCAAGCATCTGCTGATACCAAGAGTGAGAACCTTCGTGAGCCATTAAGCCCATTAAGTCTTTAATATTTTTAGCTTCTCCAAGGATCATGGTACACATCCCATACTCCATTCCTCCGTCACCTCCTTGAATAAAGGCATACGTTGGATATACATACTTACCGAAATGAGAGTTCATAATCTGGAAATACTTGGTAATATAAGGCTGTGCTTCACCCCACACTTTAGTTTTATCATTTTTCTGATAGACTAAATATACTTTTGGACCTTCCGGAACATTAAAGCTTTCTACTGAATAATCTCTGTCTGCACTCCATGCAAAATCAAGAATATTCTTAGCCGTCCATTTCCAGGTAGCTTTTTTATCTTTTTCTGCCTTAATCTTAGCAGCAGTATCGTATCCTTTTACTTCTGTTGGGTTTTCTAGAATTCCTCCTGCTCCAACAACATAGTCTTTATTAATTTTAATGGTCACATCAAAATCTGAGAAAGGTGCATGGAATTCTCTTCCTAAATAATCAAAAGTTGCCCATCCATCATAATCATACTCAGCAATTTTAGGATACCATTGCGTCATAGTCATATCTACTCCTTCTCTGTTGTTTCTTCCACTTCTTCTGATCTGCTGAGGAATCACCGAATCCCAATCCATGGTAAAGATTGTAGTAGAATTTGGTTTGATAGGTTCTGCCAGATACACTTTCATAATGGTTTCCTGAACTTCAAACTTCAGATCCGTCCCATTTTGTTTGATCCAGTGAATATTCTGAGCCCCTTCCTGATCTTTCGGAATAGTGGACAGTGTTGAAATCCCGTTTTTCTGCAACCTTCCGTCACCATTTTTCCCTTGGGAAGACACTCTCTGATCCATCATGGAATTAGGCTTAAAGGCATTCCAATACAAATGGAAATATACCACATTAAGCTCATCCGGTGAGTTATTGGTGTATTCTAAGGTTTGTTTTCCCTGATAGGTAAATTTTTCAGCATTGACATCAATATCCATCTTGTATTTCGCAGCCTGCTGATAATAAGCTCCTTGCTGAGCCTGGAATTGTGAAATGATAAACGCAAAAATGATTGCAGCCGATTTTCTCATTTAAAATTTTATTTTTTCTAAAGGTAGGTAATTTAAACAAAACCCTAAAATGTGGAGTTATAACAAGGTTTTGTTCTATTTTATATGGTTTTAGATGAATCTTATTCAGGATTGTTAAAAGACTTACAAAACTATTTTTCACCACAGATTGTGCGGATTTTCACAGATGAATATGGTTCATATCCTACAGTTAGCAGTATTGATCTTTCAATAGCTTTTTAATCAATGTAATTTGACCCAAATGATAATAGGCATGTTCAATCATTCCATCAATATTCCTTTGATAGGTTCCATACTTTTCATCTACAAACACCTCATCAAGCTTTGAATCCGGCATCTTTTCCAACAGAGTTGTAAACTTTTCAGAATCTGACCATAGCTTATTCAACAAAGCATTCCATTGTTCCTGAGATTCAATAGGCGGAGCATCAAAACTATATTGATCTTTTATATCTAAAGTTCCCCCTTCAAAAACAGGGATGATTCCAGCGATATAATAGTCTATATGAAAAGTGAGCATGGCAATAGTATTTAAAGAACCAACCTTCGTTACAGCCTGTTCCCAGATTACATCAGAAAGCTGATCTTTAAAATTGGTATTGGCAATCCAAAGGCCATCAAGCATGACCTCTTTGAATCTTTTGGCTAATTGTGACACTGAACTCATAGCTATGGTATGTTTTTCTAAAGATAAAAAAAACCTCAACTGTTTTTACAGCTGAGGTTTATATTATCAAAGGAAATTAAGATTATTTCTTAGCAGAAACTTCTTTTTTCCCACTTCTTAAAATCTTTTCAAGGATTCTTAAAGTAATCAGATAGGTTGGTTTTACTCCTGTAAGACCTAAACCACCTGAAGATAATGTACTACCTGTTTCTAACGGATTATCCGAAGCATAGTACGCATAGCAAACAAACAGATCCGGTGAAATATGATGTCTGATTTTAGAGGCTACCTGAATCGCTTTCTGATAGTGAGCTCCTTCCATTTCAAGCCCAATCGCTCTCCATGAAGTATTCATAAAGTATGAAAGAATGTCTTTATTTTGAAGAGAAGTTCCTAAAACCGTAATCATTGGACCTTCAAAAGCCTTCAATTCATCATCTTTAAAATCATCAAGCTTTAATGCATTTTCAAAAGGATAATTATCGGCAGTTCCTTCAAAGATATGAGAAGTTGGGATCATAATATCACCTTTTTCTCCGGTAAGAATACCTGCTTTACCCATAATGGATACAGATTTTACATGCATCATGTATACTTCTCCTTTATGTTCGTAAGGTTTCAGTAACTCGTCCATTACTTCAAAAGCCTGCTCACCGAAAGCATAGTCAAATACCATTACTACATCATCTCCTGAGAACTTAGTATCAGCAAATGGAGTATTTTTTAGGTTCATTTTGCTAAGATCAATGATCTGTACATCAATATTACTTCCACTTTTATCAGCAATATGGATCATTCCTTCATCCATGGCAAATTTTAATACCTTGTCACGAAGTTCTTTTTTATTAGAGATTTCTTCGTACAGTTTATAATCTACCTCATTGTTGTGCTTCTTTTTAAGGGCATCATTAGCATACAGCATATTCTTTACAGAGTGCATGTTCGCTGAAATGATGTGCAAAGGACGGGTATGAAGATTGTTTTCAAACAAAACCTCTTTCACTTTATTAGCCCATTTTTCACCAAAATAATGGTGTCCTACTCTTTCCTTTAATATAGCACTGAAATGAATTTCTCTCTCTGTTGATCCTTTTGCATCCTCAAGGCTTACTTTTCCTAAGTTATAGATGATTTTAAATAAACGGTCCGGATTATTATCATCACCAAAAGTATTGTAAGCTCTTAATGTTTCATCAAAAGATCTTCCTATTAAAGAAGAAAGGTGGATTAATGCCACTTCTTTCTCTTTTCTGCTGAATTTCTTTTCACCCTTCACTACTTCTTCAATAATTTTGAAGGCACGTGTTGGCTTCCAGTTTTCATCCTGAATGAAAGCCAGGTTACGGATTTTATCAGCTTCTATAAATAAGAATGTAAGGTGGGTAAGAATGTCATAAATTTCGGAACGGCCCAAAAGAACCTCAATATTCATTTGGTGTTCGTCTATTCTATAACAGTTTCTTCTTCTTTTCTTTGGAACAATAGGTTCGAAACTTCCTTTATCAAACCCTTCATCAGATGTAAGATGAATAAAAGCACATTCTTCAATTCCTTCCGGAAGCCTGTCTAGTACATACATTAAACCATCAAGTTCCAATTTGTTCGGGATATTCATGGTTCCATAAATTTCCGGATTGATGGTTTTTAACAAGCTTCTGATACTTTCTCCTGAAACCCCTGCCGGTTTGAAAAATCCTCTATAAAATAAGTGTCTCATAGAGATGTATAATCTTTCAATAGCCTCTGTTGTTTCTCTTGCTCTAGAATTTGTCATAAAATAAATTTCACACAAATATACAAAATCTCCGCTCAACTTATTTTAACTATCTTTTAATTAAGTTGTTTAAAACCCATCAATAGGCAGATTTATTTTAAGATATGATGATATTCTTCTTTATTTTAATATGAAATGAATATTACTATTTTAATCTTATATTTATAGTAGTATAAAATTTTAAAGCTGAGGTTAAAAATAAACTCAATCCCTGGATAGTAAAATGACATGATACTATTAAAAACGTTCACTCTGATGAAACAAACATTAAATAGGATTCCTTTTTGGGAAAACTATGGATCTGTCATATTTTAGTTTATTTTTTGCTGCTGACGATATTTTTAGAAAATATATCTTCAATACGCCATAAGCTTTCAAACAACAAGCACAAATTCCAATCCGCCCCTCCCAAAATTAAAACCATTGTTTAATTTTTAGTTAAAATTTGACAACACCCCTAAAAATTATAGGGGTAAAACATTTTCAATTCATTTTTTTTGTAAATTTGCCCAGTAAAAAATCACCCAAATATGTCAACCTTAAGATTCAAAGCATTAGAAACCCTTCCATTTAAGGATTTCAGAAAAGACAACTCTGTTGAAATCCCTGCGAAATTATCAGAGCTATTCTGTAAAAATGTTTTCTCAGAAGAAACAATGAGAGAATATTTAACCAAAGAAGCATTCAGCTCTATTATGGATGCTATTAAAAAAGGAACAAAAATCCAGAGACATATCGCAGATCAGGTAGCGGTAGCGATGAAGGATTGGGCAATGAGCAAGGGAGTAACTCACTATACTCACTGGTTTCAGCCTTTGACAGGTACTACTGCTGAGAAGCATGATTCATTCTTTACTCCTATTGAAGGCGGTAGAGCGATTGAAAGATTCAGCGGAAACATGTTGATTCAACAGGAACCGGATGCATCTTCTTTCCCGAATGGAGGAATCAGAAATACTTTTGAAGCTAGAGGATATACTGCTTGGGATCCTACATCTCCTGCATTTATCATGGGAACAACATTATGTATTCCTTCTATCTTCATTTCTTACACTGGAGAGACATTAGATTACAAGGCACCTTTATTAAGAGCTTTGAATGCTGTGGATGAAGCTGCAACCAATGTAATGCAGTATTTTGATAAAAATGTAACTAAGGTAACTCCTACTTTAGGGTGGGAACAAGAATATTTCCTTGTTGATTCAGCGTTATACCAATCACGTCCGGATCTTGTATTAACAGGAAAAACATTATTGGGACACTCTCCTGCAAAAGGACAACAGCTAGATGACCACTACTTCGGTTCTATTCCTACAAGAGTAATGAACTTCATGAAAGAGTTGGAAATCGAGTGTATGAAGTTGGGAATCCCTGCAACAACAAGACACAACGAGGTAGCTCCAAACCAATTCGAGCTTGCTCCAATGTTTGAAGAAGTAAACGTTGCTGTAGACCACAACTCTTTGTTGATGGATATCATGGCAAGAGTTGCTCACAAGCACCACTTCCACATCCTATTCCACGAAAAACCATTCGCAGGAGTAAACGGAAGCGGAAAACACAACAACTGGTCTTTAGCTACTGATACAGGTGAAAACCTTTTAAGCCCAGGAAAAAATCCTAAGAAAAACCTACAGTTCTTAACATTCTTCGTGAATACAATTAAAGCTGTACATGAATATGCTGACCTTTTAAGAGCAAGTATTGCTTCTGCAAGCAACGATCACAGATTAGGTGCTAATGAAGCTCCACCGGCAATTATTTCAGTATTCATCGGAAGCCAGTTATTCAGCGTTTTAGAAGAGCTTGAAAAAGTAACGAACGGAAAATTATCTCCGGAAGAAAAAACAGAATTAAAATTAAATGTAGTTGGAAAAATCCCTGAAATTCTATTAGATAACACCGATAGAAACAGAACTTCGCCGTTTGCATTTACAGGAAATAAATTTGAGATCAGAGCGGTAGGATCATCTGCAAACTGTGCAGAATCTATGACCGTAATGAACACTATTGCTGCAAAACAGCTTAATGATTTCAAAAAAGAAGTTGACGCTTTAATTGAAACAGGTCTTAAGAAAGACGAGGCTATCTTCAATGTATTGAGAGAATACATCAAGCAATGTAAAAACATTATGTTTGAAGGTGACGGATATTCTGATGACTGGGCTAAAGAAGCTAAGAAAAGAGGATTGAACAACCTTAAAACAACTCCTGAAGCTCTTAAGCAGGAAATGGATAAGAAATTCCTTGATCTTTATGAAGAAATGGGAATCTTTAACCACAGAGAAGTTGAAGCAAGAAACGAAATTAAATTAGAAAAATATTCTACTGTTATTGATATTGAAGCAAGAGTGTTAAGTGATATCGCAAGAAACCACATTATTCCTTCCGCTTTAAATTATCAGAACAGATTAATTGAAAACGTAAAAGGTCTTAAAGAGATCTTTGGAGACAAGGAATTCAAATCTTTAGCAAAAGAACAGATGAGTTTAATCACAAGCATTTCTGAAAATGTTTCTATCATTAAACTTGGTGTTGAAGATCTTCTTAAAGCCAGAGAAGCAGCCAAAAGCATAACAGACAGCCAAAAGCAGGCAGAAGCATACTGCAACAAAGTAAAACCTTTATTTGACGGGATCAGAGACGCTTCTGACAACCTTGAAATGATGGTAGACGATGAGCTTTGGCCAATGACAAAATACAGAGAGATGTTGTTTACAAAATAACTCTGTAAAGTTCCATATTAGTTAAATTCCTCAGTTTTTTCTGAGGAATTTTTTATTATATCTACTCCATGATAACAGATTCTATTCGTTAAGATTTTGCAACTTCTTAACTAAAACATTCCTTTCAGATCTGGTTTTACATGGAAAAGAGAGATAAGATTTAAAACCAACATCAAAACATCTGATAAAAGCCTATTAATACTGGCTTTTAATAAAATTCATTTTGTTTTTTTAACAGCCCTGAAAATTAGAGTTTTAAATTACAAAACGCTATTTATAGAAGAAAATCGATAGATTTTGTTAAAGAATCTTAATAAAAAAAACCGCAGGCTTGCCAAAAATAGGCAGTTGCGGTTTATTTTTCTTTAACATATGTAAATAATATGTTAAATAGTGTTAAAATGAGATCCTGACAATTATCATATCAGGGGTCTTTTACTCGGAATCTCTACTTTTGTAATGCTTTTGAAAATAAATATTCCAATTTTAACACGGTTAATCAAATATATATGAAGAAAAGAGTTCTGTTTTATTTAGTTGCTTTAGTTACTACAGTATCATTGCAATCGTGTGCTACTAATTATGTGGTTTCAAAACCAGCAACTTACAGTAAAGAATACAAAACAGATGCCAAACTAGCTTCTATTGATAACAAAAAAATGGAGCAGGATAAGCAGAAATTAATCGACTCTTTTCTTGCTGAAAAAGCGGCATCTATAGCAAATGCTAAAAAAGCTGTTAAAAATTCTGAGATTGCAAAAGCAATCAAACATAATAAAACCATCGACGGTATCCTTGAAGAAGCTGAAACATACCTTGGAACTCCTTACAGATATGGAGGAACAACAAGAAGAGGTATTGATTGTTCAGCTTTCGTTCTTTCTGTATTCGGGGCTGCAGCAGGTCTTACTTTACCAAGAGTAGCGGCTTCTCAGGCTCAGGAAGGGGAAAGAGTTGAAAAAGGAGAATTACAGAAAGGAGACCTAATCTTCTTTTCTCATGGAAGAAGAATCTCTCACGTAGGTATTGTAGAAAGTGTTACTGAAGAGGGTGAGATTAAATTTATCCACGCAGCAACATCTAAAGGAGTAATGGTTTCTTCATTGAATGATTCTTATTGGGGACCTAAGTTCAGATTCGCAAAAAGAGTAATCAATGCAGAAGGGGAAGCTTACAACAACCTAGCTTCTACTACTCAAGCTACACCAGCAAATTTTTAATTTTATAAATAATTGATTTAAATAATGAAGCCATCAGAATTCCTGATGGCTTTTTTATGTTTCATACTTTCTTATTAAGTTTTGACTAAAGCCAATAGAATATATTGATATAAAAAAACGGGCTTTAGCCCGCTTCTATTGAATTTAATGATTAACGTTTAATATCCCTTCTTGTTAAAAAAGGTCCTCAAAAATATCAGCAGCCAGCATCTACCTCAGAGCTTAGCTATTTCTGTCTATTTCAATATCCAGCTTATACAACAGTCCATAGACTTCCGAAAGCGAAAATTTGGCCTTTTTAAGCCTATTTAACACCGGATCTATTGAATAGTTAACCGAAGTCCTCAAATCTGCCTTTTCAAGATTAGTATTATCGAAAACAGCGCCTGAAAGATCACAACTGTTAAAGACCGCCTGAGACAGGTCAGAGTCTGCAAAGTCAACCTCTATCAGTTTTGAGTCTTTAAAAATAGTTTTCTTAATAGAGGTCTGATAGAAAACAGAATTATTAAGCATACAACCATCAAACTTAAAAGACAGGCCAAAGGCATTACAATCAGTAAACTGAAGACCGAGCATTTTGCATTCCTTAAAAAGAACATCCCGAAAAGCTGCTGAGGTAAGCTTCGCCATGCTTAGGTTACAACCTTTAAACTCGCAGTCTGTAAAACTAAACCCAGACAGGTTTCCATATTCAAAACTGCAATTCTTAAAAGTACAGTTTTCATATTCTCCTTTTTCTAATGGAAATTGGATAAAATCTGTATTTTCATAATTTTGATCTAAAATATAAGCGTCTTTCATATCAGATGATGATTAATGGGTATAATGATAGTGCCCATCAATTTTGTGGGTCTAAAAGCAAATTAAATCGTTTTGGGAAGAACTAAACTAAGCTGTTCTTATCTGAATAATTAAGTTTAAAGAAAATAAAAGTCATCATGGAGAAGGCCAACAAAGAACTTCCACCATAACTGAAATACGGAAGCGGAATCCCTACCGTTGGGAAAAGCCCCATAACCATCCCTAAATTGATGGAAAAGTGCATCAGAAGGATCGAAGCAAAACAATAACCAAATACGCGGTTAAAAGTAGACTTCTGTTGCTCTGCCAGGTAATAGATTCTTCCAATGTAAATCATATAGCACAAAATAAGAACTGCACTTCCTAAGAACCCCCATTCTTCTCCTACGGTACAGAAGATATAATCGGTTTCCTGCTCCGGAACGAATTTCCCTTGTGTAACTGATCCTTCACGATATCCTTTTCCTAAAAGGCCACCAGATCCAATGGCTGTTTTAGAATATAATAAGTTGTATCCTGAAGTATCTCTAAATGCTTTTTCACCTTTATAAAGAACCTCAATTCTTTCTCTCTGGTGCTTAGGCAGTTTTTCTAAAATATAGGGTGAACCAAATGCCAGTCCACATAATAAAAGAATAGACCCTGAAATTCCCGAAATAGAAATCACATCCCAGGACATTCTATGGTAATTCATTGCGATTAAAACTCCGGCAATAAGTAAAATAGCTCCGGCTACATACACTGGCGGAATGGCTAAAGCTACCAAAAAGACAGCCGCAAAAATGAAACCTATCCCAAACAGCATCCCACTTAATCCTTCTCTGTACAAAGCAATAAAGAAAGCAATAAAAACAAGCATAGATCCAACATCCGGAATAGCAAGTACTACCGCTGCCGGAATACCAATAATTCCTAAGGCAGTAAATAAAGACTTTCTATTTTTAAGGTTAAAATCAGGTCCGGAAACATAGTTGGCTAACATTAATGCTGTACCGATTTTAGCAAACTCTACAGGCTGCATGGTAAAACTTCCGAATTTATACCAGTTCTTCTGTCCCAGAATTTCCTTTCCGAAAGGGAAAAGCCCAATCAGCAAGAGTACTCCGCCTATATAAATGATACCTGCCATATTTTCGAAGAACTTGCTTCTTCCTACAAATATGATAAGCCCAACAAATACAGATATACAGAAGAACATCAGCTGTTTTTCTCCCAGTTTTTGGTCAACACTGTAAATATTGGCAATTGCAAAAATACAAAGCATGAAGTACAGTCCGAGGCCCAGTTTATCTATTCCTTCTGTCCATTTCATTGCTTCACAGGTTTTTTAGCAGTATTATTATTTTTAGCTTTCTCTTCGTCTATCTTCTTTTGAAGCTTGGCTTTTTGTTGCTTAACCAATTCAAGACTGTCCTTTATTCTCTTTTGTTTAATAGAATCAGGTTTAGGGTCTTTATAAAGCCCTTTACGTTTCAAGTCAGCAATCCATTGCCTTTTGTATTCCGGCATGAAACTCGAGGTAATCATTTTCTTATACAGATTTTCCCTCTTCAAATCACCGGTAATATATTTTTCAGCAATCACGGTACAGGCCGGGCCTGCCCAGGTTGCTCCAAACCCTGCGTGTTCCATTACAGCTACCACAACAATTTTGGGTTTATCAGCAGGAGCAATTAATACAAAGATAGAGTTATCCTTTCCTTGCGGAACCTGTGCTGTACCTGTTTTAGCTAACTGTGTAAAATCATTGGATTTCAATCCTCTTGCAGTTCCTCTTAAAACTACGGCTTCCATCCCTTTTAAAACAGGATCAAAGTGTTTCGGATCTACTAGAGTTTTATGTTTAACCTTAAACCTTGGATCTGGATTTGGTTTTCCATCAATTGCTTTTACGATGTGAGGAGTATAATACCAACCTTTGTTAGCAATAGCAGCTACATAATTGGCCAACTGAATAGGCGTTACCAAAACGTCACCCTGCCCCATTCCATTATAGATTGCTCCGGTTGACATTTCATCCCAGTTTTTAAAATCAGTTCTCTGGGATCCGCTTGCTTTCATGATGGCTTTAAACCTTTTCTCATAAAAATCTCCGGAAGGTATTCTCCCCTTAGCTCCTACGGCAAAGTCATTATTTAAGAATTCTCCGACTCCAAAGCTGCTCATGATTTTTTTCCATTCATCAACACCTTTTGAAGGATTTCCAGGGTATTTTTTGATGATGGCAATAAATGCATAAGTAAAGAAACAGTTACTGGAAACCTGAATAGAAGGAATAAGCGGATCTGCTCCACCATGCCCTTTAATTCTTTTTCCTTTATAGAAGAAACCACCACCACAAGGGAAAATAGTTTTTTCAGTCATTACTCCCATCTGCATTGCAGCAAGGGCTGTTAATAATTTAAAAGTAGAACCCGGAGGATAACCTGCCTGCAAAGAACGGTCAAAAGTAGGCTTATTTTCATAAAGCGTATCTTTTGATAAAGCATATAGATTTTTAGATTTATAAGGTCCTGTAAATAGGTTTGGATCAATATCCGGTCCGGTTGCTGCTACTAGCACTTCTCCGTTGTTAGGATCTATCGCTACCACGGCTCCGTGCTTGTTGACAAGCATTTCTTCTGCTGTTCTCTGAAGATCATAATCAATAGTCAGGGTAATATCTTTACCGGTAACTACGTCCTTATCTAAAGATCCGTTTTTATAAGATCCGATATTTCTAAGCCTGATATCTTTTTGGATGTATTTCATCCCTTTTACCCCACGAAGTTCCTTTTCATAAGACTTTTCTACTCCTGTTTTCCCGATAAAGTCTCCTGGCAGATAGTAAGTAGAGTCTTTTTTAATTTCTCTTTCGTTTACTTCACTGGTATACCCCAAAAGGTTTCCGGAAGTAGACACTTCATATTGACGCTGAGGTCTCTGTACAATATTAAAAGCCGGATATTTAAAAATAATTTCCTGTACTCTTGCAATATCTTCTCTGCTGAGATCCTTTAAAAAGGTCATAGGAGTAAGCTTAGAGTAGTACTTTTCTTTTTTAATAACATTGATCTTGTTGATGAAATCCGTTTTAGAGATTTTCATCAGACTGCAAAAGCCCAAAGTATCAAAATCAGGTTTCATTAACCCTTGTGTAAAGGAGATTTCATAAGCTGGCTGGTTTCCTACCATGATCTTTCCGTTTCGGTCAAAAATAACCCCACGTTGTGGAATTACATATTCAATTTTGATAGATGTATTGGCTGCATTCAATGCGTAACGGTCTGTAAACAATTGCAAATAGGCAAGCCTCGCTACAAAAATAAGGGCGATTACAACAAGGACGGAAAAGATTTTTAAATAACGTGTGTTCAAACTTTTTGTTTGATTTTAAATATTAATGCGTAAATAACTATAAATATAAAGGAAATTATACTTGTTATCACTACATTAAGTAATATTTCAAAAAAACGGCTAAATTTAAAAAATTCGATGTACTGCACTAACAGCTGGTGCAGGAAGATACTTGAAAATAAAAACAGTAAAAACTGAGCCCATTGAAGGGACTGAAAAGAGAAAAAGTCTGTAGAAGTATCTGTTGAGGTTCTGAAGATTAATGTTCTGAAATACGCAATAAGTGTTGTTGCAAAAGCATTGATCCCCCAGGTGTTGAGGAATCCATCCACAGAAAGCCCTATTAAAAAGCTTAGTGCTAAAAACTGAAATTTATTTCTGAAAAAAGGATAGAACATGACAAATACGGGATATAATACCGGAGTATATTTCCCGAAAACAGTAATCCTGTTCAATACAAAGATCTGTAATGCAACAAGAAAAATCATGATTAATATATCGGTAAATAAAGTCCTGCTAATCATTTTCTTTTTTTATTACAGCCTGCATCGTGTCCTGAATTTTCTGCACTTCCGCTTTTTTCAGGTTTTTCACGACATACACTTTATTCAACGCTCCCATTTTTTCACTCAGTTCCACAGAAATATCCCAGAAACCGGTTTTATTATCTACGGAATATCCGGCAATAGTTCCAATCATCACCCCTTTCGGGAAAATAGCAGATTTCCCGTCTGTAACAACGGTATCTCCTACTTTTAAAGCAACATATTTTGGAATATCGGCAAGATGCATCACTCTGGAGTTATCTCCGTTCCAGGTTAATGTTCCAAAATATCCGGAATTTTTAAGAGAAGCATTAATTCTGATTGTATTGACACTCAATACAGACTGAACCAATGCATAACTATCTGTAGAATTGATAACAATCCCCGCAATACCTCTTGGTGCCATTACCCCCATCTGAGGGAAGACTCCATCTCTGCGGCCGCGGTTGATTGTAAAGTAGTTATTTCTTCTGTTGATACTATTGAAAACAATTTCACCATCAACAAAAGTATAGATCTGACCACCTCCAATGGTATCATGTACTCTTTTGAAAACCGGATTCTTAGCCCCATCTTTTCCATAAAGTTCTGTCATAAGAGCTTTATTCTGAACTACCAGATCTTCATTGATCTGTTTTAGCTTCAGATAAGAAACTCCCTCATCAATATACCCGGAAATCCATGAATTTAACGCAGCCGTTTGGCCCGCAATCCAGGATCTCTGCATGGCATTTCTAGAGAATATCAGAACCAGAGCAATAATTTGCAGGAATATAAAGAAGACAAAAAGTGTGTTCTTCGAAAATAATCTCAGCAAAAATCCCATTCAGATATATAGTCGTAAAAAGTTAAAATTATTTAATTAAGAAATTGAATTTATCCATATTCTTAAGGGCAATACCAGTTCCGCGAACTACCGCTCTCAACGGATCTTCCGCTACAAATACAGGAAGACCTGTCTTTTTGTGGATTCTGTCCGCAAGACCTCTTAATAATGCACCTCCTCCGGCAAGATAAATACCAGTCTTATAAATATCAGCAGCCAATTCCGGTGGCGTAAGGGAAAGAGTTTCCATTACGGCATCTTCAATTCTGATGATAGATTTGTCTAATGCACGGGCAATTTCTTTATACCCAACCATAATTTCTTTTGGTTTCCCTGTAATAAGGTCTCTACCTTGTACCGGAATATCCTCGATGTCTACATCAAGATCTTCTACAGCAGAACCTACTTCAATTTTAATTCTTTCAGCAGTTCTTTCTCCAATATAAAGGTTATGGTGAGTTCTTAAGTAATAAGCAATATCATTGGTAAATACGTCTCCTGCAATTTTTACAGATTTGTCGCATACGATACCTCCTAAAGCTACAACAGCAATCTCAGTAGTACCTCCACCTATATCGATGATCATGTTACCTTCAGGCTTCTGTACGTCAATCCCAACTCCTATAGCAGCTGCCATTGGTTCATAAATTAATCGTACTTCTTTTGCGTTTACTTTTTGAGCAGAGTCTCTTACCGCTCTTTTTTCAACTTCAGTAATACCAGAAGGAATACAGATTACAATTCTTAATGCAGGCTGTATGAATTTACCTTTGATTCCAGGAATTTTCTTGATGAATTCCTTAATCATGTGTTCAGAAGCGTGGAAATCTGCGATAACCCCATCTTTCAATGGACGGATTGTCTTAATATCCTCGTGAGTTTTCCCTTGCATATGCTTCGCCTGTTCACCCACAGCAATCGGCTTACCCGAAGAACGTTCAATTGCAACAATTGACGGTTGATCTATAACAATTTTATTATTATGGATGATAAGGGTATTGGCTGTTCCCAGGTCTATCGCAATTTCTTGCGTAAACATATCAAATAAACTCATATTTTTCTTCTGATTTTAAGTTTACAAAGATATAAATTTAACACAACGAAAGAAATTTCAACACAACTTAATTTGGTTAAAATTTTATTAAAATTTATAATTCTTTATTAACTTTCTGTTTAGACAATTACAGAGTTTGATTTCAACTAAAATTAACAGGGGAATTTGAACTGTAAAAACATCAGGAAAAGCAGAAAATAGTTGAATCAATAGGTCAATTTGCCAGATTCCCTTTAGCAGATTAAGTTTTCAGCTTTCTTCTCCTTCATATCATTTACTTTTCGATCATAGTTTTTACGATAATTATCATATACACTATCAGAGGTTGATTAATTAAAAAAAGCGTAAATTTGCGACTGCTTATGTTACAGTATTCCAACATCCATCGAACATCGAATTTTGCCGTGCTTTCTATAAGCTACGAAAAGGCCGATGTAGAAACGAGAGGAAAGTTTGCATTCTTTGATGAAAACATCAAAAACTTTGTTTCCCGCGTCCATCAGGAAGATCTTGGGGATGCATTTGTGGTTTCCACATGTAACAGGACTGAGATCTATACCACATCTTCCAATTATCTTTTAGTGGCAGAAGAATATTGCAAAACCATCGGAGTAAATCTTACGGATTTTCTTCAGTTTGCTAATATTTTAACCAAAGAAGAGGCTTTAATACATCTTTTCAGAGTAGCTGCCGGTCTTGAAAGCCAGATTATTGGAGACTTTGAGATTATTGGTCAGATCAAAAAAGCATACGCCCGTTTTAAAAAGGAAAGACAGAATTCTAATCCATATCTTGAAAGAGCTATTAATGCTGCTATTCAAATTTCAAAAAGGATAAAGAATGAAACCGGGATTTCCAACGGAGCTGCTTCTGTTTCTTATGCCGCTGTTCATTACATCCTAAACAGCCAGAAGAGAATTACTGAAAAGAACATTCTTCTTCTTGGAGTGGGTGAGATTGGGCAGAATACAGTTGAGAACCTGGTAAAACATGTTTATCAGCCGAAAATTAAAATCGCCAACAGAACTCAGGAGAAAGCTGAAAAGATTTCCCAGAAATATAACATTCCTCATGTTGACTATGCTGATGTTGACAAGGAATTAAAAGACACGGATATTCTTATCGTGGCTACAGGGGCAAAACACCCTATTATCAACCAATCGCATTTCCCTAATGGAAAGGAAACATTGGTGATAGACCTTTCTATCCCTCACAACGTTGAAAAGAATGTTAAAGAAAATAAAAATGTAACCTTAATTGATGTTGATGAACTTTCAAAACAGATTCAGGAAACGATCCAGCAGAGAGAAAAAGAAATTCCAAAAGCTGAAAAGATCATCAAGGAACTGATGAAAGACTTTATTGAATGGGAGAAAAAAAGAAAACTGGCACCAAACATTCATCATTTCAAAGCAGTCTTAAAAAACATGGAACGCAATGAAATGCATAACTTTTACAAGAAAAATAAATATATAGGCATCACGGATATGGAACTTTCTGATAAAATGATCCAGAAGATCACCAACCGTTTTGCAAAATATATCATCGATAATCCTTTAAAAGCCGAAGAAATTAGTAAATTAATGCACGAAATATTAGTTGAACAACCAAACAACGAATTCAATGAAAAGCATTAGAATCGGAACAAGAAATTCCGCACTTGCACTTTGGCAGGCTAGAGAGGTTGCGAGGCACCTTCAGAACAACAATTATTTAACGGAAATCGTTCCTATCGTTTCTTCTGGCGATAAGAACCTTAATCAGCCTTTATATTCATTAGGGATTACTGGGGTTTTCACAAGAGACCTTGATGTAGCCTTGTTGAATGATGAGATTGACATTGCTGTTCATTCTTTAAAAGATGTCCCTACCCAATTACCTCAGAATATTGAGATGATTGCCTATCTGGAAAGAGATTATCCTCAGGATATTCTGATCAGAAAAGCATCTGCAAAAAACAAAGAGCTTCATGAGCTAAAATTGGCAACAAGCAGCTTGAGAAGAAGAGCTTTCTGGTTAAGACATTTCCCGAATACTGAGTTTTCAGATATCCGTGGAAATATCCAGACCCGTCTTCAGAAACTTGAAGATGGAAATTTTGATGCTACCATTCTATCTTTGGCCGGGATCAAAAGAATGAAAATGGAAATTGATTATGAAATGCTTCCGGTAATGATTTCTGCCCCATCTCAGGGTGTTATTGCTGTTGCAGGACATTCCGATAAACCGGAGATCAATGAAATACTGAGACAGATCAACCATCAACCTACACAGACTTGTGTAGAAATTGAAAGAAACTTCTTAAGCACTTTAGAAGGCGGATGTACAGCACCTATCGGAGCTTTTGCAGAAATCATTGAGGATCAGATCCGCTTTACAGCAGCTCTTTGCTCCCTTGATGGTAAAAACTGTATTGCTATTGATGAGAACTTCGAGTACAACGCTACAGAAAATTTTGGAGAGAAATTCGCAAAAGTAGTATTGGAAAACGGTGGTAAAGAATTAATGGCAGAAATCAAAAGCCAGATCTAAGAGTATTTAGATTTCAAATTCTTTTTAACTCCTTTTTTCATCTTCTAACCTACAGACATGAAAATCTTATTTACCAAAAATATAGACCAGGCAACAATATCCAAAGAATTAGGAGAGGATATTTCGGTTGACTGTGTTGAGGTAATTAAGACTAAACCTATTCTGATCAGCCCGTTTGAACTGAAAAATTACTCTTTGATCTTTACCAGCGTCAATGGTGTGGCTTCGTTTTTTAAAAACAGGTTTAAGCCTAATGAAAATTTCACGGCTAAAAACTACAACAAGATTTACTGTGTAGGCGAGAAAACAAAAAAGGCTTTAAGAAAACATGGCTTTGGAACATTTAAGGTATTAAGGAATGCGGATGCCCTTTCAAGATTCATTATAGGAAACTGCCAGCATGAGCAGTTTCTCCACTTCTGTGGTAATCTTGCTATCAATGTTCTCGACAAGGAACTTCCTCTTCAAAATATTAAGTATAAAAAGATTACGATCTACAACACCGAGGAAACCAATCCTTTAATTCCTGAAAAATATCATGCTGCAGTATTTTTTAGTCCAAGCGGAGTTCGTAGTTTTGCAAAGCGAAATTCCCTGAAAGATATGAAGCTGTTTTCGATTGGAGAAACCACCTCCGGGGAATTAAGAAATTATACTCACGAAAATATTTTCACGTCTGAAGAAAATACACTAAGCTCTGTATTTGAGCTGATAAGACAGGAAATTGTGAGCCAACTTTAGAATATCTGTTACCGAATTTAGATGGTAATATTAGTTTAAATAGATTATGATTAAAAACGACCTATATTTAAAAGCACTTCGCGGAGAAACCGTTGAAAGACCTCCTGTCTGGATGATGAGGCAGGCTGGAAGATATCTGCCGGAATTCATTGCCTTAAGAGACAAGTATGATTTCTTCACAAGATGTCAGACACCTGAACTTGCTGCTGAGATTACCCTACAGCCTATCCGCAGATTTCCTTTAGACGCAGCGATCCTGTTTTCTGATATTTTGGTGGTTCCACAGGCTATGGGAATCGATTTCAAAATGAAAGAATCCGTTGGCCCTTGGTTGGATACTCCGATCAGAACAATGGAACAGGTTCAGAATATCGAAACTCCGGATGTGAATGATACTTTAGGATACGTTTTTGATGCTATTGAGTTAACGCTACAGAAATTAGACAATGATATTCCATTGATTGGTTTTGCAGGTTCTCCATGGACCATTCTGTGCTACTGTGTGGAAGGAAAAGGAAGTAAGGCTTTTGATATTGCGAAATCTTTCTGTTTCCAACAGCCTGAAGCCGCTCATTTATTACTTCAGAAGATCACTGATACTACGATTGCTTACCTTAAGAGAAAAGTAGAAAAAGGGGTATCTGCTGTACAGGTTTTCGATTCTTGGGGTGGAATGCTTTCTCCAACAGATTACCAGGAATTCTCTTGGCAGTACATCAACCAGATTGTTGAAGCATTAAGTCCTCTTACTCACGTAGTAGTATTTGGAAAAGGATGCTGGTTTGCATTGGAAGATATGACAATGTCTAAAGCTTCTGCTCTTGGTGTTGACTGGACGATTAAGCCGGAATTCGCAAGAACATTAACCAACCATACGATGACTTTGCAAGGAAACTTTGATCCTGCAAGATTACATTCAACTCCTGAGACGATCAAGAAAATGGTAAATGAAATGATTAACCGTTTCGGAAAAGACAGATACATCGCCAATCTAGGACACGGTATTCTTCCTAATGTTCCTGTTGAAAATGCTGAGGCATTCATCAGAGCAGTTGTTGACTGGAAACCTAACCTGTAAAAACAAATATAGTCTTCAACACTGAAGATTTAAGATAATAAAGAAGCCCTATCATTACTGACAGGGCTTTTTTATATGTTTTTCTGTATTGTTAGCTAAGCATTCGTTGTGCTTTTTTAACACCTTCTACCAAAAGATCAATTTCTTCAAAAGTATTATAAACAGCAAAACTTGCTCTTACAGTTCCTGCAATATTAAAGAACTCCATGATAGGCTGTGTACAGTGGTGCCCTGTTCTTACAGCAATACCCATTTTATCAAGGATCATCCCTACATCAGAAGAAATCCCCACGCCTTCCAGATTAAAGGAAACAACTCCTGTTCTATGTGCTTTTTCACCATATACTTTAAGTCCTTCAATTTCTAAAAGGTGTCTTTGGGCATATTCCAGCAAAGCATTCTCATGTTTCTGAATATTTTCATGCCCTACTCTATTCATAAAGTCTACAGCCGCTCCAAGAGCAATGTTTCCACCTACATTAGGTGTTCCTGCTTCATATTTAAATGGAAGCCCAGCATACGTTGTTCCATCAAAAGAACATGTTGCAATCATTTCACCACCTCCGTGGAATGGTGGTAAAGCTTCTAATATCTCACGTTTACCATATAAAATACCTGTTCCCATTGGAGCATACATTTTATGTCCCGAGAATACGAAGAAATCACAATCTAACTTCTGAACGTCAATATTGAAGTGAGGTGCAGACTGCGCTCCATCAATAACAATATAGGCATCTGAATTTTTTCTTGTTTTTGCAATGATTTCTTCAACGGGGTTTACGATTCCCAACGCATTAGAAACCTGGTTTACAGAAACCACTTTAGTTTTTTCGCTTAAAAACTGATCAAGGTAATCTAACTGAAGAATTCCATTTTCGTCAATAGGAATCACACGAAGTTTTGCTCCGGTTCTTTCACAAAGCAACTGCCATGGAACAATATTAGAGTGATGCTCCAGGTAAGAGATAATAATCTCATCATCTTTTTGCAATTTTTGAGTCAAAATATAAGAGATGAGGTTCAAACCTTCTGTTGTTCCTTTGGTAAAAATAACTTCAAAATCATGTTCAGCATTAATGAACTTCTGGATCTTTCTTCTTGAAAGCTCCATTTCTTCTGTTGCAAGTTGGCTTAATGTATGTATTCCTCTGTGAACATTTGCATTAAGTTCTGTATAATATGCGTGACAGACGTCTAAAACCGAATTTGGCTTTTGAGATGTAGCTGCATTATCCAGGTAAACCAATGGTTTACCATTCACTTCTCTGTCCAATATAGAAAACTGGCTTCTTATTTCCTGAATGTCAAACATTTATTTATTTTTTAAATTAAACCGTTCTTATTTAGAACCCTTCAAATTTACGGCTTTTTTTCCGAAAGGAAGCATGGAGATCCAAGCTGATACTTGTCAGCTGATAGAAATATTCGATAGCATCGAGTAAACAAAACCGATAAGGAGACTAAAAGGAACAAAAAAAACCTGCCAAAAAATTGACAGGTTCTTATATTGTATTGTTTAAATAAGCAATTCTTATTCTGCTGCAGTTTCTTCTGCTGGAGCTGCTCCTTCTTCAGTTGCAACTTCTTCTTCATCTTCATCATCCATTGCTGCTGCACCTCCTTTCATTGCATTTCTAGACATCTTAACAGCTACTACTACTGCATTGTCTGGGTGCATGAAAGAATATCCTTCAGTTTTGATACCACCGATGTAAAGTTTGTTACCGATTCTTAATGGAGTAACATCTACAACGATTTCGTCAGGTAGGTTAGCAGGAATAGCTTTTACTTTTAGCTTTCTGAAAGACTGACGTAAAACACCACCAGCTACAACACCTTTAGAACGTCCTGTAATTCTTACTGGAACCTCCATAACTACTGGCTTATCGTCAGATAGTTGGTAGAAGTCGATGTGAAGAATTTTGTCAGTAATTGGGTGGAACTGAATATCTTGAAGAACTGCAGGAATTGTTTTTCCGTCAACTTCAATAGATACCGTGTGTGCTTCAGGAGTGTAAACTAATCCTTTGAAAGCTTTCTCTTCAGCAGAGAAGTTTAAAGGTGCTTCACCTCCATAAACAACACAAGGAACTAATTCAGCATCACGTAAAGCTTTTGTAGACTTTTTGCCCACGCTTTCTCTTTTTGTACCTTGAATTGTAATAGATTTCATTTATAAAAAATTTAAAAAATTGTTCTTGTTTAAATTTGCAAACTATTTAAAATCAATTAAATAACAAACTTGCTACTGATTGATTTGTGCTCATGAACCATCGTCATAACGTCCGCAAATAATGGGGCGCAAGATAGCACTTTTATTTTAGATGACAAATTATTTTTAACAGGAATTGAGTCAGTTACAATAACTTCCAATAGTTTTGAGTTCTCAATATTCTCGTAAGCCTTTCCTGAAAGCACTCCGTGAGTAGCCATAGCTCTTACTGTTTTTGCTCCTTTCTCAATCAGGATATCTGCTGCTTTGCAAAGCGTACCTGCAGTGTCAATCATGTCATCAATAAGAATTACGTTCTTACCTGTAACATCTCCAATAAGGAACATTTCTTCTACAACGTTTGCTTTCTTTCTTTCCTTATAAGCAATTACCACTTCAGCTCCTAGGTGACCTGCATAGTTTTTTGCTCTTTTTGCACCTCCCATATCCGGAGAAGCAATCGTAAGGTTATCAAGATTTAAAGATTTGATATAGTCCACGAAGATAGAAGAAGCATAAAGATGATCTACCGGAATTTCGAAGAATCCTTGAATCTGATCTGCGTGAAGATCCATTGTCATCACTCTTGTTGCTCCTGCTGCTGTAAGAAGGTTAGCAACTAACTTAGCACCGATCGGCGCTCTTGGTTTGTCTTTTCTGTCCTGTCTGGCAAGTCCGAAGTAAGGAATTACAACGGTAATGCTCTTTGCAGAAGCTCTTTTTGCTGCATCAATCATTAGAAGAAGTTCTAAAAGATTGTCTGCAGGCGGGAATGTAGATCCGATTAGGAAAACTCTTCCACCTCTTACAGATTCGTCCAAAACAGGCTCAAATTCCCCGTCGCTGAACTCCTGAAAGTTGATTTTTCCTAATTCTTTCCCATAACTCTGGGCAATTTTCTCTGCCAAGTCCCTGCTGGTTCTTGTACAAAATAGATAACTTAACTGATCGGCCATTTTTACTTTTTAAAAGATTTTGCAAATTTAAAAAAAACCACAAGATTTACTCCTGTGGTTTTTAAGTTTTTATTTAATCAAATAATTATGGGAATTTAACTCCTGAATAATTACTAGGATTTACCTGTGGTAATGATGAATTATAAGTTGCATTAATTGCAGTAATAAACTCGTTCGCAATAATAGCATATCCTCTACCTGTTAAATGTACTCCATCCAGCGAGAATGCACCACCAGATACAAACTTAGCAGTATATTTCACCCCGTCCCATGAAATTCCAGAATCCCCGGCCAACGTCTTAAGTTTAGCATTTGCATCTACAAAAGCATATCCTTTTGCTGTTGCCGCTGCTTTAATGGTTACATTATAAGCATCTATAGCATCATTGATTTCTTTAATCTCAGATGGAATCAAAACATATTTATCTGCAAATGGATACGCTACTCCTCTGGCACCAAGAGATGCAGGAACACCTGGAGGAAGGGTCTCAAGTGTACCAATTGCCGCCTTTGTTGTTAAAGGAATAAGATCTCCAGATCTCGCCTGTCTTGCCTGCCCATAAGTAGCGCCAAGATAAGTCGCCAGCAACACTAAAGTTGGATTTCCGGAATTTGTAGCAGCAAAAGTAATCTGTGCTCCCAAATTTGGAATACTTTCATCTTTAATCAATAATGGGTTAGCTGCTGTCTTAGAAAGAGGTTTAATTCTATCTCCCGCTCCTAATCCTGCTAAAATCTGGCTTAGAGGTCCGTATACATTTTTATTTAAATCATCAATTGTAGCCTCTCCAACAGCAACATTTCCTTTCCCTAAAACGGCTGCCGTTAAAGGATTTGTTGGTATTGTTGTTAAAGATGGAATGGAAGTTACACTTGGAATATTAGCAATAACTCCTTTCGCTTTTGTAGCTTCAATTTTAGAAATCAACATATCATAATATGTTTTAAACTGAGCAGGAGGTGTTAAAGTTTCAACAGAGCTGTCTGCACCTGCTAAAGCATATAATAAGGCATCATTATTTCCAATCCATAATGAGAAGAATGTAGGATTTTGGCTGGCAAAATCATCCATTACAGACACATTAGGTGACGAAGCAAATCTTACAAAATAAGGATTCGCTGTTTTTGTTGTTATTCCTGCAATATCACCATATTTTGGAGCTAACAAATGAGCTACTTTTGCTCCAGGAACCCCCATATTATTAAAGGGTCCTTTAAGAATATTGCTGACTAAATTTGCTGCCTTATTATCATTAATAGGACCTATATCAGGTGATCCATCAACAAAACCTTTTATATAAAGTTTTGTATCCTGAATCTGAGCCGTAGCCCCTCCGCCTATAGGCAGAAGTAATCCTCCGTTATTATCTCCCATTAAAGGCTGTTTAAAGTCTCCACCACCTACTAGCTTCATTTGCTGAGCAATCATAGATGGATAAGATTCATTTTGCCCATCAATATAAAGAGCTCCATCTCTGTATCCAGAAGTCAGTGAATTTCCTAAAGCAACATATTTTGAGAAATCAGCACTTCCTTTTGATACCTGAATATCTTTTACATCCGTATCAAAATCAGTCTTACAGCTTGTTACTGTAAAAAGAAGTGCAGAAACTGCTATTGTCGATATTATAATTTTTTTCATAGTCTTTTAAAATTAAAAAGGATTATAAGATAAACCTAGACCAAAATAGAACGCTCTTGCTTTCGCCTGTCCGTAGAATCCAAGATTAGCATTATTTACATTTCTATATTGAGGCATTGCATATCCTCCTGCGATGTCAATTCCAAACTGCTTAAGTTTAAATCCAACCCCACCTGTAATTACATAGGTATCAAAAGAAGGCGTTTCCGGAATAAAGTTCTCATTGGTATATGGAGACTCATCATAATATGCTCCTAAACGTCCATAGATCATATTAGTAAATGCATATTGGGTACCCAATCTGAAAGTCTTAGAGTTCTTGAAGTTCTTAGGGTTAACAAGTACAGTTGGATCTGATGGATTGGTAACACCAAGTGGTGCATTGTCGAAATCCAATACAAGTTTGCTGTATCTTTCCCATCCATGATAGTTGAAATCAGCAGAAACCTGCCATTTTGGAGTCACTTTATAAGTTAAACCAATAGTATATTCTTCAACTAATGGAAGTGTAGCCGAGAATCCATCCTGGCCTGAAGCATTTAATTTTAATAATGAATATGGAGTCTGAGACGGGAACTTAAATGTAGCAGTTCCATTTTTAGCCTTCATATCAATTGCTGAACGGTAAGCAATACTCACATCCAACTTCGGATCAGGTCTGAAATAGAAACCGAATCCATATCCGTGTCCAGTTGCTTTTTCATCATTGATGTTTACCTGTCCGTTAAACTGTGTTACAGCCTTATCCCAATCCACTTTTCCTCTTGCATAGATATAGCTGGCACCAAAAGATAACCAAGGAGCTAATTTTACGGAAACCATAGGCTGGAAGTAGAAACTTTTCAGTTCCATTTTCTGTACAAGTTCTTTACCCTCCCAATTTTCCGGCCACTTAATCGTACTTCCAAAAGGAGTTGTAACACTAAGACCTACGGTTAGTTTTTCTATAGGTCTATAAGTAATCGCAGCATAGAAAGGAGTTCCCAGAGGGTTATCCGTTTCTGTACTCTGCAAAGTATTTAAGTTTTGAAAAGTAACTTTATTACTTGCACCAAACCCTCCTGCTACTACACTCAGCTTGGAAGGAATAAATGACATACCTGCCGGGTTGAAGAATGTCACACTTGCATCTTCGGCGTGAGCACTAGTATGCGCCATTGCCAATTGCTTTACCCCCTGCAAAGAAACTCTAAAGCCTCCTGCGTAAGATAAAACGCCCGCCAATAAAGCAGTTGATACTAATATTTTTTCATAGACTATTATTATATAACCCAAATATAAAATTATTTTGAATACACCTGTTAATATTTCCCAACATTTTAAACAATATACAAAAAGAAAACTATGTTTAAAATAACATTCTAAACATAATATACCACAAAACAATATATAACAAAGGATTACAAAAAGAAGCAATATACAGCATCAAACCTGTTTAATATTAAACATTTGTTTAACAAAAGAGAATTATCACCTTTCCGGATAGTAAGATACAGTAAAGTCTGAAAAAGTGTTAAAATTACCAACAGGGCATTTTCCAGGAAATCCAACATTTGTAAAATAACAAAAAAGTGGCTCATCAAACCTGCTGAACATCAATTCTTCATCACTCTCCAATCACATCTTTATTAAAATATAAAAATGTTTTACCCAGAATTCGGGTTATTTAAGTATTTTAGAATTGCATAAAGATAAAAATACATAAATTTGCAAGATTATAAATAATAGTAATATGAGTTGTGGATGCAAAACATCCGGCGATTCTGCACATTCTTGTGGTCCTAAAAAAACCGCAAATGGCTGTGAAAATGTAAATACCTGCGGGAATAGTTATAAATTAAGTGTTTTTGACTGGCTTTCTAACATCAACAATCCGGCACCAAACAGGTGTGATTTTGTAGAAGTTAGATTTAAAAATGACAGAAAATCGTTTTATAAAAATGTAAATAATATCCCTTTACATATAGGTAGCGTAATTACAGTAGAATCTAGTCCGGGACACGATGTAGGCGTAGTAAGCCTTACGGGAGAATTAGTAAAGATTCAGATGAAAAAGAAAAAGTTTTCTGAAGAATCTGCACTTAAAATATACAGACAGGCCAACCAAAAAGATCTTGAGGTATGGCAGGAAGCAAGAAAAAAAGAAGAGGGTGTAAAACTTGAAGCAAGAAAAATTGCTCAGAGACTAGGCCTCGAAATGAAGGTAACTGATGTTGAATATCAGGGTGATTCTTCAAAAGTCACATTCTATTACACGGCCGATAACCGTGTAGACTTCAGACAGTTGATTAAAGATTACGCCGGAGCTTTCAGAACCAAAATTGATATGAAACAAATTGGTTTCAGACAGGAAGCTGCAAAAGTAGGAGGAATAGGTTCTTGTGGACGCGAGCTATGCTGCTCTACATGGCTAACAGACTTCAGATCTGTAAACACAAATGTGGCAAGATATCAACAATTAAGTATTAACCCTCAAAAACTTGCGGGGCAATGCGGTAAGCTTAAATGCTGCCTTAACTATGAGCTTGACAGTTATCTGGATGCCCTAAGTAATTTCCCTTCTTCTTCCACTACACTGGAAACAGAAAAAGGAAAAGCATTCTGTATTAAAATAGATGTTTTCAAAAAGAAAATGTGGTTTGCCTACGTGGAACATTCCATCGCATGGTATGACTTCGATATTGACCTTGTTAAAAAGCTGATTTCTAAGAATAAAAGAGGAGAGAAAACACTTCCATTAGAAGACTTGAAGCAGCCTGATACACCGTCTCAAAGCATTGACCTTATTCAGGAAAACAACGTAGATCGCTTTGAGAAGAAAAACAGAAACAACAGAAACAGAAACAATCAGAACAAGCCAAACAACAGTCAAAACCAGAGTCAGGGACAAGCGCAGCCACAGGGACAAAGAAAAAACAGACCTGAAAGACAGGAAAAACCCAACAGACCTGAGAAATCTGAAAACCCTAATGCTAATTCCGGAAACCAGCAGAGACAACCAAAGCCACAACAGCAACAAAAAGCTCCTGTGGAAAAGGTAAAAGCTGAGGCAAATCCTGATGCAGAGAAAGCTCAACAAAGCAACCCGAACAAGAAAAAATTTAAAAAGAAATATCCTCCAAAAAAAGATAAAAATGCGTAACATTTTAGGATTATTCACCTTTATCCTTTTCTTTAACTGTAACTCTTCTTCAGGAGAAGATGTTATTATGAATTCCGTTGATAATAAATGGAATAAGAAAAGTGAACAAAAATTTAATCTTGAAATTTCAGATCCGCAAAATCCTAAAAATATTATATTTGTCGTAAGAAATAACAACAATTATCCTTACAGTAATATAAGATTTATTGTGAATCTCACCAATCTGCAGAACAAGAAAAAGGAAACCGACACTCTCAACTATGTTTTGGCAAAACCAAACGGAGAATGGCTGGGTACAGGCTTTGGTGACACAAAGGAAACATTTTTTCAATATAGGGTAAATTACAAGTTCCCAACGAAAGGAAAATATGAAATTGGCCTAACTCAGGCGATGAGAAACGACAACCTTCCTGGAATTGAAGATGTTGGAATAAAAATAGAAACGGCTAAACCGTAACCATAAATGGAAGTAAACAATAAAAATGCAGGAAATAAGGGGAAAACATTTCCTCTCCCTCCCAAAAAAAAGAACACCTCTTGGAAAAAATGGGTCTCATTTATTTGGATTGGACTCATTGCGGTAGTTTTAGGGATTTCAGGGCTTTTCTTTGCCGTTTCCCAAGGATTCCTTGGAGAAATGCCAGATGTAAAAGAACTTGAAAATCCAGATATCTTCGTAGCTTCTGAAATTATATCTTCAGATGGGGTAACACTGGGTAAATTTGAGAAAGAAAAGACTCAGCCTATCGTATACAAAGACCTTCCACCTTATCTTATCTATGCCCTTCAGGCAAAAGAAGATGAGCGTTTTAAAGAACACTCAGGTATAGACTTATACTCTATTGCCAGAGCAGTTGCTTACGGAGGGGGACGTGGTGGTGGTTCTACCATTACTCAGCAGTTAGCAAAACTTCTTTTCACAGGAACAGCCTCTCAGAATAAATTTGAAAGAGCATTCCAGAAGCTGAAAGAATGGGTAGTTGCTGTAAGTCTTGAAAAAAGATATACAAAAGAAGAGATTATCACTCTTTATTTCAACAAGTTCGACTTTCTATTCAATGCAAACGGTGTTGAAATGGCATCCAGAGTTTATTTTAACAAAAAAACTTCTGAGCTTACTCTACCGGAAGCTGCAACTTTTGTAGCAATGCTTGAAAACCCAAGAAAAAACAATCCGTACAGATATCCTGAAAAGGCAAAAGAAAGAAGAAATGTTGTATTGGATCAGATGCAGAAAACAGGATATATTGATGCTGCTACCTATGAAAAAGCCATCAACACTCCTGTAGAAGTAGATTTTCACCCAATTAAAAGCATTACTGACGGATATTCCGCTTACTACAAATTCTATCTGAGAAAAGAAATTGATAAATATCTTGAATCTCACGAAAAAGAAACCGGAAAAAAACTTAATCTATATAAAGACGGTTTAAAGATCTATGTTACCCTTGATTCTAAAATGCAGAAGTATGCAGAGGAAGCAATCAAGGAACACTTAACTGATCTTCAGAAAAGATTTGATGCTGAACAGAGAGGAAGAAAGAACAGACCTTTCTACTACCTTACAGACAAACAAATCAATGATGTGATGCTTCAGGCCATGAAAAGAACAGGCCGATACAAGCTGTTAAAAGCTGACGGAATGCCTGATGATTCTATTATGATGGAATTCAAAAAGCCAATCAAAACATCAAGATTTACATGGGCTGGAGAAGAAGAAGTTGAAATGTCACCTTGGGACTCTATCAGGTATCACAAACAAATTGCACAGGCAGGTCTAATGTCTATGGTTCCCGGAACCGGAGAGATCAAAGCCTGGGTAGGTGGTATCGACTGGCAACACTTCCAGTACGACCACATTAAGCAAGGTAAGAGACAGGTAGGATCTACATTCAAGCCTTTCGTATATGCCACTGCAATTATGAAATTGGGAATGACTCCTTGTTCAACTGTTTCTAACGGAACTTATGACCACAACGGATGGCATGTACCGGGAAGAGGAGGAATGCTTACTCTAAAAGATGGTTTAGCACACTCTCAGAACCCGATTGCTGCAAGACTTATCGAAATGACAGGTGTAGATGCTGTTATCCAGACCGCAAGAGATTTGGGTGTAACAGAAGACATTCCTAGAAACAATACCATTGCACTTGGTTCATCAGATATCACCATCTATGAAATGTTAGGCGCCTACAGTACTTTCGCCAACTATGGAAACTACAATAAGCCGGAAATGATCTGGAGAATTGAAGATGCCAACGGTAGAGTAATTAAAGAGGTTAATGTAGAACCTAAAGAAGTAATGAACCCTATGTACGCTTACACAATGATCGAACTGATGAAAGGTGTTGCACAATATGGTACCGCTTCTGGAGAACTGGGAAGAAGAGGAATTTCAAAAGGTGTTGAAATTGCAGCTAAAACAGGTACTACACAGAACAACTCCGATGGTTGGTTTATGGGAATCACTCCTAAACTGGCAACAGGAGCCTGGGTAGGTTGGGAAGACAGAGCAACTCACTTCTTTGGAACCGGTGAAGGTCAGGGTGCGAGAATGGCATTACCAATTTGGGCGATCTTCATGAAGAAAGTATGGGCAGACAAAACATTAGGAGTTACTCCGGATGATAAGTTCACCAAACCTTCAGACTGGAAAGACGGTTGTTCAAACCTTAAAGGATTAGGTGGCGGATATGGAGATGACGGCAGTCTTCAGACCATAGACGAGATCAAGAATCCAAGACCGGCAGATCCAACCCCTAAGAAACCTACAGAAAAGAAAGAGGAAAATATCAATGAAAACCTTCATTCAAACGATGAGGTAGATTTTAATAAATAATTTCTCTTTTACAAATACATAAGACCTTTCAATAATTTGGAAGGTCTTTTCTTTTATAATTAATACCTTTGAAGGATGAATATCGAACGCATCAGCCAACCTTTTATCACGAAATTTCCGGGAGATTTTTCCAACAATCCTATGCAGAGAAATACTCCAAAGGTGTTATTTTCAACAATTAAACCTGCAGGCTTTGACAAGCCTCAATTAATAGCATTCAATGAACCGTTAGCAAAGGAAATAGGATTAGGCATGTTCGACGAAAAAGATCTTGATTTCCTGGTCGGAAATAACCTTCCGGACAATGTTCAGACCTACGCCACAGCTTACGCAGGACATCAGTTTGGAAACTGGGCAGGACAACTTGGAGACGGAAGAGCAATTATTGCAGGTGAGATCACCAATAATTCAGGAAAAAAAACTGAAATTCAATGGAAAGGAGCCGGAGCAACTCCCTATTCACGGCATGCAGACGGAAGAGCTGTTTTAAGATCTTCCGTAAGAGAATATCTGATGAGTGAAGCTATGTACCATTTAGGCGTTCCTACAACCAGAGCTTTAAGCCTTGCATTTACCGGAGAAGATGTTATTCGTGACATCATGTATAGCGGAAATCCACAATTGGAAAAAGGAGCAGTAGTCATCAGAACAGCTGATAGTTTTATCCGCTTTGGTCACTTTGAGCTCATGTCCGCCCAACAGGAATACAAAACCTTACAGGATTTATTGGATTTTATTATTGAAAATTACTATCCGGAAATTACATCATCGGACATTCAAAAATACAAAGACTTCTTTGAAAACATCTGCACCCGCACCGCAGACCTCATGGTGGAATGGTTCAGAGTTGGGTTTGTACATGGAGTTATGAATACAGATAACATGTCTATTTTAGGATTAACCATTGATTATGGCCCCTATTCTATGATGGATGAATATGATTTAAATTTCACTCCCAATACTACCGATCTTCCGGGAAGAAGATATGCTTTTGGAAAACAGGGACAAATTTCTCAATGGAATCTGTGGCAACTCGCCAATGCACTCCACCCGTTAATTAAGGATGAAAAGTTTTTAGAAAATACTTTAAACAGATATGGCAGCTATTTTTGGGAGGCTCACGACAAAATGCTTTGCAGAAAGTTCGGGTTTGATGAATTAAGAAAAGAGGATGAAGAGTTTTTTACTAACTGGCAGGGATTAATGCAGGAACTGGAGTTTGATCATACTTTATTTTTCAATCAGTTGGAAAAGGTGACGGCAGAAGTAGACTTAAAAGAACACTTCAGCAATATCTCCTACTCTTTTTTAAATGAAGAAAAACTTGGAAAACTCAAAAGCTTTATTGAACAATACGAAGCCAGATTGCACTCAAATACCATTTCAAAAGAAGAATCTTTACAAATAATGGCGAAATCAAATCCCAAATTCATTCTCAGAAACTATCTGCTCTATGAATGTATTGAGGAAATCAACAATGGGCAAACAGAGATGTTGAGTAAGCTCACCAAAGCATTGGAAAACCCTTATGAAGAAATGTTTCCAGAGTTCTCCATTAAAAGACCATCCGGATATGATGACACTGCGGGATGCTCCACACTTTCGTGTAGTTCTTAACAAGTACAATATAAAAAACCATAAATATTGAATTTTTGACATCATATTAAATATTTTCCCTAATTTTAGAGAAATCTTTTAACATGAAAAAAATTATATTTTCTTTAGCAATAGTATCATGCTTTTACAGTAATGCACAGACAATACTATCAGAAAATTTTGACGGGGCAACATTCCCCCCAACCGGATGGACAAAATCAAATACCAACACACAAAGAGCGTGGAACTCTACCAGTATTGTTTTTTCCGGAACATCTGCTACTTCTACTGAATTAAGAAATAGATTTACTATAAACGGAAGCAATTCTGCAACGATAGACTGGGTTGCGGGTGCAAATGATGCAAGCTTGGTAAGCCCAGCTTTCAGTTTAGCAGGAGTAACAAATCCAACGCTAAATTTCAAAGTAAAACTAGGCTGGGGATATATGATAAGCCTAAATGAAGGTAATCTGCTGGCACAGATATCAACTAATGGCGGAACAAGCTGGACAACCCTATGGAATGAAGACAGTGAACCAGGTTTCATTGATGATGGAGATGGAAATGTAGATACAGATTTATACAATACAGTTACTGTACAAAGAGACTTAGCTGCATATGTGGGGCAAACGAATGTCAAAATAAGATTCCAATATGTTGCAGACAATGCTGATGCTGTTTCAATAGATGATGTACAGGTTATAGCCAGCGGATCTCTTGGAACATCTGAAGTCTCGAAATCAAAAACCAACATATCTGTTTATCCAAACCCTACAAAAGGAGAAGTAAATATTAAAACGGATAAAAAGATTAAATCAACAGCTGTTATTGATATGTCCGGAAAGACTCTTAACAAAACAGAATCCGGAAATACAGATATCTCATCTCTTCCAAAAGGAACTTATCTGATGAAAGTAGAATTTGCTGACGGAACTTCTTCTACAGAAAAAATCATTAAGCAATAACCACAACGCTTATACAATATTCATAAAGCCACCAATTATGGTGGTTTTTTATTTTACTTTTGCAAAAATACGACACGTGTCATTTATTAAAACAAAATTTGCTAACTTTTTCAGGCTGGTTTTTCCATCCTCTTATTCTGAACTGGGTGTTTTTCTGTTTTTCATCACCTGTTACGGAATCCTTGGTTCTTATATTGCCATTCATTACAGGATTATTTTCGATAGCAGGATTCCTTGGGATGCTTATTTCAGCTTTGACAACAAATCTATCCTTATGACCGGCGGAAGTTTTGAAAGACATCCACTATCCTATTATTTTTTCAACTGGATCAAAGAATTATGCCTATTGATTTCGGGAGGAAAAATGGATATGACTTTCAGACTAACTTTAGCATGGCTTAGCAACATCATCATTACTTTAAATGTTGTTCAGATTTTCAAATATCTTAAAAACATCATTAGACTGCCACTAACATACAGTCTTTTCATTACCCTATTTTTTGGAATCTTTTCCACCAATATTATCCTATCATTTACTCCGGAAAATTTCACTTATACTCTCTTCTTGCTTTCATTGTACAATTATTATGCAGCAATAAAGCTCAGAAAGGAAGAAAAGATTCCGGCAGCAGCACTGTCGTTGGCCGGCATTACTATTGGAGGACTTACTATCACCAACATTGTAAAAATTTTTATTCCGGTATTTTTTGAAAAAGGTCTTTTCAAAAGCTGGAAAAAAATAGGGGGTGCTATTTTAAGAGGAATAATCGCTGTCATCATATATGCATTACTCTACCTTTATAGAATTGATTTCAAATACCAGAATATTTTTTCAAAGACCAATCAACAGTACGAGAAATTCTCCAATGTAGAAACTATGCCGACCTGGGATATGGTTTTATCTTTCTTTTTTGGCGGCAATATTCTCTTCCCAAGTTTTATCCTTTCAGATAAGGATAATATGAAAGGTTTCAATTTTAAAGGTCTTTATATGGATCTTTATTCTTCCCCATTTTCTTATATTTTCGTAGCCATAGTATTAATACTGATAAGTTGGAGTTACCTGAAGAATTTTAAAAACAAATGGGTTCAGGTCATTATGATCTCATTCCTTTTCGATATTTTAATTCATTGTATAATGAGGTTTGGTCTTCACACTTCATATATTTATGGCGGGCACTTTGTGTTTGTATACCCACTGCTCATTGGATGGTTATTCTACGCCTACAGGTCCTCTCCTAAAATGATGTCTTTTTTAACACTTACCGTCAGCTTATTATTTGTTTACTTACTTTCAAATAATATATTCAGAATGTCCGAATTCTTTTGGTTTTTAGAAACTTATTACCAATAAAAAAAGCCGGGAGTGATCCCGGCTTTATATTTTAAAATTTCAATATTATTTCGCTTCTGAACAGAAAATTCTGTACTGAACAGCAACTGCAGATTTAAAGTACTCTCTGATTCTTGAAAGATCTCCTGCTGCACTCTGTTTAGTAAAATAACTTCCTGCTAAAATTTTATAGTTGGGTCTTAAAGAAGCATCCGTTTCTACCTTCAGGTTAGGAAATCTTTTTCTAAAATAAGACTTCACTTCATTAGCTTCCTCATTACTTTTCACTGTTGTAATCTGAATTTTATATCCTAAAATTCTAGGATTTTTTCTACAGATTTCAGCATTGGTTAATTCCCTATTCGGTACATAAATTTTATTCGGTTTTGTACTCGTTCCTGAAGAAATTCCAGAGTCTATATTACTGTAATCTTTGGTTGGATTATTTGTAACAACTTTTGAACATTTATCTTCAACACTTTCCAAAGCAGCATTTATTTTGGAATCCATTGTAATAACGAGTTCCGTTCCTGAAAGAGTGTCTTTTTTAACAACTTGCTGTGCTTCAATACTATAAAAACTAAATAATGATAATATCGAAAATATTTTAATCAAATTTCTCATTTAAACTTGTTTCCGCAAATTTATACAAATTAAAAAACTATACCAAACCAGTTATTTAGAATCAATACAAATTAAACGTAAATGATATTTTCCCCTTTCGCTTTGCCGTTAAATTTCTGTTAAAAATATTATTTTTGCGGAATTGATTGAATGTTCAATAATTTACTAACATAAGATAATTTAAATGATTAGTTGGAGAAAGCATTATAAAAAAACGTTGATCGCAATAGGCTTATTGCTATCAACCAGTGCTTCATTTTACGGGCAAGACGGCGATCCTAAAAACGGAGAGAAACTTTTCAAAGCGAATTGTACTGCATGTCACGCGCTGGACAAACAAGTTGTAGGACCACCATTAAAAGGTGTTGTAGAACGTGTAAAGACAGAAGGTGGTGTAGACAAAGATTGGCTTCACAAGTGGATCAAAGACAACAAAGCTCTTAGAGCTTCTGGGGATAAATACGCCAATGAGATTTTTGAAAAGTTTAATAAGACTGAAATGCAGGTCTTTCCAAATCTTACAGATAAGGATATAGACGACATTTTAGCATTCACAACTAATCCGCCAGAGCCGGAGCCAAAAAAGGATGAAGCTAAAGCAACCGCTGGTGAAGGTACATCTGCAGCTCCTGCAGACAAAAGCACAACAAACATCGTTATTATTTCACTTTTAGCCATTGCTGGTCTATTAGTTTGGATTTTGGTTAAACTAAGACAATTAGTAAAACTGGGTCAATCTGAAGAGTTATCAGGGCTTAACGAAACAAGAGTTCGTTCTTTCAGTGAAATGTACGAGAAGTTCCACTACGTTGGTAAGGCGTTATTAGCAATTCTTGCTATTCTTGCTGCTTACGGAGTTTGGAACTGGTTAATGTGGATCGGTGTTTACAAAGGTTACAAACCTGAACAACCTATCTACTTCTCTCACAAAATCCACGCTGGAGAACAGAAAATTGACTGTCAATTATGTCACTCTAGTGCTAAATACGGAAAAGTATCTGAGATTCCTTCTATGAACGTTTGTATGAACTGTCACAGAACAATTTCTGAATACAACGCAGATCACTACATGGAGCCAGGAAAAGATAAGGCTTTCTATGACGGAGAAATCCAGAAGATCTACGCTGCAACAGGTTGGGATCCTGCTAAACAACAGTACACAGGAAAAACACAGCCGGTTGAGTGGACAAGAATCCACAATATGCCAGACTTCGTTTACTTCAACCACTCTCAGCACGTAATTGCTGGTGAACAAGCGATCATCAACTCTTTCAACAAGAAGAACCCTAACAACAAAATTGATGTTGTTTGTAAAGCTTGTCACGGAAAAATTGATACAATGAATGTTGTTCAGATGGCTAACGACTTTACTATGGGATGGTGTATCGAGTGCCACAGAACTACTGAGGTTGATATGAACAACGGTTATAATAAAGAGTACTTCAAGAATCTACACGACAAGTTGAAAAAACAATATCCACAAGATGGAGGTAAAATCACTGTAGATGCAATTGGAGGTCTTGAGTGTGGTAAATGTCATTATTAATAACTAAAAAATTAGAAGTATAAATGGCTTCAAACAAAATACAATTCAGAAGTATTCATGAACTTAAAGATCCAGCTTTAAATAATAAGCTGGCTCAGAAAGAGTTTCAGGAAGAAATTCCGGTAGAAGATTTCCTTGGAGATGCTGAGACAAACGGATCAAGTACTTCAAGAAGAGATTTCCTTAAATTACTAGGATTCTCTACAGCAGCAGTTACTTTAGCTGCCTGCGAAGCTCCGGTAATCAAAACGATTCCTTATGTGGTAAAGCCGCATGATATTATTCCAGGAATCCCTAACTATTACGCTTCAACATATTTTGATGGGTTCGACTTTGCTAGTGTTTTAGTAAAAACTAGAGAAGGTAGACCAATCAAAATTGAACCAAACCCGGCTGGTGGTGATTTAGGTAAAACTAACGCAAGAGCTCAGGCAAGTGTACTTTCTCTTTATGATAATGATAAAGTAAAGCAGCCTAAACTAGACGGTAAAGATGAAACTTTCGATAAAGTAGACAGTTTCGTTATCAAAGGTTTGGAAGAAGCTAAAGCGTCAGGCAAAAAGATTGTGGTTTTATCACACTCTTTTGCTTCACCAACTTTCAAGAAGTTATTTGCAGAATTCAAAGCTAAATATCCTACAGCTGAATTAGTAACCTTCGATGCATATCCGTATGCTGCAGGACTAGATGCTGCTCAGGAAGTATTCGGACAGAGAGCATTACCTGTTTATGACCTTAACGGTTCTGAATTGGTAGTTTCTTTCCAGGCTGATTTCTTAGGAGATTATAACGCTTCAAGCTTAGAGTCTTCTTATGCAGCTGCTAGAAAGCCAGGAGCAAACATGTTAAGACACATCCAGGTGGAGTCTAACATGTCATTAACTGGTGCTAACGCAGACTCAAGATACAGATTAAAGCCAAGTGCAGTAAACAAAACTTTAGTTGAAGTTTACAACGCAATCGTAGGTGGTGGTACTTCAGACAAGACTGCTACTGAAATTGCTAACGAACTTAAAGCAAAAGGAAGCAAAGCTGTTGTTTTTGCTGACGGTTCTAAAGGTGCACAGGTTTTAGCACACTTAATCAACCAAAAGTTAGGTTCAGTTGCTTTCACTGGTAAAGCTAACTTCCTAAAAGAATTCAACGGTGCAAGATACCAGGAATTCCTAGGTTGGGTAAACGGTGGACAAGTTGGAGTATTAGTTACAAACAACGTAGATCCTATCTATGCTCATCCAAAAGGAGAAGACTTCAAAAAGTCTTTATCTAAAGTTCCTTATGTAATTGCTGTTGCTGATAAGAAAAATGAAATGTACAAAGCAGCTAAGGCTGTTATTCCAGTAGCTAACTGGTTAGAGTCTTGGGGAGATATCGAACCACAGACTGGAGTATATTCATTAATGCAGCCTACAATCCAGAAGATCTACAAATCAAGACAGATTGAAGAATCTCTATTGGTTTGGAAGAATGGTAAAAACAATGCTGCTAACAACTACTACGATTATTTAAAGGCAAGCTCTGCTTCTCTTTTAGGTAGTACTTCTTTCAACAAAGCATTATATAACGGTATCAATGCTTCTACTAACTCAACAACATTATCTTATGCAGGTGGAAACGCTGCTCAGGCTGTTGCTGAATTAGGAAACTTCAAAGCTTCCGAATTAGAATTAGTATTATACACTACGACTGCAATGGGAGACGGAACTCAGGCAAACAACCCTTGGTTACAAGAGTTACCTGATCCAATCACAAGAATGTCTTGGGATAACTACTTAACAATTTCTCCAAAAGATGCAGAAAAGTTTGCTATCGATAACGATCTTAACGCGAGAATGCAGTTAGATGGTTCTATCGTAAACCTTACTGTAAACGGAGTTACAATAAAAGACGTTCCTGTATTCGTACAGCCAGGTCAAGCAGAAGGATCAGTAGGTCTTGCGCTTGGTTATGGTAAGAAAAACTCAGGAGCAACTGCTGATACAGGGGTAAATGCTTATCCTTTATTCGATGGTTCTAACCTTGTTCTTTCTGGTGTTAAAATCGAGAAAACAGGAGAAGATCACGAATTCGCAGGTATCCAGCTTCAGAATACATTAATGGGTCGTTACGAAATCGCTAAGGAAGTTCCTCTAGCTGAATTCATCAACGTACCATTGATGACGAGCACAAAGGATGGAATAAGCCTTTGGAATACCACACAATCAGCGGAGCTCTTCCAGCAAGAAAAATCGACCTTTGGGATGCATTTGATGATACTGACGGTCCTCACTTCAACTTATCTATTGACTTGAACTCTTGTACAGGTTGTGGAGCATGTATCATTGCTTGTCAGGCTGAGAACAACGTTCCTGTAGTAGGTAAAGAAGAGGTAAGAATGTCTAGAGATATGTACTGGTTAAGAATTGACCGTTACTATTCTTCAAGACAGAAAGTTGAAGTTTATGAAGGATTAAAAGAAGGAATGGCTGTACCTGAATTATATGGTACTGCATTCGGAGACGGAGGGGCATTGAACCACCCGGCTGATAATCCAGATGTAATCTTCCAACCAGTAATGTGTCAGCACTGTAACCACGCTCCATGTGAAACTGTATGTCCGGTAGCGGCTACTTCACACGGTAAGCAAGGTCAAAACCATATGGCTTACAACAGATGTATCGGTACAAGATATTGTGCAAACAACTGTCCGTACAAAGTAAGACGTTTCAACTGGTTTACTTATAACCTAAACGATAAGTTCGATTACAACATGAACAACGATTTAGGAAGAATGGTACTTAACCCTGATGTAGTTGTAAGAACTAGAGGGGTAATGGAGAAATGTTCAATGTGTATCCAAATGACTCAGAATACAATTCTTGAGGCTAAGAAAGAAGGAAGAAGAGTGAAGGATGGAGAATTCCAGACAGCTTGTTCTAAAGCTTGTTCTACTGGTGCAATGACATTTGGAGACATGAATGATAAAGATTCTTCAATTAGAAAGGTGTATGCCTCTAACAGAAGATATTATTTACTAGAGGAGATCGGAACAAAACCAAACGTGTTCTATCACACTAAAGTAAGAAACAGAGTAGAAAAATAAAGTTTAAATAATAAATAGGTAAAAAATGTCAGGACATTACGAAGCTCCGATAAGGGAACCTCTAATTATTGGTCACAAAACTTATCACGATATCACAGAAGATATTGCACGACCTATCGAAGAAAGAGCAGGTAAATTATGGTGGATCTCATTATATGCAGCCTTAGTTCTATTCATCTATGGATTCGGATGTATCGCTTATACTATCGGAACAGGTATTGGATCATGGGGGCTTAACAGAACTATTAACTGGGGTTGGGATATTACCAACTTCGTATGGTGGGTAGGTATTGGTCACGCCGGAACCTTAATCTCAGCGGTATTATTATTATTTAGACAGAGATGGAGAATGTCTGTAAACAGATCTGCAGAGGCGATGACGATCTTTGCGGTTGTACAGGCAGCAATCTTCCCTGTAATTCACATGGGTAGAGTTTGGGTTGGATACTGGGTATTCCCATTACCAAACCAGTTCGGTTCTCTTTGGGGGAACTTTAACTCTCCTCTACTTTGGGACGTATTTGCGATCTCTACGTATTTCTCAGTATCAACTGTATTCTGGTTCATGGGACTTATCCCTGACTTTGCAATGATCAGAGATAGAGCTAAGACTCCTTGGACTAAAAAGATTTATACATTCCTTGCATTCGGTTGGGGTGGTAAAGCAAAACACTGGCAAAGATTTGAAGAACTTTCTTTGGTTCTTGCAGGTTTAGCAACTCCACTTGTATTCTCGGTACACACAACCGTATCTTTTGACTTCGCGACTTCAGTAATTAAAGGATGGCACTCAACTATCTACCCTCCTTACTTCGTTGCTGGTGCGATCTTCTCAGGATTTGCAATGGTACAGACACTATTGTTAGTTGCTAGAAAAGTATGTCACTTAGAAGAATATATTACAATGTATCATATCGAAATTATGAACATCGTAATCGTTCTTACAGGTGGTATGGTAACTGTAGCTTATGCTACTGAATATTTCATCGGATGGTACTCAGGATCTAGATTTGAAGATTTCACATATCTTTCTCCAGGTGCTGCTGTAGGACCTTACTGGTGGGCATTCTGGTCATTGATCATCTGTAACCTTGTGGTTCCTGCTTCATTCTGGTTCAAAAGAGCAAGAACGAACATTATCTGGACATTCATTGTTGCTTTGATCATCAACATCGGTATGTGGTTTGAGCGTTTTGATATCATCGTTATCAACCTTTCTAGAGACTACTTACCAGGATCTTGGACAATGTTTAAACCAACGATCATTGATGTGGGTGTATACTTAGGAACTATCGGATTCTTCTCTGTATTATTCTTATTATACGCAAGAACATTCCCTGTAATTGCACAGGCTGAATTAAAATCGATTTTGAAAATCTCAGGTGAAACTTATAAAGCAAAAGAAGGAGATGAGCACCACTAAAATTGTATACGGACTTTATGCTGACGACGACGATTTAATGAACGGCGTTAAAGCATTCAACGATAAAGGAATCGCAATAAACGAGGTTTACACTCCGTTTCCGGTTCACGGACTAGACAAAGCTTTAGGGTTAAAGAAAACTAGAATTTCTGATGCCGCTTTCATCTATGCTTGTTATGGAGTTACTATTGGTGCTACAATAACTTGGTATGTGATGAATCATGACTGGCCTCAGAACATCGGTGGTAAACCTGCTTTTGACTGGGCACACAACATGCCTGCATTCGTAGTTCCAATGTTTGAATTAATGGTATTCTGTGCAGCTCACATGATGTCTTTAACTTTCTTGGTTAGAAACAAAATGTATCCAGGAGCTCCAGCTCAGAACCCAGATCCAAGAACTACTGATGATAAATTCATGATGGAATTCGTAACTGAAGATGTAGAATCTGTAAAGCAGTTGCTAATTGAAACTGGAGTTGAAGAAATAACTGTTAAAGACGCTTAAAATGAAAAAGAACGTATTAAGAATTACAGCAGTTTTAGGTTTAACAACAGTTTTACTTAACTCTTGCGGACCAAAGGAGAATACTCCGTTGGTATACTTCCCGGACATGTATTTTCCGGTAGCTTATGATCCATTGATGAAGGCTCAGGATGCGTATTCAGATCATGAAAATGAGATTCCTGCTTTTGTTAAAAATAATGGTGCAACAGGTCTTTCTCCAGTAGAAGGATCAGTTGCTCAAAATAAAGATGGAGTTTTTGAAGAAGGTTTAAAACCAAAAAATGTTGACGAGTACAACGCAGGTTATGACGCTTCTAAAAAACTTACAGCTTCTCCTCTGAACCCAGCTAATGCTGCTAAGGACCTTGAAAGAGGAAAAGTATTGTTCGACCATACTTGTGCTGCATGTCACGGAACAGGAGGTGATGGACAAGGACCAATTGTACAGTCTGGAGCATTCTCTGGAGTACCAAACTATGCTGATAGAGAACTTACAGTAGGGTCTGTTCATTATGTATTAACAAACGGTAGAAATGCCATGGGATCTTATGCGGGACAATTAAACGCAGGAGACAGATGGAGAGTAGCTATGTATGTGATGAGTGCTTTCAAAAAAGGAGCAGCACCGGCAGCAGCTACAGCGGCGGCACCAGCAACTGAAACGACTACCGAAACTAAAAAATAAGAAAAGAAATGTATAGTTTTTCACCAAAATTAAAATCAACTTCTATCATACTTCTTGTTGTAGGTTTAGTTCTGTTTGGTATTGGCTTCTTTATGAACAAAGGACTTTCTACTGAGCAAATAGAACACATGATGGAAGCTGTTCATGCTTCTGGACATGATGCTCCTACACACTCAAGTGAAATGGTTGGACCGCAGGATCATGCTGCTCACTTAGAGCACGCTACAATGCAGGTTCATAACCAGCCTTTAGCATCGCTACACTTTGTAGCAGTGTTCTTCTTTGGAGTAAGTTGTGCTGTATTGTTTTTTTACTGTATTCAGCATGCTGCCCACGCTGGTTGGCCAATTATTATTACAAGAGTAATGGAAGCTATCGCTTCTTATATTCCTTACGGAGGTGCTATTCTGGTTATTATGATGATTTTAAATATCACTCACAATGGCCACCTATTCCACTGGATGGATCCGGAATTAACGAATCCTGAATCTGCACACTTTGACGTAATTTTATTCGAAAAGAAAAGATTCTTAAATATTCCTTTCTATGCTATCAGAACGATCATTTATGTAGTAGGTGCTTCTTTCTTCGCATGGAAACTTAAAGCTCAGTCTAAAAAAGTAGATGAAACTAAATCTAAAGTTGAGTATCAAATGCTTTACAGATGGGCAGTAGGATATATTGCATTCTTCGGATTTGCTTCTGCTGCTTGGGCTTGGGACTGGTTGATGTCTATTGACCCTCACTGGTATTCTACAATGTATATCTGGTATTCAATGGTTAGCTGCCTTTCAAGTGGTATTGCTGTAATCATTCTATTAAGTGTTTATCTTAAGAAAAATGGTTTCTTACCACAGTTCAATGACAACCACTTACACGATTTAGGAGTTTTCCTTTTCGCTACAAGTATGCTTTGGACATATACATGGTTCGCTCAGTTCATGCTTTACTGGTATGCAAACGTTCCGGAAGAGGTTAACTACTTCTTCGGAAGATTCCAACACTATGGAACTACATTCTTACCAATGCTTGTTATTAACTTCTTATTACCACTATTGGTATTAGTAAGTAGCAGCATCAAGAGAAACTACAAAGTGGTTACCACAATGGCTGTAGTAGTTATCTTAGGACACCTTTTAGATTACTTCAACATGGTAATGCCGGGAACGGTAGGGCCATTCTGGAACACTCCTGAAGTATTCTTGTTAATCCTGGGAGCAGTTCTATTCGTAGCTGGACTATTTATGTTTACTGTACTTTCAGCTTTATCTAAACTGAAGTTGATCCCTACAGGAAACCCTTACTTACACGAATCTGAAATTTATGAGTATCCTTTCTAAGGGCTTATCATAAATGAAAATATAAAAGACTGATTGTTAAAACGATCAGTCTTTTTTTATACATTAGTTTTAAAATAATAGGATGAAAAGAACAAAACAAAAAATAAAATCTACTATTAATAAAGGTTTTAGTAAATTTGCAACAAACCAAATAAAAATGAAAAAGTTTTCTTTTCTACTTGTTTTCAGTCTGTTGCTTTTTACAGCATGCAAGAAAGATCATGTAGATGCTACGAATACTAAAACGCTGCAGTCAAGTATCAATGATATGACTTCCAGCCTACCTACCATTAAACAGATTAAGTTTAATGAAGCTCTTTATATCCTTAAAACATTTGGCGTGGAAGCTGATGGGGATGTGAATGAGCTAAAAGCTCTTGGAAAACTGATTAACGGGAAAAAAGTTCCTGAGATTATGACCTTAGCTGATGAAGTTGCACAGAAAAACGGAATCGAATGGGCCAGTTCTGCTCCACCTTCACTGGGTGAAATGAATATCTTCGGTGATGATAAAGCCAAAGAAAGTGATCCTAACGATGTAAAAGCAGGAGCACTGTCTATTGTAACAAGACCAACAGGAGATGATGGAAATGGTGCACCAACAGCCATTCAGATCGTACCAAGATTAGTAGATGCCGCTGGAAACCCAGTATCATTTACCGGTGCAGGTTTGGAAGCTACCTTAGAAGTATTCAGTAATGGAGTAAGACTTTCTACGGCTAAAAACCTGATGCAGGATAACAACTTTAAAGGATTCAACCTTAAGTTCTCTTCTATTCCAGCTTCAAAAGTGGTAGATAACAAAATTGATATCACCGTTTCTGTAAAAACAACAGCAAAGACATTCAAGATGTCTAAAATTGGATTGGATGTAAATGCAGCTGCTTTAAAAGTTCCTGCCGTTCCAAAAACAGATACAACAGCAGTACCACAACAGCCAAGTGCAGTAGTAGATCCGAATAATCCGGCAACCACTACTACACCAACAACTACAGAGCCTGGTACAGCAACTCCTGCAACACCAGCTGCACCAAAGCAGCCTACTGCAGATCCAAAAAATACAGTAAGTAAATTCCTGAGCAGCGTAAGTTCTCAGAACCTAAAAGCAGCTTATGATACATCCAATAACCCAAGTTGGGGAAGCTATGAGTCTTTCTCAAATCCTAATTCCGGTTTTGGAGCTGTAAAAAATGTAAGTGTGAAAAATATTACCACAAGTGCAACCAATGCAAATGGGGCAAGTGTAAACGCTACTTATGATGTAACAGATAAAAACGGAAAGACTACTTCATTAAAAGTAACTTTCGGACTTAAAAATGTAAACGGAGACTGGAAAATTTCCAGCTATAAAATCAATCCATAAATGGCTTCAGCAGAATTAATCAAAAGACTAGAAGATACAATTGAAAATATTCCAGACTTCCCTATTCCAGGGATTCAGTTTAAGGATATTTCGCCTATTTTTTTAGATCCTAAACTTTATGAAGATGTAATTGCAGACCTTGTTGCCAAAAGCAAAGGGAAAGTAGATGCAGTATGCGGGATAGAAAGCCGTGGTTATCTTTTTGGAATTGCGATTGCTGTAGCATTGGAAGTTCCTTTTATCTTAATCAGAAAAGCAGGAAAACTTCCACCACCCGTAATTTCAGAAAAATATGACCTGGAATATGGCAGTGCAATTATTGAAACCCGTGAAGGACAAATAAAGCCCGGACAAAGAGTTTTAATCCATGACGATCTTTTAGCAACAGGCGGAACAACGGAAGCCGCTGCCAAATTAGTAGAAAAACAGGGAGCAACTGTTGCTCAATTCAGTTTCCTGATCGGTTTAAAAGGCCTGAATGGGGATGAAAAACTAAAAAAGTTTGGTGCAGAGATCTACCACATTCTGGAATATTAATCTATACCAATAAAAAAAATTATGCTTCGTAAACTGTGTTTTCGAGGCATTTTTCTTATTAACAGTTGATAATTCATAACATTTATATAACAATGCTCTAAAAGTATTTTGTAAATCTCTAAGAAACAATTAAATTTGCAATTCAATTTTTAAAAACTTATGGCAAAATTGGGAAAGAATGCTCAGAACGAGCAAGAAGGTAAAGAAACGGTTGAGTTCTTCAAAGATCTTGACAGAGAGGCCTTAAACACTGAGAGATTTCTTGAAAAATATTCAAAACCTTTAGGGATTGTATTTGGAGTTTTAGTTTTAGGAGTTTTAGGATTCTTCGGATATAAGCAATTTGTAGTTGCTCCTAAAAATACTGAAGCCGTAAAAAGCTTCCTAGCTGCTCAGAAAAATCTTACAGAAAATAAAAATGCTGAAGCTTTAGGAGGAAAATCTGCTGCAAACCCAGGTTTCATCGGAACTTCTAACGAATATTCAGGAACAAGCATCGGTCAGTTATCTGCTTACAATGCTGGTTTATTGAAATTTAAAGAAGGAAAATTCCAGGAAGCTTACGATCTTTTAGATAAATTCTCTTCTGACAACAAAACGCTGATGGCAATGAAATACGGAGCTATGGCTGATGCAAAATCAGGATTGAACAAAAATGATGAAGCTTTATCATTACTAGACAAAGCAGCTACTGCTTCTGATGATCCTTATACTACTTATTTCTTCACAAGAAAAGCAGGTATTGTAGCTTTAGGATTAAAGAAAAATGCAGAAGCTAAAAAATACTTCTCTTCAATTGACGAGAAATATCAGGATTATGACAACGGAATGTCTGATTCTTACATTGAAATGACTAAATATTACTAAAAAATGGCAACAGTTAATCTTTCCGATTACAAGCCACTTCATATAACTAATGCCGAAGATTTTTCTATCGGCATTGTTTTTTCTGAGTGGAATGATTTTGTAACGTACAATCTTCGTGATGCAGCTTTGGAAATCCTTGAAAAAGAAGGAGTAAAATCAGAAAACATCAAACTTTTTCCTGTTCCGGGAGCCTTTGAATTAAGCTACGCAAGTATGCAGCTTTGCAAAGAAAGAAAATATGACGCTGTGATCTCTATCGGATGCGTAATCCGCGGAGAAACCCCTCACTTCGATTATGTTTGCTCTGCTGTAGCACAGGGAATTAAGGATTGTAACATCATGACAGATACTCCTACCATCTTCTGTGTTCTTACAGATGATACCAAAGAGCAATCTATTGCAAGAAGCGGTGGAGATCTTGGAAACAAAGGTGTAGAAGCAGCGGTTACCGCTTTAAGAATGATTGATTTCAAAAAGAAATTATCTGATAAAAAAGGAAACATCGGTTTTGGACACTCTTCTTAATCGTTGACATACTTTAACAATATATAGGGACTATTTTTTAATAGTCCTTTTTTGTTGGAAGATTTAAGAATAAAGGCAAATCCATTAAACATTCGTTTAAATTATGCTTCAAAATTCTTAAAATCTTATTAATAAATATCAGGTTTTGCTTTTTTTCACTTAAAAGTTGTATACAACAACTATCTTTGCGAAAATCGTATAGACCATAAATCCATGTTTCTAAAAAAAATAAAACCTTTCCTGTATTTAGGAGTTTTTTATCTGATTATTTCCTTGCTTATAAGGACAATATTCTTCTTCCATCCCATCACTACAGCCAGTTTCGGATTTTTTGAGATCATTAAAGTACTGTTTGTAGGTCTTATTAACGATATTTTTGTTTTTATCCTTGCCAGTGCTATCCTTGCCCTCTATTTCTTATTCCTATCCAATTCAAAATATAAAAAACCGTACGGATATATTATTTTTGGAGCCTTGGCTGCATTCTTCCTGTATATCTGGCTTATCCCAAACAATATTTTCAAGCAATACGGTGGTTCTGTAACAGAAATAGCCCTTTCTTTTGTAGGTGTAAAGACATTCCTGTTTGGATTAATGCTGTTCCTTCCTACCCAAAGAATCAAGATCCGTAATGTTTTATATTTTATCACATTACTGCTCTATGTACTGCTTATCATCTTTAATGGAGTAAGTGAATATTTCTTCTATAATGAATTCGGAGTACGCTATAACTTTATTGCAGTAGATTACTTAATATACACCAATGAAGTCATTGGAAATATCATGGAGAGCTACCCTGTAGTTCCTTTGTTTTCAGGGATCATGCTTGTTACATTAACGATTACATGGTTTATCTATAAAAAGACAAAAGATGAATTACTAGAGCTTCCCAACTTCAAACAGAAATTAATCTTACTGGGATCATTTGCTGTACTTTGTGCCATCAGCTTACTGACTCTTCCGTCATTAATGCAGATTAAATCTGACAATGTTTTTGCTGATGAAATTGAAGCCAACGGACTTCCTAAGTTTTACTGGGCTTTCACCCATAACGAACTTGACTATTTCCAGTTTTATTCACAGCTAGACCAAAAGCAGGCAGAGAAGAATTTCCTAAGCCAATATCCACAGCATACGCTCTCAAGAAATATTGTAGCAGAAAAGCCGGAACTTAAGAAAAATGTGGTATTAATCTCTATTGAAAGTCTTTCTGCAGAATTCCTTGAGCATTATGGAAATACACAGAAAATCACCCCATTCCTGGATAGTCTTGCTGATAAATCTCTGATGTTTACTAACCTTTATGCTACAGGAAACAGAACTGTGCGTGGACTGGAAGCTTTAACACTTTGTATTCCTCCCACTGCTGGAGAAAGTATTATCAAAAGAGATGATAATAAGAACAAATTCACTACTGGAAATGTATTCAAATCAAAAGGATATGATGTAAAATTCCTGTATGGTGGCTACAGCTACTTTGATAATATGCAGGATTTCTTCGGTGGAAACGGATATGATATTGTAGACAGAAACAACTTTAAACCAGAAGAAGTTACCTTTGCCAATGTTTGGGGTGTTGCAGATGAAGATATGGCCAGAAAAGCCATTCAGGTAATGAATGCTGAAGCAAAATCAGGAAAACCATTCTTCAACCACTGGATGACGGTTTCCAACCACAGACCTTTCACCTATCCTGATGGAAGAATTGATATTCCCGGAACTTCAAAATCCCGTGAAGGCGGTGTAAAATATACTGATTACTCTCTGAAACTGTTTTTTGATATGGCTAAAAAACAGGATTGGTATAAAAATACAGTCTTTGTTATCGTTTCAGACCATTGCGCTTCCAGTGCTGGAAAAACAGAACTTCCGATGGATAAATACAGAATTCCTGCAATGATTTTCTCAGAAGGATTTATCCAGCCACAGAAATTTGACACCCTGATGTCCCAGATTGACTTAATGCCTACCCTTTTCGGATTATTGAATTTCAATTATCAATCTAAGTTCTTAGGTCAGGATGTTTTCAAACCGGAATTCCAGCCTAAGGCCTATATTGCAACGTATCAGGATCTTGGTTTTGTAAAAGATAATCGCTTAACCATCATTTCTCCGGTTAAAAAAGCAAAACAATACTCTCTGGAACTGGAAAAAAGTGACCTTGCTCCGGAGTTTAAACTGTATTATGATGAAAAGCTATTAAAAAATACAGATCAAAAGCTTGTAAATGATGCTATTTCAGCTTATCAGTCAACTTCTTATTGGCTGAAAACCAAACAGCTTAACAGATAAGGTTAAGTCTCCTTCAACAGATATTTTAGCTATATTTGAAGGAAGAAAACATTAACCAAAAAACAAAAAGTTCAGGAAGAGAATTAAAGAACTGTGAATAAATAACAGTATTTAATAACTGATTGAGTTTTATACTTTAAAATATGAAGTATTCATTAATATATACGAGGTTGTTTTTCATCCTCGTATTTTTATTTTCGGGAGTAAAAGCCCAAACGCTTACCATTACCAATAATACCGATAGCCCAATCATTGTAAAAAATGGCAAAAAGGAAGTAACCCTCAATAATCGGGGTAAAAAAGAGTTTACTGAAACAGACAAAATCTCCATTACTATTCCTAATGATCTTAATCAAAATATTAATCTATTTCTTGAACCAACAGAAAAATTAAATATTGCTGTAGAAAAGGGCAATAAATTTGTTTACACAGGAGACCGGGCCAAACTTCATGAATATCTTAACGAAAAATTAAATATTGATACATTTGGCAAAATAAATACTTATGAACAAATAGGTCAGAAGAAGAATCACGGTGAACTGGAAAAAGTCTCAGAACTGCTCCTAATGGACGTTTTAAATAAAACCGGATTACCTAACATTGTTGTTTCTTCAGAAGATAAAATTTCAATCAGAAGATTAAAAAATTATATCAAGTACAACTGGCTTTATACCATATTTCCTACGCTTGATCGAGGAGAAACAAGCTTTAAAAAAGAAGTGATCAATTACTATTTCAAAAAATATATAGAAAAAGATATTCCTAAGTTCAGCTGTACAACTACTTTCCATTATAATGTCATTGAAATTTTAGCAAAAAATAAATCTTTATTACCTGCGGAACTTCCTACTTACCCTATTGTTGAGCATACCGATGATGATAACCTTAACAAGTATCTACCACAAAACTGTCAAAAACAATATTTTCAGGAGAAATACAACTATCTGGAACACATTAACGGACACAACAAGGAGTATTATAAAAAAGTTCTCAGAGAAAAGTTTAACGAAGAATAGAAAAAATGTTTCTTAAGGTTAATTATTCTCAAAGTAAAAATCTTTCAATCCTAACATTTTAATTATTGTAAGCTTTAATTTTATAAATTTACGGACACAAAAAAAGATTTATTATGAGATGGACAGACGACAGAGGCGGCAACGTTGATGATCGCCGTGGCTCCGGAGGCGGAGGCGGCGGTATGATTGTTGGCGGCGGACTCGGAACTTTAATTATAGCAGCTATTGTTTTCTTTTTAGGAGGTGATCCTTCAGGTATTTTAAATTCCGGCAGCATACAGTCTTCAGGCAATACAGGAGAAAAAAGAGAGCTTACTGCACAGGAAAAACAGATTGGGGAAATGGTTGACATGATGTCCGGATGGAATACCCTAACCTGGGATCAGATTTTCAAAGAGAATGGAATGACTTTTTCCGAGCCTAGAATTGTACTTTTCGAAAACACAACCAGCTCCGGATGTGGTACCGCTCAATCTGCCATGGGACCATTTTATTGCCCTGCTGATCAGAAAATCTATATGGACATGGAGTTTTTCGGTGAGCTTCAACAAAGATTTGGAGCTAAAGTCACTGAATTTACCGTAGCCTATGTTCTTGCTCATGAAATGGGACATCACGTACAAACTCTTCTGGGGACTACCCAAAAAGTAGATGCCTTGAGAAGAAGCGGAAGATATTCTGAGGCTGAAATGAACAGAGTATCTGTAGCCACAGAACTACAGGCAGATTTTTACGCCGGAGTTTGGGCTAAACGTACTGATGAGTCCAGAAAAATTCTTGAACCTGGAGATATTCAGTCTGCAATAGAGGCTGCAGAAGCTGTAGGTGATGATAATATCCAAAAAAGAGGACAGGGATATGTAAATCAGGAAAGTTTTACCCACGGATCATCTGCTCAGCGTAAAGAATGGTTTATGAAAGGATATAACACCGGAGATATCAGACAGGGAGATACTTTCAACCAACTTTTGAAATAAAAATAGACTTAATATTATAAAATAATCGCCAGTGAAAATCTTCACTGGCGATTTTGTTTCTTCTATCTTACTTCTTTAAACCCAGCAGGTTCATTGAGAACACACCTTTAATTTATTGTAATTCAATTGGATTACTATTCTTTTTAGCTTCTTCTTTCACTCTTTCTTCCATTCTCTTTCTCATTTCAGCAGGATCCTGATTTCCGCCCCCGCCGGGACCTCTTCCCCCCCCTATTCTCATTGGAGCAGATATTCCTCCACCTCCTTGAGTCATAAACGACATAGGGTCTGTTTTAAACTTTTGCTGTTGCTTCAGATAATCACTCCTTTTTACTTTTAAAGTATTTCCAAACTGGTTTAAAGCTGGAAGTTCTGCAATCTTATAGTTCTTCATCAGATCAAAGGAATAATCTCCTTTTTCATCCTCAATTTTTACAATAAGGCCAGGAAGACCATTAAATTTATAAGGTCCATCCTGATAAGGCAGATCTGTAGTAAACCAGGCAGTCCATTTTCTTCCTGCAAAATCTGTTTCCGCTTTCTGAACCTTATACTCTCCTATTTTTCTTGTTTCTGAAGAAATTTTCCAGTTCAAAGGTCTATCTTCCTCATACGAGTAAACGTCTCGTCCTATTCTGTCTTTAAAATAAGTTTTTTGATTCGCTTTATCTTTTTCTACAGAATAATTAATATTGGATCTTAAACTTTCCATCTGATCCCTGTTAATATTTCCTCTTCCGCCACCACCCTGAAAGGCTTTCTGCATGATAGAATCTCTTTTAATTCTGTTTTCAGAATAAAAAACAGATTTATCCTGAGAAATATCAAGATATGCATTTTCAGTTTTTATATCTGCTTTATTTTCAGCATCTGGCTTCATCGTTACCTGATATACAAATCGGTTCGTTTGTGCAGAAACCTGCTGTATAAACAGTGCCAGAGCAATAATGCCTATTCTTTTCATATTCAAGTTAATTTATGTTTTGGATTTCAAAACATTACCAAGGTTAAACTCATCAATGATAAAAATCGATAAAATAAAAATGCTGATTTTTATATCCTGATTTTTGTTCGTATTTTTGCGTCATTAAATCATTCTAAATAAATACAATGATAAAAGTATCAGACTATGCAAAGGAGAAAGCCATCCAACTTATGACGGAAGATGGTTTTAACCCTGCTGAAGATTATATAAGAGTTGGGGTGAAAAGCGGCGGATGCTCTGGTTTAGAGTATGTTTTGAAGTTCGACAACCAAAAAACAGACACAGATCAGATTTTTGAAGATAATGGTATTAAAATTATTATAGATAAAAAATCCATCCTTTATTTAGCAGGAACTACTCTTGAATATTCAGGAGGATTGAACGGAAAAGGGTTTGTATTTAACAACCCGAACGCATCCAGAACATGTGGATGTGGAGAATCATTTAGTCTTTAGAGAAAAGACATAAGATCCTAGACATCAGAAAAATATGAGGTCTAAATCTGAAATCTAAAAAATTATAATGAGTAAATATACTGAAGACGATTTAAGAGTCGATCTAGAAAATAAAAAATATGAATTCGGTTGGGAAACCAAAATTGATTATGAAGATTTCCCGATTGGTTTAAATGAGGATATCATCCGTGCCATCTCCGCTAAAAAAGAGGAGCCGGAATGGATGACTGAATGGCGTCTGGAATCTTTTAAAATCTGGTTAAAAATGGTAGAGCCTAATTGGGCTAATATCAAATATGAAAAACCTGATTTTCAAGCAATCCGTTACTACGCTGCTCCAAAGGCAAAACCGGAATTAGAAAGCCTTGATCAGGTAGATCCTGAATTACTGAAGACTTTCGAAAAGCTAGGAATTAATATTGAGGAGCAAAAAAGACTTTCAGGAGTTGCTGTAGATATCGTAATAGATTCAGTTTCTGTGAAAACTACTTTCCAGGATACATTGGCAGAAAAAGGAATTATTTTCTGTTCAATCTCTGAAGCTATTAAAAACCACCCAGATTTAGTAAGAAAATATCTTGGAAAAGTTGTTCCAAGAGGAGATAACTTTTATGCAGCATTAAACTCCGCAGTATTCTCTGACGGAAGTTTCTGCTATATTCCTAAAGGCGTAAAATGTCCAATGGAACTTTCCACTTACTTCCGTATCAACCAGGCAGGAACAGGTCAGTTTGAAAGAACCCTTGTGATTGCAGACGAAGGAAGTTACGTTTCTTACCTTGAAGGATGTACTGCTCCGTCAAGAGATGAGAACCAGCTTCACGCTGCGGTAGTGGAATTAATTGCACTAGACAACGCTGAAATTAAATATTCTACTGTACAGAACTGGTACCCAGGAAATGAAGAAGGAAAAGGAGGAGTATTCAACTTTGTAACGAAGAGAGGTCTTTGCGAAAGAAATGCAAAAATCTCATGGACACAGGTTGAAACAGGTTCTGCTGTAACATGGAAATATCCATCTTGTATTCTGAAAGGAGATAATTCAATCGGAGAGTTCTACTCTATCGCTGTAACAAACAATCACCAATATGCAGATACAGGTACAAAAATGATCCACATTGGAAAAAATACCAAGTCAACGATCATTTCAAAAGGTATTTCTGCAGGAAAATCTCAAAACTCATACAGAGGACAGGTAAAAGTAATGCCTTCTGCAAAAGGAGCAAGAAACTTCTCTCAGTGTGACTCTTTATTGATGGGTAATGAATGTGGCGCACACACGTTCCCCTATATTGAAATTAAAGATCCTACTGCACAGTTGGAGCATGAAGCTACAACTTCAAAAATTGGAGAAGATCAGATTTTCTACTGTAACCAGAGAGGTATTGATACAGAAAGAGCCATTGCTTTGATCGTAAACGGTTTCAGCAAAGAGGTTCTTAATAAACTTCCAATGGAGTTTGCTATTGAAGCACAGAAATTACTTGAGATTTCATTAGAAGGATCAGTAGGATAAAAAAGAAATGATAGCTACAGAAAGATTAATTTTAAGAAAACCTGCAAAAGAAGATTTTGAAAGTTTCTTTGAAATTAATCATGACCCTGAAACCAATATTCATAATCCAAGCGGACCCATGAGTTTTGAAAAAGCAGAAAGTACATTTACAAGAATGCTTGATCACTGGGATAACCATCATTTTGGAAGCTGGGCCATTACTGAAAAGGAAAACCCTGAAAATATAATAGGTTTTGGAGGACTGAGCTACAGACTCTACGGAGAAGAAGAAAAATTGAATTTAGGCTATCGTTTTGCTTCCCAGGCATGGGGGAAAGGATATGCCACAGAATTCACAAAGAAAGCTATAGACTTTGGGTTTAATGAGGACAATAAAGAAGAAATATTCGCCATTGTCCGTCCCGGTAATATAGCTTCTGTTAAAGTTTTGGAAAAGGCAGGTATGACCAAAATTGGGACCCTTAATGATGTTCCCGGTCAACCTGAAAGTTTAGTATATAGAATTCAAAAATAATTTGTTTAAGCAAATAAAATGTTAGAAATTAAAAACCTTCACGCCAAAATTGAAGATGGCGCAGAAATATTAAAAGGGATTAACCTTGAAATAAAACCAGGAGAAGTTCACGCTATTATGGGGCCAAACGGAGCTGGTAAGTCTACCCTTTCTTCTGTAATCGCAGGAAAAGAGGATTACGAAGTGACAGGTGGAGAAATTATTTTCCAGGGAGAAGACATCATTGAAGATGCTCCTGAAGACAGAGCACACAAAGGAATCTTCCTATCTTTTCAGTATCCAGTGGAAATTCCGGGAGTTTCTGTAACAAACTTCATCAAAGCTGCTTTAAACGAAACAAGAAAAGCAAACGGATTGGCAGAAATGCCAGCAAAAGAAATGCTTGCATTAATCCGTGAAAAATCTGAAAAATTAGGCATTAAAAAAGATTTCCTTTCAAGATCACTGAACGAAGGATTCTCCGGAGGTGAGAAGAAAAGAAATGAGATCTTCCAAATGATGATGCTTGATCCTAAATTAGCTATTCTTGATGAAACAGATTCAGGATTAGACATCGATGCTCTAAGAATTGTTGCAGACGGTGTAAATGCTTTTAAAAATGAAGGAAATGCAGTTCTTTTGATTACGCACTATCAAAGATTGCTTAACTATATTCAACCTGACTTCGTTCACGTTTTAGCTAACGGAAAAATCATCAAAACAGGTGATAAATCTTTAGCATTAGAGCTTGAAGAAAAAGGGTACGACTGGCTTCTTAACTAATAAGAAGCAGTATTTCAGAGATTAAAAATTTTCGCGGTCATTCATAAACGTAGCAAAAAAGAATCTCTAATATTAAAAATTGGATTACCTATTCCTCGGAATAGCAATATTTTTAGTTCAAAATAAAAAGATAAAATGGTGCAAACCACAGATATACCAGTAATGGCATTAAAAGAACAAATCATCGAAAACCATAATGAGTTTTTGGAGAGCCTTCGTCACAGATTTCTGGATGATGATAGAAAAGCTGCTCTTCAGAAGTTTGAAAACATTGGTTTTCCGACAAAAAAAGACGAAGAATATAAATATACCAATCTAAAGGAGATCACGGAAAAAAGCTACAACTTCTTCCCGAAAGAAAACCACAATATCACTAAAGAACAGTTTGATGAACTGCACCTTGGAGAAGAAAATTTTGATTGGATTGTTTTCGTAAACGGTAAACTTCATAAAGAACTTTCAAAAGTTTCTATTGAAAATGTAGAGTTCCTTTCATTCAACTATGCATTGAATGATGACAAACATAAAGAGGTATTTGAAAAATATTTCAACACAATTGCTTCCAAAGATTTAGCTTTCACCAACTTAAACCTTGCGTACTGCAAATATGGTTTCTTTTTGAAGGTTCCTAAAAATGTAGTGATTGAAAAGCCAATTCATGTTTTCTACATTTCTCAGAATCAGGACGAAAATACATTCTACAATACAAGAAATTTATTAATCGTAGAAGAAGGTGCTAAAGTTGAGGTTATTGAAAGCCATCACAATTTTGATGACACTTATGTGTTCACCAATTCTGTGACGGAAATCTTTACTTATCCAAATGCAAAAGCAGACTGGCACAAACTTCAGAACGATAACAATACTTCTTACCTTGTAGACAACACCTTTGCTAGACAAGAGAAAGACAGCTTAACCACTGTAAATACATTCTCTTTCGGAGGTAAGCTGGTAAGAAATAACCTTGATTTTATTCAGAATGGATCCAATATCAATTCATTCATGAACGGGATCACAATTATCGGAAAAGATCAGTTGGTAGATCACCACACAGCGGTTCACCATAACTTCCCTAACTGTGAAAGTTACCAGAACTACAAAGGAATCTTTGATGGCAATGCTCACGGAGTGTTCAACGGAAAAGTTTTTGTTGATAAAATTGCTCAGAAGACTAATGCTTACCAGCAGAACAACAATGTACTGCTAAGCGAGGGAGCAAGTATTGATACTAAACCTCAGTTGGAGATCTTTGCAGATGATGTAAAATGTTCTCACGGATGTACAGTAGGTCAGCTTAATGAAGATGCCCTATTCTATCTAAGAGCCAGAGGAATTTCTAAAAAAGAAGCTCAGGCATTACTTTTATATGCATTTGCGAATGATGCAATGCAGAACATCGATATTGAGCCTCTTAAAGAAAAGATTTCAAAGCTTTTAGCTGAGAAATTAGAAGTAGATATAGAATTCTAATCGATATATATTGATACATAAAAAGCACTTCGTTTTGAAGTGCTTTTTTATTGCTTTCTATTCTGAAATTATTTTTTCAGCCAGCTTTGATTATCTTTATTTTCTGAACGTTTCTTCCCGTTATCAAAATTATATGCTAATCCAACACCCAGAGTTTGCTTCAGCTGGGTTTTCCATATTTGGTTGTGATCATATAACAGATCCAGCGTTACATTCGTAGAAATATATTTATTAATTTTCATGCTTAAAACACCGCTATAGCCAAGAACTAATCTTTCCGGATGATCCAGATAGTTTGAGAACACAGAGGCTGTGTTAAGCAAAGTAATGTTCTCCATAATTTTCAGCTTATACATTGCTGTTCCCAGGAAACCGAACTGGAAAAGAGAAGAATCTCCATCATTTTTAAGTCCGTAGGTTCCTGCTTTTTGAAGATCTTTATCTAACACAAAAGTCCATCTGGCATTTGCCGGACGCAATGTCACTGTAAGATTGTCATTTGGACGGTAAGTAACCCCTGCTCCAAGGCTTAAATAACCTGGTGCCATAAAGTTTGAGATTTTCTTTGCATCAGGATTGTTACCATCTTCATAACCGGGCGCAAACTGAGTCTGAAGACCGGCACCTGCAGAAATATACCAATGTTTAGCAAACTCTCTACCATAGTTTGTAGACAGGTTGATAACATCCTGAGTTTTTCTTACTCCGGTACCTTGCGTGTTGTTTTGTCCGTAACCAAGAATAATAATGTTTTCCCAAAGGTCTTTCCCTTTTTCATAAGTAAGGTTGTAATTGACACCGGCAAGCCATCCTACGTTGTTGGCTCCACCACCAACCCAGTTTGAAAAGGCAGCCTGATTAAGCATTAAAGTATTTTGTCCCTGGATAGACCAGGCCTTAACAGTATCTGTTGCAGGAGCATCAGTTTTTGTTTCCTGAGCCATGGCCATAGCTCCAAAAGAAATGGAAGCGATCAATAAAACTTTTTTCATAATTAACGATTTACTACAAATGTATAAATAATAATTTACGCCAAGATAAAACTCACTTTAAATTGAATTGAACCCAATCAGAATTTCCTTTATAACACAATGAAAATAAAACACATAAACAACCACTCCTAACACTACGAACTTAAAGCAACTTAAAACCTAATCCTTTGAAATCAAAAAAAGCACCTCATTTCTGAAATGCTTTTATAATTAAATTATTATTGCTGATTTATTTTTTAATCCACCACTGGCTGTCTTTACGATCGGAGCGTTTTACTCCGTTTTCAAGTGTATAGGCAAATCCAATTCCCAATGTTTGTTTTAGCTGTGTTTTTTCAATCTGATTATGATCATACAACAAATCCAGTGAAATATTGGATGAGATATACTTGTTAACCTTAAGATTCAGAAGTGCTCCATAAGCAAGCACCAATCTATCAGGACGATCCAAGTAATTGGAAAAGACTGAAGCCGTATTGGTTAAGTGAATATCTTCCATGATCTTAAGCTTATACATTGCCGTTCCAAGGAAACCGAATTGTAATAATGAAGTAGCGCCATCTGTTTTTAAACCGTAGTTCCCGGCAAGTTGAAGTTCCTTATCCAGTACAAATGTCCATCTGGCGTTGGTAGGGCGCAAAGTTACCGTTAAGTCATCATTTGGCCTGTAAGTGATACCCATCCCGACGTTCAGATACCCCGGAGCCATAAAATTTGAGATTTTTTTAGCTTCCGGATTATTGCCGTCTTCATATCCAGGAGCAAACTGAGACTGTAATCCTGCACCTAACGAGAAATACCAGCTTTTGGAAAATTTCCGCCCATAGTTGGTAGAAACATTAATGACATCCTGGGTTTTTCTTATTCCCAGCCCTTTAGTATCATTCTGCCCATAACCAAGGACAATAATATTCTCCCAAAGATCTTTATCTTTTTCATAGGTAATATTATAATTGGCACCGGCAAGCCAACCAACGTTATTGGCTCCCCCACCTACCCAATTGGAGAAGGCCGCCTGATTAATCATTACTGTATTTTTTCCTAATACTGACCAGTATTTCACAGTGTCTGTCACTACTGAATCTTTTTTCAATTCTTCTTGTGCACTTGCATAAATCCCCATAAATATGGAAAGAATCAATAAAAACTTCTTCATTACTCTAAATAATTTTCAATGCAAAAATATTAATATAATTTTTTTAAAAGGTAAATTTACCCTTAAACAATATACTTTTTCTTATTTCAAACTACTGACAACAAAATACTTCAATCAAATCAAGCCAAAATAATCAGGTCAAAAGTTAAATTTGATACCTTTTGTCTTAAAATCAGGCGGATATAAACCGTTTCATCGCCAAATTTTCCGAAATTTATCCTTGGCTTTTGATTTGACGTACAATCTTCATGTTTAAAAATGTAATTTCCAAAAGAGCGATTATATACCCTTTGCTGATGCTATCTGCAATGTGGTTCGGTTATTTTTTACAAATGAACGGCTTTTTTGGAAGTTGCTTCGGAGCCATTATTCCCCTTGTCCCCGAAGGGCTCTTGGGGATAGTAACTTCTCCTCTTTTACATGGAAATATAGATCATATCATAGGAAACTCTATTCCTATAGCTGCACTAATGTTTCTATTATATCAATTCTATCCGTTGGTTGCCAATAAGGTTTTCTTTATCGGATGGATTGCAACAGGACTTCTTGTATGGCTACTTCCTCCTATTGACATCATGACCGGTGAATATATGTACACCTGTACCATTGGAGCCAGTGGTGTAGTGTATGTACTCGCCTTTTTCCTTTTCTTCAGTGGTGTTTTCAAGTGGAATATGAAACTTCTGACTATTTCTTTACTTGTTGTCTTATATTACGGAAGTCTGGTATGGGGAATGCTTCCTGAAGAGCTCTTCTATAATATGCAGGAACCGAGTAAAATCTCCTGGCAGGCCCATCTTTCCGGAGCTATTGTAGGAAGTATCATTGCTTTTGCTTTTAAAAATGTTGGGGAGAAAAAGAAAAAATTCATCTGGGAATACCCTAATTATTACAGTGAGAAGGATGATAAACTATGGCAGGAATACAAAGAAAATCACCCCGAAGATTTTATGGAACTTCCCTATAAAAAAAGAGATGACATCTGGGATCATTTGGATGAATTAAGAAGAAAATAAAACTTATTTCATTACATTTGATAAAAAACACACATGATCTCCGAAGAATATTTATATGCCATCGCTTTACGTGAAAGCAGCCAGATTGGTGATATCAATTTCCATAAACTTGTAAGAACCTTTGGAAGTGCAGAAAATGCATGGAAAAAAGCAAAGAGAGAATATAAAAAACTGGAGGGTATAGGACCCAAAACAGTTGCTGATATTGGGAATGAAAATCATCTGAAATTAGCAGAAAAAGAACTTAAATTCTGCGAAAAAAACAATATTCAAATCAAATTAAAGCATCTTAATGAGTCTCCTGCTCTTCTTAGTGAGTGCATAGATGCTCCTTCCATCCTCTATCAAAAAGGAAGCATTGATGAATCCCTTCAAAAAGTAAGTATTGTTGGAACCCGTAATATGACACCTTACGGAAAACAGTTTATCGGAGATTTCTTTGAAGCGACCCAATCTGCAAAATATGTTTCTGTAAGTGGCCTTGCATTAGGAGTAGATAAAGAAACTCATGAGCAGTCTATCCGATATAAAAAACCAACAGTAGCAGTTCTTGCCCATGGTTTTGAGTTCTTATATCCTGCTAAAAACAGAAAACTATCTGAGAAAATTCTTCAGGAAGGAGGTATTTTATTAACAGAATTCAATTCTACAAGAAAACCAGATCGTGAAAATTTCATTCAGCGAAATAGAATTATAGCAGGGCTCTCCCCAGCAACCATCGTTATAGAAACCGGATTTGGTGGTGGTTCTGTAAGTACAGCAACATTTGCGAATGATTATAACAGAGACGTTTTTGCTCTTCCTGGGAAAATCACAGATATTCATAGCCAAGGCTGTAATCAATTGATTCTGCATAACAAAGCAACGGCTATTTCTACGATAAAAGATCTCATAAACATGTTAGGTTTCAATAATCCAAAAGAAAAAATTGCTGAGCTTTTCCCTTACAGCGAAACAACAATACAGTTAACTGATAATCAAGAAATTATTCATCAATTCATCAAACAGAATCCTCAAATTTCTCTGGATGATCTTGCCCAGAAAACAGACCTTTCTTCTCACAAAATTTTACCGATAATTTTAGAATTAGAACTTTTGGGGAAAGTAAAATCATTTTCCGGGAGACAATTTATCGCAATTTAAGAATTAACGATTTCTTAATACTGCATTATTTCATACATAACATTTAATTTTTAATAATTTTTAATCACAAATTATCAATTTAATAATATTTCAAAACATTATTATTTAATTTTTAACAATGTTAAAATAGAGTGTTGTGAATCTTGAAAAAAAAATTAAATTTGTTGACAATAATATTCAACCTTAATATATGGAACAATATAATATTGACCAGAAAATCCAAGAGTTTATTGCAAAAATTGAAGCAAAAAATCCTAACGAACCGGAATTCTTACAGGCTGTAAAAGAAGTTGCCGTAACTGTAATTCCATTCATTGCTACGAGAAAAGAATATAACGGAATGAAGCTGCTTGAAAGAATGGCTGAAGCTGAAAGAATTATTATCTTCAGAGTTCCATGGGTTGACGATAAAGGAGAAATTCAGGTTAACAGAGGTTTCAGAATCCAAATGAACTCTGCGATTGGACCATACAAAGGAGGAATCCGTTTCCACCCTACTGTAAACTTATCAGTTCTTAAGTTCTTAGCTTTCGAACAAGTGTTTAAAAACTCTTTAACTACTCTTCCAATGGGTGGTGGTAAAGGAGGTTCAGATTTTGATCCGCAAGGAAAATCTGATATGGAAGTAATGCGTTTCTGCCAGGCTTTCATGACTGAATTATGTAAGCACATCGGTCCTGAGACAGATGTACCTGCAGGAGATATCGGTGTAGGAGCTAGAGAAATTGGTTACCTATTCGGACAATACAAGAAAATCAGAAACGAATTTACAGGAGTTCTTACAGGAAAAGGACTTGCTTACGGAGGTTCATTAATCCGTCCTGAAGCTACAGGATACGGAGTTGTATACTTCGCTGAGCAGATGCTTAAGACTATCGGACAGAATTTCCAAGGGAAAACAGTAACGGTATCAGGTTTCGGAAACGTAGCTTGGGGTGTTATCAAGAAAGCAACTGAGCTTGGAGCAAAAGTTGTAACACTTTCTGGTCCTGACGGATATGTTTATGATAAAGACGGTATCAGCGGAGAAAAAATTGATTATTTATTAGAACTTAGAGCTTCTGGAAACAACAGAGCTGAGGACTATGTTAAAAAATATCCATCTGCTGAATTCCACGCTGGAAAACGTCCTTGGGAAGTGAAGTGTGACGTAGCATTCCCTTCTGCAACTCAAAACGAATTAGATTTAGATGATGCAAGAAAATTAGTTGAAAATGGATGTCTTTGTGTAACTGAAGCAGCTAACATGCCTTCTACATTAGACGCTATCAACTATTTCTTAGACAATAAAGTATTATTCTCTCCTGGTAAAGCTTCCAACGCTGGAGGTGTTGCAACTTCAGGATTAGAAATGACTCAGAACTCTATCCGTCTTAACTGGACTTCTGAAGAAGTTGACGCAAGATTAAAGGAAATCATGATCGGTATCCACAAAGCTTGTAGAGATTACGGAAAAGACGAAGACGGTTATGTAAACTACGTAAAAGGTGCAAATATTGCAGGCTTCGTAAAAGTAGCAGAAGCAATGTTAGCTCAAGGAGTGGTGTAAAAAATAATAAAGGTTGGGATAAACTCCCGACCTTTTTTGATATAGCCTGTTCCCGGGATAATGGGAAAAAAGTAAAAAGTGAAAGGAGAAAGTGCTGCTATATGCAGCACTTTTTTTATTTTTATGAATATGGAAAACACCTTTAAAAATATTGATGATTACATCCTTTTATTCCCTATCAATGTTCAGAAAAGGTTTATTGGGCTAAGAAAGGCAATCCATTCCCAAGTTCCCAATCTTGAAGAATATATTAGCTATCAGATGCCTGCTTTTAAGTATAAAGGAAAACCTTTGGTTTATTTTGCCGGATATAAAAAACACATCGGATTCTATCCTGGTGCTGAAGGAATCAAAAATTTTGAAAAAGATTTTGAAGAAAGGAATTACAAGTTTTCTAAAGGAGCTGTACAGTTTCCGATAGATGAAGATATTCCATTGGATCTGGTTAATAAGATTGTAGCATTTAGGATTACAGAAATTGAGCAAAAAAAATCCTGAAATACAAGATTCCAGGATTCAGACTAGTGTTTGCTAAAGTACTATCACTTTTTCTTCTTAGATTTTTTCTCTTCTTTAGTGGCTTCTGCAGGTTTAGTAGCTTCCGTTGTGGTTCCCGCACTAGCTGTGGCTGTACCTGCCGGCGTTGCTGTTGAAGCTTCTGTTGCAGTAGTATTTTGTCCACTTGTTGTGGTCGTGGTAGAATTCCAATCTGTTTTGGTTTCTGATGTTTGCGGCTGTGTTTGAGTGGTGGTTGTCTGGTTATTAGTAGTGCTTTCGGCTGGCTTCTGGGTTTGTGTTTGAGCCGATACTGCGATTACTCCGACTAAGGTAAACGCTGCCGTTAAAAATAACTTTTTCATAATGTAATATTTAAATGATTGTTTAAACTAAACGGGGGCTCATTTATAAAAATTATGTGTAAATAGCTTATTTAACGGACTTTATCACTTTTTAAGAGGAATTTGTAAATATGAAAAAGAAAATCAAATCATAAAAAAAGAGCCCCTTAAGGCTCAAAGAATGACTATTTTTAGTCTTTTATCGTCTTTAAAACTAATATTAAATGCTTTAACAATTTTTATTAGTTTTACTCTGGCTTTGAATCCTTGTCAAGGTTTAGAACCTTGACAAGGATTGTTTGCTAAACTATTCCCAGTCAAGGCGTTCATTTTTCATCACCTTGCTTTTCATCTTAGAATTTACTTCGCTATATTCTTCATCATTTTCTCTACAAATTCAAAAGCAGCCGGGCAGATTACCGTATTTTTCAGCATCAGGTTGTTGATCTGATAAATCTTTTTGCGGTCTGTATGAGGGTATTCTCTACAGGCTTTTGGTCTTACTTCATAAATAGAACAAGTATTATCACTGTTCAGAAAAAAGCATGGAAGGTTTTGTAATACCTTATCATTGTCTTCATCCACTCTCAGAAATTTAGCCTCGAAATCAGCAGACTTCATACGCAGATGCTTAGCGATACGTTCAATATCTTTTTCAGTGTATAACGGACCTGTGGTTTTACAGCAATTGGCACACTGTAAACAGTCTATTTCATCAAAGACTTCATCATGGGTTTCCTGTACTATATAATCGAGGTTTTTGGGCGGTTTTTTCTTTAATCCGTCCAGAAATTTTTTATGTTCTTTCTGCTTTTGTAAAGCCTGTTTTTTATAAAAATCTAAATTCATTTATTCTTTATTTCCTGTCTGAGCAGGAAGATCTGTTTTTTGATATTCATTGATCTTATCAAGATCTAAAATCGTAGCAAGATTCTTTTTATCAGGATAATACATCGGAACAAATTTCGCTCCGTACACAATTTCTCCAGTCACATAGGAAGATCTTTGAACTACCGTATTAGAGAATACTTCATCAAACGCTCTTACCTGAACAATGATCTCAATATCCGTACTTTTAAAATCATCCTCAGAGAAGCCGTAAAATGGTGAGCCTTCATTGATTTTATGAACTACTGTCCAGTTCAGAGCCAAAGTATTGATCTTGCTTAAATGGGTTTCCAACCTGTAAAAATTGCTCTTGGGAACATCATTTTCAATGACTTCAATGGCTGTAGATACAATCACATCGGCATCCGTCAATGCATTATTCTTATAAGGGGCTAATCTGAACATTAAGGCTGTTCCCTCTTCAAAAGGAGCAATCACCGCAATATCAGAAAATCTTAAATAAGCTCTCGGTCTTGAAAATCTTCCATAAAAAAGACCTGTTGCAATGGCAAAGGTAAGCAATCCCAGAAAAGCCTCAAAAGTGGCTACTAAGCTGGCCAAAAAGCCCACAGGAGCAATCCTTCCATATCCTACAGTAGTAAATGTCTGCGAACTGAAGAAGAATACATCAATAAACTCATTCAACGGATCACTTTTATCTATCCCAGTAAGGTGCTCCACTCCAATCAGGTAATAGATCATAGCAAATAAAAGATTGATGAGAATATAAGCTACAACGAGGTATGAAATAAAACGGAATGAAGAGAGATTCAGCATCGTATGATACCAGCTCAGGCTGTTGAAAACATTCACACCTGTTCTCTTTACATTCGGGAGACCATCTTTATTGATGAACCTTCCTGAAGCATTGCTTCCGAAACCACTGTTCTCCGTGTTTTTCTGGCGAATCTTTTTTCTGAACCCTCTTGTCATCTTATCTCATTTGTTTTTTGAATAGCTTAGCAATTGAACATTACCCTTCTCCTCTTTCCGGATACAAAGATAAAATATTGTTTTCATGAATTTTATCAATTGGATCCTTTACTCATTCAATTTGATTTTACAGTAAATTTGAAGTATGAAAAAGCTTGAATCAAGAGAGGACATTGAACACCTGGTTAATTCATTTTATGCCAAAGTAGTAAAGGATGAAACAATTAGTTTCTTCTTCAATGATATTGCTAAAGTAGACTGGGATAAACATCTTCCTAAGATGTATTCGTTCTGGGAATCTATTCTTTTCGGACAGATGACTTACAAAGGAAATCCAATGGGTGTCCATTTCCCGATCAATGAAATACAGGCTATGGAACAAAAACACTTCGATAGATGGCTGGAACTGTGGAGAACAACCATTGAAGAAAATTTCGTTGGTGAAAATGCTGACATGGCCATCTATAAATCCGAAAATATCGCCAAACTGATGGCTTTTAAAATGGATTTAGCGAGAAGACTTTAGCGAGGTTCGGGATCCGAGTTACGGGATTTTTTTAAGGAACAATTACCGTAAAAATATACGCAGCCAAGTTTACTAAAAGTACGGTTCCGTACAGGATATTCGTTTTCCCACGGCTTAATGAAAGCATCACTATAAATACGGATAAGGACAGAAGAATAATATCTTTTTTGTCCAGCCCAAGTACCAATGGGATATCATATACGATACACACCACTGAAACAGCAGGAATCGTAAGCCCAATACTTGCCAATGCAGAACCTAGGGCAAGATTTAAACTCGATTGTATCTGATTGGCTCTTGCGGCACGTATAGCAGCAACCCCTTCAGGAAGCAGTACTACTGCAGCAATAATAACCCCAACCAAAGACTTAGGAGCTCCTACACTCTGTACCATTCCTTCAATGGTATCTGAAAGCCCTTTTGCCATCAAAACAACAATTACAAGGCAGATCACTAGAAATCCAAAGCTTATCAGAGTTTTTGTTAATGTAGGAATATAATGTTCTTCAGGGTGTTCATCAGGAACAATAAAGTAACTTCTGTGTCTCACGGTTTGTACCATCAAAAATACACCGTAAATAACTAGACAGGCAATAGATACAAAAATAAGTTGTGCCTGATTATAGAAAGGTCCGTTAACACTGGACGTAAAATTAGGGAGAACGAGAGTAAGGACCAGGATCGAAACAGTACTTACCAAATAAGTAGTTGCTGAGGTCCTTGCAAAGAACTGTTCGTGGTATTTAACACCACCTACCAGAATACAGATTCCCAAAATGCCATTCAGAATCAGCATTACGGCGGCAAAAACGGTATCTCTGGCCAGCGTGATCGCCTGATCTCCGCCGGCAACCATCAGTGAGATGATTAACGCTACTTCAATAATGGTGATACAAAGAGCAAGGATAATGGTTCCGAAAGGCTCTCCTACTTTATGAGCCACCATTTCTGCATGGTGAACTGCCGATAAAACACTCCCAATAAGTAAAATTCCGGCAATAATATCATAAATAACACCACTTCCCATCAGTCCGGAAAAGTAGTAACCTACCGCAAGGACAGGAAAAATATAAGTGTAATGTAAAAGTTCTTTCAATTTCATATCGTGACTACAAAATACAAAAAATCTATAACATTTTCAATATCGAAAGAAAATATTAATAATATTTTAATGAGGCCAGAAGTTAAAGTCCTGATAATCTGTTAACATATGAAAAAGCAATCCTATGGCAACAATTCTAATATTTCCTTTAAAAAACAGCAGCAAAAAATACACCGCAATGGCATAATAGGAATGTAAAAAATGAAAACCTATACTTTCTCTTGACGGATCAAAAATAGGATTGGCAAAAAGGTGGTCCAGATCTACCAGCATTGTCGCCAATAATATGAGATACACCTTCTTCCAATTTTTAGGATAAAAGGTCAACGCAATAAAGACAGGAAACACAAAATGCAAAAAATAATGTGTACAGGTTTTGAGCAAAGCAATTTCTGATGGAGCCATTAAAGGATTTTTTCCAGTTTCCAGGGTTACCACCGTAAAATTAAGGGTAAATTTCCTTTTTTCGCTTTTATTTTCAACCAATAATTCTGAGATATGTTTCCGTACAGCATATAATCAATATCGGAAACGATCTTTTTCTCTGTGTAGCTCAGTGTTTTCAAAGATGAATACAGTAAAGAACTATTGCGAATCAGGATATAATTTTCTTTTAATTGAGAAGATGTTATTACAGGCTTTCTGGTAGATTTTATGACAACTCCATTGTTATTTTTACTAATTTCATTAGGCTGAAAAGGAATTGCTGTGAATTGGTTCTCACTATTAATCCACTTTTTAGATTGAAAATAGTCCCATGTTTTTTCAGCATTTTTGCTTTGAATCTCAATGCTATAATTAGGCTGTGTAATCTTCTGAAAGGTTTTCTTTTCAATCTCATTAAAATTATCATCATATTCATAGCTGATAATGGTATCGTTAACCTGCTCAAGATTTGCGGTAGCTTTTAAAGAAGTAGCCTGTGAAGAATCTGCAATGCTTTTATTGAAAAAACGGCTGAAGTTTCTGATGTTCTCCTGATCTAGTTCCATTTCCAGAAACTGATCTCCTTTCTGAAATTTTGATTCAATTGAATTAAAAGCGTTCAGATTTGAATTATTTTTAATCTCAATTTCATCATCATTCAGTTCAATAGTAAAGTTTTTAATTTTCTTCCCTGAAATGAATGAAATACTTCCTAATGTATTCTGAATAAACTCGTCTGTATTCCGAGCAGGACTTGAAGAAGTCTGAAGGAGCTGCTTTTTAATTGTTTCAAAAGCGGAATCAGAAGTTCCCGCAACACAGTGATTACCTTCTATCATAAAGAAAAACTGATCTTTTTGAAAACGGTTATTTCCTTTATCTGTAAACTGTTGCTTCTTTAAAAAAGCGATGAACTGTTGAGGATCTTTAAGTTCTAAAACACTATACCATTCGGAGAATTTAGTGTCTTTAATATGGAAAATCTGCAAAAAATCCGGAATTCTGATTCCTGAATTTCTGATTGAAGCAGAGCTTTTACCCTTTGCATCACTTCCGGACCAGCTTGAAGGATGTGTAGCTAAGCTGAAGAGATATTGTCCCGTTAGTTTCTTACTATCAATTAAAATAACTGCATCTGCGTTTTCAGGAATATATCTGAGGTTTTTATCTTTATGAAAAACCACAAAATACACTGCAACAGCAAGCAATACAAGTAACGGGACAATAATCTTCTTTTTTTTCATTTATAGTACGGGTGATTTCTTTTCGGTCTCTTTTGTTTTAAAAATCTGATCGAATATATCAAAGAAGTACATTAAGCTGTTCTCCGAAGAATCTTTAATATTATAATTCATTTCAGTCTGGATACTTTCTCCTTTCACTTCGGTTTTATAATACAATTCTCCTACATTTTTTCTGATAGCATCCAATGTCTTTCTGTCTTTAGGGCTTTTGAATTCTTTATCTAAACCTGTTAAAAGCTTCTGAAGATCCAATCTTCCGGATAAAGGATATTTAGCTGAATCTTTCGCCCATTTTCTGGAAATATCAGATTGACTTCCCGATAACATATTGTCTGTAGAGCTCATCAGATATACCACTCCATCTTTTACTGTAAAGAACAGCTGATCAACATATCCTCTATCTTTCTCGTCTTTAAAGGTGTATACATTCCCTTTTTTTGAGAATTTTTTAGCTAGTTTTTTATTGGTAGCCAGCATATCAAAAATACGGTTCCAATAGCCTTCATTCTCTGTTGCAAAAGCGAAAGTGAAGTTAGGAACAGCGATCTCCTTCGTTTTCTTTACTTCTTTTTCATTGAAATCAGCATCATATTCGTAATCCGTATATTCTACTGTTTTGGATTTCAACTCATTTAAAACAAAAATTCCGTTTCCTGGTGCTATTTTGGAAATAGCTTCTTCATCCAGAATAATTTTCATGGTTTCCATAATGAGCTCCATTTCTTTTTTGTACTCATTAACTCCGGAATTCTGAAGAAGGCTGTACATCATATCAAAACATTTTGCTCCATTTACATTCATTGCATAGTAACCAACGCTTTTTTCATTGATAAGTTCCAACAGCTTCTTGTTTTTCTTTCCTTTGTAAATAGCAGACATGCTCTTCTGAATTTCAGAGTTTTTATGCTGATAATTATTAACCAGTCTTACTTTGTCTTTATCAAAATACAGATTGAACGAATAGTTGGAGTTGTACATGTTTTTGAAGATCTGCCCATAAGTATAATACTTCGTCATCTTACCATAGATTCCATCATTTACAATTCTTCCATAGTCTGTATAAACAAACACATCTGAATTGGCATCTCTGAAGGCCAGCATTTCTTTAGGAACTTCAATTTCTAAATTTGAATTGAAATATTGGTCAAATCGTCCTTCAGCGTTCTTTTGAACAATCTTAAAGTCTTCTCTACGGATAGAATCCTGCTCTTTCTGGTAGGCTTTTTCAGCTTCCTCGTCATAACCTTCACTAGGCATTACACCCTCATCCTCAGGAATCTCTGCACTTTCTTTCTCTTTAGGATACTTGTGGTGTTTTTGAAGGTATTTGATATCTTTCTGAATTCTTGCAATCTCTTTATTATTATCTTTAATACTCTCTTTCAGATACTTAATATCTTCCTTCAGATTTTTGATTTCCTCTTTATAATCAAAAGGTTTTTCCGGCTCATCAGCATAAACATCTACTGCTGTAACAGCAGAATCAGCAACGGCAACAGCCGTACTGTCTGTAACAGCTTCTTCTGTCCAAAGATCACCTTTATAAGGTCTGGTATAGCTAATCATACTGAGAACAGCGCGGCTCCCATTCCAGGCTACAAAAATATCATCATCAATATCTACGTAAGAATAGTTCTTTCTGCTGAAAACCTCCTGTCCTTTTTTCTTCATAGAATTAACAAATTCCTGGAACTTCTCCTTATTATCAATGATAAAATGGGTATTGTAGGTCTTAATAGAATCATTAAAACTTGCGTAATGATACTGAACAGCATCATACTTGATTCCTGTTTTGGAATAATCTGTCCAGGAAGGTTTTTCCTTGTCTTTTTTGTTGAGTTCATGCAACAAAGGGTTCAGTTTACTCCAGTTGATTTTATTGTTAAGCTGTTTTCCGTTAACTTCCATATAAAATACGGCATCAGACGGGATTTTCATACTGTTTTGGGCAAATACCAAGGTAAAGCCAAAGAGTACGAAAATAATGGTTTGCGTTTTTTTAAAGATAGATTTCATGACTATAGTTTAGAAATTTATTGAAAAAGAATAGTGTTTTGTATTTGTTTTTTCTGAAGGATAAGATCCAGAATATCAGCCTCCAGCTTAATTGCTTTTTTGTTCGGAGAAAGTACGTAAGTGTTATTGGTTTGTGATTTCACAGCATTTTCAAACTGCATAATGGAAGTATATTTTGCATCATTGAAAACTTCCTTATCTGCTTTACTCATCTTATCATAATCTTCTTTGAAGGTATTGACTTTATTTCTTGCCAATGTTTTCTTCTCAAGATTCTGACTGTAGACCTGTGTAGGAACCATTTTCCCCAATATTTTCTGAGCTTTCAGTTTTTCCAGACCTGCATTGATGTTTTCAATTTTTTTGAAATTACAGCTCAGCTTGATGATGTAATTCTCCAGATCCACAGATGTTTTCACATTACTGATTCCCGAAGTTCCTTTAAAAATAGCTGCAGCTTCATTGATTTTCTTTTCAATTTCAGCTTTTTTGGGAACTTTTTTTCCGTTGATGGTTTCCATTTTAGATATGGAGGCCAGCCTTGTTTTACTTTTGCTGGCATTAAGAATAATAGTATATTCTCCGGTACCATCTGCTTTAATATTCACTTTATCAAGAATGTCGAAACAGCTTGTAAGGAGTAGCAAAGGGATACATAAAAGAAATAATCTGAGAAAATTTTTCATGATTGGGTTTAAAACCACAAAATTACTCAATTTCGGTCTTAAATCCTTATCATCTTTGATTTTTCAAGTACAAATAGCTGTTTTCCGGTACTTTTTCAGACCAAGAAGACTCTCATTTTCAAATACGTCCTTTCAGGTAGTCCTGGCGAAGGTCTTCATCCAGTTTTTCGATAGCATAGCGCAGACAGGTTCTTGGCATTTCTTTATAGTACTGGTTCAGATAACCAATGAGTTCCTGTTCATTTTTATTGCCCATTTCCCGCAGCAGCCAGCCATTGGCTTTGTGCATCAGATCATGAGGATGTTTCAGATTTCTGGTTACAAATTCTTTGGTAAGATCAAAAGAGCCTTTTTTAATATAATGCATCGTCCCTACCACAGCAATTCTCTTATGCCACATCTCTTCCATCTCAGAAAGATCTCTCAACAGATTTTCTTTCCTGTTTTCGTAAGCATATCTGCCAAGAATTTTATAACAACTGGAATCTACCAGATCCCAGTTATTAACATATTGAAGATGGCTGAGATAAAATTCTACGATTTCATCTTTTACCAGTATATCTTTTGTTTTTTCAAACTTTGAAATCAGCATAAAAAGAGCAGTAAGCCGATGTTCATGGTATTTTGAAGATAGAATTTCGCTTAACTCTTTTAAATTGATTTTTGAATAGTACTCTTTGGCTACAGACCTCTGATCCGGAACAGTTACACCCAGAAACAGATCTCCTTCACCGTATTCTCCTTTGCCTGTTTTGAAAAATCTTGGAAAAAATTCTGCTTTTTCAGGAATGGACAACACTGCAAGAGCTTCCTGTATTTCTTTAACAATACCTGTACTCATTCAATGATTTTTTAGAATTAAGCTTTATGCTCCAGAGCATTATTTTCCTGCTCCTCTTCTTCCTTTACAATCTGTTTAGGGTTAGCAACTTTCGCAATGGTAAGCCCCTGAACGATAATAGAGAATACCACCACACAATAGGTAATACTCAAAATGGTCTCACTGTATTCACTTTTCGGAATAGACATTGCCAACGCAATGGAAACCCCACCACGGATTCCTCCCCAAACCAATACTTTTACGGTTTGTGGACTGAAGCTTCTTCTCAGAGAAGTAAACTTTGTAGGCCCCCAGATGGAAATAAATCTTGCAAACAGCACAACAAAAATAGCCAGTAAGCCAGGAATCATAAAGTGTTTCAGGTCTTTAATCATTAAAAGTTCAAACCCGATGAACAGGAATAATACAGCATTCAGAATTTCGTCAATCAGCTCCCAGAATTTAATCAGGTAGTCCTGAGTAACAGATTTCATTTTGAAGTTTCTGTTAAAATTCCCCATAAACAATCCTGCCGCTACCATGGTTAATGGTCCTGAAATATGCATCTGCCTTGCAATAAGATAACCTCCCATTACTACAGAAAGCGTTACCAGTACGGAAATAATATAATCATCCACTTCACGCATTAATCTGGAAGTAACCCAACCGAGTAAAACCCCAAGTAAAAGACCTCCTCCAGCTTCATGAAGCAATAGTAATCCAATATTTTCTACACCAAGATCTACTTCTTTTCCTACGGCAAGCTGTAATACTACGGTAAACACTACAACGGCCATACCGTCATTAAAAAGAGATTCTCCGGCTACTTTTGTTTCCAGTGATTTAGAAACATTCGCCTGCTTCAGGACACTCAGAACCGCCACCGGATCGGTAGGAGAAATTAATGCTCCAAAAACGAGACAGTAGATAAACGGAAGCTTAATTCCTACATACGGAAGGAGATAAAACATTCCAAATCCTACTACAAAAGTGGAAATTACAACTCCTACTGTGGAAAATATCAATACAGGCCGGAACTGTTCTTTAAGATCATTAATGTTAATATGAATTCCTCCAGCAAAAAGAAGAAAATTAAGCATTGCTCCCATTAGTACCTCTGTAAAATCAATACTGTTCATCAGATTATGAAGATGACCGAAAGTTCTTGGAAGTACCGTTTCTCCAAACATTACCAGGAAAATAGAAACCACAATGGCAATCACCATGATTCCAATAGTACTCGGAAGTTTTAAAAATCTGTAGTTAAGATAGGCAAATATGGATGCTAATACGATTAATGCTGAAAATGAATAATATAATTCCACTAAGTGTTCTCTTTAAAATTAATTTATAAGTCTAAGTAAAGGACCTTGATGTATATTCTCTGACCTCCTTTTTCCCAGATATCAAACATGCCGTCCTTTGAAGTCCTTGATCCTCTGGTATAATCATTTCCTATATTCAGAATATTCAACAGAATGTATTCATCTCCCACCGAATTTACAAGGTAAGCTGTTTTCTCAGACTTTCCGTCTCCGGAACTTTTAATTCCATCTGCAAGAGCACGAAACTGGCTCAGGTGATGCATAAAATTGGTTCCATCTTTTAAAGAATCATAAGCTCTGAGTAAAATAAGCAAAATGTCCAGATTCGTAGGGTCTTTATCATACAGAGCCTTCCCCTGCTTGACACACTCTTCAGAATTGTTTTGCTTAAAAGCTTCCGCCAAATTCTTAAATGCCTCCTCTGAAGTACTTATTTTATCTGTCCGAAAACTTCTTCCATAATAAAGATACTGTGCTTCTATACTATCCAGAGACTTTGGATATCCTTTGTATTTGAAAAGAAGTTTCTCGTAATTGTACGGAGAATCAGAACTTTTGAAACTCTTTTCAATGGCTTTAAAATCCACTTTCGATTTCTGGCTGAATCCAAAAACCGAAAACAGAATGAATAAAAGGAAAAAATGATATTTCATTAATTATTGTTTTCTTCCTCCTCGTCATCAAAGTATTCGAAAAGGAAATCGTTGTATGGGAATCTTGAAATATGAATCTTCATCACCTCATCGTAGATCATCTTTTTCATTTCAGGGAAGTTTTCCTTCGTTAAAGCAGAAATGAAAACAGTTGGATACTTTGATTTGGCCATCCATGTTTTTTTCCATTCGTCAAGAGAAATATTCTTCTTTGAACTAGGTGTTAAATCATCTTCATCTTTCTTTTCATAGCTAAAATCATCAATTTTATTGAATACCATGATCATGGGTTTCTGATGTGCATTGATGTCCATTAAAATCTGATTAACAGAAGCGATGTGATCTTCAAAACTTTCATGGGAAATATCCACTACATGAATAAGAAGGTCTGCTTCACGAACCTCATCTAATGTAGATTTAAATGATTCTACCAATTGCGTCGGTAGTTTTCTGATAAATCCTACGGTATCGGTAAGCAGGAAGGGTAAATTTCCAATCACTACTTTTCTAACCGTAGTATCAAGGGTTGCAAACAGTTTATTTTCTGCAAAAACTTCAGATTTTGAAAGAGAGTTCATCAATGTGGACTTTCCAACATTGGTATACCCAACTAAAGCAGCACGAACAACTTTTCCGCGGTTATTACGTTGGGTTGCCATTTGCTTATCGATCGTCTTTAATTTATCTTTCAACAAGGTAATCCTGTCACGAATGATACGACGGTCAGTCTCAATTTCTGTTTCCCCGGGACCTCTCATCCCGATTCCCCCTTTCTGACGTTCCAAGTGGGTCCACATTCTCGTCAAACGAGGTAAAAGATACTGATACTGTGCCAGTTCTACCTGAGTTCTTGCATAAGAAGTCTGTGCTCTCTGTGCAAAAATGTCAAGAATAAGATTGGTACGGTCCAAAATTTTAACTTCCATTTCTCTTTCTAGGTTTTTAAGCTGTGAAGGAGAAAGTTCATCGTCAAAAATTACGGTTCCGATTTCATTTTCTTTTACATATTCTTTTATTTCGAGTGCTTTTCCACTCCCAATAAAGGTTTTGGAATCTGGTTGTGTTAATTTTTGGGTAAAGCGTTTTTGTACGGTTGCTCCTGCCGTGAAAGCTAAAAACTCAAGTTCATCCATGTACTCCACCAGTTTTTCTTCATCCTGATTCTGGGTAATAATCCCTACCAAGACTGCTTTCTCATAATTATGTTCTTTTTTTTCTAACATTAAGTTCTGTCTATGTTTATGATTTTTACAAGATAATATTTTTCAGAAAAAAAACAAAATCAAATTTTAGTTAATAACATTTTTTAATATAAATTTAAGATTATCCTAGATTGTTTTGTGAAAAATCAATAACTTTATGTAATAATTTTCTGATTTTTAAACATTTAACTTAAAAATTAATATCCAGAAGATCATGATTACCCATATTAGATGTATGATTATTGATGATGATGAACTGGACAGGCTGGTTCTTCAGCATTATATTAAACAGTATGAGAATATAGAAATTGTCGCTTCTTTTGATTCGGCTGAAAAGGCAATTCCTTATCTCGAACTTCCCATTGACCTCCTCATCACCGAAACCAACCTAAAAGGTATGAGTGGTTTGGAGTTTCGCAAATTAGCCCATAAAATTCCTGCCTGTATCTTTGTAAGCTCACATCCGGAACTTGCGGCCTGTGTTTTTGAGATCAATACGCTGGATTTTATTACCAAACCCCTCACTTCAGAACGTTTTCATTATTCTATGCAGAGACTTCTCGATTTTTTCAAAATAAAGGAAAAATGTGAGTGCTATGATGCTATACTGGGACAAGAGTTTATCAAGATCAAAGAAAGTGGAAACATTTCTCAGATCAGAAAATCTGATATTCTTTACCTGGAAGCTCTCAAGGATTACACCCGAATCATCACTCTTGAAAAAAAGCACTGTATTCTTGATTCCTTGGGTAATCTTCTGCATAAAAGTTTTTTTGATTCTTTTGTGAGAATACACAGAAGTTATGCTGTTCCCAAACATCTTATCCGTGGAAAAAGCTGTCATGAAATAGAGCTCATCCATCATATTAAGCTTCCCATCGGCAGAACATATAAAAATAATCTGTCTTTCTTTGAGCCTTAAATTCCAACAATAATTCACAAAACGCCATTGGTCGATTATTTCTGTCGTTGGTCTATTTTCCGGTTATCGGGTCATGATAGGTAGTAATTTAGTCTTCCCAATTTTCTTATGGAAAAACTTGAATTCATCACCTTAAAAACCGTTATCCATGAAAAAAACATCTATTTATTCTCTCATCTTGTTTGCCTTTTCCTTCTTATGCCTGAAAGCCCAATCTGCAATTCTGGCAACGGGAATGGATGCTTCAGATGGCAGTGGCTCAGTTTCCTATAGCGTCGGGCAAATAACCTATCTTTATAAAGGAACTGGAGATCTGGTTCTGGAAGGCGTTCAACAGCCTTATGAAATTACTGCATTAACCACTCGTGAAGCAGCGACATCTGATCTAAAGGATATTCTACTATACCCCAACCCATTCAAAGATTATCTGTACCTTGATTTTACTACCAATAATTTCAAAGGGGCGGAATATCAGCTATTTGATGCCCAGGGTAAATTAATCCGAAAAGACATGATCTTAGAATCAAAATCTGAACTTAATTTTTCAGATATCCCTTCTGCCATGTATATCATCAGAATTAATCAGCATGGAGAAAACATAAAAACTTTTAAAATCATCAAAAAATAATTAACATGAAAAAAATATTATCAATGTTCTGGATTCTGTCCGGCCTCTTTATGGGGCTTTCACAGGCTCCCGAAAAAATGAGTTATCAGGCAGTTGTGAGAAACGGATCTGGGCAGCTGCTAGCCAATCAGGGAATCGCAATCAAAGTAAGCTTATTACAAGGATCTCCTGCCGGCACACTTGTCTACTCTGAAAGACTTACCGGAAACACAAATGCTAACGGTCTTATCAGTATGGAAATAGGGACAGGAACAGTATTATCAGGAGTTTTTTCTTCTATTGACTGGACCTTGGGAAATTATTATTTAAAAACAGAAACTGACCCTTCAGGCGGAACGAATTATACCATAGCAGGAACCAGCCAACTATTAAGTGTTCCTTATGCCATGTATGCAAAATCCGCAGGCGGTGGTGGGGGCAGCTTTGCTATTCCGTATACCAATACTGTAAATAATCCTTCTACTCTATTTTCATTAATAAACGATGGAGACGGCACTTCATTAGAAGGAGTGAACAATACTACCACCTCGAGTATCGCAGCAGTCAGAGGGATTGTAAGCAATACAGCTCCTGGTGGATTTTCCTCTGCTGTTCGTGGGATCAATAATGGAACTGGCGGTTTAGGTATTGGTGTCTGGGGAAGTCAGGCAGGAAGTGGCTGGGGTGTATATGGAGTAACGCCTAATGGCTTGGGGGTATATGGAAATTCCAGTGCTAACGGAACCGGTGTATATGCTAACAGTAATACAGGTACCGGGCTAACAGCAACCAGTAATAATGGAATCCCGGCAAGTATATCTATCTTCAATAATGCGAATAATAACAATGCCCTCAGCGTATCCACTGTAGGAAACGGAACTGTTGTAAATGTTACCACATCAGGAAACGGTGCCGGGGTAAATAGCTCTACAGGAGCCGGTTTTGCAGTACATGGAAGCACCTCATCTCAATCTTCTGCCGGTATTGTAGGTGATAATACCGGAGCGGGTGAAGCTGTTGTGGGTAGAACCACCAGTGATATTGCAGGTGCTGTAGTAGGACGAAATGATGGTGGTGGATATGGTGTAAGAGGATTTATAGCAACCAGTACAACAGGAACAGGTATTGGTGTTTATGGACAGGTAGGGTTAAATAACAGTACTGGACGGGCAGGGCGATTTGAAAATTTTAATCAAACAAATACTGACGCGAATACTTTTGAAGTACAGTCTAACGGCAATGGAAATATTCCTGATAACACCAAAGGAAATGCTGCTTCTTTTGTACTCGACAATAACAATAGTGTTGGTGCAGCTGTAAGAGGAGAAGTTAATACGATCTTCGGAAACTTTGGTGCTGCAGCTGTCTTTGGTGTTTCTTCAGGCACAGGAGGACGTGCCGGATTATTCTATGCATCAAATCCTTCCGGAAACGGAGCATCACTCATTGCATTAACTGATGGTAACGGAAATGCGATCACAGCCAATGCAGGAAAAGATGGAAATGGCGTTGAAACCAATATTGATGGTGCAGGAAACGCACTTTATGCATGGGTTCCTTCTTTTGCAACCGGAAGAGCGGGAAGATTTGAAATCTTCAACGAAAATAATACAAATGATGTAGTAACAGTGAAAACGGTAGGAAATGGTATAGCAGGAAATTTCAAAGTTGATAAAACACAAGGAACCTCACCTGCTGTAAAAGGAGAAGTAAATTCTATATTTTCCAACTTTGGAACGGCCGGAATTTACGGTATTTCTTCCGGAACAGGTGGATTTGCTGGTTTATTTCACTCAAGTAATCCTTCCGGAAACGGCCCTGCTATAGTAGCTATTGCGGACGGAAATGGAAATGCTATTACGGCTAATGCAGCAAATGGCGGGGATGGTGTTGAAACTACCGTAGACGGAACGGGATCAGCTATTTATGCATGGGTCCCTAACTTCAGTAATGGACGTGCTGCAAGATTTGTAAATTTTAATACAGGAAATACCAATCCGGCACTTACAGCGGAAACCCACAGTACCGGTTCTATTGCCGTATTCAAATCTGGAAACCCAGGCACTGTAAATGTTGCCCGTATAGACAATACAGGGAAAGGATTCTTCAATGGAGGCACCCAAAACAGTGGTGCGGACGTTGCAGAAGCATTTGATGTACACGGAAGTATTTCAGAATATGAACCTGGTGATATACTGGTCATTTCAACCAATGCTGACCGAACTGTAGAAAGATCTTCAAAACCTTATTCTAATCTTGTTGCTGGAGTATATGCAACCAAACCTGGAGTTCTTTTAACAGAAGAGCATATTGATACAGATATTTCCAATAAAGTTCCGATGGGTGTTATTGGAGTCATCCCAACCAAAGTATGTCTTCAAAATGGAAAAATAAAAAGAGGAGATCTTCTGGTTACTTCATCTCAAGTAGGGATTGCCATGAAAGCTGATCTTAAAAAAGTGAAAATTGGACAGGTCATTGGAAAGGCACTTCAGGATTATGATCAAAAAGAAATTGGAAAAATTCAAGTATTAGTCAACATAAAATAAACCGTTATGAAAACAGTATATATCATCCCATTATTACTCTTAAGCACCATTATCTATGCTCAGGAAAATAAACAGGTTGCTCCTGTGGAAGATCAGCCCCTTGCTTTAAAACAGATTAAAGAGCAGGAAGCTAAACTGATGCAGGAAGCTAAAGAAAATATAGAAAAGCAAACGGTTCATACAGGACTGACTTCTGACCAGGGACTGAAAGTAAAAAAACAGGAACAAAAACCTAAAGCTGCTAATACATCAGGACAAATGCTCCCTAGCACAGCAACACTGGAAGAAATAAAAAGAACAATTCCCAACAGACAGGCATCTCACAATACCATACATTCTAGGAACACAAAAACAATTATAGGACTCCCTAATACTGCAACTTTAGAAGAAATAAAAAAGACAATCCCTAAAAACTAATACCCTCAAAAAACTAATAATCCCAAAGACTGATAACCAAACTAGATTTTTCAAACAAAAGAAGTCCGCTCATGAGCGGACTTTTTATATTTCATAGTGGAGACTATTAATCCCAATCAGCAGCTACAAACTTCATTGTGTTTCCCTGATTGTCGGATAATGTAAGAAAATGTCCCTCTACAGAATATTTTGTCATGGTTTCAAATTTCTTCTGAAAAGAGCTTTCCAGAGCCATATCCTGACAGGCTTTCATGGTGCTTACTCCCTGAGAAACTTTAAGAGTTCCATCATTTTTAAATTCGGAAGTAAAAGACATTTGGTTACACCCCATGTATGCACTCCCCTGAATCTTACCCTTTTCCAGCTTTCCGGTCAGATTAATTTCAGCTTTATGAGCAATCAGCTGATCTTTAGAAAAACCATCTAAAGAAACCAGCATCCATTGTCTTTGAATACTTGGGTTTTTATCCGGTACTGAAGAACAACTGAAAACAAGGCCTAAGAATAAAACAGCAAAAAGGGGAAATAATATTTTTTTCATGCTGATTATCATCCCATTTTCGTACCAATCCGGGACAGAATCTCATAAAAATTAGTAAATTAGCGACACAAAAATTATTTTATAAAATGAAAAGACTATTTCTACTATTCACTTTCTTACTGGGCTTTGCTCAGATGAGGGCGGATGAGGGGATGTGGCTGCTTATGCTCATCAAAAGACTTAACGGTGTTGATATGCAAAAAGAGGGTCTACATCTTACGCCTGAAGAAATTTATTCAGTTAACAATTCCAGCTTAAAAGACGCTATCGTAAGTTTTGGTGGTTTCTGTACTGGGGAGATTGTTTCTGATAAAGGACTTTTATTTACAAACCACCACTGTGGTTATGGAGCTGTAGCTGCTGCTTCTACTCCTGAAAAAGATTATCTGAAGAATGGTTTCTGGGCCATGAAACAGAAAGACGAATTCAACGCAAAAGATCTTTATGTAAGATTTTTAGTAAGAATGGATGATGCTACTCAAAGAATCACGTCTAAGTTAAATAACAATATGACCGGAGCAGAGAGAAAAGCTGTTATTGATGCTGAAACGAAAGCAATTCAAACAGAAAACTCTGAAAACGGAAAATACACTGTAGTAGTAAAAGATTTCTTTAACGGAAATGAATTCTACTATTTCGTATACCAAGATTATAAAGACGTAAGATTAGTTGGTGCTCCACCTTCATCATTAGGAAAATTCGGTGGTGATACTGATAACTGGGAGTGGCCAAGACATACTGCTGACTTCACTGTTTTCAGAGTATATGCTGATGCTGCAGGAAATCCTGCTGAATACTCTCCAAGCAACGTTCCAATGAAACCTAAGCATTTCTTACCGGTTTCTCTTAAAGGAGTGAAGCCAGGTGATTTCTCAATGATCCTTGGATACCCTGGAAGAACCAACCGTTATTTGACTTCTTACGGAATTCAGCAGATGGTAAACAAAGACTATCCGGCTTGGGTTGAAGCTTCTAAAACTGCAATGGATGTAATGAAGAAGTACATGGATAAAGATAAAGCTACTCAGCTTAACTATGCTTCTCAATATGCTTCTGTAGCGAACTACTGGAAAAACAGACAGGGAACTATTGATGCAGTAATGAAAAACGGAACCATCACTGATAAGAAAGCTATTGAAGACAAATTCAAAGTGTGGGCAGCTCAACCAGGAAATACTTCGTATGATGGTATTCTAGATGATATTAGCGTATACTACAAACAAACTTCTGACAGAAATGTTGAAAGAAACTACGCTACTCAGTTCACCAGAAATGCTAAATATATTTCCCTTGCTTTACAACTAGGTTCTGTTTTAAAAACTTACGCTGCTCAGGATATGCAGGGAAGATTAGCTATGAAAGCTAAAACAGAAGCTGCTATTAAAGCTGCTTACGAAAACTTCAGTCCTTCATTAGAAGGAGATATGCTTGGTTCAATGACCAGCCTTTACCAGGCAAGAGTAAACAAGGAGGTTGCTTCTGCTACGATCTTAGGATTAGATGCTAAAGCAATTTCTAACCTGGCTTACTCTTCTATTTTCGCTAACAAAACTTCTGCTACGAACTTCTTATTGAATCCGGATGCATTAAAGCTTGATGCTGATCCGCTTTGGAAAGCAGCAAACGGTATTGTTGCAGATCAGAAAATGAGTACTGAAAAATACGTTAAAGTAGATGACAACTTTGCAAAAAACAGCCGTCTATTCTTAGCTGGTTTAGTAAAAGCAATGCCTGAGAAGAAGTTCTATCCAGACGCAAACTCTACTATGAGATTAACTTATGGTACTGTAGATAAACTTCCTATCAGAGAAGACAGAAACTACTTTGGTGTTACTGATAACTACTATACAGATATGTCCGGTCTTGTTGGAAAATACAAGAAAGGTGATGAAGAATTCGATTTACCTCAAAGAGTAATTGACCTTTACAACCTTAAAGATTTCGGTCAGTATGCTGATGCAAAAGGCTTCATGCCAGTAAACTTCCTTTCTAATAATGACATTACGGGTGGAAACTCTGGTTCCCCAGTAATTGACGGAGACGGAAACCTTATTGGTATTGCTTTTGACGGAAACAGCGAAGCACTAAGCGGTGATATCGTATTCGAGCCTGAATGGCAGAAAACAATCAACGTAGACGTTCGTTTCGTTCTTTGGACAATTGATAAGTTTGCTGGTGCAAGAAGATTAGTTGATGAATTAAAGCTTGTAAGAGATGCAAACACTCCAGCTGATACAAAAACTAAAAACTCAGGTACTACAACAATGCCTAAGAAAACAAAGAAAAAATAATCTTATCTGATATATTTTTGAAACCGTGAAAGTAATTTTTCACGGTTTTTTTATTTTTGAATATAAAATAAAAAATATGAGTTCCAATCCTATATTATTCACCGCTACCATTAAACAAAATGGAGAAATGAATGCTGCTTTTGTAGAATTTCCTTTCTCAGCAGAAGAACTATTTAACAAAAGGGGACAGGTTAAAATTAAAGCTCTGTTTGACGACAAAGTTGAATATCGCGGCAGCCTTGTTAAAATGAAATCTGACTGTCATATTTTAGGATTGACTCAGGAAGTCAGAAAGCAACTCGGAAAGACCTTTGGAGATGAGGTTATCATTTCCCTTATTGAAGATAAAGAAGAAAGAATTGTTGAGATTGCAGATGACATCAGCTTGATCTTCAATGAAAGTCCCGAGGCAAAGATCTTATTTGATAAAATGAGCTATACCCACAAAAAGGAATATATCCGCTGGATTGAGGAAGCAAAAAAGCCTGAAACAAGAGAAAACAGAAAAATTAAAATGGTTCAGATGATTCTGGAAGGAAAAAAGGGAATATAACATTCTTTAATTATACCTTTATTTCTGCTTCCAAATACTGCATTCCTCCCCCGTTGGTAACAGTTAAAAATCCATCATAATGGGCTACCTTTACACCAAGATCGTTCATCATCTCTTTAAAGTAGCCTTTATTCTCTATACTGCCAGATTGCCATAGAAATTGAGCATACTGTCCTTTTTGATTCTGAAAAATCAATGAATTCAGTGTACTTTTTAATCCGGTTGATTTAAGGTCTATCACTACACTTTCATTGGCTACAAAATCTTTAGCTAATACCATAAAATTATTCATTTCCTGCTCTTTAATTATACGTTTCTCTTTACTCTAAGACAAAAATATTTATATGCTGCGTCAAAACTTGACGTATTATTTATACAAAGCAATATCTCCTAAAATCAACTGAATTTCATCATTTTAAAAATATTTGATCTTTTTTTGTCAGGATTTTAAATAGTGCCCGACTATACTTTCAACTACAACTTAAAAAAATCACTCTTATGAAAAAGACCTTTTTTAAAATGGCAACAGTGGCGGCGGGAATTATAACAACATTCTCCCTTTTATCCTGCAATGATTCGGACAATAACATGATGGACCTGTCTTCTCAGAGAACCATCACCTTTGAAAACGTTATTACTCCTAAAGATTTTGTACAAAGTGGGAGCTTTCAGGGAACCGGAGCAATGCCAGTCATATTACCCGGACAATCCGTATCCATCAGATTCAGTGCAGGAAAAGCACAGGCATTAATGTTTGCTACGATGTATGGCCTTTCAAAGGATTGGTTCTTTGCTTCTCAGCAACCGGGCATCAAGCTATTTGATACCAATGGGAAAGCCATTACCGGAGATGTTTCTTCCAGTGTATTGCTCTGGGATAACGGAACAAAGGATAATATATCCGGACAGACGGAAAGCAAACCTATCACTATGGTTCCTAACGTGGATGCTACAAAACTGATGAAACTTAATCTTGATTATAATGAGATATCATCGGAGTTTACATTAACCATCTCCAACACATCTGGCGGAACAGCCAATGAAACACCTTTTTCTCCCGGAGTTTGGGCTGTTTCCAATTACAATGGTTCTCAGCTGCTGAACAGTACTCCGTTCTTTACCCCCAACTCTTTATCCAACCCTGAGATTACGGATATTGCCCAAATGGGAAATATTGATAAAATGAAAACAAAACTAAATGCCAATACGGGAATTATGACAGGGCTTTCTCCTGCTTTAGTGGTAATTTATCGTGGGGATAAAAATCCAATCTATGAATTGGGAAAAACAGATAACGGAATGGGATTAAAGGAAATTGCACAGTTTGGAAATGTAAACAAGTTGCAAAACAGTTTAAAATCTTTCCCTGGTGTAAAAGGGATTTATGTGGCCGGAAATGCGCCTGTTTCACCAGGAAGTAAAGTTATGACCAGCTTCAAGGCAGATCCGGGTGATAAAATTGCTTATGTTACCATGTTTGGTTTTTCCAATGATTGGTTTTTCGCGAATGAAGTTGGCATTGATGCTACTGTAAAAGGCGATCTCAGCTCAAAAACTGCTTTATTTGATTCCGGTACAGGAATAGACCAATATCCCGGGGCTGGAAATCATCAGGCTTTATTTGGTGGAACCCCACAAAGTGAAACAAAAGTTATTTCAAAGGTGGGAGCCCAATATCCTGTCCCTGCAGCACAAAACGTAATAAAAGTTACTGTAAATTAAATTGACAACAGAAATTAACAAGCCCAGACAACACTCTGTCTGGGTTTTATTATTTATTTATATGAATAGCACTAAGCATTCCAGAATTCCCGATCTAAGCTTCTGTATTGTATGGCTTCAGAAATATGATGAGAAAGTATTTTTTCAGATTCTTCAAGATCAGCAATGGTGCGAGCTACTTTAAGAATTCTGTCATAAGCTCTGGCTGAAAGATTCAACTTTTCCATAGCCAGTTTAATCAGGTTAAATGATATTTCATCCAGTTCGCAGAATGCTTCAATTTCCTTTGGTCCAATCTGAGCATTGCTGCTGATATTAAGATTTCTGTATCGTTCATTCTGAATTTCTCTCGCTTTCAGGACGCGTTCCCGGATGTCTTTGCTTTTCTCCCCTTTCCTTTTTTCTGAAAGCTGTTCAAATTCTACTTTCTGAACTTCGATATGGATATCAATCCTATCTAAAAGAGGCCCGGAAAGCTTATTCATATACCTCTGCATTTCATAAACCGAGGAAGTATTATTGGGATCATCTGGAAAAAACCCACTTGGACTTGGATTCATTGAAGCAACCAGCATAAAACTTGCGGGATAATTAACAGTGAACCGTGCTCTTGAAATAGTCACTTCCCTATCTTCCAAAGGTTGTCTCATCACTTCAAGCACTGTTCTTTTAAATTCCGGCATTTCATCAAGGAATAAAACACCATTATGGGCCAGTGAAATTTCTCCCGGTTGAGGATAACTTCCACCTCCAACAAGTGCAACGTCTGAAATGGTGTGATGTGGGGATCTGAAAGGACGAACAGTCATTAATGAAGCTTCTGTTCCTATTTTTCCTGCTACGGAATGTATTTTTGTAGTTTCCAGAGCCTCTTTCAAGGTTAATGGAGGTAAAATACTAGGAACTCTTTTGGCCAACATCGTTTTTCCGCTTCCCGGCGGACCTATAAGAATAATATTGTGTCCACCAGCAGCGGCAACTTCCATAGCTCTTTTAGCAGTTTCCTGCCCTTTAACTTCTGAGAAATCAAACGGGAAATCATTGACTCTTTCATGGAATTCCTTTTTGGTATCCAAAATAACCTTCTCAATGGCCTTATCTTCATTAAAAAAATCAATAACCTGCCTTATATTTTCCACTCCGTATACATCAAGATCACTAACAATAGCAGCTTCCCGGGCATTTTGAATAGGCAGAATAATTCCTTTAAAACCCTCTTCCCTCGCCTGAATTGCTATAGGCAAAACGCCTTTAATGGGTTGTAAACTACCATCCAATGACAGTTCTCCCATAATAATATAATTCTGAATTTCTTCAGCCAGAATCTGATCTGAAGCAGTCAGAATCCCAATCGCTATACTCAGATCATAAGCAGAGCCTTCTTTTCTCAGGTCTGCAGGAGCCATATTAATGGTAATTTTCTTCCCGGGAATTTTATATCCTACATTTTTCAATGCAGCAGAAATCCTGTAACTACTTTCTTTAATGGCATTATCAGGAAGTCCTACTAAATGGTACCCTACTCCGCCGGTATCCACATTTACTTCAATGGTTATCGTTTGGGCTGCAACGCCATGAATGGCACTGCCATAAATTTTGATCAGCATGGTGTGTTTTTGAGGTAAATATAACTAATATACTATTTTAAAAATCTGACAGTTATGCTGATATTTTCCTATAGAAAAAATGATTTAGAAAATGATTTTAAGGAAACAAAACATAATGAAATTACTAATACCTTTTAAATACTCTAGAAATTGAACCATTAATAAAAAGGGTTAAATAAAATTTTGAAAAACATCCAATATTCTATCTTCACAAAGTAAATTAATTATTAAGCTTTCCTAATTTTCTTAATTTAAAATAAGAATATATATGCGTTGGAAAAAACGCAATAAACAGGCTTACGGAAAGATAGTATTCTCTTATGAAGAACATATAACCCGTTCCTAATAAGTAAATACAAAGTGGAACGGCAAAATATCCTGCTTTTGAATTTTCTTTACTTAGAAATAGGTAAGACAATGATCCAATAAAGAACATTGAAAAATAGAAAATTTCAGACATAAGTATAAGGGTCCCTCCTCCTTGTCCATGATCAATTCCCTCATATTTAAAGCTATTAATAATGATCATCAGAATTATTCCTAAAAAATAATTTAATAAATAAATGCCAAAACGATTTTGATTGATTATTATTAAAACAATTAAGATAATCATCAAAATAATTAAAGTAGTCATAATTTTAATTTAGAATGTTATTTTATAAGCTATTAATTCTATTTTTTGAATTGGTTCATGGGTATTAATATAACTAACATTATATACTTCTTCTACTTTTATTCTTTCAGGCGACACCCCATTATCAGCCATATATTTTTGGGAAAGTTCAACAACTCCATTTGCAACCTCCTTATAATTTGTTATACTAGCATCAACAGAGGCTAATATTCTATCTCCTGATGCATAAAAAACAGGAACATAGAATACTCTCTTATTGAGAAATCTTGAGATTTCAAAATCAATAATTCCCTTCATAGAAGGTTTTTTATCCTGATGTTTCTGAAGAAAGTTCAACATATTATTAAACAAAGATAAATTCAATTTTGAATAATCCAAGCTAAATTTTGTGGCAATAATCCAAGCTAAATTTTGTACATAAATAAAATACCATTGAGGGCGGAGATAAATCTTATCAGGATATCCATCGTCAGTTGTAGCATGTTGTAATGTAAATCCATTTCTACCATACATTACAAAATCAGAAGTTCCCTTAGGCAGGTATATTGCTCTTAATATTTCTTTGAGTGTTTCTCCTTTAAATATCTCTTTTTGTTTAGATTCATTTTCTAAAAATTCAACCCCATACTTATCCATATAATAGGTAAAAAACTTTACCCAAGGTTCAACTTTACTTTTTAAATTTTGTTCAGGTCCAACAACCTTCCAGGCTTCGATATATTTCTTAATAGTAGCATCATCTGCATCCTTTAAATCAATATCCATCTTTATATCATCTGGTTTTAGATTGTTTATTTTGGTATGGGCATAGGTATCTCCAAAACGGTGTAACAACTCCCCTAATTCTTTGATATCTTCATTGGGGGTATATAAAAATTTAACCGCAGTAAAAAACTCTTCAATGCCATGAAAGCCACCTGTAAGAGAGTGAATATCCTGTTGTGGCCCAAATAAGTGCCCCCAAGTATCATTTAGCTCAAATTTTGTATCATCATGTATTGTTGTATCGGGAGCCTCGGTTGCCGTAGCAAGAGCCAGGGCTAACTTTCTATCCATTCCTAACATTAAACAAACCAAATATACAGTACTGTAATGTCCATCCGTTTCATAGAACAGAAACGCTTCATATGCTTTACGTATTTCAACAAGTTTATCTGCCATAGGCATTGCAGTTTTATGCAACCTCAAAGCCTTTACCTTCATATTGTTATCTCCAGAAGTATTCTTTGGCAGTCTTAATGCAGTCACTTTATTTTTCATTTCTTTAGGTTTTAAAAGAAACTAAGCGGAAAAAATCCGCTTAATTTCTAAATTATTATTAATCTTTAGGTAATGTACTTTCTGTTTTATCCGATCGGAATAACTGAATATCCCTTTGGTCAAAACTTGTTTTGGTTTCAAGTTCTGAAGGGTTTTCACAGTTTTCCGGATTGTTTTCTACGAAGAACGGAAGTGGCTGATCTACCGGCAATCCTGTTGATTTGTCCTGAAGAATTGTTAAAGTAGTCGGAACTCTTGTTATCCAGTATTTTCCTTGTGGTTTTCCAATTGGCTGGCGCATCTCGTCTACAATACTCATATACATTGGATCTCCAATAACAGGAACTTCCCCACCATTCCAGATTTTACCTGTTGTAAGGAAAAACTGAACGGCGTCTTCAAAACCTGGTTTTACGGTTACAATAACTCTGGCCATACCTGCCTGTAAGAAACTTCTGAACAAAGGATCTACACTTTCACTCAGGTACATCTCCTGCCACATCTTGCGGTTTGCCCAATAATACGGATAGAAGGTATAATCCATAATATCCCATTCAAAAGCCTGTTCCATGAATTTAGCCAATGCGGTATATTTGTCAAGGTTTTCTCCAAGATTTACTTTGAAATTTTCCATTTTATCCCCGCTTGTAAAATCCTGCCCTAATACTTCTAAATAATCCTGCAGTAAATAAGCTACACAGTTGTGTTTCAGCACATCATGCTCCATATATCTGTAGAAGTTGCTGGTCTTTTCTTTACCTTCATCCTCTTTCTTTTTCTGTTCAGCATCTAATTTTGCCTGATCTTCAACAAATTTCTGATAAGCAGTTTCATAGGCGGCAATAATTGCATTAAAATTCTCCAAATACCATTATCCATAAAGGCATCAGAAAGCTTACAAGCTAAAGTCACATTAAAAGTTACTTCTCTGATATTTTGACCTCTATAAAGGAAATTGAAAGTTCCTTCAAGGTTTAATCCATCTTCAACCCAGGTTCTCTGATACGGGCTGTCAAATGAAATAATACCTCTTTCTCCACCTTTACCATTACTTACAATAAGTGCGCTGGGATAAACGAAAAAGCTTCTTGTTGCATGAAATTGCAATGACATTTTCTTGGCAACATAATCCGGCGTAATATTGATTTGCGTTCCTATAGCTCCAAAAGTACCACTGGTACCTGGTCTTCCTTGAATATTCTGATATACTTCAATTTCTTCTTTAGGAAGATCAGTAAGCTGTACTCCATATTTATCTGCCCAATATTGTAAAAGCTCTTTGGTTGCAACTTTCGCATTGGCCATATTATAAGGTTTATCTGCTTTTCTTGGATCTATAGGTGCTGTAAGTAACTGTCCTTTTGAAACAGCCAGAGACAAACGGTGCAGCTTTGCTGGCTCCGGAACCATAAACTCAAACATCGTACGTTTACCATAATTGTAGATTTGATTTTTCATCTTTTTATCTACCCATCTGTATACTCCCGTAATATGCTGAGGTCCACTATTTACATTATCAATTGTAGTGCCTGTAGGATTAATAATTCTCCCTCTGTTATCAAATTCATGAACATTGGTTTCTGTATATTCTTTGATAATTTTCTGAATCCTTTCTTCAGAGATTTTTGTAAGCACTTTTTCCATTGCCTTTTCAGTAATCTCCTGAGATTTCATCACGGCCTGTCTTGCGCTGTCATGTCTAGCAGTGTTATTGGCATAATCTGCTCCAATCTCAAATTTATTGGTGATCCCATCAAAGCTATACCTTGCATGGGCGTTGATATTCTGCTGTCTTTCCAATTCCCTTGCAACCTCAGTCTGCATATCTGTTCTTGAGGTTTTACCTGTATCGGATGTTTTTTCCATCTCCTGAGATGCACTTGTAGTATCAGTAACTTCGGAATAATCTCTGGAAACAGAAGATTTATGCCTTAGCTCGCTGGCCATTACGTTTTCAATATTGGAAACCTCACCCGGCACATAGGCATGTACGCTCTGTACCACTTTAAGATAGTCTGCAACTCCTAATCTTTTGATTCCGAAATTTTTCCTTTTAGCATTTCCACCTGTCAGATCTTCATTTCCGGCTCCATTAATTGTTCTTTTCAGAGTAAGCATTCCTGTCAAAAACTGATTGGCAGGTACATTTGACAATTCAAGATAACCTTCTCTTCCATTTTCAAAATAAACATTAATCCTTATTTTTGAAATGAGGCTGTATCTACCTGTCATCATTGCCGGAAAGCTTACCATTCCGTTAATAACATTGATATTATTGAATGATTCTTCATAGATTCCTGTATTTGATTCCAATGTTACTTTTGCATTGGCTACGTTCCATGAATTATCTTCTACTTCAAAGGCAAAATTTATAAATGTTCGGGAGCTGGTGAACATACTTCTGTAAGACTGTGCATATAAACTATAGGCCAAGTGTGTTCTTTGAAGAGAATTTATTACGGGAACAAGAGCTCCCCCGATATTGGCATACTGTGCCTGTTCATTGGTTCCATTTTCAATGGCAGTCTGTTCTGTACTGGCAATTTGATTCTGAATATGGGAAACTACGTCACTATAGGACTGGAAACGGTCGTCAACTCTAAGAACCTGTTTTCCTACCTCCAATTCAGTTTCAGAAATGACTTTATAAGTACCATCCATTGGAAACTCAGGAAGTCTGATTTCTCCAGCACTCTTATCCGAACATAATTCCATAAACAGATCAAAAGAATCCAGAGTCAGCTTTGCCTGAAGATCATAAACATTAAGACCATTTCCGCCTTCAAAATTAAATGGAGTCATTCCGGACTGTAATTCTTTTAAGCGGTTGTATAATCTCTGTAGCTCTTCTTCAGACCCTTTCTGTTCTTTTATAATCTCAATAGCACTGATCGTTTTTTCAATTTCAGTAAATTGCTCCTGATATCTTCTTTTATAATCTTCATATGCAGACTGATAAGCTTTGCTACTGGATGCATAGTTGTTTTCCTGTAATATTTTCAGTTCAGCATTCAGGGTTTCCATTTTTTGTTTTCTCAATAAAGATTGAGTGAGTTGCAGATCTTTCTCTGCATTGGCTTTTATTCTCTCAATATCTTTGACTGGAAGACCAAGTGACTTTTGGCCAATTACCCCCTTGGAAGTTAACACAATTCCCGGATTTGAAGCATCATCTTCTACAAATAAGACTCTCGGCATAACAAGCCTTCCGTCCAACGCATTATCCAAAGGTGTTTTGTCTCCATTGGCTTTAATGACATCATTGTCTATATTCATATTTTGGGCAAATCCAAAGTGAAGAGCCTTCAGTACATGGCTGATTGCTTCTTTAACATAAAAGTCTTTCTGAGTAACTACCTGATAGATAAGATTATTCCAAAGCAGCCCAAATACTTCAAGGCCTCTGGCATTCAGTTCTTTATTAACATCAATCAGTTCTTTATAGAAAAATTGCGTGGTTGTTAAACCAAAACTATCTAGTTTTTCTTTCTTGGCAATCTGTCTGCCGATAATAAGTAGCTGCCCAAACTCACCTGTTTCAATTTCTTTTTCTGTTTTAAAAGCCGACGGTGCAAATTCAGCAGCTACCATAGGAAGTACATCCGATTTTTTTACTCCGCTCAGTCTTGCTGTAATAGCAGTATCAAAAACTCCTTTTACTCCTTGTGGTCTGTGGATAAATCCTAAGTTTCTTCTTTTTGTTTCTGTTAATTGTGGGTTTCTTAAGCTCACAAATCTAAATAATGTTTGTGACGCATTGTTATTAGTTGACATTTTAATTTTGTGTTGGTTTTATAAAGGTTAAGATTTGAAGAGTCCTGTTTTAACAGAATACTTCAATTGTAACTTTATTTTTTAAGGTGGTTTCAGATAAAAGATATCCACCAGGATTTTTTAATACTTAGGCCTTTTCTTTAATTTCCTGATGCAAATATCGAAGAAGTAAACGCCAAAACTCGTCGTATTAAAATCATGTATAAAAGTTTTTCACCTATTATAAGGCACACAGAATTAATTTACTGAAAATCAACAAACCACCTAAAATCCGGTGGTTTATTTTAATTAATCGTATTACAAATTATCACAATTGGCTACAAACAGAGGTTTGGGTAATTTTTTTACGGTAACCTGTGGTTGTGAAGTTCCCGTGATTCTGTCAAACTTCATCAGCACATCATTATAATGGTAATCTTTACTTTTATAATCCAATTGCTTAGCTGGTACAGCAGAATTTACGTATACATTTCTTACTTTATTATATTTATAGTAATTCAAATCTATTTTACCATTCATATCATCATTGGTGTTGTAGGCATTGTTTACTAATTTATAATCTGCAGCAAAGGCCATATCAAAAGCCTGATTCATAAATTCCAGTTCTTTTTCATCGGAAAACTCTTCTTTTACAGTTGTTTTTTTAATAATTTCTTCTGAACCTCTATTCGCATCCACCAATCCTTTTTTGGTAATTTTAAAAACAAAGTCATTGTGGTACAGGCTATCCTGCATATGTTGTACTATAAAATCGTTATAATCTCCTGTTGGAAAATTGTACATTAACTTTGGAATATCTACCGTTTTCCAATTTTTTTCGTTCTGTTCTTCCAGCATGGTAACGGAAGACCATTTTTCTTTAAAAACATGAACATTAGGATAATCCAGGCAATTGGCATCATCATTAAAAAGGGTCTGCATCTTATTGGGAAATTCACCAACAACAATATTACTGTTTCCAATACCGTCTCCTAAAAAATTAATCCGCATCCCTGCTTTTATATCAGGATTTTTGCGGGCATACACGTAAAATTTATCTTCCGGGTTTTTAGGCTTCAGATAAAGAAGGTCTTTTTCAACATTCCACGTTCCTTTTATCAGGGTTGCATAAGCCATGATAAGAAATGTTTTATTTTTATTGAGAACAAAAACGGCACCTTTTCCTTTATATACACCATCAATATTTTCTGTATTTTTTTGAGCTTGTGCAAGTACCATACAGAATACCATTAAAGGCAGAAGAATTCTCTTAAAATTTAATTTCATCGTTAAATATTTTGATAAATATCGGGAAAAAACAGGAAAAAAGTTCACGGTTCTTTCCCTTTTGTATTTCATAAAGACTCTTATCGTTTTTTGACTCAGATCAAAGTTTTGCCTTTTTCAACACCATAATTTTGCAGCACAATAAAGAAACACATGGCAGAACTTGAAAAAATTATTTGGATCTCTATTATTCTCATCGTTATTATTTCGGTAAAAGAAAGGCTTAAACTGGCTCTTCCCCTTTTACTATTATCAGCTGGTCTTATTTTGAGCCTTACAAGATTGGTTCCTTCTATAGATATGAGCCCGGAAATGATTTTTTATGTCGTTTTACCGCCAATTTTGTTTGATGCCGCCTGGAATACTTCCATTCCTGAATTTAAAAAAGAATTCTCCAAAATATCACTCCTTGCCGTAGGATTAGTCTTTCTTACGACAACCATTATTGCCATCATTGCTCACAGCATTATTCCCGGTTTCTCATGGCCATTAGCTTTCATTTTAGGAGCAATTATCTCTCCACCGGATGCTGTAGCGGCGACCTGCATTACCAAGGGGCTTCCTTTGCCTAAAAAGCTGGTAACCATCCTTGAAGGGGAAAGTCTTCTGAATGATGCATCAGCCCTTATTGCCTATAAATGTGCATTAATTGCTATTATAAATGGGGCTTTTTCCTTCTGGAATGCCGGATTTCAATTCGTTACCATCAGTTTAGGTGGAATTATCGTTGGCCTTGTGATAGGATATGTCTTTCTTAAGCTGCACAGATTTTTGAATGGAAACAGTAATGCAGAAACCTTTGTGATTATTCTGCTGCCATTTGCTACTTATAGCATAGCTGAACATCTGGACTGTTCAGGAGTGCTGGCTGTTGTAGTTTTAGGAATGTATCTGTCCTGGAATTCTTTTTCTCTTTTCAGTGCTAACAGCAGAATACAGATGAGCCACTTCTGGGACGTTATTGTATTTGTTCTGAACGGCTTAGTCTTTCTGATTCTGGGAATGCAGCTTCCTCAGATTATTGCAGATATTCCTCATACTGAACTGCTAATTTTAATGCTGTATGGCCTTCTCATTTTTGGTATTCTTATCATTGTAAGGCTATTTGTCATCTTTACATTTCCCTTATTTTCAGCAGATAAAGCAAAAAAAGAAACAGGATTTTTTTCACAAGCCAAAAAGGAATATATTATTTTATCATGGTCCGGAATGCGGGGTGTTGTTTCATTAGCCGCGGCACTCGCAATGCCCTTGCAGGATGAAGACGGAGTTTTGATCGCTCAAAGAAGCACTATTCTATTCATCACATTTGTGGTGATCATTCTCACTTTACTCATTCAAGGTTTTACCCTGCCTCATCTGATAAAGCTTATAAAACCTGCTGAAGAAGAGGAAAAGAGTGAAAAAGAACTGAATACTCTTTTAATTAATCAATCCCTTTCCTTTCTGGAAGATAAGAAAGAAGACCCTTTCATCAGTGAAGGTATTATTTCCGGGATGATTGAAAAATTAAAAAAAGAAGAAACAGAACTTTATCAAACTGAACCTACAGACCGCAAAGAATGGAGAAAAACTTATTTCAATATAGAACTTCAGCTTATTGAATTTCAAAGGAAGGAACTGATTAAAAACTATTACAAAGGTGAATATTCACTTGAAGTGGTCCGCAAAAAAGAGTGGGAATTAGACTTTTGGGCCACTACCGTTTGTCATGAAATGGAAACATTAGAATATAAAAATTAGGAGTGATCTTACTTTTTTAACCTAAGTCAAAGTTTTTCATTTCCCGTGTGTCCAACTTTGCATTGCCATATTAAAATAACTGAACGATGTACAGATTCCCACAGATTGCAGTATTTGCATTAAAATACGATTTTATGATCTTTTCTATAGAAAATATTATCAAATACCGTCAAATGCATCCTTCCTATAACTTACTAAAAGAAAATATTTTACAATAAAATTCAATCACAATGAACTCAACAGAAACAAAAAAAATACGTTCAGTGTTTCATGTGAAACATAAAGAGTATATTACCCCCCATTTCATCAGGGTTATTTTCAATATTAATGACAATCAGGCAGAAATGCTCACTCATGTAAAATCTGGTTCAAATAACAAGATATTTATCCCTACAGATGAAACAGATACACAAGAAATCGTAAGAACCTATACCAACCGAAAAATTGATCTTGAAAATAGAGAGCTAAGCATTGATTTCGTAGCACACGGAGACAATGGACCTGCATCAGCATGGGCATTACATGCTCAGGAAGGCGATTTTTTAGGCATAGGAATGAAAGAAAGCACAAGACCTTTAGTTCCTGAAGCCGATTCTTATCTGTTAGTAGGTGATGCCACTGCCCTACCCGTTATCTGTGCGATTGTTGAACAGCTGCCTGAAGGAGTAAACGTTAAAGTACTGATGGAAACATTCGGAAAAGACGATGAAATACTCTCCTGCTCTGCTGCCAATGTAGATATTGAATGGCTTTATAATCCAACACCGGAAAAAGGAAGTCAACTTGCAGAAGCTGCCAAACAGTTTAAATTTCCTGAAGATGAACAAAGAAAATATGTATATGTTGCTGCAGAATATTCTACGGTAAAAGAACTTCGTGATTATTTCAAAGCTGATCCCTCTCTTGATCCCCGTGCTCTGCATGCTGTATCTTATTGGAAGGCCGGTGAATCGGAAAATCAGGCTGGATTGCATAAAAAACAGTCATCATAGGATCGTTTTTTAACCCAGGTCAAAGTTTTTATTCCCCGGATAAAGGAATTTTGCAACACGATTTAAATATAAACTATGAACATTCAATCTATTATCATTGCCCTGGATGAAAGTATCTTTTCTCCACGAATTGCTTCCCGGGGCTTTGAACTGGCCGTCTTTTTTAATGCTACAGTAAAGCTCCTGTTCGTAAGAAATAATACCGCCATTCTCAATGCCTCACTAGCCAATACTTCTATCGAAGATGATGACTCTATGGAAAAGCAAATGGCTAGAATTAAACAAGTTACCGAAAAATTTAGTTTGGTAGAACATTCAACCACCATCCTTAATGGTGATCCGCAGGAACAGATCATTCAATTTATGGCTGACAACAGCGCAGACCTATTAATTGTAGGTACCCATGGAAGAACCGGATTAGATCACCTCATCAGTGGCAGTACCGCAGAGTATATCATCCGTCACTCTACTACTCCAGTATTGGTTCTTCCTTACAATCACGAAACACACTAAATCTTATTTATCATAACTAACCTCTTAAAGCAAGCTCAACGCCTGCCTGGCGGAGCTATGTCTTACAACAAATGAAAACATTAATCAATCCACTTCTCTGGAAATCACTCTTACTATGCTTTAGCACAGCATTGAGTATTCCCGGAAATGCACAAATCCGTTTGCTTACCTTAAATCAAACGGTAGAAATGGCACTTTCAAACAGCAATGCCCTGAAACTGAAAAGGGCTTCTGTAGATCTCGCCATTAATAAATACAACCAGACCAAAGATCAGTCTCTTCCCACGGGAAGCGTCAGCGGAACATTTTCTCATACTGAAAATATCGCCAACCATATCAAACTGGGATCTCTTGACTGGGTACTCCCTAAAAGAGCCGAATCCTATGTAGGAAATGCTTCTCTTAACGAAACTGTTTTCAATGGTTTTAAACTGAAGTATGCAAGGCAGTCCACTCTCCTCCTTTCTGAAATTGCGAAATCCAATGTGAATCTTACTGAGGATGAGGTAATTTACACTGCGGTTCAAATGTATTTTGACCTGTACAAAATTTCTCAAAGCCAAAAAATTGTACAGCAGAATCTCACAGCAGTTGATAACCTTATTCAACAAGCGGAACAGTTTTACCGTCATGGCATTGTAACTAAAAACGATGTCTTACGATTTAAACTTCAAAGATCCGGAATTGAGATTACAGCTTCAGACCTTGAGGCTAACCGCAAAATCGTATGCTATAATATGAATGTCCTTCTCGGACTTCCGGACAGCCTTGACCTGCAGACAGATTCGGTGCTTTTAAAAGAAGAAACTCCTTTTTCATTGGAAGAATATCTTGATATGGCTTTTTCTCAAAGAAAAGAGCTTGAGCAAAATACCCTTCAATCAAAAGTTCAGATTTTTTCATTTAAAGCTCTGAAAGCTGATGAGTTACCTAAATTATCTGTAGGTGCAGGAATGGGATATAATCATGCAGGTTCTACTTTTATTCCTTCCAACGGAACTTTTATCGCTCCATTTTCTTTAGGAGCAACCGTTTCATGGGATTTTTCCACTTTATGGCTAAACAAGAACAAACTGGCTGAAATTCAAATCAATCAGAAGCAGACTTCAATAGAAAAGAATATCTGGTCTGATAAAATCCGAACAGAAGTTAATCAAGCTTATCAATTGTATATCAGATCATTAAACAAGGTCAATCTTCTTCACTCCTCTATTGAAGAGGCTACAGAAAATAACCGTATGCAGGCAGACCGTTACAAAAATAATGTAACCACTGTTACAGACCGTATTGATGCAAATGCTAAGCTTTATCAGGCACTTACCGATTTAGAAATTGCCCGTGCTGATGCTTCTGTGGCTTGGTATCATCTCCTGAAAGTTTCCGGAAAAATTTCAACAATTACTCAATAATAACAACTATGAACACTAACAATACTATGGAAGTTACTCCTTCAAAACAAAAAAAATACATTGTTCCCGTCATTCTCCTGGTCGTGATTGTCGCAGGAAGCATCTTCGGAATTAAACAATACTTTTACCATCAATCCCATGAAGATACAGATGATGCACAGATAGACGGTGACCTCAGCGCTGTGGTAACCCGTGTAGGCGGCTATATCGATTCTATTGGGTTTGAGGACAATCAACGTGTCAGCAAAGGACAGGTTCTGGTTAAATTGGAAGACCACGAATATCGTCTGAAGCTGGAACAGGCCATTGCAGCTCAAAAAACAGCAGGTTCAAAAATAGGAGTTTCTCAAACTCAGGTTTCAACTACTCATTCTGCATCATTAGGATATAAAGCTAAAGTTGATGAAGCTAAAGCTAAGTTATGGCAGGCCAATCAGGATTATGAACGCTATGCAGCTTTAATTAAAAACGGATCTATTCCGCAGCAGACTTTTGATAAGGCTAAAGCAGAGCGCCAAATTGCTGAAGCTGCCCTACAATCTGCGGAGGAACAGTACAAAACGGCTGTTGCTCAGATTGGAAACAGCCAATCCGAATTGGTTGTAACGAATACAGCAACAGGCCAGCAACAGGCAGATGTAGATTATGCTAAACTGCTTCTCTCCTACACTACTATTAAAGCTCCTGTTTCAGGAATTGTTACGAAACGTCGTGTACAAATGGGTCAATTGCTTCAGGCCGGACAAACGTTATTTGCCGTTGTAGACGAAAATAATCTGTATGTAACCGCTAATTTCAAAGAAACCCAGATGCAGCACATCCGCGCAGGGCAAAAAGCAGAAATTATTGTTGATGCTTACCCTAACGAACCTATACAAGGCGTTGTACACAATTTTGCAGGGACTACAGGAGCAAAAATGTCTTTGTTACCTCCTGATAACGCGACAGGTAACTTCGTGAAGGTTGTACAGCGTATTCCTGTAAAAATAAAAATTAACGCTACTCCGAAGCTCCTTAAGAAGATTCGTCCGGGGATGAATGTGGAGGTAAGCGTATTAACTAAATAACTCAACATGATGGCTGAGAAAGGATTTAGAAAATGGGTGATCACGTTTACGATGGTATTGTCATGTATGCTTGAATTTTTAGATACCACCATTGTGAACGTTGCTATCCCTCATATTCAGGGAAATATGGGTGCCATATTAGAAGATGTTGCCTGGGTTTCTACCGGTTATGCTGTTGCCAATGTCATTATTTTACCCATGTCCGGATGGCTGGGAAGCCGTTTTGGAAGAAAGAATTACTTCTTATTTTCCATTATTGTTTTTACCATTGCTTCAATGCTTTGTGGGAATTCCCATACGCTGGTAGAGCTAGTCACGTTCAGAATTCTGCAAGGGTTGGCCGGTGGTGGTTTGATCTCTACGGCGCAGGCTATTTTGCTAGAAACCTGGCCACCAGAAGAAAGAGGTACAGCAACAGCGATTTTCGGTTTTGGTGCTGTGGTTGGGCCTACTGTAGCTCCTGCTTTAGGAGGATATCTTACGGATCATTTTTCATGGCCGTGGGTATTTTATATCAATCTTCCTTTGGGAATTTTAGCTGCAATTCTTACGTATCAATATGTGAGGGAAACACCCAAAGAAAGTACGGGAAAACCTGTTGACTGGTGGGGAATTCTGTTGCTAACCATTGCTGTAGGAAGTTTACAGACTGTACTTGAAAAAGGGGAAGAAAAAGACTGGTTCGCAACCAATTATATTACTGTACTTTGTGTGACTTCGGTGATTGGTATTTTATTATTTATCTGGCGGGAAACAACAACAGAACATCCGGTTGTGAATCTTAAATTATTCCGATACAGAAGTTTTTCTGCGGGAATGGTTACATCTTTTCTCTTTGGAATTGGATTATATGGATCGGTATTTATATTTCCACAGTTCTGTCAGAGCTTATTAGGTTTCTCGGCACAACAGACAGGATTTCTGCTGCTTCCTGGACAAATCTTTACTATCGCCCTGATGCCAACCGTAGGAAAGCTTCTGAAAAAAGGAGTTCCACCACAGCTATTTGTGATCGCCGGATTCCTCTGTTTCTTTATTTTCCCGATGATTATGAGCAAGGCGACCTTATCTTCCGGAAATACAGACTTCTACTTTCCTCTTTATTTCAGAGGGATTGGAATAGGACTTTTATTTGTGCCTTTGATTACGTTGGCTATTAAAGACTTAAAAGGTCCGGAAATCGGACAGGGAGCCGGATTGTACAATATGATGCGTCAATTGGGAGGCTCTTTCGGAATTGCAGGGCTGGCTACATCTGTTCACATCGGAAAGGGACAACATAGGAATTATCTGTTGGAAAACGTCAATGAATATGGATCTGCTTATTGGGAAAGAACCCAGGATTATATTTCAAGCTTCATGGGTAAAGGGTTCTCTCATTCTGATGCTTCTGAAATGGCTTTACATGCGATAGATAAAGTCATTAACAAGCAGGCAATGCTGATGGGCTTCACAGATGCTTATCAATATCTTGGGATTGCCATGCTTTGCTGTATTCCGTTTGTGTTACTGCAAGGCTTTAAAAAGAAAAAGGTAGAAATACCGGCAGATGCTCATTAATATTTGATTTTAAAACAAAACATCACTCCAAAACGGTCACAAAATGAAACCAGAATTAACCAATATCAACAGCGGTGAAATTATTGCTTCGAAAAAGCTCACCTCTACGGCATGGCACATGAAATTAAGAGTTCCTTTTTATATAGAATTGAATATGGACAGAAATCCAGGGTATATTATCCCTTTATTAACAGAGAATGAGGATCAGGAAGGAGTTTTACTCATCAGATCCACTTTATGGAATTACGATGTGGTACGAAACACTTTAGAAATCATTATTTACAAACGAAAAAATAATGAAGAATGGCTTGAAAATCTGTCTTCTGGAAATATCATCCAATATCTTGATCCTGAAGAAATCATTATTCAAGGGTTGAATGCTGAAACGTATTACCTGATAGGCAATACAGAGGCACAGGCATTTTTCTATCAGTTCAACAGAAGTCTTCCTTTTACAAGCACAGTAAACAGCTTTATCTACAGCAAAAATACAGGGGATTTTTTCCCGGATATTGATGGAAGTTATCCGCTCAACTATCACATTATTTATCCCTACAGTCCTGAGCGGGTAATCCATCTTTTTAAAAAGGACCTTAGCAGGGAGACTGAAAGTTACACTATCCTGCTTTTCTGTGAGCATGAGGTGAATATGCTGTTTTCACAATACTTTAAAAAGGAATGGGGAGCCACTGAAAACCAAATCAGAATTGCAAATTATAATCATTAACACTTCCATCATGTATTCATTATTGGCTGAAAAAATTTCCCAAATCACTTCAATTGATGAAGAAGGAATGGAAATCGTTCTGTCTTATTTTAAATATTTCCAGATCAAGAAAGAAGAAATCCTTCTGAATGAAAAGGAACATTCTACCAAAATTTATTTCGTAGTGAAAGGCTGCCTCAGAATTTATTTTCTGCAGGCAGATGGTACAGAGGCAACAAGATACATTGCTTTTGAAAACAATTTTGCCAGCAATCTTGTAGGATTAATCACTGGTGAAGGTTCTGAAGAATATATTCAGGCTCTGGAAAGTTCTGAGCTTCTTTATATTTATTTCAGGGATTTTCAAAGTCTTCTGAGTAGAGTTCCGGGTTGGGAAAAGTTTTATATCTACTATCTGGAAAACGCTTATGTGAACAACACCCGTCATCTGATGAGCTTTTTAACCATGGATGCCACGGAAAGATATAAACAGCTTCTGGAACAGAATCCGACTGTTGTGCAAAGACTTTCTAACAGGATGGTAGCCAATTATCTGGGAATATCACAGGAATCTTTAAGCAGACTGAAAGGAAGGCTTTATAAATAGAAAAACAACCAACTAACATCCTTATTTTTTTTACCAGGCTCATTATTGGGTCTGGTTTTGTATATCAATATAAGCTGTTACAAAATAAAATCGGCACAAAACAGATTGTGCCGATTTAACCACTATTAAAAACTAACGAAAAGATTATTTAATCCTTTATTTTTTTATCAATTTATTTCTATAAATCTCTCCTTTAACGCTTTTGGAAACGATGATATAATTTCCGGGTACCAAATGACTTACATCAATGGCTTGTCTGTACTGATGGTTATCTTTCTTAAGAACCAGTTTTCCGGACATATCCATAATAGCAACCTCTTTGTATTCCTCTGATTCTTTCCCGATATAAAGGAATTGCGCCGTAGGATTTGGATATATATTTAATTTATTTTCTTTTGGTTTTGTTATTTCTCCTGTGCCTAAATTTCCACAGAACTCCCAATTCCCATACTGCAATTCTACAAAGGCAAACGGATCTAACATTTTACACTGATCTGGACAATATTCTGTACAGGCATAAAATCCATATTGCCCGGGTTCAGTAGCAGTATAGGTATCTCCTGTCACATTAGGAATCACACAAGGATCGCCTGTAAAAGGAGCTGTAGTTGTAGGAACGCACTTAAACCAAGTATGTGGACCGTAAACTACAGGAAACACATTATCAAATTTCACGGGAGCTTCTGAACATACATGTACTATTCCACCATCTACAATTTCATAGGTTCCCGGAACAAAAGTGGACATCATTGCAGGAAGTCCATACACATATCCGTCTCCCATTACTGCCTGGCTTTCTGCCGTACAGTCTCCCTGTGTAACTGCTACCTTAAAATAATACAACTGGTCATTACTTCCATTAATGGTTAGCTGCTGAGAGGTAGCTCCCGGAATTGCCTGCCATGGATTATTGTTAGGAGTCTGCCAGGTCCATTCTTGTTTATACCACTGATACGTAGAATAAGTCTGTGTAGTGGACAGTATTTCATCTTCACTCTCACAAAACAGGATCTTATCTGCAAAGACAGCTCCTAATCTCGGACTGGTAATGGTAGGCTCACACTGTGCCTTTATATTCAGAAGGTTGAACAATAAAAATGTTAAAAAAATCAGTTTTGTTTTCATATATATTGACATTTAAGTTGATTTCTGTTTTAAAAGTCATCAGCATTAATCAATCAACAACCTGATCCCGAATTTCACATTAAAATGCAGAGGTTTTTCCTTATAAATGGTATTGGGAGAATTCTCATCTTTAAAATGATAGCCAATACCCGGTTCTGCATAAATTCCCAATCTGTTTACCACCTTCACCTGTAATCCTACTGCCGTATTCACTGAAAACGACAGTGGCTTATGATCCAATTTTTCATTTGAAGTTTCTTTTACCTCATCATTTACTACATAACTTGTTGTAATAGTTCCTGATATAGGTTTTTCTACCAAAGCTCCTCCTGTAACATATCCTGTAAATCGTCCTTTCTGAATAACATTATAATTAACCTGAACAGGAATTCCGATATAATGAACTTTCTGCTCTCCTTTAATATAATTATCATCACTTCCGGAATGAAGTTCAGAGGCCAGCTTGGTATAATTCAGTCCGGTTCCTATTCCCCATCTTTTACCCAGATTATAATACACCGACAATCCGAATGTTACCGGAACTTTATGTCTGATCCTTGCTTCTACCGGTTTATTTTGATTAGCCAGCAGTATTTGAGTCAAAGGATCTTCTACATAACTGGAAGCAGCCCATACCTGTTCAAAACTCATAGGCTTTCCACTTACAGAAGCATAACCATTGAACTGCTGTTCTGCAGAATTGGATGATGCATTTCCTGTGAGCATACTCAGCATCCATTTCTTTTCAGATCTGGATTTTCCATTCTTAGTTTTGGTATTATCTGCATATTTTTCAGATAACTCTTTTTCTATCTTATTTACCTCGTCTTCAATTCCTTCATTCTTTATTTTACTATCCGCCAAAGGCATTTCATTCGGTTTATTTTCCGCCTGAGAACTTAGTATGTCTCCAACCACAGGCATTTTGGTAACAGCCTGTACCTTTTCTTTATTTCCCGTTTCTTCTCTTCCTGCCTTTTCAGAATTTGTGTATTCAATATTTCTTATAGAAGAATGTACTGCATTAATGGTATTCTGAGCTAAAGAAATATCTGCCTTTGAGTTGTTCCAAATCTTTCTACTCTCTTCCTGTTCTTCATTATTCAAAGGCAGATTTGTATCTGTTTTTTTATTATTTTTATTAGAATCTGATGGATTCTGTGAAAGTGTACCATGGTTTTCTTCCGGCATTATTTTCATGATTACAAAAATCAAAACAGCTGCTGCTGCAACACTTCCGATGCGATAAAGCCAGGATTTATTTCCGTCCCCTACCGCGTCTATCTTTTTCTCTTCATTTTCAGCATCAATTGAAGGAATAAAGCCCGGCATCAGCTTATTTTCTTCTTCTGAGAACAATTCATCTTTGATGTCATCCCACAATCCTTCCGGAACCTCTTCTTCATGGTTCTCCATTCTGCTACGCAGGTTATTGAGCCACTCGTTATTCATATTGTGCTTTTTTTGACATTTTAAATTCCTTTATTTTCTGAACCAGCAGCCCTTTTGCACGGTGAAACTGTGATGCTGAAGAGTTTTCTGCAATTCCCAGCAGCAATGCAATTTCTTTATGGCTCTTATTTTCAAACACATACAAATTGAAAACGGTTCTGTATCCGTCCGGAAGAGACTGAATCAGTTTCATAATATCTTCTTTCGGGATTTCCTCAAAATCCGGTTCTTCTTCATGGGGAAGATCGGGAAGATCTTCTACCTCAACGGAAGATTTAAAGTCTCCTTTCTGCCTGATATGCTTCAGAGATTCATTCACTGCAATACGGGTAATCCATGCTCTAAGTGAGCCATCTCCTCTGTATTCAAATGATTCTATAGAACGAAACATCTTGATAAAACTATTCTGAAGTATATCATGTACATCTTCCTTTTCAACAATATACCGGGAACATACATAGGTAAGATTACCTGAATAAGCTCCAAAAAGCTCTTTCCAGGCGGCTTCCTCCTTCTGCAGAAGGCGGTTTACCAAAATCTGTTCCTTACTTTCTCCCATGTACTGCTCCAGTATACGATATATGATTAAATTTTTAAAGCAAAAAATAGATTGCACCGTATAAATACAATCTATTTATAGTAATAACCATTAATTAATATTTTACACAGAACGGAAAATTATAATTAATTGCTTCATAAGGGGCAAGTACTGTACCATCTACGGTAATTTTCTCGGCAGTTAAAGCGAATCGCAGTGAGCCGTCCATCCCTACAAAAAAACCTTTCTGTTTAGCATTCAATGTCACTTCTGTTTTTTTGATCTTTCCATCTACAGGAATCAAGAGCTCCATAGATTTGGGAGCCAGGGATAGCTCAATCACATTGTTTACCGTATTGATAGAAGCTGTATATTTAATTTCATACTTCACCTTTCCTATTGTCTTAAGAGCCTCTTCTGTCTTTACCGGATCTTTTACTACTGTTTTCACAATTTCATCCACAGGAAATTCTGAAAACATAATGGTGTCCTTTTTTGCTTTAAAATTTTTTATTTTTTCTGTTTTGTTTTCTCCCTGTATGGTAATAAGTCTTCCTTTATAATCTCCATTCAGATCTTCCAGTCTTACCGGTCTGATTTCCGGGCCATCAACACTACATGAATACAAAGTAATTCCTGTTATTACAATTAGGATCGCTGTTAAAAATTGAGATACTGTAAATTTTTTCATTGCATTATTTTTTCATTAAACATTAATTATTTTGAGTACTCATTGATATAAATCTCATTTCCCGGAAATCTTGCATTATTTTTTCAAAAAACCAACATTTTTCATAACTCACTGATTTTATGGATGAAAAATTTGATTCAAATAATTATTTATACAATAAAAAATAACAATCATTTTGAATTTCATATTCTGATGATTTCATTTTAATGCTTTCAGTATCTTATAATAAAAAAGGAAGCTACCCTATGCAGCTTCCTTCCCATTTATTATTTATCAATTACATTTTACTGCACTCCACCGCCTAAAGCACGGTAAAGGTCTACCTCAGCATTTAATCTTTCCAGTGTTACATTAATAGCTTCCAGATCATTCTGAAGTTTATTATTCTGAGCTGTAATTACTTCAAGATAGGTTGCCATTCCGCTTTTATACAGCTTCAAAGCATCTCCAATTCCTTTATCTAAAATAGCCGTTCTCTGTTCTAAAAGCTGTAATCTTTCAGAAGTTCCCTGCGTTTTTGCCATAGCATCAGAAACTTCTCCAACAGCTGTCATTACAGACTGTTTAAAGTTGATTGCCGCCTTTTCCTGTTCAATTAATGCCGTTTCATAGGCGGTTTTCAACTGTTTTTTCTGAAAAATAGGAGCGGCTAAATTAGCTGCGACCGCTTTCGTAATAGACCCGGGAATATCAAACCATGAACTGAACTTATTGGAATTCACTCCAATCTGCGGGCTCAGACTGATACTCGGATACATTGCTGCTTTAGCCAATCCTGTTTTTGAATTCAGGCTGATTACATTAAATTCTGCCATCTTCAGATCCGGTCTTCTGCTTAGTAATTGAGCAGGAAGACCTTGTGAAAGCTTATTCTCAGGGATCATTGTTTTCAGATTTCCTGATCTTTCAATTTTGGTTGGATATTCTCCACAAAGGATGCTCAATGCATTTTCCTGAATGGAAATATTCTGTTTAGCCAGAGGAATCAGAAGCTCGGCAGTTTTCTTTTGCGCTTCGGATTGCTGCACCGCTAAAGAATTGATTTGCCCTGCTTTAAACTGAAGATCCATCATTTTAAGGGTATTATTGCTCAGTTCAATATTCTGCTCTGCTATTTTCATCTGTTCGTCTAAACTTATCAGATTATAGTAAGCCTGGGCTACCTGAACAATGATTCTGCTTTTTACGGCATTCAGATTTTCTTTTTGAGCAAAGTATTCTGCTGCTGCAGATTCTTTCTGCATTTTGGCCTTTCCCCAAATGTCTACTTCCCATGAAAGTCTCAGGCTAGCACTGAAATCATCCATGTGTGTTGTTCCTGCAAACTGTTCATTAAGAGATCCGTTCAGGGTATTGGTAGAAGCCCAGCTTCTGTTGGCTCCAGCACTAAAATCCAGGGTTGGAAGAAGAGATAGTTTAGCCTGTTTATAGATCAGGTCCAGCTGTTCTATGTTTTTCAGGGCAACGTTTACTTCATTATTTCTGGTTAATGCTTTATCTATTAAATCGATTAATTTCGGATCTTTAAAGAACGTCTTCCATGGAAGTACTACTGTATCTCCTGTTACCTGCACAGATTCTTTATACGTTTCCGGCATCTGAAGATCTGTTCTTGCATAGGGTTTCCCCACAGCGCAGGACACCAGTACTGATGCTATTGCGCCTGAAATAAGGAAATTCTTTATATTAAATATTCTCATTTGTCAATTCATTTTGGATTACAGGATACTTCTTTTTGGATGAAAATTTCTCATCCAGATATTGGAAGAACATATACAGAATAGGAATTACAAATACTCCTAACACCACTCCGCTCAACATTCCTATGGCAGCACTCACACTGATGGATTTGTTTCCTGAAGCCATTCCTCCTGTAGAAATCATCAATGGAATCATCCCTACAATAAAGGCAAGTGATGTCATGATGATCGGACGTAATCTCGCTTTTGCTCCTTCCAATGCGGAATCCAGAATAGAAAGTCCTGCTTTTCTTCTCTGGACGGCAAATTCTACAATAAGGATCGCATTTTTGGCCAATAGACCAATAAGCATGATTAATCCTACCTGTACATAGATATTGTTATCCAATCCAATTGCTTTAATTCCCAGGAATGCTCCTACAATTCCCGTTGGGATGGAAAGCATTACCGCTAATGGAAGAATATAACTTTCGTATTGTGCTGCAAGAAGCAGGTACACGAATAGTAAACACAATCCAAGGATTACAGCGGTTTGGTTTCCTGCTGATTTTTCTTCCAAACTTAAACCTGTCCATTCATAACTGTAGTCAGAAGGAAGTTTATTCAACGTTGGTTCAATTTTATCCATCAGGGCACCGTTACTGATTCCCGGCTTCGGCACTACGTTAATGTTCAATGAATTATAAAGGTTATATCGCTGAACAGATTCCGGACCGTATACTTTTTTCAATGTGATTAAGGTATTGGCAGGAACCATTTCTCCTTTATCATTTTTCACAAAAATATCATTGAACGCCTGCTCATCCATTCTGAAAACACCGTCAGCTTTGATATTCACTCTATAGAACTTCCCGAATCTGGAGAAATTCTGAGACTGGTCTCCTGAGAAATACGTCTGGATTGAGTTTAACAAATTAGAAATACTTACGCCTAACTGTTTGGCTTTATCTTCATTTACTTCAAGTTCAAGCTGTGGATAATCTGCTCTGAACATCGTGTAAGCATACGCTACTTCCGGCACCTGCATCAATTGTCCGATCACATCATCTGCTTTAGATTTCAATACCTGAGGATCTCTACCCATACGGTCCTGAAGAACGATCTCCGCATCATTGGTTACTCCATATCCTTCTACCGGCGGCATTCTGAAGCTCATTACACTTCCTTCTTTGATCACAGACAGTTTTCCGTTAACAATATTCATGATCTCGTCAATATCCTGAACCGCTCCTCTTTCTTTTTTAGGTTTTAATTTCACAAATCCCATTGCGTAAGCAGGTCCTGCACTGTTGCTTAACAGGTTAAATCCTGTAATGGATGTATTTTCCTGCACAGCATCTACTGTTTTTAAAATCGCATTGATTTTATTAGAAACTTCTGTAGTTTTCGTTAATCCGGTTCCTGGTGGCATACTTAATGAATAAATGAAGAATCCATCATCTTCCATTGGAACAAAACTTTTGGTAGTGCTTGACATCAGCCATGCTGAAATTCCTATAATTCCCGCTACCAGCCCTGCTGCGATCCATTTTTTTCCGATTAAAAATCTTACTCCTTTTGCATAACGTTCCGTCATATTGTTGAACCCTGCATTAAAAGCAACCGCAAATCTCTGCCCGAATCCTTTTGGTTTTCCACCTTCTTCTGCATGGTGATTTTTCAAAAATACCGCACATAAAGCTGGTGTTAAAGTAAGGGCGTTCACCGCAGAAATAATAATTGCAATCGCTAATGTATAGGCAAACTGCTTATAGAATAATCCTGCAGAACCAGACATAAATCCAATCGGAATAAATACCGCAGACATCACCAACGTAATGGAAATAACAGCTCCTGTAATTTCACTCATCGCTTTATGGGTAGCATCTCTTCCAGAAAGGTCTGTACCTTCCATATTACTGTGAACCGCTTCTACCACTACAATCGCATCATCGACGACAATACCAATCGCCAGTACAAGAGCAAACAATGTCAATACGTTAATCGTAAATCCTAATACCAGAAGGAAGAAGAACGTACCGATAATAGCTACAGGAACAGCAATAGCCGGGATAATGGTAGATCTGAAATCCTGTAAGAAGACAAATACCACAATAAATACAAGGATAAATGCTTCTATCAATGTAGATTTTACCTGTCCTGTTGCTTCATCCAATCTTTCCTTGGTACTCATTACCTTGGTATACTTGATACCTGGCGGGAAGGATTTCGACAGCTGATCAATCGCTTTATTTACTCCTATTTCAATTTCATTGGCATTTGAACCTGTTGTCTGCATAATGGCTACCGTAACTGCATTCTTCCCATTGGAAAGGTTATCTCCGGTATTGTTGATGGACCCAAATTCTATTCTGGCTACATCTTTAAGCCTGATTACATTGGTTCCGTCATTTTTAACCACCATCTCTTCATATTGCTCCGGCTTATTCTTTTTTCCTTTGTATCGGATTACATATTCTAAAGCAGCATCTGACTCCTCACCCAATTTACCAGGTGCTGATTCTAAACTGTGATCTGCAATGGCATTGGAAACATCAGAAGGTTCCAAACCATAGGAAGCCATCTTCTGTGGATTAAGCCATATCCTCATTGAATAATCCTTAATTCCGAAGATCTGCGCCTGTCCTACACCTTTTACCCTTTTAATCTGTGGGATAAGGTTGATATTGGCAAAGTTCTGAAGAAAGGTTTCATCATATTGCTTATTATCTTCAGTATAGATATTGAAAATCAACACCATACTATTCTGCTGTTTTGAGGTCGTTAATCCCATTCTTACCACTTCCTGTGGCAGGATTGGGGTAGCCTGCTGTACTCTGTTCTGAACATTTACGGCAGCCTGATCGGCATTTACTCCCTGTTTGAATATAACAGAGATGGTAAATGTTCCGTCATTACTTGCCGTGGACTTCATGTAACTCATGTCTTCCACCCCGTTAATCTGCTCTTCCAGAGGGGTTACCACGGAACGGATCACCGTTTCACTGTTACCCCCAGGATAAGAACCTGAAACCGTAATGGTAGGCGGAGAAATATCCGGGAATCTGGTCACTGCCAATTGGTTTAATCCAATGATCCCCAAAATGACAATGATAAGGGAGATTACCGTCGCTAATACCGGACGGTCTATTATCTTTTTTAACATTTTCGAATTTTCTAAGAATGATTATAAAATTATTTCGAAGGAGTTACTTTAGCCACAACCAACGCTCCATCTGTAAGGGCATCTATTCTGTTGACAGCAATCTTATCTCCTGCATTCACTCCTGTTTTTACAAAGTAATCCTGAGAAGTGCTTCCGGATACTTCAATCTGTGTCATTTTCACTTTGTCTTTACCTTCAAGCTTATAAACGAAGAATTTATCCTGAATATCTTTTACAGAGGTTTTAGGAAGCTTCACTACACCGTCCAGCGCATTGTGAATCATTACTCTTCCGGTTCCTCCTGATCTTAATAATTTATCCGGATTTTGGAAAACTGCTTTCATCTGGATACTTCCCGTATTTTTGTCAAAGTTCCCACTGGCATTTTCCAATCTTCCTTTAAAACCATACTTAGAACCGTCTGCTAAAATAAGTTCTACATTGTCAGCATGATCTCCTGAGGCAGCAGCTCTGCTATGAGCAATAAAGTCTGCTTCGTTCATTGAAAAATAAACGTTTACACTGCTGATATTGGAAAGCGTTGTTAATGGTGAAGCATCAGACGGGCTGATGAGGTTTCCGACCCTGTTTGGGATTCTTCCAATATATCCGCTTACCGGTGCTTTAATGTAGGTAAAGTTCGCATTGATTTTTGAAGAACCTAATGAAGACTGTGCCTGAGCCACCTGTGCTGATGCTGCCTTTAAGCTGGCCTGAGCCGTTTTCAGCTGCATATCGGAAACTACCTTTCCTTCTACAAGAGGTCTTAGTTTTTCAACTTCAAGTCTTGCGCTTTCCTGTGCTGCCAACGCAGATTTTAAAGCCGCTTCGTTGGTATTTACCTGCTCATTGTACACGGATGGATTGATTCTAAACAACGTTTGTCCTTTGCTTACAAACTGACCTTCTTTTATGTATACAGCTTCCAGATATCCTGTTACCTGAGCTTTTATTTCCACATTATCCTGCCCTTCTATACTTCCGGGGTACCCCGTTGCTACGTCTTCATTTCCGGTATTTACCTGAACGAAGTCTGTAGGAAGTGCTACTGCCTGCTGGGCCGTTTCCTGGCCGTTTCCTGAACCGCAGGAGTACAGTATTGCTGCAGCGGTAAGTGAAAGTGCCAGATATCCTTTTCTGTAGTTCATAACATTTGTTTTTAAATTTTACAGGAGCAAAATAAGTTCATATAATAAGGATGTTCATCTAAAAATCTGGTGAAGCGTAGTTAATCGCAGGTGAAGCGTACGATACTAAAAATGAAAGGAAAAGCGGTTATTTTCGCCATTCAGATTGATAAAAAAGGGCTTTTTCGCTTTAATATTTCAAAAATACGGTTGACGTTTAAATTTCTACGTTTCACTTTTAAAACTCCCGGCTCTGGTTATTCCCCGACCTAATTTCGCAGTATCAAAACATTAAAAAAGAAGTCAATAATTTAAATTTTTATCAAATGAAAAAGTTTTTAGCAATCACAGCGATCGTGTTAGGTTTAGGAGTACAGGCTCAGACCACAGAACCGAAAAGAGATTCAGGGATAGAATTAATTCCTAAAGCGGGAATCAACATTGCCAATCAGTCTATTAAGAATGTAAATGGAGAGAAATCAAAGACTTCTTTCCAGGCTGGTTTAGGGGTAAATATACAGACAGGTATTAAGAATTTCTCTGTACAGCCTGAGGTTAACTTCATCAGCAAAGGGACAAAGTTTAAAAACAGTTTTGGAAATGAAACCTATAACTTCAATTATATAGAGGTTCCGGTATTGGCCAAATACAGCTTTGGTCCAGTGTATGTAAATGCAGGCCCTTCTATCGGCTTTCTGATGGGAAAAAATGATAAAGTGAAAGCCGCTTATGGCAAAACAAAATCAATAGATTTCGGATTACAGATGGGTGCTGGTGTAGCTATTCCTGCAGGACCTGGAAAAGTAATTGTAGATGGCAGATATAATTTAGGCTTAAATAATATCTCTGATGAGAAAGGTTTAGATGTTAAAAACAGAGGTTTTGCGATTTCTCTGGGCTATGCTATTCCTTTATAGTCTTTAGATCATAGCTTTTTCTTTATATAGGATTCCTTCATGAGTAATTCGTGAGGGGATTTTGACATGTATAGGCTTGGAAGCTGGAAGAGGGATACTGGAAGTTACTGTTGTGCAAACAACTTCTGATCTTTATAAAAACGATTGATTAAATCATTAAAAATGATTTTCATTTACCTTCGTATTCAATAACTTCCCTCTTCCAGCCTCCAGCTTCCATTCATTAATAATCCATCCAGGATTTGAATATAGAAGCCTTTTCACGGCTTACAATCACTTCCATTTCAGGCTGTTTTCTCAGCTCCAGCTTTAATTTCCCGTTGAAATGGTTAAAGATCTGCTTTACAGAATCAATATGAATGATAAACTGTCTGTTGGCACGGAAGAAGAATTTCGGATCCAATTGTTTTTCAAGCTCTTCTAATGTTTGAGGAATATTTTCTACCACACCTGTATTCAGCATTGCTTTACTGATTCCCAGTTCTGTGTAGATGTATAAAATATCTTCTGCCTGCACTGTTTTATACCCATCACGGTGAGCGATTAGGAAGCGTTTTCTATAGTCTTTAGGCTGAATATAATTGAGCAGTCCTTCAATGGCAGAACCAACAACCGGAACAGATTCCATAAAGGTTTCATAGCGTTTCAATGCAGCGTCCAGCTCATCTTCTTCTATGGGTTTTAAAAGATAATCTATACTGTTGTATTTGAAGGCCTGTACTGCATACTCATCATAAGCAGTTGTAAAGATTACAGCACTTTTAATCTCATGTTTATTAAAAATTTCAAAGCTTAATCCATCTGCCAGACGAACATCCATCATAATGATATCCGGAACAACATTATTTTCCAGCCAGTTTACGGTAGAGGTTATTGAGTCTTCTACGGAAAGGATCTCAATATGAGGTCTCAGCTTTAGCAAAAGTCTTTTTAGCCGATCTGCATTGGGCCTTTCGTCCTCTACTATTAGAATTTTATTAATCTTCATATCAATGGAAGTTTTACAATAAATTTATCTTCAGTTTTTTCTATAATGGGTTTTGTGTATCCCAGGATCTCATATCTGGCGATGATATTGGTTAGCCCAACTCCAGAGGAATCCGGCTTATTAATTAAGGGTAAAAAGGTGTTGGAAACCACCAGTTCACTCTCAGAATTTGTATATACGTGGATCTCCAGCGGGTTTGCTTTTGAAGTCTGGTTATGTTTAATAGCGTTTTCAACTAATAGCTGCAGAGATAATGGCAGGGTGTACATAGATCTGTATTCTTCCTGAATATCAATTTTAAATACCACTCCTTCCCCAATTCTTTTCTCAATAAGGAAAATATAGGAATCTAAGAATTTAAGTTCTTCTTCTACAGCAATAATATCTTTCTTGGAGTTTACCAGCAGGTATCTGTACACCCGTGCAAATTTTTCGGAATATTCATATCCTAACTGCTGATCTTCCAGAATGAGCTCAGAAAGTACACTCAGGTTATTAAAGATAAAATGAGGATCTATCTGCAACTTAAGAGCCTGAAGTTCAGCTGCCATAGCTGCCTGTTTATGCTTTGAAGCCCTGATTTTATGCTGAGCAGCTTCTACAGCCGTTTTTTTCCAGTTTTGCAGCAAATAATCAACGGTATTAAAACCACTTATAATAAGAGATATCACGATATTGGTGGCCACCCATTGTCCTAATAAAGTATATTCCTTTCTGGAATCCATTTCCGGTAAAGTATCCGAGGTGCAGTCTACAATGGCATTGATAATCATCACAATCAGAACACTTCCCACAATCTGAAGAAATCCCTGAATAAGAAGCCTTTTAACAGTCCTGTCTTTCCATGGAAGCAACTTATTGAGAGTAGAATCAATAAATATACTCACCTCTGAAATGATAATTGAAAAGAAGAATACCCACAGAGCGTCTTCAATGAACATCTTCAATGGAGTCTCCAAATAGCTCTGCCACACCGGATCGAAGGGATCAATAAGATAGGAAAATCCACAGAAAGCAATGACTGCTACTGCCCAGATCACCAACCGCCTCTTCATGGCGGAAAGAATCTTTTTGCTTCGTATTAAATTTTTCCTGATGGTAGAAATCCTATTCATTATCCGGCACTTTGTGAATGTAAATATAAAAATAGATTTCAGAAGACTGTCTGCTATTTTCAACGAGACCGCCAAAACCGTCCGTGAAACGTAAAATAGATGAGTTCAAATGAACGCTGACGTTTCATCACCTGAAAAAGACATTTCATCATCGTTTTATGCAACATCACCATATTTTTAATAAAATACTACCTGCTCCTCTCCTAGTTTTGCAGTATCAAAATCGGTACAATGAAAACAATAATTGTCTGCACAGATTTTTCGCAGGAAGCTGAAAATGCAATTCATTACGCAGCTTCTATGGCTAAGGAAAACCACTACAACATCGTTTTGTTCAATTTGCAAAGCATTTCAATTCATGCTCTGAATGCACAGGTTTCTGCTGATTTTTTCTATGAACAGACGCTTAAAAACCAACAAAAACTTACTGATAAATCTATTGAAATAAATAATTTATATTCCGTTAAAACAGAATTTTATCTGGCCTCGGGAAATTTTATTGAAGAGCTGAATCAATGTATACAAGCCACAAACAGTGATCTTATCGTCATGGGAATGGCAGAAAAAACTCTTGAACAGAGACTTTTGGGAAATAATGTAATTAAGGCTATTCACAGAATTAAAAAACCGATATTAATTATTCCCGGGCATATAGAGTATACAGGAATCCGAAAGGTTCTCTTTGCCTATGATACCCATAAATCGATCACATGGTCTGCAATGAATGACATTTATGCTTTCATTCATGAGTTTAATGCAGAAATTGAGGTATTTAACGTAGGTGAAAGTGTAGAGGATTTTACAGAAGTCATTCATGATATTGATCTGAATTCCGGTTACGATCTTGATGATATTAAATATAGCTTCAAGATGATTCAGTCTATTGAAATCATCAAAGCTATTGAAGAGGAAGTAAAACTGACGAATGCAGATCTGCTGACGATGGTTCCTTACCGATATAATCTTGTAGAATCTCTTTTCCACCGAAGCAAAACAGCCATTATGGCCTATAAAAATAAAGTTCCATTACTGTCAATTCCATTAAACACAGATTAAGACTCAACAATCAATAAAAATCACATTTGAATTATCCTTTTTGCCTTTTTAAAGGTTAAATTTTACACTTAATCTTGTTTAACAGGACCGGAGAGCAATTTCCGGTCCTGTTTTTATTTGAAACTTTATCTATTATTTTTGATATAATTTGTATTTTTATCTAAGCACCAAAAACAAATAATTATGAAGTCTTTTATTTTTCATTACCGATGGTATATGGCCTGTTTATTATTGTTTGGATATACACAGTCCTTTGCTCAGGGAATCAACAGCCAGGATAGAAATCCTGTTCAGTGTACACAGAAGCTCAGATTGATATCAGATAAGATGGTTTTCACAAAAGACCGTCAGGAAAAACCCGTCAAAGTGGATATTACTATTGATCCCCAAAGCTCTACCATCAAAACAATTTTGCAGGAACCTGGTCAGAAATCTCCATCTGAACGGACTTATCAGATTAAAAATATGAATTGTACAGCTAATGAGGATTTTACTTTCGGAAGAGTAATTTACGCTGTGGCAACAGGTAACCCTGATGGTTCATTTTCCAGTGGTGAGTTTCTTTTGGAGGCTACAAAACGTGGGCTATTTTTCTCAAATACAATTGATCCACCTGAAAGTAAGGCCATCATTCCAGTTATAAAATTTGAAAAACTATAAATAAAAACCACCTCAGCGTTGAGGTGGTTTATTGTTTTATGAGATTAAAGCTATTAGAGCCTGATAATAATTCTCAAGTAAGACTTTGTCTCCGTTTAAGAACAAATACGGTTCTATCAGTTCCAGCTCCATAAGATTGAAGGTATTATCAATCAACACTCCGTCGACTCTTGCATATAATGTGGATTGAGGTAAGCTTTTCAGATAAGCACCTGCCTGTTCTATATGCAATGGATCCGGAGTTGGATAACTGATACTTCCGCCATGATAATGCTGCACTCTGAAATCTCCTTCCTTAGGTGTTTTTAATGAACAATGACTATATTTTCCATTAAAAAACAGGAATGACCATTCTCCATTTTTAATTTCTTCTACGAAAGGCTGTACCATATAATCCTGCTCTTTCAGAAGCTCATTTATTTCTTTAGAACGTTCGTCAACATTATCTCTGCTGATGGTCACTGTATTTTGCGCTCCGGCGCTTACGCATGGTTTCACAACTAGTTTATCAGCGTTCAAAAGATCAAAGAAATGATTCTCAAAGAAAGATCCTTTTTCCAGATATTCTGATGCAATTACTGGAAGCTGCTTATTGGCAATATCTTTCAGGTAATGCTTATCGGAGTTCCATTTGATGATTTCTACAGGATTTAAAACTCTGACTCCCAATTGTTCAATATGATCCAGCCAGTTTAGAAATTCACTCAGATGATTATGATAATCCCATGGTGACTTAATGACGGCTACATCAAAGCTGCTCCAATCTACGTTTTCATCATTCCATATTGATGGAACTACATCCAACCCTTTCTCTTTTAAAAAGTTGATGAGATCTGTATCTTCATCATTAGCCACTCCCTGTGAAAGTCTTGCTTCTTTTTTATAGCCTACTACTGTGATTTTCATGCTTCTGTTATTATGATTTTATCTTATAGTAAAGTTGCGAAGAATGGGTGGATATGTGGAGACACAGATTTTTTAATTTGGATGGGTACAATTAAAAGATGAATAATTTAACCAACAAAAAATCTCAGCTTTTTGAGTACGTTATTCTTCAAAATATACTCTAATTCTCAATATTTTAATACATTTGTTATAAAACATACTTCAAATGAATTTCGAGCAGGTTAATCTACACCTTGAAGCCTATAAAGAACATAACCAGATTCTGGATGCAGCAAAATATCTGATTCATTCTTTTGACCTGGAACATGACAATTTTGCAGGATTTGGATTCAGGGAAGAGCTTTCCCCTACTTCTATGCTTCTTACGGCAGAAGGAGAACTGGGAGGCCCACAAACAGTGATGATTCCTAGAAATTTATTTGATTTTGACCTGAACCTTGTCTTAAATATGGTAGCTCATGAAATGCTTCATGTAAGGCAAAAAGCTCCGGGCCAGGTAATTGAAGACAAGAATGAAAGAGAGTTTCAGGCTTATTATGAAATGCTTTTTCATAAAGTCTTTCCACAGGTTCCTGACGTCTCAGACTTTCATAAAAAGTTCTTCGGTGGAAAAGCCCTTGAATATTATAAAAGAATGGGTGAAGGTTCAGAATTACAACAAAAATATGCAGAACAGAAAACAGAAGTAGAACATTTAATTAACACATTACCATGAACGTAAAACCAGACATCACTTGGGAAGATTTTGAAAAGATAGATATCAGATGCGGAACTATTATTTCAGTAAACGATTTTGAAAAGGCAAGAAACCCTTCCTACCAATTGGAAATAGATTTTGGCGACCTCGGAATCAGAAAATCATCTGCTCAGATCACTTCGCTTTATCAGAAAGAAGAATTGATAGGAAAACAGATTTTAGCAGTCGTTAACTTCCCTAAAAAACAGATTGCCAACTTCTTCAGTGAATGTTTAGTTTTAGGATTATATGGTGAAGACAAAAAAGACGTTACTCTTTTAGCACCTTCATTACCTACTAAAAACGGAATGCAGGTAGGATAAAAATAAAAAACACAATGATACAGAACATACCACTAGAAAAGGTTTTATTTCTTGATATTGAAACCGTTCCACAGGCTGGCTCCTGGGAAGATTTATCTGAAACTGATCAGCACCTTTGGGACAAGAAAACAAGATTCCAGAGAAAAGAAGATATTTCCGCAGCAGAATTTTACGACAGAGCCGGAATTATGGCAGAATTCGGAAAGATTATCTGCATTACCATCGGAATGGTAGAAAAAAATGAAACGTTAAAAATCAAAAGTTTCTCCGGACATGATGAGAAGAAGATGCTTCAGGAATTTGGAGAGATTTTCAACAGTCCGAGACTGTATAATGTGATTCTCTGTGCCCATAACGGAAAAGAGTTTGATTTTCCGTGGATTGCCCGAAGATATCTCATCAATGGCATGCAGCCTCCTGCCCCTTTCCAGATGTTTGGAAAAAAGCCCTGGGAGATCCCTCATATAGACACCATGGAGCTATGGAAATTCGGGGATTATAAAAGTTTTGTATCACTGGAATTATTAGCTCATGTCTTTGGTATTCCCACTCCAAAGGATGATATTGACGGCTCAATGGTTTCATCAATTTACTACATAGAAAAAGACTTGCAGCGAATTGTTGATTATTGTGAAAAAGATGTCTTAACTTTGGCAAATGTTTTCCGACGTATGCGTCAGGAAGATTTGTTGAAAAGGAATATCAATTTAGATTAAAAAATGAAATTTACAGACGATCAAATTGCAGACATTGGTGAAGAAATCATCAGCGTACTAAAAACCGTATATGATCCCGAAATTCCGGTAGATATTTACGAATTAGGGTTAATTTATGATGTACAGATTTCCGATGATGCTGACGTAAAAATTATAATGACCCTTACCACTCCTAACTGCCCGGTAGCCGAAACACTGCCTCAGGAAGTAAAAGATAAGGTAGCAGAAGTAGAGCACGTAAAAAGCGTTGACTTAGAGCTTACTTTTGAACCTAGCTGGAATAAGGATATGATGAGCGAAGAAGCGAAATTTGAACTGGGAATGCTATAAATCTTAAGCATTTTCTAACCAAATACAATTCATATTACTATAAAGGAATATGAAATTTGAAAATATAAAAAGGATGTCATAGTGTGACATCCTTTCTTGTATCATTGAGGCCTCAATTGAAGGTTATTTTTACAATTCTTTCGCTACTTCTTTTCCTTCTCTCCTGCTCCATTCGCTCCATGATCCTACATAGAGATTCGGAATAGTAAAGCCTGCGTGAGCCAATGCTAAAATAGTATGACATGCTGTTACTCCAGAACCACAGTGAATAATCAGGTTTTCATGTTGATTTTTAAGTAATCGGATATATTTTTCTTTTAGAATTTCAGGGCTTAAGAACAACCCGTTTTCATCCAGATTTTCTGAAAAAGGAATATTGATAGCTCCCGGAATATGCCCGGCAACCAGATCAATAGGTTCGGATTCACCTCTATATCGGTAAGCATCTCTTACATCAATGACTGTAGAAGAATTGCTTTCTAATTCATTTTCAACCTCTTCAAGACTAGAAACAGGAAGATCCCAGCTCGCTTTTTTAATCAATGGAGCCTTTTCAAATGGCTCTTCTCCTGATGAAAATTCGATGCTATTCTTTTCTGCAGACTGTATTCCGCCATCCAGAACCTGAACATTTTTAAACCCAAAGGATCTTAACATCCACCATGCTCTGGCAGCGGCATTTGAACCATTTTTGTCATCATATACAACAATATGAGAGTTTTCAGAGATCCCAAGATTGGAAAGTGTTTCAGCAAATTTTCCCGGAGCAGGAAGCGGATGTCTTCCACCAAAGGCAGCATCTTCTCCTATTTCAGCTAAATCTTTATCCAAATCAACGAATCTTGCACCCTTGATATGTTTCTCAAGGTAGTTTTGCTTTACATCTTTTCCTATCCTTGCATCAAGAATAATCAGGTTTTCTGTTGAAAGGCTTTTTAATTCAGACGGTGAAATTATTGGAGACATTTTGTTGATTTTTTAGGTTGATTTTTTTAGGTTTTGGCTAAAGCCAATGGATTGATGGATATAGTAAAGCGGGCTAAAGCCCGCTCCTATTTATATTTTTTATTTCACGCAGATTACGCGGATTTCGCAGATCCTAATTCCCAGTTTCTTATCTGCGTCATTTGCTAAATCTGCGAGAGATTTTAAATCATTTTAAAAATGAAAAATATCCTTCGCTTTATTGTAAGAGCTTTCAAAGTTTAAAAGATTCAGCTTGTGCTCTGCTTTTTCAACACTCATAAAGTTGATGACCTGTTCTGTAGGCATATTTCCTACCAGATCATCTTTTGCCATAGGACAACCGCCAATTCCTTTGATAGCACTATCAAATCTTCTACAACCTTGGTCATAAGCAGCCTTTAGCTTTGAATAGGAATCTTCATAACGGTTATGAAAATGTCCTCCGAAATTAATTTCAGGATATTTTGAAGGAATTTTTTCAAATAAAAGAGTAATCGTTTCCGGTGTTGCCACTCCTGTAGTATCAGAAAGCAGGATATCTTTCACTCCAATATCCGAAAATCTCTGTGCCCATTGATCTACATCTTCCCACTTCCACATTTCACCATACGGATTTCCAAAAGCCATAGAGAAATAAATGTTCAGTTGCTTTCCTTCACTTTTTACAAGTTCAAGCATTTTAATGATTTCATCAAAAGCTTCTTCCTGGCTCTTATTGGTATTTCTGTGCTGAAAGGTTTCAGAAATAGAGAAAGGGAATCCCAGAATATCTACAGACTGATGTTTTAATGCTTTTTCCGCACCTCTATAGTTTCCGATAATGGCAGAAACTTTAGTTTTGGAACGGGATTTATCGATATTTTCAGCCACCTCGTCAGAATCAGCCATCTGTGGAATTGCTTTTGGAGATACAAAACTCAGACAATCCAATACGTCAAAACCAACATCCATTAAGGAGTTGATATAATCTATCTTTTTATCAGTAGGGATAAACTCTCCCCATCCCTGCATTGCATCTCTAGGACATTCGGTAAGAAACATTTTTACTTTATTGATTTTCTCAAATATAATAAAACTAAACTATTTAGTATACTGTACTTACAAATCTAACATTATTTTGATTTTCAAAGTTTTATATGCGATTTATAATTTCAATAACTGATATTCACCCGCAAATAATGTATTCTGAGCATCAAATTTGCTAACTTTGTTAAAATTTATGATAAATCTGATGAGTACAATAGAATTCAATCCGTTATGGAAAGAGAAATTACTGAACCGTTTCCTTAGTTATGTAAAAATATATTCAACCAGTGATGCTGAGAGTGAGGCAACTCCTTCTACTGAACGCCAGTGGGATATTGCCAATTACATTACTGAAGAGCTGAAAACAATCGGTTTGGAAGATGTTTCAATTGATGAACACGGTTATATTATGGGCTATGTTCCTTCTAACCTTGAAAATGATGACAGACCAACCATCGGATTCATCTCACACTACGATACATCTCCGGATTTCAGTGGAGAAAATGTAAGACCTCAGGTTTGGGAAAATTATGATGGAAGTGACCTTCTATTAAACCAGGCTACAGGATTCACTTTATCTCCTTCAAGATTTGAAAGCTTAAAAAAATATATCGGCCAGACGGTAATTACCACTGACGGAACCACTCTTCTTGGAGCAGATGATAAAGCAGGTTGTGCAGAAATTGTAACGGCTGCAGAATATCTTATCGCTCACCCTGAAATTAAACACGGAAGAATTGCTGTAGGATTTACCCCTGATGAAGAAATCGGAAGAGGTGCCCATAAGTTTGACGTAGCTAAATTTGGTGCAGAATGGGCTTATACAATGGATGGTGGAGAAGTTGGAGAACTTGAATACGAAAACTTTAACGCTGCCGGAGCTGTTGTAAAAATCCACGGATTAAGCGTACACCCGGGATATGCTTATGGCAAAATGATTAATGCCGCTTTATTAGCTGCAGAATTCGCTCAGACCTTACCAGCTAATGAAACTCCTGCTACGACTAAAGGTTTTGATGGGTTCTACCACTTAATGGATATTACCGCTGATATTTCTGAAGCAAAGCTTCAATACATCATCCGTGATCACGATGCTGACAAGTTTGAAGCAAGAAAAAAATTCATGGAAGAAAAAGTGGCTGAATTCAACCAAAAACATGGTGCCGGAACTGCTGAAGTGGAGATCAAAGAACAATACAGAAACATGAAACAGCAGTTTGAAGGCAAAATGCACATTGTAGATCTTGCTGCCAAAGCAATGACTGAAGCTGGCATTGAACCTAAGATCAAAGCGATCAGAGGAGGAACAGATGGTGCTCAGCTTTCGTATATGGGGCTTCCTTGTCCAAACATCTTCGCTGGAGGAATCAACTTCCATGGACCATATGAATATGTAGCATTGGAAAGTATGGAGAAAGCAACAGAGGTAATTATTAATATTGTAAAAGCTTAATAAGATGAAAAGACTCTTAGCATTAGCCTTCATATTATCTTTTGCTTTCGGAAGTGCTCAGGTATCTGCATTCCAGAAGGCTGATTCCAAATATGAAAGAAAGAAACAAGCATTGTATAATAAATACCCTAAGCCTAACGATCTGAGAACTAAGCTAGAGTGGCTTCTTACGGAAGATAAAATAACATCTTATAAAAATGCTCTTGAGAAAATTTCTGAAGGCGATAAGAAAGCATTAGCCAATGATCCGCCCGTCAAAACTAAATTGACAAAAGAAGCGGAATATGAAACAGGAAAAACAGCTTTTCAGAAATCATTATATGAAGCCGTTGATCTTGCTTTCTTAAACTACGCCTCAGACTCTTATAAAGCTACCTTAAGTTTTGTTGTAGACTCTAAGGGAAATACTCTTGATGCTCAGGTTAAAGGAAATAATGATGATGTAAATGCATTTATTGAAGCAGCCTTTTACCGCATCAAAGAAAAAGGCAAATGGAAACCGGCAGAAGCCAATGGGAAACCGGTATCATCCACCGTATCTCTTCCTTTAGTTTTAACATTCAAAAAATAAATACAATAAACCCGCTGTAATAGCGGGTTTTATTTTTCTCGTTCCGTAAATATCACAAATAAGCCAAAGCCAAAAACATTAATAGTACTGAAAATCATTATGTTATTGACATTAATTTAATGCAATTATTTTGTAGACTTTAAATAATTCACCTAATTTAGATAGAAACTTCAAATTCACGCTTATGAAAATGAAATCTAACTTCTTCAAAATCAGCAGAAAATTCCATTTATCTATTCTTTTTGCTATTTTCTGCGTATTTCTTTTAATGTCTTGTTCTCAGGATGATCCGGCAACGACTCCTGTTGAAAAGCCTACTGAGCCTGCTGCACTGAAAACCTTAGGAAATCTGACCTTACAAAAAAATGTAATTATTCTGAATGATGAATCTGTTAATGCAATTTCTACTCATAATGAAGGAGCAATTACATTTAGCCGTATGACTCCACAAACAGACAGTATTTCAACAGGAACTGTTATTGTAGGTACAAAAATAGATGGCGATCAGGTGAATACCATTCTATCAAAAGTAACTTCCATTTCTAAGTCTAATAATGGATTTATCTTACAAACCTCCAGTGCCAAACTTGAAGAGTTCATTTATAATGGAACTCTAAGCGGAGTCTATGACCCCTCAGATAAAGCGCCGGTTAGCATCAATGGAAAAATGGTTAATTATATTCCCATAGAAGGTTTGGTATCCAGAGAAATCAATAATAAAATTCTTTCTATTGAGGCAAAAAACCTTAAAAATCAAAAAATAGTTGAGTTCAATCGTTTTAATTTTGACAAAACGTTCTCATTTCCTTTATCTTCAGCCGGAACATCCAGTGTGAACGTAAAAGGGGGATTTACGCCTAAAATTGATTATAATATTTCCTTCTCATGGGGCCACTTATCTGATTATTATGTGAACCTCATCATGGATGATATTAAACTTCAAAGCACAGCAAACATTATAGGAAGTCTTGGCTACACAGCAAGCAGTACAGATTACCTGAATATTCCAATTGCTCCTATTGTACTTGGGCCTACAGGCCTAATTTTAAGCCCTACTATTTCTGCTGGGCCGTTTCTTGGTGTACAGGCAACAGGAAAAGTACAGGGGCAGCTTCTGGATCTTGAAGGAAATGCCAACTTCCTTGTGAGCAAAACACCAGCTCTGAATATCAACCTTCAAAAAAATCTGATCCTGCCATCACTGGATTAGAAGGAAATCTGTCTGCAGAAGCAGGCCTTGAAGCAAAAGGGGCTGTAGGACTCATGTTTCTCACTATACCTATTGCCAATTCAGGATTAAGGGGAAGAGCATCTGCCCTTTCTTCTTTAGGATTAACAGTTATCCCTGAAAGAAAAGGTGTTTTTTCTGTAAAAGGCAGAATACAGGCAGATATGTTTTATGGTTTTGGGATCTCCCCTTTCAGGTATGAGGGCACTATTCCTTTATTCAAAAAAGAATATTCACTATATCAAAAGGACTTTATTTTTTAAAGAAAAAATGATAATTGTAAGAAAGCCACCATATGAGTGGCTTTTTTTGTTCGATAAAAACTACACACACTACTCATTTACAATTATTTAAGACTATTTCATTATATTTACAAAGGATGCACAATCCTAAACTATAACATTTAATACCAAATTAAACTATGAAACAAATGAAAAAACTTTTGAGAAAGGATCTTTCAACGATTCTTGGTAACGGAATAGACAGTTGCCATATGGGAGGAGATTCTTATAATTGCCAGAACGACTGCCAGTGTGCCTGGGGAAAAGCCTGCGAAATGTATGAAGACGGAAGCCCGGGACAATGCATTTCTGTTGGCGGCGGCGGCGGAACCAGTGGCGGTGGATGTCCTCCTCCAAATGATTGTACGGAACAGCCATATTAAAATTAAATCACAAACAACCTATCGGAAGTCATCATGGCTTCCGATCTTTTTTCATTCAAAACAGGATTATCGTCAAAGTATTTCTACCATTCATCAAATAAAATTCCCGCTCATCTTTCAGATCTGTTGTTTTGCATCAAATTCATTAAACAACAATCACTTATGAAAAAAACTCTTTTTTCAACGGCCATTTTAGCAGCAAATTTTGTATTTGGTCAGATGAATCTTGAACACACTTATACCTCTGATAGTAGCCATTGGGATGTGTATTCAGACAACAGCACCTCTCATTATCTGATTGGCAGAGGAAATAATACTTTTGATATCTACACAGCCAATCATACACTGTATAAAACTTTAACGCCTAATATTCCCAATACCTATCTTCATATCCCAGAGTTACTCAAAGAAAACTATTCCATTTCCAAGCGTATTTTTAATACAGATGATAAGTTAGAGTTCATCTTAACTTTTATCAATAATCAAGGAGGACAGCGTTTAATGCTGATCATTAATGAAGACGGAAATATCATCAAACAGTTTGGAAATGATTATCATTCACTCTATCAGATTTTTCATGATGCAGCATCCAATCAGAACAAATTTGTCATTTCAAAAAGTTCAGGTACCAATACTGTTACAGAAGTGTATGCGCTCCCTACTTCAGCCTTAACTACTTCTGAAATTCAGTCACAGAATAAAAATAAGCTTTCTGCTTTCCCCATTCCTACTAGCAAGCTGTTGAATATTATGAATCCTGGAAACGGCGGAAACAATGTTCAGGTCTATGATGTTTCCGGAAAAACAGTTCTTAGTAAAAACTTCAGTCCCGGAGAGAAAAATATTTCCATTGATGTAGAATCTCTTAAAGCAGGGGTTTATCTGTATACAATCGGAGATCAAAGTTCTAAGTTCATCAAGAATTAAACCTTATCACCATATTGGTAAAATCTCACTTCACTTGTAGTGGGATTTTTCTTTTTTAATGAATACTCCTAAAAAATAAAACAGGGATATCTACAGCTCATCAAAACATCATTACCGTTCATCAAATAAAATTTCAATCGTATTTCAGGATGCTTTGTTTTGCATCAAATTTTAAAAGTAATCAATTTATGAAACAACAATTTTTAGCATTCTGCTCTTTGTTATTATGCATTACATGTTCTATGGACACACAGGCTCAGCAAACATCGTCTTTACACTTTGGTATTAAGGGTGGAGCAAATTTTACAAAAACCTCAACGGAGTCTTCTTCCTTGGAAGGGAAATACGGTTTCGGCTATCAGGCGGGAGCAATGGCAAGATTGGATATTGGAAGCCTGTATGTACAAGGAGAAGCACTGTTCAACAAAAGAAAAACATCTTACGAAGCAAAAGACAAACAAACAACAAAACTAACATGGAACTCTATTGATATTCCTGTAGTGCTAGGGTATAAATTTGTTAAAACTGATGATTTTAATGTAAGAGCATTTGCTGGTGGTGTGTACAGTTTTGCTTTTAACAACAAGTTATCGGTTTCCGAATCAATGCAGGAAGGTTTTAACAAGTTTGATAAATCCAATATCGGAATTACAGGAGGAATAGGTGTGGATTATAAAAATTTCACAGTAGACCTCAGGTATGAACATGGCCTTTCCAACATCAGTAAGGAATTTAAATCTAAGCCCCACAGCTTTAGTCTTGGGATAGGTTATTTCTTATTCTAAAAACTTGAATTATCTTTGACTGATTAGAAACTGTAAACTGCAGTTTCTAATTTTTTGTAATCCCATTTCAGATACCTCCAATGACTAACCCCTTTGTTTTAAAAGAATATATCTTCACATTTATCTTCTGGCTTGTTCTTACTATTGTATTATGGTGTAACTTTCAGACCGAGACAGATAAATATTTGGCAATGATTCAGGCCATTATCATTGCTCTAAGCTCCTTTACCTTCACTCATTTTTTAACCAGCAAACTTCTTCCCAAGGCGCTACGGGAAAAAAAGATGAAAAAGTTTCTTATCCAGACAACTATGGTCATTTTTATTTTGAGCATCATATTTTCTGTTATTTTCACTTACCTTGAGGCGGCCCCAAAAGATCAATTACCACCTAACTTTAAAGACCACCTGCCTTTTTTATGGCGTGGATTTTATATGTCTTTACCCGCGTCATTTCTTATCAACGGATCGGCCTGCGGCATCAAATTTTATAAGGAGCATGGAAGAATAGAACGGGATCATATTCTCCTTCAACAGGCTCATTTGGAAAACCAACTCAAGCTTCTTCAGGATCAAATTAATCCCCATGTGGTATTTAACATTCTGAACCACATTCATATTTTAATGAAGCACGATACGGAACTCGCAGATTATTTATTGATGAAATTCTCAGATATTCTACGATACCAGCTTTATCATTGCAATCAAAAACTGGTCTCTCTGGACAAGGAAATTGAATATCTTCAAAACCTGATTGAGGTTGAAAAATTAAGATGGGGAAATGAACTGAATGTAAAATCTACTCTGGAAATTGACAATAGAAAAGCTCTGATTGCCCCTCTGCTATTGGTTCCTTTTATTGAAAATGCCTTTAAATATGTTTGCAGACTTCCCGGGCAAACGGGCTATGTAAAGATCTTTTGCAAGGAAGAGAACAATACCCTTTTCTTTTATGTTGAAAATTCATATTCAGAAATGGCTGTTCATAAAAAGAAAGACGGCGGCATTGGGCTGCAGAATGTAAAGAAGCGTCTGAAATTACAGTATCCTGATGCTTATGATCTTAAAATTGAGTCTGATAATCTTGTCTATAAAGTAAATTTAACCTTAAAACTGTCTGAAAATGAGCAATAATATTCCCAAAATGAAATGTCTGATTGTAGATGATGAGCCCTTAGCAAGGTTTCACCTTAAGGAATTAGCAGACCAGATTGATTTTTTATCTGTGGAAGGAACCTGTGCCACAGCTTTGGAGGCGGATGCTAAGGTAAAGGAAAGCGAAATAGATCTTCTTTTCTGGATATTAATATGCCCTACCTGAATGGTATTGATTTCCTGGAACAGTTGGAAAATCCACCATTGTGTATTTTTACAACCGCTTATTCTGAATATGCATTGGAAGGATTTCGTCTTCAGATAGTGGATTATCTTTTAAAGCCTATTGCTTTTAACCGTTTTTATCAGGCAGTAAATAAAGCGCAGCAGCAGTTTATCATCAATGAAAAATTAAAGAAAAATACCCCTCTTGATGATCCTTTTATGTATGTGAGACAATCTGATACCTTTATCAAGGTTTCGTGGGTGGATATTTTATATATTGAAAGTATGCAGAACTATACCAAGCTGCATTTTAAAGATAAATCCCTTGTCATTCATCAGACTATGAAAGCTATTGAAGAATCTTTGCCCTCAGAACATTTTTTTAGAATTCATAAGTCGTTTTTAATCAACATTACCCACATTGATATGATCTCCGGGGGCAGACTGTTTATTAATAAAACAGAACTTCCTATTTCCCGTACCCGAAAAGAGGAACTGCTCAATCAGGTAGTGTATAAGAAACTGATCAGTAAATAAAAGAAAGAAGCCGGAAAGTGTTTGGGGGAATTATTCAAGTTAAAAATAGATCAAATAAGTATATTCCGGCCTCTTTTCTCATATGTTAAGGTAAATTCCAGCGTAATGAAACCGCAGCATAGAATGTACTTGAAAACTTCGGGTCTTCTACTTTTTTGTCTTTAAAAATACTTTTGATTTTTCGTTCACTTTCGCTGAAACTTCTCACTAGGGTTGAACCACCTGTGATTCCCAGACTCAACTTATCACTGATTTTTATTTCCGGTCTGAGACCTGCGGTGATCTGTTGATAACCAAACATAATCGACTCTCCATTTTTATTTCTTTCCACAGTCATTCCGCTAAGGTTAACTACGGCTTTTAAAGTAAAGGCATCCGAGAACTGATATCCTACTTCTGCGCCTTCAGGGAAATTAATTCTGAATTTGACCTTTCCATTGGTTTTCCAGTCAAAATAGATCCACGGAAGAACCATCGGAGCCCCAAATGCAGTAGTAAGCACCGGCCCTGCTCCCAACGCAAGATTAGGATTAAAATGTCTGATAAACAAAACTCCACCCTGACCCAGCACATCATCAAAATTAACATGCTCAAGGTCTGTATAGAGACCTACCGAAGCCATCATCATCATACTCCATTTCTTTCCCAAAGGCCGTATGTGCTGTAATCCTACCTGAGCATTCAGCATCTGATCCGGAAATAATGGTGTTTCGTAATTTTGGTGAGACATTTTCGCATAGGATCCGCTAAGCAGCATAGACCATGCTTTTACCCTGCCTGCACTGTCTTTTTTGACAGATAATGGAATACTCAGATTCAGGTTGATTCTTTTAAAATCACTTTTGGAATTGGTTTTTGTACTGTCTTCCGGACGGATATAATTAGATGCTGGAATATATTCTGTTTTAAGCTCAGCTGAAATTCCCGACTGGGCACTTACCCAATATCCTAACGGCAACAGACAGCAAAAAGCCGTCAAAAGGTTCCTTTTCATATTTTAAATTTTATGCAAAGAGAACCTTTTAACTATTTTTCACAAAAATTACTTGATTAAGTGCCCGAATACTATGACCAATAGAAACATTTGAAGGATAAACCAACTGGAAGCTGAAAGTTACTGTCACACGGTTTCAATAACTCCCCTCCTCCAGCTTCCCGCTTCCTTACTATCTAAGCTACAGATTCCTGCATTACAGTCTTCTTACCTTTAAATATCTGATATCCAAACCATACAGCAACCAAAGCCATTCCTGCGCGGGTTACTACCATCGGTAAAATAGAGTCTGCTTCTAAAAGACCTAATACTCCTGACATTAAAAAGGTTACCATCAGCTGCATGAATCCCAACAGTGCTGCTGCAGTACCTCTTCCCTCTTTAAAAGGTGATAGAGCATGTGCTGAGGTAAGAGGAAACAAAATTCCGATAGCCAGCAAGGATAAATACAACATCCCTATTTCCAATATCATAGAAAGGTTTCCTGCTGCTATAAAAATGTGAAGAGTACATACAACCAGCAGTATTAAAGTGGCTGAAAATAAAAGCGTTGAATTACTTATCCTTTTAATTAATCTGGGGGTAATATAAGCTGCTGTAATTAAAGCTAATGAATTGAATGCGAATATAAAACTGAAGGTCTCACTGGAAAACCCATGAATTTCCATAAATAAGAACGGAGCATTTGAAATGTAAATAATCAAAGAGGCAAATGCAATACTTCCAACCATTGTACTGTTAATAAATTCTTTGTTGGAAATAATCATTTTCAGCTGCTCCTTTAACCCTTTTTCATCAGTGGTTACATTATCCGGCTCGCTGATTCTTGCATTAGTTTCCGGAACATATTTGTATACCATAAAAAATGTAATCAGTCCCATAATACATAGAAAAGCGAATGAACTGTTCCAGCCCCAATATTTCAGAAATACACTTCCCATCAAAGGAGCTACGATAGGTGCAATACCACTGATCTGAGATTGTTGTGCAAAAATAGTTACAGACTTCTGTTTATCATAAAGATCAATAATAATGGCTCTACCAATCACAATTCCTGCACTTCCTCCAAATGCCTGTAAGAAGCGCATTGCCCATAAGACGTAAATATCTGAGGTAAAATAGATGGCCGTTGCTCCTATAATAAAAAGGAGAAGCCCACAATACAGCATAGGTTTACGACCTGTTTTGTCTGATAAAGGCCCCCATAATAATTGTCCGAAAGCAAATCCGGCAAAGAAAACAGAAATAGAAATCTGGATATGCCCGATATCTGTTTTAAAAATTTCAGCCATGTTTGGGAAAGCAGGAAGATAAAGATCTATACTTAAGGATTCTAACGTGTTGAGCAGTGCCAGAATAAACACTACAATACCTAACTTCTTCATAAATTGTAAGCCTTCACAGGCGGTTTTTTTCAGGGTGCAAAATTGCCTTAAAAAGCAAAAGATTACAATAAAAGAATTGAAGGAAGTATAGGACAAACTGAAGATTAAAATATAAAAACAATTGAAAACACTCAATTTAAACCTGCATTAATTGTAAATATTGAGGATTATGTTTTTTAATTATTCTTAAAGCTGTCAGGGTTTTGACCGGTATATTTCTTGAAAAACCTTGAAAAATATGAAGCATCATTAAAACCTAGCTTAAAAGCAATCTCTTTTACCGTGAGTGCTCCAAAGCTGAGCTCCCTTTTAGCTTCCAGAATAAGACGCTGAGAAATCATTTTTTTACCGTTGTTCCTCTCAGAAGACGTACAATATCATTAAGATGATGGGTGCTTATCTTTAATTTTTCAGCATAAAAGCTTGTTTCTTTATGGGTAATATAGTGTTTTTCAATAAGCTCTACCAGATCATGGATACGTTGGCGGTCATTCAATAAAGGTTCCTGAGGTTTAATCTGTTCTCCAATGATGATGCAGAATGCTTTCAGATAAGCCTTTAAGAGTTCTGTTCTTGACTCACCTTTATACTCCTGCTCAATTAATGCTATAAGCGTACTGCAGGTTTTTTCATTTTTAGGATCTAAGAAAAAAGGAAGCTGACCGCCGGTTAGTACAGATTCAATAGTACATGCTTCGTTGAAAATTTCCCGGCTTATGGCCATTGCATATCCTTCTTCTCCTTCTACCTTCATATTGAATGCCTGTCCCGGTGCAATGATACAGATTTGATTGTTTTCAAGTTTATAGCTTTCAAAATCCAGTTCCAGATGGCTTTTTTCATACACTTCCCTGAACCAGATAATTTCAAAAAAATTATGCCGGTGTACATCATGGAAATTCTCCGGACCTGCCGCACTCAGGGTACTCATCTGAAATTCTTCAGAAGTAAGGTGGTGCATCGGTATTTCTTTCTCTGGTATATTCATCACTGTATTTAAAAAATAGTTACATCACAAACAAAAACCACAGCAAAAAAAGTGCTGCGGTTTTCTACAATATTTAAAATTAAATAAAATTTTATCCGTTTTGGCTCCCTAAAAAGGCATCCCATCCCTGAGCAGTAAGAGCAACTAACTGGTTAGATCCTCTCGCTACCATAAAGTTTCCTTCCTCTTTTTCAACAGCATGCCCTATAATGGTAAAATCCGGATGGTTTTTCATTTTATCAAAATCATTTGGTGAAATGGTGAACAGTAATTCATAATCTTCACCACCGCTTAAAGCTGTCATTACCGGGTTTAAGTTCATTTCATCTGCAGTAGAAATAGTAAGATTGTCCATAGGTACTTTTTCTTCATACAGTCTGAATCCTACTTTAGACTGGTCAGATAGATGTAGAATTTCAGAAGCCAGACCATCTGAAATATCAATCATAGAAGTTGGTTTAATATCCAATTCTTCCAGAATCTTTTTAACGTCTGTTCTTGCTTCAGGTTTCAGCTGTCTTTCCAGGATATAGTCGTAACCTTCCATCTCAGGCTGCATATTCGGATTCGCAAGATAAACTGCATGTTCTCTTTCAAGCACCTGAAGTCCCATGTATGCTCCCCCTAAATCTCCTGTTACCACAAGAAGATCATTAGGTTTTGCACCACTTCTCTTGACAATATTTTCATCAGCTTCAATTCCTACAGCTGTAATACTCATCACTAATCCTGAGTTAGAACTTGTAGTATCTCCTCCAATCAAATCTACTTTATATCGGGTACATGCTGCCTGAATTCCTGCATAGATTTCTTCCAGTGCTTCTACCGGAAAACGGTTGGAAACAGCCAAAGAAACTAAAATCTGTGTAGGAACAGCATTCATAGCAGCAATATCACTTAGGTTAACTACCACTGCTTTATAGCCTAAATGCTTCAACGGAACATACCCTAAATTAAAGTGTACTCCTTCCGCTAACACATCAGTTGTAAGAACTACTTTTTTATTGCCAGGATTAACCACTGCCGCATCATCTCCTACCCCAAGCTCCGAAGATTCATTGGATAGTGGAAAATGCTCTGTTAAATGCTTAATCAGACCGAATTCTCCTAGTTTTGAAATGGGCGTCAGCTCCTGTGATTTATCTTCAAACATAAAATTTCTTTTTTGTACAGTGTTCAATATAAAACGTAATATGGCTCTGCAGCCAGTTATAACATTAAACCTTGAACTTTAAATTACTTTGTAAATTCTGCCGGATCAATATTATGCGGGTGAAAAGGAAGCTTTTTGAAGTCTTCTTTGGATAACACCACTGTTTCCGGGGTTTTGTATTTATTCATTGCTTCCACTACATCATCTGGCGGAGTGGTCATTTTTCTCAGCATCATATCAATCCATACTCCTGTTGCTTCTGCAGTTGCACAGTGCATCCCATCCGGTGTATAGAATTTATGAACGAAGCGGTAGATAGAAGAATCATCAGAACATCCGTCAATTTCTACACTTACAATCACCGTTTGGTCCGCATAGATCTCCTTAAAGAAAGAATATCTTTCGTGCAGAATAACAGGACCAATTCCCCATCTGCTTAATTGGGTTACCCCCATTTTTTCTTTAGTCATAAAAGCCATTCTGGCTTGTGCACAGTATTGTACATAGGATGAATTAGCTAAATGTTTGTTGGCATCAAGATCGCTCCAACGCACTTCAAATTTATGGTAGAAAATCATACTGAAATCGTTTTTGGTATAATAAAAAATTATAATCTTCAAAAATACTCAAATAAGATGGTTTATAAAAATTGTACTTTTGAAAAAATAATCTTCAGCATAGGATTACACATACATGAAACAGATCATTATTATCGGAGGTGGTGCTGCAGGCTTTTTCTGTGCATCCAACCTTGACGAAAAGAAATATAAAATTACGATACTAGAACAGAACTCGGATGTCCTTCAGAAAGTTAAGATTTCCGGAGGTGGGCGATGCAATGTTACCCACGCCTGCTTTGATCCAAGAGAACTGGTACAATTTTACCCTCGTGGAAACAAAGAGTTATTAAGTGTCTTCACCAAATTTCAGCCGGGAGACACTATGGAATGGTTTGATCAGCGAAATGTTCCTTTGAAAATAGAAAATGACAACAGAACTTTCCCTGAAAGCAATTCTTCACAAACCATTATCAATACTTTTTTGAATGAAGTTCAGAAGAAAAATGTTCTGGTACAAACAAAATGCAGCGTAAAAGAGATTGAAAAACAGGATGAAAAATACGTTGTAAAAACCAATTCCGGAGATTTTGAGACAGATTATATCGTATATACTACCGGAAGTTCACCAAAATCTTTAAAAATTGTTGAAAATCTGGGACACAAGATTGTAGACCTTGTTCCTTCTCTTTTTACCTTCAACATTAAAGATGAGCTTTTAAAAGATCTACCGGGAACCAGTTTTGAAAATGCAGGAATTTCGATTCCTAAATTAAAAACTGAGGAAAGCGGGCCACTATTGATTACCCATTGGGGGCTTTCCGGACCTGCTGTCCTGAAAATTTCAGCATGGGAAGCGATAAGTCTTGCTAAACTTAAGTACAACTTTGAAATTGAGGTTAATTTTGTGTCTGTAGATATAGAAGATGCAGAAGAAATGTTCCAAAGCTTCAAACAAAGCAACCCTAAAAAGACGATTGGACAATCAAAAATCTTTGATATTACGAACAGATTCTGGCAAAAAATCCTGGAGATTTCAAAAGTAGACCTCAACAAGCAGGTTGCCAATATTTCAGGAAAAGAGATGCAGAAAATTCTGGAGAACCTTTGCAAAAAGAAATTTCAGGTGACCGGAAAATCAACCTTTAAAGATGAATTTGTAACAGCCGGAGGTGTTGATTTAAAAGAAATTAACTTCAAAAATATGTCTTCAAAATTGCTGCCTAATTTCTATATTGCCGGAGAAGTTTTAAATATAGATGCGGTGACAGGTGGTTTCAATTTTCAGGCATGCTGGAGCGAAGGCTGGCTGATTGCACAGGATTTGAATCTTCTATAAAAACTAAAAAACTAATACATGAAAAAACACATTTGCTTTTTATTTCTATTCTGGTTGTTTTTAGGACACAGCCAAAGCAGAACTATCGTTTCTGACTGGACAGCTTTTACCCAGGCAGTAAATATTGAGAATAAACAAAACTGGAACTTCAGAGTAACAGCAAAAATCCGAAAAGATAATCAGGATAATGGATCTAACGCCAGTTTATGGTGCAGGATAGACAATAAGGATAAATCTACAGGCTTTTTTGAAAATCAGTACTATACAAAGCAGGCAACCAACGAGTGGAAAACCTATGAAATAAAAGGAAAGGTAAGTGCTTCTGCACAAACAATAAACATCGGGGCTTTTGCACAAAATAACGGAAATTTTTATTTTGATGACTTTAAGTTGGAAGTTAATGATGGCAAATCAAAAAAATGGCTTGAAATTCCTTTGGAAAATTCAGGATTTGAAGAAGAAATAACCGGCTCCAGTCCTTGGTTTGAAGGGATTCATTCTCAAAAGAAAACTCATGTAAAACATTTTGCCATTTCAACATCAGATATTCAACCCTTTAGCGGCAAAAAATCTTTACTCATCAAAGGAGAAAATCTGATTGGTACTATGCCTGAGGGTAAATTTATGGACGTTAACGGCATCAAATTATATTACGAAATATATGGAGAGGGAGAACCTGTACTGATGCTTCATGGTAACGGACAGTCCATCAGTGCTTTCATGAATCAGAAGGATACTTTTGCAAAAAATACAAGGTTATTTTAGTAGACTGCCGCGAAAGAGGCAAATCTACCTATGATAAAACCAAAGAGCTTACTTTTGATATTCAGACTGAAGACTTAAAACAGTTTTTAGATAAATTAAACATCAAAAAGGTAAAAATCCTGGGCTGGAGTGATGGCGGAATTCTTGCTTTATCAATGGCTATGAAACATCCTCAGTTGGTAGATAAAATTGCCTGTTCAGGGGCTAATATCTTTCCTGAAGGACAAAAAGATGAAGAGGTTAAATATTTGAGAGAGGCCGTAGAAAAGCTGTCTAAGGATAATAAAGATCATAAAAATGATGTATCTCTGGACCTCCTCAATCTTGATCTGAAATATCCCAACTGGACCTTTGAAGAGCTTAAAAAAATTGAATGTCCTTCATTAATTATTGCGGGAGATAAAGATATTATCAAAATAGAACACACGGTAAAAATGGCAGAGTCAATACCTAAAGGGCAATTAGCTATTATTCCTAACGCCAGTCATTTTGTTCCTGAAGAAAAACCTGAATTATTCAATGAATTGGTCATTGATTTTTTTGAAAATAAATAAGCTTTTTAGAAGCATACCTATGAAAAAAATAATATTTCTACTATTTACACTTGGGTTCACATTATGTTTTTCCCAGACACAGACAGCTGAAGTTCCGCCTAATCAAGACTCTACTGCGGAAAGTAAAACCCCAAAAACAGTTACACCAGCAGAATACCCTGGCGGAATCCCCGCATTCATGCAGGATGTCTCCAAAGCCATTAAGATTAGCCGAGTAAAAGGAGCCAAGGGACAGGTGCGGTCTAAGGCTAAATTTTCTGTAGGACCCAATGGGGTAATAGACCAGGTTATGGTAACAGGAACCAATCCGGACCTTAATAGTGAAGTAGAACGGGTATTGAAGACTATGAAGACCAAATGGACTCCTGGAAAAATTGATGGAGAACCTGGATCGATTTGGTATGCCGTTCCCGTCGTCATCAATTTTGATTAACTAAAAATGCTTTCAGCCAAAAGAAATACCGCAATTTTCTTCAAAGTCCTTCTTATCTTAGGATTTGTGTATTTCTTTTGGCTGATGTTTTCCATTACCCTGGAGTATATTCCTATAAATCCCAATGTCAGTTTCCTGATGATTAAACAGACTGAGGTGGAACAGAGACCGGAATATCTTTACTTTTTCTACACTCATGTGTACACTAGCATTTTAGTCCTTCTTTCAGGGTTTCTAGCTATCATAAGGAAAGATTTTGGACTGAAAAACCTCCACAGAAATATGGGAAAAGTATACATTTTCCTCATTTTACTTTTGGCTGCACCTTCAGGAATCTATATGGGATTTTTTGCTAATGGCGGGCTTTTTTCAAAAATTTCATTTGTTATACTTGGCTTTTCATGGTGGTTTTCCACTTTTAAAGCGTATCAGCTAGCCAGACAGAAAAAGTTTAAAGAACACAAGCAATGGATGTGGCGAAGCTTCGCTTTTACATTATCAGCCATCACGTTACGAATGTGGAAGGTTATTATTGTATATTTATTCCAACCTAACCCCATGGATGTTTACCAGATCATTGCATGGCTGGGCTGGATTCCCAATATCCTTTTGATTGAATACTTAATAACAAAAAAACAGATATGAAAACTTTACATTACACCTTGATTTCCCTGCTTACAGTTTCCCTGATAAGCTGTAAGAAAGACGGAAAAACAAATGAATCACCCAAAGATTCTCTAACCGCCAAAAAAGACTCCGTTGCTATTCCTGAAATTCATAAAGAATATTATGGCGTTTACACGGGTGATTTTGCGGGTATGGAAAAAGTGGTTGACGATGTAGACGGTACTGAATATGAAGAGAATTTCTACAAAAAAATTTCCATAAAAATTAACAGGATTACCAAAGACAGTGTTTATGGGCAAAGTATCGTAAACGGAAATCAGCGCCCTGTAAGAGGAGTTTTTAATGAGACTTCAAAGTCTTTTGTATTGGATGAGCCAGGAAACGATAAAACAGATGGCAGATTCGAGGTAAAACTGAATGGAGACAGCTTAACAGGAAAATGGAATGCCTTCAATAAAAAAGCAGTAAAAGCACCTTTAAAATCTCTCAAACTCATCAAAAAAGACTTTGTTTACAACCCCAACTTTATGCTGGACCCTGATTCCAATCTGGTAGACTGGAACAACCCTAAAGATTTTGTAGAAAAATATACGGATAGCGATGGCAAAACCGAAAGCTACACAACATCAAAGAACCGCGTTGCTTCAGATGCTGTCTTTAAACTGAATGCTTCCAAACAAAAGCTAAGCGAAAAAGACATTAAAAATCTGAGAAAACTGGATATGGAAATCATTAAGAACTCAGTTTTTGCGAGACATGGCTATTCTTTTAAAAAAGAAACTTACAGAGACTTTTTCGAGCAGACAGATTGGTATATTCCGGTTTCCAATAATGTAGATAACGAGCTTTCACCTTTAGAAAAGGATAATGTGGCATTACTGAACCGATTCATTAAATATGCTGAAGATAAGTATGACAGCTTTGGAAGATAGATTAATAGATTATAGGTAACAGGTATTAGATATCAGGGGTTGAAGTTAAGTTCTGACCTTTTGTCATTGTAACGAAAAGATAGAGCAATAGACAACCTACGGTATAGCACAGAATATCAATCCACGAGAAAGAGTTTCCAATCACAATATACATCAGGCTTCCAGGACGGAAGCCTAGTTTTTCTGCAATATTAAAATACTGGGCAAACTCTACAAAAAAGGAGAAAACTAAAATTCCCCAGATAAGTTTTTCGTTATTTATTCTAAAAAAACTCTTCACTAAAGTATAAAGCAGTATAACAACAATAACATCACCAAGATAGGCTCTTACAAAGAAAATATCTTTCAGTTTTGTAGCAATCAGTACCTCAATCAGGAAAATAAAAATAGAGATAAGCAGATATTTCAGGCTAAATTGGAATTTCATGTTGATGTTTTATAAAGTTTAGACATAAAAAATCGGTATTTTAATGAATACCGATTTTTATTCTGACAAATATATTATTTCTTTACTTTGATTGTACATCCAATGGCAACAGTTTTTGTCATCTTCACCGGCTCTCCTTTTATTAAGGCATTTACGGCATCCTGAGCATAATATTCTGATACATCATTCGGGTTATCATAATTGTTGTCAATAGCCCCTATGTACTTTACAATATTCTTCCCATTTTCCTTTTGCAGGACAAAAACATGCGGAGTCTTTGTGGCTCCATATTGCGGATAGATCTTCTGCCCCTCATCCACTAAATACGGAAAAGTAAATCCTTTCTGTTTTGCCCTTTCTATCATCTGTTGGTAACCATCTTCCGGTTGCACGTTTGGATCGTTTGGGTTAATAGCAATTACCGGATATCCCTGACTTTTATACTTCTTATCAAGCTCAATAATTCTGTCTTCATATTTCTTAGCATATGGGCAATGATTACAGGTAAATATAACGATGAATCCTTTAGCGGTTTTAAAATCACTTAGGGAGACCATTTTCCCATCAATATTTTTAAGTTTAAAGTCTGTAGCCTCATCTCCTACTTCATACCCTTTTACTGTCGAAACAGTCTCTTTTTGAGCCTCTTTTTTATCGTGATTTATGGCTGTAAAGCTTAGCAAGCCTAATCCAGCGATGAAAGCTGCAATTAATGTTTTTATATTTTTCATACTCTTATTGATTATAGATTTTCTGTAATTGTTTTCTCAAGTTCTGCTTTACTCATTTCTCCATCATTGAAATACACTTTCTCTCCGTTTTTATAAAAAATTGTGACCGGAATATTCCCATCCCACTCTTTTTCAAACCTTGGAATCCAGGTATTCATTCTTTTAATATCATCTAAAAGAACAACTTCAGCAGTCAGGTTTTTATTTTTAATGAATTTTAAAACCCTTTCTTTATCTACCAGCCGGTCTAAGGAAACCAGAATCATTTTAAATTTAGAATTACCCGCATTTTGGTTATTAACTTCCATAAAATGAGGAAGCTCCTTCACACAGGGAGCACAGGTAGTAGCCCAAAAATTCACAATCAGAAGCTTATCCTTCTCCGATTGGATCTTCTTTTCCAGCTCTTCATATTTCAGAACAGCAACTTCTGTCTGCTGGGCATTGCAGAGTTTGCAGAACAGAAAAAGGGCCAGGATTTTCAGCAAATTCTTCATATTCAAATTTAACAATTGCAGCTTTTATCTGTGATTTTCAAACTGTTAAAGTTTGTTAACAGGTACAATAATCTATTAATTTAATTGTTCACACAGTATTGAGTTATTGAAATAAAATGTACATTAGCTGTTCAACCAAACTAAAATCATTATGAAAAAATCAATGAATCAAAAAAAGAAACTTACGAAGAAAGAAATGAAAGCAATTAACGGAGCAGGACCTATCTGTCCGTTGGTATTTAGTTGTACAGACCGAAATACCGGAGAAGAATTATATGGAGTCTACGGAATCCAAGACGGACCTTGCTGTTAATTACAGATAATAACACCAAACTAAAAGTTATGAAAAAATCAATCAATCACAAAAAGAAGCTTACCAAAGCTGAGCTTAAAGAAATCAGTGGTGGTGCTAAAGCCAACTGCGCGGAAGATCTATGCAAACTCAGAGGAGTAAGCAGCCATTTCATGATTATTGGCCCTAGAGGTAAAGACGGATATTGCTGTTAATAATTTTTAACCCCTATAAAAGAAAAATGATTGGATTAACCTCCAATCATTTTTTTTATGGCGTTGAGTTTCATTAAAGCTTCAATAGGTGTTAAAGTGTTGATATCTATCTTAGTAAGTTCTTCCCTGATATTCTCCAAAACAGGATCATCCAGTTGGAAGAAAGAAAGCTGCATATTTTCTTCGGTTACTCTTTTGATATTCTCTGAAGTTCCTCCATCCTGAGTTCTGCTGGCCTCAAGCGTTTTAAGGATCTCATTGGCTCTGTTGATTACTTTAGCTGGCATACCGGCCAGTTTTGCAACATGAATACCGAAGCTATGCTCACTTCCCCCCGGAACCAGTTTTCTCATAAAGATAATATTCCCTTTATTTTCCTGAATGGAAACGTGGAAGTTCTTCACTCTTTCAAAATTCACGGTCATCTCATTCAGTTCGTGATAATGGGTTGCAAACAAGGTTTTCGCCTGTGTAGCATGCTGGTGAAGGTATTCTGCAATAGCCCATGCAATGGAAACTCCGTCATACGTTGAAGTTCCACGCCCAATTTCATCTAAAAGGATAAGGCTTCGTTCTGAAATATTATTCAGAATATTAGCTGCTTCATTCATCTCCACCATGAAAGTAGATTCTCCTGCAGAAATATTATCTGTTGCTCCTACCCTAGTAAAGATCTTGTCCAACAATCCAATTTCCGCATGTTTAGCTGGTACAAAACTTCCAATCTGAGCCAAAAGACATACAATAGCCGTTTGACGCAAAATCGCTGATTTACCGGCCATGTTCGGTCCTGTCACCATGATGATCTGTTGAGAATCTTTATCCAGGAAGATATCGTTCGGAATATATTTTTCGCCTAATGGAAGAGCATTTTCTATAATTGGATGTCTTGCTTCTTTCAGATCAATCGCAAAACCGTCATTCAGAATAGGTTTCGTATAACTTTCAGAAACAGCAAGCTCTGATAACCCTGCCGCCACATCAATTTGAGCAATAATATTAGAGTTCCCCTGAATCTGATCAATATACACCATGGTCTCAGCACATACGTTTCTGTATAGCTGACTTTCCAGAGCACTTATTTTTTCTTCAGCACCAAGGATCTGGTTTTCATATTCTTTTAATTCTTCTGTAATGTAGCGCTCAGCATTCACAAGGGTTTGTTTTCTCACCCAGTCGTCCGGCACTTTATCTTTATGGGTATTTCGGACTTCAATATAGTATCCGAAAACGTTATTAAAATCAATTTTAAGGCTTGTAATCCCTGTTCTTTCAATCTCTCTCTGGCACATTTCATCCAAAAAGCCACGCCCTTTGCTTTGAAGGCCTCTTAATCTGTCCAGCTCTTCAGAAACACCATCTTTGATCACATTTCCTTTGGCAATACTTACCGGAAGCTCTTCATTAAGGTGATTTTGTAGATATTTAATCAGTTCTTCCAGATCAAACAGAGGCTCTAACCATGCCAGCACATCTGCATGAGGATGCAATAATGCTTTGATTTTATGAATATTAATTAAACTCTGACGCAGATACCCCAATTCTTTAGGTGATATTTTTTCTGCAGCCAATTTTCCCATCAATCGGTCAAGATCAGAAATTGACTTTAAAAGCTGTCCTATTTCATATTTAAGATGATCATTTTCGTTTAGGAAATCAATCAGAGAAAGTCTTCTGGAAATTTCATCTACTGATTTTAAAGGAAGAATAATCCTTCTTCTCAGCAGTCTTCCTCCCATCGGTGTTGAAGTCTTATCAATAATATCCAGCAATGATTTCCCTTGTGGGTTGCTTGGATATACAATCTCCAGGTTTCTTAGGGTGAAATTATCCATCATCAGATAATCTTCCTGAGGAATAATCTGAAGCTTGGTAATATGAGAAAGCAGGTTATGATGAGTATCTTCTACCAGATAAGCAAAAATAGCTCCTGCTGCCGTAATAGCCAGCGGAAGGCTTTCCACTCCAAATCCTTTTAAAGAATTGGTTTTAAAATGACTGGTTAATTTTTCGTAGGCAAAATTGTACTGAAAAGCCCAGTCTTCCAATTTAAAAGCATTTTTATTCTTGATCTGCTCCGGAATCTGTACACTTCTCTGGAAAATAATTTCACTGGGATCGAAAGTATTGACAATATGTAACAGCTTTTCAAGATTACCCTCACTTACCAGAAATTCACCGGTAGAAATATCCACTAAGGCAATTCCATATTTCTCTTTTTCCTTATGCAAGGAAAGAAGAAAGTTATTTTTCTTGGAATTTAAAACCTGGTCATTGAAAGTTACTCCAGGAGTTACCAACTCCGTAACACCTCTTTTTACAATTCCTTTAACCATTTTAGGGTCTTCCAGCTGATCGCAAATTGCAACTCTCATTCCGGCTCTCACCAGTTTTGGAAGATAGGAATCTATGGAATGATGTGGAAATCCTGCCAATTCTACACTTCCTTCTCCATTATTTCTTTTGGTAAGAACAATTCCCAGTATCTGTGAAGTCTTCACGGCATCCTGCCCAAAAGTTTCATAAAAGTCCCCTACTCTGAAAAGTAAAAGCGCATCAGGGTATTTTCCCTTGATGGTATTATATTGAGTCATTAACGGGGTTTCCTTCTTCGATTTTGCCATAGTAAAAAATGAGCCCCAAATTTAAAAAAATAAATCCAGCGTTGCAGAATTGTTTCACGGTTATCCCTGAATAACTTTTCCTTATCAGGAATAAATTGTATTTTCACCATAAAATCACATCCATGGAATTTCCTGTTTTAGAAACTGAAAGGCTTATTTTGCGCCAGCTTACCCTTCATGACACCCAAGATTTATTCGAATATTTTTCATTGGAAGAAGTTATGGAATATTATGATCTTGAAGCCTTCAAATCTACCGAAGATGCACAGCAAATTATTCAGCATTTCAACAGTGAGTTTGAAAAAGGAAAAGGATTTCGTTGGGCTTTACAACTAAAATCTGATGGAAAAGTAATCGGAACCTGCGGTTATCATAATTGGTACAGAGAACATTTCAGAGCAGAAATAGGATATGAACTCAATCCGTTATTTTGGAGACAGGCTTATATGAAAGAAGCCATTCTTCCCATCCTTACATATGGTTTTGAAAGCATGAGATTGCATCGCGTAGATGCATTTATAGATCCCGCTAATATTTCTTCCGAAAAACTTCTGACTTCTCTGAATTTTACAGAAGAAGGAACTCTTAGGGATTACTTTTTTGAAAAAGGGAAGTTTGTGGATGCCAAAATCTTCGGATTCATTAATAAATAAAGGCTGGAAGCCAGAAGAAGGAAGCTGGAAGTTTCTATTTGACAGGAGACTTCTACACAATTGTAATAAGAATATAAGAGATTCTTCCTTCGTCAGAATGACAAAGACACAACATATAAGAATCAAATATTTTTAGGAATGGCTTACATTGGTTTTTCGACAAAAATAACTTCCAGCTTCCCGCTCCCAACTTCCATCCTATCTTTTCCCCAAATGTTTCTCTAAGGCCTCTGAACTTTTCTTATATGCCCATTTTTGCTTATAATTTATCCATTTAGCTTTAAACAGTTTACGCATAAGCTTATCTGTATACCTCATGATAAAAACATGATACAGCATATTGGCAAAAACATTCGGTTTATTGGGAAGAGCTCTTAATGACAGGGAAAAACCAGGTTCAAGATACCTGTTGAAGTGCCAGAACGCTCCCGGAATAAAAAGAGCGTCACCATGTTCCATAAAGATTTCGTAGCCTTTTGCATACTTCAGTGCCGGAAATTTCTCGTAATCAGGATTCTCATAATCTACATCATAAATGGTATGAACAGATAACGGAACTTTATATAAAAACGGAGACTGTTTCTGATCGAACAACAGAATTCTCTTTTTCCCTTCAAAATGAATATGCATAAAATCACCCAGGTCTACATCATAATGCATCAGTACATGAGCTTCACTTCCCCCAAAAAACAAAGTAGGAAGCCTTTTAAAGAACTTTATCCCTAAATCAGGATAGGTAAAGTTCTTAAGCAACTCAGGAAGTCTGTCTGTAATAATATAGAAGAAAATCCTCAGATCTGAAGGCTTGCTTTTTATGGTATCAATATAATCCTTCATTTTCATATTGGTTACCGGAGCATCAGAACTTTTAGCTGCATCAGCCGGCTTATTATCATACAAAGGAACATTCTGATCTCCTGCCTTTTCACGGATATAGGCCAGATTCCATTTGTCAAAAGCATCCCAGCGGCCTGCAAAATTCTTAATTAAAAGAGGCTTCTGTTTCCTGAAATAATTCTTCTGAAAATCTTCTTTACTGATATCATTGACTACATCTACGTTTTCGAGGATCATGTATTTTGTATTTAATGCGAAATAAAAATAGTGTTTTTTTGAACACTGCAAAAATTAAGATGAAAAGGTTGGAAGCTGAAAGAGGGATGCTGGAAGTTATTATTTGTCTGCGAACTTCTATATGCCATTCTATAAAAAGTTTTTATATAAAACTTAAACCTTCTCTTCGACTTCAATAAATTCCAGCATCCAGCTTCAGACTTCCCTACTTTATTCTGAAAAAATTATATTTGTGGTATTAAGCGAATTTATGAGAGTCTACAACACGAAACATTTCATTAAAATCCTTTTCAGCTTACACAAAAGTGATACTCTGAAGATTCTTTTCCCAAGCATGATTCTGGTAGGACTATATTCCTGGGGAATCCAGTATCTGGAAGTAGGCTATTTTCATCTTACAGCAAAATCAGGAATCAGTAATGTGGGGATGATTCATTCCCTTTTGGGGTTTGTTCTCTCTCTTTTATTGGTTTTCAGAACCAATACTGCCTATGACAGATGGTGGGAAGGAAGGAAATTGTGGGGTAAACTGGTGAATGATACCCGTAACTTTGCCATAAAGATTAATACCATCCTTGGAGATAACCGCCAGGATGCAGAACAGATTTCAAGATATTTAAAGTATTTTCCTCACTTTTTAGCCAAACACCTTTCTAAAGAATCTACCCGTCTGGCATTGGATGGAGATTATTCAGAAATTGAAAAATCTTTGAAAAATCATGGGCCCAGTGAAATAATTATTCTGTTAAGCCATAAACTAAATCAGCTAAAAAAAGAAGGCAAAATTTCAGAAATTGAAATGCTGTATTTAGATACTCAGCTTTCTGGATTTCTGGAAGTATGCGGTGGATGTGAAAGGATTAAAAATACTCCTATCCCCTATTCTTACTCCTCATTTATTAAGAAATTCATTATTCTTTATGTATTTGCCCTTCCGATTGCTTACGTGATTACCATTGGACTTTTCATGATTCCTCTTACGGTGTTTGTTTATTATGTCCTGATGAGTCTGGAATTGATTGCAGAAGAAATTGAAGATCCTTTCAACAATGATGAGAATGATATTCCGATGGAAACAATCGCTCAGAATATTGAGAAAAACGTTCATCAGATTATGAGCAAAAAATAAAAAATCAACCTTTTAAAGGTTGATTTCTTTGAGTTCTCCGTCCTGTTTGATCTCTACAAACTTACTTTCTCTGTTGGCGGCATCATAACCATAGAAAAAGGTTGAATATATGGGTGATGAATATAGATAATTACCCAATCCATTATAAGTATCTGTTGTTCCGGTCTGCTGCTGATAGCTCCCTGTTGCCGTAAAGTTCACAATCGTTTCAAGATAATACTTCCCAGGTTTCAGTTTTTCAAACTTGAATCTTCCGTGGTCATCCGTTAAAGCTTCTACTCTGTATTTAAAAGCCTCTTCAGACATATAAACCGTTGTTTTTTTATTTTCATATTTCTTCCTCATACTATAAAACTCTTCAAAATAAGGAGTCACCGGAAAAAGCATGATAACCGTACCTTTGGGAGCATAATGCTTTTGCCCAAGCAATGGCTTGATTCCCCAATTGTTTTTTTGTTTGGTAGATGCTACTCCTTCAATGGTTGAATTCCCGAAGGCAAGCATATCACGAGCCATTTTTTTATCAAAGAAAGCCTGTGGATAATAGCTATTCTGCGCCTGAGTATGCAAAAAGGCAAACATCAGTATGAATAAAGTGAATAATTTTTTCATAGTATATTTTTGAATCAAATATAAGTATTTTACTATTTTTGAAATAAAAATAGCTATGAAATACATTTTTCTATTGTTTTTCTCTGCTTCTACCATGATCTTGGCACAGAAGCCTTGTGGATATAAAGACGGATTGCAGGAAGGAAGCTGCAAAGAATTTTATGACAACGGACAGGTAAAAAATATGGTGGAATGGAAGAAGGGAAAAAAAGAAGGTGATGCTGTTTTTTATCATGACAACGGAAAAGTAAATGCTAAAGGCGAATTCAAGAAAGATTTCAAAGTAAATGAATGGGTTTACTATGATAAAAACGGTACTCTAACCGCCAAGGAAATATATAGAAATGGAGATAAAAATGTTTATGACAACAGCTTTACAGCCACTTTCTATTCTCCGAAAGGAGTTGCAGAAGAAGTTTCCAATTATAAATTCGCAAAGCTACACGGAGAAACCAAACTTTTTCATGAAAATGGAAAATCGGTAAAACAAATAGGACAATATGAAAACGGACTTGCCACCGGAAAATGGAAAGTATTTTATCCATCCGGCAAGTTACAGCGCGAAACAGAATTCGTTAATGATAAATGGAACGGCAACAGAATTCATTACCGTGAAGACGGAAGCATTGAAAAAACAGAGGTCTATAAAGACGGAAAATTAATCTCAACAAAATAATACAATTGGTACAGAAACTAAAACTGGAGGAACTAAACAGAATAGATGTAGAAACATTTAAGAAAGTTGAAAAAATTCCGTTGGTCATCATTTTAGACAATATCAGAAGCATGCATAACGTAGGTGCAGCTTTCAGAACGGCAGATGCCTTTTTAATTGAAAAAATAATCCTTTGCGGAATTACGCCTCAACCGCCTCACCGTGAGATTCATAAAGCGGCATTAGGGGCTACGGAGAGTGTAAACTGGTCTCATGAAGAGGATACCAACAATGCTATTTCAGATTTGAAAAGCAAAGGTTATGAAATTATAGGAATTGAACAGACTACAGGTAGCCAGATGATTACCGATTTCACGATTGACAAATCGAAAAAATATGCTTTGATTTTAGGAAACGAAGTAGAAGGAATCAGTGATGAGGTACTGCCTAATGTAGATGTATTTTTGGAAATTCCGCAGCTTGGAACCAAGCATTCTCTTAATGTAAGTGTATGTGGCGGAATTGTGATGTGGGAGTTTGCAAAGGCCCTAAAATAAAAAAACTGCATATGTCGTTAGTAGACAGTGCAGTTTGAAATAAATCTAATAAAAAGTAAAAATGAAAGGCGACAAAGGTACCTTTTTTTCTTTACAAACAAATTTTAACGTCATTTTTTTTGTTTTAACTTAAAAAAAGTCGTGTTTTCAGAAACAGTTTCGTTTAATTTTTTATAAATTAGCACAATGTTTATCAAGGACTATATCTCAAAAGATTTCCCATGTTTTCACCTGTCGGACTCTATAGAATCCGCAAGAAATCTATTGGAAGATTTTGGGTATTCCCACATTTTTATCAAAAAATCTAACCATTTCTACGGAGCTCTTGCAATGGACTTTCTGTATGAGGAAGATGGTGGAACCTTGAAGGATCTTGAGCACCAGATTGAACGCTTTGCTATTTTGGAGGACAGTAATATTATGGACAGCATCCGGCTGTTTTATACCTTCAGCAGCAATATTGTTCCGGTGATTAATAAAAATGAAAAGTATTTGGGGTATATTACCTGTGAAGATGTTTTCCAGGACCTTTCCCGTTATCCGCTTTTTTCAGAAACAGGAGCCATTCTTACTGTAGAAACTCCTGCCAGAAAATACTCTATGACGGAAATCACTAATATCGTAGAAAGCAATAACTCGAAGTTTTATGGAGGGTTTATAAGCTTTATGTCTGAAGAAGTGGTTCAAATCACAATAAAGATCAGCAATGAAAACCTGGCCTCGATAGACGCAACTTTTGATCGGTACGACTACAGAATTGTTGAAAAATATTATTCTGATGAGAAATCCGATCTGTTTAAAGACCGATTCGGTTTTTTCCAAAAATTTATAGAAATATAACATGAAGGCAGCCATATATTCTCAGAAAAAAGATCTTGATACTTTTTTATATTTAAGCAAGTTTATCTCTGAACTTGAAACCAGAGGTGTAAAATCTGTTCTGTATGATGAAATGGCTGAAGCACTTCAGTTTTCGAAAATTTTCGAAACATTCAACAATAAACAGGACCTTTTGGATAAGGAAGTGGATCTTTTCTTCACTTTCGGTGGAGACGGAACTATTGTAAACTCTCTAACATTTATTGAAGATCTTGAGATCCCTGTAGTAGGTGTAAACACCGGAAGATTAGGATTTCTTGCTTTCTTTACGAAAGAAGAAGCGTTTAAAGAACTGGATTCTATTCTAAAAGGAGATGTGAAAACAAGCCGCCGTTCGGTAATTGAAGTCGTTTCCCCAAATCTGGAAGGATTTTTCCCGTATGCATTGAATGATGTAACTGTTTCAAGAAAGGAAACTACCTCTATGATTACGGTAGACTCTTATATTAACAACGAGTTTCTGAATGTATTCTGGGGTGACGGGGTAATTATCTCCACTCCTACCGGATCTACCGCATACTCTTTAAGTTGTGGCGGACCCATCATTTCTCCGAATAACGAAAATTTCGTCATCACTCCTATCGCTCCTCACAATCTGAACGTGAGACCTTTAGTAGTAAATGACAAAGTGGAAATCAAATTCAGAGTGGAAAGCCGGGTTCCACAATACTCTCTTTCTTTAGATTCAAGATTGATCCATATTGAAACCGATAAGGAAATCATCATCAGAAAAGCCGATTTTCAGCTTCTTCTGGTACAGCCCAACAATTTGAGCTTTTACGAAACCATCCGTCAGAAGCTACTTTGGGGACGCGACAAAAGAAATTAATGATTTCTTAAAAATGATTACCTTTACACGAAATTAAACACCTAATAAATTTATAATAAAAAGTAAAACATGAGCAGAATTTTTCCGGCAGGAGTTGCCACAGGTCAGTTAGTTACTGATATCTTTCAGTATGCTAAAGAAAACAAATTTGCATTGCCTGCAGTAAACGTAATTGGATCAAGCAACGTAAACGCTACAATGGAAACTGCAGCGAAATTAAACTCTCCTGTAATTATTCAGTTTTCAAATGGTGGAGCTGCTTTCAACGCAGGGAAAGGATTAAGCAACGACGGACAAAAGTCTGCAATTTTAGGAGCTATTGCTGGAGCAAAACACATTCACACTCTTGCAGAAGCTTACGGAGCAACAGTAATTCTTCACACAGACCACTGTGCAAAGAAATTATTGCCTTGGATCGACGGATTAATGGATGCTAACGAAGAATTCTTCAAGCAGACAGGAAAATCTCTTTATTCTTCTCACATGCTAGACCTTTCTGAAGAATCTTTAGAAGAAAACCTTGAGATTTCTGCTAAATATTTCGAAAGAATGGCTAAACTTCAGATGACTCTTGAAGTAGAAATCGGAGTAACTGGTGGTGAAGAAGACGGTGTTGACAACTCAGATGTTGATAACTCTAAATTATATACTCAGCCTGAAGATGTAGCGTATACATACGAAAAGTTAAAAGCTATTTCTGATAACTTTACCATTGCTGCTGCATTCGGTAACGTACACGGAGTTTACAAGCCAGGAAACGTGGTTCTTACCCCGAAAATCCTTGACAACTCTCAGAAATATGTTCAGGAGAAATTCGGAACTGCTGATAAGCCAATTAACTTTGTATTCCACGGAGGTTCTGGATCTACTTTGGAAGAAATCAGAGAGGCAATTGACTACGGAGTAATCAAAATGAATATCGATACTGACCTTCAGTTTGCATACACAGAAGGAGTTAGAGATTATATGGTTAACAATGTTGATTATTTAAGAACTCAAATCGGAAACCCTGAAGGAGAAGAAAAACCTAACAAGAAGTTCTATGACCCAAGAGTTTGGGTAAGAAAAGGTGAGGATACTTTCTCTACAAGATTAGTACAGGCATTTGAAGATTTAAATAACGTAGATACTTTAAAATAAGAACTGTAAATTTGTACCAATGTAAAAAGGGCTCCATGTGAGTATATTTACATTGGTACATTTTACATTTATACATTAATACAATTAAAAATGGCATTCGACTGGTTTAAAAGAAAAGCAAAAAACATTACCACTTCTACTGATGAGAAAAAAGACGTTCCCAAAGGTCTTTGGCATCAGACTCCATCCGGAAAAGTTGTGGAACATGATGAATTAAAGAGAAATAGCTACGTTTCTCCTGAAGATGGATTTCATGTAAGAATAGGAAGTGCGGAATTTTTTGACATCCTTTTTGACGGTGGTAAATTTACCGAACTGGATGCCAATGTTGAAAGTATTGATATCTTAAACTTCAAGGATACAAAACCTTATAAAGACCGTTTAAAAGAAGTAAAAGCAAAAACAAAACTTACAGATTCTATCAGAAATGCTGTAGGAACTGTAAAAGGAACTGAAATGGTAGTTTCTTGTATGGACTTTGCTTTTATCGGTGGATCTTTAGGTTCTGTAATGGGTGAAAAGATCAGAAGAGCTGTAGACTACTGTATCAAGCACAAACTTCCGTATATGATTATCTGTCAGTCCGGAGGAGCAAGAATGCAGGAAGCTACTTATTCTTTGATGCAGTTAGCTAAAGTACAGGCTAAATTAGCTCAACTTTCAGAAGCAGGTCTTTTATACATCGCTTACCTTTGCGACCCAACTTTTGGTGGAATTACAGCATCTTTCGCGATGACTGCTGATATCATCATGGCAGAACCAGGAGCACTAATCGGTTTTGCAGGACCAAGAGTAATCCGTGAGACTATCGGTAGAGATTTACCGGAAGGATTCCAGACCTCTGAATTCCTACAGGAAAAAGGATTTGTTGATTTCATTGTAAAAAGAACTGAAATTCAGGACACTGTTGCTAAAACCGTTAATTTATTAGCTGCAAAAGCATAGTTTCTGTAACAAAAACAATACAGTCTCTCTCTAATTAGGGAGAGATTTTTATTTATGAGGACTTTTAAGATATTTTTCAACACCATCAGGAGTATGAGTTTTAAGAAGATCATGCGTCTCTTATCCCTTGTTCTCCCCCATCCTCTTTTTGCCATCCTCAGCTTTCATGCTACGGCTAAAGCATTTACTATTGCACAGGCAAAATTCCCAGCCACGGCATCCAACAACGGCATTGGAAACGCTTTCAGACATGCCCTTTGGTGCTGCTTCATCATGATGTATTGCTGCAAAGTTTCTTCCCCTAAAAAGGCTCTTGATTTCTGTAAAAGAATGACAGATCTTCACGAAGAATTGTTTCCTAATCAGCCTTTGGAAACGAAAATGGATCTTCATAACAACAAGTTAGGAATGGATTATTTCATGGAGCTTTTACCCGGAATTCACCGCCAGTTCTTTGAAAAAAGCTTTTTTGTAGAAGGATTGGTCAAAAAATGGATGATGCTAAAGTCTTAAAGAGCTTAGACGATGACTTTGAGGGGCATCTTGTTTATCTGGAAGATTAATTAAATATATTTTATTTTAAACGCTAAGAATACGCAGAGAGGTTATAAATCCTTATGCATATTTTCGATCGCAAAGGTACTTCGTTCAGAAAGGAACTCTAGCCTGTGTACTCTGCTAAGTGCTAACGCCACTGCGAACGGAAAATTTTACATCTTCCTATAAAAATCTTTGTGAACATTGCGTTAAAACAAATGATTTCCAATAGTTTGAGTCTGTTATCAACAGATTTCTTCTCACTTCTCAAAAACTTAAGTGCTTAATTCTTTTGTAACTTTTGTGGTTTAAAGTATTTTTGATAAGTTTAAACAATTAAATCAATCGAATGGTTCTCAGCAGAATTTGGTCGGCATTCATTATCATTGCCATTGGCATTGCCAGTATAAAATACATTTCATCAAGCCATTACAAAACCATTTTCAATGATATGGTTGTTGGAAAGGGCGGTGATACGGTGAAAATCGCGACTCAACCCATGAACGCCCTCTCTCCTGTTGTGAAGGACAGCCTGATGAAGAAAAATGATTTTGAAGACAGCAGAATTCATTATAAGACAGATTCTTTAAAGCAAAATGTAGCCGTTTATCGTGTTCAGGAAGCTGATGGAGTTATCGGAACTTCTGAAACTGCTGTAAAAATATGTCTTGGCCTTATCGGAATCATGACATTGTTTATGGGATTCATGAGTATTGCTGAAAAAGCAGGCGGAATCAATCTTTTAAGCAGATTCATTCAACCTTTCTTTTCAAAATTATTCCCGGATATCCCTAAAAACCACCCGGCATTTGGACATATGCTGATGAATTTCAGTGCCAATCTCCTGGGATTAGACAATGCTGCCACTCCGTTCGGATTAAAAGCAATGGAAAGTCTTCAGACCTTAAACCCTAATAAGGATACTGCCAGCAATTCACAGATTATGTTCCTGTGTCTTCACGCAGGTGGAATGACGCTTATTCCGGTATCTATTATTGCGATCAGGGCTTCGATGGGATCCAAAACCCCTACTGATATTTTCCTGCCTTGTATGATTGCTACTTTTGCCGCCACTTTGGCTGCCATGATTATTGTTTCTTTATACCAGAAAATCAATCTTCTTCGTCCAGTAGTTATTGCGTATGTTGGAGGAATCTCAGCGATTATTGGTTTATTAGTTGTTTATCTTGTACAATTAAGCAAAGACGAACTTGATGATTTCAGTAAGGTATTAAGTAACGGGCTTATTCTGTTTATTTTCCTTGCTATTGTACTTGGAGCTGTTTATAAAAAGATCAACGTTTTTGATGCCTTTATTGAAGGCGCTAAAGAAGGATTCACTACCTGCGTAAAGATTATCCCTTATCTGGTTGGGATGTTGATCGCTATTTCCTTATTAAGAACTTCCGGAGTTTTTGATGTGATCATTGACGGAATGAAATGGGTAGCTAATGTAGCTCACCTGGATCCAAGATTTGTGGATGGACTTCCAACGGCATTAATTAAACCTTTATCCGGTTCCGGAGCAAGAGGAATGATGGTAGATACGATGGCAACTTTCGGAGCAGACAGTTTCCAGGGTAAATTAGCAGCGGTTCTTCAGGGAAGCTCAGATACGACGTTTTATGTAATTGCAGTATACTTTGGTGCCGTAGCCATAAAGAACACAAGATATACGGTAATTGCTATGCTTTTGGCTGATTTGGTAGGTATTATTACTTCTATTGCGTTGGCTTATTTATTCTTCGCTTAATTTTGTTGCTAGTTGTCAGTTGCTAGTTCTTACGTTAAAAAATGATATATGAGTTACAATAAACTTGATATTTACAACATTGCCTTTGAATTGTTTATTGAAACACATCAATTGTCACTACAACTACCAAAGTATGAACTATACGAACTTGGCAGTCAATTAAGACGCTCAGCAGACTCAGTTGTTACAAATATTGCAGAAGGCTATGGAAGAAATAATTACAAAGGAGATTTTATCAAATTCCTCACTTATTCTCAGGCTAGTTGTGATGAAACTGTATGTCACTTATCAAAAATCACAAGACTTTACCCGGAATTAAGTCCAAAATTTAAAGAGAAATCTGAACAATACAATCTATTAGGAGGAAAAATAAATAATTTTATAAAATACGTTCAGCTAAGCTGGCGTACATAACTCAACAACTAGCAACTAGCAACTAGCAACTAGCAACTAGCAACTAGCAACTAGCAACTAGCAACTAGCAACTAGCAACTAGCAACAAAATTACCCATTATGATTACAGATAAAGAATTTACCCTAAGACTCATCCGCCAGTTAACACAAGCTCTAGAAAAACTGATTCTTGATAAACCTGAAGAAAGTTTAATGCAAAAAGAGTTGGATTTTGATACTTTGATGAGAGATATCTTCAAAATGAATTTTACAGAAGTATCTTTTATGACCAAGGAAGAAATGATTGCACTTGTTAATGAGAGACAGGAAAGAGACCGTAAAGACTATTATGAAATGCTTGGGAACCTTTTCTATTTCAAAAGCAGACAAGAACAGAATAAAGACTTTCAGGATAAAGCAAAAACATTCTATGAGCTGTATCTACAAACCAGCGGAATATTTGCCCTCCCGGTAATTAACAGAATAAACGAATTAAAAAAAGCACTTGAATAAAGTGCTTTTGTATTTTTAGAATGTAATTTTATAAGTTCCGCTGGAAGAAACATTGGCTTTCTCTGCCTTTACATATTTCTTCACCCAGGCAACAGATGTAGATGATACGCAAGGATCTGAAATTCCTCCCGTTCTTCTTGCAGACACCACATTTCCTGCTTTATCTACAGTATAGGCAATCGTTATAGATCCGCTGGCTGTACAGCTGTGAGATGGTTGTGCGCCTCCTCTTCCCATTGTTCCGGGAATATACCCTACCAGTTTTCTGTCAATTCCAACTCTACTGTCTCCGTTTCCTTCTCCTCCTAGTGGATCTCCTGCATTTCCTGGGCCATTTCCGTCACCTTGTCCGCCAGGCTTTTGTCCTTTTCCACCAAGAAACTTACCAATAGCTGCATTTCCTTGCCCGTCACCATTTCCGGTTTTTGAATTGGCTTTAGCAGCTCCGGCTTTTTTAGTATTCTTAGTAGTGCTTGTACTCGTGGCTTCCTTTTTTTCCGCTTTTTTAGACTCCTCTTTTTTAGGAACCGTATTTTTAGCATTATTTCCTGTAATTACTTTTTCCTTCGCTTCAACTTTTTTCGGCTCGGGTTTCACTACCGGTTCGGGTTTTACTTCGGTTTTTGTTTCAGGAACAGGAACTTCTACAGGTTCTGGAGTTACAACTTCTGTTTCAGCAGCTAAACTTCCTGGCTGCTCTGCAGGCTCTTCTGCACCGTTTCCGTTTCTGTTGTCTCCAAAGTTCACCAGCATGGTAGTCACCACTTCAGGTTCTTTATCCAGTTCAGGTTTTAATTTATAGTAAAAAACAAAAAGCAGAATCGCAGCCCAAATCAGGATAGAGAGTAATGCACTCTTTACCCGATCTCGGTTTTCCTCGTTCTTGTTTGCGGTGTAGCTTCTCATCTTAAAAAATGATTCTTAGCATTTATTTATCTTTAACGGTTGCAATAGCAATGTTAAATTTATGTTTTTCAGCAATTTCCATTACAAAGACAACATCCTTATGCATGGTATTTTCGTCAGCTCTGATCGTAAAGGATTTATTCGTCTGCCCGTTTAATTTATCTGCAATAATCTGTTCCAGTTCTCCTTTATTTACCGGATTATCATCCACAAAATAAGAACCGTCCGGCTTAATACTTACAATAACAGGATTGGGAATATTATCTTCAACAGCTCCGGCTTTCGGCAGATTCACCTCTATAGCACTTTGGTTGGCTGCAGACGAGGTAATCATAAAGAAGATCAGCATCAACAGGATAACGTCTGTCATCGCTGCTAAACTGAATTCCGGGTTGGCTTTATTTCTTCTCTGAATTTTCATCTTAAGAAAGATTTATAAAGGTTTATTGATAAGGTCTAAAAATTCTCCTGACATGTTCTGAGCTTTCAGTACAAATTTGTCAATTCTTGTTAAAAGAATATTATAACAGAAGTTGGCAGGAATTGCCACTGCAAGACCTACTGCTGTTTGTCCTAAAGCGGTATAAATACCTTCAGAAAGTGTTTTTGGAGAGAAAGATCCCGTTGCATGTGACAGGTTAAAGAAGGCAATAATCATCCCGATTACGGTTCCCAAAAGCCCTAACATTGGTGCAATACTCGGTACCACAGCTAAAAGATTCAGGTTTTTCTCCATATTGGCAACTTCTACCTGAGCCTGAGCTTCCATAGCGCTTACAATATCAGAAACAGGGCGTCCAAGTCTTGAGATCCCTTTTTCAAGGATTCTTCCTTCCGGCGAATTCTGTGTTTTGCAATAATCAGCAGCAGCCTCTATTTTTCCTTCCTTAATAAAGTCTTCAATATTATTCATGAAGTTAGAATCTGTTTTTGAAGTAAGCCTTTTAATAAAGAAAAATCTTTCAAAAAACAGATATAGTGAAAACACTCCCAACAGCAATACGGTTACCATCACTATTTTAGCGAAGGCTCCTCCGTGGAACATGATTTTCCAGAATGAAAATTCTAAATTGTCTGCGGCAACTGCAGGTGTGGTGATTTGTGCAAATAAAATCTGAGAAAGTTCCGTTAACAGCATTAAATGTGAATTTTATTAAAGTTTCAACGACAAATGTAGTGGAATATTATGAATTGAACTCTTAAAAATTGCTTAAAAACAACTTAAAGTTTGTTATGATGTATAAACAGCAAATTTCTTTCCAAAAAGAAATTTTGAAAAGAAATCTGGTATTAAAAAAGAATAATAAGTAGCGCTTAGTCTTCGTCTACTTCAATATCATCCTGTTTGAACTCGCATTTTAGTCTAAAAGGAATCGGAGCATCTGATCCGGTATAGAAGTCATCAATGGTTCCCTTCCATATCATCTGAAGCTCACCTTCTTCATTCTTCTCGAAAAGAAGCTCATTATCATAAACATAGGCCTCATCATCATCGAAAAGATCTACCTCTGTATAGGTATCTTCGTCAGAATCATTGATTTTGAATGTTTTTCCTTCTATTTCCGCAGAGTCGATAGGAAAATCGAAGACCTCAAGTGAAAGCTGCGGAAAGTTGTACTGTAATGAATCATCATCTACGTGATCCAAACTGTCATCCGTAATAATTTCAACCTCTAAAAAATGTTGCTGGTTGCTGTAAACTGCTTTACAATAAGTGTTTCTAATATTGTATTTTAGCGTTTCGTCCGGATGGTAAATTTTTAAAATCCCTTTCATTTTTTCTTAAAAAAAGAACTGTAATACTATGATTGTTAAACGTTTTAGACAAAGATAAAAAATTGATTTAATGTGAAAAGGATTTTGAATATTATTTTTTAAAATCAATTCACACAATGAGTCTGAATCTCCCAATAATACTTACTTTTGTTTTATAAAGATTCTGAAAATGAAAAATGTTTTATCAAAAAGTATTCTGGGAATAGGTTTAATAATTGGTCTTGCCTCGTGCAAAAAGACTGATTCTCCGCTTACAAAGGTGACACCTACCAATCTGGATTCTATTGCCTCCAATTATTATGAACAGTATCTTAAACTATATCCTTTAGATGCAACGGCTCAAGGAGATTTAAGATACAATGATCAGCTTCCTATCAATATTGATAAGGATTTCATTTCAGGAGAGGTTGCCTTTTACAATTCGGTGCAGAAGCAGTTGGAAAATGTAGATTATAAAGCTCTTTCTGATGAGGATAAGGTGGTATATGATGTATTGGATTATACTTTAAAAGATAAAATTGAAGCTTACGCGTATCATCCTGAATATATCCCATTTACTCAGTTTGGTGGTCTTCCATTAAACTTCCCGCTATATGGAAGCGGCCAGGGAAGCCAGCCTTTCAAAACTGAAAAAGATTACAGCGACTGGCTGAAAAGAATGGAAAAATTCCCGGAATGGATGGATGCTGCAACCGATAATTTCCGTGATGGAATCAGCAATAAAGTAGTTCTTCCTAAAAAACTGATTGTGAAAATGATCCCTCAAATGAAAGCCGAGGAAATCATCACTCAGGATATGGAAAAGAACATTTTCTACGGTCCTGTCAAAAATTTCCCAAAGGACTTTACTCAGGCACAAAAAGATAAGTTTTCAGCTCTTTACAAAGAGGCTATCACCAAGAAAATTATTCCTGCCTATACTAAAATGGGAGTATTTCTTGAGAAAGAATATTTACCAAAAGGTAGAGATACAGACGGATACAACAGTCTTCCTAACGGAAATGAAATCTACGGTTATTATGTAAAAAGCTGGACAACAACAAAAAAATCTCCTGAAGAGATCAACAAAATTGGACTGCAACAAGTTGCTATGCTTCGTGCAGAAATGGAAAAAGTGAAGCAGCAGGTTGGCTTTAAAGGAACATTGGAAGAGTTTATCACTTTTGTGAAAACAGATCCAAAAGCAATGCCTTATAAGACTTCTAAAGAGGTTTTAAATGGTTTTAATGCTATTCTGACGAAGATTACTCCGAAACTGAAGACCATGTTTAATGTTACTCCGAAAACAAAGTTTGAGATCAGACAGACAGAGAAATTCAGAGAGGCAAGTGCCAGTGCAGAATATATTCCTGGAACTCCTGATGGTAAAAGAGCTGGGATTTTCTATGTCCCGCTTCCTGATCCTACTCAATTCAATGTGACTTCAGGAATGGAATCTTTATTCTTACATGAAGCAATTCCGGGGCATCATTATCAGGTTTCTCTTCAACAGGAAAACACTAAACTTCCAAAATTCATGAGATTCGGATGGTTTGGAGCGTATGGTGAAGGATGGGCTCATTATTGTGAGACTTTAGGTCCTGAATTTGGCTTGTATACAGATCCTTACCAGAAAATGGGCTATTTAAGCGATCAGATGCTTAGAGCGGTAAGACTGGTAGTAGATACAGGTTTACATACTGGAAAAATGAGCAGAGAAGAAGCTATTAAATACTTCCTGAGCAATATTTCTTATGATGAAGGGGCTGCTACAGCTGAAGTGGAAAGATATATGGCCATGCCAGGACAGGCTTTAGGATATAAAATAGGATCTTTAAGAATCCGTGAATTGAGAGAAAAGTATCAGAAAGAACTTGGTAATAAGTTTAATCTGGCAAGCTTCCACGATGAAGTATTAAGCCAGGGATGCCTTCCGTTAGATGTTTTAAACAGAAAGATGGAGCTTTGGGCGAAAAAACAAAAATAAAAACTACAGGTACTGAAAAAAACAGTACCTTTTTTATGCTTTAATATTTCAAAAAAACTGAATAAAAATGATCATAGAAAGCCTAAAAACTCTTTACAGCAGAGATTTAAACAAATTAAAAGCAGAAATTGAAGCCTATCAAAATGAAGAAAACCTTTGGATAACAGATAAAAACATCTCTAATTCTGCAGGAAATCTATGTCTTCATTTGGTAGGAAACCTGAATCATTTCATAGGGGAACAGCTTGGGAACACAGGCTACGTAAGAGAACGTGATCTGGAATTTTCACTAAAAAATGTTCCAAGAGCAGAACTTATAGAAAAAGTGGAAGCTACCGAAATCATGGTAAATAGCGTACTCAGTCAATTATCTGAAGAGGATCTGAAAAAAGTATATTCACGTATGCCTTCTGAAGATAAAATGTCTACCACTCATTTTCTGATTCACCTGATAGCTCATCTTGATTATCATCTGGGCCAGATTAATTACCATAGAAGATTATTGGATCTGTAACCACTATTTAAACTACCCCGTCTTTTTGCTGCGCAAAAATCCACCCCTTCAAAGAAGGGGAATTTTGCTCGGTAAAACATCAGGGTTTTTACTTCTCAAACATCATTTTGGTAATAAAGTCCTTCTCCCCTTTTCCTCTTGCCGGAGAATATTCTCTGCCATAGAAAATAATCTGAAGATGAAGTTTATTCCATACATCTTCCGGGAATAAGTTCTTGGCATCTTTCTCTGTCTCTACTACATTTTTACCGGAAGTAAGTTTCCATTGTGTCATCAGACGGTGAATATGGGTATCTACCGGGAAAGCCGGAAAACCAAAACCCTGGCTCATCACTACCGATGCCGTTTTATGTCCTACGCCCGGAAGCGCCTCTAATTCTTCATAAGTCTGCGGAACAATCCCATTATGTCTTTCTAATAAAAGTTCTGCCATTCTCTTTAAGTTCTTGGCTTTGGTATTGGATAATCCTATTTCTTTAATTAATTCCTTGATCTGAAATTCTTCCAGTTTTGCCATTCTCTGTGGAGTTCCGGCTACCTCGAAAAGGTTTGGGGTAACTTCATTCACCTTTTTATCCGTTGTCTGTGCAGAAAGGGCAACAGCTACCATTAAAGTATAAGGATCGGTGTGATCCAAAGGAATAGGTGTTGTAGGATACAATTTATCCAGTTCTATCTGAACGAGTTCAGCTCTTTGCTTTTTTGTCATTTTACCCTTAAATTTGAACAAAAATAAATCATTATGCTGAAAGTTGGAGATAAATTACCTCAATTTGAAGGAACAAATCAGGATGGAGAAGCAATATCTTCATCAAACTTAATCGGAAAAAAGCTAGTTGTTTTCTTTTATCCTCAGGCGAGTACTCCAACATGCACCGTGGAAGCCTGTAACCTTAGTGATAATTATTCCAAGCTTGAAAAAGCAGGATATCAGCTATTGGGAGTAAGCGGAGATTCTGTAAAAAAACAGAAAAATTTCCATAGCAAATTTGCTTTTCCTTATGATCTTATTGCGGATGAAAGCCGTGATATTATTGAAAAATTCGGAGTTTGGCAGGAGAAAAAAACGTTTGGTAAAACCTATATGGGAATTGTAAGAACCACGTTTATTTTTGATGAAAATGGAGTGTGTACAAGAGTTATTGAAAAAGTAACGTCTAAAACAGCTGCTGATCAAATCCTGGAAGGATAGTTTTAAATACTGATAAAAGAAAAATCCACAAAGAGTCTTTGTGGATTTTTTATATTGTAATGTTTGACTTTATTCTGTTTCATAATAGTTTAGCTCCTCTGTTTCACCAGGAAGGGTAACATATTTTTTAAACTTCAGTCCCAGTTTTTCGATCAGTTTTTGTGAAGAAACATTTTCTTTTGAAATAATGGCAGATATTTTAGATAAACCAAAATCATCCATCCCAATCGATTTCACTTTCTGAGCACCTTCAAAAGCATATCCTTTTCCTTCAAATTCTTCCAGTAAAGAATATCCGATATCTACCACATCAAGCCCTTCTCTTTCAAAGATTCCTACAGCTCCTATCTTCTCATTACTGTCTTTAGTTATTAAAAGATAGTTCCCGTATCCCAGTCTTTCAATCTGTGGGGCAAACCTATTCAGAATATATGCTTCAGCATCCTCAACGGTATTTACATTTCGGTTACCGATATGCTGAATAAATTTCGGTCTGTTATAGAGTTCAAAAACAAAATCTCTGTCTTCTGCAGACATTGGGCGAAGTATTAAACGCTCCGTTTCATAAGTATTATCTGCGCTTGGGTGTTTTTTTAGGCTCATCTTTCTTTGGTTCTTCTTTTTTCTCGACTTTTAAAAGTCTGGGGTTATTAGCACATTTTTTATTGTAAAGCTCAATATAGGTTCCATTATCCTTTACATTCGATACAAGTCCAGTTGATTTATTAACCGTTAATGTAAAATGCGTTTTCTGATAAGGACACTCCTGTGAAGTCAGTTTTCCAAGATCCAGATAATAATTCTTTTGATCTTCATGATAATTACCTGCAAGATCTTTGAATTCCTCATCCACCATATAACCATCTGCAGCCAGTATTATTGCGGCTTCCTGAGCATTGTCTATCTTTCCTACAAAAGATTTTAAAGCTTCTGTATCAAGAATATAATTAATTTTTCCTCCCGAAGAATAAGCTATATAATAAAAGCTGTCTTCACTTGGGAAAAGATTAAACCCTGAAAACTGCGGTGTATAATTGATTTTCCCACCAGATGTTTTGATTTCCTCTCCTTTCCCATAGCTATTGTATACCAAAGTCCAGGAATCTACCTTATTATCAGGTTCTATTCTCTGTAATATATTAGGGATACTTGAAAACTTTTTCTTCTCCTGAGCATATCCCAGAATAGTAAAAAGTAAAAGGACTAAAGTCGCGAAACGGAGTGTAAATTTAATCATAGCCTAAAAATAAGCATAAAAGATACCAAATACTACATAAACTTATCTCCTTTCTTGAAATTTTTCAGATCCAGGACATAATCCTTAATTAACTGGTCGTTGTCTCTAGGGCAGATAAGAAGTGCCTTATCTGTATCTACCACAATATAGTTCTCAAGACCGTCAATAATGACCGCCTTATTGTTGTTTTTTAAACGGATAATGTTCCCTTTTGAGTTGTAAGCGAGTAAATGCTTTAATTTCACAGCATTTTCATTCTTATCTTTTTCAGTGTTTTCGTAGATGGAAGTCCATGTTCCCAAATCACTCCAACCTAAATCTGATGGAATAACATATACATTTTTAGCTTTCTCTAAAATCCCATTATCAATAGAAATTTTCTGAACCTTCGGATAAATGGTTTCTATACAGTTGTTTTCTTTTTCCGAATTATATTCACAAGCCATAAAATGCTGTGTCATTTCGGGAAGATACGTCTCAAAGGCATGATGAATACTTTTGACATTCCATATAAATATTCCTGCATTCCAAAGGAAATCACCACTTTCTAAAAAGCTTTGGGCAATTTCAAGAATTGGTTTTTCAGTAAATGTTTTTACTTTGAAATATTCTGAATTCTTTTTTTCTACAAATTGGATGTATCCATAGCCTGTATCAGGTCTTGTAGGGGTAATTCCCAATGTTACCAGATAGTCATTTTTGGAAGCCAGGTCAAATGCCAGCACTACTTTTTCAAGAAATACGTCTTCTTTAAGGATCAGGTGGTCTGCCGGAAGAACAATCATGGTAGCATCCGGATTAATTTCAGCAATTTTATTGGCCATGTAAAGGTTACAGGCTGCTGTATTTTTCATCAGAGGTTCTCCCACGATATTTTCTTCAGGAATCTCCGGAAGCTGCTGATGGGAAAGTGCTATATACTCTTTATTCGTGATAACGAATATATGTTCTTTTGGAATTACCTTGCTGATTCTATCATAAGTTTGCTGAATCATGGTACGCCCGGTTCCTAAAATATCCTGAAATTGTTTTGGAAATTTCTGTGTACTCATGGGCCAGAATCTGCTACCGATCCCCCCAGCCATTATAACGCAGTATCTATCTGATTTTAACATTCTTAGCTACATTTTTCTACCCTCGCTAAAGGTTTGAAAGAATACTTTCTTCCAGTGGCCAGGTTCTTACAAAGATAGTTTTTTTTAATCAGACCCTCTAATAAATACTTTTCGTTGCGATATATAAAAAATTCTCCTTTTTGAAGCTGTTCAATGAAATGAAGACTATCATCTTGTTTTTCAGTATGAAAATATCTTACAAGATCAGGGCTTGCCATAAAATTGGCCTTCGGTGATTTTGAAAACTTTACAATGATAGGTTTCAGCTCTTCATCATAAACCTCAAGGCTTTCAAGCAGCATATTTTTAAAAGTTTCTTTCCATTCATTGCCATGAGGAGAGATTCTTCGTCCATATTTTTCAAAAGCAATAAGATGTGCCAGCTCATGAGTAAGGACAAAGAAAAAAAGTTGTGGGGTAAGCGTAGAGTTTACCGTAATTTCATGAGAGTTATCTGGAAGTTTTCTGTAATCTCCCAGCTTAGAATTCCTGTTTCGAGTGACTTTTATATGAATATAATAATCTGAAAACCAAATCCTTAAATAATCAAGTGTATTTTGTGGTAAATATTTTTCTAACGATTGGATAGACATTTTACAAACTTAGTGGAATTCCTGCATAGAAATTCAATAATTTAAGGCTGAAAAGATAATTATATTTCGCCTGCGCTACTGATCCCTGTGCATTTGCATAATTATTTCTTGCAACATTAACGTCGTAAATGGTTGTTTTTCCTGCAGCATAGCTTTTATCGGCAAAATCAAGAGCCAATTTGGAACTTTTTTCTGCTTCTAATGCAGCTAAGTATGATTCATAATTGGCATCAGCATCAAACTGAGCTTTCTGTATATTCTGTCTTACCGTTTGTTTCTGCTGTTCAAGGGTTATTTTACTAACGCTTTCATTTAATTTAGACTGCTCAACCTGCAGTTTTGTTTTCCCTTTATTGAAGATAGGAATATTAAGAGACACTCCTACATTTTGTCCAAACTGATCTTTATACTGTTCAAAAAAAGTTCCCTGTACAACGCCTGGTGGAACATTAAATGATTTATTGTAGAATGTATTAAGGCCGGCACTGGCTGTTAATGTTGGCCAGAATGCTGTTTTACTTACTTCGGTTTGTGCTTCTGCTGATCTTATTCTGCTTTCTGCAGCTTTAATCTGAGGCTGTACATCATAAGCTTTTGTAAGAACCTCATCAACTGTAACCAATTGAGAATCTAATCCTTCAGGAATATCTACATTTTCTACATCAAAATCTTTATAATCTGAAAGCTGTAAAAGCTGAGCAATGGCGAACAAAGCTCTTCCTACATTAACCTCTGCTGTTTTAAGATTTTGTTTTTCTCTCGCCCATGCTGCCTCTGCTTCTGCCAGAACGGTCTGAGCCGTAGTCCCAACCTGAGTGGTTATCTTTGCTCTATCATGCTGTTTTTTAGCATTTTCTACAGCACTTTGAGAAATCTTAACAATTTCTTTGTTCAACAGAGCTGTTAAATATTGTTGTGCAATCTGCACAGAAATATCGTTTTTTATTGCTTCAATATCGTATTGGCTGGCTTCTACATCAAACTGAAGCTTTCTTACATTCTTTTCTAACCTTCCGTTATTGTACACCAAAACATCAGCACTTATTCCAACGCTGTTATTGAATCTGTCGTTTCTATAACTTCCTGCCCCTAATGATCCCTGCCCGAAACTCACTCCATTGATCACGCTACCTGACACAGATGGCAAATAATCTTTTCTGGCTGCTTTAAGATTGTATTCCTGGTTTTGTTTGGTATATTGATTTTGGATAACCTGAAGATTATGCTCCACTGCATAGCTTACACATTCTTTTAAGGACCATTTCTTCTGAGCACTTAAACCCAGACAACTCAGTCCAAAAACGATAATCCAAACTTTTTTCATATTATGTAGATGTTTATTTGTTTTTAATGGTCATATGGAGCCGCCTCATCTTTATCAGTATCTGTACTGTAAATCCCAGCGATTTCATATTAAGATTTTTCCCTATTAGACGAAGTAAATATAAAAAAGTTACAGATTGAAAAAAATAGTTTCATTTTAATAAAACTTTTGAGAATTTTGTATCATGACAAACGAACAATATCAGGAAGCTATCGACTGGCTTTTCGTACAGATGCCCAACTATCAGATAGATGGGCAGAAGGCTTATAAACCGGGGCTTGACAATATCACCAAGCTTTGCGCTTACTTTGGAAATCCTCAGGATAAAATAAAATGTATTCATGTTGGTGGTACCAACGGAAAGGGCTCCTCAAGCAATATGCTGGCATCTGTTCTTCAGGAAGCCGGTTACAAAGTAGGTCTGTATAACTCTCCACATCTTATTGATTTTACAGAACGTATTAAAGTGAATGGTAAAAATTGTCATAAAGAGTTTGTCTTTGATTTTATTCAGAAGCTTAAAAATATTCCTGAAGATATCAGACCTTCATTTTTTGAGTTTACCACCATTATGGCTTTTGAATATTTTTACCAGCAGCAGGTAGATTACGCCATTATTGAAGTGGGGTTAGGTGGAAGGTTAGATTCTACTAATATCATTAAACCATTAGTTTCTGCCATTACCAATGTTCAGCTTGATCATCAGAATATATTAGGAGATACCATTGAAGAAATAGCTGCTGAAAAAGCTGGAATCATTAAAAATGGTATTCCCATTATTTCAGGAGATGAAAATGAAGCCGTTAAAACAATCATCAAGGAAAAAGCAATAAAGGAAGGTGCTCCTTTCATAGACGCTACCCTATTTCATACTGACCTTTCTTCTGATTTAAAAGGAAATTATCAGCAAAAGAACATCCGTGTGGTTCTAGCTATTGTTGAGGAATTAAAAAAACTACACATTACCATTACAGACAAGGACCTGGAAAACGGACTATTAAATGTTCATCAAAATACAGGATTCATTGGCCGTTGGTTTGAGTTTTCAAAAGACCCTCTTACCATCTGTGACACGGGACATAATCAGGCCGGTCTGGAGTATGTTTTTTCACAATTAAATTCTATTGACAGGCACAAGCATATCATTTTGGGGTTTGTAAATGATAAAAAATAGATGAAGTGATGAGTTTACTTCCTGAAAATTCTGAGTTTTATTTTGCCAAACCATCCATCAACAGGGGAAGACATCCCGAAGATTACGAAAACTTGCTAAAGGATGCGAAAATTTTTTATAAAATTTTCAACTCCGTACAGGAAGCCTATCTATCTGCAAAAGAGCAATGTACAAACGAAGAAATGATTTTTATTGGCGGAAGTAACTTTGTTGTTGGAGATTTTTTAGAAAAAAATTTAGAGTTTAAAGAATAAGTTGTATATTTGCACCACTCTAAACGAGAAAACAACAACAAAGTCTAGAGGGTTCTTAGCTCAGTTGGTTCAGAGCATCTGGTTTACACCCAGAGGGTCGGGGGTTCGAATCCCTCAGGACCCACAAGAAAGGAAACGAAACCTTTTAAAAAAATTCGGGTTCTTAGCTCAGTTGGTT
>NZ_NRQT01000040.1 GCF_004119455.1 Chryseobacterium sp. CH25
ACCGAGCCGGCGGCAACCGACCGCGCCGAACTTGAAGCGCAGGTCGCGGCGCTGCATCGCGTGCAGGCGGTCATCGAGTTCGCGCTCGACGGCACCATCCTGCAGGCCAATGACAATTTCCTGCAGGCGATGGGCTACCGGCTGGAGGAGATCCCAGGGCAAACATCATTCCCTGTTCGTCGACCCCGAACAGGCGCACCCGCACCGAGCCGGCGGCAACCGACCGCGCCGAACTTGAAGCGCAGGTCGCGGCGCTGCATCGCGTGCAGGCGGTCATCGAGTTCGCGCTCGACGGCACCATC
>NZ_NRQT01000041.1 GCF_004119455.1 Chryseobacterium sp. CH25
AAACCAGAGGAGGAGATCCGTCAAAGAGTTTGGTGGGTGAGTTAAACCTTGATCAGACAAATCCTAAAATTAATATTTCAAGCTGGCAGAATAGTTCAACACCAGCGAATGCGGTATTGGTAGAATTTGGAAATGCCAATGTTGATAACGATATAGATACTTCAGAATCCAATAAAAACTTTTCCAGAAAACTATCCTTTAAAACCAGAGGAGGAGATCCGTCAAAGAGTTTGGTGGGTGAGTTAAACCTTGATCAGACAAATCCTAAAATTAATATTTCAAGCTGGCAGAATAGTTCAA
>NZ_NRQT01000042.1 GCF_004119455.1 Chryseobacterium sp. CH25
CTAACATCTGGCAGTAGTTTATAAGATGAAACCAAAAGCTTGGTAAATGGACAGGCATTTCAGGTGGTCTTACTGATGATCAGGTTTGGCGATATTTTCGTGTCGAATGCATATGTATATCAAATTTTAAATGATAAGTAGGTACTAACTTCATTAATTTTTCAATACGACTGATTGCATTAATAGTCGGCATTTGCCTGCTAACATCTGGCAGTAGTTTATAAGATGAAACCAAAAGCTTGGTAAATGGACAGGCATTTCAGGTGGTCTTACTGATGATCAGGTTTGGCGATATTTTC
>NZ_NRQT01000043.1 GCF_004119455.1 Chryseobacterium sp. CH25
ACTTTAGCCCAAGCAAGGTAAACCATCAGTCTATTTACGATAGACCCAATTCTTAGCAGGAACAATCCAGTCTTTCAGAGCTTTGAATAAAAAGCCGTGATGCAAACCTGTATTAAGTTCCAATTCTTTAAAATCTTTAACATCCGATCTGATAAACCTCTGTTCCTGAGACAACGGACGCCTCATCAGCGCCCTTATCACTTTAGCCCAAGCAAGGTAAACCATCAGTCTATTTACGATAGACCCAATTCTTAGCAGGAACAATCCAGTCTTTCAGAGCTTTGAATAAAAAGCCGTG
>NZ_NRQT01000044.1 GCF_004119455.1 Chryseobacterium sp. CH25
GCAATATGACGCACAAGGACCTGGCCCTGGCCGAGATGTGTCGTGTGCTCAAGCCAGGTGGCCGCCTGCTGGTGCTTGAGTTTTCCAAGATCGCCGAGCCGCTGCGCAAGCCCTACGACTGGTACTCCTTCAACATCTTGCCCAAACTGGGCTCGCTGTTCGCCGGCGATGCCGAGAGCTACAAATACCTGGCCGAATGCAATATGACGCACAAGGACCTGGCCCTGGCCGAGATGTGTCGTGTGCTCAAGCCAGGTGGCCGCCTGCTGGTGCTTGAGTTTTCCAAGATCGCCGAGC
>NZ_NRQT01000045.1 GCF_004119455.1 Chryseobacterium sp. CH25
AAAGATTCTTTGATTACCATTCAGCATGACGTGCCGGCTTTATGGGTGAGGTTGTTACCAATCAGGCTGAAGCTGTTGCCGGGGATCATTATAATTTCAGATTAAATTTGATTTCAAGAGCTGCAAACCCTGTCGTTTTAGAAGATGTAAAATGGCTAATTCAGTCAGAAAGCTTCAACAGAAAATTATCAAAAGATTCTTTGATTACCATTCAGCATGACGTGCCGGCTTTATGGGTGAGGTTGTTACCAATCAGGCTGAAGCTGTTGCCGGGGATCATTATAATTTCA
>NZ_NRQT01000046.1 GCF_004119455.1 Chryseobacterium sp. CH25
ATTGGCGACATCGGAGAAGGTCGCGGTGCCCTTGTCTGCGGCGACGACGAAATAGGGGTCGTCGCCATCATGGATGACAACGTCGGTCGGATGCACCACCGCGCCCTCGACGATATTGTCGGTGATCGACAGCAACGCCCGGATGAACACGCGGTAGCTTTCGGTGCCCTCGGCCAGCCAGGCATCGCGATTGGCGACATCGGAGAAGGTCGCGGTGCCCTTGTCTGCGGCGACGACGAAATAGGGGTCGTCGCCATCATGGATGACAACGTCGGTCGGATGCACCAC
>NZ_NRQT01000047.1 GCF_004119455.1 Chryseobacterium sp. CH25
AGCCTATTGGATCTTCGGTGGCCTTTTAGGTAAAAGGAATATCGTGAAAGGTATTCAGTTTACATACAAGGGAAATTCGTTCCGGAGCAAGGAAACCGATTATTATCTTCTGTACCGATAGGAGAAGAATGGGGTTCTTAGGAAAGTGCAGTTTCTTATTTTGTGCTATAATGATTTACATTGGAAGAAGCCTATTGGATCTTCGGTGGCCTTTTAGGTAAAAGGAATATCGTGAAAGGTATTCAGTTTACATACAAGGGAAATTCGTTCCGGAGCAAGGAAACCGA
>NZ_NRQT01000048.1 GCF_004119455.1 Chryseobacterium sp. CH25
TCATGGAGGACCTTCTGCCAAACTGTACTTCCTATTATGTATGATGAATGTGATTCTTTAATGTAAAACTCAGGAATTTGACCTCATGGAAACCAATAATATCACTTACCCGGGGATCGCTGCAAAAACCTATTATTGGTAGGTAGGAGGAGGGACTGGAATGAATCCCACCCACTGGTACGTTCACATCATGGAGGACCTTCTGCCAAACTGTACTTCCTATTATGTATGATGAATGTGATTCTTTAATGTAAAACTCAGGAATTTGACCTCATGGAAACCAATAA
>NZ_NRQT01000049.1 GCF_004119455.1 Chryseobacterium sp. CH25
AAAATATCTTTCCAGTAACTACAATGCAAAAGAGCAGATCTATGCTGGCTATCTGTACCAACAATAAATCTGGACGGCCAGAACTTCCAGCCTGGAAATTATGTTCCAGGAACTTTCGTGGATCCTTCTTTCCTTGGAGGGCTTGATTTATTTAATCCAAGTTTATTTAATGGTAAGCTGAAACCTGAAAAATATCTTTCCAGTAACTACAATGCAAAAGAGCAGATCTATGCTGGCTATCTGTACCAACAATAAATCTGGACGGCCAGAACTTCCAGCCTGGAAAT
>NZ_NRQT01000004.1 GCF_004119455.1 Chryseobacterium sp. CH25
AAAGATAAAAGATAAAAGATAAAAGATAAAAGATAAAAGATAAAAGATAAAAGATAAAAGATAAAAGATAAAAGATAAAAGATCTTGTCGTTAAACAACTATTATACATTTGAATATCAACATCAATAGGGGCGGGCTTTAGCCTGGCAGGTCAAATAAATAATCCAATCCATTGGCTTTAGCCAAAATCTAAAAGAATAGGATGGGTTTGTAATTAATATAGCTATTGGTTGCGAGGATGAGGAAAAGAAAAACCGGACAATTTTGTCCGGTTTTGAATATCATTATATTTTGATATTATTTTTTATGCTGTAACTGGCTGTAAATATTCTGGATCAAACCGTCTGCTACGGAAATCTTAGGAACAAAAATTTTATTAATATCTGCCCAGGCCATTACATTGTTGAAAATGCTTAAAGCGTGAACCAATACATCAGCTCTGTCTTCTCTAAGACTGTATTTTGTCATTCTTTCTTCTACAGAAAGTTCATTGAACTCTTTGTGAGCCTTTTTCAGATGAGATAAAGACATTGGTTTTCCGTCTTTGGTTTTGCTCATGGAGAATACCTTATTGATGTTTCCTCCTGACCCGATAGCCACAATTGGTTTTTTGCTGACAATATTTTTTTTGATCTCCTCCTTCATTTCTTTCCAGTTATCCATGGTAACGAGATTGTTGAGAAGTCGGATTGTTCCGATGTTGAAAGATCTTTCATACACCATCTTACCATTTCATAGAAAGTAAGCTCTGTGGAGCCACCACCTACGTCAATGTATAGATAGGCAAATTCTTTATCAAGTCCTTCAGCAACATGATTTTCATAAATTAAAGTAGCTTCTTCATCTCCGGAAATGATCTCTATATTGATTCCGGAAGCTTCCTGTACCTGCCTGATGATTTCATCACCATTGGCTGCATCACGCATAGCACTTGTTGCACACGCTCTGTAATGGTCTACTTTGTAGATCTTCATCAGATCGCTGAAAATCTTCATGGAATCAACAACCATTTTTTCTCTTTCAGGGCCTATTTTTCCAATGGTAAATACATCCATACCTAATCTAAGAGGGATTCTCAGAAGGTTCAGTTTGATGAATTCCGGTCTTTTATTGTTTATTTTTACTTCATTAATGAGAAGTCTTGCGGCATTACTTCCTATATCTATTGCTGCGATCTTCATTTTTTGCTTGTTTTAGCTTTTAAATACTTATAGGTTTCTATTTGTGATCGGCATTCTTTTTTATCATTTCTGATGTATTCGTTGCTTAATTTCTTATCTAAAATTCTAGCCTTTACATTGTCTCTAAGCTGAATATCAAGAATGTCTTTTAATTCTTTTTTAAGGTTCTTGTCGGTTATTTTGGCTGCAGCTTCAATTCTGTAATCAAGGTTTCTGGTCATCCAGTCGGCAGAAGAAATATACATATCTTCAGCCCCTTTATTGTAAAAATACATTACTCTGGCATGTTCCAGATATTCATCTACAATACTGATAGCCTTAATTTTCTCTTTGAATTCCTTTTGATTAACGGCACAATAGATTCCTCTTACAATCAGTCTTATGGTTACTCCTACTGTGGCAGCATCATATAATTTCATGATTAATAATCTGTCACTCAGGGAATTTGCTTTAACAATAATCTCAGCTTTTCTTCCTGCTTTAGCTTCTTCAATCTCCTTATCAATATGGTGAACAATCTTTTCACGCATAAATTGAGGGCAAACTAGTAAATTTTTACAAGTTTTCAAAACCGGAAGGTAATCATCTTTTGGTTTTTTCAGTACATTGAACACTTTGTTGATGTCTGCCATAATGCCACGGTCAGAAGTAAGAAGCAAATGATCTCCATAAATTCTTGCCGTTTTTTCGTTGAAATTTCCAGTGCTTACAAATCCATACTGAATGGTTTTGTTGTGAGCTCTCTTTTTGATAACACAAAGCTTGGCATGAACTTTTTTGCCCGGAAGCCCTATAAGAACAGTTATTCCTTCCGGTTCCAGCATCTCTTTCCATTCCAGATTGGATTCTTCATCAAATCTTGCCTGGAGCTCAAGCATTACAGTGACTTCTTTACCATTTCTGGCTGCATAAATTAATGCATTACTGATCTTTGAGTTACTGGCCAGTCTGTATGCTGTAATCTGTATGGATTTTACATCCGGATCCATAGCAGCCTCACGCAGAAGATCAATCACCGGATTATATTTATGATAAGGGAAAGTAAGCAATACATCTTCCTTCATAATGACATCGGTCACTCTTTCTCCATGTTCAAAAGCCTGGTGAGTGAAAGATGTTCTTTCCACTGGTTTCTCATAGGTTTCAAAAACATCAGGAAAGTCCATAAAATGTTTGAAGTTATGAATTTTTCCGCCTGGGATAATGCTGTCTTTCTTGGTTAAATTCAATTTTCTGATAAGGAGTTCCAGTAGAGCCTTGTCCATATCTTTATCGAAAACAAATCGGGTAGGTTTTCCTTTTCTACGGTTCTTAAGTCCTTTTTCTATTTTTTCTGCAAAGTTGGTACGGATGTCATTATCCAGATCCAGTTCAGCATCCTTTGTTACTTTAAAAGCATTGGCTGAAAATTCATCGTAGCCGAAGTAAGAGAAGATATGCGGTAAGTTGAAGGTAATTACATCTTCCAGAAGCATTACATTTTTTTCTTCCAGATCCTCAGTGGGAAGCAGTACAAATCGCCCTACAAATCGGGAAGGGATTTCAATGATGGCATAATTACTGGAATACTGCCAGTCTTTTTTTCTCATGGCAACCCCAAGGTAGAGACTTTTATCTCTCAGGTAAGGCATTGGAGTATTTTCATGAAGAAGAATAGGAATTACATTAGATTCCACTACTTCATCAAAGTATTTTCTGACAAAATCCTTTTGTGGAGCTGTCAGGTTTTTAGAATTTTTGATGAAAACTTTATGATCAGCCATTTCAGTCTGGATTTTTTTCCAGGTTTTATCGAAATTAAGCTGTTGCCTCATCACAATTTCATTGATACGCTGAAGAATTTTGGAGGGTGGCTGATAAAAGGACTCGGCAATTACCTTTTCCTTAAAATCCATGGCACGCTTTAATCCGGCAACACGTACCCGGAAGAACTCATCCAGATTGTTGGAGAAAATTCCAAGGAAACGTATTCTTAAATGTAAAGGAACTTTTTCATCCATGGCTTCCTGTAAAACCCTTTCATTAAAGGCTAACCATGTAATATCTCGTGGATTAAAGTGTAATGACATTCTGAATGTATATATTTTATCAAAAGTAATGATTCGTCCAGTTTCTGTCTCTATTTCTTAGGTTAAACTTTGATTAATTTTAACATTTTTATTCCTATCGTTCTATTAGATTGTACTCTTGCCATATTGTAATATAGGATTTCTGTCGGGTTACTATATTTTGTTCTATACTATGTATTAAATGATATGGATGATTGTGACTGATAATAACAGTAAAATCAAGATTACATGAAAAAATTTCAGTATTAAGGTAACAAAAAACCTTATTATTTCAGGGTTTCTGTCTTGATTGTGTCATTTTGTCACAAAACAGGATATGGTACAGATGTTGTGAAATAGTGAGTGTAAATTAAATATAGAAATTAGAAAAAATAAAAATATTATGAGTAAAATAATTGGAATTGACTTAGGAACAACCAACTCTTGTGTTGCTGTTATGGAGGGTAAAGACCCTGTTGTTATTCCTAACGCAGAAGGGAAAAGAACGACTCCATCTATCGTAGCATTTACAGAAGACGGAGAAAGAAAAGTAGGTGATCCTGCAAAAAGACAGGCTGTAACAAACCCAACTAAAACTGTTTACTCTATCAAAAGATTTATCGGAACGCACTTTAAAGAAGATGCTAAAGAAATCTCAAGAGTACCTTATAAAGTTGTTGCTGGACCAAACGATACAGTAAAAGTAAAAATTGACGATAGAGAATATACTCCACAGGAAATTTCTGCAATGACCCTTCAGAAAATGAAGAAAACTGCTGAAGATTACCTTGGTCAGGAAGTAACAAGAGCGGTAATCACTGTTCCTGCATACTTCAATGATGCTCAAAGACAAGCTACTAAAGAAGCTGGGGAAATCGCAGGTCTTAAAGTAGAAAGAATTATCAATGAGCCTACAGCTGCAGCGTTAGCTTATGGTCTTGATAAAAACCATAAAGATCAGAAAATCGCAGTATATGACCTTGGTGGTGGTACTTTCGATATCTCTATCCTTGATTTAGGTGATGGTGTATTTGAAGTATTATCTACAAACGGTGATACGCACTTAGGAGGTGATGACTTTGATGATGTGATCATCAACTGGATGGCAGATGAGTTCAAAGCTGAAGAAGGTGTAGATTTAAAATCTGATGCTATTGCACTTCAAAGATTAAAAGAAGCTGCTGAAAAAGCAAAAATCGAGTTATCTTCTTCTCCACAGACTGAGATCAACTTACCATATATTACAGCTACAGCTACAGGTCCTAAACACTTAGTGAAGACTTTAACTAAAGCTAAATTCGAGCAATTATCTGCAGATCTAGTAAGAAGATCTATGGAACCAGTTGCTAAAGCATTAAAAGATGCAGGTTTATCAACTTCTGATATCGATGAGGTAATCTTGGTAGGAGGTTCTACAAGAATCCCAATCATCCAGGAAGAAGTAGAAAAATTCTTCGGTAAAAAGCCGTCTAAAGGAGTTAACCCGGATGAGGTTGTAGCGATTGGTGCAGCTATTCAGGGAGGTGTATTAACAGGAGACGTAAAAGACGTATTACTTCTAGACGTTACACCACTTTCTTTAGGTATTGAAACTATGGGTTCTGTATTCACTAAATTAATTGAAGCGAACACTACGATCCCAACTAAGAAATCTGAAGTATTCTCTACAGCTTCTGACAATCAGCCGGCTGTAAGCATCAGAGTAGGACAAGGAGAAAGATCTATGTTCAACGATAACAAAGAAATCGGTAGATTCGATCTTACAGATATTCCACCAGCACCAAGAGGAGTTCCTCAAATTGAAGTAACTTTCGATATTGATGCTAACGGTATCTTAAGTGTATCTGCTAAAGATAAAGGAACTGGTAAAGAGCAGTCTATCAAAATCCAGGCTTCTTCAGGTCTTTCTGACGAAGAAATCGAAAGAATGAAGAAAGAAGCTCAGGAAAACTCTGCAGCGGATGCTAAGAGAAAAGAAGAAGTTGAAATCTTCAACAAAGCTGACGGATTGATCTTCCAAACTGAAAAGCAATTGAAAGAGTTTGGTGAAAAGCTTTCTGCTGACAAAAAAGCAGCTATTGAAGCAGCTCACGGAGAATTGAAAACTGCTTTTGAAGCTAAAAATGTTGATGACGTAAAAGCTAAAACTGAAGCGTTAGATGCAGCATGGATGGCAGCTTCTGAAGAATTATATGCAGCTGGTCAACAGCCGGGTGCTGATGCAGGTGCTCAGAACGCTGGTGGAAACGCTGGTGCTGAAGATGTACAGGATGCAGACTTCGAAGAAGTAAAATAATTATTGATTAATAATCATTAATAAAATATATAAAACCGCCTTGGATAGTAATCTAAGGCGGTTTTTACTTTTTACCTTCTGATGTATCCTGATTTTATTTTGCTATTTGTTTACAGATAAGCTTATCAATTTTATTTGTAAAAAGATATTTCTTTCACCTTTCAAATAACTAAGATCTGTTGGTTGATAATAAACAGTATATTTGAGCGGTTTTTTAAATAAAAAATATACGTATGAAAATAAAATTTATCTTTTTTTCTTTATTATTATTCAGTTTTACAAATGCTCAAATCATTTCTGGGAAAATTATCTCAAATGAAAACAATCAGGTAATTTCTTACGCAAGAATTGGAATTGAAAATGAAAGTATCGGAGCACTTACAGATGAAAATGGAAATTATAACATTGACTTATCCAATATCGATCAGTCTAAAAAAATAATTGTTCAATTAGGTGGGTATCATTCTTTTGTGCAGAATCTCAAAGACTTTATCAGTTCAAACAATCATAATATTATTCTTAAAGAAAAAGTTAATGAGATCCCTGAATTAAAACTAACTCCAAAAACTTTTGAAAATAAAAATATTGGGGTCAGATCAAAAGCAAAGAATATGCTTTATGGATTTAGCTCGAATGGTTCCAGCCAAACGGCTTATAGGGAATTTGCTATTCCATTTTCAAACAAAAAAAGGTTGAAAATTGAGAAAATACATCTTAACATTGCCAAGTTTAAAACAGATAAACCTATCGTTCTCAATTTCAATATTTATTCTAATAAAAATAAACAACCGGGAGAGTCTATTCTTTTGGAAAACCTTACTACAGAACTCACTGCAGATAAAATCATAGACGGGACATTTACTTTTGATTTAAATGATTATTCTGTTTGGATTGATAAAGAAGATTTTTACGTCTCTGTACAGGTTATGAGTGGATTTAAAGGTGATTTTGGTTTTAGCGCGGCATTATTAAGAACCGTTTTTGAAAGAACCTTTTACAGCAATTGGGAAAAAATAATTGCAGGAAGTCCGGCAATTAATATTGATGTGAGAATTGAAAAAGAAAAACGATCTACAACATAGTGTATTATAACGTTTTTACATTAATAGTTTTAAGCGATATTTTTGTATAATTGTTTAATATAACTATAAGCAGCAGATGAAGTTGAAATTATCTTTTATTTTGATTGTATTTTTTATAACGGTCAATGCACAATCAAAAAATGATTTAAATCCTGAAGAGAGAGAATATATTTCGAAATTTATATATCCAATAAAAACATTAAACCCGGAAGAAAAAGATAATAGTGATTTACTTATCTTAGACAAACTCATTGGAAATTCTACAATAGTAGGATTAGGGGAAGCTACTCACGGTTCGAGTGAAGTATATCAAATGAAATATAGAATAAGTGAATATTTGATCGCTCATAAAAATTTCAATGTCTTTTCGCTGGAAGCCAATATGCCGGAAAGTTTTTTAATGAATCAATATACTCAGGAAGGAAAAGGAGCTCCTAAGGATATTCTAAAGGGAATGTATTTCTGGCTGTGGCAAACCGAAGAAACTTTAGCTTTTGTTGAATGGTTAAAAAATACAATGAAGATCATCATTCAAAAGTTTTTTTTGATGGTTTTGATATGCAATATGCAACAGGGGCAATAGATCAAATTAGAAAAAAGTATCAGGAAAACCACTTGCCCGAACAAGAGATTAATGATCTTGAAACAGCTTTAAAAGAAAACAACAGAGGCTTCAGAACTTACTCTAAAAAAGGTCAAAAAATCATATCTGAGTATCTGTTTGTAATAAAACAGAAATCTGACTCAATAAAAAATCCGGAAGAAAAATTACGCTTCTTACAAAATATAGATATTGTCAGACAATATAGCCAACTCAGTTTTATCAGGAGAGACCAATTCATGGCGGAGAATGTTAAATGGTTAAAAGAAAACCATTTGAACTCTAAGGTAATCGTCTCGGCTCATAATTATCACATTGCCAAATTAAATTCAGATAGAATGGGGTATTGGGTCAATGAAATGTATAATAAAGATTTTGTGAATTTTGGATTTGCCTTTTATGAAGGTACTTATTCTGCAAGTATTGATGGGAAGCTTGGCTCCTATAATTCAGAAAAAGCCGGCCCTGGAACATTAGAATACAAGCTTAACTCGCTTAATATTCCAATTTTTATTTTAGATTTAAAAGCAATCAAAAAGGACGGCAACAAACTTGGCAACTGGATATTGAAAGATATTCTATTTCGTAAAACAGGATCAGGCACGGATGGAAATGAATTTATAAAAACCAATGTTGCTGATTCTTTTGATTATTTGATATTCATCAATAAGTCTACAAATTCAAAACTTTTAATTGGTAAGTCAAAATAAAGAAATTAGAGTATTGTAAAGTTTAATTAATGTAGCTAACATTTAGTTTATAAAATAATCCGGCGGTAAATTTTGTTTATTGCCGGATTTGCTTTTTGTCAGATGTTCTGTTTTACAATTATTTGTATTAATATTACATGGTTTAAAAAGAGAAAAGAATAATGGACGCAGAAGGGATATTTTTAATAGTATATAATCATCACTACCATGAAAAAAAGCCTTTTAAACAAGGAAACTGCCAATTTCATTATTGAAAGAGTTCAGCATTTATCAGCAACTCATCAACCTCAATGGGGAACCATGACAGCTGGTGAAATGCTTCTTCACTGTAATTCCTGTAACCGACAAATTTTAGAAGAAGGAAGGGGAAATAAAAAGACTAAAATAAAACAGTATTTATTGAGAATCCTCGCTCTTTATGTTGCTCCAGATTTTAAAAAGAATATTCAAGGTGAATCGGAACATAATACCAAAGGAAAAGCCAACGATCTAGATTTTGATCAATATAAAAATGAATTTGTTAGTTTAATTCGCCAATTTCCACTTAATACCCAGCCTTTAACATTATCTCATCCTGCTTTTGGAAATATTTCTACCAACGAATGGGGTATAGCAGCTTATAAACACATGGATCATCATCTGAGACAGTTTGGAGTGTAGCTTTTAATTTTAATGATTAATATTTTTGTCAGCATGATAGCAAGCAGTGGCTCATGCAGATTTTACATACACGGTAAAATAAAGATCCAATAGTCGTAATTGTATCATATTACTGTATATTTATCCCTTCAATTTTAAGCATCAGAAATAGAGAATATATGAAAAAGATCATCGGTATAATAGGGCTGCTCGCAGTTTTGACAGGTTGCAATAATTCTGATCGTAAAGGACCACAAAAAGATGAACTGAAAGACAAACAGTCTTTATCCAAAGAAAAAAAATCAGGTACAAAAGAACCGGAAGCTTCCAAAGACAGGATTTCCAGAGAAGAAGCTGTAAAACTGGCCATGAAACAATTTGATGATTATTTACCTAACATTCTTAAAACTTATGATGATGGAGTGATTGATCTTCAGGTTCCTAATGTTGGAGATTTTACCGGTGATGGGATAGAAGATATCGCCATTTACTGGAATATTGCACCAGAAGGCGGAAATGCATTGATTGGGCAGGGATTATCCCTATATAAGAATGATGGACATACTGTTAAAGTGATTGCAGGATATGAACCGGACTACCTTTTTGCTTTCGATACCATTAAAAATGGAAAAATCATCGTAGAAAAACTGGAATATACCGAAGAGGACGGAAGATGTTGCCCTTCAATAAAAACTAAGCATGCTTTAACTATTAAAGGAAGCAAAGTGTATTAAATAAGCTTATATCTTAAAAACTTGAAAGGCAATTCAGGTTTTTAAGATGTTATTTTCTGTTTCAGAATATTTTTACCCCAATCATTGATATTATCCAGCAGTGGAATAAATGAAGTACCCAATTCTGATAAACTGTATACTACTTTCACAGGTGGTTTTGTCCCGAAAACTGTTCTGGTAATCAGTCCGTCTCTTTCCAATTGTCTCAACTGAAGGCTTAGGGTAGTTTCTGTGATGAAGGATAGCTCTTTTTTGAGTTCTCCAAACCGTTTTTCTCCATTTTTTAAATGACATAAAATTACTCCTTTCCATCTTCCGCCAATAAGATCCATTACAAAGCTTACGGCGCAGGGATAGGATTTTTCGCCAATATTAATATAGGAAGTTTCACACACTTTTTCCATCTTTTTTATAGTATCTAAATTGATAGTTATTTCATGCTAATGCTGCAGAATCTATTTTTACACAATAATAAACATAAAACAGTAAATAATAAAATGTATCAGTTAGCACAGATCAATGTAGCCAGAATGATTGGCGTAAATATTGAAGATCCGGTAATGAAAGAATTTGTAGAGCATTTCGATTCAGTGAATCAACTGGCAGAAGAAAGTAATGGATTTGTCTGGAGATTAAAGGATGAAAATAATAATGCTACGGGTTTTAATCCGTTTAATGATGAACAGGTGATCATCAATCTTTCGGTATGGAAAGACAAAGAATCATTGGAATACTTTACATACAAGACCTTCCATGTAGATTTTTTACGAAGAAGAAAAGAATGGTTTCAAAAATATGGAAAAGCATCTTATGTGCTGTGGTGGATTAAAGACGGTCAATATCCAACTGTAGAAGAAGCATTGGAAAGGTTAGAATATCTTCAGAAAAACGGACCATCAGAATATGCTTTCAGTTTTCAGGCTGCATTTCAAAAACCGGATTAAGATTCTAAATTTTGTATCTTGTCGTTTCATTGCCAGTACAAAATTTTAATACAATGTATAAACTGAAATTTCTCTTTTTAATACTAAACTTTTCATTTTTATTCCAATCATGTCAGAGCCAGGGTTTTGATTTAGAGAAAATGCAGCTTCCCGTTAAACAGACAGAATTAAAAACATTAGGTTTGAAATCGTATGGAATCGGAGTAGGAACAGAGGCAGTTCAGTATTCTATATATAAAGCGGATGTTGTTAATGATGGTAAGCTTCCTGTTAATTTTGGAGGTATGAAGATTGAAGATGCTCCAGAATCCGAATACTATACTCCGGGTATGCTTTCTTTTTACGGAAAAATGAGGGAAGTAACTGCGAGGGATTTAAACTTAATCTTGAAAATCCGGAGAACTTTCAAGCAGTATTGAACTATCTGTTAACTAAAAAAGAGAAGTTTAAACTGGTTTTTGATAACGGAAAAGATACTGTAGACAGGGCCAGAGTTTTCACAGGTAAACAAAATAATATCACGTATCTGGTGTTGTCAATGTTGAATGAAAAAGGGAAGAAAGTTGGCTATTTGGAAGCTATCAGTGCTAAAGAAACGCCTTTGTTAACTTCAAGATTAGGAGGAGTATTTCAATATTATAATGATTATCTGCAGTATCGTAAAGATAAGGCGGCTAATTTCAGTTATCTTGATTTTATCAAAGAAACCGATGATCAGTTTTATAAGGAAAACAATAATCTGAAATAGAAGAATACATTGTTATGAGAAGTATTTTGATCCTATTATGTGTTCTTTTATTTTCAGTGTCTATCTATGGACAGACAAATAACTCTGATAATGAAATCTCAGCTCAGGATAAGATTCTTTTGCAAAAATTCTGGAAAGATTTTACCGATGCTGTTAATAAAAATGACAAGAAAAAATTAGAAACACTCTGTGAATTTCCCTTCTATTGCAGCCCATGTCTTGATTATATTAAATCTAAAAACAATAACCTTTTCACAGTGAAGGTAACCCGGGCATTATATCATCAAAAACATTATAAAATCTTTTTTGAAAAGGCTTTAAAAACCGATGTTAAAAAACATCAGAAGTTTAATGTAAAGCTTTTCCATCCTTATTTTAATGAAGAAATAAAACGATACGGAATTTCCTTTTTATACACTCTGGTTCCACCTTCGGAACATTGGGAAGGCTCTCAGGGAATGATTACTTTGAGAAAGATAGAAGGTAAATTTAAAATAACAGGAATTGACACTGTTCCATAATTTAATCTAAGTTTAGGAATTATTATGCTCCTAAAAAATAACTATCAGATTTTATGACATTCATTAATGATATGACTAAGAGTAATTTCCAATTTCTCACCTTCTCATAAACGGTGCTGATGAGGCCATGGCTTGCCTTTTCCCGTTTCACAAAGCAATTTTAAACTTCTCAGAAACTGTCCCCAGGTATAATTACATTCTGCAAACATAGAAGAATAGGTATCCCAGCCTTTATGCTGAAAAATCAATAAAGTACCGCTGTCATATACCAACTGCTCAATCTGGCCTTCCATTTCCGGATGCATTCTGCGTAATGTTTCTTTGTCTCCGGATAAAAGCTGGAAGGATATATCAGTTCCAATCCACTCATGGGCACCTGCAACACAATGCCATTGAACTTCTTCAAAGGGAACCAATTTTATCAGTTTCATTTCCTTAAAATAATCAGGGCCAAAAGAGAACCGGGCAATACTGCCTGCTTCATTGCTGGTTTTGGTATGTGGAGTCCACCATGCAGATAATCCGGACTGGCTGCTGATGGCGTGGTATACTTTTTCCCTTGATGCTCCAATCAGTAAAGAATGATAAATATTCAGCATGTTCAATGATGAGTTATAATGGTTTGGTTTTTAATTGAATACTAAAAATACAAAATAAAACTAAATCATAGAGTTAAAGAAATGAAAATCAACTATAATAGTATTCTAATAAACCGTTTTTTGTACATTCGTGCTAACAAAAACTATTTTTCGCTTAGAGCAAACATAAATATTCGCTCTTAAACCTGAAAATGGTACACCATGTAAGCAAAATTAATGTATGAGGTATTTTTTTATTGTATTCGTTATCGTATTACTGCAAGCCTGCAATAAGAAAAAGGATGAAAAGCTGATTGTATCTTCCCAAACCGAAATAAAGGGAGATAACAGAAATACAGATTCAACAGCAAACAATACAAAGCCAATTTCTGAGAAACTAAAAGATGGGCAGGACGATGTCATGCTGGCAGAAGATATCCGTTTCAATGGCAAAACAGAAAGAATTTTTGATCTTAAAGATTTTGAAAAGGTTTTTGGAAAACCGGACAGTATCAGGCTGATGGCTGATGAGGAACCCTGTGCCTATATTTTTGAAGAAGGTACAATGGAAGATAAATACCTGTATAAAAACGGTTCTTGCTTTGAAAACAGCAGAGATAAAGTAGGAGTAAATGAATTTATGTTTCTGAATGGAAATTATATCTTGTATAAAGGGAAAAAGATTGATGCTAAAACTACGCTTGATGATATCAGAAAGATATTTCCCAACTCAGTACGAAATATAGAAAAATTGGAGCGTCCGGGTGAAGGAGTGCTTCCGGTCATTAGATTAAGAGAAGATAAAGAGGGCATTTCCGATGGGCATATCAATATATACTTCAAAAATAACCTGATCCATTCCATCTGGTGGTGGTTTCCCTGTTAAAGGACAGATGGTCATTGACCTTAGAATATAAAACAACAATCCAAACAAATATTAAAATGAAACTAACAAAATACCTATCATTATTATTCATAGGCTTTTGTCTGACAAGCTACGGACAGAAAAAAGAAAACAAAGAATTACAGTCTAAGGCAGAACAGTTTACCCAAAAAGTAATCCAACTGGTGAATAAGAAAGATTATGCTGCCCTGAATCAGTTAACAACTTCAAAAGTATACTGTTCTCTGTGTTTTGATGAAGCACCAGAGAAAAGCTATTTTGTGGGGAAAGATATTTTTTACAGGAAACATGTCAGCACTATTTTCAACAAAGAATTATTGGAAAGATTGGGACGTAATGAAGTAAAGTTTTCCTTTGACGGATCTGATCCAGGCTTCAAAGACAGAGATTATATTGTATTATACACTACTTACCGGAAAAATGAAGTTGGCGAAGGGCATGAAGGAGCACAATTTATTTTTTGGTTAAAGGATGAAAAAGGAAATTTCAAGCTTTCAGGAGTTGAAACAGTGCCTTAAAATTTTAAAAATAAGGCCTAAAAAATTCTTCTAATATTTTTTAGGTCTTATAAGATAGTAGAGTTGGCGTTCTTCATCCACTAACAACATATAGTCTCCGTTTTTAGGCTGGTATACAAAAAAAGAAAAAGGATCTCTTACATTATTGTCCGGATGCTCTATGAAAACATCCTGTTTGTAATGCAGTGTTTTTTTCGGCATTTTGATAGAAAAATAGGAAGTGCCAGTCCATCCATGGCGACCGGAACCATTTCCGGTTCCCCAGCTTAGGTTTTTTAAACTCCAGAAAGTACGGGCATTCCATTCTTCTTTCTGAACATGATCTCTTTGGATAAGCCCTGAAGATTTATCCACTTCGTATCCGGCATTGCTGAAGTCAACGGCCTTTTTGTTCGGTGTGTTTTTAGGATAGCCGTGCCAGTCTTTTTCAGCATAAAAATAATTCCAGACATTGTCTTTAAATACAGTCAGTTTATATTTATACTCATTTCCGGGGGATTCGGAGTGAATAATATCATCATACATATAATCTCTGTTGGCTATGATATCTTCCGTTTCTGCTACCGAAAATATCTTAGTATCATCTAGATTTTTATATGGATAATGAGTGGTATCACCATCTTTCATCCAGTTACTGTAGGTATTTTGATCTACATCTACAATATAATCATTGAACGTCTGATAATTATGAATACCATTTTCAGTGTTGTATTGGTATTGAAGGCTGTCTGTAATTTTGCCCTTTAGGTTGATTTTATACCAAGTATACGTATTGTTGCTGCCTTCTTTTCCAGAATCATGATCTCTTTTGGTAATAATCACAATCGTGCTGTCGTTCTCCTGAATAACAGGTTCATGGATGCCACGGGATAGTTTAATGATTTCATAGTCATTATCTTTCAGGCTGTCCAGTGTAGTGTATGATGTATATTGTACCGGAAGTTTTTCAGATTTCAGTTTATATCGCTGGTAATACATTTCAGAATCCGGTAAGATAATCACTGCAATGATGGCAATGCTCCAGAGTATGATAGTTTTCTTTTTAATATTTATTTTCATCGTATTGGTTTTTAGTTTTAATACCAGACTAAGCATGAGATTTTAACCGAATAGGGTAGAAATAATGCCTGGAGTTTGATCCTGATTCCAATATTTTTTTGAGGGGAAGCAAAATACAATAAAATAAAGAATATTGAAAATAAAATATTCTTTAAAAATTTTTTTAGAGTTGAAAATTAGGGATTTATCTGTATTTACGAAGTTTATTATTGAGTAATTGTTTTTATTTCAAAAGCTTCATAAGCTCTGTATTTTTGTTAGCTTTAGCCATCTGTAAAGCTGTTTTTCCGGAAACAGTACCATTATCTGTCTCAAAAGAGATTCTAGATTTTTTATCAGCTCCCTGAGACAGTAGATATTTTGCAATTTCAGTCTCATTTTTTTCTACGGCAATCAATAAGGCATTATATCCATCATAATCATAGTAATCCATTGGGGAATCTTTTCCTTTTAATGGAAGTTTTTTGATGAATTCCAAATCCTTACTTTTTACAGCCAACAACAAAAGTTTACCCGGATCATCATAGTTAATGATCTGAGGTTGGTGATTCAGATAGAGTTCTTTGGCAATGCCGAAGTTTTCATAGAAGATGGCGGTGTATAATGCATTTTTAGCATAAGCTCCTTTTTTGATGAGGTAGAAAGTGATTTCCGGACTTCCATATTCAATAGCACCATCTACCAATTTTTTGTTAGCAGTAATGTTGGCCCCTTTTTCAACCATATATTCAACCATAGGAAAATTCTTTTTCCAGATAGCAGCCAATACGGGGGCTGTTTGATCTGGAAGCGTGGTTTTAATAGGAAATCCATGATCTACTATTTTCTTTACCAGCGGGAAATTATTCTCACGGATGGCAGTATAGAAAGCATCAATCTGCTGCTTGGTTTGGGCACTTAATAATGAAGACAGGCATATAATAACGGATATTCCGAACTTTTTCATTCCAGGTATAATTTTAAAAGGGTGTAAAAATAATTAATTTCAGAGATTACAGTGAAAGAGTAGGTTTATAGAATTTCATTTTGTGAATAAGCTGATTTCAGTTTCTGAAACCTCTTTTCAATCCGGGAAGAATGAATCAGCAATGTCAAATGCTCTTTAAAAGATTTAAGATCTTTATTCATGATGTAATTTGATGTTCAAAGATACATTTAAAAAGATGATAACACTTAAGTTATTGGAAGTAAAAAGTTCTATGCATAAGAAGTACACTTAAGTTTTTTGAAAACCTTAGATTTTCATCTTTAGTGCTCTTTTCTACAGCATTATTTTTAAATTTTCCAAAGTGAACAAAAGTGTTTAAAAAATAAAAACTTTTGTGGTTAAAATATAAACATTAAGATTTAATAATACTTTAAAAGTATTAAAGGATAGCTTTGATGGTAAATTTTCTAGAGTGAAGAAACACCTAAACCTATGATGAAAAAAGGAGTTCATCATAGGTTTAATTGTAAAATAGATTACGAGGTTAGAGGATTTCAACTTCTTCCGGAACCATAAACAGAATAATACATCCATTTTCTGAGGTAACAGAATGTTTAAAGTTAGGTGGAGTATACAAATAATCTCCTTTTTCCAGATTGCCACCTGCGATGGCAGCATCACCTTCCAGAATGAAAAGTTCCTCACCTGCAGGATGGTTGTGGTAAGGATAACTAGCTCCCGGGTCAAATTTTAAAAGGATGGTGGTAGACCTATTTTGCTCCGGATCAAATTTTAAAGATTTTACAAAAATACCTTTGTAGTGGATGCCTTTCTCAATTAAAGGTTGCCATTCTTTTTGTTCTGTTTTTACGATGTAATCGTTGATGCTAGTGCTCATAATATTAAATTTTAAATGATTAATGTAAAAGTTGTTCTAAAGACCATGGATAACGGGGAAAGGTGCTCAGTAAAAATGCTCCCGCACTGAATATGAAAACAGAATAATCCAAAGCTTCCTTACAGCCAAAAGAAATACTAATGGCTATGGCAAAGATTAAAGTCAGGACAGAAGCTGAAAACGCAGCTTTACGGATCTGATACCCAATCAAAAGTAAAATACCAATAGTTAATTCTGTAGTAGTAGATAATACCGCAAGTGTAGGAATCCAGGAAGAAGGTAAAAATGAATTGACTTCAGCAGTATACTGAACAAAATTTTTCCACCCGGAAGATTGGGGTCCCCAAAGATTCAGCCTGCTGGCAACAGCTGATAAAAATCCGGCTGCCAATGCTATTCTTAATAAAAAAGCTGCGATGTCCTGTCTTGTTTTCATAAGCGTAATTTTTAGGTCTTAATGACAGGTACAAAGTTCAGCGAAAGCGGCTGTCTAAAGAATAGACAATTCCGGGAAAAGCATATAATATTTGGTGGAGTTCAGAATTTGGATTAATAAATTATATCAGATTAGTTTTAAAAGTTGAGGAACATAATGTTTTGTATATTGAATCTGTTTTTAATTGAGACGCAAAGTCTTAAGAAACTTATGTTTTATTTTTAGGAGGCAAAGAGGGAATCAACGGAGTTGATTCGATGAAGCAGCTGGATAGCATTCGCTTCATCAGAATCGATTGCTAATCGATTCCTGTTTAGCTCACTTAAAAATATTGCGTATTTTAAATGAAAACTTTGCGTCAAAAAAACAGAAAGAAACATCCCGCTTCAATCCTCCCACTTCCTGATTTATATTAACTCTTTACAGATTTCTGATAGTCTTTGGGAGAAAGAGAAGTATGCTTTTTGAAGAAGTTTGAGAAATAAAAAGGATCGTTAAAACCAAGCTGATAAGCAATTTCTTTAACACTTAGTTTTTCATATAACAATAATCTTTTCGCTTCGGAAACGGTAAGACTGTAGATGACATTTTGAGCCGTTTTATTGGTGTGAAGCTTAGAAACTTCATTCAATTTAGCTTCAGTGGTTGCCAAAGCATCAGCATGATAGGATACAGGGTGATTCTCTGAAAAATGATTTCGGACGCTTTCCAAAAATTTTAAAAACAGAGCATCAGGCTTCCATACTTCATCACCATTGGCAATTTTACTGCGGTTAATTTCCACCAATAATAATTCTACCATAGAATGGGTAGAAATCAGATATTGGTAAGGTTGTTCCTGAATTTCCTTTTCAATAAGATTGAGTGTATCTGTAAAAAATGTAGGGTGCTGAACGGTAATCATTTCATTCATTCCGAAGTGACAGAATAATCCGTTGTGGAAAATCAATTCAATATCACTGTCACTTTTGCAGAAAAAATCCAAAGTAAATTCAAGAGCAGTAAGTTCTCCTTCAACCGAGATTAGCTGATGAAACTGTCCCGAAGTAATGGTAATGGTTTGGCCGATTTTCAGGATGAAAATATTCTCGTCAATCAGAATTTCAGCAGCCCCGGCATGGCACCAGAATAAAGTATATTTTATCACTCTTCTTGGTTCGGGGTGTCCTGGCTGGTTGGAATATTTTTTTACTTCAATCATTTTTTATATTGATTAAAAATGAAAATTGTGATATTGTATTGAAACGAAATTACAAAAAATGATAAAGTAAAGTATAAATTTTATACTGTGAATTTCAGAGTACATAAAAAAGAGAAAAATCCCTACATTCGTACAGCTTAAAGTAAAATTCAATGAAATATTCAAAAGTTATTGTAGTTGTTGCCTTATTGCTGTTTCAGCTGGGAGTAGCACAGGAAAAGGCCGATGTTGTTTTAAATAAAGCTTCTATTGAGGCTAAGGCAAGTAAGAAAAACGTTTTATTAGTATTTCATGCTTCATGGTGTAAATGGTGCAAAATCATGGAAAAGAATATGAACCTTCCGGAAACACAATCCATTTTTGGAGATCGATTTGTTACCGCTTATGTAGATGTTCAGGAAAGAGGAGAGAAGAAGTCTCTTGAAAATCCAGGTGGACAGGAATTGATGAATAAATACAAAGGAGAAAATGCAGGACTTCCATTTTGGCTGATCTTAAATCCAAAAGGTGAGGTATTGGCGGATTCATTTAATGCAAAAGGAGAAAATTTGGGATCCCCTTCAACTCCTGAAGAAGTAGCCACTTTTATTGCCAAGCTCGGGAAAAGTTCAAAATTGAGTAAAGAAGAGATTTCAAGCATTGAAAAGGTATTTACTAAGAAGTAAAAAAGTTTTGATATATGAACAAAAAAAATCGCCTCAAATAAAAGAATTTGAGGCGATTTTTTATCTATTGAATTTTATTTTCCAAAGTAAATCTGGTCCTGCTTCTGCTGTTCATTATAAATAATCTGAAAACTTACCGGCATATACTGATAAAGAAGTTTCCAATGGGCAATCTTAGCATGTTTTTTAAAGCTCTCAAAAGATCTTACAAAGATGTTTTCAATCATTGTTCTTACATAGGAATTTCCATTTCTGTAAAGTCCGTCCATCAGTTTGATGTGATAGGCAATAATGTTGATCTTCGATTCCTGCAACAGTCCTTTCAGATAATTGACGGTTGCCTGCATAATTCCTGCAAAGTTGTCCTGTACAGACAGCTGTATGATTTCATTGCAAAGTCGCGGATAGAAAAATTTTAAGTATTCAACAGCTATTTTTTGATTAATAGTTTGCATTTGTACTTTCATCATAATTAAGAATTTTTCAAACACTTATTATTGCAGCGAAATGTATACCAAAATTTAAAGACACGCTGCAAAAATAAATACCCCTACAATTACAGCGATGTGGGTGAGTAATATCTCTGTATTGTGTCTGTTAGTCGTATTTTTCAATGTTTTCCAGTCGGAAATTCTTCTGATTTTATTTTTCATAATCTATTGATTGTGAGTTATTTTCAATTTTGTTTAATTTAAACACTTTGTAATGAAACCGTTTAAAAATGTAATAAACACTTCATATACCATGACTGTAAATTTGTCTCGAATAGCTGTTTTTCAGGTCAGAAGAAATATGACTGAAGATCATTTGTCTGTATTCTTTGCTGCAAAACGCGGTAAAATTGTCCAGAGAGTAGATAAAAGTGTTCTCAATGGCATTTTTTAATAACGTGTCACCATGAATGTACATTTTGTCTATCTTTTGTAAACTTTTGAATAGCAGATTACTGTCATTCTGGCGGATCATATTTTTAATACGTTCCGTGAAAGTCCGGATCACACTATATGAATTGGGACTTTTGGTTTCATTCACTTCCGTTTCAAAGTCAGGAAACAATTCTTTGATTTCCTGTACAGCCTGTAAATAGTTCATAGTATATATTTGTTAAATGTGGTTTTGTTCCAGCAGTTTGATGAAGGCTCCAAACATGAAAATGATTAAAAAGGCGATGAAAAGAAGGTGATAAGGTTTCAGCCATTTAGGTGTTTCCGGTCCTCTGCTTTTTAATCTTCTTAATTTGTCTATTCGGTTCAATGTTTTCAAGTCCATTTTCTTATGTTTTGAAATTGATGATGCCAATGGTATACCTTTGAAATTGAATTTTATTTAATTAATTGAAAAGCAATGATTTGTGTATTTGTGTTTGAAGCTTGAAAGATGAAAAAGCATTTCAAAATGATAAGGATTTTATCAAATTGGAAAAGATAAATAGAACCATTAAGAGGTAATAAGGTTTTAAGAGTATTAAGAATAGTTTTGTTTTAATCTGAGGATTTGAAAACCAGACTTTCTAAGTTTTTTCAAACGCAAAGAATTAGTAATTCGAATGTTTTATTTTAGGAGGCTAAGGGTGCGACTTCGTCACTGATGAAGCTTTGTGGCTATGTATACGCTTTGTAAGAATCAATTTATTGATTCCACTCTTTGCTCCCTTAATATAAAGCGATATAATTATTTTTCTTTGCGTTTATTTTTTAACAGATGCTAAAGAGTCTGTAATTCTGACGAATGAAGAATATTAAATTATAATAAAGAGATTCTTCATTGTAATCCGTTCCATTCTTGTGCTTTTTTTGTCAACCACAAAAGCCACAAAAGAATTATAACACTTAAGCTATTTTGAGTGAAAAGATTTGTGTATAAGAAGTACACTTAAGTTTTGAAAATCTAAGATTTTCCTCTTTAGAGAACTTTTTTTTGCAGTATTATTTTTGATCTTCTAAAGGAACTAAAGTGTTAAAAAATAAAAACTTTTGAGCCTTTTGTGATTCAAAAAAATCAAAGTAATTCAAAACAAAATCAATACTAATTTTCAGTTTCATAGAAAGGATAGAATGAATATCTTTGCAGTCCAAATATTCAGAAGATGTTTTCAAAAATCATAGTACACAGAGTCGGAAATAAGATTAACGGAGATTCTCTAACGCTTTCCCAGGAGGAATTGAAGCTGGAGGAAGGAATGGCAGAGATGCTTGAGGATTACTTTTTAGGATCATTCAAGTCAGAAGAAACTTTTCATTTTTACAGTGACACGTATCTGGTGAATAACCCGGTTTACAGTGCTGTATCTGAAATTTTTGAAGATAAGTCCAAGTTCATGTGGGAATCTGAGAATATTGCAAAACACCTTTTTGAAGCGGCTGAAAACCCTAGAGTTCAGAGTGGAGAATTGTTTATTGTACTTTTTGAGGACGAAAGTGATCGTCCGGATAAAGTAGATAAGATCGGGATCTTTAAAACTGAGAAAAGAGAATCATTCCTGAAAATTAATCCTGCAGAAGAAACATTTGATATTGAAAAAGATCAGGGGATCGGTTTATCTAAAATTGATAAAGCTGCATTAATCTACAACAATAATAAGGATACAGGATATGTACTTTCTGTGGTTGACAACAACAAAAATGGTGATATGTACTACTGGTTCGAGGATTTCTTAAAGGTAAAACAGCGTGATGATGAGTATTTCCACACTCAGGAAGCTCTTATGGTTTACAAAGATTATATCACGAAGCAGCTTCCACAGGAATTTGAAGTTTCAAAAGCTGACCAGGCAGATTTTCTGAACAAATCCATCAACTTCTTCAAAGAAAAAGAAGAGTTTAAACTGGATGAATTTGCCAATGAGGTTTTAGGCGATGAGCATGTAATCGAAAGTTTTGTGAACTTTAAAACCGATTACGAACAGGATATGCAGGTGAATATTGCTGAAGAATTCCCAATCAGTGAAGCAGCAGTAAAAAAGACCCAAAGACATTTTAAAAGTATTATCAAACTAGATAAAAACTTCCATATTTACATTCATGGAGACCGTCAGAAACTTGAGATGGGAGAGGATGATAAAGGAAAATATTATAGACTTTATTTTGATAAAGAAGTATAATTGAGAAGAACTTTTGAAAGCTGGATGTGGGAAGCAGGATGCTGGAAGTTATGAAGGCCATAAAAACTGCTATTTGTTTGTTTTATATTCTTTTAGGTAGAATTTTAATGAGGTGGTTGACGGTCAGTCATTATAACTGAAAGTAACTTCCAACATCCTGCTTCCATCTTCCTACCTTTAATAAATAATAATATCATAACTTTATTGCTGATTACAAAATAGCAATTATGAAGTTCATGATCGTTTTCTGGGGAGCTTTTCTCTTCTTTTTCTGTGTCCCTTTCCCGATTTTCATTTATTTGATGACGGAGGAAGTCACAACAGGGCCGAGAAATTCATTAGCGGTAAGCTATGGGTTTCTCGGTCTTTCTTTTTTGATATGGGGATATATTCTCGCCTTCTTTATCAATATCCTTTTCATTAAAACCTTTAAACAACGGAATACCATTCATTCCATTCTGAGAAATGGTATTCCCAGAGAGGCTAAAGTGATGCGTTATCAGCTTTTAAAATATTTTCCGAAAACCAATATGAATGCCATTCAGATTGTTCTTTCATTTCCTAATCTAAGCAATACACAGATTGAACATGAGACAATGTTTCATGATTCCAAACCCCAGGAAAAAAGGTTTGATGTGGGGAACCATGTGAAGGTATTACTGAATCCTAATGTTTCAAAGGAACCTTATTTTATTTTAAGCGACCAAAAGGTAGGGTTCAATGCATCAGGAATGATATTAAGAATTGTATTTATTGTATTGTTAATTGCTTATATCATCGGTCTGTATTCTTATTTCTATATCCGGGAATCCTCTGATTTTGGCTGGCAGTTTCTCACCTTTATGCATCCGATTATTTTCAGTGGCGTGATGATCCTGATTTATGTTTTGGTTTTTCAGTTGATTATAGGGAAGTTTTTTAAGAATAAAAATGAAGAACGTATTCTCTTTGCCGGAAGAAATGCGGAAGCTCATATTCTCAGTGTCAGTGAAACGGGTGTTACCATTAATGACCAGCCGCAGATTATGTTTCAGGTAAGTTTTAAAGACTTCAGAGGAAATGAACATATTGCAACCTATAAAAAAATTGTAAGTCTCTTGAATCTTTCCTCTGTACCGAGAAAAGGAACTATAGAGATTATGTATGATGAAAATGATCCAAAGAAAATTATGATTCCAAAAGTGATTTAGGGAAAAACAACGAAGTAAAAGGATAAAAATACATCAAAATAAGTAAAACCATTTTTAGACTTTAGATGTAAAGATTTCTGTTCGAAATTCATTATTTAACATATAAAAAAAGATAAAAAAGCATTTTATTAATAAATGGTTTTTTGTTTAAGTAACATAATAAATTAATTCGATTTTATATGAAAATTTTTTAATCGAAAAATATGTTTTTATCAGATAAACAGCTGCTTAACATAATATGAGATATTCTTTAGGTTTGAGTTAGTTCTATATATTTGAGAACTAATTAAAAATATATTTTATGAAAAAAATTGCTGTAATTAATATTTGTTCATATTAATTATTTGCACTTATGATCTAATAAAGTTATAAGTGCATTTTTTTTACAATCAAAAATAATTCTATGTATTATTATAAAAAAATATTTCAATTATTATTCTTATTTTTTAGTGTCTTATTTTTTTCTCAATTACATAAAAAAGATACTCTGCGTGGTGAATTTACCTATTTATTAAAAGCTAAATTGAGAACATTAACTCCTGATTATAAACATGAAGAATTTTTTTCATTACAGATAGGTGATAAACGTGCTTTTTTTGCAAGTACACAATCAATTAAGAGAGATTCTACATTTCAAACAACCCAACATAAGAAATTGGATAATGGTGGGATTCTTTTGAGTACAAAAGGAATGAATATACCAAAAACCCAATTCTATTATATAATTATACAATCAAATGAAAACATACAGTATTTTGAGTCTGTTTCAATGTCATTACTTATGTATAAAGAACCCGTAATAAAAAATTGGAAACTTATAGACGAAACAAAAATAATCAATACAATTACTTGTAAGAAAGCAGAGGTTTATTTTAAAGGTAGAAACTGGATAGCATGGTATTCTCCTGAAATTCCGCTGCCCTATGGCCCATATAAATTTAGTGGTTTGCCAGGACTAATTGTCAAAATAGCAGATGATAAAGAAGAATATGATTTTGAATTGGTAAAATCTATACCTGCATCTAAATTAAAAGATAAATTAATTACCATTAAAAAGAGCAGATATACAGAAGTCATAGAAACAACACAGCAAAAATTAAAACAAGCAATTAGAAATGCTGATGCAAATGTTGCTGCTGTACTTGCAAGTTACGGAACTACTATTATACAAGGTCAAGAAACTATAAGGCAACGACAAAAAGAAAAAGAGAAAAATAAAAAATACGAAAACCCGATAGAATTAGAAAAAGAGTAGCAATAGCTAATCTTTTTTCGTCTGCTAACTATCTGTTCGTCTTTTTAGCTTATTCATTATCTTTGCCTCCTTAGCTAAATCATATGAAAACAACACTTGTCGATTTAACAAAACCTATTCAGTACAATGCAGGAGATCCTTGGTTTATGAGAGTTAAAATCAAACATAAATCCCACAGAAAATCCCATTGGCTGATTCGCCTGGCTTTGAATCTTCCCTTCAGACTTTTTCCTAAAAACTGGATTGGCTGGGCGGATGATACGATTAAAAATATGGGACTTCATGCTACGACTCATATTGATGCACCCTGGCATTATGGTCCTGTCGTAGAAGGAAAACCTGCTAAAACAATAGACCAGATTCCACTGGAATGGTGCTATGGAGACGGAATTGTGATCGACTGTACTCATAAAGAAGATTTTGTTGCCATTACTATTGATGATCTGAAAAAAGATCTTGATAAAAACGGAATCACGATTCAGGAAGGGAATATTGTTTTGATTAGAACAGATCGGGATAAACTGATGGGAACTCCGGATTTTGTAGAAAAAGGAACCGGAATGAACCGTGAAGCAACAGAATGGCTGATTGACCAAGGCGTAAAAGTAATGGGAATCGATCAATGGGGTTGGGATCTTCCCTTAAAATTTATGGCTAAAAAAGCAAAAGAATTGAACGATCCCGAATACTTCTGGGAAGGTCATCGCATAGGAATAGAAAAAGAATATCTACATATAGAACAGCTTACAAACCTCAAAGCTTTACCGCCATCAGGTTTCAAAGTCTGTGTATTTCCATTAAAGATTGTAGGTGGTTCTGCGGCTCCGGCAAGAGTAGTGGCTATGATGGATTAACACAAATAGATCAAGTGCAAAACTTAGTAATATTTTAGGAGATGTAGTGGATATGCATATGCTTAGAAAGAATCAATGAAATTGATTCCATCCTTTGCTCCCTTGAAAGTATAAGGTTATGTGCTAAAAACTTTACGTTAAATAAAATACAAACAATATTATCCTTCACCTTTTTGAGACTGGTTCATAAAAAATAGAAAGAGCAAACTTGCATTTGCAAATTCGCCCTTTCACACATTATCATTTTTAGCGTTCTTCGTTTATTTAGCTTTTTTTATTGAAAAATAAAGCTCTGTTGTATTCAAAATTCATTCTGGCAATATTCAGAACAGAAATTCCCTGTGGACATTCCACTTCACAGGCTTCCGTGTTGGAGCAGTGCCCGAATAGTTCAGTATCCATCTGAGAAACCATATCCAGCACACGCTTGCTTCTTTCTTCTTTACCCTGAGGCAGTAATGCCATATGAGAAATCTTGGCAGAAGTAAATAAAGCTGCACTTCCGTTTTTACAAGTAGCCACACACGCACCACATCCAATGCACGCTGCAGAATCAAAAGCTTCTTCAGCCGTCTGGTGAGTAACCGGAATAGCTGTAGCATCAGGAGCCTGACCGGTGTTCACGGAAACAAAACCTCCGGAAGAAATAATCCTGTCAAAAGCAGAACGGTCTACCTTTAAATCTTTCTTCACTGGGAATGCTTCTGCACGGAAAGGTTCTATCAGAATAGTTTCACCATCTTTGAATGAACGAAGGTGAAGCTGGCAGGTAGTTGTATTTTTTAATGGACCGTGGGCGATACCGTTAATCATCATTCCACATTGCCCGCAGATTCCTTCACGGCAGTCGTGATCGAACTCTACAGGTTCATCTCCCTCAACGATCAGTTTTTCGTTTAAAGTATCCAGCATTTCAAGGAAAGACATGTGAGAATTTAATCCTTTAAGGTCATAGCTGACCAGTTTTCCCTCACTTTTTCTGTCCTTCTGTCTCCATATCTTAAGGTGTAAATCCATAATTTTTGTTTTTTATTTGTAACTTCTTACCGTTGGCTGTATTTCTTCAAAGAGTAATGGTTCTTTGATGAGTTCAGGTTCGCCATTTTCACCTGTCCATGCCCATGCTGAGATAAATTGATATTCTGCATCATTTCTCATGGCTTCTCCATCCTGAGTCTGGTATTCTTCTCTGAAGTGAGCTCCACAAGATTCATTACGGGTTAAAGCATCGTAGCACATCAGTTCCCCGATCTCAAAATAATCGGCAACACGGCCTGCTTTTTCCAGTTCTGCATTCATTTTGTCGCCTTGTCCGGAAACTCTTACATCTTTGTAGAATTCCTCTTTTAGCTTTCTGATCTCCTGAATCGCATATTTCAGCCCTTCTTCATTTCTGGCCAGTCCGCAATAATCATACAGTAACTTTCCTAATGTTTTATGGAAGTAGTCAACGGTTTTGGTTCCTTTGATATTCATGAAGTCCTGAATCTGGTTTTTGACAGCATTTTCAGCCTGTTCAAACTCAGCAGCATCCGGTGAAATTTTCCCGGTGTGAATTTCGTCTGCTAAATAATTGGCAATCGTATAAGGTGCAATAAAATAACCGTCTACAGAAGCCTGTAAAAGAGAGTTCGCTCCCAATCTATTGGCTCCATGATCCGCGAAATTAGCTTCTCCCAATGCAAACAACCCCGGAACGGTGGTCATCAGCTCATAATCTACCCAAAGGCCTCCCATGGAAAAGTGAGCAGAAGGGGAGATCATCATCGGTTCCTTATAAGCATCATATCCTGTAATCTTAAGATACATATCGAATAAGTTTCCATATTTCTCTTTGATCTTATCTTTTCCCTGCTCTTTTATTGCTTTGGAAAAATCTAAATACACTGCATTTTTCAACGGACCGATTCCAAATCCTGCATCAATTCTTTCTTTAGCCGCACGGGACGAAATATCTCTTGGAGCTAAGTTTCCGAATGCTGGGTATCTTCTTTCCAGATAGTAATCTCTTTCATTTTCCGGAATATCATTCGGTGCTCTGTTTTCATCCTGTTTTGCAGGAACCCAGACCCTTCCGTCATTACGCAATGATTCGGACATCAAAGTCAATTTAGACTGATAATCTCCGGATTGAGGAAGGGAAGTAGGGTGTACCTGAATCCAGCTTGGGGAAGCCATCAAAGCTCCTTTTTTATGGGCTCTCCAGATGGCAGAACCATTACATCCCATGGCCAATGTAGACAGATAATAAATCTTTCCATAACCTCCGGTTGCCAGTATCACAGCATGGGCAGCGTGCCTTTCAATTTCTCCGGTATCTAAATTTCTCACGATAATTCCTCTTGCTTTACCGTCAATAGTGACTAAATCAAGCATTTCATGTCTTGAAAATAGCTGTACAGAGCCTTTTCCAACCTGTCTCATTAAAGCCTGATAAGCGCCCAGAAGCAATTGCTGTCCGGTTTGTCCTCTGGCATAGAAAGTACGGCTTACCTGAACTCCCCCAAAAGATCGGTTATTAAGGTAGCCTCCATATTCACGGCCAAAAGGAACGCCTTGTGCCACGGCCTGATCGATGAGGTTTAAAGAACATTCTGCCATTCGGTAAACGTTAGCTTCACGGGCTCTGAAATCTCCTCCTTTTAAGGTGTCTACGAACATTCTGTACACACTGTCACCGTCATTTTTATAATTTTTAGCGGCATTTACACCACCTTGAGCAGCTACAGAGTGCGCCCGTCTCGGACTGTCCTGAAAACAGAATGCTTTCACATTATATCCCATCTCTCCTAAAGAAGCTGCAATAGAGCTTCCTGCAAGACCTGTTCCTACAACAATCACATCAAGCTTTTTACGGTTGGCCGGGTTCACAAGCTTGGCTTTCTTTTTATAATACGCCCATTTCTGTTCCAACGGGCCTTGTGGTATTTTTGAATCTAAAATCATGATGAGGTCTTTTTAATGATAAGTAAAGAATACATAAACAGGCATCAGGGCAAAACCTAAACTGATTATGATAGAGTAGGCTGTTCCAGCGATTTTAACCCATTTCACAAACTTAGGATGGTATAATCCAAGTGTTCTTACAGAGCTGTATAATCCGTGTATTAGGTGATAGCATAAGGCAATCATAGAAAGTACATAAATAACCACATACCACCATTCTTTAAATACCGTTACTACCAAAATATATAAGTCCTTGTTTCCGTTTTCATCCAAAGGTGGATTTCCGAATTTATAGACATACCAGAAATTCTGGAAATGAATTACTAAAAAGATCAGGATTAAAGTTCCGAGGATCCCCATATTTCTGGAAGCCCATTTACTGGCTCTTCCACGTCTGTCATTCTGATAACCGCCACCGGATTTTCTATTTTTCAGGGTAATTACCAGTCCATCTACGGCATGAAGAATGATACTGGCATACAAAACATAAGAAACTATTTTGATAATAATATTTCCTGATAAAAAATGCGAATAGGCATTAAATTGCAGATGAGCCTGCTCCTGAGGGAGAAAAAGCTGAAGATTTCCGAGGAAATGAATCAACAGGAAGAATCCCAAAAAGAGTCCTGTAAGGCACATCAGCATTTTTCTTGACAATGTTGATAACATATATTTGATTTAATAATTAATAATATCCTAAGACTTTCATCCATAGACCTCCTATAACCATATAGATAATTAAGAGTACGATTCCGATTTCAAGGCCTCGAAGCCACCAGGCTTTCAGATCTACATATCCACTACCGAAGAATACCGGTGCCGGACCATGTCCGTAATGAGTAAGTACCCCATAAATTGAACCCATAAAACCTAACATCATGGCTAAAAGCATAGGCGGAATTCCTAAAGAAACACCCACTCCCAAAAGTGCTGCATACATCGCCGCTACGTGAGCCGTTGCACTGGCGAAAATATAGTGACTGAAGAAATAGACAACAATGATAACTGGGAAGGCTACCTGCCAGCTCAAGCCACCAATCTGAATTTTGATAAGGTTACTGAACCAGCCAATGAAGCCCAATTCATTCAAAGAACTTGCCATCATTACTAAAACAGCGAACCAAACAATGGTATCCCATGCCCCTTTTTCACCTTTTACATCTTCCCAGGTTAATACTGAGGTTAATAGGAGTAAAGTTAATCCGATAAAGGCTGTAGTAGTGGCATCAATAGAAAGGGCTCCTCCAAAGATCCAAAGGAATAAAAGGATAAAGAAAGCCAGCAGCATCAACCATTCGTTTCTGGAAATAGGTCCCATTTCTTTTAGTTTCTGAGCCGCCATTTTTGGGGCATCGCCTGTTTTTTTCAATTCAGGCGGGTATAATTTGTATAAAACCAAAGGAACTACGAAAAATGCCACCAAACCAGGTACAAAACCTGCCGCAGCCCATGACATCCATGTGATATCAATTCCAAGATTGGCTGCAAACTTCTGACACATCGGGTTACTCGCTGTTCCGGTTAAGAACATAGAAGAAGCGATGAGGTTCATGTAGTAACTGTTCAAGGTTAAGAATGAACCCAGTTTTCTATGGGTTTCCGGTTTTTCAGGAACAGAATCAAAGCTTATCGCCATAGATTTCATAATCGGATAGATAATTCCTCCACCTCTTGCGGTATTACTTGGAATAGCTGGAGCCAGACAAACATCTGCCAATCCTAATCCGTAAGCCAATCCCAGTGAGCTTTTTCCAAAAACTCTGATGAATAGAAACGCAATACGGTTTCCAAGTCCTGTTTTGATAAATCCTCTGGCAATAAAGAATGAAATCCCGATCAGCCAGATCACTTTATCTCCAAATCCGGAAAGTGCTTTGGTAATAGATTTTCCGGCATCTCCTGGAGCTACAACCTGTGTAAGGGCTGTAAATCCAATGGCCATCATACACATGGTTCCCATTGGCGCGGCTTTCAGAATAATTCCTAAAATGGTTGCTGCAAAGATTGCAAACAGATGCCACGCATTCTGGGCAACCCCTTCAGGTGCAGGAATGAACCAGATGATTAACGCAACGACAAACGTGATCGCAACGTTTTTAATATTAATTTCTTTCATAATAATTCATTATTTAATCTGTTAAAATCTACTCTGTACTTGCACTATGAATAGGTTGTTATTGTATTGATTTGTATTTTCTACCTGATATTTGTAGCGGTCGAACTGTACACCCAGCTGAATTCTTGCTCCGTAATTTTTCAGGAATTCAAGCCCAACCATTGGAGTAATAGTCTGTCTTGGGTTGGAAGCCATTCTGAAATTGGTATCCAGATATTCATATCGACAAGACAATTCAAAAGCACTCAGGTTTTTGTGGTTAATCTCATATCTCAAATTCGGAAGGAAATAAGCTCCACGAATCAGGTATTGATCCGGATTATCAGGTCTTACTTCAGGAGCAATGGAGTTGTAAAGAACGTGGTTGGTGGCCTGTTTTGCTTCCAATTGCATATCAAGGCTCCATTTCGGATCAAACTGAATCATTGAGCTGAGGTCAATACCTACAGCATATACTTTTTTGCTGAAAACCTCACCAATACCACCATTCAGACCTACATTGAAATTATATTTCTTGGATAGTCCGAAAAGTAAACGGGTAGAATACTGTTTTCCATTGTCATTATCATTGATCTGATTTTTTCCGTTTCCGTTCACTACGGAAACTGCATATTGAAGTGGAATTTCTCCTAATTTTACCTGTCCTGTAGCAGAAAGTCCGATCTGGAAGCTCGTCCAGCCCAGTTTTCCGAATTCTGAATACTGATTAGACCAGTCCAATGATTTAATAATATCAATAGGGTACGTCTCTTCAATACCGAACCAAGGTCTGAACTGTCCTACTGTAAATGCCAATTTGGGACTGAAGGTATACTTCAGATAAGCATTTTCAAGAACTCTGCTTTTAGGATCATTTTTAAAATCTGCAAGATTAGCCAATGCAACAACTTCTGTACGTTTACTGATCTGTGCTCTTACCTGAATCCTCATATATTTCAACATGAAATTATTGCTGGTTCCTGATCCGTCAGAATGATGAAGACCGTTTACATCAACATCCTTGCTCATTCCTACCAGATATCGTGCCTGAAAAAGCCCTTTGATCTGAAGCTGAGGATACTTTACATTATCTTCTTCCTGTGGTTTTGGTGTGGTCTGTAGAGAATCCTGTATCTGTGCGTTGGCTGAAAACCAGCCCATGAGTATGCACAGCATCAGGCTTCTCTTTTTAAATGAAAAAAAGGCCATATCTATTAATTTAATTTTTGCTTTTTTGAAATTTTAAATAAGCATAAAAGTCTCTATCCCTATCTTTGAAAAAGTTGAGAAAATACACGGTACGTGCTCATAAAATGATAAAAACTTTTGGTGCTTAGTTCCTTCCCCATAGGAAAGAAATGATCTTATATCTCATCGTGAATGCAATCATCCGCGATTTACAAAACCCTTAATGTTTCAGATATTTTTATAAGAAACATTTAAGATTGAATCTTTATTCTAAACCTAAGAATTTGAAAGATGGAGTTTCTTTGAAACTGGTATTTGACTTACCGCTATATGTTTGATAGTTGCTCAGATCAAGTTTCATAACTTTTCCTTTTGCACTCAGATCAAAATCTTTAAGATCTACCCAGAATGTGTTTGGGGTGAAAACGGTTTCAAAATAATACACCAGATTCTTCTGATCCGAAACAGAACGCCATCTTGTAGAAGAAATATTAGGTTCTGTAGGAGAAGAAATTCCATAGGGTACAGAGCAGTTTCTGATGACACTGAATACACTGGCAACAGCAGTACGGGTATCAGCGGTTTTTGGAATGGCATCAATGTAGTAAGAAGCTCTCACAAAACGATCGGCAGCACGGTTGGTTCCCGGCAGCATTACCGTTCCCGGAATTCCTTTCCAGTAATTGTTAAGAGCAAGCTGCTCGTCAAAAATAGGAGAGTTGGTCATTACCGTGTAAGAAGGATCATGATGGATAACCAGTTTTCCATTAATATATTCTAGCACGGCATTATCTCCTGAAGCATCAGAAAGAGAAAGATGAATGGTGGTAAATCTTTCCGTTCCCGGAATATTATCACTTACTACTACAAAAGGTTCCTTTCTTGAAAACTCCACGGCTTCTTTCACGGTTGAGAAATTATCAAGGTAATATTGTGCCCATAAAGAAATGGCAAGCCCTTTTTTACCGCCTTTAGGATCGAATTTAGGATATTGAGATTCCCCTAGCCATAACATATTGGCTACTAATCCTTTTTCGTTCATCCCATCTGCAGAAGCAATATCCCAGGTAGAACTGATGACACTTCCGTATTTGGAGGTCCATTTTACAGATTTAGGACCGGTTTGGCCATTGCGGTCTATTCCTTTTGGAAAAACCCAGACATTAGCCGGAATCTCATCACGCCAGTCCATAGAGCGGGCTGTAAGAATAGTATTTTGTGGACCTTTGTACACAACGCGGGTACACGCTTCTGACGGATTCCATAATCCTACTGAAAGGACAAGAGAAAATAAAATTAATGGGAACTTTTTCATAATAGTATTATTTGAATTTAAAATTTATATTGAAATTATTGTGAATAATTCAATTGTTTTATAGTCATATTCATTATTTGGTGATATAAATTTAGTTAAAATTGTTTAAAGAACATAATTATTTTAGGTGATAAGCTGCATTTCATGTTATGAATCATGGTTTAATGGTTAAAAAGACTATTACTGGAAAATTTTTCGTATATTTTAGAGATATCATATAAAAAGAGATTGAAAATGAATAATTTTTCAATGAAAATATATGCTATTTTTCTGCGTTATAATTCTTGATCAATAGGCGGAAAATTAAATAGCAAACAAAGGGGGAAGCTGTTAAAAAAGCGTTATATTTGGTTGATAGACTGAAAAGAGATATGAATTTTGTAGAATGTCACGAAGAACCTATCCATATTCCCGGCTCTATACAAAGTTTTGGTTATCTGATTGGCATTGATGCAAAATCTCATTCCATTACTTTTTTCAGTAGGAATATATCGGATATTTTTAAAATCGGAAATCCGGATGAGGTATTCGGGGGGAAGCTTACGGATTTTCCGGAAAGTTTTCAGAATATTATAGATTCGGATATCTATACTTCCCTGGATCGCTTTACCAGACGGGAAAATGAAACATATTTTGATAAGATCTTTATTAATGAAAAGGAATACCATTTTTCTGTTTTCAGAAGCGGTGGATATATTTTCCTTGAATTTGAGGAAGTTCTGATGAATCCTGATAAGCGAATCTCCAATAAATATGATAATTTTTATGTGATAGATGATGAACAGGAACTTTGGAATCATCTTCTGGAAACTCTTTCTAAAGTGGTGAATTATGACCGGATGATGGTATATAAGTTCATGATGGATGGCTCAGGAAAGGTAATTGCGGAGAAGAAAAATGAAGAAATGGAAAGTTTTCTGTGGCTCCATTATCCCGAATCTGATATCCCGAAGCAGGCAAGAGAACTTTATCTGAAAAAAAGAAAAAGGATCTTTAGTAATGTCTATGCAGATACGGTTCCTGTTATCAGTAAAACCATTAAGGATGTTGATCTGAGTCTTTCCGCATCGCGGGCAATGTCTCCTGTTCATGGACAGTACCTTAAAAACGCAGGAGTATCTTCCAGTTTCAGTGTGTCCATTATTATTGATAATCATCTTTGGGGGTTGGTGACCTGTCAGAATGTAGATCCCAAACATATAGACCTTGAAGATAGGGTACAGGCCGGCATTTTTACCGCATTAGCTGCTAATGCTTATTCCTCTTTCAAATCAAAAAAAGAACTGAATCACCGTCTTGAACTGAATGAAAGAATTTCTCAGCTTAAAACAGAGTTCTTAAAGCATAATAATCTGTTTGATTCTCTTTGGGAGAGTAAAAGAGAGATGATGAATTTGCCTGAAGCAGATGGTCTTGCCATTGTATCCGATGAAAATATCATCACTGAGGGTGCAACACCTACGATTGACTGTATCCACAGAATTGTAAACTGGGCACTGGAAAATACAAATGACAGAATTTATGTCGACCGAAGTTTTCTCAAAAACTATGGTGAAGAGCTGAAACTCTCTGAAAATGCAGCTGGGATTATCATTATTTTATCGAAAGGGATAAAAATGAAATGCTGATCTGGTTCGCAAAGAATTTGATGAACATATTGACTGGGCAGGAAATCCGGAAAAGAAAATTGAAGTGTTTTCTCAAAATGGAGAAGACAGACAAATGATTTCTCCAAGAACCTCGTTCCGTATTTTTACAGAAAATATTAAAGGACATTCCAAAAGATGGAACTCCAGAAATATAAGTTCTGTACAGGCTGTAAGAGATCTTATTTTAGAAACGTCTCACAAGAATTATAATGCGATCAAAAGGCTGAATGATGAGCTTAAAAAAGTGAACGAAGAACTCGACAGTTTTTCCTACACGATTTCTCATGATCTGGGAACTCCTTTAACAGTTATGAAACTGAACGCACAAATGCTTTTGGGAAATCTTACAGATGGTTCTGAAAAGAGTAAAACGAAAATCAATACCATTATTGAAGAAATTGACAGTATGGCTGAAATGATGCAGGATGTTCTGCAATTGAGCAGGGCAAAGCATAGTGAAATACAGCTTGAAACGCTGAAAACCAGCAATACGATTCAAAAGATCTCAGATAATGCGAAGATCACCTATGGAAGTCCGAGAAGTGAAATTGTCATTAAGGAATGTCCGGATGTTCTTGCGGATAAAACCATGCTTCATCAGGTGTTTCTGAATATCATCAATAATGCCGTAAAATATTCGTCTCATAAAGATCAGCCTAAAGTTGAAATTGAAGGGACGGAAGATGGGCAAACCATTGTATACAGAGTCTCAGATAACGGAATTGGTATTCCTGAGGAAGAAAAACACAAAATGTTTAAAATCTTCAATAGAATGGATAATGCAAAGAAATTCAAAGGAAACGGAGTAGGACTGTCTATTGTTTACCGTATCATGAAGAGAATAGGCGGAAATGTAGATTATGAGAGCAATAAAGATGGTACATCCTTCATTTTAACGTTCAAAAAACCTTACATTTGAGAAACTTTAAAATGTAATTATGGTATCAGAATATCTTAAACAAAATACAGCAGACTATCACGATGCAGCCGAGAAACTTTTTAATTCTGAAAAGATTTTTAATAAAACCTTCACTTTAGAAGATTATAAAAAGATCATCCATACCAATTACCTGATGCTTCTTCACAGTGAAGATAAAATTTTCAACAGACTTTCTGACAAGTTTGCTGATAAGTTACAGCTTACTGAAAGAAAGAAACTTCCACTTATTGAAAAGGATCTTGCCAGTCTTTCTTTGGAAAATCAGTCAGCATCCCATCACCTTGAGTTTGAAAATGAACATGAAGCTTTAGGGGCAATGTATGTGATTGAAGGTTCAACGCTGGGAGGAAATGTAATTGCTAAGCAGCTTTCCAAAACAGAAGGTTTTGATGCAGTGACTTTTAACTTCTTCGGATGTTATCAGGAGAATACGGGACCTATGTGGAAGAACTTTAAGGAGGTTCTGGATACTGAAGTGGCAGAGGAAAAGTATGATGAAGTACTTTCCGGAGCGAAAAAGCTGTATACTTTTTTACTGAATGTCAACTAATTCCTTTTAATTCTAATAAAATTTCTGAAAAATTGCTCATTTTTTCAGGATTTATTAAATTTGGGAAGTTTCAAGTTTAAATAATAACTAAACAAATAAATAATTAAAAAAGTAACAATATGAAAGTAACTGTAGTAGGTGCAGGCGCTGTAGGAGCAAGCTGTGCGGAATACATCGCAATGAAGAACTTCTGTTCAGAAGTAGTTTTAGTAGATATTAAAGAAGGATTTGCTGAAGGTAAGGCAATGGATTTGATGCAGACAGCGTCTCTTAACGGATTCGATACAAAAATTACCGGAACAACAGGAGATTACAGCAAAACTGCAGGTTCTCATGTAGCAGTAATCACTTCAGGGATTCCAAGAAAACCTGGAATGACAAGAGAAGAATTAATCGGTATCAACGCTGGTATCGTGAAAGAAGTTACTGAAAACTTAGTAAAACATTCTCCGGAAGTAATCATCATTGTGGTTTCTAACCCAATGGATACTATGGCTTATTTAGTACACAAAACTTCAGGTCTTCCTAAGCACAAGATTATCGGAATGGGTGGTGCTTTAGATTCTGCAAGATTCAAATACAGATTGGCTGAAGCATTAGCAGCACCAATTTCTGATGTTGATGGAATGGTAATCGCTGCTCACAGTGATACAGGGATGCTTCCATTATTGAGCAAAGCTACAAGAAATGGAGTTCCGGTAACTGAATTCTTAAGCGATGAGCAACAAAAATATGTAATCGAAGAAACTAAAGTAGGGGGTGCTACCCTTACTAAATTATTAGGAACTTCTGCTTGGTATGCACCAGGTGCAGCTGTTTCTGTAATGGTTCAGGCGATTGCTTGTGACCAGAAGAAAATGATCCCTTGTTCATTAATGCTTGAAGGTGAATACGGTCAAAACGATATCTGCTTAGGTGTTCCTGCTATCATCGGAGCAAACGGAGTAGAATCAATTGTAAATGTAACATTGACTGCTGAAGAGCAATTGAAATTCGCTGAAGCTGCTAATGCAGTAAGAGAAGTGAATGGAGATCTTAAATTCTAATATACTGAATTTTATATAGGAAATCCGCGCCCGAAGGGCGCGGATTTTTGTTTTTATTGAAAAAAAATCTATGATGTCAGTAAGATTATTGAGGTTATAATTATTTCTTATGACTTATTGATTTGTATTTACAAAACGACTCACAGCATTCACAAAGTCTTTATTTTTCTCGTAATAAAGAAGATGTCCGCCATCAATGATCACTACTTTCTGATTGGGAAACCGGAAGGTTTTATAATGTTGAGTTCCGACTGCTTTATCTTTTTTTCCTGTAATGATAAGTACAGGAATTTTGATATCTTTTGTAGCAGGAGCATAATCGGCATAGTATTCCGGGAAGTCTTTAGGTTTTGAGATGACAGCCATTCCAAAGTCGATAATACGGGGATGGAGAGAATCTATTTTATCTGCCTCTTTTATGGTTTCTATATCTTCGGTCAGAAATTTATATCCAATTCTTTTTTTTCTTAAGGCACTGCTGATTTTTGAAAGCTCTGAGGAAAGACTATCCTTAGGAACCTCTCTGTTTTTTTTCTGTAAGAGATCGTTTCCATATTCAATCTGTTCTTTTACAGATTCATCATTCAGGAAATGGAGTGTGACATTGGCAAGGATAAGTCCTTTGGTATACTGTGGATATTTTTTGGCATAACTTGTCGCAATGATTCCTCCAAAAGAATGAGCCAGCAGAAAGATTTTTTTTAACTTGAGATATTGCCTCAGTTCTTCAATATCCTGAATCATTTTATCAAGATGATAATTTTCAGAAATGCCGGATTCGCCGGATCCGCGTTGATCCATATAAATCATCTGCATATTTTTTTCAAGATTGTTTCCACCCATCAGTTCAAAAGACGGATATCCCTGCCCAGGTCCTCCGGGAATATAGATACAGGCTTCTCCTTTTCCGGATACTTTATACTTGATCTTTACATGATCTGAGGTTTCATAAAAACCTTCAGATTGATGATTCTGAGCTGAAATGACAGTCAGGGAAACGAAAAAAAAGAGTAGAAAGGCAGTTGTTTTCATAGTATTATAACAATTATGAATGAGCATTTATTACTAAGAACAAAAATTATCTTCCTTTCGCTTTATCACCCCTCAAAGTCATAATTGTACTTGTCACTGCAGCCACCAGCTTCCCTTCAGTATTCGTAATTTCACATAGATATACAGTAATTGTTTTTCCGGATTGTATAGGTTTGGCGTGAGCCGTCAACGTATCCTTCCAGGTTGGGCGGAAAAAGTTGATTTTTAACTCTATGCTGGTAAAGCTTTCACCTTCGTTCATTAAGGTGGAGTGGGCAGTTCCGATAGCTGCATCTGCCAATTCACAAAGTAATCCACCATGAATGGTTCCCTGTTGGTTTCCATGAAGCTCTGTATCTGCATTGATGGCTACTTTTGCCTCCCCTAAAGCAATATCTGTGATTGTAAATCCTAGCGTCTTTGAAATGGCTGTTGGATAGATTTGAAAGGTGGTAAATTCTTCTACATTTTCACCGCTGACTACCTTTTTAAGATAGTCCAGAATTGGAATTGTTGTCATGGATTCAGTATGTTTATAAGAGTAAATATACTGATCTTAAGAAAGGTTTATTCATACAGAATACAACCATTTATTTTTTCTATTAAAATTTATTTTTCAGTAATTTTATAACCAATATTAACTTTCAGCCTCGTTCTTTCAGCTTACTAATAAAAATCATAATACAAACTCCATTCTCCGGTCTCCTTATTCTTTGCAAACATAAAACTGCCACTATGAATTACATTCAAATTAGCCTTATCATCCGAGGAAACCTGAAAAACAAACTCGAAGCCTTCTCCAAAACCATCCTTAAATCCGATACCAGGCTGGCAGAATGATGGATAGCCACCCAATTTAGTTCTGTAATTGTGCTTAATGATATCATAATAACTGTTGAAAAGCCCTTCTCTTTCAAGTTTCACAATGTCAGAGATTAAACGGTAGTCTATATCCTCAATTCCGCCACCATCCCATACAGGGGCATCTTTAGGATATAATTCGGAACGTAGTGGAAATGGTTTTAAATAAGAAACCGGACTTTGTAAATCCTTGATGACTATATTTTCCAAATCATCATATTCCCGGATAACCCAATGATCACCCATTTTTCAAGCATTTCCGGAAAATACTGAGAGACAAATACGGTAATTAATTTTTTATTCTTTATCAGTTCCGGTACAAAAGGCTGGTTGGGAAGGTAAAACTGAATAAGTGGCATCATAGGATCTCCATTTTTATCCAAAGGAATCTCTTCATCTTCAGCATAGGCAAATACCCGTCCGATCCATGATTCTTCCAAAACATTCAGAGGTCTGAAGCCACCAGTGAAAAATTCTGTAGCAGGCTTTTCTATTTTATCTTTAATTTCCTGAATTCTGTTATCCATTTTGTTATAATTTTAGTTTTCTTCTTCTTTAAAATCCTCCATCATCAAATTATGATATCCGTTGTATTCAGCTTTTTCTTCATCTGTAAAGGCATCAAGTTCCAATGTCAGATCTTTAGCTTCTAAAGTTGAAATCTGTTGATTATGTTGAGTAAACGCAAAACATCCGAGATAAGAAACTCCGCTGTCTTTTAATGCTCTTATTTTTTTGCTCAGCTCCTGTTGGTTTAGAATTCCACAAGTAAGGGCTGCTTCTTTTATTTCCGAAATAGTCATGGTGATTGTTGATGTTGAGTCAAAGATAAAGAAATGAATAAGGATAATGAAATTAAAGTTGAACAGGTTAAATTTCAGCTATTTTATCAAACAGTTTTGGATAATGAACCACCAAACCACTTTCATCAACTAAAATATCGGCTTTAAAATCGGTTTGCAGATTGTCATAGTGATAAGTTTGATGGTCAATTTTTGTGTACTGTTGAGTAACAGGTTTTACCAGATTATTGATAACATCAATATAAATGACTTTGATTTCCTGAGCCTCATTTTCAACCAGTTTTAGGCTGTTAATGGGTAAAGTGTTGGTGAAAGGAGTCAAAGAAATATCAATAAAGTTAAAACCTTCAAAATCCGGATTAACTACATTGTTTATTTCCCATTGATTCTGATATTTCTTGCCTGTCAGTATATTTTTAACCGTGTTAATCTCAGAATCAATCGTAAATTCCTGAATATTCCAATCACGATCAATAGCTAAACTATAATCTACAGTATAGATGTTGTTCTCATAGCAGCCAATAATTTTGGATGCTACTTGTATGTTTTTATCATTTTCCTGAATACTGAAATATTCCAGAGATTGAAAAGCAATTCCTTGCCAGATCAATATTTTCATTTTGTTTTTTTGTTGAATGTGATGATATTTTTAAGTAAGAAACTCCAGTTACCTGGAAATTCTCCGTTTTCTGATTCTGCTTAAAGTTTCTCTTGCGACTCCCAGAAATGAAGCCAGTTGGGTAAGGGAAATCCGCTGCAACATTTCAGGATATTCTTTTTCAAGATATTCCAGTCTTTCCTGTGCCGAATACAGTTTGAATACATTTGAAAATTCTTCCTGCTTAACGGCAAACTGACGGATACAGTGTCTTCCCAGTGATTCTATTTCGATGTGCTGCTCTGCAATTGTGAACAGTTTTTCCTTATCAAAAATCACAACATATAATTCCTCACAGGCAATCATATTGAATTCCGAATGTTTTTCGCTTCCAAAACTGCTGATATTGGTAGCTATTTCATTTTCAAAGAAAAAATTGGTGTTTTTTGTTACACCATCTATTTCATAATATGATCTGCAATATCCTTTATCAATGTAAAATAAAGATCGGCATATTTCACCTTCCTTCAATAGAAGTTCATTCTTTTTGTATCTCTTTTCAGAGAGTGCGGGCTGAAGTAATGCCCAGCTTTCATCTGAAAAAGAGGTAAGAGATCGGATATATTTCAGAAGGTTTTCCATAGAGAGACTTTTTGGAGATGTAGTAAAGTCTTTCAAAGATGCATATTTTTTATTTAAAATGTAGGTTGTTTCTTATCGTTAAGCCATTTGCAACCTTTTTCGTAATTTCAATGAATTAAAATAAATGGCAAAATCCATTATGAAAAAAATAATCCTCCCTTTTCTCTTTGCTTCTGCTGTATTTAATGCCCAGCAAACGGCTCATCAGGATCCTGAAATCATCAGTTATGTTTCACAGGTAAGTACAGATTCTCTGAAAAGTCATATCAATTCCCTGGTGAGTTTTGGAACGAGACATACCATGAGTTCAACTACAGATCCCAAAAGAGGAATAGGAGCTGCCAGAAAATGGATGCTGAAAAAATTCAATGATTATGCGAAAAATGCAGGGGGAAGAATGGAAGTTTTTCTACAGAATCAAACCATCCAGCCGGATGGAAAAAGAATAGACCGGCCTACCGATTTAGGAAATGCCATTGCGGTTATCCATGGAACAAATCCCAATGATAAAAGACTGTTCATGATGAGTGGGCATCTGGATTCGAGGGTAAGTGATGTAATGAACTTTAAAGATAATGCTCCGGGGGCCAATGATGACGGAAGTGGAGTAGCTGCATTGATTGAAAGTGCAAGAATATTGAGTACATCTAAATTTCCTGCAACTATTGTATTAGTGGCTTTTTCTGGAGAAGAACAGGGGTTGCTGGGATCGAAGATGTTGGCTGAAAAAGCAACCAATGAAGGCTGGCAACTGGAAGCTTTGCTGAATAATGATATGATTTCTAATAATCTCAGCAGTGATACCCATTTGACTAATACCCATCAATTAAGAGTCTTTTCCGAAGGTTTGCCTCAATATGAGCTGGATAAAAAAGCCCAGGATATAAGAAAGTTTGGATTGGAAAATGATGGAGAGCCAAGGCAGCTGGCAAGATACATTAAAGAAATAGGAGAACGGTATATTGATAACTTTCAGGTTAAATTGATTTATAGGAATGATCGGTTTCTGAGAGGTGGAGATCATACTCCATTTGTTGAAAAAGGATTTTCCGCTGTAAGATTGACGGAATTCAATGAAAACTTCAATCATCAGCATCAGGATATCAGAAAAGAGGATGGGGTACAGTACGGGGACTTACCGGAATTTATGGATTTTGGCTATTTTAAAAAGAATGTAGGAGTAAATATTGCAGTCCTGGCCAATCTGGCAAAGTCGCCTTCAAAACCAGAAAATGTAAAAATAGAAGTCAGTAAACTTACCAATTTTACAGATCTTTCCTGGGAAAAGCCTAAATCAGGAGAAATAACCGGATATTATGTGTTAATGCGTGAAACGGATGCTTCTGTATGGCAGAAAAAAATCTTTACCAAAGAAACTTCAATTAAGCTGCCATATTCTAAAGACAACTATTTCTTTGCTGTACAAGCGGTAAATGCTTCAGGAAATGAAAGCCTGATCGTTTTACCGAAAATCAAATAAAAGAACAGGAATTTAAACATTAATAGGAGCGGGCTATTATCATCCTGAGCGTAATCGAAGGAAGCCCGCTTTTATCATTAACGGCTTTAGTCAAAACCTAAAACCATCAGTTATTCCACATCCAGCGTCATGAAAAGAGCAATTTCCTCAGAGTTATCATACAATCTTGTGTTCACTCCGGTAATATTGAATCCCATTCTTCTGTAAAACTGTATGGCAGGATAATTCATGTTCTGAGTTTCAAGTTCAATAACCCTGCAGTTTAGTCTTCTTGCTTCTTTGAGGGCGTTTTTTATCAGCATAATTCCCAGTCCCTGCCTTCTGTATTGTTCATTAACAAGAATATTTTCGACGTAGAAGCTGTTGTTCCAGGTTCTGTGCTCACAGATGATCCAGCCCTGAAGCTCCCCATCTGCAAAAGCTCCGAAAGAAGTGTCTTGTTCAATGATGATATTAAGTTCATCAAGATCATCTGAATCGGTTTCCCAGGTTTTAGTGTAGGATAACTTCTTCTCTCTCAGAGTAAATTCAAAAGAACCTCCGAATTCAAGTGAAGAAACAGAGTAGATGACATCAGTAGAATATCCATTATTCCCCCAGTTTACACCAGGATTAGATATTAGCTTTTGTAGTTTTTTTATTTCCACGGAATGATTTTTTATTGAATTTCAGTACAGATTTCTACTAAATAATGATCAAGATCTTTGATGTAAGCCGTCTTTTGTCCCCAAGGTTTTACGGTAATATCTTCGTACAGAACTGCTCCGTTTTTTACTGCTTTTTCTACCAGGTTTTCTACATCGTCTGTCACAAATCCGAGTTCAATTCCAAAAGGTTTTTCTTCAGCTTTTGAAAGAAGGAATCCTTTTTTAATATTAGAGCTGGCTAATTCAACAGAAGTGAAGGAAAGGGTAGTTTCTCCTGTAATTAGTTCTCCATAATCTTTTTCCGGAGTGATAAATTTGATTTCGGAATCAAACGTGTTTTTGTAGAAATTCATGGATGATTCTACATCTTCTACATACAGGATAACATACTTAAACTTAATCATGATATTATATTTAGAACGGTTTTGTTGAGTTAAACTTGTTTTATTTTTTATTTAAAATATATTCTTCATCTACCATCAATTCAATGTGAGATACATTTTGAGGATAATATTTCAACCCTTCAAGATGACCAAAATAAACAGGATATTTTTGAGTAAGCTGTCTTACTTTGCTTCCAAAGGTGTTGAGGTTAACTGTTTGAATTGAATCTGTTCTCTGGCGACCATTCGTAAAGAAAAGCATCAGATTACAATGGCTATTGAAATCATGATTTTTATAATAAAATACATTGATACTTTCTTCCCGGCAGATAGATTTTAAATCATTGATGAAGAAATTCTTATCAGCCAAAGGCAGATTACAGTCAATTCTTATAGAAAGATTTTCAGCATTATTTTTTTTGAAATCTGAACCTACAATCTGTAGAAAACGATGCTCGTTACTTTCAAATTTTTCTCCTTCACTATGAAAGGTTTTAGTAGACAATGTTTTAAATGGAATGCTGGAATCTAAAATGATAGCATTTTCACGAATTAATAATTCTTCTATTTCTAGAGCAAACTGAAAATAAAAATCAAAAAGCAGATGGCTCCCAATACTGATGATGAGTTGATTTTCATTGATGTTAAGATGTAAAAAGCTTTTTTAAACCGGGTTTTCAGCTCTTCCAGTTTTCCAATAAAATCCTCCGGGTTGTTAACCTGAACTCTTACAACCAATTCAGCAGCGTTATCTGCATGACCACCATATCCTTCGAAAAATTTTAAAAACTTGAAATGATATAAATTTTCAGGAAATTTAAAGTACCAGTAGACTCCTAAAATCATGATGAATTTTGTTGAAAATTGAATAAAGATCAAATTTAAATAAAATTTCATGTTCTAAAACATTCAAAACCCCTAAATTTGTGATCAATAAAATTTTACTTGGATGCTTAGGAACATTTCAATTGCGGCAGCTACTTTCTTGTCCGTAGTTACAATCAATGCGCAGAAGAACAAAAATTCTCAATTAGATAGACCTAAATTGGTCGTAGGTCTGGTAGTAGACCAGATGCGTTGGGATTATTTATACCGTTTTTACAACAAATATGGAAATGACGGTTTCAAAAGACTTTTGAATACAGGATATTCTTTAAATAACGTACATATTCCTTATGTTCCTACTATTACAGCTTTAGGACATACTTGTATCTATACAGGATCGGTACCAGCTATTCACGGAATTGCAGGAAATGACTGGACAGATAAGGAAACTGGTAAAGGAGTATATTGTACAGCGGATGACAGCGTTCAACCGGTAGGAACAACCAATACTAAAACTGGAAGCCACTCTCCGAAAAATCTTTGGTCTACAACAGTAACAGACGAGTTGAGACTGGCAACTAATTTCCAGGGAAAAGTAATCGGAGTTTCTTTAAAAGACAGAGCTTCTATTCTTCCTGCTGGTCATACACCGAACGGAGCTTTCTGGTTTGATGACAGTACAGGGAACTTTATCACAAGTACATGGTATATGAATGATCTTCCTCAGTGGGTAAAATCATTCAACTCTCAGAATTTACCGGAGAAACTGGTAGCTAACGGTTGGAATACTTTGCTTCCGATTAATCAGTACACAGAGAGTGCACCGGACAATTCTCCTTGGGAAGGGCTATTAGGAAGTGCTAAAACACCTACATTCCCATACAATGATCTTGCAAAAGATTATCAGACTAAAAAAGATAACATCCGTTATACACCTTTCGGAAATACGCTGACATTAAAGTTGGCTGAAGCTTCTGTAGACGGAGAGAAATTAGGTGGTGATAACATAACAGATTTTTTAGCTATCAACCTTGCTTCTACGGATTATGCAGGACATAAATTTGGTCCGAATTCTATTGAAGTGGAAGATGTTTATATCAGATTAGATCAGGATTTAGCACAATTCTTCAACTACCTGGATTCAAAAGTTGGAAAAGGACAGTATACGGTTTTCCTTTCTGCAGATCACGGTGGAGCACACTCTGTAGGATTCCTGAAAGAACATAAAATCCCAACAGGTTTCTTTGGAGAAGGGGCTGAAAAGAATCTTAATCAAAAGCTGAAAGATAAATTCGGAGCGGATAAATTAATCAACGCGATAGATAACTACCAGATTTATTTCGACAGAAAAGTATTGGCAGACAGTAAACTTGAACTGGATGATGTAAGAAACTTCGCGGTTAAAGAACTTGAAAAAGATCCTACTGTTTTATATGCCGTTTCTGTAGACAGAGTGGCTGAATCAAGCATTCCGGAGCCAATTAAACAAAGAATTATCAACGGGATTAACAGACAGAGAAGTGGTGATATCCAATTGATCTCTCACGATTCTATGCTTCCGCCATATTCTAAAACAGGAACTACACACAGTGTATGGAACTCTTATGATTCACACATTCCATTGATTTTTATGGGCTGGGGTGTTCAGCAGGGAGAAAGCAATAAGCCTTATCATATGACTGATATTGCACCAACTGTTTCTTCATTACTGAAAATCCAGTTTCCAAGTGGAAGTGTTGGGAATCCAATCACGGAAGTTATGGGTAAATAAGCTGAATAACATAGATAAAAAAACATTCCATTTCGGAATGTTTTTTTGTTTTATACCCATCATGAAGTTCTTATGATCTGTTGGATTTCCTTTTGAAATTTTTTATTCTTTTTTCTAATTTTTAAAATGAAGTAAACTAAAAAAGGGATTAAAATTCCAGCGATGACAAAGGACAGAATATTCATATAATAATATTGGGATTTCAGTTTCCGGCTTTTTACAGAGGTTTCTTTATTGTGATTATCTATAACCTTGTTAATAGAGGATAATTCATTTTGCTTTCTCTTAAACCGCATTTCAAAATACTTTTTATTGTAGAGCTGATATAAATCCTGCTGTCCCATAGCGAGATAATTGTTGGCCATTTCATTATAAATTCCTTCATTCAGGATAATATCGCCTGTGTTTTTACTGAGGTTTTCAGCTTTTACCAAAAGGCTGATAGCGGTTTTGTTTTCATGTTTTTGTTTATAAACCTCAGACATTCCTTTTAAGGCAAATGCTTCCAGACTTTTTGCATTATTTCGCTGGGCACAGTCTATGGATTGTAAAAATGCCTGTTGGGCCTTATCAATTAGATTTAGGTTAAGATAACAATAACCAATATTGTAATATACAACGCTCATATTAGAGTAGGTTGTTTTCTTTACAGGGACTTTTTCAAAGTTTTTTATGGAGATCAGAAACTTTTCCAGAGCAATTTCAGAGTTGGACTGGCTTTTATAAATCATTCCTCTTATGGCGTAGATGGTAGCAGTTTCAATATATTTTTCAGTTGTTCCGTCCGTCAGCTTTGCCAGATATGGATCTGCCTCATTCAGGGTTTCAAGACTTTTGCTGAAGAGTTCCATTTGCTGATATTGTATAGCAACAGAGACAAGTACACTTACCTGGCTTTTGATATCATTGGTTTTTTGTGAGAGTTCTTTCGCTTTTAAAATATACATCAAAGATTCTTCAAAATTCCTTTTGGCAACATTGGCCGTTGAAAGAAGCATATAGATTTCAATAGATGTTTTGAGATCATTATCTTTTTTCAACAGTTGTTTTCCTATATCAATGGCTTTGTCAGGGTTATCATAAATTTCCAGTTTGGCTTTTTTGAATAGGGAAGTATACGAAGTGTTTTGCCCATTAATAAACATAAAGGACAGAAGGATTAATAAGAAAATTTTTAATCTTAATTTCATGATACTTTACTTTTACTGATTTCCTGAATATAAGCATTAGGAGACATTCCGGTAACGGATTTAAAAACGGTGGTAAAAGAACTGTGCGAAGAAAACCCCGAGTATTCTGCAAGATAACTTACCTTATAATTAAGAAAAGTAGGGTCTGTTTTTAATAAGTGGGCGATGTGGTTAATTCTTAATCTGTTAATATATCCATTGAAGTTTTTCTCCCTGTTATTAATGACTTCTGAAAGGTATTTGGTGTTGATCTCCATCTGAGCAGAAAGCATAGATAATGACATGTTTTTGTTCAGGTATCTGTTAGATTGTTCAAATTCTTCGAGTTTTTGAAGGATCTCTTCTTCTTTCTCTTTGGAGATTTTATTGGAACTTCTTTCTGTTTCAGAAGTATTTCTTATCAAGTCATTAACTGGAGGAATGTTTTGTTTTTGTTGATTATTCTGTCTTTCAAAGAAGTCAAATTGCTTTTTGAGATCTTTATTTTTGTTTTTAATAATCAGGAAATAAATCAATAGTCCAATGATGATCACAGATAAAATAAAAGTGGAAGTCCAGAAAGATTTTAAATAATTCTGCTTTTCAAATTCAAGGGTTTTATTTTGATTAGTTTCAACCAGTTTTACAATATATCGTATACCTTCTTTCGTACTGGAATCTGTTTTGGATCTTAAATCATTATAATATTTGTTGTATTGATGGTATTTGATATCATCATGAAGTGCAAAATAAGTCCGGGATAGCGATTCATAAATCTTAATCTTTATATTATTAAAAGGAAGATCTTCAATCAAAGACAACCCCAATTCCAGTTTTTGAGCAGAAGTTGTATAATCCTCTTGTAAAAAATAGTACCGGGATAGGTTTTCATAAGCTAAACTGAGTAAAAATGGTTGGTTTTTCTGTTTTTCAAGATCAGAAATTACATTCTCTATAAGTTTTTTATATTCAGTCAGCCTATTTTGCTTCATTAAATAGGAAGAACGGAAGATCTTATTTTCTGTTGTAATGATTTTATTTTCTTCATTATCATTATTGAGATACAGATCACTTCTATCAAGGTTTTTTAAGGCATTAGGATAATCTCTGTTGATTCCCAGATTCAAAGCCTGTAGCTGATAAAGTTTGGCTGTGGTGATTCTTAATTTGGGATCACTGCTTTTCAGAAGCTTTTGATCTGATAAAAGCTGAGCTATAATTTTCTTCGACTGATTATACAATCCCAGATTCTGATATTGGTCTGCAAGATTATAATCTCCAAAACCCGCATAAAATAAGACAGATCTTGATCCAGATCCGGATTTTCTTTCTGAGAAAAGCTATTGACAGACTGCATATAATCTCCCTTCATGGCAAAAGCCTGTGAAATAATATTTTGAAGTATAATTTTATCCTCTATATCCTGGTTGCTTACCAGAATTCCCTGAGTATAGATGATACAGTCGTCAGGATTTTGATACAGTTTCTGAAATGCCTTATCAGCAATAAGACTAAAGTCAGGACCAGACTGTCCATTGATAAAAAGGAAGCATAATGTGAAGGTCAGCAGGAAAATTCTTCCACTGTTTTTAATCATCTTTCTGAATAACAATTTATTTTTCATGTTTTTCTTAGCAATCTGCCTGGAAACCGTCTTCAAATTTGGGTTTATTTAAGTGTTTGATTATTATGTTTTTAAGTTTTTTATTCTTTTGAAATTCACGAATTGTGAAAGCCTATTTCTTTTGTGTGGTTAAATATAATATTAATATTGTTTCTGTTGGTTTTGAAAATTAAATATAATCATATATGAGAAATTTTTACAAAATGTCAATCAAATTACTTGCTGCCTGTTTCTTTTTTAATTTTAGTGTGGCGGAAGCTCAGCTTACAGTAATGGGACTCGGAAATTATAATGTAGGTGCCGTTTCTGATAAAGGAGTAGTAAGTATGCATACCAGTGGCGGAGGAATCTATATGTGGACAGCTGCTACCGGAATTGTACAGATAGGATCCATCTCAAATGGATATCCGGCGGCAGGGAGAACAGTTGTATCTAACGATGGAAATACAATTGCATCATCATTAACCAATGCTGTAACAGGTTTTAATGAGATTTCAACTTATAATGTAATTTCGTCAACCTGGGTAAACAAAGGAGGTCTTGTTCCTACCGGTTGGGACGGAAGTGTAAGTTCTACATGGGGAATGTCTCCCAGTGGAAATACAATTGTAGGATTGGGCTGGCTTACCGCATCAAACGCTCATGCGGTGAAATGGGATGAAACAAATGGAGTGGTGGATCTGGGAAGTATGGTAAGTGGAAGAAGCTCGAGAGCAAATGCCATAAGCGGAGACGGAACTGTTGTAGTAGGGTGGCAGGATGAGGCCACGGGAACCAGAAGTGGTGCCAAGTGGGTAGATGGTGTGGAAAGTTTCATTACAGACAGCAATGGGAACAATGTAGGGGAAGCAGGAGCCGTTTCTACAGACGGGAATACGATAATAGGTGCGGCAAATCCCAATCCTTATGTTTGGAAGGCAGGAACAGGGGTAACTTATATAACCCATCCTAATGCTTCATTTTCTTTTAAAGGTGGAGCAACCGGAGTCTCTGGAGATGGATCAACAGTTATAGGATATTATCGGGCGTTTGGAGCACCACCGATGTCCGGAGAAGGGTTTATCTGGACTGAAGCTAGTGGACGAATTAACCTTAATGATTATGCAGCAAGTTTAGGCATTAATACTAATGGAGTGACGATGGGGCTTCCTTTGGCTATATCTCAGGATGGAAAAAAAATAGCAGGTATGGGAATGAATGCTTCCAATCAATGGTAGCATTTTATCTCGAACTTACAGGATTCTTATCCGTAAACGATCGTATAAAAGATAAAAATACAATAGGTATTTATCCTAATCCGGTAGCAGATAATTTATACATTAAAGGAATGGGTAATCCTGAAAAGGCAGAAGTTTATAATATGGTAGGGCAAAAAGTAAAGTCATTCACAGCTATTGAAAATCAGATTGATGTATCGTCTTTGCCAAAAGGAAATTATATAATAGAGCTTTCAGAGAAAGGAGGTAAACAGCAGAGCTATAAATTCATTAAAAAATAAAAAAAGCAAATTTTAATAATAGTTATACCATGAATGGCTGTTTTCAATATTGAAAGCAGCTGTTTTTTGTACATCATTGGAATAGGAGTGTCGGAAATTTTTATTAAAGTGTAAATACTATAAAAGATAGCATTGTAAAGGGGATTATTATAGCTGTTTTTGTTGATGGACACTTTGATACTTTCCAACTCCTATTTTCTTTATTATCAGCCATGTCATTCACTTTTTGTCTAATACATTTAAAAAGCTATCTTTGCAAAAATTTTGGTTTCCAGTATATTGGAATGAAAAGGGAATTGGGTGAAACTCCCAAACTGTCCCCGCAACTGTAAATCGCTATAAAAATTTCTGTACACAGCCACTGTATACAACGGGAAGGCACAGAAAGCGAAAGTCAGGAGACCTGCCAGAATCATAATCAAAAAAACATGTTGCTTTCGGAGGAAAAGTAGAATGATATGAATATAAAAAGATTTCTAGCACTGTTTTTGTCATCTTATGGCAGTTTTCTTTTCGGGCAGGAGAAGATGGTTGATACTATCTATATTTTCGACAGCCAGATGAACAAGGTGAAACAGTTTCATCCTGTAAAAGTAATTAATACAGAGGATGTTCAGAAAAATTCAAGTAACCTTTCCGAATTATTAAGATATCAGTCTGCTATTTATATCAAAGAAAACGGACGTGGGGCAACTTCTTCACCTTCCTTCAGAGGAACTACAGCTCAACAGACATCTTTTGTCTGGAACGGGATTAATATTAATTCCAATTTTCTGGGTCAGGGAGACGTGAATAATATTTCCCTGTTCGGATATGATCAGATCGGAATAAAAGCCGGTGGGGGAAGTGTTACTTATGGTTCCGGAGCTATTGGAGGTACTATTCATATGGATAATAGCCTTCATTTTAATCAAGGATTTCACGGGACTTTCTTTTCAGAGGCAGGATCTTTTAATACCTATAATAATTTCGTTAAAGGTTCTTACAGCAACAATAAATTCAGCTTTAAAGCTTCCGGAAATTATTCTATCAGTGAGAATGCTTACGAGGTAAATAAAAAACCTCAGAATTATATTAACCGTAACGGAGAGTACTACAATACAAATTTTAATATTGCAGCAGCTTATAAACTGGCTCCCCATCATCAGATTTCATGGATTTCCGAGTGGTTTAACGGACAACAGCATTTTCCCATTCTTTTTGAAAGCGAAACAAAAACGAAATACCAGACTCAAAACATCAGAAGCCTGATTTCCTGGGACTGGAATACAACAAAGTTTAATAATTCCTTTAAAGCCGCTTATACGGAAGAAAATTTCGAATATTTTAATGATATAGACAGACCTAAATTCAGTAGTGGAACAGGAAAAAATTATATTCTGAAGAATGATTTCAATTATTTTCTCAATTCAAAGTGGAACTTCAATATCATTGGAGAATACCAACTGAATAAAGGAGAAGGTTATGGATCAGGAATAGATAAGGTAAACCGGAATATGGGTTCTGTAGCTGGATTGGTAAGGTATCTTCCTACATCAGATTTACGCCTTGAAGCCGGAGTAAGACAGGATTTTGTGGGGATAACCAAATCTCCTCTTTTATTTTCTTTTTCAGGAAAATGGAATGCTGTAAGCTGGTATAATCTAGGACTGAGTATTTCAAGGAATTTCAGAGCTCCTTCTTTCAATGATTTATATTGGAAACCGGGTGGAAATGAAGATTTAAAGCCGGAAACTTCTTATCAGTTTGAACTGAGAAATCAGTTTAAAGCAGGTGATTTTAAACTTTCTCTGGTTCCTTATTATTTAGATATCAAAGATATGATAAGATGGCTTCCTACTTCCTTTGGTTACCATAGTCCTGTAAATACGGATCACGTAAGATCTTATGGAGTGGAAACTCAGGCAGAATTTACTAAACGCTTTGGAAAACATTTCCTGAATGTAGGTTTAGGATATACTTACACAAATTCTCAGGACCTGGAAAAGAAAAAACAGCTGATGTATGTTCCTTACCATAAATTTACCGGAAATCTTGATTATAGATATGAATTTATAAAGGTATATGTTCAGGGATTGTTTACCGGACTTACTTATACCGATTCCAACGAAAAGAAAAGTGAGGCCCTGAAAGAATATTTCGTTATGAATGCCGGAGTTGGAGCCACGATTTTAAAGAATTATACACTAGGCTTTAAAGTCAATAATATTTTCAATCAGACTTATTATACCATGTTTGCTTATCCGCTACCGGGAAGAAATTACAGTGTAAACTTAAATATCAACTTTTAAAAAATAAAATTTAATACATTATGAATATCAAAAGAATTTTACCTCTTGCATTTGCTTCAATGATGCTTTTCAATGTTTCTTGTAGCAGTGATAGTGATTATATAGAGGCTATTGAGAAACCTCAATCTGGTCTTTATGAAAACGGAATTATTGTTTCTAATGAAGGAGGGTTTACAAAACCTACTTCCGATCTTACTTTTATCAGTAATAACCTGGGTACGGTGTATACAAATATCTATTCTGGTAATAACGGAGGAGAAGTTTTCGGGAAGGTACTTCAGAGTGTAGGTTTCAGTGGAGATAAAGCATATCTTGTTGCCAATGTTCCTAATAAAATTGATATTGTAAACCGATACACATTTAAAAAGCAGGCTACAGTAACAGAGAGTCTTGATGGTCCGAGATATATTGCATTCTCAGGGAATAAATATTTTGTAACAAATAATAATTTTGCAGGTAAGCAGAAACTTAATGCTTACAATGTTGCAGATAACGTTTATTTCGGTAGCATGGGATTTCCACGTTATGCTGAAAAAGTAGTGGCAGCAGAAGGTAATATCATTGTACAGACAGATGGTATTGGGTATGAAACTACTCCACCTTATAACTCATATGCAACAGGTTATACAATCACGGTTGTAAATCCTGCTACAATGATTAACCCTACCACGATTACATTGCCTGCTAAAGGAATTATTAGAGACCTTATTGCTTATAATGGAATTGCTTATGTGTTAGTTTCTGATACAACAGATTCATATATTTATAAAATCAACTCAGCAGCAGGAAACTATACAACAACAACCCTTGCAGGAATTGCTGATGCTCAGAAACTGAGAGCTGATAAGAATAACTTTTATTTTATCACAGGTTCCAACAATATTTATAGTATGACTGTTGGTTCTTCTTTCGTTTCTAAAGTTCCTCTTGTTAAGGCAACAGGTAATGTATATGGTTTTGATGTAATTGACGGTAGAATTTTTGCATCAGATGCAAGCTTTACGGAAGACAGTAAGGTGAATGTCTACAGTGCATTGGATGGGACTCTATTGAAGACCTTTACTGCAGGTGTTGGAACAAACGGTTTCTATAAAAACTAAAAATTACGCTTCGGCGTATATAAAATAATTTTTTATTTTTTCATCATTTGTGTTTTTTCCGGGCGGGTTCTTAGAACCCGCCCGGCTTTGGTATATACTTCATTGAAGCATAAAAAAAGCTGGATAAAATATCCAGCTTTACATTTTCTATTGAGTAAAAATCAGCTCATTTTTAATCCAAGTTTTTCGGCTTCGGCAATAACAAACTGGGTTGCTTCTTCCTTTTCATTGGCAATTTCGCCTTCAAGGATAGCTTCTTTTACCTTTTCTTTTAAAATACCAATTTCACGGCCCGGCTGAAGTTTAAACATCTCCATAATCTCTTCTCCTGTAATAGGGGGCTGGAAGTTTCTTACCTGATCTTTTTCTTCTACCTCTTTGATCTTCACTGCTACATATTCAAAGTTTTTCTTGAATTTCTCCTGCTTTTTAGAGTTTTTAGTAGTGATATCTGCCTTGCAGAGGGTAAACAGATCTTCAAGATCTTCTCCGGCATCAAATAGAAGCCTTCTTAGAGCAGAATCTGAAGCATCATCCGTAATCAGAGCAATAGGTCTGGAAGAAAGTTTTACCATCTTCTGAACATATTTCATATCGCTTCCTAAAGGCAGTTTCAATCTCTGGAAAAGAGTTTTTGTCATTTTGGAACCTAGGAATTCATGTCCATGGAATGTCCACCCTGTGCCTTCCACAAATTTTTTAGTAGGTGCTTTTCCTATATCGTGAAGCAATGCAGCCCAACGGAGCCAAAGATTGTCGGTATTCAGAGAGATATTATCTACAACCTCAAGAGTGTGGTAGAAATTATCTTTGTGGGTTTGTCCTTCCACTTCTTCTACACCTTTCAGTTCAATTAATTCAGGAATAACAAGCTTTAAAAGTCCTGTCTGTTCCATTAATTTTAACCCCACGGATGGTTTTTCAGAGAGCATGATTTTGTTGAATTCCACCATGATTCTTTCCATAGAAACAATCTTGATTCTTTCTGCTTCCTGCTTAATAGCTTCCAAAGAATTCTCTTCAATGGTAAAACTTAGAGTGGACGCAAAACGTACAGCTCTCATCATCCTCAACGGATCATCAGAATAAGTTTGAGCCGGTTCCAATGGTGTTCTTAAAATTTCTTTTTCAAGATCGCTAATTCCATTAAAAGGGTCAATCAGTTCTCCAAAATTATCTTTATTCAGAGAGATAGCCATCGCATTGATGGTGAAATCTCTTCTTTTCTGATCGTCTTCCAGGGTTCCGCCTTCTACTTCAGGTTTTCGGCTGTTTTCTGTATAGCTTTCTTTTCTGGCGCCTACAAATTCCAGCTCAAGATCTTTATATTTAATCATGGCTGTTCCATAGGTTTTAAAAACAGAAACCTTTAATTTTGGATCAATATCCTGAGCTACATTCTGAGCAAGTTCAATACCGCTCTGTTCCGTAACAAAATCAATATCTGTAGAAGCTTTTCTCTTCATCAGAAGATCACGAACATATCCACCAACAATGTATACAGACTGGTTATTCCTTTCTGCGGCTTCAGAAATTATTTTAAAAAGTTTTAAATTCTTATTTTGAGTAAGATTAATTTTCATCGTTTATAATAGCGTCAATTTCTACCAATGCCGATCATTAATCATAATGAGCGTACATTCTACTTATTTTTCCTTCTTCATTGAAAAACATCACTTCTACAGCGTGTTTATCCATGATAGACTTATAAAATAATGCTACAGAACCTACTCCTGCTGTGGAATGAATCAGATCAAAATGAAGATCCGGAAACTTCTCCAGCGCCTTTCTCCAGTATTCACGAACAGCTTCTTTTCCTTTTAAAGAACTTTCTTTTCCTCCGGTGGCCATAGCAATCATGGGAGTGGTAATTTCAATATCATCAGAATAGTGGGAGAGGATATTCTCTAAATCATGAGAGTTCCAGACATTTACCCATATTTGAGCGAATTCTTGATGATTCATAGCATATACTTTACGAGTTGGATTTTGCAAAGATAGAATTAAAAAAAAGAAATCCTGCCGATATACACAGACAAGACTCTAAAAAATGAACAGATTGATACCGGATTTTATTCTCTAAGAACTTTTATCCTGTTATCACTCCATATTTTAATAACGGAAGATCCTGAGTATTTTGATACTTTATCTCTGTCTTCTTCCACAGCATAATCTACAAGACTGATGATTTCCGGAGAAATATCCGAAAATTTCAACGGACTTTTATCACCACTGAAATTAGCAGATGTAGATACTAAAGGTTTATTTAGTTTAGTAATAAGTTTTTTACAGAAGTCATTCTTTACCAATCTGATTCCGATGCTGCCATCTTCTGCAAGAAGTTCTTTAGGTAATCCTCTTGGGTTTTCATAAACAATCGTTACCGGTTTTTCACTTAAGTCAATAATTTCCCAGGCCATTTCCGGAACATCCACCAAATCCTGAAGCCTTTTTTCAGACTCTACCAGAATAATCATGGACTTGTTTTTTTCGCGTTTTTTGATATCAAAAATCTTATTGACAGCTTCTATATTGGTAGCATCACAACCAATTCCCCAAATGGTATCTGTAGGGTAAAGAATGGTTCCGCCGGATTTTAGTATTTCAATAATAGGTTCCATATTTTATGTACATTCAAAACAATGGATAAAGGTAGAGAATATATGAACTTTGAACAAAAAAATGAGGATAAAAAGGATTGTATTTTGATCGTTTTTTAAGTTTTGGCTAAAGCCAATAGATTGGATATGAATTTTAAAAGACGGGCTAAAGCCCGTCCCTATTGATGTTTTATGTGTGTAAATAATTTTTCGGCATTTGATCAAATTCAATAGGAATGGGCTTTAGCCCATTCAAAAATAAATACAACCTCTATCTGGCTTTAGCCAAAACTTACTTACATTTTAAAATTATATTTTTCAATAAATTCCTGATATTCCTCTGCAAAGCTCTTTTTCTGGTGATTTTTTTCCTGATTTTTGATATAATTTCTCACCGTATCTAATTTGTGTTCGGATACAGAAACAGCAAAGTATTCGTCCTGCCATGAAAATTTATCTTTGGTGAGTTGCTGTTTATTGATCCAATAAGATGATTCTCCCTTTAGTAATTGTACAACTTTTTCTATATTCTGATTGGATCCTAAAGAAATTAAACAATGACAATGATCTGAATATCCATTAATCATGTCCAAAAATATTCCTTTTTCTGAAGCGTATTCTTTGATGTGTTTCCACACTTTTATTCTTAGATCGAATGTATTGAGATAGGGCGTTCTGTTTCTTGTTGAGAAAACTAGATGAACGTAAATTTTGATAAATGACATTTGTGTTGTTTTTATCAAAAATAATGTTTTTAAATTAAGCTTTGGCTAAAGCCAATGGATTTGATTTGAAATTAAAAGACGGGCTAAAGCCCGTCCCTATTGATGTTTTTTATATATGTAAATTATAAATTTCTTATTATCTATGAACGGAAAAATAAGCATCGAATCATATTGTCCAAAATAATTTTTACGGTATTTTATCAAATTCAATAGAAACGGGCTTTAGCCCGTTTAACAATAAATAATTTATTCCATTGGTTTTAACCAAAACTTATTATTTCATCACATCCATCCCAATTTCGATAAATACCTCTCCTCAATAATATTAAGATGGTGGTAATTGTGTCCAATAATCAATTTTGCTATAGTCTCTACTGAAATTTCATGACCATTAGCTGTTCCGATGTTTTGTAAAGCGGCCGGATTCATCGTTTCAATTAAAATCTGAGAGGATTTTCTTACCAATTTATATTCTTCCAATAAAGATTCCAATGATCTTTCACTAGCAAAAGACTTTTCTGCATATTCATTTTCATCAAATCCGGGAAGGTTGTTTTTATCACCTCTTGCAAAAGCGAGGATTCTGTATTGGAAAACTCTTTCTGTATCAGATAAGTGGAGAAGTAATTCTTTTAAGGTCCATTTTCCTTCAGCGTAAGCGAATTTTGATTGCTCTTCAGTAAGATTAGAGTAAATTCCTACAGTTTTTTCTTCTGATATTTTTAATTCAGCTAACCAATCTGAAGATGGAATCTGATCTAAATATCTCTGTATGTATTTTTGAAAATCTGTCATGTTGTTTTTGGGTTATAAGTTAGGGGGCGAGTTAATGAGATTCGGGTTTCGGGTTTTTGAGAATGAAAAATAGTAGGTTATAATATTTATTACTCATTATCCATTACTTATTGCTTATGAATTGCTCCACTCATAAAAATTCACGGAATCATAGAGTTCAAAACCACAGGCAGGATAAAGTTGGTTACCTACATCATTGCCTTTTCCTGTTTCGAGAAGGATTCCACAGGCGTTTGAAGCTCTGCATAGTACTTTGGCTTCTTCAATAAGTTCCTTGGAATAACCTTTTCCCCTATGATTGGCATTTACGTACAGATCATTCAGCAGCCAATAACGCTGCATTCTGGTAGATGAAAAGATAGGGTATAGTTGTACAAAACCAGTCAGGATTCCATTTTCTTCTGCTATAAAAATTTCAGAATCTTTATTTTTAAGTCTTTCCTGAAGAAAATCTGAAGCAGCAGGAATGTCGGATGACTTGTGATAGAATATTCTGTATTGATCGAACAGTTCAGCCAGTTGAGGTAAATCTGCAATGACTGCTTTTCTCGTATTTTTCATAGGTATACTAGTGATTATAGCTCAGAACACGCTTCAGTTTCCATTGGTTATTTTCCAAAATCCATAAATGGGTAAATTTTGCCTGTCCTGTTTTATTCCATTTTCCGTTGGTGTTCTCGAAAAATTCGTGGTTGCCTTCCTGAATGAAGCCGTATAGTGTTTTGTTATTGTACATTGGATATACCAACATACTGTTCGGAATAAGCTCGCGTTTTACTTTTCCGGGTGTACTGCAGATATTGTTTTTAACAGATGCTACGAAAGCCTCTTTTCCTTTGGAGACTCCGCCTACATCATGATAAAACTCAAGATCATCACTGATAATGGTATTATAATGAGAAGGATTACATTTATTAAACCCTTCTTTGAATATCAAACTATCCAATTTCTTTGCGGTCAGATACAAATCATCGGTATTTTTAACCTGAGAATATATACACTGACTGAAAAAGCTTAAGAAAATAAAAATATAAGCCCTTCTCATTATTGTTTATTTTAAGATGTTAGGAAAATGCTTTTTCCAGATCTGCAATAAGATCATCAGCATCTTCAATACCAACGCTTAAACGTACAAGGTCATCAGTGATGCCCAATTCAGCACGTTTTTCAGCTGGGATAGAAGCATGGGTCATTAAAGCAGGGTGGTTTGCTAAAGATTCCACACCTCCTAAAGATTCAGCCAATGTGAATACTCTTACTTTTTCAAGGAACTTGATAGCATCTTCTTTCTTTCCTGATTTGAAAGTGAATGAAACCATTCCTCCAGATTCCTTCATCTGAGATTTTGCAAGCTCATATTGAGGGTGAGACTCTAATCCCGGATAAATTACTTTATCTACTGCCGGATGAGTTTCAAGATATTTTGCTACAGCAAGTCCGTTATCAGAATGTCTCTGCATTCTTAATGCCAATGTTTTGATTCCTCTTAAAACAAGGTAAGAATCGTGAGGTCCTAAGATACCACCACTTGCAAACTGAATGAAGTGAAGTTTGTCACCTAATTCAGCATCTTTAGCAATAAGAGCCCCTGCAATAACGTCAGAGTGTCCTCCTAAATATTTGGTTGCAGAGTGCATTACGATATCAGCTCCCAGATCAATTGGTCTTTGAATATAAGGAGTTGCGAAAGTATTGTCTACAGCTACTAAGATATCTTTTCCTTTAGCAATGTCTACTACCGCTTTGATATCTACTAATTTCATTAATGGGTTAGTTGGTGTTTCTACCCAGATCAGTTTTGTTTTATCTGTAATGACATCAGCAATTTTAGAAACATCATCAAAATTCACAAACGTGAACTTCAGCTGATATTTTTCAAAAAGTCTCGTGAACATTCTGTAAGTACCACCATAAAGGTCATCTACAGCAATTACTTCATCACCTGGGTTTAATAATTTCAAAACACAGTCGATGGCAGCAAGACCAGAACCGAAAGCCAAACCTCTCGCTCCGTTTTCGATGCTTGCTAAAGAGTCTTCTAACGCCTGTCTTGTAGGGTTGGCAGCTCTTGAATATTCATATCCGGAGTGTACTCCAGGGCTTTTCTGTGCAAACGTAGAGGTTAAAAATACAGGAACGTTTACAGATCCCGTTGCAGACTCATGATGCTGCCCTCCGTGAATTACTTTGGTATTAAAATTCATATTTATATAATTTGATAATTTTAAAATAGGGTAATTTGAAAATTAGTTTTTATAGTGTTACAAAAAGTAGTCCTTTTATTTTTCAAATTCTCAAATTACCTCATTCTCAAATTGTTTTTACTTTATCGCTGATTTTACAGCAAACTCTTCCGCAACTTCTTCCAACCATTGTGCCACATCCTCTTCTCCGGTTGCTCTTTGGTAAGTATTTCCCAGGGAAACTAAAATCTGGTGGATAAACATCTTCATCTGATCTACAGGCATTTCTTTGGTCCAAAGATCGATTCTTAAAGCCTCCATTGTTTTATCATCCCATACAGAGATCATAGTAGCCTTTGTTTCCTCCTTTTCAACACCTCCATCCTGAGCATTCCATGTAATATTTTCCGGAACGTGGTTTTCATCCAGCTCTACATCTATCGTAATCTGAGTTTTTCTCATATCAATCTAAAATTTTTCAGCAAAGTTAATACTTCTTCAGCTTATCCAAAATTTCTACGAAATTATCTTCATCAGGAAATGGAGTATTTAGGTTGAAAACTTTACCTGCAGGATCTATAATAATAAATCTTGGAATGGATTGAATTTTATATTTGTTCATAAACTCAGCAGCATCAGCCAGCCAGAACTGAGGGACTTTTGACGGTTTCGTTTTTAAATAATTCTGCCATTTGGATTGGTTTTCATCCAGACTGATTGAAATAAACTGAATATTATCAGAATAACGGTATTGGTGGCTTCTTGTATCAAATACCGGACGAATCTGCTTACAAGGCCCACACCAGGTTGCCCATAAATCAATAACCACATATTTTCCCCTGTATTCTGATAGAAGATGATATTTTCCCTGAGCATCAAGGAATTTTAGATCCGGAAATTGTGCTCCTTTTTGAGAAATATTAAGCTGTTCAAGTTTGGATGCAGTTAATTTTTTATAATCAGTATGGTTGAGCAACTTAAACTCTCTGGCAAAAAGCTGATTTCTGAAAATACTGTCAGATTCCAGCTCCATACTTTTTACAAGATGTTTAGTGAGTAGACGATCTTTATCAATATTGCTGGGGAGAGCATTTAATTTTAGAAAAAGAATACTGTCCGGATTGGATAATCTTTCTTTATCCGTAAGCATTTGATCCAGTTTATACTGTAGATAATCTTCATTTTTGCTTAACAGAATGGTTGGTTTTATAATTCTAGCATTCAGTTCATTTAAAAATACTTTTGGAGCGGCAAATTTAGGATCGTCCCAAGAGGTCATTTTTCTGTAATTACTAATTTCATTCAAATACTGAATAGCCAATAGTTGTTTTCTGTATGCTAAGTATTCATCAGATAATGCATTATTTTCACTATCTGTATAGTGGCTAAGTCTGTCAATATTCTTTTCCCAGTCAGTTTGTGCCAGTTCATAGAATTTTTTCGGATCATCATTATATTTTTGTTGTTCAATAGAGTAAGAAAACTCATATCCGAATCCATCTTCTTGATTTTTATATTCCTGTTCTGCAGATCGGTTAGAGGTAAGAAAATACTTAATGTTGGAAGCATTACAACGGATATCAAAGTCAAAATGATCACCACTTCCCATCATGAAATCAATTCTTTTGGTACCAAATTCGAGACTATACTCATCAAATGGAATTTGTTGTTTGGTTTCCCATGTGAAGATTCCGTTTTTAAGAGGTATACTGCCGATTTTTTTATGAAAATCTTTAGAGAAGATCTTTACAGAATCTATTTTCAGGTCAGTTTCAATTTTTCCCTGTACCAATACTCCAGTGCCTTCGCTCGTATAAGATTTAGGTTTCTGTAAAAGAAAAAATGCTCCCGCTGTTATAAGAAGAAATACAGATGAATAAGCGATCTCTTTTTTAGTATTCAAAAAAGCTGTTTTAAAGCCTTTTCCCTTATACCAGAAATAACCAACGATAACAAATACAATGGCCCAGAATATACTTAAGTATTCACTGTAGGTAATAAAATGATTCAGACTTTTAATATTGGGCGCTTTTGAGAGAATATAGAGTGAATTATAAGGACAAAATGGAAGTGTAATTTTTTGAACCAAAGAAAATATATTGACAATAAGCCCCAGAATCCCTAACAGAAAAGCCCAGATAAACCCAGGAAAAGCAACAGACACACACAATTGAAGCGCTGCAATTCCCAATACGGCAACACACAGCCTTATGAAGGTCTTTAAAATCCAGATTATATCAAAAGTAAGCAGTTTTACCTCACTGGGATGAATATAGTAATCTAATAAAGAAAACAGAATAGTGAATCCTATGTAAGATGCAATACACAGAAAAGTTAAAGCCAATACAACCAGGTATTTTGAAAAATAAAGCTGGAATTTACTGATAGGTTGAGTTTCCATCAGCTGCCAGCCATTATTTTTATGATCGGTTTGGGCAATTCTGTTGGCTGCAATTACAATATAAAGCAGAAGAAGGAACATCGAAAATGCTTTAAAATTATCATTGATGGTGTCTTCAAAAACAGAATAAGGAAGATCTTCTGAAGTAAGGAATCGTGGATTGTAAATTTGGAATAAAAAACCTGTAACAGGAAGTAAAAGTCCCATAATTAACGCCAGATATACCAAACCCAGCCCCTTTATTTTCAGCCATTCGGTATTGACTAATGTGATTAATTTTTTCATTGGTGTTAATTTTTAGTGATTTCCATGAACCAATCTTCCAATCCGGCACTGTTTCTGATCTCAAAAATTTCAGCATCTTTAAGAACCAGAATTTTAGTTAGCTTAGCAATATCTTCTTTAGACTGAACAGATACTTCTATAGTATGATTGTCGATGATTTGTGCCGTGTAATTCTCCGGAATATGTTGTATAAAAACAGAAGGTTCATTTAAACCTATTCTTACCCGGTTATGTCGATAATGAGTATTGAGCTCTTCAACACTTCCGGAAAATTTAATCGAACCATGGGAGATAATGGCCAAATGAGTGACCATTTTCTCTACTTCCTGTAATAAATGGCTTGAAATAAATATGGTGATTTCCTGTTCTTTGTTTAACTTTAGCAATAATTCACGGATTTCCAGCATTCCATTCGGGTCGAGACCGTTTACAGGTTCATCAAGAATTAAAAGTTCCGGTGATCCAAGCAGTGTCATTGCAATGGCTAATCTTTGCTTCATCCCTAATGAGTATCTTTTCATCTTTACATTTCTGTTCTCCCAAAGATCTACGAGATGCAAAACCCTTTCACATTCCGAGTCAGGAAGATCTCTTAATTTGGAAAGAATAATCAGATTATCCCAGCCGGATAAATGATCATAAAATGCGGGGCTGTCTATGAGACTTCCAATTTTTTGAAATCCGTCAGGATAAAGTGAAGTAAGGTTTTTATTAAAAATCTCAACAGTATTGTTTTCGTCAGGAAGATTTCCCAACATGACTTTCATAGTAGTAGATTTTCCAGCTCCGTTGGCTCCCAGAAATCCAAAAATGCTTCCCTTCGGAACAGAAAGACTTACATTTTTAAGAATGAGCTTATTCTGAGTGAATCCATAGCTTAGATCCCGTATGTTAATTAGGTTTTCCATAGATAGTGTGTAATTGGTGTCAATAAAAAAAGACTTTCTGTAGTTACAAAAAGTCTTCTATAGGTATGAAATTACGGTTACTTTGTTACACGGGGTTTGTAACCGGATTCGTTAAAAATTTGTGTGGCATCCATTTTAAGGAAGGCTGTAAGTTTTGTGTCAGGCTTTTCCTTGAGATAGGCTTTACAGATCTGCCATCCTGTAAAAATCCCGATTTGTGGGGAAGATTCATTATCTATTTCAGTATAGAATTTTGAAAATGGTCCTGGAGCAATAAAACGTTCTCCCAATCTTGGATCATCTCCAAATAGCAGATTGCTTTCCACGAAATAATTCCAGATGTTGGCTTCATTGTAAGTAGCCCATTCATACTGCTTTTGGGTGTAATTCATTTTCAGATAATCCGGAGTATCAGGAAGGAATGCATCCTGAAGAATCATCACTTTTCCGTTCAGAATCACCTGATCTATGAATTTCTGATGATCCGGAGATTCTGTAACAATATTTTCAGCATAAAGCTGAGAAACCTTGGGAACAATATTCTGAGGGTTCATTGATTTCTGGAAATAAAGCTCCAGTCCTTTGTAGTGGGCATTGCCATCACCCATAAAACCGGTAATATCTATGAATAAAAGATTTCCTTTTTCATCATAAAAAATAGGATCCTGAACCATTTGCAGTGCTGATGAAAATAAATATACCTTCGGACTTTTAAACTGCGGGAAATAATGTTTGATGTGAGAAAATAAATCCTGAAGATCTTTCTGTAGTTTTGCCTGATCTATTTTTCCAATAGCTTCCTTATAAATCTTAATTTCTTCTGCATCAGCTCTTCTTTTAGAGAAATCTACATCAGAAACGGTTCCCTGAAACCACGGAAACTTAGCTTTGAATTGATCTAAGGGAACATTTGGATTATAAAGTTCCTTGGAAATATCAGTCATTTCAATCTTTTCGGCAGTATCTTTTACCTCTATTTTCCATTGGTTTTCAGGTTCTTTTTTACAGGAATTCAATCCCACCATTAAAACAGAAGAAAGGGCAATATATCTGAAAATCTTCATTATTTTTACGTTAAGTTTACAAAAGTAAGGATTAAATGGACATTTCATGATGAAATTTAAAATATTTACCGCTGCTATAGGCATTTTCGGATTTGTTTTTCTTCAGGGACAGAAGCTTGATTTTAAAGATGAAAATTTTGAAAAGGCAGTTATAGAAAATTTTGATCTCAATAAAGATGGAATGATAAGCAGCTCTGAAGCAGAAGCAGTTAACAATCTGTTTTTGGTTCAAAAAGGGATTTCTTCCACAGAAGATCTGCATTTCTTTAAAAATGTGAAAATGGTAATGTTGGATGATAATATTATCCCTTCCATAGTTCTGAAAGATATGGATAAACTGAACCTTTTTTCATGTACAGGCTGTAAAGTTGCCTCATTGAAAGCAGAAAATCTGAAAAATCTTACTTCTTTATACCTTGATAATAACCTTTTGGACACTATTTTGCTGAAGGGAACACCAAAAATTGATCAATTAACATTATCTTTAAATCAGTTAAAAACAATTGATCTGTCTCAGCTTAAAAACTTAAGGCGGTTAAATCTGGAACACAATAAAATTCAGCAAATAGATATTTCCGGAAATCCGGCTTTACAGACCTTAAATGTTGAAGGAAATAAAATGAAAGAAGCTGATATAAAGAAAGGAATAAAGACAGATGTTACCATTTTTGGAACTGGCGAACAAAACTGATACTATGAAAATAGAAACAAAAAGACTGATTTTAAGAGAATTTGAAGATGCGGATGTTGGGCAGGTATTCCTTATGGATTCTAACCCTGAAGTGATGAAATATATTGGTGTGCCGGTATCTACAGATATCAATGAATCTAAGCATGTTATCAAACTGATCCAAAAGCAATATGAAGAAAACGGAGTGGGAAGGCTTGCTGTTGTTGAAAAAGAAAGTGGGCAGGTCATTGGTTGGAGTGGATTGAAACTATTGACCAAAGAGACCAATGGTTATCAGAATGTTTTGGAGCTTGGCTATCGTTTTTTACCAGAATCTTGGGGTAAGGGATACGCTGTGGAAGCAGGAATAGCTTCTCTGGATTATGGATTTAATGAGTTGAATGCTGAGATAATTTATGCATGTGCCCATTCTGAACATGATGTTTCCAATCATATTTTAAGAAAGCTGGGATTTGAAAAAACAGGTGAATTTGAAGAACCGGACGGCATTTGCTTTTGGTACGAATTAAAAAGAGAAAATAAATAGATTGATATGATGCTGGAAACGGAAAGATTAATTTTAAGAAAACTGGAAGAAACAGATGATGAACGCATGTTCCTGATGGATTCTGATCCTGAGGTGATGAAATACCTGGGAACTACTGTAAAAAGAAGAGAAGACTCACAGGAAATCATCAGAATGATTCAGAAACAATATGAAGAAAATGGAGTGGGAAGATGGGCTGTTATTGAAAAAGAAAGCGGATTACTGATAGGATGGTGCGGTTTAAAACTATTAAAAGAACCTATAAACGGTCATGTAGAAACTTTGGACTTAGGATATCGCTTTATCCCGGAATTCTGGGGAAAAGGATATGCCTGGGAAGCTGCAAAAGCTACACTGGATTATGGTTTTAATGAGTTAAGTGCAAATACAATATATGCGTACGCTGATGCTGGAAACACAGGATCCAATTATATCCTAACCAAAATGGGCTTTGAAAATACAGCAGAATTTGAAGACTCTGGGATTAAATGTTTCTGGTATGAACTGAAACGGGAAAAGTATATTGAACATACAACATAGGCCAAAAGCAAAATATCTTTTTACAATTCTTTTTGAAAATGAAAGATGTTACCCGAGGTTTGGTGACAAAAAAACAAGTAATTTTGGGATCTCATTTTTGTTTGAAAAATGACTATTGATCTGGTGAAATACGGATTAAAAAAAGCGGAATGATAAATATTCCAAAGAATTTAGAATAGACTAAAAAAAATATAAACGATGCAGACACAAAAAGTGATAGATCATATTGTTGGCTGGCTAAAAGATTATGCCACAAAAGCAAGAGTAAACGGATATGTATTAGGAGTTTCAGGTGGGGTAGATTCCGGAGTGGTTTCTACATTGGCAGCAATGACTGGTTTGAAAACATTACTGATTGAAATGCCTATCCGCCAGAAAGCAGATCAGGTAGACCGGGCACAGGATCATATGAATGACCTGAAATCCAGATTTCCAAATGTAGAAATCATGTCTGTCAATTTAACACCGGCTTTTGAAGAACTTTACAAAACTTTTGACGTTCATGATGATCTTTATCCGAACGAAAAACTGGCGTTTGCCAATACAAGATCCCGTTTGAGAATGCTTACATTATATTATTATGGTCAGATCAACGGACTTTTAGTGTGTGGAACCGGAAACAAAGTAGAAGATTTCGGAATCGGGTTTTATACTAAATATGGTGATGGTGGAGTAGACGTTTCTCCTATCGGAGACCTTTATAAAACAGAAGTGTATGCTCTGGCAAAAGGATTAAACCTGATTAAAAGCATTCAGGAAGCCATTCCTACAGATGGACTTTGGGATGTAGACCGTACAGACGAACAGCAAATTGGGGCAACCTATCCGGAACTTGAAAAAATTCAGAAAGAATACGGAACCAAAACTGCAGAAGATTATGAAGGCAGAGATAAGGAAGTATTCCAGATCTTTGACAGAATGCATAAAGCTGCAAAACATAAAATGGATCCTATCCCGGTTTGCGATATTCCTGAAGACTGGAGAGAATCATAAATATCATGTATCCATATAAAAGCAGTGTAACGAAGTATTCACCATTGTTACATTGCTAAACTGATACATTGTTACCCTAAACAATCGTTACTATGAACAGTAAAATAAGAGCAGTATTTTTTATCTGTCTGGGACTCCTTTTTGGAATGTCTGTGATGTATCTTTATAATAATTTCATCAAAGATAAAAATCACTCATCTTCAGCTAAGACTGAAAGTGTAAGCTATGGAAGTACTTCCACAGAAGATCAGTACACAGGAAATTCATCATCACAGATTTCTATTGAAAAACTGACTGAAGAAAAAACGGTGATCAGCTATGTGAAACAAAACCATAAGCTTCCGGATTACTACATCACCAAAAGAGAAGCAAGAAATCAGGGGTGGAATCCTTCCAAAGGAAACCTTTGTGAAATCCTTCCCGGAAGAGCTATTGGCGGAGATAAATTTGGAAACAGAGAAGGAAGACTCCCGGATGGGAACCAATATTTTGAAGCCGATGTGAATTATGATTGCGGTGGAAGAAATGCAGACCGTATTATCTATACTAAAAACGGAGAGGTCTATCTTACCAAAAATCATTACAAGAGTTTTGAAAAACAGTAACTGTCATTGCGAGGAGCAGAGCGACGAAGCAGTGACAATAGCTAAAGGATAAAAAGTAAAAAAGTATAATTTGCATTTAAATTAGGATAAATCGTAATTTTGAAAAATAAAAGTTTTGTTTATGTGCTGTTTTTATTTCTGATATTCTCATGCTCAGAAAAGGAAAAGACAGCAAAAAACTCGGAACCAAAACCTTCAATAACTATACTGATTCAGCCATTCAGGGATATTAATCCTAAAAAAGTAGAATCCGTAACCGAAGGAATTAAAAAAGTATATCCTAATATAAAGGTGCTTGAAGTTATAGACTTCCCGGAAAATGCTTATTATAAGGAAAGAAATCGCTATAGAGCGGATTCAATCATTAAGTTTTTAAGCAGCAGAACAAAAGAAGGTTTTGTGACCATTGGGCTTACCTCAAAAGATATCAGTGTAACCAAAGGAAAGATAAAAGATTTTGGGGTGATGGGATTGGGGTATAGACCTGGGAAAGCTTGTGTAGCTTCCGATTTTAGACTAAACAAAGAGAATTCAGATGAGCAGTTTTATAAAATTGCGATTCATGAACTTGGTCATACCCAAGGGCTGCCACATTGCCCGGAAAAAATGTGTTTTATGAGAGATGCAGAAGGTAAAAATCCTACCAATGAAGAAACGGATTTCTGCAAAAAATGCAAAACTTTTTTAATCAGTAAAAATTGGAAATTTAATTCAATATGAAGACAGTATATATAGATTTTACAGACATAGGCGATTACGAGGATTTCTATGCTCAATTAAAAGAAAAAGTTCAGCTTCCTGAACATTTCGGAGATAACCTTGATGCGCTTTTCGATACCATTACCGGTGACCTTGAAATGCCGCTTCACATTGAATTCGTGAATATGACTGTAGATCAGCTTGAAATCTTTGAAGATCTTTTAACCACATTAGAAGATGCAGAGGAAGAAGTGGAAGAATTCACTTTCAGTTACTACCTTGAGCAGTATGAAGATGATGAGGACGAAGAGGAAACAGAAGACTAATTAGTAATTTAAAAAATAAAAAGGTTGTTTTAGAAATAAAGCAGCCTTTTTTATTCATGCTTCTCAAACATCTGCTCAATCAGCATAATCTGCGAGAGTTTAAAAACTCCATGCAGAGTATTTTATCGCAGATTTAGGGGATTTCGCAGATTTTATCTGATGCTGTTTGTTGGAAAGCATACTGGCGCAAAGAAGATAAAATCTTTGTGCCTTAAAAACTTGTAGAATGGAAAAAAATAGTGCCTTTGCTTTTTCCAACCAGAGTATGAAAATAAAAAACCAACAGAACTTCTGTTGGCTTAATCATATAGAACTTATCACAAAATGTAAGTCCGTATTATTTTAAATATCACAGCAAAGACTGAATATTTATTTTAGAATCATAGATTTCAATTCTACAAATTCGCCTTATAAAAAGGTTGAATCAAAATAGAAAGGCAATAAATCCTTCACCGCACGTACCTTTACCACTTCCTCATTCATGCTTGAAAAATAAAGGTCGATGTTTTCGTTTTGCTTGGTTTCATATTCTATTAAACTCTGGCGGCAGGCTCCACAAGGAGGAATTGGTGGATTCTTCTCATGAAATTCCTTTGGACCACCCACAACGAAGATCTTTTTTACCTTCACATCAGGGAAATTAGCGGCTACCCAGAAAAGAGTAGTTCTCTCTGCACAAAGTCCTGATGGAAATGCTGCATTCTCCTGGTTATTTCCGGAATATATTTCTCCGTTTTCCAGTAACACGGCACATCCTACAAAAAATTGAGAGTAGGGAGCATAAGCGTTTTCGCGGGCCTCTTTGGCTCTTTCGAATAATTGTTTTTCTATATCGCTCAGTTCACTGCTATTTTTAAAATATTCGTAACTGATCTGTATGTCTTTTTTCATATATTGTACAGTAAAAAAGGGGGGTAAAATTAGTTCTTTTTAATGAGGTGGGCAATATTTTATTCTTCCAATAAAAAGTTCAATTTTTTAAGACTGTAAAATGTTATATACTCCAATACAATTCAGGAATATAGAGTTAAAAAACCGTTGGGTAATGTCTCCTATGTGTATGTATTCATGCGAAAACGGAATGGCCAATGACTTCCATTTGGTACATTACGGAAGCAGAGCACAGGGCGGAACAGGTTTGCTTGTGGTAGAAGCTACAGGAGTAGAACCGAGAGGAAGAATTACCAATCATTGCATGGGAATATGGAATGATGAACAGGCAGAAAAACTACAGAGAATAGTAGAATTTGTTCATCAGAATTCAGACAGTAAAATAGGAATCCAGCTGGCTCATGCCGGAAGAAAGGGTTCCACATGGAATAATATACAGATTCCTGTTGAGAAAGGCTGGGAAACTATTGCCCCAAGCTCCATTCCTTATCATCCTTCAGAAAGAATTCCGCATGTTTTAAGTACCGATGAGGTAAAAGAACAGGTTCAAAATTTTAAAAAAGCAGCCCGAAGAGCTGTGAAAGCTGGCTTCGATTTGATCGAAATTCACGGAGCCCATGGCTATCTTATCCATCAGTTTCTGTCTCCGTTATCTAATATCCGCACAGATGAATATGGGGGAAGCTTTGAGAACAGAATCCGTTTTCTTATTGAAATTGTAGATGCTGTAAATGAAGAACTGAATGAAAATACCGCTCTTTTTGTAAGGATCTCCGGAACCGAATATGCAGAAAATGGCTGGGATATTCAGGAGAGTGTAGCACTGGCAAAAATCTTAAAAGAACATTTCGTAGATCTTGTAGATGTATCAAGTGGTGGAAATATCCATGGTGCCAAAATTTCAGTTTTTAATGGGTATCAGGTTCCTTTTTCTTCTCAGATAAGAAGTGAAGCCAATGTGAAAACTGGTGCAGTAGGCTTAATCACAGAAGTAAAGCAGGCTGAAGAAATTCTTCAGAATGGTGAGGCAGATCTGATCTTTGTGGCAAGAGAAATCTTAAGAAATCCATACATTGCAGTTCAGGGTAGCTTTGAGATGAAAGAAGATTGTTTTTTCCCACATCAGTATACCAGAGCTAAGATATCTTCATAATAAATTTTCGGAAATGAATATAGAAGACTTTATGCTGACCTGTCCCAGTAAAAAATTCCTGGGCGTGGAATGTCTGGGATGTGGTGCCCAACGCGCCATTGTACTGGTCTTTGAAGGAAAGTTTTCGGAAGCATTTAAAATGTATCCTGCTGTATACACGGTATTGCTTTTCTTTTTTATTCTGGGATTAAGTTTTGTAGATAAGAAAAGAAAATATTCCTCAGTTTTGATGCCCCTGATCATTATCAATCTTGTGATTATGGTGGTTTCCTATGTTTATAAACATTTCTGATTATATTTTTGAGAAGATTAAAAACCAAAGTTCTTTTTTGAAAACTATATAATTTCGAAAAAAGGAAAGTCGTAGAATTACTACAATTTTTGAAACAGTGGTCTTAAAACTTTTTAAATTAGAACTTGAAGTCTATCTTTGTTTTAGAAAATCCTTTAAACAGGGCTATCATTAATGATTTAAATTTAAGAATATGGCAGGAAATTCAAGAGGAATCTTAAAATTCAATGGAGGTGAAGGTCAGAAGTTATTAAAACTTAATTACAGTGTTTCAAGAGCTACAGATGTTTCAGGACGTGTAGCGTCAGATCCGTCAAACGCATTGATTAAAGTAACCATCGAAGCTACAGAGAAATCTGATGTTTTAGAAAGTTTATTAAACAGTAAGTACAAGCCTACAAGCGGGGAAATCAATTTCAATAAATCTCACGAAGAAGGAACATTAATTACTTTGAAATGGGAAAACGGATATGTAATTCAGCATGAAGTTGATTTTGATGCAATAGACAGCAACAATATGCTGATCAGCTTTGTAGTAAGCGCTGAAACCATTACTTACGGTAATTCTGAATATGCAGGACTTTGGCCAAGCAGCTAAGTCTTCCTTACTTAAAAATAAAAAGACTGTCTCTTTAGACAGTTTTTTTTATCATTATACCTTTTTATAAAAACAAATAAAATAATATGAAAACGAGTTTAAACTTAAAACTTTTTACAGCAATAAGTACACTGTGCTTCAGTTTATCTTTTGCTCAAAAAGTAGAATTTACAGTACCTAAAAGTATTGATGTTCTTGAAAATATCATTTTTGATTTTAAAAATGACTTTACAAAGGATAGTGCAGTGGATGCAGCTGCTATGGAGGATAACTTTTCAACCACCGTTGATCTTTTTAACCTGAAATATGATGGCGGAAATAAAAACCCTTATCTCAATCTTGCATTAAATAAAGGAGCAAAAGCCAAGCAGTTTATTGAACGAGCAAGTTGGTTGGTAACCTTTAAGAAAATCACCAAAAAAAGTACAAAAGTCACTATAGATATTGAATCCATTGTTCCTGATCGTTGGTCAAAGAAAGATGTAGATGTGAAACTTACCCAATCTACAGGAAAAGTGGAAAAAGAAATCAAAGAATTTCTGTTGACCTACAAGAAACCAAAGTCTTCTTCTGCAATGGCTACAGCAGATGCGGCAGCAGAGCCTACGGAAGAACAAATAGCTGCAGCAGAAGCTCAGGCTGTTGCCCAAATGGAAGAGCTTGATAACAGAAGACTGATAAAACAGACAACTTCAAAAAAGTTACAGGCATTATTCAGCAAAAAACAGTTTATTGCTCTGCCAACAACAGCGGATACCTTCACAAAATCTTTACAGATACAGCCAAGTGAATTAGAATGTGAGAGCTGTAAAGGTGGAAAATATTCAAGTTGGGATATTAATGAGGTTTTCAACCTGATCTATGCTAAAATGAATGATGGAGAAGAATATTATGCTCTACAGTATTATGGTGATCAAAAAGTTGCCGGTTTACCTTATGGGTTGGTATTTAATGAAAGTTCAGCTTCAGAGTGCAAAACCAAGTTTGCAAGATATAATGCTCAGCTCTATCAAACTACGGTAGAGGTGGATGCCAATACATCAAGCGCATTAACAGTGGTTAGTTTCAAAATGGATAACCGTTTTGTTCGCCTTGAGTTTGGAAACCAATACCTGACGAGAGTTCTTGTATCTAATAAAGAACAATAAGTTTGCTATTGAAATAAAATGTATTTTTGAGATACAACTAACCTGAAAGAGATTTTAAACAGATTATTATATTATGGAGAATAAGAAAAAAATATCCCCTGCAGGCTATACCATTTTAGGGGTATTGCTGTTCTGCTTTCTCTATTTTATATTATGGATGATTTTTAAGGAGAAAATGCCTTTGCATGAATACCTTTCAGATATTGGTATCCATTATGATGAATATGCCAGCCGGGTTTTGTACTGTATTCCTTTGGTGATTTTAGTCGTGGTCTTTTTTACCATTATGAAACCTTCAGGAACCAAAAGATTTTTAAGATTACAGGCTTCATTACCTACTTCTAAAATAGCGTCATTGGCAAAAGGAACTGTTGAAGTGGAAGGAATATTAATGATGGAAGCCCCTTTGCATTCACCGGTAAATAATGAAGAATGTATCGGATATTACTATACCATTGAGGATGTTGATAAGGATTCGGATGGAAAGTATACTTATACAACCATTCACAGAGAAACCCAATGCAATACTTTTCGGATGAAAGATGCTACAGGAACTATAGAAATCCAACCGGAAGGAATTGAACTGGTCTTATTGGGAGAAACCAATATCAGCAGTAATTATAATAAAAGATATACAGAAACCCTTTTAAAAGACGGTCAGCAAATGTTGTTGGTAGGCTATGCCGATTCAAGAAACGGAGTTCCGTTCATCAGAAAAGATGACCACTATAAAGTTCTTGGGATTACTTCATCATCTGGGATTTCTGTGTGGAACAAATACCAGCCGTTGTTAAGGTCATTTCTTTTCACCTGTTCAGTTATTTTATTAATCATCATTTATATACTTATACAATAATGAATCAAACCGTAGCCATTATATTACTTGCACTGCTGGCTGTAGCAGTGATAAGCTTTCTGATTAATTTATATAACAGATTGGTATTGCTCAAATTTAATGTAGATAAAGCATACAGCAATATTGATGTTGTTCTGAAGCAGAGGGCCGATGAAATACCCAATCTGGTAAGTGTAGCCAAACATTTCATGAATTATGAAAATGATATTCTTACAAAGCTTACAGAACTGAGAACCGTTTATAATACCACTACAGATTCTGATAAGAAAACAGAATTGGCCAATGAAACTTCAAAAGCTTTAGCTTCATTCTTTGCCGTATCTGAAAACTATCCGGAACTGAAGTCTAACAATAACTTTCTGGAACTTCAGAAAAGAATCTCAGAACTGGAGAATAAGATTTCCGATAGAAGAGAGTTTTTCAATGACAGTGTCAGCCTTTATAACATCGGAATTCATGAATTTCCTAATGTGATCTTTGCAAAAATGTTGGGATATAAAGATAAAACCCTGTTAGAAGTAACAGACCAGGAAAAACAATATAATGGAGTTCAGTTTTAATACCTTTTTTGGTTTTGAGAAAGACCTTATGGCTCACCCCGAAATGCTGATTTTTGTAGCTTTCCTCGGTCCGATACTGCTGATGCTTCCTATTGCCTTAGTAGGCTGGGCTTTCAGAAAACTGAAGTTCAATATGTATATCATCAATGTACTCCTGTACACCCTGATGTTTACCTTTCTGTTTGGAATTCTCACCATTTTTGTTCTTTATTTTATTACAGATAAAAATGGTGTTAAATTGATGTATTGCTGGTTAACCATATTCGCCGGAATGTTTTTCTTCTGTCTGATGAATGAGAAAACCATTACCAAAATGTTTACAGACTGGTCTAAAATAATTGAAGCAAAAGATAAGCGCAAAAAGTAAGAAAGTAGGGAGCTGGACGTTTCTGAAGTTTGATAAATAGAGTAATTCATTGAAACAGATTAACAGAAATAATTTGAATCATCAATTTTATCGCAAAAAAATTTTGCGTCTGAAAATAACACTCAGAAAATCTGCGAGAACAAAAATGGCTGGCCTCACAAAGAGGCCAGCCATTTTTTATAGTAAATATTTTTTGATTTATTTTACCAAAAACTGCATCGTAGTTCCATCCAGTTTCAGAATATAAATACCTTGGTTAAGAGTTCCAGTTCTGATTGTATTTCCATTTCTGAAAGGTCTGTCAATCGTCTGTAGAACTTTTCCCTGTAAAGTATAAATCTCAGCTTTTTTAACATTCTGAACATCACCTTTTACCGTTATTTCCTGATTGGTGATCGGGTTTGGGGTAATTTTAAAGGTTTGTGCAGCCTCTTGGGTAACACTTTGCGCTTGCCTGGCAGAAGATCCGGAATAGCATGTCCATTTCAGATCATCAATTGCCACTCTGTTGCTGGCTGAATTATTCACAAGGCTTACCGTTACATTTCCGGAAACATTAATGTTATTGATAGTCGTTGTTGTTGCTGTAGTACTGTAAGGAATTGTTCCCACAGATGTTCCGTTTACTTTTACATCAAAAACTCCATTACTCCCTGAAAATTTCAATTGTGTAGTTACGGTTAAAGAACCAATACCGTTAGCAGAACTTCCTGATGTTAAAGATCCACTTCTTACAGTAATGGCTTTATTATTGATCATTTGGTCAGTTCTTGAATCTGTAGCAGTCCAGGAAATACCACCATTACTCCACGTTTTGGTAGAATAAGTAGAACTTGCCGCAGGAATAGATTCAAAGTTTTCATTGGCACAATCTGTAGATGGATTGGTTGTTCCCGCATTCGTTGTTCCTGAAACAGTAGAACTGTTGGAAGAAGAATTTCCTGCAGCATCTTTTGCTACAACATAGAAACTATAGCTTGTAGAAGGCGTTAATCCTGAAATTGTGGCAGAAGTTGAGCTTACTGTAGTTTGCAGGCTTCCGTTCATATAAACATTGTAGGCAGAAACTCCCACGTTATCTGTAGCAGCATTCCACGTAAGAGAAATACTGTTGGATGTTTTGGCAGAAATAGCTAAACTTGTAGCAGCTGTTGGAGCCTGAGTATCACCAGTAGGCTGTTGAGAACCCCAGATAAGGTTTACATAGCTTGGATTATCGATAAAAGGATTTCTGTTCCCCTGAAAACTGTAAGACGCATTATTTCTCTTGATTTCAGCCTGTGAAACAGGATCCTGATTGTGCCATGCTAAAAGAACATTCAGCTCCCAGGTCTGAAGGCCTGGAAATGTAGAACTTCCCAGCATATTTCCAGATGAGAAAGAAGAAAGTTTACTTTGGTAACGTGTTACGAAATAGAAGATCATACGGGCAACATCCCCTTTGAACTCATCAATCGGTTCAAAAACTACTCCTGAATATCCTGAAGAAACAGAGTTCCCTAGTTTTGATCCATTTTGGGAAGTAAAAGTAGCACTTCCAACCTTTCCAAATGGGTAATTACTTCTCATTCCATTTACTTTGCCATCTGTAGCTCTGATGAAATGGATGTCTGCTACCATCGGAGAAGCCTGACTGAATAAACTTTGAGGCACAATATGCTCTCTGTTGTAGCAGTTTCCTTCTGTAGAATAAGTTCCACACTGGTTAGATCCCGGAGTGTACTTATAAGGATCAGTACCTACAGGTTTTTCTGAATAAATATCAAGGATAGACCCGTCATTTTCGTAGTCTTTATCAATATCAGTGGTTTTATAGGCTGTCCACAATCCATTGTAGCCTTTATCCTGATGTCCCGTTGTAATAATGCTGCTTAAAGCCGTTTTCAATGCTGCACCGCTTAAACCATTGGCAGAATTATAGTATCCCGCAGGTGCTTGAGCATGCGCAAGTCCCGCAAATACAGAGAATAAGATGATTTTTTTCATATCAATACAAGTTTCAACAAGAATACTACATTTTTATGAATAAAAAATTACATTATCATTAATTTTGAATGTACTGCATTTTGCTTATACTAATGAATGATAAATGATACCTGATTAATCAATATAGAGGATGAAATTTTCTCCAAAAAACGATATTCTTCATCTTTATAACCTCAAATCCCGTATCTCGAATCCCGAAACTCGCACCCCGGATATCTTTACTTCATAAAAACAAAAAAGCCAGTACAAAAGTACCGGCCTATATAATAATAGCTATAAATCTTATTTTCTCTGTGGTGGATAATTTTTCATGATCTCAGCCATGATTTCAGGAATCTGTCTCTGCTTAGATTTTGGAGAATCTACAGAAATTCCGCTTCCGATACCCTGCCAAACCAACTTATTGGATTTTGAATCAATAAGGTCAACAATAAGGGCACCTTCATTATAATTGCTTGTCCATGTTCTGTTCATTCCAACACCCCATCCGAATGGGCCGCCCCAGCCCCACATTCCGTAAGGAGAAGAACTTTGTATATCGGTAATTTTTTTATGATTTGCTTTTACGTTGACAATTAGATCAGGGTTCTCACCGGACTGAAGTCCTTTGCTCTGAAGCTGTCTTGAAAGCTCATTCAGAACTCTGTCTTTATCAATATCATTCAGTTTTAGATCATCAATTCTTATTTTATAAGTTTTATAAGAATTGAAATTGGCGGTTTCAGCATAATCTGAACGTACCTGAAACGGGCTACAAGAAGTTAAACCTAATGTAGCTGCTGCCAACAAAATAAAAATATATTTTTTCATTTTATTTATTTTTTTTTGTCATTTTTAATGAATGTATCAGTCTTTTTATCGTACCCGTAAGGACAGTGTCTGCAACCGCTTTTACAGCAATATCCTCTTTTCAGATGGAATTTCTCTGTAAAAACTTTATATCCCTGTTCATTATAATAAAAGTCTTCACCTTCTTTGATGTCATAATGGGCCATAAGTTAAATGCAAGTCAAAAAACTTTTTATATTTGTTAGTATGATAATTGTATGCCAAAAGCCATTAAAAAAACTAAAAATTAACGGCATTGCTCTCTTTCCCTTTATCTTCATTAGGAAACCCGAAGATAAGGAAAATAATACACTTATCAATCACGAAAAGATCCATCTGCGGCAACAGCTGGAGATGCTTGTCATATTTTTCTACATTTTCTACGTCATCGAATATTATTACTGGTTTTTTAAGCTGAAAGATGGCTACCAGGCATACAGAAGAATCTCATTTGAAAGAGAAGCCTACGCTAATGAAAGTAACCTGAATTATCTTAAAAAAAGAAAATTCTGGAGTTTCAGGAAATATTTGTAGAAGATAAAAGATAAAAGATAAAAGATAAAAGATAAAAGATAAAAGATAAAAGATAAAAGATAAAAGATAAAAGATAAAAGATCTTGTTGTTAAATAACTATTACCTGTTATTCAATGATCCTTTGGGTATCCACATCAATAGGGGCGGGCTTTAGCCCGGCCGGACAAATAAACATCAAATTCCATTGGCTTTAGCCAAAACCTATATTTAAACACAAATAATTCCACAAATATAAATGTTGGTTTTATAATACAATCATCTGTGTAAATCTGTATTATCTGTGGTTAAAAAACAATCAATAGCCATCTGAAAAAACCAAAGGTAATCCTGGAAAAATAATAATTAATCTTTTCCTACTTTTGTATTCCATAAACCATGAATAGTCTAAAAAACTAAAATGCTATTACAATTCCCTACAGAAGCTGTTCCCATTCAGGAAATCCCGATTCATAAAAATATAAAACTCTATATCAAGAGAGAAGACCTTATTCATCCTCAGATTTCCGGTAATAAATACTGGAAGCTGTTTTATAATGTTAACCGTTATTTGGAAGGAAATCCGGAGAAACCTTATATTATTACATTTGGAGGTGCTTTTTCCAATCATATTGCAGCAGTTTCTGCTGTAGGAAATCTTTCAGGTATTCCAACACTGGGAATAATCAGAGGAGAAGAGTTACAGCATAAATGGCGCGATAATCCTACCTTGCTTTTTGCGAAAAGAAACGGAATGAACCTGAAATTTGTCACCCGTGAAGAATACCGCCATAAAGAAAAGCTGACAGAATTCCTGCAGCAGGAGTTTCCTGAGGCATTGGTAGTTCCGGAAGGCGGTACCAATGAAGATGCTGTGGAAGGGGTAAAAATGATGCTCAATGAGCATACCAAAGATTTTGACTATCTTTGCACCGCAGTTGGAACAGGAGGAACCATTGCCGGAATTTCAAAATTTTGTGAAGATAATCAGAAAGTTATAGGATTTAAGGTTGTTGACGATGCTTCACTTGAAAATAAAATTTTTGAATTAACTTTGAAACAAAATTTTAATCTAATAGATTCATGTTTTGGAGGTTATGGTAAAATAAGTGATGAAAATATCCGTTTTATCAATGATTTCAAAGAGAAATACGACATTCCTCTGGAACCGATTTATACAGGAAAGATGATGCAGAAGGTTTTTGAACTGATAGAAGAAGATTATTTTCCTGAAGACAGCAGAATTTTGTGCTTTCACACCGGTGGACTACAGGGAATTGAAGGAGCTAATCTGCTTTTAGAAAAACAGAATAGAAATTTAATTATATAAGTAAAATTGAAAAACATGAAAAGACTTTTCCTATCCATAAGCCTTTTAGTTTTATCAAAATTTTCTGCTCAGGGATGGGCAACCGAAGATCAGTACATTCAGAAATTTGCTAAATATGCAGTAGAAGAAATGGAAAAATATAAAATTCCGGCTTCTATTACTCTTGCTCAGGGGCTTCTTGAAACAGGAGGCGGACAAAGCAGACTGGCACAGGAAGGTAAAAATCACTTCGGAATAAAATGTAAAGAAGACTGGACCGGTAAAACGATGAAACATACGGATGATGCTCCCAATGAATGTTTCCGTGTATATGATGATCCAAGACAGTCTTACGAAGATCACTCTATATTTTTATCCACCAGAAAATATTACGCAAATCTTTTCAAACTTGATATGAAGGATTACAGAGCGTGGGCAACCGGATTGAAAAAAGCCGGATATGCAACCAATCCACGTTATGCTTCTATCCTGATCACTAAAATTGAAAAGTACAGATTATACGAATACGACAACACCAATTCTAATGAAGTGTTGTATGCTGTTCTTAAAATGTACCCGGATCTGAAAGACGACAGAACTTTCATGGCACAATTAGAGCCAGGAAAAGCAACAAAGAAAGTTAAAGAACCGGTGACAGTAGAAGTTCCTTATAAACAAACCTCTTACGCACAACAGCAGAAAAGAGTAGAACGAATCAAAACAAAAGCTGAGATTCTGAATTCTATTCTTATCAAAAGTCATCCGAATGACGGGTTGAAATATATTGTCATTCCTGAAGATACCGATGTCAGATTCATTGCCAATAAATTCAAAGTTAGCGAAAGTCGCCTGATGAAGTGGAATGAACTGGAAGATGAAACATTGAAGAAAAATGATATCGTCTTTCTTGAATCTAAAAATTCCTCAGGAAATACGGCTACTTATAAAGCAATGTCTGGAGAAGATATGCACGCTATTGCTCAGAAATTCGGGATCAAATTACATAAATTATATGCTAAAAACAGAATGGATGAAGGACAACAGCCATCCGCAGGACAGCTGATTTATCTGATTGATAAGAAACCAAGAAACTAATACCCTTTACTTCCCATGAAAATATTGAATATGGCTTCCAAGTATCTCTGGATATTTTTGATGTTTTTGTCATGTACAATATTTTCTCAGGAGCAGAATTATATTCCTTACAGAAAAGGTAAGGTTTGGGGACTTTGTGATGCCTATAAATTTATTACTGTACAGCCACAATATAGCAGTATAAGCTGGTATGACGAATCAGTGAAAGGTTTTCATGCGGAACAAAACGGTAAATTTGGAATCATTGGTTCTAATTCAACGATGATTATGCCATTCATTGCAAATGAGCCGATCGTTGTACATGGTGATAAATTCTTAGTTTTTGATGGCTGGAGTTATTATTACTATTCCATGAAAACAAGAATGCGTTTGGAAGAATATATTCCACATGAAAGATATCCTGTTAATGACAGAGGATGGGGAGGAACAGAACCGTTTTACAGAGGAGATATCAAGGAAAATGTATTAAGTTGGGATGATCTTAGTGATGAAGACATTGAAATGCTAACCCCCTTTGATAATGATCAGTATGAGCTAAATTTTAAGAGAAATTTTATAGAAATATCATCTGCGAATATAGACATTGGGATTTACATACCTGAATTGAAAAAAATATTTTTAAATACACCGGATCTGGTACATACAGGATGGGGGTATTATAGAGGAAATCCTTATATTTTTACAATGAATACTGTGCACCTGAAGGGACTGGTAGATGTAAATTCAAAAGAGATTTATCCTAATAAATATCATGATATCAGCTTGGTAGATATCCATCATTTGATATATCTTTCAGAAGTTGATTCCAATCATCAGAATAATTTAATTTTTAAAACAATTCTTCCCAATAATAAAGTATTAGATGGTAAATTTGACCCGGCTATGCAGCTATGGAAAATGGTAATCCTTTTCAACTTTATTATATGATAATTGATGGAAAGAAAAACTATGCAGGAGAAGATGGTACCCTTTACTTTGAGGGTTAAATAATAAAAAATAGAAAATGAAGTATCAAAGAAGTTCGGCTTTGTTTGATGAAGCCTACAAATACATTCCTGGAGGAGTAAACTCTCCGGTAAGAGCATTCAAATCAGTGGGAGGAGTTCCCGTTTTCATGAAATCAGCAAAAGGAGCTTACCTTACTGATGCCGATGATAATACGTATATCGATTACATCAACTCATGGGGACCTGCTATTTTAGGACACACGCATCCTGAAGTACTGGAAGAACTGAAAATTCAGGCAGAAAAAGGATTCTCTTTCGGAGCTCCTACAGAACTGGAAACTGAAATTGCAAAATTTATCATCGAAAACGTTCCGAATATCGATCAGATCAGAATGGTTTCTTCAGGAACAGAAGCTTGTATGAGTGCGATCAGACTGGCAAGAGGGTATACAAAAAGAGACAAAATTGTAAAATTTGAAGGTTGCTATCACGGTCATTCAGATTCATTCCTGATTAAAGCAGGAAGTGGAGCAGCTACTTTCGGTAATCCAAATTCTCCAGGAGTAACAGAAGGTACCGCAAAAGATACTTTATTGGCTCGTTATAATGATTTTGAGCAAGTAGAAGACTTATTCCGTCACAACCAAGGTGAAATTGCAGCAGTAATTATTGAACCGGTTGCAGGAAATATGGGATGTGTATTGCCTGAGAATGATTTCTTACAGAAATTGAGAAAAATCTGTGATGAAAATGGAGCTTTACTGATCTTTGATGAGGTAATGACTGGTTTCAGATTAGCATTCGGTGGGGCACAGGAACTTTTCAATGTGAAAGCAGATTTAGTAACATACGGAAAAGTAATCGGAGGCGGACTGCCGGTAGGAGCTTTTGCAGGAAGAAACGAAATTATGGACCACCTGGCTCCAAAAGGAGGTGTATATCAGGCTGGAACATTAAGTGGAAATCCATTAGCAATGAGAGCAGGATTAAAAACACTTCAGCTGATTAAAAACGACTCTGAATTCTTTAACAGATTAAACAAAACAACACAAACCTTGAGCCTTGAAATCGGAAAGATTTTAAATGAAAAAGGAATTCCTCATAAGATCAACAGACAAGGTTCTATGATGTCTGTATTCTTCCACACTAACAGAGTTTCTAACTTTGATGAGGCGCAGGATTCTAATCATTCTTTATTCAACAATTTCTTCCATCAGATGCTTCAGAATGGAGTTTATTTACCACCAAGTGGCTATGAAACATACTTCATCAGTGATGCAATCAAGGAAAAAGAAATTGATATGACACTGGAAGCCGTTAGAAAATTTGAATATTCTAATCTGTAAAAATAACAAGAGACTGTCCCGAAAGGCAGTCTCTTTTTTTATCTGTATTGTATTCAGCTGATTATGCCAAACCGTAACAAAACAAGCACATCCATCTTCCTTCTTTATTAGCAGCATCAGCGTCAAAGATATAAAGTCCCTTACTGTCAATATATTCTCTCTGGCTTTGTTTGTCTCCACCGGAAGTATCATTGATATATATGATGGCACCGTCTTGCTCCATTCCATATAAAGTATTTCCTTTTTCAGTAAGTTCTGCACGGGTTAATCTTGGGGGAAGAAGCCCGTCAAAAGTCAGAATATCTTTTTTAGCAGTAACATCCAGGGTTGCTTTAGGAGTTTCGGTATTAATTCCTGTTTGCGCCAATACAACCGATGATGCAGCCACAAAAAAACAAATAATAATTTTTTTCATATTTTTTTCAAATGTAAATTTAAAACTCAGTCTCTTTTTTGTATTTATAGGTAGATTAAATAGAAGCGTAACAATATAAGCACATCCATCTTCCTTCTTTGTTGGAAGCTTCTGCATCAAAGATATAAAGCCCTTTACCTTCAATATATTCTCTTTGGCTTTGTCTGTCGCCGCCGGAAGCATCATTAATATATATTATGGCTCCATCCTGTTCTGCTCCATATAAAGTATTTCCTTTCTCTGTAAGCTCTGCGCGGGTTAATCTTGGGGGTAATAAGCCTTCAATAGCTAAAGCATCTTTTTTAGCAGTTACATCCAGAGTTGCTTTAGGATTATCAGTGTTAATTCCTACTTGAGCAAATGCAATAGATGCTGTCCCTATTAAAATCAAACTCATCAATTTCTTCATATATTTTTCTTACAAATATAAATTATACAAAAAAAAATAAAATTGATGTTTCATTATGTGAAATACACTAAACATGCTGATTGATGATTTAATAGTGTATGTATAAGAAGTTATTTTGGTGAGATAACAATGGATAATGTATTATTGTAGAGATTTTTATTACAGTTATAAAAAAGTATAAATTATACAGATTTTGTAATAAACCATACACTTTGTTCAGAGCACTTCTTTTTAATTTTGTCATAAATAGATTGGAAATGAAGACTTCAGACAATAATATGTCCCGTAAGGATTTTATCAGAAATTCAGCATTGGCAATGGCAGGATTAAGTTTAATACCGAATATTATGACAGCATCTCCTTTTTTGGATGAAAAAAATAGTTTATCAAAAGGGAAATTAAGCCTTAAAAATGTCCGCCTGGAAACTGGGTTTGAATATGAAGATGGAGAAGTTTCTGCAACAAAAACAGATCTATTTTATGTAGAAGTTGAAAACGGAAAGATTACTAAAATCGTTCCGAATCAACCTAATGCAAAAGCTATAGATGCAAAAGGGTTATTGATGCTTCCTGCCTTTAAAGATATGCATATCCATTTGGATAAGACTTTTTATGGAGACAAATGGCTGGCGGTAAGAAAAAGAACCGGCGGGGTAAAGGGAATGATTGAACTGGAGCAGAAAATGCTTCCGGAAATGCTTAAAAATTCAACATTCAAAGCTGAAAAAATGATTGAATTATTGCAGTCGAAAGGAACATCCTTTGCCAGAAGTCATGTGAACATTGAACCTACCTCAAAGCTTCAGTCATTAAAGAATTTACAGAAAGCTTTAGACAATAAAAAGAAAAGTTTTGGAGCAGAATTGGTGGCTTTTCCACAACATGGAGTGTTCTATACAGATTCTGCACCCTATCTGAAAGAGGCTGCAAAAATGGATATTGATTTTATCGGTGGAGTAGACCCTTTCAATGTAGACGGGAATATTGAAAAAGTAATGGACTTTACGGTTCAACTAGCTTTAGATCATAAAAAAGGAATAGATATTCACCTGCATGAAACCGGAGATTCCGGATTGAAAACAGTAGAATATTTAATTAAGAAAGTAAATGAAAACCCATCTTTAAAGGAGAAAACATACCTAAGCCATTGTTTTATACTGGCAAAGTTGGACGAAGCAAAACAGGAAGCTATTGCCGAAAAACTGGCTGAAGCCCAGATTGGAATTGTTTCCACGATTCCTTTCGGAAGACTGATTATGCCGATTCCAACTTTATATAAACATAACGTAACGGTACTTACAGGGAATGACAGTATTGTAGATCACTGGAATACTTTCGGAACCGGAAGTGTGCTTCAGAAGGCTAATTTAATGGCACAGCTGTATGGCTATTCAACAGAGTTTTTATTATCAAGAAGTTTAAAACTGGCAACAGGAAATATTCTTCCACTGGATGATAAAGGAACTCAGCAATGGCCTAAAACAGGAGATAAAGCAGATTTTGTTCTGCTGAATGCAAGCTGTTCTGCTGAAGCCGTATCAAGAATCTCCAATGTAGAATCATTGGTACATCAGGGAAATGTAGTTTTTTAAATTCAATCAGAAAAATGAAGAAAGTATTGGTATTTCTTTTAGCATTCGGAAGTCTGAGTGCCTGTCAGGAGAAATCCGGTGATTTTCCAAACGAAGAAATTATGCAGGAAAAAGACATTGTAAGCCTGGTAAAGAAAAATGATATTTCTGCAGTAAAATCTGTTTTGGAAAACGGAACAGATGTAAATACACGTGACAGAAAAGGGCGTTCTTTACTGCTGATTGCAACCGTTGAAAAGCTAACAGAAATGGCTAAGTTACTGATAACTTATAAAGCAGATGTTAATCTTCAGGATGATCAATTAGACAGTGCATTTTTATACGCTGGAGCAAGTGGACAGACAGAATTGGTAAAATTATATTTGGAAAATGGTGCCCGTTTCGATGTATTTAACCGTTACAACGGAACAGCTTTGATTCCTGCCTGTGAACGCGGGCATGTAGAAACTGTGAAAGTGTTGGCAAAAACAAAAGGTTTTCCTATTAATCATGTGAATAAATTAGGATGGACCGCTTTAATGGAAGCCGTAATCCTAGGAAACGGAACTCAGAAATATCAGGAAATTGTACAGATTCTAAAAGATAATGGTGCAGATCTTACCATTCCAGATCATGAAGGTAAAACCCCTTTACAGCATGCAGAATCATTAGGGTTTAAAGAAATTGCTATGATTTTAAAATCATAAAAAATGTAAAGGCCAGAATGATTGTTGCCGTACAATCAGCAGTATTCAGTTTTATCGAAGATAAAATCTTTGCGCCTTAAAAACAGCATCATAAATAAAACCTTCGCGCCATTGCGATTTTCCAACATTAATACGTAGAAAATTTAGATATATAATTTAGTTGGGTGTTAACCACAAAGGTTACAAATGTTTTTATTACTCTGTTTTGAAATAATTTTCTTTTAAAGCAGTGTTGAATTCAAAATCATTCTCTGTGTTGTAGAAAAGGGGAGAAACAGTAGTTTGGGTGAGAATGATTAAAAGCATTTGTTTCTTTTGTGGTTATTTTAATTTTTTCTCTCGTAAATTTTATTAATTTTAAGAGAAATTCAGGTAGCGTGAGTTATCATACAGATCATTTTCCGATTTTAGGAATTCAGGAGTTTAGTGAGAATCAGCTTAAAGGCTGTAATTTGCTGTTTAATGAACTCCACGGGGCACGTTCTATTGATGATCCCCATAAACATGATTTTTTATCATCAATCTTTTTGAACATGGAGTAGGCTCCCATACTATAGATTTTACGAAATATGAGGTGAAAGATCATCAGATTCATCTTGTTTTTCCGGATCAGGTACATCAATGGGTGATTGAAAAAGAAACGGTAGGGTATCAGCTGATGATTAGCCGGGATTGGTTTGAAAGTTTTTTGCCATCGTTAAGATTTTCAGCTTCCTATTACCAGAATCATCCTGTAATTAATCTTTCCGAAGAAATTTTTAAAACATTTTTATATGAATTTCAGGCCATTCAAAAAGTATTGAGTGGTGAAAAAGTTTTTTGGGAACTGATTCAGAAGAGAAGTGAGCTCATCGGATTATTGGTTAGTCAAACGGTGGAAGGTGCATTCAAAGATTTTGAAATGTATCATTCAAATCCTATTATTTCTAAGTTTTTGCAACTGATTGATGAACATTTCAGAACCGAAAGATCTGTATCGTTCTATGCAGATAAGCTGAATATTTCTGCTAATTATCTGAATATTGTCTGTAAAAAGAATCTCAATGCTTCAGCGTCATCACTTATTCAGGACCGTATTTTACTGGAAGCAAAACGGCTTTTGAAAGTTTCGGAAATGTCTGTAAAAGATATTGTATATGATCTTGGTTTCTATGATCATGCCAGTTTTTCGAAATTCTTTAAAATGCAGACGGGAATGACACCATCTCAATTCAAGGAATAATTTATACAAAACAAGACATAATTGATACACCGGTTTTCAGAAGAAGCCGGTGTAATTTTGTAGGGTTAAAATATTAGAACATGCAATTTCCCTATCAATTAACTGCGAAAGGAAACTATTCCCTTAAAAATGTACGCCTGGAAACAGGTTTTGAATATGAGAATGAAGAGGTTATCGGAACAAAAACAGACCTTTTCAGTATTGAAATTGAAGACGGAAAAATTAAATCGGTAAAATCCAATGATCCGACTTCCAAAGCTATTGATGCCAAAGGATATCTGATGCTTCCTGCTTTCAGGGATATGCATATTCACCTGGATAAAACATTGTATGGTCTTCCCTGGCAGGCTCTTTCTCCTAAAAGGAAAAGTGTAAAGGATATGATTGCCTATGAACAGGAAATTATTCCTGAACTTCTGAAAACTTCAGTGGACAGAGCAGAGCAGCTGATTAGCCTGTTACAGCATTATGGGACGCATTTTGCCAGAACGCATTTCAATATTGATCCTACTTCAGGATTAAAATCGCTGGAAAACCTGGAACAGGCCCTTCAAAATAAGAAAGATTCCTTTAACGCAGAATTAGTTGCTTTTCCACAGCATGGTGTGTATTATACAGAATCAGCTCCTTTAATGAAGGAAGCTGCAAAACTAAAAAGCGTTGCTTTTATTGGTGGACTGGATCCTTTAAGCATTGACGGCAGCATTGAAAAAGTAATGGACTTTACGGTACAGTTGGCCTTAGACTACAATAAAGGAATTGATATTCACCTGCATGAAGTAGGAGAATCCGGAATGAAGACGATTAATTATCTGATTGATAAAGCTATTGAAAATCCTGCCCTTCAAGGGAAAACTTTTGTAAGCCATGCTTTTGCACTGGCTCATCTTTCTCCAAAAGAAGCAGATGAAATCTCAGAAAGACTGGCTGCAGGAAAAGTAGGAATTGCTTCTTCCGTACCGTTTAAAAAGACTATCATGCCAATTCCCACTATGAAAAAACATGGGGTAAATGTCCTGATCGGGAATGATAACGTACAGGACTTCTGGAGTACTTTCGGATCCGGGAGCATGTTACAGAAATCCAATCTGATTGCAGAATTATATGGTTATGCCACTGAATTTGCTTTGTCAAGAGGTTTACAGTTTGCCTCTCAAAGTATTCTTCCTTTGGATGATAAAGGAAAACAACAATGGCCTAAAGCCGGCGATGAAGCTGCTATAGTTTTAGCAGATGCTTCATGTTCAGCAGAAGCTGTTTCCAGAATGTCTACAATAGAAGCCCTGATGCACAACGGGAATCTGTTCTGGAGAAATTAAATTGTACGTAGTATATATTTTTTATACACTTGTTTTTTGTGAATCAACCACTGGAGTTTTCTGGTGGTTGTTTTTTGTATAACAAAAAACCATCAGAATTTTTTCTGATGGTTTTTTATTTGAAATGAAGAAACTAGTTATTGTAAAGCTGCTAAAAGGTTTACCCCGTCTACGGTAGCCCATGCTCCCGGAGTTAGAGAAACTTTTGTAACAGTTGTAGCATTTGTGAATGTTTTACCACCATTTGGACTGAAAGCATATCCCCAAGCTCCAAGATTATCAGAGTTTACGTAAGTAAGAGGGTCTACTTTTATTTTACCTGTATTTACCTGGCTTGTTTCTGTAGCTGCATCCTGAATTAGTACACTATAAGCTTTTTGTGTTCCAATATTTTTATAACCACTTGCATAAACGTTGGAGAAGATTCCTGTTCCCTGCTTTTTAAACTGGATAGCAGTAATTTCTGGAGAATTTGCTGTTTCAGGAAGTGTATTAGCATCTCTGATTAATGTAATGTTTGAGATTTTTGGTGCTACATTATCAGCATTACCAGAAGCTTCTATTTCCATTCCGAAGTTACCTGTACCGGTTTGGAATGCATACCAGTTCGTATTATTTTGTCCACTCCAAGCATCCTGCCAATCGAAAGAATCGTCAAAGTTACCATAAGAAACAAGATTCTTAGCACTCACTGTCCCTCCAAAGAATTCATAACCATCATCGGTTCCTTTGTAAGTAACAAGGTTCTCAAGTATAGTTCCAGCTCCTACTGCATAAAAAGTCATAGAATTGGTTTCAGAAGTACCATCACCGATTTTTTTACCAGCATATTCTACTCTTACGAATTTCATTGTTCCTGAGTTTGAGTTTGGATCTGTCCCACCATAGTAAACGTTATTTCCATCTTCTGAAAGAGCTTGTGCATTTCCATTGATAGCTTTGATTGGTGCATTTCCATATAGAGTAATTCCTCCCCAATCTCCAGGAGTTTTAGTAGATGTTGTAAATACAATCGGTTCAGCTGCAGTACCTACTGCATTAATCTTTCCGTCTTGAAGAATTACAAGTCCACTTGTTTTAGTTGTTGTAACATTGAAAGTAGCTCCAGCTTCAATAGTAATTGTAGCGTCATTGGTTACTTTTACAATTCCATCTAATGTATAGTTACCTTTTTTAATAAGGATATTTTTTGAAATAGTACCTGATAATGTCCCGCTTCCGCTTAAAACACCTTCATTCGTTCCTGGAGTGGTAACTGTCGTACCGTCTCCTAAGCCGTCATTTACCTCGATAGTACATGAATTTAAGGCTAATGTTAACACAACTGTTAACGATAGTAATGATAAAACACTTCTTTTCATTTTTATACTTTTTATACTTTATTATTAATTATTGAATTATTAGAATGTATACCCTACAGTTAAGTTGAATGTAGTACCTCTGTAATAGCTTGTGAATCTATTGTTTCCTTGCTCAAAATTAGTTTGAAGATAATTTTTATCTCCAATTAAGATTTTGTATTGGCTGTTTAAAATATTCTGAATTCCGAATTTTAAATTCCAATTTTTAGATAGCTGTCCTTGATAAACAAAGTCTAACTGACTGAATGGTTTTTCATAATAATTATCAGTACCTGTACCTCCTGTTGCATATATTTTGCTTCCAGATACATTATACACAAGAGAGAATGTGTGTGCTAAATTATTACGGCCTTTTAATTCGTATTTTAAGTCAGCATTAATGGTATAAGGAGACGCTCCCTGTAAACCTCTTTTATTTAATTTTTCACCTGTAATGGCAAACCAATCAGGTTGTTCCATATTAATTTGATCCTGGCTTCTTTCTACATTTGAATGCATAATAGTAGCATTAGCTCCTAAAGTGAAATTTCTAAGAGATTCAGATAGTCTTCCCAAACCTAGGATTCCCTCTAATTCTATTCCGAATAATTCTGCTCTTTTTGCATTGAAGAAAGTAATAGTTGAACCAGTAGCATTTCCAGAAGGTACTAATGAACGCTCTATTGCATTATCAATTCTTTTGGCAAATAAGTTAACAGCAAACATTTCTTTGTTTGTTGGGAAGTATTCCCATTTCAAATCGAAATTGTAGTTTTCACTGTTTTTAATTGCTGGATTACCAACAATATTTACGTTATCAGGATTAATATAAGTAATAGGCATAGTCTCAATTAATATCGGACGTGTAACCGTTTTACTAAATGAGAATCTAATATTATTTTTATTATTAATTGCTTTCTTTATTGATAATGAAGGTAAAAAGAAGTTCTTGTTTTTATCTAAATTTATTTTCTCATCTGCACTTTGTTCAGAATAGCGGATTAAAGTCATATCATTTTCAAATCTTGCCCCTAATAAGATATCCCAAGAATCACTAGGTTTAAAATTAATATTAGCATATCCACCATTTATAATTTGATAAAAACTTGAATAGTATTGTGAAACATCAGAACCTTCCTGATAATACAAATCTCCCTTTCTGATTGATGAATTAAAGACATCTTGTGGATTGTCAATATTAATAATGAAAGGTGTTAATGTTGAATTAGATGTACGTCCAAAGATAAATCTATATGACGTTTTTCTGAAGTCAGAAAAACCGTTATAACCTAAGGCAATTTGAATTGGGAAATCCTTTCTATCTCCTTTTTCTCCTAAAGACAATTGATATTCAGCAAATGCTGATCCATAGAATCTGGAATCAACATCCAGATATTGGCGGATAATATTATTTCCACCATAGCGCATAGAAATATTTCCATCTGTAAGAGCTGCTCCAGTAATTGGATCAATTGTATTTCCCTCTACAATCTTTCTATCAGGTTGCTGATAATTATTAATGACGTAACTTGCTCCGGCTTTAACCTGGTGTCTTTCATTTATTTTTTGTGAAGCCGTCAATTGTAAATCTAAAAATCTTGAAATATCTAATTGATTCGTTCTGAAGAAAGTTGTTTTATTAAGTACCTGTCCGTCTTTATAGCCGTGGTTGTCTTCTATAATATTGTTAGTGTTTTGTAAATAGATGGCATTTAAGTTAATATTAGTGCCTCTATTTTTGTACCCTAAACCTAATAAAACGGAAGATTCTGTTTCGTAATTATATTGTTTACGACTAAGAAAATTCATGTTCTCAATAAGTGAATTTCGGCCTAATCCTTTAAATTGGTTATTATCCCCCTCCTTATATTCAAATTTACTTCCTTGATTTAGTGAAAATAGGATTCCTAAGTTTCCTGATTCTCCCATTTTTACTTTTTGAGCAGTCGTAAATCCAATACTTGTATTAGGCATTGCTCTTACATTATCCACATTCCATGAATCTTTAAAAGAGTTCAGTGATTGATCGGCTGTAAACCTATAGTTATTAGGTCTTGCATTTCTAATCTCACTAGGAAGTCTTCTATCTCTGGAGTTTAATCCAAGATATCCCTTCATCCCATCAGCACCCTCAGCCACTTTAAAGTTATCTCTGAAAGTACTCAAAGTGTTTACTCCTACGCTGAATTCTACTTTGGTGAATGGCTTATCAATGGTAAGCGTTTCAATATCAAAAGTTGCTCCTGCAAAATCCCCGTAAAGGTTGGAGTTGAAAGTCTTGTAGATGTTCAGTTTACCTACAACATCCGTTGGAAACTGCTTTAATGCAATAATCTTTTGGAAAGGGTTGTTGGATGGCGAACCAAGACCGTTAATTAATAAATAGTTGTATCGCTCTTCAAGACCTCTTACGAAAAGACCTCTTCCTTCTACCGTAGTGATCCCCGTTACCTTCGTAAGTCCTTGCTCTACGTTGGAGATCCCTTTTCTGGAAATCTCTTCAGCACTTACAGCCTGCTTCTGAATAATCGCTTTTTTCTGTTCTCCTAATACAGCAGTTTCAGTTTTCTTGTTGCTGCTTCCTTGGATTACTACGCCTTCAATTTTTTCTCCTTCGCTAATGTATCACGCTTTGTTTCCTGCGCGTAGAATACAGATCCGGATAAAAATAAGACTGCAATACTAAGTTTATTAATTTTCATTCTCTTTACTTGTCTTTATTACTAGATTTCTTTCGGTGCAAAGGAATAAAAGTTTGATGGGGTATTTGGTTTAGTAAAATTTAATTTTTTTTTAACTAAACATTAAGAAAAGAGTATTATTGTTAACTTTATATGAACGATAACTAATTTGTTAATCTATCATTCAAAAATGATTAACTTTGAAACAGTAAAAATTTAAAATGAGTCAAAAGAAAATACTCTTAATAGACGACGAACTGGACATTTTAGAGATTCTGTCTTACAACTTGGAAAAGGAAGGATATGATATCTATACTGCTACCAACGGTAACGAAGGAATAGAAAAAGCAAAGGAAATTGTTCCGGATCTTATTCTACTGGATGTAATGATGCCCGAAAAAGATGGTATTGAAACCTGTCAGGAACTTCGTAAAGTAAAAGAACTTCAAAAGACATTGATTGTTTTTCTTTCTGCAAGAAGCGAAGAATTCTCTCAGCTGGCAGGATTCCAGGCAGGAGCCAACGATTATGTTGTGAAGCTTATTAAACCGAAAATCCTGATCTCTAAAGTAAACGCATTATTACAGTTAACCTCTCAGGTTTCTGATAATGCTAAACTGATCGAAATTGGTGACCTTGTCATTGATAAAGATAACTTCAGAGTTTCTAAAAGCGGACAGCAGTTTCTTCTTCCGAAAAAAGAATTTGACTTACTTTATCTTTTAGCATCCAATACCGAGAAAGTATTCAAAAGAGAAGAAATTCTTGAGAAAGTTTGGGGTAATGATGTTATCGTAGGAGAAAGAACTATTGACGTTCACATCAGAAGATTAAGAGAAAAGTTAGGAATCAACACGATTCAGACTTTAAAAGGGATTGGGTATAAACTTATCGTTTAATTGCTTTAAAACCTTATCCTTACGTTCAATCATTAAAACGTTGTAAAATTGAAATTTTACAGACTTACACTCGTCGCCTCATGTCTGCTGACACTGGTGATGTTGTTTTTAGTGGTCGTTTTCGATTCACTTAAAGATATTTATTATGAGACCCCTTTATTTAAGACGGGTCTTTTAATCTGTATAGTCCTTATCTTTATTATCAACTGTGTAGTATTGGAACTTCTTTTCAATTATTACGGAAGAAAGCAGGTGAAGGGCCTTTCTGGGATTCTTCCTCAGGAAATGGTTCATGATAATGATGAAAATATAACCATCAAAGAACTGGGAGAACGATTTTCGGATCTTAATCAGCAAAGAGCTACCGAAATTGATATGATGAAGGAAATGGAAAGCTACCGTAAAGAATATATCGGTAACGTTTCTCATGAGCTTAAAACGCCATTATTTTCGATCCAGGGATATGTAGAAACATTAAGAGATGGAGGAGTAGATAATCTCACCATTCGTGATAAATACCTCGAAAGAATTGATAAATCCGTAGAAAGGCTTATTGCCATTGTTACAGATCTTGATATGATTAACAGGCTCGAAGCTGGAGAAATTAATCTTACCGTTTCCAAATTTGATGTCAATCTTCTTATCAAGGAAATTTTTGATCTTCTTGAATTTGAAGCTGAAAAACATAATACCACACTACAAATCCAGACTTTACATCCTCAAATTTTCGTAGAAGCCGATAAACAAAAGATTTCTCAGGTTTTTATTAACCTTATTTCTAATGCCATACACTATGCCAACAGACAGGAAGCAAAAGTGATTGTTAAGACAAGCGTTTTGAAAAATAAAGTGCTTATTGAAGTAATAGATAACGGAATGGGAATCAAATCTGAAATTCTTCCGAGAATCTTCGAACGTTTTTACCGTGTGGAAACCAGCAGAAGCAGAAGAGAAGGTGGTTCCGGATTAGGATTAGCTATCGTAAAGCATATCCTTGAGGCTCATAACGAAAACATTACCGTAGAAAGTGTTTATCTTGAAGGAACGAAATTCAGTTTTATGCTTGAAAAAAGTAAATAATTCCGGCAAAATGTAAGAAAAAAAAATATTTTAAAAAATCCTGAAATATTTTTTGTCACATGTCATTTATTATATATTTGCACCAGAGATTTATCATAATTATAAAGGCAAAAAAGTAATTTAAGAAACTGATATGGTTTACAAAATCCGCGTAATATTAGATGCGAAAGAGGATATTTTCCGTGATATTGAAGTTAAGGGAAAACAAACGTTATGGAACTTACATTTAGGAATTAAAAGTGCGTTCAATCTGCATGGAGAAGAGCTTTCTACTTTTAATTTGTTAGAGAGTGATGGAACAATCGTAAAAAGTGTTCCACTCGAAGATATGAGTGACGATGGTGATGGCGAGATTATGTCAGATGTGTACATTGATGAAGCTTTTGAAAATGTTGGAGACAAAGCGCAGTTCCAATATGGACTTCTTGACCTTTGGGAATTCTTCTGTGAGCTTATAGAAATCATTGATGAGAAAAAAGGAGTGAACTATCCAATTACAGTATACAGATTTGGAAATGTTCCATTAAAAGCGCCTAGCAAAAACGGAAGCGCAGGAGGATCTAAAAAGAAATCAGCAATGCCTTTGGCAGATGATGAATTTGGTTTCGATGAAGATTTTGGAGCTGGCGGAAACTTTTCTGATGAAGATGACAGCTACGATGATGAGGAAGAAGAAGACTACAACGATGACGTCTTTGATGATGAAGATGACAACGATGATGAAAGATAAGATGTAGATACATAAAAAATACAGCCCTGGATTTTTAGTCCGGGGCTTTTTTATTGAAGGAATCCAAGAAAAATAATATTAAAGCTATTACACATCTGCTTAGAAAGAATCAATGAAATTGATTCCAATCTTTGCTCCCTAAAAAATATAACGAGACTTACTAAAAGCTTTGCGTCAAATTAGACACAATTAGAACAAGAGACTTTAATTTCTTAACAGTAATGCTTTATGAATTTTACCTTTTAGCCCCCTTTCCCTAGAAAACAATCCTTACTTTTGTTAAAAATAGATTAATGAAGAAATTAATTTTATTAGCCGTAATTGGTCTGGGAATTGTTTCCTGTACCACTCAAAAAAATACAAAGAGGATGACAGAACTGCCAAAAGAATGGAAACATAACACTAATATCTACGAAGTAAATATCAGACAATATACACAGGAAGGAACTTTCAAAGCATTTGCAAAAGAAATGCCCCGCCTGAAAGCAATGGGTGTAAAAACATTATGGTTTATGCCTATTACCCCAATTGCCCAGCAAAATAAAAAAGGGAGTATGGGAAGTCCTTATGCGGCTTCAGATTATACTTCTATTAATCCGGAATTCGGAACAATGGAAGATTTTAAAGCGATGGTGAATGAAGCACACAGATTGGGCTTTAAAGTAATCATAGACTGGGTAGCCAATCATACTGGTTGGGACCATGTCTGGACGAAAACACATCCCGAATTTTATCTGAAAGATCCTGATGGGAAATTCCATATTGCTTCAGGAATGGATGATATCATTGAGCTGGATTATAAAAATCCCGAAATGCGTCAGGCCATGATTGATGCCATGAAATTCTGGATTACAGAAACTGATATTGATGGCTTCAGATGCGATTTAGCTTCATGGGTAGAAGTAGATTTCTGGCAACAGGCCCGCCCGGAAGTAGAAAAGATAAAACCTCTTTTCTGGTTAGGAGAATTTGACGAGCTGGAAAGTCCGGAATATGGAAAGGTTTTCGATGCAAGTTATTCCTGGAAATGGATGCATAAATCTGCAGATTACTACAAAAAGAATGAACCGCTTCAGGAGCTAAAAGACCTATTGGTACAGTATTCCAACATCGGGGACAAGTCAATGAGAGCCTGGTTTACCGCTAATCATGATGAAAACTCATGGAACGGCACAGAATATGAAAAATATGCAGTCATTACAAAGCCAATGGCCGTATTTTCAGCTACATGGAATGGTGTTCCATTGTTGTATTCAGGACAAGAGCTTCCGAATATGAAGAGATTGGAGTTCTTCGAGAAAGATCCGATTAAATGGACTAAAACTTATCAGGTTGCTGATTTCTATAAAACATTATTAGATCTGAAATCTTTCAATCTGGCTTTGAGAGGTGGTGATCCGAATGTAACCACTTATTTACTGAATACAACTGCCAATGACAAGATACTGGCTTACGTAAGAAAAAACGGAAAAGATGAAGTATTGGTTGTTTTAAACATGTCAAAAGAACCAGTTAACTTTACTATTGAAGACGGAAATATATCAGGAACTTTCAGAAATGTTTTCGAAAAAACAAAAAGAAACTTCGATGAAGGTAAAGATTTTAATTTCAAGGTTTCGGACTACGCTGTATTTGAAAAATAAAAAGTAAAGAAACACCATAATTTCAACCACAAGTTATTAAATGGTACTACATTCCTCTCCAGTGGAGGGGTGTCAAAATTTATAATTTTGACGGGGTGGTTTTCTCCATCCACAATAAAACTATTCCAATACTACAATGAACAAACAGGAAATAATCAACATAATTAAAGCTAAACTGACAGACAAAATTCAGTATTTTGAAAATCTGATCGCAGAAACCCGTGCTTCCAATAATGACACCAAAAGTTCAATGGGAGATAAATATGAAACCGGAAGGGAAATGCTTCAGCAGGAAATTAATAATCTGCAGCGGCAGCTTAATGAAGTACTGAATCAACAGAGCGTCTTACAAAAAATAACAGCAGATCCTTCGGAGAAGATTCAGAACGGTGCTTTGGTGAAAACCAATAAAGGCTTATTCTATGTTTCAGCTTCTATGGGAGAAATTCTTTTTGAAAATCAGAAGATTATGACTGTTTCTGCAGAATCCCCTTTAGTAAAGGCAATGTTTGGCAAGAAAATGGGAGATACATTTACCATCAACAATATCAATCAGGATATTGAACTTATTTGGTAAATCAATCTTTAATAATATGAAATTTAAAAATTTACTTCTCCTTGCCTTTTTATTAGGCAGTTTAGTCATTAATGCACAGGTTCGTGCTACCGTTTCCTCAAGAACATATGATCTGGAAACCGTAAAACTTACTGTAGACGGTTTTGTAATTACCCTTAATGCTGACGGATCAATTTCTGATTTTAATGCTCCTGACCTTAATGGTAAACTTGAGTATTATGATAATCAGGTTTTCGATAAAGCTAAATTTGGAAAGCTTAAAAGTATAGGGAATGTTAAAATAGATTATTGGGATGATTCCGCATTTACAAGTGAAAAAGCAGGCAAACTGAAAAGTATAGGAAATATTTCTGTAGACTATTGGGACGATTCTGCATTTACCAGAGAAAAAGCGGGTAAGGTAAAGAAAATAGGAAACCTTAATGTCGACTACTGGCCTAATGATGTTATCGATAACAGCAGGATGGGAAAACTGAAAACGATTGGCGATATTTCTATAGATTACGGAACAAAAGATATTATTGATGAAAGTAAATTTCAGAAGCTTACAAAATTTGGTCCGGTGAAACTGGATTATTCAAATGATAAATTCATTGATAAAAACAGATATGGCCAACTGAAATCAATTAATGGAAACAGTGAAAAAATTAGTGTTTCTGTATTATAATTTTTCTCTTGTCTTAATAGACTGAAGGTGTAGGATATACACTGGTTTTATAGAAAATAGATATACATCTTATAAAAAGCATCCATAGGCTGGGTGCTTTTTTTTTACTAAATTTGACCCATAAATCCCTTTTCAAAATGCAAAACTACCTGGATCTTTTACAGCATATTTTAGACAACGGAACTGATAAAACCGATAGAACCGGTACCGGAACAAGAAGTGTGTTCGGATATCAGTTAAGATATGATCTGTCAAAAGGTTTTCCATTGGTAACCACTAAAAAAGTGCATTTAAAATCCATTATTTATGAATTGCTTTGGTTTCTGAAAGGAGATACCAATATCAAATACCTTAAAGATAACGGTGTAAGCATCTGGGATGAGTGGGCTGATGAAAACGGTGATTTAGGACCTGTTTACGGAGCACAATGGAGAAGCTGGAATGGAGCAGACGGAAAAGTAGTGGATCAGATTACAGAAGTAATAGATCAGATTAAAAAGAATCCGGATTCCAGAAGACTAATTGTTTCCGCATGGAATGTTGCTGAGATTCCTAATATGGCTCTGGCACCTTGTCATGCATTGTTTCAGTTTTATGTAGCAGACGGAAAATTATCATTGCAGCTATACCAGAGAAGTGCAGATGTTTTCCTTGGAGTCCCTTTCAATATTGCAAGTTATGCATTGTTATTAATGATGGTAGCTCAGGTTTGTGATCTTGAAGTAGGAGATTATGTTCACAGTTTCGGTGATGTTCACATTTATAACAATCACTTTGAGCAGGTGAACAGACAGCTTTCAAGAGAAACAAGAGCACTTCCTACTATGAAATTGAATCCTGAAGTTAAAAATATCTTCGATTTCGATTTTGAAGACTTTACTCTGGAAAACTACGATCCACATCCGGGAATTAAAGCTCCGGTAGCAATTTAATATTGTATCAACTCTTTTATTATCTTTTGTAATTGACAGATTTCTATTATTTTTGAAGTTTGTGAGTATCTGATGCTCTCCACAGATTTTGAAAATAATATGGAAAAAAATTAAACAGTACGTATCTGATATTTTTGAATATCCTGATCGTTGTTTACAATCTTTATATAGGGCTGTCCGTTCTCAAAGAGAAAGTCATTGTAGCAGATGATTTAAAAGAAGCGTATAACGCCAGACATATCTCGAAACCCTATTTCAATTATATATATTCCTATCTGGACTCTTCCAATATGGCGGCAAGACCGGTATCCGGATTTGTGACAGGAACTTTAGTTTTTCTTTCAAAATATAATAACTCTGTTTACCTTTTAGGAATACTGTTTTTTCCACTTTCGTTGCTTGTTATGTATTGGATAGCCCAAAAAATACTGTCAAAAGAACTGGCGAGTTTGCTGACCTTATTGTATTCATGTTCTTTAATTGGTACAAGTATTCAGTTTTCTCCAATTATGCTGAACTCCAGCCTGGCAACTATATTTTTTAGCCTGAGTATTTATTATGTTTATATCCGTAAAAATATTCTGTTCAGTGCTCTCTTTTTTATACTCTCTATATTAAGTTATGAAATTTTCTTACCACTTATTCTTCTGAATCTGTTTTTAATCAAAGACAATAAAAAAAGAGTAGTTTTTCTATTGCTGACTCTAGGATCAGTTTTTATTTTTAGAAAAGTGATTCAGCCGGCAGTATTTACTCATTCTTATCAGAGAGATGAGGTAGGGAAAATCTTTGAACTGAAAAGAGTAGTACAGGTAACGGTTTTAACGGCAAAAATGTTTTTCAAAGATATTTTTGTGGGAATATATAAAGGTATTTTGAACCTTAAAAACCTTCATATTGTAGAAATACTGTTAGCGCTGATCATCTCTTCTGTTGTTTATAAGGTATTTATCGGCTACGATTTTAAAAGCAGATTAAAAGCCATTAAAAATGTAGGATTAATTTCTTTGGTCTCAATAATTCTTGCTGTAAGTGTTTTCTACGTTTCTGCTTATATCCCGACTCTTTTTGGATTCGATAACCGAAGCCTCGGAGCTGTCAGGCTTTTTTATACACTCTTTGTTATCTCAGGAATCATTTATCTGGCTTTTAAACTGAAACTGGGAAATAAAACGGTAAGTTCTCTTTTTGCAGGCATTGCCTTTCTGTTGCTAACCACCAATATGAGTGTGAAAAATGCCTGGATTTATGCTAGTCATTTTAACCATCAAATGTTTAATGAACTGAGCAAAACATTGAAAGCTGAAAAGATTGAAAATGGAGTGGTTTGTTTAAATTATGATATGTTCACAGAACTGAAAACCAATCCGCATTTTATCCTTAGAGAACCTATCTTTTACAATAACTGGGAATCCCGAATGCTGGCTGAAATGAATGGTATTGATCCTAAAAAAGTATTTATTTTTAATGCTGACAGACAGACGAAATGTGAAATGATATTTCTATATAAAAACGGGAAGATTGTTAGAGAAAAATAGCAGATAAGGTTGGAAGTCACAAGCTGAAAGAGGGACGTTTTTCCAGTCAGCCAATAACAGATGTTTTATCTTTTTCACTTAAACAGGTCTTTTTTTAGAATGATTTACAGTTTATATTTCATCCAATAGTAACCTCCATTATCCCGTTCCCATCTTCCGTTCCTCGCATTTCTCCTGCAATAAAAAGTCACTAACAGACCCATTGTTTCTAAAATAAGTTCTAAATTTGAAAGAACTTGATTTTTGCCCTTTAACAAAAGGCAGAATTATAAATCCAATCACAAAAATTATGAAATATTTAAAGATAAATATTGAAGAGAATGCAGACCCTGAAGTATTGAAAAATATCGTACTTCAGTTAAAAGGGGTTGCTTCAGCAGAAATTGTTGACGAAGAGAATCCGGAAAGTGAACTGAAAAAAGCTTTTGCCAAAACAAAAGAACAGTTGAAAACCGGTGATTATGAAAATTTAGTCAATGATATTTTCGATATCATCATAAAAAATAACTCTAAAATTATAAAGTAGACAGATGAGAAAGGCCATTTTATCGATTGCGATACTTGGAATCCTGTTTTCCGCTAATGTATCAGCACAAACCGAGACTTCAGGAAGAGAAAAAGTGTACAGAGCTACCCATACCAAGGTAACAGAACTGAAACATACAAAGCTGAAAGTAAACTTCGACTATCAGAAAGAACAGATGAATGGAGAAGAATGGTTAACAGCTTCACCATATTTTTATCCAACCAATGAACTGATTCTTGATGCGAAGGCAATGCTGATTCATGAAGTAGCCCTTGATAACAATGGTAAAAAATCCCCTTTAAAATATGAATATAAAGATGATGTTCTGAAAATCACGTTAGATAAAACATATCAGAAAAATCAGGATTACACAGTCTATATCAAATATACCTCCCGCCCGAACGAAGTGAAACAGGAAGGAAGTATGGCTATTAACGATGCCAAAGGACTTTATTTCATTAATGCACAGGGAACAGATCCGGAACTTCCAACACAAATCTGGACACAAGGCGAAACGGAATCTTCTTCTGCATGGTTTCCAACTATTGATAAACCCAATCAAAAAACAACTCAGGAAATCTATATGACGGTTCCTGACAAATATGTTACCCTTTCAAATGGTATCCTGAAAGACTCTCAAAAAGAATCTAACGGATTAAGAACTGATCACTGGGTAATGGATAAAAGGCATTCAACTTACCTTTTCTTCATGGGAGTAGGAGAATATGCCATTGTAAAAGACAAATGGAAAAACATTGCTGTTGATTACTATATTGAAAAAGAATACGAGCCTTACGCCAAACAGATCTATGGAAATACTCCGGAAATGATTGAATTCTTCTCTAAAAGAATGAATTATGATTATCCTTGGGCTAAATACGCACAGATTTCCGGTAGAAACTATGTGAGTGGTGCGATGGAAAATACAACGGCAACACTTCACGGAAGTGATATTCTTCAAAAACCGGGACAGCTTATTGATGAGAATACATGGGAAGATACTATTGCTCACGAGCTGTTTCACCATTGGTTTGGAGATCTGGTAACTGCAGAAAGCTGGAGTAACCTTACAGTAAACGAGTCTTTCGCTAATTATTCCGAATATCTTTGGAATGAGCATAAATATGGAAAAGATCAGGCAGATTATCACCTGATGACTGATGTAAACAGATATATTCATAATCCGTCTGACTTTAATAAAAATTTGGTAAGATTCAATTATGCGTCTCGTGAAGATGTATTTGATCTGGTAACTTACCAGAAAGGAGGTGGAATTCTGAATATGTTGAGAAACTATTTAGGAGACGATGCTTTCTTTGCCGGAATGAATGATTATCTGAAAACCAATGAATATCAGAATGCGGAAGCACATCAGTTGAGACTTTCCTTTGAAAAAGTTTCAGGAAAAGATCTGAACTGGTTCTTTAATCAGTGGTATTTCGGAAGTGGAAACCCGAAGATTAATTACTCGTTTACATTTGAACCTGTGAAAAAACAGGTGAGTGTGACTATCAATCAGACCCAGGATCAGATGTTTGAATTTCCTCTGGCTATTGATGTATATGACAATGGAAAACCAAAGAGGTATAATGTTTGGGTAAAAGCTGATGGAAAGAATACATTTAATTTTGATGTTTCCAAAACACCGGATTTGGTAAATATTAATGCTGATGGTGTTCTTCTGGCAGATATTACAGATAAGAAAACTCCGGAACAGAATCTTTTGCAGTTTACAAATTCCAAAGAATTTAAAAACAGATATAATGCATTAGCAGGAATAAAAGATCAGGTTGGAAAAAGCCCTGCTGCAACTAAACTATTGGCAGCGGCATTAAAAGATCCGTTCTTCAGAGTAAGAATTCAGGCTTTGGAATTGATGGATCTCAGCAATCCTGAGCAAATGAAAGCATTAGGTGCGGAAGTTGAAAAATTAGCGTCCAATGATCCTAAAACATTAACGCAGGCCGCTGCAATTGCAGCTTTGGCTAAAACAAAAGATAAAAAATATCTTCCTCTTTTTGAAAAAGGAGTAGGAGCTGTTTCAAATGCAGTAAAAGGAAGCTCGTTAGGAGCTGTTTTGGCTATTGATCCGTCAAAAGCTAATTCATTAGCGGATAAGATTGATCTGGATGGAGCGTCAGACGATTTGCAGGCACAGTTACTTCCTGTTATTGTAAAAAATAAAGTAGTTTCTCAAATGCCAAAAATTGCTCCGTTGGCAGCATTTTATCCTTTTATCAAATTCCAGAATCCGGAATTGGGTAAATCTGCAGAAGAAGGATATAACTGGATCATGTCATCTGATAATTTAAAAGCTACCGAAAGTGTTACTAAGATTTTAGGTTATGCAAAAAATCAGATGGGTGATAACCCACAGGCAAAAATGATGGTAGTGCAGATGCTGAAGGATGGTTTAAGTAAGAAAATGGAATTACTGAAACAGAATCCACAGAATGCAGCAAGCATTAATAAACAGATTGACGCAATTAATAAAACCATAGAAAGTTATAAGTAAGATATAAAGCCGGCAAAGTTGCCGGCTTTCTTTTTATAGAAGAGCTGCATTGGGACTGTTTTTCTAGCATTAGCAGAGGTTTCATACCATGAATTTAAGATGCAGAAAAGAGTATTAATGAAATCCGTCTGGATTTTATTTATTTTTAATAATATTACAAAAATCAGGTATTTTCACTGCTGTTTTTTGCGGTATCTTTCATAAATTCGTTTAAAATTTAAAAAAATATGAGTTTTGGAATTGAAGCGGCAAGCTATTATGTGCCTTCTTTGTATTTGGAAATTAAAGATTTAGCTGAAAAAAGAGGCATAGAACCGGCAAAATTGGAGAAAGGGCTAGGACTGCATAAAATGGGATTGCCTGATGCGCATGAAGATGCTGCAACCTTTGCTGCAGAAGCATTATTAAGGTTAATTCAAGACTATAAGATCAACCCTAAAGAAATTTCAAGAATTTATCTGGGTACGGAAAGTGCTGTAGATGCAGCAAAGCCAACTGCTTCTTATGCCATGCAGATGGTTGAAAAGGTAATGGCCGCAGAATTTGGAGAAAGAGTTTTTAAAAACTGTGATGTTGTGGATATGACTTTTGCCTGTGTAGGTGGAGTAGATGCTTTACATAATGCTTTAGATTTTGTAAGAGTAAATCCAGATAAAAAGGCGGTAATCATTGCCAGTGACTATGCAAAATATGAATTGGCTTCCTCTGGAGAATATACACAGGGTGGTGGAGCAGTTGCATTATTGATCTCTGCAAAACCTGACCTTCTTGAAATTGAAAATAACTGGGGAGTAGCTACAGAAAGTGTTTTTGACTTTTTCAAACCAAGAAGACAATATAAAAAAGAAGATCTGAACGGAGCACCGGAAATGTATCCTGATAAAATTGAAATCTTTACAGATGAACCGGTTTTTGATGGACAGTATTCCAATCAGTGCTATCAGGATAGAATCAGAGAAGCTTATCAGCACTATAAAGAGGTTACAGGACAGGAGAAGCCTTATGAAAACTGGAAGTATATTGTTTTTCATTTGCCCTATGCTTTTCACGGGAAAAGAGTCTTTACAGAGATATACAGTCTGGAAAATGGAATTTCTTATGAAACTCCGGATGAACAGAAAGCAGTTGCTAAATCAGAAAATTATCTCCAGCTGATTAATGAAGCTATTGAAAAAACTCAGAGAGCATCATCAGAAATAGGAAATATGTATACTGCTTCTATTTTTATGGCATTCCTTTCTGGCTTACAGACTTCTTTTGATGAAAATGAAGATTTATCCGGAAAAGAAATTGGTTTCTTTGGATACGGCAGTGGTTCCAAATCAAAAGTATTTGCCGGTAAAGTATCCTCCAATTGGAAAACAGTGGTAGAAAAGTGGAATTTATTTGAAAATCTGAACAATAGAAAAGCTATTGATTTTGAAATTTATGAAAAGCTTCACAGGAAGCAGTTAAATCAGTCTGTAAATCCTGATTATAAAGGATTTGGTCTTGTTTCTATAGAGACTGAAAGCCCTGTTTTAATGGGAGCGAGATATTATAATCATCAAAAATAGTATAGCAGTAAATATTATAAAAAAGCATTTCAGTTTTGAAATGCTTTTTTTTTGTACTTACTCCGTGATATCATTGTTAATAAATAGTAACATGGCATTGACTGATTATATGATTTATTTGATAAAAAATGTTAAGCTTAAAAAAGAAAATAGAGTAATTTATTTTATGAAAAGCATTATTTCAATATCAAAAATAACATAAGAGAATAATCTCAAAAATCTACTGATTGATATTTGTTTTTAGCTAACATATATTAACGTATTTTTAATTTTATTTTTACAACAACAGTCTTTTTAAGCCGTATTCCTGACTTTTATCAGGTCTTTTTTGATAGCATTTCATTAAAAAACACTAGTGCTTTTACTGATTTTGGCTAAAAAACGAATGAGCTTTGTTTTATTTTTTTCATTAATATTGGCGCTTATTATTTATTTTTTTCATTTGATTCTTTAAATTAATGTACATTAATTTTTATTTTACTTTTCTTTAAAATCTCCTTAATGTTTAAAAAGCTTTGGTATTCTTTAAAATTTCAAATATAATTGGAGTTTTTTTTTATCGTTTTTTAGAGTTAAGTGCGGATAATCCTTTTCTGATGGGCTTTTTTGAGGTTTTAATAAATTGATGTTATTAATATTTATTAACATATTTGTCCCCTTGAATATATTAAAATCTGTTAATATGAATGTGAAGTTACATGTATTAAGTGCTGGAGCTTTGTTTTTTTTAGGACAAGCTGCCTATGCGCAAAAATCTAAGAATGATTCTATTCTGAAGGAGAATAAGATCGATGAGGTAATCGTTACTGGATATCAGAAGAAAAAAGCAGATGAAATTACCCAGGCTCAGGCCGTTGTAAGTGGAGATGCTATCAGAAGAAACTCTCCTACAACATCTATCGGAAACTCTTTACAGGGTAGAGCTTCAGGGGTATACGTACAAAGTGCTACCGGACAGCCAGGTTCTACTGCTACAATCATGGTAAGAGGGGTTGCTGGTGTTGGTGGTTCTTCTGAGCCTACTTATGTAGTAAATGGCATGTACATGTCTGCTAGACAGTTTAGTGCAATCAACCCTGCAGACGTAGAATCAATTTCCGTTCTTAAAGATGCTGCAGCTACGGCTCAGTATGGTGCAAGAGGAGCAAACGGGGTAGTTGTAGTAACAACTAAAGCCGGAAAAGTTGGAAAAACTAACTATTCATTTGAAAGTAAGTTTGGTTTCAGTGAAAAGCTGAAGGATAAGAACTTCACGATGATGAATGCCAGAGAGTTAATGAACTACCAGAATGAGCTAGGTTACTTAGGAGTAGCTCCAAGATCTCAAGCTGAAATTAATGCACTTGCTGTTTATGATCACAACTGGCAAAAAGACCTGTTGAGACCTTCAAGTATTCAGTCTTACTTGTTCAGTGCACAGGGAGGATCTAGAGAAAGCACATTCTACTATTCATTAGGATATGATGCTGATAACGGTATTCTTAGAGACGTAGACGGACTTAAGAGATATACAGGTAACTTCGGTTTTACTAACAAATTAAGCGAAAAGTTAAATGTTGGAGTTAACCTTGGTATTCAATATCAGGTTACAGAAAACTTCAGAGACAGAAACAATACACAGAACCCATTCGCGGCAATGTATAAATATGCTCCTTACGAGCCGATTTATAACCCAGATGGAAGCTACAATCAGAAAATGAGAGCGGGTTCAAATACTGTAGAGCAGATCCGTAATAACAGATCTGAAGATCAGAGATTAAGAATTCCGGTAACTTTATTCGCAGAATATAAGATCACGAACGGGTTGAAATTTAAAACGAATTTCAACGGGCTTTACGATTGGTATATGAATACCACTTGGATGAAAAAGGGATCTAACCTGGATTTAACTACGAACAAAATCCCTACAGGTTCATTAGCGAAAAACTCATTCTATGCATTTAACTATACGTGGAATAACTCATTAAATTATAAGAAATCATTCGGAAAACATAATTTTGATTTCTTAGGATTTATCGAATATAACGATAACTACACTGAAACAGTGAATGCAAGTGCTTATGGATTAAAATCTACTACTCTTAGCGTTCCTTCTATCACGACTCCTTCAGACAGAAATACATTTACCGGAACTAAAGTTAGAAATACTCTTTTCAGTTTAGCTGGTATGGTTAACTATGATTATGAAGGTAAATATTTAGCAACTGGATCATTAAGAAGAGATGCGTCTTCAAGATTTGGAGCTAATAACAAGAGCGGGATCTTCTGGTCTGCAAGTGCTGCTTGGAACATTGCCAAAGAAGACTTCATGAAAGGTGGTTTCATCAACGACTTGAAACTTAGAGCTTCTTACGGTACAACAGGAAATGACGGTTCATTATCTGACTATTATAATGTAGCTAATGTTGGTTTCGATTTATACGGAAATAACGCAGCTTTATTCCCTGGAACTTACAACAGTGCCGAAAAAGTTTACATCGTTGGTAACACAAACCTGAAATGGGAATCTAATGCGGTAACCAATGCAGGGGTTGACTTTACAATGTGGAAGAGAAGAATCCGTGGATCTGTTGAAGTTTACCAAAACAAGAGAAAAGATTTCGTTCAATTAGTACCATTAGATAAGCAGGAAGGTTCATATTACCAATATATCAATGCTGGTGATATGACTCAGAAAGGTCTTGAAGCTGAATTAAGCGTAGACGTGATGAGAAAGAAAGATTTCCAATGGACTGTACGTGCTAACATCTCTTTCCAGAAATCAACTCTTGATAAGCTGGCAGACGGACAAACTGAAAGAAACCTTGGATATACTTATCTTAAAGTAGGTGAATCTCCATATGCATTCTATAGTGTTAGATTTGCAGGGGTAAACCCAGATAATGGAAATGCTCAATATTACGATAAAGCAGGAAACATTACAGAAAAATACAGTGCTTCTGATGCTGTTGCGCTTACAGACAAATCTCCTTTCCCAACAAGCTTCGGAGGTTTCGGAACTACACTTCAATATAAAGGATTCGACTTCAGTGCAGACTTTACATTCAAGTTAGGAGGTTATACATATAACAACATGTATCTGCTTGCTGTTGACCCAACTCAGGCTAAAGGAGGAAGAAACATGGCGCAGGCAGCTGCTAATATGTGGAGACAACCAGGTGATACAGGAGTATACCAAAGAGTAGATTCTAACGGTATGCGTGATTCTGATCAGTGGATTGAGAAATCAGACTACTTAAGATTAAGATCCCTTACACTAGGATATACATTTGATAAAAAGATTCTTGGAGAAGATGCACCAATTAATAAACTGAGAATGTTTGTACAGGGGCAGAACTTATTTACATTTACTAATTTCCACGGAGAACCTGAAATTTCTGTAGGATCTGCTGAATCTGCATCATTATTTGTTCCAGGATCATTTAACCTTTATACTTATCCTGCTGTAAGAACGATCATGGTAGGAATGCAATTAGAATTTTAATATTGAATAGCTTTATGAAAAAGAATATAATAAAAATAAGTTTAGCTGCGTTGACTGTTTTTGTATCGTTAACGTCTTGTGAAAGAAATTTGGATCAGATTTCATCTGTGAATGAAGCTGAAGAGCAAGCTATGACCAGACCTGAATCATTCAGACAGGCTTTAGATGGAGCTTATACTGCATTTAAAGGAACAGGTTATTACACTAGTGATGCAGGTAACCAGCTTATTATGGGAGATCTTACTACTGATAACCTTATCATTTCAGATGCAGGAAGAAACTCTAACGCTTCAGCTTCTAACTTTGAATTCTCTGCAGATAATTCACAGACTACAGGATTGTTCAGTGCAGCATATGCTGTAGTAAGCAGAGCTAACTTTGTTCTTTCTTATTTAGGAAACGGAGTTTTATCCGGTGCTCAGAAAGATAATGTTGAAGCAGAAGCAAGAGCTATCAGAGCAGCAGCTCATTTTGATATTTTAAGAGCTTACTCTGTAATCCCAACACAAAACTCAGTAGCAAAGAACCAATATGGTATCTATTATTCTGAATCTTATAGACCATTGAATAATGATTCTTCAAGAAGTTTATCAGTAGATGATTCATATAAGAAAGTAATCGCTGATTTATTAATTGCTGCTGATAAAATTACACAGAATGATGCCGATAAAGGAAGATTCAGCAAAGCTGCTGTATACGGATTATTATCAAGAGTATATCTTTATAAAGGAGATAATGCAAATACTGTAAAATACGGTCAGTTAGCATTAGGGCTTTCACCAAGTGTTACAACATTGGCTAACTTTAACAGTATCTGGAAAGAAAATGAAGGATTGGCTAAAATTACTGATGGTGTTTTATTCCAGATTTCAAATGCTGCACCTGAACGTAATACAGTAGGGGTTGCTTATAACCAGTTAATTGATGGTCAATACAGATCAGAATTTGTTGCAGATTACGATTTCTTCAACACTTTCGCTGCTAATGACGTAAGAAAAACAGCTTACTTCACTACTGCATTGTACAACAAGAAAATGTACAACCACATTACAAAATATGCAGGTAACGGTGGACCGGTTAACATTGTACCAGTTAAGTATCTGAGAACTGCTGAAGTATTACTGAACGTAGCAGAAGCATCTTACAGATCAGGTAACGAGGGAACTGCTCTTACTTTGTTAAACCAGTTGAGAAAAGAAAGATATACTTCATTTACTCCTGGGACAGAAGCTGGAACAGCTCTTTTAGACGCTATCCTGAAAGAAAGAAGATTGGAGCTTGCTTTTGAAAATGACAGATGGTATACTTTGAAAAGATTAGGAAAGTCTATTACAAGATCCAATAAAGGAGATATTGCTGATGGTAGCGGATCAAAAGCGCTTATTCAGACTCTGGATGCAAAAAGTGACTTATGGCAATGGCCAATTCCGATCAATGCTATTCAGGCTAACCCGAACATTAAGCAGAATGACAATTATTAAGAACTAACATTTTTAATATAAATAAGAAGAGCTCCATGAAAATGGGGCTCTTTTTTATTTGAATTTCATTGAAAAGTAACTAAGCAGTTTCGTAACACGAATCCCGTACCTCGTATCTGTCATTACTCCCGCACAATCATCCTGTTTTGATAGCTCTTAGGTGTTATTCCTTCCAGTTGCTTAAAGACTCTGGTGAAATAATTGGTATCCGAAAACCCAGTTTGGTAAGCGGTTTCTTTAATGCTGTTCTGGGTAGCCAGTAATTCTTTAGCCTTACTGATTCTTTCCTGCAGGATAAAGTCATTAGGGGAAGTTCCCAATTCATCTTTGAACATCTTAAAGAAGTTCGATTTGCTCACATACGCAAGCTTGGCAATACTTTCTATTGACAATTTCTGATGAAGGTTTCTTTTAATATAATCTACAGCAAAGCCAATTCTCGATTTATTTTTTACAATATTTCTCTCTACCATACTCCTGGCCTGTGTCTGCATAAGCCGTATCAGAAGTTCTTTCAGAGCGAAATCAGCCATGATATCCTTTTGAGAATTATCATCCATAGCAATCCTCATAATATTGTTGGTTGCAGAAGCCAATGCCTGGTTGTTAAATAGAAAATATTCATCCAGCTGAATATTCCATTGTGATGCTTCATCTGCTTTTGGAAAATGATAATTTAAATGATTAAGAGAATTCTCTATAAAGTCAGGATTTAAACTTAAAGAGATACATTGAGTAGGAGTTTCATCAGCCTCAGGAAAATCAATGACCATAGTTTCACCAGGTGCTACCAGAATACTTTCTCCTGGAAAATAATCAAAATAATTTGTCTTGTTATCCAGTTTCATGTGCTTTTTGCCTCTCAGCATAGCAGTAAATGCAATATTTTCAAAATGAAGCTTCACCCCGAAGGCCGCTTTATGCGTTTCGTAGATACTGAATTCACAATTGTTTAGATTGAACTTTGTCTGATTTTCAACAAGACTCAATAGCTGGTTTTCCTTTCGTAATTCAGGAGTATTTAATAAAATCTTACTATTGTTGTTCATTTCTGAGTATTTTGATAAAGGCGGTAACTCAAATATATAAAATTTGCTCCAACGTTGCTGTTAATAAAATAATAAAATTGATTTCTGTACTATTCTGCACTTTTTTTATACGATTGTGCTATAGGTTTTTCACGCATCCGTGTAATTTGGGGGTATCTAAAAAATTAAATAAATACTGATATGAGTACTCTTACAGAACCAAGATCAACAACGCTTTTACAACGTCCCGAGTTCAAAAGCAGATATGATAATTATATTGACGGAAAATTCACTCCACCCGTTAAAGGACAATATTTTGATGTAGTTTCACCTGTTGATGGTAAGAATTTTACACAGGTCGCTCATTCCTCAAAAGAAGATCTGGAACTTGCTGTAGATGCAGCAGAAAAGGCATTCCAGACCTGGAAGCATACTTCAGCCACGGAAAGAAGTATCATTCTTAATAAAATTGCAGACAGAATAGAACAGAATTTAGAATATCTGGCTACTGTAGAAACCATTGATAACGGGAAGGCTGTCAGAGAAACCTTAGCTGCTGATATTCCTTTGGCAATTGATCATTTCAGATATTTTGCTTCAGTTATCCGGGCAGAAGAAGGATCTCACAATGAACTGGATAAAGATACCGTTTCCCTGATTGTTCATGAGCCTCTGGGAGTTATTGCACAGATTATTCCATGGAACTTTCCGATTCTTATGGCAACATGGAAGCTTGCTCCTGCATTAGCAGCAGGAAACTGTGTAGTTTTAAAACCTGCAGAAAGTACACCGGTTTCTATTATGATCTTAATGGAATTAATTGGAGATTTATTACCGGCAGGAGTTGTGAATATTGTGAACGGCTTCGGTGCAGAATTGGGAAGAGCTTTGGTAACAAATCCTAAAGTATCCAAAGCAGCCTTCACAGGGTCTACAGCTACAGGTCGTATGGTAATGCAGTATGCAACAGAAAATATTATTCCTGTAACGTTGGAATTAGGAGGGAAATCACCCAATGTATTCTTCAATTCTGTGATGGATGCTGATGACGAATTTCTGGATAAAGCGATTGAAGGAGCTGTTCTTTTTGCCCTTAACCAGGGAGAGATCTGTACATGTCCGTCAAGACTGCTGGTTCAGGAAGGTATTGCAGATGCTTTCATCGAAAGAGTAATTGAAAGGGTAAAAGCAATCAAAGTAGGAAATCCGCTGGATAAAACAGTGATGATGGGAGCTCAGGCTTCAAAAATTCAAAAAGATAAGATACTTTCCTATATCCAGTTGGGGGTAGATGAAGGTGCAGAAGTATTGGTAGGAGGAGATGTCAATCATCTGGGAGAAGATCTGGAGGACGGATACTATATTCAGCCTACCGTCTTCAAAGGAAATAACAGAATGAGAATTTTCCAGGAAGAAATCTTCGGACCTGTACTGGCATTTACAACCTTTAAAGATGAAGAAGAGGCTGTTAAAATTGCCAACGATACCATCTATGGATTAGGAGCTGGAGTATGGACGAGAGATGCTCATCAACTATACAATATACCACGTCAGATTGAAGCAGGAAGAGTTTGGGTAAACCAATACCATTCATATCCGGCAGGAGCCCCTTTTGGTGGGTATAAACAATCAGGAATAGGAAGAGAGAATCATAAAATGATGCTGGATCATTATCGTCAGACCAAAAATATGCTGATCTCCTATAACAAAAATAAGTTAGGTTTCTTTTAATATTATGTAGGACGTGCCCGATTGCCTTGGCTTTTCCCAGGGCAAACGGTCGGGCTATGCAGGGCTTCACTTCGTTTCGGTGCTTTATTGCATGACGCACCGGCTCGTGCCTCGCCGCCCTTACTATCCCTCACGCATTAAGTGTAACATTTCCCTATACATACCCTTAAAAAATATTTAAATGATAAAATAATCGGATAATTACTTAAAATAACCATAATAAAACTCATTCAAAAAATAAAATATGATCCCCAAAACGATGAAAGCTGCGGTAGTCCAAGGTTATGGACAGCCCTTGAAGATTGAAGAAGTTCCTGTTAGAGAACCCGGAAGATATGAAGTACTTGTGAAGGTGATAGCCTGTGGTGTTTGCCATACAGATTTACATGCAGTAGATGGAGACTGGCCGGCTAAACCCAAAATGCCACTTATTCCCGGGCATGAAGGGGTAGGAATTGTAGTGGCTTGTGGCCCTGAAGCTTTTGTAAAAGAAGGCGATGCGGTAGGTGTGCCATGGCTTTACAGTGCCTGCGGTTGTTGTGATTACTGTATTACAGGATGGGAAACACTTTGTGAAGCTCAGAAAAATGGTGGATATAGCGTTGATGGAGGATTTGCAGAATATGTAATTGCAGATTCAAGATATGTAGGGCACTTAAAACCAGATGTAAACTTTCTGGAAATTGCTCCTATTTTATGTGCCGGAGTAACAGTATATAAAGGACTAAAAGAAACCGAGACCAAACCTGGTGAATGGGTGGCCATATCAGGAATCGGAGGTTTGGGTCACGTAGCAGTTCAGTATGCAAAAGCAATGGGAATGCATGTAGCGGCTATTGATGTAGCAGATGATAAGCTTGATTTGGCCAAAAAATTAGGCGCAGACCTGGTGGTTAATGCAAAAAATACAGATCCTGGCGAATATTTACATAAAGAAGTAGGTGGAATGCATGGTGCATTGATTACTGCTGTTTCACCCATTGCTTTCAAACAAGGTATAGATGTTTTAAGACGGAAAGGAACTATTGCTCTAAATGGATTGCCACCCGGATCATTTGAACTTCCGATTTTTGAAACAGTATTAAAGAGAATTACTGTAAGAGGATCTATAGTAGGAACCAGAAAAGATTTACAGGAAGCATTAGATTTTGCAAATGAAGGACTTGTAAAAGCTACAGTAACTTCAGCAAAACTAGAAGATATTAATGATGTATTTGATAAAATGAAAAAAGGGCAGATCGATGGCAGAATCGTATTAGATATTGCAGGCTCAAATTAAATAATGAAGTGGTTGATCCCGGTGAAAAAATTATTTTACCGGGATCTTTTATAAATAACCTTTATGATTTTAAAACAATAAAAATGGAAACAAAAATATCAAGACTTTCCGCCACAGAAAAAGCCTTTGAAGTCATCCGTGAACTTGAGGAGAAATACGGTGATCTGATGTTTTACCAGGCAGGAGGCTGTTGTGAAGGCACACAACCACAATGCTTCGAAAAAGGAGGTTTTTTCCCAAGAATGAATGATGCCATGATCGGAACCATTAACGGACATGAATTCTGGATAGACCGCGATCTTTTTGAATACTGGAAATATTCCCATTTTACCCTTGATGTAACAGATGGTTTCGGACCGGGAGGCTTCTCATTAGAAACTCCTTTAGGAAAGACTTTCAAAGTAGAATACAGACTTTTTACTCCTGAAGAATATGAAAATCTTGAGGCAGTAAAACGCAGTGAATAAACTTAAGAATTTTATATCAACCGTCAATCCTTGACAAACCGGTTCACAAACATCGCGGCGACAATATCTCCCACAGAGTTTAAAACGGTAGCTAAAGGATCTACCAGAGTTCCGATAATCATTACCGCCGGAATAGCTTCCTGAGGTAATTTATAGACAGAGATCATCAGCATTTCGCCAATATATCCACCATTAGGAATTCCACCCGCTACAATACTCACAAAAACGGTAATTCCCAAAGCTAAGAGCAAGTTGGAAGGATCAAAAAAATCTTTTCCAATAATTAAAAAAGCTACATAAATTTTGATAATTGAAGACATCGAAGACCCATTTTTATGCAGTGTTGTTCCAATAGGGATTACCAGATTGGCAATGGAATTCGGTATTCCGATCTTAGAAGCTGCCTGTAAATTAGCCGGCATGGTCGCAAAGCTACTACAAGTACTTATTGCTGTAAGAGTAGGGTATATCGCATTAGTCCAGAAACTTTTTACCCCTTTCTGTCCGCTCGCCATAAATGCATAAATGGAAAAGAAAACAAGGAAATAAATAATTCCCGCCACGTAATATAATCCTAAAGGTTTAGCATAAAACCCAAAAAGCTGTGGCCCTAAGGTAGCTACCTGATAGGCAAAATAAGCTCCCAGACCAATGGGTGCCAGTTTCATCACCAACAAAAGAAGTTCTTTCATCACCTCATATCCCGATGCTATAAAAATTCTGAAAGGTTTTCCAACTTCTCCCGTTTTTCTGGCTGCAAACCCCGTCATGAAAGCAAAAATAAGAAGAGCCAACATGTTCTGTCTGGAAAATAAAGCCGTAAATTCTCCTACTGTGAAGAAACTCACAATCCTATTTCCCCAGCTGTCCTCATTTGCTGCTTCAGTAATCATATCAGAACTTCCTGAAACCCCGGAAACCGGAAACAGATAGACTGCACAAATGGTGAAAATAGCAGCCGTCAGAATAAAAAACAGAAAGGTGAGTGCCATGATCAGAATGATCTTACCAAATTTAGACTGCTGTTCAAGAGAAGCAATAGAGTTGGATACCGCAAAAAATACAAGAGGTACAACACTTACGAAGAGAAGATTCAGGAAAATATCACCCAAAGGCTTAATGTATTCTACAAAGCCAGGAGCAACAATTCCAATAATGCTTCCAACAGTAATTCCCAAAAGTAAAAATATGATTCCGGAGTAATTTTTCAGTACCTCTTTCATGCGGTAGTTTTTATCAAAGATAGGTTTATTTTTAACACTCTGTTATGCAATTTTCAGACCTAAATTTCATAAATTTGAGTAAACATCGTTTCTATGGCTTATATAGATTACTATAAAATTTTAGGCGTAGATAAAAGCGCAACCCAGGATGATATTAAAAAGGCTTACCGGAAATTGGCCAGAAAACTGCATCCGGACCTTAATCCTGATGATAAAGAATCAGAAAAAAAATTCAAAGAGCTGAACGAAGCCAATGAAGTTCTCAGTAACCCGGAAAACCGTGCAAAATATGATAAGTACGGGGAAAACTGGAAACATGGTGAAGAATATGAAAAAGCTCAGCAGCAGCAAAGGCAGTATCAGCAGCAGAACTACAATGGTGGTTACTCTGGTGCAGACTTTGGTGAAGGCGAAGATTTCTCAGATTTCTTCCAAAATATGTTTGGAGGTTCTGGAGGCTTTGGTAAAAGCTCAAGAGGAAGAGCTTCAGGAAAGTTCAAAGGGCAGGATGTACAGGCAGAATTAACCCTTAATTTAAAAGATGCAGCGGTAACTCACCCACAAACCTTTGAAATCAATGGGAAGAAAGTAAGAATTACTATTCCTGCAGGAGTTTATGATGGCCAGAAAATCAAATTAAAAGGTCATGGAAATCCAGGAGCAAATGGCGGTCCCAACGGTGATCTTTATATTACTTTCAATATTCCGGTAGATCCCAATTTTGAAAGAGTAGGAGATGATCTTAAAACAAAAGTGGCTATTGATTTGTACACTGCCGTTTTAGGTGGAGATGTAAAAGTGAATACACTGGATGGAAGCGTTAACCTTAAAGTAAAACCGGAAACCCAAAGCGGAATGACCGTAAGATTGAAAGGAAAAGGCTTTCCTGTCTATAAAAAAGAAGGGGAACATGGCGACCTTTTTGTAACCTATGAAGTGAAACTGCCAACCAACCTTACCGATAAGCAGAAAGATCTTTTTGAACAACTTAAAAATTCCTAGGCTATGAGTGAAAGAATATCACGGGAAGAACTCGTAAGAATATACAATATAGAAATCACCTTTTTTGATGATCTTGTAGAATACGGTCTTTTAACTGTACATATTGAAGATAATATCCATTATCTGATGTATGAAGATCTGCCAGATCTGGAAAAATTTGCTAATTGGCATTACGACCTTGAAATAAACCTTCCAGGTCTGGAAGTTATTCATAATATGTTGAAGAAACTGGAAGCTTTAAAACGAAGAAACAGAGAGCTGATGAACAAACTTTCAGCCATCAGTGACCAATATGAAGATATTTAGCTTAGTTTTGTAGCTTTTTAAAGCAACCCTGTATTATGAGTGAGGAAAAAGTGATTACATTAAAACCTGAGAGAAAGAATTTTGAAGATATTTATTTTAGCGGAAATCAGGGCAGCCTGCTTTTTTCTCCTACAACTAAAAGTAAAACAATAACAACGGTTGCTGCAGCAGTTATTTTATTGGTAGCATTGCTTCTGAAAGATAATTTCAGCAAAGAAAGCCAAGGTATTTTGTACTTTTTCAGCTTTATCTTATTGCTTTGTGCTGTTTATCTGTCTGTAAGTGTTAATAAGGTTTCAAGGTGGAAAAAACAGGTCACCCGCTACCTGAACACTTTGGAACAGTGTAAAGTTTACGAAATCAGAATTGAGCAGAGTTTTTTTACAGTCAATATTGATGGGGAAAAAGAAACCAGCGAATGGAAAGATTTCGAGTTTTTCGACAGTAATCATGATTTTATTTCCCTTGAAGGAAAATACAGCTATATGTTCCCTAGAAAAGCAATGAGTGAAAGAGATTATTCTTTTCTGAAGACCATTTTAAAAGATAAAATACAGTCATAAAAAAATCAGAGCATTTTGCTCTGATTTTTATTTTATAGTGTTGTATTCTGGCTTATTCTAACCAGCCCATTTCCTTCATCCACTCATCATTGTAGATCTTCCCTACATATCTTGAACCGTGGTCGTGAAGCAATACTACAATAACATCATCCTTAGTAAACTGATCTTTCATCTGAACCAATGATGCAATAGCACTTCCTGCAGAATACCCACAGAAAATTCCTTCTTCCTTAGCCAGTTTTCTTGCATAGATTGCTCCATCTTTATCCGTTACTTTCTCAAAGTGATCAATAACAGACATATCATAATTTTCAGGAATGATGTCTTCACCAATTCCTTCTGTGATATAAGTATAAGCGTGATCGTAATGTAATTCTCCTGTTTCGTGGAATTCTTTAAGGATAGAACCGTATGTATCCACTCCAATTACCTTAATATCTTTATTTTTTTCTTTGAAGAATGTTCCACATCCTGTAATTGTACCTCCTGTTCCTGCACCTGCTACAAAGTGAGTCAGTTTTCCTTCTGTCTGTCCCCAGATTTCAGGAGCTGTAGACTCATAGTGAGCCGTTCTGTTAGATAAATTATCATATTGGTTTACATACCATCCGTTTTCTGTTTCTTTAGCCAGTCTTTTAGATACTGAATAATAGGAACGTGGATCAGTAGGTTTCACATCAGTAGGGCAAACGATTACTTCTGCACCTACAGCACGAAGGATATCACACTTTTCTTTAGATTGTTTGGAGTTAGTTACAAAGATACACTTGTAACCTTTGATGATAGCAGCTAATGCCAATCCCATTCCTGTATTTCCGGAAGTTCCTTCAATAATGGTTCCTCCAGGTTTTAATCTGCCATCTTTTTCAGCATCTTCGATCATTTTAAGAGCCATTCTGTCCTTTACAGAATTTCCTGGATTGAATGTCTCAACTTTTGCTAAAACTAATGCTGGAAAATCTTCACCCAGTACATTGTTAAGTTTTACCAATGGTGTGTTTCCTATCGTTTCAAGGATATTTTTTGCGTATTTCATAAATGTTTTATATGCGGTGCAAAGATAATGCTTTTAAAATTATCCGTACTGAGGTCACATGTGATTACAGCTCAAAACAGATGATTAAAAGCTTAATTATTTAAACCCGATAATAAGATTAATTGTATTTAATAGCTTTCACCGGAGAAATCTTGCTGATCAGATAACTTGGAATAATTAAGGCAAGTGCAGATATAGCCAGAATTCCTAATGAGATGGAAACAATGGCAACAGGGTTAAGGTCTACCGGAACTGTACTTACATAATAGTTTTCCGGATTAAGTTTAATAACCCCAAAGAATTTCTGAATAAGAATTAATCCCAATCCGATAGCATTACCATATAAAAGCCCCGGAATCATAATGATAAGGGTATAATTGATAAAGGTAGCTCTGATTTGCGCATTGCTTGCTCCTAAAGTCTTAAGTAAACCAATAGAATTGGTTCTTTCAATAATAAGGATAAGAAGAACCATAATAATATTAATAACCACCACAATCAGCATGATGATGATGATAAGTGCGATATTGGTATCAAAAATACTGATCCAGTCTGTGATTTGTGGGAATTTTTCTGTGGCTTTTTCAGCATAGTTTTTATAGCCGATCAGTTTTTCTATATCAGGGAAATCTTTATCAATATCGTTGACGTTCTTCAGGAAAATATCAATTCCACCAATCTCGTCAGGTTTCATATCCTGAATCTTTCTTGCATGGTTTATTCCGCCAATCACAAACTGTTCATCAATAAGCTTGATATCTGTTCTATAAATTCCGATGATTTTGAACTTACGGTAAAGAGGTTTTTGATCCGCTTTTAAGAAAACGGTAACAATGCTGTCATTCACCTTAAGATGCAGGTCGTTGGCTATTTTTTGTGAAACTGCCACATCATTATTGAAGCCTACTTCCGTTACTTTTGGAGTAGTCCCTGCAATAAGGAATTTTTTAAATCTTAAACTATCAAAATCCTTTCCGATTCCTTTAAATATAATTCCTGCAAAATTATGTTCATTTCGCATAATTCCGGTTACAGTTACATATTTCTGGATACTTTCTACATCCGGCAGTTCCTTGATCTTAGCAATATTTAATCCCTGATTATCTAAAACAGAGGTGTTATAAGAAGAGTTGGAGCGGGTAGACCTTACTGTAATATGTCCACTGAAATCTGCGAGTCTCTCTTTAATAGCTTTTTTGGAACCGAATCCGGTGGCTACGGTAATCAGGGAAACAATAATTCCCAGTGCTACAGAAAGCCTGCCAATGAAGATGATAACCCGTGAAAGGTTATTTTTGTTATCTTTGGAAAACGCTATTTTTCTAGAGAAATATAAAGGAAACTTCAAGCTTATGAATTTAGATTTCAAAATTAAAAATTTACTTCTGATTTGCCTAATTTTTTTAGGAGTATTCAACCAATATTATTCTCAAACTCAAGTTCAACCGGATTTTAAAACCGGAGCAGATCAGCCTGAGCTTTATTTACCTTTATTAAAGGATAAAACGATTGGAGTAGTAACGAACCAGACGGGTTTGATGAGTGACAGAACACATTTGGTGGATTTTCTAGTTAAAAACGGAGTAAAGATCAAAGCTATTTTTGCTCCTGAACACGGTTTCAGAGGGGATGCAGATGCAGGTGCGAAAGTAAAAAACGGAGTAGATGTGAAAACAGGAATTCCAATTGTTTCTTTATATGCGAGCAACAAAAAGCCGAAGCCTGAGCAATTGGCCGGGATCGATCTGGTTGTTTTCGATATTCAGGATGTAGGAGTGAGATTCTATACTTATATTTCTACATTAACTTACCTGATGGAAGCAGGTGCAGAAAATAATGTTGAAGTAATGGTCTTGGATCGTCCCAATCCCCACGATGGATATACAGATGGCCCTGTTTTGAAAAAGAAATGGACGAGTTTTGTGGGAATGCACGAAGTTCCTGTAGTATATGGGCTTACAATTGGGGAGTATGGAAAAATGGTGAATGGTGAAAAGTGGCTGAAAAATGGAGTTCAGGCAAAATATACGCTCATCCAGATGAAGAACTACCACAAAAAACTACGTTATCCTATGCTGGATAAACCGTCTCCGAATTTGCCTAATGATAAGGCTATTAATTTATATCCTAGTCTATGTTTTTTTGAAGGAACTCAGGTTTCTGTGGGGAGAGGTACAGATCAGCCTTTCCAGATCTATGGTTCTCCATGGACGGAAAATCTTCCCTATAAGTTTACCCCTAAACCAAGTTATGGAGCTAAAGATCCATTTTTAAACGGTAAGCTGTGCTATGGTGAAGATTTATCCAGCTATCCCAATGATTTAAGAGAACTGAATCTTGAATGGGTTATTAAAGCATATCAGAACTACAAAAATCCTCAGTTGGATTTCTTTTTGAAAAACCTTTGGTTTGATACTCTTTCCGGTACTGATGAATTCAGAAAGCAGATTATTGCCGGGAAATCAATTCCGGAAATTAAAGCCTCATGGAAAAAGGATCTGGAAGATTTTGAAAAGATCAGAACCCGGTATGTGGTATACGAAGATTAATAAGGACAGGCTTGAGGCTTGAAGATGGGAGCTGGAAGTTATGAAGGTTATAAAAAAGATTTTAACCTTCTTAAAAGATCAGCTAGTAGTAATACGGCTGAAAGTAACTTCCAGCCTTTAATCTAATCAAAATTCTGGGGTGGATTTTTATCGTTCTTGCCCTTATTGAGTATAAAGAGTCCAATTGTTAAACCAACAACACCTGCAAAAGCCGTTAATAAGGCTCTCTGTAATTTATCTGGAAGATCGTTTCCCAGATAGTTCATTAAAAAAAGGATCACAAAAGTGATCACTGAAATGATAATATGATTTTTTCCGAATGGCTTCATTGTACTATTTAAATTTATAAGAGATCATGACACCGCCTCTGTAGGGCATAATTTCACCACTTTTATTAAGGTTTTCTGCAGAATCGTAACGTCTGCCGGTTGTTCTATCATATCCCTTATAAAAACTTTGTGAAGTTCCTATGGTAGCATACAGGTCAAGATTCCAACGGTCGGATAACTGAAACTGGTATCCCCCGGTAATCCCCAACATGATAGAGTACCCTTTTTGGTAAAGATTAGAGTTTATAACATATTCTCCATCATCTTTTTGAACAACATTGTCATTCCAATAATTCCATTTTTGAGCATTGTAAGCTGCAACAGAAAGATTGGCTCCGATATACCAATGTTTGAAGGCTTCTTTGAAATAATATCTTCCTTCAGCAGAAACAGAGTAAAATTGTAACTCGTGTCCTGCAAAAGATTTCCAAGGTGAGATAAAGACATCTCCCTGAAGGGTATATTTAGGACTGATCTGCTTTTCTATACCCAGATTGAAAATACCTATTGGTAAAAAAAGAGCATTACCTTTTACATACAAACCTTTCTCTTCGCTTTGTTCCTGTTCCTGAGCTTTTAGTGAACCTATGCTCAGAAATGCCAAAGCTGCCATTAATACTCTGTATTTCATCAAGTGTTTATTTTATTTGTTTTAATAACTCTTCAGCTAATTTAGAGTCTCTGTTTGCCTGAACTGCCATGTTTTTAGACATTTCAGCATAGTTTTGAGCCATTTCCTTGTTTCCTGTTAAGAAATAAAGCTTAGCTAAGATATATGTGTTTTCTGAAGTTTCTCCTCTCATCACAGATTTTTCTGCCCATTCGGTTGCTTTCTTTAATGAAGCTGGAGTCTGTACATGATCTGCAAATACCCATGCTGCTCTTAAAAGTTCATCAGGATTGAATGGTTCCGGATTTTTATAGTAATCTAAGGCCGCTTTTTCATATTCCGGGAAATTGGCATTTCGCTCATAATAGTTAAGCTTGGTCTGGTTGAGCTTTGTAGTAGCTGTCTGTTTTCCTACCAATGGCTCAGCCATCTTCATAAAGTACTCGTCGTTTACTTTTTTATTTTTATCATCAACGGACTGTTCTACAATTTTTGACAGCTTTAGCTGGGCATCAAATTCATTATATGTTTCTTCTGGAAGAAATTTGATGATCTCTGCTTTTCTTGAAACAAAAGCTTTATAGTTAGAATCTTCTGTTGACTTTAAGAAAAATAACATAAACCCTATTTCATCTTTTGCAAGGGGGTCACCTGCTTTTTTGTTTTCAAAATATCTTTCAGAGGCTTTTTTAGCAAACTCGTAATCTGTATCAGAATTAAGCTTCATAATATTGATCAGGAAGTCAGGGTCTTTTTCTCCGTTAGCAAATCTTTCTTTCAGAGATCCTTTTTTACTCCCTTGTGAGTTGATATCCTGAGCCATTGTCACAAACATACTTTCTTCCATATAGCCTGTATTTCTGGAAACAAGCTCACCTTCACCGTTCAGAAAAAGATAAGTAGGATAAGAACGTACTCCGAATTTGGCAGCAAGATCTCTCCCTTCTCCTTTTTCCATATCAAATCTTGCGTTGATGAAGTTGGTATTGAAATATTCTCTCACGGATTTCTGAGGAAAAACATTTTTTTCCATCATTTTGCATGGTCCACACCAGGAAGCATACGCATCAATAAAAACCAATTTTTTTTCTTTTTTGGCTTTTGCTATAATTTCTTTAAATGGTAGTTCCTGAAACTGTATAGTCTCTTGAGCAGAGATGGCAATGGAGCAAACAATAGATATCCCGGAGATGATCTTCTTCATTTTCAAATAAGATTTGGAGCGAAGATAAATAATTTTCAAAATATAAAGGATGGAATCTGGAAGTTGAATGTTGATATTAACTAATTTTAAGACTTATATCTTCAGATTCTTGAAAGTAAGATCAAGTGGGTTGGCTTTCTTTTCTGTTATAATAAAATCATAATAATAAGGATTAGTCTTTTTTCTTAGATTCTTTATGCTCTTTACCCCAAAGTTCAAGCTGGCTGAGTACAGGGAGTAATTTTTTTCCTATTTCAGATAATTCATATTCTACTCTTGGGGGTACTTCAGCATATACTGTTTTAATGACCAGATTTTCCTGTTCCATTTTTTTGAGCTGCAGGGTAAGCATTCTTTCGGAAATATTCGGAATTCTGTTTTTAAGCTCAACAAACCTTAATCTTTCTCTTTTGAGTTGGTAGCAGATGGAAAGAATCCACCGTCCACTAATCAGGTTAACAGCATATATTTCGGAACAGCAGGATTCCATTGTCTTTCTATTCTCGTTATTGGTGGATGATTCTTTAATACTCATACTAACATTTTTGTTCGCTTCATACAATCTGTTGCATACTTGCAGGCTACAGTATCGATGATTTAAATTTACAAATAAAACAGGAAATATAGGGTGTATATCCTTTTTTCGTAGACTTTTATTATAGATTTTTTATATGGTAATGTTATGGATTTAAATAGAATTAATAAAGAACTTAGAGCGAGTATGGAAAGCGTTCCGTATTCACTGGAACTCGATGAAAATTTATTTTTGAATGCTCCCGAAGAAGTTCAGAAGGAAAGGATGGAATTTATAAAAAACCATCCTGTTCAGCAACCGGATCATATTAAGGTGAAAGATATTTTTATTTCAAGTTCAGTGGATGATGAGAAAATACGTTTACATATTTATCAGCCAGAAAAATTTGACAGAAATAAAACTCTGGTTTATTTTCATGGTGGCGGCTATGTTTTTGGTTTGCCGGAGCAGGTTGATATCCAGATGTTTGAAATAGCAGATAGATTGAAAGCAACTATTATATCAGTAGATTACAGACTGGCTCCTCAACATCCTTTTCCTGTTCCTGTTTTGGATGGTTTTGATGCGCTGAAATGGGTAATTGATAATGGCGGCACTCAATTGGGGATTGTTCCTGAAAACCTTACCATTTCCGGGGCAAGCGCTGGAGGACATTTGGCTGCATCAGTCACCCAAATGGCTGTAGATCAGAATATCAACAATATAAAGCATCAGTTTCTATTATATCCGGTTATTCATAATGGATTGAATAGCCCTTCTATGCAGGAATTTACAGATTCACCGTTATGGAACAGAAGATATGCTGAAATAGCATGGCAGCATTTTCTGGGGAAAGAGAATAAAGATAAAAGTGTTACCTATTCGGATCTGACGCATTATCGTAATTTTGCTAGGCTGCCTCAAACTACGATTGTGGCTTGTGAGCTTGATCCTTTAAGAGATGAAGGGATTGAATACTCTCAGTTATTATATCAGGCTGGAGTTGCTACAGAGTTGTGGGTGATTCCTGGAGCAGTCCATGTATTTGATCTTTTTGAATGTCCTTTAACAGATGAATACAAAGAGTTTTTGATGAATAAATTATTTAAATAAGAATAAAAACAAATGAATTTAAGAGAAAAAAGACCGGCTTTAATCCTAATAGATATTCAAAAAGGATTTCTTGATGAAGACTATTGGGGTGGAAACAGAAATAATAAAGATGCAGAAGTAATAAGCGGAAAAATACTGAAACAATGGCGGGAACTGAATTTACCAATATTTCACATTAGACATAGCTCAACCAATCCTCAATCTAAATTGCATGAGACTGATCCTGGATTTGAATTTAATGAATATGTCTTACCTCAGCATGGCGAAGATATTATTACTAAAAATGTAAACAGTGCTTTTATCGGAACAGACCTGAAGGAAAGACTGGATGATCAGAACATAAATACTTTGGTTATATTAGGAATTACCACCAATCACTGTGTCTCTACAACAACAAGAATGGCTGGGAATTTTGGATATGAAACCTATGTTATTTCGGATGCCACTGCAGCATTTGACAGGGTAGGAATACAGGGAGAAAAATATGATGCGGAATTGGTTCACCTCATGGCATTAGCTAATCTAAATGAGGAATTTGCTACGGTTCTGAATGCGGAAGAATTATTAAAAAAACTGTAAAAGCGCTGAATTTCTTAAAGTTTTAAAACTGTCATATTGGTGGCAGTTTTTACTTTTTCATAAAGAAAAAGATTTTTCACTTGAATTTTTTACCATTCACAGGTTATATTCAGAGCGAAATTTAAGATAATTTTAATTCACTCAATGGTCCTGAGATCTTTGTTATATCTTTGCAAACTAATAATTTATCCACAAAAAAGATCGTGAAAATATAGGCTTTACTTCAGGTATTGCCGGGTTTTCTTTTGTGGAAATAAAGATGCAGAAGAAATTGAGTATTAATTTTAAACACGCCTTATCCCGAAAATCTATTTATGTTGCTGCACTATCCACCTGCTTAATTGCAGTAGTGGCTTTTGCTGTTTTAAGTCATTTAATTGCAGAAGATAACCGTAAGAATAATGAAGATTTTGCGAAAAAAACCTTTTTCAGGAAATATGAATCCGTAGAAAGTGAATTCAGGAATATTGAAGATTATCAGTACCTGCTTCGTGAGCTGATCCAAAAAGACGGATTGAAAAACTATAGAGATTATTCTTTGGTTTTGAATGATTTAAATAAAAAAAGAAACCTCTTAACCTACAGTTGGTATTATTACGACAATAATAAAACAGGGAAATACGAAAGTAATAATCCTTTGTCCAGTGTTTTCAAAGACAGGAATAATGAAAAAGGGTCTGTTGCTATAAAAAATACAGGTTCCGGGCATTTTAAAGATCTTTTAATAAGTCGTAAAGACAGTATGTTCTGGGTAAGTTATGATTCTCTTGTGTTACCTCAGAAAAATGTTCTGTATTATGGCTCTACCGTAAGCCTGGATGATCTTCATCAATATTTTACCAATGTAGATAAAAGTTCCAATACCTATGCTTATGTCTTTACCAAAGAAGGCATCTGTATTACCCATCCTGAAAAAAAGTACATCGGGAAGAATGTTTCAATTTTACAGATATTAAAGCAAAAGATACTTTGTGTAATACAGTAAAAGCAGGGTATACAGAAGGACTTGCCAATTCAGAATATCTGGCGATGGAAGTTACCCGATTTATAAAACCTCTGAAAACGGATAATTTTGATGGGTATGCAGTGGTTAATTATGTCAACTTTATTACAGATGAGAATATCAATAAAGTAAAAGCGTATACGGTGTATATATTTCTGGCTGCCTTGTTTATGATTGTTACTGTTTTTATTCTGTTTCAGCGGTCTACCAGTATGGCTTATAAGGAAAAAGAAAAAATACAGTCTGAAAAAAATCTTCTGTTGATTGAAAATGAGAAAATGCACAAAGCTGAAGTAATTAACCAGCTGCAGCAGCTCAAGAATAATATCAATCCACATTTTCTGTTCAATTCTCTGAACTCTTTATATATGTTGATTGGAATTAATAAAGAGAACGCTCAGAAATTTACGATGAACCTTTCCAAGATCTACAGGTATCTGATTGTTCCGCCAAAGGAAAATATTGTGCCTGTTTCCAAAGAAATTGATTTTATTCAGAAATATATGGAGCTTCTGAAAAGCAGGTTTGATGAGGAGTTGGTTTTCCAGCTTATTATAAAAGATACTGAAAGTTTAAAGAAAAGAATTCCTTACTTATCCCTTCAGATTGTAACGGAAAATGCTATAAAACATAATGTTGCGACCATAGATCAACCTCTGGAAATTACAATAGAAGTAGAAGAGAAAGGGATCACGGTAAAGAATACCTATCAGCCCAAAACGGAAGGTGTACAGGGAGAAAAATTCGGAATTGACTATTTGAATCAGGTTTATGAGTATTTTAGAGAAAATCCGCTTCATATTTCTGTAGATGGTGAAAACTTTATATGTTTTTTGCCATTAATGAAATAAAATGGAAAAATCCATTCACTCCCGAATAATGACCTTTCACTCCCTAAAACACCCTATATAATTCACTATACCTATAGCTTTGCCAACTGAAACTAAGATATTTACTATTTGGAATGAATCGGACTATTTTAATGAAGAATTACAGACTTGCGCTGTATCTGGGATTAGCTATGGCATCGCCGGCTGTTCTGGCACAGAAAAAAGATACTGTAAAAACGACCAAGGACAAAACTGAAAAAGCAGATCTTTCATCATCAAAGAAAACAAAGAAAATTGACGAACTGATTAAGAAAGGAACGTATAAAAAAGGAATCTTCAATACCATTCAGGTAAAAACAGATCTTTATTTTGAAATTCCGGACAGCTTAATGGGACGCCAGTTTTTGGTAGTGAACAAGCTGTCTCAGGTACCATTACAGGTAAATGAGGCTGGTCTGAACAAGGGAATGAATTATGAAAATAAAATTATTTCTTTTTATAAAGACAGCGTTGCCAAAAAAGTGTGGGTAAGAACTTCTGAAGCTAAGGTATCTTCTCCTAAAAATGATGCCATTACAAAATCTGTTAAAGATAACTTTTCAGGATCTGTCATTGAAGTTTTTGATATTGAAGCTCAAAACAGTGACTCTACTTCGGTAGCCATTAAAGTGAATAAGGTTTTTGACGGAAATCAGAAAAGCTTTAATGATGTGTTGGCGAATGTTGGCCTTGGCGGATCAGTAAAATCAAGTCTTTCCTTTATTGAAGGAGTAAAAACATTCCCTGAAAACCTTGTGGTTAAATCTCAGTTAAGCACTTCAGTGAATGAAGGTGGAGTAGATTTACCGGTAACATTGGGAGTAACCAGCAACCTTGTATTGCTTCCTAAAGTTCCTATGAAACCAAGAATTGCAGATGCAAGAGTAGGATTTTTCAGCGAAAAGCACTGGTCTTTTAACGATCAGCAGCAGAAAATGGATGAGAAATTTTTCATCACCCGTTGGAATCTGGAGCCTAAAGATGAAGACAAAGAAAAATATCTGAGAGGTGAACTGGTAGAACCTAAAAAACAGATTGTTTATTATATAGATCCTTCAACACCAAAACAATGGCGTGAGAAAATCATTGCAGGAGTTCATGACTGGCAGGTTGCTTTTGAGCAGGCTGGTTTCAAGAATGCAGTGATTGCTAAGATGCCGGATGAGAAAGATGAAGATTTCGATATTGATGATGTAAGGTATTCTGTGATTACTTATGCGGCTTCTCCGAAATCTAATGCGATGGGACCTTCAGTGGTAGACCCGAGAAGTGGTGAGATCATTGAAGCAGATATCATCTGGTGGCATAATGTAATGACTTCTCTTCAGGAATGGATGAGAATTCAGATAGGACCTATCGATTCCAGAGCAAGAGGAAATAAATTCAGTGATGAATATATGGGTGAGGCTATTCGTTTTGTATCCTCTCATGAAGTAGGGCATACTTTCGGATTGAAGCACAATATGGGATCTTCCTTTGCATTTCCTGTAGAATCTCTTCGTTCTAAAGAGTTTACAGATAAAATGGGAGGAACTGCACCTTCTATCATGGATTACGCACGTTACAACTACGTAGCACAGCCGGAAGACGGAGTTACAGCCATCACTCCAAAGATCGGAATCTATGATAAACATGCTATTGAATGGGGGTACCGTTGGTATCCGGATGAATTTGTTGAGAAAAAAGCATTAAAAAATCTGATCGATAAGCACGAAGATGATCCTTTGTATTTCTATGGTGAGCAACAGAGCTACCTTGAAACCATAGATCCTCGCTCGCAGTCGGAAGATTTGGGTGATGATGCGATGAAAGCCAGCGAATACGGAATGAAAAACCTGAAAGTGGTTGCCAATAATCTTTTAAAATGGACGTATGAAGACGGTAAAGATTATACGGATGCAGGTAAATTATATATGGGTGTAATTGGACAGTGGGATTTGTATACAGGTCATGTAATGGCAAATGTAGGTGGAATCTATCTGAACAATACCGTTTTTGGAAACAAGAAAAAAGCCTATGAAGCAGTTCCTGCTGAAACCCAGAGAAGAGCGGTTGATTATTTGGTTAAAAATTCAATCCACCTTCCGGAATGGTTATTCTTTAATCCGATTACTGAGAAAACATATTCGGTGAAAAATTCACCAATGGGACCGTTTGAACAGACGCCATATACCCTGGCGAGAGGAATGCAGTATGCCAATATCTATTCCCTGTTTATGGACGACAGATTGCTTAGACTTCTTGAGAACGAGTTAAAGCATGAAGTTTCAGGTTCCAAAGAGGAAATTTATACCGTTGAAAACCTGTTTGAACAGGTGAGAACAGCTATTTTTAATAAGAAAGGAAGCCTCACGATGCTTGAGAAAATGGCGCAGAAAAATTACGTGGATGCATTGATTGTTTCGGTGAACAAATTATTCGAAAAAACAGCCGTAAAAACATTGAAAACAGATCAGACATTAAATATGCCAATGATCTGCAACTATCATGAAGAAGGTAAAAACCTAAGAAACATCAATTATTCATCCATGAAGAGAGTGTCTGAAGTTACGACGTATAAGAGAGCAGAACTGCAGAAAGTTCTGAATATACTGAACAACACCAGATACAGAGGTGATGACGCTTCAAGAGCGCATTATACAGACTTAATTATTCGTATTGAAGAGGCTTTAAACAAATAAACAGCAATGAAAAAAACTCTAATCCTTTTACCTCTTTTAGCTGCCCAGGTTGCGTTGGCTCAGGAAAAAAAGACCATTACAGGAAAGATAGAAGACGGTAATACTTCCAGCGTAATTGCAGGAGCATCCATAAAAATAGAAGCTCAGTCGGTTTCTACGAAAACCGATTTGGATGGCATTATCGAAAGTGTATCAGTAGGTACAGTAGCCGATAAAGACGGAAAATTTATATTGGAAATTCCGGTAGGTACGAAATCTATCATGGTAAGTTTTCCAGGGTATGAATCCCGCACTATTCTGATCAATGAAGATAAAACCAATTATACCGTAAGACTGGTTCCTGAAGTTTCAGATAAAAACAAAATTCAGGAAGTTATCATTACCGGATATCAGAAGATTGAAAAACGTAAGCAGACCTCTGCAGTTGCTACAGTAAAAATGGATAATATCAACCAGGCCGGGGTAGCGAGTGTAGACCAGATGCTATCCGGACAGATTGCCGGGGTAGTGGTGACTCCGGAAACGGGATCTCCAGGTGGACCTGCAAAAATCAGAATCCGTGGAACAGCTTCTTTGTCTGGCCCACAGGATCCGCTATGGGTAATTGATGGTCTTCCATTAGAAGGAAACGATGTGCCTAACTTCAGTGATAAAGATAATATCGATCAGCTTCAGAACTTCTCCATTGCAGGACTGAACCCGAATGATATTGAAGATATTACCATTCTGAAAGATGCTGCTGCAACGGCAATTTATGGAGCAAGAGCAGCTAACGGGGTAATTTCCATCACGACGAAAAAAGGAAAGAAAGGAACGATGAGAGTCAATTTCTCTGCAGATACTTTCGTAACAGCCCGTCCTGATTTTGAAAAATTAAACCTGATGAATGCATCAGAAAAAGTAGATCTTGAATTAATGCTTGCCAAGCGTGCAGATCTTACTTACCGTGCAGATAAAGGGGAGGTGATGAGAATTTTAACTCAAAACAACCAGCTTAATGATTTTAGAAAGGGTGGTCTTGATGCTTTAACTCCATTAACGCTTAATCAAATCAATGGATTAAGAAATAATACAACCGATTGGGGAAAACTGCTGTACAGAAATGCCATCAATAAACAATATGGGGTAAGTATTTCCGGAGGTGGAGAAACTTCAGATTACTACTTCTCCTTAGGGTATTATGATGAAGAGGGAACCACTATTGGTACAGGGTTTAAGCGTTATAACCTTACTTTAAAGAATAATTATAAGTTAAGTGATAAGTTAACGGCTGGGATCTCTGTTTTCGGGACTCAGAGTGAGAAAGAATCATTTATGACGGATGCAGATGCTGCTGCAAGCCCGATTAATTATTCAAGAAATGCCAATCCGTACATGAATCCGTTCAATCCGGATGGAAGCTACAGATATGATAAAGATATTGATGGTTTTGCAGATACTTATGTTCCTTTCAACTTCCTTGAAGAAAGACAGAATACAAGTTATACCTTGAAAAACCATTCCTTAAAGGCTATTTTAGACTTAGAATATAAAGTTTCAAAAAACCTGAAATTCACGTCTCAATTAGGAATTCAGTATGATACCAACAAGACGGAAAAATATGCCGGACAAGAGACCTATTTTACCAGAAAAATGAAGGAAGGTACCCGTTATTATAAAGATGGCGGATATAAATATTTCCTTCCTGCAGGAGACATCAAGCAAAACTGGGATAATGATTTCTTCCAATACAACTGGAAATTACAGGGAACTTATAACACCAAAATCAATTCTGTACATGAAATTGATTTGATGGCAGGAACAGAGCTTCGTAAGACAGAAGATAATACCACGCTTACAAGAGCTTTTGGGTATAATAAAAATACAAGAACCGCTACTCCTATTGCGTTCCCAAGTGCCAATTTTGCTGCTGAAAAGAAGTATGAAACTTACCGTGAAATGCCGCCGGTAGAGAATGCTTATGCCTCTATGTTTGCTACTGCTTCCTATACTTACGATCAGAAATATACTTTCTTCGGAAGTGTAAGATACGATGGTACCAATTTATTTGGGGTAAACAAAAAGTATAAATATCTTCCGATATGGGCTGTTTCCGGTTCATGGCTGGTAACGAAGGAGAACTTTATTCAGAATATCACTCCTGTTTCTAACCTTAGGCTGAGAGCTTCTTATGGTCTTCAGGGAAATATTGACCGTAATACTTCACCATTCTTTATTGGTGAATACAATTATACCAATATTCTTCCGGGAATGAGAGAAGATGTAATCAACGTGATCAGCCCGCCAAATGATAAACTTCGTTGGGAAAAAACAACCAACGTGAACTTTGGTCTTGATCTGGGATTATTCAAAAACCGTATCAACCTTACTGCCGATGTGTACAGTAGAAAAGGAACAGATATGATCAGTATGAAAGAAACTCCGCTTGAGTCAGGATTTGAATATACGATGATGAACTGGGGAAGTCTTACCAATAAAGGTTTTGAATTGGCTTTATCTACCAGAAATATCGACAACGAAAACTTTAAGTGGTCTACAACCATCAACTTTGCCCACAACAAGAGTAATGTATTAAGTGAGCAGCCTCGTGACAATGCGTTTCTTCCATCCAGAGAAGGGCTTCCTGTAAATGCAGTGTTTGCTTTAAAAACTGCTGGAATGGATGCCTATGGGAACCCATTGTTCTGGAAAGGAAATGAAAAAGTATCTGCTGAAGAATTCTTTAAGCTTTTTGATGTATATGCAGACTTCCTTCCGGGGCAGTTCGTAGATACAAAATTAACCAATGAGGAGATGAGAAACCTGTTTACGTATGTAGGAGACAGAGATCCTAAGTTTACAGGAGGTATCATCAATAACTTTAAGGTGAAGAATTTTGACCTTACTATTGCTGCAACATTCAACTTTAAACAGACCGTGATGCGTAGCCCGTCTTACAGAGGAATGGAGCTGGATAGAGGAAGAAATTACACAAGAGATATTTACGAAGCAGGAGGTGCTTTGCCAGGAATTACAAGTCCGGATATGGATGCAAATCCAAATGGATGGATGGCTAATAAGTGGTTTGCGGGTAACCGTTCCAATACTTACGGATTGCTTGATATATGGGCTAAAGAAGTAAGTTATCTGAGAATAAGCAGTATTCGTCTTGGGTATACATTACCAAAAGAATTTACGGTTCCTATGGGAATCAACAGTCTTAGATTAAGTGTGGAAGGACGTAACCTGTTTGTATTCAGTAATGGGTACAAAGGATTCTTTGATCCGGAAACGTATGGTAATATTTATGCACAGCCTATTGCGAAATCGGTTACAGTAGGATTTAATGTTTCTTTTTAAAACTTGAAAAAATGAAAAAAATAACAACTATTATAGCATTAGCCGTTATCAGCTTTACCACTGTAGGATGTGACAGATTTCTGGATATTCAGCCAGAAGGAAAAGTAATCCCAACTTCTGTTGAAGATTACCGTAAAGTTCTTACCTCAGCATATGCAAAATATCCTAATCACAAATCTTTATCAGTGCTTCGTACCGATGAGGTAAACATTAATGAAAATATAAATGAATTTAATGTATACCGAGAGGTTGCAATGTGGAAAGATGCAAACAATGACTCCGCAACTATAGAATTTCCATGGGTGAAGTTTTATTCAGTGATTTTTATCTGAATCAGATTATTAATGAAGGAAGCAAAACAATGGCAGACTCTCCGGAAAAGAGACAGATTCTTGCTGAAGCCTATGCTTTGCGTGCTTACACCTATTTTGATTTGGTGAATCTGTATGCAAAGCCATATAACAGCGCTACAGCTTCTACAGACAGAGGAGTTCCTATAAGTCTTGAAATGGATATTGAAGCAGTATTGAAGCCTTCCAGTGTACAGGCTGTTTATGACCTTATTCATGAAGATATGAAAAAAGCAGAAGGTCTTATGGTAGAGCAGAAGCAGACTGCCGGAATCAATTACAGATTCTCAAAGATTGCATTAACAGCTTTACAGGCAAGAACTGCTCTTTATCAAAATGACTGGAATAATGCGCTGTATTATGCAGAACAGGCATTAGCGATAAAAGGAGATCTTGTTGATTTGAATACAAGCAGTACACTTCCTCATCATTATATGGCTGTAGAATCTATTATGGCTTTGGATGATGCGTTTGACAGTGCTGCACAGAACTTATCTTTTGCGTCTTCTGAGCTGATGTCAAAATTCAATACGACTACAGATAAAAGATTTAAACTCTATTTTGAAAAAAATGGAAGCCAGTATAAAATCATTAAAAAGGGAAGTTCAGAATTTAAAGTATCCTTCAGAACTACTGAAATGTATTTCATAAAATCTGAAGCACTTCTGAAGCTGAACAAACTTGATGAAGCAAAAGTAACCTTGTCCAAGGTTCTTAAAAACAGATATACTCCTGAAGGATATACTGCTGTTCAGAATACAATAACACCTATGAATGCTGCAGATTTCATGACTTTTATCCTGGATGAAAGATCCAGAGAGTTTGCGGTAGAAGGACACAGATGGTTTGATCTGAGAAGAGCTAACCAGAAAGAAATTAAACATACCATTAACGGTAAGGACTATATTCTTCAGAAGAATGACCCGAGATATACAATAGAATATCCAATGAGTGCGAAGAAGAATAATCCTAATTTATAGAACACTTCATATTAACAACCCCTGAAACCGCTAGAATTTAACCGTTCTAGCGGTTTTTTTGTACTTTTGCAGTATGAAAATTGCCATTATTGAAGATGAGCTGCTGGCTGTTAATTATCTGAAAGATCTTTTAGATAAGCAAAACATCATTCCTGTGACGGAAATAGTAGTTCTTCGTTCCAAAAAAAAGGCAATAGACTTCTTTGAAAATGATTCTGCCGATCTTATTTTTATGGATATTCATCTTGGTGACGGAATGAGCCTTGAAATTTTCGAGCAGGTAGAACTTTTTACCCCTATCATCTTTATTACAGCCTTTGATGAATATGCAATGCGGGTTTTCAAGCATTTCACGATAGATTATGTGCTGAAACCTTTTGAAGAAGAAGATCTTCATCAGGCATTACAGAAATTTGTTTCCATCAGAAATAACTTTGACCCCGAGCCTTTATTGAAATCCATTTCCACATTACGTCAGGGAGAAGATACTGAAATGATGAAGCGTTTTATGGTAAGAGAAGGCAACAAGCTGAAATCTGTAGATGAACAGAACACGGCCTATTTCTTTGCTTCCGGAAAATATCTTTTCCTTACTACGATGGATAATCAGACTTATATTTATGATGATACCATCAAGGATATTATCCAGAAACTGAATCCTCAGGTTTTCTTTAAAGTGAGCCGAAAGTTTATCATCAATAAAGAGGCAATTACGGAGATCATCAAACATTCAAGCCAGAAAGTGGAATTGAAACTTTCTCCCAAGCCCGAAGTAAGTGATGAGGTTTTTATCAGTAAAATGCAGATTGCAGAATGCCTGAACTGGCTGAAGAATTAGATAGGTTGACAGTGATAGTGCATCATTATACCTTTTATCTTTTCTGAGCTTCTTGCTGTTGTATCTGCTTTAACCATTCCATCAATACCGAGAACAATTTTTCAAAAGCTGAATATTTCCTTCAAAATATTTAGAATGAATAGCTTCTATACGAATGTAAAGAATTTTGAAAATGACGAAAAAAGCATTAGCTTTCAATAATTTTATCAACCAGAATTATACTGAAATCATTTTATAGGTTGGAAAAATTACAGATAACAGGTTTATCATAAAAAACTTATGAAATGAGCGCAAAAATGATTTTTTTACCAATGATGATAATCAGTTTCTTACTGAAGAAGAGGCGTTGGAGCTGGGGAATTATAGAAAGCATATATGGATTAATAATGCTTTAAAGAAAGTAGAAACCTACATAGAACATCAGCTTTGGGGTGGGATTTATTATATATCACCGGAAGAAAATGTTCCTGAGGTGCTTATTGCATTGGGACAAAACCTGAAGTGGACGCTTCAGGATAATAAGCAGGTAAGTAATGGCTATACAATTTGGGATTGTAAGTTGTATAACAATCTGAAGCAGGAATCTACCTATTCAAAAATAGTTTTAGATGCTGATGATAATAAAATAGCGGCCATTACTCTTGATAGTCTTACTCACCAGGTAAAAGGTGGTATCAAAGTCTATAAGTTCGGAAATAAGCCTATCCCGTGGGGAGATCCTGAAGCTGTATTTGATAAAGATGCTGAAATTCTTTTTAGATTGGGAGAAGACGGCGAACTGGAATTGGTATATGTAAATGACTTCCTTTTTAGTAATGATTTTAGCTATACTGCTTCTCAATTCTTTAGGGCTGCAGGTAATTTCTTCGAGGAAATGGGACTTTCTGAGGATGAAATATATTATTATACCCATGCAGAACCTGTTGTTCCTAATTTTTAAACCCAGTGGTATCAACCGATAATTTAAAAACACAAACTCATAATTAGATGAGAAGAGGTTTAATGGGAATTTTTTGGTTATATTTTCAAAGTATAAAAAACAAAAAACCTCTGACTAATCAGAGGTTTTAAAGTGGTTTCTCCAGGAATCGAACCAGGGACACATGGATTTTCAATCCATTGCTCTACCAACTGAGCTAAGAAACCATTATATTTTTGTTTGACTTACTTCGTTGTTTTAAAGTGATGCAAAAGTAGTAAGTTTTAGTATACAAAGCAAGTATTCATCGTGCTTTTTTCGATTAAAACTAAAAACTTATTGATTATCAGTTGGATTATTTTCCTGCTCCTTTCTGATCTGCTCACTCATCTCTTCCAATACCGGTTTAATCGTGCTTTCCGGAAGATCACTGATTCTGATGTACATCAATCCGTCAATCGCATCATTAAAATTCGGGTCAACGTTGAAAGCAATTACTTTAGCATTTTGCTTGATGTATTTTTTAATCAGAACAGGAAGTCTCAGTTCAGGTTCAAGATCATCAATAATCTTATCCAGTTTGTTAAGATCAGACTCCATTTCCTCAAAGAAAAGACTTTTATCCCTATCACGAAGTTTTACCTTGTATTCATTTCTCGGAGTGATATACTGAGCTACTGCAGAGTCAAAATAATTGGAACGCATAAATTCAATCATCAGAGATTTGGAGAACTCAGAGAACTTATTGGAAATACTTACTCCTCCCATCAGGAATTTATGGTCAGGATTTCTCAGGCATACATGCACAATACCTCTCCATAAAAGGAAAAGCGGAAGTGGCTTCTGTTGGTATTCCTGGCAGATGTAAGCACGGCCCATTTCAATTACCTTCTTAAAGAAAGGGTGAATGTCCTGTTCAAACTCAAATAAAGAGCTTGTATAAAAGCCTTTGATACCGTATTTCTTCATCACCTCTCTACCCAGTGCCATTCTGTATGCTCCGGCTAGCTTTTTCTCAGCATTATCCCATAGGAAAAGGTGGTGATAATGTTTGTCGTACTCGTCAAGGTCAAACGGAAGATTACTTCCTTCACCTACTGCGCGGAAAGTTAACTCTCGTTGACGTCCGATTTCCCTCATAATTGAAGGGATCTCTTCATAGGTAGTAAAGTAAATCTCGTAGTTTCCGTTGCTAAACAACATCTTGTCAGTTCCCCTAAGTTTGTCAACATCTTTCATAATATCTTCAACTGGAGTTTCATCAATGATATTCTGAACAATATTTTCCTCTTTTAATAAAGGGAATTTAACAGACAGATTCTGAAGATTGATGCTTTGAGCCAGAGATTTTCTTTTTTCATAGTAAGACTTCATCATATAAACCTTACGTTTCAAAAATTCTCCCAGTTCCTCAATAGTTTCCATCTCATCCATAGCTTTTACAGAGATGGGTTTTCCAATCCTGATTCTGATAGGTTTCTCTCTATCATTCATCATTTCTGCAGGAAGCATCAGCGTTTGTAAACTTGGGTGAAGTTTAGCTACCTGATAAAAAAGTCTGCTGTTTTTGGCATGAAAATACATAGGAACAACGGGCACTTTAGCCATTCTTATTAGCTTAAGTGCCGTTTTTTCCCATTCTTTATCTAAGATTTCTCCATAAGGATTGTTTTTGTTAGAAACTTCTCCCGCCGGAAAAATACCTACGCAGCCTCCATCCTGTAAATGCTTGAGCGTTTCACGCATTCCTGAAGCACTGCTGTAAGCTTCTTTTCTGTTTTCAAAAGGATTTACAGCGATTACGTACGGTTCCATAGGTTTGATCTTTTCCAAAAGGAAATTTCCCATTACCTTAAAATCCGGACGAACCTCTGATAAGATCTTGCACATTAGAATTCCGTCAATAGCACCTAGTGGGTGATTGGAAACAAGAACAAACGGTCCTGTCTTCGGAATTTTTGCCAAATCCTCTTCAAAAGCTACATAGCTTAGGTTTCTTTCTCTCACAAATGAGTCGAAAAAGTCTTTGCCTTCCTTATCTTTTAATTTGTCGTATAATTTATTTACTTCATTTATTTTAGCAATGCTCATCACAGCAGATGCTACTGGGTTCTTTAGGAACCCAATTTTACTTAAGCCGGAAGCTTTGATCAGATCGTTTTTCGAAATTAAACTCATGTGTGTTTAGTCGCAATTAATATTATTGTGTTACCATTGAAGAGTATTCTTGGAAATTTGTTCCAATAATACATTTTTTTCATGGTAAAATTTATCAATGTGATCCATCTTCGCATTTCTTACTGTGAATAAAGATACATTTTTAATTGCTTCGGTTTTAAAAATTTTTTGAAGCTCTTCGTTGAGCTCGTCAAGGTGATTAAATTTATCTTCCAGACACAAAGCCAGTGAAATGGCAGAATTCTGCATTAGGGAAACCTTAATCTTATATTTAGATAAATATCCAAATATCAGGCTCATATGATCTTCTGCAATAAAAGAGAAGTCTCTTGTAGAGATCTTTAAAAGCTCCTGATTTTCCTTAAGGATGTAAGATTCCTCCTGCTGATTCTTGTCTGAAGCTCCTACTTTAGTTCCTTCCTTAGTAGGATCTACAAAGGATTTTACATAAAAAGGAATGTCTTTTTGTTGTAGTGGTTGTAATGTTTTTGGGTGAATAACACTTGCACCGTAATAAGCCATTTCAATAGCCTCTTCATAAGAGATATTGGAAAGCAGAGATACATCACTGAATTTTCTCGGATCTCCCGTCATTACTCCAGGAACATCCTTCCAGATTGTCATCGCTTCAGCATTTAAACAATACGCAAAAATGGCAGCAGAGTAGTCAGAACCTTCTCTTCCCAATGTTACTGTAAAGTTATTGTCATCCGAACCAATGAAACCTTGTGTTACATAGCAGATTTCAGGATTTAAATGGGAAATAAACTCTTCAGTTCTTGCCCAGTCTACCGTTCCTTCTCTGTATGAATTATCAGTTTTAACATAGTCTCTGGCATCCAGCCACTGATTGGTAAATTGAATCTCATTCAGATACTCACTTACGATTTTAGTAGAAATCATTTCTCCACAGCTTACCACCTGGTCATACACGAAGTTGTAATTAGGAGATTTGTTTCTTCTTAAGAAAGAATCAATATCGTCAAAAAAGAGATTGATTTCAGCAAAAACCGCATGATTTTCTGGAAAAAGACCCTCCGCAATCTCAATGTGTTTTCGTTTTATCTTTTCAATCTCAGCTTGATAGTTGTCCTTCTTGAAATAAAGTTCTACAACTTTTTCCAACTCATTGGTCGTTTTGCCCATTGCTGAAATTACCAGCAAACATTTGGCAAATCCCTGGCTTTTTAGAACCATGGACACATTTTTCACACTGTCAGCATCTTTCACAGACGCGCCACCAAACTTGAAAATTTTCATTAAATTGTTAAAAATAAAATTGTTAGATAAAAATTACATGAGTTTTTTACGGAGGACAAAATTATAAATTTACAGCGAGATATGAAATAGGCTGGAGATAACGGAGAATTAAGATTTCCTTAAAATACCTCTGAATATAAGATTTGATAATGGTTGAATGCAGGAACAGAGTGGATTAAGTTCTATGAAGAATCCCTATTTATCCCATACTTTTATTTGATATTTATTTTTAAACGCTCCATGTTAAAATAAATAATCTGAATTTTTCAACAGTCTGGGATAACGAAATGGGAGCTGTAATCATAAGCCTACATTTAATATTATGTTTTGTTTTATGTGTATTGTATTGATATACAGTATGTAATCTCTTTTGTAATTAAATTTTCTTAATGCAATAAATTTTCCGAAATTTGGGGGAAAAGTAAAAAGAAAAATATGTCAAATCAACCATTACAGACTTTAGGAGAATTTCTTATCGATAAACAGGACGATTTTCAGTATTCAACAGGTGAATTTTCTCGTCTTCTAAGTGCAATAAGATTGGCTTCGAAAGTGGTTAACAGAGAAGTAAATAAAGCTGGAATTGTAGATATTACAGGAGCTGCAGGAAACCAGAATGTTCAGGGAGAAGAGCAGCAGAAATTAGATGTAATTGCTAACGAGATTTTTATTACAGCTCTATCTCAAAGAGAGGTTGTTTGTGGTATTGCTTCTGAGGAAAATGATGATTTTATTGATATTAAATGTGGAGAAAACGGTCACTTAAGTAAATATGTAGTGTTGATTGATCCTTTGGATGGGTCTTCAAACATTGATGTGAATGTTTCCGTAGGAACTATTTTCTCTATCTACAGAAGAGTTACAGAACCGGGAACTCCTGTGCAGCTTGAAGATTTCTTACAGAAAGGAGTTAATCAGATCGCAGCTGGATACGTAATTTACGGTTCTTCTACCATGATTGTTTATACAACAGGAAATGGAGTAAACGGATTTACATTGGATCCGTCTTTAGGAACATACTATCTTTCTCATCCTAATATGACTTTCCCAAAAACAGGAAAGATTTATTCCATTAACGAAGGAAACTATATTAAATTCCCTCAGGGAGTAAAAAACTACCTTAAATATTGCCAGATGGAAGAAGGAGACCGTCCTTATACTTCCAGATATATCGGTTCTCTGGTAGCCGATTTCCATAGAAATATGCTGAAAGGTGGAATCTATATTTATCCGTCTTATTCCCAGGCTCCAAACGGTAAATTAAGATTATTATACGAATGCAACCCAATGGCTTTCCTTGCAGAACAGGCAGGTGGAAAAGCTACGGATGGTTTCAGAAGAATTCTGGAAGTAGAACCTACAGAACTTCACCAGAGAATTCCGTTCTTCTGCGGAAGCATCGATATGGTGGAGAAAGCAGAAGAATTTATGCGTATTGACAGCGTAAAATAATGAAAGCATCCTATTTTAAATATGTATTAGAATTCAAACGCCCGAGTGGAACATCTCGCGGCGTTTTGCTTGATAAAGAGACCTTCATCCTGGAAATTTCAGATAATGAAAAGAAAGGAATGGGAGAGTGTGCTATCTTCAGAGGGTTGAGTTTTGATGACAGACCGGATTACGAAGAGAAACTGAAATGGCTTTGTGAAAACATTCACCAGAGTCCGGAGTTTCTGAAAGAAGAATTAAAAGATTTCCCATCCATTTGGTTTGGATATGAACAGGCAGTTCAAAATCTGAAATTTGGAGAGAATCTTTATTTTCCAAGTGAATTTACCGAAGGAAAATCTGCCATCACAATCAATGGGTTAATCTGGATGGGGGATGTTGGGTATATGGAAGAACAGATCCAGGATAAGCTGGATAAAGGATTCCATTGCATCAAATTAAAAATTGGTGTTGACTGGAAGTCTGAGCATGTTATTCTTCAGAAATTAAGAGAAAAATTCTCAAAAGATCAGCTTGAACTTCGTGTAGATGCCAATGGCGGATTCAGTAAAGAAGAGGCTGTAACAGTTCTGCAACAGTTGGCAGATTTACATATTCATTCTATCGAACAGCCTATTAAAGCAGGAAACTGGAGTGATATGGCGGAACTATGCTCCATTACTCCTACACCTATTGCGTTGGATGAAGAATTGATAGGGATTACAGATCATGAAGAAAAGAAAAGACTTTTAGAAACCGTAAAGCCACAATATATCATTTTGAAACCTGCTTTAATTGGTGGTTTTGAAGGTTCTGATGAGTGGATTGCTCTTGCAGAAGAGCAGAGTATTGGCTGGTGGATTACTTCAGCATTAGAAAGCAATATCGGTTTAAATGCTATTGCACAATATACTTTCACAAAAAAAAGCCCAATGCCTCAAGGTTTAGGCACCGGAGCTTTATTTGAGAATAATTTTGAATCCAGCTTAGATCTCAGAAATGAGTTATTGTGGTTCAAAATATAAAAGAATAACTAGCAAATTGGGCGATCTGAGTATTCCCGATCCCATTCTTTGCAACATCTGGCTCTGGCATCCCAGATGTTGCAACCTATAGGCACCACTGGAATATTCCCCCCATTTATAGTTTTCAATTCTCTTTTTTCTAGTTTTCTTAAATTTTCCATATTTGATACTGCTTTTGATTGATTTTTAAATAGATAAAGGCTGAAAGTTACAGAATAGGAATACTTTCATAATCCTTTAAAAGTTCAAATATGTAAGATATTAACAGGTTCTGTTACCTGAATGCTCAGCATCCCATTCTTTACAGCATCTGGCTCTAAAATCCCATCTGTCACAGCCTATTGGAATTTCCGGGATATCTCCGCCATTAATTTTTTTAATGCTCTTTTTTCCAGCTTTCTTAGATTTTTCATGATTGATATTTAGTTTTGATTAATAGATAAATTTGGTGTGCGACAATCGGTAGTGTAGCGACTGTCAGAGGTATTTAATAAAAAGTCCAATGCCACAAAGTTTAGGCATTGGAGCTTTATAGATGATTGTTCTGAGCCTGATTGCTATTCAGAAATGAATCGCTTTGGTTCAAAACATAGAAGTTAAATAATAACTAGCATAATGGTGGTGGTGAACTAGGGCAGGTTTTTCCACCGCAGTATCCTGATGCCCATGATCTGCAGCATGCTTCTTCCGGATCCCAGTTGTTGCATCCAAGCGGCGGTCTTCCCCCATTAATCTTTTTTAATTCTCCAGTGTTTAATTTTCTAAGATTTTTCATTGTTAAATGTTTTAATTTGTTTGATAAGTAAATATCTAAAATCATTTTAAATTATACAATACCTGGTGAATTATTTTATTGATTTTTAACAGAATCATAGAGGTTGTGTATCAATATGATAAAAGTGAAAGTTGAAATGTATCACTTATTATTTATAATATCTAGCAATGAAGAAAAATCCCTGCAAAGTAGTTGTAGGAATTAAGTTTAGTTCAGCGGGATTTAAAGGATAAAGTAATTTTAGGATCGGATAATTAATCGTTTTTTTTTAAGTTATTATTAATTTAAATCACATCTTTTACGAAAATGGCTTTCTTTATATACGTTAAAATATAAGAAAACCTTTTTTTTATTTTTTCCATGATAAAAAATTGTAATTCTCTGTTATTTGAATTGGCAATCATTATGCCATTTAGAAGGTCTCAGGTAACTTTAACATAGGTCTGTTTTTATAGGATTTTTTTAATTAATCATTAAGAAATAATTGTGAAAATATTTTCGTTATTTTTTGTTCTATTACTGATAAGATTTCTATCTATACCATATAAATTCTGAAAAATATCATTCTGTACCTGTGAACTGGAAAGGTATCCCCAATGATTTCCAACTTCAAATTTGAAACTGCTTAATACATCATCTTTCACAAAAGTACAGTCTATGATAGATACAATATCTTTATAAGGAGTAATATCACTCGGTCCGTTTTTGCCCAGTCTTGGAGTAAGAATGTTTTTGGTGAATTGTGAGACTCCCAGAATCAAATCTTGTCTGTTCAGATAAATAGATATCCGGTTGGCAAGCAGTGGTAATTTATTGAAAGAATCTTCTGTGTCTTCAAATACTTTATAAGAAACATCGGCATTAAGGAGAATCACCTGATCGATTACTCTGAGGATATTTTCTCTTTTAAGACTGTACAGCATACTCTGAAGAACCCTGTTTCCCATAGAATGAGCCATAATATGAATTCTCTGGTTGCAAGGAACAAGATCACGGTTAGAGAAAATATCTTTTAAAAACTGGGTATAAAAATAAAACAGTCTCAGCAATGATGTTCCGGAATTAATGCTTGATGCCTTGTCATCAAAATAACTCAATGGAATAATACTGCCGGAAGCTGGCCAGCTTACAAATAAAATATGCTCAACAGGAGATGCCGGATTATCAATGAATAGCTTTTTAAGGTCAATCATGGCCTTCAGTTCGTCATCAAAATCATACAGATAACCATGGATGAATATCAGTACATCACTTCTGTCCTTGGTGGCAGACATATTTTTGTACAGTTCGTAGAATAGTTTTTGAGTTCCGCCCAGATTATTGGCTGTAAGTGTGGACTCTTTGATGCCTTTTTCTTTCAATAAAACTTCCAGAACTTCTTCATATCCTTGTTTTTCAGGTTCGGAGAAGAGCTTGTAATTCAGAATATTTCTGTTGGTATAGTCTTTTTTCTTTTTGGCCGCAGCAGTAGGTTCCTTATAGTTATCAAAATCACATTTTGCAATTCTGAAGTTAGGAATTGAATATTCGTCATTGGAAAAAGAATCTACTTTTTCGCCTTTATGACGGACGATTTTCCGATTGCTTAAGATATAAACAGCCATAGGCAATAATTTGGTACGATGGTTTTAGCTTTTCCTAAATTAATGAAAAATACTGAATTACAATGCATAATGCTTAAAAATTATCATTTTCAAAAACGCTTATTTTTCCGTAACTTTGTACCACTTTTTTTGCTATAAAACAAAAGCTAATTTAATGGAAGAAGAAAAAAATCACTCAATTTTATTGAGCAAATTATTGAAGATGATCTGGCAAACGGTTTGAATAAAGATCAGATCCGTTTCCGTTTTCCGCCTGAGCCAAACGGTTACCTGCATGTAGGGCATACAAAAGCCATCTGCATCAACTTTGGTCTGGGTGAAAAATACAATGCTCCTGTAAACCTTCGTTTCGACGATACGAATCCTGAAAAAGAAGAGCAGGAATTCGTAGATTCTATCATGAAAGATGTTGAATGGTTAGGTTTTAAATGGGATAAAGTTTTGTACGCATCCGATTACTTCCAGCAGCTTTACGATTGGGCAGTACAATTAATTAAAGAAGGAAAAGCTTATGTAGATGAGCAACCATCTGAAGTGATTACTGAGCAAAGAAAAAATCCTACAGAACCAGGAATTGAATCTCCATATAGAAACCGTCCTGTTGAAGAATCTTTAGATTTATTCGAAAGAATGAAAAACGGAGAATTTGAAAGTGGTTCAATGTCTCTACGTGCAAAAATCGACATGGTTTCACCTAACATGAATATGCGTGACCCTGTTATGTACAGAATTTTGAATAAACCTCACCACAGAACAGGAACTGCATGGAAAATTTATCCAATGTACGACTGGGCACATGGTGAATCTGATTATATTGAGCAAATTTCGCACTCGCTTTGTTCTTTGGAATTTGAAAACCATAGACCGTTGTACAATTGGTATTTAGATCAGGTTTATGAAGAAGGAAAGGTTAAAAACAAGCAAAGAGAATTTGCAAGGATGAATGTTTCCTATATGATTACTTCTAAAAGAAAGTTACAGAGATTGGTGGCTGAAGGAGTGGTAACAGGATGGGATGATCCAAGAATGCCAACCATTTCCGGGATGAGAAGAAAAGGTTTTACGCCAACTGCTATCAGAAACTTTATTGATAAAGTAGGAGTTGCGAAAAGAGAAAATCTTATCGAGATCCAGTTGCTTGATTTCTGTGTACGTGAAGACTTGAATAAGGTGGCTAAGCGTGTAATGACCGTAGTAGATCCTGTAAAATTAGTGATTGAAAACTATCCTGAAGATAAAGAAGAATGGGTAGAAACAGAAAACAATCCTGAACAGGAGAATGCTGGTACCAGAGAAATTCCATTCTCAAGAGAGTTATATATTGAGCGTGAAGACTTCAAAGAAGAAGCTAATAATAAATTCTTCAGACTGAAATTAGGAGGTGAAGTTCGTTTAAAATCAGCATACATCATCAAAGCTGAAAGAGTAGAGAAGGATGAAAATGGTGAAATCACGACTATTTATGCTACTTACGATGAGAAAAGTAAGTCTGGAAGCGGAACAGAAGAGAGTTTAAGAAAAGTAAAAGGAACACTTCATTGGGTATCTGCTAAACATGCGATCCCTGTTGAAGTAAGAATTTACAACCAACTATTTACGGTAGAACAACCGGATGCTGAAAAAGATGTAGACTTCTTAAACTTCATCAACCCTGAATCTGTAACTACAGTTCAAGGTTTTGCTGAGCCAAGTTTAAAAGATGTTGCTGTTGGAGAACCTCTACAGTTCCAAAGAATCGGATACTTTACAAAAGATCAGGATTCTACGGATGCTACAATGGTATTCAACCGTACTGTAACTTTAAAAGATTCTTATAAGCCTGAATAATTTTCAGGAATCTATAAAACAAAAAACAGGACTTAGAAATAAGTCCTGTTTTTTATTTACATAAATCGTAGTGATAAAAATCTTTAGGTTATCCAACATTAAAAGTATTCTAACCCTTTACTCCTTTAATCCATTCCTGGAACTTTCCAACCTGTTCCATAAAGAAAGATTCATGTTCCTCTTTTTCTTCAGGGCGGTCAACCAATATATGTTCAAAGTAAGTATTTTTCAGAATTTTTCTTAGGATACCTTCTCCAAGGAACGGTTTATAGTCATTTAAGGCCTGGGTAGCTTTTAATAAATGTCGGATATCATATTGTAACGGATTAATATCCGGAACCTGTTTGTTGAGGTTAAGAAGGTTATATACTGCTATTCTTGCTGTTCTTACAGAGCTTTCCATGGTAAATACCACGTCATTATTGGTTTCTACGAATTGCCCAACCAGTCCTAAATTAGTACAGCCTTCAGGAACTACTCTTGGACGGTCTCCCTGGGCTCTTGGCATAAACATAGAGGTAATATAAGGCATAAATGCAGTACGGACGATTGTATTTTCAATAACATTATCCAATTGATCTGTCATTCCAAGATGATGGCATAATTCTGCAAGAATCTCATTTCCGGTACATTCAGGCATCGTTTTTTTAACATGATTTCCTTCTTTATCCATCAGTAGGGCATATACCCATACTACAAGGATATCATCCGGTTGGGTAGGGAAATGAGGCTGTCTGTTGCAGGTGAAGCTCATTACCCAATTGGAGTCTGTAATCGTGATGATACCACCTGTTGCTGTTTTCCCGGAATAAGGATCATTCACACATAATTCTTTTAATTTCTCTGTAAATGCAGATGGACGGCATGTTAACGTAGCAGATTCCCATGAAGACTTTTCAATATGACTACAGAATTTCTCAGGTTTTCCAAAGACTTCAGATTTGGCTGCCAGATTCTTCCATAATTTCCATCCTGCACTCTGACCCGCACTGCTATTATCTATGGTTACTTCAGGAACAGTAGTATTATCACCATAGAAAGTACTTTCCGTCATGGATCCGGTAGTTACAATCACATAGTCATCTTTACCGATTGGGATTCTTACTTCTTCTCCGTTTTGTTCAGTAATGATTCCTTCTACTGTTTTTCCTTCTGTATTGATATGAACATCAAGATCTTTTACTAAGGTATCAAACTGAATCTGTACTCCTTTCGCCACTAAAAAGTCTTTTAAAGGCGTAACAAAGGTGTCATATTGATTGTATTTAGGGAATACAAGGCATGAGAAGTCTTTCATTCCATCAATAGCGTGAAGGAATCTGTGCATGTACAGTTTCAATTCCAGTAGGCTGTGCCAGTTTTCAAAAGCGAACATAGAACGCCAGAAGAACCAGAAATTACTGTTCAGGAATGATTCTGAGAAGTAGTCTTCAATACTGAGGTCATCAAGTTCCTCTTTTTTCTTCAATAAAAGTTTGACAATAGCCAGCTGATCTTTTTTCTCCAATCCGAATTTGCTGAAATCCTGAATCTGTCCCTGATTATGTATTAATCTTGCTTTTGAATAGTTGGGATCATTGTCATTGATAAGACGGTATTCGTCCAGAACGCTGTAAGGTGCAGGCAATTCCAGAGCAGGAATATCCTGGAACATATCCCATAAATTTTCGTAAGTCATATCCATTTCACGTCCGCCACGGATGATATACCCGTCTTTTGCATTTCCGGCCCCGTCCAGAGAGCCGCCTTCTACGGAAAGTTGATCTAAGAAAATGATGTTTTTACCGGGAACATGGCCGTCACGGATGAAATAGTAAGCTGCAGACATTCCTGCAATTCCGCTTCCTACAATATAGATTTTGCTGTTTTCGTAAGACTGTAAAGGAATTCCTTTATTTCTCTGATAGTTTCCGATCTGGTCTGAAAAAGGCATTGTCTTTTCAGGGGTGTTAATCTGAACTTCTTTGCTTGAGTCTGGTTCGTGGTTTATTTTTCCAAACTGGTCAGAAGTATTTAAAATTTTGTCGAATTTTGAATTGATCGTACTCATTTTATGTTGTTTTTAATGAACATTATAAAGGTACCTCTATTCAAAAAGCAATGTATATCCCTAATGTCAGAATTAGTGTCCCGAAATTCCTAAGACTGTATATTTTCCGTTATTCTGTATTCAGAAGGTGAAATTGCAGTATGTTTTTTAAAGAAACGGCCAAAGGCAGAAGTGGAATTGAACTGTAGCTCAAAAGCTATTTCTGAAATAGTGAGATCCGGATTTCCCAGCATGACATAGGCTTCTTTCAATAAAGTTTCATTAATGACTTCGTGAGGTGTTTTTCCACTGGTTTTTTTAATAATCTCAATAAGATATTTATTCGAAATGCAAAGTTGATCGGCATAAAACTGAACCGTTCTTTGCTGTCTGATGTTCTCCCGTATCAGCTGACTGAACTTAAGGTAGAGATCCTTTTTTCCTTCTTCTTTCTCTGAGGCTATAGAATGTTTTGTTTCCAGAATTTCTGCTGTTTCCAACAGAAGATTGAAAATAATGGCCCGAACAATTTCCTCTGTGAATTTGCCTTGTTTTCTTGATTTCTTTTTGAGATAATTCAGTAGATTCTGAAGTACCAAAGAGTTTTTAGGCGTAGTCTTTACAAGGCTGTATGAACCCCTGGTAAACAGGTTCATTTTTTCGATGATAAAAGGGTTCGAGATATTTTTAATCAGAAAATTTTTGTCGAAGAACAATAGTTTCATCATAAAATCCGGACTCGTTTTCAGAAATTTTACAATAGTAGACGGTGCCGCAACCAGAATACTGTTAGCATCTGCTTTATACTGATGATGGTCTATTTCAACACTAACTTCTCCTGCGGTACAGATGCAGAGCGCATAGTAATCCATTCTGAAAGAAGCGGCAGGGAATTCAAAAATGGGTTTTCCAGATGAGATATAGTAGGATTGGCGGCAGTCAATACTGTAAAAAGACAGAGTATCATGTAAATTCTCGTAGGTTACCATTTTGTATTTTGGTTGATTTTTTATAGGTGTTTTTTGAAATTCAGGACTGAAAAGTCTGCTATTACTGCAATTTACGAATTTTATAAACGCTTTTGAACCTTATGTGTCAAAAATATTCGTTTTTATACAGGTACAGCTAATTGTTTATTTTTATGAATGTTATTTGTAAAAAAGGCTTAAAATAGAGGTGTTTGAGGCTATTTTTACCTAATTTTGCATTTTCAAATTTCCCCCAAAATATTATTGTGAAACTAATAAACGTATACACGAGTTCTTTCAAAGGACTCTCGCAGGAGAGTTGGATGCTGGCGTTGGTAATGCTCATCAACAGAGCCGGTTCTATGGTACTTCCTTTTTTGGGAGTTTATATGACGGATCATTTACACTTCAGTATTGAAAATTCAGGGATTGTCCTGAGTTTCTTTGGAATCGGTTCGGTCATTGGTTCATGGTTTGGTGGGATGATCACCGATAAAATTGGTGAATATAGGGTACAGAGTCTGAGTTTATTGCTCAGTGTACCTTTGTTCTGTATGATTCCCTTATTTAAAACAGAGGTGGGCTTAGCAGCAATTATCCTTGCTCAGAGTATTGTTAGTGAAACATTCCGTCCGGCCAACTCCGTAGCTATTACAAAGTATGCGAAGCCTGAAAATATAACCAGAGCTTTTTCTCTGAACCGTATGGCGGTTAATTTAGGATTTTCTATAGGTCCTGCGCTAGGAGGAATCCTATCTGCTATTTCCTATGAATTTCTGTTTTACAGTAATGCTTTGGCAGCTTTACTGGCTGGGTTAATGTATATATGGTTCTTTAAAGGTCGCGCAAAACTGGATAAACAGGAAGCGAAGAAAGTAAAAGAGGTCATTGAGATTAAAAAAGAAAATTCACCTTACCAGGATGGTAAGTTTTTGATTTACTGTATACTTTGTATGCTGTTTTCTATCTGTTTCTTCCAGTTATTCAGTACATTGACTATTTTCTATAAGGATACCGCACATTTAAGTCAGCAGAATATCGGTTATATCCTTGGCTATAGTGGATTCCTGATTGTTTTACTGGAGATGGGTCTGGTACAGGTTGCAGAAAAGTATTTCAGTCTTGCATTTACCATGTTAATAGGAACTCTTATCTGTGGATTTTCCTATGCAATGTTAGCGTTTGACTATAGCATGATTACGTTATTAGTTTCTATGACCCTGCTTTGTGTAGGAGAAATCTGGACATTACCTTTTATGTCAACTATCACAGCATTGCGCTCCGGAGCCAATAATAAAGGAGCTTATATGGGATTGAATGGAATGTCATTTTCCATAGCTTTTATTATTACTCCTTATATAGGAACTATGATTGCTGATAAATTAGGGTTTAATATTTTATGGATCGGAACCGGAGTGCTGGCAATGGGAATTGCGGCAGCTCTTTATTTTGTGATTCCATGGATGCTTAAAGATAAGAAGGAAATAGAGGAGGATATGGTTTAAAATGATGATTCTTTTCTTAAATAATATACAAAACCCAGCCAAATTATTTCGGCTGGGTTTCTCGTTAAATATAAAAACCTGAAGATTATTTGATAATTACTTTTTTTGCCACTTTTTTACCGTCTACACTGAAGACCATAATATAGTTACCTTTTGTAAAGCTGGTAAGATCTATTCTGGTATCATTAGTGATATTGGCCTGGCTGTGTACCAGTCTTCCGGCAATATCAAAAATTTGTACCTCTGTAGAAGTATTCTTTTTCATAAGGATGTTAAACCTTCCATTGGATGGGTTTGGATAGATCTGGAATCCATCTTTCTCAAATACCTTATCATTTACAGCAAGAGTGGAGACCGGTTGTCTGGTACAAAGTTCGATGGCAGCGGCTTTTACTGTTCCAGAAGTAGTGTTTGCAGTAACGTTACTAAGTACATCTGAAGTGTGTAATGCTTTTATAAGCCAGTTTCCATTTGGATTTTGGCCATAATATCTGCTCAGATCCAGCCTTATAGGTTCTATGTGAGGATTAGTTCCAAGGTTAGAACAATTCATCAGCAGAGACTCACCTTCCTGATCAAAAGTGGCTTTCAGTGCATTGGTTCCAGAGCACTGTCCCAGCCAGAATATCTGATTACCCTGATCTGCAGGACCTTTAAGCATTAATGCTGATTCTTTGATATCAGTATAAGAAAGATCCATAATGATATTAATATCTTCAATCAAGGTTGTATTAGATACATTAATATTGATATTTGCAGGTGAACCTGGGCTGAATGCGAATGTTCCGCTGGCAGGATATTGTGTACAATTCATAGTTATATTGTAACCAATAGCAAAAGCCGGGCTGGCTGCATAGTAAATGTTTCCTACAGACTCTACAATTATAAATGCTTTTTCTGTTGGAGTAGAAGGAATGGTTATCACTTCTTGTCCATCGTTAGATGTATTGGTAACAAGAGGAGTGAAAGTATTTCCTCCGTCTGTAGAAATTAAAATATTAACAGACTGAGTGCTAATTGGAGCAGTATTGGTACCAGCTACATTCCATTGTAAGAGGTGAGATGACCCTGGCGAGTAGTTCTGGTTTAATAATAATGACGTAATTTTAAATGGTCCGGTGTTTCCATTTATACTTACGATTGCCTCGTCTGCTGCTGTTTGTCCACCTCCGGCGGCATTATCTCTTACAAGACTTATGAATTTCATATTTCTGGCAACATCAGACGTCATATTCCAAGTACTGTATAAACTTCCTTCCAAGACTTCTTTAAGAGGTGGAAAGTAACGTGTTGGACTTGATACAGGGGGATATACTCTAAAATTGGGAGTAGTAGCAGATTTGCGATCTGGAAAGGTAAAGCTTCCCGGTATTACAAATATAGGATTGGGAGGAGAGATATCAGCCTCTTCCCAGGAATATGTAAGATTGTTATTATCAGCATCACTGGCAACTGCAGTTAGTTTGAAGGCCGTTCCTTTAGGTATTGTGTAATCATTTCCAGCATTAACTGTTGGAGGATTATTAGATAGATTAACTACTGTTGCACAACTTGTTGTTTTAATATAGTTATTGATTTGGCTTATGCTATAGTGAAGAAATTGGTCACTATGTTTATCTGCCACATCATGAGTACCTGTAACACCGGGATAGCCCATAATTGTTGTGCCACTGCCTGGCTCCCTGTTAGCTCCAGTCTCAGGTAGATTAACGATAATAAGATTGGCATTTTCCGGTCTTGAAAATGTATGGTTTGCTCCAAACATATGCCCCATCTCATGAGCTGCAGCCATAGCATAGATAAAACCTTGCGGAGTAAAGCCACCAATATAAGCGAAGCCCCCGTTACATACTGACCCAATCGCTGAAGCTTTTCCTCCACCTGTTTTCTGATTGGTAAATAACATTCCCAAATCATAATTGCTGCTGCCGATAGTGTTGTCAAGAGTTGCTTTAATTTCCTGGTCTAATGTTTGAGTAGTTGTAAACGTGGAATAAGGATCTGTAGTTTTATCTAAAAATACCACCTGGTCATTATTGGCTACTAAATTCATGTGAATGGAAAGATCTCTCTCATAAACAGGATTAATATAACTCATTAGATTATTGATGACAGCTATAGAATTGGCAAGAGTACCACCATGGTATTCACTAAATTCTCCATCTGCAGATGCAGCCAGCCTATAGGTTCTGAACTTCTTATCACTGGTATTATCACTAGGGAATACTTTGGCTGCAGTACCAGAGTTTTTTTCCAGGACCTGGCATTCAAAATTGCTGATTTTTGAAAGTACTTCAGGAACTGCTGGACTAACAAGATATACTGTAGCATCTTCAGTGGCAGGCTCAATTACTGTTGGTTTCTGATCAGGAATGAATATAATTATATTTAATCCTTTCGCTGAAAGACCGAAACTGATGGTTTTCTCAGGATGATTTACAGATATCCCCCTGTAGGATTTAATGTCAGGAAACTTAACAGCCAGTTCAGGTGCCATGTTTGATGTTTCATAAATACTGTATTTTTCAAACTTTCCATCCAATCCTGGAATATCTATGGTTACAGTAGATTGGGTTGCTAATCCTGTTTTCGATACTGGAGCTGCTTGTAATACAGATTTCAGCTGATTAATATCCAGCGTGTAGACATTGGAATAATCCGCTCCGATATTCCTTTTGGAATCAATTACATTTCTCTCATTGATTTTTGTTTTTTTCCAGAAGTTCTGTGCATGCAGACCTTGGCCTCCTATGGCAGCGATGGCCAAAAGTAGATAAAAATTTTTTTTCATGTTTTTACTTTTTGGTTTTTTTTGTTATTAAAATGATAATAATTTTGCTAAAAGTATAAATTTATCTCATATGTTGGAAATATTTTATTTTATGTTAAATTATTGATTGTCATGTGTTTGTGGTTATTATTTTCGTTTTAAAACCATATTGTATTTAAAAATGAAATCTTTATTTTTTATGAATAATAAAATTTTCTTGATAAAATCATAATTATATGAAATTATAAAGCAGCCCATTTGTTGAACTGCTTTATAATTTATTTTGTAAAGACAGGAAATAATCAGAAATATGAAGCTATAAAATATTTTACAACTGAATTAGATCTATCTGTATTTATCGATTCCCATTAATATATAGGAGATCATCAATACAAAAATGATGAGTAATGAAATACCGGTGGGAAGGAGCCATACTCCAGTTTTTTTCTGGTTTTAAAATATCTGAATATTATAAGAACCAATACGCAGATACTGAATACAGCCAGGATATTTAATTCTATAAATGATTGAGGAATCTGTCCGTCTTTATATAAATAAGTATACCACACATGCCAGATTCCAGCCAGTTGTAATAAGGTGATGATGATTGGAATAATATTTATTTTTTGCATCTTCTATTTTGTGAAAACTTTATACAGTTGCCTGTTATTGACAAAATAAATTGGGCTATTGATTTTAGAAGGAATTGTTTTAAATTCCGGATGGCTGCCTGACATTATTTTGAATTTTCCCTTTTGTTCATTCATAGATATATTGATGTAATAATATCCGGCTTCTAGCATATAGGGAATAGATAAAACATAATGATTTCCGCCGCCACCCCATACCCAGGATTTATTCATCATGGTATAGTCATATTCTTCAAAAATATTTTTTGTAGCACGTGCATCTTCAAGAGACGCAAAATGTCTTTTAAATGTTGGAAGTATTCTTTTTGAAGTTGGCTGTAACAACGGATTTAGAAATTGATCCAAAGAATAAGGAACATTCAAAATGATAAATTGATCCTGTCCTGTATGTACATAAAGATCTTTATTTTTAAGCTCCTGTGTAAATGGAATTCTATCTTTCGGAATGTTATATTTAGCAGAAAAATATTTAATAAATAAGGAATCATTCATCTGACTGATTTCAGAATCTGATTTTTGAGCAAAGGTATTTTTTAGACTGTCTTCCATTCTTTTATATCTGGCAGACTCATCAATCGTTCTGATCGCCTGTTTTTTTAAAGAAATATCATGGAGAGCTTCATACTTTCCTTCTTTTTCTACAATAAAAAAGCCATTAGCATATACAAAAATACTGCTCTTAATACTGTGACTCTCACCTGTCTGGGTAGAATAGAAACTTATACTGTTCTTATGATGTGTATAAATCAGAGTAGAATCATTGAAGAAAATTTTATCTATTTCATTTATGATGGGCTGTATGGTAATGTTGGAATTAGAGGTGGCTGGAAAAACCGGAATATCTGGATGTTTATCCTGTCCTTTCTCTTCTTTACAACTTAATAGAAGAATAGAAAAGATTCCAAAAAGTAAGTATTTATTCATCATATCATTATGTTTCTATACTTGCCTCTTCATCTGTATCCTCTGCTTTTATGATTAATAGTAATATCTGTTTTTAAAATTATGGGTGTTTTGCTATATGCTTAGATAGAATAGAGTTAACAATTATACTGGCATGAACTCTGGAATTTTCAATGAACCACAGATGAGTATCTTTTCCGCCACAGACTACGCCTGCAAGATAGAGATTGTGAACATTGGTTTCCATAGTTTCAGGATTATAGAATGGGTTCAGACAATCACCATTAATTCAATTCCGGAATTTTTCAGAAATTCAAAATCAGGAAGATAGCCGGTCATCGCCAGAACAAAATCATTTTCAAGCTTATGAAGTCTGTTGTTTTCATCTTTAAAAATTACAGAATTTTCTTTTACTTCCACCATTTCAGCATTAAAATAAGCCTTAATGCTTCCTTCTGCAATTCTGTTTTCAATATCCGGCTTCACCCAATATTTTACGCTTTTTGAAATTTCGGAATGGCGGATAATCATACTAACTTCAGCCCCTTTTCTATACGTTTCAAGGGCTGCATCCACAGCTGAATTGCTGGATCCTACCACTACCACTTTCTGTCTTGCATAGGGATAAGGTTCAGTATAATAATGTTTCACCTTTGGAAGTGCCTCGCCGGGGATATTCATCAGATTAGGGATGTCATAAAATCCGGTGGCAATCACTACATTTTTGGCTTTATAATTTCCTTTCGTGGTTTCAATATCAAATACATCAAGAGCTTTGGATACTTTTAATACCTTTTCGTAAAGGCGAATATTCAGATTCTTTTGTCGGGCAATTCCCTGATAATATTCCAATGCATCTTGCCTTCCCGGTTTGGGAGCGGTGGAAATAAAAGGAGTTCCATCAATTTCCAGTTTTTCAGCTGTTGAAAAGAAACGCATATATAAAGGATAATTGTACAGTGAATTGACAATGGTTCCTTTTTCTATGATTAAATAACTTAAGTTGTTTTTCTGGGCTTCAATTGCACAGTTGATGCCAATAGGTCCTGCTCCTATGATAAGAATATCCAAAATTTCCATATTCCAAAGGTACAATCTAATTGGGAAAAAGTATTCATCAGAGGAGAGATAATAGGTATTTAGATAATAGACAGATAAATAGTAGACGGACAGATGAAAGACGGGATAGTCTGAAAAGGGAAGTCAGAAACTAGTGTTTTTAAATTGGAAATTATGATCGCACCCCGAATCCTGTATTGGCATTAGTTTTGGTGCTTTTTTATGTATTACAAAACTAAAAGATATGAAAAAACTACTCGTTGCAGTGATTGTACTTAGTTTGGCGGTGGCCTGTAAAAAAGAGGTCGGAAAGCCGGTTCCAAGCGAAATTGATACTATTACCCGCGTACAGCCAAAGGATAGTGCAACAATTGCTAAAGAGAAGATCAAAAAAGAAGGAGAGCTTAAAAAGGTAAATGATGAGGTTTTACAAGCTTTAAAAGCCAAGGATTATAAAACATTTGCTTCATTTATTCATCCTGAGAAAGGAATTAGCTTCTCCATGTATGCTTTTGTTGATCCAAAAGCAGATAAGCATTTTTCTAAAGAAGATTTTGAAAAATATCAGCCTACCAAAACATTATTTACGTGGGGAGCAATGGATGGTTCTGGTGATCCTTATAAAGCAACAATCAATGATTATCTTGGCAAATGGGTTTTCGCTGCCGATTTTACAGCATCCCAATATTCTCAGGGTAAATTTATAGGAGGTGGAAATTCTCTCAATAATCTTGAAAAAATCTATCCTAATAAAGATTTTACAGAAAACTATATCAAAGGAACTGAAGAAAAGAGTGATATGGACTGGAAAACACTTCGTATGGTATTTGAAGAATTCCAGGGGAAATATTATCTGATCGCAGTGGTCAATGATCAGTGGACAATATAAAATAGAGAAGCTGGATGTAGGAAGCAGGAAGAAGTTTTAGATATAAAATGTTATTTCATAACTTCCTTCTTCCAGCTTCAAACCTCCATTCTTTATAAAATTTCGCTTAATTGCTTTGTAAGATTTCTTCTGGAAAACTGTTCGATATGTTGAGTGTTTTCAGAAAGGGTTCCGTTTCTCCAAAGCTCAAATTTTTCAAGGATGAACTTCTTAACGGTTTCAGAATCATGATAACCGAAATGTTTTCCGGCTTGGGTTTCTTCCAGAATTTTAGCAACATCTGCCTGCTCCGGACCGAATGACAGGATCTGTTTTCCGGATGCCAGATATTCAAATATTTTTCCAGGGATAATTCCTTTGGAAGATTCATTCGGGAAGTTGGTAATCAGAAGCATTTCCGAAGTCTGCATTTCTTCAACAGCTTTGCCATGTGGCAGGTATCCAAGATTTACAATATGATCTTTCAGACTTGAATTTTCAATAGTATGAAGAATCTTATCATCAATTCTTCCAACAAATTTTAAGCTGAAATGCTTTGCAAATTCTGTATTTTCCTTTACCAGTTCATCTAATGCTTTCCAAAGATTCTCAGGGTTTCTAAGCTGCTCCAGAACTCCGATATAACTTAATACAAAGGTTGTGCTAGCCTCTTTTTGCTCTGTTCTTTCACTTGCATCACTTTCATCAAAACCGTTCGTAATACAAACAGCATTAGCCCCGGCTTTTCTGAAGTTTTCAGCATCCGTATAACTTGTTGCAAGGGTAATATCTGCTGTTTTAAACACAGCACTTTCCAATTGATGATGCTTCTTGTCTGAACTTTTGGTAAGTTTCAGATGTTTATAATAGGAGATTTCTGTCCAGGGATCACGGAAATCTGCAATCCATTTTAAATTCGGTAATTTTTCTTTTAAACCCAATCCAATCAGGTGAAGAGAGTGGGGTGGACCTGAAGTTACAATCGTATCAATATTATTTTCTTTCAGATATTTTTCTAAAAACTGAATAGAAGGCTTTACCCAGAAAACTCTTGCATCAGGAATGAAAAAATTTCCTCTTACCCATATAGAAAGCTTGGATTTCCAGCTCTGGTTTTTTCCTACATCAAATTGACCGGCTTTGAATTTTTTGTTGCTTTTATTAAGCTTTTCTGCCAGCTGATAAGGTTCCCAGATTTTTGTTCTTACAATTTCAATGTTTTCAGGAACATCCTTCATCAGAGTCTCATCTATCAATGGATAGCTTGGGTTTTCCGGAGTGTAGATAATGGGTTTCCATCCAAAATCAGGAAGATATTTTGCAAACTTCAGCCATCTTTGAACACCAGGGCCTCCCGCAGGAGGCCAGTAATAGGTGATTATCAATATTTTCTTTTGTTCCATTTTTGGTTTAAATCAATCTTTGTCATTCTGAACGAAGCGGGGTAATGTTATGCTTTCTGTTCAATTAAAGTTTCTTTTTTCTTCTTATTCATCCAGAAAATTCCAAAGGCTGCCAGTGCGATAAATAAACCGAAGCTTAAAAGAGAAATCCATTTTCCTTTTTCAATCACTTCCGGCTCAAATACCATTCTGATGTGATGACTTCCAGCAGGAACGTGTACTGCACGAAGTAAGTAATCTGCTTTAATATAAGGTACCTCTTTTTCATCAATAAGAACTTTCCATCCATGAGGATAGTATACTTCAGAGAAAACAGCCAATTGAGGAGTTTTCGAATGAGATTTAAATTCTAACTCGTTAGGTTGGTATTTTGTTAAATTGATAAATGCTGTAGAATCTGCCTGAACAGGTTTATTGTTGAAATAAGCCTTATCGGAAGATGCAATTACAGCAGTTTTTTTATTGTCGATTTCTCCGATAGATTTAATTTCTTCGTTAGGAGTATCTACAAATTTAAGATCGCTTACAAACCATGCATTTCCGTTAGCTTTAGGATTCGGAACCACCTGAGGCTGATCCGGACCTCCGAAAATCATATATTTTGCGTTCAGTAAGTTTAATATTCTTGGTGTTTTTACTGTATCAGCATTGGAGATATACTCATTCAGTACATCATCATATCTTCTCAGTTTTACTGCGTGGTAACCACCAATTGATGCTTTAAAGTAAGAGGTGTTGGTTTCGCTGGTAACACCAAGGGTTTGGTTGTAAATTCTGTAGTGAGCTTTATCCTTATCAGCAATTGTTTCTAACGTCTTATTGATATTTACATTAGATAAAATAGATTCAAGATTGGGATTTCCCTGTACCTTTTCAGCTAACAGATCTGAACTTTCCGTCTGGAAAGGATTCTCTGCAAAGATCTTGTCTACATAGTTTTCGTCATTTAAATAACGCTTGTTAACGGTCCACAGATCAAATAAGCTTACCAGACCAATTACCACTAAAGCAATGTTCGGATTAAGCTTTTTCTTTAAGCTAAAGAATAGAGCAGCAGCAGCAATTGCTACATAGATAAATGCTTTTACAGCGTCTGCTTTAAACAGTTTATATCTTTCATCCACCAGATAATCCAATAGGAAAGGTGGGAAGTAAGTTTTCTCTCCTGCTGTAGAAAAACCTAGTAATGATTTACCGAAGATTAAAAGAATTAATAGTAAACCTAATGTTCCGCCACTTACATATACCAGGATTTTCTGTTTGTATTCTTCAGTAAGTTTTTCATCCGTGAAGAATCTGTATAATCCTAAAATAGCGATGAGAGGAAATAATAATTCTACCACTACAAGGATAGAAGATGGCGCTCTGAATTTATTGTAAAACGGAACGTAATCAATAAAGAAATCAGATAACGGCATAAAATTGCTTCCCCAAGCCAGTAAGATGGTCAGAACAGAAGCTCCTAAAATCCAGTATCGGTATTTTTTCCATGCAAAGAAGAATCCTAACAGTGCAAGGAAGCATACGATAGCACCCTGATATGCAGGTCCTGAAGTTCCAGGCTGGTCTCCCCAATAGGTCATTCCGCTGAAACCTTTTGAAATTCTGTCCATTTCAGCCTGTGATCCTACATTTTCCTGAACAAGCTCTTGTACCTTATTCATCATTTCTTTAGCTTCCGGTTCCTGGCTTCCACCACCCATTAATCTTGGGATGAAAAGGTTTAAAGTTTCCAGCTGTCCGTAGCTCCACATCAGCATACTTTCTTTATCCATTCCGGATTTTCCTGAAGTATGGCTATCATTGGTTAAAATCTGTTTTCCACGAACGGTTTCCTTTACATATTCAGAATTGGCCATAATTCTTTGGGAATTCATTCCAACTCCAATAATGCAAGATGCTGCGATGATTCCTGAGGAAATCAGGAAATGTTTCATCGGAGTCTTTTTCTGGATCGCTCTGATTAGCTCGGAAAGGAATAAAAATCCTAAAGCCAGAAACAGATAGTAAGTCATCTGCGGGTGGTTCGCTGCAATCTGAAGTCCCATAAACAGGGTAGTAACAATGAATCCCCAGATGTATTGTTTTCTGATATAAACCAGTAAAATTCCGGCTAAAAGCGGTGCAAAATATTCAATGGTATTTACTTTTCCATTGTGTCCTGCAGCAATAATGATGTAAAAATAAGTGGAAAGTCCAAAGAAGGTGGCGCCCAGTAAGGCGTACTTCCAGTTTCTTACCACTACCATTCCCAAAAGGAAAAAACCTGCAAAAAGCAGGAAGAGATAATTAACCGGTCTTGGCAGGAAATTCAGGTTACTGTCGATCTTCTTAATGATGTCGCCTTTAAACTGGCTACCCATCTGGTAAGTCGGCATTCCCCCGAACATGGAGTCACTCCAATAGGTTTCATTTCCTGTGTTAGCTCTATAGTCTAGAAGTTCTTTTGCTCCTCCTCTGTACTGCACAATATCATGCTGGAAAAGCTGTTTTCCTGAAAATACAGGAGTGGAATATAAAAATGCTAAAACTATAAATACTACTAATGAAACTGCAATATAAATTAAGTTTTTATTTTTTGCCATGCTGGTTATTATCTTTTATTTCTTGGATTTTTTACCTTTTGTCATTACTCTCTTTTACCTCTTCATAGTCTACGGTTTCCGCATCCCATTTAAGGTCTTTTTTGTTATTCTTATTCGAGTTGTGAATGTCTTCCCTGGAATTATTTTGCGGTTGGTTATTAAACCTGTAGCTGTAAAATGTCTTAAAGAAAATTCTTTTCAGAATATTCCAGACAAAGAAAATAATAATGGCAGACAGTACTAACTCAAGAATGTACTTCATAATAAATTGATTTAAGGTTTAAAGGGTAAAAGTCAAGTTTGATTTTTACCCTTTTAAGCTTTAATTATTTTGCAGAAGGATTTACCATTACAGAAGAATTGGAAACACTTTTCATAGATTGAGACTGTTTTCCGTCTGAAATGGATTCTACCTGCGTAGTTTTTACATTGATGTTCTGATTGATGATCCATCCTGTATTTTCATCAAACTTGATGGTTCCGTTCTGAGCAAGTTCACTGCTCATGCTGTGGGTGATAGGTCCCTGAGCTTTCTTTTCAGTTTTCTTAGGAATCCCCCCAGCTACAGCAATTTCAGCAATACCATTTCCTAAGCTTTTTAGAACATAGTTTGAAGTTACTTTGATGGTTCCGCTTGGATCTGCATTTTCAGAAGTTGACCATTTTTCACCTACTTTTACTCCTTTTTTAGGAATAATAGAAAGGTTTTTATTGAACTGATCTTTCAGTACTTTCTCATTAAAAGATTCTTTAAGGCTTGCTACAACGCTTGATCTTTCATTAGCGTCTTTAATTAATGTTGAAAGAGCTGTTGACACTTTAGTATAAACAGCATCAAAACCTGTAATGGAGATTACATTTCCTTTGGTATCCATCTTCATATCAAGCTTGTTGCTGGTAAGCGCTTTGTTGATATTCCAGATCATTTTAAGGTCATCTTCTTTAGGAAGAGCCTGCTTAGTATCTACTACAACCGTTTTACCCTGTGCAGACTGAGAGCTTCTCTTAGAAACAAGATTAAGTGTCATTTCGTAAACGTTTCCTTTGATATCATTTACGGTGAAGTTCATTTCATCTGTAGATTCTGAAGTAGCCGTGATGGATTTTCCCTGAGGATCAGTCATCGTTTTTACATCTCTCTGGTAAGTCGTAAGAGGATATGTTTTTCCTTTTTCAAGCTTGAAAGTCTGAGTAACAATTCCAGCAGAGTCTCTGATCGCTGGGTTTTCTGCCACCTTTGCAACAGAATCAGCAGGAACTTCTACGGTAACTGTTTTTCCTGTTTTAGGATCCACTTTCGTGATTTTTGCGGTCTCTTTTTTACAAGATACAAGAGCTATAGATGATAATAGCGCTATTGCTGCTATGTTTTTCATTTTTAATTTTTTTAAGTGTTGTGTGTTATCGAATTAATTTATTTTCAAACTCTTCTGTCTCACTGCTTCATAAAGGATTGCTCCACATGCTACGGAAACATTCAGAGATTGAGTTTTTCCTTCAATAGGAAGTTTAATTTTTTCATCAGAATGATGCAGTACTTCTTTAGAAATACCTGTTTCCTCATTTCCCATAACAATAGCGCATGGTTCTGTGAAGTCTACATCATAGATCAGTTTCTGAGCTTTTTCAGATGCTGAAAATACAGTAATTCCACTCTGTTGAAGGAAATCTACTGCATGAGCAAGATTGTTTTCCTTACAGATTTTAATATTATAAATTGCACCTGCAGATGTTTTGATGGCGTCAGAATTGATAGGTGCTGCCCCTTTTTCAGGAATAATCACAGCATCAATCCCTACACACTCTGCCGTTCTGCAGATCGCTCCAAAGTTTCTTACGTCTGTAAGTCTGTCCAGAATTAATAGGAAAGGAGTTTTACCTTCCTCAAATAATTGTGGAACAAGATCCTCCACTTTATGAAACGGAACATCCGAAATAAAAGCAACCACACCCTGGTGGTTTTTTCTTGTAAAACGGTTCAGTTTTTCAACCGGAACATAATTGGGACGGATTTTATTTTTCGCTAAAATTGCTTTTAGTTCAGCATAAATAGGACCCTGAAGTGCATTCTGCACAAAGATCTTGTCAATCGTTTTTCCCGCTTCAATTGCTTCAATCACGGGACGCAGCCCGAAAATAAAATCGTCTTTCATTGATTTGTATAAAATTTTTATGTTTAAGGTTATCGGGGTTCGGGATTGGAAGGTTCGTGGTTTGTGTGGACTACAAACTTCCAGCCTCCTTTCTTCCAGCTTCCTATTATATTAATATTTTTCTCCTAAAATTGCTCTTTTCTGCGCCATTACATACCCATAATGCAGGCTTTCGTGCATATTGTTAAAGATAATGGCATCCTGAATGCTCTTCAGATCCATCCCGAAACTTGTAGTATAAGGAGTGTAATCTGAAAAGAAATCACTGTCATAATCTTTCATTAAAATTTTTGAGGTTTCTGTGAGTAAAAACTCCAGATCTTCAACCTCTGATTTTTGGACATTTAAGTTGGGTAAGGTTCCTTTTTTATAAGTTTCAACCCAATATTTATCAATACGGAATGGATTTCCGCTTAAATAATAATGCAGAAGCTGCTGAGTAGCAACGGTGTGGGCAATATTCCAGTAAATATTATTGTTGAAGCCATCAGGAATCAGCAGAAGATCCTCATGAGAAGTGTTCTGCAGGATATCTAAAAGGTTTCTTCTTACCTGTCTGTGTGCTTGAAAATGATAATTCATTTTGCAGAAATTTTAATCACCAAAAATAGTTTAATAAACTGAAAATGACAATTTTTTGGGTAAAGGATTAAAGTAAAAGTTCTATAATGCCGGAAAAAGACATTATTTATTATTTTCCTTTTAAGGGAAAATTCGACGGGATCATAATAGGTTTTAGAAAATTTAACGTCTCCTTTTTAGATATTTATCAATTTTTATGAAGCTAAAAACCCTCCAGTGATTTTTGTCAGAGGAGGGTTTTTTATTATTTCATTAACTGTTTTTTATGAGTTATTTTATCTTTTTCAAAGAGAACCATAAAAAGCAGCTGATTTTTGTTCTGATTGAAATGAACTATTTTTTGATGATTTTATGTTTGAAAGTAGTTCCGTCTTTCAAAACAATGTTTAAAAAATAGACTCCTGTGCTGTATGAAGAAAGATCGATCCTGTTTTCTTTGTAAACTTCAGTTAATTTTCTTCCATCCATACTGAAAAGAGTCATAGATGCCGCATCCTCTTTTGATTTTATATTAACAAAATCGGTAGTAGGATTGGGGTAGATATTCACATCTATGGTTTTTACATCCTTTACATTTAAAGAAGCATTGCTCTTCCCCTGCATATAAACAGACAGGTAAACTTCCCCTTGTTGTCCGTTAAAAACGGCAGTAGGAATGGTATGTTTTAAAGTATGGTTTCCTGCAGTCATAGAAGGTAAAGTAAACCCACGAATAGGAACTGAATTGCCTGGGCACCAGTTGTTCCATGAAGTCCATTGCGCAAATGTTGCCGGAGCACTTTGGTAGATTCCGTTACCTTGTGTGTTGTATACTCTGTAAGGTTCACATGAAATTCCTCCCGGAGTGTAGGTGAGAACCTGTACATCATCTACATAAGTGAAATTTTGTCTTCTGATATATTCTTCACCACCTGAATTAGCTCCATGGGGAGTAGAGATTACAAAAAAATTAGCATTGGTAACAGCAGTAGGAAGGTTGAACGTAACCAGCCTTACCGTTTCTCCCGGAGCATCAGTACTGTTATAGTTATTAAGCTTATTATAACTCAATATAGGAACCAGAGTGTTATAATCAGTAGGAGTAGCCCCTACATCTGTTGAGAAAAAAGTAAGGTTACCCGAAAAAACATCAATTCTGCCTGTACATCCTGCAACCTGGGTCTGTGCAGCATAAGGAACACCAAAACATCAAGTTCCATATACATATCATATGTGTTTCTCAGTTCGGTATTATGAAAAACACTATACAGATTGCTGACGTCATAAGTATAGGGAACTTCTATAGGAGAACGGTTTTTGTTCATGAACGGAGTAATGTATCGTGCTGCTTCAATTCTTTTTACATTAGGGTCGTCCAGAGTATAAGTTGACTGGTTTTTAGGAACAAGTGCCAGAAATACTTCTCCAAGGCGGTCGTAATTATCACACAGAGCACCAATGGTTACTCTCATGGCGATTTTAGCTTTAAAGGAATCCATTTCTGTGTCTGTAAGCTTTCTCGCATATCTGGTATTTCCCAATCTGATCAGGCCGGTAGGTACCGGATTGGTTACAGTAGCAGCATAGCCGTCATAATATACAGCATCTGAAATCAGATTTGTCATGGTTGTTGTCTGTGATTGGAAGAGACCTGCGAGGAACAGACTTGCAAAAAATAGTCTTTTATACATATCATTGATATTTCATGTAAATATATTAAAATATGTATTAAAAATAATGTTTATTTGATTTTGTTTTTAAGTTAATGATTGTTTTGTTGTTAAATGTTTAAATATTTTAATTGAATGATGGGATTTATGCTTAAAGTATTCATCATGGTTAATAGATATGATTGAATAATTTTTTTTTATTACAAGAATCAATATTTTATTATTAAATTAGCATTGTATTCAATAGTAATATTATTAATAATGAAAAGAATTTTACTTTTAGCTTTGTTCTTTGTAGTGTTTGTAGTTAATGCTCAGATCAATATCAATATCGGGAGTGCAAATGTGGGAACTGCACCGGTGAGCAGCTTTTTTTCCTATTCCTATGTTCAGCAGATTTATCCCAAGCAGGAAGTGAATGCCACTGCTGCCGGAAATATAACAGGTTTAACCTTTTATGTAGATCCTTCCGCAACCATTAATGACTCATCCAACTGGACAGTTTATCTTGGGCACACTCCAAAACTTTCTTTTACATCCGGTACAGACTGGGTTCCTGCTGCTCAGCTGACTCAGGTGTTTTCAGGTACCGTTAGTAAAAATGGGAATAAAGTTGAAGTAGCGTTTACAAATCCCTTCGCTTATAATAATACAGATAATCTAGTTATTGCTGCCAAAGAAAATTCGCCAAGCATTGATATTAACAATTTTGATGAGGTTTTTCGTGTTTATCCTTATTTACAGAACTCCACTCTTATTTATAAAGGTGATCGTAATGTTGTTGACCCTGCCTCTCCACCAGGAGGAATAAGAGTAGATTATAAATCTGCAGTAACTATTTTGGGTTTAACAGCTAATCTTACTCCAGGTTGTCCTTTTGTGATTTCTCCTGCCAATAATGCACAATTTATTACTTTGTCACCTAGTATTAGTTGGCAATCTGTTATGGGAGCAACTTCTTATAAAATATCTTTGGGAACAACACCTGGCGGAACAGATGTTATCAACCATCAGACTGTAAATGGTGTGAGTTATAACCTTTCACCATCTATTGTTCTTAATAATGATACTAATTATTATTTTAAAGTAACTGCTGTATCTGCTAATGGTGAGTCTTCTGGTTGTGCTGAGTATACTTTTAAAACAATTCCTCCCATACCTGCAAATGATGCATGTTCCGGAGCATTACAGGTTTCTGCTTTTCCTTATGCTTATACACAGGCTGATGGAATGTCTTCCACTAATAACAACGGGTTCATATTAGCATGTGCTAATGATGGAATGAATGATGGTTTATGGTTTAAATTTACAGGAGACGGAAGTCAGTACACTATTAAGACAACTCCTTCTGCGGCAACATTTGATCCTAAAATAGGAGTATATAGTGGAACTTGTGCTAATTTGGTATGTGTAGGTACACAGGATAATGGAGGCGGAGGTTCTGCTGAAACAATGACCGTTACAACAACTGCAGGAACAGAATACTACATCAATGTAGGATCTTATGAAGATTCAGTAGATAAGCCGGAGGGTGCATTTACAATTAATATTACAAAACTATAGTTTCTCTGGTTTTCACTTTAATAAAAATATAAATTGATAAAAAGTGTTGTGGCGATTCTTGGTCACAACACTTTTTATAATGAGTTGAATGATAATGGGAAAGCTTGGAATATAATGACAGTATTATTTATTGTAAAGTTTAAAGGCTTGTTAAACTCGGAATATTTAACAAACTTTAACTCAAATATGGCATTCATTATGTTGATTAATGCAAGTATTTATCAGAAATTTACCACTTATTTTAAATCAAGCTATGTCAGATACATATCAAGCCGAGGATATCCGTCAGTTGACGGAAAAAGTAAAAGAAAAAAACTACTTATTTTCTCTTCTGAGACAGGAAATCAACAAGGTGATTATTGGGCAGGAATACATGGTAGACCGTCTGTTAGTCGGGCTTTTAGGAAATGGTCACGTTCTTCTTGAAGGAGTTCCAGGATTGGCCAAAACCTTAGCGATCAAAACCCTGGCAGATGCTGTTCATGGTGAGTTCTCAAGAATTCAGTTTACACCGGATTTACTTCCTGCAGACGTTGTGGGAACTATGATTTATAATATCAAAGACAATGATTTTTCCATAAAAAAAGGGCCGGTATTCGCAAATTTTGTTCTTGCGGATGAGATTAACCGTGCTCCTGCAAAAGTGCAGTCAGCTCTGTTAGAGGTGATGCAGGAAAAACAGGTGACCATTGGTGATGAAACAATGAAGCTTCCAAAACCATTTTTGGTACTGGCTACTCAGAACCCAATTGATCAGGAAGGAACCTATTTGTTACCCGAAGCACAAAGTGACCGTTTTATGTTGAAATGTACCATTGATTATCCAGCTTTTGAAGATGAAAGACAGGTAATGAGAATGGTTTCCACTTCTCATCAGCCAACGGTAAAACCTGTGATCTCCCTTCAGGATATTATTGATGCAAAAGAGATCATCAATCAGATCTATCTGGATGAAAAAATAGAAAAGTATATTCTGGATATGGTTTTTGCAACCCGTTATCCTGAGAATTACGGGTTATCTGAGCTTAAAAACTATATCAGTTTTGGGGCTTCTCCAAGAGCATCCATCAACCTTGCTATTGCTTCAAGAGCCTATGCATTCTTAAAAGGAAGAGCGTTTGTGATTCCTGAAGATGTAAAAGCATTGGCCAAAGATGTATTGAGACACAGAATGGGCTTAACCTTTGAAGCTGAAGCAGAAGAAATTTCAACAGAAGAGATCATTAACAGAATTTTAGCAAAAATCCAGGCACCATAATGAGTGACGTTATAATCAGAAAAGCAGTTCAGGAAGATTGCAGTTCCATGCTGGAATTAATTAGAGAACTGGCAGAATACGAAAAAGCATTACATGAAGTAACCGTAACTCTGGATGAGTTTACAGAAGACGGTTTTGGAAAATCTCCGGTTTGGGGAGCCTTTGTAGCAGAACTGAATGGAGAAGTTGTGGGGATTTCATTATACTATGACCGATATTCAACCTGGAAAGGAAGAAGACTATATCTTGAAGATTTAGTAGTCACAGAAAAGATGAGAGGAAAACAGATCGGAAAACTTCTGTTTGATGCTACAGTAGAATATGGGAAATCCAATGCATACAGCGGAATGGTTTTCCAGGTATTAAATTGGAATGAACCCGCCATCAATTTTTATAAAAAATACAGTCCAAAGTTTGATGACGAATGGTTGAATGTTTCTATTGAGTTTAAGTAATAATCAGAAAAAGTGAATTAGAGGCAATAATCATATATTTAGAAGTATATAGAAAATCCCGAAACTCACACCTCGAATCCCGATAAACCTTAAACCCAAAACTTTCAACTTTAAACATAAAAACCCTCTATGCAGATAAAAGATATTGTAAAAAAGTAAAGCAGATAGAAATCCGTACCAGAAAAAAGACGGAGGCTGCTTTAATGGGGCAATATCACAGTGCCTTTAAAGGGCAGGGGATGACTTTCTCAGAAGTTCGTCCGTACCAGTTTGGTGATGAGATCAGAAGAATAGACTGGAATAAAACCGCACGTTTCCGTGAACCATTTGTAAAGGTGATGGAAGAAGAAAGGGAGCTGACCATGATGCTTGTGGTAGATATCTCTGCCTCTATGGATTATGGAACAAAAGCCCAGCTGAAAAGAGAGTATGTTGCAGAAATTGCTGCCAGTCTGGGATTTTCAGCAGCCGGAAATAATGATAAAGTAGGATTAATTCTATTTGCAGATAAAGTATATAAAGTAATTCCGCCTCAAAAAGGAAGAAAGCATATCCTTTCTATCATCAGCAACATTCTTACAGCAGACTATGTTTCTGCTGAATCTAAAATAGACAAAGCGCTGGAATATATGATGGGGATTTTTAAAAGGAAATCTCTGGTATTTTTATTTTCAGATTTTCAGGATGCATATGATTCTAAAATGCTGAGAGTAGCATCAAAAAAACATCAGCTTTTAGGAATGAGGATCTATGATGAAAAAGACAATGAAATTCCTGATGTAGGATATACATTGCTTTATGATGCTGAAACAGGAAAAGAAATATGGGCAAACACTTCCAGTGCAAGATGGAGATATACCTTTGCGGAAGCTCAGAAACAGAAATTAAGAGCGTTGGAAGATGATTTCGCCAACAGTTCGGCTAGTTTTATGAATGTAAATACCGGTTCGGATTATTCAAAATTGTTGTATAATTATTTTCAGAAAAAATAACAGCGGGTTTTCCCGTCAATAAAACATCAGGCTTTAGCCTTTATATTTAACATTGAAAAAAATATTTTTAATACTATCTTTTCTAGTCTGTGCAAATGCTTTTTCACAGATACTATCTTCCAATGTAGAAAAGAAAACCATTGCTCTGGGAGAAACCAATCACCTTGTTATAAAGATTGATAATCTGCATGATGAGCAGGTAAGCTCTGCAGCCAAAAATGAATTACTGCCTTTCCACTTTGAAGAAACCAAAGACAGTATTGGTCAAAATGCCAATTCATATGAAAGAAAGATAGAATTTGCTGTTTTTGAAGAAGGAAAATTTACCATTCCCGAACTGGAATTTAAAGTAGGAGATAGGATATTGAAAACCATTCCTTATGAAATAGATGTCATTAATACGGCTCAGAAAGCAGACCAGATCAATGACATCATGAAAATAAGGAGGTGAAGCTTGAAACCAAGGATTATTGGGAAATGTATAAGTTTTATATTCTGGCAGCCTTAGCAGTTATTGCTCTCATTATTGCCATCATTATGATTGTAAAATGGGGCAGAAAAGCGAAAAGTTCTCCGGTGGTTGCTACTAATCAGACTTTGAAGGAATTGGATTCCCTTAAAAAGAAAAAATATATTGAAGGCGGTAATTTCCGTTCATTCTATGTGGAACTGATCGAAATCTCAAGGAATTTTATTGCCAAACAATACCATCTTCCGGCAGATGTTCTTTTAACAGATGACCTTATTGATGTGATGAAGAAAAATAATACCATTTCTCAGGATAATGAGAAAATAGTAGAAGAAGTATTCTTAAGAGGTGATTTGGTGAAATTTGCTAAAACATTTCCGGATCAGGCAATGATGGAAAAAGACTTCGCAGACATCAGAGACTTTGTGAAAAGATCTTCCAAAGATTTAGAATTCGAAAACTTAAGAAAGGATGCCTGATTTTGAATTTTACAGTCCGTGGTTTTTGCTGCTTTTTCTGCTGTTTATTCCTCTTATCATAAAAGATGCAGGTAAAAAGAAAAGAAAAGGTATAAAAGTTCCTACCATAAAAAATATGGAGACGGGTGGTGGTATACAAGGTGTTCTTTTCTTATTGAAAATATCAAAGTATATCATTCTTTCGGCACTTATTATTGCTATGGCAAGGCCGAGAACTTTTACAATTTCGCAAGATAGAGATGATACTAAAGGAGTGGATATTATGCTGTCTATTGATGTTTCACTCAGTATGCTGGCAAAAGATTTAAATCCTGACCGTATCACAGCTCTTAAAGATATTGCCGTTAAGTTTGTTCAGAAACGTCCGAATGACAGGATAGGAGTGGTAGCATATGCTGCGGAAGCATTTACTAAAGTTCCTGTTACTTCAGACCATCAGGTGGTGATTGATGAGATTAAAAATCTTAATTCTACAGGGCTTGAGCCAGGAACAGCTATTGGAGAAGGACTTTCTGTAGCAGTTAATCATTTAATTAAAAGTAAAGCCAAAAGCAAGGTGATCATTTTGATGACAGATGGGGTAAGCAATATTGAAAATGCAATTCCCCCACAACTTGCTGCAGAACTTGCAAAAAATAATAATATAAAGGTATATACCATTGGAATTGGAACAAACGGCTATGCGCTGATGCCAACAGCTGTGGATTTTTTCGGAGATCTTATTTTTACCGAAGCTGAGGTAACTATTGATGAAAATACATTGAGAGAAATTGCTCAGACGACAGGCGGAAAATATTTCAGAGCCACTTCCAACAGCAGTCTTGAAGAAGTATACGATGAGATCAATCAACTGGAAAAATCTGATGTAAAAGTATCCAAGCTGTATAATTATGATGAATATTTCAAGATCTTTCTATGGATAGCTCTGGCGATGTTGGTACTGGATGCATTATTGAGATGGGTGTTTTATAAAATTTTAAGCTGATGAGTTGGTCTTTAGGAAATTATTGGTATTTATTTTTACTGTTGCTGTTGCCGCTGTTAGCTTTCTTTTTTGTCCGTTTTTTAAAATGGAGAAAGAGAAAAAGAGAAATCTTTGCAGCCAGCCAGTTTCATGATAATTTATTCGAAAAAAATTCAGGATTTACAAAATTCTTTCCTGCATTGTATTTATTGGGAACACTATTCCTGATATTTTCAATTATTGATCTTCTGAATGGTTCTGAAGAAGTTAAAAGCAATCAGAGATTGAATAACGTAATCTTTATGCTGGATGTTTCCAACTCTATGAACGCTGAAGATATTGAGCCGAGCCGTCTTACGGAAGCTAAAAATCTGATGATGCAGACCATGTCAAAAATGAAGAACGATAAAATTGGAATTGTCATTTTTGCAGGTCAGGCCATATCTATTATGCCTTTAACAACAGATTATAATTCTGCAGAAACTTATATTGGTGCCATTGAAACCAATTCTATGAAGATTCAGGGAACAGACTTCCTGAAAGGTATGCAGGCAGCTACAGAGAAATTTAAAAATGTAAGCAAAGGATCCCGAAAAATTATATTGCTAAGTGATGGTGAGGATAATGAAGGGAATGACAATGCTGCTATAAGACTTGCTAATAAAGAAGGAATTACTATTACCTCTGTAGGAATAGGAACAGACGAAGGTGCTCCGGTTCCGGTATATAATGAAGGTCAGCTGATGGGGTATAAAACAGATGTTAATGGAAGTACCGTTATTTCTAAAAGACAGACCGAAGCCTTAAATAAAATGGCAGGTTCTACAGGGGGAACATACATTGACGGAAATAATATCAATGAAGCTCCGGACAGGATTATTGATGCCATTAATAAAAAGTCTTCAGGATCGGAAACGCTAGTGAAATCGCAGAATGCGAACCATTATTATCAATATTTTTTAGCCGTATCTATTCTCTTTTTCTTTTTAATTTATATTTTTAATCCCAAAAATGATTTTAATCTGTAAATTTCCTTTATTTATAGAAGAAAATCTATGGGTACTTTAACCCAATTTTAACAAATAAAACTCTGTTTCTTAACATATAAAGGAATAATTTTGCAGGTAATGAATACTAAAACCATATTTTTATCGTTAATAGTTGCTTTCTCGTTCTCAGGCTTCATGTTTGGGCAGGAAAACTACAGAACTTTGGTTCATGAAGGCAATCAGAAATTTGACGGTAAAGACTATGATGGAGCGTCTTCCAAATATATGGAAGCTGTAAAATCCAATGATAAAGATTTTACGGCCCATTATAATATGGGGAATGCTCTGTATAAAAGTAAAAAGTATGAAGAAGCAAAAGCAGAGTTTGAAAAAGCACAACAGCTCTCACAGACTCTTCCAGATAAAGCGGCTGCCCTTCATAATTTAGGAAATACCTACATGCAGATGAATCAGCCGGAAAAAGCGGCAGATTATTATAAAAAATCGCTTAAACAAAATCCCTACAGCGAAGCTACCCGTAAGAATTATGAAATTGCCAAGCTAAAGGAAAAAGAAAAGCAGCAAAACAAAAACGATCAGAATAAATCCGGACAGGGCGGCGGTAGCGGTAATGATCAGAACAAAGGAGAAGATCAGAAAGGCGATAAAAAAGACCAAAAGCAGGATCAGGGAAATGGTCAGCAAAACGAAGGTAAAAGTGATCAGGGCAACCCTCAGAAGGATCAGAATAATGAAGGTAGAATGCCAAAGAATCTTGAAAATCAGCTCTTAGATAAAATAAACGAAAAAGAAAAAGAAACCGCCAGAAGAATTTTAAACAAAAATTCTTATTCGATGCCCGAAAGCAACGAGAAAGATTGGTGATGAAAGACAAATTGATTTACATATTGCTTACTTTAGCATCCGTAATTACTTACGGACAGGTAAATCTTTCTCTTGATGCTGATAAAAATGAATATGGAGGTAAGGATATTGTAAATCTTACCATTGTTCTTGAATTGAATGGAAGTGACCTTGTTCAGCAGACTGGTTTTCAGCTTCCGGACCTTTCTAAATTCAATATTATAGGTAGCGGATCTGTAACCAATACAGTGATTGATCCTGCAACCAATACGCTTATTACTCAAAAAGTATCCAGAATTGCCCTTGAACCTAAGAAAAAAGGAAAGATCAAAATTGGATCAGTACTGGTTACCGTCAATAACAAAATCTATAAAACCGAACCTTTCGACGTTAATATCCGTGATATTGTTGAGAAGAAATCCTTAGCCAGCAATACCTCCAGTGAGGTATATCTGAATATGGAAATAGAAGACAGGGATGTATATCAGGATCAGCCAACCATTGCTGTTCTGAAAGTATATTCCAGAAATATGGATAATCTCAGAAAAGTAAAGAATATCCGTCTTCCACAACAGGAAAACATCAACGTACATCCTATTAATTTCACTAAATCAGAAATTGATCCGTCTGATAACGGAAATATGGCATCCCAGGTATTGGCGATGTTTATGGTATTCCCGAATGAGGCAGGATATGTTGAGGTTCCAGGGGTATCTGCCTCTGTAAATTCCTATTCCAATAAAAATAAAATTGTTTCCAATAAAGTAAAGATTAATGTTAGAAAGCTTCCGGAAGGAGCTCCTGATGGTTTTACAAATGCAGTAGGAAATTTTAATGTAAGTGTTTATAATACCACCAAAGAAAAGCCTGAGGCGAAAAAACCATTAAATGTTGTAGTAAAGGTTACGGGAGAAGGAAACTTACCGGATTTGATACTGCCAAAAATTGCAGCCTCTCCGGATTATGAAGTTTTTGCACCAAAAATCACTTCAAAAGTTGCTCCGGGTACTTATGGAATAAAAGGAGAAGTTTTGGCCAACTATGTAGTAATTCCTAATAAATCAGGTGCAATTTCTATTAAAACGGAACCTTTTGCTTTCTTTAATCCTGAAAACAGAGAGTACGTGGATATGGGGCAGAAAATACTGGATGTAAATGCACTTTCTCATGATCAGGTAATGGAATCCCGCTCTACAGTAGAGAAGGTAAATGAATATACCAATAACCTTTTGGAGACCGTAGACACTCCGGTTTTAAAAACCACATCATTTAAAGTAAAAGAAAAAAGTAAATTCCACTGGAATATTCTTTTAGCCAATATTGCCATTCTTTTAGGCTTATTTGTTGTTTATCTGTTATTTAAGACTTGGCAAAAAAAACGTACATTAGTTAGGGAAACCGTATCTCAAAAACCTCTGGGTTCTGTGGCTGAAACAGAAAAGGAAATCAGAGAGTTGCTGAAAACGGATATCAACGATTATTTTGGTTATCTGGAAAATCTTAAAGATAATGGCGAGTATGAAAAGTTCTTTGTTACATTGGAAGAGCTGGATCAGGAAGTGAGAAACCAGTATTTTCAAGGTTCTATAGGGGAGTTTAAGACTTTTCTTGAAAAGCACAAAGGTTCTTCTGTTGCTGAACAATATGCAAGACTGCAGCAGAAAATTCAGATGGAGAAATATTCTCCTGTGAAATCTCATGATGGTATAGAAGAACTTTTGAAAACAATTGTTAATTTATATTCACAAATTAGCAAATAGTCAGTTTATTTTCATATTTTTGCGAAATTTTTAATTACAAAGAGATGGAAATTTTTGATGGTTTCTCTTTTAAAGAGATCGTTACCAGCTTTATGGTTCTTTTTGCCGTTATCGATATTATCGGCTCAGTTCCCATTATAGTAAGCCTTCAGCAGAAGTTCGGAAAGATAGAAGCGGGTAAGGCTGCTATTACTGCCGGAGCAATTATGATTGTTTTCCTGTTTGTAGGAAATAAAATTCTAAAGCTTATTGGAGTGGATGTAAATTCCTTTGCAATTGCCGGTGCATTTGTGATTTTTGTCATAGCACTGGAAATGATTTTGGGAATTGAAATCAATAAAACAACCGAAGCAAAGGCTGCGTCTATCGTACCCATCGCATTTCCACTGGTTGCAGGTGCCGGAACTTTAACAACAGCATTATCCCTCAGAGCTGAATTTCATGATATTAATATTATTTGCGGAATTATTCTTAATACAATTTTCGTATATTTGGTGCTGAAATCAGCGAAATGGTTGGAGCAGAAAATAGGAGATGCTACTTTGATGATTCTTCAGAAAGTTTTCGGTATTATCCTTTTAGCGATTTCAATTAAATTATTCACTGCAAATTTTGCCCAATTGGTGCTGAATTATGTTAATTTTAAAATTATGAAGAAGTTTTATAAAGTATTTTTAGTACTGTTCATCGTTTTCATCGCTATTAATTTATATGCTATCAACTGGCAGAATGATCTTATCGCTGATGAAGACAACATTAAGTTTGTATTTTCTGCATCAGCTGCTGCAATAGGTCTTATCCTGCTTTTTGTAATGGATACCTGGAGCCGAATTGGTGTAAAGAAGTAAATTAAATATTTATATAGATATAGCCTCTTTCTTTTTGAAGGAGGTTTTTTTATGGATAAAAGATAAAAGATAAAAGATAAAAGATAAAAGATATTGTCGTTAAATAACTATATTGATTATCTAATTATCCATTAGGACATCAACATCAATAGGGGTGGGCTTTAGCCCAGCCGGACCAATAAAACATCAAATTCTATTGGCTTTAGCCAAAACATATTATTGAAACACAAATAGCACCAATTGTTTCACAAATATCACAAAAATCAAAGCGTATAAAATGCATATTTTGTCATTCAGAACAAATCTAAATGCGATTTATCCTGTTATTTTTTCTAAATATGATAACCAAATACACTACAGAAATAGATCTGTGGTAAATAAAATCTTCTTAATTAAGAAACAACCAGGTTTTTTAAAATTGCTTCAGATTTCAGTTCCGTTTCTGTCCATTCCTTTTCCGGATTACTTTGAGCGGTAATACCACCGCCAACAAAAACATGTACGGAATCTTTATACAGTCTTGCACATCTAAGATTTACAAAATAAAGAATGCTATCTTCTGTTTCTACCTTGATATAACCGGCATAAAATTCACGGGGGAATTTCTCATATTTTCGGATATTTTCATTGCAGAAATCCTTAGGGATACCACAAACTGCCGGAGTAGGATGAAGATCCTGGATTAGGTTGTCAAGATCATCAGGTTTTATAGTTGTTTTAAAATCTGTACGGAGATGTTTGATATTCCCGGAAATATGGTCATACGTTTTAGATTGCAGCACTTTATCTGAATAGTTTTTAAGAATATTCTGAATGTAAGACGTAACAGGTTTCTGTTCTTCAATTTCTTTTTCCGTCCATTCTTCAGTTGTGGGAAGAGTTCCTGCCAGTGCCATGGTTTCAAACTCATGAGTTGTTTTATTAAACTTACCTAATACTTCCGAAAAAGCTCCCATCCACGCATTTTTCCCATCATTAAACAAGTATCTGAAAGCATTTGGATAAGTTTTACATAAGTTATCAAAACTTGCTGTATAATCTATTCTATCGAAGTCTGTAAAAATATTTCTTCTGGAATACACCAATTTGGGAAGATCATTTTCTTTAATAACTTCAATGACCTGTTGTAAAGTATTGCAATATTCTTCTTTGGTTTCAGCTCTGGAACCCGTTTTATCTTCTGTTAATGTTTCGTTGGTAATCGAAATATTATTAAACTTTGCAGGATCAATCCTGATGATATTTCCATTAAAGCTGATATGGCTCAGGCTGTCATAAGAATAAAATTTAACAGCGTTTTTATCAGTTGTTTCCTCTACAGTGTGCAATCCTTCGTTGAAGGGAAGTTTGAAATAAATCATGAGCTATGAACGGATTTTGAAAATCATTAACCTGAAATTATATAGGAAATTCCAAAGTTAATTTTCCTTTCTGCAAAGGTATTATTAGTCTTAAAGATGTCAAAATTATAGGAGCTGTTTTTTAAGGAAACATTGTTTTATAATACAGAAAATAAAAGGTTGCAGTAAGGATATAAAAAAAGCCCAAAAATTTTTTGAGCTTTTAGTTTTTATGGATGTTCAACCTATCTATTAATGATATTATTGGTCATTGTAGTATGGTTGATGAGTGTTCCTTTTTCATCTCTGATTTCAATTTCAGAAACGTGCATTGTTTTTCCTTTTCTGATGAAGCGTGCAGTAGCTGTTACTATTCCATCTTTTTTACTTCTTAGGTGATTGGAGTTGATATTGGTACCTACACCATAATATTTATCACCGTCAATAAAAATATTAGACAGGCTTGAACCAAGGGTTTCTGCCAATACGCAGCTTGCTCCTCCGTGCATGATTCCGAAAGGCTGGTGTGTTCTTGGTAATACAGGCATGGTAGCAGTAAGGGTTTCATTTTCAAGATCTATATCAATGAATTTGATTTCCATTGCTTTTGCCAGGGTTTCTCCACCCCAGTTATTGATGAATGCTAATATTTCTTCTTTTGTCTGACCTTTCATTTTTAAAATAGATAAGAGATGATTGATAAATGATGATGTAAAATATAAGTTATTTACTTTTATTATTCTCCAGTACCCATGATATTTGGATTCCAATTTTCAGGAACCTTAGGTACGATATCGTTTTTCACATAATAATCCTGAATTTCCTGCATGATTTCAGAAAACGGAACGGATGCTATTCTTTCATAAGGAATGGTATAGCCCAGGTATACGATATTTCTTTTGAAATCTCCTGCTGCCAGTACAATAGGTACTTTTGCAGCCATCGCCATATGATAGAATCCTTTTCTCCATTTCGGAACCCAGCTTCTTGTTCCTTCCGGAGTAATCACAAGACTGAAATCTTCTTTGGCAAATTGGTTGGCTACAAAATTCACAAGATCATTTTTCTGACTTCTGTCGATACCAATCCCCCCAAGTCCTTTTACAACACTGCCATACCATGCTTTGGTGTGGGCATCTTTAATGATGATCTTTAAAGGCTTATTCAGAGACCAGTAGGCAAAGTTTCCTAAAATGTATTCCATATTATGAGTATGTGGTGCTACCACCAGAATACATCTGTTCAGGACGTTAACATCGCCTTGTAGAACGACTTTCCATCCTAATAATTTTAACATCAGTTTGCCTATCAGCTTTTTCATAGATTCTTGGATTAAAAACAAAAAAGTATAACCAATTTGGTTATACTTTTACAAATATATTGAAAATATTATTGCTCTTAAAACAAACCGTTGATTAAATCTACGATTTTCATTACGAATTCCATTGCAAACTGTATCATAATAAGAGTGTTTTTAGTGTTGGTTGGTTATTAAATTTTAACGATACGAAATTAAAACAATTTTTCCATATGGGGAACTAAATGTTAAATTTTTTTCACTTTTCTGAGAGAAGAATGGTGTGAATTTCAAACGGTTGCTTTCCATTCACACCTTCTACCACTCTCTGTAGTTAATTATTTAGTTTGTATGGATATTTCGTTTTTTCCGTCTTTTATTTTGATGTCCACATCTTTGTTAATCTTTTTAATATCAGATGCTACGGAATCAATAACTTTCTTAGCCTGGTTATTAGGAACTTTTTTACCGTTAATGATAACACTGTCTTTATCATCAGAGTTGTATTCTATGCTGGAACCGTTTACTGTAATCTTATTTTTTTCGATTCTGATTCCGTTGTGGTTTTCATCTCTGTCCTGGTCGTCATCATTCATACCATCTCCGTTCAGGTCTCCGTCAAAATCAATTCTGTCTTTTTTAACAGGAATTACGATTGTACTTTGAGGAACTACAAGTTCATAATTTACTCTGTAATCTCTGAATCTGTGCTCATAAGGGTACTTAATGTAGTTTGGAAGCATTACTTTATTATCTATCACCTCTACCGGTACTGCTACCTGAATTGGGAAATTATAACCGTTTCCTTCTTTTTTGATGATTAAGTAAGGAGTCTTTACTTCCGGTTTTCTTGTTACTTCTACAGAGATATAATCTTCTTCATACACTGATTTTTTATCAGAATAAATGTCATCATCATAGGCTTTGTAACTTTGAGGAATACTTACCTGTTTTACATCTACATATACTGTATCTGATGTAGTATTGATGGCTACATTTTCAATGTCCTCCTTACTGCCTTTGTAGATCAGGTTTTTCTTAGCCATACTGATTCCGAAATAAGTTCCCAGTCCGATAAGAAGCAGGAATAATCCACCCACTACCCATCCAAGATTTCTCAGTTTTGTTTTTGGTGAGAATATCTTAATACTTAATAAGCTGAAAAGAATAGCAGGAATCAAGCTTCCTATAATCATGATGGCTGCCAGTACTTTATCCAGACCGTTGTCATCCATATAGAATCTGATCTGATTGGCTCCAGGGAAATCTGTATCCATTCCGAAAAGGGCAAATAATACAAATACTCCAATAATACTTCCTACAGCCATCAATACTGAGAATGCTCCGATAATATATTTGAATACATTCCAGATTCCACTTCCGGCATTGTCAATGTAAGGTTTGTTTTCGTTGTAGATTTCTCCGACCCTCTGAGTAGATTCATTGGCAAACTGTACCAATTTATTAGACTCATTCTTAAGATTGTCGAAGTTCATAGGCTTTCCCTGCATCTTCAGGAAATCTGAAGCGGTTTGTGCTTTTGGAAGTACCAGCCAAAGGATCAGATAAAGCAGTAGGATTACTAATGCGCTTCCTGCTGCAGGAATCATCACTAAGAAAACAACTACCCAGATAATTCTCATAGCAGTAATATCCATTCCTACGTAATGAGCTAAACCTGCACAAACACCCGCGATTTTCTGCTTTTCAGGATCACGGAATAATTGTTTTTTGTCTGAATAATTTCCACCTGTATTGGTATTCTTAGTTGTATTTTTTTCAGAAAAATAAGCTTCTTCCTGTTCTTCAATTTTCTCAGGAGTTCCGATCTGTGCGATTACCTTTTCTACATCGGTATCGTTAATTACTTCACGTTTTCCCAGTGAGTCTCTGAAGATCTCCACCATTCTTATTTCTATGTCATGCATTACCTCATCTGCTTCTGAAGCATCCAGTGAGCTTCTCAGAGCGTTCAGGTAATCGCTGAGCTTTATATATGCGTGTTCTTCTATTGTAAAAGAAAAACCTGCGAGTCCTATTGAGAGTGTCTTGTTCATAGCTTTGTTTTTTAATGTTGTTGAGTGATTTGGTTTACTGAAGCTGTAAGCTCATTCCACGTATTGAGAAGTTCATCCAGGAAAAGTTTTCCTTTTTCTGTGATCTGATAATATTTTCTGGGTGGTCCGCCTGTTGACTCTTCCCATCTGTAAGAGAGAAACTCTCCGTTTTTAAGTCTTGTGAGAAGAGGATAGAGGGTCCCTTCCACTACATCCAGTTTTCCTTTTTTCAGTTCGTCAATAAGATCAGAAACATACATTTCGCGATTATTGATGAGACTTAGAATACAGAATTCCAGAATTCCTTTTCGCATTTGCGCTTTGGTATTTTCAGTATTCATCTTTGATAAGTTTTGTTAATTAAGGTTATATTTTTAGAATGTTGCTCCTAGCTAGTTGAGCCTATTCTAATTTTACATTACAAAGATATGTAAATTAAATGGTATTATGCAATACAAAGTAGTGAAATTTTGAAAATAAAATAATTAATATATTGATAATCAGGTTAATAAATTTCAACTTAAATTTTTGATCATCTTGATTTAAGAGAAAGAAGCTTTGAAAAAGTTTAAAAAATTGATGAAATTTTGAAAATATGAGAGTAAAAAGACTAAAAATCAGGGTTCTTTTTAAAGTGAAAATTTTCAGGATGGATGGCAAAACAGAGAAAAAACATCCCGAGGCAAAATAATAGCTTAAGGCTATTGTGTTATTTGTGAAAAGCATTTGCACAATTAGTGTTTAAACCGAAAGTAGTTGGTCATAACTTCTTCTAGACTCATCATTTATTATGTTTCTAACCGCATTTGAGTTTTGAAATCGGTATTATGATTCGTATTTTTGTTTGGAAGTTTTTTATAAAACATTTGAATCCAATATTACTACGAACATGAATATTTTGAATTATTACAGGAGTTTATCCGCTTTTATATTACTAGGTCCATTATGCTTTGGGCAATATCAGTTTGAAGTGAAAGATGCCTCTAAAAATTATGATGCCATTATCAGTATAGACAATTGTTTTGATGACCAATGTATGGATAGAGGAACCGTGGAATTATTTAATAACAATAACAGCAAAGTACAGACTTTTACATCAGATAACTTGGTGCTGTATCTTGGAAAAGGACAGAGACTGGAGCGTGGGAAAGTAATCCCATTAGCAAAAGAACAGAGCCCTCTTATTTTTGGTGACTTTAATTTTGACGGAACCGAAGATCTTGCTATAAGAAACGGCAATATGGGAAATTACAGTTCCGCATCTTATGATGTGTATGTATTTAACAGTACCAGAATGGCTTTTGTTAAAAGTAAAGAACTTACAGAACTGGGATCGGATAATTTTGATTTTTTTGAAACAGATCCGGTTCGTAAACGTATTATTACTTCTGGAAAGGATGGGTGCTGCCGACTTTTCACCACAGAGTATGAAGTAATTCCTAATAAAGGACTTGATAGGGTTCTTGACAAAGAAGAAGACCTTACCAATGAAGATTATGTAAAAGTTACCATAAAAGAAAAGAAAAACAATAAATGGACAACCAGAACCAAGGTATATCCATCAGATCAATATAATAGAGAAAAGTAAGATGAAGATTCAGAAAGAGATCGATTTTATCCTGGCAGTTGATGCCCTGAAAAACGTACAGAGAAGAAATTACAATGCAGACGATTCCAGAAGAGAAAATACAGCAGAACACTCCTGGCAGATCGTTATTTTAGCTCAAATCCTTTATCCATATGCGAGAAACCGCGAGGAGATCAATTTATTGAGAGTGATTAGAATGCTTTCTATTCATGATCTTGTGGAGATTGAAGCTGGAGATACTTTCCTTTTTGATGAAGCTGCTATGGTAGGGAAGTTTGAAAGAGAAAAGATTTCTGCACAGAAGATTTTCGGAATTCTGGATGAACCATTACGTTCGGAATTTTTTAATCTATGGCTTGAATTTGAGGAAGAGGCTACTCCGGATGCTATTTTTGCGTGTTCTATCGACAGAATTATGCCATTCATTCTGAATTCTCATACTTCAGGAAAAAGCTGGACAGAAGCAGGGGTTACTGAAAAGCAGATCAGAAATATGTTGGAAAATGCCATTACCAGAGCTTCAGATGAAATGGGAGAGGCATTTGAAGAGTTGTTAAAAAGAAGCCTGGAAACTGGGAAGGTTGTAAAATAATGTAAGATATAAAGTTTCGGGCGGCCAAAGGCCGCCCGAAACTCTTCTATTTATAGTATCTGGATTGGTTTCTTGAATTCATCAATCGCTACAAAAGTAAAATCACCCACAATTGCTTTTTCTCTTTCGTAAGAGTACATTTGTTCCGTATAGATTTCAACGTTTACCTTCATACTGGTTTTTCCAACGTATGAAACTTTTCCGATCAGTTCTACGATAGTTCCTGCAGGAATAGGCTTTTTAAAATCGATTTTATCACTGCTTACTGTTACCACTCTTTTTCTTGCGAAACGGGTAGCAGCAATAAAGGCTACTTCATCCATCAGCTGCATGGCAGTACCTCCGAAAAGAGTATCGTAATGATTGGTTGTGTTAGGGAAAACCGCTTTGAAGATTCTGGTTTCGGCAGCTTCAATTCTTTCTTCTGTAGTCATATTTCATTATTAATTAAGGCGAAATGAAATAATATCAAAACAACAGAATAATGACAGGAACTTTGGAAATCCCTGAAACAATCCATCAGATCAATAAAACTTCAAATCGCGAAAGTTTCTTGTTTAAGAAATCGGCAGGTCTCCTGACTTGTAACATCTTTTACCTCCTTCCCATGCCTCGCACAGTGGATCTTTTGATAAAGACTTTAGTTACTTACAGTTGCGCGACAGTCCGTGATTTTCACACGGTTCCCTTTTAATCTGCGGTTATGCAGAACCAGTTTCTGTGATGAATAAGCGTAAACTTTTTCGGTGCAAAAATAATGAATTTATTCCGGATTATGATAAATAATCTGGCTGATTACTCTTCCCTTCTTGATCGTCCAAAGAGTAGTATATCTGTATTCCCCGGAACCATTGATCATATAAAGGAAAATGTTGTCATTGTCCAGAGAAGTTACTCCTATATTATTGAAGTCCATGGTTGGCTGGAACATATTTTTGATGGCCTCCCTCACAAAAACAGAACCTCTTCCAGGCTGCTGAAGTCTGATGGATTTAATTTCCGTCATCCCTTCAGGAAGATCATTTCCAATTCCCCAAGGTTTTACTTTATCAATGGTAAGAAGCTTTCCTTCGGCATCTTTTTCCTTTTTACGGTAACCGGCATTGGATGGATATACATCAATAACTACTTTACTTCTTTGAGCTGTAGGAATTTTAGGATCAGAATTATCTGTGAAGATAAGTGATCTTCCATTCTTAGACTTAGAAGGAGTATAGGCTGGCAGTTGATCCACAAAAGCAATACGTTCTTTATTTACCATTCCTTCTTTGTCAAGCGTTTCATAGCGTACAAATGGTTTGTCTTCATCCTGCTTTTCAGGATATTTGATCCAGATCCATTCCGTTTCTCCCGGAGCAGGTTTTACATAAACAAAAACATCTCCTTTACGCATACGGATTTTATCTACAATTTTTCTGTAATTATCTTTATGTACACGTACATTGGCATATCCTTCTTCAGCTTTTACAACCCCAAAAGGAACTTTATTCTGACCTTTAACGAAGGCTAAAGAAAAAAGACTGAATGCAGATAAGTAGAATGCTTTGTTTATTGAAATCATTATAACAGATTTTTAATCCCCCAAATATATAAATTAAATGCTTTTTGGATAAGTAAAATAAAAATGTATTTATTGAAAATTTTATGTATTCAAATCGCTGGGAATGAGAAAATGATTAAACTGAAGTTTATAAAAATAAAAAAAGAGCATTTGGATAAAACACTCTTTTTTATCTGTAAATACCTTCTTTTAAGGTTCTGTTCTTTGATTGGATGAATCATAAATTGCTCCCGGATCATTTTTAAGGTAATAAGAAAATACTCCATAAAATAAAAAGACCAGCAGGAATAAAGCACCACATACGTAAAAAGCGGTTCCAAAACCATAACTGATGGTCATGTTGCCTCCTAATCCCATTCCGACCTGATTGTTTCCTAATCCTTCCATTTTTGATTGGAAGGTTAAATAGAAAGTCAGTAAAGAGATCAGTCCTACTAAGGAAATAGCAATATGATACATGTATTTCTTTTTAATGCTTTTTATGACCTGAATGATAATCCCAACAATAGCTGCCAGAAAAGCAATGATAATAAGTGGACTTGGCGGAATATTTTCCTTGTCTTTTTTATTATTGGATTCGTTCAGTGGAGAGTATTCTGAGTCAGAATTGGAAGATTGATTGCCTGAATCATTTCCGAAAGCAGAGCCAAAAGGAGAACTCTTCTTCAGATTTTCCTTCATACGCTCATTCATGGCCTGTTTGGAAACACCTGTAACGAGATCAGTTCCTTTGATGGACATCAAAGTGGTATCACCGCATTTTATCAGGAAAAATGGGAAGAAAAAACATAGAATAATGACCGTATAACTTGGTATTGGAATAAGGTCTGATAATACTTTTAATGGTTTCATAAATTATTGTTTCTGTTAAAAATAGGAAAAATTATGATGATAATGTATAAAAGAAAAGAGAGCATCCTAAGACACTCTCTTCCATTATTGTATTCTGTTAATTTTCAAATTCTCAAATTAATCCATTTTCAAATTGATTAGATTCTCTCTAATTCATCTGCATCAATCGTCGTTTTGAAAGTTCCGTAATTAACAATCACCTTGTTTCTGGATATTTTTTCAATCGTTCCTACGCTGGTGCTTCCGGTAATTCGGACGCGTTGGCCTTCTTTCATCCAGATAGCACGGTCACTTTTACGTTTTTCTTCCAGCTTTTCATTGGTTTCAGCAATTTTTTCAATCACATCTTCCTTTTTAAGCTGTTGCGTAATTTTTCTTTTGACCACCTGAAGACGCTTGGTTTCATCCTTGTCAGCACCTAGCTTTCTGAACTTTTCCTGTTCAAGAAGTTTTACAAAATCCTTCACAACATCTTTTCTGGATTTTCCTTTCGTATAGCTGTCGATAAAAGCTTCAATCTTGTTTCCAAACTGAAGTTTACGATGTTCCTCTTCATAAAGCTTTTGGAAATTGAACAGTTTCTGCTGAAGCTGATCATTCAGTTTCTGAAGGTTATCACGTTTATCTTCTACAGATTCCTTTCTTTCTGCAAGATCGGTTTTCAGTTTTTCAACCTCAAATTTTTCCTGCTGCAGCTTTACAATTGTTTTATCCAGATTCACAATATCATGTTCTACCTTTTTCTTGGCAGAATGGATGATGAATCTTGGAATTTTGTTCTTTTCTGCAACTTCAAAAGTGAAGGAACTTCCTGCCTGTCCCACTTCCAGTTTATACATTGGTTCCAGCGTTTCTTCGTTGAAAAGCATTGCCGCATTCTGAGCGTTGGGAAGCTGTTCTATTACCAGTTTGATATTGGTGTAGTGCGTTGTAATGATTGCAAAACTCTTCTTGTCATAGAAAAACTCCATGAAACTTTCAGCCAAAGCACCTCCTAATTCAGGATCAGAACCTGTTCCGAACTCATCAATCAGTAAAAGCGTATCCGAATCAGCCTCACGAATGATTCCGGACATTTTCTTTAATCTTGATGAATAGGTGGATAGATGGTTTTCAATGGATTGATTATCACCAATATCAGTCATGATCTTCTCAAAGAAAAACATTTCAGATTTTGGATGAACAGGAACCAGAATACCGCTCTGAATCATCAGTTGCAGTAATCCTACAGTCTTCAATGTAATTGATTTTCCACCGGCATTAGGCCCAGAGATACAGATAATTCTGTTGTGCTCCGTTAAAGCCAGAGTCTGTGGGTGAATCGTTTTATTCTCTACCTTATTTCTTAACCATAACAAAGGATGGAAGGCATCTTTTAGCCTCAGTGTCTTATGACGGTTAATTTTAGGAAGAACACCATTGATAAGTTCTGCAAACTTAGCTTTAGCTCTTACAAGATCAAGGTCAAAAATATACACCTGATACCTCCAAAGCTGAGGTTGAAATTCTGCCAGCTCTGTGGTAAGCTGTCTTAAGACTTTATCAATTTCTTTTTTCTCTTCCTCTTCGTTTTCACGAAGCTTGAAATAATGCTTTACGACACTATCCGGCTGGATATAAGTGATAGAGCCGGTTTTTGAAATTCCCAGGGTTCTTCCCGGAACTCTTTTCTTAAATCCTGATTTTACCGCCAAAACCCTTTGGTCGTCAATAATGGTTTCCCGTATATCATCCAAAAAGTCGCTTTGTCCATACGTAGTCAGAGCACGGTTGAAATTTTCCTGAATGGCTTTTTTAGCATGCTGGATTTCTGTTCTTATCCCTTTTAATGCAGGAGAAGCCTCATTTTTCACCTCACCAAAACGGTTAAATACCTTATCAACCTTATCAATGATCTCTTTTCTGAATTCCAGTACGGAAACCTCTTCCAGTAAGGTAGGAAACGTTTCCGGCATGGTAGGGAAGAACTTCTGTAATCTTCCGATCTGTTCCGTGATGGTTTTTATTTTGATGAAAGCACTGTTTTCCAGACGGTAATTCTCAATCAGCATCAATTTCAGCTCACTTTCAATATCTTCATATTCATCAAACGGAATCGCATTTGAACTTTCAAAACTCGACAGATATTCTGACGTTTTTTTTAATGAAAGTTCCGCCTCGTCAATTTCCATCGGACGAAGTTGAAGAATTTTTTCTCTTGTTTTCGGAGAATACGCAAATGGGGAGATTTCCGCGAGCAATTGCGGAAACTCTAATTCGTCTAAATCTTCTTTATCTATATACACAGTGCAAATTTAGTGAGAATTTTGATTATTACGTATATTTGAGCGATTTACAAAATAGATTGATGAAAGAATTATTCCTTATTCTACATTTCTTCTCAGGGATTTAATGAAAATTTTTAATGAAAATATGAAACTGGAAACAGAAAGATTGCTCTTAAAAGAGATCAATGAAGGTCATACAGAAGATATTCTTCGTATCAGAAGCAATAAAGTTATCAATCAGTATGTAAAAAGGAATTCTCCAAAAAATAATTATGATGCCTTGGAATTTATTCTGCATATTAAAAGAAAAACCCAAGAGAAAGAGATCATTTTCTGGGGGATTTCATATAAAAACAGCTCCAGTCTTATCGGAACAATATGCTTGTGGAACTTTTCAGAAGACAGAAAAACTGCAGAAGTAGGGTATGAGCTGTTACCGGAATATCATAGAAAAGGGATTATGTCTGAAGCCTTAACAGCTGTTTTAGATTGTGGATTTAATGAGTTACAGTTGAAGGAGATTGTAGCTGTAACAAATAGGTTCAATGAAAACTCCGGACAGCTTCTTTTAAAACATCATTTTGTTCTTGAAGAAGATAAAAAAGACGAAGATTATCCGGATAATATTATTTTCAGCTTAAAAAAAGCAAATTACTGATAGATTTCCAGGTGTTTTTTCCTGACGTATTGTACCATTTTCTGATAAGTTATTCAAAAGAAAAGTGAAGATATTTCAACTGCGAATTATGCTTTTATTTTAATATTAATTACTTTTGCAGTATGACCTGGACAGAAATTTTAGCCCCGATAAAAAGTACGGAATATTTTACAACCCTTTGGGAAAAAGTAAAAAGCGAATATGCAACCACTAAGGTTTTTCCTCCGAAGAATCAAATCTTCAGAGCGTTGGAAATTACACCGTTTGATGATGTTGAAGTGGTAATTATCGGTCAGGATCCATATCATAATGATTATCAGGCTAATGGTTTGTGTTTTTCTGTATCTGAGCAGGTTACAGCGCCACCATCCCTTAAGAATATTTTCATCGAGTTAAAAGATGATCTTGGTGTAGTAAGAACTTCCAAAGAACTGGATGATTGGGGAAAACAGGGGGTTCTTCTGTTGAATGCAACTTTAACGGTTCGTGCCCATACCCCCAATTCTCATAAAGATCTTGGCTGGGAAACATTTACCAACTATATTATTAAAGAAATTTCGGATAAAAAAGAAAATGTAGTCTTCGTATTGTGGGGTGCTTTTGCCCAGAAAAAAGCCGAATTTATTGATCCGGCTAAGCATTTTATATTGAAATCGGCACACCCGTCACCATTTTCGGTGTACAGAGGTTTCTTTGGAAGTAAGCCTTTCTCAAAAATTAATGAATATCTTGTATCCAAAGGAAAGAAACCTATTTCGTGGTAGCATCTGATGAAGCTTCTGCTTTTTTGATATCAACAGCTATTTTATATTTTCCTTTTAACGCTTTGGCTCCTTCTGTTTTAGGATATGGAGTAACTTCCTTCAGTGTGATGGTGTAACCGTTGAAATCTGCAGACTGATGATAGTTTCTGCTTGGGAAGTCCATACTGGCAAGATTCAGAAGTACTGGTCTGGTTGCAATTCCCATCACTTCAACTTGAGCCATGGCAATTCCGGCCCACATGCAGTTTACGCCTTCAGGACAGCGGCTGTCTTCGGAAATTCCTTTGAAAGTAATATTCATCTGATAGTCTTTCAAAAATTTATTTTCTCCTTCACTCAGATAGATGATCCCTTTTTTCTGATCATCAGAGTTTGTATTAGTTGTCATTTCAGGAGTTTTTGATTCTGTTTTGGCTTTCTTTTGGGCATCGCATCCCGTTAATGCAAAAATTCCCAAACTGAATATGATGGCTTTATGAAGCATGATTTTTATTTTTTTTAAGTTAAATAATATCAAACATATTAAGAAGTACTACCAAAAACATTGCCACACCTACCACGAAACTGAATCCGGTACCATAAATAAACCCGATTAAAGCTCCTTTAGTAGACTGTAATGCCTTGTTCATATCTTTACTGTCATGAAGCATTTCTCCAATAAATACCCCTGCAAACATTCCGATAAGGAAACCTAATGGAATAGGAATAAAGATTCCAACAATAGTTCCTATTACTGAACCAATGCTTCCCCAACGGGTTCCACCGTATTTTCTGTTGGTTCTTGCAGGAATCACATAGCTTAAAACAACGGAAGCAGCTGTGAGGATTCCGAAAGCCCAGATATAGATCATCGGGAGATCAGCATCCGTCCCGAATTTATAGATCAGCAATCCGCAGATACTTAACAAAAGCCCCGGTAAAACGGGAAGAAATGTACCCAGTATTCCTACAAACAATAAAATAAGACAGAGAATATTAATAACAGTTGTATCCATTCTTTTAAATATAAACGAAGATATGAAACCTATATGATTCAACAAATAGGGCCAATTGTGAAAATGCAGATTTTACAGGTTTGAAAAATAAATTTATAAACAGTTTTTAAATTTGGGCTGAAAATTGATTGTGAATAGTAACATCATCATCCTTAATTTTATAAATTTGCCGTAATGAAAGATGAAATACAAGATACCAGAGATTTTCTGCAGAATATCAGTGATCAGATCCATTATTTTGTAAGGGATCATGTATATCCTGATCTGGCACTTCCGATTCAGATTATGCTGAAATTTATATTTCTGGCAGGGATGATTTATATTTTGGATTTTGTTTTTAAATTCATAGTCAATACTATTTTTAAATTCTTTTTTGATAAAGAAAAATACCCTGTTTTAAAATCAATCTATGATTCAAGAATTACCAATTCTGTAGTTCACTTAGGAGCGTTGAATTTTGCAGGATATGCATTGTTTTCGGTTTTCTATAGACATCCTAAAAGCTTTGCGTTACTGGAGATGATTGTAGGAGTAGCTACTATTTTTGTGATAGCAGGGCTGTTATTCCGAGCATTAACTGCTTTTAGAAATTATTTTGTGATTAAGCAGGATTTTTATAAGATTATGACGCTTAATGCTATTTCGGAAAGTGTAAAAATATTTGGGATTTTCGTGCTTTCTGTAATAGGAATCTGTCTGATTTTTGGAATTAAAGGGGGGACAATCTTAGGGAGCCTTGGGGCAATAACAGCAGTGTTGGTACTTGTTTTCAGAGATACCATTCTGGGATTTGTAACTGGTATTCACGTGGCTACATCTAAGAATTTGAAAGTAGGAGACTGGATCAGTATTCCAAAATATAGCATAGAAGGAAATATTACTGAAATAAGCCTTCTGACTACAAAAATCACGAATTTTGATAAAACGGTTTCTACCATTCCTACTTATGATTTTCTGACAACGGAAATCAAGAATATGCAGGTGATGTCTGAATCCAATAACAGAAGAATCAAGAAATCTATTTATTTTAATATCAATTCTTTTAAGTTTCTTACCGAAGAGGATATTGAACGTTTAAAAGAAATTAACCTTATTGCAGATTATCTTGAACAGAAAAGGGTTGAAATAAAAAGTGAAAAAGAAAGTCTGAGCAATAATGATAAAACCATTAATGGTAGACAGTTAACCAATATCGGGGTTTTCAGATATTATGCACAGAAATATATAGAAAATGATCCTGATGTAGAGAAAAATGCAACCAGAATGGTTCGCCAGCTGGAAATTACCCCGCAAGGACTTCCGCTTGAGATCTATTGTTTCGCCAATGATTCCAAATGGGAACATTTTGAACAGATTCAGGCTGATATTTTCGATCATTTGCTGGTAGCATCCAAAGAGTTTGAACTTCAGGTGATGCAGGTAAGTGTTAAAGTATAAAAAGAGAGTTAAGATCTCTAAAAAAATAAATTCAATTTAAGTGATAATGGAATTAGAACACCTTAAAGAGGTCGTAAGCCTGGATAAACTTCCAGCTTCTGCCTTCCATCTTCTAACTTCTGTTATCTAACATCTAAATATAAAAATGACAAAACTAAGCGTAAACATCAATAAGATTGCGACATTAAGAAATGCAAGAGGAAGTGAAACACCAAGTGTGACAGAAGCTGCTGTAAAGATTCAGGAATTCGGGGGACAGGGTATTACAATCCATCCAAGACCGGATGAGAGGCATATTACAAGAAAGGATGTCTATGATCTGAAGCCATTGGTGACGACTGAGTTTAATATCGAAGGAAATCCACATCAGTCCTTTATTGATATGGTACTGGAAGTAAAACCTGAGCAGGTAACTTTGGTTCCGGATGCTGATGATGCCATTACTTCCAATGCAGGATGGGATACCAAAAAACACCTGGATTATCTTACAGAAATCATTGCAGCATTTAAAAATGCAGGTATCCGTACATCTATTTTTCTTGATCCTTTACCTGAGTTGGTAGAATATGCAGCCAAGACAGGTGCAGACAGAATTGAGCTGTATACGGAAGCGTACGCAAAAAACTATTTGTCTAATAAGGAGCAGGCGATCAAACCTTACTATGATACTGCTGTTGTGGCTAATGAATTTGGTTTGGGAATCAATGCAGGACATGATCTTAGCCTTGAAAACCTTAAATATTTTGCCGATACTATTCCAAATTTATTAGAAGTGTCTATTGGGCATGCTCTAGTCTCAGAAGCTTTATATATGGGCCTAGAAAATACGGTTCAGTCTTATTTGAAGAGATTGGCAAAATGGTAAAATAGATGGCAGATGAAGGATTGGGACCTTACTGCAGTAGCTGGTCTCCATCCTCTGTAATCTGTATCTGAAATCTGTTATTTTAAAAATATGGAAATCTTAAACTCAAAAATATTTGGCGAAGGTTCAGCCGCTACGCCGCTTTTAGTATTTCACGGATTGTTTGGAATGCTTGATAACTGGGGAAGCTTCGGGAAAGATCTTGGAGAATATCTTCCGGTACACCTTATTGATCTTAGAAACCACGGAAGAAGTTTTCATTCTGATGATATGTCTCACGATGATCTTGCCGATGACATTGCCCGCTATATGGAGCATTACGGTATTCAGAAAGCTCATGTTTTAGGACATTCTCTGGGTGGGAAAGCTGTGATGCAGTTTGCTATAAAATATCCTGAGAAAGTGGAAAAGCTGATTGTCGTAGATATTTCACCAAAAGCTTATCCGCCACATCATCAGGGAATCATCAAAGCCCTTGAAACGGTAGATTTTAATACCGTAGGTTCAAGGAATGACGTGGAAGCTGTTTTGAATCAGTATATTCCTGAAAAATCAACAATACAGTTTCTAACAAAGAATCTGTATTGGGATGATAACAAAAAGCTGAACTGGAGATTCAATCTTAAAACACTGTCTGAAAAGTATAATGAATTCGTATCTAATGCTATTAAATTTGGTGTTTTTGAAGGAGAAACATTATTTATAGCAGGAGAAAAGTCTAATTATATTTTGCCGCAGGATGAATATGGGATCAAGCAGCAGTTTCCAAAAGCTAAGATTGTAACCGTTAAAAATGCAGGACATTGGGTTCAGGCTGAAAATCCTGTTGATTTTGCTGTTGTTGTTAAGCAATTCCTTGGTTTGGATTAATAATTTACTATGTGTTTTGATAATATGTTAAAATTATCTTAAAATATTGAAATATTTCTCCATAAGTTGAAAAGTTTGTATATTCGATTGTCAAATAAACAAACATATTAACTTATGGAAAACAAAAACTCAAAAAAGAAACCGTTTTTTGCAACATTTCTTGAGAAACAATTAAAAGATCCTGAAACAGTAAAAGGGGGTGGAGATATTACAATCCCAGAGAGGGATGTGATTACAAAGCCTATTTTAGACGATGCAACATCTAAATTAAATGATATGGAGCATACGATGAAATATCCGTCTGATGGTGATGATGATGCTATTTTACTATAAAATGATTATTTTAAAGTAATATATTAATAAAATTGTAACAAAAGGGGAAACTTAACATGTTAAGTTTCCTTTTTTAATAAAGTCGGCAAATGATTCTCTGTATTACTCATTCACAGGATTTTTATACCATTGATCGTTTCTTTCAGTACCTCTCTTCTAAAAATATTCCCTGTTTCAGATTGAACTCGGATCGTTTGAATCATCTTCAAAAAATAAGTATCAGTGAGAACTCATTTGAAATCACAGATGAATACGGAAATGTACTGCATTCAGATGATATTAAAGGCATATGGCACAGGAAAGCATGGCGGCTCAGTGTTCCTGAAGAATTGGACCGGGAGTATGAAAAAATATTTCTGAATGAATATGCCAGTCTCCGCTATAATCTGTTTACGCAATTAGAGCATCTTCCCTGGATTAATCCTTATGAAAATGAGAAGAAAATTGATGGAAATAAAATGCTTCAGCTGAAAATTGCCCAACAGAATCACTTGGTTATTCCACCCACAGTTTTTACGAATGACGAAGAGAAAGTAAAAGAATTTTTTGAAGAGCATTGCTCAGGAAAAGCCATTGCTAAACTTCATGGGGTAACTCGGAAAACAATGAGTGGCGAAAATCTGATTTCCACCATGGTGATTGAGCAGGAAACACTGGAGAATCTTTCTGATATTATCTATTGTCCTATGATTTTTCAGCCTTATATTGATAAAGAATATGAATTGAGGATCATGTATGTGGATGGAGAATTTTTTACAGGAAAGATTAATAACAGTGATCATGCAGATTGGAGAGTAAGTCATGAAGACTATTTTTGGACGGCGTATCAACTGCCTGATGATATCAAAATCAATCTGAGTGCTATGATGAAGGAAATGGGGTTGTACATGGGAGCTATTGATATGATCCGGGGAAAAGACGGAAAATATTATTTCCTGGAAGTTAATCCACAAGGTGAATGGGGGATGCTTCAAAAAGAGCTGGAGTTTCCTATTGCAGAAAGAATTGCCGATAATCTTATTAAAAGAACCAATACCCATGAATAAAATTCTAATTATAACACATACTGCAGATAATTTTTCCATTGAAAAAGTAACAGAATATATTAAAGAGAATAATTGTGAAGTCATTCGTTTTGACGTTGATCTGTATCCTTTACAGAATAAGCTGTCAACCGTTTTCGAGGATGGAAAATGGATGACAATGCTTGAAACATCAGAGAGGAAACACCGTTTGGATGATATTTCGGCAGTCTGGTACCGCCGGGCTTACAATATAGGAAAAGGACTGAAGGAGGAAATGGATGCTAAATTCTTTGGTGCAGCTATGGGAGAGATCCGTAATACCTTATTTGGATTTTTTGAATCTATTGATACCTATTCATTAGGGAAACCAAGTGTTTACAGAAGACTCGACAGTAAAGAAGAACAACTTAAAATAGCTCAGAAAATTGGACTTACCATTCCGGAAACCTGCCTTACTAATAATCCTGAAGAAGCAAAACAGTTTATTCTGAAACATCAGAATGTAGTTGCCAAGATGCAGACCGGTTTTGCCATCTATGAAAATGGAGTGGAAAATGTAGTCTTTACCAATGTGGTGAGTGAAGAAAAACTCGAAGAACTGGATTCATTACTGTATTGTCCGATGCAGTTTCAGAAAATGATCCAAAAGAAAAAAGAACTTCGGATAACCATTGTAGGGAGAGATGTTTATGCCTTTGAAGTAGATTCCCAACAGTTTGAAGATGCTAAAGTGGACTGGAGAAAAGATGGAGTTAATCTGCTTGATAAATGGACACAGACAGAATTACCGGCAGAGGTTGAAAAAAAGCTTCTGGAACTACTTGATATTTATAATGTAGACTATGGGGCAATAGATATGATCGTTTCTCCTGAAGATGACTATTATTTCATCGAGATCAATGCTGCAGGAGAATTTTTCTGGCTGGATAATCTTACGGAAGGAAACGTTATCTCCAAAAGTATTGCAGATGTCCTGTGCGATAAAGCTCCGAGAAGAGACAATATTGTGATGGTATAAATGATTAATTTTTTATATAGTGGCTCTGGAGGTTTTAAAGCTTTCGGGGCTTTTTTTTACCATTTCGTCAAATCTTTTAGTTGGTGTCTTTTGTGGTTAGGAGAATAAGAATCTCCGTTTGAGTTTAAAATTTTTGATTTTCAGAATGATAATATTGGTTAAATAAAGTTGAATTTTGCTTTAAAAATCGCAAATTTGCAAAAGTGGTTTTTTGGGTAACTTTTACAGGAACCTGAAGAATTGCCGGATAGAAAATATTGTCATATTTTAGTCAGCAATCAAGCAACATAATTAATGGTTTTTGTAACGGGTGCAACCGGAATTCTGGGAAGAATAATCGTGCTGGAGCTTCTTAAAAGAGGTAAAAACGTACGTGCTTCCAAAAGACCGGGCAGCAATTTAAACGAAGTAAGGCATTCATACAGCTTTTATACGGAGAATCCTGATGATTTTTTCAATAAGATCGAATGGGTTAATGTGGATTTTGATGATATTGATTCTCTAAAGGATGCACTGAGAGGAGTAGATGAGGTCTACCATTGTGCCGCAAAAGTAAGTTTTCATCCTAAAGATGAAAAAGAGATGTACCGTACCAATATTAAAGGTACCGAAAACCTGCTGTATGCCTGTGAAGGATCTGATGTTAAAAAATTTCTGCACGTAAGTTCTGTAGCCGTTTTAGATAATTATAACGAAAAAGGAGAGCTGGATGAAGAGTCTGATTTTAATCCGAAATTAGAACATTCTGCTTATGCTATTTCCAAACATTTATCCGAAATGGAAGCCTGGAGAGCCTCGGCTGAAGGAATGAACATAGTGATTATTAATCCGGGAATGATTGTAGGAAGCGGAAACTGGACACAAAGCAGTGGTGAGCTTTTTTCAACCTTTGAAGATAATAGTTTTACCTTTGCCGGAGGATCTGCTTATGTAGACGTAAGAGATGTTGCTAAAACCGCTATTGAACTGATGGAAAATAATATTTTCGGAGAACGTTTTATCATTGTTTCCGAAAATAACAGATATGCCGACCTGGCCCAACAGATCAGAACCCGATTAGGACTTAAAGAGGCAAGAATACTTTCAAGATCTATATTAAACATAGGAAAATGGGCCAATACTCTTTTCGGTTGGTTGATTCCAAAGCTGAAAATGGCTACAGAATCCAATATTGAAGCGATCTCTTCATTCAATACCATTTCCAATCACAAAGTCACGGAAAAACTGAATTATCAGTTTATTCCTATCAAAGAAAGCATAGACTTTCACCTGAACAATTATATTAACGACAAAAAGCTGAAGAAATGAATCTTGCAGAGGCAATAATCCTTAAAAATGTAGAAAAACATCCTATAAAAGCGGCTATCGGTTTTAAAAAGAAAGAAGAAGCCTGGAAAGAGCTGAGCTGGAAGAAATTCAGTGAAATTATTTTTAAAACAGCCAATGCGTTAAAAGAATCAGGTGTTCAGGAAAACGATAAAGTGGCTATTTATTCAGATAACTCTTCTGAGTGGATGATTGTTGATTTGGCTGCAATGGCGATGGGAGCAATTACGGTTCCTATTTACTCTACCAATAATGCTGAGCAGGCAGAATATATCATTAATGATTCGGGAGCTAAAGCAATCCTGGTGGGAAACCAGATGCAATATGATGCCTGTCTTGATATTTTACAAAAAGGAGATAATAGTCTTGAAACAATTATTGTTTCTAAAAAGGCTGTATGGATCAAGAAAGAATTCAGCAGCTTTTATCTAGAAGACTTTATAGCAAAAGCTTCTTCGGAGCTGGAGATTTATAAAAAAGAATATGATGATACTGCCACGTTGATCTATACTTCCGGAACTACGGGCACCCCAAAAGGAGTGATGCTTACTCATGGAAATTTCATCAAGGCATTCGATTCTCATTTTGAGTTTTTTAAATTTAAAACTTTGAAGAAGAGCTTTCACTGGCATTCTTACCCTTAAGCCATGTTTTTGAAAGAAGCTGGAGCCTATTATGTCTATATGGTGGAGCAAGAGTCTATTTTCTGGAAGATCCAAAAAATGTAGCCAAAGCATTGGAAGAAGTAAAACCTACTACCATGTGTGCGGTACCAAGGTTTTTTCAGAAAGTTTATGCCGGAGTTTTAGAAAAGGCAGAAGAAGGTTCGTCATTGAAGAAAAAAATCTTTAATTGGGCCTTAAAAACCGGATGGGAAACTGCTGAATTGAGAAGAAATGAAAGACCAATTCCTTTTGGATTAAAATTAAAAGAATCGGTTGCTGATAGCCTTGTCTTCAGTAAAATTAAAGATAAAATGGGTGGAAGATTATGGTTTCTACCTTGTGGTGGAGCATCCTTATCGCCGGAAGTAACACGATTCTTTGAGTCTGTTGGTATTCATGTTACTGTTGGGTATGGCTTAACGGAAACTACAGCTACTTTAACCCTTTTTCCTTTAACTCATTTTGAACATGCTACGAGCGGAAAGCCGTTACCGGGTGTAGAAATCCGTATCGGAGAAAGTGACGAGATCCAGGCCAGAGGAAACGGAATCATGAAAGGCTATTATAACAGACCTGAAGAAACTCAAAAAGTATTTACAGAAGATGGCTGGTTTAAAACCGGGGATGCAGGTAAATTAGATGATAAAGGCAATCTGATTATTACAGACAGGCTTAAAGACTTAATGAAAACCTCTAACGGAAAATACATTGCACCACAGCAGATTGAAAATCTTCTTACCAATAATAATTTCATTCAGCAGATTATGCTGGTAGCAGAAGGGAAACAGTTTGTATCTGCTTTAATTGTTCCAAACTTTGAGTTCTTACAGGACTACATTAAAAAGAATCATATTCCTTTCACCAATTGGGAAGAAGCAGTAAAAAATGAAAAGATAATCAGCTTTTATAAAGAAAAGATTAAAGAACTACAGAGTCACCTTGCTGACTATGAGAAAGTGAAAAAATTCACCTTAATGCCAGCCGAATTTGACATCAATACAGGAGAAATCACTCCAACATTGAAAGTAAAAAGAAACGTGGTTCTTAAAAAATATGCAGATATTATAGAGAAGATGTATTAGTTTCTAAGTCAAAGCTAATCTCAATTTACCCTATGCTTGAAATCGAATTTGAAGAACCTAATATTGGTATTTGTGACTGTTGCGGAGGAATCATAACAAAACTTATTCGGTATGTATATGCAGATAACATTGCTTATGCTGTATATTATGCAAGCTTTACGAAGGGACATGGGGAGAAAAGCGTTTTGGGGCTAATATCTCTTGGAGAATGGGGAACTGGTGATATTCCTGATTGCAGAACATCATTTCTTTTTAGATTAGGAGTTGAAAATGGTCAGTATAATGTTAGTATTTTAGATGGTAACGAATCTCCTTGGCAACATAAAATGTTAGGGAAAATACTACAAAGGGAAGAGGCTTTACAACATCCTTGGAAAGAAGATGTGTTCCATATTACAGATCATATTGTAAATGAAGATCAGGAAATAATTAAATATCTTAAGAATTAAGATTTTATAATAGAGAAATAAAATGCAACAACAATTTATAGGAAAAGAAAATTTCACGATTCATACACAAACGGTTTCAGAGAGCTGTCCGTCTAATATTGCTTTAATTAAATATTGGGGGAAATATGACAACCAGATTCCGGCCAATCCAAGTATCAGTTATACTTTAAATCATTGTAAAACGAATACGGCCATGGAGTTTTTGGCAGATGAACCATTTTCTGTGCAGACGTTTTTATCAGGAAATGAAGAGGTGAAGTTTGCTGAAAAGATTGAAAAATACTTCAAAAATATTGAACAGTATCTTCCATGGATTTTGAAGGGGAAATATATCATCAGAACAGAAAATACATTCCCACATAGTTCAGGAATTGCAAGTTCTGCTTCAGGGTTCGGAGCTATAGCCAAATGTCTGATGGCATTGGATGAAGCATTTACAGGAAAAACTTCTGATGAAGAATCCTTAAGAAAAGCTTCATTTTTAGCCAGATTAGGAAGTGGAAGTGCATGCAGAAGTTTATATAATGGATTGATCGTATGGGGAGAAACGGAAGAGGTAGAAGGAAGTTCTGATCTATTTGCAGTAGCTTATCCTGAAACTGAAATTCATGAAGTATTTAAAAGCTTCAATGATTGGGTTCTGTTAATCCATGAAGGGCAGAAAAGTGTTTCTTCAACAGTTGGGCATGGTTTGATGAATACCAATCCGTATGCAGAAAGAAGATTTCAGGAAGCAAGAGAGAATTTTGTTCCGATGAAGGAAATTCTGAAAAGTGGAGATATGGAACGTTTTATCAAATTGGTAGAACACGAGGCACTTACTCTTCATGCTATGATGATGATGAGCGATCCGGCTTTTATTCTGATGAAAACAGGAACATTAGAAGTGATCAATAAAATCTGGGATTTCAGAAGAGAAACAGGTTTACCGTTATTCTTTACTCTGGATGCAGGTGCAAACGTACACCTTTTATTCCCAAATGATGCTTCAGAAGAACAGATAAAAATATTCATCGAAGCAGAATTGCTGCAGCATACTCAAAAGAATGGTGTAGTTAAGGATGTGATGAGGTTTTAAAAACAAAGACAATATTCAAGAGAAGTAGTTTTTTGTTTGCTCAAATTAATGAAAGAATAAAATATACACAGTCATCTGTGAAAATCTGTGCAATCTGTGGTTATTTAATAATCTTAAACTACGTTTTGTCGTTAACAATATTTAATAGAGGTGGGCTAAAGCCCACCTTTTTATAATGAATAAATTCCAATGGCTTTAGCCAAAACATATTTTTCCTTATTTTTATTCTATAAATCAACCCCATGAATAAAATCTCAGCAATTCTCTTCGTATTCAGTAGTTTCTGTTTTGCACAACAGAATCAGGAAATTGAAAAGCCTATCCGAAATCTGTTCCTCGGAATGAAAAATGCTGATCCTGAGCTTGTGAAAACATCTTTTGCTGAAAATGTTGTTCTACAGACCATCACAAAAGAAGGTACAGTAAAAAGTGACAGTATACAGGAGTTCATAGCAACTGTTTCTAAGTTTAAGCAAGGTGATCTGGATGAAAGGATTATGATTGAAGCTGTTCATACAGATGGAAATCTGGCAAGTGTATTTACCCCTTATAGCTTTTATCTGAAAGGGAAATTATCCCATTGTGGTGCAAATAGCTTTCAGTTAGTTAAGCAGAATAATGAATGGAAGATTCAGTATATTATTGATACCCGAAGAAAGGAAAACTGTAAAGAAATAAAATAAAAAACAGAGTATTTAAAAGAAATGAAAATTCATCATATTGCTATTATTGGTTCAGATTACGAAGTATCAAAAAAATTCTATACAGAAGTTTTAGGTTTACAGATCGTTCGTGAGGTCTATCGCGAAGAAAGGCAGTCCTATAAACTTGATCTTGCTATTGGAGAACATTATGTGATTGAACTGTTTTCTTTCCCCAATCCACCAGCACGCCCATCGCGTCCTGAAGCTTGCGGATTAAGACATCTTGCTTTTTCAGTTGAAAATGTAACGGAAAAACGAAACGAATTAATAGGGAAGGGGTTGGATTGTGAAGAAATCCGTATAGACGAATTCACAGGGAAAGAATTTTTCTTTACCCAGGATCCAGACCAGTTGCCATTGGAGTTTTATGAAATGTAATTAGTGCGCATAACCGGCAAAGAAACTCACAGCCATAATTGCTAAAACTACTGAAGAAATGAATACATACACGTAATCTTTTTCTTTTAAATAGCCTATTAAAGCAAAGATAATCCTCATCAGAGGAGTGAAGATCAGCAAAAGGATTCCCAGCTGAATAATAGCCATTCCTTCTCCTTTGCATAAAGATTCCCAGAAGTGGCTCCATACTTTATCAGAAGAAGTTCCTACCACAAGGCTGGTATATTTTTTAGGCATTTCAAAACCTTCGGTAAACAGTTTAATAAAACCGATCAGTGAAGTAGCCACAGATAGAATGACGCCCAGTCTCAGGAGATTTCCTACGGAGCGGTTCAGATCTACATCTGTAAAATTCTTTTTCATTATCTGAAGCTTTTGTTGATACCGTTATACATCATATATACAGACAGGATTGTAATCACAATCGCAAAAAATACCTTTAGCTTTTTGGTTTTGGATACCATTAAGGTTTTAGAACCTATAAAACTTCCAATTACTACCCCAATTAATACAGGAGCAGCAATTACCGGGATAATTTCTCCTCTCTGGAAATAGATCAGTGCACTGGCAACAGCCGTTACTCCAATCATAAAATTACTGGTGGTAGTAGAAACTTTAAATGGGAGTTTCATCATATTGTCCATTGCCAATACCTTCAATGCCCCTGAACCAATTCCTAAAAGTCCGGACATTGCTCCGGCAAACATCATCATTAAAAATCCTGGAACTGTATTTCTCGCAGAATAGTTTTTTAATACCCCTTTATCCGGAAAAGTTCCATAGAGTTTCAGCTTTTCTTCCAGACTGCCATGAATTAAAGGTTCCTGATGGTCAGGTTTCCCTTTTAAATTTAAAGCAACCGTCAGAAGAAGGATACTTGCGAAAATAATTCCGATGGTATTCGGATTAAGCATTCCTGAAACCAAGGCTCCTACAATAGCTCCGGCAGTGGTGGCTATTTCGAGAAACATCCCGATTCTCATATTGGTAAAACCTTCTTTTACGAAAGCTACCGCAGCACCGGAAGAGGTACCAATTACGGAAATAAGAGAAGCACCGATGGCATAATGCATTGGAACGCCGAATCCCAGCGTTAATAAAGGAATAATGATAACCCCTCCTCCCAGCCCAGTAAGGGAACCCAAAAGGCCCGCTGAAATGGCACCAAAGAAGAGTATGATGATTTCTGACATACTACAATTAATATTACAAATATAAAATTATTGTAGTAGTCTGCCAAACATTTGAAAAAGATAAATTTAACGTATTTTTGTATGCATGAAAAGTGAAATGAAATTATTTTATGTGATCCTTGGGGCTACTCCCAAAGGTAGAAACATTGAGCAACATGACGTATTCTTTGGGATTGCTGAAAGTCTGAAGGATCTGGTTCCGGATATGAAAGCCTTTTGGAAAGAGGCTGAAGGAAAGATTCATCTGGACTGTTATCAGGAAGTGAAGTTTGCAGACGGTTATGAAGTGAAGATCGTTGAAAGGGGTGAAACTCCATCAGAAAATCAGTTGTTCTTTCTTAATTTAGGAGGGTATAAGCCTGGTTTTTTTGAAGAATTTCATGAGCAGCATCTGATGGTAGGGCAATCTATGGGTGAAATTGTAAAAAGAGCAAAAGCTACGGAATTCTATAAGACAATGGGATTTGAAGGAGCTGTAAGCCATATTGATGACAAGCATGGAGTAGATATTGATGATATCTTCAATGTAAGTGATATCCTTCCGGCAGCCATGAAAGAAAAATATTCTATTGTTCTTACAAAATCTGATGCTGAAAATCAGGTGAACCCAATGGGGCTTGGATATTTAAAAATTGATAAAGTTCAATAAGCATAAATCTAATAAAAATAAAAAATGAAAATAGGAATTCTGGGAGGCGGACAGCTGGGAAGAATGTTGATACAAAGCGCTCTGAAGTATGATGATGAGTTTTATACTCTGGATCCGGCTTCTGATGCACCATGTCATAATATCTCGTATTTTACGCAGGGAAATTTCAATGATTATGAAACCGTTCTGAATTTTGGAAAAGATAAAGACGTGGTAACCATTGAAATAGAGCACGTAAATGCAGATGCTTTGGCTGAGCTTGAAAAACAGGGAATCAGAGTGGTTCCTAATGCAAGCATCATCAAAACCATTCAGCAAAAGATCCTTCAAAAGGAATTTTATAAAGCTCACAATATTCCAAGCCCTGAATTTCAGGTGGTATGGAATAGTGATGAAAAGATTACGATGTCTTTACCTTTCGTTCAGAAAATGAATACTGGCGGATATGATGGAAAAGGAGTACAGGTTATTAAAACAGAAGAAGACTTCCAGAATCTATGGAAAGAAGCATCTGTGATCGAAAACATGGTTGATATAGATAAAGAACTTTCTGTAATTGTAGCCAGAAATGGAAAAGGAGAAACCAATACATTTCCGGTAACAGAAATGGTGGCAGATCCTAAGCTTAATCTTTTGGACTTCAATGTATGCCCGGTTTTATTAACCGAAGATGTTCAGCAGCAGATTGATGCCATTACAGAGAAATTCTTGAATGTAATAAATTCTCCGGGGCTTTTTGCTATCGAATTATTCCTGGATAAAGAAGGAAAAGTATGGGTAAATGAAACCGCTCCGAGACTGCATAATTCGGGACATCAGAGCCAGGAAGGAAATACCAATTCACAGTTTGAACAGATGTACCGTGTAGTAAAAGATCTTCCTTTGGCAGATACAGATGCTATTACCTACAGCGGAATGCTGAATCTGGTAGGTGCAGAGGGCTACTCTGGAAAGGTAGTATACGAAGGAATGGAAGACGTTCTGAAGTTACCGGAAACCTATGTACACTTATACGGAAAAACAGAAACCAAACCCGGAAGAAAAATGGGTCACATCAATGTTCTTGCAGATTGCAGGGAAGAACTGATGGAAAAGCTTATAAAAGTAAAGGGAATGGTGAGAGTGATTTCTGAATAATTCAAAAAATATAAAAAAGGTAGCTGTATAATAGCTGCCTTTTTACTTTTTTAAAAATGGGAGATCCTTTTAAAAAGGAATCTTTAAAATTCTTTCTTTATATACTCCTTTTACAATTTTAAAAAGAGCAACATAAGCACCTGCACCATCAGAATTAAGCATGGTAAGATATATTGTATCATTTTTACGATCAAAATAACATGCTGTAAACTGGTTGCTGACATTAAAAAGGTTTTCAATCTCTTTATTAGGGATCTGAACTTTTTTATCACCAATCTGTACTGTAATAGATTTGTAATGAGTTTGAGGAACTGTTCCGTCTGTTCCCCATATCTGCTGATTTTTATATCTGTCTTCTATTTTTTGCCCATTATAGTTGGATGAAGAAAAGAATTTTTTATTCTCTTTATAATTAAACTTTTCAGAAATGACATCAATTTTAATATTTCCGGATTTGAAAACAACCTTATTTTCATCCTTAGTTGCAGGAAGTATTGCTTCATAGGATTCTATAAGTTTAAGTTTTGAAGTAGAAATGTAACCGGTCGTTTTATCATCGTAATAAATATTCATCCAGTTCTTGTTCGTTTCATCAGCACCAAAACCATATACAATTTCATCAGATTTGATCTTTCCTATAATCTTACTTTTTGCATTTGCACTTTCTCTAAGATTTACATATCCGTCCTTATCTACAATTTTAGCAAACTGGGCAAAAGATAACTGTACACTTAAAAATGCTGTTAAAAGGAATATTTTCTTTGTTTTCAATAGTGTTGGGTAATTTAAATTTTAATAAAAGATTAAAAAGGGATTTCCAAAGTTCTTCCTTTGTATTCACCTTTTTCTATGGTAAAAAGAGCAACGTACGTACCAGCACCATCAGAATTTAACATGGAGATATATAAAGTATCATTAGGACGGTCGTAATAACAGGTCGTAGATTTATTATTAATTTGAAACAGGTTTTCAAACTCCTTGGCAGGAATCTGAATGGTTTTGTCCCCAATCTGTGCAGTAATAGAAAGGTAATGAGTCTTAGGAACTGTTCCATCTATTCCCCATACCTGCTGTTCTTTGTAGAAATCTCCGCTCAGTGTTGATGTAAAATCTTTTTCGTTTTCCTTAAAATTGAATTTTCCGGATACGATGTTTACCTTAATATTTCCTGATTTAAAACTTACCTTATTGGCATCCCGTACTGTGGCCGGAATTGCCTGGTAAGTCTTTATATATTTCAGTCTTGAATTATGAACATAGCCACTGCTTAGATTAGCCCAGTTTTTATGAGCAGGATCAGATTCAAATACATAAACGATCTCATCGGAATTCACTTTCCCAATGACCAAGCTGTTTTCATCTGCATTTTCCCTTATATTCACATAGCCATCTTTGTCTACAACCTTTGCAAACTGAGCTAATGATAACTGCACACTTAAAATTGCTGTTAAAAGGAATATCTTCTTTGTTTTCAATGAATTTTAATTTTGAACAAAAATAGGTAAAAAGACAGGAAGCGTAGGATGGATGAGGCTGAAAGTTATTTAAAGATGAATGACCGTGGACTGCTTTTTAAGAGAATAGATCAATTAAATTGTAGTCCTTTATCATACTCAATACCTTTCAGCTCCAGGCTTCCTGTCTTCTTTATTTAAATATTTTCTGAATTACATTTCCGATTTCCACAAAATCTCCATGATTGCCTACAGACCGTATTTCCGGGCTGTTCTTATCATACTCAGAGAATGGGAAAATCAAGAGATAGTTATTATCATTAAGGTATCTGTTTAGGAGCTCAGGAATAAGTCTCATTCTTGGAATATAGGACTGCATTCCGCGTTTAGCCATAAAAATGATAAGAGCTTCATCATCTTTCAGCTGAGTTGCTGTTCTTTCACCATCCTGCCATGTATTCATGATGATAAATTCGGCCTCTATATTGGCTTTTTTAATGATTTTCTGAAGGATGTCCAGAATGTTTTCAGGTGCATAGAAAACAACTGTAGCTCCTGAATTTCTTGCGATATTCCAAACCCTTAAAAGAGCGTGGAAGAATCCTGCTTCTTTATGAGCATTTTCAGGAATCATCACAGCATATTTCTTAATGGTAGAAAGCGGTTGGGCAGCATGATATACCAATACGTTTACATCATCGTTCTGAAGATAACCGTTATAAAGGTTGTAGACAAAAGAAGGAGAAAATCCTTTTTCATCCTCTAATCCAATGATAAGGTCTGTAATTTTCTGTTCTTTAATAACGTTGTTTACTCCATTGATAACATCGTTGTCATATCTTTTTAGCGACTGTAACTTTACATCAGCAGCGGCAGCTGTATCAGCAGCCTGATGAAGAAGTTTTTCGGCATTCTTTACAGATGATTCGTTTTTATCTTCATTGATGACGTTTAGTGCAAAAAGATCTTCCGTATTGGAATGTGCTTTAATCAGAATTCCAAGGTTTACCATTCTCTCTACAGTTTCTTCATGATTAATCGCCAGTAGAATATTTTCCTCTTCATGACTGGTTCCGGAAACCGTGTCTTCATTATCACTTTCTGCAATCTTTTGAGCGCTCGCCATGGAGATAAAGGATGAAATAGTACAGGAAATAAGAATTAATAAAATACTTCCGTTCAGCACGTGTTCATTCAATAATCTTACAGGTTCCCCGGTTTCAGTTTCGGAAAGGATAATGTTGTAACCAACCATTACAGAGGCAAGGGTTGCCGCAGCAGAGGCAGAGCTCAATCCAAAGATAAGTTTTCCTTCTTCTTTAGTCAGTCTGAAAGTCTTTTGAGTAGCTATTGCAGAGAGATATTTCCCACCAATGGACGCCACAAGCATAATTCCTGCCACTTCAAGAGTTTCCCAGCTTTTGAAAAATACTTTGAAGTCAATCAGCATTCCCACACTGATCAGGAAGAAAGGAATAAAAATCGCATTTCCTACAAATTCCACCCTGTTCATTAAGGAAGAAGTATGTGGAATCAATCTGTTTAATGCCAATCCGGCAAAGAATGCTCCAATAATGGCTTCCACTCCGGCAAGTTCGGCAAGCATAGCAGCCAGATAAATCATCACCAATACGAAAATATACTGGGAGATCTTATCATCAACTCTTTTGAAGAACCAACGGCCAATAATAGGAAAGACGATAAGTACAATTAATGCAAAAAGAATGAATGAAACAGATAATTTTACCCAGAACTCAGTTCCTACATCTCCCTGAGACATTCCCACAATGATGGCAAGGACCAATAATGCAAGAATATCCGTAATCATTGTTCCGCCAACGGTAATATTAACCGCTTTGTTTTTGGCTATTCCCAGTTTACTTACCAATGGATAGGCAATAAGAGTGTGGGATGAAAAAAGACTTGCAAATAAGATGGAAGTAAGCATTGAAAAGTGAAGGATGTAATATCCGCCCAGGTATCCCAATACAAAAGGTACAATGAAAGTATAAAGCCCGAAAGTGAGACTTTTCCATTTGTTTTTCTTAAAATCTCCCATGTCAATCTCCAGTCCTGCTAGGAACATGATGTAGAGAAGTCCGGTAGTTCCGGTTACTACAATACTGCTGTCTCTGGATAATACGTTAAATCCATTGGGACCAATAATGGCTCCGGCAATGATAAGACCCAGAAGGTGGGGAACTTTAATTTTATTTAATAATAATGGAGCCGCAAGGATGATAACCAGTACCAATAGGAACTTTAGTACCGGATCCTCTATAGGAAGGCTCAGATTGTGTATACTCAGTAAAATCATAGGTGTTTATTTGGTGGAACGTACTAATTCAACAGAAAATTTAGCTGTACAGCCATCAGAAGTAATAGTTCTTGTTCCTTTGATCTTGTTGTCAGAAATATCATTAAGCAGAACGTTCATTTCTACATTCTTTTTAGCCGTGGAATCTGTTTTGAAGGAAAGCCTGATTTCATTATTCTCAAACTTGCCGGAATATAATCTTACCAGATTGTTATTATTGATAATTTTGGTGATGGGTTGGGTAGAATCATTATCAAATTCCCAAAGGTCTGTACGCTGATCACCTACCGCATAATCACTGCAGTTGGATTCCGTACAGATGACCTTCCCGTTCCAAGGGCCGGAGATTTCTGTAGGCCATGTGGCAATCACCATTGAATCTTTTGAATCCTTTTTAGCAAAAATACTGTCTCTCATTTTTAAAAGCGACTGGTATTCAGATTCTTTTTTGGCGAATGTTTTTTCTTTTTCCAATAATTGTTTTTCTCTGTCCGTAAGGTTCTTTTCCTTTTCCTTGTAGTCACAGCTTACCAAGATAAAAGAAACCGCAAGAAGTACAAAAAATGTGTTTTTAAGCATGTTGTATAGGTTGAGTATACAATATAAGGAAAAAATAAAAACGAGGCAAATTAGGATGGTATGAAGGCTGTAGGACTGCTTACTTTTATTAATGAATTTATGAATGATTTTAAAATTTCTTTTTCATATTTTTACTATGTTTCTATCTGATAAAAAAATAAACTACATAGAAACATAGATTTTACACGTAATAAAAAATCGTGAATTTTATAGCATTTAAATATACCGTATGAAATTTTATCGCAGATAAAATTCTTGCGCCTTAAAGCATTATACATAAAACTTTATTTGCGTCTTTGCGTCATCCAACAATAAAAGAAATTATGCAACTTTCTGCCTTCTGAACATTTCCGGTTTATAGTTGATGATAAACACCCCACAAATAATTAATGCAGCCGCAAGAATAAATTTCATTGAAATCTGTTCATCCATAATCAGCCAGCCCAGGAAGATTGCAATAATGGTATTGATGTAAGCCAATATGGAAACCTGTACCGGAGAAATTTTAGTTAGCGCATAATGGAAAGCAAAAAAGGCAGCCACAGAACCGAAAACAGACAGATACAGCATTGCGGAGATACTTTTGATAGTCCAGTTTCCAAAATTATAATTCTCTGAAAACAGGAAGGCAAGGATAACCTGAACGATTCCTGCAAATAAGAACTGATAAAATAAATTCAGAGTTATATTTCCACTTTGGATATTCAGTTTCTTTGTAAAAATAGTTCCTGAAGCCCATCCCGTAATTGCACAAAACATGAAAATCATTCCCATTCTGTAATCAGGGTTGGCAAGATCCTGCAGGCCGTCCCAGAAAATAAAGAGAATTCCGCTGAAGCAGAGTAAAACACCGAGAAAGGCTCTGATACTGAATTTTTGTAAACCAACAGCCACACTTCCCAAAAATACAAGAATAGGAGAGCAGGCACTGATGAGTGATGCAAGACTGCTTGAAACCGTTTCTTCAGCAACCGTCGTCATACCGTTAGCTATCACCAACATTAAAGAGGCAAAAACAATCTGATAGCCCAGACTTTTCCAGCCAATCCATTTGAATTCCTTTCTTGAAAGAAGGATAATAAGCATAATGATGGAAGCAAGAAACTGACGGATACCGGCTACAAACCATGCCGGAATGGTTTCTACAGCCACACGGATGGCTAAAAACGTAGTTCCCCAGACAAAAGCAACGGTGAGAACAGCGAAAATAAGTTTATAATCTTTCAAAGTAAATTGAGTGTAACAAACAAATGTAGCAGTTTTTTTACAAGTTGAAAGGGTACAGTTGAGATGATTTTTGATGATACAGATGGAAAGGAGGGAAGCTGGAGAATGGAAGGGGGAAGTTATAACGGTCTTTAGAGAGATTGTAGTATGAGATATAATTAAAGAGGTGTGTTGTTGAGGTAATTGATAATATATGTGGGAGGGAAATTGAAGGATGGAAAAGAGGAGTTATGGCGGTATTTATATAGATTGCAGTATGAAATGAATAGATAGTATGTTGTTTGGAATAAACTTCCAGCTTTATTTTTTATCTTTGAACATCTAATAAAATTGAAGATGGTAGGTATTATTATGGGCAGTCAGAGTGATCTGCCGATCATGGAACAGGCTGCAAATTTCCTTAAAAGTCTGAATATTCCTTATGAATTAACTGTAGTTTCAGCACACAGAACACCGGAAAGAATGTTTGATTATGCAAAGACAGCTCAGGAGAGAGGTCTTAAAGTAATTGTTGCCGGAGCAGGTGGAGCGGCTCATCTTCCGGGAATGGTAGCAAGCTGTACAACACTTCCTGTAATTGGAGTTCCAATCTTGTCCAGTAACTCTATTGACGGATGGGATTCTGTTCTTTCAATTCTTCAGATGCCAGGTGGTATTCCAGTAGCAACTGTAGCATTAAACGGAGCTCTGAATGCAGGTATTTTAGCTGCTAAAATCATCGGAAGCGGAAATGAAGAAGTGGCGGGAAAGCTTCAACAATATCAGGATTCTCTAAAAGATAAGGTCTTGGGAACTGTGGAAGACATCAAAGCACAACATCCTAATCATTTCGATAAATAGTTTTAAACTTACATCAATATAAAGCCTCAATATTTCAGTGAGGCTTTCTTATTTTATTTTTTTATAAACTTAAAAGTATGACTTTTGCCTTGTGTAATAATGTGTAATATATAATTTCCTGAAGGTAAAGACTCAATTGAAATTGTATTGCTATGTAAAAAGTCTTTTGTAATCATTCTTCCACTGATGTCATGGATCGTATAATTTTCAGGATTTTGAATGTTTTTAAGGTAAATGATATCTGTCGCCGGATTAGGATAGATACTTATTTTGTTATCCGTTTTTATATCGGAAGTTCCAAGTTGGGATGCACATTCTCCATCATAGATATCTCCGGTAATAGTCCAGCCTTTATCGTTTATCAGATAATTTCTTGCAGTTACCGCTCCTGAGTGTGAATAAACAAGAGGGGAGACTGATGAAATATTAATGTTACTGGGCAGGGAGGTGTTCTGGCTCCAGCCATAAAGAGTGTTATCATAATTTTCACAGGTTAGCGCTGTATTTTTAAGAATATTACTGGCCAATTGTAAAGAATTAAGTCTCCATTTTCCTAAATTTTGATTGAATTTTTTGGCTCCGCTAAACATGTAGGACATATCTTTTACCTTACTTACATTCCAGTTGGAGAGATCGCCATTGAATTGCTCAGCCCCGGAAAACATATTATTCATATTTTGTACATTACCCGTATCCCAGCTGCTAATATCCTGATTGAAGTTTTTCGCATTGTTGAACATAGACATCATATCGTTAATCTGTGAGGTATTCCAATTTCCTAAGGGCTGGTTAAATTGAGTGGCATTGAAAAACATAAATTTAGATTCAATGTTACGAGACATATCCCAACTTTCTATAGGCTGATTAAATTTAGAAGCATTCAGAAACATAGAGGCTGTAGAGGTTACTTTGGAAGTATTCCAGCTGGCTAATGGCTGATTGAATTTCCTTGCAGACATAAACATAATTGCCATTGAAGTAGCATTAGAGGTATTCCAGTTTTCTAAAGGCTGGTCGAATTCATAGCAAGTGAGAAAGGTTTCTGATAAGTTGGTAACATTGGATATATTCCAGTTTCCGATAGGCTGGTTGAATAAAAAGCATCCTGCAAAAGCTCTCTTCAAATTGGTGATGTTGGAGGTGTTCCAGTTCCCTACAGGTTGGTTAAATAAATAACAGTTGTAAAAGATTCCTTCTAAGTTGGTAATATTGGATATATTCCAGTTATCGATGGTTGGATTTGAAATAAAGTTTTTACAGTCTAAAAACATATAAGACATGTCAGTTGCCTCAGAAAGGTCAGGAATATCTGTAGCAGCAACATCCAAATTAACACAAGATGAAAATGCATAATTCATAGAAGACCACTTGATATTTCCCCATTGCTCAATATTTACTATTTTATTTACATCTCCTACTATTCCTATGGGTTGATTTCCGGTATTTGTCTGCTGACTCAAAAATTGGATTTGGTGAAAATTTCCAATTCCATTACTTATTTTAACCCGATAGGTGGCATTGTTTGGAACAGGGTTTAATGGTGTTCCAAAATCTATGAGTACCTGGAAGTCAGAAGATATATTCTGCATTGTATTATGATGTGAAGGATAACCAATTTCCTCCCAATAGATGGTGTAATTCGTTCCTTTTCCCGGAAGCCAGGCCTGATGTTCATTAGAGTTATTGGGAATTCCTAAAGAAGTAGAGGAAGGAAGACTTGGTTTCCAAATAGTGATAAACTCATTTTGAGCTTTAATGATTTGAAAAAATACAATAAAAAGAATACATGGTAAAAGTTTTTTAAGCATATCAATATTTTGTGAAATAAATGTAGTAAAAATAAATTAAATGTTTATTTTATCAACTATTTATGTGAATTTGATATGTTTTATGAAGAAAAGGATTTGAAAATAAAAAACTCTCCGATTTTGGAGAGTTTCTGTATTATTCCTGAAGCATATTATCTCTGGTATTCTTTTGAACGGCAATAGCGCCAAAAAGTGCCAGAAGGAAGGCAAAGGCATAAAACCCTTTTTCACTTGGAAGGATGGTGGCATTCCAAAGCCCAATGGCAAGTAATACAATGGATGACAGGGTAGCAAACCAACAGATCCCATAGTAAATGTCAGTTACCTGAATGTTTTCCAATTTATCACGAACCGCCTTCTGTAAAGAAACAACGGCAAATAAACCATATAATAAGATTGTAAAATAGTAACCTTTCTCATTCAGCAGCATTTCTGCTCTTGCAAGACCTACAATATAACCAATCATTCCTGCTCCCAATGCGACCCAAGAGGCTGCGACAAATGCATTTGATACTCTTTGTTTTTTCATGAATTTAATGTTTTGTTTACGTGGCTAAATATATTCATTTTTTGTTAACATTATCCCCGTTATGAGAAAATATGGGTAAAATACGGAGTTGTGAAAATTGAACTATATTTTATTTATCAGCTAGAAATCAGCTTTAAAAAAATAAAACTTTCCTAACGTGGAACACTTGTATATTGTTTTTTCAAAGTAATATATTCGTAATTATACTCTATAAAAAGATTACCATTGGCGTCTTTTCCAATAATCTTAGATGGTAATTGAGCATTATTGTATTGAATTTCATAGGTTATATTTTGAATCTGAACCCAATTTCCTGCACTATCCATACGGCTTACTTTTTCTGACGTATAATTATTTTGACTTAAAAATTGTGTATCAGCTAAATACGTTCTAAAGTATGCACTGGTCAGAGAATAAGGATTGATCTTGTTATCGTAAGAAAACTCTCTTTTAATAGTAGATGGACCACCTATATTATCACTGAATAAAATTTCTGTTGAAACATTATCACCATTGTAAGTATACGAAGATGTAGAGGGTATTGTACAATTTAATGAATAACAAAGGGAAGTACCAGTGATTTTATCGTTGTTATAGGTATAAACCTTTGTTGTATTATCATTAGAATCTGGATAGATTGATTTAATTGCAGCTAGCTGGCTTCCATTATAAGTCCAGGTCGTATAAAAAGCAATTGCTCCATCCGTATTATAATAATTTGTTTTTGAAAGTTTTCCGGCAGTATCATATTCAAAACTTGTTGATCCACCTTGTGATGAAACTTTGATTAATTGTTTCTGGCTGTTGTAATTATAAGTTATTACACTTGTATTTGGATTAGTAGGATTAGAATAATAAACACTTGTAACTTTGCTTAACAATATTTTAGGTTCAGGATTATTGGTTGTATCATTTTCATCATTACCGCTGCAGCTGTTTAAGAATAAGACTGAGCTTAAGGCTCCAAGAAATAAGTAAGTTTTCATAGTATTTTTTGCGCTCAAAAATAGAAAATGTTTAATAATCCACATAAAAAAATCCCACTATTTCAAAATAGTGGGATTTTATCATGTTTTTATGAATCTTAGTATCTGTAGTATTCAGGCTTGAATGGCCCTTTTACGTCTACTCCGATGTACTCAGCCTGCTCAGGAGAAAGTGTTTCAAGCTCTACGCTTAATTTCTTAAGGTGTAAAGCTGCTACTTTTTCATCTAGGTGCTTAGGTAACATATATACTTCGTTTCCGTAAGCTGCAGAGTTGTTCCATAGTTCGATCTGAGCCAAAGTCTGGTTAGAGAAAGAGTTAGACATTACAAAACTTGGGTGACCTGTTGCACATCCAAGGTTTACCAATCTTCCTTCTGCAAGGATGATTACTTCTTTTCCTTCAATAGTATAGATATCTACCTGAGGCTTCACTTCAGATTTAGTCTGACCATAGTTTTGGTTTAACCAAGCCATATCGATTTCATTATCGAAGTGACCGATGTTACAAACGATAGCCTTATCTTTCATCTTCAGGAAGTGCTCTCCTCTTACGATATTGAAGTTACCTGTTGTAGTAATGATGATATCAGCATTATCTACTACAGTATCTAATCTTTTTACTTCATACCCGTCCATTGCAGCCTGAAGCGCACAGATTGGGTCAATTTCAGTAACAGTAACAATAGAACCAGCTCCTCTGAAAGAAGCAGCAGTACCTTTACCTACGTCTCCGTATCCGCAAACTACCACTCTTTTTCCTGCTAACATTACGTCAGTAGCTCTTCTTACAGCATCTACTGCAGATTCTTTACATCCGTATTTGTTGTCGAATTTAGATTTAGTTACAGAGTCGTTTACGTTGATAGCAGGCATTACTAAAGTTCCGTTTTTCATTCTTTCGTAAAGTCTGTGAACTCCGGTAGTGGTTTCTTCAGAAAGTCCTTTGATATCTTTTGTGAATTCAGGGTATTTATCAAAAACCATGTTTGTTAAATCTCCACCATCGTCAAGGATCATGTTCAATGGCTTTCTGTCTTCACCAAAGAATAAAGTCTGCTCAATACACCAGTCAAATTCTTCCTCATTTAAACCTTTCCAGGCATAAACAGGGATTCCAGCAGCAGCAATAGCCGCAGCAGCGTGATCCTGTGTAGAGAAAATATTACAAGATGACCAGGTAACATCAGCTCCTAAAGCTACCAAAGTCTCGATAAGCACAGCCGTTTGGATCGTCATGTGAAGACATCCTGCGATTCTTGCTCCTTTAAGCGGTTGAGATGGTCCGTACTCTTCACGGATAGCCATCAAACCTGGCATTTCTGCTTCTGCAAGGGTAATTTCTTTTCTTCCCCATTCTGCAAGGGAGATATCCTTAACTTTATAAGGAACGTATTGTGTTGTTGTACTCATATGTAATGAATATATTTAAATTCAGTTGATAACGAAAGGCAAAATTACAATTTATAATTAAGATAAAAAAACGGCAGATCAATTTCAGTTTCATGAGATTAAACATGACTTAAAATTATTTAGTCTTAATATAAATAACTACTTTTATCTAACAAATACTATATTATGAATACTACCCATACAGAGAAAAAAGCAAAGCCTGTTACGCCAAAAGTAAAGGAGTTGATTGAAAGATCAAAAAGTGTAATTCTTGCTACTGTAGATGCAGAAGGAAATCCTAATTCCAGTTATGCACCGTTTGTACAGCTTGACAATACTTTTTATATTCTGGTTTCATTTATGGCAAGGCATACTAAAAATCTTTCGGAAGGAAGAAAAACCTCATCATGTTTATAGAAGATGAGTCTGCTACGAAACAGATTTATGCAAGAGAGCGTTTAACAATGGAAGCTGCAACGTCCCAGATTGAAAGAGATTCTGAAACATGGAATACCGTGGTAGCAAAATTAAAAGAAGCTCACGGAAAAGTAGTGGATGTGATTTCTGAAATGGGCGATTTTATTTTAATTGCTTTAGAACCTACAAAAGGGTCTTATGTAAACGGATTTGGAAGTGCTTATTTTGTAGATTCTAATCTGGAAATTATTGAGCATAGAAATGATGTAAATCATCAGTCTAAATAAATAAACTGTAAGGTGATTATACCCTTGTCAAGGTTTAAAACTTTGACAAGGGTATTTTTTTGTATGGATTTTCTAAACAAGTTTGCCATTGTTTTTATCAACAAATAGAAACTTCCATCTTCCTGCTCCCATCTTCCATCCTTTTTCCTTATTTTTACCCAATAAAAAAAGAATGCCCCTTTACAGAGATTTTTCAGATGATAATGCCACGATTCTGGTTTGGAAATATGATGAAAGTGAAACACTTGATATCAATGAATTGCTGGAGCCGGAAAATGCTGAAAAAGTAAAGGATTACCATCCTAAAAAACTATTGGAAGTCCTCATGGTCCGTAAGCTCTTGAAAGGGTTAAAACCAGACTCTAAGATTCTATATAGAGAAAGAGAACCTTTTCTTTCTCCCAATGATGCGGAAATTTCCATTACTCATTCTTATCCATTTGCAGCGATTGCTATTTCTAAAAACAAAATAGGAATAGATGTTGAAAAATTCAATCCTAAGATTTTAAGAGTGATTGATAAGTTCACATATGAAAATGAAAGAGGATTTATTCCAGAGGATAAAGCAGATACTTTTTATACTATTATATGGAGTGTAAAAGAAAGTATGTATAAAATTCACCATTCCAAATATTGGTCTCTGAAGAAAAATTATGAAGTAAAGCCTTTTGAACTGAAACATCTTCATAAAATCAGCTGCCGTGTATATGACGAACAGTTTTCAGATGAATTTAAGGCCAGAGTGGAATTTTTTGATGATTACTGCTTTACGATTGTGGAGGAGTAGCATGCTTCTCACTTCTGTATTTTTCAATCACCTTTCTTTGCTCTTTTGCAACATCATAGATCAGTTCCAGAATATCATGGATATTTTTAAGCTCTGTTAAATGGGAGATTTTATCAGGATCTCTTCGGTCAATGATTTCGTTTTCCTCAATTTCTGTTTTTCTTTTCAAAAGCATGTCTTCAATGGAAGAATCTTCTGGCTCCAGACGGCTTTCCATTCTGAGGGCTTCAGTGATATCATCTCCGTTGAGTAACGTTGAGGTTTGCTGCATCTCTGCTTCAATTTTTCTGCTCCAGCTTTCAGCGTCTATTTCAGGATACTGCTCATTACTTTTAGAGTATTGAGACAAGGAAGCTGTATAAGCCGTAATAAGATGTGAGGTAGCCACAAACTGATGAACCACTTCCAGTTTTTTCTGCTGATTTTTAGGATCCGAAATCATTCTCTGAAAATTATCAGAGAGGTTAGCCAGTGAAATGATGGCATTTTTTCGTTTTACTTTATAGTCTTCAAGATCAAAATTTCCTTGTAAAAATTTAGACATTACACTTTGAAAATAGATGAGGTTATCTGCTGCAGACTTTTTCATCAGATCTAGATTCTGTGTATGTTCCCAAACTGGCAATACAATATAAGATACTGCAAATGCAATAATTCCTGCAATAGCTGTATCCAGAACTCTGTCTTTGAAAATGATATTGACTTTTCCCGGATTTAAAAAATTAAAACTCAGGAAAACATAGATCGTCATGAAAAGCACGGCCCAAAAATACCGTCCTTTCAAAAAGCTGAAACACATAATCATGCTGATGAGCAAGATCGCAAATAAAACACCATTGATGTGTATGAAATGCAGAATGATATAAGCAATCGTAGCTCCGGTTACCGTTCCGTAGAGACGCAGCAGGTTCCGTTGTTTGGTGATGGAGTAGGCCGGTTTTAGAATCGCTGTAATGGTAATTAAAATCCAGTACGTATGTCCTAATCCCAGAAAATCAAACATGGAAAAGAGATACCCTAGTAATAAAGCTGTTGTAATTCTTATCGCATGTCGGAAATGAGAAGAGGATAATGAAATATTATTCCTAAGGACCTTAGAGTTAAGTTTCGGCTCATTAGGCATAAACTTTCTTAGGTCTAGTCCGGTAGATAAACTTTTTGCCAGTTTTACGTCTTGTGAAAACACTTTATAAATCTCATTGATCTCTTTGGTGATTTCATTGATACGCATCAGAATCTGTCGCAGAACCATGAAGTTTTCCAAACTGTCAGGAGACAGTTGTTTATTTCTAAGTTCAAAATAATTAAAGTTGAGATTCTTCAATTCCAGTTCAAGATTAAACATCGGTTTTGCCCTTGTTCCACTTTGGAGCGCAATCCCGATATTGGTGATCTCTTCAGCCAATAGATTCAGATAATCGTGGATGTTAACCAGAATCATACTGTCTTCAAAGCTTTGCTGGAGCTTCTGGTAATCACTTTCAGAAGTCATTAGCTTTTCATGAAGGTCCATGGAGTTCAGGAACATCAGCATCAGTAAACGACTTGTGGTTGTGGATTCGTTAACGATGGTTCTTGTTTTAAAAACGGTTTCTCTGGTGTCTTCCTGAAGGTTTTTTATTTCAATCTGCTTGGCAATAACCTGAGTAGTCAGTTTATCAAAATCAGGATTCTTCTGATAATAATTGGCTTTGATTTTTAAAAACTCTGCCAATTGAAGATAGTTTTCACCAATCATCTGACCTGCCAGTTTGTATGGTCGAATGGTAGTTACCACAAGAAAGATAAGTAAAAACCAGATACAGCCACAAGCAAATATCAGTAAGCTTTTAAAAATATTGGCTCCTGTAAGATGCCCATCAATAAAGATGGCGAGTACAACAAGTGATAATGAACCTACTGCAGCCAGTCTCTGGCCATACACTCCAATTAAGGAGAAGAACATCCCAAAGACTATGATTTCCAATAATACCAGTAGCTTAAAATTCATCACCAGGCTGGCAATTAATGCTACAAAAACAAAACAGCAAATGGCAAATGCCAGTGCATTTCTTCTTCTGATGAAAGGTCCGGGTTGATCGGTAAGAGCTACAAAGCTGGTTCCGAGAGGGAAGAGGAAGTATTCTTTTAATATTCCAAAGTGAGCAAGAACTAAACAAGGGAGAACAGTAGCTAATGTAATTCTGATTGCAGAATACAGATACTGACTGGTTACAAATTTTTTTAGCTCCGCCGAATAGTTCATACTACAAAAATAGCTATTGAATTTAACAAAATCGCCATAAAGGATAGACTTTTGTAAACTTAAATGTTATATTTTTTTAATAGAGGCAATAGGCTGTATGGTTAGAAGTGAATTTTTGCTTCACAAAGTAAAATATGAATGTTTTCGGAGAAGAAATTAGTGATTCACCATTCGTTACTTCATCTTTTCAAATATCATATTCAATCATTCTATCCTGCCAGTCTTTTTTATACCCTATAAGTTTGTTTCCTTTGAGCTGTAATCGGAAGCCATTTAAAAAGTTACTTTCGGGAATTTTGGATGAATAGGAAAGAGTGATTTTACCTGCCGGATCTATTTTCCATTTTGCCTGGATACGGGATGTAACATTCTCACTACAGCTGTTTACATTTTTTTCAGTAAAAGCAACATCATGATCCCGGAAATTGAGAACGAGATGAATCATATGACTGGCGCAAGGATTGTACTCATTGGTTTCTGCACAAACATTTCCGATAAGGGCTTTGAAGTTTTTCCCTTCTAAAACATTCTGAGAAAAGCAGAACTGGGAGCTGGCCAGAAGGATGGGAAAACAGAGTAAGTATTTTTTCATATTTGTGTAATGGCTATTAAAAAAGCCTCACGCAAAATGGATGAGGCTTTTGTATTGTTGTTAAATATATTAACGGTCGTTGTTGGATGTTTCTTCACCAATGTTCCAGGTAAGTCCGAAACGAAGGGTATTATCTAATGCCGTATTCACTTTAGACATATTAATCAGATAAGAAAGATCCAGTCCGAAAGAACGGTATTTTAATCCGATACCTGCCGTAGCAAACTGTCTAGCTCCCTGTTCTTCACTTTCATGGAAGTAACCTCCTCTTACAGAGAATGCATTGTCATAAGAGTACTCTAAAGCACCACTGTACATGATACTGTTTGGATTTTTGAATGATTTTCCGATACCGGCAATTGGACCTACGTTTGGAATTTCATATTTAGGTCTTCTGTAAGCATCTACTCCTACATATTCAGATCCCGGAACCAAAAGTTTTGAACCTTCAAAAGAAAGCCCGATTCTGTTCAGGTCATCCAGATACATATCATAGCCAACCCCTAATCTTGCCATGGTAGGAAGATAAGATCTTGATTCTTCATTTCCTGTATAATCCAGTTTTGGACCCAGGTTCTGTATTGCTAAACCTGCATTCAATTTACCGTCATATCCTCCGAAACTTGAGAATCTTTCAGAGGTATAGTATGCTGAAATATCTACAGCAAAAGAGTTTGCTGCTTTTAATGTATTATCTGTGTTGAATCCACCGGCTAAGTCTGAACGGATAAATCTACCGGTTACCGCCATGGAATAAGAGTCAGAAAGTTTCAAACCGTAAGCTACATCAATGGAGAATTCATTAGGTTTTGATACTCCATTTGAAGTAACATCATTACCTACTAATTGAGTAAGTTCCACTTCTCCCATGTTGAAGTAATAGATACTCGCGGAAATAGTGGATCTTTCATCCTGCCCAAGAAATTTATGGAATGCTCCGTATAATAAGAATACATCATTGGTAAGTTTTCCCATATAGGGTGTATAGGTAAGACCTACGGAAGAACTTGTTCTGCTAAAAGGATATTTAGCTGCATTCCAGAATTGTGAAAATGCATCAGGAGAGGTTACTACCCCTTGATCTCCCATACCTCCCGATCTTGCGTCTGGCGCAATTCTCAGGAAGGGAGCTCCGGTAAGTACAGGGTTTGATTGTGAATAGCCCAGAAAACCAGCACTTAACCCAAGTCCTAAAAGCAGTTTAGTAGTTAAATTCATATGTTGTCTTTTATATATTATCAGTTTTTTATAATTTTTATTGTCTAATGTGTTGTTCAATTATTTCAAAAGTACCATTTTTTCTACAGCTGTGGCACTTCCTTTGCATTTTTCTTGGTTTTGACTTTTTGCAAATATCTTAAAAATATATGTACCTTTTGCAACTGTAGCTCCAAAATCATCTCTTCCATCCCATTCTATCGCCTGACGCGGGGTTCTGAAGCCCTGAAGGAACGGTTCTGCAACTACCGGCTGAGACAGTGTTTTTACCAATCTTCCGGTTATGGTATAAATCTGTACATTCACATCCAGGATATCATCACAATTGTGCTCAAACTGAATATAGGTTTTATTGGTGAATGGATTTGGCCAGTTTAACGGACGGTTGATCGTCAGATGCTGGTCAGCTTCATCTTTAACCTCAAAATTTAACGTAGCAGTTGTCGAATTATTGTTTATGTCCCAAACTTTAAATGTCAATTGGTGTTGGCCTACTGCTAAATTCTTAAAAGGGAAAGTGACATTTCCTTTTTGGTATTCAGCAAGACTAGGGTTTAAACATCCGTTTCCTTCTCCCGGATTATAGAAATCATTTAATATTTGAGTATTGATAATCTGACCATCTAAATAGGTGGTAATATCATGTCCTACACCGGATCCGGTAGAATTAATTCCTGTATCATCAGTAAGACAGGCCAGAAGCATTGGATTCTGATTGGTAATCCCACCATCTGCAAAGTTGGTGTTATTCATATACAGTTTTACCTTTGGCGGCTGGTTGTCATTAATTCCATTAGGGTTGATGTCTCCAACCTGAACAGACTGGTTATTGAATACATCAGTTGTCTTATTATCAGCATATCCTAATATTCTTCCTTCACCCACTGTATAATTGATGTCTTTAGGAACATAGAATTCTGCTGTGAAAACACCGTTTACTGCTACTCCGGAAGCTTTTACAATAGCACTTCCTTCTTCAGTATAATTTAATACAGGATATGACCAGTTATTATTATTCAGGGTCTTTTTATTCAGCCTTTTATCAAAAATATTGATGGCAACTCTTCCGTTGAAAGTAGTATTCAGAGTTCCGTTAGGATTGTTGATATGTCCTTTTACTTTAACAAAGTCAAGACCTCTTATTAATCCCGGAACAGGTGTTTCAATATTATCAATAGCCAGTAGTCTTTGAGGTCTGCTCAGTTTCATAGCCGGATCCCCCAATACATTTACTCTTAAGTGATTCGCATTTACTCCTTTTTCTTTTTTTGCATTTAAATGAGCATAACCTAAGGTGTTAAAGTCATCATTTGTTAATTTGAAAATATTTCTGGTGAAAATATCAGTGAAATCACGTCCATAATCAATTGCGATAGCACGGCTTGAGGTGATCATTGTAGCAGGACCTCCCTGTTTAAGTTTCATAAACTGCTCTCCGGCAGAATTGGTAGAAGGTTCATCCCATAATGTAAACTCGCAGGTTATTGTAGATACAAACGGAAATCTGCTGTACACATTAGAAAAGTTATTGGAATTCTGGATTTCGGTACTTGTCAGTACTCTTTCCTGGGCCCAGCCATTAATTCCTCCATGTCCAAAGTAGAACAGGTATAAACTGTTTCCTATACTGTTAGAGATAGACTGGTTTACCTGCGGGTATCTCGGTCCTCCAGCTGTACTCTGTACTGTAAAGGCATCCTGGTATGTTTTTTTACATTATACTCCTTTAATGTTGTTACTCCGGGCTGTTCAAATACATTTACCAATGCCTTGTTCATTACATTATGGAAAGGGTCTCCGTTCTCAGTATTATCATCCACCACAAAATCAAGTCTCATTCTCCAGTCTCCAAAAGGGCTGGATTGTCCTGGAAGTGCATTATAATACGCCAGAGTTTTGTCTATCATGTTAGCTGCCTCTGTACTATTGGCTGCCGGGATTCTTCCAACCGGAAGGTTAGGTAAATTATAGGTTATACTGGAGGCAGTCTGGGGCTGAGTCATTACAATATAGTCATCTGTAACAAATGACTGTACATAATCTGAAGAATGTTCACTCTGATAGGCAGAAACAACATTGCTGTTATTGGAGATTCTGTTCTTATAATCATAAGAAGCATCTCCCAGAATGAATACATATTTAAGTCTTCCTTCAGGAGTATTTAATTTGGTAACAAAATCTCTTACTGCTGTAAGGTCTTTGCTTCCGTTTCCAAATTCTTCATAAACCTTATTAACATCTACAATTTCTACCTTGTAATTATTTTTTGTCTGATGGTAGTTTGCCAGTCTTTGTGCCTGTCCCATCAGTTCTGGTACAGTAAGGATCAGATAATCTATATTGCTGATTGCTGAAAGATTCTGATTGGCAATTCTTCCTACAAACTGTGGCGTAAAGGCCGCATCTGCACGAAAAGCTACAAATTCATTGTTGAAATTCTGATCAGCAGCCGTATAGGCAAAATTAAAAGATCCGGCTCCTGCTTTATTTACTCTTCTGTTAACATTAGTAATGTCTGTAACATCCCATACCTGTTCCAGGCTGGATGCATTGGAAATACTGAATCCATAATCTGTATTACTTCCACTTACAATAGAGTAGTCTCTGAAGTTCATCTGAGAACCGTTGAAGGCAAGATTTTCTTTATACTGTACTTCAAGGTAGTCAAAGTAGAAGGCTCCATTAGGGTTTTTAGAAATGTCAGGATTATATTTCAGGGTAATCTGATTTCCTGTCTGATTGGTAATCGTTCCGTTATATCTCATAGGATAGAAGATATACGAATAAGTAGGATCATCAGTAGGAACGCTGTCATTGTACGGATTCAGTCCGTTGATTTTAATATCAATAGAATTCTGTTGTGATCTGTATCCTATTACCTGTGATCTGTATTTTATAACATCCGTTGGTTGTATAGTAGAATTAGTGGTAAGTGTGATTGTCTTTTCAGTAGTGAAAGGAGCTTCTTCCACCCAAATTCTTCCTACTTTCAATAAATTAGTCTGATCATTGTTGATGACCTGGTAACTATCATACCTTGTAATCATCTGAGCGGGTAAGTTCCCGTCTACAGTACCGACTCTTTTTCCTGTACCTTTATCAAAATTGATATAATAATAGGAAAAGTCATCATATATATTTTTGAGGTTATTACTGGTATCTGATCTCGTTTCCTTTCTTTTAAACCCCTGCCCATTATTGGTATCATAGATGTTATATCCATTCGGACCCTGTGCATAGAATAAAGCGTAGTCGTTGTCATTCCATACTCCGTCATCTTCGCCTACTACCTGAATTGCGTTTTCCTGTAAAGAATTATAGCGGGGATCCTGATTGAATTCTGGAAGCATAATTCCGCCATTTCCATAAATCCTCAGATTTTTTGGATTTACAGAACCCGGATTGATTCCGTTATCTCTTAAAAACTGTGCTGTAATTTTAAATACTCCGGATTTGTCAACTTTTATTTTGTAAAAATTTCCACTGGCAAGAGGATTGCCTGTAGTTCCTATTTTATTTACACTACCGAAAGTATTAACTGGAGTAGAGGCTTCCGAAACATTAAATGAAGACAGTCTCAGAACACCGGCTTTTGTCTTTTTAAATAAACCAACACTGATGCTGGCATATCTTTCTCCGTCTAAGGTATAATAGGTAACTTCTGCAATATCACGATCAGGAAGTCCACCTTTATCTAATTCAAATAAATCCTGGTTGGAAATTCCATCCCATGCAAGATCAGAAATTTTCAGCTCCTTTTCTCCGATTTTTTGCTTTGTTACTATAAAAACGTTATTTTGGCTGAAGGAAAAACCTTCATTTTTAAAATTGGGAAGATTTAATTTTGTATCACCAAAATCCTGAATTTTAGAACCATTCCATTCTATAGTGTTTCTTTGGGCGTAAAGTGTTGATGCAAAAGCGATTAAAGATAAAAGCGTGATTTTTCGTCTCATGTTTATTATTGAAATTGCTAAATTACAAAATAAATGAAAATTTTAGAATTAAATTGTAATACAATAAAATTAATTTGTTATCGTTGTTCAAAAAAATCAAATCTTTATTTGATTTATTGAATAATTTATTTTTCTTTGTACTCTTGAAAATATTTATATCGACTATGAAAAAACTAAAGTTGTTTTCATTAATAGCATTAAGTTCTACACTTGCATTAACCAGCTGTGGCGGATCAGGGACCAGCAAAGGTGGCGGTACCAAAAAATTTGTCAGTAAAACGGGTTGGAAACCAAACGAAAAACAGGGTTGGTTTTTTGCAGGAAAGCAACAGAAGCAGAAGGGTTGGCCGGGAATGGTATATGTAGAAGGTGGAACTTTTACAATGGGATTAGTGAAAGATGATGTTATGCACGATTGGAATAACACACCACGCAGAATGCAGGTGAGTTCATTCTTCATCGGAGAAACAGAAATTACTAACTACGAATACCGCGAATACCTTACATGGTTGAAGTATGTATTCCCACCAAGTGACCCTAGTTTTAAGGAGATCTATAACGGTGCTTTACCGGATACCTTATTATGGGACAACAAATTATCTAGAAACGATTATAATGAAACCTATCTACGTTCTCCGGAATTCGATTACTATCCGGTAGTAGGTGTTTCCTGGACACAAGCAAACAGATACTGTGAATGGTTGACAGACAGAGCCAACGAAAAAGCTTTGATGCAGGCAGGTGTTATTGCTAAGGATTTATATATCAATGAATCTAATAACCAGGGAGGAACAGCATTTAACATGGATAAATTCAAAGCGAATGATCCTGAAATGCAGGGATATATCAACGAAAAAAGATTGCAGCAGAAATCTGGTATGAAAACTACCAACCAGAGATTACTGTCTGCAAACAGAGCTCCTAATGGCGCAATGGTTCAGAAATTCAGACTTCCTACTGAAGTTGAATGGGAATATGCAGCTCTAGGAATGGCAAAAAACAGAGAATACAACCAATACCTTGGTAAAAAACCAGAGATCGAAAGATTAAGAGGTACTAAAGGAAAAGAAAGAGGAATGTTCCTTGAAAACTTTAAAATGGGTAAAGGAGATTACTCTGGTATTGCTGGATGGAAAAACGATGGATCTGCACAAACTTCAGATGTAAGACAATATCCGTCTAACGACCTTGGAATTTATGGTATGTATGGTAACGTTTCAGAATGGACAGCTGATGTTTACAGACCTATCATTGATGAAGATTATAACGACTTCAACTACTACAGAGGAAATATGCCTCAGGCTATCGTAAGAAACGGTGACGGAACTTACAAAATGATAGACGAGGGTACCATTAAGTATGATACTTTGGCTGACGGTAGATTAGTATACAAAGGACTTCCTGGACAATTCGAAAGAGAAACAATTGCTGATTACAGAAACTACAGAGATGGTGACAGACAATCTTCTTTAGAGTATAGAAGAGAATCAGACTCAGCTGCTGGATTTGATATGTATAATGCACCTAGAAAGAGCTTTGTTGTAGATGCAAGCGGTAGAGTTAAAATGCTTAAGGATACCAAAGACAGAACATCTGGAATTTCTAACGATGTTAGAGTAGTAAAAGGAGGTTCTTGGCAGGATACTGCATACTGGTTGGATCCGGGACAAAGAAGATATAAAAATCAAGGTAGAGCTTATGGCTGGATTGGTTTCCGTGTTGCACAGGATGCCAGAACTAGCGATAAGAGCAGAACAAGAAGATAATATTTATCAAAATACTTTTAAAAAACCTTCCGGATTTTCGGAAGGTTTTTTATTTTTGAACTGTGAAACCGCTTCGCTGAAAAAACTCAAAAATACTGAGGTAGACTGAGCGGTTACTATTAGAAAAAATATATATTTCCACATGAATATAGAACAGTTTTATCCTTTATTTTTACAGGCTGATAAAGTAACAATCGATAGCCGAAAAATAGCCAAAAATGACATCTTTTTTGCCTTTTCAGGCGATAACTTTAATGCCGCAACGCTGGCGGAAAAAGCCATAGAAGATGGTGCTTTGGCTGTTATTGTTGAACAGCCTGAATTTGAGAATAAGGAGAAGAATATTTTCTATGTTCCATCTACTCTTGAATTTCTGCAACAATTGGCAGTTTATCATAGAAGTCGGCTTCATATTCCTTTTATTGGTCTTACAGGAAGTAATGGGAAAACAACCACTAAAGAGTTGATTCATGCTGTACTTTCTGAAAAGTTTAATGTTCAGTATACCTATGGAAACCTGAATAATCACATCGGAGTTCCGCTGACGATTCTTTCCATTAAACCTGAGCATGAAATGGCTGTAATTGAAATGGGAGCCAATCATCAGAAAGAAATAGAATTTCTCTGTACCATTTCACAGCCGGATTTCGGATATATTACCAACTTTGGAAAAGCACACCTGGAAGGTTTCGGTGGCTTTGAAGGAGTGATTAAAGGGAAGTCTGAGCTTTATGATTACCTTAAAGGAAATCATAAGACCATTATTGTTAACGAAAATGATCCTGTTCAGGTTGAAAAAACAGAAAGCTATTCACCTAAAATTACTTTTGGAAAAGCAGAGTCAGATTACAATTTTGAAGCTTTTTCAGAAGATCATTTTGTAGGACTTATTTATCAGGGACAAAAAACCGTATCTAAGCTTACCGGAGAATATAACTTTACCAACCTTTGCGCTGCGGCAAGCCTTGGACTTCACTTCGGAATCAGTTTTGAAAAAATAAAGCATGCAGTAGAGCAGTACACCCCAACCAATATGCGTTCGCAGGTAGTGAAAAAAGAAAACAGAACACTGGTGCTGGATACTTATAATGCCAACCCAAGTTCAATGACTGCTTCATTACATAATTTTATCACATTTGAAGGCCGTAAAACCATTATAATTGGTGATATGCTGGAATTGGGTGCCGATAGTGAGAAAGAGCATCAGAACATCTTAGAATTGGCTAAAATGCTTGGGTTTGATACCATCATCACTGTTGGGAAACATTTTAAAGGAGTTAATTCCTCAGAACTTGCTTTTGAAAATACAGCTGAACTTACAGAATATTTACAGCAACATAAAATTCAGTCAGAAAATATACTGCTGAAAGGATCAAGAGGAATAGCGCTGGAAAAGGTAATCGATTTTATTTAGCCTTTAAAGCCCAGAATTCTTTTACAATAAGTTTAATATTCTTGAATGTGCTTGGGAAAACTTCATCTTCAATCTGAGTGGTGTTTTTCCAGGCAACTTCAGTAATACCTTCTTCAATCTGTGGCTTTGAAGTATCTTCACCATTGAAGTTCATTTCAAACCAATGGGTACACTTCAGTATCTTTTCGCCGTTTCTTTCAATATAGATATGATAAGTGGTGTTGATGAACTGTACAAGCTCTACATCTCTTAAACCAGTTTCTTCTTCAATTTCTCTTACTGCAGATTCTTCCCTGGATTCTCCTTTTTCCATTTTACCCTTTGGAAGATCCCATTTACCTAATCTTCTGATGAAAAGCATTTCACCTTCGGGTTTAAGAACAAGCCCACCGGCTGCTTCTATAATTCTGAACAGCTTTTGGAACTCCTGCCAGATTTCGTCAATATTTTCACCATAAACATTAAGTTCGTTTACAGAGGTGTTCTCTAAAAGATCCAATGCAATCTCTAAAGTAGTGAAACTTTCATATCCCAATTTTTTTTCAAGTTCTTCGGGATGTTTAGATATCAATAATTTTTTTCGTTCACAAAAACTTTATACATCGCAGATAGTTATAGTTAGTATTGATCCTTAGAAGGTAATGGTTTTAAAAGAGGAGAAAAAAGGTTGTTTTTATCACACTTTTTACCATAATTTATACGCAAATATATCAAATTATAGCAACAAAATAAACCAATTCATGTCCTTTATTTTTCTTAATGAGAACAATTCTTGGGTTTAGTTTACTTCGGATAATGTTCTTCCAATAAGATAATGTTGATCATTGTACCTGGTCTTATTTCTGATTTCGAAGCTTTATAGTATTGAGTATCCCTGGTAATAAATTTGTTATATCACAAAATTCATTCACGATGAATTCCCATTCAGCAAGAGAATTCAGTCTTTAAAAGTATGCTTTGGATAGCGTCTTTGTAGAATTTTTTTATAATTTTGTTGTTATCGTAAATATAAAGAACCTTATCTTTATAATAATTTAAATACAAAATAAAAAAATGAATTTAGAAGGACGAAAAATTATTGTCAATAAATCATCTAAGGAGTTAAGTGAATTGCTGAAAACTCCTGAAAATTACAAAGATTTCATGCCGGATGGTCTTCAGAAATTTGAAACAAGAGATAATGGTTTCAAATTCGGATTACAGGGAATGCCGGAAATTGCACTGAAAATAGATGAAGTAACAGATCAGAAAGCCGTATTGAAATCTGCAAGTTCAAGCTTAGATTTCTCTTTAACTGCTACATTAAACCCGATCAGTGAGAACCAGACTGAAGTTCAGATGCTGTTTGAAGGGAAATTCAATCCGTTCATCAAAATGATGGTTGAAAAACCATTACAGAACTTTATCAATACATTGACAGATAAAATCGAAGCCTACAAATAAAGCATAAAAAAAACCTTCAGAAATGAAGTTTTTTATGTTATATTCTATATACAAAACTTTAAGCAATTACTCCGGAACAATGGTCTGTGGTACTTCCTGTGGCAGAAGAAAGAACATTGATCTCATTATTCATTTTTAAAACTCCCATAAAAGCAAAGATTAAAGCTTCTTTATGTTCAATAATTTCTTTTTCAGGAATAATGATTTCGGAATCTGTTTTTGCTTTTATTTTATCAATTAAAAAGGTGTTATAAGCACCACCTCCGGTTATCAGTATGTTTTTTATATTATTCTCGTTGATAATCTTAGAGATTTGTTCGGCAATATGCTCTGTAAACGTAGCCAGAGCTTCCAGCGGAGTTATAGCTTCCAGCTTTGGAAATATATGTTTATGGCACCATTCCACACCTAATGATTTGGGATGAGCCTGTTGGTAAAATTCTAAGGAATTAAGTTCATTCAGTAAAGCTTCATTTATTTTCCCTTTTCTTGCCAGATTACCATTTCGTCAAAACTTTCATTGAGTTGCTGAGCCAGATGATTCAGAACAATATTTACAGGAGCAATATCAAAAGCAATTCTTTTATTTTTTGATTTTAAGGAAATATTTGAGAATCCACCCAGGTTAAGACAGGCATTATATTGAGAAAAAAGGAGTTCATCACCTATAGGAACAAGAGGAGCCCCGTTTCCTTTCATGAGAACATCCTGACTTCTGAAGTCATAGACTACAGGTACAGGGATTCCTGTATTTAATTTAACAGCTCTGCCATCTCCAATCTGAAGGGTAAATTTTCTTTGAGGCTGATGAAAAACGGTATGCCCGTGAGAGGCAATCAGGTCAATATTTTCAAGCTGATGTCTTTCAATAAATTCTTTAACTTTTTGCCCCAGATAAAATCCGTAATCAGAATGCAGCTCTAAAAGATCTGTCACAGAAAGATGGATGGAATTTCTAAGCTTATTTTCCCAATCAGTAGAATAGGGAAGGGTTTCCGATTTCAGGATCTTAAAATGCCATTTGTCCTTTTTCTCAAATTCAGCAAGACAGATATCCAAACCGTCTAAACTTGTTCCGGACATCAGTCCAATGGCAAGCGTTTTCATGGTAACAGAAACTATTTTTTATTCTCAGAAAGTCTTTTAGAATTAAAGTCTCCTGAGTTGTTATAGAAAGTATATTCCGAAAAATCATCCTTGGCAGTCATCCCATTGGCTCCCACTAATGTAGAACCGTCCTCCATTGTTACATACACAGTATCTTTGGTATAGATTCTTTTTTTAATCTGATCCCAATACACACTCTGCATAGCAAATTTCTGCCCTTCGTTGGTTGTAATCCTTACATTACCCTTTGCTTCGTAAAACTTTTTGTAATCGAAAAACTTAGCATACTTGGCTTTGATTGTTCCCGGCATTTTAGGCTTTTTCTTGTCAAAAAACTCAATGTCAATACCCTTTCTGGCAACAGTATAAGGACTGTCAATCAGCTCGTATTTTTCAATAATAGGAGCCTTGGCCTTAAGAATTACAAATCCAGAATCACGTTGTATGATATTCGCGTTATTAATGATCTGTGAAGGGAAGTTCTTGCTGTTATTGCCATTCTTTTTGGTAAGATCCTCTTCACAGGATGTCAATATAAAAAATATAGCACAACTAAAAAGGTATGCTATATTTTTATATACTATTTTTTTTGAAAAATTCATTCTAGTTATAAAGAGACTTTCTGAACCATTTATCAGCAAAATTGAAGCCGACTTTCAGGTTGATAAAGTTCTGGTTGATAAGATTGTTCTGAAGAGTACCTCTCTTACCTAATTCTACCCCAATTTCTAAACCACTCATTCTTGTAATGCTGCTGTTTTTGAATGGAAGCATTACCCCTGCAGAGATACCAAATTTATTGATGCTGTTACCTTCCAGTTTAAGGTTTCCTCTTTCATAGAAGGCACCGTATCTGTAGATTACTCTTGAGAAGTAGCTTCTGAAGTTATTATAGTTAGGTAAGTACCATCCACCGGCAGAAATTCTGTAGCTATCCTGTAAGTTGAAAGATTTTCCGAAATAAGCAATATCTTCTCCTTTTTTATAATCAATCTGTCCGGAAAGGAACCAGTGGTTTTCGCTTCCATATCCAACCCCTACGGATGCCTGTAATGGAATCAGGTTTTTGGATTTGGTTTCCATATGGTCAATGGTTGTGATATCTGATTTAGTCCCTGCAGCATCAACATATCTGTAAGTACTGTTGGTGTACTCAGTAGTTGTATTCCCCATATTTCCGAAAGTTGCCGTTGCTCCAATCGTTAATTTCTTATCAGTACGGGTATTCAGTTTCTGATAACTTGTACCTAAAGTAAAGTTGAAATTTCTTACTCTGTTTTTTGTTTCATAACCTGTAAGATATTCTGAATTTTTAGCACTGAATTCAGTAAGATCAAAAAGATCTCCAAAATATAAGTTAGCTCTTGCCCCTACAGAGAATTCCTGATTAATCTTATAAGATACAGCTACTGCAGCAGTATTTAAAGTACCACTACCTTTAAATTGATTTCGGTAGAGAACACTTCCGTCTGTATCTGTCTGATCACTTAGGATATCATAGCTCTTTGAGCTGTATGGCTGATAGGTAAGTCCCATTTTAACCTTTGAGGAAATAGGGAATGCTAGTGAAATATTAGAAAGATACGTAGAATGCTTTGTAGCTTTCATATCGTTATAGTTCGATTTGAAATAGTTGTTTTCGTTGGTAGCTTCCAGTTTGATACTTGTAAGTTCGAAATTAGCGTTGTTTGCAGGGTTTGCAAAATTGAAATTACTGGTGAAATCACTTATAAAAGCAGTAGAGATACCTCCCATGGAAGCAGTTTCGATCGTATTATCATATTTTACATCTCCAATTCCATATTTTGCATACGGAGAGTTACTTAGACTCTGTGCATTCAGAAAATATCCAACTGATATGAATGATACTACAAAGATTTTTTTCATTCTTTATTTTTAAAACAATGCGCAAATATCTTAAATATTAATGAATTGTAAAAATTATATGTGGTTAAAGTTTGTTAAGGGCTCTATAATGGGGAATTTTTAATCTTTATATATTATTGGTGTCAATTGTGAATCATGAGTTTACTTTGTTTAACAATTTGTATAATTATTTGTTATAATTCACTATTTACGTTGGTATGAATGATAAATAGCCTCCAAATTTGGTGCTGAATTTCTTTTATTACCTGTTCACTTTGCGAAGCAAAAATTCACCATTCATAAATTTAACTCTGAATTCTTATCCAGTTTTTTTATCTTTGAAACATGAATTGGGAGAATATCGCAGGACAGGAAAATCTGAAAAAACTTCTTAGAGAAAGCATTGCTGAAAACAGAGTGAGCCATGCCCAGCTTTTCGTAGGAAAGGAAGGTTACGGAACATTACCCATGGTATTGGCCTATGCAAAGGAAATTCTAAGTCAGGAAAATGAACATGCCGCTTCAAAAGTAGAACATCTTAATCACTTAGACCTGCATTTCAGTTTTCCCGTATTTACAGATAACAAAAATTCTTTAAGCAAAAATAAATTTGAAGAGTTCAGAGAAATGATTCAGGCTTCTCCATATGCAAGCTATGATGACTGGACTGCTTTTCTGGAGTCTGAGAATAAACAGCTTTTTATTTCTGCAGATGAAATTGATGATCAGAACCAGAAGTTTTCATTAAAAAGTTTTGAAGGCGGAACCAAAATTCTGATTGTCTGGAGAGCTGATAAAATGAATATTGCCGCTTCCAATAAATTTCTGAAATTTCTTGAAGAACCACCGGCTAAAACGATTATTCTTCTTACAGCAGAAAGTACCAATGATATTTTACCAACCATACTTTCCCGTACTCAGGTTGTAGAAATTCCCAGGGTTCATGATGAGGATATTGAAGCGTATTTAAAAAAGAATTTCTCTGTTTCTGAAGAAAAGATAAGAGAAATTGTTCACGAAGCACAAGGGAACCTTAATGAAGCGATCAAACTTCTGAATTCAGGAGACAAAAGCAATGAATTTGAAAAACTTTTTGTACAATGGGTTCGTGATGCCTTTATGGTGAAGAAAAAACCGGAATATCTGAGAAGTATAATTTCCTGGGCAAGAGAAATCGCTGGCTGGAACAGAGAAAAGCAGAAGAACTTTTTAAATTACTGTTCTGAGATTTTCAGATTGGCTCTTCTTCAGAATTATCAGTCAGAAAATCTGGTGTATAAAAAAATTGATGCCAATGGTTTCAACTGGGCAGGTTTTTCAAAATTTATCAGTGGAGCCAATATTGAAAGTATTCTGGAAGAGATTAATACTGCGGATCTGCATCTCACCCGAAACGGAAACCCTAAAATAGTCTGGACAGATCTTGGAATAAAATTGTCAAGATATATCCATAAAAGTACATAAAACAAAACTCCGGAATTTTTTCCGGAGTTTTTATTTTTAGCTGTATTATGATTTAAGCTGCCTTGTTTTCTTTTGCAGTCTTTTTATCTTTTGAAGTGTTATCAGCTGTTTTTGTTTTAGTATCACATCCTTTATGATGAGTGTCTGAACATGCTTTTTTATCCTTTACAGAACATTCTTTTTTGTCTTTTCCGGCACAGCAGCCTCCTTCTTTAGGCTTTTCCTGAGCATAGTTGAATGTAAATAAACCAATGGCAAGAATTGAGATGATTTTTTTCATGATCTAAAATTTTTAAGTGGCTAAATGTAATGCTTTTTTGCTGACTCTATATATTTTTTAAAGATGTCTGGAATTCCTGAAGTTCTTTTTCCATAAAATCTGGACTGTTGAGTTGTTTTCTCACAGATTTAATATTACCAATGGTACTTTCAAGAGCTGTTCTAAACCACGGGAATTCCTGGCTTAAAGAAGTAAGTTTTGCTAGGGCTCTCATAGGGTTTTCACTTTGGGCCAGCAGTACGGCATGCTCGTATCTGAAAACAGGACAATAATAGTATTCTTCAGCAACATAATCCCAGGTATCATTGTCTGCCTCAGCATTCATCAGGTAAAGCATAGCAAAAATAGAAGAATCTGTATAGCCTTCAGAAAATCTGAAACAATCGAAAACAGATTCTGTATCATTCCTTTGGATCTTTTTATCTAATACCTCATTAAATAGCTGGTGAGAAAGCTCTTTTTCAGAGTGATTTCCTATGATATGCAAAACAGTTGCGTATTCTACTTTTACAGCATCATCCTCAGGGTGATCGTGATAGGCTGTTTCAATATATTCCTTTGCTATAGGATTATTCAGTAATACCCTATGGAGTTTTGAAAGGGCAACCAGCTCTTCCTTGATAAAATGCCTTTTATCAGACATTTTTTCCTCAAAGTATTGTAATGCTTTTTTAGGATAACGGTCTTTTACAAACCTTTCAATCACCTGCCAATCTTCAAGCTTATCAAATTGGGACTGGTCCCAGAACTGATAGAGTAAAGACATGCGGTCCCATTTTGACTGGATACCTTGCCATTCATTGAAAAGTTCTGTGTAAGCCTGATGGGAATTAATAAGATTGCCATTGTCATCTTTGATTTCAATCTCAATACCAAGACTTGGATCAGAATGATACCTTTTGAAGGCTTCCACAATTTCAAGATCAAAACGACGGCCGTCTTCATTGATGGGTGGAGTAGTAGTTTCTTCTGCAACAGGAGTCTCTTCCTCCGGAATAATATTGGTTTCTTCGGTTATTGGAGTAAAGGTCTCTTCTAAAGGAACGGATATTTCTTCATTAACTGGAGCTATGGTCTCTTCAACTGGAGTCTCATTTTTAAAAGTTACTTCATTTGTCTGTTTTTTTTTCTTAAACAGATTAGTAAGGAAATCGAATAGGCCCATAGAATTTGTTTTTTGTAAATATAAATTAAATCTACATTAAAAAATCAATCAATCGTTTGATTTTATGAAAAACTTATGTAAATTTGCCCCCTGAAAAAATGGAAGTGATATGATTTCAAAAGAAGAAAATATATTATTTGCTGCTGAGAAACTCTTTGCTGAAAAGGGTTTCGATGGAACTTCAACCCGTGAAATCTCCAAAGCAGCGAATGTGAATATCTCGATGATCTCCTACTATTTTGGATCAAAAGAAAAGCTTTATGAGAAATTGGTTGAATACAGAATGAATGAAGGACAGTTTTTCTCAAGAGATATTGTAGAAAGAACAGATCTTAATGACTGGCAGAAGATTGAAAAAATAATAGACCAGTTTTCCAACAGAATAAGAACTCAGAAATGCTTTTACAGGATCATGCAGCGGGAGCAGCTTCATACCAGCAATCCGCAGATCGTAGAGTTTTTAAAAGAAACCAAAATGTCATTCTTATCTATGTATTCCCGAATACTGGAAAGTGGATTAAAGAGTGGTGTATTTACAAAGAATCCTCCTATTTATCTGCTTCATTCTACCATAAGCGGAACTTTATTTTATGCATTCAATGCCAAAGAAATGTATAAAGAATTCCTGAATGATACAGATGATGAGGAAGTTTTTGACGAAAAATTTTATACAGAACTTAATAGACACATAAAACATTTACTAAAAGACCTTTTAGGTTATGAAGAGAATAAATAACTCAGTGATTGCATTATCACTATTCGTAGGAATAGCAAATGCAAATGCTCAGGAGAAAAAGAATCTTTCTCTTGACGAAGCTGTGCAGCTGGGAATCCAGAACAGCAAGAATCTCAAGATCGATGCAGCCAAGATCGAGGAGGCTACCGCTGATCTTTTGGAAGCTAAAAACAGACAGCTTCCGGAATTGAAGGTTTCAGGAAGCTATATGTATCTTCCAATAAAACCGAATGTTGACATTAAACTTGGCGGCAGTGCTTCAGGAGCAGCAGGTGGTCCGGAAATTCATCAGGTAGTGTACGGTTCAGCTAACCTTAGCGTTCCGATTTACAGCGGTGGAAGAATCAAATACGGAATTCAGTCTGCAAAATATCTGGTAGAGGCATCTAAATTAAGTACAGAAAACGATAAGACGGCCATTGCTTATAATGTTGCCCAGGCTTATAATAACCTGTTTAAAGCCAACCAGTCAATCAAAGTTTTTGAAGAAAATCTGAATGCTTCCCAAAAGAGAGATGAAACTTTCCTTAAAATGGAAAATAACGGATTAATCGCCAGAAATGACAGGTTAAAAGCGAACCTTCAGACCTCCAACATCGAACTTCAGCTGCTTGAAGCTAAAAACAATTACAATATTGCCAACATCAATATGGACTTGTTATTGGGGCTTCCGGAAACTACAGAAATTGAGGTAGACCAGAACTATATTGAAGAAGGTTCAGAGGTAAAACCTGTTGATTTTTATGTAAACGAAGCCAGAGAAAACCGTAAAGATCTTCAGGCTTTGGTTCAGCAGAGAAAAGCAGCAGAATTGGGAACAAAGGCAGCTAAAGCAGAAAACCTTCCGTCAATAGCATTCACAGGAGGATATGTAGCAGCAGATATTCCGAAGTTTCTTACCGTATACAATGCGATTAATGTAGGAGTCGGAATCTCTTATAACTTATCCAATATCTGGAAAGAAAATTCATCATTAAGACAGTCTCAGGCAAGAGAAAAGCAATTGGCTGCTACAGATGAGTTACTGAATGATAATATTAAGCTTGATGTAAACAGAGAGTATCAGAATACAGACTTTTCTAAAAAGAGAATTGCTGTTTTTGAAAAATCTGCAGAACAGGCCAATGAAAACTTCAGAATTACAAAAAACAAATATGACAACGGTCTTGCAACCATGACGGAATTACTGGATGCAGACGCTGCTCAGATTGCCGCTAACGTTGGCGTAATCAATGCAAAGGCAGATGCTGCTTTGGCATACAGAAAACTATTGCAAACAACAGGAACTTTAACAATTAAATAATCAGATCGAAACCAAAATGGAAAATAATAATACACAGGCAGCTGAACCTAAAAAGAAAAAAAGTTTAGTTTTTCCTATCATTTTAGCAGCCGTAGTAATCGGAGGAGGAATCTACGGTTACAGAGCATATAGCTACGGGCAGTATCATGAAGAGACAGATGATGCTCAGATTGCTTCCAATATGGCACCGGTAATTTCTAAAATATCAGGATATGTAGCTGAGGTAAAAGTAAAAGATAACCAGTTCGTAAAGAAAGGGGATACTCTTGTGATTTTAGATAACAGAGATCAGAAAATGGCTCTGGATCAGTCGCAGGCAGCTTTAACAACAGCAAAAAGTAATATTTCTACCGCAGAAGCTACAACCACTGCTACTTCTAAGAACATCAACAGTTCTGAAGCAGCTGTAGCAACAGCTAACGCACAGATTGAAGCAGCAAAAGTAAATGTTTGGAAAACGTCTCAGGACTTAAAAAGATATGCAAATCTTGTAAAGGATCACTCTATTACAGAACAGCAATATGAGCAGGCTCTGGCAGCAAAACAATCTGCAGATAAACAACTTCAGGTATTGGTAGAGCAAAGAAACCAAATTGCTCAGCAGACTACAATTGCCTCTTCTCAGACGGCAGCAAGTTCTCAGCAGATCAGTGTTGCAAGTTCAGTAGCGAAGCAAAGAGAAGTAGATGTAGAAAATGCTAAATTAAATTTATCATACACGGTAATTCTGGCTCCGGAAGACGGATATGTTGGAAAAGTACCTACGCAGGCAGGTCAGTATCTTCAGGCAGGAGCTCAGCTATTTGCTTTGGTTAAAAATGATCAGAAATGGGTAGTGGCGAACTTTAAAGAAACGCAGGTAGATAAAATGGTAGAAGGACAGAAAGTGAAAATTGAGATTGATGCATTCCCTGATAAAGAATTTGATGGGGTAGTAAGCTCATTCTCTCCGGCTACTGGTGCTACGTTCTCTATTCTTCCTCCTGATAATGCAAGTGGAAACTTCGTAAAAGTAGTGCAGAGACTTCCTGTAAAAATCGATTTTGTAAATCTTGATAAGAACATTGCGAAAAGATTAAGAACAGGAATGAATGTGAAGGCTGAGGTTTCATTGAAATAACATTTAAAATTGTTAAAAACCAATGGTCAGTTTTGTAAACCAATTAAACAAAATTAACCATTGACTTTTTAACATCGTAAAAAACTTATGCAAGATTCATTAGTAGAATATGGAGCCCGAAGAGTGATTATTACAATCACAGCTATTCTTTGTGCTCTGCTTGAGATTGTGGACTCCACGATTGTGAATGTTGCCCTTAATGAAATGAAGGGGAACCTGGGAGCTACACTTTCAGAAGTGGGCTGGGTGATTACTGCCTATGCCATCGGAAACGTAATTATCGTGCCGATGACCAGCTGGCTTTCTCAGCAATTCGGGCGTAGAAATTACTTTGCAGCTTCCATTATCATATTTACCATCTTTTCATTCCTCTGCGGTAATGCAACGAATATCTGGGAACTGGTATTTTTCAGGCTGATGCAGGGAATTGGTGGGGGAGCCCTTCTGGTAACATCACAAACGATTATCACGGAATCTTATCCGATAGAAAAGAGAAGTATGGCTCAGGCCATCTATGGATTAGGGGTAATTATTGGTCCTACTTTGGGCCCACCATTGGGAGGATATATCGTTGACAACTACAGCTGGCCATATATTTTCTATATCAATATTCCAATCGGGATTGCGGCGACATTAATGACGCTTCAGTTTGTGAGAAGTCCAAAATATGCTGAAAAACGTAGGGTATCGGATGTAGACTGGATAGGAATTGCTTTGTTGGCCATAACAGTAGGTTCATTGCAGTTCATTCTGGAAAGAGGTCATGAAGAAGACTGGTTTGAAAGTGGAATGATTGTAGCCTTCACCGTAGCAGCCATTTTAGGATTTATATTATTCCTCTGGCGGGAGCTTACCTTCAAATATCCGATTGTGGAACTCAGGGTACTGAAAAACGGAAACCTGAGGATCGGAACCGTTATGTCCTTTGTCTTAGGATTCGGACTATATGGATCTACCTTTATTGTTCCGTTGTATACGCAGAGTATTTTGGGATGGACGGCTCTTCAGTCGGGAGCTTTAATGATCCCCGCAGCTTTAACCACTGCCTTTATGATGCCAATTATTGGAAAATTACTTACAAAAGGGGCAAAACAGCAGATATTGGTTTCCCTGGGGTTATTCATCTTCTTTATTTACAGTTTCTGGGGCTACAAAATTCTGACTCCGGATACGAGTAAAGAAGCTTTCTTCTGGATGCTGATTGTGAGAGGAGCCGGATTAGGATTATTGTTTATCCCGATTACGTCCCTGTCATTAAGTACGCTTAAAGGTCAGGAGATTGGTCAAGGGGCTGCCTTCACCGGAATGATGAGACAGTTGGGTGGATCTTTTGGGATTGCCGCTATTACTACTTTCATTGCCAATGCAGGCCAGACCTACAGGAATAATCTGATTTCCCATTTAGATGTAAACAGTTTTGATGTTCAGCAGAGACTGGCATCATTAAAGGCCAATTTCATCGCAAAAGGGATGACTCCTGATGCCGCAATGAATGCCGCTTATAAAATGCTTGACCTATCTGTCACCAAACAGGCAACAGTATTGTCTTATATGGATGTATTTCTTTACCTCGGTGTAATATTTTTAATATGTATTCCGTTTATCTTATTTATAAAAGAAAGAAAGAGTAAAGAAAAAATAGATTTGAGTGAAGCCATGCACTAAATTTTAATTAAAACCTTCGGATTTTCCGGAGGTTTTTTTGTTTAAAAGTAGAGGTGAAAAACAACACAATTGATACATTTTCTAAGGGGAATATCTCCCATGTTCAAGCCTTCAACTTCCTATCTTTTAAGTTCATTACTCATTTTGTTAAAAATAAAATCACTTATTGGAGAATTTATTTATTTTTTTTAGCTTTACACTACCAAATGAAAAAATATGAATACATTCCCTCACCTCAAGAATTCCTCTTCAGGAGGTAAAATCAGGAATACTTTTTCCTGATGCATACGGATCTGTTTCCCGCATCTTTATAGAGTTTTAATGCCTTTTGCTTTTGAAAAGCTGAAGATATGATGAATTGAACATAGATCATTGTGAAATACTTTCCCGATAATGGTTTTTAATTATCCAATCTTTTTAAAACAATAATGTATCCCATATTTACCAACTGATAACCTTAAACTTAACGTTAATATGAACCAGATACAATTGCCGGAAACCTTTATGGCATTATCAGACTTCAGGAAACATGATGTTTACCATTCTGAAATGGATCAGAATCAGATCATCACAGACTTTTTTCCTGCAACGTTTACAGAACTTACCCAACGCCTTTCAGATATTACAGGAGCTTTTTATGGCGGATTATTGAAACAGGCAGGTAAGCTTTATGGAGAAGAGAAAGTGAATGAACTTTCTACTGCTTTCATGTATGATCTTGGATCAAGAATGGCCGTGAAAAATATAGAAACCAAACCTAATCTGCAGCCAGGAATTCCGGCAGTAGCTAAAATAGTAATAGGAGCAGTTTTTACATCCAGTCCCGAATATAATTTTGATTTCAAAGAATTAAATGACCACAGAGTTGAACTACTGATTAAAGGAGTAGACCGTTACTACAAAATCACACAAAGTCTCCATATCGCAGGACTGCTGAAGTGGCCGGTTATAGAACCTTTTATCCAGGGAGTATGCGATACTATGGGACTGGATGTTTTATTTGAAATGAAAGTACTGAAACTCGATCCGGACAGCTCATGTGTATATGAAGTGGTTGTGGCGGAGAAATAAGTTTATAAAAGATAAAAGATAAAAGATAAAAGATAAAAGATAAAAGATTAAAGATTAAAGATTAAAGATTAAAGATTAAAGATTAAAGATTAAAGATTAAAGATTAAAGATTAAAGATTAAAGATTAAAGATTAAAGATTAAAGATTATTTCGTTAAACAACTATTGTGTTTATGCATATCCATCCGGATATCAACATCAATAGGGGTGGGCTTTAGCCCAGCCATTTATTAAACGCCAATTTTCCATATCAATATCAATATCAATATCAATATCAATATCAATATCAATATCAATATCAATATCAATATCAATATCAATATCAATAGGAGCGGGCTTTAGCCCGCTCTCATTATAAATAAACACTCATCTGGCTTTAGCCAAAACCTAAAAAATATTCGAAATATTCTGTTGAAAGACTATATAAAGCAGATGTATGGCCCATAAATCAATACCACGAACCTCGTATCACGTTTCCCGGTATCATGTTGCTCTAATTCATTTATTTGATACTTCCTGTCCATTCAATTCCACTAATGTCTATCAGTTTTAAAGTATGAACAGCATCCTTTTGAAGAATATCATCAATTCCAATACTGAGATCTGCTTTAGCTCCCAATGGAATAATAAGACTGTGTTTTCCTGGTTTTACTTTAGCTACATAATGATTTTGAATATGATCTTTAGAAAACTTTGAAAGCTCTTTATGATCAATTTCCTTTAAAATATTCCCGTTTTTATCCAGAATATGAATTCCGATGAGGAAAGAGCCATATACATCAGCACCTTCTGTTCTGTAAACTTCAAATTTTAAATCTGAATGAGTGTGAGAAATATTGGAAATTTCCAGTTTGGGTTTTACAGACTTGTTATGTAGAGTTCCCCAAACACCACCATGAAAATATTGATTGGTATAAAGCGTAAGTCCAAAAATAAGAAGGGAACCTGTGAGCACAAAAATCTTTGGACTGGAAACAGGTAGTACTCCGGAACCCAGCCACTGAAACCATTTTTTCTGAGTGAAATCTTTGTTTTTCTTTATAAAATAGTCATCAAGAGAGTAAGATCCGCTTCCGGTAAGGAATAGAACGAAGCCACCCGCAACTCCCAGAACTCCAATTTGCCATTCATCCAGACAGGTTGTTCCCAGCCATCCTGAACCTAGGAGAATACCTAGTGCAAGGCTGAAAATTCCTATACTCATTAATCGGGTAAAGAGTCCGAGAATGATAAATAAGCCTACAATAGCTTCAATGATCGTAAAAATCATCATTGATCTCTGTAAGGCATCTGGATGAGTAACCAGATATTCTATAATAGGCTTAATGCCTAAGGCATTCGGTAAAAAATGGTTGAATTTTTCCCCAATGTATCCTTTTTCATCAGGAATAAGTTTGTTTTCAAGGATAAGTCTGCGCCAGAAGGCTGAAAAGTAGGTCCATCCGATAACCATTCGAAGGGATAAAGTATATAATCCGGCCAGGTCATAAGACTGGCTGTTTGTAGTATGTTTCATTGAATTTATATTGTATTGTAAAAAACTGATTGTTCTGGATTAAAAAGTTTTAAACCAGATTCAGTTTCAGTCTTTTAAATAAAATATACTTCGGAGGGCTGTTTCCTGTAGTATGCCCTGAATATTCATTGAGAAATGGATTTTCTTCCTCCGCACTTCTCGAACCTACGTTAAAATCCAGAAAAGATTTTTTTTGCTTAATCTTAGCATCTGTTTTGGAAATGGAAATCTTTGAAGAAGTGGAAGATATATCGCAGTTTGTGGAAAGTCCGGATGTGGTTTTTACTTTATTTAAACCACTGATATATTGAATATCAAAAATATCAAGAACATCTCTTTTAACAGGACATGGTGATAATGAAAACACCAAAATAAGCATCGTAATGACTGCTTTATAAGTCCTGATATGGATTCCGGTGTCTGGCATTCTTACAAAACTACACTTTATTTTAATTTTAGCTCAATAAATTTTAAAAATTCAGCTTGCTGATCTACAAATAAATAGTGGGAACAGTTATCAATAAGCTTAAAATTATTTTTTCCAACGATGCTTCTAAGCTTGTTGAGTTGTTTTTCTGAGAATATTCCATCATTTTTTCCATATACAGCAAAAAGAGGAATACTTTTTCTTTTGATCTCTTTCAAAACGGCTGTATTGTCAAGATTATTCAATGGTTCATTCTGATAAAATTTAATAGGAGAGTTATGGTTTCTGATATTATTTTTATAGAATTCACTGACCTCATATTCTGCTCTAAGGTTTTTACTTTCCTGGGTAGGACTGGGCATCGTGAAGAAATTGAGTTTACTGGCCACTTCGTAACACCTTTTTCGGTAAGCAGCTGAGTTTTTATCCAAGTTTTCTATTTCAGCAATTTCCTGCAGCTGAGCAGGATCATTTTTAAAATGTTCTTTGGCTTTCTTTAAAATATGGTCATAGGTTTCCTGTTGGGTAAATAAAGCTCCGGCAAGGGTAAGGGTCTTTACTTTTCCGGAAACTTACTGGTAAACAGAGTGCCGATGATTCCACCGAAGCTGTGTGCCAGAATATGGGCTTTCTGGATATGATAAGTATGGTAAAGCTGATTCAGATCTTCAAAACTTTCTTTGAAGGTCATGGTGGCATTTTCATCTTTGGAACGTCCTTCACCGCGTCTGTCATATACAATTACGTAGAAGCCTTTATCAGCTAGTTTTTGAGCAGTAGTTCCTTCAAATAATGTAGCATTTCCACTTGGTCCGCCATGAATAAAAATCACGACAGGATTCTGTTGGTTTCCATAGTTTTTTGAATAGATGGTCTGAGCATATATGGAAACTGAAAATAAATACAACAAAAGGGAAAATATTAATTTCATGGATGTTTTTTGGATTGCTAATCTAGTTAATATTTTTAAGGTATTGAAAAGAGCTGTTGATGGGAATGTTATAAACCATCCCGTCAAAAATTATTTAAATTTTTGCCACCCCTCCAGAGGAAGTGAATTTTAGTACTTTTAATTGTGATGTTATGGATAGAGTAGATGTCTATTTGTTAAAAGACTTTGAAAGATTTTTCAAACCAAAAAACTTCCATCTTCCTTTCTTCAAAAAAATACACTACTGACTAACAGTTGTCACAACCTTGCCTTATCTTTATCCCGTTAAACCAAAACAGATACTTCAATGAGTTATTGCTTAGCCATAGACGGAATGCAGCCTGAGAGCAGAAAAGAATTGCATAAAAATTATCACGATAACTATTATGGATTCCCTATTCATGATGATAATGAATTGTTTGGGAGATTGATTCTGGAAATCAATCAGGCAGGTTTAAGCTGGGAAACGGTTTTAAAGAAAGAAGAAAGTTTCAGAAAGGCCTATGACAATTTTGATATCAAAAAATAGCATCTTATACTGAGGAAGACAGGGAAAGACTTTTAAGTGACAGTGGAATTATCCGAAATAAACTGAAAGTAAATGCAGCCATTGAAAATGCAAAAACCATCATAGAGCTGCAAAAAGAGTTTGGTTCCTTTGAGAAATGGCTGGAGCATCATCATCCTAAAACATTACCAGAATGGATGAAACTGTTTAAGAAAACATTCAAGTTTACAGGTGGTGAAATTGTAAATGAATTTCTGATGAGCACCGGTTATCTGAAAGGGTCACATCATGAAACCTGTCCCATTTATGCAAAAGTTTTAGATCAGAAACCTTTATGGAACAAAGGCGAGAAAAACTAAAAACAATTGAATCTTTAGTAAAAAATATCATGCCAACACAAATTTGTTGGCATGAAGAATTATTTTAAACTTCTTACAGTAACATCTGGTTTTTCGCCTTGAGGAACAATAAAAATGGCATTATCACTGATGATGTCGCCCGGATCGAAATAATAACTTCCGGTTACGGGAATCGTACTGGTTGTAAATTTTCCGGATTGGTCATAAGCAGAATAGGTTACATTGAGCATCTGTGCTTTCATTTTCAGTTCCATTTTTTTAGAAGTGAGTCTTGCTCCGGTAGCATTAATACAGTCCAATTCTATAAGACCAATATTGCTTACGATCTGTGGAAAAGCAGACAATCTGATGTTGTACGCTTTATCCGATTTATTTTTTACTGATGCCGAGACTTTATAACGGTCATATTGCTTCCCACCAGATTCAACACTTTCTTTATTGAGAATATTGAAGGTAACATCCATACCGTTAACTTCTAAAGTCTGACCATCAGAAATCTTTTGTGCATTTGTAAAGGAGTGACAAAGAATTGTTGTTGTGAGGGATAATAAGAATATTAGATTTTTCATGATATTATTTTGTGTATAAATTGGTAATTAAATTTACATAAAATAATAAAATGAAGTATAAATTACTTTTTAACTGTTGTTCTTGTTGAATTTATTTTATTCATTTTCAGGAGGGTTTTCGATTACCTGTCTGTGCTCTATTCCCCATTTTTCAAACTCCAGAATAATAGGTTTCAGTTTATAACCGATTTCTGTCAGTTCATATTCTACCCGTGGTGGCACTTCAGCATAAACTGTTCTCGTAATAATCTTATCTTCCTCCAGCCTGCGAAGTTGGAGCGTAAGCATACGTTCAGTAATATTCTGAAGACGTTTCTTAAGTTCGCCAAATCTCATTTTACCATTGATGAGGTAGCAGCAGATCGCAAGTGCCCATTGCCCACCGATGATATTGGATGCGTAAACCTCCGGACATTCATCCGAAAGCGCTTTTTTATTGGAGAAATTGGTTGACGTTTCCTTTATTTTAGTCATTACTTACATTTTTTATAGTACCCTACAATTGGTAGCTAATGTACGAAATGTAAGTAAAGTGTTGTATTTTTGTTATAGAAATTTAAACATAATGAAGACGTTAATTATTGTTACCCATCCTGAAATTGAAACATCTGTCATCAATAAAAGATGGATTGAAGAATTGGAAAAAAATCCCGAAAAATATACAGTACATCAATTATACAAAGCATATCCCGATGGAAAAATTAATGTAGCAAAAGAACAGGAGCTGATGGAGTCTCATGATAATATCGTATTTCAGTTTCCTTTCTACTGGTTCAGCAGCCCGCCACTTTTGAAACAATGGCTGGATGAGGTTATTTTATATGGTTGGGCATATGGAAGCAACAGTGGATTTAAACTTGCTGGGAAAAAAATGGCTTTAGCTGTTACTGCCGGAATTGATGAAGACGTATACTCTGCTTCAGGAAAATATAAATATACGATGAAGGAACTTCTCAGACCTTATGAGTTAACCTTTGAATATATTAAGGCACAATATGAAGATCCTTTTGTTTATTATGGTATAGAGCGTAATCCTTCAGAGGAATGGATTGAGAGAAGTGTTCCTATGTATCTTGAGTTTTTGGAGGCTCTTTCAGGTCAAGGTAAATTGGCCCTTGATAGCTGCCAGGACTCTCTTTAATACTTGTCAATATATTTGTTCTTGTAAATTGTAGACATGGAGCTATATTTTTGTATAGTAAGGTTATATTTAACTGATATATTTTGTATTAAATTGATCCAGATCCATGGCTTGCTCCTGAAAATATTCTTTAAATGTATTGGACAGTTTCTCGTCTTTAAATTTTACAAGAGTATATCCACTATCAAAAGCAATAATTTCCAGAATACCTTCCTGAATTAAAAAATGATTGGATTTCCAAACATTTATATCTTCTGCAGATAATGTAGAAAGTAGGGAGGTATCTGTTTCAATATGATTGGGTACAGCTGATATTATCCCCCAAATGATCTCACATATGTATTTCATTGTAATGAGCTAAGGTATGTCTTCGTAGAAATTATCTAGTTTTAAGTCTAAAATTCTCGGAAATTCTTTAACAATATTGGTGTAATTGTTTTGATCTAGTATAAATTGGTAACCAAGATTTTGATATTCCTTTTCCATTAAAACTATTTTACCCGAGTATTTTTGATCATTTTTGAGTGGAAGATAAAGTGAAATTAAATAAGGTTTATCTTTTAGCGCAAATTCTATCTGTATAAAATTAGGATTTTCACCACGATCTAGTGGCTGATTGAAAATATTTACAGATTCATATTTTGACTTAGACAGATCTGAAAAAATGTTTTCAATAATTGATTTAATGCCTGTTTTTTTTAATTTTTCAGCATCTCCTTGAATGACAAAATAACCAATCTCATTTTTAAATTTTGTTTTCTTATCTTTTCCTTCATCATAGTAAATCCTAAAGTTTTTTATATCATCAATATTAAATTGGAAACTTTCAATCTGTTTGATATTAGGTCTGTAGTTTCCTGAATTTAGAGGTTTTTCCTTAAGGTGTAATCCTATAATTTTATCAGTTCCATAATTTTTTGAAAAACTGAATATTAAAGATTTTGACGACTTGTAATTATAATTAATATTATTGAGGAAAAGTGTATCTTTTCCTTTAACACTGGCGTGCAAAGAAGGTGTGATATCTCTTTTGTCTGTTGGTATTCCTTCAGTTTTAAAAAGATTGTTAAGCTGGACTATAAGTTGCTTTATCTGTGAATCTGTGATGTTTTTCTTTATATCATCTGCAAATAAATTTTTAAAATCCTCAGATTTGCTCTCCTGAATCAATTTAATTGCTTTATTAGTAGTGATTAGCATTTTATCTTCAGAAAGGATTTCATTTTTATAATCTTCAATGTTTTTTTGAGCCTGTAAATGGTGAATTGATAATGTAACTAAAAATAGGAGTAATGAAAATTTTCTTAAAGTAATCATTAGTGTTATACTTTTTTTGCTAAAATACTTAAAAATCCTTATCCCACCGTAGGTGTGTCCTCTTCCTTTAGTATTTTTTTCTCCTTCATGGTAAGCATCATACGTTCATATTTGTACTTCTCCCAATCAAATTGGTTAAGGAAGTCAAGTGCTGCTTGAAAACCTCTGTTGAAAAGATCTTCTTTCTCTTCCTTTTTCATAAAGAAATTAAGCCAGCTGCTGTTTCCACAGTTAACAGTCTGTATACTGTAAAGACGATAAAAACTATGTTTGGTAAGAAAAACTTTGTCATTGAACCCCTGTAAAGTACTGATGATATTTCCTGCATAGCTGAAGGGGGTTTTGAGAATCTCCTCACTGGTTTTTCCCTTTTCAGAAAGAAGATCAGAATCGCTTGTTAACTGTACAGCAAAAAGAGGCATTCTCGGATAAAAAACTTCATCTGCGTGAAACAGATCAATAGGAAAATTGGAAATACTGCCACCATCAATGAAAACTCCAACAGGGTTGATGTTTTCCTTTTTGGTATTCAGCCAAAACTTCCAGGCATATTTCACTGAATCTTCATCTCTGTTAATTCTTTTCTGAAAAGGTTCAAAGAAAAATGGGACAGACATGGAAGCTCTTACAAATTCTGCCGGGCTGATGTGTTTCAGTTCCTCTTCAGACCAGTATAAATTAGCCATAGTAGGCAGTTCCACCTTTATTTTAGCATTGATATCTGTAGTAATCACAACATATTCAGACCGGAGAAGATAAAATGGGTTGTTTTTATAATAATCATTATTCACAGTGCTGTCATAGAAAATCTTATACCTTGTCTGATCGATATGTTCCAGATTTTTAGCCCTGATTTTCTCAATATTGGCCAAAGTGAGGTTGTAATATTCCTGTCCGTTTCCATAACGATAGTTGAGGTTAAGATCCCGCTCCTTTTGTATAAATTTCTCATTGAGATTGGCTACTGTTTTAATTCCAAAATTATCCAGAGCTGTTTTCATTGTATTCAGAAAAACATTTCCCGGATTAAGGCCGCTGTTTTCTTTTCTGAAATTGTTGTAGAGTTTTTTATGCATAAAAACAGGATAACTGCGGGAATCAAGGGAATTAGAAACATCAGTTTAGCATTCAGAATACTTCCTGAAGGAGCTGCAAAAGGAATACTTATGAGAATAATGAACAGAATGGCTGCAATAACAGCATTGATTTTAAAGAAATTCTTATTGTTCAACATTCCATGTAGGGTTGTCTTTACATACGTTTTCCCATCCATAAAATCTGCAAAATTCCAGCTGAACAAAATGTCTTTAATAAGTTCACTTTTCGGTTCTTCTTTTGTTTTACAAGCTGCAATAAGCATAGTATTAATGGCCCCGGCACTGGTTCCTGCCACTTTCAGGAAGCGGATTCCGAAGATTTCCAATCCATAAAGATAACCTACCAAAGCACTTCCCCAAACACCGCCGCCTTCCTGTACAAATTCTATATACTGATTGCCTTGCGCATCCAAAAGATCAGAAAATTCTTTAGCAGAAATATTCTCATGCAAAGCAATAAGCTTATCTTTAGACGCTTGTGAAAGAGAATCATCTTTCAGAACTGTATTTAGGTTTTCAGTTTTCATTGTCACTGGTTTTTTGTCATTGTGAACCGTAGGTGAAGCAATCTCTAAATTACTATTTATTCATAAACCAAAAGATTATTTTAGATTAAATATTGATAGTGTACTTAGATGTATTGCAACGACAAAAAATCAGAAACTTTCATAAGAATATTATGAGATTAATTTCTCGCAGATTTCACAGATTAAGCAGATTTTCATCATCTGTGTAATTTGTGAAATCTGTGGGAAATAAAATTAAGTAGTATCAGATTACCACTGTCTGCGCCTTACATAGATAAACGTGCTGATTACAACCAATGCCATACCGCCTATTGTAAAGTAATAGCCATATTTATGATGAAGTTCAGGCATATTATCAAAGTTCATCCCATACACTCCGGCAATAAAAGTGATCGGTAAGAAATACACAGAATAAATAGCCAAAACTTTCATCACCTGATTGGCTTTCTGATCAGAAAGAGCAAGGAACATCGAAATAAGGTTGGTAATCTGGGTATTCAGATGGTCAAAATCGGCTACTACGTCCTTATGTTTATCCTTTAAATCCACAATTTCGGAGTCCTGTAGATTCAATAATTTAAACTTATCGATGGCATCTGTGGAAATAACCAAAACTCTTGAATTCAACCCGGATTTTCTTTTCAGTTTGTAGAGTCTTCTGATTTGGCTGGTATGGTTGGTATTTTTAAGAAAAATCTCGTTTTCAATATTGTCCATAGTTTCCAGCAAGCTCACCGATTCATCATCAAAGCTTTTCATAATCAATATGGCGATCATTAAAGCTATTTTCTGGGGAGTTACTTCTTCCTGGGTAAGGGAAAGTTTTTTCTTTGTCTCGGAAATACTTCTGGTTTTCATTCTGTGGATGGTGATAATGGTTTTATCCAGAATGAAAATTGCAATCTTTGTACTGATATCGCTGATGGTATTCAGGTTTTTTCTTTCCAGTTCTGTACTTTCACGGAGAAGAAAGAATTTTACATTCCCGTCTTCTTCATATTTTGGAAGGTGATTGGGATCTATGGTGTCTTCCAGAAGAAGATTATTAATTTCGTATCGTTCATGAAGAAATTTCAGGTCTTCTGCAGTAGGAGCCTCTACATCTACCCATTCGCAGTGGGTGCTTCTGTATATCGTATCAATTGGCATAAAGTAAAAATACTAATATTTTGAAAAACTATGTGTTAAATAAGTTTTATCTTTGCCAAAATTATTAAAACTATATGATTAAAAGTACAATAAAAGGTGTGGGATTTTATGTTCCAGATAACGTTGTTACAATGATGATTTAGCCAAACTAATGACTACCAATGATGAATGGATTACAGAAAGAACAGGCATCAAGGAAAGAAGACACAGAAAAAACAGAAACGATTCTCAGGAAACTGCTGCATATTTAGGATTCAAGGCATCAGAAAAAGCTATTGAAAATGCAGGGTTAACCGCTAAAGATATTGACTATATTGTGTTTGCAACCCTTTCTCCGGATTACTATTTTCCGGGATGTGGAGTTTTACTTCAGGATATGCTTGGGTGTGATACCATAGGAGCACTAGATGTAAGAAACCAGTGTTCAGGATTTGTATATTCTATGAGTGTTGCTAATGCTTTCATTAAGTCTGGAACGTATAAGAATATCTTGGTTGTAGGAGCAGAAGTTCATTCTTTCGGACTGGATTTTTCTGATGAAGGAAGAGGGGTTTCTGTTATTTTCGGAGATGGGGCAGGAGCGGTTGTACTTTCCGCAACAGAAGATGAAAATGCAGGAGATGTTTTAGCGGTAAATATGCATTCTGAAGGAAAATACGCAGATGAATTGTGTACACAGTTCCCAGGTTCTAAATTCGGATGGAGTGACAGAATGAGAAAAGAGCCGGAAAATGTAACGAACAAAGAAGTATATCCTATCATGAACGGAAACTTCGTGTTCAAGCATGCAGTAACAAGATTCCCGGAAACGATGATGGAAGCTTTAAACAAAGCAGGAAAAACTGTAGAAGATCTTGATATGTTTATTCCTCACCAGGCTAATCTTAGAATTGCTCAGTTTGTTCAGCAGAAGTTCGGATTGCCGGATGAGAAGATCTTCAATAACATTCAGAAATACGGAAATACTACAGCAGCATCTATTCCAATTGCTTTAAGTGAAGCCATTGAACAAGGAAAAATTAAAAGAGGAGATTTAGTACTTCTTTCAGCTTTCGGAAGCGGATTTACATGGGGAAGTGTTCTTTTTGAATATTAATGATTTAAAAATTTGAATGTTTTCAACATCCATTAACAGAACAATTGAAAACGTAATCATTCCCTTCCTTCGGAGAAGTGTCAAAAATTCTTTGGGTGGTACTCATCCAATAAAAACATAAAAAAACCGCAGAACATTCTGCGGTTTTTTATTTTATATTTCTGCCTGTATATTAAAGACTTTTCAGTAATTTCTCAGTATCAGAAAAGTCCTGTCCTTCACTTTTTGCCAGTTCAATGGCTTTTTCAGCCCACATTTTTGCGTTCTTTTTATCTCCGATCTTATTGTAAAGATTAGCCAGTGTATCCGTAGTTGCAAAGCTTTCGCTCTTTTTTACAGACTCCTGAGACCATGCTACAGCCTTTTCTAGGGATGCTTTATTGCTTACATTCTCAAAAAAGTTCCATGCTGCAGAATTTAATTCATTAGCACCTGCTTTAGTGTAGTCCTGGTATACCTCTAATGTCAGTTTTTCAAAAAGGGCAATATCTTTGTTTTTTAAAGCTTTGCCTGCTTTTAGTTTTTTTAATAATCTTTCTGCATTTTCTTTGCTTACCAGTTTCTGAGCTTCTGTAATAAAATATTGGTCATTCCAGGTTTTAGTGTCAGCATTATACGCCTTTTTAGTGATCGTATTCATTTGGAAGCTCTGATTAAACCTGTCATATCTGTCATCAGGAAAAAGCTTTACAATCTCTGCTTTTTTATCCTGAAAGATCTTATATAAAGGACTTTCTGTTGTTTGTATACCGGAAATAAGCAATTGTGCATCTTCCGCATCCATTGCAGGCTTCACCTGAAAATAACGGTTCAGTACTTTTTCGGCAAACTCCCCATCGTTATAAATAGTAAGTTCAGCAAGATTTTTTAAAAATGCAGGATCTTTTTCCCCTTTTTCAAATTGTTGCTTTAAAGAAGTCAGTCTTTTGCTTGGGTCATTAGCATCCATTGCAAACTGAATGAAGTCTTTTTCTTCAACATATCCCAATGTTCTGTGTATTGCTTCCCCATTTCCATCAATAAAAAGGTAAGTAGGGAAGGCTTTTACATTGTATTTTTTTGCTAGTTCAATTCCTTCTCCTTTTTCCATATCAATTTTAGCATTGATAAAATGAGAATTATAATAATCACCCACATTTTTAAGAGGGAAAATATTTTTAACCATCAGTTTACATGGTCCGCACCAGGATGCATAAGCGTCTACAAAGATCAGTTTGTTTTCTTTTTTAGCTTTGGCAAGAATAGAGGCAAAGTTGCCATCTTCAAATTTAATGCCCTGTGCCCATGCAAGTGCACCTATAAATAGAGTGGAAAGGATCACTATCTTTTTCATAAAAAACGTTTTGTTTCCTGCAAATGTAATAAATATGATGACATTTAAGTTATTCACATTGAAAATAATTATTGGAGAACTTTATTTTTAATACAGGTATAGGCTTATATGAAAGAAAAACATCCATTGTTTTAGACTTATTATTAAAATTAATGTAAATGGTTGTTTTAGTTAAATGATTAAATTTCAATAGAATATTTTAATAAAAAGCAAAATATTACTAATTTTGTAAAAAAACAAAAAGACACCCGTGAGAAAATGATGAATTATTATAAGAATAATAATTTGTTTTTTTATGTCTAATAATCTATTGAAACTTTTGTTCTTGCTGGTAACAGCAATCTCCATATCTGCCCAGAAAAAAACGATTTCGATCAAGCGTGCGAAAGGGTTTCCGCTATAACAGCTTATAAAGATTTACCTAAAGCGATTAATACTGCCGATTCACTGTATTTGGCTGCCCATGAGCCATTAGATAAAGTAAAAAGTCTGATGATCTCTTCAGATCTGTATCATCATGGCGGAGATATTAAAAAAGCACTGTGCTATAGCGAAAATGCCCATTCATTAATTGAACAGACGGATGATAAAGAATGGATGGCCCGTGTATGTAAATTATTATCGAAACAGTATAGACAGGTAGGGTTATACGAAAGAGCTAAAAAATATATTGCTAAAGGCCTGGGAGCTTCCAGACAAATTTCCGATTTCCAGAAAAGCAATGAAGCTGAAGGAATACTGAATCAGGAAATGGCTTTCTATGAAATGGAGGTAGGCAATTATGCAAACGCTATACAATACATTGAATTTTCCCTGAAAAATTTTGAAAAAATAAACACCCAAAATGAAAACAGAACTCAGGCTATTTCATATCAATTGTTGGGAGATGTTTATTTTAAACTTAATGATTATGCCGTTTCTGAAGATTATTACAGAAAAGCTGAAAATTTGCTGAAAGCAGGAAGTTGTACACTTGGACTGGTCTATAATGGGCTTGGGGGAATCCGTATAAAGCAGAAGAACTGGAAAGATGCAGAAGTATACCTTAAAAAAGCTGAGAAAATTGCTGATACTTCCCGAAGTCTGAAACTTAAGAAAGCTGTTTACTCCAATATCAATGATTACTATGAAGGAATAGGAGATAATCTTAAAGCATCCTTATATGCTGTAAAATATGTGAAAGCCTATGATAGTATTGCTATCCGTAATCAGGGATTTTCAGGAAAAGCTAAAGATACAGTAACTAAAACCAATAAAGGAAGTGGGCAAATGAATGTGGCTAAAAATGCAGCTATTATTATATTGTTTGTTTCGCTGGTTGGTATCATTATCTTTTTCAGAACGAGGCAGAAAAAACAATTTACAAGACTGAGAAGTATTATAAGAACCCAAATGAGTGTAGCAAACAGCTATAAGGGATCTTTGCTGAGACAACCTGTAAATTCTGAATTTTCAAATATATCTGTAGAAGAAATAGATGAGAAAGATTCTGAAGCAGACCGAAAGAGAAATGATTCCTTAATGACTTCTGAAACTGAAACCAAACTTCTTGAACTTCTTGATGAGTTTGAAAAAGGAGATCTTTATAACAATAAAGGAATGTCTCTTTCATTTTTAGCAGGAGAGCTGAATACCAATACCAAATATCTTTCTTACGTTATCAATCAGCATAAAAGTTCAGACTTTAAAACTTATGTTAATAGGTTAAGAATTAATTATATTGTAGATAAACTTATCAATGATGAGAAGTACAGACAATACAAGATCAGTATTCTTGCCGATGAATGTGGCTTTTCTTCACACAGTAAATTTGCTGCAGTATTCAAAGCAGTTACAGACTTCTCACCATCAGCCTATATTAAACATCTTGATACTGAAAGTCAGTTAGATAAAGATGTTCATTTCGCGAAAATAGTTAAAGATAAATACCATTCTGTATTCTGTCTTACTATTTTCATGAAAATGGATAACCTATTGTTTTTTGGACAACTACTCCTGGTATATCTTTGCGGCAGTGTTACGGGAATGACTACAATCATATTACATCTCATCTATTTTATTTTCGAAGGCATTATCCTTTTTCTGAAATAGAATATATTCCCTGCAACAATTTAAACCATGAAACTTTAGATATGGAACACGTGTATATTTTGTTTTCATAAAATAGCCACTGTTCCTCTTTTGATCTATAAAAAGTATATTCTGATTAGAATATGATTATACAATATAATCGGGGTTGATTGCCCGGTTTTTTTTCAGTCAAGTTTTTTTAAGTGCAAATCCACAGATATTCTGTGGATTTGCGATTTTATTTAGTTTTGACACTGTCGGTTTTTACTTTTGAGGTATCCGGAGTTACCGTTGATGACTCAGAATTAGCCACAGCAGAATCACCCATTTTATTGAGTAAAGAGTCTTTGTTGTGAGCATCTTTAAATTCCTCTCTTTTTTCTTTATTTTGAGCACAGCTTCCAAGGAAAAGAAGTCCAAGAACTGCTCCAATCCATAGTTTTTTCATAATAATACCCTTTTATGATTGGTGTTACTCAAATATAATGATTTTATGGTAGATAAAAGATAAAAGATAAAAGATAAAAGATCTTTTCGTTAAACAACTATAGCTGTTACCATAGCCATTATCCATATGGATATCAACATCAATAGGGGCGGGCTTTACGGCCAAATTAAAGTTACCCTAGTTCAATGGCTTTAGCCAAAACCTAAAATCTCGAATCCCGAATCCCGAATCCCGAATCCCGAATCCCATACCTCGTAACACTCCACAAAAAAGCCCCGAAACCGAAATTCCGAGGCTATATTGAAAGAACAGGCAACAATTACTCATCACCTATTACTCATTACTTATATTACCCTAGGTATGGGTATTTGTAGTCTTTTGGAGAAACAAAAGTTTCTTTCACACTTCTTACAGATGTCCATCTAAGAAGGTTCATTTTAGAACCAGCTTTATCGTTAGTTCCTGAAGCTCTACCACCACCGAAAGGCTGTTGTCCTACTACGGCACCAGTTGGTTTGTCGTTGATGTAGAAGTTACCTGATGCATTTTCTAATGCTTTGTAAGCCTCAGCAATTGCATAACGGTCTTGTGAGAATACAGAACCTGTTAATGAATATGGAGAAGAAGAATCAACTACTTTAAGAGTTTCTTTCCAGTCTGCATCTTCGTAAACAAATACAGATAAGATTGGGCCGAAGATCTCTTCTACCATACTTTCGTATTGAGGGTTTGTAGTTTCAATTACAGTTGGGTGTACGAACCATCCTTTAGAATCATCACATGTACCACCAATTGCTACAGTAGCTTCAGAAGATTCGTTAGCTCTTGTGATATATCCTTTACATTTTTCGAAAGAATTTTTATCAATTACAGCGTTTACGAAGTTAGATGGATCTTCCGGAGAACCGATTTTGATAGTAGCCATCTGAGCTTCCATTACTTTTTTCACATCAGCCCAAAGAGACTTAGGAACATAAGCTCTTGAAGCCGCAGAACACTTCTGTCCCTGGTATTCGAAAGCACCTCTTACTAAAGCAGTAGCTACAGCTTCTACGTTTGCAGAAGGGTGAGCAATTACAAAGTCTTTACCACCAGTTTCTCCAACGATTCTTGGATATGTTCTGTAGTTGTGGATATTATCACCAATCATTTTCCACATTCCCTGGAATACTTTTGTAGAACCTGTGAAGTGAAGACCTGCAAAATCTTTGTGAGCCAATACTTTTTCAGCAGTTTCTTTACCATCTGTAAAGATCATGTTGATAACTCCAGCAGGAAGACCAGCTTCAATTAATACATCCATGATTACTTTTGCAGAATAAACCTGCTTGTCAGAAGGCTTCCATACTACAACGTTTCCTAGCATTGCCATACAAGTAGGAAGGTTTCCTGAAATTGCTGTAAAGTTGAATGGAGTTACTGCAAAGCAGAACCCTTCTAATGGTCTGTACTCTACACGGTTCCAGATTCCGTTGTCAGAAACCGGCTGCTCAGAATACATTTCAGTCATGAATTCTACGTTGAATCTTAAGAAGTCGATGAACTCACAAGCAGAATCAATTTCAGCCTGGTGAACATTCTTAGATTGTCCGATCATTGTAGCTGCATTAATAACATCTCTGTAAGGACCTGCCAATAGATCAGCTGCCTTTAAGAAAATTGCTGCACGTTGTTCCCAACCTAATGCATTCCATGCTTCTTTAGCTGCCAATGCCGCGTTGATAGCGTCATCCACATGCTGCATACCACCTTGGTAATAAAATCCGAAGTCGTGAGCATGATCCTGAGGAGACTGAAGCTGTACTTTTGTATCAGTTTTTACTTCCTTTCCGTTGATAACCATTGGAATTTCTATCTTCTCAGCCCACATCTTTTTATAAGTGTCGATAAGGCTTTTAACTTCCGGAGATCCCGGTACATAAGAATTTACCGGCTCATTTACCGCTAATGGTACTTGCGAAATTGCTTTTGACATATTACGTTTTATTATTTTTATTAAATTAAATAAGTATGTGTATACAAATTTACGATAATTATAAGGAAAGAAAAAAATCTCACCTGCTTTTATGGAATAAACCTTAGTGTCCGATAATTATTAATATATAACCTTTTTTAAGACTTAAATTTTAAAAATATTCAATGTATTGATTTAATCTTTTGTAGATAAGAAAAATATGAGTAGATCTGTTGTAATGATGATAATAAGGACAATAAAATATTTGTTATAGTTAATGAACTGTCTTTAAATATTGTAAATAAGGGTTTTATGAATAAATGTTAAATTAATATAAAATTATGTTTGTTGCGATTTTGAACATTTTAAATAATTTTTTTGATAGCCTGTTTTTTAAGATTACTCTAATTTTACATCATTATTAATCAGGTATGAAAAAAAGAGTCATATTCTTCTCTTTTGTATTGTTTTTCTCCGCTTTATGTGCAGGTCTTTTAGCGCATAAAGGGAAGACTGAATCATACTCTGATCTCTTATCAAAAATTAATCTCCTTCAGCAAAAATCGGATCAGCAGACGCAGCCTGAAATGTACAGTTTTTCAGATGTGCAGGATGCACAGGACTCCAATGATTGGGAGAAAGTAAAATTCGATTATTCAATACTTGCTCAGCAGTGGTTGCATTATTTCTTTGCAGGTTATACTTATAATACACGGGTTGCGGCCGTTCAAAACCGTATTTATATCACAGCACCACGGTACATTCTGTATCATGCCTTGCAGATAGCGGGCTGCTAATCTCGTTTTTACAATTTTTAATGATTCATTATGGTCCGTATTCTATAATACAGATCGGTAAGTATCGTTTCCCCTTTTTACATTTTTTGAACATTTCTATTTGCCTTTTCAGAAAGGTGAACAGGATATCGTTTGTCCAATTTTAACTAAAAAATACTATGCACTTAACACCGAGAGAAACGGAAAAGCTTATGCTATTTCTGGCAGGAGAACTCGCTCTAAAAAGAAAGGCGAGAGGCCTTAAATTAAACTATCCAGAATCAATCGCCTTAATCAGTCATTTTTTGCTTGAAGGTGCAAGAGATGGAAAAAAGTAGCTGAGCTGATGCAGGAAGGCGCTAATCTTTTAACTAAAGATGATGTAATGCCTGGTGTATCAGAAATGATCCACGATGTTCAGATTGAAGCTACATTCCCAGATGGAACCAAGCTTGTAACCGTACATAATCCAATCCGTTAATTCCTATTTATTATGATACCAGGAGAAATTTTTGTAAAAGAAGGCATTATTATCTGCAATGAAGGCAGAGAAACTGTCAAAATAAAAGTAACAAACACAGGAGACCGTCCGATCCAGGTAGGTTCACACTTCCACTTTTTCGAGGTAAATAAGGCAATGAGCTTTGACCGTGAAAAAGCTTTCGGAAAGAGACTGAATATTGTAGCAAGTACTGCAGTTCGTTTTGAACCAGGAGAAGAAAAAGAAGTGGAATTGGTAGAGATAGGAGGAACCAAAAAAGCAATGGGCTTCAATAATCTTGTTGATGGACAGGTAGATTCTGAAGATCAGAAAAAAGTAAGCCTTGCAAAAGTTGAAGAGTTAAACTTTAAAAATCACTAAGATGAGCTTAAACGTAGACAGAAAACAATATGCCAATATATTAGGACCTACAGCCGGAGATAAAATCAGACTGGGAGATACTGAAATTATTATTGAAATCGAAAAAGATTTCACCCATTACGGAGATGAAGCCGTTTTCGGAGGAGGAAAAACTGTACGTGATGGTATGGGACAGAACGTAACTGCAAAAAGAGACGAAGGAGTTCTTGATCTTTGCATCACAGGTGCGGTAATCATCGATCACTGGGGAATTGTAAAGGGTGATATCGGTATTAAAGATGGTAAAATCGTAGGAATTGGTAAAGCAGGAAATCCTGATACGATGGATGGGGTAACCCCTAACATGATTATCGGTGCTTCTACTGAAGTTCATGGCGGAAAAGGATATATCGTAACTGCCGGAGGAATTGATACCCACATTCACTACATCTGCCCACAACAGATTGAAACCTCTCTATACAGCGGTATTACTACAATGATTGGAGGAGGAACAGGTCCTAACGATGGAACAAATGCTACCACGGTAACTCCAGGAAAATTCAATATGCAGAAAATGCTTGAAGCAGCAGAAGAATATCCAATGAACTTAGGGTTCTTCGGAAAAGGAAACTGTTCTGCAGAAGAGCCTATCGAAGAGCAGGTTGAAGCAGGAGCATTAGGAGTAAAAATCCACGAAGACTGGGGAGCAACGCCTGCAACCATTGATGCGGCTTTAAAAGTTGCAGATAAATATGACGTTCAGGTTGCAATCCACACGGATACCTTAAATGAAGGAGGTTTCCTTGAAGATACCATGAGAGCGATCAATGGAAGAGTAATTCATACTTTCCACACGGAAGGAGCAGGTGGAGGTCATGCACCGGACATCATTAAAGCTGCGATGTATCCAAACGTATTACCAGCGTCTACCAACCCAACCCGTCCTTACACCGTAAATACAATCGACGAGCACTTGGATATGCTGATGGTTTGCCACCACTTGAGTAAAAACATCCCTGAAGACGTAGCATTTGCAGATTCACGTATCCGTCCTGAAACCATTGCTGCAGAAGATATTCTTCATGATATGGGAGTTTTCAGTATTATGAGTTCTGACTCTCAGGCAATGGGTAGACCGGGTGAAGTCATCACAAGAACTTGGCAGACAGCAAGTAAAATGAAAGAGCAGAGGGGTGATTTAGCGGAAGATCAGAATAGTGGAAACGATAACTACCGTGCTAAAAGATATGTCGCCAAATATACCATTAACCCGGCAATTGCACACGGTATATCAGAATATGTAGGATCTGTTGAAGAAGGTAAATTAGCAGATTTAGTAATCTGGAAGCCTGCTTTATTCGGAGTGAAACCTGAAATGATAGTAAAAGGAGGGTTTGTAATCGCTGCTAAAATGGGAGATCCGAATGCTTCTATTCCAACACCACAGCCAATCATCTACAGAAATATGTTTGGAGCTCACGGAAAAGCTAAGTATGGTATTTGTGCCAACTTCGTTTCTCAAATCTCTATAGATAACGGAACTATCGCTTCTTATGGATTGGAGAAAATGATTCTTCCGGTGAAAAACTGCAGAAATATTGGTAAAAAAGACCTTATTCACAATGATAAGACTCCTTTAATTGAAGTGAACCCTGAAAACTATAAAGTAACGGTAGATGGTGAGTATATCACTTGTGAACCGGCAGAAACACTTCCTTTAACACAGTTGTATTACTTGTTCTAAGATAAACCTTAAAGCAGAGTGTCAGAATGACAAAAGCCAAATAATTTGAATTTTCAGACACTCTCTTTATTCAAGATTTATCCCAATAGAATGTAAAACAATTAATTATAGAACTCAGTTTAGAATGAAATATTTAAATAAAACAGTTTTTTCTCTTGCTGTAGCCGGGATGTCTTTATTTTCCGGTAAGGTAAGCGCTCAGTTTTTGGGAGGGCACAGGCTGAAGAGTGATGAAGATGGGCCAAAAGGTCAGTTTATGATGTACGGTTCATTGGATTACTCAAAGGTTACAACTCCTACCAACAGTAGCAGTACTGTTTCCAGTGCACCATTGGGAGTAGGATATTTTATCAATAATAATGACCTTATCGGGGTTAATTATGCTTACTCCCAAAATTCTGTTAATCATAATGTGGTATACAAACAGAATGAGGCTGGAATCTGGTATAGCCCGTCATTAATGCTTGGGAAATACTTCGTATTGATCGGGCAGGTAGATGCACACTACGTTTGGGGACAACAGCAGGCTGCAACAGCCGATGCGATGCAGAATTTTAACGGATTCCGTCTTCGTGCATATCCTTTGATTGGGGTCTTATTAGGCGGAGGTTGGGCACTGAAATTCAAATTTGCTGAACTTTCAATGCTTCAGACTAAAACCAAAGAAGAGGGTTGGACAAAAAGCTATGTAGCAGGAATCAGTGGTTCAACTTTCGGGGTAGGCATTTCTAAAAACTTTGACTTCAGAAAAAAAACAGCTAAAAATGATAATTAATCAAACCATAGGCAATCTCACCGAAAATCCTACAGAGAAAACCATAGATTATCTGGATCTGGAATGGTTTGAAACCACCAAAAGAATCCAGCGCAAAAGAACCAGAAACGGGGTAGATATTGCTATCAAATTTTTAAAAGAAGGGCAGCGCTTGCGTGAAGGTGATATTCTTTTTGAGGATACAGAAAAAGTAATAGCGATCAATGTTCTGGAAACAGATGCGATTGTAATGGTTCCCGGATCTTTATTGGAAATGGGAACCGTATGCTATGAAATCGGAAACAAGCATATTCCACTTTTTATTCAGGATGATAAAGTACTGCTTCCATTTGAAATGCCCATGTTCAGATGGCTGGAAGCAAGTGGTTTTAAACCGGAAAAACAATCCGTAAAACTATTGAATCTTCTAAAATCGAATGTAGAACCTCACGGGCATGGAAGCCTTGGCTCTACCATTTTTACTAAAATTTTAAAAATGGCTGCTCCAAAAGATGAATAATACGATGAACATCAAATTTTTATCAGGGCTCCTTCATTTAGCAGATCCCACACTTCCTATTGGTGGTTATACCCATTCTAACGGACTTGAAACCTATGTGCAGGAAAGGATTGTTCATAATGTAGAAACTGCAAAGGAATTTGTGCAGAATATGCTTCAGTACAACCTTAAATTCAATGACGGAGCTTTTGTAAAACTGGCCTATCAGGCAGCAGAAAGAGGAGATTTGCAGACTCTTTTGAATCTTGACAATGAGTGTAATGCTATAAAATGTCCGAAGGAAATTCGCCAGGCAAGCCAAAAATTAGGATTAAGGCTCATCAAAATCTTCAAAAGAAGAGAAAGCTTTCCGCTGATGGAAACTTTTGAAAAAGCTATTCAGAACAAAGAAGCCAATTCTCATTACTGTATTGTCTTCGGAGTTTATGCTTATTTAATGGAGATTCCTTTATATGAAGCATTATTAGGGTTCTATTATACCTCAGTTGCCGGAATGATTACCAATGCTGTAAAGCTGGTACCATTAGGACAACTAGACGGGCAGGACATTTTATTCTCTTTATATCCTGTCATGGAAAAAACAGTTGGAGAAACAATAGAATTGGACAGAGATCTGGTAGGACTTTGTAATACAGCCTTTGACATCCGATGTATGCAGCATGAAAGATTGTATTCAAGACTTTATATGTCGTAGAAAAGTAAATAATCTAAATGAATGGAGATATCCTTGCTGAGTGTAACGCCCTTGCGAACGAAAAATCTTCACAATCAATAAAAAACCTTAGCGCTATCCGCGTTAAAAAAACAAAAACAAACAAAGCAAAATTTAGAAAAAATGGAAAACAGAAAATATATAAAAGTAGGAGTTGCAGGCCCTGTAGGATCAGGAAAAACCGCATTATTAGAACGTTTAAGCAGAAAACTATTTGGAACTTACGATCTTGGAGTAATTACCAATGATATCTATACCAAAGAAGATGCAGAATTTATGGCTAAAAACAGTCTTCTTCCTCACGACAGAATTATCGGAGTAGAAACAGGTGGCTGTCCTCACACTGCCATCCGTGAAGATGCCAGTATGAACCTTGAAGCAGTAGATGAACTGGCAGCACGTTTCCCGGAAATTGAACTGGTGCTTATCGAAAGTGGAGGTGACAACCTTTCAGCGACATTCAGCCCGGACCTTGCAGACGTTACCATTTTCATTATTGACGTTGCAGAAGGAGAGAAAATTCCAAGAAAAGGAGGTCCTGGTATTACAAGATCAGACTTATTAATTATCAATAAAATTGACCTTGCGCCTTATGTTGGAGCCAGTCTTGAAGTGATGGAAAACGATGCCAGAAGAATGAGAAAAGGAAATCCTTTTGTTTTCACCAACCTTAAAACAGATGAAGGACTGGATAAAGTAATCGGATGGATCAAAAAATATGCTCTTTTAGAAGAAATTGAAGAACCGAACTTAGTAAGATAAATGGACAGTCGTTTAAAAATTATTGCAGGATTTAAGGGAGGAGAATCATATGTGAAGGATCTTTACGTTTCACTGCCTTTCAGAGTAGTTTCTGTAGGGCAGAGAAAAAGTGATAAGAAACTGTATCAGATGGTGATGAGCTCCTCTCCTGGAATCCTGGATGGAGACCATTATCACCTGGATGTAGCCCTTGAAAAAGGATCTTCTCTTCAATTACAATCACAGTCGTATCAGAGACTTTTCAATATGGAAGATAAGGCTGTTCAGGAATTGAATGTAATCATGGATGACGAAACCTCTTTTGCTTACGTTCCGCATCCTATTGTTCCCCACGAAGATTCTAATTTTAAAAGTAAAGCGAATATTCATATCGGGAAAAACAGCCAGATCATCATCAGTGAAATCATTACCTGCGGAAGAAAGCATTATGGGGAGGTTTTTAAGCTGAGACGTTTCCAGAACCTTATGGAAATCTATCATAACAATAAGCTTGTTGTAAAAGACAATGTGGTGATTCAGCCAGATATGATTCCGATCAGTAGTATTGGCAATTTGGAGCAGTATACCCATCAGGGAACCTTGATCTTCTACAGTACAAAGGAAAATGTAGATAAAAACGGGCTGATTGAAGAGATTGTAGAAGCAGCAGCCCAGCATATTGAAGAGATGGAAGTAGGAGTTTCAGCGATGGAAGATAATGGGTTTGTAGTAAGAGCTTTAGGGCACGGCGGAGAATTGATGTACAATTTTTTCCTGTATGTTCAGGAGATTCTTTGGTCGTTGGAGTAAAAAGAGCCTTGTCAAGGCTGAGACGAAAATTTTTTCCAAAATCTCCGAGAGTAATATTCAATAGAAGTGGGCTTTGGCCCGTATAAATAAAGGAAATTTTCCAGTGGCTTTAGCCAAAATTTAAAAAAAGGAATTAAAAATAGAAAATGGACAGTACAGTTTGGGCATTACTTTTAAGTGCCGTTTCAATAAGTTTTATACATACCGCCTCAGGGCCGGATCATTACCTGCCTTTCATTGTAATTTCAAAATCCAAGAAATGGAGCGGAATGAAAACTGCAATATTAACCGTGGTTTGTGGACTTGGGCACGTTCTGAGTTCCCTTATCCTTGGCTTTATCGGGGTATTTCTGGGCTGGCAGCTGAATAAAATCTCCTGGTTTCAGGATATCAGAGGCAATTTTTCAGGATGGGCATTGCTGATCTTCGGAGGAGTTTATCTGGTATACGGTCTTATTCAGGCAATCAGAAATAAACCGCATAAACATTTTGATGTGATGGGCGACGATGTTTACGTATATGAACACAATCACAGTGAGGTGGTAATGCCTCAAACAAGAATAAAAGTAACACCGCTTGTCCTTTTTATGATCTTCGTAATGGGGCCTAGTGAACCTTTAATCCCTTTATTATTCTACTCGGGAGTAAAACATTCTATGTCTGAAATTGCAGTTCTGGTAACTTCATTCACTGTGACTACCGTCTTAACGATGCTTGGAATGGTTCTTTTAGGCCGGTATGGTTATTCAACTTTATTCAATACTGAGAAATTAGAAAGATATATGGGTGTGGTAAGTGGTGCTGTGGTAACAGTCTGCGGAGTTGGAATGGTCTTTCTGGGATGGTAGGCGAGATGCGAGATGCAGGTTTCGAGGTTAGGGAGTTTGAGTGTTAGAGAGCGAGGATGTTTAAAGTTTAAGGTTTAAAGTTGTCTACCTTTTACTAATGATTGATAAATTCATTACTATTCACTTGTGAAGCAAAACTGACTATTGAAATTCAAAACTAAAATATCTCTCATCTCTTCGTCTATTATCTCTCATCTATATGTCTTTATTTCCAATCAATATTACAATTAAAAAAACTATGAACGAATTTTTCAAAAAACTACCTTTTCTAGACAATATTTTAAAAGGAATCGGACAGATTATGCTTCAGGAAAACAGATGGACAGGGCTTCTTTTTCTGATAGGAATCTTTATGGGAAGCTGGCAGTGTGGAGTGGCTGTTTTGCTTTCAACAGCAGCCGGAACCTTTACCGCTATGAAGCTTAAGTATGATCCATCTGAAATTAATGCCGGATTGTATGGCTTCAGTGCTGCATTGGTAGGAGTAGCATTGGCTTTTCTGTTTGAAACAACAATTCTGATCTGGGTTCTTATTATATTAGGCGGAGCATTGGCTGCTGTTATTCAGCATTTCTTTATCCAGAAGAAAATTCCGGTGTTTACTTTTCCTTTTATTATCATTACATGGATATTGGTATTTGCATTACACCATTTTACTCATATTCCACCATCTGCAGTGCTGAGTGCTGAGGTTGTCCCTTCCAAATATGATGATTTTCTTACCTGTACCAATGGGTTTGGTGAAGTTATATTTCAAGGGGGAGTTCTTTCGGGAATCATTTTCTTCGTCGCTGTTTTCATCAGTTCACCAATAGCGGCTTTGTATGGATTAGCTGCTTCTATTCTTGGTGCCGGATTATCACAGTTTAATGGAGAGCCTATTAAAGAAATTCACATGGGTTTATTTGGATTCAATGCAGTACTTTCAGCTATTGTATTCTCAGGAGTTAAAAAAACAGATGGTTTATGGGTACTTATTGCTGTTCTTATAACGATTGCTATTGACGATCTTTTAATCGATAATCATTGTCTGGATGCAGTAGGTGGGGTCTTTACTTTCCCTTTTGTAGCCGGAACATGGATCACTCTTTTAATTCAAAAAATATTTATAAAAACTAAAGCGTAGACTTAAGTTTGAGAGTGGTAGAGTTTTAGAGTGGAGAGGGTGAATGTTCAAGGTTTAATGTTTAAAGTTCAAGGTTGTTGTACTTTCACTGGTGGCTGGCAATTCACTATTCACTTGCGAAGCAAAATTGACTATTGAAATTTAAAACTAAAATATCTCTCATCTCTTCGTCTATTATCTTTTCTCTCTCTTCTAATTTAATTAAAACAAAAAAATGAAAATAACTAAAATTGCCGCTGTCTTTCTGATCATGACATTCGGTGGAAAAATGATGGCGCAGGAAACAGAAAAACAGTTGTCAATTAAAGATGCTGAGGATAAATTTCCAATCGCAGACGTATTGGTAAAATATAATCATGGTAATAGCCATACTCATACAGGAGCAGACGGTACTTTTGCGATTCCTGTTCAATCACTTCCTGATACATTAGTGGTGAGCCGCCAGGGATATGATGAGGTGAAATGGGTGGTTACCAATGATGATGATAAAAACAAGGTGATCTTTTTACAGCATAAACCCTTTCAGATTTCGGAAGTAGCTATTAATCACAGTTCTTTTTTATCTGCTATTACCAAGGTTGATCTTAATAAATTCCCTGTTAATTCAGCACAGGATTTATTAAGAAAAGTGCCGGGATTATTCATAGCACAACACGCTGGAGGAGGAAAAGCAGAACAGCTTTTTTTAAGAGGATTTGATGCTGACCACGGAACAGATGTAAGCGTAAATGTAGATGGAATGCCTGTGAATATTGTATCTCATGCCCATGGACAGGGATATTCTGATCTTCACTTTGTGATCCCTGAAACGGTAAATAATATTGATTTCGGAAAAGGATCTTATTATATGGATCGTGGAGATTTCAATACGGCTGGTTATGTCGATTTTCAAACTTATGGAGGGCTGAAAAATAGTATGATTAAACTTGAAGGTGGTTCTTTCAACTCCAAAAGAGTATTGGGAATGTTCAATATTCTGCACGATGATCTGGGAAGGAAAAACGCCTATATCGCTACTGAATATAACTATACAGACGGACCTTTTGATGTAAAACAGAACTTTAACAGGGTTAATATTTTCGGAAAGTATAACCAATGGCTTACGGATAACGATTACTTCAATATCCAATTTTCAACATTTAATTCCTCATGGAATGCTTCCGGACAGATTCCTGAACGTGCAGTAGATGAAGGAATCATCGGCAGATGGGGAAGTATAGATCCTACCGAGGGTGGGAAAACTTCAAGAACCAACCTTCAGATGAATTTTAAGCATATCATTTCTTCTTCTGAACAGATTGATGCAATGGCCTTCTATTCAAAATATAATTTCAACCTGTACTCTGATTTTACGTTTTATTTAAAAGATAAAGATCACGGGGATGAAATTCAGCAGACAGACGGAAGAAATATCTATGGAGCAGAAGTAAAATATACCAAAAGTTTTTCGCTTCCTAGCAGTTCCTTAAACTGGATTTCAGGAATCGGATTAAGAAATGATGACATCAATACTTTACAACTGAATCATGTTTATCACAGAGATGTGCTGCTTGACAGGCTTTCTGATGTAAACGGAACGGAAACCAATCTTCATGCCTATTCAGGTCTGGTTTGGAAAACTGGGAAATGGACCATCAATCCGGCTGTAAGAGTAGATCATTTCATCTTTAATATGCATAATCTGCTGGATGCAGAACAATTACCTTCAGGACAATCAAAAGAAGCCACCAGAGTAAGTCCTAAACTGAATTTCTCCTATGCGCAGAGTGATAATGTAATGTGGTTCCTAAAAACCGGGATGGGATTCCATTCCAATGATATGAGGGTAGTAGTGACGAATAAGAATGAAAATACCCTTCCATATTCTATCGGAGCTGACTTTGGAGTAAGGCTACACCCATTCAAATCATTAATTATTACGCCTGCTGTATGGTATATGGATCTGCAACAGGAGTTTGTTTATGTAGGAGATGATGCTGTAGTAGAACCATCCGGAAAATCAAGACGCTTTGGAGCTGACTTGGGAATCCGTTTTCAGCCATTGGAAAACTTCTATCTGAATGCAGACATCAACTATTCTCATGCAAGATTTATTGAAGAAGAAAAAGGACAGGATTATATTCCATTAGCACCGGTAGTTACGAGTACAGGATCTGTAAACTGGGATTTCCTGAACGGATTTTCTTTAGGACTTCAGTACCGTTATCTTGGAGAAAGACCAGCTGTGGAAGATAATAGCATCAAGACGAAAGCTTACTTCGTTAATGATCTGGTATTGTCTTACAACCGTCAGAAATGGGGAGCCAATATTCAGGTTAACAACCTGTTCAATGTAAAATGGAATGAAGCTCAGTTTGCCACAGAAACTCAATTGAAAGGAGAAGCAGAACCTATCACAGATCTTACGTATACACCGGGAAGCCCGTTTGGAGTAAGAGTGGGAGTGTATTATAAGTTTTAGAGTGAGAGAATTTGAGGGTTTGAGAGCTGGGGAGTAAAGTTATTTTCAAATTAGCTCATTCTCAAATTTTCAAATTCTCTTCTTTCTACATTACAAATTTTGTCTAACTTTAATTTATCATAATATCGGATATGGAAGTATTATCCAATTTTCAGTATAAAAAACTTTTTCTGCCGAATATCACGGAGAAAATATTAGCCAATAATGCAGATATACAGCTTTACCGGATAGAGAATTACCTCAAAGGGATTTTGATGCCGGTGATTCCATACCGTACAACCTTTAACTTCATCATTTTTGTTACCAACGGACATATCAAACAGTATCTTGAAAATAAAGAATACCATGCTGAAAAAGGCGGTGTCATCTTTATTAAACAAGGAACAATTACTGCTACCGTAGAACTTTCAGATGATATTGAAGGCTTTTTCCTGGCTTATGAAAATAATATTTTGTCTGAACAGGAATTACCCAAACATAAGAGCAGTATTTTCTTTATGACTCCTTTTCTGAATTTGGATAGCCTTACTTACGGGACTATTACCCAACTTCTTCCCATCATGGAACAGGAATTATGGCTGAATAATCTGAATATAAATGATGTTGTAGTCACTATGCTGCATCTTATTCTCATCAAAATGCTGAGCACAGATTCAGATACCCATCATAAATCCGCCACACGTCCTATGGAATTATCCCTTCAGTTCCGGGATCTTTTATTTAAATATCATGTAGTGGAAAAACGGGTGGCATTCTTTGCCAATAAGTTATCTGTAACAGAAAGTTACCTGAATAAATGTGTAAAAAGTGTTACTCAAAAATCACCGAAGCAATGGATCAATGAGATTGATATTAATTACAGCAAAGCTTTGCTGCATTCCAGTAAAGATATTGCTGAAATTGCCTATGAACTGAATTTTCATACTGCATCTCATTTTACCCAGCTTTTTAAGAAAATTGCCGGAGTTACTCCTAAAGAATATAGAATACAGTTTCTGAACAACAGAACTACGGTTTAATTTGAGAATAAGTATAGGAAGATTTATCCTTCAATATTTTTTATATCCCTGTAAAAATACTTCTGTTTTTACAGGGATATTATTTTACTCATTAGATTCTAAGGTGATCAGGCTTCCATTTTTTAATAGATCTTTTGATCTCATCTCCTGAAATATTTTGGTGAAGTGCCCTGTACAAAAGCTCTTTGAATTCATCGTCATACGCAAACCACAAAGCTGCAATCTGGTCAAATCTTAATTTTTCAACCGTTTCATCAGATCTTCTGTTAAAAATCTCGAAATACCGTTGCTTAAATTCAAAGATGATCATACGGTTTTGAAGTCCCAGTGCATAATGCTGTCTGGTCATAAAAGCCAGATAGAAAAGTAGAAAAATTACAATTGAAAATAAAATCCAAACCAATTGATTACTGGAATCATCCCAGATTTTATAGATTCCTAAGATCTCCAATACAATTAATAAAGGAAGATAAATAAAATGATGAGGTGGGTAAAACTTCCTGTGGTTATTATAGTTTTGCTGTTTCATGGGAGAAATGTAGTAATAATTTTCTCAAAATTTGCATTTGTAATAATAATTAATGTTTTATGGAGTAAATTTGATCTTATTTTAGCTGAAATATTAATAATTTAAAAGTTTTTTTAGAAGATTTCAAAAGAGATATGCTATGAAAAATATTGTATTTGCTATGTGTACATTATTCTTTACAACAACCTCTCTTGTTGCTCAGAATCATAAGAAAGAGATAATGGGATATCTGAAAAGAGAGATGAAGGAGCAGAAAATTCCAGGACTACAGATTGCTGTTATTAAAAATAATAAGGTGTTATTTTCAGAATCCCTTGGAATAGCCAATGTTGAATTTACTGTTCCTGTAACTCATACAACGAAATTTTCTATCAATTCTATTGCTAAAATATTCACTGCGGTTACCATTATGCAGCTTGTTGAAAAGGGAAACCTGCGAATTGAAGATCCAATCTCAGATTATTTAGATCCTTTACCTGAAAATTGGGGCAACATTACAGTGAAACAGCTATTAAGTCATACTTCAGGTTTACCGGACATAGAAAATGAAAGAGGAGATGGATTGATTAGTGATAAAGGACAGGATTCTGCGTGGGTAAAAGTACAGACTTTACCAATGTTATCCGAACCTGGAGAGAAATTTAATTATAATGCTACTAATTATCTTCTGTTACAGAAAATCATTGAAAAAGTGAGCCAATTTCCTTTTGAAAAATTAGTAGAGATACAACAGTTGAAGCCAGCTGGAATGAGTAATACAAAATATGCCAATTCGTATGATATTCTTGGGAATAAATCTCCCACATACAGTTTTTATCATCTGGATAAAGCAACGGGAAACCATATTAAAGTTGATAAGCTGACTGAAATATATGAAGATTTTCCCACCAATTTCAGAACAGATGCCGGTGTATTTACCAATGCTGATGATATGGCTAAATGGATCATTGCATTGCAAAAAGGAATGTTCTTACAGCAGAGAGAAAGTATTACTACAATTTGGACTCCTGTCTCATTAAACAATGGTAGTTATGATGGTTTTGGGGGAATTCTAAATGCTTATGCATTAGGTTGGCCAATCATAAAAAGAACATCACATATTGCTGCTGCTGCACTTGGTGGTGGCCGTGCGTCAGTTCATATTTATCCGAATGATGATCTGGCTATTATTTTACTGACAAACCTTACCGGGGTAGAAACCTATACCATAGTGGAAAATGTTTCAAAATATTATTTTAAAGACTAGTTTTATCTTCCAGTAAAATCCGGGATTAAAAATATAAAGATTTAAAACTGTTGAAGAATACTTTTTAACCCAGATTTTTATACTTATATTGATACAGTGTTTTAAACAAAATTGATAAGCAAATATTCACTAGTATTCATACGCTTTATAAAATCGTGCATCTGTGACATTGAAAAATTCATGTTCTTTGCACCCTCTATCAGAATTCATGAAAAAATAATATATCATTAGGAAAATAGGGGCTTTATTTGATCCTCTGACTTCAAATTTTTCGTAACTTTCGGTGTTTAAAAATGAAAAGAATGACTTCAAAGGAAAAAGTTGCTGCGCTTCGTGAAGAAATGCAGAAAAATAATGTTGATGCATTTATCGTATATTCTGCAGATCCGCATATGAGTGAGTACCTTCCTGAAGAATGGCAGGAAAGAGCATGGCTGTCAGGATTTTTAGGTTCTGCCGGTTTTGTGGTAGTTACGAAAGATAAAGCAGGTCTTTGGACAGACGGAAGATACTTTACACAGGCTGCTATTGAGCTGGATGGTTCAGGAATTGACCTTTTCAAAGATGGTATAGAAGGAACTCCCAATTATATTGATTGGATCATTTCCGAAATTCCGGCTGGAGGTAAGGTAGCTGTAAATGCTTTAGCTGCTTCCAATGCCAATTGGGAACTGCTTTCTCAAAAATTTAATTCAAAAAATATTACCCTTGCAGATATTCCACTTCTAAAAGAGGTTTGGAAAGAAAGAGGAACACCGTCTGCTAACCCAATTTTTGTGCAGCCCGTAGAAAGAGCCGGGAAATCTGTAGCAGATAAACTTTCTGCGATTCGTCAGAAAATGGAAGAGCAGGAAGCAACTGTTCACATCATTTCAAGTCTTGATGATGTGGCATGGACATCTAACCTGAGAGGAAGTGATGTACAGAGCAATCCTGTATTTTTAGGATATATTGTCATTACAAAAAATGATGCTGTTCTATTCACAGGGTTAGAGAAACTTGAAGTAGAAGCAAGAAAACAAATGGATGATTCTTTCGTAAAAATGATGCCTTACGAAGAATTTTATAACTATCTGAAAGCATTCAAAAATGAAAAAGTACTGGTTTCTCCAAACAGCAACCAGCAGATTTTTGAAACCCTAAAAGCAGATAATCAATTTATCAAAGCTCCCGTACCAGGAAACCTGATGAAAGCTCAGAAAAATGAAACTGAGTTGGAAGGTTTCAGAACCGTAATGGTAAGAGACGGTGTAGCAATGGTAAAATTCCTTTACTGGCTGACTCACAACGCAGGAAAAGAAGCCATGAATGAGTATTCCATCGGTGAAAAACTGAGAGGTTTCCGTGCTGAAGGGAAGAATTTTGTAGGTGAGAGCTTTGGTTCCATCATAGGATATAAAGATAACGGAGCTATTATGCACTATTCTGCCAAAGAAGAAGGCAGCAAAGAAGTAACCAATGAAGATACAATCCTTGTAGATTCAGGAGGTCAGTATCTTGAAGGAACTACAGATATTACAAGAACTTTTGCATTAGGAACTCCTTCTGAGGAATTCAAGAGAAACTCTACATTGGTATTACAGGGATTAATCCGTTTATCAATGGTAAAATTCCCTAAAGGAACAAGAGGAGTACAGCTTGATGCTATTGCAAGACTTCCGTTGTGGATGGAAGCTAAAGACTTCAACCACGGAACAGGACATGGAGTAGGAAGCTTTATGAATGTTCACGAAGGTCCGCAAAATATCAGAAAAGACTTGAATCCTCAGGAACTTCTTCCGGGAATGGTGTTATCCAACGAACCTGGATACTATCTTGAAGGACATTACGGAATCCGTCATGAGAACCTTATTGCAGTAAAAGAAGCAGAGAAAACAATTCACGGAACATTCTATGAATTTGAAACATTAACATTCTGCCCGTTCTTTAAAGATACTGTAGTGAAGGAAATTCTTTCAGAAAATGAGATCGCATGGCTGAATGATTACCATAAAACATGCGAAGGAAAACTGGCTCCTTATTTAGAAGGAGAAGTTAAAGAATGGTTCTTAGAATTGGTAAGCCCATTATAGTAAAAATAAAGTTGATGTTGCAGAACATTACACTTTAAAATATTAAACAAAATAATTGTTAGATCAGTAAAAGTCCTGTAAGTTTTCTTGCAGGGCTTTTTTGTTTATGCAACCGTATTTTTACGGATAAAACTCTAGTGATTCTCCTGATGTAGGGGATTAAAGAGCTCTCTATATTTGCATCAGCAAACACATCATTTCATATTTCATATAATAACAATTGGTACGATCATCCCGCTCTGGGATGATTTTTTTATGATTTCCGGTTAAGGAGATTTCCAGATTCTTTTAATGCTAAGGTTTTTAATCAAGTATGAAAAGAGTTTCGTTCGCTGAGGTATTATATTTAGCAAAGACATTTTCTGCTTCCTTGCTGAGTGAAACGCCTTTGCGATCTTAAAAAAATGAACACTCCGGGAAAAACCTTGCGCACTATTGCGTGATAATAATATAAACCTTTATTTTCGCTGTATTAAGAAAACCTCCCAATGGTACATGATTTTTTTCGAAGTTTTGACTTGTTTTCAGAAAATGAAATTGAAGAATTTTTACAACTTTTTGAAATCAGAAAAGTCAGTAAGAACGAATATTTTATACAGGAAGGCGAGAAATGTAAGGAAGTGGCATTTATCCAATCCGGGATCTTTCGCTCTTTCTATCTTTCCGATGATGGAAAAGACATGACATATTGTTTCAGGTTTCCTAATACCATGATGGCGGCCTATTCATCATTCATTTCCGGATGTCTCAGCAAAGAAAGTATGCAGGCTATTACAGATGCCGAATTATTGATTTTAAAAAAGGAAAAAATGGACGCCTTAGTACAGGATAAACTTAATTGGATGAAATTTCTAAAGATCATCGCCGAACAGGAATATCTTGAATTGGAAAACAGATTTTTTCAGCTTCAGAGAGATACTGCCAGTCAGCGTTATGAAGCACTTCTTAAAAACTATCCGGATTATATTCAGAAAATTCCATTGCAGTATCTGGCTTCCTATCTTGGTATTACTCAAAGACATTTAAGCCGTATCAGAAAGGAGATTTCTTTTTAGACATTTGTCCTGTTTATTGGCTGATGGGCTCTATAATTTTGTCAAAAAAAATAAATGGAGCACAATATTCTTATTATCGGCGGCAATGGATTGGTGGGTAAAACAATTGCCCGTATTTTACAGAAGAGAAACCCTCATCTCAATATTTTTATTGGTGGACGTAGAGGAGGAAATACTGATAGAAGTTTAAAGATTGATCTTACTGATCCCAATTCTTTTCATGCGATTACAGATCACAAAATAGAACTGATTATTCTTTCAGTGAATGATAAGTCAGATCATGTTCTTCAGTTTGCTATAAAGAATCATATCGATTATCTGGATATTACAAAACCTACTCCTGACCTGATGAAGGCCTATGATATTGCAAAGAAATCAGATGTCAGCAGCCGAATTGTTTTCAGCTCCGGATGGATGGGAGGAATAGTACCTGGTCTGGTGAATGTTCTTTCAAAAGATACTGATGATATTCAGGCTGTGAAACTCTTTGTGTACTATTCGGTTAAAGATCTGGCAGGAGAAAGCTCGGCCCATTTTATGGCAGAAAATGTGGCAGTTCCTTTTCATGATTATAAAAATGATAAACCCAATCCAGTCAGACATTTTTTGAATACCGAACCTTATGAATTTTCTTTCGGAATAGGAAAAAGAGATGCCTATAATTTTGATGTTCCTGATCTGTATATCCTGAACAGAGTTGAAAGAATCCCTAATGTAAGCGTAAAAATGACTTATAATTCTAAATTTATTACCTGGCTTTTAGGAAGTTTTCAATATCTGAGAATTTACAATATTCTTTCTTTAAAAGAAAGGAAAATGATTTTCGGATCAAGCGGAAATGGGGATCAGGCCGTCTTTGAAGTACTAGTGCAGGATAAAAATGGGCACAAAAAATTAAGCCTGCAAAGTACAAAAGGGCAGGCCGAGCTTACTGCTTTATCAGCTGTTTTACATACAGAAGAATTGTTGAGAAATCCTCATGAGAACAATGTTTATTTCAGTCACCAACTGCATGAACCTTTATCGTTACTGGCTCAGCTTGATGCCTATGAAACGATTAATACCCATATAGCATCATGAAAAAAATAGCCATTATCAACGGTCATCCCAATAAAGAATCATTTAATTTTGGTATTGCAGAGGCCTATAAAAACGGAGCCATAGAGGCAGGAGCAGAAATCAAAGAAATTTTGATTGCAGATCTGAACTTTAATCCCAATTTACAGTTTGGCTATCAAAAAAGAATGGAGCTGGAACCAGATTTGTTAAAAGCGTGGGAAATGATCCAATGGGCAGATCATCTGGTTTGGATACATCCGGTCTGGTGGGGAGGATTGCCTGCTTTAATGAAAGGTTTTATAGATCGGCTTTTTCTTCCTGGATTGGCCTATAGATACCGTGAAAATTCAGTTTGGTGGGATAAACTTTTAAAAGGTAAAACAGCCCATATTATCACAACAATTGATCAACCGGGTTGGTATTATTGGCTGATGTATGGAAGGCCAAGCGTCAATCAACTTAAGAAATCAACACTGGAATTCTGTGGAATAAAACCGGTGAAAGTTACGTATCTGGGTATTATCCGGACTTCTAGCAAGGAGCAGCGGGAAATATGGCTGAAGAAAGTGAGATCATTGGGACAAAAACTAAGATAATATCAAATAAAAAGACCGGAAGTTGGAAATTCTTATAACTTATCAGTATCATTTCCAGCTTCCGGTCTTTTACAATCCTTTTTTTCCTTCTATCCAATAGGCCTGGGATCTTATACATTTGGAAGAAACTCCTTTAGCCTTTAGGTATTTCTTTATCAGTGACATTCGGTCTCCGTTTCCTGTAAGGTAAAAAACGGCATTATCATTATAAATGGCTTCCTTTTCTTCCCTCAGAAAATCAGTTAAGGCTTCTATGATTCTCATTGTACTGTTTTTGGGACTGTGATAACCATATAAATTGAGGCTTTCCAGAGTCTGAGATTCTTCCAGCTCATGAAGACAGATAAATAATGAGCCTGCCTCTTCCACAGCTTCTTTAATGGAAAGAGAGCTTCCTAATGAAGTTTCATCTCCTATAGAGAAATGAATTTTGGCTCCAGGCTCAAAGAATCGTTTGCCTCTGGGCATTAATATTTTTATAGAATCCCCAACGGATAATTGGGTCGCAAAACAGCTTCCCACAGCTGAATCATCATGAATATGAAATAAAACTTCAAACGTTCCCGCTTCTCTGTTAAAATTGAACGGAGAATAATTACGAAAATCCCTGTCGTTAATTCTTATTCCAATAGCATAAGCAGGTTCATACTGGATATCCGCTAAATCTGCTTCAAAACGTACAAGACGAAGATTTCCGGAAATAGTTTCTATATCAATAACTTTACAATCTTTGAATTTTGAGGACCATACATTTTCTACCGTATCGTTGATCCATTTAGGTAAACTTGGCATGAGTAATTTTTATTGCAAAGGAAGCTGCAAAATGTAAATGTTACGATAGCTGTTCCATGGGAATGATTGGACAATTCGTGGTTGAGAGTGTATAAGAAAAGTGAGTGTGATGGACGTTTTTATTCTGTTTTTGAACTACCTGTTTGAGTTTCTGAACTCTGAAGGCGACTGGTTTTCCTGCTTTGAAAATAAGCGGCTAAAATAAGTATGATCATTATATCCCAACTCATAGGCAATTTCCTTTACTGTAAGTTGAGTAAAAGCAAGTAAACGTTTAGCTTCAATTAAAATTTCCTGATGAATCCAATGTTGAGCAGGCTTACCAGTCACTTCACGGATAGCTTCTGTAAGATATCCTCTTGAGATGTTGAGCTTGTCAGCATATTCGGATGGACTTTTCATGGTTTTGTAGCTTTGTCTCACCATGATTTTGAACTCCCGCGTCAATTGTAAAGCACGATTTTCGCCAATAGTGTGAGAATCGTTCTCTTTTGAATAGATGAAAGCAAACATCCCTATAAAAGTATTGAGTAGAGATTGAATCACTAAGAAACCTTCTTTGGATGCCAGCATCTCCTCTGTATAAAAAGAATGGAGTATTGCAGCTGCATTATTGAATTTTTCCACCCATATTTTCTCTACTGCCAGAGGCTGTATTCCTTCCAGAGACTCCTCAAAAACTGAACGTACAGCATCCGGTACCAAATCAGATTTTATGGCAATAAACCATCCGTTCACTTTGTTCATTAAAAGCCCCTGATGAACCTGCCCTGGTAATACGCAGAAAATAGTGGGATCTTTAGCTTCTATAATATTGAAGTCAACCATCATTTTTACATGTCCGCTTTCCATGAAGGTAAATATATAATGACTGTCACGATGTATTCCTTTATCTATAAGGATTGTCTCCGTATGATAGGTACGCTGATCCATCCTTTTTATATGGAAACGATGCTTGGAAATATCACTTAAATCGTAAGTAGGAATGGTATGCTTCATCTTGTTGAAACTGCTTTTACAAAGCTACAATAATATGGAGGATCGATACATAAAAAAATCTCCTGTGGTGACAGAAGATTCTAAATTGTTATTTTGCTTTAGAAAAAGCCATTTTTACTGCCAGGTAAGTCAAAACACTTGCCATAAACCACTTTTGTACTTTAATCCAGGCAGGATTATTACTGAAAAATAGAGCAACTCTTGCAGCAGTTAATACAATTAAGAAATTAACACTGAAGCTTACCAGTACCTGAACAACCCCAAGTTCCAGACTCTGAGTTAACACAGAACCATACTCAGGTTTGATGAACTGCGGGAAAAATGACAGATAAAAAACGGCTACTTTCGGATTGAGAACATTCGTTAAAAAACCAATGGTGAATAGCTTTTTAGGACCATCGTACGTTGTATTTTTATCAACATCAAAAATATTTTTGCTGTTAGGTTTAATAGCTTGATACGCCAGATATAAAAGATATATCGTTCCCAGGGTTTTAAGAACGGTATAGGCAAATGGAACAGCCAATAACACAGCCGTTAAGCCAAAAGAAACCATAATGATGTGAAACATAAAGCCACACACAACTCCCATTAAAGAAATAAAGCCGGATTTTTTTCCCTGTGTTATTGATTTTGAAATCAGGTAAATCATATTAGGTCCCGGACTAATGACTAAGATGAGTGCTGCCAGAATAAAGAATGAAAGATCTTGAAGTGGGATCATTAATTTTTATACAAATGTCTTATTTCTTGGAGTTATATACAATACATCAATGAAAATTACTGGAAAAAGATAAATTATAGATTTTGTTTTATTGCGTTCAAATACCCACTAATTCGTGATATAAAAACAAATGTAAATACTTTTTTTTGTAAATTTCAGAAAATAAAACATTTACTATTTACAAATGATTAATGTTATGACTATTGAAGATATTTATCATGCCTTAAGAAAGTGGAAAACTTTAATTGATGCTTATATGAGCGGAAATAAAGACAGTAAGAGCGAAATTATGAAATATCTGAATCAGGGAACTCATTTTTCCGTTGATGAATCTGATATTGAAGAATGGAAAAAACTTCTGAAAGATACAGAAGATGAAAGAAAGGCCATCCATGCTTATGTGGGAATAGATGAAGATCAGCTTAAGTTTTTTCTGATTGATTCCTGCAGTGATCTGTATGCCGATTTTGAGCATATTTTTGTGAAACAGTTTTCTCATAGATCTCCGGATATTACCATAGAGAAAGTTCCGATAGTTACTTCCTATCCCCCTATTAGTTCTGAATCAGCAATCAGCAGAAATTTTACATTTAATATGTATTGCAGTGACTGGGTAGATGCTCAAAAAGGAGGTGATTTTTTTCAGTTGATTAAGATCCCCTTTAGTGATTATGATAAACTTGATCTTAAGAAAGGAGAATCCTGTGTGTGTTTTTTGGGTTTAACCAATAAAGTTCTCAATAATACACCAATTTCTGATTATCATATAGAAATTATTACAGTAAAGGATATAGGAATAGGGCAGATGAGTCAGTTTGCTGAAGACTATTCCACGCCTAGGCCACCATTTACCAATGATTCTATTGAATATCAACTTTTACAGAAAAGCAATGCTTACATATAATACTTTGTCATTTTATTTGCAATTTGTTATCAATTTGACCTTACTTACCGGTTGGGTTATACTGTTAACAAAAGATATAAGATCAAATGTATTACTAGTGGTATTTTTTTTCGGGGAACTTCTGTTGGAGCTATCCGATTTTGTAGACCGTGTTCTGGATTTGCATACCATCAATATTTTTAATTATCCACTAAGCCAGTTTTTTGGTTTACTGATGATCACGGCCATTTATGATCGGTATTTTTTTCAATAGGAAAGCTATTGAAGTTAGTGATCAGTATTTTTGCTGTTGTATTGTTGGTATTCAACCTTATGTATATGCAGAATATTCATTCAGCTACTTTTTATTCCAATGTGGTGATGAGTATTATCCTGTGCAGTTTTGCGGCCTATTATTTTCTGTATATTCTTAAAAAAGGAAATACTCATAAAATATTATTTGTGACTAATATCCTGGTCTTTCTATTTTTTTCTGTTGAATGCCTGATTTCTACAACATTTAACTTTCTGATCAATAATTATCTTAAATGGGTTGCTCCCATTTGGTTATTCAGAGGGATTTTGCTGCTTTCTTTTTACATTTCTTTTATCAATCTTGGATGCTATACCCGGAAAATGAAAGTACCATAGTATCATGGATATGGATTGGTATTGGAATCTTATTCTTAACTACAGCCTTTATTATTTTATTGGTTACACATTATTTTGAGCAGATTAGAAAGAATAAAAGAAAAATGATACAGTTGGTTCGGAATGCAGAAACTGAATGTTGGGAAAGTATTCATTATTTACAGGAAAGGGATAGAGAAAGGCTATCAGAAGAGCTTCATGATAATATAATCTCCCAGTTGAATATAATCCGGTTGAATATTAATACTAGAAATGGCAAAGAATTGAATTCTGATTTAAAAAGATCCATGCAGTTGGTAAGGGAGTTATCTCATAACCTTACTCCCCCGGATCTGAACGGAATAGAACTGTCTGATTTTATTTCCGATTATCTGGTGCAGATCAGTAAAGAGGTTGAGGTTTTGTATGTTAATCATACAGAACAGGATATTTTAATCAGCGGTACAATTAAACTGAATCTTTTCAGAATTGTACAGGAGTTGATTACTAATATCCTTAAGCATGCTTTTGCTACTGAAATTACAGTTCTTCTGAGAGTTTCAGTGAAATATCTGAGTCTGGTTGTAAAAGATAATGGACGTGGATTTCCAATGGAAAAATATAACAAAGGAATTGGCATGAAAAATATACAATCGCGAAGCAGAAAGATTAATGCGGTTTATAAATTTAAAACTAAACCAGAAAAAGGAACAAGATGTATTGTTTTTTTAACGTTAAACAACACTAAAATATAGCCCATGAAAATTAAGATAGGAATAGTAGATGATGATTTACTTTTTGTACAGCTTTTAAAAAATTATCTTGAGAATAATGCCCATTACGAGGTGGTACTCACTTCAAAAAGCGGTAATACATTTCTTCAGGAAGCTAGTGTTTTCTTAGATGTTCTTATTTTGGATTTGAGAATGAACGATGGAGATGGTTTGGAGGTTTTATCAGCATTACCTTCATTTCAGGATGAGATCAAAACCATTGTGCTTTCAAGTTTTTACAGGCGTTCTTTTATGGGGCAGATGCTGAAAATGGGAGCTCATGCTTTTTTGCCAAAAGAAATTGAACTGGAAGAGCTGTCTGTTGTCATTCATACTGTATATCATAATGGACATTATTTTTCCAGTGAGCAGATTGATGTGATGAGAGGCCAGCTGTCTAATAAACTTCCCCAGTTTCATGCTTATTCAAAGGATGATCTTACAGAAAGGGAAGTGGAAATTATCAGGTTGATCTGTCAGCAGCAAAGCACCAGGGAAATTGCTGATAATCTTTTTATTTCTCCTAAAACGGTAGAAACACATAAGACGAATCTGATGATCAAAATTAATGTGAAAAATATGGCAGGGCTGGTCATTTATGCTGTTCAGAATAATATTGTGGATGCTGCCGAGATTGTTTTGCTGGATAAATAAATTATTTTTAGAGCTTATTTTTTCTTAAAAACTTATTAATTCCATGCTCTATTAAATTTTGGAAGACAAATTTTCCCAATATATTATTTGCCATAGCGAAATTTCCTGTTCCTACTCCTTTTACTTTAACATAGATTTTATCTTCTTTTCTGAATATATTGATGGTAACTGTACCTGGATTGTCAGGATCATGCAATAAATGACCACTTTGAGTGGTATTTACAATAGTGAATGATTCTGAATAATTTTCCGTTTTTACCTTTCCCAGAATAAAAGCATTGGCAATTCCACCGTGTTCCCTGTTTGCAAAAAATACATTATCTTTTCCTTTGAAGGCTAATGGGACAGTAGCACCTACGCTTTCTTCTTCTGCAAAAAAATTAAAGACATTTTTTTCTGTGATTATTTCGGTTACACTTCCAACCAGTAAAGTAAATTCATATTCATGTTCCTGAGCATCAATTTTACAATCCATTACCATCCATATATGGCGAATCCATCGGGCTACAATAAAACCTCTTTCCTCTTCTTTATCATGGATTATGTAATGTAAAATAATATGAAGTAGATCCTGTAACAGACTCTTGAACATTTTTTTTTGTGAATAGGCTGAGCTGGATTGATCATTAATTTTTTCATACGATGCTTTTTTATGGTCAGAAATGAAGAATTGATTTTTTTTTGGAATTAAATCAGTAAGCATTTTCTTATTCTGCTCCGGAAAAAGATTAGGACGAATATCTTTTTCTTTGTCTTCAGGCGGCTGGATTCCTGTGGAAAAACCTCTTGTTATGAAAAGAGATCTATGAGTAGTACCGACGCGAGGTATAAAGGAAGATTGCTTTGAAATAATATAACGAAACATATGATAATTTTTTAGAGATGAACGTATTGGTTAATCTGAAAGAAAAAGAGGGAGAACCCTAATGTATTCTCCCATTGAAAAACTTAAAAAAAACATTAAGAAGCACTAAGCATTTTTGCAATCGCAATCGCATCGGATACGGTATCAATGCTGTAGATCTGCATCACTCCCTGGGTAGTGGCTGCCTGTCCTAAAATATTTTGTTGATTTTGTGCATTTACTGCATTTTCAAACATAATTCCTGTAGAATGGGCTGCGGATTGATAAACATTCCCTAAAGCCATTGCTGGTGACTCTGCTACTACTTTTACATTAGCTTGCGTCACTGCATCTGTGATTTGTTGGTTAACTGTTTGTGCCATGTTATTAATTTTTTTGAGGGATTTCTCCCGTTAATACTTTTATCAATAAGGTGCTGCTTTATTTTTCAAAATAATCCCGGAACTGGGTTAAGATGCTCCTAACATTTTAGCAATTGAAATTGCATCTGCAATAGTGTCAATGCTATAGATTTGCATCACTCCTTGGGTAGTGGCTGCCTGTCCTAAAATATTTTGTTGATTTTGAGCATTTACTGCATTTTCAAACATAATTCCTGTAGAGTGAGCGGCGGATTGATAAACATTTCCTAAAGCCATTGCAGGAGCTTCTCCTACCACTTTTACATTAGACTGAGTAACTGCATCTGTAATTTGTTCATTAACTGTTTGTGCCATGGTGTAAGATTTTTTAATTTATATTAACGTAATTGATTGGTTAAAAAACAATCGGGTGATTACCCGATTGTAATTCTTTGTTTTTGTTCTCAATACTGATTATGAAGCGCTGAGCATTTTTGCAATCGCAATCGCATCGGATACGGTATCAATGCTATAGATCTGCATCACTCCCTGAGTAGTAGCTGCCTGCCCTAAGATATTTTGTTGATTTTGAGCATTTACTGCATTTTCAAACATAATTCCTGTGGAATGGGCTGCGGATTGATAAACATTCCCTAAAGCCATTGCTGGTGCTTCTGCAACAACTTTTACATTGGATTGGGTAACTGCATCTGTGATTTGTTCGTTGACTGTTTGTGCCATGATTTTAATTTTTTATGATTTGATGGATAGATGGCCAGGCTTTCTGGTCACCCTTTTTTTGTAATGAAAGTATTTCTATTAAGAAGCACTTAGCATTTTAGCAATGGAAATAGCATCTGCTACGGTATCCATGCTGTAAATCTGCATGATTCCCTGGGTAGTGGCTGCCTGTCCCAATATGTTCTGCTGATTTTGAGCATTTACTGCATTTTCAAACATAATTCCTGTGGAATGGGCTGCAGATTGGTATACATTTCCTAAGGCTATTGCGGGAGCTTCTCCTACTACCTTTACGTTAGATTGTGTTACAGCATCAGTGATTTGCTGGTTAACTGTTTGTGACATAATTTTTAGTTTTTTATGAGATTATATCTCGGTTAATAAATATGTTGATCTTTATTTTGTGTTATGGTGTTTAAGAAAAGGATGTGGTTGTACCAGAAATAGATAAGCGTAATTTATTTTGGGCTTATAAAATATTGGCAAGTTCTATTTCTCCAGGTTAAGGCTAAAAGTGAAATAAGTGTGACTAAAAAACCATGTATATAGATTGTATCTGGTTTTAGAGTAGAACCACATCCATATATTATATTTTAAGGGTTGTTTTTTTATAGAATATCAAACCTGCTTTTTCTAAAAGCTACAGTTTCTTTATATCTTAATCTTTTCTCTGCCAGTTTTTTTAAACCTGCAACAGCATTACCTGTACTGATTTGAAAATCTTTTTGTTGATTCAGTACTGTCTGTTCATACATGATTCCGACAGAATGTGCATTTACTTGCATAGAAATAGCAGAAGGTACTGTTGATGACATGGTTATAACACCTGTGTTGTTGATTTCATTTTGATTGGGTTCCATAAATATCTGGTTTTTGAGGTTATTATACTCATTTACGAATGTTGGCCAACTTTGCTTGTAATTTGCTCAGCCTTTCAGCAACTTTTATTTCCTGTGCTTTCACTTTTTCCTTCGAAATCTCCTGTAGATTCTTCAGTTGTTCATCATAATTGATAACAGATGTGGTAGAAGGCTGTGATGGGGTTATCTGCTGTTGCTGTTTTACGGCTTCTTCCAGTTTCTCAAGCAGTGGTGCAAGGGATTTGAGAGTCTCTTTAGTGGCTTTATCTTTGATGTACTGAATAATTTCATCTTCGCGGGAAAGAATATCCGGAAAAGGTACCTGATTTTGTTGATCTGCATCAGAATTGGAAGCCTGTGCCTCAGCCTGAAGCTTACTTGATTCATCGTCTGTACTCATCATCTTAATTTTTTATGATTAATAATAGAATTCTTGTAGATCTGCTAAAGAAGATAGTCTATAAAAGAACTTGCTCCTATCCAGTCTTTATTCAGATTTCTGATAACATTGCTACCTACAATTTCAAGAGCAATATTTCCTGAAATAACATTGGCAGAAAGCAACTCTTTTAGTGAATTAAGGGGTAACTGCAATACATAATCTTCAGAAAGCATCGGAATTGTATTGTTGCTTGTAGAGTTTTCATTGATCACAATATCAATAATTTCCTGGCAATAATGAGCAATGAGTTTTGCTCCCTGGAACTCCAGTTCCCTTTTTAACTCTATCATTTCTGCTGAGGTAATGAGGTCTGAAATAGCATTTACATCTACTTCATGTGTAGAATACAAAGCCTCCCCTGTATTGGATGGGTTAATCGTAATATCAGTTTTTAAAAGATAATTCGCTTTTTCAAGATTGACGGTAAGGAGTGGAGAATCTGCTTCTTTGTCGGCTACATCATTCAAAGTATTGAGTGGCAGAATTCTCATATTACAATAGAATGTTTTCTGGTCATCCAGCTTAATCATGATAATTGCTATACCTGTTGATTTATCTTTTGTTTCTATAGCAAATGACTGGTAAAGCGGGTATTTTTTATTTTTGTTGACACAATTTACAAGTCGTATTGTAGGAGTGACATTAATATCAGAGGTTTGAAGATTGAATACCACTCGGTTGATGTTATTCTCAGGCTTTTTTATACTAAAGTAAGCTGTATCGTTATCCCTTTGGAGGTAAAAACTTTCATTGAGCTCTTCTAATGATCTTAAATTGAATATTTGAGCAGGTTTGCTGTCATTTGAATAATTCATATCGTATTAATTTTAATTGTATTGAATAGCTTTGATATCAGATTTTTCTTAATTTCAGGAGCTTTACTTTCTCCGGTGGGAAATTCAGGTTCATTATAAATTGGTTTTTCAGGCTCCTCATTTTTTATATCAGAGTTTAGATTTTTTTTTTGAGGATCTTCTTCTGAAAGATCATTGAAACAGCTGGGGAAGATGGGGTTGTATTATTGCTGGCAACAGGTAAGGGAGCAGGAATGCTAAGAGTAGTTATTTTAGTTTTCACTTCAGCATAATCACTGATGATTTTGAAAAGATCTTTCATAACTTCATTTCCCTTTCCAACATCTTGAAAATCATTTTCAGAAGATTTCTCTTTATGGGTAGCATCGGGGTCGTGGTAATATTTTCCATAAGTTAACATATTATTAGCCAGCCTGCTGACTGCAATTAAGCTTAGTTGCTCAAATCCCTTCAGGAAAGATTGAAGATCCTGCATCATCATTCCGGTAGCCTGATCTGTCATAATCTTTGAAGCTCCTGTCATTGGGGTAGCCGTTGGTGGAGTCAATACCTCACTGTTTACAAAGACTACAGATTCCTCAAAAGGGGTATTAGTCTGTACATCTGTATTTTGGGTTGTATCCATATCCTTTCATTTTTTGGAATTATCCTTTTAATATTTTAATGGCATCAGCAATAATTACAGGATTTAACTGGTTCAGATTCTGTTGATTGGTTACTGAATTCTGGATGGAAATTCCACTTGCATGGCTTGCCATCTGATAGAGCATACTCATGGCCTGAGCGGGTGATTCTCCAAGCACTGTCACATTGGTTTGTGTTACCGCATCTGTAGTCTGGCTGTTTACTTTATCTGACATATACTTTATTTAAATGGTTATTATTATTTTAACTTTAAGACTCTTTTTTCAAAACTTTTTCTCATGCCCCAATTCTTACTGTGAAGTTGGATAACTGTGAATATGAGATTGTTTTTTCCCTTTTGTCTAATACAAATTTCTCTAATTAAAATAAATCAACCGTAAGGGAAAAAACTGAATTTTAAAAATTAAGGGAATTCTCCTATTTGTGAATTGATGAAAGGTTACCATAAAGATAAATGCGAGGAATAAGGTTAACATACAAGTATAAATTATGAAGGCCGTATCAACTTTATAAGAAATATAAATAGATTTTTAAATAATATTTAAGACAGGTCTTTATAGAACATGGTGGTTGAAATAGTCTTTTGTTATCCCTGTAAAAAAAATGTAAATTAGCCCATACAATCAAAACCAATTCTTTCTACATAACCCATGTCTAAATTAAGAGCTGCAAGAGAACAGAAGAACCTCACCCAGGAAGAGCTTTCAGAGAAATCCAGAATTTCTGTAAGAACTATTCAAAGGATCGAAGCAGGTACAGAACCGAAAGGACATACCTTAAGGGCATTGGCTAAAGCATTAGAGATAGAAGAAGCTTCATTGCAGGATACCATTATAATTCCTGAGGCAGAAGAGGAGATAATCCATGAAATAATTCCGGAAGTGAATGAAGAACAGAAGCCAGAGGGTAATTATTCGCTGATCAAAATCATCAATCTTTCTTCTTTGTTATTTACTTTATTGCCCCCTTTAAATATTTTAGTTCCCCTTATTCTGATGTTTACCATGAAACAGAGAAACAGACTGGTGAGAGAAATTATTTCAGTTCAGATAATATGGACGGTGATGGCACCTATTGTATTCATGTTGGGAATCTTTTTAAAGCTCGGAAGACAGTTTACTCTGGTTCTTATGATTACAATTGTACTCTCCAATATCTTTCTTATTCTTCGCAATGCTGCAGAGATTGATAAGAATAAGAAATTGTATTTTAAGCTGAATTTCAATATGATATAAACCCTATCAGAACTTTGTCGGGTTTTTGTCGGGTTCATTTTTAGGAATAAAACAGATGAAAATCTAATCTTTGTCAAAAATTTAATCATGACAAAGACCGCTTCATTTGCACTTCTTTTTTTCTTTCTGTTTTTTAATACTATTCAGGCTCAACTGTCCAAAACAGATTCTCTTTACAGGGCAATTATGTCAAAAGACAGCCTTCTTTTTTCAGTAGGGTTTAATACTTGTAACAGTCAGCAGACAGAAGCTGTATTGAGTGATCATCTTGAATTTTATCATGACAAAGGTGGTTTTTCAGATAAAAAGAAATTCATGACTGATTTTAAAAACGGTCTGTGTAAAGCTCCTGATGTTTATCGTTCCAAAAGAGTTTTGGTAGATAAAAGCACTCAGATTTACCCGATGTTTAAAGATGGAAAAGTGTATGCTGCTGTTCAGAATGGGGAACATCTGTTTTATGAAAAAGAAGGCAGCCGGGAAGAAAAATTAGTCGGTGAAGCTAAGTTTACGAATTTTTGGCTATTGGAAAATGGAGACTGGAAATTAGCAAGGTCGCTGAGTTTTGATCATCATGCCAAAGAAACAATCAATCAGGAAACTGTTTTTAATAACGATCAGGAAATAGAGAATTGGCTGAAGGAAAATAAAATTCCAACTCTCGGACTGGGAATTATTGAAGATGGAGTGTTAAAACAAGTCAAAGTCTTTGGTGATATTAAAAAAGGAAGTCCAGCACCGTATAATACCTATTTTAATGTAGCTTCTCTTACCAAACCGGTTACAGCAATGGTGGCATTACGTCTGATAAGCCTTGGAAAATGGAAACTGGATGAATCTCAGGATGCTTATTGGACAGATCCTGATATTGCCAATGATCCAAGACATAAGAAACTTACAACCAGACTTATTCTTTCCCATCAAACAGGATTGCCTAACTGGAGATGGATGAATGCCGATAAAAAACTCAATTTTCAGTTTGACCCGGGAACTCAATATCAATATTCAGGAGAAGGATTTGAATACCTGCGAAAAGCTTTGGAAAAGAAATTCAAAAAAACACTGGATCAACTTGCCCAGGAACTGATTTTTCAACCGCTTCAAATGAAAGATAGCAACTATATCTGGGATCAGAATATTGATGAATCCAGATTTGCAATAGGATATAATGAAGAAGGAAAACCCTATCCAATAGAAAAAAATACTACTGCCAATGCCGCTGATGATCTGCATACAACGATAGAAGATTACGGGAAGTTCATGGTTAGTTTGATGACCGGGAAGAATCTAAAGCCGGAAGTTTTCCAGGAAATGATAAAAAAGCAGGTGAAAACTAAAGAAAATAAATATTTCGGATTAGGTTTAGAAATCTATGATCTGGGTGAGGGTGAATATGCATTATCGCATGGTGGAGCAGATCAGGGCACAAGGTGTATTGCTTTTGTGCTGCCAAAATCAGGAAAAGGGCTTCTGATCTTTACCAATGCAGATAATGGCTATAAGGTCTATGAAAAGCTGGTTCTTCATTATCTGGGTGAAGAAGGAAGGAGAATTGTTGATATAGAAAATAGATAAGCTTTCTCGCAGATCACACAGATTACGCAGATTTTTTAGATTTGCCTGATTCGCGAAATCTGCGGGAGATAAATTTAAAACGCAAAGTTTTATTTTCTAAATGTTGAATTTCAAGGAAGCAAAGTAAGCAACAAGTTGCTTTATGAAGCTGTCTGGCTATGCATCTGCTTCATCAGAATCGATTTTTAATCGATTATCTCTTAGCTTCCTTTCAACTATAAAGTATTGAATTTAATCCTTTGCGTTTTAAAAGCATTATCATGTTTTCAATCCTCTGTGTAATTCGTGAAATCTGCGGGAGATAAATTTAAAACGCAAAGTTTTTATTTTTTTGAATGTTGAATTTTAAGAAAGTAAAGTGAGCAACAAGTTGCTTTATGAAGCTGCCTGGTTATGTATCTGCTTCATCAGGATTGATTTTTAATCGATTATCTCTTAGCTTTCTTACAACGATAAAGTATTGAATTTAATCCTTTGCGTTTTAAAAGGATTATCATGTTTTCAATCCTCTGTGTAATTTGTGAAATCCGTGGGAAATAAAATGATAATAAGTAACTAATATCCTTACCATAAATAAGAAGCCTGTCTTCAAAATGAGAGACAGGCTTTATCATTTTATTTTACTTTTTCCAAAAGATATAATTTGGCACCGGAGAACGCCAGCTTAGGCATCAGGTTACCTTCCAGGACCATTGTTTTACTGTTCACATCAATCACCGAAATATAATTATTGGAATTGTATTCAATATAGTTTTCCTTTTCCTTGGTGATAGGATTTTTCCCAAACTCCAACGAGTATTTTACCCAATCTTCTTTATCAGAACTGCAATGTACCGGTTTGAATTTTGATTTATTAGCTTTAAAAATCATTTGATCAAAACCTTCTGTACAATCTGAAGAAAATGTACTTTCAGGATTCTGATCTTTGGTGAAATCTTCGAAAGAACCTTTATAAACACCTACTACTTTCCAGGTTCCGTCTAAACGGTCTTCATCTATTTTCCCTTTTGCTTTGCTTACCGCCCAGCTAATCCCATTAACAGTTCCTTTTACTGCTTTATAGCCTATATTTACAGCTCCGGACACCACTTTGGTTGCCGTTCTTACTACACATGAATTCAATACAAGAACAGCCGAAGCCAGAAATATCATTTTTTTCATATTGTCAAATTTTTTACGAAGATAATATTTTAACTTTTAATGAAGATAAAGGTTGGAAGCGGGGAGAGGGAAGCTGGAAGTTGCTGAAGTCCAATAAGCCACCGAAATTCTATTTTTAGAATATTGATTGTTAAATGATATTGTAAAATAAAGCCTAATAGGAAGTTGCAAATTCTATCATGAAGGTGTGAAGGATGGAATATTTAGTCCATCAGATTGACAGTTTTACTTTTATTGTACCCAGTTTCTTACTGTTTCAAAGAAAAAATCATATAATTTTTTATCCATATTATTCTGGTCGTGAATCACCATATTATTATCTTTTTTAAAGACTAAAGAAAAGGTAATACTGTATTTTTCAGAGGTAGTTGATGCCTGAAATAATCTGTTCTGTGACAGGGTTTCAATATATTGCTGGAATTGGTCCTGAGTGAGTTTCTTATGTTTTGAAATATCAACAGGACTCCCGTTTTTATCCTGTGAATGTCTGACGTAGTGAACCACGCCGTCCTTTTTTACAGTAATGCTTTCCTGATCCCAGTCGGTATGGCTATAGCGTTGAATATATAGGGAATCTGCTTTTTTAAAATCAATTTTATAGAACTTTTGGGGTTCTTGATCTTGTTTAATCAGAAGATTTACCTGGTCATCAGTAGGTGGTACTTTATATTTTACCTTTGAATAATCATAATGCTGGTTCAAAGAGTCGGGCTTAAAAGAGATCATATTCTGTTTCAGATCATAACTTCCCGATGTAAAATCCTTAGTAAGATAATCGCCCTGGTCATCCTGATGATAAGCCGTAAACGTATGATCATTATTAAGCTGCAGCACTTCAGTAGCTGTACAACAACCATTATACATTGGAAGCATAACAGACTGGGCAACATAAGTTCCGGAAACTTGATTGCTTTTCTTACAGCTGTTTAAAACAATTGTGGAGAGGAGAATAATGATTGCTGTTAATTTCATCTGCGTGATATTCAGTTTGTATTTATTCCGTTACAGGCGGAACTTTATATTTTTCAAAAGTATAAATAAGATGATAATAAACTTTGTTTTCCTGATAGGTTTTTCCCATTGGAGTAACCTCTTCACCTTGTAACGATAACTTCTTTTCACTCTGATTGTTCTTATATTTCTTTAAAGTAGGCAGAAAATAGGAAACATGGGTGGTTTGCCATTGTTCATTATCATGAATGAATAGCCATTCATCAGATTTTTTATTAAAATAACAGGCGAGGTTGCCACCCAGCTTTTTAGGGCCAGAATACTTCATTTTAAATCCTTTCTTTGTTAAAAGGCTGTCTGTATTAATTTTGTTAGGCATGAGAGTATACCAGATCTCGGAGGATGTTAAAGTCTGTGCTGATGACAGGAATATTCCTGAAATTAAGACCATAAAGAATAAAATAAAGCGTTTCATTGACTTAAATTTAAATCATTTTTTTAATCCGTTTCTGCCTTTTCCTTTCTCAACAGCTTTCCTGCCGGGTCGAAGTAATAATTAACATGATCTTTCTGAAAAAACAGCTCCTGACCATAAAGATAAGCGTCATTATATTCTAAGGGGATAATGGTTTTCATCTGAAAATCTGATAACCCAAATAAACCATTTTTCCGGATAATAATGGTAGTATCCGTGATTGATATCAGCTCAATATCAATTAGTTCAATGATATATTTCCCACTTTTATCAACTACTCCATACTGATCTCCGATTCTGACAATAGAATAAAACTGGTTTTTATCATTCATAAAATGGAACCCATGAATTTCATCATATAGAAACGGGACAAGTATCTTATTCTGAATATCTATAATTCCTTTTTTACCATTCTTTTTCGCAGAAATAAGTGTGCTGTACATCGGATCCAGCTCTTCATATTCTATGGGAATCAATAGTTCATTGTTGTCATTCACAATCCCGTTGAGGTCATTTTTCGTAACCTTTATAAAGCCACCGGATATGCCTATTGAGCTGTAAGTATTATCCAAGCCTATAATCCATTCGCCTTTGCTGTTCAGGATGCCATACTTTTCCGTATCTGGAATATGTTCTTCCTTTCTTCTTCCGGTCTCATCATATTCATGATCAGCTTTTGAAACCAGGTAATAGCCATCTGTATTGTATGTGGCTGAGCAAAACTGAGGCGGAATAACATTGGTTCCATCCGAAAGATAATAGCCGATATATCCATTGGCATTTTTCAGGGGATACAGTTCATTGTATTTTTGAGCATCGAACAAAAGATAGGGAACCGATACAAGTATAGAAACTATTATTTTTTTCATCATGGTTTTACTGCTTCTTAAAAGTACATATTATTGGGAGATTCTATTCATCCTATTTTTTGTATTTTTAAAATAAGATTAATAATGATGAAAATATTCCCTTTGATAATGCTGTTTCTGCTGGTCTGCTCGTGTTCCCCAAGAATGGTCCGGTTGGCCACTCCGGAAGATAAAGCCGATTTTGGAATTTCAAATCCATCCAAAGCACTGTTTTTTGTAGAAAATGAAAAAGTTACGGCTCCAGAAAATCGTATCAGTAATCATAAAGAAGTGGCAGATGGTCTCTACAGACAGTTTGGGGGAGCTACAGAAAGTGTAATGGTAGCCAGAACCAATGCTCAGACTTTTAAGTTTTCTAATGGAAGAACAACATGGTTTGTCAATGTTCAGAACTTCCCGAAACGTACAGCCATGATTTTGTTTGATGGTGAAAATGAACCCATCATTAAATACAACACCAAAAATTACGAACGGCTGGTAAAAAAATACCTATCCGAAGACCTGGAAAAAAGACAGCAGGCAGGAAAAGAAAATAAGGCTGTAGAAAAAGAAGCCACAAAGGTCTGGAATTCCATAGACGCTGTTTCTTTTACCCCGGATCAGAAATATGCGGATCGGATTATTTATCACAGCAATACAACCTACTATCCGCTAATCTCTTTTGAAGATGGAGGGAATTGTAACGGACGCTTCCAGAACATCATTTATTTGGATGCAAAGCAGAAAAATATAAGTTATACTTTCAATGTTACCTATATCAATGGAAGGATGTTGGAATATGCTTATTCGCGTGAGGGACTGGAAAGCGTACAGAAGTACTATCTCAATACATTAGGATTACTGGATTCTATTGTGAACTCTCAGAATGGTAAAAGAGAAATGAAGCTTAATTTTAAATACCTGCCGGATCAGTTTATTATCCATTCCAGTTTGGGTTTCAGAGAAGAATTTCATTTAATGATAAGGGACAGGTAGAAATGAAATACGATTTCAATAAAAAGGATAAGCTTACAAAAGAAACCTATTACAAGTATGATAAGTTCGGAAGGGTAGTGGAGGAAGAATGTATTTATGATGGAGAAAATCCGGTCAGCAATACCTATGAATATGATTCTGATACAAGAAAAATGTACTCAAAGATGACTGTAAAAGGAAAGGCAGGAAAAATATTGTCAGAAAACAGGACTCAAATCATTAATGGGAAGCAGGTCTTTACTGTTATGACGGATGGAAAGCTACAAAACAGGTCCGTTTCAACTTTAAACAGTAGCTGTGAAGGAGATGTTGTTACATATGATGGCAGTGGAAAAGTTGTGTCTGTAAGTGTTCAGAAAAGACAATAATAGAAGAGTCTTAATTTCATTTAATCCTTCGTTTTTCTTAATGGTCTATTTTCTTGACACAAAGAACTAATGATTCTAATGTTTTATTTTAGGAGGCTAAGAATGGCGACGTTGTCGTTGAAGAAGCGTTATGATAGGTGTATGCTTAATAAGAATCAATGAAATTGATTCCACTCTTTGCTTCCTTGGAATATTATGGAATGAAGATAAAATCTTTGCGTTTATACAACCTCTAAATTTTTAGCCACGAATTCACGAATTTGTTTGAGCTTAATTTTCTTTAAACGTTTTACTGTTATTAATGGTTTAATTTTTTGACGCAAAGAATTAATGATTCTAATGTTTTATTTTAGGAGGCTAAGGATGGCGACTTTGTCGCTGAAGAAGCTTTATGGCTACACGTACGCTTAGTAAGAATCAATGAAATTGATTCCATTCTTTGCTTCCTTGGAATCTTACGGAATGAAGATAAAATCTTTGCGTTTATAAAATCTCGTAATTTTTTAGCCACGAATTCACGAATTTGTTTGAACTTAATTTTCCTTAAACGTTTTACTGTTATTAATGGTTTAATTTTTTGACGCAAAGAATTAATGATTCAAATGTTTTATTTTAGGAGGCTAAGAATGGCGATGTTATCGCTGAAGAAGCTTTATGGCTACACGTACGCTTAGTAAGAATCAATGAAATTGATTCCACTCTTTGCTCCCTTTAAATCTTACGGAATGAAGATAAAACCTTTGTGTTTATAAAATCTCGTAATTTTTTAGTCACTAATGCACGAATTTGTTTGACCTTAATTTTCCTTAAACGTTTTACTGTTATTAATGGTTTAATTTTTTGACGCAAAGAATTAATGATTCAAATGTTTTATTTTAGGAGGCTAAGAATGGCGAATTTGTCGCTGAAGAAGCGTTATGGTATGTGTATGCTTAATAAGAATCAATGAAATTGATTCCACTCTTTGCTCCCTTGAAATCTTACGGAATGAAGATAAAATCTTTGCGTTTATAAAATCTCGTAATTTTTTAGCCACGAATTCACGAATTTTTTATTCATTCGTGCATTCGTGGCCAAAAAATATCTGTGGGTAAAGAAACTACTTTTCTTCCGCTTTTAATTTATTCACCAAAGGATTAGCATACATCGCCATGAAATATTCTTTGGAAACAGGATCAGTAGGATCAATACGCATTTCTAGTCTTCGGATAAACAGCTGTTTTTCCTGTTCTGTGTATTGAGAAGCATAGGTGTCTGTATTGTTGATCAGATCATACGCTATATATTTTGTAGGCCAAAGCTTGTAATTTTTAATGATAGAATCATCAATCAACTGTACAATAGCCTGTAGCTGCTTGTTTTTATTCTCAATGGTAGCGGCAATATGATCCAATTCTGTATCAATAACATCACCGGCATGGATATGAATTCTTTTCTTTTGCCCTATAATTCCACTCAGTATCGTGGTAAAATCTTCATTTTTCCCTTTAATGTATTCCTCTTCCCTATGTTGTGCCAGCAGTTGAGGCATTTTTAAAGAATCTGTAGGATCATATTCATAGGAAATGGAAATAGGAACAATCTTTAATGTTTTAAAATACTCTATTAATGATTGATCTCCGGCTGCCATAGCCAACATTTTTAAAACGCCTTGCTGAGTGGCATCATTCCCGTCTTTAGCACGGCCTTCACGCTGGGCAATCCATACAGAGCGATTTTCTTCGTGTAAGAGCATATCAATATACTCAGACATGGTCTGCGAACTTTTAAGCTGATCACGAATTGACAATCCTCTCTGAACTAAAAAGTTTCGGTTCAGTTTGGCCAGTACATTCAAAAAGTTTCTTTTCACAAGATTGTCACCAATAGCTGAAGCGGTCATAATGTGGCCACTTTCCAGAAGAACAAGGTTAAGAAGGGAAGTATCCAGTACAATATCTCTGTGATTCGAAATATAAAGGTAAGACGTATTTTTATCAAGCTTATCGAAACCTGAAGTCGTTAATCCTTCAGAACTCTTGGCAAGAATCTGGCGAACGGCATAGGCTACAAACTGGTGCTGAAAATCGCTGATGGAATGAATGTTTTTAAACTGCTCCAGCCAAACCTGCTCATCCACACCGGGAAAAGTAAAGGTCATCAGTGCTTTCATCATCGGATCACGGGCTACACTCTGCAATTTTTCATTCACTTCATGATCATGAAAATACCGGATTTCATCAAACTTCGACATGTTATGGTAAAAATTAAAACTTTTTGCAAAAGAACGAAAATTTATCTGGGGATGGAGTATAAAGGTTGTTAAAGTATTATGAAGGGCGTAGAACTTAGAGAAATCATCTGGTGAACTTGGGTAAATTTTTTAAACCATTAAGGATTATGAAGGGTTTAAGGGAAGTTAAGATGGAAATCAAAGATTTTCTTTAAGTCGAAGCTATTCTTAACATTCTTATCCTCTTAATGATTCAAAAACATCCCAATATGTGAGTTTGGATTCCTACGGAATGACAAATAGAGCGCTTTATCTATCCGTACACTTTGTCATTCCGTAGGAATCTCAATATATTATATTCACATTATTTTAAACCTTGATTTTATGAGCTTACAGGTAAATTTATTCCCAGTTTAAAAATTTTATGATATGCAGTAATCTGATTTTCTTTATTATCAAATTGCTTTTTTATATTCTCTATTTTGAAGCTATTGAGTAATGATTGTGGTATATTGGAATTGTTTTCATTCGGTTGATAGAGGTGTGGGTAAATAATCAGACAATCCAATATTTTATTTTCGTCCCAACTTTCATTTTTACTCTTTACTTCGTGTATTACTTTCTTTAATCTGGAATACCCTGAAACCTGACGAATATCTTTATGAATATGACTTTTGGTGTATTTCAATTTATACTTAGTATCAATTACCATTTCATAACCAGGTTTACTAATCAAGAAATCAAGATGATTTCCGTAGGTGCTAAACTGATAATGAATGTGCTTTTCATCTTCAGGGTTAGCCTTCACTAATTGACAATAAAAATAAAGTTCAAATAATCTAGGCATATCAATCCAGAAAGGTGGAGTTTCTACTTTTTCCTGATTTGTTTTGGTGATATTATTAGAGAAACGCTTCAGTATAAGCTGACCAATCCTGATTGCTTCTCCGTATTCATTGAAAAAGGGATTTTTCTTTATGTTTTTTAATTGATGTTCATTAATCCCAGTACCAATATGTTCAAAAGCTGGCCTGCAATAATTGAATATATTTTTAACAGATGTCAGATTTGAAGAAAATAATAATGGATTATTTCCAATATAACTGATGACAAATTCCAGTACTTTCTTTAAAAAACGGTTTTCAAGGTGGTCTTCTCCAAACATCTGAAACTCACAAAAAGTAGATATTAATCTGTTTTTAAAAACATTTTTTTTGATATGTTGTTCAATTAGTACTTTACCTTTTACTTTACTATTCAGGTTTTCCTGAGTTTTGTAGTATGATTTCTTTAGTCCTTTTCTTACAATTGTTTTTAAATGCTGTAAAAACTGTATGATAAGAAATGGAGTTAGGCGGTCATTCTTCTGATCAATGGAAATAGGTTTAGCCTTCCAGTCGATCTGGATCATATCTTTTGAATATCGGGCTGTTTGTGGTAAAGCCATAATATCCAGAAGGATTTTAAGATAATTGATCTCTTTGGTTTCTACCTTTTCCTTACTCCCAAATGTTTCTGGAACTTTAGTGATGTTTTCATCCTCATTAAGACAGTTTTGGAAATACTGAGACAACCCTGCGTTAAGCTTAGGCTCTACATAGATAGTTCTGCCGGTGTTACCTAGCCAGTCTAGGCCTACAAAGTAATCTGCCTTAATTTCACAATGATTTTCTTCTTTTACTACTGAAAAAGAAAAAGACTGATGGTTGAATTTTTTGCTCTCCAACGTGTTAAATAAGGCAAAAGAGTCATCATCAAGGTGCAGCAGTTCATTTTGTACATTGGTAAAAGATTCTCCTGCTGCTACCCGTTTGATCAGAAAGCTTTTATGCTCTGAAAGTAAAATTCCCATTAATTATTCATTTTCAGGGTATTGATATATTCTTTAATATCTTTACCGTCATAATTTCCAATAAGAACTCCGTCCTTCACATATTCCAGAAGAATAGGGACTACCTCATAATTCATTTTCATTCTGAAGATTTCATCCCGGTTCTGGTGATTAACAGGATCTTGTTTTGGTGCAATGAAATAGCTATGTCCTAACTGAACATCTTTTGCTTCAAATTCACCACTTATATTTCCATTTTTAAATAACTGAGAGACTTTTTCAAAGCCTTCGGAATTAAAATGAATATTACTATCATGCTCCAGAGATTCAGGCAGTACATCTATAAAAGCAAAACGTCTTCGTATTGCATAATCAATATGGCCTACACTACGGTCTGCTGTATTCATGGTGCCAATGATGTAAAGGTTGGGAGGGAGGATGAGATCTCTGTTACCTTCTACTTCATACACGCTTTCCACAGCTTTTCCTCTGTATTCAAGGGCATAAATTAATTCTCCCAGTACAGATGACAGATTAGCACGGTTAATTTCATCAATAACCAACACGTAATTCTCCGGTTGAGATAATGTCTGATTAGGAGTATGAGCAGGTTTATCCTGTAAAAAGCTTTTGAATTTTTCAACTAACGGGAAATAATAGGCAGTTCTGTGATAAACAGTTTTTGCCAGATCATCATATTTTTTTGTTTCTTCTTTTTTGGTGATGTTATACTTGTATAGTTTTTTTATTTCACTGAACTTTAAACGGTCTCCTGTCCATCCTTCACTGGAAATATGAAAAGAATTCTCCCCAATATGGGTCAGAAACAGCTTATTGGTAAGTCTTATTTTATGATCGTTAGCTATTAGCTCTTCTTCTATGGAAGTTTTGAAATCTTCAAATACTTCATCAAGCCATGCTGCATGTGAAGAACCATTGCTATGTTGAGTGTATTCACCTGCTTTTTTTATAAAATTACCCAGCACTTTATTTTCAGCTTCGTAGATGATTCCGTTTCCTTCTTCATCCGGCTTGGCTACTATTCCTCTTACAAAATCTTCATAAGTATAACTAGGGTGGAACTGAATCAGTTTAAACTGTGGGTGATTTTTTAGTTCCTGGGTGGTACGTAATCCCAATAACTGAACAGCCAGTTCTTTTGCCTGTCTTGTTTTACCTGTTCCCGGAGGCCCTTGCAGGATAATTTGCTTTTTGTATTCTAAAATCTGAATTTGATGATCCAGTTTATTTTCACTCATATCATTTTGTTCTGTAGAAGATGAAGTATTTTGTTCCTGAAAATAATCGTAAACCTGCCATGGTAGGGTTACAATTTCATAAGCATCCTGATTAAGCTTTTCTTTAAAGATCCGAAGAATATTGTAGCTGTCGTGAAACCAGTCATAGGTAAGTTCCAATTCGAAATCTTCAACATGAGTATTCAGCAGATAAACTAATTGGCCTAATTTATCCTGATTTACAACGGTACATAGCAGATGAGGTTGTAAACTTGCGATAAGCCTGTTGGTAGCGGCTTTTTTATTATTGTCTGTACATTTTCGGAGTAATTCTTTAATTTGATGGTACGTATCAAATAAAGGTTGTTCCTGGTTTAAAGCAATTTTCTGTAAGAGTACAGAAAGTTCCGGCCAGTTTTGCTTAATGAGGTCTCTTTCTGTATTGGTAAAATATCCTTGTTTCAGAGAAGAAACACATTGATCTGCAGAACGCATAAAAAACTCATAAAAGAGTTCTTTATCCCAATCTTCCCAATTTTTTCCTGTACTAGCTTCTTGAATAAACTGTGGTACGTAGTGGATGTAATTCTTTTGCCATTCATCCCAAATTTCTAGCTTGTCAATTAATTCTGTAAACGTCATATTGGTTTTTAGTTTTCTTACAGCCATATTAGAAATGACCTGTTAGCAGGTAGCAGAGTATTTATTGGCCGTAATTTATTTTTAGTAAATGCTGATTATATTTTATACCATCATATAAAGAGATGAAGTGGTATTTGTTTTCATGGATTAGTTATTTTTAAAGTACAATAATAAGAAAAATCTTTAATTCATTATTACGGGAAAACGTAAAATATGATGAAAAACAGCCATTAAAAGAGGCGTAGCCACTTCCAAAGTATCTCCAGGTATTTCAATATCCATCTATAGGCACTTTGGAAGAGCCTTTAGCCCCTTGATGAAGTGCCGATACCCCCTTACCCAAGGGGGTATCGCGGGTTGCATAACTGGCTATCGGGACTTGTTAAAGGGCTGTAGACCGTTGTTTAACTGGCTATAGGCCCTTGTACAAATACTTAGAGGGACTTATGGATAGGCTAAAGGGGGAATTTCATGAAAAAAGCACGCGAAAACGTGCTTTGTAATATAAATGTTATTTCAGTATTATGCTTGATGATTATCATTATTAGAGGCTGGTGGAGGAGGGGATTGAGGTTGTTGCGGAATTATAAAAAACTGTTTCATATCCTCATAAACAACATTGGTACCCGGAACATTCTCTTCAGACAGGAATCTGATATTTCTGTAAAAACTGATCGCATTGTGGTAGTTGTCATGATCTAATAATACTTTGGTATCAGACAGTTGCTCTGTGATGGAATCTAATAGTTGTAACCGTTGTTCTACCTGCTCTCTGGCGATATAATCCCTGTCGAATTCTGCTTTGTCCAGAAAGCCCGGAACATGCTGTGCGTATTGTTCCATATAGCTTTTGGCTTTATTTACAAAAAGCTTGTTCTGCTCTGCAATTCTCCCGTACTGTTGTCTCTGGTCCGGAGTAAGGTTAATGGTTTTTCCTACAAGGACAGTCTGGATGTCCTGAATAGCTTTGTCAATAGTTTCTAAATCACTTTTAGAGAAACTTAAACTGATTAAATTGTCTAGTGCCATAAAATGTGTTTTTTTTTTGGTTGATATTTCCAAATATAATGAGTATTAGATTTGAAAAATGAGAACATTATCACTTTTTTAGGGAGCATTAAGCAGATTGTGAAAATTGGATGATGGGGTTTTTATTTTCTGTATTTCCAGTGAAAAAAAGATTACATAAAAAGGAAAATGAAGAAGATAGCGCTAAGACAGGCAGCAAAAGGAATATAAATCTTAATTATGCTGCTTTTTAGAGATCACTTTTATAAATATTTTTCTATATTTAAACCTCATAAATGTTGATTTATCATGGAACATAAAATACATCAGGGACGGAATGTAAAACGATTCAGGGAAATGCTGGGTATCAAGCAGGAAGCATTGGCTCTTGACCTTGGGGACGATTGGAACCAGAAGAAAGTTTCTCTGCTGGAACAGAAAGAAATTATTGAAGACCCTTTACTGAAAAGAATTTCTGAAGTATTGAAAATTCCGGTGGAAGCGTTTCAGAATTTTGATGAGGAGCAGGCGGTGAATATTATTTCTAATACGTTTGATAACGGATCCTTCTTAAATACAGGTCATACTCCTACTTTTAACGTAAATACTATTGAAGAAATAAAGAAATTACATGAAGAAAAAATGGAACTTTACGAAAGGATGCTGAAGGAGAAGGATGAGATGATGGTGAGGCTAGAGAAACTAATTGAAAAAAACTAATGTTTTTAAAATATAACAAAGGTTCAGCATACGCTGAACCTTTGTTATTTCTTCTTTACTTCTTTCTTCAGTTTTAGAATTTCTTCTAAAAGGTCTTTTGCGTCCCCATCTGCTGGAAACTGGGGGACTAATTCTCCTTTGAAAGCTTTGTGTAAAATGGATTGTGGGAGGCTGTCAATTTTTTGTTTTAAAGTTTTATAGCGTTTTTCTATGATATCTACTTTAGCAAAAAGATCATCGATTTTCGTAACAATTTCTTGTTGTTTATTTATAGAAATAACAGGTACTTTTGTTGATTTAATCTTTTTTAGAACAATTCTCTTAATAGCTGTTCCTGTCATTTCACCAATAAGTTCACTATTCCCCTTTTGTGTCTGGAAATAATACATCAAAAATTTAGAATCTAATTTTTGTTTATTAGTCTTTATTAAACAAACACTAGATAATAAACTAAATGGTTCATCCAAAGTATTAATTGTTACGTTTCCTGTATTTGCTCCATCTTTAGTTAATAAGACATCACCTATTTCTGGACTACATCTTTTATAAATTTCATTGTGAAAACTAGAATCAACATAGACAATATTATCTAGTTTCATATATCCATTTCTAATATTTTTTGATGTAATATATGGATAAGTATTTTCTTGTTTAAAGGTGGAAACATTTTTAGGAGAATGGTGTGCTCCATCTTGAATCTTTAAAGTTAATTGATTAAGTTCTTCAAAATAATGTAATTTTTTGTATGAACTATCTAAAACTTTTTGTCGAAAATCTTTAAGCAATTGAGGAATAAGCTCTGAAGTCTTTTTTATCGCTTCATGCTGGGCAAATAAATTATCTAACTTTTCTACAATACGTTCTTGTTCTGGTAATGGAGGAAGTGGGATAAGAAACTGTTTTAGATGAATAATATTAAAGCCTGGTTGCGCTGTTCTACTACTTTTACTCCACATTAATTTATAAAAATCAGGTGATAAAAAATAATATAAGATCCACTTATTAGAAACTAATTTGCTATTTATAGAAACTTTACCAACTGAAGAAGTGGTATTAGCTTTTGAAATGTAATCTGGAACTATACAACATTTACCTATAGTTGCTCCTGTTTTTGCAATTAATATATCACCTGGTAATAATTCACTTTTTAAATTCTTATTGTGTATTTCCTCAGAAATGTATACTAATTTATCTGGTTTAAAGTTACCCCATCCTATATCACTTACTCGTATATATGGAATTCCATTTTCTTTATAGTGTAAAGGTTTTATTTGACCATGATCACCATCCCCAATCGCGTAATATTTATTCTCGCCGAGTTTTTCTAGTTCAACTAGCACCCAATTTTTGGGTATTTTATTTTCCATCAACTAATTCATTAATCAATTTTTGCAATTCTGTCTGTATAAATAAAAGTTCTTTAAAAGCATTATTAGCAATATCTAATGGTTCACCTATATCAGATGATTTAATAAAACTTTCATCAGCAATCAATCCTAAGTCTAAAGAATCATTTTTCTTTGCAATTTCTTCACGAGAAATACATTGCCAGCGTTCATCTTTTATCTGCTTTCTTTTTTCTTCATCTATTGCTCCTTCATACTCTTTTACAACGTTTTCAGCTGTTAATCCTCCGGTATAAGCTGTGATAAAATCTTCAAATGCTTTTTCTGTAAAAGGTGTTCTTTTTCCAAAGTTTGGCATATTGGTTCTCATATCATAGTACCATACATTTTTGGTATTTCCTTCTTCTTTTTTTCCTCTTGTAAAGAAAAGAACATTGGTTTTTACACCTGCAGCATAGAAAATACCTGTTGGTAAACGCAAAATAGTATGCAGATTGCATTTTTCCATCAAATCTTTTCGGATGCGTTGTCCATCACCATCTTCAAACAGAACGTTATCTGGTAATACTACAGCAGCACGACCAGTTCCATCTGTAATAAGACTTCTGTAAATATGCTGTAAAAAATTAAGCTGTTTGTTACTGGATATATATTTTAAATCTGTTCTGGTAGGTTTTTCTCCTCCTTTCTTTGTGCCAAACGGAGGGTTTGCTAATACACCATTAAAACCTTTTAGAGTTTCACCTAAGCTGGTTAAGGTATCTCCTAAAAGAATATTGCTTTCCATTTGGTGTAATCTGGCGTTCATTAGAGCCAAACGATGGGCATCAGCAACAAGTTCTACTCCTGAAAAGGCTTCTTCTTCCTGAAATTTTATCTTCTCAGAAGACAGAACGTAACGGTAATCGTATTTTTCTTTCAAATAATGGTCAGCAGAAATCATAAATCCAAATGTTCCGCAGGCAGGATCATTCCATCTTTCTCCTAACTTAGGAGCCATTAGTTTTACCATTACATTAATTAATGGACGTGGGGTAAAATATTGTCCCGCGCCACTTTTCTTTTCACCTGCATTTTTTTCCAATAAACTTTCGTAGATATCTCCCATTACATCACGGTCAGATTCTTCATACCAATCAAGCTTATCGATAGCCTGAACGAGAGTATTAAAGTTTACAGGTTTAGTAAGCGTAGTAGAAGCATTAGTATAGATATCTTTGATAGATGGACTGTCTGTTTTGCTACTTACATTAGCTAAAAAATCACGGTATAATCTAAAAGCTTCTACATTATCTGTTTCCTCTACAAATTTACTCCATCTGTACTCTTCAGGGATTTGATCTGAAAATCCTTTTACCTCAGATAATTTAAGGAAAAGGATAAAAGTAAGTTCATTAAGATACTGGTGGTAGGTTACGCCGTCATCGCGCAACACATTACATAAGTTCCAAAGTTTATTGGCTATTTCTTGTGCGCTCATTTTACATCTCTATGCTGAATACAATTCGTTATTCAGCTCTGTTATCAATTCTTCTAATTCGTTATTAAATATCTTATTTAGCCTTGTAAAACCTCCTTCATCTACAAAAGGTCTTAAGTCCAAGTCCTGTTTTGTAAGAATGGTTTCTGCTATCAACTGCTTTTCAAAACGGTCTATCCATCTTAATTGTACAGCAGTCCACTGATGTTTTGATTTTAACTTGCTAATGGCTCTCTGAACACGTTCCTGAGGGGTAATTAGGTCAACTCCCATAGAAAGTGTTCTGATATAAGCTATAATATCGGCTGCAATATCCACATTTTTTGTGGATTTCCAAGCGGTATTTAGAGAAGTTTCATTAAAACCTTTTTCATCTAAAAGTAACTTTAATTCTTTTAATGACTTACGGTCTAGCTCCTGAGGTTTGTTGCAAATTATATTGATTGCTGTAATCGTATTGCTGTTTTCCTGAAGGAATTTTTTGAATCCTTCTATATAATCTTCAGGTCTATCAGCATTTCCATATCCACGAGTAACTTCCATTACAGAATCTTCGTGTGTAGAAACAAATTGAGAATATTTCTTGTATACCTTTGTATCAAGATAATTCCAAAGCGAGCTTAATTGCTCTACTGTATTTTTTATTTCTGAGCTGGTTGTATTTTTCAAAGATTGTATCAATCCTTCAATAGTATTTCCATCTGTATGATAAGAAATATGTTCTTTTTGTTCAGCCGTTAGGTTTCTGGACTTTCGTTGCAATTTTGCAATGATTTGTTCAACCTGTTTATATAAACGCTGCTCATCAGAAATTCTCTCAGTTTCTTCTACCAGTTGTTGGAAGGTATAAGAAGGATTTCCTACGGTCTGTATCTGAGTATAATCTTTAAGTGCTTCGTATAATCGAACTGCGTCAAATATTTTAAAAGATTCTTTTCCTATTTCACGGCAAAGACGTGTTGCTCTTCCCAGCATTTGCTCATACAATATACGGGAACGTACACGACGCATAAATACGACATTACATATAGAAGGAACATCAATTCCGGTAGTTAATAAATCTACCGTAACAACAATATTAGGATACCTTTCATTCTTAAAATCTCTGGTTAATTGCGCATTATCATAAACACTACCCGTAATTTTCTGAATAGCTTTTTCATGAACATCAACGCCAATTTTTTCAAACTCTTCACCCAGCATATTGATTATGGTATCTGCATGACTATCTCTTGCTGCGAAGATGATTGTTTTCTCATTACCTTCAGGATCTAAATGTTTAACAAGTTCCTGAACTACCGCTCTGTTGAAATTATCATTAAGAACCTGTTTATTAAAATGTTCTACATCAAACTTCAATTCATCTTCCAGTTCATCCAAATCTGTTATTTCTCCGGTTTCACCATCATATACCTGAGGCTTTTCTCCTTTTTCCCATGTAATTCCTTCGGTATTAAGATAAGTTTTAATATTAAATGGAGGTTCATGATCTACCAGATTGCCGTCTATTACAGCTCTTCGATAAGAGTAATTATAAACAGATTCTCCAAAAATTTCTGTTGTATGAAGAGCTGGCGTAGCAGTCATTCCTATTTTAAAAGCATCAAAATAATCGAGGACTTTACGATATTGTGCCACATAATCATCTTCATTTCGGATACCAAAATCATCTTCATTCATTTCTTTATCCAACTGGTAACCACGGTGTGCCTCATCCACAATGATACAATCGTAAGTGTCCACAGTTAATGGTTCTCCTTCATTATAGAAGAGCCTTTTTACCATACTCTGAACGGTGGCAAAATGGAGGCGGGATCCCGAGTCCGGAATGGTTGTCCCAAGATCATCGAATGGATAAATTCCTCCAAAAGATTGTTGATCTTCAACTTTATTTTCTTTAATGCTATCACGTGCCTGAGTTGCCAGAAGCTTTCTATCTGTTAAAAATAGAATTCTTTTAAATCTGTTGGCTTTTATTAGTCTATATATTAAACCATTAATAGTTCTGGTTTTTCCTGTTCCTGTAGCCATGACAAGCAAGGCTCTTTTATCAAAAGGAGATTCAATTATTTTATTCTCCACTGATTGTATGGCTTCTATCTGATAATCACGAAGACTTAATCCGCTTGGAGAAGCCAAATAGTCATAATCACTTTCTAAAAGTTTTTCGTTTGCTTCTTCAGAATCTCTAGTATATAGTTTTTTTAGACCTTCCGGTGAGTACCATCCTTTTAAAGCATATGGACGATTGGTAGATTTTCTTATATCCTGAAACCAAATTCCACTTTTGGTCTTCAGTTGTTCCAGATATTTTTTTCCGTTTGTAGAATACAGAAATGGAACTTTATAAGTATCCCACTGCCCCAATAAAGTAATTTCAGCTTGCGGATGGATATTTTCTGAGTATACTTTAGACTGCCGAAGGTTGGTAGAAATATCAGTATTATATTTCTTAGCCTCAACTAAACCGTAGAGTTCAGTACCAATAAATAAAGCATAATCTGCATACTTTCCTCCGCATGGCCATTCTGCAATTGCTTTATTTTTTCCTTTTTCGGGTAATGTTTTTTTATTCTTGTAATTAATATTTTCTGTATCACATTCCCATCCGGCAGCTCTCAACTGAACGTCTATCAGTTGGATTCTTGTATCAAGCTCGCTTAGATTAATCTTATCAGCATAAAATTGAGCTTTCTCTCTTCTCTTTTTTATACCACTTTCTGAAACATTCAGTGATTGAATTTTTAATTCATAGTTTTTTAATTGAATGGTTAATTCATCAACTTTATCTGTTAAGGAGGCTATTTCCTCATCAGATTTATTGGGCGGTAATTCATAGACAAGGTTTTCAATGGTATCTTCTTCGTAAGTTTCAAAAAACCACTTAGCCAGACTAAATATTTTTTTAAAATAAATAAAGCTTCATCAGATTTATTATAACCATTATGAGAGGCTCTGTTACCTGACTTTCTAACTACATGGAAAATATCAGTTATTGTATCAGGTAAGATCTCATGATTATTCAGATACTGTATAGCATCGTGTTGATTTAAATGAGAAATATCTTCTGATTCAAAACCAGCGATTAAACCAACCAGTTTTTCGCAAAATAATCTTGATTTTGATATTGATGAGCTGGCATCTATATAATACAAAGTTTCTGCTAATCTTGCACAATTAAAAAGCTCAGGATAAAGATTCTTTAGAAATAAAAATTTTGATGGCATTAGGTGTTTTTAATAGTATAGGTTATCGTCTTTTAAAAAATCACTAGTAAAAGACAAACTTACTAAAAACATACTATAAATAAAACTGTTTCAGGTTGAAAACACAACTAGGAAGTTGTTTTTCAAAGTTTATTAAAAATTTTAGAACCAAGATTATATAATGATAGATTTTCTATAACGTATTTCATATAGCTATAGTCCTCCTACACATCCACCTCCTCAACCTCCACACCGGCAAATACACAAACACCACAGACAAAATCCCAGCCAGAGTTCCCACAACAACAGCCATTGCGGTAGCATCCAGCTTATAATCCTTAGAAAAATTATATTGCCCTAAGAAAAGCATAGCTAATACCAGAGAACAGGTAATCACGCCATGCAGAATACTCAGCTTGGTCATTAATTTTTTAATATTTAACTGTTCATCTACGGTAAACTCAATGGCGCCTTGTCCTGCAGCATCAGTTACTCTTTTGATGATATCAATGGTGAGGACAACGGGAAGAAATAGGGCCATGGGTAGGGTAAGGCGGGCCAGATTCTGCTCGCCGGAGAAAAATGGGTGTAGCCTAATTCTTTGAAGCTGGCATAGGCGATGATGAAATTGAAAAATACATTCGGAAGGACATAGTAGATTGTACGCTTGATGAGAAAGCGTTTAAGGGTAGTTTTTTTGAGCTTTTTGGGCGGCTTCGGCTTAAATTTCAATTTCATGAGGTGGTCATTAGCGCTATGGCTTTCTCTTTTATTTTGGCGGCTTCCGCTTTGGGAAGGAAGTCTTCGTTGGACAAAAATATAAAATCCATCTGATGGTTGTACGTACTCGTCACCAAAGTATTTGAGTTCAGCCATGGGAATGCCACTGTAGGGCTGAAAATAGTATCGATGCTGAAGTTTTTGTACTCGTTCGGGATGTTGATCCTGCCCATATTGGATAAGGTTACATCATGGCCGCCATTGCTTGATTTAAGCATGGAGATCATACGGTCAACAATCGGGTGCATCTGTTCACCCATCCACAGCAGTTCGCGGGCTTCCATTTTTCCTATTTTCTGAACTAGGTCTTCTTTAATTTGCTTGGCATTGTTCAACAGATCGGAACTTCCTTTTTTAATCGCAAGGTCAACGGTTGGAGCAAAAGCAAATAAATGATCTTCTTTGATCTCCGGAATAAAATGACGCACGTCTACCGGGCTGATGACTTTCCCTTTGGCTTCTTTTCCTTTTACTTCCTGGAAAGCCTGCATAAACGCAGAACATAATAAAGCATGTACGGAGATTCCATTGGCTTTACATCTTTCAGTGATCTGAGAAGTGGTTGCCGGATCCAGTTTTTGGTGGAGAACATAGTCTTTTCCAAGGTTTCTCTTTTTGCTTTTCTGCTGTAGCATAAAGAAGAAACGGGCAAAGGTCAGATAAAGTCTGGCTTTGAATTTCTTACTTTTTACATTAAAGTTGGAAGGGAGAAATTCATCTACTGAAGTGAAAGCCTCATAAGGTTCTAATTCCAAAGCTGGGTTATCTAAAAGCTGAAGAAGTTCCTTCATTAAGGTCACTCCGGTTGTCCCGTCTGAAATGCAATGAGGGATGGCCCAAAAGACTTCAGAAAAATCCTGTCCTCTTACCCAGACTACACGGGCTAGTGGTGTTTTCTCTTCCTCAAATAAGATTTTCCACTCTTTTTGAGATTCTGTCAGCCAGTCCTGGTCTGTTTTTCTTTCTACGATGCGGAGTGGGATAGGAGCAATCTCTTTTTCTTCTATAAAAAAGGGGTATTTCTCACTTGTAGAGTCTATCACTACTCTTAGCAACGCATGTTTCTGCTGGATTTTTTCCAGAGCAGTTTTAAAATTCTGCTCCGGAATTTCTCCTTTTATTTTGGCTGCAAATACACAGTTTACGGGCGTTTCGGGATCTACATACATGATCCTTTCCACCATCATTAGTTTTCTTTTGATCATGATACAGCGATATATTCCAGTTGGGTTTTAATGATCTTCATGATTTCATCACGGATGGCAAGGGCATCGGTATACGGTAAATATCCTTCACTTCCTACAAATGAAAAATCCATTTTTCCACGGTAAGTAGAAACTATCAGTGTGGTGGTATTACCCAGCGGACCAATTACGGACGGACTGAAAATAGTATCTACACTAAATTCTTTATACTCATGAGGAATCTGAATGCGTCCCAGATTGGAAAACATGCAGTCATTAGACGATTTTCCATTCTTCAAAAGCTTGGTGAAATTATTCAGTGCATCGTGTCCGGATTCCATCACCATCATGGTAATATAAGGGTCCAGCTTAGAGGTTTTACGCTCTACAGAAGCCTGCATCGTATGTAAATTCTCTATAAAGCTCAGCTTTTCATTGGCAGAAACCACAATCATCAGTCCAAAAGCAAAAATATGATCGTTCTTCACCTGGGTAGCAAAACGTCTGATATCTACAGGGCAAGACACCTTATTGAAAGCTCCGGTTCCTTTTATTTTCTTGAAAGCCTGAAGCAATGCGGCACTTAAGAACGTGTTCACGGTAGCGCCATTGGATTTGCAATAGGAAATCAGTTGTTGGCTTACGGTTTCATCTACTTTCCAACTGATTAAATAATCATTTTGACGGTCAATAGATTTTTTACCGGTAGGAATAACCTTAATGGCTGTAGCTGCTAACCTTCCGATGAATTTGGCTTTTAATTTTTGCTTCCGGCTGTTTAAAATATTCGCCGGAACTACATCCTGAATGCCTAAAATAGGGTTTTCTATCCCAATATCGGCTTTTGGATTATCCAATACTTTTAAAAACTCATAAAGGAAGGCCATTGCAGAACCACCATCACATAAACAATGGTGGAACGCAAATAGCATGTCAGAAACGTCTTCCCCCTTGATCCAGACAAACCGGATAAGAGGCAATTTTTTAGGATCGAATAAAGTAGTCCATTCCCTTTTGGATTCTTCCTGCCACTGATCTTCTCCTTTTCTGGCAATAATTCGTACCGGAATGGAGATCGGGTTTTCAGGAACATCAAACCAGGGGATATTTTTATCATCGTGAGCAATAAGCGCTCTTAACCACGGATGTTTTTGCTGGATCTGAGCCAAAGCCTGCTGGATATCCTTTAATGTAAAGGTTCCTCTGAGCCTGAAAGGGATCACCGCATTGAACGGTTCTGTTCCGTCTCCCAGTAACATTCGTTCGCCAAATAACAATCTTCTTTTCATAGGCTATACAGACGCTAATGTGGAATGTTCCTGCACAAAATTTTCTAACAATTCTACCGCTTTATCATTACCTCCGGCAAGATTGAATGTATTTTGAACCTCTTGAGCAGCAGCTCTGTATTTAGGATTTTCCAGTAATTCAAAAACGGTTTCACGAAGCGCTTCTACACGAAGTCTCTTGTATCGGATGCTGATTCCGCAACCTGCCTGCTCAATTAATTTCGCAATATGGAAATGATCATAAGCGATAGGCGTTATCAACATTGGTAATCCGTTACGGAAAGTGTCATTTACTGTATTGAAACCTCCGTGGCAAATGACCATATCCATTCTCTGCATCACTGCAGATTGAGGTACGAAGCTGTTTACAATAAAGTTCTCCGGCCATTCTTCAAAAATTTCCGGTGGAGTAGCGGCAATCACGGTTACCGGCTGATCTTTAAATGCAGCAATAATCTTTTCAAAGAAAGCTTTTCTGATGTCTACCAATAAAGTTCCCAGCGATACGAAGATCTTTGGAGTAGTAGAAGCATTTAATTTATCCCAGTCAAAAGGAGCATCATTTGGACGGCCTTTTACAGGACCTACAAATTTCATATGCGATGGTACAGTATCAAAACCGGCAAAGGCTTGTGATGTAAATACCATATTCAGTTTATGAGAATGGATGTAAATACCTTCCTCATGAATACCTACTTCTTTTTGCAGGTCTTTGATGAGATTTTGCTGCCATTCCCAGATTTTAGGGGCACTTTTTTCAGTGTCTCCCATCACGTCCGGTGGAACAGGTGTGGTCGTTACGCAAGGAATATTATGTTTGTGGGCGAAAAGCGCACCTCCGAAAGTGATACAGTCGTTCACAATCACATCAGGCATCCAGCTTTCTGTTAATCGGGTTAATCCCGGCATCATCATTTTGGCGAAAGGAACATATGTTTCTTCCAGTGCTAATTTCATTACTTCAGGTCCTGAACATGCAGGTCCATCATCCTGTCTTTTTAAAATACGGGCAATTTCTTCCTGATAGGGAATAAGATCTTCTTCAGGATAGAAGTAAGAACCTCCTTCCGGAATATGTTTGCTGTCTAAAGGCGTAATGCCGAACCATTTTACTTCATGGCCACGGGCAATCAGACTGGCTCCCACACTTAATGTAGGGCTCACGTGTCCGAAAAACGGCGGCACAACGAATAAAAATTTAGATGGTTTTTCTGGTTTTGAAGCCTTTGTGATGGCTTCTTCCAATAAATTAGCGGCTGTAGCTGCTCCTCCTGCTTCCATAAAAGATTGTCCTACTTTTTGAGCTGCCTCACGATAGCTCGGGTTATTTAATATTTGTTGTACTGCCTCTCTCAGATGATTGGCTTTAAATCTGTTGAAATTAAGTCTCTCACCTGCTTCCGTACGCACTACACGTCCTGCAACGTGCGACTGGTCATACGCAATAGGAATGACTACCAAAGGAATTCCGTTGGATAAAGTTTCAGAAACGGTATTGTGACCGCCATGGCACACCACCCCGTCAAGATGAGGTAACAGATCCAATTGAGGAACCTGCTGATAGACCATAAAGTTATCCGGCCATTGCTCGAAAAGCTGTGGATCAGAAACTACAACAACGGTTAAATCTTCCTCTCTAAAAGCATCCACAACCTTTTGGAAGAATGCTTTTTTATGATCGTGATCGAAAGTGGTTCCGATGCTTACTAAAATCTTTTTGTTGGTAGCACTTTTTAGTCTGTCCCAATCGAATTCACAAGAGATACGACGCTCGGTAAGAACCGGTCCCGTGAATTTGTATTGAGGTTCCAGATCTTCCATTTCCCCAAAGAAATAATTAGAGGTTAAAACAAGGGTTAAAAGATCTGAAGTGGCCAGAGAACGCTCTTCATGAAAGCCAAGTTCTTTCTGTAGATCGATGATCTGATTCACTTCCCATTCGTGAACTTTAGGCAGTTCATTCATGATTTTAATGGCAGCCGGAGCGGTAACGGAAGTTGCACAAGGAATTCCTAATGCTTTGGCAGCTACCGGAGCTGCAAATAACTGGTGGTCACCAATGATTAGATCGGGTTGATAGGTCTTTAATAAAGCAACAATTCCGTTATAGCAATGTCTGTTTAGTGGAATAAGAACTTCTTCGTAAAGGAACTTCACGCTGTCGATTCCGTAGACTACCTTTTTGGAAATAATATCGAGATACTGTTCGCTTTCTTTCTTTTCTGCGTCGGTCTGATCGTACTGGATCAGTAATAATTTTCCGCCCTCCGGAAGTTTAGCCTCTAACATAGGGTCAAGGCTGATCCATGCTACTTCGTGCCCTCTTTCCAACAGAGTAGCACCGATGCTTAGGGTAGGGTTGACATGTCCTGTCAAGGGTGGAACTATAAATGCAAATTTAGCCATGGTTCTTCGTTAAAATATTAGATAAAAACTGAGCGATCGTCTCTGCGATAAGCTGAGGTTCCTGAATCGGAATATTGTGATCGCCGGAGATTAATTCAAGTTCGGATGAACCGATTTGAGACTGCAGCCATTCTCCTGTAGGTCTGCAATTGGAATCAGCACCGTAAAGCAATAAAGTGGAAGCTGTCAATCCATTGAAATTGGCTTCACCAAGGAAATGTTTTTCCTTAATCATATCTGCTTTGATGCTGGTTTGATTAAACAGAAACTCATACATACGATGGTTCTTTTCCATTTGTCTTTTGCCCATCTGCACTTTGGTAGTATCTGTAAAATTGGCTACATAATGCTCAAGGAATTCCTTGCTGTACTCATCAATGATGTTACGGGCTTTTTCGTCCTGAGGATCCGGAGCTTCCATCACCACCAGTTGATTAACACGTTCGGGGTATTTTAAAGCTGTTTTTAAAGCAATAAGACCGCCGAAGCTATAGCCTACAAGATGTACTTTTTCCAGTTGAAGGTGATCTATTAAATCAATCAGATCGGATGACATGTTTTTAAGGTCGTACCCATCCAAAAAGCGTTCACTCATACCGTGACTTTTCAGATCGTACATCACCACATGGAAATGTTTTGCCAGAATAGGGGCAATATTAAAATAATAAATGGACAGGTTACTGAACATACCGTGGATTAAGACCACGGTTTGTTCGGCTCCTTTATTGAGTTCCTGTATATGAACTTGTCTGTTATTGACAGTGATTATTGGCATTCGTAGATATAATTGATGATCATACTAAGGTCAAGATTAATAAGCTGGTCTAGATCCATAGAAGATAACCAACCTGTAAAGTCGATCTGATCGCCAAAATGCGCCTTGATCTTTTCAGAGAAAGAGACAATCTCGATGCTGTCCATTTCAAGATCTTTGGTGAATGAACTTTCCGGAGTAATGTCCATCTCCTCTACAAATTCAGCACCTATCACTTCAGTAATAAAACCTTTTAATAAAGTAAAAAGTTCTTCGTGGTTCATTTTTAATGTTGCGTTTACAGTGTCCATCCGATAATATAATTTTTATGTTTAATAGTTTTGATTTCAATATTGTTGATCCACAAGTGATCATCTTTTATTTGTTCTACTTCGAAGGCTTTTGGATTTCCTTTCAATCCGGTTCCTAAGAATTTTCCGTAGGCTTCTTTGGCTACCCAGAAACGGGTCGTCCATTCTGCCTGATCTTTTCCTTTTAATAAGGCTAATTCATTGTCTGTAAATACCAGATCATAGAATCCTTCGCTGCGTTCTTCCATGAGTTCCATATCAATTCCTACAGATTTGCCATATCTCGCAATCCCCACAGCTTCTTTTCCTTTGTGAGCGAGTGAAATATGAATGTCTTCTGTAAAATCACTGATGAGGTAAGGTTTCCCCACTTCATCGGAACGGATCTCAAAGGTGATCGGGAAGCAAGCGTGATTTTTTTCCTGACGGAGAAGGTTTCTCACGGCATCTTTCACCGCAACACGGCTTACCATCCAGTTTTTCTTTTTGTTCGGTAATAATTGCTGGTGATGCTGTTTTTCCGTTTGGTTGAAATATCTTTTCAGGATAAAATCCCATGAAGCGACTCTGGTATAGGCCTGGTGGAAGAAAAATACTTCAGGAGCAATCTCTTCAGAAAGACGGTTATGCAATGGCGACATGGAAACATTCCATAACGCGGCATCAATTTCCAATCTTCTGTTCTGCCAGCCTGTGATGGCACACCATACTTTTCCGTCTCTTTTAAGAACGATATTAGCAATGGCAAACTCATCATTAAGCTCAGTCTGCATACAGGTGCATTCAAAAATACCTTCCTGATCATGCATGTCTCCGAAGAATTCAATATCTCTGATCTTCACCGGGAAGGCGATACGGTCTTTCACTAACGTAAGCTGTAGCCAAAGCCCGAATAATTGTCCGGCATTGTCCAATAGAGATCCTTTTCCGCCATTTCCTTTGATCTTTCCTATGATTCCTTTAGTTCCAACCGCTGAAACTTCAATAATTCCCTGGTATTGATCGCCATGGAACATGTGTGCATCATAGATCTCTTCAGGAGTTCTTTCAATCGGTAGAAGATCACCAATGGAAAGATTGAAGGTTGGAGTAGGAACAGGGCCGGATTTTAAGGTTACTTCTGCATTAGCGAAGTTCTCAATATCCAGATACGCATGGTTTTCTCCACGCCATTGTCCTTTCACAGTTTTCTCAAAAGGCTGTGCTACGTTCATCCACTGGAATACACTTACGTTCATAATTTTATGAACCAATGTTCCTGGGATTTCTGCTTCTGCAATTTCTGCTAACTGTTCAAAGATCATGGTCATCGGGATTACCGGTTCCATATCGGCTACATGAGCCCATCCTTTAGGCTGTCTCAATAAGCTGTGATCGATCAGGTACGGATGACTTTCCAATGTTACGTACAGATCTTTTGTGAAGGTTGTACTTCTCGGTGCTTGTGGAGCAGCATATTGTGCTACAGGAGCAACCTGAGCAGGACGTGGAATCGTAATTTCCGGACGATTTTGGAATAAAGTCAATACTTCTTCCTGCATACGGATCATATCATTAACATTGTCCTGGAATGCCTGTACCAGCGGATGACCACTTTTGGCAGTCATGGCTGAAGCTGAGGCAGTGTATTGTTTGGGTGTTTCAAAGGCTTGAGCTAAGGCTTTTACTTCTTTAAAGTTTCGGATAATAGGGGAGCCTAATTCCAGTTTAATGCCTTTTCCTGATGATCTTTTTGATTGTTGCTGAAGCTCTAAAAAGTCAAGAGCAATGGTTTTCCCTTCTACAAATAACGAAGCAACAACACGTTGTAGCTGTGCCAATGCAGAACGGGCAGGAACGCTGGAAGGAATGGTGCTGAATGCTTTTCCTTTCAATGTATCATCAATAAATCCAATCAGACCACCGGTACCCACCTGAATGAATACTCTGGCTCCTTCCTCGTATAATTTATCTGTCAGTTCACGGAAACGAACAGGTTCTACCAAATGCTCGGCACTCAGTTTTCTGATCGCTGCCTGATCCGCTGGATAAGGTTCTAAAGTCGTTGCAGACCATAACGGAATCTTCGTTTTCTGGAACTGTGCTTTTTCCATTCCCGCTAAAATAACATCCAGTTTATCAGCGATAAATGGAGAGTGGAACCCGGATTGGAACGGCAGTACCTGATGGAAGATCTGTTTTGATTTTAATTGCGGAACCAATTCATCCAATGCAGCATTGCTGCCACAAAGAATCACCTGATTAGGGCAGTTGTCGTTAGAAATATACAGGTCTGAAATTTCAGAAATAAATGGCTGTACAACGTCAATTCCTGCTCCGATGGCAATGAATTTAGAATCTTTTAATTCAAAAGTTTCAGGATTCAGAACATCGATTAAGGCTTTTACAGAATTGACTTCTGCTAACTCTGATGAATATCCTCCCAGCCATTCTCCTAAACTGTGTCCTGCATTCATATCTGGGATGATCCCCAGTTTTTTTAATGAATTATCAAGGATGCTACAGTTGTTGAAGATGTTTAAAGCATCGGTTAAAAGACCTTCGCCTTCAGTTTCTATAGGCGCTGTTAATCCGAAATAACGGCTAACACTGTCTACTTCACCTTTTGCCAGACCATCTAAACCAGGGAATACAAAGGCTACTTTACCGCCATCTTTTAATAATGGGGTAGAAGTGTACCAAATGTCCTGTTTGTTTTTCCAGATCAGGTTTTTAGAAACAATTTTAAGGGCTTTTTCTACTCTTGCAGGGGTTGGATCAAATATGGCTACTCTGAAATCTCCTTCTCCTAAAGTGGTATCATTATTTTGTAATGCAGAAACCAATTCTGCATGCGTAGGTCTTGCCAATAGCAATACTTTGTCTTTTTTAGGCATATCATAGCCTTCAAGAACAACGTGAGCATTGATTCCACCAAATCCGAAAGCGTTTACTGCTGCTACTTTGGGTAGTCCTGTTTTTGACCAGGTTTTAGCTTCCTGTACGGGTTCAAATCTTGTGTTCTGCATGTCAGCAGTAGGATTCTCACAGTACAATGTTGGCGGTAATGTGTCATGATGTAATGCCAGACAGGTTTTAATTAATCCTGCGATTCCGGCAGCCGGCATGGCATGTCCGATATTGGATTTTACAGAACCGATTCCTGCCACTGGAGCAGCTTCTTCTTTCCCAAAGAACTGTGCTAAGGTCTGAAGTTCTGTTTTATCTCCAAGCGGAGTTCCGGTACCATGGGCTTCAAGGTAACCTACTTTATTTTTATCCAGATCAGCATTGATCCAGGCTTGTTCTAAAGCTTTCAGCTGGCCTTTTACGGATGGGCTCATCACGCTGGTTCCGTTACCGTCACTGCTTACACCTACTCCTTTAATCACGGCATAGATTTTATCCTGATCGCGAACGGCGTCTTCCAATCGTTTTAACACAACGAAACCACAGCCTTCTCCAATCAGTAATCCATCAGCATCCATACTGAACGGCTTAATCTGTTCCTGGCGGGACATGGCTCCTAATTGAGCAAAAATACTCCAGAAAGTAGCATTTTGTCCGGTGTGAACTCCTCCGGCGATCATCATATCAGAACGTCCTCTCTGAAGTTCCTGTACAGCATGATCTACGGCAATTAAAGCACTGGCACAAGCGGCATCCACTGTGAAAGCAACCCCTCCAAGATCAAAACGGTTGGCTACCAATGAGGCTACCAGATTGGGAATTAATCCCATGGCAGTATCAGCAGCAAAACGTCCTTTACGTTCCTGGAAAGCGTGTTTTACTTTTTCAATATCAGCGGAAGATACCTGAGGCAGAAGTTCCTGTAATAAAGAGGAAATCTGTTCTCCGGTTCTTACAATTTCAATGGCACGGGTTGCTCCCGGCCCGGTATAATTTCCTTTCCCGATGACAATTCCGGTCTTTTCAAGGGAAGTATTCTTTTGAAATACTCCGGCATCCTCTAAAGCTTTCTGAACTAAATCAAGGGTCAGTAAATGATCGGGTTCTGTTCCTTCCACGGCAAGGGGTAAAATCCCAAAAGTGGTAGGATTAAACTCATAATCAGGAATAAACCCGCCTCGTTTGCAATAGAAACGATCGACAGGGTTGGTGGCATCGCTAAAATGCACCGGATCTATCCTATCTGCCGGAGCAGATTGGGTAGAGTCTACTTTATTGACAATATTCTGCCAAAAAGTTTGGGCATCCTGCGCCCCGGGAAAGACGCAGGATAGTCCAACTACAGCAACATCTGTTTTTTTCATGCTTAGTGTATACAGAGGGTTACCAATTATTTCCTGACATGATAAGCACCTGGCTTTCAGTTCCGTATTTTATTTCGTTAAGGAAGATTTCTTTTCCTTCATCCAATGGGATCATGGAAATTCCTCTACGTTCGTATTCCGATTCAAGGGTGGAAGAAACCATTCCTGCTCCTTTCCAAGGTCCCCAGTTGATGGAGATTACTTTTCCCTGTAGTCTTTTATTCAGAGCGTTAGCGTAATCATCCAGTACACTGTTAGCCGCAGCATAATCTGTCTGACCTTTATTACCGTATACCGATGCGATACTTGAGAATAAAACAACGAACTGGCAGTCTGTACGAAGTTGTTCAGCCAATACACGAAGTGGTTTTACCTTGGTATCGAATACACGTCCAAAAGAAGAGGTTGTCTTTTGTTTGAATAATTTATCTTCTAAAAGACCTGCTCCGTGGATCACTCCATCTAAACGGCTGTATTTTTCATAAATACTGCTGATTAAATTGCTTAATCCCTCTTCGTCACAAAGATCTAAAGATTGATAGATAATAGTATTTCCAAGCGCTTCCATATCACGGATTGTGCGTAGGATCTGGTTGTTTTTATAAACCTTTGTAGTTTCTTTTTCAATCTCAGCAGGAGAAGTGAATTTTCCGGACTTAATCAAATAAGCTCTGATTTCTTCCTTAGTCTTCATTCCTTCGAATTCTTTTGCAGACGTTTCATTTCTTGGGTCTGCTGATCTTCCTACCAAAATATAAGTACACGGATAAGCCTGAGACATGTGTTTCACCAACTCTGCAGTGATTCCCTGTGCACCTCCAAGTACCAATACCACTGATTTTTGATCTAGCTGAATGTGAGCTTCATTTAAACTTGTTGACAATGGAGAAGGGATAATGTCTACCTTATGTCTTTGCTCGTTTTTATAGATCACTTCAGCAGGTTTATCATTCGTTAAGATTTCCTTTAAAGTAATATCAGCAATCTGATCTACTTCCTGAGGAGTGCTTAAACTGATGAATCTACAAGTCGTGTGATCAAATTCTCTAGCTAAACTTTTGAAAAGTCCAGGATAACCCTGATGATGACGTAAAACACTTACATCAGTTACTTCCTGAATATGAGCAGCAATATCAGAGATTAAATACACCCATTTCGCTTTATCAAAATCAAGTTTTTTAATCAGATCAACATGATCGATGATGCTTGGTTTATCTGTTGCTGAGAACAGGTCTAGCATGATTAATCCGTCAACATGTGAAAGATCTTTATCTGCGTCTACCAATTCTACGATAGCTCCATGTTTTTCCAACTCAGTTTTAATAGCTGAGGTTTGTTGGGTGTCATCCTGAGTGATGGCGAAACGTTTCCCTTGAAGAACTTCCGTATTTTGTACTGAAGAAGCATCTGTAGGGGTGATGTCAAAACGAAGACGTGATAATACATTATTCGTAACTTCAGGAGTGTTAACTTCCTTTACTTCGTTTTTTGTTTCAGTAGTGTCACCGCTCATTTCACTGATCCAGCTTGCCAATCCACGAAGGGTTTTAATAGCTGCCAGTTTTTCCATTACATCATCAGCCTGCTCAAGATTTTCTCCGAAACCGATCTTGTTTTTAAGATCTGCAATGATCTCCATACGTTTAATAGAGTCGATGCTAAGGTCTGCTTCTAAATCTAAGTCTAATCCTAGCATTTCTTTCGGATACCCTGTTTTCTCACTTACAATATTTAAAATACCGTTTTGAAGGTCTTCTAATGATAATGTAGATTTAGCCTGTGGCGTTGAAACTGCTTCAGCAGCTGTTCCATTTTTTCAGGAGCGGTTGTAGCTTCAGCTCCAGAGAATTCAGTAAGCCATGAAACTAATCCGCTTAAAGTTTTGATAGCTGCCAATTGTTCCATCACCATGTCTTCATTGGTATTACCATTGGCTAATGTTCCTAATTCGCTGCGAAGTGTTCCGATGATTTCCACTCTTTTGATAGAGTCGATACTCAAGTCAGCTTCAAGGTCCATTTCCATACCCAGCATTTCCTGCGGATATCCTGTTTTATCACTTACAACCTGTAGTAATAAAGCTTTGATATCTCTTGTAGGAGTCGCTTTTACAGCAACGGCAGTAGCAGCTACCGCCACAGTTCTTTCCTGCTGAACTGCTTGTACCGGAATGGTACGTTCAGGTGTTGGAGCTGGCATTGGAGTATTGTAAACAGGCATCGGGTTCACCTGAGGATTCTGTCCCATAAAGGAAAGCATCACATCACGTTGTGCCTGTATCATTAATTTCATACTGTTTAAATATTCCTGCAGCATACGTTCTGCCGTAGATAGGCCTTCCGGTGCAGGAGCTTGCGTATTATGATTGGTAAAATTGTTCATAGGAATAGGATTTATGATAGGGGGTGCACCATTAGCAGGTAATGAACCTGTTGTCGGATGTGCAGCTTGTCCGTTAACACGCCAGATGGCAGGGCTTTTCTTGTATAATTCAGGTTGATTAATGTCAACAAGCTGAACGAAACGGCCATCAAAAAGTTTCTCAATATTGAAGCTGCGTCCTGTTCCTAAATACTGTGCCAACATGCACAATAAATGAGTGAACTTATTACGGCTGCTATCTTCAACATATAAAGTCAACTGGTCTTTCTCAAGACATGATTTTGCCAATCCTGTAAGGACTTTTCCTGGTCCTACCTCGATGAAGATTCTTGCTCCATCGTTATACATCGCTTGCATCTGCTCTACGAATCTTACAGGCTGAACTAAGTGGTCAGTCAATCTTTCTTTGATATCTGAAGGACTTGTAGGATATACATCAGCTGTGGTATTAGACCATACTGGGATCTGCATTTCCTGGAAAGGAACGTCTTTTAATACATCAGCATATAAACCTTTAGATTTTGCCAATAATGGGCTGTGGAATGCACATGCCACTTCTAATTTTTTAGCAGAAATACCTTCCTGTTTAAGAACTTCCAGCAGTTTATTGATAGCTTCTGTACTTCCAGCGATAACACATTGAGTAGGCGCGTTGAAGTTAACTGGATAGCATCCTTCCACCTTAGCGATAATCGGTTGTAAACGTTCGTGAGTAGCACTTGCAGCTAACATAGAACCTGGATCACCTCCTTCTACTGAATCTAAAATAGATTGAGCTCTACGGATACTTAAATCAACTAATTGATCTTCTGCAAATACGCCTGAGAAACATAAAGCCGGTAATTCACCATAGCTGTGACCTGCCAACATATCAGGAATAATTCCTAACGATTCTAAGAATTTAGCTAATGCAAGATCAACAATTCCTAAAAGAGGTTGTGCTAAACGGGTATCTTTAATGGTTTCTTTCTGTTGCTTTAAATCCGCTTCATTGAATGTTTTAGAAGGGAAAACCACCTTTTCAAGCTCAGGATAATTGTCAATAATCTGACGCATAGCCGGGAAGACTACGAATAGATCACGGGCCATGTTAATTCTCTGGCTTCCTTGTCCAGGGAATGTAAAGGCTACCTTACCTTCTTTTTTACTGACAGTGAAAGTATCTTTAGTTTCTATTCCTAATAGTACTAATTCAATCTTCATCATCAGATCTACAGCAGTATCAGCTACAATACTGAACTGAATTGGTTTTTCTGAACTGATGCTTAAACTGTAAGCAATATCTTTTAATGGAATCTCATCATTGATTTCCAATAATGTTTTGATCTGGCTTGATTGTCCTTTAGCTTCTTCATAAGTATCCCCACGGAATACAAATAATTCTGAAGGCCAAGACTGCATCGCAATTGAGTCATCTTTTTTCGGATGGTTCGCAATTACAGTATGGAAATTGGTTCCTCCGAATCCAAAAGCACTGATTCCCGCATATCTGTTTTTCTCAGTCCATAAACCTGTTTCAGCATGGAAAGAGAATGGGCTGGTTTGTGCGTTATAATAAGCATTTGGATTCTTAAGGTGAAGGGTAGGAGGTTTCACACCGTGATAAACAGCAAGAGAAGCTTTGATTAAACCTGCTAATCCTGCAGCACACTTGGTATGTCCGATCTGAGTTTTCACAGAACCTAAATGAGTCTGTCCTGGTAGTGCACCTGAACGACTGAATAAGTTAGTCAAGGCACTTAATTCTGTCTTGTCTCCAACAACAGTTCCTGTACCGTGAGCTTCTACCAATCCTACAGCTGCAGCACTGATTCCAGCTTGAGTATAAGCACGTTCTAAGGCTCTTACCTGACCTACTTTTCTAGGAGCCGTTAATCCAAGAGCTTTTCCGTCGCTGGATCCGCCAACTCCTTTAATTACAGAGTAAATACGGTCACCATCGTTGATCGCGTCTTCATATCTTTTCAGAACAAGGATTGCGATTCCTTCTCCAAGGGCAATTCCATCTGCTTCACTGTCAAATGTGGCACATCTTCCTTTTCTGGAAAGGGCATGCGTACTGGAGAACATCAGATAATCATTGATTCCGTTATGTAAATCTGCACCTCCGGCAAGAACCATATCAGATTTTCCTAATACAAGTTCCTGACAAGCTAAATCCAGGGCTGCTAAAGATGATGCACATGCTGCATCTACAGTAAAGTTTCTTCCCCCTAAATCCAGACGGTTCGTAATCCTACCTGCGATCACATTGGCCAAAATACCCGGGAATGAATCCTCTGTTGTATGTGGGAAAGCTTCTTTTACTTCTTCGTGAAGTTCTCCGAAGACTTGTTTATAATATCCTCTGAAACTATAGCTGTTGGCAAGATCGTTACCACCTTCAGCTCCGATAATGACAGAGATGTTTTCTCTATTGATATGTTTTTCACCATATCCAGCATCTTCCATTGCACGTTTTGCTACCAATAGTGTAAGCAATTGTGTAGGTTCAATAGCGGCTAATGATTGTGGTGGAATACCAAATGCTAATGGATCAAAATCAATTTTTGGAATGAAACCACCCCATTTTGAATGAGATACATCAGCTTCGTCTGAATCTGGTTTATAATAAAGCTCTTTATTCCATCTTTCGTCCGGAACTTCAGTAACACTGTCTTTTCCGAGGATGATATTTCTCCAGAATTCATCCAGGTTTTTAGCCCCTGGGAAAATACATTCCATTCCTACGATAGCGATGTCTAATGGCTTTTCGCTGGATGTTGGAAGTTCTGACAATTCAGCATTTTGGATGTATTCGTAATTGTTGATACTTACATTTTGGTGAAGTTCCTCAAGCGTAAGAACCTTGTTGTGCATTGTTGCAATCTGCCCGATCATGTACATTCCAAGATCTAGCTGATCGTCTTTAGGGATGTTTACTAATTGATCTCCTTGACGTTCAATTCCTTTAGCAGCAATTCTTAAACGGCCTACGTTTAATTTTTCCAATTGCTCCCACACTACTTTTTTGTCAGTTCCGGCTGCTAAAAGTTTAGCTTTCTCGGTATTGAAATGGTTGGCAAATGAAGTATTTAAACAACGGGTTTCGTGGCCTGGAGCTGTTTCTAATAAAACAGTGTCTTTAGCCTGCATCGCCTGTAGCTGGAATTCTTCCTGAATAGCTCCGGTTTGTACAGCTTCCTGAGTATACAGATAAGCAGTTCCCATCAAAACACCCACTTTTACCCCTCTGGCAGCCAATGGAGCAGCCATGATAGAAACGAATGCCGTTGAGAAGTCGTTATGGATTCCCCCTGCGAAGAATACACTGATATTTTCCGGATGGTCTTCTTTTAATATTCTTTCAATTTGTTTTTCCCAAAGAACCATGCTGGATAATGGACCTACGTGTCCACCGCATTCACGGCCTTCAAAAATAAAGCTCTTAGCTCCTTCTTTAAGGAAAATATCCAATAGGGCAGGAGACGGAACATGTAAAAATGTCTTTATTCCTGCTTTTTCAAATACTTTAGCCTGTGCGGGTCTTCCTCCTGCGATTAAAACGACAGGTGGTTGGGCTTCAAGAATATAAGAGGTCTGTTCATCTCTTAATTCCTGAGGAGCAAATCCTAAAATTCCTACCCCCCATGTTTTGCTGCCTGCCAGTTCTTTGGTTTCCATTACCAGAGACTTTGCTGAGTTTCCTTTCAGTAATGATAAGGCAACAAAAGGTAAAGCTCCTGCTTCTGCTACTGCATTGGCAAACCCGGGAACATCACTTACACGGGTCATTGGTCCCTGTGCAATTGGATATTTTAATCCAAGTTCCTGGGCTAATGGATTATTCTGATCGATAACCTGAAGGGCTTTTGCCTGTTTCAGGTGACCGTGCATGGCTTCTTTCAGTCCGAAAGCCAGCTTTTTCAGTGTTCTGAATTCTTCATACAGATCGGTTGCCAGTGAAATATCCTGGCCCATTGGGATATAGCTTTTGCTGATGTCAAGATCTGTAAAATACTGTTTAAGATTTTCAGCAGTAATATCATCCGGTAATGAAGGTGAATTAGGTCTTACCAACACTCTGTGATTGGCAATGATCTTAGTTTCAGTTCCGTTAAGTTTTGAACATACATCTTTAATGTCCTTCGGAACGGAACTTTCAGGGAATAAGGCTAGTTGACTGTCCAGTACAATACCAGCAGCTCCCAAAGCTTTCACGGCAGCGGCAGTATGGAGTCCTATTCCCCCCTGTACCCAAACCGGAATGCTTTTAATTTCATTGATAATTCGTTGGAACAATACAAAAGTTGATTCATAGCCGATGTGACCTCCTGCTTCATTTCCTTTGATAATGATTCCTAGGGCTCCTGAATTTTCAGCCTGTTTTGCTTCCTCTAAACTGGTTACCTGGTAAATGATATCCAGATTTGAGTTTTGAGGAACAGTCATTCCGAATGGTAAGATCGCAAATCGTACATTTTCCGGAAGTTGAAGTGCTGAAAGTTTTTCATTAGAAACATAAATACCGTAAGAAGGTAGGTCTGTTTCTTCCAGTTGACTAAGGGCTGCCTGCGCGGTCGTTAACTCTTGGCCTAAGCTGAGGACAGGGAATACACCAGCCTGACGCAATTTAGGCATAAGGTTGACATCCGGCTTTTCAAAAGGCGTTAGTCCAATAATGGTTAAGTTTTTCATGGCGTGATATGTTAGTAAATATTTTGTGAAAAATGCATAAGTCTTTGAAACAAAGAAAAATGCTTAATTACAAAATCATAAAATTGGTTTTTATTATATTTTTAATGGTAAAGCTCATTTGTTGAGAATTAATCAACAACGTATGACTGGCCCTAAGGTAATTAGAGTAAAAGTATGTGTCCGGCTTTTCAAAAGGCATTAGCCTGATAATGGTCAAGTTTTTCATTGCATTTAGTATTAAAATAATAATATGCGATTTCGCATTAAAACATCAATCTAATGGGGATAAGGATTGATTGTTTGTGATGCGTGAATAAAAATAATAAATTTATGATATATATTCAATCATAAATGAAATTCGATAATAATTTTTTAACAAACATTTGTTAATTATTCAAATGTTATTAAAGTATTCGGTTTATTTTCTTATTCGTTATAAACAAGCCGGCACAATCTGTGTAACCATAAATATAAATAATTATAGTTAAAGAAATGTTAAGCAAAGATAGCAATAAAAAATAAAATATTTCAAAAAGAAGAGATTTGTTTTTGTTATATTACAAAAAGATAATACAAATAATTACCGCATGAAATCAGCCAATTCAGCAGTTTTTTTTAGTCGTAAAATTTGAATTGATTTTGTATGAAATTGATTTATATTATATTATTGGCGTAATGAAGAATTGCTTTTTGTGATTTATTTAAGATTTTGAAAAGAAGTATAACGATACATAATAGAGTAAAAATATTACGGTAATATGAAATATAAATGAAGAAAAGCAGCGGAAAGCTGCTTGAGATTATTAAAAAAAGATTAAAAGTAGAGGTTTAATGTATCTCTATGTCGTTTTTTTCTCTGTTGAATATTTTCCACCACCTTGTATTATCAGAGTAAGACAGATGCCCAATACCAACAGATGGTATTCAAATCCTTCTGCTCCGGCAGGCATTTTTCCGAACCAATTCATAAAAAAACCATGAGAGGCATGGTCTACTACGATCATTCCTGTAAATAAGAAGAAAACAGCAATAGAAGTGATTTTTGTCCAAATTCCAAACAGTATAAAAAAGGTTCCCAGACATTCTACAGCTATTGCAGTTGCAGCAATCAATACAGGCAATCCGACCTGTGTCGTCATGTATTGCATTTCTCCCTGTAATCCTGGGCCATCGAACCAACCAAATAATTTTTGAGCAGCATGTGGGAACAGAACGACTCCTAAAGTGAGGCGTAAGGTTAGTGATCCCCAGCCACCATCAGTAGATTTTATCCATTGTTTAAGCGTATTGTCCATTTTGTTTGATTTTGATGAACAAAGTTAATGAGACGGTAGGGTTGTACTGTGTGATGTTTGATACAGAAAACCTGTGATAAATAGCACTGGTTTTTTAATTTTCTTTATGTTGCTGACCTTTGAGTCGGTTTAAAGTTTCCCGGGTAATTCCTAAAAAAGAAGCAATATGCTGTTGGGAAAGACGCTGTTCAAACCAGCCATAACTCTTTGTAAATTCTAAATATCTTTCCTCGGCTGTTTTCTGCTGGAATAATATTCTTTTTTGAAGGGAAATGAAAGCATTCAGGAATATTTTACGGAAATAACTTTCCAGTTTTGGTATTTCTGTGTAGAGTTTTTCCAGTTCATTCTTTTCAATCATAAAAACTTCTGAACTTTCCATTGCTTCAATATTGTATACGGAAGGCTGGGAATGAAGCATGCTGTTCCAATCTGATATCCACCAGTTTTCAAACGCAAATTGCACTGTATTTTCCTTACCGTTTAGGCTTACTTCATATTGCCGTAAGCAGCCGCTGATTACAAAATAATCATGAGTACATATGTTTCCGTCCTGCAAGAGATATTGCTTACGTCGAAATTTCTTGTAAATCAGTGCTGCACAGAGTGTTTTCTTCTCTTGGTCTGATAACGTAACGTGTTGGTCAATATGTTTTAATATGCTGTCATAATGAACTGACATGATTATGGGTATGTAGGGTTACCCAAATATAATTAAACTTCTGATATCAAAATGATTTACCTTAAATATAAAAGATTGTTGTATTTAAAAGATACTTAAGTTGTACTGTTTCGCGAGATCTAAAATAATATGATAACCTGCTAAAGAATTCCCATGCTGATCCAATGCGGGGCTGAATACGCCGATCCCCATTTTTCCCGGAACGCTTACTGTAATTCCACCACCCACTCCGGATTTGCTTGGCAATCCTACGGTTCTGGAATATTCTCCACTGAATTCGTACATTCCGGCAGTCAGCATCTGAGATTCTATCAGTTTGGCAATATCTGCATTTTTGTATTGAGAATCTCCATCAAAACGTACACACTGATTAGCGAAAAAGTATCCGATTTTCGCCAGATCTTCAGCGGTAAGTTCAATAGAGCACTGTTTGAAATAGTTATCCAGCTGATCTTCATTGCCGGAAATCAGTCCGCTGTTTTTCATGATGTAAAACATTCCGCGGTTACGGTGTCCAGTGGATTTCTCAGATTCATATACGGACTTGCTGTAATCAATGGTAGGGTTCTTGGTGATATAACGAACCATATCCAATACTTTGAGGAATGGTTTTTCACCTTCACCTGAAATTAAAGATGTAGTAAGGATTGCTCCTGCATTCATCATTGGATTAAGTGGTTTTCCTGTTGTTTCAAGGTTGGAAAAATGGTTGAAAGGTCTGTCTGACCCGAAATAGCCCATTTTATCAAAAATATTGGCTTCGCCTTTATCATTTACAGCTACCATTAAAGCAATGATCTTTGAAATACTCTGCATGGTAAATTTCTTCTGAACATCTCCGGTGCTGAATATCTTACCGTTTTTATCCACTACAGAAAAGGCAATAGCTTTAGCGTCCATTTTACCCAGCTCAGGAATATAATCAGCTACTTTACCTTGTGTGTAGTAATTTCTGTTCTTTTCCAGAATGCTGCTTAAGGTTTTCTCTGAAATAGTTGAAAGATCTGTAGTTTTCTGAGCATACATTACTGTGTTTAAGGACAAAAATCCTGCAATAAGAATTCCTTTGGCGGAAAATAAAAAGCTATTTTTTTTCATGTAGAATATTTTCGAATAAAAAATTTATAATGAACCTCGAAAAAACAAAGATAAGGTATTTCATTTTTTGTGCAAGACTTAAGGGAAATCTGATAAGACGGTATGCTTTGTCTGTCGGATTATCTTTTTAGTTCAAAGTCTTTATAAAGGAGTATTCCGTATTGGTCCAGCATGTGAGTTTTGTTGTTTTCTGTTTTTCCGTTTTCAGTATTGGAATAATAGAGCAGGTATTTTTTATTAATGACATCCTTTTGGTCCTGAGGACTGAGATACTTAACAATCTTGAAATTGCTGTTTTTATCAAAGTTTCCCATAAGTGAAACCTGTTCAGAGTAATTGCCCACATGGAAAATTGCAGGCTGGCTTCCTGTATGGGTTTTGATTTCCTTAATGAGACCTTTGCAGTAATTCAATTGCTGATTCTCATAATCTTCATTGGTGAATATTACTCCTGTAAACCGGATTTTCTCTGCAGTGACATGAATCAGAAAAGGAGAGAGGAGTAATGTGAACAATATGGGTTTCATTAGTTTTTCATTCAAAACATATTGTAGCAGAATAAGAATAAATGGTACTGACGGAATTAAGTAACCTGGTTCCAGTGGATATCTGATAAAGAATACCAGATTGGAAATGATGATCAGAAAACTGAAAAGGACAATATGATTTTTTGATAATTGTTTTACTTTCCCGTAACCACCACTAAACAGCTGAAGGATTAAGGCTGAAATAATAGCAAGTATTCCCAAAGGTCCGTATATGTATAATGTGGCCAAGCTTACTATGCTGCCGATGCTCACTTCTGAATCTCCGTAGCTCTGTAGAAAATTTGTGCCGTATTTTAAAATAACAGGTGAGAAAAAAACACATGTGGAGAGAAAGGTTAAGACCGAAAATTGTAGAAGCTTTTTTATATCTTTTTGAGAATAAGTATACAGAAAGAAAACAAAGGCCGGAAGAAAAATAATATTGTTGAATCTTGTGCTTACCATGAGTCCAAGCAGTAATGCTGAAAGCCAAATGTTTTTATTGAGAAGATAATAAAAGCTTCCCAGTAAAAAGAATAAAGACCAGTTGTATTCCATGGCGGTTGTACTGTTGAGATAGATGATCGGTACAAATGAGAATACAATAGAAATAAGGAAAGAAAGCTTTATACTGAGAAAATTCAAGATTCTGAAAAGATACAGACAACAGCCAACTGTAAATAAAACAGACAGTAAATTGATTACCCAATAAGGATAATGATACACTAATGAATATAAAAATTCCGGAAGTGGGTAGCCGGGGAAGCGGGAAACGTTATAAATATGGTCTTCGTATAATATTTTTCCTGTATATACTTCTCTCCATGCATCCAAATCGGTGCCCAGACTGTTAAAAATAAAAGGTAATCGTGATAATAGTACAATGATTACTATCATAATTTCCCTGAAGTATTTTTTCATTTTATCTATTAATTATTTTCAGTTGCAAAATAAGTTCTTTTTGCTTAATAAATAGAAGATCTTAAGCTTTTCTGGAAGATAAGGTAGAGTGTATAATGTCTTTGTTGCTCTTAAAATAATAAGTCTTAAAGAATGTTTTTTTTTGGACTTATTGTTGTTATGTTTTTGTAATTAATTTTTGGTTATTTATTATTAAAATTCTTTTATTGTTGAATTTTGGTTGATTTTATTCTAAGTGATACTACTTAAATAAAAGGGAAATGACTTGTTTTTGCTTTAATATGAAAAGAAATTTATTTTTTTATTAATAATTACAATGGTTGTGAATTAAGGTATAATCAGTAATTGAGGTATATTATTGATGTTTATGTTAATAAAAAGTAATATTTTTCACTAATAAATGATTTTAATGTTAAAATTTTCATTAATTTCCAAGCGAAAATTAATACATTTTTATTAACCATGAAAAACACTACTTACTTTAGTAGGCAGCACATCTTCAGATGGCTCCTGCTATGTTGGCTCCTTGTACCTTGGGGGCTGCAAGCACAATCAACCCATATTACCTGGGATTCTCAGGTCGGATGTCAGATCTTCCGTGGAGAAAAAGGCGCAGGAGAGAATTCTGTTGCTGCTTCGGATATTGATTCCGGTGCCTGTATCCGCGTCTGCGAAGGCAGTACCGTGAAGTATACTGCCCACGGCTCGAATATTAGTTTTGTAGCATGGATCCCTACGGGGGGAGTGCTGCAGAGTACTTCAGGCGGGGCAAATACTACTGCAGAAATTGCATGGGGAAGTGCTGGAGCAGGTTCTTTGCAGGCGACAGTTACATTTGCTGACGGAACTATTGAAATCCAGGACATCTGCATCGAGAAAATAAATAAACCTTCTGCAAATTTTAATCTTGTTAATCTGAAAGACATCGTATGTAAAAATACCGAGGTTCATTTTGACAATTTATCTCATGCAAATGGAGGTACAGATATTGTTAATTATTTCTGGGATTTTGGTGACGGAACCACATCCACGGCTTTTGAACCGTCCCATACCTTTACTCAGGCTGGCGGCGTTACGGTTACATTAACGGTAACCAATAAATGTGGCTGCTCAGAAACAACTTATCAAAAAATAGAAATCACAGAAGCTCCACCTGTACAGATTAGCTGTGCTTCAGTTGTATGTGAAGGAAGTGCCGAAAGGTACAGTGTGAAAAATGGCTGCAAAGGAGAATGGAAAGTGATTGGAGGGGCGTGGCAAAATATTTCTGAAAACGAAATTGAAGTAAAATGGGATAATGTAGATCCTGAAGACGGTTTTGGCTATGTAATGTATAAATCTGAATGTGGCTGCCCGGTTTGGACAACAGTTAAAATTCCTGTGATTTTAAAAACAGCAAAAATTAAAGGAGAATCTGTTGTGTGTTTAGGTAAACAATATACCTATTCACTTCCACAGTGGCCAACTACACAGGTTGATTGGGATGTTACAGGACCTGCTCAGGGACAGTTGACATATAACCAACAAAGAAATGAAATTCTTTTCACTGGGCATGTACCAGGTACTTATACCCTTACCGCTTCATATAAAAATACATTATTACAATGCGGGGGTACTGCACAAAAAACGATTGTTGTAGAAGCTCCTGTAACAATATCAGGTGGAAAAGAGGAAATCTGTGTGGGAACACCACAGACATTTACGGCTTCTCCTAATGTTCCTGTTATCTGGAATGTTACTTTAATGGTGGGGTAGTGCATACATCGCCACAGCCAACTACGGCTCCTCTTGATTATCCTTTCCTGACACCAGGAAATTATGTGATTACGGCAATGAGAGGAGGATGCGAAAGTAATCCGATATTGATTAAGGTGGTGAGTATTCCAAGACCGCCAAGAGGATTTATCATGGGAGATGTTGTAATATGTCCGGGTAGACCTTACAGCTATTCACTTGTAGCACCACAGCCAGCTGGAGTAATCCCTGTATGGAGTGTTACAAATGGTACTATCCAGGGAAGTAATGCAGGTAATGGTGTTACTGTTATCTTCAATCCGGGCGCCTCTTTTTACTCGGTATCTGTTGCTTACAGAACAAATAGCCCTGCGGCTTGCCAGTCTAAACCAATTTCATTGGATATAAAACCAATGGATATTAATAAGATCTTTATTTATCAGAATTCAGGACCATTCTGCCCAAGCAGTACTCAGACTTTTGAGGCTAATTTAGGGGATATTGTTCCGGATTCTATGGAATGGAGCTTTGATAATCCTAACTTCGGAAGTTTTGTATCCGGGCAGGGTACCCCTTTTGTAACAGTAAACATCAATGAGGTTACTAATAGCATATATACAACTAACTTAAAACTTGAAGTTGTTGTATGCGGGCAAAAGAAGATAATTACAATGCCTGTTAGTAAGCTGGCTCTTCCGGTGGTTAACTTTACGAACGTTGGAAAGATATGTTTAGGTTCAGATCTTCACTTTACTGTTGATCAGGGAGGAATTACTTCTGCAACAGGGGTGACATTTACGTTTGCAAACGGAAATACTCATCCGGCAACATTCAATCAGTCCGGAGTATATGATTTCCCAAATAACGGGTATATTCAGAATAATTCAGGTGGAAACGTTAATCAGATCGTCACTGTAACTTACACAGGAACTAATGGATGTGCATATCAGCCAACAGCAAGTGCAAGCTTCATTATTCTTCCTGAAACAATTATTACGGTTTCACCAGTGTACAACCTTATGGTTTGTGATGATTATCCTTTACAACCTTATACACTTACAGCTAACAGTTCTACTGGGCTTACAAATATTGTAGAGTGGCAATGGTTTAAGAATGGAGGGGCATTACTAGGATTTAATACTAATTCATATACCTTATCAGGAACTGGTCTTGCGGGAACTTATAAGGTGAGAGCTAAGGATATTAATGGTTGCTATGTGTATTCACAGGAGATTAAAGTAATCAACTCCTGCCCAACAACAAGCAGTTGTACGGCACCGCCTACGGTTACCTTTACTCCGAAATGGACTGGTTGTAATACTATTACAGTAAATAATTTAAATGTAAGTATTCCACCAGATGAAATCCAGTGGGTATCTAATAGTGTACTTACTTTAGTAAGCCCTCAAGGGCAGCCTACAGCTACATTCCAAACTGATCTTGCCGGAGCACATATTGTGAGTGTACGTTTAAGATATGGGGCATGTTGGTATTCAACAAGTTTTGAAGTTAGAAAACTGTATGAACCTAAGTTTAATGTAGGACAGGTTTGTAATGGTAACGGTTACAATGTTACTTTATATAATTCATCTACCATATTTGAGGTTAATCCTGCTTCTATAGAATACAGATTCAGTATGGCAGGACAGCCGGATCAGGTTGGGCAGACGGCTACTTATAATAATCTGGCTCCAGGTACTTATACCTTTACCATGAAGGTGTCTGTACCATCACAGCCATCATTGCCGGCATGTATCATTACGAAAACTGTTACATTGGCCCCTGTTCCGAACACGAACTTTACACTTCCTGTTAAAGCATGTAAAGGAGAGGTAATTACTCTTTCACCTGGTTCGTATACTCCTGGAAATATCTATACATGGTATTTTGACGGAACATCTTATGTAACTTCACAACAGAATTTAAATGTTACATTCAATACTGCTGGGCCGAAAACGGTAAGTTTAATGGTTAGAACTCCTCAGGGATGCGTATACAATTCTACTATTCCACAAAATATTACTGTTTATGCAGCCAACCTGGACGGAAACCTCAGTCCACTAAGTGCAGTTGCATGTGTGGGATCTTCACCACTGATTTCATTTACACCTCTAGGTACAGCACCTACAGGTTATATTTGGATGAATGGACCTAACCCGGTACCGGGAGCACCTAACTCAATGAATTTTGTACCAACGGAATCAGGGAATTACTGGCCGGTATTGGTTTCAGCACAAGGGTGTAAAACCAATATAATGAGTGTTAAAGCGGTAGGTGTTGCATTTAAGAGACCTCCGTATGTAAATATTTCAGGGCAGGCAAACATTTGTTCTAATACCCAAACAGTACTTAAAGGTATTTTAACAGACAATACGCTGGAGTACAGATGGAAGAAAAACGGAGTTCCGTTGTCAACATTATGGCTTACTTCTCAACCGGTGGCTTATACTGTAAGCGGATTATCTGCAGGTACTTATACCTATACTCTGGAAGCACGTGTGCCGGGAACAACAGATTGTTCAGGATCTAAAGATTTTGTTATTACTGTGAGCAATCCACCTACAGCACCTACAGTAACATATACTCAGATAGGATGTCAGCCTTATAAAATTAAACTTACGGCATCCGGACCAGCCAATGGAGAGTATAACTGGAGTAACGGAATGAGTGGACAAACCATTACAGTGGATGAAGGCGGTAAATATAAAGTAATCTATACTGCTCCAAGTGGATGTAAGGTATTTGGTATGGTAGATGTACCATTGAGTATCGAAAGTCTGATGTGGGTATTCCCTACAGGATGCTACAGTTATTGTAGAGGTAAAGACCGTTACATTCTGGGGCCAAAAGGAACCTTTGATTACCACCAATGGGAGAGATTCGGGGTGAATTTGCAAAGTGGAACTAATACTTTCATTGACTCATTCTATTTTATTGACTCACCGGGAACTTATAAGCTAAGAATTGATCAGAATGCAGGTGGAATGCATTGTGAATATTATTCAGGAGCAATGAATTATTATCCTGGGAAAGATTGCGGTATAGAAACACAATGTAGCTTTGATGTTAATATTACTGCATTCAAATGGGATGGAGATCATTATAACGTTCATGGAACAATCTATAATGCAGGAAGCCTACCGGTAATGCTTAATATCTCAAGTGCTAACGGATATGGAACTTATTTCCCATCCATGATTACCATTCCGGCAGGAGGAACATATGATATGAATGTCAATCCATTGACTTTCTATCCAAATGCCAGCTTCCCTGGAGGTAATGATGCGATCTTATTCTTTGGACAGGATGATTGTAAGTTCGTTGGTGAGCCACAAATTATAGGCAAATCTGTTTTTGCAGACAGAGGAACAACACCAAGTCTTACTACGGCTTCTACTCTGAAATTGATGCCAAATCCTGCGAAGGATGTAGTAAAGGTCTCGTATAATACAGGTAATGAAAAATTACTGGCAACACAGATCAAAGTTTTTGATACCATGGGTAATGTCAAATTCCAAAAAGAACTGAAGTCATCTTCAGGAGATGTGAGTGTAGATATTTCCAACTGGTTGCAAAGTACTTATATTGTTATTGTACAGGCAGGAGAGAAATCTCTGCAAGGCAAACTGATTAAAAATTAATCCATACTTCATTTTAATAAGCAGTGTTCTCTTTGGAGAACACTGTTTTTTTATATAACTAGGATAGCTTAATAGACAATGCAGGCAGTTTTTAATATTTACAGCCAGAATACATTAATACATTTCTTCACTGTAGACCTGTCTTCCAAGATAGAACAGTTCGTGCTTCTTTAAATTCACATTATCTTCAAAAATATCATGAACAAAATGTACCAGTTCATTTACTTTTTCCTTTTGGGTAATTCTGATGCGGGACTCAAAATTAGAAGTAAACCCACTCTTGGTGTAATTTAATGATCCGAGATAAGCTACCTGTCTATCGATGATATAAATTTTGGAATGCAGAAACTTGCTATCGTATCGATTATTCCGGATGAATTTGAAATTTAAATTTTCAGAATACTGATACGTGTAGATCTCCATCTTTTCAACTTCCGTTTTCTTTTCCCAGCATCTGAAGAATCCATACAGAGAGACAACAGCCACTAAAAGAGCAACCAGATTATTTGAATTGGTAAGATCATCCACAAGATGGATTCCAAAATAAATAAGAGCGAAGATTCCCAGGCAGAACAGTGCAATAGAAGATAAAAAGAACAAGCTTTTCAGGCTTTCTCTCTTTTCTTTTTTCTTTATATCGGTGACTCTATTCTGGTGGATCAATTTTCGTAATATGCTTCCATATTGTTCCGGTCGGAGATCGCTGAAAGCTAATCTTACCCTGATATTTCTGTTTTTCAGCATAAGAAGATCATCCAGTTTTACTTCATCAATATAAGGGGAGATGATGAGAACTTCTGCCTTTGCATTCAGGATATCATTATTCAGTTGATTGCCTGCGTTTTGTCCTACAAATACTTCAACTCCTTCACTGTTTTCAGTATTAATTTTAAAATAATATTTTTTTCTTTCCTTATAATACACGTTTGATGTTCTTAAATGGTATTGAAATGATAGGTTTCCAGGTATATCCGTTTCTTTAAAAATAAGATATGGTCTAAAACCGGGATCATCCTGAGGTTGTAATTTAGGTGCCAAATTTACGTTTCTTTTTATTGTCTGCTTTATGGGAAGGCATAAAAAATTATATATAAGGTTTGGAATAAAGAATCATGTACAGATCATCTGCAGGAAGGGTTATTAAAAGCTGTGCATGGAAAGAAACCTAAGCATTGTTTGTAATCTGTTTTTGATTGATGAAAGTTAATAAAAGCTATTTCTTATTTTTGCAGAGAATAAATGACCAAGCTGTTTATTCCAAAACATGAACAATACATTTTCCGATAATCCTCAAGTGGGAGCCGTTTCTACATTTTCTGAACTCATAGATACCCATTTTCACGGAGATATCAATGCGATGTGCTGGCACAGGAGTTTGGAAGGAGACTTTAAAGAAATTGTTGCTAAGCTCCAGTTAAAAGATAATATTACTGAAATTTCAGCTGAAGATCTTTTGGCATTGCAGCTATCGGAAGAAGGAAATATCGCCAGAGAAATAATTCTGAAAGATTTACAGTTATTAACGGATTTCGGAGCATTACCCTCTCTCAATCTGCTTAAAAATTATGATAGGGATGAAGAGTTCGATTTCATTTCAACTGATGTCTATTCGTATCATGTAGACCGTTCACCCATTGGTACAGATACTTTTTTATGTACTTATTACGGTGCAGCAAGTGATATTTTGCCTAATGATCAGTCTATACAGAAGATTTTGGTTCCTGAAATCAGAGAGAAACTCAAAGAATTACATGACGGACCTGAAGAGGAGTTTGAAGACTTTTTGAAAGACTGTTTCTTTGATCTGCATTATCAGGCTAAACCCAATGCAGAGCCCACTAATCTTGGATTAGGACATCTTTGGCGCTTGGCAGTAGATCATCCGACTCAAAAAGTTTTACCCTGTGTACATAGAGCTCCGGTTGAAAATGAAGGTGAATATCGCCTGCTTTTGATCTGTTAAGCTGCTTTAAGAATACAATTCATGTGTACTGCAGTTGGGGTTTTCACTCAAAAGTAGTACCTTTAAAGTATATTATCCCTATTTTACGGTCTGTTGACCAGTAACTGAGGCTACAAACTGTATTGAATTTTGATGACTAATGACTAGATCAATTGTAATTTTAATTTTCTTTTTAAGTGGTTTTTTCTTTTTAAATGCACAGGAGAAGAAAGATTCCCTTTATTATAAAATAGAAGAATTTTCAGATAAAAGAAAAGTCACCAGATTCCTTCACCGTTTTATATTCCGTAGAGAAGCAGACTCAACGTCCGTTAAGTCCAGAACCGAAAAAATACCACAGGAAGCATATAATAAGCGGTACATCCGAAATGTAAGGATTGAAGCCATTGACCCTTTTGGGTATGATTCCAAAGAACAGAAAGAAAAATTAAAATGGTATGACTGGTTTGCAGACCATCTTCATTCCACCACAAGAATTTCTACTGTTAATAATTACTTACTTTTTAAAGAAGGAGAAGAATATAATGCCCAGAAACTCTATGAATCTGAACGTTTGCTGAGAACAATGCCTTTTATAAACAGGGTAAATATCAGCGTTTCCGATGATACTTCCAGCAAAGATTCTATTGATGTTGTGGTGAAAGTTCTTGATTCCTGGAGTTTAAAACCCAGAGTGAGTTACTCAGGAAGTAAAATTGGCCTCGGAGTAACAGAAGAAAACGTACTGGGCTTGGGGCATACCTTAGATTTCCTTTACAGAAATGACTCTAAAGAAAAGCAGGATTATGTTTTAGGAAGCTACACTACCTATAATCTTTTTGGTTCTTATGTCAGTGCTCAAATTCTGGGAGAAAGGGATTTTTCGAGAAATGAAAGAATTAATTTCAATGTCAGAAGAGATTTCTTTTCCCCTTTAACCAAATGGGCAGGTGGTTTCACTTTTGAATATTTTATGCGGAATGTTTTGCTTCCAACAGGAACAGATACGGCATATCCTCAGGTTCAGATCAAAGTATACAGTCAGGATTTATGGGGTGGTTATCAGATTCCGGTTTCATCAGATCCCAGTGAAAAAGTTTCCAGTAATATTGCGATCATAGGAAGATTTCAGAACTATCAGTATAAAGACAGTCCGGGAATTGATCAGTATAAGTATTTCAGCTCTTACAATAGTCTCCTGATGTCTGTAGGGCTTATCAACAGGCGGTTTTCTGTTCAGAAGAATATTTTTCAATACGATTTGCCGGAAGATATTGCGTACGGAAACTCTGTAAATCTTATTGCAGGTGGTTTATCAAGAAATGATGAAGTGAATCCTTATGTAGGAATTTCTGCATCTTACGGGAGTTTTACAAAGCTGGGATACTTCACTCTGAAAGCACAGTTCGGAAGATTTTTTAATGAAGATGATCAGAATCGGGAGTCTTTCCGTATCGATGGAACGTATTTTACCAATCTTATGGATTGGAAATTTGCTAAAGTAAGACATTTCTTTTCTCCTACTTTAGCTCTGGGAAATCCACAGCATAATTATTCTTATAAAGACCGAATTAACCTCTCTTCAGCGGATGAGTTCCCTGTTTATAACGCGGATTATATTGGAACTAAAAAAATGGTGTTGAGGTATCAGCTCCAGATGTTCGTTAATAAAACCTGGAAGAATTTCCACTTCAGTCCTTATTTAACGATGGCTGTAGGCTGGCTGGGAATGCCGAATGACAAGCTGCTGAATACCCGTGCAAATACTAAAATAGGAATAGGAGTGTTGATTAACAATCCGTTCCTGGTGTTCAACAGGATTCAGGTTTCCTTTACCTATTATCCGCGTGTTCCATTTGATTATAACTCTGTTTTTGACTTTAACAGTAACAGGAATAATCTTCTGCCAATGAATAGTTTTGCTACAGAGGTTCCTCATTTTGTGAACTTTGGGAATTGATAATCAGGCTTCTTTGCTTTAATTACTTATCAGAATATAAAAAAACGGATAATGTCACTGTAATTTCTATATTTGCAGGAATTGAAATTTAGAATCTAAAACAATATTTTAATTTCAATAAAAAGCTTGAAATAAAATAACCATAAACAAAGAAGAGTAAAGAATGGATAAAATTAATGTCTTGATTATTGTAAATATAATCTCTTTATTCATCTCACTGTTTCTGGCATTTTTCCTGATTACCCTCAAAACAAGGTACAAAATAAGCAATGCTCTGTTTGCTGTTTTTCTGGTGTTAAATGCAATAGATATCAGTGAACCTTTGTTTAACATGATGGTTGATGGCCCATCTAACTTTGGAATGTTTAGAACCACTTTCGCTTTTCTGCAGATTCCGGTTTTTTATCTTTATATCATATCAGTCTGTTACTCTGACTTTAAATTAAAACCGAAATATTTACTGCATCTGCTCCCGTTTTTAGTGGTTAATCTGGTTTTACTGCCCCGTTTTTATGCCGTAGATGCTGCATCAAAAATAAGTTTTATTCAGAATCGTCAGAATATGATTGAGTTCCAGTTCATTCATATTTTAATACATCTTCAGATGGTAATATACTTTATTGCTGTTTTCAGAGTATTGAGAAAATCGAAGAAATTATATCTTGAAAACTATGCAGGGAAAAGCATAAATTCCTATAATTGGCTGTTCCAGTTTACGGTTGTACTCACCATTTTATATGCGGTAGCTCTTTTAAAAAACATTTTTAAATTTTCAGACTATCCACATATTTCAGAAGGGCTGAAGATTAGCCTTTGGGTTTCTTCTCTTTTTATTTTTTGCTGGTATTTATTCAAAGCATTAAACAATCCGGATCTGTTCAGAAATGTTGATTCAAAATTAAAACTCGTTTCTGAGATTGTTGCAGAAGAAAAGATCAGTGAGCAGCCCATAGTGAATGAAAAAGAGTATAATGAAGAACTTCTGAAACTGAAAGATTATATGGTTGATAAAAAGCCCTTTCTTAACCCTTCACTCACTATTCAGGATATCTCCAGAGAGATTGGTATTCCTACCCGGGAATTATCTGTTTTAATCAATCATCAGTTAGGACAGCATTTTTATGATTTCGTAAATACATACCGAATAGAAAATGCTATGGATATTTTAAAAGATACTACAAAAAGTAAAGTAACAATCCTTGAAATTCTCTATGAAGTTGGTTTTAATTCAAAATCTTCCTTCAATACTGCTTTTAAAAAACATACAGGGAATACACCAACTGAGTATCGTAAAAATATACAAATCAGTAGTTTGTAATTATTCGTACTCTTTTTTGTAAAGATTCACACCTATTTTTTTGAACAAATGGGACCGAATACCTTTATTCGGTCGCCTGTTTCTGTTTTCTCCCACATCTTTGTATCGAAATAATTTTTAAACATAAAAAAAACGATACAATGAAAACTTCATCAAAATTCTTAGCAATAGCATTATTTGTAAGCAGCTTCTCTTTTGGGCAAAATGTTTCCCAAAAAATTGATTCTATCATCAGCGATAATTATAAAAAAAATCCTGAAGTAGGAATCAGCGTTGGCTTTATCAATAACAATGAAGAATATTATACAGCTTATGGCAAGCTGAATGCAGAAAGTCAAACAAAAATTGATAAAAATTCTCTATTCGAAATTGCATCCATCACTAAAATTCTTACATCCAATTTAATTGCTCAGGCAGTGTTGGATCATAAACTGAAATTAGATGATTATATAGACGGATTCCTTCCTAAAGAATATGTACTACAGCCGAATCTCAGAAACAAAATTAAAATTTCAGATCTGGCATCCCATCAGTCTGGCTTACCTGATTTAGATTTTCCAAAATTGATGGAACTGAATCCGCAACAGCCTGTAAGCAGTGTGACTAAGGAAACATTAACAGGAATAATCAATAACTGCAGCGAACTGAAAGATTATGGTAAATACCGCTATTCTACCATTGGATATACTTTACTTGGACAAATTTTAGAAAAAGTGTATGGTAAAAGCTATGATGAAATTATCAGAGCTAAAATAATAAAGCCATTACATATGAATAGTACATTAACGAAAGACTTTAATGTGCAAAACATAACAACGGCTCACAACCCAAACGGAGGAATCCAGGAGTTTTTCAAATGGAACATTACAGCATCTGCAGGATTGGTAAAATCTAATACTTCCGATATGGTTACCTATTTAAAAGCAGTTTTAAATGAGAAAACAACAGTAGGGAAAGCTGCCATCATCACAGAAAAAATCGTGTATAAAGATGAAAAAAGAGACATGGGATTAGGTCTTAATATGATGACGGATGATAAAAATACCATTTATTCGAAATCAGGAGATTCTATGGGACAGTCTTCCATCATCTGTTACAACAGAAATAAAAAATGGGGTATTATCATCCTTCTTGACTATAGAAACTCAAAAATGAGACAGGATCTGTTGAATAAAATTTATGATACAGTCCTGAAATAGATTAAAAACAGTTAGATAAATAATAAAACCACTTACCTTAAAAAAACAATACCATGAAAAATACTCTTTTTATATTAATTACTGCACTCATCGTGTTGAGCTGCCAAACAAGAAATAGTGCAGTAACCTCAAAAAGAGATTATAGCTTTATTACAGATAGTTTGCATATTGATAAACAGTTAGAAAAGTACAAGCTTCCGGGATTTAGTCTTGTTGTTTTTGAAAACTATAAAATTGTTTACTCAAATCAGACAGGAGTGAAGTCAACGAATTCTAAAGAAAAATTAGATGTAAACACTGCCTTTTCTACAGCATCAATCACAAAACCTATCACAGCACTTCTTTGCCATATCCTTGATGAAAAAGGACTCATTAACCTTGATGAGCCCATTGATAAATACTTAAAACGCTGGCATTTACCAAAAAGCAAGTTTACGGAAAATAATAGCCCAACCTGGAGACAGTTTTTTAACCATACTTCAGGTACAAACCAAGGCGGGTTTTCAGACTATTATGAAGGAGATGTCATTCCAACGATAAAACAAAGCCTTTTAGGGCAAATCCCAAGATATGATAAGGAAATTGAATTCCTGTTCACACCGGGAACAAGTTTTGAATATAGTGGTGGCGGATATGTAATTGTTCAGATGGCATTAGAAGATACATTGAATAAATCTATTGCAGAACTGGCACAGGAACATCTTTTTGGACCTCTTGGTTTAACGAATACAACTATGATACAGCCTAATGAAAAAGGATTCCCAGTGGATGTAGCTTCTGTTCATGATAAAGATGGAAAAGTTATAAAAACAGGCTTGCCCATTACACCACAGATTGGAGCATCAGGAGTATGGTCTACTCCTACAGACCTGGCTAAGCTTTCTATTGAGATACAAAACGCTTTACGCAATAAAAATAATAAAGTGATTTCTTATAATATAGCTCAAAAAGTAACGGGAGTAACAGCTTTGAAAGATGCCGTTGGAGGTTGGGGCTACGGATGGCAGAAGTCTGTTGCTTATAACAATTACGATTGGTTTATGTGTAATGGTTCCAATACTGGAGTTGGAGGAAGCATTTTAGCTACTATGGAAGATGGAAATGGTTTTGTAATGCTGGCGAATGGTGAAAAACCTAATCGTATTCCGGTGATAAACGATGCCTGTATAAAACTCCTGACAGTAATGAACTGGAATAAGAAAATAGCCAATGAAAACATTCAGGAAATCCCTTTGAGTTTAAAAAAACAACTTATCGGAACCTATAATGATTTTCTTTATGGGCAGGGAGCCGAAACGAAAATTGTAGAAAAGAATAACCGTCTTTATGTTGAATCTCAATTTTTAGGATTTTTTAAAGGAAAGAATGAGAATGAGTTACAGTATCTGAAAGATGGGACTTTTAAAATTGTAGATTATCCAAACGGATTAAAATTCGATATCAGTAATGAAAAGGTAAACTCTGTTGTTTTAACAAGAGGTTCTATGAAAACAGAAGTTCAGATTACAAAAAAATAAATACAGATTTCCCACGAAAGAATTAATGAGTTTAAAACCAAATATCAAAAAATGATCAAAAAAATTCTTCTATTAGCTTTTATATCAATATGTACAACAGGTTTCGTAGCAGCAAAGGCAAAAATTCCTTTTGGCAAAATAGACAAAATAGAGATTGTGGCAGATTTGCCTGATACTGAGAAATATGCCGTAAGTGAAGGCTCGAAAGAATACCTGGATTTAGCAAGAATGCATCAGGAATATAATATCGCCTGGGTAATTCCAGCCTGGATAACACAGGAGCCCAAATTGGTTTTAGCCCAAAAAGACAGCGATGAATATTTCGAATTAAACCAGGAACAGCTTGCCCAGATTGTGAGTGAAAATAAACTGAATCAGGAAAATCTTCTGCAGCTTGGACTGTACACAAAATACGGCGGAAAGCTTATCGTACTGTTGATTATTGGACTAATTCTTTATGGAATTTTTTCTAAAGACAAGCCTAAAAAAGTAAATCCAACAACTATTTAATTATTAAAAAACTTAAACCAAATAAAATATGAATCCATTATTTTTAATTCCAGTCGTAGTCATTATTGCAGGTATCGCTTTCATGATCATCATGAATAAAAAACATAAAGCTGCAAAATCAGAAATTAATTTAGATTCTGAAAGAACTAAATATAACCAATACAAGCAAGAGCTTTTAGCCCAGGATTTTTCAAAATTAGCACAATGGATGCAGGGTAAGCGAATTGACGCTTTTACTTCAGCATCTGTTCCCCAGTCAACAGCCAATAAGGTGCAGGAATTTGTAACTGATGGCATGAAAAATATAGCATTATCTGCCATGGGTCTAAAGCTTAAACGAATTGAAACAGAATGTTTTTGGGCTTTAAGCGGAAATGATTTACATTTTTTCAGCACTGATACCGTTGGGGAATTAGAAGAACATATTGTATTTGACAGTTTTAGGCTTGAAAAAGCAAATCTTCAATATGGTGGTATTCTGAAATCGCAATTAGGAGTCTATGCAAAATCATCAGAAGAATATTTACCCAAAATACATACAATTACTTTTGATATTGACGGAAGTTCTTTACCCCTTGAAATTCATGACAGACTTCATTATCCAGTTGATCCGGAAGATATGCTTAATCTCAAAAAACAACTGAAAACAAGAGCAAAAAATCAAGTAGTTGGCGAAAAACTTGTGGAAATTTTGCAGGACAGATTTCCTAATCTAAAAATGTCTTAATATAGCATGGGATTTTTTTCCAAGATTTTAAATTCATTTAAGAGTATACGATTAAATGATAAAAATAGAGTAAATGGCTATTTGTTAGATCATTTGCTTGTAGGTTCAATGTATGCCGAGCAGCAGTCGGCATACCTGAACTCTTATGAAACGGGATTAAACAAATCCGATATTACAAAGCTAGTGGTGACATATTGGGGAATAACAGATAAAAATCAAGCTGTAGAAACTCTCCAAAGCTTGCATACCAGAAATCAAGATAAAAACCTTGATGCTGTCTATAAAGCATTTGAAAATCCAGAAAACTATGTTGATCTTTTAAAATCAAATCTTCCGGATGAAAAAGACGATTTTGAATATTATCTGGATCTGTTCAGACAATTAAGAAATGTGGTTCCTCTATTGACCGAGCAGAAGATAATTACAGATTTTGCTCAATTAAAAAGAACAAAAGATAGTGGCTGGAATTATGGAAGAGGAGTGTTTTTAGCACGTTGCTGCCATGAGTTAGGTTATATTTCTGAAAAAGAACTTATAGAATATTTAGAAAAGTCCCACAGAGAATTGAAACAGTATTGCAGTACCTGGAAAGAATATACAGCGAGTTATATTGTTGGAAGAGCAATTTGGAGTGGCGACTATAATAATGGAATGATACAGATTGCAGATGATCTGCTGAATAACAGCAAAAGCCCACTCAAAAATAGAATGTATCTCTGATGATAAAAAAATATGTTCAAAAACCAGTAAACATGAAAAATTCAAAATTAATACTCCTTTTAGGAACTAGCTTACTCTCTGTAACAGGCTTTTCACAAACCCAAACAAGTAAGAGAGAGCTCACCGTAACGAAGAATCAGACCGATCTTTCCCATAAGCTGTCAAAATATATGAGTGCCCAGGCAGAGGTGAATGGATTTAGTGGTACCGTTCTGATTACCAGGAAAGGTACCGTGCTAATGCGGGAAGCCTATGGTTTGGCAGACCGTGAGTGGGATATTAAAAATACAACAGATACCAAATTTCAGTTAGCGTCAGTTACAAAGCAATTTACAGCAGCAGCTATTCTTCAGTTAGTAGAAAATGGAAAATTATCTCTTGATGATAAGTTAAGTAAATTTTTTCCAGATTATCCTAACGCAGAAAGTGTTACCATTCATATGCTGTTGTCCCATTCTTCAGGACTTCCTTTAGGGTTTAAAGATTTGGCTTTGACTACGATATCTGCTGATTCTGCCTATAATGAAATAAAGAAAATGCCCTATGAGTTTTCGCCAGGGACTAAAAGTGAATACAGTAATGTTGGGTATTATTTATTAGGGAAGATTATTGAAAAAGTATCAGGCGAAAAATATGCAGTTTTTCTGAAAAAAATATATTTGAAAAAGTAGGAATGAAGAACACAGGAATCAGTAATAATGATTCTATCATTCTTAAGAAAGCGAAAGTGTATTACCACACGGAAAATGGATTGGCTCATAATCCATATATCAATTGGGGATTTAATATGGGACATGATGGAGCTTATTCTACCGTTGAAGATCTGGCATTATGGGACAAAGCACTTTATGGGACAACCGTTTTATCAAAAGAAATGAAAACCCGGATGTTTACTTCCTATAACGAACAAAGTTTTGGATATGGCTATCTTGTCAACCCTTTCTACAATCAGGGACATCAGTTAATTGCACATGATGGTGGTTTCTTTGGAACAATGACTTCCTTCAACCGTTATACAGATGATGGTCTGTTTATCACTGTTCTTTCCAATAATCAGTCTCCTTCCTATATGCTTGCCTACGGATTGGCTGCCATATGTTTTGGAAAAGAGGTTGAGCTTCCTTACCATCATCAGAAGGTTAAAAACAATGTGTTACTGTATCCGCTCTTTACAGGGGATTATGAGGATATTAAAATCCTTGAGAAGGATGGGAAGCTCTATTACAATGACCTGGATATTGAGCTGTTTCCGGAATCTGATCATAAATTTTTCAGATCAGATGATGATAACAGAACTGTAGAGTTTATTAAAGATGCTGATGGGAAATACTCAATGGTTAAGCTAACAAAAGTCGGGGTTGCAGAGATCAGAAAGAGAGTGTCTTTAAATAAAAAATAGCAGGACATAGCCATTGAAGCTATAAGATATTCAGACTGTGAAGTCTTCAAATTTTGAATATCTTAGCTGTAAGTTTTTATTGATTTTAATGTGGGGCTTATATTGTTTTAAATACCGGGATTTACCTGTTTTTACTGTCTGTAGGTTGTATGAGTAGTGCTTAATAACCTGTATACCACTGTATGTTGTGAAATACAACTATAAGTAGTGTCATTACAACCAAGAGTAGCGGTAATCTTACTTGCTGAAGATGAATGGAGAAATACCTTTGTCCTGTCAGAAAAATAAAAAGACAAAATATGGATACAAAAATATTAGGCGATAAGATCGTCTATGCACGAAAAGAGAACAGGATGTCACAGGCACAGCTTGCGAATCTCCTGTTTATAAGTCCGCAGGCCGTTGGAAAATGGGAGCGTGGAGAATCAGTTCCTGATTTTATTACCATTCACCGGCTTGCAGAGATTTTTAATTTGGATCTTAACTATTTTTCAGAAAATTTACAAACGAAGACAGAAGAGGGAAGTAGCAAGGATCCTGTATCTGTTACCGGAGAAACTGAACAAAAAGAGGAGAAAAAGACAGAACCCTCAGTGTTAAAAAATGAACCACTGCTCACCAGCTTTAGCGGAAGTGCATTAGCAGAGACCGATTTTGCAGGAGTAAGTGCCCCCAAAAGAAAATTCTGGGGAAGTGACCTGAAGGGAACCGATTTTTCTGAAGCAGATTTATCAGGAAGCTCTTTTAAGAACAGTGATATAAGTGACAGCAATTTTGAGGGGGCAGATCTCACAGATTGCACTCTGTCTAATAATAACCTCTCCGGAACCAACTTTAAAAAGGCTATTCTGCTTGGGACTGAGTTTTCTTCATCAGATTTAACTCATGCAAGATTTACGGATATCAAACTAACCGATGTAAAGATGGTAGGCGGTGATCTTAGAAAAACAGTTTTTGAAAACTGTGAATTTGACGGTGTAGATTTCAGTTCTTCGGATATGAGTGGGCTTTGTCTGGATGGGCAGCTTTTCATTAATGTAAAATTTGATAATGCCGGATTAAAAGGTGTTTCTTTTAAGGGAGCTGCATTAAAAAATGTTTCTTTCCGGTCTACTTTTACACTCACCAACAGGTATTATAAAGCTCTTAAGAGTATTGATTTTGAAGGCGCAATGATGGATAAACTTACCTATGCAGCCCTCAAAGGAGCCGGAGTAGATTTACCGAATGTAACAAAAGTATAGGCTTCGTACGACATCGAAAATACCGGACCGCATCTTGAAAAAGAGTATATTTATAAATAAAGACTAACCATAAAAACAAAATAATATGTCATTTCAAACTTATATTAAAAATATTGAAGAAAAAACAGGAAAATCCCGTTCAGATTTTGAAGTTTTAGCTGCCGGAAAAGGCTTTACAGAAGAAGGCAAAATTAAAAAAGGAATAAAAGCAACAGAAATAATCAATTGGCTGAAAGAAGATTTTGAACTGGGGCATGGGCACGCCACCGCTATGTATGCCTATATTAACGGAAAACGTGAGTAAAAACAATACCAGATATATAGCCACTGATTGTATGTGGCTATATATTTAATACTTAAAGCATCCTTTTCCTCAATTTCAATACCAGGCTCTAGATAATACCATTTTATTGTATGTAACTAAGGGCTTCGACTTCGTCACTGATGAAGTGCTATGTTGATCCGTCTGCTTCGGCAAATCAACAAAGTTGATTCTAGTCTTTTGCTTCCTTAAAAATCAATAGTTTCAAAAAAAAATCTTTGCGTCAGAATAAAATGTCATCCACACATTATATTTTTAATCACTAAAATCCTTAAATCTAGGTACTTTTCCATTCGCATTTTATTTGTAAGTTAGTGTCGCCCAAAACAGTACAGTAAAATATCCTGAACAATATTGATGAAGAAGGATGTATACTGTTTCATCTCCTTATTTAGAAGGATTTTATACATCATAAACCTAAAATTTATTAATATGAAGAAGACACTGATTATTCTATCAATAGGCACTTTGCTTACTGCCTGTAATAAAAAGGCTGAGCAGAAAACAGATGCAGCAAAGGATACTGTCACAATAGGAAATACTGCAGCTACAGAAAAACCTTCGGATGGAGCAGGTAATTTTGATATCAACTCAATACCGGTTTCCAATGCTGAAGTGGGTGAATTGCCCTTTTTCAGTTTTCCCAAAGGGTTGGATTTCCAAAACAAACCGGTACAGAGAAGCTATGACATGCTGTTTTTTCCCCTTAAAGGCGTAATGACACCAATAGAAGGGAAAGTTTGGAAAACGTATGTCGTAAACGAGAAAAATAATAAAGAAGAGTGGTCATTACCGTATTTTTTGAAAAGCTATGATGATGCGATTACAAAAGTAGGCGGTGTAAAGATATTTGATGGTAAAGTTTCCCAGCAAGAGCTTGACAGAATAACACCGGAAGCCAAATATTTTGGTGAAGAAGGCTCCATAGATTATTGGAATGAACCTGTAAAAGTATATGTCATAAGAAGACCAAATGGAGATGATATTTATATTCAGCTTTACGGAAATACCGCGACCGGAGCCATACAGATTCTTCAGAAAGCTCCGTTTGAACAAACCATTTCAATATTAAAATCTGATGAAATAAAAAAAGCATTAGACGCTACAGGCAAGGCAGTATTACATATTAATTTTGATACAGACAAAGCAAGCTTAAAACCCGATGGCAAAACAGCCGTAGATGAAATCACAAAAGTCCTGAAAAATGACAGCAATCTAAAATTAGCCATTAACGGATATACAGATAACAGCGGAAATGATGCCCATAACATCCAACTCTCAAAAGACCGTGCTACAGCCGTATTGAATGCGATAACCACTTCAGGTATCGATAGAACAAGACTTTCAGCAGAAGGCTTCGGCAGCAAAAACCCGATTGCAGATAATAATTCTGAAGAAGGGAAGGCGCAAAACCGTAGAGTAGAGCTGGTGAAAAAATAATGTAAGATCTACAATGATAGAGAATTGTAGGTTATTTTATTTAAAAATCCCAACGAAAGCTGGGATTTTTTTGTTTTTGATGTATCAGTCTCCTGACTTTGAAATAGTAAATAAGGGTATTTCTTTTAAATTTGCTCTAAAGTCAGAGGCTTCGGATAGCTTGGTATTGCTAAAAATTAGACCAAGCTTTACTTGTAACAGAATAAGATCTAAAATGCATGTATATGAACAATAATTTTGAATTAGGTAATTCAAGCAAAAAAACTCTTTTTATTTTTGCATTACTATTGGGGCTTATCGTTTTTCTGAGTCTTTTTTATTTATCTAATAACAAAGAAGAGACAACAAAAAAGAATATATTAAATGAAGAAAGGCATTCTAGAATAATTAATATTTTTAGAGTAAAAGAAGAACATAATTATATTTATATCAAATTCTCTGGGGGTGAGGTGTCAAATTTCAAATATTCTTATAAAATAGGTGATTCTATTTCAAAAAATAAAGGTGATTCTATAGAGTATATTTTTAGAGGCGATAGTATCATAAGAAATAATTTATTTGAAGTAAACTGGTAAGAGGCAGGATATACTAGAAAATATATCGTTACCCCTGCTGCGCAAAGTCTCCTGACTTTGAGCTGGTAAATAATATCATTTCTTTGAAACTTACTGCAAGTTCACGAGACCCTGGAAAACAATTGATTCAAACATCGCTTATGATTTCAAATTCATAAATGTACCGTAAACTTTATAGATAAATAAAAAAGCCCCTTTTTTAGGGGCATTATATTATTGTGCTTTTACTTGCTCTATCTTGATGTATATTTTAGAAAGGTTGGGTTGGGCACTTCCTGAGGTAGGTGCTCCTGCCATAATGGTTGCGGTATAAGCGGTTTTTGAAGAAGGATTACTGTCTATCCAGGTATATCTTCTGTGCTCAGGTCCGCCACTGGCTCCATCTATAATTCCAACGTTACCCCAGTAAGCATTTCCTACTGCTCCGGTGCCTTGAGGGTACCATGTAGCTGATGCATCTCCCATACCACCCCATACTCCTGAAGTAATATTGTTGGTTGTTACAGCTGCACCAATATAACCACCATATTCGGTATTATAATTCCAATATAGATTTACGGTAGAACCTGTATTGTTATATAGCTGTACATTAGGAATAGCAGCGGTGGTACCACTTGTGGTATCAAATATTACTCTGATGGAATACTTCCCATCTGGAGTCGTAAGAGGAAAAGTATATGCCTGTTTCCCATTAGAATCTGTTGTTAGGGTAGGATATCCCATTGCAGCAACAGGTGAAATGTCTGCACGGCTGGTATTTCCTACTGTAGCGGTACAGTTTTGTCCTGCTGTTAAGAAAGGAACTGCAGTGCTGTTTAAAGGAAGGGGCATATCATTACCAGTAGTAGGAGTTCCGGTTACTGAGAATACCAATTCGCCATCACCAAACTCCAGAGTTCCGGGTCTTAGCTGGAAGGTTAACCCGTTTACTGTAAAAGGAGCTCCAGAATTATAAGAACCACCGTTTCCCTGGTTATAGGTAACTCTCAGGTTTCCGTTAAAAGGAGTACCGGGAGTATAAGTAGAAGGATTTAAGTATGCTGTAGTACATTGCAATGCAGAAATGGCCGGAGCAATGGCATTGGTTGCTTCTGTAAGTCTCTGCCATAATGATCCGTCAAAATAGTAATACCCCATAGCAGTAACAAGAATCCTTTGTCCTGTAGCGTCTCCGCCAGTAACATCCGTAATATAAATTAATGCTCCTCTCTGATCGCTGCCATAGGTAGCTGTATTGGCTGTAAGTTCAGCTCTTGTGAGTCTCGGAGCCTGTAATCCGAATGTTTGGGTGTTATCCGTAATCAACCCTGAAGTATCTCTTTTAGCAGATACATCCATTGTTGTTTTCGGTAAAGATGTGTTGAAGCCAACTTGGGCAAATGAGAATCCAGCAATGAGAATAGCACTGAATTGTGTAAATTTTGTTTTCATATTTATTAAGGTGTGATTTAGGTAAGTCAAATATAACTTTTTTTAAGAAGAAAATAGAAAAAACACATTTATAATTGGATAAAATTAATTAATTCGTAATGTATTATTAAAAATTATGAGTTTTAAATGGTCTTGTAATGCTTTTGATTTCAAGATTTTATGTTGGAATAAAATTATTTATATCTAATTTTTTTAATTCAATTTTTCTCTAAAATAAGATGCTTTTTGTTTAATATATATAGAGAGATTGTCCTCATTATTTTATTTTGAATCGAATCTAATATTTTAAAGACATAACCAGGTTTTAATGCTATGTAAAGTTAGGAGACTTCGGAGAACGGAAATTTCCCAATTGAAAATGATATGAATACAAAAAATAGCGCCCTTGTTGTAAAGTGGCACTATTTGTATATTGTTACCTGATCTTTTTTTAACAGCAGATCAACGTCTGACCAGGATTTGAGGGATTACTATTCTCAGCAATTTTAACCTTAAATCTATGCGCCAGCGTGGAATTTGCGGATGTTCCATATGCTCACTCAACATGATAAAAGTGACGATCAGCATTGCAAAATGATGTCCTTGTGGCAATAACATTGGAAGAAGCATTAAGGCCCAACCTGCACCCACACACCAGAAACCGTGAGTAAGGCCAAATGAAAAAGCGTCCTGATAAGCTCTTAAACCCCACGCCGCCAGAACAGGATGATAATGCCCTCTGTTAAGACACTTTTGCTTAGTTGGAGAAAACTGCCAGATTAATGTAATGATCCCAAAAACAATTGCCGGAATAAAAGATCCAGGCATCTGAATATTGATAAAAAAGATCAGAATGTTTAATAAAAATCCAGTTAAAGTCCAGATCAGAACATATCCCGTTATAAAAAGCAGGACCATTAAAAGCCTCATATTTTTAAAACTCTGACTGATGATGATCTGGATAGGAACCATCAACTTTGGAAGCATCATAGCTAATACCATCAATATCCATCCAATCATCATTTCAGAGAAAGGATTTATTTTAAGGAGCATTTTTAATGAAACCCTGCTTCCGTCACATAAATTCATCTGACAATGGGTTGCGGTAAGCAGATTACCGGGATTGAAAAGCAGGATAAACCAGCAGATAATGCTGAAACCCCATACACTGTAACTTATGAGGTTTCTATGAGCATTTGATGTTTTCATTGCTATTGTTTTTCTCTGTAAACACTTATCCTTCCTACTGTAATTTTCGTATCGGATAAGATTTCGTTATCAGGGGTAATGGCAACATCTAAAGATTTTAGATTTTCAAGATCATTTTCAAGATGAAGTTCATCAATGATATTGGTAATGTCCAGAGAAAAGCTAAGTCCGTTACCTCCTCCGTGAGAATCGTCCAGTGAAGCATTGCGAAGTCCAAAAAGTGAAATGAATCCTATATGCTGATTGTTGACAGAAACTTCAAGTGTATTGGCGTTGATATTTCCCTTCACATTCTCAAGAACTAAATAGATGCGGTCTGGGATTTCCTCTGCAGAAGCTTTTAAAAAGCTTGTAGACACTTTCTTTAATCCTTTATCGGAAAAATTAACTGTAGTTTTGGTAACTGCATTCTTAATTTCAAAAGAACCTTGGTTGGCAGCAACTAATTCTGTTGGTTTTTCATTATTATCCATAGTAGATTCAGTGAGTTTAGCATGATCCAAAATCGGAATTCCCAGTTTTTCCAATCGTTCAGAAGTAATATCGACAGCAACTTTTTCTGTTTTAAGATTATCATAGCTGTAATCTAAAGCATCAAGATTGGTTACATCATTGGGTGTATATGTCCATTCTTTTCCATCAGGTAAAGGCATTACAAACTCACGTTCACCAATTTCCTTTGGGCCTCCCAACCATTTTGTTTCTGATGGATTACTGTTTCCCTTTGCATTCCATGCTGCCCACATTCTGTCAATATTGCAGTGATGAAGATAGAAAATAGGATCCAATGCCGCAGCGTTGGGATCAGACATAAGACCTTCATTGCCTGTAACAACTCCTCCTACGTCATTATGAACAAAATTGTGCGGGTTCGTTTCTAAGCTTTCTTCAGGAAATATCTTGCCATAATGCGAAAATTCAGTTTCAGGTCCCCCGAAACAATTTTGATCGCCGGTATATACTGTTTTAAGTTCGCATTTTTGGGTAACCCTTGGTTTGCCGTCTTTAAATAACTTGATATAAATATTTCCGTCATTATCAGGGCCATGTCTTTCTGTAACAAAAAGAGGATTTGGAGTATCTTTTTCTAAAAACCGTTGCGTAAAAGCCGGAGGTATTTTATTTTCTTTTTCCCCACCAAAATAGTTCCAATAGGGTAAAGCCCAGTCATCCGGTCCATTAAGCTCTGTCACTATTGCTCTGATCTGCATTTCCAAAGCCATAAGATAGCCACGGTGCCACGGTGCAAAGTACCAGCTTTGGTGTTGACATTGATTCCAGTACTTATCTTTTATATCTGTAGGTGGAAGGGGGCTGGTGGGTACCTTTGGCGGAGTTTTAATGGTATTCCAATCAATACCATCAGGTCCCCGGCAAGATTTTCCCCGTGAATTGCGGCAAAAAACCACCAACTCGTTGGGTCATCCAATGTTCTGGTCTGCATTTCAGCAACTGCTTTTGCGTACCAGAATAAATCAGAATTTTCAAACGTTCCTTCTTGATTCCACGCATTTTTTCGTAAGAATTTTTTCATGTATTAATAGATTTATGATTAATAGTTATGAGATTGAAGCAAAATGTTTTCGCTTTCACTCACCCTGTAAAAGTATTATTTAAAAAAAACTTTTCTATCAGTAGTAATACGTAATCTTGTATGAAGGAAGGTATTGTGACAAGAAAGAATATCAGAATGTTTTTAAGTTAAACTGAAAAGAAATGGATAATGGTACCTCCTTCTGTAGTTAATATTTCTGATCGTTGTAAATTTAAAAAACCTGAATCCTGTGTTGTAACTGGGACGAATGCTTTTTCGAATTCATTTATAGATGATTAAGCTCGTTTGAGTCAGATTAAACAAGAATTATAGCCTTTTTTATCAGGTAATTTTCGGGTAGTTGTAGCTTGGTGTTATTTGATTGTAAGTGTTTGAATTACTTTAAGTTGTTGAATTTAGAGGTTAATTTACTTCGAATTAACAATTTTATAAAATAGGATATGGAAAATCCAGCCATATAATGCCATAATTTTTTCTATATTTAGAAAAAAATGGCTTGTGTCTGCAATTTGCGGTCTACAGCGTGTCTATAAAAAAATATAAAGGACAATGCCGATAAATCAGTTGCCTCTGGACGGAGGTTTGTTATATAAAGAAACAGATATGGCTCAGTTTTTTCCTGAGCCATTAAATGCAATAACAGCTATATTATTTTTAGCCATAGCCATTTTTTGGACCGTTAAAATGAAGGGTAGTTTTAAAGAATATCCTTTTTTAACATACTGCCTGGTTTTATTATATATTGGCGCCATAGGAGGAACTGTTTATCATGCATTCAGACAATGGCCGGTATTTATCATGATGGATTGGATGCCCATTATGTTGTTGTGTTTTTCTGCCGGATTTTATTTTTTAGCGCAGAGTATCAAATGGTACTATGCTGTTGTAATGGTTCTTATATATCTGGTACTTACATTGGGTTTGAGAAATTGGATTTTGGTAGATAACCCTTCTCTTTTTATCAATGTTAATTATGGAATCATGGCTTCATTTGTGCTTTTTTCAGTATTAAGTTATTTAATCTATACCAAATGGAAAGCCGGCAAATGGGTAGGCTTTGCTTTACTGTCGTTTGCTCTTGCTCTCACTTTCCGGATCATTGATAAATGGAACTGGTTCAGCTTCGGGACACACTTTTTATGGCATACCTTTGGAGCTGCCGCAACATTCTGTATGTTTAATTATATCTATCTTACGCGGAATACTGTTAGAAAAGTCTAACAGTCTGTTTAAATTTTATGGTTTTAAATTCAATTCTCGCAGATCTTGCAGATTGCGTAGATTTTTTACTCATGAAAATCTGTGCTTTTTTGGGAATTGTCAGATCGGGGCTTATAGTTTTTAATAGACATGAGTTTTGGTTTATCCATCCATAAAATCTGCGTTATCTGCAAAATTTGCGAGAGAAAAAATCATAAACATCTGTGAAATCCATACATTCTGTGGAAAACATTAAGCAATTCGTGCATTCGTGACAAAAATTTTTTAATCATAAAGGAGATTCAAAAGTTTGATAATCATATATACATTTTTCAAATAGAATGTAAGCAGGTTCTTAATCCTATTTGAACTTAGATGTGAAGAATTTTATGCTTTAATAGGAAATTTTAGGTATTTTTTTGTGAAATTCACAGTTTTATTCTTTTAAGGTTGAAAGAACGATGATTTACTTATATTTGCTCTGCAAAGTAAAATTAAATGTTTAAAAAAGTAAGCACTGTATTTATCCTTGGATTGTATACGGTTTTTTGTTCGGCCCAACAGGTCCGACCTTCCAAATCATCTGAAATTTATCGTGAACTCAAAACACTTAAACATCTCCCTAAAGTTTTATACCTTGCGGCTCATCCCGATGATGAAAATACAGGGTTACTGTCTTGGTTGATTAACGACCAAAATGTAGAAACAGGATATCTGTCTTTAACCAGAGGTGATGGTGGACAGAATTTATTAGGCACAGAGCAAGGTGCTGCGTTAGGTTTAATCAGAACTCATGAACTTTTAGAGGCAAGAAAGTTAGATGGTGCCCAGCAGTTTTTTACCCGTGCGATAGATTTTGGGTTCTCTAAAAATACTGCCGATACCTTTAAACAATGGGATGCCAACAGCATTACAGCTGATGTAGTCTGGGTAATCCGTAAATTCAGACCGGATGTTATCATTTGTCGTTTTCCACCTAATGCAGCAGCAGGTCACGGACAACACGCGGCTTCGGCGGTGGTTGCAGAAAAAGCTTTTAAATTGGCAGGCGATAAAACCGCTTTCCCGGACCAATTGAAACATGTCAATGTATGGCAGCCAAAACGCGTATTGTGGAATACATTCCGCTTTGGTGGGGTAAATACAACTGCTGAAAATCAACTGAAAGTTACCGTAGGACAATATGATGCACAATTGGGAATGGGCTACGGTGAATTGGCCGGATTAAGCAGGAGTTTACATAAAAGCCAGGGTGCAGGAACACAATCTGTAGCCGGCATCAGAACCGAATATTTTGCCCACGTTATTGGTGAACCTGCAAAAACAACACTTTTTGATGGAGTAACTAAAACTTGGACTTCAAAAGGAAACGCTGATATAGATCAATCATTAGATAAAATTATTTCCACCTTCAATTTCAATAATCCTGACCTCAGTTTACCAGCTTTGCTTGCTTTGCGAAAAAAAGTTGTAGCTCTTCAGGATGGAGACCTAAAAATGATAAAATGAAGTCGCTTGACAATATCATTTTAAGCTGTGCCGGATTTATGGGTGAGGTGGTTACCAATCAGGCTGAAGCGGTTGCCGGGGATCATTACAATTTCAGGTTGAATTTGGTTTCAAGAGCTGCAAATCCTGTTGTTTTAGAGGATGTGAAATGGTTAGGTCAATCAGAAAACTTCAATAGAAAATTATCAAAAGATTCTTTAATTACCATTCAGCATGATATTCAGATTCCTGCAGATGCAGCACTTACAGAACCTTACTGGTTAGCCAAACCTCCTGTAAACTCAGCCACTTTTTCTGTTCCGAATGATACTTTAGTCGGTTTACCTGAGACAGAATCACCATTAAATGTTTGGGTTGGTTTAAAAATCGGGGTAGAGAAGTTTCAGGTTAAACTTCCTTTATCTTTCAAGAAATTAGATCCGGTGCGTGGTGATGTAGTGGAAGCATTGCGCATTGTTCCTGCACTGGAACTGAAATTTACACAACCACTTTATGTAGCCAAAGAAAATGAAGACTTACATTTGAGTTTAAATGTTAAGGTCAATTCTAATAAACCGTACAGTAACGGTATTCTCAATCTGATGTATAACGGTGAGCGATTAGGCGGCACTGCTATAAGTTCGCTTAAAGGGAAAGACTTTACCGTTGATTATGTTGTTCCAAAAACTAAGCTTGCTGCAATTAATTCATCCCGTCTGCAATTGGATGCTGATTTTGTTGCTGATGGAGCCACTTATAATAAAAAACAGGTATTAATTCAGTATCCGCATTTACCTTCTTTACAATATTTTGCACCTGCCACTACCACTGTAATGAAAGGAGATATTCAGGCGAAGGTTAAAAAAGTTGGGTATGTAGAAGGTGCAGGTGATTTTATTCCTGATTTTCTACGTATTGCAGGTGTTCAGGTAGATGTCCTGAAAGACGAGGATTTTTATGGTAACCTGGATGAATCTGCCGGAATGGTAATCAAAACAAGTTATCACAATATGATGCCATCGTATTGGGGGTTCGTGCCAATAACACGGAGAAAAAGCTGGGTCGATGGATGCCTTTTTTATGGTCTTATGCAAAAGCAGGTGGGAATTTGGTAATGCAGTATAATACCAATCAGGATACAACTGTTGACCAGTTGGGAATGTATAACTTCAGTATTGCCAATAAGCGTGTAACTGAAGAAAATGCTGCGGTTACATTTTTAAATCCCAATCATAAATTACTAAACTTTCCGAATAAAATTACTTCGGATGATTTTAAAGGCTGGGTACAGGAACGTGGAGCCTATTTCCCTGCTCAATGGGATGCCGCCTATGAACCACTTTTTGAAATGCATGATACAGAGGAAGAACCACTGAAGGGATCCACTTTATATGCCAAATATGGGAAAGGTAATTTTATTTATACACCGTTGGCGTTTTTCAGACAGCTACCTGCTGGAAATGTAGGTGCAGCGCGTTTATTTTTTAACTTTTTATCTGCACAGAAAAACTGATGAACAAACAACTTAAAAATTGGAATATCTGGTACATACTATTAGCGGTAGTATTGGTATTGCAGATCGTATTTTATTATTGGTTTACTAAATTCTGGGCATGAGTACTATAGATTGGACAGTTCTTATTTTTACACTTGTTGCAGTGGTGGTTTACGGCGTATTCATCGGTCGTGGCCAAAAAAGCAACGAATCATACCTGAAAGCAGATAATAAAATGCCCTGGTACATTGTACTGATAGGGATTATGGCGACACAGGCAAGTGCTATTACATTTCTTTCAGCACCGGGTCAGGCTTATACAGACGGAATGCGTTTCGTTCAGTATTACTTTGGCCTGCCTTTGGCGATGATTGTGATCTGTATTACTTTCATCCCGATTTTTCAGCGATTAAATGTTTATACAGCCTATGAATATTTAGAAAACCGTTTTGATAAAAAAACAAGGGTACTCACTTCACTGCTTTTTCTTTTTTCCAGAGGCTTATCAACGGGAATCAGTATTTATGCTCCGAGTATCATCTTATCAAGCGTTTTAAACTGGAATATTTACTTAACGAATGTTTTAACAGGTGGTATTCTGTTGATTTACACCTATGTGGGCGGTGCAAAAGCAATCGCTCATACCCAAAAATTACAGTTTCTTATTATTCTGGGAACCATGGCTTTTGCAGGGTATTTACTTATTCAGAATATGCCGAATGGAATTGGTTTTAACGATGCTCTGTATCTGGCCGGTAAATCAGGAAAGCTGAATGTGATCACCACAGAATTTGACTGGAAAGATAAATATAATATCTGGAGCGGACTGATTGGTGGTTTCTTTCTTGCCCTTTCTTACTTCGGTACAGACCAGAGTCAGGTTGGGAGATATATTACGGCGAAGGACAATACCAATGCAAAAATGGGTCTGCTGCTGAATGGATTGGTTAAAATTCCGATGCAATTTGCAATTCTCCTGATTGGAGCTTTACTTTTCGCATTCTTTTCTCTAAAACCAGCTCCGATTTATTTTAATGAACGTTCTTATCAGTATTTAAAAGAAACAAAACCTGAACAGGCCGCAGTTTTTGAGAAAGAACATCAGGATTTGCAAATGAAATTTAATGCAGAATCGAAGGAAATTCTAAAGCTGAAAGAAAATAATTCTCCTCAACTTAAAGAAACAATTCAGGATTTTAAAAATACACAGGCCCAAGTGAAAGCGCTTCACGGCAGAGTAGAAGAAGCGATCAATAATTCAAACTATAATGCAGAGAAAACAGATACCAATTACATTTTCCTATATTTCGTAAAAAATACCCTGCCTGTAGGGATGATCGGTTTACTGTTTGCCGTTATTTTTCTGGCCAGCTGGGGCTCAATTTCGGCCGCCTTGAATTCTCTTGCCGCCTGCTCATTAAAAGATGTTCATTTGATATTTAAAAAAGATATTCCTGATGATGCAACCGAATTGAAGTACAGCCGTCTGCATACTTTAGCCTGGGGTATTTTCTCAATAGGTGTTGCTATGTTTGCTACTCAAATGGGTTCTCTTATTGAGGCAGTGAATGTATTGGGTTCTCTTTTCTACGGTCCGATATTGGGGATTTTTCTGGTTGCATTTTACTATAAAAAAATCAATGGTTCCAATGTATTTATGGCTGCCATATTATCTGAAATTGCGGTGATTGCCGTGTATCAGTTTGATATCGTTTCTTTCCTTTGGCTTAATGTAATCGGTGCTGCAGCGGTTATTATATTTTCTGCAATCGGTTTGCTGTTTTATAAGGAGAAAGCAGTAAATTCGTAAACAAATAATAACAAAAACGTACAAATAAAAATAATATGAAAACAATGATTAAATCTGCTACCGTACTTTTTGCTGCAACGGTACTTTCAGTGAATGCTTTTGCACAGGAAGCTAAAAAACCTGCCAGTCCACCAGCTACTGCTACAGGAAAAGTTAAAGACGCAAACATTACAATAGCTTATAGCAGTCCCTCTGTTAAGGGGCGTACCATCTGGGGTGGTTTAGAACCTTATGAAAAAGTTTGGCGTGCAGGTGCTAACGAAGCAACTACTTTTGAAACGGATAAAGACATTACCGTTCAGGGTAAAAAGCTGGCTAAAGGTAAATATAGCTTTTTCTTAATCCCTAAAGAAAGCGGAATCTGGACTGTGATTTTTAACAAAGAAGCAAAACAATGGGGAGCTTATAAATATGAGGAATCAAAAGATGCCTTACGTGTTGATGTAAAAACAAAAGCTTTACCAGCTACACAGGAAGCCTTAGCGTATAAAATAAACAGTAATGGGTTCACCATGGATTGGGATAAAATCTCAGTTCCTGTAGAGATAAAGTAGATTTGAACAGAAGAAATAAAAATCCCGTATTAACGGGATTTTTTGTTTATTGTATTTAAGTAAAGGTTTTCAAATCCTACTTCATAGCAGACTTCCAGAGACTTCTTTTTCTTATCAGTTTATTGTATAGAGATTACTGATTTTAGAAAGCCATACCGCTACAGCTTCAGGAGTGGCGCGGTCTGCCTTATCAAAAAAGAAATGCTCCTGGATCTGGAAGCCACAATAGGTATAGATCCCTTTATCAGAAGTCAGCGATAACGCTTTATCCATACCGATAGCAGAATATTCTTCATGAGATTTTCCATGGGTGTTAAGAATTATGGCCTGTTTCCCTGTTAATAATCCCTTTTGTATTCCCTGATCATACCGATAGGCAAAGCCATAGCTGAAAACTCTGTCTATATATCCTTTCATAATGGCTGGCATCCCCGTCCACCAGATAGGATAGATAAAAGTAACCACATCTGCCCATGAAATATATTCCTGTTCTTTTTCTATAAGCTTATCTACGGTACCATTTCGTTGTCCTGTCATATCTTCCAGAGATAATACCGGATCAAATTCAAGCTGATATAAATCTCTTACAACTACTTCATGTTTATGCTGTTTCAGAGTCTTTTCAATACATTGTTTTACCTGCCCGTTCAGACTTTCCTGATTTGGATGGGCATAAATAATAAGGTGTTTCATATTGTTACTTTTAATTGATTGAACAGTACAAAAGTAAAATAGGGGACACTGGAAAAATTGTAAGAAAACGAAATTGATTATTCGCTGTCAGCCTGGCAGATATCCTGCTGGAATTTTATATAGTTCTTAGGAGAAAGATTGATGAAATGCTTAAAATCATGAATAAGTTGGCTTTGATCATAATACCCACAATGATTGATAATGTCAAACCAGTTTATTTTTTCTTTAGTAAAATCTATCTGTTGAATCCATTCAATAGCTTTTAAAAAACGATGATATCTGCTGATTTCTTTTGCGCTGAAGCCAAAGTGTTTTTTATGGATCAGTTGAATGTTTCTTTCACTTTGTTTAACCTTTTCAGCAATAGATTTGATGGGATTCAAAGTGTCAGATTTGAAGCTCACCAAAAGGTTAGTAGTGGTATCTTGCTGGCTGAGGTAGGGTCTACAGAAATTGAGAATATGATTTACTTTTTCTTCTGCTGTATCAACATTATTGAGCTGCAGCCTCAACTGGGTAAAACAGTTTTCTTCCATAGCTTCATCAGGATGAACAGGAAAATGATCTGATAAACCTGCTTTACCAAAGAAACGGTAAAATGCATCGTTCCTGAAATTAGCAACCAATATGCTGGAATTTGGGGGAAGACAGTATTCAAATGAGGATTTAATAGGCCCCAGAACAATACATTTGTCCACTTTGATTTTCATTTTTTGTTTGGAAATCAAGAAAGCCTGCGCTCCGAAGTTAAAAACCATGATCGTTTGGAAAGAGGGAAGCAAGGTTTTGGTTATTGGTGTTTCAGAATTATTTTCAGCAAAATAGAAATGAGAGAACACGGCTTCAAACTCCTTGGGAACAGGAATTCTGTAGCTATCATATGTGAATTTGTTCGGTCTCATTTTATAGAGTACAATTTAGGAAAAAACAAATGGATTTTATTGTAAAGGTTTTGGGTATGTGAGTTTGAAATCACTAGTTATCCGTTTGGATCTTTTCTATCGTAAATGTTTTGGTTTAAGATTCAGTGCTGCACTTTCTACAACTTCCTCTATGCGCTTTTGCCTGGTTTCCTGTTTTCTGACGAGGATAATCCAGCTTAATATTATTTTTCTTGTTGATTTGCTCAAACTTAGAAAATAATCTTTCGAGCCATTATGCTTTTTGAATGCAATTTCTAAGTCGTCCGGAATTATGACTTCTTCTATTTCATCCAAGATGGTCCAATATCCGTTCTGTTTTGCAATCTCAATACTTTCGTAGCCCTGTTTTGTCATTCTTTTGCTGTCAATAAGCTGCTGTACTTTTTCTTTATTGATTTTTGACCAGTTACTTTTAGGTTTACGTTTGGTAAAAAACTGCATAAACGAGATGTCGTTAATCTTTTTCGTTGTACTATCAATCCAACCGAAGCAAAGCGCTTCGTCTACGGCTTCACTCCAGCTTAATGAAGGAATATTCGACTTTTTTGTATGATAGACAAGCCAAACAGATTGTCTGGACTGATGGTTTTTTTCCAACCATTGTCTCCAATCTGCTTGGCTTTGCGGGCAACATGTTTCAATTTCCTTATTATGCATTCTGTTGTGCTAACCAGTTTAAAATTGAAAGGTTTGTTTCTTCCGGTTTTTCCTGCTGAATCCAATGACCGCAATCTAAACTGACAATGTCCAGATTAGGAACGGTATTTTTAAGGTTTTCAGACTTTGGAATCGTATCCTGTTCTCCATAAATCATCAGAGTAGGTTGATGAATAATTGGTTTTATATCCGCCATCAGATGCCAGTTTCTATCAAGGTTTCTGTACCAGTTTATAGCTCCGGTAAACCCGGATAATTCAAAAGCAGAAACGAATACAGATAGTTCATTGTCTTCCATGAGAGGCTTCCCAAAAGGTTTTTCTGCTCTTGCAAGATTGATCATCAGCATTCCTGGAGCAGGTGGAGCGAGAGGTACATCTTTGCGAAATAGGTTACGTAGAAATTGAGGGGTGCTTTCATTCATGATAGCATCTGCAACTCCCGCTTTCTTGTTGAAATGAACAAAATAGAAGTCTTCTCCAAATAAGGTTTCCATAAATTCAAGCCATGGTTGTTCTCCACGCTCCTGATAGGGCAGAGCCAGGTTGATGATCTTATTGACCCGTTCAGGATATAATAGTGCCAGATTCCAGACAACATTTGCACCCCAGTCATGACCGACAAAAGTGGCATCCTTGTATCCGTAATAATTGAGTAGCGCAATAAGGTCACCAGTCAGGTGCTTTATATCGTAATCACTGACTTCGGTTGGGCAGGATGAGTTACCATAGCCGCGTTGATTGGGGACAATGACATGATAACCTGCTGCAACAAGAGCTGGTATCTGATAACGCCAGGAAAATGCATGTTCCGGAAATCCGTGACAGAGAACAATCGGGTTCCCTGAATTCTGTTTCCCTGCTTCAAATACTTCTAATACCACATTATTAACTGAAATCATGGTGGGCTTTGGAAAATCGATCTGATTAGATGCTGTAATGGACATATTTTTATTGTTTAATAAATAGTTATGAGGCAAATGTAAGCCTGGTTGATGACAGCATAGTGTCAGTAGTCAAAAGTACTTTAGTGATAATGATCAAAATATTTCTGTAAACTCATGTTGTGGCTAAAGTTTTAAGGATAGCAGGAAAATACTATGTGTGAGTGATGAGAGCGGAATCGTTTTGCTTAGTAAAAGATATAATGCATAGTACAACCCATTTGATAAGATATGGGTAAGTGGCAGTAGTTGAGGTGTATCTAAAATGTTAATTTTTTTCTTATAAAATTCACATTTGTACTCCGGTTATTGTACTCAAGATATCATTTCAATAATAATTCATACCTTTGCAGCACTAAACTAAAAGTTATTTTTATGTTTAAAGTTTCATTTAATAAGTGTCTGGTATTGTAAACAATCTGTTTCTGTACAGGTTGTTTAATCGTTTTTCTCTCGAATGACTTTCGGGAGTATTTCTCTATAAATATATTTAAGTTTAAAACTGCATGCGATAATATTAGGCATTGCTGTGCTTATTTCGTATGCGATATACCAGTAATCAAATGCATAAAAAACATAAAACAATACATTATTTTCATCCTCATGGAACCAGCAAATATTTTGGCACTGTCATAGAGTTTTCATTTTTAAAAAAGTCAACACTATGGTAGATCTGAATACGTATGGTTGGAATGATGAACTTCATCAGCTAAAACAAAATTCAATATATAAAGACCTGTCTCATGCACGAATAACTATTGTACATCGTACCTGTTATGAAGTAGTTTCCGAAGATGGAATTTTCCAATGTGAGCTTACAGGAAATCTGATGTTTGGTAAATCAGGATTTGATCTTCCATCCGTAGGAGACTGGGTGATTATTCAGTCATTGGATGATAACAGGGGAATTATCCTTGATTTGTTACCCCGTCAAAAGGTGCTTTATCGCAGGAAAAGTGGAACCGCTTCGGAGAAACAGGCTATCACTTCCCATGTAGACAAGGCCTTTATTGTACAAAGTATTGATGATCATTTCAATCTCTGCAGAATAGAACGCTTCATGGTTCAGATAGTACAGGAAGATATCAAACCTATTTTAATTCTCAATAAAGCAGATCTGAATAATGACAGACAGAAGATTGAAGAGGAAATCCGGGATAAAGTACATCAGATGCCGGTCTATTTTACAAGTATTCATCAGCCCGAAACAGTTTTAAAATTAAAGGAGGTAATCACAGAAGGAGAAACTGTTGTTTTCGTAGGCTCTTCAGGAGTAGGAAAGAGCTCTCTTGTGAATGTACTGATAGGGAAGGAAATATTGCTTACCGGGGAAATAAGTACATCTACAGGTAAAGGAAAACATACTTCAACCCGTCGCGAAATGATACAGATGGAGGGATCAGGGATTATTATAGATACCCCTGGAGTCCGGGAATTTGGTTTAGCCATTGATGATCCGGAGGCGCTTACTGAAATGCTGGATATTTCGCATTATGCCGGGCAGTGCCGTTTTACAGACTGCCATCATATCAATGAACCGGATTGTGCTGTTTTGGAGGCTGTGCGTAAAGGTTCACTAGCACAAACAGTTTATGATCATTATTTAAAACTTCAGAAAGAAGCATGGCATTTTTATACTTCAGACCATGAAAAACGAAAAAAAGGGAAGTCTTTTTCAAAAATTTTAGAAGAAGTAAAGAAACGCAAATCAAGTTTATAGTTAATTTTAATACATTTTACATTATGGAAATCAATATAAGAAAAGAAGTACAGGAAGACTTCAAAAAAGTATCAGAACTTATTCGCACAGCTTTTGAAAGCGAGGAACACAGCGATCATGAAGAACATTTTTTAGTAGAACGTTTGAGAAATTCTGATGCCTTCATTCCAGAATTGTCAATGGTTGCCGAGGCAGATCATCAGATTGTAGGTTATATATTGCTTACAAAGATCATTATTGAAGATGAGAATCAAAAGAATTATACCTCATTGGCATTAGCTCCGGTTGCAGTATCACCTGAATTTCAGGGCAAAGGTATTGGCGGGAAGCTTATAAAAGAAGCTCACCAGAAAGCAAAAGAATTAGGCTTCGGTTCTGTAGTATTGCTGGGACACGAAAACTATTATCCTAAATTTGGATATAAGTTAACCAAAGAATTTGGAATCAGATTACCTTTTGAGGTGCCTGAAGCCAATTGTATGGTCATAGAACTTACTGAAAATGCATTGCAAAACGTAAACGGAGTTGTTCGATACCCTAAAGAATTTGGAATTGAATAATATCTGACAAAGATTAAGTTCTTGTCAATAAACGGTTTATCTTGATGGTAAGCCGTTTGTTTTTCCAAATATGGCTTAAAAATTAAAGAACCTAAGTTTGAGGAAATATTGTTTGTCAATACATTGTTAATGTGTGATATATTAACGCAATGGCTCGCAAAGTTTTTTTCAAGTTTTAAAAATCTCTTGTGACCCTGGCGTTAAAAAAGATTATTCATCATAGGCTAGTATAAATTCGTGGCAAAAAATAAGTGTTTTTATATTGTATTTGAAGATTTGTTTTTTCTGCTTGTATAATATATGATAATAGCACTTATAATCATCAAAACCGAAGCCAGAAGAAACGGAGCCCCTGAAAACTGAAACGGAGCCTTATCATGCGTAAAATAGTAAAAAAGATGAGTCATAATAGGCGGTCCAATAATTGAAGTGGCACTTACCAGACTCGTTAATGCTCCCTGAAGCTCACCCTGTTGGTTGGAAGAAATATTTTTACTGATCATCGACTGAAGTGAGGGGCCACAGATGCCTCCCAATGAATAAGGGATAAGAAACATCAGCATCATCCAACCTTCGCTTGCAAAAGAAAATAGTAATAATCCTAGTGCGTAAAAAATTAAGCCGGTATAGATGCTTTTTTGCTCACCTAATTTAGGTGCTGTCCATCTTATTAAAACACCTTGAACCAAGCCAAGCAAAAGTCCTAGCACTCCTAACGACAAACCTACAGCTCTTTCTGACCAATTAAATTGATACATCGTAAAGAAATGCCAGTTACTTTGTACAGCCTGGAGGCCAATATATACTAAAATTAAAGCAATCACTAAATTTGAAATTTTCGGATGCTTTGCTAAAAACTTAAGAGATCCAATGGGATTTGCACGTCTCCATTCAAATGGCCGCCTTTTGTTTTTATCCAAGCTCTCAGGAAGAATGAAATAACCATAGAGAAAGTTCAGTAAACACAGAACCGATGCAACATAAAAAGGAATTCTGGCACCATAGTGCCCTAGCAGTCCTCCAAGTACTGGTCCTATGATGAATCCCAAACCAAATGCAGCACCAATTAATCCAAAATTCTTAGTTCTGGTTTCATCGGTAGACACATCGGCAATATAAGCACTTGCCGTTGAGATACTGGCTCCGGTGAGCCCCGCAATGATTCGTCCGGCAAATAACCACCCAATAGAAGGAGCTACTGCAAGTAAAAGGTAGTCTAATGCAAATCCCAGTAGAGAAATTAATAGGATAGGACGTCTTCCGTATTGGTCACTAAGATTACCGACTATTGGTGAAAATATGAACTGGGTGAAAGCATAAGCAAAACCCAACCAGCCACCATAGGTTGCCGCTTCAGTAATATCACTATGAATAAGCTCTCCAATAAGTTTAGGGACAACAGGAAGTATAATTCCCCAACCTGTAATATCAATAAGTAAAGTGATAAATATAAAACCAACTGCTGCTTTTTATCTGTTTTTTCATGGCATAAAAGTAGACAGAGCCAAAAAATCAGACATTGACGTGTTAATGGGTTTTACGTACAATTTGTAACGTGATTGGTGAATTACCTATGGAAGCCTGGTTATTGTGGTTTGATCCCTATATGATTTTGGAGATATCCCGGTTATTCTTTTAAAATATCTGCAGAAGACACTTGTCTCCCCAAAGTTTAATTCATTGCTGATTTCCTTGATGGACAAATTGGTTGATTTAAGAAGTGTCTTGGCTTCCAATATCAGAATATGATCAATCCATTGTGATACAGATCTACCCGTTTTTTCTTTCAGAAATGTGGAAAGATATTGAGGGGTTAAATGAAGTTTCTCTGCATAAAAATTAACACTTCTCTGTTCCTTGGTATATTTTAAAATCAATTGGTAAAAGTCATCTATAATTTCGTGTGTTCTACTTTTTGATGACCCCTTGGAATTGGGTATCTCAGTATATACTTCGGAAATCATATTGATGATTACCATGATAAGATGCCGAAGAATTTCAGCTTTATTGGGGCTTGGTTTTTTATGGTAAAAATTTTTTAACAGAGTGATTAATTCAGTTTTTAACCTTATTTCATCCTCTTGAAGCCTGATTACAGGTTGCCATCGGATCTGATTATTCATTACAAATTCACGTAGCATTGGAAATGCTGACATGAAATCTAAAGAGATTCCAATGGTTACTATTTCTGCGTCGTCACTCAGGTATTTTGTATCAATTAATAGCTGTGGTGGTAAAACCGCTATATCACCTGCATTTATTTCATAATCCAGGAAATGGATCTGCATTTTCATGGACCCTTTAATCATGAAGCCAAGTAATAATCCATCAAATAAACGGCTATGCTCAGTATACCCATTACTGAAGTTGGCTGATTGATGGAAGATAACGATTCCATCTGTCTTTTTGGAGGGATCAATATTATAGAGTTGATAAACATTATCCAGGGTTATAAATAAAGCCATGTACAAATATTGAAAAATATTTTCTGAAAAATAGGTTCTATCCTCTCATTTTGTATTTTATTTACAAGATGAAATTCATTTTCTATATTGAAGATGCAATTCTTGTAAAATCTGACCAAGTAATTTTTTTAAGCTTTTTATTTTTAGATGATAATAAGTCTGTTGGACGAACTATTAAATATAATCAAAAGTAAGAGGGGGCTCTCCTCTCCGCAAAGTCTCCTGACTTTGAGGTAGTAATAAAGCCCCAAAGTTCAGAAATTTCAAACAAGAGACTTCAATAAATAAAAAAAACAGCCTTAAAAAGGCTGTTTTATATTTTGAATTCAAAATTATTGAAAGATGATAAAAGAAATTGAAATTACTTTCCTATATTAAAGCTACCAATATTTGTAGAATTTATTGCAACACCTTACTATTAATGTTCTATTTTCTGAGCAGCAGCTATTATCCCCCTTACAGTGCTAGGTTTAGTTTCTTCCATGATGTTCTTTCTTTCACCCAGAAGTTTAATTATTTTGCTGGTCGTCTCTTTTTAATTCTCTTTCCACTTCATCAACCTCGGTTAAGGGAAGAAGAAAGGTGTTTTCAATATAGTTCCGGATATTTTCGTCCGTTTTATGATTTATTTTTCTGATAAAGAGCTGATTGGTAGATTTCAGAGACTCTATATACTTCAATATGTCCTGTTTATTATGAAAAATTGATTTTTCAAATATTGCTCTTTTATCATCATTCACAATAATGTCATTAAATGATGTGTTCATAAGAACAGTCTGAAAAAAAGATTCGGCGGGTAAAAAAGTGTGTAGGTAGTAATCTTCAAAGTCCATTACTTTTTTATTGCTTGTTAAGAAAGCACAGGTTTCCCTTGTAAACATAAACCATTTCCCACCAATATAGGGTGTTACTCCCTTCATAAATTCTCTTTTATAGATGAATGAGGAAATCATATAAGCTAATTCAGTGAAATGATTCTGTATTCTTTTCAGGGTATCTGGCCTGTAAAATTTCTGATCATAGTAGAATAGATAATTCCGGCCGTTATTTACGGTAAGAAAATTACGTATGATGGGTTGGGATTTCAGGGGATAATCTTCACCACTGAGATTGATGAAATAATCCCATTCCCGGCTTGCATTTAAGAGAAACTCCATTGCATTAAGCTCTGCCTGGATCATACTGAAGCCACCTGAAACAATATTCAGACTTTCTAGAATAAAAACATTAGGAAATTGTGTTATATAGAGCTGTATTTCTTCTGTAAAAGAGTCTTGGGCCTTTCTATCAATATGAATAAGATAGAACTGATCTTTTGTATAAATTTTCTGAAACATTGCCTTGAATACATGAGGCTTATGATGAATCATAATAAAATAGGCAATTTTTACATGCGATGTTGCATGTGATTTCAGGGTCTGGGTTTGAGGTTGGGTTTTGGGAAAAGCAGTTTGCATTTTGGGAAGCTTAAAATCATCCGCATCTGCAAACAATTCGATTAACGTGCGGAAGGTATAAATAAATTTTTGATAATCAGTTAATTAAATGTAGTTTTGTTTGTTTTTTTTATCGTAGGTTTGCAAAACATTTATAAAACAGGTTTCTGCCTTTGCTATTCTGTAATAGTTTAAACTCACAATTTTTTCTTTCAGTCTTTGCTTTTTCAGCCGCCCAATTATCGATCGGGTTTCTAATATGAAATGATATATGAATTTTTTCATATTAGAATGATACGTTATTGCTGGCTTATCAATAATAATTATTTGATTTAGATTAAGTTGAGCAAGTGAAAGTAATGAGGAAAGAAGTTATTTACTTATCCTACCATACACCAATTCAAATTCTGGAAAGTGAATTTGCCTACAAAATATCGGGAAATCCGAAAATTATGATGAGTTTTAAAAGTTTAAATTTAATTAATCCAATTATCCGTGCTGTTACAGAATTAGGCTATTCCAAACCAACTGAAATACAGTATTCGGCTATACCACATATTCTTGCCGGGAAAGATATTATAGGATGTGCTCAGACAGGGACTGGTAAAACGGCAGCTTTTGTAATGCCTATCCTGCAGCTGTTAAAAAAATATACTCCTGAACATAAAGAAATAAGAACATTGATACTTACCCCGACTCATGAGGGGGCGATGCAGATTGAAGAGAATTTTGATGTTTACAGCAAATATTTACCCTTATCACAGCTTTCTATTTATGGAGGAGTTTTAGCAGGTGGTCAGCTTGCCGCCCTTAGAAAAAGAGTAGATATTCTGGTGGCTACCCCTGACAGATTGCTGTATTTGGATAATAAAAGACATATTGATCTTTCTAAAATAGAAATACTTGTTTTGGATGAAACAGACAGAATATTGAATATGGGTTTTGTCAATGATGTCAAAAAAATTTTAAAACTGATTCCTCAGAAAAGACAGACATTGTTTTTTTCTACTACATTGCCTAAAAGTGTGAAGAAATTTGCAGAATCAATTCTGAATAACCCTATAGAGATTACTATCACTTCTTTATCTTCAACGTTACAAACTATGAAAGAACCCGTTTATTTTGCGGAAAATAGAGATGAGACAGGTTTACTAATTGATTTATTACAAAATGAAAATATAAGGCGTTCACTAATTTTTAGCCGTACTAAACATGCTGCCAATAAGTTTGTACAGGAATTGTAAGGGGTAGGAATTTTTATAATAGCAATTGATGGATACAAATCTTACATGGCAAGACAGGATGAACTTCATGATCTTCCTCATGCAGTAAACTAAGAGTTTCCTAATATTCCGGAAATTTTTATGTCCACCGGATCGGAAGGGCAGCAATGAAAGGTATTGCTATTGCATTTTGTGATGCAGATGAAAGGTCAGATCATTTTATAAATAAAATCTGTATCGTTTACAGAAAAATAATAAATAATTTTTTTTAATAATAATTACAATGCAACAAGGCACAGTAAAATTTTTCAATGAAGCGAAAGGCTTCGGATTTATTTCTCCTATAGATGGGAGTAAGGATATATTTGTACATTCATCAGGATTAAGCACAAGCGCAATTCGTGAAAATGATAAAGTCGTTTTTGATGTACAAAAGAGTGATAAAGGGTTAAATGCGGTGAATGTAAAATTGGCGTAATTAATCTCTAATCATCTGTTTGAAATAGATATTATTTTCAATTTCAGTATTATATTTTTTTACAATTCAAAGTCCAGTAACCTTTGGAGTTTGAGTATATTGTTTGAAAGAACATTAGTGTAAGTTTAATTACTTTTTATTTTCATAATGTTCATTTGCCTCTCACAGTACGTGAGAGGTTTTTCAAGAAATAATTCTCATCAGCTTACATACTAAGACATTCAATCATGATTATTATTAACAATTTTATTGAATATAAAGCTTTGGAAGGGCAAATGGTTGGTTTTTCTGACTGGTACACAATAGACCAGCAGCAAATTAATAGGTTTGCAGAAGCGACTTTAGATGATCAGTGGATCCATATTAATGAGGAAAGGGCAAAAAATGAAGGTCCTTTTAAATCCACTATTGCTCATGGCTATTTGCTATTAGCGCTAATCCCTTATCTATGGAAGCAAATTGCTGAGGTAAGAAATGTTAAAATGGAAATCAATTATGGGATTGAGAATTTGAAATTTGGTCAAGCTGTATTGGTAGGTAGTGATGTAAGGCTCCAGGCAACTGTTAAATCAGTTACCGATCTGAGAGGGACTATAAAAGTAGCGGTAGAAGCAAAACTTCTAATAAGAAATCAAATTAAGCCTGCTTACACGGGAAACGTTATCTTTCTCTATCATTTTTTTGAAAAAATAATAGGAATGATGATACATTGGATTAATTCCATTTATTTCCTTATCTGCATGAGGTTTGATTACTAAATGTCAAATAACATCATAACCGTTCACTCCCAAAACAAAGTAATGTTCAATTGTTTTTTGAGCTTTCTTGCACATTGATAAAAGATCATTTACTGATGTGTTGTCGAAAATAAAGTCATCATGGGTTTTTACAATATATTCAGTTACTATTTCAATATTCATTAAATCAATTTCTGTTACATCGGTTTTAAGCCTGTGTTCTTCTGTGAAGAAAGGAATTTTACGGAATATAGAATTGTTAAACTGGAAGAGATGTATTGTTTTCATTGTAAGAATATTTATTTAATAGGATGAAAAATTTATGTTGGGGTTTTATTAAGAAAACTTATCTTTTATTTTTCTGTTGATCCTTTTTTTAGATAATTTACGCTCTGATGGTAATGAGTACATACCACCGGAAAGGATATATAATAAACTGTTCCAGAAATTATTTTTTCTGCAGAATTCATGACTGTGGTTTGTTAATACTTTTAAGTACTCATGTTCGTATTCCTTTGCTTCCTGTAAGGTGTAGTTTTTCGGAATATCATCCATTGCAGATTGGCTAAAGATTTTTGGTGAGTGTTTTGCTATAAAGTCCAATTCTAACCTGCACATGCCGATAAGTGGGATCAGTAAAGAAAAAATTTCTTCATAAAAATTGTAAATGTTGGTCTTCCATGATGATCTTTCTTTTTCCGGTAAAATCTGAGTAGTCAATAGAATGAGTTTTTTATGGGTTACTTCCATTTCATCTGTGTAGAGTTTGTTTTGCTGCCAGAATATGAGTGAATTGATTTTATTTTTTTTAATAATATTTCCTAGTATATATTCAAACTGGATTCTAATATTCTTTATGTTCTCGCTCAGGTCTTCTAAAACAGACTGCCACAAATTATGCTGACTTAAGCTACAGTACGTACTGAATACCAGCCTTGATCTGTTAATAAGTTGCTGTAATTCTTTTAACATTCTAAGAATTTCTTTAGCGTCTCTTTCTAAGGTGATATTGGCATTCCTGATATAGAATAGAGCAAAAAGCTGTGAGTAAGAGGCTCTTACTGTAATATTTTTTTTATTTCGGAATCCTAATCTCTTCTTGGGATGTTTGGTTAGTTTTTTCATGATAGTTCTATTGTAAATCTTTTTTCATGATAATCCCTTTTTCAAAGGACTTTTGCTGTATGATAAGGGTAATAAGATACTGTCTTAAATCTTTAATTGTGATATTTTTCTCTTTTGCAGAAAAAAATACAGGTGTTTCGTCTAGAAGTTCATACAGTTCAGGAAATTCTTTTTGAATTTCAACTGTTTTTTAAATATCTTTTTTGTTAAAATAGATATAGTGGTTAGATTATTCATAGCCGCTTTTTATTATTGTTAACTTTTTCAAAAGCATAAAAGGGAGATTATTTCGGGAATTCTTCTTGCTCATCCGTTGGTTTAATCAAAAAAAGAGCAGAAGGCATTGTAAATAAAAGGGACAGAACTGTCTAATATTCCATCCCTTTTCCAGTTAAGTCTTTGATAAATATATTTTTATCATCAGTTTAGCTGTCGTTGAAAACAATTTATGAAAGGTTAATTTCTTTGATAATATTGAGAACTTCTTCACGGTTTTTTCTTAATCTGTTTCCGATTCTTTCCAGCATTTCCTTTTCTTTACCTTCTTCAAGCTTCAGGTCGTGGTCCGTTAATGTTGAAAATTTTTCTTTCAATTGTTTTGATTGTACATCCCAGTCTCCTGGAATTTTGAAAGATTGATTGCCTTTGTTGTGGTTTGTGTCCATAAGGGAGATTTTAGTGTAACTTCATTGCTACAATACAAAGTTGGGCGTTTATTAATCTATTGTATTACAGATTGTTTTATTTATGTTGTACATATCACACTTTTACAAATATCAGATCAGGTCTATCTTTTTTTCATCAATTAGTACATTGTAAATTCAATAAGATTGCCGTTACTTAAGGGATGCTATTTTGGAAACAGAGCCTTGCCATGAGATAACTTACTGTGGATTCTGCACCCTGATTGAGATTAACATTTTTCTCTTCAAGACCATCATAACATCCACCTGTTGCAGGGTTATAAATAATCTGATGTAAATGATTTTTTCCTAAAAACCAGCTAAAAGCATTCCTCATCATCTGTAAATATTTTTCGTCCTTAAAAGCCTTGTAGAATGTAGATAAGGTCAGTATGGTGTAAGCAACATCAATAGGCTGTTCTCCACCAATTGATTCAGATTTTTTAGCCGTTTCTTTGTGCAGCCACCCTTTATTGGATATTACTTTAATGCCGCCCTTAATAAATATTTGAGAAAGCAGAAACTTAAATGATTCTTCGGCAATCTGTTTGTACATATCGTCGTGTGTCGTAATCCATGCACATAATAAAGCTTCAGGGAGTACGCTGTTGCCATAGGTCAGGTAGCTTTCAAACCAATGCCAGTCTCTATGTTTTTCATGCTGATACATTTTTACCAGTCGATTGGCCAGCTTTTTCAATAATGGAATATTGTTTTCAGCATTTTGATAATGCAATCCCTTGATGATAAAAGCCATTGCCCGGGTAGAGTGGATCTTCTCAATAGATGAAATACTTTTTTCAATAATTAATTCCGCTTCATCAGAAAACTGCTGCGGTAAAATAGCTTTTATAGAAAGAAGATAGCCCAGTGCCCAGATAGCCCTTCCATTAGAATCTTCAAGATTGGTCTCATAATTCTGCTGCGCAAATTCCCTGTCTTGATTGATATAATTGAGGAAACTCCCATCAGGCTGCTGGCAGAATTTAATAACTTTCAGATAAGTTGATATTAGATCAAGATCAGATTCATCCTTGCTTATTTCATAATGTCTACAGGCTACAATCATAGCACGGGCGTTATCATCCAAAGTATACCCGGAATTGATATCAGGTTTGTTGATTTTAGAAAACTGGATCATCCCAAAATCCGTTGTCATATTTTTGATATGGCTGAGATTAATGTTGGGGAATGTATAATGTAATGTCATTTTGTCTTTGCTGTATTGTTGAAATAATAGGGCGTGCGAAATAGAAGAATTTTCCCAGGCTGTGGGAGCCATTTTTTCCAGACTATTTGATCGTAATTTTTCCTGTGCAGTTTCATTTTTCAGTAATGTATTCACGGCAGCAGCAAGTTGTTTTGGAGCTTCAAAATCAATAATAATTCCCAGGTCTTCATTTAATACCTCCAGAGCATGGGGAATAGGCGTGGAAACAATAGGACAACCACCGCTGATAGCATAGGAAAAGGTTCCACTCACTGCCTGATTTCTGTCTTTTGAAGTGAAAAGATAGATATTGGTAAGCTGAAGATAATCCAACAGCTCATCCAAAGGAAGATATTGATTGATAAAGCAAGTATGTTTTTCCAGATGGAGTCTCGTAACAGTATCGTGCAGAAAATCACGATACTTCTCACCTTCATATTTAATGATGCTGGGATGTGTTTTGCCAATAATAAGAAACATCACATCTAGGTTTTGGGAAATGATTTCAGGCAGAGCTTCTAAAGTGGTTTCAATATTTTTCCCCGAACCCAGTAACCCAAATGTCGAAAGAACTTTTTTATCTTTAAATCCGTATTTCGCTTTCAGTGAAATCTTATCGATAAATGGCAGTAAATGAGTTCCATGGGGAATTACTTTAATTTTTTCAGATGGAATATCATAATCATACGAAAGGATATCCGCAGAAATACTGGTCATTACAATAATAGATTTTACGAAACTGCTGATTTCTTTTACCTTTTCTTTTAATTCCCAATCCGGTTTGGGCAGAACGGTGTGAAAAGTAATGATGATATCTTTCTCTACATTTTGAAGAAAAAGCAGCAATCCATTTTTAGCTTCAGTGAAAAATCCAAACTCATGCTGAAGCATAACCAATTGAATATTATCATTCTTGTTGATTTTATCAGCCAGTTCCAAATAAGAAATAGCATCATATGTGTTGAGTTTATATTGAGGATTTTCTTCGTAGCAATAGCTTTCATCTTCAGTTTCCATTGGACAGATGATAGTGCTAAATGATTCTTTGAACTTTAGCTGAAGGGATTTTATCAAATCCTGACAATACGTTGCAATACCGCACACCTTAGGAGGAAAACTACTTATAAAGATAATTTCAGGCTTATAGTTAATTGTGTTTTTTCTATTTTGACCAGATCGTGTTTTTGTGTTTCCTTCCACGTCTGAGTTTATATTTTTATTCATGATGATATCTGTTTTAAAGGCTTACATTCTGTAGTGAATAGTCAGTTATGCTGTGTACTGTAGTAATTCCTTCAGTAATTCAGGGATGCTTAAAGAAGCAACGGCTATTCTCTTATCTGCCGCTCCGTAATAAATATGGAGTGTGTCCCCTTCTACGATGGCTCCGGTAGGGAAGCAGACATTGTTCACTTCTCCCTTCTGTTCCCATTCTTCATCAGGCTTGAAAAGAGGATAAGGAAGCCTTGAAATTTCTTTTTCAGGAGTATCAAGATCCAATAAAGCAGCACATGCGCTGTAAACATATCCTTCAATGGTATCATGCACACCATGATAGATTAAAAGCCATCCATGTTCGGTTTCTATAGGGGGACACCCGCCACCAATATAGCTTACTTCATGCTCATATTTGGGTGATAATACAATATGTTCTTTAAAGTGAAGGAAATAATCTTTCCAGAAATCAGGATTAAGATCTTCAATCTTTTCTATTCCTACAATTTGGATATCTGGTCTTATGCGATGAAGAAGATAAAGCTTACCGTTAATTCTTCTTGGGAAAAATATTACATTCTTATCCCATAGGAAAATCTGTTTATCCTTTTTATGAGCAGCAGGGAGTTTGTTGAAGCGTCTGTACTTTTCTCCTATTTGACCTTGAGATTCTGATAAAATTCTAAATTTTTTGTATGGAATTTTTGGAACAATAATCCCCAGCTTTTGCCATGATGTAAGATCCTCAGATACGGCAAGGGTTCCCAATGCATTAATCCCATCATAACTCGTATAAGTAAGGTAAAATAAGTGATCGATTTTTACGATTCTTGGATCTTCAACACCGTGTTTTTCGTATTCAAACTCGGGGATAATAACCGGATTGCTCAAGCGGGTTTCTATCGTTTTATAATCTGATAGTGTACAGTATCCGATACTGGAAAAATTATTCTTGGCAACAGCTCTGTATAATAAATGTATTTTTCCGTTATTCTGAATGACTGCAGGATTTAAAACACCCTCACTCTCAAAGTCTAATGTTGTTTTTCTGAGTATAATTCCGTTTTTTTTCAGAGATACCATTTAGTTGCCGGTATTTCGGGATTCGTTTTCCCTGTCTCTTCGTTTATTCATCTTATCTTCCCGTTTCTCTTTTGCGGATTTTGCGGGTGGAGTTTTATCTGTCTTCTTTTTTCCGTCTTTTTCTTTTGACATTATGAAATATTTTTTGTGAACTGTAAATATCAATCATTAAAAAAGGAAAGCTTTGCAATTGTCTTTTAATTTGTTGTATAAATCATAGATATTTCCAATTTAATAGACTAACTTTGGATAAATGGCTGTTAATGAAATAATTGACAGATGTAAACGGTAAGGGAGATGAAGTTGTATATAAAATATATGGTAAGCTTACGCTGCAAAATGGTTGTCCATCAGGAACTGGACAGATTGGGCATTAAAAATGCTGTCGTTGATTTAGGGACAGTGGAATTATTGGAGGATATCAGCTCAGAACAAAGACAACTCCTTAAAGAAAATTTACTTACAACAGGACTTGAAGTATTGGATGATAAAAAGAGTATCCTGATAGAGAAAATAAAGAATGTAGTGATAGAAATGATTCATTATTCAGATGAACTTCCAAAAGAAAACTTCTCAGATTATGTAAGTGAAAAATTAGGATATGATTATACTTATCTGGCAAATACCTTTTCTGAGGTGAAAGGAATGACACTTCAGCATTTCATTATTATTAATAAAGTAGAAAAGGTAAAAGAACTGCTGTTGTATGATGAACTCAATCTTACAGAAATCTCTTATAAACTCAATTACAGCAGTGTGGCCCATCTCTCTAATCAGTTTAAAAAAATCACGGGACTTTCCCCCTCATTTTATAAGCAGTTGAAACAAAGACGTCTTGGAAATCTGGAAGACTTATAAAAATGTGTGATATATGTAAGTTTATTCCGGATATATATAGCTTAGTACAGAATGAAACGGCCATCTTTGTATTAGTAATCAGGAATTCATCAAACCCATAAAGCTTATATGACTATAGATAGTACAATTTTACATAGGAAGATATAGTGAACAGTTGAAAATTTTTATCATTCGACATGCTGTTCTCCGGTATTTGAAAACATCATCGCAGTAAAAAGACTGGAAAAAGCCAATAGACACCATGATAAAATTAATAGGCTTAGGGATTCTCAATTTTAACAATGAGCATATTAAAACCCCAATAAAATAGTAGATCTGTTTTCAGAAGGTTTTAATTAATTAAGGATAGGAACCTATGGTTTCTGTCCTTTTTATACATGTTGATAGGATGATATATAATGAATTTCATCAACTGTGTCTTCAAAAAGGAGTCTGTCCGGATATAAAAGTGTAAGCCATTTTTTTACCTGCAAAACAGACTGTTTTTATTATTAATTCAACACCGGAAGTCATGAAAACAATACATCTTTTTAAGTTTAAGCATTCCATTTCCTGGAAGCCTCCTTTTTTTAAGGAAGAATGTAGATTAGATAATTTAAACGATTTAATGGCCTATGACCTGATGAACACCAAAAAAGTGACCGAGTTCATTATTGATATTCACGATGATTTTATTTTTGAGGATATGACCAGGGAAGATCTTTTGTCAATGTGCAGCAATGCCAAGGAAATGATTGAGCATTATTTTGTAACAACCATGAATGATTATGACGTTATCTGAACATTGATTTCAGCAGCGTAAAAAGTTTTTTAGATCAATATTAAATAGCAGAAGCAATGAAATTTCAACAAAGTTTACTTGATTATATCAGTACTTCACTCATTACAATGAATGAAACAGTTTCTATAGCAGAGAGTGTAACCTCGGGATTAATACAGCTGGCTTTTTCACAGATGCCTAATGCAAAACTGTTTTATAAAGGAGGAATAACAACGTTTACATTACCTGAAAAAGTTGGCTTTTTAGATATCAATAGAATTCAAGCTCAGGAAAATGGTTTTGAAACCCAAAAAATGGCTGATACAATGGCTGTAAAGGTTGCTGAATCATTTGGAACAGATTGGGGAATTGCTTCCACGGGATATGCAGCATCTGTAAGAAATTCAGGATTTAAAGTGTATTCATTCTGTTCATTTAGCTACAAAGGAGAGATCGTGCTTTCCAAACGGATAGAACTTCATGATAAGACTCAGGCATTAGACGCACAGTTGTATTATACCGAATTTATTTTAGGATGTTATAAAAGTGTTCTTAATCAGATATTGATTTAAGAGATACCACTATTCATACCCTGCAAAATATCTTTCAGATCCATCTACAAAATCGCTCTTACAATTTAGCAGGTATATCTAATTATATCGTTAACTTTAAATCAAATGAAATTATATCGAATCTGGGCTGCAACAAGACAACAAAATGCCCCTGCTATTAGACTTCTCGACCGGCTTAATTTTGTAAAAGTAAAAGAGACGGATGATGACGAAATTGAATATGGACTAAGGTAGTTTTATTACAAACTATTTTGGTTTGTAGTTTATAGTAGACGTTTGAAGAAAACAAATATTTGCAGTATGGGAGAACTAATCACAGAAGAAGTGTTTGCAGCACCACAATGGCAGAAAATAACCTATCGGATAGTAAGCCTTTTAGTATTTGCATTAGGAATTAACGTTCTCATAATAAAAAATGGGGGATGGCTGCCTTTTTTAGCCCCTCTGATTTTCTTTATATCTGTTTCTATACACCCGTCAAAAACTTACTGTTTCGAATAGTGGAATCCATTTTGTAGGTGGTTTTAAAAGTTATTTTATTTCCTGGACTGATATCACAAAGATTGATATGGTAAGACTTGGGAAATATAAAACACCAACAGTTACCATTTATTATTCCGGTGGAAAGCTGAATTTGAACAAAAGTTACTATCTCGAACCTCAATTCACAAGAATGTTATCCCTAATGGAAACCAGAATGAATCCGGAATTATATACAAAAAGATACTGGGAAGTTCGTAACCTGATCATCCAGAATTTAGCGTGAAAATATAGCAGAAATTTATTTTACATCATTACTGTTTGTGGTCTTTTGAAGCTGCAGGCATTACAAATACATAAAAAATGATCAAAAATGGTATATAATGGTTCATTTTTTTTCATTTACCACACTTTTTTTTCCTGTTCAGTCACAAAACAGGTGATTATACCGGTACTAGAAAGGCCATGGAGTTTATTAAAAACAATAATTTCTCCAAAAGAAGGGTATATAGAATCCGATAGTTGTCTTTAAGAATTACTTAATACCATTTGGTGTAAGTTAGACAATGAAATTCTATCACAATTCTATTTTTCCTATGCTCAAATTTTGTGATTTTATGCTAAAGGGGCAATAAAAGGGGCAAAAATTTGAGCGTTAGAAATTGCAAAATTACATAAGTTGCATTAAATCAGTATATTACAGAATTGGTACTAAGTTATATAATTAACTGATAATCAGTTGTTTGAAAATTCTATTTCCCGATACAAAACTTAGAAAAAATATTCCCCAATACTTCATCATTAGTAACCTCCCCAGAAATCTCACCAAGATGTTCCAGAGCATTTCTCAGCTCATAAGCCAGAAGTTCTGTAGAAATTTGGAAAGATATAGCTTCTTTTACCTTGTTTACGGCATCCAAAGATTTTTGTAAAGCTTCAAAGTGACGTTGATTGGTAATCACCACATTGTTTTCTTCAGATTTTAATTGTTCAACGTAAGAAGATAACTCATTTTTAAGATCCTGCATGTTTTGATTTTCAACTGCAGAGATTTTGATGAAGTCAAATTCATGCGAAATGGCATTTCTGAAAATATCTTCTACTGTTTCATATTTTGCAGGGCTAACCTCGTCTATTTTTGTAGCACAGATAATTAATTTCAGATCTTCTCTTAATAAAGACTTGATCATTTCAATATCTTCTGAAAAATCTTCAGTAGCAGCATCAGCCAGATAGACTAAAATATTAGCATTTTCTACCTTTTCCTTAGCCTTTTTTACCCCAATCGCTTCAATTTCGTCTACTGTTTCACGCAAACCGGCAGTATCAATCAAACGGAAAGCATGACCTTTAATATGAAGAACCTCTTCAATAGTATCTCTTGTGGTTCCGGCAATATTACTTACAATAGCTCTTTCCTCTTTCAGTAAAGCATTAAGTAGAGTAGATTTACCCGCATTAGGTTTCCCGATGATGGCAACAGCAGTACCGTTTTTAATAGCATTACCATATTGGAAACTTTCAATAAGGGACACTAATTTCACATCAATCTTATCCAACAATCCATTTAAAGCGGTTCTGTCTGCAAACTCTACATCTTCTTCTGCGAAATCCAGCTCTAGCTCTATAAGGGAGACAAAATTCAGAAGATCAGTTCTTAATAACGATATTTCATTGGTAATTCCACCTTTCAACTGGTTAATGGCAACTTTTCTTGAAGCTTCATTTTCAGAGGCAATCACATCTGCAATAGCTTCTGCTTGTGAAAGATCAATTCTTCCATTAATAAAAGCACGAAGGGTAAATTCTCCCGCTTTAGCCATTCTTGCCCCATTTTTAATAAGGGTTTCAAGAATACGTTTTCCGATATGAGGTGAGCCGTGAAAAGCGATTTCTACAGAATTCTCCGTAGTGAAACTTTTCGGTGCCAGGAAAATGGAAAGCATAATTTCGTCAATAGCTTCCTCTCCATCCATAAAATAACCATAATGGATGGTGTGAGATTTCTGTTTCTCCAGTTTTTTTGCCGGGAAACTTTTCTGAACTATGGGTAAAACATCATTTCCGGAAACTCTGATAATGCCTAAAGCACCTATTCCATTGGCAGTAGCCAGTGCACAAATAGTATCGTTATTCATGGTGCAAATTTACGTTTTTTAATGCAAATTTTGAAGAAGAGGCTATATGTATTGTCTATACTTCTTATCAGAGGAAATTCTTTAGATTCTCTTTTTCTTTTATATAAATAAGAACTTAAGTTTTGTCAATATCTTTTGGGTTATTGTATGGAAAAAACAGCTTATTCCTTTGATATGGGCATTTTTGATAGATAAATTTTATTATATCGGTTTTCTGTGACTTATTTCCAAAAAAAACATAAATTATACGTAAAATAGGGAGTTTTATCACGATTCGATGATCTGACCTAAAAAAGTAATTTTAGAAGTATGAGATTGATATTTATTGATTTATGTTTTTTGGAGAGGTATATTTCTGGGACATAGAACCTATACATAATGTATAATAAAATTGAATTTTTAAATAACATAAAATGATTTCTTAAATATATGTAGTTTTGATTTATTTAAAATATTGCCTATCAATAAGTTGTTTTTGTTGCAAAATTAAACACTGTAAAAAAATATTTTTGATAAAAAATGAATTTCGGCATGGTATTGTATTGTTAGTTAAAATAATAATGAAGTTTGGTATATTAATTGTTGAGTAGGGATTCAATGATGTCAAAAAAACACGTTTTTGTTATTAAAATGTGAATAATCCGTTAATTTAGCATAAAGATATATGAATAACTTAAATTTTTTCGATTTTAATAAAAAATTGATTTTTTTATTAATGATAGCCTTTTATGGGGTTGCAAATGCACAGACCTGTACACCCTACACAGGGCAGCCTATGGTAAGCGGAACTACTTATTGTATAGATGGTAACTATACCACAGTGAGCGGTATTACGATTCCGAACGGAGCAACACTTATTGTAAAATCTGGACAGTTCCAGGTTTCTGGAATTCAGGTAATGGGAGATCTTGAAATTGGAGATGGGGCAAGTGTTAAGTCTAATGGTTCTATTCAGATTGGAACGTATGGTTCTCAGCAAAATTCAAAAATTAAATTAGGGACGAAGTCCTTCCTATCCCTTACAGGATCTGTTACTCAGGGAGATCCATCTTTTGGAGGATTTTATCCTGGAACAACTTCTATGATAGAAATGGGAACGAGTAGTGTGGTGGAAATATGCGGAACATTTACCCAACAGTCAAAAACTTATCCATCTGTTAAATATATTGGAGTTCCTACTGGAAAAGCTTATTGTATTGCAAAAGCACAGGCAAATGGTGTTGGTGATGGTGCAGTTATCAGTAATGATAGCCAGATTGTAGCTATTGCTATGGGATCTGTTACGGATCTTGGTGCTGGCGGAGCCAGTTTTTGTGGCCCAAATGCAACATCTGCTACATGTCCATCCCTTTGGCCAAATGGATTATCCAACGATCCAAATAGCTGTGGTAATGCACCAACAATTATTGATAATATAGATTCATTCTGTACAAAACCAGGCGCTACAGGAACTCCTGATGGATTTACTAAATTCGGAATTACCGTTCAGCAAAAAAGCAATGCATGGCCGGAAAATGTTCCAAACGGTTTCGTTGCAATGGAAGCAAAAGACAAAGGTTTTGTAATTACAAGAGTTCAACACGTAAGCCAGACTCCACAGCCCGGAGATGCTATTGCCAATCCAAAAGAAGGGATGTTGTTATATGATATGCAGGATAAATGTGTAAAGCTTTACAATGGTACTGAATGGAAGTGTGTAGAGAGAAGCTGTAATGATTAATCAAAAAATTAGTAAAAGGATGAAAAACATAAAAAATATAAGTATAGCAGCTGCCCTTGTTATTTTTAACCTTTCAGTTGCTCAGGTAGCAATTGGGAAAGAAGTGGTAGACGGTAATAGTACAGTTCTGGATTTCAATAACGTATCAGGAAATACAAAAGGATTAATTCTTCCTGCTACTTCAGGCCTTCCAACGGGATCTCTGGTGAACGGAACATTTGTTTTTGATGTAACAGATAATAAAGTAAAGGTTTATGAGAATGATGTATGGAAGCCTTTATCTGATGCAGGTAATTCAAGTGCTGTGGTTGTAAATAATTCTGCGGAGCTGGGGAAAGGAGTGGTTATCGGAGCTGCATCCAGTACTGCAGATGGAGTATTGGTCTTGGAATCTTCGGATAAGGCAATGATTCTTCCTCAGATTGCAACACCTCATATTAATGTAAAAAATCCGTACCCGGGAATGATGTGTTATGATACAACCAGTAAAACATTGGCTGTGTTTGACGGATCAGTCTGGAATTATTGGAAATAAACCTGATATAAAACAATTTCCGGTAAACCGGTATATATAAGTTTATAATGTGTATTGAAGCAGCGGTATATGGATGTATACCGCTGTTTTTTATATTTATTTTTTATAAAAAGAGAGATTACAACTTTTTAAGTGTAATCTCTCAGTTAAACAAATAATATAGATTGTAATATTCTCAGTTGACTATGTAGGATATATTATCATAAGGCTGAGATTATTGTTTCATCATAGAATGTTGTGTTAAATAGGCCTCTTGTTTATTTGTGTTTTTAGTTAATATTATTTGTTTGGTTTGTAAAATAAATTCACCTCTCTTGTTTGTACTTTTAATGCTTTTTGTATGATGAAAATTAAAGTAGTTATAGAAGGGCGGGTTTTATATTTAAGTTTTTTTTGTATTGTAAAGAGTTTGTGTTTTTCAGATCACAAACATATTCAATAATGATAATTATTTCCAAAAAACAGCATACGACACAGCTACACTACAGGTACTACGCGTGATTTAATTTATTGATTATTAGGCTTTTAATCTTTATTTTATAAAAATGAGAAAATAAGGTTTTGCGAAATGAAAACCGAAAATTCTTTAATGAAGGACCTCTTTTTATCTTTAATGTCAATGATTTTTTAATACAATTAACCCTTGCAATGTAAAAATTATAACGCTAGAGGGAAGTAAAAAAACTGTAAAGATCTGTCTCCGAAGAAATAGCAAGTTTTTTTCTGAGTCTGCCTTTTTTGGTCTGTACAGATCTGTGCTGTATAAAAGTAAAATCGGCAATATCTTTTGATGAAAAACCAAGCCAGATCATAGCGCATAAAGACAGTTCTGATTTTGTCAGCTGTGGATTTATTTTTAAAATATTCTGAAATAGGCTGGGGTTGATTTCCTCAAATCTTTTAATGAATTTAAGATCATTGCTTTTGGCAAGGTCCAGCAGCTCTGTGAAATCTTCTTTAGAGATTCTTTCCTTTGTGGGATAATTTACAGTATTTGATTTTTCTGAATTTTTATTCTCTTTGTTCTGTTGTCTGTTTCTGATCATTAAAAATAAAATAATTCCGATGATAAGAACAAATGCACCAATGAAAATAAAAATGAGGTTGATATTGCCTTTGTTTTTTTGTTCAATGATCTCGCTTAAGGAAATATCAATGGCTTCATTTCCGGATTCTTTAAGCTTCTGATCCAGCTCCTCAGCCTTGGAAGTATAGCTTTCTTCCATTTTCTTATCATTGAGGTTCTGGTAGATAAAAGCAATCTGTTGGTAGAGCTCTGGTAATTTGTTGATTCTTTTTGTTTTAACTAAGATGTCAGCTGATTTATGGTAAAATTCTAATGCTTTTTTATATTCTTTTTTCTCGGAAAGAAGATCAGCATAAAAAGAGTAAATGACTCCCTGTCTTACGGTTCCATATTCAGTCTTTTTAAGGAGGGATAGTGCTTTGTTGTTGTAAAAAGCCGCAGAGTCAAGGTTTTTGGTTTGTTGTAAATGATAATTCCCAATTAAGGAAGCGTTGATAGCTGAAGGATCCAGGCTGAAGCCTCTATGACGGTAAATTAATGCGGAATCCTTATAGGTGGAAGAAATAAAATCAGCTCTCTGTTCATACATATTACCCAATAGCCAGCCTTTTTCATTCAGCTTTTTACCGTAGTGAAGGGCTTTTGCATTGTAGCTTAAAGCAGTATTTGCCAGTCCGGTAACATAGTTAAGCTGGCCGTACTCATGATAGAGTTTAGCATAAAGAAAGTTATCATTAAGTCTAAATGAGATTTTTTCTGCCAATTTCAGATACTCATGACTGGTTTTATATTTTCCCATCATACCATAAGTATTGGCAAGATTGATGTATCCTAAAGCTTCTCCTTTTGAATATCCGCCACCTTTTGACTGTCTGATGAGTTCATTATTCAGAGAGATCAGTTCTGTGTTTTTTCCTTCGAGTCTTAGTCTTTCATTCTTTTTAAGCAGAGCATTGTCAATTTCAGGGATATTGATTTTTTTACCACAACTCCCCAGGGAGATTGCAATAAATAGATATATAAATAGTCTGTGATGTATTAAATAGATATCACTGATACGGTTCATGAGTTCTATGATTTTGTAATCATTTACATAATGATGAAAATAATCTTGATGCTGTTGTCTGAAAAAAGACATGCCCTTCTTTTCAGAAATCTGCTGTTTTCAGCCTTAATAAGGATATAAAACTGTATTGGATTCCTTTATTTTGATAGATACTCACTGGCAATGCAGTACCGGACAACTTATCATTGTTGTCTGAATTAATAAATTTATTACTCATCATCTTTTTTGTTGTTTAATAAGATCCGCTCCTTTTAAAAGCAGATGGAAGTACTAAATTAGTGAAAAATAAATATTGGTCCAATACCTACTTGGTTTTAAGGAGAATGAGAAATTAAAATAAGAATATTTAATTATTCGATTTTCAGTTTGTTAATTAGGTTTATAGAATTTGAGCACTCTCTTTAATACTACTCATCACGAAAATACTTTTGGTCTGGCCAATTCCCTCAATTTCTGATAATTTATTGATGAAAAACTCATGAAACTCATCCATATTGGGAGCCAGAATCTTGAGCATGAAATCAAAATCACCACTGATGTTGTAAAACTCAACCACTTCTTTCAACTTACCTACTTCTTCAATGAACTTTCCTGCTGTTTTCTTATTGTGAACATTAAGAGCAATCATACAAATAACCATCATCCCCTTATTTACCTTTTTGCGGTCTACTACAGCGGTGTACTCCTTAATAATTCCCTGTTTCTCCATACGTTTAATACGTTCATGGGTAGGAGTGGGGCTGAGATTAATTCTTGCTGAAATATCACGGACACTCATCTTCGCATCTTTCTGAAGAAGTCTCAGGATGGAAAGGTCCTTTTCATCGGGGGTGTAATTTTCTGTTGGCATTTGTTCTGTTTTTATGGGGTTAATTATGTTGTTTTAGTGAATTTGTTCTTTTAATTGGTTGTATGTAGTTTTATTGTTCCAAATTTAATGTAAAATTTTTACTTACGTTCTGTTAATTTTAATTTTGCAGGAAATTTGAATATATGAGTACAAGGAAGAATTTAATATTAATTTTAGCATCGGTAGGAACTTTTGTAGAGGCTTTGGATATTGCCATTATTAATTTAACCATTCCTTCTATTCAGGAACAGTTTCATATCGGAGCAGGAACAGTTCAATGGCTGCAGACGCTTTATGTATTGTTTTTTGGTGGTTTCCTGATTATTGGTGGAAAGCTTTCCGACCAAATTGGGAGAAAGAAAATATTCTTATTGGGAGCCATTATTTTTATGCTGACTTCATTAGGTGCAGGTCTTTCCGAAAGTTTCAATATGTTAGCCATATTCCGTGCGTTACAGGGATTAGGGGCGGCATTTGTAATGCCAGCGGCTTTATCTATTGTAACCAATACCTTTAGGGAAGAACAGGAAAGAAACCGTGCGATTGGAGTTTTCAGCTCCTTTGCAGCCATAGGTTCAGGAAGTGGACTTTCCGTAGGTGGAATTATCAGTACATACCTGAGCTGGCATTGGGTTTTCCTTATTAATGTTCCTATTCTTTTCATTACTCTGATTTTATCCTACTACTATTTACCCACGGATGAAAAGAATGAAAAAGCACAAAAAACAGATGTTATTTCAGGGATATTAATGGTACTTGGGCTTTTAAGTCTTACGTACGGAACCCATGAATTGGTTCACATTAAAGAACAGCCATTTCTTGTAATAGGTTCATTAGTAGTTGCAATTTTACTTTTAGTAATGGTCTTTTTTAGGCTGAAAACCGTTGCAGAGCCTTTATTTGATTTGAAATTATTCAGACACGGGTCTTTGGTAGTTTCCAATGCGGCTTTCTTTACTTTGGGAGCATTTTTTATCGGGTTTTTATTCCTGATTTCATTAATGCTTCAGAAAGATATGGGGTATAGTGCTGCTTCTGCCGGGTTGATGCTTGTGCCATTCAGTGTGTTATCGGCTTTAACGGCTAAATTTATTTTACCTCACATTTCAAAAAGATTAAGCTCTTCTCAAATGGGTGTGCTGGGGTGGTCTTTTATGTTGGCAGGAGGTCTGTTGTTATTGATTTCAGTCTACACAGATCATCCGTTAGCAATGGTTCTGCTAGGTGCTGCTTGTATCTCGGGAATAGGAATGACTTTCTGCTTTACAGCACTTTCTGTAATGGGAATTCAGGATGTTGAACCTTCTAATTACGGATTGGCATCAAGTTTGAGTTCTACAAGTTACTTCCTGGGAGCTGGGATTGGGCTGTCATTCATGACTTTAATGAGTCAGGTGTTTCCATCAGAATTTGCAGTCGGAAGCCTGAATCTGATCGTTTTGATTAGCTATGCTCTTTTAGCCCTTGGAATGTTATTCTATTTTATATTGAAGAGCTTAAAAGTGAAACAGGCAAAAGTAGCTGTTTCATCATAAGCGGCCTTAAAATTACACAAACTATATGAGCAGGGAATCGGTGTTTAGGCATTGGTTCCTTTTTTATGTTTTTTGGATTTCATTCTTCTTCCTTACTTTTGTATCATGAGAATACAAATCATTAGTGATCTTCACCAGGAATTTGGAAGAACTGAATTATGTTTTGATCATGCAGATGTTATAGTTTTGGCAGGTGATATTAATTTGGGAACTAAAGGAATTGAGTGGATTAAAGAGATCATTTCTGATAAACCGGTTGTTTATGTATTGGGGAATCATGAATATTATAAAGGTTCATATCCAAAGACACTCAATAAAATAAAAGATGCAGCTGAGGGTTCCAATGTTTTTGTGCTCGAAAATTCCTTTGTAGATATTGAAGATATTCGTTTTCACGGAACTACTTTATGGACTGATTTTTCAATCTTTGGAAATCCTGTACAATATGGAATGATCTGTCAGCCTAAAATGAATGATTACAAAAAGATTACCCGTGATCCCTCTTATTCAAAACTGAGGACAATAGATACTTTCAAAATTCATCAACTTTCAAAAGTCTGGCTAAAGGAGAGCCTTGAAGCTTCAAAAGAATTTAAAAATATAGTTGTTACCCATCATGCTCCCAGTATTCTATCTGTGCCGGAGCATTATAAAGAAGACCCATTAACTTCGGCTTATGCTTCCAACCTGGAGGATATGATTCTTGAATATCAACCGTTATATTGGATTCATGGTCATATTCATACTCCTTGCAGATACAATATTGAGAAGACAGAAGTTATCTGTAATCCTCACGGGTATATTGATGAGAAGTATAATGGTTATGAAAAGGAATTGATTGTTGAAGTGTAATGGTTAACGGGAAGTTTCCTGGATTTTCTTATCCTTCATCCTTTTCCCCTTTTTTACTACCTTCGTGTCTCATAACCTATTTTCCATGGCAAAAAAATCCCACAAAAAATCTTCCGAAGAACCTGATTTTGTTTCACAGTTGGCTTTTGAAGAAGTCTTACAACAGGTAGAGTTTGATCTTAGAATCAAGGAGTTTGTGGTGATGGATATAGATAAGGCCAATTATATCATAAAACCCAATATTCCTTACCGTTCAGATTATTTCTGTATTTTCCTTGTGCAGACTGGAAGTGTGGGATTCAGGCTGGATGATAAAAGTTATGAGGTATTTAAAGGAGATGCCATTTTCTGTCCCATGTCAGAAACCTTTTGGGTGGAGAATATTGCGGAAGATTATAGAGCTACCTATATTTTCTTTTCTGTTGATTTTATTTCTCAGGCTGGTTTTAATTATAAATCCAATAATGTACTTAAAAGCCTTTCATCAGATCCCACTCATATTATCAGATCCGAACCTGAACTTTTCAGAAAATTGAATTTTCATCTTGATGAATTGAAACAGTTGAATAATAAGGAAAAAGACAATTATTATTTTAATGAAATGATCTGGCATCACTTCTCACTGGTGATTTATGAGATAGATAATTATTTCAGAAAAATAGAAAAACCTCATGTAGTTACCCATCGGGAAGACGAGCTTACCACCAGTTTCTTTATATTGGTTCAGGAGCATTTCAAAGAAGAACATAATGTTCAGTTTTATGCAGACAAGCTGTTTATCAGTCGGAAATACCTTACCAAAGTTATTAATAAAACGATGCTTAAATCACCACGGGATATTATCCATCATGTATTGGCGGTAGAAGCAAGGTTATTGCTTAAAAATCCCAATCTTAATGTAAGCGAGGTGGCAGCGCAGCTTAAATTTTCTGATCAGGCATCATTCAGTAAATTTTTCAAAAAACATACCGGAAGAGCTCCTCTGGAATACAGAAAAGATGATTTATATTGATAATGAAGGAGTTGTGGTTTAGGTGTCTTTTTGATAAAATTAATTCATAATTTTGATTTAAAATTTAGAAATATATCATTTAAATTATCTATGAATGATATTTCTCATGTTTTTTAAAATTAGGAGTCTTTTTGACAAAACAAGGGGTTTTTTGAATAATCCGATTGATTTTTTTTCGTTCGAATTTTGTACGGAAAATTTAAAAGGACTATTGTTATGCAAAGATTTTTTATTCAAAAATCAACCTTGCTTTTCCTTTCACTCATCGTTTTGGCAGGGTGTAAGAAAAGTAATCAAAATCAGGCTTATCAACAGCAGGCACCGGAACTTCCTGTAGAAATAGTAAAACAGGGAGACGCTTCTGTTTCCAGAGAATATGCAGCATCTATTGAGGGAATTTCCAATGTAGAAATCAGACCTCAGGTAACCGGATATCTAAGCAAAATTTTTGTGGATGAAGGAGATTATGTAAGAGCCGGGCAACCTCTGTTTAAAATTGAAGACAGGATATTTGCTGAGCAGCTGAAAAGTGCACAGGCAGCACTCATTACAGCACAGGCGAATCTTTCCACTTCAAAAATTGATCTGGATAGAAAAAAAGAGCTTTTCAGAAATAAAATGGTTTCCGAAATTCAGGTGAAAGAAGCGGAGGCAGCTTATAATGCAGCAAGAGGTGCAGTAAGCCAATCAACTTCTTCCATTGAATCTGCAAAAATTAATCTTAATTTCTCTACCATTAAAGCTCCGGTAAGTGGATTTATCGGGAGATTCAACTATCGTTTGGGAAGTTTGATGACTCCGAGCAATCAGGAACCCATCACTCTGTTGTCAGATATTCATCAGGTGTATACCTATTTCAGCCTAAGTGAAAATGACTTTAATAACTTCCAGAAACAATATGTAGGAAGCAGTATTGATGAGGTGATTAAAAATACCCCGTCAGTATCTCTTTTACTTTCAGGAGGAGAAAAGTATGCTGAAACAGGAAGAATTGATGCAGTTGAAGGGCAGTTTAACAAAACAACCGGCTCTATCACTTTAAGAGCAAAATTCAACAATCCGAATAATACTTTGAGAAGCGGAAATACCGGGAAGATTTTATTAGATCAGTTCTATAGTAATGTTGTTTTACTTCCTATTGCCTCTACCAGAACCATTCAGGATAAAGTTTTTGTGTTTACCATCAAGAATGGAAAAGCAGAAATGCTTCCTGTAGAAGTGAATGGAAAAGCGGGTGATAATTTCATTGTATCCAAAGGACTGAAAGCTGGTGATCAGTATATCGTTTCCGGTTTCGACAGATTACAGCCGGGAACTCCTGTAGTGGCACAAAAGAAAAATGCGCAACAGAAAAAATCGTAAGAAGAAATCATGTTAAAGAAAATTATAAAAAGACCCGTACTGGCAACGGTTATTTCCGTATTGCTGGTGATTCTCGGGATCGTCGGTATGGTCAGCCTGCCGATTACAAAATTCCCGGATATTGCGCCGCCTACTGTTATGGTAACCGCTGCTTATCCAGGAGCCAATGCTGAAACGATTGCAAGATCTGTGGCTCCGCCATTGGAAAATGCCATCAATGGAGTGGAAAATATGGACTACATTACTTCTACAGCAAGTAATGATGGTACGTTGAGTATCACTGTAATCTTTAAATTGGGTACTGATCCTGATCAGGCAGCCATTAACGTTCAGAACAGGGTAGCACAGGTAACCAACCAGCTTCCTGCCGAGGTAATCCAGGCCGGAATTACCACTGTAAAAAGACAGAACAGTATGATTGCAATGGTTTCATTGACGAGTAAAGACGGCTCAATGAGCGATCTTTTCCTTGAAAACTATGCGAAAATCAATATTGTTCCGGAATTAAAAAGGGTGAAGGGAGTAGGTGATGCCATGGTATATGGTAACAAAGATTACTCTATGCGTGTTTGGCTTGATCCGAATAAACTGGCTTCCTATAATCTTACTCCATCTGAAGTTTCTCGTGCGATTCAGACTCAAAACCTTGAAGCAGCACCAGGAAGACTGGGAGAAAGAAGTAAAGAGGTGATGGAATATGTCCTTCGATACAAAGGAAAGTTTACAGAGCCTGAACAGTATGAAAATATTACCATTAAAGCTTTAAGCGATGGTTCTGTTTTAAAATTAAAAGATGTTGCCAAGGTTGAATTTGGGGCATATAGCTATAACGTTTCTTCTAATTTTAATAAGAAGGCTTCTGTAACGATGGCGATCTTCCAGATGGCGGGTTCAAATGGTAATGAAGTTCAGATTGCGCTTCAGGAAAGAATGAAAGAACTGGAGAAGTCATTCCCGGCAGGAATGGATTACGAAATTCCATATGCTACTAAAGAAGCATTGGATCAGTCTATTGATCAGGTAATTCATACTTTAATTGAAGCATTTATCCTTGTATTCATTGTGGTGTATATTTTCCTGCAGGATTTCAGATCTACATTAATTCCGGCGATTGCGGTTCCGGTATCTATTGTGGGAACATTCTTCTTCATGAAGGTATTTGGATTCTCCATTAACATTCTTACCCTATTTGCTCTGGTGCTCGCCATTGGGATTGTGGTGGATGATGCGATTGTGGTAGTAGAAGCTGTTCACGCTAAAATGGAGCATAAAAAACTGAATCCAAGAGCGGCAACCATGTCAGCAATGAGCGAGATTACAGGAGCAATTGTTTCCATTACTTTAATTATGTCTGCGGTATTCGTTCCAGTGGCATTTATGAGTGGTTCCACAGGATTATTCTATCAACAGTTCGCTTTAACATTGGCTATTGCGATTGTAATTTCTGCAATCAATGCATTAACGTTGAGTCCTGCTTTATGTGCATTATTCCTTAAGCAACATCACGGAGGTGCTCATGAAAAGATGAACTTTAAAGACCGTTTCTTTGCTGGTTTTAACGCCAGTTTTAATAAGCTGACATTCCGTTATGGAAAAGCTGTACTGTTTCTTTTGAAGAAAAAATGGATTGCTTTGGCGATCATTGTAGCATTCGGAGGATTGTTCGCCTGGATGTCTATGACGACTCCAAAAGGATTTATTCCTGATGAAGATCAGAGTTTTATCATCGTAACGGCTAATCTGGCTCCTGGAGCTTCTAAAGACAGAACTACCAAAGTTGTTTCTGATACAGAAGATCTTTTAATGAAGAATCCGGCAGTAGATAAAGTGATTTCAGTAGATGGATTGAACCTTTTCAGTGGATCTATGTCTTCTTCTGCGGCTTCTATTTTCGTTAAATTAAAAAATGGTGGCAAAAGAGGACCTGTGAATGATATCAATGCAATTATCGGACAAGTACAGGGAGCGCTTTCACAGGACAAGAGAGCTAATTTCCTTGTGTTGAATACGCCAACAGTAGATGGTTTTGGAAATACCAGTGGAATGGAGCTTGTGCTTCAGGACCGTACCAATGGAGAACTTCAGAACCTTGGAAATATTTCTTACGGAATGATGGGAGCTTTGATGCAGAGACCGGAAGTTGCTGTAGCATTTACTACGTTTGATGTTACTTATCCGCAGTTTGAAGTATTGGTAGATGAGGTGAAATCTGCTCAGCTTGGAGTAAATGTTTCTGATGTTTTGAGTGTGATGCAGGGCTATTACGGAAGTATTCAGGCTTCGGATTTCAACAGATTCGGGAAATACTACAGAGTTTTGGTACAGTCTACTCCCGAAACAAGACAGGATAAAGAATCCCTTAATGGGCTTTTTGTTAAGAATAATCTGGGGCAAATGGTTCCGATTACTACTTTGGTAAGTTTGAAACAGACTACCGGAGCTGAGGTAGTAGACCGTTTCAATCTTTTCAACTCATCCAATTTAACAGTGATGGCTGCTCCTGGTTACAGTACAGGTCAGGCAATGGCTGCTGTAGAAGAAGTAAGTAAGCAGGTGCTTCCTCCGGGATACACTTATGATTATAAAGGAATGAGCCGTGAAGAAGCAGGTTCCAGTTCACAATCAGTGATGATTTTCGGATTGTGTATTGTGTTTGTGTTCTTCCTGTTATCGGCACAATATGAAAGTTATATTCTTCCATGGGCGGTATTGATCGCTATTCCGGTAGGATTGTCAGGAGTTTTTGTGGGAATTACGTTTGCGGAATTATCCAACAATATCTATGTTCAGATTGCTTTAGTAATGTTGATCGGACTTTTAGCGAAAAACGGTATTCTGATTGTGGAATTTGCCATTCAAAGACGTAGAGCAGGGAAAAGTCTTATTGCTTCAGCAGTAGAAGGAGCAAAAGCCCGTTTACGTCCAATTTTAATGACCTCTCTGGCATTTATTACGGGATTACTTCCATTGATTTTTGTGGTAGGGCCATCTGCAATGGGTAACCATTCTATTGGATATGCGGCAATTTCAGGGATGCTTTTCGGAACAATCTTAGGGGTTTTTGTAGTGCCTGTACTTTTTGTAATGTTCCAGGCTCTGCATGAGAAAATTAACGGGAAAGTAGTGACAGATGCGGATTGGGAATATTAATTCAAATGATTTTAACAATGAAAATTAAAAATATAGCATATATCGCATTTATTTCCGGAACAGCGGTTTCGTGTGGTGTTCAGAAATATGAGCAGCCGGAAGTGAAGATGCCTGAAACTTTCAGAAGTGACAGTGTTGTGGTAGAGCAGAATGAAAATATCGCGAAGATCAGCTATAAAGACTTTTTCAAAGATCCGGTTTTAGTAGGATTGATTGATAAAGCAATGGTTCAGAATAATGATCTTCAAGTGGCTTTAAAACAGATAGAATTTGCTTCACTGGCTTACACTCAAAGCAAGTGGGGGAACGTTCCTACGATCAGCGCGACAGCTAATGCCAATATCAACCGTCCTTCAGACAATAGTATGAACGGAATGATGGCAGGTCAGTTTATGGGAAAGAGATATATGGAAGATTATACAGCAGCACTAAATTTTTCGTGGGAAGCTGACATCTGGGGGAAGATAAAAGGAAGAAAGGAGCAGGCATTGGCAGACTATCTTAAAACCCAGGAAGCAGCAAAGGCGGTAAAGACACAAGTGGTAGCTGCTGTGGTTCAGGGGTATTATAATCTTTTGATGCTGGATACGCAGTTGGAAATTACAAAGTCCAATTTAACGTATGCTGATAATACCCTTAAATTTTTAGTAAAACAACAGGAGCTGGGATTAACAACAGCTTTGGCGGTGCAACAACAGGAAATTGTAAAAGATCAGATCCTGAAAACCATTCCGGCTATTGAAAGCTCTGTGGCTACACAGGAAAATGCTCTAAGCCTGTTAACCGGTTCTATGCCTGAAAAAATTGAAAGAAAGACAAGCTTGAATACTGTTCAGTCTCCGGATCATATTGCGGCAGGAGTTCCATCAGAATTATTAAGCTACAGACCGGATGTGAAAACGGCTGAACTGGAGGTAAGGAAAAGTGCAGCAGCCATTCATATTGCTAAAATGAGCATGTATCCTTCATTGAATATTACGGCTCAGGGTGGGGTGAATGCTTTTCAGATCAGTAAGTGGTTCAGTGTTCCGGGATCTCTTTTCGGAATGGCTGCCGGAGCGATTGCTCAGCCTATTTTGAATGGGAAACAGTTGAAAACCCAGTATGAACAGTCTAAAGTATTGGCAGATCAGGCTGAAATAGGCTTTAAACAATCTGTTTTAAAAGCAGTAGGAGAGGTTTCTGATGCATTGGTACAGATTCAAAAGCTGGAAGAACAGCAGAAAATTGCTGAAAGATTAGTAGTGAAATCCGGTGAAGCTGTGAAAAAGGCGGATCTGTTATTCAAATATAATTCTGCAACGTATGTGGAAGTGATCATGGCACAAACCAATAAGCTTAATGCTGAATTGGAACTGGCTTCTCTGAAAGCTCAACGATTGAACGCAATCACTGCGCTGTACCGTTCTGTAGGTGGCGGATGGCAATAAAGTAAAATTAAACCTGCTTCGTCTATAGATGCAGCAGGTTTTTAATCCAAAATCATTATGAAGAATACAGGTATACAGGAGGGAATCATTTTAATTCCGGATTTCAGCGGATTTACCGAATTTGTGTTCAATACCAAACTTTATACAGGAGAATATATTGTAAGACAACTACTATCTACGCTGATTGATGTGAACGATCAGTATTTTGAAATTTCTGAAATTGAGGGCGATGCGATTTTATTTTATCGTTATGATGAAAATCCGTCTTATCAGAACATTTCAGGAATGCTTTGGAAAATGCGTAACGCATTCAACAGAAAAATAAAAGAATTGAGTAAAAGCTTAAGTACCACTATAGATTTGTCTCTGAAGTTTATTGTTCATTATGGCGCTTTTTCGCAATATAATATCGGAAGTTTCAGAAAGCTGTATGGGAAAACGATTGTTGAGGCGCATCAGCTTTTGAAAAATGGATTAGCACAACAGCCTTCGTATGCTTTATTCAGTAATTCTTTTTTAGAAAATACTCATAATCAGGAAACTGATTTCAATAGAGATCAACATCACTTACCAGAAGTGGGTATGATCCATTATTTTGAGAATGTACACTAGCATATTCTTTATTTTTTAATCCTTGTAAATTTGCTATTGCTAGCAGCCCGGGTGAGATCCGGGCTTTTTTATGGCGTAAAATGAAAATAAATATGTTAAAGTTTGGTTAATGGAATTTTTGATGATGAAAAAAATATTGAATATGTTTTATGAATAAGTGTTTTTAATTGAATATTTTCTCTTAATAAATGTTATTTTTTTGAATTTGAATTAATTGTGAATTGCTAAACTGTTAAAATATAGAGGATTATTTCTGTTCTTTAATTTTTTTGATGTAACAAATATTAGGGTATAGTGGTCTTATACATAAAACTAAGATTTCACATGAAAATAATATTATTTCCTATAGCAGTATTAACAGGTTCTCTGGCTTTAGCTCAGACTCAGACTCCTGCTGCTAAGGATACTGTAAAAGGCAATGCAAAAGAGATAGAAGCGGTTACCATTGTAGCAAGAAAACCAACAGTAGAGTCTAAAGTAGACCGAACTGTCTTTAATGTGGCTAACAGCTCTATTGTGGCTGGAAATACAACATGGGATGTCCTGAGAATGACTCCTTTGGTAAGCATTGACAACAGCGATGCAATTAAGGCAGAAGGACAGTCTGTAACAGTATATATCAACGACAGAAAATCTGTTTTTACAGGAAAAGAATTAAAAGAATACCTTAAAACAATTCCTGCAGATAATTTACTGAAGATTGAAGTTATTACCAGCCCGTCTTCAAGATATGAAGCTACCGGTTCTGTGATCAATATTGTATTGAAGAAACGTGATGATGAAGGATTGAAAGGAAGTATTTCACTAAGTAACAGAATTGGTACAAAAAATACACAGTATTCTAATTTTAACCTGAACTATCATAAGAAGAAATTTACTCAGACTCTGATTGGAAGTTATGCCAATAATAATTATGTACAGAAAGGATCCAGTAACCTTGTATTCTATGCTGACAATACTTTGAACAGAGATTTAAGTTATCAAACCATCTCCAAAAGTGAAACTCCTTCGCTTTCCTCTACTTCTGAATTTGAACTGAATGATAAAAATAATATCGGGCTTGTTATGGAGTTTTTTCAAAGCCGAAATTTATCATGGTCAGATACTGATGGAAGAGAATATGATTATGATAAAAAAGACTTTATCAATTACCATCAGGCTCAAAACGCTAATGGTTTTTATCGTAACCTGGGTACCAATGTTTTTTATAAGTATTATGATAAAGAGAAAAACAGGATTTTGGATATTAATCTGGGTACCAATTATTCCGGAAATGATAATAATGAACTCATCAACAAAACCATTGTGAATGATCCCAAGATTAAAGAAATCGGATCCATAAACAATGCCCAGATGCGTAATTATTATCTGAAGGTAGATTACACCCAGCCATTAGGAAAATCCTGGGGTACTATTGAAGTTGGAGCAAAGACAGAGCTTAACAACCACATTATTCCTAACAATCTTTATGGATACAGCTTGGGAACTGCTGAATATACAGGCCTTTCTACAAAAGATAAGTTCCATTATGAGGATAATATCACTTCGGTATATGCTAACTACAGTAAAACGTTTTTCAAAAAGTTGGAAACCAGGATCGGACTTCGATATGAATATATTGATTTTAGAGTAAGACAGGATGTAGCAGGAACCGAAAGAAAAGATGGTTATGGTACTTTTCTTCCTAACTTATTACTGAAATATAGTTTCTCAGATAAATATGATCTGAGCCTTACTTATGACCGCAAAATATGGAGACCCTGGTATTCTGAGTTCAATCCTTTCTTAACTCCATCCATTGATGGAACGTATTCCAGAGGAAATATGGACTTGAATCCTAACCCTAACGACAGGCTTTATCTGAAGTTTGGAATCCTGAAAAAGTATTTTATCTCTGCAAGATATATGCACACCAACCAGGATTATTGGACCACGTATACCAACGAAGGCGGAAGAAACGTATCTTATCCTGGCAACTTCAATGGTAGAGTTGAAAAGTATTATATTTTTGCCAATACCAATCAGAATTTTCTTAAAAACAAACTGAATCTGAATGTTGGATTTGGTTGGTACTATATTGATAATCATGATTTCAATTTGAAAAATGATATTGGCGGAAGGTCTTATATCAACTATTGGGGTGGTTCTGCCAATCTTTCTTATACCAACCTTTTCAATAAGAACATTAACGTGAGTGCATGGATGGAAATTTCCAATCAGAATAACGGAAATACACAGGCGAATAACACCAACGTATTCCATAATATTTCCATCACCAAAATATTCCCCAAAACTCAAATGGAAGCCAGCATACAGCTGATGAATATTTTTAAAAGACCTTATTCTGATGATATCACCTACAATCAGGGTGGAACAGTCAGAAGATATGAATTATGGGATTGGTATGGGGTAAACGTAACGTTTGTAAAGCGTTTCGGAAACCAGAAGGTAAAAGAAAATACCAAAACAGATGTTGAGAAAAACTCCGGAGGAGGAAAATAGAAGAAATGTTAGATTAATTAAATATAAAAGTAGGTTTCAGTTTGAGACCTACTTTTTTGTTTATTTCAACACTATATTTTTATAACCACATAGATGCATAGAAAAAAAATCTGTGTAATTTGTGAAATCTGTGGGAGGTTTACCAAAAACTAAACTTGTTAATATTTTAAACGCAAAGATTTAAAATATTCTGATGTTATATTGTAAGGAAGCGAAGAGGGAATCAATGAAATTGATTCTTTCTAAGCGCATGGTTAATCATACCTCTTCATCAGGCGACTTGTCGCACTTCTTAGCTCCCTTAGAATAAAGCTGCTCAACAAATTCTCTTTTGCGTTTTATCTAAAAAAATCTGCGTAATCTGTCTGATCAGCGAGAGAAACAAAAAAAGCAGGCTTCAAAAAAGAAACCTGCTCAAATTCTACAAAATTAATAGATAGAGTAGTTAGCCGTCAAATAGAAACTTCCATCTTCATGCATCCATCTTCCATCTTTTCTATTTCAACGTAAACTTTATTTTTGTTTTAATGGCATCTGACGAATTCCCGATCAGGGCTTCAAAATCTCCAGGTTCAGCTACCCAGTCGTGCTTCTGAGCATCAAAGAAACTTAAAGCAGACTTATCAATAGTGAAAGTCACTTCTTTTTGTTCTCCTGGATTTAAATAGACCTTTTCAAAGCCTTTTAATTCTTTAGCAGGGCGTGGAACAGATGATTTTAAATCACTGATGTAAAGCTGGGCAACTTCAGCTCCGGCTTTTTTTCCTGTATTTTTAACTGTTACGGTAAAAGTGATGGTATCGTTCTGTGATAAGGTGGTTTTATCTGCTTTAGCCTTTCCAAATTCAAAAGTAGTATAGCTCAACCCATGGCCGAAACTGAAAAGTGGTTTAATGTTTTTGGTATCATGCCAACGGTATCCAACAAATACTCCTTCATTATAAGTAATATTAATAGGGTTTTTCTGGTCTTTTCCTTTTCCGGCAGCCAATTCATCTTTCTGTCCGGGATATTCTCCAAGCTGATGAGCGGAATTGTCTTCAAGCTTTATAGGGAATGTAAACGGAAGCTTTCCTGACGGGTTGGCGTCACCTGCTAAAACAGAAGCGATAGAGTTTCCGGCTTCAGAACCCAGATACCATGATTGTAAAACGGTTGGTACTTCTTTAATCCAAGGCATCGCAACAGCATTTCCGGAAACCAGAACTACAGCTAAGTTTTTATTGGCTTTGGCAAGTGCAGAAATAACGTTGTCTTGATTGTATGGTAATCCATAGCTTTTTCTGTCGTTTCCTTCACTGTCCTGGAAGTCAGCTTTATTCAGTCCGCCCACAAAAATTACATAATCGGATTTTTTAGCCAGTTCTACAGCTTCATTTAAGAGTTCTGCTTCAGAACGGGTGTCTTTTAAGTCCTGTCCGGATTTTACTCCATTGTATTCTCCGCCAATATCACCTACATATCCTCTGGCATATTGTACTTCAGACTGCTTTCCAAATCTTGATTTTATGCCGTCTAGTGGAAGGGTTTCATATTTTACTTTCAGTGATGAAGAACCACCGCCCACAGTCATAATCTTGATTGCATTTTCACCAATAACGGCAATTTTTTTAGCTTTATTGATATCGATAGGAAGTACATTACCTTGGTTTTTTAACAGAACAATTCCTTCTTCCCCAATTTCTTTAGCCACAGCTTTATGCTCTTCAGACGCAACGTTTCCGAAAGGTTTATTTCGGTTCATTGTCGTTTTATAGGCAAGGCGAAGAAGTCTGGTTACCTTGTCATCCAGCTCTTGGGTTCCTACTTTTCCAGCTTTAATTAGATCAAGATAGGGTTTGGCCAGATAATAATTATCGTAAGCATTCTTAGTTCCGGCAGAAAGACCGTTAGTCCAGGATCCGAATTCAAGATCTAATCCGTTGTGAATGGCCTGTTCGGTATTGTTAACAGCTCCCCAATCGGAAACCACTACACCTTTGTAATTCCATTCTTTCTTCAGAATATCATTCAAAAGGTATTGATTCTGGCTGGCATACTGACCTTTATACATGTCGTAAGCTCCCATGATGGTCCATGAATCTCCTTCTGTAACTGCAGCCTTGAAAGGTGGCAGATATATTTCGTAAAGAGTTCTGTCATCCACATTCACATTGCTGGTATGACGGAACATTTCCTGGTTGTTCAATGCAAAATGTTTCACAGATGTTGCTACACCGTTAGATTGTACCCCTTTAATATAAGGAACGACCATTTTTGAGGTTAAATATGGATCTTCACCCATGTATTCAAAGTTTCTTCCATTCAATGGTGTTCTGTAGATATTCACTCCAGGTCCTAAAAGAATATCTTTCTTTCTGTAACGAGCTTCTTCTCCTAATGCTTTACCGTAATTCCAGGACATTTTTTTATTCCATGTTGCAGATAAAGCGGTTAGAGCAGGGTAGGCGATAATAGAATCGTTGGTCCATCCGGCCTGATCCCATTCGTCCCACATTACTTCAGGTCTTACCCCGTGAGGGCCATCAGTCGTCCAGAATTCAGGAATTCCTAATCTTGGAACACCAGGTGAACTGAACTTCGACTGTGCATGAAGCATAGCCACTTTTTCTTCCAGGGTCATTTTGGATAGAGCATCCTTAATGCGCTCTTCTACAGGTTTTGATTCATCTAAATAAACGGGAGTAGTATTCTGGGCCATATAAGAAACAGAAATAAAGGTGAATAAACTTACAATGGCGGTTTTCTTTAACATATTGCCTTTTTATTGGATTAAAGCAAAAATAAACAAAATTTTTATATTATCTCAAATTGAGAAAATAAATTTTGAAACCTAAAAAAACTGCCAGAAAAATTGCTGACAGTTTGTTATTTATTGTTGGGTAGAAATGTAATGAGAGAGATTTGGAGAAAATAGACGAATAGATAATAGAATTTACACGGCAATCGTCAATTAGAGGTGAAGGGATAACAACTCGTACCCCATATCTCGAATCCCGCACCCCGAAACATACTCTCCAACACAATTACCAGCCTTTCACAGCTCCTCCTTTAAACACTTCCAAAGCTTTCTTTTCCACTTCATCAGACTGATATGCTTTCACAAAGTTTTTTACCTTTTGGCTGTTCTTGTTATCCTGTCTTGTTACAACGAGGTTAACGTATGGGGAGTCTTTATCTTCTTTGAATATACCTTGTTTTTCAGAATCCAGTCCGGCTTGGGCGGCAAAATTGTTATTGATGATGCCTACCACAACATCTCTGTCATCTAAAACCCTAGGGATCTGTGCTCCCTCAATCTCCATAATATTTAATTGTTTTGGGTTTTCTGTGATATCGGTAACTTTTGGAAGCAATCCGACACCAGCTTTTAATTTTACTAGCCCATTTTTCTGTAACAGAAGTAAAGAACGGCCGCCATTGGTAGGGTCATTAGGAATAACAATGGTGCTTCCATTTTGAAGTTCACTAAGGTTTTTGATCTTTTTAGAATAGGCAACAATAGGGTATACAAACGTATTTCCTACAATAGCAAGGTTATATCCTCTTTGTTTTGATTGTTCGGTTAAATAAGGAGCATGCTGGAACGCGTTGGCATCAATATCGCCATTTACCAAAGCCTCATTGGGAACCACATAATCATTGAAAGGAATCAGCTCCACTTCTAGATTATACTTCTCTTTGGCTACTTTTTTAGCTACTTCAGCTACTTCCTGTTCCGGTCCGTAAGTAATTCCAACCCTGATAAAATTCGGATCGTCTTTTCTTCCTGAGCATGCACTAAAAAGCAGTACTCCGGCAGCGATTAAACCTAAAATCTTTATTTTTTTCATTCTATTCTTTTTAATAATATGTATAAAGGGTACAGAACCTGTTCGTTCACATCTCAATTACTCTAAAACTCTCATTACCTATGGTCAAACTTCTTAGATAGTCTGTCTCCCATAAACTGGATGATAAAAACCAAAAGAACAAGCAGTATCAGAACAGTGTTCATGATTACAATATCATAACCGATATATCCATATTGGTATCCAACCTGTCCTAATCCACCTGCACCTACAGCACCTCCCATAGCAGAATACCCTACTAAGGTGATTAAAGTAATGGTCGCATTATTAATTAATGAAGGAAGTGCTTCAGGAAGCAAAACCTTTCTGATAATCTGAATTGGCGATGCACCCAGAGCTCTTGCCGTCTCAATTAATCCGTGGGGAACTTCAATAAGGCTGTTTTCTACCAATCGTGCAATGAAAGGAGCAGCTCCAACACTTAGTGGAACCAAAGCTGCATTCACTCCAATGGATGTTCCTGCTAAAATCCTTGTAAAAGGGATCATCCACACAATTAAAATAATGAAAGGGATAGCACGGAAAATATTTACAATAATGGATAATGCTCTATAATAGGCCACATTTTCCAACAGTTGTCCTTTTCTTGTTAAAAATAATAGAATTCCCACCGGAAGACCAAGAACGAATCCAAAAAATCCGGACACGAATGTCATATAAACTGTTTCCCAGGTTCCTTTTGCCAAAAGGGCAAGTACCGCATCACTAAGCATATCCTTTTACTGTATTTTGAATTTTATTCTGATTAAAATAATAAATGGCTTTTTGGTTTTCCTCAGCCTCTCCTTGAAGTTGCAAAAGTAGTTTACCAAAATTAGAATTCCCAAAATATTCTACATCTGCTTTCAAAAGTTTGTAAGGAATTTTATGTTCATTGTATAATGCTGACAGAATCTGTTCAACACTTATGTTTTCGTTAAGTTCTATTTCAACCAGTGGAAATAAACCATCCTGCGGCTCTTTCTGTAGTCTGATATTGAGTTCCTGTGGCAGGGTCATGATGTCTGAATTTATAAATTGTTGGATCACCGGATTTTCCCGGTTTGAAATGATCTCACTTAAAGTTCCTTTGGCTAATAGTTTTCCTTTGTCTATCACGGCTACGTGGTTACAAACCGCTTTAATAACTTCCATTTCATGGGTAATCAGAAGAATGGTAATCCCTAATCTCTGGTTGATATCCCTTAACAGCTGTAAAATAGATTGAGTGGTCACCGGATCGAGTGCACTGGTTGCTTCGTCACAAAGCAGTAGGTGAGGGTCATTAGCCAGAGCCCTTGCAATGGCTACTCTTTGTTTCTGACCTCCGGAAAGACTTTTGGGATAATCATTGGCTTTATCTTCAAGACCTACAATTTTCAATAATTCGTTGACCTTTTTTTTAATCTGATCTTTGCTGATGTGATCTAGTTCCAGGGGAAGCGCTACATTATCAAAAACAGTTCTCGAAGAAAGAAGATTAAAATGCTGGAAGATCATTCCTATTTTTTTACGTTCCTCAGCAAGCTGCTTTGAACTTAGTTGAATAAAATCCTTTCCATTAATAATAACCTGGCCTTCATCCGGTCTTTCCAATAGATTAACGGTACGGATCAGCGTACTTTTTCCTGCTCCGGAGAATCCTATGATTCCTACAATATCACCTTTATCTATATTGAGACTCACCTGATCCAATGCCTTAAAGGCTTGTTTCTTTTGATGGAATGTTTTTGATATGTTTTTGATTTCTATCATTCTGATGCTTTATACTATTTAAATAGGCTGATATCTCTTGCCTGTTCTGTTAAAAAATCTTCTAACTCTTCTAAGTTTTACTTTAGACCGTTTTGAAAGCTTAAAATATTTGGTGACATTGGTAAGCAATACTCCCAGCAATATGATTGCCAAACCATACAATTGGCCTCCATTGATACTTTGGTTGGCCACAAGCCATCCTGCAATAACCGTAACAATAGGGTTAATGTAAGTATGGGTACTCACCAAGGCAGCGGGTTTTACGGACAACAGCCAAATGTACGACAAATAAGCGACTATCGATCCAAAGAAGATCAAAAACAGAACACCTGCCCAGGCTGATGTTGGTACGTTTGAGACCGAGAAATCAGTCCATTCCCCTCTGAATAAGGCAATAAGAAAAGCCGCTGTTCCTGCCACAATAAGTTGTTGGGCAATATTCATAAAAGTAGATTGTGATGCCGGATTCTTTTTGGAATATAAAGATCCTAAAACCCATGCAATAGAACTTAATCCCAATACCACAAAAGCAGTAATACGAAGTTGAGGATCAGCAGCAGCATGTGCCGCAGTTGAATTTACACTTCCTTTTAAGAAGAAAACCAATCCTACAAAACCAATCATCAAACCTATCGGAATAAATTTATCCGAAAAATAATACTTCCAGTTTTTCCTGTCGATGGCAATAAACCAGAAAGGTCCGGTTGCTATTGCTATGGCAGCCTCAGAAGCTGTTACATATTGTTCACCCCAGGCCACAAGACCTGTCCCTCCGGTAAGGATAAGAACTCCGGTAATTGCGTTTTTCTTCCAGTTGATAAGAGAATCAGCTTTTTCTCCTTTAGAAAGAAGATATCCAATCATCAGAATTCCTGCTACCAGAAATCTCAATCCGGAAAGAATAAACGGTGGGAAACCTTTCAAGCCAAATGAAATAGCTAAAAACGTAATCCCCCATATTACATAGATGTTTGTAAATGCCAATGGAACCAGCCATTTGTTTTTAGAATTGCTCATTTTTATTTTTTTAATGTTTTGGTTTTTAAATAAAAAAGGCCCTACAACTCGGTAGGGCCTTTGAAAGTATGTCATATTAAAAGTAAGGTCACCCACAGTATTCTTCATGCACAGGCATACAGATATCCTTCATCATGTTTTTAATGATGTGTTTTATTGTTGCATTATTCTTTGTTTCTGTGCTCATTTTATTTTATTTCCTGAATACGTTTGCAAATATATAATATAATTTCTATTAGTCTACTAAAAATATAGGGTTTTTGAATGTTAAATTATCATTAATGATTTAAATTATTGTTAATCAGTATATTGAGTGTCTTATTTTTTTGTTTTATGACATGGTTGAAATCTTATTTTCTGTTTTTTAATTCTTTTTTTATTGAAATGATCCATTTTAAGTGTTGTAGAAAAGATAAAATAAATTAAAATTTTTATGAAAAACGCAATATGTCTTTTAATTGAAAAGTAAACCAATAATCTGTAATAAAAGCCATAGCGAATATTTTTTTATCTGTTTTTAAAGTGTTGATTTATAGTATTAAATAAAATTTAACAATATTTATGATTAGACATTGATGATTAGTCATTAATTTTGAAATGTGAATTTTATTAATTTTAAATACATATCATATGAAACGTTTTGAAAACAAAGTCGCTTTTATTACAGGGGGAAATTCAGGAATAGGGAAAGCTGTTGCTGTTTTAATGGCCAGAGAAGGAGCAAAAATTGTTATTGCTGACCTTAAAGAAAATAAAGAAACACTGGAAGAAGTCCTGAAAGAAGGAACCGATGCCAAATTTATTGCCTGTGATGTATCCAATCATGAAGACGTAGAAAAGGCTGTCAATGAAACAGTAGAAGCATTTGGAAGTTTGGATATAGCCGTTAATAATGCAGGAATTGTAGACGCTTCTCCTATTCACGAAAAGTCTGTAGAAGAGTGGCAGAAAGTATTGAACATCAATCTGAGTGGCGTATTTTACGGAATGAAATATCAGATTGCCCAGATGAGAAAGCAGGAAACCGGTGGGGCAGTGGTGAATATGGGATCTATTATGAGCCAGGTGGCAGAATTTGGAATTGCTTCTTATGCTTCATCAAAACATGGGTTGGTAGGACTTACCAAAGTAGCTGCTCTGGAAAATGGAACCAACAATATTCGTGTGAATGCCATTGGTCCTGGATATATAGAAACTCCTCTGTTAATGGACAATGCAGCCCAAAATGCAGAGTACAGAACCTATATGGAATCTAAACATGCGATGAAAAGATTAGGAAAACCCGAAGAAATTGCAAAAGCTGTCTTATTTTTGGCCTCTGAAGATGCAAGCTTCTGTACAGGTGCTTATCTTCCTGTAGATGGTGGTTACCTGATACAGTAATTTAAAACAGAGAAATGAATACAAAAGATCTTAACGATATGCCTCTCCGCAGGAAACTCGGTATTAGTATGGTAGAAACCTACAATAATGTGTATGAAAAATCGCAGGAATTTTTTGCTGAATATGGACTCACTTCCCAGCAATACAATGTTCTGTCTATTCTACATGATGCAGGAACTCCAATGTCTACCTCGGATATTCTGAAGAAGATGCTGGAAAAAATGCAGGTGTTTCAAGGCTGGTAGACCGTCTTATTGTAAAAGATCTTGTAGAAAAAAGTGTGAACCCGGGTGATAAGCGTCTGATTGATGTAAAGCTTACAGAAAAAGGAGAAGAACTTTGTAATAAGGTTTCTGATGCACTTCCCAATGTAGATGCTGTTTATGAAAATTTAGCAGATGAAGAAGTGGAAACACTCATCAGCCTTTTATCAAAAATAGGAAAGAAATAGAGTGACTTAGGTTACTTATATCATGTTATTTTAAAAATCCGGTCGAGTGCCGGGTTTTTGCATTTATTAAACTAGTTAAATGTGCAGGATTCTCAGTCGGTGTAATTTAGCATCAAAATTAAAGAAATGGACAATAGAATATTAGGTCTGCATCATATCACTGCTATTGCAGACAACGCAAAAAGAAATTTAGATTTTTATACTCAGGTTTTAGGAGTAAGAATGGTAAAGAAAACCGTTAATTTTGATGATCCGGGGACTTATCATTTCTATTTTGGAAACGAAACCGGAACACCGGGAACAATCCTTACTTTCTTTCCCTGGGAAGGAATTGGAAAAGGTACTAACGGAAGTGGAATGGCTACTCATATCGGATATTCAATTCCGAAAGGAAGCCTGGAGTTTTGGAAAAACCGTTTGAAAAGCTTCAATGCAAATGTAGAGGAAGGTGATATTTTTGGTGAAAAAATGATTTCTTTTAAAGATCCGGACGGTCTTCAGTTGCAGTTTATAGAACCAGCTGGAGATGATAACAGAAAAGTATGGACTACTGATGATATCAAGGATGAAAATGCTTTAAAAGGATTCCATAATGTCACTTTGACCTTAAAAAGAGCAGAGCCAACCATCAAAGTTCTGACTGATCTTTTAGGCTATGATCTTCAAAAACAGGAAGGCGAACGATACAGATTTGCAACAGATGCAATTGATACAGCCAACCTTATTGATATTATTGAGAATGATAAAACTCCAACCGGAAGAAATGCGGCGGGAACCAATCATCACATTGCTTTCAGAGTAAAAGATGACAATGTTTTGATGGAATACCGTGAGAAAGCTTTATCTGCAGGATTAAGTATTACCCCAAAAATCAACAGAGATTATTTCTATTCACTGTATTTCCGTGAACCTGGAGGTGTTTTGTTTGAAATTGCAACTGATAATCCTGGATTCACAGTAGATGAACCTTTAGAAGAACTGGGCGTAAACTTAAAACTTCCGGCTCAATATGAAGGAATGCGTAGTAAAATAGAAGGTGTATTACCGAAGTTATCATAGATCATCACTTAGCCTTTATAAAGGAAGTACCTTTGAATAAAAATAAAAACATGGAAAGAACAGAAATCGTTTTAGAAGGAAGAAAAGGAGAAATTCAACTCTTTTCAGATGACAGAAAAGCTGGTAAAATGGATATTTCAGTGATTGGAAAGAAACTGACCGTATACCATACCGAAGTGGATCCCGAATTTGAAGGAAAAGGTTTTGCCAAAATATTATTGGAAAGACTGGTATCTTATGCAAGAGAAAATGATCTGAAAATATTACCGCTATGTCCGTTTGTACATGCCCAGTTCAAGCGCCATCCGGAAGAATATAATGATGTATGGTTAAGAGAAGAAGTGTAAATACTCATAGAAATTGAGAGGGAAAGATCAATAAAGTATTCCCTCTTTTACTTCTCTTTCTTCTTTGCCGATTCAACAACCTATTAATAAACCCCAAATTATGAACCTTATCACAGGACTGCACCACGTAACAGCAATTACAGGTAATGCACAGGAAAATATAGACTTTTATACAGGCGTTTTAGGACTTCGTCTGGTTAAAAAAACGGTTAATTTTGATTATTCGGATGTATATCACTTTTATTTTGGAGACGAATATGGAACTCCGGGAACCATCATGACCACTTTTCCATATGGGAAAGATCTGATTAATGGCAGACATGGAAAAGGAATGCTGAATACTACTGCTTTTTCAGTATCTATGGAAGCATTGGATTACTGGACAAACCGTTTAGATCAGTTTAATATTGCTTACAAACAGCCACAGCAAAGATTATCAGGTGAAGTTTTTATTTATCTTGAAGACTTTGACGGATTAGGACTTGAGTTGGTTTTTAATGAGAAGGATGAAAGAAAAGGGTACTATAACGGATACATTCCTAAAGATTATGCCTTAAAAGGAATTCACCACGTTGAAATCTGGCAGGATGCTTATGAAAGAACAGCAGCTTTGTTAACAACTCAGATGGATCATAAAGTAATCAGTGAAAGCCCTGACCGATTGAGATTAGGGACAGAAGATCTTCCTGGAAAATATGTAGACCTTCTTTCTACTCCTAATGCATTAAAAGGATTGGCGGGAAGAGGAACTGTTCACCATGTGGCTTTTGCAACTCCGGATGCCCAGACTCAGCTTGAAATGGTTGAGAGATTAAATGCTTTTGGATTGGAACATACTGAGGTGAAAGACAGAAAATACTTTACATCAGTGTATTTTAAAGAACCGGGAGGCGTATTGTTTGAGATTGCTACTTCAGGTCCGGGATTCGATGTGGATGAAGAAGCTGCATTTTTAGGAGAAGATCTGCAGTTGCCTCAACAGTTTGAAAAACGTAGAAATCGTCTGTTAGATGTTCTTCCAAAGATCGATTATCCAACAGAAAAATACAGATAGAGAAATAATGAGTCATATTTTAAATATAAAAACAGCAGGAATACCATTAAGACAGGCTAAAAAAGCTTTGATTATGGTTCATGGAAGAGGCGGAAGTGCTCAGGATATTCTGAGCCTTTCACAACATTTAAATGTAAAAGAGTATGCAATAGTAGCTCCACAGGCTTTGAATCATACCTGGTATCCATTGTCATTTATGGCGCCGGTAGATCAGAATGAACCTTGGCTGTCTTCGGCTTTGGAAATGGTGGAAGAAACAGTACAAGCCGTTAAAGATGCAGGAATTGCCGCTGAAGACATTTACTTTTTCGGATTTTCCCAGGGAGCATGTCTTACTTTGGAGTTTTTAGCTAGAAACGCTCAGAAGTTTGGAGGCGCAGTTGCTATTATCGGTGGAGTGATTGGTGATAAGATCAACCGTGAAAATTACAAAGGTGATTTTGCAGGAACTCCTGTTTTATTGGGAACCAGCAATCCGGATTTTCATGTTCCTGTAGAAAGGGTATATGCTACAGCCAATATTTTAAGAGAAATGAATGCTGAGGTAACGGAGAAAGTGTATGCCAATTTCGGACACTCGATTAATCAGGAGGAAATTGAATTGGCCAACTCAATCATATTTAAATAGGAAATATCAATGATAATCTCTCGCAGATTTCACAGATGACGCAGATTTTTATGCATCATCATCTGTGAAAATCTGTGCCATCTGTGGGGGAAAAATCTGCGAGATTTGCTCAGTCTGCGAGATGTAAGAAAAAAAAGTGGTGTTAAATTTAAAGATGAGATTCTTACAAAATGACAAAGTGTGTGGATAACCAAGGCGTTCTATTTGTCATTCCGTAGGAATCTATACAAAATATATAACGAACATTAATCCTTAGAATAAAACAATGAATATCACAAGAATCTTCAGCGATGAAAAAGGAGAAACTCATTTTGAAACCTTAGAAATTCCTCTTGTGAATCAGGGGGATATCGGTTTTCTTTCTGAAACTCTTGAGGTGAAAAAACTACAGTTCAGAATAGTTTCGGCAGACTACGATTATGATTTTCATTGTGCCCCACAAAAACAATATATCGTACTTTTGGATGGCGGAGTAGAAATAGAAACTTCACTGGGTGAGAAAAGGAAATTCCAGACAGGTGAAATTCTTCTGGTAGAAGATATTACCGGAAAAGGACATAAAACGAAGAATCTGGAAGCTAAAGAGAGACAATCACTGTTTATTTATATTTAAAATAGATGATATGCACCTATTCTTCAACGCTCAACAGCTAACTTTAAACATAGAACCATAAACCTTATAATGAAAACACTACATTTTTTAGTCATAGGAAAGAATCAGGAAATTCTGGATGTATTAAAAAGAATTATTGAAAACAATGAAGGCTGGACGGCTGAAATTCAAAGTGATGAGAACTTCTGCTATGAATATATCCGAGAAAATCATGTAGATATTGTCCTGCTGAGTTCAGGATTGGAGGAGCAGTTTGAAAAAGATATCAAAGTATTCTGTAGAGGATTGGATAAAGATGTTAAGGTAATTGATCATTACGGAGGTGGAAGTGGACTTTTAAAGAATGAAGTTTACAGTCTTTTTCCTAATTTGCATGAATAAATCATATTCCATGTTTGAAAACATTATCAAAAACATTACAAGATTCATCACCATCACATCGGAAGAAGAGAAAATATTTACAGAATTACTGGAGTGTAAGAAATTTCCAAAGAAGACAGTTTTATTAAGAGAGGGTGAAATTTGCCAGTTTGAAGGGTATATCCATAAAGGATGCGTGAGGATGTATTGTTTAGATGATAATGGAACTGAAGTTACTTTATTATTTGCCATTGAAGACTGGTGGATCAGTGATCTTACCTCTTTTCAGGAGCAGAAACCTTCCAAAGTTTATATTGAAACCCTGGAAGATTCAGAGATTTATATGCTGAATCCCACAACAAAAGAAAAGCTGTTAAACGAAATTCCTAAGTTTGAAAGGGTTTTCAGAATGCTGATACAAAGAAACCTCGCGACACTTCAAAGCCGATTGGTAGATACCATTTCCAAATCTGCCTCAGACCGATACCTTGAATTTATCAAAGTATATCCTTCCATCCCACAAAGAGTTGCACAATACTATATTGCATCCTATCTTGGAGTTTCAAAAGAATTTGTAAGCACGATCAGAAAACGTCTGGCCTCGAAAGAGAAATAGGTAATAGGTAATAGGTAATAGGTAATAGGTAATAGGTAATAGGTAATAGGTAATAGGTAATAGGTGGCGGCCGAATTTTTATAGAGATTGAAGATTCACTAGTATCAATAACATCTCTTATGATTTGGGTTTTTAAAATTCAAACAAAATAAAATCTGCACCATCTGCGAGAGCAACATTTCATCATTCATTAACTCCACAGAATAAAATTATTGGTGCATCCGTGGCCAATCTAAAGCTCATCAACACTACACAATTTTATCGGAGATAAAATCCTTGCGCCTTCCATCAGCCGCATTTAAAATAATCTTTCGCCTTCGCGTTTTCCAACAACTTCAATTATTCAATATTTATTTTGAAATAAAGCAATTTATTAAACTAGTTAAATGTCCAACCATTTTTACTGCCATACATTTGTCACATCAAAACAAACAAATAACAATTGAGATATGAACAGAAAAGATTTTTTAAAAAAAGGGTTACTCGGAACAGGAATGTTTGTAGCATCCGCTTCTCTGGGAAATACCATGGAAAACGAAATAGACGAAATTGAGCCACTAGAGCCCATAGGATATAATCACCTGCCTAATACAGACTCAAAAATTAAAGAAAATTCTGTTATTCATAAGGCTGATTCACGAGGAAAGGCAGATCATGGTTGGCTATTGAGCCAGCATACTTTCAGCTTTGCCAACTACTATAATCCTGAAAGAATGCATTTCGGGGTATTAAGAGTTTTGAATGATGACAGAGTAGAGGCAGGACGAGGCTTTGGAACCCATCCGCATGACAATATGGAAATCATCAGTATTCCTCTGGAAGGCGATCTGGAGCATAAAGACAGCATGGGAAATACAGCCATCATCAAAAGTGGTGATATCCAGGTGATGAGTGCCGGAACAGGGATTATGCACAGTGAGTTCAATAAAAACAGTGATCAGTCAGTTAAATTTCTTCAGATCTGGGTATACCCGAAAAAAGAAATGTAACACCAAGATACGATCAGATCACTTTGGATAAAACTCAAAGACATAATACATTTCAGCAGATAATCTCTCCCAATGCTGATGATGAAGGGGTTTGGATTCATCAGGACGCATGGTTTCACCTGGGAACTTTTGATCAGGGAAAAGAAGTGAACTATCAGATCCGTAAAAAAGGAAACGGAGTGTATGCCTTCATCATTAAAGGAAGCGCAGAAATTGAAGGCCAGAAAGTAGAAGAAAGAGATGGCTTTGGTGTATGGGATATTAAAGATTTAAATATAAAAGCGATACAAGAAAACACTGAAATTCTTCTCATGGAAGTTCCTATGACGATGTAGAATAATTTCAGACTCAAAAGAATAATGAACTGGTTTCATTAATATTGTTGATCCTGCCCTCTTTTTTTAAGGAGGGCTTTTGGTTTAAAACAATCTAAAAATGACGAAAATAGGTGCCATTTATAAACTTCATAACTTTCTTCCTTCATCTCCCGGCTTCAAACTAAATTAGCTAAATCCAAAAAAAATCCCGATTTTTGCACTCCTTCATTAAACCCGAGTTCATGAAATTATGTATTGCCGAAAAACCAAGTGTTGCCAGAGATATCGCCAAAGTATTAGGTGCTACCACATCTAAACAGGGCTATATGGAAGGGAACGGCTATTGCGTAACATGGACGTTCGGACACCTTTGTACCCTGAAGGAACCTCACGATTACGGTCCACAGTTCAAATCCTGGAACTTATTTTCATTACCCATTATTCCCAGCAGCTTTGGTATCAAGCTGATCCCGAATAAAGGAGTTGAAAACCAGTTTAAAGTGATTGAAAGACTAGTTGAGGAATGTGATGAGGTCATTAACTGTGGGGATGCCGGGCAAGAGGGAGAATTGATTCAGCGTTGGGTATTGCAGAAAGCAAAATGCAACAAACCCGTTCAGCGATTATGGATTTCTTCATTGACGGAAGATGCTATCAAAGAAGGTTTTGAAACCCTTAAACCAGCCGAAGATTATAAAAATCTTTACTTAGCTGGAAATGCCAGAGCTATTGGAGATTGGTTATTGGGAATTAATGCTACAAGACTTTTCACCAAGAAGTTTGGGGGAAATAAAGCCGTACTTTCCATTGGAAGGGTACAGACTCCTACGTTAGCCATGCTGGTTCAGCGTCAGAAAGAAATTGATGCCTTTACTACAGAAGAATACTGGGAACTGAAAACCAAGTACCGTGATGTAGTTTTCAACGCAGCTATTGATCGTCTGAAAACATTAGAAAGAGCAGAAAAAGGATTGGAATACCTTAAAGTAAACCCGTTTGAGATTGTTTCTTTCGAAATTAAAGAAGGAAAAGAAAAGAACCCAAGACTTTTCGATTTGACCGGATTGCAGGTAGAAGCCAACAAAAAATACGGCTATTCAGCGGAAAATACACTGAATTATGTGCAAAGTCTTTATGAAAAGAAGCATGTAACTTATCCACGTGTTGATACCACTTACTTATCAGATAGTTTATATCCGAAAATAGAAGGCATTCTTAAAAAAATGTATCCATATCAGGAATTAATTGCTCCTTTACTGGAAGCTCCGATTCCAAAATCAAAAGCAGTATTTGATGATACCAAAGTAACCGATCACCACGCGATCATTCCTACGGAAATTCCACCTTCTCAAAACCTGAGCAGGGAAGAAAAACTGATCTATGACCTGATCGCAAAACGTTTTATCGCTGTTTTTTATCCTGAATGTAAAATTTCAAATACACTGGTAGAAGGAAAAGTAGGAACTATTCCTTTCAAAACCAGCGGAAGACAGATTCTGGAACCGGGATGGAGAGCCGTTTATTCTAAAGAACCCAAAGAAGAATCTACTGACAAGGAAAAGGAAAAAGAGGAAGAACAGACCATTCCTGAATTTATTGTAGGAGAAACCGGGCCGCACGATCCGATGATCCACCAGGGAAAAACCACTCCACCAAAACCTTATACGGAAGCAACCTTGCTGAGAGCAATGGAAACCGCTGGAAAACAGGTTGAAGATGAAGAGTTACGAGAAATGCTGAAGAATAACGGGATTGGAAGACCATCTACCCGTGCGAACATCATTGAAACGCTTTTCAAAAGAAAATACATTGAAAAGAAACGAAAAAACCTGATTGCCACCCAAACAGGAATTCAGCTTATTGATACCATTGAAGATGAACTTCTGAAAAGCCCGGAACTTACCGGAGAATGGGAATCCAAACTTCGTAAAATTGAAAAAGGAGAGTATGAAGCTAATCTTTTCAAAGAAGAACTGATCCAGATGGTCACAGAACTTACCGATAAAGTAGTATACGGAAAAGGAAAAGTCATTACCCTGCAGGACGAAGAGAAAGAAGAAGTAAAGGAAAAGAAAAAAAGAGAACCTGCACAGAAAAAAGAACTTCAGTCCTGGGAAGAAACCAATTGCCCGAAATGTAAAGAACACAATCTGATTAAAGGAAAAACTGCGGTTGGATGCTCTGATTTTAAAAACTGTGGGTTTAAAATTACGTTTGAAATATTTGGTAAAAAGCTTTCTGATAAACAGCTTTTAGATCTTGTGTTAAAAGGAAAAACCTCCAAACTGAAAGGTTTCAGTACTCATCCGGAAGGTCTGGTAGAAGGAGTTCTTTCTTTGACGGATGATTTCCAGGTACAACTTAATTAATATATCAATGCATAATCTTTTATCATAACCTTTGTCATTCTGACGAAGGAAGAATCTCAGTATCGTTACCTTACTTAGGCTTCAAATAACAAACTTTTCTAGTGGAGAATACGGGATTCGAACCCATGGCCTTTTGACTGCCAGTCAAACGCGCTGTTAAAAAACAAAATGTTCAGGTATCCTATATACTAATTTGCAGTAAACTTTTTCGGAGATTTTCCGGTAATCTGAGTGAATTTTCTGTAAAAATATTCCAGTGTATTAAACCCGGATTCAAAACAAATATTTTTAATCCCAATTTCCGGATTGTTGATTAATAACTGTTTAGCATGTTCTATTCTCAACTGAATAATATATTCCACGGGAGTACAGTTGTAAGAATGTTTGAATTTTTTAAACAGATTAGCCTCACTCATTCCTGCTAAGGAAGATAACTTTTTGATCGTAATAGGCTCTCTGTAGTTTTGTCTGACAAAATGAACCACTTCCTGAAGTCCGTTCTGTACATTTTCTGTTCTGTCAGAGTGGAGTAGAATATGTTTGGCATTAGTTTTCATCAGCTCGTAAATCAATTCCTTAAGACTCAGGTTCAAAAGAAAATCGGAAGTATTGTAAATGCTTTCATCCACTCTTCTGTTGTACAGATTAGTGAGACTTCTCCATAAAGACTCATCCGAGCTTACAAACTTTTTCACGGCATTTTCCTTCATCATAATTCCTGTTCTGTCCCAGTCGGGATGCCAGTTTTCAATAACTTCATGAAAAACACTGTCAATATATTCCTGTTCAATATTCAGCACCAGGCATTTAGTGGGTTCTTTGAAATCAGGGTGGATATCTATACTCAGTTCTTTATTACAGGGCGGGATGAAGACACTTCTTTCATTAAACTCAAAAGTTTCCTCTTCACTACGGATGATTTTATTGCCACTCAGCATAAGTGTAATGACAGGTTTTTCAAAAAAGAAAGGAAAATTATAACATACTACATTCGTCTCAAATACATTCAATTCACCATAAGGAATGCTGAAAACGGTTCTTTCTTCGATCTTTTCCATAGGATAGAGTTTAGGTTAAAAAAAATAGAGAATAAGTAAATGAATTATACCATGTTTTTGTCATTTTCGAATTGTTTAAAATACAAAATATTTAAAATAATGGAAACAACATCGTTAGAAAAAGAAAAATCTCCTTCAAATACTGATTTTTTATCTCTTAATCCCTCTACTTTAGAGGTTATTGGTAAAGTGAAAAATACTTCCCGTGAAGAAATAGATGTCATCATTGAAAAAGCAAAAAAGGCCCAAAAACTATGGGCTGCAAAGCCGGATGCTGAAAGAAAAGAGATTTTATTAAAAGTAGCAGACGCTTTACAAAGCAATTCAAAACATTTGGCGGAATGGATTACCAAGGAGCAGGGAAAACCGCTTAACGGAGCGGGTGCCAACTTTGAAATACAGGGCTGTATAGGCTGGACTCAGGTGCCGGCATCCCTGGATCTGCCTGAAGAAATTGTTTTTGAAGATGAAACCCGAAAAGATATACTCTACAGAAATCCCATTGGAATTGTTGCTGCCATTGCACCCTGGAACTGGCCGCTAATGATTGCGATCTGGCAGATTATCCCATCATTGAGAATGGGGAATGCTGTGGTAATAAAACCTTCAGAATATACAACGTATTGCAGTCTGGAAATGATAAAAGTAATTAATTCTGTACTTCCTGAGGGTATTTTACAGGTAGTTACTGGAAAAGGAGACGTAGGAGCCTATCTTACAGGCCATCCGGAAATAGGGAAAATTATGTTTACCGGTTCTACGGCAACCGGGAAAAAAATCATTGAAACTTCCGCTAATAATATGGCACGTCTTACGCTGGAATGTGGCGGAAATGATGCCGGTATTATTGTACCCGGGCTTGATGTTACCAAACATATAGAAAACATCTTCTGGGGAGCTTTTCTGAATATGGGGCAAACCTGTGCCTGCTTAAAAAGATTATATGTACACGAAGATGATTATGAAAATGTAGTTCAGGCATTGGCAGACTATTCTTCCCATATTCCAATGGGAAATGGAGCGGATGAAAACGTAGTTCTGGGACCTGTACAAAATAAAATGCAGTACGATAAAATACAGGATCTTATTCATGATGCAGAAAACACAGGAGCAGACTTCCTGTTCAAAGGCCAAAAGCCTGATCTGGAAGGCTATTTTATACCTGTAACCCTCATTGGAAACGTTGATAATGGTGATAGAATTGTTGACGAAGAGCAATTCGGTCCTGTCTTGCCTGTCATAAAGTACAAAACATTAGAAGGAGCCATCAGCAAGGCTAATGATTCAGAAAACGGATTGGGAGCTTCTGTCTGGAGCGATGATATTGAACAGGCTCAGAAAGTAGCCGCACAGCTGGATGCAGGAACAGTCTGGATCAATCAGCACGGAGCAATTCATCCGTTTGTCCCTTTCGGAGGAGCAAAACAGTCCGGTTATGGCGTAGAATTCGGAATTGAAGGATTAAAAGCGGTAACCACTCCCAAAGTAATCAGCATCAAAAAATAACCCTTTAAATTAAACCTCATGAAATACGATTTTATAATTGTCGGTTCCGGTTCAGCAGGAGCTGTCATTGCTAACAGATTAAGTGAAAATGAAGATATAAACGTACTGCTGTTAGAAGCAGGTCCGAATGATAAAGTAAGTGAAGTGCAGGAACAGGCTGGTTGGCCCGCCATCTGGAATACAGAAAGAGATTGGGCTTATCATACCGTTGCACAGGAATATGCAGGCGGAAATACAAGATATTGGCCTCGTGGAAAAACCTTAGGTGGATCAAGTTCCATCAATGGAATGATCTACATCAGAGGACATCAGCAGGATTATGATCATTGGGCTTATAACGGATGTGTGGGCTGGGACTGGGAAAGTGTGCTGCCTTACTTTAAAAAATCAGAAACTCATGAAGATGGAGGAGATGATACCCATGGTGGTGAAGGACCTCTTTTTGTAAGCCGCATCAAACGTCCGAATGCCATTTCAATAAGTGCTATTGAAGCATGTAAAGAATTAGGTTATCCATTAACGGATGATTTTAACAGAGAAATCTGGGGAGCGGGTCTGAATCATCTCAGTGTAGGAAAAGATGGCAAAAGGTGTTCTACAGCCAAAGCGTTCTTAGATCCTGTTTCATCACGGTCTAATTTGCATATTCAAACTGATGCACTGGCTCAAAAACTGATTTTTGAAGGTGATCAATGCGTAGGTGTTCAATATATAAAGAATGGAAAATTACTGGAAGTTAAAGCAGATAAAGAAGTGATTGTGTCCTGCGGAACAATAGAATCTGCAAAACTGCTTATGATTTCAGGGATTGGAGATAAAGAAGAGCTGGAGACGGTGGGAATTTCAGTGGTAAAAGACCTGAAAGGTGTTGGAAAAAACCTTCAGGATCACCTTTTAACAAGTGTTATTTTTAAAGCAAAAAAAGACATCCCTGCTCCTGAAGCCAATTTACTGGAAGCACAGCTCTTCTGGAAAAGCAAAGAAGAAATGGCCTTTCCCGATCTTCAGCCTTTATTTATGGGACTTCCTTATTACAGTCCGGGGTTCACCGGTCCTGAAAATGCATTTACATTCTGTGCCGGATTTATCAGACCAGCCAGCAGGGGATATATTAAATTGACATCTTCAGATCCGGATTCACCGCTGGAAATCAATCCAAGATACTTATCCGAAGAATCTGATCTGGAAGCCCTTTATCAATGTGTGGAAATCTGTAGAGAAATGGGGCGCACAGAAGCCATGAAAGAATGGAATGATGGTGAAATTTACCCTGGAGAAGGTAAAATAAAAGACGAGGTGATCGATTATATCAAAAAATCATGCTCCACTTATCATCACATGACCGGAACCTGTAAAATGGGTATAGACAGCCTTTCTGTGGTTGATCCGAGATTAAAAGTATATGGTGTAAAAGGCCTTCGTGTAGCGGATGCTTCCATTATGCCGGATGTAGTTTCCGGGAATACCAATGCTCCTACCATTATGATTGGAGAAAAAGCAGCAGATATGATTAAAGAAGATTATCATCTGAAAGAATCCGGAATAAAAGGAAAGTTATCGTTAGTTTAAATAGGGTTTGAAACTCAGAAACAGCCACTTCATCAATTTTGAGGTGGCTATTTTCCTTTTGGTGATGAATATGATGTAAATTAATATCATAGAGAACTGTTTATACATCCGTAGAAAAATTCAATCCTTACCTTTGTTTAAAATAAAATTCATGACCCCAGAAAAAAAGAAACTCATTACAGACAGCTTTGACCGTTCAGAAACACTGAAATTTTATCAGGCAGAACTTCTGGAAGTAGAAACTGATTTCGTATCGATCAAGATTCCTAAAATGGAAATGATGACCAGAAAAGCAGGCATGTTCAACGGAGCAATGATTGCTTCTTTGGTGGATGTTTCCTCAGGATATGCTGCGGTGAGCCATTATCCGGAAGACTGCTATGTGGTAACCGTTGAATTAAAAGTGAATTACCTGCGTCCGGCGATGGGAGATGCTTTGGTATCAAAATCTTATGTCATCAAGGGAGGTTCAAAGATCAGTGTCATCAGAACAGAAATTTATGTGCAGAATGAAGGCTCAGGCTCAGAAAGTCATGTGGCTACTTCATTAGTAACAATGATGAAGATTAAATAACACTTTTTAAGGTTGTACTGTGCAAAATCTTCCATAAATAAAGGGTTTGAAGAAAATTTTTTCACAAAAATGGAATGGCTTTTGCTCCATACACCCCATAACTATTAAAAAATAACGAAATGAACTTAATTATCCGTTTGTTTGTCACCGCAATTGTGGCATACCTTTTAACTAAAGTTTTACCGGGAGTACATTTTGAAGGATTTTCGTCCGCGATTATCTTTGCCATTGTACTTGGGGTTTTAAACATATTTGTAAAGCCTGTTTTAAGCCTGTTCGGGCTTCCGCTTACCATTCTTACCTTAGGATTCTTTGCGTTGGTTATTAATGCCGGAATTATCCTGATTGCTGATTATTTCATAGACAGTATGGTAGTTGATGGTTTCTGGTGGGCCTTTATTTTCAGTATTTTATTATCAATCGTAACTTCTCTGGCGAACTCAATGTTCTCAGATGGAGATTAATGATGAGACAAAATAAAAATAGAAAATTCCGTTGGTGTTGTATCAACGGAATTTTTTTTGAGTTTAGGTATTGGAGAATGAGGGATTTTGGCTGTTCACCCCCTTATTAAGAGTCTTAACCTTCTCTACTTTTCGATATTTTCTTTATACCACTAATTTTAATGTTAATTCTTTCGGTAATTTTTATTTTAAATATTAACTTTGGCAATCTTTGAATTTAATGAAAGGATTTGATGAAATCAGTGTGGTTTTGCAGATCTGCTAAAAATGAATGAACATATGAAACTTAAGTACAGTCTGCTGGCTCTGGCAGCTCCGCTTTTAATGAATGCACAACAATTAATGACGCCTGAAATTCTTTGGACTTTGAAAAAAGTGGGAGTACAGGCAGTTTCACCGGATCAGGCATCCCTTATTTATAAAGTAGGACAGGTAGATCTGAAAACAGAAAAAACAAAAAACGAGAACTTCTTTCTGAATGTTCTTAGTCAACAGGCTTCTAAAATCGATTTCGGTAAAAAAGCATTGATCCAGTGGGATAAAAACGGGATCTATGCGCAGGAAGGAGATAAAATCTATCTTTCAAAAGATGCAGGGAAAACCTGGTCAGAATTCTATACGATTGGTGAAGTTGACAATATCGTTATTTCTCCGGATGGAAAAAGAATTGCTTTCAGTAAGCAGGTGTTGGTAGAAAAATTAATGGGGAAAGACAAATACAGTGATACTCCTAAAACTACCGCTCAGGTATATACAGATCTTAACCATAGACACTGGGACTACTTCAACGAAGGAAAATATAATCACGTATTTGTAGTAAACACTTCAGATAAAGTAGAAGTGGCTAAAGACCTGTTAGAAGGAAAAACATGGGATTCTCCTCAAAGACCTTTCGGTGGGGCTGAAGACTTTGTCTGGAGTCCGGATTCTGCACAGCTTTTATACGTTACAAAGCCTAAGAGCGGTAAAGAATATGCAACCAGTACGAATACGGATATCTTTGCTTATGATTTAGCTACAGGAACTACGAAGAACCTTACAGAATCAAACAAAGGATACGATATCAATCCAAAATTCAGCCCGGATGGAAAATCTCTGTTGTGGCAGAGTATGGCGAGAGATGGATATGAAGCAGATAAAAATGATGTGAAAATCTTAGATTGGAAGTCAGGTAAAACGACTAATCTTACTGCTGGTTGGGACGACAGTGTTTCAGGAGATGTACTTTGGGGTACAGATTCAAAAACGATCTATTTCACAGCCGCTTACAGAGGAACTAAGCAGCTTTTCTCTTTGGATTCAAAATCTGCAAAAGTACAGCAGATTACCAAAGGAGATTTTGATGTGAATGAAGTTTTCACAGATAATAAAACTTCAGTAATCGTAGGAAGAACAGATGTAAACCATGCTACAGAATTATTCTCTGTAAACCTTAAAAACGGGGAGATGAAGCAGGTTACTGAAGCCAATAAAGACATTTATGCTAAGTTAGCACAAGGAAAATCTGAGCTTAAAATGGTAAAAACTTCGGATGGTAAAGAAATGGGCGTATGGTTCCACTATCCACCGAACTTTGATCCTAATAAAAAATACCCAACATTGGTATACTGCCAGGGTGGACCACAATCTGCATTAACACAATATTTCAGCGTAAGATGGAACTTTGCTTTAATGACAGCGAATGATTATATCGTAGTGGCTCCAAACAGAAGAGGAATGCCGGGATGGGGAACAAAATGGAATGAGGAAATCTCAAGAGACTGGGGTGGACAGCCAATGAGAGATTATCTTGCAGCAACAGATTATGCGAAAACATTACCGTATGTAGACGGAGACAGAGTAGCAGCTGTAGGAGCAAGTTATGGAGGATACAGTGTATTTATGTTGGCTGGAATCCACGAAAACAGATTCAAAACATTCATTGCTCACGACGGATTATTCGATATGAAATCATGGTATTTGACTACTGAAGAACTTTGGTTTGCAAACTGGGATATTGGTTCTCCATGGGAAAAACCACAGCCAAAAGCATACACAGAGTTCAACCCAAGCAACTTCGTAGAGAAATGGAACAAACCAATCATGATTATTCAGGGTGGAATAGATTTCCGTGTACCTTATGAGCAAGGACAAGAAGCTTTCCAGGCGGCAAAACTAAGAGGGTTAAAATCTAAAATGGTTTACTTCCCGAACGAAAATCACTGGGTACTTCATCCGCAAAACGGATTGGTATGGCAGAGAGAATTCTTCGACTGGTTAAAAGAAACATTGTAAGAAACAATATATCAATAGAAGCGGGCTTTAGCCCGCTTTACTTATAATAAATAGCTCCATTGGCTTTAGCCAAAACTTAAATAAGAATATATTTTAAAATCTGCTTTATCGGCAAAATCTGCGAGAAATAAAATCTTTATATTTGAATATGCAAAACCGTATTTCATCATTTCCACCCCTTATTGATGACCAATCTGAAATTTTAATCCTGGGTTCCATTCCTGGAGTAAAATCCCTGGAAATGCAGCAATATTATGCCCATCCTCAAAACAAATTCTGGAGAATCATCCTCGAACTGCTGAATGAAAAATTTACAGAAGATTATTCCAAAAGAATTGAAACTTTAAAGAAACATCATATTGCCCTTTGGGATGTTATTGATTCCTGCGAAAGAAAAGGAAGTCTGGATTCTGAGATTAAAAATGAAGAAGCCAATCAGATTGATGAACTTTTGGAAGAGCACCCGAATGTGAAAGCGATCTTCTGTAATGGTGGAAAATCGTATAAAAACTTGCAAAAGCTTTTAGGAAAAAATTATAAACTTCCCATTTTCCTAATGCCATCCACGAGCCCGCTTCATACTATTTCTTTTGAAAGAAAATTTGAGGAATGGAAGAGGGTTTTAGAGTTTATAGGGTGAGAGAGTGTTAGTATAGGTGGGATTTTAAGCTTTTAAAAATTTATATCTGACTCATAAAAGTAAAGATTCCTACGGAATGACAAAGTGTGCAGATAATTTAAACGCTCTGTTTGTCATTCCGTAGGAATCTCAATATTGTATTTTGACAAGTATATAAAGTTAGCAGTCTAAATATGCTCTCAATCCTTTCAGTAATTCCAGTTGATTCTTCGTTCTGTCCAGATTATGTTCCGGATATTTGATAGAATAATAAGTACTTCCATTTAAATAATCCGTAAGAAAACGAACCTCTTGAATATAAATAGCGACTTGTGCAGCATAATCAAGGTGAGCAGATTCTTCCGGAGTCAGTTTTTCCTTTAGATAAAAAAGAAATCCTTCTTTTACAGCCTTATACATTTCAGGATTGAAATTGTCTTTAGCACTTCCGTCATCTTCGTTGGTTTTATTAGTGTAGGACTGAATCATCGTTACGAAGTCATATAAAATAGTAGAAATCATCATGGTATCCAGATCAATTACAGCTAACGGCTTATGATTTTGATCGAAGAGGATATTGCTGATTTTTACATCGGCATGAATGATTCTTTTGGGAATCTGATTGGTTTTCTCCATTTCTATCCATTGATCAGGTAAGGAAATAAGCTGATTGGTGATTTCTATTTCTGCCTTTGCATTTTCTTTTAAATGAGGAGCTGCATTTTCCAGTGCCTTTTTATAATCCACAATTCTTTTTTCAAAATTGAGAAAATTAGGAAGAGTATCTTCAATGGCAGGTAGCTTTTCAGTATTTACGATGCTAAGGAAATAACTGAAGGTTTTAGCAGCTTCAAAAGCGGTCTGTAAAGATGGAGCAGTAAGAAAGGTAATGCTATTTTCTACGAAGCTTAACATACGCCATGGTTCATCATTGGCGTCCTTTACCAAAAGTGTATTGTTAAGAGAAGGGACAGGCTCTATAATTTGAAATTGATAATCATTTGACCTGAGAAGTTCATTAATCATTAAATGATTGTTGACAATAACTTCCGGCTGTCTGAAGATATGATGATTGATCTTTTGCAGAATAAACTTTTTCTGCTGGTCCAGATCTTCCAACAGATAAGTGGTATTAATCAGTCCGTCTGTGATAGGAGAAAGACTGTAATTCTCTGTACCGATAAATTGAACCACGATATCATTTAGTTCCATAGATTTTCAGGGTATCTGTTGTTCTGAATTTCTGAAGCCAGAAAATCTTTAATATTTTTTTTGTCGTCAGCATATGTTACTCCCATCCACTGTGAAGGGGAGGCTTTTACCGTTACTTTTACTTTATTTTCATCTATCATTCTCTGAACTGCACTGGGAATATAAAACTCCTGTTTAGATGTTGGATCAGATTCTATGAAATCATAGAAATACGCTTCCAAAGCACAGAAAATATGAGGGTTAAAAATGAAGAAATTCATGGAAACTAACGTATCTGGGTTTAGTTTTATATGCTCGCCGTTTTCTGTATAAATGATGGAGCCATTAAGCTTTTGAATTGAAGTTTGCTCTTCTACACGGATCAGATTATTTTCAGCATCCAGAGTACATATTCCTCTTGCTACTGTCCCGTGGCCACTTAATGTTGTCTTTACAGGATAAGCAATCATTCCAAATTGTGAATCGGAAATATGATGATGGTTAATTTCATCAGCAGCAAGTAGATAAGCTTCTTTTCCGTAAAAATCATCGGCATTAATCATAATAAAAGGTTCCTGTATCACATATTTGGCACATAAAACCGCATGAGCTGTTCCCCATGGTTTTTCACGCTCAGGATAATCAAAACCCTGCAGCGGAATACTATTCATTTCCTGATATACCCAGTGGAGTTCAAAACTCTTTTTTTCAGAGATTGAATTCAGCCTTTCGATATAGCTTTGAGGGATCAGTTTATTAACGACAATAACGACTTTTGAAAAGCCTGCCTGTAGAGCATCATAGATGGAATACTCGAGAATAGGCGAGCCGTTATCGAGTATTCCATCTATCTGCTTAAGTCCTTTGTATCGGCTGCCTAGTCCACCCGCCAGTATAAGAAGTGTTTTTTTAGAACTCATCAGTCATTCCGAATACAGGTTTACGGGTCTTCCATTTACCGTTCGTGAAATCAGGAATATCAACAACCTGACCTCCTTTGGCAATAGACTCTTCACTCAATGGAGTAATTGAATACCATAAGGCCAGATCATAAACGTCCATAGGAAATTCTATATTTCGTTTGATACATTCAATAAAAGTATTCATTACAAAGAAATCCATTCCACCATGTCCGGCTCCTGCAGCAGTACTCTCAAACTTTTTCCACATCGGGTGGTCATATTCTTTCATCCACTTTTCCGTGTTGTCCCAACGGTGGGTGTGGTTCATTGTTTTTTCAAAATAAATATGTCCCTGATTGAATTCTCCCCAACCGAAGTCCTGCCATAGTCCCTCTGTTCCCTGTACACGGAACCCAAGATCATAAGGTCTCTGTAAGCTGGTATCATGAGTTAGAAGAATGGTTTCTCCATTTTCACAGGCAATTTGTGTAGTTACAATATCTCCCTGATTGAATTTTACTTTAGCATTCGGGTGATTTTCTCCACCTTTTGCATGTTCTTTAATATATTTGTTCAGTCCTACAGACTTGGAAGAGAAAGAAGAAAGCCTTGTTAAGCGGTTTCCACGGTTGATATCCATCATCATAGCGATTGGACCTAATCCGTGGGTAGGATAAAGTTCTCCATTACGTTTTACATAATGTTCCGTTCTCCACTTAGCCTCGCTGAAACCTTTTTCTCCAAATTCAGCTCCTGAATTGTAAGGAGTAACCCCATCATTGAAAAGTACTCCTCTCAGGTCATGCTGATAACCACCTCTTCCGTGAACCAATTCTCCAAACATTCCCTTGCGGACCATATTCAGAATAGCCATCACATCTCTTCGGTAGCACACATTTTCCATCATGAAAATAGGAACTTTTGTTTCCTCATATACTTTCACAAATTCCCAGCAATCCTGTAGCTTGATGGCTCCGGAAACTTCCATCCCTACTATTTTTTTAGCACGCATGGCTTCAACGCCCTGTGGAAGGTGCCATTCCCAAGGAGTAGCAATTACTACAGCGTCTACAGTCTTTAGTTTTAAAAGATTTCTATAATCATATTCACCGTTGGAGAATTCCTGGGCTGCCGATTTATTGTTGTCTTTTAATATTTTTTGAGAAGCTGCCAGCATTCTTTTATCCGGATCAGCAAAAGCTACGATCTCTACATCACTGCGTTTCGCTAATAATTTCACATGTTCCTGGCCACGGAGCCCTACACCAATAAAGCCCACACGGACTTTCTTATCTGTTTTAAAATCATTTGAATAGGCAAATAAGGAATTGGGTACTACCAATGCACCAAAGCCTGCCAAAGCTGCTGTTTTGATAAAATTTCTGCGGGAAGTGCTATTGTCCATTAATTTTTTTTCTAAATATATTAAAAGTTTTGCAAACTGCGATGGGGTGGGAGTTGTTGGGTTTGAGGGTTTGGGAGTGGGAGTGTTTGAGAGTTTCGGGGTGTGAGATTCGGGATACGAGATACAAGGTGTGAAATTGCTATCTATTCACTCCTCATTGGTAATTCACTTATTCACTTGCGAAGCAAAATTGACTATTGACATTTAAAGTCTCTAATCTTTATATCTTAAGTCTGATTTAGAAAGAATCATTGCCCATAATAAGCCTTAATTAACCTTTCTCTCATTTTGTTTAAGTATTGGATGCTTTTGGTATTGGATAGAATAATAATACTGATGTTTTTATCAACCAAATGTACCCAATTCGCACTATGTCCGTAACCTTCTCCCTGACGTTCTGCAAAAACAGTATTGATAGATCCGAATTTTTTAGGATATACCCAAAAGCCTAATGCAGTGTCTTCCAGTTTAGGATCTGCAGTAAGCATGGTAGCTAATGTCTTTTTTGTAATTAAAACAGAGTTGAATATTGCCTGGTCAAAGATCAATAAGTCTTTAGGGGTAGAATACATGGCTCCGGCAGCATAAAAATTGTCAATATAAGTATTGGTAGGAGTATGAAGAGCAAACGGATCGTTTGGGTCAGCGGAGTATCCTTCATCTATATTGGAAACGATATCATTGTGATGAAGAAAACCTGTGTTTTTCATTTTGAGAGGAACCAGTATTTGTTCCTTGAGCACCGTTTCAAAAGGCTTGTTGTATATTTTTTCAATAATTTTACCCAGCAGAATAAAGTCTCCATTGTTATAACTGAACTTTGTTCCGGGTTGGTCTACTAATTTTTCAGAAAGAAAAGTGGCGATAAAATCATCAAGCTCCCAGATCGTATTGTCATAAGCCTGATGAATAAGTTCCGGCGAACTGATATCCTTGTTGTCCCTGCCGCTACTGTAGGTAAGCAGATTCCTGATTGTTGCTTTTTTGCAGCTTCTCCTTTGTATTCCGGATAGTAGGTAGAAATAGTAGCATCTAAATCAATTTTTCCTTTCTCATAAAGCTGCATAATTAATACTGCAGTAAAGGTTTTGGTAAGTGAAAAAATATGAAACCTGGTTTCATCAGAAAAAGGAATATTGTAATGTCTATTGGATAAACCTTTGTAAGTAAGTAATTCAGTTTTTCCGTTGTGAGCCAGTAAAACAGAACCATTGAAATTATCTTTCTTTACACAGGAGTCAATCACTTGCTCAACTTTCTGTATTTGTGAATAGGCTACATTGAATGTTATCAAAAATAGTCCCAATAATATATTTTTCATAGGTTCATATTTTAAAAGTCATGAACTGAATTACCTACTTCAAAGATAATAATTTACGGCTTATTTTTCCATATAATATACTTCTTCATAAGGCTGAATCAATACCCATCCATGTCCTGAAAATTTCATCTGAAATTCTTCACCGCTTCCTCTTCCGATAAGACTTTTAAAAGAAACATTTGTTTTCAGCTCCGGGCTTAGGTTTCCAGACCATGCAACGGTAGCATTTGGATCAGTGAAAACCGGAGTATCAGGAGTTACAAGTAAGGTTAAAGGATCTCCATGAGTAGTAATGGCAATATGGCCGGTTCCGGAAAGTTTCACCTGGAAAAGACCGCCGGACATCATTCCTGCAATACTTTTTAACATGGTAATATCGCTGTTTACGCTTTGTTCGTGTGCCAAAACATCATTTCCGTTTACACAAACCGATTCATTATTCAGATAAAGGATACGAACTTTTTTTCCGGAGTCTGCAACATATAATTTCCCGCTACCTTCAGCTTTCATCAACTTACTGCCTTCACCACTGATGGCTTTCTTCAAAAGATTCCCAAGTCCACCGGCAAGCATTCCCTGTCTTTCAAAATTGATATTTCCCACATAGCTTACCATACTTCCTCTTTTAGTCCATACCGCCTGATTATTAAGGTTGATTTCTAAAAGGTGTTTGGTTTCAAGTTCAAAATAATCTCTCTGTTGCGGATTCTCTTTTGTCTCGTTGATAAATGCTTCAATTGAATATTTACTCATGATTATAATTTTTAATTTATTGTTTTATATTGTTTATTGTTTTAGTTTGTCGAGTTTATACTCTCTTTTGTTACTTTTAGGATTCAGATCCACAAATTCATAGTTTTCAAAATTGGCAAGCTGGGCTTTAAACGTTTCTGTTGCTTTTTCTACTGACCAGGTTTTAGGATAATGAAAACCATCAAATTCAGCATTGAAAATCTGAGCTTTGAATTCATGTGAAAACTCATCATCTCCAGAGTAGGATAGAGCTATTTTGCCGGTCCATATGATATTGTATTGCCCATTTTCTGTTTTTGAAAACTAATTTGATGATCTGCACAGCTGTCATGTCCCAGTAAGTAAATATTGAAAGCAAGATCGTCATCATCAAAATGGTGTTCAGTGGGAAGATCGTTGCTGAAAAGATTATTTTGAACAACAGCATCGAAGTTCAGCTTTTCTCCCGGCTTACTAATCCTTATTCCTCTTTGTTCACCCCAATAATTGGAAGATAAAGTACAGGCATGATAGTTTCCCCATACTATTTTGGAGTCCCAATCAGACAGAGTTTCGTCTTCTTTCTCTTCGTCTTCATCGTTTTCATCATCATTTGCGTAATAATTTTCAGTTTTTAAATGAAAATCAAACCAGATAAAGCCATACTCGTCAATACGTCCGCTCCAGATGAATGTTTCAATTCTATGTCCGTTAGGATACGGATTATCAATGAAGTATATTTTACTTGCAGATTCCATATTACAATTCAATTTTTCCAAAAATACTCTTTTTACGCTTTAAAATTCCCCGTAAAATCACGGTTTTATATTAGATTGAAAATAATACTTGACAAAGGGGTGTTCTATGTCGTATATTTGCACTCCGAAAATTACACCTTGTAATTTCAATAATTTTTAAACCGTAATTTAAAAAATGAAAACATCAGATTTTAATTTTGATCTTCCTGCGGAATTATTAGCAGAACACCCATCAGAGCACAGAGACGAAGCTAGATTAATGGTACTTGATAGAAAAACACAGACTATTGAGCACAAATTATTCAAAGATGTAGTGGATTATTTTGATGAAGAAGATTTGTTCATCTTCAACAATACTAAAGTTTTCCCTGCACGTCTTTACGGAAATAAAGAAAAAACAGGTGCTAAAATTGAAGTTTTCTTATTAAGAGAGCTTGATAAAGAAACCAGAGTATGGGACGTTTTGGTAGATCCGGCAAGAAAAATCAGAATTGGTAACAAATTATTCTTCACTGAAGATGAGTCTTTGGTAGCTGAGGTTATTGATAACACCACTTCAAGAGGAAGAACGTTAAGATTCTTATTCGACGGTTCTTACGACGAATTCAGAACGAAACTTAAGGAATTAGGAGAAACTCCACTTCCAAAATACATCAAAAGAGCAGTAGAGCCGGAAGATGCAGAAAGATATCAGACGATCTACGCTAAAGTAGAAGGAGCAGTAGCTGCACCTACAGCAGGTCTTCACTTCTCTAAGCATTTGATGAAGAGATTAGAGATCAAAGGAATCAATTTTGCTGAAGTTACGCTTCACGTAGGATTAGGAACTTTCAACCCAATTGAGGTAGAAGATCTTTCTAAGCACAAAATGGAATCTGAAGAGATCATCATTGATGAGAAAAATGCTGCTATCATCAACAAAGCAGTAGAATCTCACAGAAGAGTTTGTGCAGTAGGTACTACTACAATGAGAGCATTGGAAACTTCTGTTTCTTCAAACAAAAAAATCTCTGCTTTCAACGGTTGGACGAATAAATTCATCTATCCACCTCACGATTTCGGAGTGGCTAACACGATGATTACAAACTTCCACACACCGAAGTCTACATTGATTATGATGATTGCTGCATTTGCCGGAAGAGATTTCGTAATGCAAGCTTATGAAGAAGCTGTAAGAGAAAAGTATAAATTCTATTCTTACGGAGACGCAATGTTAATTCTATAAAAAAGATATTAGGTAATAGGCTGCAGGTAATAGCTATCTGCAGCCTGCAACCTAAAATCTACCACCTTACAATGAAAGATATCCGTATATTATCACTAGATCAGCTTAAAGAATACTTCGTATCTTTAGGAGAGAAGCCGTTTCGTGCGAAACAGGTCTATGACTGGTTATGGAGTAAAAATCTCCACTCGATTGATGAAATGACGAATCTTTCGAAATCTCTTCGTGAAAAAATTTCCGAAGAATATACCATTAATCCTGTTTCCGTAGATCTTCTTCAAAAAAGTTCTGACGGAACCATCAAAAACGGAGTAAAACTTCACGATGGATTATTGGTAGAATCTGTTCTTATTCCAACAGAAACAAGAACAACAGCTTGTGTATCTTCACAGGTAGGCTGCTCATTAAACTGCGAATTCTGTGCTACCGCAAAACTGAAAAGAATGAGAAACCTTGAAGTGGCGGAAATTGTAGACCAGGTTGCTTTAATTGACAGCCAAAGCAGGATGTATTTTGACAGACCACTTTCCAATATCGTATTTATGGGAATGGGAGAGCCGATGATGAACTACAAAAATGTAGTGGAAGCCATCAGAAAGATCACTCAGCCGGAAGGATTGGGAATGTCGCCAAGAAGAATTACTGTCTCTACATCAGGAATTCCAAAGATGATCAAAATGCTTGCTGATGATGAGTTGCGCGTTAAATTGGCATTGTCACTTCACTCAGCCATTGAAGTAAAGCGTAATGAAATTATGCCTTTCTCAGATAAATTCCCGTTAACGGATATTATGGAGGCCCTTCAGTACTGGTATCAGAAAACAGGTTCTGTAATTACTTTTGAATACTGTGTATGGAAAGGAATTAATGACGGTGATGAAGATATCAAAGCTTTAATTAAATACTGCAAACAGGTTCCTTCAAAGGTAAACCTTATTCAATACAACCCGATCGGGGACGGAAAATATGACCAATGTAACAAACAGGCGGAAGAAAACTATATCCGTCAGCTTGAAAATTCAGGAATTACCGTAATGGTCAGAAGAAGTCGTGGAGGTGATATTGATGCTGCTTGTGGACAATTAGCCAACAAAACTGCTGATTAAAATTTCCTTAAAAAAACCTTAAAATTCTCTTAAAGCATCGCTTAAAACCCTACCTTTGCACAAAATTATTTTGTGATGATGGAGTATTTTATGAGCGAGAACGGGTTAGAAAATGTATATGCATGGTCAATTCCATTGCATGCCACAGTTATTTTAGCTGAAATGATTTATAGCCACGTTTCAGAAGCAAAACTATATAGTGGAAAAGATCTTGTTACAAATGTCTATCTGGCATTGATGAACTTTGGTCTTGACCTTATTATGAAGGCGTTTGCAATGGGAGTGATGTTTTTCTTTTACCATCACAGACTTTTTTCATGGGATCTTAGCATCTGGTATCTAATAGCTTGCTTTATAATCACGGATTTTGCTTATTATGTTCTGCATTATGTGGACCATCGTTCCAGAGCATTCTGGGCTGTTCATATTACGCACCATAGTTCAGAATTCTTCAATCTTACTACAGGATTCAGAAGCCCTGTATTACAGCCGCTTTACAGATATTTATATTTTTCCCCACTGGCGTTCTTAGGATTTAATCCTTGGCATATTATGGTAGCCTACGCTATCGGACAGGTGTACGGAACCTGGGTGCACACTCAGACCGTAAAAAGTATGGGGATTTTAGAACATATTCTGGTAACCCCTTCCCATCACCGTGTTCACCATGCCTGCAATATTAAGTATCTGGATAAAAATATGGGAATGTGCCTGATTATCTGGGATAAAATATTTGGAACCTTCCAGAAAGAAGATCCGAATATTCCTGTAAAATATGGAATTTATCCAAAAATGCCGGACAACAGACCTGATACGGTGCTCTTCTATGAATGGAGAAAGATCTGGAAAGATTTGAAACAGCCAGGATTAAAATTTACAGATAGAATCAATTATATTTTCAACTCACCAGGATGGAGACATGATGGAACCGGAAAAACGGTAAGACAATACCAAAAGGAATACTTTGCAAAACAGGCAGAGAAAGAACAGAGAAAAAATCAGAAACAGCAGAAAACTGCTTAATTTCAAAAATAAAATCAATAAAAATCTCTATAGAAGGACGGGCTTTTAGCTCGTCTTTCTGTTATCTGGAAAACCCTTCTCATTAATTATTATGAATCTCCTGATCTTTATAACTGCTCCTCGTATCCCATGTCCTACATCAATCTTCATTTCAATAGAAAACCTTATTTTTGCCTTATGAAAAGAACCATTCTGTTATTGGCCTTTCTAGCCTTTCAAACTGCATTTTCTCAACAGACAGATTTCCTGAAAATAAAAAAATACAGAGTCAGCCACTTGGATGATAAAATCCAGGAAACTTCCGGACTGAATATTTTTAATGGGAAACTGTATACTTTTAATGACAGTGGAAATGCCCCTGAATTATTTGAGATTAATAAAACTTCAGGAGAAGTTATTAAAACCCTGAAAGTAAATGCAAAAAATACAGATTGGGAAGCTCTTACGAATGATGGCAGCAATTTCTATATCGGAGATTTCGGAAACAATGACGGAAGCAGAAGACATCTTACCATTTATAAAGTACCTTTTCATGGAGATAGTTTGCAAAATGGGCAGATAAGAGAAATTAAATTCCATTATCCGGAGCAGACAGATTATAAATCCAGTTATTTTAATACTGATTATGATGCAGAGGCCATGGTATATGCTCATGGAAAAATTCATCTTTTTACCAAAGAATGGGTGTCAAAATCAACGGTACATTATATTATTGATCCTGAAAAAAATGAAAAGCATGATGCTGTAAAAGCTGAAACTTATAAAACAAACTTCATGGTGACGGATGCTGCCTATTTTGATAAAAAGCTTTATCTGGTTGGGTATAGTAAGAAAACAGAAGTATTTATGGATGTTTTTACAGAAACAGAACCCGGAATCTTTTTTAAAGAAAGACCTAAGCACTATTATCTGGGAAGTTCTCTGTCAATAGGGCAGATTGAGGGTATTGCTGTAGATGAAACAGGAATCTCTATTTCAGGAGAAAAGTTCAAATCTCCGTTGGGAAGTACCAAACCCGCACTTTATTTTATCCCTAAAGAACAATTCAAAGATTAATTTTCGTTTAAAATTGAGCGAAAAAAATTATCTTTGTGAGAATTAATAATTTTATTCACCCAGCATTAGCAGATTGTGGCAAACATCGTAGAAGAAATCAAGCAACCGATCAATGATGAAATGAAACTTTTTGAACAGAAGTTTTACGAGTCAATGCAGAGTAAAGTCCCTTTATTAGATAAAGTAACCCGTTTTATTGTTACCACCAAAGGGAAACAGATGCGTCCTATGTTTGTATTTCTTTGTGCCAAACTGGTAGGAAATGTTACCGAAAAAACATACCGTGGAGCCTCTATGATTGAGCTGATTCATACAGCCACTCTGGTACATGATGACGTGGTGGATGAAAGTTTCAAACGCCGTAATTTCTTCTCGATTAATGCTTTATGGAAGAACAAGATTGCTGTTTTGGTAGGAGATTACCTGTTGTCAAAATCAGTGTTATTATCTACAGATCATAAAGATTACGATTTATTAGGGGTTATTTCAAGAACCATCCGTGAAATGTCTGAAGGGGAGTTGCTTCAATTGGAAAAAGCCCGAAAACTAGATATTACAGAAGATGTGTATTATGAAATTATCCGCCAGAAAACAGCCACTTTAATTGCTGCCTGTTGTGAGATAGGAGTTCTTTCCAATAATGCTGACGAAGCTCTTGCTAAGAAAATGATGGACTTCGGTACTTTTACAGGAATGGCTTTCCAGATCAAAGATGACCTTTTTGATTATTTAAGTTCCAATGTGATTGGTAAGCCGGTGGGAATTGATATTAAAGAGCAGAAAATGACCCTGCCTTTGATTCATACCCTGAAAACAGCCAATGAAAAGGACAGAAAATACTATTTCGATACCATCAAACGCTATAATAATAATCCAAAAAGAGTAAAAGAACTTATAGAGTTTGTTAAAAATTCCGGGGGATTGGAGTACGCGATTACAGTAATGAAAGATTTCCAGCAGAAGGCTAAGGATATTCTGAATGAATTTCCGGAATCTGAAGCAAGAAAATCCTTACATAGTATGTTGGATTACGTCATTGAAAGAAAGTTTTAAAAAAATAGTTATAAATAAAAGCTTCGGCACACCTTTGGTGCGCCGAAGCTTTTATTTATCAGTGCTTTCCAGTTTATATTTTCTGCACTGTTACATTGGTTACATTTCCATTTCCTGTAGGCCCCATCTCCGTTGACAAGATCGTGCATGATTGGTTAGGAGCTGCCGTAAAACGAATCTGATAACCCGCAGTAGGCACTACAATTACAGTTGTATAATTCATCAGTTCTCCAATTCTTGTTGAAGTAGTTAAAGTAGGAGTTGCTGCTCCTGCATAGTGGCTTCCTCTTCCCAGATAGTTACTGTCCGGAACTGGTCTTATTCCTAAAAGCAACTGTGCCCCTGAAGTAATATTTGAAAAACTAGCCTGTAACGTTACCAGATAATTCCCTGCCTGACTGAATGTCAGCACTCCTGAAGAAGTGTTATAAGAATAAAAAGGTGAAGTAGCAACGGGGCTTGCAAACATCAGCGTCACAATTGAAGCTCCGGTACTGATGGTCTGGTCAGCAGCTAGACGTGCATGGAATAATGAATAGGCTGTAAAGTCTATAGTTTTCAGAATACCATTGCCATCTGCAACTACCACTCTGTCTGTTCCGCCAACTCCAATATTGGAATTGATATTTCGGATGCGCACATTTCCTGAACTTACATCAAGTTTTTCTGTTGGGGTTGTTGTGCCTATACCTACCTGTGCTGTATTGGTCACTGCAAAATCATTAGTTTGCTGGATTACTGAAGGAGCTCCGGACGTTGGATTATCTTTAGCTCCGTCAATATGAAAAGTCGTTTGAGGTGTTGAAGTATTTATTCCTACCTGTGCGAAGTAAAGTGTAGAAAAGGCGAAAACCTTAACTACGGTTAGTAATTTTTTTCTCATCTCATAGTGTTTTTAGAAATTATTTTCGAGAATAATTACAAACAATATACCGGAAAAATGAAAATTCGAGTTTATAGATAAATATCTATGCTTTTTCGTTAAATAATGATAATTTAATGAATGTTTTAGAATTAGATTATTTTTACAGTTAGAATAATAACAGCCAGGACTATACAAAATAAAGCGATTAAAAATAAATAATCCGCAATGCTCTCAAAGGTATATTCCCGCTTTTTATTTCCTGTTCTTATAGCCAGGAAGGAAAAGAAGCAGCTGCATGCAAAAAGGATACAGGAAAGTCCTGCAAATTCGTCTAAATACGTATTGTGGCTGATCTTAGCGATTTTCAGAGAGGTAATGATAATCAGTGAAAATCCTAAAAGATTGCTGGATGCATTCAGGATATGAGGTGACTTTTTTTCCATCTTTACAAATTTTTTCAAAATAAAGCACAATTTTTTTTATTATCAAATTTTTAAAAAAGATTATTAAAAATTAAAATTAATTTAAAAAGTGTATATTAGCAAAATACTTGAAGAACAAAAACTTTTTTACTTAGCTATGCAAACAACTTATATTGAAACACAGCAAATATCCTTTCAAGATTTTAAAAATCAGATACTTGAAGACTACAGGTTAGGAAGGATTTCTCGTGAAATGTCTTATCTCGGAAGGAGAGAAGTACTTACCGGAAAAGCTAAATTCGGAATTTTTGGGGATGGTAAAGAACTTCCTCAGCTTGCTATGGCGAAGGTTTTCAGAAATGGAGACTTCCGTTCTGGGTACTATAGAGACCAGACTTTTGCGTTGGCCATTAATGCTTTAACGGCTGAAAGTTTCTTTGCTCAGATGTATGCTGATACCAGCGTAGAAAGAGAACCGGCTTCAGCAGGAAGACAGATGAACGGACACTTTGCAACAAGAAGTTTAAATGAAGACGGAAGCTGGAAAGATTTAACAGCACAGAAGAATATTTCTTCCGATATTTCTCCTACAGCAGGACAAATGCCAAGACTATTAGGATTAGCTCAGGCTTCTACAATATATAAAAATGTAAAATTTGAAGGTTCTGAAAAGTTTTCAAGAGAAGGAAATGAGATTGCTTTCGGAACTATTGGGGATGCCTCTACTGCAGAAGGTCATTTCTGGGAAACTTTGAATGCTGCCTGTGCACTTCAGGTTCCTATGATTGTTTCAATCTGGGATGACGGATACGGAATTTCAGTTCCTACTAAAAACCAGAGAGCAAAAGCTGATATCAGTGAAATGCTTAGTGGTTTCCAAAGAAAAGAAGGTGAGAACCAAGGTTGTGAGATCATTCAGGTGAGAGCTTGGGATTATGCTGCTCTATTGGATGCTTATGCTAAAGCAGAACATTTTGCAAGAACAGAAAGCGTTCCTGTAGTAGTTCACGTAGTAGACGTTACCCAGCCTCAAGGGCACTCTACATCAGGATCTCACGAAAGATATAAGAATGAAGCGCGTTTAGCTTGGGAAGCTGAATTTGACGGATTAGTAAAATTCAAAGAGTGGATTATCAACTATTCTATCGAAATTGATGGAAAAGAAGAAGTAATTGCTACAGCTGAAGAATTGGATGCTATTGATGAAGAAGCTAAAAAGTTAGCTAAATCAGGGCAAAAAGCAGCATGGGATAACTATCAGAATGCTATTAAAGAACTTATTCAGTCTATCATTCCTTTAGTAGAAAATCTTAAAGGTCAGAATGCTGAAGTAGAAGCGGCTCTTACTCATTTTAATAAATTAGTTTCAAAAGCTAAGAAAGATGTATTCCATTTAGCAAGAAAAGCTTTATTGGCTACAAGAGGTACAAACTCTGCAGAAAGAAACCAATTGATGCAGAAGTACAATGAAGTGGCTGAAATTGAAAAAGATAACTATTCATCTCACTTATACTCTGAGTCTGAATGGAAAGCTGAAAACATTAAGGAAATTAAGCCTGTTTACTCAGACAGTTCTGAAGATGTAGACGGAAGAGTAGTAATCAGAAATAACTTTGATAAAATCTTTGAAAAATATCCTGAAACATTAATCTTTGGAGAAGATACCGGAAATATCGGTGACGTAAACCAGGGATTGGAAGGAATGCAAGAGAAATATGGGGCATTGCGTATTGCTGATACCGGAATTCGTGAAGCGACTATTCTTGGGCAGGGAATTGGTATGGCGATGAGAGGTTTAAGACCAATCGCTGAAATCCAGTACTTAGACTATGTTCTTTACTGTTTACAAGGAATGAGTGATGATCTGGCAACCGTACATTACAGAACGAAAGGAGGTCAGAAAGCTCCGCTGATCATCAGAACAAGAGGTCACAGATTAGAAGGTATCTGGCATTCAGGTTCTCCAATGGCGGGTATTCTTAACCTTTCAAAAGGAATCTTAGTATTAGTACCGAGAAACCTTACGAAAGCTGCTGGTTTCTATAACACAATGCTTCAGGCAGACGAACCTGCAATCATCGTAGAATGTCTGAACGGATACAGATTAAAAGAAAAACAGCCTGACAACTTAGGAGAATTCACAGTTCCTGTAGGTAAAATTGAAGTAACGAAAGAAGGAAAAGATGTTACTTTGGTTACTTACGGTTCTACATGGAGAATTGTAACAGAAGCAGCTAATGAGTTGGAAAAACTAGGAATTTCTGCAGAAGTAATCGATATCCAGTCACTAATTCCTTTCGACTTATCTCATGAAATTGCTGAAAGTGTTAAGAAAACAAACAGATTAGTAGTGATTGATGAAGATGTTGAAGGTGGAACTACAGGATTCATCCTGCAGCAGATCTTAGAAAAGCAAAAAGCTTTCAGATATTTAGATTCAGATCCATTGACAATCTCTGCTAACGATCACAGACCAGCGTATGCAAGTGATGGTGACTACTTCAGTAAGCCATCTGCAGATGATATGGTAGAAAAGATCTATGCTATGTTTAATGAAACCAATCCTCACAAATATCCTGCGATATACTAATTAGGATTTTAAATAAAAAAAATGGGCTTTCAGATTACTGAAAGCCCATTTTTTATGGAACTGGAGATTTCTCCATTAGATTTCCTTATTCTTCCTTTTCCGCCAAAGTAATCCTCAGTTTATTTAAAGCACTCATCAAGGTTATGCTTGAAGTTAATTCTACCATTTCTCTTTCTGTAAAATGCTGTAATAATCTTTCTTTGATGTTTTGCCAGTCATTATTATAAGTGATGGCCTCTGCCGATTCCAAAACTAATTTTTGTTTTGCATCAAAGGCATTGGTATGTTTCCAGCCTGGCAACTGATTAATGGTATCCTGTTCAAAACCAAAATCGAATAGTTCTTTAGCGTGGTACCTACAACAATAGGCACATCCATTAATTTGTGATACCCTTAGCTCTGCCAATGCAATCAGTTTTTCATCAATACCGGATTTTCGGATGCTGATATGTGCTTTATAGAGATGACCAATAGTTTCCTTTGCAATTTCTTTGTAATTCATAATGAAATTTTTCTGCAAATTTGCATCAGAAATAATGACGAAACTATATGCTTACATTTTCGTTATATACTTACCTTTTTGAAAGTATAATTAAAAAATAACAATGCAGGAAATCATATCATTTTTAAAGACCAGAAAAATAGCCCTGATTATTTCGGTAATATATGTTGGTATAGGAACTTTAGCAGTGTGTTCCGCTTATGGAAGTGATTTTTTGTATGGTGAATGGACTTTATACGCTTTAGTGTTAACATTTCCTGTTTCAATTTTGAGCTTTGCTTACAGATATGCCGACCCCAATATATGGCCTGTTTTATTAATTCAGTTTTTTATGTTCTTAATTACATTTTTTATTTTGTCTTTATTTATAAAAAGTAAACCTAATAATTAATAAATGATTTTAAAAACAAAAAGCCATCAAACATTGACGGCTTTTTTCGTTTTTTTATCTACCAGACTGCAGTCTTTATCGTATACTCCTTTCACCTGATATTTTGCTTCCCATTCTTCCAGAAGATACAAAATAGGTAACAGAGCCAGCCCTTTTTCCGTAAGTGAATATTCTACTCTCGGAGGAAGTTCTTTAAACTCTTCTCGGATCACCAAACCATCTGTTTCCATTTCACGTAGCTGATCAGTCAATACCTTTCTGGAGATGACATTAATGCGTACGGCAAGCTCTCCAAAACGTAACTTTCGGTCTTTTATCACCAATACAATAATTGGTTTCCATTTGCTTCCCAGAGCAGCCATTGCTTTGCCTAAAGGACAGCTGTATTGCATTAATTCATTTTTTTCATACGTTACTTCAATGTTACTAATGTAAGTTACTGCGAAGTTACCACTATTTTTTCAATAAAAGATACAAAAACAAACTATTATTAGTTACTTTGTGTAACAATTATAAAACAAGATCTTAAATATGAGTACATCATCATTATTTAAACCGTTCCAATATAAAAATTTAGAACTTAAAAACAGAATTGTAATGGCTCCAATGACCAGAGCACAATCTGATAATGGAGTTCCTACACAGAAAATAGCCGACTATTATGGAAGAAGAGCTGCTTCAGAAGTAGGATTAATTCTTTCAGAAGGGACTGTTATTAACAGACCTGGATCAAAAAACCTGCAGAATATCCCTGATTTCTATGGGAATGAAGCTTTAAACGGCTGGAAAAATGTAATTGATACCGTGCATCAGAATGGCGGTAAAATGGGACCTCAGATCTGGCATGTTGGAGATACCAGAATGTCTGAAGATTATCCGCTATTGCCTATGGAGAAAGCTTCTACAATGACGATTGAAGATATTCAGGATACCATTTCTCAGTTTGCTGCTTCAGCAAAATCGGCAAAAGATCTTGGGTTCGACTGTCTTGAAATTCATGGAGCACACGGTTACCTTATCGATCAGTTTTTCTGGGAAGTAACCAATACAAGAACAGATGAATACGGCGGGAAAACCTTAAAAGAAAGAAGCCGATTTGCTGTTGATGTAGTAAAAGCAATCAGAGCAGCAGTAGGAGAGGACTTTACTATTATCCTTCGTCTTTCGCAATGGAAACAGCAGGACTATAAAACCAGATTAGCTTTTACTCCAAACGAAATGGAAGATTGGTTGTTACCATTAAAAGAAGCCGGAGTTGATATTTTCCACTGTTCACAGCGTCGTTTCTGGGAACCTGAGTTTGAAGGTTCCGATCTGAATTTTGCAGGATGGGCTAAGAAAATTACCGGACAGCCAACCATTACAGTAGGTTCTGTAGGGCTTAATGGAGATTTTTTAAATGCTTTTGCAGGTCAGGGAACAGAGAAAACAGATCTCACAGAACTGATTAAAAGACTGGATAATGAAGAATTTGATCTTGTAGCAGTAGGACGTGCTATTTTGCAGGATTATCAGTGGGTACAGAAGATCAAAGAAGGTAATACAGAATCTCTTTTAGATTTTTCAGCAGAAAGTATGGGCGTATTATTTTAATATTGATTTTGAATAATATGTTGGGTTCGCAGTCAATTTTTTAACAGCATATTTTATTTACTGGCGAAGTCAAACAGAAGATTCACAATTCGTATTAATCATCATAATTCACTTTATTTTATATTTAATTTTCACCTATTTATTAAAGAATCGGCTTCCAGAATTTTCTGAAAGCCGATTTTTTTAATATTTCTTGGGATTAGCATGCATATTCTATCGCTACGCAGCTCCAGTAGGCTGGAAATCCATTTTCTGCTTTATAACGGCAAGCTCTTGTTCCGGGTTCGCAATCAGGAGCGTTTCCTCCATGAATGTTCTTTAATTCTGATTTTGCTAATTTTTTTAGATTTTTCATAGTATGATTCTGTTGATTGAACATTGAACTGATCTTTTTTCAAGTATTGGCTTGAGAAAGACAGTATGAATTAATCACATTCCTCAGTAACTAGAATACATCTCCAACGGGCACGTCCGCCAGAAAAATATAAACAAGGAGTTGTATCAGGAGGACAGTCCGGAGCATTTCCACCATTAATTTTCTTTAATTCTACTTTTGCTAATTTTCTTAAATTTTTCATAGGTAATAATTTGTTGTGATTACAAATGTAATGTTTTTTATGAATGGTGCAAGGTTTTTCTTTAAAATGTGAAATAAATATAAATTCAGGTATTGAGTTTTATTTTCTATTTTCTTTGTCAGATAATTTATCATACAACAGAAATTTAAAAAACAATATGTCATTCAGATATTTATTATGCACAATACCAATTCTTTTCCTTGCATGTAAACAGGAGATAAAGAAATCAGAACCCAAAATTGCGGATTAAAATATCCAGGAACAGAAATTGAGTCAGAAAGTAAAAGCTGATACTGTTATCACACAAACCTGTATATTAATGCTGGGACCTGATGAAGAGGAGATTGAAGAACTTAAAAAGAAACAGGGAGAAGATAATTTTTATACCATTGCTGATGATGCTAACTATTATTCTGCAGAAATTTTTGAGATTGTTCCCAAAGCTATTTATTCTAAGCATAAAACCATAGATTTTCCAAACGAAAGCTATGTGTTTGATAAAAAGAAATCTGAGGATAAATGGTTGATCATTGATTATAAACCAGGTTTCAAACCTAGAATATACTCTTTGGTAGATTACTATCGCCATATCACTGAAAAGTAATCTTCAGATATCTAAAAACAAACGCGCTCCCAATAGTAAAGGAGCGCGTTTTTTAACAGATTTAAATATCTAAAACTGTCACCATCAGAATGACAGAAGTGATTTCTTATAAACCAATGTTTTTAGTTGGTTTCAACTGCTTTAAAATACTCTTTGGAATCGCCTTTTTGTGAACCAAAATAGCCGTTGATTTATATTCAACATATGGTCTTGTTACATAAAGATATCCTGCGAAGTCATTCGTTACTCCCCAAGAGTTTTTTACCATGTAATATTCTTTACCAGTCTGATCTTTAGCCAATCCTACGATATGCATACCGTGATCATCCGTTGTAGAAAGGTTATTAAGCCCTTTTTGACGCATATCCTCAGTGATGGTCTTGTCTTTTTTAGGCTCTGTAAATAAAGTCTGCTTGTTCTCAGCATTGATTTGGTCTAAATCCATATCAGGAACATAAGCTACCCCGTTTTTATAAGAGAAATAAGGCTCAGAAACGTCAGTTGCCCAACCTACAGAATATCCTTTGTTTACTGCATTATCAATGATTGCAGTAAGGTCTTTCATTGGAACGTTCCAGTCTGAATCATGGCTCCAGTTGTCAGGAATTGGAACTACAAACTTCTGGTAGTATGCATAATCTTTGTAAGAAGATAATTCTACATAGTCCTCAGCATTAATTCCTACTACTTCTTTAGCAAAAGTTTTAGGAGTGTAATTTTTTCCTTCGTACGTGAAGTTAGCAGGTACTTTTCCTAGATATTCATCAAGAATAGCATCTACAGAATCCATCCAGTTGTCCGTAAGCTTTCCTTTAGAAGAAGCCTGAACAAGGCTGTCAAGAACTGGTTTTAATTTCCCCTGCATTTCCTTGAAGTTGTTGGTTGTCTGTCCAGGTTTTAATCCTGAATACACATCCTGTGGAACTGCGCCGTACTTTTTGTACATATTGATTACATCGTGAAGTTCACCACCGTCACCCCAGCTGATAGCACCGTTATTTAAAACATATAACTTTGCTTTATCATGATAAGAGTTTCTTGCTGTAAAGATTTCAGCAAGATCTACCGGTTTTTTGCCCATTCTCTGCATTTCAGATTCAAGGAAAGAGTTTCCTGAGTAGCTCCAGCAAGTTCCTGATGAACCCTGGTTTTTTACAGAAGTAGCCCCAACGTCCTTTAACGTTGTGAACTGAAAATTAGCATTTTGTGATTGGTTGTTTTTTAACTTATTGATTAAGTCATCTTGGGCAAACATCATACTTCCTGCAGACAAAACAAAAAGTAATGATGCAATTTTCGCGTTTTTCATTACTATAAAAAGATTATTTGTATTAATAGTCGTTAATAATAGAGATTTGTTACAAGGGGAAAAGTTAAATTTGAAATTAAAATTTATAGAAGTAAAAACAAATAAGTTAATTTTAAAATTATTCTTTTGTTTTAAAAAAGTTTACCATGTTTCCAACCCTTATCAAAGTTCCTGCATCTATACTTATATAACTCCTGACTATGGAACGAGAATTATTATTGGAATGTCAACGTAACGACCGCAAAGCACAGCGGAAAGTTTACGAAAGAATGGCGGGCAGACTGTATTCAGTGTGCAGACGCTATCTGAAAAACGATGAAGATATAGAAGAAGTATTGGCCGATACTTTTTATAAAATCTTCACGAAGATTGGCCAGCTTCAGAATCCTGAAACTTTTGAATCCTGGGCAAAAAAAATTGCAGTGAATGAATGTCTTCAGAAATTAAGAGCAGATAAAGCTTTGTTTATTTCCCTGGAAGACAGCCCAACCGAACCTTCAGAAGGGTCTTCGGAACATATTTCCTTTGAAAAAGATATTCTGAACCTGTTGAACTTTCTTCCCGAAGGCTGTAGAGCTATTTTTAATCTTTTTGCGATTGAAGGATATCCGCATAAGGAAATCGCTTCTATGCTTTCTATCAGTGAAGGAACTTCAAAATCTCAGCTCAATTTTGCAAGGAAAAAACTTCAGGAACTTTTGGTGAATCAAAACATTTAAACTTTTACAACAATGGAAAATAATCATATAGATCAACAATTCAATGAAGCTTCCAGGCTTTCAGAAGAACCAACGGTTTTTCCTGGCTTTGAAAAAGTTTGGGATAAGGTTGAAGAAAAACTGGATCAGAAAATTGAAAAGAAGAAAATCATTCCTGTTTGGTTTCCTTATGGCATTGCAGCAAGTTTGGTGATAGGTTTGGGTGCTTTGTATTTCCTGAATAAGAAAAATACTCTTGAGCAGCCAGTGAAACCTGCAATGGTAAAAAATAAAGTGATAGAGGAACCTAATGCTGATACTCATATTGCGAAAATAGATCGTATAACGAAAGAGAATGTTCAGAAAGAGAAGAATAAGATAAATACAACAGGACAAGAGGTTGTAGTTTATAATAATGTTGTCCCGGAGCCATTAAGATCACCTAATATTTTGTCTGTAGATTCACCGCCACCAATGATTGAACGTCATATGGAAACTTCTGATAAAGTTACCAATATTGATGAGATTGCTATGGTGGCATATAAGCCTATAACTAAGTCTTATACAACTGGAGTAGCTTCTGTAAGTACAATGAATGTAGTTTCCCAATCTTCTCCGGTAAATAATGCATTGCAAGGAAGAGTTGCCGGTATACAGATTACTACTGCAGGGAGTAGAGGAAGAATGAAGGAAATAGAAAATACTTCCAGTAATATGAATTCCGGTTATCTTAATAATAATGAGCAGATAATGATCAGAGGAGTTGCTTCTATCACTTCTGGAAATACACCATTGTATGTTATTAATGGAAAAGTGGCAGGTACAGATGATTTCAAAAAATTAGCTCCTAATGATATTGATGATGTACAGGTTTTAAAAGAAGGTGCTTTAACTGCATTATATGGAAGTAGAGCTGCTAACGGGATTGTTTTTGTTACTACAAAGAAATTGTCAGAACGGGAGAAAAAGAGACTAAAAAAGCTTCAACATACAATCAGTAAACAAAAACCAATTTCGCAGGTGTCCAATGATGAAAGTTATGATGCTTTCGTTGAAAATCCATTTGAACTAACGCAAAATCAACCTTTGTCGACCTTTTCTATTGATGTAGATAATGCTTCTTACTCTAATGTTAGAAGGATGATCAATAACGGGCAGACAGTTGATAAGAATGCAGTAAGGATTGAAGAGATGGTCAATTATTTTAAATATAATTATCCTCAGCCCAAAAACGGAGATCCATTTTCTATTCATACAGAATATGGTGAATCACCTTGGAATCCTGATCATCAATTGTTAAAAATAGGACTTCAGGGGAAAAACCTTCCAATGAATCAGTTACCTGCATCTAATTTGGTTTTTCTTATTGATGTTTCTGGATCAATGGATGAGCAAAATAAACTTCCATTATTAAAATCTTCTTTCAAGGTATTGCTGGATCAGTTAAGACCTGAAGATAAAGTGGGAATAGTAGTCTACGCAGGTAGTGCAGGAGTGGTTCTCCCACCGACCTCTGCAGGAGAAAAACTTAAAATTATTAATGCATTAGATAATCTTCAGGCAGGTGGAAGTACTGCAGGTGGTGCTGGGATAGAACTGGCTTATAAATTGGCTCTGGAAAATTTTATAAAAGATGGGAATAACCGGGTAATTATTGCAACTGACGGTGATTTTAATGTAGGAATGTCTTCAACTACTGATCTTAAGACTCTTATAGAAGATAAAAGAAAAGAAGGCGTTTTCTTAACGTGTTTAGGCTTTGGAATGGGTAATTATAAAGACAATACTTTAGAAACATTGGCTGATAAAGGGAATGGTAACTATGCCTACATTGATAATCTTCAGGAAGCTAATAAATTTCTTGGTAAAGAATTTACCGGAAGTATGTATACGATAGCTAAAGATGTTAAGATTCAGATAGAATTTAATCCAGAGTATGTAAAATCTTATCGTTTGATTGGTTATGAGAACCGGAAACTTAGAAATGAAGATTTTATAAATGATAAAATAGATGCTGGGGAATTGGGAAGCGGACACACGGTTACAGCTTTTTATGAGATCATTCCTGCTGGTGTACACTCGGATTTCCTTCCTAAAGATAATGATTTGAAATATACTCAGAATATTGAGACTAAAGAATTTGGAGATGAATTGGCAACGGTAAAGTTTAGATATAAAATCCCAAATGGTAATACAAGTAAGGAAATTATCCAGATAGTAAAGAGTTCTGATAATAAGATATCATCGGTAAGCCCTGATTTTAAATTTGCTTCTTCTGTGGCTTGGTTTGGGTTAGTTTTAAGAGGTTCTGATCTTATAAAAAATAAGGACCTGAAGAAAATAGAAAACCTTGCAAAAGAGGGTAGAAGCAAAGATACAGAAGGATATAGAGCTGAATTTATAAGACTGGTTGAAAGTTATAAAACGATTAAGCCATAATATATTGATTACCGGATAGATTTAAATTTATTTGATGATCTTTTATCCTGATATCAAAAGCCGTTTCATTACTTATGAGGCGGTTTTTGATTCTTTATGCAATTTTGGAAATCCAAAATTTTATAATAAATCATATTGTAAATCAACAAGTTATTTAAAGGTGAGATTTTTTTATATTTTATTTTCAATAATTATTGAAAATTCAAAAATATAATTACATTTGTATCAGAAATATAAAGTACAAACAAAATGCAACTTTCAGAAGCCAAAGAAAAATACATTCAGACCTGGGGAACATTTGCAACCAATTGGGGAATCAACCGTACGATGGCGCAGGTACATGCATTGCTTTTGGCGAGCGGTAAACCATTGTCTACAGATGAGGTGATGGAGCAGTTGGAAATCTCAAGAGGAAATGCCAATATGAACCTTCGTGCTTTGATTGATTGGGGAATTGTAAGAAAGGAATTTATAAAAGGAGACCGTAAAGAATACTTCGTAGCAGAAAAGGATGTGTGGTATCTTTTCAAGCAAATTACCAAAGAACGTAGAAAAAGAGAGATTGAACCCGTAATTTCTTTTCTGGAAGAATTAAGAAATATTGAAGATAATGAATCAGAGGAGGCAAAAGAATTCATCAAGTTAATGGATGATTTTAGCTCCGTAACCGGGAAGATCAATAATATTATGGATCTGGCCATAAAAAGCGACGATCACTGGCTGGTAGGTAAGATTACCAACCTGTTGAAATAGAGTAGAAAGGGATGAAAGTCCTTTTTTATTTCAATTAAATTTTCAAAAATTATTGAAAATATAATATTTTTAAAATGTTCAATATTGTTTCATATCTGCTTTTTCTTGGCATCAGCTCATACATTACGATTGATGTGGGAAGAAGATGTTATCAGGCAGGAAAAGCTTATCTGAAATATTTATTACACGACGAAAGCCTATGCTTAACCATTAATAGAATCCTTCTGGGAAGTTATTACCTGTTGAATTTAGGATACATTGCTATTAATCTTTCCACCTGGGAAAGAATAGATACTATAGATGAGATGGTAAAAATAACTGCAGTACGTACTGGAAGTATTACTTTGATCTTATGTGGATTGCATTATATGAACATTTTTACTCTTTATTTTTTAAGAAAAAAACTAACCTTTAAATAATACGATTATGGCACTTACAGTTTTAACCACCACGTATAACTTTTCTGCTTATATGATTTATCTACCAATTGTAATTACTCTTACAGTTTTGGTATCACAGTTTCTGTTCAAAAATTCAAAAGCATTTATGATTGATATTTTTCATCAGAAAAAAGACATTGCTATGGCAACCAATTCTCTTTTTAAGATTGGCTTTTACCTACTGAATATCGGTTTTGCATTATGTATTATTGAGTTTTTCCAAATTGAAACAGTAGAAAGACTGGTCGTAGCCTTGAGTAAAAAGATTGGCGGCTTCTCTATTTACCTTGGAATAATGATGTTATTAAATCTTCTATTATTCCTGAAAGGGCGTAAACATGCATTAAATAAAGAAAACCAGGTTAGAAATGAAAACATTAATCTTTAAGATCTGGATGTACATTACTTTCCGATCAAAACACAAACGAACAAGAGGGGATTTTCTTAACCTTTAAAATAAAACACAATGAAAAATTTTATAAAATATGATCTTTATGTGCAGCTGTTCTTCCTTATAACAGGATGCCTTGTCACGATCATTAAAGGCTGGGATGGGTGGATATTATTTTACTTTATTGTGGGAATTCCTCAGTTAATAAGTTTTTTTGTCAAAATTTTTCTTAAAATCAAAATATCACCACTCTTTCTGATTTATGGAATTGTAATACTACCCGTATGGATTTCTATGGTAATTCTGAAAACACTCGAAATTGATCATCAGCTTATAGATATTCCTGTATGTATTGTAGTGATGGCATTTTTCTATAGTCCTTTTATGGCGTTATTATATGTTTTTGAAAGCCACAATCTTTATAACTCTTTAAAATAAATACCATGAAAACACTCAAAAAACATACCTTGATTTACGATAATGAATGTCCTATGTGTACTATTTATTCTAAAGGTTTTACAAAATGTGGAATGCTTGATGCTGATGGCAGGGAAGCCTTTACTGAAATATCAGTCAGAAATAAAAACCTGGTAGATTTTAACCGTGCAAAGAACGAAATTGCTCTTGTAGATCATGAAAATAATAAAGTGATATATGGATTAGATAGCTTGCTGTTAATCATAGGGAATTCATTTCCCTTATTGGAAAGAGTAGCTAGAGTACAGCCTCTGTATTGGTTTTTTAAAAAGTTATATTCCTTTGTTTCATACAACCGAAAACAGATTATTCCATCTGAAAAAAACAAGACAGAACAATCTTGTGTGCCGGATTTTAATCTGAAATACAGGTTGGCCTATATCGCTTTTGTCGCTCTGTTTTCTGCTTATATCTTAAGTTTATATTCACGAAAGCTTGGAATGGGTTTAAATCCGAACTACTTCAGAGAGTTAGCTGTTTGTTTAGGACAAATTCTCTGGCAAACTTTATTTTTAAAAAGATATTTAAAAGATAAAATCTGGGATTACCTCGGAAATATGATGACTGTTTCATTAATAGGAACATTACTCTTAATTCCTGCTTTATTAACCAATTTTGTTCCTGTTTTTTATCTCATTTATTTTGGATTTGTAGTATTCATCATGTTTCTTGAACACCTGAGAAGATGCAGAATTTTAAAACTGGACTTGCTTCCTACCATTTCATGGGGCGTGTTCAGATTAACAGCCTTGGCCATTATTATTGCAGTAACAATTTAAAGATGATAAAATATGTCCCGAATTTATTTAGAAACCCTGATTAACGCTGATATTAATACAGTTTTTGATTTAGCAAGAAATATAGATTTACACCAAAAGTCTACCTCAAAAACTCACGAAAAAGCAATTGCAGGACGTACTTCTGGTCTGATTGAAGAAAATGAAACCGTAACCTGGAGAGCGAAACATCTTGGAGTGTATCAAAATCTCACCACAAAAATTATCAGCATGGAAAAACCCAATCAGTTTACAGATGAGATGCAGAAAGGAGTCTTCAAATCACTCCGTCATCAGCATATTTTTAAAACAGTAAATGGAAAAACAATAATGACAGATATCTTTGATTTTGAATCTCCATTAGGAATAATAGGAAAAATGTTCAACAAACTATTTCTCAAAAACTACATGAAAAATTTCCTGCTAGAACGAAATAAGCTTATGAAAACCACTGCAGAATCATCAACCAGCCACGAAATGACGACTTAACCCAGGACAGAATCAAATTCTATCAACAATCAAACCCATAAAAACAACCCACATCAAAAATCCATATCATGAATTTTTTAAAAGCAGAATGGCGGAAATTAGCCATCATCAATTACGAAATCAATCCTGATCTGTTATTAAAATACCTTCCGGAAGGTACAGAGCTCGATTTTTATGAGGGAAAATGCTATGTTAGTGTGGTCGGGTTCATGTTTTTAAATACAAAATTATTGGGTTTAGCTGTTCCTTTTCATCGTAATTTTGAAGAAGTGAACCTCAGGTTTTATGTAAAGAAGAATGAAAACGGGGTATGGAAGAGAGGTGTGGTTTTTATCAAAGAAATAGTCCCAAAACCAGCTTTAAGCTTTGTTGCCAATTCTGTTTACAAAGAAAATTATCATACCATGCCGATGAAAAATTTGATTCATCATCAGGAAGAAGAGCTTTTGATTCAATATTCATGGAAAGACAAAAACTGGCATTCTATTCAGATCACTGCTGAGAATAAAATGAAACCTATGGAAGCAGATTCAGAATTTGAGTTCATTACAGAGCATTATTATGGTTTCACGAAAAAAGGGAATAAGACCTCAGAATATGAAGTATGCCATCCAAAATGGGAGTGTTATCAGGTAAAAGATTATCAACTGGACATTGATTTTCATAAGATTTATGGAAAAGATTTTGAGTGTCTTACTCATCAGGAACCCATTTCGGTAATGTTAGCTGAAGGCTCAGAAATAGAAGTGAAAACCAAAAAATACATCCTGGAAAATAAAGAAACAGTATAGCCCACACCTTGCATCCCACACCTCGAACCTCGCATCTCGCATCACGTACCCATAAACCTCACAAAAATGGAAATAATCATAGCTGCCGGAACTGGATTTCTCGGCCAAAACTTAGAAAAATACTTTACAGAAAAAGGAGATCAGGTTTACATCCTGACCCGGAAACCTAAACGTAAATGCGAAATCTATTGGAACGCTGAAACAATAGGAGAGTGGAAGAACTTCCTTGAAGGAGCTGATGTTCTCATTAACCTTACAGGGAAATCAGTTGATTGCCGTTATCATGACAGAAATAAAAAAGAGATTTATGCATCAAGAATAAACAGTACAAAAATATTGCAGGAAGCAGTTAATAGCTGTTCTGTTCCACCAAAAATATGGATGAATGCCAGTTCAGCTACTATTTATGTACATTCAGAAAAGCATCTGAATACAGAGAAAAACGGGATTATTGGGGATGATTTTTCAATGAATATCTGTAAAAGCTGGGAAAAAGAATTTTTTAACATTCAAAACAACAGAACAAGAAAAGTGACGCTCCGTACTTCTATTGTATTAGGAAATAATGGCGGTGCATTTCCAAAGCTGAAAATGATTACAAAATTAGGATTAGGTGGCAAACAGGGAAGGGGAAATCAAATGGTAAGCTGGCTTCATATTGATGATTTCTGTAGAGCTGTAGATTGGATTATTCAGAATGAAAGTATAAGCGGTGTTATCAATATAACTGCTCCGGCTCCATTATCCAATGAAACCATGATGAGCAAACTAAGAAAAGAGTTCAGAGTTCCATTTGGATTAGATGCTCCGGTATGGCAGTTGGAAATTGCCTCTGTATTTCTGAAAACAGAAACCGAATTATTATTAAAAAGCCGTAACGTTTATCCTGAAAAACTCATTGAAACCGGTTTTCATTTTTCTTACCCAACGTTTGATGAAGCCATTCTTAAGCTGAAAATTTCATAATATATAAGTTGTATAAAAAATAAAAGAGCAGAAATAAATTCTGCTCTTTATAGATGAAATATAATGAATTAAAAAATGTCTAATATTTTCTTGCAAGTAGTAAGTTCAGTAAGAAAGTACCAGTCCAGTTACTGTTGTTACTTCCGTTGGCTCCTATAAAATCAATACGGGCTACAGATACAGTGAGTCTTGTTCTGCCGCTGGTACCATTATTGGCAAGGCTTACAAACGATGCCGTAAATACATCAGGAAAACTGGAGTTATTTCCTGCTGTTAAAGTAGGGTACATATTGGTTACATTAAAAGGAGTTCCCTGATATTCATATACAATAGTCATTCTACTTGCATTTGAGAATGCTGCTGTATGAGCATTATTTATTGATGTTTTACTGATAACCCACCATCTGTCAGTTCCTGTGCCCGTGTCATAGGTGGCAACAGTATGGTTATCCCAGTCAGCAATTGATCCACTTCCACCACCATGAGGTGGAATTGAAAGCTGTGCTCCATAAATCTCTACGTTGCTCGGTTTAGGAAGTACCGTAAAAGACAGATCCCATGTTCCACCTGTGGTATTACCATTATTCACTACTTCAGCGTAAGCTCCTACAGGAATTACAAAAGAAGCTACCGGAGTATTGTCAATCCGTAATGTATTACCGCTTGAAGCCTGAAGCGTAATAGCTGAAGATGAAATATTCTTGATCTTATAAATTCTTCCTGTATAACTTGTAGTTCCTGTTCCGATAACAGGAAGCGTAAATGTTGCAGCAGCAGCTCCATTATAGGTAATATAATGATCTGTAGCCAGAATTGTATAAGCAGCTGTTGTTATTTCTTTGTAACCAGCTCTTAAAGATCCGTTGATTGCTAATGTACTATTAGGAGTTGTGGTATTAATGCCAACCTGTGCATTCAGCATGGCTGTCCCGAACAAGAAAATTGAAATATATTTCCTCATATTGTTTTTTTTAAATGTGTTTTGCAAAAATATAGAAAATTAATCATTGATATGGTTTTTGTTAACGAATTTTAATGTTTTTTAACATAAATCTCTATTTTGGGATATTTAAATTATTTGTAGATATGAATTTTAATCGGTGTATATTGTATGTTTTCAATATGTTATGTGTTGTATTTAAAAGAGTTTTGTGCTTTCTTATAAATATTGTATTCTTCCTGTTTTTGAAAGAATAATAAAATTATACTCTTTTGTTTGTAACAATTGCAAATAATGCATTGTCATTACTATCCTGGGATAATGTATTCTATAGAAAAAATATTGGTATGATATGTGTAAGTTTAAATTATAAACATGAATGAATTTAATGAAGTGTTGATTCATTCAAAAATATGAATATCATGAAAAAAGTATTGATTTCAACCCTGTTATTGTTAGGCTTATCCACGAATGTTTTTGCTCAAAAACATCCACCTGCTCCGCCACATCCTTCAAAAAATGAATTAATCAGTCTTAAGCAGCAGGAACTGGATAAAAAATACAATCTGGAAAAGAAGCTGATTCTTAATCATCCGCTTGCCACCAAACAGATGAAAAGAGATCAGATGAAGGCTTTGAACAAAAGATATCAGACTGAAAAACGATTGCTTAAACAAGCAAAATAATACGGTTTTTTTGCACTTATTAAAATTTGACAGGTGAAATTCTCTAAAAGGAATTTTACGAATTTTTCAGTTTAAAATAATTTTTATTGAAAGAGAATGCTTTTTGTGTTCTCTTTTTTTGTGTATAATTTAATGAAAACAGCTTGTTGATGGATTTTAAGATCAAATTGATGAAACGTGAAACATCCAATATTTTTCCTTAAATTCGCATAAAAATTTTTAAAGTAATGAATTACGATATTATTGTCATTGGAAGTGGTCCTGGTGGATATGTTACTGCGATCAGAGCAGCACAATTGGGTTTCAAAACCGCAATTATCGAGAAAGAAAACTTAGGAGGAATCTGCCTTAACTGGGGATGTATTCCAACCAAAGCTTTATTGAAATCTGCTCAGGTTTTTCATTATATCAACCATGCTGAAGATTACGGATTAAATAAAGTAGAAGCAAGCTTCGAATTCCCGAATGTTATTCAGAGAAGCCGTGGTGTTGCCAGCAAAATGAGCAAAGGAATCGAGTTCTTGATGAAAAAGAACAAGATTGACGTAATTCTTGGTACTGCAAAAGTACAGAAAGGTAAAAAAGTTTCTGTAACAGATAAAGACGGTAAAGTAGTAGAGTATACTGCTAATCATATTATTATTGCTACAGGAGCTCGTTCAAGAGAATTACCAAACTTACCGCAGGATGGTAAAAAAGTAATCGGATACAGACAGGCATTATCTCTTCCTGAGCAGCCAAAATCTATGATTGTTGTAGGTTCTGGAGCTATCGGGGTAGAATTTGCTGACTTCTATAACACAATGGGAACTAAAGTAACTGTTGTTGAATTTATGCCAAACATCGTTCCTGTAGAAGATGAAGAAATCTCTAAACACTTAGAGAAATCTCTGAAAAAATCAGGTATCGAAATTATGACAAACGCTTCTGTAGAAAGCGTAGATACTACAGGTGAAGGCGTAAAAGCTAACGTTAAAACTGCTAACGGAAACATTACTCTTGAAGCTGATGTTCTATTATCTGCTGTAGGTATTGCTGCTAACATCGAAAACATCGGTTTAGAAGAAGTAGGAATCCAGACAGATAAAGGTAGAGTTTTAGTAAACGAATGGTATGAAACTTCTGTACCTGGTTACTATGCAATCGGTGATATCATCCCAACTCAGGCACTTGCTCACGTTGCATCTGCAGAAGGAATCACTTGTGTTGAGAAAATCAAAGGAATGCACGTTGAGAAAATCGACTATGGTAATATCCCTGGATGTACTTACTGCCACCCTGAAGTAGCTTCTGTAGGTCTTACTGAAAAGCAGGCTAAAGAAAAAGGATATGAAATTAAAGTAGGTAAATTCCCTCTTTCTGCAAGTGGTAAAGCTACTGCAAACGGAAATACAGACGGATTTATCAAAGTAATCTTTGATGCTAAATATGGTGAATGGTTAGGATGCCACATGATTGGTGAAGGAGTAACAGATATGGTTGCTGAAGCAGTAGTTGCTAGAAAATTAGAAACTACAGGTCACGAGATCATCAAGTCTATCCACCCACACCCAACAGTTTCTGAAGCTATCATGGAAGCAGCAGCAGCAGCTTACGGTGAGGTGATTCACATTTAATCAATTATTTTATTATATTTAAAGCTCAGATTTTTCTGAGCTTTTTTAATAACTATCCATGAAGAAAATAATCTTTTTATTTGGGATGTTTTGTTTTACTCTGCTTTTTTCTCAAGAAAAAGAAAACAAAAGATATTTTCCTGCAGAGTATGTTTTAAAAACCTCTGGAGATACCATAAAAGCTAAAGTGAGAAATACCGGACTTTATACCAATACAAAATACTCATTTGCTACTATTTTATTCAAAATGAAAATGATGGACGAAAAAGGAGTTACCAACTGGGTTCCCATTAATGATGTAAGGTATATTAAAATTTTAGATGAAAATCAGAATAAACATGAATATTTTGCTTCAACGGATAAATTTCTTAAGGAGAAAGGATTGGTTGAAGTGCTTTATGAAGGGAAAAATATAAATTGGTATAAAGCTTTTAATAATTCAATTCTGACACCGAAAGTTCAATTTATCAAATATCTGGTAGATAAAGATAAAAATATCCTTTATGAATATAAAGACGGTCCTTTTGATGACTTTAGACAGAGTTTAAAAAAGCTATTCAAAGATGATTCAGAGTTTACAGAAAAACTCAATCAAACTAAATCAGAGAAAGAATGTATTCAGCTTTTACAATTATGGGATACAAAATTAGATTAGATCAGTACAATATAAAAGCTCAGAGAAATCTGAGCTTTTTTCATGGGTTGAGATAAATTATTACTAAAAACCTAACAGATTTCTTAAACCTGTTAGGTTTGTTTGTAAACATATGTTTTTATTGTATAGGAACTGCGGAGATAATGTCTTCTCCCCAGTTAGAGCCTCCTAATCGGTCTAAATAAGCTGAAGAAGGAGGAGTTCCTATAACTTCAGAATTTCCTACAATAAGCCAATACGTTTTATTAGCCCCGGATTTGTTATTAATAATAATCTGGCCATTTGCAATATTATATTTTAAAGCCCCTGATGGAACAGGACCTTGCAGCATACCACTGATCTTGTCGGCTGTTCCTTCTATATCAAGGCTTTTATCAATAAAGGTTTGTGAGTCCGAAAATGTAGATCTGAACCAAATATAATCATCCCCATCTAATATGGAGTTTGGATTATTTACAGATAAAAGGTTCACGGTTACAAGCCATTTTCCAGGAGGCAGTTCTATATTGGAACCTGTATGATGATAGTTGTAATCATAGGCAAGAGGAAGGTTATAACCATTTCCCATAGTTCCCACAACAAGTTCTAAGCTTTGTTTTTTCCATATTCCTACACCATTTTCATCCGATGTAAGTACTTTGTTTTTGCCTTGTAATCCATCATTGATCTTAATTCCTGCAATTGGGGCAGAAGAAGTTCCTGTAGTTAAAATATCCAGTTTTACAGATGGTAAAACCATACCTAGTCCTACATTTCCGGTTTTGGTAACAATAAAGTCGTCTGATAACTGAGCTAATGATGGAATACTAGAGGCGGGGTTATTCTTTCCCCCGTCTACATGGAAAGTACCTAATGGATTTGCTGTGTTAATTCCTACCTGAGCAAAAATAAAAGTGCCCATAAAAATAAAGGAGGCACCGAAATGTTTCATTTTCAATAATGTCATGTGTTTTTGTTAGTTTAATTAAGCATTACAAAACTAAATGAGCATCTTTGATTAGGCAATGAACAAATGTTAATAAATTTGCCTTTTAATTCTACTTAAAGCCTGAGGAGTAATCCCCAAATAAGAGGCAATGTATTTTTGCGGAATCTGTTTAATTAAAATAGGGTTTTCTTTAAATAAGTTCTGGTATCTTTCCTTTGCAGAATATCTCAGGAAAGAGTATAACCTTTGAGACCTCTCTAGAAAAAGGTTTTGATGAGCGATTCGACCAATACGCTCCGCAGATTCAGTTTTTTATAGATATCTTGAAGATCATTATAGGTGAATCTATAAAGTAATACATCCGTTAAAGCCTCAATACCATATATAGAGGGGGTTCTGGTTATAAAGGATTCATCTGCACAAGCAAACTTTTTTTCAAACATAAAGTCATATGTAATATCTGTTTCCTTATTTTCCTCTGTTGGAATAAAGAATCTTAGTACTCCTTTAGATAAAAAAGAAAGATGTTCTTCCTGGCCACCGGGTTGAAGAATGATTGCTTTTTTTTTAAACTTCTCAATATACATTTTTGAAGCTATTATTTCCCAATCCTTGTATGTAATACCAAAATGAGTTTGTAAGTATAAATATATTTCATCCATATTGTGGCTACTGATGATATGAGTAATGTTGTTTTCAGGAGGTTGTTCTTTAACAGACTAAAATTATAAAACAAATATAAACAATGAGTAAGGCATGAATGTTAAAATAATTTTAAAATCAGCATATTTATAAAAATTAAACTAATTATATCAAGCGCTTTTCTTACATTTATTCAATGAATTTTGAGAAAGTAGGACTTGTTTTGTCAGGCGGCGGTACCAAAGGAATCGCTCATGCAGGGGTATTGAAATTCTTGAAGGAAAAAGGAATCAAAATAGATATTCTTTCCTGCTGTAGTGCAGGGTCTATTGTAGGATGCCTTCATGCCATAGGAAAAACTCCAGAGGAGATTATGGAGTTTTTTAATTCCGTTTATTTTTTCAACTGGAAACACTTTGCTTTCAATCAACCGGGGTTGGTTTCTTCCGTTATTTTCAGGAACTATCTTAAACCTATTTTTCATGACATGAAATTGGGTGATCTGGATATTGAAGTGAAGATTGTTGCAACAGAACTGGTTACAGGAACTCAGAAGATTTTTGATAAAGATTTTGAAGTAGTGGATGCCATTATTGCTTCATGTTCTATCCCTGGAATAACCACTCCATATATCATCGGGGACGAAATGTATTGTGATGGCGGAGTGCTGAACAACTTTCCGGCAGATATTATCCGGGATCATTGTGATAAGCTTATTGGTGTATTTGTCTCACCACCTAATGATGCAAAAATTAAAGATCTGAACTCCATTAAAGCCATTGTTTCCCGTTCTTATGATCTTCTTTCCTATAGAATAGAAAAAGTAAAATTCGATTACTGTGATTGGTTTATTTCCTCTCAAAAATTATCAACTTACGGAACTTTTGAACGAGGAAGAGACCGTCTGGAACAGATTTTTGACATTGGTTATAATGCCGCTAAAGAAAGCTACGGAGACAGCCGTTTTCTTACGGAGTTAAGACAGTCCGGAACTTAAAAATAAAAGGCAGAAAGCTGGAAGAAGGAACATACTCTAAAAATCAGCATTGTGTCTAAATATATTTTAGAAAATAAATTCTTTGAAAATTAATATTCTAATACTTTTTAGTTTTCCTCTTTTTCAGCTTCCTGCCAACACTAACTTATATTAATTTTTTACTACCTGTGCGTCCTGACGTACGATCTCCTGATCATTGGAATCATAGACTACCAGAGTATAAGGTGCTTTTTTAGCAGAGCTGGTAAGATAGTTTCTCCAGATCTGATAACTGTGGCCTTCATTATTAAAATTAAAGTAATAATTTCCGCCGGTTCCATCGGGAATTAGTTCTCCGTCACTGATAATCATACTGGGCTTAGCTGTAATTTTTGAATTGGCATTCCAGGATTGGTACAGATATTTACCATTAGGCTGCTTGTCGATTCTGATCTTAAATTTTTTAGTTTTAATAATTACAGTTTTTGGGACTTGCTGAGAAACAGTATAAGTAACTGGATTACTTTTTGAAAATTCCGGCGTTTTAGCAGAAACAAAAGAGATTTGAGCTAAGGAGAAAGCTCCTAATAAGAAGTACTTAATCATATTATAATGGTTATTGGTTAATTCCCCAAATTCCATCAAATATGAAGCCATTGTTTTTGTTGATGTAGAAAGTCCTATGGCAAGGGTTTTACAATTTTATAGAATAAATTCCTACGGAAGGACAAAGCTGTTGAAAATTAAAACATACAGTTTACCATTTCATAGGAATCTTTATTAAGTAAAGTTTCTTTTTTATAATGACGTATTTTACTCTGTAACCGCAGTATAACTTGCGAAAGCTTCTTCCAGACTGTCAAATTTTCCTTTAAACTCATCAATAGGACAATCCTGAAGAATATTTCCTTTATGAATAAGAATAACTCTTGAACAAAGTGCTTCCACTTCCTGCATGATGTGTGTAGAAAGTAAAACCGTTTTCTGCTGCCCGATTTCTTTTACCACATTTCTGATTTCAAGAATCTGGTTAGGATCCAGTCCATTGGTAGGTTCATCCAGAATTAATAAATCCGGCTGGTGAATAATGGCCTGAGCTAATCCTACACGTTGCTTATATCCTTTAGAAAGCTGTGCAATCCTTTTTGATTTTTCCGGGGTAATTCCTACCAGTTCGATAACTTCATCTACCCTGGATTCTGAGATCTTGTGAATATTGGCTACAAATAGGAGGTATTCCTTCACATACATTTCCAGGTAAAGTGGATTGTTTTCCGGTAAAAAACCTATTTTTTTCTTGCTTTCAATTTCGTGTTGAGAGATGTTCAGACCATTAAAGATAATGTCCCCTTCATCAATTTTCAGTGCTCCTACAATAGATTTCATCAGGGTGGATTTTCCTGCACCATTAGGCCCAAGGAGCCCGATAATCTCATTTTTATCAATAGAAATGTTGATATTGTTTAAGGCAGTCTGTTCACCAAATTTTTTGGTTAAATTGTTTATCTGAAGCGGCATAATTTTTAATGTCTTTCTGCAAAAATAAAATAAAAAACTCATTCGATGGAATGAGTTTCGCAATATTTATAAATTATAATTATTTTTTTGCTTTTTTCTTAGCTCCGGATCCCGGAGTGGCAGTAGAAGCGGTACTTGCGCCCCCTTTTTTAACTCCATCCTGATTAATGCCGGGTGCTTTGTCATACATGGTGTATTTACCATTTGTTCTTCCAAATACTTTATCAACCTGTTTTTGAGTTAAAAACTGTGATTTACCCACATATTTTCTGTTCTTGTTGATGTACTGGATAAACTGTACGGTTGGCTGGCCGTAGTTTTTCTCGTAATGGAGTTCAATAATATCGTTGGGAAGCTCCAGGATAACATTTTCTTCAGGAGTAGTAATAAAGCCATCTGTAATAAGTTTATACAGTCCTGAAACATCTCCGTTCAGATTCTGGAATGAAAAAGCTCGGATTGTATTCAGATTGCTGGTATTCAGATCCTGATAATTGACGGTATACTTGTCTTCCTTTTTATATAAACCAACAGAATTGTCTTTGCCGATTTCCACCAAACTTTCATTTTTCAACACTTTAATCTGAGAGAAAACGGAAATACCGAACATACATGTAATAAGTAGAATTATTTTTCTCATGGAATGAATTTTAATGTTTTATAAATTGGTGCACATAAACTTACGAATAAAACGGTTAAAAAACAATTTTATTCGCTCACACAAAAGTAATACTTTTTTTAATATCCATACGAAATGGATAGATAGGGAAAGGCTATTTCTGTTGTGTGTAAAGGGTTGTAATACAGTTTTTTATTTATTTGTTGTGAAAGATATTTCCACTTATTCTTATCATATGTTTTTAGAAAGAAAATCATGTAATATATTGAAATACAGTATGAAAATAAGTGATCCGAAGAACCCACCTCAAAAAATATTAAAAAAATGTTAAAATGATAATTCTGTTGTGAAAATGTGAGGGGAATATATAATAAATCGATTTATAAGGTATTAATAAACAGTTATAAAAGCCTATTTTTTGAGAACATGGATATGAAATTTTCAAACTCCTGTCTGTAGCTTCTTCCAACTGGGATCTGATAGGATCCGAGATGGAGCTCATTATTGTTAAAAGCCGTTACAAATTCAGTATTGATGATGAACGACCGATGAATCCTTATAAACCCTTTTGAGTTTAAAAGCAATTCAAGATCAGTGATTTTACTTTTTGAAATAAAATTTTCGTTGGTAGATAAAGTGATCCTGATATCATTTCCCTGGCTTTCAATATAAATAATGTCTGATAGAGATAACTTCCGATGCATTCCTTCAGTTTTAAGAATGATAAAATTGTCTTTTGAATCATTGATATTCCTTAATACCCGCTCTACAGATTTGAAAAAACGTTCAAAAGTGATAGGTTTCAAAAGATAGTCTATGGCTTCCAGTTCAAAACCTTCAATGGCAAATTCCCGATGGGCAGTTGTAAAAATGGTTTGAGGTTTTCTGGAAAGTGATTTTAAAAAGTCAATTCCATTAAAATGGGGCATCTGAATATCGAGAAACATCAGATTCACAGTATGGTTTTGAAGGAGTTTATAAGCTTCAAGGGCATTCTCTGCTTTTCCTGTCAGTTTTAAATGATCAATCCTGGAAATATGATTTTCCAGCAGGATTGCGGCCAAAGGCTCATCATCTACAATAATACAGTTAATCATATTGTGAAGGAGTGATTATTTCAACGTTAAAAATATTGTTTTCACTGGAAATATGGAAAGTAAAATGTCTATGATAATAATATTCCAGCTGTTGTTTAATATTCTGAAGCCCGATTCCTTTTTCGTTATGATCCGGAATATCACTATAGGTATTTTGAATTCTGAAAACAGAATGTTGAGTATTGGTCTCCAGCTCTATTTTTATTTCCGTTTGTTCAGAACTATTTCCGGCCCCGTGCTTAAAAGCATTTTCTACCAGAGTAAGATACAGTAGTGGTGGGATGAAATTAGATGATGTTAAGGCTGTTTTCCGGGTTATTTTTAATCTGCCATCAGCATATCTCAGACTTTCCAGGGCAATATAATCATCAATAATGCTCAGTTCATCTGCAACAGATACCCATTTTTTCTGTCCTTTGTGCAGTATATAATCCAGAATATCTGAGAGTTGGCTGATAGACTGGGATGTTTTATCTGAATTGCTGATGGAAAGAGAATAGATATTATTCAAGGTATTAAACAGAAAATGAGGGTTAAGCTGGGATTTAAGGGATTTCAATTCCAGTTCTGTTTTTTCTTTTTCCAGCTGGATGGTGTTTTCTTTCTCATCTTTATACCGCATAAAGAACATCATTGAAATAAAAATAAAAGCTCCACTGATGATAGGAAATGTATAATGAAACAAAAGATACCGGATATCTGTAAAAATACTGATAAGGCTGTCTTTAGGTTCGTTGGTGAAAAAAGGTTCGGCAACATCAACAATAAAGATTCTGTTGGCTACCGAAATAAAGTATAAACTTAGAATAAGATAGAATATAAATTCAGCATACCTTTTGGGGTCAAAGAAATGACGGATCAGGATATAATAAATAAAATTAGCTGCCAGAATCTGAAAAACCCAATGACAAAAATTATAAATTACCAACTGCTTAAACATTTCCCCATTATAATCGTCATAAGTTCTTGCTATTCCAAACAAAAACAAAGCAATCCAGAAAAATAGCTGGAAGTATATATTTTGTTGATGATTTGTGGCTGTCCTGATCTTCATTATCATCAAAAATAAAAAATCTTAAGATATGGCTGACAGAGGTAATGCGAATTTCAATACAATAAGGATAAATAACACTGTTTAAAGTTTGAACTGCCTATTTTACTGTTGACATCTGAAATTCTGTTTTCTGAATGCTCTGCTTAAATGTATTTCTGTTTTTAACAAGATTTGCATTAAAAAAATGACAAGAGAACATTCAGAAAGGCTTAACGGATTAGATCACCTGAGAGCATTGGCTATCGTGCTGGTTTTACTGTTTCACTACCGTGCATTTAAACATCCGGAATGGGTTGATACTATCGGAAGATTTGGCTGGACAGGAGTTGATCTCTTCTTCGTGTTGAGTGGTTTTCTGATCTCAGGACAATTGTTTCAAGAGATGAACAGTAAAGGAACTATAAGTTTAAAGACATTTTATATCAAACGTTTTTTCAGAATTATTCCGGCTTATTTATTTACTCTTTTTCTGTATTTTACGATTCCTTTTTTCAGAGAACGGGAAGCTTTACCGCCTGTATGGAAGTTTATAACATTCACTCAGAATTATGGATTGGATGTGATTGACCAGGGAACATTTTCTCATGCGTGGTCTTTATGTATTGAAGAACAGTTTTACCTTATTCTTCCTTTATTTCTTGTGATGATTGTACCTTCAAGGCTGTTTAAATATTTTGCTGTTTTAATAATTCTCTTCATCACATTCTCTCTAATCATGAGACTTATAATATGGAATGAAGCTATAGCAGGGATAGATAATACTTCCGTAGAATTCTGGCGCTCCTGGTATATGAAAATATATTATCCAACTCATACAAGGTTAGACGGTCTTGGAACAGGTGTTCTTATCAGTTATTGTATGCAGTATTTTTCCGGCTTTAAAAAGAGAGTCCATGAAAATGGAAATAAGATTCTTCTTGCAGGGCTGATATTGCAGGGGATTTCTTTTTGGATTTGTAATGAACAGGCTTCAAAAGGTGCCTCTGTATTTGGGTTTACTCTGGTGGCAATAAGTTATGGTTGTATTGTACTGTCTGCTGTTTCAGAATCGTCATTCCTTTCAAAATGGAAATCTGATATTACGGCAGAACTTGCTGCTTTATCTTACGCGGTTTATCTTTCTCACAAAGGAATTATTCATATGATTCAGGCTCTTTTTGAACAGTTTAATATTGATGCTTCAAATACTGGCTGCCTGATAATTTGTCTATTGGGATGTATTGCAGGTGGTTTAGGGTATAGATTGATTATTGAAAAACCTTTTGCCCATATTAAAGACAATATTTTAAAACTCCGAAAGTTTTAGCCGTTAATGCACAATACATAAATTATATCTGGCATCAAAGCTATACTCTCATGTGGTTAGAAAATAAACCACAAAGGAACATAGAAATTAATATGAAAAGAAACTTGAACATATTCGCTGTGATTATTAAAGTCTATTTTAGCCGTATTCAATTGTATTGGAGATAAAATCCCTGCACCTTAATAACACAGCTTAAAAAGGAATTTTGCGCCTTTGCGTTTTCAACCCGTTACAAATGGTTAACAACCAAAAAGGTAGTTTTCAGAAGAGAAACTGCCTTGTATACTATTATTTGAGACGGGGTTATTTTGAACTGATACTTTTCAATACCACATTTTTAATAGCGGCTTCCTGAAAGCTCCAGTGTTCGCTGTTTTTAGGCATTTGATTTTCAAGAATAACTAAACTGGTATCTGTAGATGGAAAATATACATTAAGGCATGTAAAACCATCACCAAGTCCTGTTACTGCATAATAATTAAGCCCAGATTCCCTGATGAATCTGATATTGTATCCAAAGCCCATACTTTCTTTTCCGAAGACATCGTGTTGAGAAGACGTGGAAGGGGTTAGGATTAGCTTTTGAAACTTGGCAGAAAGAAGTTTACCCTTAAATAATGCCTGGTCCCATTTGGCAAGATCTTCTACAGTAGAAACAATTCCTGCTGCGGGAGCGATGTCTTCATTTAAAAATGAACTTTCCACCTTTTGGAACTGATTATTTTCACTTCTGTATCCTGGAACCAAAGCCTGATTGTTTTTGCTGTTATAGACAAATGTTTTTTCCATCTTCAGCGTTTTGAATAAAGAGGTAGCCAGTTCTGTAAAGCTTTTTCCGGTTGTGTTCTGAAGGATTTCTCCGAGAAGCATATAGGATAAATTTCCATATTTAAACTGTGATCCGGCTTTAAAAGCAGCTGGCTTTTCTAGGTCCACAATTCCATGAGTATGGTTCAGAAGGTTATGTATGGTCACAGTATCTGCCCATGATTGGGTAAGCGATGGAAGGTATTTTTTTATAGGAGTCTGAAGGTCCAGCTTTCCCTGTTCAGCGGCCTGCAAGGTTAGAACAGCGGTGATCTGTTTTGAATTGGACATAATTTCAAACTGATCGTTGGATTTTAAAGCAGTTTTTTTATCAAAATCCTTGTATCCGTTAGCCTTCAGATATTTTGTTTTTCCATTTTGAGATACCAAAACCACCCCGTTGAATTTCAATGGGGTAGAAGTTGTTATAATGCTGTCAATCTTTTTTGAATAAGGAACCGTTTTCTGTGCTTTTCCAGAAACAGAAAGCAGTGTAGAGAGGGCAAGTGTAAAGAATAATTTTGTAGTGGTCATGGGTTTATTTTTTGTTGTAATAATCATATGCTGCTTTGGCAATATCTGCAATAATTGCTTCCGAGTTTTCAAAAGTTTCATAAGTGTCGTGTACAAAAACAGCAATATATATTCTCTTTTTATCTGAAAGTTCAATAATTCCATAATTGTTAACAGCTCCTGTCATTCCTGTTTTATTGGTGAACGAGGTTCCGGTACGATGGGCCACTTTAATGTCCTTTGGCAGTTTGCCTTTAAGTCTTTTGACTCCGGTAGCATTGTTCAGCATGGCGGTATATAACCATTTTGTATGTTCTTTATTCAATATTTTTCCAGTATAGAACTCTTTCAGTAACCTGATAGCTTCGTTAGGCGTGATGGTATTGATAAACTGTGAATCCCAATCCTTATGCATTCCTTCTTCATCATTTTTAATAACAATATCTTTACTGTTGATGAAATTCTGAACATAATCAGGACCACCAATAAGCCTGAGTAGAATATCCGTCAGGTTATTATCACTATATACCATCATCCAGTGAATACAGTCTTCCAAAGTGAGTTCTATATTTCCTTCAGGATATTTGTCTCTGAATGGGCTGTAAGTATCCGCCAGAAGCTCTTCTTTTTTAATGTAAATTTTTTGCTGCAAAGAAAGTTCCCCTTTTTCTACTTTATGAAGAACCGCTAAAGCTACAGGAAATTTGAAGGTGCTTAACATAGGCAGTGGCTTATTCCCATTAATTTGGGTTACTTCCTTTTTGTGAGTTCCTGAAGTTATAATAGAAACACCTACTTCTGCTTTTTTATTGGCGAGAATAGTCTCAATTATTTTTTTAAACTCGGGATTGGTATTGTTCTGTGAAAAGAGCGGAAGGTTTATAAGCAGAATGAAAAAGGTAAGAATAATTTCTTTTGACTTCATTGTATGGTGGTTATTGGGATAGGTTTTTGGTTTCCAAATATATGTATTTCCGGTATCTTAAAAACGTATATTCAGGATTTTATTGGTAATACCTATTGTATTTTATTATATTCACCCAAAAAACATACTGTAATCATTGCAATAACCCTGAAATTCTAATAATTATGATAAAACGATATCTTTTGCTGAGCCTGTTTTTGATTTCCATTGTCTGCTCGTCTCAGATAAAAGAGAAAAAGAAAATTCAGATTGATACTACAGAAGCCGTTCAGATAGGAGGAATAAAGCAGATAATCAGTATAAAAGGGAATAACCGCGAAAAGCCTGTACTATTAATTCTGCATGGAGGGCCGGGGAAATCACTGATCAGTTTTTCAGAAGGTTTTACAGATAAACTGAAGAATGAATTTGTGGTAGCCAATTGGGATCAGAGGGAAACAGGGGCTACTTTCAGTTTAAATAGAACTAAGGATAAACTGACCCCTGATTTACTTAAAAAAGATGCTTTGGAAGTAGTACATTATCTGAAGAAGAAGTTCCATCAGAAAAAAATATTCCTGTTATCCCATTCATGGGGATCAGTACTGGGTTTTGATATTGCAGCCAGACATCCGGAATTACTATATGCCTTTATTCCTGTCAGTCCGGTGATTGATGCCCATAAAAGTGCTTTTTTGTTTGTAAAAGATCTGAAAACATGGGCGCTGGAAACTAAAAATAATACAGCGACTCAGGAATTGGATAAGATAAAACTCCCTTTTGAAGACAAAAATGATTTTTTTCTAGCCCAAAAATGGCTGTTTATTCACAATGGAGTAAAAGGAGTTGATACAGAGGATTTTAAAAATAATTATTATCAATGGATGGAGACCTGGTTTCCAGTGTGGAAGGAAAATGCAGAAACCAACCTGTTTGATTCCATCTCAGAAATTAAATGCCCTGTTTACTTTTTAATAGGAAGCGGAGACAATCAATCGTATTACACCATTGCAGAAGATTATTATAAATTTTTAAAAGCTAAAAACAAAAAAATGTTTTGGTTTAAAGAATCCGGGCATACTATTTTTAATACAGAACCGGAAAAGCTTCAGGAAATAATCATTAACGAAATAAAACCCAACATGGATTAAAATAGATATTCATTCTTCAGTGCATAATTTTTATCACGAATACCCGTTTAATATTCATAGGCTTTATGCTGGTATCTATAAAATTAAACATTAGGAACTAAGAAAAAAATAAATAAAAAAGATTAATTCTATTGATCATCAAATTGTATGAATAGCATCATTACTAGTAAATGGTGCTGTTTTTTTTAGCGGTTTTAAAAAGAAGGATAATACTCTGTTGCTGATTGTAATAAAAAACCACCATTTACTGTAAATGGTGGCTGCTTGAAATATATTAAAATTGTTTTGAAGCTTTATTTAGTCATTCTGTTTGATTTGTGGGTTATTATTAATCTCTTTATTCGGGATCTGGAATTTAAATTTATCCGGTGTCAGGTTAAGCCTTCCAAATGTGTGGTTGGTTCCTGTGTATATTCTTTCTAATGGTGTATTTAATCTCTTCATATCAAACCATGCGTAGCCTTCGCCCCAAAGTTCAATTCTTTTCTGAAGGATAATTTCATTAATCAGATCAGCTCCTGTTTTGGAAGACAGCGTATAGGCTTTGTCTCTTTTGGATGCGATTTCAAATAATACCTGTTTTGCTTCTGCTTCTCTTCCTTGTCTTGCTAAAGCTTCTGCTTCTATGTAATATAACGAAGAAGCCCTGATATAGATATAATCTCCTTCAAACATGCTTGGATCCTTGAATTTCCAGCTTACATATGCAGGATAGTTTTTAGTCTTTCCATTGAAGGTATATTTGGTTGGCTGGCTTCCGTTGAATACCTTTTTACGGTAATCCGTATCGGGGATAGCTTCATACAGACGCTTGTCAATAAGTTTATAGATTTGGGCCGCTCCTGCATATCCTTCATTTGTATTATCAAACATAGAGAAGAAAGAAGCATAATAATTTCCGATACTCATTGTAGAAATTGTATTATGAAAACCCCAGATCACTTCAGAATTACTGATATTGGAAAACCCGGTAGTGGTATAATCGTTTTCCGTCATCAGAGCAATTCCCTGCTTACCGTCTGCAGCATATTTTACTGCTTTTGCGTAATCTCCGGTCTGAAGAAATACTTCAGCAGCAATCGCCTTAGCCGTTCTTTGGTCAATCTGGGCTCTGGATGGGCGTGCAAAGCCTTCCAGAAGAGCAATAGACTCTTCAATGTCCTGGCCAATCTGTGAGTATACTTGCGCTACAGTAGATCTTGGAAGTCCCTGGCTGGGATTATTGGTAGTAAGAACCAAAGGAAGCCCAGGATCAGATTGATGTCCTTTATAATCATTTGCATAAAAACGGATCAGATGAAAGTAAGAATACGCTCTTAAGGCAAGCAGCTGTCCTTTAATGGCTTTGTTTTTAGGACTGTCATCTCCTTTTAAATCACTCAGAAGTTTATTGATAATGAATATTCTGGCGTAGAAAGTGGTCCATACAATTTCTGAAGCGATATTACTTGCATTGGTTGCTTCATAATTATAAAACATTCCCAAATGCTGATTTTTTGCCTGGATTACATCATTGGACATTAAATCAGCCCCTGCCTTTATTCCCATGATCCCGAAATCGGAGTGAGACGAAATGTTTCCCCCAGCACCATTACTGCGTAGATCAAGATAAATTCCACCCAGGATTTTTTCTGGTTTTGATTGGTCTTCATTCAGCTGCTCACCGGAAATATCTCCTTCCGGTAATGTATTGAGATCATTAGCACAGCCTGTTGTAATGAGGGCTACAGCTAAAGTTGATATAAAGTATTTTATTGTTTTCATAATTTCTTTTAGAATGTTAGTTTAAAACCTAGCGAAACACTGGATAATAAAGAATATCTGTAAGCATCAGATACTCCTGTTAAGGAAGCTCTCGGGTCGTATCCTTTTCTCTTTGACCACAGGTATAGGTTGTTTCCTGTAGCATAGATTTTTAATGTTGATAATCCAACCTGCTTTGCAAAATCATCAGATAACTGGTATGATAAGGTTACATCCTGAAGGCTGATATAATCAGATTTAACCAGGTATAATGTAGAATGTCCATTCTGGTTGGTTGAACTTAGATCTACACGTGGTAAGGCTGCCGTTGGGTTTTCCGGAGTCCATGTTTTATCAAGATCAGTGGTGTAATTAGAACCGTAAGTGTCAGAATGGAAAAGAGATCTGTAAATATCATCATATCCGTAACCACCAAACTGATAGGCGAAATTAACCGACAGGTTTACCCTTTTATAGGTAATATCCGTTCCAAATCCACCGTATACTTTCGGGATTGCAGATTTTCCGGTATTATAGTCGCTTGCTTCTTTATAATTATTAGTAACCGTTTTTTCTACTTGTTTGGTGGTTGGGTTGACGGTATTTTTATACCATAATGCATCTCCGTTTTCAGGGTTTACTCCGGCAAACTCTTTTAAGTAATAAGTATATCGGTCTCCACCTTCAGCAAGGACAAATAATCCAGAAACCAATCCTGTAGCTCTTTGCTGCTCCGGTAACTTGGTAATCTTGTTTTTATAGTGAGTAGCATTGGCATAGAAATTCCACTGAAGATCCTCTGTACGAAGAATATCTACACTGATATTGGCCTGAATTCCTTTGTTGTACATATCTCCAATATTACCATATTTCACATACGATCCTGAGTTGGATATTGCTAATGGAAGCGTATAGATCATATCCGATACCTTTCTCTCAAAGTAATCAGCATTTACATTCACTCTGTTATTAAGTAGTGAGAGTTCAAAACCGGCATTCAGGTTTTTGGAAGTTTCCCATTTCAGGTCTCTGTTTCCCTGTTTTTTTAGAGTAAGTACAGGTCTGCCATCTCCAAAATCATTAATTCCATAAATATCCTGATAAGCATAGTAATCTCTCGTAGTGCTGTTCAGAAGAATATTGTCATTTCCCTGTTGCCCGTAAGAGACTTTCAGTTTTAATGCATTAATTACCGTGTTGTCTTTAAGGAAATCTTCTTTAGCAACATTCCATGCAGCTCCTAGTCCGTAAAATGTACCCCATCTGCTTTCCGGAGCGAAGACTGAAGAGCCATCTCTACGCACATTGGCATTAAAGAAATACTTATTGTCATAATTGTATAATAATCTGGAGAAGTATCCTTCTACGGCATATTCATAACCGTTTCCTGACAGGTCTGTGATTTTTACTGCATTGTCAAAGGCCCATGATTCCGGTAAAAGAAGCTGTTGTTTCGTTCCGGAGAACCCTTCGTTCTTTGTTTTATTCAGTTCATGACCAACAAGAATATTGAAATTATGCTTGTCAAATTTCTTCTGGTAAGTAAGCAATTGCTGGTGATTCAGAGTATAATTAAATATAGATTCCTGAGAAATGTTTCCACCTACAGATGAAGACGTTCCGCCTAATGTATTTCCGAACTGAAGGTTTCTTAAGTTTTCAAGATAAGCCCCAAAATTATAAGTGAAATCCAGACCTTTGATGATTTCGTAGTTTAAACCCAGATTAATATTGCTGATATTGCTTACTCTCTGAGATTTATCCTGCTGCAGGTTTCCTACCGGATTTTCAAAAACAGCATAGGATCTTGTAGCACCATTCGGGCCCTGTCCGTCTCCATAATCATATAACGCATTTCCATGATTATCATACAATTGCTGGTAATTGTCATTTCTAAGGAAAACTGGGTAAAAAGGAGCTATATTTCTTGCAAACTGGAACGGATTTGAGAATCCTCCCGTTTCTCCAAAATTCTGCTTACTGTAGGTATATGAAAGAGCAGTAGTTAATCTTAGCTTTGGTGTAATAGAGTAGTCTACATTTGATCTGATTCCGAATCTTTCAAAACCGGAACCAATAAGGTATCCTTTGTCATCTAGGTAATTTAAAGACGTATAAGATTTTACCTGATCACCGCTGGCATTAATTCCCACTGTAGCTTCCCTTCTTAAAGCAGGTCTGAAAAGCAGTTTTTTCCAGTTATCCTGATAAAGGAGTTTGGCATTAGGGTTAAAAGAACCATCCGGAGCAATCAGTTGGCTGAAAGGTACATTATAAACATTATATCCAAGCCCGTTAAGAGCAGAAAGTCCCACAGCATGCGGAGTAGTAGTGGAGGGAGCAGCACCCGGCTGTTTCTGTCTTGCAATTTCTCCAATTCTACCTCTGTTATAGTAAGCAGTGTAATAATCCTGTGGTGAAGTATAAACTGAATAATCTTCAATAGACCTGAAGTTTACCCCGGTTTTTATATCAAGATCAACGCTCAGTTTCTTGTTTTTACCTCTTTTGGTGTTCACAATAATGACTCCATTGGCCCCTCTGGAACCATATAAAGCATTGGAAGAAGCATCTTCCAGAAAAGATATACTCTCAATATCAGCTGAAGAAATGCTGTTCAGGTCACCACTGTAAGGAATTCCGTCCAATACAATTAAAGGATCACTGGATGCATTAATGGAGCCAATTCCTCTCATTCTTATTGTTGGTTGGGAACCTGGCTGCCCGGAAGAGATCACCTGAACCCCTGCCACTTTACCACCAATTCCCTGAAGAACGTTTCCATTTTGAAGATTACCCAGGTCTTTAGCCTTTAGAGACTGTACAGATCCTGTAATTTCTTCCTTTTTTTGCTTTCCGAAGGCTACCACCACCACTTCTTTGATGGATGTCTCCTGCGAAAGACTGTCTTTTTTCTGTGCAAAGCCATATTCTGCGAATAAGAGCACGGCCAATACACCAAGTTTGCATTGTTTTTTTCTCATTATATTAATCTTAGGTTTTAAAAATTGAATATGTGTAATACGTTTTATCTTCCCGTTTAGGAAAAAATAAGTCCCTGCCTCCCTTTTATAAGGAGGTGTCAGAAAGAAAATGTTAAAATAGAGGAGGTGTACCCGGATTAATCAGGCCTTGAACTTATCGGGCTTTAATTCCTACAATAATGTGCATATTTCTTTTGGATTTATCGCATCATCATTTTACACATCATAGTTTCAAAGCACATTTTTTTAGAAATGATATTGTGCTGTGAATGAGCATTTACTGTACAACCTTTATGTTGAACAGGAGCTGCAGCCATGATAGTGCATAGGTAAGAATTAAAGTCATTCTTATTCATGAGAATAGAGTTTTATTTTTTTTAACTGGGTCAAAATTATTTATTAATTCATAAAACTTTGTTAAAAAGAGGTATGAGAAAAATCATATTAGTCCACTTATTTAGTAGGGTAATTGAAAAATTGATCTTTAAATGTTCTTTTTGTTGTTTTAATTAATTGTAATACAGATGTTTGTATTTTAATGATTCAAGTTTTATAATTTTCAAAAAAATCAATTTTAACCCATGAATAAAACTTAATATTATAAGTCTATTGTTTTTGTAGACTTTTTGCGTATTTTGCATCCCATTTCTTTTTAAGGAGCTTTTCCCGCTATCCACTCATACTCCTCACACCGGGCTCAGGCTTACGCGTGTTGCGGGGTAACCGTTACTATCGGGGCTAGGGAAGGGCTATAGGAGATGAAAAATGTGTCGTTAAAAGGATTATCATTTGTTTTTTTCAGATTGAAACTCTTTTACCAAAAAAATAATTATATTTTTGAATACTGTAATGGCAAAGTACTTTTGTCTGTTACAGGTTACTATTATTATGAGAAAATACCTTACCTATATTTTATTGTTGGGATTTCCTCTGTTGGGAGCCCAAACTAAAGTGGTTGAAAAATCCACTTATCAGGAGAAATGGACGTTGCTGGAGAAAGAAAATGCAGCCATGGCTTTTGATGCAGATGTAAAATTATCTGATGCTGAAATTGTTTTGGATAAAAAATTATTCCAGATCAGGAAGCAGTTTCTTACGGAAACAGAAAAACAGAAGTTTCCTTTATATAACCGTTCTTTTAATGAAATAAAATCACTGATAGAATCCAGTAAGCTGTTTAAAATTATTCAGACAATGCCTAAAGGTGGGCTGTTGCATACCCATAGTGGAGGTCTGGCAAGTGCTGATTGGCTGATAGCAACGGCTAGAAAGTATAAAGAATGCTATGTATATGATCAAAAAGACAATGACAAATATATCCTTGGTCAGTTAGGCTTTTTTGAAAATGGAAAAGTTCCCAATGGATTTGTTAACCTCGATCAAAAACTGAAATCAAATCCAGAATTTGAAAAAGAACTTCACGAGCTTCTCCTTTTAAAGCGGGATAATCTTTGTTCCTATACAGATTATTGGATTGAATTTGAAAAGCGTTTTCAACGTATCAACCTGCTGTTGCCTTACCGTCCTTTCTTTAAAGAATACTATCTGAAAGGTTTTCAGGATTTAGCAAAAGATAAAGTACAGCATGTTGAAATCAGGTATGTATTTGATGAGCTGTATGATTTCCAACATGGGAAGTATCCATTGGAAACGTCTATTACGGATTTACAGGATATTGTGAAGCAGATGCGTCAGTCAGATCCTCAGTTTAACCTGAAACTGATTTATTCAAGCTTTAAATTCTTAGACTCGGATAAGATTGAAAAACAGCTTGACATTGCTTTTAAGCTTAAGAAACAATTCCCCGATATGATTTCAGGTTTTGACCTTGTTGCGGATGAAGCAGCAGGGCACAGCATTAATTCATTCCAGAAAAACTGGACGAAGTTAGATGAGATCACTAAAAAATCAGGAATAGAAATGCCGTTGTTTCTTCATGCAGGAGAAAGTAATTCTGTTTTCAATAAAAATATACTGGATATTACCTTGCTGAATAACCAAAGAATAGGGCATGGACTTAATCTTATTTATTTTCCAAAATCAATGGAGCTGATTAAGAAACAGAATAAGTTGGTTGAGGTAAGCCCAATCAGTAACCAAATCCTGGGATATGTGAGCGACTTGAGAAATCATCCTGCAAGGGTTTTACTGAGCAATGGAGTACAATGTTCCATTAATAGTGATGATCCTGCCGTATATGGTTATGAAGGCTTAAGTTATGATTTTTGGGTAGCCTACGTATATTGGGAACTGGATGCGAAAGCTTTGAAGAAGCTGGTTTTCAACTCAATCAATTATTCTTCTTTGAATAAAAATGAGAAAAAACAAGCCCTGGAATTCCTGAATACACAATGGAATAATTTTGTTCAGAAGGCAAATCAACAGTTAAACTAATCTCCGGGTGAAAAAATGATCATCTTTGATTATCGATATTATAAATGTAAAACAGCATCATTCAGAAATGATGCTGTTTTTTTATTCCTTAATGTTACGACAGATTTTGTCGCAATGCTGTATTAGCTTTGTAAAAGAGAATGTAAGATCGTAAAAATGCAATAAAACATTCTCATGTTTATAAATGGTTTATATTAAATCGCATTCATGTGATTTGTGTGAACTAAAAAAAGTTAAATTTGCACGAATTTGAAAAGCTAATCATTAAACTCAAAAATAACACGGGAATGAAAAAGATTTATCTCAGTGCATGTACTGTATGCACCATTCTTGGGCTATCTGCTCAGGAAGTTCTCTGGCAAAAAGATATCAAATCCTCAACTCAGGATTTTCTAAGCCAGGTTACTACAACAATAGATCAGCAGTATTTAATCACAGGAAGCTCAATACAGAGTGATAAACTCCAACAGGGAAGCAGACAGAATAACGGTTACGATTTCCACCTGGTTAAACTGAACCAACAGGGAGAAGAAGCCTGGGAAAAATATTTCTCAGGAAATAATCATGATTATCTCTTTGCCACAGGAAGTACTCAGGATGGAGAATTTCTTTTAGCCGGAACAAGTGCCAAAGAATTAGGGAAAGAGAACTGGAAGATTGTGAAACTAGGAGACAAACAGGTGAATGATCTGATTGAAAAATATGACATCAAAATCTATTCAAATCCAGTATCAGACTATGCCTATATAGAAATCGGCTTTGATTTCAAAGAAACTGATATTATGCTGTATGACATAAGCGGAAGAAAGCTTCAGAACTTCAAAACGAAGAACAGAGTGACTAAGATTAATACCCAGGCTTTGGTACAAGGGGCTTACTTAGTGCCTATAAAAACAGATAATAACAAAACAGCGAATGCAAAGCTGATTAAGAAATAAAAAAAACATTAATCATGAAAAAAACTAAAAGCTTAATACTCCTTTTATATTTTAGTGTTTATTATTCTCAAGTGATTGGCGATAATGGACAAAGTCATGTCACTAATATGATACCCTTACCTACTACAGCAAATGCATACAGTTTAAATAAAGTAGAAAAGCTTCCTATAGATTTATTCAGAGGAAAGGCTAACATATCGATTCCTTTATACACTATTAATGTGGGAGGTATTAATATTCCTATTGCTCTGTCCTATAATACAGGTGGAATAAGACTGAATGAAGTGGCAAGTACTGTGGGATTGGGATGGGGAATCTCTATTCCCAACAGTATTTCAAAAGTAATTATGGGGAAAGATGATGATAATTATCCTATCCGTTTCAAGAGTTTTGCAGAATCTCAGCAATACTTGAATAATAGTATTGATTATGGTACAGGAGATACCAGAGAAGAAACTATTGAGCAGCTATACGAAGGAAATATCTATGATACTATGCCTGATATCTTCAATTATAATTTGCCTACTGTAAATGGAGGATTCATCCTGAACAATAATGTGGGGTATACCATACCTCAAGATAATATCAAAATACAGAAAACAGGAGTTAATTCCTTTATCCTTACGGATGATAAAGGAAATGTTTTTTGGATTTCAGGAAAGAACTCTGTTAATGGAGGGATTCCTGGAGAAATGAATTATGTGAATTCTTACGCCATAGACAGCCTGAAAACAGCAGAAGGAAAAACAGTAGAGTTTGTTTATGCAAAAAATCAGTCATATATGGAAAACTCCATCAGGGAAAATGCTTATATCCCTTTGTTAATGGCAGGTTCATCAACATCTATGTTATCCAAATATGACATTGTAAGAGCAAAAACGGATTATTCTGAAAAACTTATTTCTAAAATTATATTTCCTGAAGGGGAAGTTCTTTTTGAATACTCGGATAACCCTCTTTATTCTATAGAAAACAATGCCTATAGAAAAGATATTGCGACAACTATTGGTACAACAACTCTTAAAAATGGAATTGCATTAAGAAATATAAAGGTTTATAATAAAGCTTCTGTTTTAATCAAAGATTATACCTTTAATTATTCTTATTTCAACCCTCAAACCCCCTCAGATATTCCTCAGGATTATCGTTTGAAACTTGATAATGTATATGATAATCTACAGAATGCTTATCATCGTTTCTCTTACAATGAGACGTCCTACTTTCCCAGAAGGTCAACTAATAATGATGATTACTGGGGGTATATGAATAGTGTTATAAATACTGATGATGATCATAATTTTCCCAGAGAAACATTTAATGATATAATACCCCAGTATATAGGGGGAAGAGATCGCAAAGTAAATACTAATTTTTCTCAACTGGGGGTATTGACAAGAATCACCTATCCTACAGGTGGGTACAAAAATTTGTATTATGAAAATAATACAGCTTTAACCACTCAGTACGATTTTCAGATACAAAGAGACCATTATGAAGAGTTAAATAATGTTTATAAGCCAGGAGTGTATGGAGATAATTCTTCCGAGAAAACATTTTCAATTCCATCTTCAGTATTTGGTAACCGGTCAAATCCCCAATTCGAATTTTCTTTTACTAACTGGTGTGACAATAATAATGATAATACTGGTACAATACATCCCACAAGTTGTATTGGCTCCGCCAAGATTGGAGATAAAACATTTACCTCTAACGGAAAACAATTTGTAAAAATAGAGAAAGCTTCCACATCACCTATACAACTTAGTTTATATAGAGTAGATGAATGCGGTTGTAGTCTTTCCGTGGATATTCTTTCTGAGATAAGGACTGAAGCTACACAAATAACCAATATTGGAGGGCTCAGAATAAAAAAATTGAGGACTTTGACGGAAAAGGAATACAAAATGTTTTCCAGTACAAATATGAAAATGCTGTGATTAATCAGCCGTTTGTATTTATGAAGAAAATCTACAGAGAGGTACCTTCTTCAAATCCAAGCTTTGCTCCTAATTATGATCCGTTTATGAAAATAAGTAATTCTTCTTCCGCGAGTAGTTCTTATTTCAGTTCAGATATTGTTTCTTATTCCAAAGTGACTGAATATAATGATAATGGGGAAACAGTTTATAGTTTTTCGCAGAGTAACAATAATGTATCTCTTACAGAAACAAAGCTATATAATTATGATTATTGGAAAGGAGGATTGTTACTTTCAAAATCTTATAAAAAAAATAATGATACTTTACGGGAAGAAACCAACGAATATATTTTTAATCCTTTAAAAAATCCATTGTCTGGTTACCTTCCTCTTACAAATGATGATATAGCTTTTGCCTTTGTTTTGGATCTATTAAAGGAAAAAGTACAGCGAGGTCCTATTGGAAATTTTGTTGATACTTTTCGTATTGATAAAAATTATATAAAAATTGAATCTGCAAAAGTAGAGCATGTAGCAACCACAACAACAGATTTTTTTGGAAATAAATCTGTTGTAACCAAAGTGTTAAATAATTATTGGGATACAGATATTAATAAGCCGTTCAATGTAAGAAGTACCGAAAATATTTTGCCTTCCGGTGAAAGTGTAAAAACAGAATATCAGTATGCTCATCAGACCGGAAATCAGCTGTTGATTGATAAAAATATGATTACAACCCCTTTGGAAACAGAAACAAGACAGACCATTAATGGAGTTACCAATGTATTATCAAAATCCAAAACAATATATCCAACAGCACTTCCTACTCCTCAGACAGGGAATTTAGTACTTCCTATGTCAGTTTTATCTTATGATCTTCAGAATCCTTCTACAGGATCAACAGAAATAACCTATGATAAATATGATTCCAAAGGAAACCTTGTACAGTATACTACGAAAGACGGTGTTTCTACTGTTATTATCTGGGGCTATAACGGAACCCAGCCCATTGCTAAGATTGAAAATGCAAAATTGGAAGGTATTGGACAATCATTTATAGACAGTATAGTGAATGCCTCCAATACAGATGCCGCAGCAGAAAGGAATAATGATGAAACCAATCTGTTAAATACTTTTAATACTTTCAAGAACAATTTATCTGGTTATCAGATCACGACCTACAGTTATGATTCATTAATAGGAGTGCGAAGCATCACTCCGCCATCTGGTATCAGGGAAGTTTATCTATATGATGATGCAGGAAGACTTAAAGAAGTCAGAGAGCAGAACAATACAGGGAAGCTCTTAAAAGAATACAAATACAACTATAAAAACTAAGACGATGAAAAAAATAATAATCCCTGTAGGCATGTTGCTGATTAGTCATTTAGCTAATGCACAGCTCACTCCTACAGAAAACTATATTCAATCCAAAAGCTAT
>NZ_NRQT01000050.1 GCF_004119455.1 Chryseobacterium sp. CH25
ACACAGGGAACCAATTCTAAAACTGCAGCATTTATTTTACAGGTTCCGAGAAATGTAGTATCAGAAGCAATACCCAATTGGATCAGACAGGGTATCAATTATCACCCGAACGATCACACCAAAGTTGGACTGGCTTTATATGCTCCGGGGAAAAGTTTTGTACACGTCATAGGAAGCTTTAATAGCAACACAGGGAACCAATTCTAAAACTGCAGCATTTATTTTACAGGTTCCGAGAAATGTAGTATCAGAAGCAATACCCAATTGGATCAGACAGGGTATCAAT
>NZ_NRQT01000051.1 GCF_004119455.1 Chryseobacterium sp. CH25
AACCTCAGTTCTGTCCTATGATCTTCAGAATCCTTCTACAGGATCAACAGAAGTAACCTATGATAAATATGATTCCAAAGGAAACCTTGTACAGTATACTACGAAAGACGGTGTTTCTACTGTTATTATCTGGGGCTATAACGGAACCTTGCCCATTGCTAAGATTGAAAATGCAAAATTTGAAAGCATTGGACAATCATTTATAGACAGTATAGTGAATGCCTCCAATACAGATGCCGCAGCAGAAAGGAATAATGATGAAACCAATCTGTTAAATACTTTTAAT
>NZ_NRQT01000052.1 GCF_004119455.1 Chryseobacterium sp. CH25
GGAGATAAAGGAACACTTGATGCAGGTTCAGGACCAAATTATACATATCTATGGAGTACGGGGGCAACCACTCAAACGATAACTACTAATATTCCGGGATGTAGTTCTGTGGACCCTGCGAAAGTTAAGATTGAAGTTGTTCCGGCAATTGTTTCTACTTTAAAAGATGTATTTGTGTGTGCAGGAGATAAAGGAACACTTGATGCAGGTTCAGGACCAAATTATACATATCTATGGAGTACGGGGGCAACCACTCAAACGATAACTACTAATATTCCGGGA
>NZ_NRQT01000053.1 GCF_004119455.1 Chryseobacterium sp. CH25
ACTTCAACAGTAGGAACAAAACGGTTCACAAACGGTACGTTAAGAATTCCTCCCTGAGCTCCGGTTTTCATTTTGGATGACATTTTGATATGTACATAGTTGCTGACTTCCTGACCTCTTAAGGTGTCCCGAAGCCTCAGATCAGGCCGTACAGAATAAGGATACAGATCATTAGCCAGTATACTTCAACAGTAGGAACAAAACGGTTCACAAACGGTACGTTAAGAATTCCTCCCTGAGCTCCGGTTTTCATTTTGGATGACATTTTGATATGTACATAG
>NZ_NRQT01000054.1 GCF_004119455.1 Chryseobacterium sp. CH25
GCATTTCTTCAAATGAAATCTGATGATAGTGTAGATTAAGTTCTGAAATTTCCTTTAGCCCGTGGGTTTTACGGTTAGGATTCAAGAGATAATCTAAAAATCATTGTGTCGATAATCTACATCTTCACAGGCATATTTCGTGAGTTCTTCTTTCGGAACTTCGGTAATAACTCTACCGTTTAGCATTTCTTCAAATGAAATCTGATGATAGTGTAGATTAAGTTCTGAAATTTCCTTTAGCCCGTGGGTTTTACGGTTAGGATTCAAGAGATAATCTAAAA
>NZ_NRQT01000055.1 GCF_004119455.1 Chryseobacterium sp. CH25
ACATCCCTCCTCTGGGAGTTTGTAATTACTCTCCACCCCCTTTTACCTGTTTCAAGGATCTTTTAATTGTTTCTCAAGGAAAATCGTTTGCAAAAAACGGTTTCTTTTTTGAGTTTTTGTTTTCCAATTAATGTTAATATAGTTTTGTTTATTTGATCCAATCGAATATACAAACTTTTCAACATCCCTCCTCTGGGAGTTTGTAATTACTCTCCACCCCCTTTTACCTGTTTCAAGGATCTTTTAATTGTTTCTCAAGGAAAATCGTTTGCAAAAAACG
>NZ_NRQT01000056.1 GCF_004119455.1 Chryseobacterium sp. CH25
GGTAACTGTATACGATCTGTCGTTATTCGTAAACATTCGATCATTAACAGCTCCTAGAATTGATTGAGCTTTGGGTCGATATTCCCCTGTGTTATAAAAGGGTTTGTAGACATCGTTTCTTGGTAAGATCTAAATCTGTGATATTTACATCAGGATTTCCTGGCGTTTACGTTACTATTCCGGTAACTGTATACGATCTGTCGTTATTCGTAAACATTCGATCATTAACAGCTCCTAGAATTGATTGAGCTTTGGGTCGATATTCCCCTGTGTTATAAAA
>NZ_NRQT01000057.1 GCF_004119455.1 Chryseobacterium sp. CH25
ACATTAAGTGAACAAATAGAAAAAAAGAGAACGAACGAATGTAAAAAAACTCAACAACCCCATCGATGAGAATAATGGAATTCTAAAAATTGTAACAACGGAAGAAGAATTTGGAAGGATTTCAAAATTGTAAAAAGCGATCCTCAGAGTAGAAAAATTCCTTCTTCCAGAATTGCTTACATTAAGTGAACAAATAGAAAAAAAGAGAACGAACGAATGTAAAAAAACTCAACAACCCCATCGATGAGAATAATGGAATTCTAAAAATTGTAACAAC
>NZ_NRQT01000058.1 GCF_004119455.1 Chryseobacterium sp. CH25
AGCGTGAGCGGAGCCATTTCGGCACCTTTCCACGAGACCACCAGCACGGCGAGAAGAATGGCCCAGCTCAGCAGTGAGAACCAGCTACGTTTGGGCGGGGCGACGGTGATGGTTTGCATGTTTAGCTCCGTGCGTAGGTTTATCGCCGGATGGCACCATATTGCCGGAATCCTGGATCAGCGTGAGCGGAGCCATTTCGGCACCTTTCCACGAGACCACCAGCACGGCGAGAAGAATGGCCCAGCTCAGCAGTGAGAACCAGCTACGTTTGGGCGGG
>NZ_NRQT01000059.1 GCF_004119455.1 Chryseobacterium sp. CH25
CCGAAACCAGGGTGTACTACCATTCCTGGTTCCTTATCCACTACCACAAGATCATCAGCAGTCCTGATGTATCTTTATCAATCCTGTGAACAAGCCCTACTCTGTCAAGATCAGACTTCTGACCGTTCTTTTTCAAAAATGGAAAGCCAGTGCATTGACTAATGTTCCGTCCCAGTTTCCGAAACCAGGGTGTACTACCATTCCTGGTTCCTTATCCACTACCACAAGATCATCAGCAGTCCTGATGTATCTTTATCAATCCTGTGAACAAGCCCTA
>NZ_NRQT01000005.1 GCF_004119455.1 Chryseobacterium sp. CH25
CCGGTTCCCGCTACTAAGTTAAGTGCTTTCGGTAAGCACTCTAAAAATACACCGCGGGATGGAGCAGTAGGTAGCTCGTCGGGCTCATAACCCGAAGGTCATCGGTTCGAGTCCGGTTCCCGCTACTCAACGAGAGAAGTAATTTTATATTGCTTCTCTTTTTTATTTCCTGTTGTTAATCCCCTTCATATATTTCCCTGATTATATATATAGATGCATAATTCTGGCAGCATCTTTATCATTGTAAGCAAAACGAAGCAATCTCAATTTTGAAAATGGGTTGGAAATCGCAAAGTCGCAAAGTTTTTTTTGATAGTTACTGTTTTTAAGGCGCCAGGATTTTATCTCCGATAAAATTGTACGATACAAACTACATTATTGTGATTACCATAAAATTGTAGTTACCATAAAACATTTGTGTATCTGTGACAAAAAATAAAGTAGATCATTGCTGATAATCTTGGATTCTCTTGCGCCTTAAAAACATTCTTTATTATTAATTCTTTGCGGCCTTGCGTTTTCTAACCTAAATAATTCTCGTAGATTTTGCAGATGCCTGAATAAAATAATTGCCACAAATGCACGAATAATTTTATTTACACATAAAACCAATGTATCTATGTGGTTATAACACACTCTTTGATGCATAGGCTCTCGATGCTTATTTATTCGTGGATTTGTGGCAAAAAATATTGTGTCTGCTTCTAACTTCGGGAATCCTGCTGAAATCTTTGGAGATCCGGAAATTCAGAAAACATTAATCATTTTTCTTTGTAGCAACTACAGAATAAACCATTGGAATTTTATCTTCCAAATGAGCTATCCTGTATTTTTTAGGCTCAAATTCAATGGTTCCATTGAAACAGTTGTAAGGAGAATAATCAAATTCATCCAGACCATTGATTTCAAGCCCGTTTTTGATTAAACTGTTCATTACCTCGCTTAACCCATGGTTCCATGTTACTGTAGATTGAGTGATATCTGCGTTTCTGTCAGCATAAGTTCCGCTTGTTGTTTCTACAATAGCTCCTGAATTAAAATATCTGTATCCTACAGTTTCAAAATTGTCATCAAACATCCAGACAACCGGATGGAATTCTACAAATACAAATTTTCCACCTGGTTTTAGAAAATGAGAAATAACTTTTGCCCATTTGTCCAGATCCGGTAACCAGCCAATGGTTCCATAGCTGGTAAACACAATATCGAATTGTTTGTCTAAGTGATTAGGCAGGTCGTAAACATCACTGCAGATAAATTGGGCATTTGAATTCGTATCACGTGCCATCTGTTGGGCACTTTCAATGGCTTTATCCGATAAATCAATTCCTGTAACTTCTGCTCCAAGCCTGTTTAGAGAAATGGTGTCCTGCCCGAAATGGCATTGTAAATGTAAGACCGACTTTCCTTTTAAATCTCCTAACAGATTCAGTTCAATATCATTTAGTGAAGTTTTTCCCTTCAGAAATCCGTCAACATCATAAAATTCTGAATTGATATGAGCTTCAGTTTTGTTATTCCATGAGTTTCTGTTGATTTCTATATAATTGTTTTCTGAGTTCATTTTGTAAATTAGTTTTTGATCATATGAAAGTTACTAATTTACACAAATTTTATCATTGCCTTAAATAATAGGGAAGTTGGTATTTCCATTGCTGATACTTTTCCTTCATACAATGGCCACAAGGACGGTATCCATTTTGTAAAGCCTCAGCTTCATTTGTAAAGAAAACCCTGTTTTTCTTTTTTATTCTTTTCCCTGATTTACAGTTTAGTAAACCATATATTTTCAGGTTTTTATTTCCGGCCAGGCGAATTTCCTGTTTTCGTATTTTACTTCTCAGTTCAGCATCTGAAAGTTGTGAATGCAGGTGCATAAATTTAGTATAGGTTTAAATTGGATTAAATGATAATAGTGAGTTTTCCGTTTAAGAATAACTTCCAGTCTCAGGTTTCGTACTTTTAATTTTCAGCATCATGGAAAATAATTCCCAATGCATAACGTTTTCCTGTTTTTAATTCACTTACACCATGTTTCATGTTGACTCTATAATATCCTTTTGTTCCTTTTTCTGGTTTAAAATTGGTGGTAAATATGAGGATATCACCTTTTTTAGGCTTTAAAACAATAGCTTTGGATTGTGCTCTTGGAACCTGCTGAGTAAGGACAAATTCTCCACCTGTAAAATCCAGTTCCGGATCGCTAAGCATCAATACAATCTGAATAGGAAAATAAAGGTTACCATATAAATCCTGATGCAAAGTGTTGAAGCCACCTTCTCCATACTTCAAAATCAAAACAGTAGCTTTTAGTTGATTGTTGGAATGGCATTGCTCTAAAAAACTCTGATGCTCCAATGGAAAAGAGAGATCTATATTCAAAGCTTTAAACCATGTGTTGGCAATGGGAGCAAGATATGGATAGATCCTGGTACGCAGGGTCTGAAGTAATTCCGGTAAGGGATAGTTGAAATATTTATATTCACCCAAGCCAAAACGATGACGCGCCATTACAACCGTTTTACGATAGCGTTCAGGTTGATCGTAACCGGAAACAAGACTGTCACATTCTTCATTTGATAATAGATTAGGCAGAACTGCATATCCGTTATGATGCATAGATTCTGTAATAGACTGCCAGTCTGTATTTTCAATTCTTTGGAGTAAATCTTTCATTGTTTTCTTTTATTGAGCTAAGGTCTGAAGATGTAGGGAAGTATAAAATCCGGAACGTGCGGTATTTTGGTTGTTGTGGATGTTTTTTAATTGGGCTGCAAGTGCCTGGACTATCTTTATAACTTAAATCTGGATGGCAGATATAGTCCTGTTTAAAGATACTTTTGCAGTGTTAATCAAAATAAATATAACAATGAATTACACTATTAAAAAAGTGAGTATTGAGGATCTTAATGAAGCCGCAGAATTATTTAATCTTTACCGTATTTTTTACAGACAGGAATCTGATCTGGAAAAAGGGAAAGCATTTCTTAAAGAAAGAATTCTGAACAGTGAATCGGATATTTTTCTTGGCTATGTTGACGGCAAAGCTGTAGGATTTGTACAGCTTTACAAACTATTCCATTATACCAAATTGCAAAAACAATGGTTGCTAAGCGACTTGTTTGTACATCCTGATTATAGAGGAAAAGGGCTTTCTGTAGCATTAATTGATCGCAGCAAGCAATGGTGTGAAGAAACCGGAGCTTGTGGATTAATGCTTGAAACAGAAAAAACAAACGAAATTGGAAATACATTATATCCCCGTTGCGGATTTGAATATGATGGGCTGCACAATTACTACCATTGGTGGAAATAGATAAAAATAAAGCTGAATGAGATGATAATGCCTTCTGTCATTAGTTATTTATACGTAACAGTAAGTAGTATTACTTCTACAATTGCCGACATTTAATTCTACAGCTATTCTTTTATGGGTAGGGTGCATAACCCTATTTTTGTACAGCTCTTATAGATCAAGGGTAGGACAGTTGATTCTATAGAGTTTATGCAAATTATCTCCGCCTTATTTCTACTTTTTCCCCAGGTTTTATGATTAGTACCACAAAACTGCTTTTTGGCGGGGATTTTTGCTACAAAAAAAGAGAACTGCCAAGCAGTTCTCTTTTTATATTGTTAAGGTGTCATCTTTTTATTGAGCAAGTTGAGCATAAGGTGTTAACTTATTATCATCACTCATTGTAGTTCCAAGGAATTCTCTTTTCTGATCTGCTTTCATTCTTCCTGCAGCATCGTTGGCATTAAAGTAAGCCTCGGTAAGTTTTGTGGCAATATCAGCCGGTTTGAAATCAAATTTAGTATCACCTTCTACCCCTAAATATCCGTTCTTTCTGGTAAGGTTAGAAATATAGTTGTTATAATTGATGAATGTATTTCTAAGATATTGAGTATGGTATTCCATACATTTTTTAGCTTTCTTGGAAGAATTGTTCATGATACAGTTCTTCATATTGTTTCTGTATAAAAACCATTCAGATTCTAAGATGCCATATTCTTTTCCCAGTGCTGTTTTTCCATTGATGACGATATTATTGTCGCCCTCTTTTGTCGCGATAGCCTGAAGATGTTGAATGACCAATGGAACTGTAGCTTCAATTTTAGATTTAGTCTCCTTTAACATGCTAAGATCAGCAGCCGGAGATTTTTTCTTTTGTGCTGTAGTAAAGTTAAAAATGAGCAGCAGTAGTACAATCAGTAAATTATATCTTTTCATGAGAAATTTTTAAGGCACTAAAATAAATATAATTTCCCGGTTTTAACAAATTCATTTTACTTTTATTTAATAAAATTTAACAAATTTTCAATATAAACTCTTCATGTTTGTATAAATGATGTTTTTAAGGCATTTGTGGTAGTTATTTTTTTATAAAATTTCTTAATAATAAATAAATTTGATGTCTTTGTTGAATGTTCATATTTAAATTACCAAATTATACATACATCATTTTGATTCTAAAAACTTAAAGTGATCTTCAAATATTCAAGTGAAGATTTGAAGGTTATTTTTCATAATTCAATCTTTTCTTTGCCGTAATCTAATATCAGTTCTTATAAATCCTAATAAAAATCAGGTTTTCAGGTGAAATAAAGTTCTCTCGCTGTTTAGAATTATTGTAAATAAAGTTATATTTGCAATTCCTTTATTTTTAATAAGACTAAATAACGATAGAAATGCAAGAGACTGGTAAAAAGAAATCCAAGGGTACCTTTAAAAAATATATTCTGAAAGCTCATTTGTGGCTAGGACTACTTTCCGGCATTATTGTGTTAATAGTTTCTCTGTCAGGGGCATTTTTTGTTTTCAATGAAGACATCACTGCTGCATTGCGTAAGGAAGATATTTTTCATGGAGAGAAAGATATTCAGCATAAGAAACCTATCCCTTTACATACATTGAAAGATCTGGTTAATGCGCAGCTTAAAAATGAAATTGTAAAATCAGATGAAGTAACCATTCCTATCGACCCGGCCCGTTCCTATCAATTCGGATTGATTAAAGGTAATCCTGAAGGCTGGAATCACTTCAACAGTATTATTATCTATAAAAATGTTTATGTAAATCAATATACCGGAAAAGTACTTGCTATATATGATGTAAAAAATAATCCATTCTTTATCTGTATGGCTTTGCACCGTTCGCTGTTGCTTAGTGATAAAATAGGAGGTACTATTGTAGGAGTATCTACTATCATATTCGTAGTGATGCTGATTACCGGAATTATCTTATGGTGGCCAAAGAATAAAAAGATGCGTAAACAGCGCCTATGGTTTCAGTGGGAGAAGGTAAAAGGTTGGCGACGCAAGAATTACGACGTACACAATATTCTTGGGTTTTATTCTTCCTTTTTGGCCATTATTGTGGCTATTACCGGTATTATGTATTCGTTCCGTATTACCCAGATGTGGGTATATGTGATTCTTAATGGATTTTCTTCAGCTACACCGGATTTCAGTAAATACAAAACAACAGCTCCGGAATCTGTAGAAACAGCAACTACAATAGACAGAATTATAGAACAGGTAAAAATTTATTATCCGGAAGCCTATTCTTTTGGCGTTGACCTGGAAGATCATGCCGAAGCAGATCATAAACATGAAAGCTTAAGTATTTGGATTAAAGAAAAAGAATTTACTTATGCTGAATCTTCCATGATGATTTTTGATGAGCATTCGGGGAAATTACTGTTTAACCGGCCACATGAAAGTAAAGCTATGGCTGAAAGAGCTACGGATGCTACTTATGATTTGCATGTGGGAGCCTTCTTCGGAATGCCAGGGAAAATATTAGCATTTATCATGAGTTTATTCTGTGCCTCATTACCTGTAACCGGATTTATGATCTGGTGGGGCAGGAAAAATAAAAAGAAAACAACAACCTAAACCCATTATTCATGAAGAAACACTATATATGGCTACCATTAATGGCGAGCCTGAATGCTTACGGGCAAACGGAAAGCCAAAACGATTCTTTGCAGACGGAAAAAGTTTCAGAGATTAGCGGCATCGTAGTAAAAGGAAACAAAGCGGTTTTTCAGCAGAAAGCTGATAAAATGATTTTTAATGTGGAAAACAGTGTATTGTCAGACGGTACTACTGTATTGGAAGTTCTTGGTAAAACACCTGGAGTGGTGGTTTCGCAGGAAGGTGAACTATCTTTGCGCGGTAAGAAAGGAGTAAGTGTAATGATTAATGGTAAGCTGAGCTCCCTTTCAACGAAGGAACTGGCTAACCTGCTGCGCTCTACAAATTCTACACTGGTGAAAAATATTGAAATTATTGCCAATCCTTCGTCCAAATATGACGCTGCGGGAAATGCAGGGATCATTAATATTGTGCTGAAAAAAAGTTCACTGGAAGGCCTTAGCGGGAATTATTATATGAATGGTGGAAGAGGACGTAAGAACAGAGTTAATACAGGATTAAGCTTGAATTATACTCATAAGAAACTATCTCTGCATGGGGATTATAGCTATACTTTCCGTGGTGAAGAAGAAAGAAGGGATTTCAGCCAGGTTTTCTTTGATGAAAAACAGCCTCAGCTGATGACCCGCAGAACCGATCAGAATTCAACGACCAATGAGCCATTAACGTCCAATAATTTTAAAGTAGGTGCAGACTATGCTTTCAGTGATAAAACAAGTATTGGAGCTTTATTCGATGCTAAAATAGGAAGATATGAAGATTTTTCAAAAGGTGAAAACAGGATATTTCAACCCGTAGATAATTTGTTTGCTCATGTGCTTTCGGATAATAAAAGCAAAGAAAACTGGTATGACTATACTTATAATGTAAAAGGAACACACATCTTCAATGATAAGGATTATAAGGTGGATGTGGATCTGGAATATGAAACTTCACGTTTTTCTTCCCGCCAGAATCAGCTTTCGGATGCTTTGGTAAACCAAGGGACAGAGCCGTTTAACAATAGGAGAGGGAGCATTGCTTCCCGTCTGAAAGTCTTCAATGCAAAGGTAGACTTTACCCTTCCTTTTAGTGAAAAACATAGCTTGGAAACAGGGTTAAAATCTACCATAAAGTCTAATAATAATCCTTCGGAGTATTCTATACAGCAGGGGGAAGAATGGATCAACGATGATAAAGCAAGTAACGAATATGTATACAAAGAACAGATTCATGCATTGTATGCGAACTATAAGCTTAATTTAACGAAATGGACATTCCAGTTGGGACTGAGAACGGAAATGACCCATACAGATATTAATCAGAAAACGTCTCAGGAACAAAGAAAGAGGGATTATACGAATCTGTTTCCAAGTGCATCTGTCAAATATCAGGTGAATGATCAGCATGGGTTTTATGCATCATACAGTAAAAGGATCAACAGACCGAGCCATTTTGATCTGAATCCTTTCCGTTTTTACGATGATCCATTCAACTACTGGCAGGGGAATCCTAATTTAAATCCAGAGTTTACCCATGCCACAGAGTTAGGATATACTTGGGGAAAATACATTATAGCATCCGCTTACTTCAGTGTAACCAATGATGTAATGACTGAAGTTTACAACTATCAGCCGGATACAGGGATTTTAGTGAAAACTCAGGATAATCTGAACAAATCTTATGTATATGGAGCCAATATAACGGCTACTACAAAGCTTTTCAACTGGTGGTCACTTACTTCGATGTTTAATATTTTCAACAATGAGTATAAGGGGAATTACCAGAATTACTCAGTAAACAGCTCACAGCTGGCATTTACATTGAATGCCCAAAACAGTTTCAATATTGTAAAAGGGATGAAAGCAGAGGTGAATGGACAATATTTTTCAAAATCAAATATCGGTTTGTTTATTCGCGATGCTTACTTTGATCTTACATTGGGTGTTTCAAAAACATTATGGAAGGATAAAGCAACTGTAAAATTAGCCGTAACAGATTTACTAAAAACCAATAATTACAGGGTAACAGGTGATAATTTCAGTTCCACTATCCGACAGAGATATAATTTGGATAGCCGTGTAGTAACTCTATCATTTAACTATAAGCTTTAGAATAATCCTTGTCAAGGTTTTAAACCTTGACAAGGATGGGAAGCTTAATAGTGATAGTCTAAGCATAAAAAAACGGTTCTCAAAATGATTGAGAACGTTTTTTATGAAGTAAAAATCTTATGTTTTCTATGAAATTGATAAACTCTAATTAATCATAGAGCTTATCAAATCGGGCAAAACCTGAAATGTTATCCGGAATCTTCATTCCTTTAGTAATTTTATCAGTTTGTAGATCATAGATCCATACATAATTACCGCCTTTGCTAGCGTTAACAGCAATGTATAGCTTTTTATCCTGAACAAATGCAGACTGTTCATAAGGCTCATCTCCCGGCAGTTCGTCCAATACTCTAACCAGTTGCTTCGTTTCGAGGTCTATAATAGCATAACGGCCATTATAAGTATTACCCAATGCCGGATCACGGTACAGAACCACCATTTTATTATTTCCAATATAGTCAATCATAGTTTCCAGTGTTTTACCTCCTACAAGATCTGTAAGATTGATCTGATATCCTGGATCAGGTGAAGTGGCTCCTTTAAGGGTTCTTAAAAGACGAATTTTACTGGATCCGGCTCCTGAGCGGGGGAAACAGACATAATAAAAAGCTTCATTATCTTTTCTGAAAGCGGTTTTATAATAAGGTGAACCATTAGCCACACCTGAACTACGGTTATCACTTGCTGAATATTTTACTTTGAAAGTGCTATAATCTATTATTGCAAAGTTGTAATATTCCGGGCTAATCCATTTTCCATTGCGGTAGCTGTACTGTAGATAGATTTGTCCGTCCATGTAGGTCATAGAACCTAATGAATAGAAATTATAAGCATCCGGGAAAGGTCCAAATCCTTCAATCTCACCCTGGCGGATAATACTAAGGTCTGATGCATTGAAAACGGTATAGCGGATATGCTGACCATCACCTGTCTCCCCAACCAATACCAAAGTATTATCATCTATCCATACATAGCTGGAAATATCACTGATATAGGTATAAGGAACTTCTTTTGCTGTAGTCAGTCTGTCCTGTGTATATTTAAACTTTTTGAAAATGCCCTGGTCGGTTTTGTAGTTATAAATAAAACCATTCTTTACAATGTAGGAATAAGTTCCTTTAGAATTGATTTCATCACCTTCTTTGGTAATATCCATTGCTCCTTTTGTAAGGTCGTTGGTAGCTGTCATATAGTGTACCGTGTTGGGCCAACTTCCTAAAGCGGAAAGAAGGAAATATTTATAATCTTTTTCACCCGTTGTAGGGCTTCCTGCTTCTGGTTCACGTTCACAGCCAATGATGGTTAAACATGCAAATAATAAAAATATACTGTTTCTGAAATATTGTGTCATGGTCTTTTACTTAAGTAGGTATCTGAATTTTATATAGAAAGCACGCCCTTGTTTCTGAAGTTTGAAATTGTCATAGGCCAGTGCATCAGTAAGATTAGTAACATCGAAAGCCACATTATATCTTCCGTTCTTCATAGAATAGCTGATTCCTATGTTATGAAGGGTTTGTCTTGGGATGATCGGAATATTTTGTGGATTTCCGTAGGTTTTCCAGTTTTTGTAGAACCATTCAGTCATCTGTAAACCATAATAAAGCTCTACACGGCTGTCTTTCTGGAACCAGTCATCTTTACCGATGCTTACGTTCACATTTCCAAATAACCAAGGTTGATTAGGAACATCTTTTTTGTAGGTTGCAGAGATTACATCTTCGCTTTTGTTAGCAAATTTTGTATTATCATAAGCTTTGTTATAGCTTACATTCATCAGTACATTCAGGAATCTTTTGTATTGGTAATTCAGTTCTCCTTCCAATCCGCGGGTGAGAATATTAGAAAGGTTTTCATATTTGAAAGTACTGTTGTACAGATTAGGAACAGTAAAAATAAAGTCCTTTGTATCACGGATGTATCCGGCACCTTCTATACGGAAAGCATGTTCTCCCCAATGGTGGCTGTAGTAGAATCCTACATTTACATTATCACTGGTTTCTGGTTTCAGATTCATATTACTGGTTACAGCAACACCGTCTCCGAAAATTTCCTGTGGCTCCACCAAACGGTAAGAACGTTCAAAAGATCCTTTAAGCCCCAAATCTCTGGTAATTTTTACAGTGGTAGCAAAACCATACCCCCAGTTGCTGAAGTTATCTTTTACCGGATTATCTGTTCTGGTTACCTGATCGAAAACCATTTTCTGAAGTCCTACTTTGTAGTATTTAGCAAAGAAAATATTTGTCCAGTGCTTATTGAAGAATTCCTGCTGATAAGCCATAGATAAGATCTGCTTGGTCATCTTCGCCGGAACTACATCATCTTTTTCCTCTTCCAGTTTATTGAAGGTGGTATTCTTAAGATAATCGAGAACGTAGTTGAAAATCAGCTTGTGATGATCTACAATTCTGTACGTAGCTCCTACCTGTGAATAAAGACGGTCTTCATGCTGCATAATGATACTTCTGCCTCCCTTTTCACTGGTCGCCGATGGTTCAAAAGTACCATCCCAGCTATATTTACGCATAAGGGTATCTGTTGCTTTCTGAACACTTCTGGAGAAACCAGCATAAAAATTCACATCCAGATGGTCATTGAAGAGGCTGGCTTTTTTATACTTCATAAAATAATTCTGAGCTTCCCCGTTTTGTTTTACCCCACCATACACTACTTCCTGGTTGGAACCTGTCTGGATCTGTTTGTCGAAAACTGACTGTGATGCTCCGATAAAGAAAGAGTCTGCCCAGCTTTTGTTTTCGATCCCAAGTTCAGCCATCCCGAAGACAGATTGATAACGGTCATTGAAACGTTTTAGATTTCTTAGTTCGTACTCGTTTTTAGCAGGATTCCAGATTTTCATATCTTTCATCAGATAGTTATTATCCGAATGGTTGTAAAAGCTGTTGATACGTAAAATAACACCTGTTTTGTCATCTTTAAACTGTCCGTTCAGATTGATACGCTGAGTATTAAATGATCCTATACTGATTCCGGCATCCAGATAATTCTTACTGCTTGAGGGGGTAATAATATTTACTGCTCCACCCATGGCATCAGTACTTAACTGAATAGGAACAACCCCTTTATAAATCTCAACACGCTCGGCCATATTTACAGGCAATGTACTCAGGTCTACACCTTTTCCAAGCATTTCCAAAGGAACTCCATCTATAAAGAATTTTACCGCTTTACCGGACATTCCGTTAATAGAGAAATTATAATCCGAGCCTACACCACCTTGCTGGCGAACTTTAATCCCTGTGGTTCTGTTTAAAACCTGATTAAGGTCGGCTGTAGTATTAGCCAGTTTTGCAACATCTATTGCGTTAACAGTAAAAGCACCGTCCTGCAGTGCTTTCACTTTACCTTTACCATGTACAATAACTTCTTTTACAACCGATTGATCCTCTGTTAACTGAATGCTTACCTGAGATTCTTCATTACTAAAGTTGATCTTCTTTCTGAATTTTTTATAACCATCCAGACTGAAGGCTAATGTTGCTTCTCCTTTTTTGTAATTAATGGTAAAATTCCCATTTTGATCGGTTTGCGTCTTAATTTTTGTATTTTCAACAAAAACGGTTACTCCGTTTAGCCCTTGTTTTGTTTGATTCTGTACTACTCCCTGAATCGCAAAACCAGCATCCTGTGCTTTAATTTGAGATATTGAAAGAGTAAAAATGAGAAAGATAAAAATTCGCTGATATAACTTCATTATTTATAATTATTATAAATAGCAAAATTAAAAGGTTCATCTGAATCATCAAAGGAAACGGCTTATTTATTTTTAATTATTCTAATTAGTGTTAATTTTAATTTGTGAAATAAAATTGTTTTATAGTTGTAATTGGTTTAAAATCAATTATTAATGTGGTTTAAATGATGGTTTTGTTTCTTTTCGGTATGAAAAATATCATCTGTTATAAACCGTCATATTCTGTATAATATACCAGTTTTGATGAAATATTGAGAAAATTTAATATCAAAACAACATGTTTTTAATGTTATTTATGTTCACAAAGTTTCAATCTTTCTGTGATAAAATCTCCGTATGAAAGCTTTAACCCAACTAATTCAGGATCATCCAGCCATATTTCCTCAATCTTGCTTATAGAAGGATCATTGTGTGAAATACCCTTTGCAGAACCATTCAGTGCGTAGGTTTTTCCATTACTGGTTTTACAGTAAATTTCTTTATAGCCCGAACAGTAGACTTCAATTTCATCTACAGAAAATGGCCATTTCCCAGGATAATCTTCCCGTGTAAATTTTAAGGTATTCTGTGAAGCAGGGCCGGAACAAGAAATGGTAATGAGTAACAGTAAAAAATAATAAAATGTTTTCATTGGTCAGAATATATTGTATTCAAATATATGATAGGGCTTATTGCATTTATTGTGGTTTTCCGTAAAGTATCATGATAATTTAAATTGAAAACAATGGTTTTTGTATTAAGTTAATAAGTATTAGTCTTATTTTATAAAAAAATAATATATTTGAATGAAATTTATTACATTGATTTACAGGCGTTTAAATGATTAACTTGGGTTATCACTAAAAAAATAGTTGTTAGATTCAATTTTATTTCTACATTTGTATAACTAATTTCTTAGTGATATAAAAAGGGTGATTTTTATATCATTTTAATGATAAATGAAAGGACATGAAAAACCAGACTTTAACAAAGGCAGAAGAACAGGTAATGCAGTATGTATGGAAACTGGAAAAAGGATTTCTTAAAGACGTTCTTGATCTTTTTCCTGAACCAAAGCCGCATACCAATACCGTTTCCACTATTTTAAAAGTATTAAAAGATAAGGAATTCGTAGACTATAATGTACATGGAAGGCAGCATGAGTATTATCCTTTGGTTACCAAAGAACAGTACTCTGGAAAAACCATGAAGAGCCTTGTGAAAAATTATTTTAAAGGATCCTATAAAAGTGCTGTTTCATTTCTGGTAGAAAAGAATGAAATGACTGTAGAAGATCTTGAAATGCTTTTAAACGAACTTAAAAACAAAGACTAATAACCATGGAAACGCTACTTCTGTACTTTGGAAAAGTTATTTTATGTTCTGGTGTAATGTTTCTGTATTACCAGTTGTCTTTAAAAGACAAGACATTCCATCATTATAACAGATTCTATCTTCTGCTGGCAATTGTGATTTCACTGTTGTTACCGCTCATTAAAGTGGATGACTTTACGATAGAGGTCAATAGTGATGTGTATTTGCTGCTTGATAAGATTCAGAATTTTAACACACAAAAAACGTAAGCAATGGTAACCTTTATTTTAACATTATTTTTTCAGCTCTGGGACTGGTTTCTCTCTACTTTTTAGGGAAGCTTATCTACGGAATCTTTAAGATTCAGCAGTTTAAGGAAAAGTTTCAGAAAGAAAGCTTTGACGGGATCAATTTTTACCGTACAGACCTAACCGAAGCTCCGTTTTCATATTTTAAAAATCTTTTCTGGAAGAATACCATTACCCTGGATTCTGCCGTGGGGAAACAGATTTTAAAACATGAGATGGTTCACATTGAACAGAAACATTCATTTGATAAGATTCTTATTGAGGTAGTTACAGCTGTTTTCTGGTTCAACCCGTTCTTTCATATCATTAAAAGAGAAATTAGTTTAATTCATGAATATCTGGCTGATAAAAAAGCCGTAAAGAATTCGGACACCAAAGCATTTGCGCAGATGCTTTTAGCAAGCCACTTTTCCGGAACCCAGTTGCCTGCTGCCAGTCCATTTCTAAGTTCAAACCTTAAAAAAAGACTTAAAATGTTACAAAAACCAAAAACCAAATTCGGGTATGCGCGTAGAATTCTTGCGTTGCCGGTTTTATTCACCGTAGCTTTTGCTTATCTGGTAAATGCTAAGAACAGAGAAATTGAAGAAACTAACCTTTCTATTAAAAAAGCCGTTTCTGAAATTAAAAAAGATACTGTAAAAGAAAAAATAGTAAAAAAAGCAGATACCGGACTTCCTGATCCTGGAGATTCTAACAAACAATTGGCTGAACTTCAGAAAAAGATGGAGGAAAAACAGAAAGAGCTAAGTAACCTGGATCCTGATAGCCATGCTTTTGAAAAGAAAATGGAAGAAATTGAGGAATTGGTTTCTGCCATGACTGAAATTACAGATGAATCCACCAAACAGGTAGAAGCATATTTTAATTCTCCTGAATGGAAAAAGCAAATGGAGGAGCTTGAAAATATGGATCCTCTGGATAAAAAAGAACTTCGAAAAATTGAGAGAGAAGCTGCCAAAGCTGCTAAAGAAGCAAAAAGAATAGGTAAGAAGGCTACAAAATTGGGTGCTGATGCTGCAGAAATCGGAAGAGTAGCAGCTGAACAGGCCAGATTAGAAGTAGAAAAATCTAAAGTTGATATAGAAGCAGCAAGAAAAGCCGCTGAGCAGGCTAAAGTAATTGCAGAACAGGCGAGACAGGATGCCGAGATGGCAACAAAAAATATGAGCTTCACAACATTAAACGGTTCTCCTAAAGTAATGGTACTGCAGGCAGATTTCATTAAGAAAGATGGAAATGGAAACATTACCATGAATGGAGTGAAGAAATATAATATGAAGGGTATGGATAATATCAAATACTTCATTGATGGAGTTGAGGTTTCCAAAGAACAGGCCCACGCATTAAGACCTGAAACTATTGCCAGCATCAATATCATTAAGGAAAATGCTGTGCGTGGAACACAGAATGAAATAAGAATTCAGACAAAGAAATAAAGTTCAACCAGGCTTTGTCAATACAATATTGGCAAAGCCTTTTTTATCATCCATTATGAAAAATAAAGTGCTGTTTTTTATGTTCCTGGGAATACTGGCGAATGCCCAGATAAACAGGTTTTTCTATGAGTACAAATTTATCCCGGATTCTAACAATAAAGAGGATGTAAAGAAGGAAATGATGCTGCTGGATATTGATAAAAACGGATCCAATTATTACAGTCATGATAAATTTGTAGCAGATTCCACTGCACGGGCCAATCTTGAAAAACAACTGAAATCAGGAGGTGGAAGTATCAGCATGAACAGAACTGAAAAGCCGGGGATGGTTTCTTATAGAGTAACCAAGCAGTATCCAGATTTTAAAACTTATCTTTTCAGAAGTATTTCCATGGATAAATACAAAATTAAGGAAGATAAAAAACCGGAATGGAAAATTTTACCGGATAAACAAAAAATAGGAGAATACACCGCTCAGAAAGCTACCACAAGTTTTGGAGGAAGAGACTGGACAGCATGGTTTACCACAGATATCCCTATTCAGGATGGGCCGTATACCTTTTATGGACTTCCGGGCCTTATTGTAAAAATAGAAGATACCACGGGTTCTCACAGCATACAACTGATAGGTAATAAAACCTTAAAAGCTCAGGAAAAAGAAGAAGAGCTTCAGCTCCCTGGAAATATAAAAATAATGGGACTGGACGGCAAAGATATTGAAGTTAATAAAGAGCAGTTTAAGAAAGCCTGGAAAGCTTATGTAAACGATCCTACAAAGAATGTGAGAGAACTGATGATGAGAAATGGGGGTGAATCTGGAACAAAAATGGCTTTTAAAGTGAAAACAGCAGATGGTAAAGAATTTTCAGATCCTAATCAGGTACTCAAAGAAATGGAAAAGCGGACAAAAGAGATGCTTCAAAAAGACAACAATCCGATAGAACCGGATCTGGTGAACTAAAATTATTATTTTCTATGAAACAGGATAACTCAAAAGGTTGTTCTGTTTTTTGTTAGGTAATAGGTAATAGGGTGGAGATATTGTATTATAGGGAAAATTTCTATTTTTAACAACATTAAACCTCAAACCAGAAATCATTTATATTATGACGGAAAAAGAAAAATGTAGAGCAGGGCTTTTGTATGATGCAAACTATGATCCGGAACTTACACAGGAAAGAATAGCCTGCAAAGACTTGTGCCTGGAATATAATGGATTGAAGAATTCTGATAAGGAAGGTAGAGATCAATTGCTTAAAAGAATTCTAGGAAGTACAAAAGAAAACCTGTGTATTGAACCTTCCTTTTGGTGTGACTATGGCTATAATATTGAAGTGGGAGAGAACTTTTATTCCAATCATAATCTTGTGATTTTAGACTGTGCTAAGGTAAGATTCGGTGATAATGTCTTTATTGGACCTAACTGCAGCTTTTATACAGCAGGACATCCGCTTGATGTAAAACAGAGAAATGCAGGTCTGGAATACGCCCATCCAATCACGGTGGGAGATAATGTATGGCTGGGGGGTAATGTAGTAGTTTTACCTGGAGTTACCATTGGAAATAACTCTGTAATAGGAGCCGGAAGTGTTGTTACCAAGGATATTCCGGAGAATGTTGTAGCGGTTGGAAATCCCTGTAAAGTGGTGAAAAGTATTGAAGGAAATGAATAAAAACAAAATCCCGGAACTTTGTTCCGGGATTTTTTATATCTGAAATAACAGTCAGGAATTAAGATAATTTCTGAGAATCAGCAATAAACTGAGCCAATCCGCTGTCTGTTAATGGGTGCTTTAATAAGCTCAAGATTGGAGGCAGTGGAGATGTAATAACATCAGCTCCAATTTTAGCACAGTCGATGATGTGCATTGAGTGACGGATAGAAGCTGCTAAGATTTCAGTTTCAAACATATAGTTATCGAAAATTAATCTGATCTCCTGGATAAGGTTTAATCCGTCTGTAGAAATATCATCTAATCTTCCAAGGAATGGAGAAACATAAGTAGCTCCTGCTTTAGCTGCTAAAAGAGCTTGTCCTGGAGAGAAGATCAATGTGCAGTTAGTTCTGATTCCTTTATCAGAAAAATATTTTAAAGCTTTGATACCATCCTTAATCATTGGGATTTTTACCACGATATTTGGGTGGATTGCAGCCAATTCGTCTCCTTCTTTAATCATTTCTTCATACGTTGTAGAAAGTACTTCAGCAGAAATATCTCCGTCTACAAGCTCGCAGATCGTTTTATAATGGTTTTTGATCGCTTCAGCTCCCTGAATACCTTCTTTAGCCATTAATGAAGGGTTGGTTGTTACACCATCTAAGATTCCAAGATCTTTAGCTTCCTTGATTTGCTCTAAATTAGCTGTGTCAATAAAAAATTTCATTTTGTTAAATAGATTTATTGATACAAAGATAAGTCATTTAATTGAGTTCTGGGATATGATTTTTTCAAGGTTGAAGTTGGGGTAGGAGAGTGAAAGAGTTTTAGAGTAATAGAGAGATGAGTGTTATAGAGTGTAAAGAAGAATAAGTGAATTTAGACAGAAAGAATACCAATAATAAAAAAGTTGAAAAAACAACTTTGATTAATATTACTAAGTATGTCCTATATTCCCCTTCTCTGAAGGGGTGGCATTTTGCAACGCAAAAAGACGGGGTAGTTTACGATGAGCAATAAGGAATAATTGTAATAGCAAAAAAGAAATTATAGTGAATATAAAATCTAATAGTTACTTTTGCTTTAATGCTTATACCCAATGAAAAACACCACTTTTACAGCCACCTTAGAAATCATCGGCATCAATCCTTTTGTTTTTATTCCTGAAGATATTCTGGAAGGGATTTTTGAAGCCTCAGGAAGAAATAAAAGCCCAATTCCGGTAAAAGGAACTGTTAATGGGAAAGAATTTCAGCAGAATCTGATGAAATATCTAGGTGAATGGAGGCTGTACGTGAATTTAATAATGTTGAAAAATTCCCCTAAAAGAATTGGAGAAATTATTGAAGTGATGGTGGAATATGATAACTCAGACCGAAGTATTTCCATTCATCCTCAATTAGAACAAGCAATACAAGACAGTACGTTGGCTACAAGTAACTTTGAAAAACTGATTCCTTCCAGACGACATGAATTAATCCGGTATATCAATAATCTGAAAACAGAAGCCAGCATCCAGCGCAATATTGAGAAAATTATCAGACATCTGCATGGAGAAACAGATTTCTTCGGGAAGAAGATTGAGTAATAAAGTTTAGTAGAAAGATAAAAACAAACTCCGGAAGATATTCCCGGAGTTTGTTTCTTTAGTTATGAATTTAAAGCTTTGCTTAGTTTTATAGCATCCTGGTTGTTAGGATCATACTTTAATGATTTTGCAATATGTTCTTTCGCCTTGCTAGGATCAGTTTGCTGTTCTGAGAAGGCAATGTAGAAGTAAGCATAGGCCAGGTTCTTTTTATTCTGTTCTACTTCTTCCGGCTTCACAGCTGCAACATACTTTTCATAGGCGATTTTTGCATTGGTATCATCTTTAGCCGACTGATAAGCATAAGCCTGGCTGTAATAAGATGGAGCCCAGTCCGGTAATAAAACGGAGATTTTTTTCCAGGTTTCAATCGCATTGGTCCAGTCTGATGCTTCCTGGTAAGCAGTGGCCAATTTAGCTAAGGCTTCCGTATCTTTTGGGTTGGTTTCAATTTGTTTTTTAAGACCTTCAATAGTAGGGTTTTGTTGGGTAGCAGCAGCTTGAGTTGCTGTACTGGCTGCACTGTCCGTTTGAGTGGTTTGTGCACTTACAAAACTAGCGCTTCCTACAAGAATTAAACCTGCAAATAGGTTTTTGATGTTAACTTTCGGCATTTTCATAATCTTATATTTTATAATTCGGAAATCTAAAATTCAATAATAATTCCATAAAAGCTCAAATTTTAGAGGCTTTAAGTTTTTTTAGAAAATATTAACGGGATTCTTATTTTTTTTAGATTAATTTTTGATTCGTTGGGGTTTGAACCTATCTTTGTAAGTCTATTTTTATAATCAAAATATCCTATGAATATTATATTAGCTTCCACATCTACACTTTTCGGTGGAGAATATCTGGAATATTTAAGAGAAGAATTAATTCAGTTATATGCAGGAATTGACGAGATCGTTTTTGTTCCTTTTGCGAGACCCGGAGGTATTTCCCATGATGATTATACAGCAAAAGCCCGTTCATTTTTTGAAACCATCAACATCAAAGTAAAAGGTCTTCATGAGTTTGAAGATAAAACGGAAGCTCTACATCAGGCAAAAGGCTTTTTTACAGGCGGTGGAAATACATTTTTATTGGTTAAAACTCTACACGAAGAAGGTTTGATGTCTGTGTTAAAAGAAAATGTAACCAGTGGAAAACCATATCTTGGGTGCAGTGCAGGAAGTAATATCGGGGGACAGAATATGAAAACAACGAACGATATGCCGATTGTATATCCGCCAAGTTTCGACTGTATGGGATTAGTTCCGTTCAACCTTAATCCACATTACCTTGATCCGAATCCGGATTTAAAACATAACGGAGAAACAAGAGAAACCCGTATCATGGAATTTCTTACTCAAAATGACCTTAAAGTAGTAGGCCTTAGAGAAGGTAATTGGATCAGAAGAATCAATAATACCATTACAGTGGAAGGAAGTGAACTGACCAGAATTTTTGAAAAAGGAAAAGAACCTTACGAAATAGAAGCGGGAAGTTCGTTATAATGGAACAGCAGGACATCAATAGCTTTATAGAACGCAACCTGAAGAATTTTTCAGTAAACAGCACCGGTTGGAATGATCTGATCGGAAGAATGCTCTCTGAATTGCTTGCTGCGGGCTGGAATATGGAACATGATGTCTTTGGAAAAGAGAAATTCGGGGGACTTCGATGCTATATTTATTCTGAAGATGAAGAATTGAATGCCAATCTGAGAAAAATCACTAATAAATATGCCCAACTATCTGGAAAGACCTGTGAGATTTGTGGTAATGAAGGGAAATTAAGAATCATTAATTCCTGGGAAACCACCTTGTGTATTAACCACTTCATCGATCAGAAACCCATCATGGAAATTGATGAAGAACAGAATATCATGTATAAACAGAAATCTATTCTGAATATGCAAGATATTGTAAAAGCAGAAGTAGAATTTGATTGGACAAAATTGAAACTTTACACTCAAAAGTCACTCAATACCGACGAATACTTCTCTTTTTCCAGGCAGGAACCGAATTATTATCTGCTTTTAAAGGCTGTTCCTCTACATTTGTTTCCAGAAGATATGCAGCGTAAAATTTCAGATCTGTTTCAAAACCTGAAAGATTGTGAGGTATGTGGGCATAAAGCACTGGATCATAAATCCTGTTTACGTTGTCATCATGAACCTTGGGGAGCCAGTAAATATCATGAGGAAGAGTATGAGGAAAAGGCAGACTATATAAAAGAATGTCAAATGGATATTTTCATAGATGAAGATGGCTATGAGGAGTATTTTAAATATGACCGCTCATTTGAGGAAATTCCTGGTCATCAGATCCTTTTCACTCCCGCTGACCTCGAGGAATATAAAAAGCTTTTATTTTAACTATATTTGAGTTAGAATTTTAAATAACAAAACCTGAACCACTGCTCTGCAAAATAGATAATTGTTGCCGGCAGTGTTTCAGTCTATCAGCAAAAGTTTAGCATAAAAACAACAGTGAAATGAAAAAAACACTTGCAGTTCTCACCCTTTCTGTACAGATGGTTTCGGCCCAGAATATGGCCCAGAAATTAGATAAAGCAACCAAAGATCTTATGGATTCTTCAGGTGCCATTGCTTCTAATTTATCATTTTATGTGTCAGATGAAAATGGAAATCTTATATACGAATATCAGGGAAGTAAAGGCCTTTCTACGGCTTCTACCCAGAAAATATTTACAGCAGGTGCTGCTTTGGAAACCTTAGGGAAAAATTACACTTATACAACTACTTCAAGTTATTCCGGAAGTATATCCGGTGGGAATCTGAACGGAAATCTCTTCATTAGTTCCAATGGTGACCCTACTCTGGGAAGCTGGAGATACGATGCTTATAAACCTGAAAGTTTTAAAAAGAAACTGATAGAAGCCATTAAGAGCTCAGGGATTACAAAAATTTCCGGTGATCTGGTGATTGATGATTCTTATTTTGATCATCAGACTATTCCGGGTGGATGGCCTTGGGATGACCTTGGAAACTATTATGGTGCAGGAGTTTGGGGAATCAACTGGAGAGAAAATCAGTTTGATATCAACATCAATGGAACAGAGTTTAAAAGTTTTTCCTATCCGTTAGAAAACGTAAAATGGCTGAATGATTTAAAAGCAGGAGGCAGTTCCGATCAGAGTCTGATCTTTACAGCTCCTCATTCCAATGTTGCCTTAATTAATGGAATGCTTCCGGGAGGAAAAACTGTAACGGTTTCAGGTTCTACCCCTAACCCACCTGTACAGCTTGTAACAGAAGTGAGGCAATGGTTAAAAGAATCCGGAATTGAACTTTCCGGAAAAGCAGTTACCAATTCACAGCTTGAATTAGAAGGAAAGCAAGTTTTGGAAGCTCCTAAAAGTAATGTTATTCTTACGTATCAGTCTCCGACACTTGACAAAATAGTCTATTGGTTTTTGAGAAAGAGTGTCAATCTGTATGGGGAAACTATGATTAAGACTTTAGGAAAAGAGAAAAAAGGGAATCCTGCTTTTAAAAGTGGAGTTGCCTATCTGAAAGAATTCTGGAAGTCAAAAGGAATTAATCCTAATATGATTAATTTTGCTGACGGAAGCGGACTTTCTCCACAGAATTATGTAGCTGCAAAAGCTGAGGTACAGGCTCTTTTATATGCTAAAAAACAATCCTGGTTTGAATCTTATTACGATGGATTTCCGGTTCAGGATAATGGCATGAAAATGAAAAGCGGGACGATGAGGGATACCAAATCCTTTGCCGGTTACCATACTTCAAAAGATGGAAAGAAATATGTATTTTCAATTATCATCAATAATTATCAGGGGAGTGGAAGTGCAGAACTGCAGAAAATTCTTACTGTTTTAAAATAAATAACCTTGAGGAAGTCCATATTAACCAGACTGAATAACTGGATTATTTTTGTTGTAATGACCACTTTGGTAATAGCCATTGTAGTAGCATCTACCACATTGATTAATTTCCTGAGAAAAGAGGAGATTAAAAGGATCAATCTCCTTTCCAAGGCCATAAGAATACAACAGGAAGTGAAAAGCCCTGATACAGATGTTCTGGATCTGTTACCCGAGATTCTGAATATTAATAATACCATTCCGTTTATTGTGACGGATAAGTATAAAAATCCTATCCTTGAGCTGGGATATTATCGTAATATTCCTGAAAGCACCATCAAAAATCCTGAAAAACTTCATAATCTGATCATGAATATGGAGAAAAATTACAATCCTATTGAAATTAAAGTTCCGGATGGCAATAATCAGTTTGTGTATTATGACAATTCACGCTTACTGAATAACTTAAGGTATTCGCCCTATATTTTAGGACTGTTTATTCTGTTGTATTTCGGATTTACATTTTGGTTTTTTAAGACTATTAAAAAGACAGATGAAGGGTATCTTTGGGCTGGTCTGGCAAAGGAAACAGCACATCAGATCGGAACACCTTTATCTTCAATGATTGGCTGGATGGAAATCATGAAGCTGGAAAATCCCGATTCTGAAGGAGTGCATGAAATTGAAAAAGATATTGAAAGATTGAGAACAATTTCTGAGCGTTTTTCAAAAATAGGTTCTGTTCCTGAGCTGAATGATATGAATTTCAATGAAACAATTCAGGAGAACTATGATTATTTAAAAACAAGAATTTCCAGGAAAGTTGATTTTACACTTCATCTTCCTGCGTATACTGTATTGGTTCCGCATAATAAAATCCTGATGAGTTGGGTAATTGAAAATCTCGTGAAAAATGCTGTAGATGCTATGAAAGGAGAGGGTACCATTGTAATGTCTGTTTTTGAAAGAAATAAAAATATTCTGATTGAGGTAAAAGACAATGGTAGCGGAATGACGAGTCAACAGGCCAGAAATGCTTTTAAACCTGGGTATTCCACCAAGAAAAGAGGTTGGGGGCTAGGGTTGTCATTGGCTCAGAGAGTCATTCATGAATACCATAACGGGGATATTAAGATTTCCCAGACAGAGGTTGGGAAAGGAACTACATTCAGAATTACAATTAGAAAAGCATAGATGACGACCGGACTGTAAAATGAATATTAAATAAATCTGAAGGGCTTAGAGTAATTAATACGTTTTAGATAACTTATATTAAAAAAAACAAAAGCGGGAAAATTTTCCCGCTTTTCTGTTTATTTTTTGCCTGTCAGCCACTGAGTCTGTAGTTTCAGCTCTTCCGGGCTTGGATTGTCTTTAAACTGAAGCGTTTCCATACTTAATTTATCCAGAATAGCTTTTCCTTTAAGAGTCATTTTTTCTTTCTTACCTGCATTGTCTCTAAGAATAGTTACGGTAACATCCTGTCCTTCTTTGATGGTTTTGGTATACCCGATGAATTCCTGGATTTTTTGAATATCAATGGTTTTTCCATCCAAAGCAAGCACCTGGTCTGTAATTTTAAATCCTATACTCTTAGCAAATGGAGATAAGGTTGAGTTTTCATCAAAAGCCAGTGCTTTATTCTTATCATCATAACCCGTCTGATTAGGGTCTTTAATAAGCCAGAAGATAGGAGGAGTTTCCTGTTTGTGAACTTCTACACCTACCATCTTCAGATATTCTGCATAAGGTGTAGGCTGGCTTCCTGCAATGTATTTATTATAAAAATCCTTTATCTGAGGATATCCTGTTACGGTCACCAATTCATCAATCAGCTTATCATCCTTGAACGGCTTATTTTCCCCAAATCTTTGGGATAATTTTCTGATCATATCACGGTAACCCATTTCTCCGTTGGACAGCTTTCTCAGTTCAATATCCATGCACATAGCCAGAAGAGCTCCTTTTTCATATACATTTCTGTACTGGTCCTTATAGGCGTCCTGTAATACATTTTTACTCATTACCGTAAAAGGCATGGTGTCATTGTAGTTTTTGGAGTTGGTGATCTTTTCTCCAATTCTTTTAAGAAACTCATCCTTGTTGATAAGCCCTTCCTGAATCTGAAATAAATTGGCAAAGTATTCAGTTCCGCCTTCATACATCCATAGATGCTGAGACATTTTCGGATCTGCATAATTAAAGTAATGGATTTCTTCAGAATGGGTCTTCAAAGGATTAACCGTGTGAAAAAATTCATGAGAAACCACATCAGTAATGGTTTGATCAATAGCATCTTTAGGCATTCCTTCAGGAAGAACTACACTTGTAGATTCATGATGTTCCAATGCTCCAAAGCCTTTTACCATAGGTCCGTCACCACCAGACAGATAAAGCATGATAGCATACTTTTTATTGGTGTTCATATCTCCAAGGAATTTCTTCTGGGCAACAACCATTTTCTCAAGATTATCTTTGAAATCTGCTGCTTTGTATTTTCCGGTTGGAGAATATACCCCCAAAACAAGATCCATTCCTCCTGCATTGAAGGTAATGTAATCCGGTTTGGTATACATTAATGGTGAATCCGTCACCTTAGCATAATTGGCTAGCGTATAAGTATCTGTAGATTCAGATTTATCCTGATCTACCAATGCTGTGGTGCCATAGAAATCAGTTGGCTTCTGAATAATAAGCTGATAAGGAACATCCTGCATATTTTCAATATATCCTACAAAGCCGTGAGTATTGATCATATAAACTTTTCCTGCTTCTATATCAGTTCCTGAAGGAGAAAACACAGCTTTATGCTTAGAAGAATCCATTTCTTCATCAAAACTGTCATTCACCAGATAAGAGATCTTGCTCAGGTTTTGGGCATTTTTTAATGAATAGCTGTTGTCATTAACTTTTGTGAAGGCCAATTCCTTTCCTTTGTTATCATAAAACTTGATGCCCTCTACAAATCTTCCATAATCATCTACAGAATAAGTTCCGGGAACCGTTTTCGGAAAATGGAATTTGATATCTCCCGATTTCATTTTCGGGAATTCCATCGTAACGGCTACTTTATCATCTTTTACATTAACAAGGTCAATGGTGGTTTTTATAGACTGTGCATTCGCTAAAAAAGCGGCAAAAAGGCCTAAGCTAAGTGCTGTTTTTCTCATTAGGTTTAAATTTATAGTTAAATAGTTGTTAGTTTTTTCATTTTGTTACGGAGAATAGTATTAAACTTTTCTTAAAAGTTCTAAATAAAAAATAAAAAGGCAAACTTGCTGATCTGCAAATTTGCCTTTCTTTATTACTGAACACTCAGATAATTAATATAATAGTTTTTGTTCAATTCAACAGGAGTGCTCTTTTTAAGCTTTACCGTCTGCCATTCTTCAGTTGGGTTAATCGTCTGATCTCCATTGATGATGATTGGAAGCTTCAGGTTTTTCACCACATTGGTATATCTGAATTTCAGAGTGTCCCCATTTTGAGTATATTCAAGATTAGGAATCTTAATAGTTCTCAGATACTGATCAAACACCGTAGAGAAGTCAATACCTGCTTTTGATGAAATATAATCTTCAATCTGCTTTGTAGTCACAGTCTGATGATAGAACTCTTTGCCCAATCCTCTCAAAATCTGTCTGAATTTTTCATCATTATTGATAACCTGTCTTATCGTATGAATCATGTTGGCTCCTTTTGGATACATATCTCCACTGCCTTCATTTCTTACTCCGTATTTTCCAATAATAGGAATATCATTGTCAATACTTCCTCTAAGGCCTACCAGATAAATGTCAGCGGACTTTTTATCAAGATAGTTTTCTGTAAAAAGAACTTCTGAATACATGGTGAAACTCTCATGAATCCACATATCTGCCCCATCTTTAGCCGTGATATTGTTGGCAAACCATTCGTGGCCACTTTCGTGAATGATGATATAATCCCATTTTAAACCAACTCCTGTTCCTGAAAGGTCTCTTCCACGGTAACCGTTTTGATAGCCATTTCCATAAGCAACGTTACTTTGGTGCTCCATCCCCAGATAAGGAGAATCTACCAGTTTATAGGAATCCTCATAGAAAGGGTAAGGCCCGAACCAATGTTCAAAAGCAGAAAGCATAGGTTTTACCTGCTCAAACTGTTTCTTTGCTTTTTCCAGGTTATAGTCAAGTACCCAGTAATCAAGATCCAGTTTTCCTTTTTCTCCATCAAAAGTATCTTTAAAATTTACATACTTACCAATGTTAGGGATGATGGAGTAATCATTGATAGGGTTTTTCACTTCCCAGGTATAAGCAGTTTTGTTTCCGCTGGTCTTTTTATCAATTAACCTTCCGTTTCCAACTCCTACAAGATCATTGGGAGTAATAATTTTCATAACGATTCCGTTGTCGGGTTCATCACTCCAGATATCTTTAGTAGGAAGCCAGATTGAAGACCCGATTCCCTGAACAGCAGGGCTCATCCAAGGGTTTCCGTTTTTATCCTGAGTGAAAACCCATCCGCCATCCCAGGGAGCATTCTTTGCAATCAGAGGGTTTCCGGAGTAATCAATATCAATAGTATATTTTTCGCCTTTTTTGAACTTTTTCTTTGTTGTGATGAATATAAAATCTCCATCCTGTTTAGAACTGGCAATAGGAAAACTTGCTGTAATTTTTCCCGCTTTCATTGGCTGTTGAAGATCAATCTGAAATACAGGATTGTTGACATCCTTTATAATCTCAAGACTAATTCTGTTTGTTCCTTTGATGCTTTTCTGTTCAAAATCAGGTTCTACAGAAAAATTATATTTTTTAACATCCCAAAAATCTCTGAATGGAGTATTGGAACCTTTCAATGTATCTTGTTTAGTATAAACTTTATCTTTTTCAAAAAGTTGCCCAAAAGCAAGCCCAGAAATCAGTAAAAGTGTGTATGACAGCTTTTTCATTTAAAATTAAATTAATAATCTTTCCAAAAGTATAAAATTAAATTAACAGCGGGATAAAGTTGGTATGAAAATACTGACGAAATTATTATTAAATGTATAAAAAAGCCCGGCATTGGCCGGGCTCTGATATAAAAAGGTGCGAACTTTTATTTTTTAATAAATTTCAGGTTTGAAGTAGTTCCCTTATCTTCAATTGAAATAATATAAGCTCCGGTGCTCAGCCTTGAAACAGAAATCTTGTTATCAGAAATCTGTCCGCTCATTACTTTCTGTCCTGCCATATTCGTGATTGAGAATTGTGCCTTAGAAGAAATCTGGGTTACATTCAATATATCACTTACTGGGTTAGGGAAGATCTGGATAGACGCTTTGTCTTTTATAACATCTCTTGTAGAAAGCTGTTGTTGGATAAGTACAGGATAATCTTCTATTTCACCATATTCCTGGCTGTTACAACCGTCTAGTGGCTGGTTCTCATAGGCCAGGGCAACTCTCATGATGAGATTTTTTCCTGTGACAGCATCCATAGGAACAGAGAAAGTTCCTGAAACAGGAGTTATCTTGTTAGGAAGGCTGGTGAAAATCATTTCAGAGTCAGAGAAAATACCATCTCTGTTAAAATCAATCCAGGCAGATACTCCATCGTTATATTTTATAGCAGTAGCCCATTGTTTGCTTACACTTATTGCATTGCCTGAACTTCCAGGAGTAAGGGTGATTAATTTTGTAGGGTCGTTTGTGAAATCGGAATAAGGAGTAGCAGCAGTAGTATTGGAAACAGCAGCCATTCCTGTTGGAGTTACAGTAACGTTAGAGATATACTCATCAGAAGAATTTGTTCCGGTTACTTCACAAAGGGAATAAGCCAGTGTATTGAAGTTATTTGGGGTAGAATAACTTCCTGTTCCAGATCCACAAATACTGGCCACCTGAATTTCATATGCTGTAGCTTCATCCAATCCAGACAGGTAATAGGAATTGGTAGCTACAGGGACAGTTGTCCATGTAGGCGTTCCTGTTTTTCTATACATGAAGGAATATGTTGCATCTTGCTGTGCAGTCCAGTTTACACTTACTGTTGATTTTGTGATTCCGGAAACTGTAATTCCTGTTGGTGCAGCTGATGTACATGCATTTGCTGATGCAGATACCGTAGCAGATCCTATAGCATAAAATACATTGTCAATGGCACTTACTCTGATTTTTAGATTGGCACCTGTAGCAAGTGAAGAAAATGAAAAAGGTTCAGATCCGTCGTTAGGAGTAGAGGCAGCTATCACATTCCATGTTACTCCATTGTTTGTTGTGTAGTCTATTTTAACGTTCTGTACATTATACGGGGCATTATTTGTATTTACTACATCCCAGGTAATGGCTCCAGGAGTATTGTTATAAACGGTGGAAGAAGTTAATTTAAAAGGTCCGTCGTTCATTACATTGAGCTTAATCAATGAACTTTGTGTCTGTTGTTGATTAATGGCAGGATTATTATCTCTTGCGGTTACCTTGAAGTTCATGGTTCTGGGAACATTAGATACAGTTTCCCAACCAGGAATATCAACAAGAGTACCGTTAAGAACAGTTGTTAATGCCGGAAAATAACGGGTAGGGGAAGTGGTGGGCTTCAGAGATCTGAAGTTAGCCCCATTATTATGAGTATCACTTACCGGTCCAAAAGTAACTGAGGCAAGATCATATTGTTCCCATGTGTAGGTCATTGGATCATTTTCAGCATCAGTTGCTGAGGCAGTTAATACGAAGGCTGTTCCTTTCGGAATGGCTTTGTTAACAAATGGCTGTATTGTTGGGGGAGTATTGTTAACAGTAGTAATAGTTCCACAAGTCTGAGAACCTGTATAATCCTGTACTTCTTCAATGTTTTTAGTATGGAAATAGGCATCAGAATGCAATTGAACATCAGCGTCGGTAATTCCTGCATATCCCATAATGGTAGAGCCGGAACCAGGTTCCATATGAGCTCCGTGAAGTGCAATTGACATGGTATGTGCTCCACCAAACTGATGTCCTATTTCGTGAGCTACAAAGTCAATGTCAAAATTATCCCCGAAAGGTTGGTTAGGAACACTGGGAGAAGTAATCCCTGCTCCCTTTGAAGTAGCGTCCGTACTACTGGCAGGATTTCGACATACATTTCCAACATCACCAGCACTTCCGCCGCCACCTTTATGTCCGAAAAGATGTCCGATATCATAGGCCTCATTGCCTACTCCCTGAGTATTGGTAAGAGTTTGTTGAAGCTGAAGATTCCAGGCGGCAGGAGCTCCGTTGGTTACAGTACTATAGGGATCTGTATTAGGATCTATAAATATTAATTGAGGAAGATCCTGAACAATCAGGTGAATGCCGAAATCTTTTTCAAATACTCCATTTACCCTGTTTATCGTAGCATTTATACGGGCAACAGCCTGTGGAACGCCACCTGCAAGCTGAGTATATTCACCTGTTACAGACATGGCAAGCCTGTAGGTTCGGTATTTTTGATTATTGCTCTTATTAATAGATCCTGTACCATTTAAACTGTTTTTAGTTTTTATGAGCTGCTTCATTTCCTTTTTTGACTTTGCAGATTCAGATGTTTTGCATTCAAAAGGATTCTCATGTGATTTGTCAGTCTTAAAGAATACTCCGTAGATCGTTTTTTCTTTATTCACAGGCTCTATAAATTCATATTTTCCTGTTGTAGCATCAAATAACATAGACTGGAAATCATCAGGAGCGGTACTGAATCTAATCTGTTTATTAGGATCATCTACTCCCACTCCGGAATAAGATCCCAACTGGTATCTCTCCGCCATTGCTTTAGCAACTGTAGGAGAGCTGTATACCGCAAATTTTTCAATTTTACCACTAGTGGTTGGTAAGGAAATAACGATTGGGCTACCGCCTGTTCCTACTTCCGGAGCATTTTTTAAAGTTTCTCTCAGAGATGCAAGATCAAATGTGTAAGCATGCTCAATTTTTACTTCTTTCCTTATAGGACTAACTTTTTCCGTTACAGGTAACCAGCGTTGTGCCTGTAAACCTGTTAAGCTTAAAGCCAAAGCGCAAACAAGAATAATTTTCTTTTTCATATAATTTTTAATGTAATTTAACTGATGTGTTTAAAATTAATAAAATTATCGAATTATTTTTGACTTTATAACATTAAAATCTAATTTTATTTAAATTATTATTTTTTTTCAGTTGATGGTTTCGTGAAATAATTTGCAGAAAAGGTTAAGCCATGAAAAAGTAAGTTTAGATCTGAAGAGCATAAAATAAGACCGATCTACAATGGTAAATCGGTCTTATTTAAAGTTTTTTAATATCGTTTTTCTGATTATTTCTGTACAGCAGGAAGGTTGCCATTGCTGTTCTGTACTCTTTTATAAGTGAAGGTACACATCATAATACTGAATTCATATAAAATTAGTAATGGGAAAGCTGCCATCAGCATACTTAAAACATCAGCCGGAGTAATAATGGCTGCAACCACCATGATTAATACAATCGCATGACGACGGTAGGTCTTCATAAATACAGGTGTAAGAATTCCGATACTGGTAAGGAAGTAGATCAGAATAGGGAACAGGAAAATAACTCCCATACCTAAAACTACCTGTAAAAATAATGTAGTATAATCACTCAGGTCATAAAGAGGAACAATAATATCCGAAATTTTAAAGATGACTCCAAAATTAACCGCAAAAGGAAGAATTAAAAAGTATCCGCATAATACACCGGTCATAAAAAGCATCCATACTGCATTAATGATATAGATGGAATTCTTTTTTTCTCTTGGGTGTAAAGCCGGGCTTATAAATCGCCACAATTCCCAAACAATATAAGGAAATGCTGCAACCATTCCACCGAAAACGGAAACCGCCATCATTACATTGAACTGTTGATATAGTCTTTGTACACGTACCGGGAAATCCTTTGGAAGATGAATACTGTCTTCCCCCAGAATCATTCTTGAAAAATGATTAACGATTTTGAAAGTTGGGAAATCATTTCTGGTAGGTCCAAAAAAGATATGGTCCATAATCCAGTTGATATTGAAACCAACCACAAAGGCTGCAACGATGATAGCAATAATCGAACGGACCAAATGCCCTCTTAATTCTCCAATATGCCCAAGAAAGGACATGTCTTTGTTATTGTCCATATAATAGAATCTGTCAAAATGCCAACCGGAAAAGGCAAGCAGTTTAAGTCTGCGAAATTATGAAATAATAATCAGTATTTAGAATTTATTAGTCATGAATTTGTTCAGGTTAATATTACAGAGCATTGACTCATTTTTAAAGATGCTTTTAAAAGTAAAAAAGACAGCCTTTTGAGCTGCCTGTTGCATTTATATCTGGGGATGTGTTATTTTTCCAGAATTTCCAGTACTTTTTCTGCTACAGCAGCTCCAGACTGTGGATTTTGTCCTGTTACCAGATTTCCGTCTGCTACAGCAAAAGGAACAAAATCCTGATCAGCTTTTACATATTGGGCTCCTCTGTCTTTCAATACATCTTCTGTAAGATAAGGCATGTGATCCGCCAGTTCTGCAGCAATTTCTTCTGAATTTGAAAAACCTGTTACTGTCTTGCCCTGAATTAAAAGTTCCCCGTTGGAAAGTTTAATATTAAAAAGACCTACGGCTCCATGACATACAGACGATACAATCCCACCATCTTCATATATAGTACGGGCTATTTCCTGTAATTCTGTATTATCAGGAAAATCCCAGACTACACCATGCCCACCTGCATAGTAAATAACATTATAGTCTTTAGGATTGATATCGCTTGGTGTTAATGTATTCCCTAATTTATTTCTGAATGTTTCATCTGCATAATATTTCCAGTCTACAGGCTGTACAAACATTTGCAGAGAAATAGGATCAAGCGGAGTATAGCCACCTTTAGGACTTACAAAATCTATTTCATAGCCCTTCTCTTCCAATTTCTCATAGAAATGTACTGCTTCCCCCAGCCAAAGACCTGTTGCTCTTTCCATATCAGGATATTTTTCCACACTTGTCACTACGATTAATGCTTTCTTTTTCATTGGTATTGTTGTTAAAATTATAATACAAAGATTGGCATTTTTGCAGAATGGTTATAAGGATATACCTCAAAAAAAAGATGTGACACAGGTCACATCTTTATTATAAATATAATCGGCTTAATGTTTCTCTTGAAACTCCCAGGTAGCTTGCAATAAGCTGCTTGGGAATATGGTCTGTAAAACCAGGATACTGTTTTATAAAATCTTCATAGCGTTCCTTCGCAGATTTGCTCATTAATGAAAGAATCCTCTGCTGTAAGGCTACATACCCGAAATTAGACTTTAATCTGAAAAAATGTTCCATTGCCGGAACTTTTGAACAGAGAGCATTTAATTCTTCATAAGATATAGCATACACTTCTGTGTCTTCAATACAGTCAACAGCCAACGATGATACTTCCTGCTTAAAAAAGCCTGCAAAATCTGAAATCCACCAGTTGGAAGCGGCAAACTGAAGAATATGTTCTTTTCCGGTATTATCTACGAAACTGCTTTTAAGAATGCCCTTTTCTATCAGGAAAATTTCATGTACAGGCTGGTGTTCCTGAATCAGAAACTGTCTTTTCCGGAATCTTTTTTTAACAAAAAAGCTTTGGATGATTTCAAAGTCATCATCCGAAACGGTAACAATCTCCTCAATATGTTCTTTTAGAAAATGACTCATCTTAACCGTTAAGAATTAATTGATTCCTTCGTCCAGCAATGTATGCAGATCTATGATCCCGAAATATTTTCCGTTTTCAGTAACTACAAGCTGACCGATATTATTGTCTTTTAAAATTTTCATAGCTTCTTTGGCAAGCAAGTCCTTTTCAATAGTCCTTGGATTAGCAGACATAATGTCTTTTGCCATAACCTTAGTAATGTCTTCCTCTTTCATCAGCATTCTTCTTAAATCTCCATCGGTAATAACTCCAATGATCTGGTCGTTATTGGTAACAACAGTAATTCCATGGCTTGATGCACTGATGGAAATAATAACATCTCTTATAGGTGCATCTTCTGAAACCTGAGGCTTTTGTGAAGAAAGGAATTGCTCAACTTTGGATGTCAGATTTTTACCAAGACTTCCACCAGGATGGAACTTTGCAAAATCATTCGCTTTGAAATCATTCAATTCCATTAAAGCTACAGCAAGAGCGTCTCCCAATGCCATTTGAATTGTGGTAGAACTTGTAGGAGCCAGTTTATTAGGGCAAGCCTCTACATCAACGTGAGTATCCAGAATAATTTCTGAAAATTCAGCCAGTTTACTGCTTTTGTTTCCTGTCATTCCTATTAATGCTGAAGAATAATCCTTTAAATAAGGAACAAGATTAGCTATTTCAGGAGAATTTCCGGAATTGGAAATACAAAGTACCACATCCTGTTTCTGAATTACACCAAGATCACCATGAATAGCCTCTGAAGCATGTAAAAATTGAGACGGAGTTCCCGTAGAGTTCAGGGTAGCAACAATTTTATTGCCGACGTGAGCAGATTTCCCAATTCCTACCACAATTAATTTCCCTTTAGCAGCATGAATAATCTCTACTGCCTGCGCAAATTGGTCGTCAATTCTGTTTTTTAATTTTTCTAATTCTGAAATTTCAATTTCTAAAGTGCTTTTAGCAATTGATATTATGTTGGTTCTATCCATTTTATGATAATAAGGTATACAAAAAAGTTTTCAAAAAACGTTATATTTTAAAAACAATATTTAATATAAATTTTATTTTTTATAAATTCGTTCGCTTTTATTTTAAGCAGAATTTTTATAACTTTGGGTTAGATGCAAATTTAGCAATAGAAAATTAGATGAGCGCAAAAAAAGCCAATTTATCAGGCGAATTGAAAAAGTATTTTGGGTTTTCTACATTTAAGGGACAACAGGAACAGATTATAGAAAACCTATTGAATGGGAAGGATATATTTGTATTGATGCCTACAGGTGGTGGTAAATCATTATGTTATCAGCTTCCGGCACTTATTTCGGAGGGAACGGCAATTGTTGTTTCACCTTTAATAGCGTTAATGAAGAATCAGGTGGATGCCGTAAACGGGCTGTCATCTGATGACGGGGTAGCGCATGTATTGAATTCATCATTAAACAAGACACAGACGAAACAGGTTTTTGACGATATTAAAAGCGGGAAAACCAAGCTTTTGTATGTAGCTCCTGAATCATTAATTAAAGATGATTATCTGGACTTTTTAAAAGAAGTTAAGATTTCTTTCTTTGCTATTGATGAGGCACACTGTATTTCAGAGTGGGGACATGATTTCAGACCGGAATACAGGAATCTTAAACAGATTATTGATAAAATCGCCAGTGTACCGGTGATTGCCCTTACGGCTACCGCTACGCCGAAAGTACAGGATGATATTCAGAAAACACTGGGGATGACCAATGCTTTGGTCTTTAAAGAAAGTTTCAACCGTCCGAACCTATATTATGAGGTAACTCCTAAAATTAATATAGATAAGGAAATTGTTAAATTTATCAATCAGCATAAAGGGAAATCAGGGATTGTTTACTGCCTGAGCAGAAGAAAAGTGGAAGAATTTGCCCAGCTTTTGCAGGTTAACGGAATTAATGCCCTTCCTTATCATGCGGGTCTTGATCAGAAAGTGAGAGTTGCCAATCAGGATAAATTCCTGATGGAAGAAGTAGACGTAATTGTAGCAACCATTGCTTTCGGAATGGGAATTGACAAACCGGATGTACGTTTTGTGATTCATTACGATTTTCCAAAATCTCTTGAAAGCTATTATCAGGAAACAGGAAGAGCGGGAAGAGACGGTGGCGAAGGTCATTGTTTGGCTTTCTATGATCCTAAAGATATTGAGAAGCTGGAAAAATTTCTGGCTCAGAAACCAGTGTCTGAAAGAGAAATCGGGCTGCAACTTTTAAATGAAGTAGTAGGTTATGCTGAAACTTCAATGAGCAGAAGACAGTATATTCTTTACTATTTTGGAGAAAGTTTTGATCCTGTGAAAGGAGATGGGGCAAATATGTGTGATAACTCATTCAACCCACCAAAATTGAAAGATGCTACTGCTGATTTGACGAAGGTTCTTAAATTAATTAATGATACAGGGGAGAAGTTTAAGGCAAAAGACCTTATTTCTGTTATTGTAGGAAAAGAAACTGCTGTTACCAAGTCTTATAAACTTGAACAGAACCCTCATTTCGGTTTTGGAAAAGAAGAAAAAGACAATTATTGGAAGACTATTCTGAGACAGGCTACTGTTCAAAATTTCTTACAGAAGGATATTGAAACCTATGGTGTTTTAAAGATTGCAGAAAAAGGAAGAAAAGTAGTAGGAGGTAAATCCAAAGAAGTTTTCCTAATTGCTGAAGATAGAGAATTCGATCTTACACAAGCTAAGGCAGATAGCGATCAGTTACAGCAACAAGCTGGAGGAGGTTTAGACCAAAAACTGTTTAACCTGTTAAAGGACTTAAGAAAGAAAGTAGCCAAAAAACACGGAATACCACCATACACGGTGTTTATGGATCCGAGTTTAGAGGATATGACGGTACAATATCCGATAACGGTAGATGAAATCAATAAGATTTATGGAGTAGGAGAAGGAAAAGCCAAGAAATATGGTAAAGAGTTCGCTGATTATATCAAAACCTATGTTGAGGACAATAATATAGAACGTACCCAGGATATGGTCTTGAAACAAGTGGCCAACAAATCCAGTCACAAAGTTTTCATTATCCAAAGTACGGATAAAAAGATTGATCTTGAAGATATTGCAAGAGCCAAGAACCTTTCTATGGATGAACTTCTGAAAGAAATGGAAAGAATTGTTTATCAGGGAACAAAACTGAATATAGATTATTATATTGAAGATAATTTTGATGAAGATATCGTAGACGGCTTCATGGAATTCATGAACGAGTCTGAAAGTGACAGCATGAAAATTTTGCTGGACGAATTTGGAGATGAACTGTCTGATGAAGAAGTAAGAATGCTGAGAATTAAATTCATCAGTGACGTTGCCAACTAATTAACAATATTAAACAATAAATAAAAAGAAGTTTTTCCACTTGGATGAACTTCTTTTTTATGGAAATATTTGAAATAAATATATAGCGTAATTTTTTCACCATTAAGGATTCATAAAGATTTTAAAGGTATTAAGAATAGCTTTGCTTTAAAATGATTTATGGAAAATAAAAGAAGACACATGATATCATTATTCGTGAATTCATGGCCATTAATTATAAGCCTATTTTAGCTGTATACAATTTTATCGGAGATAAAATCCTTGCGCCTTAAAAACAACAGCATATCAAAAAAGCTTTGCGTCTTTGCGATTTATAAACTTTAATATTCAGATTGCTTCACAGTGCTGATAATGGCTGTTGGGTGCTAGTTTTTTAGAAATAGAAAATCTTCAATACTCCAATATTTGAAAGATAATGAAACTTTTTAGTAACTTTAACTGATGAAAAAAATATCTGTCATATTTATTCTGCCGGACTTAGAAACCGGGGGAGCAGAAAGAATAGTTACCACTATAGCAAATCATCTTTCCAGGGATCGTTTTGAGCCTAAGATTTTGCTGTTACGTAAACAGGGCGGATATCTTGATTTTCTTAAAAATGATGTTGAAATCATCGATATTAATACTGAAAGAATCAGGCATTCTTTGAAACCTATTTTAGGAGAAATCTACAGAAGAAGACCTGATATCGTATTTTCAGGTTTTGGAGAAGTAAATGCCTATTTATCATTATTCATCAAACTTTTTCCGAGAACAAAATTTATTGCCAGAGAAACCAACGTGGTTACACAGCATGTTACGAGAAAAGAGATCAAATTTTTCTATAATTTTTACAATAACTATCAGAAAATCATTGCGCAGAGTGATGATATGATGAAGGACCTTGTTGATAATTTTAATATTAAAAAGAAAAAAATTGTCAAGATCAATAATCCTGTTGATTTTGATTTTATTGATGAAAAACTGAGAACATCCTTAAAGCCTGAAGGGTTTAAATACAACTATAAGAACGTTGTAGCAATTGGTAACTTATCAGCGAGGAAAGGTTTTGATAACTTATTGAGAGTGTTTTCCAGACTTAAAAGTGAAAACATAATGCTCCATATTCTAGGGGATGGAAAGGATAGAGATGTTCTGCTTCAGATGAAAGAATTTTTAGGATTAAAAAATGTTATTTTTCATGGCCGACAGGAAAATCCCTACCAGTTTTTAAAGTATTCAGATTTGTTTATCCTTTCTTCAAGATATGAAGGCTTTCCTAATGTACTTCTGGAAGCCGGAGCTTGCGGAACTTATTCATTAGCCAATAATTGTCCGGGGGGAATTAATGAAATCATCCAACATAATGTGAATGGTGAAATTGCCAATATTGAAGATTATGATGGCTTTGCACAGAAGGTAATTAACGTTATGCATCAGGACAATAATCGTGATGCCATAAGAAACTCTATCAAATCCAGATTTTCAAAAAATATTATTCTGGATAAGTATGAAAAAGTATTATTGGATTTAATCTATAAATAATCAACATCACAATAGGTTATGATGAAAACAATCTCATTTATTGCTTTCATGCTGATTTCTACAACAGTAATGGCCCAAAAAAGCCAGATAGCCAGAAAAGAATTACTGAAAGCTTCAATGAATCAAAAAGTTACTAATACTGAGGTTCAGGAAATAACTATGGCAGGAGGACAGGCTGCTCCCAAACATTTGCATCCATGTCCTGTGGTAGGAATCATAAAATCCGGAGAGGCTGTTTTTCAGATAGAAGGACAGGAAAGTATAATACTGCGTGAAGGAGAGGCTTTCTATGAGCCTAAAAATGTGAATATTCTTCATTTTGATAATGCTTCAAAAGAAAAGCCATTAATTTTTACAGCAATTTATTTGAAAAAAGGGCAGGAGGAAAATATAAAGTTCCTGAATAAATAGTTAGGAGCGATGTTAGCAGGTATTTATATGGTATCTCAATTTTATTGGTTTTTTAGTATTTTTGCGCTTCAAAAAAGGAGACAATGAAAACGATTCCCAAGATAGGGTGCGCTTGTGAAAAACCTGATCACAATTATACTGAATACAGAAGTTCAGAATTAGGTATAGATCATACCAACGGTAGACATGGAGAAGTAACCATTCAGCAGTGTAAGTTATGCCAGAGAATATGGATACATTATTTTGTTGAATATGAACATTATTCAAAATCAGGAAGATGGTACAAAGGAATTGTTTCCAAAAAAGACCGCTTACAGATTACTCCGGAAAATGCAGTGGAGTATCTGGAAAGTATTGAATGGTATGTTTATGGAGGTTCGTTTTTTGAAAGCACAGGAACTATTGGTAATGGTAGGTTACAGCTAGATTGATAACCGCGTTAAGGTATTTAAAATTTTTTGATCTCAAAATTGATAAAACTCACTTTGGTGCTTAGTAATTTATATGTAAATTTGTGAGACTTAAGATAGATAATAATAAACAAATTCATAAAATAACATGAGTCAATTCGATGTTACCGTAATAGGTTCTGGTCCTGGTGGTTATGTAGCAGCAATCCGTGCAGCACAGTTAGGTTTCAAAACAGCAATTATTGAAAAATATTCAACTTTAGGCGGAACTTGTCTTAACGTTGGATGTATTCCGTCAAAAGCGCTTCTTGACAGCTCTGAGCATTTCGAAAATGCAAAACACAATTTTGCAGGTCACGGAATTATCATTAACGAGCCACAAGTAGATATTGCAAGAATCATTGAGCGTAAAAATGAAGTTGTAGATCAAACAACTAAAGGGATTAACTTTTTGATGGACAAAAACAAAATCACTGTTTTTGAAGGATTAGGAAGCTTTGAATCCGCTACTCAGATTAAAATTACGAAAAACGACGGTTCTTCTGAAACGATCGAATCTAAATATACAATTATCGCAACTGGTTCTAAGCCGTCTTCACTTCCTTTTATCTCTTTGGATAAAGAAAGAGTGATTACTTCTACTGAAGCATTAAACCTTAAAGAGGTTCCTAAGCATTTAGTAGTAATTGGTGGTGGTGTAATTGGTCTTGAATTAGGATCTGTATACCTAAGATTAGGAGCTCAGGTAACTGTAGTTGAGTTCATGGATAAAATCATCCCTGGAATGGATGGAGCTTTAAGTAAAGAATTAACTAAAGTTCTTAAAAAACAAGGAATGAAGTTTATGCTTTCTACAGCAGTTTCTGCAGTGGAAAGAAACGGAGATACTGTAAAAATTACAGCTAAAGATAAAAAAGGAGAAGAAGTAGTAGTAGAAGGAGATTACTGTTTAGTTTCTGTAGGTAGAAAGCCTTATACAGATGGCCTTGGTCTTGAGAAAGCTGGAGTAGAGCTTGACGAAAGAGGAAGAGTAAAAACAAACGATCACTTACAGACAAACGTTGCAAACATTTATGCAATCGGTGATGTAATCAAAGGTGCTATGCTTGCTCACAAAGCTGAAGAAGAAGGAGTACTTGTTGCTGAAATATTAGCAGGTCAGAAGCCCCACATCAATTATAACTTAATTCCTGGTGTTGTTTACACTTGGCCGGAAGTTGCAGGAGTAGGTAAGACTGAAGAGCAATTAAAAGAAGAAGGAGTAGCTTACAAAGTAGGATCTTTCCCAATGAGAGCATTAGGAAGAAGCCGTGCAAGTGGTGATACTGATGGTCTTGTGAAGATTATTGCTGACGAAAAAACTGATGAGATCTTAGGTATGCACATCATTGGAGCAAGAGCTGCTGACCTTATTGCTGAAGGAGTAATTGCTATGGAATTCCGTGCAAGTGCTGAAGATATCGCAAGAAGTTCTCACGCTCACCCAACTTATGCAGAAGCAATTAAAGAAGCTGCATTAGATGCTACAGCAAAAAGATCTATTCACATGTAATATTTGATTAAAATTTAATCATTTAAATAGTAAAAGAGGGGCGGTCTGCTCCTCTTTTTTTTGTATTACAAAGTTAGAATCGGCTAATGTTTGGGCATTGTGAGCAAAACGAAGCAATTCCAGTTTTGTAAGTATGTTGGAAATCGCAAAGGCGCAAAGTTTTTTTGGTATGCTACTGTTTTTAAAGCGCAAGGATTTTATCTCCGATAAAATTGTATACTGCTAAAACATGCTTTCAATGGGTATGAATTCACGAATAATCTTATAAAATGAAAATAGGATATTGTAATAGAAAAATGACCTTTTCTTGCTGAGAATCTTCGATTCTCTTGCGCCTTAAAAACAGCATATTATTTAAATTCCTTGCGCCTTAGTGTTTTTCCAACAATTTTAATTCATTAAATATTTAAGACCATACTTTTAAATAGGAGTGCATAAAGGATTTATTCATACACCAAGTAGAAGTCAATGCTTAGAATTTCAGTATAGAGGGTATAATAAGCCTTTTTTGGCATAAAAATGGAGATTGATTTTGAAAAATTAAATATGAAGAAAATTTTTATAGGTTTAACGCTTTTGATGGGCATCAGCTCTTTTGCTCAAGAGGCAGGTAAGGTTGGTGAATTGTTGAGGAATGAAGCCTCAACTACTGAAATGCAGGCTCCAAAAACAGATTTAAAAAATAAAACTTTTGATCGTAATTCAGGGAATCAAAATGGAAGGATGAAAACCCCAAATTATCAATGGAACAGAAATTACGGTTATGCTGAAGTTTTTTTAAGAATTCCTGAACAGGGCTTTTTTACAGTAGAAGTTGGTGATCAGATGATAGCTAATGGCTCTGGTAAATACCGTTTTTTCGATCTTCAATCCGGAAGAATGCCAATATCCATCTATGAAAATGGATTTTTAATATACAGAACTTCTTTAATGCTTCGCAATAACAGCAGAATGGTATTAGATTTTTTCACCAATCAAGGTTTGTATTTATTAGACTCATATTCGGTGCAGGGACAGTATGGATTTAATGACTGGAACGATATCTGGAACAATCCTTATGGAAACCAATCCGGAAATTGGAATAATCCAGGAAATGTGATGGATAACAGTACTTTCCGACAGTTTTTTGAAATGTTGCAGAGAAACGAAAAGTTTGATGATGGAAAACTGGCTATGATTAATCAACAGATGAGAAATTCTATGTTTACTGCGGTGCAGATAAGAGATCTGGTGAAATCATTAAGCTTTGATAAAAATAAATTATCTCTGGCTAAGTCTATGTATCTGAACTGTGTAGATAAGAATAAGTATTTTGTGGTATACGATGCTTTTGATTTTGAAAACAGTAAAAGGGAGCTTAGAGATTATATTTCCAGATTATAATACAATGAGAGAAGTTTTTTTGACTTCTCTTTTTTTGTCTAAAAGTGTAAACATAATAAGAGGCTTGGTCATTGCGAACCGAAGGTGAAGCAATCTCAACAATATAAGTATGTTGAAAATCGCAAAGTCGCGAAGTTATTTTTTGAAAAGCTACAGTTTTTAAGTTGCAAGGATGTTATCTCCGATAAAATTGAATGATGGATATATTTTTTCGCGCAGATTTTATAGACCGCGTAGATATCTGATCCTATAATTTATCTACAAGATGCTTTTTAAATTTCTCTTACAGATGCCACAGATATTTAATCCTATAAATTATCAATTATAGAAAAATCTATGGAATCGGCCATATCTGTGAGAGGTAAATTTACATCACCTTCATTTTATCATAAAACTTGGAGTGATTGGGCGCAATATTAAACTGAATGCCAAAAGTGATCCCTTTAAAATACTTTTCTTTATGTATAGGGAAAGCATAACCGGTATTGATAAATAGCAGATTGAACAATGAAATTCCAATCCTTGGCTCTAGTGCATATTGATTGATAGAAGTGCCATACAATAAACCGTTATTGATATAATAAATATTAACCTCAGGAATAAATTTATTGGTTTCATTAATACGGGTATAAAGCATAGAAGGTCCTAAGATTACAGATTGATAGTTGGATTCTCCAAGCCTGAATTCCAACCCGGCCTGTAAAACATTTCTTCCAGTGTATCGGTAGGCTATATTGAGAGCTGCTTTATCCAATAACTGGGCTTTTGAAATAAAAAAAGATAGAAGAAATGCTGTGGCAAAATATTTTTTCATGTTTTTCAGTTTTTTCAGTTCAAATGTACAGGTTTTAAAGGCTGTTTTAAAGATAAAAATGATTCTTAAAAGTATTCACTAGGTTATAATCTTCAAATTTCCGTACCTTTGTCAGCTAATTTTATCATCAATGCAACTCGGAAAAACTCAGACTTTACAAATTTCAGAAAAACTCAATTCAGGATGGATCTTAATAGATGAAGAATCCGGTGAAAAAGCTTTTCTTCCTAAAATCTTTATTCGTGAAGAACAGGAAGTGGGAGAGTATGTTGAGGTTTTTGTATATCAGGATGATGATAAATTAAAGGCTACCACAGAAATTCCTTTGGCAGAAGTAGGTGAATTTGCGGTAATGAGCTGTGTACAGAGTCTTCCAAGTGGAGCTTTTATGGATTGGGGAATCATTAAAGATTTATTTGTTCCATACAAACAGCAGAAAACCAAAATTATTGAAGGCAAAAGATATCTTGTGTATCTTTATGTAGATGAAGATATGGAACTGATTACCGGAACTACCAAATTCAAGAGAAATCCACAATATGAAGATCTTCCGTTCCAGAAAGGAGATAAGGTAGATCTTATCATGATGAATGAAAGTGAACTGGGCTGGAATGTTGTCATCAATAAAAAGTATATCGGTTTGGTATATGCTTCTGATGTCTTCAAAAAACTGTATCCGCTTTCTGAGGAGAAAGGATATATTAAGGCTATTCGTGAAGACGGAAAAATTGATATCTCTCTACAGCCAGAAGGATTTGAGAATATCGATGAATTCAAGCAGAAGATTTTGGACAGATTAGAAGAAAATTATGGACTTCTGTATGTTTCAGATAAATCTACTCCTGAAGAGATTAAAGATGAACTTCAGATGAGTAAAAAGAACTTTAAGAAAGCAATCGGTGGTCTTTATAAAGATAAAATCATCGATATTTCAGACGACAAAATAAAATTATTATAAAATAAAAAGGAGCAGAATTTTCTGCTCCTTTTTTTATTCTCTGTTTTTAACTAACAGCCAACCGCTGTAATTTCTCCCATCAGAAACTTTTATTGTATACCAGTAGCTTCCTGTCGCTATCGGTTGTAAATCATATTTTCCATCCCATTGGAAAGGTTTCTTTTTGATTATTTCTTTATAGAGAAGAAGTCCCTTTCTGTCATATATATAAACTTCAGTCTCCGGATAGTTTTCTAGTCCTGCAATTCTCCAGATATCATTAATTCCGTCAGCGTTAGGGGTAATTGTATTTGGAATATTAAAAATAGAAAAGCTTTTCTTTCCAATTACACATCCGGATTTTGTTCTTACATATACAGTGTATTCGCCCAAATGTAAATTGGTGAAAATATTGGAATCCTGCCAAGTGGTATTATCAAGAGAGTATTCATAATTACCTGTTTCAGAAATAATAACCGTTGCTGTATTGTTGGTAATATTTACAGATACAATTTGAGGTAAAACTGAATAATTTATTTTCGTAGAGCTGGTACTTTCGCAGCCAAAATTGTTGATTACTTTTACCGAATAGGTCCCGGGTAGAGATACTGTAATAGATTGAGTTGTTGCCCCCGTATTCCATAGATAGGATTTGAATCCGGTTCCAGCATCTAATACAGCAGATTTACCTTCACAAAAATCCAATTTTTCAGGTAATGTAACCACAGGTTTTGGATTAAGTGTTAGACTCAGTCTTACCATTATAAAGCATCCTTCAGCAGTACTAACCTTTACATTAATAAGGTTGGAACCAATATTTAAAATATAAGCAGAAGGGTTGGAAATAATATTTCCTGCTGCATCTGTATAAGAGAAAATATAATTATTAGGGTTATTAATGATATTACCATCATAAGTATGAAGATTAACTATCATTGTATTTCCTGTATTGTCATTACATAATGTCTGTGCATAGCCTTTAGCCGGAACATTATTTGAAGATAAGGTTACTGAAATGGCTAGCTTTTCGGATTCGCAATTGTTTAGTTTTTGGGTTACATAATAAGTCTGTCCATGTACAAGAGTTGTTGTAACAGGAAGAATATTTCCTGCAGCATCGTAGAAGGTTAATGAAGTTCCTGCAACAATTAATTTTTCCAGTGTAGGATTTGCTGAAGAACAGAAATCCTGATTGATATTGGCTGCTGGTTTAGGTGTACTGTTTACAGTAACCTGAATAGCAATTTTACTACTTTCACAGCTATTTATTGTTTGAGAAGCGTAATAAGTCTGTCCATTTACCAGAGGTGATGTTACAGGTAAATTTACACCTGCTGCATCATACCATTTTATATCCTGGCCTGTGATCTGGATATCTGAAACTTTAGGGTTGTTTGTGGCGCAGAATGTTTGCTGCTGGGGCGCTGTTGGAATAGTATTTTGTATTGAAAATACTTTAAAAGGAACTTTTTCGCTCTCACAATCCGAATTATATTGAGAAACGTAATATTGAACCCCTCCAGTAATATAGGATGTACTGCTAATTAAATTACCGGCAGCATCATAGAATCTGGTATTTTGATTATTATTAATGTTCAGTTGATGCAGGGTCATTTGATTAACATTACTGCAAAAATAGAAATCGTTTACAGTCAATTTGAGTGGTGCATTTTTGATGATTACTTTTACAGCTAATCTTTTATTATTAAAAGGACAAGATTCATCCTGAACGGAAGCATAATAAGTACTGTTGTTTTGTAAAGGAGTTGTACTGCTCAAAGGAGTTGTTGATGTTAAAGAATCATACCAGGTTGTATAAGATGTATTAGGATATAGATTGTTTATTGTTGGATTGATTGATGAACAAAATGTTTGTGTTTTATCTCCATCTGGTGTACCATTATAACACTTCCCGAACTTTTGAATGAAAGAGCTTATATTATTATTTGTATATTTTATATCTTTAATATCCAGATCTGGATTAAAGTCTTGATATCCTGTGTAATTTCCGACAAGAATCATGTTTCCTTCATAATCTATACTCTGGTCAAAAGTATAAGAAGAAAAATCGCTTTTATTGAATATTAATTTGCCATCATTTCTGAACTTTAAATAATATGTTTGAGAATCATTTGATAAATAGCTGTAATTAAGACCTATGTCTATTCTTTTTACAATTTCAGTTGCATTATTATTTCCATTGATAACTTTAATCATATTGTCAGCATAACGTACAAAAAAATTAATGGTATTGTCAGCATTGAGTTTAATAGAACGAAAGTCATAGCTTACATCTCCTTTTATGAGTGAATTCCATACCAAATGTCCATTTGTGTTTATTTTATAAATCACTGTACGTCCATCCATAGGAATATTTATCGTAGTATTTGGAAAGGTAATATTTTGAGTATGATAATTATTACTTGCAGTGTAAATATTATTGGTGTTATCAATTTCAATCTTTGAGTTTGAAGTACCCAGATAAGCACTGAAATAAGTCAATGGCTGATACCACGTAAAATTTCCATTCGTATTGAATTTCGCTAGAAAACTTTGATTATAATTAGTGCTACTGGACGGAAAAGTATTATTATCAATTTTTAAATAAGCTTCAAAATTTCCAAGAACAATAATATCATTGTTATGATCTGTTTTTACAGTATGTATTGTTGGGGTATTGTGAGCATGAAGAGGACGGGCCCACGAAAAAGCTCCGGTAGAGGTATTTTTCATAATAAATAACCCATTTGGAGGTGGCAGATGAAATACCGCATTAGGATCGGGATTCAAATCGGTAAGAAATGATGGAGGATAATTAATATAATTTCCTGTAGAGATAATATTGTTATTCAAATCAATAGTACAGGTCATATTAGAGACATAGTTGTAAATATTTCCAAAGACAAAATTTCCATTAGAGTCTAATTTTACCATAAATGAACTGCTTTGGTTAATTCCTGTATTAAAAATAGTCTCAGAATTAGGATCTAATTTTAAATCGTTTCCATCTGTATATCCTGTAAGTAAGAGATTATCCTGCTTATCTACAACTAAGGAATTTAATGAAGAATAATATTTTGATCTGATCTCTTTTACCCAGATTACATTTTTGTTCTTGTCAAACTTTGCAATAACCACCCTTGAATCTTCATCAACAGTGGTTGTTTTCGTGATGTTATCAAATGTAATAGCATTGATGCTGGGAAATGCAAAACGACCATATCTTCCTCCTACATAAATGTTTCCTTGTGAATCTGTATCGCTAAAAGCAATAAAATGCTGAGATTCTATAATATGACTTTTAGTTTGAAAATCCCAAAGCAGATTTTGTGAAAATAGAAGTACGGCGCTCAAAATCATGAACAGCGAAAGAATTTTCTTCATCAGGTTATTAATTTTTGCGGCAAAGATATAAAAATTGATTTTTCGTTAAATAGTGAATAATCAAAATTTTATTTCAAAAACATGATGTAATCATAACAAATTTGTTTAATTTTTTTGTTTAACAATTTTGTCAAAAACAAAATTCGGTTTAAATTTGCACAAATTTGTTTAACAAAAATGTCAAATCAAGCAAAAAAAGACCAAACACAGGAATTGATCAAGGAGACAGCGAAGAAATTATTCTTTGTGAAAGGAAAATTTGATGCTACTACGCAGGAGATTGCAGATGAAGCAGGAGTAAATAGAACCCTTATTAATTATTATTTCCGATCAAGAGACAAACTGATTCAGATCATCTTTGATGAAGCACAGAAAGTAGAGCAGGAAAAATCAAAGATCATTCAGAATTCGGATCTTCCATTTAAGGAGAAGATCAGCAAGTTTATAGAAAGCAGCCTTTCTACGAGCCTTCAGTATCCATATCTGGAAACGTATATCGTTTCACAGATCAATAAAGGAACCTGCCATCAGAGAGAAATAGAAGAAGATATTCTTGAAACCATGTATAAAGATATTGAAAAAGAAATGGAATTGGGAAATATTGAAAAAATGGCTCCCGTTCAGTTTATCCTGAATATGGTTTCATTACTGGTTTTTCCAAGTGCAATACGACCTTTGTTTATGGAGAATCTGATGATTAGTGACGAAGAATATGATAAGATTATTTCAGAAAGAAAAGAGATTATTATCAATATGTTATTTAAAAACTAACAAAATCTAAAGTATTTCTTAAAATGAATCGTCAGTTAGAAATAAAAGCAAGGAAAAAATTAAAAAAATAAACGAAGTATAAAATTATGAAAAGAAAACGTATAACTGCTAAAAAGCTAAAGATTGGGATAGCTGCAGCATTTATGATTTTCGGTTTTTCATCGGTGTCTGCCCAGCAGCAGGTTTCTCTGCAGGAAGCAATAAAACAGGCACTCCAGAATAAGGCAGAAGCTAAAAAAGCAGCCTTACAGGTAAAAAAAGCCGAATATAAGATTGATGAGGCTAAAGCTGGAGCTCTTCCACAGATTAGTGTAGCCGGTGGTGTTTCTTATAACCCGATTATCCAGGAAACTGTGGTAGAGATTATGGGGCAGAGAAACATTTTCAAAATGGGACAGCCATGGAACTCCAATATTTCCGCTTCATTGAACCAGGCATTGTTTGATCAGAGAGTTTTCATTGGTTTAAAAGCTGCAAAGTCTACCAGAGAATTCTATGTGCTTAACTCTCAGCTTACCAATGAACAGATCATTGTGAATGTAGCTACAGCCTATTACAATGTATTTGTACAGGAAGAAAACCTGAAAACATTGGAAACAAGCTATGCCAACACAGAGAAAGTAAGAAATGTTATTAAAAGTTTAGTTGATAATGGTTTAGCAAAGCCGATTGATCTTGACAGAACCAATGTTCAGCTTACAAACATTGCTTCCAATAAGCAAAAGCTTATCAATGGAGTAGAACTTACCAAAAATGCATTGAAGTTTTATATGGGAATTCCAATAGACTCTCAGATTGAACTGGAAGAAAAAAGCATCGAACCAAAACCTGAGCTTATTTCAGGACAGATTAGTTTAGATAACAGATCTGAAATTAAAGTTCTTAAGAAACAAATGGAGCTTTTACAGTTCAATAAAAAAGCTACTGAAGCATTCCTTTATCCTACTGTAAGCCTTCAGGCGAACTACGGTTGGTACGGAATGGGAACAAAATTCCCTTGGTTCAACGGTATCAGTAATGGTGTAAACTGGAGTGATGCAGCCTCTGTAGGATTAAATGTAAACATTCCGATTTTTACGGGTGGAGCTACAAAATCTAAGATTCAACAGGCCGAAATTGATATCCAGGATTTAAATCAGGATATTGAAAACACTCAGTTAAGTCTGAATTTAGATTATAAAAATGCAACTACCAATATGGAGAATGCTTTAATCAATATTCAGAGTATGAAGGATAACGTTGCACTGGCAGAAAAAGTACAGGCGAATACACAATCCAACTATCAATACGGTTTAGCAACACTTACAGATCTATTGGATACAGATAACTCATTAACAGAAGCAAAGCAAAACTATGCCAATGCTCTATTGGATTATAAGCAGGCTGAAATTCAGTTAATGAAAGCAAAAGGAGAATTAAACACACTACAAAACCCATAATAAGCAATGAAAAAAACTTTAATATATATCATCGTAGCAGCTGTACTGGTTGGGTTGGCAGCTTACAAGATTGCAGGTAACAAAGAGAAGCAGACTCAGGAAGTAAAAGAGGTTGCCAAGCAGGTAGATAAAATCAACGTTAATATCGTAACGGTAGCAAGAGAAAATATTGATACAGATTATTCTGCAAACGGTACCTTCCTTCCTAAGCAGGAAATGAATCAGGCTTCTGAGATTTCAGGACGTATTGTTAGCGTTTTAGTGAAAGAAGGTTCAAGAGTAGGAGCAGGTCAGGTTTTAGCAACCATCAAAAGAGATGCTATCGAAGTTGACGTTACTCAGGCTCAGAATAATCTACAAAATGCCATTATCGATAACCAACGTTACGAAAATGCATATAAAACAGGTGGAGTTACTAAACAACAGCTTGATAATTCAAGACTGCAACTGAAAAATATGCAGGCTGCAGTGAGAGCACAAGGCGTTAAAGTAAACGATACAAGCATCCGTGCAGGAATCAGTGGTACAGTTAATAAGAAAATGGTGGAGCCGGGAACTGTAGTTTCTCCGGGAACAGCAATGTTTGAGATCGTTAATATCAACAGCTTAAAACTTTCTGTTTTAGTAGATGAAAGCCAGGTTGGAAAAATCCAGTTAGGTCAGGAAGTTCCAATTAAAGTAAACGTTTTACCGGAAGACTCTTTCGTAGGTAGAATTACATTTATCGCTCCTAAAAGTGATGCATCTTTGAATTTCCCGGTTGAAATCGAAGTTCAGAACAGAGGAAACCTGAAAGCAGGGATGTACGCAACCGCTACCTTTAAAACAAACCATGGTGCAGAAACTCAGAATATGCTGACTGTTCCTGCTGAAGCGTTTGTAAACGGAGTAAGTTCAGGACAGTTATTCGTTGTTCAGAACGGTGTTGCTAAATTGATTAAAGTAACTGTAGGAAAAGTTTACGGAGACAAAGTACAGGTATTAAGCGGGCTGAATGGTGGTGAGCAAATAGTAACCAGCGGACAGATTAACCTGGACAACGGATCTAAAGTGAACATTATAAAGTAAACGATATATGAAGTTAGCAGAAATATCGATTAAAAGACCCTCGTTGGTAATTGTATTATTTACAATTCTGACGCTGGGAGGTATCCTGAGTTATACGCTCATGGGATACGAATTGATTCCGAAGTTTGAAACCAACATGGTAACCATTTCCACGGTGTATCCGGGAGCTTCACCTGCCGAGGTGGAAACATCCGTCACCCGAAAGATTGAGGATGCTGTAGGTTCTTTGGAAAACGTAAAAAAAGTAGAATCTTCTTCATATGAAAGTTTATCCGTTATCATGGTTCAGCTGAACAATGGTGCCGATGTAGACTTTGCTTTGAATGATGCTCAGAGAAAGGTAAACGCAATCTTGGGAGATCTTCCGGACGACGTGAAAGCCCCTTCACTGAATAAATTCTCCTTAGATGATTTACCGATTATCACGATGAGTATTTCATCTGATAAATTAAACAGTAAGGATCTTTACGACTTATTGGATAAAAAGATTGAACCTATTTTCTCCCGTGTAAACGGAGTTGCTCAGGTTGACCTTGTAGGTGGGCAGGAGAGAGAAATTCAGGTGAATCTGGATGAAAAGAAATTGCAGGGATACGGACTTTCTATTGGAGATGTTCAGCAGGCAATCCTTTCTTCAAACTTAGATTTCCCTACAGGTAGCTTGAAAACAAGAACTACTAAATCTACGATCAGATTATCAGGAAAATATAAGTCTACTGAGGAAATGAACAACCTTGTCGTTTCCAACAAAAATGGAGCACAGGTTCGTTTATCTGATATTGCCACTGTTTTTGACTCTCAGAAAGATGTTGAAAAAGTAGCGAGATTCAACCAGTTTCCAACGATCTTAATGCAGGTTAAAAAGCAGTCTGATGCGAACGCAGTAGCAGTATCTGAAAGTATTCAGAAAACGATTAAAACCGTAGAAGAGGCTTACAAATTCAGGGAGTAAAAGTAAAAATCGTAAATGATACTACAGAATTTACCCTTGAATCAGCTAACCACGTAATTTTCGACTTATTCTTAGCAATTATTCTTGTGGCGATTGTAATGCTATTGTTCCTTCACAGTATCAGAAACGCATTCATCGTAATGGTTTCCATCCCGGCTTCATTGGTGGCAGCGTTCATCGGAATGAACCTGATGGGATATACTTTGAACTTAATGAGTTTACTAGGTCTTTCCCTTGTGGTAGGTATCCTGGTGGATGACGCGATTGTGGTATTGGAAAACATCTACCGTCACATGGAGATGGGGAAAAGCAAGATCAGAGCGGCATATGACGGAGCATCAGAAATTGGATTTACCGTTGCTGCGATTACCTTGGTAATTGTGGTGGTATTCTTACCGATTGCGATGAGTTCAGGGCTTGTAGCTAACATCTTAGCACAGTTCTGCGTCACGGTGGTTATTGCGACGTTACTGTCATTATTAGCTTCATTTACCATCATCCCTTGGTTATCATCAAGATTCGGTAAACTGGAGCATTTAACAGGGAAAAACTGGTTTGAGAAATTCATCCTTTGGTTTGAAGGTCTAATCGACAAGTTCACTCACTGGATTACAGATATTCTTGAATGGTGTCTGAAAACAACTTTAAGAAGAATTTCTACAGTGGTTATTACATTCATTGTTTTAATCAGTTCATTCTCGTTAGTAATCTTCGGATTCATTGGAGGGGAATTCTTCCCACCAATTGACCGTGGTCAGTTCTTAGTACAGATGGAGCTTTCTAAAGATGCTACTGTTGAAAAGACCAACCAATTAACATTAGAGGTTGAAAAATACCTGAGAAATGATAAAGATGTTGTAGACTTAATTACAACTGTTGGACAGCAATCTACAGGTTTTGGTGGAGCTCAGGCAACAACTTACCAATCTGAGGTTCAGGTTAACTTAACAGACAAATCTGAACGTTCTGAAAGTACCAACATCAAGGCTGCAAAAGTAAAAAGAGCCTTAGAAGAGAAATTTACAGGAGTAGAGTTTAAAACAGCTCCAATCGGTATCATGGGTGCAGAAAATGCTCCAATTGAAATGGTAGTAACGGCTCCTGATAACGCAACAGCGGTAAAAGAAGCTACAAGAATCCTGGATCTATTGAAAAAAGTTCCTGGAGCAGTAGATGCAGAATTATCAACGGACTCTGGTAACCCGGAAGTACAGGTAAATATCGACAGAGATAAAATGGCTTCTCTAGGCTTAAATCTTTCAAGTGTAGGACAGACAATGCAGACTGCATTTAACGGAAATACAGATGGGAAATTCAGAGCAGGAGAGTACGAATATGACATTAACATCCGTTTCGGAGATTTGAACAGACAGTCAATTGATGATGTTAAAAACCTGATGTTTACAAACCCTCAGGGGCAGCAGGTTCGTTTGAGCCAGTTTGCTGAAGTAAAAATGGGTTCAGGGCCAAGTTTGCTTGAACGTAGAGACAAGTCTCCTTCAGTAAAAGTAAGAGCTAAAGCAGTAGGTAGACCAGTTGGAGACGTAGCGAACGAATGGGCTGCTAAGTTCATGAATGAGAAAAAACCTATCGGTGTAGATTACATCTGGAGTGGGGATATGGAGAACCAGCAGGAAGGTTTCGGTACTTTAGGAATTGCTTTATTAGCGGCTATCGTATTGGTATATCTTGTAATGGTATCATTATATGACAGTTTCGTATATCCTTTCGTAGTATTGTTCTCTATTCCGTTGGCAATGATCGGGGTAATGGTAATCCTTGCCTTAACAGCTAACTCATTGAACATCTTCACGATGCTAGGGATGATCATGTTGATTGGATTGGTAGCGAAGAACGCGATTATGATTGTTGACTTTACTAATGCCAGAAAAGCAGCTGGAGCAACAACACATGATGCACTAATTCAGGCTAACCACGCCCGTCTTCGTCCGATCCTGATGACAACTATTGCGATGATCTTCGGTATGTTACCGATCGCATTGGCAACAGGTGCCGGAGCAGAGATGAACAAAGGTCTTGCATGGGTAGTAATCGGTGGTCTTACATCGTCTCTATTCCTTACCTTGATTATTGTACCGGTAGTATACTCTCTATTTGACTCTATCCTAAGAAGAATGGGTAAAGATACCAAAGTAGACTACGAAGCTGAAATGAAGGCAGATTATGTACACAGAGAACTAAATGAAGACGGATTTACGCCTAAACATTTAGACAAATAAAATATCATATACCTTTAATTAATCGAAAGCGCCTCAGAATTTCTGAGGCGCTTTTTTGTTTTTGATATGAATAGTTGTTGTAAAGATAATAGATGAGTTGTAAGTTTTGGCTAAAGCCGTATGGATTTTTGAACTTATAACATGGGCTAAAGCCCATGTCTATTGATGTTATAAGGTAAATTGTAAAAAGAATTTTTCCGAGATATGTTCTATATAATAACCTATCAACAGGATCAATAGGAGCGGGCTTTAGCCCGCTTAATATTACATAATGAATATTGGCTTTAGCCAAAACATAATATTTTGTATATTTTATCAATAAAAAAGACTTCCGGTGTCCACCGAAAGCCTTCATATATTGTATCTGAAAAAATTAGTCTGCCATAGCCTCTCCAGCTTTTCTATAGATAAAGTTTCCATAGACGTGTCTTCTTGCGAAACGGCTTGGAGAATCAGCGTTAACCATTTTGATATAAGTATTTCTTGGAACGCCCATGTATTCATAGGTTTTTCCATTCAAATGCTGAACCGTTAAAATCGATTTCTCAAGATAAAAATCCTGAATATTAGATTGGGTAATGGTCTCAGTATATTCTTCTTTATATTTTTCCTGAGTTTCAGGATTGATGCTTACCAGGAAATGATAAGCTTCAATTACAGACTTACTTCTTTCTTCTGCTGCCACTTTTCCTGCTTCATCATTGATAAATTTATCAGGATGTGTATCTTTCATCACATTTCTGTAAATGGTCTTTAACTCTTTTAAAGTTACATTTTTATCAACTCCAAGAAGGGTTCTGTGCTCACCAATTCGTTTCATATTTTGAATTCTTATTTTCGGGGTGCAAAATTAAGGAAATTAATTGAATAAACTGTAACTTATTCATTATTAATTTATTTTGTGATTTTTTGGAAATAAGTTATTGTTAGAGAAGTGGATAAAATTGAATTTTAAAGATGATGAAGTCTTTCAAAATTATTTTACATAATAAGGAACAATTCTCTTATCCAAAATAAAATAGAAATCATTTCCTGTTCTGGCTAAAATACCATCCTCGGAAATCCAGTCGTATTCTTTCTCTAGTGTCGTTCCATCGGTATAAAGCAAGCCATACTTTTGTCCGTTTTGATAAATTCCCAGTTTAGTTTGTGCATATAACAATGTCTGACATAGCCATAGACTTTGGGTAATCAATTTCCCTTCAGGATTATAATAGTACCACACATTATCTTTTTTAAGAGGAAGTATATTGACAACATTGACACGGTTTGGGATAAAATTGACTGGTGATTCTTCGTATTCAAAGGGAACCAGGATTTTTCCGGTTCTGTCGATAATCCCTATTTTTCCATCTTTTCGTACCATGAAATAATTGCCATCCAATGGCGTAGCATTTTCAACTTCAAATTTGTTGGTATAAAGAATATACTGGCCTGTTTCATTTTTTATGAAAGGGAATCTTAATAAAACCGGATAACCACAGGAAGTTCCTAAACAGCGCTCAAATTCTCCATTGTGCCTATTGAAAGTGTATTCAGTGCTATTTTCATTCATTAAAAAGCTGATGAAATTAGTGCTGCATGTTGTTCGGTTATTAATCCTGGTATAAACTCCTTTGTCTAAAATAAAAGACCCTGTATGGTCAATTACATTATATGATTTTGTTTCAGAATCAAAAACCAGAGCATATTTCCCGTAAAAAGGGTAGGCTTCTCTAAATTTTTTATTGAAAACAGGCTGTCCGTCTTTCAGATTGATATACATGAAGGCTCCATTTTGGTAAGTGGGAAGAATGCTGTCCTTAGGAGTTTGAGAGGATGTGTTTTTTACCAGAGTAACGAGATTAAATGGGATATCAATTTGAGCCTTTACAGAGATCACAGACAAAAAAATACAAAAACAGTACAGTCCTTTTTTCATAGTTATCAGTTAGCCGATAAAAATAGTAAATCCGGATCATTTAAAGTAGGTATGTTTTAATATTTATATCGCATAAAAAACAGTACCCAAAATGAGTACTGTTATATATTATTTTAATCTTTCAATTATCCTAAGGTTCGTCGCAATTTTTCTTCAGTTTTGTGAAAATCTTGTCGAAATCTCTGTAAACATTACCTTCCTCATCGCGCTTCTGTCTGAAGCTGCTGTTGGCACAATTGTGAAAACTAAGTCCAATCATATCGATTAATGCATAATCTTCTCTTTGTGGATCTTCCATTTTAGCATTGAAGCGGTTCATTACTCCTTGTGGATCAGAGTTGTTCTTGCTTTTTAGTTCGGTATAGGCTTTCCATGAAGCAAACATTTTCTCTCTGTCGGGAGAAGATATAGCATCAATGGATTCTCTGCAGGTTTCATAGAATCTACTGTTCTTAAGGGTAGTAGGGTCAGAAAAGGCCAGGATTTCTTCCTTATTCAGCTCATATTCATTCTCAAAAGTTTGAATGGCATTTTCATACAACTTCTTCCAAACCGGCTGATTGATTACTTTAAGGCTGTAAAGTTCTTGTTTTTTCTCCTGGTACTGTTTTTCCAGATTTTCCAGATGCTGATCTTTGTTTCTGCGGATTTCTTCAAGGCTGGAAATTTTGAAAATAGGATTCGTATCAAAATGAACCCCATTGAATTTGTATAAAAGTTTATTAACGCCGTCTATTTCTTCTTTTTCATATTTGGAAGCATCAAAATATCCCTTGTTATCACAATTGAATGTCTGATAGCTGTACGGTGTCAGGTTGGTTTTTACAGGGCCTTTTTGCCCCGAAACAATAGCAGATAAAGCCAGGGAGAGCCCGACCATCATTTTTCCATGCGCATAGTTGTAGAAAGAATCCGAATTTTCTAAAATTTCCCCACAAAATTAAGGCTTTAAATCCGAAAACTAAAGAATTTAACCAATTTTATACAGTTATTTTTCTTATTTAATGAGAATTTTAATTTTTTGCTTTAAACAGGACGTTTTCTGTCATTTTAAGGCTCATCACAATCTCTTTTTATGGTAACGAAAACTTTTTCAAAAGTTGTAAATAAAGTGTTATCCTCATCCGCTTTAGGTCTGAAACTATGGTTTGCGCAATTATTGAAAGCATTCATAAGATCAATGATGGCATACTCATCCTTTCTCGGATCATTCCATTTGGCAGTAAAAGCATCCTTTGTTCCGGAATAAACTTCTTCGCCTTTTTTAGGCTCAAATAAACCTTTCCATACTGAATACATTTTTTCTTTATCCTTAGTCGTCATGGCATCCACATACTCTTTACAGGTAGTATAAAACTTGCTTTTTGGAAGAGATTGCGGATCAGCATAGCCTAAAAGTAATGCTTTATTGAGCTGATACTCGTTTTCCAAAAGGGTAAGAGCTTCTTCCTGCTGTTTTTTCCATATCGGAAGATTGATAGGTTTGAGTTCTTCAAGTTCTTTTTTTCGCTCCACATATTCTTTTTCATTTTGCTCTAAAAGCTGAGTGCTGCTGTTGCGAACCTTATTGTATTTTACAGGGTTAAAGACAATGAGAGAAGTAAACGGAGAGAAGGTTAAAGGAGATAAAAGTCTGTAAGTGCCATCAATCTCTTCTTTTTTATATTTTGAAGGGTCAAAATACCCTTTAACATCACATCCAAAGGTTTGATAAGCGTAGAGAACCAAAGGATTTTTTTAGCAGGAACTTTTTGAGCAATCATCATCACGGAGAATGCCAGGGAAAGCCCTGTATATAATTTTTTCATGTTCTGTATCGTTGAAAAATTTATTTTTTGAATTCCGGATCAAAATTAAAACTTAAAATCTCAAATCCGGTGATAATCCGGGATTATTTACTCACTGGTTTCCGGGATTTATAAGGCTTGTCATTTGTTTTTCTTTGTGTTTTTTATATTTTGCACCCCTTATATTATAAATTCCAGATACTGCCGGGACAGACAGGAAATATAATGATTGAATTATAGAACAAAATATTAAGAATGTACCACAATTTAGAACAACTGTTTTACAGAAGAGATCTGGACCAGTGTATTATAGAAGGAGAGCAATACTTATTATCTCATCCCCAAGACGAAGAAGTCTTATTTTTAATGGCGGTAGCTTACCATGATATCGTTTACTATGAGGGACATGAAGCGGTTTATGATGCCATCAGAGATTATGTTATTCCTTATTTACGAAGAATACTTCAGGTGAATCCAAATCATCAAAAAGCACTTTACAATATCCTGGATTATCCTTTAGGCAATGAATATGCCCTGATGCAGATCGCCAGAAGCAAAAAACATATTACTCAGGAAAATAAAGCAGAGTTTATAAGCTATGCAGAACGTATGCTGGAAGATCCTGACTACACAGGATATGGGTATGATTTTTTGGTTAAAATATATGAATCTCTGGAAGAAAATAAAGCACTTTTGAACAGTCTTGAAGCTGGAATATATTATTTTCAAAAAGCACATGCCAACAATCGTGAGATCAGAGATAAGAATACCTCACTTTTCTGGATGAAAAAGATCTATTTGCTGGACCGTACAAAAATGGTTTCCGGTGAAGAGCTTACAAACCTTATTGAGAAGGAACATTCTACTTTTGTGACCCACAATGAATATGATTTGATCAACCTTGCCGATATTGCATTTGAAAATAATGCTCCTGACCTTTCTCTGAAGATGATGATGAAGGCGATCAAAGGAGAAAACTCAGCAGTTCATATTCATGAAAAATTAGCAGAGTGGCATCAACGCTTTGCAGAACTCATAAGAAACGGATACAATAATCCTGAGGTTTTCTATTACCAGCTGATTATTGAGAGAAACTACCCTGAATTTCTGAATATTGCTACGGAATTTTACTATCATCATGCCCTTGAGGTTATCAGTTCCCATCCGGAACTGTTCTCAGGATATCATTTTGCAGGAACATTCCTATATGAAAACGAGCGCTATGCTGAAGCTATTCCTTTACTGGACAAAGCTGTGCAGTTATCATCCAATGCTACAGCCTGGAGAAGAAGAGCAGACTCAGAATATCTTTTGAATAGAATGGTATTATCTGAGGTACCTGTGTTTTCGGATTATCCCGCAGACATTTACAATGAAGGGGTCTTACTGAACGAGTGTATAGAGGCATTAGAGGATGAAAATGATAAACAGAAATGGCACAATGTGGGTCGTACCGTGTATGAACAGGCGCATGAAGCATTCGGGAAGTATTTTGAAGAAGGTAAGTTTGAAAGCGACTATTACAACGACTTGCATACCAGAGCAATGTGCTGTAATAATTTAGCCATTAAATATTCATTGCTGGGAGATTATCAGGCAGCAGTAGAGATCGCTTCTGAAGGACTTAGATATTCAGAGTTCATGGAACTTCACCTGACCTTAATTGATGCTTTGGTGAATGGAGGAAATTATGAAAGGGCAGAAAAAGCACTGAGTAACTACTTTAATCTTTATGGCGAATCCGAAGACTATTTTTATAAAAGCCTTTACAACAAGGCACTTCAGGTGCAGATTCATGAATTACTGGGAGTTGATGATGTTGATAAAGAAGCAGAGGAATTACTTACCTACATTTATCAACATACCACAGAGAATCCTGAAATTGATGATTATGACTACAGGGATCTGGAAGCTGCAAAAAATAAATTGGAAGGCATTTTATTTCACCATTTGGACAGGCAGGATCTTCATGTCAGAAAAACTCATTATGAAGGGATGGCAGAACGTTTTCCACAGGAAGCGAATCCTCAGTATGCCTTGATGCAGATCTATAATGAAGAGGAACATTACGGACAGGTAGCGTTGACGGCTAAAAGATATCTAGAAAATAAAAAAGAATTCCTTTTGGATGCTTTTGATAAAGCTAAAACCATTTATATGATCGTTAAAAGTGATTTCCTTCAAGGGAATTACGATGAAGCGGTATCCATTTTCAGTGAATATGATGCAGAATGTAACGAAGTAATGGATCCTGAAGATTATGTACTTTGGCTGAGCTATGGAGTAAGAGTTTATGAAAAACTGAATAGTAAAGATAAGACTTTATCCCTTGCCGAAAGGTTTAATACCATTTACAATGCTGAAGAATGGGGATATGACGATCTTGTGGAAAGTGTTGAGTTGGCAAAAGCAGTTGTTTTATATCAGGCTGGAAATTTGAAAGATGCCCACGCTATATTGGATCAGGTACGTTCGGTTGCAGATTATGATCCTATTGCAGATGAATATAAAGCTTCATGGAAGAAGCCCGGACTGTTTTCTAAATTCGGATTTTAATCATTAAAGAAAAAAATGGCACACCGTCTTTACGTATATAATGTAGATTCAAAAACTGGAGACCAGTATTCGCACTATCTGGGAGAATGGAATTACGAAATCCCGGAATTGCTGTTCCCTTTGTTTTCCTGTGATCCAAGAGCAAAAGGAAAGCTACTGTACTTTGATAAGATAAATGGGGTACAAAGACTGAAATCATTCTATCAGTTGTTGGGCGAACACTATCAGCTGCTTTACAAAAAGGCCTATTATGAACCGGTCAACAAAATGTTTGAGATGCTTGATGATCTGCCTTATGACACGTTAGTTATCAATGGTTGGGATGTTTTCAATATGAGTGAAGAAAAGCATTCCGATCAGGCCAAAAACTGGGCGTTTGAGATTAAGGAGAAGAGCAAACTATATGATAAAGCTCTATCTAAGCAGAATCTGAGCTGGTTAGAGAAAGAAGTTGTTGCCAGAAGCGGCTACACTTCTTTTTTAGAAATGCTGGAAACAGATTGGATTGACTATGGCCTAGGCTACTGGAATGAAGATCTGTATAAAGATATCTCAGATACTTTTGAAGACAATGGTCTTTGGGGACTGAAAGATAAAAAAGGAAATATCATAACGCCACCTGTTTATGAAGAAATATTTGCTTTTAGTGAAGAAGGCATTGCGGTAGCACAGAAAAACGGCAAATACGGATACCTGAGAAACGATGGAAAGGTCCTTATTGAATGCATTTACGAAGAAGTTTATGATGCTCTGTTCATTCACAATAATAATTATGGGATTATAGAAACAGATCAGAAATGTGGGTTACTTAATATCGAAACCGGAGAAATTGTGATCCCTTGTGAATATGAAGATCTGGAAATGGTAAGACATGTCTACCATTTTAATGCTAAAAAAGAAGGGAAGTACTTTCTCATTGATATTTTCAATAAATCTGTTATTCAAGAGGGTTTTGATGAACCTTTTGAGTTTAATTATTCAGGAATGATCTACCGTTCGCTGGAAGGTACATCCAAAAAAGCTTTTTACACATTTGATGGCGTTTTCCTGGGCGAATACCCTGAAGATGTATTGAGTGAATTTGGAGAAGGATATTATTGGGTTAAACCGAATAAATTCCAGAAGAAAATCAGCATTATAAAAGCTGACGGAACTCTTCTGGATACCGAAGTAGATACCATGATGATTCTGGATGGTTCTTACACTTCTTTTGCTTACAGGAAAACTAAGCAATGGTATATTTATGATATAAGATCCGGTGAATACAGGTTAAAAGGGCATACCATTGAAAATATTCACAGAGATTGGTTTACCCAGTTTATGGATAATGTATTCCTGTTGTCTGATGAAAACGGTTGGGGCCTGTATAATGCTGCTGAAGACCGTTGGTTACTGCCTTCCTCTAAAGAATATAAAAAAATAGAATCCTGCAGAGAGGAAATCTTCCGTATTACCACTTCGGAAGGAATGTTCTATTTCGACCAGAAAATGGATACTCAAAGCGGTATTTACGACTATATTGGTGAAGGAATAGAGTATAATGAACAGATGCTTTGCCTTTATAAAGGAGATGAAATGTTTATCCTTGATGCTGAAAGAAAATTACATCAGATTTCTGATCATCAGCTGGGAGCTTTGTATGAAAAAAGACATAATCTTCGTGGAAAAGATCAAAAGCATTTCCTTGATTTTTATAAAGCATGGACTGAGAAAAAAGGTTCAGGTTACGAAGAGTATTTTGATGATGGAACCTTGATGTCGAGAGCTACAGAATACATTGAAGAAGGGAAAATTGAAGAGGCTGTAAGATTGTACAAAGTAGGAGTGAACCGTGGAAATACAGATATGATGGTGGAACTTGGATATATTTATGTTCATAACGAGTATCCTGAATATTATGATCTGGAGAAAGGGCTTGCCCTATATGAAAAAGCGGCTTCTAAAAACCATGCCGTTGCATGGAACAACCTTGGCTATCACTATCAGAGTGGAGTGGGATACCCTCAGGATATTAAAAAAGCTTTAAAATGTTTTAGGAAATCGGCAGAATTAGGAGATGGCTTGGCAATGCAGAACCTTGGACTTCTCTATTTTTATGGAGAATATGTATTACAGGATTATGATCTTGCATTGGACTACTATAAACAGGCAGAAAAGAAATTCTATTATAATGATGAAAATTTAGCTGAGCTCTACTATCAGAAAAGTGATTTTGATAATCTTCAGCGGTATTTGAAAAAAGACACCGAAGGTACATACTCCGATATTTACTACGGAATTATGTATGATGAGGGGTTAGGAGTGAAAATAAGCCCTAAAAAAGCAATTAAATACTATGAAAAGTCTTTGGAATACGGGTATTATACCACAGCACTGAGAAGACTTCTCTATTTTTATAAAGAAGACCCTGACTTTGCTGATCCGGAGAAATACCAATATTGGAAGGCATTTGGTGAAGAAAATGATATGGATGTTTAATCAGATTGTATTGATTGTTTTCAAAAACCTTTGTCATTCCGTAGGAATCCCAACTTCATGATTGGAATAGGGCAGCCTGGATTCCTACGGAATGACAAAACGTTTATTTGACAAGATTATGAATTTAAATAAAGAGTTCGTGCATTAGTGGCCATTAAAGATAGTTGCTTACCTCAATGAGGTTTTGATCCGGATCACGGAAGTAGACAGATTTTATCTTTCCTACAGCGCCTGTACGGTCCACAATACCTTCAATAATCTCCACGTTTTTTTGCTTCAGCTCATCCATTACCTCGTGAATATCTGTTTGGGCAATGAAACAAAGATCCGCAGATCCACAGGTAGGAGTTTCAGCTTTAGGCTCAAATTCATGGCCTTTTTGATGCAGATTGATCTTTTGATTTCCGAAAGTGAGTGCTTTTCGGTTATCTCCAAAAGTTACTACTTCAAAACCCATGATTTCGGTGTAGAATTCTATGGTTTTGTTGATGTCTGCTACGGTTAATACGATGTGATCGATGTTTTTTATCTTCATAATTTTTTGTTTTTAAACACAAATAACACAAATGGTTTCACGAATATCACAACTTGTATGCTTCCATATTAGAGTTATTTGTGCTTTAAATTAGTGACATTAGTTTTACCAGTCCTTTTTTAATTTTAAAATAATAGCTTTACATAATTAATAAGTATAACCATGATCTACTTTTTTCTCATTTTTATTGTTGCTGTATTTGGAGGGATTTCTTACCTGATCATGCGTTTCTGCAACCAATGGACCAGGAATCACAAATACGAAGTGTTTTTTAATACGCTGATCTTTATAGGATCATTTCTGTTGATATCATATATCAGCCTTTATATTTTTCTGGCTAATCTTGATTTATCCAGATAATATTTGACTTTAAAATAATCTTTTTATATAAATATCATTCTATGGATTTTGACTGGATTTACCTTATTATTCTCCTGTTTTTCCTCTTCGTTATAATTATTTTTGCAGGGATTTCTAATGTGATTGTTAGGTTTTGTAACCGATGGACAAAGAATCACAAATACAAAAAAATGCTTACTATTTTGATATTTATAGGTTCATTTCTTTTGATCTCCTTTATCAGCATTTTTATTTTAATTACGAATGTTTCTTTTGAGCGATAGATGATTTTTTTGTCTAAGAAAAGGATATGCTATCAAAAGGTTAATAATAAGGGCCAGCCATACATTCATGCCATAAAAAAGTTCATAATCGTGAAGTTTTTCATCATAAAAGAGATTCTTTATAATTCTGAAAGTAATAGCAGTGGTTGTTACCGAATAGCTTAAAATCATAAAGTTTTTATGTCTGATAATATTTCCTTTTTTAATAGAAAGTACAGCAACTACTGTAAAATAAGCCCAAAGAATATCCTGAATCAGAAACCCGGTAATCCCTATTAATCCGCCATTCGAAAATAATCCCAATACGAAACATGCCGGAACATTAATCATAAGAATATTGTAAACGTAAATCCTGCCAATTATTTTATGTAAACCTCTGTTTTCCCTTAAGAATTGTGGTGAAAATTGTGTTAATCCTGCCAGAAGACAAAGTGTTATTGAAAAGATATGGATGTAAAAGAACGCCATCCAATAGGGATTATCCACCACCTGCTGTTTAAAGGCAAGAAACCCAACCGTTTTATCAAGAGAAGTGTACTGGGAAATTGTTTTCAGCATCAGAATACTGAAAATAAGAACCGAAAACACAGCGATTACTTTAGCAATCCTTATTCCCAATAACTTTGTCATGAAATCCTTTTAGTCTTTTAATACCTCTCTGATCTGATTTTCCATATCTTCAAGATCCTCAAATTTTCTTAATATCAGAACCTTTCCATCTTTCCTAAGCTCTTCGATGACTTCGAGAACAAGTTCTAAAGGTTCAGCTTCATAGCCAAACAGGTTGCTGTCAAAATCAACACCTACAATCAGTCCATCACTGTTCATTCCCAGACACCAGTTTTCCAGAAATTCATTAAGTGGAATAGGAGAGACTTCATAACGGTTCCATCCTTTGTCTATACAGGATTTTGCCCTTGCAGGATCAGACCAGAAACAGATGATTTGTACAGGTTCACCGTCTTCATATTCCAAATCGTTGGAGTAGGATGTAGCGTATCCTTTATCATCTTTTAAACCATATACGGTTTCTGTTTCACTTACTTTTCTGATGAAATCTTTATAGCGGTTCTTAAGGGTAATTTGGTCCTGAAGCATAAGTGTTTATTAAATTAAATGAGTTGTATTAAGAAATATACTGATTTTTTACAAAATACCTTTAATCCTCAAATGCTGTAGCAGCATTATTGTCTTTGCATCCTTAATTTCACCAGTATCAATCATAGTAAGGACATTATTAAAAGGGAACTCCAATACTTCAATATTTTCACCTTCCTCTTCAAGGCCACCACCATCATTAATCTTCATATCATTAGAATATTCAGCAATGAAAAAGTGAAGAATCTCCGTCACAGAACCAGGAGACATATACGCTTCAAATATTTTTTCAACCTTAGAAATTTTGTATCCGGTTTCCTCTTCCGTTTCTCTTTTGATACAATCTTCAGGATTATCATTGTCTAAAAGTCCGGCACAGGCTTCAATAAGCATTCCGGAAGTATTTCCGTTAATATAAGTTGGAAGTCTGAATTGTCTCGTCAGAATAACATTGTTTGAGGTTGTGTTATACAGCAGAATAACCGCCCCATTTCCCCGGTCATAGGCTTCTCTGCTTTGGGTTTCTGTAGTTCCGTCTTTTTTACGGATGGTAAAAGTAACTTTGTTTAAAGTATACCAGTTGTCAGATAAAATGTCGGTTTTTAAAATCGTAATATCAGGATTTTGCATAAGGGATGTCTTCTATGTTATAATAAATTTTTAGACCTTTTTCTCTACCAATTCTAACGTCTTCATCAGCTCCTTTAGAAGCCCCTTCAATTCGGAGAATGGCATCACATTTTTCAAGAATACGATGAGCAGCCGGATATTGTATTTCTTCCCAGGTTTCATCTCCAATCTGGGTAGAACCTGCCAGTTTCATCAATGGGAGGGCAACCCATTCTCCAATGATAGGAATATGTCCTTTTCTGAAAATAGGAAGAGCTACCGCTTCAAGGTTGTCAAGATTTTGCTGAATCAGTTCAGGGTCGTCATTGGTTCCGCTGCGATAAGGACCTGCAATAAGTATGAGCATAATTTTTTTGATAAAATAACAGAACTTGGAAGAGAAAAAAAATAATGTAGTTTAAGAGCAGTTACTTTTTTGCCTGTTCGTTTTAATGATGCTTAAAAATTCGGGGGTGATACCAAGATATGAAGCAATCTGTTTTTGAGTAACACGTTCTGCAGCCAGAGGATACTTCTTAAGAAAGTTATAATACCGCTCCTCTGCAGGAAGTGATAAATTTTCGATGGTGCGGAGCTGTTCCCTGATATAGGCATTTTGCATCATAATTCTGAAAAACCTTTCAAATTTCGGAACTTTGCAGTAAAGGGTATCCAGATGATCTTTGGAGAGTTGTAAAATTGAACTTTCTTCAAGAGCTTCAATATTCAGCATAGCAGGTTTTTCATTAATAAAGCAATACATATCTGTGATCCACCAATCAGAAACTGCAAACATAATAGTTGATTCTTTTCCTGAATCATCCATATAAAAGGCTCTTAAAATACCTGATACAACAAAATTGATATCTTTACAGGGCTGCTGCTGCTTTACCAGTGATTCTTTTTTCTGAACCTTTTTTTCTTTCAAAAGAGATAAAAAATAAGAAGTCTCTTCGTTGCTGAGAGAAATATGTCTGGATATATTTTTTAGAATTAAATTCTCTTCCATACAGAATTAGCTCTCTCTTTTTAGTAAATTCTCCAATGCCTCATGCAAACCTGGAAACTTAAATTGAAACCCTGTATTCTGAATTTTTTCTGAAGAAGCTCTCGAACCTTCTAAAATGGCGCTTGCCAGTTCCCCAAATAATAACTTTAAAAAAAAGCAGGAACATTTGGCATGAATAAAGGTTTTTTCAGAACCTCAGCAATTTCTTTAGTGAGATTAGAATTGGTAGCATGCTGAGGTGAAACAGCATTATAAGCACCGTGAAAGCCAGTATTTTTTAATGCAAACTCATAAATAGAACAAATATCTTCAATATGAATCCATGGCATATACTGTTTACCGCTTCCCAAAGCAGAACCAATCCCATATTGTATCGGGGGAAGCATTTTTTTTAAGGCTCCTTCTTTTTCAGAAAGAACAACAGCAGTACGGATTTTTACAATTCTGTCTGCAAGATTCTGTTCTTTAAAATGATCGGCAGCTCTTTCCCATAAAACAACCACTTCACTGAGGAAATCATGTCCTGGAGGGTCATTTTCCGAATATATTTTTTCTGTAGTCAGAGTTCCGTAGAAATTAATACCGGAAGCAGAGATAAATGATTTTAATTTAATCTCTTTTTTTCTTAAAGTATTTCGTAATAAAGAGGCAGAATCCACTCTACTGGCAATCAGTTCTTTTTTTCTTTCTGCAGTCCAGCGTTTTTCTGAAATATTAGCACCAGCAAGGTGAATGATATGAGAAACATTTTCCAAAGCCTCTTCATCAATGGTTCCTTTTTTGAGATCCCATTCATATTCATTCGCCTGTCTTTTTTTTCGGGTAAGAAGCCTTACTTCGAATTCATTTCCGATTCTTTTTGCAAGTTCTTTTGCAATAAGGCCATTTGCTCCTGTAATCAAAACAACTTCTTTCATATTGATCTATTTTGTGGTGGTGTGTAAATTATGCCTGATTTTTAACGATCAAAACAAAGTCTTCTTCTAAAAGTTTATATCCGTAATCATAAATAAACTTGTATTCAGAACCATTTTTATAAACTTTGATATTGGTGAAATAATCGAAATCAAAACCAATACTTTCCAGTTTAGATTTGGAAATCTTTGTTTTACCATCAATATTTACTTCCGTAAGAATCCTGTAATTTTTGCGGAGCTTGTTATTGATATTTCGCATCAGATTCGTAGAATCTTTGTTCTGCTTGTTGTTATAGGCATTTCGGCAGGCATCATTGCAGAATTTTTTATCAGACCTTCCGATGATTTTTTCGCCACATTCCAGGCAATTCATACTATTTATTTTTTCACTTTGTGTCCATGAGCATGTTTTTTTCTTAACAGTCTTATAAACCTGCTGTGTGAAGGATAACTTCTATTCGGCGTTATATTGTTGAAAAACAAAGCCACAAGCAACAGGATAATACACCCCGAAAGAACCGGAGAGATAACATACCAATATCCCAATTCTGGAATTTTTCCGGTTGAGCTTACCGCAATCAGAGCTGTTGCTCCGCCCGGTGGATGCAGGGTTTTTGTGTACTGCATCAATACAATAGAAAGTGCCACTGCTAATGGGGCAGAAAGCCATATAATATCCGGAACAATCTTATACACCGTAACGCCAACCAATGCAGAGAGAACATGTCCGCCAATCAGATTTCTCGGCTGAGCCAATGGACTTTGAATTGCTCCATAAATCAGAACACTGGAAGCACCAAAGGAACCAATCAGAAATATATTCTCTGTTTCTGCTAAAGAGTGAGACTGAATGAATGCAATGAGTCCAATTCCGAAAAAAGCACCTAAGAATGACCAGAAATGCTCCTTGTAATCAACCAGGGTTTCTTTATAGATCACATATTTCGAGACTCTGAACGTTCTTTTTATAGTCTTCTTCATGTACTTGTCTTCTTTTTTACTTTTTATCATTGATTTTCTGCAAAATGGCTGAGGCTCTTTTTGAAGATAGGACAAAGATACAGAATTATCCGTTTGTAAATGGATAGAGTGAAAGCTGAGATATTTTTATTAAAAGCATTAGTTTCTGAAAAAAATACACCTATATATAAGATGGAATAATAAAAAATACGCTGATTTTACCTGAAAAACGGAAGAACAAGTGTCAAATTCTTGTTGTTGAAAGGTATATTAATTTAAAATATTTATTTTGTATGAATAATTCATAAACCTTTATTGATCGAAAATATGTAATTTTTTTTCTATCAATTTTTTTTTTTAGTATAACTTATTTGTTTTCATATAAATATATTTAAATTATATTTCACTTGAATGTGTTTTTTTGTAAATTTGATATGAATAATTTAAAAAACATACCATGAAAAAGACCAATTTATTTATCAGTTTTTTATGTTCCTCATTCACAATTGCTCAAGTAGGGATTAATACAACAAATCCTCAGGGTGTTTTAGATGTTACTTCCACTAATTCTGCTGTTGTATTAACAAGAAATGCCAATCCCCCTGCCAATGTACCAGCCCCTACTGCAGGAATGGTTATTTATGATTCAACCAATAAAACACTGAGGTACTACAACGGAACACAGTGGAGTACCATAATTTCTTCACAAACACTTACAACAGCCAATGAAGGAGTTGTAAAACTGAATAGTGGAGCAGGAGTAAAGCCTTCATTTGCATTCAGATCTTCGGGTGGAGTTGCTTTAATGACTTATCAAAACATTATTTATCAAACTCCGATGAATATTGTGACAGACTTTGCAGCATCACCTACCACCACATGGCCGGAAAATATTGCCAGTCCGGTGCCTGATGATATATACACTCCTGCCACAGGACGGTTTTTAGAAAATCCTATTCCTGGACAAGTGCATATGTGGAGGGTAATTGTAAGTTACAGCAATAAGAATAATGGTTCTGTAGCTTTTGTCACGGTGAATCTTTCCAATCCGGTTCCACCTTCAACTTTTTCTATAGATCAGACTGCTGTAGCTCCCAACGGAGTAACTTCAGGAAATCTGGTTTTTTATCTGGTGAGTGTTGCAGACCCTTTATCTATTGGTAGCGGCTATATGATTAAAATAAAATCTGATACTGCGCTGGATGCTACTATTGATAGTATAACAAGAGTTTCACAGGCAAAAGATTAATTTTTAAAAACTTAATAAACTTCATACAGGAACAAACTCAACAGGTTTGTTCCTGTTTTAGTTATTTGCTGGATCAGTATAGACAACAATATATTTTGTTTAAAACATATTAAATACATAACAATCAAAAACTATTTATGGAAAAACAATCAGTTAAACCTGAGTTCACTTTAAAAATGTTTGAAGTACTTGGAGATGTTTGGATCGCCGGTTGTGTAAAAACAGCTGCTGAACTTAATATTGCGGATTATCTTGCTGAAAGCAAACAAACAATTTCTTCCCTGGCCGAAAAAACAGGATCTGACTCAAAAAGCCTTTACAGAATGATGCGAGCGTTAAGTGGAGTAGGAATCTTTGAAGAACTGGAAGACAAAACATTTGCCCTGAATGATTTCGGAGCAGCTTTGCAAACCGATGTACCGGGTACAGCTAAGAATTTTGTTCTCGCAATTCTTGGTGAGCATTTTCCTGCTTATATGGAATTAACGTATAATGCAAAGACCGGGAAAATTCCTTTTGAACACGTTCATGGAGTAGGTGTTTGGGAATATTACAAAAGAAATCCTGAAGCCGGAGTTAATTTTGGGAAGGGAATGACTGGGATGTCCGGAATGGAATTGGAAGGGATTATGAATACTTATGATTTTAGTCCCTATAAAACAATTGTGGATATAGGTGGAGGAAATGGAACTATGATGTACACCATACTCAATGCTTATCCTCAAAGTTCAGGAATTATTTTTGATGAAGCTAATGTTATAGAAGTAACAGCCTCTGTGATCCCTGAAAATTTAAAAGACAGATGTTCAGTAAGTATCGGAAGCTTTTTTGATAAGGTTCCAGCAGGAGCTGATTTATACACAATGAAATGGATTATGCATGATTGGAGTGATCAAGAATGTATAGAGATTCTGAAAGTCTGTTATGATGCCATGCCCAACGGAGGAAAACTGCTCATTATAGATGCTGTAATTCCGGATGACTCCAGAAATAAGCCTCACGTTGCTAAAATTTTAGACATTGTAATGCTGTCATGTCTCACAGGAAGAGAAAGAACGCTAAGCGAATTTAAAAAACTCATAGAGGAAGCAGGCTTACATTTTACCCGTTTTATTGATATTGGTACAGAAGCTAAAAGTATTATTGAATGTGAAAAAATATAACCTTAGGATCTTTTGGTTAAATAGCAAAAGCAGGAACTCAAAATAGGCTCCTGCTTTTTAACGTTAAAATTTAAAGATTATCCTAAAACTAATTCTTCAGTATAAACAAGACCTTCATAACAAGCATTATAAATAGCTTTTAATTCATCTAAAGTAGGAACTCTAGGATTAAAACCGGTACAAGGATCTGCCAGTGCATTGGCTGTAATATAATCAATGTTTTTATCCCAATCCTCTCTTGAAATTCCAAATTCTTTGATTGCAGATTGATTATTGACCTCTGAACGTAATGTTTCAATAGCCTGAGCAAGATCTTCAGCTGTTTCTTTACCAATTACTCTGGCTAAATCAGGGTAACGTTCCGTGGCCTGAGCATTATAACGGATAACGTTCGGAAGGAAAATAGCATTGGAAGCTCCGTGAGGAATCCCGTATAATGCACCAACCTGATGAGATAAAGAGTGAACAATCCCTAACCACGCATTATTGAATGCCAAACCTGCCATAAAAGACGCATCATGCATATTCTGACGTGCTGTAATATTGTTTGGGTTTTCTACCGCTTCTTTTAAGTTATTGAAAACAATCTCAAGGCCCCCTTTTGAAAGCGCATCTGCAATATTATTATCAATATTGGAAACAAAAGCCTCCACACAATGTGTCAATGCATCAAGACCTGTATTGGAAGTCACATGTGCAGGCATTGAAGCACAGATTTCTCCATCTACAATCGCAATATCCGGTGTTAATTCATAAGAAACAATAGGATATTTTACCCCTTTTTCTCTGTCTGTAATCACTGCAAGACCTGTGGTTTCAGTTCCTGTACCACTTGTAGAAGGAATAGCGATAAACTTTGCTTTATTTCTTAAAACCGGAACCGTGAATGGCTTAATCATAGCATCAAAATCGGCATCAGGATATTCATAAAATACCCACATGATTTTAGCGGCGTCAATAGCGGAACAGCCTCCTAATCCTATAATCCAATCCGGCTCAAATGTTTTCATCATTTCAGCTCCTTTTAAACATGTTGCTGATGATGGATCTTCCTCTACACCCTCAAAAAGCTGAGTTTCAATTCCTGCTTCTGTAAGATATGCAATTGCTTTATCAAGAGTTCCGCTTTTTCTCATAGAGCTTCCTCCTGTTACAATTACTGCTTTTTTACCTTTAATATTTGCTAATTCTGAAAGACTTCCGGCACCATGGAATACTTCTCCTGCAATAAATAATTTGCTCATTTTTTTTGTTTGATTTTAATGAGACAAAATTAGACAAGGCTAAACCGACGATGTTATACAAACAGGATTATGTGTTATACATTTGCGCCAATTCCTGCTGAAGGGCAGTGGGAGTTTCTTTCAGTTTAGATTTTACAAATTTGTTGAGAGCGGAAGGAGAATTGAAACCAAGATCAAATGCAATTTCCTTATGTGAAAGATCAGAAAACATCAACTGTCGTTTAATCTCGATTAAAATTCGGTTATGTATGGCTTGAATGGCTGTTTCTCCACAATGTTTTTTTGTAATTGAATTTAATTTTTTCGTGGTAATAGCCAGTTCGTCAGCATAATATTGAACCGTTCTGTATTGTTTATAATGCTCATTCAGTAATTTTTTAAAACGAACATAAATAGGTTTGTCTGCAGTTTCTTTATGTAAAATAGGATGTAACCCATGAACAGATTCAATTAAACCTAACAGAAATATTTTGATCTGAAACCTTGCCTGCTCCTTTTTAATAAGACTTGGCTGCTGATAAATCCCCTGAATAATGGAGATTAAATATAAACTCTGTTGAAAATCTTCTGAAGATAAAACTGTACAGTGAAGTTGTGTGGAAAGATTTACATTATAAGTACTCAACTCATTTTTCAGAATATCCGAACAAAACAGGATTTCTTCAAAAAGAATAATTTTTCCTTTCAGATCATCACTGGTATCAGAAATAAAATGAACCTGATCTGGAAATACCACAGATATTTTTCCAGGCTTTAAAAAATGAATCTTATCTTCAATATGCAGCTGCAACGTTCCCTCTTCGATAACAATAATAAAAAAATGATCCTTTTTATGGGGTTTCCCATACTCTTTCAAATAGTCATTGGTTAAATCAAAAACCCGAAAAGAAAGATTCTTATCCTCTTCTTTCTGAATATTCTTTTTAATCTCTAGCGTCCTCATATATACATTTCTTTATATTCAAAAATCACTGTTATTTCTTTTTAGTAAGAAGCAGAAGACAAAATTAATTTAAATCTAAATAATATGACCACTAATGCACGAATAAAAAGAATTCGTGCATTAGTGGCTAATTACTTTATAACTTTTTATTTTTCAAATTGAATCAATATTTTTTACTATCAGAAGTAAATATTTCTAAACGCTTTTAATTTTCATTATCCGATAACAAACGACTACAAACGAATTTAAATAGTTTATAACCGACTGGCCTTTGGGGATATCGCAAACTTTGCAACAGAGATTTGAGAAAACAGTGAACGTCTCTTATCTGAAATATTAATCATTAAAATCTAAAAGTTATGTCACTAAGAAACAAAGTAACATTAATTGGTTACACAGGTAAAGAAGTTGAAATGGTAAACTTCGAAAACGGAAATGTAAAAGCAAGTGTATCTTTAGCTACTAGCGATCATTATACAAACGCTAAGGGTGAAAAGGTAGAAGAGACGCAATGGCACAATCTGATTGCTTTCGGGAAAGTTGCAGAAATTATGGAAAAGTATGTCCCTAAAGGAAAAGAAATTGCAATTGAAGGTAAGCTTACATACAGATCTTATGATGATAAGGATGGTGTAAAGCGTTACATTACGGAAATTAGAGTAGATGAGATCCTGTTGCTGGGAGGTAAATAAATCTAAAAACCCAAATGATGAAAGTAAAAGTTTTTAAGATCAGACTTCCTGAAGAGCTTCTCTACAAAGATCAGAAAATGCTTGACGATTTTCTGGAAAGAAACGAGATTATAAAAGTGGAAACCGCTTTTGTAAATGATGAATGTTATTGGTCTGTAATCCTGTATTTCGAGGAATCAAAATTGATGAAAAATACAGTAAAAGAGCCAAAGGTTGTTAAATACTCAGCAGAAAATGATTTCCTGAATTCCGATGAAGAACAAATTCTCAATGCCCTGAAACTTTGGAGATCGGAGAAAGCAAGAGAACAAAATCTGCCTACTTACTTCATAGCAAGCAATAAAGAGCTGATGTCTGTAGCCAAGTATAAACCTGCCAGAAAAGAAGAACTGCTGGAGATTAAAGGATTCGGAAAACATAAGATTGAAAATTATGGTGAAGAAATATTGGAAATCCTTGAAAGTGTCTGATTTTTCGGAATAAATGATCCTATTAACTCTGAAAGCTGAGGAAGATTGCTTCTTCAGCTTTTTTATGCTGTGTAAAGTCCCTGCAATTCCGTACTTTTGTACTTATCAAAATGACATACAATAAATGAAGCCAAGTTTAGCAAAAGGAACGAGAGATTTTACGGCACAGGAAGTTTCCAGAAGAAAATATATCATCAATATTCTACAGAATAATTTTGAGTTATTCGGATTTCAGCCATTGGAAACCCCAAGCTTTGAAAATCTTTCTACTTTAACAGGAAAGTACGGAGAAGAAGGAGATCGTTTGATTTTTAAAATCCTGAATTCAAGTATTAATGAAGCAAAGGACGATAAAAAACATCAAATGCTTAATGACTTTCAGAGAGCGTTGGAGAAACCTTTTAGCTCAGAAAATCTGACAGATAAAGCTCTTCGTTATGACCTTACTGTACCTTTTGCAAGATTTGTAGCGATGAATCATGGGAAATTAACATTTCCGTTCAAACGTTTCCAGATTCAGCCGGTATGGAGAGCAGACAGACCTCAAAAAGGAAGATATAGAGAATTTTATCAGTGTGATGCAGACGTAGTAGGAAGTGAAAGCTTACTGCAGGAAGTGGATTTAGTTCAATTGTATTTGAAATCATTCGCAGATCTGAAAGTTCCTGTTACCATTCACATGAACAACAGAAAGATCCTTTCCGGATTAGCTGAATATGCTGGAATTACAGACAAATTGATCGACTTTACAGTAGCATTAGATAAGTTAGATAAAATTGGAAAAGAAGGAGTTGTTAAAGAATTACTGGAAAGAGAAATCTCTCAGGAATCTATTGATAAACTAGACTTCTTATTCAGCCAGTCTGATGATGCTCTGGAGAATCTTCTTCAGTTGAAAGAAAAATTCGCAGGCAACGAGATCGGATTGAAAGGAGTAGAAGAGTTAGAATTTGTTCTTACTCAGTCTATGAACCTTGGTGTTGATATGCAGAATCTGGTGTTCAATATTACCTTAGCAAGAGGTCTTGATTATTATACCGGAGCAATCTTTGAAGTGAAAGCAGATGAGGTGGCTATGGGCTCCATTGGTGGTGGTGGTAGATATGATAACCTTACAGAAGTGTTTGGGGTTAAAAATATCCCGGGAATTGGTATTTCATTCGGATTAGACAGAATTTATCTGGTGATGGAAGAATTGAATCTTTCCCTGAAGAAGCTTCTTCTAAAATAGAATATCTGTTTGCCAATTTCGGAGGTGAAGAGACTACGGAGGCTTTAAAACTGATTATGCAGTTAAGAGCAAAAGGTATTTCATCAGAACTATACCCTGAGAATGCAAAAATTAATAAGCAATTTACTTACGCAGAGAAAAAAGGAATTAAAAACCTTGTTTTCTTAGGAGAAGAAGAAATTAAAAACGGTACAGTAACCTTCAAAGATCTTGAAGCCGGAGAACAGAAGACTGTTTCTTTGGAGGAGTTCTTAGGATAGAATACTATTTAAATATAAAAAACGGCTCAGGATTTTAAATCCTGAGCCGTTTCTATTTAAAGCGATTTCTTTTAATATCTTGAAAGAGGCTGCGTACTGCATCGGAAAGATCCTCCAAAGCTTCTGCTGATAGAAAAATCGATATATTCTACTTTAATACCGTGTTGTTCTATTTGTTTACCAATATGTTGAAACGCAGGATCTGTAATATAAACTTCCTGAGAAACAGGAAGCCCGTTTGTAGCAAGATTCATGGCTTCATGGAGACTGACATGAATTTTTTTCCAATTCATTAATGCTACAGGAATACCTTCTAAAAAAGCTTCTTCACAAATAACCATTAAACCATTTTTTATTAACCCAAGAGCGCAGTCTAAGTGTAAAATATCAGGATGAAGTTTCACTTCTTCCACAGTATAGCCTTGTGGTGTTAAAAGTTTTCTTAACCATTGAATTCCAAGACTATTAGAAGCTAAACCCGAATTTCCTACGAAAATTTGTTTCCCCAGAATCAAAACATCTCCACCTTCCAAAAAAGGACCCTTTCCCAAAGTTTTATCTTCAGGATCTGCCACCTCAGGTTGTGGAACGGCTATATAAGAACAATCTTGCGGATATACTTCCTGAAGAAATAAATCGCGTACCGGGAGGATCTCATTTCTTCGATGCAGAAATCTGAGCGAAGATTCAATAACGAAGCTTCCAACTGTAAAAAAGGGATCTCGTACAAAAAAGTTGGAATATCCTGCTGTTCCTACTGTTTCTTTTTCTGCAAAGGTAAGTTTACGGGGACGAAGTACCTCCACACCATATTTTTCCAGAGTTTCCTGTAAGTTTGCTCTTTCCTGTTCCCATTGTTTTTGAAGTTCCGGAAATGCGTCAGCATGATCTTTTCCTCTGTTTTCAAAGTTTTCCTGTACTACTTCTTTAGTCAGAAATCTAAGGTCTTCCGGACGGGGTTCTTTGGGGTAACCAAATTCAGATTGTGCCAATACAACCTTTTTTAATGGATCAAATTCATTTTCAACAAAAATCATAGCATTCATTTTTCAATCAGAATAGAAGTAAATTACCTGTTAAGATAGGTTAATTTTAAGAACAGTGGAAAAAAATACCTGAAAAACGGGAAGTTTTAAATATTTTTGAGGGTAAATATAGAATCAGAATTTGTAATTTGGGCTGCCAGAACAAAAAACAGGCTAAAACTGTTTGAGCCTATATCATTTAAAAATTAAAAACCAGATGAATACTATTTGCGCATTATGCGGAACTCCGCTAACGTCTACCGATATGCTTGTTGAGAAAAATAAACTTGCAGATGGCGGTTACTTGTGTGCTGAATGTTTTAATAAAGCAATAACAATCAATAGAGATCTTATCAATAATCTACATCAGTTCTATTTTGCTGAAATAACAGGAATGTTCCTTAAAAGTAAAATTGATGCAAGCCAAAATCCGGGAAGTTCATCCTATTCGGGAACAGGAAATTATGAATATGATGCTCCTACCAGATTGGATGAAATAAAGGATCAGATCGTAACTCTTAAAGCCAGGTTAAGTGTTTTAGCCAATGAAGAAGTAAATGAACTGGATAAAGTTCTGGATCAGAATGAAAGATTAATTGCTATTGCAGAATGTATCAATCTTCATAATAAAAGGGAAGGAATTATTTTCTCAACCCAGTGGAGAGTGATTTTCATGGATAAAAAATTCCTGGGCGGTGTGGTAAAAAATGAATATGCCCATAAAGATATTACTTCTCTGGATCAGGTTGAAAATCTTTTGTATTCCGTATTAAGGGTTAATACAAGAGGAGGAACTGTTGAGTTTAAACTGCATAATAAAGGGGATGGAAGAACATTCTGTGATACTGTAAATGCAGAGCTCAGAGGAACTGGGAGATCAACCTATCAGCAGCCGGTGCAGCCACAGTCGTTCTTTCAAAATGTTCAGACTCCGGCTCCTCAAAGTGTATCCAATACCTCAAAAGATTCCTCAGAAGATATTTTCGAGCAGCTGGAAAAGCTTGGGAAATTAAGACAAATGGGTATATTGAGTGAAGAAGAATTTGCAGAACAGAAGAAAAAACTGCTTGATAAATTATAAAAAATAAAAAAATGAGTAATATTTGTTCATTGTGTACTACAGAATTAACGTCTATGGATAAGCTTTTGGGTGAAAATAAGCTTTCAGACGGCGGTGTATTATGCAATAAATGTTTAGATAAAATAAGCTATATCAATCAGGAAGTTCTGTATAATCTCAATCAGTTCAGCATTAATGATATTCACCAGATCGTTCAGAATCAAAATATGGAACCCAGCTCCTCAGCGGAAAGCCTTCCTATGGCTATAGCTGAAGAAGAACCGCAAAATATCTCGAAAGAAGAATATAAAAGGAGAAAGCTGAAAATAAAAGCAGAACTTGAAAATCTAAAAGCCAGTCTTTCTGTATTTACAAAAGGAGAAGTTAAAGAACTGCCTTCTCTTATTTCCGAGGATGAGAAGATGCTTGGTATTACAGACGCTCAGTTTGTCAATACATTGGCAGCAGGAATACTGGTGGCAACTTCAAAAAGAATGATCTCTGTTTCAAAGGCAATGTTTGGAGCAGCCAAAATTAATGATTATCCCAATGAAACAATTAAGTCTGTAAGCTTTGTAACAGATCCTAGATCTCCAATCATTAAGTTACATCTTGAGGAAAGAGTGGTAGAATTTGAATGTTTTATGGATAAAGAAGATGCTGAAAAGTTCTATGATATTATAAGACCTATTTATAACAGTCCGGTACAACAACATCAACAGATCACCAATTCTCCTGATACCAATACAAATAAAGCTGTAAACACTGCAAACTCCCTTGAAATTCTTGAACAGTTAGAAAAACTTGGGAAATTGAGAGAAAATGGCATCCTGACAGATACTGAGTTTACAGAGCAAAAAAAGAAATTATTGGAACAATTAAAATAAAACTTTTAACAGCTAACCATGAAAGATAAAACGGAAATCGTAAAAAACTGGCTTAAAGGATGGTGCTTATCAAGAGAAGTATCCTTTCCTGTTCAATATAAGTCCGGGTTTCATGTATTTGTAGGAGATGAAACACAAAAAGAACGTTTTGTATTTCCAGAACTTAATGAAGACTTTTTTCAACTTACCGAATCCATTAATGAACCTTGGGTTCATCTGAAGGTAAGCACTTCTCCTGATCAGTTTATAGAAAACATTCCTGAAAAATGGCAACTACAGGCACAAGGATATCTGATGACTTGTTTTCATCCCATGATTTTTCCGAAAATCAGTCTGGCAGAGGGTTATCATTTGGAATTTTCAGAATACAATACAACTTTTGTGGTAAGAATTGTAGCCGGAAATGGTGAACAGGCTTCCATTGGGCGTGTTTCTTTGATAGATGATGTGGCCGTTTATGATAGAATAATTACAGAAATAAACCATCAGAGGAAAGGATTAGCATCTTTTTTATTGAAAGAATTGGAAAAAATCGCTTTATCAAAAGGGTTTTCTAATAATCTTTTGGTCGCTACAGAAGAAGGAAAGCTATTGTATGAAAATTTAGGCTGGAAAGTGTATGCTTTGCATTCCTCTATTGTGATTCCAGCTTAAGGCGAATACTTTTATTGAATTGAAAAGGAATAGTAATTTAAACTCATAAACGATAACAATGGGATCAAGACTTGACGAAATAAAAGAAGAACTCGATAAACTGGATATCAATCCAACCATTTTTGCCAGAAAAGAGATTCGTGCTCTGCCGGATATTCTTTCAGTGGATGAAAGAATTGTTTACCTCGTTGAAGGCAGAAATAAAACAACACAGCATCACATCATTTTAGTAGCCACAGACAGAAGATTAATCTTTGTAGATAAAGAATTTATGTATGGACTAACTGTGGAGGATTATTCCTATACCAAAATAAGCTCAATACAATACGAAACAGCAATGATGTTGGCTTCTATAGATATCCAGGTTTCTGATGATCTGGTTGAGATTGGTGGAGTAGGAAAATACGAAGCTAAACTCTTTTGCGAAAAAGTAAGAGATTTTATGTCCCGTCCTGAAGGGTATGTTCAGTATAAATCTGAACCCAGTGCTCTGGATCAGCTGGAACAGCTGGGAAGATTAAAAGAAAGCGGAATTTTGAGTGAAGAAGAATTTAATGATCAGAAGAAAAAAATTATAGACAGATTATGATAAAAGAAGTTGTTTTTAGAGCATTAAACTGGAGGTGGTATTTTACCTCTTTAATTACATTATTTATAGGGATTCTCTGTTGGTTAATGATTCTTATTTTACCCATTGGAAAATTTACATGGAACTTTTTCTCAGTTACACCATTTCTGGTTGCGGGAGCAAGTTTTATATTAGGAATTTCAAGGCTGTTTAAAAAAGATGAATTTAAAAATGGTCTTTGGCAATGCCTTTTAAGCTTTATTATGTTTACCATAATTGGTGTATTATTCGCTTTTTACCCGCCTAAAAGCCCTTATAAGCCTTATAATAATGATATTAAGAATCCAAAGAATGCAAAATTTTCAATGCCTTTGAAGCAGTTTGTAGATGAGAAAGAGCTCGTAGAGGTTACCCAGACTGATGTTCTTATCTATGATTACTTGCAGCCGGGATCTTATAAATATGATGTTTTCCTGAATAAAATAGAAAAAGGGAAGGTTTATTTAAAAGTATATGATTTTAATACCAACAGGATTCTTTCTGAAAAAGAGATTAAAAAAGAATCGATGAGAAAGGTCTTCAATCCTAGTGATGAGTTGAAAGAATTTTCAAGTGGTAATGATGGTTTTACGATAACAGAAGGAGACTGGGGAGATTATTATGGAAGTAAGATTGAAGTTTGGTTTCAACCGGATAATCCCAATGAACCTGAAAGGAAATTAATAGAGAAAAATTATATTATTCAGGGAAATTAAAGTAGAGCTGTATTTTAATTCAGATTTTATAAAACAAAAAGTCATCGCAAACTACTACGATGACTTTTTCTATATATGAATGTTAAAAAAACTACTTTCTGTTTTTTAGTTTAAAGAGTCTTCAGCTTTTGTTTTTGCCTCTTCTACTTTACTTTGAACCTGGGAAGCAACATCGTTGGCTTTAGTCTTAAGGTCATTTCCCCATTTGTTAAGATTATCCTTTGCTGTATTCAGCTTATCCTTTACCGCTTGTTGATCTTCTGGACTTGAATTCTTATATTTCCAATAAGCCAAAGCACCTAACCCTAGTAAAGCTAATAAGCCTTTTGTTTTGTTTCCCATGATTTCTATTTTTTAAAAGATATTAATATTAAAATTTGTTATTAATACATATGTAAAATACGTGCCAAAAAATTAGGCAGAATTATAAAATAATGTTAAAATTAAGAAAAGATATCGAAATTTTCACCGTCAAAACTGGCGAAAACCATAGTAGGATAGGAGTCCTGATGATAGATGTTCCCATCTTTATCAATGGCTATAGCACCGGCAAATCCGTCAATTGTTTTAAGCTCGTCAAAAGTTTTAGTGAAAGCCGTTTCTAGGCTCATTCCATCAGTTACACGCGTAACAATCTTTGTGGCGGTGGCATTGCTTACAATATCTTCTCCCACACCGGTACAGCTTACTGCACAGAAGGTGTTGGCATAATTTCCGGCCACAGTGGCAGAGTCTGAAATTCTTCCTGGGATCTCAAAACCTTTGCCACCTGTAGAAGTGGCAACAGCCAGTTTTCCATCCTTATCAATGGCTACACAGCCTACAGTGCCTTTACCTCCGTTACCAAGCTTAGCTTCATACTCCTTTCTCCTTTGGGGAATTTCAGTTGAGAAATTTTCAAATCCGTGTTCTGTAGCATAACGTTTTGCGCCTTGCCCACCTAAAACCCGGTCATCCTCTCCAATTAGGTCCTTTGCTACAAAAATGGGATTTTTTACATCCTGAATATTGATGACACCACTTAATTTCTGAGTTTCACCATCCATTATAGCGGCACTCATACGGATCACACCATCACTCTGAATCTGCGAACCTATTCCCGCATTATACAAAGGGTCATCTTCCAGCAAAGAAACGGCATAAGCCACCGAATCAAAGGCAGAATGAGTCTGAAGGTAATGGTATGCTTTCTCAGCAATTTCTTTTAAAGAGTTCTGTTTTGCAGTTTTTACTTCATGGCTTTGGTCACTTTCTGAGAAAAAGCCTCCGTGGATGATGATTTTCATAGAATAAGAGTTGATGAATAATTTTTACGAAGGTAATTTATAAATAAAAGATAAAAGATAAAAGATAAAAGATAAAAGATAAAAGATAAAAGATAAAAGATAAAAGATAAAAGATAAAAGATCTTGTCTTTAAACAACTATTGCATTTATGTATATCCACACGGATATCAACATCAATTTGGGCGGGCTTTACCTTGATTTAAAATCTTCAACAAGTTTATTAATAGTTTGGATTCTTACGGAATGACAAGGTTTGTTTGTATCATGTATTTTGAGATATTAAAATCTTTTTGTCATTCCGTAGGAATCTCAATAAAGCTATTAGTGACAATTTGAAAAATAAAAGATCTTGTCGTTAAACAACTATTGCGTTTATGCTTATCCATCCGGAAATCAACATCATTAGGGGTGGACTATAATCCTGAGCATAGCCGAAGGAAGCCCGGCCAAATAAATTAATCATATTCCACTGGCTTTAACCAAAACCTAAAATAGGAAAGGAATATTAAATAAAAAAACGGAACCGAAGTCCCGTTTGTATAGTTGTATAAGTTGGTCTATTTATCCTGTGGAATTGGATTGAACTGTGAATTCTCAATCGTAAGAGTTTTCGTTGTAAGGTCATAATGATCGTTCATAGACATCACATGAACCGTTAAATTATCAATAGAAATAGGTTCACCCAGATTAATATTGGTAAGGTTGGTATCCTTAATAAATCTTCCGTCTACCAAAATCACAAGTCCTGACCCTACAGCTGTCATCACATCATTATGAATGAACAATCCAGTATCTTCTCCTAAACCAATTCCCAGAGTTCTCGGATTATTCACTACTGCCTGGAAAAGACGTCCAATTCTGCCTCTTTGTACAAATGCGTATCAATGATAACATTATCAATTAAACCTAACCCCTGTGTAGTTTTAATTTCTCCTTTTAACAGAGCCTCAGAACTGCTTCCCTGATAGATCATATTTTCAGAAGCCGCTGCAGCACCTGCAGAAGTTCCGGAATAAATAAAGTCCTGTTCCTGATATTTTAATAGAACCGTATCGTGGAATCTTGTTCCACCAAGAATAGATGTTAGCCTCAATTGGTCTCCACCAGTAAACATCATAACATCTGCAGCATTTGCTCTGGCTACCATAGCATCAGAATTAGCCTCTTCACGGTTATGAATGTCAAGGATATTCACATTTTTTGCTCCTAAGAATTCAAATGCTTTTTTATATTCTGTACCTACAATCTGAGGAATTTGGGAGGCTGTTGTTACGATTTCAATAACAGAATCTTCCTTATGTTTTGATTCGCTGATGATCTTTCGCAAAATTCCGCGTTCAAAAAAGTTAAGATTCTTTTCAATATTCTGATCATAATCGGTTTCTGAAAAACTTCCTTTGTTTACAGCTCCTCCGATAACAATTAATTTTCCTACAGGTTTAGTCATGGTACAAAATTAAAAAATAATTAACATGTTTGGCGAAATTCGTGCCATCTTTAGTTGATTTTTAATGTTTTAGAAATGTTAATGAAATTTAATTCTTTTTTGATAAATCTTCAATTGCACTATGGTTTTGTTTAGGGTTTTATATTATATTTGGTTGTAAAATAAGTTATTGTTAACTGTTAAAATGCCAATAGACTATGAAAATCGAAAAGATTCAGGCACTACGTGGTCCTAATATCTGGAGTATCAGAAGAAAGAAGCTGATACAGATGAGGTTAGACCTTGAGGAAATGGAAAATTATCCTACCAATAAAATAGAAGGATTCAGGGAAAGAATTGAAAAATTAATCCCGTCACTGATTACCCACAGGTGTTCAGAAGGAGTGGAAGGAGGTTTTTTCCATAGAGTGGAAACGGGAACCTGGATGGGACATGTCATTGAACATATCGCCTTGGAAATTCAAACTCTGGCGGGGATGGATGTTGGCTTTGGAAGAACCCGGGAAACTAAAACTCCGGGAGTGTATAATGTAGTATTCAACTATCTTGAAGAAAATGTAGGAATTTATGCTGCTGAAGAGGCGGTAAAGATTGCGGAAGCTTTAATTGAAGACAAAGAATACAATCTGAATGCCTGTATCCATAAACTGAAAGAGATTAGAGAACGTGTCCGCCTTGGGCCATCTACGGGAAGTATCGTAGAAGAAGCTGTTTCCAGAAAAATACCATGGATCCGATTGGGAACAAATTCACTGGTACAGCTTGGATATGGAATCAATCAACAGCGTTTTCAGGCTACAATTACCGGAAAAACAAGCTCTATTGCAGTAGATATTGCCTGTAATAAAGAGTTAACCAAAAGAATGCTTCATGATGCGGCTATTCCGGTGCCAATAGGAGATTTGGTTGTAGATGAAGAAGATTTAGATAAAGTTATTAAAAAAATAGGGTATCCTATTGTTTTAAAACCTTTGGATGGGAATCATGGAAAGGGTTCCTCTATCAATGTTAATGATTGGGAAGCTGCTAAAATTGGATTGGAGCATGCTCAGAAATATTCAAGAAAGGTAATCGTTGAAAAATACATTACAGGATATGATTTCAGGGTATTGGTGATTGATAATAAAATGGTCGCTGCAGCAAGAAGAGTTCCTGCCCATATTGTGGGAGACGGTGAATTGAATATTCAGCAGCTTATCGATAAAGAAAATCAGGATCCACGAAGAGGGTATGGTCACGAGAATGTTCTTACCGAAATTGAAGTGGATAAAGACACTTTAGAACTGCTTGAAAAACTTCAGTATACACTGGAAACTGTTCCGCAAAAGGGAGAGGTTGTTTATCTGAAGTCCACAGCTAATCTTTCTACAGGAGGTACGTCCATAGATGTTACAGATATGGTACATCCGGAAAATATCACGATGGCAGAAAGGATTTCCAAAATTATAGGACTGGATGTTTGCGGGATTGATATTATGGCTGAAAACCTTACCCAGCCTTTAAAAGAAAGTGGTGGGGCAATCATAGAAGTCAATGCAGCACCTGGATTCAGAATGCATCTGGCTCCAAGTGAAGGGCTTCCAAGGAACGTTGCTGCTCCGGTTGTAGATATGTTATATCCACAGGGAAAACCGTTTACAATACCAATTATTGCAGTTACAGGTACAAATGGAAAAACAACCACAACAAGACTGATTTCCCATATTGTGAAAAGCAATGGCTATAGAGTAGGGTTCACTACATCAGATGGGATTTATATTCAAAATACAATGCTTTCCAAAGGAGATACTACCGGACCGATTTCCGCAGAGTTTATTTTAAAGGATCCTACGGTGGAATTTGCTGTTCTTGAAACGGCAAGAGGCGGAATTCTCCGTTCCGGACTGGGGTTCTCACAATGTGATATCGGAGTTCTCACGAATATTGAAGAAGATCATTTGGGAATGAATGATATCCACAGTCTGAAGGACCTTACCAGAGTAAAACGGGTTGTTTTAGACAGTGTAAAGAAAACCGGCTGGAGCGTTTTGAATGCAGATAATGAGTATTCCATGAAGATCGTGAAGGATCTTGATTCTAATGTTGCTATTTTCAGTATGGATGAGAATAACCCCCATATTGTAAAGTTTGCAAAAGAAGGAAGAATAACCTGCGTTTATGAAGAAGGGTTTGTCACCATTAAAAAAGGAGACTGGAAGATCAGAATAGGTAAAGCCAAAGATTTTCCGATTACTATGGAAGGTAAAGCCAGATTCATGATCGAAAATGTGCTGGCTGCCAGTTTGGCAAGCTATCTTCATGGATTTGGAATTGAAGATATTTCCAATTCACTAAGAACTTTTATCCCAAGTGCACAGCTTACCCCGGGAAGATTAAATGTCTTTAAGTTTAAAAGTTTTAAAGTACTGATTGATTTTGCTCACAACCCGTCCGGATATGAAGCGATTGAAGATTATCTGAAAAATGTTGAAGCTACCAAGAAAATAGGTATTATTTCCGGTGTTGGAGACAGAAGAGATAACGATATCAGGGAATGTGGAAAGATTGCAGGAAGAATGTTCGATCATATCATCATCCGAAATGAGAAACACCTTCGGGGAAGAACAGAGGAGGAAATCAATGGATTGATTATAGACGGGATGCAGGCCTCAGGAAAAGATGTCAGTTATGAGATTATTCCAAAAGAAATAGAAGCGTTAAAACATGCTATGGGAATGGCAGAAGAAGGAACATTCATTACCGCTTTAAGCGATGTGATTTCCAATGCTATTGATCTCGTACAGGAATATCAGGCAAGAGAATTGCTGGAAGACGATAAGAATCTATAAAAATAAAACCTCCGACAAATCGGAGGTTTTGTTTTTACATATTTTCCCAAACTTTCTTTATGTTTCGCATTTTCACGAGATAGAAATATAAAGGAATAAGTTCCAGTCTAATTGTGAAATTAATTTTTAGTGAAGTAAAAGGGATTACTACCATCATAATGAAGCAAATAGCAATTCCTATAATAGCGTCAGCTATTGCAGCTTGCGGTGCCCATTTTTGTTCAAACCAGAGTCCGTAGGCAACAATACCTTTGAACAAAAACAACAATGAAATCAAAAGTCCAGTCATTGAATAGGGATGTGTGGCATTTATTCCATATATTGATAAAGAAATATGAGTCATAAGAGAACCTGCCATCAACAAGATAAGAGATACAGTACCGCCAATTAAAAACATCCATAAGAAAATTTTAATCCAAACGGGTAATAGATTTCGTCTTCGTGTTAAACTGTTATAGTTATCAAACTCATCAAAAGTTGTTGATTTTTCTTCCATGTATTATTAGTCTTATAAGTTATTTATCCAAAAAAAGCATTAGAACTTCCAATCCAAATAGCATCTTTTTTATTGAAATCCACATTTACCATTGCTGCTTTTGTCATTCTTCCCAGATTTTCCAGTAGAATAGGACGTTCATCATTTTCTCGCCAAATATACAACAAACGGATTTCTGCTTTTGAAAACTCTCCATTAATATCTTCAAACAAGGGTTCATAAGTTACTTTTCTCTGTAAAATGTAATTTTCCTTATCATCAATAGCATTGGTGATTTCTTTCGTAGGATTCAAATTCACTCCACTTCCTGCAAAAGAAAAGAGTGGTTTCAATACAAAGTTTTCAAGGGTTTCATTTTCAGGAAACTCATGAAGGAAATAACTTTTTGGAACAAACTGATGTTGTAATAATGGCAAAAGGAACTTAGAGATTTTAAAAAACCAGTTTGGATGCGTGATCCACTTTACATCCACATCTTCACGGAAATCAAATTCAGTTTTAAGATCCGGTATTCTGTCTAATTCATCAAAAATAACACGGTTGTAGATTCTTTTAATTTCTACAAGCTGACCATCATTTTCATAATATAATTTCTTGCCTTCTTTTTTTACCTTGGTAAGGCACACCGTTTTTATGCCTAATAATTGTTCTGTTAGAGCAAAGTCAATGGCTGTTTTCTGTTTTTCCGGAAAGATTTCAAGAAGAATTACGTTTTCCGGATTTTCATCACCTACAATCAGATCTCTTAAATGCTGTTGAAAGTCTTTATGAGACATTGTATTACGAATCTCTGAAAGGAAAGGATACACTTCACAGAATGTATCTTCATAAATCTTTTGGAAGGCATATAATGAAGGAAATGCCTGAAGTTCGATTAATTGCGGTTCAATTTCCCCATTTTCACTTTTACAGACTCCAAAATCAATGGTGAAAAAATGTGGTTGGTTTGTATCGTTGGGAACTCTACAGTTATCTGGAATGGCTTTCTGAAGGGTTTCTGCTGGAAGATCTTTAATCTGGCTAATGATACTTTCACTGGCGTCAAGCAATTTACTTTCAAATTCTTTGGTAAGGAAAATCGGACTTTCGGAAATTCTAAAACCAGGCTCTATACCTCCTTTTTGTTTTAAAATCTCTTTAAGTTGAGTGTATTTTTCATCTGAAAACTCCTGATTAAACTGTTTTCTGTATTTTGGGATCATATTTTTTCTTTTGTGATGTTAAAAAAATCGAGCAATAATGCCCGATATTTTATAGGATGGAAGTTGGATGCTGGAAGAGGGAAGTATTTGAAGTCTGTATTTTAAATTAAGGTGTTTTTTTATACCTGATTAAAATCAAAAGTTGACAGAAGTTTAATGACTACTGGTAACTTCCAGCCTCCCTCTTCCAGCTTCCAAACTTATTAAGCCAAAGACTCAACTTCTTTCAAAATGTTTTTTTTTGCGAACTGAAGAAATCTCGGAAGGATCTGGTGTCTGGTCAGGATGATTTTATCCTCATCATCAATTCGGTCCATCGTTTCAAGATATTTTTCCATTCCAAAATTTTCAATCATAGCTTCTCTGTTCTTGTCGTCTTTAAGGTTTTCGATCAAAGCCTCAGGACTTGCTTCCGGATGGAATTGAGTTCCGAATATCTCGTCAGAAAAACGAACCGCCATTACTGCTCTTTCCAGATTGATATGAGGACGGAATTTTTCAATTGCCATCACAGTCATTCCCAATTCCTCAAAACGGTCATGGTCCGGTTCAATGAACTGATAAGCTCTGGAATCTACTGCATAAAAAGGATTCTGAAGATTTTTGAATAAAAATTCATCTTTACCCTCTTCGGTTTTATGTATTGGCATTACTCCGAAAGAATAGGACTTTCTTTTACAGATATTTCCTAATTTCCAGTGAATGCTTGCCAGTTGAAATGAATGACAGATCAGGAAAAGATATTTTTTATCTTCACTGTATTTATTGTGTTCAAAAATGGAATCTAAAAAATGAGCAAACCTGTCTTCCCACGCGAAACCTTCACGGTGTGGAGTTCCTGGTCCGCCTGAAGAAATGAAAATATCAAAGTCTCCGATTTCAGGCATTTCGTCTTTAAACCTGACATCAAACGTTTTGATGATTACATTGTCTTCAGAGTTCTGCTGAAACGTTTCAGAAATTTCTTTAATGTTTCTAAAGCCTTGATTGACATGATTGTTGTTCATGTCCAGCAGAGCAATTCGAATATCTTTCATTACATCATATTTTTTGTAAAGTTACCAAAAATATTATGAAGCAGGTTCGCCATGGGTGATACCATACTCTGTTTCTGAGATCATATAATCCACAACCTTAGTAAGATCGCCGGTTTCCTTAAAAATCTGAAGCTGCCGATCAGCACCCGTTCCGTTTTCAAGAATTTTCCAGGCATATTCAACCTCTTTTCGGCATCCTAAATCATCTACTACATCATCAATGAATTCTAGAAGTTCTTTTAATAAAACAGGGTAGGGAACAGATTCTTCTTTTCCAAAATCAATAAGATGGGCCTCAATACCGCTTTTGGAAGCACGCCACTTATTCTCATTCAACAATAATCTTCTGTAGCTTCTGAAGCTCAGGTTCTGTTGATGAAGTTTATAAATTTTAGCCACTAAACTTTGCATAATGGCCGCAAGACATACGGTTTCATCAATTCTTAATGGCATATCGCAAATCCTGAACTCAATAGTAGGGTAGAACGGATGAACTCTTAAGTCCCACCATATCTTTTTAGCATTGTCAATGGTTCCTGTTTTTACCAGAAGATCAACATAGCTGTCAAACTCTGCTACTGAGTTGAAGTAGCTTGGAATACCGGTTCTTGGAAACTTTACGAAAATTTCCTGTCTGTAAGATTTAAAGCCTGTATACCTTCCGATCCAGAAAGGAGAATTGGTGGATAACGCATAGACGTGAGGCAGAAAATAACGCATGACATTCTGAATTCTTACGCCTTCTTCGCGATTAGGAATTCCAATATGCACATGAAGTCCGAAAATAAGGTTCTCACGGGCTACATCGCCCATATCATCAACAATTTTGATGTACCTTTCTCCCTGAGTGATACTATTGTCTGACCAATGTGAGAAAGGGTGAGTTCCACCGCCGGAAACACGAAGTCCCTGCTCATGGGCTGTATTGATGAGATGTCTTCTTAAATTCGTTAATTCTGTGCGGGCTTCCTGAATATTCTGGCAGATTCCGGTTTCCATCTCAATCATGGATTCGTGCATTTCGTGCTTTAGATTTTCACTCAATACCGCTTTTCCGCCTTCAATAATTTTTGATACGTGAGAAATCAGATCTCTGCTTTCAACATCAATGATCTGATATTCTTCTTCGATTCCAATAGTAAACTGATGATGCATTGTCTTGTGTTTTTTTATTCTTTTTCAATATTATTTTATGGAATCTTTCACAAAGGTTCCCCAAGCGATATTGGGTTTCCCAGGAACATATTCCTTGGCCTTTTCGATCGCCAGTTTAGCAGCATGCTCTATAATCCATGCAAAATTCTCTTCTCCCACAGAATTTCTGTCTGCATCCGGAGCCGGATTACAGAAGTCGATAGCATAAGGAATTCCGTCTCTTACCGCAAATTCCACCGTATTGAAGTCATATCCTAATGCTTCATTCATTGTAATGGTATAATCATGAATGGTTTTCAATAGTTTCTCAAGCTCTTCGCCTTGTGTCTGATGGGTGGTGGCATATCTTAAATGAGGCGCATTTCTAGGTTCGTACGGCATGATGTGAACATATTTTCTGCCTAAACAATACACTCTGTAATAGTCATCAAAAATAATTTCCTCCTGAACCATCATTACTAGCTGTTCTGTTTCTCCAAGCTTGTTCCAAAGATCATCCGGATTCTCCACTCTATACACGTTTTTCCAGCCGCCACCGTCGTGAGGTTTCATATAAGCTGGAAATCCTACATAATTGAAAATATATTCCCAATCGTGTGGAAATTTCAGGTTTCTGAATGAAGTTTCCGAAGTATTGTCCGGTCTTTCATGAGAGGGTAGCAATACTGTTTTTGGTAACGGAATACCGAGTTTACTCATCAGGGCATTGTTGAAAAACTTTTCATCAGCACTCCACCAAAACGGATTATTAATTAAATAAGTACCGTTAAGTGCTGCGTTTTTCAGATACGCTCTGTAAAAGGGAACATCCTGCGAAATTCTGTCGATGATTACAGCATATCCATAGTCTGCACCTTGTTCAAGCTTGTCAATGGTAACAGGTTCAGCCACAATATCTCCACCACCCAGCTCATTCACCTTGTCTATAAATGCCCAGGGAAATGTGTCTTCCATGCCGAATAGAATTCCTACTTTTTTTGTCATAATTTTTGTTTTTAATGGGTATATTTTTTTCTTTTTACGAGGAATGAAATATGATTTTCAGTCCAGGTTTAACTTATATTGTTTTTTTGACCACCCCGTCAAAAATTCTTTGAATTTTCGACACCCCTCCAGAGGAGGGGAACATCACGTCTTCAACTGTGATATTTGTGAAAATTGAAAATTTAAGATTTTCAAAAACTTAAGTGTACTTCTAAAACAGTTAGTAGTCTCTTCAAGTAACTTAAGTGTTAAAAACTTTTGTGCCTTTTGTGGTTAAAAATAATGGTTAAATACTCTAAGAGAAATAAGCTCCAATAAAGGTTGGGAAAACCATCCTCCACAATGGCCAGTCGTGGCCGATCCATTTTCTTTCGTCATACCAGAATTCAATCCCTTTTACCCTTAAGATTTCAGCCATTTCAATATTTTTATCTCTACAGATATCCTGATCTGAGGTACTCAATACAATATGCATATGTTTGTATTTCCAGGCTTCATCATTCCTTACAAATTCCCTTGGACAGTTGAAGTATACAAGGTCATCGGAATAACCGTCCATAAAATTCCTTATGCTGAAAGCTCCAGAGAGGCAAAACAGATGTGACACCACATCCGGAAATCTGAAAGCAAAATTAGCGGCATGATAACCTCCGAAACTTGCTCCTGCAACCGCTACACGATGGGTTTTATGGAGCTTTTGGATGTAGGGAATAAATTCCAGAATCAGAAACTGTACGTAGCGCTCATAATTTTTTATTCTTTGCTGTGGAGATATTTTTTCATCATAAAAACTCCAGGCATCAATAGTCTGAATATTATAAAGCTTTACTTTTCCCTGCTCTATGAACCAGTTGATACTTCCGTTAAGGTGAAAATCATGATTCTGGGTATATTGTCCCTGGGAGGTAGGAAACATGATGATAGGATGACCGTAATGTCCGGTCACTTCTACTTTAAGACTTGTTCCCAATATGTTGGAGTAGTAATCTGTATGTTCTATATGAGGCATTTTTTCTTATTTGGTTTTAATATGAATCTTATAATCTGTTGAGAAACTCAATTCCTCCAAGTTTGTCGTGTTCCAATAATATCCAGGACCAGAGTTCCCAATTCAGGATGTTTCAGAATGATATTTTCTTTAAAAACCCATTGGGAACCAGGTTGATTAGCATTAGTAGAATCAACAAATCTGTAATAGGCCTTGTTTTCCCATTTTCCGGTATCAATCTTTTCTAAATTATTAATTAAAACAGATCTTTCTGACAGATTTAATTTAATAAAATCAATACTGTTTTGAATATCAGTTTCTTTATTCATTTTTTTAAGACATTAATTTACTGCTTTTTGGAGGAAGTATATTCAGCATTTCAGCATTAATTTTCTCTGCAGCACTATCCAGTCTTTCTTCTACTACAGAAGCCTCACTGGATTTGTAAACAATCCCCACATGATAATCGATAGGAAGGAATTTTACTGCTTCCTCACATTCAAATTTGCTGTAATCAGGTTCTTTATCCTTAATAAGAGCAACAATAAGTCCTGCATAATACCCTGTAGGAGGAGAAACATTATAGTTTTCATTCCTTAAAAGTGCATCTTCAATTTTAGCCCATTCTCTCCAGATATTGATACCGCTTGAAGCTTCTACTAAATCGGGAATATGAGCACCGCCCACTCTCGAAGAAGTTTCCAGAAAGTACCATTTTCCATCTTCCTTTCCACGGATAAACTCGGTATGAGTAGCTCCGTTAAGAAGTCCAAAGTTGGAAAGCACTCTGGAATTAATGTCTTCCAATGCTTTGAATTCTTCAGAGTATCTTCCTAGAGTTTTGGATCTGAAAACACCACCTTCATGAGAAACCTGCATTGGAGGGGCGAGATATTTGGATGCAGAAGTAAATACAATTTCTTTATTGAAAGTAAGACTGTCTACATGGTATACATCTCCTGGTTTAAAACTTTCCAGTAGAAAAAGATGACGCTCTTCACCAAGCACATCTAATGCCTCGTGAAGCTGTTCTTTGGTTGTGATTTTTTTAATTCCAGATGCTGAAGCCTCTGAACGAGGTTTCAGTACCCATGGAGCAGGGACCTTTTCTACAAATTCATTCACTGTATCATCATTGAAAACGGCTGTAAATTCAGGAACACTGATATCTGAGTCTTTTGCTTTCTGACGCATCGCCAATTTATCTCTGAAATAACGGTGAGTAGTCTGTCCCATTCCCGGAATACGGAATGTTTCGCGGATGAGGGCAGCCTTTTCCACGTCGTAGTCATCAAGAGCAACTACAGCGTCTACTTTTCTGGTTTTCATCAGGTGGGAAAACCCCTGGATCAGATGTTCCAGGTTCCACACAGAGGGTTTGATCTCAGGCATATAAAATACCTCATCAATGGCATGCCAGGGCCAATTTTTTTCTTTAAGATTTTCTGATGTTACTAAGATGATTTTATTACCGAGCTGCTTCATTTCATCCATGAAATCATAGCCCTTGTAATAGCACGAAATACATACTATAATTTTCTCCCCCATATAATGTTTTTTAATTTTTAGTGAATTATCAAAAATAAAAGCAATTCTTTATTGTTTGATTAATATCAAAAAATAAAATATGGTGCGCTTTTCTGAATCACTAATCAAGTATACAGAGAATTTTTCTAATAAACTAATTTTTAATGATAATTTTCGATTAAATCCGTGAGCAATTGAACCCCATATCCGGTTGCTGCTTTTTCTTTAGCATATCCTACATTTCCGAAGGCAACTCCGGCAATATCCAAATGGGCCCATTTAGGGTGATTCTCAATGAAATGCTCTAGGAATTTAGCTGCGATAATACAGTCACCAACAGGTTTTAGAGACATGTTTTTTAAGTCTGCCACATCAGATTGTATATCATCTGTCCAAACATCCCATAGTGGTAAATTCCATAGCCTTTGGTTGGTGCGATCTCCGGTTTTTATCAAAAGGTTTTTCAACTCTTCATTATTGGAAAACAGGGCTCCGCAGGTATCTCCAAACATTCTTACTGAACTTCCTGTTAAAGTTGCGAGATCAATAAGGAAATCTGTTTTGTAGTTTTTAGCAAGATAGGAGAGTCCGTCAGCCAGAATCAGTCTGCCTTCTGCATCGGTATCCATAACCTCAATGGTCTTTCCGTTATAGGCGGTAATGACATCACTCGGAAGCAAAGCTTTTTCAGAAATAGCATTGTCTGTAATAGGAAGAACCGCAACGATATTAACCGGAAGTTTCATTTCTGCTGCGTAGATTAAAGTTCCCAAAACGGCTGTTGCCCCGCCCATATCAGATTTCATATAATGCATATTGGTAAAGGGTTTCAGAGAAATTCCTCCCGTGTCAAACAATACGCATTTGCCAACCAATCCAAATGTTTTGGCATTTTTAACCGTGGTTTTATACTCTAAAATAGTAAAAGCGGCATCATGAGCACTTCCTTGGTTTACGGCAAGGTAAGCTCCAAGGCCTAATTCCTCGCATTTTTTACGGTTGAAAACAGTATATTTCAGGTCATACTTTTTGGCAAGGTTTTTAAGGTACAGACTAAAAGTGTCCGGTCTTTTTAGATTGGCCGGTTTATTCATCCACTCCTGGCAGGCGATTTGTCCGTTGCTTAAAGCTTCGGCTCTTTGACTGATATCATCCAGTTTTTTCTGGCTTAAATTTTCGAAATGAAGCTCAAATTTTGCATTCCAGAAAGGATGATTTTTTTCAAAAGGATAATTGTAAGTTCCAATCAGTAATCCTTTCATAAATTCTTCAAACTGTTTTTCATTGAGAAAGTCAGCCAGAAGTAAAGTAGGAGTATCCTGTAGTTTCTCTTTTTGAGTCTGTGAGAATTTCAACGCTATTTGCTGGAGCTCGAAATTCTGTAAAGTGGATTTTCCCAATCCGATAAAGTAAGTAATGCCTTCTTCATGGGCATTGACGAATACTTCATACTTTTTTCCAGTGAAAAATGTTGCAATGTTTTTATTGAAATTTTTCCCTGTTTTAACCCATTCTTCTTCAGTAAATAAATGGAAAACCTGAGTGTAATTTTTATTTTTTTTGTTGATCAGTTTCATAAAATTTAGTTCTTAATGCTTTGTTGTTGTGGTTTTACTTCAACAGGGTTTTCAGTATTGTCATAGAACAGCCATTCAATAGCTCTTGGGAATTCCTGTGACCAGTAAAACTCACTGTGTGTTCCCTCAGGATTAATGCTGGTCCTGAATTCAAAATCGAAAAGATTCTTTTTCTCCCATCTTTTCAGATATTCTTCAAAAATATGAATTCTTTTGACCATTTTAGAGCCTTCCTGTCCACCACCATATAAATATATTTTGGTCTTAAACGGAACCCGGAAGCTCATCATCGGAAAATTATTATTCGGTTCTACCCAAAGAGAAGGAGAGAAGATTAATAACTTGGAATATACTTCAGGGTAAAGAAATCCACTATAAATACTGATTAATGCTCCTAGTGAGCTGCCACCGATTCCTGTATTGTCACGGTCTTTTTTTGTTCTGTAATTTTCATCTACATAAGGTTTTAAAGTGTCGGTAATAAAGCGGATGTATTTTTTTCCCTCAGAGCCATTGGCTACATTGTCATTATCGAATATATATTCTTTGATTCTATCTTCACTTCCATGTTCTATGGCAATAACGATAACATCACCACGTCCATATTCGGCAAGGATAGACAGTTTTTTATCAATTTCCCAGTTCCCGAAACCGCTTCCTTCGTTAAACAAGTTTTGGGCATCCTGAAGATATAAAACAGGGTAGTTCTTATCCGAAGTATGATAATCATAAGGCAGTACTGCCCATATTTTACGGTAACGATCCAGCTGTGGGATGTAGAATTTTTCAGAAATCACTTCAGCCGTAGGGAAAAATTCTTCTTTGAAAGGTCCCCAGTTTAACCTCCATTTTTCTATAGTATCAAATGCTTTCTGTTGGGATTTTTTTACTTTCCGATTGGGAGTAATATTGCCGTATTTGTCCAATTCTACATTCTCCCAGCCACCTTTGGTGAATTTGTATTCAATATCGTCAGCAAGTTTTTCGTCTTCAATTTCTATGAAATAATGAAGTGAATCTGATTGCTGAAGCTGATAATAATAGTCTTTGGGATTCCAGTTATTGAAATTGCCGGTGATAAAAACTGGCCTGTCGTCTTTTTCATCCGTATAAAGTTCAAATCTCATCATAAGTGTTTAATAAATTGTTAGAATGCTAAATTTATAAAAAAGATTGTTTTGAGAATCATAAAAAGTGAATTAAAAAATGATATATTTGATAGGAAACGAATGAGGGAAACTAACTTGATAATTATTTGATGAATAATTAATCGCTATTGTCAGTATTTTTCGTAGTTTCAGGCAAAATATAAATACAAACTGATCTTGATGAATTCTGTTAAAACCTACACGCTTTTCACCGATCATGATGTGTATCTTTTTAAAGAAGGTAGGCATTATAAGCTGTATGGTAAATTTGGAGCGCATTCTGTAGAAAAGGATGGCGTAAAGGGAGTTTATTTTTCAGTTTGGGCCCCTCATGCTAAAAAAGTTTCTGTGATTGGAGACTTTAATAACTGGAATCATAAAGATCATATTTTGTTCCCAAGGTGGGATGAATCGGGGATCTGGGAAGGCTTTATAGAAGACTTACCATGGGGTACCTTATATAAATATGCTATTGAAACAGCCAGAGGAGAAATTTTAGAAAAAAGTGATCCTTATGCTTTAAGCTGGGAACAGAATATCCAGGCAGCTTCATTGGTTTCTACAACCTGGTATGAGTGGAATGATAAGGAGTGGATGGAGAACCGCAGTGAAAAGAACAGTCTGGACGCCCCTGTCTCCGTATATGAACTGCATTTAGGTTCTTGGGTGAGAGATGGAAAAAATCCTGACCAGTTTTTGAACTACCGTGATATTGCAGAAAAACTCGTTCCATATATAAAAGAAATGGAGTTTACGCATGTAGAGTTTATGCCTGTGATGGAATACCCTTATGATCCAAGTTGGGGATATCAGATTACGGGATTTTATGCAGCTACTTCACGTTTTGGTTCACCACAGGATCTGATGTTCCTGATTGATGAGCTTCATCAGAATAATATAGGTGTTATTCTGGATTGGGTACCTTCCCATTTTCCGGGAGATGCTAATGGACTTCATCGTTTTGACGGTTCCTATTTATATGAACATGAAGACCCGAGAAAAGGCTTTCATCCCGATTGGAAATCACATATATTCAATTACGGAAGAAATGAAGTGAAATCTTTCTTGATCTCGAATGCGATGTTCTGGCTGGATCGTTATCATGCCGACGGACTTCGTGTAGATGCGGTAACTTCAATGCTTCATCTGGACTATTCAAGGAATGAAGGCGAATGGGAACCTAATATATATGGTGAAAACGTTAATCTTGAAGCGAAAGCCTTTCTACAGGAGTTCAATACTGCTGTTTATAAAGAATTCGGGAACAGTATTATGACCATTGCTGAAGAAAGTTCAGATTTTCCAATGCTTACCAAACCTGTTCATGATGGTGGTGTAGGCTTTGGAATGAAATGGATGATGGGCTGGATGCATGATACTTTGGATTATTTTAAGGAAGACTTTGTCAATAGAAAATTCCATCATCATAAGCTTACGTTTGCTTCCATGTATATGTATAATGAAAATTATATGATGCCTCTGTCGCATGATGAAGTGGTACATGGAAAAGCAAGTCTTATTTATAAAATGAAAGGCGATGAATGGCAGAAATTTGCCAATCTCCGTACCTTGTATGTATATATGTATACCCATCCAGGCGCTAAGCTGCTTTTTATGGGTGATGAATTTGGGCAAACCAGCGAATGGAATTTTACCAGAAGCCTAGATTGGCATCTGTTGAAATACCCTGTTCATAAAGGATTGCAGAATCTGGTGAAAGAACTCAATCATTTATACCGATCAGAATCTGCTTTATACGAAAATCAGTTTGATAAACACGGCTTTGAATGGATAGAGGCAGATGATCTGGAAAACTCAGTTTATGTGTATCTTAGAAAAGGAAAAAGAAGAGATGATGTTTTGATGACTGTTTTAAATCTTGCTCCGAAGGTTTTGGATTACAAAATAAAGATTCCCAACGGAACGCATTGGGAGGTTATTCTCAATTCTGATGATGAAGAATACAGCGGAAGTGGAGTAGCATCTGAAATATTGGAAGAAAAATATGAAGACGGAACAGAACACCAAAAGTTTATGACCCTCAAATTACCTCCTCTTGCAGGAATTATTTTGAGGCAGCAAAAAGATAAAAAGTATAAATTACACAGAATTAAACACAAAAGATAAAGAATGGTTATCTATCATTTAAGTACAGAATGTTATCCTGTAGCCAAAGTAGGCGGGCTGGCAGACGTTGTTGGTGCCCTTCCGAAATATCAGAATAAAGTAAAAGGAATAGAAGCCAAGGTGGTAATGCCATGGTATAACAAACCTTTTGTCCGCGAACACGAATTTGAGGTGGTATTTGATGGATTTATTCATCAGGGATTCAATATGCTGCAGGTTCAGGTGATGAAGGAAAAGAGCAATGTGCTGGGGTTTGAGCTTTATATGGTGAGAATTCCCGGGCTTTTGGATAGAGATAATCCTTATGGTTACCAGGATGAAAGCTTTCAGTTTTTAGCTTTTCAGCATGGAGTTCTGCACTGGCTGTGTGCTATGGAAATCCGGCCGGATGTTCTTCATTGTCATGATTATCATACAGGGTTGGTTCCTTTTATGGTAGAACACTGTCCTGAATTTAGCTTTTTACAAGGCGTGAAAACCATAGGAACTATTCATAACGGAGAATATCAGGGGATGATGAGCTGGAATATGGCCAATTATATGCCTTCTTTTGATTCTTATAAATGGGGATTAATGGATTGGAACGGACTGATGAATCCATTAGCCAGTATGATTAAATGTGCAGATGCCTTTACTACCGTTTCTGAAGGATATCTGGAAGAACTTTTCATCAGTTTCAGGGGAATTGAAAGTTTAGTTCGCCAGGAATTTGGAAAAGCCTATGGTATTATCAACGGAATTGATACCGAAGTCTGGAACCCGGAAACCGATCCGATGCTGGATTTTAATTTCAACATCAAAAATGCCGTTGCCCAAAAGAAGAAAAATAAAGAAAAGCTTTGTAAAGAATATGGTCTGAACCCAAAACTTCCTCTGTTCGCATTCATTGGAAGATTTGCTACGGAAAAAGGAGCAGATCTTTTACCGGATGTGGTCTGGAAAAGTATTAAACAGAGCTATGGAGCTTTAAATATCATGATTCTGGGCTCTGGAAATGTCTATATAGAGAATAAACTTAAAGAATATGATCATACCTATACCAATTTTGCTTTGGATTTAGGGTATAAAGAACATCTTTCTCATAAGATTTATGCTTCCGCGGATTTTCTGTTGATGCCATCAAGAGTAGAACCATGTGGCTTAAATCAAATGTACTCTATGAGATATGGAACTGTTCCGATAGTAAGGTACACCGGCGGACTGAAAGATACAGTGGAAGATATTTCAACCGGTGGAGCCGGTCTGAACTTCACATATCCTGGAGTAGATGATATTGTTCATGCGATGAACAGAGCACTTGGAATCTATCATCAGAAAGGAATCATGGAAGAACTTATTCATGCCAATATGAATTTTGATTTTGCATGGGAGAAATCTGCAGAAAAATATATAGCTTTATATAATAGTTGATATAATAAAAGATTTGCCCTTAATAGGAGTAAATTGAATAAACACCAAGAATAGAACAGTAAACTTAATACAATAAAAAACGCAATATATTTATGAATCCAAATGTAATCTCTATTGTACTGGGCGGTGGAAGAGGAACAAGATTATTCCCATTAACGTATACCAGATCCAAACCGGCAGTGCCTATTGCAGGAAAATACAGGCTGGTAGATATCCCTATTTCAAACTGTCTGAACTCAGGATTGAATAAAATTCTGGTATTAACTCAGTTTAATTCGGCATCTCTAAACTCACATATTAAGAACTCTTATCACTTTGATATCTTTAGTCAGGGCTTTGTAGATATTCTGGCTGCTGAACAGAATGTGGAAAATGACAGCTGGTACCAAGGAACCGCAGATGCCGTGCGTCAATCCATGAAGCACCTTGAAAAATATGATTATGATTATATCTTAATTCTTTCCGGAGATCAGCTGTATCAGATGGATTTCCGTGAAATGCTCGATTTTCACATTGAAAACGGAGGCGATCTTACCATTGCAACCATTCCTGTTAATGCTAAAGATGCAACCGGCTTTGGAATCTTAAAATCCGATGATGAAGGAAATATCACCTCTTTCTACGAAAAACCGGATTATGGTATGTTGGATGGCCTGCAATCTGAAGTTTCAGAAGAAAATAAACACAGAGGTAAAGAATATCTGGCTTCTATGGGGATTTATATCTTTACAAAGACAATCCTTAAAAAAATGTTTGAGGAAGGAGCTGGGGATGACTTCGGAAAAGATATTATCCCAAATTCTATCGGAAAATATAAAACATTAAGCTATCAATATGAAGGATACTGGACAGATATAGGAACTATAGAATCATTCTACGAAGCCAATCTGGATCTTTGTCTGGATCTTCCGCAGTTCAATCTGTTTTCCTCTTCACCCATTTATACAAGAGCGAGAATGCTTCCGCCGTCAAAAATCAACGGTTCTTATGTAAGTAAAGCGGTGTTTGGAGATGGATGTATCATCATGGCAGATAAAATTGAAAATTCTGTGATTGGAAACAGAACAAGAATAGATAAAGGAAGTACTATCGTAAACTCTTACGTAATGGGAGCAGATTTCTATCAAAATACCACAGAAATTGTCCTAAATGACAGAGCTGGCCGCCCAAATATGGGAATCGGGAAATACTGCTATATTGAAAAAGCAATCCTTGATAAAAACTGCTACATCGGAGACAATGTAAAAATTATCGGTGGAAAACATATCCCAGATGGCGATTACGGAACTTATTCTGTACAGGATGGTATCGTAGTGGTGAAAAAAGGAGCAGTGCTGGCACCGGGAACACATATTGGGTAAGAAGTAAGGAAGTGGGATGCTGGAAGTTATTGCAGCCGAAGTGATGAATGTTGTTTTTCTTTATTGGAAGACTTATAAATAATAATTTCAATCAAAGGAGAAGCAGTAATCGTTGGAATAACAGTTACTTCCATCTTCCTACACCCCGCTTCCAGCCTCTAAATAGGTTAATTATTGTTAAACATAAAACTAGAGTGATCCACATATTGGTCACTTTTTTTATTTGTATTATTTTTGTGCGATGCGTATTTTTAAATATCTAACTGTTCTTATTGTTCTTTTGGGAGGTGCCTATGCTGCTTCCATGTATTATTTTGTGGATGAAAGCAAGAACTTTACCGTTGAAAAAGAAATTGATTATCCGGTAGATAAAGTTTTTTCTCAGTTTAATAATCTTCAGAATTTTACGAGATGGAACAACTTCTTCACCAGTTCACAGGCCATGGATATAGATTATTATACGCCTTATGAAGGACAGGGAAGTGCGATCAGTTATGTAGATAAAAAAAATGATACGGATGGAGAAATGTTTATCCGTTATGAGAATCTTAATAAGACTTTAAAATACCAGCTTTTTGAAGATGAAAATGAAAATCCGACATTAGTTGATGTTAAATTTAAGCCCGTTTCAGCAGAAAAGACCAAAATTACGTGGTATGTACACACTCCGAAACTTTCCGTTTGGAGAAGAGTGGAAAATTTCTGGACAGAAGACCGATTTGCTGAAAATATCAACAAAAGTATGGTCAATCTTAAAAATTCCCTCGGAAATAAGGTTGAAAAAGACAATCAGATGGCAGCTATTAAGTATGACAGTTTGATGGTGGAAAATGAAGAAGATAAACTGCTATTGGGAATTAACGTGAGTACTGCCAATAAAAAAGATGCTCTTTACAAAAACATCGTGATGAATTATAACAAAGTATATAATTTCGTATCGATGGACCTTGGTAAAAAAGATGATGAATTTGGATATCCGGTTCTGATGACGGATGGAGATAATTACAAAGACAAAGAAGTTTCCTACTTCCTGGGAATTCCACTTTCCAAGAAAATTGGAGTGTCTGACAATAACTTTAATTTTAGGTCCGTAAATCCATCACAAAACTACGTAATTTACTACAAAGGGAGCTATGAAGGCCGAATTAGGGCAATTCAGCAGCTGATTCAGAAAGCCAAAAAAGACGAGATGCGCTTCGGAGATATCCGTCAGACCTTTATTGAACGTCCAATGGAAGGTCAGGACGTAAACCTTAAGCTCTCATTATCAGTGTATAAGTAATTTTTTCAGAATAATTTTTTTCTTAAGTTTTTTTAACGGTTTCAGACTGTTCTAACTCGGTTTTTTTATTAAATTTGAAGATTAATTCTACAAATAAATTTTAATAAATAGATAAACTGTAATAATGGACAGATTTTCATTCCTAAACGCAGCTCATTCTCAGTTAATTGAGGATTTATACCAACAGTACTTAAAATTCCCAGATTCTTTAGAACCATCATGGAAAGCTTTCTTTCAAGGCTTCGATTTTGCTTTGGAGAACTACGGAGATGACGATAACATTCAATTTATTCAGGCTTCGGCCAGCGCTGCTCCTGCAGTACAACAAATTTCTCAGGCGGTAACAAACGGAGAAGTTCCTGAACACATCAAGAAAGAATTTAAAGTCGTAAACCTTATTGAGGCTTACAGAACAAGAGGGCACCTGTTTACAAAAACAAACCCAGTTAGAGAAAGAAGACACTATACACCTACTTTAGATATCGAAAACTTCGGTCTTTCTAAAGCAGATTTAAATACAAAATTCAACTGTGCAGTTGAAACAGGAATGAAAGAGCCTGCTACTTTAGCAGATTTGATCAAGCACCTTGAAAGCATCTACTGTGATTCTATCGGAGTAGAGTACATGCACATCAACAATGTTGAAGAAAAAGATTTTATCAAAAGATGGCTTCAGGTAAATGAAAACCACCCAAGCCTTTCTGCAAATGAAAAAACAGAAATCTTATTAAAATTAAACCAGGCAGTTGCTTTTGAAAACTACCTTCACACAAAATTTGTAGGACAAAAAAGATTCTCATTAGAAGGAGGTGAAACATTAATCCCAGCTTTAGATCAGTTGATCTCAAGATCTTCTCAGTTAGGAGTAGATGAAGTTGTTTTGGGGATGGCTCACAGAGGTAGACTGAATGTATTGACCAATATCTTCGGAAAATCTTACAAACAGATCTTCTCAGAATTTGAAGGAAAAGAATTCGAAGAAGATGTGTTCTCAGGTGACGTTAAATATCACTTAGGATCATCTAAGAAGATCAAAACAGCTTCAGGAGAAGAAGTTTGCATTAACCTTACACCTAACCCGTCTCACCTTGAAACCGTTGCAGCTCTAGTAGAAGGAATCTGCCGTGCAAAAGTAGACGATAAGTATAAAGACTATTCTAAAGTATTACCAATCATCATCCACGGTGACGGTGCTATTGCAGGACAGGGTATTGCTTACGAGGTAGCTCAGATGATGACCCTTGAAGGATACAGAACAGGTGGTACAGTTCACATTGTTGTAAACAACCAGGTGTCTTTCACAACAAACTTCCACGATGCAAGATCATCAACATACTGTACAGATATCGCAAAAGTTACAGAATCTCCTGTAATGCACGTAAATGCTGATGATGCTGAAGCAGTAGTTCACGCAATCCATTTTGCAGCTGATTTCAGAGCAAAATTCGGAAAAGACGTGTACATCGATCTATTAGGATACAGAAAATATGGTCACAACGAAGGGGATGAGCCAAGATTTACTCAGCCTAACCTTTATAAGGCTATTTCTAAGCACCCGAATCCAAGAGAAATTTATAAAGAGAAATTACTTAAAGACAGCATTACTTCAAACGATGTAATTGCAAAAATGGAAACGGAATTCAAAGCCCTTCTTGATAAAGACTTTGATGCTTCTAAAGAGATCGAGAAAAACGTAATGGATGTGTTCATGGCTGAAGATTGGGTAAACTATCCAATCGGAAAAAGAGGAGCAGTTCAGTTACCAGTTGATACAAAATATGACTTAGCTAAATTAAAAGAGTTGGCGCTTAAAATGTCAACACTTCCGGCTGATAAAAAATTCATCAACAAGATTACAAGACTTTTCGATAACCGTGTTAAAGCTATTGAAGGAAACTCATTAGACTGGGCACTGGGAGAGTGGTTAGCTTATGCTACACTACTTGTAGAAGGTCACAACGTAAGAATCTCTGGAGAAGATGTAGAAAGAGGTACATTCTCTCACAGACATGCTGTGGTAAAAACAGAAGATACAGAAGAAGAATATATCCCATTAAGACACGTTTCAGAAAGCAGATTTGATGTATTCAACTCTCACCTTTCAGAATATGGTGTTCTAGGTTTCGACTATGGATATGCAATGGCTTCTCCAAATACATTAACAATCTGGGAAGCTCAGTTTGGAGATTTCGTAAACGGTGCTCAAATCATCGTTGACCAATATCTTGCAGCAGCAGAAGAAAAATGGAAAATCCAGGACGGATTGGTTATGTTATTGCCTCACGGTTCAGAAGGTCAGGGTGCAGAGCACTCTTCAGCAAGATTGGAGAGATTCTTAACACTTTGTGCTAATGAAAACATGGTAGTAGCAAATATTACTTCACCTGCTAACTACTTCCACTTATTGAGAAGACAGCTGAAATGGGCGTTCAGAAAACCATTGATTGTAATGAGTCCTAAATCTCTATTGAGACACCCTAAAGTAGTTTCTCCACTTGAAGATTTCGCAACAGGTTCATTCCAGCCAATCTTAGACGATCCAACTGCAGATCCTAAAAAAGTAGAAAAAGTAGTTCTTTGTTCAGGTAAATTGTACTTCGAATTATTAGCGAAGAAAGAAGAATTAAACTGTGATACTATTGCTTTAGTAAGATTCGAGCAGTTATATCCACTTCAGGCAGATGCTATTGAAGAGATCTTCAACAAATACGAAAACAGAAAACAATTAGTGTGGGCTCAGGAAGAACCTGAAAACATGGGAGCTTGGTCTTATATCTTAAGAAACTTCAGAGATACAGGAATCCAGGTTGTAGCTCCGGTACCAAGCGGTGCTCCAGCTCCAGGTAGCCATAAAATGTTTGAGAAAAACCAAAATGCAGTAATCAACAGAGTATTCGACAGAGACGATGCTCCTGCAAAAAGACCAGTAACAGCTTAATTAAATAATAATCAATTAAAAAATAAAAAATACTCGATATGTCAGTTTTAGAAATGAAAGTTCCTTCACCGGGCGAATCAATTACAGAAGTTGAAATTGCAACGTGGCTTGTAAAAGATGGTGATTATGTAGAAAAAGATCAACCTATCGCTGAAGTAGACTCAGACAAAGCAACTCTTGAATTGCCGGCAGAACAAAGTGGTGTTATCACTTTAAAAGCAGAAGAAGGTGATGTAGTACAAGTAGGTCAGGTAGTTTGTTTAATTGATATGGATGCTGCAAGACCAGAAGGTGGTGCACCTGCTGCTGAAGCTCCAAAACAGGAAGAAGCTCCAAAAGCTGCTGAACCTGCTAAACAAGAAGCTCCAAAACCAGCTGCTCCGGTTGCTGCTCCAACAACTTATGCTACAGGAGCTCCATCTCCGGCAGCTAAGAAAATCCTTGACGAAAAAGGAATGGATGCTGGTCAGGTTTCAGGAACAGGAAGAGACGGAAGAATCACTAAGACTGATGCTGAATTAGCAGCAGTTCCTGCATTAGGAGGAAGCCCTCTTACAGCTACTGGTTCTAGATCTACAACTACAACAAAACTTTCAGTTTTAAGAAGAAAAATCGCTCAGAGATTAGTTTCTGTGAAGAATGAAACAGCTATGTTAACAACTTTCAACGAAGTTGACATGTCTGAAATCTTCAGATTAAGAAAACTATATAAAGAAGAATTCGCTCAAAAGCACGGAGTAGGACTTGGTTTCATGTCTTTCTTCACAAAGGCGGTTACAAGAGCATTAGAAATGTATCCGGATGTAAATGCATCTATTGACGGAGACTTCAAAGTAAACTATGATTTCTGCGATATCTCTATTGCAGTTTCAGGTCCTAAAGGATTAATGGTTCCTGTATTGAGAAATGCAGAAAACATGTCTTTCAGCGCTGTTGAAGCAAACATCAAAGATCTTGCTACAAAAGTAAGAGACGGTAAAATTACTGTTGATGAAATGACTGGTGGTACATTTACTATTACAAACGGTGGTACTTTCGGATCTATGCTATCTACACCAATCATCAACCCGCCGCAATCTGCAATCTTAGGTATGCACAACATTATCCAGAGACCAGTTGCTGTTGATGGGCAAGTAGTAATCAGACCAATGATGTATGTTGCTATGTCTTATGACCACAGAATTATCGATGGAAAAGAATCTGTAGGATTCCTTGTAGCGGTAAAAGAAGGTATCGACAATCCTGTTCAGGTATTAATGGGAGGTGACGAAAGAAAAGGCCTTGGATTGTAGTTTTTAATAAAATTATAATATAAATATATAATCTCGCCTTAAAAAAGGCGAGATTTTTGTATCTATTAAGAAAATGCAATAATGATGTTTTCAAAAATGACTTCCAATATCAAAGTTTCAGTTATACCTGAATATGATAGTAAGAACAGTTATCCATCCGAAAACCGTTATGTTTTCAAGTACAATATCACTATAGAAAATGACGGAAGCTTTCCTATAAAAGTACTGAAAAGAAAATGGCTCATCTTTGATGTAGGATTTGGATATACAGAGATTATCGGAGACGGCGTTATCGGTCTGACTCCAGAGATAGGAACCGGCGAAAATTTCTCTTATTTTTCCAATGTAATGCTTCGCTCCGGAGTAGGAAATATGAGTGGAAAATACCTGGTTAAAAACCTTGAAACACAGGAAACGTTAGAGATTGATATTCCAAAATTTAACCTACTCTCGGAAGTTTTGAGCAATTAAAAATTATTCTTTGATAAATTGATGTCTGCTAATACCACTTTTAGATTTTACTTCCATAAAGTAGCCCCCTTTTAGCAGGTTAGAGACATTAATTTTAAAATCAGAAGACTGATTATTCATAATCAGTTTTCCTTCTGTATTATATACCTTTATCCATTCAATTCGTTCAGCATTTTTCAAATGAATGAAGTCCTCTTTTATTGGGTTAGGATAGATGCTTATTGTTTTTTCTGATTGTTTTAACAGGGTGTCTTTTGTTCCCAAAAGTCCTGATTGATAAAAAGCCTGGTCTCCATAGTTGTTGGTGATAACAAGCTCTCTTGTTCCGCCATTATAAGTAATAAGATAGCTGTAATTATTAGAACTCATGCTGAAATAATCATAATACTGATTATAAAAAGCTATATTTTCAGGGAGGGTACACGTATTTGTATTGCCTATGCCTTTAGCCCAGAAATTAAAGCTATTGGCAGTTATTTCGGCATTATATAACTGGGCCCAGATATTCGTTCCGCAAATAGGGCTATTCATGTTTGTTAATGCATTAGGCGCAGATGAAAACGTTAAAATAGGGCTTGCCATTTCACTGTTTGTAGGAATGGTATAGGTAACGTTATTCTTTACAATTTTCTTTAAATGCCAGTCTGCACCATGAAGTGCTGTTTGGGCATGAACAAAAATACCGGCAATAGCGGTTAGAGATAGTAGAAGTTTTTTCATGGTTTTTGTTTTAAAGTTACAGTTTTTTGATATATTTTTTTAATATTGTTTCATCTATTTCTTCATTTCTTGTAATAAATAATTTTTCAAAAGCCAGTAAAGAAATTTTTGCGCAGACCTCTGCATCCGCTCCGGCTCTATGGTGATTGAATTGTATATTATGGTATTCAGCCAAAGGCTTCAGTCCGTACTTTGGAAGATAGTTCCAGGATTTTTTTGCAAGTTGTATGCTGCACAGATAATTGATTTTTGGAGTAAACATCCCATAATGCTGAAGGCAGCCTCTCAAAACGGAAGAATCAAAGCCTGCATTGTGGGCAATCATCAATGATCCGTACATTAATTCCTCTGCTTCATGCCAGATCTCATCAAAAGTAGGAGCATCCTGTACATCTTCTGGCTGTATCCCATGCACTGCAATGTTAAATTTGTTGAAGTAGGGGAAGCTAGGTGGCTTGATGAGCCATGTTTTGGTTTCTACAATTTTAGAGTCCTGTACCACACAGATTCCCATCTCACAGGCAGAATTTTTCTCATGAGTGGCTGTTTCAAAATCTATTGCGCAGAAATCCATAACTGTATTTAAAGTTTAAAATTGTGTATAGTTTAAAACTATGTGTTTTTACTTTTTGCTTCCACCTAGAAAATGATTAAAGATTAACCATTTCGACTGATAGAACTGATTTGTTTGGTGTTTCTGACGAAGTTTCCATGTTCCCGGAAGTTGTGCATAAAAGCCGAAATGTGCCCTTACAACTGCCCAAAGGTGAGGAAAGCCATGTTTTAGCCCAAAATAAATTCCGGCTACACCATCCAGACAAAGCCTGAAAAAGATCAGCCAGATCAGCTTAGGAAATGGCAGGTTTTTAAGCATCATAGATAGGTTATTTCTTATGTTCAAATAAGTCTTCTGAGCACTTTGCTTATTCAGAGTTCCACCACCTACATGATATACTTTAGACTTTCCGGTATAAAAGATTTTCTTTCCTGAATTAATAAGTCTCCAGCAAAGATCAATCTCTTCCTGATGCGCAAAAAAACGCTCATCAAAACCTTTCTGCTCCCAAAAATCTTTGGAACGGATAAAAAAGCAACATCCCGATGCCCAGAAGATTTCTGTTTCATCATCATATTGTCCTTTATCTTCTTCCAGATCATCAAAAACACGTCCCCGGCAATACGGATAACCAAGGTTGTCAATCAGACCACCGCCAGCTCCGGCAAATTCAAAGAAATTTTTATGATTGTAGGATAAAACCTTAGGTTGAACAGCAGAAATTGAAGCATCTTTTTCAAATAGATTTAACACAGGTTCTATCCAGTTTTCCGTAACTTCTACATCTGAATTAAGAAGACAGTAATACTCATAGTCAATTTTCTTTAACCCTTCATTATAACCACCGGCAAATCCGTAATTTTTATCATTTTTAATGATTTTTACGGTAGGGAAATGGGTGTTCAGAAATGCTATGGAATCATCAGTAGAAAGGTTATCAATAACATAAATATCTGCATGTTGAGAAAACTGAACTACACTTGGAAGAAATTTTTCCAGCCAGTTTTTTCCATTCCAGTTTAAGATGGCAACAGCCAGTTTGTTCTGCATGTAAATCTAATTTTTTTCAGTATCAAAAATTTTGATAGAATCCTGATACTTCCACTTTCTGTGTGACCAAAGATAGTTGTCCGGATATTTATTTAACGTGTTTTCAAGCATTTTGTGGAATTTCCTTACCACTTCATGCTCTGTAAATTTTTCATTATCCGGATAGATTCTATAATAGTTTACCTGATAATAGCCACGTTTTACCTTTTTCATTTCGCAATAGATAAAAGCAAGATCCATTCGGGTTGCCAGTTTATCGTAACCAATGAATGCTGGAGTTCTTTGGTGCATGAACTCTAATCCATAGGTAACATGAGAAAAGTGTGGGGTTTGATCTGCTACAAACATATACGCAGAATCTCCGTTGTTTTCAGATCTGAAGATATTTCGGATCACTTCATTGGCTTCCAGAGCTTCATTCCCGAACTTATTTCTCACCTTTTTCATCTGATTTTCCCAAAAATCACTGTTTACCTTCCTGTAAACCGGATGGCAGTGAGCCTGCGGAATAATCCTGGCCAATGCATTAATCCATTCCCAGTTAAACACATGGCCGGCCAGTAAAATGATGTTTTTACCTTCCTTTTTGGCTTCGTGAAAAAGTTCCTGGTTAATATGCTGCATTCTTACTCTGGATTCCGTTTCAGAAATACTGAATGACTTTATAGTTTCTACCAGATAATCTGAGAAATTGCGATAGAATTTTTTTCGGATTTTTCTAATCTCATCTTCAGTTTTATCAGGGAAGGAATTTCTAAGGTTCTGGGTAATCACCTTTTTTCTATACCCTACCAGATAATAATTTAGGAAGAATATAACGTCCGAGAAAATATATAATATTTTAAGCGGAAGTTTTGAGATGAAAAATAATATTTTAATTAAAAAGCTCATAAAACAGGCAAATTTAGTGATAATAAAATTATGGTTCTATTTTTGCAGGGAGATAAGTATTATTTTTTTATTTTTATGTTATGAAAAAATTGACATTGATCGCTTTGCTGGGGTTAGGGACTTTAACTTTTGCACAGAACGTAAAGGACTTACCAGATAATGGAAAGCAAAAAACGGCTCTTATTGTGCCGACTGAACAGAAAGAATTGGATGCTAAGAAGAAAGCTGCTGAAGAAAAAGCAAAACTTCCTAAGCCATATAATCCAAAAGCAGATGCTCAGGCAGATATTAATAAATTGGTAGCGCAGGCTAAAAAAGAAGGTAAAAATATTATGATCCAGGCTGGTGGAAACTGGTGTATCTGGTGTCTTAGATTTAATAATTTCGTACAGGAAACTCCTGAATTGAAAGCTTTGGTAGATAAAAATTTCTTATACTACCACCTGAATTATTCTCCGGATAATAAGAATGAGAAAGTTTTTGCTCAGTATGATAATCCTGGTGAAAAGTTCGGATACCCTGTATTCATTGTTTTGGATAAAAATGGGAAGATGATTAAAGTTCAGCAGAGCGATGTATTTGAAGAAGGAAAAGGGTACAGCAAGGACAAGGTAAAAGAGTTCTTCAATACCTGGAAACCTAAAGCATAAAAAATTAAAAGGTTGTTTCTACTTGAAGCAACCTTTTTTATTTTCCGTAAAAAAAACTGCGTAATCCGTAAAAACTGCGAGAATTATAAAAACCTTTTAATCCAGCTTAATTTTTTCTCAGAATATGGTGGATATTTAATATTCGGTTCACCCCATGTTGTTTTTTCAAGCACTGCTTTTTGGTGAGAAAATGCTTCAAAGCCGAATTTCCCGTGATAATTTCCTATTCCTGAATTTCCCACACCACCAAACGGTAAATGATCATTGCTTAAATGCATTACAACATCATTGATGCATCCGCCACCAAAAGACAATCTTTGGGTAAAGTTTTCTTTTTCTTCAGTATGGTTGGTAAAAAGATAGGCTGCCAGAGGTTTTTCCTTTTCTAATATTGCATTCAGGGCCATATTGTAATTCTGGAAACCGATGACAGGTAAAATGGGTCCAAAGATTTCTTCCTCCATAATAGGATCGCTCCAATCTATATGGTGCAGAATGGTAGGCTCTATATATCGTTTTTCTTCATCAGAACCTCCGCCGAAATATATTTTTTTCTTATCAATAAGATGAACCAGTCTTTGAAAGTTACGATGATTGATGATTTTTGTATACTGTTCAGAATCCGGACGGTATTGAAACTCTTTTATATATTTTCTCAACATCTCCAGAAACTGTTCCTGTATGGATTCTTCAACCAATAAATAATCCGGAGCAACACAGGTTTGTCCGGCATTCAGGAATTTTCCCCAGACAATTCTTTTGGCAGCAACCTCAAGATTGGCATTTTTAGTAACAATGACTGGTGATTTTCCGCCAAGCTCAAGAACTACAGGGGTTAACTGCTCTGCAGCTGCTTTGTATACAATTTTGCCTACTTTGGTACTTCCTGTAAAGAATATTTTATCAAATCTCAATTTCAGAAGCTCTGTTGTTTCATCAATGCCACCTTCGTAAACATACAGATATTCGGAAGGGAAATTTTCATTGACGATTGTGGACATTGCTTTCATTGTGTTTTCTGCAATTTCACTGGGTTTCAGAATACAGCAGTTCCCGGCAGCAATAGCAGCAATAATGGGTGAAAGAGACAGCTGATAAGGATAGTTCCATGCTCCGATTACCAGAATATTGCCCAACGGTTCGGAATGAATTTTACTTTTTCCAAGCTGATTAACAAGGTTGGTGCCTACTTTTTTTGGTCTGGAAAGTGAATTTAAATTTTTCAGATAATAATCAATATCATTCAGAATAAAAGAGATTTCTGTGGTAAACGTATCGAATTTAGATTTTCCGAAATCTTTGTAAATAGCTTCATACAATAGATTTTCGTTGGAAATGATAAGCTTTCTGAGCTTTTCAAGATACATTTTTCTGAAGGCAAGACTTTTGGTCTGCTGTGTTTTAAAAAAATCTCTCTGACTCTGTAGAACTTTTTCAATTTCCATACGATAGCTTTTTTGTATTGAAAACAAGCAACAATAAACCGGCCAAAGTTGGGAGTTATTTTTGATGTTTTGGAGATGGTGGGTATTTAAGGATTATTTTAATTTCAGCTTTCTTTTTCTCTACATAATATTTCTAACTGCTATTCTCACCGGATGATAAAGGAGTAATAGGAGAGCTGTAATCAAAGCCAGCCAGAACAAACCTGTAAAAATTTCCATGTTGGAAAGCAGGATAGATTGAGCATTTATTTTGGCTTTAAAGGCACCTGCAGTCATGGATAATGATTCATTAACCGGGAGTTTTGCCATATTAGCTCCGAAAATTTGATTCCACTGACTGTAGAAGACCGGATTGGTATCTGTAAAATTAGAACTTAGGCTATCAGTATGTTTTAGAGTTAAAAATAACATCAGGTTTTGCATCAAAGCATATCCGATAGCGGTTGTCCAAAAGCGGGTAGTAGTCCCAAGAGCTGTAGCATTGGAAACATACTCTTCCGGTGTGGCTGAAATAAGAAAGAAAACCAGAGGTGTGAATAATAATCCCTGTGCGACTCCCTGCAGAAATAATGGCGGACAAATTGTGGAAAGGGTAGTATCCGGATAGAATGTATAGGTAAACCAGGCACAGTCTATGGCCAGTAAAAGAAATCCTGTGAAGAATACAATTCTTGATGAAACTCCTTTCACCAGACAGATTCCTGATAAAAAAACACCCAAAAGTGTTCCCGCAACATTCCAGTACTGAATATTGACAATATAATCCCATGGCCATTTCCATACGGTGGCCATAATGCTGTATACATTGTTTAACCCTGAACGGATTAGATAAAAAATAAAAAAGAGAATCATCCCTGCAATGACGTTTTTAGAACTGAAAACTTCAAAATGAAATAAAGGTCTCTTGGAATTTCTCTGTTTTAACATAAACAATCCGCCTGAAAGCAGAAATACAAACAGGCATATAATGATGGTGTCTGATTCAAACCACATCAGTCTTTTTCCATAAATAATGGCATAACCACCGGCCTGTAAACATACCCAAAGTAAAAACCAGCTGGAAATATCCAGTTGATATAATGGTTTTTTAGGGAAAAATCTGTTTCTGTTGAAGATGGCAATTCCGATGATAAGTACAAATACATGGAAATATACCATCATTAAGACCATATGCTGGAAATCATAGTCTTCAATACTAGATTTCAATAGGGAAGTGGTTACGGTTCCGCCAGTAAGCATAATAGAATACATAAAAAGATAAGCCAGAACTTTAGCGTGTTTTGTTTTCAGTTCTGCAATAATCAGAGGCAGGAAAATAGCTCCTTCCAAAAGTCCAAAAATTCCTTCTAAGAAACGGATGACGAGAATGATATGATAATCATTGGTAACTGATAAAACATAAAGGATAATTACCGAAATGGAAGACATCAGCAGAACATAATATTTCACACTGAAGTAAGCCATAAATCTTTGTAAAACTAAAAGGGTAACCACAAAGGTCCCATACATCAAAATCATTAGGTATTGGATGTCGTCTGAATCTACATCCATAAAAGAAGATGTGAAGGCACTGTTGGAATGTAACAGTGATAACAGCATCAGGTGGGGAAACAATGCCAATATAAGTAATGGCAGTTTCAGCCATTGTGGTACCCATTTATGATAAACTGTATTGTGTTGCATAGTTGTTTGGAAGGCTAATAAAATCAGTATTTAGCCATGGTTATAATAAAAAAGCGAAAAGACAAAAGGGCAAAGGGGTAAAAGTAAAAGGTAAAATAACAAATATGCTTAAAGAAAAAATCAGCAGATCTGTATTTTGCGGTCTTGCCTTTTCGCAAAAAAATAATTTTAATTTGAAGATTTGAAAATGAACTAATTTGAAAATGATAATACAACCGGATATTTTCGTACTCTAATACTCTCAACCCTAAATCTTCTTAGCACTCACCAGAACATTCATCCCGGAAAGCAGTTTCTCATTGTCTTTGTTATGATCCAGAATAATTTTTACTGGAAATCGCTGTTCAATCTTTACAAAGTTTCCGGTGGCATTATCCGGTTTTACTAAAGAGAACTGAGATCCTGATGCAGGAGAAACTGAAAGAATTTTTCCTTTGAATTCAACATCCGGGTAAGCATCTGCGGTGATGATGACTTCTTGAGTCTGATCAATCTGTCCAAGCTGAGTTTCTTTATAGTTGGCAATGATCCATTTTTCTTTGCTTACGATCTGTACTAATGCTTGGCCTTCTTTAATCAGTTGTCCTTCCTGAATTGTTTTCTTTCCTACCCAGCCATCATAAGGAGCTGTAATTACAGTGTATGAAAGGAATAATTTGGCATTATTAAGGCTGGCTGAGCTTTGTTGAATCTGGCTTTTAGCCGGAGCAACTTTGGTCTGTTGTTCACTAGCACCAGCTCTTACGGCATTTTTCTGCTGTTCCAGTGCTAAAAGGTTGGCTTTAGACTGTTCGTAAGATGCTTTTACATTTTCAAATTCCTGTTCTGTAGCAGCATCTTCAGCTAACAGATTTTTATATCTTTTATAATCCTGTTCCGTTCTCCATATATCGATTCTTGCAGAAGCAATTTTAGCATCAATAATCTTTGTATCACTTGCCTTTGTATTAACGCTGCTTTGAATGGTGGTGATATTTTCTGTATTAGCATTCAGATTGGCTTCAGCCATATGCACCTGGTTGACAAATTCCCTGTTGTCAATAACAATGAGTGTATCTCCTTTGTGTACAAACTGATTTTCGTTAAACTTTATTGTTTTGATGAATCCTGAAACCTTGCTGGAGACAGGAGTAATATATTGTTCGATTTGGGCATCGTTGGTGGTAACATTTTTTCTCGAAAAAAGATAGAAGCTTACCATTCCTGTGATTCCACTGATGATAAGAATCCATGCAAGTAAAGTAATACTCTTGTTAATTCTTTTTTCTTTTTGTGTCAGTTGTTTCTGTGCCATAGTTTTTATAAGTTTCCAATCGTATACTGGAGTTGATAGTATTTAAGTTGTCTGTTAATTTTTACGGAAATAAGATTAGATTCTGCTTCCAGATAGGTATTGTCTGCATCAATAAGCTCTGTAATAAGGCTTAATTTGTTGGCATATTTTGTTCTTACAATACGGTAATTTTCCTTTGCCTGATCAATAGCTTCCTCTGCTATTTTTACTTTTTGGTCTGTTTCTTCAAACTTTTTGTATGCTTCATACACATTGTGCCTTACTTTTTCTTCGTTTTCTTCAATCTGAAGTTTAGCCAGATCAATATTTTCCCTTGCTTCCTGCATTTTATATTTGTTTTTGTACAGGTTTTCGATAGGATAGGTAAGGTTAAGGCCAATCATTCCCAAACGATAGGCATAAGGTTCAGGGGGAAAGAACATCATATTCGGATATTTTAAGAAATATTCTCCACCAGCAGTAACTTTGGGTAAATAATTGGCTTTAATGATTTTCTGATCCAATTGTTTTAATGAAAGGTTTCTGTGAGTAATTTCAACGGATTCATTTTTGTTTAAAGCAGTTTCTGTTAACTCATCAACGTAAGGAATAGCTGCTTTATCCGAGATTAGATCCTGGGTATCCACATGCATTTCCTGCTGTTCCGGAAGGGAAAGAAGAGTTTTAAGTTTATGCTCAGCAATCTGTATGTCGTTGTCCAGTTCTGTCCAGCTCATTTTGTGGTTAGAAAGCTGTAGTGAAGTTCTCAATACTTCATTCACCGTAACTACGCCATTTGCTTTTAAAGCTTTTACCTGTTTAATGTTTACTGAATCTTCCTTCATTTTATCATTAATAAGATGCTGCTGTTCTTTCAAATGATGGATTTGAAGAAAGGCCGTAATCACTTCCATTGTAAGCTGTCTTTCATCAAGATGTGTTTTTAAAGTCGAAATTTCACTGTCAATAGCTGCTTTTTTCTCTGTATTCTTTATTTTTCCACCCATATAAACAGGAATGGAAGCGGATAACGTAAAATCATACATTCCGTTGATCGCATCATATTTTGTAGGCTTATTAAATACCCCATCCTGATATTGAAAAAGGTTGGTCACCTGATTATAGCTGGTATGAAACTCAATATCCGGAAGTTTTTCCATTTTCAGGTCTTTTTCCTTTGTGACGGACATTTCCTGTTTTAAATGACTGATCTGAATACTTTTGTTGTTTTTTAAACCAATTTCTATAGCCTGCTGTAGGCCAAGATGCTGGTAATCTATCATCTGTGAATGTAAAAAGTTGCTCAATAGTAAGCACAACGCTATGCACTGATATCGGCATGCGTTAAATATCATATTCATAAATTAATTAAAGGATTTTTGCTAAAATGATTTTGATACTGCAAATTTACGACTATGACCCTCGGATACTATTTGTGAAACAAGAAAAAGATTTGCTCATTTACGCCATTTTGAAAATTTTACCTACCTTTATTTTATGAATAACAGTCATTTTAAAGCCGTAGAGGAAGAAGATGCCGAATTTTATGTATATCATGTCCTTACCGGAAATATTACAACAGATATCCATTATCACAGTTCTGCCCAGTTAGTATACGCAGAAGGCGGTATTGTACATGTTTTTACTGATTTAAAGCACTGGTATCTTCCGGCAAGATGTTTTATGTGGATTCCTGCCGGAACACCACATTATCTTTTTTCTACCAGCCCTAAGGTGGAACTTTATAACTTTTATTTCAAAAAAGAAGCTGATGAAAATGGCTTTTTTGATGAAATTAATATTTATTCAGTCAATGATTTACTTAGGGAGATGATTTTGTATACTAAAGAATGGAATGGGAAAATCACAAAGAATGACGGCTCAAAATATTATTTCCTTAAAGCATTAAAAGGGATATTACCGGAAAAAAGAGATAAAAAGCTGGCATTCCCTGTACAACACCCCTTTCCCAAAGATGAAACTTTACTGAAGATAGCCAGATATATTCACGCCAATCTGGAGAAGCCCTTAACGATAGAATCTACGGCCAAAGAGTTTGGAATGAGTACAAGAACCCTTTCCAGGAAATTTAAAGAAATTTTGGGTATGAATTACGTCCGTTTCCTGAGAGCCTTAAGAATTACCCGTTCTCTTGAACTGATGCTGGAGGATAAATACAATATGTATGAAATTGCCATGATGGTTGGATACAATAGTCTGTCTTCTTTCAGTAATATCTTCAAAAAGGTAATTGGAGTCGCTCCAACAGAATATCAGCAGAAATTAAGAGGAGACCGGTAGGTGGGCAGTTGATTTTAAGGTTCGGAGATATCTGTAATGACAAAATATTTTTTACCAAGTTTTTATGTATTATAATTCTTGTATTTGAGTCCTTATTGAGTAGATATTTCGATGAAGTGGAATTAACCTTGACAGGCATACGATCAACACTGAAGATTGTAAAAAAGGCAAAAAAAAACCACCTCAAAAAATTGAAGTGGTCTTGTATGGTGAGAAATTCTCAGTCGCTTATTAAGCTTCTTCAGATTTAGCCTCTTCCTTCTTAGCGGCAGGAGCAGCTACAACTGGAGCATCAGAAACGATGTCGAATTCGTAGTTGTACTCAACATTTCTGTGAAGTCTGATAAGAGCAGCAAATTTACCAGTTCTCTTGATAGTGTTACCAGGAATTTTGATATATTTTTTCTCTACAGAAACTCCAGCTTTTTCTAAAGCAGCAGATAGATCAGCATTGTTGATAGATCCGAATAATTTATCACCAGTACCTACTTTTGCAGGAATAGTGATAGAAGTTTTCTTCAATTGCTCAACTACAGCATTAGCAGTTGCGATTAATTTAGCTTCTTCTTCTTTTCTAGCTTCTAATGTAGCTTCTAAAGCAGCTTTGTTTTTAGGTGTAGCTAAAAGAGCAATTCCTTGAGGAATTAAGAAGTTTCTAGCATAACCTGGCTTTACGTTTACTGTATCAAACTCAAGTCCTAAGTTTTCTACGTCTTTTTTTAGGATAATTTCCATTGTTGTTGTCCTTTTTAAGATTTTAGATTATAGTCTAAAATCAAGTTAGAATTAATGATGTATTCAGCAACAAAAGAAGAGATTGCTCTCTTCTTTTATTTATTTTTTGTCTTATTTTAATAAGTCAGCTACGTATGGTAGTAATGCAAGGTGTCTTGCTCTTTTGATAGCAGCAGAAACTTTTCTTTGGTATTTTAAAGAAGTTCCAGTGTATCTTCTTGGTAAAATTTTACCTTGCTCGTTCACGAACTGTAATAAGAAATCAGCATCTTTGTAATCAACGTGCTTAATTCCGTATTTTTTGAATCTACAATATTTCTTTTCAGATTTTGTATTGATATCAAGCGGAGTAAGGAATTTTACTTCTGATTCTCCTCCAGCTGAGGCTTGTTTAGCCATTTCATCTATTGCCATGTCTTGTCTTTTTAAAAATAGGGTTAATTAATTAAGCTTTAGCTGCTTTTACTTTAGTTCTTCTAGTTACAGCGTACTCAACAGCGTGCTTGTCAAGTTTTGTAGTAAGGTAACGGATAACTCTCTCGTCACGTTTGAATGCTAATTCTAGATCAGCAACTACAGTACCTTCTCCTTTAAATTCGATTAAAGTATAGAATCCGTTCTTTTTTAATTGGATCGGATAAGCTAATTTTTTTAATCCCCAGTTTTCTTTAGCAACGATTTCGCAGTTCTTTTCTTTTAAAAGATCTACATACTTGTTCACTGCTTCCTCCACCTGTGCTTCAGATAGAACGGGAGTTAAAATGAAAACAGTTTCGTAATTGTTCATAATGTTAAAAAATTTGTTAATTATTTCGAGGTGCAAAAGTAGAAATTATATTTTTAATATGCAAGAGTATTGATGAAATAATACAGCGTTAATCGTTGGAATTTGAGTATTGATGGTGTTTTTTATACCTTTGCCGAAAGAATTTTTTATTTCATGAAAACTAAAATGTATACGTTGCCTTTGTTGCTGATGGGAATTGCTTGCTTTTCGCAGGATAAAATCGCCAAGAAAAATGGAACCTCTTTTGAGGCTAAGATTATCGAAGTTGGGGCTTCAAATATTACTTACAAAGAGTTGGATTATCTGGAAGGACCTACTCATTCATTAAACAAATCCGAAATTTATAAAATCACTTATGCCAATGGAAAGGAAGACCTTTTGGGGAAATACCATAATGTTGAAGAAGTGAAGACTTTTATTGCTGATAAAATCAAAGAATTTGGAGCAGACCGGGATAATGGATCGTTAAGACTTGCTGCCGAATTTGAAGGAAATAATATCAGAATAAACTCGGTTGATAAAAATGGGAAACTTTATTATGAAGGAGATTTGTGGAATCTGAGTAATGTAGTAGAATTTCATAAAGTTTCTAAAAGGAAAAATGGTGATGCCTTCTTGAATATAGTAACCTACAAAGTAAAAAGATCAAGTGAAAAGCTGGATAAACTGGTGATTAGACTTATTAATTACGGAGTTGCTGAAGAACTATCAGAAGCCTTTAAAGATTTAAATATAATGCTGAAAAAAGACCTGTAAAAAACAGGTCTTTTTTTATGGGTGATATGTTTCAGTTATTTCTTAATCACTTTTACAGACTGTAATCCGTTTTCTGTATGTGCGGTCACAATATAGCTTCCTGAGGAAAGTTTAGACAAATTAACATTGAATTTATTTTGATTGATTTCTGAACTCAGAACCGTTCTGCCCGAAGCATCTGTAACGTATATAGAGCTCACTTTCACTTTGGAATCAATATTTAAGATATCCGTTACAGGATTAGGATAAACTTTGAACGTAGTTTCTTTTTTACTGACTTCATTTACCGCAAGGTTGCTGGCAATTACATTTACGGTGTAATCTTCAGCCTGACCAAATTCTCCACCTTTACAAGGAAGGATGATATTCGGATCATTATCAAAAGTATCAAACATTTTTTTTACTCTCATTCTTGTGTTTCCTACAAGAGCATTAGCCGGAACAGCAATAGAATGTACAGCCTGGATAGCATCAGTGCCGTCAGAGTTTTGTATGGTTTGCGTTACCGGGTAAACTTCGCCTGCTTCATCCATAATACCATTATGATTCCAGTCGATAAATACAACAAAGCTGTCTGTCCAGTTTCCGCCTGTATTTCCTTTTAAGGTAATATTGTAAGACTGTCCCTGGGTAACAGTAGCAGTCTGATTAAGGAAATATTCATGAGAGACACCAGCACCTATTGCATTACTTGTTGTATTATTAATCCCTGCAAAATTTACTAATGTGATGGGTTCATCAAGAGGATCACCAGAGCTGTCAATAAATTGTAATGGCCCACAATAAGAAGGTGGTGGTTGAACAAAAGTATAATCTACTTTAATATTATCCACTGCCAGCATAAATTTATCTGTGCTGTTATTCACAAAAGCGACCCTTACATTCTGGCCGATATAAGGGGTAAGGCTTACTGCCCGGCTTGTCCACCAGGAATTTTCACCTGTTGTATTGTACAGCTGTACTGTAAAATCGGCAACAGTGTTTCCTCCGTTAGGGGCAAGCATTACTTTATAGCCATCCGGATAGTCAGGATCTTGGGCTTTTGCATCCCAGTATAATGTAGGTGATGCACCGGATACTGCTACAGGTGGTGAAATGAGCCAGTCATTTGATGTTCCGGCAGGGGTGTACCATGAGGTACTCATCGCGGCAAAATTACCTGCAGGACCTCCGAAGTTTCCATCGGTACCCTGTCGGTCAATTCTATTCCATCCATTGGATATAAAGCTTACGGCAGTGGCAGGAGTAAGCCCGTCCACATTAATTACTGTCCAGGCAGCAATGCCAGGTCCGGTTCCATCAAAGTTTTCCTGAAATATCTGGCTATAGCCCAATACAGGAAGAGCAACTAATGTTGCATGTAGTAAAATTTTTCGCATAACAGAAATGTTTTATTTGGTTGTATTCCAAATATAGTGACTTTTATGCTAAGATCCAAATCTACAGTGTTTTATGATATTTAAATTCCGTTTTTGTTATTGATTCAATTAGTCTTTTCTGAGTTCTGTTAAAAAATTAATTTTTAATACGTCGTAAAGAGAATGCCTGCTTACCAGGATTGAGGCAATAGAAGAAACCATGCCGGCAAGCATCAGATGAAAAATCAAAGAATGTCTGTCGGTCATTTCCAGTACAATGATGGCTGATGTAAATGGAGCACGTGTAATTCCGGTAAGAAAAGCTACCATCCCGCCTAAAATCACTACATTGGTTTCATTGGGAGTTAAATGAATGACCCCCGAAATAACAGATCCGATACTAGCCCCTGCAGTTAAAGCTGGAGCGAAAATACCTCCGGCACCTCCTGAAGTAAAAGATAGGGCAGGGCCAAGCATTCGTAAGATAGGAACATACCAGTCTTCATGCTTATCCTTAGTAAAAAGTACCCGTTCCATAATCTCTTTTCCAGATCCCAAAATTTCTCTATTGATAAAATAGGCAATTGATGCAATGATTAAAGCACATACAACAAGAAATGCCACATTAGCTCTGTCTGTTTTCAGGGTTTTCTTTTTCCAGCTATTAATTTTAAGCATAATCACAGAAAGCTGGCTGGCCATAATTCCGGCTGTAGCGGCTACAAGCATAATAGGGAACATCACCATCAGAGAAACATCATTGGTTTTCGGGTATCCTAAATACAAATAAGATCCGGCTAAAGTCTGTGCCGTAAGACCAGCAATGATAACGGCTGTAAATAAGGCTGTTTTAAAGTAGTTAATGTGTGTTTTTGATAATTCTTCCACTGCAAATACAATTCCGCCAAGAGGAGTGTTAAAAGCGGCTGCAAGCCCGGCTGCGGCTCCTGTCATAATCATATTCTTTTTAGAAATCTTAGGCCACCAGTCCGGAAGATATTCATTTACTTTCCTGAAAACGGAGCCTGCAATCTGAATAGTAGGACCTTCACGACCTACAGCACCACCACCAATTACCAGAACTACAGAAGAAATGATTTTAAAAATAATAATTTTAAGACTTAGCAGGCTTCTGATCTTTGTGTGTTCCTTCGGGTTAGCTAGTTCTACGGCGGCCATCACCTGTGGAATACCGCTTCCTTTAGCATTGGGGGCAAATTCCTTTACCAGCCACCATGATAGCACAAATCCAATGGGAGCAATGATGAAAATCATCCATGCATGCCAATTAAAAATAAAATTCATGAGATTTTCGCCCCATGCAAATACTTGGGCATACAATACGGCGAAAAATCCGGTAATCACAGATCCAATCCAAAAGGGGATAGCCTGCAGAAGATTGTTTTTCAGCTGTTCATTCCGGATGTTATCAAATGATTTTTTTAGAGATTGGCGAAAAAGGATAAGGATTTTCAGCATTTGTTGGTTTTGAGGGATGAAATTACGGCAAAAAATCTGAAGTTTAAATTTCTTCCAAAAATTTCGAGACCATTAAAGCATTATCAATGTTTAAAGCTTTTGGTATTCTCAAACCTGCAATACTGTTTTTAACCTCTATTTTGAAATGGTCATCAGAAATAGATTTTATGGTTTCCTTTCTTTTAGGATTTAAAAATTTCATTGTTTTGTATGGATCGCTGCCCAGAACATAAAAATCTTTGAAATCTTTGTTTTCCTTAAAATTGATATTAAAATTACTGAATATTCCGGCAATTCTGTCTGCAAGATTTTTTTGTTGATAGAAATAAAACCAAAGTCTTCCTCTAATCTCTTTAGTCCCCAAACTTCTAACGTATCATATTTATCCGTTGTACGAGATCCTTTGGCTGAAGTTCCTATCAGATTAACAATGAAAAGATAAAACGTGTTTGTTTTACTTTTGGAGGTAATGTGATAACAGAGCTTGGGTTCTTCTAAAAAATCTATATTTTGCGATTTGAACTGATTGTATGGAGAATCTTCAATATCTACTGCTGAGACATCATAAATTACAGATAATTGGTCATAAATTTCCAAGATCAACTTTTCATCTTCTTTGGAAAAATCAAATAATTGAGTCACATATAATTTTCTGAAATCCAATTCCATTTTGTGTACGGGTTTTGTTTTAAAGATACATCAGAGTGTTCAGTTATCATCTACTCCGGAATATAAAAATACATGATTTTTTATAAAGTTTATCATTACTGAAAAAAGTTTGAAAAAACAGAAAACCCTGACTTTTAATCAAGGTTTTCCATTTTTAAACTCAATGTTTACAGGATAACTATTTATTTTTCATTACAGCTTCTATTTTTTGAATCATGTTTTCAGCATTGGTGTTTTCAGGATTTAAGGCTAACGATTTTTTATAATGCTCTAAAGCTAAAACATAATTTCTGGCTGAAAAATAGCCTTCACCCAGGCTGTCGAAAGCATTAGCTGATTGCGGATGGTCTTTAACATTGATAGAGAAAACCTTAATAGCTTCCTCCATTCTTGAATTTCTCAATAAGATGTAGCCTATGTCATTCAGTGTGTTTTCAAAATTCCATGTTGGATTTTGTGCTTTGATGGAATAATAGATTTTTTCAGCACCAGGGTTGTCTTTTTTAGCGAATTCAGAGATAATGGTTTCTTCTGCTAGTAAATGGTCATCTGTCAGGTTTTTATCAATAATAGCAGCAATATGATTGATAATCCGATACTGAACAGGAAATAAGCTGTACCCGTTAGACATTATAACTATTGCCATATTGTTCTGAGGATATATCTTATAGGCACTTACATTTCCACCTGAAAAATTGTAAGAAGCTGTATTATTTATTTTACTAATGTCCCAGCCGTAGGTGAAAATATCTTTTTTATTACCGAAATCAAAGGGTTGCCACATCATTTTTTTTGTTTTTTCATCTAAGAAATCACCTTTACTAAGATGGCTGCTCCATTTTAAAAATGCAGGAAGTGTTATGGCTATCCCATTGGCAGAATGTGCCCTTGTTCCACTAATATCTGTGGATTTGTCATACTGTTTTTTTTCAGGATTGTAATTGTATTTTACAACCCGGTTAGGGATTTTTTCGAGAGCATTTGAAGAAAAAACAACCTGATTTTTAGAGTCTTCAAACTGATTGTTCAGGATGAAATTTTCAAAAGACTGTCCTGTGATTTTTTCAATAATCATGGTAAGAAGAAAATAATTCGTTTGATTGTAACTGAATTGATTTCCCGTTTTAAAATCCATTTTTTCTTTAGCCAACCGTTCAATAACCTTAGCATTAGAATCATCTACAGAAATATCATTAAAGACTATGAGATTTGGAATTCCTGAAGAATGGGTTAATAAGTGTTTTACTTTAACCTCCTGCCATTCTTTAGGTAGGTTTTCAAGATATTTTGAAATATTGTCTTCCAAAGATAATTGACCTTTTTCAATCAGCTGAAAAGCACTAACATTCGACATCAGCTTTGAGGTAGAGTATATTCTGAACATAGAATTTGAATCCACCTTTTTATCATTTTCCAGGGTTTCTGTGCCGTAATATTGCTGGAAAATAACCTTATCATCTTTTATGACTCCAAGAGCAAGCCCGGGAATTTGGTTGATTTTCATTACTTCTTTTACGTACTGATCAATTAATGCTGATTGTTCAGTTTTCTGAGTATAGGCTATGATGGAGATGCTTAAAGCTAATGTGTTTAAAATGAAATGTTTCATAGGTATTCTGGTTTATATAAAAGACAATTTAACCCCAAGTTATATTACTTTCTGATTAAAAGATATACAGATTAATCCCACAAAAAAACCTCCGATAAAAATCGAAGGTTTTATATGTATAGTGTGATCAGCGTTAAGGAAATTACTCATTGCTGATTACTCATTACTTATATTTCTGTGTTCAGATCCCAGTTTTCAAGGTAGTCGTGAACATGCTTAAGCATCATTCCACCTAGAGAACCATCTACCACTCTGTGGTCATAAGAGTGAGACATGAACATTAGGTTTCTGATAGCGATTACATCACCATCAGCAGTTTCAAGAACTGCAGGTTTCTTAACGATAGCTCCGATAGCAAGGATGGCTACCTGTGGCTGAGGAATGATTGGTGTTCCCATAAGGTTTCCAAAGCTTCCTACGTTAGAAATTGTATATGTTGCACCTTGAGTATCTTCTGGTCTTAATTTCTTGTTTCTTGCTCTGTAAGCTAAATCATTGATCGCTTTAGCAAGACCAGAAAGAGATAACTGATCTGCATTTTTGATTACAGGAACAATAAGGTTTCCGTCTGGTAGAGCTGTAGCCATACCGATGTTGATGTTTTTCTTTTTAATGATATTCTCACCATTTACAGAAACATTGATCATTGGGAAATCCTGGATTGCTTTTACTACAGCTTTCACAAAAATAGGCATGAAAGTAAGCTTTTCACCTTCACGTTTTTCGAAGGCTGCTTTATTTTTTGCTCTCCATTTTACAACGTTGGTAACGTCTGTTTCAATGAAAGAAGTTACGTGTGGAGCAATTTGTTTTGCTTTTACCATGTTTTCCGCGATGATCTTTCTCATTCTGTCCATTGGAATGATTTCGTCACCTGCAGCAGCGGTAATGGTTGCAGCTGGCGCTGAAACAGGAGCAGGAGCAGAAACTGTCTGCTGAACCGGAGCAGCCTGTTGAGCTGGTTGGCTTCCTCTGTTAGCAACGTAAGCTAAAATATCTTCTTTAGTAATTCTTCCTTCTAAACCGCTACCTTTAATAGATTTAAGTTCAGTTTCAGAAATGTTTTCCTGTTGTGCAATTGATTTTACAAGTGGAGATAAGTAAAGATCTCCTGAGAATTCTGCATTGGATGCAGCCACAGTTTGTAAAGGCTGCTCAATAGTTTGTAAAGTTTCAGTATCCGGAGTCGTTGCTGGTGTTTCTGTGGTTACTTCCTCAGAAGCAGAACCTTCTCCTTCAATTTCTAAAATAGCAATGGCCTCACCTACTTTTGCAACTTCATCTTTTTGCTTTAAAATTTTTACGATTTTCCCCGAAACTGGTGTCGGAACGTCTGAATCTACTTTATCTGTTGCAATTTCTACTACAGAGTCATCCTCTTTTACGTTATCACCTTCATTGAATAACCAAGTGATAATTGTCGCTTCCATAACCCCTTCTCCCATGGAAGGAAGCAATAATTTGTATTCTGCCATTTTTGATTTTTAGATTTTGACAAATATATAAAAAAATCGGTTTTTTTATGAAATATATAATTTTACATGAATTCAATGTAGATATTTTCTCCTACATTCAATCCAAACAGGCTTTTAGCTCCGTTTTTCTTGCTGCCTTTATAGATGGTAAGCTCCAATAACTGACTGTCATTGAAGATTGCAGCGGACTGTCCGTGAAATTCCGTCTCCCTTTCCCAGTCTGAAACCACCTCCGTATGGCTGGAAAAGATCCTTGAAAGACTCAGATTTCTGAACTTTATGGTAAATCCGTTGTATCCTTTGCTGATATTTTCAAAGAAATCCTGATTGATATTTGAGATTATATTTCCGAAATTATCAATATAAGTAACTTCACCAATAATCATCCCTTCAGATTCATTATACACTGCTCTCGGGAACATCAACTGCTTTGCGGTATTTATTTTTCTTCCAATCACTTCAGGAAGACCGCCATTGGCAAGATGCACTGCTGCCGGAACAAAGATATCTGTAGATGTAAAATTGATGATGTCATCAAAACGGTTGTTCAGTGTAATTTCATAGATAGCTTCCGGTTTAATATCAAAGAAGATAAGGCTTAAAAGACCGTTATCTGCTGCCAGAAAATAAGAGCCATCTGCTTTATAAAGAATATTCTTTCTCGATTTATGGTAAAAACTGTCTACAGAAAGGATATGAATACTTCCTTTTGGGAAATATTTATACGCGTTTCTTACAATATAAGACGTTTGTATAAGATTGAATGCCTGGATATCGTGGGTTATATCAATAATATTAACCTCAGGATTTAGAGACAGAATCTTGCCCTTCACAGCGGCGACTCTGTAATCTAAATTTCCGAAATCCGAAGTAAGGGTAATAATTGACATGAGCAATTTATAGAATTGTGTAGTCATGCAAAGTTATTTAAAATAAAAGGAAAGCCCGAAAGATTGTTGAAAAGAATTTGATATAAATTGAAAAAAAGCTTTAATTTTAAAATCTAAAAATAAAAATACTGCATGTTTGAATTGACCTATGATCTGGAAGATATCGACGCGAAAATCTTCTATGGAGTTAATAACCAATATTTCAACTTAATAAAATCAAGCTTTCCGACCATTAAAATTACCGGAAGAGACCATTATATTTTTGCAATGGGAAATCAGGAAGCTTTAGACATACTGAAGCAAAAACTGGATGATATTGTAAAATTTATCTCAAAAAACAACTCAATTGGGCTGAAAGACGTTGAAAATATTCTAAATATTAAAGACGAAAATGAAAAACAACTGATTTTTGACCAGGATATCATCGTAAAAGGGGTAAACGGAAAAGTAATTAAGGCTAAGACGACCAATCTTAAAAAACTGGTAAAAGAAACCGAGAAAAAAGATATGGTTTTTGCTATTGGTCCTGCTGGTACCGGGAAAACTTACACCAGTGTGGCATTGGCAGCAAGAGCTTTGAAAGATAAGGAAGTGAAAAGAATTATTCTGACAAGACCCGCTGTGGAAGCAGGGGAGAGCCTTGGATTCCTTCCGGGAGACCTTAAAGAAAAGCTGGATCCCTATTTACAGCCTTTATACGATGCACTTCGTGATATGATTCCTCACGAAAAGTTGGAAGGCTTTATAGAGAAGAAAGTTATTGAGGTGGCACCATTAGCATTCATGAGAGGACGTACTCTTGATGATGCTTTTGTAATTCTGGATGAAGCACAGAATACTACTCATGCCCAAATGAAAATGTTCCTGACGAGAATGGGGATGAATGCAAAGTTCATCATTACGGGGGACCCAAGCCAGATTGACCTTCCGAAAAACCAACAATCAGGATTGAAAGAAGCAATGAGAATTTTGAATGGAGTGAAAGAGATAGGTTTTGTATATCTTACAGAGGAGGATGTTGTAAGGCACCCTGTCGTAAGAAAAATTATCTTAGCTTATAATGATGAAGAAAAAAGACTGAGAAATGACTAAACCTGTATAAGTAAAAGTTCCGTTAACCTTTTGTTAACCTTAATTTTTTTCTTAAAATTTGTTAATCTGAAAAAAATAATTAGTTTTGCAAACCTTAATTGAAAACTAATTAACAATGAAAAAACTTTTACTTATTGCAGCGGTAGCTGTGTTGGGAATTAATGCAAACGCACAGTCTTTAAAATTTGGTCCTAAAGCAGGATATTCTTATTCTACTCTAAAATTAAAAGCTGATGGTCACTCTGAAACTTCAGATCCTGTACATACATTCTATGTAGGAGGAATTGTAGAATATAAGTTGAATGATAATTTTGGTATCCAGGGGGAACTTTTATACTCTCCACTAGGAGGGAAAGTAAAAGTAGCTGAAGCAGATCCAAACGATCCGGCTACGTTTGTAAACTTTAAATCAAAGCAAACTTTTCATACCCTATTAATTCCTGTTTCCGCTAAATACTTTATTACTGAAGGATTATCTGTTTCTGCAGGAGCTAGTTTTGGGGTAATTCTTTCTGCTAAATCAAAATATACTGCTGATTTCGGAATTGGTCTTCCGGGGCTTGAAATTAATGCTGATCAGGAAGTTGATATTAAAGATCAGACAAGTACTTTAAATATTGCTCCTTTCCTTGGTGCTGAGTATGCTTTAGAAAACGGATTATTCTTTGATGCAAGATATAACCTTGGAGTTTCTAATCTGGCAAAACACCCTGAAGGTAATGCAAAAACAACTAACAGCTTCATCCAGGTAGGTGTAGGTTTCAAATTCGGAGGAAACTAATCTTAAAGATTTAATACCTAGAATTAAAATATAAACAGGACATATTTGTCCTGTTTTTTTGTTTTTAAAGAATGGGAATCCTATAAATTATACTCCTGTGATGAAAATAATTAGTATTTTTGGAGCGTAAAATTTAAAATTAGAAAATGAAAAAGCTATTATTAGTAGGTGCTTTTGCACTTTTAGGAGGAGCTGCTCAGGCACAGGAAGGTTTAAAATTAGGTGGGCACATTGGTGTTCCTGTATCTGATGCAAGCAATGTATCTTCATTTACACTGGGAGTTGATGGAGCTTATATGTGGAATATTGCTAAAGGTTTTGACCTTGGGGTAGCAACAGGATATTCTCACTTCTTCGGAAAAGATCACTTTGATGATTTCGGATTTATTCCTGTAGCCGTTTCCGGTAAATATAAATTTAAAGGAGCTCCAATCTTTGTAGGATTAGACCTTGGATATGGTATTTCTACTAAAGACGGTGTTGATGGTGGTTTCTATGCACAGCCTAAATTTGGATACCAAATGTCTAAAGGAGAATTATACATAGGATACCAGTCTATAAGCAATAGACGTGATCACGGTTGGTACAGAGAAGACTGGAACGTAGGTGCTGTTAACTTAGGGTACAACTTCTTCATTAAGTAAGAATATATTGAAATAATATAGGGAACTCTGGTCATTGACCAGAGTTTTTTATTGAATCCTACTGAAGAGATTGTATGTTTTTTTAGCAATTTGGCTCTATAGCATTACCTTATAAAGGTAAAATCACTCTTAAATTATAAACATTTGTTTAATTTTAACGTGTTAATTCCTTAAAAATTAACATTTTAAAAAGATAGTTTTGTCTGTGTTTTGCCAAATTATAATGATTTTGTTAAAACTTACAAATTCTAAAAAGTAAACATATTGGGCTCTGGTTAAGGAATTGTGATTTTTTATTCATAATATTGTGAAAAAACTAAAAGACTCTCTTTAATATGATTTATTTCTGTAATGTCTTAAATTTTAACAATGATATTAATCACATTAACAAATTTTAATATTAGTGGGGACCACTGTAAATTTGCCCTCAGAAAGTATTAAAAATTTTTAAAATGAAAAAAGTATTATTAGCGGGTGCTGTTGCACTTTTTGGTTTATCAAACGCTCAGATTGCTAAAGGAACTACATATTTATCAGGACAAGTTAGCTATTCTCAAACAGAAGATAACAACGATAACAGTAAAGTAGAAAGTATTAAAGTTCTTCCAACTGTAGGTTATTTCGTAAATACTAACTTAGCAGTAGGTTTAGGTTTAGGGTACAAAAACGGTAAAAATACAACAACTACTACTAGCCCAAGCGGAGCAACTGTAACTGAAATTGAAAAATCTAAGCCAGCATTTGTTGTAGCTCCTTTCGTAAGAAAGTACTGGACTTTAGCTGATAAATTATACATCTTCGGTCAATTAGAAGTTCCTATGGAATTTGGTCAAAATAAAGTAGAAGGTACTGCTACAACTACAACAGGAGGAACTACAACTGTTACTTCTGCTTCTACTAAAAATAACTACACTTCAATCGGTGTTAACGTTAAGCCAGGTTTAGATTATTTCTTAAACAAAAACTGGACTATCGAAGCTACTATCGGTGAATTCGGATACAACACTTCAAAAGAAAATGTTGACGGAGCTAAGAGAGTTAACGATTATAACTTCGGTTTAAACCTGAAGGCTGTAACTTTCGGAGTTAAGTATGTATTTGCAAAATAATAAACAAAGCATATAGCAATAAAGCCCTAAGTATATCTTGGGGCTTTTTGTTATCAAAATAAACATATTTTTAAATTAATAACATGAAAAGAATCTTATTAGCATCTGCAATTGCTTTATTTGCAGGGCTAAATGCACAAACAAAATTTGGTGTAAAAGCTGGGTATGCATTATCAACGTTTAACTTAGGTGAGAATGATGTTCAGTTTAATGGAGTAGGGGCAAGTATGAAATCAAAGTCAGGATTTTATGTAGGTGCTTTGGTTGAACATAAATTCAACAATAAATTTGCGATTCAGGGAGAAGTAGAATATGCAAATTTAGGAGGGAAAGCAGAGGCTACTTTACCGTACGGGACTAAAGTAACTGAGAATATTACTCTTAATAGAATTATAATTCCTGTTTCTGCAAAATATTATGTAACTCCTGAATTAGGTGTTTATGCAGGTCCTTATATGACTATCAGAACAAATAAAAGTGCTGACATAAGTGTATCAGGTTCTACAGCAGATCCAAATGCAATCAAAGAGGGTGAAAACATTGTAGTAAAGGAATTTTCTAGCCGTATGAAGCAGACTGATTTTGGATTGTTTTTAGGTGCTGATTACAACGTTTACAAAGGTCTATTCGTAGATGCGCGTTATAGTTTTGGTTTAACCAATATGGTTAAAACCCCTATTGATAACGAGAATGTAAAAATGAATTTTTTGCAGATTGGTGTAGGATATAAATTTTAATAACTAAATTAATAATCATGAAAAAACTATTATTAGCAGGTGCAGTAGCACTTTTCGGGTTTTCTAATGCCCAAATGACTAAAGGGGACTGGGTAATCAGTGGAAACACAGGAATGGGTTTTAATAACACTACAACTACGGTAAAAATAGGCGGTAAGTCTACTGACGGTCCAAAAGTAAACACATTTTCAATTACTCCTTCTGTAGGGTACTTCGTAATTGACAAGTTAGCGGTTGGTATTGACTTAGGATATTTGAACACTACGACTAAATATCAAGGTCTTAAATCTACAAATTCTACGTTTTCTGTAATGCCTACAGCTACTTATTATTTTACGAATTCCAGCAAGTTTGTGCCATTCTTAGGAGCGGGGATTGGATATTCATCCAATAAGACAAAGTATTCTTTTTATAAGGATGTTAATAATGAAGGACTTGATCCTTTATTAATGCAGGATACAGAGGTTACTACAGATGGGTTAGCATGGAAAGTAAAAGGAGGGGTAACTTATATGGCAACTCCGTCTTTAGGGCTTAATTTAGGGATTTCTTATGACCAGTTTTCAAATAAAGAAACGGTCATGAATACTGATGTTAAGACAAATATTAAGACTTTCGGAGTTAACGTTGGTTTCTCTTATTTCATCAAAGGAAAAGCTCAGAAGTCTGATAAATAATCAGGTAATTTAAAGCTAAAAGAACAAAAAATCCGACTCAGTTTTGAGTCGGATTTTATATTTTGATTAGATGGTTTCTGGATTATTTTCCAAACATTCCACCCATTCCTGGCATATTCGGCATTTTGCTCATCATCTGCATCATCTGCTTTCCTTGAGGTCCCTGCATCATCTTCATCATTTTACCCATCTGATCAAATTGCTTCATCAATTGGTTTACATCTTCAATCTTTCTTCCTGCACCTCTTGCAATTCTATTCTTTCTCTGAGTGTTGATGATAGAAGGTTTTCTTCTTTCTTCCGGCGTCATAGAGTAAATAATAGCTTCAATATGCTTGAATGCGTCATCACTGATCTCTACATCTTTGATGGCTTTTCCAACCCCAGGAATCATTCCCATAAGGTCTTTCATGTTACCCATCTTTTTGATCTGGTTGATCTGCTTTAAGAAGTCATCAAAACCAAACTCATTTTTAGCGATTTTTTTGTGAAGTTTCTTAGCTTCCTCTTCGTCAAACTGCTCCTGAGCTCTTTCTACTAAGGAAACAACGTCTCCCATCCCTAAGATTCTGTCTGCCATCCTTTCCGGGTAGAAAAGATCTAAAGCTTCCATTTTCTCACCTGTAGAGATGAATTTGATTGGTTTTTCAACCACAGAACGAATTGTTAAAGCAGCTCCACCTCTTGTATCACCATCTAACTTGGTTAAAACAACCCCGTCAAAGTTTAAGGCATCGTTGAAGGCTTTAGCCGTATTTACAGCATCCTGACCTGTCATGGAATCTACTACGAAAAGAGTTTCCTGAGGCTTGATGAAATAATGTACGGATTTAATCTCGTTCATCATTTGCTCGTCAATCGCCAAACGACCTGCTGTATCCACGATTACTACATCATGATTGTTAGCCTTTGCAAAATTAATTGCGTTTTCAGCAATAGTAGAAGGGTTTGTAGCTCCTTCTTCAGTATAAACAGGAACATTAATCTGTCCTCCTAGTACTTTCAGCTGATCAATTGCAGCCGGACGGTAAACGTCACATGCTACCAATAAAGGTTTTTTATTTCTTTTTGTCTGTAAATAATGAGCAAGTTTTCCGGAGAAAGTAGTCTTACCAGAACCCTGAAGACCTGCAATAAGAATTACAGACGGCTTTCCGGAAAGGTTAATTCCTTCCTGAGAACCTCCCATTAGGTCTACCAATTCATCATGAACGATTTTTGTCATCAACTGTCCCGGAGTAAGGGAAGTAAGAACGTTTTCGCCTAATGCTTTATCCTGAACTCTTTTAGTAAGATCTTTTGCAACTTTATAGTTAACGTCAGCATCTACCAATGCTCTACGGATTTCCTTTACGGTTTCCGCTACATTGATTTCTGTAATTTTTCCACGTCCGGAAATATTATGTAATGCCTTGTCTAATTTATCCTGTAAACTATTAAACATATTTATTGTAAATTATAGGTTTGCAAAAATAAGGAATTTTTAAGAAACCTGAGTATGATAGACTTAATATTATGAGGATTTGATTAAAGTTGGAAGCTGGAAGCGGGAAGAAGGATGTTTCTTGAGGTCGATAAAAGCAAATAAGATTCTTTATCAGATGTTTTGTTGGAAAACTAGAATATAATAGTTTTAGTATTATAAGGATTTGATTAAAGTTGGAAGCGAGGAGAAGAAGTTTTTGAGGTTGATAAAAATAAATAAGACTCTTTATTAATAATATATTTTTAAGATTAAGCGTTCCAGACTATTTTAAATAAAACAAGTTGAACTGCGGTTTTGTAGAATAGTAACTGCCATTATCCCGTTTCCAGCTTCCATCCTTATAATTATAGAAGAACTCACAATTCTTTTGATTCAAAAATTATAATCCTATTTTTGCAGCATGAATTTTCTTGACAGTTTTATTATTATATTATTAATAGCTCTGCTTAATATAATAGTATATATAGTATTTAAAAAGTATTTGTACGGTAAACAGGATGCAGGAATGAAGTTTCTGGTCATTAATCTTTCTAAAGACCTGGTTTGGCTTATTACTTCTTTAATAATAATAGAGAAGACCAAAGCTAATTTTCTCTTTATAGTGATCTGTTTTCTAGTGGCATCATTCCTTATTTATCTGCCTATAATAAAACTCATTAATAAGTCTTGATTTTTTGATGATAAAAATCAATTTTTAGTATTGGTAAAGTTTAATAAAATCGATATATTTGCACACGATTAAAAAAGAGATATGAACAGAAAATTTTCTTCATTATTTTTCGCATTTTTATTTGTGTTTATAAGCGGTTTAGCTTGTGCTCAACACGAATCTGAAGGAGAGAAATCAGCGGAAAAAGTAGAGAACAAAGAAGCGAAAGACGGCTTCAATGCGACTACGATGATCATGGAACACATTGGTGATTCTAATGAATGGCATTTATGGACAACTAAAGATGACAGTGGTGAAGAGCACCACGTTTCTATCCCTTTGCCTGTTATCATTAAAGATAATGAAGGATGGCATACTTTTCTTTCTAGCAGTATTGCTCACGGACACGAACACGATGGGTATACTTTAGAGCATGGACAGGTAGTTTCTACTAAAGGTGTTGAAAAAGCTACATTATTTTCAATCATCAGTGGAAAGCAAAAATCAAATGAAGTGTTTTTTGATCTTTCAGTAACAAAAAACGCAGCTTCAATGTTCTTGTCAGTAATTTTTATGGCAGTAGTGTTCATAGGAATGGCGAGAAACTATAAGAAATCACAACTTCCAAAAGGTATCGGGAGATTTATGGAGCCAGTGATTGTGTTTATCAGAGACGAGGTGGCTATTCCAAACATCGGGTCTGTTAAATATAAAAGATATATGCCTTATTTATTAACAGCATTTTTCTTTATCTGGATCAATAACTTATTTGGATTAATTCCTTTCTTCCCTTTCGGAGCTAACCTTACAGGTAACATTGCGATCACAGCAGTATTAGCAATCATTACCTTATTAATTACATTATTCAGTGCGAATAAAGATTACTGGAAACACATCTTTATGCCGCCGGTTCCAATCTTATTGTACCCAATTATGGTTCCAATTGAGATTATCGGGATCTTCACGAAGCCTTTCGCTTTAATGATGCGACTTTTCGCTAACGTTACAGCGGGACACATTATGATCTTGGCGATCGTTTCATTGATCTTCATTTTCAAAACACCATTATTAGGATTTGCATCTGTACCATTAGCATTATTCGTTTCAGTACTGGAATTATTGGTAGCAGCATTGCAGGCATATATCTTCACTGTATTATCCGCACTATTTATCGGAATCGCAGTTGCAGAGCACGAACATGAGCACGGTCACGAAGAACACGCTCACTAATTAAAAGAAAGAATTTAAAAATAATTTTTTAACTAATATAATTTATTTATTATGGATTTATCAACAGGAGCAGGATTAATTTACGTAGGTATCGGTTTAGCAGTACTAGGTGTAGGTCTAGGTATCGGTAAAATCGGTGGTCACGCAATGGACGCTATCGCTAGACAACCAGAACAAGCTGGTAAGATTCAAGGAGCAATGCTTATCGCTGCTGGTCTTATTGAAGGTGCTGGTCTTATCGCGATCATCTTTGGTGCTTTCATCAAGTAATCTATCCTCAAAAAACATTCTTAGCAGTAAAGCGGTTGGCTGCTGCTAAGAATTTTAAAAAACAATCCATAAAATAACATTTAAAAAAAGAATTTACAGATATGGGAATTATTGAACCTGGAATTGGACTTTTGTTTTGGATGACCCTTACTTTTGTTATCCTATTATTTCTTCTAGCTAAATTCGCTTGGAAACCAATTGTAAGTGCAGTTAATGAAAGAGAAACTTCTATCGTTGATGCATTAAACCAAGCTAAATTGGCTAAAAAAGAGATGGAAGATCTTAAAGCAGACAACGAAAGAATTATTCGTGAAGCTAAAATCGAAAGAGACGCTATCCTTAAAGAAGCTAGAGAAATTAAAGACAGAATCGTAGGTGAAGCTAAAGATGTTGCTAAAGCGGAAGGAGACAAACTTATCGAAGCTGCTAAGCAAACTATCAACGCTGAGAAAAATGCTGCAATGGCAGACATCAAAACTCAGATCGGTGCTTTATCTGTAAACATTGCAGAATCTATCTTGAAACAAAAGTTAGATAACACAGAAGCTCAAAACGAATTAGTTCAAAATTATATCAACAAATCTAACCTTAACTAAGAATGCTTACATCTAAAGTAGCTAAAAGATACGCACAAGGTTTACTTGACTTCACGAATGAAGCAGGTCAAACGGCTACTGTATTTTCTGAAATGAAAGATGTAGTGAAGATTATGGCTGAATCTAAGGATTTGAACAAATTCTTCCTTACACCTTACATTGATGCAAAAAAGAAAATAGAGGTAGCAAACGAAATTTTCAAAGGTTTATCAGCATCTTCCCAGAATTTGATTAAATTGGTTATTAAGCACGGACGTGAAAGCCAATTAAAAAATATCGCTCAGGAATTCATCAACAAGGTTGAAGATATCAACGGAGTACAGAGAGTAACGCTTACAACAGCTACTCAGCTTTCTAAAGAGAATATTGATCAGATTCTAAGATCTACCAACTTGGTAAATGCAAACTCAAACTTCGATTTGAAAGTAAACATCAACCAGGATATTTTAGGTGGATACATCCTAAGAGTAGGAGACCAGCAGGTAGACGCGTCTGTGAAGACCAAATTGAACCAAGTTAAAAAAGATTTCCAATTAAATTAAGAAAAACAACCATACAATGGCAGAAATAAATCCGGCAGAAGTATCTGCGATCTTAAAACAGCAATTGGCCAACTTCGATACTCAATCAAACGTTGAGGAAGTAGGTACAGTTTTAACCATCGGTGATGGTATTGCTCGTGTATACGGGTTAGAAAACGTACAATACGGAGAGTTGGTGAAATTTTCTAGTGATGTAGAAGGTATTGTACTTAACCTTGAAGAAGACAACGTAGGTGTTGCTCTACTTGGTGAAAGTAAATTAGTAAAAGAAGGGGATACAGTAAGAAGAACAAACAGAATCTCTTCTATTAAAGTAGGAGAAGGAATGTTAGGAAGAGTAGTAGATACTCTTGGTAACCCTATCGATGGTAAAGGTCCTATCACAGGAGATTTATACGAAATGCCATTAGAAAGAAAAGCTCCAGGGGTTATCTTTAGACAACCTGTAACTGAGCCTTTACAGTCTGGTATCGTTGCAATTGATGCGATGATCCCTGTAGGAAGAGGTCAGAGAGAGCTTATCATCGGTGACAGACAAACAGGTAAAACTACTGTTGCGATCGATACGATCATCAACCAAAAAGAATTCTTTGATGCTGGTAAACCAGTATATTGTATATATGTTGCTATCGGTCAGAAAGCTTCTACTGTAGCACAAATCGTTAAAACACTTTCTGATAAAGGAGCTTTAGCTTATACGGTAATCGTTGCAGCTAACGCATCAGATCCAGTTCCAATGCAGGTATATTCTGCAATGGCAGGAGCTTCTATCGGTGAGTTCTTCAGAGACACTGGTAGACCAGCACTTATCGTTTATGATGATTTATCTAAACAAGCTGTTGCTTACCGTGAGCTTTCTCTACTATTGAGAAGACCACCGGGCCGTGAAGCTTATCCTGGAGACGTTTTCTATCTTCACTCAAGACTATTGGAAAGAGCTGCAAAAGTAATCGCTGATGACGAAATTGCTAAGCAAATGAATGACTTACCAGAGTCTCTTAAGCCAATCGTGAAAGGTGGTGGTTCATTAACTGCTCTTCCAATCATTGAAACTCAGGCAGGTGACGTTTCTGCGTATATCCCAACTAACGTAATCTCTATTACAGACGGACAGATCTTCTTGGAGTCTGATCTATTCAACTCAGGGGTTCGTCCTGCGATCAACGTAGGTATCTCTGTATCGAGAGTAGGAGGTAACGCTCAGATCAAATCAATGAAAAAAGTTTCTGGTACTCTTAAATTAGACCAAGCTCAATATAAAGAACTTGAAGCGTTTGCTAAATTCGGTTCTGACCTTGATGCTTCTACTTTAGCAGTAATCTCTAAAGGAGAAAGAAACGTAGAAATCCTTAAGCAGCCGGTAAATGCACCACTTCCTGTAGACAGTCAGGTAGCGATCGTATACGCGGGAACAGAAAACTTAATGAGAAACGTTCCATTGAACAAGATTAAAGAATTCCAACACGAATATATCGAGTTCCTAAGATCTAAGCACCCTGACACTATGGCTGCTATCAAAGCTGGAAAAATCGATAACGATATTACAGGTGTTCTTAAGCAGGCAGCTAACGATTTAGCTTCTAAATACAACTAAAAAAATTCAATGTTTAAGGTTTAAAATGTAAGTTTTAAGCCTTAAACTTTAGACCTTAAACTTTGAACCCAAATTAATGGCAAACTTAAAAGAAATACGAGGCAGAATTACGTCAATTTCATCTACGATGCAGATTACACGTGCTATGAAAATGGTTTCCGCTGCGAAACTTAAAAAAGCACAGGACGCAATCGTAATGTTAAGACCTTATTCTGAAAAATTACAGGAGCTTATCCAGAATGTAAATTCTAGCTCTGATCCTGACCAGGTTTCTGTATATGCTCAGAAAAGAGAGGTTAAAAGAATACTTTTCATCGCTGTTACTTCAAACAGAGGTCTTGCGGGAGCTTTTAACTCTTCAATCGTAAAAGAGCTTAACCTTCAGTACCAGAACAATTCTCAGTATGAGATTGAAGTTCTTCCTGTAGGTAAAAAAGTATATGATGCTGTAAGAAGAAGTCGTTCAGTATATGCTAATGGAAGTTCTGTTTATGATAATCTGAACTTTGATGCAGTAGCTCATATCACTGAAGGTGTTATGACAAGCTTCAAAGAAGGTAAATTTGACGAAGTTTATGTTATTTATAACAAATTCGTTAATGCAGCTACTCAGGAGGTAACTACAGAGCAGCTTCTTCCAATCTCAATGCCTGAAACTACAGAACCACAGGTTGAAACAGATTATATCTTTGAACCTAACAGAGCTGAGATCTTGGACAACTTAATTCCAAAGTCTATCAAAACTCAGGTTTTCAAAGCAATCTTAGATTCAGTAGCATCTGAGCACGGAGCAAGAATGACTGCAATGCACAAAGCTACAGATAACGCAGAAGCTTTGAGAAATGATCTTAAGATCTTCTACAACAAAGCAAGACAGGCTGCAATTACCAACGAAATCTTGGAAATTGTTTCAGGAGCAGAAGCTTTAAAAAATTCGTAAAGAATTATTTTAACATACAACCAAAAGCATCGATCTTATCGGTGCTTTTTTTATTTCAAAAGGTTGAAAACTGTAATTGAGCTCCAAAAAACCATTTATTGTGTAAAAAACGAAGGAAAGGTCCAACTCTTTTTTTATTGTAAAATAGATAGGTTTTAAGATGGCAAATTTCCCCTCAAAAATTCCTCTATTGAAATAATCTATCCCGGATTCAGGTTATTTTTATTTTGCATATCTTTGTACTTAATAAAATTTATACAACTTCTAAATGGACTCGGACATAGTCAGGCTTTTGCTGGCCTTATTTCTTGTTTTACTAAATGGCTTCTTCGTAGCCGCAGAATTTTCAATTGTTAAAGTTCGTTACTCTCAAATCCAATTAAAAGCCGCAGAAGGGGATTCTATGGCAAAACAGGCAGAACATATCATCAAACACCTTGATGAATATCTTTCCGCTACACAATTAGGAATTACATTGGCATCCCTTGCCTTAGGTTGGGTAGGAGAGAGCGCGCTGCACCATATTGTTGAAAACATTTTTCACTCTTTTAATGTAACGATGAGCCAAGCTTCAATTACTACTGTTTCAATGGTAACTAGTTTTGTGCTGATTACCATTATGCACATTGTATTTGGTGAGCTTATTCCAAAATCAATAGCGATCAGAAAATCAGAATCTACAACAATGGCTACTGCCGTTCCGTTGAGAGTCTTTTATACGATATTCAAACCATTTATCTGGTTAATGAACTCCATGTCTAATGGTTTCTTAAGACTGATAAAAATTCACCCCGCTTCAGAGCAGGAAATCCACTCTACAGAAGAACTTCAGCTTTTGGTAAAACAAAGTGCAGACAGTGGTGAAATTGAAGAAGAGAACTATGAAATCATTAAAAATGCATTTGATTTTACAGATCACTCTGCAAAGCAGATTATGGTTCCAAGACAGAACATAACATCTATCGACTTTGAAGAAGATGTGAATGATATTATCAACAAGATTATGGATAGCGGATATTCCCGTATTCCTGTTTATCTTGATTCTATTGATAACGTAATCGGTATTTTCTATACCAAAGAAATTATCAGGGAATATGTTAAAAGAAAAGGGGCTTTAGACCATGAGGATCTTAAAGATCTGATGCGTGATGCCTTTTTCGTAGTGGAAAGCAAGAAAGTTTCAGACTTACTGAAGATTTTCCAACAGAAAAAACAACACCTTGCCATTGTTATTGATGAATTTGGTGGAACTGAAGGAATTATTACCCTGGAAGATATTCTTGAAGAACTTGTAGGGGAAATTCAGGATGAAGAAGACGAAGAAGAAAAAATTGTTGATAAAATTGCAGACAATACCTATTGGGTACAAGCTACTCAGCCTTTGGATGAAATCAACGAATTCTTACCTAAAAGACTTCCTCTCTCTGAGGAAAGTGAATACAACTCATTAGCAGGATTTATCCTTTATGAATTGGAAGATATTCCGGAAGAAAATCAGGAGTTTGATCTGGATGATTATCATTTTAAAATCCTGAAGATGAATAACAAGAGTGTGGAACTCGTTGAATTGGTATACCAGGAACCCAATGCTATTGACAGTTTAGCAGAAAAAATTGGTGAAGTTTAAAACAACTGAGAATGAATTTTTATAATACGATAAAAGACTACGAAAATCCGAAACGTCAATATGAAGAAGAAGTTCTTGTATTGGATGATACGGATGATGTCTACAAATTAGTATTACATAACGATGATGTTCACACCTTTGATTATGTAATCGATAGCCTGATTGAAATATGCAAGCATACACTGGAACAGGCAGAACAATGTACAATATTAGTCCATTATAAGGGCAAATGCACTGTAAAAACAGGCTCACTGGATCTTTTGAAGCCAATGCACGAAAAATTACTTTCACGCGAATTAACGAGTGAAATCGTATAAAATAAAAAACCGACAATTAAATTGTCGGTTTTTTTATTAAATCCGGAGAAGAAAATTGAGGAATAACAATTAATCACAAAGACCTGGGAGCTCCGGGAAAATCTTTTAATTTCTCAATGCACTTACATTGCTACATTTTATCTAAAATAGTATATTTGTACCAACTATAAAGAAACAAAAAAACAATGCTTGTAATAGGAATTGCCGGTGGAACAGGATCCGGCAAAACTACAGTTGTTGATAAGATACTTCAGCAGCTTGATATCGAAGGAATGAATATCCTTTCACAGGATAATTATTATCACGACAACCAAGGTCTTACACTGACAGAAAGAGAGGCCCTAAATTATGACCATCCGAAGTCGATAGATTTTGATTTATTGATAAAACACGTAAAAGCTTTAAAGAATAACGAGCCGATAGAACAGCCGATTTACAGCTTTGTAACGCATTCCAGAACAGGAGATCACGTTACTGTAGAACCTAAAAACGTATTGGTAGTAGAAGGAATTCTGGTTCTTACCAACAAAGAATTACTGAAAGAATTTGATTTGAAAGTATTCGTTCATGCAGATTCTGACGAAAGATTGATCAGGAGGATCAGAAGAGATACTCAGGAAAGAGGAAGAGATCTGAGCGAAGTATTACACCGCTATCAGACGACTTTAAAACCAATGCACCAGGAATTCATCGAGCCATCTAAAAATGATGCCGATCTTATTATTCCAAATATGAAACAGAATTCTGTAGCGATTGATTTTTTAACTACTGTTATTAAAAACTCGTTGAAAAAACATTAAAAAAATGGAAGAAAATAACCTTATCAAAGACATTCAGCCGAAATCTGAAACATTCAAACTTATCCAAAAATATGTGTTGAATAAGTATACCATTACGATCTGTCTGTTTTTGGTATGGATGATTTTCTTCGACAAAACCTCATTTCTTGTAATTAACGAACTGAATGGTGAGATTCATAAATACGAAGATCAACTGGAGTATTACAAAAAAGAATACGAAAAGAATGATGCCTTCTATAAAAAATTGATGAACAACAAATCAGAAAAGGAAAAATACGCAAGAGAAAATTATTTTATGAAGAAACCGAATGAAGAAATCTTCATTTTGGTGGTCGACAGTACAAAAGTTGCCAAGAAATAAGAGAATGGTATAAAGCCAATAGTGAATGGTTAATTGGATATGTTTGATGGGGTACTATTCACTTGCGAAGCAAAATTCACAATTTAAACAAAACTAATGTCAAATACAGCTACACTTCCAAACTGGGAAAATTTAGTAAAAAAACAGCTTAAAACAGAAGATATTTACCCTATTCTGGAAAAAGAAAACCTTGAAGGAATAGAAGTGAGACCTTTTTATACAGAGGTTAAAAAGCCTTTGGTAAACCTGCCAAGAGTTGAAGAAAGTACCCATTTGGTAGCCAGGTATCATGAAAGCCTGGAAGATGAAGTATTTGCATTTTTACTCGATCAGAATGTAGAAGATCTGACTGAGAAAACTATTTTTGTTAACAATAAGGAGCTTGCAGGACATATTACTCCTCAGGATGAAGATCAATACTTTTCTTTAATTGATGTCTTTAATGAAAAAGATGCCACAATTGATGATCAACTGGCAAAAGAATTAATGGCAAAAGGATTCAAAAGAAGCATCTGTATAGATATTTCTTTGCATCAGAATGCCGGAGCTGCCATTTACCAGCAGTTAGGAATTGCTTTGGCAAAAACAAAAGAACTCGTAGAAGTATACGGAGCTGAAATTATAAATAAGTTGATCTTTAAAATTGCTGTAGGAGGAAATTATTTCTTTGAAATGGCCAAATTAAGAGCCTTTAAAATGGTTTTTAACCAGCTCTCCAAGGAATATGGACTGGATGAAGTACCTTACATCTTTGCAGAAACTTCCCTTAGAAATAAAGCTGTTTCTGACAACGAAAACAACCTGATCCGTTCTACATTAGAGTTGGCTTCAGCCATGATTGGTGGAGCAGATGCTGTTTTTACAAACAATTATCTTGTAAACAGAAGTACAGATAACTCTGAAGAAATCTCTTTCAAACAACAGATTGTACTGGCTTATGAAAGTATCATCAATGTATTTGAAGATGCTGCTAACGGAAGCTATTATGTTGAAGACATCACACAGCAGATTGCAGAAAAGTCATGGGCATTATTTGTTGAAATGGAAGATGCTGGAGGCTATCTTGAGCTTTTAAAGCAGGGAATTGTTCAGAAAAAGATCTATGACCACGCCGTTGAAGAGCAACAATGGATTGAAGAAGGAAAAATAAAGCTGATCGGAGTGAATTTATACCCAAAATTAGACATTAAAAAGTCCATCAGCGATCTATACAACGAAAAAGAAATAAAAGCTGTTCGTTGGGCAGAAATGTTTGAATAGAATATCTTAAAATAAACTGAGATGCTTCGACTCCGTTCAGCATGACAGCGCTACAAATTAACCGTTAAATAACGCAGTTAGTATTAGAATTGTCATGCTGAGCGGAGTCGAAGCATTTTCACCAAATGAATGTAAATCAGCAAAAATCTGTGGTTAAACTATTAAATAAAGAAGTTCAAAACTATATCAACGCAAATCTAAAAACAGATTTGCACTCATTATTATTAAAAAAATCTCCGTTTCCTGAGGTTTCTATGCAGGAAATTGTACAGCAGATTAAAGGGAAACAGGTCGCTGAGAAAAAATTCCCGTTTCTTCTGAAAGAAGGAATTATATTTCCGCCACAGCTCAATATGGAGCAATCATCATCCGAAAAGACAGCACTTTATAAGTCAGAAATTTTAAAAGGAGAAAAGTTTATAGACCTAACCAGTGGTTTTGGAATTGATGCTTATTATCTGTCTCAAAACTTTGAGGATATTACCTTAATAGAGCAAAATACAGAGCTTTTGGAGATTGTAGAACACAATTGGAATACTCTTGGGAGGAAAGCAAGGTTTATCAATCAGAAATTAGAGGATTTCTTGAATGAAAATCAGGAACATTTTAATACCATTTACCTTGATCCTGCCCGCAGAGACCAGAATAAGAACAAAGTTTTTCTTTTAGAAGATCTTTCCCCAAATATCCTTGAAATTCAGGAAAAATTACTGTCAATATCAGAGCAGGTCATCATTAAGCTTTCTCCGTTAATTGATCTGAAATACCTTGTATCAGTGCTACCGAATATTTTCAGACTTGATATTATTGCTCTTAAAAATGATGTAAAAGAAGTGGTGGTCTTCTTATCAGGAGAAAATAACAAAGAGATTATCTGCAATTGTGTGAACCTTGAAAGTGGAGAATCTGACTTTAGTTTTACATTTAGGGATGAAGAAAATGCTTTGTCCGAGTATTCTGAACCTGAAAAATTCATTTATATTCCCAATAATACCATTTTAAAGGCTGGAATTTTTAATTTGATTTCTGAAAAATTTGGGGTTGAAAAACTACATCCTAATACCCATATTTATACATCGTCTGAAAAGATATCTGATTTTCCGGGGAGAATTTTTGAAATGGAAGTTGTTGATTCTAAAAAGATTAAAAAGAAGGAACAATACAATATAATTTCAAAAAATTACCCTTTAAAGCCCGAAGAAATCAAAAAGAAATATGGATTGAAAGACGGTGGAAATGACTACCTTATTTTTACACAATCCAAAAAAGGGAAAATTATTTTAAAATCAGTATAAAAATGTTGCCAAAAGAAACAGGATTTCTTAATTTTGGGCAATCAAAAATTTGAGCAGGAAATCGCTCACTGTATTAGATTCAGAGTAAACTAAAATAGTGCGGTTCCATATGACATTTAAAAAATAAATTTTACATATGAAAAAATTAGTTATATGTTTAGCGATTGCAACGGTAGCTGTAAGCTGTAAAAAAGTACCACAAGGTGGGAATAAAGGTACTTTGAAACTTGAAGAAGGAGTAGACAGATATTCTGATGACCATCAGGGTGGAGAAGCTCATGCTACACATGAGGCTGCTGCTGAACACAAGGAAGAAGCAGCAAAACCAGAAGCTGCAGCTCCTAAAACAGACAGTACTGCTGCTGCAAAGCCTGCTGAACACAAGGAAGAGACTCCAAAAGCTGAACACTAATTATTAGTATACCATATAAAAATGCCCTGTTTCTTTGCAGGGCATTTTTTATTTTTAAAAATGACGGATGGGGCAATCATCAGGAAATAATCTTTTTCTTTAGAAAATCCTGTTTTTACTTGGCCCAGCGGTGCATTTTTTTAATTTTAGCAAAATAAAATTTTACAATGCAAGAGACATTAAATTACATCAACGAAAACAAACAGCGTTTCGTGGATGAATTATTTGAGTTATTGAGAATCCCTTCTATTTCTGCAGATCCGGCATATAAAAATGATGTATTGAAGTGTGCAGATGTATGTGCAGAACACCTTAGGAATGCAGGAGCTGACAATGTTGAAATATGTGAAACTAAAGGTTATCCTATCGTTTTCGGAGAAAAAATTATAGATACAAACCTTCCAACGGTATTGGTTTACGGACATTACGATGTGCAGCCGGCAGATCCATTGGAATTATGGAGAAAACCACCTTTTGAACCTTATATTGAAAAAACGGAACTTCACCCGGAAGGCGCTATCTTTGCAAGAGGATCAGCAGATGATAAAGGACAGTTCTTTATGCACCTGAAAGCATTTGAGGCGATGATGAGAACCAATACGCTTCCTTGCAACGTTAAATTTATTCTGGAAGGTGAAGAAGAAGTAGGATCTGTAAGCTTAGGAGACTTTGTGAATGAAAACAAAGAAAAACTATCTTGCGATTGTATTTTGATTTCAGATACACACATCTACAGCAATGAGCAGCCGACTGTAACAACAGGGTTAAGAGGATTAAGCTATGTAGAAGTAGAAGTGGAAGGACCAAACAGAGATCTGCATTCAGGACTTTATGGTGGAGCAGTTCCAAACCCTATCCACGTATTGTCAAGAATGATTGCTAATCTTATTGATGAAGACGGGCATATCACGATTGATGGTTTCTACGACAATGTTGAGATTGTATCCGATACAGACAGAACAGAAATGAATAAACTGAAGGATAACCCTGAAGAATTCAAAAAGTCAATTGGATTAAGCAATATTGAAGGAGAAAAAGGATATACAACTTTAGAAAGAGCTTCTATCCGTCCTACTTTAGACTGTAATGGTATTTGGGGTGGATATACAGGAGAAGGTGCTAAAACAGTAATCCCTTCCAAAGCTTTTGCTAAGATTTCAATGCGTTTGGTTCCTTACCAGACTCCGGAAGAAATTACAGAGAAATTCACGAAATACTTTGAAAAAATAGCTCCGGATACTGTAAAAGTGAAGGTTACTCCTCACCACGGTGGAATGCCTTACGTATTACAAAGCGATACTAAAGAGTTCTTAGCAGCTAAAAAAGCAATGGAAACAGCATTTGGTAAAGAAGTATTACCATACAGAAGTGGAGGAAGTATTCCAATTACAGCAATGTTTGAGAAGGTTTTAGGAGCTAAATCCGTATTGATGGGCTTCGGATTGGATTCTGATGCTATCCACTCTCCAAACGAGCACTACGGATTATTTAATTTCTATAAGGGAATTGAAAGTATCCCATTGTTTTTTGAAAACTATTCAAAATAAATATTGAATACAACTATATGTAATCAGGCGCTTCTAAGAAGCGCCTGATTTCTTTTATGAGCTATAAAGTGGGATAGGAGTAAAGAATATTCTATTTAAAATATATTTTTACGAAAAATATTTAATTAGAATAATGATAAAATAAGGCTTTTGATAAGATAAATACCTTGAAAATAAAAGCTTTAAGTTTTATTTGTAGATAGTTATTTCACCATTCAAGGAAAGTTTATATTTTTATTACAAACTTGAAAACTAATGAAAAAAATCTACTCAATCGCATGTGCTTTATTAGCAGTGTCATGTTTTGCTCAACAGCCCATATCCTTTGAAGGTAATGAAGGATTTATAGAAGGAAGTATTCACGGTCAGGGAGCGTGGATCAGTACTCCCACAGGGGGAAATCCTGAGAATATTATTAATCAGGTTATTAGTGTGGATAACGCTTCTGATGGCAGCAGTGCTTTGAAAATTGTCAGGGAATCTATGTATGGGGTTCAGCCGGAACCGGTTATTGGTGGATTTTATAATCTGACAGTTCCATTCGCCAGTACCTATTTTTCCGTTTCATTTGATATCAGGATGTCTGAACTTAACAGTTCTGTATTTGGCTTTCAGGGAGTGGATAATATTAATGAACAGACTGTTGTAAGAGTAGATTTTGATGCAACAGGGGGAGTGAAAATTTTAAATAAAGATCCCAATGTACAGGATATGGTTTCTACTACCGGAACTTGGGCTCCTAATGAATGGTATAGATTGAAGGTGGTAGGTACAGGAATGGAGATCAGGTATTATCTTAATGATATTTTAATATATACTGAACCTGTTTCTGCCCCTCTTGCAATGGATCAGTTTCGGTTTGTTCATAATAATGGGTTGGGAACAGCTTATTTTGATAATATTAAGATTAATGACGAGTTGATTCTGACTGTAAAAGAAATAAAATCAAATGCTGAAACATTGATTTTATATCCAAATCCCGCTACTGAAAGTATTAAAATTAAAACCCCTAACCGTGTAAAACATATTGAAGTGTATGATCATACAGGAAAAAGAATAAATGTAGCACTGAATGGAGATCAAGTAGATATAAGGGGGTTATCTTCCGGAACTTATCTGCTTAATATAGAAACAGAGGGTAGAAACTTTACCGAGAAGTTCATCAAAAAGTAATACCTGATAAATCTTAGTATCAGTAAAACGCTTCAATTGGAGCGTTTTTGTTATTTTAGAGAAATATTTTTAAATAATATGTCAGAAAATAAAACCGCATATATAACAGGAGGAACCAAAGGAATAGGGTTTGGCATTGCAAAAATTTTGCTTGAAAATGGAATTTCAGTAGCATTTTCAGGAAGAAAAAGAGAGGATGTTATGAAAGCTGAAGAAGATCTTAAGCAATATTCTGATAATGTTTTGGGAATTGTTTCTGATGTAAGAAGCCTGGAGAGTGAAACAGAAGCTGTAAAATATACCATTGAAAAATTCGGAAGACTGGATTATGTGATTGCTAATGCTGGACTGGGTATATTTAAGCCTGTAGATGAACTGTCTGCCGAAGAATGGAATGATATGATAGAAACCAATCTTACCGGTGTTTTTTATACCTTAAAAGCTTCCGTAGAAGAACTTAAAAAGACAGAAGGGTATTATATTACCATTTCAAGTCTGGCAGGAGCTAATTTCTTTGAAAACGGAACAGGCTACAACGCTTCAAAATTCGGAGTGGTAGGATTTACACAGGCAGCTATGATTGATTTAAGAAAATACAATATCAAATCTACTGTCATTATGCCGGGGTCAGTTGCTACCTATTTTAATGGAAATGTTCCATCAGAAAAAGACAGTTGGAAGATTCAGCCTGAAGATATGGGGAATCTGATATTGGATATTTTAAAGATGAATTCGAGGGTTCTGCCCAGTAAAATTGAGTTTAGAGCAACAAAACCAGCTAAATAAGTACATCTAATGTATTGAATAATAATTTAATAAGTATTATGCATGCATAATATATTTTTTATTTATATTAGCAAAAATTAATTCAAACAAAATCTCTGCATAAAGTGTCATGATTTTATGCCTAAAAGAGAAAAAATAAAATAGTACACATGAAAATATTAGTTTGTATTAGTAGTGTTCCGGATACTACTTCCAAAATTAACTTTACAGCAGATAAATCTGCTTTCGACAAAAACGGAATTCAGTGGGTAATTAATCCGCTAGATGAATTTGCGTTGACAAAAGCGGTTAAACTTCAGGAATCTCAGGGAGCAACTGTAACAGTAATTAACGTAGGAGATGCTGCTACAGAACCTGTAATCAGAAAAGCGTTAGCCATTGGTGCTAATGATGCAGTAAGAGTAAACCTAGATCCAAAAGACAGCTATTCTACAGCAAAAGAAATTGCTGATGTAGCTCAGAACGGAGGATATGATTTGATCCTTTGTGGAAAAGAATCTATTGACTATAATGGTGGTTCTGTACCGGGAATGGTAGCTCAGTTATTAAACCAGCCTTTCGTAAATGCATCTGTAGGATTAGATGTAAACGGAAGTGAAGCTACTGCAGTAAGAGAAATCGAAGGTGGAAAAGAAACTATTTCTGTTAAATTACCGGCAATTATTGCAGGTCAGAAAGGATTGGTAGACGAAAAAGACCTTATCATTCCAAACATGAGAGGAATTATGTCTGCAAGAACAAAACCGTTACAGGTAGTAGAGCCTACTTCTTCAGAAGTTAAAGTTCAGGGAGTATCTTATGACAGTGTTCCACCAAGAGCTGCTGTGAAAATGGTTTCTCCGGACAATCTGGATGAATTGGTAAGATTACTTCACGAAGAAGCTAAAGTGATCTAATCTTTAAATTTTTCAATCTTTTAATTTTTAAATTTAAAACAATGGCAGTATTCGTATACGCAGAAAATATAAACGGAGTTTACAAAAAAGCAGCTTTTGAGGCAGTTTCTTACGCTAAAGCAATTGCAGATAAAGCAGGAGATACCGTTACAGCGATCTCTGTAAACCCTACAGATTCTTCAGATTTATTATACAAATATGGAGCATCAAACGTTATCAATATCAAAGACGAAGGTCTTAAAAATTTCTCAGCTAAAGCATTTGCACAAGCTGTAAATGAAGTAGCAAACGGAAATATCATCGTTTTCCCTCACACTACAGATGCTTCTTCAGTAGCTCCAATGTTAGCAGTAATGAAGAACTATTCTTTAATTACTAACGCATTAGAAGCTCCTGAAAGCCTTTCACCTTTCCAGGTAAAGAGAAGAGCATTCTCAGGAAAAGGATTTATGCATGCAAAAGCTGAAGGAAACGGAGTAATCATTACAGTTTCTCAAAATGCTTTCGGTGTGAAAGAAAACGCAGTATCAGGTTCAGAAGAAGTGAAAAACTTATCTGTAGCTAATGATGATACTAAAGTGATTTCTCACGAGCAAAGCTCAGGGAAATTAGACCTTAAAGAAGCTGAAGTAGTTGTTTCTGCAGGAAGAGGGATGAAAGGTCCTGAAAACTGGGGAATGGTTGAAGATTTAGCTAATGTTTTAGGAGCTGCTACAGCATGTTCTAAGCCGGTTTCTGACATCGGATGGAGACCTCACACAGAACACGTAGGGCAAACAGGTAAAGCAATTGCACCAAACCTTTATATTGCAATAGGAATTTCAGGAGCTATTCAGCACTTAGCTGGGGTGAACTCTTCAAAAACTATTGTAGTAATCAATAACGACGCTGAAGCACCGTTCTTCAAGTCTGCTGATTACGGAGTAGTAGGAGATGCTTTCCAGATTATTCCTGCTTTAACAGAGAAAATTAAAGCAATCAAAGGATAAAATTTAAGGATGAATAGTCAGTGTATTTTGCTTGCCAGTTTTTGGAAAAATTAAAAATTCATTTACGAAGTAAAATTGACGATTGACCATTCAAAATTCTTCACCATACAAATAAAAGCTCGGCTTTCCGGGCTTTTATTTTTGTGTAAAAAAGTGAAATCACAACAAAAAATTAATCTATATTTGTAGCTATGGATTATAAGCAGCTAATTATTCGCGGAATATCATACAGCCAGACCCAATCGGGGGCGTATGCATTGTTACTGGAGCATGAGGAAACACACATAAAATTACCTGTTGTTATAGGAAATTTCGAGGCTCAATCTATCTCTCTCGGACTGGAAAAAGATATCCATCCACCGCGCCCACTTACCCACGACTTATTCTCAAAATTTATCGTTTCAACCAATTATGAGTTGGTTTCTGTAATCATTTATCAGATTGTAGATGGGGTATTCTTTTCAAATATCAACTTTAAAAATAAAGTCACTGACGAGGAATTAATCCTTGATGCAAGAACTTCTGATGCCGTTGCAATGGCTGTAAGATTTGATGCTCCTATTTTTACCACTCAGCAGGTTCTTAATGAAGCTGGAATCTTATTGGAGTTGGAAGATGTATCAAGAGAAGAGCAGACCTTTTCAGAAACAGTACAGGCTGAAGATAACTTAAAATCCCTTTCTATGGAGGAACTTCAGAAATTACTGGATGATGCCGTTAAAGAAGAAGACTATGATACCGCCCTTGAAATTCAGGAAGAAATCAAGAGGAGGAAAAAGAAAATTGACTAAAAAGAGATACTTTATATAAAAATGAATTTAAAATTACGACTGACCATCCTCAGTTTTCTCCAGTTTTTTGTGTGGGGAGCATGGCTGATTACGATGGCGAACTTCTGGTTTGGTACTAAACATTGGGAAGGAACACAGTTTGGAGCTGTTTTCGGAACCATGGGAATTGCTTCTATCTTTATGCCAACCATTACTGGAATTATTGCTGACCGTTGGGTTAATGCCGAGCGTATCTTTTCAGTATTACATATTCTTTACGGGGCTATTCTTTTCATTTTGCCACACTCTGCAGATCCCAATTCTTTCTTTTCGGTGATGCTTGTTGCAATGTGTTTTTATATGCCTACTATTGCTTTAGCCAATTCTATTTCCTACACTATTTTAAAAAATAATAATATGGATGTGGTGAAAGACTTTCCACCAATCCGTGTATGGGGAACCATCGGTTTTATTGTAGCCATGTGGATCACTAACCTTAGTGGAAATAAAGCAACAGAAGGACAGTTTTATATTGGGGGGGCAGTAGCTATATTCTTAGGAATTTATGCCCTTACTTTACCAAAATGTCCACCACAGAAGCTAATTGATAAAAGCTCTCCGTTATCCGAGCAGTTAGGTTTAAATGCATTCAAGCTTTTCGGAAACTATAAAATGGCTTTATTCTTTTTATTTTCCATGCTTTTAGGAGCAGCTCTTCAATTGACAAACGCTTATGGAGATGTATTTTTAAGTGAGTTTGCTCATTTTCCAAAATATGCTGATTCATTTGTAGTACAGAGATCTACAATCATCATGTCAATTTCTCAGGTTTCTGAAACCCTTTTCATCTTGGCAATTCCTTTCTTCCTTAAGAAATTCGGTATTAAAAAAGTAATGTTAATGTCTATGCTGGCATGGGTATTAAGATTCGGTTTCTTTGCATATGGAGTACCGGACGGTTTCGGTTTATCTTTAATTATCCTTTCATGTATCGTATACGGAATGGCCTTCGATTTCTTTAACATTTCAGGTTCACTTTTCGTAGAAACTACAACAGATAAAAATATCCGTTCATCTGCACAGGGGTTATTTATGATGATGACCAATGGTTTTGGAGCTGTTTTCGGCAGTTATATTGCAGGCTGGGCTATTGATAAATTCTTTACCCACAAGTTTACTACTGTTACAGAATTATCAACATATCTGGAAACACCACCGGATAATCCTACATTCTTAGAAATTCTAAAGAATAGCTTTAATGCGGCTGTAAACTCAGACGGAACACTTTCTTCTGCAGTTATGGTGAAAGACTGGCATCAGATATGGCTTTCATTTGCTATCTATTCATTAGTTTTAGCTATATTTTTTGCTGTTTTGTTTAAACACAAGCATAAGCCTGAAGATGTATCTTCAATAAAGCATTAATTCAATTAAATAATAAAAATATAAAATTGCACTTTCGGTAAGGAAGTGCAATTTTTTTGTTTTAAACCATATCATAATCAAGCTAATCTGTTGATAAGGATAAAATGTGATTCAAAAATTATTATAATGATAATTCAGTGTTTGTAAATTGTTAATGTAATTGATATATTAATGATAAATACTCAATATTATAAGTGTTTTATTGTGGCTAATGGTTGTTAGGGTAGAGAAATACTTGTTTGATCACAGATGATTTGGAAATGTGTTTTTTTTCGTATTTTGGCACTTTAGTAAATATGAAAAATATACAGTTATTAGGATTGTTATTAGTGGTTGTAGGGAGTTTTCTACCGTTGGTACATGTACCCATCATAGGAAACTGGAACTATTGGAAATTAGACCATTATTTGGCTATTGCATGCTGGATTCTTGCCGCATGTGCAGTTTTTGGAATTGTAAATAACAGTGCAAAAATCGTAAGATTCTTTGGAATCCTGCTTATTCTTTTATTTGCATTCACTTTGGTAGCTGTTAAATTACAGTCTTTAGACTACTTCAGCTTTTTACCTTTTAAATCATGGAGAGAAGCTTTTGCAGGGGTTGTGAAATTAAAATGGGGCTGGGCTGTAGAATTTTTAGGAGCTTTTCTAATGGTTTTTGCAGGAAATAGTAAAAAAGTAAATCAACGAACTCAAATATAATATGAACGTTTTAAAAGCATCTTTAGCTGGGATATTATTGTTGATGGCCACACAGGCTAAATCTCAGAAAACGGAACAGAAAAAGCCTGATAATCCAACGAAATGTACCAATATAAAAGAAGGGAAATTTCTACGGGCTAATTATCCGGAATCTATCTGGCATATGACCATTAAGGATAATGTTCAGACCGAATATTTTAACAACGGAAAAGATTTTATAAAATCTACACTGGTTTTTATTGATGACTGCAACTATAAAGCAATTGTGATGGAGAAATCAGATAAGAGAGATCCTACACAAATTGGAGATGTTTTCAATAATAAAGTGGTAGCTACTCAGGATAACCTTTTGAAACTTAATATTAAGGTTGAAGGGTCACAGTTTGATGTTGTATACAGAAAAGTAAAATAAATTTAATTATAAAGATGAAGCTTGGGCTTCGTTTTGGCTAAAAATAAAAATTATATACATGAAAGAAGTATTCATTGTTTCCGCAGTAAGAACACCTATGGGGAGTTTTATGGGAAGTTTGTCAACAGTTCCGGCTACTAAATTAGGAGCTACTGCTGTAAAAGGAGCATTAGATAAAATTGGTTTAGATCCTGCTAACGTTCAGGAAATTTATATGGGTAATGTACTACAGGCAGGAGAAGGACAGGCGCCGGCTCGTCAGGTAGCTTTAGGAGCAGGTCTTTCTATCAATACACCTTCTACAACAGTTAATAAAGTATGTGCTTCAGGAATGAAAGCTGTAACAATGGCTGCACAGGCAATCAAAGCTGGTGATGCAGAAGTAATTGTTGCAGGAGGTATGGAAAACATGTCTTTGGTTCCTCACTATTACAATGCAAGAGTAGCTACAAAGCTGGGAGATATCAAAATGCTTGATGGTATGGTGTTGGACGGTCTTACAGACGTATACAACAAAGTACACATGGGAGTATGTGCAGAGAAATGTGCTGTTGATTACAGTATCACAAGAGAAGATCAGGATAATTTTGCCATAGAATCTTATAAAAGATCTGCAAAAGCTTGGAGCGAAGGGAAATTCAACGAAGAAATTGTACCGGTTTCTATTCCTCAGAGAAAAGGAGAGCCTGTAATTTTTGCTGAAGATGAAGAGTACAAAGCAGTAAACTTCGACAGAATTACAACACTTCCAACAGTTTTCAAAAAAGAAGAAGGAACTGTAACGGCTGCTAACGCTTCTACATTAAATGACGGAGCATCTGCATTAATCCTTGTTTCTAAAGAAAAAATGGAAGAACTAGGATTAAAGCCACTAGCAAAGATTGTTTCTTACGCTGATGCAGCACAGGAGCCTGAAAACTTTACAACTGCTCCGGCTAAAGCTTTACCTATCGCTCTTAAAAAAGCAGGATTAGAAGTATCAGATATCGATTTCTTCGAATTTAATGAAGCTTTCTCAGTAGTAGGATTAGCTAACAACAAAATCTTAGGATTAGATGCTTCTAAAGTAAACGTAAACGGTGGAGCGGTAGCATTAGGACACCCACTGGGAAGTTCAGGATCAAGAATCATTGTAACATTAATCAACGTATTAAAGCAGAATAATGCTAAATATGGAGCTGCAGCTATCTGTAACGGTGGTGGTGGTGCTTCTGCTATTGTGATTGAAAATATCTAATATTCTGTTTCAGAGTATATTACCATTAAGGAATCGATAATTTTTTTAAAATCTTATCCATTTCTTAATGGTTTTTCTATTTTTGTGCTACTAATATTTATTTGAAATGTCTGAAACTGAGAATCGACAGCCCAACCACATAAAGAATAATCCGAAGATTATGAAAGCTTGGGCGGTATATGACTGGGCCAATTCCGTGTATTCCCTGGTTATTACTTCCACTATTTTCCCCATTTATTACTCTATTCTTACCACAGCGTACGAGAAAAAAGAATATGTGACGGAAACCAAAAAATGGATTGATGTTCCGGTAAGACACGCCATCAAGATTTTTGGAAACGAATATCAGCCGGATGCTGTGTATGGATATTCATTAACCATCTCATTCTTTATCGTAGTATTATTGTCTCCTTTTTTATCTTCACTGGCAGATACCATCGGAAATAAAAAATCATTCCTGCAGTTTTTCTGCTATCTGGGAGCAACATCCTGTATGGGATTAGCCATGTTTACAGGAATGCATAATGTATTTCTGGGGCTTTTATTCAGTATTACAGCAAGTGTCGGCTTCTGGGGGAGTTTGGTGTTTTATAATTCCTTCCTTCCGGATATTGCAACGCCGGACAGGCAGGATGCTCTTTCTGCAAAAGGATATGTCTATGGATATCTTGGCTCCGTGGTATTAGTGGTATTGTGTTTAGTTCTGATTCAGGTTTTTGCCAAAGGAGCAGCACAGCAGCTTTTATTTACAAGAATCAGCTTCCTGTTGACAGGAGCATGGTGGTTTGGGTTCTCTCAATATACCTTTAAGCACCTTCCTCAGTTTGGAGATGTAAAAGATAAGCTTCCTAAAGACCTTGTATTATTAGGCTATAAAAATATTTTCAAAAAACACGAAGAGCAAGGAGGATTCTTTGAAGTATTAAAAGATAACATGAGCTTTTACAAGGATATTGCCAAAGAAAGTTTCCATGAACTATATAAAGTAGGAGGTGAACTTTTCAAAGATAGAAATCTAAAGTTCTTCTTATCCAGTTTCTTCTTTTACAGCGTAGGAATGCAGACGATCTTCCTTATGGCAACTTTGTTCGGAAAAAGTGAAATCAATTTAGCTCAGGATAAACTGATCGGAACACTTTTGGTGATCCAGATTGAGGCTATTATCGGAGCTGTGATCTTCTCAAGATTATCCAAAAGAATCGGAAACAGAAACGTAATTTCAATTGCTATTTTCCTATGGATCGTTGCCTGTATCTGGGCGTATTTCCTGAACAAGGAAAATCCAACAGTAGAATATCAGTTCTATGGAGTAGCAGCAGTAGTAGGATTGGTAATGGGAGGTCTTCAGGCAATGTCCAGATCTACTTATTCAAAACTACTTCCTGAAAACTCTATGGAAAACACAACCTACTTCAGTTTTTATGATGTATTGGAAAAGATTGCAATTATTATTGGAACATTTATTTTTGCCACATTAATTGAGCATTTTAATAATATGCGAATTGCAGCTTTGTCTATGACACTATTCTTTGGTGCAGGATTGATATTGATCCGCTTCCTGAAGGTTACAATGAGAAAAGACAGAGAAACACTATAAAATCAAAAGACGTTATTTTTAACGTCTTTTTTTATTTTTTAACTTAATATTAATTCCAGATCAGCAGTGGGATTGATTATAGAATTAATACGGAAATTTTCTGAATCCGGCATTTTTTTTGTATTTTTATATAACAATTGAGTAATGCAGAACTAAAAAACTGATAATTCGGTCCGGGTTTTGCTTATATTCAGCGGAATAATTTTTAACTTTGCAAAAAGATTTATTGTCATTATGACCAACCCTTTATTTTATGCAAAAATAATCCTGTTTGGAGAATACGGAATGATTGAAGATTCCCAGGGGCTTGTAGTACCTTACAGCTTCTATAAAGGAACTTTAAAATTTTCAGACCTGGCTTCAGAATTTGAGCTTAATTCAAACAGACATCTGCAGAAATATTCAGACTTTCTTACAACGCTTGATCTTTCTGATGACTTTACATTGGATATTGAGAGCTTCAAAAAAGATATTTCAAACGGACTTTTCTTCGATTCTAATATTCCGCAAGGATATGGAGTAGGAAGTTCAGGAGCTTTAGTGGCTGCTATTTTTGAAAAATATTCGATCAGCAAACTGAATTCAGATAATATCTCCAAAGAAAATCTTAAGAAATTAAAGGCGGTTTTCGGTGAAATGGAAAGCTATTTCCATGGTAAAAGTTCCGGAATGGATCCATTGATCTGCTATATGAACCTGCCAATTCTTATTGAAAATAAAGAAAATTTAGACAGAGTGTCTATTCCTGAAGGACAGGAAGGAAAAGGAGCTATTTTCCTGATTGATTCCGGAATTACAGGAGAAACAGGACCTATGATTCAGATCTTCTTTGAAAAAATGAAGACAGAAGGGTTCCGTAAAACTTTGAAAGAAGAATTTATCCGTTACAACAACGCCTGTATAGAAGCGTTCCTTAAAAAAGATATGAATCCTTTCTTCAGAAACCTTAAAAAACTTTCTCACTGGGCGTATGAACATTTCCGTCCAATGATCCCTGAAAGTATTTTTAACATCTGGAAAAAAGGTCTGGATTCTAATGCTTATTACTTAAAACTCTGCGGAAGCGGTGGTGGAGGCTATATTTTAGGCTTTACCCAGGACTATGAAAAAGCAGAAAAAATGCTTGACGGCTTCCAAAAAGAAGTGATTTACAGATTTTAAACAGGTTGGAAATGAATTCTGAAAAAGAAACTTTCCAATCCAAAAATTATATCTCAAAATCTCTATATTACAGATTTTCACAATTCGTGGGCTTTTTACTCGGAGCACGTTTTTTTGTAGCAGCTCTCCTTACATTTGCCCTTTATGTTTCCACGTTTTTCCTTTTTAATCAGGAAGAGTCTTTCAGAAATTTTGTCTTTGATTTCAAAGTACACGGGATTATTTTCTGTACTGTTCTCACCATTTTAGCAGGAGGAATCATTAATCAGTTTTATGATCTGGAAAAAGATCATATTGTAAAACCTTTCAGAACCAGAATTCAAAGCTTCATTAAGCAGAAATATTTTCTATATGCTTATCTGGGATTAAGTGCCATTTCGTTAGGAGTAGCCTGGATGATCTCTCATAATGTTTTCATCTTTTTTGTAGTGTATCAGTTCTTTATGTGGTTTTACAGCCATAAATTGAGCCGAATATTAATCCTGAATAATCTCACTTTTGTAAGCCTTACCCTATATCCATTCTTCGGAATGATGGTGTATTATGAAACTTTTTCTAAAAAGGTTTTCCTGATGGCTGTTTTTCTTTTTCTGATTCTTTTATGCATTGATATTGTAAAAGATACCCTAACCAGAAGTGTAGATAAAACATTTGGATATACTACCATTCCTAATTATTTTAAAACCAGAAATACGAAGACGATCCTCATATCTTTACTCCTGATAACAATGGCTGTTTCAATGAAAATTATTATGAAAACAGGAGTTACTGGATTTATGGCTTATTATTTTGCAGGAGGCCTGTTTGTGATGATTCTTTGCATCTATCTCTTTTTAAATTCCACCCGAAAAAGCAACTTCCTCACACTTAATATATTACGTTTATGGGTTTTTGTAGGAATTATAGCAATGCTTTTAAACGGAATTGAGCATAAATTATGATAAAAATTCTTTAAATAAACTCAGGTTATTATTACCTTTGCGTAATTAAATTTAATAAATAGGAATGCCCATTTTTAATGATACTAAAGTTGCATTTGCAGACAAGACAGATGCACAGTTGAGAAAGGCTTACTGGATGTTTAAAATGATTGAACAGCCCACTCTTACCAGCCTTGGAACATCCGTTCTTAATTTTACAGTACACAACAACTTTCCATTCGTTACCGGAATTGTAAAAAGCACTTTGTTTGAGCAGTTCTGCGGTGGAGAAACCCGTGAGGAAAGTATGAAGGTAGTAAAACAGCTTTTCAAAAGAGGAGTTGGAAGTATTTTCGATTATTCCATTGAGGGGAAAGAAGATGAAGAGACTTTTGATGCAGTATGTAAGGAGATTAAAGATATCGTAAGATTTTCAGTTGGAAATCCGGCGATTCCTTTTATCGTATTTAAACCTACGGCATTCGGAAGAATTGATCTTTATGAAGCTGTTGGAAAAGGAGCCGAGCTTACGACCAGTCAAAAGGAAGAATGGGAGAGAGTGGTAAGAAGATTTGATGAAGTATGTGCTCTTTGCCATGAAAATGACAAAAAAGTGATGGTAGATGCAGAAGAAACCTGGATGCAGGATTCCGCAGACCAACTTTGTGAAGAGATGATGGAGAAATATAACCAGGAAAAACCTATCGTTTGGAATACCATCCAGATGTACAGAACAGGAAGGCTGGAATATATGGAAGCAAATCTTCAGAGAGCAAGAGAAAAGAACTATTTTATTGGATATAAGATTGTTCGTGGAGCTTATATGGAGAAAGAAAGAGCCAGAGCAGCAGAAAAGGGATATGCAGACCCTATTCAGCCTACTAAAGAAGCTTCAGATAAGAACTATAATGCAGGAATTGACTTTGTAATGAATCACCTGGATAAAGTATCTGCATTCTTTGGAACGCACAACGAAATCTCTTCCGAATTGATTATGGATAAAATGAAAGCCAAATCTTTGGAAAACGGGAATCCACACGTTTATTTCGGACAGCTTTACGGGATGAGTGATAATATTTCCTTCTACCTGTCTGATAAAGGCTATAATGTAGCTAAATATCTTCCATATGGACCTGTAAAGGATGTAGTGCCATATCTTACGAGAAGAGCCCAGGAAAATACCTCTGTAGCCGGACAGACCGGAAGAGAGCTTGGACTGATCAAAAAAGAATTGGAAAGAAGAAAGAAACAATAATAATTGTTGTTATAAAATAAAGAAAAGATCTACAGAATATGTAGGTCTTTTTTATTTGAGCTATTCTAAAAAATTATTGTATTTATTATAGATTCTTTAATTTACAAACTACACTTTGTATTTGTAATTAACTAACCTTTTACTGTTAATAGTAATTATTTATTAAAATAATTCAATTTTTATTGATGATTTGGTTTTTAATTTTTATATTTGATAAAACTATAAAAAACTGATATGTGAGTAAAAATACCTGCTGCGATTCTGTTATAATGTGACAGGATTTTTGGGTTTCTGAATGCATTAATTGTCTATATAAATTCGTTAAAATTCTTGGGTGTACACATTTAAATGAGTAATGAAAAAGCTTAAACAACCCCCGAAATTTACCAAATTAAAAAAAACAAAATAAAGCAAATAGCTTTAGTTTTCTTCTTCAAATATTTTTTGCCTGGCCTTTTTCTTGGCCAGGTTTTTAATTTTTTTACTTATAATTAATGAATTTATTTCACCTTTATTCTTTCAATATACCTCAATTATTATATGAAATTTTAGCTTCAAAAAATTCGATTTTAAGTTTTTCATAAGAATAATTTCCTAGCAGATCTAAGAAATTTACACGTATTTTGAGCTCTGATAATTTTCAAAAATGTATAAGATTTTGTCGCAAAGAATTAATGATTCAAATGTTTTATTTTAGCAAGCAAAGAGCTGCGACTTTGTCGCTGAAGAAGCTGTATGGTTATACATTCGCTTAGTAATAATCAATGAAATTGATTCTGTCTTAGCTCCCTTAAAATAGGCATAACTTTTATTAAAAACTTTGTGTCAAAGAAGCGTTCGGCCTTGCTTTTTAATAATGAATTAGTTTATTATTTTCTCGCAGATCCACGGGATTTATGCAGATTTTTAACCGGATAATTTTCGAAAATGTATATGATTTTGACACAAAGAATTAATGATTCAAATGTTTTATTTTAGTAAGCAAAGAGCTGCGACTTTGTCGCTGAAGAAGCTGTGGCTATGCATTCGCTTAGCGAGAATCAATGAAATTGATTCCTTCTTAGCTCCCTTGAAATATGCATAGCTTTTATTAAAAACTTTGCGTCAAAGGATCATTCGGCTTTGCTTTTTAATAATGAATTAGTTTATTATTTTCTCGCAGATCCACGGGATTTACGCAGATTTTGAATCTGTATAATGTGAGAAATTGTATGATTATTCATCCGCTTATCAAGAGTCAATGGAATTAATTTTACCCTTGGTACCTTCAATTGCATGATTATTTTAGCCACGAATGCACAAATAAAATCATTCGTGCATTCGTGGCGATTAAATATTTAATATTCAATTTTACGATTAATAAGTTTGGTGGTACATTGAAACTACCAATTGATATTTGAATATATTCTTAGAATAATTTTCAGGTTTAGACTATGAATTTTGAATCCTAAGGCTCAAAACTCTCGAATTTTCCATTTTCATAGAACAAAACAATACGTTTTATTTTATTGGTTTGATTTCCAATAACTTGACTTAGTATTTCCTCAGGAGAATTTTCTAATCGCTGAGAATCCGATATTTTTTCCGAGGCTTTATCTTGGGTTGATATAACCGATTCTCCAGAAGCTGTTAGAGGATGCTCAGTTTCGATTTCATCAGCTCCAAATTCATCATCTTCGTTGATCATGGTGAAAAGGTCGGGTAGAGGAGTTGTTTTTACCAGATCTTCTTCAGGCTGTTCTTCCATGATTTTTATGTCCGGTAACTCTGATTTTAACATTTCACCTTCACCAGTTACTAACCAATCCCAAAGAAGTTCAGGAAAACGGGATTTAATTTTTATGATAAATTCCAGTGACGGTTTATTTCTTCCGGATGTAATATGGGAAATAGATGAACGTTGTACATCAATCTCATCTGCAAATTCAGATGGAGTAAGTCGGGAGTACTCTATAACTTTTGAAATTCTTTCATTTAAACTCATAAAAATAAGCCATTAATTATATTACAAATGTAAATAATAAAATTTACAAAAACAAACTACAAATGTAAATAAAAGAAGAATTTGCCAGTATACAATTGTAACATTAGTTTAATTCGTTAATATATAGTTATTTACAATTCAATTACAAATGTATTTTACTATTGTAGAGGCTAAATTTATCCGATGAAGGAATTCAATTTTAGGATCATATTCCTGATAAATGACCTTTAAAAAGGGATTATTAATGTAAATTTTAGCTGGTAAAAGACCCTTTTAATAAACTGTTTTTCCCTTTTTTATAATTTACAATGGTTAACTCCAATATAAACAATAAATCTCTAAAATAAGGGCTATGTATCAATATATTTAGGTTTAAAGCTAATATACATAAGTAAATTAATCTTGTAAAACATTCTTTTAGGGAAGATTTAGCGCATTATTTACAGATATACTCTATTTGATTGATGAATTATTTTTCGCTAAGTTTTAAAGCTCTCTAAAAAATCAATTCTAGGTCAAATTTTGGCATTTTTTAAAACTTATCTCGTTTTTACATTTGTATATAATGGTAAAATACCCTGTTTTCCACAATTGATATGTTTAAAAAATATATGCCCAATTGTCCTAAAATAGGCATTTATCCACTTCAAGTATTCTTACAAATAGTATTTAGATGAATGTTATAACTAATTGAAATTGTAACACTTAAGTATATGCAATTAAATTATTCGCAATCCACAATTTTATCAACAGACATTTTGTCAATACAAGCTGTTTAATAATGTTACTTATGTTAATCAACCAACAACAAATAAAATTCTAATTTTAACTTTTGTAAATCAAAACTTGTTTACAAAAATTTATTGAATTTTATTCATTTTCGTGCTATTTACAAATGTTAATGTTTATTGTATGCCTTAAAATGGTTAAATTTGGTTTCAGTAAATTATTTTCCAGCAATGAACTTTGAACATATCTATTCTCAGAACCCTGATTTTTCTAATCGCTATATTTCCCCTGAAAAATTATTTTCTTACTTACAGGCGAATCTCAGCGATTACATTCAAGAGATCGGAACATCGTATTTAGAGAAGCCTATTTATCAGCTAAGCATCGGAACCGGAAACATTCAGGTATTGGCCTGGTCACAAATGCACGGGAATGAATCCAATGCTACCCATGCTATGCTTGATCTATTAACAAGCCTTGATAAAGCTCCTGAAATGAAGGAAGAGTTGTTCAGTAAAATCAGACTGGATTTTATCTTTATGTTGAATCCTGACGGATCTGAAAGATGGACAAGGTTAAATGCTGTAGATATAGACCTAAATCGTGACTTCCACAACGAGGCAAGTAAAGAGATTAAGTTTCTGAAAAAAGCAGCTACTTCAAAGAGGTATGACTATGCTTTGAATCTTCATGAACAACGAACCATTTTTACTACAGATGGTATTCACCCAGCCACTCTTTCTTTTCTGGCACCTTCTGAAAATGTAGAGCGTACCATTACGGAAAACAGGAAAAAATGTATGGCGGTTATTGGGAATATTTATAACCACTTAAAAGAAATGATCCCTAACCAAATTGGAAGATATTCAGATGAATTTTATCCGACTTCCACTGGTGATAATTTTATAAAGGCCGGTATGCCTACTATATTATTTGAAGGCGGTCATTTTGTAGATGATTATACCAGAAAGGGAACAAGAAAATATTATACGATTGCTTTATATTATGCACTGAAATCAATCAGTGAATTGAACTCAGATATTACTGGATGGGAAACTTATCTTGATATCCCAGAGAATAGAGAAACCCATTATGATATTATCTATAGAAATGTTAAACTGAATACAGAACATGAGTGTATTTTAGATATTGCAGTTCAGTACAGAGAAATGAAAGAGGATGGAAAAGAGGAAATTTCTTTTGTCCCTTTTGTGATGGAAGCGGGAGATGTTAAAAAAAGAAAAGGCTGGCTGGAAGTTGACTGCACAGGAAAGAAATTTATTTCTGCCAATAAATATCCGAAGCTGGATTCAGTAGTAGATTTTACAATAGAAGATTAAAAATTCGGCAGCCCAACAGGCTGCCGAATATATTTTTATATAATATTTATGAATAAAAATATAGATAAATTTCTTTCAAAAAAAGATAAATACAAATTTCTCTTTTCTTAATTTTTAAGATTTACGTAATCTGCAAAATCTGCAAGATATTTTAGTATTTTCTTCAATTGTAGAAATTCTTTAGTTTACTACCTTAATTCCACTAGCCAGGAATCTGATTTCTTCTTTAGGCTGTGTAATAGCATCAATTTCAGATTGAGGTTTTTTAGCATCCTCAGCATAATGTTTCTGTTCATCTACAGAAATTACTTTTCTTTCAGCATTTCCTTCCAAAACTACATTTTTACCTTTTAAAGCAGTAGGAACAAAGAAGGCATAGTCTTTCATCTTTACAAAAAACTGTGAATTATCATCAGTCTGGATGGTTAACCAACATCCTTTTTTCTCGCAAACATCGGTAACTTTCCCTTTGATGGCTACGTTTTCCAGTTTTTTATTTTCTTTTTTAAGTTTCTTTCCCAGTTTGTCTACTGTAATTGCTTTAGATTCTGTATTAGCAGCAACTCCCGCTCCATAAGTATCACCTAACAGGGCATTACCAGCCGGCGGTGAAAATTTCTTTTGTGATGTCTCCTGTGCAAATGCAAGTGTAGAAGCACTTACAGCCACTGCAAATAGAATAGCTTTAAATTTCATGTTTAATATTTTTTTCAAAAATACTAATTAATATTGAATCATAAATCGATAAAAATTAATAATAAATAGACTCTTGTGTAAATTTTTAATAAAATTCAAAATGAAAGAGAGATTTGTTTATATTTGACGCCTATACTTGACTATGCATAAAAAACTGAAACTATGGGATGCCATTATGCTCGTAATGGGATCTATGATTGGAAGTGGAATCTTTATTGTAAGCGCTGACATGATGCGGAATCTGGGCTCCGGCTACTGGCTGATTGTTGTCTGGATTATAACCGGAATAATGACTGTAGCCGCAGCTATAAGCTATGGAGAACTTTCTGCCCTGTTTCCAAAAGCTGGAGGACAATACACTTATCTGAAAGAGATCTTTGGTAAAAAGATGGGGTTTCTTTACGGCTGGGGATTATTTACCGTGATACAAACTGGAACAATTGCTGCAGTAGCAATGGCTTTCGGTAAATTTACAGCTTATCTGATCCCATCACTTAATGACGCTGCACCTATCTTCCAAAGCGGTGAGTTTAAAATTACCTGGATACAAATTTTAGCAATTGCTATTATTCTTCTGCTTACCTATATCAATACAAGAGGTGTTGAAAGTGGAAAGTTTTTACAGAATATCTTTACAGGATCAAAGATCATCGCATTATTAGGATTGATTGCAGCTGGATTTATCCTGGTTGATTTTTCTCATTTATCTGAAAATTTCAGTTTGGGTATGGATTCTTTTAATAATCTGAAAAAAGATCTGAGCGGAAATTTCCTGAAAGAAGGCTGGGAACCTATTGGTGGAATGACCTTAATGGGTGGAATTGCAGCAGCTATGGTAGGTTCTGTTTTCAGTTCTGTAGCCTGGGAAAGTGTAACATTTGTTTCCGGAGAAATTGAAAATCCAAAGAAAAATGTAGTAAAATCAATGATTTACGGAACTTCTGCCGTGATGATTTTATACATAGCGGTTAATTTTGTGTATTTAAATGCTTTAGACAGAGACAGTATTGCCTTTGCCACGAATGACAGAGTAGCTGTAGCTGCATCACAGAATATTTTTGGAAGCGCTGGAACTGTTATTATTGCGGTGCTAGTAATGATTTCAACTTTCGGATGTGATAATGGATTGATCTTAGCCGGAGCAAGGGTTTTCCAGACGATGGCAAAAGATGGAATGTTTTTTAAGTCAGCAGAAAAGAATAATAAAAATGAAGTACCGGAAAACGCATTATGGATGCAGGGAATCTGGGCTTCTTTACTATGTCTGAGCGGGCAATACGGAAATCTTCTGGATATGATTTCTTTTGTGATCGTTCTATTCTATATGATTACCGTTTTCGGAGTTATCTATTTAAGAATTAAACAGCCTAATTTAGAGAGACCTTATAAAACATGGTTATATCCTGTAACGCCAATCATCTACCTTATTATAGGAACTGTTTTCTGTATCCTATTATTAATATATAAACAGCAATATACATGGCCGGGATTTTTACTGGTACTCTTAGGACTTCCGGTATACTATTTCATTAACCGGAGAAAAGCAGATCAATAGATTAACATAAAGAATACAATATAGATAATGGTTTCAGGGCTTTCAATTCAGATTGAAGGCCCTGGCTTTTGAATAATATTTTAATTTATTATAACAATTATTTAGTGAAAATGTGTATTTTGGTATTTCGTTTTTAAGCAAACGGAACCATGAAGTAAAAAACAAGAAGTTATGGATACACCAAATTACAGAATGCCCTTTGTACCGTCTACACTAATGACAGAAGGGGGAAGTATCGATACCTGCGATATGGGGGAAAGTATTGCCCACAATATTATGCTGCTGATCACCACCAAAAAAGGGGAGAACAGATACGATGAAAACTATGGAAACGATGTTTGGAACCTGGAATTTGATAATGGAGTAACCAGTGCCATCTGGGAAAACGTTTTTGTTAAAAGTCTCAGAAGACAGATCCAGGAATATGAACCGAGAATAGTACAGCCGCAGATAGATGCCAACATCCAATTTGTAGAACACAGTTACGATACCAAAGAACACACCGAAATTAAAAAGAAAGTAAGAATTGCCATCAATGCCAAAATGGAGGAAACAGGAGAACGTTTCAGTTTTTCAACAGAGCTGTTCCTGAGCCCGATGTCTATTGATTAAAATTTTTAATAGAGAAAAAAATTATGAACCTAGATCAAAATATTTATTCCAAAGAATCTGTAAAAGCAAGAATGCTTCAGAATGCCACTAAAGTATGGGGGTTGAAAAGTCCACAGTCTTTAGATCCATTTGTAAAACTATTGATTGACGCATTCAGTACAGAAGTTTTTAAAGCGAATAATGAAATACAGACAGTAAACGCCCGAATTCTTGAAAAACTGGCAAAACTGTTAACACCATCTATTTATACTCATCCTATTCCATCCCATGCGGTTGCTTTCACGCAACCTTATGATTCTACTGAAGTTTTATTGGAACACACAGAGTTTTTCTTCCGTAAGCAAATGACCTCCACTGTGAAATCGGAATCGGATAAACAATTGAACATTCCTTTTACTCCGGTAGGGAATGTAAGAATCAATAAAGTTCATACTTCCGTAATGTTTGTAGGAAATACCTGCTACAGTATTGATGACCGATTTAATAAAATTCCAATTGCCAGATTTAACGGCAGGCCTGAAGATTACAGGAAAGTAACTGTAGGAGTTGACGTCAGCAAATATGTCAGCGAATACTTTCCTAAATACATGAGCATATTCTGCTCTAACCCTGCTTTTGAACATTTGGATTTTGTATATAAATTATTACCGTACATTACTGTTTCAAGTAATGGAAATCCTTTGTTTGTAAGAGAAGGTTTAAGCTATCTTACAGAAAGTACTCAGGATGGTTACGAGCAAATGTTTAAAGAACAATCCATCCGAAATAAAGTGATTGAAGATATTAAAAGTATCTACCGTCATAAATTCATTGAAATTACAGGACTTTCCAGCAGTTTGTTCTCAGAACCCGGACAACTTCCACAAAATCTTGATTTCCTTGCCGGAAAAGAAGAAATTGTAAAATACCTGGATAATAAGCGTTATTTATGGCTTACTTTTGAGTTTCCACCACAGTTTTCAGCAGAAATTCTTGATAACTTCTCATTTGTATTAAATGCTTTCCCAATCTATAACAGAGGCTGGAAAAAACAGAATACAGCCTTGATATTATGGGGAATAACATTCCTTTGGTAACGGACGAGGGAGAACATTTCTTATATGTAGATGAAGTACAGGATGGGGACGGAAGAAAATATACCGAAATACCATTTACTCCTGCAGATGACCTTAAAAAAGGATTGTATACCGTAAGAAAAGGAGGAATGGAGCGTTTCACCAACAGAAATGCTGTAGACATGATTGCAAATGTACTGGAACTAACCAGAGATGAAATTGCAGCATTTTCCCTTTTAAACAGAGATAATGTAAAAGGAGTTCTGAGTGAAATGTCAGATAAGATGAAATCTATGGTTCAGAAAGTGAACAATGCTAAGAGAAACATCAGGCAGGAACTGAATTACGTTATTATGGAACCTGTAGAAAAAACAGACCATACGTACGCTTCTTTCTGGATCACCCATTGTACACTAGCCAATCACATGCGTCCCGGGACTGAACTTTCCAATCAGCTAAAGTCTCAGACGGTTGTATTGCTTACAGAAACACTGGGTGGAGCAGAAGAACAGAAAGGTACAGACAGTATTCAGGCTTATAAATATGCTTTAACAACAAGAGATAAAATTATTTCTCTTGAAGACGTTAAGAACTACTGTAGAATGGTTCTGAAAGATGAGTTGAGGGAAGTAAGGGTAAGAAGAGGAACAATGATCAGTAACAAACCTAAAGAAGGTTTCGTAAGAACCGTTGAGGTAGAAATTGTTCCACAGAATTATTCTTTTTACGGAAGAGCGTATTGGGAAAATATGGCCAATATCACCAGAAACCAGATCATTGCCAAAGCAATAGATGGCATTGAATATCTGGTAAAGGTAACCAATGAGGACGTAGAATTCCAGGATATGTAAATCAGACAATTAAAATAAAAAGATATGAAGAAGATTATTGTACTCGCAATGGCCCTGTCTTTAACAGCTACAGTGATAAGCTGTAAAAAAGGTGCTGAAAAACTTAACACAGTTTTGAGTATGGGAAGCGAGGCAGATGCAAATGCTATTATTGATTTTAATAACAATTTTATAGACTCTTATAAAAGTACATCCAAGCATATTGACAGGATCTTAAAATATGCAGACGAGGCCGTAGCCAAATCAAAAGGTGAAAATGTACTGATTATGCCAATTGTATTAACTTCAATGGATTATTCCTTTTCAAAAATTAAAGAAATTCCATCAGGCTTTGATAAAGAAAAGAGCAACATTGAAAAAGAATTCAATATTTATAAGGCTAAAAAAGAAAATATAGACAAAAAGATTGAAGAACTTAAGTCTTATATGACTTCGGAAGACTATAAAGATGATAAAGGAGCAAAAGCAGAAGCCATCAGAAAAGAAATTGAAGCTGATGTGAATGCCTTTTATGCTGCCGGGGAAAATATTATGACCAAGATTAAACCAGCTACCGATGCAGCAGAAGAAGTTATTTTGAAAGATCATCCAATGAAAGAATATATTATTTCTTCCAAAAATGTGATGAATTCTTTAGACTCTGTAATTGATCTTTTAGGAAAACAATATTCCGGGCAATTCAATGAGGCAGAAGCTCAGAAAAAATATGATGAATATGCCAAAGCTCTGGAAGCAAATACTAAGCTGAATTTTGATGTGAAAGATCCGCAGTATTCTTATAAAAAATCTCAGTTTGAAAGCCTCAATAAAAATGCTTCCAACTTTTTAGATCTTTATAGAAAACTGATAAGAGATGCTAAAGAAAAAGGAAAGATTCAGGATAATGATATCCAGCAGATTGATTCTTCCTATGAAAGTGTACTGGGAGCATACAATAGCTTTGTGAAATAACTTTTTTGGCATCTAGCAATACCAATAGTCAAATTTAAAATATGAAATGCCGTAGCAAATACGGCATTTTTTATATTCAATTTAGAATAAACATTAAACTATTTACATGAAAAAAGCATCACTTTTTATATCAATCTGCCTTTTCAGCATTCAGTTAAAAAGCCAGACGATGCAAGACCTGAGAAGTAAAATCAATACCATCATATCTACGAAAAATGCAACTGTTGGGATTTCCGTAAAAGGAATTGAAGATAAAGATACTTTAAGCATCAACGGGAATAAAGAAATGCCCATGCTGAGTGTTTTTAAATTTCATATTGCGTTATCCGTTTTAAATCAGGTAGATAAAGGGAAATTAAAGTTGAATCAGAAGTTCTTTATTAAAAAAGAAGAGTTATTACCCGAAACATGGAGTCCGATAAGAGAAGAATATCCGGAAGGAAATATGTATTTGACATTAGATCAATTATTAAGATATACAGTCTCTCACAGTGATAATAATGGCTGTGATATCCTGCTTAGGATAGTAGGCGGAGCACCGGTGGTTCAGAAATTTATTAATCAGCAAGGCATAAAAGATTTCACCATACGATTGAATGAGCAACAAATGAACACCTTTGAATCCTATTTTGTCAACACATCAACCCCTTTAGCAACAACTGATCTTTTAGAAAAATTCTATAAAGGAAAAGTTTTAAAAAAGGAAACCACAAAATATTTATATCAGATCATGGTAGAAACGTCCAGAGGATTAACCTGGATGAAAGCAGGTTTACCGGCAGGAACAGAATTAGCCCACCGTACAGGAATTTCAGGAAGAAATGAACAGAATATAAGAGCTGCGATGAATGATGTGGGAATTATAAAACTACCCAACGGGAAACACGTGATCTTATCTGTATACCTTAAAAACATTAATGAAGAAATGAAAGACACAGAAAAGATCATTGCCGATATTGGAACTGCAGTCTGGGAATATTATGTAAGCAAGCCATAAATACTGAACAAAATAATAGTAAATAGGTCCAACTTCACATTAATAGCATCATCTATATTCAAACACTCAGCATTGTACTATCCATAATCATCTGTGAAAATCAGTGCAATCTGTGGGAAAATAAATTCAATAAAAACGGGCTTCAGCCCGTTTTTATCAATAATAACCCGTCCATAGGCTTTAGCCAAAACCTTTAAACAGTATTTATACAAATATTGAGATAACATTAAGTCGAAATAAACTTTCATTATAAAAATTTTAACCCTTTCATATTAAAAAAAATTCCATAAAAATCCGTATTTTTGCACGTCGTGATTTTCAGGCAAAATCACTCCAAATTATGAGCAAATCAACAGAATATATAGAAGTTTACGGAGCACGTGAACACAATCTAAAGAATATTAATGTTAAGATCCCGCGCAACGAACTGGTAGTAATTACCGGGCTTTCCGGGAGTGGAAAATCTTCACTGGCTTTTGATACTATTTTTGCAGAAGGCCAGCGTCGTTATATAGAAACATTCTCTGCTTATGCCCGTCAGTTCCTGGGTGGATTGGAGCGTCCCGATGTAGATAAAATTGAAGGACTTTCACCCGTTATTGCCATTGAGCAGAAAACCACTAATAAGAACCCTCGTTCTACTGTAGGAACCGTTACAGAACTGTATGATTTTCTTCGTCTTTTGTATGCAAGAGTATCAGATGCTTATTCATTGTCTACAGGACAGAAATTGGTAAGTTATACCGAAGATCAGATTCTTGATACCATTAAGGAAAACTACAAAGGAGAAAAGATCATGTTATTGGCTCCTGTGGTACGTTCCAGAAAAGGACATTATCATGAACTTTTCGTACAGATGGCTAAAAAAGGATACGGACAGGCCAGAATTGACGGTGAATTACAGGATATTGAATACGATTTAAAACTTGACCGTTATAAAACCCACGATATTGATATTGTAATCGATCGTTGGATTATCGGAGAAAGTGCTTCAGAAGGAAGAATGGAAAAATCCCTTCGTACCGCAATGGAAATGGGTGAGGGAATCATCGGAATTCAGAAACTGGGAAGTACAGAGATTGAATATTTCTCCAAAAATTTGATGGATGCTGAAACAGGACACTCTTTAGCATTACCGGAACCGAATACTTTCTCATTCAACTCTCCAAAAGGAAGCTGCCCGAACTGTAAAGGATTGGGAACAATCAAAAAGATCAATACCGATTATTTTATTGATAATCCGAAACTATCTATCAACCAGGGAGGTTTATTACCATTGGAAGATATTAAATCTAATAAATGGATTCTGGCACAGATCAAGAACATTCTTGAAATCTTCGGATTGGGAATGACCACTCCATTACAGGATATTCCGGAAGAAGCATTGGATTATATCTATAATGGATGCCATAAGGAATTCAATAAAGACCTGAAATATGCAGGAATTACCAAGAAGATTAAGATTAGCTTTGATGGTTTGATCGCTTTCATGGAAGAAATTATTGATGAAAGAGAATCTTACGAAGCTATTTTACTGGAAAGACACTTCACTACAGAAGAAACATGTCCGGAATGTGGCGGAACCCGTCTTCAGCCTTCAAGCTTAAGCTTTAAAATTGACGGAAAGAATATTGCTGAGGTCAACGGACTAAGTTTAGCAGATTTAAAAGAATGGCTTGCTGATGTTAAAGATAAATTCTCTGAGAAAAATAAAATCATCGCTCACGAGATCTTAAAAGAAATTGAAACCAGACTTCAGTTTCTACTTGATGTCGGATTGGATTATCTAAGTTTAAGCAGAAGCTCAAAAACCCTTTCCGGAGGAGAGTCACAAAGGATTCGTCTGGCAACACAAATTGGTTCTCAACTTGTGAACGTTTTATATATTTTAGATGAACCAAGTATCGGGCTCCACCAGAGAGATAACGAAAGATTGATTCATTCCTTAAAGAACCTTAGAGATATTGGGAACTCTGTTTTAGTCGTAGAACACGATAAAGATATGATACTGGAAGCCGATGAGGTATTGGATATTGGTCCAAGAGCCGGAAAATTTGGAGGTGAAATTCTTTGGCAGGGAAAACCAAAAGATCTTTTAAAAGCAGATACCATCACTGCTCAGTATATCAACGGGAAAAGAAAAATTGAAATTCCGGCTGAAAGAAGAGCAGGAAGCGGCAAAAATATTGTGCTGAAAGGAGCAACAGGAAACAACCTTAAAAATGTAACCTTGGATGTTCCGCTTGGAAAATTAGTAGTAGTAACCGGAATTTCAGGAAGTGGAAAGTCTTCTCTGATTAACGGAACGTTATATCCAATTCTAAACAAGCACTTCTACAGAGCGGTCCAGGAACCTTTACCATACAAAAAGATAGAAGGGCTTGATAATATTGATAAAATTGTAGATGTAGACCAAACTCCGATCGGAAGAACACCACGTTCTAATCCGGCAACGTATACAGGAATGTTTACAGATATCAGAAACCTTTTTGCAGAATTACCAGAGAGTAAGATCCGTGGATATAAACCCGGAAGATTCTCTTTCAACGTAAAAGGTGGAAGATGCGAAACCTGTCAGGGGGGAGGATTAAAAGTGATCGAAATGAACTTCCTTCCGGATGTATATGTTCACTGCGAAACCTGCAACGGAAAACGCTTCAACAGAGAAACGCTTGAAGTTCGTTACAAAGGAAAATCCATTTCTGATGTATTGGATATGACCATTGATGAAGCCGTAGATTTCTTCCAGCCGATTCCAAAGATCTTTGCAAAAGTAAAAACATTGCAGGATGTAGGTTTGGGATATATTACATTGGGGCAGCAGTCTACAACCCTTTCAGGAGGAGAAGCGCAACGTATCAAGTTAGCTACAGAACTAGCCAAAAGACAAACCGGAAATACTCTTTATATCCTTGATGAACCAACAACAGGGCTTCACTTTGAGGATGTGAAAATTCTGATGGATGCTATCAATCAATTGGTAGAGTTAGGAAACTCATTCATTATTATTGAACACAATATGGATGTGATTAAACTGGCAGACCATATCATTGATGTAGGACCAGAAGGAGGAAAACACGGTGGTCAGATTGTAGCGCAGGGAACTCCTGAAGAAATTGTGAAGTCTAAGAAAAGCCTGACTGGGAAGTTTTTGAAGAGAGAATTAGAATAAAATAGATCAACCTAAGTATACAAAAGAATTTGCGAAAGCAGATTCTTTTTTTATTTTTATCCCCCAAATCCAACCTATTCAATCATGAAAAAATATATCATTCTGGCAGTATTTCCGATACTTTTATCTTGCAAAAAGGAGAAAACCACAACTACTACAGCTACAGAAATAATAGCACAAAAAAAAGATAGCGTTACTGTTGCCGAGCCCAATTATAAGCTTGATGAAAGCACTGTTTTTGGAGTTTATCAGCTAACCAATAAAGATATAGCAATCTGTATTCCCGTTCAGTTTGGTGATTCTGATAATTTGCTATCAAAAAAATATGAAAACTTCCTTGTTAAAGATTCCATTCCGTGGATGTATGGAAGAGATATGAAGGACTATAAATATTACGATATAATATCTGTTGGCCCATTGTACTACAATAAAAGGTTTGAAAACGCTTTTAAAAAGGAAATGAAGAACTCTTATTTTGTCTATGGAACCAAATCTTTCCAGCAAAGTACAATTAAAAAGGTGGTTTTCCAGTCTACAGAATGTGGAAACGATTATATTGCTTACATCCTGAATGTAGATAAAAATATTGTGGGAAATCCGCTTATTGCTTCGGAAAAAGAAATTCCGCTGAAATATGGAAGTAATTATTCAGAGACCAATAAGTCTATCAAAAAATCAGCAGCGAAAGAAAGTACAGAAAACAACTATGGGTTCGGAAATTACAATCCTATTGTTTACGGAAACTATAAAAATCTGTATTTCACCTACTATGATGATTTCAAATGGTATGATAAAAAATCGGGTTCTAATTGCCAGTTTCCGGAAAGAGCCATTTTCGAATTAGATTCCAAAGGAATAGTAAAACTGCTCTGGAGTTCCGAAATGGATCTTCTTGGTTTACCATGCCTTTAATGATGGGACTTTTAAGCTCTTTTTGAGTTTTTAGAAGATATTGTAAACAAATAAAATAGTAAAGCTTTGACTGTCAATAGTTATACGACTTATAATCTATGAGAAATAATGTTTTTAGATAAAATATTTCAGCTAAAAAGTGTGAATAATGAAAATATTAAGCTTTAAATTGTAATAATATATAACAAAATTCATTTTATTTTTACAAAACCATAAAATTAAAACTATATGAAAAATTTAAAGAAACTGACTAAAGGAGATTTGAAGTCAGTGTACGGAGGAGAGCCAAAACAATATTGTACGTATTGCGAATGGGCAAACAAAGTATTTTGCAGCGAAATTCCAATCGTTCAGTGTCCATAAAAAATCAAGCCGCTTTTTTAAGCGGCTTTTTTATTGTTTTGAATACTGGATAAAATCAGTAAGACTTGTTTTAAGATCTTCTGAATTAGAGAATTTTTTATCAAAAGTGATATTATCTATTCTCCAGCCGGTATTGGCAATATTTACAAAATGGATCTTATCGTTCCATACTACTTTGGGCACTGCCGTAGGAATTTCCTTTTCCGGATCAACAGTTGCACCTGCATGTTCAAGCGTAATAATAACATCTGCTGTATTACTTTTTACATCAATAGATTGTATGGTATAATGAGTATAGCCCTCATATAAACTTGAAAATATTGCTCCCTCAAAGATCAGAGGTTTCTCATCCGGATGATCACTTTTTTTCACTTTTTCAATATCTGCTTTTGAAGCATTTATGGCAGTTTCTAATGTCTTTTTCAATTCCGGGGAAAATAAATCATCAGAAATAGGTTGATTGTACACTGCTTCATTAGATTTTCCATACTGGGAGTAAAGCTCATTGATCTTTTGAGTAATGGCTGTGTCTGTGTCTGTCATATTAGCTCCTTTTCTTTCATCTTTTTGCAACTGATAAAGAATAAGAAGATCCCGAGATATAAAAATAATTGTTTTTGCATTGCTGAATAAGGGTTTGGATAAGCTTTTTCAAATCTTGTACCAATACAGAAGTTATTTGTATTCATTCATTAATCAATACCAAAAAATCAATACATTTGAATAGATAAAAAATGATGGATCCTATTCTCAATGTTGCGGTTCGTTCCCTTTGCGTCTACCTTTTTATGGTAATCGCTATCCGTTTATTTGGTAAAAATCAGCTTTCCCAGCTTAATGCAGGAGATGTTGTTCTGTTATTGCTGATCTCGAATGCCGTTCAGAATGCAATGGTTGGACCGGATACTTCACTGCAGGGCGGTATTGTGGCAGCTTTAGTTTTATTTGCTGCTAACTTCATTCTGAAAAGACTCATGTTTTCCAATCGCTCCTTTGAATCCTTTATGCAGGATGAACCCGTTATTTTGATAAGGGATGGAATTGCAGATCAGACAGCATTAAATCGGGTTAAAATTACTGAAAATGAATTAGAAGAAGCCATCAGAGAGCATGGCATCGAAAATATAAAAGATGTTAAACTGTCTGTTTTAGAAGTAGATGGGAATATCAGTGTAGTCTCTCAGGATGAGAAAAGCAAACAAACCCATTACGCAAGAATCAAAAGAAAATCAAAAAGAAAATATCATTAATCCTATGAATTACGAATTAAGAGAAATGCTTCCCGGCGATGAAGCAAGAGTGTTGGAAATTTTCAGACAGGGCATAGAAAGCGGTATTGCTACTTTGGAGACCGAAGTTCCTACAGCAGAAGCCTGGAGTATGGAATATTTCAATGACTGTCGTTGGGTACTTGAAAACGAAAATAATGAAGTAGTAGGATGGTGTGCCTTGAAACCGGTAAGCAAAAGAGAAGCTTTTAAAGGAGTGGCAGAAGTAGGCATTTATTTCGATAACGAATACCAGGGAAGGGGATTGGGTTCCATATTGCTTAAAAAGATAATTTTGGATAGCGAGGACCATGGATTCTGGACATTGCAGACCAATCTCTTTTCCGAAAACGAAATGGCCATCAAATCTCATCAGAAAAATGGATTCAGAATGGTAGGCGTTCGTAAAAAATTAGGAAAGCTCAATGGAGAATGGAAAGATCTTGTCCTGATGGAGAAAAGAAGCGAGACCATTTAGCAATGAGTAATGAAGTGGCAAAAAGAATTTATTGTAGAAAATCAACTTTAAACCCTAAACCTTGAACCTTAAACCATTTGGCCTGAACCTTGTTATAGAATATGTATTGAATTAGAAAAAGCAGAAATAATGAAAAATATGATTAAAATCACAGGAGCACTTATCGTAATGTTAATGATGACTTCATGTGTTGTTCATGATCACGGTAATGGACCTAAGAAAATTCCACCAGGACAGGCTAAAAAAATATATGGCGGAAGTGCAAAAGATTATGCACCCGGACAGGTGAAAAAGAGAGGTGGGTATTAAAAATAGATGAAAATCGGAAATTCCAACATCCTTTTTGGCATTAACCTTGATATATTTCGCTTCTAAGTTTGAAAAAGTGAAATAATGAAAAGTATGTTGAAAATTGTAACAGGAGGTGTAATAGCGATTGTGTTATCATCCTGTGTAGTTCATGAGAGAAGGGGAATGCCGCCTGGTCATGCAAAAAGAGTGTATGGAGGAAGTGCAAGATATTATGCACCCGGACAGGTGAAAAAAGTATATATCTATGACGATCGTGGTTATCATCACAGAGGCCGTGGTCACAGACATCACAGATAAAATAAAAAAGCACTGAAATTTTCAGTGCTTTTGCTTTGTCTACTATTACAGTCTCGATTTTTTCGGATTCAGAAGGGTATCGAAGATCAGTACTTCTTGCCCGAATTGAGCTTCAATTCGTTCTGCTATATTTTTCAATTCACTTTCAAGAAAATCATTTCTCAGTTCATCATTATCAAAGATCAGAAGAAGATTATAATTTTTTCCTTCATCAATATAGTCGCTGTGAACTTCAGATAAGATGTACTGGTTAACATCCATCAGATTTTCAGTCATTAAAATCAGGGTTTCATCAATATAATTTTCCCATTCTTCCAGATTATTTTTCGTGCAGTGGAAAGTTATACTTAATACGCTCATATTTTAAGAATTTTTAAGATTTTGTGGATAAATTCTAGCACAAAAATCGGCATTTTTTTCGTAAATTAGCCCGTTAATAAAAATTGGAAATAAATAATTTTCAGACTTTCAGCTAAAAGTCTGACTATCATTATAATAAAATTTGTTTATGCAAAAAGAAGGAGAAAGACTGATTCCTATCAACATTGTTGATGAAATGAAGTCGTCTTATATCGATTATTCGATGTCCGTTATCGTTTCAAGAGCGTTACCGGATGTAAGAGACGGCTTGAAACCCGTTCATAGAAGAGTACTTTATGGTATGTATGGATTAGGGGTTTTTTCGAATAGAAAATATTTAAAATCTGCGAGAATTGTTGGGGATGTTTTGGGTAAATATCACCCGCACGGAGACTCCTCTGTATATGACGCGATGGTAAGAATGGCCCAGGAATGGAGTTTACGTTATCCTCAGGTAGACGGGCAGGGTAACTTCGGTTCTATGGACGGTGACCCGCCAGCAGCAATGCGTTATACTGAAGCAAGACTGAAAAAAATCTCTGATGAGGTTCTTTCTGACCTTGATAAAGAAACTGTTGACTTCCAGAATAACTTTGACGACAGCTTACAGGAACCAACCGTAATGCCTACTAAAATTCCTAACCTTCTGGTAAACGGAGCTTCGGGTATTGCCGTAGGGATGGCAACAAACATGGCGCCACACAACCTTTCTGAGTCTGTAGATGCTATTTGTGCTTATATTGATAATAAAGACATTACTATTGATGAGCTAATGCAGCATATTATCGCTCCGGATTTTCCTACAGGAGGTATCATTTACGGATACGACGGAGTAAGAGATGCATTCCATACCGGAAGAGGTAGAGTAGTTCTGAGAGCGAAAGTTAACTTCGAAGAAATTGGAAACAGAAATGCTATTATCGTAACAGAGGTTCCTTATCAGGTAAATAAGGCGGAAATGATCGCCAGAACTGCGGAGCTTGTTAAAGACGAGAAGATTCCTGGTATCCACGAGATCAGAGACGAATCAGACAGAAAAGGACTTCGTGTTGTTTATGAATTGAAAAATGATGCGATCCCGAATGTAGTTCTGAACCTATTATATAAATATACAGCACTTCAGACTTCTTTCAGTGTTAATAACATTGCGTTAGTACACGGAAGACCGGAGCAGTTGAACCTTAAGGATATCATTCACCACTTTGTAGAGCACAGACATGAAGTAATCGTGAGAAGAACTCAGTTTGAACTTAAGAAAGCGAAAGAAAGAGCGCACATTCTTGAAGGCTTCATGAAGGTAATTGGAACTCAGGATTCTTTAGATAGAGCAATTTCAATCATCCGTCACAGTGCTAACCCTCAGGCGGCAAAAGAAGGCTTAATTGAAGCATTTGAACTTTCCGATATTCAGGCTCAGGCAATTCTGGATCTTAGATTAGCTCGTCTTACAGGAATGGAACTTGATAAGATCCGTGATGAGTACGATGCTATTATGAAAGAGATCGCTAATTTGGAAGATATCTTAGCTAATGAGCCAAGAAGATTCCAGATTATCAAAGACGAATTAATCGAAGTTAAAGAAAAATACGGTGACGAAAGAAGAACTGAAATTGATTACTCAGGAGGAGAAATGTCTATTGAAGACATTATTCCGAACGAATCTGTAGTTCTTACTATCTCTCACGCAGGATATGTTAAGAGAACTTCACTTTCAGAATATAAAATTCAGAGTAGAGGTGGTGTAGGTAACAAAGCAGCTACAACAAGGGATTCAGACTTCCTTGAATATATTGTATCGGCAACCAACCACCAATACATGTTGTTCTTTACAGAAAAAGGAAGATGTTACTGGTTAAGAGTATTTGAAATTCCGGAAGGTTCAAGAACCGCAAAAGGAAGAGCAGTACAGAACCTTATCAACATTGAACCGGATGATAAGATCAAAGCATATATCAGAACAAACAACCTTAAGGATTCTGAATATGTAAACCAAATGAGTGTAGTGATGGTAACTAAAAATGGTACCATTAAGAAAACGTCATTGGAAGCGTATTCAAGACCAAGAGTAAATGGGGTAAATGCTATTGAAATTAGAGATAATGACCAGTTATTAGGAGCTTACCTTACAAATGGTACTTCTCAGATCATGATTGCTACTAAAAATGGTAAGTGTATCCGTTTCCCTGAAGAAAAAGTAAGAGAAGTAGGTAGAGGATCTATCGGGGTTCGTGGTATTGCTATGGAGGACGATGATGAAGCTATTGGTATGATTGTTGTGAATGATGTGGAGAACGAAACAGTTCTTGTAGTATCTGAAAAAGGATACGGTAAGAGAACTGCAGTAGAAGACTACAGAATTACAAACAGAGGCGGAAAAGGAGTTATCACCCTAAATATTACCGAAAAAACAGGACATCTGATTGCTATTCAAAACGTAACAGACGAAGATGGATTGATGATTATCAATAAGTCCGGTGTTGCCATCAGAATGGGAATGGATGAAATGAGAGTAATGGGTAGAAATACACAAGGTGTGAAGCTGATCAATCTTAAGAAAAATGACGAAATTGCAGCTATTGCAAAAGTAGAAATGGATAAAGATGTAGAAGAAGATTCTGAAGAGATCGAAGGTATGGAAGATGCTGAAGGAGAAGTTCAGGAAGGAATGGAGTCTTTATTTGATAATCTTGAAGATGATAATGCAGCCCCTCAGGCTGAGGAGAATTCTGATTCTGAAGAATAAATGTACAATTAATATAAAATAGTTATTATGAAGAAACTAATTTTAGGTATGGCTATCGTAGCATCTGCTTTTGCTTTTGCGCAGAAGGGAGATGTAAATGCTAAGCTTCAGGCTACTAATAAAGAAGCCATGGATGCATACAATGCAAAAAATTATGCAGTTGCAGCCCCTAAGTTTGTAGAAATTTACGACTTATTGAAAGCGAATGGCCAGGATAACAAGATATATATGTATTATGCAGGACTTAGTCATGCATTAGCCAACAACAATGATCCGGCTATTAAAATATATACAGATCTTGTAAACTCAGGATTTACAGGAGTAGAAACTACTTATACTGCTAAAGAAAAGAAAAGTGGACAGATCGTACCATTAGATAAAACTACCTGGGAGCTTATGAAAAAAAATTCTGACTATTCAGATTTTAAAACAGAGCAGTCTGCAGGTGTAGAAGTAGATCTTTATGAAACTTTATCTTTATTGCTTCTTAATGCTAAAAAGCCGAATGAAGCTCTTGTAATTATTGAAAAAGGACTGGTTAAATATCCAAATAGTGCTAAGTTGAAGGAAAGCCAAACTACTGCTTATCTTCAGTCAGGAAATATGGATAAATTCGTTACCAATCTAAAAGAGCAGCTAGCAAAAAATCCTAATGATCCAACGAACTGGTATAATCTTGGGGTAATGCAGGCAAAAACACCGGCTACCGTTAATGATGCTTTAGAATCATTTAAAAAAGCAATTGAACTTAAGCCTGATTTTGCAAATGCTTATCAGAACCTTGTATATACTACAATTGGAGATGATTCTAAAGTTGTAACAGAAATCAATGCATTAAGAAAAGATAAGCCGGATGAAGCTACTAAACTGATTGATGCAAGAAAAGAAAGATTTGCTAAAGCTCTGCCTTTTGCAGAAAGCTGGTATAAAGTAGATCCTAAAAATATTGATGCAGTAAGTACACTAAAAGAAATTTATTTAGTAACTAAAAATCTGGATAAAGTGAAAGAAATGAAAGCTAAAGAAGCTGAGCTAAGCGCAGCTGCACCAGCAAAATAATCATTTTATAACTCAATATAAAAAGCCGAAACAGTAATGTTTCGGCTTTTGTTTTTAATAAAAATATCATTTATTATTGATTACTTATTACTCATCATTTATCATTGGTATTCAAAATTTCATCCCTGAAAATTCTCTGTAATTCCGTATCTTTGAGAAAAATTTTACCAAAATGATCGAGTGGAAAACCGCTAAGGAATACGATGATATTACCTATAAAAAATGCAATGGTGTAGCAAGAATCGCTTTCAACAGACCGGAAGTACGTAATGCTTTCAGACCAAAAACAACTTCAGAATTATATGACGCTTTTTATGATGCCTCAGAAGACCCTTCAATAGGAGTAGTTCTACTTTCAGGAGAAGGACCAAGCCCTAAAGATGGAGGCTGGGCTTTCTGTAGTGGTGGTGACCAAAAAGCAAGAGGTGAGCAGGGATATGTAGGAGAAGATGGAAGACACCGTTTAAATATTCTGGAAGTTCAGCGTCTGATCCGTTTCATGCCGAAAGTGGTAATTGCGGTAGTTCCGGGATGGGCTGTAGGAGGAGGACACTCACTTCATGTGGTTTGTGATCTTACTTTAGCAAGTGAAGAACACGCAATTTTCAAGCAAACAGATGCTGATGTAACAAGTTTTGACGGTGGTTACGGATCTGCTTACCTTGCCAAAATGGTAGGACAGAAAAAAGCCCGTGAAATTTTCTTTTTAGGAAGAAACTACTCCGCTCAGGAAGCTTTCGAAATGGGAATGGTAAATAAAGTTGTTCCTCATGCAGAATTAGAAGATACTGCTTATGAATGGGCACAGGAAATCTTAGGAAAATCTCCAATGTCTATCAGAATGCTGAAGTTTGCCATGAACCTTACAGACGACGGAATGGTTGGTCAGCAAGTATTTGCAGGAGAGGCAACCCGTTTAGCTTATATGACAGAAGAAGCTAAAGAAGGAAGAAATGCATTCCTTGAAAAAAGAAAGCCAAACTTCGGAGACGATCAATGGATATCATAACATTGGTGATGAGTAATAAATAATGAGGAATCCTTTTCATTACTTATTACCCATTGCCCATTACTTATAAATTTATGACTGATTGGATAAAAGCCGCAAGGCTCAGAACTTTACCGCTGTCATTAAGCGGAATTATTATGGGAGCTTTCATTGCAAAATGGAGGTTGTACAGAGAAGGTGGAACGTGGGATTGGAAAATTTTTGCACTGGCACTTTTAGTGACCCTTTTGTATCAGATTTTATCAAACTATGCCAATGATTATGGTGATGGGGTAAAAGGAACAGATGCAAAAAGGATTAATGAAGCCGAAGCAAGAGCTGTAGCATCAGGAAAAATTACTGCCAAGCAAATGAAAAATGCGGTCATTCTTTTCTCAGCATTATCTTTTGTGGCTACCATTGCGTTGTTATACGTTGCTTTCATTCCAGAGTATATGAATGAATTTTATACTTTCATAGGATTGGGAGTGGCTTGTATTTTAGCAGCAATCGGATATACAGTAGGGAAGAAGCCTTACGGATATATGGGATTGGGAGATATTTTTGTATTTATCTTCTTCGGATTGGTTTCCGTATGCGGAAGTTATTTCCTGTTTACAAAAACATTCAGCTGGGATATGCTATTGCCGGGAACTGCAGTAGGTATGATGAGTATGGCAGTTTTGAACCTGAACAATATGAGAGATATTGAAAGTGATAAACTATCAGGAAAGAACAGCTTTGCATTAAGAATCGGATTCAAAAATGCAATGATCTATGAAATGATCCTTTTGCAGCTTCCATTGGTATTAATCCTTATCTTTTTAGGAGTAAACGGATTTATACAGCAGCAAAACTACTATGTGTTCATCGTAATGATTCTGCTATTCCCATTAGCGAAGCTGAGAAGAAGCATCATGTCGGTAAAAGAACCAAAAGAATTAGACCAGTATTTAAAGCAGGTGGGAATCATGACGTTTGTAATGGCTATTCTTACGGCAGCCGGACTTAATTTATTTAACTAAATCTAAAAGTATTATATATGAGTTCCAATGTCTATGTTGAAGCACAAATGCTTATCAGAAAACCGATTGAAGATGTTTTTGAAGCATTCATCAATCCTGAAGTAACCACTAATTTCTGGTTTACAAAATCTACCGGAAAATTAGAAGAAGGAAAAACGGTAACCTGGGAATGGGAAATGTACGGCGTGAAAAACGTGGTCAACGTTCATCAGATTATTTCGAACCAACTGATTAAAACAGTATGGGGAGAACCTTCAGTAAACGTAGACTATGAGTTTAAAACCATGGAAAATGGGACTCTCGTTGTCATTAAGAGCTATGGATTCACTCAAACGGGTGAAGAGCTACTCAGACAGGTTAATGATAATACAGGCGGTTTTACGACTGTTTTAGACGGTTGTAAGGCATATTTGGAACATGGGATCAATCTGAGACTTATTGAAGATAAATTCCCGTCGAAATAGTTAAAGTAAACAAACAGCGCTTTGCGTTTTAAAAAATACAGATGGCACGAATGCTTTCACGAATATCACTAACCTCATTGTGTTATTTATGAAACTGTTTGAGTCATTTGTGTTTAATAATAATTGAAATTAAATTTACAATGAAAATACAATTCTTAGGGCAAAATTGTTTTCTGTTCACGTACAAGGACAAAACAATTTTAAGTGACCCTTTCTACAACTACAAAAAAGCGGAATCAAGTTTTGATATTACCGCTCAAAAAATCGATTACATTCTGTTGACCCATGCTCATGGAGATCATATTGCGGATGTAGCGGAAGTATTACAGCATTATCCGGAAGCAACTGTGATTGGTGTACCAGAAGTTTGCGGATACTTTACACAGGCTAAAAATACAGACGATGTGAACTTAGGAGGATCGGCAAAAATCGACGATCTTAAAATTTCCATGGTTCCGGCTCACCATACAAGTTCTTTTCCAGATGGAAGCTACGGTGGCGTTCCAGTAGGGTATATTTTCAGACTTCCTGAAGGTAAGAACATCTATTTGGCTGGAGATACAGGAGTAATGGCAGATATGGAGTTGTTTCCAAGATTATACGGGAATATTGACCTTTCTATCCTTCCTATCGGGAGCCACTACACAATGTGCCCGAGAAAAGCATCTTTTGCAGCAGCAGAATTATTAAAAACTCCAAAAGTAATCGGATGTCACTTTGATACATTCCCAGCCATTAAGATCAATCATGAAAGTGCATTAAAGCATTTTGCTGATAAAAATGTAGAACTTGTTTTACCAAAATTAGGAGAGACGTTCGAGTTTTAATCAATAACGGGAAAGAAGTAATCTGAAAAATTAGAAAAATGGAAATGATGCGTAAGGTATTAAAAACAAAAAAAGATAATTATCAAATTACCTCTCTTCTCACTTTAAACCAAAAAAAAATGGCAAGCTACCTAAATCACACCGCTACGACCGATTACCTTTGCTGCGTTCCCACCCTGGAGGATTCTCAGGAGCTGGTTGTTTAGGACTTGCCGTTGCAAAGGTAGGAAATATTTGTAAACTTCAAAACTTTATTAAAGAAAATTTGTTGAAAAAATGCAGTCGTAGAGCTAAATCGCTGACATATAGGGGGATAATTTTTCAACTTTTTTCTAAAAAATTTAACATGACGAAAAGTCCATCAACACTAGGAATTATACTTTTTATAGCTACAATGATCGTTTTCTTTGTAGTATATACTTTTTTCTCAGGAATTAACTATTTTGACATCTCATTGAAAGCCAACGCTTTCGTGTTGCCGATTCTATATGCCGGAGCTGCATTCTGGTCCGTAAAAACGTATTGGAACAACCATAGAGTGGTAACTTTTAAAGAAGCATTCAAAAGAGCATTCATTCCGATGTTCATCGGAGGAATTCTTTCGATTTTCAGTATTTATGCATTTTTGAACTTTGCAGATACGGATGCTAAAAAACTTTTGAACTACCAATATGTTCAAAGACAGAAGTCGGAATTGGATACAGAATATACTTCGGCGAGAAAAATTTTAAAGCATCAGAAAGATATTGACGAGCTGGATCAGAAGTATAACGAGAGGCTTCAGAGCTTCAGTCCGGAGGCTGTAAAAGGAAAAGATATGCTTACCGCAAGTCATTTTTCAGGATATTTTGCAGCAATTCTTATATTTTACGTAGTTTTGTCGGTGTTTTTCGGAGCATTTTTCAGAACAAGAAGTATCTATCAACCCGAAGAAACAAATCAAGACTAATTTTTATTAAAATTAAATGAACTTATCTATAGTTATTCCGTTACTGAACGAAGAAGACTCTCTGGAAGAGCTTTTTTCAAGAATTGATAAAGTCTGCCAAACCAGTAATTTATCTTACGAGATCTGGTTTGTAGATGATGGAAGTACGGATTTGTCGTGGAGTATTATTGAGAACTTAAAAGTACAGTATCCTCAGATCCATGCAATTAAATTTTCCCGAAATTATGGGAAATCTCAGGCACTTCATGCTGCTTTTGAAAGAACAAACGGAGATGTGGTTATTACCATGGATGCCGATTTACAGGACTTTCCGGAAGAAATTCCGGAGCTGTACAATATGGTAGTTCAGGATAATTATGATATTGTTTCCGGTTGGAAGAAGAAACGTTTTGACAATGTAATGACCAAAAATATTCCGTCAAAACTCTTCAATGCAGCTGCTAGAAAGGTTTCAGGAGTTTATCTTCATGACTTCAATTGCGGTTTGAAAGCTTACAAAAGACAGGTTGTGAAATCTGTAGATGTGTACGGAGATATGCACCGTTATATTCCAGTATTGGCTGCCAATGCAGGTTTCAGAAGAATTACGGAAAAAGAAGTACAGCATCAGGCAAGACCTTACGGAACTTCAAAATTCGGTACTGAAAGATTTGTAAGAGGATTTTTGGATCTGGTAACCCTTTGGTTTGTAAGTCGTTTTGGGGGAAGGCCAATGCATTTCTTCGGAGCAGTTGGAACTTTAATGTTTATCTTCGGTTTCCTTTCGGCACTTTGGTTAGGGGTTTCAAAACTGATTGATGTGGCAAGAGGCATTTATGGTCATTTAATCACCAATAATCCTTGGTTTTATATTGCTTTAACCATGATGATTATGGGGACATTGTTATTTGTAGCAGGATTCCTGGGAGAAATGATTATCAGAACAAACCGCGAGCATAAGAATTATAATATTGATGAAGTGATATAGTAAATTAAGACCACTGTATTTTATCAATTTAAAATTAAAATAATAAAATCCCTTAGAAAGTGTCAGGCTTTTTAGGGGATTTTTTTTTGATTCATTAATTTATTTTCCGATATTAGTATAAGATGAATAACCATGGAAAGTATTAGAATTAAAATAGAGAATCTGGCTGATTTAGATATTTTGTCTCAGCAATTTAATATCCCCAAGAAAGAGCTGATTGATTTTCATAATCAGCATTGTGCGTTGCATGAAATACTTCCAGATCATCTTCCAAAATATTTAAAATACCTTTATATTCCTGCAGATAAACAGAATCTATGGAAAAATAAGGATTTACTTGACTCCAGAATTGAACTTCCTGATACTCCTGCTGATCTTACTTATGGGGTACTGATAAAAGACCTGTCATCAGAAATTCAGATGTATTATCTTGTTGATATTCATAGAGGGAATGAAAACAGAACCTCTGTTACAAAAAGAAAGATGTATGTAAACGATCAGGAATTGGAACAGATGATGGAAAAACTGGCAGAAATGGCATCGGAAGCTCTTTATCCATTAGATTTTTCTTTGAAAAAAAACGGTAGTCCTGATAAAATTTTAAACGGAAAAGATATTCAGAAGCGTTGGAAGAAAGAATGTTTACCCAGAATAAAACAATATTATGTGGGAGCTATAGCCCATGATTTTATTGGGAAACTGGACCGTTTTTATGAATCCGTGGACGATGATCCTGCTGAACTTTATGCCAATATTTTTTATCCTGTTTTCTTTTTACCATTATATACTTCGTACACTGATTATCAGAAAACAGAATCTTTAAGCTTTTATTTTTCATCAATTGATGAATCTGTTTCTTACGATGCACAATTTTCATTGCAGAAAGTCTTTACAGAACATGATAAAATTTTAATTCACCTAAAAGGAGAGGAAAAAGATGATGAAGAAGTAGGAGGAAAAAGGGGATATCTGAACCTGGAATACAGACTTGACAAGAATACAAAATACATTTCTTCTGTTGAAGGAGAATTGTCAACTTTCTATCAGAATGGAGAAATAAAGATTTATATTGAAATTTATCAGCAGAAATCCTATATTTGATATACCAAATCATTAAAAATAGTTATCATGAAAACATTTTTTCTCTTCAAAAAAGCAAAACATACCTAAGTCTTATTGTTATTTTCTGTTGTTTAGAATTACAATTCTATCAGATTGAAAAAATTCAGTTGTATAATTTTTTTTTAATTCCTGATACTTTATTCAGGATAATTTTAAACCTTTTACACTGAATATTGGCCGTCTGTAATACCTTGATTGATAAAAAAATCAGGGGTAATATAATCATATACACTAAAAAACACAAAAATACAATGAGCGAGAAACATCTGGTATGCCAGGGTGCTGTCTGCCGTTGCGATTTCGGAACAACTACAGATAAGCTTATGGTGAAAACCCAAAGTAAACGGTACATCAACGATAAAGAAGGCAAGAAAAAGTTAATGGCAACTCATGTTGATATTGGTGCCACCTTTGAAAAAAACTCCTTCGGAAGCTGCAAAAAGCTGAATAATGGTCCCTGTGCTCCTGCTGTAACAAAATGGGACGGATTCTACGATCAGATCACCGTAGAGGATAATAATGGGAAAGCTCTTCTTGAAGATTCTAAAGCTACCTGTGCGGTAAGCAATGCTCCCAGTATAAAAATTGCATTTCACGGACAAACTGCCGAGCCTACCCAGCAGAATATAAATAATGCAAGGCCTGAGGTGCTGGCACAGCTGGTACCTTTGAAAGAAACAAAAAAGAATGGTTATTATTATAACTATGATGGAACATATGAAGGGAATATTAAAGGACAAAAAGAAGGGGCAGAAAATGATGTATATGTTTGCAAAGGAAAAGAAAAGGACACATTTACTGATGCGAAAAAATTAAAAATTACACATGATGATTTTATAAGTGTTGGTGATGTAGTATTTAAAGAAGCGGGAATGGATGATTTGATAGAGTTAAAATGTATAGCCTTCACCAGCTATAATAGATCTGTAAAAGCTGGTAAATCTTGGAAAACTATATTAGCTTCATCATATTCAAGTGTTCCTGATAAAGGAAATTTAAATGATACCAATGAGGAAAGTAAAGCAAATCATACAAGAATGGCTATGATTGCAGTACTTACAAATGAAAAAGACATTACAAATGGAGCAGAGTATTGGGATGGAACAGATTTTCTCGCATGGGGAGCTACTGAAGAAACACCATATAAAACAATAGGGCATGCTAAATTTAAACAGTATAAATTTATAGAAATTCCAAAAGCTATTTATGATAAATTTATTGCTGCACATAGTACACAATCTATTTATACCATAAAACCAAAAAATAAACATGATTCTAAAAAGGATCATGGAGAGCATGTACATTTTACTAAAAATGATAAAAATGGAAAGCCTGTAGATAAAGCAAAATATCCCATTCCTTCAGCTGTTTTTAAAGATTCTAAAAATTGGAAAACCGGTGATTTTTATTATGAAACAGGAGTTAAAGAACCTAATGGTATTTCTGGAACTATTACAGCAGGGGAAAGTATATTTTGGAAATTAACACCTAATAAATTACTTAAATAAAAATAATGTACTTAAGAAAAATTATAAAATATATTTTTATATTCCTATTCCAGCCTTTTTTATTAAGCCAATCTTATTATAATTTAGGGATAGCTGAAAATTATCAGGTTAAAGAAGTCAGAGCAGGAGATAAAACTTTAAAGGAAAAATATAATAAAACATTTTATTATATCTATACTTATGTCTACACAAAAGAAAAAGTAAAAGTATATACCACAAGCTCATCAGATCAAGCTGATAGTTTTGCATATACAAATTATAAGCTTAGTAAAATAGCAAATGATAAATTATTGCTTGAGATTGTAGGGGCAGATAATGAATCCCGGAAACTAGATATTAGTTTTATTGATAATAATCAATCGATAAATATAGACAAAAGTACATTTTTTCTTAACCAGGCATACTTTTCTTATTTAAAAAAAGAATTGTTGGATAATAGAAATATAAGTGAATTAATTGACCTGATTGATGACTTTTTGGAGGAAGATATTTTTAAATTGGAAAATCTGAAATATTTAAATTCAAAAAGTAAATATAAATATAAAAAATTCAGAATTTTAAATGTAAAAATGACCACTATAAATTCTCAAAATGAAAATATTAAGTCAGATTGGATAATTTCTTATACTTATAAAAATGGAATATTATTTTCTGTTGAACAGAAATCTAAAGACGAAACAAGATTTACGAAGCAATTAATAAAGAATAGAAATAATTTGGTTTCCTATAAAGTATATAGGGAAATAGACGAAAGGTTTTCTGATGATAAAAAAATAACTTTTGATATAAAACAAAACAAATATTCAGAAATTGGAACATATATCCAGTCTGGTGTAAATAAAGAAACCGATTATGAAAAAGCAATATATAAAAGTGTAACCTTCCCAGCAACAAAAGTAGAATTGGATAAAAATGAAATTATTAAAGTAATCTCAAAATTGAAGTAGATTGTTATAGTATAATGGAAAAATAGTAAAAAATGCAGCTAAAGCAATAAGTTATAATACTATGAAAGCGTTATACTTCTTTATGATATGTACCTTATTTTATTATTGCAAAAAAAATAATAAGTCTGAAACATTTCAAGCCTCAAAAAAAGAAGATACTATTTCTGCGCCGGCAGGATATCATCCAAAAGAGGAAAGTTGTAAGAAAGTGATGAAGGGATTTACCAGGAAATATTCTGTATTGCTTTCTAATTTTTATTCTCCGGAAAAAAGTTTGGTCTTCAATACCAAAGACAGTGTGATGATAGCCAAACCTTTTTATACTCAGGTTGACATTTATGGAGACTGTTTTCCTGAAGAAGCTTATGGAAGTTTACTTTTAGTATATAATAATTCTTCGCACAAAACAAATGGGTATAAAAATGCATTGTATGATGATGAGCCCAATACGTTTCAGGAAATATTATCGGAATCAAAAGGTTTTGTGATTTCTGCAGAAAGAGGAAACTCATCAAAAATATATGCAAAAGTTAAAGTTGTTTATAGAGGCAGTGATTTATATGTTGATAATATTCAATTGGAATCCTGGGGAATGAAACAGTATAAAAAGAAGTATGCATTTAAAAATTTGAAACTGGAAAATTATTCTGTAAAGATGATAGATTCTTTACAGATTGTTAGTGATAAATAAGAATAGGACAAGATAAGAAGGTTTTAAAACTGTCAGTAAAAGAAATAACTATTGGAAACCAATAAAAAACACATGTATTATGGTCATTATAGGAGATACACGCCCGCTTGCCAGTAAGAACTATACATATACAATAAGCGGAGCTACAGGAAAGCCAAAAGTAAAGCAATGGAAGGTAGAATATGCAGGTAAAGTACTTGCAACCAACACCAACGGCGTTTTTAATTTTAACCCTTCCATGGCCGGGAAAACAGTGAAACTGACCGCTGTGGTAGATATGCACGGTAAAGAAATGAATTATTTCATCAACCTGCAGATCCTTGCAGCAATGCCGGTTATAGAAGCACTGTATTGGCTGGATATGAATAATGAAAGAATCGGAAAACGTATCGTAGGCTATCTGGATACGGTAAAACTGGTTATCAAAACGAAAAATATTCCTGTCAATGATAAAATAAAGGTAACCATTTATGAAGATGAATATATTGACGGACATGATGAAGATTCCTCAAGAAATATGGGAACCTATGAGCCTTACGTAGATAAGAAAGGGTATGCTTATTTAACTTTTGATAATATAAAAGTCTATCAGAAAAAACTGAACAGCATGGATTATGTGGACGAAAGCGTTCACGAATTTTATGCTAAAGTGGTTTATAGCAACAAGATCAACCAAATAAAAGATACCATACAGCTTCAGGTAAAAAATGAACTCCGTAAGCTGGTACCGCCTAAGGTAGGGAGTAATCCTGTTGTAGTGGGGAAAACGGATTCTGTAAAGAAGGAGAACAAAACAGGTTTGGAATTTACTTTCGGCGTTTTTATCGATGGTACCCTGAATAATATGTATAATACAGAGTTGAAGCAGAAGTTTGGAAAAAAGCCACCAAAAAATACTACTGGTTTATTGATGAACAAGGAAGATGCCCAAAAAATTTATGATAAAAAAGGAGATAAAAAATATAAAGAAAGCAGTTATGAAAACGATTTATCCAATCCTGCCATATTATTTAAGAACTATACAATAGATAATATAAAAACTTTTAGAATATATACAGAAGGGATAGGAACAAACTCTGCACCAAAGGGGCAAGGTGATCATTTAGGGGTTGAAGATTATAAAAAAGATGATACGATGGAGGGGCCAGCTTTTGGAATGGGAAGTGCGGGTATTAAAGATAGAGTACGTAAAAGCATTGATGATGTAATGAAAAAGATTAAGCAAATGTCTACTGGGCAGATGAATGTTTATGTAAAAACAATTACATTTGATGTATTTGGATTTAGTAGGGGGGCTGCAGCTGCAAGACATTTTGTACACGTAGTAAAATACCCTGCTTATAAAGCTGAAACAACTTATACAACAAGTGAGTTTGGTGAAATGAAAAATATTAGAGCATGGGATGCGTTTGGATATCAATTACCTCAATCTTATGGCAAGCAGATGATGCCTGTTTATGGTTATTTAGGACAGTTGTTAAAAGAAGCTAGTTTGCTTGATGACCAGACTGTTATTAATGTTCGTTTTGTTGGTATTTATGATACGGTTCCTCACCACGGATTGAGGCAAAAGAATGATATTAAAGATTTAGGATTAAATGATGTTAATAAAGCTAACTATGTAGTGCATATGGTGGCTGCAGATGAACATCGTTATAACTTTGATCTTGTAGATATTTCCTCTGTAGCCAAAGTTTCTCCAGATAGTGGAAAGAAAGGTGGTATTGAACTGACTTATCCAGGGGTACATTGTGATGTGGGAGGAGCGTATGTTGAGGGAGATGGTAATACTCCATATAGAATAGATGTTGGAAGACTTAAAGGACCTCTTGAAGATTTACAAAAAGAAATTGTGGCTAAAGGATGGTTTAAAAATGATGAGATGTCAATACATTTTTATACCTCTGGCTTAATGTTGAGCTTAGCAAGAAGCTTTTATAGGTTGCAGGGCTCTAAAAAATATGTGAGTAACCAATACAGTTATATTCCACTCCATATCATGGCGGAGTTTTGTAAAAAAAGGATGTTCCTATGGATGATATTGCTTTACAAAAATTTAAAAGATTTACTGATAGTCCGGTTCCTGATAATATTAATTTTTTAAAGAAAATAAAAAAATATATTGGCAATATAGTTTTGAGGGAGGAAAGCCGTTGAAATTTGTAGAACCAAAGGTTTATACAGAGCCACCTATTGTTTATGCTACTGGAAGTCCACAAGCTACTCAATATAAATTGGAATGGGAAAAAAGACAAAAAGAAGGACAAATAAAATTAGATGCAGAAGTAGAAAAAGATAATTATGATATTAAAAAGTTAAGATATCATTATCTTCACTGGAATTCTTCTTATGGTTCTTCGGAAGAAAGTTGGGGGTCATTCCTCTCAGATAAGAATAAACCTAATATGGTCAACGGAAAAAGAAAAAGAGATGTACATTAATATAAAACTAATATGGGTATTCATATCAATGATGATAATATCTGGATGTGTAAAAAAAGAGCAAAAACAAAATGATAAAAAAGATATGAAGGGAACAGCATTTTCTTACATGGTTACGGTCTCTGCTCCAAAGGGATATCCCATAGAGGTACACGAAGGCTGGTTATCTAATAAAGATAAAAAGCTAATTTGCGGAATACCAAAAGCTGGTCACACAACAGGAAGTTGGGAATATGATGGTGTTGAAGCTGGCCAGGGAGGAAATGAAATACCTACTCGTCTTAATCTTACCTATGTAGCATATGCGGAGAAAAAGTTTTATACTGTAGATGCAGATTTACCATCAGATAAGATTTTGGGAGAATTCCGAAAAGGTTTCTCATTGGTGGAAGTCCCCAACAGTCAGAATATTTATACGGATGTTAAGCAGGGCACTTATGATACCTTTACAGTAGGGGCTGCTCCAGGCGGTGTAATAGTTGTATGGTTGTCGGCAGGGCATCATAGAGTAGAAATATGCAGGTTACAGGCTAAAGAAGTTTTTGTGGATAAAAATGATTTTATGGGATTTGTGGATAAAAAGGAAAGCCAACAACAGTTCTATGATGATCTTTACAAGATCATGATTAAAGATAGTGCTAGAACTGAAATTGATAAAAATGGCATTCCTTTCGGTCTTTGGGATCAGTATCGCACTAAATACAAATATCGTTTTATTTTAAACCCTTATGACGAAAAAGATAAGATAGTTTTTGAGTCTATACGCTACTATAATGGAGAAGCAACAATATATTATCCCCAGGATCTGGCTAAAGTTAATTATATAGCGGCAGCCCTTCCTTATAATGCAAGTATTTCCTTTACAAAATACAATACAGATATCTTTTTTGATGATAAAGAACTGATGAAGATCTTTGAAAGCTTTAAACAAAAGTATCCTGATAAACCTATAGATATTGTATTGGTACCTACATTTATGTATAATGAAATTAATTTATATGCAGAATGTAATGGAGAAAAAATTAAATTGGAAAAAGCAAAAGTAGCTAAGATCTGGGGTGGTTAGGATGAAGATGAAAATGACCGGAAAATTATATTGTCGATGAGGTTTATATGAAGATTGCTTAGTAAAGTCTAGTAGATCAGAATCCATTTTTCAATTAAACTTAACATCATCATTATAAAATAAAAACATCCATTCATCGGATGTTTTTTTATTGATATTTACATAAAATAGAAACAGGATAAAAGAATCAAAAGTAAAATACAACTTCTTAGTAAAAAGCAAAAAATTGAAAATTATCAGGTATTTTATTGCCAAAAGACAAAGATTTTTAGAAATTTTAATCCTATTTTTGTTAAAAGATATTCTTGAAAGCCCGGAAAACTTTCAAGGAAGCAGATCATAATGATCATCAGTAGAATATTTAAAATTAAATATGAAAAAAGTACTTTACACATTGATGCTGGTTGCAGTAGTTTCCTGCGGGAAAGTTTCCCCAAAAGGAAATATTGAAAAGAAAGATGTGGACGTTCCGGAATTTGTAAATCTGGATCTTAGCGGAAAATTCCGTGTATTTTATGCCAGAGGAGAAAAGAACTTCGTGGAAATAGAAACCTATCCTAACGTAGCCAGTAACCTGGATGTGGATGTAAAAGATAAAACCTTGTTCATCAAAGAAAAAAGAGGAACAAAAGGGGTAGATTTCTATAATGTAACCATTTATTCAAAATATAATCTTGAAAAAGTAGCCGTTTCAGATTCAGTAGAAGTAAATATTTCAAGCGAAATTAAAACCGATAATTTCAGACTGAATATGAAAAACAATGCAAGCTTCATGGGATCTGTCAATACCAGAAGAGCAGAAGTGGAAATGTATAACAGAAGCCGTGCAAACTTCTTAGGATTATCCAAAGATGCCGTGATAAAAATTTCTGATACGGCAAGTCTCATTGCTCCTTACTGGAAAATTACCAATCTGAATATCGATTCTAAAAATGGAAACTATGCTGAGGTGAATGTAAAAGACTCTTTAAAAGGGAATATTCAGAATACTGCAAAATTTATCTACTATAATGATCCGATCAGAGCATTTAAAGTAGAAAAAACAACAAAAGTTGAAAACAAAAAACTGGATTAAAAACAGTATTATTTTAAAACTATGAACTTTACAAACTATAAAAGAACAACGTACAAATATGAACACATTAGAAAAAGCGAAACTTTGGTTAAGTGAGACCTTCGATGAAGAAACGAGAAAGGCAGTACAGGCATTAATCGACAGCAATTCCCCGGATCTGGAAGATTCTTTCTACAGAGAACTGGAATTCGGAACAGGAGGAATGCGTGGAATTATGGGAGTAGGAACCAACCGCTTAAATAAATATACACTAGGACAGGCAACTCAGGGATTAGCTAACTATATGCTTGAGCAGTTTAAAGGAGAGGAGATCAAGGTGGCCATTGCCTATGATGTGCGTCACAATTCAAAAGAATTTGGAAAACTGGTAGCAGATGTTTTAACAGCAAACGGAATTAAAGTATTGCTTTTCAAAGATCACAGACCAACTCCTGAACTTTCTTTCACGGTTCGTGATAAAAAATGTAACGGAGGAATCGTATTAACGGCTTCTCACAATCCACCAGAATATAACGGATACAAAGTATATTGGAATGACGGAGCTCAGATTGTTCCGCCAAATGATGAAGCCATCATCAAAGAAGTATATTCTGTGAAATTTGAAGAAATCAAGTTCAACGGAAATGATGATCTGATTGAATGGATTGGAGAAGAACAGGATGACGTATACATTGATGCATGTATTGAAAATTCTACTTACCAGAACGAAGGAAAAGAAAACTTAAATATTGTTTTCACTTCTATCCACGGTACAACTTATACTACAATTCCTAAAGCATTAGCAAAAGCAGGGTTCAAGAAAGTAGACCTTGTGAAAGAGCAGATGATCCCTAGCGGAAATTTCCCTACAGTAGAATCTCCAAACCCGGAAGAACCAGCTGCGTTGGAAATGGCGATGGATCTTGCAAAAATTACCAATGCAGACATCGTTATCGGAACAGACCCGGATGGGGACAGATTAGGAATTGCGGTAAGAAATCTTGATGGTGAAATTCAGTTATTGAATGGTAACCAAACCAATACGATCCTTACTTATTATATCCTGAACGAATGGAGAAAACAGGGAAGAATTACCGGAAAAGAATTCATTGGTTCTACCATCGTTACTTCGGATATTTTCTATGATATTGCACAGAAATTCGGTGTTGAATGCAAAGTAGGTCTTACAGGATTCAAATGGATCGGAAAAATGATCCGTGAAGCAGAAGGAACTCAGAAGTTTGTATGTGGTGGAGAAGAAAGTTTTGGTTTCATGACAGGAGATTTCGTTCGTGATAAAGACTCTTGTGGAAGTATTCTTCTGGCTTGTGAAATTGCAGCTTGGTGTAAAGCTAATGGCAAAACAATGTATCAGTACATGATTGAGATCTATGAAGATCTGGGAATGTATTTTGAAGGATTAATCAATATTGTAAGAAAAGGAAGACAAGGTGCTGAAGAAATTCAGGATATGATGAAAAACTTCCGTGAAAACCCACCAAAAGAATTAGCTGGTTCATTAGTAGAAGTCGTAAAAGACTTTAAAGAACAGACAAGTCTTACCATTTCATCAGGAGAGAAGGCCGTAATGAATGAAATTCCACAGTCTAACGTATTAATTTACTATACTCAGGACGGAACTAAAGTTTGTGTAAGACCTTCAGGAACAGAGCCTAAAATTAAATTCTATGTTTCAGTAAAAGATGCCATCTCTTCTGAAGCCGATTTTAAAGATAAACTGAAATCATTGGAAGCTAAAATTCAGGCAGTTAAAACAGACTTAAATCTGGATTAATAATCTGATAAAACAACCATGATTAAAAGAATTATAGCAGTTTACATACTGTCTGTAGCTGTAGTTTCCTGTAAAAAGGAAACTGCGGTTTCTGATGTAAAGCCTGCAAACGACTCAATCGCTAAAAACGAAACCAAAGAGGATCAGTACAAACCCATTGATACAGCTTGTTCTTCGGAAAATAAAACAGAAGATTATATTACAGCTTTACAATGGTACCGTACTAAAATAGACAGAGAGATTGCAGGAAACAGTCCGGAGAAGAACAATAAAGTGTACGAAGATTATTTGAAAATAAGAGAGAAATACACTGATTGTTTAAATACTTCCCAAGCTGAGGTACTTGACAAATATGTTGATTATCATACAGGACCGGATACCTATAATTTGCCGGATAACATAAAGAAAATAGCTGCCGAACTGAATAAAGCAGGTCTTGAATTCCGCGAAATGGGTGAAGGACTTACAGAAATTCATTCTTTGCCGGGATATTATGAATCTGTTTTCAAAAATAAGATAACTCCTGATTATACTGCCTACATCTCACAGATGGCAAAAGATAATAAAGAGAATTATGCTGTGAATGGAGGACTGTTAATTACCTGGGAAGAGCTGGGAGATCGATTGATCGAGTGGGAGAATTTTATAAATAAATTTCCTAAAAGCCCATTAATAAAGAAAGCAAAAGAAAATTATCACAATTACTTGCTGGATTATCTCCTGGGGATGGATAGCGATCGGATTTATGATAGTGAAGAAGGAAAAATTTATGATGATAAAAGAGAAGCATACAATGCACTCATCAAAAAATATCCAAACTCTGCTACTGCAAAAAAAACTAAAGAACTAATAGCCGCCTATGACTCCCACATACCTGTGGATCAAATAGAAAACAAAATTAATCTGAGTAGATAATATTAGTAAATTTTAAATAAGAATAAAGTGAAAGTTTCAAAATTAGCAGCGAACCTGATCGGTTCTGAAATTGTAAAAATTGGTAACGAAGTAAATGATCTAAAAGCAAAAGGTGCAGAAATTGCCAATCTTACTATTGGTGACCTGAATTCTAACATCTATCCTATACCAGCATTGCTGAAGGAAGAAATTCAGAAAGCCTATCAGAATAACCTGACAAACTATCCACCTGCCAACGGACTTTTATCTTTAAGAAAAGAAGTTTCCAAAGACTTGAAAAACAGATGGAATCTTGATTACTCTCCAAACGATATTTTGATTACAGCTGGGTCAAGACCATTAATCTATGCTGTATATAAAACCATCGTAGACGAAGGAGACAAAGTAGTATATCCTACACCATCATGGAATAATAACCACTATGCTTACCTTACTTCAGCCAATGCTGTAGAAGTAAAGACAAAGCCTGAAACGAACTTCCTTCCAACTGCAGACGATTTAAGACCTCATTTGGACGGTGCTGTTTTATTAGCACTTTGTTCACCACTGAACCCAACAGGAACTATGTTCACTAAAGAACAGCTTTCTGAAATCTGTGAATTGGTAATCGCTGAAAACAAGAAGAGAGGAGCAGATGAAAAGCCGTTATATCTAATGTATGACCAAATCTATTCTAACCTTACTTTCGGGGCAGAACACGTAGATCCGGTTTCTCTTTTCCCTGAAATGAAGGAATATACAGTATACATTGATGGTATTTCAAAATGTCTTGCAGCTACAGGAGTACGTGTAGGATGGGGATTCGGACCAGCTCATATCATTGATAAAATGAAGGCTCTTCTTACCCACGTAGGAGCATGGGCACCAAAACCGGAGCAGGAAGCTACTGCAAAGTTCTATGAAAACCCTGAAAATGTAAACGTATTCGTAGAAGACTTCAAAGCTAAATTAGAAGAAAGCTTAAAAGTTCTTCACGGTGGAGTTCAGGATCTTAAAGGAAAAGGACTGGCAGTAGACAGCATTGAACCTATGGGAGCTCTTTATCTTACTATTAAACTAAATTATATCGGAAAAACAAAACCTGATGGAGCAGTTATTGAAAACTCTTCAGATCTTGTATTCTACTTAATTAATGAAGCAGGGGTTGCTTTAGTACCATTCTCAGCATTCGGAGAAGACAAATCTGAACCTTGGTTCCGTGCTTCTGTTGGAGGATTAGCTGTAGATGAGATCAAAGTAATGCTTCCGAAATTAGAAGCTGCTTTGAATAACCTGAAGTAATTTTCAAATAAAATATATGCCTCGACTCCGTTCAGCAAGACATTGTTAAACTTACAAATAGTATCAACAGTGTCACGCTGAGCGGAGTCGAAGCGTTTTCAATACCCTATAAACCATGAAACTTCCCAGAAAATACTTCCTTGAAACAAAGATGCTGAGCTATTCCACCTTAGCTATCATTATTTTGGTCATTGTCTGTGTCTGGCTCTCCGGGAAAGGTGACCACCGGTCTTTATTTCAAAACTCTATCCTATCAACATCTATTTTAGCAGGAGCATTCTTCCTGTTTATCAGCCTTGGATTATATTATGGATTGAAACTAAAAGATAATATTGGAAGCATTTTAAATAAAGAAAGAATAAAAAAATATTTTGATAAAACACCAGAGATTGGCAGTTTTGATTTTGATCCACCAGCTGTAGGGGATGGTATAGGTGGGGCAGTACTTTCGGTTGTTGTATGGCTTCTATTTTCTATTTTACTAGTATTTCTTTCTTACTTTCTAGGTCTTTTCTTTTGGTCTGCCATTTTATTTCTGGCGGCCATGTTATACTGGATCTTCTTTAGAGCATTACGCCATGTCTTTAAAAACTCAGGAAAATGTAAAGGGAACATTGTAAAGAACTTTGGATTAGGCTTTCTATACTCATTTCTCTATATTTTCTGGATCTACGGAATCATTTTCCTAATCAATTATATTAACTAGGGCATGGTTGCTATTTTATAAAAAAATTAAATAAATATTAAAAATTAAGCAAACATTTTGCACGAAAGTCAACAAGGAATTACCTTTGGGACTTTTATAAGCTAAGAATAAACAGGGTTGAAAACAACAACGATGAAAAAATTGAGATTTTTGCTACTGCCAATGTCTATATTGGTATGTTCACAGGAAGTGGATACATTGCAGGTAAAAGAACTGACGCCTGCTGCACCGGACTTACCTAAAGTACAGACCTACACGCTAAAAGATGGTTCTGTACGAACATATCCAAAGCCTAAACTGCTGGATTTTGTAACCAAACTTCCCCGAAATTTTATTGACACCAATAAAGATTTTGTAGCAAAAGATCATGCCTATTATTTAGGAGGTGCTGTTGCTTCAACGTTGATTCTTTTACCTTTTGACCAGAAATTAATTGATAATTCAAGAGAACTGGGAGAAAGATGGGGAATGGATAAAGATAACAATTACAGCAAAGTAGGAGGTGTCTTCAAAATTCCTAAAGATATCGGATCTGCATTATACCTGATTGGAAATGGTTCTACGTTGGTAATATTGGGAATCGGTTTTGGAACGTACGGTTTAATTAAAAATGATTACAGAGCTCAGGCCACAGCCAGTGGATTAATGGAAAGTTTAATTCTTTCCGGAGTTTTCACCCAAACCATCAAAAGGATTACCGGAAGAGAAAGCCCGTTCATCGCAGAAGAAAATGGTAATAAAGGCGGTGCATGGAATCCTTTTCCAAGTTTTTCAGCATTTGCAAAAAATACATCAAACTATGATGCAATGCCATCCGGTCACTTAACCACATTTATGGCAGGAATTACTGTAATTGCAGACAACTATCCCGATGCACGATGGATAAAACCTGTAGGATACACATTAGCCGGAGCTTTATGTTTCCAGATGATGCAGAGTAAAGTGCACTGGGCTTCAGATTATCCGTTAGCTTTATTAATGGGGTATTTCATTGGGAAAACTATATCAAAAAGCCGATATACGTCATCAGAAGGTACCATAGGGAAAACAAAATATAAATTTGATCTTATGGCATCCCGCCAGTGGGAATATAATATGGTAGGGGTAAAACTATCATTTTAATTAGGAAATATAGACGCTTTGCTATTCTGACAAAGAAGTTGCCTCATATATAATCCTAGATTCGGCATTTTAATTATCGACTCATTTAAAAATCTATACCCGATTCTCACATTTTCATTGAAGATGTGGGAATTTTGTTTTTGGAGAAAGTGAAAAATCACAGGATTTAAGGGGGAAATTGAGCATAATAATACTTTTTATAGAACAAACTAAAATAGTTTTCACTATTTTTGGTCTAAATAAGCCATATAATCCACTTTTCTGGAAATAAAGGCTTGAAAAGACTTAATTAATTATTGTACTGAATGAAAATAATCGCTGTTATCCCTGCACGCTATGAAGCAAGCCGTTTTCCCGGAAAACTGATGCAGATATTGGGAGAAAAAACCGTTATTACCACTACTTACCAGAATGTGGTGGAAACCGGACTGTTTGATGAAGTATTTGTAGCCACAGATTCTGAAATCATTTTAGATGAAATCACTAAAAATGGCGGAAAAGCTGTAATGACAGGACAACACGAAACAGGAAGCGACCGTATTGCGGAAGCGGTACAGAACATCGATTGTGATATTGTTATCAATGTTCAGGGAGATGAGCCATTCCTTAAGCTGGAACCTTTGAAACAGCTAATTGAAGTTTTTAAACAGGATGATCAGCAGGAAATTTCCTTAGCTTCTCTAAAAATAAAACTCTCTGAAAAAGAAGAAATAGAAAACCCGAATAACGTAAAAGTAATTACGGATAATAACGGTTTTGCACTATATTTCAGTCGTTCTGCTATTCCTTATCATAGAGAAATTTCCTATGATGTGAGCTACTTTAAACATATTGGGGTATATGCCTTCAGAAAAGAAGCTTTATTACAGTTTTCAACATTGGAAATGAAACCCTTGGAGATCTCCGAGAAAATAGAATGTATCCGCTACCTGGAATACGGAATGAAAATCAAAATGATAGAAACCAATTTCGTTGGAGTAGGAATTGATACACCAGAAGACCTGGAAAAAGCAAGGAAGTTAATCTAATCTGAAAATTTGGAAATGTGATAATTTGAGAATAAAGTCATTCCAAACTTTACTTTTCAGCCTTATTGCTTTTTATCCCAATTCCTCTTATATTTGAAATGATAAATAAGTTGTAAAGAAGACTGGAGACTGATTTTTAAATCTGATCTCTTAAAATAAGAAACAAGTGACACTTGATTTTTAGAGCTTCTTTGAATAACTGTTTTAATAAAATTAAATGAAAAAAATAATATACTTAGTCCTTTTTACTGTTACAAGTTCATTGTGTTATGGGCAGACTGCAAAGGAAATTATAGATAAAAATATTGAACTATCAGGAGGTTTAACCAACTGGAAACTTTTAAACTCCGTATTGCTGCAAGGGAAAGTTGTATTAGGAATCAAAGATGAATATCCTATAAAAATTTATCAGCAGCGTCCCAATCTTACCAAAACAATTATTGTGATTGAGGGTAAGGAAACTGCCATTGAAGGTTTTGACGGAAACAAAGGCTATGCAATGAATTATGCAGCCAATAAACTTCAGGTATATCCGGAGTATGTACCGGAAAGTTTTGATAACGATTTTATTGACTGGGAAAATAAAGGTTTTGATGCCAAATACCTTGGGAAAGAAAAAGTAGGCGAGATCTATTGCCATAAAGTAGAACTTACCAAGAACGTGAATAAGAACATGTATTATTTTGATACAAAAACGTATATGCTTTTGAAGGAAATCAAAAAAGATGAAACCGTAGTATATTCCGATTATAAAAAAGTAGGAAATCTTACAATGCCTTTCAGAATAGAATCTTCAAGCCCTAAAAAAGACGGTGATTATGTGATGCTCCTTAATAGAGTAGACGTTAACAAAGTTTTTCCTGCTAATATTTTTAAGTTTTAATTCATCTGCAGTTTCTGCTGCATAAAATTTATAAGAAATGAAAAATATTTTTTTAATGCTGCTTTCTTTTATAGCATTTCTGCAAAGCTGCACCAATCAAAAAAGTGAAATTTCTCAAGCCAAAACCAAAGAACTTATGGGAAAAACAATATATGACTTTAAAGTAGAAAGCCTTGACGGTAAAGAAATTAATTTCGCCGATTTTAAAGGAAAAAAGATTCTGATCGTGAATACAGCTTCAGAGTGTGGATTTACCCCTCAGTATGCAGATCTGGAAAAAGTATATGAAGAATATAAAGATAAATTGGTGATTGTAGGTTTCCCTGCCAACAACTTCGGCGGACAGGAACCTGGAAGTAATGCTGAAATCGGAACATTCTGCCAGAAAAATTATGGAGTAACATTCCCAATGGCAGCAAAAGTTTCTGTAAAAGGAGATGACACCGCACCAATCTTTAAATATTTAACAGAACAGGAATTAAACGGAGTAAAAAATACAACTATTCTTTGGAACTTCACCAAATTCCTGATCGATGAAAATGGAAAACTGATTGATAGCTATGTAAGTACAACAAAACCTACAAGCGAATCAATTACAAAGCATTTGAAATAAGAAATTTTTAAAAATATATTTTTACAGAGTGGATGGTTACATCCACTTTTTTTATTTTTGCACCATGAAAAAGCTATTAACGATTTTTATACTGATCCTTTCTGTGAAAGGGTTTTCACAAAGTTATTTTTCAGGAAAATTCAACTATTGTACCCCTAAAAAAGAAGAATCTAAAAAGAAATTTGATGCAGTAATCAAAGCACTGCAGTTTCCAAATCTTTATGAGAAAGCAAGTTATACTATGGTGAAAGTTGCAGCCCAGGATTCCACTTATTGTGATGCATATTTTATGGCAGGATATCTTTTCAGATTACAGGACAAATATGAAGAAGCTTTTGCTTACTATTATGTAGCGGACAGCTTAGCCCAAAATAGATCTCTGGAATTTAAGCAAAATTTAGCTACTGAAATGATGAGAGGCGAACGGGCTGATTTGGCAAGAGAAAAGTATGAGGAAATGGTAAAATATTTTCCTAACAGTCCGGAAGGGTATTATGGTATAGCGAATACTGCAATTGTTTTGAATGATTTTGATAATGGATTAAACAATTTGAAAAAGGCTGAAAAACTGTATGAAAGTTCTGGAGAAGTAAAGGAGGATGTAAAATATATGTACGGAATGCTGAATTGTCTTAAAGAAAATTACGAAGAAGCACTGCCTTATTTTGATGAAGTATATTTTAAATATAAAAAAGATGTAGGGTATTTATCCCTTTATGCACTTACATTAATAAAAGTTGGAAAGAGCAGGAATGATGAAAAAATGATTAAAAAAGCCTGGAAGACTTATGAGAAAATAAAAGATGTACAGGTACCTGAAGACCTTGCTAAAAAGATAAAACAAGAATTTTCTTAAAATACAAACTAAACTCAAACATCTGTGTAAATCTGCGAAAATCTATGGTTGAAATAAATATTCCCACAGATTCCACGGATTTCCACAGATGTTTATTTTTAATAACTAATCAATTGTTTTCTCTGCAAAACAGAAGATATTCCCAAGCTTAATACTGGAGTAACCGTTACTTTTAATTTTGGAAGAATTAATCATTGCTTTAGCTAAAATGTAAGTAGGTAAGGGTGTTTGACTTTCCAATAATCCAAGTTTATTGGCAAATTTTATAATCCTGCTGCCCAAAACTTCACCTGTTCTTTCAGAATTTTTTCTTTCCAGCATTCCAGGTTTGAAAATGGTAATTTTATTGAAGTGTAACTGTTTTACAGCTTCTTCCAGCTCACCCTTCATTTTAGAATAGAAGATCTTAGATTTTGGATTGGCTCCATACGCCGAAACCAGAATATAATCTTCCACCTCATTTTCCTTAGCAGCTTTGGCAAACTCATATTGGTAATCAAAGTCTACTTTTTTCTGAGCTTCTTTGCTTCCTGCATCTTTCAAAGTAGTTCCCAAACAGGAAAATGCAACATCTCCCTTCACCATACCTTTCCATTCTTCAGGCTTTTCAAAATTCACAACATGAACTTTAAGCCTCTCATTTTCAATATCAACAGGTTTTCTTACAAAAATATCGACTTCCTCAAAAGCCTTGTCATTAAGTAACTGATTGACTAAATCTTTTCCTGTAGCGCCTGTAGCACCTATTACTAAAGCTTTCATAACAATGGGATTTGATGTGATGGTATTTTCTTTATTAAATTTACTAAATTTGAATAAAAGATAAAAGATAAAAGATAAAAGATAAAAGATAAAAGATATTGTTATTAAACATCTGCCATCTATTTGGATATCAACGATCATTAATCATATTACTAATTGCCTATTATTTATTACTCATAAAAAGCCATGGATGCCAACGAAATATTAGACTATTGCCTTGCTAAAAAAGCAGTTACGGAAAGTTTTCCTTTTGATAACGAAACCCTTGTATTAAAAGTGGATACTAAAATATTTTTATTGATGGGGCTTGAAAGACAACCCTTGTCTATCAATGTAAAAACAGATCCTGAATGGAGCCTCGAACTTCGTGAACAATATCCTCAGATTATAGGAGCCTATCATATGAACAAAACCCATTGGAACTCAGTAGCTGTAGATGGTTTAAAAAGGGACTTGATTTTTAAATTAATAGATCATTCTTACGATTTGGTATTTAAATCGCTTACTAAAAAAGTTCAGAGTACAATAAACAATTCTTAAAAAACGAAATTAATAACATAAAGAAATATTGATTTCGGATCTGTATTCCTTATTAGTTGGAGCTTTTTGCTGAACAATAAAACGAGAGACTTTCATTGAGGGTAAACTAGCCTTGTACTTTAGGTATTTTAATAATTTTCACCATATTCTATAATTTTGGTTTCTAAAAGTAAGAGCTGATTTTTACCATTTTTTAGCATTGCAGTGGCTGTTTTATTCTTTTGGTTGATATTAAACTCTATATTAACGTTGGTATTTTTTTGCTGGTTAAAAAAAGCATCAAATTGTTTAAAGGTTTTCTCTTCATTAAACTCAAAATCTACTGCACATCGATTATCATTCTTGTCATACCATTTAATGTATACATTTTTAGGAATACTACGTTCCTCGTATACGGTGTTTTGCAAAGTTTCATCGGAAAATACAAAACGTTCAGCATTATAAAAACTAAAATCAGCACTATAAATTTTTATTTCAGGAGATACTATAAATGTTGGACGCCAGTTGTAACGTACTCGTAATTTGTCCCAATAGCCATAAGGAATAGGCTTATTTTTTGTAAGCTGTTGTGTTTTAAAAGGTATAATTGTGGTATCTGTTAATACTTTTTTGCGCCATTCCTGATTAAATACATCTCCATATTTTAATTTTTCATTATAAGATACTGGTTTGTTAATGGTTACCTTTTCTGCCTGGTAACGTCCAATTTCTATTTGACGATAACCACTGCTGCCTGCCCAAACCACTAATACTCCCCCTGGTGCAAAGCCCATAATAATACTGTTATAATTTTCCTGAGTTTTTCTATCTCCTCTTTTTTCATCATAAGGTGTATTGAAGAGCATTTGCAGTTTATTATAATCAATAGGACTATTAACCCGGTAAAACATATTTTCGGAAAACGAATACCAGGTAAGATCCAGTGCTTTAGGGAGTGCCATTGTTTTCTTATCGGTATTGCCTCCATCTTCACCCCATTCTGCTCTGTAATTTACAGTATTTCCCTCGTTGAAAGTAAATTCGTATTTTTCATTATTAGAAAGTAGAAAAAGACCTTTGTACAGCTGCACGGGATAGGCTTCCGGATTACTCATTGAGCCACGCCATCCATCACCAGATGCCTTTATATTATCAGCACTAATTGTAGTTTCCTGTTTTTCATTACTATATTGAGAAATACTGTATACAATAGATATGAAAAATATATATACGATCATAACAGGGATTAATATTTTGTATGATCTAATGGGCCAGGTTATTATGATGCTGCTAAAAATTGTTAAAAAAATACTCAGGGTTAAAATGACTGGAAACATTTCTAAAATTAAACCTCCCAAATCAGCATACAATTTGTGTTCATAATCATCACCTAGTGTAGTCACAAATAGCAATACAGGTAAAAGCAGACAGGAGGTAATATAAAATACAAAACCATAAACAAGTTCAAAGATAATATTAGGTTTATCAAATAGGTTTAGCTTTCTGCGAATGCCATTAAAGCAAAAATACAAAAGAGTAACTAAGATGAAGTAGGGTAAACAGAATAGTGCTGCGTACACCAGGTTTGAATTGTCACTCTGTGTACATAGCATTCCAATTAAACTCAGTATGGCAACTAGAACAGCTGAGATAATAGATTTGAAAATCATGTGTTATAAAATATCTATTTATTTTGAGTTTTCAGAGATTCAATACATTAAAGAATCTGAAAATATGATTACATGTAAGGACCTTCTTTTTCAAGCCTGTACATTTCAGGAGTTCCAGCTATAATTTTTATTTACGGTTTCATAATTTAGGGTAAATATAAAGCTTAACCAGAGTTAGATAAATATATATAAAATATTCATTTAAAATATGTTTTTATTAGTTTATTGTTGCTTTTTATAAATAACAGATGCCTTATATTTTGTTTTTAATTTATTTTATATCATTTAATAGTTATTTTAGCTTATATTGATTATTTGAAATAAGAAAAGATTCTGAAATTGGAGATGTAAAATAGAGATTAGAATAATCTGGGTATAGATTTTGTTATCAAATATCAGTGAAATACTAAACAGGCATTAATTAAAATAAGAATATATGAAAAATCACCTTTTATTATTCATGGCAGCAGGTACATTAGCTTTATCAAGCTGTACTCAACCTGGAAAAAAAGATCAGGCAACGACTCCCGCAAGCACTGAGAGTGTGAAATCGCAAAACCTTAAGATTGAATTTACAGGAACTGATGCATTTACCATCAAAAATGCAAAGCTTAAAGTAAGTTTATATGGAGTGAGTGAGGGGCTGCAGGATGCACCCGCAACCTTAATCACAGAAAGTGAGTTTGAAGTAAAAACAATTCCTTATACTATTGAATTACCAGTACCTGGAGATGCAGAAAGTAAGATTAATCCAAAACCTACGAATGGCGTAAAATATTATATTGCTACAGAATGGGATTCTGATGGCAACGGAAAAGCCAATGAAAAAGGAGATATCTTTATTGATCATGATAAAGCATTTCCTAATGTGAAATTAAATGGTGAAACCCAAAAAATCTATGTAAAGGTTTTGAAATAAAATACAAAAGAGATTCTTTAACAAAGCTTACAATGACTGGAGCTTATCTCTTAAAATAAAAAATAAGAAAGGCTATTCAACACTGAATAGCCTTTTTTATATCTTAGAAATTAAATTCTTCTGTTAACCTCTTATCTTCATCAAGTCGCTCAATAAGTTTCTCCAGTCCTTCAAACTTGATTTCATCATGAAGAAAGTCTCTGAATCTTACTGTGATCTTTTCGTCGTAAATATCATCGTTGAAATCAAGAATATAGACTTCAACGGTTAATTTTTCTCCATTTACCGTAGGATTTGTTCCGATGCTCAACATTCCTTTGTATTGCTGGCCTTTTATTTCCACTTCAACAATATAAGCCCCTTTTTTAGGCAAAAGTTTAATAGATTCCGTATCAATATTGGCCGTTGGATATCCAATGGTTCTTCCAATCTTCTTTCCGTGAACAACAGTTCCGGAAATAGGGTAGGAGTAGCCCAACATTTCATTGGCTTCTTTAATATTTCCTGTTAAAAGAGCATTACGAACCTTGGTAGAACTGATGTTATTCTCGTGAATATTAATAGCTTCCATCTGTTCCACTTCAAAATCCAGCTCTTTAGAAAGCTTTTGAAGAAGTTCAAAATTTCCGCTTTTATTTTTTCCGAAAGAATGATCGTAGCCTATAATAAGGTATTTCACATTCAATTTATCAATAAGGATTTGACGTACAAATTCTTCTCCGGTAAGATTTCTGAATTCTTCATCAAACTCTTTAATAAACAGATTTTCAATGCCGCAGGTCTCAATACGCTGCTGTTTTTCCTCTATGGTATTCAGAAGTTTTAAATCTTCATTAGGGTTAAAAACAAACCTGGGATGTGGCCAGAAAGTAAGGATAGCAGTTTCCAGATTGTTTTCTGTTCCTACCTTAATGAGCTCATCAATAATACTTTTATGTCCAAGATGCACCCCGTCAAACATACCCAAAGACAATGCTAGAGGCTTTTGAGAGGAATAATCTTTAAAATTCTTGAAAACTTTCAAAACGGAAAAATTTGATTTGCAAATATAGATATAATGTAACAATCTATCAATATAACAATGAATCAATATTTTTTTCAGGAAAATAGGGCTGCTAGATTGGCTAACTGTGGGATGGGACAATTTCTAAAAAGCATGATAAAAATCTTTTTTTTACCAATTGCGTGTTTAGGAAGAATCACTATATTTGCACCAAGAAAAAATTTAGCAATGGCAAACCAAATTAAAGGTAAAATTTCTCAAATTATTGGTCCGGTAATCGACGTTGTCTTCAATGATGTGGAAGCAGTTCCAGCAATCTATGACGCGTTAGAAATTACAAAAGAAAACGGTGAAAAAGTAGTTTTAGAGGTAGAACAACATATTGGCGAAGATACAGTAAGATGTATTGCAATGGACGCTACTGATGGTCTTAAGAGAGGTCAAGATGTAATTGGATACGGAAATCCTATTACTATGCCAATCGGAGAGGCTGTAAACGGAAGACTATTCAACGTTGTTGGTGATGCTATCGACGGACTTCAAGATATTTCTAAGGAAGGTGGTCTTCCAATTCACAGACCAGCTCCAAAATTTGATCAATTATCAACTTCAGCAGAAGTTTTATTTACAGGTATTAAAGTAATCGACCTAGTTGAGCCTTACGCAAAAGGAGGTAAAATTGGATTGTTCGGTGGTGCTGGTGTAGGTAAAACAGTATTGATCCAGGAGTTGATTAACAATATTGCAAAAGGACACGGAGGTCTTTCAGTATTCGCCGGAGTAGGTGAAAGAACGAGAGAAGGAAATGACCTTTTGAGAGAGATGTTAGAATCTGGAATTATCAAGTATGGTGATGATTTCATGCACTCTATGGAAAATGGAGGTTGGGATCTTTCTAAAGTAGACTTAGAAGCTATGAAAGATTCTAAAGCAGCATTCGTATTCGGACAGATGAACGAGCCGCCAGGTGCAAGAGCAAGAGTAGCCCTTTCTGGTCTTACTTTAGCTGAGTACTATAGAGATGGTGGAGAAAGCGGACAAGGTAGAGACGTACTTTTCTTCGTAGACAACATCTTCCGTTTTACACAGGCTGGTTCTGAGGTATCTGCACTTCTTGGTCGTATGCCATCAGCGGTAGGTTACCAACCAACGCTAGCTTCTGAAATGGGTGCGATGCAGGAAAGAATTACTTCAACTAAAAATGGTTCAATTACTTCAGTACAGGCGGTTTACGTACCTGCGGATGACTTAACTGACCCGGCTCCTGCTACAACGTTTGCTCACTTAGATGCAACTACGGTACTTGATAGAAAGATTGCTTCATTAGGTATTTACCCAGCGGTAGATCCATTGGCTTCTACTTCAAGAATCCTTTCTCCAGAAGTTATCGGTCACGATCACTATAACTGTGCTCAAAGAGTAAAAGAAATTCTTCAAAGATATAAGTCACTTCAGGATATCATCGCGATTCTTGGTATGGAAGAACTTTCTGAAGAAGATAAATCAGTTGTTTACCGTGCAAGAAAAGTTCAGAGATTCTTATCTCAGCCTTTCCACGTAGCAGAACAGTTTACAGGTATTCCAGGATCATTAGTAGATATCAAAGATACTATCAAAGGATTTAACATGATTATGGACGGTGAATTAGATCACTTACCAGAAGCTGCTTTCAACTTGAAAGGAACTATCGAGGAAGCTATCGAAGCTGGACAAAAAATGTTAGCTGAAAACGCTTAATAATTAGACCTAAGATTTTTAGACGTGAGATGAGAGACATTCCATATGTCAGAATCTTTTATTCTTTCAATCTTTTAATCTTTTAATCTAAATTAAAATGAATATAAAAATTTTAACACCAGAATACGTAGTTTTTGAAGGAGAAGTAAACTCAGTATTATTGCCTGGAAAAAATGGTGAATTTCACATCATGAAAAACCACGCAGGAATCGTTTCTTCTTTAGTTGGTGGGAAAGTAAAGCTTTTTACAAACTCTGTAGATGATGCTTTCGCTAAAAACCTAACCAAAGAAAATGATAAAGATTCTATCTTTTCATATTCTATCAAGAGCGGTGTTGTGGAATTTAATCATAACAAAGGAATCATCCTTTGCGAATAATTAAATGAAAAGCTAAATATATTTTCAAAAAAGTGTAACTTTGGTTACACTTTTTTTATTTTATGTCAAGTCATGTAAAAATCTGATTGTATGAAGAAAAGCATAATCATATTCTTTACAATTCTGGGAACTTTCCTCAATGCTCAGAATATCAAAACCAAAAGAGGAATTATCAATTTAGACGGAATCCCGGTGGCTAAAATCTCCAATAAATCCAATGAATATACTTTCATGGACTTAAAAGAAACACCCTTATATACCATAAAATTTATTGATAAAAGCATTGTAGACTCTGTAAGAGACAGCTATATTCAGGTCAATAGAGTTTATAATAGGGATAAAACCATCGAAGTCGACTATTCTTCACCTTCAGCATCTCCGGAGAAGAGAAATCTGCAGTTTATACTTCCGTAAAAGATTTTAAAATCATAGATAATAAAGGAATCAATGTAAAGACTCTGGATGAACTGTTCTCCAATGTTCCCAAAAGAAAGCTGGACAGTAAAACCAAGGATGCTTATACGATCAGAAAGAAGATTGATAAAATGAATCTTGAAGTCAATAAAGTAGGTGAAATCCTCAGCAACGGTATTCCTGTTGGCTATTTTACCAATTTACCGGTAAGCTTTGGTTCAGATGATAAGATCATGGAGAAAAGCTTTATCGATATTGAAATCTATGATGCCAAAAGTAAATATATCGGTAAATATATCACTACAACAAAGCAGCTGAAAACGGCTGGTGGAAAGTCTTTTACTCTTTTCAAAGAAATGTCTGGGAGAGCTTCTATTTTAAAATATCCAACCTATAAAGCTCTTGCCGAGCGTATGGCCATTATGGACCCTAATTTTATTAAAGTTCAGGAAAAAGTAACTGTAGGACCTGTTACAAAAGATACTCCTAATTAAATCTATTCAAAAATATAAAAAATAAAACCTCAGAAATATCTTTTGAGGTTTTGGCTTTTATTCACTTAGCTTTATATAATCGCACTTATCTTATTTGTGCATTCGTGGCGTATATTTTTTGCCACGAATGCACGAATTTTCTTATTAAAATAGGAGGCTGGGTTCCTACGGAATGACAAAGATTATGGATATTTTATTTTTAGTAGAGATAGTAAAAAGGTAAAAGCTATTCAATAGGAACGGGCTTTAGCCCGTTTTATAATACAACATAAATTTCCATTGGCTTTAGCCGACACCTAATTTATCTTAAAATATTTCAAATTTGAAAATCCCTGAGAAAAAACGGATTAATTTTATAAACTCAAAATCACTCCATTTTCCTTCAATTGTTGCATCGGTTTTGAGAACCAGAACAATTCAAAATCTTCAAAATTTTCCTCAAACTGATTCTTAAGCTGTTGAACTGTAGGCTTTTTCTGATTGTCTATAGAATGTTCTTCCAGAATATCCATCAGCCATTCCGCTTTATCCTGTTCCAACTCAACCTTTATAATATTGGTTTTTAGGTGGAATGTAAGAAGCGTATATGTACCGGAATATTTCTTTTTATTTTTTACGCGATTCTCAGCGATTACGTTTTTGGTTAAAAAGACAACTTTTGAATTTCCTTTAAATTTAAAATCTTCTTCTTCCAATAAACTGTCGTGAATATAATCGGGATGGATGGTTGTTCTTGGAATTTTAAAATCGAACCATTCCTGAAGAGGAAGATCAAAATTAATTCCATGCATATAATTGAATAAGGATTTTTTTAAACCAGAACTAAACTTATCATGATTGATCCCGGTTTTGTCTGTAAAATCAATATCATTATTTGCAAATAGAATTTCCTGTTTGATTGGAGTAACTCCAAATTCCTCCGGATTCAATCCAACAGGTGAGTGGGCAGTCATTGCAAACTGATGCCAGAAACCACTCTGTAAAATTCCCATTTCAAATAACTGACGAATCATTTCCATGGAGTCGATTGTTTCCTGAACGGTTTGAGTAGGGTAGCCATACATCAGATAAGCATGGATCATAATTCCGGCTTCTGTAAAATTTCTTGTTACTTTTGCAACCTGTTCTACAGAAATTCCTTTATCAATTAATTTCAGCAAACGATCGCTGGCTACTTCAAGTCCTCCGGAAACTGCCACACATCCGGATAGTTTTAATAAATAACATAAATCACGGGTGAAGCTTTTTTCAAAACGAATATTTGTCCACCAGGTCACTACAAGGTTTCTGCGAAGAATTTCAAGAGCAACCTCTCTCATTAAAGCAGGTGGTGCAGCTTCATCTACAAAATGGAAACCGGTTTCTCCTGTAGTTTTGATAAGTTCCTCCATTCTGTCCACCAGAATTTTGGCGGAGATGGGCTCGTAGATTTTAATGTAGTCTAAAGAAATATCACAGAAAGTACATTTTCCCCAATAGCATCCGTGGGCCATGGTCAGTTTATTCCATCTTCCGTCGCTCCATAAGCTGTGCATTGGATTGGCAATTTCAATCACTGAAATATATTGATCCAGTTTTAAATCCGTATAATCCGGAGTACCAATATCTGCCTGTTTATAATCGTGTCTTTTGGAATTATTTTTATAAACAACTTCTTGATTTTCAAGTAAAAAAGTTCTTTTATATTGAGGTTCTTCATTTTGCTCAGAATGAAGAATATTTTCACATAGAAGTTCGAGAGGAATTTCACCATCATCTAATGTTATAAAATCAAAAAATTCAAAAACTCTTTGGTCTTTAACTTCCCTTAATTCAGTATTGGGAAAACCTCCACCCATTGCAATTTTAATGTGTGGAAAGTTCTTCTTTATAAACTGAGCACATCTGAAAGCTGAATATAGATTTCCCGGAAAAGGAATAGAAAAACAAACCAATTTAGGTTGTATAGACTCTAGTTTTTCACGAAGAATTGTTAAAGTGAAATCATCAATAAATGTTTCTTCACCAGATAATTTTGAATACAGTTCATCAAAAGAGTTGGCGCTTTTTCCTAAACGTTCAGCATATCTGCTGAAACCAAAGTCAGCATCAATATTTTCAACAATATAATCTGAAATATCTTCAAGGTATAGGGTAACCAAATGTTTGGCTTTATCCTGTAAGCCCATATTTCCGAAAGCAAATTCCATATCATCCAATTGGTTGAAACGGGAAGCTTCCGGAAGAAAGTTCATGCTGCAGATCTGTCTTGCCAGTGTCGGGTTTTTCCCCTGTAAAAAAGGAATTACCTGATCGATGGTTTTTAAATATTCTTCTCTTAATGCATAAATTCTCTGGGTATTTTCAGAAGCATTCTGAAGATCAATTTCTTTACTGAAAACCTTTTGTAATCCACCTTTTGAAAATAATTCCAAAATAACATCTATTCCCAAATCCATCTGATAACTGGAAATATTTTTAGTATTTAAAAATCCTTTTATATAAGCTGTTGCCGGGTAAGGAGTGTTAAGTTGGGTAAAAGGCGGAGTAATAAGAAGTAGGTCTTTCAACAGAAATTTTTTGCAAAGTTATTCTAAAGTTTTTTCAGAAAAAATTTTTTGCTCTGATTATAGACAGGTCTAAATGATGTTATCAGTAACTGCTGTTTTTTCTCCCGCAGATCTCACAGATTTTGCGGATAAAATACAGCCGATCTATCGTACAAGATTGAGAATGGAAGTGGAGATTTTTTGACGCAAAGTTTTTAATAAGAGTTATGTATATGTTTTTTAAGGAGGCAAAGATGGAATCAATTTTATTGATTCTTTTTAAGCGAATGTATATTCATAGAGCTTTTTCAGCGACAAAGTCGCTCTTCTTTGCTTCCTAAAATAAAGCAGCAGGATTATTAAAACTTTGCGTTTAGAAAATTATTTAAAAATAGTATCGGGTGTATTCTTTCTGATGAAATTAAGAAACGCCTCTTCATCAAAATAGCCACTCTCATCTAAAATTTCAGGATTTAAAACGTCTGCTTCATTAGATCCATCCAATATTGTTTTTTCAATATTTCTTCCAGACTTTCCATCAATTTCATTATGGAGACTGATTAAATATTGGGAATATATATTACCATTTGCAACAGTATAATGTCCGTTTTCTGCAATAAGAACTGAGGCTATATTTCCTTTAAAATAAGTTTTATGATCGTTACCAGATGCTCCAAATAGTATATTACAGGACAGATTTCCTGTACAATATAATGAACCGTTGACGATTACATTTTTCGCCTGTATATTTCCAATAACAATAAGCACAATATAGTCTTCCACAAAGAGATCTCCGGAAAGATTAATATCATTATCAAATAAAATAATTTTATAACCTTCACCATCCTCAGTTACTAAATTGAGAGAGGTTGAATCTTCATTCTCAGCAAGGATAATTGTAGGATCTTCATCTTCATCCGGTTGTAGAGAAGCAGCTTTAATTTTTTCTGCAGTTTCCTGATCCAGCATATCAAGAAATTCGGAAAGATTTTCTTCATCCAAAGAATGATCTCCAAACAGAGTAAAATCCAGAGCCGATGTAACCGTAGAATAAAAATCTTCTGATTGATTTTTTAGAGAAGCATATAACTGACCTTTTGTGAGTGGTTGTAGTTCTTTCATAATTTTAAATGTTAAGCATGAACTGCATTTTTTCGGTCAGAAATAACATTCAGGGTAACTCCTAATAAAATCAGGGTAATCCCAATCAGTAAGTTGGTGGTGAACTTTTCATTAAACATAAATACACTTACCATTACAGCAACTACCGGTTCCAGTGCTCCTAAAATAGCAACCGGAGTAGAACCAATACTTTTAATAGCATACACCAGACATAAACTGGAAATAACCGTAGTAAGCAAAGCAAAAATAAGGAAGTTAATAAAAATAGTCATCGAAGGAATCGAAAATGATTGATGCCCAATAACTGACTTACTCATAAAGAACAGAGAGGTAAAAAGCATAGAGTAGAAGGTAAGCTTAAACCCTGAAACTTTCAATTTTGATTTATTTACAATCACCATATAAAGAGCATAAAACAATGAACTGAGCATTACAATTCCCAATCCTGCAAAATTGATTTCAAAACCATTTCCTTTCAGACATAAAACAATAACTCCGGCAAAGGCCAGAAATAATGAAACAATAGATAATTTAGAGAGTTTCTCTTTATAAAAGAAAAACATAATCAATGCTACGATCACCGGATAAATAAATAGTACAGTGGATGCAATTCCTGGGGTGAGAAAATCATATCCTATAAATAGAAATTCTGAGGAAAGGGCATAGCATATTCCCAAGATGGCTAATATTAAGGCTTCCTTTTTGTTGATTCTGAAATTTTGTTTAGAATAGATGAGATAAGCTCCAATCATGAGAGCTGAAAAGAAAAACCTGTAAAACAGTGTAATATCCATTGAAAAACGAGCCTGCTTAATTGGCAGGATAAAAATCGGAATCAATCCGTATGAAACCGCTGACAAAACGCCCAATAAATAACCTCTAAGTTTCATTTGCTTTTGATAGTATATAGTTTTTAAAACAAAAAACCACTGAATCAATCAGTGGTTTTTTTTATTTTGTTAAAGATTAGATCGGTTTGAAACTTAATCCCTGTTCCTGCAGTAATATTTGTTCCTGCTCTTTATAGTAACCACTTACTAGTTTATCGTGAATTGCTTCAAACGCTGCCAGAGTTTCATTAATCTCAGCATCTGTATGAGAAGCGGTAGGAATCAGTCTTAAAAGAATCATTCCCTTCGGAATTACCGGATATACCACTACTGAAGTAAAGATTCCGTAATTTTCTCTAAGGTCTTTTACCAGTAGAGTCGCTTCAACAGGAGTTCCCTGCATCATTACCGGAGTTACACAAGTATTGGTATCACCAATGTTGAATCCTCTATCTCTTAATCCGTTCTGTAGTTTAGCTACATTTTCCCAAAGTTTAGCTTTGATCTCAGGTCTTGATCTCAAAAGCTCCAATCTTTTTAATCCTCCAATTACCATTGGCATTGTAAGAGATTTTGCAAAGATTTGTGATCTTAAGTTGAACTTCAGGTATCTGATGATTTCTTTGTCACCTGCAAGGAATGCTCCGAAACCTGCCATTGATTTTGCAAAAGTAGAGAAATATACATCAATCTGATCTGTACAATCCTGCTCTTCACCAACTCCGGCACCTGTTTTACCTAATGTTCCGAAACCGTGAGCATCATCTACTAAAAGTCTGAACTGATATTTTGATTTAAGTTCGCAGATCTCTTTAATTTTTCCCTGCTGTCCTCTCATTCCGAAAACTCCTTCAGTAATCACAAGAATTCCTCCTCCTGTTTCTTCTGCTACTTTAGTAGCTCTCTGAAGGTTTTTTTCAAGACTCGCCATATCGTTATGCTTGTAGGTAAATCTTTTACCTGAATGAAGTCTTACTCCATCCACGATGCAGGCATGAGAATCCATATCATAAACAATTACATCATTTCTGCTTACCAAAGCATCAATGGTAGAAACCATTCCCTGGTAACCGAAATTCAATAAATATGCTGATTCTTTTTGTACGAAGTCTGCCAATTCTCTTTCCAACTGAAGGTGCTGATCTGTTTCTCCAGACATCGCTCTTGCTCCCATTGGATAGAACATTCCGTATTCTGCAGCCGCCTTTGCATCTGCTTCTATTACTTCAGGGTGATTACATAACCCTAAATAATCATTGGCACTCCAGAAAATTACTTCTCTACCCTGAAATTGCATCCTCGGGCCGATAGGTCCCTCTAGTCTTGGGAAAATAAAATATCCTTCTCCGTAATCTGCAAATTGTCCAAGAGGTCCTGGATTTTCTTTTATTCTTTCAAAAATATCCAACATTGTATCGTAATTTTTAAGTAAAAAAGCCTTTTTTGTAGAACACGCAAAAGGCTTTATTGTATCGTGATTTTATTTTATTTCTATTTAATGAACTCAGTCTTGAAGACTTCGTCATAATTGTGGACACAGTTGTTAACAAATCCCTGTTCGGCCATCCATTTATCACTGTATACTTTCGTGATGTATCTTGAACCGTGGTCAGGATAGATTAAAACAACCACATCATTTTCTGTTAATTCGTGAGAATTTGCATATTGCATGAGTCCCTGAGTCACAGCTCCTGTAGTATAACCTCCCATAATTGCTTCTTTTAAAGCAATTTCACGGGTTCTGTACGCGGCCATTTCATCATTTACTCTTACAAACTCATCTACCTTATCGAAAAGAAGTGCAGAAGGGATTAAATTTTTTCCCATTCCTTCAATCTGATAAGGGTGTACATCTTCCTTGTGAATCTCACCTGTCTCGTGATAGCTTTTTAATATAGAACCATCTGCATCCACCCCAATAATTTTAATATCCGGGTTTTTCTCCTTCAAAAACTTTGCTGAACCAGATAAAGTACCTCCTGTTCCGGTACAGGCAAAAAGGTGAGTGATCTTACCTTCTGTCTGTTCCCAGATTTCAGGACCTGTGGTCTGGTAATGGGCATCAATATTCAGTTCATTAAAGTACTGATTGATGTAAATAGAATTGGGAGTTTCCAAAGCGATTCTTTTCGCTACTTCATAATAAGATCTAGGATCATCCGCCGGTACATTGGCAGGACATATATAAACAGTAGCTCCTAGAGCTTTAAGATAAGCAATCTTTTCAGGTTTTGTTTTGTCGCTTACCGCGAGAATACATTTATATCCCTTAATGATACATACCATTGCAATAGAAAACCCAGTGTTTCCGGAAGTAGTTTCTACAACTACAGAATCTTCTTTCAATAAGCCTCTCTCCTCTGCGTTCTCTATAATATGAAGTGCGATTCGGTCTTTGGTGGAATGTCCAGGATTATATGATTCTAACTTGGCGTATACGGTTGCTGGAATATCTTTTGTAACAGTATTTAGCTTCACCATAGGAGTATGTCCTATTAGGCCAAGAATATTATCGTAAACATTACTCATTATTTGTTATTTTCAATAAAAATCTGACTGCAAAAATACAAAAAAATAAATAATTACTAAACTTTTGTTTGATTTCTAGGGCTTCGTTTTGTAAAAATATATTTTCCTGTTTACAGTATTAGCAGGAGTTTAATCGCAAATTCTGCGCCAAGTTTTTAAATTTTGTTAAAAACAATATAAAATAATATAAAAGCCTTATTTTCGCATAATTGATTTAATACTATGAAAAATTGGACTTTTAGGCAATGGAACACCGTTTTAGGATGGGTGATTTTCGTCATTGCGTTTTTCACGTACTTGTCCACAATAGAACCCAATTTCAGTTTTTGGGATTGTGGTGAGTACATTTCTTCTGCAGTAAAACTTGAAGTAACGCACGCTCCCGGAGCGGCTTTATTCCAGATAGTGGGTGCCGTGGCAGCCATTTTTGCATTAGGGAAAGGCGAAAATTACTCCATCGTAATCAACGCGATGTCTGCATTGTTCAGCGCACTGACTATTTTATTTTTGTTTTGGACCATCACTCATTTTGTGAGAAGATTGCTGAACAAAGATTTTGAAGAAATTACAAAACATCAGGAAATCTCTATCTTATTTGCTGGAGCGGTAGGTGCACTTTGTTTCACCTTCTCAGATACCTTCTGGTTTTCAGCGGTAGAAGGAGAGGTGTACTCAATGGCTTCTATGTTTATCGCGCTTTTGGTCTGGTTGATTACGAAATGGGAAAATGAGTATCAGGCAGCAGACAGTGAGAGATGGATTATTCTGATTTTCTTCGTTTTAGGACTTTCCGTTGGGGTACACATGATGTGTATGCTGGCGACTCCTATGGTATGTCTTGTATATTATGCAAGAAACTATAAGTTTACCTGGAAGAATTTTATCCTGGCAAACCTTATTACATTAGGAATTTTGATCATCGTTTTCAAAATTATTTTCCCTTTGATCATGACCATGTTCGGAAGACTGGAAATTTTCTTTGTAAATGGTTTAGGACTTCCTTTCCACTCAGGAACTATTGCCGCATTTATTATCATGGTAGCGATCTGCTATTTCCTGATTAAATATGCGAGAAAGGCAAAAAAGAATATTTATCAAACCGCTGCTTTGTCTGTGGTTTTTATGATGATTGGTTTCTCTTGCTGGATGGTAATTCCGATCAGAGCGAATGCTAATCCGCCAATGAACCTTAATGATCCGGATACTGCTATTGGTATGTTGGATTATTATAACAGAGAGCAATATGGTGACTGGCCAACGATTTACGGACAGAACTATACGGCTTTCCTTGATGCTAACGGAATTCAAAAGAACGAAGATGGCAGTTTTAAAACAAAAAAGACCGGAGAAATCTACGAAAAAGATGAAAAAACCGGGACATACAGAAAAACCGGAGACCGATTCAACTATATTTTCAGCCAGTCTCAGGTGAGCTTAATGCCAAGAATGTTTAATGAGGATAAAGATGTAATGGCAAACTACATTTCGATGTATGGTGCTCCTGATTTTACATTCAATTATGCGAATGAAGATGTGGCAGATAACCCGCAGGCTAAGCAGATCTTTGATGAATTAAGAGCTAAATATGATGATAAATCGATTACAGCTGCAGATTATTTAAAAGTAAAACCTTACAACCTTATCAATGTTCAGAAGCCTTCATTGCTTCAGAATATGGATTATTTTATTTCTTTCCAGAATGGCTATTACTTTGTAAGATACCTGTTGTGGAACTATGTTGGAAGACAGAATGATCTTGAAGGAAATATGGAAAGCACAAAAGGAAACTGGATTTCCGGAATTCCTTTTATCGATAATGTAAATGTAGGAAATCAGGATAAAATGCCTGCTAAATTCAAAAATGAAAGTACAGTAGCATTTTTCTTCTTACCATTAATTTTAGGGTTAATCGGGTTCTTTTTCCAACTGAACAGAGATTTTGGAAGATTCTACGCTTTATTATCTTTATTCATTATTACAAGTGTCGGAATTATTTTCTACACAGGGGTAAAACCTTTTGAGCCAAGAGAAAGAGATTATGCAATGGTAGGTTCATTCTATGCTTTTGCAATCTGGATCGGATTGGGTGCCGGAGCTATTTTATGGTTTGTACAGTCTAAAATCAAATCTAACGGTGCTAATATTGCACTGGGAGTTGTATTGTTAGGTGTTCCTTTCATGATGGGCTTCCAGAACTACAATGTTCACAATAGAAGCAACAGATATACTGCCTATGACTATGCTTATTCAGTATTAAAATCATTACCAAAGAACGATATTTTATTCGTGTATGGTGATAATGACACCTATCCGGTTTGGGCAATCCAGGAAACGGAAAGATTCAGAGATGATGTGAAAGTGGTAAACTTTACCCTTGCTTCAACACCTTGGAACCTTGATCAGATCAAGAGAAGAACCTACAATGCGATGGGAATTCCAAGTGAACTGACTCACGAAGATTACAGAGACGGAGTAAACGACCAGATCTATATGATGAAGAAGGAAGACTGGGAAGGAGTTTTCTCTATGTTGAAAGAACAGGGAGTTCCCGATACAGAATTCAAAGACTTCAGAAAATATCTTACACAGGATTCTTTAACTCTGAAAGATGCGATTAAGTTTATCAAATTCAAATCTCCTGAAAAAGATCAGTTATTGAAAATGTACTTCGGAGAAGAGAAATATGAGAAATATAACATTCTTCCGGTAAACAAATTTATTCTTCCTGTTAATAAAGAAAATGCTTTAAAAGCTGGAATTATCAATCAGGCAGATCTTCCGAACGTAGCCAATCAGATCATTATTACTTACAAAGGAAATACATTATACAAAAACAACCTGATTTTAATGGATCTGTTAGCGAATTTCGATTGGAAACGTCCAATCAACTTCTCTTCAGGAGGTATTTATGACAGCGAGAATATTTTCTATCTAAACGATTATCTTCAGTTTGACGGATTCAGTTACAGATTAATCCCAATCCAGACGTTACCATCAGCAGACGGAGATATGGGAAGAGTAGATGCCAACAATCTTTATAATGTAGTGAAAAACTTCAGATGGGGTAACTTTAAAGATTTAAGCGCTCACTTTGATGAAACAGCAACGTCTAACATCATCAGCTACAGAATGTCAGCAAGCAGAGCAGCTTCAGCATTGGCATTAAGCGGACAGAAAGCTAAAGCATTAGAAATCCTGGATCTTGCAGCCAAAGAAATTCCTGCAGAAAAATACAATGATCCACGTTCATTAAGCTCAATTGTTACCGGATATATCATCGCAGGACAGGAGCAAAAAGGATTACAGCTGGCAGAAGTGCTTAAAAAAGGAATCTTTGATGAGTATGATTATTACTTAAGTCTTTCTAAGGCAGATCAAAGCTACGTAAGAAGACAGATGAGAACAAAACCAATGGAATATTCTCTTGTTGTAGCAGCGGTTACAGATGCTTATACCAAGATTGGACAAAAAGAAAAAGCATATGCTTATCTGGTAAAATCCATTGAACCGATTGATAAAAAATTCAATGCTTTTGTGAAGGAACTTCAGCAGATGGGCAAAGAAAAAGCAATGAAAGAATCTGAAGATGTTCAAAAGATTACACCATTCTACCAATATTTATTTGATGTAATGGAGCCTTTTGATTCAACGTATTCTAAAGAAAAAGAAAATCAGATCACTTCAGCGATTATCAAAGCAACACAATAAAACATTTTTAAAAACGGAACTTCGGTTCCGTTTTTTGTTATTGGGAATCCTGAATTTTAAGATTATATTTGTGGAACTAAAAAAGCATAATGGCTGAAACACAGAATAGCAGGTTCCCAATCTATGCCGTAATTGTTACGGTTATTTTTAAACTACTTTTTTTATTGACGCACTACATTCAGGAAGATGCTTTCATCACCTGGAGAGTAGCCCAGAACCTACTGGATTATGGAGTGATTGGTTTCAATGGTGATACTAAGATTTCAGCTTCTACAACGCATTTATACGTTTTTGTGTCTTATATTTTCAACCTTATTTTTGGGAAGGAAAACTTTATTGAACCGCTTTTAATTTTTAATTCTATCCTGTTTACCATAGGAACATTATTTCTATCTCATCTGGTTCTTAAAAATCCCTGGCATAAAGCTATTTTTATTTTTTTAATTGGAATTTTACCACCGGCAATCAAGATCTCAATCCTTGGAATGGAATACGGAATCCTGTTCTTTCTGGAAATGTCTTTGTTATACTATGGTTTCAACAAAGGAAAAAATGGGTATTGACGCTTCTTCCAATCCTGATTATGTTTACCCGAATTGATACTGTTATTTTCCTTGGAATTGTATTTCTTGTGGATCTTTTCTGGAACAGAAAAATCAGATGGAGCTATATTTTTGGTGGAATTTTAGGTGTTTTATCAACGCTTGCTTTCAATTGGTTTTACTTTGGAGAAGTAGTGAATAACACGATTACCGCTAAAAAATTACTTTACGAACAACAATTGACTTTCGGCGAACACTTTGATTATTTTCTGGTAAGTTTTGGGAATTTCTGGGGAATGCTGAAAGTTCCGGGAGCTTTCAATCCAATCACGGTAATCGTTCTTATTTTTGAACTTCTTTGCTTTATTTATCTGATCAGACAAAGAGAAAAGAGAAATTATTTCCTGTGGATCATCTTTATTTTTGGATGGGCAAAGCAGATTATCTTTATCTCCCAAAAAAGCTTATTCGATTGGTACTATTGGGTTCCACAGCTGTTACTTTTTGTTCCGGTTCTTATTTTTGTATTGGAGCAGAAGGAGAGAAGAAATCTATGGTTATCATTACTTATTATATTTTATATTGTTCCGATGTTGGCTTTCCAAACGATTCATTCCATTGCAACAGGAAATGGAGAGTGGAATTATAGGAGAACAATCGGTACTTTTTTGAATCAATATGAGAAAGATAAAAACCAATGGATTTTATTGGAACCTGCAGGGTATGTTCCTTATTTTTCAGGACTAAAAACGATTGATGAAGTTGGATTAGTTGACAAGCAGATTCAGGAAGAAATCAAAAAAGATAAAACAAACTACTGGATCAACACCGTTAAAAACAGAAAACCTAAATATCTGCTTTCATACCAGAATTTATATGAAGGTAAAAATGCAGACTATTATCAAACCCATTATAAATTATTAAAAGAATTCAGGGTAAAAGATCACCTGAAAAGTGATAATAAAATCCTGGAAAAAATCTACAACCTAAAACCTTCCGGTACGGATTATAACTTATATATAAGAGTAGATTAAAAATATAATATTTAAACGTAGACTCCTGCAACCCATTATCTAAAACCTAATACCCAAGTTATGAAATATTGTGCTTTTCTCCGTGGTGTCAATGTAAAAGGAACCAATATGAAAATGGCAGATGTCTGTCAGGTTTTCAAAGATGCTGGAATGAAAGATGTGGTATCCATATTAGCTTCCGGAAATATTGTTTTTTCTTCTGATAAAAATGCTGATGCTTTAAAAGCAATGCTTGAAAAAGAGATGTCAGAGCACTTTTCCTACGAAGCTTTTTTATTCATAAAATCTCACGAAGAAACAGCTGTTTTCTGGAACAGTATTCCATTTGAGAAGAATGATGATCTTCATATTTATGGTTTTGTTGGGGTGTCTGGCATTGAAAATGTTTTAATGGAAGAGTTTGAAAAAGCTAGCCAGACTGAAAATGAAAAAGCTGAAATCGTTAATAATATATTTTACTGGCAGGTCCCGAAAGGAAATACTTTAGACTCTACTTTTGGAAAAGTTTTAGGAAAGAAAAGTTTAAAAGATCAGATGACCAGCAGGAATGTCAATACCTTTGAGAAGATTTTGAAAAAGATGGAGTAGTTCCTATATACAATTATACAATACAAAAATTCAATAGGGACGGGCTAAAGCCCGTTCTTTTTTTATCCCAATTCCATTGGCTTTAGCCAAAACCTAAAATTAAAACACAAATCCCACAAATAATTTCACAAATATCACAATCCTGTCATTGCGAGCGCAGCGAAGCAATCTCATTCTCATCCCAAATAAAAGAATCTGTAAAATCTGCGGTAAATAAAAATTCCACGTATTTGATTGATAACGTAGTTATTGTCATTCCGTCAGGAATCCTTAGATTTTAACATGTAGTGTTTAGATTCTTTCAGAAATCACAAATTCGACGGAATCAATGACAAAATGGATGGATAAAAATGTATAAAGAATTATCATGGAACTATTATCAAGAATTGTAACCAAAACTTAATCAATAATAAGTCCCTGAATAAAATAAGGTAACTATCTTTCCTTAAACCTTAAACCTTAAACCTTAAACCTTAAACCCAACTCTCTCCCCAAATAATTTCCAAGTCTGAAACTTTCTCAGTATTTTTACTGAACTTTTTAATTACAACAAAATGATTCAGTATTTAGATAATATTCAGCACAAAGATTCAAAGAACTTTTTCCTTATTGCAGGGCCTTGTATTATAGAAGGAGAAGATATGGCACTTAGAATTGCTGAAAAAGTAATCAATATTACAGATAAGTATAATATTCCTTATATTTTTAAAGGGAGTTTCAAGAAGGCAAACAGAAGCCGTGTAGACTCTTTTACAACGATTGGAGAAGAAAAATCTCTTGAAATTCTTAAAAAAGTAGGAGAGACATTCAACATTCCTACCACTACAGATATTCACGAAAATGAGCATGCTGCATTAGCAGCACAATATGTAGATGTTCTTCAGATTCCTGCGTTCCTGGTACGTCAGACAGACTTATTGGTTGCAGCGGCGAAAACAGGAAAATGTGTTTCCCTGAAAAAAGGACAGTTCCTTTCACCCGAATCTATGAAATTTGCTGTACAGAAAATTACGGATTCCGATAACCAGAAAGTAGCTATTATTGAGAGAGGAAACTCTTTCGGATATACAGATCTGATTGTAGATTACAGAGGAATTCCTACCATGAGAGAATATGCACCTGTGATTCTGGATGTTACCCATTCATTACAACAGCCTAACCAAAGCTCTGGAGTAACAGGTGGAAGACCTGATCTTATTGAAACTGTTGCCAAAGCAGGAATTGCAGTAGGAGCAGACGGAATTTTCATTGAAACTCACCCAACTCCAGAAACAGCATTATCTGATGGAGCCAACATGTTAAGACTGGATTTATTAGAAGATTTATTACAAAAATTGACAAGAATTAGAGAATCGATTTTGTAATTGTTAAAAAAACATTAATTTTAGAAATTCTAAAATATTTCTTTTGAAAAACTAGTTTTACCGCTAAGCCTTATGGTCCCAATGCTGATTTTCTCCCAACAGAGAAAAAGGGATACAGCGACCAAGGTAACCGATATAGAGGAAGTTGTCTTCCAGAAAAAAACAACAGGAAGAACCAATGATCTTACCAATGTGAAAATTTCTGCAAAAGAAGCGAAAGCAGTAGCTTCTATCAGTGGTGGAATTGAAGGGTTGATTAAAACGCTACCTTCTGTAAACTCCAATACTGAGCTGTCTTCCCAATATATGGTGCGTGGTGGAAACTATGACGAAAACCTTATCTATATTAATGATATTGAAATTTACAGACCTTTCCTGATCAGAAATTCTCAGCAGGAAGGTATGAGTATTATTAACCCGGATATGGTTTCATCAGTGAACTTCTCAGCAGGAGGATTTGAAGCTAAATATGGTGATAAAATGTCTTCTGCTTTAAATATTTATTACCGTGAACCTGAAAAATTTGAGGTTTCCGGTGAAGCAAGTTTAATTGGAGGCAGGTTAACCACCGGATTAGCTTCAAAGAATAAGAAGTTTACAGCTTTGTTTTCAGGGAGATACAGAAATACCAATCTTGTTCTTAACACTTTAAAGGAAGACACAGATTTTAATCCTACTTACTGGGATTTTCAGTCTTATCTAAATTATCATGTTAACGATAAACTTTCCATGTCATTCATCGGATATTATTCCAAGAATGATTATGAGATGATTCCTAAAGCGAAAAGTGTAACTTTCGGAAGCCTTCAGCAGCCAATTACTGTCAATATAGGCTATGGTGGTAAGGAAAATGACCAGTATAAAAATATGATGGGTACATTTTCCATGAATTATAAGCCGGCTGACAAATGGAAACTTACATTAGATGCTTTTGCTTATCAGAACAGAGAAAGAGAATACTACACCATCCGATCTGAATATGATCTGCAGACATTTGATCCTGTAACAAAGGAGCCAATTTCAAGCTATGATGTTGGAGGCCAAACGGAACATGCCAGAAATGATTTATTCGTAAGAACTTACGGAACTCAGTTAAGAGCTAAGTTTTCCCCTAATGTAAATACAGACATTGAGGTTGGTTTCAAATACGAAAAGGAAAACCTTAAAGATCTTACTAACGAATGGAAACTGGTAGATTCTGCAGGATACAGCCTTCCAAGACCGGAAGTGATTGATCCAAGAGCAGGAACTACAACAGGAGATCTGAGAATGTTCTATTATATTGCAGGAAAAAATAATATTGAGCCTACCAGATTATCTGCTTATGCTCAGTATTCCCAGAAATTTTACTGGGGAGCAAGCAAAGTATTTTTAAATGCCGGAGTAAGAGTTTCCAACTGGAGCTTCAATAAAGAAACAATATTCTCTCCAAGAGTTCAGTTTGCTATCAAACCGGATTGGGATACGGATATGTTATTCAAACTTTCCGGGGGTATCTATTATCAGTCTCCGTTTTATAAGGAAATTAAAGATCTTGACGGAAACTTTAACTCAAATATCAAGTCGCAAAGATCTATCCAGGCTATTCTTTCCAATGACTATGAATTCTATATGTATGACAGACCGTTTAAATTGACAACGGAGCTTTATTACAAGAAAATGGATAACCTGATTCCGTATTATATGGATAATGTGAGAATCCGTTACTCAGGACAGAATAATGCTAAAGGATATGCTTATGGAATTGATACCAGACTATTCGGTGAATTTGTTCCGGGAGTAGATTCTTGGTTGTCTGCTAGTTATGCCAGGGTTTATGAAAATATTGATGGCAGAGGAGATATCCCAAGACCTACAGATCAGAGATTCAGAGTGGCGATGTTCTACCAGGATTATATGCCGCAGTTCCCATCTATGAGGGTAAACCTTACTTTAGTGTATGCAATGGGATTACCAACGGGATCTCCTGTTATGTTTAATGATAACGGACAGCCGGATTTCAATTCAGCATACAGCTATCAGAAAACATTACCTGCTTACAAAAGGGTGGATATCGGATTAACAAAAGTATTTATTGATCCAAAGGATAAGAATAAAAGATCCGGATTCTGGGGTAATTTCCAGGAATTATCTTTAGGAGTTCAGGTTTTCAACGCATTTAATATCAATAATACTGTAGCCAATCAATGGATCACAGATTATAATACCAATAATATGTATCCGGTTCCGGTACGTCTTACAGGGCGTTTCTTTAACGTGAAGTTAGAATTTAAACTATAAAAATCAGCTCAATCCGCATCATCTGCGAGAGCATATAGAACAAAAATCCTCTGAATTATTTCTCAGAGGATTTTTGTTTTACCGGAATTTTATAACAACAATACAAAATTTTATAACAACGGTTTCCTGAATATTTTTAACTTTGTCTCAACAATGAAAAAGATTCTTGCCATACTGTTTTCTATTTTCTACTTCGGATTCTCTTCCGGAGCGGCATTTAGCATTCATTACTGTATGAAAGAATTTGTTTCTGTAAGCCAGAAAGCTGATGATATTTGTGGCAAATGTGGTGTCAAGGATAAAAAGAGTTGCTGCAAAACAGAAATCAAAGTTGTAAAAGTAGATGATTCCCAGAAGTCTGATTTGCTTAACATTGATTTTGTAGGACAGATTTCAGAAATTCCTGTGATGCATCAGTTTGCTTTTGTAGACAGATCTTTTTCTGCTACCAAATTCACTCAGATTCAGATCAATGCACCACCGGAATACAGGCCGGTACCTATCTACATTAATCATTGTAATTTTAGAATTTAGAATCCGTCAGTCGTTTTCGATGTTATTGTAATATCGTTATAGAATGACATGTCTTGACGCATTTCATGTGCGTTACCCTTATTCTTTATTTAAAAAATTAATTCTAAAATTTAAAACAATGAAAAAGTATATCATTACAGCAGCCTTATCTTTATTCTCAGTTATTTCACTTTCAGCGCAGTCTAAAAAAGACGCTCAGGTTTCAAAATTATATCAGAACTATATCGCCATCAAATCGGCTTTAGCTTCTGATGATGCTGATAAAACTTCAAAAGCAGCTACTGAATTTATTAAAACGGCTTCCACTATCGATTATAAATTAGTTTCAGAAGGAAACCTTAATATTCTTAGAAAAGATGCTTCTGTTATTTCAGAAGCGAGAACCGTTGATGCTCAGAGAGAGACCTTCCTTAATTTATCAGACAATATGATTGCTCTGACGAAGGAGTTCAAACTTTCCGACAAACCGGTTTATGTACAGTATTGCCCAATGGCTGACGGAAGTTGGTTAAGTGATGAAAAACAAATCATGAATCCATACTACGGAAAATCTATGCTTTCTTGTGGAAGTGTAAAGTCAGAAATTAAATAATTACTGTATTAGTCTTTAAAACAATAAGTTGTGGAGTTTAATTTATTTTAAACTTTAAGCTCTGCAGCTTTTAAAAAGTTCGGAATATTATGAAAAAACTAATCATATTTCTGGTGCTTTTGTTCTCTGTTTTTACTTTCGCACAAACAACAAAGACCTATTATACCTGTCCTATGCATGCTGAAGTGGTCTCTTCAAAACCAGGAGACTGCCCGAAGTGTAACATGACATTGGTAAAGAAAACCGTTGTAGTAAAACCAGCAGTACAATCTGCACCTAAAATAGAGACAAAAACGAAACCGGTAGAAACCAAAATAAATAAAGGAAAAACTGATATTAAAAAGGTAATGAGGGCTGAAGAAGCTAAGAAAATGGATATGGTAAGGAAAGCAGAACCTATTCAACCGGCTAAACCAGCTTTAAAATCAGTAACCCAAACAAAAATTGTATCATCGGCCCAAACTTATACTTTCCCTATGCATCCTGAAGTAATTTCAGATAAGCCGGGAAAGTGCCCTAAGTGTGGAATGGAGCTGGTAGAAAAAGAAGACCACAAACATACTGTCGTTGAAAACCCAAAAGGTGAAAAATCTGTTTTGAAAAGAAATTCAGAGAACGGAAAACTTACTTTTGGCGGTAAAAAAGTCCGTTATGATCTGTATGTAAAAGACACCATTGTCAATTTTACGGGGAAAAACAGAAGAGCTCTTGCTATCAACGGCAAACTTCAGGCACCTACACTGTACTTTACAGAAGGAGATACTGCTGAAATTTATCTGCACAATATGCTGAAGGAGAATACAGGACTTCACTGGCATGGAGTAATTCTTCCTAATGAGCAGGATGGAGTTCCCTATCTTACCACAAAACCTGTAAAACCGGGGGAAACCCATTTATATAAGTTTAAAGTTTCTCAAAACGGAACTTATTGGTATCATTCTCATGAAGCACTGCAGGAACAGATAGGAATGAACGGGATTTTAGTCTTTAAAAAGAGAGAAGGTGAACCAAGAACCGAATATAATGCAGAAATCCCTGTACTATTAGGAGATTGGAGTGATGATGATCCCATGCAGATTGCCCGCAGACTTCACATGGCCAATACAGATTGGTATGCGGTAAAGAAAAATGCTGTTCAAAGTTATTGGGAAGCCATTAAATCAGGAAATTTTGGAACAAAAGCACTGAACGAATGGAAAAGGATGGAAGCCATGGATGTAAGTGATGTATATTACGATAAGTTCTTAATTAATGGAACTCCAAGTTCTGACTATTCTAATCTGAAAGCAGGAAATAAAGTAAGATTAAGAGTCGCCAACGGCGGTTCATCCACTTATTTCTGGCTGAATTATGGTGGTGGAAAAATAAAAGTAGTAGGAAATGACGGAAATGATGTGGTTCCTGTAGAAGTAGACCGATTGATTGTCGGAGTTTCAGAAACCTATGATATTGAAGTTACGATTCCTGAGAATAAAAGCTTTGAATTCCGTGCCACTTCAGAAGACAGAATAGGACATGCTTCCCTTTGGTTGGGTTCCGGTGAAAAAATAGAAGCTCCTAATTTACCAAGACTGATGCTTTTTGAAGGAATGAAAATGATGAACGGAATGATGGAAATGAGCGGAAATATGAAGCCAATGACCATGACGATGGGAAACCAGATGATGGATATGAATGAAGTAATGTACCCGGAAATTCCAGAAAGTCAAAGAAAAACGACTGCGAAGCACATCAACGAGATGATGGGCGTGAAAACGAAAGAAGAGAAAGAGGATCATTCTCAACATAGCGGAATGGATATGAAGGAAGAAAAAACGATCAAAAGATTGTCTTATAATATTTTAAAGTCTCCTGAAAAGACCATTCTTCCAACAGACAGCGTTCGTAATATGAAGTTTACGCTGGAAGGAAATATGAACCATTATCTGTGGACTCTAGACAATAAAACGGTTACAGAAACAGATAAAATTCTGATTAAAAAAGGAGAGATTTTAAGAATCAAACTGTATAACAACTCCATGATGCGTCACCCGATGCACCTTCACGGACATGATTTCAGATTGATTAATTCAAAAGGAGAGTATTCCCCATTGAAAAACGTGGTAGATATCATGCCAATGGAAACTGTTACAATCGAATTTGCTGCTAATCAGGATGGTGACTGGTTTTTCCACTGTCATATCCTGTACCACATGATGGCAGGAATGGGAAGAATCTTCAGTTATGAAAATTCAAAACCAAATCCACAGCTTCCTAACAGAAAGTTAGCTTGGAAAAACTTTTTGAAAGACAATAAAATGGTTAGTTCTATGGCAATGCTGGATGTAGCAAGCAATAAAATTCATGCAGAAACCATGACGATGTTCGGACCAAGATGGGCTAACCTGAACGAATTTCATACCAACTGGAACTTCGATCATTTTGAAGGAAGTGCAAAAGTAGGAAGATTCTTAGGCAAATTCCAGTGGGCATTACCTTATGCTGGGGTTAGATTTCAGAAAAACCATGAAATTATGGAAAGACAGATGGCAGAGGATATGGGAATGGATTTTCATGGAAAGAAAACCTGGTTCGGGCAACAGAAAGCTTCAAAAAGCAGATATTCCTTCATCGTGGGGATGCAGTATGTATTACCGATGTTAATTACAGCAGACGCAAGCGTAGACCAAAATGGAAAGGTATTATTGGAGTTAAGCAGAGAAGATATTCCACTTTCCAGAAGATTGAGAGGTAATTTCAGTGTGAATTCCGATGGAGAATTTTCAACAGGAATAAGATATATCTTGCAAAATGGTTATCTGTTTCCGGAAATTATGATAACGAAATGGGCTTTGGAGCAGGTGTTACCTTAACGTATTAATTTTTAACCGCATTATTTTATAAAATCAGTCAGAAACAATGAAAAATATAATAACCGTATTATTAGTGGGAGCTACATTATATTCATGTACGAAACCCGAAAATAAAGGATCTGAAAATAAATCAGCAGAACCAGAAATCAAAAACGTAAATAAAACAGATTCCGTTGTCGCTTCAAACCAAAACCCAGAAGGAAAAGAAGAAAATCCGGAAGAAAATAAGAAAGAAACCGTTGAACTTTCAGCTTTTCCAATACAGCAAGTGATAAAAGCATATCTTCCTTTAAAAAATGCTTTGACTCAGGATGATTCTGAAAAAGCTTCTGATGCAGCTAAAACTCTTTTTTCTATATTAAAGAGAATAGATATCAGCCAGATCAATGTAAAAAACAGTTCCGAAGTGCGTGATATTTTGGAAAGTGCATCAGAAAACGCAGAACATATTGGAGAAAATTCTAGTGATATAGGGCATCAGAGAGAACATTTACTCTCTTTGAGTAATGATATTACAGACTTGATTGGGGAAGTTGGAAACGGTGGTTTAAAGCTATATCAGGATTTCTGCCCTATGTATAATAATGGAAAAGGAGGAACCTGGATTAGTGAAACAAAAGAGATTGTCAATCCTTATGAAGGGACAAAAATGCTTAACTGTGGATCTGTAAAAAAGGTTTTGTAGATTAATGAGCCTCTTTATTAAAAGAATATTTTTAGGTTTTTTCCTTATTTTTTTAATCATTCAGGTGATTCAGCCTGTTCGTAATATTGATTACGGGCAGGTACCTTCATCTGACATTTCAAAGGTTTATAAGATCCCTAAAAACGTACAATCTATTTTGAGAACTTCATGCTATGATTGTCACAGTAATGGAACGGATTATCCTGCTTACGCATACATTCAGCCCTTTAGCTATTTCATAGAAAATCATATCAAAGATGGAAAAAAGGAGTTGAACTTCAGCGAATGGGGATTATACAGCCAAAGAAAACAATCTAATAAATTAGAAGCTGTTGAAAACCAGATAAAACAGGGTAAAATGCCACTTTCTTCTTATCTCTATCTTCATCGTGATGCAAAGTTGTCTGATGAAAAGATTAAAGAAGTTGTTGACTGGATAGAGTTAGTCCATACAGAGAACAGCAAGTAATAGATTAAAGCCGGAAATAGTTTCCGGCTTTTTTTATAGCTCAAGTTCAATAATCTTCTTAGCCATCTTTTGATTGATGCTTTCCGGAATTAAACTCATCATAAAATTACGCAATGAGTTTCCGTGTTCCCATTGAGAAATTTTACCAATAGTACGGCTGGTATTCACAATATAATCCACTTTTTTTCTCCTGATTTTCTGAAATTCTTCAAAAACCGAATTAAAATCTTTGTTTTTCTCCAGTAATCGGCCAATAACATAAGCATCTTCAATAGCCTGACAGGCACCTTGTCCCATATTGGGAGTGGTAGCATGGGCTGCATCTCCAATCAGGCAAAGGTTTTTAGCATACCATTGAGGGATAGGAGTGAGGTCTGAAATTTCGTTACAGATGATATTGTCTTTTGAGGTAGCTTTGATGATATTTAAAACCAATTCATTAAAGTCTTTAAAGATGTCTTCTATTTCTGAATCCCTGCTAAAGCTTCGTTCATTGATACATGCATACCAATATACTTTTTTCTCAGAAATCTTTACAAAACCAAATCGTTTACCTTTTCCCCACATTTCAAAAGCTTCGTGATGATGTTGTTCAGGGAGTTCAAAATCTACTAAACCACGCCAGCATTTCTGTCCGGAACTTCGGATAGATCCTGTTTTTAATATTTGATTCCGGATAGGAGATTTTATACCATCAGCACCGAAAACAATGGAGCTTTCAATCTGATTACCATTTCAAAATCTAAAATATAATTCTCTTTCTTTTCAATTTTCTGTAAGGAATGATTGAGATGAATGGAGTTCTGGTCCAGGTTTTCTGCAAGAATACGTTGTAATTCTGCCCGGTGAATAGCAACATTACATGAGTTATATTGCTTTTCAAGCTCAAGAATTTCCGTTTTTGAAAAAGGTTTCAGTGATTCATCAGATAATGTAATTCTGTGAATTTTATTTCCGGCATTTTCAATTTTTTCCTTCAACCCGAGCTTGTCAAATACCTGCATGGCATTTACAGCCATCATAATTCCGGCTCCCACAGGTTTTATTTCCGGTGCAGATTCGTAGATGGTAAAATCATATCCATGCTGTTGAAGGACATTTCCTAAGGTAAGTCCGCCAATTCCGGCTCCGATGATTGAAATTGTTTTCATTGTTTATCTTGTGAAATGATAATGTTGGAAATAAGTAAGGACACAAATGCTTTTTGCCACGAATGCACGAATAAAATTCTTTGTTATTCTGTATTTTGCTATTCTAAATATAGACCAGAATGACAATTCCATAAAATAGATATAAACACTATTATTTTCAGATGCACAGGTTTAAACAGATAAAATAATCCTTGCGCCTTAAAAGCATTTAATAGATCCGGCTTCTTTGCGCCTTTGCAATTTTCCAACTTTCAAAGATTATAATGTCAAAATATAACTTTCCGATACTTTTTTAAAACCATACCTGTTGAAAAACTGATGGGCTCCGTGATTATTCACTCCGCTTTCCAGCAAAATAAAACTGATATTCCAGCTTTTAGATTCCTCAATAGCCTTTTCCAGCAGTTTACTTCCAAGAGACTGTCCTCTTACGGACTGATCCAGAAGCATATCTTCCAGAATTGCATACTTTTTAAAAGGACTGTTGATAATATTGAAAACCATCATCCCAACAATCTCTTTGTTTTCATCTTCTGCAATCAAGATATTCAGTTTGGAGCTTCCATCGGAATTGAAATCGGTAAGGAGTTGTTCTGTTAAAATAACTTCAAGATCCGGATTCCAGTGATGAGTGTCTACAGCTCTGCCAGACATCATTTCGCCATGGGAAATGTAAGAATCTGTTTTATGGGTGATAAAAAAGTCTACCAATTCCTTGACGCGCGTTTTATCTTTAAGCCATTGTGTAGTATAGTTCATGAGATGTTTTATTTTAATTTCTTTAATTCTTCCAGTAATTTATTCTGTTTGTTGATAAACTGATCCAGATGATCTGTTTTTAAAGGATGGGCATTCTGGTACTTTTCAATTTCAGGAAGGGTCTTTCTTATTTTGAATACAGTATACTGGTTGTAGATTGCACTTTGGTTTGCTTTAGTTTTTTTGATCAGATCTTTGATGTTCTGATTTTTTATATTGTACTTATCTGCACTATTTTGAATCTCTTTTTCAATTTCTTTTTTTGCGATAGAATCTGTAATTGAACCGGTAAGATTTTTAGCATCATGATAATAATTTTCTGATTTATCAATAATACTGGTATACTCATTAATAACAGTATTGGTTTCACTGTTAATATCTGTTATTCTTTTATCAAGATCCTGCAGTGCTTTATCATTTTTTAAAAGTTCGTCATAGATGCTTTCAACCAGATTTCCACCGCGGGAATAACCACTTTTGGCAATGGATGAAATGGAAGACTCTGCATTATCAACAGCGTTTTCTATAACAGGTTTATTTTTTGGTTTATTCTCTCTGCAGGAGAGTAAAGATAAAGCTAATGTAGCTGCGAAAAGTATTTTTTTCATAATATGTTTGTTTTGATTGGTAATCAGTATTATATCCCAATAACTAAAATTAATCATTTGAATTCTACCACAGGGGATAAAAGATATGATTTTAATTAGTTGAACAAACTTTGAAAAATGTTACAGAAGCTTATAGAATAGAATGTAAATCGAAATTTTTATTTTTTTAATTCAGAGTGATATTAATATCTCCTATGTCAAAAATAAAAAACGGAGCCTGAAAACAGACTCCGCCTATAAAATTGTTTACGCTAAAATTATTTACCTAAATAAGATTTAAGGATCTTACTTCTGGTATTGTGTTTTAGTCTCTTAATTGCTTTTTCTTTGATCTGACGAACTCTCTCTCTTGTAAGATCGAAAGTCTCACCAATTTCTTCTAAAGTCATTGGGTGTTTTCCGTTCAGTCCGAAGTATAATCTTACCAAATCAGCCTCTCTTGGCGTTAAAGTATTTAATGCTCTTTCAATTTCAATCTGAAGAGATTCAAGCATTAAGTCTTTATCAGGACTTGGAGATTCTCCTGAACGCAATACATCATAAAGATTAGAATCTTCACCTTCTACTAAAGGCGCATCCATAGACAGGTGTCTACCGGAGTTTTTCATAGATTCTTTAATATCTTCCTCACTCATGTCAAGAACTTCAGCCAATTCTTCCGGAGAAGGTGGTCTTTCATTTTCCTGCTCAAGGTGAGCGTATGCTTTATTAATTTTATTGATGGAACCAATTTTGTTCAACGGAAGTCTTACAATTCTTGATTGCTCAGCCAACGCCTGTAAAATTGATTGACGGATCCACCATACTGCATAAGAGATAAATTTGAAACCTCTAGTTTCATCGTACCTTTTTGCCGCCTTCATTAATCCTAAGTTACCCTCGTTAATTAGATCGGGTAAGGAAAGACCTTGGTTTTGGTATTGCTTAGATACAGAAACTACGAAACGAAGGTTGGCTTTAATTAATTTCTCCAGTGCGGCTCTATCGCCAGCACGTATTCTTTGTGCCAATTCTACTTCCTCGTCCGCAGTAATCAGTTCCACTTTACCAATTTCCTGCAAATACTTGTCTAATGAAGCAGTTTCCCTGTTGGTAACCTGCTTAGTGATTTTTAATTGTCTCATTTATTTTTATCCTCAAAAAAGAGTTACTATATAATATACGTATGGAAAAGTAAAAAGGTTACACCAATTTTATTTTTTTATTAAATATTTTATCAGAAGATGAGAAAAGAGCTGGAGTAGCCTGTTATTTTAAACAAAAAAAAACGGAACCAAAGTCCCGTTTTATCTATATCTATAAGAATTCTATGTCTAATTAGAATAGCTCATTCAATACTTTTGCCAATCTTAATCCACCGTATAACAGCTGTCTTTCAAGAGTATCATTGAATTTGTATTGATAGTCATAAGATAATTTTGATCCGTCAGGAGTCTGTGCATAAATTTTGTTGGCAATTTTATGAGAATCATACAACCAGTCTTCCAGAGTTCCGGATTGGATTTGTGCAACTTCTTCCTTAGATTTAATATCCAGAAGCTTAGAATATTCAGTATAGCTGTATTTTTGAGAATCTACTAATTTACCGTCCCAAACAGAATGCAAATTGGTTTTATCTCCGAAATAGGTAACATTAATTTTGTTTCCACCTAAATCATCTGCTCTTCCTACGTGCAGTGGCTGTGCAAGGTCTCCCATAATATGAATAAGGAAGATTAAAGCAATTTTTCTGTCTTTTGCTGATGTTTTTTCATCCTTAATCTGGCTGGATAGGGTGTTTACCTGAGTATAAAGACTAGGCCCTGCCTGCATTTTTAAGTTTTGGTCAAAAGTTTTAAAATCAGCTTGCGGATCAATGTTTACATAATGCCATGATGAAGCCTGTTTCCAAACTCCGGTAGTATCAGATTTAATGAAGTCTGGCCAGTTAGCCCAATAAGCAAGACGTTCCTTGCCCATTATTTTTTTAATTTCTCTTCTAGCCTTTCTCGAAAGGTGGTTTTCTGCAATATCTGCAATAACTCTGTGCCCCGTTAATCCCCACGCATAAGAATAAAGTGAAGAGGAAATGAATGCTAAAATCAGAATTTTAGAATAAATACTTTTCATTTTAAATAACAATTTTCAGTCTGCAAAGATACGGTCCCTTTCCGAATGAACATACATAATCTTGGATTTATTCCAAAGGATAGTGTTAATAAAATTTAATCTGAGTAAAATAGGGAATTGTATTAGGTTTGCGGGAGAGGGATTGATGGGATACGGAGTGAGAGGTGAGGGATGCAGAGGATCTAGGTAATATATAATAATAAGGATATACATTGAAGTTTTGAACTTTAAAAAGTATTTGAGTTTTACTTCATCAGGAATACTTTAAAACGGGCTTAGATCAGGCAGACTACATCAATTGAATCTTAAACTCAAAACGATAACCTATTGATTCTGAATATTGAACTTTAAACTTTAAACCTTGAATAAATTCGCTTATTACCGTATTTTTACGGAATTTACTGTAAATTATTCCTTTTAATGTCAATAAATTAGTATTTTTAAAATAAAATTATTGCCAAAATATTTTTTCAAACTTATGAGATATATTATCTTTACAAGTCATAATCACAGGAAACACTATGCATGAGAACAATATAGTAGATATGAACTATAATAAGCTGCAGACAGACTTTAAAGCAGAGGCTGTAGCTGTTAATCTTTTAAAATATCACCGGACGGTAAGCAATATATTTATTGAGAGAGTCGGGGTGAATGACCGTGCTTATCTTAAGGATATTAAAAGCATTTCTAGCAGTTATCTAGGTTTTGATGAGGAAGTATTCACGATAGAAAGTTATAGGGAAGGAATTTATGATTATCTTCCTGAAGGACTTTTCCATCCACCTTCTCTGGGAGCTTCAAGAAAAAATGTAGATACAGTTGTAAGAGAAATCAGAAAGCAGAAAAGAGTAGAGGATGATGCACGAAAATTTTTCCGCCCTTTTGAGCTGGAGGTCTTTTTCACAGAGATCAGTGCGCTTCTTAAAGAATCTGAATTTGATATTACCAGTAATACAGATGCTTTACTGGAAACCGTAAGTGAGCTTTGGCCGCTTATTGATATGCTGGACAGACAGAGTGCCTATATTTTTATACATATTCTGCCGTTTTTCCATCAGATCCGTGGAGATAAAAGATGGTTTGAAAGATGTATGACTGCTTTTCTTCAGGTTCCGGTTAAGGTAACTTTTTCTCCCAATGTTATTGATGAAATAGAGAAAAATGATGATTCAATGCTGTTGGGGAACTCAAGATTGGGAGTAACCTATATTCCGAGTGGAAGACATATGGACGGACAACGGAACTGGGTAGTGAATATCGGCCCAATTCCTTATACAGAGATGAAAAAATACATTCCGGGAAGCCCATTCAGAAAAGTTCTTCAGACACTGTACGATTATTTTCTTCCTGTTACAGTGGATATAGAAGAGAATTTCGTTACAGAAAAACTGGAATACTCGTTCAGTCTTGAGGATGATGAAAGAAATGCCAGCCGCCTTGGATACTCTACATTCCTCTAAATTATTTTATTATATTTACAACTACCAACAAAGTATAAATTCGAAAAGAAACAAATGGAAATTTCTTCAGTAAAAGGTATTTTTTTAAGGTATATTTTAATGCCTTTAATCGCAATCATTATGATGTTTATCCTGGGAATTATCAGGAGAAACAAACCTGCGATCAAAATTAAAGTAATTATTGTATATGTTCTTCTGTGCAGCTTATGCCTGGCTCTTCCAGGTTTCTTTGGATTTGCCGGAAACCTTTTTAATCCGTACTGGTATCTCATTGCACAGGTTATTTACCTTATTTTTGGGATTATCCACGTTAATTTATTACACAAATATTTCAAAAAGCATATTGATTCTCTGGCAATGAGTATTTTGTTTGAATCTATACTTTCATTAACGTGTATTGCATTGGGTGGATTTTTGTTTACCCTGTTATTCAACTGGATGAGCAGAGATACGGGATATGCTGTAATGGCTGCTACAAGTATGCTGATCTTTGTAGTTCCTATGGTGTTTTACTACTGCTATATTCAGTTTATCAGTATTCCTTTTGATATTTACAAAACATGGAGATATTCTCCGGAGCAAAAGCTTCCTGATTTTGAAGGAGCAGATTTTGACCGTCTGATGGTTCTGAATGTTGAATTAAGTAAAAACCTTGAAGATTCAAACCGATTCAGAATTAAAGCTAAAACGCTTCCAACAGGAATCACTTTTGGAGACTGGTTTTACAGAGTGGTAGATGACTATAACCATAAAAACCCAGGATCTATCATTCATCTTTCTGATGAAGTAAGAGAACCTTATTACTGGATCTTTTACACCAAAAAATCGTTTTTCAGCTTTAGAAAATATATAGATTTCGACCAGGACATTACTGCAAACAGCATTTCTGAAAATGAAGTGGTTATTTGTAAGAGAGTCATTCAGCATGAAGAGGAGGGAGTCGCAAGAAAATCATAAACACAAAAAATTAAAAAGTATTAAACATGATACAGCCTATTAAACATTTTGCAATCAATTGGGTGGATGGGATGAAGGTTTCCCAAAGGCACCTTAATGATCAGGATAATTTCTTAATTGATACGATCAGAGATTCCAATTCTCTTGGGATTACTACATATAATTATGGGCTTTTGCCTATCTCTACTGAGTATACAGACCGTACTATTTTTGATGTTCACAATACTGCTACCAATGATGTACAGCTTGTTATCAAAAGATGCAGTGCTGTTACCATGGCGGGTTACCGTATTGAATTAAATGACAGAAGAATCAGTGTAAAATCGCTGGCAAAGTCAATGAACGAAGAGCAGGCAGACGGTGAGTATTATATTCTGATCTCTGTAAATCCGTTTGATAAAGTTCCTTTTGGAGATATTGATCCGGAAGAAATTCCGCCACGTCACCCAAATGCACAGCCCAATCACCATATTGAACTTCTTCCTGTAACTTCTTTGAACAGCAGCTATTCGGGGGGGAATTATCTGATTATCGGAAAGGTAGATTTAAAGGCAAATATTGCACAGGTAGATTCTAATTTTATTCCACCATGTACTTCAATTCAGAGTCATCCGGCTTTGGTAGATTATTACAGCAATTTTGCAAAATCTATTGGAAATCTTCAGCAGTATGCTTTCAAAATCATTCAGAAGGCATCTCATAAGAACCAGAATACAGCCTTAGCACAGAATGTTAAGTTTGTTTGTAATACCATGGTAACTACTTTTGGAGATATGTATTTCCAGTTCAGAAATATTACACCTTACCAACCACCTGTATTTTTAATTGAATCTTTTGCAAGATTAGCTCTTCATTTGTATAACTCAACTCAGCTTCTGGTTCCTGCAGAATTGGAAGAAATGCTGAACTATAGTTTAGAATGGAGTGAAATTGCTCCACATACTTTACTGAATCAGCTTTCTATTGTAGCAGAAACCAATTACGATCATCATAACTGTGGTGAACCGTTACTTTACATTCAGCAGATGCTGAGAAGTTTAGAAACTATTTTCTCTAAACTGAGCGAACTGGACTATATTGGTCAGAGAAAAGAAAATATCATTGTTAACGAACAGGAAGTTTCTACCAATACCAATCCAAAGAGAGGTTGGAGTGTTTTAGATTAAAATCTTCTTCCCGTTATAAAAAGATAAATCCCGAATTTTCTAATTCGGGATTTTTTTATTGGTTAAATAAAAACCTTATTTATTTTTTGTTCAGAAGTTCCAGTGTGTGCTCTACATGTCCACCGCCTTTCCACTCATCATGTCCGGGAATAATTAATGTTGCCTGTGAATATTTGGCTTTCAGTTTATTCATAGTCTTTGGCCACTGTTCTACGTTGGCTTCTTTAATATATCCTAAATCAGTAGCCGAATTACTTTTTACAAGGCATCCGCCATCCAGTACTTTGTATTTTGGAAACCATACCACCACATTATCAGCAGTATGTCCTTCACCCAGAAAATCAACGGTAAATTCTTCTCCGCCAAAGCGATAAGGTTTTCCGGTTTTGATGATTTCAGTAGATGTGGCTTTTCCATCTTTCTTCAAAAATTCATTGGTTTTGCTGGTAGCATAGGTTTTAATCCCTTTATTATTGAAAAAGCTAAGATCTCCGGCACGGTCGTCATGAGAATGGGTAGCGAATACAGCAACAACGGGTAAGTTATGACGTTTTTTGATAGTATCCATTAAGCTCTGGTACTGTACTTTTTCCCATGGAACATCAAATAAAACGACTCCTTTTTTAGTGACAAGATATACTGAGTTGGCAGAATATTCTTTACCACCAAATACTCCAAATGTTTTATAAATATGTAAGTTATTTTTAATGGGTGGTTCAATTACGAAATCCTTTACCTGCGCATTGAACATTGGGGTAAGCATCATCGAAACCATAAAGAACTGAATTCTTTTTTTCATAATTTTTAAAGGTAATAGTTAAAGTTTAGGACGTATAGGAGATATGATACCTCCACAGAATATTTTGCAAACCTAATCATTTTAAAGCAACAGACTCTTTTTAAGACAGAATTTAACCGTTTTTTAACGAATTAAGTTAATGATGTATTGATAATCATAACAACAGATCCAAAGGAATATCAAGTCCGGATTTTACTGTATTCATGGTAACTAAGGTTCTGAAATGCTTAATATTTTCATTACTGTAAAATATTCTCCGGGTCAGAATTTCGTATTCTTTCATAGAGGGAACAACAATGATCAAAACAAAATCTGATTCACCGGTTACATAATAACATTGCTGTACTTCGGGAGCAGAAGTGAATAATGCCTGAGCCTCATCAATAAGATGTATTTTATCTCTTTCCAAAAAGACTTCTACAATAAGGGTCACCGAATGGCTAAGCTTTTCTGTATCAATAACAGATACATCGGCTTTAATAACTTCCGTTTCACGCATTCTTTTGATACGTCTCTGAACAGCAGCAGCTGATAAGCCAATAGTGTCTCCAATATCACGTTGTGGAGTAAGATTATTTTTCTGTAGTATGTTGAGAATTGAAATATCAAAATGATCCAGTTCATTCATTTTTTTGAAAATTAATAGGTTGATGAAACAAAATTGCAAATAATTACTCAAATTTCGTTAAAAATCAAGCAGTATTTGATGCAATTTTGCATTTTAAATACTGTTTGAACTTATGAATATTGTAAAAGGATTTTGTTTGGCTGTTTTGGCAGCGTTATTTTGGGGAATCTCCGGAACATTTGCCCAGTTTCTCTTTCAGCAACGAGGGATTAATATTGAATGGATGATTACAATGAGGCTGCTTGTCTCAGGTTTTTTCTGCTTGTTTTTGCAAAATTTGGAGAAAAATCAGATCTTTTTGAGATTTGGAAAAATAAAAAGGATGCTGTACAGCTTATTATTTTCAGCATAACAGGGATGTTGGCTGTTCAGTATACTTATTTTGCAGCGATAAAGCATTCCAATGCTGCAACTGCTACAGTTTTACAGTATGCAGGACCTGTAATTATTGCTATATATCTTGCTTTTAAAAACAAGAGAGTTCCTGTTTTATTGGAAATAATAGCTATTGTTCTGGCGGTATTGGGAACAGTATTGCTTGTCACTCATGGAGATATTTCAAGTTTATCAATTTCCGGAGCTGCTTTGTTTTTTGGTTTGGCATCTGCTGTATCTCTGGCTATTTATACACTACAGCCAGTAAAGCTTCTTTCAAAATATAAATCTTCTTTGGTAATTGGATGGGGAATGCTATGTGGTGGTATTGTGTTCAGTTTTGTAAAAGCTCCGTGGCAGGTAGAAGGTACATGGGATTTACAGGCATTCGGGTACACAGCTTTTATTGTTATTTTGGGTACGTTAGTTGCATTTTATGCTTATTTATCAGCGGTAAAGATTATTGGTGGACAGAAAACAAGCCTTCTTGCTTCCATGGAGCCCCTCTCAGCAACAGTTTTAGCCGTGTTATGGCTTAATGTTTCTTATTCTCCAGTAGATTGGGTGGGGAGTCTTTTTATTATATCAACTGTTTTTTTACTGAGTATAAAACCAAAAAAGGTTAAACCTATAGAGGAGCATTGAAATTAATATAAGAAGAATAAAAAAACAGTGAAAATCACTGTTTTTTTATTTTTTTACCAATATTTTTTCAGTAGCTTTTTTACTGAGAATTTCTTTCTTTTCATCAATCTCTATGGTCATGGATTTGTCAAAGCTTTCAATTTTAATAATCTTTACTTTGGTATTAAGCAGAAGCTTCCGATCATTTAGATATGTTAAGAAAGCATCATCAGAAAGGGTGACAGATGCAAAGACAACCGTTTCTCCTTCTTCACAGCTGCTTAATTTCTGCAGGTCCTGGGCGATAATATTTCCGTCTTTATCAGGAATAGGTTCTCCATGTGGATCAAATTTGGGATGGTTCAGGATTTCGTCCATTTTGTCAAAGAAAATTTGAGAATGAACGTGTTCCAGCTGTTCTGCAATTTCATGAACATTTTCCCAGCCGAAATTCATTTTCTTAACCAGAAACATTTCAGTAAGTCTGTGTTTACGTACTACTAAAGCTGCTTCACGTCTGCCATTTTCTGTAACGATCAGAGGTTTGTAGGTTTCATAAATGACCCATTTCTTTTCTGCAAATTTTTTCATCATATTGTTAACGCTCGGCATTTTTACATTTAAAAATTTGCTGAGTTCGTTAATCGTCACCTTTCCTTCATTGTCAACTAAATGAAACAAAGCTTTCAGGTAATTTTCTTCTGTTAGGGTTGTTTTCAAAATGTTAGATGATTTTCAATACAAATCTAACAAAATAATATTAAAGTTTATGCATTCCCGAATATGAATATATGTTTATAAAGATTCTAATATGGCTTAAAAAGCACTCTTTTTTATTGAAAGATAGGAATTAGTGATTGGGTATTTAATATGTTGATTTTTTAATAATTTTATACAGCTACGTCTTTTGAAGGCGATTAATGTATATATTTAAGAAAAAATAACTATGAAATTAAAACTCACATTCCTCTCGGTCTGTGCTTCTTTTCTTATGAATGCACAGATTTCAAATACTAATGGTTTAAACCCAGAACTTCTTCCCGGAACCACCTTTAAATTTAATGTAGAAAATTTTAAAAGAAATGTAAAGGATAATAGAAAAAAAGCGGTTAAAGTTAGCAATCAGTCTGTTATTTTAACCCTTATAGATGGAAATCAACAGGAATTTATTTTACATGAAAACAATCTTTTGAGCAAGAAGCTTGATGATATTATCACTTTTGACGGATACTCGAAAGACAGGAAATCCAAAATAAAGTTAACATTAGCAGGAGATAAAATGACGGCTATGATTAAATCAACTAACGGTTATTTTATTATTGAGCCTTATAAAACAGAAAAAGGAGAATATAGAATTTATAACTCTTTTGAAACATTCGGTGAGAAGTTTAGCTGTAAGATTGATAAAGATGGATTTAAAGAGAGCCTTAAGACAGTGGCTGAACAATTAAACGCTCAAAAATCTGTAACCAATTTTCCTTATGGTAATACCATGAGAGTATACAGATTGGCAGTAGCTGCCACAGGTGAGTTTACTACTGCTTTCGGAAGTCAGGATGCGGCATTGGGAGAAGTGGTGGCGATGGTAAATCTGATTAACCAGATTTATGAATCAGAACTTTCTGTTTCTTTTCAACTGATAGAAAAAACACTTAATAAAACACTGATTTTTACAGATGGAGCTACAGATCCATTTACTATTAATCCTTATTTTGCATCTTCCGCCAATTCACAAACTGGCTTTAATACCATGAATACAAATGGAACATTGGTTCAAGCTGATTATGATATTGGCCATACTTTCAATATCTTACCGGGAACGGTAGGTGGTGCAAGAGGAGAAGCCGGTCCTCAGCCCTGTAATGCACCTATTAAAGCCAGAGCATGGAGTGAATGGATAACTACTGCACCAAAATCAACAACAGCTAATCTGATTGCTCATGAAATGGGGCATCAATTTGGAGCAGGTCATACGTTTAATGCAATGGGTGGGTATCCTTCTAATCCTGAAGCCTGTACAGACGAATGGAGTTTTAATTCTGCGGTGGAGCCGGGAGCCGGTTCTACTATAATGGGATATGGCACTAATTGTTCTACTCCTTTTAATCAAACGAATTCCGGAGTGAATAAACTGGATTATTTCCACGCCAGAAGCTTAGACCAGATATTAAATACTGTGAAATTCAATTCAACTTGCTATAGTTCAGTTACAGTTCCTAATACTCCTCCTTTTGCAAGTGTTGGAAATATTGCTGTCAGCATTCCAAAGAATACACCATTTAAATTGAAAGGTATAGGAAGTGATGCAGAAGACTCAAATCTATCATATACCTGGGATCAGACAGATATAGCAACTACTTATGATAAGGGAGCAATGGGAAGTACAATAAACGGGTTAGCAGGATATCCCGCAGCTAACAGCGCAACAGCACCATTATTCAGGTCCGAACAAAGTACCAAGACTACGGAGAGATATTTTCCTAAAATGAAATTTGTACTGGATAATCAGAATACTCCTCCGGTAAATGCTGCTGAAGTATTATCTCTCGTACCCAGAACCATTAAAATGAGATTTACGGTGAGAGATAACAGTATAGTTTCAGGTGGAGTAGATTCTGATCAGGTTTTAGTAACAGTGACTGACCAGGGACCTTTAGCAGTTACTTATCCTAATTCCAATATTACCCTAAACTCAGGAGCTAATCTAAATGTAACATGGAATGTGAATCAGACCGATGTTTTAAAGAACACTGTGAATATTCTTCTGTCTACTGATGGAGGGATCACTTTTCCTCATATACTGGCTTCTGATGTTCCTAATAACGGTTCTGCAGCAGTAGTTTTGCCATCAGTTATCTATACAGATCGTGCAAGAATTAAAGTTACTGCTGTTCTTAACGAATTTGCAGAGTTTTTTGATGTTTCTGATACTAATTTTACTATTGATTCAGACTGTAAAGCTTTTCCTTCTGTTATAGTTGAACAGATGAAAGAAATTACGGCCACTCAGGGAAGTCCCGAAGCTAACCTTAACTTACAGCCTCAGACTCCGTCTAACCAGGCTTACAATATAAAATCACTGGATTTTTTTGCAGCCAATATGATTTCACTTCCTCTTTATATTTATAATCAGACAATGACAGCTCCTTATGCTGTTCTTGCCAGCACATCTCTACTTCCTGTAAGATTTAAAGTTACAGAAACAGGGCCTTATGCTTTAAGCTGGACAGGTCCTAAAATTCTTGTCCCTACTGTGTATAAAGGAGATCAGGTTTCTTCGGCTAATTTTATTTCTTCAACAGGTGTGTATTTAGGTACAGGGACTAGTTTTTCATTTTTGGGATATCTTTACGCTAATCTCGAAAAAGGTGTAGAGTATTATATGACGGTTAAAAATATATATGGAGTTCCAGTTGGGCAAAGTGCAGAAATAAGTGTTGACGGAGCAGGACAGTTTTACAATATTATTGATGCGCCTGCAGGAATAAATTATACTTATATTGCAATCAATAATTCTACAAATTCTATAGTGAAAACAAGTACTACAGCTAATTTTACAACATTACCTGTTGGAAACTATACAGTTTACGGAATTTCTTATACAGGAACAGAAAGTAACTTGATGAATAAGACGATGGCAGAGCTTAGTCAGGCAGGAGTATGTTATCAATTGAGTCAGAATAATATTATATTAAAAATAACATCAACTTTAACAGTCAATGGAGTAACTAAAAAACACACTGAGATTGCACCAAATCCTGTGAAAGACATTCTTAATGTGGAAAGTGATGAAAAAATTACCCATTATGAGCTCTATGATATCTCCGGAAAACTTATAGACAGCAATGTAATGTTAAGTTCTAAGATTAGTTTTTCCAGATTTAGAACAGGAGTTTATATGCTGAGATTACTGAATAATAAAGTTTTAGTTGACCAATTAAAAGTTATTAAGGAATAAACAGAATAGAAAGTGAGAAAAGAGGTTATCTGGAAAGATAACCTCTTTTGATTACATAATTTTAGAATATTAAATTTTAATTGTTTTCATAAGAGAATCTTGTTTCATTTTTTTAATTTTACTTTATGAAATTTTCATTCAAAACGATTATTCTGAAGGGTGTCATCCGAATATATTGCAGGCTCTTTTACAGTGTAATCTTGAACAACAGGCTGGTTATGGAGAAGATGAGTACTCATTAAAGGCAAAAGAGTTAATTAAAGAAAAAATAAAGAAAACAGATTCAGACGTTTATTTTGTTTCCGGTGGAACGCAGGCCAATTTAATTGTGATTTCTTCTGTTTTAAAACCTTATCAATGTGCTGTTTCTGCATCTACAGGGCATATTCTGAATAATGAAACGGGGGCAATTGAAGCAACAGGCCATAAAATCTTAAGTATTGAAACAGAGGATGGAAAGCTAAGACCATCTGATATTATTCCGGTGTTGGAAAATCATAAGAATGTACCCCATCAGGTGATGCCTAAAATGGTGTATATTTCGAATTCTACGGAGCTGGGGACCATCTATCAGACTAAAGAACTGGAAGAGCTTTCCAAATTTTGTAAGGAAAACCGTCTCTATCTTTTTATGGATGGCGCAAGGCTTGGTCATGGATTAACTTCTGAAATAAGCGATCTTAGTTTAGAAAAAGTAGCAGAACTTACGGATATTTTTTATCTGGGAGGAACCAAAAACGGAGCATTAATTGGAGAAGCTATCATTATTAATAATCCGGCTCTTCAGGAGGATTTTGCATTCAATATCAAACAGAAAGGAGCTTTATTGGCAAAAGGAAGGTTACTGGGAATTCAGTTCTTGGAACTCATGAAGGATGATCTGTATTTTGATTTAGCGAAACATGCCAACCAACAGGCGATGAAGATCAAGCACGCTTTGCAGGAAAAAGGCATTAAATTTCTTTCTGATACGTACACCAATCAGATTTTCCCAATTATAAGTAATAATCTTATCCAAACTTTATCAGAAAGCTTTGATTTCTTCGTATGGAAAAAAGTAGATGAAGAGCTCTCTGCCATTCGCCTGATTACTTCCTGGAGTACAAGTGATGATGCTGTAAACCATTTTATTAAAATTATTAGGGAAGAATTATAGGAAAGGAGGCTGGAAGAGGGAAGATGGGAGTTTTTGAAGCCTGAAAATATATTTAAGCTCATTTATCAGATATGGATCTGAATCCATACATACAATTAATTAAATACCATGAAATCTATTTTTCCTGCAACTTACTCAACACTTTGTCCAATTGCATTATCAGAACTTATTGCTGAAAAATATGGACTCAAAAATGTTCAATGTAAGCTTCTGGTAAGAGGAGTGGGAGATACTTATCGGGTAGAGTCGGAAGAGGAACGTTTTATACTTCGCATCTACCGTTCTTCTCATCGAAGTTTAGAGCATATTAAAGAGGAAGTAAGACTATTACAGGCTTTAAAAGATGCTCATGTATCTGTTTCTTATCCAATTGAAGACCTTTCCGGAGATGTTATTTTAAAATTGGAAGCTATTGAAGGAGTAAGATATGGTGTTCTATTTTCCTTTGCTAAAGGTCGTGTGATTAGAGTCATGAATGATAATCAGTTTCGTGCCTTAGGAAATGAAATGGCTCACTTTCATAATGTTTCCTCAGATTTTAAAGTAGAATACGAACGATGGAATTTTGATCTCCAAACCACTGTTTTTAAACCTTTGGAAAGATTAAAACCTGTCTTTAAAGAAAACCCCGAAGATTACAAATGGCTGCAAAATATTGCTGCTGAAATAGAGCGTAACCTGACAAAATTTGATACTTCAAAGTTTTCAAAAGGATACTGTCATTTTGATTTCCTGCCTAAAAATTTTCATTTTGACCATAACACCGTAACTTTTTTTGATTTCGACTTTATGGGATATGGTTGGCTGGTTAATGATATTATGACTTTTTGGATCCATTTTGTATTAGATGTATCTGCAGGAAGAATGACTTATGAAGAATTTCAGAGAGCTTATCATATTTTTCTGGATGGATATCGTGAATACCGTTCTGTAAGTTCTCAGGAACTTGCTTCTATACCTTATCTTTCGATTGGATTTTGGTTGTTTTATATGAACTTTCATACTACCCATGATCAGTTTCAGGTTTTCACTCAGCTTCCACATGTGAAATCATATGTTGGTATTATGAGAAATATTGTAAACAATTATTGGGAGAAAGAAGCTTAGTCATTGAGGCAATTCAGGGTAGATAATGATATATGGTTCTCGCAGATTACACAGATTTCACAGATGTTTATGCTTTTCATTCTGAAACTTTATAAAAATAAAATGCTGTTCCCGGATTTGAGAACAGCATTTTTATTTGATTTTAATTGTATTTGCTGATTTATTTTACAGCTTTGTTTACCACTTTACAATCAGCAGTATTCAATGTAGGGCTATCTTTATAGGTGATTTTATTCTCGTTGGCATATTTAGACTGTCCGTCTTCTTCTTTGTGATCACCAATACCTTCTGTTAAAACATTGTCTTTCTGTAAGAAATAAATATCTCTTTTGCTTTTCTTCCCTTCAGAGGTAAATTCATAAGTCAGTTTTAAAGTATCTCCCGATTTAAAGCCTGTTACATCTCCTTTTGAGCTGTCTTTTTCACTGTTTTTATAAGATAATTTCCCAGTAATAGTTCCCAGATTATCATCAATAGAAGCAAAGACGCTGTCTTTTCCCACAACTCCTACATAGCAGAATGATTTTGGACCTAAAGTATCTACTACAGGTTCTTCTACGGCAATAGTATCAGTGTTTACTTTTGGAGCAGGAGCTTCAGTTTTTTTATTACAGTTGATTAAAAAAGCTGAAACAGCACCCAGTAAGATTAATTTTTTCATTTCCTTAATTATTATATCCAATTTTTACGTTGCTAAAATAATAATAGTATTTGTATAAAGTATATTGTCATCTTAATTTTAAGTAAATCTCATACCTTATTTCATCAATAATGCTTATTTAAGATAGTGACGTCTATTCCAAAATAATTGGTTTGGCCATCTTTTTTCCATCCTGTAATAGATGTAATGATGATATTCATAATGAGACCAAATATTTTCTGCAATACGATTACATTCTGCTATAAATGCATTTTTAATGTCTTCTGATAAGGTATGAACTACATTCGATTTAATGATCAGTTTGGAGTATTGAGCAGCCATTGCTAAAGCATTAAACATTCCTTGAGAGGATAATGGATCAAAGGTTAAACACGCATCTCCAATTGCTATCCAATTCGATTCTATTGGAAATGTAAGATAGGACGAATGTGATGCTTTTGTACCTAAAAATTCATACTGTATTATTTCTGCTTTAATTTCTAAAATTTTCATTAAATCTTTTTCAGCTAAAAAATAATTTTTAAAAAAATCTCCATCTTTTGTCAACTTTTTATCACATAAATCGGAATCTGTAAAGAAACTAATCAAGTGTTTGTTATTAGGTAGTTTGGTAATATACCACCATCCGTTTTCAACAGTATAGATTGTAGAAAGTTCTTTTATAGTTGGAATGTGTATACATCCATGAATCCCAATAAGCTGATCTTTTTTGAGGCGCTGAATGTTCATTTTTTGAGCCATCAAACTTCTACGTCCTGAAGCATCTATGATAAATTTAGCTTGATAATTATTTTCGAAACCCTCCTTTGTCTTTGTAATCAAAGCCCATTGTTGAGACTCTTCAAAAACACTAATAATATTTTCTCTAATGATTGTAATACCTCGCTTGCTTGTTGTTTTTTGTAATTCATTTACAAAATTATTCTTATTGATAGACCAGCCATGGCCTTCAGGATTCTGTATGCTATCTTGCATGATAGGATGAGGGGTTCCCCAATATGATTGCATGCCAATTGTAGGTTTGCCCACCAATGGATTCTGCATTATTTCATCAATATCAATTCCTAATTCACTAAAAATACGTTTACTAGATGCCACTAAAGTTTCCCCATGTAAAACATTTGTGTTTTCTGGTTTTTCAATGACTAAAATTTTGTAAAATGAATGGAGGTGCATGGCAGCGATACACCCTGCTATGCCCCCTCCAATAATTATAATGTCGAAATAGTTATTCATTATTAAGAATTAAAACGTCTTCTAAATCTTTCATGAATAGTTACTATTTTTTGATTTGGTTTAACATATTCTATTTGTAAATCTTTATTTGTTTGTTGAACTTTTGACAGTAGGTTTTCTAATTCTTCTGAATTATTTAATAGATGTTCCGCCTCTTTTTTTATATCTCCGTCTATTTGTAATGTGAAAGAATTCAATACATTATCTGAAATTATTTCAATTACCTTGTCTTTTGTAACCTTATCTATTAGCTTTTGTCTGGTCTCTTTTAAAATGATATTGATAATTTTAGTGTATGAGCTGGTTAAAGCAACTTGCACAGTATCCGGAATTTTAGTGCTATCATTATTCGTGATTTTTTCTTCTAATTTCATAGGTAGCACTGTGCCTACAGCATCAAAATGAGTGATCATTTTATTAATAATCTCTTCATATGGGGAATAAATAGTGGGGTTACCCGGTAAATCTTCTAACCATTCAAAACGCTGATTAAATATTTCTAATTGCTGTTGTGGATTTCCTTGTTGTTCTTGTAAAGCTTTAAATTGCTTGTAAGTAATAATTTCATTAGGCACTCGTGCTGGCCAAAATGTTGGAATATAAGAGTCATATGAACTGTCGTATCCGTCTTTACACGATGCCGTATCTGTTTGCCAAGGAATAGCCATCCAACGTGTTATACCGCCTGGAACTTGAAATTCGAAAGGATTAACTATTTTATTAAGTAACGTTTGATCTATAAAAGGTCCGTAATCAAGGTTGTCTTTAATAAGATGATCTCTATCAAATTTAAATCTAAAAGGAGAATCATACATAGAAGATATTCTTACCGGCCATGTCATTTCGCAACCTGGATGAAAAGCGTCTGCTAAACAAAAATCTAAAGCAGCTCTTGTAAGTAAGTCGGCTTGCTCCTGCACAGGATATTCATCTATAGATTTAGGACTCATATAATTGGTTTTATATTTATCCCAATCATCAATAAAATTCCCATCTACCCATTGATGCAACATTTTGATTTGCAAAGCTGTAAGTGTACTATGCTGTCTGGGGCTTCCGGTTCCTACTATTTCCGTAGCATCTCCATATAGCCAAGGCCATAAAGCTGGAGATTGAGAACCTGGGAGCTCAAACTGCCTAAACTGATTAAACATTTGTCTTCTGAATTCCAGGTTATTCATAGTTCCATCCCTTAATTTTTCAATCCATATATTTTCATTGAAATGATAAGCTCCATTGAATCCAAAAGTGGTTAAAAAACCTTTGTTTACCCACTGTAGTTCAGTCATTCTTTTAAAGATGGGAAATATATCATAAGAGAATGAAGGGCTAAGTGGAGAAGGCAAATTAAGTTCTCTTACAGATAGATCTCTCATTAAATCCCACATTGTTCTTACCGATTGTTGCATAGGAGCATAATCTGGAGGTGCACAAATTACCCAAGCCGGTTTTACATTGATTTCCTTATTATTGAATTTTAAAATGGCTGTTACTGGTCCGTCAGAAGTGTCATCATACCAACCATCATTATTGGCAAAATCTAAAGCAATTTCATTTTTAGAACTTTTGGATATACCTTTACCTCCAAGTACATGTAATCTTTTGGAATTTGGTGAATTCTTATCGAAAAATATTTCTCCAAGATAAACTTCTGTATCTCTTAAAAATTTCCCTATAAATTTTGCTGATGTATTGATCGATTTGCTGTCTATATTTTTTACACCTCCATCAATAACGAGGCTCATACGATCCAGGATCTCTGAATTTCTTTTAAATGAATATTTATACTCATCTTCATTGGCTTCCGGAATATCTAATGCAAGATTAAATTGATACCAGGCTGCTTTCTGGTTGGCTAAATGGCAAGACCACTCAATTTCAACTTTGTCTTTCATATCAGGATGGGTAAGTTCTTTTACAACTTCTCCTTTAATATTCAGACCATATATTCTAAATTCTGCTGCCTGTCTTTTAATTTTACCTTCTTTATCCCTATAAAAAGAAAGATCATTGACATTATGGGTTCTGGAACTTGTGGGCCTATATAGTACTCATCACTATTGCCTACACGCATGATACCTATTGAAGGATATATTGCTGCACTCACAATTTCGTGGTCGGTGATTTTTTCATCATTATTTTGTGCATGAAAAGGGCAAATTCCTCCTTGAGGTTCTCTAAACTCTAAAGCATTAGCGCTGTATCTCGTTTCTGCACCATATTTGTAAACATCTCTTCTTGCTTCAGCAATACTACCCAACGGTTGATTTAATGAATTTATACGCCAGCAATTAAAATTAATATGATTACCAAGTTCTTTTACTCCAATCAGATTCAAATCTTGTTTGGGAAGGTGTAATCTACCAATTTCAATAAAACTTTCATCCCATCTTAATTGTAGATTATCTGCTATTTTTTCATCAATCTCTTTGATCTGTCCTTCAAGAATAAACTGGAAAGAATCATTAGATAATTTTTGCTGTAAATCTTTAGCTAAATAATCTTTCTGCTTCATAATGACAGGGAAATTTTCTTCAACGGCTGGTTTAAGCCGTAGCTTGATCATATGTTTTTCACCTAATCGGAATGGTATGATAGGGTAGTATGCAGTGGTTAAACAACTGTCTTCGTATTTTTCCATTTGGTCTAAAATACGTTTCAATTCTTTGTTTTCTCTATAATATTCATTTAATTGGCTGATATCACCAGAAGAGGAAATCTGCGTGAATTCTACCATTTGTTGTGCATTTTGAGCAAAAAACACATCAATATTTTGAAATATAAAATCTGTATTTGTTCCTTCAAACCCTTCAGCATTATTCGGTAAATCAAAAATCTTTAAACCCAAACCAATGGTAGACTTTACATCTGTTTTTTTAGGGTCTGTATCACTTGAGAAACGCATTACACACTTGAAATTATCTTTAATACCAAAGAAACCAAGATCACCTACTAATTTTTCAATCGGTAAATTATTGGTTAAACTTAATTCACCATGTACTATACCATGCTGTTTTCTGAATACGGCTCTAGGCGCTGGATTTGCTCCATTTTCTATCATAACTTTTTGGTAAGTGTCAATAAATTGAGCCTTAAGATCGTTAATGTACTTTTTTTCCATTTTAATAAGTTTTAATTATTTTACAATGATTTGGTTATTAATCTTTAACAAAGGAGATGAGTCAATCAATCATATTATATGGATCTATATGAAAAAATAATCTACCACATGTTTAAAATCTCCTGTTGTTTCAAATAACAACAGGAGATTTATTTTTTATTTAAAAGTTGCTTCTAATTTTTGTTCGTTTTGAGTTTTGATCAATTCATTTAAAGATGTTATGTCATTGATATTTAACAATATCTTGTTTTTTGATTTATCTTTTTCCTATATGCATCAGCGAAATAAGCTCCATATATATGACTCACATTCAGTAAGGTTCTGTATTGAACATCTTTTTTAGAATCTAATGAAAAATTTGATATTCCGTGACAAGAGAAACAGGTGGTATTTTGATGATACGTTTCCATCGTAATATTTGTCGCATTTGGACTTCCTGCCAATTTTAAATTTCCCGTATTAAACTGCTGATAAACATCTATATTTCTAGACTCCTTGCTATTAAGCATTGCTAGCCATATGTTACCGTTATAGTATTGCTTAATTTCACTTTTCTTAAGTGCTTTTTTATTTAATTCATTAGCAAGGTCAGCATGTCTTCTATATTCAGAATTATTGGGATGATCATATTTCTTTTGGGATATCCCCAATGGATATTTACGATATGCTTTATCAGCTATTTTGCCTTTTTTAGTTGAGGCATCAAACTTAATTGCATTCAGAGAATCCGTTGCACTAAGTTCACCTTTTTTAAAGAATAAAAAGTTGGCTTCTGTTTTAGCAATTGGCTGACTGTTAGTTGTATTTGATTTAAAACCGTGTCTTTGTTTTGAATTCAAATCAGTTAAGTTATTTAGATTATCTGGGGCTAAATCCTGACCTTCAAAAGTTGCCCAAAGCATTTCTGGAAATCCTTCTACTTTGCCAACGATATGTAAACCAACAAGAGCAACAGCGGATATGTTTTGATAGTTTAGAGGATTATTAATGATTAGATTTATATTATTATAATCATTTTTTCTGGTGAGAGAATCTAATTTGTTTAAAAAAGCTTTTTTTATTTGTGGTACATTATTTACAATCAAGTAATTTTTCTGTTTATCTTTGGGGATCGCGTTAAGATCTACCCAGGCAGCCTTTAGTTCTAATGAATAATTATTATAGGCCTCTGTAGAATCACTTATATTTGTAATCCCTTTTTTTACCTTCTCTATAGCAGAAGATGTCGCTTTAACCATCTGATCATGCATAATTTTATTCATATGTATTGAATAAAAAACAGTATAATCTTCAGAAATCCCAGCAAAGTCTGTATTTGATTTTAATACAGGATGGTCACTACCTGCTTGATGAAATGCAAATAATTTTAAAGGTGATTTATTCTCATGATATACAGGTTCTCCATATTCAGTAATTTGAAAAATATTTTTTGAGTCATCTAAGAACAATGGCAAACCATCCTGAGTTTTTTCATTTGTTGAATTTTTAATATTCTGTGTTAAATGCAGATATTTTTGCCAAGACCAGGTATGAAATGCTCTCGCAGAATCTTCTTTGGTTACAACTAAAGTATCATTTTTCCATAGATTATCGTCATCTGTATCTGGGATGAATGATTTGTTATAGTTTGAAAAATACTTTTTCTCAAAATGGTCTATAGACTCCTTATCATTTTTATTCATTTCTATAGAATCTATAGATTTTTTACAACAAATAAGGCTGAAAATAGTACCTGCCGTTATGCTCAAGAGCATCATTTTTTGAATTTTAGTTTCATGTTATTAGTTTTTTAGTTGATTATATTTTTAAAATTGTAATAACATTCTTTTGATTATAAAAAAATTATTACACTATTTTACAAATTTCATTTTACACTATGATAACTTTTTAATTTTATCATAAAAACAATATTAATGCAATATTTTTTAAAATAATTAAGTAGTAATACTTAATTTTAAAATAATGTATTATGGAATGGTTACTAAATTTTCATGTGATAATCCAGCATAAAATGAATCGTACTAATAAGGAGAGAACGAGCCGGTACACGTATTGCTTCCGCGTTAGGAGGAAATGTCAAAAAAACTTTTGAATTCGGAAGTAGTGATCCCTTGATTATTCTGGATGATGCTGATTTAGACAAAGGATTTCCAGTAGCCATTTTGGGAAGACAGGATGTCTTTACAGAAAAAAATCATTGTTCAAGAACGTATCGTAGAACAATTTCTTAATAGACACAAAAGCTTTTAACCACTTAATTTATTTGAAGTTAAAAGCTTTGCGTGTAAGAAGTACATATAAGTTTAAAAAAATCTTTGATTTTTTCTGACTTCTCTTGTTCTTAATTATCTTTTATAGTTTGTCATTCCGTAGGAATCTCTAGCCTAATATATTCTGTGTAAATCTGGGAAATCTGTAGTTATAATAAAACCACAAAAGTCACAAAAGTTTTTAAACACTTAAGTTATTTGAAGTTAAAAGCTTTGCGTTTAAGAAGTACACATAAGTATTGAAAAATCTTTGATTTTTCTTTTTTTCTCTAAAACCCTCAAACCCTCAAACCCTCAAACCCTCAAACTCCCCCTAAACCCTCTCGCAGCATAATAAGAATCTGCACCATTGTGGTAATAGAAAACTGTATTGTAACGTCTATCACAAAAAACAGCACCACCATGTTCTCTGATTGATGAAGGGGTCTGTACCCAGCTGGACGTTTTCTGATCGAATTTCCCAAGTTCCTGAAGCTTGCGGTATTGTTCTTCCGTTAAAATTTCAATACCTATTTCTGAAGCCTTATCAATGGCGTTGCTTTCCGGTTTGTTGGCTTTTCTGGATTCCCAGGCAGGGTAATCGTAGCAGAGACTTCTGCGTTTTGGACTTTCCGGAGAGCAGTCGAAGAAGAGGTATTCGTCTGTTTTTTGGTTATAATCTACCACGTCAGGTTCACCTTCTGTTTCTTCCATTTCGTTTAAAGACCATAATTTTTCAGGGTTGGATTCCAGTTTGGTTTGAATTTTCTCCCATTTCATGCCTTTGTGGCGGTTCATGTTTTTTTCAAAACGCGTTTGTAATACTTTTAAAAGGGTTTCGCTTTGTTCGGGTGTTAATTGTTTCTTTTTCATATCAAATTTTTAAGTGATTGATTTTAGACTAAAGTTACTAAGATTCAATGGGAATTTTTCTGTTGGAAGGTCTGAAATACCATGAGATGATAACCAAAACCAATAATAAGACCGCAGGGAAGGTTCTGCCGGCAGTATCTCCCACAATAAGATGTGAGATCACAGCTCCGGACATTACGAAGAAAAATCCTGCGTAGGCCCATTCTTTTAGTAATAAACGTTTTGGGATAAGGATGGCAATAACGCCCAGCAGTTTCCAGACTCCAATGATGGTCATAAGATAAGCAGGATAGCCAAGATTGGTGAAATTGGCCAGCTCATCTTTATTTTTCATAAGCTGAACAATGGCTGTAGATACCATGCCTAATGACATCCAAAGGGTAAAAATCCAGTAGATGATTTTTGTTCTTTTTTCAGATTGATTTGATGTTTCCATATTGATTATGTTTTGTGATTAGTCGTTAAGGCCTTTTCCTTCAAGGATTTGAGGGATGCATTTTTCAATTCTTGCTTCCCGGGTTTTGGATTGTTTGGCTGAGGAAAAGTGGAGTAGATAGGCTCTTTGTCGGCCTGGCGTAAGGGTTTCAAAAGCACCTTTTAACACTGAGTCATGATCCAGCCTGTCCTGAAACTCTTCAACCATTTCAAAATCCTTCGTTTTCTTCATTTCAACTTTAGCTCCGGATTCTTCGATTTCTACAGCTTCAAACATATAAGCCTGGAGTTCTTTTTCAAGATCATTGATCTGTAGAACATCTGTAAAACGGATTTGCCTTGCTGCCTGCACGTTTTCAGACTGCTGAATTAAAATCTGGTAAGGATCTTTCATCAAAGCCCCTTTAAAAAAGAGTAGGGCACAATATTCTTTAAATCCGTGAATTAAGAAAATATTTTTCCCTTCAAAGGTATAACAGGGGCAGCCCCATTTTAAATCTTCTACCAGTTCGGTACTTAGGGCAATGCTTCTTAATTTTTCAAATTCTTCTTTCCATTGCGTGGCTTTATCGAAGAAAAAATCAACTTTTGGATTCATGGGTGTTGGGTTTAGAGGTTCGCGATGCGAGTTGCGGGTTATTGAGTTTCGTGATGCGGAGTATGAGATGTTTAAGCGATAACAATTTTATAACTTACTCTTCGAAACCCGGGACACGTATCCCGTTAAACATTTCCTGTAAACGATTATGCGCGCTATTAATTCCCTGGGCGAACGGCATTTTCAGGTGCTGGTCTCTGAAGTCTACAGATTTATAAATGGTTTGAATGGTGATTTTACTGGTACTATCCGTTAGTTTTTCAAACTCTAAAAACTCAATCTGAACCGGAAAAGGGGTATTTTCCATCTGAAAAGTTCTTATAATTTTCTCATTCTGAACAATATCATGAATGGTTCCATTGGCACTGAACATCACTTCTCCCTGAGGGTTTGAAGTTTCAAAACGGTAGCTTCCATGAGGTTGGTTTTCAAACTTGGTGACTTTGGTTCCCATCCATTGTTCGAAAAGTTCAGCTTCTGTATAGGCTTTGAAGAGCAGTTCTACAGGAAGATCAAATTCTCTGATGATGAAGATTTCCTGTTTTCCGTCTTCTGCGTGGATTTTTGTTTTAAGTTCCATATTTTGAGTGTTTTGGGTTCGTGGTTCGGGATGCGAGATTCGAGTAATAGTGTTTCGTGGTACAAGGTTCGGGATGCAGGATTCGAGTTAATGGGTTGAGGATAGGAGTAAAGGGCTTTTATTTGGTTTTGTATTTGTAAACTTATACTGCTAAAACCCGAACCCCGAAACGCGCAACACGCACCTCATAACTCGTACCCCGCATCTCGCATCTCGCATCACGCATTTTTATCCTGGTACGCCTTCATCACCTCTTCAAGTTTATTGAATTTCTCATCCCACATTTTGCGGAATGGCTCTATAAAATCGGCTATTTCTTTCATTTTATTGGGATTAAGGTGGTAAGTAATTTCACGGCCGTTTTGTTCAGATCTCAACAGTTCACATTCTGTAAGGATCTGAAGATGCTTGGAAACGGTAGGTCTTGCGGTATCGAAATTGGAAGCAATGGCTCCTGCAGTCATAGATTGTGCAGCCACCAGTATCAATATAGATCTTCTGGTAGGGTCTGCGATTGCCTGAAAAACATCTCTTCTTAAATTCATTATGTAGTTATTTGACTACAAATATATGTGTAGTTATTTAGCTACGCAAGTTTTTAGGAGGAAATTTTATTTTAATTAATTATAAATGCGTCTATTAAAAGAAAAATGGAGAACTTAATGCTCTCCATTTCATTATCTAAATAATGCTTCTGTAAATTTCTTATTTACAACTTTGTCCCTCATGGAAGCCTTATCTGTGAAGTTTCTAGAGATATTTCTTATCATTTCACTGTAATTATCAGTTCCATCATTTTTTGACGATAGTAAGGTTTAACGGAACTACTATTTTTGTGTTCAAATAGTGTAGTTAGTAAAGTTCTATCTGAGATTTCACATGAATGACCGAATAACTTGATAATTATTCAATTAAAAATAAAGAGTTTATTGTAATGTATCAAAATCATTAATATATAATGATGAAATATCTCCAGGAACTAAATTTTTATTTGTATGGCCAATATCCTTTCTAATTTGACTCATAAATTGTTCTTGATGAAGAATAATCTCTCTTAAAGTTATCCCTTGATTTTTTGAAAAATTAGTTAAATTATTTTTCCATTCAATATATGATTTTAAGATATTATCAGGAAACCAAATAATTGCTTTTTGATTAAATTGTTGAAAAAATTTAACCATTTCTTCTGTTGTTATTTCTTCATCTGTATTACTTTTAAACATAATGCTAAAATAGAATTCGTAGAACTCTTCATAAATGGGAATTTTTTTATTTCTTATTTCTAACTCAATACTTTTTTTTCGTTCTAAATATCTTGTTATAAAAAAACTACTTATTGTAATTGTTCCACCAATAATAGCTACAAAAATGTTTATGTCAATTTTACTGAAATTTTGAAAAACAATAAATATAATTTTATATATTAAATATCCAATTCCTGTAATAAATAGAAGGGCAATTATTCCTCCAACTATATCTGTAATTTTTTTCATTATTTTCTATATCAGTTTAATTCGTAAAGATTTTTATTTTATTGGACTATAAAAATTACTTATTTATTAGATTAGTGGTATATCGAAAAGTGCTGGATAAAGACCTGGAGCTATTTTAATAATATACATAATTACTTTTGTAAAAGTTTTTCTAATTTCTCAATCATCTCCTTCTGCTGCTGAAGCATACGCTCATAGAGCTCCACCATCTTATCTACAGGATTAAAATTGAAATTAGGATAGTAGTTATAACCATTTGATTGGTCATTGAAAGTATTAGAAATAATATTAACCGCCTGTTCCTCATCAAAATTCTCAATTGCTTCCGCTGGAACTTTTAATATCTTCGCAACCTGCGCCAGGATATCAGATTCTACGGTTTCTTTCTGTTCTAAAAGAGAAACTTTCTTCTGGTTCCAGTCATCACCCAGTTCAAAAGCTAAGGCTTCCTGTTTGATGCCCAGCATTTCACGGAAACGTTTTATATTTCTACCCTGATGTATTTTTTTATTTTGCATATCTGTGTCAATCATAATAACAAATATAAAGTTTTAAAAGATAAGAATAGAGTCCTTTCTTAAAATAAATTATCTCCTAAAATAGATGCTTTTCAGCATAAAATATCCTTTCAATAACTGGTATAGCCCAACAGATATTTCTTGCTTTGATGAAAAACAACAATATGAGAGAAATAGTTATTCGGGGCAAATATAAGATGGTGTCCATTAGAAACCTTACGGTTTACCATAAATCGTTTGGAAGAGCTTATAGAAGATTGGTTTTCTTCCCGGAAATCCGGTTGGCAGGGAAGTGGCTGCTGGAGAGTGGTTTTGAACCGGGAGATAAAGTGCTGGTGACGGTTCGGAGACATCAGATTATCTTAGAAAAGGAGATGAATTATGAAGAGGTGTAAACAAAACTGTGTATTACTAAAAAATATTACTTGCCACGAATGCACGAATAAGATATTTTGCAAGATTCTATTGTGGTAAAAGAGGAACTTCTTTTGCAAATTTCATAAGATTAATCTGCATATTTTTTAATCAACGAATCCTTTTTATTCGCGCATTCGTGGCAAAAAATCTGCGTAATCTATGTGATCTGTGAGAGAATTTTTTCGACGCAAAGTTTTATGATGGTGGCTGTATATTTTTAGGGAGCTAAGGTTGGGCAAGTGGACTTGCCTGATGAAGGGTTGTGGGGAGAGTTTCGGCGGCTGGAGGCCGCCGAAACTCTTTATTATAAATTCAGAGATGTTTATTTTCCGATTTTGATAACTTGATATATTCTTAATGGTTCAAAAATATATAGATAAAAAGAGCAGTTGTGAAATAACCTTATCTTTGCAAATCCAATGTTTTCTCAACATTAATCAATTATCATAGATGAAATTTTTACTAGACTTTTTATTTCGTGTTTTTCAACTTTTTACAGAACCTTATTTTCTGGTATTTCTTGCAATAGTTATTATTGCGTTATTGAAAAGGAAAAATAAATGCAAAAAGCTGAGAGTAGGAATTTTTATAGTAACAGTTGCAATGGTTATCCTTATAGGAAATGGCTTTCTGGGTAAACTAATTTCCGGATATCTGCAGAAAAGCTATATCAATACGCCGGAGGTAAAGAGTACATCTGTTCAGAATCCTGTTATCGTAGTATTAGGTGGTGGAGTTGTAGATATTAACAATACGGAAAAACTGCATACAATGTCTTATTCCAGAATGGTTACTGCCTACCAGCTGTACCATGAATACAGCAAAAATAACCAGCCCTGTAAAATATTAATTTCCGGAAAAGGAAGAGGGCGAATCAGTGAAGCAGAATTATTCAGTGAGGATTTTAAAAAGATGGGCGTACCGGATTCTGATATCATTAAGGAAGATCAAAGCATGAATACCTATCAGAATGCAAAATTTTCCAACGAGATATTGAAAAAGATGGGGGCTTCCAGCCTATATCTGGTGACTTCAGGTTTTCATATGAAAAGATCTGTTGCGCTGTTTCAGACATTTGGATTAAAACCTGTTCCGAAGGCATCAGATTTTATAGATACCGAAATCACCATATTTCCTAACGGCTATAATGCTGCATTTACATTCGTTATGCTGAAAGAGGTCGTGGGAATATGGCAGGTGCAGTTATATAATAGTTTGGGAATGAATAAATAATATTTTATAGTTTATTATAAGAATAACAAACCGGACTCTTGAGCTAGCTTAAGAGTCCGGTTTGCTTTACAATTGTTTTAATTAAGTTTTGGCTAAAGCCAAATTGATTGTAATGTTTTTATTAGATGGGCTAAAGCCCATCTCTATTGAATTGATATTGCTGTATTTTAAACCATCAGTCTATTTTCTTCAAAAAAATAGTCTTGTTTTTATATAAAATCATGGCAAATCATCTAAAAAGCTCTTTAATAAGGAAAAATCCAAATAAGCCCGAATAAGCCATGTTTTTTCATCCTCAACCTATGCTATCTACCTGGAAATAAAGGCGATTTATGGACAAAAATGAATTTTAGTCAAATTTCAGAATTTTTACATCTTAAAGACATTAAATTTATGTCCATCAGGATCTGCGAAGACAAAACCATAATAATTGTTTCCAAAACTTTCTGGTTCTGAAACGATGGTTCCGCCAGCTTTTTTAACTTCTTCAGCCCATTGATCTACCTGATCGTTATTTTCTGCAGAAACGGTAAATATAATTTCATTCGAATTTTGGGAGTCACCGAAGGAAACACCTTTTACATTGGTTTCCAGTATATTTTTCAGAAAAAAATGAATAACGAAATTGTTTTCTCCGAAAAAGAAGCTTACTAACTCATTAGAAGTGTGAGGATTGTTGGGAGTACATCCTATGGCTTCATAAAACTTTTGGGTACGTTCCAGGTTAGAAACAGCCAGATTGGCCCAGATCATTTTAGGTTTCATATTATTCTATTTTTGGTTAGAGTAAAATTAATTTCTTTTATAAGGATAGAGGTTGCCATGTGGCAAGATTTTGTATTTTTAATGAGAAAAGTAATAGGAAAGAGGTTTTCCATAGAGTAATTTAACATAATATTTCAAAGCATATTACCATAATGAAGTTAAGAGATGAAATTGAGCCGGATTTTGAAACTGCCGAAAAGCGGTATCCGGAAGTTTTAAAGCTAGTTTTAGACTATGCAGACTGGTGTGATGAACATGGTGATGAAGATAATAGTGAATACAAAAAGTTGGAAAACAAGCTTCATGCAATGACAGGTAAAGAAATGTCTCAGTTTAATCTTTGGGAATGGTGGGAAGGAGATGGGGCAGAACATTTATCCTTTGATATAAGCTTGCCTGATCCTCAAATTGTTGAGAACATAACAAAGGATGAATTGACCGAAATTGTAAGAAGAATGAATACTTTTGAGATTCCCGATCCTGATGATCAATCTTTTAAAGGGATTTTTTACAATTATATATGCTTCGGAAGCGATTATTTTACTGATTTTTTGAAGCTAAATTTCAAAGGTTATGATATTAAACTGTTTCAGGCCCATAAAGATAAAGACGGTAATTATTATGAGTATAGCCAGGAAGAAATAACAGATGCATTATGGAAAGGCGGACTGAAACACAGTACAGTAAAAAAATAAAAGATGAACGATAATATTATAAAGAAAATCAAAGCTTTAGGGGGAAACGCGGATGCTGTAAATACAGGAAAAAGCTTTATGGAAAACTGGCAGAGTATTACTTTTAATCATTATTTATATGATAAAGATTGGGACGTTTATGGGATTGACCAATTTTATGAGAATAATAAAGAGTTATATCACAACCGTCAGGAAGAGTTTTATAAGAATCTGCTGGAACATTATTTTTCAAATCATGAATTGGCGTATGGACAATATTTTGTGAAGAACTGGATGTTTACACCTTTTAAGGAAGGCTCAGAAAATCAGGAGGAATTTGAAGATTTAATGGATGAAGACTACGTACAGGAAGTGGTAGGAATTTCTAAGCCAGATTTTCTTTGTATATTCTATTCTTATGGATATCCGGATCATTACTTTGTATGTATTGCAGACGCAGACCAATCTAATCCGGTGGTTTACGGTACAGATCACGAAGTGTATTTTGATGAACTTGAAAATGAAGGAAACTTTGAAGAATTTTTAGACAGGTTTATGACGAAAGAAGAGTTCCAGGAAGTAGTGACAGAGTATTTGACAGATAAATTTGAAAAAAATTAGGCTGGAAAAGGTAAATAATAAGGGTTAGACAATAAATCTCTTTCTTTTTCTACCTGTTAGATCATTTTTTATAGCTGGCAGTAATACTAAGGCTAGAAGTAACATCCAACTTCAAACTCCCAGCTTCCAGCCATTTCAATTTAACATAATATATAAACTCAATACCCATGTTTCGTAAAATACTTTATATATCAGTCCTTTTACCCGGTATTGTTTGGGCACAGACAGCTGAAATGACTGTAAAGCAGGTGAGGGAAGATATGAACTTCCTGATAAAAAATATTGATGAAATAAGTGTGGATCCTTACCGGAAAATATCCAGGAAAGACTTTGTTTTGGAGCTGCAAAATGCGGAGAAATCTATTGTAAAGAAGTCTATAATAAGCAATATTGATCTTTATAAGGCATTTCAGCCAATTATTGTTAAATTGGAAGACGGTCATACAGAACTTACTATTTCAGATGATATAGCCCAAACAGATTATTTTATTTTTCCTTTTTCTGTAAGGGTTTCCGAAGAAGGAGTTTTCATAAAATCCATTAAATCAACTTATAAAGAATCTGTTACAGGAGATTTAACAGGAAAAAAAATTACCGAAATTAATGGAAAAAACTCATTGAAAATAGTAGAGTTATTACAGAATTATACCAGTGGTGAAAGTAAAAAAAGTAGACTGGAGCTCAGTGAAGACTATTTTAATGATTATTACAATCTTTTCCTGGAAAAAGGAAATATACTGGAAATAACAGTAAGTCAGGATGATAAACTTAAAATTCCATTAATAAGGAAATCACAGAAAAAAACAGCAGTTTCTCCAAAATTAGTTACTAAAAGTTACTATTATGAGCTCATAAAAGATAAAAACTGTGCTGTTTTTACGTTTAATCAGTTTGTAAATCCGGAGAAATTCAGAGCTTTTTTACAGGATATGTTTACTGATTTAAAAGCTCAAGGTATTCAGAATCTTATCATTGATATCCGAAATAACGGTGGCGGAGATTCTGAGCTTGGAGATGAACTTTTAAAATATATAGTTACAAAACCGTTTTCACAATACGAAAAAACACTTGTTAAATACAGTGATATCCGTAAAGAATATTTATTAAAAGCCTCAGAAATCGATTCTACGGAATTAAAAAATTATTTAAGCGGAATATCCGGAACTGTAGGCGTTATAGATCACACAAAAAATATAATTCAGCCTAAAGAACAGAATGAGCGATTCTCAGGAAATATTTATCTGCTGATAAGCGGACAGACATTTTCATCGGCTGCAGATTTTGCCAACGCTTTCAAATTTTACAAAGCTGGAAAAGTCATTGGCTCAGAATCCGGTGGATTTATTATTTCGGCCGGAGAAGTTGTAGAAAGACAATTGCCCAATTCAAAATTATTTTTGAATGTATCATCTACAATAGATTATAATATTGGTACTAAAGAGAAAGATGTACATGGCGTAATTCCTGATAGTAAGGTTCAGGCTGAAGAAGCTCTAAATTATGTGCTGGAGAAGCTTATAAAGTGATTGGTGTGGTTGATATATACTCTTTTCTGTAAAATTATATTTTTCCTATAATTTATATTATGTTAAATTGAATATATTTCAAGATTCCAGAATAATCTTTCCATAGCTCTATTTTGTTGATATTCAATTTATTTAAGAATGTCCATTTCTACAGGCTCTGCAAATGCTTTATGGATTATTTCGTCCTTTTCCAGTTGATGATCATTTAAACTATTTGCACTAAGTACTGGATATGCTACAATATGATAATGAAAATCTAACGGATTATTAATGTAAGTTTTATCAAATGAAAAATATCCTTTCTTTGCGTAGAAAATAAAATCCCTCAGATACATATCTTTATCAAATTTTTTAAAATCAAACTCCCGATCTTCTAATCTTAAAATTCTATCCAGATTCGGATTTACCAGGTAATCATAATCTGCAGTACACGTTGATTTTCTAAGATTCATTTTGGTTTCAACATGTTGAGGATCATTAAATATTTCATCCCGAACATGCCCGCCAGCAGTTGCCAGATGTACTTTGCCCCATAAAGGATCAGTAAAAAATAAATCTAAATCATAAGCCGCTGAAGCATTATTATCCATATTTGAAAACTTTTTCAATATTTATGTGAGTATTAAGCTATATACCGGAGAAAATGTATAATGTACTCTCCTATTCTATTTTCAGGTTATTTTTTGTAACGCGTTAATTAAAAATACGTATTTAATTTACTGTATTTTAGATGGTTGTGTATTGGGGTTTCATTCTAATAAAGCTCAAGCTCATCAAAATCCTTTATTTCAGATAGTTTCATAAGTTTGTTGGATTTGATCGTTTCCCAGGTATTCTTGTACTTGACTTCATAATTATCACCATTATCACCATTATCATCTTTATTTAAGTTGTCCTTGGTAAGCTTCTTTTTGGTTAGAAAATTAATACTCACTTCATATTGAGGTACCGGGCCATTGCTTGAATAATTATCATAGCCAATAAGCTCCATATCTCCATTTTGATACCTAAAAGTATAGCCCCAGTTTCCATATCTTCCGTGACCATAATTGATATGTAAGTTTCCTTTTTCAATGCCTACACTTAGTTCAGGGGCAAAATAGGCGCCTCCATCCTCATTTTCGGAGGAAAAACAACTGTAGTTTTTGGAAGCTAATTCATAGTAATTCCCTTTATTCAAAAGAACAATAATACCTCTTCGGTTTCTGTCTAAAGTGCCACGATCTTCGTCTTGTATCACTTTATTTTTGTCTGTTCCTTTAATGATAAGGACTACATCTTCAAGTCCATCTTTATTCAAATCTCCTTTAATTTCATCCCAGCCTTCTGCTGAAATTCCTCCTTCATACTTATTAATGACATAACCTTCCGGTATAAAATCACTTGGATTTTTATTTCCTTCAGTATTTTCAGATAATTGATTTGCAGGAGTATCACTCTGTTCAGTTTTTTGCTTTTCGGTACTTTTGTTTTCAGCTGATTTTTGCTTTTCATCTTTACAGGATTGTAATGCAAAAGCAACTGTTAGAAATATAAATACTTTTTTCATGTAGTTTTCTAGGTTTTAGAGTATCAGGAAACTTATTTACTAACGAATATAAATAATTTTTATAATTGTATTGAAGTATTTTGAGATTCATCATCTGTGAAAATCTGAGTCATCTGTGGTAAAAAATTATTTCCGTTAAACTGTATTCTGTTGTTAACAAAAAAGCCTCTAAAATCTGATTTTAGAGGCTTTAATTAAATAGTCATTTGGCTATTTATTGTTGAATTTAAGTTATTTTTTTATGATTTTAGTGAAAACTGTATTCCCTTTTAATAGATAATTCCCTGATGGATATTCACTAAGATCGATACGGTTACTTCCTTTACTTAAAGTCATATTTTTAATGAGTTTACCTGTAATATCATATAAATAAGCATTTTCATTGGCTTCAGCCTCAACATAAATCAAACCTGTGGTTGGATTAGGATACGCTGGAGTTCTAACTTGTTTTGAAGTTTCTGCGGTTGATAAATTGGCATTACAGCTAGCATTATAAGTATCTCCAATGATGTTAATACCTTTGTTTACCAATTGAGCTCTTGCCATAATGGCTTGTGGTGTAGAATAAGTTAATCCCGTTGCATCTATGCTTCCAGATGTTATTGCTGATGTTGACCACGTTGGATTATTAATGAGCGCAATCAGAAATTTATTATAATTGGTACATGATAAACCAGAATTTTTAAATCCGAAAGTTACCGAATTCGAATAGATGTTTTGAAATTTGATATTCCAGGCAGAAATATCCTGATTAAAAAGTAAAGCACCATTAAACATCATAAAGCCGTAAGGATCATTAACTTTACTAACATCCCAATTTCCGATAGGTTGATTAAATGATACTGCATTGGTAAACATTTGCTGAAAACTTGTTACCTTACTTGTATTCCAGTTATGAAGAGGCTGATTAAAGGATTTAGCATTAGAAAACATATAATTAAAATTAACAGCATTATTTGTATTCCATGAATTTAAAGGCTGGTTGAAAGCAACTGCATCCTGGAACATTGAATAGAAATTGGTTCCGGACGAGGTGTTCCAGGCAGAGATATTTTGATTAAAAGCTGAAGCCGAAGAAAACATGCTGCCAAAATCTGTTACTTTTGCTGTATTCCAGTTTCCAATAGGCTGATTAAATAATTTAGCTCTGTTAAACATGCTATTCATATTAGTAATGGTACTTGTGTTCCAGTTAGCAAATGAAGGATTTCCAATCAAAGACGGGCAATTAGAGAACATTTGCGATACATTGTTTATTTGGCTTAAATTAGGAGTATCAGTAGCCGTTACATTAAGATTCGGACAGTCTGCAAACCCTTGTGCAAATTGCTGAAGCCAAAGGATATCTCCCCATTGGCTCACTTCAAAGAGTTCGGGATTTCCGCTTGCATGCATATAGGGGCTGCCTCTAAACCCATAAAATAATCCATTACCATTAGATGCTTTTACTTTGTAGGTTGCCTGGATAGGATTTGTACTCAAAGAAGTTCCAAAAGAAATAGTCGTAAAAATAGTACTGTTGGAGGTAACAGAAAGTGTTCCGTTATGTTGTGGATATCCTACTTCTTCCCAACTAATGGTATAGTCTGTTCCTGTTCCACCAAAAGATATCGAATTATCGATGGCTCCATTGATGTTAGGTTTCCACAAAGTAATAAATTCGTTCTGTGCATAAGAAATGAAAAATAGAAAAATAAAAATGATTACCAGTTGTTTTTTCTGCATAAATTTAAATAATAATTTAAGGTTAAAATTGGGTTTGATAAGGTTGTAACTTCCCGGGGTTCTTTATCTTATCTCTAATACAAAGATATAGACGCACAGCGACAGAACGTGTCGTATTATAATTTGATGAGTATTTTTTTCAATATTTTTTGATGAAATTTCTCTCAATTGAAAAAAGAAATCCGCTGTTATTACAACAATAACAGCGGATCATATAATTGCTTTTAAATTACAGAATATTAGATGGTTAACTTTACGCCAACAGAGATGTTAATTCCAGGAAGCGGACTCAAAAATTTTAACTGGGAATTTTGAAGTCTGGCCTCTGAATTCAGTAAATTATTTCCTACAATATAATATTCCAGTTCTCCAAAGCTGAAGGTATTCTCTTTATACGAAATACGGGCATTCAGTAAAGAAAATGCAGGCATTGGAAGCTCAGGGTTAATATTTTTGCCAAGATATTTTTGTTTTAAATAATGGTCCAAAGTAACATTAATACTTAGCTTTTGCAATGTCCCGCTAATACTGAAGCCAAAACGGCTGGTAGGCATATTGGGCATATAATCTCCATCACTCCATTTCCTTATGGAACTATCGGCAGTACTGATGTTTCTTACCAGATCATAATAACCACCTATCTCCCACTTCCCTAGCTTATTAAAATCTACTTTGTAAGCTGCTTCTGCTTCAATTCCATTGATTTCTGTATCATCAAAACGCCATTCTTTTACCAAATAAATTTCTCTGGAAATTCCTGTATGGGCAAGGTAAATATAATTTTTATAAGTAGTATGGTACCAATTGGCTGATAATCTGAGGTTTTTTAAATTGATTCCGCCACCAATTTCAAGTGTTTTAGCAGTTTCCTTTTCAAGGCTGTCATCACCGTTTTCTTCTGTCAGAATAGCAAAATGATTGTTACCTGCATAAAGTTCATTCACTTCCGGAGCTCTTTCAGAATGATTATACTGTACTTTCAGGTAAGCTTTTTTAAATATATTCCACTGGCCCGCAGCATGAAACTGATTGAGGGTAAAGTCTCTATCACTAAGTTTACCACCGGAAAGTCCCCGGCTTCGGCTGTATTTGCTATCTGCCATAGCTCTGCGCTGAACATGATCGTTTCTATAGCCAAAATCAAATTCAATAAATTTGAAATCAAGGTGCTGCATAGTGAATATGCCAATTTCACGGCTGATAGTATTAGGTAAATATCTTTGTTTTCCTTCACCTTCCATATCTCTGTACTGAACTTCAACTCCTGTCGTACCTGATAGAAACTTAAATTTCTGTTGATTGATTTCCAGTCGACCATGATGCTGATTAACAGTAAATTCATTTGCCCGATAACGTTCAAGAAGTTCTGCATTTTTAGAAAACACTCCCATATAATTAAGCTTTATGCTTGAAATTGGAAAGTTTTTAAACGTATACCCTGTTTCCAGCATCGCTTTATGAGAAAGGCTTCTTATATTAATCGGCAGATATTCAATTTTTTGCTGAGGCCCTCCATGAGAATGTTTGGGAATCTTATAAATAGCATATCCGGGAACTCCAAAGTATGAATAAGAGTTTTGATAAGCTCCTCCCACATACAATGATTTTCCAATATAACTTGTTCCAATATAAAATGAATTACTTTCCGAATGGCTGTTGGGAATAACACCATCTTTGGGTTGAACATAATCTTTGATATTGTTTACTTCACTTCTATAACGGTCTTTTACAGGATCTTGACCGGGAATATATTTATCATTTTTTGGATTAGGATGATATTTGCCGTCTGAAGGATTATAATAAGTGGCACTAAAGGTATAAAGGTCCCCTTCCGAAAGTTCATATTCCTCAAAGTGATCTAAAGCAAACTGACTGATGTATGGGAAAAGACTGGTATTAAGAACATTTCTTGAATCTACATCGATCTGGCAAAGAGATTGTAAAATGCTATTGAATCCTACCAGTTGAGGATCATAGCACCTGCTGTCTTTAGTATTTCCGGGAATTCTGACCATTTCCTGTTTCTGATTAACCGCTCCCATCGTCCAGACCCAGTTTTTAGCAATAGCCCCTTTAGCTGAAAATGCCTGCTTTTGCCCGCTGTTGCTTCCACCTTCAAGAATAGCTTTTAGATTTAAATTTTTAGAGGGTAGTTGTTTGGGAACATAATCCGTTTCAATATTAATAGCCCCTCCAATTGCTTTTCCGCCAAATAAAACTGCAGCAGAGTTCTTATAAATATTGATACTCTGTACATTATTCATTTCTATATCAGTATTGAAATCTGGGCTTATTCCCGAAAGATCATTTACAGACATTCCATTTTCCAGAACCTTTACCCTGTTACCACTTAAACTTCTGATTACCGGTGCGCCTGAATTAGGACCATAGCCGGAGTTCTGAATTCCAGGAATTTTACTTAAAGTTTCCCCTAATGTGTTTGATTGAATAAAATCCAGCGTTTTCCTGGAAACATTCACCAGATCATGGTTCTGTTTTCCTTTTACTTCTACAGATTCAATGTCTTTAACGACTTTTTTTTCGGAGTTTGTTTTTTGTGCCTTTAGAGCAGAAGGACAGTAAAAAAGAGAACTCCCCACCAAGAAAAAGATGGTTCTTTTCATGTGCATATACTTTAATTATCCAGCAAAACTAGATAATTAAATTCATTAATGCAATAAGGTTGCATTAATGAATTTTAAAATGATTCTTCTTTTAAAAGAGCACTCAGAAGTAAGGTATTAATTTACTGTCAGATACTGATTGTCTTATTTTCTTAATTGATAATCTTTTTTATGGCTGGAAATTTTCCGAAATTGGAATACTGGCTTATCTTTACTATTTTAAATCCCTATGCTGTTAGAAAAATTATTCAAGGAATTTGATGTAGAAATTGATACATTCAATTCAGCTGATTCTGTACTTTTTGACCAATATTTTGAACGTATTCTGGTTAAAAAGAACACATTTCTTATTAAAGAAGGAGAATTTGAAAAATACAGTTATTTTATTTTCAGTGGAATGGCCCGCTGCTGGACTCTCAACCATAAAGGTGAAGAACAAACGTTTTGGTTTTGCAAAGAAGGTTCATTTTCTTTATCAAATATTTCTTTTACCCTAAAAGAGCGGTCAACCTTTAATGTGCAAACCATTACTGATTGTGATATATATAAGATTGATTATCAGCAGGCAGGAAAACTTTATGAAGCAATTCCAGGGTTAAAAACAGTTTTTGAAGACCTCACTGCCAGATTGTTAAATAAGCTTCTCAATCGTAATATCAACCTGATAAAATATTCTCCTGAACAGTATTATCTGCAAATGATGGCTGAATATGGAGATACTTTTAATTATATTCCTTTAAAAGATATTGCTTCTTATTTAGGAATTACGCCTCAGGCGCTCAGCAGAATCCGTAAACGCATTTTTTAACCCAGGTTCAGTGGTTGATCTTAATAAATAAGGACTTTTGCAACACAAAATTTACAATTATGATTAGAGATATTATAGAAACGGATTACCCACAATTGATGAAGATTTGGGAAAGTGCCGTACTCAATACCCACGATTTTTTAAAAGAAGAAGATTTTAATTATTATAAAAAAGAAATTCCCGGCTATTTTGAACATGTTATTTTATTGGGATTTGAAGAAAATGGTGCTTTAATTGGGTTTATGGGAATTGCAGAAGGAAATCTTGAGATGCTGTTTATTCATAATGATTATCGTGGAAAAGGAATTGGGAAAAAACTGATTCAGTATGGTATAGATCATCTAAAAGTAACCAAAGTAGATGTAAATGAGCAAAATATTCAAGCTGTCGATTTTTACAAGCATATTGGTTTTCATGTTCTGAACAGATCAGAATTAGATGGGCAAGGGAAAGAATATCCTATTCTGCATATGGAGCTATAATTGGTTTAAAACAAGTTATAGCTATGGCCGAAAAGCATCCTTTTGGATGCTTTTTCATATTGAATTAAAGATATATTTCTGTTGACAGTATTGTATGATCTTGTCATCATTCAATAAATTACTATACAATAAATAATGAGGCAATAGCCTGGGCATCACTTCCGCTTAAAATCTCATCATAGGCTGCTGATCCTGCGGCAGCTCCAAATGCAGTTCCTGTGTTATATCCTGCCTGGTTTACGTTATCTTCTCCGGCATAAACAGGATTAGTTGCGGAAGGCATACTTCCTCCATTGGCAAGTTCAATCCAGCCTTTATTGGCTCTCATTCTTCTTACTTGGGAAGCATGCCTAGCTTCCACAGAGTGAATCTGTAATGCAGCCTGAAGGACAACTTTATTGGACATAACATTTCCCGCCTGTCCCTTATAAGCTCTTACTCCTGTATCCTCAAAAGCCTGAGCCAGAACAAGGAACTGACTGTAATCGGTAAAAGGAGAAAAATTACCGCTGGCTGTAAAATCAAAGGTGGGTTTATTACCTGGCATTGTTCCTAATGAAGTAAGAGTACTTTTCAGGAAGCTTACATGGGCGGATTCATGCTTTGAAATCTGCATAAAAACAGTTCTGTCAGCATTAGGAATTAATCCTGCTGTGGATAATCCTATAGCATAGTATTCATTTTCAAGGTATTCCAGCACCAGTGCAAGCTGTAATGCATCCGTTAAAGTACTTTTAAGAGTTGTCCCTGTGATAGGGGTACTTTTTGTTTCTGCAGCCATTAAAGTTCCTAAACCAAGAGGAACTGCTGCTACCGCTGCTTTTTTTCCGAACGATGAAATATCCGTAATGGTCTCTAATCTTGAAGCTTCCGTTGTAAAAAACTTATCATGGGAGAGCTTATCTAATAATCTAAGAATGTTCATAATACAAGTTTTTAAAAATGAATAACTAGTTAATACCTCTTTCTTTCCATGTAAATCGGGTTTTGATAAACCCACCTGCTGCTGCCACAATGTCTTTAGGTTCTTTGGCAAGGTCAAGGCCATTAGCATCTATTACATCATCTCCTGAAAAATCGGATGATCCCGGATTAATCAGATCTCTGATTGCAGAGGCATGTCTAGCCTCTACAGAAACTATTTTACCGGCAATCACAAGATAAGCTGGATTAGTAATATATTTTCCGGCACCATTGTACGCTGCTACTCCTGTATCTTCTAAAGCTTTAGCCGTTGCCAGAACAGAATTTCTGTCATTAAAATTTACATTCGGATATTGAAATTCAAGCTTAGGAAGAACGTTTTGAGTAGCACCTGTGATGGCTGCTTTGAAAAAGTCTCTGTGAATAACTTCATGGTGATAGAGATCTGTGAAAACTTCTTTTTCAATACTGGAAATACCGGTATAGAAATTATTGACAACTTTAGTATAGAAGTCTGCTTCCAGTTGTTCAAGAGCATAAGCATAATTTAATACACCAACATCTCCCGCTCCAAGATCAAAAACTGGATTGTTTTCCATCTGTTCAAAATAATCATCATCATTACATCCTATCATCGTAAGTCCGGCAATAGCCAGTCCCACTCCACTCAGTTTCAGAAAATTTCTTCTGCCTGTATCCAGAGTTGCTCCCTGATTAGAAACATGAACTGTATTTTTCATAATATTAATTTTTAAAGTGTTTGATTAAATGCTAAAAAGAAAAAAACAGCATACGGAAAATGCTGTTTTAGATTTTAATAATTCCTATGGCATCAGAACGGTATCTATTACGTGAATAACTCCGTTTGACTGATTAACATCCGCGATCGTTACTTTCGCACTGTTTCCTTTTGCGTCTTTTATGTAAAGATCTTTTCCTTTAGTCCAAAAAGTAAGGTCCTCGCCCTGTACCGTTTTCATCATACTTTTTCCGTTTCCGGCTTTTACAGCGGCCCAAATTTCTTTAGCGTTGTATTTTCCGGATAGAACGTGATAAGTCAATATGCTTGTAAGCATAGCTTTGTTTTCTGGCTTTACCAGATTTTCTACGGTACCTTTAGGAAGCTTTGCAAAGGCAGCATCAGTAGGTGCCAGCACCGTAAAAGGACCTTTTCCCTCCAGAGTTTCAACCAATCCCGCAGCTTTTACAGCGGCAACAAGTGTTTTATGATCCTTGGAGTTTACAGCGTTTTCAATAATATTCTTAGACGGATACATAGGAGCACCGCCTACCATTACTGTTTTTTCTTTCATCATTTGTGCAGTTACCTTCCCACTAAAAGCAAATGATAAAGCTACCATTGCTAAAACTGTGATTTTTGATTTTGTGTTCATTGTACTGAATTTTTTTAATGAGTTATTGTTAATTTGTGTTTTTAAAATCATTTACGAGTTTGGATTTAATTTGGATTGAAAAAAGATTTTATTTTAATTAAATTATTGACAATCAATTATTTATTTTTTTAAATTGAAGTAAAATCAAGACAGATAGAGTTCATACAGAACCTTTTTCCTGTTGGTTTTGGGTCGTCATCGAAAATATGCTTCAGATGAGAATCACATCTTCCACATAGTGCTATTGCTTTTGACAGTAAGTTTTTCATTTTTAAAAATTTTTCAAACATTTTCTTACAATCATTTACGAAATAAAATATAATTTGGATTTTGTTGGGAATGTGTTTTATTTTATTACATTTGGATAGAAAAATAAAAACTATTAAAACAACCTACTCTGAAGAAGAACTTATCGTTTTATTAAAAGAAAAAAACGAAAATGGTTTTCATTATCTGTATGACCACTACTCTGGTGCGTTGTATGGAGTTATTCTTCGAATTGTTCAGTCTAAAGAATACGCTGAAGAAGTCATTCAGGATGTTTTTGTGAAGATTTGGAACTCTATTCATCAATATGATGCGTCTAAAGGAAGGTTTTATACCTGGATGATTAATATTGCAAGGAATACTGCCATAGATTATTTAAAGTCTAAAGGATTCCAGAATGAGCTTAAAAACCAACCTCTTCCAGATTTCGTATATAATACTACAGAACTTTCCACAGTTAATAATTCAGCTGATTATATTGGATTTAACAATGTACTCGAGAGTTTGGAAGTTGATAAGCAGGAGCTTATTAATCTCTCTTATTATCAGGGATATACCCAACACGAAATCTCTGAAAAGCTGAAGATACCGCTTGGGACAGTAAAGACAAAGATGCGGAATGCACTAATGAAATTAAAGGATTTGCTAAAAGATTATCAATAAATTGAACACTAAAGAATACATATCATCCGGAATTATAGAATCTTATATTCTAGGCCATGCTTCTCCCGAGGAAGCAGGGATTTTGGAGTGTGTGATAAAGAATAATGCTGAAGTAAAAGCTGCTTTTGAAGAAGCACAGAAAACTTTGGAAAATCTTGCTACAGCACAGGCTGTAACACCTCCAAGTGATTTGAAATCTAAAATCTGGAATAAGATTCAGAACGAGCAGGTTCTTGAAGAAGAAAAAATAGTTCCTCCAGAATCCGCAGCTATTACTCCTTTGGAAGTAGTGGAAACTAAGAGAATAAATAACTGGAAAACGCTTGGTATTGCTGCTTCAGTTTTATTTTTAGCGAGTATTGCGGGAAATCTTTTCTGGATCAGTAAGCAATCTGAAGTACAGAAAGAAATTGCAAAAGTAAAAACTGAAAAACAATCTCAGGATCTGGCCATGCAAAAGCTGAATCAGAAAGTGGCTATGTTTTCTAATCCTGATATGCAAATGGTCATGTTAAAAGGAGTAGAAAAACATCAGGATGCTAAAGCAATGGTATTCTGGGATAAAAAAACAAAAGAGGTTTATCTTAATGGGGAGAATCTTCCTAAAGCTCCAACAGGAATGCAGTATCAGCTTTGGGCCATTGAAGACGGAAAACCGGTAAGTGCAGGAATGTATTCAGAAGATAAAGACAGTAAGATTGCTTTAGCCAATATTTCAAAAGCACAGGCTTTTGCCATTACCCTTGAAAAAGAAGGCGGAAGCCCTGTTCCTACAATGGAAAATATGTTTGTAATGGGAGAAATCTAAGTAATAAATAAACTTGAGGGATTTTTCTTTCAGGTCTCAAAATAATACAAATCAAAAAGCATCCAAATAGGATGCTTTTTGGCTTTCTAAGAGTTTGAAAATATCTATGAAGCAAATTCTACAGAAGCTTCTTTAGCAGCTGCTACCATGGCAATTAATGCCTTTTCAGTTTCTTCCCAATGTCTGGTTTTTAAACCACAATCCGGGTTTACCCAAAGTTGTTTTGCAGGGATTACCTGTTGAGCTTTGATCAGTAATTCTGTCATTTCTTCCTTAGAAGGAACTCTTGGCGAGTGAATATCATAAACTCCCGGACCAATCTCATTAGGATACTTGAAGTCTGCAAAAGCATGCAATAATTCCATTTGTGATCTTGAACATTCTATGGTAATCACATCAGCGTCCATATCAGCAATATTCTTAATGATATCATTAAATTCTGAATAGCACATGTGAGTGTGAATTTGAGTAGCGTCTTCCACTCCACTTGCTGAAATTTTAAATGCTTCTACAGCCCATTTCAAGTAGTTCTGCCAATCTGTTTGTCGTAACGGAAGCCCTTCACGGATAGCCGGTTCGTCAATCTGAATAATTCTGATTCCCGCTTTCTCCAGATCCTGAACTTCATCACGGATGGCTAAAGCAATCTGCTTGCAGGTTTCAGAACGGGGTTGGTCGTCACGTACAAAAGACCACTGTAAAATAGTAACAGGACCTGTTAACATTCCTTTTACCCATTGATTCGTTTGAGACTGAGCATATTGAGACCAGTATACTGTCATAGGTTCAGGTCTTGATACATCCCCGAAAATAACCGGCGGTTTTACACAACGGCTTCCATAACTCTGTACCCAGCCATTTTTAGTGAAAATAAAGCCTTTCAGCTGTTCACCGAAGTATTCCACCATATCATTACGCTCATATTCTCCATGAACAAGAACATCAATTCCGATATCTTCCTGCCAACGGATAGTTCTCTGGGTTTCTTCTTTTAATAAAGTATCATATTGTTCAGCTGTTAAATCTCCTTTTTTGAATTTCGCTCTCCAGCTTCTTACTTCGGCAGTTTGTGGGAATGATCCAATAGTCGTCGTTGGAAATAATGGAAGCTGTAATGCTCTTTGCTGCTCTTCTTTACGGATGTTGAAAGGATTCTTTCTCTGTGAATCCTGTTCTGTGACAGACGCTGCCCTTAGTTTTACTTCCTCATTATGAATAAGTGGAGATGTTTTTCTTGCCGAAACAGCCTTTTTATTGTCTTCGAGATCCTGTATAATCTGTTGGTCTGTTGTTCCTGAAGCTAATTTCTTAAGGGTAACCACTTCTTTTACCTTTTGTTTGGCAAAAGCCAGCCAGTTTTTGATTTCAGGATTAAGATTAGTTTCAAAATCTAAATCACATGGTGAATGCAGTAAAGAACATGATGGAGCAATGAAAACTCTTTCTGAACCTAGCTTTTCGACTGCTTTTGTAATAAATGACAAGGATTTTTCATAGTCATTTTTCCAGATATTTCTTCCGTCTACCACACCAAGAGATAAACTCAGGTTTTCAGGGATAGCATGAAGAACATCTTCCAGCTGTTCCGGATTTCTTACCAGATCAATATGAAGAACATTTACGGGAAGTGAAACAGCTAGAGATAAATTGTTCTTTAATCCTTCAAAATAAGTGGTTACAATGAACTTTAATTTTGGAAACAGTCTTCTAAGCTCTGCATATACAAAAGTATAAGTTTCTTTTGCCTTTTCAGTAATATCTAGTGCTAAGAAAGGTTCGTCAAACTGAATCCATTCAGCACCCTGACTTTGTAACTTTGATAAAATTTCAACATAAACGGGAAGAAGATGATGGGCTAGATCAAGTTTATCAAATCCTTCTTCTTTTTCCTTTCCTAACAGTAAATAAGAAACCAAGCCGATAATCACAGGTTTTGCATTGATTCCTGCCTGTTTTGCTCCTGAAAATTCATTGAAAATTTTATCTGAAGTAAGCTTAAACTGTTGGTTTTTATAAAATTCAGGAACGATATAGTGATAATTGGTATCAAACCATTTGGTCATTTCCATTGCTGTAATGTCCAATCCGTCTTTCTGATAGCCTCTTGCCATGGCGAAATAAAGATCCAGTTCAGAATTGTTCTTTTTAAGGGCTACTTCATGATAGCGTGTAGGAATCGCTCCTACTACCTGACTCATATCCAATACCTGATCATAATAGGAGAAATCATTACAAGGAATAAGATCTATTCCAGCTTCTTTCTGAAGGTTCCAGTTTTGGCTGCAGATGGTTCTTCCTGTGGTAAGAAGTTCTTCCAAAACAATTTTACCTGACCAATACTGTTCGCAGGCTTTCTTAAGTTCTCTTTTGCTACCAATACGCGGATAGCCCAGAATGTGAGTTTGCATTTTTACAAATTTTAGATTACACTTTATTACTAATGCTCTTTGATATGCTTCAGAATGCTTTGTATGGATAAGAAGTGTTTGAAATCATTGATATAGGCAGATTGTACAACTTTCCAAAAGGAAACTGCACTGCCAATATCATCTGTATGACTCAAAAGCTTCAGACCGCGAAAGCATTGTCAATTCAGTAAAGGCAGGTCTCCTGACTTGTAACAGTTTCTGTCATCCTTCCCGCTTTTGGCAGTGGATATCCAAGGACAGAAACCTTTGGTGTGTTACTTACAGTTGCGCGACAGCTCGTGATTTACACACGATTCCCTATTAATCTACCTTAAGTAAAACCTTTCCTGTTTGATGAAGATGGTAAAGAACTGATCTATTATCAAACAAAATTAATAATAGATTTTAATTTTGTGTAAAATTATTAAAACAGAATATATTATCAATTAAAAGTAATTTATTCGGTAAATTTAGCTTTAGAGTTGTATTTTAACAGAATATAATTCTGTAAATTTGTGTGATTTTAAACCATAAAAGAATAATATTCTTTGGAACAACTCGATGATAAGGATATAAAGCTGCTTAAACTGCTTCAGAACAATGCAAAACTGACGGTTAAAGAGCTTGCCAAGGAAATTAATCTCTCACCCTCTCCTGTTTTTGAAAGGGTAAAGAGGCTGGAACAGGAAGGTTTTGTGAAAAGATATGCGGCAGTGCTGGATGCTGAAAAGCTTAACCGTGGGTTTACGGTATTTTGCCAAATTAAACTAAAGATTCATGACCGGTCTGTAGGATATGATTTTGTAAAAGAAATTCTGGAAATTCCGGAAGTGGCAGAATGTTATAATATTTCCGGAGATTTTGATTTTCTACTGAAAGTTCAGGTCCGGGATATGAAGCATTATCAGGACTTTGTATTTAATAAACTAGGGTCTGTAGATTCTATTGGAAGTACGCACAGTACATTTGTAATGGCTGAAGTAAAGAACAACCATGGCCTGACTTTATAAAGAGAAATGAGGTCTTAAATCTTAGCCAGTCAAGAGATTCTTCACTTTGCTTTGCTTCGTTCAGAATGACAATAAGGGCATTAGAACCTACTTACTCTTACATTCAAATGTATATATAATATAAAGCCGCTCTGCAAAGAGCGGCATACTTTTTTAACTTTTAATGGAGCTGCTGATTAGCAAGTAGAACCACACTCTAATAATTTGATGTGGATTACACCATTAACTACACACTGTGTTTGGCATAAAGCGTTTCCAACAACGGTACCTACACCGCCGATAACACCACCTACTGTAGAACCTACACCGCCAACAACACCGCCAACGATAGTACCTACTCCTCCGATAACGCCACCAACAACGCCACCTAGACCACCTAATAGATTTCCGATTGGATCAAGTAATCCTTCTCCTGAAATAGATTTTAGCTCGTTTCTGTCTAGTTTTTTGAAATTTTTCATGATTAAAATTTTATATGATTAATACATCACAAATATATGATAAATAATAATAAACTCATATTATTTTGAATAAAATAATTAAACAATTTTATTATTTAATATTTCGTTAATATAAATGGATAATAATAGAAATATCATTTTTGTTTGTATCTGGTTGATTTACTAAATTTTAAAAAACATATTTCAAATTTTAAATGTTAGAGTTAATATTTTCAATGTAATAGAACTTTTTTATGGTTAATATTTAAAATTTGTTAAAATGCAGTTTTTGAGGGTAAAAACGTAGCATAAAATGATAAAATACAGATGCTTTTTCACCCTATTTTGATGACTTTAGTTAACAAATGATAAAATTCTCGAAATTTTATGGTAAAAGCCATTCCTATTGTTGATAACAGGGGGCAAAATTTGTATTTTTGTGGACATACTTCTATCAATGTCAATTTTTTCAAATAATATACGCTCTCTGAGAGCAAAGAGAAAACTTTCTCAACAAAATGTAGCCGATGATCTTACCATCTCCAGAGTGAGATATTCTAAATATGAAAACGGAATTTCAGAACCTCCTATTGAGCTTCTTATCAGGATATCCAAGTATTTTCATGTAAGTATAGATCTGTTACTGTCTGTAGATCTTCAGAAATATTCAACAGAAGATATGCTGAAGCTTCCGGATAACAGAATTGTTCTTCCCGTAGCAGTAGATGATCTTGGAAATGATACCATAGAAATCATTCCACAGAAAGCTTCCATGGGATATCTGGAAGGATACAGTGATGTGGGATATATTGAAAGCCTTCAGCGTATTGCTCTTCCCTTTTTAAATAATGGAAAATACAGAGCATTTCCGGCAGATGGAGACTCAATGCCACCTTTCAGAAATGGTTCATATATTGTAGGAAAATATGTAGAGGGAATAGATGAGCTTAAACCTGGAAAAACCTATGTTTTCATTACCCAGAATGATGGGATTACCTATAAGCGTTTTAAAGAGAATAAAGGAAATGCAATTTGTGTAAGCGCAGATAACTCTTTCTATGAGCCTTATGATATTCCGTTTGAGGATATTGTAGAGATCTGGCAGTATGCTTCAGGAATTTTCCCGGAAGATTTTGAACCGGGAGATTATGAAAGCTATAATTTCAAAGAAATGTTCAGGGAATTGAGACAGGATATCAAAGAATTGGATAAAAAGGTTTCTACACGCCGTAGAAAGTCTTCACAATAGACGATTTTACAAGTTCGTCTGATAAAGCAAACAGGCTCTTCAATTTATATTGTAGAGCCTGTTTTAAAACCAAATAAAATGTAAATATGATATGAAACTATTTTCAGTTTATACAGGAGATGCTTTCAGCATCAGATGATGCAGGTCCGTATTTTTAATATAAGGTTGTAAAAGCTGACTCCCTGGTCCGTAAGCTGCTACTTCTACATAATCTCCAGAATGGTCCATACTGATCCAGCCTACTGAGTTTCGGCTTTTCTGAATTTCCGAATACAGTTTGAAGGGTAATTTTTTATAATTATAGAGACCTTCTTCCTTTTCGAGTCCATTATAAAAACTTTGTAAGTGCTTTGCCTCCTCATCGTTCAGAATGAGTTTATTAGCCTCATATATCCAATCTTTAATATCCTTGGCAGAATGTTCTTTATGAATTTTATTCAGGATATATTCATTGGTATACTGATAATTTGAAATACTGTTAAAGTTTTTGGTTGCATCAACCCCATAAATGACTCCTGGATTGGCATTTCCATGGTCTGTTGTGATGATTACCAGAGTATTGCCATCTTTTTCAGCAAAATCTATTGCTGTTTTTACAGCTTCATCAAATGCCAGCTGATCGTGAATCAATGCTGTTATATCATTAGCATGGGCTGCCCAGTCTACTTTTCCACCTTCTATCTGAAGGACAAAACCTTCCGGATGTTCCTTCAGGTGATTAATAGCTGCACCTGTCATTTCTGCTAAAGTAGGTGTGTTTTGAAGTTCTTTAAGGGTAGTTCTGTCTATACTGTAAGGCAAAGCTCCTGTATTGAAAATTCCTAAAATCTTGTCTCCTTTTTTACTGTTTTTCAGATCTGTACTGTTTTTCAGTATCTGATAACTGTTTTTCCTGTAAACAGCATAGAGGTCTTTTTTATCTTCTCTTTTTGATGGATTAAAAAATTCATCTCCCCCTCCCATCAGTACATCTATTCCCAGTTCTGCATACATTTCGGCAATTTGAGGTTCTGCATTTCTTCTGGCAGAATTAACACAGAAACCTGCAGGAGTGGCATGGGTAACTGTAACGGTGGTAACGCAGCCAATTTTTTTTCCTGCTTTTTTATACTTTTGCCATATTGGAATATGTACTTCCCCATTGGCTCCCATATTTAATACTCCGTTTTGTACTCTTATCCCGCCTCCGAAAGCTGAACTGGCAGCAGCAGAATCTGTTACGATGGAGCTTGCGGAAGCTGTATCCATTAATGCGCCTGAAACCTTTTTCTCATTATACAAACTCAGCCAATGACTTTGTTTACCTAAAATATTTCTTGAATAAAGATCTGCCATTGAAAGAGTTCCAAGGCTCATTCCATCGCTGATCATGAATATAATATTTTTTGCTTTTCCACCCTTAAGAGGCTTATCATTCCTTTTAGAACTCCAGAGTTCAGAAGGTGACAGTGAGAATAGTCCTGATAGTAAGACTGAACCTTTTAGAAATCTTCTTCTATCCATATATTGTAAAATAATACCCTAAATTATTGCTTAATTTTAATTAATGACACTTAGTTGCATTAATAAATAGTTAATTTTAAATGTTTTGAGGAAATGGATCTTCAAAGTCTCCTTTTCTGTCAAACAATTCTTTTTCACGGTCGCTGATAAGGCAGGAGGTAAGATCCTGTACAATCTGTTCTTTATCCAGGTATTGCCCTATGAAAACAAGTTCATTCATTCTGTCACCCCAATTTTTATCCCATCTGCTTTCAATAAATTCCTGATTTTCTATAAAAGAAGCATATTGTGCTCTATGGCTCATGGGCATACTGCTCCACCAGACTCCGGCTTTCTCCAGTCGAAATGAGCCTCCAGCCTGAGAAAAATTAAGTGCATCATCAGGTCTGGAAGCCAGCCAGAAAAGCCCTTTGGCTCTTAATATGCCTTCAGGATAATGATTAAGATATTCCCATAGTCTCTCCGGATGAAATGGTCTTTTGTCCCTAAAGACTAAAGAACCTATTCCATATTCTTCTGTTTCAGGGGTGTGATGGTCTGTTTGTAATTCCTTTTGCCAACCTGAAGAAGACTGTGCTTTATCGAAATCAAATAGTTTTGTATTTAAAACATTTTGTGGATCAATCTGACCAAATTCTGATTCCAGAATAGAGGCATCGGGATTTAATTTTTTAAGTGCAGATTTCAGGAATCCGAGTGTTTCAGGATCAATTAAGTCTGTTTTATTCAAAATAATAACATTGGCGAACTCAATCTGGTCAGTAAGAAGATTGACAATCGTACGGTAATCTCCATCAATATCGGTGAGTTCCCTATCCATTAACCGTTCATTGGAAGCAAAATCTTTCATGAAATTATAGCTGTCCACTACCGTTACCATAGTATCTACATAGCTGAAACGGGAAAGATCTATACCACTTTCTTCATCAACATAAGTAAAGGTCTGTGCCACGGGTATAGGCTCACTGATTCCGGTACTTTCTATCAAAAGATAATCAAATCGTTTTTCATAAGCTAACCGTTCCACTTCAACCATAAGATCTTCTCTTAGTGTACAACAGATGCATCCGTTACTCATTTCAACCAGTTTTTCTTCTGTTCTGGAAAGTGTATTTTGATTTTCAACCAGTCGTGCATCAATATTGATTTCACTCATATCATTTACAATAACAGCTACTTTTAAACCTTGCTTATTATGAAGAATATGATTTAATAAAGTTGTTTTTCCGGCTCCTAAAAAGCCACTGAGTATCGTTACAGGAAGTTTCTTTTCCATTTCTTCTTAATGTTTATGATTTTTAAAATTGATAAGATGGGCTGTAATGAGCCCTGCAGCTCCTGCATAGATTAAAGGAATATGGAGTTCAAATATGAAGTCTGCTGTTACAGAAACAGCAATGAGAGCTATTGATCCCCAAAATAAAAATTTTAACCAAAAATGGGTTACTTGTTTTGTGACTCTGTAAACAACCCAGGCTCCAATCAAAAGAAATGCAAGATCAATATAAGGGTTGTGTGATATTCCTAATGGGATAATCAATAATAATGGGAAAACAATGCAATGAATCAGGCATAAAACTGCCGCTGAGATTCCTACAGCATCAAGAATTTTTGATTTCATAAAGTTCAGAATTTAAATTACTTATTGTAACTTTGTTGCAAATGTAAATATAAAAATTTAAATAACGCAACTTTGTTGCATTAAAATATGAAACAAGTCAGAAATACACACGCTAAAACCGAAATTTTAAACCTTATTAATGCTTCTGAGGTGGCTGTCAGCCATTCTGATATTCAAAAGAAGCTAGGCGATTTGTGTAATAGGGTTACAATTTACAGGGTTTTGGAACGTCTTGAGAATGAGGGTGCTGTTCACAGAATTGTTAATGTGGATGGTGTGGTTAACTTTGCAAAGTGCAGTGGAAAGTGTAGTCATGAGCAGCATTTTCACAATCATGTTCATTTTAACTGTAAAAAATGTCATTCTGTAACATGTATTGAGAATGCTATCCCGGAAATTAGCCTACCGAATGATTTTATTGCTGAGGAATACAATTTTATTATCAGTGGAGTGTGCCCAAAATGCAGTAATATTTAGATTACCTGTAACGGTTATAAATTGATAGATGCCGGAAATAGGCCGATTGAAATGTTGAATTCAGTTTCAATAAAATAATTGCCACGAATACACTATAAAATTATTGGTGCATTCGTGGTAAAAAATAAAGTGTTTTGAAAGATCCGCTATAAAGGCGAGATATACACTTCTATTTTAGTTCCGTCATAATTAAAAGTTCCATCAGGATTAATCTTTCCAAGAACCCATTTCATATCTACCGGAACAGACCATGCAGAACCTAATGCAAACCCGTTGACGGATCTGATCTCATTTCCATTTCCTGTTGTAATAGCAGAATGAAACCAGGTTTTGTCTATAGGTCTGTAGAAACCAATGGCTTTTCCTTTAGCAATTGGTGAATATCCATCCCATTTTTTTCCTCCGGAATAATTGAAGGTTTCTAACCATTTCTGGCCTGCTGAACCTGCCAATTGATCCGGACTGATGCTGGCTCCTCTCATATACAAAGCATACGCTACCACATCATGGCAGACTCCGTTGCTGTACTTTGAAATATTTTCTGCTCCTGAAAGAACGGCATGGGCTACAGGTGCCCTTTCAGATAAAGATAACTGAGCCTTTCTGGCTCCTTCTGGTGTTACTGACATATTAATATTGTTTGTTTGGTTTCGTAAAGATAGTCATTTTAAAATTAATTGAAAATGAATGGATTATAATAAAAATGAATGAAAAAAGCGAAAAGTTTTTACTATTTCAGGCTCATAATAAACCATCGTAAATTTTCCTGTATGTACTTGACATATTGTGTATTAAATTGGATGTAAACGATTTAAAAATATAAACGCCAATTATGAGACATACAATGAGATTAGTTATTCCATTATTATTTTCATTGGTACTTTACTGAATGTGTTCAGCCAGTCTGTAAGTAATAGAATTTCTAGACTTCCAGTTGGAAAAGTCCCATCGTAGCATTATGATAATGATCCGGACGACCTTCTGTGTCTGTCATTTTCTTATCTCCCAAATAAGTAAAACCACACTTTACATAATAATCCGTTAACCTCTGATTTCCAGCGGTAGTATCCATTCTTACATATAACTTATTGTGCTGAGGAGCGAATTGTTTTGCCCACTCTACAATCTGTTCAACAAACTTTTGTCCGCGGAAGTTAGGGTTAGTAGCAATTCTGTGTATATAAATAGCTGGGTCTTCATTTTTTTCCGCCCAAACCTGATGATCGTCGAAAGTAATACTCCAGACACAGGCTAGCTGTCCCTCTACTGTAATTTTAAAATGACGCCCTTCATTGATTTCGGTTTCAATCATTTTTCGATCAAACTCCGGCCATTGTACACCGGATACGGTTTTCTTAAAATCGGAAGCCATTTTGTATAAGCTAAGGACCGCCTCCATATCCTGCAAAGAAGTATTCACTATCATTATTCCTTGTTATAGAGCGAAGATACGAAAAATGCATGGGAGTCTTTCCTTATTGTTATTCAGAATGGGTATAAATACCGTTGGATTGCTAATGTTGCGTTGGGAAACGTAAATAAAAATACTATTTTTATCGGCCAAAAAAGAAAAGACCACGTATGCCGACTGATGCTTCTCATAAGCTGATTCCGATGACAACCTTCGTGCTTGAATATTATGCCCACGAAGGATATGCCGATCTTCAAACCCTGAGTTTGATGAATAATTATGCTAATTTTTTAAAACAATCCCTTACTCTGGGAATGTTTGTTCCTGTAGATCCCAACGGAAATGTATTGAAGGAACCGAAAAATTATGCTTCATGGAAATCATTGGAACATAATGACAGCAATGATGAAAGAACAGATATAGCAGGTTTTGAAGAATATGGTGAATATCAGAAAGCAGAACGTAATTGTATGTTTGAAGGTTTCAGAGTAGACTATAACGGGTATTCAAAAGTAAGAATTGTAGCTTCTTATGATACTTCTATAGAACTGTCATTCAATAAAAATGATCTTATCCCTACAGGTTTCAATGATGTAGAATCGTTAACTGTTTTTGATGATATCTTTTTAACTTCTAATGCTTTAAAGCTAATTGGGATAAAGGGTAAAAAATAAACTGTCTATTATTTTACTTTATAGGCTATTATTGTTTTGTTAAATTTCTACTTCTGTCACTCCGTAGGAGCCTAAATATCGTAAAGTAATTCTTTATACATAAGGATTTTTAAAACGCAAAGTTTATCTTTTGCTGCTGCTAAATTGTAAGTGAGCAAAGTGTTGATCGATTGAAAATCGATCTGATGAAGTGTATGGTTACCATTAGCTTAGTTAAAGGTTTTGCCGTAATTTTTGCTTCCTTAAGATGATACATTTAGTAAATAAAATCTTTGCGTTACATTCAGATATTTAGGATTATATATTTTAGAAAAATAGAAACAAAAAACCTTTATCAATAAAAGATAAAGGTTCTGTTAAAATAATTTTATCTGACACATTCCCCAGAGCGGCATTGATATCCTGATGGACACAAGCCGTTAATACAAGGTCCTGCAACATCAGGATAACATCTCTCATCAGCTCTACAATGAGAATTAGGTGGACATAATCCAATGAGGTTTCCAATACAAACCCCTACAGGAAGAGGTAAATTAATCTCAATACCAATTGCTCCGGCAATGTTTTTTAACGTTTTTCTGTTTAATTTTTTCATGGTTTTCGTTTTAATAAGTATCATACTTTATTGAATATGAACAAATCAAAGGTACTCATCCATTGATGAGCAGCATACAGTAGTTTTACTTAATCTTACAGAAAAGTGTTAAAGGTTTTGAAGCTGGAAGAGGGATGCTGGAAGTTACTGTTCAGCTTTTTATGTGTGAAAGTAATTCAAGCTCAAATATCTTTAGAACAGAACAAAACTATAATTGCTTTTCGGGCTTCTAACTTCCTCACTTTAGAAATGATTTAACAATAGTTACCAAGCTCATCAGAATAACAACTATCCCCACCACCACAAACATCTTCTTGGTTGGAAGTTTGGAAGTAAGCATTGCGGAAAACGGAGCGGTAAAGACTCCACCCAACAGAAGTCCCAAAACAATATTCCAATGATGAATTCCAATGGTGAAGATAAAAGTGATAGCACTTGTTAGTGTCAGCAAAAACTTCGCAACTGTAGAACTACCTACCACATAACGGGGAATTCTTCCTTCTTTAATTAATGTTCCGGTTACTAATGGTCCCCAGCCACCTCCAGCAAAGGAATCTATAAATCCTCCAACAAGTCCCAATACTCTCAGGTTAGTTCTTCTTTTGGTTTTAATACGGCTTTTATTTTTATCCTTAAAAGCGTTTCTGAGAATATTTGATCCCAAATATAAAGTATAGCAGGCAATGATAGGCTTTACAATGTGGGCATAATGCTCTCCATAATGAGATAAAGTTAATGCTCCAATGATAGATCCTACAATAGCCAATGGAAATAATACCCAAACCATTTTTTTATTGACATTTCCCAATTTATAATGGCTAAACCCACCGGCTGCCGTTGTAAAAGATTCTGCTGAGTGAATACTTGCGCTTACAACAGGTGGGGGAACGTTCAGTAACAACAATATTGTGGTGCAGATTACGCCATATCCCATTCCCATAGATCCTGCTACAATTTCAGCCAAGAAACCAGCAAGGAGCATCCAATAAAAAATATGACCGTCTTTACTGAGAAAAATCTGTATATCATCAGCAAGATCAAACTGATAAACAACAAGACCAAAAATTCCCAAAAGAAGCATAACTCCTATGATAGCAAGGTAAATATTAGCCTTTCTCTGAGCTATTTTGGTAATACTAATGAGTTTTTCCATCTCCAGATCAGGTTTTGCAGGAGAAATTTTTCCCTCGGATAGATATTGGGTAGTAATTTTATTAAGCTCTGTAACTTTGTGATTAAAATCTCCTTTCAACTGATTGCGGATGTTCTGCATATTATCCAACACAAGATCCATTTCATCAGGGATGGTTTCTGTAAAAGTCTCTCTAAGTCTCTTGGCAATGGTTGGTGATTTTCCATTTGTAGAAATGGCAATTTTGAGACTTCCCTTTTTCACAATAGAACCTAAATAGAAATCACAGAGTTCAGGCTTGTCTGCAATATTAACCAATACGTTTTTCTGATGGGCCGCTTCACGGATCTGTGCAGCTAATTCAATGTCATTCACTGCGATAATTGCTACATCGGTATCATTGAAATCATCCCCATGATAAGCTCTTTCGTACAACTTTATATTTGAATACTGATTCTGTAAAGTTCTCACTTCAGGGCTAATTTCCTTGGCTATCAATCTTATTGGGGTTTCAGGAGAATTACCCAATACCGATTCAAGCTTTTCAAGGGCAATTTTTCCACCTCCGATGATGAGTAACGATAGGGTTTCAAGTTTTAAAAATACGGGATATAAGGAATTGCTCATCTTGATTACAGTTTTAAATCATAGGTAAAAGCCAGATAGTACAAACCGCCAATTTCAGGACCTGCTGCATATTGGAAGTAACGTCTGTTCAGAAGATTGGTGGCTCCAATTTTTACATTCGCGTGAATTTCAGGAATTTTCCAGCTTGCCTGGGCGTCTATGGTATAGTAAGCAGGAATTTGTCCGGATGCTAAAGGACTTTCCCACGCAAAACTATTCTGCCATCTGGCGACTACTGTAAATCCTATATTCTTAACAATTTCCCTGTTTCCCACACTTATATTCACCATCCACTTCGGCGTATTGAATGCCGTAATAAACAGGTCTGAAGAATTATTGGAAGCGAGGTCGTTATAAGATACATTGGCATTCACATTGTAGTTTTTAACTACATTATACCGGATTCCAAAGGATGTTCCATAGCTTTTGTAAGTGGTGTTGCTATTGGTATATACTCTGTATCGGTCCTGTTTGCTTCTGTCTAACATTGCAAGAACGGCTGTATTGCTTCCTATCTGGCTATTTTTAGGGACGGCTACTTCTACTTGACCCAGAAATCCTTCATAGATATTGTAGTAAAAGTCCCAGTCCAGCGCTAATTTATTATTAAAAAATACTGATTTATAGCCTATTTCAAAGGAATTGATCTTTTCCGGCTGTAATTTTTGCAGATTGGCAACGGCTAAAAGCTGTTTATTGTCCTGTGCAGCCTGGCTCTGACTTTTTCCGCCATCTACATCAGCATTCACTGCTGCTGTAAACCTATCAATTGATGCTAACGTGTAAGAGTTTTCCAGATAGCCTAATCCGTCATTCACTTTTGTGAGTCCGCCTACTCTTCTTACATTTCCGTTATTCACGAAGGAAAGAGCTTCAAATAAAGATGGAAAACGGTATCCGTTTTGAAAAGATGCTCTGAAATTGTGCTGTTTAACGGGAGAGTAAACAATACTTATTCTCGGATTTAGCTTAGCTTCAAATTCCGGATTCCTATCGATACGAAGTGCTGCATTAATTTTTAATTTTTCATCAAAGAACAGCTTGGTAATCTGGGCAAAAGCTCCATATTTCTGATAGATTACATCTTTACCGAAAGTACCGTCAGATAAAGGGATATTTCTTTCTTTAACCGGTCTGTTAAAATCTACGAAGTTGTTTCCATCAGGTGTTATGCTGTACAAACGGTAATCTATTCCTGCTAAAAGGTTAAAAATCTTTACAAACCTGCTGAAATCATAAGTAAGTTCTCCCTGATAAAACCTGGATTTCTGTTCCAGTTTCGCTCCACCTGTTGCAGGAGCTCCGGCAATTCCTGCATTGGCAGAATCCCAGTTATTGATCCCGATAATTGTGTTTTTTAACTGTTCAAAGGCTGTAGTTCCTGGTACTACTCTATTTTTATCCGCTTCACGACGTGCAATGATAAGCGCATCATTTAGGTTTGTGCCTGCATTGAGGTTATTTTGAAGTGCCGTCTGGAAGATATTTTTCCAGTTGTTATTAGAAAGGTTGGTAAGATCCAGATTATCAGCCAAAGGTTTCAGATTATAGGAATCTCCTGTATTTTCTATGGAGACATACGCTCTGAAAGTAAGTTCTTTGCCGGTAAGCTCTACTTTGTGGTTTTGTACGGTAGCATTCTGTAAACGGATTTTGTTTCCTCTTTGAAAAGTTCCGTCAAGTAATCCGTAACGGTACACGTAAGAAGCTTTCCACTGATCTCCGAAACGATAGTATAATCCGGCATCAAATTTTATATTCTTTACTTCCGGACTTACGAGATCTTTTTCCAGATATCCTGTTCTGGAAACATTAAATGTGGTTGGTTTCCCATTATAATCTACTTTTACCGCTACCCTGTTGTTTCTTTCGTCACCGTATTTGTTCCAAAGGTCTTCTGCCGGATTATTGGCTAAAGAAAAATTAGGATTCGCGGTGATTAATGAATTAGGATTCTGATCGGTCTGATTATTTGAAATCCAGTCTGTTCCAGTAAAATAGGAAGCATTTACTTTAACGGCAAAGTTTTTATTGAATACCTTGGCAAATCTTATGGCACTTTCCCCCAGAGAACTGATTTTATGATTGTAATTATCTACATGATTCACGCCGCCACGGAAATAAACACTTATTCCTTCTGATGTAAACGGATCTTTAGTCTGGAGACTTGCGAGTCCATTGATGGCATTCATTCCATATAAAGCGGAAGCGGCTCCCGGAGTGACTTCCATCGATTGAATATCCAGCTCTGTAGGACCAATAGCGTTTCCAAGTGGAACTCCTAAGGTGGCAGACTGTACATCTACTCCATCCACCAACTGCATAAACCTGAAGTTATTGGGAGAATTAAATCCTCTGGAATTAGGAATTTTCAGCGTAAGACTGGAAGTTAGGAGTTGTAACCCTTTTACGTTTTCAAGGGTTTCATAAAATGAGGCAGCCGGACTTTCCCTAATTGTTTTAATATCAATTTTTTCAATAGCAATGGGAGATTTCAGAATTTTTTCAGGAATACGGGATGCGGAAATAACCACATCATCAATAATGGTATTCTGAGGATTAAGCCCAATGGTAAGTTTGTTGGAAAGCGAAAGAATCTCCACAGTCTGGCTGGAAAAACCATCTTTATTGATAATCAAACGGAAAGGAATGGTAACTCTTGTTCTTATTTTAAAATTTCCAAGTTGATCTGTTGATGCTGTATCCTGTGTATTTTCAATCTGAACTTTTACGGCATCAAGTCCTTTTTGAGTCCCTGTATTCTTAATGATTCCGCTTAATTCTATAAGCTGCTGTGCTTCTGCCAGATTGCAGAATAAAAATGTAAATAATATAACTCCTGTTTTAGGCAGGAAATATCCCTGTCTTTTGTTTTTCATTGTTCTTCTATTTTAGGTGAGTAAGAATGAGCTGTTTGAATGTGGTCTTTTATTTAACCACCCCGTCAAAAATTCTTTGAATTTTCGCCACCCCTCCAGCGGAGGGGAATATGAAGTTTTTCAATTGTAACAAGGGTTTTACAAAACTTTAATGTGCTTTTATACACAAAGTATGTTACTTGAACAACTTTAATTGTCAAAGTTTTTGTGACTTTTGTGGTTTAAATAAAATTCAAACAGCATGTATGTTGTCTGTATTGAAAATCAACAGCACATACACATTCGTTCACCTAGAAGAAATGGTTGATGTTTTTTTAGTTTTTTCGGGTTATAAAAAAGGCTGGTCATATAATCAGTTTAAGGTTTGTAAGTAACGGTATGAAAAGTCACCAAAGGTTTCTTCTGTATCTTTTTTCTGTACATAGATTCCGAAAAGTTCATCCAGAGTGGTCAGAATTTCTTCTTCACCAATGTTTTCTCTGTATTTCGTATTCAGACGCATTCCTAATCGGTCTCCTCCAATGTGAAGATTGTATTTCCCATAAGCTGTTCCTACAAATCCGATTTCAGCATTAGGAGATCTTCCGCATCCGTTAGGACATCCGGTCATTCTTATTGTAATATCGTCTTCTAAAAGACCATGTTTTTCAAGAATAGGCTCTATCTTGGTCACCAAAGATGGTAAATAACGCTGTGCTTCCGCCAGAGCCAGGGAACATGTATTTAAAGCAACACAGGCTACAGAGTTTTTACGCAGAGCACTTGCCTTTTCAGTAGCCTCTGAAATTCCATATTCGTGTAAAAGACTTTCTATAGCTGCTTTATCTTCTTGATTGATATCAGCAATAATCAGGTTTTGGTTACAGGTGAATCTGAAATTGACATCTGTGGTTTGAGCAATCTTTAATAATCCTGATTTTAAAGGATAGCCTTCAATGTCAAGAACTCTTCCATGTTCTACAAACACAGTATAAAACCATTTCCCTTCATGGTTTTGAGTCCAGCCATAGCGGTCTTTTCTCTGTTCAAACTTAAATTCTCTTGCAGGTTCAAAGCTGAATCCGGTTCTTTTTTCTACTTCAGTTCTGTACTGATCGATGCCAAGCTTATCAATGGTATATTTTAATCTTGAAAGTTTTCTGTCGCTTCTATTCCCAAAATCACGCTGTACAGTGATGATTTCATAGACTGCCTTTAAAGCTTTCTCTTCAGAATCTACAAATCCAAGTACAGAAGCTAATCTTGCATAGGTAGCTTCATTTCCGTGAGTAGCTCCTAATCCGCCTCCTGCAGCAATATTGTATCCTACGATCTCATTGTTTTCAACGATGGCAATCAAGGCAATATCATTAATGAATACATCTACATCATTATTGGGTGGAACGGCAATTCCGATCTTCAGCTTTCTGGGAAGATATCTGTCCTGATATAAAGGATCTTCTTCAGTTTTTCGGTCTACAAGCAATTCATCATCAATCCAGATATCGTAATAAGATTTGGTTTTCGGAAGGCACATTTCACTGATTTTACCTGCCAATTCATAAGTTTGATGATGCAATGGCGATTCTGAAGGGTTGGCAGTACACGTCACATTTCTGTTCACATCCCCACAGGCAGCAATAGAATCAAGATGGTTCAGGTTAAAATTCTGAATAGTTGGTCTTAAATGTGATTTTAAAATACCATGCAGCTGAAGCGTCTGTCGGGTTGTTATTTTAATGGTTCCTGTAGAATGATCATTGGCAATATCATTCACTCCGATCCATTGATCTGAGGTTAAAAATCCACCGGGAAGTCTCAGTCTTATCATATAGGAATACAGCCATTCCAGTTTTTTAGAAACACGTTCTTCCCTTCTGTCCCTGTCGTCCTGTTGGTACATTCCATGGAATTTGATTAAGGTCTGATCGTCTTCTCTTATGGCTCCTGTAAAATCATCGGCAAGACTTTCCTTTAAAGTCCCTCGGAGTCCGTTGCTTTGGGTTTTAATTCTTTCTACAGGGGAAAGATTATCTTTATGGTTCATAATTGTTTTCTTTTAAGGGTGTGGGGTTTTAATAAACATCTTTAGCATATCGGCCGTTGAGTTCCATCTCTTCCAGATAGTTTACGGCTTCTTCCTGGCTGCGTTTTCCGTGTTGCTGAATAATATTGAGCAGTGTATTTTCTACATCACGGCTCATTGGATCTTTAGTTCCGCATACATACACTGAAGCTCCGTTTTCAAGCCAGTAAAAGACTTCCTGTGCTTTTTGTTCCAGTTTGTGCTGAACATATATTTTTTCAGCAGTATCTCTTGAAAAAGCAAGATCCAAATGGGTTAAGCTTCCTGTTTTAAGGAAATCCTGAAGCTCAGACTGATAAATAAAGTCTGATACAAAGTTTCTGTCTCCAAAGAACAGCCAGTTCTTCCCTTCTGCACCCACAGCATCACGCTCCCAAAGGAATGATCTGAAAGGAGCGATTCCTGTTCCAGGGCCAATCATGATAATATCTTTATCCGGTTCCGGTAATTTGAAGTGTCCTGCATCCTGAATGTAGAATTCAACGTCACTTCCTTCAGAGAACTCACTCAGATAACCGCTGCACAGACCGTTGTGTTTCTGGTGGTCAATAAAGAATTCCGATCTGGCAACGGTAATATGGATTTCATTTTCTCCATGGGCTTCCGGAGAAGATGAAATGGAATATAGACGTGGTGCCTGTGTTGTTAAGACTTGAATTACTTCTTCAAATTCTTCAGCATTTTTCACAGGATAAATTCTTAAAAGGTCCAAAAGACTCAAACGTACTTCCGGAATGGAATGTCCTGTAATCTTAGCATATTGAGCGACTACGGTTTTTAATAAGTAGCTAATATTAAGATGTTTGTGTAAAAGCTCTTCTACGGTGTCTGTAACTTTTGTGGTTTCGATCTGTTTCTTAGGATCAATTCCTGTTACGGCAATGATTTCATCTACCACGAGCTTTGAATTGTAAGGAATAATACCCAATGCAGCGCCGGGTTGATAGCTTAAAGTTTCTTCCGTTTCTATTTCAATATGATAGGTTTCCTTTTCAGAGGTGATATCATTCAGATTGATAATGGCTGATACTTTCCCCTGGTATTTTTTTCTACCTGTTGAAGCTTTCTGAACAGATACATTTTTAACAGTATTGGCTGAAGTTTTATTAACAGCTTCAAAGACATGCTCTATCCAGTTTTGGGCATCCTGTTCGTAATCAATATCACATTTTTTTAATGGAATGATTCGTTGAGCTCCAAGGAGTTCAAATCTGGAATCTACGTCCTCTCCTGTTTTGCAGAACAAAGGATAACTGCTGTCTCCCAATGCCAGAACTCCAAATTTTAAAGCACTGAGATTGATTTCATTTTCATAAATATAATCATAGAACTTTTTGGCCAATACCGGCGGATCTCCTTCGCCCTGAGTACTGATGACCACAAAGAAAAATTCTTCTTTAGAAAGATCTTTAGGCTTATATTGGGAAAGATCTGCTAATTTCACCTGAATTCCTTTTTTCTTAATGATTCCAGCAAGTGATGTAGCTAATTTTTTACTGTTTCCGGTTTCTGTGCCATAAGCTAAAGTGATTTTTTTAACCGTATTCTGTTCCGGAAGAGTTACCTGTAAAGGTGGCTGTACCCCAGTAAGAGGTGATCCTGCCAATCCGGCGAGATATCCGCTTGCCCAGATGGATTCGTCTCTGGAAAAATCACTGGAGATTTGTTTAAGGATGTTTAATTTAGTTTCAGACAGCATATTCGAAGAAATTTTGAGTTTTTGATACTAAGCTTCCATTTTCCACCGATTTAAAGTAAAGGCCTTCCTGTTCTGCATTTTCAAGCCAGGAAAACTCTTCATGGAGATTCACAATTTTTCCTATCACTACCAATGATGGCGAGGCGAAGGATTTATCACCCAGATTTTTACTGAAATCCTCAAAAGATGAGGTGTAGACTTTCTGATAAGGCGTTGTAGCCTGTTCAATCACAGCAATTTTTTTCTCGTCAGAAATATTCAATCTGTTGAATTTCTTTACAAGATCAGTCAGGTTACCTTTAGACATATAGAATACAAGAGTGTCCTGGGTTGCTGCAAGCTCTTTCCAATAGTCTTCTGTAAGAATTTCAGATTTATAATAGGTAAGAAAACGAACAGATGTTGAATACCCTCTTGCTGTTAAAGGCATTCCCGCATAGGCAGCAGCTCCTAAAGCAGCCGTAATTCCGGGAATAATCTCAAACGGAATATGATTTTCTTTCAACGTCTGTAGTTCATCCAGAATATTGGAGAAGATTGAAACATCTCCGCCTTTAAGTCTTACAACGGTTTTGTTCTGCAAAGCATAATCAACCATTAAAGTATTGATAAGAGACTGAGGCGTAGACGCATTTTTGCTGCATTCTTTGCCTACATAAATAAGCTCTGTATCTTTGTTGACGTAAGTTTCCAAAATTTCAGGACTTACGAGGCGGTCTGCCAGAACAACATCTGCTTTGGCGATGGCTTTAACGGCTTTTACTGTGATTAAATCAGGGTTGCCGGGCCCTGCACCGATAAGGTAAACCTTAGGTGATTTTATTGTTGTATTCATTGAAATCGGTGTTGGTTAAAGGATTTTAGAAGAGTCCCTCAAGAGAAAGATATCTTTCTCCGGTGTCGTAATTAATGGTAAGAATTTTAGCTCCAGGCTGAATTTGTGGTAAATGTTTTGCAATAGCGGCTAAAGCGGCTCCTGTGGAAACCCCCACAAAAAGTCCTTCTTTTTTAGCTGCATTAATGGCATATTCATACGCTTCATCCTTCCCTACTGTAATTACACCGTCTAAAAGGGTAATATCTAATATGGATGGTACAAAACCGGCTCCCAACCCTTGCAGTGGATGGGGTGCAGGGCTTCCGCCACTTAATACAGGAGAAAGTTCAGGTTCTACAGCGATTACCCTAAGATTAGGATACTGCTCTTTTAATGCTTTAGCAATCCCTGTGATGTGGCCTCCTGTTCCTACTCCTGTAATCACATAATCTAAACCGTCCGGGAAATCTTTTAAAATTTCCTGAGCTGTTGTCTCTACGTGTACTTTTACGTTGGCAGGATTGTCAAACTGTTTAGGAATCCATGAATTGGGCGTTTCTTCTGCTAATTCGTTAGCTTTCTCAATAGCTCCTTTCATCCCTTTTTCTCTCGGTGTAAGCACAAATTCAGCTCCATAGGCTTCCATGATTTTACGACGTTCTATACTCATGCTTTCCGGCATAACCAGGATAAGCTTATATCCTTTTACTGCAGCCACTAATGCCAATCCTATTCCTGTGTTTCCACTGGTTGGCTCTATAATGATGCTGTCTTTATTTAATAATCCTTTGGCTTCTGCATCTTCAATCATCGCTAAAGCAATTCTGTCTTTGATGCTTCCTCCGGGGTTGCTTTTTTCCAATTTAATCCAGATTTCGTGATCTGAACTGAATAAGTTGTTAATCTTTACGACTGGTGTATTTCCAATGGTTTCTAGTGCGTTCTGAAATTTCATATCAATACAATTTTTTGTTTTTTCTGTTTTTATATTACAAAGGTTAATGATTCCGGTAATGGATTGTTATCCTTTATTCTTATTTCACTTTTATTATAGACCAGAGAATTAGGGGGTACATCCTGGGTAATCCATACATTTCCCCCAATAATACTATCCTTTCCTATGGTTGTATTGCCTCCCAAAATGGTTGCTCCTGAATAAATAATGACATGGTCTTCAATATTAGGATGCCTTTTCTGGTTGGCTTTTTCTTTGGAGACATTCAAAGCGCCCAGGGTTACTCCCTGATATATTTTGACATGATCGCCAATAATGGTAGTTTCTCCAATGACAATTCCGGTTCCGTGATCGATGAAAAAGTATTCTCCGATTACTGCACCGGGATGAATGTCTATTCCTGTTTTGCTGTGTGCATATTCTGAAATAACACGGGGCAAAACCGGTATTTCCTGATTCCAGAGCTGATGGGAGATTCTGTAAACATAGGTTGCAAAATATCCCGGATACGCAAGGTATATTTCATCTAAGGAATCTGCTGCCGGATCAAACTCCAGAATAGACTGTGCATCCTGAACCAGATGATTGTAGATTTGTGGCAGAGCCTCAAAAAAAGCATTCACCTGTACTTCGGTAAGGTCTTCATCTCTTGTGATAGTATTAATCAGGATGAAAAGATGGGCATGCAGCTTATCAAAATCCTGCTTCAGATGATCGGGAGTATTGATTTGCTGAGGCAGAAACAATACTTTATACAATTCTGTTACGAAAACCTTTACCCTTGCTCTGTCAAAGAATCCATGAGTTTTATCCTGTTTGCTCTGATGAATTTTTTCAATAAAATGGTTTGAAACTGACATTTTCTTATTGAATTATACAGGCTGCAACCGTTGAATTGGATGTTTCATCTACTAAAATGGCAGAACCTGTTCTTTTGTTATTAATAAAACTGTCATACACTAAAGGCTGGGCTGTTCGTATCATTACTTTTACCACTTCATTCAGCTTGATGTCGCCCTCAGCTTTTTCCTGGGTTAATGTATTCACATCAATTTTATAATCAATCTCTTTTACCACAGCTCTTATCAGTCTGCTGTTTTGCTGTAACAGGTATTTGTTACCTGGTTGCAGAGATTTCTGGTCAAGCCAACAGAGAAGAACTTCAAGGTCTTTTTCAATCACAGGAAGTTGCTCTTCCGTAACAAAAATATCGCCCCTGCTGATATCCACATCGTCTGTTACATGGAAAACGACAGGCTGCCCTTCAAAGGCTTCTTCTTTTTCGATTCCGTTGATCTCGATTTTTGCAATTTCACTGGTAATTCCTGCCGGAAGAATCTGAATTTTATCTCCTTTCTGAAACTTTCCGCTTAAAACCTGTCCTGCATATCCTCTGTAATCATGTAATTCTTCAGTTTGAGGACGGATTACATACTGAACCTGAAAACGGCTTCCTGTATTTAATTCTTCATTCAGGGTTACATTTTCCAGATATTCTAAAAGAGAAGGACCCTGATACCAGTCTGTCTGAGATGATTGGGAAACGATATTATCCCCTTTCAGTGCTGAAATTGGGAAATAGCTTACCTCATTTAACCCTAGGTTTTCTGCAATTTTAATATAGTCTGCTTTTATGTTTTCAAACACTTCCTGTGAGTAATCTACCATATCCATTTTATTGATGGCTACCGCTACTTTTTTCAGTTTTAGTAATGAAGCGATGATAGAATGCCTTCTAGTCTGTTCAATAACTCCCTGTCTGGCATCGATAAGAATCACCATCAGGTCAGAGTTGGAAGCCCCTGTAATCATGTTTCTGGTATATTGTACATGGCCTGGAGCATCTGCAATAATGAATTTTCTCTTCGAGGTTGAAAAATATCTGTAAGCAACATCAATGGTGATCCCCTGCTCTCTTTCAGCACGTAATCCGTCTGTAAGCAGAGCAAGGTCTACGCCGTCATCATTTTTGTTTTTAGAATGTTTTTCCAGTACTTCTAACTGGTCCTGTAAAATACTTTTACTATCGTATAGCAGTCTTCCGATAAGGGTACTTTTACCGTCATCTACGCTTCCTGCTGTTATAAATCTTAATATATCCATCTGTTTTTGTTTATGAGTAATGAATAACGGACAATGAGTAATGGTGAACATCATAAGTAAAAAGCTGTTAATCCAATTACTTATTACTCATTGCTAATTACTTATCTAAAAATAGCCTCCTTTTTTACGGTCTTCCATCGCCGCTTCCGTCACGCGGTCATCAATTCTGGTTTCTCCGCGTTCTGAAATTCTGGTGGCTACAATTTCTTCAATGACAGCATCTATGGTGGTTGCTTTAGATTCTACTGCTGCGGTACAGGTCATATCTCCTACAGTACGGTATCTTATCTTTTTTACGGTAATGATATCATCTGTTTCTAAAGTAGCGTGATGAGAATTGGCAATCCATTGTCCGTTAAGGTCTACCACTTCCCTGTCATGCGAGAAATAAATGGAAGGGAGTTCAATTTTTTCTCTTCGGATATAATTCCAGATGTCAAGTTCTGTCCAGTTGCTGATTGGGAATACTCTTACATTCTCTCCTTTATGGATTTTTCCGTTGAAGATGCTCCATAATTCGGGACGTTGTAATTTTGGATCCCATTGTCCGAATTCATCACGAACTGAGAAGATTCTTTCCTTTGCACGGGCTTTTTCTTCATCTCTTCGGGCTCCTCCGATACAGGCATCAAATTCAAATTCTTCTATGGTATCAAGCAAAGTATAGGTTTGTAACCAGTTTCTGCTTGGAAATTTTCCTTTAGGCTCTGTTAAACTTTTCTTTTTGATCGTATCTTCTACTTTACGAACTACCAGATCAACCTCCAGCTGATTAACAAGCTCATTTCTAAAGTTTAATACCTCAGGAAAATTATGCCCTGTATCTACATGAACAAATTTGAAAGGTATTTTTCCGTAGCGGAAAGCTTTTGATGCTAAATGAGCCAGGACAATACTGTCTTTTCCGCCACTGAACAGAAGTGCCGGGCGTTCAAACTGTCCTGCGACTTCCCTTAGAATATAAATAGATTCAGCTTCCAACTGATCCAGGTAATTTATGTGATATGTTGACATATTTTCTTTTTTTTATTGATGAATATGCAGACCGCATTCTTTTTTATTGGCATCTTCCCACCACCATCGGCCTGCTCTGAAATCTTCTCCTTCCTGGATGGCTCTTGTACAAGGTTCGCATCCGATGCTTACAAATCCTTTTTTATGAAGATAATTGTAGGGTAACTGATTGTTTTTTACATAATCTGTCACCTGCTCTGTACTCCAGTGAAGAAGTGGGTGAAACTTAATGATCTGATTATCTTCATCCCATTCCAGGGCCGGCATATTCTGCCTGTTTGGGGAATGTTCAGCTCTTAAACCGGTGATCCATATTTTATATCCTTTTAAAGCAGATTTCAAAGGATGTACTTTTCTGATCGTGCAACAGGCTTTCCTCTGCTCTACGGATTGATAAAATGAATTAGGTCCGTTTTCTGTTACAAATTTTTTCAATTCCTCAGTGTCCGGGTAATAAGCTTTGATTTCTTTTTTGAAAAAGGCTTTTGTTAAGGCCCAGGTTTCATACGTCTGTTCAAAAAGTCTTCCTGTATCCAGAGTGAAAATATCAACATTCAAGTTTTTTACCAGATGAGTGATCACTTGATCTTCATAACTGAAACTGGTTGAAAATACTACTTCACCTGGAAATTTCTCTGTCAATATTTGTAGAAAATCCGATTGAGAAGGCTGTCCAGAGACTTCTTCTTTCAATTTTTCGAATTCATTTTTCAGACTGTTTTCCATTTCCATTCAAATTTGTTGATGCAAATATATATAAAATTCTATAACTCCTATCAAAATAGTAGAATTTAAATGAAAAAAATTATTTTTTGTTGATAAACGAGGTCAGAGTGGCCTCCATCATGCTTTTTCTGGTTTTCTCACGAACAATGATTAGTTCATTTCTAAGGTAACATTCTGCTTCATCTACACAATCATCACATGCTTCGTAAAAATTTAGAGACACACAGGGAGTTAATGCAATAGGTCCGTCAAAAATGCGGTAGATATCTGCTAATGAAACTTCATCAGGGGATTTTAAAAGGTAATACCCTCCTACTTTACCCTGTTTGCTATTGACAAGTTTGGTTCTTTTAAGTTCAAGAAGGATTTGCTCCAGAAACTTTTTGGGAATATTCTCATCCTGTGCAATAACAGAAGTGGACAGATAGCCTTGATTGTAATTTCTTGCTAATCTGACCATTGCTTTCAGCGCATATTTGCAACGTTTGGACATCATAATCTACGCAAGGTATAACAAATTATCTGATTATCGAAATGTTTTTACGGAATGAAAACCCTGGTTAGCAATTATGGAGTTGAAGTCCAAAATTCCTATAAAGTTTTATTTTCTTTTTTAAAGGCAGACGGAGACTTGCTTTTATAGGTTTTGAATATTTTATTGAAATGGTTAACGTCATTAAAACCAAGTTTATCTGCAATTTCACTGATGTTATAGTTACTTTGAAGCAGAAGTTTTTCAGCAGCTTTCACTTTATACTGAATGATATGCTGTTGGATGGAAAACCCCGTTTCTTTTTTAATATAAATACTGATGTAATTTGGGGAAAGCAGGAATTCTTTAGCCAGGTTTTCAATTTTCATTTTGTCTGCATCCAGAAAATTGACGTTGATATAATATAAAATTCTATCGATTCTGCTTAGATTCTTAGACAGCCATTTTTGATTCATATTATTATTCATCGTATTCCTAATGAGAATGGTAAGAACTGTAGAAAAGAGATCAGCGGTAATTTCTTTACTGTATAAGTTTTTCTGGCTGAATTCATTTAAAAGAATCCGGGAAAGCTGAAGAAGGTGTTCCCTGTCTGCTTTATTTTTAATAACGGATTCATACACAAAAGACCGGTCTTCTATGAGAAGCTGAATCATTTTTTTAAGCTCATTTTTTTTATTCATCAGAAGGTTTTCCCAGATATATTCTTCTGTAAATTTTATGTAAATGAACCGGGTCTTATTCTGAATGGTAAATTCGTGAGCATCACTTGGCCTGAGAAGGAAAATATCTCCTTTTTGGTACGGGAATGTAACTCCGTTCAGGTGATGAGATCCTTTTCCGTTTTCTATAATAATGAGTTCATAGAAATTATGGTTATGATATTCAATATCCCAGACCTCCTTTTCGATTCTGAAAACGTTGAAGGAATTGAAGTTAACAATTCTTTTCATGAATAATGGATTTTTACAAATTTAGGATTAATTTTTACAATAAAACCGAATGTTTTAATAGTCAATTTTGCAGTGTAAATACATGTAAAATGAAATATATAAGACAATCGGTAATGATGCTTGCCACAACGGTATTTCTAATATCCGGGCTGAAAGCTAACGACAGCATTGGAAAAGGAATGCCACAGGAAAAAAAGATTTCAGTAACCAAGAAGCATTGGCCTAATGGAGCTCAATTAGTGATTTCGGTATCTATGCAGTTTGAAACGGGTGGTCAGCCTGAAGGAGCAGAAAGTCCTTTCAGTAATACTCCACTTCCTAAAGGGCAGCCGGATCTCCCTGCGGAAAGCTGGTATCGCTATGGTGGAAACGAAGGTATTTATCGGATGTTGGATCTTTGGAAAAAGTATGATATCAAAGTAACTTCTCATATTGTAGGAACTGCTGCTGAGAAATATCCGGAGATCGTAAAAGCCATTGCAAAAGGTGGCCATGAGATCGCAGCTCACGGGATTTCATGGGATAACCAATGGAATAAAAATTATAATGAAGAATTACAGTTTGTAAAGCAAGGAGTGGATGCTGTTGAAAAGATTACAGGACAAAAGGCTATAGGTTACAACTGCAACTGGTTGAGAAGAAGTCCGAATACTCTGAAAGTACTACAAGAGCTTGGTTTTCTTTATCATATTGATGATCTCAGCCATGATGAGCCTTTTATTACCAAAGTAAAAGGGAAAAATTTTGTAGTGATTCCGTACACTCTTCGTAATAATGATATTGTCAATATTGAGGGAAAACACTGGAGCCCCAATCAGTTTCTTGCCCAATTAAAGTTTGAGTTTGACAGGCTTTACGAGGAAGGGGGAACGAAAAGAAGAATGATGAGCATCAGTTTTCATGACAGAATAGGTGGAACTCCTGCGATGGTTCACGCTATGGAAGAATTTATAAAATATACAAGGGAAAAACAAGGCGTTGTATTTATGAGAAAGGATGAGATTGCTAAAATGGTGATGAATGATCCGGATACTCCTGTTGATAATAGCGAAGCAAAGTTTAATGATTAACAATTTGCCTTTCAGATTAAAATAACCACTCAAATATAATTTTATGAATACAAAAACAGCCTATTTTTTCCTTCGTTTATCAATGGGAATCAATTTTTTCGGTCATGGTTTGGTGAGATTAACCAAGCTTCAGGATTTTGCTGACGGAATGATGAAAGGTTTTGAAAAAAGCTGGCTTCCCCAGCTATTTGTGCAAATGTTCAGTACTGCACTTCCCTTTTTAGAATTTACAATAGGGTTTATGCTTATTATTGGCTTTAAGATGAGAATTGCTACAATGGCGGGAGCTTCCCTCATTATTCTGCTGTTATTGGGCAGCAGTACTGTTGAGAATTGGGAAGCAATGGGAATTCAGATGATCTACGCAGGATTGTTTTATATCCTGATTTCCAGAATGGATGATAATGCTCTCTCACTGGACAGAAATAGCAAATAATAAAAGAGAAAGTAAACTGAAAAGATCATCCAGTTTATTTTCTCTCTTTTTGTTTCTTCATCTATTATGATTCTTTTGAATATAAAAAATAAGCGAGTTCTCTGTTTTCTTCTATCAGATTTTCGTTTCTGTTAAATCCACATTTGAGAAGGACTTTTTGAGAACCGATATTATCAAGATCTGTTACGGCAACAATTTCTTTCTTTTCATCTGTTGAAAGACAGTGGCTGGTAAGGGCTTTGCATATTTGAGTTCCGATTCCTTTTCCCCAATAGTTTTCTCCAAGGATGTATCCAATTTCTGCCTGATCTGGGTTATGATGAAAATCTCTGGCCAGACACATTCCAACAAAATCATCATTCTGAGCATCAAATATTCCCCATCTGCTGAATGGCCCTTCTTTATAATCTAGCAAAGCTTTTTCAAACATCTCTTTAAATTCTTCAGGAGATTTGTAAGGCAGATGACGGGTAACATTTTCATTTTTAAAAAGATTCAAAAATAAATCGAGTTCCTGAGGGACAAATTCCCGTATGATGATGGTATCGTTTTTATAGTACATAAGAATAATTTGCTTTTGAAATTGATGAATAAAATTACAGAAATAAACTTATAATTGCCGATAAAACCTGATAATATTCGTAATAAAACAAAAATGGGCTTAAAAAATTAAGCCCATCTTGTATTCAACAAGTGAATAACTAACATATCAATACTAAATTATTTCATTAAATGCATCTGTTTAAAAAGCTTTAAATCAGTTTGTAACCGCTTTGAAGTAGTAATCAGGAAAGAAAGGTTCCATTTCCAGAATACTGCCCATCTTCAATATTGTATTGATATAGCATTCTGATCCTATTTTTTAATGAATTTTTGGGAAGACTTCCCTAAAGAAGTTTCAATATCAATTAAATAAGCTCCGCTTAGGAAGTTTTTAACATCAACTTTGTCACCAGTAACTTTAGCATTCATTTTTCTTCCAAACATGTCATAAACAGAAATTGATTTAATTTTTCCTTTTGTTTTAATATTCAATACATCAGAAACTGGATTTGGATAGATGGAGGTTTCTGAGTTTGTTGTATCAACGTCTGAAGTGGATAATGATGATAATACACAAGGTGTTGTAATACTGCCATTTGGTTGTGTATTATATCCATACTCTGTGACAGAATAACCTGAACCATTGGCCCCAACAATCAGTTTGAAATAGCCGTTAATATTGTAACCTTCAAATTGGTTTCTAAAACCAACATAAGCGGTTTTGCCAGACCAGTTAGTGTATGTAGGAGTATATACGTCAAGTTGCCCTGGAGTACCAGTTGGGTAACCTATATTATTTGCATTAGTTATAGTGGTACAAGCCGGAATTAAACTAATATTTCTTGTTCCTGTTTCACATACTAATCCTTTCCAATAGGTTTCCAATTTTAATTGATTGGCTCCATAGTACCAAGCGCCATACCCTGCATCATCACTAAGCTCCGGGTTAATGATAAAATATTTCCAAGTTGCCCCGGAGTTGGTTGTTACTGTTGTTACATTTGGGTTGGCATAACTTTCCAGAGGATTTCCTGTAACGATTTTATACGGATCTTTGTAAGAAAAAGTTAATGCCAAAGCTGTAGTTGATCCTAATGAAGTTACGCCTCCTGTTATAGCCGGATTCAGGAATGTAATTGACGAATTCAGGACCTGACTTTTAGGATGACTGGTTGCTGCACCATTTATGGTAAGTGTAGCAGTAGTAGGGCTTGTAACTGCTATAGCTGCTGTTAATCCTGATGGTAATGAAGAAGTGAAATGTATTCCTGCAGTAAGAATTGTTCCATTGGGTACGGCAAATGTTGCTCCGTTTAGCGTAATCGTTGATTTAGGGGCAGATGCTACTGTTCCATCTAATGACACGGCTCCATTATTGTTTAAGTTCTCTGTAAATGTACTGTTGCTAAGGGTTAATTTAGGCGGAGTATTGGCAACTCCGGTTGCGGCTAAGTTGGCAGGTTGCCATAAATTTATTCGCGATGGATGGTTTAATGCTGCCAGCATTCTGTCAACCTGTCCATTGGTAAACATTTTATAACAACCGGAAGAACCATTGTATCCCATATAGTTTTCAACGTTTACTTTTTGTCCGAGACAATTGTTTCCAGTTGTACATCCTAATCCGGAAGAAGTATTTTCTACAGGAGTGTCAGCAACACCATCACCATCATTAGTTGGGTTTGCAGTTGAACATGGAACATTAAACGTGTGTTGAAGATTTAACCAATGCCCAAATTCGTGAGTAAATGTATCAGAAAACTCGTTTGAAGCTGCTGTACCAGCAGCATTAAATATATAACGCCCATTATAAACAACTCTGGCTGTATTTACTGAAGTCATATATGAATCCGGATACCAGGCAACTCCCGATTGATATAAATCTTTATCAGCATATAGATCATTTTGGATATACACATTCATATATTTTGTATTATTCCATGCATCTGCGCCAATTTCTGTATCATATCCGCCTCCATTGCCATATCCACCTTTGAAAGGGTGAAAAATCACTCCGCTTGTTGCTTTTCCGGTTGGATCAATTTTAGCTAATCGAAATTCAATATTTAACGCTCCTCTGATAGATTGGAAGTCAGGATCTACAGTATTTGAATCAGTGTTGATTCCATTGAAATTTAAATTGATTTGTTGCAGTAAGTCAACTACTTTTTGGTAATTTACTTTTACATTACTTTGAGATTCTCCATAAACATGGAAAACCACAGGGATGATGTAGGTTGGATTGTTAGCCCTATTATTTAACGAATTTCTGTTTGATCCCCTTTTTTTATGAAATCTTTGGTGTATCTCTCAAAATTTTCATAATCAGCCTTAGCTTTAGGGTGCAGTTCAAAATGTTTTTTCATCATTTCATCTGCTTTACACTCATGAGGTCTGTTTTCTTGAGCAAAACCTATTATTGGAAATAGGGACATAATTAATAATGATTTAATTTTCATGATTTTTTGGATTTGGGTGTTAATAAATTATTTTAATAATCAAATTGTTTTATGCTTAATTAACCTGTTTAATTGGTTCTAGAATGATTTTAACTTGCCTACAACTTTGCCATCCTTTATCATCAAGTTCTGTGGGATAATGCTTATCTCATGATTGTTAATTTTCTGGGAACTCTTTCTTTAAAAAAATTAAACAGGTTCAAATAATAATTTGGTGTGTTATGTGATGTTTTTTAACTAAATCTTTCAGGATTAAAAATTCTGATATCAACAGTTGGTTTCTCTTCATTGGCCAGCTCAGAAACTGTTTTTCCGAAAATAGGTCCGAGACTTAAGCCCATCATTCCGCCTCCACCAGCAATAATCAGATTTTTTAGCTTCGAAGATTGGCCCAGATAAGGAAGTCCATCCGGTGCACAAGGTCTATAGCCGAACCATATTTCCGATTCTTTAGGTAACTTAACTTGAAAATCAGGCATATATTTAGGAATAGAATTTACGATCCCCTCTACTCTTTTCATATTCACTTTATTATGATGGGACGCCAGTTCCATGGTTCCTCCAAAACGGATCTGCCCGTTCATTGGGGTTACCGCTACTCTTGCTTCCAGTAATAATGCTGCATGTTCCAATCTGTTGACTGGATTTTCAGGAGTATGCATGAAGGAATATCCTTTCCAGGCATTAGTTGAATTTTAATGCCTGCTTTTTGCGCTAATTCAGGTAAAAATGAGCCTCCGGTCATGATGAAACGATCTGCTGAAAACTTGTTACCATTGGCGATTACTGCTTTAATGGTATTCCCAACTGTTTCATAGGCTGTTACTTGATGCTGTGTATGGAAAGTGACCCCATTATTTTTAAGGTAAGAAATCATTTGTTTCATCAGCTTCATGGGATTCATGTGACCGTCACATTTGTAATTAACTCCTCCAATAACATCCAGTTGAACATTTGGTTCCAGGGTCTGAATTTCCTTTTTGTCAAGGATATCAACAGACAGTCCCAAATTGATGGCTTTATAGGCTAATTCTGTTTCTTCTTCCGCTACTTTTTCTGTTTTATAGAGCATCAGAATTCCGTTTTGATTCAATTCAAAATTAAATTCTTCTTTTCCGGCAATTTCATTGTAAAGGCTGCTGCTTGCGAGATTGAGATCCCTGATTGCTTGTGCAGAACGGTCTACATGGCTCTGATTAGAATGTTTCAGAAATTTTAACCCCCAGGATAATAACTGAGTACTGAGTGAGGGCTTTACATAAAACGGACTTTTACTGTCGAACATCCAACGGATTCCCTGTGCAACAACTCCGGGTGCAGCCAAAGGGGTAAAATGGCTGGGTACAATCATGCCTGCATTGCCATAAGAGCAATTGTTGCTAAGGTCATTTTGTTCCAGAATTTCTACCTGCCATCCTTTCTGTAAAAGATAATATGCTGAGCTTAATCCTGCGATTCCGGCACCTATAATCAGTGCTTTGCCTTTATTTTGTGTCATACTCGTTGTAAATTTTACATTACCTGAAATCCTTGCCAGTAAGGATCTTCATCATCAATAATAATCTGATTATAGCCGGTAATCCTAGCCCAACCTTCTACTGAAGGAATAATAGCCGGTTTACCATCAACAGTAGCTGTTCCCTCAATTCTTCCGATAAACTGGGAACCGATATAGCTTTCATGGATGAATTCTTCACCTTCTTTTAATTTCCCCTTTGCATACCACTGAGCCATTCTTGCAGAAGTTCCTGTACCACAAGGAGAACGGTCTAAAGCATTCTCGCCTACTAATACCGCATTCCTTCCGCTGGCTTTAGGATCTGTAGGATTTCCCGTCCATTGGATGTGGCTTAATCCGGAAATATGTTCATTTTCAGGGTGGATGAATTGGTATTTTTCATTAAGCAGTTTTCTGATGATCTTCCCATAATGAATAAGCTGGCTTGCCGAGAAATCAGAAATATCTCTGAAATTTTCCTGAGGATCAATAATGGCGTAAAAGTTTCCACCATAAGCTACATCAGCCTTTATCAATCCCAGATAGGGGCATTCCACTTCAAGGTTTTCAGCATAAAGGAAGGATTTTACATTGGTCAGTTTTACAGATTTTACTTTTTTCCCTTCCTGGATATAGTCTATCAGAATAAGTCCTGCTGGCGTTTCTAATCGTAATTTTCCAGGGATTTTAGGAACAACGAGTCCTTCTTCTATGGCAATGGTAACTGTTCCGATGGTTCCATGTCCGCACATGGGAAGGCAGCCGCTGGTTTCAATATATAAAACACCAATATCATTTGCTTCATCAATAGGTGGATAGAGAATGCTTCCGCTCATCATATCATGGCCGCGGGGTTCAAACATTAATCCTTTTCTGATCCAGTCATATTCTTTCATGAAGTGAAGCCTGCGCTCCATCATAGAATTTCCTTTTAAAATCGGCCCACCACCAGCAACCAGACGTACCGGGCAGCCACAGGTGTGGGAGTCTACACAAAAAAATGTTCTGTTCATACGGTTTCTAATTTTAATGATCCTGAATTCACTTCTCCATCTACGATTCTACTGATCTGCAATGGATTTTCATTCTTAAGTTCTTCTGGTAAGAATTCATCCGGCCAGTTCTGAAAAGAAATAGGACGAACAAATCGTTTTACGGCATCCGGTCCTACGGAAGTAAAGCGTGCATCTGTGGTAGACGGGAAAGGCCCTCCATGCTGCATGGCATAAACAACTTCTACTCCGGTAGGCATTCCGTTGAATAAAAGTCTTCCACACTTATCTTTCAAAAGATGAATGAGTTCAGCGTTTTCACGAACATCATCATAAGTTGCTGCTACAGTAATGGTTAACTGCCCTTTTAAGTTTTGAGCAATCTGTATAAGCTCTTCCCTGCTTTCACAAGCGACAATGATTCCAAAAGGTCCGAAGACTTCTTCGCTCAGCACGGGATTATTGAGGAAATTTTGAGCATTGGTTTTGATAATGGCTGCACTTCCTTTTCCTTCTTCAGTTTCTCTTGAAGCGATTACTTCAATATCAGGCTGCTCTATTGCATTGACTTTATGTTTTTCAAAACTTTCATATATGCCATTGTGGAGCATACTAGCAGGTGTAACTTCCTGAATTTCATTTTTGACTGCATCGATGAAACGATCCAGAGATGCTCCTTTAACAGTAATAAATACTCCCGGATTGGTACAGAATTGTCCTACTCCTAATGTTAATGAACCGATGTATTCTTTAGCTAAAGCCTCTGCTCTGTTTTCAATCAAGTTTTTAAGTGCAAATACCGGATTAATGCTTCCCATTTCTGCAAATACCGGAATAGGATTTTCACGGCGATTGGCTATATCAAACAAAGCTTTTCCCCCATTGAAGGAACCTGTAAATGCTACAGCCTGAATATCTTTGTGCTGTGTTAAATAAGCTCCAGTTTCATAAGAGGTTCCAGTAATATGGCTGAAAATACCTTCTGGCCATCCAAATTCTTTTACGGCATTTGTTATAGCATCAGCCATCATCTGAGAGGTTTTAGGATGAGCCGGATGTGCTTTTACAATAACAGGACAGCCAGCTCCTATGGCACTTGCCGTATCTCCACCTGCTGTGGAAAAAGCAAATGGAAAATTACTGGCTCCGAAAACCACCACAGGCCCTAAGCCTATATTATATTTTCTGAGATCTCCTTTCTGCTTTTCAGGCTGGGCCAGATCAATTCTTGGCTCAATGTAGATTCCTGAGGCTACTGCTTTTGCATAACTTCTCCATTGGCCTATTGTTCTTGCTTTTTCACCGGTAAGTCTTGCCAGAGGTAATGAAGTTTCAGCATGAGCGATGTTGAGAAGTTCTTCTCCTAACGCTTCAATCTGATCAGCAACCGCATTCATAAATGCTGCTCTTTCTTTTATCGTTGTATTTTTCAGGAACTGATATGCTTCGGAAGCCATCTGAATTCTTACCTCAATATTTTCTTTTGATGTTTCTTCAATCATAGCTTTTTTGTTCTGATGTTAGCCTAATGTTGGGCGATTTGTTCTGCCTTCTTCAATGATTCTGTTCACTTTTTCAGCTTCTTCACCCTGAAGTTCAAGACGTGGAGCTCTTACATACGGATTGCTGATTCCTTCAGCGGTAGCAGCCAGTTTGATATATTGGATAAGCTTTGGATGAATGTCTAATTCCAATAATGGCATAAACCATCTGTAAATGGCTACCGCTTTATCATATTCACCTGTTTTAGTATATTTGTACATGGCCATTGTTTCATTAGGGAAAGCGTCTACAAGTCCTGCAACCAATCCATCAGCTCCAAGCATTAGGGTTTCAAGGCAGATGGTATCTACTCCACCAAGAATTTTAATTCTTTTTCCAAAACGGTTAATCATTCTGGTTACGTTGGCCAGATCTCTTGTAGATTCTTTAACCGCCTGAATGGTTGGAAATTCTATAAGCTCATCAAACATTTCCAGGGTTACATAAATTCCGTAATCAACAGGGTTGTTATAGATAAGGATAGGAAGATCTGTAGCAGTAGCCACCGCTTTGAAATATTCTACAACTTCACGACTGTCTGCCTTGTAACGCATTGGTGGAAGAAGCATTAATCCGTCAGCACCCAGTTCTTTTGCTTTTTGAGCAAAGCTTACTGCATTTTTAGTTGTATTTTCAGAAAGGTTAAGGATAACCGGAATTCTGTTCTGTGTAATTTTTTTTGCATATTGAAGAAGTTCAAATTTTTCTTCAGCTTCCAACGCGCTGGCTTCTCCTAATGTTCCGGCAAGGATAATCCCATGAACTCCGGCTTTAATCTGGGCTTCTGTATTAATCGCAAACATTTCAAAATCAATCTTTCCTTCTTTCGTAAAAGGAGTTAATACAGCAGGGTAAATACCTTCCCAGTTTAGTTTTGTACTCATATCAAATAATATTTATTCAAAACTAAGTGAATTTCAAAACGATAAATGTTAATATTTTAATGAGTTCTGACCGTATTTTAACATGTGGTTATTCGTGGTCAAAAGTAGCTTCTTTATAATGCTTCAGATATTCTTTGGGAGAGTATTTCATAATGGATTTAAAAACCCGGTTGAAATTGGTAAGACTGTTGAATCCACTATTAAAGGCAACAGAGGAAATACTGTATCTGCTGCTGGACGTCAATAATCTGCATGCTCTCTGCACTCTCAATTCATTAAGATATTGGATATAAGTAATCCTGGTGTGTTTTTTAAAGGATCTGCAAAATGCCTGCGGAGTCATACAGGCTTCTTTAGCAATGGTATCAAGAGTAAGTTTATGCTGGGTAAAATTTTTCTTAATATAGGATTGAGCATCTATAATTCTCTGATCATTGTCGGAAATATGATTAGGTAGGTTTTTTTCTGAAGACAACGGAATATGCAGATGTCTGTTCTGCATCAGATGGTTTAAAATCTTTATAAAATCTATAATCTGTTCTACTCCTTGTGTCTTTTGTAAAGCAGCCATACTTTCTCCTACACTTGATTTTAATTTTGAAGCGACCTGAAATCCTATTTTTGAGTGTTCGATGAAATTTTTCAATTCTTCAAACTCAGGTAGGTCAAAAAAAGCAGATATTTTTTATTGGGATCGAAGAAAATAGAGATAGCATGTACTTTCTGTTTTTCATTTTCAGCAAAATCACCTTTGAAAACGTGCGACTGATTAGCACCCAGATAAAAAATATCTCCGGGTTCAAAAGCGAAAAGGTTCTGTTCTATAGCAAGAGTACCGTGTCCTTTAAGAATCCACATAATCTGTGTTTCGGTATGCCGATGGAAATAGGGATAGAAATTAGGCATAATATCTTCCTGAATACGGATACTTTTATTGGTGTCTGCCGGAACTGAAAACTGAAGACTTTTCATAGAATCAATACTTTATGAAGCTAACGGATTAGAGTGTTAAAATATTGCCGAATTTAAGCAAAATATGAACATTAAATATCATATTAAAATACAAACTTTACATCTCCATTATTTTAATGAATGAAGTACTTCAAATAGTACAAAATCGTAACTTTAAACTTTTAAAATAAAAACTATTCATAAACATATGTTTTCAGCACAAACTTATCAAGACAGAAGAGCTGTATTGCAGGGCAATGTGGCCAGTGGAATTCTATTATTTTTAGGAAATATAGAGAATCCTGTAAATTTTGAGCATAATCCTTATTATTTCCGTCAGGACAGTACTTTTCTGTATTATTTTGGAATTCAGGAGCCTAAAATTGCAGCTATTATTGACATTGATGAGAATAAGACCATCGTTTTCGGAGATGAACTGAGTATAGATGATATTGTATGGATGGGAAGACAGGAAACGTTGAAAGAAAAAAGTCTGAAATCCGGAGTACAGGAAACGTTACCGTATACAGAACTTTCTCAATATCTTCTGAAAGCACAATCCTCTGGAAGAAAAGTACATTATCTTCCGCCTTATCAGCCTTCCAATAAGATTTTACTGACTGATCTTTTAGGGATTAAAATAGCAGAATTACAACCTTCTGTGGAGATGATTAAGGCTGTGGTAAAGCAGCGCTCTGTAAAAGAAGCTCAGGAAATCGTACAGATAGAAGAGGCTGTAAATGTATCCAATGAAATGCATTTACTGGCGATGCGAATAGCGAAACCTGGTGTTAAAGAATATGAAATAGCCAATGCGATTCAATATCTTGCTGCCAATAAAGAGTGCCAGATGTCTTATCCGCCGATTGTTACCATCAACGGTGGTATCCTTCACAATCATTACCGTCTTAATACGCTGAGAGAAGGAGATCTTTTCCTTAATGATTCCGGTGCAGAAACGGCGATGGGATATGCAGGTGACTTAACCAGAACATTCCCTGTAAGCAAAACTTTCAGCACGAAGCAAAAGGAAATGTATGAAATTGTTCTGAATTCATTTAATAATGCTCATCAACTTCTGAAACCTGGGGTAAAATTTAAAGATATTTATCTGAAAGCTTCTGAATATCTGGTAGAAGGACTTGTAGATCTTGGGCTGATGAAAGGAAACCCTGAAGAAGCCGTGAAAAACAATGCCCACACCCTGTTTTTCCAATGTGGATTAGGGCATATGATGGGATTGGACGTACATGATATGGAAGATCTTGGAGAGCAGTATATTGGGTATACAGAAGACGAACCAAAAGATACCAATACATTCGGTCTTAAATCTTTACGTTTAGGAAAAGCTTTAGAATCCGGATATGTAGTGACGGTAGAACCTGGTATTTATATGATTCCTGAATTGATCGATATTTGGCAGGCTGAAAATAAAAATGCAGCATTCATTAATTATGATAAAGTAAATGAATACCGAAACTTCGGCGGTATTCGTGTAGAAGATGATTTCCTGATTACTGATGACGGTTACAGACTTCTAGGAAACGGATTGATTAGTACTGTTGAAGAAATAGAAAACTACAGAGCAGAATACTTAGCTTAAGAAATATCATATGAAGAATATTAAAAAAATAACGTCAATTGCCTTATATTTCCTGTGCCTGTCACCATTGGCAGCCCAAAAGACGCAATGGACTCCTGATGGCAATGCTTATTATTCGTTTACCCAAAATGGGGTTGGAATTATTGATGTACTGAATCCCGGAAAAGATCAGGCATTTTTAAGTAATAATGAATTGATCCCTTCTGGAAGCTCCACAGCTTTAGAAGTACAGAGCTTTCAGGTTTCTCCTGATGGGAAAAGCTTGCTGCTTTTTACCAATACTAAGAAAGTGTGGCGGGATAATACCCGCGGAGATTACTGGATTTTTGATAAAAATACCAAGAAACTTACTCAGCTTGGAAAAGACCTGCCTGCTTCTTCATTAATGTTTGCCAAGTTCTCTCCTGATGGTAAAAAGGTAGCTTATGTTTCTAAGCATAATATTTATATTGAAGATCTTTCCAATAATCAGTTTACCAAAATTACGAATGATGGTACAGACAGAATGATTAACGGAACCTTCGATTGGGCCTATGAAGAAGAATTCGGGACTCAGGATGGCTTCAGATGGTCTCCTGACGGAAGTAAAATTGCTTACTGGAAGTTAGACGCAAGAGAAACAAAAAACTTTCTGATGATTAATAATACAGATAGTTTATACTCGTTTACTGTTCCTGTAGAATATCCGAAAGTGGGTGAAAATCCTTCAGGATGCAGCATCTGGTTCTATGATCTTGCCTCAAAGTCTTCTAAAAAAGCAGATATTGCAGGTGACGAAGTACAGCATTATATTCCCCGAATGGAATGGGTACTGGATTCTAAATCTATTATTCTGCAGCAACTGAACAGAAAACAGAATCAAAGTAAAATTATGGTGGCTGATGCCCAGTCAGGAAGCAGCAAAACAATCCATACAGAGACGGATGCAGCATGGATTGATATCAAATCCAGATGGAATGAAAACGATCCAAGCGGCTGGGACTGGATCAATAATGGTAAAGAGTTTCTATGGCTTTCTGAAAAAGACGGCTGGAGACATATTTATAAAATAGATATGAATGGTAAAGAAACTTTGATTACAAAAGATGCTTTTGATGTGATTAAACCGGAGTTTTTTGATGTTCCGAACAAGCAGATCTACTTTTTGGCTTCTCCAGGCAATGCTACTCAGAAATATCTGTATAAAGTAAGCATGCAGGGTGGAAAATCCCAAAGACTTACTCCAGAAGCGTATACCGGATCTAACCAATATACAATATCTCCTAACGGAAAAATTGCCATGTTTAACAACAGCAGTGTCAATGCCCGTTCAGCCGGAGCTGTGGTATCATTGCCGGAACATAAGGAACTTGTAGCAGCGAAGAGTGTTTCAAAAGCAGATCCTTCAAGAGCTAAAACAGAATTTTTCCAGATTACCACACAGGATGGTGTTACATTGGACGGATGGGTGGTAAAGCCTAAAGATTTTGATTCCAACAAAAAATATCCCATTGTTTTCATGGTCTATGGAGAGCCTGGATCACAGACGGTAACGGATAGTTTCTATGCAGGGAAAAATGGTTTATATATTGGAGATATGGCTCAGGATGGTTATCTGTATGTTTCCCTTGAAAACCGTGGAACACCTGCTCCTAAAGGCCGTGAGTGGAGAAAATCCATTTACCGTAAAATAGGTCAGCTCAATATCCGCGATCAGGCTATGGGTGCAAAAGCTTTATTTGCAAAATGGTCTTATGTGGACACTTCCAGAGTGGCTGTATGGGGCTGGAGCGGTGGTGGTTCTTCCACATTAAACCTTTTAGGACAGTATCCTGATATTTACCAGACCGGAATTGCGATTGCTCCTGTAGCTAATCAATTATTCTATGACAATATTTATCAGGAACGTTATATGGGGCTTCCACAGGAAAACAGAGAAGATTTTGTAAACGGTTCTCCGTTGGCTTATGCTAAAAACCTTAAAGGAAACCTGTTATTGGTTCACGGAACAGGTGATGATAACGTACATTATCAGAATACGGAAGTTTATATTAATGAATTGGTAAAATACAATAAGCAGTTTCAGCTGATGTCTTATCCTAACAGAACCCACTCTATCAGTGAAGGAGAAGGAACATCATTGCATTTGGCTACCATGTTTACAAAATATTTAAAAGAACATTGTCCTCCCGGAGGAAAATAAATAATGAATGAAAGTCTCACAGAAATGTGGGGCTTTTTTTGAGTAAGGAGGCTGGATGCTGGGAGATGGAAGTACTTGAAGTCAGATGTTGAGGGTATCACCTATTAATAAATATTTTTAAGAAGTTAAAAGGTTCTTCAGTCATTATATTCCCAATAGTAACATCCAGCACCCAGCACCCAACATCCATCCTTCTATTTAACAAATTATCATTAATTTTGAGTAAATAATTACTAAAAACCCACCCGTTGAAACTACCACTCTCCTATTATTCTAATCAAGACGTTCTTTTTCTAGCTCAGGATCTATTGGGAAAAGTACTTTTTACAGAAATAAATGGAGAAATTACAGCCGGAATTATTGTAGAAACTGAAGCTTATTTTGGAGTGAAAGACAAAGCTTCTCATGCGTATGGTGGAAGGCGAACAGATAGAACTGAAACGTTGTACAACCAAGGCGGTGTTTCGTATGTGTACTTATGCTATGGAATTCATCACCTTTTCAATGTAGTGACTTCTGTGGAAGATGATCCTCATGCTGTTTTGGTGAGAGCCGTTGAGCCATTAATTGGAAAAGAAATTATGGAATTCAGAAGAAATATGCCGGCTTCCAAAGCAGCCATTTCTGCCGGTCCGGGATCAGCTGCTAAAGCATTGGGAATTGACCGTTCATTGAATAAAAAAGATCTGGCTGGAAATGAAATATGGATTGAAGATCATGGGATTCAGTATGCTTCTGAAATTATTGCAGCAGGACCCCGCATAGGAGTTGCTTATGCACAGGAAGATGCTCTGCTACCCTGGCGATTTTTTGTGAAAGGAAACAAATATGTAAGCAAGCCTAACAAAGTATAGACCTTATGATGGATGAATGGTCTGATAAAACTCTTTATAATACTGAACAAGATCATCCAAAGAAAACCCACGATTCAGACCGCTGGTATTGGGTAAAACCCATACTTTTGCTCCACAGAAATCCTCTGGCTGCCGGCCCCATTCAATTTCCTTCTTTTTAGAAAAAGCTTTATAAGCAGCCTTCCCTAAAAAAGCTACATATTCCGGCTGGAATTCATTTATTTTAGCTTTGAAAGTTTCAAAAGCTTCATCAAACTCGTTCTTTGAAAGCTCATCTGCGCGGGAAGTTGCTCTTTCTACAGCGGTTGTTAAGCCACACCTGAAGTCTAAAATCACAGTATCATTTACAGCCTCAATTTCATAAGGAGTAAATCCGGACTGATGCAGTACTTTCCAAAAACGGTTACTTCTCCCTGAAAAATGATGACCATCATTTGAAGATTTTAAACCAGGGTTGATTCCGCAAAAAATAACATCGAGATGAGGAGCAATAATATCAGTTAACATATTTGATTTCTGTTCTTATTTCTATTGCTTAAAGGTATCAATATTCCAAATATTTCGGCTTACATCTGAATATAAAATGTTTAACGGCTCATCCTGTGTATACTACGTTTTATCTGTGTTTTTTGCAGGATCACTCAGTTTATATATTTAAATATGAATAGGTTCTGGTAATTTTGCAGGGTAATTGTAAGGATGAAGATTTTTTCATTCCTAATCATTAAAAATAAATAGTATGAACTGGATTGCATTAATTATTGCAGGAATTTTTGAAATCGGATGGCCATTGGGTCTTAAGTTATCTCAGCAGCCTGAAAGTAATAAATGGACCTGGATTATGTTTTCAATAGCATGTATGACAGTGAGTGGCGCATTTCTTTGGTATGCCCAGAAAAGTATTCCTATCGGGACTGCTTATGCTGTATGGACCGGAATTGGTGCGGTAGGGACTTTATTGGTAGGTGTTCTGTTTTTTCAGGATTCAGCCAGTATTCTGAGACTGCTATCTGCATTACTGATTGTGGTGGGAATCATAGGTCTTAAACTTTTTTAAATGAAAATTGGCTTAAGATTATTGCTAATCATTAAGCCAAACCATTATTCAACATTCGAATAATAAACCAACCACATTATATTATTTTATTATTGTTTAGTACCTTCGTAATAAAATTCCACATCAGTGGCCGCTGTTTTTTTTGTACTGATCTGTAAAGCTTTTGTGGAGATGAGGTAGTTAACACTTCCTTCAGGATCATTCCCGCCTACTCCTACCCCTACAGGATTTTGTGCAGTCAGAACTTTGGGAGTTGCTGTAGAATATGCTTCACCGGATTTAGGCTGAACCTTAATATGAGAGGCATCTACTTTCGTAACCACAACAATAGCGTTGTAATAATCCTGAGTGGCAATTCTTATGGTCCCTTTAAATGTGCCAAGTACAGGATCTATACTCTGGCCTGTGATTGGTGTAGGATCATCATTACCATCATTGCTTTTGCAGCTTAAAAATAGGCTTCCCACCAATGCAATTACCATAAAACTGCTTATAAGTCTTTGAAATCTGTTTACCATAATTTTAATCATTTATTATTTACCTTTCAAAGGTGATTAAATGGAGGGGAACCCCGAAAAAACATCTATGAAAAGAAAATTATGGTCTATCAATGGTTTCAATAAACATGCAAAAACCTGTATTGCTATAATACAGGTTTGATACAAAATAATAGATATGAAAAAAATAGAAAAAATTATATTGTGTTAAATCCTAACTATTTTTACTGAACATCCCAAAAAACTTTCGTGGTGAGCTTATCGCCCCCAATAGCTGTAGCTGCTTTAGTATAATTGGTGCCATTAGTGGTAGCTTCTAAAGTGGGATATTGAAGTCTTACAGGGACTTTTCCGCTTGCATTGGCAATAGCTGTGGGTGGAGCCTGCAATAGTGGATAATCCAGTCTTCGGTAGAAATTCCAGGATACTACAGGATGATTATACATGGCAACCCAAGCCTGTTCTCCGATTGATTTTTTCCAATTGGCTGCATTATAAGGGTTGCTTAGCAAGTAGGCCTGTGCATCCTGTGCAGAAAGGTTCCATTCCTTAAAGGATGCCTGTACTGCATTTTGATAAAGAATATCAGGAGTTCCCCCAATTCCAAATCTGGCAGCTGCTTCTGTAAGATAAAAAGCCACCTCAGTACTGGTCATTATCTTTCCGGGGGTAGTAGGAATATAAGCAAAGAGTCCGGGAGCGGAAAAATCTGAGAAGACCCCTGACAATCCGATGATCTGCCCAATATATTCACCATGTACATCTTTAAAATACTGAGGTCTTCTTGGATCGGACGTTGCATTAAGGAAATCTATAAAAGGTTTTCCGCCAAAAAATCGTCTCTTCCACTGTTGGCAATATTTTCAAACAGCGGATTAAAGTTTGGGGTTTCTTCCTGATACCTGAAAACGGCATTGTCTGTTTCATTGGTCATAACTCCACCTGTAACGGCTGTATTGATCGTAGACTGAGCTAAGGAGGGATTAACGTCTGAGAGCGCAATTCCTAATTTCAAAAGCAGTGAATTTCCAAATTTCTTCCATTTACCTATATCACCTCTATAGAAAATATCTCCGGAACCAAAACTTCCTTCCCCTTCCTTCAGATTATTAATATCTGTTTTTAGACGGGTAATTAATTTCTCATAAATCTGTGCATCATCGTCGTAGCTGGGAAGAGGATATTTTTCATAATTAAGCGCCTGACTGTAAGGAATGTCACCGAAAGTATCTGCCATCGTCTGAAATGTATAGACGGAAAGAATATCAATAATAGCTAACTGATTCTGCTTCCTGGCAGGCCAGCTATTCACTTCTGAAGCTGTAGGCTGATATTGTTCTATAAGTTCTTTAGCTTTATTCAGATTGTTCAGAACATTCACATAATTGTCTGTCCAGACGGTATTGGAAACATTTCTTGCTGTAAAATTATAATTGCTTTCACTTACATAGGTTACTTCCTGCCAGTATTGCATGGTAAGACGGAAATTATTCTCGTTGACACTGGGAGTGGTCATATAATCGCTCAGCTCTTTTTCTGCATAGGTAAGTAGAGGCTCAGGAGACATATTATAAGCTACATGAGGATCATCGTTCACATTATCTGATGTACAGCCCGTTAGTACCAATACTAAAAGAGAGCTGATTATAATATTATTTTTCATTGTGACAGGTTTTAAAAATTAACTTTCAGATTAACGGCAAAATTTCTGGTTGCAGGCATTACTCCGGATTGATAGCCTTGAATACTTCCTGATGAAAGTCCGGATTCCGGGTCTGCATAAGGCAAATTTTTATGAATAATCCACAGATTGCTTCCTATCAGGCCAAGGGTAAGATTCTGAATACCTGCTTTTTTTAGAAACTGATTGTTGAAGGTATAAGAAACAGATACCTGACGGAGCTTGATAAAGCTTGCATCATAAACAAACGCAGCTACCGGCGGATCGGTTTCCAGAGTCTGGCTGGACTGCGAACGGTCTAACCGAATTGTATTTGGGATATAATGTCCTGGATTATTAGGATCCTGCATTACGCCCGGTAAAATAACTCCGCCACCATTTTCGAGAGTATTTCTGATAGGATTTCCAAGATCATTAAAACCTACAGAATCTGGATAAAGCCCCGTTCCATACCCATAATACTGATCCAGAGAAAATACCTTACCTCCTTTTTTCCAATCGATCTGAAAGCTCAGGTTAAAGTTTTTATATGTAAAAGAATTATTCAGACCTGCTACAAAATCAGACTGAAAGCTTCCCAAGTTATGATTGCTATCGTCCGTATGAAGATACGCTCCATTGCTTCCTATGATCTTATTTCCATTAGGATCGTATACAAAATCTGCCCCCCAGATGCTTCCATATTCTTCATTAAGAGGAGCATTGATGGTGATGCCACCCTGTAATGAGCCCAATGTAATATTTTCTATTCCTTCCCTCAGAGCTGTGACTTTGGTTTTGGGATTAGACCAGTTAATAGCCATATCCCATGTAAAATGCTCAAATTTTAATGGAGTTATATTTAAAGTAAGCTCCACTCCTTTTGTTGTAAGTTCACCTGTATTCTGAATTTTAGACAGAGAGCCTGTTGCCAGAGAAACGGGAAGCGGTAATATCTGGTTAAATGCAGTATTTTGGAACCATGAAAGATCTAAACCTATTCTGTTCTTTAAAAACTGCAAATTGGTGCCTATTTCAAAATTTTTCAGTTTCTGTGGAAGGAGATCAGCATTCCTCAGAGAAGTATTATAGGAATAAACCGGATTGTTTTCTAAAGATGCCTGAGGAATATATCTGTTTCTTAATTGATCTGCATTGGTATCTGAACCTACTTCTGCATAGGCTGCCCTTATTTTTCCGAAACTTAACCATTCCTGTTTCAACAGATTGGAGAATACTACACTGGCAGAAACCGAAGGATAATAATAGACCTGTTTTTCTTTAGGTAATGAGCTGGATTGATCTCTTCTGAAGGTTCCTTCCAGATAATAGGTGTTTTTATAGCCTAAAGAAGCCTGTACAAATGCCCCGTAAATATATTTTATATTATCTATTGTAATAGGTTTTGCAGGAGTAGCCACCGAATTGGAGATGGTATACAGATCCGGAATATATATACCTCCGGTTGTTGTCTGTGCATTGGAATAGTTGGACTGAACATTGACGTTTCCACCCAGTAAAGCCTGTAAATTTAAGTCTTCTGTAATATTCTTTTTATAAGTAGCAATCAGGTCATAATTGGTTTCTGTAAAACGCAGATTGGTTACCGCATATCCCGAAGGCTGCTCTATCAGATTAAAGCTGAAAAAAGCCGGCATGGAACCTACTGCTTTTCTTTCCTCGGTAATCATTGTATAGCCATCAATACCTACCCTTCCCAGAATGTTGATGCTTTTTGAAAGGTCGTAGCTGAGACTGAAGTTTCCGGCAAAACGGTCTCTTCTGTCATTCTGATAATTCTGATACCGGGAGAAATAAGGATTATCCCAATAGGAAGGAGATAGATTATCAGGTCTTTTTATATTCCATGTATAGTTTTTATTGTAGGTGTCGTAAAGATATTTCTGATCCTGAAGATCTATATTGGTTGCCCACCATTGGCGAAAACCACTCATAATATTGTCTGTATATCCTGTAGAATTTCGTCCTTTGGTTCTTTGGGTAATATAATTGGCAAAAATGGTTGCGGTAAGCTTATCCGTAATTTTATAAGAGGCATTTCCACCAAAATTATTTTTCATTAAAGAAGAATTAGGCATAATATCCGTGGCATTGGTATTAGAATAACTCAGTCTGAAGGTTGCCTTCTCATTTCCGCCACTCAGAGCGATATTATTGGTTTGATTAATTGCTTTATCAAAGAAGGTAATCGGTCCGTTTTTAGCCATTACCCATGGTGTTTTCTTTCCAAAGTTCTTGGAACCGGGAGTGAAGGCATCATACTGCCATACCATGAGATTAGGATCATAAGGAGCGCCATAGGAAGCATCATGCCAGAAAATGGCCATGGGTTCATTCTGATATTTAGGGAAAACATCTCCCCAATACCCTTGCCCATATTGCGTCTGATATTCAGGGAACGTAGATTTGTCAACAGTGGAAACGGTAATACTTCCACTGTATTCCAGACCGATTCCCTGTGAATTTTTCTTCCCTTTCTTAGTAGTGATGATAATAGCTCCGTTTTGAGCTCTTGATCCATATAAAGCGGTTGCAGCAGCCCCTTTTAGTACGTTTACAGTTTCAATATCATTAGGATTGATATCCGAGACAGGGCTTCCGTAATCATAGCCGCCAAATCCATTTTGCTGTACTGTAGAATTGATATTCCTGTTGATAATAGGAACTCCATCCACTACAAAAAGGGCCTGATTATCCCCTAAAATAGATTTATAGCCTCTTGAAACAGCATCTATCGAACCTCCAAAGTTGGTAGACTGCCTAATTTCAAGTCCAGCCACTTTTCCTGACAGATTATTCAGGAAATTGGTCGTTGGATTTTTATTAATATCCTCTCCTTTTACCTCTTGTGTGGAATAGCCCAGAGACCTTTTCTCTCTTTTGATTCCTAGTGCGGTAACAACAATTCCTTCGATATTCTTAGTGGTAAGGGTATCCTGTTTACTCTGGCTGAAATAGGTTTCGCTCCCAATAAAAAAAGCGACTCCGGCACTTAAAAGCTTTAACTTGTATTTCATAATTATTGATTTTGTTTATTGTTTAACCAAAATTCAATAATTGGTGAAGAATATAAGATAATCTATATATGAATGGCAGGATGCGGTCTACTAAAATATGAGTAATAAGTAATGAGTAATGAGTAATAAGTAATGAGTAATGAGTAATGAGTAATGAGTAATGAGTAATGAGTTGCGGGATTGTTTTATAAAATACCGTACAACTTCTACAGATATTACCCTCGAAGGGCTGAGCATTCCCCTCCTCTGGAGGGGTGGCAAAAATTCAAGGAATTTTTGACGGGGTGGTTTTAAAAGTTACAATACTTCATCACGGGTACTACAAATCAATAAACGGCTTATACGTTCTTCCAATAGGCAGTTTTTTTCCTTTCACCTGTACAACGGTAGCAGATTTAACTTCTATCTTAGGTTTGGAAATAATATAAGACTTATGGATGCGGGTAAATATGTTGGGATTTAAACTTTCCTCTATTTTACTGATGGGCATTTTAAAAGTGAAAGTCTCTGTTTTGGTATGAATATGAATGTATTCTCTTAAGCTTTCGATATAAAAAATATCCTGCAGAATAATCTTAATCTGCTTTTTCCCGCTACTGATGAAAATATGATCCCGTTCAGCCATTTCCAGTAAAGCATCTTCTGCTTCCATTAAATATTTAAACTTACCAACGGCTGTGGCAAATCGTTCATATGGAATAGGCTTCAGTAAATAATCTGCGATGTCCAGCTCATACCCTTCTATCGCGTATTGATGATAAGCTGTAGTCACAATTACAAATGGTGGATTTTTCAGTTTCTTCAAAAAATCAAAGCCTTTCACTACAGGAAGATGAAGATCCAAAAACATCAGGTCTACCTCATGTATGCTCAAAAGATTGCTTGCATGTACAGCATCGGAGCATTTTCCTATGAGAATAAGCTCCGGATCTCTGGATATAAATGTTTCCAGGATTTCTGCTGCAATAGGTTCGTCTTCTACAATGATGCAGTTGTATTTTTTAGAGGCTGGATGTATCATTGAAATCAATTTTTAGTTGTACAACATATCGGTCCGTTTTATCCTCTACAGTCAGTTGATGTTTAGGATAAAGCAATTCAAGCTGGCGGCGAATATTTTTCAGTCCTATTTTGGTAGAATGCTGATGAGGTCTTTCTTCTTTGGAATTTTCGATACAATAGCTAAGAATTCCCTCTTTAAGTTCAATATCAATGGAAATAAAAGAATCTCCCAGACTTTCGGAAACACCATGTTTAAAAGCGTTTTCAACAAACTGAATAAGGATTAGCGGCGAAATTTCCTGTGATGGATGGTCTATACTTTCCTGAAAATGAACAGTAAGATGATGGTGCCTGATTTTCTGAATCTGTATAAAATCCTTAATATTTTCAATGTCTTTTTCTATGGAAATGTTTTTTTCAGCGGCCTCGTAGATATTGTACCGCATGATTTTGGAAAGCTGGAGAATTACATCAGGGGTTTCATCTGCTTTTTTAAGAGCCATTCCGTAGATATTATTCAGGGTATTAAATAAGAAATGAGGATTAATCTGTGCTTTTAGCATAGTGAGTTCCTGATCCAGTTTTTCCGATTTCAATTGAGAAATTTGATCTTTCAACATATTTTTCTGTCTGGTAATTTCTACTCCAAAAACCAGCCCTACCATAAAAATAAGGTCCATAAAAGAATTAAAAGCAACCAACCCGTTGATAAATCCTGAAGGTATTTTGCCGTCTAAAGTTTCTGTAACGCCATAGATATAAGGATAAATAATATAATGTGTGAAAAAACGGTGTCCTAAAACAGCAAGTATGATGATTAAAATACAAAGACCATATTTAAGAATCCTGTTAAGATGAACCTTTTCATAAACATACAGCAAGGAGTAAGCAAGAGGAATTTTAACCAGAAAATAGCCCAGCTCCAGAAGAAGCGTATTCTGAAGCCTTGTCTGCCATTGGAAGTCAGGAAACTGATATCTGGACCAGTAAAAATCTAAATAAGCTTCCAGAATATAGTATAATATCCAAAAAAGCAGATGTATCTTTAGCTTAGATTTATAATCTGATTTCAATCTTGCTGTCATTTGAAAAGGTAAAATAATAAGATTCAGTCAAATATAAAAATATAAAGTCTACCAATTTCAGCCATTCATCTACAAACTGCAGTCTTATTTCTTTTTCAGGATGATTTCAGGAAACATCAAATTCATAAAACTGAATATCAGCAGAACATTAAATTCAATGCCATTGGTACCACCACCTACCACAAACCATCCGTTCTCCCAGTGGATATAATAGATCCCCAGAACGAAGATCAGTATATTACAGAGAGCTACAGGCTTTATATATCTATCTATCCAGATGAGAAAAACAGAAACGAGATGGGTTAGCTTTATTAACCAGGCAAGATATAAGCCGATTGGAGAAAATCCTATGGCATCCAAATATTGGGTACCAAAAGTATTTACATCTCCACTAAAAATGGAGATTACGCTGTGCATTAGCAAAATGACTGATAATGCACATCTGAGGAAGTAGTTCTTTTTCATAGAATCAAAAATAAACATCAGAATTGCTGAATATATTCTGTAGTATATTAATGACTCTTAAGTGTATATAAAAATATCTTTATCAGTATTTTTAATCTGCCAGAGAATATTGAGGTTCTAATAATGACCACCACCATGAGATAGAAACAATGTCTTTTGGTGGGCTCATAGATTGTTCACAACGCTGAATAATTTTAAAGTCATATCCTTTCCGGTCATTGGCTACTTTATATCGTTTATTGGTACTGCAAAAAATGAGGTTTCCGGAAACAACATCTTCCAGCCCCTTTAAGTATAAAGAAATTGGTTCGCAGATATATTGATATTTTTGTTTTAATAAATGATACAGAAATAGAATTTGGTTTCGAAGATCTATCGCTTTAGATATAGCTTGTTCTTCACCGAGATCCGGGTAGGAAATAAGATAAATTTGAATAATATTATTATAATAGCCGGAATCAGAAGCTTTCTCTTTCGCATATGAGTAAATATCATTGTCGAGAAGCGCCACAAAAGAAACAGACTTCGTTAAAACCTGTATAACAGGATTCGTGTATTCTGACATACTTAATTGTACATTATTTATACAACTTGCCAGTGCAGAAGGAATTTCCATTCCACCACTTGCTATTCTCATAGCACAAAAAGTAGTAAGATCTGGATATTTGTTTTGAATTTTAAAAGTATTTTCCCATTGTATTCCAGATGCAAAACTTCCAACTGCCTTCATGAGTCTATTGATTTGAGGAATTCCTGCCCAGTTGCTCAATCTGGATTTAAGATCCAACAGTGCCTGTACTATTGGATTTTCTGTAGATAGGCCAAGATGAGTAGGATTTTGATAAGAAGGTTCTTCGCAAATGTATTTTAAACTTGAAAAAAAGTGAATTAATTGAGGAAAACTATTATGGAGCAGGAGCTCTTCCCCTGCATCATCTAAAAGACAGACCCAGGAACAAAAGTCTGTAATATCCCTTACTTGGAAATATTTGATATCCGGATAACTAAGTGCTGTAAAATAAGAACCTGCATTCGCAATATTTTCAGCTTGATGCTCATCTGCCACTAATTGATACTTTTTAAGCCATCCCATTGAATCTATTATGGCTGTCTCTGTCTTTTTAATTCCCGGTAACGGGAATTTGTGAATAATTGAATTCATACTATTTATTTTGATTAGGTATTTTATATGTTATTTTACGGGTAATACTTTTATATCAGAAAAAATAAGACGGCACCACTTAGAAGAAGGCCCCACATGGAAAGTGTATTGAAGGTTAAGAATAATCTTTGCAGGACCACTATATAAATATATTGATTATTTATCAATAAAATATTATTGTTGTTAAATTTTTAAATTATATATTAAAATTTAACTTATAATTTAAAATTAGAGTTATGGTGGATTTTGTAATATGTTCAATTTTTCTCCTTTACCTTTGCTAATTAATGTTATTCTACATCTATTTTTAATATTAAGTTATTGTTACTTAATAAAATACAAAATTTAACACTTTGATTATTCCCTAAATTGTGATTTTTATTAATTAAATTCTTATTTTTACTGTATTAATTAAAGGAATTGATGAAACCTGACTGAAGAAATAAAGTTCAATCGGGAATAAATTTCCCTCTATACCATTTCCGATTGATAGCAAGAGATTAACTCAGCTCCGATTCTAATGCACAAATACAAAAAGAGTGGCCACCCGGACCACTCTTTTGTATACTTATTTTTCTAATCTTAATTTTGACTTAATCTTTTCTTTAAAAATTCCTCAAGCTCCTTTTCATGAAGATTTTTAGCGATAATATTGCCTTCACCGTCAATAATCACATTAAAGGGAAGCTCATCTATTTCATATGCTTTTGCAACAGGACTTTTCCAGAATTTTAAATCGCTGATCTGTATCCAGTTGATATTAAACCGGTCTATCGCTTTCTGCCAGCTTTCTTTGTTTTTATCCAAAGAAACTCCCAAAATTTCAAATTTATTGGCTTTCACCTGCTCCGAATAGGTCTCATACAGTTTTTTCAATTCAGGCTGTTCGCCTACACACGGAGCACACCAGGTGGCCCAAAAGTCAATAAGAACAAGCTTTCCTTTTAGACTTGAAAGAGAAAATGAAGAGCCATCCGGTTTAGACATTGTAATTTCAGGAGCCTTCTTCCCTACTTCAATCTTGTTTTGAGCGAAAATAAATCCTGAAAATAAGGCTAAAAATAATATCGTAAAACTCTTTTTCATATTAATCATTTGTTGGATATTCTTTATCCAGCCAATCGGTTTTTATATTTTTAGGAAGATTTAAAAGCTTGGCGTTCTTAAAGCCCATTTCCATTAATAAATTAAATGCAGGACGAATATTCGGGCATTTTACGAAAGGACAGCATCCGCAATAGATTACCACTTCCTTATTTTTAGGAACATCTTTAAGATAGTTTCTTAATTTTTCCAGATTTTCAGGTTCATGGGTTGGACCAATGTCTACAGACCCTTTAATAATGGCTTCCGGACCTACTGAAATAATCAGTAAATCCTTAGTCTTTTGCTTTACAATTCTTGAGGCTAATAATGCCGGATTCATCAGTTGGTTCTCTTTCCATGGATTCTGTGTTTGCTGTGCCTGGCTGAAAATGGAGCAGACAAAGCAAACCATGATAAACAAATACTTCATACTTCTATTTTTCACAAATATATAAATGATTTGTTGAATGATAATGGGCTATATGGGTGTATTTTCCTGCTTTTATTATTTGTTTTTATTCTTTTTAGGAGTGATGTGCACTACGTTGGCTGCTCCAGGTTCAATAATTAGTTGAGTTCCTGGTCCTCTTTCCTGTTCTCTGCCTTGAATAGCTGAGCCCGTAGCCAATGTCAGCTTTCCCTGAAAAACAGGATGTGGCGGGATTAGTGATATTTCTATTTCCTCTTCTTCAAGCTGTATGATAATGGATGTAGCATCAATGTTATGGCGGGTTCCATCTTTAGCGATTGCAAATACCTGATAAGGTTTAGACTCTTCCATTGTAATATGATTTTTAACAAAGATAAAACTTCAAATGAATCCACTTTTTGTATTTTAGTGGTAAAAAATGAATCATAGTCAATAGTTGCTGTGGTTTCAATAACTTTAAAGTACTCCTTCATTCCATGAAAATCAATCTTCCTGCCCATTGGTCAGATTTTATAAAGATTTTTACTAAAAAACATAAAGAAGACATTGTATATGATACAGTGCGTGTATTCCGTACTGAAGAAGAAATCCGGGAACGTTATGATACCTATGAATTTGAAGAATACCTTCCGGGGTATATTCCGGTTGCGGACGATTCAGGTGGTCAGGTTGCCGTTATTTCTAAAGACAGCAGCAATACAAAAGTATATCTGAGTTCGTATGGAGTGTTGCAGGAGAAATATTTTGAAGTGCTGGACCGGGATTTACTCCATTGGATGCAAAGGAAATTTCCTTTTGAAAGGGAAAGAAATATCATCTCCCCCGCGGAAATTGAGAAAAGAGAGAAAGAAAACATGGTGTGGACTCAAAAAATATCTTCATTTCCTGGCATTATAGAGTTTTTGGAAGAACCTGTATCTATTGAAGGGCTTGCATTACCTGAAAATTATGCTTCTGCAGAAACTATTTACTATTTTCAGGATGGATATCATTATAATTCCGTAGAAAATAAAGTTTTAACAGAAGATGTTCCGGGAGCGTTTAAACCAAGTTGGATAGTACTAGCATCCAATTATTTTGCAGATCCTTTTTTTATTGATTTGAATGAAGCCGAGGATAACTTTCCTGTTTATTTTGCCTATCACGGACAGGGAAAATGGGAACCAATAAAAGTAGCTGAAAGCTTGACTGCATTTCAGAAAGTATTACATCAGATCCAAAACTTAAGGTTTGATAAATCAGGATTAAAAGAGTGTTTTGATGAAAATATTGATCTGGAAAATCCTTTATGGAAAGAAGTATATACCAATATTCAAGACGAAGATGATGATTCAGAGCAGATAGAAACTTATGAATCATGGGGCAAGGAAGTCAATTTATACATTACTGATATCGGACCCAATAAAATGAAGATCATTGCATTACTGAAAAAAGAATTGGGACTTTCCGGAACAGAAGCTCTTCAACTCAGTAAAGAGCCCAAAATACTGTTCAGAACCGGTTATACTAAATGGCTGGAGCATGACCGAAAGCAGTTGGAGGACCTTGGAGCTAAAGTTGAATTTGAGATTTTAGGGTAAAATTATTCAGAGAACTGTAAACTTCTGATTATTATAATTTTTGAAAGTGTTTTACTTATTTAAGCACAAATATTTTATACATTTATATAAAGTATTGTGAATCAAAAAACACCTTTATCATGGAAGAAACATTCCTACCTGATGCTATTATCATAGGAACCGGGTTGGCAGGACTTACTGCTGCAATGGAGATTACAGATGCCGGGAAAAAAGTATTATTGCTGGATCAGGAAACCGAACAGAATATTGGCGGGCAGGCTTTCTGGTCATTTGGCGGTCTTTTTCTGATTAATTCTCCCCAACAACGCAGAATGGGAATCAAAGATTCTTATGAACTGGCATTACAGGACTGGAAAGGGACAGCAGGTTTTGACCGTGATGAAGATTATTGGCCAAGAAAATGGGCGGAAGCTTATCTAAAATTTGCCTCAGGCGAAAAATACGAATACATTTCTAAGCTTGGGATTAAACTGATGTTTATGGTAGGCTGGGCAGAACGTGGTGACGGATCAGCTTCCGGACACGGAAATTCTGTTCCCCGTTTTCATGTAAGCTGGGGAACCGGAACGGGTGTAGTAAAGCCTTTTGTTGAAAAAGCCTATCAAGCCAAAGAAAAAGGTCTGTTGCAGATGAAATTCCGTCATAGAGTCACGGAATTGATTGTAAAAAATGGCAAAATAACAGGTCTGAAGGGAGATATCCTTGAAAATGATTCTCAGCAAAGAGGCGTTGCTACCAATAGAAATATTATCTCTCAATTTGAATATTCTGCACCCCATATCATTATTGCTTCAGGAGGAATTGGTGCCAATCATGAACTGATAAGGAAAAACTGGCCTGAAAGGCTGGGAGTTCCACCGGAGAATATGGTTTGTGGAGTTCCAGCCTATGTTGACGGTAAAATGATAGGTATTGCTGAAAACGCAGAGGCCAATATCATCAACCGGGACAGGATGTGGCATTACACAGAAGGGTTACAAAACTGGAATCCCATCTGGCCCAATCACGGGATCAGAATATTACCGGGGCCATCGTCATTATGGTTTGATGCCAAAGGAAACCGACTACCTGCTCCATTTCTTCCCGGATTTGATACACTTGGAACACTGAAATACATTCAGGATACGGGATATTCTTATTCCTGGTTTATTCTGACACAAAAAATCATTAAAAAAGAATTTGCACTCTCAGGTTCTGAACAGAATCCGGATATTACAAATAAAGATTATTCCCTTTTTCTGAAACGTATTTTTGGTAAAAAAGCACCGGGACCTGTAGAAGCTTTTAAAGAACATGGTAAAGATTTTATTGTTTCGGATAACCTTAAAGATCTGGTAGATAAGATGAATCTGCTGTCAGGAGATCATCTTCTGAATTATGAAAAAATAAAACTCCAAATCGAAGCAAGAGACAGAGAACTGGATAATAAGTTTTCAAAAGATACACAGGTAAACTACATCAGAAGTACCAGAAGTTATTTAGGAGATAAGCTTGGAAGAGTGGCTGCTCCTCATAAGATTCTTTCTCCTGAAAATGGGCCGTTAATTGCTGTAAGGCTAAATATTTTAACCCGAAAAACTCTGGGTGGAATAAAAACCAATCTGAACGGCCAGGTTTTAAGAGAGGACAACAGTATCATTGAAGGGCTTTACGCTGCTGGCGAAGTGGCAGGTTTTGGCGGTGGCGGAATGCATGGCTATAGAGCTTTAGAAGGAACATTTCTCGGTGGATGTATTTTCTCAGGAATGAAAGCTGGAAAATATATTGCAGGATTAAAAAAGAACCATTCAAATTAATACCATTCATAATGAGCAATTATTATAATGATAAAGTAGTATGGATTACAGGAGCGTCATCCGGAATTGGTGAAGCCCTAGTAAGAGAATTGGTGAAAAATAGCAATGCAAAAATTATTCTTTCCTCCAGAAATGAAGAACAGCTTTACGAAGTGGCAGAAAGTGCTGGGCTTACCGTTAACAGATATGCTGTAATCCCTTTAGATCTGAAGAACTATAAAGAAATGCCTGAAATAGCAGTTAAGGCCATAGCAACCTTTGGAAAAATAGATATTCTTATCAATAATGCAGGGCTGTCTCAACGTTCTTTAGCCATGGAAACAGATATAGAAGTGGATAAACGTTTAATGGATGTAGATTTTATAGGAACTGTGGCTCTAACTAAAGCGGTAGTCCCTTATATGATCCGAAATAAAGGCGGGCAGATTGCTGTTGTTTCGAGTCTTATGGGAATTTTCGGAGCTCCTATGCGCAGCGGTTACGCAGCGGCAAAACATGCCCTTCATGGGTTCTTTGATGCTTTACGTGCAGAATTATATAATCAAAATATTTCAATAACAATCATCTGTCCGGGATTTATACAGACCAATATTTCCGTTCATGCGGTAACCGGTGACGGTTCATCGCAGGGTACGATGGATGATGCTACCCATAATGGAATGCCTGTAGATGTTTTTGCTAAAAAAATGCTGAATGCCATCGAAAAAAAGAAAAATCAAAAAGCGATTGGTGGTAAAGAGGTATTGGGTGTCTATCTGAAAAGGTTCTTCCCTGCCCTGCTGGCAAAAGTAATCCGGAAGGCAAAAGTTGTCTGAAGATTTTTTACAAACTATAGTCTCATACAATACAGAAAAACCGCACAAGAAGTGCGGTTTTAATTTTTCAGATCTTATAAAGAACTATTCTTTAATGATTTTTTTGGTCGTTTTTAATGTACCACCGAGTACGTTTAAGAAATAAACTCCTTTTTCAAGATGACTTGTATTGATCTTGGTTCTTAATCCCTCTAATTTTTGCTGATGAACTGTTTTTCCTAACATATCCGTAATGGTAGCTTTCATGGAAGAGTCAAAATAATCAAGCTTTAAAGTAACATAATCTTTTGCTGGATTAGGATAAACATTAGCTGTAACTGTAGCATCTTTTACAACTTCGTTAGTAGACAGGTTTTCCGGGGCAAGTTTTACAATCCAAATGTCATAATTTCCTTTATTTTCTGTTACATCACCATTATTTGACTGAGAGCTACCTGCAATGACATAGCCGCCGTCTGTGGTTTGAATAACAGAGCTGGCTTCATCACTTTTTGATCCTCCTAAACATTTTTGCCATTGAATGGCTCCCGTAGTGCTAAGCTTTACAACCCAATAATCATAAGAAATAGGTGCTTCTCCAACTCCTGTGCCTGAAGGAGAATGATATCCTACTACCTGTCCGTCATTGGAAGAAGTATTTCCTACTACTAAATATCCGCCATCTGCAGTCTGAATCACAGAGCTGGCATCATCTACTTTGCTTCCTCCCAACGCTTTTTGCCATTGAATATTTCCTGTTTCATTAATTTTTACAACCCAGGAATCGGTTCCATCGTGATTTCCTGTTACATCCCCATCATTAGAGAAAGCACTGCCAACTGCGATATAACCTCCATCTGAAGTTTGTTTAACAGAATATGCTAAATCCTGATGTGAACCCCCTAAAGATTTTTTCCAGAAAATAACCCCACCATCAGAGTTTAATCTTAAAATCCAGTAATCTTTACCACCATGATTTCCTGTTACATCACCATTATTGTTCTCTGCATATCCGGCAACTACATATCCACCATCAGTAGTTTGAATGATTGATGTGGCTCTGTCATCTCCTGTTCCGCCTAAAGATTTTTTCCACTGGATATCTCCGTTAGCATTTATTTTTACAATCCAATAATCTACATATCCTTTATTTCCGGTTACGTCTCCAGTAGTGGAAGAAGAGTTTCCTGCAAAGATATAACCACCATCCGCGGTAGGAACCATTTCATTGATCACATCATAATCAGTACCACCGAAAGTTTTTTTCCAGTAAATAACTCCAGCGTCAGAATTTAATTTTACGACCCATCCATCTGTTAAGCCTTTATTTCCTGTAACGTCTCCATTGTTTGAGTCAGTGGTTCCGGCAACAACATATCCGCCATCGGAAGTTTGAATAATAGAACTTCCATAGTCATTTCCTGTTCCACCTAAAGATTTTTGCCATTGAAGATTTCCTGTTGAATTTAATTTTAAAAGCCAATAATCCTGGTTTCCGTGATTTCCGGTTACATTGCCGTTATTTGAATTAGAAGCACCACTAATCATATATCCACCATCCGAGGTTTGAATAATTTTGTTTGCTCTGTCTGAATTAGTTCCACCGAAAGATTTTTGCCATTGTATGGACGGAGCTTGGGCCATACTAAGGCCTGAAAAAAGATACCGGCTAATAATGGTATTGTACTTTTGTAATTGAGTTTCATGGTTTTTTTAGTTTTTAAACTTAGAAGCGCAAAAATATACTTTCTTTGAGAATAAATTTCTATGTTTTGTGTTTTTTCACTTATGCTGTAATGTCTTTTGGTTTTATTTATGAATAATAATTTGAAAGACTTTTAATAAATACTATAGAAATATAGAGGTTCTTCTATCAGTAAAATGTATCCATTTTCAGGTAAAATGTCTACCTCTTTTGAAAATAGCTGACTGTACATTTGTATCATAAAATAATCACAGTATTAATTACTAAAAAAAACAAGTATTATGATTCAGTCAGTAACATTTAAAAATCTTAACTGGGACGTAGCAGCAGATCTGTATTTCCCACCGAACTTTGATGAAAATAAAACATATGCAGCCATCATCAGTGCACATCCAATAGGAAGCTGTAAAGAACAGACCTCCGGAAATGTGTACGGACAGGCATTAGCCGATGCAGGATTTGTAGTATTGGCATTTGATGCTTCATTTCAGGGAGGCAGTGGCGGAGATATTCGCTTCATTGAAGATCCTACCTTAAGAGTGGAAGATTTCCGTTGTGCCTGTGATTACCTTGTGAGCCTTCCCTACGTAGATGAAAACCGTATTGGTGTATTAGGAATCTGTGGCGGTGGCGGTTATGCTATTAATGCAGCAATGACGGAGCGTAGAATTAAAGCTGTAGGAAGTGTAACAGGTGCAAATTATGGAAGACTTTGGAGAGAAGCATTCGGAAACTGGAACCCTATTGATGCTCTGGAAAAAATTGCAGCACAGCGTACAGCAGAAGTAAGAGGAGCTGAACTCCGTGTAGATCAGTTTTTACCACCTTCTGTAGAAGTGGGAAAAGCTGCCGGGATTAAAGATATTGATGTATTGGAAGCTACAGAATATTACAAAACATCAAGAGGTGAAAAACCCCATGGAGCAACCAGCTATCTGTATTCAAGAAGCAGTGCTGCAGTGGGCTGGGATGCTTTTTATTTAGCAGAAGTATTATTAACACAGCCTTTAATGGTAGTAATTGGAGATAAACCTGGTGGTTTTGGAGCATACAGAGATGGTCTTGAAATTATCAGAAGAGCCAGATCAGAGAAAAAAGAGCTTGTTATTGCAGAAGGATGGTCACATTATGAACTGTATGACCAACCGGAACCTGTAAAAATAGCACTGGATAAACTGATCCCTTTCTACAAAGAAAATTTGTAGTCAATAGAAAAAAAGAAAACACAGCTCAATTGAGCTGTGTTTTTTTATATTAGTGAGGGGTTGAATTTAAAAACTTTTGATTACTCCTATTCCTACTATTTTATTCTGGTAAAAAGGTATTATCATTGTGGAGCTGGTGAGGCTTTTAGCTTTGTTCTTTCCACGCAATAAATTATCGATCCTTGGAAAAAGCCAGTAGGCCAATTCTGTAGAAAGAATTCCAAAACCTGCTCCTGCAATCACATCTCCTAACCAGTGTTTATCATTGAGCATTCTGTACACCCCTGTAAAAATAGCAAACGGATATCCGGAAAGACTGAGCCAGAAATTAGTATCCTTATATTCTCTGAACATAAACTGTGCAGAAGAAAAAGCGGTAGCAGAATGTCCGGATGGGAATGAAAGGGTGTTAGACTGATCGGGTCTCTCTTCTTTGACAAGATATTTTAAAGGCATTGTAAATGCTGCAGAAATCAGTTGTGAAGAGGCATAAATAATGGTACGGTCTCTCAGGTTATGTTTTCCTTTTATTCCTATGGCATTTAATCCGTATACCATCAATGCCGGAGCATATTGGGTATAATTATCCAGATTCATTTGCGTAGGCTGATGCTCACTGATCTCTGTTCGGGTTGAAAAGTTCAGCTGTTTAAGTTTGCTTGAAGAAAGTCCTATTACCCCATAAGAAATGAAGGCTGCAGGAATAATGAGGCTCTTATAATTAAGCTTGGTTGACTGAATGTTGGAAATACTGTCTGAAACAGGTTTCTGAACAGTAACACTATCAACACTATTCTGGGCATTCACATGATTAAAAAATGACATGAAGACCAACAAACAGATCAATGATTTTTGAAACTCCCTTTTCATCATGATATTTATAGTTGATTAAAATTTATAGCTGTATCCAAGTCTTACCACCTGGGTTTCATAATAATCGTTGCTTGAATAAGCGAATCCCATTCCCTGAATATTTTTCTTAATCATCATAGTGTTAAGCAGATCAGACGCATTTAAGAAGAGTTCTCCTTTTCCTTTCTGAATTGCTTTTTTCAATCCAATATCCATTGAAAACCGGGATTGTATTCTTCCCTGAGGAATAATATCCGGAGCCAGATAGACAGCCGTAAGCTGTGCGCTCAATCCTTTGGCAAAATGAAAAGCATTATTCCATTTGATGTTTCCTGAAACAGCAGTCTGTTGACCTGCAGAAAATACATTCGGAGTTGGATAAAGGTTTTGCACTGAAAATGCATCAATCTGATTTCGATACAGGTTTCCATTTACATTAAAGGAATACACATCTGAAATTTTCTGGTTCCATATTGCTTCTAGTCCTGTATTATAGCTTCTTCCTGCATTCTGGAATATAGCATAAATAAGATTGCTTCCTGAAACAATACTGGAAATTCTTGTAATGGTTCCGTTTGCAAAACGATGATATAATGCAGAATACAGATAGCCGTTGTCCCAGTTATATTTGTATCCAAGCTCAATAGAGTTGGTAAACTGAGGTCTTAATGCCGGATTTCCTACTTTGATGATTTCTGCGTCATCATATTTAGGGAAAATTCTGATATCTACTTCATTGGGACGGTCTACTCTTCTGTTGTAAAAGATAGAGAACTTATTACGGTCATTAAGTTTATAAGCTAATCTGAAATTTGGAAATGGCTGTGTATAATTATACCCATCACTTTTGTAGGTAGGATGATTGGGATTTATATCATATTCAATTCTTACATACTCCAGCCTCAATCCTAGTTCTGCTTCCCATTTTTCATTTTCAAGAACATAATTTCCATATACAGCAGGAATAAACTCTTTGTAATCAGCTTTTCCTCCGGCAGCAGCATCTAATACTGAATTGGTCCCCGGAATAAAATTCATATTGGTAGGGATGCTTCTGCTTCTTAGCTTAATACCCGTTTCTAATCTTCCGTATTTGAGGGGCTTTATATAGTCAACATTGAAATCGTAGACCTGTTCATCAGACAATAACTTAAAAGCATCTGTTCCTGTAGAAGCAGGCAGATAGTTATCATAGAAATATTTTTCATCCTCTCTATGGAAGGTGTAGTTGAATCCTACATTTAGCAAGTGTCCAGCCTCCTTGAATTTATACTGATAGGAAGCCGTTCCCATCACTGTGGTTTTCAACTCATCCTCAAGGAATTGCCATAAACGCAGACGTTGAGATAGATCGCCATTAAAGAAAGGCTGGTCACCACGGTCTATAATCTTCTCACTGCCATACATTCCTGAGATGGTTAACGTATTCTGATCGTCAATATTCCAGTCCATTCCGGCTTTTGTGGTGAAGAAATTGGTGTTTCTGTTTCTTTTAAGCTGTGAGTTGATGATGGTTCCGTTATCATAAGTACGGGTTACAAATTCATTCTTATTAAGCGTCTCAGTATATAAATTATCTGCCTGTAAAAACAGATTGACTTTATTCTTTCTATAGTTAACAGATAGTGATGGATTTATTTTTGGAGTAAGGGTGTATTGTGAACGAATGGTTGGAAGATTCTCCTTCCTTACCCAAAGAGATCCTAATCCTGTGGTGAACCCTACCTTACCATTCCACCCGTTCTGCTTATTCTTCTTCATAATAATATTGATGATTCCGGCATTTCCATTGGCATCATATTTTGAAGAAGGATTGTTGATGATCTCAATTTTATCAATCGCAGAAGATGGAATATTGTCCAGCCCTGTCTGGCTTCCAAATCCTGTAAGTGCCGTTTGCTTTCCGTCAATCAGAACGGTTACTTTATCATTTCCTCTGAGTTGTACTTTGCCATCCTGTACGGTTATTCCGGGAAGATTCTGCATACTCTGTAATACCGATCCTCCGCTTTGGCTGATGTTGTCTGCTACCGAATAGGTCTTTTTATCTAGCTGGTTGTTGATTTCATTTTTTTTGGTTCCGGAGACAATTACTTCTTCAATTTTTGTCTCCTGCTCTTTTTTTCTTTCCAGTTCAATAAGAGGAATTTCCAAAAACTCAGATAGACTTCCTATAAATACCGGAAGAATCTTTTTGTTGTAGCCTGTTATAGAAGTTTCCATAAGGTAATGATCCGGTTTAATCCCTGTGATAGAAAACCTTCCTTCCTCGTTGGTAATGGTTCCTGCAACAAATGCAGTGTCTTTTTCCTTTTTTAAAATGATACTGGCATAAGGTAATGCTGCCTTGTCGGTATTGGTTACCTTTCCGGAAACAGTAACCGAAGCAGTTTGTGCCGTTATCATGGAAGAAATGGCAAACGTTGGAAAAAGTAAAAGCCTCGTTTTATTCATAATATAATCTTTACTATTTTTTTAATATTTTCAAACTTAAAATGGTCACGAAAGCTCCTTACGATATCTTTTCTGTGAAATAATGACCATAAGAACCATTAAGGCCAGAGATACAAGAGAAGCATTGATTGTTCCCAGATCCAGACCACCCTTTGCAAGAGGCTTGGTTAAAAGGTCCCCGAACGTAGCCCCAAACGGTCTGGTGAATACAAATGCAATCCAGAACAGGATAACATGATTGATTTTTGTGAAATAATGAAGCAGAACAACAATCAGAATAATAAGTCCGGTAATAAAGGCTCCGGTCATATATCCTAATCCCAGATTATCGCTCAGAAAATCCCCAAATGCAGTTCCTAAACTGTTGGAAAACAGAATGGCCGTCCAATAATAAAATTCTTTATTCCGTTCAAAGATTGGATACACCTCAAGATTATCGTACTTTCTGTACCATAGAAATAGGGAGATCAGAAGCCCGGCAAGAAGAATCAGACTGCCAAACAGATATCCTGCTTTCAACGTTCTGTCTATAAAGTCGGAAATCTCTGTTCCAAGGGTTGTTGTTCCGATAATGACCAGCCAATAAACAACGGGAATGTATTTTTTAACACCAAGCTGTATGGATAGTATAATAATGAAAAAGAATAAGGTAATGAGAATCCCTTTAGTGTACCCCAAATTGAGAGTCATAGAAATAAAATCACCAAGTGTTTCTCCTAATGTGGTCGCTACAATTTTCATGAGCCAGAAAAGTATAGTGACGGCTGCTACTTTGTTTGCTGTTCTCATCGTGTTTATTTTTTAGAGAGTTAGACTATTCGAAGGGTAAATGATCATGTTTCAGTATCTAGATCCCACAAATGCACGAATGATTTTATAGTGAATTCGTGGCTATTAAATCTGCGTAATCAGCATAATCTGCGAGAGAAAAAAATAAATTTTATCGAAGATAAAATCCTTGCGCCTTAAAAAAATATAGCATGAATCAAAATGGCTTTGCGGCTTGGCGTTTTCCAACCTTACATTATTAAGTTTTAAACGTTGTGAGCATATTGTCTTTATAGCAATAAAAGAAATCAGTGAGGTAGGGATCAAAATAAGACTTGCGCCACCGCCACAAATGGCACTGATCCAGAATGCAAGGATTGTTCCTGTGAATAAAAGGGCAATTTTTAAAATCATTTCTAAATAAAATTTACACTTCAGTACATCATATTTTCAGTACAAAGGTGCTATCTGATTTAGAATTAATTTTGAATTTTTAGATTCAGAATGTTAAGAAAACTATAATCTTACTGAAAAAGTATGGTACCCATTTTCAAATCGGTAACTGATTGTCCAGTGATGAAATTTGCAGATTTCCTGGATGATAGAAAGGCCAAGCCCACTTCCATTGCTGTCTGCAGATAGTTTTGAGAATCTTTTAAATAATAATGTTTCATCAAGCTGTTGAGTGCCGGAATTGGAGATTTCAAAAACAGAATCAGATAATTGTATGGAAATAGAACCATCAGGAACTGTGTGACGAATTGCATTGATGATAAGATTATTAATCATAATCTCTGTAAGACTGCTGTTACCATTACCTTAATGTCAGACATTATATTTTTCTCAACTGCAATATTTTTCTGTTCAAAATGTTCTTCAAGCATATCAATACTTTGAGTAAGCATCTGATCGAACAAAATGGTTTCAGAATTATCAAACTGATGGTTATCTATTTTGGCAAGCAGTAATAGATTTTTATTGATTCGGGAGCTTCTGGTGAGGGCTCTGTTGATATCTTCGGCAATTCGGTACTGCTTTTCAGTAAGGTTCTGGTCTTGCAATAAAAGATCCAGTTTATTTTTGATGATGGCTAATGGAGTCTGTAATTCATGGGAAGCATTCTCCGTAAATTCCTTTTGGGTTTTATACACAGAGATATTGCGCTCTATCAGCTTACTGAGTGATTGATTGAGTTCTTCAAATTCAGTAGTCTCAGAAGGAGGAAAATCAATTCTGTTCTGACTGTTCAGATTAAAGGTTTTCAGTTGATCTAAAGTATCGCGGAAGGGTTTCCATATTGATTTTGAAAGCCTTCTGTTTAAGTATAAAAGTCCAATAACAATCATAATGAAGAAAAATGTTGTAATCATAGCGATAACCGCGATGGTTTCGTGAGATTCTTCAATATTGGTTTGTATTGTGAAGAGATAAGGTTTATCTTCAATGTAGATTACTTTTTCAAGGCATCTGTAGCGTTCTTTCTTCTGTTCAGAGATAAATGGGAGATGTTTTTCAGTAGTATACATCTTATCCCCTTTTATATGTTCTACTGAAATTTTTTCAATACTGGTTTCAGGCTGAATATGATTCCAGAGCTCCAGACTTTTTTTAAGTTCTGTATCAGAAAGGTTTAATTGATTGAACTCATAAGCCGTTTTTTCTACAACAATTTGATTATGTTCATCCAATTCATGTTGCCAGATGGTATCCACCACAAAATAATATACAGGAATACTTACTGTGAGAACAATAAGTACATAGATGATAAAAGGCTTCGTGGTTTTGCTTAAAAGTGGATTCAAATTGATTGTTGTTGGGTTTAAAGTTCAATGTTTATAGTTTAAAGCAAGTGCTCTTTGAAATGGAATTTGTATTTATTCTCTGCAATTTAGTATTTATTTTGCAGCTAGATTTTATATTTAAATAATGAGAAAATTTCTCTAATTTTCTGTCATTCCGAGTGAAACAAGGAATCTGTTCCTATTGATGAACTATCTCTAAAACCCGAACCCCGAACCCCAAACCCCGCATCACGTATCTCGAAACCCCAATTTAAGCTTCCCACTTATATCCCGTCCCATACACTGTTTTAAGATAATGCTCACAACCTGCATCATACAGTTTCTTTTTAAGATTTTTCACATGAGCATACACAAAATCATGGTTATCAAGCATATCTGCGAAATCTCCGGAAAGATGTTCAGCAAGGGTACTTTTAGAAATAACTTTGTTTTTGTTTCCAATAAAGTAAATCAGTAAGTCAAATTCTTTTTTGGTAAGGGAAATTGATTCATTATTTACAGCAACGGTTTTTGCCAGGAGATCGATCTGAAGTTCATTCTGTTTTACCACATTGGAACTGCTGAACTGTTTTCTACGGATAATGGAATACACCCTAGCCATCAGTTCAGAAAGGTGAAAAGGTTTGGTAAGATAGTCATCTGCCCCTAGCTTCAGGCCTTCAATCTTATCATCCAACGCATTTTTGGCAGAAATGATAATAACACCATCCTGTTTGTTCTGTTTTTTTAATTCTTCCAGAATTCGGAGACCATTTCCATCAGGAAGCATGATGTCTAATAGAATACAGTCATAAGCAAATAACTCTATTTTATTCATGGCTTCACTGTATGTAGCAGCATTCTCACAGAGGTAGTTTTCCTCAGATAAATATTCGGAAATACTTTTGGCAAGTTCTGCTTCGTCTTCAACAATTAGAATTTTCATGGGATAAATCTATCATTAAATTTTGAAGAAATTTTGAATTTTAAAGAATTTAAGATTGGGGAGATCATTTATTTATAATTTTATAGACGCAAAGTTTTTATAAAGGATGATGCATATTTATTTAAGGATGCAAAGATGGAATCAATGAAATTGATTCTTTCTAAGCGGGCGCATATTTTTCAAGCTTCATCAGTGACAAAGTTGCTTCCTTTGCTTAGTTAGAATAAAGCAGTTAAAAAAATAACTTTGCGGTAGAAGTTTATCAGTATTCAATCATGATATCGACCTATCAATAAATTGGTGAAAAAAGAATTTCACTTTTCAATAGATCAGAATGCCTTTTTTCAATGCCTGTTAAAGTTTGATAAAAACTTATACAAATGGCAGTATTACAGCTGTTTTTTATTGAGAAATATAAGATTTAATCTCTAACACATAGTCTTTTCTTTGATTTCTGAAAAACTTTAAAAGGATATTTTAGGAGCATTTTCGTTAGATATTTCATAAATTTACGCTGCTGTTTCAAATTGAGACCTGCATTAAAATTCTTCTCAGGTGAAAATTCACAACAAAAAAAGTACCTAAGCTTTCTAAAATTTAAAAGAGATTTCCAGAAATATGGACTGGAAAAAGCCCGCAGCTATGAGCTTATTCTGCACTGGCTGAATAATAGACTGAGCAGGAATCAGTTTCTTGTGCTGTCCGGAATTCTTGTGGGATGTACTGCCGGATTGGCTGGAGTAATCTTGAAAACGCTGGTACACAACATCCATTATTTTATTACCAATAAAGTTCATTTTGAATATCAGATTCTGTTCTATATTGTTTTTCCTTTTTTGGGAATCGTTCTGACCACATTGATTGTATTAACGTTATTTAAAGGACAGGACAGAAAGGGAATCGGAGCAATTCTCTACGAAATTGCCCAGAATTCAAGTATTGTGGCTTCTGTTAAAATGTATTCTCAGGTGATCCAGAGTGCGGTTACTGTTGGCTTGGGAGGATCTGCCGGATTAGAAAGTCCCATTGCAGTTACTGGAGCAGCTATAGGTTCAAATTATGCACAGACGTACAGGCTTAATTATAAGGAACGTACCTTATTGTTAGCGGCAGGAGCTACTGCCGGAATCGCATCAGCTTTTAATGCTCCTATTGCCGGGATAATGTTTGCTTTTGAGATCCTGTTGACAGGAGTAGTTTTTACAGACTTTATCCCATTAGTGGTTGCTGCAGTCTGTGGAAGTCTTCTATCCAGAATATTGCTTCAGGAGGATGTTCTTTTCAGGTTTTATACCAGAGAAGCTTTCAACTATAAAAATGTACCTTATTATCTTATTTTAGGGGTAGTAACCGGATTATATGCCCGATATTTTGTGATTATTTCACAAAAAGTAGAACACTTTATAAAAGGGCTTCAGCTTTCAAAAATGCGTAAAGCAATGTTTGGTGGAGCTGTACTTTCTCTGCTATGTGTTCTGTTCCCTCCTTTATTTGGAGAGGGATATGATACGGTAAAAGCGTTCACCAATGGAAATACTCATTCTATCATTGAAAACAGTTTTTTCAGATACTTTGAAATTGGAGACTGGACGATCATTGTATTTCTAGTACTTGTATTATTGCTAAAGGCTTTTGCAACTTCCTTCACCATATTCAGTGGCGGAAATGGGGGGAACTTTGCTCCTTCTCTTTTTGCAGGCGGAACTGTAGGCTATTTATTTGCTTTGGTTTGCCAGCATATTGGTTTTACAGATGTTCCGGTAACCAATCTTGTTTTGGTAGGAATGGCCGGAGCCATGAGTGGTGTGATGTATGCGCCGCTTACAGCCATATTCCTGATTGCAGAGTCCAGTTTTGGATATGATCTGTTTATTCCGCTGATGATTGTTTCCATTATGTCTTATCTTATCGCCAAATGGTTCTCTCCGATCTCTCCGGAATTGAAATCTCTTGCCGATGAAGGAAAAATATTTACCAATAAACATGATAAAAACCTTCTGTTTGCCTTAAGAACGGATGATTTCATTGATAAATATTCTCAGGCAATCCAGGAAAATGCTTCTGTTGCAGATCTTTTCGAGCTGGTAAAAAACGGGAATAAGAATATTTTTGCAATAGTGGATGATTCCAGAACATTAAAAGGTGTTTTGACTCTTGATGATATAAGACCTTATCTTTTCAATAAAGAATTTGATACTTCACAAACAGTGGCTCAGATTATGAAGACTCCACCAGCCCTGCTTCGTCCGGAGAATAAACCGTTGGATATTCTTCAGACTTTTGATGATACCGGCGTATGGAATCTTCCGGTTGTAAATGAGAAGAATGATTTTATTGGGTTTATTTCTAAATCTTCAATTCTGATGAGCTATAGACAGCTGTTGAAGGAGTATTCGGATTAAAGGATAGTTTGAGAACCACCCCGTCAAAAATTCTTTGAATTTCTGCCACCCCTCCGAGGGAGGGGAATATCACATCTTCAATTGTGATATTCAGGGGAAATTGAAAATCATAAATTTTCAATAGACTTAAGTGTTCTTCTCAAACAGTTAGTAGTAACTTAAAATAACTTAAGTGTTAAGAAACTTTTGCGCCTTTTGTTGAAAAAAAATAAATCCGTTCAATCTAATGTTGAACGGATTTTTTAATCTAATAATGAGGTTTGAAATTAGTGACTTACTTTATTAAGCAAATCAATGTCTTCTTGATCTAAAATAAGTTTTGGAGCATTGAAAAGTGTTTCAAGCTGTGAAGAACTTGTAGCACTTACAATAGGAGCCGTAACCAACGGGTTGGATAATAACCAGGCTAAAGCTACAGTTCCCTGATTGCTGTGATGTTTTTCACTTACCTGATCCAAAGCTTTTAAAACTTCCAGACCTTTAGGGTTTAAATATTTTCTTACGCCCTCTCCTCTTGCACTTTTGGCAAGGTCTTCTTCAGTACGGTATTTTCCGGTTAAGAATCCTGCTGCCAGTGACCAATATGGAAATACACTCAGGTCAAACTGTTCTGCCAAAGGAGCATAGTTGTTTTCAAAACCTTCTCTTTCCAATAAATTATAATGAGGCTGTAGGGCAACATATTTAGGCAGATTATTCTTTTCTGATGCTTCAAAAGATGCTTTTAAACGCTCAGGAGAAAGATTGGAAGCTGCAATATAACGTACTTTTCCGGCTTTAATGATCTCATCATAGGCAGAAAGGGTTTCTTCTACCGGAGTTGTGTGATCATCAAAATGTGTGTAATAAAGATCAATATGATCGGTTTGAAGCCTTTGTAATGATTCATCTACAGACTTCAGGATATGTTTTTTACTGATATCAAAGCCATGTTCTTTTGTTTCAGAACCTACTTTGGTGGCCAGAACAATATCTTTACGGTTATTACGGCTTTTCATCCACTTTCCGATGATTTCTTCAGATTGTCCGCCTCTCCCGTTTACCCACCATGAATAGGTATCTGCTGTATCTATAAAATTGAATCCGGCTTCTGTAAACTGATCCAGTATATCAAATGACTGTTTTTCATCTAGTGTCCATCCAAAAACATTTCCACCGAAATTAACAGGAGCCACTTCTAAATCAGTGTTTTTGATTTTTCTTTTTTCCATAAAAATAATTTTACTAACTGTAATCTAAGGTAAGGAATATTGTGCTGTAGGGCTATTCAAAATAAGCATACGTTGTATAGTTATTATAAATGAAAAAGCCGATGTTTACTCGATTATTTTCCAACTGTTTTTAAAAATAATCTTTATTAAATTGTATTGGTATTGCTGTTGGGTTAAACGCCAAGACGCTAAGATTTTTTATAAGGTTATGCTTTTAAGGCGCAAGGATTTTATCTGCGATAAAATTGAATGCTGTTGATAAATAATGCCACGAATGCACGAATGTTTTCTTATTGGAGTCTCTTTGGATTTATATTTTCGTTTAGCATAACCAAAATTCCATATGCCATTTAGATTCCTGGGGAAAGTATAAGTTATTTTTCAGATGCAATATTTTATGCATGAATAAAATAATTCGTGCATTCGTGGCTATTATAAAAGAATCTATATAATCAGCAAAATCTGCGAGAGCATCTATTACTTTTCAACCTGAGGAATTTCAATACTGTTCAGCATTAGTCTATATTCCTGCAACTGATGATTGATTGTCTGTAATCCCTGTTTAAAAAATGAAGATGCATTAAAAAGCTGTTGGTAATACGCTATTCCTTCCAGCATATTTTTCCTGAAAGCATTCCATTTTTTTGTTTGGGAATGAGTAATCTGTTGAGCAGAGTCTGCTATTTCTTTTTTCAGATAATCAACATACATTTTCAGCTCATTGATGAACATATTCGGACGGTTATTATCCGGTAGAATATTGGAATTACCATAAATATGTTTTACCATTTCAGAAAGGGAAACTTCCTTATCAAAAAAAGCAATATTGGGCCCAGGGCAGATCACAACACCTTGTTTCTCCCCTTTAATCTCTATTCCCTGTTCCATATAAGCGGAATTAACTAGTCCTACACATAGGCAGGCTTTATCTGTAATTTCAGCTTTCTTCCTGTCAAACTCTTCTGTAGAAAGTGTTTCTTTCTGAGTATAAAGCTCATTCAGCTTAATATCCTGATATTTTTTTGAAGCTGTACACGTTCCTTCCGGAGAATATTCTTTGCTTAATGCCAATAGTTTTTTGGGACATGAACTTCCGTATCTTCCCTTGGTTTCTTTTTGATTCTTCAATAGCTCATTAGAAGTTCCTTTTATAGTATTGAAAGGAACTCCCAAAGGTGAAATCTGACTCAGATAGAAGTCTTTTTCTTTAGCTTTTAAAAGTAAAGTACGTGTTTCAGTATCTACAGACGTAGCTTCGGGAACCAATAAAAACGGAGATCCCCATCCTACGCTATCCACCTGATAATTGTTCAGTAAGAAATCATGTTCTTCAGAAGTGCCTACTCCGCCCTGTACGGTAATTTTCATTTCTAAAGGCTGTGAAAGAACAGGCTTTCCTTTTTGCTCTAAGGCATTGTTCATTAAAGTATGGGCAGACTGTATCAGATCATTCTTTTTCTGTCTGAATTCTTCCATAATAGGTCCTAAAAGCATTCCTTCTGTGGCAAATGCGTGGCCACCACAATTCAGTCCGGATTCTATTCTGTATTCTGAAACCCATAATCCTTTTTTAGCCAAAAAGTTTCCCTGAATCATTGCAGAACGGAAATCACTTACTTTAAGAATGATTTTCTTTTTCAAAAGTCCGTTTTCATCGGGATAAAAATCATCAAATTCCTCCATATAACTGTACAGACGAGGATTCATCCCCGCTGAAAGCACCATTGAAGAGGATAATTTACTGTTGGCAAAACCACGGAGCGATGCGTGGGCATCATTATACATTACAGGAAGCTGCTCATTCTTTTTATAGTTGTCTTTATCAACTTTAGTCATGATATTGACATCAATGCTTCCGGGTAACAGGTTGGTTTCGATGAAGTTTTTAATGCTTTCGCTCCAGTTATCTTTTTGATTAACAAGGTTTTGAAGGCTGTTTTTCAGGTCAGAAGTATTGGGTAGCATGGCCACAAAGTCTTTCAGAGCTTCTTTGTTCTTACTGATTTCCTGTTTGAAAGATTCAAACTTTTCATTCACGATATCATCTACCATGTCCAGATAAGCAGTAATTCTTTTGGCTCTGTAATCCTCTGTTTTTGTTGAAATTCGTGAATAATTAAGATTAAACTTCTGATTATAAAAGTTTTTCATTTTTTCCAGAATTTCATCGTCAATGATGGAAATCACAGAAGAAATCCCATATTGTGCAACACGGATTGGGCTGTCTATGGTATAAGCCAATCCCATCACGGGAATATGGAAATTGTGTAACGGTTTAGTTGTCATTATGTTTCAATAAAAGTTCTTTACTTAATGCAACTAAAAATTCTTTCAACTAATTCACTGCTTAAAAGTATTGCTTTTTTAATTAATTATGCATTAAATAGGATCTTTAATATTGAAAATATGTTAAAAGTCATTTCTGGAGTTTGAATTTGTTGGAAATACGCAAGGGCGCAAAGAATTATAATATTAATTGTTTTTAAGGCGCAAGAGAATCCCAGATTCTCAGCAAGGAAATACATTAGTTGTGATAAAAATAGCTTTAAGTATTCCATAAACATCTGCGTAATCCGCAAAATATGCGAGAGCCAATACCTCTTCAAAATAGAAAAGGTCTCATTTACCATTAGTAAACAAAACCTTTCTTATAATCTATAGGTAGAAAGCAATTATTCTGCTTTATTTTTCAACATCATCAGAAGACTGTAAGCGCCTTTCTGTATAATCTTTTTATCTTTTAAGAAATCTGCTTTCAGAACTTCTGTAAACTGATCATCCGAAATTCCGGTGACCACAGGAATCATTTTATAGTTTGATTTTCCAAGGTCTTCAAAGACATAGTTTTTATTTTCAAAAGAAACTATGGCATCATTTGGAAGCCCCTGAGTATATCGATTGCTGATGTTCACTTCAGCATTCACATACATTCCTTTAACAAATTCTGAATTAACAGATGATAATTTAGCGATAGCTGTTGCAGAACCACCTGTTTCAATACTGGGAACTACACTTACAATTTTAGCACTTGATTTCATCTCAGGCTTCTGATTGCTGTAAACCAGAATTTCCTGCCCAATTTTGATATCGTTAACATCATTTTCAAAAACCTTTAATTCTAAAAGTAATCCTGCTGGGTTAATCAGTTCAAATAAAGTATCTGCCGGGTTAATATATTGCCCGTTATTCACCAGAATTTTGCTTACAAAACCACTGAACGGAGCATACACATTAATTCTGCTTCTGATATTTCCAGTGTTTAAACCTTTGGCACTGATCCCGATAATGCGTAGCTTTTCTTCAAGACCTCTTAATGTGGCATTTAAAGTTGAATAATCTGCCTGAGCAGTTTGTAAGGTTTTATCACTGCTTGCTTTGCTTGTATTAAGGTCTTTCTGACGGTTAAAGTTCAGTCTTGCCGCTTCAAGCTGTGCTTTGGTTACCAGATAATCCTGCTGCAGCTGGATGAATTGCGGATCTTCCACCACTGCCAATACCTGCCCTTTACTGAAATGACTTCCGTTAATGACATTAATGGATTTGATATGCCCACCCATAATACTTGAAACTGAGCTGATATGAGATGGGGCAATCTCTGCTTTTCCATTCAGACGTACAATTTTTTCCATATTTCTGTCCTGAAGGGAGGTTGTGGTAATGCCTACAGACTGAATCTGCTGAGGAGTAAGATGAACGGTATTCTCAGTACCCTTTGCAAATTTTGTATTTTCATAGACTGTTTTTTCCTCTTCTTTCTTGCCTGAACATGATGACAAAGCCAATACTAAAGCCAGACTGTATATTGATATTATTTTGAATTGCATGATGCTGTTATTTTGAAATTAAGAAATTAAGTTCTGCTCCAATCTGATTTAGTCTTTCCAGGCTGTCGATATAATCTGCTTTTGTTTTTACGGCTTGATTCACAAGTATTACCCAATTCAGATAATCTATTTCTCCCACATCCATCTGCTTTTGAGCTGTTTTCAGAATTGTTTCTGATTTTGGAAGCTGTTTCTGTTCATAGTTCTCAATGATTCTCTGCTGATTCATATAGTTACTCAACTGCTGTCCTAATCTGTTCTTAAGCTCGATTTCTTTTCTTTGATACTGATTTTCAGAAATCGCAATTTTGGCCTGTGCTGCTTTGGCTAATGCTCTCTGACCCTTAGTGAATAATGGAATTCCTACACCCACCTGAACAGAATTGAAACGATTGTTATTAATGTTTTTCATACTCTGATTGGTGTAGCCGATGAGTAGTTCCGGAAGCAATCTGCTTTTTTCAAGCTGTACTTCAGCCTCTCCTACTTTAATTTGCTGTTGCAGATATTGAAGTTCAGGATGTTGTTTTACCATTTCTTCTGAAACTTGAAGTCCTACATTCATTGTTGGCTTATCTGCAACAGGCTGGTAAGCTGTTTCCGACTGAAGAAGTAACTGAAGCTGTAGTTTTGCAATATTTAGGTCATTTTCAAGCGTATTCAGCTGAACTTTTATCTGTTCTTTCTGAATTTCCGCAGTAGATTCTTCTAAAATGTTGGCTTCTCCTTTTTTCAGTCTTAAACCAGCCTTATCGGCAAAATTGGTGTACAGTTGGCTGATATATTCCAATACTTTTTTCTTTTCCTGAAGGACTAAAATTCTATAAAAAACATCTGTAACTTCTTTGGTAAGCTGTGTTTTGGTAAGGTTTTGATTAATAACACTTGCCGTCCATTCCGCATCCAGCATCTGCTTTCTTTTTGAATAAACAGTTGGAAAACTGAATCTTTGAGAAATCCCGAATGAATTATCTGTCTCCTCGCCCTGAATCTGCCCGAAAGCTCCGGTAACTTCCAGCTGCGGAAGATCAAGATAGCTGGCTTTTAATTTTTCCTGATAGTCAGAGATTAATTTTGAGCTTTTAAGCGTTCCGTTTTGTTGATATGCTTTTTCCAGGGCCTGTTCAAAGGTGATATTTTCCTGGGCCTGAAGGCTTCCGAAAGAAACCAACGCCAAGAAAACAGACAGTTTTTTATAGTTTATTTTTTTAGAAAATTTCATTTTATCTTTATTAATATGTTCAAATAAGACGTAAAGAATTGGGAGTACAAATAGGGTTAAAAGGGTGGCAAGCATCAATCCGCCGATTACTACAGTGGCTAATGGTCTCTGTACTTCCGCTCCTGCTCCATTGCTGATAGCCATTGGAAGGAATCCCAATGAAGCCACAAAAGCAGTCATCAGAACCGGACGAAGCCTGATTCTTGTTCCCATCAATACAATTCTGCTGGTATTGGTTATTCCATTCTTTTTCAATCGGTTAAATTCTGATATCAAAACAATTCCATTAAGTACGGCAACTCCAAATAAAGCAATGAATCCAACCCCGGCACTGATACTGAAAGGCATTCCTCTAAGAGCAAGAAAATACACTCCACCAATAGCTGATAATGGTATTGCTGTATAGATTAATAAACTGTGTTTTACAGAACCGAAAGCAAAGAATAACAGTAAGAAAATCATCACCAAAGAAATAGGAACGGCAACCCCTAATCTTGCTTTGGCTTGATTTAAGTTTTCAAAAGTTCCTCCATACGCAATGGTGTATCCTGGGGAGAATTTCAGGTTCTTTCCTACTTTTTGCTGAAGATCTTCCACAACAGTCTGAACATCTCTTCCTTTTGCATTAAATCCTATGATAATTCTTCTTTTGGTATCCTCTCTCTGAATCTGGTTCGGACTGTCTTTAAGTTCTACTTTTGCCAGTTGAGACAAAGGAATTTGCTCTCCGGAAGCAGTAGGAACCAATAGATTCTGTATGCTGGTAATATCTTTTTTATAATCATTATCCATACGGACAACGATATCAAACTTTTTCTCTCCTTCATATAAAGCACCTGCAGCCTGTCCTGCAAAAGCCATATTAATCACTCTGTTGATTTCTGCTACAGAAATATTATATCTTGATAATTCGGAACGGTTATAATCTATTACGACTTGTGGAGCTCCTTCAACAGGTTCAATATACAGATCCTGAGCACCTTTTACAGTATTGATGATACTTCCCAGCTTTTTAGCATAGCTAGTAAGACTATCGAGATCTTCTCCGTAAATTTTACAGACGATATCCTGTCTGGCACCGGTCATCAATTCGTTAAAACGCATTTGTACCGGAAACTGGAAGCTAGTTGTTAATCCTGGAATAACACTTAATGCTTTGCTCATTTTTTCAGAAAGTTCCGGGAATGATTTTGCGGATGTCCATTCTTTTTTCGGTTTTAAAACAATAATCATATCTCCGGCATCCATGGGCATAGGTTCTGTCGGGATCTCGGCACTTCCGATCTTTACAACAATTTTCTGTATCTCTGGGAACTGTTTTAATAAAATACTGGAAGCCTGTGTGGTTACTTTTTTGGTCTCATTAATATTACTGCCCTGAAGAATCCTCATTTCAACAGCAAAATCTCCCTCTTCCAATGATGGAATAAATTCTCCACCCATTCTGGATAAGGTGAAAACAGCTCCTGCAAAAAGAAGAAGAACACTCAGAATAATTGTTTTTTTGTATTTCAAAGCCTTCATCAGGAACTTTTGGTGCCCTGTTTCCACTTTGGCCATTACTCTGTCAGAGATATTGTCTTTCTCCTTTTTCTTTCTGCTCAATACCAGTGAGCTCATCATAGGAATGTAAGTAAGAGAGAGAATAAACGCACCAATTAAGGCAAAAGCAACTGTTTGTGCCATCGGTTTGAACATCTTCCCTTCAATTCCCTGTAACGTAAAAATTGGAAGGTATACGATAAGAATAATAATCTGCCCGAAAACCGCACTGTTAACCATTTTGGTGGCAGAACTGGAAACCTGGTCATTCATTTCATTTTTACTCAGCATATTATCCTTTCCAAAATGCTTTTTGTGAGCTAACTGATGCAGAACAGCTTCTACAATGATAACTGCTCCATCTACAATAAGACCGAAATCCAGGGCTCCAAGGCTCATAAGATTCCCTCCAACACCAAAGATATTCATCATAATAATGGCAAACAGCATGGCCAAAGGAATCACCGAGGCAACTAATAATCCGGCTCTGAAGTTTCCAAGGAATAGAACAAGGATGAACACAACGATTAAAGCTCCTTCCATCAGGTTGGTTTTTACCGTACTGATGGTGTTGTTAACCATTTTTGCACGGTCAAGGAAAGGCTCAATCACAACCCCTTCCGGTAAAGATTCCTGGATTTTTTCAAGTCTTTGCTTGATATTGCCTATTACCTGATTGGCATTTTCTCCTTTAAGCATCAATACAATGGCTCCGGATACTTCTCCCGTATCATTATAAGTCATGGCGCCATACCTTGTCGCATATCCAATCTTCACCGTAGCAACATCCTTGATATGAACCGGAATGCCCTCTTTAGTTTCTGCTACCTGAGTATTTCCTATATCTTCAGTTGTTCCCAAAAGACCTTCACTTCGGATAAAAAGAACGGTTTCTTTCTTTTCTATGTAAGCTCCACCGGTATTTTGGTTATTCTTTTCCAACGCTGCAAAAACGTCATTGATATTAATATTAAAAGCCTGAAGTTGATTAGGGTTAATAGCAATTTCATACTGCTTCAGCTTTCCACCGAAACTGCTGACATCTGCAACACCTTTTGTACCTAGTAACTGTCGTCTGACTACCCAATCCTGAATGGTTCTGAGCTCTGTTTCATCATATACATTTTCATACCCTTTTTTGGCTCTTACCACATATTGGAAGATTTCTCCCAATCCAGTAGAAATAGGTCCCAGTTCAGGTTTCCCAATTCCGGCAGGAATGTTTTCCTGAACAAGCTGTAATCGTTCCTGAACCTGTTGGCGGGCCCAATACACATCCGTATTATCATCAAAAACAACCGTTACTAATGATAATCCAAATCTGGAAAGGCTTCGGAGTTCTGTAATTCCGCTGATGTTACTTGTGGCCTGTTCAATAGGGAACGTGACAAGACGTTCAATATCTGCAGCTCCGTAAGATGGCGCGGTAGTGATAATCTGTACCTGATTATTGGTGATATCAGGTTGAGCATCAATGGGTAGTTTAGTCGTTTCATATACTCCGAAAAGAACCAGCCCAATGGTGAACAGAGCAATGATGAGTTTATTCTTTACAGAAAACTCAATAATTTTGTTTAACATGAAAAAATTATTAATAGATAATCTGTAGTCTTTTATAAACTGCTTGTAATGGATAGATGAACCACAAAAGTCACAAAGCTGGCTTAAGTTTGGAACAAGGTTGAATAAAAGCTCACAAAAGAATAAAAATCAAAGATTTTCAAAATGCAAGTGTAATTTTATTTTAAAAATAAAGCAGAATAATGTAGTACTACAAGATTGATTGATAAACAATAAAGATTGATTACCTTAAGTAGAACTTAAAGTATTTGTTTGTGATTTTGAATCAGTTAAGAAAGCCGTGGAGGCTGGAAAATATTGGAAAGGTAAAGGTTTGAGAAGTCCTTTTCCTGATAAATGCTGTTTTTCTGAAGGATTCTGATCTCCTTAGGTTTTTTGATTTCAAAAGTATAATCAGGAAGCTGTGCATGTACAGTGAGTACAATAGGTGGATTGATAAACGGAAGCTTTTGATCCAGATCCCAGTCAGCATCTTTTTTATGGTTGTCATAATGCTCCATAACAAACTCTGAAAGGTTTCCTTCATATTCCATGAAATGTTCTATAAACATAGGCACCTTTAGAACTTCCCCCGCATTGGTGGTAGCCAGCACATACATCATTGAACATATTATGGAGAACCATTTTAACATCCCTGCAAATATAAGGCTTAAATTTTTCCTGAAAAGACTCTGATGTTAATTTTATTTTAATTTGTAAGGCTAACAGCAGACTCACAGGCAATTTGTTCATTAAGAATTTTTAAAAAGAGTTCCATGGCGGGGCTGATCCATTTATTAGAATGATGAGCTGTAATCATGGTAATGGTACGCTGAAATCCTTTAATATCAATTTCTGTGATTTCTCCTTTTCTGATCTCTTCTTCTACAACAAAATGAGGAAGACACGCTATTCCCAGATTATTCATTACACTTTTTTTAATAGCTTCTATGCTCCACAATTCGATATTTTGGCCGGTTGTAATATTCTTCTTCTTAAGATATTCTTCAAAATACTGCTGGTAAACACCATTCGGGTCATTATTGATGACCGGACATATTTTAATCTGATCTTTTCTGTCAAAATTTCTTTCCTGTTGCGAAAATAAGGGTGATGCCATCACTCCCACCGTAAAAGTTGAAAGTTCTGTAACCCTGATCTGATCATCATATCCATGTACCTGGTAGTGAATCCCCAAATCAATATCATTTCTGATAATTTCTTTCTGAACTTCGTAGCAGTTTCTCACTTTTAATTTAAGTTTTACTTCAGGAGCTGTTTCAATGAACTCTTTCAGTACAGGTTGCAGGATATAAGTCAACAGGCTGTCAGAAACTGATATAGTAAGACTTCCTTCTATCTTTCTGTCTTTTGAATTCAGCTGTTTAATCTGTTCGATCTCCTCTTCTATCTTTTTGATGTGAGGAATCAGCTTCAAAGACTGTTCAGTAGGAAGCATTCTTCTGCCTATTTTTTCAAACAGAGGAAATTTTACTTCATTTTCAAGCTGTTGAATCTGATAACTGATGGCAGACAGAGAATAATTAAGTTCATTGGCTGCATCCTGAAAATTTCCTTTTTCCACGATGGTTTTAAAACTTTTGAGCTGATGAATGTCCATACTTTAATTTTTTCGAAGTAAAAGTATAAATAATTCCGATTGACTGAAGTGTTTTGGCTCTTTAATTTTGTCAAAAAAAATAGATATGTGGTTTTCATTTTTTATTTACACAGTGCTAACGGCACTTCTTCCCGGTCCCAATAATATTCTTGCTCTTAACAGCAGTATGAAATCAGGATATCAAAAGAGTAAAATATTACTTTGGGGAATTTACTCAGGCTTTACAGTAGTTATGGTATTGGCTGCTTTTTTCACAGGAATTCTTTTGAATTCGTATGGCTTTCTTCTCAACTATCTCAAATATGTTGGGGCTGTTTATCTTATTTATCTTGCATGGTCTGTAATGTCCGGAAAACCAGTGGAAATTGATACTCAGCAGAAAGAGCAGTCTTCAGGTTCTAAAGGAGATTTTTGGAAAGGATTTCTGTTACAGTTAGTAAATGTTAAGATTATTATTTACGGAATAACGGCATTTAGTAGCTTTATTTTTCCTCAGTTCAAAGAGATCTGGATTATTCTTGTATTTGCTTTTTTACTTTCCGCGATAGGCAATTCTGCTACCTGGATATGGGCTGTTGCCGGACAAAAGTTACATCGTTTTCTGAATCGTCATTATAAAGTGGTTAATACAGTTATGGGAATTCTCCTTTTATACTGTGCTATAAGTTTATTTCTTTAAAAAGTCAGAATAGAAAACCTCTTCCTGAATTTATAGTCTTTGCTGAATATAATGCCTTTGCGAACGAAGAATATGCAGTTTATTGAATTTTCTTGCGATCTTCGCGTTTAAATTCTAATTACAATTTAGATTTAAGCCTGCTTAAAGTTTCCTGAGAAATATTGAGGTAAGAAGCCACCATTTTATTGGAAAGCCTGCGAACAATAATTGGGTTTTCAGCCAGTAACTGACGGTATTTTTCTAATGCATCCTGCATGAGAAAAGACATTAAGCGCTTGGTATTCGTCACGTAGGCTATTTCAAGATAAATTCGGTAGAATTTTTCCCATTTCGGAATGATTTCCAGCAGATGATAAAAGTCTTTATGAGTGATATAATACACTTCAGTATCTTCCACAGCCTGAATGAATTCTTCCGATGGTTCTGAGGTAATAAAACTTACTAAGGCTGTTGCAAACTGATTTTCAAAGGCAAAATAACGGGTAGACTCCTGCCCTTCCTCATTGATAAAGAATATTCTGAGACAGCCATTAGTGACAAAAAAAGTTCTTTGGCTGGACTGGCCATTGGTGAGAAGTAGTTCATTTTTCTTTAATGAAATAGACTTAAAATAAGATAAAATTATTTCTATCTCTTCATCTGTTACCGATATTTTATTCTGAATATATGTAATCAGCTGTTCTTTCATGTATCTGGGGCTGTCATTAGCAAATGTAGTGATAAATGCACTATTGATCTATGTTTTCATTCTGTTTTTGTAAATAGACAAATTGGGCTTCATTGTTTTCATTTCTATATTATTCCGTTATGCGGAGTATTTATTCCGTTCTAAGGAGCTGGGTTTCATATTCAGATCTGTAAGTTTGTGTCAGCCAAAAATTATTTAAGACTATTATTAATTATTGGTGAATAAGCTAAGATGAGTGTTCATCGGAAGCTGAAAGAAAGAAATGTGAATTTATGATTTGTTGGTTAATGAAGGGTTAGATGTAATTGATCTTGTATAGCTTATTTATTTCATTTTTTCTCTATTTCAGCTTCCTTTTACAGTACATCTTTTTTCTTTTAAACTCTTACAATTATAAGGATGGAACAGCAGAGACAGCTTATTTTGAATGGAAATATGCCGAAAGTAATGTGGCAGATGTCCTGGCCTGCAGTGATTGCTATGGTAATGTATGGACTGAATAATTTTCTTGACGGAATTTTTGTAGGACATCTTATCAGTAATACAGCATTAGCAGCAGTGGGGGTTGCCTACCCTTTAGCACAGTTTGCCCAGGGATTTGGAACGTTGATAGGTACAGGTATAGGATCAGCGGTAAGTATTTGGATTGGAGCTAATGATAAAGATAAACTTAGCAAAGCCATGGGAACCGTTAATTTTCTTACCCTGATATTTTCGGTTGCCATTACAATTCCATGTTATATTTTCGCGAAAGAACTGGTGTATATGATGGGCGGAAGAGGGGAAATTCTGACATTAGGAGTAGAATACTTTAGAGCAACCATTCTGGGTAGCTTTTTCTGGATTCATGGGCTAGCACTGAATATGTTGATCCGTGCTGAAGGAAGAATGAAAACTGCTGCATGGATGATTGCGGTAGGATTGGCTGTAGATGTAGCATTAAAACCCTTGTTCATTGATTCCTTTGGCGGCGGTGTAAGTGGAGCAGCCTGGGCAACCAATATTTCTATGATCATTTATATGGTATTGGGTATCTGGTATTATGCATCCGGAAAAGCCTCTTTTAAAGCTCACTTTTGGTCTTTACAATATGATAAAACGATTATCAGGGAAGCTTTGGCTCTGGGAATGCCCGGTTTTATCATGATGGTAATGATTGTTGTTCAGAATATTGTAGTCTTTAATGTAATTGCTAAATATGGAAAAGATACAGATGTAACATTCTTTACAGCTGTCAATAGGTTTTATATTTTATTAAATACTCCGCTCTGGGGTCTTATGAGAGCGTTGCAGCCTGTATCAGGGATGAACTTCGGGGCTGAAAAATATGAAAGAAGCATTAAAGCGTACAGGCTTTTCTCCTTTACCGGGCTTATCATTTTGATTCCTTTTTGGCTTTTTGTGATGTTTTATCCATCAGAGGTTTTGTCTGTAATGATTCCCAATGTGTCTTTCCAAACAAGCCAGCTAACCGATTTTAGGATTTATATGAGTGTTTTGCCTGCCCTTCCGTTTATTTTTATGGCAATGGTCTGGTTTCCTTCTGTAGAAAATGCAAAACCTGCTACGGTGATAAGTATTTTAAGACAGCTGGTTCTCTACATTCCGGCTCTTCTTATCATTCCGATGCTGTATGGAATTCACAGTATTTATATTATAAGTGCAGTTATAGAATGGATCGTGTTTGGTGGAGTTATTTATTTGATATCATTAAATTTCAAAATGTTAAGAAAAAACGAGATATTTTAGTGAATGGTTATTTTTAATTAAAATAAATATTTTTTAAAAAAAATGCGCATACGATGTAATGCATAATATAAATTTTGCTTATATTTGTGAATCGAAATAATTTTTTTTCATCATTTGTGTTTTTTTAAGGTCTCCTATTTGGGGGCCTTTTTTGTTTTTATAAACATAATAATGCATTATTTTTTATTTATATGATAAATGGTTAAAAAAGGGAATTATCTTAAAATATAAAACTGCCAAATGCTTTTATATAGCTGTTTTTGTTGTTTTTTTAATGTTAATAAATCCCTTTTATCAGACCTAAGTTAATATTTTTCACAAAATCTGTAGGTCTAAGCTTCATAACCGATAGAAAACTTCTGGTATATGCCTGTACACTCTTATACCCTACCTCATACGCTGTTTCAGAAATGGTCTGGTTTCCTGAGCTCAGTAATTCCAGGCTTTTAATGATCCTGAGCATCTGCTGATATTGGCTTAATGTAAGACCTGTTTCTTTTTTGAATATCCGCTCTAGGCTTCGGGATGAAAGTAATGCCAGTTCACCGAGACCTTCTATTCTGATCTCTGCATTATAATGGTGATGAAGGTATTCAATCACCTTTTCAAGACGTTTGTCTTTAGGGAGACAGATGTGGAGCTTCAGAGAATGTTCAACAAAATGAGGAAGTTCATTAAAAAGGGCTTTTAAGAATACCGTTTCACCAGAATCCTTTTTCATCAATTTGGACCATTTTTCTGCATATTTTATCATTTCTCTCAATACTGGTGGTACAGAAAAAACATTAACCTCATCATAAAAAGAATCCTTTCGTTCTGTATCCGCAAACATAATCATCAGCTTGATCTTTTCAGAATGAGAGTTGGTTTTGTGTATAGCATTGGGGGGGATCCAGGCAGCATGATTCTGAGGAAGAAGGTAAATCCGTTCTTCAATCGTGATGTACTGAAATCCACTTTCTACATACACCAATTGCCCTTTATCGTGCTGGTGGAGAACATTATCGTGAATCCAGTTTTCTTCAAACCATACAAAATAAGGTTTGTTAAGTTCATCTATTTTGATACTGTCGTTGGCATTCATGTCGTTTTAGGTTAAAACTTTGGCAAAATTAAACAAAATTACTATGCTAATTTTGTACAAAAGTTTTTACTATGATGAAGAACGAAGTAAAAAAGAATGCTTCTTATGTTTTAATGATTCTGAATGTGTTGGTGGTGATATTGATTTCCAGTAATCTCAGGTCTCCTATTGTTGCCGTTTCGCCAGTGCTTGGAGACGTAAGAGATGCTTTAAAACTGGATAATTTCCAGGTGAGCCTTTTGACCTCTATTCCACTTTTTATGTTTGCGGTATGTTCTGTTTTAGTGAGCAGATTTTCCAATAAGTTTGGAATAAGCAAACTGTTGATGTATTCATTGATTATTTTAAGTTTTGGATTGTTTCTGAGAATTTCAGGCTCTCTTTGGCTGTTGTTTGCAGGTTCAGTATTTATTGGTTTGGGAATTTGTATTGGAAATGTCGTAACTCCCGGATATGTTAAGAATAATTTCCCGAAGCAGATTGGTTTAATGACTGGGATTTTTGCTGTTTCTATGAATCTTACGGCTGCTCTGGCTTCAGGCTTTAGTGTAAGAATCGGAGAGTGGACGGGATTTGGATGGCGTGGTTCTTTGGGAATCTGGTTGATAATTGCTGCACTGGGATTTGTAGTCTTGATTCTTGAAATGCTGTTCAATAAGAAAAATTCAGATCAGCCTAAAACGGCTATGGGAACTTCTGATTTCAATATGTTTAAATCTTCCCAGGCCTGGAATATCAGTATTTTTATGGGATTACAGTCCTTATTCTATTACTGTATGGTAGCGTGGCTGCCTTCATTCCTTACCGATTACAATATGTCTGGGGAAAGTTCGGGATGGGTTCTTTTTGTGATTCAGATTACAATGATTCCTATAACATTCTGTTGTCCGATTATTGCCAGTAAAATGAAAGATCAGAGAATCATGATCCTGTTTATCTGTGCACTGATGTTTGGTAGTACTATGATGTTTGTTTTCCTGAAGTCCCAATGGATTTATGTCAACGCTGTTATTATAGGAATTTCTAATGGGCTGTCTTTTAGTTTATCCATTTTGTTTTTCTCTACAAGAACGAAAAGTAGTATTAATGCAGTGAAGATCTCCGGAATGGCACAGTCTGTAGGATATCTGATTGCTGCCTTTGGGCCGCCAGTGTTTGGAAAACTGCATGATTGGGATATCTCCTGGAATACTTCATTCTACTTTTTGAGTGTTGCTGTATTAATCATGCTTTATTTCGGATTGAAAGCAGCAAGAAATAAATGTGTAGAAGATTAATTGTATAGTTTTAATGATAAAAAAGAGGCTTTTCAAACAAAAACAGCCTCTTTTTTATTGAAATAACAACCTTTAAAGCTTAAGAATTAAGAGTGTTTTAATCAAGATGAACCTCTTCCCCATCTTTTGGAATAAAGCATTGGTTTTCATATTTTTTTCCATTAATCTTTTCCTGAATAAAGGCTCTGTCTTCTTTACAATGACTTACGGCTTCTAAGTGGGTTACCCAGATTTTTGCCTGAGGAGCATACTGACAGACTTTAATAATATCTTCGCTTGTCATAATAATAGGATCTCCCATAGTAAATGTGGCAGCTCCACCGGCAACAATAATATGTTGTGGCTGATGTTTACTGATTTCATTTTCAATACCCTTGTACCAAATACTGTCTCCCACAATATAGACAGATTGGTTTTCTTTTTTAAAAACAAATCCATTCACAGTTCCCATTCTGTCGCCAATTTCTCCAGTACCATGTTGTCCCTCTGTTATTGAAATGTCAATATTATTCCAGAAGATATGATCTTCGATAGCTATGATATTCTGAAAACCTTGTTTTTCAATTTGCTCTGAAATAACAGCAGGACAGAGAATTGTTGTTGTTTTATCCATGAGTTCTATAGCAGTGGGATCCCAATGATCTGGATGTAAATGGGTAATGGCTACTGCATCTATGGTTTGAAGCTTTTCTATTAACTCTTCCCGGTTAAAAGGTAAATCCAGCAAAGGATTCTGTAAATCATTATCTGTCATGGGAAACGTGCCCAGAGACCCTTTCTCTCCAAGCATAGGATCAATAAGAATAGAGGTTTCATTAATATTCAATAGCAATGTTGCATTGCGCCATAATTGTAATTTCATTTGCTTAAGTTTGTAGGGCAAATCTATTGGTTAACCCAGATAAGGCAATCGAAGGTTACCAAAAGGTTATCCATTTACATCTAAGGAACCTATGAATTTTGAAGAGTTTAAAAACTGTGGTCTGAGAAAAAGCCTTGACATTCTTTCGGGAAAGTGGAAGCCACTGATCTTACATAATCTTTTTGAAGAAGAACAGGTGCGTTTTGTAGAATTATGGCGGAGTATGCCGAGAGTCTCTAAAAAAGTTCTTGCAGAACAGCTTAAACAATTGGAGGAAGATGGTATTATTCAGCGGAATGAAGTCTATAATTTCCCACCAGAAGTGTATTATAAACTTACTGATAAAGGGCAAAAGTTGGGGCCTATTCTTTCCAAGCTTCATGCATGGGGAAATGAGCTTAGCTCTTGCGAAGATAAGTGAATTCTTTTTCCATAGATTTTTATATCACAGAAAATTATAGAGCCTTATAGATTTGAAAGTCTATAAGGCTAAATTTTTAAGTAAAAAATATGCTTAGTTCTGAAACTGATCCAACACTTCAAGAATATTCTGATACACGGTATCCAGTTCTTCAGAAGTAATACAATACGGTGGTACCAGATAAAGAACGTTTCCTAAAGGTCGCATAATAACTCCTCTCTGCAAAAACTCATTATAAAGTTTTTTACCGATTTCATTGAAGTAAGAAGTACCGTCTCCGGTTTTAAAATCAAAAGCCAGAATAGTTCCAATCTGACGGACGTTTTCAACTCTTGGATGAGAAGCCAATACTGTTATAAATTCAGAGTGTTGCTGAGAAATACATTTGATCTTCATTTGGGTTTCTTTTTGAAGTAATAATTCCATACTGGCCAATGCTGCGGTGCAGGCTAATGGATTAGCAGTAAAAGAATGTCCATGGAATAATGTTTTATACTTATCATCAGACCAGAAAGCATCATAAATTGTTTGGGAACAGGTTGTAATTCCCATAGGCATGGTTCCACCTGTAAGTCCTTTTGAAAAGCACATAATATCCGGCTGTTCGGTAAGATAATTGGCTGCAAAAAGTTTTCCGGTCCTTCCGAATCCTGTAAAAACCTCATCCTGAATCATCAGAACACCCTGTTCTCTACAGAATTTCATCAGGCTATTCAGATCTTCAGCTTCATACATCAACATTCCTGCTGCTCCCTGGACTAATGGCTCATAAATAAAACAAGCCACCTCATCAGCAATCTCTTTAATCTGAGCCTGTAGGCTATCCAGATTTTCAGTATTAGGAGTGTCGATGAATATAACTTCAAACAATCTGCTCTCAAAAGGTTTAGTCCAATAGCTTTTTCCACTTACGGACATCGCTCCAAAAGTATCGCCATGATATGCATTTTTAAAAGCCAGGATTTTCGTTTTTTCTTTTCCTTGATTGTGTGCGTACTGAATACACATTTTTAAAGCTACTTCCACGGCTGTAGAGCCATTGTCAGAATAGAAAACTTTAGTCTGGTTGCCAGGTAAGAGTTTCAGTAGATTTTCTGAAAGCTGTGTTGCCGGTTCGTGGGTGAATCCTGCAAAAATAACCTGCTCCAGCGTGTTTAGCTGTTCAAATATACGTTGGGCGATATAAGGATGGGAATGTCCGTGAAGCGTTACCCACCAAGAGGAAACCACATCCATGTATTTTTTACCTTCAGAATCATAAAGGTAAAGTCCTTGGCCCTTTACAATAGGAATGATCTCATCAGCGGTTTTCATCTGGGTGTAAGGATGCCAGTTGACGGCTCGATCTCTTTGTTGTAGACTGGTTGGGGTTATTGTTTCCATGTATTGATTAAAATGTATTGGTGACCTTGAAAGTCAGGTTTATTTTTTTGGTTTTAACGCAATGTCCGCTAGGGTTCTACAATAATGCAGTATGATTTTTAAGGTCGCAAAGGCGTTTTACTCAGCAAGGATTGTTGTAAATGCCTTCTATTGTAATTTTTGCAATGCCTTTGCGAACGGAAAATATGTAGTTTCATTACGCTTCTTGCGACCTTGGCGTTTAAATTATCAATCAAAAGCTAAAGAAATTTGGAAAGCAATTCAAGAATACAATTCAAAATGCTCTGTATTAAAATCCAGAAACTCATAATTAATGATTTATAATTGTTTAGCAGCAGGTTTCTTTTTTCATCATTGGTTTCAGACCAAGAGTCTGTAGCATTTGCATGTCTTCAGAAACACCCGGATTAGGAGTTACCAACAGTGTTTCTCTTTCTCCCGTGAAGATAGAATTGGCTCCGGCCATAAAACACCAAGCCTGTTCTGTTTCTGTCATTTCTATACGCCCAGCACTCAGTCTTACCATAGAAGAAGGCATTACGATTCTTGCGGTGGCAATCATTCTTACCATTTCCCATGTGTCTACCTTCTCGTTATCTTCCAGTGGGGTTCCTTCTACCCTTGCCAATGCATTGATAGGCACGGATTCCGGATGCTTAGGCATTGTAGCCAATGTTAGAAGCATAGAAATTCTGTCTCTGTGTGTTTCTCCAAGTCCGATGATTCCACCGGAGCAGACTGTGATTCCTGCTTTTCGGACATTATTAATGGTATTAATTCTATTGTCAAATGTTCTGGTAGAAATAATTTCTTCATAGTATTGTTCCGAAGTATCAAGGTTGTGATTGTAGGCATACAATCCCGCTTCCTGAAGTCTTATCGCCTGTTCTTCGGTAAGCATTCCTAATGTACAGCATACTTCCAGTCCAAGATCGTTTACTCCTTTTACCATATCAATTACTCTGTCAAAATCGCGATTGTTACGAACTTCACGCCATGCTGCTGCCATACAGAAACGGGATGAACCGCTGTCTTTTGCTTTCTGAGCATGAGCAATTACTGTTTCTGTGGGTAATAAAGCCTGTACTTTAATGTTGGTGTGATAACGGGCAGCCTGTCCGCAGTATGAGCAGTCTTCCGGGCAACCACCGGTTTTGATGGATAATAAAGTGGAAATTTGTACTTCGGACGGATCATGCCATTCGCGGTGTACTGTTGCAGCTTTGTAAATAAGCTCCATAAGGGGTAAGTGATAAATTTCTTCTATTTCTTCTTTGGTCCAGTTGTTTCTGATTGTTGTTGTTTTATCCATTATCATAATTTTGTTATTGTTAATTGTTTTGCCGTAGCTGTAATGTGTTCTTTATCCGAACTTTTTATTTCGGGTATTTTGATAATTTTTGTTTCTTTTGTGATGAAGTTTAAGATTACTCTTTCGGTGTCTTCTGGGAAATCTCCATTGAGAATCAGGTATTCCAGTTTTATATTTCTTTGTTGTAAAGCCATCACTGAAAGTAAAGTATGATTGATGCAGCCTAAATAATTTCTCACAACAAGGGCTGTTGGAAGTTTAAATTTTTCAATCAAATCAATCATAAAAGTATTATCTGAAAGTGGGACCATTAGCCCTCCTGCTCCTTCTACAATCAGATTGTTTTGAGTTTCAGGGAGCTGAAAATCATCAAGGCTGATCTGTATATTTTCTGCTCTTGCAGACTGATGTGGAGATGCTGCCAATTGAAGACGGTAGGTTTCCGGATGGCAGAAGGTTTGATCTGTCCAGTTTTCTATTTTATTTGAATCTGTAAAATGAAGGTCTCCTGATTGTACGGGTTTCCAGTAATCAGCTTTAAAATATTGTACTAAAATGGCAGAACAGACTGTTTTTCCAATTTCAGTTCCTATTCCTGTTATAAATAGTTTCATGCGGGGTTTTGAGTTAAGTGATACGAGGATGTGAGCTGCCATTTTTCTGAATGTTTTTTCTTAAATAAAGCCTTTAATAATTTCTGTAAGTTTTACAATCTCCTCTTCTGTATTAAAGCTGTGAAGGCATATTCTAAGTCTTTCGGTTCCTTCTTTTACAGTTGGACTATAAATGGCGTAGGTTAAAAATCCTTCCTCTGATAATCTTTCCTGTAAAGATTTTAATTTTTTATTGTCAGGAATGATGATTGCCTGAACCGGACTGTTTTCTGAAGAAGGAGATTCTAATCCCTGGCTTCGGAATATTTTTATGTTTTCATGAAGTTGTGCCGGAAACTCCTGGTGCTCTTCCAGAAAATCATATCCTGTTTTAATGCTCATCCATTGAAAATCCTGTGCGGAAGTGGTATAGATAAATGGAGATGCAAAATTCACCAGATAAGATTTTATGCTGTCATTGCAAAGTATCGCCGCACCGTGGGCACCTAAAGCCTTGCCGTAAGTGATTACATTGGCGGTCACCTGATCCTGTAAATGATATTGATCCACCAAACCATTTCCAAAAACTCCGAATGCATGGGCCTCATCAACAATTAAGTCTGCTTCATATTGCTTTGCTAATCCAGCGATTTCACGAATCGGGGCTAGATCTCCTTCCATTGAATAAAGACTTTCTATGGCAATATAACAATGCTTTTCCTGTCTTTTTAAAATGTTTTCCAGATCTTCAATATCATTATGTCTGAATTTTAATTTTCGGGCATTCGACATTTTACAGGCATCATGTACTGAACGATGGATCTGTTCATCCACAATAATGGTATCATGACGGTCCGGAAGTGTTGAAAACAAAGCTAAATTGGCGTTATAGCCGGATGGAAAAAGCAATGCAGAGGAAAACTGGTGTTTTTCAGCAATACATTTCTCCGTAAAAGCTGCTACCCTGCTATTTCCACTAATCAGCCTGGAGCCGGTACTTCCTGAAAGCAGTTGAGGGTTTTCATTAATCTTTTTAACCAATAAATCCTGAAGTTCTTTGTTTTTAGCCAGTCCCAGATAATCATTGGAATAGAAATCAATGCCTTCAGCTTTTGGCTTTAAAGTTCTTAAAGTCCCCGCTTGTTCTCTTTTGCAGAGTGCTTCCTGAAAACGGTTAAGGTTTTTAAGCATAATTCAATTGAGCTACTTCTTCCGTGATAGCAGTAATCCACTGCTGATGCAGCTCTTTTTCAATTTCTAAGATCTTATCTGCGTGCTGCTGCCAGTCTTCAGAAAACTCATTAAGTTGGTTAATCATCTCTTCCAGATGTCCTTCTTCTTCCAGAATAATAGATTTTACCATGATTTTAGAAGATTCTTTTGTAAGAATTTCCTGATAAACGGGATAAAGTTCATCAGCACGCACTTCAATGGCGTAGGTTACAAAAAGATACGCTGCGTATTTCAGATCTTCTTTTGTAAGCTGAAAAGCCTCCTGAAGGTATCTGCAGGCCTTAATATCCAATGAATGCAGATATTGTCTGGTAGCCACAGGAGCAAGTAGTTCTCTGCTTTCATACGTTTTGCAAAGTTCCGGATCTATTTTTCCGATCTGCTTTTTAAGATAATAGGCATGACGATGTTCTTCGGCAGCATGTTTAAGCTGAATTTGTGATACGAGAACCGGATGTTCGCACTTTGATATTTTTCTTGCACCGGCATTTTCCATAAAAGAAAGAGTGTTCAGCCATTTGGCGTGAGTACTGCCGTCCTGTACTATTCTTTCAAGCAGATGATGAAATTCCATAGATTTTTATTTTGATGTCAAAAGTAGTATATTGCCGGATGGTTCTATGGTGCCAGTTTTTATATTATGGATAGTCCGGTTAAGATTCCTTATGAAAGTTTTATTAGAATAGATAGAAAATCAGAGACTTCTATTTATCTGCAAATTGCTAATCAATTGGTGAATGCTATTCAAAGAGGTTTTCTACCATTTGGAACGAAACTTCCGGGAACCAGAGCCTTCAGTGAGATTCTGGATGTACACAGAAATACAGCAGTAGCAGTATATGATGAACTGTCTGCCCAGGGTTGGGTGGAAAGTTTTCCCAACAAAGGAACTTTTGTCATTGGAAAAGACCAGGAAAAGCCTGTTAAAGTGAAAGATTTTGAAGAAAATAATCTTCAGAACTACCCCAAAACAACAGGATTCACTTTTAAGACCTCCAATATTTTAGATAATCCTTTTGAACATTCGGATTGTGAATATGTCTTTAATGATGGGGTGCCGGACATCAGACTTACCCAGATTGGACAGCATTCCAGGTATTATAGCTCTATTCTTAAACGGAAATCTACTCAGAAAGGTCTTGGACATTATAACCAGGATGGAAGTGAGTTTTTTAAAGAACATTTGTCCAGATATCTCAATTTATCCCGCGGGTTGCCCATTTCTAAGAACAATCTTCTGATTACAAGGAGTACGGAAATGAGTATTTATATTGTTTCCGAAATTCTTTTGTCTGCAGGTGATACGGTTTTGGTAGGCGATCTAAGCTATTTCTCAGTGAATATGATTTTTCAAAAAGCAGGTGTTACGATTGTCACCCTTCCGATTGATGAAGACGGGATTATTGTAGAGAGCGTTCGGGAAGCCTGTAAAAAGCAGAAAATAAGAATGCTTTATCTTACCCCGCACCATCACTACCCTACAACTGTGGCTTTAAGTGCTCAGCGTAGACTGGAATTGCTGGAGTTAGCCAATGAATATGGTTTTGTAATTCTTGAAGATGATTATGATTATGAATTTCACTATGATAAAAGTCCGATTCTTCCTTTAGCGAGTGCTGATACGAATGGTATGGTTATCTATATCGGGTCTTTTGGGAAATCATTAGCTCCGGGATTCAGGACCGGATTCATTGTAGCGCCTGAAAATCTTATGGTGGAAATGAGAAAACACCTTGGGATTATCGATCGTCAGGGTGATATTCTGATGGAAAGAACTTTAGGTGAAATGATTGAAGAAGGAGAAATTAACCGTTATCTGAAAAAATCGTTAAAGGTTTATCAGGAAAGGCGGGACCATTTCAGTGCTTTGCTTCAGGAAAATCTTGGGGAAGTGATCAGTTTTGAAAAGCCTTCGGGCGGTCTTGCCATCTGGATGGAATGGAATATTCCTATCAATCTGATGCAACTGAGCAGGAAGTGCGCCCAAAATAATCTGTTTATTCCCAAAACACTACTCTATCAAAATAAAAACCTTACGGCAATGAGACTTGGCTTTGGAGATTTGAGCTTTAATGAAATGGAAAAAAGTATTGAAATTCTTTCCCGGAATATTGTACACTTTAGATAAAAAACAGAATAAAAGAGGCTGTCTCCAAAAATCAAAAAAGATATCCTTTTGTCATTCTGAACACAGACTGAAGGTCTGCGAACGAAGTTCTGAAGTGTAGTGAAGAATCTCTATAATTTAAAATCTTCATTACATTATACTTTTTGACAGCCTCAATAAATAGTTATCCGTGTTTAATTTGAAGTTTTTTCTTAGGCTTCTTCTTTTTCCGGTTCAAATAAATAATGAATCCCGTAATAGGAAGTGAGGTTGCTATAATACCTGCTAGAAGATAAGCGATCCTACCAAATACTCCAAAAAGACTTCCGGTATGAAGATCATAGTTTCTTTCCCTTAATGCTGTACCACATCCTATCTTTTCATTTTTATAATCCTGATATTTTAAAATTTCTCCAGAATACTGGTCAAAATTATATTGTTCATTCTGATATTGCTTATTTCCATACGTGAGTTCTGCATAATAAGTACCTTCTTCTGATCTTGGAAAATTAATCATTGCTGATTTTTTATCAATCAGATCTTTCTCTACTTTTTGGCCAATACTGTTCAAAACAATTTCACGTTTCGTAAATTCTTCCGAAGGGATGCTGCTTTTGGCTTTCTGTTCAGTGGGAGCATTTCCATTCAAAGTGTTTTTTACCCATTTATCTATGTTTTCAAAATTCCAGATCACTGCTGAATAAGAAATAAAAATTAAAGGAATCACAGCATAGAACCCTAAAACATTGTGCAAATCATAATTAACTCTTTTCCAGCTTGCCGAAGTTTTAATGAAAAACATCCCTTTCAACATATTTTTACTCATCTTTTTAGGATACCAGATAATAAGTCCGGAAAAAAGAATAATGGCTAGCATTAATGTGGAATATCCTGTAATAGTTTTCCCTATTTTCTCTCCTAATAACAGTCTTCTGTGAAGATCCAGTACGATTTCAAAAAAATCATGTTTGGCATCTTCTACTTCCTGAACTTTTCCGGTATAAGGATCAATATAAACTCTATAATAATAAAGATAGGTTCCCCAGTAAGTTAAAGCCTCATTATCCATTTTAAGAGTACGGAACACGTAGGTTCGGGATGGATCAGAGGAAATTTGAACCCTTTTGATCTTTAGTTCATCGGGAAGAGCTTTTTCTGCTCGTAAAGAAAGTTCAGAAAGAGACAGTTTTTTGTTTCCAATGTTTTCTGTAAAATATCTGTTAGGATGGATGATGTGTTTTAATTCTTCTTCAAAAGCAAGAATACATCCGGTAGCAGCCATGATTACAACTACAAGCCCGGATGTTAACCCGAGCCATAGATGTAATTGAAGAACTGCTTTTCTAAAAGTAAGCTTCATGATTAAAATTTAAGACTTACCTCAGCAACAAAATTTCGAGGCATTTGAGCAACAATTACTCCTTGTCCTGCAAAATATTGAACATTCCCCAGATTATTCATTTTAAATCCTATTCTGTATCTTTCCTTTTCAAGAGAAACAGAGGCATTCACAAGAGTATAGGCTGGGAAAGTAAACTTCCCTGTTGTCTTTTTGTTTTCGCTGAGCTGATGACCAACACGGTTAACACCAAAACCTAAGCCTAATCCCTGTAAGCTACCAGATTGAAGGGTATAGCTTACCCAGGAATTAAAGACATTCGCAGGACCGGCAGAACCTGGGCGAAACCCGTCAAATTCTGGACCTGTATTAACAGATTTACTGTCATTGTAGGTATATCCGGTCATAATATTTAATCCCTGAAGTGGATTGGCTATAATTTCCACTTCAATTCCTTTGCTTCTTTGTTCTCCGTCCTGGGTCGTAATACCAAAGCTTTCCCCATTTTTGACTACATTAATTACTCTTTGGATATTATCAACCTTTATATCGTAGTATCCAACCGTAAAATTGATGCGGTTTTTCCAAAGGTTTCCTTTAAATCCAACTTCCCATTGATTGGCTTTTTGCGGCTTCATATCTCCACTATAATCAGCAAGCGGCTGATTAACCGGAGCTGTATAGCTAAATCCGTTCATATAGTTACCATAAACGGATAAACGGTCTTTTAAAATCTGATAAACCACCCCAAATTTAGGAGATAATGCAGTTTGTGAGAAATCTCCTGCACGGCTATTGTCATTTAGATTCAATTGTCCTTTGCTTTCATAATAATCGAACCTTAAGCTCAATAAAGTAATCAATCTGTCTGTGATGTAAAGGGCATCAGAAAGATAGGCTCCATAGATATTACTTGATATTGTATTTCTTATAAGTGGAGCTTTTGTAGCCTGCATTGAAGTCAGTATTTTTTGCAATGCAAGATCTTTTGAAATATAACCATATGTCTCCTTAGGAGTCTGCCCATTGACATCATCATATTTAACAATTGGTGAATGATTATTGTTCAGTGATTGGTTTAAATAATCTAAGCCGATAAGAACCTTATTTTTGATTTTTCCAATCTTGAACTGCCCATTGAAGTTCTGCTGAACACTTGTAGAAGCTGCTTCTGAATTCTGTGACTGAATATTACGTTCAAAACTTGCATCACTGTCTTTTGCTCTGATGAACTGATATTGATACAATCCTTCCGTTTTTCTATAGTTCCTTGAAATAAGAGTTTGAGACGTCCAGTTATCAGAGATTTTATAGTTAACCTCAGCTTTTACATTGATAGAAGGAGCCTTTAACGTCATATCATTATTGGAATATGATCTTTTCCAGTCAAAGCCCATCTCATCAGGAGTATGTGTTAAAAATGCTCGTCCTCTCGGAAGGAAAATAATCGGGGTATTAGTTCCTTCATAATTATAAATCTGAGCGCCAAGACTGAATTTCAGTTTATCATTGACCTGATAGCTTAAGGTTGGTGAAACAAAAAAAGATTTTCTGAATTCTGAATCCCTGAATCCATTTTGATACTGATAAGCAGCATTCAAACGGAACAGTGTCTTTCTGGAATCTGTTACAGGTCCGTAAACATCCACTGTTGCACGGTTTAAGTTATAGCTTCCCAACATATAAGAGATTTCACCCCCAAAATAATCTTTAGTTTTTTTGGTGACAATATTAATAAGACCTCCAAAAGAAGTTACAGCACCTCCGTATAGCGTTCCGGATGGCCCTTTTATGACTTCAATACGTTCAATATCTGCAGGGTCAATTTCTCCGTTAGTAGTAGCCGGAACCCCATCTACCATTGAGATTTTTGTAGGAAATCCTCTAAGACTGTAGTAGAAACTTCCATCACCGGAACCTCTACCAGGACTTCCCTGCATTTTTACCATTCCGGGAACATTTTTAACCGCTTCCGAAACATCATAAACAAGTTGTTCTTTCAGGATCTGTTGGTTAATGCTTGTATAAGCCTGTGGGTTTTCCAGATTTCGCAGTGGCATCTTTGAAACGGAGATACTGTCTTTATCCAAAAACTTATTTCTGCTGAAGGCGTATACTGTAATTCCTTCAATAACGTTGCTTTGTGTAGGGGCAAAAATGGTTGGTAATTCATAAATATCCTTCTCAATTCGGATTTTTTCCTGCATAAGTTCAATATCATTTAAAACAACTTGAAGAGTATATTCACCAGGAGCTACATTTTCAAAGTAAAAATCACCCTGGTTATTGGTTTTTTCCTGATATGAGGTATCAACAAGTCTTAAAATTGCATTTTTGACAGGTATCTTTTCAGTAACTAAAATTTTTCCGTGGATTCTCTCGCTTTGCTGGGCAGATAAAGTGGTAGAAAATAGTGTGAACGTTAAAAGTAATATAGAGGTTTTAAGTATTTTCATGTTATCGTTTTTGTATCAGTATATTGTTTTTCATTTTTTGAATTATCATTTCATAAAGTTTTTCTGTAGTGTTTAATTCTTAAAGTTTTCCATGTATCATTTCTTAGGATGATTAAAAAGTGAGTGACATAAAACAGAGGAAAGTGCTTCCCTTTTGTTTTATGAGGAAGAATAAAGGTGTTATTCATATACGTTTATAAAGTAGTTCAAGCTGGATAAATGGAATTAACTTTTCGTTTTGTTGAGTTTATATTGATGAAAATCAATATGTTGAAGGTAGTTTTTGTAAGAAAAGTTTTCATTAGTTTTTTGATTTATTCTTATTTGGAATAATTAAAAACAAAGATAAAAATAAATAGCAATAACTCTAATTTTTTAATTGAAATATCTATAGAACTGAAAATTTTGAATATTCTAAACCAATTTGAAATGAAAAAACCTTCTTAAGTATTGGTATTAAGAAGGTTTTTTGAATATAGTTTGTAATGATTTCTGTTATTTAAAATACTTGTCAAACAGAGTCAGTTGTTCAGATAATGAACGACTCCAGTATGAAGTGTCGTGAGCTCCTAAAGATTCCATATAAAGATGCTGTATCTTTTGTTCTGTAAGCTTAGCATGGAACTTCCTGTTTTGTCCGATCATCTGAACATCTTCTGTTCCACAATCGAAAATATAGCGTTGCCCGGCTGTTGCCATTAATTTAATCTTGCTGTCTGTAAGAAAATTAGCGTTGATAGATTCCAAAGGTCCTAGTACTTTATTCACCATATATTTATTGTATCCTTCACCGAACGAGTTAAAGTCTAAAGCTCCGCATGAGCTTCCTACAATCCCAAATATCTTGTTATAGGTAACCCCAATGTTGGTAGCTCCGTAACCTCCCATACTCCAGCCCAGAATTCCACGGAATTTCTTTTCAGCTTTTACAGGATAATTTTTATCAATAAACTCAACAAGTTCTTTTCCTATAAAAGTTTGATATTGTGAATCTTTAAGAATAGGACTGTCTACATACCAGGAACTGTAATTTCCATCAGGTAATACATAAATGGTTTTGTACTGTTGCGCTTTCTGAACCAGATCAGGAATATCTTCCTTGATAATTCTGTCCGGATTACCACTGAAACCATGAAGAATATATACAGATGGATAGGTTGTATTGGGTTGTACGTTAGGAGTAATAATAATGGTCTTGATCTTCTTATTCATCTTAGGACTGAAAATTTCCTGATGGATGATCTTCTGTGCTGAAAACTGTGCAAAGGCAGTAAGAACAACAGCAATGTTGATTAACTTTTTCATGCTTTTAAAATTTAATTAATGATGGACAGATCATGAATGTACCTCTTCTATAAATGTAAGCTCTTTTATTTACATAATCAATGGTTTCATGATCTTATGACAGAACAAATTTGCAGTGATAAAAATGGAAAAGCCTCAACAAATGTTGAAGCTTTTGTTAATTTATTTCTTTTTTTATACGACTGAGTTGCGTGGGAGTAATTCCTAAATAAGAAGCAATATGATGCTGTTTCAGTCTTTCATGCAAAGACTTATTTTCAAGCAATAGCAGATAGCGTTGTTTTGCGGTTTCAAATTTTAAAGAAACTTCCAGAGGTTCCTTTTTTACCACCCAGTTTTTTCCAGATACCGGATATGAAAAAGAGCAAGATCGTGATACTTTTCCAATAATTCCCGGAAAGCTTTAACAGGATATTTAATGACAGAACAATCTTCCAGGGCAATAATATTAAAATCACTTGGTTCATTTTTGATAATTGCAGAGGTGGAAGCTACAAAACTGTGTTCCTCAAAGAAAATTTTATAAATAGAGCTTCCTTCTTCATCTGTTGTGTAATAGCCTATCAACCCGGATTGTATGAAATAATAATACCTTGCCATGCTCCCAGATTCCAGAAGAAGTTCATTTTTTTGATAATGCTCTTCACTGCAAATAGCCATTATAGCAGAAATTGTTTCTTCTGATAATGGATAATAGCTGTTCATTTGCTTTAAGAATTCTGAAGTGTTCATTATGTTAAAGAATAACTATTGAATGATATGGAGACGCATAAATTAATGATATCCATTTTGACTTCCACTACTATATTTTTTTATTTTTTGGCATGAATGCAAGAATTTTTAATAGATGCAACTTAACATTCGGTTTGTCATTCCGTAGGAATCTCAACCTTATTTTTGGAATATAATACTCTAGATTCCTACGGAATGACAAACTGTAGTAAAAAACATTCTTGCATTAGTGGTGATAAAAAATCTGCGTAATCTCCATAATCTGCGAGAGAAAAAAATTAGAAATACTTTTAATCCAACATTTTCTTCATCATCAGATCTGTCTGTTCCTCATCGCCAAGCCTGAAAATATGTTTATCAAACTCAACAAATCCGTTCTTTTTGTAAAAGTTTAAAGCTCTCAGGTTTTCTTCCCAGACTCCCAGCCACAGATATGATTTTTTGAGAGATTGAGCGGTGTTGAGTGCCTGATCGTATAGAAGCTGTCCTACTTTTTGACCGTGATGGCTTTTCTTCACATAAATTCTTTCAATTTCAAGACTGGTTTCGTCCTGTAATTCTGTCTGTGCCTTACCGGTATTCACTTTCAGATAACCAACAGGATTGTCTTCTTCCCAGGCAATATAAAAGTGAGAATCAGGATTATTCAGCTCAGCAGTTACTTTTTCTGTATTGAAGCTTTCTTTCAGATATTTTTCCATGGCTTCTTCAGTATTGTCTTTTGCAAAAGTTTCTGAAAAAGTCTGAATACCCAATTTTTGAATAATCTCTGTATCTTCAGCAGAGGCTTTGTTGATAATAATAGATGCCATTTTTTAAAGTTTTATGAAAATAATATTTTTTTAAACGCTTCAGAAGCCAGGTGTACCTGTACACTCCAATCATCGGCAGCATCGCTTCCTGCATCATCAGAAATGTATTTTAAACATAGAAACGGAATGTTTTCTTTTTGGGCAATCAAGGCCAGAGGATAGGCTTCCATATCAACGATATTATAATCTGTTTCAGAATGGTTCATCTCGAAACTGTCTCCACTTCCACAGATTCCCTCTTTCAGGCTGTCCATTTTAAGGCCATATTCCAAAACTGGCGGAACTCCTGATAATGGAGTCTCATACAGTTTAAAACCTAAGCCTCTTACATCCATATCTCTCTGGATAAACCTGGTACAGCAAACCACTTCTCCTTTGTGAAAACCTTTGCTTCCAGCAGAACCCAGATTCACAATTAATTTTGGTTTTCTGGTGTGAATTTCTTTGGTAAGCTCTATGGCTGCATTTACCTTCCCAATTCCTGTTATTAATTTATTCTTTTCATCGAATACCGTTCCGGCTTCAGCATCCAGTGCAAAAACAAAAAGAGTGTCTGCAATAGGAAAATGAAGCTCATTATTAATTTTTATCATTGAAAAATATAGATTTATACTGTCTCACAAAGATACGAGAGTTTTGTTGGATTTGATAGAATGTTGACAGTTTTCATAATCTTTCGGGTGATTTCAAACACTAATTACACTAATGCTTTTCATAAATAACACAATTGTTGTCATATTTAGCATGTTTAAAATAATACAACACATTAAGATAATGATCGCTTCTTCGAATCAACGGAGTTGATTCTACATTTTGCTCCCTAAAATCAACGGTATCAAAAGATGAACTTTGCGTCAAATTTAAATTGCTATCATCATTTTTTTAAATGCAAAGTTCATGTTTAATGATGCTAAATTTTAAGGGAGCAAAGAGTTTAATCGATTTTCAATCGATCTGATGAAGTGTATAGTTATCATTAAATTAATAGGTTACTCCTTTTTTAAGTTTTCGCATACTAGTATAAAACGTTAAAAATTTGTGAGAATTCTAAAAGAAAAACCCCAAACTAAAAAGCCTGGGGTTTATATAATTAAATGCTGCATCCATCAGCATCACAGGATGCTCCATTGCTTCCTGAGAGATCTTTAAAAGGACTTACGGTCTCTTTATAAGTCTGCTGTAATGCATTTTCAAAAACTTCTACCGGTTGTGCTCCTGAAACGGCATATTTACCATTTAGGACAAAGAAAGGAACTCCTGAAACACCGTTGTTTCTCGCTTCCATAATATCCTGGTTTACTTCGTAATCCATTTGATCGGTAGTAACAGCTTCTCTGGCTTCTTCTTTATTAATTCCTAAGTTTTCAGCAAGGGAAAGTAATACTTCAGTATCACCTACATTTTTGCCATCAATAAAATGAGCGATGAACAATGCTTCTTCCATTTCATTGGACTTGTTATGTTTCTTAGCCAAATGAAGCAGTCTGTGAGCACTGAAAGTATTAATGATTAGCGTTTTACCAAAATCAAAGTTAATACCTGCTCCTTTTCCCATCTGGGTAACCTGAGCTAGCATCTGATTGGCCTGAGCCTCACCCACTCCTTTTTTCTCTCTGAAATATTGAATGGTATCCTGAGTGGTGTGGGAATCTAACGTTGGATCAAGCTGAAAGCTCTTCCACTCTACTTCTACTTCATCTTTAAATGGCAGTTTTTCCAATGCCTGTTCAAAATTATTTTTTCCGATATAGCAAAACGGACACATAACATCCGACCAGATTTCTATTTTCATTCTATTTAAATTTAACTAAACAAAGATAAGGAAATATTTTAATGTAATAAAATTTGTTACATTTGTTTTAAGCAGCCTGAAAGAACCTGTCTTCTTTTTTCAAGTACATTTCTCAATATTATCATAAGAAAGGCAAGAATTCCAAAAATAAAGCCTATCCATGGGGTATACTCTACTCCTTGGGTAATAATAATCCAGCCACCGATAGTAGTTCCCAACGTAACGCCCAGATTTCCGAATGATGTAGCCAGACTGTTTGCAAATTCCAAAGCATCGGGAGCTGCGGAGATCATATAGGTAGAAGCATTCAGAAAGCTTGGAGAATAAAGAAATCCCCAGATTCCTATAACCAGCATGGTTGCCCACAAATTACCGTCTGAAACATACAATAATACAGGAATAAGAATGGTGCCGGAAAGGAAGAATGCCAGTGTTGTGGTAACATTTTTATTAAGCATTTTACCAGCAATTCTGTTGGCGATAATTCCTATAACTCCGAATAAAAATAGCATATAACTTACCATAGAAGTATCCATACCTTTAGCTTTTCCCAGATAATCCGCAAAATAACTATAAGTAGAAAACCAGGCGGTAATCATAAAAAAATTGGTAAGTGTGCTCAAAATAAATGGTGGCTGTTTTAGAATTCTAAGCTGGCTGCCATATGATTTCTTCTCTGTAACCGGCATAGAAGGAAGAAGAAAATGAATCGCTACCAATGCAATTAAACTCACTGCTGCCTGTATCATAAAAGAATATTCCCACGAATAGAGCCCAGAAATCCATGTCGCAAAAGGAACTGTAGTCACCATTGCTATAGCCACTCCATTGAAAACAATACTCATGAGCTCATTTTTCTTACTGTTGTCAGCTCCGGATACTGCTACAGACAAGGCGGTTGCAATATACACAGGTTGTAAAAATGCAGGAAGAATTCTTACTAGCATTAATAGCCAAAAAGGAGGCGAAAATGAAGATACAATCCCTGTAATCAAAAATATAAGGATAGAAGCTATCATTAGATTTTTACGATTGATGCCCGAAGTAAGTAAAGTCATAAAAGGCCCTGTAAGAGCAATAACCAAAGCAAAAGCACTTAAAAGATAACCTGCTTTGTCTATACTGATCTTATAATGCTCAGCTACTTGTGGCAGAATTCCAATGATTCCAAACTCTGTAGTAATCACAGCAATGAATCCTAAACATCCGATGTAGGCATACTTTTTCATAATTATTTCTTTGGATGGTTTTATTTAAGATGCTGTTTAGCAAAGTTTGCCATTTCATTGATAGCCAGCTGAGTTTCTTCCAAAATTTCTCCCATATGCATAAAGCCATGAACCATATCTTTGTAAAAGGTTGTAGTAAGAGATACTCCGCCATTCTGCATATTTTCAGCAAGATGTCTTGCATCATCAGCTAAAGGATCATGTTCCGCGATAATAATTAATGTTGAAGGGGTATTTTTGAAATTTTTTATTAAAACAGGAATGGCCAGCGGATTGTTACTTTCTTCTTTGGGTAGATATGAGTTCCAAGCTTCTACTCCACCTTGCTTATTGAGAACAGGTCCGTTTTCATAGATTTCCCAGGTTTTGGTATTCAGCTGATTATCTACAGCAGGATAAATCAGAACCTGAAACTTGAAAAGTTCTCCAATTTGGGTAGAAACAGCCGTTGATAAAGCTCCTCCGGCACTGTCTCCGATAATTCCTATTTGATCCCGATCAATTCCTAAAGAATCTGCATTTTCTATAATCCACTGTACAGTGTCAAGACAATCGTTCAGACCAGCAGGAAAAGGATGTTCAGGAGCCAGGCGATAATCTATAAAAATCACGACAGACCCTGTCGCATTAGCCAATTTACGAACAACAGCATCATGGGTTTCATAACCACCAGCAATAAACCATCCGCCATGAATATAAACAATGGCTGAAGACTTTTGAGTGGTTTTCCCCTTTGGACGATATATCCTGATTGGAACTTTATGATTTTCGATTGGAATATCAAGCTCTTCAATCATAGCCACAGCTTCTTTTTTAGCACTCAGCTGTAAAGACATTGCTTCAAGATATTTTCTGGCATCATCCAATGGATTCTGTGGATTAAAAGACTGTATTTTTTCTAAATGTGTTAAAATCTGATTAATTTTAGGGGTCAACTGCATTTTGTTTTTTATTTTAAGTTAATAAGTTGTGCAGTGAACAGTAGCGCTATTGTTATTTATCTGCTTTTATGGGGACAAAATTAGTTTTCATGCCTTACATTTGCACTATATACAGGCCAATGTATGGTACGAACAAATTTGTAAGTATGGGTAAGATAAAAGAGAATTCAACCAATAATATCAACAAACAATATATTCAGGAATGTGATTTGAGCTATGCCGTATGTAAGATCGGTGGAAGATGGAAGTTGTTTATTTTGAGTAAATTAAGAGATGGTGTATTGCGTTTCAGTGAGATTAAAAGAGCTATTCCGGGAATTACGGAAAGAATGCTTACCCTTCAGTTAAAAGAATTAGAAAAAGAAGGTTTGGTAAAAAGAACGGTATACGCGGAAGTCCCGCCAAGAGTAGATTATGAGCTTACTGATATCGCCAGAGAACTGATTCCTATTTGGGATGCCTTGAATACATGGGGCGGAAAACACAGGAAATTTATTGCTCAGCAAGAGGAGTGTAATGAATCGTTAAGCTAATTTAAGGCGAAACGAAGCGATGACTCTTTTTATGGCCACGAATACACGAATATTTTTTATTAGCGTATAAAATCTATGTTCCCAGGTGGTAATATTTAAAAACTACATAGGAACATAGAATATTAACATAGAAGTGTTGAAAAATGCTTTTCTTTCAATACTAAGGTTTATAATTTATTGACTTTGTTACAAAACAAAACATGAGCAACTAGCGCAAGAACTCCAAAGGCCGTTCCTACAGCACATACACCTGTCCACTGTGCCTTCTGCCATGCCAGAGAAGCCAACCATGTTCCCAGTGATCCTCCAATGAAATAGGAAACCATATACACTGTATTCAGTCTGTTTACAGCATTGGATTTAATTAAAAAATAATTGGTCTGATTCATAATATGACTGGATTGTACACCAAGATCAACGAGAATTACTCCTACAATTAATCCCCAATAAGTCTCTCCTCCAAAATAAGTGAATCCCCAGCTTCCAATCAGGATCAGTAAAGAATACAATATGATGCGGTTGATATCCATATATTTTTGAAGCTTACCAACTTTAGCAGCAGCCAATGCTCCTACTGCTCCGGCAAGACCAAAACTTCCTACCACCGATGAACCTGCATTAAAAGGTGGTTTCTCCATATGAAAAACCAATGTTGTAAATAAAGCACACATAGATCCGAAAGCCATAGCTCCACGGAAAGAGGCCAGCTGAAGAATAGGCTGTGTTTTGGCAAGGTGAGCCACGGAACGCATCAATTCCTTGTAAGTCCCTTTAAAATTAGGAGATAGCTCCGGAAGCATTTTGTAGACCGCCAGCCAGACTAAGATCATAAGCCCTGCTGCAATTCCGAACATGGCTCTCCAGCCCCATACTTCCCCTACAATACCTCCAATGAAACGGGAAAGAAGAATGCCCAATAAAAGTCCGGACATTACCAATCCGATATTGGCCGATTTTTCTTTATCTGAAGACAGTTCAGCCGCAATGGGAACAAATAGCTGAGGAATAACAGAAGTAGCTCCAATCAGTAAACTGGCAGCATACAGCATCCATAACTGGTTGGCAAAGGTCATCCAAAGCAAAGAACCAAAGACAAGAAACAGATCAATCAGAATTAATTTCTTACGGAAAAACTTGTCTCCAAGCGGTACAATCAACAATAATCCCAGGGCATACCCAATCTGGGTAAGTACAGAAATTTTGCTGGCAGCAGCTTCGGAAACATGGAGATCTTCTGAAATCAGAGCCAGTAAAGGCTGGTTGTAATAATTGTTGGCTACTACAAGTCCTGAAATGATAGCCATTAACCAGACCACTGTTCTGGAAATACCGTTGGTAGAATTCACCTGCATCTTAAAATTTTTATTGAATAGTAATAGATCCTAATGACTGAATGTTTTGGATCTATTTTTTAACGACCTCAAAGGTAGGGATTTTCACAAAAGAGACTGATTGATTATGATTGATTTCACCTCTATGTGTTATACATTTTTTCTTGTAACCTGCTCCCATAAAGAGTTTTTTATTAATATTGTCCAATTTTATCTTTACATTTGTAACAACACACATTTATTTTTATGGATAATATGGATTCCAGAGAACAGATTCTACAAAAATCTGCCGAAGCCAAAGAGCTTTATCTTCCTCATATTTCAGTAGATCCGGTTGTTTTTGGTTTTGACCAGAATGAATTAAAGGTATTGCTGGTGAGAATGAAGTACAAAAAACAATGGCTTTTGCCGGGTGGTTATGTGCGAAGAGAAGATGACTTGGATGAAGCAGTAGTAAGAGTGTTGAATGACAGAGCAGGTGTTACTGATGTATTCCTTGAAGAATTTGGTGTTTTTGGAAGAAGAAACAGAAGTCAACTCTATTTTGATGAGTTTGATGAAACCCTTTTTCAAAAACAGAGATTCATTTCCGTAGGATATTATGCACTTTATAACTCTTCTGAGATTAATCCTGTTGCAGACGACGTAAGTGAAGCCTGCGAATGGGTTTACCTGCGCCAGTTGCCTGAAATTGTTCTTGGAATGGACCACCGTGAAATTATTGAAAAAGCATTGCTTACTTTACGGGAAAAAATATCTACCAAACCCATTGGATACAATCTGATGCCGGAAAAATTTACCCTTCCGGAACTGCAGAAACTCTATGAAGCCATATTAGGTAAATCGCTTAACCGTGGGAATTTCTACAGAAAAATTAAAAACCTGAATGTTTTAAAAAAGCTTGACGAACAAAGATATGTAGGCGCTCACAGATCTCCGGATCTCTATTCCTTTGATATAGAAAACTATGAGATAGCTCTGGAAAATGGTCTGAACAACTGGTAAGATTCTTCCATTGTTTTTGCCGATGATTTCTATTGATGAAAAACCTTTTGAATGTTGAAAATATTCAGGAAATTTGCAGTATGAAAATCATTCCACTTAAAGAAGGTAATTTCTCAGCAAGCAAAACCAAAGATTTTACCCTTTTAACAGAAGAAAATTTTAATACTGTTTCCGGAATAAAAATGTCCGTTCAGCCTTTTCTTATCATTACTGAAAACGATTATATTCTTTTAGATGCCGGAATTGGCTGGAAAAATGAGCGTGGAAATACAGTGATTTCAGAAATTCTTGAAAGAGAAAATATACGTCCTGAACAAATTACAAAACTACTTCTCTCCCATCTTCACAAGGATCATATTGATGGCACAATAACATTTACAGAAAATGGTTATGAGGCAACCTTTCCTAATGCTCAGATATATATCCAACAACGAGAACTGGACTTTGCCATGGAAAAAAAGGAAATCCTTCCTTTGATTTTGATATTTTAGAAAAGCTGATTCAATTGCCTAATATTACCTGGATGAATGATGATAAAGGGGAAATTACCAATGAAATTTCATATGAAGTAGTAGGCGGGCATACACCTTTTATGCAGGTATTCTGGATCAAAGAAAATGAAGAAACTGTTTTCTACGGAGCAGATGATCTTCCACAGGCATCTTATTTAAAATACCATTTAGCCTACAAAAGTGATTTTGACGGCAGAAAAGCAATGAACTTAAGACTTTTATGGGAAAAGGAAGCCAAAGAGAATAATTGGAAAATACTTCTTTATCACGATCTGGATAAAGCTATTATTGAAGCTTAGACTAAATGAATAATAAAGGTATCACCCTTTCTCTCTAAGACTCTCCCACTCTCAAACTTATAAATCCAGTTGTCTCTGAAATTCTTCAAGGTATTTTGCAATATGAATACCATCCGCCAATCCATGGTGAGCTTCAATAGAAACCGGCATATATTTTCTGTCATCACGGATATTGAATTTCCCAAAAGAGATCTTGGGTACAGACTCATCATTGTTAAAATTGGTAGGGTGAAGAATCGCACTGAATGAATTCCATGGAATTGTGGTATGTCTCACATGATCCTTCCCTAATCTTTCATTACTTAATCTAAGACCTGTAGAATTGTGAACCCCTTTGATTTCCTCCTGTAATGCAGCATTGAATATTTCAAAGTCCTCTGAAAAAGGGGTAAATGAAAAACCAAAAGTTCCATCCGGTCTGGCAATTGTGCTCCCGGCATGAACAATATCAAACTGAACGACTTGTCCGTCAATAATTCTCAGCTTTAATTCATCCACAGTATTAATGGCAATCATCGATTTGTGATAGTAATAGGCAAAGAAAGAATATCCATTTTCTTTAGCATCGTTATATGCCTTTGTACAATCTACTTCGGTGGTAAAGCCAAAATAAGGGCTTGCCATTTGAGAGAAAAATTCAAAATGCTCCTTTCTGTTCCATTGCTCCAGGTCTACAATCTTCATTGATTTTAATTTTTTGCAAATTTCTGTAATTTTTCTGGGTTTTAAATAGTAAATCGAGTATTAATTTTATATGTAAAACGGATTTTTTAGGTTGGAACACGCAAAGGCGCAAATATTTTTTATTAGGTTGCGTTTTAAGGCGCAAGGATTTTATCTGTGATAAAATTTTGAACACTGAAAATAGATAAGCGTTTGTATGAAATCTGCTTAATCTGCGAGAGCATATTAATTACCAGGAATGCACGAGTATTGTTATAATTAGTATTGAAAGCCGTATTTTTGGTGAAATATTTATCGGATGTTTGAAGTACTGCTTGCCCATATTCAGAATAAAGTTGAGATTAATGATGAACAGAAAAGTTTGATTCAAACATTTTTACTGTAAAAAAGCTGAAGAAAAAACAATACCTGCTGCAGGAAGGAGATGTTTGTAAATGTCTTTCATTTGTCAGCAAAGGTTTGTTAAAATCTTATTATCCTGATGAAAAAGGAAATGAACACATCAATATGTTTGCCTTTGAAGGCTGGTGGATTTCCGACTTTAACAGTTTTATTCATCAGGAAAAGGCTGTTCTGAACATTGATGCTGTAGAAGCTACTGAAGTTTTGATGATTACTTTGGACAATTATGAAAAGATGATGCTGGAAATCCCTGTAATGGATCGTTATTTCAGAATTCTATATCAAAACAGCCTGGTTACTAAAGATTACAGACTCATTGTTTCCAATGGATACACTGCTGAAGAAAAATACCTGCAGTTAGCTGGAAAAAATCCGGAAATGATAAAAAGGGTTCCCCATAATCTTATTGCTTCCTATCTTGGACTGGCCCCTGAAACGATCAGTAGGATCCGTAAAAAGAATTCCCTGAATAATCCTTGATCCAGATCAACTCAAACACATGATCTGAATCAAGCGTAAAAGACTTGTAGTCGCCATAATTTTGCTGAAGAAATTTACATTACTATGGAAAATACAGGAAATATTGCCTTGGTTGTAGGCGCTACCGGAATTACAGGAAGTAATCTTGCTGAAGAACTTATTTCACAGGGATGGAAAACTTACGGATTATCTAGAAATCCTAACAATAACATTACAGGTCTTCACCCGGTGAAAGCAGACTTGTTGGATGAGCAGAATCTTATTGAGGCATTAAAAGACATCTCTCCTACTCATGTTTATTTTACGACTTGGATGCGTAATGATACGGAAGAAGAAAACATCCGTGTTAACAGTATGTTGGTAAGAAATCTCCTGAACGTTTTATCTCCTAAAAAATCGGTTCAGCATGTGGCTTTGGTAACCGGATTGAAACATTACCTTGGACCATTTGAATCCTATGTTAAAGAAGGTAAACTGCCGGAAACACCTGTTCGTGAAGAACACCCGAGACTTTCGCTTCCCAATTTCTATTATGCTCAGGAAGATGAGATCTATAAAGCTTCGGAAAGAGATGGCTTTACATGGAGTATTCACCGTCCTCATACCGTAGTTGGATATGCAGTAGGAAATCTCATGAATATTGGAGCTACATTGGCTGTGTACGCCAGTATTTGTAAGGAAACAGGAAGAAAATTCATTTGGCCGGGTTCTGAAGCGCAATGGAATGGTATTTCTGACGTCACAGATGCCGGAATATTAGCCAAACAGTTAGTTTGGGCTTCCAGTACAGATTCTGCTAAAAACCAGGCTTATAATATTACCAATGGAGATGTTTTCCGATGGAAATGGCTATGGAACAGACTGGCAGACTGGTTTGGAATAGAATCAGAAGGTTTTAATGGTACCATAAGACCTCTTGAAAAAGAAATGGAAAACGATCAGGAAATCTGGAAAACCATTGCTGAAAAATATGAATTGAAAGAAAACAATTTAGATCGCCTATCCTCAGCATGGCACACCGATTTAGATCTTGGAAGGCCTCTTGAAGTAATGTGTGATCTGTCAAAAAGCAGAAAATTAGGTTTTACAGCCTATAAAAGTACAGAAGACTCTTTTATAGAAGTATTTAAAAGGCTTAAATCTGAAAATATAATTCCTTAATTGCTGCTATTTTTTTAGCCACGAATGCACGAATAAAAATGATTCGTGCATTCGTGGCATTTATCAGCAACATTCAATTTTATCGCAGATAAAATCCTTGCGCCTTAAAACGCAATCTTATAAAAAATATTTGCGCCCTTGCGTTTTCCAACATTGAATTAATTTCCTTTTATTATAAATTGTGTTTTTACCTTATACTTCTGTGGTGGTAACCCCAAACTTCTGCTTAAATGAATAATAAAAGTGAGACAGATTCTCAAATCCCAGATCCAGATAAATATCAGAAGGACGTTTCTCCTTATTTTTAATTAAATAGTAAGCTTCTTTTAATCTCCTTTCCTTTAGCCACTGCTTTGGACTCATGTTAAACATCTTATTAAAATCCCGTTTAAAACCAGATAAACTGCGCCCTGTAAGCCTGGCAAAGGCTTCAATAGAAACATTAAACATAAAATTTTTATTCATAAACTCTTTAAGATCAATCTTATGAGGTTCTGAGAAATCAAATAACAGATTTTTAAAATCAGGATTACTTTGGAGAAGAAGTTCTATGGCTTCCTTTACTTTTAAAGCAGCTAATCTTGGCGGAATGTCTTTCGTTTTATTGACATATGGAATTAGAGAGGCAAAATAACTCTTAAAAAAATCATCCGGTTCAAAAAAAAGCCTCTGATGATCTGGAAAAGAATGCTCCATTACGATCTTATTCTCAGTAGAATACTGTCTCAACGTTTCATCATCCAATGTAATCGAAAGAAATTGATACTTTTCATTCTTTGAAGGGTGTTTCATGGTTCTGATAAGTTGGTTTTTTCTCACCAGAACCACTGTATTTTCCTTAATAATGGTTGTACCCTGTTCATGAAAAGCATGCGTTTCTCCGGACAGTTGAAATCCTAAAAAATGATCGGGAATAAACTCCTCATGGCCTTTGTAAGATTCAAAAGCACACGAATATACCAGTTTATCAAAGATGATTTCAGAAGTCTTTTCCATGATACAAATATCTGAAATTTAACCTATAGCAAAAGCTCCTGCCTTCGCAATTTCTTTATCCTGCTCCGGAGTTCCACCTGATGAACCTATTGCCCCGATTACTTTACCTTCTTTATCCTTTATAACTACTCCACCTGCAATGGTTAAAAGTCCCTCATTAGAGTTGAGCATTCCATATCCATGAATATCTTCTCCTGCAATAATACTTCCCATAATATCACTGTCTACCCCAAACATAACTGCTGTTTTTGCCTTTTTTACAGCAAAATCAATCACTCCGAACACACTGTCAAGTCTGGCAAAAGAAACCAGATGTCCGCCTGTATCTACAACAGCAATGCTTACTGGAATATTCAGGGATTTTGCTTTTTGGATAGCTGCTTGTAACGCTTTTTCAGCTATATCATAACTTAATTCCATATCATTAGCTTTTTGCTGTCCAGGCTTCTGCCTGTAATTGTTTTACAAAATCTTCGGTTTCCTTTGGATGAACATTTCTGAAGTTAGAATGATCATCAAGAACAACATCTACAATACAATCTGCCATAGACTGAGGATCAAGCTGATGAGCTAATGATTCTGAAGCTCCGTCAAATGCGGATAAAGGAGTGAAGTTGTTTTCAGGATTATACCAACGGAAAATAGAATCTACTCCACGGTCATTGAAACCTGTTCCAAATATTCCCGGATTACAAGTAGCTATTTTGATATTGAATGGTGCTAGTTCTGTTTTTAAACCTTCTGCAATAGAACCCATAGCATGCTTTGAAGCACAGTAAGCCGCTACATAAGGAACTGTCCACAATTCTCCCATAGATGTTGTGAATACTATTTTCCCTGGTTTCTTCTGATCGATGAACTTTTTAATGAATCCCTGTGCCAGTTCAAGCCCACCAAACACATTCACGTCAAACATAGAACGGATCAGATCAACAGGCTGTTCAGCAATAGGCCCACCTTCCATAATTCCGGCATTGCTTACCAGAATATCAATATCATATTTTTGATGAATATAAGCCAGATCTCTGGGGTTAGTAACATCCAGTTTATCAACAGTTAGTTCTATTCCCTGTTCTTTTGCTTCACGAATCAAATCACTCATTTGAGGATAAACCTGTGTAGTGGCAATTACCTTATGTCCTTTTTTAGCAAGATCAAATGCGGCAATCTTTCCGAATCCACTTGCAGCTCCTGTAATTAGAATTGTTTTACTCATTGTATTTTCTTTTTAATGATGATACAAATTTCAAAGATTTGCAGCGAGGTAATATTGGTGGAAAGTTCATTGTTTTATTGCTCAGAAGTTCAGATATTCATTATAGATTAAAATATTATAGCTATTTTACTATCTTTCAAAAAATAGTAAGAAAAAAACTGATCTATGATTAAAGCTAAAGCACTCCTATTAATTTTGGTGACCTCTTCTGCATGGAGCTTTGCCCAAAGCTGTAATTGCGAAAGTAATTATCAGTGGGTAAAGAAAACATTCGAGGAAAATGATGCCGGTTTTCAATACATTATTGATAAAAAAGGAACAGCCGCATATGAGTTCCATAATAAAGAATTTCTCAATAAAATACGGAATACAAAATCAGATACAGAATGTAATCAAACGATTTATGACTGGTTAAAGTTTTTCAGATCCGGTCATTTTTCAATTAAAAAAATTGAGAATAATAAAGACCCAAAAACTCAGCCCAAAGAGGAAATAAAAACGGAACTTGTACCCATAAATCTTGAAAAGTTTAAAAAAGAAATCCAGTTTAAAAAAGAATCTGATCTGGAAGGCATTTGGGAAGCAGATCCTTATACCATTGGAATTAAAAAATTCGGAGATATTTATAAAGGTTTTATTATTCAGTCAGGTGCTGAAAACTGGAAGCCTAATGAATTAAAACTAACGATTAATGCTGATAAAACAAAGGGTATTTTTTATGTAAGAGATAAAACCGGCCAGGAAGTTAACAATATCCATTTTGTAGGTAAAAATCATCTTGAAATTGGAGATTTTACCTTGAAAAGAGTTTCTCCAAAGTTTGATCGTGAAGAAGGAATTGAAACCTATTATGAGGCGATTCAGGCAGAAAAACCTTTCTTAAAAGTAATGAATAGTACCACACTTCTTTTAAGAATTCCATCTTTTAACGGTGCTTTGAAAAAAGAAATAGACAGTGTAATTACAGCCAATAAAACTAAAATTGAGAGCACAGAAAATCTGATTATAGATATCAGAAATAATGGTGGCGGAAGTGATATCAGCTATGCAGAAATTATCCCCTATCTCTATACCAACCCTATCAGAAGTATCAGAACCCAGTTTTACTCTACTCCATTGAATAATCAGAGAATGATCTTTCTTTATGAGAATTATGAAAAGTATGGAATATCAAAAGAAGACAGAGAATTCATGAAAAAATCTTATGATAAACTCAACGGAAAACTAGGTCAGTTTGTTTCATTACAGGAAGATGACAGCACAGTAGGTATTGAAAAGCTTGATAAAATCTATCCTTATCCAAAAAACGTAGGAATTATCATCAACAATGGAAACGGAAGTACTGCTGAAGAATTTTTACTCGCAGCAAAACAAAGCAAAAAAGTTAAACTTTTTGGAACAACAACAGCCGGAGTACTTGATGTTTCAAATATGTATTTTGTAAATTCTCCATGTAACGAAATTAAGTTTGGATACAGCCTTTCAAAAAGTTTCAGGATTCCGGATATGGCTATTGATGGAAAAGGAATTCAACCGGATTATTTTATAGATAAAACCATCCCGGATTATCAGTGGATTGATTATGTAAACGGAGTTTTAAACGAAAAATAATAGGATATGCTGTTTCCCTTGGAAGCAGCTTATTTTGTTTTTAAATGAACTAAGATGATGAATAATCAACTATGTATGTACTAAATAGATTGTTAACAGTGAAAATTCAATAGAAACGGGCTTTAGCCCGTTTATTCAAATAACCCCAATTCCATTGGCTTTAGCCAAAATCTAAAAATGGTGTGATTTATAAGATCTTTACATTTTTACATTGGGACTTTAACATATAGTTTGTCATTCCGTAGGAATCTAGCCTATTATATCCAAAAATACAGTTTAGATTCCTACGGAATGACAAATATCGTGTTATTATATTCGTGCATTCGTGGCCATTATCAGCAGCATTCAATTTTATCGCAGATAAAATCCTAGCGCCTTAAAAACACAATCTTATAAAAAAAAACTTAGCGCCTTTGCGATTTCCAACAATCAATAAAGACATTGGATAGCAATAAAATCAACAGTTTATCATAAATTGGTTAAGTTTTTGAAGCATTTTATCCAAACCAATCACACCCTTGAAGCTAATCACATTTACTAAAAAAGGAATTTACTGTCCGCAGGGAAAGTTCTATATAGATCCCTGGCGGCCTGTAGATATGGCCGTTATTACTCACGGACATGCTGATCATGCCCGTTGGGGAATGAAAAAATACCTTTGTCATCATTTTACCCAACCTATTTTATATCAGAGAATTGGAAAAGATATAGAATGTCAGGGTGTGGAATATGGTGAAAAAATCAATATCAATGGGGTAAATGTGTCTTTTCATCCTGCCGGACATATTATCGGTTCTGCGCAGATAAGATTGGAATATAAAGGGTTTGTAACCGTTGTTTCCGGAGATTATAAAGTTCAGGATGATGGTCTCAGTACTCCTTTTGAGCTGGTGAAATGCAATGAATTTGTTACAGAAAGTACTTTCGGGCTTCCTATTTATAACTGGCTGGAAGTGGATGATTTAAATAAAAAGCTTCAGAATTGGGTATTAAAAAATCAGGAGAATCAGAAAACTTCTGTGTTTATTGGATATTCACTTGGTAAAGCTCAACGGATTATGAAGGCGGTAGAAGGCTTAGGAAAAATATATGTTCATGAATCTATCGGAAAACTGAATGAAGCCTTTGAAACCGCAGGGATTGATCTTCCGAAATATACCGTTGCAGATTTCAGAGAACGTCCGAAAGAAATGGAACACGAAATTGTTATTGTTCCCCCCGCTTTATTAGATAGTAATATCATCAAAAAGATTCCGGATCCGGCTACCGCAATATGTTCAGGCTGGATGCAGGTGCGTGGAGCAAGAAGATGGCGAAGTGCCGATGCTGGTTTTGCCATGAGTGACCATGCAGACTGGAAAGGATTATTACAAACAGTACGAGCCACAGAAGCGGAGATTGTACATGTTACGCATGGTCAGACCGAAGTTTTTTCAAAATATCTGAATGAAATAGGGATGAAAGCAGATGTTATAGAAACACTGTTTGGAGAAGATGAAGAAGTATCGGAACAGGAAACCCTTGAAAATCTGAAGATATGAGATATTTTGCAGATCTTATCAATGCTTTGGAAACTACCAATAAGACCAATGCTAAAATTGAGGCTATCATTGATTATCTGGAGCGTGCTCCGGATGAAGATAAAGTATGGTTTATTGCTTTGTTTACAGGAAAAAGACCCAAAAGAAATGTAAACACCAATGTCATGAAAGAATGGACATTAGAGATTACAGGACTACCCTTCTGGCTCTTTCAGGAAAGCTATTCTTCAGTGGGAGATCTTGGAGAAACTTTGTCCTTGATTCTCCCGCCACCAAAGGAAAAGATTGAGCGAAGCCTTTCCCAATGGATGAAAGACATTGTTGATTTAAAAGATAAAACAGAAGCCGAAAAGAAAGAATTCGTCCTCCAGTCATGGAATGGTCTGGATTATACGGAACGTTTGATTTTCAATAAATTAATAGGCGGAAGTTTTAGAATCGGAGTATCTGATAAAACGCTGATTAATGCGTTAACCAAATTCTCCGGGCAGGAATCCAGTACATTAACTCATAGTTTAATGGGGAAATGGCAGCCCGATGCAGTTTCCTTTAAAGAACTGATCTCTGCAGAAAATATCAATCCTGATAATTCAAAACCTTATCCATTTTGCCTTGCCTATCCTTTGGAGAAAGAACTTGAAGACCTGGGCCAGCCCGATGAATGGCTGGTAGAATATAAATGGGATGGCATCCGTGGACAGATCATCCGGAGAAATGATGAAGTATTTATATGGTCAAGAGGTGAAGAACTTGTTACAGAGCAATTTCCTGAGATCACTCAAACAGTGATGGCGATGAAAGGCAACTTTGTTTTAGATGGAGAAATACTTGCAGTGAAAGAGGGTAAGGTTTTAAACTTTAATGAATTACAGAAAAGATTAAACAGGAAAACTTTAATTAAAAAAATGCTTTCTGAAATTCCGATTGAAGTATTTGCCTACGACTTATTGGAGCTTGAAGGTCATGATCTGAGAGAAAAACCTGTTTCTGCAAGAAGAGCGATGCTGGAAGAATTATTACTGAATGAAACTCCTGTAAATATAAAACTTTCAAAGAACATTGAATTTGAAAAATGGGAAGAATTAAATGAAATCAGGGAAAACTCAAGAAGTGTAAACAGTGAAGGACTGATGTTGAAACAGAAAAACTCACCTTATCATGCCGGAAGAAAAAAAGGCGATTGGTGGAAATGGAAAATTAATCCTTTTACCATTGATGCGGTTCTCATTTATGCTCAAAAAGGTAGCGGCAGACGAAGTGCCTACTACACAGACTACACTTTTGCTGTAAAAAATGAAGATAAATTGGTAACAATTGCCAAAGCGTATTCTGGATTAACAGACAAGGAAATAATGGAAGTCAGTAAGTTTGTAACGAAAAATGCCATCGAGAAATTTGGTCCTGTACGAACGGTAAAAGCAGAACTGGTATTCGAGATAGCTTTTGAAGGAATCGGATTAAGTAACCGTCATAAAAGCGGTGTAGCTCTGCGGTTTCCAAGAATTGTAAGATGGCGTAAAGATAAAACGGTAGATGAGATCGATACCCTGGAAGAAATTAAAAAATTGATACAATAAAGTGGCTGCCTTTGAACATACCAGTGGATTTACCGTCATTCAGCAATGGATGAAGGATAAAGGTATTTCTCCTTTTAAATTTCAGACCGATACATGGCGGAAATTTGGAAGCGGATATAGTGGTATGGTGGTTGCTCCCACGGGATTCGGAAAAACTTTTTCTGTCTTTTTAGCATTGATCTCAGACTTTTTAAACCATCCTGAAAACTATAAAAAAGGATTGAAAATGATCTGGATCACCCCGCTCCGTTCATTGTCTAAAGATATTGCGAAAGCCATGCAGGAAGCCATGGATGAAATTGGCCTTGATTGGGTTGTAGGGGTAAGAAACGGAGATACAGATCCTAAAGTAAGACAGCAGCAGGTCAAAAAGATGCCTGAAATTTTAGTAGTAACCCCTGAAAGCCTGCACCTTTTGTTGGCTCAGAAAAATCATGAAACCTTCTTCAGGGATATGAAATGTGTTGTGGTAGACGAATGGCATGAATTGTTAGGCTCAAAACGTGGGGTCATGGTAGAACTGGGAATATCTCAGCTCAGAAAGTATGTTCCAAAATTACAGATCTGGGGCATTACGGCTACCATTGGAAATCTGGAGGAAGCCATGGATGTTTTGATTCCTTATGACAGTAAAAAAACAAAAATCACAGCCAAAGAACATAAAAAGATAGATATTATTCCAGTTTTTCCTGATGAAGTTGAAATATTACCGTGGGCAGGGCACCTTGGGCATAAGCTTGCAGATAAAGTAGTTCCCATCATCCTTGAATCGAAATCTACCATTGTTTTTACCAATACCAGAAGTCAGAGTGAAATGTGGTATCAGTTACTTTTGGATGCCTACCCTGATTTTGCAGGACAAATTGCCATTCATCACAGCTCTATTGATGCCCATTTAAGAATCTGGATTGAAGAAAATCTAAGTTCCGGAAAATTAAAAGCTGTTGTTTCCACTTCATCATTAGATTTGGGAATAGATTTTAAACCCGTTGATACGGTCATTCAGGTTGGTTCTGCGAAAGGAGTCGCAAGATTTCTTCAAAGAGCAGGCCGCAGCGGGCACTCCCCTTTTGAAACTTCCAAAATCTATTGCGTTCCTACCCATTCATTGGAATTAATAGAAGTTTCCGCCTTAAAAGAAGCGGTAAGACAGAAAGTTGTTGAACCAAGAGAACCCCAGGTTTTGTGCTTCGATGTTTTGGTTCAATTTCTCATGACTTTAGCGGTTGGAAACGGTTTTTATCCTGACGAAGTGTATGAAAGGATCAAAAAAGTATATGCTTTCCAGGAAATGATGGATGAAGAATGGAAAAGCATTCTTGAGTTTCTGACCATTGGCGGAAGTGTTTTAAAAAACTACGAAGAATTCCATAAGATTGTGGTAATGGAAGATGGATTATATAAAGTCACTTCCCGAAAAATAGCCATGCTTCACCGAATGAATATGGGCGTTATTGTAAGTGATGCAATGCTTAAAGTTAAATTTATTTCCGGTGGTTATGTAGGTATGATTGAAGAATACTTTATTTCCAAACTAAAAAAAGAAGAAAAATTTATTCTGGCAGGCCGAACGCTGGAAGTCGCTATGATTAAAGATATGACGGTTTATGTGAGATCAGCCAAAGGAAAAGCCCAGGTTCCGAGTTATCTTGGCGGAAGACTTCCTTTGAGTTCAAATCTTGGTCATTTTTTAAGAGAAAAGCTTTCCCATGCATTAAGTCCGAAAGCTTCGGAAAAAGAACTTAAATTCCTGCATCCGTTATTGGTGAATCAGGAAGAAAACTCCCATATTCCTAAGGAAGATGAATTTCTGGCGGAAATGATTAAAAACCGCGAAGGATATCATCTCTTTATGTATCCTTTTGAAGGCCGTCTGGTGCATGAAGTAATGGCGGCATTAATTGCTTACAGGATTTCGAAACTGGTGCCTATTTCCTTTTCAATGGCGATGAATGATTATGGATTTGAATTATTCAGTGATAAGGAAATTCCGTTGAATGAAGAAAATTTGCAGCAGATACTAACCCGGGACAACCTGATGAATGATGTGATTGCCAGTATCAATTCTGCAGAAATGGCAAGACGGAAATTCAGGGATATTGCGGTGATCTCCGGAATGGTGATTCAGAATTATGCTGGCAAACAACGATCCAATAAATCATTACAAAGCTCAGCCGGACTCATTTTTAAAGTATTGGAAGATTACGACTCCAACCATTTTTTAATTAAACAGGCTTATACAGAGGTTTTTAATATGCAGCTTCAGGAACAACGTCTTGTAGAAGCTTTTAAAAGGATTGAAAAATCTAGGATTATTTTAAAACATTCCAGTTCTTTTACCCCTTTAAGCTTTCCCATCAAAGTGGATAGTCTCAGACAGACTCTTTCCAGTGAAGGATTGGATGCCAGAATTAAAAGGATGTTGAAGCTATCCAATATCGATGATATCTGATATGAACAGATTTTCAATGATTTTAAAACCACAATTTAATAGTATTGTTAGCCTAATATTCTGGCAGAATTTTCTTGATAAGTTTAAATAATCGCCGTACCTTAGAGTATAGCTTTTCAGAAAGCTAAATAAAAAATACATAATGGCAAAATTGTTTTTAGTCCGTCACGGACAGTCACTTTGGAATCTTGAAAACAGATTTACAGGATGGCAGGATATCGATATTACAGAAACAGGAATTGAAGAAGCGAAAAATGCAGGAATTGCCTTAAAAAAAGAAAAAATAGACATTGCCTTTACTTCAGTCTTACTCAGAGCTCAACATACCCTTTCCATTATCCTTGATGAAATTGGAAAACCTAACCTTCCCGTTATTAAGGATAAAGCGTTGAATGAACGTTCTTACGGAAATCTTGAAGGTCTCAATAAAGCAGAAACTGCATTGAAATACGGAGAAGAACAGGTTCATACCTGGCGAAGATCTTTTGATGTAGTTCCACCAGGCGGCGAAAGCCTTAAAGACACTTATAACAGAGTGATTCCCTATTTTGAAAAAGAGATTGCTCCTTTATTGAAAGAAGGTGAAAATGTATTGATTGTTGCTCATGGAAACAGCCTTCGTGCCCTTATCATGTATCTGGAACACTTATCTCCTGAAGAAATCCTGGAAAGAGAAATTGCAACCGGAATTCCGATTACTTATATCTTTGATGAAATTTCATGTAAGCAGAAGAGAACCTTAAGCTTCAACCTCAAAACCTTGAACTAATTTGTCCGTGTTTATTGCTACCAAAGAAATCGTTATTCACAATGAGGCTTTTACCTTAACCAATCAACGTGCTGTATTCTGGGAAAAAGAGAAAGCCTTACTCCTTTCTGATCTTCACATCGGAAAGACCGCCCATTTCCGTAAAAATGGTATTGCACTGGCAAATCATATCATGAAAAGTGATCTGGAAAGGTTATCTGCACTGATTGAGTATTTTCAACCGGAAAAGCTTGTCGTTGTGGGCGATCTGCTTCATGCCGGAGACAATTCTGATGTAGATGAATTCTGCCAATGGAGAAATCAATATCCGGATTTGAAATTCTACCTTATTGAAGGAAACCACGACCGTATTTCAGAGTCTTTGGAGAAAAAGCTTTGCCTGGATTTTAAGGAATACCTATTGGAGCTAGATGTATTTACTTTGATTCATGAGTTTGATAAAGAAAGATCCGGCTTCCAGATCACTGGCCATATTCATCCGGGAATTGTTTTGAATTCTGCTGTGAAAATCATCAGGCTTCCTTGTTTTGCGCTTAGTGAAAATCAGCTGTTGCTTCCGGCATTTAGCGAGTTTACAGGTCTGGATACTAAAAACCTTCCTAAAAAGAGTAAGTTTTTTGTGTTTACGGGCGAGGGGATTTATGAGGTGTGAGGTTTTTGGGATGTAGAATATCTATTTTATATTTAAGGTGTTTTATAGATACTATTCGTTTCTAATATTTTAACAAACTTCGAGTCGAAGATTTAACAATCAAACGATCTTAGAATATGGAAACCCGTAATTTTATAATTTAAAAGTAAAGTATATTTAGAGATAATAAATTTATAAAATATGAAATTAAAAATTGGAGACATTGTCAGATTAAATTCAGACGTAAATGTTAATGTACTTATGACTGTAAATGGATACAGTAGTGATGGTCAGGGATTTTGGTATTGTGTTTGGTTCCATGGTAATATGTTGATGAATGGGAGTTTCCATGATGATGCATTAACAAAGATTGAATAAAGATATAGCTCCAATTAAGGGGCTATTTTCAATTGTATGCGCTATTTGAGTAGAAATTAAGATACCATTCTGATTGCAAAAGACTAGTATCTATATTGTGAAGTAAATGGTACTTTTCTACCAACGGTTTGAATTTTTCATTTCCATTAGCATGTAGACAATTAAAGAATAATAGTATCTGTTCAGAATTGGACAGTTGCGATCTTGCTATTGAAATATACTGTTGCTTATTTATTTTATGTGTTCCATCAATTAGTTTTATTATATGATAGTACGTCCTAAAGTAATGCCCTAGTATATCCCCATGTAAGGAGTATGTTTTACTATAAATAACCGCTAAGTCATCAATGGTTAAGTAGTCTTCAACCTTCTTTTTGTCAAGGTCAATATCCCTTTCTGCAATTTCTTCTATAATTGCAAAATTTGTACAATAGCCAATTAAAAAAGTATCATTTGATTCCCTAATATGATTAAAAACTTTTCTTCCTCTTTTAGTTGGATAATTTACTGAAGTAATTTCAGTTGAATCGATTATAGAATTGAATAAATTTAGCATTTGAAAAAATGTATTTTCAAAATTTTGAACATGTATAGAATTTGTCTGTTTTTTAAGTTCCTCTCGTTGTGTATTAAGGTCTTTCCTCTGCAATAAGATTGTAACTAATAATCCAATTACAGATAAGCCTGTAAACATTGCATTTGCGAAACCAAACATATCACCAAAGGTTCTACGTTCATCATAGCTATTAGAATTTTGTATCATGTATGTAAGTCCAAGTACAATGAAAATGAACAATACAGCTAATGCTATATAGAAAGGGATATTACCACTATTATTTTCTTTCATGGAAATTGTGTATTTTATAGTTTTTCACAAATATAACAAAAAGCCCTCTCAAAGAGAAGGCTTACTTATATCTTATAAATTGATATCTTGTAAAAGATAATCAATTATACAGGTTTCGTAACGGGAACACATCCACAAACGCAGTCCCAAATATCCTGATCCGGATTGCATTCATAAATAGAATCACATCTATAGATATACCCAACTCTGCAATAAGTTGGACCTGCCCCTTTGATAGATTTCATGCTGTCTCTTGTAATTTTTTTAAGATTTTTCATAGTTATTGATTAAGATATTAGTTTTTAGAACATTCTGTTCTTATTTCCAAATATAATTAAATAAAACTAATTACAAAATGGTGTTAAAGTTTTATTATTAAGCAAGATAGCCTAGGTATTTTCAAGCAGTTTTATATTAAAAAAATCACACATCATCATATCACTCGCTTAGTAAAATCAACTTGTTGATTCCTTCTTTGCTCCCTTAAAAATAAAGCAGCATAATAATAAAAGCTTTGCGTCAAATTAAAATAGAAAAAGGCAGATCATTAATCTGCCTTTTTCATAAAACCTCACTTCATGTATTTACTTCAATCTAACATATTGTGTGTGTGGAAATATAATTTAATGTCTGCTATTGACCACCCCGTCAAAAATTCTTTGAATTTTTGCCACCCCTCCAAGGGAGGGGAATGTTTACCCCTTCAATTGGGATATTGGGCAAGGTTGAATATTAGTTTGCTTTTTTACTCAAACGAATACTGATGATGGTTATCAATACTGTAATTACTAGGAATAAAGCCCCAATCCATGGAGTGCTTCCCAATCCTAATGATGATGTTACAATAAGCCCTCCGGCATAAGATCCAATAGCAATCCCAATATTAAAAGCAGCAATATTAATTCCTGAGGCTACATCTTCAGTCCCGGGAAGTTCCTTTTCAGCAATCTGTACGACTAAAAGCTGAAGCCCAGGTACTGTTGCAAAAGAAAGTGCTCCTAAAAAGAATAAAGTAATGATACTCAAAACCGGACTGCTTACCGTAAAATAGAAGGCTAATAATGTTAATCCCTGAGCGGCAAACATCCATAAAAGAGCCTTCAAAGGGTTTTTATTGGCTATTTTCCCTCCGATCAGGTTTCCTAGCGCAATCGCAATTCCATATACCAATAGGATAAAAGTAACTGTGGATTCCTGAAAGCCTGTTATCTTCTGTAAAATCGGAGATAGATAAGTGAACACTACAAATGTTCCTCCATAACCAGTAGCTGTCATTAAGAAGGCAAAAATCAAACGTTTGTTGCCCAATACTTTGAACTGACTTTTTATAGAAGCTGTTTTTCCATTTTTTAAATTATTGGGAACCAGTAATAAACTTGCCACTAACCCTATCATTCCAAGAATAGAAACGCCGATGAAAGTGGCTCTCCATCCAAAATGCTGTCCTATAAAAGTTCCCAATGGTACTCCTGTTACAATAGCTAACGTAAGTCCTGCAAACATAATGGAAATGGCTGTGGCTCTTTTCTCTTCAGGGACCAATGAGGCTGCTATAGTAGAACCAATGGAAAAATATACCCCATGAGCGAATCCTGTTAATATTCTGGCCAGAACAAGGGTAATAAATCCCGGAGCTATAGAAGCTAATCCGTTTCCGATTACAAATAATAACATAATAGAAACCAAAAGCATTTTACGCGGAACTTTTCCTGTTAATGCCGTTAAAATAGGAGCTCCGATAGCCACTCCTATTGCATAAAGGCTTACCAGTAAACCTGCTGAGGGAATTGTAATCCCAAGATCTCCGGCAACCGTAGGAAGAAGACCTACAATCACAAATTCTGTAGTTCCGATTCCAAAAGCACTGATGGTAAGTGCCCATAAAGCTGCAGGAAGCCCTTTACTTTTTACACTTCCTGCTGCAGTATTGATCTGTATTTCTTTTTGATAATTCATTGCATTGTAATTTTGTTGATGTTGACAATGCAAATTTCCGATGAATAATTGTATTATAAAAATTATTTAAATTGTATTAAATTATCAGAATAATAATATTTTAATTTTATTTCTCATTCAGCCATACCACTTTTTGCGTGGACAAATGCTCTTTTCCGATAATATCTCTATAGAGTTCCGGCCGTCTTGCATTCAGATATCGGTAACCTCCTGCCTGAGTGAGCTTTTTAGGAACAATAACAGCCGATTCAAAGCTGTCTTCAAATGAACGGCATTCTGCAATGATATCTCCAAAAGGATCAATAATCATGGAGCAGCCATTTTTAAGCTGATCATCATCCATTCCGATAGGATTTGAGAAAACAATATAAACTCCATTGTCATAAGCCCTTGCCGGAAGCCATTTCATGAGCCAATCTCTCCCTTTCATGCCATTAAATTCCAGTCGTAAAGAAGTAGGATCTTCTACTCTGTTTTCCCAAAACTGAGGATCAACAAAACCTGCACCTGGCCTTGTTGAAGGCGTACACATTGTAACATGAGGCATAAAAATAATATCTGCGCCCAAAAGCTTTGTTGCTCTTACATTTTCAATAATATTGTTATCATAACAGATCAGAATACCACATTTCCAGCCCAGAATTTCAAATACACAATATTCATTACCTGGCGTAAGATGGGGATTGATAAAAGGGTGAAGTTTTCTGTATTTGGCTTTCAATCCTGTTTGATCTACACATACATAAGCCTTGAAGAGATTGTTATTTTCATCTTTTTCAAAAAGCCCGGCCAGAATAACGATATTGTTTTGTTTAGCAATGTGTTTTAGTCTTTTAATGCTTTCTCCATCAGGAATAAGTTCGGCAATATCCAGCATCTGATCTTTAGAAAGGTTCCGGGCAAAAGTGTATCCGGTGATGGAACATTCATGAAAAGCAATAACATGAGAGCCTTCAGAAGCTGCCTTTTGAGCCAATTTTTCTATGATGGATAAATTATACTCTTTGTCTCCACTTTTGTTTTCAAATTGTGCGGTTGAAATTTTAATATTCATTGTTTTTTCAGCAAATCTATTTCAACCTGCTAAAGAAAAATTGTACAAAGCCGACATGAAAATTACAGCTCAATAAAGTTGACTGCCATTTTATTTTCTGTTTTTACATACTGTTTCGGAGTGAGTCCTATATTCTTTTTAAATTCTCTGATCAGATGAGATTGATCCGAATATCCGGCACGATAAGAAAGCGTCGTCAGATTTTCTTTACTGATTCCCTGATTCATAAGACTTAAAAAGTAGTGAAGACGGATGATATTAGTATATTTTTTAGGTGAAATTCCCAGATAATCTTCAAATTTTCTTTCCAGATGCCGCTCAGAGTATCCTGAAAAATTTTCAAGATCTTTGGACGAAACAGTGCCTTTATGCTGAAGAATATGTTTCTGAATAGCTGCTATGAGTTGATAATCAGTTCCAATTTCCTTAGATATAAATTTGGTAAAAAAACATTCAGATCATCAATAATCATTAATGGATCCGTTTTATAAAAAAGCTTTTCCTGAAAAGGTGTGAACTTGTCCTTTACTACATCTTCCACAGAAATAATCTGATTTTTAACCTCTTTTGCAGAAGTTTTCAGAAGTATATTTAAAAAGTAAGGCTGAAAAACGACTGCTATAAAAGAAAAGTTGCCTTTGGTATAAAAATCTTTATAGCTGTTCAAGGTTCCATAAAAAAATGAAGTAGGAATATGCTCTTCAGAATGATGAGGAAACAGATTTGTTTTGGGCGATAAAATCAATCCACTGCTGCCATCAGTAAATAATCTGACGTTCTTTATATCCTTTTCATTGTTTTCCAAAAAGATATAATGCCGGATAAAAGGTGCCAGATGCTTTGGCGGCGAAATCTGCATGGTCAAATGTACTTAATTTTTTACCACAGATCACACGGATCTTCACAGATTTTTAAATGTTTCTTATTTGCCACGAATGCACGAATAAAAGTCATTCATGCATTCGTGGTGGTTAAATCTGCGTAATCAGTATAATCTGCGAGAGAAAATATCTCATTCAATTTTATCGAAGATAAAATCCTTGCGCCATAATAAGGATCCTATTAAGAAAAAAACTTGCGCCTTTGCATTTCTCAACAATCATCAGGCTTTTATTTCATTGAGAATTTTTCTCATCTCCTCAGTCTCATGTTCAGTAAGTGGTTTTAAAGGATTTCTCAAATAACCACTTTCTTCACCCAAAATATCCAATCCTGCTTTAACGGCTCTGGGAAGTCCTTTAACCACAATAAACTTCAATAACTCAACTTGCTTGTAAAACACATCCTGTGCTTCATGAAGCTGGTTGTTCTGAATCGCCTGGTAAAGCTTAAGATTCAACTCAGGAATAAGATTTGGCGCTGCGGTACACCAGCCTGTTGCTCCGGCAGAAAATGCTGCCAATGCTAAAGGATTCGAGCCATTATAAAAAGCTACATCTTCTCCCAGTTCCTTTCGTAAATAATGCATTCGTTGGATATCTCCTGTACTTTCTTTAATCATGGTTACATTCGGAATTTCAAGCAGTCTTTTCAGAAGAGCCGGAGACATATCTACTCCACCCGTTGCCGGATTATTGTAGGCCATAATCGGAATGGAAATTTTGCTAGCTACAGCATCATAATGAGCTACAATTTCTTCATCAGTCAGTTTCCAGTAGCTCATAGGAATAATCATAACAGCATTTGCTCCTGCTTTTTCTGCAAACTGTGCATGATGGATCGTTTTCTCTGTAGTAAGGTTAGAAACGCCTATCAACGTTGGAATTCTTCCTTTCACCTGTTGTATAGTAGCTTCAGTGACCGCTTCTTTTTCTTCGTCAGATAGATAAGGCATTACACCGGCGCTTCCCAGAGATGCGACTCCGTGGCTTCCGGAAATTACCAGCTTTTCAACCATATCTTTAAAAAGAGGAAGATTAATGGTGTTATTTTCATGAAACGGAGTGATGGGATATGCGATAATTCCTTTAAATGGAATGTTTTTCATAGGTTTTTGGTTTAAAATTGTTGTAATAATTTGAAGATGAATAAAAAAGTAGTAAGCAGGGTGTTTTTTTAAAATGAAAGAACTTACACCCAAATTCTTACTACTTTCTACCAATTAATGTTTAAAGATCTCTGCCTTCTTCTTCTCTCAGGGCTACTCCTAAGTTCTGAAGCTGTGGTGCATTTTCACAGGCAATATATTTGGCAGGCTCTGTATCACTCAGGTTTTGATGCTTATGCCACGCCCATGATGGAATATAAACGGCATCTCCGGCTTCCCAATGTACTCTTTCATCTTCCACTTCTGTCCAGCCTTTTCCTTCAAGTACATACAATACGGTTTCATAGGTGTGACGATGTCTGTTGGTTTGTTGTCCCGGAAGTAGTCCCCCAATCGTCATGCTTACGTTTTTACTTGGAAGATCTACAAAGAAGACCGGGTGCTTTCTCTCTGTTGAAAACTGATTATGTTCCCCTGCATTTTCTACATTTTTATGAATTAAATGGTCTGGTTTTACATACTTTGGTCTAGCATACGTTTCGTGAAAGTCTTTTGAACTGAACTGTTTTTTGTCCATGATTTTAAAATTTTAAGGGTTTTGTGCTTAATTGCATGACAAAATTATTTTATATTTGGACTGTTTAAATGATTCAGTTTTTATATAAATAGATAGTCCAGATGTTGAGACCTTGGAAATTAGAATTTGAAATTGATAAAAAGCTTGACAAAGCGGTTTATTTACAGATAGCAGACACTATTATTGCAGATATCCGTTCTGGTAGACTGAAACCCGGGGACACTCTTCCGGGGAGCAGAAATCTGGCAACAATGCTGAAAATCAACAGAAATACTGTGGTAGAAGCTTATCAGGTTCTACTGAATGAAGAATGGGTAATCTCTAAGGAAAGAAAAGGGATTTTTGTTTCAGATCAGCTTCCTGTTTTACATGAAAATCGAATGGAAAGGTTATCTAATACATTGGCTAATCCCGTACCAATTCAGGGGACAATAATTAATTTTGATGATGGTCACCCGGACAGTAAAATTGCTCCCGTAACAGAATTGGCAAGAGCTTACCGTCAGATCTTCGGTATTAAAGCCAAATGGCAAATGATGGGCTATGGTGATGAACATGGAGATCTAGAATTCAGAAAGATGATCTCTCAAATGTTGAATCATCAGCGAGGAATGCAGATTCATGAACAGGAAATATCCATTACAAGAGGAAGCCAGATGGGCATGTTTCTTACAGCTCAGACTCTTTTAACTTCCGGAGATTACGTCATTGTAGAAGATCCCGGTTATCAACCAGCATGGCAAGCCTTTGAATATTCAGGAGCCCAACTTCTTCCCGTTTCTGTAGATGAAGATGGAATTAATATAGAGACTATTGAGGAGCTTTTATCTCAGTATAAAAACATAAAAGCCATCTACATTACCCCTCACAGACAGTATCCAACAATGGTTACTTTAAGTTTATTGAGGCGTTTAAAATTGATTGAACTGGCCAATCAGCATAACATCACGATCATTGAAGACGATTATGATAATGAATTTCACTTTGGTTACCGCCCTATTCTGCCTATTTCAAGCTTTCCTGAACTTAATAATTATGTTTATGTCGGAACCTTAAGCAAAGTGGTTGCTCCGGCTCTTAGGATTGGATATCTGGCCACTAAAAACCAGGATTTATTACAAAAGATAGGAAACCTAAGAAAAATTATCGATGTACATGGAGATGTTATTATGGAACAGGCCGTTTTACAGTTAATCAAAGAAGGAGCAGTAAAAAAGCATATCAGAAAAGCAACGGCCCACTATAAACACAAAAGAGATTTTGTATACAGCCTTTTGAATAAGTATATGAAAGACGTTGCTCATTTTACCCTGCCTGAAGGAGGATTAGCCTTTTGGATTGTTCCAAAAACAATATTGGATTGGGATAAAGTGGTTTCATTATTATTAGAGAAAAATATTAAAATCATTCATCCGAAACAATACAGCAGAAATACGGTCAATGGTTTCAGACTGAGCTATGGCTCCGTTTCAGAAGAGCAATTGGAACATAGTATACAGATTATTGCAGAAGTTTTTCAACAGCTTTCTTGATAAAGGTTCTCGCAGATTTTATCAGTTTACTTTTCAACAATCATCTGTGCGGATCAGTGTATGTGTGGTAAAAATCTGCGCAATCAGCAAGGTCTGCGAGATATTAAAATAATCTCCCAACAACGCATAAAAATAGCGCAAATATGAATCCATTTGCGCTATCAATTTATCTTATAATCGGTAAACTGTGCTATCTGTGGGAAAGAACTACTCCACTTCAAAAACAGCCTGAATTTCTACCGAAGAATTCACAGGAATGGAAGAAGCTCCAAATGTTGCTCTTGCATGTTTTCCTTTATCTCCAAAAACTTCAGCTGTAAGATCAGAAGCTACATTCATCAGATCAGCATGTTTGGTGTAATCATCTTTTGTATTGAAGATTCCTGTAAGCTGTACACATTGTTTTACTTTACCTAAATCACCACCAACAGCTTCATTAAGAACCGATAAAACATTCAGCATGGTAACTCTTGTAGCCTCTTTTACCTGCTGTTCATTAACGTCTACCCCTAATTTTCCGGCGTTGAAGATCTTTCCATCCTTTAAGGCAACCTGATTGATGAAGACAAGGTTTCCGGAACGAACAAATGGCTGATAATTTCCTGCGGGTTTTGGAACTTGTGGAAGAACAATATTCTTCTGTTTTAAGACTTCATTAAAATTTGGGTGACTTTCGGTAGTCAATACAGTTCTTTTCGGGCGAGTATCTTTTAAAGCCAACGATACTTTTGCAAAATTTTTCCCCTGAAGCTCAGCTAAGGTTCTCTCCCCTTTTGTAGGGCGTTCCACATCTTTCAGAGAAGCCATACTTGTAATTCCCAGTACCGAATTTCCTTGTGGGATCGATTTGTTAAGTTCTTCCGTTCCGCGAATGCCATTAGAAACTAAAATCATTCCATGTACAGCAAGGCTGTTCCAGAATGCCTGAAGAGCTAATTCTTTTCCAGCACCGCTTCCTGCAGACATAAATACTGTTGCCGGAACGCCCTCCAAAGCATGATTAGTCCAAAGCTGAACAGTTTTAGATAAAAACTCGCTCATCCCAGTGCTGATATTTCCAAAATAGACCGGAGATCCAAAAGCAATTCCATCATAGTTGGTAAGTTCGTCTACAGTTGCAACTGGTAAGCTTTTCAGACTTGGATTCTGTGATGGTTTTACAAGTTTGATATAAGAAGTAGCAGTGTTCTCACTCTCAATACCTTTGGCAATCTCTTTGGCCAGTTCATAGGTTCCGCCATTGTCTGAATGGATAAGAACCAATATTTTAGCTTTATTTTGTGCCATAATCTGTGTGGAATTAAATAGTAAGATTAAAATAAAAAAAGAACATATTTTTTCATTCTGAACAGGGTATAAATTAATTGTACAAAATTAGTGTTGGCATTTTTATTAAATTTGCCAAAAAATATATGCAAAACGCCAATGTGAGATGTGTACTGATTGAAAAAACAAAGAGCCAGTTGTACATAAACTATAAAGGCTGACTCAGGTTTTATTATAAAAATAGTATAAATAGCAAAACCCGCTTACATCATTGTAAACGGGTTTCAACTTATACTAAAATTGATGTTAGTGCCTATTTTGCGAACTTTTTTGTACCTGCTACACAAAGGATAACTCCTACTGTAATCCCCAACATTCCTATGCTTACCTGCTCATGAAGAAGGTACGCTGCTAAAGCAAGTCCGAAAAATGGCTGCAATAACTGAAGTTGTCCTACAGTAGTAATTCCGCCTTGTGCTAATCCTTTATACCAGAAAATAAATCCGATAAACATACTGAAAAGGGAAATATAACCTAATCCAAACCAACCTTTAAAAGTTATAGCTTCAATATTGGTTGGAAAATAAATAAAAAACAATGGAAGCATAATGGGTAATGATATAACCAAAGCCCATGAAATAACCTGCCATCCGCCTAATGTTTTAGAAAGCTTTGCTCCTTCTGCATAGCCCATTCCACACAGGATAATAGCCAGAAGCATCAGAATATCTCCAATGGGAGACGCTGAAATCCCTTGTGAAAATGCATACCCAACAACTAAAAGACTTCCAATCACAGAAAATATCCAGAACACAGGATGTGGCTTTTCACCACCTCGAAAAACCCCAAAAATTGCAGTCGCTAAAGGAAGCATCCCTAGAAATACAATAGAATGGGCAGAGGTAAGATACTGCAATGCCAATGAGGAAAGCAGAGGAAATCCTATAACGCAGCCTATAGCAACCAGAACCAGAGAAAATAACTGGTTTTTTGCCGGACGTTTTTCTTTGTATATCAATAAGACTGAAAGTGCTAAGATTCCTGCAATTACTGCACGGGCAATGGTTGCAAAGATAGGATCCATTTCCATTACTGCGAGTTTAGTAGCAGGCATAGAACCGCTAAACAGCAATACTCCTATAAACCCATTAATCCATCCGCTTACAGCCTGGTCTTTTGAAATTGTATTTGTCATCATTTTAATAAGTTTTTAATTATGAGGACAAAATTAAAAAGGAAAAACAGACAAACACAGTATCAGTTTTGTATATTTGCATGAGCACAGTTAAAAAAATGAGTAAAGAATTTTTATACACAGAAATTGCATCCGGCATTGCCGCTCAGATCAGAAAGGGAGTTCTGAAGGCAGGAGATAAACTCCCGTCCGTAAGAATGTTATGCAGCGAACATCAGGTAAGCATGAACACCGCAAAACGGGTATTTCTTGAGCTTGAATCTCAGTCTCTTGTAGAATCTAAACCGCAATCCGGCTATTTTGTAAGCCAGCTATTATCTGTAAAGCTTCCACTGCCCGAGGTGAGTCGCCCGTCTTTAATTGCCAATAATGATGAACCTGATGAGCTCATCAGCAAGGTCTATGAAAATATGGGTAAAAAGGATATCACTTTCTTTTCCATTGGAATTCCATCCGGTGATCTTCTTCCTCAGGCTAAGCTTAAAAAAGAAATTGTACATGCTATCCGGGAATTAAAGGAAGGCGGAACAGAATATGAAGAACTACAGGGTAACCTGAAGCTAAGAAGGATGATCGCTGTACGCTCACTGCAATGGGGCGGAAATTTTCATGAGAATGATCTGATTACAACCAATGGTGGAATGAATGCCTTATCTTTCTGTTTAATGGCACTAGGAAAACCCGGTGATACCATAGCTATTGAAAGTCCTTGTTATCCGGGAATTCTTCAGCTGGCCAACGGCTTAGGACTGAAAGTTTTAGAATTGCCTACTCACCCAACTACAGGAATAGAAATTGATGCCTTTAAAAAACTGATCCCCAAAATTGATCTGTGTCTGTTGATTCCTAATTTCAACTCTCCATTGGGAAGCTGTATGCCTGATGAGAATAAGAAAGAAATGGTGAAAATCCTTTCAGAAAATAATATTCCATTGATTGAAGATGATGTGTATGGAGACCTTTATTTTGGCTCTACCCGACCGAAATGCTGTAAATCTTTTGATAAGGATGGAAATGTGCTCTATTGCAGCTCTATTTCAAAAACATTAGCCCCAGGCTACCGTGTAGGATGGATCGCGCCTGGAAAATATAAAGACAAGATTTTAAAGCTTAAACTTTTGCATTCCACCTCTTCTATATCCATTGTGAATGAAGCGGTTGCTAATTTCCTGAAATCAGGAAGGTATGAAAAACATCTTCAGCAACTTAGGAAAACATTACAGAGTAACTATCAGAATTACGTACAGACCATCGCCGAATATTTTCCGGAAGGAACAAAAACCAGCCGTCCACAGGGTGGCTTGTCCTTATGGGTGGAATTTGATAAGAAAATCCGTACCACAGAACTTTATGACCTTGCTATCAAGCAGAATATAAGTATTGCACCGGGAAGAATGTTCACTTTTCAGGAACAGTTTGAAAATTGTATGAGACTCTGTATCGGGCTTCCATGGTCAGACGATACACAGGCTAAGCTAAAACAAGTTGGGCAGCTTGCTAAAAGAATTTATTTGAAGTAAGGAAGATGGAGGCTGGAAGATGGAAGTTATTGTAATTTTAAGAATAATATTTGTCAATTCTTATTGATAAAGATATTTTAACAATAGCTGAAAAAGTTCCTTTGTGTTCAATAGAGCTTCCAGCTTCCAGCCTTTTATTTATTATCCGGAACGAAGTTCTTTCTTGCCAGTTCTTTTCTTACACGGCTTAAACTTTCAGGTGTAATGCCAAGATAAGAAGCAATCATCCACTGAGGAACTCTAAGAAGCAAATCCGGGTACATTTTAATAAATTTCATATACCTTTCCTCTGCTGTCTCTCCCAGTAAAGAATTGATTCTGTTCTGAAGACTTCTGATATGCTTCTGAAGTAAGAAATCACTGCGTTCAATACTGTTCGGGAACTGTTCTACCAGTTTATTGAAGAAATCAGGGTGCAGAAATAATACTTCTGAGTCTTCTACCGCTTCAATATAATAATTGGATTTTTCATTGAAATAAAGACTGCTTCGGTCAGAAATCAACCAGCTTTCAGGAGCAAACTGTATAATGTGTTCCTTTCCGTTCTTGTCAATGGAATACATTTTTATAAGTCCTTTCTCTACAAAGAATATATGTCTGCATATTTCACCATACTGAAGAAGAAATTGATTTTTTGGAATCTTTTTTACTTCATAATGCAGGCTGCAGGTGTTCACACTTTGAAGGGGAACATTTAAAACTTTGGCTAAATAATTATTAATATTCTTCATTATACGATCTGGCTTAAAGAAATGTCCTGGTGCGAAGCGCTGTTAACGGGCTTTCCGTTTTCAATAACAATCAGCTGCGGACTTTCATGCCTGATCCCGAAATCCTCAGCAATTTTATTTGAAATAGGTCGGTGAGCTAATAGATCAAGGTAATAAACTTCTACCTTTTGATCTGTATTTTCCACTTCTTTTTCAAAATTCCTCAATACAGTTTTGCTGATAAAACAGCTTGTTGAATGCTTGAATATGGCTATTTTACCCTGATAAGAACTTTCAAGGGCTTTTTCCAGGTCTTCTTCAGACTTTATATTTTTCCAGAAAGACTTTTGATCAGAGGTTTCATTACTATTTCCGCCGAATATTTTATCAAAAAAACTCATACATTAAATTGTTTTAAGTGATGATCAAGATGTTTATATTCTAAAAATTCCCAGTCTTTTTCAGTCATGTTTCCGAATAATCTGTGGCTGTCCGGCAGTTTTCTGCTTTCGCAGGCTTCCCGGAATTCCTCCAGTGTTTTCAGTAGATTGGTCTTTGATTCATCAAAATCACACTCAAAATTAACGATTAGTTTTTGAAAAGTAGGCATGTTTCTGGGAATTCCGTTATTGAAAACATACATTTCCAGTTTTGTCATGATTCCTATGGTCCTAAAGAGAGTATTAATATGGGGTAATGCAATTTTCCGCAAAGCAACCTGAAGTACTAGATCACAATGCGTTAGCATCTGACAGACGTCCATTTCTCCCCATTTTCGTTGGCTGTCTGGAGATAAATTGGAAATTCTTTCTGTAATTTCCTTATAATATATGGGATCGTTAAGGTACTTTTTTACCAACCTTTTTCTTTCTTCAGATTTTCAATATGAGCAAAATGATGGTTACAATGCCAGACATATAAAGCAAGATTATCCCTTAAATTATAGTTTCTGTTATGCTCCGGATGATGGAAAGTTCTTTCAAACTGTTTATTGGTAAGACTTTTGAGAAGTGTTGTCCATCGTTGATGAGTCCCTTTTATCATTCTCATCGCGGGTTTTATCGGCATATGGAAACTGTCCTGAAGTTCTGCCCATTTGGCTTCATCATAAGGCTTAATGGTTGGGTTATCTTCTGTAAGCGCTAATTTGAAACGGATAAAACTGTTGATATGACTGTCCGCAATATGGTTAACAAGCTGTCTTACCGTCCATCCTCCTTCTCTGTAAGGAGTATCAAGCTGTTCGTCTGTAAAATGTTCAATGAGGTTTTTCAGTTTTCCGGGAAAGTCTTTAATTGCTTTAATATAAGTATCTAAAGTAGTGTCACAGATGTTTTCCGGTACTTCAAACTCTCCTATTGGAAACTTTTTGTTTTTAAGATCACTCATTGTTCTGGTTTTTAACTTTTAATTATTGGGGGTTGTCTGGTATTTTAATCTTGGGCAAACCTTTTCTGCTTCTGTAAATTTATTAAAATTAAAGAAACTTATATATGAAAAAAATGTTAATTGTAAACATAATGTATAAATACAAAAAAGCTCCAATTGTAGATAATCAGAGCTTTTAATTTATATTTTAGTAACCATGCAGATTAATTCCTTCTGTTCTTTCCAAAGGTACTTTTTTACCCATTTTCTTCTGAATGACTCTGAAATGCTGCAGTTCATCATCCGTCAGAATATTAATAGCAATTCCTTTTTCGTTAGCACGGCCTGTTCTACCAATTCTGTGAATGTAATCTAAAGGAGAACGCGGTAGTTCGTAATTGATAACACAAGGCAGATAGTCAATGTGAATTCCACGTCCGATTAAGTCTGTTGCAACCAGAATTTGAGCTCCGTTGGATTTAAATTCTTCTAAGTTATTTCTACGGGCACCCTGAGATTTCTGACTGTGAATAGCTACTGCCTTAATCTTATTCTTTTTAAGTTTCTCCACCAAATTATCAGCAGATCTCGTAGACGAAACAAAGATTAAAGCTTTTTCAACTTTCTTTTCCTTAATCAAATATCGTAAAAAAGGTCCCTTATTTTCAGGAGAAACATGATAGGCAAACTGCTCGATATTATCAATCTCAACTTCCTCTTTTTTAATTTCAATAATCGTAGGGTTAATAGATAAACGTTCTTTCATCTCAGAAACTTTATCATTTAGAGTTGCTGAAAATAAAGTGGTTTGTTTTACTACAGGCATTAAAGCGAAAAGCTTATTCATTTCTTCACCAAAGCCTAACTGAAACATCTTATCTGCCTCATCTATAACCAAATGCTGAATTTCTGAGATACTCAATGCATTATGATCAATCAAATCCAATAAACGTCCGGGAGTTGCAATCAGAACTTCCACTCCAAACATTCCTTTCATCTGTGGGTTAATAGAAACTCCACCATAAACTGCCATCGTACGTATTTCACGTTTCAGATTCTCTGTAAATGCTCTGAAAACTTCGTCAATCTGAATAGCCAGTTCACGGGTAGGAACCAATATTAAAACCTGAATATTACGCCCTTTTTTGGCATCTGCATTCTGTAATTTTTCTAAAATCGGCATTACAAAACAAGCCGTTTTTCCGGAACCTGTCTGCGCAATTCCCATAAGGTCTTTTCCTTGCAAAATAACAGGGACAGCCTGTTCCTGAATGGGAAAAGGTTTTAAATACCCCAGTTTCTTAACAGAACGAATAATATTGTGTGATAATCCTAACGATTCAAATGACATAAAAACTATTTATTTGTGCAAAGATACGCTAAATGGCTGGAAGCTGGGTGGTGTAAGAAGGAAGTAATGATACTCCTTTTCTTTTAAAGGTGACAGTTCGTCGGTGTAAAACTAAAAGTAACCTCCATCTTCTCTCTTCCAACTTCTCTCCTTTTATTTTTTATGGCCGATTTGTCCGATAATTCAGTTTTGGATAAATTTTTGCCAATTAGTTTTGTAAATTTATCAAAAATTCGAGAATTCAAAATATGAAAAAAGCGTTAATAATAGTCGATGTACAGAATGATTTTTGTGAAGGTGGAGCATTAGCAGTACCTGGAGCCAATGAGATTATTCCTTATATCAATCTTCTGATGGAAGAAAATGAATATGATCAGATCATTTTAACACAGGACTGGCATCCTGTAGGACATAAAAGCTTTGCAAGCAGTAACGGACGTAAAGTAGGAGAAAATATTATCCTGAATGGTGTACCTCAGTTTATGTGGCCGGATCATTGTATTCAGGGAACTTTCGGAGCAGAATTCCATAAAGATTTAAACCAGAGTAAAGTTACTCACATCATACAGAAAGGAAAAAATCTTGAAATTGACAGCTATAGCGGTTTCCAGGATAACAATCATTTCATGAAAACTGGATTGGATGATTTCCTGAAATACCATGATATTCAATTAGTGGAAATTGTTGGATTAGCAATGGACTATTGTGTGAAATTCACTGCTCAGGATGCTGTAGCTAACGGATATGTCACTTGTCTTCATTTCAACGGAACCCGTGCTGTAAACGTTAAACCGGATAATGGCAGAGATGCAATCTATGAAATGATTGAAAAAGGAGTAACAGTATTGGGATAGTAATACCATACTAGAATATATAAAAAACAGCATCATTACTGATGCTGTTTTTTTATTTCTGGTTCAGTTGAGTTAATGTTGAGAGAAAATCTTTAGGTTCAATATTTCCAACTGCAAATTCATGCTCCAATAGTTTAATTTGTTCTGTTTTGGTGTAAGAACGGTTGTAGATTGTTGCTAACATATTTTCTTCATCATGATGAGGATCAAGAAGATTTTTTAAATCATGAAAAGCCTTATAATATCTTACTCCTAATATTCTTTGTGATAGAGCATTGAAATGAATGCTGTCAGTATTGGCTGTAAGCCCTTTTGCGGTAACAAAATAACAGTTTGCATGAGTTTTTGCAAATTCTTCTAATGCCTGATTAATTAAAAGGTATGAATTAAAATACTGTCCGAAGATCCCATTAGGTAAGAAGTCTCCCAAGCCACCTATAATAAGAGGGACTTTCGGAATATTTAATTCCTTGCGTAATGTTTCTGTTATTATAGAAAATTTTTCAACATACTTTTCAGCTTTTTCCGGAGAACAGTCGTTTTCGCCTTGATGCCACAGGATACCCGAAATCTGACTTGTTCTTTGTGCAAGTTTGGCCTGTGATATTGCATTTTCAAATAAGGCTCCTTCTACGGCCCAATCATCAAGACTTGTTCCTCCGTCAGCACAAGGAATTAACCCTATCTCCTCTTTTGGATTATCAAGTCTCCAGGATGCAGCAAATGAAGCTGCCAATCCCACACCAGCACTGGGACGGTCAAAATTAATAGGTTCAGACATGATTTGCCATAGTCCGTTTCGCTGCATTTTAATATGTTCATCATAGATAGGTGGAACTTCTTTACTATAGCCACGACCAGCCATGTTAGACTGACCTATCATTAAAAAGGAATGTATCATTTTTTATTTAATTCTATGCTGATACTTTTATTGAATAAGTATTAGATTTGTTTTATTCCCTCAAAGCTATGATAAATGTCTCAATAATGAGACTGTTTTAATATAAAATGAAATACTATTTTTATCAACTAATAATGTAAAAAGGCGCAGAAACTAGTTCTGCGCCTTTTATTTTTTAATCATAAAATGACTTTATTTTAAAGCATTTTAAGGTTGTTTACTTCCAGTTCTGTAAGAATTCTCCAGTGTCCTCTCTTAATGTTCTTCTTCGTTAATCCGGCAAACATTACTCTGTCTAAAGATTCTACTTCGTATCCTAATCTTTGGAAAATTCTTCTGATAACACGGTTCCATCCGATGTGGATCTCAATTCCGATTTCATTTTTAGGCTTCCCTTCAATGTACGAAATCTGATCAACTACCGCTACCCCTTCATCAAGACGGATTCCTTCTGCAATAAGACGTAAATCTTCACCAGTAAGTTTCTTATCCAGCGTTACATGGTAAATTTTCTTAGCATCAAAAGATGGATGCGTCAGTTTTTTCGTCATGTGGCCGTCATTCGTTAATAAGATAACTCCTGTAGTAGAACGGTCTAATCTTCCAACCGGGAACAGTCTGTAAGGAGAAGCATTAGCAACAAGATCCATTACTGTTTTTCTTGCTTTATCGTCCTTAGTGGTAGAAATATATCCTTTTGGCTTGTTCAGAAGTACATATACAGGTTTTTCCGGTGTAATGCTTTGTCCGTCAAAAACAACTCTATCCGTTTTCTGTACCTGATATCCCATTTCATTTACTACCTTTCCGTTTACTTCTACAAGCCCTTGAGTGATAAGCTCATCAGCTTCTCTCCTGCTGCAGATTCCGGAATTTGCAATATACTTATTAAGACGGATGCTGTCTTTATGAACATCTTTTTCGATTTTACTCAATCTTCTCTTTTGTACAAAAGATCTTGTTTTATCATCGTTTCTGTCATCTCCATTAGATGGTCTTCTTCCGTATTTTAAGCTACCTCTTTCATACTTATCTCTGGTATCGAAGTTTCTTCCACCTCTCTTAGGTTTTCCAAAAGATTTCTTTTCGTAGCTCTCACTTTTATTCGTAATATAAGCCCTACTTTCAGATTTTGATTCAGAATCATCACTAGAGCTATTAAAACTTCCTGTATTTTTCTTGAACGGTTTCTTTTCAAATCTTGAGTTGGATCCTGAATGTTCGGGACCTTTTCTTCCCCCATCTTTAGAGAATGGTTTTTTAAAAGGTTTTGATCCTGAGGAATTTCCAGATCTGGAAGCACGAGAATCATCAGAACTTTTCTTGGTTGAAATTCTTGGTCTCTTTGATCTGTCTGAATTATTATTATCTCTGCTCATTCTAAAAATTTTTGCAAAGATAGTAATTTAGTTACGAGTTAAAAATTAAGAATCATAACTTTGCACTATAGTTTACATTTTAACCTTACTTATTTTTGAAGATGATAACAATATTAAACGATAATTTCTCACAGCTTAACGATTTTCTTCACGAAAAAACATTTAGTAAAATTTTTATTTTAGTGGATGAAAATACTCATGAATATTGCCTTCCCGTTCTTTTAGGCAATATGGAAACCGATCTTGGGTTTGAAATTCTGGAGATTGAAGCAGGAGAAGAAATGAAGAATATCCAGACTGCCAACCAGCTTTGGGAAATTCTTACAGAAATGCAAGCAGACAGAAAAGCTTTGGTTATCAACCTTGGTGGCGGTGTAATTACAGATATGGGTGGTTTTGTAGCTTCTACTTATAAAAGAGGAATACAGTTTATCAATATCCCTACGACCCTTTTATCTATGTGTGACGCTTCTATTGGTGGGAAAACAGGAATTGATCTGATGCATTATAAAAATATGGTGGGAACATTTGCTTTCCCGGAGCAGATTTTTATTTATCCAAAATTTCTTGAAACATTACCTTTTAAAGAATTAAGAAGTGGGTTTGCAGAAATGCTGAAACATGGCCTTATTGCAGATAAAGCGCATTGGAAGCAGCTGATTCAGATTCATAAACTTGATGTGGAAGCCGTAACCCCTTATATCCAAAATTCTATGGATATTAAACAGGACGTTGTAGAAAAGGATTTCCACGAAAGCAACATCAGAAAAACCCTGAACTTCGGGCATACAATAGGTCACGCAGTGGAAAGTCTTTGTTTACAGCAGGGAAATCCTATTCTTCATGGTGAAGCTGTTGCATTGGGAATGATTTGTGAAGCCCATCTTGCTCATCTTGAAAATCTTATTTCAGAGGAAGATTCAAAAATAATCATTGAAAACATACAGAGATATTATCCTTATTTGGATATCAGTGATTTTAAAGATGAAGACATTACGGCATTACTTTTAAATGATAAAAAGAATGTAGACAGTAAAATTAATTTCTCTCTCCTTACCGGTATTGGTGAATGTAACTATGATTTCCAATGCAGCCAGAAAAACATTCTTGAATCATTATCTTTCTATAGAAAACTGAATGATGCATAACCATTTTTTATAGAGTATTATCTGAACATCATATTACGTCAAACCCTGCTATTTTCCAGCAGGGTTTACTATTTAAAAACTCTATTTTCGAAAAGAAGATTCCAGACGTTGTAAGCGTTCTTCAAAAATGGTCTGTGCTTGCTGCATTTCCATATTCAATTTTTTTAATGCTTTATTTTCACTTTCTAATGCTTCTATTTTTTTTACCAGCTCTTGAGTTGCCGAAATATTCAGCATAGATAAGGCATCATAATCTACTGTTCTCAGATCAGATACTTCAGTACCGTAAACAAATAGTTTTCCTTTAAGTTTCTTATCTTCCAAATGTACTGTAATACTCTTTGGTGTACTGTTTTTAATTTTCAGAATAATTTCCCCGGTTTCATCAAATATTTTAAGAAATTTATCTTCTTTAGAAATAGCAATAGGTCTTTCAAAGGTAAAAACTGACTTATTTTGTTGGGCTGACTGATAAATATTGGGAATAAAAGTTTTTATACTATTTTTACTGACTGCCTGTGGATATACAGCTTCCACTTCTTGGGCAATGACCTTTTTAAATTCCTGATTTCCGTACACAGCCTCATCTTTCATAAGATAATCAGTAATATCCAATTTTTTTAAAATTGTTAAATCCTTTGAAGAGTCTGATTTCCCTATGATCTTTTTGATCCTTTTATCTGAAAAAAGAGAGGTTTGTGCCACACTTAGTTTTCCTACCGATATAATATTTCCATCTGCATAAATAGACGTATTAGTATTGAAAGCTCCTATATCGTTGGTATAATTCGGATAGGTAGTTAATATCCCGTCTGGAGAACCCAAATCCGGGCTTATTCCATAATAGGTAAGACTTGATACAGCCAAAGGCCATGAGGCAGTCTTTAACCTGATATCCAAAGGAAATTTAGGAGTATCTGTTCCAATACCAATATTTCCGTTCTGATCGATATTGATTCTTCTGTTTCCATCACCATCAGCAATGATAATATTATTTGAAAGCGAAGCAGGTAATCCGCTTACGTTAGCTCCGATAATGGTATTTGCTTTTCCGGAAACAAGTCCTGCACCTGCCCGGAAACCGATAAACGTGTTATAATTATTAACTGCATTTAAATTATATCCTGCAAATCCCCCAATCGCTGTATTTCCTCTTCCCCCCGGAAGCATCCGGAAAGAATCCCCGCCTACTCCAATGTTGTGATCGCCGGAGATCAGCTCCCTGAGTGAACTGGCTCCAACACCTACGTTTCCTATAGTACTTTTAGCGGAAAAAAGTGAAAAGTAACCATTGGCCACATTATTACCTCCATCCAGATTAGAATATAGCGCCCGATATCCGTAGCCGGTATTCTGCATTCCGGATTTGTTACTGCTTAATACCTCTGCTCCTATGGCTGTGTTCATACTTCCAATGGTATTTGAAATTAAATTATTGACACCTACTGCAGTATTATTAAGACCGGTTGTATTGGCTGTCAGACTGTTTACTCCAAATATAGTATTGGTTGAATTTAATACACCAGATACGATATTATTCCTTTTAAAAATAACGTCTACGTTATCAGAAGTTCCTATAAAGTTAACTCCGTTTACCATACCTGAGTTTCCGGTAAGACTCCATCCAGTCATCACGATAGGTGTTAAATCATCCAGTACTTTTGTCCATCGTCCGGCAGTTGTACTCCAGTAATAATATCCTGGAGCCATTCCGTTGGTAGAAGAAGTATTGTAAATCATTAAAGAATGGGCAGGAGACGGTATTGTCATGGTATCCGAACTTCCGGTCAGTGCGATTCGGGGGATTAATATTCCTTTGTCAGAACCAACAACCTCAAGTACGGAAGAAGGATTAGGTGTTCTGGTATTAATACCCACCTGGGCCTGGAAAGTATTTTCAAAGAAAAGAAATAACAGCAGCAATGTGCACTTTTTCATATTGTAGAGATTAGCGAATCCTTACAAAATTTGATGATCTGTTTTGTAAGAGTATCAGGTTATCATTTTATAATGATCTGCAAAATTAATAAAGCAAAATGAGATAAACAGGTTTTAGCTGTGCTGTTTAAAGAAATTGGTTCTATATAATAAAGGCAGACTGCAAATAAAAAAATACTTCTGAATCTGTGGTTTTTTTATAACAAACAGGAAAATACTCCCTGAGTTTATCAAAATCCGAACTGCACTGCTTATTAATTTTGACAAAATTGTCAATTTAGACGGTTTCTAAACAAATGTTTATTTAAAAACAGAATGATTTGATAATCAAATTATTAAATAATAAAAACAAGTGTTTTTTTATTGAAATTTTTACTGATTTTATATCGAGAAATATTTTTTGGCAAGCAATTTGAAAGATCTCCAGCGTTCAACAGAAATGTGAACAAGTAGTAAAATTTAAAATTAAGAAAGAGTAAAATTAAAAATTTAAAGTTATGAAAAAGTTAATTTTAGGATTAGCAGTAACTGCAGGAACATTAGCGTTCGCTCAACAAAAAACTTCTTCTAGCCCTGTATCATTTGGGGTAAAAGGAGGAATGAACGTTTCTTCACTTTCAAAAACTGAAGGGCTGGACGATCAAAAATCTAAAATCGGATTCAATGCAGGTGTATTTGCCAACATTCCGGTAGCCACTTCATTTAGCATCCAGCCAGAGGTATTGTACTCTCAGTATGGAGAGAAGTCTAACTATAAGTTAAACAACAGCACAACCATCTCAAATTCTACTAAGCTAGATTATATTACAGTACCGGTAATGTTCCAGTACAATGCACTTCCTAACCTTTATTTAGAAGCTGGACCAGAGTTCGGATTCATGGTAAGTGCTAAGAACAAAGTTAAAAATGAATCTACAGGGCAGTCGTCTACTACAGATAACTATAAAGACAACCTGAATACATTCAACTTTGGGATTGGTATAGGAGCAGGATATTACTTCACTCCAAGCTTTGGAATCACAGCAAGATATGTTGCCGGTTTAACGGATATTGCAAAAGACAGACCTAACGGATCTGATGCTATCAGAAATAATGTATTCCAGGTAGGATTAGCTTATAAATTTAATTAAGCTATTTAACATTCAGTAACAAATTTTATATTCAATAAAAGATCAGGTTAAATTTTTAATCTGGTCTTTTTTTTATTATAAATCTTAAATTATGTTAACGGATTATGAGTGTTATTCTGTAAAATAAATTTCTAAATATTCTACTTAATACTCTATTATAAAGTTAAATAAAGTTGTTTTTATTTTTTGGCACGCGATTTGATTATAAAGAAAGTGTTAAACAAAACTTAAAAACTATTAAATATAAACTTATGAAAAAGATTCTTTTTGGTCTTGCATTAGTAGCAGGAACTTTCTCTTTCGCACAAAAAACATCATCAAATACAGCTTCATCTCCAGTTAGATTTGGATTAAAAGCAGGTCTTAACGTTTCTAGCTTTACTGAAAGCGGATGGAACTCAAAAGCAGGATTCTATGCAGGTGCATTCGCTAATATTCCAGTAGCTCAGGATTTCTCTGTACAACCGGAAGTTTTATATAGCGGAATGGGTGCGAAAGCTAAATCCAATAGCGATGTAAAAGCTAATTTAGATTATATTGCTGTACCGGTAATGTTCCAGTATAACGCACTTCCTAACTTATACTTAGAAGCAGGACCTCAATTCGGTTTCTTAGTAGGTGCAAAATTAAAATATAATTCTAGTTCTGTAGATATTAAAGATTCTACTAAAGGTTTTGACTTTGGTTTAGGACTTGGTGCTGGTTATTACTTCACTCAGAACATTGGTGTGAACGTAAGATATGTAGCTGGATTAACTGATACTGCAAAAAACAGACCTAGCGGTTCAGACTCTAACAAAAATGGAGCTTTCCAAGTTGGTTTAGCTTATAAATTCTAAGCTTAGCACTTAGCTTTAATTGAAAATTATAACCGGATTATTTATTTGATCCGGTTTTTTTGATCTCTACTCCTCTATTTTAATTTTTTGGCAAGAAATTTGCGTATAGAGTATTAACTATATCTGTTTTTAAAGTATATTTATACTACAGTTTTTACTTTATGATTTTAATATCAAATATTAATTTTAAAATCGTATAGAAAATTTTATTACATATTGATTAAAGACTGAAAAATAGACAATGGGAATATTAGATTAATATTTCCAACATAAATATAATACATTTTGATTTCAATAGAAAAAGTCAGGTTTACTTGTTAAATCTGACTTTTTCGCTTTTATATGACTTTTATCAACTTTTATCTCTTTGGCGGGAGTTTTGCTACAGGTGGGTTGAAATTTTAATTAAATAACCATGAAAAAATTATTCATAGGATTGGCATTTACAGGGAGCCTTTTTATTAATGCACAGGAAAAAACTAAGTCATCTTCTCCTATTACCTTTGGGGTTAAAGCGGGATTTAATGCAACCACTATTTCTAGAAATGATGATAAAGATGGTTATTATGATAATGATCAGAAGATGAAAGCAGGTTTTAATGCAGGAGTATTTGTAAATATACCAGTAGCAGAAAAATTTAGTATTCAGCCTGAACTTCTTTTCAGCCAGTTAGGATCAAAATCTGAAGCAAGATATAGAGAGACACAAGGAAATAGAATGGTTAGCGTTGAAGTAAACGATAAAACAAACTTGAATTATCTTGTTCTACCAGTTATGGTACAGTATAATATCCTTCCTCAGCTTTATGTAGAGGCTGGTCCTGAATTCGGATTTCTATTAGGTGGTAAATCAAAAGGAGATGTTACAATTACTGAAAGAGAGGGGAATTTCACATCTTATCAAAGTGAAACATCTTCAAGCAAAATAAATATGGATCGTTTTAACAGGTTTAATGTTGGAATAGGTGTTGGTGCAGGATATTATTTTACACCACAATTTGGGGTAACAGCAAGATTTACTGCAGGACTTACCAATATTATGAAGAGTAATTTTGACGTTTATAAAGCAAGAAACAATGCCTTTCAGGTTGGTGTAGCATATAAATTCAAATAGATATTTATTATTTTTCGATGTAGGCCAGGTATTTTTAATGCCTGGCTTTTTATTTTCAGGGGTAAGTCTGGAAATAAAAGTTTTTCATCTTTATAAAGTATATAATTAACACCAATTAATATTTATATTGATATGGAATAAGTTTAACATAAAATTTATCACAAATATTCTATATGTGTTGAAATATTTTATATAAAACGGAACATAATCTTTCTTTTTTTTAATTGAAAAATCTCTCGAAAATGGCTTTGTATCTAGGTTTTTTGAGTTTGGCAAGCATTTTGCAAAATAAACCGCGAATGGTTGAAAGACCATCAAGTAGTAAAAATTAAAAAATAAAATTATGAAGAAGTTATTTTTAGGACTGGCATTAACTGCTGGTACATTAGCCTTTGCTCAGGAATCAACAACTGTAAATACATCACCTCTTAAAAAAGACGTTCAACCTATCAGATTTGGTATTAAAGCCGGAGGAAACTCAGCGTATTTCAGTGAGCAATCATTCGGAATGAACAGCCAGAAATTAGGTTTCCATGCCGGAGCTTTTGTAAACATTCCTATCTCTAAACAGTTCAGCTTCCAGCCAGAGGTTTTATATAACCAAATGGGGGCAAGAGATGTAGCTTACTCAACAGAAACAACTACAGGAGCAACTACTGTAAAAACTAAAGGAGAAAGCAAAGTAACAATGAACTATATTTCAGTTCCTTTAATGGTACAGATGAGACCTATGGACAAGTTCTATATTGAAGCAGGTCCTGAATTCAGCTACTTTATCAACGGGAAAACTAAAGGAGAAGCTACTGTAGCAAGTACTACCGGAGGAGTAACTACTACTACATCACAATCTCAGTCTGATGATATCAATAAAGATAATATCAACAGATTCAACTTTGGTTTAGGTCTTGGTTTAGGATATGATATTACTAATAATATCGGAATCAGTGCTAGATATACCAACAGCTTAACAAAGATCGAAAAGAGCAGACCAGCTGCTGAAAACAACAACAGAGTTTTCCAATTAGGTCTGAACTATAAGTTCTAATAAAAAATAAACCAATTTTTTAACTTAGATACAGATTTCTGTATCGCATAAAATAGCCGGAAGAATTTCTTCCGGCTATTTATTTTTTGGGATATAGGCTGAACTAATTATTCAAAGATTCTTGGATCATCACTAATTACCCCGTCTATTCCCATACTTTTTAACTCCTGTAATCTTTCTTTGGTATTCACAGTCCATGGGATCACTTTCATTCCTAATTTATGGCATTCCTGTACAAGTTCAGGAGTAACCAATCTATGATCTGGACTATAAATGGTTGGAGTGTAGCTCAAGAACTTCATATCTCCTGCTACTCCATTTAAATGGTTTGGATATAATTTGAACTTTTCTACCGGAATATTCTTAAAATGAGCCCGTTGCTGCTCTAATTTTTTATCATCTACTTTTTCTACAAGTAGAGCCGTCATTATCTTTGGATATTCTTTATGAATAATTTCCAATGTTCTGGGATCAAAAGACTGGATAATAACCCTGTCCTGAATTCCTTTTTCTACAATAATCTTCATCATCAGGTCTACAAATTCTTTAGGTTCCGGATGAAAGATATTATCTGAGAAAGGACGTGTTTTAGTCTCTATATTATAATAAGGCAAAGGTCTTTTCAACTCACGGGAATAAGATTCACAAGCATCTATAATATCTGAGAAAAGAGGTTTTTGTACCTTTACTTTCTTTTGATCGGGATAGTTGTCCAATTTCTTTTGGCCTACATCAAATGTCCGAATTTTTGAATAAGGCATATCGTAAATTTTGTAATAAAAACCAGAATCTTGTGGAATATAAGTTCCATCCGGTTTGGTAATTAATTCAGGGGAAAGAAAGGCATCATGCGAAAGAATTACTTTTTTATCTTTTGTGATAGCTAAATCCATTTCCAGGGTTCTTACATTCATTTTTAAGGCGTTTTTCATAGCCGGAACAGTATTTTCCGGATAAAGAGATTTTCCACCGCGGTGAGCCTGATTATCGAAAGATTGTGCTGAATAGAGTTGAGTAGCAATAAGAAATATACCTGATAAAAATGCGTTCTTCATATCCTTTTAATTTTAATCTTATAAAATTAAAATTTACCTGTGTATTGTATAATACAGGAATATTAAGGTTTTGCTACATTTTACCTTGTTTTGTTGGTATTGGAAACTTTTAATAGCGTGTTTTGAGATTCCTCGTTCCTCGGAATGACAGAATACAAAAAGAGCCAGGCATTTACTACCTGGCTCTCTGTTTTATGTAAGAAATATTAATTAAATAATACTGCTTCCTCTCCTTTTCCTACCGGATATTCTTCTGTAAAACATCCAAAGCAGTGATTAGAAGATCCTAAAATGCTTTTTAGATTATCTATGCTTAAAAACTCTAAAGAATCTACTCCTAAATAGTTTTTAAGCTCTTCTGTAGTCATATTCGCTGAGATCAGATCATCTTTTGATGGAGTATCAATTCCCAGATAACATGGAGCAATAATTGGTGGAGAAACACTTCTGAAGTGAATCTCTTTTACTCCTGCATCTTTCAAGATTTTAACCAATCTCTTGGATGTTGTTCCACGAACGATAGAGTCATCAATGATCACTACCCTTTTATCTTTCATTTCTGAAATAATCGGGTTAAGCTTAAGGTTTACTACCCTTTCTCTCATTTCCTGTGTAGGAACAATGAAACTTCTACCGATGTATCTGTTTTTAATTAAAACAGGGCGGAAAGGGATTCCTGAAGCTTTTGAGAAACCGATAGCAGCTGGAACTCCGGAATCCGGAACACCAATTACCAAATCAGCTTCTACAGGTGCCTGCTCCCAAATCTTTTCACCGGACTTTTCTCTGATCTCATATACATTAATGTTTTCAAGAGTAGAGTCAGGTCTTGCGAAGTAGATGTATTCAAAAGAACAGATTCTCTGTTTTCCTTTCGCTTCATCCATCATATAAGAATGAAGTTTTCCAGGCTCGTTTTCATTAGTATAAATGATTTCTCCAGGAAGAATATCACGTACATACTGAGCTCCTACAGCATCTAATGCTACAGATTCGGAAGCTACAACATAAGAGTTCTCATTAATAGCTCCTAAAACTAGTGGACGAATCCCATTGAAGTCTCTGAACGCAAAGAATTTATTTCTTGTCATTCCCACTACGGAATAGGCTCCTTCAATCTTCTCCATAGTTGCTTTAATAGCTCCACGAAGACCAAGATCAAGGTTTTTTTGGATCAATCTTAAGATCACCTCAGAATCGGAAGTTGCTCTGAAAACTACGCCTTCAGCTTCTAATTCCGCTTTTAATTCCTTCGCATTGGTAAGGTTACCGTTGTGCGCTATAGAAAGTATAATCTGGTCATATTCGTTTTTCGCGAAAAATGGCTGGAAATTATATTTCTTTTTATCTCCTGCTGTGGTATAACGGGTATGACCAATTGCAGAATTTCCCATAAAAGTTTCAGGTTCCTGAATGTCTTTATAAACGTCTAAAACCAGTCCTTCATCTTTCATATTGGTAATTTTACCGTCTTTTAAAACGGAAATACCACAAGCTTCCTGGCCTCTGTGCTGTAGTGCAAAAAGCCCGAACTGTGAAAGAGAAAACGTATCCAGATCTTCATCTGAATAAAGACCGAAGATTCCACATTCCTCATTAGGAGCATCTAATCTCTCCTCCTCCTGAGTTCTGAAAAGGTTTCTTCCGTAAACCTGGTTTTCAAACTGTTTTAAATATTCACTTTTATGAATGTCTAAACTTTTCATTTCTATTTTTTCTAATAATTAGAAGTTAGATATTAGATGTCAGGAATTAGTCTAAGTTAACTTCAGTTTTTAATTTTTAGTTTTTAAATAACAAATTGTCTTCCAGAATAATATCCTTTCTCTACAATCTTATTTTACCAAAAGGTTTTTAAGACGGTTGTAGATTTCAACATATGCCTCAGTTACTTCTCCTAAGTCTCTTCTGAATCTGTCTTTGTCAAGCTTTTTCATGGTATCTTTATCCCAAAGTCTGCAAGTATCAGGAGAAATTTCGTCTGCAAGGATGATCTCACCTGTAGAAGTTTTTCCTAATTCAATTTTGAAGTCTACAAGGATGATATTGATCTTGTCAAACAGCTCAATAAGGATATCGTTGATGTCTGAAGATAATTCATACATTTCATCAAGCTCTTCATAAGTAGCAGCTCCTAAGAATACAGCGTGGTGATCGTTGATAAGCGGATCTCCCAATTCGTCTTTTTTATAGCAGATATCGAAGATGGTTACAGGAGACTTAATTCCTTCTTCCACTCCTAATCTTTGTGCCATACTTCCTGCAGAGTAGTTTCTTACTACCATTTCCAAAGGAATGATAGATACTTTTTTTACCAACTGCTCTCTTTCGTCTAATTTCTGGATGAAATGAGTTTTGATCCCTTTTTCATTTAAATATTCAAAAATAAGAGTGGTGATCGCATTGTTCATTTCTCCTTTCAGGTCAACCTGGCCTTTCTTTTGAGCGTTAAATGCTGTAGCATCGTCTTTAAAACGTACTACTACTTCATCAGGATTATCGGTAGCAAATACTTGTTTCGCTTTCCCCTCGTACAACATTTCTTTCTTTTGACTCATAATTTTACTTTCTAAATTGTAGTTAGATTTATTGATTTATTTTATTATTATTCCTGTTAAGACAGCCAGTCCAAAACTTAACAATGTACCAATTAATACATATTCCGTAAGTTTTCTCTGTTTTGCCTGTGCAAGGTCGCTGAACCTGAAAACAGATTTGGCAGCTACCATGAAACCTACGCCTTCCCAGTGATTCACCATAATAAAGGTAAATACCAGCAGACGTTCTAAAATTCCGATATATTTTCCGGCACTTGATAAAGATTCGGTTTGAATAGAGTTGGCACCATCCGGAGCGGGTGTCCAGGATGATAAAAGGATTTTGATAAAAATAGAAGCCGGCGTTGTCAAAAACAAAGCCGCCATTAGTATCTTTAAAACATCCTGATTCTGTAAAAAGCTGAAGTTAAATTCCCCGAAATAAAAAGAGGCTCCTGCAATCACTAAAACATGCAAAAGTTGATCGATAAAAAACCATCTTTTCTTTGTTTTAATAGTTTGAAAACTAAGTTTAGCAGCATCAATGATAAAATGAGTAATTCCAATTAAAATGGCTACCCACCAAAGCTGTAAATTCCAAAGAAAAATGAAGCTTAAAACAGTGTGAATCAGAACGTGAAAGTATAAAAACTTGCTTTTCAGTTTATAGTTCTCCTTATCAGCAACCCATGAATTTGGCTGAAGTATAAAATCTCCGAGTAGATGTGCCAATATGAGTTTGATAAAGATCATGCTTATAGTTCGGATATTTTCTTTCTGAAATACTGATTGGTTTCCACGATGAGCTCATAGTTAGCTCGTTTCAGTCTCTGGCTGATAGAAGACTGTGAAATAGCAAATCTTTTAGCAAGATCTTCCTGGGTAATATCCGGATTCATAATCATTTCATGAATAATTTCTGATGTTGCCATAGTCCAGTTATCAAAATCTTTGGATGACCATTTCAATAGAATATTAAGGTCCCTGTCTACGGAATCGTTTGACGTTTTAATGGCAACCGTGTGCCCGTCATTCTTCAGGTCATTCAGAAGTCGGCCGGAATTTACGTAAGCGGTACCGTTAGATTCGGTGATCTTTTCAGAAGAAAAACTTTCTTCACCAATACCTATGGCTATTCTTACATCCAGGTTTTCCTGACTTTTAATAAGGGATTTTATGGCTAGAAAATGCCAGAAAACAGAGTCAATACTGCATTTAAACTGAAACTCATCTCCCCTGTAGATTTCCCATGTGCCGGGAGCGCTTCCCCAGGTTTCGAGAAGATTTTTAAGTCTGGTAATCCAAACTTCAGTGTCTGCATGCTGTGAATTTATAATATCACCGGTAATGACCGCTATCATACTGCAAATATAAGCATAATTACTTATAAATAAAAAATATAAGCACAAACACTTATAGATATTGATTATTAGCGAATCTGCTTATATCGATTATATGATAAACACAAGGTTTTCAAGGATTTGAATAAAACAAGAAAAACGTAAAAACACAAAATGAATTGAAAATTTTAATAAAAAGCTGAATATTAACTCAACTTTTTTAATAGTTTTTTATGTAAGAAGCTGTTTCCTGCTATCCGCTCATACTCCTCGCTCCTATTCTTTCCCATTGCTTGCTGTGGGGTAACCGCTACTATCAGGGCTAAATGGTCATTGCGAGCAAAGTAATCACTTCAAAAAAATCAGTAGATCTAACCTTGACAGGGTTTTAAACCCTGTCAAGGTTGATCAGCTGCTATCTCTTAATTTATTTTTTAATAAACTGTTCTACTCTGTCATCCAGTCTCAGAAGATAAGTTCCTGTAGGAATTCCCTGTACAGAAATGTTCTTTTTATTTCTGAACGGGTCTTTCTCTGTATAAATCACTTTTCCGGAAAGATCAATAATCTGAGCTGTTTTCACTTTTTCCGTTTCTCCACTTATGAAAAGGTTATCATATACCGGATTTGGATATATTTTTAAAGTTTTTTCTGCAGAAGTAATAAGCTCTGAAGTGGATAAAGTTCCAAGAGTCTGACAGTAATTAGACGGATAAGAATCCCATTCACTCAAATTAAATGTAGTAGTTGGGTGATTTATATTGCTTTTTCTATACAAAGAAACATTGCCATTGGTATTAGCTGTATACTTAGTTCCGATAGCATCTACGGTCACAAATTCATTATAAGCAAGCTCTACATAATTATCTCCTTTAAAGGCCATAGGATCTGAAGAGGTTACAAATTTAGCCTGACTATTCGAATAACAGGATAAAGTGGATTTAGGATTCAGAATCACAAAAGTTTCATTATTCCCTACTTTACCTTCCAGCTCATAAGTATCAGCACGGTAATAATTCCCCTGAGTATTTTTAAGCTGAATATTGATTCTGTAATCATTCAAATTAACTTCGTGGCCTGTTTTATTAGTGATTTCCAAGGCATTATTATTAACCATGGTATTGTTGGTTCCTGAAATGTATTTTGTAATGATCAGATCTTTCGCATAAGAATCTGATGCAATGGTAGCTGCTGTTACAGTATTACTTAAAGGAGATTCAAGATAGCCCTTGTCGTAAGCTTTTACAGTAAAAGTATAAGTAGTGGATGGATTAAGGTGATCTATACTTATAGAAGTGTTCTTAGTAGTCGCAATGGGCGTAGTTGAGCCATTCACATAAATCTTGTAACCAAGTACATCTGTTTCCGGCGAGGCTGTCCAGTTCAGATTAATAAAATAAGCATTCTGCTGAGTGGTAGCAAGGGAACCTGGTGCAGACGGAGCAATTGCGTCCGGTGTTTCAGACCATATCATATTAACCCACTCTGGGTGATCTATAAATGGGTTCCTGTTATTCTGTATAGCGTATATTGCATTATTTCTATCTATTTCTCTTTGTGAAACAGGATCGGCAGCGCTCCATTGTTTCAACATTTCAATATAAGGAAGATCAATTGCTCTTTCTTCCGTACCATCAAGCGGGCATTGATCTGTTAAAGGCGTTATGGTTGCCGAGGTACTATACGCAGTATTAAATGAACTTAGTTTACCTTCATATCTTACTGCAAAATATAATAATGACCTTGCAATATCTCCTTTAAACTCATCAATCGGCTCATAAACCCTTCCTTTATAAGGGTAATTGGGAATTGCAGCATTTGATATTCTGGACCCATTGGTGAAATTGTAGTGATTGGTGCTATTTCCTATTCCATAAGGGTAATTTCTTCTCAACTGATTAATTCTGGCATCCGCAGGGATGATAAAATTCAGATCTGAAAACATGGGATAATCACTAATTGTTTTATTGGTATCAACAAGAAGGGTGGTAAATGTGCTCTGCGGCATCATATGTTCTTTATTATACCCCATTCCTTCCATAGAAGTACCAGCTACTAATTGATTTACTTTGTATTCATATGCATCTGTTTCCAGTGGTTTCTCAGAATAGATATCCAGTAAAAATTCCGTATTGGTTGCATCATGATCGTAATATTTATCAAGATCGGTTTGTGCATAAAAAAGCTGAATACCATCATAATGCCAGTTGATATTCTTCTCAGAGATGATATCATGCAGCTTAGATTTCAGTGCATACCCTGTTAATCCGGCTGTTCCGTTATAATATCCGGCAGGAGCCTGCGCTGAGATATAAGAAGAAATCAAAATAATAGGAAATAGAATTTTTTTCATACCTTAAAAATTGGGCGACTAAATTAGTAAAATAAAATACGCAAAAGATTGAATATTTTATTAAGAATACATTAATTCTCAAAATATAAAAAATTGGAAATTAAAATATTGACATGATATATATTATGGATGTGATAATTTTTTTAGCATTCCGTCAATTTGGTTATCTTTGGGAACTAACTATTATCAATATGAATACAGAGACAATTGACAACATCAAAATGATAGCGGAGACAGCTAGAGAATTTGCAGAGAAGAATATCCGACCGAATATTATGGAGTGGGATGAAAGCCAGACTTTTCCAAAAGACTTATTTCACCAGCTGGGAGAAATGGGCTTTATGGGAATTGTAGTGCCTGAGCAATACGGAGGTTCCGGCTTAAGTTATCATGAATACGTTACGATCCTGGATGAAATATCTCAAGTAGATCCGTCTATTGGTCTTTCTGTAGCAGCACACAACTCTCTTTGTACAAATCATATTTATGAATTTGGTAATGAAGAGCAAAGAAATAAGTGGCTTCCTCAATTAGCTTCCGGAAAAGTAATCGGAGCCTGGGGATTAACAGAGCATAATACTGGGTCTGATTCAGGAGGAATGTCTACCACTGCTGTAAAAGACGGTGATGAATGGATCATTAACGGAGCTAAGAACTTTATTACTCACGCTATTTCAGGAGATATTGCTGTAGTAATGACCAGAACAGGTGAAAAAGGAGCTAAAAATAACTCTACCGCTTTTGTTTTGGAAAAAGGAATGCCTGGTTTTACTTCAGGAAAAAAAGAAAATAAATTAGGGATGCGTGCTTCTGAAACGGCAGAGCTAATTTTCGATAATGTACGTGTACCGGATTCTCACCGTTTAGGAGAAGTGGGTGAAGGTTTCAAACAGGCTATGAAAATTCTTGACGGAGGTAGAATTTCTATCGCTGCTTTAAGTTTAGGAACAGCAAGAGGAGCTTATAAGGCTGCTTTAAAATATGCTAAAGAAAGACATCAGTTTGGAAAATCAATCTCTGAATTCCAAGCGATCAACTTCATGTTAGCTGATATGGCTACAGAAATTGATGCTGCTGAACTTCTTATTCAAAGAGCAGCAACATTGAAAAATGCTAAGCAAAAAATGACAAAAGAAGGGGCAATGGCAAAATTATATGCTTCTGAAGCTTGTGTAAGAATTGCCAATAATGCTGTTCAGATCTTCGGAGGATACGGATATACAAAAGATTTCCCTGCTGAAAAATTCTACAGAGACTCTAAGCTTTGTACAATTGGTGAAGGAACTTCTGAAATCCAGAGACTGGTGATCGGAAGAGATATTACAAAATAATTTTAACCCTCATACAAATGATTAAACAGGCACTTTTAGGTGAATTTCTGCACGAAGCTGAAAACACCAGAAAAATTTTAAAAGCAATCCCTGACAGCGCTTTAGACTGGAAACCCTCTGAAAAGAACTGGACAACCGGTCAGTTAGCGTCTCATATTGCAGAAGTTTACAACTGGTATGACTCTACCTTTAATCAGGATGTCTTTGACATGGGTACCTATCAGTATGATAAAGGTGACATTTCCAAAGCTGAAAATATTGTAGCAAAGTTTGAAGAAAACGTTGCTAAAGCACAAAAGGTCTTGGAAGACTCTGATGAAAACACTTATTTTAATGAATGGAAGATGGAAATGAATGGAAATGCTCTTTTCCCGGCTTCACCAAGAATTCAGGTAGTAAGAGGTTTTCTTTATAATCATTTGTACCATCACAGGGGTGAACTGGTTGTCTATTTAAGATCAACCGGAAATAAAGTTCCCGGACTTTATGGCCCTACTGCCGATGATAAAATGTAACTGAAAATTATTTTAATTAATAAAAAATGGCATACGTAAATTACGTATGCCATTTTTTCATTTTGGGACAATATCAATTTGAATATATTTAATGTATTGCATAATATATTAAATGAAAGATCAAAAAAAATCTTAAAAATTTTTGTTTTTCGTAATAATATTTTTATTAATTTCGATTTACCATAATAAAAACAAATATTTAATATGAAAAGACAATTAACCCTACTTGGGATGCTTCTTATTACAGGAGTTTCATTCGCACAGACTGACCGCCTTTGGTCACAAGAGTTATCAAGAACTTCTTCAGAGACTTTTGAAAACAAAGTTGGGATCCGAAATCCGAAACTATTCAGTTTGAATATCAATGGATTGAAAAATGCTTTAGCTAAAGCACCAAAGAGATTGGCAGTTGGCGAAAAATCGGAAGTCATCATTTCGTTTCCGAATTCTGATGGCAAGATGGAAAGCTTCAAAGTAAAAGAAAATTCCAACTTCACTCCTGAATTAGCTGCAAAATATCCTGACATTAAATCTTATGTAGGTCAGGGGCTTGAAGATCCAAATTCAACAGTGTATTTCAGTGTTTCTCCACTAGGGCTATCATCCATGGAAATTTACGGTGATAAATCAGCTGTATTTATTGAGCCTTATACTAAAGACCTTTCTACGTATGTTGTTTACAAAAAATCTGACAAAAATGATGATTTAAGTAAATTTGAATGTACTGTAGTAGATGTTGCTAAAAAAGGAGTTTCTAATGCAGGTATTGCCGCAAGACCTAATGCTGATGATGCTAAACTAAGAACATTCAGACTGGCATTATCCTGTACAGGAGAATACACGGCTTATTTTGGTGGAACAAAAGCTCAAGCGTTAGCTGCAATGAACACTACAATGACTCGTGTAAATGGTGTTTTTGAAAAAGATTTCGCTGCAAGAATGGTTCTTATAGCCAACAATGACGCTGTTATTTATACCAATGCATCTACGGATCCTTATTCCGCTGCTTCAGGAATGAGCAGCTGGAACTCTCAATTACAAAGTACATTAACTTCTGTTATTGGTGAAGCTAATTATGATATCGGACACTTGTTCGGAGCTTCCGGAGGTGGAGGAAACGCAGGATGTATCGGATGTATCTGTACAAATGGATCAAAAGGTAGTGGTTATACTTCTCCTGCAGACTCAATTCCATCAGGGGATAATTTCGATATTGATTATGTGGCTCATGAAATGGGGCACCAGTTTGGTGGAAATCACACCTTTTCTCATGGTAACGAAGGAACAGGGGTGAATATGGAACCTGGATCAGGATCAACAATCATGGGTTACGCCGGAATTACAGGCCAGGATGTTCAGCCTCACTCTGATGCATTTTTCCATGCTGTAAGTATCCAGCAGATTACTAATAATATTAAAGCTAAAACCTGCTCTGTAAATACCAATACTGGAAACTCAATTCCAACAGCCAATGCAGGATTAGACTATACAATTCCAAAAGGAACTCCATTTGTATTAACCGGAAGCGGAACTGATGCAGACGGTGATTCATTAACTTATATCTGGGAACAGATGGATAATGCTTCTTCTTCTCAAACAGGAGCAAGTTCTGCCGCAAGTGCAACAAAAGCTTCAGGACCTAATTTCAGATCATGGACACCTACCACTGTCCCTACAAGATATTTCCCAAGAATGGCATCTGTTTTAGCTGGTTCAACAACTACTGCAGGTACCGAAATTACTGTGGAAGCTCTTTCTTCGGTAGCCAGAACATTAAATTTCAGGTTTACTGTTCGTGATAATAAAGCAGGAGGTTCAGGAAATAATTCTGATGATGCTGTAATTACAGTAAACAGTACTGCAGGACCTTTTGCCGTTACTTCTCAGAATTCAGCAACAACTTATACAGGTGGAAGTTCACAAACTGTAACTTGGGATGTTGCAGGAACTACCGCGAATGGAGTAAACACAGCTAATGTAGATATTCTTTGGTCTACAGACAGCGGAAATACCTGGTCTACTCTATTATCTGCAACACCTAATGATGGCTCACAGGCTGTAACCATTCCTAACGTTACTACCACTACAGGAAGAATTATGGTAAAAGGAGCTAATCACATTTTCTTTGATGTAAATAATGCCAATATTTCTGTAAACGCAGGATCCGGAACACCTGATACAGTTGCTCCTACTGCTCCTACCCTTGCTGCTTCAGGAACAACTTCTACAAGCACAAACCTTTCATGGTCCGGAGCTACAGATAATGTAGGAGTTACAGGATATGATGTGTATATGGGAGCTTCATTAATTGGTTCTACAGCTTCTACTACTTATACCGTAACAAGCTTAACTCCATCTACTACTTACAGCTTCTCTGTAAAAGCGAAAGATGCAGCTGGTAACGCTTCTTCTTCAAGTAATACAGTAAACGTTACAACACTTGCAGGCGGAACAGTAACTTATTGTTCTTCTTCAGCATCCAATACAGCTGATGAAAGAATCGGTAATGTAAAATTCGGTACCATCAACAATACTTCAACAGGAACTGCAGGCTATGAAAACTTTACAGCGATCTCTACCAATGTAACAAGAGGAACTGCTTATACGCTTTCTATTACTCCGGTTTGGACTTCTACGAAGTACAGCGAAGCTTATGCTGTTTATATTGATTACAATGGAAACGGTAGTTTTGCAGACAGCGGTGAGCTTGTATGGACAAAAGCAGGTTCTACAACAAGTCCGGTTACAGGAACAGTGACTATCCCTTCAACAGCTACTCTTGGTTCAACAAGAATGAGAGTAATGATGAAGTACAGCTCAATTCCTACTTCATCTTGTGAAGCATATACATATGGACAGGTTGAAGATTATTCAGTAAATATTGTATCTTCAGGAAGAGGAGAACTTTCCAATACGAAAGATCTTATTACAGATATTAAATTATACCCTAACCCGGTAAAAGATATCATGTATATCTCCAATACAACATCTGAAGACTATAAAATCTTTGATATGGGTGGAAAAGTGGTTGACTCAGGAAAACTTCAGAGAGGATCTGTGAATGTAAGCAACTTGATTAAAGGGGCTTATATGATCCAAATTGGAGAAGTTTCTAAACGATTTGTTAAAAACTAATCACCATAAAAATTTAAACGATGTGAAACTGCCCTTTAATAGGGCAGTTTTTTTATTTGTTTATATTCAGAGGGTTGAATATTTTCCTGTTTATTATTTTTAATTATTCTAAAAAAGAATAATTATTTCTTAATATTTTCACTACTTTTGATCCTTACAAAAAAATTCACGGCAACATGAAAAAACAATTATTAATGATGGGGATGCTGGTATTATCTGGCGTATCTTTTGCGCAAACAGACCGTCTATGGTCCAGAAAAACCCAACAAAGAACTTCGCCAGTTTTAGAAAACATGAAAAACATTGATGATCCCAGAATTTTTCATCTGGACATTAATGGATTGAAAAATGTATTGGCAAGAACTCCCAAAAGAGCAACAGAAAAGTCATCCGTTATCATTTCTCTCCCTAATTCAGCAGGAAAGATGGAACGCTTTACGGTAACGGAAAATTCAAATTTTGATCCTGAATTAGCTTCTAAATATCCGGATATTAAATCTTATATCGGACAGGGATTAGAAGACAAAACATCAACAGTTTATTTCAGTATTTCTTCGTTAGGATTATCTTCTATGGAAATCTATGGTGATAAATCGGCTGTTTTTATTGAGCCTTATTCCAAAGACTTATCTACTTATGCTGTTTATAAAAGATCTGACAGAAAAAATGATCTGAACAATTTTGAATGTAAAGTACTTGAATCTGCACAAAAAGGTACTTCTAATATTGTTACAGCTAAAAATGCAGATGATGCTGTTTTAAGAACATTCAGACTGGCATTATCCTGTACCGGAGAATATGCAGCTTATTTTGGTGGTACCAAAGCGGATGCATTGGCAGCTATGAACAATACCCTTACGCGTGTTAATGGTATTTTTGAAAATGATTTTGCTGCAAGAATGGTATTGATTCCTAATAATGATTCTATTATTTATACGGATGCTAACAATGATCCTTTCTCACCATCCGGACAAATGCAAAAATGGAATTTTGAACTTATGAATGATCTGAGTTCAAAAATCGGGAATGCAAATTTTGATATAGGTCATTTATTCGGTGCTACTGGTGGTGGTGGAAATGCCGGATGTATAGGTTGTTTATGCAGTGATGATATGTCTACTTATAATTATATGGGAACTACTTACCCTGAAAATTATAAAGGAAGCGGATATACTTCTCCATCTAACGGTATTCCTTCAGGAGATACTTTTGATATTGACTTTGTAGCGCACGAAATGGGACACCAGTTTGGTGGAAACCACACATTTTCATATACTACACAAACAGGATTACAGCCTGTAGAACCAGGTTCAGGATCTACCATTATGGGATATGCAGGAATTACACCTTATGATGTGCAGAGAAATTCAAATCCGTTTTTTCATGCCCGTAGCATTGAACAGATCACCAATAATATTAAGACAAAACCCTGCTCTGTAAATACACCTACAGGAAATACCATTCCTACAGCCAATGCCGGTGCAGACTATACAGTTCCTAAAAGTACACCATTTGTACTGACAGGTGCCGGAACTGATGCTGATGGAGATTCACTTACCTACATCTGGGAACAGATGGATAACGGTACATCCTCTCAAACAGGAAGTAATTCTGCAGCAACATCTACAAAAAGTGCTGGACCAACATTCAGATCATGGGTGCCTACAGCTTCTCCAGTAAGATATTTTCCAAGAATGACTACTGTTTTAGCAGGAGAAACTGAAACGATGGGTCAGGAAATAAGAGTTGAAGCATTATCTTCCGTTTCAAGAGATCTGAATTTCAGATTTACAGTTAGAGATAACAGGTTGGGTGGTGCAGCAAACAACTCTGATGATGTTAAAATTACAGTGAATGCATTTGCGGGCCCTTTCCTTATTACTTCTCAGAACACTGCTTTATCATATGTTGGTGGAAGCTCACAGATTGTAACCTGGGATGTAGCAGGAACCACTGCTAATAATATCAATGCTGCCAATGTAGATATTCTTTGGTCAACAGATAACGGAGAGACCTGGACTACTCTATTAGCCGGAACTCCTAATGACGGTTCTGAAGCTGTAGTAATTCCCAATATTGCAACCCGTTCAGGAAGAATCATGGTGAAAGGAAGCAATCATATCTTCTTTGATGTAAATAATGCTAATATTTCTGTAACCACAAGTGAACTGTCTACTGCAGAAACTCAACTGAAAGGTTCTACAGAAATCAAGTTGTATCCAAACCCTGTAAAAGATATTTTAACCCTTTCAAACACCAGATCAGAACGATTTAAAATCTATGACATGTCCGGGAAACTGGTTACTGAAGGATCTCTTCAAAATGGTACAGTGAATGTAAGTAGCCTTATAAAAGGAAATTATGTGATCCAGATTGAGAAGTTTTCAAAAATGTTCATTAAAAAATAAGACATTTTAAATAGAAATAAAAAAGACCGCTCATAAGAGTGGTCTTTTTTATTGAAATTTCCAATTATGTTTACATTTTATCATTTAAATCACTAGCATTCATGTAATTAATTTCAACAATAATGTTTTATTTAAAATAATTTTATACACTATTATATTTTTGGTTAATTTTATCGTTCAATATTATTCACTTATTGTACCGTTACCCGTTTGTATTTAAGGGAAGCTTTCAATGGCTTTTCTAACAATGAATTACTCTGTTATTCCGTTTTTTTTCAATTTGGAAAACCATTCATCACATTATAAATTAAACATTTTCTGTTTAAGAAAATCGGTATATAAATAAAAGATAAATTTTCTATGTAAACACTGGCTTCGGTCTGCATCCCTGACAATACCTAATTAAATTTCACATAATTTAAAATTTTTTATATGAAACATTTATTTAAGTACTTCTTCTTTCTGGCCATTGCATCTTTTTCAGTAGCCTGTAGTTCTGATGAGCGAGAAGAAGAAATTGTTATCCAACCGAGCCCTGTTAAAATCGTGTTCTACAAAAGTGCTGATGATTTTGCTACAACTTATGATCCTGGAAACAAAGTAAATTCAACAATCAGAAACCAGGCATTTGATCTGTACAAGCAAGGGAACTGGAAAGAACTGGAAAAACTATTTCAGGCTAATACCCTGAATGGTGGATGGCCACCGGCAAATGGCGGATATAATATTGTAGATGACGTTGCAATACAGGCCGGACAAAAGTATGACCGATATAGCGGTGCTGTAGGAAGTTACAATGGAACTGGAAATCCAACATTAGGAGGTAACTTTACCAGCCCTATTATTAATGGGTACGTTTACACCTTCGCGGAAAGAGCTTTAAACCAGCCTGAAAACAAGTACGATTTCTATTATCAGATTGATGTCCTTAATGCATTACCTTTTAAATCTCAGACAGCAGATATTATTCCCTGGTTCAATCAGATAGGAAACGGAAAGCAGACCATGTGGAAAATTCCTATTGATATTAATACCGGATATCCAAAAACTTGGAATAAATTAGCAGAAGAAGGGTATATAAAAATTACGATTAAAAAGAGCCCTAGCGGTAAATATCCTAATCTGGAAGGAACCGTTATTCAATAATAAATTAAACTCAGATGTATTCAATTTCAAAAAAAATAAAAATTGGTAAAAAAGCCCTGATACAAAAAGACAGATTCATTAATGATGAAGCTATTCCAGCAGCAGTAACCCGATTTACCTGCTGTGAATGTGGTCAGGAAAATACAGTTGAAATTTCTCCGTATCAGTCGGGATTTCCAATTCTTCAAATCTATAATGAAAACAAAGTAATATCAAGATCCGAGTTATTGAAGAATCAGATGACTACTGAAACTTCACAGAGAATGCAGCATTATGGTGCCTTAACTGTAAATGATATGCCTACCCTATACTTCGGAACAAACTGTACATCCTGCAATGCGAATTATATCTGTATATTCAGCTATGGAGAAAAACAGCCAAGCTTAGAAGTATTAAATATCTCAGGGATCTGGGAATATCAAGAAGTTGAGTAATTGAATATCATCAATATATTTAAAACCAAAAACCACAGCCCTATAGTTGTGGTTTTTGTGATTCTTAAACTAGCCGCTTACAAATTATATAGACAACAAAACGCAAACATCTGTAAAAATCTGTGTCATCTGTGGTTAAAAAACATTCAATAATGATTCTTATTTTCCCCCTACATTTCACTATTATCAAATGGTTTTCTATCTTTGTAATAAATAAAAAAATTCATGGATAAAATTGATAGTTTGAACCAAGTAGCAGAATTCCATACTACTTTCAAAGCCCCTATTCTAGACACCCCACAAATTCCTTCTCCAGAAAGATGCAATCTTAGAGTAGAACTTCTACAGGAAGAACTTAATGAGTTAAAGCAAGCCATTGCTGACAACAATATTGTAGAAATTGCAGATGCTCTTTGTGACTTACAGTACGTTTTAAGTGGTGCCGTCCTGGAATTTGGACTTGGCAACAAATTTGTAGAGCTATTCAACGAAGTTCAGCGTTCCAACATGTCGAAAGCATGTGATAACGAAGAACAGGCTAATGAAACCGTTGAATTCTATAAAGAAAAAGAAGTAGAATCTTTTTATGAGAAATCTGGTGAAAAGTTCAATGTGTACAGAAAAGCAGACCATAAAGTATTAAAAAACAAATACTACTCTCCTGCTGATCTGAAGTCAATTATTGAAAAATAACATATGAAAAAATTTATTACAAATATTGTTGCCGCTTCAAGTTTATTTTTAGCTACTCAGCAGCTTAGTGCTCAGAAAGTAGTGGTTAACCGCGAAGTCACCACTGAAAAAGATGGTAAAATGCTGTTAGGACATCAGTTGAAAGAACAGTTTCTGAAAGCACCTTATGCAGACTGGTATGTAAAGGAACATGACGAATATACTCTGGATCAGAAAGCAATAAGTGAACTGAAAAAGAAAAAACTGGGAACTTATGATATTGTTGTTTTTATGGGAACCTGGTGCGAAGACAGCCACAGGGATTTTCCAAGACTGACAAAGATATTGGAAGAAGTAGGTTATCCGGAAAACAAAATGACCATTATTGCTGTTAACCGTAAAAAAGAATCTCCCAGCGGAGATGAATCTCTTTACAACATCCAGAAGGTTCCTACCATTATTGTAAAGCAATATGGAAAAGAGCTGGGCAGGATCATAGAAATGCCTACCAGTGGATATATTGAAAGAGATTTAGTTGAAATTCTGAAAAAGAATGACTCATCTGTAATTAAAGAAATTTTTAAATAGATTTGAGAAATTATAAAACAATTTTATCGTTTGCAGCCGGTGCCGGAGTTATGGTACTTCTGTTTTTTGGACTTAAATCCTGTCTTAATCTTGGAAACAAAACGGAAAAGTCAGATTATTATATCCTGACCAACCAGATTTCCAAAATGAATAAGATGGTGGTGATAGAACAGAACAGTTCTACCATGCAGAAAACCAAAATGGGCTATGAGTTTATGGGTAAAGAAGTTTCAAGTAACAGTATCATTACCTTTACAAAAACCAACGCTCAGGTTTCCTATGATCTGAATAAAATGAAGATCGAAGTGGATTCCATCAACAAAAAGTTGGTTATCACGGAACTTCCTGATGCAGAGATCAAAATTATCCCTAGCGTTGAAATCCAATCTCTGGATGATTCATTTTTTAATAGAATTTCTGAAAAGGATATTAAAAATGTAACGGCAAAAGCTAAAGAAACGGCCGTTAAATCTATCGATCAGAATCAGTTGAGAACTGAAGGACGTAAGCAACTAATGGAAAATCTGGACAATATCTTTGTGTTAGCTAAGGCTTTAAATTATACCATAGAAGATAAAACAGGAAAAATCGGTATTCTTGGACTCTGAAAATAATTCAGGAAACAGAATATACTGGTTTACCATATTTCAGAAAATAAAAATTGAAAGGATCTGTCTCATACGAGGCAGATCCTTTCTTCTAACTATCTATCTAAGTGAACTTTTTTTTACTAAACAATGGTCGATTTTCCGATTTTTACATTCTCAAAATTATAATATGACTTTTCAGAATACTTAATATGATCTGCAATAAAGCTTCCCACTTCACTGGTAGAATAATATTGCTTTGTATTAAGATCAATGGTCACATATTTATTTTCAATGGCGTGTTCTACAGACTGTCTCAATTTGTTCGCTGCAGGCTGCAATCCAAGGTGATCCAACATCATTGCCACACTTAAAATGGAAGCAATAGGGTTGGCAATTCCTTTTCCTTTCGCCTGTGGATATGAACCATGAATAGGCTCAAACAATGCATTTTCCTCTCCTACTGAAGCTGAAGGAAGCAATCCTATAGAACCTCCAATCACACTGGCTTCATCAGAAATAATATCTCCGAACATATTCTCTGTTAAAATAACATCAAACTGTTTTGGATTTAGGATTAACTGCATCGCCGCATTGTCTACAAACATATAATCTAACTGTACATCCGGATATTCTGAAGCGATTTCCTGGCAGATCTTTCTCCATAATCTGGAAGTATCCAACACGTTCGCTTTATCAATTAATGTCAGCTTTTTACTTCTCTTCTGAGCTTCCTGAAATGCCATGTGGGCAATGGGAAGAATATCCTCTCTGCTGTATTTGCATACATCATAAGCATAAGCACCTTCAGGATCTGTAAACTTCTCACCAAAATAAATTCCACTTACCAGTTCTCTGAAAATCTGAATATCTGCACCTTCAATAATTTCTCTTTTAAGCGGACTTTTTTCAATCAGAGAAGCATATGTTTTTAAAGGACGGATATTGGCAAACAATCCTAATTCCTTACGAAGTTTTAATAATCCTTGCTCTGGTCTTACCTTGGCTTCAGGATTATTATCAAAGGCAGGATCTCCTATCGCTCCAAAAAGCACAGCATCTGATTCTTTACAAATCTTCAGTGTTTCTTCAGGCAGCGGATTTCCTGTCTTAAAAATAGCTTCTGCTCCAATCAGTCCATAATCAAATTGAAATTTGTATTGAAAAGCTTCAGCAATCACATCTAAAATCTTGATGCTTTCACTGATAATCTCCGGCCCAATTCCATCTCCGGGAAGAACTGCGATTTTAAAATAATTGTTGCTCATTTTTTGTCTGTGTTTTTAGTTCAAATTCTGTAATCGCCTGTTTTTTGCTGATTAAAAAATCAATATCGTCATACCCGTTCATCAGGCATATTTTTTTATAAGAATCAAGCTCAAAAGTTTCAGTGGTGTCTTTAAAGCTGATGGACTGCAATTCTACATCAATGGCAATTTGATTGTCCGGGTTTTCATTGATTCCTTCTAAGATCTCTTTCAAAAATTCTTCAGAAACTTTTACCGGAAGAAGCCCGTTGTTTAAAGCATTTCCTTTAAAAATATCGGCAAAATAACTTGAAACAATAACTTTAAAACCATAATCGGTTAACGCCCAGGCAGCATGCTCACGGCTGCTTCCACAGCCAAAATTATTTCCTGCTACTAAGATTTCACCATTAAACTTAGGATTATTAAGAACAAAATCAGGATTAGGCTCATTGGTATGAATATTATATCTCCAGTCTCTGAAAAGGTTTTCTCCAAAACCCTTTCTGTCAATACTTTTTAAGAATCTTGCCGGAATAATCTGATCCGTATCTATATTTTCTGCAGGCAATGGAACTGCAGTGGATTTTATGATAACTAATTTTTGCATGTGTTGTCTTTAATTTAAACTTTCAAAAGCAGAAATTCTGCCTTCTATTGCTGCTTTGGCTGCGGTAAGTGGACTTGCCAGAATGGTTCTTGAACCTTGTCCTTGTCTTCCTTCAAAATTTCTGTTGGAAGTGGAAACGCAATATTCTCCTTCCGGAATTTTATCATCATTCATGGCAAGACAAGCTGAGCATCCCGGCTGGCGGATCTGGAATCCTGCATCATTAAAGATTTTATCCAGACCTTCTTCATAAATTTGCTTTACCACCTGCTGAGAACCAGGAACAATTAAAGCTTTTACGGCTTCAGATTTGCTTTTTCCTTTGATATATTGAGCCGCAGACCTGAAATCTTCAATCCTTGCATTGGTACAGCTTCCTATAAATACATAATTGACTTTTATGCTTGATGGAGTCTGCCCTGCTTCCAGTCCCATATACTGTAAAGCCTTTGCTTCAGATTCGTTTTGAGGTGCCGGAATGGTTTCATGAATTGAAATTCCCATTCCAGGATTGGTTCCGTAAGTAATCATTGGGTAAATGTCTTCAGCATTGAAGGACAATTCCTGATCAAAAACAGCTCCTTCATCAGTTTTTAAAGTATTCCAATAGGCTACTTTTTCTTCCCATTCCTCTCCTTTTGGTGCAAATTTTCTTCCTTTAACGTATTCAAAAGTGGTTTCATCCGGAGCAATCATTCCTCCTCTGGCTCCCATTTCGATACTCATATTACAAACCGTCATTCTTCCTTCCATCGACATTTCCTCGAAAACGTTTCCGGCATATTCACAGAAATACCCTGTTCCACCATCTGTTCCTGTTTTTGAAATAATGTAAAGAATAACATCTTTAGGCTGAACATTCTCGTTAAGCTTACCATTCACTGTAATTCTCATCGATTTAGGTTTGTTAAGCAACAGACACTGGCTGGCAAAAACCTGAGCAACCTGGCTGGTCCCGATTCCAAAGGCAATGGTTCCAAAAGCACCGTGAGTGGATGTATGACTGTCACCACAAACAATGCTCATTCCTGGCTGTGTAATTCCAAGTTCAGGAGCAATAATATGCACAATTCCCTGGTATTGATGGCCCAAACCGAATAATTCAATATTGTTTTTCTCACAATTTTCAGTCAGTTGCTGAACCTGATTTCTTGATAATTCATCACGAATCGGCTCTTCCTGATGAAGTGTTGGAACATTATGATCTGCTGTTGCTACAATCTGTTCCGGTCTGAATATTTCCAGGTTTCTGGATTCCAATTCTGCAAAAGCCTGAGGGCTGGTTACTTCATGGATCAGGTGTTTGTCAATATAAATCACCTGTGGCCCGTCAGGAACCGTATCTACAACATGAGCATCCCAAACTTTATCAAAAAGTGTCTTTTTATCTTTGTTCATTTTTACTTTATCTTGAATTAAATCAAACCTCTATCCTATTTTTCTGCTGCATGTTTCCATGATTAATGCCAGATCCTCGTTACCTATCTCCTTTTTAAGATCTGCTATTTTTAAGAATTCCTGATACAGATAATCCAGTTCATCTTTGGTAACATCATGACCAATATGTTTGAATCGGTAAGCTAATGCTGAACGTCCGCTTCTTGCTGTAAGAATGATGGATGATGCATTCACTCCTACTTCAGCCGGATCAATAATTTCATAGGTTTCTCTGTTTTTGATGACCCCATCCTGATGAATTCCTGAACTATGAGCAAAAGCATTGGCCCCTACAATGGCTTTATTAGGCTGTACAGCCATTCCCATCAGATCAGAAACCATAACGCTCATCTCATTAAGCATAACGGAATTAACATTGGTATGTAAATTCAGGTGTTTGTGTTGCTTCAGAATCATGACGACTTCTTCCAGCGCCGTATTTCCTGCTCTCTCACCCAATCCATTGATGGTACATTCAATTTGACGGGCTCCATTAATCGCTCCGGAAATAGAATTGGCAGTAGCCATTCCTAAATCATTGTGGCAATGGCATGATAACACTGCTTTTTCAATTCCTTTTACATTCTCTCTAAGGTATTTTATTTTCTGCCCGTATTCTTCCGGCAGGCAATATCCTGTAGTATCAGGAATGTTCAGTACAGTGGCTCCTGCTTTAATTACTGCTTCACAAACCTGTGCCAGATAAGCATTATCTGTTCTTCCTGCATCTTCAGCGTAAAATTCTACATCCTCTACATATCTTTTGGCATATCTTACGGCTTCTGCAGCACGTTCAATAATATTTTCCCTTGTAGAGTTGAATTTGTATTTAATGTGTGAATCAGAAGTTCCGATTCCCGTATGTATTCTAGGTTTCTTTGCAAATTGTAAAGCTTCAGCAGCAGTGTCAATATCTTTTTTATTGGCTCTTGTTAATCCGCATACCTTTGCATTTCTTACGAGTTTTGAAATTTCAGAAACAGATTCAAAATCTCCGGGACTGGAAATCGGGAAACCTGCTTCAATGATATCAACCCCCAGTTCATCGAGCTTTTCAGCAATAATCAGTTTCTGTTTTGTATTCAGTTTACATCCAGGAACCTGTTCCCCATCGCGCAACGTGGTATCAAAAATTTCAATTTTTTCGGAGTTCATAAATAAAAGTTTTTTACTTAATTTTGACTCAAAACTACAGCTTGCTATATTTTTTCATTTTCATTTTTTCAAAAAATTACAATATTCAACAGTTGAAGAAATAAGAGTATGTTGTTAATATTCAATTATTTAAATTTTAAAAATTTACAATGGCAGAATTGCAGAAAGATTTTTTGTTTGTACTGGTAAAGTCATTGACGACTTCCGAAAAACGACAGTTTAAGTTGTACGTAAACCGTCTCGGAATTAATGTAGATGCCAAATTTTTACTCCTTTTTTCTGAAATGGATAAAATGAAGGAATATGATGAAAGCATCATTATTGAAAAGAAAATTTCTACCAAGCAACAGCTTTCTAATCTGAAGGCACACCTTTACAAGCAAATTCTGGTGAGTCTCAGGATGAACCCAAGTCATCAGAACTATAGAATCCAGCTTCGGGAACAGTTGGATTTTGCCAATATTCTGTATCAGAAAGGGCTTTATAAACAGGCATTAAAAATACTGGACAAAACCAAACAGTCTGCTTTGGAGCTGGATGAAAAGAGTATTGCTTCCGAGATTATTGATCTTGAAAAAGTAATTGAATCTCAATTCATTACACGAAGTTTTGAAGGACGAGCTGAAGAGCTTATCAAACAATCTCAGGAGCTGAGCAAACAGAACCGCTACACGACAAAATTATCTAATCTTTCTCTGAAATTATACAGTGAAATGCTGACTCATGGCTATGTAAAAAATGATGCAGACCGTGAAGAAGTTATGGATATTTTTAACGCAGAAATTAAGAATATCAGGTTTGACAAACTTAATTTTACAGAAAAACTATGGTATTTTAAGGCCCATGTCTGGAAAAATCAGTTGCTGCAGGATTATAAATACACGCTGAAATATGCCTATCAATGGGTAGACCTGTTTCATAAAAGACCGGAGATGATCTTCAGCCATCCGGTTTGGTATATTAAAGGAAATACTTACCTGTTGAAAATCCTATTCCTATATGGAAACATTGATATCCTAGAAGAGCATTTTGAAGAATTCAATACAAGGGTTAATGCTGAAAATTTTGCCCAGAATGAGAATCTTCAGTCTCTTATTTTCCTTACGCATTATAACACGCTGATGAATATTCATTTTGTAAAAGGTGAATTTTTTACAGGAACCAAGCTTATTCCTGAAATTGAACTGAAGATGGAAAAGCTTAGGGAAAGAATTGATGAACACCACTTTATGATTCTTTATCTTAAGATGGCGGCAATGTTTTTCGGGAGTAAGATGTACAAAAAGGCTATTGAATACTCTATGAGAGTTATAGAATCCAAAGGTAATGTACAGGAAGATTTATTGTTTCATACACGAATCCTCATTTTAATGTCGAAGTATGAATCCGGAAATGATGAAGATTATGATGAATTTATTACTTCTACCCTGAAATTTGCTAAGAAAATGAAAAAACCGGAGGAATTTCACTTTGAAAGCATTCAGTTTTTTAAAACGGTGAATAATCAGCTGCCGGATCAGAGACAGAAAGTATTTGAAGCTTTTGATAAGAAGCTTGAAGAATTCTCTGAAAATGAATATTACAGAAGATCCCTATTCTATATTGATATTCACGGATGGATCAAATCTAAGGTTCAGAATGTGGATGTAATTGAAATTATCAAGCAAAAAGTGAGGTATAAGAGAAAAAGTTAATGTAGGTTTTTCTCTCGCTGATTTTGCAGATAATTATCTATGTTTCTATGTTGTTTTATTTTTCAACCCCATAGAAACATAGATTTTTTTTATAAAGATTCAGGTTTTAATTATAAATACGTTCTATAAAGTTTAAAACATTCTTATGGCTGATCTTTTCTACAAGCTCAGAAGAGAATCTTTTTTCAATTTCTTTATTAATCCCCAGATAAACTGATGCATTAGAATGTTCTTCAAAGAAAAACGGATGGCGTGATGTATCCGGATGATCTTTCCAATAGAAATAATCTGCTCCATAGGCAATACTGTTTTCTCCACCCAGATCAAGCCCATACTGAATATGTTCATAAAGTCTTTCAGGATCTTCAATATCTACATAATCTTTGATAAAGTTTAAACCGATAAGACCATTCCTTTTTATGACCTCTTTAGCCAGTTCATCAGGAAGATTTCGGTTATTTTTATATACAGTTCGATAATTGGAGTGGCTTGCCAGAATAGGAATTGAGTAATTTTTCTGATCTATATAATTGAATATATCATAAGCCAGCTGATCGCTTGTGTGCGCTAAATCTATGGCAATTTTACGGTCTGCAATATAATCAATCAGAACTTTCCCGTCTTCTTTTAGTCCGGCAGTCGCATTATTTCCACCGCCGAAACGGTTTTCTAAATGATGGGTAATCCCGATATAAAATACTTTCTGAGTATTTTCAATAATAGTTTCAAGATTTTTAAATCCGGAGTCCAGACTTTGGTTTTCGTCACAGAATGCAGATGCATTTTCAATGGAAGCAATAACTCCTACCCGATTTTCATTCTCGGGATTCTTATAGTTTTCATTCTCAAACAGGAAAAAGTTTTCATTTTTGATGAGTTCTGAGAACAATTGGCTTTGCTTCAGTCCATAAGTGGTACTTCCTTCACCTGTTCCTGCATACATCGCCATGATCTGCAGTTTTACATTCCCTTCCTGAAGATAAGGCAGAGAACAGCCCAGTTCTTTATCGTTAATCGTTGAATTTGACCCTAGCAGATAGTATAACAGGTCACAGTGTAGATCAATGTTTATTGTATTCATAGTAGGAAGCAATTTATGGCTTTTATTTCTTGTTCTGAACTAATGCATTATTGATAAATTCAATATTTGAATTCTCAAAAACCTCTAATAATTGAGGAACAAAATCTCCAAATTTTCTGTATTTTTTCCTATTGGAATTATATTCTTTCAGTCTCTCTTCCAATAACGGAAGAAAGATAAAATTACTTTTTACATGATATTCTTCCAATTTTTTAGCTCTCTCGAAGTCTTTCTGGATTTTCGCGGTTTCAATTTCCCCTAATCTCACCAAATGTTCAGCTACACAGGTTTGATAATCTCCATAACCACCGGTTTTTATCATCACGTCCTTTAAATTTGATTTTTCAAATAAATCTTTGAATTTTTCAAGTTTATTTTTATGCAGATATACTTCTTTATTCACAAAGGAATGCCCAAACTCATGAACGCTTAAAAATCTTGCCTGAAACTGGTTATCATATCCGAACTGACCTGGCTTTTCAACTCTTACAAACGGACTTGCTATTTCATAAACATCTGTTTTACCGGATTTCAAAATTACATTGGTACCAATTCCTCTTCCTTCACCATCTTCTATAGGCCACATCATCATAGGAGAAATCAGAATGGTATAAGAATTAAAACCTTCACCATAAAACTGCTCCATCGCATTCGTAAATCCTGCAGGAATATGTTGATTATACTCGTTTTCTCCGCCATTATAAAAGGCTTTATTTTCGATGAAAAACTGCCCTATATTTTCTTTTTTATAAAATTTTGAAAGTTCAGAAAGGTAATTTTTTATTAATTCAGTAACTTCTTTGTTCTGTTCCTTTATTAAATTATTGCTGATAAACTGATAGTCATTGATCCATTCTGTAGCTGGAAATTCCTGGTGATACATCAATGGATTCATCAGCATATCATTAAATACGCCATATTTATCAATTAAAATATCATTTATTTTTGCTGTTAGAATGGCAATTTCTGAATTTTTCAGATGTTCATATTTTTTCAGTGCTTTACTTACAATAGGTTGGTAAACAGAACATTCTTTTATTTTATACAATTCAAAATCTTTATTATTTTTTCGATGTTCTGCTGAAAGGATTTCCGCAAGAAAATAGGTCTCTACATTTTTATTGTAATGAACAGAAAATTTAGATGAATTTTTCTGTGAAAAACTCAATGTGGAGCTTAGTGGAACTAAAATGAACAGTATCTTTTTCATGGTTAATATTAATTCTCATTCTAAATATAGGCTAATATAGTATTTTAACTAAAAAATGCGTATTTTTGCATCTTAAAATTTTTTAGTAAACAATGATAAAAATTACACTTCCAGACAATAGTGTCAAAGAATTCGAAGGAGCAGTAACTGCTCTAGATGTGGCAAAATCTATAAGCGAGGGATTGGCTAGAAATACCATTTCCGCAATTGTTAATGATCAACAAGTAGAAGTAACCACGCCTATAACCACGGATTCTACGGTACAACTTTTGACCTGGAATGATGATCTTGGAAAGAAAGCTTTCTGGCATTCTTCTGCTCACCTTTTGGCGCAGGCTATCCTTGAATTTTATCCTGATGCTAAGCTGACTATTGGTCCGGCAATTGAGAACGGATTCTACTATGATGTAGACTTCGGGGATGAAAGTTTATCTGAAAAAGATTTTGAAAAGATTGAAAAGAAGGTCCTTGAAAACGCTAAGAAAGGTTCTACATTCTCTTTATATCCGGTTTCTAAAGAAGAAGCTTTAAAAACATATGCAGACAATCCTTACAAAGTAGAATTGATCTCTAATCTGAATGATGGAGAAATTACTTTTGTAACACACGATAACTTCACAGATTTATGCCGTGGAGGACATATTCCTAACACAGGAATTGTAAAAGCTTTTAAAGTTTTAAATGCTGCAGGAGCGTATTGGAGAGGAAATGAAAAGAACCCTCAGTTAACAAGAGTTTACGGTATTTCTTTCCCTAAACAGAAGGAACTTACTGAATATCTTGAAAGAGTAGAGGAAGCTAAAAGAAGAGACCACAGAAAGCTTGGTAAAGAGCTTGGAATTTTCGCATTCTCTGAAAAAGTAGGTGCCGGTTTACCTCTTTGGTTGCCAAAAGGAACTGCTTTAAGAAGAAAATTAGAAAATTTCCTTTCAGAAGCACAGAAGAAAGGTGGTTATGAATTCGTAATGTCTCCACACATCGGAGCAAAAGAATTGTATGTAACTTCCGGACACTGGGATAAATATGGAGCAGACAGCTTCCAGCCGATCAAAACGCCAAATGAAGGAGAAGAGTTCTTACTGAAGCCAATGAACTGCCCGCACCACTGTGAGATTTATAAAACATCACAATGGAGCTACAGAGATCTTCCGAAAAGATATGCAGAATTCGGTACTGTATACAGATATGAGCAAAGTGGAGAGCTTCACGGATTAACAAGAGTTCGTGGATTTACTCAGGATGATGCTCACTTATTCTGTACTCCGGATCAGCTTTCTGAAGAGTTTGAAAAAGTAATTGATTTAACACTTTATGTGTTCAAATCTTTAGGATTTGAAGATTTTGTAACTCAGGTTTCATTAAGAGATCCTGATAACAAAGAAAAGTATATCGGTACAGATGAAAACTGGGAAAAAGCAGAAAATGCAATTATCAATGCTGCACAGAAGAAAGGATTAAAGACCGTTGTAGAATATGGTGAAGCTGCATTCTACGGTCCTAAGCTTGACTTCATGGTAAAAGATGCTTTAGGAAGAAAATGGCAGCTTGGAACCATCCAGGTAGATTACAACTTACCGGAAAGATTTGATCTTCACTATATCGGAAATGATAATGAGAAGCACAGACCAGTAATGATCCACAGAGCACCATTCGGTTCTATGGAGCGTTTTATCGCGATCTTATTGGAGAATACTGCAGGAGATTTCCCTCTATGGTTGAGTCCTGATCAATTTATCATTCTTCCAATCAGTGAAAAATATGTAGATTATGCAAAAAAAGTTTCACAATTTTTGGAAAATCACGATATTAGCGGTCAGATTGATGACAGAAACGAGAAGACAGGTAAAAAGATCCGTGATGCTGAATTAAAGAAGATTCCTTTCATGCTTGTTGTAGGAGAAAATGAAGAGAAAGAAGGAACAATTTCTGTAAGAAGACGTGGCGAAGGAGATCTTGGAGTCATGAATCTGGAAGATTTCGCAGCATACTTCAAAAAAGAAGCAGCTGTTTAATAAAAACAAAATTAAAGTATTGAGAGTTGAATTACCCTCTCTCAATACTTTAAATATAAATGAGTAGTTAACCAATAAAATTATAATACAATAGCACAAAGATTTAACAACAGGGGCCCACAAAGACGTCCTGTACAGGAGGACTTACACTTGATCAACGATAAAATTCGTGTGAGAGAGCTTCGTTTGGTGGGCGATAACGTAGAGCCAGGAATTTATCCAATTGATAAAGCAAGACAAATTGCTGCAGAACAGGAATTGGATTTAGTAGTAATTTCTGATAAGGCAGAACCTTTTATTGCAAGAGTATTAGAATATAAGAAATTCTTATACGAGCAAAAGAAAAAACAGAAGGAACTTAAAGCTAAGCAGGTAAAAGTGGTAGTAAAAGAGATCCGTTTCGGACCTCAGACTGATGACCATGATTATGAATTCAAGAAGAAGCATGCTGAGAAATTCCTTGAAGAAGGTTCTAAACTGAAGACCTACGTATTTTTTAAAGGACGTTCCATTATCTTTAAAGATCAGGGGGAAATCTTGCTTTTAAAACTGGCTCAGGAACTGGAGCATGTTGGTAAAGTAGATCAGCTTCCTAAGCTTGAAGGAAAGAGAATGATTATGATGATGAGTCCTAAAAAACCAGCAAAATAATTCAATCATTATTTTACATATAAAAGCCTCAAATTACTTTGAGGCTTTTTTTGTATAAAAAATTAATGTGAAAAGTTTCATAAAAAAGAAAGAGGGGTTATATAGACATCATTTGTATTTGTTCCCCTCTTTCTTACAGGTTTTAGTAGTTTTTATCCTTCAAAATTACCACAATCATGCTCTTTAAAAAGCGGTAAAGCTTTTTGGGTTGTAAAATATTTAGCCACTCTTTTTTTATCTGATTCGAGTTTCTTTCCTTCTACATCCAGTTCATAAATGGGTGCTTCATCGATCTGAGTTAAAATATAAGTTCTGTCTGATGTTTTTAATATTATTTTGTTGCCTTCACCTAAAACAGAGAAATCATTAATTTCTAAGGCATCCTTTTCATCACAGATATTGGTCCATTTAATTTTATTCTTTGTTATGGACAAGCTAGCCAAATCACATGAATAGCAGTTTCCAGAGAATTCTATTCCATATTTGTCATATACATTTTTACTTTTGGTATTCAGTACATCAATAGGAACGAGTTCTGAAAAATCTTCCGGCACATCTACTTTTGAAATAGCTGCTTTTTGCTGGGAAAGTTTTGAAACTGTATCTGTTTTTGATGCAGTAGAATCCACATTATTCACTTTCTTTTCTGCAGAAGTTGAACAGGATGCTAATAAAACTACTGCGACTGAAAAGCTGGTTATTAGTTTTTTCATCTACAATCAATACTTAGTTTTAACGGATGTAAAATTGATTAAAATATGTGATTCAATATATCCCTGTTTTCAGCCATTTATTGCCGATATTCAGGGGATTTGTTGGCTACTGAAATGAATACTGATACATTTGCCCGAAAAAAAGAACAATGAAGCCTATCTATCAATTTCTCATATCTTCTACAGTGGTGTTGATGGGATGTAATCCGCAGAATAAATCATCAGAAAACCCCAAAGTAGCAACTGAAGTTACCCAGAAAATTATCACATTTGCAGATTTTAAAAAGGTAAAAGGTGTAGATAATGTACAGGATGTTCCTTTTCAGTTATTTACCAAACTGGATTCTGTACAGTTTTTTGTGAACCCTGATAAAGAGGCAGCCCACCTGAAAATTGCTTATAATAAACTGGATAATTATTATGGCTTTGAAGAGTTTGATGACTTCTACTCTATTCATTACAGCATCAACAATAATATTTCAAACAGCATTGAAGCTTTTGTTTTAAAATCAGAATTTACAGCCTCGTTTGATTTGACTTTGAAAGGGGTAAATCTGTATGAAATCAGAAGCAGTACATGGAAAGGCTCTCAGGACTTCAAAAATAAATCGTTCAGTAAATATGGTACTATAACAGAAGTTTCGGAACAGGAATTTAAAGCAGCTTCTGCCAATAAGATTAATGAAGTTCTGGTTAAAAATCCACATATAAAACTAAAAGATGATAACTGGATATATACTGAAAATGGAAAGGAAACCATGATTACACAACATGAAACTGTATCTACTGAAGAAGGAACATTATCCAATGAATATATAGGGCAATCTCCTTCCCTGCATTTGGAGATTTTCAAAGAAAATTCAGACGAAACCGCAGTTAGTTATTATACTTTTTATAATGTAAAATCTTTAGCTAATTTTGAAATATCTACAGACAGCTATCCACAGATTCTTCCTGGCAAAAATCAGATTTCTTATATCAGCTCTAATAATGATGTAGGAAGTGATTTTGTGATCAGTCAATACACTGCATGGAACCATAATCTTGGAACGCTTTTATATATCAATTTTACCAACTTCAAAATTGGAGATGAAACGAAAGCTTTCTGGAAGGATGATAAAACGTTTTACGCTGAAGTGCATCCTACCAATTCAGCAGTGGTTCAAGGTAAAAAACAAAAGTCAGCTTTCATAAAAATTCAGCTGAAGACCGATCTGCTTCAGAAATAGAAGTTTCTTCCTTACAAATTAAGATGAAAAACCCCTGAAAACAGCCAGTGTTTATGGTGGTAAAGTACAATATCTTTGCAGCAGTTATTTAAAGATATACCATGAGAAAGATAAGTTTAACATTCCTTTTTTGTATTTTAAGTTTTATGGCTTTCGCACAATCGTTAAAGGTAGTTATTAAACAGGATGGGAAAGTAATTCAGCCTGTAAATGATGTTTATGATCTTAAAAAATCACCTTTTGTATTTGAGTTTACAGCGGCCAACCTTGAAGGTTTTTTAGTAGGAGCAACAACGGATAAAGACATTTATGCAGGAGCTTTAGGAGTTTTCAATACCGAGGTTCCCTGGTTTCAGAGTACAGGTATGGCAGAGGAACTGTATAACAAGGATAAAGAAATGTTTTTAATGGATTCTGCACCGTCTTATTGGTATTATACAGATGTTAAGGATCATAGATTTGATAAAACTCCTAAAGGCAATTCTAAACAGTGGACAGCTACACGTACGATTACAAGGTTTTATGATGTGATGGTAGCTCAGCCTCTTAATTTAAAAGATGTTGATGGTAGAGTTTACCTTCTAATGTATGAGCCTACATACAATGAAGAATATGATTTAACAGGAAAGAAGAACCTGTTTCAGGCAACATTGAGATTTAAAGATTAATAATTGAACACCTAATTTTAAATTTATATAGAAAAGGTCTGCTTTTACGATGTAAGCAGACCTTTTTGCTGGATGAATGTTCACTCAAATAATCAATCTGTATTCTATAGCCAGTTTAATGGCTAAATTAAAATTAGAGGCTTTTAATTTTAGACGCAAAGGTTTTATTTTTCTTTGCATGATATTTTAAGGAAGCTAAAAAATAAATCGATAGGCAACGATTCTGACGAAGCGAAAACTTTTACATATGCTTACATCTGTGAAATCTGCGCGATCTGTGGGAAGTAAACACCCAGAACTGATTCTTTTGTTAGTGCCAAATCAATACTATTCGATAATCAAACCATATTCTATGGCCAGTTTAATCGCTGAACTAAGATTGGAAGTCTGGAATTTTTCAATAAGATTTTTCCGGTGACTTTCTACGGTGTGCGGACTGATAAAAAGTTTTTCTGCCATTTGATTCGTGGTTAATCCTTTTGCAGCTTCAGCAAGAACTTCCTTTTCTCTACGGGTTAATTTAGGAACCTGATTCAATCCGTACGGTGATTTTTTCTCTAAAACAGAACGGGTTTGCGAACATAAAAACTGATTTCCAGCGTAAACGGTATTTATGCCTTCCAAGATTTCGGAAACGGAAGCATTTTTCTGAATATATCCTAAAGCACCTTCAGCTAAAGTACTGTTGATGACAGGCAGTTCATTATGAACGCTCAGCATAATAATCTGGAGATTTTCGTATTTTTTCTTTAAAGGTTTTATGAGTTCAATGCTGTTGATATCTGCTAAATTGATGTCCAATAATAAAATATCGACAGCCTGTTTTTTCAAACCTGCATTCATTTCTGAAACATTTTTAAAACAGTCTACAACATCTATGTTCTCGTTATTTCCTAAAATATTTTTCAACCCTTCCAATAGAAGCGGATGATCGTCTGTTATGGCTACTTTTATCATATTTAATGAGTAGGAATTTGAAGTTCTATACTGGTTCCAATGTTTAATTGAGAGGTGATATTCATCGTCCCTTTTAAAAACTGGACTCTTGATTCTATATTATGAAAACCTGCTGTTTTTCTAAAGTCTAAGTTGGCAAGATCAAAACCTTTACCATCATCTTCTACAGTAAGGTTTAATACATTTTCCTCTTCACTGATCTGAATAATAATTTCAGAGGCTTTAGCATGTTTAATGGCATTATTCACCAGTTCCTGAATGACTCTATAGATAAGCAGTTGCTTTTCTTCTGATATGGAATTGCTGTAATTGATAAATTCTGTATGAATATTTAATGCACTGTTGGACATACGGGAAGCAAATTCCTGAATAGCTGCGGCCAAACCGTATTTCATTAATAAATCTGGCATTAAATTATGAGCAACACGTCTCAACTCTTCTACAGCACCATCAATCTGACTGATTGATTTTGAAATACCTTCCTCTATATTTTCAGACTGATGAGGATCTAAAATAGATAACTGAAGTTTAGTTCCTGAAAGCAGTCCACCTAATCCGTCATGAAGATCGCGGGCTAGACGGCCACGCTCCTGCTCCTGCCCTTCCAGCAATGCCGTAAGCGTGGATATTTTAGAGTTCTGTTTCTCTTTTTCCATGGCCAGGGCATGCAGTTCATCCCTCTGTTTAATAGATTTTACACGTTGTTTATAAGCATACAGCAATAAGAAAATCAAGACAATGAAAATGAAAATAAAAACTATATAATAGGTATTGATCTTTTCTTTGAATGCCAATAGCTTTTTATAACTGTTGATATCGTTGTTCTTTTGTCGGGTTTCTAATTTAGCTAAACGAAGCTGCTGTTCTTTTTTCTCAGACTCCAGTTCTGAAAACTTTAAACGTTCACGCTGGTTTTCTTCTACCAGTTTTAGGTTATTATAGACCTGTTCACGCTGTGCCCTAAGAATATTGATAAGCTTAATCTGCTGTGCTTTTTTATCACTTTCCAGCTGTAGTTTTATATACTTCTGCTCCTGTCGTTCTTTTTCAAACTGAGACTCCAATCTTTTGGTAATATCCAGCTTTTCCTGATCGTAAACACTTTTGTATTTATCTACATAACTTTTATAATAAGTAAGAGCTTCTTTGTAATTACCCTGTTCTTCGCTGATTCGGGATAAAGATTCGAGAATAGACAATTCAATATTATGATCCCTTACCGGGCTTTTTCCGATTTCCATGGAAGCTTTCAGAAAATATGATTTTGCTAAATCGTAATTCTTATCCTGTATAGCCAGTTCAGCCAAAATCCCAAAAGAAGAAGCAATATGAATAGGATCACCGGTCTCCAGACTCGCTTTGTTGGCTATCTGCGCATATTCTCTGGCCTTATCTGGGTTAAATTCAATATATAAATTAGCTAAATTAATTGCAGCATAAGAAAGGTTGCTCTTATTGAGCATAGACTCCCTATTTTTATTAAAAGTAGCAATAGCCTGCAGATAAAACTGTTCTGCTTTATTTCTAAACTGTATATCCGATGTATTTTGAGCATATTTTTGCTCATACACATATCCCATTCTCATATATGCATCGAAGATAAGTCCGGGATCATTCTGCTTTGATGCTAATAGCAGAAACTGTTTGCTGTATTTTTCTTCCAGCTGATATTCGTTCAGGTTAGAATAAATAGTGGATAATTCTTTAGCTACATTACCGAATCTCCCATACAGTGTAGAAGTCGTGGGTGAGTTTTCGTAATAATTAATTGCTTTCAGGTAAGCAGTAACTGCCTCTGTGGTTTTATTATTACGGACCAGAATCCAGCCTTTTGCATATTCCAGATAGCCTTTCGCTTCATTGCTGTTTGTTTTTAAACTATAGGTTCTGGCCATTTCCAAACTTTTTGAAGACTCTACATCTTTATTGTCCAGCCTGTAATTCATAGCCTGAACAGCATACAAAATAGTAGCATACTTTCCGTCGGTCTGTTTTGATGCGATAGAAATATTATGAGCTAAAATCTCGTAGGATTTTGGTTTAGCCTTATGGAAAAATAAAGCAGTGGCATATTTGGGGGCCAGATTCAACTGCTCTTCCGTTTGGTTTGAAGCATTGTTATACTCCTTTTCTAATTTGCTTAAAGCATCTTGTGCCTGGGCAAAAAACGGACAAATAAGTAACGTAAATATAAATAATAACCTGTGCCTCAAATCCTTTTCTTTATTAAACTGTATTACATTAAAGAACGTAAAGATAAGTAAAATACTTCTACTCAATTTTTGAGCAATTTTGTTCAGTAAAAGATTTCCAGTTCTGAATTTTTCTTTAATTTTTAAATGTATAATCTTTATTTAAGCTGCAATTTTAGCCTTGTCAAGGCTATTTAGTTATTTATTGCTTTCTGCTCCAAAACTTCCGATTTTGATACTGTATTCCAGACTTGGGATTTTATCAAGAAAAGAGATATTTTTATCCAGTAATGTACTTTTATCTTCAATAGTAATGCTGCCAAATTAAGTGTACTCTAAACAAATGACGGCTTTTTTAAGTTCTTTGTCATAGAATAAATACAATACATCTGCTGCGGCATTTTGAAAATCATAGCCTTCTAAACACCCGATATAACCCATTATGGTATTATCTTTTTTATAAGGCTTATCAATTAGGTTATCTCCACCGAAATGAGTTTCTTCTAAAGGAAGAGATGCTGTATTTAGCTCGTCAAAAATCCCCAAAACCTTCTTTTGCAAACGCTCCACCAGATATTCTGAATCATTATCTTTTTCCAGATCTTGTACTGTAAGTTGGCGTAAACGTTCTAAACGACGAATATCATCTACCATTAAACCCGGTCGATCATTGTCTTTGTCATAAAGCTTATTGTGTTTTTGGTAATATTCTTTTTTCAATTGATACATAGCCTCATTCATGTTGTATTCAATCTCTAAATCGGAATAATTGTTTCCATAATCTTCCGGGGAAATTTCGGTGTGGGCTGAAAAATAATTCCAGTCTGTATCAAATTTGTATTTGCCTTCAATCACATCAAAACCAAACATATCTGCTTTGGTATATTCTGTATGATATTCCGGTTTATTTTCCCCAACACAGCCATCGTAAATTTCCTTTACAGAAACAATATGCAGCCATTGATCTTCTGATGGATTAATAATTTTTAAATTAATTGAACAAATTGGAAGAAAATACTTTTTATGATTTTCCAAATCATCATAAAATACATCTTCATATTCCGGAAAAATTTTTATTAAATCGTTCATTTTACTTTCTTATTAGTTTTAATTACTTTCCTTCTTTTCTTTTACAAGGTTGAAAACCATATAGTTTTTATAATTATTTATTCAACTACTCTATTCCCAATAAGCAAATTTTGTGTTTAATTTTTCAAAAGCAATTTCCTGCTTAATGAGTTTTTCAAATTCATCAAAAGTGAGCAACCCTTTTCTTTTAAACTCGCTACCATTAGGCTTTTTGTGGATATATTCAAAAATATCACGTTTGTATAGGTCCTCCAGAATTTCAACCTGTTCTGGTTTTAAATACTTACGATGTGTCTTTAGCTGATTATGTAAATTTTGTTTGATTTCTTCTTCAGAATCTTCATGAAACATAGAATCTTCATCCATTTCAGTTAAAGATTCCAAAAGTTGTCTAAAGATAAAATCCTGAAGGTTTTTAGCTAGAATTTCAGCCTCTGAGTCGTGCCGAAACAAAGTAATGGGAACTTCGTCATCTACTTGCATATCCAATTGAAAAACATACATATCACCAGCTCCATTTCCGGCAAAAGGAACCATTCTGTATTGGGAGTTGATGTCGTAAATCTCGTGATGAATAACTTCCCTAATTCCTCCCCAAGAAAAGACTGGTTCCCAAATGTCGATATCATTTCCAAATAAAAGCAAAGGAGGATTTTCTTTTAACGTAGAAAAAGGAACTACATCTTCAATGATCATCCCTTCATCATATAATTGTTTGTAAAGCTGGGGATAAGTAAATTCAAATTCCTTCTCTAAGTTTTGTAATGTATTCATACATATATTTTAAACATTTCTTTTGAAGATACCCGGAACTTCCCAAGCTATTTTTTTCTTCTTATAATCAACTTTCTTGTCGGTTTGAGGATTGTAACTCAATACTTCCGGATATTTGTTGTTTACAATATTATTAATAATGCCCTGCAGCATTGTGTTTGTATGATGATAAACCGAACACTCAGTATACAATCGCCAGAATACCATCACTGCAATGCCTTTATCACATAACCGGTGTAGTAAGATTTGTGCTGCATATTCCGGTTCATCTATAAAATAAGCGATATTGAAGAGTTCAATGGCAGATTCAGCACCTCTGATATTCTTTTCCCATTCTCTATCGAACCACATTTCTACATCGTCTTCTTCATAATAAATATACGTTTCTTCGCCATTTGTTTTTTGAAAAATCCAATCCGGAATAATGAATTCATCTTCATACAGCGATGTTGGATCAAACTGAATATCTGTTTTTTGATAAAAGCCGTTGGGATAATTTTTCAGAAGTGTTTTTAACAGAGTAAACACTTCATTTTGGGATACATCCTTGAGCGTCTGATCTAATTTATATTGTTGAAAATCCTGTGGCTGAGCCAGCCAAAACAACTCTAAAGCAGTAGCTTCACTGCAAATGGGGCTTTCTGCAATCCATTGTAAAACCTTCACTCCGTTGTCCCAATTATGGTAAGTGGCGAGATAATGCAATTCTTCTGCTGTATTTAACTGGTTAAATTTTAATTTATCCAGTTCATCTTGTAGAATACCTTCATGGAAATTATCATTAATAAAATTCTGTTGCTCTGAAGTAAGATTCATTTTTCAATAAACAATTGATTAATAATATTTTACATTAATTTAATGATTTACAACGTCATCACTCCCAAAATCGTTTTCAATCCACCCATGAAATCCCATGCACATTCCATCACCATCAAGAGTGTTGAGTTCTTCGATGATTTCGTCATTTTTATAAAGAACAATATTGGTTTGTAGGTCTAAACGGTAGTTTTCATTTTCCAAAGGACCAAAAATTCCGTCCATTTGCATCATCATTCCGTAAATAGTATTGTCGATGGTTTTTAAATGAACTTCGCGAAGAGTCTCATCAATATCTGCCGGGATTCTATTAATAGCATACTTTCTAATGTTTTCAAAAATAATATATCCTGCCCCATGCTGCATCCACAGTTCACGATCACGTTCACTTGATGGCGGATTTGTTAATTCTTTATTCATATGTTCTAATTTAACTGAGCATCATTTTTATAAAAATGTAAGGTCTATGTTTATGAATTGAGAGATATGCATTACTATAACCTAAATTTTAGCAAAGAAATTAAAAGTTTGTTGGGCAATAAGTTTGAGCTTTGTATCTGAAGGATCATTCATCCATTCCTCATACAATTCTATTCTTATTATTTTAACGTCATCCGGTATTTTGTAAATTTCATCTTTTGTGTAATTGTACCCCTGTATATTTGCGCTTTCCTTACCGGGATATTTTTTGATCTCAGTATAATATCTCAGCGTAATGGTATTGCCATTTTGCTCTCCTTTCTCTAAACGGATTTTTCTTACCTGATAAATTGTATGTCCTCCGGAGCTGACATTACCCCGGATACGAAACTTCAATCTTCCGGTATTTTTAGAAAGCATAATAATTCCAGGAGTAAAACGCTCTGTAACAGCTTTATGAGTAACGTAAGTATGAGGTTTCCCTGTTTCCGAAATTTCTTTTGTAACCCGTTTGGGTTCAGAGTAAATGGGAGTAACCTTTAATTTCTGGGCATTGCCTTTACAAGCCAGCAACGCAAAAAGTGAAGTTAAAATCACAAAATATTTCACTCTCAAATCTTTAATAAATCTTTGAGCTAAAGGTAATCAAAGGCATTGGTTTAAAACATCCCTGATAATAGTGGTTTTTATATATAATTTTTAATCAGAAAGCATATAATTAAGGCTATTTTATAAACAGCATACAAAAATAAACAGCGGCTAAACTTGTTACGGTAATTCCTGAAACAAGAAACACAAGAAGATAATAAAGCCCTTTCTTCTTTTTCTTTTGTACTGAGTTAATAATAAAAACAATGAGCATACATAAGAATCCTGCTCCGAAAAAAATCATTAAGGTTGCAAGAAATAAAGCTCTTTCTAAGTGTAAATCTGCAGATGAAAGCATATTTTAATTATTTTAAAAAGGTTGAAGCTGGAAACTGGAAGTTATAAAAGTCATATAAAATAACAGTCCACTTTTTTATGTAATTTAATTGTATAATAACCATCTCTAAAATCATGGCTGAAAGTACCCTCCAGCTTCCCTCTTCCAGCCATTTGACACAATCTCTACATCATTCTTTATATTCTTTTCCGGAATAAATATCAATATAATAATAGGCTGTTTTCCCTGAATCATTTTTAACAGTCACCAGGCCTTCTGAACTAATGGATTGGTATACTTTTGAACTGACACCTTTTTTATTTTTATTATCGAAAAGCACATATGATCCATTCTGTTCTTTTTGAAGAGCGTAGATCTGTTTTTCTGTATCTAAAACGGAAATATCATAATAATCAGGCTTTATCTCCCAGTTTTTTTCAAGACTATTCCATAGGCCTATGGTTTTCAATTCTTTTTCATTTTCAATCCGGATAAGATATTGATCTTTCATACCTCTGTAGGAATTTATTTTCCCAAATTTCCAGGTTTTATCAGTGTATTGGTTAGGTAAAACCATTTTCCTGTCTGGCCAGACCAAATATCCAACCCTATCCAACACTTTAAAGTTATAAGAGCCGATAGAATCTGTAACATTCCCTTTAGTATCAATATAAAGCCAGTCATACGCCCAAACATCATGATCGTAATTAAAAACACCTAATAAAAAATAAGGGGAATTGGTGATAGAATACACTAGAGAAACCTTTTTAATGAAATCAATCTGCGAAGCTGTTGCCTTTGTAATTTCTTTTGGAAAAGCCTTTTCATACTGTGGAAAAAGGTATACATCACTGGTTTTACTATTCATTAAAAGTTTAGGAACTTCCGGCTCATATTGTTCTTTATTCACTTCTTTCAGCGCTATGGTTTCTTTTCCAAATACAAGGGAAAGTGTCTCAGAACCTATCAGATTGGAGTGAACTGCTTTTTTCTGATGTAACTCAAATATTGAAAAGCTCGTATTGGACCCTTTAATAAATCGTTTATTTTCCAGCAGTTCTGCAATATTATTTTCAATTTTACTGAGTTTATTTTTTTGATTTCGTACAGGGTTCCATTCCAAAACAGGTGATTTTCATCTACCACAATAAAATTGAGATAATAATTGTCGTCCAAATAAGGAATGTCTTCATGAAGTAAGACTTGTTTGGTTTCTAAAACACCAATTTCTATTTTATGGTAAGTCTGTTCTTTTTTGATACCGCTTCCCATGATATTCCAATCCCATTTCCAGACTGGCATTTTCTTTTCGTACTCAATGTCTTTTTTGTAAAATGTAAGCCCATTGATGACATTTAAATTGATCTCCTCAGCAGAAAACGCCAACACAATTCTTCCTTTTTCATCTATGGCGGCATATTCATCTTTTTCATTCATAACAACGGCAAATCCTGTAGTCGTAAACAAGGATGCGTTTTGATATTTCTGATGAGTGAGGGGTTTCAGACTTGTTTTATCTGCATAAACAAAATTATTCTGCTTCGTTAAAAAAGGAATGCTGTTGATAGTCTTTGTTTTTAGTGGAATTAATGGCAAATTATCTTTTTTTTCCTGGGTACAGGCTGTTACCGAAGTCAACATCAAAAAGATACTGCAAACTATTGTTTTCATATTCTGAAATAAGCATCAATATTAGAGAGATGTGAAGGATACTACAATCCCAATTATCAGCTATATTTTAGAGAGTTTCAAAGTGAAGTTTCCCTGATACTTTACATTTGTGGCAGCAATTGCAAAAGCATTGGATTTGAAAGACGTTATCCATGTTGGGCACTCTATGGCGAGGAGTACCATTTGAATCAACGGGAAAAGTGTCTGCTACTCTATTTAAAAATGGTCAATTAACTTCCTATCCTGGTTTCCCTTATGGAATGCCTACCACAGAAGCTGAAACAATCAACAGAGATCTTTTGTCATTTTTTAATTCATAATTTATTAATACAAAATAATTGCAAAACCACAGTCATTTTGATTGTGGTTTTTAATTTAAATTTCACTTACTAGTGTATTAAAAATAATTAACAATACCATATATCATTAGCATTAACACTATATATTATATCTCTATTTGATGATTTATGATAATTATTTATATATTTGCGCCGTCAAAAATAATCTATGAAAACAAAATTAATAACTTTTTTAAGTCTTTCAATGCTATTGGCATCTTGCGCCCAGGATGAAACCCGCGATGAGGTAATGCCAACTGCAAAACAAGTTACTGTTAATGAAAATAATACCTCACGTATTAGTTTTACCAAAATTGAACTCATCAAAGAATCCGGTCCTTTTCATCCGGAAGCATTAAACACAGAAGAGTCTCTTAAGTTGGAGCACAATGGTAGTGTGTATCGATTAATTATGCAGTGGGATAACAATCTGGTTCTTTATAGAGAAAGACAAGGACATAAAACTGTACTATGGCATTCCAATACCCACAGGACTGATGTTGTAAGTCCAAGGCTTGTTGCACAAACCGATGGAAATCTGGTAATCTATTCTAGTAATAGTATTCCAGCTAATAGTATTCCAATCTGGAGTGCTGATACTACCGTTAACTATCATGTGAACAGTCCACACATTAAAATGCAGCTCTGTTCAAGGACAGGAACTTTCATTCCTTCTGGATACAGAATTAAAGTTATTCTTGGTGGAAATAATGAAGAAAGAAAGGAGATAATTGTGGAAGACTTCTATTAATTATATTATAGAGATATAAATATTTCCCGTTTCTTATACAGAAGCGGGAAACTTATTTTTTACTTACTCTATCCCTGCAACACAATAAGAAATCATCAATAAGATTTATTGTTTTTTATTATAATTAAATTTCCCTGATACTTTATATTTATGGCAGCAATTGCAGAAGCATTGGGTTTGAAAGACCTTATCCATATTGGACTCTCTATGGCGAGGAGCACCATTTAAATCAACGGGAAAAGTGTCTGCTACTCTACTTAAAAATGGTCAATTAACTTCCTATCCCGGTTTCCCTCATGGAATACCTACCACGGAAGCTGAAACAATCAGCAGAGACCTTTTGGCATTCTTTCAATTATAATGTAACTGAACATAAAGAAGCAAACTACAGATAAAATCTCTGTAGTTTTTTTTATTTTCGTTATTTTGCAGTTGTTATCCTAAAAAGCTTAGGAAACGCTCAGTATAAATACATATCAACCATGAGATTAGGATATTTATCCTTTTTTTTCATAGCAGTTATCCTTTTTTCTCTCGGATGCTTCTATTACTACCCTTTCTTTTCTGATGACAGTTTGATTTCATTACGGTATGCACAGCGCTTTATGGAAGGAAAAGGTTTAACCTGGAATGATGGACATCCGGTTGAAGGATATTCTAATCTGCTTTGGGTTCTGGGAGTATCTGCATTGAGTAAATTAGGTATGGACCTTATTCTTGCTGCCAGAGTGTTGGGTGTTTTGTGTTCGCTGGGAATATTGGGCAGTATTCTTTATTATTTTAGAAATAAAAGCATACAGAAAGAATATGTTTTCTTAGCAGTTGCATTATTAGCTACTACTCCATGTTTTACTGTTTGGGCTATTGGCGGACTGGAACAACCTTTATACGTATTACTTCTCACCTTAATTTTAATTGAGGTTTCAAAAATAATTAATGATAATAATTTCAAAAGCATTTATCTGCTGGCATTATGGCTGGGACTTTTAGCACTTACCAGACCGGACGGATTTCTATTCACTTTACTTACTTCAGCCTTTTTATTAGTAACAGCCAGAAAAAATAAAGATCAACTTATTAAAATTGGTTTAGCAACAGCGGTTATTCCATCATTATTTTTATTAGGGCAACTGGCATTTCGGTATAGTTTTTACGGAGAGCTGGTTCCCAATACAGCTTTGGTAAAGGTAAAAGTGACTATCCATCATATTTTACGTGGTGGTTTTTATAATTTCAAGGCTTTCTTCAGTACTCTTTTATTATCGGGATTAGGATTGATTTCTCTTTACCATCTTTTGAAAAATAAAAGCCTTTTCGGATGTTATTTGCTGTTGTTAACGGCTGCTTGGGCTGGCTATGTAACTTTAGTTGGCGGGGATATATTTCCTGCATTCAGACATTATTATGTTGTACTGATACTTTTTGTTTTCTCTGTTATTTTTGGATTATCTTATTTCAAAAAGATCAATTTTGCTTCAAAAAAAATAAGCTTGGGGATCGTTTTACTTCTAATCATAAACGGGTTCATTCAATCCAGAATTCCTGATAATGAACGTGCGGTGGATGAAAGATGGGAGTTTAGAGGGATGAAGCTGGGAGAAACTTTAAAGAAAACATTTCCCAATCAAACTTTGGTTGCTGTTACTGCCGCAGGTTGTATTCCTTATTCATCCGAGTTACCTATAGTAGATATGCTGGGACTGAATGATTATTATATCCCGAGGCATCCACCTAAAAATTTCGGGAACGGATCATTAGCCCATGAATTGGGTGATGCGAATTATGTTATGAACCGAAATCCGGATCTTATTATTTTCCATATTGGTGGCGAGCTCAATTTTAATATTGGCGATCAGCTGAAAATCAACAAAATTTTCAACAGCAATTATATTAAGGTAAAAACAAAGGAAAAAGATCAGGAATACTCATTATTCTTTAATAAATACGGGAAGAATACAGGAATTAAGAACACTGGAAATCAATTAACTATTCCAGGGTATTTTTTCCAGGCTGAGTCGGATACGGCGAGCCTGTTTGCTAACCACAAACTGATCAAAACAATGAATAAAGGAAATTCTTATACTTTATCTATTGACAATCTTCCATCTTCAAATTGGAAAATAGCAGATTCAGAAGGAAAAAATGTAGATTTCGATGCCGATATTCAGATAAAAAACGGACAGTTAATCATTGAAATTACTCCAAAAAACAATATGTTTTTAGAAAGTCTTGTCCTGGAAAGGGAATATTGAGATTTTTTTCGTACTTTTGCAAACTATTATTCCTAATGTCTTTAGGAAACCATAAACAGATATTGATAACAAAAACAATAAAAAAGCAAAACAATGCCAAAATTAAAAACGAAATCAGGTGCTAAGAAACGTTTTGCTCTTACCGGATCTGGTAAGATCAAAAGAAAAAACGCTTACAAAAGCCACATCTTAACTAAGAAAGAAACTAAGCAGAAGAGAAATCTTACTAGCACTTCTTACGTAGCTAAAGTGGACGAGAAAAGCGTTCAACGTCAATTAGCAATTAAGTAGTTTTTATAAATCTATATTCGGTTTATAAGAATTCAAAACAAATTCAAAATTTTAACCCTGAAACGGAGCCAATTAAGTGTAACATCTGTTACCGCCCTTTTCAAAAAAACAATTTAAATTATGCCAAGATCAGTAAATGCGGTAGCTTCTAGAGCTCGCAGAAAGAAAATTTTTAAGCAAGCTAAAGGTTTTTTCGGTAGAAGAAAGAACGTTTGGACTGTAGCTAAAAACGCGGTAGAAAAAGCAATGCAATATGCTTACCGTGGTAGAAAAGAGAAGAAAAGAAACTTCAGAGCACTTTGGATCACTCGTATCAACGCGGGAACTAGAGAGCACGGAATGTCTTACTCTCAGTTTATGGGAGCTCTTAAAAAGAACAACATTGAGCTTAACAGAAAAGTTTTAGCAGATTTAGCAATGAATCACCCTGAAGCTTTCAAAGCTGTTGTAGATCAAGTAAAATAATGTAGAATACTATTTTTGTTATCAATATAAGTCCCGGGTTTACCCGGGATTTTTTTGTTTCTACCCCCTACTTTTTAAGGTGTTTAACTGTTTATCATCTGATCATCAATTCATTTTATGATGGATGTAAAAAATAAAGCTAAAATGGTCTTTTGATGAAAATAAGATTAGTTTTAAGATTAAATAATACTACAAACTATGTAATTATGAAAAACCTAATTAAATACAGATAAATAACACCGATCAGTAAAATAAAATCACTATTAATCCTTATATTAGCAATCGAAAAATATTTTACTTGAAGAAATGAAAAAAATCACTGTTTTTCTATTGACCTCTTTAGCATTGCAAAATATCGGAGCACAGAATCTTATTCAGGCTTATAAGAATAGAGCGGATATGGTTTCCCAGACAAATATCACCACCCATCTTACCGATTTTGAAAATCTTGGAATAAAAACTACTGGATCTCCTGTGAATACCAATACTCTGAACTGGTTGAAGAACAAATATACTTCTTATGGATATACAGCAAGTCAGATTGTGGAAGACCCTTTCAGTTTTGGAAGTACAAGTTCTAAAAACCTGGTTATAACAAAAACAGGAACAGTATATCCTGACAAGTACGTAATTATCTGTGGACATTATGATACGATTTACGGTCCTGGAGTAAGCGATAATGGCAGTGGTACTGCTATCCTTTTAGAAGCTGCCAGAATATTAAAAGATGTTCCTACTGAGTACTCTATTAAGTTTATTCATTTTTCTGGAGAAGAACAAGGACTGAAAGGAAGCTACCATTATGCAGATTATATTGCATATCAAGGAAATACCCGCAAACTAGATATTAAATTAGTTCTTAATATAGACCAGGTAGGCGGTCTGCTAGGAAATAACAATAATACGATTGTCTGCGAAAAAGATATCAGCGGGATGTCTGGAAATAATGCGGCATCAGCTACTGCCACACAGGAATTAGCAGTGTGTACAGGGCTTTATTCTCCGCTTCAGACTTTTATTTCTAATGCCTATAGCTCAGATTATATACCTTTTGAAGAGAAAGGATATACCATTACAGGTTTTTATGAATATATCAGAAGTCAGAATGAACATAGTCCTAATGATACTTTTGCCAATATAGATCCTGTTTACGTCTTTAATGTAGGTAAGGCAGCCGTAGGTGCTCTACAACATTTTGCTGTGGCTACTACTTCAAATAATATTCTGGGGACACAGGAAACTACCGGGCAAAAATTATCAGAGGCTGTAAATATTTACCCAAATCCTGCAAAAAATCTGTTAACAGTAGAGTTTCCAAAGAAGCCTCAGCATTTCAATATTGAGATTTCTGATATGACGGGAAATATAGTACTTCGTGCTGAGAATGAGCATAAAATAAATACAACCCAACTGATTAATGGAGTTTATATGGTTTCTATAAAAACAGACAGGAATCAGACAGTTAAAAAAATAATCATTGACAAGTAACAATATATGATGATAATGAGCTGATTTCAGTTCTTATGAAATATATTATTAAGCTTTATAAATCAATCATACCATGAAAAAACTAACAGCCTTGTTGCTGATTGCTATAAGTTCACATACTATTAATGCTCAAAGCTTTATCCAAGCTTATAAGAACAGAGCTGACGCTGTTTCCCAAACGGATATCATTACCAATCTGCAGGAATTTGCCAGCTGGGGAGTAAAAAAAACAGGTACTCAGGCCAATACAGATGCCTTGAATTGGCTTAAAAACAAATATCTTTCTTATGGATATACTGCCAATCAAATGGTTGAGGATACTTTTCCTTATTCAAATACAACTTCAAAAAATTTAATCATAACAAAACAGGGAACTGTTTATCCTAATAAATATGTAATTATCTGTGGACATTTTGATACTATTGCCGGCTCCGGTGTTAACGATAATGGCAGTGGTACTTCTATTATTTTAGAGGCTGCAAGAATTTTAAGAACCATTCCTACAGAATACTCCATTAAATTTATTCATTTCTCCGGAGAAGAACAGGGTCTTTTAGGCAGCTATCATTATGTTGATAATGTAGTTTACCAGGGAAGTAACCGGGTTCTGGATATTAAGATGGTTTTCAATCTGGACCAGGTAGGCGGTGTAATGGGAAATAACAATAACACCATATATTGTGACCAGGATATGGGTGGACTTCCCGGTAATAATGCTGCTTCCGCTACTGTAACTCAGGAATTAAGAAACTGTACAGCACTTTATTCTCCGCTTCAGACTGCTGTAGACCCTGCTGAGGATACGGATTATATTCCATTTGAAGAAAAGGGCGAAATTATCACAGGTTTTTTTGAAAGAATCAGAAGTAATTTTCCACATACAGTTAATGATACTTTTGCCAATACTGATCCGGTATACATTTACAATATTGGAAAAGCTGCAGTGGGAGCTTTGCAGCACTTCGCGGTTGCTTCTACACAAACCTTAGGAACCCTGGAACCTATTTCAAAAAGTACTTTAGAGTCTATAAAAATCTATCCTAATCCGGCAAAGGATGTTATTAATATTGAATTTCCAGATTCTGACGTACAAAATTTTAGTTTTGAAATCACTGATTTTGAGGGACGTTCCCTATTAAAAACAACTAATAAGGAGAGAGTTAATATCTCAGCCCTTACAAACGGAGCTTATGTTGGCATTATTAAGCGCGGTGACCAAAATGTAATAAGGAAGGTTATTATAGCTAAATAAACGGCCAATTATAAAAATACTTATTTAAAAACCTAACCCTTTGGAGCAATCTGAAGGGTTTTTATTTTTCAATATATTAATATTAAGCTATTTATATTCTGCTTTTTCATATTTACGATAAAAACTTTATGGTATCCATAAATTTTTAAACACATCTTTGTGATTTATTTACTACATTCGCAATACCAATTAAAAATTAATTATATGAAAAGAATTACCACTCTTTTATGCGCATCACTGATTGCGCAGAGCCTTGGTGCTCAATCTTTTATTCAGGCTTATAAAGACAGGGCTGATATGGTGACCCAAACTAATATTACAGCAAATCTTCAGGATTTCGGTAATTTTGGAATTAAAAAAACGGGTTCGCAGGCTAATGTCAACGCTTTCAACTGGATAAAAAACAAATATCTTTCTTATGGATACACTGCCAGTCAAATTACGGAAAGTCCTTTTACTTATGGATCTGCAACTTCAAAAAATTTAATTATCACTAAAACCGGAACTCTTTACCCTAACAAATATGTCATTATTTGCGGGCATTTTGATACGATTAACGGCCCTGGAGTGAATGATAATGGAAGTGGTACTTCTATTATTCTTGAAGCAGCCAGAATACTGCAAAATGTACCTACGGAGTATTCTATTAAGTTTATTCACTTCTCCGGTGAAGAGCAAGGGTTGATAGGAAGCTCGCATTACGTGAATAATGTGGTTTATCAAAACGGAATCCGTAAACTGGATATAAAACTGGTGTTTAACCTTGACCAGGTAGGTGGTGTAAAAGGAAACAATAATAATACGGTGTACTGTGATGAAGATCAGGGTGGTCTCTCCAGTAATAATGCTGCTTCTGCTGCTGTAACACAACAACTCAGAAACTGTACGGCACTTTATTCTCCACTTCAGACTGCTGTAGACCCTGCCGCAGATACAGATTATATTCCGTTTGAACAGAAAGGTGAGATTATTACCGGCTTTTTTGAAAGAATCAGAAGTACATTTCCCCATAGCTCCAAGGATACTTTTGCTAATGTAGATCCTGTTTATGTTTATAATATCGGAAAAGCTACAGTGGGAGCTTTACAGCATTTTGCAACGGCTTCAACTACTTTACCACTCAATAGAACGGCCACACAAAACGGACTTGAAAATGTGAAGCTCTACCCTAACCCGGCTAATAATATCCTTAATATTGAATTACCGGATAAAACAGCAAACTTCAGCTTTGAAATAACCAATGTATCAGGAAGAACCCTGTTGAAAGTAAATAATGAAACTAAAGTTAATGTTTCAGCTCTGGAAAGAGGAGTTTATGTAGGTATTTTAAAGGTGGGAGATCAGACTCTTGTTAAAAATATTCTGATTGAGAGATAATCGAACTATAAATAAAAAAACAGAGCAAATTGCTCTGTTTTTTGTTTATTCTGATATTATTTTTCTTCAGTAGCGACTGAAATGATGTTCTGAATCTCAGACTGGAGTCTTTCCGTGATCCATCCCTGATCTTCGTGATTTAATTCTTTCAGTAAGCCACCATTATTTTCATTAAAATCGGTAATAACATCCTGTAAAAATTCAGATTTAATTTCAGAGACACGAAGCATATTGTTCATGTCTAAAGCTCCTACTTTAGAAAGTACACTCTCTAACCTATTTTGGGATACATACGTTCTTAACTCATCCATAATAAAAGAAAGATTTTCAGCTTTCGAGGATACATCAGGAATAAATGACCACTTCTCAGCTTTATGGAACTTTTCTTCTTCGTCAAACTCAGGATTTTTCAATTTGATGATCGGACGATTGGACAGTAATTCGGTATCTTTCAGATTATAAGGCTTGATAACAACTCCTTCTATAAGATTGTGCTCCAATTCAGGTAGGTTAAATTGTTGGGTAGGAATAGGTGAATTTATTCTGGTATTGAAATTCAGGACTTCATTAAATTTTCCTATTAACAAAGGTTTTATATAAGGAACACCAAATTGCTCAAAATAAGAGACTGCAGTTTCATAGTCAAGGTAATATTTGATCCCCTGCTCGTTGACAATTCCTATATCAAAACCACAGAAATGAATATCCGGAGAATAATAAACTCCTGTCTGAATAGCCTGTACATGTTCAACATCTGAAACATCAGGATGCGGATATTTTCCACCAAACAACTCTCCATAAATAATATACCTACTCCCAGGAATAGCAGCACTCAAATGCTCAAATAAGCTCAGGATTGTACTCTCTAATTGGTTAACAACGAGCTGAAATCCAAAAAAATCATCTCCCCAACTAAGGTATTCTCTTCGCTTGGCATATTGAAGTTTATGGTTTTCATAGGAAAAACTAAAATTAGCACCATGGACCTTCTCGGTCACTACCCATTTTAATTTATCCAATTTTGACAGCTCACTCTCATTAAGCCCAATCTTTTTTAAGGAATCAGGCATTTTCTCATATCCGGAAAATTCGTTCATCTTGGTTAAAAGTATTATTAATTGGGATAAATATAGTAGTTTTTTATAATATGAGATGGAGTCTTGAGGGTAACAGAGAAAAATTCAGTATTGATGTAGCACTGAGTTTTTTGTTATAGAAATTTACATAAAAAAGAATTCGTGTGCCAACCAGGTAGTCATCAATTATACTTGAATGGTAGAACTAATTACTAGAATCTATTTATACAGTCTCTTTTTTATTTATAGCACGAGCAAAACGCTCACGCCAGCCAAGGGGATGGGAAACGAATTATAGAAAACCGTACTAGCGAGGAGATGTTTTATTCATACTAGTTTTAAAGGTAAGTAATTTTTGGGCCTGCCTTCCTTTTTCTTCAAGAGATTGATAACCTTCTTTTTCTAAGTAGATGTATACATAAGCACTCTTTTTAAAAGTAATAGAATAATAGCCCTCATTATTGGTTCTTACTTGTATTTTATCTTGACCTAAATATTCATCATAATTCCTATGCCCATTATCATTTTCATACCTATCATTTGTGACCGTCACTTTGACATTTCTCAAAGGCTGAGAGTTAATAGAGTCTAAAACATAGCCTTCAATCTTTACATTACTTATATCTTGATTATTATAGTAATAAATGAAAAAATATACACTTGCCAGAGCCAGCGTGGGGGAGTTTTGGCTTGTTTATCGCTATTGCTCTATATTCTCTATTTTTTTAAATCAAGCTATCAAAAATAGGGTAAGGTTTCGTACGAAACTAAATATAACAACAAAACCCATCGCAACTGCGATGGGTTATTTTTATCTGCTCAAAGTTATAAACTTTGCGTAGCGGATTATCTATTTAAAAATTTCCATTATTACTTTAATACTACACCTTTTAGGAAAAAGAAATAAAACAAAATTAGTATTAATGGAAAGCATAATAAAGAATAAAGTAATTTACCTTTATTTAAAGTGTTTTTTATAATGACAGCAAACGAAATTAGTATTCCTACTATATTTAGAGGAAATAAAACAAAAAAACTCAATTTTCTATTAAATGCTGAATATGGACTAATCAATCCTAATATATCTATAAAGATAAATGCCGAAAAATTTAACAAAAAAATTATAAAAGATAAAATTGCTAAACTTTTAATATTTATTTTTTCCATCCTACTCTGTTATAGTTGTATCCCGTAGTATATGCCTTTTTGTCCGTTGAAGTATCAGGACCTTGACGTGATATATACCTACTATTAAATTCTGCTCCGCTTTTTAAGACGTTCAATGGTGCACCAATCATTTGGAAAGCTTTCCCTGTCATAAAATTTCCTCCATCATATACGTTGTATAAAGTATTACTTCCTTCAAATTTTACAAACCCTCCTGTTCCATCCTCGGGAACGTTTGTAGCTCCACGTAAAGCTGGATAATTTTCACCATTCCTAACAAGAGCTCCCATTTCTCCAGCGAAATCAAATTCTCCATTACCTAAAGACCCATATATGTCATCCAAGGAAACATAATGAATGATTGTTCTCCAAAAGCCTGAAGATATTGTGCTTTATCTTTTATATCTCCAATTCCAATTTTATTAAAAGCATCTGCCATATCTTGAGCCGGATAAGGTGTAAATAATCTCACTTCTGCATCTTGTACTTCATAATCCGTCATTGTTCCTGCATAATCGACCAGTTGTTGTAATTGTTCTTGGTCAGCTGTAGAATCATTAGTATTCAGCTGATTTCCTTGCTCATCAACTATAACATGTGGACCTTCTTGAGGAGTAATAGATTGAACGTAGCCCTGTGCGTTAACTTTAATAATATCTTCATTCTGTCTACCATCGGGGTCGATAAATCTAATAGGATTATTAAAAGCATAATTATAAGGACTATATCTCGTCATCTTTTCCGCCAACGGATCTACAACACCCCATCTACCTAAGTCAGGCATATAAAATCTTGCGCCATAATCATACATACCTGTCTCTTGCAGCTCCTTGCCATTGTACTTGTAATTTAAATACCCACCCAAAAGACCTTTAAACTCACTGATATGGTTTAATCCAAATGGGTAATAATTATTGGTGTCTGTTACTTCAAGAACACCTGTGCTATCTTTAGAAAAGATTACCCTTGCATTTCCTAAGTGATCTTTATACTGGTAAATATAACTGTCATCATTATCCTAAAGATTTATTTTCTTGTTCTGTTTTCTAATACAAAACAGAACAAGAAAACCACCGCAGTTGCAGTGGTTATTTATTAAAAATCATTACCAACATTCATAATGATCAGTCCATTTTTTATTTTCAATAATTTTAGCTTTATCAAACTTAAAGTAATATTTGGTAATTGATCCACAATATTTGGGACTTCCTTGAAAAAAGGGTACAACATCAATTCTTAATTGATTATCTCTAATTTCAGAAAATATAGCAGCATTTAATGGTCCATTTGGAATTCCTTGATATTGTACAATAGTTTTAAATACAGTCTTAAATTGTGCATTCAGTTCCCAATTACTATTCATATTTTTGTTAGATAACTCTTTAAGGTCTTTTTCTTTTCTTAAAGGTTTTATTTCATCTTTTTCTGATAAAATGTTCTTATGAAAATTACTAGAATCATTTTTATCTAAAGGATAAGGATAAATTGAATCATAAATATATACCCCTGATACATCTTTTCCAAATTCTTTTATTGAAACTTCTTTACTGACAAAGTCTTTACTTACGATTGTGTATGCTTCATTATACATTATTTTTGATTGCGAGTTACAACTGATAAAAGTAACAAGAGCTATACAATATATAAATACTTGATAAGTTTTCATTTTATATCTTTTATTGAGTTTATTATCTTTGAGGAGTTTTGATATATAAATCTTTTTTAGGATCGACCTTCAAAGGTCCTTTAGAATAAGCTTCACTACTAAATGCACTAAAATTAAACCCACCTGAATTCATTGGAGAATAAGATTTTCGTTGGCCAAATGGTAGTTTAAATCCTTTCGAATTATCTAATTCAGTTCTAATTACATTAATAACTTTTTTTTCGTTATCACCTTGCATACCATATATAGACGTTGCAGAATATTCTTTTCCGTCATCTCCAACAAAGCCATCGATTAAATTATTATATTTATGACTTACTTCATGCAGAGTTGTCATTCCATATCCCATAGTTAAAGGATTTAAAGACTGGCTAGCACCATTTATAAATCCATCTATTTGATTAGTATTTATATTTAAATCGAAAACCTGTGTATAGCCCGCCTTTCCATCAATTGTCTCTCCTCTACCTTGGATTTCTTGTATAGATGACCCTCTTGTATTATCTGAATTAATTTGATAATCAGTTCTATGATTATCAATTGCTCCTTTCAACATATCACGAGCTGTTGTACTTCCACCCGCATCAGAGGGTTCAGTATAACTTAATTTTCCATTATCACCAACGGATAATTTAAGTCCCGTTTCTTTCTCTAAATCACTAACAATTTTATTTTGAGTTTCAGTAGAAATATTTTTTCCAAATGTTATATCTTTATTTTGCATTCCATCAGGATCAATAAATCTTATGGGATTATTATAAGCATATGTATATGTACTCCATCTCCTTGAGGTTTCAGCCAATGGGTCCACAACTCCCCATCTTCCCAAATCCGGCATATACATTCTTGCGCCGTAATCATACATTCCCGTCTCTTGGAGCTCCTTGCCATTGTACTTGTAATTTAAATACCCACCCAAAAGACCTTTAAACTCACTGATATGGTTTAATCCAAATGGGTAATAATCATTGGTGTCTGTTACTTCAAGAACGCCTGTGCTATCTTTAGAAAAGCTTACCCTTGCATTTCCTAAGTGATCTTTATACTGGTAAATATAACGGTTTTCTGTGAAACTGTAAAAGCCTTCTGAAGTGGGTACAAAATCAAGCTTCCAGGTT
>NZ_NRQT01000060.1 GCF_004119455.1 Chryseobacterium sp. CH25
AAGATAAAAAAAGGAAACTTCGGAAATGAAGGACGTTTTAGGGCTTTTAATTGTAACAAATTCTGTAAAATTTGCTACGACCAATATGAAAATGATGAAATTGAGATCAAGCATACTTGCATTATAACAGAAATGGCTTTGGCATTAGGAGCAGTTAGTAGCTGCCGAATGGGATCAAAGATAAAAAAAGGAAACTTCGGAAATGAAGGACGTTTTAGGGCTTTTAATTGTAACAAATTCTGTAAAATTTGCTACGACCAATATGAAAATGATGAA
>NZ_NRQT01000061.1 GCF_004119455.1 Chryseobacterium sp. CH25
ACCATTAACCTGATCAATTGGTGAATGGTTAGTTGCATTGTTAGCTCGCTAAGCCCCCGTTGTTCTGAAAAGCGTAATGTCCCTGAACGATAAGAATTAAGAAACATTCAATTCATTCATGTCCAATGCAATTTCGTTTACCGAAATTGCCCCATATCTTCCTGTTAGCAGAAGTTGACCATTAACCTGATCAATTGGTGAATGGTTAGTTGCATTGTTAGCTCGCTAAGCCCCCGTTGTTCTGAAAAGCGTAATGTCCCTGAACGATAAGAATTA
>NZ_NRQT01000062.1 GCF_004119455.1 Chryseobacterium sp. CH25
CTCCTGCCATAGCATTTGTTTGAACAAGTTCTGACGAAGAGTAATTCTGATTAAAAGGTTTTACAACATCCATATCTTTAGCTGTGATCAGAATAACCAACTGATCTCCTATCTGGATTGTATCTACAATATATGTGGGTCCTGATAGGATTGTCGCACCCTGGTTAGGAGTATTCCCTCCTGCCATAGCATTTGTTTGAACAAGTTCTGACGAAGAGTAATTCTGATTAAAAGGTTTTACAACATCCATATCTTTAGCTGTGATCAGAATAACCA
>NZ_NRQT01000063.1 GCF_004119455.1 Chryseobacterium sp. CH25
GACACCGTTTCTGCAATTTCCCGGTCATGATAATATACTTCTAATCCCAGCGGATTCTGCACAATAAGTTTTAATGCCTCAAGCTCTGCCGAATTATAATCTTCATTGTAATTGTTTTGAAAAGAATTGATCGCCGTATAGAATTTAATCTCCTGAGGCTTTTCTGCTTTCCATATGACACCGTTTCTGCAATTTCCCGGTCATGATAATATACTTCTAATCCCAGCGGATTCTGCACAATAAGTTTTAATGCCTCAAGCTCTGCCGAATTATAA
>NZ_NRQT01000064.1 GCF_004119455.1 Chryseobacterium sp. CH25
CTTCCGCATGGTCGACTTCGCGCGCCGCAACGCCGAACGCGCCGGCGTGGCCCAGTACATCCAGTTCAACGGCGGCGACGCGCTGGAGCGCCCCGCGCCGCAGCTGCCCGAGGGCATCGCGGGCAGCGTGCGCGCATCCATCCGCCCGCCGTGCCCATCTACGCCAGCGACGTCGCCTTCCGCATGGTCGACTTCGCGCGCCGCAACGCCGAACGCGCCGGCGTGGCCCAGTACATCCAGTTCAACGGCGGCGACGCGCTGGAGCGCCCCGCGCC
>NZ_NRQT01000065.1 GCF_004119455.1 Chryseobacterium sp. CH25
CGAATTTACTGGCTGTGAGAGACAATTGCAACAGCGTTTATTGCGCTTTACTGCTTTTGTTGTTTTTCATCAATACACATCATCCTCGACGTATCTTGAATGATTTTGTGTCTGTATAAGAGCCAAGGTTATATTTGCTTAACCTTTGACCACCTGCGCCTGTGCTCGAAAACGGTCGAATTTACTGGCTGTGAGAGACAATTGCAACAGCGTTTATTGCGCTTTACTGCTTTTGTTGTTTTTCATCAATACACATCATCCTCGACGTATCTTGA
>NZ_NRQT01000066.1 GCF_004119455.1 Chryseobacterium sp. CH25
ATGAAAAAAATAATAATCCCTGTAGGCATGTTGCTGATTAGTCATTTAGCTAATGCACAGCTCACTCCTACAGAAAACTATATTCAATCCAAAAGCTATCTGGATTATAATGGGAGTACAGCTTCCAAAACTTCAGAAACAGTTCAGTATTTTGACGGTTTGGGAAGACCCAAGCAGGTGGTTAATGTAAAAGCATCCCCTCAGGGAAAAGATGTGGTCACTCACATTGAATATGATCCGTTCGGAAGACAGGTTAAAGATTATCTACCCGTTCC
>NZ_NRQT01000067.1 GCF_004119455.1 Chryseobacterium sp. CH25
CTGGTGCAATTCACGCTTTTGTTGCGATTGCCCGAGCGGTGATAATAGAATATCGAAGCAGGAGCGATGGAAGCCGCTTCGAACCGCGCCGTGTACAACGACCGGCGCTTTTCTTTATGTGTTGAGTCAGTTCCGTTATGCCCAGAGCTCGAGGCCAGTTCGAAGTGTGAGACGCTGGTGCAATTCACGCTTTTGTTGCGATTGCCCGAGCGGTGATAATAGAATATCGAAGCAGGAGCGATGGAAGCCGCTTCGAACCGCGCCGTGTACAAC
>NZ_NRQT01000068.1 GCF_004119455.1 Chryseobacterium sp. CH25
TGATACCGGCAGCATGGATCTGGTATGGTTTCAGTATTCAAAATGGCTGAAAGAGCAGCTGCCCATTAATAAAGAGGTTTATATTTTTGGAAAGATCAACTTAGGGGAAGGATCACACAGGTACAGGAAATCCAGACAGGTAAAACAAAAAGATTATCCGCAAAATTCAATGATGATACCGGCAGCATGGATCTGGTATGGTTTCAGTATTCAAAATGGCTGAAAGAGCAGCTGCCCATTAATAAAGAGGTTTATATTTTTGGAAAGATCAA
>NZ_NRQT01000069.1 GCF_004119455.1 Chryseobacterium sp. CH25
AAAGTTTGTTACTGAATTAGCTGAACGTGGAAGTTCACTACCAAAAAGGTTTCAAACTGCTGGAAAGAGCCACCGGGAGTTTCACGTAGAAGACAATCAAACAAAGCATGGAGAAAGTAAAATCCTTAAAAAAATGTAACGCTTCCATTAACGGGTGCTAAATCTGTGTGAAAAAAGTTTGTTACTGAATTAGCTGAACGTGGAAGTTCACTACCAAAAAGGTTTCAAACTGCTGGAAAGAGCCACCGGGAGTTTCACGTAGAAGACAATCA
>NZ_NRQT01000006.1 GCF_004119455.1 Chryseobacterium sp. CH25
ACGCTTTAGTTTTTCCTTACTTGGTTGTTATATTGTATGTCAATGATCTTTTCTTCTTTCGCTTTTTAACGAAGCAATCTTTCTGTCAGTGTCGCTCCGTATTTGCGAGTGCAAAAGTAAAACTTTATTTCGTAATGACCAAATGTTTTGAAAGAAAATTTTAAAGTTTTTTAAGTAACCTTAATTCTTCCTAAACCTCAATCCCTCTACTCCTGCGCTCCCTGTAATTGGGACTGCAAAGATAGAAACTTTATTTTAACTCGCAATCTTTTTTAATAAAAAATTTAAAAGTTTTTTTTAAGTCTTTATCTTAGTAGATATTAATGTTTATGCTTATCTAAAAGCTCTTCTGCGCTTACTGAATCTCTTTTGTTTTTCAGTGGGGCAAAGATAGAGACTTCTTACATCCCTCGCAAGTTTATTTAACATAAAATTCATTTTTGAGTAACGTTTTGCGCTTAACAGACTGAGAACATGAAAGAAAAATTTTAAATAAAAAGCAAAAAAATACCCGGTTATCATTGAAACCGGGCATTATCTGTTTATAGCATGTAATACTATTGCTTATTTTCTTTATAAATGGCACTCAAAAACTCTGCATAAGACTTTTCTAAACCAACGACATCTCCAGATTTAAGGTTTAAACCTCCGACTCCTGAAGTATCCGGTTTAATTTTTAATGATGAAACCTGAAAATATAAGTTTTCATCATTTGTCTTCGGTTGGACTTTCACTGTGGAACCTAAAAGTTTCTTTGTTGAGATGGTATACACTTCTCCAGGGGTAATTTTTAATTTAAAAAAAGACCTTGGTTCTATAATATAGTCTTTCTTATTAATATTGATCTTCTGATCTTTTTCTGAGGAAGCAAATATATACATTACTCCTTCTTTAACTTTCATATTTTCCTTAGGTGTATAATATAATGCTATTTTATAATTAGAAGGATTGAAAGCCTGGGGTGAACCATCAATATTTTCAAAAGGTTTTATGACAAAAGTATTGGCTCCAATCTCTTTTGCTTTTTTGTATACTAATGAAAACACCATTGCATCATCTTTTGAGAACCCCTGAACTTCTGCTTCTCCTAAATAGATAGCAGCAGTTTCTGCTTCATCTTTTTTATAGAGAAACTTATCTGAATTGTCATTGGTTTTCTCCACCTTACTCAAATAAACATTTTGTGCACTCCAAAGCTGGGTACATACCACAGAAAAGATGATGGCTATATTTTTCATAATATTATTGTTGTGTTAGGATATCCACACATTCTTCAAGACTGTTTTCCCAGTGTTTGGGTTCAATTTTATAGATCTCTTCTATTTTATCCAGAGACATTGTACTTCTTACAGGTCTTTTAGCAGGGGTTGGATACTGCTCGGTTGTTAATTCATTTAATTGTATTGAAGATTTTGAAAATTCAGCAATTTTCTTAGCGAAATCGAACCAAGTGGTTTCCGGATAGTTTGAAAAATGGAAAATTCCATAGGTTTTATTTGGACTTCCAATGATATCCATGATAGCAGCAGCAAGATCATTAGCATTGGTAGGCTGTCCAAACTGATCGGCAACGATTCCCAACTCTGTTTTCTGTGAAAAAAGATTCAACATGGTCTTCACAAAGTTTTTATTAAATTCGGAATATAACCATGAAGTTCTCAGGATAATAGTTTTAGGATTCAGCTCCAGTGCCAGTTCTTCTCCTTTTCTCTTCGATTCTCCATATACTCCAATTGGATTGGTAAAATCATCTTCTGAATAAGGAAGGTTGGTATCTCCATCAAAAACATAATCTGTAGAGACATGAATAAGGATAGTTTTATATTCTATACAAGCCTGAGCCAGGTTACCTACTCCATCTGCATTTACAGCAAAAGCCTTTTCTTTTTCTTTCTCCGCTAAATCTACAGCTGTATATGCAGAAGCATTAATACAGTAATCCGGTTTATTATCATAGAAAAAGTCATTAACCTGTTCTTCATTGGTAACATCCAAGGTTGTGGAGTCTGTAAAAAGAAACTCATACTGATTTTCAAAATCGGGAGCAATTTTTCTGATACAGTTTCCTAACTGGCCGTTGCTGCCTATTACTGCTATTTTTTTCATATATTATTAATTTTAAACTATCAAAAAGTTCTCAATAGGAATATCTATTAAGAGTTTTTTGCATTTTGGGATCTTAAAAATTTAACTCTTGACTGGAAATCCTTTTGTGCCAGATCTACATAAAACTTATTGAATGTCTCTTTTATCTCTTCAGGGTGTACTTCTGATTTTCTTGTTTTCATATTGAAATAAATAACAGTAACCCAAAGTACAGCATGAACTGTTTTTTCATCTAAGCTTTTCATCAGGATTTCAACTTTAGCTGTTCTGTCCTGTACATCAATCGTTTTACTACTGATGACCACCTGAGTATTGTACCTCACTTCCTTCATATAAGCTATTTCATTCTGGATGGCAATCCAGGTACAGCCTGTCTGTTTGGTATATTCTTCATAGGTAAAACCGTAAAATGTCTCTACATGATCTTCTCTGGCATTGAACATGTAATCAAGATATTTTACATTATTCAAATGACCGATAGGATCACAATCACTAAACCTAACTTTTACTATAGTTGATACTTCTTTTTCCATTCCGCAAAATAAACAAACCGCCTCTTTTGAAGGCGGTTTGTCTTATAAATCTTTGTTAATTTGCTGAAATTATTGAATCCCTAATTCTTTCTTTACAGCTGCAGTAGCATCAGCACCTGCTTTGTAAAGGAATGCAGGTGAATTTGCATCCATTACATACTCGTATCCGTTAGCTTTAGCAACTTTATCAACAGCATCGTTCAATTTTTTCTCAATTGGTCCGAAAGCTACTTCTTGCTTAGACTGAAGATCTTTTTGAGCTTTGTCCTGCATTTGAGCTATTTCTTCCTGGATTTTTTGTAATTCAGCTTCTCTAGCTTTGTTTTCGTCTGCAGATTTCTTAGGAGCTTCTTCGCTATATTGCTTTAGTTTAGCTTGCCCTGCATCATATTTCTTCTTGATCTCAGCTTGTTTAGTATCGTAGAATGTTTTAAGGTCAGCATCTGCTTTTTTCTTTTCAGGCATTGCATTAAGAACTCCCAATACATCTAAAGTAGCCATTTTTTGAGCTTTTGCCATACCTACAGAAACAACCATCATTACTGCTGCAAATAATACACTTAATTTTTTCATAATTGGTAAATAAATAATTTAATTTGTTTTAGATTTCAAATTTACGTAAAAGTTAACTTATAATTTTATTTTTTACTTTTACTTGTAGTTTTCTCTTTTTTGTCTCCTTTCAGTAAAAGGGCCAATACTTTTTCTGTATAATCGTATTTTCCCTGAAGAAATAAAACACTAATGTTATTGCTTTTATCAAGAACTATGCCCAATCCATTTTTCTCGGACATTGTTTTGATAGCTCCCCAGATCTGATCCTGGAATGGTAAAACAAGATTTGTTCTCAATTTTGTTATTTCACCATTGGCTCCGAAACGTAAGCTGGTAGTGGTTTTGATGTTCTTATCAAGATCTACAACTTCTTTTTCTCTCAATTTCAGCTGGTCACCTATCAATAACACTTTTTCACTTTCAAAGGCCGATTTTTTTCTTTCATATTCTGACTGCAAATTCTGAAGTTCAGACTGCCAGGTATCAATCTGAGAGTTTAATCTCGCTTCGGCTTCTTTATACTGAGGTAATTTATTTAAAATTTCATTAGTATCTACCACTCCAATTTTCTGAGCATTTCCAAACCCAAAAATTAAGAGTAATACAAAAGTGATGGTTATTTTAAAGTTCTTCATATGTGTAATTATAATGATTGGTTCATCAAGAAGTGGTTTCTCCATCCTGAAGGAGTTCCCGACATTGTCTTATCGAATCCATAAGCAAAGTCAAACCCGATCAATCCGAACGCTCCCATGTAAACTCTAACCCCTACTCCTACTGATCTTTTCAGCTGGAATGGATTATAATTACCCCATGAGTTCCAAACGTTACCTCCTTCAGCAAATGTTAATGCATAAATTTTAGCTGTTTGGTTCATTGAAATCGGATATCTTAATTCTAAAGTAAATCTATTATAGATTGTACCTCCTCCTCTTTGAGTAATATCTTCAGCTTCTCCACCATAAGTACTTGCGTTTTCATATCCTCTTAAAGGAATCAATTCTCTACCGTCATATCTACCTCCGAATAATCCGGTACCCCCTACATAGAATCTTTCAAATGGCGGTGCTCCAAGATTTTTGTTATATCCATCCATGAATCCCATTTCTGCAGAAGATCTCAATACAAGTTTTCCGGCAATTTCGTTATAAACATCTGCCTTAAACTTGATCTTGTAGAATTCCATCCACTTATACTTATCAACAGGCTTCATTGTATCGTAGTTTTTGTTACTGAACAATGAATATGGTGGTGTCAATTTAGCAGAAAGTTCAATATTTGAACCCATTGTTGGGAAGATAGGGTCTATCCCGGCAGAGTTTCTGCTTAGTCCTAAATTGATACTGAAGTTATTAGCCGTTCCGTAATATTCTGTAGCCTCTCCAAACTGGAATGGATAGTTGTTAAAGTCATACTTCTGAAACTGTACCCCTGTATATAGAGAGAAATAGTCATCCGGCCAGTTCAATAGTCTGTTTAAACCTACTGATGCCGAGAAGATATTTAACTTCTGGGAACCACCAAGTCCGTCACTATATCTTACTCTTGAGTTGTTTAAACTCACAGAAAGGGCTGTTGGTTTTGTTCCGAATAACCAAGGTTCCACGAATGATACTCCATAGTTCTGGAAGTACTGACCTGCCTGCACCTGAATGGAGAAAGTCTGCCCGTCTCCCTGTGGTACTGGTTTAAAGTCTTTGAACTTAAGGAAGTTTCTCAGTGAGAAGTTATTAAACGTTAATCCTAAAGTACCAATAAAACTGTTACCACCGTAACCTGCCTGTAACTGAACCTGAGAAGATCCTTTTTCTACAAGTTTCCAGTTGATATCTACAGTATTATCTACCTGATTAGGCTGAATATCCTGTCCGATCTGTTGTGGATCGAAGAATGACATCCCTGCCAAATCAAAATAGGTTCTCTTGATTTCTGTCTTTTTGAATAATTCTCCTGGTTTTGTTCTTAACGCTCTAAGGATTACGTGGTCATGGGTTGTTGTATTTCCCTGCCATGTTACTTTATTCCAGGTAGCCTGTTCTCCTTCGTTAATTCTGATCTCTAAGTTTACGGCATCACCGTTCACAGATTTTTCAACCGGTGTAACATTAGAGAAAAGGTATCCGTTATTCATATAAACGGATTTGATATCAGAGTCATCTTCTTTACCACCGTCTTCACCAACTTTTTTGTTGAATCCTACTGCATCATAGATGTCTCCTTTCTTATATCCTAATAATCTCTGTAAATACTCTGTAGCATAAACTGTATTCCCAGTGAACGTAATATCACCGATATAATACTTTTTACCTTCGTTAAGCTTTACGTTGATTTCGTAGTTGTTATTTTTATTTCTCCATACAGAGTCTGAAACGACTTTTGCGTCTCTGTATCCCAGGGAGTTATAATAATTAATCAGGTTCTGTTTGTCTTCCTGATATTTATCTTCAATGAATTTTGAAGATTTCAGAATACCTCCAATACCGAAACGTTTCTGTTTGGTTTCTTTAAAGGCTTTGTTTCTAAGTTTTCTATCGCTTACACTTGGGTTTCCTTCAAACTCAATATGGTCAATCTTAACTCTTTTACCTTTTTCTACATTAATCGTCCAATCTACCAAAGCAGGATCACCAGCATTTACTTTATCTTCGATTGTAATTTTAGCATCAGCAAAACCTTTTTTGATATAATCTTTAGGAATGCTTGTCTTAAGACTTGACACCAGGTTTTGGGTAATCTTTGTACCAGGCTTCAGGTTGTTGTCTTTAGCCAGTTTTTCACTTTTTGATTTCCCAATTCCTTTACCCTTAAACTTCACTTCTCCCAGTTCCTTAAGGTCCTGAAGATAGAATTTAAGAACTACAGTCTGTCCTTCAATACTTTGAACGTATACTTCCACTTCAGAGAAAGATTGGGTATCCCAAAGCTTTTTAACAGCATTACTGATTTTCTGTCCCGGAATATCTACGCTTTCTCCTTTGGATAAGCCAGTAAATCTAAGGATCTGAGCTGGTGTATATTTTTTTACCCCATCTACAACAATGTCTTTAAGCGTATAAGTACCTACCTCATTGTCTGCATGTACAGCATTGTTTACTTTTGTGCTGTCTTGTGGAGTTACTTGTCCATAAAAATGTGCAGACGCAGCAAACATAATGATGGGTAATAGTCTAAACTTCATTTTATCGAGTCTTTCTTTTCTTTAAATTTATTGGCCTTGTATCTGATCTCCGGTTAATCCGTATCTTCTTTCTTTGTTTTGATAATCCACAATACATTGGAAGAAAATATCTTTGGTAAAATCCGGCCATAGAACGTTTAAAAACTGTAATTCAGCATAAGCAATCTGCCAAAGAAGGAAATTACTTATTCTTATTTCTCCGCTGGTTCTTATCAACAGATCTACAGGAGGAAAATCTTTAGTATAGAGATAGTTTTCGAATAGTTTTTCATCTATATTCTCTACTTCTACCTTTCCTTCTTTTACATCTGAGCTGATATTTTTAACGGCTTCCAGTATTTCATTTTGTGAGCCATAGCTTATCGCCAGTACAAGGTTTCCTTTTGTGTTTTCTTTTGTAAGTTCTACCACACGCTGTAGCTGCTCTCTTACTAAAGTAGGCAGTTTTTCAAGATTCCCTATCACATGCATTCTCAACCCTTTACTGAAGATTTCCTCTGCTTCTAGCAGTAAGGTTTCCACAAGTAAATTCATGAGGGTATTCACTTCTTCAGTAGGACGGCTCCAATTTTCTGAAGAAAATGTGTACAGTGTTAAATAAGGGATATTGATCTCATTACATGCATTAATAGCATTTCTTACAGCATTAATGGCATTTTTGTGACCGAAGGTTCTTTCTTCGCCACGAGATTTAGCCCATCTCCCATTACCATCCATAATGATGGCTACGTGTTTTGGTAAATTCTCAGAATTTATTTTATCTTTAATCAACGACATATTAATTAATCACAATAACATGGAGGTCTTCCGAACGAAAACGTTAATCCTAAGCTGAATGTATTCAACCAGTCTTTGGATCTCTCATCTCCAATATTTCTCTTTTTAATAAACTCTTCTTCTCTTTCCTTTGCAACAGCATAATAACTTCCGGACTGTAATAAAGAGCCTCCTGTAGCCGGATCAAGGATATCGGCATTAAAGGAGCTTTTCACATCCTCAGGAAGAATTTTACTATGATCAAGCTGATCGGTCAGAGTATATCTAAATGTTGCTTCTGCAAATATAGCCCAAGTATGGTTAAATTTATACTTTAAACCTACCCCAAAAGGGATATGCATCGTAACTTTTTTTCCTAATGAATATTCTGTAGTTGTTTTATAGTCCATTTCATTAATCGGAGCCATTGCCACCCCATCCGGATCTCTTCTGAAATCATGGGAAAGATTGGCTTTAGGAGCTTCAAACATCAAGGCTCCAATACCTCCGAAAATATATGGGCTTACCATACTTATCTGTTCATTATTAATTGGGAAAAAATTATATTCAAACATTAAACTTGCTTCATATACGTTGTTTTTCCCGTATGCATTTCTATTTCTTCTATATTCTTCTTTTGCAGCTTTATCGCTAAACTGAATCTGGTTATATCCTAAATCCAATCTGACAGTTTGGTGAGGGTTAAAATTAAATCTGTATAAAATACCACCATAAAACGGGATCCCCCAATCCGACATTCTATTTAAATCCAACGGCTTTTGTAAAATATAACTTGTGCTCCCTACATCACCCACTAGGTTACTCATACCTAGACGAACCCCCAATTCGTTTCTTTGTGCTTTAACACTTACCACTCCAAGGAAGGCAAGGAAGCTAAACAATAATTTTTTATTCATAAAAGAATATGGATTTATGGTTATTTTAAAATTTAATTTTTGCAAATATAAAACATTTTTATATTAATGATAATCTTAATGTTTAGTTAAAAATAAACAAAAAAACATAATTTGTTATAAAGTAAACGGCAAAGTGGCAAAAATATTCTTTTTCCATAGAATGAAAATACATGGAGTATGAAAAAACCCCCATTAAGTGAGGGTTTAAGGCTCTATTTTTTATTAAACATTATCCGCATTTTATTCCGTATTCTAATTAATAACGGTTCTTTATAATTTTTATCTTCATCAAAATATCCGTAACCATATCCATAACCGTAGCCATATCCATATCCGTATCCCTGCTTCGTATTATAGTCATTATAAATAAGTCCTAAATGTTCAATTTCATTATTCTGATATTTCTCGGTAACGAGTTTCATCATGTATTTCTCGGTATACTCATGACGTACCACATAGATATTGGCATCAGAATATTTCATCAGTTCATAAGAGTCTGCTACCAATCCTACCGGTGGAGAATCTATAATAATGTAATCATATTTTTCTTTCAACTCCTGTAAAAATTTCACATTTCTCTGGCTCATCAACAATTCCGAAGGGTTTGGTGGAATAGGTCCTGAGGTTGCAACATCCAGATTCGGGATTTTTGTATGATTAATAATCTGATCAATATTCACTTCTCCTGTAAGATAGTTTGAAATACCATATTTATTATCGATCTTAAAGTCACCAAAGATCTTTGGTTTTCTAAGGTCCATCCCCAGAAGGATTGTTTTTTTGTCACTTAATCCTAATACAGAAGCCAGGTTAATGGAAATATAGGTTTTTCCTTCTCCTCCTACAGAAGAGGTTACCAGTATTACTTTTCCTTTTTCATCTTCATTGTTCATCAGGAATCTCATATTGGCTCGAATCCCTCTAAACGCTTCTGAAACAGATGATTTTGGCTGTTCCAAAACAGTAAGCATATTTTCGCTGCTGTTATTCCCAATTACGCCAAGAAGTGGAATTTTCGTTGCTGCTAATAATTCTTTAATATTTCTGATCTTATTATCAAGCAATTCACCTATCAGAATAAACAGGATTGGAAGCAGCAGCATTCCGCCTATTATTCCTGCTTTTGCCATTTTAATGTTAGGGCTTACAGGTCCCTGTCCGATATTCTTCGCAGGGTCAATCACACTAATATCAGATTGATTGGTAGCTACATTTAAACGAGATTCATTCTGTCTGTTCAAAAGACTATTGTACGTAGCTTCAATCATGTTGTACCCTCTTTCTGCATCCAGATATTTTCTTTCTTTTTCCGGATAAGAGGTTAAATCAGTATTTGCATCTGATACCTGACGGTCAATTTTATTGATCTCATCATAATATTTGGTGTAATAGCCTTTTAAACTGTTGAAAGAACTTGTTTTAGCCTCATTAATCAGCCTGTTTACTTCTTTCATTGGTTCAGAAGCAGGTTTATAAATCTGTGCTAATTCTGATCTCTTGGTATACAGTGCTTTAAGTTCGCTTACCGAAGCAGAGAACATACCGTCTTCAAAACCTGCGGCATTGGTAGCGATCATTTTATCAAAATTCTGAGACTGAAGTGTATTTCTGATATTATTCAGAGAGGTAATTTTACTTACAAAGTCAGCTTTTTTAGCTTCAAGATCTTTTATTCTTTCAAGAGATTTTTCATCTCTATCCTTAATATTATACAGTTTTTCTGATGTTTTCAGGTAGTTCAGAACAGATGCTGCTGAATCAAGTCTTTTACGGATTCCGTCAAGACTTCCCTGTAGATAAGCTGTAGTATTTTTGTTAACGATATTTTTATCTTCAAGTCTTTTTTTCTGAAGCTCAGCCACCGACTTGTTAAGGAAGTTTACAGTACTGTTAAGATTGTACCCTTTTTTAGTAATAATCATAATGGTATTGATTTCCTTATCAAAACCAACACCTATAGTAGATACAATATCATTAACACCCTGGTTTATTGTCGCCAGATTAATAATAATATTATCAAGCTTAATATTTGGAGTCACCGGGTTCTTAACCAGTTTAAATCTCAAATTTGGAGAGTTATACCATTCATTGACTCTGATAATTTTATTTGCAGGTCTGTTGTAGGCATTAATATTATGAAAATTTTCTGCTTCATAACTGTATAAGCTAACTGAATGTCCTTCTTCCGGCAACACTACTTCATAGGTACCATTACCTTTTGGTAATAATGTAATAGGATAGTTAACCTGCTGAAGATGCTTTCTATCGATCTCAAGGAAGACCGGAGAGTCATATTTATCCAGATAAGTTGATTTTACAAGCCCTTTAGTAGAGTAATTTACGAAAAGACTTAATTCTTTAACCAAGTACTCATTATGAGATCTTGAAAAAAGCATTTTCTTTAAATAAACCCCGTCCTGGTTACCTCCCTGTCCCCAAATGAAGTTAATAGACTGGTTAGGACTGAAATAACTTGAAGTACTATTGGATATACTCAAAGATAAATCTGAAGCATATACATTCTGTGCATAATATTTACTATATACCCAAGAAATGGCATAGCCAATCAGGAACATAAAAGCAAACCAATACCAGTTCTTAAGTAATCTTCTTAAAAAGTGTTCAAAATCAAATAGTGCAAAACTTCCATACTTCTCTTTTGGAGTTTCGCTTTTTCCTACTGCGGTATCTTTTCCTGGAATCATGGGATTAAAGTCTTTGTAGGATTGTATATAAAGTTAATGCAGTTGTAATTGCTGTTACACCAGTAAGTAGTGTCTGGATAGGATCTTTACCGAATCCGTTCAAGCTTTTTCTTCTGGTATTAAGATAAATTTCGTCACCATTCTGTACATAATAGTAAGGAGAGTTCATCAGATCTTCACGGGTAAGATCTATTTTAGCAATTTTGATCCCTTCCGGAAGTTTTCTGTGAATAACAATTTCTTTTTTATCAATTGTTCTGTTCAATCCACCATTAATAGCTAATGCTTCGGTAATGGTAAGGGTATTTTTATGGGCTACTTTCTCTCCGGACATTCCTGTAGTTTCTACATCACCAAGGATATAGTAGGTAATTCCGTCTGTATTTAACCTCACTTCGGATTTCCCTTCCTGGAAGTTTTCATTTACTTTGTTTTGTATTTCTTTTGCAACATCATCAAGGGTTCTTCCTTCTGCTTTAATGTAGCCTATTCCAAAGACATTAATATCTCCGTTGCTATCTACTTTTAAACCATTAAAATAGAAATTGACATTTCCCCCGATAGTGGCACCTACACCTCCACCTCTACCACCTGCTGTGGCAGAACTGTTTATAGCCCCACCTCCACCTATGCCGCCTGAAGCATTGTAAGCTGAGTAAAATTGTGCTGCATCTCCTTTGGGAGTGGTCACAATATTAAGGTTAAGCATATCATTTTTGGTAATCCTGTAAACAGGAATATTGTAGGGAACAAGACCTTCTTCATTAATTACAAGACTTTCACTCGGCTGTAAATATCTTACATCCTTTGTTGTGATACACGAGGTAAATAAAAAAGGTAATAATATTAAAAATAAATACTTAAAGTTCTTCATCATATTTGGATATTGTTTACAAAAGTAATATTTAATTGTTAATTTTTGTTATTTCTTAACCGATATATCAAATCCGGCAAATACGCCCCCATAAAGCCTAATAAAACAACAACCAACAACAACAGGTTCACATTAATGTGCCTTAGATAATAGGCTACTGTTACAATCATTAAATAGTATAGAATAATATAGAATGACGATCTTCTATGGGTAAGATCCAGTTTTAACAACTTATGGTGGATGTGATTTTTATCGGCATCAAAAGGTGACTTTTTATTATAAAGTCTTACAAAAATAACGTTCAGAGTATCAACAATTGGCAGGATCAGAATTGCTACAGCCACTACCGGAGCAGACTGCAGGTGGTATTTTGGTACATCTGCAAGATCTTTATCTATAAAAATGTCTATAAAACAAATGGATGTAAAGGCTAACAGAAATCCTAAAAGCATAGATCCTGTATCTCCCATAAATACTTTATTGGTTCTGTAATTTGACAGGTTATAATATAAAAATGCCAAAACAGTTCCTATAATCACTACCGACAAAACAACCAATGGGTAATTATACTCCCCTAATCTGTAATAGCTTATTCCGAACATTGCACTGCAAATAACAGAATACCCACCTGCAAGCCCGTCAATTCCATCAATCAGATTAAAAGCATTGATAAGAATAATAAAGGTAACAACACTAAACAGAACACTTACAAAATAACCTAATTCAAAGACTCCGAATATTCCAAAGAGGCTTCTGATTCTAATATCTGAACCTATTACAATTAATGAGGATACCAAGATTTGTGCTACAAGCTTTTTATAGGCTCTCATCACCACAATATCATCCATTACTCCAATATACAGAAGAATAATAAGTGAGGCGAATAAGAATTTATAGAGGTCAAATAACTCGTAAGCAAAGATAGAAGCACATATTCCAATAGAATAGAAGATGGCAATTCCACCAAGATTTGGAATTTTTCTAAGGTGTGAACTTCTGATACCCGGTTCATCCATAAGGTTCTTCCTTCTGGAGATCTTTACAATAGTAGGGATGGAGAAAAAGGTAATTAAAAAGGAGAATACGAAACCTAATCCTATTTTTACGTAGAAAATAGGTATCCCCGATCCGCTTAAGAACAATTCAAAGTTTTTCATTCTTTTCTTATCCAGTACACATTATCTCTCCAATTAAACGGATGATGCCTGTATGCTTTCATCACGCTCTACCGTCCGAAACAATAGTACTTACATTTGTGTTTATATCAATTTTCTTATCAACTTTTTCTGTCCCGCAAAAAATAAGAGATAAAAAATCTTTTTTTTCAACGGCAAAGATAAAAGATAATTTGTACCAAAACGACTATAGTTCAATATATCTTGAATTTTTATTTGTCTTTCTCTTATGAATACAGACAGCTTATCTGCCATACTGTAAAACATTTTTTCTTCCTTTACAAAAGCCAGGTAGGCCAGAAAAGAATACACTCCTTCAAAAATCTGGAAGTTTTTCAACTCTTTTGCTTTATGGGCATATCTGGATTGGCTGAATATACTTTCTACATCCTTTACTGCCTTCAAAATATCAAGTCCTTTTTCCGTATGGGTTTTAGTGATAGAATCCGTACGTTCAAGATATTGATAGTGAAAATTCTGAGTCTGTGCAATGGTTTCACATTCAAGCAATAGCTGTGGAATCAGCTGTATATCTTCAAAATGAACTCCTTTTTTAAATCTTTTCTGATTAAAAAGCTCTTTTCTGAACAATTTATTGCAGGCAAAATAACTGATATCCGAAAAAACTGAGAAGTGATCTTCAAGCCTTATTTTTTCCGGCATATTGGGAATCTGCGTCAACTTTTGAGTTACCAGCCCATTTTCATCCACTTTCTGAATATTGCAGATTACTATTTCCGCCTGATGTTTTTCTGCCAGGAAAAGCATTTCTTCAAACATAGTTTCCGTAACGTAGTCATCACTATCTACAAAACCTATGTAATCTCCTGTTGCTTTATCTATCCCAAAATTCCTGGCATCACTTAACCCACCATTTTCTTTGGTGAAGGCTTTTATTTTGTCTGGATATTTCTCCGCATAGACTGTAATAATATCCCCAGAATTGTCTTTACTTCCATCATTCACAACCAGAATCTCGATATTCTGATGAGTTTGATTCACCAGAGAATCGAGGCATTGTGTCAAATAATTTTCGACATTATAAACGGGAACAATAATTGAAATCCTTGAGGGAATGTGGGTCATACATTAAAATTTCGTCAGTCTTGCATTCAGCCAGCCTTTTTTAGCATCATCAAAATCCTTTCTTGAGCAGGGAATGCAGTTTTCTATATTTTCATCGTCACCAAAATACCACAAATTACTGAAAGTATCACGCTTAAATGCAAATTGTCTGTCATCAATTAAAACATAGAACAATTCATACTGCCTTTCTTTAGGGTGAGACTGCTGAATATTGATCCCTTCGATCAGATACCACAGCATTTGCGCCAGCAGCTGATGGTTCAGTTGATTTTCCGAATAAATATTATAATTAAAGATTCCTACCGTTTTCAGGTTTTCACTCAACCCAATCTCTTTCATATAGGCACAAATTTCCCTTCTGTTCAATCCATTTACCTGTGGATTCATAGAAAATGGTTCACTGAAACTTTCTATGGCATCACAATTTACCGTAACCAGGTCTGCTTTTCTGAAGAAAGGTTCTGTTTTTTCAGTAGAGTTCATCATTTCTGCTAAACGAATGATATCAAACTCTACTTCTTTAATCAGCCGTACAGAATCTATTTCATTCAAATGCTTCTGATAGCCTAAATGGTGATAGTTTTTAATGGAAAAATTCTTTGCTCCGAAGATTTTACCTAAAAAAGTATATTCATTAATCTCCTCTCCCTGCTTAAGGGAAATGATATTACTGATCTGAGTATAATTGATACTTTTCTGATGGAAATTCAATGCAGAGAACAATGAAAAAGCAAAGTCATTGGAGCCGCCGATAATCACCGGAAGTGCTCTTTTATAATGACAGGCCGATAATACTTCCTGCAAAATATAATGGGTATCCTGAACAGATTTTCCAGAGACCAGGTCACCAAGATCCACAACAGGAATTTCAAAATCCAATTGGGAAAGTTTGTAAAATTCTTTTCTGACCGCTGTAAAATCCTGTACTTCTGCATCACCGCCTGCTCCTCTGTAATCCGACACAAACAAAAGAACGATACTATCCTCTTTTATATCTTTTGTAATCCGGTTTCCAATCTGCCAACTTTCTGTTTTGAAATTTCTTGGTGAAATGATAAAATCCTCAAAATCCATATTTTAACCTAAAAATATAATCGTTTAATAATTGCTTGATCTAACAAACATACAAAAAACGCCACAACTGGGAATCCTACGGAGACTTTTATTCATAAAAAAGCCGCTAACACTGTTTGTTAACGGCTTTGTATTATATAATTAATATTATTTCTTTTTGGCAGCTGGTTTTTTGGCAGCTGTAGTTTTTTTGGTTGTTGCTGCTTTTTTTGCTGCAGGCTTTTTCTTTTCTGCAAAGGCATTTTTATCCTGATCTGTGATCCATTTCTTTACTTCATCCAGAGAAATTTCTTTCAATTCTTCTGCATCATATTTGGTATCATCACTTTTCTTTGGAATTTTGAACATGGCTTTTCCAAACTTGATGAAAGGTCCCCATCTTCCGTTTTCAAGGGAAATTTTTTCTTTTTCCCACTGCTGGATATATCGGTTGGCTTCTTTTTCAAGCTTAGCATCAATCAGTTCATTGATATCGCTCTGAGAAAGGTTATCAAAGTTATATTTCTTCGGAACATTTACGAAAATGTCTTTGTATTTGATAAATGGTCCGAATCTTCCTGATCCTTTGGTTACAGGTTCTCCTTTATACGTTGCAATTGGAGCATCTGCCTTCTTTTTCTCATTGATAATTTCTTCTGCACGGTTCTGATCTACCGAAAGCGGATCTTCACCTTTCGGAATACTGATGAAAGTTTCTCCCCATTTTACATAAGGTCCGAATCTTCCTACTCCAACAGAAACTGCGTGACCTTCAAAATCATTCAGTTCAAATGGCAGTTTGAACAATTCCAATGCTTCTTCAAAGGTAATTGTGGCAATATTCTGACCAGACATTAATGATGCAAAGATTGGTTTTTCTTCATCATCTGTTTCTCCGATCTGAATCATTGCTCCGAATCTTCCGATTCTGGCATGAACATTTTTCCCGGTCTTCGGATCAACTCCTAAAAGTCTGTCTCCTGTTGCACGGTCTGCGTTTTCTTCTACATCTTCAATTCTCGGGTGGAATTTTGAGTAGAAATTAGTCATCATTTCTTTCCATTTCTGGTCTCCGCTTGCAATTTCGTCGAAGCTTTCTTCTACTCTTGCTGTGAAACCATAATCAAGGATTTCTTTAAAGTTATCTGTTAAGAAGTCATTTACAACCTCTCCTATATCTGTAGGAACAAATTTATTTTTATCTCCACCGAATTTTTCATCCAGAACCACTTTTTTGATCTTATCTTTTACTAAAGACATTTTGATCACTTCACGGGTATGTGGTTCAATTTCTCTTTTATCCACATACTCTCTGTTCTGAATAGTCTGAATGGTTGGAGCATAAGTAGACGGTCTACCAATCCCTAGCTCTTCCAGCTTTCTAACCAATCCAGCTTCCGTATATCTCGCACTTGGTCTCGTGAACTTTTCTGTTGCTGTAATGGATTTATAGCTTAATACTTCACCAACTTTTACTTTTGGTAATAGCTTTTCATTGTTTTCTTCATCATCTTCATCGGTTTTCACAATACCGTAAGCTTTCAGGAAACCATCAAAGATGATGACTTCTCCCTGAGCTTCAAAATGATGTGGCAATGAAGCATTTCCAATTTCAATGACAGTTTTTTCAATTTTAGCATTTGACATCTGAGAAGCTAATGTTCTTCTGTAAATCAACTGATATAATTTGTTCAACTGTGCATCGCCAATACTCTTCACACCGAAATCCGTAGGACGGATGGCTTCGTGAGCTTCCTGTGCAGAAGCTGATTTTGTAGTATAGTTTCTTGGAGAAGAATATTCTGCTCCGTATTCTGAGATAATTTGTTTTTTGGCTCCTTCAATAGCTTCCTGAGAAAGGTTTACAGAGTCTGTTCTCATATAGGTAATGAATCCTTCTTCATATAGTCTCTGTGCCAGACGCATGGTATTGGTTACGTTGTATCCTAACCTTGACGAAGCTTCCTGCTGTAGTGTGGAAGTAGTAAAAGGTGCAGATGCAGAACGAGTTCCCGGCTTGGTTTCAACATTCAGAACTTTAAATTCTGTAGTTTTTGCCTGCTCAAGGAATTTTTCTGCTTCAGCTTCTTTTTCGAAGTCTTTTTTAAGTTTAGCAGCAATTTCCTGCTCTGTATTATTTAAGAAAATTCCGTCAAGCTTAAAACTTGCTTTCGGAACGAATTCACGGATTTCTTTTTCTCTTTCAACGATTAATCTTACAGCAACCGACTGTACTCTTCCTGCGGACAATCCTGGTTTTACTTTTTTCCATAGAACTGGAGACATTTCAAAACCTACAATTCTGTCCAACACTCTTCTTGCCTGCTGGGCATTCACTAAGTTCTGATCAATATCCCTTGGATTTTCAATTGCTTTTAGAATGGCATTTTTAGTAATCTCATGGAAAACAATTCTTTTTCTGTTTTCAGGCTTCAATTTCAGTTCATCTGCTAAGTGCCATGCAATAGCTTCTCCCTCGCGGTCTTCATCGGAAGCCAGCCAAACCATTTCTGCTTTCTTTACTGCAGCCTTTAATTCTGTCACCAATTTCTTCTTGTCTGCTGAAACTTCGTAATCAGGACTAAAGGTGGCAAGATCTATTCCCATCCCTTTTTTAGGCAGATCCCGGATATGACCGAAACTGGATTTCACTTCAAAATCCTTACCTAAATATTTCTGAATAGTTTTTGCCTTTGCCGGGGACTCTACGATTACTAAATTTTTCGACATTCTAAAAAAAATTTTTGCAAAAAGTAAAGCTTTTTTATTATATACTTTTTTGAAATCACATTTTATTTAATAATTCCAGGGGAGCAACAAACAGTCTGTAGAAAACTCCCTCGAAGGTAAAGCCCTTTCCGGACATCTCTACTCTGTACAGCAGTGAAAAGAGTATTATAGCCATTGTAATGTAGAATTTCCGATCAATAACTATTGGCTCATAAGCATATATTGAATCTCCTTCTCTCAGCATTATGGCAAAAAGAATAATCATTAGCATCATATGAATGTACATCCATCTTCCCCAGTCTATAGCCAGATAAAACAGTGGAAATGAAAAGATAAAGGCCCCGATTAATAAAATATATAAAATCTTTCGCCCATTTAGATATTTTAAATAATAGCCTATATGGAAAACGCTTATTGCTAAGCTTATAAAATATAGAAGATATTCATTAAGATGTTCTTTAATATATTGTCTTTCATCAATATTCCAGTAGAAGATTCCATAAGTAGGATGTACTCCGCGGCTGTTCAAAATTTCCAACGACATTCCTTCGTTTACATTCTTTCCAAATAAAACAATAGCCGCTGCCGGAATGATTACTGCAAGAAAGTATTTAATATATCTCCGGATTTCCAGCTTTCCGTTTTTCACATAAAGTGCAATGGCAAAATAAGGAACATAAAATAAGGTAACCTCATGCAGAAGTGTACTGATAAAAAGTAGGAAACAGAAGATATATTCTTTAGATTTTGAAAGTTTACCACGATCTAAAAGGTATACAAAGTATGTAAATAAAAGAAATACAATAAATTCTTTTTTCCCTACATATGTTACTGTATTCAACAGCCCTACGAAGCCTATGGATGATAATAGCAACGACAGATACAACAGATCTGTTATTTTATACCGAATGAGCCTTGTATAACACCAGAAGAACAGAGAAATAATAATAAACTGAAAAAAGTATACGATATAATTAAGACTAAACCCCGTTATATCCTGAAGAATAAAAAAGAAACTTCCGGACAACCCTCTTCTCTTGAAACCACCGTCTTCATAATTAATAAGCCAGTCGGCAAGGATATATCCATCATCTTTAAGATTAAATGCGAGGGTAAATGCGAGGGTATAAACAGCCGTAATGGCAATAAGAAAATAAATAAAAATCTTAATATTAAAATATTGTACAAACTTCTCTAACCTCATAGTGTATTTTTAAAATCTGTAAAAAAGAAATGAACAAGCGGGAACCTCATCTTTTTTCTAATTTTACAAGTGCTAAAATTATGAATTTACTGTTATCCGGAAACATATATTTCATTTTTTTAACAAGAATAATCCTTTGTTTGAAGGTAAATTCTATTTTTAAACAAAGAAGTAAGCAAAATATGCCGGCTCTATGCATGAACCGGCATTTTTTATCCTTTGATCCTGAATTTTTTATTTTCTCATTTCAAAAGATCTTTCATTCAAAGTGATTAAATCTTTAGGAATTTCATTCCTTGATGCAGGTAAGACTGTTACCTGATCCTTAGGAATGGGGCCTAATTCATTTCCACTGGCATCAAATTTCATTTTTACACATCTGCAGTTCATTCCGAAATAAGGATCATTGTTATCGTGGAAGGCAAGCATACGGTTTGCTGTAGAGGCCGCATCCCAAAGAATACTTACCGGTCTTCCAATATAATTTGACAACAGAACTCCGGTCCAGATTCCAGGAAACTGAAAATTAATCACATTATAACTTCCGGCTGCATTCTGATTGGTAATAACACTTCTAAAGGCTCTTGATCCTGAGTTGGGATAGTTTCCCACATTGTATGACTGGTTATTAAAAGCATATCCAATAGTAGAGGTAGTACTGGGATTTCTGACTCTTGTTCCTAAATAATCATTTATTACGCTAAATGCCGTTGCTACATTTTTATCTTTTTTATACCAGGGAGAGATACCGAAATCCTGATTTGTTGTTATGGATGTTCCGGTAAGATCCGGAATACGCCATCCTTCCGGGCATGGATCAAATGGAGATTTTCTTGTTCCTCTCCCCCAGCGGTCAGCGGCTAAATTAGGTTCATCTGCCAGCCAGTCTGTTCCGTTTGTAAAGTTAGGAGCGGCACTATTGTAAGCAGCAAAGGTACTTGGGATCATATACACTAAAGGATTTCTCACGGAATACGTTAAAACTTTTGAAATTTTATCTGCTATTTTATCTTTCGGTAGTACGTTGGCGTTAGCCGCATTTGTATAGGTATTAAAAGGTATAATATAACTTCCGGACAGGTTATTATATGTTGCTGCCGTTAAAGAAGTATATGTTACAGTTCCATTTGCCCCTGCTACACCTAAAAAGATATTAAATGAAGCTCTGTTATCAGCATATTGAAAAGTCGGAATCGGGTCTTTTCTTCCCCATTGATAATGCATACCTGTTGAAGCTCTGATTTTTGCCAATTCAGCTGCTGTAGGTGTTAATGGATTGGCAACTGCTGGAAAAGCATCAGTAGCCCCCAGGTTTCTGTCCATAAATTCTGTCTGTAATGGTGATGAACCTTTATCCACGTAATTTACATAATTCGTTACTGCTGTATTAGGTAATTCTGTAGTATAAAAAACAGATGCAACCGGAGTATCTGTTACCCACACTTGCCAGCTCCAATACACAGGATTTGCAATGCTTCCGTTATGTAAGGTAACTACAGCATTTCCGCTTTGATTAGGATTCACTGTAACTATAATTTTAGTATTTGAAAGCTCTCCCAATGAACCCGGTGAACTATTAGAAACAAGCACTTTACTGATTAAACCCGAATTTGTACTCCAAAGAACATTCGCTTTTAAATTATTAAAACTTGATGGGGAAAGAATATCCTGATTATTCAATATCCCACTTTGAACTGAAAATGCTTTACTTATAGGAATTTCAAGGGTGGTCTGTGTTGTACTTTTTACAATCTGATAGGTATTCGGATTGTTAATTCCTTCTTTAAACTCAACAACAGCCGGAAGATACTCCGTTGGAAAATCATAGTTATCCAATGTATACAGAGGATCTTTTATACATCTACATGCATTTGCTCCTGAGGTTTCACCCGCTGCTAACGGCATATACCAATATCGTCCTTTTACACTTGGAAAAGTCGTATCCGGAACATCCGGCTGTCCTTTATCCGGTACCATAAACAGTGCTCTGGCCCCAACAGCAGGGGTATTATCAAAATGCTTAGCCATTGTTGCCGTCCATAAGCCTGTATGATGCTGATCGGTATATTGCCCCTGATGAACCGTAAGTCCCAATTGTCCTGTTCCTGGAAAAATGCCCATATTAAAACCATTTACATCAGACAGATCAAACCCTGTATTGGCATATAGTTTAAACCCCTTCATATAATTTGGAGTATTGACATCTGTTGGTTTTATTACGTGGTATTTATTGGCTTCAAAAGTATTTTTCCCCATATTGGTTCTTACTCCAAATGGCGAATAATCTATTCTCACATCATCTATATACGTCTGTGAAGCTAAATTAGCAACCAGCATTGAAGGAATCCGCCACCCGTTCGGACATGGATCATAGGCGGATTTATCACGATACGGTTGTGCACTGCTGTCATCATTATAATTTGCATTTACCTTTCCCTGAGAATTGTCTGACCATAAATTCAACTCAGAAAGCTGGGCATCCGGAACAGTTGCCGATTTACCGAACCAGTTTACCATTAAAGCTGTATTGTTATTATAATAAGCAGGTCCTGAATTATCATCTTTATTAACATAGATAAGGCTTAACGGATTTTTGATGGAAAGTTTAATATTATTGCTGACCTCAGCATTGGAAAGCAGAACAAATTTTCTAAGATCATCAATTCTAACAGCTCCGGTAAAATTCTTAGCTCCCCGATGCCTTACCCGCCCTACAGATCCTGAAACTTCATAAAAATCATCTCCTTTTAAAGCCAAAGGTGGAATAGGATCTTTTCTTCCCCATTGATATAGCATTCCCCCATTTTTATTCCATTCTGTTGCTGTGATGGAATTCCCGGTTGCTCCAAGGTTTCTATCCATCCATCTCCATTCAGAATCAGGAATCAGTTCTACAGTTCCGTTGTTTCTTTGTCTTGATACGCCTGTAAAACTTTTATAATTGGATCCATTTTCCGGAGTATCAGTAACCCAGATATGCCATGACCAGAAAATTTCGCCGTTAATCTTTAAGGCAACAACTGCATTTCCTTCTTTAGATGTATTGACCGGGACTTTTATTTTAGCATCTTCTCCGGAGCCTACTATCTCCAGAAGATACCCTACTCCTGATCTGATCAGCCCCGGATTGTCTTCCCAAAGAACATCTGCAGTTACCTGCCCTGTGGGAATTCCTGAAGCTCCAAGAATTTTATCCTGCTGCCACATCACGTAAGCTTTTTTTACAGGAACATATAAGCCTTCACTGTTCTGAGCGGGATCAAAAAGATAACTATTAGGAGCTTTTGTCCAGTCTTTTTCGTCATAAAAGGTCCTCCTTTGTATATTTGGATTTTTGATGCCAGTTCGAATACCCTTTTTAACTGAGGATTTAATTATTGTATCCTTATCAGTCTTTTTGATCTTGGCCGTCTGGTTTTTAAGTTCTATACTATTGATAGAACAGATGCATATCAACACCAGGCAAATGATTGCCACTAAGTTTTTTATTACTGATTTTTTCATGTCAATGATTTTTATATAAACACAAGTACACTCCTATACTTTTGATATAAAAAAGTCAAATAATACAATGCAAACAATTAAATAAATCAATTAACCATAAAATAATTCAACATAATTTATTTATAAGTAAAAATTTAATAATAAAAATTAAAAGATCAAAAAACACACCAAAAGAATAATACCCTGAATTAAGCACACAATAAGAGCATAAAAAAACCGGAAGAAAATCTTCCGGTTAAAGTCTTATGAAACAGTTTACTTATTCCTTAATAATCTTCACTACATTTTCTGAGCTATTAATTCTTATCAGATAAGCTCCTGTTGTTAAAGCTGAAAGATCTGTCTGATCATTTTCAAATTTACCTGATTTCACCAACTGCCCAGACATATTATAAATCTGGTAATGATATTCTCTTACTTTATCATTTCCTTTGATATACAACATGCTCTTTACCGGATTAGGGAATACTTCAAGTTTATTCTGAACAATCTTTTCCTCAACAGTTTTTCTAGCTAGAATATCTGTTGCTCTGGCCGCTGAAACCGTTGTTACCTGCAATCTTGGTATTGGTCCGGCTTCATTTACTCCATCAGTTTTCACTTTTACACAACGACAGCTTGCTCCAAAGTACGGATCATTATTATCATGAAATGCCTGAATAAAATTCTGACTGACATTGCTATCATATTTTTTGAGAAGCAAATTAATTGGCCTTCCGTTGAAATTGGAGTTTAAACCTGCCATCCAGAAGCCTGTATAAAGGCTTCCATTGGTATCTCCTTCAGAAGAAGCAAAATTAGGTACCGTGTTGGTAGTAACGCTTCTGTATCCTCTCATCCCTGTAAATATTGCATAATTACCAATGGTGTAGCCATTATTAGGAAACATAAATCCTGCAATTCTTCTCTTTCCTACTCTTACCTGAGTTCCAAAATTATCTGTTATAATTCTATAGGCACTTGCCGCTCTGTATGCTTTTCTATACCATGGGCTAAGACCAAAATCTTCCTGTGCTACAGGGTTTGAAGGAACTGGTATTATTACCGACACAGTCGTCAAATCAGGGATTCTCCAGCCTTCCGGGCAAGGATCAAAAGGAGATTTCTTATCACCTCTTCCCCATCTGTCTGCAGCTAAGTTGGGTTCCGCAGCCAGCCAGTCTGACCCTTTTCCTGTGGCATCCAAGGTACTTGGTACCATAAAGGCCAATGGGTTTTTCACGGAATACGAAAGTACTTTTGCAATTTTCTCAGATGGTTTATCTGTTGTTAAAACATTAGCATTCGCAGCATTACTATAAGTAGCATAAGGCCTGATATAATTGGTATTATAACTTGACTCAATTAAAGGCGTATAAGTTACAGCTCCGTTTGCAGCGGTGGTTCCCGTCCAGTATTTTACAGCGTCTGTTTTATAACGATACTGAAGATAATCAATATCTGATGCTGTTCTGTACGTTGGAATAGGATCTTTTCTTCCCCATTGATAATGAAGTCCACCAGAAAGCATAATCTGCTCAGGAGAGCCTGGCAATGCTGTTTCAGGGTTTAAATTATCACCGTAAATAGTAGGAAACACTTCTACAGCACCTAAGTTTCTGTCCATCATCTCAGTATCCAGAACTTCACTTCTTTTTGCAAAATTTATATAATTTGTTGCATTAGCATCAGGCTGATCTGTGATGTGTCGATTGGATCCAATAGGTGTATTGGTCACCCAAATATGCCAGCTCCAATATACAGGGTTTGAAATATCCCCGTTATGTAATGTAACTACTGCGTTACCACTTTTACCTGCATTAATAACTACTTTTATTGTTGAATTAGCAATTGCAGATAAAGATCCCGGCTGATCCACAGAAACCTGCTTAATTAAACCTGTATCTGTTGTCCACAAAACATTTGTTTTTAAATTATCAAAACTTGAAGCATTTAAAATATCCAGATTGTTCAATAATTGACTTTGAACTGAAAAAGCTTTACTGATTGGAATTTCAATCGTAGATTCAGTTGTAGATTTTACGATTGTATAGGTATTGGGATTATATAATCCCTCCATATACTGCCCTTCCGTGAAGAAGTCTGTAGGGAAATTATAATCGTTCACTACATATAGAGGATCCTTAATACATCTGCAACCGTTAGCACCGGAAGTTTCTCCCATAGATAATGGCTGATAGAAGTATCTTCCATTAATATTAGGGTAGTTTGGATCCGGAATATCAGGCTGTTCTTTATCAGGAACTAAAAACAAAGCTCTTGCTACTATTGACGGAGAGGCATCAAAATGTTTGATCATCGTTGCCGTCCATAAGGCCGTGTGGTGCTGATCGGTATACTGCCCTTCATGTCTGTTGATCAGTAACTGTCCTGTGCCTGGGAATTTGCCCATATTAAATCCGCCTATGTTGGAAAGGTCGTATCCTACATTCGTATACAGCTTAAATCCTTTCATAAAATCAGGAGCACCTGCATCGGTAGGCTTGATAATCTGATAGGTATTGGCTTCAAAAGCATTCTTTCCCATATTGGTTTTTACCCCTAAAGGAGAGAAGTCAATTCTAATATCATCAATATAAGTCTTGGAGCCTGCATTAGCCACTAAAACAGAAGGAATTCTCCAACCATTAGGACATGGATCATAAGAGGATTTATTTTTGTACGGCTGAGCATCATTATCATCCAGATAATTATCTCTGTATTTTCCTTCTGAATTATCAGACCATAAATTAAGCTCAGAAAGACGACTGCTTATAAGATCCGGTGATTTTCCAAACCAGTTTAACATGATTGTCTTAGCACTGTCGTAATAAGCAATATCTGCACTGTTATTCCCAACATAGATAAGGCTTAAAGGGTTTTTAACGGCAAGAGAAAGGTTATTTTTCACATTGGCATTAGCCACGGGTACAAATTTTCTAAGCGCATCAATTTTAACAGAGTTGGCCGTATACTGAGCATTTCTATGTCTTATTCGTCCTATAGAACCTGACACTTCGTAGGAATCATTTCCTTTTGCCGTTAAAGGTGGAATTGGATCTTTTCTTCCCCATTGGTAAAGCAATCCACCATTTTTATTCCAATTTCCTGAAGTTAAAGAGTTACTCATTGCTCCCAGGTTTCGATCCATCCAACCCCAATCTGAATCCGGAATCAACTCAACTGTTCCATCTTTTTTCTGTCTTTTTAATCCTGCGAAGCTTTTGTAAGTAGAACCGTTAGTAGGATCATCCGTTACCCAAACATGCCACGACCAATAAACTTCACCATTCACTTTTAAAGCAATAACAGCATTTCCTTTTTTAGCTTTATTAACAGGAACTTTAATCTTAGCATCTTCCCCTGAGCCTATCATTTCAAGGGTGTAGTTAGCTCCAGACTTAATTAAGCCGTGTGCATCTTCCCATAAAACATCTGCAGTTAATGTTCCACCAGGAATATTAGTTCCACCGATATATTTATCTTTCTGCCACATGGCAAAGGCTTTTTTAACCGGAATATAAAGACCGTCTACATTATTTCCCGTCTTATCTTTTCCCGTGAAAATATAACTGTTCGGAGCCTTAGTCCAATCTGCTACACTATAATCTGAAACAGCTCCAGCATTTACCGTAAAACAGCCCTGTGAACATTCCGAAGTATCATCATACGCTGCAGTAGAACCAAAAATACCGGTATACTTAATAAATTTAAATATTTCTTTTTCAACATCCTGCATTGATCTTTTCGGTACATAAGAAGTGGTAACATCATTTCTTAATGCTCCAACACCATATAAAGTCATTTCTGAGGTGTTGGAAATGATAAGATTTTCAGATCCCGGGCCTCTTCTTGCTACATTGTTTGTATATCCGAAATAAGGGGCTCCATAATTACTTGTACTGCTTGGGGTAAGATCCAGATAGGTGCCATCATTTTTATAGATCCTTAATCCTGTTGTAATACTGGACACAATTACAACCGGTTCCTGATCCGGAATAAATTCGGATAAACTTTTCCATGTCTTATTGTACATATTAAAGTATCTGCTTTCTATAAAATTTGGATTTTTCCAGTTAAAGTATCCTGGTCCGTTCGGTTCTCCCGGCCATTGGCTGAATTTCACAAAGAAACCGTTGGCAGAGAATTTACCGGCAAACATATATACAGGATCATCATAGCTGTACAGATAAGGAATAGGATGGCCTGTGGCTTCATTATAGATAAATTCAGGGGTAGCGCCTAATGTATCACTAACAGCTCCGGTATTAGTCAATTTTACAGATTTGCTTCCGTTTGCATCTGTTATCAGATCTGATGGAGAGGTAGGCGCAAATACAACATCATCTTTTTTATTATCCATCAGAACATTACTCAGCTTGTTCCATGAGTAAGCAGAAGTAACCCTGTCTTTTACTCCAATTACTTTTCCGTTGCTGTTGGTTACCAGTGATCCTTCTTTCTTAGGGGTTAATAGCATCGTATATTCATTCTCATCCAGATCACAGTTAGAAGCAGCATAATCATTAAGCTTATAATGACTTATACTTTTATCCCATACAACACTGTTGAAATTACTGAGATTGGTATCTGAACTGAGTTCCACTTTTACATTATAGGAACTTTGTGCAGAAGCAGGAAGTTCAAAACGGGCCGTAAGAATCTCATTGTATTGATTATACGAATACAGAGTCTTACACCATCCTGTGATCCAATTGCCCTGTGCATCCTGATACTTGATGGACAGCTTTATGTGATCACTGGTAAAAGGTTTTGTAAGCTTCCCACTCATCACAACCAGACCTTTCTGATTGACATTCTGATTAATAATGATAAGCGGATCCAGATCATAAGTGAATGGAACTGCAAAGGAATTAAGCCTAAAAGAATCAGGCCTTTCATAAGCTTCCGGCGGCGAAAATTCCCGCGAAAAAGCATGAGTTGACACCACGCAGAATGCTGTTGCCAAAATTTTGGAAATAAATTTTGCTTTCATAACGTTGTTGTTTGAAAAAATGTGTTAAAACTTGATTATTTTATCCCGAAAAGAAGATATCGGGTATAATAGGACAGGTAGGTGTGAATGATTTCACTGTTATTTTTGTTCATCATGGTGTTTTTGTGTTTTTATTTTAATCCCTGTACAGCTAGGGAATTAATTTCAACAAATATATGAAAAACAATATTAAGTTATAATAAAATTTCAACAACCTAATAAACAAACAAATACACAATATTCAAACAAAAAAACGGTAACAATACCGTTTCTTTATTTTATATTTTTAAGCAGAGCTTTTAATTTTTTCTGAATGGGTGGCTCAAGATATTCCGCTACAACATATGCTATAGGAATAACGAGTGAAAAGGAAATAATAGGCAGGAGCCAATAAGGCACGGGAATAAATTGGTCTATCTTCACCATCCATGAGATCATCATGTTTTCATGCAGTAAATAAATGGGATAACTTACAAAACCAACGAAGGTAAATAGCCTCATAGAGAAAAAACGTTCCATTTTGTCCCAAAATAATGCACCTACAAAAATAAGAACCAGTATGATAAGATAGAGATTCCTCGTCATATCCTGAAGCCTGTACATATAAAACATCGCACATATGGTAGCAATAACAAAGGCATATAGGTATCTTTTATCCCTTTCTTTATAGTAAATATAGATTAATGCTCCAGATACAAACCATCCAAAATATACAAAGTTCCCAATGTAAGCTTTAAACTGAAGCAACCCCAAAGGAAGCAAATGATGGAAATCCAGAATCTGGTACGAAACAGCTACTAAATAAATAATAAAAATCCCTAACAATGCAAGGTTTCTTTTAAAGAGATAGTACAACGCTCCAAAAATTACGTAAAATTTCACTTCAATATACAAAGACCAGAATGATGATTCTAAAACCGGAAAATCTGTTTTAAAGATGCGTTCAAGCAAGCCTTCGTCTACGAATAAAATTCCCGGCAACAGAGATTTCAGTTCCGGAATTCCCAAAGGTCTTTCGGAAAAAAATCCGGCTGTAATATAGATAATTAGGGAACAAATGAGCATACTGGGAAAAAGCCTTACCCATCTGTTTTTAATAAACTGAATAAAACCCGGTGTCTTTTCCATAGACATCAGAATGACAAACCCAGATATCAGAAAGAACAACTGAACTCCCAAATCTCCATATTTCACCAAAATATTGTCTTTATACAGGTCTCCGAAAGGATAACTCTTCCCCCAGATATAATATCCATGGAAAAGAAAAACCAACAGAATGGCAAGCCCTCTTAAACCGTCTAAAACTAATATCCTATTTTTCTGTTCAGCCATAAATAATAAATATGAAAATGCCTTATGGAAGGATATGGTTATGATAAAGATCTATCGTAAACCTACCGGCCGTGATATTTTTAAAACTGGAAAATACAATAAAGTTGAAAATAACCAAAGTAATAATAAAGCTGTGTATAGCAGCTCTCATCCCTTTGGAAACTACAAACATGGTATTAGGAATTAAAATATAAGAGAATGCAAGGAAGGTCCCCGTTAATCTGGATGAGAAAATAGGGTTATTTCTAAAAATAAAATAGAAGCAGATCCCAATCACCGTATAATTTCTGTGGTACTCATAATAGGGATATTTTTCTTTCATTTTAGTATCAAAAATAAAGAGGAAGGCGGTACAAATGGCCAGCATTGCCTCAGGAATTCCAAAACCACCATTCAATCGTTCTACAGATTCATCTATATAACCGTTAAAGCCTTCTACCAAGGTACTTTCGGAAGCTAAATTCCCTAATAAATCTCCAAAGTATCGATAGACCTCAAATGGAGACAGGAATACGCATATCAGAATAAAAAGAAGCATCCAGAATTTATTGAGTGGAATTCTGGCTACCCAATACATCGGAAGCATCAGATAACAGACATTGTGAATACCCGCAGCAAGATAAATCCATAACAGATACATCCACAGATTCCGTTCTTTTATATACCGAATAGCCCAATATGCCATAAAACACCCAAGATTCTGCCTGATCTGTCCACTTTCTCCAATAAAGAACCCGGGAATAAAAACAAACAGCAAAAAGGTGAAGGGATAATGGGTATTTTCTTCAACAAATTTCGTTTTAAAAAATGTTACCAATGCCGCTATTACAAAGGTCAGCATATAAAAGGGTGCATCAAAAATATTGATCAGAATTTTATTAATCAATACATAGAGCCACTCCTGCTCCATGACCTGAGAACCCTTTATGGAAAGGGCTGCAAGAAAAATGCTCAGATAATCTTTGGTATCAGAATACACATAGATTCCTACATAACTTCCATAATCCGGACCTACGTCATCACGAAATCCTGCAATGATAACCAGAAATACTGCCAGAACATAAAGCGCCCCTTTATTCGTTTTCCCGGAATACACTTCCTGAAAGCTGAAAATCATCATGTAGATGATCGCAATAATATAATATGGGTGCAATAAACTCATTAGGCGGATATGGTGTTTTTAAATTGATATGAGGCAAATATAAACCCTGTAAGAATTAAAGGGATAAACAATCTGACTTCCCAAAAAGCCCTACCATAGCAATCATAACCAGATAAGGAATGGAAAAGAACATATATTTTCTGATGAGTGTTTTTCCTTCATCATTACATAACAGATAACTGAAATATAAACTTATGACCCCAAACAGAAGACCACTTAGGTTAAAAGGACTGCTGAAATTATCAACGAAATAAATCCCTTCCACTAAAGATACATCCTGAGGAATCATCATCCTAAGCCCAACATAAGGTACAATAAAAGCAATCACCAAAAACATAAGCTCTCTGATAAAGGAAAAATCCTTTTTTTCAATTTTTCAAAATCAATACAGACGGCAGCAAAAAAGGAAATATTCAGACATGCCGTTTCTCTTGCCAGTGTAGAAATAAATATAACCACCCATAAAAGAATAAAATCTAAAGGGTTACGGTTCTGTACATATTTCAATGTGAATAATCCACCCAAAAGATAAAAGAAAATTGCAATAGAATCACAATTGGTAGGAACATACTGTATAATAACAATAAAAAATATGGCTAACAGATGGATCATTCTTCTGATATTCACATACAAAAGAGCTCCTGCAGGGCTTGATTTAAAAATTGAATTTAAAACAACTGAAGACAGTACAAAAAAGAAACTGTTGATCAGAAAAATACTATGATAAAATAATGTTCCCTGTTTTAAAAGAAAATTCTTCAGAAAAGAAAGATGATTGTTCACAATAAAAGTTACCATCTCTGTAACATGTACACTCAGATAGTTTGGGATTACTCTGTAAGCATATACAGAAGAGAACATAAAGTCCGGAGCCTTCTCCATGGTTTTCAATCTTACATATGAAGATTCAAAGCCATAATAGGACATTGCAAACAGTAGAAACGGGAGTACTGCTACAAATAGGAATCCGTTTATTTTTTCATCATTTTTTGTCAACATATCAAAAACAGATTCTTATTTTTTTAATAATAATTGTGGTTTAAAATACATTTCATCAAAGGGGAACTTTTGCAAAAGTAGAATAATTTTTCATTCTGCCTAGAATATTTTATTGATTTTCAGCCAAAACTTATCTCTAATTATTTTGAACTAATTCTTAAAAATTTAAATTTGCAAACTTGATCTAAATGCAATGCATCGCTTTTTTATATTTTTATATTATCTGATTTCCAGAAACAAAATTCTTTCTGTTTTTACAGCATTAGGAATTGCATCTTTATGTCTTTTCTTTGCTTCAAAGATTAATTTTGAGGAAGATATCAATCAGATCATTCCTAAAAATGAAAAATCGGACCTTACAGCAAAGGTGCTTAAACAGCTTAATTTTTCTGATAAGATCATTGTTATTATAGAAAACAAATCTAATGAAGACAGCTTTCAGCTTTCTGAAACGGCCGATACTTTTTTACAGAAAACAGAGCCTTTACAAAAGTATATTGGCTCTATCCAGGGTAAAGTAAATGATAATGAAATCTCTGAGACCTTTGATTTTGTGAATCAGAACCTGCCTTTATTCCTCAATGAAAATGATTATCAAGAGATTGAAAGGAAACTTCAGAAAGACAGCATTGCCAAGCAGGTAGAGGATAATTATATTTCATTGGTTTCGCCAACCAGCCTTGTTACGAAAGAATTCATTAAAAAAGACCCTCTAGGGTTGACCTTTCTGGGAATCAAGAAACTGAATGCTCTCAACATCAGTAAGGATTTCAAACTGGAAGACAGCTATATTGTTACCAAAGATGGCAAAAATCTTCTGCTTTTCATTGAACCTAAAAATAAAAGCAACGATACAAAAGGCAATGAAGCTTTTGTAGACCAGCTTAATACCATAAAAGACAACCTTAACAAACAATTCAAAGGAAAAACGGAGATCAGCTATTTTGGATCACCAGTAATTGCGGTGGCCAATGCGAAACAGATTAAAAAAGACATTCAGAATACGGTTGTCATTTCCATGACGGTACTTTTGGTTCTTCTGATTTATTATTTCAGGAACTTTTTTACTCCAATCATCGTTTTTCTGCCTACAGTATTCTCTGTTTTGCTGGCTTTATTGGTATTATATTTTATTAAGGATAAAATCTCTGCCATTTCATTAAGTGTAGGAGCCATCCTTATTGGAATTACCATAGATTATGCCCTGCATATTCTTACCCATTACAAGCATAATAACAATATTGAAGAGCTTTATAAAGAAATCACTCAACCTATTATATTGAGTAGTGCCACTACTGCAGTTTCCTTTCTGTGTCTGGTATTTGTACGTTCTGAAGCATTAAAAGACCTTGGGCTTTTCGCAGCCATTACAGTTATTTTATCTTCCATCACAGCACTGATTATTGTTCCGCAGCTTTATAAGCCTAAACATTCTGAAGAAAAGCTTAACACTAATTTCATTGATAAAATCGGATCCTATCCGTACGAGAAAAACAAACCTTTAATCATTGGCTGTTCTATCATTATTCTTGCTTGTCTGTTTGGATTCAGGCATGTAGGCTTCAATGAAGATATTGGCGATCTGAATTACATTCCAAAAGAAATGAAAATCAGTGAAGCCAAGCTGCAGAAGCTTTCAGACATTACTTCAAAATCCATTTACACGATTTCTTATGGAAATTCTGAAGAGCAGGCTTTAGACAGAAACTCCCAATTAAATACTTTCCTTGAACAGGAGAAAAAAGAAGGCAAAATTCTCAGTTACAACTCCATCGGAAGTATTGTTCTGTCTGAAGAAGATCAGCAAAAGAAAATTGAAGAGTGGAAAAAATTCTGGAATGATAATAAAAAGAATCAGACCGTTTCTGAGCTCATCAGTAACGGAAATAAATTCGGGTTCAACAGTTCAGCTTTTGACAACTTCAATGAGGTTTTAAATAAAAGCTACTCTACATTAAGCATTAAAGACTATGAAAAAGTAAAAGCACTCCAGCTTTCAGAGTTCATGAGCAATGAAAATGGTTTTTATACGGTTTCCAATGTAGTAAAGGTTGACGAAAATAAAAGAGATGCCTTCATTAAGGATATTGAAAAGAAGCATGATGCCATTGCAATTGACCGTCAGCAGATGAATGAGAACTTTTTAGGTTTATTAAAAAGAGACTTCAATACGCTGATTAATTATTCTCTTCTCGCGATTATTTTAACCATTATTGTCTTCTTCAGAAATTTTGAATTAACGATTCTTACCATGTTTCCTATTGTTCTGACAGGAGTGGTAACTGCCGGGATATTATATTTCTTAGGATTGGAATTAAATATTTTCAGTACGGTAGTTTGTACCCTGGTATTCGGAGTGGGTGATGATTTCAGTATTTTCCTTACCCAGGCTATGCAAAAGGAGCATACCACAGGAAAAAATGAACTTCCTACTTACAGAACATCTATTATTTTAGCGGTATTCACAACCATTTTATCTATCGGATCATTAATTTTCGCTAAACATCCTGCCTTACATTCATTGGCTTTGGTTGCTTTAATCGGGATGTTTTCCGTAATTATTATTACTTCTACCCTATACCCTTTCTGGTTCAGATTATTGATTACCAACAGAGCGAAAAAAGGACTTTCACCAATAACGTTCAGACTTTTTATAGTCTCAGTCATCAGCTTTTTATATTATGGATTGGGAGGAATGGTATTTTCAGCCATAGGAAGCTTCTTTGTGAAAAACTCAAAAGGTAAAACGCTGAATATTATCAAACTTATTTTAGCCAAGTTTTTAACTTCAGTTCTGTATTCTAATCCATTTGTAAAGAAGAAGGTCATTACAAATCCGAATGAAGACTTCAGTAAACCGGCTGTTATTATTGCTAACCATACTTCTTTTCTGGATACCCTGGCTATTGCAATGGCTACCCATAAAATTATTTATTTAGTGAATGATTGGGTGTACAAATCGCCGGTATTTGGAAAACTGGTAAGAGCTCTAGGTTTTTATCCGGTTTCTCAAGGTATAGAAAACGGAATGGATAAGTTGAAAGAAAAAATTGCACAAGGCTATTCTTTGGTTGTTTTCCCGGAAGCGGAACGTTCATATACCAACGATGTAAAAAGGTTCCATAAAGGAGCATTCTATCTTGCAGAGCAGTTTGAGCTGGATGTTCTTCCTTTATATATTCATGGAAATTCGGAAGTACTTCCAAAAGGTGATTTCATTATCTATGACGGAAGCATCACGGTAAAAGTGGGTGAAAGAATCAGTAAGGACGACCTAAGTTTTGGTAAAAATTATTCCGAAAGAACAAAAAAAATCAACGCTTACTACAGAGAAGAATTTGCTAAGCTGAGAGAAGAGATTGAAGATGAAAATTATTTTAAAAAGCAATTATTCCTAAGCTATTTATATAAGGATAATGAAGTGGTAACAGAAGTAAAGAAAGATTTCAATACCAATAAATCTGTTTACTTTGAGCTGAATAAACATATTGCGGATGATGCCAATATTCTGCATATTGCGGATGATTTTGGACAAAAAGATGTGTTGCTTACCCTTTATCAGGCCAGCCGAAGAATTTTTTCATGGATTAGGAATGAAAATAAAAGAGCAACGGCAGCCCATAATTATCTGGTAAAAAGAAGAAAGATCAATTATATAAAAGAGCTGTCTGAAGTCAATAAAAAGATTGATGTTCTTTTGATTTCTGATGATAATTTTAACATTAATGATTTGCAGAGTCTCCCCGAAACCATCATTTTTGTCAATACCCAAAACACGATAACAGAAAACAATAATTATACATTAAAATTCAGTTCTGAATCATTAAAAGTATTTAAAACTGAATAATAAATATGAAAAACATATTTTTGTAAACACTAAAAAGATTCCATGAAAAAAAATGTACTTGTCATATATTATTCTCAAACCGGTCAGCTGGAGGATATTGTGAGAAATATTGCCAAGCCTTTTGAAGCTCAGAAGGAAGAATATGATGTTACCTATTATAATATTAAACTAAAGGAAGATTTTCCTTTTCCCTGGCCAGGTGATGTCTTTTTCAACACCTTCCCGGAATCTTATTTACAAATACCTAAAGAAATTCTACCGCCTTCGGAAGAAATACTGAACAAAAAGTATGACCTCATCCTGTTCGGGTATCAGGTATGGTATCTCACACCATCCATCCCGATTATTTCATTCTTAAAAAGTGGTTATGCAGAACGTATCCTGAAAGATACCCCTGTAGTCACCATTTCCGGAACCCGAAATATGTGGATGCTTTCCCAGGAAAAGCTAAAAGTATATTTAAGAGATTTAAAAGCCAAACTGGTAGGAAACATCGCATTAGTAGACAGACATGACAATTACACCAGTGTTCTCACTATTCTTCGATGGTTAACCACAGGACAAAAGGAAAAATCCGGTGTGCTTCCGGCAGCAGGAGTTTCAGATGAAGAAATTACAGGTTCTGTAAAATATGGAACAATCATCGAAAAGCATTTTAAAAACAATGATCTTGTAAATTTACAGCCGGATCTTGTAAAAAATGGAGCCATCGAAATTCGTCCGTTTTTAGTGCGTGTAGAAAAGGTAGGGAACAAGATTTTCACAGTATGGTCTAATCTGATTATCAAGAAAAAAGAGAAACGTCCATTGCTGATAAAATTCTTTAAGGTATATTTGATGGCAGCGATATGGATTATCTCACCTGTCGTTTTGGTGTTACACCTGCTTACAACCCCTATATTTTGGTTTAAAAGACAAAAACAAAAAAGATATTTACAAGGAATTAATTTAAAATAGAATGTACGACGTATTTATAACAAAAGCTTCAAAATTTTTACCCAATGCACCGGTAGCAAATGATGAAATGGAAACATATCTGGGGCTTATCAATGACGCACCTTCTAAAGCCAGATCACTTATTTTAAGAAATAATAAAATCACCACAAGATATTACGCTTTAGATAAAGAAGGAAATCCTACGCATACCAATGCACAGCTTACTGCAAAAGCAATTGAAGGACTTTTTGATGAGAACTTCAAAAAAGAAGATATGAAATTACTGTCTGTAGGAACTACTTCTCCGGATCAGATTCAGCCTTCACATGCTTCTATGGTTCATGGTGAACTGAACATTGGGAAATCTATTGAAATCAATACCGCAACCGGACTTTGCAACTCAGGAATGAATGCACTGAACTACGGATTCCTTTCCGTAAGAGCAGGTGTACAGGAAAGTGCTGTATGTGCTGGGTCTGAAAGAATGTCTGCATGGATGACGGCTGACAAATTCAACCATGAAGCGGAAAATTTAAAATTATTGGAAGAAAGACCTATTGTTGCTTTCAAAAGAGAATTCCTTAGATGGATGCTTTCTGACGGAGCCGGCGCTTTCTTATTAGAAAATAAACCGAGAGAAAACGGAATCTCTTTAAGAGTGGAATTCATTGATTTCTATTCTTATGCACACGAAATTGAAGCATGTATGTATGCAGGATGTGAAAAACAGGAAGACGGAAGCTTAAAATCATGGGCAGATTATCCATCTGATTCATGGTTGAAAGACTCTATTTTTGCCATTAAGCAAGACACTAAAATCCTTGATAAATATATCCTGATAAAAGGTGCGGAAAGCTTAAGAGCTTCTTTCGACAAACATAATCTGGATCCAGAAAAAATTGACCATGTATTGGCTCATATCTCTTCAGGTTATTTCAAAGATGGTCTGAAAGAAGAGTTCGCTAAAAAAGGAATGGATTTCCCTGCTGAAAAATGGTTCTATAACCTTTCTGACATTGGAAACATTGGTGCCGGATCTATCTTCGTAGCATTAGAGGAACTGATGAATTCCGGAACATTGAAAAAAGGAGAAAAAGTACTTCTTTGTGTTCCTGAAAGTGGAAGGTTTGCTTATTCTTGTTCGTTATTAACAGTCTGCTAATGGAAAACAGACTGCCCACATCCGATACAGATTTTGTACAAAGTCTTATTCCACAACGTGCTCCGTTTGTAATGGTACACACATTATCAGAATACTCCGAAAGCCACCTTATTTCCGGTTTTGAAATAAAGGAAGACAACCTTTTTGTTCATGAAGGATCTTTTCAGGCTTCCGGGCTTATTGAACACCAGGCACAAAGTGTAGCGCTTCATACAGGTTACAAATATTACCTACTTGGAAAAGATGCTCCAACTGGATATATCGGAGCCATCAAATCCTTTGAAGCTGAAGTGTTGCCTAAAGTTGGAGATCAACTGAAATCTGAGGTAACCATCCTCAATGAAGTAATGGGAGTAACCCTTGTAGACATCGTTACCAAATTAAATGGTGAAGTGATTGCAAAATCTCAAATGAAAACTGCTGTAAAATAACTTTTAATGGAAATCAGGGAAGAAAATATCATCAATATTCACAACTTTTTACCGCATCGCGAACCGATGCTCATGGCAGACTATATCCTGGAACTGACCAAGGAAAAAGTAGTGACTTCCTTTGAAATAAAAGAAGACAATATCTTTGTTCATAATAATGAATTGGCTGAAGCCGGCTTAATTGAAAATCTAGCTCAAACCTGTTCATCCATCCTTGGACAAAGCTTCTTTGAAAATCCGGAAGCGGATACCAAAGTGATAGGCTTTATTACCAATATCAAAAAGATTGAAATCTTCGGACTTCCAAAAGTAAGTGACAAGATCATTTCAAAAGCATCACTGATTTCCCAGTTTGAAAATATCTGCCACATCTTCTGTGAAACCTTCAATAATGATGAATTATTGATCCGAGCAGAAATTAACCTGTTTATTCAGGAGGTAAAATCGTAAAAAGAAAGAAAAAAGACTATAAAAGCTGTACATTTTGTGCAGCTTTTTGTTTTTTCATGAATGCATAGATTGGGGTTGTTATTTTTAACGCTATGGTCGCAAGGGAAATGTTTATTCTTATTATTTTAAAGTTCGCTAAGACGTTTCACTCAGCAAAGAATAATAATTATTTTTACGTAGAAAATTGCGACGTTTATCATTAAGTTTTGGCTAAAGCCAGATGAATTTTCATACTTTATTTAGGCGGGCTAAAGCCCACCTCTATTGAATTAAAAACTTGATCTCATCAAACGATTTCCCTTGCTGAGCGAAACACCTTTGTCATCCAAAAATATCCACATTAATAATCCTTCCGTGAACCTTGCGTTATAAAAACAGTCACTGAAAACATTACAGATCATTGTGAACATTTGTGGAGTTATTTGTGACATTTGTGTTTAAAAACCAGCATATTTCACGTGAAACATTCCACAGATCCGTGGAACATTCACTATCAGACAAGTACCTTATTTAAACAAAAAAGTGGAACATTTCTGCTCCACTTTACCTATTATTAAAACTAAAATATTAGTATCCGAAGATCTCTTCTAGAGACACTTCCTGGAATGTTCCCATCTTGTTGATAGAATCCATATTCAGGTTTTCTTTTTTACCGATGATTGCGGTATTGTATTGTACAGGTTTCACCTCCGTATTGTAGAATCCTGTTAACTGAGGCAGTGTCAATCCTTGGATCTCAGCATAAGTATCTTTTCTCAAATCATAATCAACCCCTAATTTTTTCAATGCTAACTGACTGAAGAATATATTAGTTCTGTTGATTCTGTTAGAAGCAATCTGCTTTAATGCAGAACCTCTTGCGTTTTCAAACTGAGTTGGAATTTGTGGTAACTCAGCCATCAGCTCACTCATAGCATTTACAGCTAATGGAAGCTTATTCGCCTGCGTTCCGATATAATTTGTGATATAGTTAGCATGTCCTTTTTCTGAAGCATTTGCATAAGAAACATACGCAGAATACGCTAATGACTTACTTTCTCTGATCTCCTGGAAAACGATAGATGATAGCCCTCTTCCAAAATATTCATTGAAAACATTAGACTTTCCGAAATTGCTTAGGTTTACAGCACTTCCTTTAGCTACTTTAGCCATTTCCATCTGTACCATATCATAATTCGTGAAATATACCTTTCCTGTTGTTGCTGGCTCTGCATATTCCTTTGCTTTCGCAGGCTGCAGACTTGCATTTACTATAAAAGGCTGTACCGCTTTCTCCATTCCAGCTTTGTCCTGTCCATAAAGAAGAACCTCGTAAGGATATTGATTCAGGGTTTTGATCTTTTTCACTAACTCTACAGCATCAATGCTTTCAAGACGAGCTTTAGAAATTACATCTGTCGTTCTTGAATCTTTTCCATATTTTGCATAGTTGGAAAGCGCACCCATAATTCTCACCTTATCTTTCTTAGCCGCTACTCTGGCTTCAAGGATAGTTTTTACAGTCTGGCTGTAAATAGCTTTATCTGCTTTTACATTGGTCATCCAGTGATTCATCAACTCCACGCCTTTTTTCATATTGCTTTCAAGCCCAGATAAAGTAACCGTAGTTTGATCATTAGACGCTCTGAAACTGTACGTAATTCCTAACTTATAAAACTCTTCTTTCAATTGCTCTGGAGAATATTTATCCGTTCCAAGATATTCAAAAAGAGTTCCTGCTAACGAAAGCTCTTTATCATTATCTGTTCCAAACGGGAAAACATAGCTTACCTGAGCAATCTCGTTGTACTTATTTTTAACAAAACTTACTGTCTTGTCTTTTACCTTTGAAGTCTGGATTGCTGTTTTATAATCGATGAACTCAGGCTTAATTTCAGCAACCTTTGTATTTAAAATATCTTTAAGGAAAGGAGATTGTGCTTCTCTGTTCAGCTTAATTGGTGTAATTCCCGGATTTTCTACACGAACAAGCTTATCATTTACTCCTTTTTCTTTGTACACTACTACATAGTTGTCTTTAAAGAAGTCATTCGCAAACTTCACTACATCAGCTTTAGTGATCTTTTCATACTGATTGATCTCATCCAGCTCCTGTTCCCATGTTCTTCCTTTGATATAAGAATCATAAAGCTCAGTAGCCAAACCATCCGCTGTTTCTAAACCTTTCATACGCTGAACCTTTTTATCATTTACGATAGCCTTCAGCATCCAGTCTGGGAATTGTCCTTTTTTAACAAGGTCAAGCTGATCTAATAATAACTTCTTAGCCTCATCAAAGCTTTGTCCATCTTTAGGAGTTACCACTAATCCGAACGTTCCATACATTTTGAATGGAGATTCGTAAGCACCTGCTCCTAAAGTTTTTTGTTTTTGATTAATATTAAGGTCAATTAAACCGGCATCACCCCTGTTGCTTAAGATTTCGGCTACCACATCTGCAAGTCTTGCCTCCTGGCTTCCATAAGAATCTGTTCTCCATGCCATGGTCATTCTTGGGGTAGATGGGCTCTTTACAGTTCTGGAAACAATCTGAGTCATTGGTTCCTCTGACACCATCTTTTTCATTGGAAGTTCCTTGTATTTGAAAGCTCCGAAATACTGATCAACTAATTTTATAGTTTTGTCAAAATCAAGATCTCCAACCAATACTACAGCCATGTTATTAGGCACATAATACGTATCAAAATATTTATGAATCGCCACCATTGAAGGGCTCTTTAGGTGTTCAGAAGTACCAATCGTGGTTTGTTGTCCGTTCGGGTGTTTTGGGAAAAGTGCTTCCATCAAAGCATAGTTTACCAAACGTCCGTCATTATCCTGTGCTCTGTTGTATTCTTCATACACCGCTTCTAACTCTGTATGAAAAAGACGAAGTACCAGTTCTGAAAAACGCTCCTTTTCAACTCTTAACCATTTTTCAAGTTCATTGGATGGAATATTGTTTTTGTAAACTGTCTCATCTAACCAAGTGTGAGCATTTGTTCCTGTTGCTCCCAGTGAAGAAATCGCTTTGTCATATTCATTAGCAATTGCATACTTTGAAGCTTCCAGGGAAACCTCATCGATCTTTTTATACAGTTCCTTCTTCTTGGCAGGATCTTTTTCAGCTTTATGCTGCTCATAAAGATCAGAAATCTGCTGTAATAAAGCTTTTTCCTTTGCCCAGTCCTGAGTTCCCAACTTTGAAGTTCCTTTGAAAACCATATGCTCTAAGTAATGAGCCAATCCGGTATTATCACTTGGGTCATTATTGGATCCTGTTCTTACCGGAATATAAGTCTGGATTCTTGGTGCATCTTCATTTTTAGCAAGATAAACCTTTAATCCATTCTTCAGGGTATATACTCTTACCCCAGCCTGGTCATTCTTTACCGTTTCATAAGTGTAACCCTGGGCGTCTGTTAGTTTTTGAGCCTCGAATTTCTGAGCCATAGCACTAAGCATGCAGAAAAGCGAAACAGAAATAAAAAATTTCTTCATAGTGGTTATTTAATAATTTTATATTCAAATTTCTAATCCATTAGTCTTATAACAGGAGCTACTTGTTACAGTTTCTCCATCATAAACCTACGTCATAAGTATTAACAGTACTTCCTAAGATTTCATTACATACAATTAGTTAAACATTCATGCTAAAAAACTGAATAAAACAAAAATTTTCTTTAGTAATAGAAATCAAGAAAGAAACCCTTACAGCAGTTTACACTTCATCAAACCGGGAAAACACAGCATTGTTAAGATTTCATCTCAAAACCTGATATAACCTCTATTTCAAAGCAATATCACAGTAATACTAAGCACAATTTTCATATTATGTATTTTCACTATTTTAGCCACCTGATTAAAAAGAATCAAAACAGATGAACCCTATCTCATCTGGAATCTAAAAAATTAAACATTATTCAGATGAAAAAACAAGACCTGCCTCAAGACGAAAGTAATCTGAAATCCGCTAACATGACAGAAGTTCTGTATGTAACGGATGAAAATGATAATTATACAACAGCAAACAGTACGGGCTGGGATGCGAAAAAGGCTGCTTTAGATGAATCCATGGAGCTTATTTATGAGAGAATTGAAGAAGCCAGGCAAAACGTTGCCAATAATATAGTAAGCCCTATCGTTTATTTTATGGAGTTTAATAAAATGGATCTGGGAGTACTCTCCTCTTATGTAGGAATGTGGCAATGGAGGGTAAAGAGACATTTTAAACCCAAAGTATTTAAAACACTGAGCGAAACTGCCCTGAAAAATATGCCGATGCATTCGGAATTTCAGTGAATGAACTCAAAAACTTCGACGGGAAATAAATGGAACGGCTGTTGCCTTTTATTTTTCATGAAAAAGATATAAACTGCAAATGAAATTAAACTTTGAACACCATCAGACTGCGCATTGCGAAAACGGTGTTGCTTCTAATCTACTGCTTAACAGAGGACTTAAACTGAGCGAACCTATGATCTTCGGAATTGGTTCAGGATTGTTTTTTGTTTATCTCCCTTTTTTGAAGGTCAATTTTGCTCCGGGCTTCAGCTATCGTCCGATGCCGGGTGCTATTTTCAGTAAAGCAGCCAAAAGATTAGGAATTAAAATTAAAAGAGAAAAATTCTCAAATCCTCAGGATGCTCAGAAAGCTCTGGAGAGAAACTTAGAACAGAATATCCCTACAGGACTTCAGGTAGGTGTTTTTAACCTTACCTATTTTCCGGAAGAATATAAATTCCACTTCAATGCCCATAATCTTGTAGTATATGGTAAAGAAGACGGAAAATTCCTCATCAGTGATCCGGTAATGGATTATACGACAACTCTTACAGAAGCAGAACTCGAAAAAGTAAGATATGCTAAGGGAGCACTTCCTCCAAAAGGGCATATGTACTACCCAATTTACATCCCGGAAGATGTTCACCTGGAAGAAGCGATAAAAAAAGGAATTAAGGATACCTGCAAAAACATGCTGGCTCCGGTACCGCTTATTGGAGTAAAAGCCATGAGATGGGTTGCTAAAAGTATTCCGAAATGGGCAGAAAAAAAGGAACAAAGGTAACTAACCATTATCTGGGACAGCTGATAAGAATGCAGGAGGAAATAGGAACAGGAGGCGGAGGTTTCAGATTCATTTATGGAGCATTCCTTCAGGAAGCTGCTGTTATTCTTAAAAATGACGAATTAAAAGAACTTTCAAAGGAAATTACCTCTATTGGTGACCTTTGGAGAGATTTTGCAGTAGATATTGCCAGAGTTTACAAAAACAGAAATGCTAAAAGCGACATCTACAACACATTATCAAAAACAATGCTTCATATTGCAGATTTAGAAGAAGCTTTCTATAAAAAACTGAGAAAAGCGATCTGATATGGCAGAGAATATGATTGAGATTAAAAATCTATATAAAAAATACAAAAATTCTGACGAGTTTTCTGTAAATGATATCTCTTTGAATATCGATAAAAATGAAATCTATGGAATTCTTGGACCTAACGGAGCAGGAAAAACAACCTTGATTTCCATGCTTTCGGGTCTAATTAAACCCACTTCTGGACAATTTACCATTGATGGACTGTCCCCACAAAAAGACAATTTCAAGATCAGAGAAATCATGGGAATTGTTCCTCAGGAATATGCGCTATATCCTACTCTTACTGCTAAAGAGAACCTGATGTTCTTCGGAAGCCTGTATGGTTTAAAGCATAAACAGCTTACCAAAGCTATTGATGATTCTTTGGAAATTATGGGACTTTCAAAATTTGCCAACAAACAGGTAGGCCAATTCTCAGGAGGAATGAAACGCCGTTGCAACCTCATCGCCGGAACCCTTCACAATCCGAAAGTTTTATTTCTGGATGAACCAACCGTAGGAGTAGATGTACAATCTAAAAAAGTAATCATTGATTTCCTTTTAGAGTTGAATAAAAACGGAACATGCATCATCTATACTTCCCACCACCTTTCTGAGGCAGAAGAATTCTGTACCAAGATTGCGATTATTGATAAAGGAAGAATTCATGCCGTGGGAACGCCTGAAGAACTTATTTCTCAGATTGCTCACGCAGAAAACCTAGAAGATGTTTTCATTTCATTAACCGGAAAAGAATTAAGAGATGTTGTTGTATAAACTGTGGAGAAGTTTTATTAAGGAAATTCTTCTGCTGAAAAGAGATATCGGAGGAATTGTCATTATTTTCGTAATGCCGTTACTTTTAATTGTAACCATTACTCTTATTCAGGATTCTACCTTTAAAAATCTTGAAGGTTCAAAAATCCCAATCATTTTTATCGATAATGATAAGTCTGAAGTTTCTAAAAATATAAAAGGCGAGCTGGAAAACAGTAAAACCTTCCAACTATTAACCAATTTCAACGAGAAATCGGCACAGGATGCTGTATTTGCAGGAGAGTATCAGATGGCTATCGTTATTCCTGAAAATCTTACAAAAGATTTAAATTCCAATATCGATTCCAAAGTTCAGACGATTGTAAGCTCATTTGGATTGGAAGGTGATTCTGCAAAAACAAAAATAGAGACTCCAAAAGCTAAAGAAATTCATTTGTATTTTGATCCGGCAACCAATGCAGGGTTCAAAAACTCTGTAATGAATTCCGTGAACAAAATGGTTTTTGAGATCGAAAATAAAAAGATCTACAAAGCATTCCAGGATCAGTTAGGTACTGAAGAAAATCTTGAAGAGAATAAAAACCTCATCAGTTTCAAAGAAATCACCCCGAAAAAAGGAGAAATGGACATTATGCCGAATTCCGTTCAGCATAACGTCCCGGCTTGGACTCTTTTTGCTATCTTTTTCATCGTAGTTCCTTTATCCATTAACCTTGTAAAGGAAAAAAGCCAGGGAACCAGTGTAAGAGCAAGAATAAGCCCTACTCCCTATTTCGTACATATTTTAGGGAAAACGTTTACTTATCTTATTATCTGTCTTATTCAGTTCTTATTAATGGTAGCTGTAGGGGTTTACCTTTTCCCATACATGGATCTTCCCGCATTTGATGTCTCCGGAAAGATGTTCCAGCTTGTAACAGTTACTTTATTCGCAGGACTTGCTGCCATCGGATTTGGAGTATTATTGGGAACCATTGCAGATACACAGGAACAATCGGCACCTTTTGGTGCGACATCGGTTGTGGTATTGGCTGCTATTGGTGGAATCTGGGTTCCGGTATTTCTAATGCCTGAATTTATGCAGACCGTAGCCAAGTTCTCTCCTATGAACTGGGGATTGAATGCGTATTATGATATTATTTTAAGAAACAGCGGAATCGGAGGCATTGCTAAAGAACTGGTATTCCTGTTTTTATTTTACATTGTAACCGTATCCATCTCTATTTTCTACGAAAGAAAACTTCATAATATTTAAACTATTTTATTACTAATATTGTCAGGAGATTACTGACACCATAAAACAAAACTCAGGAAGAAAAAGCATGCAGTCTAACGAAAATATATTAACCTGTACTGAAGAAGTAAGAGTCCGATTCAACGAGACAGATCCACTAGGCATTGTCTGGCATGGTCATTACATCGTTTATTTTGAAGACGGAAGAGAAGCTTTCGGACGCCAGCATGGTCTTACTTACCTTGACATTCAGAAAGCAGGCTATGTAACGCCTATTGTAAAGAGTACCTGCGAACATTTTCTTCCCTTAAAATATGGGGAAACCTTCAGAATTGTGACCACTTTTATCAATTCTGTTTCCGCAAAGCTTATTTATAAATATGAGCTTTTCAACCAGGAAGGCCAATTAGTGTGCAGCGGAGAAACCATTCAGGTATTTCTGGACAGCAATGGAAGTTTATGTTTATACAATCCGGAGTTTTTTCAAACCTGGAAAGATAAAATGGGATTATCATGAAGAAGGAAATTTATATAACAGACTATAACTGTGTAACTCCTCTAGGTTTTGATGTGGATTCCAACTGGAAGGCACTTTTAAACGGAAATTCTGGAGTTGCTTTACATAAAATTATAGAAAATCAGGATGCTTTTTATGCATCCGGAATCAATTCTGAAAAACTGAATGAAGAATTCAGTCGTGTTTTTGCTAACGATACCCAGCAGGAATTCACAAGATTGGAAAAAATGCTTCTTTTAAGCATGAAACCTTTGGTGGAAAAGCATCAAATAACAGAAGACACAGCTCTTATCCTTTCCACAACAAAAGGGAATATCAGTCTATTAAAAAATCAGACTGAGTTACCAGAAGGTGTTTATCTATCGCAACTAACTCAGAAAATCGCTGATTTTCTCGGATTTAAAACCAAACCTATTGTAGTCTCCAATGCATGTGTATCAGGAGTAATGGCTATTGCTGTTGCCAAGAATATGATCCAGGCAGGAAGATATAAAAGTGCCTTCGTGATCGCTGGAGATGAAATTTCTGAATTTGTGATCTCAGGCTTTAATTCATTTCAGGCGATTGGTTCAGAACCTTGCAAACCTTATGATAAAAACCGGAACGGAATCAATATCGGAGAGGCTGCAGCCGCAGCTTATATTACCTCACAGCCTTCCGAAAACGAGAGATTCAGATTTAAAGTATTAGGAGATTCTGCCATCAATGATGCCAATCATATTTCAGGCCCATCCAGAACAGGAGATGGTTTATATGGAAGTATCAGAAATGCGATGATGGAAGCCAATATTTCCGCAAAAGAAATCGATTTTATTTCAGCTCACGGAACGGCAACATTATATAACGATGAAATGGAAAGCATTGCATTCAGCAGAATGGAATTGCAAAACGTTCCTCTGAATAGCATGAAAGGATATTACGGGCATTGTTTAGGTGCTTCCGGCCTACTGGAAAGTATCATTTCTATGGAATCTGCTCTTCAAAATACTTTGATCCCTTCTAAAAACTTTGAAGAAATGGGAGTATCCGAACCGTTGAATATCATCAAAGAAAATCAGACTGCAACCGTAAAGTATATTCTGAAAACCGCATCTGGCTTTGGTGGATGTAATGCAGCAATTGTACTGGAAAAATGTTAAAATGAATAGGATGAAGAAAATAACCAGCTGCACCATAGAACATTCAAAAATAACCGTTGACGGAAATATTATTTTTGAAACCGAAAGCAATACATTCCCTGAATTTGCAAAAGAAGCCTATAAAAGCTTAGAACTCAGTTATCCGAAATTTCATAAAATGGACAGCCTAAGTAAATTAGCCTTTCTTGCTTCTGAAATGCTTTTAAAAGAGGAAGACGATCACAGCAGAACAGCTCTGGTCTTTGCCAACAGATCATCCAGTCTGGATACTGATTTCAAATACCAGGAAAGCATTAATTCACAGGAAAACTACTTCCCTAGCCCGGCAGTATTTGTATATACCCTACCCAATATCTGTGTAGGTGAAATCAGTATTAAACACAAAATGCAGACAGAGAATGCTTTCTTCGTTTTGGATGAATTTGATGAAAAATTTTTAAACGATTATAGCGAACAGATTCTCCAGTCCGGAAAAGCTGATAAAGTATTATGTGGCTGGGTTGAATTATTTCAGGAAAATTACAAAGCTTTTGTATATTTGCTAACCTTGTAAAAATGTAACACTATAAGTATGTAGAAATGTAACAATTTTAGCTATTGGTAAACTGGTACATGGACACATTGGTAAATTAATTAAATTATGGAAAACTTAAAAACTGAATTGAAGCACAAAATTATCGAAGTACTTAATCTTGAAGACGTTTCTGTAGAGGAAATCAAAGACACAGATCCATTATTTGGAGGGGGATTAGGATTAGATTCTATTGATGCTTTAGAATTAATCGTTCTTCTTGATAAAGATTACGGAATAAAATTAGCCGATCCTAAAAAAGGAAAGGAAATTTTCCAATCTATCGATACAATGGCTAAATTCATCGAAGACAACAGAACAAAATAAATTGATATAACTGTTTAACGGTGTATCAATGTACTAAGAATTGGTAAACTGTTACATTGATACATTGTTACATTATTTAATAACATGAGCCAGAAAATTGCCATAACAGGAATGGGCATCATTTCCTCCATCGGAAACAATGTGGAGGAAAATTTTATTTCATTGCAATCCGGAAAACACGGCATTTCAGATATTCAGATGTTTGAAACCCGTCATGCCGGAACTATTAAAACCGGTGAAATAAAATTATCCAATGAGGAGCTTGTACAGAAACTTCAACTTAACGAAGATAACAACGTCACAAGAACATCCTTATTAGGGATGATTGCCGCTAAAGAAGCTGTAGAAAGTGCAGGAATATCAGATATCAATGGTTACAGAACCGGACTGATTTCCTCTACCAGTGTGGGCGGAATGGATATTACTGAAAAATATTTCTATTCTTACGAAGACTTTCCTGAAAAGCAAAAATATATTGATGCTCATGACGCCGGAAATTCCTCATTGGTTATTGCCGATCATTTGGGGTTAAAAGGTATGGTTTCCACCATCAGCACTGCTTGTTCATCAGCAGCAAATGCCATTATGATGGGAGCTAAACTCATCAAAAACGGAGTTTTGGACCGTGTAATTGTTGGGGGAACAGATTCTCTTTCAAAGTTTACCCTGAACGGGTTTAATACCCTAATGATCCTTACGGATTCATACAATACTCCTTTTGATAACAACAGAAAAGGATTAAATCTTGGAGAAGCTGCGGCTTTTTTAGTCTTGGAATCTGAAGAAGTTGTTCAAAAGGAAAACAAACAGGTACTGGCTTATCTTTCCGGATACGGAAATGCCAACGATGCCCACCACCAGACGGCTTCTTCTGAAAACGGACAAGGTGCATTTTTAGCCATGCAGCAAGCTCTTAAAGTTTCAGGTTTACAAAAAGAAAATATCGATTACATCAATGTTCATGGAACAGCAACTCCTAATAATGATTTATCTGAAGGAATTGCTATGATCAGAATATTTGGGGAGAATAACGTTCCTGAATTCAGCTCTACAAAAGCATTTACAGGGCATACACTGGCTGCTGCTGCAGGAATTGAAGCCGTATTTTCAATTTTAGCCATCCAACATGGTCTTATTTTCCCGAATCTAAATTTCAAAACGAAAATGGAAGAGTTTGATTTAACTCCGGTTACTGAACTGAAAGAGAAAAATATCAATCACGTTCTTTCCAATTCATTTGGATTTGGCGGAAACTGTTCAACCTTAATTTTCTCGAAATAATGAGTGCAGTATACATCAACAGTGCAGCCTGCATCTCTGTTCAGGACACCTTAAACAAAAATATTCTTCAGAATCTTAACCCGGAAAATTCTGTGAAGCTTCTTAAAGCCATAGAACCTAATTACAAGGAATTTATTCCGCCGGCAATGATCAGAAGAATGTCAAAAACGGTAAAAATGAGTTCTGTAGCCTCACACTACGCTTTGAAAGATGCGGGAATTGAACAGCCGGATGCTATTATTGTAGGAACCGGAATGGGATGTTCACAGGATTCTGAAAAATTTTTGAAAAACGTGATTGATAATCATGAGGAATTCTTAACTCCAACATTTTTTATTCAGTCTACTCATAATACCGTTGCAGGCCAGATTGCATTGGGATTACAGTGCCACGCCTACAACTTTACCTATGTAAATACTTCGTCATCGTTGGAGTTTTCCTTTTTGGATGCCCAACTTCAGATTAAAGATGGTGAAGCTGAGAATGTTCTGGTTGGTTCTACCGATGAACAGACTGACAGAACCATGGAACTCTATTGTCTGAATAATACCATTAAAAAAGATTCAGATCTTCCTGCTGATTATCTGCATTCTACTACCAAAGGTGTTATTTGGGGAGAAGGAGCAAGTTTTTTCGTGGTTGGAAAAGATAAAACAGAAAATTCCTACGCAAAACTAGCTGACATTAAAATCAGTAATAGATTGGAACTTGAAGAAACTTCAGATTTTATTCAGGATTTTTTAACAAAGAACAATCTTTCAGCAAAAGATATTGATGCTGTTATGTTAGGCTTCAGTGGAGATGCAGATTCTGATACTTATTATACCAAAGCAATGGGTTTATTTCCTGATTCATCATTACTGTATTATAAACATCTAAGTGGAGAATTTAATACAGCAAGTGGTTTTTCTACGTTTATGGCTTGTCATATTCTTAAGGAGCAGCAGATTCCGGAAGTGATGATGATTAACGGAAAGAAAAAGGAAGAAGTAAAAAATGTACTTCTTTACAATCATCTGGCGGGGGATGATCATAGTTTGGTGCTACTGGAAAAAGCTTAGTTATTTTATTATAGTGTAATTTTGTCATTCAGAGCACAGGCTGAAGGCATGCGAACAAAGTTCAGGAGTGGAGCGTGGAATCTCAACATAGATAATTTGAATGTATTAGTTTAGACTCTTACAGAGTGACAAAAATAGTATTAAGAACATCTCAAAATCTGATAAAATGATGACTGTCATTCTGACGAAGGAAGAATCTCTACCTTTGTATTTCTTATAGCAGTGCAATTACAGAGTAAGAAATTGATCGATCAGAAATAAAAAACGCCCAATCATGAGACATTATTCATTCATCCTGTTTTATCTCTTCTGTAACGTTTTTATCTATGCGTTTCAGGGAAGTCTTTGGGTGTATATTGCATGTTTTCTTGCTTTTTCAGCAGTGGTAGTTTGGGGGTCATTTGCGATTGAGCTGGGATATTTCGTCAACAGTATTACTCATAAAAGAACAAAAATCAAGGAAATAGCCCTTACTTTTGATGATGGTCCTACTGAATTTACACCGAAGTTTTTAGACCTGCTCAAAGAACATCAGATAAAAGCGACTTTTTTCTGTATCGGAAAACAGATTGAAAAATATCCGGAAACCTTTCAAAGAATTATTACTGAAGGTCATACCATCGGAAATCACACCTTATCACATTCCAATTCAACAGGTTTTTTATCAACTTCAAAAATGATCGCAGAGATTGAAAACTGTGATAAAGTCATAACGAAAGTTGGCAATATACAAACCCATTTATACAGACCACCTTTCGGGGTTACCAATCCGAGTATTGCCAAAGCGATACAACGAACGCATAAAACAAGCATCGGCTGGAATGTCCGTTCTCTGGACACCGTTATTGATGATGAAAAGAAAATCTATCAAAGAGTAACTAAAAATCTGCGAAAAGGAAGCATTATTCTCCTTCATGATACTTCAGAAAAAACGTATCGCGTGCTGGCAGATTTATTAGTATTTTTGGCGGATAAAAAGTATTCAACTTTTACAGTTGATTCCATTACAAATTCAAGACAAAATGATTAAAAATATTGCTTTCGGAGCATTTTTACTGGTATCAGGTTTATTTTTTGCTCAAAATACGGCGATGTCCGGAGCAGAGGCTAAAGCATTTGTATCTAAGGTTTCTGCAGATACCAAAGAAATCAAAACTTTACAGAGTGATTTTACCCAGACCAAGAAAATGGATTTTCTGGATAAAAGTATTGTTACCTATGGGAAAATGTCTTTGCAGACGCCTAATATGCTGAGCTGGAAATACACCAAACCTTATCAGTACAGTATTGTTTTTAAAAGCAATAAAATCTACATCAATGACCAGGGGAAAAAATCTTCTGTAGATGCTAAGAGCAAGACTTTTGAGAAAATCAATAAACTGATTGTAGGAAGTTCAAACGGAACGATGTTCAACGATCCTGAGTTTACAGTAACTTATTTTAAAAACGGAAACTACAATGTGGCGAAATTTGTTCCGAAGACTTCACAGCTTTTAAAATATATCAAGCAGATTGAGCTTTCCTTCCCTAAAAACCAGTCTACAGTTTCTCAGGTAAATATGACTGAAGCTTCAGGAGATACAACGAATATTATTTTTAAAAATACAAAGATCAATGCTTCAATTCCTGCGTCAGAATTTACTTTATAGCCTGATTCTGTTACTGGCAGTTTCCTGTAAATCTTATCAGCTTACGGATGTAAAACCAGTTCCAACAAAGGAAAAAACAGTTGAAAATCTTTATTTTTCGTCTGCTGAAGATTATGTTTATAAATGTCAGATGGATATTTATAAAAATCATGTAAGCGGTATTCTGATTATTAAAAAAATTAATGAAACGACGCATCGTGTCGCATTAACTTCGGATTTCGGAAATAAACTGATTGATTTTGAAATTTCAGATCAAAACTTCAAGCTTAATTATGTTCTGCCGGATCTGGATAAAAAAATTGTCATCAACTTTCTGAAAAACGATTTCCAGCAGCTGTTAAAAAGACAATATCCGGTGGGTGAAAGCTTTGAAAATGACAATGCTAAAATCTATCTTTCTAAAATTGATAATAAAAGCTATTATTTATTCTTCAACAAAGAAAACAACCTCCTGAAACGGATCATTTACACGAAAAACAATAAGGAAAAGATCGATTTTACTTTTGATGCAAAAAAGCATATCTTCGCAGACAGCTTAAACTTACAACATAAGGATTTTAAGATCAATATAAAACTATTTCAAATAACCGAAACAGAATGATTTCCAATATGAAAACAGAGTAATATCGTTTTTCAAAGCGGAGTTTATCATCCATTTAATCTTAAAAATAAGATCATGCAGACTATTCTTACAGACTTTTATACTTTAACATCATACGAAAAGGCAGAAAACGGAAGCTTCACTGCTCATATCCATTTAAATAAGGATCACGATATTTTCAAGGGGCATTTCCCTGGAAATCCGGTAACTCCGGGAGTTTGTATGATGCAGATCATTAAAGAACTGACAGAAGAATTTACAGGTTCAAACTTATTTTTAAAAACAGCCTCTAATGTAAAATTTATGGCTATTATTAATCCTTTTGAGACTCCTGATCTGAAACTTCAGCTGGATATCACCGAAGATGGTGAGGATGTTAAAGTAAAAAATTCAACCTCTTTTGGCGAGACTATTGCATTGAAACTGTCTGTAAGCTATAAAAAATTAAGATCATGAAACTTATCTTATCCTTCGTAGCGGCATTTTTATTTTTCTTTCAGTCTGATCTTGATGCACTGAGAAACAGCTATGCCAAGGCTAATGAATCTACTACCAATACCTCCAACTTTATTGATGTTGCAGAGAAGCAATCGGGTTCTGATGCGGTAACTTTAGGATATAAAGCAGCTGCCAAAATTATGGAAGCTAAAGTATCTAAAGGAAACAGGAAGTCACTTGTAAAAACTGGCGCAACCAACCTTGAAGGAGTCATTAAAAGTAATCCCAATAATGCGGAACTTCGCCTGATAAGACTAAGTGTTCAGGAAAACATTCCTAAAATTGTGGGATACAGGGGAAGCTTAAAAGATGACAAAGCATTTCTTCTGAATAATTACAGCAAACAGAATGCAGCTTTAAAAAACTATATCAAAAGGTTTGCAATGCAGTCTAAAACTATTACCGAGGCTGAAAGAGCCACTTTAAAATAAAAACATGTCCCTTGCTGAAGTACAAAATACAATTTCTGAAAAGAAAATCTGTGTTTTAATACCTACCTACAATAATGAAAAGACCCTAAAAAGGGTAATTGACGGCGTTTTAGATTACACCGAAAGTATTATTGTGGTTAATGATGGTTCCACCGATTCTACGCCTCAAATTCTTAGCCAATATCCTCAGATCACTATAATCTCCTTACCGGAGAATAAAGGAAAAGGAAACGGGCTTAAAACAGGCTTCAGAAAGGCAAAAGAATTAGGATATAATCATGCTATCACCATTGACTCCGATGGACAGCATTATCCGGACGATATCCCTGTATTCGTAGAAGCTCTTCTTCAGGAAGATAAAGATGTTCTTCTGATTGGAAACAGAAATATGTCTCAGGATGGAATTCCAAAGAAAAGCAGCTTTGGAAACAGATTTTCCAATTTCTGGTTTTGGTTTGAAACCGGGATTAAACTGGAAGACACTCAATCCGGATACAGACTTTATCCTTTGCACAAAATTCCAAAGAAATATTTTACCCCTAAATTTGAATTTGAAATTGAGATTATCGTAAGAACTGCATGGAGACACATCCCGGTAAAGAATGTTCCTATTAAAGTTCTGTATGATCCAGCGGAGCGTGTTTCTCACTTCAGACCGTTTAAGGATTTTACCCGAATCAGTATTCTGAATACGATTTTGGTTACGATTACCTTGTTTTATATTATTCCGAGAAATTTCATCAATAATTTCAAAAAAAAAAGCTTTAAAAAGTTCATAAAAGAAGATGTACTGGAAAGTGACGGGACAAACCGTACAAAGGCTTTTTCTATTGCTCTTGGAGTCTTTATCGGACTTTCTCCTTTTTGGGGATTTCAGACTTTACTTGTGATCAGCTTATCTGTACTCTTCAAACTGAATAAAGTGCTGGCATTTGTAGCTTCCAATGTGAGCTTACCACCTTTTATTCCTTTTATTATTGCAGCCTCCTTATTTCTGGGAGCCCCATTTGTACATGGAGACAGTAATTTTCTCAGCCAGGATCTTAATTTTGATCTGATTAAGAATAATCTGCTTCAATATGTGATCGGAAGTTTTATCCTGAGCACCACACTGTCTGCCATTGCCGGAATAAGTACTTTCCTTTTCCTGAATAAACTGAATCCTGAGAATAATTAAAATAAAAAAGCCCCGAAAACACTCCGAAGCTTATACTTTTTTATTGTTTCTTAATCTTTTTATTGGTCTTATCAAGATATTTTTCAACCATCTTCCGATCCGGAACCGTTGTTATTTCTTTGGTAAGAGCCTTTTCAAACTCTGACTTTGCCTTTGAGTATTCTTTTTTGTGATAATAATATTTTCCACCCAGAAAATACACTTTCCAGAAATCAGGATTCAAAGACTGATAATAAGGGATAGCATCTTCTGTTAAACCAATATCTTTATTTTCTGCTGCTTCATTGATTTCTTTGCTCAACATTCTGGATATTTCATAATTTTCAAATTCTTCAGAATCGGCAAAGGGGTCACGTGGAATATTTAATTGTGACTCAGCAAAATCATTGGGCTTTAATAATTTACCTGAGAATATTTCATTGAGATCGTAACATACAAATTCTCCCAACTGATAGGGATTGGAAGAAACCCAAACCAGTTTCTTTTCAGGAGAAAATATAACCGCATGATGAGCCAATAGCTGATTTAATGCTTTCTCATTTCCATAGCCGATACTCTTATCCTTTAAACCTGATCTGTTTCTTAAAATAGAAGCCATTTTCTCTGGTGTCAGTTTTTTCTCTTCTTGTAAGAGTTCCTGAAGCTTTTCATAGCGGTATACCGAATGACTTTCTTCCATTTGCTTCTGATTTTTAACATCATCTTTATAAGCATCAGACTGAAAATGATTGGTGCAAAACACTTTACTTGTATTCTCTACTCTATATACTCCGAAATTTTTAGGTGAAACTTCGATAATAACAGCATTTCTATCATGAGCACTTCCCACCAGGATTGATTCTGAAACAAAAACATTCCTTTTTTTTGCAATGGCGATAGCCTCTTCTATGGTTTTAGCATATTGTAAAATCTCTCTTGTCACCAAAGAAATAGGGGTTTTCGCCGTTAAAGGAATCCTTGATTTTCCGGCATTGATGGTTACCGTAATTCCTTCTTTATTCATCCCGGAAACCACTCCTATCATTCCCGGCCAACTTACCGACATATAAGGAATCCCATCTTCCGGTTCCACAAATTCTACCAATTTATTTTGAGCGAATTCATCTCCTACATAAAAATCGAAATTTCTTCCGATCAGCATATCTCCATCCTCTGTATTTTCGTTCCAGACTGCCAGAGAAGTACAGCCTACCATTGCCAGATCCTGCATGGCATGCCCAATATCATGGGCACCGTGTAAATATAAATTTCTCAGGTATCGTGAAGCAATAAAATCATATTGGTCAGACGAATATTGTGACAGACCATATAATTCTGCCTGATAGTCTTCTCTTACATTCAGATACATTTTACGGTTGTACCATTTAAAAAGGTATTCAAAAGCCTCTGTTTAAACTTTGAAGGAACAAAACCTTCCACTTTGGAGAAGAAGACTCCCTCTTGTTTCTGCATCAGATCCTGAGTTAATGCTCCGTTATTATAACCCAACTGTAATGGATTACCTTTAATATAAAGCTCCCAAAGCTGCTGTTTATTTTTAGTAAGAAAATTCTGATTATAGCTGAACGTACTGTCGTTGATCTTTTTAACCTTCGGAATTTCCAGGGAATATTGCTTTACATCGGGGAGATGATGAACAGATTTAGACACCCCACACGCACTCAGGAGAAAGGAAAAAAGGAAATATATGAAGAGCCTTTTATATGACAGGTATTGGGTTTTAGTTTTTTTCACGGTTTGTTTATTAAGTCATTGGATCCAAACGGCTGTCAATAGTATCTTTTCCCAGAATTTCAGCACAGGTATTGAATGCGCCAATGGTTACACCCAAAATTCCATGCATATTTACAGATTGGCCTGTAAGAAAGAGATTATCAATTTTGGTACGGGGAGAAACCATCGTTTTAAGAGGATTATCTGAGTTTTTCATATAACCATACATATTTCCTTCAAAACTCCCGATATAATCCCGATAAGATAAGGGAGAAGAAGTATATATCTGTTGAATAGCATGTCTTAATCCAGGAATCTTCTTTTCCAGAGCATCAATCAGTTTTTCAGTTTTTTCTAGCTTGAACTGTTCATACTGCTCCCCTCTTTCATGGGCATCAGCTACGGTATTCACTGTATTTTCCCATTGTTTCACCTCATCAAAATCCATATAAGAAATAGCGGTAAGGCTTTCTGCAAATTCGGGGTGATGCTTTGATGGTGTAGATGAAAGCATATAGGTTTCCGGCCAGTTTTTTTTATTGTAGCGATATGCATTCCAGACCTGATCTTCAGAGGAATAATGATAAATATTATAATTAAAATTAGGTAAACTCCCGGGTTTTAAAATAATATAAACGCTAAAGCAGGATGAAACCGGCTGCCAGCTTAAAACCCTGTTCAGAAAAGATTTTTTCAGTTTTTCTTCTCCAATAAGCTTAATTGTAGAACGTATTTCAATATTGGAAATAAACTGCTTAGCAGCATACTCTTTCCCCGACTTCGTTTTTACAGAGGTCAGCCTGTTATTTTCATTAAAAATAAATTCTGAAACTTCTGAATGTTTATGAACTTCAGCACCATACTGACGAAGCTTCCGGATCAGCAATTTAGAGATCTGGCTTCCCCCTTTTACACATTTATAAGCACTTTGTACATAAGAGTTCACCGTTAAAGCATGAACATAAAAAGGAATATTTTCAGAATCTCCCGCATACAGGAAATTGGAGCCTAATAAAACGGCCTGAAGTGTTTTATTCTGAGTTACAGATTCAATGAACCTCTTGGTATTTAAATGCAGGATCTCTTCATTGTAATTGTCTTTTCCTACTACATGATATCTTGGAAACTGGCTGCAGACATACTGAATCTCTTCACAATAATTTTCAAGATTTTCTTTTTCTTCTGGAAAATAGGCAGATAGCTGTTCTACAAAGTTTTCATAGCCCTGAGCGTGTGGATATTCAATACCTTCATCTCCGAAAGAAATCCTGTCATACCCATCTTCATCCATTTTCTGAAGTTCCAGCTCATCCATAATCTCCAGATAGGAGAAAAAACGGTTCAGATTCTGACCCTTTGAAAGCCCGCCCAAATAATGAACTCCGGTATCAAAAATGAGCTTATCTCTTGAAAAAGTCTGGAGATTTCCGCCATACTGGTTGTTTTTTTCCAGCACGCAAACCTTCAGGCCTTCTTTCGCTAAAACAAGAGCCGAAACAAGACCTCCCAATCCGCTGCCGATTACAAGTATGTCATATTCTTTTTTCAAAGGAGAATGTGCTTTTTAAATTAAGAGATCGGGAAATTAAGAAATTTGGATATTATTCTGTGAATACTGTACAGGAAAATCCTATTTGAGTAATATCTTTTTGAATTTCGGTTTCTCAGGATTTCTTAATGGTTTTGAGTTTTATTAGTTTTTAGGGGATAAAAATAGAAAAATTAATCAACATCATCCCAAAAGTCGAAATAATTAAACCATTGAAGCGGATATTTTTTCACCATGGTTTCAAGGTTTTGAACATAAGACTGTAAAAGTCCCTGAGAATCCCTGTTCTTGATATTCTGAGCTACTCTTGCATACAAATGATAATGAAGGTTCTTTTCTTTCATCACATAGACATACACAACGGGTACGCCCAATCGGGAAGCAATAAGAAATGGCCCTGCCGGGAATTTGGCACTTTTCCCTAACAGATCTGCTTCCAGGAATTTTGAACCTTCAAAATAGCGGTCTCCGGTAAAGCAGATTAATTCATTATTAGAAAGAGCCTGATTGATCTCAAAGATATGCGACATATCTTCTTTCACATAAATGAACTTGATATTGCTCTCTTTTACAGAAACACTTTCAAGATATTCTTTAATAACAGTTACTTCCTGATCTGTAGTGACCAGATTGATCTGACAATCAAAATCGATATCTGCAAAGAAATGTTCCGCCACTTCAAAATTACCGATATGGGCACTGATAAGCACCCCTCCTTTTTGGCAGCTAAAAGATTTCTCAGGTTTTCAATACCATCAAATTCATAGGTATATTTGTCTCTCAATCCGGCAGAAATAGCCGTTTTATCAATTAAAACCTGCCCGAAGGTGAAGTAACTTTTAAAAATGGAGCGTTTAGCCTTCCAATAGCTAAGATTAAGTCTTTTTTGAAAATAGTATAGAATGTATTGGTTGCTTTTTTTCTGAAACAGAACGTAGTAAGCAGCCACAAAGTACAATACAAAATATGAACTTCTGATTCCGATATTTCTAATACACCAGACAAATATCCTGTACCCCAGAACCGTCCCTTTAGATTTACCTTTCCACTTGTTCATATATTCAATTTGCTAATATAAAAGTGTACCAATGTAACAATATCTCCGAGTATCCTCTTCTATTATTACATTGGTACATTGTAAGGAATATAGATTACTTAATAACTATGCGTTTTTTTCAGCGATCTTATTTTCAATCGTTGTATAGAAATCATCAAATGTTACCATTTTTTTGAAATCTGCTTCTCCTAATTTCACTCCGAAATTGGATTCAATCACTACGACCATATCAATATAATCTAAGCTGTCTAGTCCCAGTGTATTTTTAAGGTTGGCATCATTACTGATTTCGTCCCCGTCAACTTCAAATTCGTTTACAAGAAAATCATTAACAATAGCAACAATTTTTTCCCTTTCCATGTTTTTAATCAAATTTTTTAACTATTAGTGCAGAATTGGTTCCCCCGAACCCAAAAGAATTTGACAAAAATACATCAATTTTTTGATTTTTTGTTTTGGAGACTAAATTTATCTTTTGAGCCTCATTATCAGGATTTTCCAGATTAATATTTGGAGCAACAAAATCATTCTGCATCATCAGAATTGAGTAGATAACTTCACTTGCACCAGCCATCCAGCACTCGTGTCCCGTCATGGATTTCGTAGAACTTACCGGAACCTCACTTCCAAAGATCTCATAAATGGCTTTGGCTTCGTTAGCATCACCAATGGGTGTTGAAGTAGCGTGAGCGTTGATATAATCGATATCTGACGCTTTCAATCCGGATTGCTTTAAAGCTCTGTCCATTGCTAAGGCTGGGCCATCTACATTTGGGGTTGAAATATGCCCTCCGTTTGAGGAAAAGCCGTAGCCAATAATTTCTGCAATGATTGGAGCTCCTCTTCTTTGGGCAGATTCCAGGCTTTCAACAATTAAAGAAGCGGCTCCACCACTTGGTATTAAGCCATCTCTGTCTGTATCAAACGGCCTTGAAGCTTTTGTAGGCTCGTCTTCTCTTGCTGAAAAAACACCTAATCCATCAAAGCTGGCCATAGAGTATTTGTTGGTTTCCTGAGCACCGCCACAGATAATCATATCCTGAAAACCATTCTTAATCATCATATAAGCCAATCCTAAAGAGTGTGAGCCACTTGCGCAAGCTGCACTGATCGTAAGATTAATTCCTTTCAATTTAAAAATAGTAGAAAGGTTCATCGTTACTGTTGAATTCATTGATTTAAAGATCGCACCCGATCCCATCAATGTAGTATCTTTCTTTTCCCTTGCAATGTCGATAGATTCTACCACTGCCTGAGAAACACTGTCGTTTCCGTATAAAATCCCAACTTCATGGGTATCTAAAAATGTTTCGTCAAGATTGGCCTGTTTCAGAGCATCGAGGGTAGCCAGATAAGCGTATTCGCTTTCTTCACCCATGCTTACACGCTGGCGTCTGTTCAGAAGATTTTTTAAATCAGGTTTCGGAACTGTTCCTGTAAGCCCTGATCTGAAACCGAATTCTTTTCTGTCCTGATCTAAAACAATACCGGATTTTCCTTGATATAGGGATTCCCTGACCTCTTCTAAAGACGTCCCGATGCAGGAATAAATTCCCATTCCGGTAATTACAACCCTATTTTCCATGTGTTCATATTGAATTTAACAATGTAACAGTCTAGCAATGTAACAATATTTCATTGAAATTCAATCAACATCGGTACGCTGGTACATTGGTATATTGTTAGATTATTTATGAGTAGATTCCGCCGTTAATATTAATTACTTCTCCTGTAATGTATGAAGATTTTCTGGAAGCCAAAAATGCTACAAGATCTGCCACTTCTTCTGCTTCACCAAACCTGTTGGCAGGAATCATTGCCTTTAGCTCATCTTCATTGAACTCCTGAGTCATATCGGTTTTAATAAACCCTGGTGCTACTGCATTTACAGTAATATTTCTCTTCGCAACTTCCTGTGCAAGGGCTTTTGTAGCTCCTACCAATGCTCCTTTAGCTGCTGAATAATTCGTCTGCCCTGCTGTTCCTTTTACTCCGGATACAGAAACCATATTGATGATTCTTCCGTATTTGTTACGAAGTAATTTTTGAATAAAGAAATTAGTAACATTAAAGAATCCGTCTAAACTGGTATTGATAACACTACTCCAGTCTTCTTTCTGCATCCACATAAAAAGACCGTCTCTTGTAATTCCGGCGTTATTAACGATTACTTCTACCACTGCCTCAGGATTATTTTCCTGCCAGGCTGTTAATACCTGTTGTACTTCTTCAGTATTTCCTACATCAAACTTAAGGATTTCTCCCGTAGCTCCAATCTCTTCTACTTTAGCCAAAGTCTCCTTTGCTGCCGCTTCGTTGGAAGTGTAGTTAATAAGTATATGATAGTTTTTCTCTTCAGCCAGTTTTATACAGATTGCCCTCCCGATTCCTCTGGAGCCTCCTGTTACGATTGCACATTTCATGCGTTAGTGTTTATTTTGTTTTAGTTTTTTTAAGTTACCTTGTTTTTCTTTTTTAAAGACAATTGAGTATTACAAATAATTACATTGACTTTAAATATTTCCTTACTTCTTCCAGATACGGATACATCACCATATCATCTGAGAATGCAGGGATTATTTTTCTGATCTCATCATACAATTCTTTTGTAGACGATGAAATTTCGTTCTGGAAACCGAGATATTCAATAGCCTGAACGATAGTAATCGCTTCAATGGCCAATACTTCAAAAGCATTTTCAATGACCTTTCTGCAGATTACAGCTGCATTGGTTCCCATGCTTACGATATCCTGATTATCATTATTATTCGGAATACTGTGAACATACATAGGATTAGACAACATCTGGCTTTCTGCTGTAGTAGAAGTTGCTGTAAACTGTACGCCCTGCATTCCGAAATTGAAACCTAATTTACCTAAATTTACAAAAGGAGGCAAAATTTCATTGATTTTAGCATTTAAAAGATAGTTCAACTGTCTTTCTGCAAGCATCGTAAGTTTAGTAACTACAATTTTCAGTTTATCCATTTCCAGAGAGATATAATCACCGTGGAAATTTCCGCCGTGGTAAACATGCTGATCTTCAACATTGATAATCGGGTTATCATTAGCAGAGTTGATCTCATTTTCAAGAACTTTCTCTGTATATTCCAATGTATCTAATACCGGACCTAAAATCTGCGGAACACATCTTAAAGAATAATATTCCTGTACTTTTTCTTTGAAGACTTTTTCCTGTTCTTCAAAGTGCGTATATAAATGGTCTTCTCTTTTTCTGATCAGTTTACTGTCAGCAAGGTGTGCACGCATTCTCTCCGCTACTTTCTGCTGGCCATAATGTCTTTTTGTTCCATTTAAGGCTTCTGAGAAATGATCGTCATAAGCCTGAACAATCTCGTTAATTGCACAGGAAAGTTTAATGGAAATATCTGTTAGCTGATTTGCTTTATAAGCATTAACAATACCAATTCCTGACATTACGGAAGTTCCGTTCATCAAAGCAAGACCTTCACGGATCTCCACCTGTATTGGTTGTAGTCCTTCAATTTCAAAAACATCTTTGGTAGACTTCCTTTCTCCTTCATAGAAAACCTCTCCTTCTCCAATCAATACCAAGGCAAGGTGAGCTAGCTGAACAAGGTCACCACTCGCACCTACACCTCCATGCTCGAAAATCAATGGAACAATATCTCTGTTGATCAACTCCTGAAGAAGATAAATAACAGACTCATGCACTCCTGAGTTTCCTAATGATAAGGTATTCATTCTCGCCAGCATACAGGCTTTTACTTCCTGAGCAGGCAAAGGATTTCCAATTCCCGAAGAATGACTTCTGATAAGATTATACTGAAGCTGGTGTGTATCCTCATCACTGATTTTGAATTGCGCCATGGGCCCAAAACCGGTGTTCACACCATATATTACTTTATTTTTTGAAAACTCCTTTAAAAACTGAAAACTTGTATTCACTCTTGATAAAAGTGATTCATCCAGTTCTATTTTTTCATTTCCAATGATAATTTTTTGAAAGTCTTTCAGTTCTAAAAAGTTATTTATTTTCATCAATTAAAAGTAATAGTTGATAATTTTGTAAATATTAATTAATTGTCACTAATTTTGCGGCAAAGATAAAAGTTATTATTAAAATAAAAAATCAAAGATGAGCAAAGAATTTGTTGACGTTCTTGTAATCGGAGCCGGACCATCCGGATGCGTATCTTCTTCGTACTTAAAGAACAATAACGTCAGCGTAAAAGTTGTCGAAAAGACAAAGTTCCCAAGACTGGTAGTTGGTGAAAGCTTAATCCCAAGGGTAATGGACCACTTTGACGAGGCAGGGCTTTTCCCTGCACTGGATAAAATGGGCTTTGAAAAAAAACTGGGTGCCCGTTTTCTTCGTGGCGATGAAGTCTGCATTTTTGATTTCAGTAATAAATTCGGAGAAGGCTGGGATTGGACCTGGCAGGTTCCGAGAGCTGATTTTGATAATACTCTTGCTCAGGAAGTTATCAACAAAGGGGTTGATCTTGAATTTGAAACGGAAGTTATTGATATCAAATTTGAAGGAACAGACTCTATCACAACCGTAAAAACGAAAGATGGAGAAACGAAAGAGATCCATGCAAAGTTCGTGATTGATTCAAGTGGGTACGGAAGGGTTCTACCCCGTCTTCTAGATCTTGAAAAGCCTTCAAAATTATCTCCACACTCTGCTATCTTTTCTCATGTAAATGATATTAACAGAGAACCTGGTGAGGAAGGAACTTTAATTTCTTTTGATATTATTGAAACCGAAGTATGGCTTTGGGTAATTCCTTTTTCTAACGGAAATACGAGTTTAGGGATTGTAGGCCCAACTGAATATATTGATAAATTATCCGAAAACGGAGATACTGCTGAAGCTTTAAGAAAAGCAATTTCTCTTTCAGATTATTATGTAAAACGTTTTGGTGATGTGGAGTTTCTTTTTGAGCCAAGGCATCTTAAAGATTATTCATGTTCTGTAAAAAGTCTTTTCGGAGACGGATTTGCCTTAACCGGTAACGCTTCAGAATTCCTTGATCCTGTTTTTTCTTCAGGAATGGCTTTCGCTACAGAATCAGGAATGGTTGCTGCTAAACTGGCATTAAGACAGCTAAATGGTGAGAAAATTAACTGGCAAACGGAATACTCCGATTATATTTTATATGGAGTAGATGTCTTCACCACGTATGTAAAAGAGTGGTATACCGGAAATCTTCAGGAATTATTCTTCCACCAACCGGAAAACCCGGATGTAAAGAAAAAGATATGTGCTGTATTGGCCGGATATGTCTGGAACAAAGACAATCCTTTTGTGAAAAAGCATGATACGGTAATTAAGAATCTTGCCAACCTCATCAAATTGGAGAAAGAACAAACTCAAGAATAAAAAAGCGGTCTGAAAATTCAGACCGCTTTTATTTTTTTATTTCAAGTTTCTTTTGATTTGCCTTGATAAAACTTTTCCTATAGATTCATAAGCGGCAGCAAGCCTTCCATATTCCATAACAGTTACATCCATACCGGAAAATCTATCGTATTTGTTAAGCTCCACGGTAGCCAAAACTACTGAAGGGTTGTTTGTTTCTACCAATTCTATATTTCCACTCATTTGCGTAGGCATTGCAATTAATCCGGCATGCCAACCTGGAAATACCCATTTTGTATTCAGTATCAATGTATATTTTGCAGAACCATCTTTTTTAAACATTTCCTTTTTTCCGGAAGCATTCAACCCTTTTATAAGGCGGTCTGCATAATTTTCCTTTTTATATTTCTCCCATTCTCCAATCCACTCATTCCAGGCAGCTTCTCCCTTTTTAGGATTATCCATCACTTGCTTCTTTCTGTTCTCAAGATATTGGGCTTCCGTAATATTCTCCTTCATGAACAATACATTTTCAAACTTTACCTCCACATTCACATCCGTCTGATCCCTTAATACTTCGAAATCTCCTGAAACAAGTTTCATCTTTTCCTGCCCGAAAACTGTCGTCATCATCACCATGAAGACTAACAATAATAATTTTCTCATAATTTATTTACTAGTTTTTTTATTTAGGTGGACAAAGATATTATAAAAGCGAGTTTTATTTACTCTTAATTTTTAATTTCATCTTAAATCAATAAAAGCAATTGGTTTCCTGCTATTTGGATTAAAAACGGTTTTAGACAGAATATCAAAATCGATGATTTCAATTTTAGGGCTTACTCTTAATTTTGCACGGAAGTGATCTCTCACTTCATTTACAAAGTTTTCATTTTCCTGGCCTGTGCTTAATTTGATGATAATTTCATCCAGTCCGATCTCATTCGCCTGAATCACGATCTGGTAACACAGAATATTATTAAAATCATTCAGAATATCGTTCATAGCAGGTGGATACAGCGTTGTTCCTTTATATTTGATCATCTGCTGTTTTCTTCCGATTACAGGTCCTAGCCTCATTGTATTTCTTCCACACTGACATGGTTCGTAATGGGCTTTTACAATATCTCCGGTTTTAAACCTCAGCAAAGGAATAGCTTCTACTCCCAAAGTTGTAATCGTAAGTTCTCCACTCTCCCCTTTTTTACAATATTTCCTTCATCATCAAGAATTTCTGTGATGATCAGCTCAGGGTGGTGATGTCCTCCAATCTGGTATTCACACTCTGTAAAAGCTGTACTCATTTCTGTAGAAGCATACGTGGAAAAGAGCTTGATATTCCACTTTTCTTTGATCTTCTGTGAAAGAATATTATCTGTAAAATCCTGATTTTTGATGCTTTCCCCAATGCATACTGCTCCATAAACACTGGAATTTTTATAATCCAGACCATGTTTTTCAGCATAATCAATCATTTTCAACAAAAATGAAGGTACGGTAATCAGGTATTTGGGTTTGTATCTGAAAATAGAATCCCATTGCAACTCAGGTATTCCAGGTCCCATTCTGACAACACTTGCACCCATTTTTCTTAATCCAAGAAAATAGGCAAGCCCAGCCATAAAACGTTTATCGATTGTAGTAATCATTTGTACCACATCTCCTTTTTGGATTCCTGCACAGGCAAAAGATATGGCTTCATTGTAGGCCAGTCTTTCAAGATCTCCATCAGACAAACCAAAAGTTACCGGATCTCCCAAGGTTCCAGAAGTAGTACTGTAATCTACAATCTTATCTGGAGTAATACAGAAAAATCATGATTATACTGCTGCAGATCATTCTTTGTAGTCACAGGAATCTTCTGCAGATCTTCTAATCTGCTGATCTCTTCTACATTGATATTATTTTCTTTAAACAGTCTCTGATAAAAAGGCGAATTTCCTTCAAGATAAGCCAGAAGTTCCTGAAGTTTTTCTTCCTGAAATGCCTTTATTTCCTGAGTACTGGATTTTTCGATGAACGGATGAAATTCCAATGATTATAATTTTTTAAAGGACAAATGTATTTAAAATTAAAGGATTGAAACAGTAAAAATCAAAAGATTATTCACAACAATCATTTACCTCTGAAATGTAAAATTCTGTGTATTCGTATTGCCTGCACTATTAATGGTGGTCACTTTTAAAGTGTGAGAACCCGAACCTGTTGGACATTTTTCGTCAAAAACATGCACAAAATCATTTTTCACACGGCCAAATCTCAGCCATTTACCATCTAATTCTGCTCTGAATAAAACAATATCCCCTACTTTTGTGCTTCCTTTTAATCGTAATGAGCTTCCGCTTACAACAGCTCCATCTTTCCATCCAGAAGAAACTGATGGTAAACTGTTATCTAATATCAACTCTGTAGTCCCTAATCTGTTGAATTGAGCTTCAGCCTGATCTCCATTCCATTTTGCTTTAACAGCGTCTTTATCACTTCCGTAATTAAATAAAACTACTACTCTATCTTTTTCTTCCTTGGAAAGTTTTCTATTAGGCTTAATTTTTACAGTATAATAATCCTGCACCGGAAGATAGGGATTCTGTAAAACAATAGTATTGGAAACAGCATTACCATCACTACTGCTTTTTTCATACATATTGAAGTTCACAGCATCATATAATGCATTTTTACTGAAATTGATTTCTGCATTTTCAGTAGTCATTGTTTTTCCTTCATTCGGTAAAATTGTTTTTCCAGAAGATGTAATTCCGCTTCCTGTATTACTCAACTGAACTTTAGTGGTTAATCGACTTGTATTTCCTTTTACATCTTTTAAAACAATTTCAATATTGTGAATATTCTCATCCTGAAGATTGATAATTCCTGACAGATTGGGCTCACTATAATTTTGCAATTTCATTCCTGGCAATGTAGACAAATGTTGAACTCCCACTTTGTCCCTGATAAACTTGGTATAATCTATACAGCCGTTCAGATAGCGGGTATCGTCATAACTCACTCTATCAATGCTAAAGCCATAGATAAGTTTTCCATCAATCAATATTTCAGCTTTATAAATTCCAAGATTGAACCCCTGATTGGCTTTATCTACAGCTTTAATTCCAAAGCTGATCAACGGAGAATTCACTCTTACAACATCGGCTGTGTAAGCATTTCCTACTTTTTTAACAGCAATTCCATTGGCTCCAGGTTCATAAGTACTGAATCTACGGTCATACCAATACAACCCACTGATAATTGGAGCTACAGAATCAGGAATATTAAATCCAAACAGTAACGGGTTAAGACATTCTTCTGTTTTGGTATCTCTTATTTCAAAATGTAAGTGTGGGCCAGCCGAGCCTCCGGTATTTCCGCTCAAAGCAATGAGCTGACCTTTGGTAACCGGAAACTGTCCCGGTTGAAATGTGATATCCTGTTCCCATTTTTCATCCTTGTACTGCTTCTCCTTTACATATTCATCAAGCTTATCAAAATATTTATTCAAATGGGCATAAACGGTAGTAAAACCATTCGGATGGGTGATGTAAACTGCATTTCCGAAACCATAACGTTCCACTTTTATTCTGCTTACATAACCATCTGCTGCAGCCAATACTGATAAGTTTTCCTGGCTGTTCGTCCTCAGATCCAATCCCATGTGAAAATGATTGGTTCTAACTGCTCCAAAATTGGCTGCCAGCTGCATGGGAATATTCAGCGGGTTACGGAAATAGTTTTGTGGATAGTTATTTTGAGCTTGAGTGATGATTGTAGTGATTAAACAAATGGCAACCATCAGTTTTGGGAAAATTTTCATACAGCATTTGGGTTTAGTTCTACTTAAATATACGAGATTTCAAGCAATGATCGTGCTATTGTGCTTTAACAGATTTTATTTTTCCCACAGATGGCACGGATTTTCACAGATAATGATGGATCAATCTGCGAGAGGTAATAATTTAAATTTTGGATAAAGCCATGATTTTATTTATTTTTCAGGCTTTTAAACATATTTAAACCAGTACACCCAATAAATTATGTTAACTGAACAAGAAGTGATAGAAATTGCAGCTCATTATGTAAAAAAAAGAAGCACAAAATATGATCTTGTCATTTTAGATAATGAGGCCATTAAAAAACCTTATGGGATGATATTTTTCTACAATACAAGGAAATTTAATGAAACAAGAAATCCTGATGACAATACTTTATTAGGGAATGCACCTTTCTTAGTTGAGTATAAGACAGGAAAAATTATAGTATTCGGAACCAGTAGATCTGATGAATACTATATTGAGGAATACGAAGCAGGAAGATGGCCCAATATGCCACTACTTAGCGACTTTGAATAAATTACAACTACCTTCGGGGAGATTATTTTTCTTCTCAACTCACACAAAAAAGCTAAATTAAATCTACTATTTTTCCTTTCGTTATTCGCATTTCATCCCTCTTTTCATTTATATTTCTGAAATTGAAGTTTTTAATAGAAATTACCTACAGAAAACATATCTTATAAACCGACAAAATTTAGTAAATTTGCAGACTTAATTTATCAACGAATATTGAGATATTTACAATGAGCCAATTTAAAGAATACAAAAACCTCAACCTTATTGACGTAGCAGAGAATGTAGCGGAATTTTGGAAACAAAATAAAACTTTCAATAAGAGTGTTGAGATTCGTCAGGGAAATCCTGAGTTTGTTTTTTATGAAGGTCCGCCTTCAGCAAACGGTATGCCTGGAATTCACCACGTAATGGCAAGAGCATTGAAGGATATTTTCTGCCGTTACCAGACTCAAAACGGAAAGCAGGTTTTCCGTAAAGCTGGCTGGGATACGCATGGTCTTCCTGTGGAACTGGGTGTAGAGAAAGAATTAGGAATTACAAAAGAAGATATTGGTAAAAAAATCTCTATTGAAGATTATAATAAAGCTTGTCGTGAAGCAGTAATGCGTTATACCGATGTATGGAATAACCTTACAGAGAAAATCGGATATTGGGTAGATCTTGATGATCCGTACATTACGTACAAGTCAAAATATATGGAAACTGTTTGGTGGTTGTTAAAGCAATTATATGACAAAAGCTTGTTGTATAAAGGATATACAATCCAACCTTACTCTCCAAAAGCAGGAACAGGACTTTCTTCTCACGAATTGAACCAGCCTGGAACGTATCGTGATGTTTCAGATACTACGGTTGTCGCTCAGTTTAAAGTGAAAAAAGATTCATCTGCTTTATTCAACGATGTTGACGGAGATGTACATATCCTTGCCTGGACAACAACTCCTTGGACGTTGCCTTCCAACACAGCTCTTACAGTAGGTAGAGATATTGAGTATGTTACTGTTAAAACATTCAACCAATATACATTTGAGCCGGTAACAGTAGTATTATCCAGCGTTCTTTTACCTAAAGTATTCGGTAAGAAATATGCTGAAGGTACAGATGAGGATTTTGCGAACTATACTCCGGAAACTAAAGTAATTCCTTTCAGAATTTTAAAAGAATTCACTGGAGAAAAACTTGTTGATACAAGATACGAGCAATTAGTTCCTTGGTTTACGCCAAATGACAATCCTGAAAATGCTTTCAGAGTAATCTTAGGTGATTTCGTAACGACTGAGGATGGTACAGGTATCGTACACACAGCTCCTACTTTTGGTGCTGATGATGCGAGAGTTGCTAAAATGGCTCAGCCTGAGATCCCGCCAATGTTGGTAAAGGATGATAATGACAATCTTGTTCCATTGGTAGATTTACAGGGTAAATTTATCCAGGGTGAGAATGTTCCTGAAGTATTTTCAGGAAAATATATCAAAAACGAATATTACGATGAAGGAACTGCTCCTGAGAAATCTTGGGACGTAGAATTAGCGATCTTACTGAAAACAGAGAACAAAGCCTTCAAAGTAGAGAAATATGTTCACTCCTATCCACACTGTTGGAGAACTGACAAACCTGTACTATACTATCCGTTGGATTCATGGTTTGTGAAGATGACTGCTGTAAAAGACAGATTGGTTAATCTGAACAAAGAAATCAACTGGAAACCTAAAGCTACCGGAGAAGGACGTTTTGCCAACTGGTTGGAAAATGTAAACGATTGGAACTTATCCCGTTCAAGATACTGGGGGATTCCGTTACCAATCTGGAGAACAGATGACCTGAAAGAAGAAAAGATCATCGGTTCTGTAGAAGAGCTTTACAATGAAATTGAAAAATCAATTGCTGCAGGATTCATGACAGAAAATCCATTTAAAGGTTTTGTGATTGGAAATATGTCTGAATCAAACTATGAATTGGTTGATCTTCACAAAAATGTAGTAGATAAAGTAGTATTGGTTTCCGATTCAGGAAAAGCAATGAAGCGTGAAAGCGACTTGATCGACGTTTGGTTCGATTCAGGTTCTATGCCGTATGCTCAATTGCACTATCCTTTCGAGAATAAGGAAATGATCGACAACAATAAAGCTTTCCCTGCTGACTTCATTGCAGAGGGTGTTGACCAGACTCGTGGATGGTTCTATACACTTCATGCAATCGGAACTGCTGTTTTTGACTCTGTTGCTTATAAAAATGTAATGAGTAACGGTCTTGTTCTGGATAAAAACGGACAAAAGATGTCAAAACGTTTAGGAAATGCTGTAGATCCGTTTGAAACGCTTTCTGTTTACGGACCGGATGCAACGCGTTGGTATATGATCTCGAATGCAAACCCTTGGGAGAACCTGAAGTTTGACATTGAAGGAATTGATGAGGTAAGAAGAAAATTCTTCGGAACTCTTTACAATACGTATTCATTCTTCTCATTGTATGCGAATGTTGACGGATTCAATTATTCAGAAAAAGAAGTGGAAAATCGTCCTGAAATCGACAGATGGATCCTTTCTGAGCTGAACTTATTGATCAAAGAAGTAAAAGCATTCTACGAAGATTACGAACCAACAAGAGTAGCTAGAGCAATCAGCACATTTGTGAATGATAACTTGAGTAACTGGTACGTAAGATTGTGTAGAAGACGTTTCTGGAAAGGAGATTATTCTGATGATAAGATATCTGCTTACCAGACTTTATATACTTGTCTTGAAGTAGTGGCTAAATTATCTGCTCCTATCGCTCCATTCTTTATGGATCAGTTATATCAGGATTTAAATAAAGTAACAGGAAAAGAAAACTGTGAATCTGTACACTTAACAGACTTCCCGGTTGCAGATGAGAGCTTAATTGATCAGGATCTAGTTGAAAAAACTCACTTAGCTCAGAACATTACAAGTATGGTGTTCTCTCTAAGAAAGAAAGAGAATGTAAAAGTTCGTCAGCCATTACAAAAAGTATTGGTTCCTGTATTAGATTCTAAAACAGAAGAGCAGATTCTTGCTGTTGCAGACCTTATCAAGCAGGAAGTAAACGTAAAAGAATTACAGTTAATTAATGCTGAAGAAGCATCACACTTAATTGTAAAACAAATAAAACCCAACTTCAAAGCTCTTGGACCTAAATTAGGAAAAGACATGAAGGTAGTTGGTGCTGAGATTGCTAATCTTACCACAGAACAGATTGCCGCTCTTGAAAAAGCAGGAAAACTGGACGTTCAAGGTTATGAGATCACGCTTGATGACGTGGAAATCTCTACTAAAGACATCCCTGGATGGACTGTCACTTCCGATGGTAAAACAACTGTGGCATTAGATTTGACGTTAACCGATGAATTAAAATCTGAAGGTATTGCAAGGGAATTCATCAACAGAATTCAGAACCTTAGAAAAGAGAAAGATTTCGAACTTACAGACAGAATTAATATCTCCGTTGAAGAGAACTCACCATTCCTTGAAGATATTAAGAAAAATGAGGAATATATTTCATCTGAGGTCTTGTCAAATAAAATAGAAATTGTATCTTCACTTTCAAATTTTAACGAAATCGAAATAGATGAGGTTAATTTTAAGATAAATATCGAAAAAAATTAACATGTAGTTATTGTATTTCAAATTCCATTTCATAATTTTATTAAAAAAGAGAAAGAATATGTCAGACGAAAGAGTTAGATACAGCGATGCTGATTTACAGGAATTTAGAGCGATCATAAAAGAAAAAATAGAAAAGGCGGAGAAAGATCTTCAGCTAATCAGAGAAAGTTTCATCAATGACCAGAATAATGGGACGGATGATACTTCACCAACATTCAAAGCATTTGAGGAAGGTGCAGAAACTTTGAGCAAAGAGCAGAACTCTATTCTTGCAGGAAGACAGGAAAAATTCGTCCGTGATCTGAAAAATGCTTTAATCAGAATCGAAAACAAGACTTACGGTGTTTGTAGAGTAACAGGGAAATTAATTCCAAAGGAAAGACTTTTAGCCGTTCCTCATGCTACCTTAAGCATCGAAGCGAAAAACATGCAAAAATAGCCGTAAGGTTTGTAAAATAATATTGGGTTTATATTGTATCTGTGGATACTTTATAAACCTAATTTTTAATGTATACCCATGAGCGAAGTATTCATTTTAATCATCATTGTGGCAGCAGTGCTTGCTTTTTTCAACAGAGAATGGATCAAAAACAGATTCTTTCCTCAAAAGCACACCAACTACACCATTGATGATCAATTTAATTCTGATAAACGCGATCGGGAGAAAGAAATAGACAGATTGTTGAGTAAGATGGGCAAAAACGGAGTCAACGATCTATCTGCAAAAGATAGGAAAAGACTCGACGAATTGTCCAAAATGTAAAAAATAAATACTAAGAAATGGAATCAATCATAGTACATCCAAAAAATGCAATGGAACTTAGCGCACTGAAAGGTGTTTTGAAAGAAATGAACATTAAATTTGAGAAAGCTCATGTGAAAAGTTCATACAACGGACAAAAAGTAATCAAGAAGGCAAGCGATAATAAGAATGTAAAACCAGCTGCAAAACCTTCAAAACCTAAAGGACAGTAATGAAAAAGATCTTAGCTATCACATTTTTGGTATTATTGATAGACCAGGCTTCAAAAATTTACATTAAAACCCATTTTGAACTGAATGAGAGCGTTCCTGTTATAGAGGGTTTCTTTAATAAAACCTTTGTTGAAAACCCGGGAATGGCTTATGGATTTCATTTTGGCGGAATTATCGGAAAATATTTCCTTGTTATTCTAAGGATTTTCCTGATTGGAGGAATGGTTTACATGTTTAAAAAATGGTTGAAAGAAGGAGCTTCCAATTATCTTTTAGTTCCAATGGCCATCATCTTTGCAGGAGCTATCGGAAACCTTATTGACGGAATGTTCTACGGAATGATCTTCGACAGCGGAACAGTTTATGATGCCAGCACCGACCGATGGATTGGTTATGGCGGAGTTTCCAAATTTGTTCCTTTTGGACAGGGTTATTCTACTTTTATGAAAGGATGTGTTGTAGATATGCTTCACTTCCCGGTAGTAGACTGGTACGTTCCGGATAGCTGGCCAATCATTGGTGGAAAACATATTGAATTCTTTAAATATATTTTCAATGTTGCCGATTCAGCGATTACTGTAGGAGCTGCTTTCTTATTAATCTTCAGAAAAAAAGCTTTCCCTAACGGACTTGAATTCTAACAGATGTATTTCGAATGAGAAAAACAATCAAAAATATTTTTAAATTTTTCCTGCTTCTTCTGGTTGCAGGAATTATTTTTATTGCCTGGGCAAACTACAGCATTAAAAAAGAGAGTGCCGCTTCTGTATCTTACAATATTACTGATGTACCGGCAGCAAAAACAGCCTTACTGCTGGGAACCGGAAAAACCTTAAGCAACGGAATGCCGAACGCCTATTTCTACAACAGAATCAAGGCAGCTACCGATCTGTACAAAAGCAGAAAGGTTCAATACATCATCGTAAGTGGCGATAACAGCAGCAAAGATTATAATGAACCGGAAGATATGCAGTTTGCGCTGGTTCAGCAAGGTATTCCACAGGATAAGATCATTCTGGATCATGCAGGTTTCCGAACTTTGGATTCAGTGGTGAGGGCTAAGGATATTTTCGGACAAACTAAACTGACTATCATTTCTCAAAAGTTCCACAATGAAAGAGCGGTCTTCCTTGCTCAGAAAAACGGGATACAGGCCTTTGGGTATAATGCGGAAGATGTGAATAAATATGCAGGGTTAAAGACTAATTTAAGAGAGTATCTGGCAAAGGCTAAAGTATATTGGGATTTGATTTTAGGAGTGGAGCCTAAATTTGGCGGGGAAAAGATTATTATTCCTTAATTTTTTAACCACGGATTTCACAGATTTACACAGATGATTATGGATAAAAATCTGTGAAATCTGCAAGAATATATATTTAGGTTTAGGCTAAAGCCAATGGAATTGTTTTATATTGTAAGGCGGGCTAAAGCCCACCTCTATTGATACAGCTAAGCATATATTGAAATTGAAGGTATAATCTTTTATTCTTTTTCATTCATTATTCGCATTAAACCTCGTAAATTTGCAATTCATTAATTTTTAAATATAAATTTTAAACAAATGTCAAGAATTCTTACCGGCATTCAAGCCACCGGAACACCCCATCTTGGAAATTTATTAGGGGCTATTATTCCTGCGATCGAACTTTCTAAGCAGGAAGGAAACGAATCATTTCTATTTATTGCGAATCTTCATACGCTTACCCAGATTAAAGATGCGCAGACTTTAAGACAGAATACCTACGAGATTGCTGCGGCTTGGCTTGCTTGTGGATTAGATACCGAAAAAACATTTTTCTACAGACAAAGTGATATCGCTGAAACCTGTGAACTATCTTGGCATTTATCATGTTTTTTCCCTTATCAAAGATTAACATTAGCCCATTCATTTAAGGATAAAGCAGACAGACTTCAGGACGTAAATGCTGGTCTGTTTACCTACCCTATTTTGATGGCTGCTGATATTCTATTATATGATGCAGAGATTGTTCCTGTAGGAAAAGATCAGCTTCAGCATTTGGAAATTGCAAGAGATGTAGCCTCAAGGTTTAACAACCAGATGGGTGAAGTTTTTGTATTGCCACAATCTGAACTTCAGGAAGACACCAAATATGTTCCGGGAACAGATGGTCGTAAAATGTCTAAATCAATGGGAAATATCATCAATATTTTCTTACCTGAAAAAGAATTGAAGAAACAGGTAATGAGCATTGAATCTGACTCTAAGTCTTTGGAAGAGCCTAAAGATCCTTCAACTGATAAAACATTCCAGATTTATGAGCTTATTGCTACTCCAGAACAGACTGAGGAGCTAAGAGCAAAATATCTGGCAGGTAACTTCGGATATGGTCATGCGAAAAAAGAGCTTTTAGATCTTATCTTGGCTCGTTTTGAAAAAGAAAGAGAGGTCTTTACTTATTATATGACTCACCTTGACGAACTGGAAGCTAAACTTCAGGAAGGTGCAGCGAAAACAAGACCTGTTGCTATGGAAACGCTTAAAAGAGTAAGAACAAGCTTAGGATATTAATTCTAAACTTCAGATATAAGATAATCGGCTGCCTCAGGATTGAGGCAGCCGATTATTTTTTATGATATTTTATTTTTGGTAAGGATGAAATAATGCATTTGATCTTCAAACTCATACGTAATATCCCAACCAGGATATTGTTTGATAATCGTTTTAATAATGGATAACCCTAAACCTGTAGAGGTATGATCGGAACCCTGTTTATAAAAACGGTTAAAAATTCTCGACTTATCCAATGGAATCTGTGCTCCACTGTTTTGAAAGATAATCCTGTTGTTCTCAATAAAAATATTCAGAGTTCCTTCTTCATTATTGTATTTAACGGCATTTTTAAGCAGATTAGACAGAAGAATATCTGCTAAATCCTGGTTAAAATCTGCTTTGAATATTCCCTTTTCGATAATATTAACTTCTACATTTTTAAAGGCAATAAAATCTTCATAATTCTGTACAAGCTTATTCACCATCGCATTGAAATCAACATCCGAAATTGCATTAAACTGGCTGTTCTCAATCTTGGAAAGCATAAGCAGAGATTTATTCAGTCCTACCATTCTTCTCAGATCATTTTTAACTTCAGTGAGAAAGGTTAGGTTCTTTTTATCAAGATTCTCATTCTGAATCAGAAGATCTATTTTGTTAATAACAATGGCCAACGGTGTCTGAAGCTCATGAGAAGCATTTTCAATAAACTGTTTCTGCTGATAGAAAACAAGCTCATTACGGTCAATCATCTCATTAATTTCTACATCCAACTCTTCAAATTCTTTGATGGAATAGTTTTGATCCGCCTGGGAAAAGGGAATTCCAAACTGGTATTTCTTCAATTTATCCAGAATCTGGTAGAATGGCCTCATAGCTTTATTCAGTAGATAACCGTTAACAGCAACAATACTTACCACCAAAAGAATATAAAGAACAATTAAAGCTGTTGTAAGGTCATAAATCAGCTCATCTTCCTCTACTGTTGATGTTCTGATGACAAGCCGCTGATGATTTTTATACTGATCGATAAAATCTGCTTCCAAAACACGGTAAGGCTGGTCTTTATCATCGTACTCCATATAATACATCTTATTATAGAGCCTGCTTTTGTTTTGATATTCTGCAGCTTTGATCGGCATGATCTTAAATTCATTGAATCCAAAATCATTATTCTTTAAAAGTTGTGGATTAAGATACACCGCTTTAATAATCTGTATCTTTCTATCTTTTAATCCATCATCCACATTATCGTGTACTTCATCCAGAATATAAGCATAAAACAACCCTGCCCAAACCGCAATAATCAGCAGCAGGATCATGATAAGATATTTTATCGTGTAATATTTTAGAGAAACCTTCATCAGACGAATTTATATCCTATTCCGTAAACAGCCTGAAAATCTGCTTCTGCATGAAGTGTTTTCAGTTTTTTACGAAGATTTTTAATTTGTGAATAAATAAAATCAAGACTGTCTGCCTGATCTATATAATCTCCCCAGATAGCTTCTGCAAGAGTCGTTTTCTGCAATGTTTTTTCCGGATGAATAACGAAGTAATACAAAAGATCATATTCTTTTCGGTTAAGAATCAATTCTTCGTTTCCTATCTTAACATTTCTGTTCTCCGGATCAATGCTTATATTTTTATACCTGATGATATTCTCACCATCCTGGTTTTTCCTTCGTATCACAGATCTTATTCTCGCCATCAGCTCAGCAAGGTGGAATGGCTTTGCCAGATAATCATCAGCTCCTATTTCAAGCCCTGTTACCTTATCATCCACTGAATCTTTGGCAGAAAGGATGATTACAGGGTCTTTTTTATGCATTTTTTTAATTTCCCTCAAAAGATCTATTCCATTTCCATCTGGTAACATAATATCCAGAAGAATACAGTCATATTCATAGGAAATAATCTTTTCCAGTCCGGAGCTGTAATGGTCTGCATATTCTACGATGAACTGTTCTGCTTCCAGAAATTTCTGTACAGTATCCCTTAGGTCCGGTTCATCTTCTACTATTAAAATCTTCATAGGCTCTGCTGCTTGGATAACTTAATCAAATATATAAAATTACAGAGGAATAATAAGGAGAAAGTCCGGAAACTAAGGTTTGGTTAATACCCAAAAAGGGTTAGAATAAGAACCATTTGATAGATTACACAAAGTATATCAATAATGTAAACATACCCTTTGTTTCCTTCTCTCCAACTTTCTTTCATGAGTCATTAATTCGTTTTTACATAGCGCCCATCTGCATCAAAGATCAAGCACAAGCCATTCATCAGATGAATTTTATAAGCATTATATTTTTTTTCAATAGAATCAATCACACTGCACGGATGGTTTCTGGTCATAAAAGACACCATACTTTTTCTGATCTTAGCGGAAGAAGTTTTTCTTCCATCATTGTTTATTAAACTCCAGTTTACCATAATCCTAAAATTTTATTGTTAATCTTAAACCAGCCTAGTCATCAATTTTTTTAAAATTCCCGTTTCGGTCGAATTCCAGTTCCAATCCGTTAGAAAGTTCTGCTTTATAAGACCATCTTTTCTTTTCGATCTTAACGATATGAGTATTCGGGAAGTTTCTGCTGCTATAGTTTTTAATGGAAGCAGGAATAAAACCGTAAGGAATCTTCTGATGATTACCATCTACTTCTTTCCAGTTTCCATTACTGTTAAACTCCATTTTCATTCCGTTGTTCATATAGACTTTATATTCATCAACTCCATAGATTTCTCTGTCTTCAATAGCTGACGATACCGGAATCCCTTTAAAATGGCCTGCAAGAAAAGTTTTAGCTGTCTTAGGTAATTGGTTTGGACTAATTGCTCTGTCCTGTGCTGAAACCAGACCACCCATCAATAAGAAGATTAAAATAAATACGCCTGTGATTTTCTTTACATTTTTCATAATATTCAATTTTTCTGTCATTATTATGAGGCAAAGTTCCAAATCAAATTAGGAAAGATTTGGGAAAAACTTAATTTGTAAAAAATAATGAGGTAAATACAGACTGTTGATAGTGTTGTGGTATTTTATAATTAACCACAGATTTCACAGATTGATGCAGATGTTTGAAAACAAAGAAAACCTTTTATCAATCATAAAAAAGTAAACCATTAAGGTAGAGATAAGATATTAAGAGAATTAAGAGTCGTTCTGTTGAGATTGCTTCGCCTTCAGCTCGCAATGACAGTGGACTCAATCGTCTTAATAGCTACAATAGCCTTAATGGTTTAATAAAATACTTTCAAAGCCTTATTTCAGCTTTAATACTATAGAAGATTATAGGTATTCTTTAATCTGCTGAAGATGGGTAATAGACTTTAATCCTGCTTCTTTTTTGTCTTCCTTGTAAACATCAAAGAAGATGGCATCCATTCCAAAATCTCTTCCTCCCAAAGCATCAGCGATCCAGTCATCCCCAATCATGATACTTTCTTCTTTCTTTGCTTCGGAAAGTCCAAGGGAATATTCAAAAATCTTAGGATTTGGTTTTCTCACTCCTACCGCATCTGCGCTGGTAATGGTTTTAAAGTAAGGAGCAATTCCGGATAGGGTACATTTTCTTTCTGTTACTTCCTTAAAGCCATTGGAAATAATATGAAGGGTATAATTCTTCGACTTCAGATATTCAAGAACATCTTCCGCCCCTTCCACCAATTCATTATGACTGACAATATTATCAAGGAAATTCTCTTCAAAATAAAGGGAAAGTTCTCTATTGTCTACACCAAAGTGCATGAAGGAGTCATAAAAACGGTGTTCTCTCAAATACTCTTTGCCTATAATCCCATCTCTGATTTTTTCCCATAATTCTTCATTGATATCATGGTAAACTGCATGAAACTCTTCAAAGTCAATATTGTACTTCGAATTAATTTCCTGTTTTTCGAAAAGTTCTTTGATAGTTAGATAGGCATTTCTGCGATGATCCCAGAGCGTATTGTCCAGGTCAAAAAAAACGTGCTGCATTTTCATACAGCACAAAGTTAATAATTTTAATTTTTTGTAATAGGATAATTCTTGCTCTTGCTTTTCACAATTTCAAGGCTTTTAGAAAAATTGAGCAAAAAATCGATGGTTTGTTTTTTAGGTTTCAAAGTTTTCACTTTTAAGGAGTCATTTTTTTTCATAAGCGTACTATGTTTTCCTTAAAAACGTGAAATTTTACAAAATATTATCTATCTGGTTAATATTATGTTATTTTCTTCCATGATTTTTCTCAGGTTGATTAACGCGTATCTTACTCTGCCTAATGTGGTATTAATACTCATATCGGTATGATCTGCGATTTCTTTAAAACTAAGTCCGTCAAAAAATCTTAATTTAATTACTTCCTGCTGATTCAGGGGAAGAAATTGTAGCATTTTCAACAGGTCTTCCTGAATCTGATTGGTAACCAACTGATCTTCAATATTCTCAGAAGGCTCTCTGATCAGGTCAAAAATTGAATATTCATCTGTTTCAAAAGTAGTTTCCGAAACTTTGATATTCTTCGCTTTTGATCTGAAATGATCGATGATAAGGTTGTGTGAGATTCTTTTGGCCCAAAGGATAAATTTACCCTCTTCGTTGTAACGGCCTTCTTTTAGCATCACAATGATTTTCATGAATGTGTCCTGAAAAATATCATTGGCTAAATCTTCATCATTAATTTTGTAAAAAATGAATGTAAACAGTTCTCTCTGATGGCGATGAATAAGGGTTGATAATGCGCCCTCGTCACCTTTCTGGTAAAGTGAAATTAGTAAACTATCCGATTTTGATTTCATAACTCTTCTCAATATAATATTTGCAGCCCAGCTATCGCCCAGATAAATTATCCGGTTTTTGCTGTATATACAAAACAGTTCTTCAGAGTAGAGTCTCGTCGATAGGTGGTACAATTATATTATGGCGTAAATATAATAATTTTTTAATAACTGTTAAGCAATTATTAAATTTTCGCTACAAAAATTTAAAAAAATCACTTAAACATATCATGAATGAATACAGTAGGGATATTTAATGTAAAATTAATATTTAACCCTTTCATTTCTTTCCCGTTTAATCGGGTATCTCCAATAGGGAAAGCATAGCCTCCGGTAAGATCCAGCATCCCGAATAAGGTAACTCCAATTTTTGGAGCAATATATTTATTGGTTCCTTCCGCTCCTACTAAAAAGTAATACGAGTGGTAAAAGTCCACATTTTTTTGAAAATTAAGTAAAACATCTGCCTGCAACTTCGGCATAATAGCAAATTTTGAGTCTGCTACCCCCATTAAGGCAGAACCACCCAATCTGTAAATTACGTCATCATTTTTAAGAAAAAGCAACTTCCCACCTACTTCTCCAAAGCTTTGATTCTGATAGGTATATCCTATACTAATCATTTTATGCATGGTATACTGAGCTTTCACTAATGTACTCAGCAAAAACAGGGATAGAATGGCAACTGCAGTCCGAAAATTCATCATCTCTCAATTTATTAAGGTGTAAAATTAAAAAAAACTGCCTTACCGGAAGGTAAAGCAGTTCATAATATTTCAGTTTAGAGAAAAAATTAAATACCGAAAGCGGCTTTAATTTCGTCTACTTTGTCTAGTTTTTCCCAAGTAAAGAACTCAAGACCTTCCAACGTAAGCTCATTTTTATGACCTTTGTTGAATGTTTTATCAGCTACATAGTGCTCTTTACCCATGTGTCCGTAAGAAGCAGTTTCCTGATAGATAGGGTTTCTTAATTTTAAGTTCTGCTCAATAGCATAAGGTCTTAAATCAAAGATTTGAGAAACTTTTTTAGCAATATCTCCATCATGAAGATCCACTTTAGCAGTTCCGTAAGTATTGATGTATAAACCACAAGGCTCAGCTACTCCAATTGCGTAAGAAACTTGTACTAAAACTTCGTCAGCAACACCAGCAGCTACAAGGTTTTTAGCGATGTGTCTCGTTGCATAGGCAGCACTTCTGTCTACTTTAGATGGATCTTTTCCAGAGAAAGCACCACCACCGTGAGCTCCTTTCCCTCCGTAAGTATCAACGATGATTTTTCTACCTGTAAGACCAGTATCTCCGTGAGGACCACCGATTACAAATTTACCTGTAGGGTTGATGTGATATTTGATCTGATCGTTGAATAACGCTTTGATCTCCTCAGTCTGCTGAGCAACTACTCTAGGAACAAGGATATTCTTGATATCTTCACGGATCTTGTTCAGCATCTCTTCTTCTGTTCCGAAGTCATCATGCTGAGTAGAAACTACGATAGAATCAATTCTGATAGGCTTATGATCGTCAGAATACTCAATAGTTACCTGGCTTTTTGCATCAGGACGTAAGTAAGCAATCTCTTTATTTTCTCTTCTGATCGCAGAAAGTTCTTTAAGAATTGTATGGGCTAAATCCAAAGCAAGAGGCATATAGTTAGCCGTTTCGTTAGTAGCATACCCAAACATCATTCCCTGGTCACCTGCACCCTGAGCGTTTGCTTTAGCTTCAAATGACTCATCATTTACCGCTCTGTCAACACCCTGGTTGATATCCGGAGACTGTTCGTGGATCGCAGAGATTACTCCACAAGAATCTCCGTTGAACATATATTCACCTTTTGTATACCCAATTCCGTTGATTACTTCTCTTGCAATCGTCTGAACATCAAGGTAAGCATCAGACTTTACTTCTCCTGCCAAAACCACCTGTCCGGTAGTTACAAGAGTTTCACATGCTACTTTTGAACTTTTATCGTATGCTAAGAAATGATCGATTAATGCATCGGAAATTTGGTCGGCAATTTTATCCGGATGTCCTTCTGAAACTGATTCAGATGTAAATAAATAAGACATATTATTCTTTGTTTTTTAGATTAAAAAATAGCTATGAAGAAAAATAAGAATAACAATTGCCCAGAAAAAAGAATACTGTTTTAGCATTTTTTTATAGAGGTTGCAATCAGGTCAAATTTTTCCTCGTTAATAAACGTCAGCAAATTTAAGCACTATTTTCGTAATACTCAAAATTTTTGTTTACTAATTATAATTTTCTTTAAATTAATGATTTATATCATTGTAAAGCCCCTTAATTACTGAGGCTTTATGCTTACAAACTCTTTCGGACTTTCGTGGTAATTCAACTTAAGTTCCAAAGAGTTTTTGATAGAATGTGATAATTCATCAATAATCTTTTGCTTGAAAGTCGGTTTATAGTAAATGATACTGATCTCTCTGTAAGGGAAAGGCTTCTTGAATCTGAAAACATTCTGCTTCTGCTCTTCAGAAAGTTGACTTAAGGCCAATTCCGGAAGGATACTGATTCCCCCTACTTTATCTACCATGTGTACCAAAGTCTGAATATTGGAAGCTAAGAAATCTAAGTTTTTAGGTTTCAAAGTATTTTCTTTCAGATGACAGATATTTTCAAACTGATTTCTCAAACAGTTACCTTCTTCAAGCAACCATACCTTTTCTACATTCAGTTCTTCAGGAATAATGTAAGAATTCTTTTTGTTTGCTTCTGTATTAGAGCTGTAGATCATTAACTCTTCATTGAATAAGAAATCCTGGTAAAACTCATCCGCAGTATCATAAGGAGTAGAGATAATTCCCGCATCCAGTTCTCCTGCTTTCAGAGCTTTAATAATATTATCCGTTGTCATTTCCTTTACATTCATCTGAATCTTCGGATTCGCTTCAAGGAATTTAAAGATTTCAGTAGGTAAAATAAAGGATGAAACAGTAGGAATAATTCCAAGGTTAATAGTTCCTCCTAAAATGTTGTTCAACAGGTTGGCTTTGTTCTTCAGCTCATTGACAGATTCTATAATCACCTTCGCCTGATCGATGATCTGAAGACCAACATCTGTGGTACGGATCGGGTGTGTAGTTCTGTCGAAAACCTTCACATCCAATTCATCCTCAAATTTCTGTATCATGGCACTTAAGGTTGGCTGGGTAATGAAGCACGCCTGAGCTGCTTTACCAAAATGTTTATACTTATCAACAGCGATAAGATACTCCAGTTGCTGAATGTTCATTTGATTAATATTATCTATTACAAAGATATAACGTTTTTGTTATTAGCAATTAAAAATTCAAGTAAATTTGATAATTAGTACCTTTACACTTCGATTTAGAAAAGGACAAGAACAATTATTCAAATCATCAATATATGGATTCTAAAAAATTAACGTTAAGCAACGGCGCACCTTATTTTGAGCATCAGGATTCCCAGACGGTAGGACCAAGAGGCCCGGTATTGCTGCAAGACTTTGTCCTTCAGGAAAATCTTGCACATTTCGTTAGGGAAAGAATTCCTGAAAGAATTGTACACGCCAAAGGAAGCGGAGCGTACGGAACTTTTACCGTAACCCATGACATCAGCCAGTACACCAAGGCTAAATTATTTTCAAAAGTAGGCAACTCATGCAGAATGTTTGCCCGTTTCTCCACAGTAGGTGGCGAAAAAGGAAGTGCAGATACCGCAAGAGATCCTAGAGGATTTGCATTAAAATTTTATACTGAAGATGGAAACTGGGATCTTGTAGGAAATAATACTCCGGTATTCTTTATTAAAGATGCTAAAAAATTCCCGGATTTTATTCATACCCAAAAAAGACTTCCAAGAACCAATTTAAAAAGCGCCACTATGATGTGGGATTTCTGGAGCTTAAATCCGGAATCACTTCATCAGGTTCTTATATTAATGTCAGACAGAGGAACTCCTTATGGCTACAGACACATGCATGGCTTCGGGTCTCATACTTTCTCTATGATTAACGATAAGAATGAAAGAGTATGGGTGAAATTTCATTTCAAAACAAAGCAAGGAGTTAAAAACTTCACAGATGAAGAGGCTGTAAAGATGGCAGGAGAAAATCCTGATTTTGCACAGGAAGATCTTTGCAACGCTATTGAAAATGGAGATTTCCCAAAATGGACCATGTATATTCAGGTCATGACTGAAGAGCAGGCAAAAGATTTCAGATGGAATCCTTTTGATGTAACAAAGGTTTGGTTCCATGATGATTTCCCATTGATTGAAGTAGGAGAAATGGAACTGAATGAAGTTCCTGTCAACTATTTTGCACATGTAGAGCAATCTACATTCTCACCAAGCAGTCTTATCAACGGAATCAGTTTTTCGCCGGATAAAATGCTTCAGGGAAGATTATTCTCTTACCCGGACGCTCACCGATACAGAGTGGGTGTAAATGCTCACCAATTAGAAGTGAACAGATGTCCTTTTGCTGTTAATAATTATCAGAGAGACGGGTATATGGCAGATTCAAGCCAATATCAGGATAAACCAAATTACTATCCTAATAGTTTTGATGATGTCAAACCGGATGTTTCTTATAAAAACTATGAGTATGAATTAGATAGCGCTCATGTTGCCAATTATAACAGAAATGACAACGACAGTGATCATTACACGCAACCTGGTCTTCTTTATTCCAAAGCTATGAATGCTGAAGACAGAAACAACCTGATCCAAAATATCATAGGAAGTATGAAAGGAATTACCGGGCCTAAAAGAGAGGAAATTATCAACAGGCAATTATGTCACTTTTTCCGCGCTAACATTGAGCTTGGCATGAAAGTGGCATCACAACTAAACATCAATATTGATGCAAATATGATGAATCACTCCAAATAATCATATTGAACAATAAATCAAAAAAAAGGAAAAAAAAATAATATTTTTTCCTTTTTTTTGTAAAAAATTCATAATTTGCGAAGGATGATATTTTAAAGTGGAAAAATGAGTTACGAAAATATATTATTAAAAAGGAAGATAAATTAATCTATCATTACCATAAACAGACCTGAAAGTCTGAATGCATTAAATGCAAAGACCATTCAGGAGATCAGTACAGCATTGGATGAGCTTGGTTCCGATACTTCTTGTCGAGTAATTATCCTTACAGGAAGTGGAGAAAAGTCCTTTGTAGCTGGAGCTGACATCAAGGAATTCAGTGACTTCGGACAGGAAAAAGCTGAAGAACTTGCAAGAAACGGACAGAACACTTTGTTCAACAAAATTGAAAATATGTCTAAACCTGTCATTGCAGCCGTAAACGGTTTTGCATTGGGGGGAGGTTTAGAGCTTGCTATGGCATGCCACATCAGATATGCATCGGAAAACGCCAGATTAGGGCTTCCTGAAGTAACACTGGGATTAATTCCAGGATACGGAGGAACTCAAAGGCTTCCAAAGCTTGTAGGAAAAGGTATTGCCAACGAAATGATCTTCTCTGCCAAAATGGTCCCTGCTCAAAAAGCAAAAGAGATCGGGCTGGTAAATGAAGTATACCCTATTGAAGAATTATTAACCAAAACGAAAGAATTAGCGAACACTATTGCCCATAATTCACCAATGGCAATATCAAAGGCTATAAACGCCGTTAATTTATCTGACACGGAGAAAGGTTTTGAAACTGAAATTAAATATTTCGGTGAGCTTTTCGAAATGGAAGACAAGAAAGAAGGAGTAACTGCTTTCCTGGAGAAAAGAAAGCCGAACTTCTAATCTTTCAAAAGATTTTAATCCAAATTATTTCGAAAAAACTAATGCTGCGGTATGAATAAGTTTGATAAAGCTTATCTAAAAATGGCCCAGGAATGGGCAAAACTCTCCTACTGTAAGAGAAAACAGGTAGGAGCTCTTATCGTAAAAGATAGGATGATTATTTCAGATGGTTACAACGGGACTCCTATGGGATTCGAAAACTGCTGTGAAGATGGAGAGGGAAAAACGCACTGGTATGTATTGCATGCGGAAGCCAACGCTATATTAAAGCTGGCCGCCTCTACACAATCTGCAAAAGGAGCAACGTTATATTTAACCTTGTCACCCTGTAAGGAATGCAGTAAGCTGATCCTTCAGGCAGGTATTACAAGACTGGTGTATATTAATGAGTATTCGGATGACGATGGGATATCGTTTTTGAGAGGCCACAACATTGAAATAGAACAAATATCGGACTGTGAACTAAAAAAATAAGCACAAATGACTTGGGATGAAAAGATCAAAGATTTTGAAATATTTCTTCGTTTCGAAAGAAATTTTTCAGACAATACGCTCGACGCCTATGTTCGGGACATTAAGAAACTAAAAGATTACGCAGAAGAAGATCTGGCAAACGTCGGTCCAGATTCTATCGGTTACGAAAACCTGCAGGAATACATTTTCAATCTTTCTAAACAGAAATTCAGTGAGAGATCACAGGCAAGATGGATATCTTCCATTAAGGCCTTCTTTAAATTTCTACTGGAAGATGAATATCGTGAAGACAACCCTGCTGCGTTACTTGAAGGTCCTAAATTGGGACTGTATCTGCCGGACACGCTCAGCCTGCCGGATATTAATAAAATCATTGCTGCCATTGAGGTTAATACAGATCTCGGAAAAAGAAACCAATGTATCATAGAGGTACTTTACGGTTGCGGACTCCGTGTGTCTGAACTTATTGACCTTAAAATCTCCAATATCAACTTCAAGGAGCAATATATTAAGGTACTCGGAAAGGGAAATAAAACCCGTTTTGTACCTTTGGCAGACTACACTGCTGAACTTCTGGAAAGTTATATCAAAGAGGTACGTTCTAAAGGAAAAATTAATAAGAAATATGAAGATACCCTGTTTTTAAACAGCCGTGGAACTTCCATGTCAAGAGTTATCGTATTCCTTATTATTAAAGAACTTACGGATAAGGCAGGAGTAAACAAGAAAATCTCTCCTCACACCTTCAGACATTCTTTTGCAACGCATTTGCTGCAGAATGGAGCAGATCTCCGTTATATTCAGGAAATGTTGGGACACTCCAGCATTACTACAACAGAGATCTATACTCATCTGAAGACGGAAGAGCTAAGGGATGTCATCTTAAGCTATCACCCGAGAAATATTAATATTGCTCAGGGAAGCTAAAGTTTGATATACCTTTGAAAAACAATTAAAGAAGAATGAAAGTATTGAAATATTGCCCAAGCTGTGGCAAAGAGACTTTACATTGGGATAATGAAAAGAAATGGAGTTGTCCTGAATGTGGTTTCACACTGTACAATAATGTAGCAGGCGCAGTAGCCGTTGTTATAAGATGTGGTGACGAAATTTACCTTACCAGAAGAAACAGAGATCCTAAAAAAGGAAAACTGGATCTGGCCGGTGGTTTTGTTGACCCTAAAGAAAGTGCAGAAGAAACCTGTAAAAGGGAACTTTTTGAAGAACTTCAGCTTGATATTGATATTTCTAACCTGAAATACCTTACCAGTCTTCCGAACATCTATCAGTATAAAGAAATTGATTACAATACCATTGATCTCTTTTATGAATATAATGTTTCGGAGAAGTTTGAGGTAAATCTTGAGCTTTCGGAAATCTCTGAAGCGATATGGATCCCTTTACAGGAGCTAAGCCTTGATGAGATTGCTTTTGATTCTCAAAAGAGATTTTTCGAGAGTTATCTGAAGAAATAATTTTTGTAATATAGGCTCTCGCAGATTTCTGCGGGAGTTTTTTTATGATAGAAAACAATTTTCCCACAGATTTCACAAATTAAACAGATACATTATATAAACTCTGTGATGACCTGTGAAGCCTGTGGGAATTATTATATTTTAATTAGTACGTTTTAGATTTCAGCATTTCATCAAAATACTGAATAAGCAGAGTTCTTTCTGCCTCTGTAAGTTTAGCTTCGTCATGATAAACAATATAACCAGGTAGCGGCATTGTTTTATGCTTAAGAGCTTCCATGGATCTATCAAGCATATTTTCTTTCAGTTCTTTATTATACGTTCCCCAAACAGAAAAATTAAGACGCTGACGTCCGTCATTAACATGGCTTTTTACAGACCAAGAAATAGGTGCCACATAGGCATATTTAGGATACACCGTTTCATTGGAATGACAGTCATAACAAGCATTTTTAAGAAGTGTTCTTACTTTTTCAGGAGTATTCTTGACCTGAACAAAATTCACCTTGGAATCAACCGGTTTATTCACCCTATCCATTGGAAAAAACTGAATGAGCACAAATCCCACCAGAGTCCAAAAGATTATTTTCTTTGCCGTCTTCATAATATCTATTTTACCGGAGTTATCACTGCATTCTCAGATTTTAACTCTTTTTTACTTTCCTGCACCACAGCTTTACCTTTTTCTTCAGAAACCGGTGGGGTAACCGGTACTGTTGGAGCAGGTGTTCCCTTAGGATTATCAAGCGTTCTTGTGTCTTTAAGATCCCATTCTTCTCTTGTTTCCCACAAGGCTCTTACCAATGCTTTTTTATAGAAAACATAAGCATCTTCAGCGAAGGTTTCCGTGGAGAAATCAGCTTCATCCCAATACTTGTCATTATTATTATCCACTAATATCCGGACAACATATTCTTCAGGTCTCAGGAAATCAAATTTCACTTTATCCCCTTTGGTATATTTTTGATACACTACTTTATCTGAAGAATCCAGCAGCTGAATCCAGTAATTAGATGCAGGTGCATTGGAAAGTGTGAACTCCAGACTTCCAACCTGATCTATTTTCTCAACAGTAAAATCAAAACGTTTAGATTGAGAATTCTTTGCGTAGAAAGAAGAAACCGTTTCTTTAGGAATCGTAAGCTGATAATCTTTCCCACTAACAAAATCAGAATTCACCAAAATCTGATAAGGATTGGTTTCCGAAATTTTAGCGGTAAAAGGTAGACTATTCAAAGAATCTCCTTTAACTGCCAGTTTCCATTTTGAAGGGTCTATTTTATCTACAAAATAATTGGATGAAATCTTAAAATCAGATTTTGGAGCCAATGAACCTCCTCCGTTATCACTGAAGACATCCATTGCATTTTTCTTATTATACTTATAGAATAGAGAAACCGAATACACCGTATCTTTTTTCGGGCCAATATTGTGGCTGAACAACAATTTTTCGGTGGTTTCCTGACCTATATTATTTTTCACCGCATCAAACCAGATTCTCACTGAGTCTGATTTTGGAGTATGCGTAACTTTAATATCTTTAAGCTTTTCATTAAGTGACTCCACTTTCACCTCATCCGGATGGCCTTCAAATGTCATAAGAACTCCACCGGCAATTTCTTTCATTTCAGAGTATTTCAAAGGTTTTTTAGATGGATAAACACTTAAATTCAACCCAGAAATAGATTTTTCAAAATCAATAGCTTCTTTTTTAAATCCTATCTTTTCTTTTCCCGGATCATATATTGAATTTCCGTTTTCATCTTCAAAAGCTATAATTTTATATTTTCCCGGAGAAAGGTAGTTCAGTTCATAATATCCATCATCATCTACCTTGGTAATATAATATGGTTTTTGCTTGTAATTCATGGTATCTTTTACCTGATACAACCCAACAACCATTTTATTTTCATTGGTCCCGGTTTTCTTCTTGATCTGCATGGCATCTTTTACTTCACCACTGATGTACAGATCATCCAGTTTATCTCCGGTAGAGAAAGCAAAATTGAAATACCTTAGAATATTAGACTCATTATTATCCGCAATAGAATTTCCAAAATTGAAATTATACGTGGTATTAGCCTGAAGTGTATCTGCCCACTGAATAAGAACAAATTTATTGGCAATACTCGATGGAAGAATTCGCTTTATATTTTTGATTGGCGGAGAAATGATAAGGTTTTTATTGATATCCTTCAGGGTTACGTACTCATCAAAATCCAGACGGAGTTCGTGGATATCTCTTTTTACATTAATCCTTGTAGTATCAATATTTGAACTTAAAAACTTAGGGGCCAGTGTATCCTTAGGCCCTCCAACAGGAGATCCCACTCTTGCACAGGAGTGCACAAGAAAACAGATAACAAATAATAAAAGAAATCTTCTCATGAAAATGTTTAAGCAAAAGTAAACATTATTCTCCAAAAACTTCGTGTCCGCTGTTCAAACTATCTTTGCTGTCGTTCATTACAGTTTGAAGTTTCTCCTGCTGTAAAGGGAAATTTTCAAATAATCCTGATAGTGCAAGTGCTGTATAAACCTTCCCTGAATATTTGTTTCCGATCGCTACAATGGTAACTTTAGACTTTAAAAGGTGGGCAAATACAGAGTTAGTTCCATGCCACCACCCGTTATGATAGGTAAGTTTTTCACCGTTATCAAATATTTTCATTCTAAAACCTAGTCCATAATTATTCATCCCTGCCTTTTCATTGCTGTAAGGCGTAAACACCATCTGCATCAGATCCGGTTTCAGAAAGTCTTTTGAGAACATTGCTTTTGAGAAATTATACAGATCTCTAGGCGTAGTATAGACATTTTTATCTCCATAAATCAGATCCAGACGATCTAAAGGATATAATTTATTTCCCCCGTAATAGAAAGACTGTGCAGCTGTTGGAATATCTTTTTCCTGGAAAATGTAAGTATTGGTCATTTTCAATGGAGTGAAGACCATTTCTTTCATCGCCTGCGGAAAAGGAGTTTTGGTTACTTTCTCAATCAGTAAAGCCAATAGCGCAAAGTTTGTGTTACAATACATAAATCCGGTATCGGTATCTCTTGCCAGGTCCGGTTTATATTTGATAATCATATTCAACACATCCTGATTCGTAATAAACTGTTTGGAAAGTTCTGCCGGAGCAGGCTGTATTTTGGTAATAAAATATTCGTATTTCGGTAATCCGCTTCTTTGATCCAATAAAGTCTGAACGGTTACATTCGGATAAGGAAACCCAGGGAAGAATTGGGTAAGATGATCGGTAAGTTTTATTTTTCCGGCTTCTACCAGCTTCATCATAGCCATAGCCGTTAATGTTTTTGAAACGGATGCCACGTGCAGTGGTGTATTTTTATCAATTGGCATCTGATTGCCTTCTCTCCCGAAACCTCTGTAGTTTTCGTATAAAATTTCATCACCTTTAGCGACTAAAATACCACCGCTAAGGTCTCCGCCTTCCCATATCTTTTTATAGTACTGGTCAATATATCCTGTTATAGATTCTTTATTGGAAAGCAATCCATCTTCTTTTGTAAAAACATGGCTTAGGTCAACACTTCCATAATTTGGAAGGTTGGTAGTATTTTCAGCTGAAGCCTCTTTGGATTCAGATTTATTTTTACAGGAAAAAAGGGATAAAACAACCGTTACAGCAAGTACTAAATTACGCATCTTCATAAGATTCAAAAATGAGCGGCAATTTAATAAAAGTCGAAAATAAATTGTAAATATGAAGGAGACATTATGAATAATTTAACATAAATGAAAGAAAGGACAAAAAGCAAAAAGGTTGAGAAAGTAATCTATATCATTACATTCTCAACCCTTCAGCCAATTTCTTTATTTATTAACTATGTGAAGCCAGAATTTTATCTACAATAAACTGAGCTAATTTTTCTTTACTCTGATGAGTCCAGCCTGCAATATGTGGAGTTACCATTGCTTTTTCAGATTCCAATAGATATTTCAGGTCTTCATTTTCCGTTTCAAGATGCTCAAAAGAGGACTTTTCGTATTCCAATACATCCAGACAAGCTCCTTTTACTTTCCCTGATCTCAACCCTTCTACTAAACTTTTAGTTTCTACATTTTTCCCTCTTGCTGTGTTCACAAAATAGAAGTTATTTTTCATCTCGGAAATGAACGCTTCATCAATAAGATAATGGGTTTCAGACGTTAAAGGAATATGTAAACTCAATACCTCAGCAGTCTCTTTCAATTCATCTAATGTAACCTGAGTAGCAAATTCATCAGAAAGTCCCGGAAGTATGTCATGGAAGACCACTTTACAGCCAAAACCTGAAAGTCTTTTAGCCGTAGCTTTTCCCATATTTCCATATCCAATCAATCCTACAGTTTTCCCAAGCAATTCATCACCTCTGTTTTCTTCACGCTTCCAGATTCCGTTCTTTACTTCCTGTGAAGCAATGAAAAGTCTGTTCATCAGCACCAACAGCATTCCAACAACATGTTCTGCTACTGAGTCTCTGTTTCCTTCCGGAGAGTTGATTAATTGAATGCCTAATTTTTCAGCCACAGGAATATCAATATTTTCCATTCCTGCCCCTACTCTTGCAATAAATTTCAGGTTTTGTGCATGCTCAAGAAAGTTTTTATCTAAAGGGATACGGCTTCTGATAATGATGCCATCATAATTTTTGATTTTATCACAAACCTCATCATAAGTGGAAGTAAAGTCTTCTTCCAATATAAAGTTTTTCGCTAAAAGCTGTTCAGTGATGAGAGGGTGATTTTTATCTAAAAGGAGAATTTTCATAATTTAAACACAAATGACACAAATTGATTTCACAAATAGCACAATCTGCATTTTCATACAGAAATGCTTGTAATTTTTAAACGGATATAAAAATAAAATGCTTTTAATTTGGAAGTTCCAGTATTAAAAGCATTTCAAGTTTTTATTTTTTATCTTTCTTAGAAGTTTGCGGCTCTTCAGGCTCCTGGAACAATTTCTTAAGCTCTACAGATTCCAAAGGTTTCATTCTTCCGGAAAGGATCAATGAAAGTTCTTTTCTACGGAATGCAGCTGCATATCTTTCTTTTTCCTCTTCTGTTTCCGGCACCATATCAGGAATTGGAATCGGGCGGTTAAATTCATCTACCGCAACGAAAGTATAAATTCCAGAATTGGTATGAATTTTTTTCTGATTAATCGGATCATCAGACCACACATCCACATACACTTCCATAGAAGTAGAGAATGCTCTGGAAACTTTAGATTCCAGTACTACCACTCCACCTTCAGGAATCGGATGATTAAATGAAACGTGGTTTACAGATGCTGTTACTACTCTTCTTTCACAGTGTCTTGCTGCAGAAATGGAAGCACATCTGTCCATTTTTGCTAAAAGTTCACCACCAAAAAGGTTTCTTAGAGAGTTTGTTTCGTTCGGAAGAACGATATTGGTCATAATAGTCAGGGATTCTGACGCTGTTTTTATTTTTGCCATTTATTCTTAGTGTTTTTTGGAGCAGCCGGAACTGTTTTAATAGTTTTTGCGGCAGGTTTTATCAATGAATCTTTCTTCAGAGAATCTGAAACAGCTGTTTCTGGAGTATGTACCATTACTTTCACCGTATCTTTTACAATTCTGTGGGTGGAAGTCTGTACAGACACTTTATTAAAAGATTTCTTTCCGAAAAGCAGTTCTTTCTGGGTAAATGCAAAGTATGCGATACCGAGAATAGGAATTATCAAAAGGAAGAACCAAAGGATTGTCTTCTTGAACTTATAATCTTTTTCTCCGTTTTCTGAAGTTTTTACTTTCTCACCATTATTGATATCGGAGAATCTGATCTCTTCCAGTCCGAAAAAATCCGGACGTCCTGCTTCTACTCTTTTTCCTTTGAAATGAGTATGTCCTTCTTCAATAAAGATGGTTCCCAGATTTTGAACTTCAAGAACCTGTTCTGCCTGAAGTTTTTTCTTCCAAAAATCAGTCTGTATTTTCAGATCACTTCTGGAAGCTTCTACAGACATCTGTTTTTCTTTAGCAATGAAAACAGTAAGGTCTTCGGCCTGTACTTCATAGTCAATTGTAAATTCAATCTGACTTGCAGGTGGCAGGATACTTCCGTTTTCTGAATTGATAATTGCTTTAGAATTTTTTAGAGAAAACACCCCAAAGCCTGGAACCGTGACAGTTCCAAATTGTTTTAAATATTCTAAAATGTATGCTGAAATATTCATTTGGCAGCAAATTTATAACTTTTTCATGACTTTTTGAAGATATTTAACGCATATAAAAAAAGACTGCCGAAGCAGCCTTTTGAATATTTCATATTAAAATAAGTATACTGTTCATGATCTCTGATCTCTTTTCAGAATAAATTTGCAATTCACTTATTTACAGTTATTACTTTATTTTTCGCTATTGAATTTTCCAGCTGATTCCAAACATGAAATTGGTTCCTGCCTGAGCAAAATATAATGGGCCGCCGTCTTCAGCAACAGATCCGTTATTCACGTATTTTTTATTGAACAGGTTATTCACCAATAGTTTTAATGCAACATCATTGTGACCAATTTTAAACTGATACTGAGCATTAAAGTCTGTCAGTAAGTAATCTTTAAGTTCCAGGTTTTTATCTTCCGTATTATCCATGTATTGTTTTCCTACATATTGGTTCATTAAAGCAAACTGGAAATTTTTATTTGGATTAAACCTTACGCCTAGATTAGCAATCATATTTGGGGAAAATGAAATCTGTGTATTTCCCAGACTTACCGGTGTTTTCCCAACTTCTATATTAAAATCCTGATTTCTGTTCTGGCTTACTGTAAAGTTTCCGGAAACTTCCCATTGTTTTGAAAGTTTCGCCAATGCACCAACTTCTACTCCACGTCTGTAACTTTTTCCTGAATTGGTTCTGATAAATGCGCCAACGCTGTTAAGCTGACCATTCAAAACCAATTGATTCACATAATACATGTAATAAACGTTAGCTGTTAAAGATAAAAATCCAAACTGCTTTTCAAAACCAGCTTCAAAATCATGTAATTTTTCAGGCTTTACATCATTGTTAGCCATGATATCTGCTCTGTTAGGTTCTCTTTGAGCATGCGCATAAGACAGGAATAGTTTCCCATCATTAATTTTATAATTTACCCCCGCTTTTGGATTAAAGAACAGCCAGTTTTTATCCAGATCAGCCCCATCATCATCTCCAGCCATAATGATCTTTGTATTGTAATTGATACTTCTAAGCTGTAAATCACCAAAGAATTCAAAATTATCCATTCTGAATAATGCCTTGGCAAAACCAGACACTTCATTTTTTATGGAGCGGTTTCTGTAGTATTCACTTTCATTAATCTGTGGATAAAATACTCCGGTAACATTTCCGAAATGTTTTCCGTAGTATTGATTGGCTACAGCTCCAAAGTTTAAATCAAGGTTTTCAAACTTACCATATAAAGTAGAAACTACTCCGTAGAAATCATTATCTAACCATTTTTTCCTGATGAAATCTGATTTCGTAATGGTTTGTCCACCATCAATAATATTAGGAAGATGATATTTTGAGAAAGAACTTGCCTGCTTATAGTTTTCGTAGTATCCTTTTCCTTTGGTGTAGTGAAAAGTAGTCTCTAAATTCCAACGGTCATTGAACTTCTGTTCCCATAACAACTGATAATGGTTCTGTCTGTAATTATCTGTTTCGTTATCATAGAAGTCTACAATATTTCCATTAGCATCCTTAATCTTACCAGAACTGTTAAACCTTGGATTCGTTTCCCACATTTCTCTGCTGATTCCGTTCCATGCCTGATAAGTCTTTTCTTTCCCACCAAAAGCCATTAAACGTAATTTGGTTTTTCCTTCTTCAAATAAAGCTGTAAAGTTGTAAGAATGAAGATCAGAAGAAGCTCTGTCTATATATCCATCCGAATGAATATTGGTGTATCTTCCCATCACAGAAAGACGGTCTTTCCAGAATTTTCCGGAACCTACCTCAGCTGAGTATTTATAAGTATTGAAGGAACCGTAGCTATCATCAGTCTTAAAATAAAACTTCTCTTCCGGCTCTCTTGAAATCACATTGATACTTGCACCGAAGGCAGAAACTCCATTGTTAGAAGTCCCTACACCTCTCTGAATCACAATTTGCGAAGCAGAACTCGTTAAATCCGGCACATTGACAAAAAAGGTACCCTGACTTTCAGAATCATTATAAGGAACACCATTCATCATCACATTGATAGCCGTTCCGGAAACCCCACGAATTCTAAAACCTGTATACCCCACACCATTACCTGCATCCGAAGTGGAAATGATTGAAGTTTGATTTTTTAAAAGGATAGGAAGATCCTGTCCTAAATTTTTACCGTCTAAATCTTTCTGAACATTGATAATTTCCTTAGCAACAGGAAGTCTTTTCGTAAAGCTGACCGCTTCTATTTCTCTGATCTTCAGAGAATCCGTTTTTTGAGCCTGAATAAAGGCTACAGAGCCTACACTTAGCCCTAAAAAAAATAATCCTTTCATTCTATAAATCTTTAACATTTAATGAATAAAAGGGGATCGATAAGATATTATACAAATTCAACCCTCAGTAGAGTTGACGTCCCTAAACAGCATTACCTGTTCCAGGTTCAGTGGGTATAATCTCAGCCTGTTAAAGCACCCCTTTATTTCAGCCGCGAAATTACAAAAAATATATGAGATGGTGATGTTTTCGGGATACAGGGTTCGTGATGCGAGGTATTTGGTTACGAGATGATAAGAAAAGCTTTAGTAGGAAGGTTTTGTTATATGAAAAAATTAGAGTTATAAAACCTTCATAAGTAATAAGTAATCATCATTTATCATTCATCACTTATCCTTTAGTATGTTTTATTATTCGCATCAATATAGTAATAGTTTTTGCCGTCTTTTGTGACCTCAAACATTTTCCCCAGCTTCCAGCTGAAGTTTCTTTTAATATTGGCATATTCGAAAGGGACAATGATTTTGTTATTCACATCAATAACTCCGAATTTGTCATTATTGGACGCCACAATCATCGGATCTGCAACATCATCACCTTCCATGATGTACAAATACTGATATTGCGGATAAATCTGGTATTGACGGTAGTCTGCAGCATTCACAAATTTTGCTTTTTCAATAATTCCATAGAACCCATTGAGAACATAGGCCTGGAAAAGTTGTTGTTTGTACTCTTCAAATTTACATTTACCAAGATCTGCATCTTTAAACTTATAGACCCTTTTTCCTGAATGATCTACTCTATAAGAAATCATGTCTTTTTCTACCGTTGCATAATCTTTTGACCCATATTTTCTCACTTTTTCATTCGGAGAATTGAGAAGATTGCAGTCTTCATAAAAAATACAGCGATATGATACTCCGGTTGAATAATGTATTTTCCATTTTGATTCACATACCCGAAACTATCTCCCTTCTTTTTAGGAATGAGAAGTGGAAGATCTTTATTGATTACTACCAGGTCGGGATTGTGCCTAACTGCTGCATTTTTCTCTTTTTTCACGGTAGTTTTCGTAACGTTTTTAACCGCAGGTTTCTTCACAGATTTAGTCTGAGAGAAAACAGAAATCGAAATAAAAACGCATAAAACATTCAGGATATTTTTCATATTCACCATTTGTCTGCAATATTACGGCCAAAAATAGAAATTATCAAAATCATATTTATAAAGAATCTAAATAATTTCACTCTCATAAAATAGTAAAATTTTGTAAATTTGGGGTGCATTTTGAATTGTTTAATAATTTAAAAAACTTTTTAAAAAAAAGTAGATTATGCTGACCTTCTTTGGTTAATGTTGCATCACAAGCGAGATCTCAAAATGTCATTAACGGTGTTATACAAAACAGTAAAGAAGCAGCGAAATACTCTACCTTTAATATTGAAAGACCTTCTATTATGAATATTTATAAGGATTACATCAAAGAGATTGAAGAAAGAAAAAACCAGGGGCTTCATCCAAAGCCAATTGATGGTGCTGAATTACTAAGCGAAATCATCGCACAAATTAAAGACTCAGGTAATGCAGATCGAGCAGACTCTCTTAAGTTTTTCATCTACAACACCCTACCAGGTACAACAAGTGCAGCTGGTGTAAAGGCTAAATTTTTAAAAGAGATCATTCTAGGTGAATCCGTAGTAGAAGAAATCTCTCAGGCTTTTGCTTTCGAATTATTATCTCACATGAAAGGAGGTAAATCTATCGAAGTATTATTAGACTTAGCTTTAGGTAACGATCCTGCTATTGCTCAACAGGCTGCAGACGTTCTTAAAACTCAGGTTTTCCTTTATGAAGCGGACACTAACCGTTTAAAAGAGGCATACAACAGCGGAAATGCCATCGCTAAAGAAATTTTAGAAAGCTACGCAAAAGCTGAGTTCTTCACTAAGCTACCAGAAGTAGCTGAAGAAATCAAAGTAGTTACTTATATTGCTGGTGAAGGAGACATTTCTACCGATTTACTTTCTCCAGGTAACCAGGCTCACTCAAGATCAGACCGTGAACTTCATGGTAAATGTATGATTACTCCTGAAGCTCAGGAAGAAATCAAAGCTTTACAGGCTAAACATCCTGATGCAAGCGTTATGCTTATCGCTGAAAAAGGAACAATGGGTGTAGGTTCATCCAGAATGTCAGGAGTAAACAACGTAGCTTTATGGACTGGTAAGCAGGCGAGTCCTTATGTACCATTCGTAAACATTGCTCCAATCGTAGGAGGAACAAATGGTATTTCTCCAATCTTCCTTACTACAGTTGATGTTACCGGAGGTATTGGTGTTGACCTTAAGAACTGGGTGAAGAAAGTTGACGAAAACGGAAACCCTGTTCGTAACGAAAATGGTGACATCGTTCTTGAAGAAGCTTATTCAGTAGCTACAGGAACTGTTTTAACGATTAATACTAAAGAAAAGAAATTATATAACGGAGATCAGGAACTGATTGACCTTACGAAGTCTTTCACTCCACAAAAGATGGAATTCATCAAAGCTGGAGGATCTTACGCAATTGTATTCGGTAAGAAGTTACAGACATTTGCAGCTCAGACTTTAGGAGTAGAAGCTCCGGTTGTTTTTGCTCCATCAAAAGAAATTTCTCACGAAGGGCAAGGTCTTACAGCTGTTGAAAAAATCTTCAACAGAAATGCCGTAGGAACTACACCAGGAAAAGTACTACACGCTGGTTCTGACGTTCGTGTACAGGTAAACATTGTTGGTTCTCAGGATACGACAGGTCTTATGACTTCTCAGGAGCTTGAATCAATGGCGGCTACTGTAATTTCTCCAATTGTTGACGGTGCTTACCAATCAGGCTGTCACACCGCTTCAGTTTGGGATAAAAAAGCTCAGGCGAACATTCCTAAGCTAATGAAATTCATGAACGATTTCGGATTAATCACAGCTCGTGACCCGAAAGGTGAATATCACTCAATGACTGACGTTATTCACAAAGTCCTTAACGATATCACGGTAGACGAGTGGGCAATCATCATTGGTGGTGACTCTCACACAAGAATGTCTAAAGGAGTTGCTTTCGGAGCTGACTCTGGAACTGTTGCTCTTGCATTAGCTACAGGTGAAGCTTCAATGCCAATCCCGGAATCTGTAAAAGTAACATTCAAAGGTGAAATGAAGCCTCACATGGATTTCCGTGATGTAGTTCACGCTACTCAGGCTCAGATGTTGAAGCAATTCGGAGGAGAGAATGTATTCCAGGGAAGAATCATTGAGGTTCACATCGGAACACTTCCTGCTGACCAGGCGTTCACGTTTACAGACTGGACTGCTGAAATGAAAGCTAAAGCGTCTATCAACATTTCTGAAGATAATACTCTAATCGAATCATTGGAAATCGCTAAAGGCAGAATCCAGATCATGATTGATAAAGGAATGGATAACCACAACAAAGTTCTTCAGGGATTAATTGACAAAGCGAATAAGAGAATCGAAGAGATCAAGTCAGGTGAGAAACCAGCGCTTACTCCAGATGCTAACGCTAAATATTATGCTGAAGTTGTTGTAGATCTTGACGTAATCGTAGAACCTATGATTGCTGACCCGGATGTAAACAATGATGATGTTTCTAAGAGATATACTCACGATACCATCAGAGATCTTTCTTACTATGGTGGTGAGAAAAAAGTAGATCTTGGTTTCGTAGGATCTTGTATGGTTCACAAAGGAGACCTTAAGATTGTTTCTCAGATGTTGAGAAACCTTGAAAAACAAAATGGTAAAGTAGAATTCAGCGCTCCTCTAGTTGTAGCAGCTCCTACTTACAACATCATTGACGAGTTAAAAGCTGAAGGTGACTGGGAATTATTAGAGAAATATTCAGGTTTTGAATTTAATGATAATGCTCCTAAAGGTGAAGCTCGTACAGAATACGAAAACGTAATGTACCTTGAGCGTCCTGGATGTAACCTTTGTATGGGTAACCAGGAAAAAGCAGCAAAAGGAGATACTGTTTTAGCTACTTCTACTCGTTTATTCCAAGGAAGAGTTGTAGAAGACTCTGAACGTAAAAAAGGAGAGTCTTTATTGGCTTCAACTCCGGTTGTAGTTCTTTCTGCGATCATCGGAAGAATCCCAAGTATTGAAGAATACAAAGCAGCTGTTGAAGGAATTGACCTGACTACTTTTGTACCTTCTATCAAGGAATTAACAAGTACAAGCGCTCACTAATAGCATTGAACAATAAGTCGTAAGACTATTGAAAATCATATTAATGGAAGATTTTAGTCCTTTTGGATTTAAAATCTTCCATTTTTTGTTTAGAATCGTTCTATTTTACTTTAAATACGATTTTTTTCCGAGAAAATGAAGAAAATAGAATCTATTTTTTCTTAAATTGAAAGTTATAAAATCTCTTGATTTTAGAATCAAAACAGCCCTATTTATGGATTATAGGAATGTTTTTTGATGTATTAAAAACGATTTTTCTCTTTAAAATATCAGAGAAAGAAACAATAACGGAAAAAGAACAAAACTAAATACGATATGACTTTTGATATTGATATGATCAAAAAAGTGTACGAGCGTTACCCTGAAAGAATTGCTGCAGCAAGACAGATCGTGGGAAAACCTCTTACCCTTTCAGAAAAAATTCTTTACACCCACCTTTGGGAAGGAAATGCTACACAAGCACATGAAAGAGGAAACTCTTATGTAGATTTTGCACCGGACAGAGTGGCTATGCAGGATGCAACAGCGCAAATGGCGCTTTTACAGTTCATGCAGGCAGGAAAAGCTAAAGTAGCTGTTCCTTCAACCGCTCACGCAGATCACCTGATCCAGGCGAAAGTAGGTGCTGATAAAGATTTACAGGAAGGTATTAACAAAAACTCTGAGGTATTCAACTTCTTAAGTTCTGTATGTGATAAGTACGGAATCGGATTCTGGAAGCCAGGAGCAGGGATCATTCACCAGGTTGTATTGGAAAACTATGCTTTCCCTGGAGGTATGATGATCGGGACCGATTCTCACACTGTAAATGCTGGCGGACTAGGAATGGTTGCCATTGGTGTTGGGGGTGCTGATGCAGTAGACGTAATGGCAGGAATGGCCTGGGAGCTTAAAATGCCTAAACTTATCGGGGTTAAATTAACCGGTAAAATGAATGGCTGGACTTCTGCGAAAGATGTTATCTTAAAAGTAGCAGGAATTCTTACTGTAAAAGGAGGTACAGGATGCATCGTAGAATACTTCGGTGAAGGGGCTGAATCCCTTTCTGCAACCGGAAAAGGTACGATCTGTAACATGGGTGCTGAAATCGGGGCTACAACTTCTACTTTCGGATATGATGATTCTATGAGAAGATATCTGTCTGCAACAGGAAGACAAGATGTAGTAGATGCAGCAGATAAAATTGCTGAACACTTAACAGGGGATGCTGAAGTATACGCAAACCCAGAACAATATTTTGACCAATTAATTGAAATCAACCTTTCTGAACTGACTCCACACTTAAACGGACCTTTCACTCCCGATTTGGCAACTCCTGTTGCTGAATTCAGAGCTAAAGCTGAAGCTAACGGATGGCCATTAGAAGTTGAGTGGGCACTAATAGGTTCTTGTACCAACTCTTCTTATGAAGATTTATCAAGAGCGGCTTCTATTGTAGAAGATGCTGTATCTAAAGGAGTAAAACCTAAAGCAATTTTAGGTATTAATCCAGGTTCTGAGCAGGTGAAATTTACAGCGGAAAGAGACGGATTCTTAGATTCATTCAGAAAATTTGAAAACGCAAGAATCTTTACTAACGCTTGTGGACCTTGTATCGGACAATGGGACAGAGAAGGCGCTGAAAAAGGAGAGAAAAACTCGATTATTCACTCTTTCAACAGAAACTTTGCAAAAAGAGCTGATGGTAACCCAAATACCCACGCATTCGTAGCTTCTCCAGAAATGGTAGCTGCTGTGGCTATCTCAGGTAGATTAGATTTCAACCCAATTACAGATACGTTAACCAACGAAGCTGGTGAGCAGGTAAAACTTAATGAACCTAAAGGATATGAACTTCCTGCAAAAGGATTTGCTGTAGATGACAATGGTTATCAAGCTCCTTCTGAGGACGGATCTAAAGTGGTTGTTAATGTAAGCCCTACTTCAGACAGACTTCAGTTATTGGAAGAATTCCCGGCTTGGGATGGTAAAAATATTACAGGAGCGAAAGTATTAATCAAAGCTTTCGGAAAATGTACTACTGACCACATTTCTATGGCTGGGCCATGGTTGAAATACAGAGGTCACTTAGACAATATTTCCAACAACATGTTAATTGGAGCTGTAAACGCTTATAACATGGAAACTAACCACGTTAAAAATGAATTAACGGGTGAATATGGGGAAGTTCCTGCTGTACAAAGAGCTTACAAAGCTGCAGGAGTGCCAACCATTGTTGTAGGAGACCAGAATTATGGTGAAGGTTCTTCAAGAGAACACGCTGCGATGGAGCCTAGACACCTTGGTGTAAAAGCAGTATTGGTAAAATCATTTGCGAGAATCCATGAAACGAACCTTAAAAAACAAGGAATGCTGGGAATCACTTTCGCTAATGAGGCTGATTATGACAAAATACTGGAAGATGACACGGTTAACTTCTTAGATCTTGATCAGTTTGCTCCAGGAAAACAATTAACTTTAGAATTCGTTCACAAAGACGGAACTAAAGACATCATCATGGCTAACCACACTTACAACGATCAACAGATTGATTGGTTCAAAGCTGGTTCTGCACTGAACTTGATTAAACAACAAGAGAAATAAGAATTAATTGTTAGATCGATTAATGATAAAAGACGGCTTCTATGGAAGCCGTCTTTTTTGTTTTATTTCTATAAAAATGATTCACGCTCATATTTATGTATTCATAAATCTATAAATGCGGAAGCTGTAAAATTCAATAGGAGTGGACTTTAGCCCGCTTTCATCATCAATAACAAATCCATTGGCTTTAGCCAAAACCTAAAAAAGATCTGCTCAATCTCCGAAATCTACTTGATTTTTATTTCTCGCAGATTTTGCTGATTACGCAGATTCTGAATGGTTGGATACTTCTAAACCTTATTGAATAAGCATTCTCTATTTTAATTTCTCTAAAAGATTAGACCTATAACTATCCCCTATTGGAATTTCCTGTTCCGATAACACAAGCTTTTTGGCTCCAATACTTTTAATTTTATCCAGATTTATAATGAAAGACTTATGAATCCTTACAAACTTATCAGAAAGCTGGCTTTCCATAGATTTAAGTGTGTCCAGAACGATATACTCATCCCCGGCAGTGCGGATGTTTACATAGTCTTTTATACTTTCAATATAAAGAATCTCATTAAAGTTAATGCGATGTTGCTGCCCGGAAGATTTAACGAAAAAATGAGCATCTTCTTCCTTAAAAGAAAACCTTTCCTGAGCCTTCATAGCACTTTTCAGAAATCTGTCAAAGGATATTGGTTTGAGAAGATAATCCACAATATTATGTTCATACCCTTCCAGCGCATATTCTGAATATGCTGTTGTTAAAATATACTTTTGTTTGGGCCCTACAATCTTCATAAAATTGATTCCTGTAAGCTCCGGCATCTGAATATCCAGAAAGATAAGGTCCGAACCATTATTCTGAATATACTCTAATGCCTCAATAGGATTTTCTGTAGAGAAAACCAGTTCAAGAAAAGGAATTTTCTGTACATACTGTTCCAGAAGAGAAATGGCCAGAGGTTCGTCATCAACGATGATACATTTAATTTTACTCATCCTTTAAATCAATTTTTAAATCTACAATAAATTCTGTTTCGGAATCTTTGATGTTCAGCTCATGCTTTGGATATAATATTTCCAGTCGCTTTTTAACATTCTGAATACCAATTCCGGAAACGGAATCTTTCATCCTCTCTTTTTTAAAATTTAAAAGGTAAAAATGTAACACTTTATTATGATCTGAAATTCTCAGTTCAAACCCTTTACCACGAAGATCTCCATGCTTAAAAGCATTTTCAACAAATGGTACCAATAGCATCGGTGAAATATTGAGATGAGGATGCTTAATATTTTTTTCCACAAGAATAAGTTCCGGATTTCTGAGTCTCAACTTTTCCAGCTCTATCAGGCTATCTATATATCCAATTTCTTTATCAAGAGTAATACAATCTTTTTCAAGGTCTTTTGTACTGTATCTTAATAACTGTCCGAGTTCTTCGATGGCAGGTAATGCTTTCTCCGACTTCTGATAAACCAGTGAATAAATGTTATTTAATGTGTTAAAAATAAAATGTGGGTTAATCTGGGTTTTTAACGCCTTCAGTTCTGCACTTTTCTTTTCTTCCACCAGCTGAAGTCTTTCTGCATCAAGGGAAGAATATATTTTAAATAAGCAGAAAACCGTACTCATAAAGATAGGTGTGACACTATTGTAAATATTATCAAAAAAATAATACCAGAACTCTGTTTCCTCTGGATAATTACTGATTCCAAAAAAATGATTCAGCACTACCTCTTCTGCAAAATAACGTACCAAAACAAAGCAGGTAACACTAATGAAAAATCCAGCAATAGCCTTATACAGTTTATTTATTTCAAAAAATTTGGGAACAATAAAAAAATAGTTGAAATAAAAGCATACAAAACTGGTCAGACAATAAGTTAAGCCCAAAATAAAATGTCCTTTGTTAAAGACAAAATAAGGAACAATAATAATTCCTACCAAGAACATACCCCAGTAGAAGAGATGCAGGAAAAGCAATTGTTTTTGTTTCATAGCACAAAAATAATTGTTCACTTCTATCAAAAGCTCAATTTTCGATAAACCCACTCATTTTATCGATGAAAATAAATTAAAAGGTAAAAACTCACCCTTTATCTAAAAGCTGTTTCAGAGGAAAAGACTGCACAATACCTTTGCTTCAGAAAATAACGAAAACAGAACCTGAAACTCCTATGAAACCGCATATCCTTCTTATCGCCACTTTATTAAGTGCTTTTGCAGCTGGACAAACGAAAGATTCTGCTAACAATGTAAAAACTATTGAAACGGTCATGGTAAATGGCAAAAAAGCTTTAGTAGAGCGTAAAGTAGATCGCCTTGTTTATAATATTCAAAACTCTATGCTATCTAATGGAAGCAGTGGAACTGAAGTATTAGCAAGCAATCCTCTACTTAAAGTGGATGAGGACAAAGGAATTGTTTCTATAGCTGGGAAAAACGGGGTTTCTGTAATGGTAAACGACAGAATGCTGAATCTTTCTGGTGTTGAGCTTATCAATTACTTGAGAAACCTTCGTTCAGAAAACATCCTGAAAATTGAGGTAATTACAACTCCCCCAGCAAAATATGAGGCCCAGGGAAACAGCGGAATTATCAATATTGTATTAAAAAAGAATGTAGATCTTGGCTGGAGCGGATATTTAAATACTTATTATAATCAAAGGACTTATGGGAGCTTTGGTGGTGCAACAGGAATCAACTACCAGGATAAAAAAATAAAGGCAACCGTAAAATTTCAGGGATTTGATACAGCAAAACGTTCTGTAGAAAACTTCAAGATTGTTGGGAATGAGTCTTCCTTCAGCAGAGATGAAAGAAGGGATATGTACAATGGTCTTGGACTTAATGCAAATGTTGATTATTCTCTTTCAGATCAATCTAATATCGGATTCATCTATGATATTACAAAAGGAAATATTGATATGGATATTTATTCTACTCAAAATTACTTCACCGGAAATACGCCTACGCTATTAACAGAGACAAACTCTCAGCACCGTTCTGCTTTTACAACACAAATGTTGAATACTTATTTTGATCATAAATTTGGAGATCATAAATTAAGCCTGGGATATAATTATTATGGCAATACTCCTGATACTCAGGTTAATTTTATCACTACAGATCTTTCGGATAGCTCTAAAGAAACGGTTCGAAATCTGTCTGCTGTAGATTATAAGATTTCATCCGCACAAGCAGACCTTACATTAAATTTTAAAAAAATACAGGTAGAAACCGGTGCTAAATACAGCCAGTTCTCCAATAATTCAGATATTGAATATTTTGATCTGAAAAATGGAAATTATGAAATTGATTTGAACAAAACCAATCAGTTTGAGTATAATGAGAAGAATTATGCAGCCTATATCAGTGCCGGTAAGGATTTTGGTGAAAAATGGTCAGCCAAGGCAGGTATCCGCTATGAATATGTTCAGACCAACAGCTACTCTCCTACTACACAGTCACAGACAGAGAACAATTACGGAAAGTTCTTTCCTACAGCTTATATCTCGTATAAAGCCAATAGCAGCAATCAGTTCAGTCTTAATTATTCAAGAAGAATTAACCGTCCTAGCTTTCATGCTTTGAATCCTTTCAGATGGTATTCTAATCCACGCAGTTATTATGCCGGAAATCCTGAATTGCAGCCTTCTTTCAATGATAATATTGAGTTTAATTATATTTTTAAAAATAAATTTTCCGCCAATCTGTATTACCAGAGAACAACCAATAATTTTGGTCAGATCTTATTTCTTGATTACCAATCTGTTACCAGCAGCTATTATAATTATTACAATCAGAATACTTATGGGATTAATTTCAATTATACAGATACCTTCTTTAAATTCTGGGAAAGTAATATCTCTACGTCTTTCAGTTATAATGAAACGCAGATTACGAAGTTCAACCTTATCCCAAAGAACGGACAGTCATTTTATTATTCATTGAAAAATACTTTTCAGCTCAATAAGGCTAAAACATTTTTCTTCTTCGTGAATTATTGGGAAACATTACCAACCAGAGATGGAAATACATATCAGAAAAACATGGGAAGCCTGGATGCAGGAATAAAAATGAGTTTTATAGAAAAAGCTTTTCAAATTAACCTTTCTGTAACAGACATCTTTAAACAAGGCAGATTCATAGGAGATGCTTATTATGCTGATAATACTCAATCTTTTAATAATTATTGGGACGCCAGAAAACTGAATATAAGTGTGACTTATAATTTTGGAAATCAGAAAGTAAAATCCAATACCAGAGCCGTTAATTTTGAAGAAAAACAAAGAGCTCAATAACTTAAAAACTTTTAACCTTCTCTATACAAAAACTAATAACCGTGAGAATTTGTAATGAACAGGGAAAGTTAAAAAGTGGAAGCTGGAAGAGAAAAGCTGAAAGTTATTCTTAATCATACACATACTGATTAAGGCCATAAAGTTCTCTTAAAAAAACACAAACATTTTAGGAAATTTATGACTTTCAGCTTTCCAGTTTCAAACTCCTACATTTTATTAGACTATTTTTCAAAACACTCAGAAATACCTTCCATACCATCATTGTGATAATATGCAATTCTAAAAATTAATAAAATTACCTAAGTACCTGTAACAAAGTTTCTTTTTTAGCGTCTAACCGGATAGTAGTAAAAAACATTATGAAAAAAACTCTATTCGCTATATCGCTGGTAAGCTCGGTATTTGCCTTTTCTCAGGAAAAAAATAATAGCACCAAAGAAAAGCAAATTGACGGCATTGTTATCACTAAAACTAAAAAAGCCGTTGAACAAAAAGCAGACCGTACTATTTTTGATTTTTCTGAACAGCCTCAACTTAATAACGGAAACGTTTTAGAAGGAATTAAAAAGCTTCCGGGTCTTGTATCTACAGATATTGCCGGGATGATGTATCAGGGAAAAATGCTGGATGTTTATCTTAACGGAAGACCTTTAAACATTACCTCCAATGAATTAAATTCTTTTCTTGAAAGCATGCCGGCCAATTCTGTAGAGAGAATTGAAGTCGTTACGCAGCCGGGAGCAGAATTTCCTGCTACATCAGGAGGTGCTGTGATGAATATTATTACGAATAAAAACGCCAACAAATACCTAAGCGCCACCTATTCCGGAAATTACACCTTCACCAATTACGATAAATACAGAAGCAGAACTACCAATTCCATTAATTTAAATGCCAGAAATAAATATTTTGGATGGCAGCTTAATGTGGGACAAAATTATCGTGAAAGTATGATGAATACACAGCAGGATGACTTATTAAACGGTAATACAGATCGATTTGCCCGTACTTATTTTGCTAAGGCAGGGGTAACTTTTGATCTTGGACAGGACAGACTATTGCTGAATTACGATATTTATCACAATAACAATGATAATTATACTTTAAGTAATGGTAAAGGTGACCGAACCTACGATAAGAATTCACCTAATAAAGTTTATATCAGAGACTATACTTTCGGATCTTCAGATGCTGCAAGAACCAATACAGTAAGGCAGGAAGCCGTGGTAACTTATCAGAAACGCTTCTCTGATAAATCTCAGAAATTAGACTTCCAGCTTGGTTATACAAAGGCATACACTAAATTTGGACAGGATAATATATTCTTTGACAAGACTTTTGAAGAAACCTCTACCCTGCCTGAACAACGTCTTCCAACAACAACTCAGGGAAATCTGTTAAGCAATAATTCTGATATGAGAATTGCTAATCTTAAGGTTGATTATTCTCAACCCATCAAGTTTCTTGATGGAGGAAAAGTGAGTGCCGGAGGGTTGTATGAAAGACAGGATTATGATACGGAAAGTAAAGGGTTAAAAAACCTTGAATACCAAAGACAGACAGCTTCTACTTACCTTGAATTTCAGGCTAAATTGAAAAAGTTTGACTTCACTTTGGGATCACGTTTTGAAAACTATGACATTTCAGGAGTCACCAGATATTTTGATAAAGATGAAAAGCTTGTTCAGGCTGACCTGCTTCCATTTAATAAGTTTAAATTCTTTCCGAATGCCAGTATACAGTATAACCTGATGAACCAGGTATATGTGGCTGCGAATTACAACAAAAAGATAAGCTTACCAAGTATTTCTGCTCTAAACCCGAATAATACCACATTTGGAGGGCCAAATACTCAAATCACTGGTAATGCCAATCTTCAGCCTACCATTTTTGATAACTATGAGTTGAAAATTTCGGCTTTTGATTATGCATTCATAGGATACAGTGTAAGTTCAGCCAGCAATCAGGTGGCACAGATCATTAGAAAAGATGGTAGAAATCTTTACAATGAGCAGATTAATATCTCTAACATGAAAATTCACAATTTCAATGTTGGACTTCCTGTTCCATTTCAGATTTTTACCAAGTCCATAGGTGAGATTATGAAATCGAACTTCAATCCTGACAAAATGAATTTCATGTACATTTATGCGGGATATCAGAAACATGAGATTGATAACCTCAACAATAAAGGATTCTGGATTCTTAACCTGATGACCCAGTTGATTCTTCCAAAAGATATTAAACTGACAGCGAATTACAGCTATCTGACACCAAAAGCAGGATATTTTTACTTCACGGCAGAGAAGCCATTTAGCAATAACTTAGATATTACCCTGACGAAAAAGTTTATGAACAATCGTCTTACAGTCTCAGTTTTTGCGAATGATATTTTCAATGGTCAGATCATGCAGGTACGTTCCAATCCACCATTAGGAGAGAATGTAATGCTTAGAACAAAATACGATTCAAGAAACTTCGGAATTTCCATCAATTACAAAATTCCAACAAGAAATAAATTGGCGAAAGAGGATCCAAACATCCTAAACCAAACCAAGAAAGAGGATAACGGTGGCGTTATGCAGCAAGGGCAATAATAGATTTAAATGATTAATAACCGAAAATGAGGCAGTGATACGATTACTGCCTCATTTTTATTTTTATTGATTCTATACTGATGACAAAGATATCTCACGCAGATTTAGTAAATAACGCAGATTTTTTTTCATAGAGTTATAACACTCCCACACTAAGATCTGCGAAATCTGTGTGATCTACGAGAAACAAAAATCTCATCCATCTTAAAAATCTAAGGTTTGAAATCTCCAGTTCAGCGTATCAATTAAAGTTAACTGATTGAGATTTACAGGTAGATCCGTAATAATTTTCAAGGTTTGAAGCGCCATCATGCTCCCTACAATTCCTGGAAGAGCACCCAAAACTCCCAAGCTGTCACAATCCGGCAATTCTTCATCAAAAGGTGGCTCAGGAAATATATCCCGTAAATTTTTACTTCCTTGATGATTGAACACGGCCATCTGTCCGGAAAACCCTAAAATACTTCCATAGACCAATGTTTTATTCAATGCAACGCAGGTATCATTTACCAGATATCTTGTTGAGAAATTATCTGAACCATCTACAATAATATCATATTGAGAAAGTATTTCTGAGGCATTGGAAGCATCAATCTTTTGTTCAATCCCAATTATTTTCACATGATGATTGAGACTGTTTACAAACTTCTCAGCACTCGTGATTTTCAGAACTCCTACTTCGTTTTCGGTATGAATGATCTGGCGATTGAGGTTATGAAGTTCTACCTGATCAAAATCTGCAATGCCTATAGTCCCAACTCCTGCCGCTGCCAGATATTGAATCACCGGACTTCCTAACCCACCAGCACCTATCACAAGAACTTTTGAAGCCATTATCTTCTTTTGCCCTTCCAATCCTATTTCCTCAATAAAAATCTGACGGCTGTATCTTTTAAAAACATCTTCTTGCATTCTGAACTATATAATTTAAACTCCGCTATAAACAGCATCCCAATCTTTCATTACCGGATCATATCCTGATTTTTTAATCATCGTTTTAATTTCTTCCATGCTTCTTTCATCACTGGTTTCAAACTGTTCCAGAGATTCCTTGTCTACGGCATATCCACCCGGGTTGGTTTTTGAACCTGCACTCATCGTTGTGGCTCCCAATGCTACAATATGATTTCTGAAATTTTCATTTTCTCTTGTGGAGATCGATATTTCAAGGTCTTCATTCCAGATTCTGTAGGCACAGATCAGTTGCAGTAAATCTTTATCTTCCATAATAAAATTAGGTTCAATGATTCCTTCTGCAGGTCTCAGCCTTGGAAATGACACTGAAAATTTACTTTTCCAGTACTGCTTTTGAAGATAATCGATGTGAAGAGCATTGAAAAAGCTGTCTACCCTCCAATCTTCAAGCCCAAGCAATACTCCCAATCCCATTTTATGAATTCCGGCCCGGCCAATTCTGTCGGGAGTATCCAGGCGAAAATAGAAATTGGATTTTTTACCTTTCGGATGATATTCTTTATATACTTCCTGATGGTAGGTTTCCTGATATACCAATACAGAATGTACTCCTTCTTCATGAAGAAGTTTGTACTCTGATTCTTTTAAAGGCTGTACTTCAATGGAAATATTAGAAAAATGAGGTCTCAGTAAACGAACAGCATTCTGAAAATAAGGAACCCCTACTATTTTATTGGCTTCACCACTCACCAGTAGAACATGGTTTACTCCCATTGATTTTAAAACAGTGCTTTCTATCATCAATTCAGAGTCTGAAAGTATTTTTCTCCTAAGGTTGTTATCAAGACTGAATCCACAGTAGGTACAAATATTCTGACATTCATTACTCAGATACAAAGGCGCATACAACTGAATGGTCTTTCCAAAGCGTTTTTGAGTTAAAGCTCTTGTCATATTCGCCATGAGCTCTAACTCCTGTGAAGCTGCTGGGGAGAGCAGGTTCAGAAAGTCATCCAGTGTTCTGTTTCTTTTCTGAAGACTGTTTCTAACCTCGGAAATTGTCACTTTTTCAAGTCTGGTTTTTACTTCATCCCATTGGTACTGTTCGAAAACCTCCTTAAAACTATTCATGATTCTGATTTTTATTCAAACAAAAACGAAGTTAGCGGGCTTGATGCTTCAGCATGGTTCGCTATAGCTCCCAAACCGGATTCAAAAGCTCTTCTTCCGGCAATAACGCCTTCTTTAAAAGCAACAGCCATATTCACCGGATTTCTGGCCACTGCAATAGCGGTATTCACCAAAACAGCATCAGCTCCCATCTCCATTGCTTTTGCAGCATCAGATGGTGCTCCAATTCCGGCATCTACAACAACAGGAACGTTACTTTGGCTGATGATAATTTCTAAGAAATCCAACGTCCTCAAACCTTTATTTGTCCCAATAGGCGCCCCTAAAGGCATTACGACAGCAGTTCCTACATCTTCAAGACGTTTGCATAAAACCGGATCAGCGTGAATATAAGGCATTACGACGAAACCTAATTTTGCTAACTCTTCCGTTGCATACAGCGTTTCAATAGGATCTGGTAATAAATATTTTGGATCCGGGTGAATTTCTAATTTTACCCAGTTGGTTTCTAAAGCTTCTCTGGCTAATTGTGCTGCTAAAACAGCTTCTTTAGCTGTTCTTGCCCCTGAAGTATTGGGCAAAAGGTGAACATTAGTTCCTTTTAATGAATCTAATAAATCATCTTCGGCCGATTGAGCATCAATTCTTTTTAAAGCCATTGTAACCATGTTAGATTCTGACGCAACAACAGAGGCTGCCATATCTTCAAGACTTCCGAATTTTCCTGTTCCTAAAAACAATCTTGATTCAAAAGTTCTGTCTGCTATTATTAATTTTTGATTATGCATATATCATTGCTTTTTTAAATTCATTAATGATGGTCGGCTGGCTAGTAATCTGCCCTGAAACAGCTGCTCCATAAATTCCGATCTGCTGTAATGTCTGAATATCTTCAAGGCTTACCCCTCCAATCGCAAATATTCTAGGAATCATCTTTCTTTTTTCCTTGAGTTGGTTTATAATTTCCTGATATCCTTCAAATCCAAGAATAGGACTGAGCTTTTCTTTTGTAGAAGTGAATCGTAATGGTCCCAACCCAATATAATCACATGATTCTTCTATTCTTTGAAGGACATCTAAAATTGTATTGGCTGTTCCGCCAATGATCTTATCCTCATCTAAAATCATTCTTGCTTCTTCAATGGAACCATCATTTAACCCTAAATGGACTCCATCAGCATCTATTCTCTTTGCCAACTGAACATGATCATTGATTATACAGATTGACTGATATTCTACGCAAAGTTTCTTTGATGTTTCACAAAGGTTTATTAATTCATTTTCAGGAGCATTTTTCCAACGGATCTGTATCCATTTAATCCCATTATCCAAGGCTTTCCGGATATTATGTTCCTGTTCCTGTCTTGTATTTCCCTGTGAGATGTACTGTAATTTTTCCATATTGACTATGAATGTGTCCCGAATAAAGAGGGATTACGTTTTTTTAATTGTTCGATATATAATTTCCCTTTTCTACAAGCAAATTCAAGGTTTTCACCTTTTGATTGCTCTCCTGCATTTTCTAAATACGTATAAAGGTTCATCACTTTCCCAAACTGCTCCCAATAAAGCAACTCCATCTACTCCAAGATCAAAGACTTCCTGAATACGGTTGGAATCAATTCCACCTAAGGCAATTAGCTTCACGTCCTGATTATTTCTTTCCTTCAAACTTTCAATTACTGCTGAATCAATTCCATATCCTTTTTTGGAGATACTTGGAAAGAATGGGCTTATGAAAGCATATTCCCATTCTTTTTCCAATGTATTATAAGAGTTAATTTCATGAACAGAGGTTGAAATTATATTTCCATTCATAAAAGGCTTGTATTTTCCTTCCTTTCGGTCTTCTTCTCTGAAATGAAGTCTTGAAATCCCGTAGTTTTTTCCAAGGTTATAATGACTGTGCAGCACCAATTGCCCGTAAAATGATTCATCAATACTGTTGATAAAATCAGTCATTTCTTCCCTGCTGACAAACGGTTTCCTGATATGGAGCAGATCCAAACCATCCTGAAACATCTGATTGATGATCTCTGATTCGTTTGGAACTATAGTTTCAGGAGTGATGACTAGAATCATATATAAATTTCCTTTCCTTTTTCAATAAATTCCTGTGATTTATCGAACATTCCCTGTTCAGCAGATTCACGGATTTCCTGTGTGATTTTCATAGAACAGAATTTTGGCCCGCACATCGAGCAGAAGTGTGCAATTTTAGCTCCGTCAGCTGGAAGGGTTTCATCATGATAAGCTCTTGCTGTATCCGGATCTAATGAAAGATTGAACTGGTCTTCCCATCTGAATTCAAATCTCGCTTTGCTTAATGCATTGTCTCTGTATTGTGCTCCTGGATGTCCTTTTGCCAAATCTGCCGCATGAGCTGCTAATTTGTAAGTAATTACACCCACTTTCACATCATCTTTATTCGGAAGCCCTAAATGTTCTTTTGGTGTTACATAACAAAGCATTGCACACCCGAACCAGCCGATCATTGCTGCTCCGATTCCTGAAGTGATGTGGTCATAACCAGGCGCAATATCAGTGGTTAAGGGACCCAAAGTATAGAAAGGAGCTTCGTCACAGACCTCCAATTGTTTCTCCATGTTTTCTTTAATCATGTGCATTGGAACGTGACCTGGACCTTCAATCATCACCTGTACATTATGTTTCCAGGCAATTTTTGTCAGTTCACCTAAAGTTTCCAGTTCTGCAAACTGCGCAGCATCATTGGCATCTGCAATAGAACCAGGGCGCAGACCATCTCCAAGAGAGAAGGCTACATCATACTTCTTCATGATCTCGCAAATCTCCTCAAAATGAGTATATAAGAAGTTTTCCTTGTGATGATACAAACACCATTTCGCCATAATAGAACCGCCTCTGGATACGATTCCTGTTACTCTGTTTGCAGTAAGATGAATGTATCTTAATAAAACTCCGGCGTGAATCGTAAAATAAGATACTCCTTGCTCTGCCTGTTCTATCAAAGTATCTTTAAAAACTTCCCAGGTTAAATCTTCCGGTACTCCTTTTACTTTTTCAAGTGCCTGATAGATTGGAACTGTACCGATTGGAACCGGACTGTTTCTGATGATCCATTCTCTGGTTTCATGAATATTTTTTCCTGTGGAAAGATCCATAATCGTATCTGCTCCCCATCGGCAGGCCCAAACTGCCTTTTCCACTTCTTCATCAATACTTGAAGAAACAGCACTGTTCCCGATATTCGCATTAATTTTTACTAAGAAGTTTCTTCCAATAATCATCGGTTCACTTTCAGGGTGATTGATGTTATTTGGAATAATAGCTCTTCCGGCAGCAATCTCCTCTCTTACAAACTCGGGAGTGATCTTACTTTTCGGAGTATTAGCTCCAAAACTGTTTCCAATATGCTGGCACGCCATTTCTTTTGGAACAGACTGCAATTGTTCTATTCTTTGGTTCTCTCTGATGGCAATATATTCCATTTCCGGAGTAATAATGCCTTGTTTTGCATAATAAAGCTGAGTAAGTTCTTTTCCTTCCTGAGCCACTTTAGGCTTATGGTCGTATGAAAAGCGTAATGCATCAAGTTTAGGATCAGCCAAACGTGCTTTTCCGTATTCTGAGGTGATTCCATCAAGTATAACAACATCTTCTCTATCCAGAATCCATTGTTCTCTTATTCTCGGAAGCCCTTTCTGAATATCGATTACAGCATTTTCATCTGTGTAAGGCCCCGAAGTATCATAGATTGTTACCGGAGCATTTTCTTCAAAATTTCCATTAGTCAGCTTAGTAGGACTAAGCTGTATTTCACGCATTGCTACATTGATAGGATGAATTTTTCCTTCAATATAAATTTTCTTTGAGTTCGGAAATGGCGAACATGTAATTGAATGAGCCATAAATATGGGTATTAAGTATGAGAATTATCCGCCCTGAGTGGCAGTAATGATTAAAATTGAATCCAGGTTGTTAAGGGAAGTTTCCGCCCAGGCAGACAGCGGAACTATGCGATTGTTAAGGGCTACAGCAATACCTTTCTTTTTTCCGGGTAATTCCATAGCCAGTAATGCTTCCAGGTTTTCAGGAAGTATATCAAATGTTTTTCGGGTGTGGTTGATTATAAGTTCCATTCCTAATAATTTAAATATACTTTAGGAATGGCTATTATTGTACAATAGAATGTACAGCAAAAGTCATCTACTTTTCCCTACGCTGGTATAATCCAGATCAGGTTCAAAGGGTAAAGTCTCAGTCTGTAAGAACAGACACCCCTAAAGTGTGGGACGAAGTTAGTTATTTTTTCAGAATGGGCAAAATTGAATTTTCCAGAAACAAAAAATCCCACTTAACAGCAGGATTTTCTTCTTTTATTCTTCACAAGCTCTCCAGATCGCATCATTCTGCGGAACAGGGGCTATAATTTCAATTTTCTCCTTAGTAACAGGATGAATAAATTCCAGTTTCCTTGCATGAAGGTTGATTCCTCCATCCGGATTGGAACGTGGAGAACCATATTTTAAATCTCCTTTAATCGGAACTCCAGTTTTAGATAGCTGAGCTCTAATCTGGTGGTGCCTTCCGGTTTCAAGATCTATTTCAAGAAGCAGATAATTATCTAAAGTTTTGATAACATTGTAGGTTAAAATCGCTTCCTTCGCTCCTTCTGTAACTTTTGGAAAGACAATCGCCTTATTATTCTTTTCGTTTTTCTTTAAATAATGAACCAGGCGCTGACTTTGTGGAATCATTTCTTTGCCCACTACCGCCCAATAAGTCTTTTTAACCTCCCGGTTTTTCACCATCTGAGTGAGACGGGAAAGTGCTTTCGAGGTTTTAGCATAAATTACAAGCCCGGAAGTAGGACGATCTATACGATGAACCAAGCCAAGAAAAACATTTCCCGGCTTAGCATCTCTTATTTTTATAAAATTCTTGATGGATTCCAATAGTGATTCATCACCGGTTTTATCGCCCTGTACAAGCTGACCGACTTTTTTATTCACTACCAGAAGATGGTTATCTTCATATACAATCTGCTCCTTCATCCAGTTTATCTGTTTCTGTTTCTATTTGACATTGAAAGAATAATCCCAGCCAAAAGACCAATTGTTTTAAGCCCTGAAATCATTGAACTATCTGGCAATAAAGCTCCAACCACACAAACTGCTGCTGCTGCATACATAGCATACATGAAGTTTTTATTGGTCAGCATCGGTGCCTGAATAAAGAAACTTGCCCCTATCAGCACATAGAAAACTTTTCTTGAAAGTAAATGATTGATCTCAGGTGAAAATAAATTGAACCAGCCTACAGCAAGACAGATTAATGCTGCAATAGATAAAATCCCCTGAATAGATTGTTGTTGATTTTGCATGAATTAATAACTTTCGTTTTGGTTAGGGAACTCTACGTTCTTTACATCTTTTACATATTGAGATACAGCTCCAGTAATTTCTGTGTAAAGATCAAGGTATCTTCTTAAAAATTTTGGACTGAAACCTTTGTTCATTCCAACCATATCATGGTACACCAAAACCTGACCGTCACAGTCTGCTCCGGCACCAATTCCAATCGTTGGGATAGAAATGCTCTCAGTAACTTTTTTAGCTAAGTCAGCAGGAATTTTTTCCAATACTACAGAAAAACATCCTAACTCTTCTAAAAGTTGAGCATCAGCAATCAGCTTTTCTGCTTCTGCCTCTTCTTTTGCTCTTACTTTATATGTTCCGAATTTATAAATAGACTGTGGCGTTAATCCTAAGTGTCCCATTACAGGAATTCCTGCATTGATGATTTTTTTAATAGATTTTGAAATTTCTTTTCCTCCTTCAATCTTCACAGCATGAGCACCACCTTCTTTCATCATTCTTACCGCAGACTCTAATGCTTTTTCAGGATTACTCTGATACGTTCCGAATGGCAAATCTGCCACCACTAAAGCCCTGTCAGTTCCTCTTACCACACTTTGTGCATGGTAGATCATTTGGTCTAATGTAATAGGTAAAGTAGTTTCAAAACCTGCCATTACATTGGCTGCAGAGTCTCCAATCAAAATAGCATCTACTCCGCCTGCATCTACCATCTTTGCCGTGGTAAAATCGTAGGCAGTAAGCATTGTTATTTTTTCCTTGTCGAATTTCATTTTACGCAAGGTTTCAGTCGTAACTTTTTTAATTTCAGAGTGAACAGACATAATTTATCTATTTTTTAAAAGTTAAAAAGTCGGCTATTTAGCCGACTTAAGTTTTTATGATTTTTATAAAACTACGTGACCGAGTTTCATGAGTTTATCGTGATTCAGAATCTTGATGTTTCGTCCATCAACTTCAATCAGATTATCCTGTTTGAATTCTGAGATAAGACGAATGGCACTTTCAGTAGCAGTACCAATAATGTTGGCAATTTCTTCTCTGGTTAAAGAGATTTTAATGAAACCTTCCGGATCTACCCCTAATTTTTGTTCCAAAAGCAGCAATATTTCAGCCAGCCTTTCTCTTACCGTTTTCTGGGCAAGGAACGTTATGGTATTGGAAGATTCTCCTAATTCGTAAGAAATTTTCTGAAGCATTACGAAAGACAGTTGCGGATCTACTTCCAGAAGATACATAAAGATATCTGCTGGTAAGAAGACACATTCAATGTCTGTCATGGCTTCTGCTTTGGCCTGGAAATTTTCCCCGCAAAGCAAAGAACGATAGCCGATAATATCCCCTTCTTTGATAAATCTTAAAATCTGATCTTTCCCAAATGCTCCGGATTTTGAAAGTTTAGCGGCTCCTTTTTCAAGCACAAACACTCCTTTCGGAGTCTCTCCATCCTCGAAAATAGTATCGTGTTTCTGAAAACTCAATCTTTTTTTACCGTTAATATATTTTTCAAAATCTGCGCTAGAAAGTCTTTCCTTAAAAGATTTATCATTAAAAACTCTGGCGAACCTCTCTTCAATTGCTATCTGTTGTTCCTGCGGCATTTTATATGATATTTATCACAAAAATAGAACTTTTTAACTCGATAAACAAAAAAAATTGTTATAATTTTGTAGTTCAATAATTTAGGGAGGTGAGCGAGAACTGTTTTCATTGTGGTCAAGGGATAGAAAAAGAGAGAATTTTGTTTGATGAAAGGACTTTCTGTTGCAATGGCTGTAAGTCTGTTTATGAAATTCTGAATACGAATAATTTAAGTAATTTCTATGAACTTAATAAAGGGGCAGGAATTCGTCCGAGTGATGAAAGTTCTACCCAATTCGCTTATTTAGACACTCCTGAAATTTTTGATAAAATTACCGATTTTTCTGAAGGAAATACCAGTCTTGTTACCTTCAAAATCCCTGTAATTCACTGTTCTTCCTGTATCTGGCTACTAGAGAGTCTTCATACCCTGAATCCTTATATTAAATATTCTCAGGTTAACTTTACAAGGAAGACCTTACAGATCTCATTCAACCATAATGATCTAAAATTAAGCAAACTAGCTAATTTCTTAACGAATTTAGGATATAAACCTGTTATCAGCCTAGAAACCGCTGAAAAAAACGTTGACCATCTTGACAAATCACTTCTTGTAAAATTTGCCATCGCAGGTTTTGCTTTCGGAAACGGGATGTTTTTGGCATTCCCGGAATATGTAGGGGGTGAAGATTACTGGATGGAACATTATAAAGGGCTTTTCAGGGTTCTTATGTTCTTATTAGCCTGCCCGGTTGTATTTTATTCCGCTTCAGATTATTATAAGTCTGCCTGGTATGGACTAAAAAATAAAATTATCAACATTGATGTTCCTATTGTACTAGGAATATTAGTTCTCTTTGGAAGAAGTATTTACGAAATTGCAACAGGATATGGTCCCGGATATTTTGACACCCTTTGTGGACTTCTTTTCTTCATGCTAATGGGTAAACTGTTCCAGAAAAGAACTTACAGTGCACTTTCTTATGACAGAGATTACAAATCATTCTATCCTATTGCTGTAACAAAAGTAGATTTTGAAGGAAAGCAGGAAAATATTCTTCTTTCTGAAATAAAAGTTGGAGACAGAATTTTAGTTAGAAACCAGGAAATCATTCCGGTAGACGCTATTTTAATTAACGGGGAAGGAAACATTGACAACAGTTTTATTACCGGAGAAAGTGAAAGTATCAGTAAACAACCGGGAGACAAAATTTTTGCCGGAGGAAAACAGATAGGATCTTCTCTTGAGCTGGAAGTCATCAAAGATGTAGATCAGAGTTACCTTACCCAGCTTTGGAATAAAGAAGCTTTTAAGAAACATGAGACCGGTCTTGACACATTGACCAACAACATCAGTAAATATTTCACCTTCATTATTTTAGGTATTGCATTGATTTCCGGAATTTACTGGGCATTCATCGATTTGGAGAAAATGTTCCAGGTAATTTCAGCAATTCTGATTATTGCATGCCCATGTGCGCTTGCATTGTCTGCACCGTTCACTTTCGGACACATTATGAGGATCTTAGGCCGAAATAAGTTTTACGTAAAAGATACTTTAACGATTGAAAAAATTGCAAAATTAGATACCATCGTTTTTGACAAAACAGGAACCATTACCCACAGAAAAAAATCCAACATCAAGTATGAAGGATCTGAGATGAATGAATTCGATCAACTTAACATCAAAACGTTATTAAAGAATTCCAACCACCCTCTTTCTAAATCTCTCTATGAATTTATAGAGCTGAATGATAATTATTTCCCTGTTGAAGATTTCCAGGAAATTTCAGGAAAAGGCTATGTAGCCAATGTAAGAGGAAACGTTTATAAAATTGGTTCTGCGCGTTACAACAATCAGGAACCAAAAAATCTGGAAACCGCTGTTTATATCAGCAAAAATGACGAATTCTTAGGAAAATTCATCTTTAAGAACGAGTACAGACCAAAACTTAAAGACCTGTTTAAAAAACTCACCAACTACAAAATATTTATTCTGAGTGGAGATAATTCTTCAGAAGAAAACCAACTTAAAGAACTTATTCCAAATTACAAAGGAATGGCTTTCAACCAAAGCCCTGAAGACAAATTAAATTACATTAAAAACCTTCAGGATCAGCACATGAAAGTAGCCATGCTTGGGGATGGACTGAATGATGCAGGAGCGCTAAAACAGAGTAATGTAGGAATTGCTATTGCTGATGATACCAACAGCTTTACACCATCTTCTGATGTGATTATGAACGGTGAAAAAGTAGTTACTTTAGACAACTACCTGAATGTCTGTAAAGGCTCGATTACTATTGTGAAAATGACATTTATAATCAGTTTTCTTTATAACATTGTTGGGTTAAGTTACGCAGTTACAGGCCACATGCATCCGCTTTTTGCAGCAATTATCATGCCTGTAAGTTCCATTACCGTAGTTACCTTTACTACAGTTTCAACTTGGATACTAGGTCGAAAATACTTCAAAAACCGGGCTTAAACCCGCTTATTTAGACTGATTTTAAATTAGCTGAAATCGGCATTTCGTGATGAATGTCATTATTTTTCACTAAATTTGAACCCCGAAAATAGGTTAATTTTGTTGTCCAATGGATATTCTATATTTAATGATCGTCTGCAGTGTTTCTTTAGCTGCGATCTTCCTGGTCGTATTTATAGTGTATGCCAAAAAAGGGCAGTTTGAAGATGATGAATCTCCGGCTGTCAGAATCCTTTTCGATGACGAAGTCAAAGAAAAAAAGGAAAATGGCGACAAAGATAAAGACGATAAAGAAATAGGAGAAAATAATAAAAATTGAGAAAAATAGTGAATAGTTGATATGGAAACACAAAAGTTTAGTTATGACAATAGTATTGTCCGTGCGTTCCTCTATGCAACCATAATCTTTGGTTTCATAGGATTTACGTTCGGGCTTACGGCGGCATTAATGCTTTTCTACCCTGAATTACCAGAATTCTTATTCGGTACAGATGATACAACCATTAAAAGTTTAGCATCGGGTAACATTCAAGGGTTAATAAACACTCATGGAGCGTTTGGTTTTGGTAGAATCAGGATGTTGCACACCAATACCGTGATCTTTGCGTTCGTGTGTAATATTGTTTATGTAGGGGTATACTACTCTACGCAAAGATTATTGAAGACAAGAATGTACAGTGATACATTATCTTGGATTCACTTCTGGACATGGCAATTTATGATTGTTGCTACGTTCATTACGTTCTTTATGGGTATTAATACTTCAAAAGAATATGCTGAACATGAGTGGCCAATCGATATTCTGATTGCATTCTCATGGATCATTTTTGGAGCAAACATGATTCTCACTATTTCAAAGAGAAGAGTAAGACACCTTTATGTTGCTATTTGGTTCTATCTTGGAACTTGGGTAGCAGTAGCAATGCTTCACATCTTCAACAACCTTGAAGTTCCATTATCTTTCTCTGGCTGGAAGTCTTATTCTGCATATGCAGGAGCAAAAGATGCCATCGTACAATGGTGGTATGGTCACAATGCGGTAGCATTCGTATTGACGACTCCGGTTCTAGGTTTAATGTATTACTTCTTACCAAAAGCAGCAGACAGACCTGTATTCTCATATAAACTGTCTATTATTCACTTTTGGTCACTAATCTTCGTATATATCTGGGCTGGTCCTCACCACCTTCAGTATACCGCTCTACCAGCATGGGCACAAGCAGTAGGAACTGGTTTCTCTATCATGCTTATTGCGCCATCTTGGGGAGGAATGTTAAATGGTCTTCTTACGTTAAGAGGAGCTTGGGATAAAGTAAGAGAAAATCCTATCCTTAAGTTCTTCGTAGTTGCAGTTACTTGTTATGGTATGGCAACGTTTGAAGGACCGCTTTTAGCAACTAAAAACATCAACAAAATTGGTCACTTTACAGACTGGGTTATCGGTCACGTACACTTAGGAGCTCTTGGATGGAATGGTTTCATGGCATTCGGGGTTATCTATTACCTGGTACCAATTATGTGGAGAACAAAAATTTGGTCTGTAAAATTAGCTAACTGGCATTTCTGGTTAGGGACATTAGGAATCATTTTCTATGCAGTACCAATGTATATTTCTGGATTCACACAAGGATTAATGTGGAAACAATTCAACCCGGACGGAACATTATTATGGAAAAACTGGTTGGATACAGTAACTGCGATTATTCCTTACTTTAAAATGAGATTCTTAGGAGGTTTATTCTATATTTCTGGAGCTATCCTAATGATCGTTAACGTAATTGCTACAGTAAGAAAAGGATCATTCCAAAAAGAAGTTCCTGCTGAAGCACCTGCATTAGCAAACATCGGAAACAAACGTAAAGAAGGAGAAGGATTCCACCTTTGGTTAGAAAGAATGCCATTACTTTTAACAGTATTGTCATTGTGTACTATTTCCATCGGAAGTATGGTAGAAATCATCCCTACTCTATCTCTTAAGAAAAGTGTACCTACTATTTCAGCAGTGAAACCTTATTCTCCGCTTGAACTTGAAGGTAGAGATATTTATATCCGTGAAGGATGTAATGCTTGTCACTCTCAGATGATCAGACCGTTCAGAGATGAGATTACAAGATTTAACGGTAAAAACGGACAGTACTCTAAAGCTGGGGAATTCGTATACGACAGACCTTTCCTTTGGGGATCTAAAAGAACAGGACCGGATTTACATAGAGAAGGTGGTAAAAACCCAAGTTCTTGGCACTACAAGCACATGTATAACCCAAGATCTACATCTGCAGGTTCTATCATGCCTCGTTACCCTTGGTTAATTGCTACTGACTTAGACAGATCTAAAATGGTAGACAAAATTAAGCTGATGAAGAATACATTTGATGTACCTTATACAAAAGCTCAAATTGACTCTGCTAATACATGGGCAGATAACCAGGCTAAGAAAATTGTAAAAGATATCTTCTCTGAAGCAAATGACTTGAAAGAGGCTTATGCTAAGAAACCTCAGGGAGAATTAGAGAAAAAAGAAATTGTAGCTCTTATTTCTTACCTACAGAGATTAGGGACAGATATCAAAACAACTGAAATTAAAACAGCAAGTAATAACTAAAAACATTAAAAGGTTAGTATGATTCCTCAGAACTTTAAAGATATATTATCCAATACAGAAAATGCTGGCTTCTACCAGACACTGGCTCTGATTTTCTTTATGCTGTTCTTCGTAGCTCTGGTAATCTATGTTTTTAGCAAGCCTAAGAAATATTACAAAGAGGAAGAAGAAGCTCCCCTTGGAGAGGATGAAGACGACGATTTTAATTTAAAAAATTAAACTATTTTTTATGAAACAAAGAACACCTGTTGTTGTAAACATCTTGATAATAATCGGACTTTTAATAGTTTTTTATTATTTGTTTGTGCAGAGCTACGCGTTCCTAGCTTCGCCTTACTTCTGGGGAACTGTTGTTATTGGTAGTATCCTTGCCTTTATCCACAGTGCTATTGGAGATTTGATTGAAAACAACAAATTCAAAAAATTATCTCCGGAAGAGAAAGCAGCTTATTTAGCAGAAAAGAAAGTTCCTTTCTTCAAAAGAATGTATGCAGCTGCCTTTAAAAAGCAATCTGATACAGAAGAAAAAGATATCCTTATTGACCACGGTTTCGACGGAATCATGGAGTTGGATAACCAATTACCAAAATGGTGGGTAGGTTTATTCTATTTTGGGACTGCTTTTTGTATTGTATATATTGCAGCGTATTCATTTACAGATTTCGCTCACCCGTTAAGCGAGTATGAAAAAGAATACAAAGAGCAATTGGCAAGCATTGCAGCTTATGAAGCAAGCCAGCCTCCTGTAACAATTGAAACAGCTAAGTATTCAGCTGATAATATTGCAGAAGGTAAAGAATTATTCAAAACAAACTGTGCATCTTGTCACAAAGAAGACGGTAGTGGAGGTATCGGTCCAAACTTAACAGATAACCACTGGATTAACATGCCAGAGAAAACGTTATTCAAAAACGTATTCCACATGGACTGGAATGGTTCTCCTACTAACCCTGCGATGAGAGCATTTGGTAAAAATGGAGAAGTTTCTGGAGCTGAAATTGAAAAAATTGCAGCGTATGTATATCACATCAACCAGGAATTACCACCAGTAACTCCAGCTCAAGGAGGAGCAGCTCCTCAAGGAACTGAAGCACACTGGGAAAAAGAATAATCTAAAAAATTAGAAACATATGAAAAAAACATAATTTGTTATTACCTTAAAAATAGTAACGAATTATGTTTTTTCTTTTTTAAACACATTACAATATGTCAGACATAGAAGAAATAGAAGTACGAGGCGGACAGGGACAGGTTCTGGACCCTGAAACTTACAGAGATTCTATAGGGACAATGGAGCAATCCGGTAAAAGAAGATGGGTATTTCCTAGAAAGCCAAAAGGGAAATATACCAACTATAGAAACATTGTAAGTTATCTACTATTAATTATTTATTTTTCATTACCGTTCATCAAAATCAATGGTAACCCATTGCTGATGTTCAATGTGATAGACAGAGAATTTTTCATCCTTGGACAGCCTTTCTATCCACAAGATTTCTTTATCCTTACTTTAGGTGCTATCGCATCCTTAATCTTTATTATCGTTTTTACGATTGCATTCGGAAGAATTTTCTGCGGGTGGATTTGCCCTCAGACAATTTTTATGGAATCTATCTTCCGTAAAATCGAGTATCTGATTGAAGGTGACCGAAACAAGCAAATGAAGCTGGACAGACAGGAGTGGAACAGTGAAAAGATCTGGAAAAGAAGTCTGAAATGGTCTGTTTACGTTGTTATTTCACTTATCATTACTCACTTCATGTTCATGTATATTGTTGGGTATGAACAAGTATTCAAAATTGTTTCCGAAGGGCCATTTACCCATCCTACCAACTTTATTGTAATGATTCTTCTTACTGCTGCATTTTACTTTGTATTTGCATGGTTCAGAGAACAGGTATGTACATTGGTTTGTCCATATGGTAGACTTCAGGGTGTATTGATTGATAAAGATACCATCAATGTTTTCTATGACTTCAAAAGAGGGGAAGGAAGATCAAAATGGAGAAAAGGAGAAGACAGAAAAGCTGCTGGTAAAGGAGACTGTATCGATTGCCAACAATGTGTGGTAGTATGTCCTACCGGAATTGACATCAGAGACGGGCAACAGCTGGAATGTATCAACTGTACAGCATGTATTGATGCCTGCGATGAAGTAATGGAAAAAGTAGGCCTTCCAAAAGGATTGGTAAGATATGCTTCTGAAAATGAAATTGAGAAAGAAACTCAGTTCAAATTCACAGGAAGAATGAAAGGATTCAGTATTTTCTTATTCCTTCTGGTAGGATTCTTAGGATACCTTCTTTACAGCCGTGGAGAAATGGAAGCTAAATTCATTAAACCTGCGGGCAGTACATTCTTTGTGAAAGAAGGAAAAATTATCAATACTTATAATTATACCTTCCTGAACAAGACCAATGAGAAGAAAATGGTTACCATCAAGGTCATTGCACCTGCTCATGGTGAGATCACTTACAGTGCATCAAGCAAAATTCCTGTAGACAGGGATAAAATTTCTAAAGGAACAATCAATATCAGCTTCCCTGAAGATGAAATGAAACTTTCCAAACAGAACATTACAATCGGAGTTTACGATATGAAGGGTAAACTTATCGATTCTTATCAAACTTATTTTGAAGGACCATTCAAACTGCAATTTTAAAAAGAAAAAATGAAGAACTTTACTTGGGGACACGGTGTTGTAATTGCATTATTAGCATTTATCGTTTTTATATTATCCATGATGTTTCTTTTCCCGAACGGGCAAAAGAACTCTGAAATGGTAACCGATAATTATTATGAAGAAGAATTACAGTATCAGGATGTAATTGATTCTAAAAAAAGAGCGGATGAGCTGCAGGAAAAGCCTGTATACAGCCAGGATGTTCAAGGGATTAAAATCACTTTTCCAAAAGAATATAATCATTCAAACACTACGGTAAAATTTGTTTTAAACAGAACCGATGACCAGAATTTAGACATAAAAAAATCTGTAGATCTTGATGCCAATAAGTCATTTATAATACCTGCTCAGGTATTAAAAGTAGGAAACTATACTTTGAGACTAAGCTGGACAAAAGACAAAACAGACTATAGAATGGACTATGATGTGATATGGAAATAGGACTTATTGTATCGGCTATTGCTTTAGGCTTTGCTTCCGGTTTTCACTGTATCGGAATGTGTGGCCCTATTGCTCTATCGATGGGATTAACCAAAAAACAGGCAGCCAATTTTTATCTTCAGAATCTTACCTATCAGTTCGGAAGAATTTTCACCTATTCATTATTAGGTGCTCTTCTTGGAATTATAGGACAGGGATTTGAAATGGCTGGGTTTCAGAAATACCTGACAATTACTGCCGGCGTTCTGCTTATCATTATGGCTGTATTTTCATTTGGTGGAAAAGATTTTGCTTCAAAGATTCCTTTTCTGTCCAAGTTTTTATATTCTGTAAAATCTAATTTAGGACGTTTACTTCAAAAGGCAGATTACCGTTCAAGATTTACTACCGGAATTCTGAATGGTTTCTTACCATGCGGAATGGTATATATGGCTCTTACGGCAAGTCTTGCAGGAGGTGGAATATGGCAGGGAGCTTTATATATGGCCTTATTTGGTTTGGGAACCCTTCCGTTCATGTTTGCCATTGTTTTGGCCGGAAATCTCATGAATCAGGCCTTCAGAACAAAGGTTTTAAAGGCAGTTCCCATCATTATGATTATTTTGGGTGGACTTTTCATTCTTAGAGGCTTAGAACTTGGAATTCCTTATGTCTCTCCAAAAGCAGAATCTATGACTATTTCTAAAGACCCGAATGAAGCTGTTAACTGCCATTAATTAGAATTTACTATATATCATGAAGAAAACAATCGTCTTATTCTTAATAAGTCTGTTTACTCTACAATCTTGCAGCATCAATACTGAGGTAGTCTATCATAAAGATTCGGCTACATCTATGATTACTGATGTGGATACCCGGGAATTTATGGCAGAAATGCAAGCGATGACACCAGATTCATTAAAACAAGATAAGTTTAAAGAATTGGACAGGTTTCCAACAGCTTGGACAAGCATGTATGATCTTCTAAAAAAAGAAGGAAAACTGAAAACAGAAAATCAGGACACGATCAGGATCATAAAAAAGATTTTTGTAAAGTCAACAAAAGAAGACAATAAATCTGCCCCTATCGGATTTTCCTTTAAATTAGATCACATCACACCAAATGATTATGAAGTTGTTAAGAATTTCAATAAAGACGAAAAATTACCCTTTGATCAAAATATTCTCAATATCTGGGATGGAAAAACGTTAACCATTAACACGGATTTTTTCAATGTTAAAAATATTGAAGAAGTGCTTAAATCTCAAGGATCAAAAGAAGAAACGGAAAAAATGGATGGTATGATGATGATGTTTCTCAAAAATATAGGAACTACTTTAAAATTTGAAACCAAAATAAAATCCATCACCGGCAAACATGACTGGCTAAAACAGGTTGATGACTATTCCGTTAGAATAGAATACGATCTAAAAGCGATAAATGACAAGGATTCAAAATTGAAGAATGCTGATAAGAAAATCATCATTGTTACTGAATAAAATAACAAAACCCACCGGAGTCCGGTGGGTTTTTATTTAAAACTAAATTAATTAGTTAATTGTATCAAATCTCGCATATTCAGCAATCTTCTTAGGAAGCTTAATACCATCTGCTGTCTGATTGTTCTCCAATAATGCAGCCATAATTCTTGGCAATGCCATTGCAGATCCGTTCAATGTGTGAACTAACTGAGACTTACCGTCCGCTTTGTAACGACACTTCAGTCTGTTAGCCTGGAATGTTTCAAAATTGGACACAGAACTTACTTCTAACCACATTTCCTGAGCAGCGCTCCACACTTCAAAGTCATACGTCATTGCAGATGCAAAACCTGTATCTCCACCGCAAAGTCTTAAAACTCTGAATGGAAGTTCAAGATCTGTAAGGATCTCTTTAATATGCTCTACCATTTCTTCCAGAACGGCATAAGAATTTTCTGGTTTTTCAATTCTTACGATCTCAACTTTTTCAAATTGGTGAAGACGGTTTAATCCTCTTACGTGAGCACCGTAACTTCCTGCTTCTCTTCTATAGCACTGTGAGAAAGCTGTATTTTTAATCGGAAGATCTTTTTCGTCCAATAAAACATCACGATAAAGGTTTGTTACAGGGACTTCTGCAGTAGGAATCAGATATAAATTATCTTCGTTAATATAATACATCTGCCCTTCTTTATCAGGTAACTGTCCTGTTCCATACCCTGAAGCTTCATTCACAACGTGAGGCGGATTTACTTCTGTATACCCTTTTTCAACGTTCTTATCAAGGAAATACTGAACTAAAGCTCTTTGTAATCTTGCTCCTTTTCCTAAATAAACAGGAAAACCTGCCCCAGCGATTTTTACCCCTAGTTCAAAATCAATAAGGTTATATTTTTTAGCCAGTTCCCAGTGAGGAATAGCTCCTTCACCAAGACCTTCTACCGTATGAGACTGAAAAATATTTTCATTATCATCAGCAGAAGCACCGCTTTTTACCAATTCATTTGGAATGTTTGGAAGTTGGTACAAAATATTTAATAATTCTGTTTCTTTTACTTCCAGCTGAGATTTCAATTCTGAACTCGACTCTTTGTACTGTGCTGTTTTAGATTTTGCCGATTCCGCTTCTTCTTTCTTTCCTTCCTTCATTAAAAGTCCAATTTCCTTGGAAATTTTATTGATCTCGGAAAGCTGGGAATCTAATTCAAACTGGATTCTTTTTCTTTCGTCGTCAGTAGCAATAGCTTCGTCTACCAACCCAAGATTCTTGAATTGTCTTTTTTGAAGACCTTCTAAAACGCGTTCTTTATTGTCGCGTAAAAAATTGACTTGTAACATTTTATTTAGATGTTAAATATTAAATTTAGCCTAATATAAGCTAACCATTTTACAAATTTAAACTATTTTACGATAGTTACATTATTTATCGAATTGGGAGCTCCCAATTCTTTTGTAAATACCGATTTTGTATTATATAAAACCTCAGAAACCTGAAATAATTCCGGTGTCTTTTTATAATGGATTTCCAGAATATCCGTAACCGACTGCGTAGTATTATTAACAGTCTTGTTTAAAGTAAGTGCCATCCTGGAGTAATAATTGATGCCCGCAGAATCAAACTTCTTTCTTTTAGCCCCTGCAATATACTCTATATAAAAAACAGAATCCTGTCTCATTCTTAGAGAAATACTGGTAACAGGCGAGTTGTCTTTGTCTCCCAACATATCATTCACAGAAAAACTGGTAAAAGATCCGCTTTTTTTAGCATTCAATAGATCCGGACTGGTATCCGACTTCATATATATATTCATGATCTGATCAATTCTTTGCAAAGAATCGTCATCACTTCCACAACTGATAACCACACAGCTTAACAGTAAGATATAAAGAAAGATATTTTTCATTCTAACAAAGATAAAAAGATTTTATCATTAAGGCAGTTTCCTTAAGTAGGAAAAGAAAAAAAACAGAAATCCCAAACCAGAAGCAAGCAGTGTTGCCGTCATTGCAATTCCCATTCCAATGGCTCCATAAGCAGGAACCAATAGATAAGCAAGCACAGCCAGAAATATAAGTGATCCTGTACCTATCCATGCATTTATTTCTACTTTTCCTACTGCCGGTAAAAGGTTTCCGTAAAGGTTTCGGGTCAACATTCCCAATGTGAAACCTATTGATAAAATCATAAATAATGTGGTGTTTTCCACATAGCTCTCCCCAAAGAAGACAATGATAATATATTTTTTAAATACATAAAAGAAAATCAGGATTCCCAGACAGATCGGAATGAAAAATTTATTAAAATTCACCACATAAGACTGCAGGAAATTTTTATCCTTATAATTTTTTGAAAGTACCGGAAAGTCACTCTGCAGAAAACTGGTCGCCAGAAAAATAACATTAGAAGGAATCAGAATAGCAGTTCTGTAGTTGGCAACTGCATTTTCATTCATCATAAATCCAAGCAAAAGTATATCCAATGAGTATAAAGCATCTGAAGTAAGAGAGGTTAACGCTGTAAAAATCCCATATCGCCACATTTCTTTATAATTTCCGGGTCTTACTGTACGATGAGCATATATCTCTTTATTTAAGCAGAATAATGATAAATAAGGAGCAATACTTATGGCGATAAGATATCCATAAAATTTAAAAAAGTAGGTAAGCACCAAAACAAGTAACAACCCACCAATATTCACTACATTATTAATTCTCGCAAATGTCTGATTTTTACCGGTTATCCTATAAAAAACCTGAATGTGATTCAAAAAATAAAAACCTCCGAGTCTTACAGCACAGGCTATAAAAATAATAAAGATGTCTTCATACTTATGAAAATAAAAAACAGAAGTGCATAAAAACAAAAGGATAAGGATCAGTTCAAACAGAATTCCTTTGAAAAAAAAGTAAGATGAGATTTTTAATTTCTCTTCTTTATCCAATGACATGGAGCCAAACCTCATTAAGCTCTGGCTGCTCCCAAATCCTGTAAACGGAATAAAAATGGTTAAAACAGAAAGAACAATGCTTAAAATTCCAAACTCATTTTCCGGTAGCAATCTGATAATCAGCAAAGATCCCAGAAAACTGCTTATTTTGGCAATAAGGAATGAGAAGAAAACATGATGCCCACTATTGCTAAAAAAACTTCTTAAAAAATCTTTCAGACTTTTCACAAGATTCTATTTTTAGAAAGAACTTCGTCATACACTTTCACAAACTGCTGAGAAATAGCCTTTCGGGAATATCCTTCCACAGCAAAGTTCCTGATCTCGGATTCACTTTTAAAAGTATATTCCTTTCTGCATATTTTTTCCAACGTTTTATACAGTTGATCTGTATTATCTTTTTCAATTCCAATACCCAATCCATCTATAATAAACTCTGCAGCCCCGCCAACCTTTGTTGATATCACAGGTTTTCCACATGCATAAGACTCCAGAATTACACAACCCTGAGTTTCATTTTCACTGAATAGGATAAAATAGTCTGAGTTCTGCATTTTTTCAGCAACTTCAGCGTAACTTATGGCATCAAAAACGTTTATATACTCTTCAGCAGATAAGTTTTTAACCAAATCCATCAATGATTCAGAATCTCCATCTCCCCCTATTTCCAGTCTAACATGATATCCCTTTTCGTGTAACTGGTGCACTGCATTAATGATATCTTTAGGTCTTTTACGGGGAATGAGGCTTGATACATGAAGAAATTTCACATGTTCTGATGATTCCATTTTAGGTTTAACAGTAAAAACATCGGTATCTACAACATTGGAAATGACTTTCATTGGCGTTGTGATTCCTAACTCTTTCAGACTTTCTTTCAGGTTATAGCTTACAGGCAGGATATATCCGGCATGTTTTGCAATATATCTGGCAATACGTTTAATATTACCCGGTGTTTTGGATAAATTCTGTTTTTGTAAAACCGTCCAGTGTTCTGTAACTACAAATGGAATTTTATATTTTTTCTTCAGATAAACAGCAAAAAGCATATTGTTATGCAGAACATTAGCATGAACAAGATCTGGTCTGTTCAGTTTTTCAAACCCTTTTAAATAGGCTCTCATCCTTCTTAAGAAGTTATGAGCCGGATTTTTTGAGTTTTTATAATAAATGATTAAAGTTCTGATACCGTTTATGATTCTGTCATCATAGACATATAATTCCTTCTGTTCAAAATTACCAATAGCATGCAGTATTTCAACATCACAAGATAATGAAACGGCTTCCGCATGTCTTTGCACAAAATTACCGTTAGTAGGTTCTAACTGATTAGGAAACCATGATGAGATGAAGAGTATCTTTTTTCTTTTCAAAATGTTATTGAGTTGTATCTGTGTTTGAGCCTTTGTGCAAACCACACTGCAGCAAACAATGGATAAAGGTAATAAATTTCCATCTTTTATCCGAGCTCTTATGGGATTTCAGAGTTTCCAGATTTTTAAACACAAAAAAAGGACGATATACATCATCCTTACATTATTGCTGATCCAAAATACTTAGCTGATACCTGCCGCCCAGCTTTTCTCCAAAGGAAGAAGAAAGTGGCTTAAAAAGTCCAGATAGGTATTTTTAGAAAAATCAAAGACTTCAATGTCTCTTGATAGTTCTCCGTTTCTTAATTTGGTTTTGAAATCAAGAAGTTTTAATGTTTTCACTTCTCCATTTTCTACAAAACTTGCTTTCATTCTGTCAAATAATCCCAACTGATACTCTGCATCAATCTCTCTCATGACCTTACCTAAAGCATCAATACTGCAACCAGAAGCCATTTCTTTCTCTTCATCTACACATATGATGATGAATTGATTTTTTTCAATCTTAAATGACGATGAAAGTGGTTTTCCGTGTGCTGCCCAGGTTGCCAGGAAATCAAAAAGTTTTTCAGTGATTACCTTTGCCTCTTTGGTCTCAAATGGTCTTGATGCCGGATATATAATGACTCTGTAGTCGTTTGTTTCTACAACGTTTGATTCTTCAATTTTCATATCTAATCAATTTAGAGGATAAAATTACGATTTTTTCTTCAGACAGAATGTGACTTATATCCTGTAAAAATATTCTTCTTCACAAGAGGTATTCAAATACAGCATGATAAGAATTCTCATTTCAACTCAATACTGTTGTCTGGGAATAGCTTTATAAGCGAATAAACAGGTCAGCTCTTCTTCACTGTGGTCTGAGTACTTTAATACTATATTGTTTATTTCTATGATGATATAACCCAATAACATTCATATATAAAATTATACAATTTTAGAACTTTTAATATGGTTATATTTTTGACTCAATGCCAAAAGTATCATGATAAAAAGTGGAAAAATAAACGGAAAGAAAAGTCTTAGGTCCCCCGACTGTGGAAAGAAAAAGAATTTGATATAGACATTCACAAAGAAAAGAGCGGCAATCATTCTTATCCAGGTATCTTTCGATATCCAAAAAATCAATCCTGTCATAATAGAAACTGCCAGAGTTACTTTTTTAAAAGCTATTATTTTTGTGTAAATAATCTGTAAATAGATATCTAGGCTCACATGAGCCGGCTGCGATGAAATAATGGGTCTTCTATAAATAAATGAGTCATAAAAAAGATCCGTCCAACCAGGATAATTATACAGTTTCATGATAGATGCATATATGGATAACATTACAATGCCCTGTACTATAAGAATAATTTCCATTTTCTTTTCTGCAAAGTAGCTGTATAAAAAAATGGCACCTAAATAAGTTAAAGCAAATGTAATATAATCCGGACGTATAAAGATCATAACCAGAAGAAGTAAGAATATACTCCATTTGCTCCAGCTTTTTATGAGCCCTATCACAAAAATTAAGAGGAAAAGAAAAATAAACATATCCGGAGTAGACTCTCCTGACATATAAGTCATTGTTGGCATAAGCATAATCCCAGCTGTTAAAAGAGCAGCAAGTATATACTTTTCCGGAAACAGGATCTTAATCGTATAAAACAGTAATAATCCTGAAATAAAATAAGAAATAAGCCCCGTAAATAATACAGACATTGGTGGTGAAAGGCCAAGTTTACAAAAAAGAGTAATCACCAAGACATACCCTATTTTTATCTGAAAATAAGGTAGCTGTTCTGTAAAAGACTGTGTATTTTTCGCAAAGTATTGCCTCGTTGGAGCCCAGGGTTTCACCCCTATAAGATTGTTATATTGATCTGCAGAGGCTTCTTTTTTTATGGATGAGAATGTAAGTTCACGAACTTTCTCCGGTGAATCAGGAAATTCAGTTGTGAACATACTCCCCAGGTATCCTGGCATATCCCAATCATATGTTCTGTTGTTATAATTCCAATAGGTTAGAAACGTAAGAATGGATATTATAAACAAAAGGGAAATGCCCCATTTAACCTTCATACAGCAATATTACAGTCTGTGTGACCGGTAAGATTATAAATCGTCTGCTTCAGCAAGAAGCTCAACGATATCTTTTACTGCAACTTCAGTATTTTTATTGAAGTGTTTTACACCGTCTGTCATCATCGTATTACAGAATGGACATCCGGTTGCAATTACTTTAGGTTCAAAAGATAAAGCTTCTTCTGTTCTTTCGATATTGATGTCTTTATTTCCTTTTTCAGGCTCTTTAAACATCTGTGCACCACCAGCTCCACAACAAAGTCCGTTTGTTCTGCAACGCTTCATTTCTACAAGCTCTGCATCAAGCTTTTCCAATAATATTCTTGGTGCTTCATATTCATCGTTCGCACGTCCAAGGTAACAAGGATCGTGGAAAGTAATTTTTTTCCCTTTGAATGCTCCACCTTCAATTTTCAGTCTTCCTTCTTCCATTAAGGTTTTAAGGAATTGTGTGTGATGAACTACTTCAAAGTGCCCGCCAAGACTTGGATATTCATTTTTAAGGGTATTGAAACAGTGTGGACAAGCTGTTACAATTTTCTTTACTTCGTAAGCATTAAGAACTTCAATATTGGTAAGGGCCATCATCTGGAAAACAAATTCATTCCCAGCTCTTTTCGCAGGATCTCCGGTACAGCTTTCTTCCTGTCCTAAGACTGCAAATTCAACCCCTATTTTATTTAATATCTTGCAAAATGCTTTTGTAATTTTTTTGGCGCGGTCGTCAAAACTTCCTGCACATCCAACCCAAAATAAAACTTCCGGTGATTTTCCTTCGGCAGCATATTCTGCCATTGTTTTTATATTGAAATCCATTTCTTTTTCAATTTGAAAAGGTGAGGATTTGGAAATTTGAAAGTGAACTAGCGTTAATCAATTTTCAAATTTTCAAATCGATTAGTTTTTAATTTTCTGAAGCCCAGTTCAGACGGTCAGCCTGGTTATACTGCCAAGGAGCAGCGTTGTTTTCTACGTTCGTCATCATCAGATTCAATTCCTGTGGAGCAGCGGACTGTTCCATTACCAGGAATCTTCTCATTTCGAAGATAATAGAAAGTGGATCTAACAATACTGGACAGGCATCTGTACATGCATTACATGTAGTACAAGCCCAAAGTTCTTCCTTAGTGATATAGTCATTCAACAGCTTTTTGCCGTCGTCTACAAATTTTCCGTTTTTATCAATATTTTTTCCAACTTCCTCCAACCTGTCTCTTGTTTTCATTAAGATCAGTCTCGGAGATAGTTTTTTACCTGTAATGTTGGCAGGGCAAACAGAAGTACAACGTCCGCATTCTGTACAAGAATAAGCATTCAGTAGTTGTACCTGGTTAAGGTCAAATATATCTTCAGCTCCAAATTTAGAAGGAACATCTGCTTCAGCTCCTTCTGCCGGTGCAGCATAAGGATCTGCATTAGGATCCATCATCAATTTGATCTCTTTTGTTACAGAATCAAGGTTGTTGAATTTTCCTTTTTTATCAAGATTAGCATACCAAGTACTTGGGAACGCTAAAATAATGTGTAAATGCTTTGAATAATACAAGTAATTCATGAAGAACAGAATCCCTACAAAGTGGAACCACCAAGCTCCTTTTTCTGTAAAGTGTAGGAAACCGTCACCGAAATTGCTAAAAATAGGTCCCAGAATAGTAGAACTAATCGGGAAACTTCCCAGTGCAGGCATTACTCCTCTTTGTTGCAGTACCCAATCAGCTGCGTTCATTTTAAAGAAAGCCATCATTAAGGCAAACTCAATGATAAGAATCCAGTTGGCATCCTGTTTTGGCCATCCGAAAAGTTCTTTCATGGTTAATCTCTTAACTCCATAAAAGTTTCTTCTGATAAAGAATACCACCACTCCTATTACAACAAGAAGAGCAAGAATCTCCAATGTTGCTGTAAAGAAACTATAGAATCCATTTCCAAAAACTGAAGCTAGAAAACGGTGTGTTCCGAACAGTCCATCAACAATAATTTCAATAAGTTCTATATTGATAATCACAAAACCTACGTACACGAAAAGGTGTAAAATCCCGGCAACAGGACGTTTCACCATCTTGCTCTGTCCCATAGCCACTCTTGCCATGGTACTCCAGCGTTCAGATTTTCTGTCGTTTCTGTTGATCTCGTGACCAAGTCTGATATTTCTATAGATCTTCAGCAGGCTTTTGGCAAACAGTCCAAATCCGGCCACTAATAGAATCAGGAAAATAATGTTATCGATGTACTGCATAAGGCGTATTAGTCTTTATTGTTTTTACCGAAAACTGAGAAATTGATGTATCTCTTAGGGTTCGCTTTCATATCTTCAATCAATGAATTCAAATTAGAAGATGCTGAATTCAGGTTGTTGTATAATTTATCATCCTTCATCAGCTTACCTAAGCTTCCCTCTCCTTTATCTATTCCGCCAATCACCTGATTCAGTTTTCCTACGGTGGCATCCAGATTTGCAATAGTTGCATTTAACTGCTTGGTATCAATGCTTTGTGCAAGATTTCCGTATTTATCTAATGTTGTCTTTCCACTTTGCATTGTAAGACTTGCATCATCCAATACTTTCTGTAATTTAGGATCATTATGACCTACAAGGCTGTTTACACTTCCTGCAGTGGTTTCCAATGCTCCCACTGTCTTATTAAGGTTGGATAATAACGCTTTAATTTCTGCTCTGTTCTGAGCATCTACAAGCTGATTGGCATTCGCCATTAGAGAGTCTACTCTATGTAAAACAACCTGTAATTGATCTTTTACCGGGCCTACCTGAGAAGAAAGACTTCCCATCATTCCCAATTTGAAGGCTCCTTTCAAGGTATCTCCATCTTTTGCTGTAGCTCCGCCATATGCCAGATTTACTCTCATTTCCTTACCGGACATTAATCCCGGTTCAAAAATTTCCAGTGATGAGTTTTTTGAAAATTCAAATTTGTTATCAACTGTAATTTTTACAACAAAACTGATTTTACCATCCTTTCCTGTCTGAGGAATGATCTTATCTACCTGGCCTACTTTAAGACCATTAATAGAGACTGCTGAAGACTGCGCAAGGCCTTCTACATTGTCATATTTTGCGTAAAAGATATTGTCGGTAGTAAAAAGGCTCTTCCCTTTCATAAATTGAAACAACACCACAAAGCCTACGATAGCTAGAAGTGCAATCACACCAGCTTTTAATTCTTTACTGAACTTCACTTGCTAATTTTTTTCTAATAAGCAAATATAGTACATTTTAAATAAATCTTTTCCTTTATTGTTCTGCCATAAATACAAAAAAAGCGACAAAAAAATTGTCGCTTTTATATTGATAGATGTAAATCTTTTATTGTTGCTGATTTCCCAGCTTGTTCCAGATCTCGATTCTGTAGTCCTGGATATCTGCGTTATCCTGAAGACTCTTTAACCAAGCCTGTCCGAACATTCCTGCATTTCTCTGAGAAATAGACTCAGTAAATTGCTTAATATCACCAGGTTGTTTGTTTACTGTCTCTGATTTTTTAATCAATACATAAACACCTGTTCCACCTTCAACCGGCTTAGAAAGTTTACCTTTTGCAACTCCGAATGCTGCACCGGCAACTTTAGGTTCCATTGCTCCATTTACTGAAGGGTTCAATAGATTCACCTGAGCCGCTTGTTTTGTAGTAGCAAATAATGCAGCAATCTGATCTAAACCTGAAGCTTTTGCTCCTGCAATTTTATCAGAGATTTGTTTTGCAGCTAATTTATTCTTAACAATTACCTCAATCTGATCTCTTACAGATTCAGGATCAGCAAGACCAGCTTCTTGTTTTCCGTTTAAGTATACAACAATTTTGTCTCCTGTTCCGTCTACATTGAATAATTCTGTATCTCCTTTAGATCTTTTCTTATCAAAAGCCCAAGCAAGGATATCACCGTCTTTCTCAGTACCTAAGCCCTGAAGCTGTCCTTCGAATCTCTTCGCAGCTTTAGAATTAGTATACTGGAAGTTTCCTTTCTTAGCAATATTCACGAAATCGTTGAAAGACTTCCCTTGAACCTGCTGAATGAATTTTCTGGAATTTTTATCTGTTTCTGCTTCTGTAGCATCTGAAGGTTTGATCTCTTTTACAAGATTAGCCACCTTATACCCCATTGAACCAGATTTTTTATCTTCAATATTGATGATGTGGTACCCAAACTGAGTTTCTACAACACCTGTTGCTCCTTTAGGATTGTTTGCAAGATAAGTTAGGAACTCAGGAACAAAAGGTGTTTCCGGAGTTGTCCAACCAAGGCTACCACCTTGTGCAGCAGAACTTGGATCATTTGAAAGTTTAAGGAACTCAGTAAATTTAGCTGGTGTAGCTTTTACAATAGCTCCAATAGAGTCTGCTAATTTCTTAGCCTGCTCTTTAGATCTTGTTACTCCATCTCCTGCAGGGCTTCCTTTGAAAGCGATCAGGATATGTCTTGATAATGTAGAATCTGAAGTTTTCTTACCTACAAGTTTAGAAACTACATAGAAATTCTGTTCTTTGTACGGACCAAAAGTCTGTCCAACCGCAGCTGTTGCGATCTGACCTTGTATAGTAGCAGGCAATTGTGTAGGCTTCACATACTGAGGATTGAAAGGTGAATCTGAGTTTGCCATTACAAACATAGAGTCATTCTTTGTATTCTGGAAGTTTTCAGTTCCTCCGCTAGCATCTGTTCCTCCTGAGTATAATTTTGTAATTTCCTTTAAAGCGGCTGCATCATCTGCTGCACTTGGCTTAGAAGGGAAAAATACAATACCTAAGTTTCTGCTAGGTTCAGCTTTGAACATCACCGGGTGCTGCTTGATGTAGTTGGCAAGATCTTCTGTAGTAACATTGATCTTTGTTTTCTGAAGATAAGCTGCATAGTCTACCTTCACAAAGTCGATGTCAGCAAGCTGATCTCTTTCTTTCATCAATTCTTCAGCTTCTTTTTTACCAGTAGTAATTCCTGCTGAAATATTGGTAAACACCTGTCTCGCCATCAGTCTGTACTCAATTGATTTTCTGGTTTTCAACCATTGAGCATACCCCTGAGGGTTAGTGTTCTGTAATGTTTCAATTTCTTTTTTAAGCTCTTGAGTTTTAAAGTTCCCTTTCTCATCAAAGAACTGTTGATTTTGAGCGAACATCTGATCATACTGGATCTGATTCCAGAAATAATCATCAGTCATTTCAAAGCCCAATTTCTCAAACTGCTGCTTGATAAGCTTAGATTGAACAAGTAACTGCCAAGCCTGCTCTTCAAGTCCGTTTTTTGGACGACCTTGTTGTTCAGCCTGTTGCTGCAGCACGAAAAGCTGATCATTGAACTCTTCGCGGGTGATTTTCTCACCGTTTACTTTTCCTAAAACGTCAGGATTCTTACCAAAAACCTTGTCGATACTGTCTGGGTTCACCAAGAACGCCAAAAGCGCTAAGGCTATTACTCCCATTAAAAGCCAAGGCTTACTCCTAATCTGTCCTAAAATTGCCATTTTATAAATTATAGTTTTTTATCAGTTTGCGAAAATACACATTTTTAAGAAATTAGAGAAGCAGAAGTTCTTTATTTTAATTTTAAATGCTAAAGATTATCTAAAAAAGGAAATTTTGACCATATTTTTTAGCAAAAAACAAATGGCATAAGTATTGTGCAATCTAACACATTATAATATAGCACACGTTTTCAGGGCATATTATAAAAAATCCCTTTAACGACTAAAAACGAAAATGACAATTTGTCATTCGATCTATTATGACAGAGTTTGAAGATATAAGTTTAGAAGAAATGATCAGCGATGGTTTTGATATTGTCACTGAAGAAATCAATCTTTCCGATTTTGGAGAGACTGAAAAAATTCCGAACAGAAAATATTCCCAATACTTCCTGTAAGAAATATGGTTATGTTTCCAAATGTGGTAATCCCTATTACAGCTGGAAGAAAAACATCCATACAACTTCTTGAGGAAGCGCAAAAAAACGGAGATTTTATCGGAATTGTAAGCCAGAAGAATTCTGACCTTGAGCAACCTACCGAAAAGGACATCTATACAACCGGTACTTTAGCGAAGATTATTAAGATTATAAAACTTCCTGAAGGCAATATTACTGCAATTACCAAAGGTTTCCACAGATTTAAAATCAAAAAATCGTTGATAACCAACCTTATTTTAAAGCTGAAATAACCAAACTAAAGGATACTAAGCCTAAAAATCAGGAAGAATATGAAGCTTTACTGGAAAACATTAAAGATCTTGCTTTAAAAATTATTGAGCTGGATCCTAATATTCCTAATGCTGCCAATTTTGCGATCAAAAACATCAACAATAATGATGATTTACTGAACTTCATCTGCACTAATGCAAGCTTCCCATCTGTAGAAAAGCAAAAATTGCTTGAGGAAAAAAGCACCATGGAAAGAGCTAACAAATGCTATGAAATGATGCATGAAGATTTCAGAAAGCTGGAACTGAGAAATCAGATCCATCAGAAGACTTCAAAAGACCTTGATAAGCAACAAAGAGAATATTTCCTTAACCAACAGATCAGAACGATCCAGGAAGAATTGGGTGGTGGACCTGAAAGTGATGTGGCAGACCTTATTGCTAAAGCAAAAACAAAGAAATGGAGCCAGGAAGTTGAAGATCACTTCCAAAAAGAAATAGGAAGATTACAGAGACAGAATCCAAATTCTCCGGACTATAACGTACAAAGAAATTATCTGGATTTCTTTACAGATCTACCTTGGGAAACTTACACCAAAGATATTTTTGATATTGCAAAGGCTGAAAAAGTTTTAGACAAGGCTCATTTCGGACTTGAAGATATCAAGAAAAGAATTTTGGAACATATGGCTGTTTTGAAATTAAAAAATAATATGAAGTCTCCTATTCTATTGTTGGTAGGACCTCCGGGAGTGGGTAAAACTTCATTAGGAAAGTCTATTGCTGATGCTTTAGGCAGAAAATATGTAAGATTATCTTTGGGCGGACTTCACGACGAAAGTGAAATCCGTGGACACAGAAAGACTTATATTGGTGCAATGGCTGGAAGAATTCTTCAATCTATCAAAAAATCAGGAACTTCAAATCCTGTAATTGTTCTGGATGAGATTGATAAAATTGGACAGGGACTTCACGGAGATCCAAGCTCTGCACTTTTAGAAGTTCTTGATCCTGAACAAAATAAATCATTCTATGACAACTTCCTTGAAATGGGTTATGATTTGTCTAAAGTAATGTTTATTGCTACAGCGAATTCTCTTTCAACCATTCAGACTCCGCTATTGGACAGAACGGAAATTATTCAGATTGCAGGATATACTCTTGAAGAAAAGATTGAGATCGCTAAACGTCACTTAATCAAAAAGCAGCAGGAAGAAAATGGTTTGGATACGAAATCATTCAAGCTTGGAAATCCTGAACTTAAACATATTATTGAGGCTCACACTTCTGAAAGTGGGGTAAGAACATTAGAAAAAAGAATTGCTTCAGTTGCAAGATGGGTAGCTTTACAAACAGCTTTGGCAAAAGAATACGATCCAAAAATCTCTCTTGAAAAAGTAGATGAAATCCTTGGTGTTCCAAGACCAAAAAGTTTATCTGAAATTACAGATGCTCCCGGTGTGGTAACAGGTCTTGCATGGACCAGTGTAGGTGGAGACATTTTATATATTGAAAGCATTCTGAGCAATGGAAAAGGTGCTTTAACGATGACCGGAAATCTGGGAACCGTAATGAAAGAATCTGCTACTATTGCGTTGGAATACATTAAAGCTAAACATGATGAACTGGGAATTGCTCAGGAAGATTTGGATAAGAAAAATATCCACGTTCACGTTCCTGAAGGGGCTACTCCTAAAGATGGACCTTCTGCAGGTATTGCAATGCTGACTTCAATGGTTTCTTCTTTCAAAAACAAAAAGATTAAACCTCACCTTGCGATGACAGGGGAAATTACGTTAAGAGGAAAAGTTCTTCCTGTAGGTGGAATTAAAGAGAAGCTTCTTGCGGCTACCAGAGCTGGAGTAAAAGAGGTTATTCTTTGCGAAGCTAACAGAAAAGATGTAGAAGAAATTAAGAAAGATTATTTAAAGAATCTGAAAGTACACTATGTCAACAGAATGGAAGAAGTCATAGACATCGCCATTGATAAATAAAAAACAACTTATTTACATATTAACTTCTCAATAAGAAACACGTTCTGAATTTCAGAGCGTGTTTCTGCTTTTACAGAAGGTTTTAGGAATGGATTTTGATATGCAGAGAGAAAAATTCACACTGTTTGAATAAAAAATTCTTCAGTTCGATGGGTTTTTCTTATTTTTATTCCACACTGCATATTTTTAGATTATGAACTTTCTCAGACTTCCTTTTCTGGTTAAATTAACCCTTGTTGTTATTTCGGTTATTGGAATCGGATATCTTTTGGCATTGGGGCAAACTATTTTAGCACCTTTTTTCTTTGCATTCCTGATGGCCATGCTGTTTTTACCAGCCGCTACTTTTATGGAAAGAACACTAAGATTTCCGAGATCTGTATCAACAATGACTTCCGTGTTCATTATGCTGATGATTTTGGCAGGAATCATCTATTTCTTCACCAATCAGTTATCAGATTTCAGCAAGGATCTTCCCCACCTGAGAGAGCAGTTTACTACTGTTTTTAATAATGCTCAGCACTGGGTTTCCAAAACCTTCAATGTTAAGGTAGATGAGCAGGTAGATTATATCAACCAGGGATTGAATAAACTTCTATCTTCTTCCGGAGCTATTTTAGGATTTACATTTGGGATTTTTTCAACCGGATTTGGGTTTATCATATTCTTCACCCTGTTTTTCATCTTTATTTTAAATTATAGAAGGCTCTTAAACAACTTTATTGTTACTGTTTTCAAAGAAAGACATAAATCAAGTGTTCAAGCTGCGGTGAATGAAATTCGTGTAATGACCAAGAAGTACATCTTCGGACTTTGTCTTCAGGTTATCATCGTATCAATTCTAACCTCTATTGTTCTTACTGTTTTAGGAGTAAAATATGCTATTCTTTTAGCAGTGTTAACAGGATTATTAAATGTAATTCCTTATCTGGGTATTTTCATTTCACTTCTTATCTCCTGTTTTATTGCATTTGCTACTGGAAGTCCTTCAATCTGTATCTATGTGGCGATCGGTTATATCGGTATTCATGCTGTAGACGGAAATATTGTACTTCCATTTGTTGTAGGCTCCAGAGTAAAGATTAATGCTTTGTTTTCTTTTATAGGAATCCTTTTGGGTGAACATCTATGGGGAATTGCCGGAATGTTTCTTTGTATTCCTGCCATTGCCATTATTAAAATCATCTGTGAAAAAGTGGACGATTTAAAACCTTGGGGAAAATTGCTTGGAGAAGAAGAAAGACCAAACAAAAAGAAGAAAAGTTATAAGATCTCAAAGAATATTACGTTGAAAGAAATGGACTAAGCATCATTAGTAATAAATGATAAGTAATGAATAATAAATAAGGCTGCTTTAAAAAGCAGCCTTATTTTTATTTGTATACCCTTATACACTTGCAGCACAATAGGGGTGCATTCCATTTGGACAGGTTTCTGTACAAAGAATATTAGCCTGTATATCTGGACAGTATCCATAATCAGGTCCACCTCCACCACCAGGGCCTCCTAAACAAGGATCACCAGGTGGAATTTTACATGGACACCCTACAGGTCCGATATCACATTTCCCAATACCTGCTCCTCCCTGGATTTCTCTTAAGTTTGTTCGATTTAGTTTTTTAAGATTTTTCAACATAAAATTATTAGTTTAGTTTGTACTCAAATATAAATAATAAAATGAGGCAAAACACAACTTTAACTCATCATTAACATAGCCAATGTTTTATTTTATTAATAAAATCACAATATACTTATGTTTTTATTTTACATTTGATATAAAATATTTATTATGAAAATCATTAAACTCATCATCTGCATCTTATTCGGAGTTATGTTTATTAATGCAGGATTAGACAAATTCTTTCATTACAACCCGGTTCCCCCACTTACTGATGCGCAAATGAAACTGTATGCAGCATTTGGAGAAATAGGATGGTTATTACCATTGGTAGGAGCTGTAGAAGTAATTGGTGGTCTATTATTTATTTTTCCAAAAACAAGAGCTCTGGGCGCCATTATCATCCTACCGGTTTTAACAGGAATTTTGATCCATAATGTTTACAGAGATCCTTCAACAACAGGGATCTGTATTTCCGGAATACTATTTCTGATTAATCTCTGGATATTAATCGACAACAGAGAAAAGTATAAAAATCTGGTTGGATAATTCCTGAAAACTAATAGATAACTGAATCCAATCCGTTATCTTTCATTATATAAAAGCACTGAACCCCGTAATCGATCGTCCTACGATGAGCGAGTTAATTTCTTTTGTGCCTTCATAAGAATAAATAGCTTCAGCATCTGCTACGAAACGGGCAACATCATATTCAAGAAGAATACCATTTCCCCCCATCACTTCTCTTGCTCTGGACACAATATCCCGGGTTCTTAATGTACAGAAAACTTTAGCTAGTGAAGCATGTTCATCTTTTAAAATTCCTTCATCCTGCATTTCAGACAATCTGAAAACCATAGTCTGCATCGCGGTAAGATTGGATAACATTTCCACCAAGTGCCCCTGAATCATCTGAAAGGAAGCAATCGGTTTTCCGAACTGCTCTCTTGTTCTGGTATATGCTAAAGCACTTTCGTAAGCTCCTCTTGCACATCCTGTTGCCATCCAGGCCACTCCTGCTCTCGTCATTCTCAGAACTTTCCCTGTATCTTTGAATGAATTGGCATTCTGCAGACGATTTTCTTCTGCTACCAGGCAGTCTTTAAGAGTAATTAATCCATTCTGAACGATTCGTAAGGCCATTTTACCTTTGATTTTCTCCACAGAATATCCGGGATTATCTTTTTCAACAATAAATCCTTTCACTTCTCCGCTATCCAAATCTCTTGCCCAGATAATTACAAGATCTGCAAAAGTTGCGTTTCCTATCCATTTTTTCTGCCCATTTAAAATCCAGCCTTCCTCTGTTTTCTTACAAGTAACCGTAAGTCCGCCAGCTGCTCCGGAACCTACTTCCGGTTCTGTAAGCCCAAAAGCACCTATTTTCTCAAACTTCTGCATCTGCGGAAGCCATTTCTGTTTTTGTTCTTCTGAACCACAGATATAGATAGAACCCATTGCCAACCCAGACTGCACCCCAAAAAGGTAGCAATAGAAGCATCTATTCTTGCCATTTCCATAGCGATAACGCCTTCCATCAGAAAAGGCATTCCCGGGCAGCCATATCCTTCATAGGTTACTCCGCAGATATCCAGTTTTTGAAATTTTGGAATCAGTTCGAAAGGAAATTCGTCTCTAAGCCAGTAATGGTTTACCAAAGGCTTCACTTCTTTTTCCATAAAATCTCTTACTTTAAGCTGAATTTCCCGTTGTTCAGGGGTTAGAGTATGGTAGATATCGTAAAAATCACCATCAATGGGAGGAAGTTCTTTCTTTTTCTTATCGGGATCCAACATTTTCATAAGTCCCGAAAGCTGTTTATCATCCAACTTTGAAAAATTATGCATCAGTTTGGGAAGATCTACTTTTTGAGAAATAGCACTCAGCTGCTCAAAATCTATAGATGTAAATAGCCCAATGGCATTTCTGATTTTAGAAAAGGTATTTGACATAATGATATATTGTGATTTTGGTTTGTAAAAAGATAAGCAAAAATTACTCCGAAAACAAACTCCAAACTCACTTATCATTTACAAAACACTAATAATCAAAACATTAAAATACAATTTTCTCTTTACAAGTTTTTTGCTTCTCATTTTCAAACATTACAAAGAATCCTGACTGAACTTTGACTCAAGCAAAATCTCAAAAATCTTACGCTATGAAAACGAATTATATTACACTATCATTATCAACCCTTCTTTTACTGGGTATCTATTCATGTAAAAAGGGTGAAGCCACCAGCGGTGAACTTAAAAGTTATGAAGCTACAACGGATTCTGCAGCAGTTGTAGCAGACAGTGTTTCATCTGTTGCAAGTATGGAAGTAAAAGACAAACAGTTCATCAAGACTGCAGATGTGAATATGGAAGTGAAAGATGTTTACAATGCTACTATTTCTATTGAAAAGTCTGTTCAGGATCTTGGAGGTTTTGTTACCAAAAGCAATCTGCAAAGCAATGTAGCTTATGAAGACACTTACAACACTTCTGACACGGAAGCCATGCTCATCAAAAAATACAAGACTGAAAACACAATGCAGGTAAGAGTACCTACTGAAAAATTGGGAGAGCTTCTAACAGCGATCAACACCAGCAAATTATTTTTAAATTCAAGAACAATTAATGCAGAAGATGTTACAGCCAATATCAAATATTCGGAACTGGAAGCAAAAAGAAACCAGAAGACTTCAGAAAATATTGAGAAGATAAAAAACAATAAAGACAAAGTAACCCTGGATGACAATAACATGTCTGAAGGAAACCTTCAAAAACTGAATACCTTGAATATGGCCGACAACCTGAAATACAGCACTGTTGACATCTACATCAAAGAACCCAAACTACGCATTGCAGAAATTGCAGTTACCAATACAGACAGCATTGATAATAAATACAAATACAATTTTATCCATGATGCTAAAGATGGTTTCGTCTATGGATTTTATCTGATTCAAAGAATTATTGTTGGTCTTATCAACATCTGGCCCATCGTATTAATTGCAGGCGGACTGTTTTATTTCCTAAGAAAAAGAAAAGTAAAAAGATCTGAACTTTCTAAACCTTCAGAACAGAGCTCCTAACCTATAGGTTATCATCATAATTTTAGATTTTACAACCTCCTGTTTTCAGGAGGTTTTTATTTTTTTTAAAAAAATCTGTAACGATTGTAATACCCCTCTTACCTACTGTTTAAAAGAATAGAAAATCAAAAAAATATATACTATGAAAAATTTAATGAAACTTGGATTCGCTGCATTACTGTCAATACATTTCACTACAGCTACTGCACAGAATAAGAATACAGAAAATGAGAACAGCCTTTTATGGGAAATATCCGGAAACGGACTTTCTAAGCCTTCTTACATTGCCGGAACATTTCATATCTTATGCAACAAAGATTTTGAGATAAAACCTAAAACCTGGAACGCCCTTAATCAAGCTGAAAACTTTGTAATGGAAATTAATTACACGGATCAAAATGAAATGGCTGCCATGCAGAAAATGATGGCTGCAGATAAAAAGATTTCTGAGCAACTGACTCCTGAGGAAGCAAAGGAGCTGGATAAAATACTGGCTGATTACGGAACCAACCTGAAAAATGTTGATAATCAAAGCCCGCAAGCTCTTTATTCTCTTGTTGCTACAAAAGCCATCCCATGTCCCCCAAATGAAGTGAAGATGTATGAAATTGAATTGCTAAAAGCTGCCTTAAAAAATAAGAAAAACATCAGTGGACTGGAAAAGGTTGACGACCAAGTTAATGCCATTGGCCAATCATATGATCTGAAAGAGGTAATATCTCAGCTAAAATTAAGTAATGAATATACTATTGCTTCACAAAAAATGACGGAAGCATTTAAAATGAAAATTTAAAAAGCTTGGATCAGCTCATTAAAAACCCAAAATTCATGAATAAAAACAGGAAAAATTCATGCTGACCGACCGAAATGTAAAATGGGCAGAGAAAATGCCTGAAATAATGAAAAAACAAAGCTCTTTCTTTGCTGTAGGCGGTGGACATTTATGGGGTAATAACGGGCTCATCAACCTTCTTAAAGCAAAAGGATATACAGTAAAGCCTGTATCCAACTTATAATAATAACCAACCATGAAACTATTGTGAGTACTCCCACTGAAACAGCCTTTTTAAAGCTTGTCAATCAGCACAAAGGCATTTTATACAAAGCTTCCCGGATCTATGCAGATTCCATAGAAGACCGGGAAGATCTTCAGCAGGAAATCCTTATCCAGCTGTGGAAATCTTATCAAAACTTCAAAGGAAACAGTGAATTTTCTACCTGGATGTATCGGGTTGCCATCAACACTGCCATTACTTTTTTAAAGAAAGAAAAACAGAGAGCAAAAAATCATACAGACTCACCCCATCATTTTGAAGTACAACAGGAAGATTACAATCCTACAAAAGATAAACAGCTGGAGATTTTCTACCATGCCGTGCAGGAACTGAATTCTCTGGAAAAGGCTGTCATCTTCTATTTCATGGAAGGAATGTCACATAAAGAAATTGGAAGCAACCTCGGGCTTAGCGAAGGAAATGCCCGTGTAAAACTCAACAGAACAAAAGAAAAAATACAGCAAATCATAAAAAAATCAGGTTATGAATTTTGATCAATTAAAAGAACAGTGGAATAATGAAGACAGCAATGTTCATATTCCGGAAACTATAGAACAGTTAAAAGAGAGCAAACATCCTATTGAAAAAGTTCAGAAGAGCATGAAAAAAGAATTTCCGGCACAGGTAATAGCTATCATTCTTATAGGATTCTTTCCTTTACAGTTTAAATTCCCATCTTCTCAGTACCTTATTTATTATATATCCTATGTGATGATGGTCGTTATTTCAACCTATTACCTTTACGGATTCTATAAATTTTACAAGCAAACTGAGCTCTATACAGGAAACACTAAAAACAGTCTTTGGAAAATTTATCATGAACTTAAGCTGAATATGGAGAGATACCAGTCCTTTGGATTTTTACTGTTACCTCATTTCCTGCTTACTCTTGGCTTAGTAATCTACAATACTTTGGAAGAAAAAGGAAAAACATTATCTGAAATTACCAACACGAGTCAGACAGCTTTAATTGTAACGGTTTTATTGGGAACTATTTTTGTGGTGGCCAGTATTATTCTCTGGACAAAATACATCTACGGACGCCCTGCCAAACAATTGGAAAACATACTGAATGAAATAGAGGAATAATATTTTAAACCTCATAAAAAGACAACCTCAGATCATTTCTGAGGTTGTCTTTTTTAAAAAATCGTTATTTATCATCTTCAAATTTATTTGAGGTTTTATTTTTCCTTAAATTTGCAAATCAGAAATAAATCGTTATGGATTTCTACAAATCTTGATCCGGCGTATTATTTTTCTGAACTATAAATTCTCAACAATATGCTATCAAAAATAAATCCTATACAAACCAACAGCTGGAAAGCCCTTGATGAACATTTTGCATCCAACGATCTTGAACTAAGAAGTCTTTTTCAGTACAATCCGAATCGTTTTACAGAATTCTCTCTGCAAAAGGAGAACTATCTTTTTGATTATTCTAAAAATCTGATTGATTCAAGAACAAAAGAACTTTTACTAGACCTGGCAGAAGAATGTCAGTTAAAAGATGCTATTTCTAAAATGTTCTCCGGAGATAAAATCAATGAAACGGAAGGAAGAGCAGTTTTACATACTGCTTTGAGAGATTTTTCCGATCGTGAAATCCTTGTTGACGGTGAAAACATTAAACCACAGATCAAAAGAGTACTGAACCACATGAAAGCGTTTTCTGAAAAAATCATTTCAGGAGAACATAAAGGGTTCAGTGGAAAAGAGATCACAGATGTGGTAAATATCGGAATCGGAGGTTCAGATTTGGGGCCTGTAATGGTTTGTTCGGCTTTAAAGCACTTTAAAACAAGGCTGGACGTTCACTTTGTGTCCAATGTAGACGGAAATCATATTGCAGAGGTTGTTAAAAACCTGAATCCGGAAACTACTCTATTCATCATTGCTTCTAAGACATTTACCACTCAGGAAACAATGACGAATGCCAACTCAGCAAAAGACTGGTTCCTTAAGGCAGGGAAACAGGAAGATGTAGCAAAACATTTCGTGGCTTTATCTACTAATATTGAAGCTGTTAAACAGTTCGGAATTGCAGAAGAGAACATTTTCGAATTCTGGGATTGGGTAGGTGGAAGATACTCCCTTTGGAGTGCTATCGGATTAAGTATTGTATTGGCGGTTGGCTATGAAAACTTTGAGCAGCTTTTAAAAGGTGCTTTTGATACGGACCAACATTTCCAAACCGAAGATTTCGCAGAAAATGTTCCTGTATTAATGGGGCTTTTAGGAATCTGGTACCGTAATTTCTATGCAGCAACAAGCTATGCTATTCTTCCATATTCACAATATCTGGACAGATTTGCAGCTTATCTTCAGCAGGGAGATATGGAAAGTAACGGAAAATGTGTAGACAGAAATGGAGAATTCGTAGAATATGAAACAGGACCAATTATTTGGGGAGAACCTGGAACAAACGGACAACATGCATTCTATCAACTGATTCACCAAGGTACAGAATTAATTCCGGCAGACTTTATTGCTTATGCTAAGAGCTCTAATAAGGTTTCTGACCATCAGGATAAATTATTAGCAAACTTTTTCGCTCAGACTGAAGCACTTGCCTTCGGAAAAACGGAAGAAGAAGTAGAAGAAGAGCTTAGAAATGCGGGGAAATCCGATGAAGAAATTGATAAACTGTTAAACTTTAAGGTTTTCCACGGAAACACTCCAACTAACTCAATATTATTCAAGGAATTAACTCCATTTACACTAGGTCAGTTAATCGCTATGTACGAACATAAAATCTTCGTTCAGGGTGTTATATGGAATATTTTCAGTTTCGATCAGTTTGGAGTAGAACTAGGTAAAGTACTTGCTAACAAAATCTTACCAGAGCTTGAAAGCAAGGAGACCGTAACGTCACATGACAGTTCTACAAATGGTTTGATCAACTATTATAAAGAATTTAAGTAAAAAAGGAAAGTAAAAATAAATCTAAATAAAAGTAAAAAGTAAAAATGGCAGAAATTCTTGACGGACTTAAAGTATCCAAGGAAATCAAAGCAGAGATCAAAGCTGAAGTGGAAAAAATCCTTGCAAGCAAAAGAAGGGCCCCTCATTTGGTCGCAATTCTTGTAGGAAACAACGGAGCAAGCAAGGCTTATGTAAATGCAAAAGTAAAAGACTGTGAAGAAGTAGGATTTCAATCCAGCTTAATCAAATTCCCAAGCACAGTTTCAGAATCTGAATTATTGGAAACAATTGACGAACTTAATAAATCTAAAGCAGTTGACGGTTTCATTGTTCAGTTACCTTTACCGGATCAGGTTGATCAGGAAAAAATCATCAATGCTATTGATCCAAGAAAAGATGTGGACGGATTCCACCCTGAAAACTTCGGAAAAATGGCTCTTGAAATGGACACATTCTTACCGGCAACTCCTTTCGGGATCTTAACATTACTGGAAAGATATAATATTGAGACTAAAGGGAAAGACTGTGTAATCATCGGAAGAAGTAAAATTGTAGGAAGACCAATGAGTATCTTGATGGGAAGAAAAGATTTCCCTGGAAATTCAACCGTTACCCTTACACACTCATACACAAAAGACATTGAAGAATATACTAAGAAGGCAGACATCGTTATTACAGCTTTGGGAGATCCTCATTTCTTAAAAGGAGAAATGATTAAGCAAGGTGCCGTAATTGTTGACGTAGGTATCACAAGAGTAGACGATGATTCTCCAAAAGGATATTACCTTGCCGGTGATGTAGATTTTGACAGCTGTGCAGCAAAGGCAAGCTGGATTACACCGGTTCCTGGAGGAGTAGGCCCTATGACAAGAGCAATGTTGATGAAAAACACCATCATTGCTTATAAAACTTCGGTCTATAACGACTAATTTTAAAATGAATAAAGAACAAGATATTTTATTAAAAGAAGGTAAAATGCTCCCTGTAATGGAGCATTTTTACACTTTACAGGGAGAAGGAGCACACACCGGAAAAGCCGCTTATTTCATCAGATTAGGGGGTTGCGATGTGGGTTGCCACTGGTGTGATGTAAAGGAAAGCTGGGATCCGGAGCTTCATCCGTTGATGGATGCTGTGGAAATTGCAGAAACAGCCGCAAAACATTGTAAAACCATCGTTCTTACAGGAGGTGAACCTCTTACCTGGAATCTGGAAATTCTGACTTCCAAATTAAAGGAACTTGGATGCACTATTCACATTGAAACTTCAGGAGCATATCCTATGAGTGGACATTTGGATTGGATTACCCTATCCCCGAAGAAAACTGGATTACCCAAAGAAGAGATCTATCAAAAAGCCCATGAGCTTAAAGTTATCGTTTTCAACAATCATGACTTTGCATTTGCAGAGGAACAGGCAGCCAAAGTTTCTGAAAACTGTAAGCTTTATCTTCAGAGCGAATGGAGCAAGAGAGATGATATGTATCCTAAGATTACAGATTTTATTCTGGAACATCCGGAATGGCAGGCTTCAGTTCAGACCCATAAATATCTGAATATACCTTAAAAATACGTACATTAGCTGGCCCTTCCTGTTATAATACCGATAGATGCAGAGAATTCGATACTCTAGATACCTGAAATCGATCATTATTTTGCTTGACCTTATGGTTATTGCATCTATCTTCATATTCTTTTTTATAAGCAGAAACGAAAACCTGAAATATCATAAGGAAACCTGGTACCAGAACGCTTTTTCTCTGGTTTTGTTATTTTTGTTCTGGGTGCTTCTCAGCGGTAGGACAAAAATATACAATATACCAAGGAACCTTACGTATACGCTCTTTCTGGAAAGGCTTTTGATTCATTTCATATCCTTTATACTGGGTGTTCTGCTTATTGGGAAGGTCAGTAATAATGTATTCTTCAGCTCAGATATTTACTGGCTGTCATTTTATCTGCTCATATTTATCTTTTTAGCAAAATCACTCATCTATTTTTCTATTAAGTACCTGCGATCTTTAGGAGCTAACTATCGAAATATCATGTTTTTAGGAAACAGTGATTCTACGGAGATCCTGAAAAACATTTTTAAAGAACGTAAAGATTACGGATACAGGATATTTGAACATGAAAATGCAGATGCCAGTGCTGCTCAATTGGTAAGTTTCTGGAAAAAAAATGGGATCCATACCCTATTTCTTGCTACAGAAAATTCTTACAGTGAAAATGCTGAATCTGAAATATTCAGACTGGCTGAGGAAAATAAAGTTCATATTTCATTGATACCAAGTATCACTCAAAGTGATTTTTTCCTGTATGATCTGGCTTATATTCAAACCCAGCCCGTACTTAGCCAGGCAAGGTATCCATTAGATTATTATTCCAATTTTCTGATGAAAAGAACGTTTGATATTTTCTTTTCCATATTTGTTCTGGCTTTCATCTGTACATGGCTATTCCCAATCATTGCTATTTTAATAAGAACAAGCTCTAAAGGTCCTGTTTTTTTCTTGCAGAAAAGGTATGGGTTCCATGAGGAAGTGTTCAGTTGTATAAAATTCAGGACTATGGTGGTTAATGATGAGTCTACAACCAGTACAACCAAAGAAAATGACACAAGAATCACCAGGGTGGGTAAATTTTTGAGAAAAACCAGTCTTGATGAACTACCCCAGTTTATCAATGTATTAAAAGGTGAGATGTCTGTAGTAGGCCCTCGCCCTCATATGTTAGCCGTTGATAACTATTACAAACCAAAAATCGGAAGATATAGTTTAAGAAGTATGGTAAGCCCTGGTATTACAGGACTTGCACAGGTAAGCGGACTCCGTGGTGACTTTGGAGATGTGGAGGTAGAAATGAAAAAAAGAGTTCTTGCAGATGCCTTCTATGTAAGAAACTGGAGTTTTGTTCTGGATCTGGTTATTATATTAAAAACTATTTTGCTGGTTATTGGAGGGGATAAAAACGCAAAATAAAACAATTGCTAAGGTTAGGATAATTTTAACATTTTCCGGACTTCTGTCTTCATTTCAACCTTAGCCTAATTCAATAAAAAAGTCTAATTTAGCAGTATGTTAAAAAAGTTTTTCACAGCAGTAGGGGAATATATTATCCTTCTAGGAAAATCCCTGCAGAAACCCCAGAAAATGAGGGTTTTTTGGAAGCTGTTCATGAGAGAAATTAATGATTTGGGAGTAAATTCTTTCGGACTTGTAATCTTCACATCAATATTTGTGGGAGCTGTAGTGGCTATTCAAATGTTCAACAACTTTGATGCCTCTTCTTTCCCTATTCCACCTGCATTCGTAGGATATGCAACAAAAGCGGTACTTATTTTGGAGTTTGCTCCTACCATTATCAGTTTAATTTTAGCAGGTAAAGTAGGGTCATACATTGCATCCAGTATTGGTACAATGAGGGTTTCCGAACAGATTGATGCATTGGATATTATGGGAGTAAATTCACCCAACTTCTTGATATTTCCAAAAATCATCGCCTGTATGCTTTTTAACCCTCTTCTGATTGCCATCAGTATTGTATTTGGTATTGGGGGTGGTTATATTGCCGGGCTGTTAACAGGAAACTGGACACCAAACGACTATATCACTGGTATTCAAATGTATATGCCTAATTTATTTATCTATTATGCATTTACAAAAACCACTGTTTTTGCATTTATTATTGCAACAGTTCCTTCTTATTTCGGATACAATGTAAAAGGAGGATCTTTGGAAGTGGGTAGAGCCAGTACGCAGGCTGTGGTATGGACAATGGTATTCATTATCATCTCTGAATTAATTTTAACCCAATTAATATTAAGCTAATGATTGAGGTAAAAGATCTTAAGAAAAGTTTTGGCGATGTTGAAGTACTTAAGGGAATTTCGACTTCATTTGATAAAGGAAAGGTAAATCTTATCATTGGGCAAAGTGGTTCCGGAAAAACAGTTTTTCTGAAAAGTCTATTGAATGTTTATATGCCGTCATCAGGAGAAATATTATTTGATGGCCGGGATGTAAACACCATGAACCGGGAAGAAAAGCAGCATCTTCGTTCAGAAATTGGAACAGTATTCCAAGGGAGTGCTTTATTTGATTCCCTAACTGTAGAAGAAAATATTATGTTTCCTCTGGATATGTTTACGAACCTTACGTATAAAGAGAAAAAGAAAAGGGTTTTTGAAGTAATAGGAAGAGTACATCTTGATAAAGCTGATAAAAAATATCCTTCAGAAATCTCCGGAGGGATGCAGAAAAGAGTTGCCATTGCAAGAGCTATTGTGAACAATCCGAAGTATTTATTCTGTGATGAACCTAACTCGGGGCTGGATCCATATACATCAAAAATTATTGATGATCTTCTGTATGAAATCACGAAGGAATATAATACAACAACCATCATCAATACCCATGATATGAACTCTGTAATGACGATTGGCGAGAAAATTGTATACCTAAGACTTGGAATCAAGGAGTGGGAAGGGAATAAAGATATCCTGATTACAGCAGGCAATAAAAATCTGATCGACTTCGTTTATTCTTCAGAACTGTTTAAAGAACTGAGAGGATATTTACTTGAGAATAACAAAACAATTGAGAATACAAAATTAGACGATAATGAAAAAGGTACTTAGTATAGCGTTAATAGGGTTTTCAATGTGGGCTTCTGCACAGATCTCACTGGCGGCTAAAGCCAATTTAATATTTCCTACAGGCTCACCATCATGGTCCAACATTAAAGGAACAGTGAATGATGCCATAGAAGGAACAGGAAAAAACAATGTAGGTTTCAACGCGGGACTTTCATTAAAAGTAGCATTACCTACTTCACTTTTCTTAATGCCGGAGATATATTACACTCACTTTAAGAATGAATTTACAACAGAGAATACTACATTTGATGTAAAGAGCAACCGTATTGATGTTCCGGTTCTTTTAGGATATAACGTTTTAGGGAATATGCTGGGTGTTTTTGTAGGTCCGGTAGGAAGCTTTAACCTAAGCAAAGACAATACTTACAACGATTTTAAAGAAAATGCAAAAAATAACTTTACAGTAGGCTACCAGTTCGGAGCACAGCTTGAAATTAAAAAGCTTATTGTAAATGCAAAATACGAAGGAGCTTTCAGTAAAGATGAAAGAAATTTCATCAACAAAGTTTCCGGTTCGGAGATCAGATATGATAACAGGCCTAACCTGTTTATGCTTGGTTTAGGATATAAATTTTAATCCACAATCGAAAATAACAACTTTAAATCCTCAAATTTTAAATTTGAGGATTTTTATTTTGGGCTTCAAGCTCAGCCTGGCGCTTTGCAATTTCTGCTGCCTGCTTTTCTAAGTCTTCTTTTTCTTTCTGAAGCTGCTTGAATTCTTTTTTCTTCTGTTCAGCCTTTATAGCACTTCCTTTACTCAGATATCCAACCATTCCACCAATGATAAGCCCAATTCCTACCCCAGCCATGATACCCATGATGTGAGAAATTTTAATCTGCTCAACGGCAAAATCAGTGGTAAGATAAAATAGTAAGGCAGAAACTGCTAAGAGGATAAGTCCGGTAATTGATAAACTCTTCATAATATTGTGTTTAAGTAATTATGTTATAAAAGCTATACCAAATTTACTAAAAATTTAATAAGCTTTTATACAGGAATAGTATTTTATATGGTCTTTCCAATAATGAATACTACCATAATTATTCCAAATGATGTGAAAAGAAAAAGTATTATCAAATAAAAACCGGACTCATTTTAAAATAAGTCCGGTTTTTATAATAAGTGAATAGATTACATTTTTCCACCTGCTGCTTTATAATACTCTAAAGCTTTCGGTAAGTCTTTGTTAATATCTGAAATTCTTGTTTCCGGACTCGGGTGAGTAGATAAGAATTCCGGCTGTCTTGCTCCTGAAGAAGCGGCTTCCATTCTATTCCAGAAAGGAATGGCTGCTCTTGGATCATATCCAGCCATAGACATCAGATAAAGCCCCATTTCATCAGCTTCAGATTCTTGGCCTCTACCGTACTTTAATAAGGCTACTTGTGACCCAATTGGATATGCTTTCTCGAAAACACTTGCCCATTGCGCATTTGAAATAGCTCCGCCAAGAATAGCTCCACCATACTGAGCCATCATCGCCTGAGAAATTCTTTCATTTCCATGGCCTGCCAATGCGTGAGAAACTTCATGTCCCATTACTACTGCAAGTCCATTATCGTCTTTAGTTACCGGTAAAATTCCTGTATAAACGGCTACTTTACCTCCCGGCATACACCATGCATTCAGTTCATTACTTTGCAGAAGAGCAAACTCCCAACTATAATTGGCAAGATCTGCTGATCTTCCTATACTCTGATAATATCTCTCTGCTGCATTTTTGATTCTGTTTCCTACATTTACCACTCTCTTTGCATCTGCTGTTCCGGTAATAAGCTTACCTTTAGACAATGTCGTTTTGTATTCCTGTGCAGACATTGTTAAAATTTCTGAATTATTGGCCAGCTGTAAAGATGACCTTCCTGTAATTGGATTTGTAGTACAGGCAGCGACCAACAGAGCGAATGCTCCCATTCCTAATAGATGTGTAACTTTCATAGTTTGAGTGTTAATAATTCAACCTTAACAATTTTTATTCCAAAATATTTTGGATATAAATTTTTTGCATACATTTTGCTGTTTAAATTTAATAATTATCTCTATCATGAAAAAGTATATTTCTATTCTGATGATCTTTGGTTTCTTATTCGGCTTTCAAAGCTGTGCTTCACAGGGTTCATCAGATCCAGCAATAGTAAATGCGTTAGTAGATTCACAGGAATTTACTTTCTACGCACAGAGGGCTAATCCTACCAATTATGATGTTATTAATGTTATGAACTCCATGCCTAATTCTACTTCAAGCAGAATCCTGAATCTGAACAGTGGGGATTATACTATTGAAGTGAATAAGAACACGGTAGATGTAGTACTGCCCTATTTTGGAAGATTATTCAGTCCAAGTTATGGAAATACGGATAATAACGGATACAGATTTACTTCAAAAGATTTTGCAATTGATAAATCTCAGAATAAAAAAGGGACCTGGACTCTAAAAATTCAGCCTAAAGATGTGAACACTGTTCAAGAGATCAATATTGAGATCTTTAAAAATGGTAAGGCATTTGTTTCTATTAAAAGTAATGACAGACAACCCATTACCTATGACGGATATGTTTCTAAAACTGAGGTAAAACAGGAAAAGGAAAAACTTTAATCTCTTTTTTCACCCGATAAAAATTTTTCAACAAATAATTTTGCTTCAGTACTTGGATTGGAAACCATGTCTGAAGCATTTTTTTTGTGCATCTGATAAGCTTCTTCTACCACATTGCTTTTTTTCATTAAGGATAGGATGTATTCCTGAACCCAGTATTCGAACCGTTTTTCTGCCTGTTGGGTACGGATTTCTTCAAACCGTCCGGCTTTCTTTTTCAAATCGATAAACTCGGAAATTTTATCATATATTTCCTGAAGGCCTTCATTATGCAAAGCAGAACCTAATAAAACCGGAATTTTCCATTCCTTTTCTTTGGGTGGAATAAAATCCAGGGCTCTTTTCAGTTCTAATCTTGTATTCTTTGCTTTCTGAATATTATCCTGATCTACTTTATTGATGAAAATAACATCTACCATTTCCATGATACCGCGTTTTATCCCTTGCAGTTCATCGCCGCCGCCAATAATTTTAAGAAAGAGAAAAACATCTGTGATATCAGCTACTAAAACCTCAGATTGTCCTACACCAACAGTTTCAATTAAAATATAATCATAACCGGCTGCTTCACAGATCATCATAGTTTCAAAAGTAGTATTGGCCACTCCGCCTAAGAATCCCGAACTTGGGGAAGGCCGTATGAATGCATTCTCTTCTTTTGCGAGTTCTTCCATGCGGGTTTTATCTCCCAGAATACTTCCTTTATTGATTGAAGAACTGGGATCAATGGCAAGAACAGCTACTTTTTTACCCTGAGCAATGGCCAATCTCCCAAAACTTTCAATAAAAGTAGATTTTCCAGCTCCGGGTACTCCGGTTACTCCTACTCTTATTGAATTTCCTGTGAAAGGCATAATCTTTTTCAGAAGGTCTTCCGCCTGTACTCTATGTTCTGCTTTTTTACTTTCAACCAGAGTAATAGCCTTTGCAATCAGGCGTTTATTGCCTGACTGTATTCCCTCAATAAGTTCTTCTGTAGAAAATTTCATTGATTCAAAATTAATAATTAAAAAGCGAATGATCAATAGTACATTACCGATGACCGAACAAAAGGATGGCAAATGAGTTTTTTAAGTTGCATTATTCGCATCGATTCAATTTTTATTTCTTCTAAATTAAAACTACCACACACAGTATCAACAGGTTTGGGAATTTATTACATTTGTTATATATCAAAATAAGAAACATGAAAAAACTCATTGCTGCGGCATCATTCACTGCTATTCTATTAGTTTCCTGTACTCCTAAAGCTTCAACTTCTGCTACAACTGCAGGAACTTCAACTTCTACAGCTGAAGAAATCGCTCAGGGTAAAACTATTTTTGAAAACTCTTGTGGAAAGTGCCATAAACTCCCTGATCCTACATCCCATAATTCTGTACAATGGGTAGGGATTATGAATGCAATGGCTCCTAAAGCTAAACTTACGGACGAGCAGCACAAATGGGTTTATGATTATATTGTTTCTGCGAAAAAGTAATTCACCCAACAAAATAATAAAGGTATGAAAAAGTTAATCTTAAGTGGTATTGCAGCATCAGCATTCATAGTATCCTGCGGACCCAAAAGTACGGCTGTAACAGGCCCTAAGTATACCTCATCTGAGCAGTTAGCCCAGGGAAAAACAATTTTTGAAAATTCCTGTGCAAAATGCCATAAGCTTCCGGAACCTACCAAGCATGACAATCAGGGCTGGATTAATACCTTAAGCAGAATGGCTCCTAAAGCTAAACTTAGTGACGACCAACATCAAATGGTTTATGACTATCTGATCTCTGCAAACAAAAAATAAGCTTTCATTTGAAAGCTTATTTTTTTAATTATTACTCAAAGAAGACTTTATCTCACAATAAGTTTTTCTGTTTGCGTTTTATCTCCCTGCTGGATATGTACCATATAAACACCTTTCTGTAGCTGTTTTGTAGAAATTGCTTTTTTCGATACTGATTCTCTGGAATCTGAGAATACCAATTTTCCGGACATATCGAACATTTTAATTTTAACTTCCTTGGATGATTTATCTATATTACCTACAAAGAATTCATCATAAGTAGGATTAGGAAATACGATAAACTTACTGCCTGTTGCTTTAACTTCATCTGTTGCCAGTGCAGCATTACATTCTGCAGGTACAGTAAAGTCTTCTACCTGGTCATTAGCTACATTACTGGCTCCTGCAGAAGCGTTTACTCCAAGACCTCTTTTAGCAAAAGTATTCCAAATCATACATTTATCTGCACCTGCATTTCCTACCAAGTCTGCCCTAAGAATAGCATCCCTACCATCAATAAAGGAAGGATTACAGGATTGTAATTTCAGCCCATCCATTACAATTTGAAGCACTTTTGCATTCCCAGAAGTTGAGCTTGCCAACACATCACTGTTATAACCATATTTTTCAATATACTTCCAGGTAAGATCCCACAGCATGGTTGCCCAGATAAAGCCTATGGCATGAGGCCCAGAAACAGTATTGGTCTTCGCATACGTATAATTATTCACTTGAAAATCAGGAGAATATTTTGCAGGCCTGATTCCAACTCCTGTTGTAGGCTGATTGCTGGTATAAGTCCCTATTCCTCTTGCTAACGCTGATGTATCACCAGGTTTTGTGGTAAGCATTAATGCAAAAAATCAGACCACCCTTCACCCATTTGCTCAGCACTCTGAAGACAGTTATATCCCTGCCCTGTCAATCTGTTTGAAATACCATGGCCATATTCGTGGGCAACAATACCATTATCCAGACTTGAGTGCTTAAAGCCATTATAATCAAATTGCAAGGAAGCATTTATGGTTGTGCCTCCATTCATCTGATTCACCAGATATTCTCCTTCGGCCTTCCCCATCATGATAGAAGGAATATTGATACCGGTTACGTTATCATCTTTACCCATCGTAATTGGGTCTGCATTAACCGGATCATAGATAATAGCTCCTATTGCTCCGGCCACCTGCATATTTTTAACCTTAGTTGCAAAGCTGCAGGTTCCTCTTTGTGCCACTCCAATCTTTCCTGTAAGACTTCCCGCAGCCAGTCCTGAACAGGCAGCAATAGGATTAGCAATGGCAAGATCAGCCGTAACAGCCTGTCCACCCAACAATAACGCACCAAATCCTGCTCCTCCTGTCATTACTTTAGGACGACTGACAATCGAGGCCGGTGCATTATATTGATATCTCATAACAAAATCATCTGGAGTCTGTACTCTATCCCAAAGGTACATCTGCATTCTTGGTGCCGCAAGATAAGTCGTTCCGTTGATCACGGTTTCATAGCCCGGATTAAAGTTTGCATTGTTTAATCCGCTTCCGTCAAAAGCCTCTGCCCTTACTGCATCTCCGCCCATCCCGCCATTGCTGAAATTATTCGTCTGATAATTTCTGGCTGATTCTGTAAATCCGAATTTATAGAATATATCATGCATTTTATTATTCATATAAAACAGATTGGTAATCGCTGCATCTCTATATGTAAGCGGATTATCATATCTTCCGTCTGCAAAAGGGAAGTTAAACGAAAGTGTACTTCCTCCGTCTGGAGAATATCCCGGATTATTGGTATTGTCCTGATCTGAGTATGCATATACATTATTTCCTCTTGTATTGGTGTAATTATTGGTTCCATCAGAATGCCATCCTTCAGGAGAAGCCGCAAGATCCCATGGATTACTGACTATTGAACGGGAGCCAAATGTAGGTGCTTCTACCGGAAGTGGGAAAACATTATATGAGGCATTGCTAGGCACTAATAAATTGACAAACTGCTGTTGCTCATCCCCATTCCCAATCTGTTCAAAATCTACAGAATGTAAATGTTCATTGTGTTCAAAATTACAGCTCAGTGTTGTATTATTCTTACTAAGGATCTCCCCAGTACTTGCATCGGCGATTACATGCCATACTTCTGAAGAGATTTTATCGGTAACAAATAATTCTTTCGAAAGAACATAGACTCCATTTTTCTCAAAATATACATCCGGCAGATAGTTCACTTCAGAAATTTCGCTAAATCCAAGCCTTTGCTTCAATACATCCTCAGAAAGTCTTTCCTGTGCTTTTTTCTGATTGGCAACGACAACATTTCTACTGAAATCATTATTTTCAGAGATAATCTGATCTCCTTTAATAATTACCTTCCCTAATGCATTATACACTCTAAGACCGTCATAAGTCTGTTGTACATTAACAATATTAGCTCCTAAACTTTTTGAAAGATCTTCGTTCAAAATAACAACACCAATTTTTTCATTAGTATTATTTCTTTGATTCAATTTTCCACTTTTCTGATAATAGTCCTGAATAAGTTTAGCAGAATTCTGTCCATTCATTTTGCCAAAGCAAAAAAATACAGCCACAGATATTGGCAATAAAAATAATTTTCTATTCATATTTTACATTTAAGCAATGCAATTTATAAACTATTCGCATAAAATATCTAGAATAATTGAAAAATAAAAACAAATACTTCAATTCAATTGAATTCATTTTCTTTAAGTTTATTTTATTCTTGCTTTTGTAAATTTTGATTTATTAATTTCACTTAACCTCTTAAATAAAAAGAATAAAAAAGGAGACTTATTTAGTCTCCTTCTTTTTTTTAATTACTTTTTTCTTTGACTTTTTTGGCATTTTTGCTTTGACAAATTTTTCTCTGTTTTTCAGAAAATCAATCATACTCTGTCCGTAGGCAAAGCTTTTGGCTTTTTTCAATGGCTCTATTGCTTTCTTATAGTCTAACCTGATTTCGAAAAGCAAAGACTGTTGAATAAGAATTCTGCATTTATCAATTCCTTTTATTTTCATAGCATATTCAATCAGTTTTTCTGCTTCTTCGAGATCCTCATTATCCAGTAGGCATTTGATATAAAATTGAGGAACATTCAGATTGGCAATATTACACTGCATAGCTTCTTCAAAATAGAGTTTGGCTTTTTCATAGTCTGTTAGAATTTCACTATAAATCCTCCCCATCAGGCAAAGGCTGTCTGCGTCTTCGGGATCGTAAGACAAAGCATAATTCAATGCCTCCAGGCAATCTGGAAGGCTATATGGATAATTATCCAGAGCCTCAAAATAGTATTTATTTTTAGTTAAGGTCACTGCTGTAGTTTTTTAGGTTGTGTTTAAGGATATTCCTTTGTTTTTTGAAGGATTTATCCTGATAATTATTTTTAAAATCTGTTCCGGAAAATGTACGGACCGGATTTCCGCGTTCTACCTGAAGATGATGGTTCCAGGTTTCCTTCATTCGGTTTTCCAATTGCTGAATATAAGATCCCATAACCTTTTCTTTTAGTCTGGTAATGGATAGCTTTTTATTACTCAATTGCGATCGTGTATCCTGTACAAATACGGATTCATTGGTTGGAATATGGGTTGCCCGAACGGCCGTATTTACTTTATTAACGTTCTGCCCACCGCTTCCCTGACTCCTGGAGGTCTGAAACCTGATATCTTTTTCATTGAAATTAACTGTTTCCAGATTTTCCAATTCAAAGATTCCGATAAACCACTTACTTCTTTTATGCAGTTTTCTAAACGTACTCTTCCCTTCCCAGCAGATGGTTCCCAACCATGTTTTTAAAAATTCGTTGGTATTCTTTCCTTTTAAAAGCACGGTTACTGATTTCACAGTCATATTGACATCTCCGTTTTCACGGTGGATAATCTCGTAATCTATATTATTTTGGTTGAGTTCTTCGAGAAAGGTTTTTAATACCTTGGATACTACCCATTGGCATTCTAAGGGACCTCTTCCTGAAGTGATCTGTATTAATTTTTCCATTGTTATTTTGGCATTTTGCTTAATAAGGGATGTCCAACAGGATCTGTTCCCTTCTGTAATAATTCTTTTGCAGCCATTACTGCCCAGCATTTATCGCTGGAATGAATATTTCTGTAGAATGAAAGTAAAAGATCAGGTTTTACCACCGTAAATCCATTAACTTCAACTGTTTCAAGATCGTTTTTCTCAAAGAAATCGATGGTGATTCTGTGATACTTTTCATTTTCTAATTCTACTGTTTTTTCATAGCGTCTGAAGTTCTCTTCGCTTGGAAGATGGTCATAACGGGTCCAGACTTTCTGAAACCCTTCCTGTTGAAGGATGATGATTACTTCAGCTACGTTTTCTTTCTTTACAAAGACATCAATATCCTTGTGGTCATGGGCGTGTTTGTATTCTGTATGCCCTGTTTCTGACATGAAATGCCATGCCCATCCGCCGGACATGATGACTTTATCTTTTAATTTTTTCAATATTTCAAGTCCTAACCGGATTCTGAATTCCGGCCAGAGTTCTCCATATCTTTTTATATTATGAGGTGCTCCCATTTTTTTGTTTTTTGTGGTTTGTATCCGTCTCCTGCAAATTTCTGAAGAAGGAAGAATCTCCTTTTATATAGCAAGATTCTTCGCTTCGTTTTGAAACTGTATTCAGAATGACCGAGTTTTATTATTAGCCCCGATTGCAGCAATTGTCTGAGCTCATTTTTCTTTTCCAAAAAGAAAAATAGCGAGTGCGGAAAGCGGGATTAAGCTCCTAAAAATGAACTGGCTATCGGTCCATCCTCACAATTCTCGGCTGGAATGTTCCCAGAATATCCACCAGTTCGCTTTGTGCATTCATAACTTCATGAATATCTTTATACGCCATTGGTGCTTCTTCTGTATTTCCACCCATCAGCGTAACATCTTTAAGCTTTAATTCTTTTTTAATATCATTCTGAGTGAAAAGGCTTCTGCATTCTCCTCTTGAGTGTGCTCTTCCTGCGCCGTGAGAAGCTGAGTTCAGTGAATCCGGATTTCCTTTACCGCGAACGATAAATCCTTTAGCAGTCATAGATCCCGGAATCATTCCCAATTCGTTTTCATTGGCAGGAGTAGCTCCTTTTCTGTGGACAATTACTTCTTTTCCGTTGTGAATTTCTTTCCACGCGAAATTGTGATGGTTCTCAATTCTTGCTTTCACTCTTCCGCCTACTGCTTTTACCAGTCTTCTGTGAATATCATCATGACAGACTGAAGCATAATCGCCCGCAAGGTTCATTGCAGTCCAATATTCCAAACCAAGATGAGTACTCAAATCCAACCAGGCGAATTGTTGCGCTTCTTTAGGCAATGGACATTGTTCTACTGCTACTCTTGAATAATATTGAGCGATTTCAGCTCCTAATCCTCTTGAGCCGCTGTGTGACAGAATCCCAAGGTATTTTCCTTTTGGTAAGCCGATTTGTTCATCTTCTTCAGTGATTTCTACTTCTCCAAATTCTACAAAGTGATTTCCACCTCCTGAAGACCCCATTTGTTTGATGGCTTTTCCTTTTAATCTTCTTAAAATAGGAATCAGATCAAAGGTATCTCTCTCGAAGATTTCGTGATCTACATGAGATTTATGAGTCTCATACATTCCAAATTTTGTATGTTCAGCAAGGGCTTTTTCATATTTATCCCTTGCTCCGTTCAGATATGAAACGGGTGTATCCAAAATACTCAGGCTCATTCTACAGCCGATATCCATTCCTACTCCGTAAGGAATTACTGCGTTTTCTACAGCCAACACTCCTCGATCGGAAGACCATAGCCGCTATGAGCGTCTGGCATTAATGCACCCTGAACAGAAACCGGAAGTTTCAATGCCGTGTACAACTGATTTTTCGCTTCTTCTGAGATATTATTTCCGAAGATCTGAAAGTCTGCACGCTGCGAATTCAGCATCCTTTTTTCTGTTTTTTTGGATGAAAGTAAAGTTTCTGCAATCTGTCCGAAGGTCAAATCTTTCTCGAATTGCTCCGGGTTAATCAGAATTTCTTTTAAAAGAGATTTCACATAATGGATATTTTTAGTTGCGAAATTTCTCTTCATTACTTCCAAGGCTACGTTTACGCTTTGATTATTTGGATAGCCCAGTTTTAATATATCTTTTCCTTTTAGTTTTAAATTTCCCATTGTTTTTGTTTTTAAATAAAGGACGCATCGTCCAAAAAACTTTCTGCAATCTCTGTTGCAGACATTGCGCAGGTAACATATTTCCTGCTTTTGATAAGATCTGTTTCGTATTCCATTTTCCATGGATTAGATTTTCCGTGTATTTTCTTCTGAAGAATTCCTACTATTTTATGCTGTCCCAAATATGCATCCAACTCAGCCTGTTCTTTCTCAAGTTCAGCATCTATTGGTTTGTGATGGGTAATCATATGCGGTCTTGTCCTCAGGGTAAATCTCCACGGTTCAGTAAATTCGTAGTAAGTTTCATTGCATTTCCGGAAGGGACAGTATTCTTCCTTTTTCAGGAAATATTGTCTTTCTCTTGGAGTAAGCCCAAATTTCGGACTGCTCCAGGAGTATGAAGAAACACGATTGAGTTTTTGTTCTCTTTCTACGTATATCCTTCGGCCAAATTTTCTTTTCTTTTTTAAAAACTGGCGGCTTCCTGAATACATATACGTATTGATTTTCTTCAAAATTCCTTCAAAGAATTCTCCATCACTGCTCCGCATCACATCATCCCTTACGACAAAGAATCTTACGAATCCTAATTGATAGGGATTTTCAAGGGGTATTAATGGAAGGTTTCTTAAGATATCCGAAACTTCTTTACTACGTTTATACTTTTTTCTTATCTGTTTTTCTACATCTTTTTTTATTGTTCTTTTTCTGCTTCTCAGGCTTCTCAGCCGATAAAACAGAAGGTTATCATTTTCCATGTAAGACACAAGATATCAGATACAAAACCTGTAATACAGGATTTGCATTTAATCTATTTTCTTATTCAACTAAAATATTAGTTGATTGAATTAATAATGATGAACAGGTATAGTTTTTGGGTATAAAACCTCAACTATTTTGTTCCTAAAAACACTTAAAAAGATTCCGGGGAAACGTGAGTTTGAAATATTGCGCAATAAAAACCCGAAATCTCTACGACTTCGGGTTTTGATATTGTATTGTACTATTATTCTAAGAGTGTACCAAACCGCGAAGCCTTACCACCATAAGGGGTAATCCAACTGTAGAATTCTGATTAGTTCTGAACATTGCTTCGTTGTTTTTAAATGGTTAAACTTGATTTTCAGGTGCAAATATAGAATTATTTTTTTAATCATCAATTATTTAAATCTTATTTTTGTGAAAAAAGAGTTTTATGCATAGATTTTTATTGGCCTTAGTTCCATTACTTTTCATAAGTTGTAAGAAAGAGGAACCTGTAAAAAAAGAAGAGGTAAAAGTAGTAGAGAAAGGCTGTTTTTCTTCTCATTTCATGGAAAAAATTCTGGATTTGGAAGAAATGAAAGAACAGGCTAAGTTTCTCGAATCAGTGACCAAAGAGAAAGGTAGGATCGGTTTTCTTGTAGACAGTACGAAAGTAAATAATGGCTGGGATTATTCTATTTCTGCAGGCTATAATGGTCCGGATCGTTTTGAAACCTATCATATTTTTCATGCTTCAAGTAATCAGTGTAATACTTTGACCATTTTAGATCCTCCGTCGGGAGAATATATTTCTCTGGAGGAATGGAGAAAAAATAAAGATACCCCCGCCCCAATGGAATCGTTATTAAAAATTGGGCTTTATAGCTTACCTATTGAAAGCCTTCCTCAGGTAGATGTAAAGTTTATAGAAACAGATTTTACGGTGGAAGGTTCAGAAAAGTACAGCTGTGGAGAACCCACATTCCGATATTTTCCTTTAGCACGCTATAAGAATGTTGAACTGATTCTTGTCCCTATGGATTGTGGAGATTTTGATTACCGATATTATCTGCTTACCGTAGTGAATAACAGCATCATTGGTGAAGCCTATGTAGAAGGCATTTGGTTTGATCCCGGAAAGGATGATAAAAAGGAGGAATTCAGCAGTTATGAAATCAATAAAGCAGGAGAAATCACCGTGACAACAGATTATAAGATTGATGGAAATAGTCAAAAGATAATGAAAACACATTATCAGATTATGGATGATGGTAAAATCGTTCAGAAAAAATAAAATAAAAGCTGTTTCAATTTTTGAAACAGCTTTTATTTTTTTCACTTGAGGTGAATAATGCTTAGAAAAATAGCATCAATAACTTTTGTCATCCGTTTGATATCCAATGTTTCTAAAGTATCTGTAGTTTTGTGATAATTTTTGTTTCTAAAGAAAGAAGTATCTGTAATCATGAGTGCTGGAAAATCGAACTTCCAATAATTCAAATGATCGGAATAGTCTACACCGCCAACAAATTTCGGGGCTGGAAATGTTTCTGCTTTTATCTGATTTGAATCTTTGAAATGATCTATAAAGTTTCCTACGAACGGCCCTGCTCCACTAAACTTTTTCACCAGAGTAATGAAATCACCTTTGTCCCCGTAAATCCATGAAAGAGCACCTACAGGAAAATCCTGGGATCCTTTTTCATCTTTAAAATAACCAATCATTTCTACACTGGCCATTCCATAGACGTTAATATTGTTATCTTTTAAATATTTTGCATGAACATAGCTGCCCATATTTTCTGTTCTGAAATAGGGTGGTTCTTCTAATGTATAGGCCACAAGATCTACTCTATACTTAAGTTTTTGATTTTGAAGCATTCTTGCCAGTTCTAAAAGTGCTGTGACTCCGGTTGCATTATCATCTGCACCCTGTTGATCTCCACAAACATCATAATGAGCTCCTATGATGATTCTTTTGCTGTTTCCCGTACCAAAGGAACATATTACATTCTTATAGACCTGTCCATTTACTGTATATTCCTGAAACGCTGTACTGTCGGCATAAGTCAAGAAAGTTTGGTGAATATAGTCTGCAACAGTATTTAATTGATCTATATTTTTATGATTCCGGAATTGTGGAGTTTGGGTAAGTATTACCAGATGTTTCTTAACCTGTGAGCTGTCTGCAGGGACAGGAGAAACTTGTGCTGTCTGCTCCTTTTTCCCTCCTGAAAAGAGTAATATCGTACCTATAAAGAGAAAGCCTACCAAGAAAATCAGCTTTTTCTTGGTAGGCTTTACTATATTTTTTAAACCCATAGATGTGCTTTTAATTTCTATATGAAAATTAAAGCTTTTTGGGATTAGTTTTCTAAAAATCTTTCCAGGATTTCCACTGCGCATTTTGGAAGATTGGTTCCAGGGCCGAAAATGAAATCAGCCCCATTTGCATAAAGGAATTCATAATCCTGTTGTGGAATAACTCCTCCTACTACAATAGTAATATCATCTGCACCCAGCTTTTTTAATTCTCCGACTACCTGAGGCACTAATGTTTTGTGCCCTGCAGCTAATGAAGAAACTCCCAAAATATGAATATCATTTTCTACAGCCTGTTTTGCTACTTCTTCCGGTGTTTGGAATAATGGAGCAACGTCAACGTCAAATCCCATATCTGCAAATGCTGTTGCTACTACCTTTGCACCTCTGTCGTGTCCATCCTGCCCCATTTTAGCCACCATAATCCTTGGGCGGCGACCTTCTTCTTCTTCAAATTTCTGAGTCAGATTAAGGGCTTTTTCAAAATATTCATTTTTACCGGCATTCATAGCGTATACTCCAGAGATTGTTTTGATGTTTGCTTTATATCTTCCAAAGGTTTCTTCCATGGCATCACTCATTTCACCAAGGGTAACTCTTCTTCTTGCGGCTTCAATACAAAGTGCCAACAGGTTTCCTTTTCCTGTTTTCGCACTTTCACGGATTTCATTCAGGATTTCCGTTACGGCTTCAGCGCTTCTTTCTGCTTTGATGGTATTTAATCGTTCAATCTGTTTTCTTCGAACTTCTGTGTTATCAATATCAAGAATTTCAATGGCATCTTGTTTTAATGAGGATTTGAAAGAGTTTACTCCAATGATGAATTCTTCACCACTATCGATCTTCGCCTGTTTTTTAGCAGCTGCTTCTTCAATTCTCATTTTTGGAATACCAGCTTCAATGGCTTTGGTCATTCCGCCTTCCTGTTCTACCTCATCAATATACTTCATCGCTTCTTCAATCATTTGCTGAGTAAGGCTTTCTACAAGGTTACTTCCACCCATAGGATCTACCACATCGCATATTCCGCTTTCCTGCTGAAGAATAATCTGTGTATTTCTTGCAATCTTAGCTGAATAATCGGTAGGAAGAGCAATGGCTTCATCTAATGCATTAGTGTGTAACGATTGTGTTCCGCCTAATGCTGAAGATAATGCTTCAATAGCAGTTCTTGTGATATTATTGAAAGGCTCCTGTTCTGTTAATGACCATCCTGAAGTTTGGGAATGGGTTCTTAATGCTAAAGATTTTGGATTCTTAGGATCAAACTGTTTTAAAAGATTGGCCCAGATATATCTTGCAGCACGCATTTTAGCAATTTCCATGAAGTGATTCATCCCGATTGCCCAGAAGAATGATAAACGAGGTGCAAAATCGTCTACGTTCATTCCTGCTTTGATTCCTGTTCTAACATATTCAAGACCGTCTGCAAGGGTATAAGCCATTTCCAGTACCGGAGTGGCTCCTGCTTCCTGCATATGATATCCTGAAATGGAAATAGAGTTGAATTTCGGAATGTTCTGTGATGTATATTCAAAAATATCTGCAATAATCTTCATGGAAGGTGCAGGTGGATAGATATAAGTATTTCTTACCATGAATTCTTTCAAGATATCATTCTGGATGGTACCCGAAAGAAGTTCCTGTTTTACGCCCTGCTCTTCTGCTGCTACAATATAGAAAGACAGGATTGGAAGTACAGCCCCATTCATTGTCATGGAAACGGAGATCTGGTCTAACGGAATTTCATTAAAAAGGATCTTCATATCTTCCACAGAGTCGATGGCTACCCCTGCTTTTCCTACGTCTCCTACTACTCTTGCATGGTCAGAGTCATATCCTCTGTGTGTAGCAAGATCAAAAGCTACAGAAAGTCCTTTCTGCCCTGCAGCAAGGTTTCGTCTGTAAAAGGCATTGGATTCTTCTGCTGTGGAGAAACCGGCATACTGACGGATAGTCCATGGCTTTTGAACATACATTGTAGAATATGGTCCTCTTAAGTAAGGAGCAATCCCTGGAGAGGTTTCCGTTAAAGATTCATTTTTAATATCATCTTTTTTATAGGAAGATTTCAACTGTAATCCATCTTTTTCAAAAGGATAGATCTCAGTTATTTTTTCAGTTATATTAAATTGAGGAGTTTTATTTTGAACTTCCCTTCTCATATTTACGGATTTATTAGATGGCTAAATTTAAGCATTTTTAAAATAATAGATAAGTGTTGATAATCTAATGATTACATGAGTTTTAAATTATCATCTCCCTCATATTAAATCCTGTTTAAAAACTTCATCAAAAGATAATTCATGAGTATTAAATCGTCTTTTCAATATAAATTTCAATAACTTTGGCAGTTCAAATTTTAAATTAAAACCATGAAAAAATTATTATTTTCTGCCATAGCTTTAATGGCTGCCAATGTTGCTTTTGGGCAATTAACTCTTGAACATTCGTTCACTAATGAAGATACTTTCGTTTATTCAACCTCTACAGAAACATTTTATATTTCAAAGACCACTGACAATAAACTAAAAATTTATAATTCAAACTATGCGCTTTATAAAACAGTGAACGTTCCAATGCCAGCCAATTTTAATAGATTAGATTTTTTGGGTGAAGAATTTTCAATATCCAAAAACATCTTTAATAATGATGGTAAATTTGAATTTATGGTAGGAGTTTTTAATGACACCCAAACTTACTATAAACTATTATTAATTAACGAAGACGGAACATTAATAAAAGACTTTCATACAGATCCCAATACACTCTACGGTGGCGAATTTCATGTTTTTCATGATGCTACAACAAATACCAATAAGTTAACTGTTCATAGTGGGACAACTTTCAATAATAGTAGTACTCCATTAACCGAAGTTTATGCCTTACCAACTACAGTTTTAGCAGCAAAAGAAATTCAGGCTGGAAGTAAGTTATCTGCATTCCCAATTCCAACTAATAAAATACTGAATGTTATGAATCCCGGAAACGGAGCAAATAAGATTGAGATTTTTGATATAACCGGAAAACTGGTTGTCAACAAATCTTTCTCAGTTTCGGAAGGTAAGATTTCAATTGACGTAGAAAATCTTCCTAAGGGAGCGTATATTTATAAGATTGGAAATTTGAGTTCTAAGTTTATGAAGAATTAATTATTTCCACATAAGTAAACAAAACCCCGGATGAACGTCATCCGGGGTTTTTATATTATAGTTGTTTATATACTACTATTTTTTAATAAGCTTAGTATTGTAAGTGTTTTTATCATCTTTGATTGTAACAACATACATACCTTTGATTAATGAAGCAACATTAATTCTCTGACCGTCAATCTGACCTTGTTGAACTAATCTTCCGTCTGCAGAGTAGATTTTGTAATCTGCTTTACCTTTAAGGTTTTTCACTTCTACGAAAGTATCTGCCGGGTTAGGATAGATAGAAATTTCTGAAGATGCTTTTGCTCCTTTTACTTCATCTGTTCCTAATGTTCCTGTAATTTTTACAGAAAAGTCCATGATACCTCCACCACCAGAAGCAATTTCACCACATGGGCTTCCTAATGCTGATGTACCGTATTTAGTCATTACTCTCATTCTTAACAATTTATCTCCACTATAGCTAGTAGCAGGAACAACAAAGTTTTGAGCTCCAAAACTAACGCTTCCCGGAGGAACTCCTCCAGACACGGAAATTACTCTCTCAGATATTTCAAATTGTCCATTTCTATTATAATCAATCCATACTGAAAGATTTAGAGGTAAATTATTACTACTAGCTTGCTGAAGAACAAGTGGTGTAAGTGCATATGAAGTTCCCTGTACCAGGTTTATAATCTGTGCAGGGTTTTCTGATACGTCTTTATAAGATCTTAATGTAGGATCATCATAAGCAATATTAGCAACAGTTACTTTTCTAATAGCACCTACATAGGATGTACCTGTATTTATGATACAATAATCAATACCTGTTTTCAGGCCTTTAGTTTTAAATGCATAATTATTAGAGAATGTACCTGCTACGTTATTTACAACTGCAGCAACCTGTACTTCATAGTTCGTTTCATCTTCAAGTCCTGCTAAAGCCACAGAATTTGTTGTACTTGTTACATTTGTCCAGCTTGGAGCATTCACTTTTCTATAGTTAACAGAATAAGTAGCACCAGGAACGCTATTCCAAGATACTCTTGCTGTTGTTTTGAATACTTCTGAATCTATTGTTGAAACTCCTGTTGGAGCAGCTGTTGTAGAAGTAGGTGCATCAGCAACAGTAACCTGTGGAGAAACAGCATAGAAAATATTTCCAATGGCTGATATTCTCAATTTAATAGGCGCTGTGATATTACTTGGCATCTGAAGCGTATAGCTACCCGTGTTAGGAGTAGAAGCTACAAGTTCTGTCCATGATCCTCCATCTAAAACATCTGTTGTATATTCAATCTTTACGTTGGCTACGTTATATGGTGCATTGTTTGTATTTGCAACATCCCATTGAATAACATTGTTTGCATTTTTATATAATACAGCTCCTGTTGTTATTCCATTAAATTTGAAAGGTCCATCATTTTTAACCACTACTGTTGTTTCAGCAGAAACCAGCATTGGTGTAGCGTTCCCATCTCTAACTGTTACCGCATACTTAAGTGTTCTTGGGATATAAGAAACAGTTTCCCACTTCGCTTTATCTGTTAGGTTTCCTTTCATTACATTAGGCAGAGAAGGGAAATATCTTCTTCCTCCTGGTGTACCGAAATATGATCTTGTTAATGCTCCCTGAGGGTTATATCCCCAACCGCTATCTCCAGAAATTGACCCAAATTGGGTTACACTGTCATACTGTTCCCATGTATAATTCAAGGCATCAGTGTCTGTAGCACTTGCATCCAGATAATACGGTGTTCCTTTTGGAACATTATATGATACAAGTGGAGAGATTACCGGTGCTGTATTGGTTGTAATTGTTGTTGATACTCCACAATTAGGTTTGTCATCCAGATTATTTAGAATCTGATTTACAGATGCATAATGGAAATAAGCATCTGATTTCATGGCAACATTATCCGGAGTAATTCCTGCATATCCCATAATAGTTGTACCACCACCTGGCTCAACATTTACTCCAGAACCTTCTGAACGGTTTGAGAAAGTGTGGTTTCCTCCTAATTGGTGCCCCATTTCGTGAGCTACATAGTCTATATCAAATGAATCTCCCCATGGCTTACCATCAGCTGGAGATGTATAACCTGATCCTTTGTATGCTACCGGTGATCCATATTGATCTAAGCTTATATCATCACTACATACACATCCAATACATCCTGCATTACCACCGCCACCATCTCGTCCAAATAAATGGCCTATATCAAATGCTGCTTCTCCTACGTTTGCGTGAAGATCATTCATAAGTTCAACATTCCATTCTCCGTCAGATCCAACATCAGAATTAGAATAAGGATCTGCAGTAGGATCTGTATACACGATATTAGGAAGATTCTGTACAAGTAATTTAATTGCAAAATCTTTTTGGAATACCCCATTTACACGAGTCATCGTATTATTTATCGCAACTATCGCCGGTGCTTTCTTTTCATCTTCAGTTGCTGTAGCTGGTACTCCTGCCTGAGTCATGAAATATTGTGTATATTCCCCAGTAACAGCCATTGCCAGTTTATACGTTCTAAATTTTGTACTTGCTGGCCTGCTTGTAATTCCTAAACTAGAAAGATTTTTTTTTCCGTTGGCTTCTAAAGATTTTATGTCATTAAGATTTTTTTCATCTGAAGTACATTCAAATCCATGCTCACCCTGTGTTCTATTTGTTTTATAGAAAACACCATATGTCTGTTTATCTGTAGTAATTGGCTCTATAAACTGAAATACGCCATCTTTAATAATCATAGACTGCAATTCCTTTGGAGAGGTACTGAATCTTAAATATTTAGAAGGATCATCTACACCAACTCCTACATAAGAACCTAACTGATATCTTTCTGCAAGAGATTTTTCCATTACAGGATCACTGTATACAGCAAATTTTTCAATTTTCCCTTCTGCTGTAGGTAAAGAAATAATAACAGCCTGAGCTCCTTTTCCTGTTTCTACTGCATCTTTTAAGCTATTTCTAAGAGACTGCAGGTCTAGTCTGTAAGAATACTGAACTTCTACTTCTTTTCTTACTTCAGACGTTTTTTGTGAGGCTGGCGTCCACCTCTGTGCATTAAAGCTAGACAGTCCTGCTGCCAATGCACAAACTAGTAAAATTCTTTTTTTCATAATTACTTAATCAATCTAAGATTAATAAACTTTAAATATCCGCGATAAAAATAAGAATTATAAACATAACTATACATAAAAAAACGACTAACTTTTAATAAATTAGTCGTTACATTAAATATTTTACTTTTTAAATGCTATTTATTTATTCCCATCTCATATAATGCAAATGATATCAAATCTGCATTTTCACCAATTACCTGATCGGTTGATCTTCCGGCACCGTGTCCTGCATTCTTCTCAATTCTTAGCAAAATAGGGTTTTTACAAGCCTGCTTTTCCTGAAGTTCTGCTCCAAATTTGAAAGAGTGAGCCGGAACTACTCTGTCATCATGATCACTAGTAATAATCATTGTAGATGGATAACATGTCTTTGATTTCACATTATGTACAGGAGAGTATGATTTCAGATATTCAAACATTTCTTTACTGTCTTCTGCTGTTCCGTAATCGTAAGCCCAGCCTGCTCCTGCTGTAAATTTGTTATATCTTAACATATCCAATACTCCAACTCCAGGGAATGCTACTCTTGCTAAGTCCGGACGTAGAGTCATTGTTGCTCCTACCAATAAACCACCATTTGATCTTCCTGAAAGCGCCATATATTCTTTTGAAGTATAACCTTTGCTCTGTAAGTATTCTCCTGCGGCAATAAAGTCTTCAAAAACGTTTCTTTTCTGCATTTTTGTTCCTGCATCATGCCATTTTTTTCCATATTCACCACCACCACGGATGTTTGGAACAGCATAGATCCCACCATTTTCCATCCAGATAGCATTAACTACTGAGAAAGATGGCTGTAAGCTGATATTGAATCCTCCGTAAGAATATAGAATGGTAGGGTTTTTACCATCAAGCTTGGTTCCTTTCTTATAGTTGATCATCATAGGAACTTTTGTTCCATCTTTGGATGTGTAGAATACCTGCTCAGAAACGTAATCATCCGGATTGAACTTCACCTTCGGTTTTTGATATACTTCAGATTTCCCTGAATCTACATTGAATTTATAGGTAGTTCCCGGTGTAATATAGTTACTGAATGAATAATATAGATCTTTCTCTTTTTCTTTTCCACCAAAACCTGAAACATTTCCTTTGCCAGGAAGTGTAATTTCTCTGATTAGTTTCCCTGTTTTATCATATTGCTTTACCTGATCTATGGCATCTACCATGTAAGTAGCAAAGAAATATCCACCTCCAGTAGAGATTCCCAATACGTTTTCCGTTTGTGGAATGACATCTTTCCATGTTTCCGGAGCCGGATTAGCTATTGTTGTTTTTACAAGACGCATATTAGGAGCATCTTTATCTGTAGAAATAAAAAGCTCATCACCCTGAGTGTCTACAATGTGAGCGTTAATATCAAATCCTTTGTTAATCTGTACAAAGTCACCTCCTTTTTCAAATCTTTGATAAACAATTCATTTCCATTGGTTGCATTGGCTGCTGAAATGATTAAATATCTCTGATCGTCTGAAACGCTTGCTCCCAGATATCTTCTTGGTGTTTTTTCTCCACCGAAAATCAGTTTATCTTCAGACTGTTTTGTTCCAAGTTTGTGAAAATATACTTTATGCTTATCAGTCATTCCGGAAAGAACGGTTCCTTCTTTCGGCTTGTCATAGCTAGAATAATAGAAACCTTCATCTCCCTGCCATGAAATTCCACTGAATTTTACATCTACTAAGGTCTCATCAATCTGTTTTTTGGTAACAGCATCAATGATGATGATCTTATTCCAGTCACTTCCACCTTCTGAAATAGAGTAAGCAGCAAGGGTTCCTTTTTTGTTGAAAGAAAGGTTAGATAATGAAGTGGTTCCTTTTTCTGAGAATTTATTCGGATCCAAAAATACTTCTGTAGCTTTGGCTTTATTATTGGTTCTGTACAAAACAGACTGTGCCTGTAGACCATCATTTTTAGAATAGTAAGTATATTCTCCTTCTTTGAAAGGGGCTGAAATTTTCTCATAATTCCAGATCTCCTTTAACTGGTTTTTAATTTTATCCCTGAATGGAATTTTTGAAAGATAATTCTGGCTGTACGCGACTTCTTCATCTACCCATTTTTTGGTGGCATCAGAATCATTTTCCAGATCTCTGTACGGATCAGAAACGGCTGTTCCAAAATAAGTATCGGTTTGAGCACCCTTTAATGCTTTTGGATAATTCATTGTTTGAGAATAAAAAGATGCTGAAAACAGAACTCCAGCAGTTAATAACATAGGTTTAAAATTCATACTGAACGGTTTTCTCAAAAATACATAAAGTAAGTGAAATAAAAAAAGCCCCGATTTTCGGGACTTTTAATTGTTCAAAGATGTATTAATCAGCGAAGAACTGATTAAAGGCTATCAAAATAGAAATCAGTAAGATTGGTAACAATTTGATCTGGACTTCCGTTCCAGTAGTATATTTTATCACCTTCTTTTAATTCATATAAACTGAATTCCTGGTCTGTAGTGATTGTTTTATCAGCATTGCTAATATTCTGGGTCATCTGAAGTAAATATTTCTTCAGATCATCAGCTTTTATCTTTTTAGGCTCTACATTTGGCTCAGGCGTTGGAGTAGTTGGCACCTTAAAACTTACCGTATATTTCACCTCAGCAATTTTCTGATCTTCCACATATTCATTTGGAACTACATTTACTTCCTTAATTGTAAGTTTAGCTTTTCTGAAATTGTCAAATACAATTCTGAAATAGTCTTCTGCTTCTTTTTTACACCCTGAAGCGGCTGCCTTAGGAAATACTGAAAGGAAATTTTCTGCACTTGATTTTACCATTTCATCTGTATTCTCCTTAAAGTTGATGTCAAAAGCATCTTTCCCTTCAACGGTAGGTCTCAGATAGTCATTCAGTTTAAGACGCGTAGGTTCATCGTTACTCAGGAAAGACCCGAAGAAAAGTTCAAATACTTCTTTTGGTTTCTTTACTTCTGTCTGTGCTGTAAGCTGCTGTCCCATCATCGTAAGTAACAGCAAAAAGATAATTTTGTAGTTTTTCATAGTTAATATTTTGAATGTATTGTATGTTTAAAAGAAAAGCCCCTGAAGAAATCAGAGGCTTTATTTTATGTTTTTGAAACTCTTAGTAGTTTTCTTCTTCTCCCTTCATCTTTTCTGCATTCTCAGCCATAATTACGGCATCAATCATTTCAGAAATATCTCCATTCATGTAAGCATCCAGATTATACATCGATTTGTTGATTCTGTGATCTGTTACTCTTCCCTGTGGATAGTTGTATGTTTTGATCTTTGCAGAACGGTCTCCTGTAGAAACCATAGATTTACGCTGTGCTGCAATATCTCCCTGTACTTTCTGTAATTCGATATCGTATAGCTTAGTTCTTAGCATTTCCATTGCCAATTCACGGTTTGCCAACTGAGAACGGGCCTGTTGACAAACTACTACCAATCCTGAAGGTTTGTGAGTCAACTGTACTTTTGTTTCAACCTTGTTTACGTTCTGACCTCCGGCACCTCCTGAACGGGAAGTCTGCATTTCGATATCAGCAGGATTCAGCTCGAAATCTACTTCTTCTGCTTCCGGTAAAACTGCAATGGTAATAGCAGATGTGTGAACTCTACCCTGAGATTCTGTTTCCGGTACACGCTGCACACGGTGAACTCCGGATTCGAACTTCATAATTCCGTATACACCTTCTCCTTCCACCTTCATGATCAATTCCTTGTATCCTTTTGCGGCTTCATTGGAATCTGTTACTTCATGTCTCCATCCTTTCGTTTTGAAATACATGGTATACATTCTGTACACATCCTCCACGAAGATTGCTGCTTCATCACCTCCGGTTCCTGCACGTAATTCTACGATAACGTTTTTGTCATCTGCAGGATCTTTAGGAATCAAAAGAACCTTAAGCTCTTCTTCTAATGCTGGAAGTTTGGATTGTGCCTCTAACTTTTCTTCTTTTGCAAGATCTACAAGATCTCTGTCTGAGCCATCTGCAATAATTTCATCAGATTCTTCGATGCTGTCTAAAGCACCTTTATACTGATCGTAAACTCTTACAATTTTTCCCAAATCACTATATTCTTTGTTCAAAGAAGAATATCTTTTTTGGTCTGAAATGACATCAGGCTGTATAATAAGGTCTGCAACCTCATTATATCTTTGTTTTATAGCTTCTAATTTTGGAATTAATGATTTAGACATTGTCGAATTTTTGTGGGTGCAAAGATAAGGATTATTAATTCAAAATTAAAGTATAAATTTTTGAGCATTAGGGATCAAGGAAACAAATCTGTAAAAAGATGCATTTATAAATTGTCTTATCTGCTTTTTTAGGTCTTCAAGATTTCTTTTAAACACCTTTGGAAAGTCTTCTGTCTATCCAGTATAAAATGAGTCCTACGACAATAATCCCTAATCCTATTAAACTTTCTTTAGGGTTATGGATAAAGGTAAAGTACAGAATATAAATACTGAACAGTAAGAAAACCGTCGGGAAAATATAAAAAGCATTGGATTTAAATATTTTTCTATCCTTCTTTTTAAGGAAATACACCGTTGAAATTGCTAAACTGGCAAATAGCTGAAGAATAAAGGCTGTATACACAAAGATTTCTTTGAAACTTCCTGTTAAAATAATGATTGTAGCAATGATGGCATGAGCAAAGATAGCTCTTACCGGAATTCCTTTTTTATTCCCAACAGAAAGCGGTTTCCAGATGCGGGTATCTTTGCAAAAGCCTGTGTAAGCCTTGATCCTACCCAAAGATATCCACTGATGGTGGCTATAAGTTGTAATGCAATAAAAATATTTACAATTTTTCCGAAGGAAAGTCCCAGCATATTAACAGCAGCTTCGCCCATTACATCCTCTTTTCCTGCCAATTGACTTACGGGAGCATGTTTCAGCATAATATAGTTCACAAGAATATAGCTTACCGTGACAAAAACGGTTCCTATAATCAGGGATTTAGGAAGATTCTTCTGAACATCTTTTATTTCTCCTGCAATATAAGATGCAGAGTTCCATCCGGTATAGGAATAGGTAACAAAAACCAATGAAGTAGCAAAGGCAGGAAGCATGATTTCATTCTGCCAGCTGTCACTGAAGTTTAAACTGTTTCCAATTTCCGGAGAGTCTGATAGCCCAACACCCAGAATCACCAGTACAATGATAAAAGCGATCTTGATGAATGTGAAAAAGTTATGAAAACGGCTCGAGGTCTTTAAACTGAATGATAGCGTTATCGCCACCAAAAATATAGCTATAATCGCAAAACCATTTCCAAATGAATAATCAAATACAGAAAGGTATTTCGACATCGCCAGTGCGGCCAATGCTACAGGAGAAGAAAATCCGATAATCAGAGATACCCAGCTTATCAGATAACCGAACAAAGGATGATAGGTTTCTTTAAGATAGATAAAATCACCACCGTTTCCTTTAAAGTGGGATCCTAATTCTGCATAACAGAAGGCACCAAACAGTGCCAGAATCCCTCCTATTACCCACAACAGGAAAATACTGTAGGTATTGGTAATATCGGATAACTGGAATCCCAGGGTTGTGAAAATCCCAGTTCCTATCATATTGGAAACTACAATAGCGGCCGCTGTTTTCCAGCCGATCTGATGTGAAGCAGTACTCATTTATTCATTAAAAATTAAAATTAAGCCTTCCGAAGAAATAGCTTCCCAATGTTCCCATCTGAACCGGCGCATATTTAAATACTCCATAATATGAGTTTTTATAAATCTGAAGATCCGGGAAAACATCAAATACGTTGTTGGCTCCTACTGTAAAGTTGATATTTTTTGTAATATCATACCCTACACTAATATCTGTAACCACTTTTGGAGCAAACTCCTGAACCTCTCCGAAAGGATAACCGTCTCTAATTACTTTACCAAAATAGGTATTTCTCACGAGAAAATTAAATTTTCCTATTCCATAAGTTAGTCCCAATGATGCTTTTGTTTTAGGTGAAAGGGTTTCTATAATATTGATCTGATCCGGGCCGAAGAATTCATTTTGAGGGGTTCCCAGGTTTTCTGGGAAGTGAAAATCTGTAATTTTTGTTTCAGTATAATTTCCTGCAAGGTTAATATTTAAGTTTCCTCCTGCAAGCTTCCAATCATAAGAAACTACTACATCTACTCCTTTCGTTTCTGTATCAATGGCGTTGGCAAAGAATCTTCCGCTTTCCACTGCATTTCCTTCTCCTACCACTTTAGGGTCAGATAATCTGGGATCTGTGATATTGCTGGTAATAACAATTCTGTCTTTTACTTTAATAATATATCCGTCTACCGTAATGAATAGTCCTTTAACAGGCTGTAAGGTAAATCCTGCACTTCCGTTAACGGATGTTTCCTGCTTTAATTTATCAAATCCAAGAACCTGTGCGGCCTGGCTGTCATTATTAAAGATTCCTTTTCTTACAATTCCCTCTCCGGAAGTAGAAATATCTGCAAAAGAGTTATTAAAATACTGCTGCTGAAGCGATGGTGCCCTGAATCCAGTCCCAACCGCTGCTCTTACTGCATAATTTTTTACAAACTCATATCTGATGGCTAGTTTTCCATTAAGAGTGCTTCCAAAATCTGAGTAGTTTTCAAATCTGGCAGCGGCATCTATGTTCAGTTTTTTATCCAAATCATAGGAAAGGTCAGCATACACCGCAGTTGAATGTCTGTCTTTTTTTAAAGCGTTATCCAGTGAGAAACCAATAAAGGATTGCGAACCTCCCGCTCCGATTACTTTAGACCCTTTCGTTGCTACATTTCCATTCTCATCATATTGGGTATAAGAAGCCTCATCTCCTGCTTTGATCTGGTATTGTTCAAATCTGAATTCCCCACCGAATGCAATATTGAAGTTTTTTATTTTTTTTGAAACATCAAGATTAACGGTATTTTGCAAGAAACTGTGAGCTCCTGCATAAAAACGGGTTGGCGATTTAATCCCCAGAGAAGCGTTATTGGTATTGCTTACATTGTAATTGAAAGTATTGTTTCCGAACGTATTGCTCAGGTCTATCAACCAATCGTTTACATTATATTTTGCTCCTACAGCATAGGAAATATCATAAATCTGAGAATTCAAAACTGCCTGAAAACCGTTGGGATAAATTTCTTTCACAATATTAAAGTCCTCATTGGGAAGTCTTCTGAAGCCATATCCTTTTCCTTCTTTAATACTGAAACCTCCAAAAGAATAGAATTTAAAGTTATCATTCAAAGGATATTCTGAATTGAAGAATAACTGTCCCTGTCTGATCTGTGCATCTCCAATCTGGAAATTGAAATCATCTCTTGTTAATCCTCGTTCTTTGATCTTCGCATCATCTGCAGCTCTGGCAGCTTTTACAGCCTCAGCATCACCAGCAAATTCATAAGCGAAATTATTCCCGAAAATATCAAGATCATGATTTTGGGTTCTCGTTGTCTTTCCTCTGTGGCTTAACTGCAATGAAAGATTAATAAATCCGTCATTTTTACCAAGAGAAGTTCCATAGTTTACTCCTGCCTGGTAAGTGTCGCCATCATTTCTTCCACTTAATCCATAGGTTAAACTTGCAGAAGCTCCTGCATTCTTTTTTAAAATAATATTGATAACCCCAGCAATAGCATCGGAACCATATTGGGCAGCAGCACCATCTCTTAACACTTCAATCTTTTCAATGGCAATGACAGGGATGGTACTTAAATCTGTTCCTACGGATCCATTTCCTACGGTATTCTGATAATTGACAAGAGAGGTTGTATGTCTTCTTTTTCCGTTAAGTAATACTAAAACCTGATCAGGACCCATTCCTCTTAATGTTACAGGATCAATATGCTCCGTTCCGTCAGAAGCGGATTGTCTTACGGAATTAAATGAAGGAATAACATAGTTCAGGAGATCCTGAGCCGTCATTTGCGGAGAGGATCTCTGAACTTTATCGATATTAATAACATCTACAGGAACCGGAGTTTCCAGTTTTGTCCTTTTAACATTACGGTTTCCGACAATAATAATGTCTTCGATTTGTTTTCCTTTTTCTTCCTGCTCCTGAGCAGCTACTAAAATTGTCCCAAGCAGCAATACAGCTGTACTTAATTTTTTCATCTTTGTTCTTGCCAATTAATACTATTCTTCCGCAGACCATACTGCAGATACACAAGACTTCAAGAAATGGAATTCATATAAGAAATATTGACTTCACTTATCTCCCCCATCGGGTTGGAATTAGCACCTTTACACTTGTGGAATTGTGTTGGTTGCTAAGGTTTCTTTGGGCCAAATCCCTCCACCTTTCTTGATAAATCTAGTGCAAAAGTAGACTATTTTTTCAAATCTGCAAAAAAGTACATCACCGTTCAAAAGAAAAAGGCAAATCTGCTGAGCTGCAAATTTGCCTTTATTTTTATTTTACGATCATCTTTTGAATCGCTATTCCGGTTTCGGATTTCAGGTGAACCAGATAAGTTCCCGGTGGGTAATTAACCTTCAGTTCATTGCTTCCACTTTCTCTATCCAGTTTAAATGAGTCCAGCTTTTTACCACTCATATCAAAAATAGTGATTTCTCCATTTTTAGCTTTATTAAAAATCAATTTTGCAAAACCATTTCTGATCGGGTTATCTGCAATCTGAAGGGATAATTTACTGGCAGCATTCACATCTGAAACAGATAAAGCCCCGGCATAGTTTCCAAAAATCCTGAATTCTCCGGGCTGTAAAGTAATTGGTGCTATTGTAGAATTTATATTTGAAATGGAATCATCCATCAAGTTTTTCCATTGACCAACATAAGGGAAATATGGCACAACATTTTGCACAGAAGTGGAGTAATTTGCAAGAACTACCACATTTTTCATTCCGTTAATTGTATTGTCATACACATAAATTCTTGTAATCAAACCATCCGGATCATTCGCAAGGTTGTTTGATTCTATGCTATAAGTCTTTGATTTGAATACTGGATTGGTATTTCTGATATCGATAATCTTCGCCCAGGTATCATATACAGCCTTTCTGTTGGCATCAGTATCATAGCCTAATGTAAATGCGATAGGTTTTTCATCAGTTCTGCAACCACTGTTGATACTTCCATCCGCACATCTGTTGATACTGAATTCATACCCCAGTTCTCCAAACTGCCAGATCATTTTCGGTCCAGGAATGGTAAAGAATGTTGCTCCAAATGTTTTCATTCTTTCTAAAGCTGTATTCAGGTTCTTTACACTGTACCCTCCGTTCACAGCTCCATAAGTCAGGTTTTTAAACATCAGTCTTTCTTCATCATGACTTTCTCCATAGCCTACAGCGCGCATACCGGCAAATCCATGAAGGTTATGGTGCATACGGTCATAATTACTGTTTTCCTTATAACCCATTGTATTCTGATTGTAAGGCTCCGTCTGTTTGTTCCAAAGCATCACTCCCTTTCCTTCTGCTACTCTGTAATTTGCCCATTGCTGCTCTTCCTGATCTGTTCCCAGGTGTTCAAATATCATATACGAATTAGGATCAAGTGCCCATTGCTTATCCGCATAGTTCTTCATAATATCCACTCTGTCCTGTTGATAGGCATTGGTACAGTTTTCATCATTCTCAGAACAGTTTTGAGTGAAACCTTTCGTTAAATCCCAACGGAAACCATCAATATGATATTCTTTCAACCATTGTTCAAGACATCTTTCAACGTAATATTGAGTTGAAGGATTGGAATGGTTAAAATCATTAAATACATTGTATGAATGTTTCGGAACCTGATTGAAATAAGGGTTATTCGGAGCTACATCACCATAACCGTCTCCATCAGGATCTATATTCCAAAGTCTTACCAAAGGAGAGCGTCCTGTAGCATGATTAAAAGCCACATCCAGAATCACAGCAATGCCATTCTGATGACATAGATCCACAAACTCTTTGAATTTTTCCGGAGTTCCATAAGCTTTGTCTAAGGCATAATGGAATGAAGTATTGTAGCCCCAGGAAAGATTTCCGTCAAATTCCATGATAGGAAGCAGTTCAATAGCATTGATCTTTAGGTCTTTTAAATAGGAAATTTTATTAATCAAAGACTGCCAGTTTTTTTCCTGTGTAAAGTCTCTCAGCAGGAGCTCATACACTACAAGATCTTCTTTTGCAGGTCTCTGAAAATTGGTGATCTGCCAGTTGTAAGAAACTTGTCCGGTTTTAAATGTTGAAACCTCAAAGCCCTGTCCTGCCGGAAACGCTGGAAGATTAGGATAAGTAGAAGAGGAAATCCATGGATCATCATAAGAAGATAAAATCTGAGGAGAATAAGGATCTGCCACTTTTTTCAAATCATTAGTTCTATACTGGAAGGTATACAGCTGTTGTGGAGTTAATCCGTTCAGCTCAATCCAGTAAAGATCAGGATTGGCAGTATCTTTTTTCATCAGATAAGTGTCATTCACTGCCCAGTTATTGAAACTTCCGATAACGTGAATAAAGTTTTTGTGGGGAGCATATAAAGCCAGTCCAATTTTTGTCGGGTCTGTTGGATCATAATTGATTCCTTGCTTAATCCAATTCGGAATCGCTTCAGAAATTACATTTCGAGGAACCTGTAAAATAAATGTTGTACTTTTTGAGCTGCTTCCCTCTGTAGCAATAAGCTCCATATTGGCATCTTGTGAAACCGTATAGCTATAGGAATAAGATTGGGATGGTGCAGAAGTAGAATGTACTACTGTTCCATTCGCTTTAAGCTGAAAAGTAGCATTTACATTAGTTGTTGCTGTAATATTAATTGAATTTCCCGCTGGAACTGTGGTAAGACTGTTCGCCGCAGGATTGGTCAAGTTTAAATTCAGAATTCCTACATTCACGAAAATATCCGGTGAGGTCTGATGTGATCCGGTCTTATCCTTTAATAAAAATCCGAACCTTCCTATTCCGGTTCTTCCAAAAAAGGTCGTTGGTGTAAATGTAAGTGAGTATGTATCTGTTCCAGCGTTGTAATTAAGTTTATTTACATCATTGGAATTGTTCCAGCTCCCGTTGGTAGGACAATTCTGACTGTTCTGATAATTGGTATCAAAAGACCAGGACCAGATGTATATTGAATGATCCGTTAATCCCCAGGCTGATTCATCAATCTGATCTCCGGGAACTGTAAGGGTAATGGCGTCTGTTTCATTAAATGGATTGGGCGAAATTGTATAGTTAATCTGCCCAAAAACAACCATTGTAATGAATAGCAAAACAACAGTATAGAATTTTTTCATGTCTTTATTTTTATCGAATATAATATTATTTTTTTTTCATATAACTGATTTTACTCGATTTAACTTCAAAAGCTGATATATGATCACCAAAAAGGCCCATGATAAAAATTTCATGAGCCTTTCAATAAAAGTAATTGTAATGAACTATACCGTATGTAACGGAAATCTACCGGATATATTGATTCAAATGTTAAAAAATTAATTTTTTATAATTTTCTTTACCACAGATTCTCCGTTCTTTAATTTTAATTCTATCATATACAAGCCTGAAGGAAGACTATTCATATTGATCTTATTACCTGAAAATGAAGCTTCTACACTTTGACCAATGGCATTAATAATCTTCACACCTTCAATCATTGAATCGCTTTTCAGCATTAGAATTCCTTTAACAGGATTTGGATATACATCAATATGATTTTTCTTCAGACGAATATCTGCTGTACCTAATTGTTCCTGTGGCTTCATACATCTTACTGATGCTCCTTGCCCTCTTGGCGCTCCTGCAGAGGCATTGGCTACTGTTGCTCCTATATACAGATATTTCCCCCCGATTCCTGTAGCTGTAGAGCTCCAGAAGTATCCTCTCTTACCAACAAAAGTAAATCCACCATCAGAACCACTGCGATAACCTCCCATCGGAAGTTTTAAATTTCCACCATAAGCCTTCACAGGAGAAACAATATTCTCAGCCTGAGTAATATTTTCCCAGTCTGCAAGAGAAGGCAGTTTCCATCCCGAACCAATTGCCTTGCAAGGGTCAACCCCCACTGTTTCTGTAACATCTGTCAGTCCTGAACCTGTCCATTTATCGTCTGCTCCGTTAGAAGCCCACCATGTTGGCGAGCCAGTGATAAAAGAAGCTGATCCCTGCAATCCTTCAGGAGTATTATCAGCAGGAGAAGATACTACAGAAGAGTTTCTCAGCTGGTGCCCATCATCCCATCTTCCCCACTGGAACATACCTCCATAAGCCTGTTCATCATCCAAAGATTCTGCTACTCTTTCACTTCCAAGATTTTGCTGAAGCCAGATATTTCCATCCGCAGCTCTTACTGTTGTATAAACAACCGGCTGTCCCATGTAAGTAAAGCTCACACATCCCAAATCTCCAGTATTACTCCCCGGAGTTGTATTATTGCAGCTCTGCTGGGCATTCAAGCCACTTCCCATCATCAGCAATATTCCCAATCCAAGGTTTCGTACTGCAAAATATAAATCTCCAACCATAAATATTATTTTTAATTATTCTAAATTTAATTTAATTTTGCGCAAAAGTACCTTACGAAATTAAATCCGGGTTATCATTTCCCAACTTTTAGTTATCCTATTAAGGTGCTTTAAGAGGTACTATGGCTGTAAAAATGTGTTGTATGGGGAATCAACAGGAAAATGAGGTCGTTTTTAAATCGGAGAATATTGAAATTATCGTGCAGGATTCATCAGCTTTTGAAGGATCTTCAACCTTTTGTTTTCTGGAATCCTCATCAAGTTTCAATCTTCTTTTCTTATTAAGTCCGGATATTCATCTGAAGGCTCATGATTGTGAAACAGAGTTTTTATTTAAGAAAAATCAATATATCCTTCATTATTCACCACAGAAAAACAAGGCAGAACTATGGACAGACAGTGAAGAAAATCTAAAATATATCCATATTCAGCTTAATTATGGATACATTTCAAATCTGATAAATCCTGAGTCTAACCAGGAAGGAACAGAAATTCTAGAAAGCATGATCCATAATAATTTCATCTTTTTTCAAAAAGCTACTCCGCCTAACATGACGGTCGAAATGCATATTATTTTAAAAGAGATTTTAAGTTATTCTAAAAAAGGAGTGATGCAGAAGCTATTTATTGAAGCAAAGATCATCAAACTACTTATTCTCATTTTTGAGCAGTTTAATGAAAAAAACAATTTTGAAACGGCTTCAAAAACTCCTGAACTGATTAAAAAGTTCATTGATGAAAATTATCACCGGAATATTAAAGCGGAAGAAATCGGGAAATTAATCGGGATAAATCAAAACCTCATCAGAAAGGAGTTTAAAGCTGAATATCATATGACAATCAGCCATTATATTGCTGAGCTCAGAATGCTAAAAGCCAGAAAACTTATTACAGACAAAGATATTATGATTAAAGAAATCGCTATTGAATGCGGCTATGAATATCTTCAGAATTTCACCCGGGCCTTTAAAAAGAAGTTTGGCGTATCGCCGGAACATCTAAGGAATAATAAATAGAAAAACCGCTTAAAAAATTAAGCGGTTTATATATGTTGTTTTGCTTTGATATTACTTTTTCAGAATTCAGGTGAAAAAGCAATGACAATCAATTAATGATGATGTCCGTGATCGTGAAGGAAAGGTCCGTTTCCTTTAGGTTGGTTGTAGATTGTTTCTACACCTTCCTGCTCAGTAATAAGCTTTCTTCTGATATCTTCAGGATCGAAAGGCTTCACTTTTCCGAAGTACTCTTTCAAACCTTCAGTTAGCCACATTGGGATTACTAATCCGAAGAACATAAAAATACACCAGAATCCTACTAAGAACATAGTAATGAAAAATACAGTCCAAAGGAACTGGTAGAACGGCCAAAATGCTGATAAAATAGTTATCATTCTCTTAAAGATTTTAGGCAAAAATAAAGCTTTTTTCCTTTTTACACAAAAGATACAGGCTCTATTTTTTAATTTATTTTAATTCTATATAGATTTTAAGGCGATGAGACAGGAGATTTGAGACTTATACAATGAACTCATATCTCCACTCTCAAAGTATTTTTTATCTGATTAATGAGCAAGATCTGCGAAGAAATCATTTCCTTTATCATCAGTAATGATGAAGGCAGGGAAATCTTTCACTTCAATTTTTCTTACCGCTTCCATTCCTAATTCCGGGAAATCTACTACATCTACAGATACAATATTATCCTTTGCTAAAATAGCTGCAGGTCCACCAATAGATCCAAGGTAGAATCCTCCGTATTTATTACAGGCATTGGTAACATCTTTACTTCTGTTTCCTTTTGCCAGCATAATCATACTTCCGCCATGGCTCTGGAATTCATCTACATACACATCCATTCTTCCTGCTGTTGTAGGACCAAAACTTCCTGAAGCCATTCCTTCCGGAGTTTTTGCAGGTCCTGCATAGTAGATTGGGTGATTTTTGAAATATTCAGGCATCGGTTTTCCGCTGTCGATGATTTCTTTGATCTTTGCGTGAGCAATATCTCTTGCTACGATCAATGTTCCGTTCAATTTTAATCTGGTTTTGATCGGATATTTTGAAAGCTCAGCCAGAATTTCAGGCATTGGCTTATTCAAATTAACTTCAACAGCTTCTTCCAGATGTGGTGGCGTAGCTGGCAAGAATCTTTTCGGATCCTGTTCTAGTTGCTCAAGGAAAATACCGTCTTTTGTAATTTTTCCTTTGATGTTTCTGTCAGCTGAACATGAAACTCCCATTCCTACCGGGCAAGAAGCCGCATGTCTTGGAAGTCTGATTACTCTTACGTCATGGGTAAGGTATTTTCCACCAAACTGTGCTCCAATTGCACTTTCCTGACAGATTTTCTGAACCTTAGCTTCCCATTCAAGGTCTCTGAAAGCCTGACCAGCTTCATTTCCTTCTGTTGGAAGGTTGTCAAAATATTTTGCAGATGCTTTTTTCACAGCAGCAAGGTTAGCTTCAGCAGATGTTCCCCCAATTACCAATGCTAAGTGATATGGCGGGCAGGCAGCTGTACCAAGATCAGAAATCTTTTCTTTAACGAATTCTTCAAGAGATTTTTCGTTCAATAAGGATTTCGTTTTTTGATAAAGAAAGGTTTTGTTAGCAGAACCTCCTCCTTTTGTTAGGAATAAAAATTCATAATAGTCTCCTTTTTTAGCATAGATATCAATCTGTGCAGGTAGGTTTGATCCTGAGTTTTTCTCATCAAACATCGTTAAAGGAACAACCTGAGAATATCTTAAGTTTCTTTTTTGATAAGTATTGTAGATTCCACGGCTTAAGAATTCACCGTCGTCCACTCCTGTGTATACGTTTTCTCCTTTTTTACCCATTACGATTGCCGTTCCTGTATCCTGGCAAGAAGGAAGAGCTCCCTCAACCGCCACAGCTGCATTTTGCAATAAGTTGTAAGCAACGAATCTGTCATTGTCGGTAGCTTCAGGATCATCAATGATTCTTTTAAGGCTTTCAAGGTGTGAAGAACGCAACATGAAAGAAACGTCTGCCATTGCTTCTTCAGCTAATAGCTCCAGCCCTTTTGGATCTACTGTTAATATTTCTCTGTCACCCAGTTTTTCAACCTTTACATAATCTGATGTAAGCTTCTTGTACACCGTATCATCTTTCTGAATAGGATACGGATCCTGATATCTAAAATCCATTCAATTTTTGTTTGTACAAAAGTACGCCTCCTTTAAAAAAATATGAGTAAAATCAGTCATTTATATTGATATTTATAATGATTATAAATTGGAGGTTTCTGAGTTTATAAGTACCTTTATACTAATCAAATAATGAAGCAGCAAAAGGTAAAATGGGCTTCATAATTTAAAATACTATAAAATTTCAACCACAATGAATTACAGAATTGAAAAAGACACCATGGGAGAAGTGCAGGTACCTGCAGATAAACTTTGGGGTGCACAGACCGAACGTTCAAGAAATAATTTCAAAATTGGTCCTGAAGGATCCATGCCTCACGAAATTATAGAGGCTTTTGCTTACTTAAAGAAGGCTGCAGCCTATACTAATACCGATTTAGGAGTACTTTCAGGGGAAAAAAGAGATATGATCGCCAGAGTTTGTGATGAGATCCTGGAAGGTAAACTAAATGATCAGTTTCCTTTGGTAATCTGGCAAACCGGTTCGGGAACACAATCGAACATGAATGTGAATGAAGTGGTTTCTAACCGTGCTCATGTGAATAACGGTGGAACTTTGGGTGAAAAATCTGAAATTCATCCAAATGATGATGTAAATAAATCCCAGTCATCCAACGATACTTATCCAACAGCGATGCACATCGCAGCCTATAAAAAAGTAGTGGAAGTGACCATTCCTGCTGTTGAAAAATTAAAAAATACTCTTTCTGAAAAAGCCAACTCTTTCAAAGATGTAGTAAAAATCGGAAGAACTCACCTGATGGATGCTACTCCATTAACTTTAGGACAGGAGTTTTCCGGTTATGTGGCTCAACTGGAATTCGGATTAAGAGCTTTAAAAAATACTTTACCTCACCTTTCTGAACTTGCTTTAGGTGGTACTGCAGTAGGAACAGGCCTAAATACTCCTAATGGCTATGATGTAAAAGTAGCTGAATATATTGCTAAGTTTACCAACCATCCGTTTATCACTGCTGAAAATAAATTTGAAGCATTAGCTGCTCATGATGCGATTGTTGAGAGCCACGGCGCTTTAAAACAGCTGGCAGTATCTCTGTATAAAATTGCTCAGGACATCAGATTGCTGGCTTCAGGACCACGTTCCGGAATCGGGGAAATCTATATTCCTGAAAATGAACCAGGATCATCCATCATGCCAGGAAAAGTAAATCCTACTCAAAATGAGGCTCTGACAATGGTTTGCGCACAAGTTTTAGGAAATGATACCACGATTTCATTTGCCGGAACTCAAGGTAATTATGAATTGAATGTTTTCAAACCTGTAATGGCTTATAATTTCCTTCAGTCTGCGCAATTAATTGCCGATGCATGTATTTCATTCAATGACCACTGTGCTGTAGGTATTGAGCCTAACCATGAAAGAATTAAAGAGCTTGTAGATAAATCCTTAATGCTTGTTACCGCTTTAAATACTCATATCGGGTATGAAAATGCAGCAAAAATTGCTAAAACCGCTCATAAAAACGGAACAACATTAAAAGAGGAAGCTATCAATCTTGGTCTATTAACTGCTGAGCAGTTTGACGAATGGGTAAAACCTGAAGATATGGTAGGCAGTTTGAAATAATTTTAGAAACATAGATTAAATTGCAAAAAGCCATGGAGTTTTCCGTGGCTTTTTCTATATTTTTTATTCATTATTAGACTCTCTATCCTATCAATTCTTTTGCCTGAGCAAGTGCAGCTTCTGTTATTTTACTTCCTGAAAGCAACTGGGCAATTTCATTCAGTTTTTCTTCATTACTTAAAGGGATGATGGTAGATTGGGTTTTCCCTGCAATATCCTGTTTTACCACTTTATAATTATCATTTCCTTTGGCTGCAACCTGTGCAAGGTGAGAAATAACAATTAACTGCATATCTTCAGACATTTCACGCATAAGATTTCCAATTTCTTCAGCTACTTTCCCTGAAACTCCGGTATCAATTTCGTCTAAAATCAATGTTGGCAACTCATCACTTTCTGCAATAATCTTTTTCACAGCAAGCATTACCCTTGATCTTTCTCCACCGGAAATAGCTGTTTGAATTGGCTTAAGAGGGAATCCTGAATTGGCCTGGAATAAAAGCTGTATATTTTCTTTTCCGAATTGATTAAATTCTTCTGAATCCTGTAATTCTATATCTACTCTGGCTTTTTCAAGACCCAGTTTTTTAAGAAGTCCTTCTGCCTTTTTGATGAAAACAGGAATATTCTTTTTTCTGTTTTTAGAAAGCTTTTCAGCAAGAATCTGAAGCATTTTTTCTTTTTCAGCAATATTTTCTTCTGTTTCAATGATCTGTGCTTCTAATTCTGAAGCTCCTTTCTGATCTCCAGCCAGTTCATTTCTGATCTCAATTAATTCATTAAGATCCGAAACATTGTGTTTAAGAAATAAAGCGTTAATCTTGTTATTCAGCTCTGTAAGAACAAGAAGATTTTCAGGGTTAATCTCCAATTTTTCAGCTTCATGTTCAAGCTCAGAAATAATGTCTTTCAGCTCTACAAAAGAGATCTCAAGTCTCTGGTCCAGATCTGCAAAATTGGTTGAAATACCCGCAATTCTGGAAAGCTTAGCTTTTGCTTCGTTAAAGAATGAAAGAATTCCAATTTCTTCCTGATGGAATCTGGATAGGATCTGCCCTACATTCTCAGAGATCATGCCCGCATTTTCCTGAACAGATAATTGGTTTTGAATATCTTCGTAGTCTACATCATCCAATTTTAATTCTTCAAGCTCATTAAGTAAGAATTCTTTATAGTCACTTTCTTTATTGGTTTCTGAAAGTTGTGTTTTCAGTTTTTTAAGCAGTGCTTTAAGGTTCTGAAATGCTGAAAACTCCAGTTGATAGTCTTCAATGATCTTTTTATTTTCAGAAAGTCCGTCTATAATTTTAAACTGATATTCTGAGGTAAAAAGATTGGATGTTTCAAATTGGGAGTGGATATCAATTAACTGAGAAGAAAGTTCTTTCAGGATATCCAAAGTTACCGGAACATCATTAATGAATGCTCTTGATTTTCCGGATGGCAATATTTCTCTTCTGATAATGGTATGCAGTTCATAATCCAGATCATTTTCAATAAAGAATTTTTTAAATTGATTATTCAATGCAAATTCTGTTTCTACAACACTCTTTTCTTCTGCTTTTGAAATGGATTTTACATCTGCTCTTTCTCCCAGGATAAGACGCAATGCACCCAAAATAATGGATTTTCCTGCTCCCGTTTCTCCGGTAATTACCTGAAGACCGTTATTCAATGATACTTCAAGAGTATCAATCAGGGCAAAATTCTTAATGTAAATTCTTGAAAGCATGGATGATCCGTGTTTTTATCAGATATTAATATTGATTGTAAAAATAAGTTTTTTTAATGAAAACAGAAATGACAGATAGCGATTAAAATAGGAAGATTTACGCTTTTGAAATTTCTGTCAGCAGTTTATAAAAGGTTGGATATTGAAACTCAAAAGAATTTTCGTCTTCATGATCCCAGAGAACCACAGCGTTATTGTTATGAGTATCAAAACAAAGCAGTCCCCAGTCACTGTATAGAGCAAAAGGAACATAACCTTTATCAAAAAGAAATTCTCTTGGGTAAGTTTCGAACATCATTTCGCGAAGAGAAAATTTCCATGAACTGACGGGAAGTGAACAAAATGAAACTTCTGAAATTTGTAGTTCGTAAAAATGCTTATGTTTCAGGAAAACTTTGAAATCTTCTGGGAAAGCAAAGCCTGTTTCTGATTCAAACTCTTTAAGTTCAGTGTCTGTAATTGTACTTGTAACGGGAATCCAGAATTTCCATTCTTCATCTGGATGATCCGGGGCAAGCATTTCTTTGTCGATATCGCAAGGAAGCTGGTTGAGTTCATTATCAACCCAAAAGGTAAGCGTTCTGTCAACTATTTCTTTAATATTCTCTTCATCATGCTTTAGTTCTTCCATTTATTCCACTTATTATCAATGTTTTTGGGAGAAAGAATAATCATAGTCTGCTTCAGATCATTAAGGATAAGTCCGCCATTATTCCCAGAATTGAAGACATTAAAGATCTCGTCACTCTTAGTATCCATAAAAAGGTTAAAGAAAAAACCTTGCTGGAAAGAGTTTTCATACATTTTAAGCTGCATCAAAGCATCAAAAATCACTTTTTTGCCCGGGGTCTGATCCTGATTAAAAAGATTATCCATACCGGATCTGTGATAGGTATATATAGTAGATCTCAACTGACTCCAGTTTGGATTCATGATTTCGTTAATCAATATAGTACGGCTTCGAGGTTCGTTGATTGTATTCCAGCCGTCATAATTCCTGTTCTGAGAGTTTTGAGCAATCTGCTGCGCTTTTGTAAACCATTGGGTTCCCCCCATAGACTGAAAGCTATCTGCATCATATCCTAAAATAAGATAAATATAGAAACTGATCACGTCCGTAAGGTTTTTCCCGGAAAACTGTCTCTCGTTGAAAATAAGGTTTTCGTTCTCAATATATTCAAAACTAAATCTCTGATCCTGAAGATTTAACAAGGGAGACTCATATGTAGTGTTATAAACAGGACGTACTGCCTGAACAACAATGGTTCCTTTGAATTTATTAACATCTCTCTCTGCAATAACAATGGAAAAACCACATTTGATCTTTTCAAAATTCTGTAATTTTTTCCCGGTCCAGCTGGTATTGTTGATAAAATCTCTAAGACTTTTCTCCAAAGCTTTAAAAGCCTGCTGGTTACTTCCCCCTATCTGCTGAGAGTTTACCTGTACAGTTGCCAGCAACTCCTGGGAGAAACCAAGATTAAAGATAAATAACAGAAAAAATAAACTTATAATTTTTTTCATTGTCTACTAAAAATTGAGAACGGAAATTTATTAAAATTATTTTAAAAGCTGAAATTCAACAAAATTGAGAATATCTTTTGCCACATCATCTTTGGACTTCAGATCAAATTCTCTTTTCTCTGTTTTGGTGAATATCTTGATCTTATTGGTGTCATTTTTAAATCCTGCACCTTCATCACGTAAAGAATTCAAAACAATCATATCAAGATTTTTCTTTTCCAGCTTTCCTTTGGCATTTTCTTCTTCATTCTGAGTTTCCAAAGCAAAACCTACCAGAAACTGATGGGTTTTCTTTTCCCCCATCGTTTTAAGAATATCAGGATTCTTCACCAGCTCAATGGTAAGGTTTTCATCATTCTTCTTGATCTTTTCTTTAGCCACATCCTTTGGCGCATAATCTGCCACTGCAGCACTTGCAATTCCAATATCTATTTTGTCATAAAACTCAAAAACTTTAGCCAGCATTTCTTTTGCTGAAGTTACTTTATGCAGTTCTACATTTTTATCGGTAAGGGTTTGAGAGCTTGGTCCTGAAATTAGAATCACTTTTGCCCCTCTTTTTGACGCTTCTTCAGCTAAAGAAAATCCCATTTTTCCGGAAGAATGATTTCCTATAAATCTTACAGGATCAATGGCTTCATAAGTAGGCCCTGCCGTAATTAAAACAGTTTTCCCTTCCAAACTTTTTTCAGTGGAATGGTTTGAAAAATATGAATCAACAGTATTGAAAATAGTTGTTGGCTCACTCATTCTTCCCTGCCCTATCAATCCACTGGCCAATTCCCCGTTTTCAGCAGGAATGATAATATGTCCATAGCTTTCTGCCAGTTCGAGATTTCTTTTAGTGGAAGGGTGTACATACATATCCAAGTCCATTGCCGGAGCAATAAATACCGGGCATTTTGCGGACATATAGGTTGCAATCACAAGATTATCACACATCCCGTGGATCATTTTAGACAAAGTATTGGCGGTACACGGAGCTACAATCATCACGTCTGCCCATAAGGCAAGCTCCACATGGCTGTTCCAGGTTCCGTTACTATCATAAAAATCAGAATAAACTGGTTTCTTCGATAATGTAGCCAGACTTAATTTGGTTACAAAATGTTCTGCATCAGGGGTCATAATTACCTGTACTTCGGCTCCCTGTTTTACAAAGTCTCTTATCAGAAAGTGAACTTTATAGGCTGCAATTCCACCAGAAACCGCAATAAGGATCTTTTTACCGGAAACACTCATTTAGCTTTAATTTTTTTGAAATACTAAAATACTTATTTTTTCCCACAATCAGGGTTTAAAACAGCAAAGGTCATAAAAGAACTGAGTTCCTTTATGACCTTTGTTTATAAAAAACACAGACGAGATTATTTTCTCTCTTCTGTTTTTCTAAAATATACGTCTTCATTTAACCATTCTTCAATAGCAATTGAAGTTGGTTTTGGAAGTTTTTCGTAATGTTTAGAGATCTCAATCTGTTCTCTGTTTCGAAACTTCTTCTAATGTAGAATTGTGAACGGCAAATTCATCCAATTTGTTGTGAAGTTCCGTACGGATCTCCGCATTGATTTGCTCTGCTCTCTTTCCCATGATAACAATAGCTTCGTAGATTGAACCTACTTTATCTTCAATCTTATCTTTGTCGTAAGTAATAGTATTTACTTCTGCTTTTGTATCTTTTACACTCATTTTGAGAAAATTATTTTTATTTTAAGATGGCAAATTTACGAATTATCTTTTAATTTTGAAAGTCGCTGCAGGTGGAGGGGTCTGAAGTGCTGCACTATCCCTCTGCATCTGCTTTGCCTGCTTTTCGTTGCTGATCTGATCTTTAACCTGCTGCTCTTTTTTATCCTGATTGGCAAGCTTTTCAGCTTCTTTTTTCTGTCTGGCTGTTAAAGCAGCAATTTTTGCTTCTGTTTCTTTTTTAACAATAACAAAATTTTGCTTTTCTTTTTCCAATTTTACTCTCAGATCAGATGCTGTTTTAGAATACTCTGTATTAGGAAGTTCTTTTTCAACCATTTTCACATAGGTTAAAGCACTTTCCATACGTTCTTCTTTAAGAGTATAAACAGACTTTGCAGCCAATTCATAGCGGGATTTCATGATATAATCATAAATTTTCGGACGAAGTTTTGTACTTGGAAAATCTTCCAGTACATTTTCCAATGCTACGTTAGCAGCCTTGTATTCACCCATTTTAAAGTACTGTCTTCCGTTTTCGTACGCTTTAAATTCAAGTTTATAAGAAAGCTCGTCAATAAGCTGAGTGATATTTTTTGATCTTTCTGAATTCGGATAATTAGTCAGGAAGTCCTGAAGCTCGTTGATCGCTAATTCTGTACTTGACTGATCCAGATTGTAATCCATAGATCCTTCATAGTAACATAACGCAGACATATAAGCAGCTTCTTCAGCTCTTGGGTCTTTTGGAAAGTTTACTGCAAAGTTTTTAAACTGGTGTCCTGCCAGTTTATAACTTTTGTCGTAGTAATTGGCATAAGCTGTATTGAAACCTACGTTAGGGAAATCATCTGTTCCTGCTACAAGGTTCGCAAGTCTGTCATAAAGAGCCAACGCATTTTTCCACTTTTTCTTAGCGAAGTTTTCATTGGCAGCTTTTAAGATAAAATCTTTATCAGCACTCTTCATTGCTCTTTCTTGCTGGCTAACACATGATGCCATCACTGCTACAGCAAAAAGACCTAAAATATATTTTTTCATATAAAAAATTCAACAGTTTTCGGATTATACAGCCGATTTACTAATTTGCAAAAATATAACTTTTTTGTCAATAGATTTTTTTTTATGAATATTTAACGTAATTTTAGTCTGCAGCGTATCCTAAAATTGCAAAAACACTTAATAAAAGATTCATTCTCACTTTCTTTTCAGCCTCTTTTGCGTAGGCTTCTTCGTTTTTACTTGGTACGTAAAGTTCATAAAAGTTTTTGTTCCGGATCACAAATAAGGTAGAACCGATAATCATTGTAAGAATATCTTCCGGTTTTGGGGTAAAGGTAAATACTCCTGAAGCAACTCCTTTTTTGATGACTTCATCCAGTTTTTTTACAAACAACTGGTAAAAATCCAGCAATTCGTCCTTTAAATTCTCCGTATGACGGAGTTCCTGGGTCACAAACCCATGAAAATAATTATACTTGAACAGCTGGGAAACGATATATTTTATCATTTCACGCATCTGCATTTCCGGCTTTCCTTCCTTGATGGTATCAGCAAATTCTGAAAAGTTTTCTCTGGTCTTTAATACTCTGTACTGATAAAGATAAGACATCATCTTCTCCTTAGACCCGAAGTAATAGGAGATCATAGCGACATTGATATTGGCTTTAGAGCAAATATCCCTCACAGAGGTTCCTTCGTACCCTTTTTTGCAATTAATTCTTCTGCAATATCCAGTATGTGAATCTGTTTTTCTGTAAATTTTTTTTCATGAAGTGCACTTTGAGTAAAGTTAAGAAATTTTTAACACATTTATAAACGATCGTTTAATAATTTTATATTAATTCCAAATAGTAGTATTTTTGAATATGGAATTTTTTGATTTTCATCATCATAAAACATACATTACAGACGGAATTTATAATTTGGATATTGAGCAGATTCCGCCGGATTTCCCCTATTCAATAGGAATACATCCTCATGATATTGATATTAATGATATGGATCGTCAGTTGAATTGGGTAAAAAACATGATGTTTCAGAATTGTTTTGCTATTGGAGAATGTGGTCTGGATTCCCTTGTACCTATTGATCAGAAAATACAGGAGGAAGTATTTTTAAAACAGATCAATATTTCCAATGAGGTAAAAAAGCCTGTTATTATACACTGTGTAAGAAAATTTTATGAGGTGATTTCTTTTAAAAAAAAGGCTGAGCAGCCCATGATTATTCATGGTTTTAATAAAAAACAGAAAATTGCAGAAGATCTTCTTGCTAATAATTTTTACCTGAGTTTTGGAAAAGCTGTTTTGTATAATTTATCTTTGCAGGATATTTTAAAAAACACTCCCATAGATAAATTCTTTTTAGAAACTGACAATGAAGACTTTAAGATCGAAGAATTGTACCTAAAGGTTTCAGAAATAAAAAAAATCTCTCTGGAAGATCTCAACGAACAAATTTTAGAAAATTTACACACGATAAGAAATGGATAAAAACTGGTTGGAAAGAACGGAACTTTTGGTAAAAGAAGAAGGTTTGGAAAAATTGAATAAAGCCACCGTTCTGGTTGTGGGCTTAGGTGGTGTAGGTTCTTTTGCTGCTGAATTTCTGGCAAGAGCCGGAGTAGGAAATATGACGATTGTGGATGGTGACACAGTGGACATCACCAATGTCAACAGACAGTTGCCTGCTTTACGTTCTACTGTTGGAAAACATAAAGTAGAAGTTGTTGCAGAAAGACTTTTAGATATTAATCCCGATCTTAATCTAACCAAAATCAATGAGTTTCTAAATCCTGAAAGAATGGATGAAGTTTTAGATTCTGCAAAATTTGATTATGTTTTGGACTGCATAGACAGTGTTACTCCAAAACTTAGTTTGATTATTGCTGCCAAAAGAAGGAGGATAAAGGTGGTAAGTTCAATGGGAGCCGGCGGGAAAACCGACCCAAGCAAGGTATTGGTTAGAGACATTAGCAAAACCGAACATTGCCACCTTGCAAGACAAGTAAGAAAAAGACTGAAAAAAGTAAAAATTGATAAAGGGGTTCGTTGTGTTTTTGCGAATGATATTCAGGATGAAGAAAGCTTGAAAATGACTGACGGGACTAACTATAAAAGATCTTTTTACGGAACCATAAGCTATATGCCTGCAATTTTCGGTTTGTATGCTGCTGCTGAAGTCATCAACTCTCTACTGAAACAAGATTAATGCAGAATTCCAAATATCCCAGAGCGGAAAAGCTCAAAAAAAATACAGAAATCAGTTTACTTTTGAAAGGGTAAATGGAAGACATCTGGAAATCTGAGAATCATTATTCTGAAAGACAAGCCCACAGCTTCTATTGAAAGCGGAAAGTTTGGGGTTTCCGTTTCTAAAAGATACTTTAAGAGAGCGGTTCACAGAAACCGTATTAAGAGGCTGCTAAGGGAGTGCTATAGATTAAATAAAGAGTTATTTAAAGCAGCTTTTGGAGAAAAAACTATGGCTATGCTATTTTGGGTTTCTTCAGAAATGCCGCCAAAATTCCAGGATGTGGAAGCTCAGTTTATTAAGCTTTGTGAGACTCAGAAAAAATAATTTCTGATGGGAAAGGTTATTAACGAGTGCTTATTTTGATCCTACTAATGTTTTTTCCCGCAAATCTTACTGATTATGTAGATTTCTTATTTTTTTCCCTCAGATGCAACAGATAAGCACAGATCAAACTGTAAAAATATCCATTTAGCATCTGTGAAAATCTGTGGGAAATGTTTCTTCACTGATTCTATTTTTCATTAGTTATATTTTTTTGCCCACAGATAACGCAAATGGGCACAGATAGCTCTCTATAAAATTATGTTTTACTGGTTTAAACCCTAAATCATGTATTTCGTACCCCGAATTCCAAATCTCGCATACTTTTTGTAATTTTATAGGAAACAATAAATCTGAAAATTAATATGTTGGATCAAGTTCCCTATCTTTCATACGTCATCAGTGCCTTTATTGGCATTGGGCTCTCTGCTGCTACAGGCTTCAGGGTATTTCTTCCTATGTTTGCCGTAAGTCTTGCTTCTTATTTTCACTGGATTCCGATGAATGAAAGTTTTGAATGGCTGGCGGGTTTGCCTACGCTTATCACAACAGGAATTGCAACAGTTGTTGAGATCCTGGCCTACTATATTCCATTTGTAGATCACTTACTGGATACCGTTTCTGTTCCTTTGGCTACTGTTGCCGGCTCTGTCTTATTTGCCAGTCAATTTGCCGATTTGGGAACATTCCCACAGTGGGCACTGGCTTTAATTGCAGGAGGTGGAACAGCAGCCACCATAAGTTCCGGTTTTGCAGGAATACGGGCAGCTTCTACAGCAACCACAGGTGGATTGGGAAATTCTGTAGTAGGAACTACTGAGACGGCAGGAGCCGGCATTATGACTGTTCTTGCAATGGTAGCTCCCATTATTGCAGCTATTCTGGCGATTATCTTATTGGTTCTGGTAGTTGTCTACGGACGAAAAGCATGGAGGAAAATTCGGGGTAAAAAAATGTCTTCCACAGAATAAAAAACAAAAGGTACAGTCTCTTTGAGCTGTACCTTTTATATTATATTTTAGTTTTTACTTCTAAAATCTTTGATCTCTTTAATTCTGGTTTCGAAGTATTCTTTCTTTTCCGGATGCTTTTTAACCAATATTTCAAATGCTTTAATCGCTTTAGAATATAATTTCTGCTCAAAATAAAGATTAGCCAGAGTTTCGGTCATCAAGTGGGAAATATCACTATTCTTTTCTTTAACAACATAGGTACTTTCCTCTTTTAGCTGACTGATCCTAGGATTGTTTTCGATAAAGGTTTCAATTGCTTTTTCTTTGATCACCTCTTTCTCTTTTTCAATCTCATCTGTTCTGTCGATTTTCAACCAGCTCTGCCATGTATTGATAAATCCAGGGACATTGCTGTTGACTGGAGCCTGAGGAATATGCTCTTCCTTCATTGAATCTTCTTTTACAGGCTCTTCTTTATTTTCCTTCGACTCACCAACTTTTAGACTTGAAATATCTGTACTAAAGAATGAAACATTCATTACCGGAACTTCTTCGTCCTTCTGAGGAGCTTCTTCCGGAGCTTCATCTAATTCTACAGCCAATTCAGGCTGGTCTTCTACAGCAATCTTTTCAGCAGAGACTTCTACTATTGCTTCAGGCTGCTCAACAATTTCTATGTTTTCAGCTTTTGTCTCTGTAGAAGGTATTACTGGCATTACAGGAGTAACGGCTTCTATCGGTTTATTAATTAGAGAATCAGGTACATTGGATTCAAGACTCATAGGTTTCCATGCTGTCTGAGTTTCAGCAACGGTATCTGCTGCTACAATTTCTTCTTGAATCGTTTCTATTACAGACTCAGTTGATTCGGTATTTTCTTCCTGTACAGGTTCTTCTATTACTTCTTCTGTCTGTGCTGAATTTTCCTGATCGGTTGACCAGAAGTGGAAACTCTGAGTTTCTGCAAAGCTTATCTCATGATCTTCAGATGCTTCCGGTTCCATCTGCTGTTCTTCCTGAATAACAGATTTAGTCTCCTTCATCTTTTTTTCAACTTCTTCAATCAGACGTCTCATTTCCTCCTCATGCTTATTTACATTGAGTACAGGTATTTCAACGGCTTCAGTAACCTCATCATTATTACCTTGAATTTTCACATCCGGTAAGAATGCTTCTGTTCCATGAAAACTTAATTCAGCATCAGTCTCTTCTGCAATTTCAGCAACAGAAATTTCTTCATCAACAATAGCTTCAGCATCTTCTGTTGAACTTTCAACACCATTTTCCTCGAATTTTACTTCCGGCATTAGAGATTCTGTTTCTTCAAAACTCAGATTTTTCTCTTCTTCAACTTTTTCTTCTACAGTTTCTGAAGTAATCTGATCTTCATCAATAACGGTTTCCTTTGTAAATTCCTCACCTACATTTTCTTCTTTCTCCTGCTGATTCTGTTCTACAGGCTCTGATTCAGACTTTTGAATTACAAGCATTCCTGATTCCAGTGTGGATTCAAGATCTATTGTTTCAGGGTTTTCTTCATCCAGGAAGTTTTCTTCACCCTCAAATAAGATTCTATTACGTTCTCCATTTACATAGAGGTGTTTAACTTCCTGCGCTTCCTGTAAAATACATGTTTCCTTTTCTTCTGCTTCTTCTTTTTCAGGAGCCGGAACAGTTTCTTCTCTTTTTATCGGGAAACCTTTGACATTATAATTGTATCTGACTGGCTTTTCAGCAGCTATTACAGATGGTTTATCTTCAGTTACTTCCGATTTTACTTCCTGCTGAATTTTCCCGTTTATCAGTTGATAAAGAATTTTTTTATCAGTGGTGTATGCCGCCGTTATGGAAAGTTCTTTCTGATAATTCTCTTTTTCATACAGGTGTACTCCATATAAATGAAGCGCCCTGATATTTTGAATATAGGGAAATGCGTGAATCTCTTCCTTCAAAAGCCCAAGGTCTTCTGACTGAATATTTTTCGGATTTTTTATTAATTCTAAAACTCTGGGATTCATCTTACCAATTCGCTACAATGTCGTTAAAAATCTTATTAATAATTCTCTCAGTCACAATTTTAACCTGTTGAGTTTCAATTTCATTCTGTGACAGGCTGCTGTTAAAGGCAGCTTCATCCGTATAGGTTCTGTCAAAACTGGAATCCGCGTGTACTTTATTCTCATAATGTACTTTTACGGTAATTGTAAGTTTATTCTGAGCCTGCTGCACTATTCCACCAGATGGGTTTGTCTGTGTATTGGAGCTGATGGTAGTTGGCGTAATGGCATAGTCTGTAATTTCTCCTTCTATCAGGATATCAGGATTTGATTTTGTTCCTTTCAGAGTAGTTCTCTGTAAAAATCTGTTCTGAATATCTGTTGAGAATTGTTGTGATAATGCCGGGTTTACAAGAGAGGCATTGTTTGGGAACTCATTGATCTGAACCGTTTTTTCATCTGTAAGAGATGATCCGGTAAAACTGTAGCATGAATTCAACACTCCCAGCAAGGCAAAGAGAGCCATCATTAGTAACGGCTGTTTCAGACTGATATTTTTAATTTTAAAATTCATTTTTAGATCCAATTTCTGTGATTTCATCAAATTCAATTTGTTGAATAGCATCTTCGTAAGCAAAATAATTAGCAGTATATACAAATGGAATGGTAAGAAAAACTCCAATTCCGCATGCCAGAAACCCAATTTGAGCTAAAAGACCTACTACAAATGAGAAAAGAAGAATTGATATAAGATTTCCCTGAGTCATTACTTTGGAAATGTTCCAGGCTGTTTTAATATCCTTAATCCCTTTAAGGCTGATTAGAGGGGTAATATAAAACGCTTTTAATACAAAGTAATAGATTCCTATCATTACGACCAGCATATAAGGAAACATAAAGAGTCCTGCCAATGGATTAGGATCATCACTACCGGATAATGATCCCGTTAGTGCTAAAACTATAATCAATGGAATGTAAATAGCTAAAACAGCTCCAAAAATAATAAGTTGTAAAATAAAATAAGGTTTAAAGTCTTTAAAGTCGAAAATATCTCCTGGACTTGCAGGCTGATTTCTATTTAATTTTTGAAGGTATTTATACATGTTACCCATTGCCAGCATTCCACAAAAAGGAATGATTGACATGATAAAACACACTAAAAATGCAACAAAAATATTTCCGAAATCTTTCTTTAAAAATTCGAATCCTTTATTAATATACTCCCCGAGTTTAAAATTGACCGGCTTAGGTTTTAAATTTACATTCATACTTATTGTGCTTTATTAATCTTCCAGATTATACTGTTTTATTTTTCTATATAAAGTCCTTTGTGAAATTCCAAGTTCATCCGCTGCTCTGTTCCTTCTTCCTTTATGCTTCTCCAAAGCTTTGATAATCAAATCTTTTTCGTTATTCTGAAGTGAAAGTGATTCTGGTCTGTTTTCTTCTACTTCAATATCCTCAATATCCTCGTAGCTGTCATCCGGATTTGAAATAATGGTAGGAGTCTGTACTGCCGGTGCATCATTATTTTCAAAATACAGTAGAGAACCGGAGTTTATCTGTGGCTGAGCTTCGGGAGTATAAATTCTGTTGATCAGATTTTTCTCGTGATTACTCAGATCTGCTGTTCCTCTGTTCTTTATTAATTCCGAAGTTAAGGATTTTAAATCATTAATATCGTTTCGCATATCGAAAAGAATCTTATACATAATTTCCCTTTCACTTCCAAAATCATTAGGTTTCGGAGTACTCTGGTTATTCACCACCATCGGAAGGTGAGTTTCCATCGGAATGTATTCTGCAAGCTTTTCTGCAGTGATATTTCTGTTTCTTTCCACAACGGTCATCTGTTCAACAAGATTTCTTAATTGACGGACATTTCCCGGGAAAGAATAATTTTCTATATAATGAACGGCACTTTGTTCCAGCTCCAGCTCAGGCATTCTGTATTTCTCTGCAAAATCTATAGCAAACTTCCTGAACAGCAAATGGATATCTCCTTTTCTTTCTCTTAAAGGCGGCATATCAATCTGAACGGTATTTAAACGGTAATACAGATCCTCACGGAATCTACCGTCATGAATGGCCTTCATCATGTTAACGTTGGTAGCCGCTACGATTCTTACATTGGTCTTCTGTACCTGGGAAGATCCTACTTTCATAAACTCACCGCTTTCCAGTACTCGTAAAAGACGAACCTGCGTCTGTAAAGGAAGCTCTCCTACCTCATCCAGGAAGATGGTTCCGCCGTCTGCTACTTCAAAATATCCTTTTCTGGTAGCTGTAGCTCCTGTAAAAGCTCCTTTCTCGTGCCCAAATAATTCTGAATCTATAGTTCCTTCCGGAATTGCTCCACAGTTTACTACAATATAAGGCTGATGTTTTCTTCTGGATTCTGAATGGATGATCTTCGGAATAAATTCTTTCCCTACTCCACTTTCTCCGATAACAAGGACGGAGATGTCTGTAGGGGCAACCTGTATCGATTTTTCCAGGGCCCTGTTGAGTGCCGGAAAATTCCCGATAATTCCGAAGCGGTTTTTTATGTTCTGTAACTCGTTGCTCATAAGTAAATTTTTGATTATTGATTGAATGTTACTGTTCTACAGCTCTTCTATCTGCTGTCTGTAGACTTTGTTAAAATGATGGGTATAGACATCTTTCATTGTCTTTCCTTCATCGTACGTTTTTAAGGCTAACATTTTCAAATCCAAATAATCTTTGTTTCTGATCTTAGAAACTTTACTTTTAAAGTATATATTCTCAGCAAAGTTGTATTCTTTGCTTTGTTTTTCAAAATTCTCAAGGGCTTTATCATATCTTCCCAGCTCAAAGTAGGTAACGCCAAGTTGGTAATGATCAAACATTCCTTTTACATACCCTCTTGTTACCAACAGCCTTTCAATAATTCCGGCTGCTTTTTCTTTCTGCCCTAAAGCACTATAGGACATAGCTTTCACTACATCCAGATTGTAATCTCCGTTCTGCGACCTTCCTAAGTCTTCCGGATAATATTTTTTAAGCTCTTCCAGATCCAGAATAGCTCCCTTATAATCTCTTAAAAACTGAAATTTGCACCAGCCTCTGTAGCCAAGGTGCATTTTAGGATCTAAAGCAACCGCTTTATCAATCAGAATTTTCCAGGTTACAAAATCTCCGTTTTTGAGATAAGGTACTGCTTTCTCCATATAAGCACTGGAGAAATCCGGGCACAGTTCTATCGCTTTATCAAAGCCTTCCTGAGATGCCTGGAAACCCTGTAAGTCTGAAGCTGTGTTATAAAGTTCACAGGCTTTTTTGCAGTCCTCACCCTCTATTGCGTTACAGTTAACCTGTGCAATAGTATTGGTGTACACTATTAGTAACAAAAAGCTAAGGTAATACCTCTGAAACTTTTCCATCTTCAATTTTATAGGTTAAATACTGATAGTAATCTACTTTTAAACCTTCTATCTCTTTCGGCATCCAGCCATTTAATGATTTTGTGAATTCCAACAGCTTATTTTCCAGTTCTTCGTCCAAAGAAACATCTTTCAAATCTGAATTCATGTGCTTTAGCCTGAACAGTCCTGTTTTTCCTTCACAATTTACTAAAAATCTAACGGTAATATACCCGCTGACCTTCTTTTCTGAATATATATTTTCTTTTTTAAGCTTTTCAACGACAGCTATTTTTTCTCCTTTATACCCGAACATTTTTGGTCCATGATAATACTGGAAACTAAAAGGTCTGTCTTTTCCGGCTCCACACTTCTTAAACCCTGCTTCATCCAGCTTTTCATCAAAAGCGATATCACCCACGGTATCCGGATATTTACTCGTTTTTTTCTCTGCCTGGCATGAAAACAACGCAAAGGAAAATAAGGTAAAGAGGTAAACCGCTTTCAAAACTATTCTGTGATTTTCCCTAAAAGTGTGCCTTGGGTGTTATCATATACAAAAACGTCCACAATGTCACCTATTTGCTGCCCTTCAAGCTTATCGAAGACACACACGGCATTTTGGGAGTTTCTTCCTTTCCATTGGTTTTCATTTTTCTTGGAAGTTCCTTCAATCAAAATCTGATGAACTCTTCCCACATAAGACTGCATTCTCATTCTGGAAAGTTCCCCCTGAAGTGCAATTACCTCAGCAAGACGTCTTTGCTTTACATCAGCCGGAATATTGTCTTCCATTTTTTTGTGAGCTGGAGTTCCCGGTCTTTCTGAATAAGCAAACATATAACCGTAGTCATATTCTACTTCTCTCATCAAGCTTAATGTATCCTGGTGATCTTCTTCACTTTCATTACAGAATCCTACAATCATATCCTGAGAGAATGCTACTTCAGGAACAATTTCCTTAGCTTTTCTAATCAGTTCAAGATATTCTTCACGGGTATGCTGTCTGTTCATGGCTTCAAGCATATTGTTGCTACCACTCTGAACAGGAAGGTGTACATATTTACAGATATTATCATGCTTCGCCATCATTCTGAATACATCAAGACTCATATCCTGAGGGTTTGATGTAGAGAATCTGATTCTCATTTCCGGAACTGCCTTGGCAACCAAATCTAACAACTGAGCAAAGTTAACAGCTGTTGCTTTCTGCATTTCAGATGCTTTGGCAAAATCTTTTTTAGGACCGCCTCCATACCATAAATAAGAGTCTACGTTCTGTCCTAAAAGGGTAATTTCTTTATATCCGCTATTTGCAAGATCTTTACATTCTTCGATAATAGAATGTGGATCACGGCTCCTTTCTCTTCCTCTGGTAAATGGAACTACACAGAATGTACACATGTTATCACAACCTCTCGTAATGGTAACGAAAGCTGTAACTCCGTTTCCGCCTAAACGAACCGGATTGATATCTGCATAAGTTTCTTCTTTGGAAAGAATTACATTGATGGCATCTCTACCATCGTCTGTTTCTTTCAACAGGTTAGGTAAGTCTCTATACGCATCTGGTCCTACTACAAGATCCACCAATTGCTCTTCTTCTAAGAATTTGGTTTTTAATCTTTCGGCCATACATCCCAGAACACCTACCGTCATGTTCGGTTTTTCTTTCTTAAGATTTTTGAACTGGGAAAGACGCATTCTTACTGTCTGTTCAGCTTTTTCACGGATAGAACATGTATTTAACAGGATCAGATCAGCTTCTTCCACTTTCATTGTTGTATTATATCCCTGTTCGTTAAGAATGGAGGCAACAATTTCGGAGTCTGAGAAGTTCATCTGACAACCATAGCTTTCTAAAAACAGTTTTTTAGAATTTTCAGGTCTTTCGGCAATAGCAAATGCTTCGCCCTGTTTTGTTTCGTCTATATATTTTTCCTGCACGATAATCAATTTAAGGTTCTCATTTAAAAACATGGGAAATTACTCCGTGAATTTTAAATTACGAACAAATGAGTCTGCAAAGATACAAAATATTGTGACAGAATGGCAGGAGGATTATTACGATCTGTTAAACTCATGAAGAGCTCACATTTTCCCCAATCAAATAAGCATTAATCTCCGTGATCGAAATGATCCGAAGTGAAGTTAATTCTGATGATTTTTTTAGAAACTACAGGCTGCCCATCTTTCGTTGCGGGCTTCCATTTCTTTTTTACTTTTTTAATGGCAAACTTCATATCATCAATAAACATCTCACTGTTTTTTACTTTGGGTAATACATCAAGATTTTCTACTTTTCCGTCTGTATTTACATCAAAGACAAAAACAAACTTTCCGTTTACTGCATATTTCTTTAAATCAATATAAGAATGAATCATTTGCAGAAATTCTTTTGTAAAGGCTTCATCACCACCCGGAAATTGTGCATTCTGTGAAGTTGTAATTTCTTCTTTTGGAGATTGCGTCTGTTGTGAATATCCTAAAAAACCTAATAAAAGGAACAGGATTAAAATATTTTTTTTCATAGTTATTTAGTTGGTAAATGCGTTTAATAATCAGAAAATTTGAGATTTACCCGGGTATTTACTTTTACTGGAATTCCTTTTTTTGTAGCAGGAATCCACTTTTGTTTTACTTTTTTAAATCCGTATTTTATATCTTCAATCAATCCTTCGCTATTAGGAACCTTAGGCTCAACATCAATGACATTTGTGGAGCCATCTGTATCAATTGTAAAGAAAACAGTAAATATTCCATTCACTTTATAAAGATCATAATCTAAGGATGAGCGTACATTTTTTCTTACTTCTTCCCTGAATGAAAGCATTCCGTTGGGAGGGAAAGAAGGTTTGGTGATGAAGTTTCGGGTATCATAGTTCTCCTTATAGTTTTCAAAAAAATCTGAGGGGATAAATGGAAAATCAGTATATGCTGTAATATTTTTATCTTCCACTTTAGCCGCTTGCCAATCTTTAAGCGCCCCCAAAGCTTTTACAATCAAATCATAAGCACATTTGTTTTTTTCTGCATTTTCAATATCGTTTTTTTTTCTTACTAGTGCAGGTTTAGCATTTTCATCAATTCTTAGGGTTACCCAATACATTTCTTTTATGCTTTTATTTTCACATCCTGAAAGTTTATTTTTAATAAAATAATCCTGAATGTCTTTAAACATCTGAACATTACCACCTCTATAGGCATCCTGTCCGGGGGGATAATCAGTCATCCTCGGCTTTTGCGCCAGTGCAGTAAGAAACGGAAAAGTAAGTAAGAAAATGGTTAGTAGTTTTTGATTCATGATTTTGGCTTACATATCTACTGATAAAGAAGAGAAGTTCATTTTTACTTTCATTTCTGATTTTACCGGCTGCCCGTTACAGGTTGCAGGTTTCCAGTTTCTTTTGATTCTTCTCACTACATACTGCATATCATCAAAGAAAGCTTCACTGTGCAATACTTTTGGAGCTCCTACTGCATCTATTACCTTTCCTGATTCATCTATTATCAAAGTAAATGTAAAATCCCCGCTTAATGTATAGAAATCTGCGTTCAGATAGGTATACATATATTTGCTTAAAATATCTTTGTATGCTGAAGCACCTCCATTAAAAGCAGCAGGTTTAAAATCATTACATTTTGCAGCAATCTGTAAAAAGGGTTCTTTAATATCTATTTTAAAAAGATTTTTATTGTTTTCTACAATGAAGGAATCATCTCTGTCTTCAAGCTCCTGTGCAAAGGAAAAGTTTGCAAAACATAAGGCAAAAAATAAAAGTATCGTTCTCATAGCTTGATCTGTTCATTAAATTAATAAACAAAGGTAAATATTTAGAGGTCTTACAGAAAAGAAAAACTTCACACAATGTATGAAGTTTTCTAAAACAGGGGTCAGCTTATAGGCATTGAAATATTAAAAATGGCCGTTACAACAGCCCTTTGATATGCTTATAATTACTTTTAACGGTTTCAAGTACCTCATCCATTTTTCCACCCAACATCAGTTGGGCCATAGATTTGGTCATTCCCAGAACCTGATCCAGCTCAATCTTTGGGGGAAGAGCCAGAGCATTAGGATTGGTAAAGATATTGAGAAGATAGGGTCCGTTATGATCCAGACATTCCTTAATAGCATTTTCTACCTCTTCAGGCTTGTGAACATTTTTTCCAGGATATCCCATTGCCTGGGCAACCAGTGCAAAATCCGGGTTAATCATATCTGTTTCGTTATCCGGCATTCCGCCAACTTCCATTTCCAATTTTACCATTCCCAGAGTTCTGTTATTGAAAACAATCAATTTTACAGGAAGTTTATATTGAAAGATAGTTGCCATATCACCTAGCAGCATTGATAAGCCGCCATCTCCACACATGGCAATGATCTGTTTATCCGGATGTGACAAAGAAGCTCCGATAGCCATTGGCATTGCATTAGCCATTGAGCCGTGATTAAAGGAGCCCAGCATCTTTCTGGCTCCGGTTCCTGTAATAAATCTGGCTCCCCAGACACAACACATTCCTGTATCTACTGTGAAAATTGCATCTTTTTTAGCTAATCGGTCCAATGTATGTGCTACATATTCCGGCTGAATAGCATCTTCTTTTCCTGAATCTTTTACATATTCAAGTTGATTTTCTTTAACTTTATCATAAAAAGCTAACTGTTCATTGAGAAAATGAACATCAGTTTTCTCTTTTAATAAGGGTAGTAAAGCTAAAATAGTTTGTTTAACATCCCCAGTAAGACCTAGTTCAAGCTTTGCTCTTCTTCCCAGTCTTTCCGGGCTTTCATCAATCTGAACGATTTTATTTTTTACAGGCATAAACTTCTGATAAGGGAAATCGGTACCGAGAAGAAGAACAAGATCAGCCTCGTGCATTGCATGATAAGCAGAAGGAAAACCCAGCAAACCTGTAAGACCTATTTCATTAGGATTATTAGGCTGAATAGCCATTTTACCCCGGAACGAATAGCCAACGGGAGCTTTTAACAGATTTGATAATTCTATAACCTCAGCACTGCCCTCTGCAGCACCTATCCCACAGTAAAGGGTTATTTTTTTGCTTTCATTGATTAATGCTGCAAGATTTTTCAATTCATCATCTGATGGCCTTATGACAGGATTGGTTTTAAAGATTTGCGCCGATGTGGTTGCTTCCTGTGCATCCAACTCGGAAACGTCTCCTGGAAGACCAATTACGGCTACTCCTTTTTTAGAAATTGCATGCTGAATTGCGGTTTGAACGGTTCGTTGCACCTGTTCAGGACGTGTAATCATTTGATTATAATAACTGCAATCATCAAACAACTTGATGGTATTGGTTTCCTGAAAGTAATCCATCCCCATTTCATCACTTGGAATGGTAGACGCAATCACTAGCATCGGAACATGAGATTTATGTGCCTCATACACTCCATTAATCAAATGAACATGCCCAGGGCCGCAACTCCCTGCGCAAACAGCAAATCCATCAAGCTCGGCTTCAGCAGCAGCAGCGTAAGCTCCTACTTCTTCATGGCGGACATGTATCCATTGAATGCTGCTTTTCTTCACCGCAATATTTAGGTGATTGAGACTATCTCCTGTTACTGCATAAATTCTTTTCACATTGGCATTTTCGAGCATTTCAACAATTTGCTCTGCTATATTTTTAGCCATAATTAATAGATTTGGTGGTTGTTTTTTTTCAATAGCCAGGATAAAAACATCCTAAGTCTATCAAATTTAACTAATTAATAGGAAAATAGAAGAGGATTCAGTATTAAAAAACTTGTAAACTTTTCTTAAAGTCTGTAGCTTCAGAAGCCCCATCTTAATTTTAAGTTTAAAAAGCTCTAAACAGTTATTAAAAGTAAAAAAGGCCACCAAAAAGGCAGCCGTTCATCTATTTATTATTTCTATTGACTAGATAACTACTTCAATCTGGTTTCTTAGTAAGTCTTCAAATTCGTCTCTTTTACGGATCAGGTGAGCTTTTCCATCAAGGAATAGGACCTCAGCAGGCTTTAATCTTGAATTGAAGTTTGAGCTCATTTCAAAACCATATGCTCCAGCGTTGTGGAACGCCAGAATATCGCCTTCTCTTACTTCGTTTAATTTTCTATCCCATGCAAAAGTATCCGTCTCACAGATATTTCCTACAACGGTATAAATTCTTTCTGCTCCTTTTGGATTGGATAGGTTTTCAATTCTATGGTAAGAATCGTAGAACATTGGACGGATCAGGTGATTAAATCCTGAATTCACCCCAACAAATACAGTAGCAGTAGTTTGCTTGATAACATTAGCTTTTACCAACAGATATCCGCTTTTTCCTACTAAGAATTTTCCTGGCTCAAACCATAGTTCAAATTTTCTGCCTGTTGTTTTTGCAAAATCGCCCAGAACTTTTTCTACTTTTCTTCCTAATGTTTTAACGTCAGTTTCTTCTTCACTATCCTGATAAGGAATTTTGAAACCGCTTCCCATATCCAGATATTTCAGATTAGGGAAATGCTCAGAAAGTTCAAGCATGATATCCAGGGCCTGAAGGAAAACTTCAGGGTCTTTGATCTCACTTCCTGTGTGCATGTGAAGTCCTTCAACATTAAGGTTCGTGCTCTTCATCACTCTTTCAATGTGACGAAGCTGGTGAATAGAAATACCAAACTTACTATCTATATGACCTGTTGAAATTTTGTAGTTTCCTCCGGCAAAGATATGTGGGTTGATTCTAACAAAAATAGGATAAGAATTTCCGTATTTATTCCCGAACTGCTCAAGAATAGAAATGTTATCAATGTTAATATGAACTCCGAATGACATTGCTTCCTCTATTTCAGCTAAGTCAACACAATTGGGAGTAAATAATATTTTTTCTTTTGGAAATCCTGCCTTTAATCCTAATTTGACTTCATTAATAGATACACAATCCAAAGATGCACCCAGCTTCTTGACATACTTAAGGATATTGATGTTTGTCAACGCCTTTGCTGCATAGAAGAACTTAGTATGTTTTAAAAAAGAAGATGTAAGTTTTTCGTATTGAACTTTGATGGATTCAGCATCGTAAACGTACACTGGTGTGCCAAACTCATTGGCGATCTTTAATAATTCTTGTGAATTCATAATTTCATTTTAACATAAAAAAAGGCAGATTCTTAGTAAAAGAGCCTGCCACATTGATTATTTTTTATGCAAGACAAGTCTTTTAAATATTCCAAACCTTAGAGAACTTAATAGCCCCCTTTTTTCCAGTTTTTATTTGTTTAAAAATTTGCATTGCTTCTACTTATTTTTGCAAAAATACTATTTATTTTTTATTCTGAGAAAATTGATTTTAAAAGTATCTTCTTTCTAATCAAAATTTAAGACATCAATTTCTCTATTATTTTGGCAGTGGTAGTGTCTCAAAATCCCCACGCAGGAGAGCTAACTGCAGTTCATTATTCAAATCTGCTGAAGACAACTGAAGATCAATTTTTAATTTGCCAAGTTTACTCATCGTCTGTATCTGCGTAAACAGTTCATAAAAACCAAAGGACATTACCTTTCCGTTTTCAATAATTAAAAATAATTTCTCTCCTAATTTTCTTCCGGTACCCAACCAAAGTTCATTTCTTTTCCTGAACTCTATTTTCTGTTTTAATACAGCAGCATCACTATATTCTTCCTGAGCGCCAATAAACTGAACGGCTTTTGTACCCTGAGTAAATGATCTGAATTTCAGAATTGGCTTTTCCGTTTTATTCAGTTTATTTTTTTCAACAACGTATTTATTGTTTCTGAAATAAAGTCCGAAAGGCAACATCTCTTTCTTCTTAACATTTTTGGAATTCAGGATCAGTTTAGCAATAATATCTGTTCCGGTAAGCTCAAAATTAATCTGTTCAGCATCTTTTTGAACCTGTTCCCATTTTTTTGACTTGGAGTTGAATACTTTTTTTGAAAATTTATTGATATCCTGAACGTAATCTGAAAAAATAATTCTCCCTGCTTCATCCTGAAAATACACAAAACCTTTATCATTTGGAAGATCCTGTGTCAATTCCTTAATCTTATTGATATAGGTTTTCGCATTGGTTTCGTCGTGCTGCTTCTGGATAATTTCGTTCTCTGTATCTTTTGATATTAAAAGCTTGAATAACTCCAGTGTAGCCCTTGCGTCTCCATCGGCTCTGTGGTGATTAGTCAAAGGAATTCCCAATGACTTTACCAGTTTGCCCAACGAATAACTTACTTCATCAGGAATCAGTTTTTTAGCTAAAGGAATAGTATCTAAAGTATTGATTTTAAAATCATAACCCAGCCTTTTAAATGATTGACGAAGCATTCTGTAATCAAAATCAATATTATGTCCTACCAATGTGGTATTTTGGGTAATCTCAATAACTCTTTTAGCAATTTCATGGAACTTCGGGGCAGTTTTCACCATCTTTGGTGTAATACTGGTTAACTTCTGAACAAATGGTGTGATATCACCCTCCGGATTGACAAGAGATATAAACTGATCTGTAATTTTCTGCCCGTCATATCTGTAGATAGCGATATCTATAATGCACTCATTTCTATAACCTGCACCATTACTTTCTATGTCTATAATTGAATACATTGATTTCTGTTAACTGCTGTGTTTATTATTAAAAGTTTTAGCTCTTTAATCCGATATTATTTTCCCATCAGTTAAAGATAACCTGCTAAAGTAACAAAAAATATGTCAAAATATAGCAGGTTACAGTATATTTAGCTACAGATTACCTTCTTCTACCTCCAAGACCAAACATTCCGAGAATAGCTTTTGCTCCCTCTCGCATTAATGTATTGGTAAAAGTTCTTCCTGCCTGGCTTTGCAATACCTGTTCAAACATTCCCGGTTCTTCTTTTACCGGTTTTGTTCTTTGGTTAGGCACCGGATTCTGGGCAGCCTGTTCCATTCTGTTGGTTAACATTTCATAAGCAGATTCTCTATCTATTGCCTGCTCATATTTAGCTACCATAGCTGAGCTGGACGTTAATTCTGTAACTTCTGCATCACTTAAAACATCCATTCTTGACTCAGGAGAGATCAGGTAAGTATGTACCAACGGTGTTGGAATTCCTTTCTCATCCAAAGCCGTTACAAACGCTTCACCAATTCCTAAATTCTGAATCAGATTGGAAGCATTATAAAACTCTGTCGTTGGATAGTTTTCAACGGCTTTGGAGATTTCTTTTTTATCTTTTGCTGTAAACCCTCTCAGGGCATGCTGTATTTTTAATCCTAATTGAGACAAAACGCTTTCCGGTACATCTCCAGGAATCTGGGTAATAAAATAAATTCCCACTCCTTTTGAACGGATAAGTTTCACCATGGTTTCAATCTGAGAAAGGAGTGTTTTTGAAGCTTCATCAAAAGTAAGTGCGCCTCATCTATAAACAGTACCAATTTTGGTTTACCACTATCTCCTTCTTCCGGGAACGTCATATAGATTTCCGCAAAAAGAGAAAGCATGAAGGTAGAAAACAACTGTGGCTTATTCTGGATGTCTGATACTCTCAAAATATTAACCACTCCTTTTCCATCTCTGGTTTCCAGTAAATCCTGAACATCAAAACTCAACTCTCCAAAGAAGTCTCCTGCCCCCTGTTGTTCCAAAGCCACAATAGATCTTAAAATAGCTCCCAAAGATGCCGGTGCTATTGAACCATAGTTAGCAGCAAGCTCCGCTTTTCCCTGTGCGTTATCTGTTACATACTGAAGAACCTTCTTCAGGTCTTTAAGATCAATTAAAGGAAGCCCTTTATCATCACAATATTTAAAGACGATAGACATGATGCTTTGCTGGGTATCATTAAGCTCAAGAATTTTACTTAATAAAACAGGACCGAATTCTGTTACGGTCGCTCTTAGCTTTATGCCTTTTCCCCCGGAAATGCTCATTAATTCTACAGGAAATCCTTGTGGAGTATAAGGAAGCTGGGTTTTTGCATACCTTTCCTCAATAATGGAATTCATCTGTCCTGCTTCTGCAATTCCGGAAAAGTCGCCTTTAATATCCAGTACAAGTGACGGAATTCCCTGATGAGAAAGCTGCTCTGCAAATACCTGCAGTGTTTTGGTCTTACCTGTTCCCGTGGCTCCGGCAATAAGGCCATGACGGTTGATTGTTTTTAAAGGAATGGTTACATTCACTTCAGTAACTACTTCCCCATCCAGCATTCCTTTTCCTAATATAATATGTTCTCCTTTTGGAGTGTATCTAGCATTTAATTCTTCAATAAATTGTGCTTTGTCTGCCATTTGATTGCTTTTTTAACTTATAAATATAAAATTTTCTATAAAATATTTTATACTATTTCCTCTCTAACTTTCATTAATAGCCTAAGGAAACAGTTTTGACACTGTTTAAGCAAAATTCAAACCATGGTATCCGGAACAGGAAACCGGTATGGCTAAAAGATTGTCTGCCAGCGGGCAAACATGATAAAAAACAGCATTCGCCTATTAAAATTATGTAAGGCATCCTTTTTGCTGAAAAAAACAGTGCATTAAACATCCGTTTAACATAAGTATTGAAAGAAACTATCAATTGAATTTAACATTTGATTTAGAATTTATCTAATACTTTGTATCTTTAACTTTTAAAAAAATACCCAATGAAAATTGAACAAATATATACGGGCTGTCTGGCTCAGGGTGCCTATTATATTGTATCAGAAAACGAAGCTGTCATTATTGATCCTTTAAGAGAGGTAAAACCTTACCTGGATCGTCTGGAAAAAGACAATGTCACTTTAAAATATATTTTTGAAACCCATTTCCATGCTGATTTTGTTTCAGGACACTTAGATTTAAGTAAAAAACCGGGGCTCCGATTGTATATGGACCTACGGCTGCCCCTGAATTTGAAGCAATTATTGCAGAAGACAATCAGATTTTTGAAATTGGAAAAATAAAAATAAAGGTACTTCACACTCCAGGACATACAATGGAGAGTACCACTTATCTTTTAATGGATGAAAATGGTAAGGAAACAGCCATCTTCACTGGAGATACTCTGTTTTTAGGAGATGTAGGAAGACCTGACCTTGCTCAGAAGGCCACAAACCTTACTCAGGAAGATCTTGCAGGGATTCTGTATGAAAGTCTTCAGAACAAAATTATGCCTTTGGATGACAGTATCACCGTTTATCCCGCTCACGGAGCAGGTTCTGCATGTGGAAAAAATATGCAGAAAGAAACAGTAGACATTCTGGGTAACCAAAAAAGGACAAACTACGCATTAAATCAGCCGGATAAAGCTTCTTTCATCAGAGAAGTTCTGGATGGCCTTACTGCTCCCCCAAAATATTTCGGAATGAACGTGGCTATGAATAAAGGTGGCTACGAGAGTCTGGATGTGGTTATGGATAAAGGATTGCAACCTGTATCTCCTGAAGATTTTGAAGCAATGGCAGAAGAAACCGGAGCTTTAATTCTTGACACAAGAGGTGCTGCAGACTTCCATAAAGGCTTTGTTCCTAATTCCGTTAATATTGGATTAAAAGGTGATTTTGCTCCTTGGGTAGGAACGTTGATCGTAGATGTAAAACATCCATTGCTATTAATAACTGATGAAGGCACTGAAGAAGAAGTGATCATCAGATTAAGCCGTGTAGGTTTTGATAATGTGGTAGGATACCTGCAAGGAGGTTTTGAAGCATGGAAAAATGCAGGCAAAGAAATTGATGAAGTAAAAAGAATCACTCCTGCTGAGTTTGCAGAACAGTTTACAGCTGATGCAAAAGTAATTGATGTTAGAAAACTGACAGAATATTCTGCAGAACATATTGATAATGCTTATAACAGGCCTTTAGATTCTATCAGTGACTGGGCCCGTAATCTTGATGACTCTGAACATTTCTTCCTACACTGTGCAGGCGGATACAGAAGTATGATTGCAGCAAGCATTCTTAATTCACACGGAATCAGAAACTTTACTGAAATAGAAGGTGGTTTTAATGGTATTAAAAAGACAGAAAAACTTCCTACAACGGACTTTGTATGCCAATCCAAAACATCATAACCTCATGAAACTTAGTTTTTTTGGAATAGCTTTAATTTCTGTTTCAGCATTAATCAGCTGTAAAACAACTCATTCTGCAGACCCTCCTAAGGCTAACATAAAGGAAGTCGTTACCAACGCAGAAGTAACTTTGGTGGATGTAAGAATCCCTGAACAATATGCGGCAGGAACGGCTAAAACTGCCATCAATATTCCTTTAGCAGAAATTCAAAACAATATTGAAACGCTAAAGGGTAAAAAAGTGGTTGTTTTCTGTAATAAAGGAGTACAGGCAGACCAGGCTATGGAAATTTTAAAGAAAAACGGAGTGGAGGCCTATGACGGAACAAGCTGGAAAAATGTAAAAGGCATCCAGGACGAAGCAGATAAAAAATAAACTAATAAAACCCAAACTATGTCACAAAAATTTCAGGAAATCATCAACTCCGAAAGACCGGTACTTATTGACTTTTTTGCCACTTGGTGCCAACCTTGCAAGGTTCAGTCTTCGGTATTGAATTCTGTAAAAGAAAATATAGGCGAAGGAGCCAGAATCATCAAAGTAGATGTAGACCAATACCCTGCTCTTGCAGCACAATATGGAGTAAGAGGGGTACCTACATTAGCAGTATTCAAAAATGGTGAACTTCTTTGGAAGGAAAGCGGAGTACATGATGTGAATACATTAACGCAACTTCTGCAACAATATATATAAGATAAAAAATAAGGCTGAGTTTAGATGAACTCAGCCTTATTTTTTATAAATCAATTGAAAAATGATCGCGGTCATTTAAAAACTGGAAATGTGTTCTGAAGTCTTTCAGTTCATCCATATCAAGTTCTGCTGATACAATATTTCCGTTTTTATCTGAAATTTCTCTTCCGTCTGCAAAGAAGCAGTGAGAACTTTCCTGATAAAACAGATTATTTCCATCTGTCCCGATTCTGTTGAGGCCAAATACAAAAGAAAGGTTTTCAATAGCCCTTGCTTTTAAAAGATGTTCCCAGGCTGCAACCCTCTTCTCAGGCCAGTTTGCAACGTATAAAACAGCATCATAATCATCATTATTCCTTGCAAATACAGGAAAGCGGAGATCATAGCAGACCTGAAGTAAAAAACGGATTCCTTTATATTCTACAACAACCCTGTTCTTTCCCGGAGTATATACCTTATCTTCTCCTGAGAAGGAAAACAAATGTCTTTTATCATAAAAAGAAACGTCTCCATCCGGCTTTACAAAATACATTCTGTTGTAAAAATCACCCTTTTCTTCTACCGGAGCACTTCCACAAAATGCTGCGTTTTTTTCTTTTGAGATCTTCTTTAAAAACTCCAGAGATTCTTCATTTCTGTCTGAAACTTCTGACGCATCCATACAGAAGCCTGTTGAAAACATTTCAGGAAGTAAAAACAGATCTGCTTCAAGATTTTGAAGTTCGTTCTCTATGATTTTAAAATTTTCAGCTTTATTTTTCCAGATGATATCCAAATTGAGCCCTACAATCTTCATCTTTTATATTATTTAAAATTATTCTATATGTGAAGTATAAAAATACGGCTTTTATGTTGAATAAGAAAAAGAGAGTTATAATTCTTAATATTTATTAAAGTCTGCTATTTTTGTAGTATTCAGTCTCTTTCGGTTTCATTTTTGATACAGGTAATTTTTATTAATATCATTAAAAATTATAAAATTTATGAAGAAATTGGTTTTTATGGTGCTGATGTTCTTTTTTGGAATCACGGCGAATGCTCAAGCGTGGACCGGAAAAGGAGATCAAAAAGTTCAACTGGGTCTCAGTGCCTGGGGATATGGAACCGGTATAACGGGAACTTACGACTACGGACTGAATAAACTCATATCTGTTGGGGCCGGTCTTAATGGATACTTCAGTAATTACAAGAACAATGATAAGGATAACCGCGTTTTTGTTTTCGGAAGACTTAATTTTCACCTGCAGGAAGCCTTAAATCTTCCACCAAAGTTAGATATCTACCCCGGAGTTGACGTAGGAGTAGTTGGAAAAGACTTTGGAATTGGTGCTCACATTGGTGCCCGCTACTTCTTTACAGAAAGAATTGGGGTATTTGCAGAGGTAGGAAATAACGGGAGTCTTGGAGTTTCATTCAATTTATAATCAAATAGTCCTGAAATATGACAAAGCTTCTCGTTTCGAGGGGCTTTTTTATTTGGCATAGTTTTGATAATTGTTACCTTTGCAAATTAAAATCTAAAATTTATTAATGGAAATAGCAATCAAACTCTTCCAGTTCATTCTGAGTATCTCTATACTTGTAGTTCTTCATGAGCTTGGGCACTTCTTACCGGCAAAATGGTTCAAGACCAGAGCAGAAAAATTCTTCCTGTTTTTTGATCCGTACTTCTCCATATTCTCTATGAAGAAAGTGAACGGGAAATGGAAGTACAAATTCTTCTCTCAGAACCTACCTGATACTGAAGTGATAGAGGTAAACGGAAAAAAGGAAGAAGTTCCTATCGATATATCAAAACTTTCTGACGACGATTGGAGAAAATATCCGGAACAAACCAAATACGGAATCGGATGGCTTCCTTTCGGTGGTTATGTGAAAATTGCCGGAATGGTAGACGAAAGTATGGATACAGCCCAAATGAAAAAACCGGCAGAATCCTGGGAATTCAGATCTAAACCAGCTTGGCAGAGACTGATCATCATGTTGGGAGGAGTTACTGTAAACTTCTTCTTAGCGTGGATCATATTCTCAGCTTTAGTGGGAAAAAACGGAGAAACAATTTTTGATGCAGATAAAATCAATACACCACTTCATTATACTGCTGCTGCCAAGAAAATGGGCTTCCAGGATGGTGATAAAATATTGAAAGTAGACGGAAAGGTTCAGAAAGACTTTAAAAAACTGGCATTAGACGTTTTATTAAGTGATGAAATAACAGTTTCCAGAAACGGAAAAGAAGTTACTTTCCCAACCAGTGATGATGGAAAGGTAATGGCATTTCATGATCCGGAGCCAAGATCATTCTTAACACCAAGGATGTCTCCTGTTATTGACACTATTGTTTCTAAATCTACAATGGATGCAGGTTTAAAACTAGGTGATAAAATTGTGGCGATCAACGGAAAACCTGTTTCTTACTATGACGAAGTAAAACCTTTAGTAGTTCCTAATGCTGGGAAAGTAGTAGATTTCCAGGTATCAAGAAACAACCAGATTGAAGATCTTAAAATCCCGGTATCTAAAGAAGGAACGATTGGTATTCTTTCTTTCAAAGAAGCTGAGAAATTTATGGTTCATAATGAATATGGTTTCTTTGGTTCTATAAAAAGAGGATTTACGCTTACAATTGAGAGCTTAACATATCAGATCAAGCAGTTTAAACTGATCTTTAATAAAAAAATTCAAGGGTATAAAAAAGTAGGCGGACCGCTTGCTATTGTAAAGAATATGCCGGTAAGCAAAGATGCACAAGGTGGTGTTTCTATTGACTGGACAGCATTCTGGGGCTTTACAGCAATGTTCTCCGTATGGTTGGCATTCCTGAATCTTATTCCTATTCCGGGACTTGATGGTGGGCATGTTATCTTTACACTATACGAGATGATTGTAGGCAAACCGGTTCCTCAAAAAGTTTTGGAAAACGCTCAGATGGTGGGAGTTATATTCCTATTAGGATTAATGGCTCTTATTTTTGGAAGCGATATTATTAAAGCCATTACAGGAACTTTATAATTTTTTTGAATTTTTTCCTAAAAATATTTGCAGGGTATAAATATTCGTCCTATATTTGCACCACTTAAAACAAAGGACATTCCTCCTTAGCTCAGTTGGTTAGAGCATCTGACTGTTAATCAGAGGGTCGCTGGTTCGAGCCCAGCAGGAGGAGCAAAAAAAGACTTACATTTCTGTAAGTCTTTTTTTATTTACTCTATTTTCCTTTAATGAGAAATGATATAAGTTTTGCATTCATTGGATATCAGATCTTCTGCAAGGATATAAAAATGGTTTCCCATTGAATTACTGATCATGCTTATTTTAATCTGAGAACCGTCATATTCTAAAAACTTATGCCAGGATTTTCCAAAATTCTCCGAATACATCAGTAAACTTTTATTGGGATGCAGGTGATTATACAATCCCGCCCAAATAGTCTGGTTATCTAAATAGACCATTCTGAATATTGCTGATCTTCTATATGGATCAGGAACCATTGCAAAATCAAAGGTTTTAAGATCGGTTGTAGATACGATAAAGTTTGTACCATGATAATAGTCTGTCCCTAATACTATATTTTCCGGAGTCTCAACAAAACCGGTATACCCACCTTTTTGGATATGGAATCTATTCAGTCTGAACCACCCGGAACTTTCATTGATACTTTGGGATAAATAATTATTTGATTTATTGACCCATATTCCCTTCTTATCATCTCCTTCAGTAAGAATTAAACATTTTAACTGTTTAACCCATTTTATGATGTGAATATGCTTGTTTATTTTTTGCTTTAAAAAATCAGATTTCTGCCAAGTCTCTCCTTCATCATTTGATATATAAAGATATCCAACAAAAACCCATTTTCCATCATTTTTAATGTTTGCATATTCTCCTATTAATATTTCATTATTTTCCGTTTCAGTTACTGTTTCAAATAGAAATAGACTTTCATCTGAAGAAAATTTCAAAACTTCCCTGAAATTCAGCCCAGAATCATCGGATTTAAATACTATTCCATTACTACAGACAAAAATATTATTTTTTTATCCTTGAAAATGCATTTGATAGTGGTTCCGAAATCAAAGCGTTCTACAATATTTCCATATAGGTCCTGGGAGAAGAGTCTTGTAGGGTAACTAACCCTGGAGCCCAGTACCCTATTTTCTTCATCAAAAATTGCAAGATTAAAATCTACTGAACACTCATGAAGTTTTGTATTTGAAACCGGCTCTAAGGTCTTAATATTCCCCTCAATGATTATATCAGGAAGAATATTATCAAATTTAATCTGGCTTGTGGTCCTGCTAAGCAAACGCCTTGAAATCTCCCATATCATAAATGACAAAAGCTCTTCTCCTTTATTCGATTTCAATATGTCATAAACAAACGGAATGAGATTAAAAACATTTATTTTAGAGTATTTTCTTGTGATCATTTTTTACCAATAATTAAAGCCAGCCAGGAAATATGTTTTGTAAAATTAAAATTCATCAAAATCTTATCAGTCTTTTGTAAAACAGATTTAAGAAATCTAAATCTGGATATATAGAATAAAGGGCCAAAAATATGATAAGTCCTCACTGTAATCAGATTAAAAAATCTCTTCATTCCCTCAATCTCCTTTAATGTTAAATGATTCCAGGGATATGATTGATAATCATATTTTTTTAGCTTCAAGTATGCTCTTCCAATCCGTGTAATTGGATTATTTTTTAGATTTTCAAGAAAAATAACGCAGCCCCCTTTTTTCAAAACCCTAAGACATTCTTCAAAAAAAATATCATGGTCTATATATTGCAGAACACTGCTGGAAAAAATCACATCAAACGAACCATTATCAAAAGGAAGTGAATCTGTATAGCTGTAATTCAAAAAATTAATACCAGGATACTTTGTTTGTGCTTCTTTTATTCTATCTGAATCCGAATCCATTCCTATCACTTCAAAACCTGTCTGAAAGAAAACATCTGACAGTTCACCAAACCCACACCCAAAATCCAGAACGCTGTAGTAATCCTTATTTTTGTTTAAAAAATCAGAAATTTCATCAATAAAGGGTGTTATATAATAAAGTTTATGTTCATCGTCAATGTGTTCATAAAATTTCTCTTTAAATGAAGATTTCATAAATTTAAGATAAGATTAAGGATTACACCAAATATAACAAAAAATGATACATCCCTTCAAAATAAACTAAAATCCAGAAAACCTTTTAATAAATTAAGAAAGTAAAATAATTCACTGATAGGAAAATATTCTTTTGCCAAACTTCATAAACCAGGCATTAAGACCCTATAAATTCATTGAAAAAAAGAATTTATAGATTTAACTACCCATCAATCATGAAAAACACCTCTGATTAAGCCTGTACTAGGCTAATTTCAAACATAAAATAAAAACAGTATCTTAGGATAGTTGTGAAAGAATTAAATGGTAGATTGAAGAACCTCAGATCTCTCATCATTTTTATTTAAGTAAAAGACTTCCTGTATCTACAAAACGGCCCATTAGAAGTAGATTTTCTTACCTATTTTTAAAATCATAACTATTTAATGAAAATTTAATTTATTGAAAAATAAAGCAATAGCAATTTTTGTTAAATATTAAAGGCCAAAAACTTGCTTGGTACCGATATTCCTACTATATTTGCACCACTTAAAACAAAGGACATTCCTCCTTAGCTCAGTTGGTTAGAGCATCTGACTGTTAATCAGAGGGTCGCTGGTTCGAGCCCAGCAGGAGGAGCAAAAAGACTTACAGAAATGTAGGTCTTTTTTTATTTCTATTCATTTGGAAAGCTATGGTTTTAAAATCATTAAGCCTATTCAAGATTACTAATTGGTAAATTCAATCTACTTTTCTTTATACACTAATCAGCGCTTTATCATATAAGCATTCTGAAAAAATATTGATTCAAAATCAAAATTCACAGAAACCATCATTTACTGTTATTACATATACTTATTTTTTAAATTTCTCACCAACATAAAATGAACTAGTATTCATTACATCAAATAAACGTCATTTTCGACGTTAATTCAAAATTAGATGCACAGGGTCAGAATCTATATAATCAGTTATTTTTAAGCCTAAAAAAAGCATGAGCTGATTAATAAAATAATCCGGTAATTAATTTTTAAATAATCAAATATCTATCGAATAGTTATCCTAAATATAATGCGAAGTATTATATAAATTTGTAGCTCTTACTTCCCGTTCAATAATTTGTTTAGCTCCTTCCAGGATGACAAAATCAGATGGTTTATCAGAAGTAATGATACCAGGAAATAGATCCATAATACAAGTAAGAATAGATCATAAATCTGGAATAGCGATACAGCAATAAAGAATATACGGTAAAGAAAAGAATGAATGAGTGAGTGAAAGGATGAGGATAAGACATTATATACTATAGATTGTAACAAGTCCTGTTTTGAGAACACCCTGCATTACTCATTGCTTATTATTCATATGTTGAGTTAGTGGTAGTGATTGTTATAGTGATATGATTTGCTTGGGTATAGTAAGTATAGAACAAAAAAAAGTCTCACACATTACTGTATGAGACTTTTAAAAATAAAATAAAAACTGGCGGCGGCCTACTCTCCCGCGTTAGCAGTACCATCGGCGCTGGTGGGCTTAACTTCTGTGTTCGG
>NZ_NRQT01000070.1 GCF_004119455.1 Chryseobacterium sp. CH25
AAATCATTAGATACCTCACATTCTGCAAATATTAGTTTCTCAACAAAAGGGTGGACATTTACACCACAAGTAGGATTTGATCTTTCAACTGATCACCTAGAGATTCACTTAAAGGACCGCTGAAAACAATAGAATTTACACCAGGAAGTACAGCTTTGCAGTATTTCAGAATCAAATCATTAGATACCTCACATTCTGCAAATATTAGTTTCTCAACAAAAGGGTGGACATTTACACCACAAGTAGGATTTGATCTTTCAACTGATCACCTA
>NZ_NRQT01000071.1 GCF_004119455.1 Chryseobacterium sp. CH25
CCCGGAAATGATTCTGCACCACTTCCTATATAAGATGCTTCTTCTCCTGCCCTTGCCTGATAATTTTCATTGCGCTTCCTCCAAGTAACAGGTTTTTCGTAACATCCCATTCCGCATTCATATAAGCTCCGATATTCTGACGGTTTTTATTGACTTCATTTTGAGGCTGCAGTCCCGGAAATGATTCTGCACCACTTCCTATATAAGATGCTTCTTCTCCTGCCCTTGCCTGATAATTTTCATTGCGCTTCCTCCAAGTAACAGGTTTTTCG
>NZ_NRQT01000072.1 GCF_004119455.1 Chryseobacterium sp. CH25
AATCATCAGCTGATTACCTAACCGTTTCTTTTTCAACTCACCCATTGAATCGTAACCTGATCCGGAAAAACAAGATGAAATTACTGATGAATTCTTTCATCCTCTATATTTCGATAAAATCTATAGTATGGGAAGCCTACTCCTATTGATTCAAAAAGATTGATGATAAAAAAATCATCAGCTGATTACCTAACCGTTTCTTTTTCAACTCACCCATTGAATCGTAACCTGATCCGGAAAAACAAGATGAAATTACTGATGAATTCTTTCA
>NZ_NRQT01000073.1 GCF_004119455.1 Chryseobacterium sp. CH25
CAAAGCATGCAGAATCTTCCCGGAATTACTGTTCAGGATGGTAAAGTACAGCTTAGAGGCAACGATAAAGTAACGTATTGATTGATGGTAAACAGACTGAAATAGACAGCCGTCTTGATAAGAAACGTACTCTGTAGCGGATAACATCAGCCAAAGCGGTGGCTCTGTATTGCAAAGCATGCAGAATCTTCCCGGAATTACTGTTCAGGATGGTAAAGTACAGCTTAGAGGCAACGATAAAGTAACGTATTGATTGATGGTAAACAGACTG
>NZ_NRQT01000074.1 GCF_004119455.1 Chryseobacterium sp. CH25
CGTTTCTCGTCATCAATGTTTACGTCCAATAAGGGGTTAACCAACCGTTTAATCCTTAATAAATTATCGTTTCGAGTTAGCATTTGTTTGCCAACAACATTCTGGCATCGGATACCATTCTTGTTTGCAATATCTTTATAATAAGGCAACACTCCAAATACCCCGATAGAACCGTTTCTCGTCATCAATGTTTACGTCCAATAAGGGGTTAACCAACCGTTTAATCCTTAATAAATTATCGTTTCGAGTTAGCATTTGTTTGCCAACAACA
>NZ_NRQT01000075.1 GCF_004119455.1 Chryseobacterium sp. CH25
AGTATGAAAAAGAGGAAATGGATTAATAGGCGCTCAAGAAACAGTGTATAAGTAAGGTTTCTCGGAATATTGTAAATTTTTGTCCTACCGCTTAGAAGCACCCAGAACAAAAACAACAGAATCAGAATTGAAAAATACATTGTTACTTACCTTTCCTATAAGCAGAACGCCAAGTATGAAAAAGAGGAAATGGATTAATAGGCGCTCAAGAAACAGTGTATAAGTAAGGTTTCTCGGAATATTGTAAATTTTTGTCCTACCGCTTAGAAGC
>NZ_NRQT01000076.1 GCF_004119455.1 Chryseobacterium sp. CH25
AAAACATCACGATTCATCAACTTCTCAACCATACTTCCGGATTAAACCTGATGGGTGGAAGCAGTTTACTTCTGTACTGATCTTACTCCAGATGGAACAGGGAAAAAAACTCAACAGTGACGGATAAAGCCTCCCAATATTTAAAGGAATTTCAGAACAAAGAATATGAAAAAAACATCACGATTCATCAACTTCTCAACCATACTTCCGGATTAAACCTGATGGGTGGAAGCAGTTTACTTCTGTACTGATCTTACTCCAGATGGAACA
>NZ_NRQT01000077.1 GCF_004119455.1 Chryseobacterium sp. CH25
AAAACCATTTTATCGAGTTTAGGGCATGCCGAAATGTCTAAAGCGGTCATTGCATTACCTCCAACGATTAAATATTCCAGTTTGGGTAAACTTATTGTTACGGACGTCCTGTAAGCGTAATAGTCTTTACAGAATTATTGTTTAATGATAAAGTAGGTCCATTATACCGTAAAAACCATTTTATCGAGTTTAGGGCATGCCGAAATGTCTAAAGCGGTCATTGCATTACCTCCAACGATTAAATATTCCAGTTTGGGTAAACTTATTGTT
>NZ_NRQT01000078.1 GCF_004119455.1 Chryseobacterium sp. CH25
GTCTGCATAGAGGCTCTGCTGCCTCCAGCCACAACTCCTGTGATGATCACTCTCCCCAAAACATCATATTTTGTAAATAACCATTTGTCTGTGGGTCTCATTTTGGCATCCTGACTGAAAACAAGCCTGTCTGCTTTGTCATACACCATATACTCCCAACCTTTGCCGGGTAGTTTCTTTTCTACCAGCCTGCCTCTTCCGTCATAACGGTACTGATAGCACAAATCATCAAGAAGTACATCGGTAATAGGCTGCTGAACGGCAGTGGGA
>NZ_NRQT01000079.1 GCF_004119455.1 Chryseobacterium sp. CH25
CGGACCGATGGCACTGGCCGCGGTGCATCCGCAGGACATGACCTGGCTGATGGACCACATGCTCCGGGCCGTCCGGTCCGGTGGACTGGTGCTGGCCGAGTACCGCGTGTTCAAGACGGACGGCTCCGTGCGATGGCTCCTCAGCCGCGGACGGACGCATCGGGACGCGCCGGACCGATGGCACTGGCCGCGGTGCATCCGCAGGACATGACCTGGCTGATGGACCACATGCTCCGGGCCGTCCGGTCCGGTGGACTGGTGCTGGCCGA
>NZ_NRQT01000007.1 GCF_004119455.1 Chryseobacterium sp. CH25
TGCGCTTACTGAATCTCTTTCGTTTTTCAGTGGGGCAAAGATAGAGACTTCTTACATCCCTCGCAAGTTTATTTAACATAAAATTCATTTTTGAGTAACATTTTACGCTTAACAAACTGAGAACATGTGAGAAAAATTTTAAACATTTGTTTGGAGAATGGGGATCTTGGTGGGAAAAGATGGAAATTGATGGAAAATGGGACACCTATTATATATGAGTAATGAGTAATGAGTAATGAGTAATGAGTAATGAAAGCTACACATTATATATAATACATGATCTACGTTTTAAAATTAAATTTGAAATAAGTTTTGGCTAAAGCCAAGGGAGGGTGACTTTTTAATTTGAGTGGGCTTCTATCTGTTGGATCATAATGATAGAGTATAGCATTGTTCAGATCCTTACAGGATGACAAAGATTGCGTAGAGAGAGTGATGGGAAATAAAGAGACTATATAATATATAAGTAGAAGGATTATTATGAAAGATTCTAGAATAGATTATAAAAATGATTAAAGGGAAGTTTTTTATTTTCCCACAGATGGCACAGATTTACACAGATGAATATAGATGAGATGAATAGAAATGGTTGATGCCAGGAGATTACCACCCCGTCAAAAATTCAAAGAATTTTTGACACCCCTCCAGAGGAGGGGAATGATGGAGGTCGTTCCTTAGGGATAATTGTTAATGCCATTAATTAACTCCACCCTATTACCTATTACCTATTACCTATTACCTATTACCTATTACTCATTGCTCATCATTTATAATTCTGGTCCCCTACCCTAGCCCCGATAGAAACGGTTACCCCGCAGCAAGAGTTGGAGAGTTTGAAGGTTGGAGCGGTGGGGAGCAAAGGCGTGAGGAGTATGAGTGGATAGCGGGATGAAGCTCCTGAACATTTTTAGAGGCCAAAATAAGATAAGAAGAAGCGTTATCAATATCCTGTACTTCCCGCAAATGTACACTCAGCAATAAAAAAATTAATATAAACAGGATGGTTGCTTTATAAATTCTAGATTCTATTCTAAAAAAACATATTATGGCTAATGTTTAAATAAAGAGCATGAAAAGGTAATTTTCAAATTTGAAAGAATTCATTTTTTTGCTTGAGTCTTTGAAGACTTTCTATTCTAGCATATGTTAAAAAACAGGATTTGAGTGAATATAAATCATAAAAAGCGTGACTTTTTACATTATCATTAATTAATTGATCCTTATCTATTAAGGCAATAAAGACCGTATTTATTTTTTCTTAAATGGTTGTACTATTTTTGTTAAATTTGCCGTTTTACATAGAAGTGTAAGAATATTTTATTTTTTTATATTTTTTTTAAAAAACTGCATACTTTTTGTTTATGCTAATTGCCTGAAGAAACGAATGATGTTAAACAAGACCTCTAAAAAACACTATTTTTTATTTATTTTCCTGACCATTACCAGCTTTGCACATGCTCAAAACAGGGCCAGCGGAAAGATTGTTGATGCCAAAAATAACAAGGAAGTGAGTAAAGTTGATATTTTTATCAATGATAATAAAGCTCCATCTCTTACCACTACCTCAGGAACCTTCAGTGTTCAGTCTGACAGTATTATCCAAAGACTGAGATTTACACGAAAGAATTATACTACAGAAACTATTGAAATTACTCCTGATAATGCGGAGAATATTTTTGTTCAGCTTTCCCAGGCTAAGGTGAGCAATATTCAGGAAGTAGTGATACAGGTTGGAAAGCCTAAATACAAAAGCAAAAAGGAAAACCCTGCTTATGCGATTATGCAAAAAGTATGGGCTCAGAAAAGAAATAATGGTCTGGAAAAATTTGATACCTATTCATATAAGGAATACGAAAAGACTCAATTTGATCTTAATAATATAGACAGCGCCTTCATGAAGAAGAAAATCTTCAATAAGCTGGATTTTATTTTTGATTATGCAGATTCTACTGCCAGCGGAAGACTTGGACTTCCTGTTTTCCTTAATGAAGCAGTTTATGAAAACTATGGTAAAAACAAACCTTCCAAAGACAGCAAAAGAACTCTGGTTGCTCAAAAGACCTCTGGTTTCCAGGACAACCAAGTAATTACTGTTTCCGCAAAGAATCTTTACAGGGATATCAATATTTACGATAATACTTTAAATTATTTTGATATTGGTTTTCAGAGCCCTGCAGGAACAGATGGATTCGCTACTTATGACTATAACCTTGTAGATACTATTTCTATTCGTGGAGAGAAGGCATTTCAAATAAGATATCAGCCTAAACGTAAGGATGTACTGGCATTTCAGGGAAACCTTTATATAGATACGGATACTTATGCTGTTCTGGGAGCTACTTTAAGATCAACACAAAAAATCAATGTTAACTTCGTCAACAGTGTGTATACTCAATTGGAGTATGACAATCCGGATGAAACAACATTCCTTCCAAAGAAATTAATTACTGAAGTTGAAATGAGTCCTTTTTCAAAAAAGAAAGGATCAAAAAGCATTATTGCAAAAAAATCTGTTGATTATTCTAATTACGAATTCAATATTCCTCTGGATCCTAAAGTTTTTAAACGTACAGAAGAGGAATATGAGGATAAGTTCACTGATAAAGATGATGCTTATTGGACAAAGGCAAGACCTGATACTTTATCTAAATCTGAGCAGGGGGTATACAAAATGTTGGATCAGCTTCAGCAGACTCCGAAGTTTAACCGAATGGTGAAGTTGTTTGAAACTCTTGGTTCCCGTTATTATAATGCTTTTAAAGGAGTGGATTTTGGTCCTATTTTCTCTGTATACGGAAGAAATGAGGTAGAAGGAGACAGAATAAGATTGGGGGCAAGAACCTACTTTGGATTAAATGACCCTTGGAGAGTACAGTTCTATACAGCCTATGGATTTAAAGATCACCAGGTAAAATATGGTGCAGAAGCACGGTATATGTTCAACAGACTTAACCGATTTATGATTGGTGCCGGAACCAGCAGAGATATTGTTCAGCTTGGTGGGCAGCTTACATCCGGTGATGGTGTGGCCTCACGTTCTTTATCTTCCAGTACTTTTTTTGCAAGAGGGGAGAACATTTCTTTAAGTTCTGTGAACCAGACAAGTGTTTTCGCAGCTATTGAACCATGGAAAAACGTACAGATAAGAGTTGACGGAGTTATGCAGAGTATTAAGTCTGCCATTCCGGAGAAATTCAATCTTATGTACTATCAGCCGGATGGACAATTAAGAAAAACGGTAAATGACTCTCATGTTACCATCAGTTTAATTGCAAAACCAGGTGCAAGGTTTTCTCAAACCGGAATTGACCGATACCAGGCAAAAAACCTGGCCCCGACTATTGTTTTAAGATACACCAGAGGTATTGAAGGATTATTTAATGCTGATTTCAACTATGACAAGCTACAGTTTATGTTATACAAACCGTTTTTGATCGGGACATTAGGGAAAACTATTGTTAATTTTGAAGCGGGAAAAAACTTCAATACTGTTCCTTTGGCTTTACAGAATATTATTCCGGCTAACCTTTCTTATGGTTTGGCTCAGAATACATTCTCACAGCTTAATTATTACGAGTTTGTAGCAGATGCTTATACTACCCTTCACCTGGAACACCACTTCAACGGTAAAATACTGTCTTATATCCCTTTAATTAAGAAGCTAAAATTTAGAGAGGTTGCTTTTATCAGAGCGGCGTATGGAACTTTGAGCGAAGCATCTAAAGCAATTAATGTCGAAGGATTTAAATATTCAGCTCCAAGCGATCATATTTATTATGAATATGGATTCGGAATTGAGAATATTGGTATTGGAAACCTCAGACTTTTCAGGGTAGATTTCAACTGGAGAGGAAATTATCTAGACAGACCCGGTATTTCAAAATTTGGTGTTAAAGCCGGACTTCAGGTAGGATTTTAAACAACAAAATAATATATAAAATTAGGGCGGCTTCTTTGAAGCCGCCCTAATCTATTTTAAACAATATAATTTTAATAAGTCTGGCAACCGCATGGTTCCAGCAACATATTCAGACAGTGCGTTTTTTGTTCTGCAGGCAATCACCTAATTCCTGACAGGAGCAAGGCAAAATTAACCCAGTTCTCTCAACATCTGATTTCAAACTGATTCTTTGTTATTCTTTTATGATTGCTCATATTGACAAAGAACAATTTGTATTAAATACACTCACAAGGCTCTTCAAAAATATTACTTGGGCAATGTAGCTTCTGCCATGCAGTCCATTTGCACCATGCATTACAAGAACTTGCTACAGGAGGGCATGTACCTGCTCCACCATTAATTTCTTTCAGATTTCTTTTTGTTAGCTTTTTCAAATTTTTCATAGTTATTTAGTTTTAATTCATAGCCTTCTTTAAATACTTTCCGGCTTATGCAGTTGATTAATTGTTTGACAATTAGCAAATATATAAATATTTCACAAAATAAGGAATATTTATAAAATTATCTGGATATAAAGTGTAATAAAAAAATCAATCATCTTATATCCAGATATTAGTAGCGATACCTTAAAATATAAAAACCACAGCTTCAAAAAAACAGTGGTTTTTTATATTTATATTTTATCTGTCTGTTAACAGGGATCACAAAGTTCTCCAAGCAAACAATGTGACTTTTGCCATGGGGTCCACCCACACCATTCAACACATGTATCCGTTATAGGAGGACAATAAATAGCTCCCCCGTTAATACTTTTCAAACTTCTTTTTGTAAGCCTTTTAAAATTTTTCATAGATATATTTTAATTTATAGATCATACATCACAAATTAGCAATTACATGGCATTTCATCTATAACTGCTTTGGCACAATGAGCTTTTTGCCAGGCCGACCATCCACACCATTCGCTGCACCATGAAGCAGGAATTGGACATGTCTCTCCCCCAGCAATTGTTTTCAACTGTCTTTTTGTTAATTTTTTTAGATTTTTCATATTATTTAGTTTTAATGTGTTGCCTACTCTATATGCTTTTCGGCTTCCGCAACTGATTTGTTATTTGAATTACAACAAATATAAAAATATTTCACTTTCTATAGAATATTTATAAAAAATTAACTTTTGGGTATAAAAACAAAAAAGCCTCAGCATTTTGCTGAGGCTTTAATTTTTATAAAACGCTTAAAATTATGCGTTTGGTTCTACAGATACGAAAGATCTGTTGTTTGCTTTCTTTCTGAAAACTACTTTACCGTCTACTAATGCAAACAAAGTGTGGTCTTTACCGATACCAACATTATCACCTGGGTGGTGTTGAGTACCTCTTTGTCTAACAATAATATTTCCTGCAATAGCAGCTTGTCCTCCGAAAATCTTCACACCTAATCTTTTAGAGTGAGACTCTCTACCGTTCTTGGAACTACCGACTCCTTTCTTGTGTGCCATTTTATTACTGGATTATTTGTTAAGTGCTTTAAATTGATCAATATTCTTAATGATAGCAGCATCAACTTCTTCATGAGTAAGAATATTCTTTTCTAATTCAACTTTAACTGCTTTACCTAAAGTAATTAAAGTTTCTCTGTTCTCTTTAGACTGAGACAAGTTGTTTTTCTTTAAGTGATAGTTCAACTCGTGATCTTCGCTAAAGTTAACAGTTGCGTTGTCAGAAAGAACCTCAGACTTTACAGTTTCTTTTTTAGCAGCTTTTTTAGCTCCTCCTTCAAATCCTGTAATACCAGTGATTACGATTTGAGTTAAAGATTGTCTGTGACCGTTTTTCACTTTGTAACCTTTTCTTCTTTTCTTTTTGAAAACGATTACTTTATCAGCTTTAACATGGTCTAGGATCTCTGCCTCCACAGTGATACCGCTTACAGCTGGGGCGCCTACAGTGATTGCTCCGTTTACAGTAAGAAGAACTTTATCGAAAGAAACTTTTCCTCCTTTGTCTCCTTTTAAACGGTTCACAAACAACTTCTGGTCTTGCTCAACTTTGTATTGAAGCCCTGCTATTTCTACAATTGCAAACATTGTTTATAAATTTTTAGTTATTTCGAGGTGCAAATATACAAATAAAATTCTAAACACCTTACAATCAAAGCAATGTTTTTTATTTAAAAATTATATTCACTATGTTTTGAATAATTTTTACTACTAAAGTGCTCATACATAAAAGATAATTTCTTACCTTCGTTTTACCAACTAAATAATTATATGAAAAGAAACTTTAATCTCTGCTTAATTGCAGGCGCCATTGCTGCAACATTCCTGACAGCATGTAGTGATGACAAAATGGAAGAGACTGTTCTTCCTCAACAGGAAAGCCTTAGTGCAAAAATTGAACAACCAGGAGTTACTGAAAAAAGTTGCTCTTATGTGGACAACTACTGGAGCTCAAGCTCTGTTTTAATGACCGGACTTCAGAACTCCACAGACACCAATTTTATGAATGCCCAAATGACTAAAATTGCGAGTTTATGGGGAAGAAGTAATCCTACTCTGAGATTTGTAAACGATCCATCCAATTTCAATTCAACCTACAATGCTATTTCCTACTCTACAGGAAAAATCTATTATGGGTATGCTATCTATTATGATGCAAAAGCAAAAGGCGGAGATATTGTGAATGCAATGATTCTTGCTCATGAATATGGACACCAATTACAATATATATTTGGACTTCCTTCAGTAAACGAAAATACAGCAAGACCTAATGAGCTTGAAGCTGATGGGTTTGCAGGATATTATTTAAGAAGACCAAATGGTTATAACAAAACCAATTTCTCTGAAATTGCTGCAGCTTATGAATTTGCACAAAGCATCGGAGATTATCAAACATCAGATCCTGGACACCATGGAACACCTGCACAAAGAAGATCAGCAGTTCGTTTAGGTTTCCTTTTAGGGCAGTATGATCTTAATGCGTCCAATTTCGATTACAACTTCTTCTATTATTATCAGGGAGTTCTTAACGGAACTTACAAAATGGCTAAAAACACTGTAAACCCGGAAATCGACGCTTACATGAGCCAATATATAGATGAGCTGAGAAAAATTCAGTCTGGAGAAATTTCAGCAGAAGAATTTAAGCATCTTCAATAAAGAAACATTCATTTTTAGCATATTTAAGAAAGGAGGCAGACGATTACAGGTTCTGCCTCTTTTTATTTGTCTTGAAAAATAACAGAAGTTTATTTACTTTTGACCCCATATCCAATAATAATGAACAGAGATCTCTATATTGACTTCGCCAAAGGACTGGCTACCCTATCCATTATCTTTATCCATACGGCTTTCTGGTCAGGACAATTTTATATTCCTGCAGAAGTAAGAGTCTTTTCTCTTGTTTTTGATGTTGCCTTATTTTATGCTTTAAGTGGAATCACTTCCGGAGCTAATATTGAAAAGACTTTTTACAGATTACTCAAACTGCAGATTACTTACATGATCTTTGTAACTTTTCTGTTTTTCTTAGACTATTTCTTTAAAGTATTTGGACTCACCTTCTTTTCATTAGAGTGGCTGCAAAGCTTTTACTCAACATTTGGATCAAAATATTCCACCACCAGTATTTCCATCATGCCTCAATGGCAAAACTTAGGCAACTGGTACCTTCATCAGTACACCAATGCTGATACATTTCCTGTTGTTATGGGAAGCTTCTGGTATTTAAAAGTCTATTATATTCTTACCGTTCTTGGAGTATTAATACTAAGGTTTTTCCCAAGACATATCAATTGGTTCATTGGACTTTGTATTGGATTAACATTATTATTCAACATCTTCCCGGAATATTATCCAACAGGACAGGTAGGCTACGTAGCCTTTTATATGGCAGTATTCTTAATCGGAAACAGAATGCGTGGAAAAAAATCCCAACCAAAATTATTCCTGTACTATACTCACTTGTAGCCTTAGCATTAGCATGGATGTTTTGGTATTACGGAAATGAAATCTTCTATAAAATCAATAAAAATAAATTCCCACCACAGATTCCTTATATCATTTGGGCACAGTTCTCACTGGTTACATTATTTGTTCTTTACAACAGATTAAAAATAACCAAGGAAAATTTCATTACTTATATTGGTAAAAATGCTATTTTCTTCTATTTTGCACAGGGAATAAGCTCATCCTTAGTTTATTTTCTGGTAGTTCCATTGAAAGAAAACATGCCATGGTGGATTTTAATGGTTATCATTTACGTCATTAATATTGCTTTAGCATTTGCTATTTCAGCAGGATTGAAAAAAGTAGATGCATTAGGATGGAATATTCTTGAGTTCTTAAGAAATAAAACAGCTATTAAAGACTGATTATCTTATAATATATCCTGGAAAGTACAGTATTTATAAATGATTACAGTCTACTGATTACATAAAACCCAACAGAAAGCAAATTCTATCTATCAAGAAGCATTAAATATCTCTAATTTATATTAAATTTACAAAAATTTTAAAACATGTTTAAGTTGAAACTCCCAACCGATCCAAGGTGGGCAAACATTGCAGAAGGAAACATCGAAGAAATTTTAACAGACCATGCCTGGTGTGAGCAAAAAGCAGCCACCAATGCCATTGGTTTAATCACTATGCTTCCTGAATATCCGGAGATTGTTACAGAACTTCTAGCTATTGCCCAGGAAGAACTGGATCATTTTAACCAGGTTCATGAGATCATTAAAAAGAGAGGTTATAAGTTTGGAAGAGCAAGAAAAGATGATTATGTGAACGAACTGTCCAAATTTATCATCCAGGGAAGCAGAGAAGATCTTATTGTAGACAAAATGCTTTTTGCTGCGATGATTGAAGCAAGAAGTTGTGAAAGATTCAAGGTTCTTACTGAAAACATCAAAGATGAAGAACTTAAAGTCTTCTATAAAGAACTTATGATTTCTGAAGCAAACCATTATACAACCTTCATTGGATTTGCAAGACAGCTTGGAGATCCAGAAAAAGTAAATGAAAGATGGGATGCATGGTTAGAATATGAAGCCAGTATCATTAAATCTTACGGAAATAAAGAAACTATCCACGGATAAAATATAAAACAGTAAAGAAGAAACCTTGAAGAAGCCAAGCTTTGAAAATATTGCCAATCTATTCCTGAAGAATTTTTTTCAGGGACTGGTTATTATTGGACCAATAGGACTGACAATTTTTGTAATCTGGTATATTGTAAGTGCAATAGACAACCTTGTCCCTTCACTTGCCAAACAGATTCCGGGGCTTGTTTTCGTTTCAATTATATTACTTACGGCTATTTTGGGTTATCTGGGTAATAAGTTTGTAGTGGGAAGATTCTTTTTCGACACTATGGACAGCTTACTGGAAAAAACACCTGGAGTAAAGCATATTTATACTCCTACCAAGGACGTTATGTCCTCATTTGTGGGCGACAAGAAAAAATTCAACGATCCTGTATGGGTAAAAACCAATGAAAATCCGGAGATCTGGAGAATTGGTTTTTTAACCCAAAAAGAAATGTCGGACGTTGACAAGCATAATTACGTTGCGGTATATTTACCCCATTCCTATGCAATTTCGGGCTGGGTAATTGTTACTGAAGAAAAAAACATCAAACCTGTAGTGGGTATGACTGCAGCTTCTGCTATGAAGTTTGCGGTAAGCGGCGGTGTAGCCGGATTCCATTCTGATGAAAATATATTTAAAGCTCCGGAATAACTCCTGTTCCACTTTAGATGTACATTGATGAATTTGAAAATTATTTTCAAACAGATTTTTCTTTTACACACAATTTAAAAACATACCAACCCATGAATTTACCGTACGCGGAACCTTTCCGCATTAAAATGGTGGAAGAAATCTACCAATCCACAAGAGCTGAAAGAGAACAATGGCTTAAAGAAGCTAATTATAATCTCTTCAATTTAAAATCTTCACAAGTTTTTATCGATCTTTAACCGATTCCGGAACCGGTGCCATGTCTGACAGACAATGGGGAGCATTGATGACCGGAGACGAAAGCTATGCAGGTTCACGTTCTTTTGAACAACTGCAGAACAGTGTTGAAAAAATTACCGGATTCAAATATCTGTTACCTACTCACCAGGGAAGAGCTGCTGAAAATGTACTTTTTTCCGTATTGGTGAAGGAAGGAAATGTAGTTCCCGGAAATTCGCATTTCGATACTACAAAGGGACACATCGAGTTTAGAAAGGCTCATGCCATAGACTGTACCATTGATGAAGCTTTTGATATTAATAATCCACATCCTTTCAAGGGGAATATCAACCTTGAAAAGCTGGAAGCAATTTATAAAAGTCATCCTAAAGAAAACATCCCTTTCTGTCTGATTACCATTACCTGTAATTCTTCTGGAGGACAGCCTGTTTCTCTGGAAAACATGAAAGCTGTAAAAGCCCTTTCTGATCAATATGGAATTCCTGTATTCTTTGATTCTGCAAGGTTTGCAGAGAATGCTTATTTTATTAAGAAAAGAGAGCAGGGCCAGGAAAACAGAACCATCAAAGAGATCTGCAAAGAAATTTTCTCTTATGGTGACGGAATGACAATGAGTTCTAAAAAAGATGGATTAGTAAATATCGGTGGTTTTATCGCCTTAAATAATGAAGAAGTCTTTAGAAAAGCTTCTAATTTTACAATTATCTATGAAGGATTCATTACCTATGGTGGAATGGCCGGAAGAGATATGGCTGCATTAGCTGTAGGTCTTGATGAAGCTACAGAATTTGCTTATCTGGAAAGCAGGATTTCTCAGGTAGAATATCTTGGAAATAAATTAATTGAATACGGAATTCCGGTACAGAAACCCATTGGAGGGCATGCTGTATTCATTGATTCTTTAAATTTCCTTCCTAATGTTACCCGTGAGGAATATCCTGCACAGACTCTAGGTCTTGAAATTTATAAGGAAGCAGGGATCAGAACTGTAGAGATCGGCACTTTACTGGCAGACAGAGATCCGGAAACAAGACAAAACCGCTATCCAAAACTGGAACTGGTACGCCTTGCAATCCCTAGAAGAACATATACCAACAATCATATGGATTATATTGCTGCAGCTATAAAGAATGTATATGAAAGACGCGAAGAAATCGCAAAAGGATATAAAATTACCTGGGAACCGGAAATATTAAGACATTTTACAGTACAGCTTGAAAAAGCATAAAATAACAACAAAACCGGAATTCATTTCCGGTTTTTTTATGCAGTTTATTAATAAATCAGATATTTCTCTCAAAACATCGCCTTCATCCTATTATATTTCTTATGCTTTTCGTTTTATTTTTCAAAAATCAAGAATCAAATTAATTTATTTTTTAAAAATAATGAATGATTTTAATTTACTTTTGTACTCACAAAAAAACAGACCGAAAAGTATTTAAACACCAACCTGAAAAAAACCATTATTCCGAACATGAACAAAATTGCTGTCGTGGGCGCTGGTATTTCCGGCTTAAGCATGGCGAATTATCTCGAAAAACACAATATTGATTACCACATTTACGAAAGAAGGAAAAAGGAAGATCTGGCAGGCCATGGATTTCTTATTCCGCAGGAAGGCATTGAGTATCTTACCCAAATCATAGATACAGCTCTCCTTTTTGAACACGGAAGTTTTCTGAAAAAATATATCCAATACTCCCATACAGGAAAAAAACTTGCAGAAAAGGACCTCAACAATGTATTTGCTATTTCCAGGCAGGCACTCATTCAACTTTTGTCCGGAAATATATCTTCTGAAAAAATATCATATAATACAGCTATAATTTCTTCTGATATAGAAAAAGGAAAACCGAAACACTCTGACGGAACAGATATAGAAGCTGACGTAATTATTGTTTCGGATGGTTCTAAAAGCCGCATCAGAAGATCTCTTTTCAAGGATGAAAAAATGAGACAGGTACAGGAAAATGAGGTTGTAAACATTATTCAGAATGAAGAAATAGCAGCTTCTATTGAAAATGATTTCATAAAATTCCATCATGATCAGGGCGGACTTACTTTTGGAATTCTCAAACTTTCTCACGATACTATTCTTTGGTATTCTCAGTTTGACAATGAAAAATATAAAATCAACGAGTGCACGTCAGACAACCTGAAGAAATATATGCTTGATGTTTTTGCAGACTGGTACCCCTTGGTTCCTTCAATTATCCAAAAATCAAGTTATGAACATGTACATTTATGGTGTGTTTATGAGCTGGAAGAACTTAACCCTTTTTACAAAGACAATATAGCATTTATAGGCGATGCAGCACATCCGCTCATTCCTTTTACAAGCCAGGGAGTCACCTCAGCATTAAAAGACTCCTATACACTGACGAAATATCTAGTTGAGGAACAAACTTTTTCAGAAGCTTTTCAAAAATATGAAGCAGAAAGAAAGCCTGAGATTGAAACCCATATCAATAATGGAAGAATATTATTGAATCAATTCCTTCTCCCGACAGACCAACAGACAGACAATATTTTACCCATATCCTATAAATAAATATGTTTACCAATAACGATATCAATTTTGAAGCTCTAAAAAGAAAAGCCTATAACGGAAGATGGGCAACACTGGAAGAGGGAATTATCCCTTTAACAGCTGCCGACCCTGACTTTAGAACCGCTCCTGAAATAGAGCAGGGAATCATAGAATACATAAAAGACGGTTATCTGAGCTACGGCCCATTCTCTGGGCTTCCTGAATTTAAGAAAAGTGTTGCAGATCATTTTAATCAGGAAAAGCATGGAAGTTTTTCATCTGAAAACGTTCTGGCCGTTAACAGTGCCGCACAGGGAATGTTTCTGATCGCCAAATATGTTTTAAAACCTGGTGATGAAGCGATCATTCTGGATCCTGTAGATTTTTTATTTAAGAAATCTGTAGAAACGGCTGGTGGAGCAGTGAAACTATGCCCTGTAAATACTCAAACCGGAGAGATTGATTTTGAAAAATTGGTTTCTTTAATCAATCCCAAGACAAAACTGATCAGTATCTGTAATCCGCATAATCCGCTTGGTAAAGTATATTCCAAAGAGGTTTTAAAAAAGGTTTCCGAGATTGCTTCAGCTCATGATTTATGGGTAATGAGTGATGAGATTTGGAGTGATATTATTTATGATAACAGAGATTTCTATACTTATTCATCGGTATCTGAAGAAGCCAAAAGAAAAAGTTTTACGGTTTATGGATTTTCGAAGTCTTTTGGAATTGCTGGACTAAGAATTGGCGCTGTTCTATGTAACGATCAGGAAATCTTAGAAGATTTTACAGAGAAATCCAATTTCAATTCTACTATAGAAGGTGTTTCCACTCTATCACAAATTGCTGGAAGTGTGGCACTGGAAAAAGCGAAACCTTGGTACAGAGAATTTTTAAATCATCTACAGCAAAACAGGGATCTGGCCTTTCAGCTTCTGAACGGATCAGGGCTTGTAACACCTAATCTTCCTGAAGCTACTTTTGTATTATTTCCGAAGATTGAAAATGGAATGTCAAGCGACCAATTTGCCCAACATGTTCTGCAACACGGAAAAGTAGCGATTGTTCCCGGTTCAGAAAGGTGGTTTGGAAAAGGAGCTGAGGGACACATCAGAATATGCTTCTCTACTTCACAGGAAATTCTTGAAGAAGGACTTAAAAGAATCATTAACAGCTTTTAAGATTAAAATTTTTCGTTAAATTAAATATTTTAACTATTATTTTACTTTCATTTGAGATAAACAATATTAAATTAAGACATTCATAACAAATATTTAATTTAAGTATTGATTTAAAAATAAATATTGATAATTTTGAGTTATCCATCACTCAAAATTATCAATATGAAGATAAAATACATAAGCGTCATTTTTCTCACAGCATCTTCTCTGTCTTACGCTCAGCAGATAAAAGATACGCTGGCAAAAGAATCAAAAATAGACGAGGTTGCCATTACCGGAAGCCGGAACAAGAAAAGAACCGTTATTAATACCCCCGTTCCCATTGATGTTATAGATATCAAACAGGTAAGCCAGTCTACGGGGCAGGTGGAAGTGAATCAGCTACTGCAGTTTTCTGCTCCTTCCTTTAATTCTAACAAACAATCAGGATCTGATGGAGCTGATGCAGTAGACCCGGCTACCTTAAGAGGGCTCGGCCCGGATCAGACTCTTTTGCTCCTTAACGGAAAAAGATATCATCAATCTTCATTGATTAACCTTTTTGGAACCAAAGGAAGAGGAAATACCGGATACGATATGAATACAATTCCTATTGGAGCCATTAAACGTGTAGAAGTACTTCGTGACGGAGCTTCGGCTCAATATGGTTCGGATGCTATTGCCGGGGTAATCAATGTTATCCTTAATGACCGTGACAAAGGTTTTGAAGGGAATGCTTTCTATGGAATGAACCTTTTTAAAAGTCCGGGAGATAAGGATGTGGTTTCAGATCATAAGGTAGATGGAATTACGTTTGATTTCAGTGGAAATCTGGGAACAAAGATTGGAAATAAAGGTGGTTTCGGAAATTTCACTGCAGAATTTGTCAACAAGGATTACGCCATCAGAAATGCAAATCCTGATCTGTACAATGCACCAAGACAACGTTTCGGAGATGCTAAGGCTCAAAATGTTTATTTCTTCGGAAATATTGAACTTCCATTAACCGATGGGCTGAAGTTTTATTCCCGCCAGGGCTTCTCACACAGAAATACCAAAGCTTATGCATGGACAAGAACCCCTGAAGCCAATGGTAATATCCCTGAAATCTATCCGATGGGGTTTGATCCTATTGAAGATACCAGCATCACTGATTTTACCTTTGATAACGGTTTAAAATTCAAAGTAGCCAATTGGGATGTAGACTTTTATAATGCGTTTGGAAATAACCGGTTCACTTATGATATTACCAATACGGTTAACGCAACTTTAGGACCTAAATCTCCGACTCAATTTTATGCAGGTGGGCATTCATTGCTACAAAATACAACAGGCTTTAATGCTGTAAGACAGTTTAAGGTCCTTGAGGGATTGAATATTGCCTTTGGGTCCGAATTCAGATATGAAAAATTCAATATCATTAAAGGTGAAGAAGCTTCCTATACAATGTATGACATCAATGGAAATCCTGTAACCCCTAATACTCCAGATAATTTACTGGTGACCAACCCTCTTGCTGATCCAAATGACAATATAAGACCGGGAGGTTCGCAGGGATTCCCTGGCTATTCTACAGACATTGGTAAAAACAGGAACAATTTTGCAGCTTATGTAGATACAGAACTGGACATTACTAAAAACTGGATGATCAGTATAGCCGGAAGATTCGAGAATTACAATGATTTCGGAAGCACTTTAAACGGTAAGTTTGCCACCCGATATGCCTTTACTCCACAATTTGCATTCCGTGGATCTGTCTCTACAGGATTCAGAGCCCCTTCTCTTGCACAGAAGTATTACAGCCAGCAGTTCACGAACTTCCAGGGCGGTAAATTGGTTACCATTCAGCTGGCTTCAAATGACAGCGATCTCGCCAACAGACTGGGTATTGAACAGCTAAAACAGGAGACTTCTGTAAACGGAAGCGCTGGATTTACTTTTAACACAGGGAAATTCACTGCAACAATTGATGGATACTATATCAGAGTAAAAAACAGAATTGTTCTGACAGGAAACTTTTCTAGAGACGACCTTCCTACCGATGTTCAGGCTGACTATCCTTATATTGACCAGGCTCAATTCTTTTCCAATGCCATTGATACCAAGACTAAAGGGATTGATGTTATTTTAAGTTACAGCGAAAATTTAGGCTCAGGAAAATTAACGGCAACATTAGCCGGAAACTATAATGATATGGAAATTACCAAAGTTAATACTTCACCCAAATTACAAGGTAAAGAAGATGTCTATTTAAGTCTCAGAGAAAGAGCCTTTATCCTTGCTTCCGCTCCTAAAACCAAGATTAACCTCAACCTCAACTATAAAATCAAAAAGTTCAATGCAAATCTTCAGCTGGTAAGGTTTGATAAGGTTACCTTAATTGGATATGATGATGCAGAGCAGGTTTACAATCCTAAAGTAACAACAGATATCTCTTTTGGATATGAGATTTCAAACAACCTCAACTTTACTTTGGGAAGCAAAAATATCTTCAACAGATATCCAACCTTACAAAAAACACAGGTAAGTGAAGGAAATACAGAAGCCGGGGGAATTTTTGATCCGGTACAGATGGGATTTGCAGGAAGACAGGTTTTTGCCAGACTTAATTTTAAGTTTTAATAAGGTCGGAAGCTGGAAGCTCCTAGCTACCATACAATCATTTAAAATTCCTTTAATCAGAGGTGAGAATTTTATTTATAATGGCTGCAATAACTTCTCTCTTCCAGCCTCCAGCTTCCATAAAAACGTCTGCTGAAAATTTTCAGTAGACGTTTTTTTATTTCTTTGAAATTCTATACAATTTTCCACTATCCGTTACTGCATAGAGGTTTCCATCCATACCATCTAATACGTCTCTGAACCGTTCATTCTGATCTACCAGAAGACGTTCTTCTCCTATTACTTTATTATCTTTCATTACAATTCTATTGATATGCTCACCACTCAGACATCCAATGAACAGATTTCCTTTCCATTCTTCTATATTTCCGGTATAGAAAGTAACTCCACTTGGAGAAATTACAGGATCCCAGTAATAAACGGGTTGCTCTGTTCCTTCTTTCTTAGTAATACCCTCCCCTACTTTAGCCCCGGAATACTCTATTCCATAAGTAACATCTCCCCAGCCATAATTTTTTCCAGGTTGGATAAGATTGATTTCATCGCCCCCTCTTGGTCCCATTTCCACATCCCAAAGATTTCCGTTGGGGTCAATAGCCAATCCTTGAGGATTACGGACTCCATAGGCATAAATTTCAGGTTTGTATCCTTTTTTTCCAATGAATGGATTTCCTGGAGCTGGTAAACCATCTTTAGTAATTTTGATAATCTTTCCTAAATAATTATCTGTTTTCTGAGCATAAACCCTTGTTACTTTATCAGATCTTTCCCCTGTACTAACGAATAAATATCCATCTTTATCAAAAACCAACCTGCTTCCATAATGCTTATCTCCATCATAAGAAGGTTCTGCACGGAAAATTACTTTTACCTCTGAAATCATTTTCATATCGTCTGATAATTTTCCTTTAGCCACAGAAGTCAGGTTACCTTTTCCGAATGGTTCTGAAAAACTGAAATAAATAATGGAATTGGTTTTAAAGTCAGGATCCAATGCCACATCCAGCATGCCACCCTGCCCTTTCGCATCTACTTTTGGAAAGCCTTCTATTTTTGCCATCTGCTTTCCATCCTTAGAAACAATATTCATATACCCTTTTTTATCAGTAATAAGAAATCTTCCATCCGGTAAATTGATAATTCCCCAGGGTCTGCCAAGGTCTTTATTTAAAACCTCAACTGTGTAGGCTGCGTTTGTTTTTACTGCCTTAATTCTTGTCTGCCCTTTAAATGAAGGCTGATACTCAGAATTAGGTTTTTCAGTCTCAACACTGCCATCATTTCCAGTCTGCTGCGCATGTGCATTATTCTTTTTACACGAAGATAAAGTGAGAAAAAGGCTAAGTATCGGGAAATAAAATTGATTGATTTTCATAACATTATGATTAGATACTTGAAAAGATATGGAAAAATAATGACATAAAATTTGCACAGTTAAATTTTTATTCTACATTTGTAGAACAAATTACAACATTGTAGAATGAAAGAGATTAAACTTACTGATTCTGAAAAAGTTCTTATGGATATTCTTTGGGAGAAAAAGAATATTTTCATGAAGGATATTCTGGAAGCTTACCCAGAGCCTAAGCCAGCAGCAACTACCATAGCAACTTTACTGAAAAGAATGCAGAATAAGGAGCTTGTAGGGTATAAAGTATATGGAAATTCCCGTGAATACTATCCGATGGTAGAGAAAGGGGAATATTTCAAGGAAGAAATGACTTCTATGATAGACCGTTTTTTCAACAGCTCTGTAACTCAGTTTGCTTCATTTTTTACCTCGAATGCCAAACTTAGCCAAAAGCAACTGAAAGAACTTCGTGATATTATTGATGAACAGATAGACGAATAGCCATGTTACCTATTATCTTAAAAATAATTCTGTGCTCATCACTTTTCATTGCAGTATATTATCTGTTTTTGGAAAAAGAAAAAATGTATAGGTTTAATCGTGTCTATCTGCTAGGCTCATTAATTCTATCCTATATAATCCCATTTATTACATTTACTGTAGAGACACCCAAAACTACCCGTCCGCAACTGATTATTGAAGAGGCTGCACAATATGTCTCCATAGTACAGCCAGAACAGGAAAGCTTTAATTGGATCAATCTGATATGGATAATCTATGCAACGGTTACTCTTTTCATACTGATCAAAAACATCATCGCTGTAATAACCATTAAAAGAATAAAGGGTGAAAAACGTATTTATCAAAACTACAGAATCATCCTAACCCAAAAGAATCTATCCCCTTTTAGCTTTTGGAATACGATCTATATGGGAAAAGAGTATGTGAAAAATAATATCATAGATCCAAGAATATTTCTTCACGAGAAAAGTCACCTTGACCAAAGACATAGTGTAGACTTAGCTCTTTTACATATTATAAAAATATTCACATGGTTTAACCTGGCTCTTTTCCTATATAAAAAAGCAATTATTACGAATCATGAGTTTTTAGCCGATGAAACGGTATTGAATAACAAGTTCAACCTTAAGGAATATCAGAACCTAATTCTGGATGAACTTACGGGCAGCCAAAATATGACCTTTACCCATTCACTCAATTTTAATAACACCAAAAAACGATTTATCATGATGAAAGCACAAAAAACCAAGTTCAGCTTATTGCGAAAAACCATAGGCATCACCACGATTATTGCTGCTACAGTACTGCTTTCGGAAAGAACCTATGCCAATATCTCTGCTAAACCCGAGTCTGATAAAGATCTACCTGTGAATACAGATAAGAAAACTACCAATACTGAAGAATCAAAAGCAGTTCAGTATTTCATGAAAAGTATACCGGAAGATATTCTACAGAAAAACAATCCTGATGCTCCTGCAGCATTAAAGAAAGAATCTGCAAAATCTGTCACTGACACAATTACTCCTAAAAAAAACCAAGAAGGTAAAAACACAAACAACCAGGAAGACACAAATTTTGTCAGTGCAGAGTATCCGGGAAGTAAGGCAGAACTTAGAGCTCAGATAGGTAAAACCATGGATGTAAGTGCAATTCAACCTATAAAAGGAATAATAAAAGCAATAGCCTATATTCATATTGACCCAACAGGAAAGGCTACCAATATTACAACATCAGGTGATAATGATATTTTCAATAAGGAATTCCTTAAAGCAATGACAATCATCAGCAACAATACAAGCTGGAAACCCGCAACAAAAGATGGTCAACCCATCGCATCAGTGTTAAAGGTTCCGGCAACCATGAACTTCATACAACCATGAGAAGGAAGCGCTTTTAAAGCGCTTTTTTTATTTCTGGCCTCAAGATATTTTTCTTTAAAAAGACTATTTTCCAAAAAAGAAACAAAGCTATCAGAACAATCAGCTTCAGTTTTGACAATCAAAATATTCATCATCAAAACTTTATTCTGCCTAATTATTTCTTTCGTATTTTTGTTCTATACATTCTTTTCTTATGGATTTTAAGCTTCAATCAGAATATAAACCCACTGGGGATCAACCCCAAGCTATCGATAAATTAACTGCAGGAATAGAGATTGGTGAAAAATACCAGACTCTTCTTGGGGTAACCGGATCTGGAAAAACCTTTACAGTAGCTAATCTTGTTCAAAATGTTCAGCGCCCTACTCTGGTTCTGGCTCATAATAAAACGTTAGCAGCACAGCTTTTCATGGAGTTTAAAGAATTCTTTCCAGAAAATGCGGTAGAATACTTTGTAAGTTACTATGACTACTATCAGCCGGAAGCTTATATTGCTACAACAGGAACTTATATTGAAAAGGACCTGAGCATTAATGAAGAAGTTGAAAAATTACGTCTTTCTGCAACAGCAAGTCTTCTTTCCGGAAGAAGAGATGTTCTGATTGTTGCTTCCGTTTCATGCATCTATGGTATTGGAAATCCCACAGAGTTTCACAAATCATTAATTTCTATTGCAATTGGTGAAAAAGTAACAAGAACTGCACTTCTTCATTCTTTAGTGAATGCATTATACGCCAGAACTTTAAATGAATTCCAAAGAGGTACATTTCGTGTAAAGGGTGATGTTATTGATGTTTTCCCTGCTTATACAGATAATGCCATCAGAATTCAGTTTTTTGGAGATGAAATTGAAAAAATCCAAAGCTTTGATCCTGTTTCCGGAAATGTAGAGGATAATTTTGATCAGATACAGATTTATCCTGCCAACCTTTTCGTGACCTCAAAAGAGACCTTAAACGGAGCTATTAAAGATATTCAGGATGATATGGTAAAACAGGTAGATTTCTTCAGCTCTATCGGAAAACCTCTGGAAGCTAAAAGACTTCAGGAAAGAACAGAACTGGATTTGGAGATGATCAAGGAACTCGGATACTGTTCAGGAATTGAAAACTATTCCAGATATCTTGATGGCAGACTTCCGGGAACCAGACCTTTCTGTCTTATTGATTATTTCCCTAAGGACTTCTTAATGGTCATAGATGAAAGTCACGTAACCGTTCCTCAGGTTCACGCCATGTATGGTGGTGACCGAAGCAGAAAAGAGGCATTGGTAGAATATGGATTCAGACTTCCTGCCGCTATGGATAACAGACCTCTGAAATTTGAAGAATTTGAAGCCATTCAAAATCAGGTGGTATACGTTTCTGCTACTCCGGCAGACTATGAACTGGAAAAAACCGGTGGAGCTTACATTGAGCAAATTATCCGTCCAACAGGACTTCTTGATCCTATTATTGAAGTAAGGCCAAGTTTAAATCAGATTGATGATTTAATGGAAGAAATCCAGAAAAGAGCTGATGCCGATGAAAGGGTTCTGGTGACAACCCTAACCAAGAAAATGGCGGAAGAACTTACGAAATACTTTACAAAATTCGGGATCAGAACAAGATATATTCACTCGGATGTAGAAACCCTGGAACGTATTCAGATTATGCAGGATCTTCGTTTAGGACTTTTTGATGTCTTAATTGGAGTAAACTTATTAAGAGAAGGTTTAGATTTACCGGAAGTTTCATTGGTGGCTATTTTAGATGCTGACAAGGAAGGAATGCTGAGAAGCAGAAGATCTATGATACAGACCGTAGGACGTGCTGCAAGAAATATCAATGGGAAAGCAATCATGTATGCCGATAAGATCACAAAATCGATGCAGGCAACATTAGATGAAACCGAATACCGCCGTGCAAAACAGATGAAACATAATGAAGATCATGGCATAGTACCAAAAGCACTGAATAAAAAGATCTCCGAAAACTTAGTTGGAAGAAGCAAAGACTTCCCTGATGAAAAATATACTCAGAAAGAAATTCTTCAAAAGGTTGCCGAAGTGAAAGCTACCTATGCCAGCGAAGATGTTGAAAAATGATAGAACAGAAACAGAAAGAAATGGAAGCTGCGGCTAAAAACCTCGACTTTATTAAAGCGGCTAAACTAAGAGATGAAATTGCGGCTCTGAAAAATTAAAAATATTGAATAAAACAGTATCGGCGCTTCAAAGAAGCCGCCGATACTTTATCTAAAAACAGAATGTTTTCTTGTTACAATCCATTTCTTACCGAAGCTCTGATCGGTATCAACAGCTCCATTAATCCATTGAGTTTGATCTCATAGATTGTTGATAACTGCATTCCCAGTTTTCCTTTAGGCATTCCACTTCGGTGAAACCATTCAAGGTAGCTTATCGGAAGATCTGCTAAAACGGTTCCTTCGTATTTACCAAACGGCATTTTAACTACGCAGATCTCTTTTAATATTTCCGGATTTATTCCCTCCACTTTTTATATAATTAAATCAATTTATTTTCTCCTTCAGCCTTGTTGGATAATTCAAGGTCTGGCGGCACATTCTCATCCGTAAATTCATTTCTGTATACCTGTATCAAAAGAAGAGTGAGTGAGATCAAAATAGGACCAAAAATAAGTCCCATAAAGCCAAACAGATTCATTCCCATGATAATTCCAAAGACGGTATTCAGAGGATGGATATTTTCAAGTTTCTTTAAAAGTGTGAAACGAAGCAGATTATCTGTAAGTCCTACCACTACTACACAGTAAATAGCAAGGCCAATACCCTGTGCTGTATTTCCTTCTGCAATCATAAAGATACAGACAGGCACATACACAATTGCCGTTCCTACTACCGGAATAACAGAAGCTGCTGCCGTTAATGCAAAAAGGAGAACAGCTCCAGGAGCTCCAAATATCAGATATCCGATAAGAGAAACAATCCCTTGACCAATGGCAACTACAGGAATTCCTATAGCATTAGCCATAATCAGCTTTCTCAATTTTTCGCCTAACAAAGAAACATTTGACCGTTTTAAAGGGGCAGAATTTGTCAGAATTTTCTCAAATAGCCTTGGCTTTTCCAGCATAAAATACAGAATAAAGTACATAGACATCACTACCGTAAGGGTATTGAATGTCCCACTCAGAGCTGAAGTAGAGAATTTTCCTACAAAATTCTTCAGCTTATTCATATTTTCCTGGCTTAGAATATCAAAACCAACCTTATCATAAATATAGGAATGTATCTTATCTAAAAATACATTGAACTTATCCATATAAGCCTGTGCGTTTCCTAATTTATCAATAATCAGATCTGCAATAAAGTAAATAGGCAGAATCAGAACGATAAGACTGGCAAACATTAATACAAAAGCAGCCAGGGAAGGTTTCCACTTCTTTTCTTCCTGAAGATAGAAGTTATATTTTCTGCAGACTACATAAATGGTAATAGCCCCTAAAACTGATGGAATAAACAATGCAAGGTTAAAGCAGATCAAACCTGCCATCACCAAAATAATGGCGAGCAAAGAAATCTGCTTTATGGCAACACTGCTTATTTGATTGTCTTTATTCATCAATAGTTATTTTATTGTTTTGTATACATGATCTGTCTTGGCTTTCCAACAAAAGCACAATATGTGGAATACATTACGATCATAATGAACGGAGCTGTTAAAATAATCCCTATCCCACATAGAATGATTCCTGCCATTGAAATTAATACTCCTAAAAGACCTGTTGCCAGGAACGTTCCATAATTTTCTTTTGCAATATTAAAAGACTTCGATAAAGCATCTGTAGCCGAAGCATTTTCAAATAAAAGAACAGGATATCCAATTAATAGAAGAGGGTACACGAAAAAATAGGTAGCACACACAATGCCAAGGCAACAGAAGAAATAAGCCACGCAAGTAAGCTGTAAATAAGAATATTTACAAAATTCTGACGGTATCCGATAAAAAGATCAGAAAACTCAATAGGATTCTTAGTATTGTATTTATTTACTATGTAGATCAAACCGACATACAAAGGAGACAATAGCAGCCCAAAAAGGCTGGACGCACCCATATACAATGGAAGTCCCGGAGTGCTCCAGTAATTAAAGTTCCCTCCAGACTCTCTCATTTCTTCCACCATGGAAGCAGAATCAATCCCGAAAATAAGCTGGATTATATATCCACCCAACATATAAACGATCATAGCAACCACAGCGTAACCCAAGACCCCTTTATACATTTCGAAAGCGTGAGAAATAATTGATCCTGTTTCCCTGTTAGGCACAGAACCTTGCTGATCAAATTCGTTAAATTCAGACATAGTTTAAATATTTTAATGATTTTATCAAATTTAACTTTTTTTGATAAAAAAACATATTAAACCCGGTTGAATTTTAACTTTTCTCGGAAAATATAGTTTTATATAAAGAATAGATCATGGCATTCCAGAAAGGAAATGTGAAAAGCCCTCCAATCAAAAACAAACTGAATCCCAGGTATTTAAACAAAACCGCAACGAATACACATACCATGATTTCTACAAAATACATTTTAAGAGCCTTAAAATTAAGAGAAATCGCCTCAAATATCCTCTTATTCGTAAAAAACATCAGTGGAGCTACAAATACTGTTACTGCTACCCATATAATTGCCAGCAGAATTGTAGGAACTGTAAGTCTGTAGATCATAAACCAGAAAAGATAATATCCCAGATATTTAAAGAAATTAATTCCGTTATACCCTACAAATAAATCTCCTAATTCAATTTTTTCGTTAAGATCCAGTTTTCTGAAAATCTGAAACATTCCAAGATTCAATGGATACAAAAACGCAGTGGTAGCCCAGATTGCAAGGGTAAACATCTGATAGCCTTCTGTAGCGCTTAGTTCCGCAATCTTTTCCATATAAGCTTTTGTTCCTTCTTTTAAAGCTTCTGTCAGTACCTGATTTTGTTCCCATATTCCGTACCAACTGCCAAAGAAGAATAGAGAGGTAAGAAAAATTCCAAAAAAGATCATTGAAAACATCAACTGAAAAACCAGTGTTTTATTCCAGTAGAAAAAAGCCTGCTTCAATATAAAATCAATTCCCGGTTTCTGAGGATATTTACTCTGCATTATAAAAATTTTATGCAAAAGTAAACATCAATAATTATTTTTGCCGAATGTTTTCAGTGAATCATCAAAAATTTATAGAAATGGACGAACTCTCTCTTCAGAAGGTTCCCTATTTCTTTGTTATCGATTTCCTTTCGGAGAATGTTGAAATTTATCAGAAGGACGAGATTGAGAAATCAGGATTATTAATTGATTTTCAATCATTTTCAAACACAAAAAAAGAACATAAACTTGACAAAAAAGTAGAGTGGAAATCCTTTCCGGAAACCATGGAAAGCTTTAAAACCGGGTTTGATGCAGTTCAGAAAAATATTCGTCTTGGAAATTCCTACCTGGTAAATTATACCCGAAAAACAGAAATTGAGACCAATTTAAGTCTTGAAGAAATTTTTTATCATTCTGAAGCCAAATACAAGGTTTTTTATAAAGATTTTTTTGTATTTTTTTCTCCTGAAACTTTTGTGAAGATTATTGACGGAAAAATTCTGACTTATCCTATGAAAGGTACGATTGATGCTTCCATAGAAAATGCAGCCGAAATCCTGAAGAATGACCCGAAGGAAAAAGCCGAACATTATACCGTAGTAGATTTACTCCGCAATGATCTGAGCATGGTAGCAGATGATGTATGTGTAGACCAGTTTCAGCATATTGACTTTCTAAAAACCCGGCAGAAAGATTTATATGCCATGAGTTCAGAGATTTCAGGAAGATTGAAACCTGAATTTGACGGAAAAGTAGGAAGCATTATGCAAAAACTTCTTCCCGCAGGTTCTATTTTAGGAGCTCCAAAACCAAAAACTTTGGAAATAATACTGGAAGCAGAGGGCTATGAAAGAGGATACTATACAGGAGTCTGCGGCTGGTTCGACGGTAAAAATGTTGACAGCTGTGTAATGATACGTTTTATTGAAAAAGAGGGTGATAAACTCTATTTCAAAAGCGGAGGCGGTATAACGCACATGAGTAAATTAGAAGACGAATATCAGGAAATGAAAAATAAAATCTATGTCCCAATTCATTGAAAGCATTAAGGTAGAAGATCAGGAGATTTTTCTATTGGAACTCCATCAGAAACGTGTCAATCAAACATTTTCCCACTTTGGAAAAGAGGGGTCTATTGATCTGGCTAAAATCTACAAAAACCTGGAGCATGATGAAGACGGGCTTTTCAAACTTAGAATATCCTATGATCTGGATAAAAGAGTTCGGACTCAGATGATCCCTTATGCTATTCCTGAAATACAGGACTTCCAGCTGGTGGAAAACAACAGCTTTGATTACTCGTTTAAATTTGAAGACCGTAAGGAATTGGACCGAATGAAAATGAAAGCCAAGGCCGAAGAAATCATTATTATTAAGAATAATCACATTACCGATACTTCCTTCTCTAACCTTTTATTTTTAAAAGGTAAAGATTGGTTTACTCCCAATTCTTTTCTTCTGAATGGAGTACAAAGACAACATCTTCTAAAACAGAAAAAAATAAAAGAGGCCGAAATTACCTTACAGAATATAAAGCAATTCAGCCACTTTCAACTCATCAACGCTTTAAACGATTTTGATGATATGTTTATCTATCCTATCGACAGAATTATGAATCTGCCGGGAAATGAAGAATATTTAGATCTTTAGCTTTCTTTCATGAAATTAAAGTAAGCTTTCTGAACATCAGCACTGTTCTTTCCGTGGGTATTTACTTCCAGAATCTTTGGTTGTGCATCCGGCTTGAAGAAATTCTCCAGTACTCTGTCCAGCGTCAGATCATCTTCCACTTTGATGTAAGAGAATCCAAAATGTTTGGCCAGGTGTTCAGCATTTTTACGGTGCTTGGTGGCAATAAACTCGTCCAGAGTATTTGGGTTGGCATTTCCGGGTCCTGGAATGATCTTAAAGATATTTCCTTCCCCATTGTTGAAGATAATAATTCTTACAAAAGGAGGAATATATTGGTTCCAAAGACCATTGATATCATAGAAGAAACTTAAATCTCCAGTAATCAACAAGGTTGGATTTGTATTTTTAATCGCAAAGCCCATTGCTGTAGAAGTTGAGCCATCAATACCACTTGTTCCTCTGTTGCAGTACATTTTTCTTTTACCGAAGTCAAACAGCTGTGCATATCTGATTGCTGAAGAGTTGGCAAAATGAATATTATAGTTTTCAGGTACCGTCTGTGATGCTTTATTGAAGAAATAAAAATCTGAAAACTCAACAGTATTTAGAAACTGTTGATGCCTCGCATCCTTTTTGTCTCTTAAAACATCCCAAAGATTAAAATAAGGTCTCGGTTCCAGATTAATGAATTTCAATAATTTAGAAAAGAACACTTCCGGTTTCACCTCAATTTTTTCTGTCAGAGAGAAATACGTATCCGGCTGCCATACTTCATCCAGATGCCAGTGCTGTTTTGGTCTTGCACTTCTCAGGAACTGTTTTACTTTTTTGGAAACCACGTTCTGTCCTACCGTAATCAAAAGATCCGGAGCATAAGTTTTAAAGTCTTCTTCTGTAAAATTGAAGATATAACGGTCTATATGCCTGAAAAACTTCTCGTGATATAAATTGGAATTCGCTTCACTCAGTACAACAACAGAATGGTTTTTAACCAATTGTGTCAGCTGATTTTCCAGTTCAGGGCTATAATCTCTTGTTCCTACCAATAACATAATTCTTTGAGAAGTATGCCATTCTGCAATCAGATTGGAAGGAATCTCATAGTCTTTATGTTTGATTGTTTTTTCAACCGTCGGAAAAGTCGGAAGTTCTGATACCAACTCATACAATGGTTCTTCCAAAGGAATATTGATATGTACTGGCCCCTGCTTTTCAAAGCAAAGCTCAATAGCCTTTTTAATAATGTCAAAATTAATATCTTCTGCATTCTCTTTACTGTCTTCCAACAATTGGAAGTCTCCGTAAGAATGCTGATGAAAAACATCCTTCTGCCTGATCGTCTGCCCATCAAAAATATCAACAAAATCCGTTGGTCTGTCAGCCGTTAAAACTAAAAGCGGAATATTCTGATAAAAAGCTTCTGTGATCGCAGGATAATAATTAACCACGGCAGATCCGCTGGTACAGGTTATTGCTGTTGGTTTTTTCTCACTCTTAGCCATTCCCATTGCCACAAAGGCAGCACTTCTTTCGTCTACAATGCTATAGCAATTGAAGCTGTCTATTTCTGAAAAATGAATCGCTAAAGGAGCATTCCTTGATCCAGGTGAAATTACAACATCTGCAATTCCGTACTGCTGAAGAAGATGTGCAAGTATTTGGATACTTCTCTTAGAAGAATATTTTTTCATACAGCAAATTTAACTTATAAATAATGATTTTAAAATCATTTAATTTAAAAAAAATGTAATTTTGCTATTCGTAAATTTCTAAAAATGGACAAAATACCTAGTGTAGACCTGCGTGATTTCCTTTCGGACAACCCGGAACGCAAACAGAAATTTGTAAATGAAATCGGAAAAGCTTATGAAGAAATTGGTTTTGTAGCCTTAAAAGGCCACTTTCTTGATGACAACCTTGTAGAAGATTTATATGGAGAGGTAAAAAACTTTTTTGACCAACCAGTGGAAACGAAACAGAAGTATGAGATTCCAGGAATTGGTGGCCAGAGAGGGTATGTAGGATTCGGTAAAGAAACTGCAAAAGGTTTCAAAAAAGGAGACTTAAAAGAATTTTGGCACTTTGGGCAGTATCTGTCTGATGATTCAAAATACAAAGCTGAGTATCCAGACAATGTCATCGTTGATGAACTTCCAAAATTCAACGAAGTAGGTAAAGAAGCCTTCCAAATGCTTGAAAAAACAGGACAGTATGTTTTAAGAGCATTAGCTTTACACCTTGGTTTAGATGAGTTCTATTTTGACGATAAAATCGCAGAAGGAAACTCTATCTTAAGACCTATTCACTATCCGCCAATTACTGAAGAACCGGATGATGCGGTAAGAGCAGCAGCTCACGGAGACATTAACCTTATCACTCTTTTAATGGGAGCACAGGGGAAAGGTCTTCAGGTTCAGAACCACAACGGAGAATGGATTGATGCTATTGCAGAACCAGATGAATTGATGATTAACGTTGGAGATATGTTATCTAGACATACTAACAACAAATTGAAATCTACAATTCACAGAGTGGTAAACCCACCAAGAGAATTATGGAGTACTTCAAGATTTTCAATTCCTTTCTTTATGCACCCAGTGAGTGCCATGTCATTAAACGCTCTTGACAACTGTGTAGACGAAAACAATCCAAAGTTATACGAAGACACTACAGCAGGAGAATTTTTGCATGAAAGACTTATCGAATTAGGCTTGATTAAGAAATAACATTAACATAACGATAAGAAAAAGGCTGTCTCATTTGAGGCGGCTTTTTTTACAAAAAAGATTATCGAAAAGTCCGAGAGGAAAATGAAAATTTATTCAAAAAATCAAATTTTTATTATTGGGTTCCTATTTACAGGATTCTTATATTCAATATATTCATTCATTAAGTATAAAAATGCTATTGAAAAAGGTGTTCAGGTTGAAAAGCAGGTTATAAGCCAAAGCTGTAGACCTTACACAAGACTTGCATCAGGAGTAATGATAAATGTTGGAAATAAAGCATATCATGTAAAGTTGGATTACGGTAATTGTATAAAATATCCGGTGAATAGTAAAATAAAAGTTGTATACGACAAAGAGAGAGATACTTTTATTTTTCCTGTAAAAGTTTATAATACTGGCAGGATATACTTTTTAGGAATTTTATTATTAATTTCTACATTACCATGGCTTTATTTCATTAAAAAGAAATCTCTTTGTCAGCGCAAGCATCATAAAAATAGTCAGTAATTCAATTACTGACTATTATTTTTATTTATCCTGTTATACAGTAAAACTCCGGACAAGGAGTATTTTGCGTGAAAGTCCCCCATGGACAAATACAGGTGTAAGTATATCCGCCGCCGCCAGGTCCTCCTCCTCCGGGATCACCTGTATAAGGCACACATTTTCCTCCGGAACAGATCATTCCTGCTCCACAGCCACCTTCACCAGGTCCTCCGCCTTCAAAACAATAGGCAGGTCCTATATCACCAGCAATCATTTTCTTTTGTTCATCTCTGGAAAGTTTTTTGAAATTTTTCATAGTTTTTGATGTTTAGTTTTTTCCTACTCTATACGCTTTTCGGATACCGCTTCTCTAAAATTAAAATTTATTTCATTAACATTCAAATATTTACACTTAAAATCCACCTTGAATTGAATTTTTTATTATTATTTTAAATAAATTTTATCTTTTAACACACATCGTTTTATTTAATTGAAAATATTTTAATTAATTTTGTTTTACTATCAAATTTTTAATTAAAATCATATGAAAAATCTAAAAAAACTAAGAAAAGACCAATTGAAAGGCATTTCCGGAGGAGCTAATTTCCCTGGCGTTGAATACTGTTTATACGCCTGTAATGGCACTATCATTTGTGCAGCTTGCAGTGATGATTTCAAATGCCCTGTTACAGGAGGAGAAATAATGTAGAACTAATCATCAAAATGTAATCAAACCGTTTCAAGAGAAGCGGTTTTTTATTTTCTGGCAACCAGACAGTGCAGCAAAATAAAAAACTCAAAAACAATCACTTAAGAATATTTTCATATCTTTATTTAAACCAAAAATCAAACTATATGAAGAATTTAAAAAAATTAAGCAAGGACAAATTGAAAACTATTTCCGGAGGAATAAGCTATCCTTTTCCTGGAGACTGTTTCTATGTGTGTAGTGATGGAATACAGTATAAAGCATTATGCAGAATGGAATTCATTTGTCCTGATGGCGAGCAGCCCATTATTTACTAAAACAAAAAAACGCTCCTTCCCGGAGCGTTTATATATATTAATCAAACAGTCTCAGTTGTTGATCTTTTGTTCCTGTAAAGTTGGCTGTTGATATTTTAGGGAATTCTTTTCCGTCAAAGAATTTTTTCCTTCCTATTTTAAAAGTTGTGTGAATCATTTCAGCAATATTTCCCTCTCCTCTCTGTCTTTCAAAATATCTTTTGTCTCCTAGTTTTCCACCACGCATAGAACGGATCAGGTTCAATACTTTCTGTGCCCTATCCGGAAAATGAGTTTCAATCCAATTGACGAAAACAGGTTCTACCGTATCATTTAATCGAACCAATGTATATCCAAAACCTAAAGCACCTGCATCAGAAATAGATTTTAAGATATTTAAAGGCTCATCACTATTCAATCCCGGAATAATAGGTGCTACCATAACGTGAACAGGAATTTTATTTTCTGTCAGAATTTCAATAGCCTTTAATTTATTGGGAGCAGAGCTCGTTCTTGGTTCCATCTTTCTCCTCAATTCTTCGTTGATGGTAGGAATACTCAGAGAAACAGAAACAAGATTTTGTTCCGCCATCGGCTTTAAGATGTCCAAATCCCTCAATACCAATGCATTTTTTGTCAGAATATTGACAGGATGTCTGTAATCAAGACAAACCTGAAGGAGTTTTCTGGTTATTTCAAATTGCCTTTCAGCGGGTTGATAACAGTCTGTATTTCCGGAAAGCAAAATAGGAGCCGCTTTATACCCTCTTTTCTGAAAAAATTTCTCCAGCAATTCCGGAGCATTTTTCTTCACCATGATTTTTCTTTCAAAATCAATTCCGGCACTGTATCCCCAATATTCATGGGTAGGTCTTGCAAAACAATAAGAACAGCCATGCTCACAACCCTGGTATGGATTCATAGAATACTCCATTGGAAGATCTTCGCTTTTCACCTGATTTACAATAGTCTTAGGGAAAACTTCGGTAAAAGAAGTCTTTACCGTTTCGAAATCTTCATCTTCAGGCTCATAGGTATACCTGTCGAAACGGTTGATAACATTTCGCTGAGCTCCCTGACCTTTTATGAAGTTTTCTTTTGACATTCTGATGTAAAATTAGAATGGATTTTTTATAAAATAATGAACTTTAACATTTAAGTTTTCCACAAAAAAAATCCAACACTTTCAAAAGTGTTGGATTTAAACATAATTTAATATATTGTTTTACTACTTCAGCGCGTAAAATTCCACTCCGTGTGTTTCATCGTCGTGGCTCTTTTCATCAAAGTGTCTGTGATAATCTGAATAACTATCACTATATTTTTTATCTTTTTTTGTCAATATTTTTTTGATGCTTATTAAACTTAATACTGCCAAAAGACCAACTCCCCCTGCCAGTAAAACTCCAACTTCTTTTTTCATATTTTCTTTGATTTATTATTTTGGATATTGCAAAAAGTGTACCTATTTCATGTTTCTGAATTATAAATTTTGTTAACATTAAACTCTATTTTTAAGAAATTTATAATCCGCTATTTTTCTTATCTTTAGAAAAGCAATGGTTTAATTATTGTAGTTATCAACAAAAATAATATTATGGAAAATCCAGAAAACACTGATCAAATGACCACCTTAAGCCAGGTAATGAAAACCCTGTCTGAGAGAGGAATACATAGAGAATTCAGAATGAATGAAAATTGTGAGATGAAATTTGAAAATTCTGAAAAAATATATACCCCATCTGAGCTGACTATTTTAAAAACCTACCGTTTTGAAGGTGACAGTAATCCCGATGATAATGCTGTGTTATATGTGGTAAAAGATGATGCCGGAAACCGTGGAATGATTATCGATTCTTATGGGGCTGACAGTAATTATCCCGGAGATAAGTTTGATGAATTCCTGAGAGATATTCCTGTTCACGAAAGTGACGAATTCAATCTTTAAGCATTGAAAAACAATATTAATTTTTTAAACCATTAATTCCGTTTTAATTAAAATAAAATTGATTTCATCCCCATTGAAAGGGCCAGTTTATAATTATGCTTTAATGGTTTAAGAAATTATTTATCTTCAGTATTATCTTTCTTTTTAAAAATACCATGTAAGAAGCCTTTCTTCTCCTTTTTCTCTTCCTGAGCCGGAGAAGTATTTTTTTTGTGTTTAATTTCTTCTTTAATATCCTTTACAGACTGTTTCATATCTTTCACAGATGAAACTGCGTTTTTGACTTTCTGTTCAGTTTTTTCTACATTTTTTCCAATAAGCGTCTTCTTCAACCCCTGTTCAATCCCTTTCCAGAAAAGATTAAAGAAGGATTTTGTAGGATCACGTTCTACATTTTCTACCGTTACGGATTCAGGATAATTTCCGGAGTTCGATTTCAAGAAAACGTTAGCTACTGCTGTTAGAAAACCTTTTTTTCATGATTATTTTTGTTCAGGACAGCAATCTTCAGGTCTTTATGCTTTAAATTAAATGTTCCATGCAATCCGACCGGATTTCCTTTAAAATTAAACAGCATTTCCTGAATAGTTCCTGATGTAGCCGTCACATGCAGATAAGGTCTTATAAACGGATTAATTCCATTGGCAGGAAGGTTTGACGTTTTTCCTGAAATCGTAAAAGTATCATGCTGATCTGCAACATCAAATCCCCAATTTACAGAAAGCGGAGACAAATTCATGAATGAACAGTTAATATTGATGTCCACTTTGGTTGCCTTTCCTTTTGCTTTCGCTGAATTTAGATTCTTAACATTCATATTAAAGTTACTGAATATAAGTTTCCCCGGCCCCATACTTTCAGGCGTATCTTCCTCATATACCAAAACAGAATTCTTCAAATCCAGCGTATTGATATTCATAGGAATTTTAATGGAACGAAGCATTTTGGAATACAGTGCTTTTATCTTCGGATCGTCTTTTGGAATTTTACTTCTGAAAATATTAGCATCAGCAGACTGAATCACCACATGAGATGCATTGATGAATTTATGGTCTGAAAACACGTCCCAATCGCCCTCAGCTGTCATCTGATTTGCCTTCAGATCATACAAATCCCTTTCCACCGGTATCATTTTGATAAACTGACTTCTCGAAACGAGAGGCTTCATCGCAAAGTTATTGATCTGAACTCTATTCTTATTCAGCTTTAAAAGTCCAAGACTGATATTGTAAAATTGAGTTTTATATGCAAAATTGCGGGTAGTTAAAAAGTAATCTTTTATGGTAAAAGAAAGTCCCTGATCATTTGCTTTTGGTCCTATTTCAATCCCATTTACAGTAGCATTTAAATCATGGAAAGCCAATGGCTCTTTTCCTTTATCATAAGTAATATTTGAGTTCTTCAGAGAGACTTTTCTGATAACAACAGACTGTAAAATTCCAGCATTGGTGTTTTTACTTGGCTTATTTTCTCCGGCATTAATCGTTCCGTTTGCATTTTCAACCAGAACATCTTTAACATCAAGATTCAGTTTCTTATTAATGAATTCCAGCTTATTGATATTAAACGCAATATGACTGGATTTTACATCCATTGTTGTCTTTCCGCTTGATTGAGAGCCCGAAGTTAATGAAAGATCATTGATTTCCCCATTAGTTGGCTTTAAAGCAATACTTCTTACGGCAATATTCTGATGACCGGCATACAGAATATCTTTTCCGGAGAATGTAAAATCTTTATATCCCACTGGGATTACCTGCTCTGAAGTTTCTTTATTAAATACCAGCTTGCTGATATTCATATTCAGATTTCCTGCAGACAAAAGTTTGTTTCCATCGGCCCTGTTAATTTGACCGACAGCATTTTTAATCTTTATATTCTCTAAATTAACCTCAAAGTTAGATTTCCGATTCTCCTTCTTACCCCCTTTCACACCGGTATTATAGACTGTAAAAAATGGATTTTGAAAGTCTGCATCTGCAAAAGAAATTTTGTTTTTCTTTAAAACCACATCTTTGAATTCCATTTTGGGAATGGTAAATTCAACAAGTTGAGCTTTTTGAGGATAAAATCTTTTAAACTGTGCAAAAGATAACAATGGGATCAGTTTGAAATTTTCAACAGCTACCTGCCCATCTGCTGTATTAATAGAATGAATGGTAACAGCATATACATCATTCGGCCTGAAAAAAAAGTTCTGGCCTTTAATACTGTATCTATCAAAAACAACCGGCAGCTTATCTTCCACAGACTCTTCTGTCATTTGCAGATTTTCCACCAACAGATCCAGTTGTTGTACTGATAAAAATTTCTGTTTTGTATGTTTGAAAACAGAAATTTTTCCTTCATTAATCCTAATATTTTCAAATGAGACAGGTTTTCTTTTTTTCCCTGTTTTTTTGTCTGCAGGTTTTGCCAAAATGATATTCAGGTTGGGCTTTGCCAGCAACAAGTCAGATGAACTTATTGTTTTATTGAAAATAGCATCATAAATACCCAAACGGCTGATCTTTAAAGTATCAACTGTTCCCTGAAGACCAGTAACATTAGTATTTTGCGGATCTTTACTGTTAACAGAAATTCCTGTCACCAGAATATTTCCTGTGCTAAGATCTACATCCAGACTTTTATAGGAAACTTTATAATCTGTATTGTTTTTAATGTACTCCGGAAGTTGGGTTTTAAGCCAAAAATTCAGCCCGAAATTCGCAGCAAGAAGAAGCCCTGCAACAATTCCGAAACTGATTAATAGTCTTTTAACCCATTTTTTCATGTTTGTGATTTGGTTGATTTTTTTTGATGAGATTAATTTTTAATCTCCAGTTCTATTACATAACCTTCATGTCCTCTTACATTAATAAAGTTTCCGCCTTCAAACCCAAGATACTGCCCTTTTACTCCGGTAAGTCTTCCGGTAAATTCAGGTTTCTTATCTAAAGTAAATGAAGTTACTTTTTCCGGCTTTTCAAATGGATAATCAAATGCCCAGAGTTCTTCTCCTTCACTGTAAAACTTCTGGAAATCCTCAGGGAAATATTCTTTGATCTTCTGTCTGAAATCTGCAAGATCTACCTCACCTTCAAAGTCATCCTGAAGCATCTTTCTCCAGTTTGTTTTATCTGCTAAATGTTCTTTTAATGCCACTTCTATCATCCCTGCTTCATAACGATTCTCAGTTCTGGCAATCGGCAAAGCAAAAGTAGCTCCCTGATCGATCCATCTTGTCGGAATCTGCGTGTTTCTGGTTACCCCAACTTTTACGTCTCCGGTATATGCCAGATATACAGTGTGAGGCTGAAGCTGAATTTCTTTTTCTACTTCAAGATCACGCTCCGCTACTCCTAAATGTGCTGTTGAAAGCTCCGGACGGATAATGGTCTCACTAGCATAAGGACTCTCAAAAAAGCAACTTTTACAGAAGCCCATTCTGTAAATAGGTTTATTTTCACCACAGTTTACACATTGAAACCCTACATGCTTAATGCTTAATTCCTTGCCCAACAACTCATTAATATGGATCAAATCTCCTGAAAGATTCAGATAATATTGGATGGGTTTAGCATCGTAGCTTATCATTTTTAAAATTTGTCCTTGAAACTGCATATTATATTTATATTACTTTTTTACGTAAATTTAATGATTATATTTTTCAAAAAGTAAAATTTATATTTTTGTATTCATAAAAAACCATTGATGATTTATCTTGTAACAGGCGGTAGCGGGTTCATCGGTTCCCATTTAGTTGAACAATTATTAAGAAATGGACATTCTGTCATAAACATTGACAATTTTGATGATTTCTATAGCTATCAGACCAAAATTAAAAATACTTTAGAGTCTATTGATAAAATTTCGGATTTTGAATTTTCCGATAAAGAGTCTGATATTCAACGTCTGATTTCCCTCTCTCAGTCTGATCAATATTCCCTTTACTATCAGGATATCAGAGATAAAAAAGGGATGGAAAGAATTTTCAGCAACCACTCGATTGATATGGTGATTCACCTGGCAGCATTGGCCGGTGTTCGTCCTTCAATTGAAAGACCTTTGGAGTACGAAGAAGTCAACGTTCGCGGCACCATGAATCTTTGGGAGCTTTGTAAAGATTTTGGTATCAAAAAATTTATTTGTGCTTCCTCGTCAAGTGTTTACGGAAACAATGAAAAAGTTCCTTTTGCAGAAACAGACAATGTAGACAACCCTATTTCTCCTTATGCAGCAACAAAGAAGTGCGGAGAGATCCTGGGCCATGTTTATCATAACCTCTATCACATTGATATGATCCAGCTAAGGTTCTTCACGGTATATGGGCCAAGACAGCGACCGGACCTTGCCATTCATAAGTTCACAAAGCTTATTTCAGAAGGTATAGAAATTCCTTTTTATGGTGATGGCACAACTGCCAGGGATTATACGTATATTGATGACATTATTGACGGGATTGTTAAGTCTGCTCTATACCTGGAAGGCCATTCCAATGTGTACGAAATCCTTAATTTAGGAGAAAGTCAGGTAGTCTCCTTAACGGAAATGGTAGCTACCATAGAAGAAGCCATGAAAGTGACAGCTCATAAAAAAATTCTGCCAATGCAGCCGGGAGATGTCACAAAAACCAATGCCGATATTACCAAAGCAAGGGAATTAATAGGTTATAAACCTGACACAGACTTCCAAAATGGCATAAAAAAATTTGTGGAATGGTTTTTGAGAAAACGACAATAGTAAAATTACTGACATGGCTGCCATGCAGTTGGTGACAGACATTTACAAGAAAAAATTATAAAAAGAATTGAAAATCAAGTATAAAAAAGTTTATTATACAACCTATTTTTATACTTTTGCAAAAAATTAGAAAATTATGTACTGGACATTAGAATTAGCTTCATATCTAAGTGACGCACCTTGGCCAATGACAAAAGCAGAGCTTATTGACTACGCAATCAGAACTGGTGCACCTATGGAAGTAGTTGAAAACCTTCAGGCCATTGAGGATGAAGGAGAAATTTATGAATCTATCGAAGAGGTATGGAGCGACTATCCTACTGACGAAGATTTCCTTTGGAACGAGGACGAATATTAATAAAGCGATAAGCTTTAGGCTGCAAGCTTAGAGCTTTTTTGCCCTTTTTTATATATTAACTTACACGATAAGCGTGTCATTAAAACGCTTAAAGCATCTTGCATTAAGCATAAAGCAAAAAATTTATGAGTTTTTTAAACAAAGTTCTTAAAGGGTTTTTGGGAGACAAAAAAGCGCAGGACCTAAAAGAAGTAAAAAAGTTGTAACAAAAATCAAGGCTGTAGAGCCTAACATCCAACAATTGTCGGATGATGGACTGAGACAAAAAACTGCTGAGTTTAAAGCAAGTATTAAAGATGCTACCAGCAAGATCACAGCTCAAATAGAACAGATTAAAGAGCAGATAAAGAACTCAACAAACGTTGATGAGAAAGAAGCTCTTTTCACAAAGATTGAGTCTTTAAAGAAAGAATCTTACGAAATTGAAGAGAAAGTTCTTGTTCAGGTTCTTCCGGAAGCTTTTGCATTGATCAAAGAAACCGCAAGAAGATGGGCACAGAATGGAGAAATTCGTGTAACAGCAAGTGACTGGGATAGAGAACTGGCTGCTGCAGGAAAAGATTTCGTTAGCATTCAGGGAGACCAAGCTGTTTGGAAAAACTCATGGGACGCTGCCGGAACTCCAGTAGTTTGGGATATGGTCCACTATGATGTTCAGTTTATCGGAGGTATTATTCTTCACAGTGGTAAAATTGCCGAAATGGCAACCGGTGAAGGTAAAACTTTGGTAGGAACATTACCTATTTACTTAAATTCACTTCCGGAAAGAGGGGTTCACGTTGTAACCGTGAATGACTATCTTGCGAAAAGAGACTCCGCTTGGATGGGACCATTGTATCAGTTCCATGGAATGTCTATTGACTGTATCGATAACCACCAGCCGAACTCAGACGGAAGAAGAAAAGCATACAACTCAGATATTACTTACGGAACGAACAACGAATTCGGTTTCGATTACCTGAGAGATAACATGGTGACTTCACCTTCAGAACTGGTACAAAGAGAATTGAACTTTGCGATCGTGGATGAGGTGGATTCCGTATTGGTAGATGATGCAAGAACACCGTTGATTATTTCTGGTCCGGTTCCTCAGGGAGACAGACAGGAATTTGATGTTCTTAAACCTTCTATCGACAGAATCGTTGAAGTTCAGAAAAAGACTGTTTCCGTAATTTTCAATGAAGCGAAAAAACTAATCGCTGCAGGAAACACTAAAGAAGGAGGGTTCAAATTGCTTCAGGCATACAGAGGTCTTCCTAAAAACAGACAATTAATCAAATTCTTATCGGAAAGCGGAAACAGAGCATTGCTTCAGAAAGTTGAGGCACAATACATGCAGGACAACAACCGTGATATGCCGATTGTAGATAAAGATCTTTACTTCGTTATTGAAGAAAAAAACAATCAGGTAGACCTTACAGACAAAGGTGTTGAATACATGTCTCAGGGGAACTCTGATCCTAACTTCTTCGTTCTTCCGGATATCGGAACTGAAATTGCTGAAGTAGAGGCTAAAAATTTATCTAAAGAAGAAGAATTTGAAGCTAAAGAAAGACTTTTCAGTGATTTTGCTGAAAAATCTGAAAGAGTTCACACGATGAGCCAGCTATTGAAAGCCTATACATTATTTGAAAAAGATGATGAGTATGTGGTGATTGATGGAGAAGTAAAAATCGTTGACGAGCAGACTGGTCGTATCATGGAAGGAAGACGTTATTCTGACGGTCTTCACCAGGCGATCGAAGCTAAGGAAAATGTAAAAATTGAGGCAGCTACTCAAACTTTTGCAACCATTACGCTTCAGAACTATTTCCGTATGTACAACAAACTTGCGGGGATGACTGGTACTGCTGAAACAGAGGCTGGTGAGCTTTGGGAAATCTACAAATTAGATGTTGTAGTTATTCCAACCAACCGTCCTATTTTAAGACATGACAGACAGGATTTAGTTTTCAAAACTAACAGAGAAAAATATAACGCTGTAATTGAAGAAATTGAAAGATTAACAGCAGAAAAGAGACCTGTACTAGTAGGTACAACATCTGTTGAAATTTCTCAGTTGCTTTCAAAAGCACTTCAATTAAGAAAAATCCCGCACCAGGTATTGAATGCGAAACTTCACAAGAAGGAAGCAGAAATTGTTGCTGGAGCAGGACAGCCGGGAGTTGTAACTATTGCAACAAACATGGCAGGACGTGGTACGGATATTAAGCTTTCGAAAGAAGTAAAAGATGCAGGAGGTTTAGCTATTATCGGTACAGAAAGACACGATTCAAGACGTGTTGACAGACAGTTAAGAGGTAGAGCTGGTCGTCAGGGAGATCCAGGAAGTTCTCAGTTCTATGTATCTCTTGAAGATAACTTAATGCGTTTATTCGGTTCTGAAAGAATCGCTAAAATGATGGACAGAATGGGTCATAAAGAGGGGGAAGTTATTCAGCACTCTATGATTAGCAAGTCTATTGAAAGAGCTCAGAAAAAAGTAGAAGAGAACAACTTCGGAACAAGAAAGAGACTTCTTGAGTATGATGACGTAATGAACAAACAACGTGACGTAATCTATAAGAGAAGAAAGAATGCTCTATTCGGAGATCACTTGAAATATGACATCACGAATATGATTTTCGATGTAGCCAACTCTATCGTTGCGAAAGGAAAAGCTACAGGAAGTTATAAGGATTTTGAATATGACATCATTAAAACATTCACGATGGAATCTCCGGTTTCACAAAATGATTTTAATAATAAAAACATCCAGGATCTAACGAATATCTTATTCAAAGCTGCTCAGGAAGATTACCAGATGAAGCTGAACCTATTGAAAGAGAAATCATTCCCAATCATTGAGAATGTATACCAAAATCAAGGTTCAATGTTTAAGATGATCCAGGTTCCTTTCACAGACGGACACAAAACAATGACAATTGTGGCTGATCTTAAGGAAGCTTACGATACTCAGTGTGAAAGCTTAATCAACGATTTTGAAAAGAACATTACTCTATCAATCATTGATGAAAACTGGAAGCTGCACCTTCGTGAAATGGACGACTTAAGAAGATCTTCTCAGGGAGCTGTTTATGAGCAGAAAGATCCACTTGTAATCTACAAACAGGAATCTTTCCACTTATTCAGTGAAATGATGGAGAAATTAAACAAAGAAATTATTTCTTTCTTATATAAAGGAGAAATTCCTGCATAAGAAATAATTAACGATATTATTAAAAAACCGCTCTGGCACTGGCCGGAGCGGTTTTTTGTTGTGGATTGTATAATATTTTTATGATAAATATCAATATTATTGTTTATTTAGAATAGTTAAAAACAATATATTTGCATAAAATTTGACTTTCATGAAAAATGTACTGATTTGTGCTTCCGCACTGGGGACAATGCTGGTTTCTGCCCAAAAAAAGATTCATTAACCACAAAAAGCATTGACGAAGTAGTTATCAATACGTATGCAAAGAAAGACAGTGATTATTCCAACAAAATGCCTCTAAAAGCCATAGAGGACCCACAAGTATACTCTTCTATTGGCAAAGGAATTTTAGAAAATCAATTAATATTTACCGTAGATGAAGCCTTCAGAAACGTGGCTGGAGCTCAGAAAATGTGGAGTGCAACCAACAGAGCAGGAGATGGTGGAATATTTCTTAATTTAAGAGGTTTTGTAGCAGGAAACTCTATAAGAAACGGAATGGTAGCTCCCATTACCACTTCAATGGATGCTATTAATATAGAAAGAATTGAAATTCTAAAAGGTCCTTCAGCCACTCTATTCGGAAGTAATGTAACTTCTTATGGTGGGGTTGTTAACAGAATTACTAAAAAACCATATGAAACATTTGGTGGTGCTGTATCTTTAGCTGGAGGAAGCTATAATTATTACAGAGTACAGGCAGATGTAAACGCTCCTGTTACCAATGATAAAAAATTACTTTTCAGATTAAATACTGCTTACACCAATCAGGGGACATTCCAGAAAACCAATGCAAAAAACTCATTTTATGCATTTACTCCTTCCCTTACCTACCGTCCTTCAGAAAATTTAGAGATTAATGCAGAACTGGAAATGTTTGAAACCAATGCCTATGCAGAACCGGCATTTTTCTTCTACTCATCAAGTGCAGCACTTGGAGCTGATAACATGAATAAAATGAAGGATCTTGGCTATGATTACAAGCAAACTTATGCTGGTGACGGTCTTAAAACAACAGCAAAAGCCAGAAACTTTTTCGGACAGGTTAATTACAAAATAAACGATTATATCAAATCATCAACAAACGTAAGTACTTCATATTCTTACTCTGATGGTTTCAATCCCTATTATTACTTTTCTCCCAATCCAGCCAATCCTTCAGAAATTGGAGTTTCAAGAGCGGATCAATCAACCAAAGACAGTAAAAGAACTTATTTCCAGCTACAGCAGAATTTCAACGCTGATTTTAAAATCGGAAATGTAAGAAACAGAACCGTAGCAGGTTTCGATTATATGAGAATGAATGATAATCAGTTCTTCATGTTCACTGATTTTGACTGGGTTCCATTTAACGCCGCCAGCTATGCTGACATGAACGGTGAAGCTTTAGCAGCAAAATATAAAAGTTTGCAAAGTGACCCAAACTTTGACCGTAATAATACCTATATAAGCACAGGAAAAAAAGATGTATACAGTGGATATATTTCCAATGTCATTACCCCTGTAGCAGGGCTTAATATCCTTACCTCTTTACGATACGAAAGTGTAGATTTTAAAGGTGGGCAAACAGGGCAAAATCAAACTCAAGCTTATACTCAGGGTGCATGGTCTCCTAAATTAGGAATTGTATATCAGATTATTCAGGATAAAGTATCTGTTTTCGGAAATTATCAGAACAGCTTTACAAGCAATGGATATTATATTTCAGATGCAGATTCTAATGTAACCCTTTCTGATCCTGAAAGAGCCAATCAATTTGAAGGAGGATTTAAAGCAAGCCTTATCAAAGGAAGAGTGAGCACAACATTAAGTTATTATAATATCAAAGTAAAGAATACGCTTCTTAATGTAGGATATACAGCCCAAGGAAGAGCTATTCAAAGACAGGCTGGTTCCTTAACAAGTCAGGGTGTTGAATTGGAAGCCAATGCTTATCTGATTAAAGGATTCTCTGTAATTGCCGGAGTAAGCTATAATGATATGAAATACACGGAGGCTGATGATACAGTTATGGGAAGAAGGCCTGCAACAGCTTCATCTCCATGGTTGGTTAATTTCAATGCTAGCTATCAGTTCCTGGACGGAAACTTAAAAGGTCTCGGATTTGGCGTTGGAGGAAATTATGCCAGCGATAACAAAATTGTCAATTCCACAACAATGGGAACATTTATCCTTCCAAAATATCTTGTGATGAATGCCAATGTATTCTATGATACTCCAAAATTCAGAATCGGGGTAAAAGTAGACAACTTTACCAACGAATATTACTGGAACGGATATACTACAGCCAACGCACAGCCACTTGCTAATGTAGTGGGAAGCTTTACTTATAAATTCTAAACTGTTACAATAAATTACTACCCCTTATAAACAATGAAAAAACTGACGATAGGAGCAGCATTATTAACTTCCATGTTAACATTTGCTCAGGAAAAGGACACGATTAAATCTAACAATATTGAAGAAGTCGTTGTTAACGGAAGATATTATAAGAAATATGTAGAAAAGCAGGGATCTTCATCTCTTCGTCTGGATGAAGCCCTTATTAAAATTCCTCAAAACATTTCCATCATTACCAATAAAGCATTAGAAGACCAACAGGTTACTACTTTAAGTGATGGTGTATTAAGAAACGTTGCCGGGGCTCAAAGATTAGAGCATTGGGGAGATATGTATACCAGAGTTAATATGAGAGGAGCCAGAGCTGCTGCCTTCATGAATGGAGTAAACGTAACATCAAACTGGGGCCCTTTAAGTGAAGATATGAGCTACGTAGATCATATTGAATTCATCAAAGGACCATCAGGATTCTTAATGTCAAATGGAGAACCTAGTGGTATTTACAATATTGTCACGAAAAAGCCTACAGGTAATTCTCTAAATGGAACAGCAAGAGTAACTCTTGGAAGTTTCAATATGTACAGAGGAGAAGCAGATATTGATTCTAAAATCACAGATAAAGTAGCTTTCAGATTAAACTTAATGGCTCAGAATAAAAACAGTTTCAGAGACTATGAATTCAATGACCGCTATATCATCAATCCTTCAATTAAAATAGACCTTAGTGATAAAACAACTTTAACTGCAGAATATATCTATCAGAAGGCAAAAATGTCTGAAGTAGGTTCGGCTTATGTTTTCAGTTTCCAGGGATACAAAGCAAAACCTGTAGGATATACTCTTACAGATCCGGGTCTTGACCCAACAAAAGTTGACAATAATACGATCAACGTTAATCTACAGCATAAATTTAATGAAAACTGGAAATTAACTTCTCAATTGACTTATGTGAATGAATATACAATGGGAAGTGATCTTTGGCCAAGTAAGTTTGAAGGCAATTATATGCTTCGTCGTTTAAATTATTGGGAAGCAGATAATACGATGAAATTTGGTCAGATTTTCCTGAATGGACTTGTAAAAACAGGATCTGTTTCTCACAAAATCTTAGCTGGTCTTGATCTGGGAAGCAAAAAATATATGGCAGACTGGTCTCAAGGGTATAATTTAGATAAATTTAATGAAATGGTGATGAAACTGTCGAAAATAATGTTAAGGATTATAAATACTGGTATAATATCGATACCAATAACTATGATATCAATGGAGAAAGCAGCTATTATGGACCAAACAATACTACAGCTTATATGCCATTCAACAAATCAAAACCTCTTTCTGTAAGAGCTGGAGCAGGAAGTACTATTGATCAAAGATATACGGGGTTGTATTTACAGGATGAATTAGGTTTTTTCAATGATGCTTTAAGACTTACACTAGCAGCGCGTTATACTAATGTAAAAGAAGTTAACTATGGAACAAAAGCGGAAGCAAACAGAATTACTCCACGTATCGGATTAAGCTATTCTATAGATGAAAATATGTCTGCATATGCTCTATACGACCAATCATTTGTACCCCAGGCTGGTTTATTCAGAGATGGGACAACAGCTTCACCATTAACTGGAAGCAATATTGAAGTAGGATTTAAAAAAGATTGGTTTGCCGGTAAATGGAATACGACCCTTTCATTATATAACATTAATAAGAATAATGAAATTACAGGAGATCCGGACCTAACAAACAATCCAAACGGAAAATATTCTATTCTTCTTGGGAAAACAAGAGTACAGGGAGTAGAATTTGATCTTAAAGGAGAAATCGTAAAAGGATTTAATGCTATTTTCAATTATGCCTTTACTGAGAATAAATTTACAGAAACAACAGCTGCAAGTAAAAAAGGAGACCGAGTACCTGGATATGCAAAACATACCGCAAACGGTTGGCTAAACTACACGTTCAGTAATAATCTTCTTGAAGGCTTTGGGTTGAGTTTTGGAGGAACTTATATGGCAGATAGAAGCAGCTGGGGTTGGGGAAGCACAAACACTCAACAAATGGCAGATTATGTAAAATTTGATGCAGGAGCTTCATGGGAAAATTCAAAATTCAGAGTTAATTTTAATGTATTCAATATCTTCAACAGATATTTATATTCAGGCGCGCCATATGCAGGGTATTACTATTACCAGGCAGACGCCCCTAGAAACTTCAGAATATCAATCGGATATAAATTCTAAAAAATAAAGGTTAACCCTCTCGGGGGTTAACTTTTTGCTATGAAAAAAAAGCATCATCAAAAAAAGAAAATTTCTCCAACAAAGAAATGGTCTGCCAAACTGCATTTGTGGTTTGGTTTGTCTGTTGGTATCATTGTATTCATAGTCTCTCTTACAGGGACTTTGTACGTTTTTAAAGATGAAGTACAGAATATACTTCGTAAAGACGCTATTTATATACAGCAGAATGTTTCAGGACAAAAACCATTACCCATTAGCATCCTTCGGGAAAAAGTAAGCCTTGAGCTCAATGAAAAATACCCGATTAACTCTGTTGAAGTGTCTCTGGATAAAGGAAAATCTTATCGTTTCCTATATTACGAAAAGAGTAAGAAAGGCTGGAATTATTTTCAACAGGTACTGATCAATAAACAGGTTTATATTAATCAGTACACAGGAGAAATCTTGGCGGTTTATGATGAAAAATATGATGTATTCAATATTTTGAAATATATCCACTGGGGGCTTTTATTGAATTCTGAATGGGGACCGTATGTAGTTGGGATTCCAACTGTATTGTTTATCATCATGCTGATTACCGGGATCATTTTATGGTGGCCTAAAAACAAAAATGCCCGAAAAGGAAGATTCTGGTTCAATTGGGAAAATGTAAAAAACTGGAAACGCAAAAATTATGACCTTCATAATGTATTAGGTTTCTATGCCTCATTCATTGCCTTAATAATGAGTGTAACAGGGATTTACTTTGCCTATCCTTATGTAAAAAACACTTTTAATCTTGCTATATCCGGTTATTGGGAGCAGCCAAAAGAAAAACAGATCAAATCTCCGGATTCACTAACGACAAAGAGATCTGATCTTTTTGATATAACAGCTTTACAAACTGAAAAACTATACGCAGGAGCATCCAGCTACAGAATTACACTTAATGGAAAAAATAAGAAAGGAAAAGAGCTTAAAAACCTTCCCATCACCATTTACGGACAAGAAGGAAGGTTCAGTGAGAGAAACATCCTGACTTTTGATAAATACTCCGGAAAACTACTAGCCAACAAACCTCATCAACAACTGAGCAACGCCGAGAAATATGCCAATGCCAACTATGATGTCCACACAGGGTCCTACTTTGGATTGTTTGGAAAAATCATCTGGTTTATTGCCGGTCTTATATGTACATCACTTCCAGTTACCGGATTTTTAGTCTGGTGGGGAAAAAGAAAGAAACAAGGAAAGAAAATATAATGAAAAAAGCGCTTTTATCAGCTGCATGTCTGGGAACAGTAATGACTTTTGCCCAGAAAAATGATTCTTTAAACACTCAAAAAGTTGAAGAGGTTGTGATGACCGCTTCCAGAAAAAAAGAGAACATTAAAGAAGTACCAAGCTCTATTACCATTGTTGGTGAGAAACAGATACAGTCTCAATTGACGGTCAATTCAGACATTACAAGTATTCTGCAGTATACGGTTCCCAGTTTAGGAACCAATTCCGGACAGACATCCAATACGGGACAAACTTTAAGAGGACGTCAGGTATTGGTTTTAATAGATGGAATTCCTCAGTCTACTCCCCTTCGAAACGGAGCAAGAGATTTAAGAGTTATTGATCCTTCTGCTATTGAAAGAGTTGAAGTAATTAAAGGAGCTTCATCCATCTATGGAAACGGTGCGGATGGTGGTATCATCAATTATATTACGAAAAGAAATAAAACTGATAAAAAGATTACCGGAATCTCACAGATTGGTTTCACAGGACAGCGCTCCGGAGGAACTTTAGGAGTAAGAGCCAGCCAGCTTTTATCCGGAAAGATCAATAAATTCGACTATACCCTTTCCCTAGCCTACGAAAGAACGGGCTATATGAAAGATGCCAATAAAGTCTATTTAACACCTACCTACAGTACGGCTAAAATGGATAACTACAACGGAATGTTGAAGTTAGGCTATGACATTAATGAAAACCAAAGAGTTGAAGCTTCTTATATCGGATATTCTTCAAGATCAGATCTTAATCTGGGATTAAATACAGGTATATATGGAGTGAGGCCTACTATTGGTGAAGGTCAGGGAAAAGGTTTGGAAACCACACCACAGGGAACTCCTAAAAATCATAACATAAGAGTAAGCTATGATAATAAGAATCTATTCAAAGGAACTGCATTGAATGTGAATCTTTATTATCAGGATTTTAAAACGGTATACGGATACAGTGATACCTTTTTCAATGGCGGACAGTCCAATGTAATCTCTAAAAAAGCAGGAGCAAGATTCAATTTTGATACCCAGCTTTGGAATACACAAAATTCTCAGGGAGAAATCATCTATGGAGCTGATATCCTGAATGATGAAACAGTACAGAAGCTGGAAGACGGCCGTTTCTGGACTCCCAATATGAATATGACCAATATTGCTCCTTTCTTACTGGCAAAAATTGATCTGTTCAAAAAATTAACCATCAAAGGAGGTCTTCGATATGAAAATATCAAAGTAAATGTTGATGATTTCAACACCCTTTCTGTGATTAAAAACAACGGAACATTTACCCCAAGCATTCCTGTAGCAGGTGGAAAATTAAGCTATAATGCATTGGTAGGAAATATTGGATTACGTTACAATATTGAGCCATACATCAACCTATTCGGAAGCTTTTCACAAGCCTACTCTATCAACGAACTGGGAAGAATCCTGAGAACCTCAACCTCTGAGACCATCAAAAACCTTGAAACAAAGCCTATCATCGTAAACAATTACGAATTAGGAGCCACAGGACAGGTTTCCAGCTGGATGAATTATGAATTAACCTCTTATGTAAGTACCTCTAAGCTTGGAGCTACTTTTGTGCAGAGTGCGGACAGAGCTTTAACCATCAAAAGAGCACCGGAGATTATTTACGGTGTAGAAGGATTTTTACACTTCACTCCTCTTAAATGGCTTCAGTTTGGGGGAAGCTACAGCTGGATGGAAGGAATCACATCGCCGGATGACAATGGAAATTACTCAGCAAAAATCAATAACAGCAGAATTTCTGCGCCTAAAGTTCTTGCCTATGTTCAGGTTAAACCTATTCAGCAAATTTTCTTTGGCATTGATATGCTTCATTCTTTCCAGCAGAACAGATTTCAGCCTGATGCCAAAAATCAATATACTTATGGAGAAGGATTCGTTCCGGAATACACTGTATTTAACCTAAAACTTGGTGGCGAGATCAATAAAAACTGGAAACTTTCTGTAGGAGTTGAAAACTTATTCAACAAACTGTATCAGCCTTCAATCGCATGGTGGTCAGCAAGAGACAGCGAATTTGTGAATGCTCCGGGGACAAGAGGAACACTTATCCTTGAATACAAATTTTAATTAATCTAAATAAAAAGTAAAGTTTATCTTTGCAGAACTTTAACTGTTATATGAAGAAAAATCATCATCAAAAAAAGAAGCCGGGATTCTTTAAAAAATGGTCCGCAAAGCTCCATTTATGGTTTGGGCTGGGTATTGGATTTTTAATCTTTATTATCTCTATTACCGGGGCATTATACGTCTTTAAGGATGAGGTGGAAAACTATACCCGAAAGGATGTGATCTACCATCATGAGCAGAATATTGAGCAAAAGCAGATCCTTCCTATCCGGGAGATGGAAAAAGCTGTTGCAGAACAGGTAAAAGAAAAATATCCAATCCATTGGGTTAATATTCCTATGGACAAGAAAATGTCCTATATGTTCTTCTGGTATGAGCATAATACGGATGCCTGGAATTATTTTGATGAGTTTCCTATCTACAAACAGGCTTATGTAAACCCTTACACTGGAAAAGTTCTGAGAGTATATGATGAAAAGAACGGATTCTTCAATATTGTTAAAATGATCCACTGGAGCTACCTTCTGAAGCAGGATTGGGGGACGTATGTGGTAGGAATCCCCGTAATTATCTTCATCATCATGCTGATTACAGGAATTGTTTTATGGTGGCCAAAAAATAAAGCCGCAAGAAAACAGCGTTTTTCGTTTAAGTGGAAGAATATCAAGAGCTGGAAAAGAAAGAACTATGACCTTCACAATGTATTAGGTTTCTATGCTTCAATCTTTGCCCTTATCTTCTCTATTACAGGACTATTTTACGCATTCTTTGTAGTTCAGGCGATGATTTATGTAGTTTTTTCCGGAGGAGAAACTGCCTACCCTGATTTCTCTCATATTAAAACAAAGGCTCCTATTGAGATGAGAACAGAAACCACTCTGGATAAAATCATCAATACCGTTAAAGAAAAATATCCTGAATCTTATGGCTTTGCTATAGATCTTGGACATGAGCATATGGATGATCATGAGCACCCTAATTTTGAAGTGTATGTAAAGCACCTTACCTACTCTTATCACAAAAGCAGCAGCCTTATTTTTGATGAAAACTCAGGAGAACTGCTTCATACCCATGATCCAAAAGATAAAAACTTTGGAGAAAAGGTGGTAAGTGCTAATTATGACATCCACGTAGGAGCTATTTTAGGCCTTCCTACAAAGATTATTGCTTTTATTGTAAGTCTTATCTGTGCTTCTCTTCCGGTAACAGGATTTATGATCTGGTGGGGAAGAAGAAAGAAAAAACCGGTAAAAACTGCTTAATCTTTTAAATAATACAAGGTTAATAAGCTATTAATACAATCTTTTTTATAATTTTAGCCCCTAGAATTTAATAATAGAAATGTCATTAATAGATTTATCAAAACAGGTTGCCCTTGGAGTTGACATCGGCGGAACCAATACCAAGTTCGGAATTGTAAACCACCGCGGAGAAGTTCTGGATAAAGGAAACCTTAAAACCGATGCCTATGATAAAGTAGAAGATTTCATCGATGCTTTATATGAACATGTATACCCTTTAATGGAAAAACATGGTGCAGAAAAGCACTTCGACGGAATTGGTGTAGGAGCTCCCAACGCTAACTATTATAAAGGAACTATAGAATTAGCACCCAACCTACCATGGAAAGGGGTAATTCCATTTGCAGAGTTGATGACCGCAAAGTTCAATTTACCATGTACAATCACCAATGATGCGAATGCCGCAGCATTGGGAGAAATGCTCTTCGGAGCAGCCCGTGGAATGAAGGACTTTATCATGATTACCCTGGGAACAGGAGTAGGAAGCGGGATTATTGCCAATGGAAACTTAATCTATGGACATGACGGTTTTGCAGGAGAATTAGGACACACTATTGTAAAGCCAGGCGGAAGAAAGCACTGGAGTACAGGATCTGAAGGAAGCCTGGAAGCTTATGCTTCTGCAACAGGAATCACTATTACAGCCAAAAAAATGAGAGCTGAGTTCCCGGAATCTATGCTGAATCAATATCCTGAAGACGAAATTAATTCTAAAACAGTATATGAATGTGCAATGAAGGAAGACCCAATTGCCATTGAAGTTTTTAGATATACAGGACAAAAACTGGGTGAAGCATTAGCCAATTTCGTGATGTTTTCTTCACCGCAAGCCATTCTTTTATTTGGTGGAGTTATCAAGGCCGGAGATTTTATCTTAAAGCCTACTAAACTTCATATGGAAAGGAATTTACTTCCAATCTTTAGAAATAAAGTAAAACTGGTATTCAGTGAACTAGACGAGGCCGATGCCGCTATTCTTGGCGCAAGTGCTTTGGTTTGGGAAAAATAACTGATACACTTATCATATTTAAAGCGATCTCAATGTGAGATCGCTTTTTTTTCTTTTTGCTACGAATTCACGAATGTATTTATTAGTGCATTCGTAGCCAGCATCTATCATCAGTATCATCTATGAAAACAATTCATTTAATCCGTATCAGAATCCATCAACTTTTTCTTACTTTTGATTAACATTTTCTGCAGACTTTACAGCTAATGAAAATGATATAAAACAATATAATTACCAAAAATGGATAACAATAATTTAGAAACCATCGTATTCGGTGGCGGATGCTTCTGGTGTGTAGAAAGCTGTTTCAATCTGTTAAAGGGTGTTGAATCTGCTATTTCAGGATACTCCGGCGGTCATAAAGATAATCCCACTTATCAGGAAGTTTGCACAGGAGAAACTGGCCATGCAGAAGTAGTACAGATCACTTACAATCCTTCCATCATTTCTTATGAGCAGTTAATGGATGTATTCTTCTTCCTGCACGATCCTACCCAGCTTAACAGACAGGGAAATGACATCGGAACGCAGTACCGTTCTGTTATTTATTATAAAGATGATGCAGAAAAAACAAAAGCTGAAGAAGCCATTAAAGTTTCTCAGGAATCAGGAAGATGGGCAGGAACTTATGTAACAGAGTTAACACAATTTGATAAATTCTGGCCAGCAGAGCAATATCACCAAGGTTACTATAATGAAAATCCAACACAGCCTTACTGTAGTGCCGTGGTGGGACCTAAGATACAGAAGTTCAAAAAGTATTTTGGAGAACTGGGAATGCTGAATGCAGAGTAAACTATATAAGACAATAAAAGCGAAATAAATTCTTTCGCTTTTATTGTTTCATATCAAAATAGAGTGGTTATTACTCTATTGTTTAGCATTTTCTCCCCCATAAATTTCCAATATTCTTTCAGATACATCTTTTAATGCTTTTTCATTTTCAGGATGTTTACCAAAACTTGTAAAGAATTCAACATTATTATTGCTTTTATCATACCATACCTTCCCCATAGCATTTTCAGTAGTAAGAGTGTCTGGCTGGGTTATTTTCTTTAAATCTTTAAAATCGTCCTTTTGCATAGCAATAACTTTAAATTGTCTTCCTAAATTAGCACTATCTGTAGCAATATATCTTTCCCCGTTCCAATACATATATTTTTTATTAATATCCAACTTCCCTCCTGCAATTTCTCTCACTACATTTTCAAAGCCAGAAGTATCTTTTTTGCTATTAGAAAACGCAACACTCCCTGTAAGAAGAAGAAATATAAATGCAAATTCTGCAATTCCAAATCCATTTTTAACTGCAGATGGCCACGTAATTACCGGCTTATTAGTAATATTAATAACTATCTTAGAAACTGTATGATTAATTGCATATTCTATTGTCTTCCATTCTAAGCAGTAATTCAAAAAACTATCATAATCAATATACTTACAAAGATCATCTAATATTGCTCTTTTTATATTATAATCTTCTTCATTTTCAACAATTGATTTATAGTATGTTTCAAAAGACTTATAAGTTAAAGTGATGTTGTAATCATCCTTAAAGATCTTTCAATATGTTTTGCAATTCCTGTAAATGAAGTTTCTACAGCTTCTCGTATTCCTTTTTCATAAACTTCCTCCAATAGCTTTTTTTTCTGTGGTAAAAATTTAGACATAACTGTGAATTTTATTGCACCAAAGTAGAAAAAAAGGGTGGGAAAAAATGCGGAAAACCGTAATAATCAAACAAATAAACTTTCCAAAAACTTTCCAAAAACTTTCTAACTCTTACCTTTCTTTCTGCTGCATCTTTGCATCAGAGATCAGTGAGATACTAAAAAAACAAACAGAAAATCAAAACTCTGATTTCAAAAATCACCAGATAAAACGGAGGTAAAACTCCGGGTTGGGAAGCAGATGTTTCTCCTCCGTTTTTGAAGGTTTACTTCCCAAAAAATTTAGAAGCGCTTCAATTTTTTTAATCGTGTAAAACTATCTGCGATCTGTTTCGCAGGGAAGAATACGAATGCTTTAACAATAAATTTTTTGAAAAAAATGATACAGTTTATTTTAATGCTACTTGGTTTAGCATTCCCAAATAATAATACCCACACAACATCTGATAACAATCAAACACCTGATATAGTAGTAACCTATTCAGAACCTGAACAAGGCATAGATGATGGTGGCCCAATTACTGGAAATACAGGGCAAACACCCCCTCCAGCTCCAAAACCTTAAAAATATTAAATATCTTATTATATAACAAAAAAGACAGATTGCATAAATCTGTCTTTTTTAGTATTTTGCAATAAACCAAAACCATGAAAAACTTTTCATTATTTTTATTGATAATTCTATTTTTTTTTTACTCATGCAAGAAAAATGTGATTTCAACGAATAATTTTTTCTATGAAAAAGCCAAAAATTTTAGAAAGGCTAATATTATTGATTCAGCATTCAATTACTACAACTTAGCTAAAAACGATTATTTAAAATCAAATGATTCACTAGGAGCAGCCAAATCATTTGTAAATATGGCAATAATTCAAGCAGCTAGAGGAGACTTTTATGGAAGCATAGAAACATCTCTGGAAGCTAATAATTTACTAAAAAATGAAAAAGATAGTACTATAAGAAGTACTCTTGCGGCTAATTATAACAATATGGCTATTTCTTCTTCCTATCTTAAAAATTATGATCAATCAGTAGAATTTTATAAAAAGACTTTAGAATATGCTAATGATAGTGAAAATAAATCGGTCTACTATAATAATATAAGTGATGTATTAATACTTCAAGGAAAACTTCAATCAGCCAAGGTTTATTTGAAAATGGCAATTTTAGCTAAAGATAGTAACAACTATTCAATGGCTTTAAATAACTTAGCTAAAGTTAAATTTTTAGAAAATAAAAATTACAATCCATTACCTGAATTCCATAAAGCTTTAACAATAAGAGAAAGAAAAAATGACATTAATGGGAAAAATTCCAGTTATGCTACTCTTTCAGATTACTATGCTGAGAAAGACAAAGAAAAATCTTTATATTTTGCAAATCAATTACTATCCACCGCCACAGAGATTAATAGCCTAAGTGACCAAACAGAAGCCTTACAAAGGCTTATCGTTTTAGATTCTAAAAATTATTTAATAAATTTCAAAAAATTTAATGAAATTCATAACAGCCTACAGATAGAAAGAAACAATGCAAAAAATCAATTTGCTTTGATAAGGTTTGATGTGGAGAAGATAAAAAAAGAAAATGAAAAAAAAGAAAATGAGCTTTTAAAAAGAAATATAGGCTTAAGTGGTTTATCCTTACTTTTCATTGGTGCTTTTTTTGGAATAAAAAAAGGCAAAAAATTCTAAAACAAGAAAAAGAACTCGAAGTAAAAAACACAGAACTCAAAATGTCCAAAAAAGTACACGATGTTGTCGCCAACGGTATTTACCAAGTGATGACAAAGATTGAGAACCAGGAAGATTTTGACCGAGATAAAGCACTTGATGAACTGGAATTTGTGTATGAAAAATCAAGGGATATTTCTTATGATAAAATTGGAGAAGAAAAAGAGTTCAGCAAAATAGTTTCAGACCTTATTGCTTCCTTCAATAGTGAAACCGTAAAAACCTTTACAGCAGGAAACAGCCCTGCGATTTGGACCCCTATTTCAGCTACAGCTAAAGAGGAAGTTTACCAAATGATTCGCGAACTGATGGTAAATATGAAAAAACACAGCCATGCTAGTCATGTGGCTGTGAAGTTTGAAAAAATAAACAATAGGGTTGATATTCAATACAAAGACAATGGAATAGGAATTTCCGGAGATCTTATTTATAAAAATGGGCTGCGTAATACGGCATCCCGCATAGAAGCGATTAACGGAACCATTACTTTTGACACCAAAATTGAAAAAGGACTGAAAGTAAATCTTTCATTCCCTGCTTCCTAATCATATAGCCATGTTCAAAAAAGTTTTAATCGTTGAAGACCAGGAAATAATGAACCAGGGAATCCTGAACACGATAAAAGAATTAAATATCCCTGACTTTGATTATGTAATGTATTGTGATGAAGCTTTAAGCAGGATCAAAACAGCTTTAGAAAATAAAAGTCCTTATGATCTTCTTATCGCTGATCTGTCGTTTGAAAAAGATCATATTCCTCAACAGCTTCGTTCCGGACAGGAGCTTATTTATGAGGCAAAAAAGGTTCAGCCTGAGCTAAAAACAGTTGTGTTTTCTGTAGAAAAGAAAGCTAAAACAATTGATGATCTTTACAAAACATATAAAGTTGACGGATTTGTAAGCAAGGCGAGACGTGATGGGCAAGACCTAAAAAGCACAATACGGAAAATCTTTAATGGAGAAATTGTAATTCCTCAGGAAGTTATCAATACAATGCGTCATATTTCTTCTGAATTTGATGGATATGATATGAAATTAATTGAGCTGCTTGCTAAAGGACACAAACAAAGTGAAATAAGTACCTATTTGAAAGAACACCGAATGACACCTTACGGCATCAGATCTATTGAAAAAAGATTGAACGAACTCCGTGACAGTCTTGGCGCAAAAAACAATATTGAGATGATCGTAACCTGTAAAGATATTGGCCTCATCTGACCCAATCTGTGGAAAAGGTTATTTTTTCGCATTATTTACGGGATCACGTAATGATGAAAAAATAAATGAATATACTTTTGAGGTCTTAACCTATTTTTTTAATTAAATCGTATAACCATGTTCAAAAAAGTTTTAATTGCCGAAGACCATGAAAGCATCAATATTTCCGTTCAAAAAACCCTTGAGGAGCTGAATATTCCCAACGTAGATTATGTATACTATTGTGATGATGCCATAGGAAAAATACAGAAAGCGTTAAGGGAAGAACATCCCTATGACTTGTTGATTACAGATCTTTATTATGAGGAAGATCATCATGAACAGAATCTTAAAGATGGAAAAGATCTTATTAAAACAGCAAAAGAAATACAGCCTGATTTAAAAGTTATCGTATTTTCTGCAGAACATAAAACGGGTGTCATAGAAAATCTTTTTTCAGATTATCACATTAACGGTTATGTTCGTAAAGCCAGAAATGATTCAAAAGATTTAAAAAAATCAATTACCTCCGTATACATTGGTGAAGAATATTTATCTTTTGATCTCAAGCAAGATATGAAAAAATTCAATAGCTATGAATTTTCTACCTATGATATTACACTTGTTTCTCTCCTTTCTAAAGGAATTTTACAAAAAAATATACCTGTACATCTTGAGGAAAGAAATATTAGACCCGCCAGCCTCAGCAGCGTGGAAAAAAGGCTGAACAGCCTAAAAGAAGACCTTGAAATAAAAAGCAATGAACAGCTGGTGGCCTTCTGCAAGGATATCGGGATTATATAAAAACAATTCATTTCACTTACAACCTTTCAATTTTTTTGAAAGGGTTTTTATTTTTTGCTCGTTTTACGGAAACCCGTAATGAACAGAATTTTAATGCTCATATTTTTGGACTGTTAAACAATAAACAATTTTTATTATGAAAAAGGAATATTACATTAATAAGAATCAGCAGTCTAATGGAGACTATGAAGTGCATGAAAGCTCATGTCGATTTTTACCATCTTCTGAAAATAGAATTTATTTAGGCAGTTTTTATACTTGTCAGGAAGCAGTAAATGAAGCGAAAAGACTATTCCCAGCTCAACGAAACAATATTAACGGGTGTTATTATTGTTCAAATGCATGTCATACAAGTTAAATAAAAAACAATTATGGGAAAATTTATCATCACACAAAGAATCAACAACGAGTATCAGTTTAATCTGAAGGCCGGAAATGGCGAAATTATTTTAACGAGCGAAGGATATGTCCAGAAAGCATCTTGCCAAAAAGGAATTGAATCTGTAAAAGTTAATTCACAAGACCTTTCGAGATACGACAAAAGGGTTGCGAAAAACGGAAAAGATTATTTCGTTTTAAAAGCAAGAAACGGAGAAATCATCGGGAACAGTCAAATGTACAGCTCAAAGTCCGGACTGGAGAATGGCATTGCATCCGTAAAAGCAAATGCTCCAACAGCAGAAATCGTTGATGAAACTTTAAAAAAATAATATTATGGATCTCAAAATTAAACTTGATCAATTACATCAGAAAGTAATTGGTCTAAAAGAACAGATAGGAACGGAAGAAGCTACAAAAAATGCTTTTGTAATGCCTTTTATACAAATTCTGGGTTATGATATTTTTAATCCCACGGAAGTTGTCCCTGAATACATTTGCGACATTGGAACGAAAAAAGGTGAAAAAGTGGATTATGTTATCAAAAATAACGATGAACCCATCTTCATTATCGAATGTAAACATTGGAAAGAAAGTGCAGATGCTCACAATTCGCAACTTCACAGGTATTATCATGTTTCGAAAACGAGATTTGGAGTTTTGACTAATGGTATCGTTTATAACTTTTATACAGATCTTGAGAAGCCTAATATTATGGATGAAAAACCGTTCTTCACCATTAATATTGAGGATTTAAAAGACAGTTCTATTAAAATTCTGGAAAGCTTTACAAAGAAAGATTATAACCTGGAGAGTATCCTTGATTCTGCAGAAGCATTAAAGTACATCAAGGCCATCAGAAAAGAATTCGAAAAAGAGATTGAAAACCCATCTGATGAATTAGTAAAACTATTGGTGAGCCGTTTCTTTGAAAAGCCTTTAACAGCCAACAGAATGGTTTCTTTCAAAGAATATGCTAAAAAAGCTTTAACAACTTCTATTAATGAATCCATCAGCTTCCGGTTAAAATCTGCATTAAGCATTAATGAACAAATAGAAAAAAGAGAAGACGATGTAAAAACATCACAACCCATCGATGAGAATAATGATTCTAAAATTGTAACAACGGAAGAAGAATTGGAAGGATTTCAAATTGTAAAAGCGATCCTCAGAGAGAAAATTCCTTCTTCCAGAATTGCTTACAGAGATACCCTTTCATATTTCGGAGTTTTGTTGGATGATAACAATAGAAAACCGATTTGCAGATTACACTTTAATACAGCAAATAAATATTTAGAAACGTTCCATAACGGCAAAGAAGCAGGAGAAAAGGTTTTATTGAACACTCTGGATGAAATCTATAATTACAGGAATCAGCTTCATCAGACACTGGAAAATTATAACTAACCATGAAAAAACTAATCTCTTTCATAATATTGACCTTCAGCTTATTTCTGTTAAATTCTTATCTGAAAGCCAATGACAATGTAGAACACGGCGGAAGATGTACAGGTTCTGCCTATTGTTCCGCATGCTCCAACTGCTCAAGATGTGGACATTGCAGTGGTGGTGGAACGTGTGGGGTTTGTGGAGGAGGCTCTTCCGGGAGAAGTTCATCATCAGGCAGATCCAATAAAAAAAGTAAGTCTGAAAAATACAAGCCTTCTGATTCTTATAAATCCTCAAAAGCAAAATCCAGTAAACCCCCAAAAGTATTTATTGATGAAGTTAATTTCAATATTAATTCCAACAACAGGTACATTGCAGGAATAGAAGCAACAAATATTTATGAGAAGCCATCCTTAAAATCTAAAATAATAGCAACCATTTCTAAAAATACCAAGCTCATTCAACTTTCCAAAGAAGGCTCGTGGTATAAAGTACAAGTCAAATCAAGTGGAAAACAAGGATATGTTTATTATAAAGATGTAAAATAATCAAAACAAAATAATATGAACTTAAAGAATTTTTTAAATGAAGAACAGGATCCTCAAGCTGTTGAAAAACTTTTAGGAAGAATCAACAGCCTTCTTACTTCACAAGAAGTTGTAGAATACATAGCTGTTCAGAAGAAACCTGTAATCAATTTATCTCCAGATTGTATTGCTCTAACCAACAGGAGAATTATTTTCTGCAGGCCCAAAAATTTTGGCTTATCAATGGATTTTCAGGATTACAGTTGGGTAGATATAGCCGATTGCCACATCAAGGAAGGGATTGTTGGTGCTACGTTTATCATGAAAACAACAAACAACTTCACCAATATGATGGATTATCTCCCTAAAAACCAAGCCAGAAAACTATACCAGTTTGCACAGGAAGTGGAAGAAAGAATGCGCGGTCTGAGAAGAGAAAAAAATCTTGAAACTTTGAGAGCTTCAGCTGGTGGAGTTACTGTGAACAATGCTACTCCTATTATCACACAACCACAACAATTTCAGGAGGAAAAAAAACCATTATTAATAGAAAATGAAGATCCTTTTGCCTTATTACAGAAGTTAAAAGACCTAAAGGAAAACGGAATAATTTCTCCTGAAGAGTTTGAAACAAAAAAGAACGAAGTTTTATCAAGAGTTTAAATTATGAAATCAAAATCTACCGCCGCATTACTTGCTTTTTTCCTGGGAGGATTAGGCATTCACAGATTTTACTTAGGTCAAAATGTTATGGGAATACTTTATCTGATATTTTGCTGGACATTCATTCCTGCATTAATTGCATTTTTCGATTTCTTTGTATTTATTTTTATGTCTGAAAATCGTTTCAATTATAAATATAATCTTAAAACCGGATTTTAAACCAGTACTATGAAACCATTTCTCACCTTCTGTGCGTTATGTTGTTTCATCGGTATTTTCAGACTTCCTATAGAATATTATACTTTCCTCAGAATTCTTATTTCCATTGGAGCTTTATTGGTTTTATACGATACTTTAAGCTTTAAACAACATTATTTCAGTATAATTTTTCTGATCATTCTCATTCTTTTCAATCCTGTTTTTCCCATTTATCTGTATCGAAAAAGTATTTGGATCCCTATCGATACCATAACGGGAGTTCTGTTCTTATTGATCAATTTCATAGAAAGAAAAGAACAAAAAAGGAAGAAAAAATTACCGAAGAGGCCACAGAACCTTCAATACCCATTCACCAAAGAACTGTTTCAAGAGACAGAATTATTAATCCTAAAAAACCAAAAGAAGAATAAACATCATGGAAAACCATCAAATAACTGAAAATCTCAAAGCTCATTTCTTAAGATTGTATCAAATGGCAATCTGTGATGACGACTTCAGTGCATTAGAGCTTAAAATGCTTTACAGGTGCGCTGAGGAAAGAGGAATATCCTCAAAAAATTTGGATGAAATCCTTTTAAACCCGATCAATTTAAAATCATTGGTACCCAAAACTATTGAAGAAAAAATAGATTATCTGTATGATCTCACTGTCATGATCTGGGCAGACGGAATTGTTTCTCCAAACGAACATGCTGCAATGCAAAAATACGTTATGATGTTTGGTTTTTTGGAAGAGAATGTAATGGCAATTGTAGACTATCTCATTGAAGCCGTAAGAATCGGAAAGAACAAAAGTGAAATTTTATATGAACTAAAAAACTAACCTATCATGGACACTACCAGTATAAAAAATTTATTCAAACTCAAATCTGTTCCGATAGAACCCAAACCGGAAACGTTTTCCTCCAATAATGACCATCCTAACGATGAATCTCTGGAAGAAACCCGAAAAAGAACCTATCATGAATCAGGGTATAGAGACAGCTCACGAACCAACGGGAATCATTCCACCTTATCCATATGTCTTGATGCCGTTTATTCCAAATTCCAGAATGAAGAAAAGGAAATGGTAGAAAAGCAGCAAAAGCTCAAAGAAGCATACATTAATGAACAGAAAAATCGGGAAACTGAGATCAAAGCTTTATTTGTTTCACAGGAGACCAAAGAGGAACAGTTAAAAAATAAAAACAAAGAAGTTGAAAATCATCAGCATACGATTGAAACTTTAAAAGCTGAAATCCTTGATCTTCCCAGAAATCCTGAAAAGTATAATGTAAAAGCTTCAAAAGGAGCCTCTGCAAAGTTTTGGATAGGTTTTATTCTTCTGATTCCTATAAGTTTATATTTATTAACATTCTATATTTCAACTTCGTATTCCGCATTTTTTAAAAGCTTTGATGCAAAAAGTACAGTTATTCAAAGTGTTTTAGATGCACAAGCTTTCAGCAAAGCCTGGAATGAAGGAGCTATTGAAGGGGCTTTTGTTACTTTAATTCCATTTGTGTTTCTAGGATTGGGATTTTTGATTCACATGTTTAATGAAAATAAAACTAGAGCCAATTACATCAAATTAGGTTTATTATTTATTGTAACCTTTGTTTTTGATTCTATTCTAGCCTATGAAATTGAATCAAAATTATATGAACTCAATAAAACATTTGATTCTCCTCCTTTTGATCTCAAAATAGCTTTCACAAAAATTCAGTTTTGGGGAATTATTTTTGCCGGATTCATTGTATACATTATTTGGGGCGTAGTTTTCGATTTTGTCATGAAAGAACTTCGTGAAAAGGATAAAATCAAAAACGAGCAGGAAATCAGGCAGAAAAGGGTTGAATTCTTTCAGGAAAAGATCAATCTTTTGAAAAAAGAAATTGAAGAGATCCTTACCAGTATCGGAACAATAAAAGAAACCGTTATCAAAACACGAGGAAGAATCGAAGAGCTTCAGAATATTATTGACGGGGTCATTATTCCAACCAAAGATTACAAATTATATGCTTCGGAATATGTTCAGGGTTGGATCACTTTTATCGGTGAAAAAATAGCAGTATCAAGAACTGAAAAACAAACGTTGATTGATGACTGTATTGCCACCTACAATACGAATTTGGAAACCGTAGGTGCTAATTCCGATAATCAGAATTTAGTGTATTTATCATCTTTATAACTGAAAAATTATGAAAAAGATATTCTATTTATTGTTCATTATTTCTTTGGTTTCTTGTTGCAAAGAACCACCTTCAACACCTTGTACAAATTGTCCGCCGGAAGTTGATTCAAACAATATCAATCTCAGTATTTTAATTGATCTTTCCGACAGAATTGATCCTAAAACAAATCCGAACCCAACAATGGAATATTACCTACGAGACGTGGAATACATTAAAGCCATTGAAAAAGGATTTATCAATCATATTAAATCCAAGAAAATCATTACATACGATGATCAGATGCAGGTTTTCTTCAATCCGGAACCTTCCGACCCTAAGATAAATGATTTCACAAAAGAGCTGAAAGTTTCTTTCAATAAAGATATTCAAAAAAGTTATTTTGATTCGGTAGATAAAAAATATGCTGAATTACCTTTAAACATTTATCAGTCAGCTATAAAAGACGGAAAATTTGTAGGCTCAGATATTTGGGAATTCTTTAAAAACAAGGTCAACGATTATTGTATAAAACAAGATAAAAGGAATATTCTGTTCATTTTAACAGACGGATATATGTATCATGAAAACACAAAATTTGCAGAAGGAAGCAAAAACTCTTATCTAACAACCAAGCTCATAAAAGCCAATAATCTGACAGGTTCCAATTTTAAAGAAGTCATTGAAAAAAATGTCTATGGTTTTGTAAAAGCAAATGAAAATCTAAGTAACCTTGAAGTTATTGTTTTAGGAATTAATCCCGAAAAGGGAAATCCTTTTGAAGAGGCAGTTATTAAAGAATATTGGGAAAATTGGTTTAAAGAAATGAAAATCAAAAAGTACCAAATCAAATCTGCCGACCTTCCTTCAAACTTGGAACCCATTATCTTAAAAACGATTTCAGAAAAATAAAAGTGCATCCAATATATATTTAACTATCAAAAAAAGCGAAGAATTAATTTTCCTCGCTTTTATTTATTTCCTAATCATTTCCGTATGCGGAATATCATCCTCCAAATACTTCTTCCCGGTATCCTCAAAACCGAAATCACCATAGAACTTCAGCAGATAATCCTGTGCTGAAATCCTGATTTCAGAAGTATGAAAACGATTTTCTATAGTTTCAACAGCATACTTAATCAATAGCTTTCCTAAACTCTTTCCTCGTGCTTTCTCCGTTGTAAGAACTCTTCCAATAGAGGTTTCTTCATATTTGATGCCTTTATTGAAAATACGGCAGTAAGCCAGTACATCTCCATTTTCTTCTGCCCAGATGTGAACCGCTTTCTGATCATAATTATCCAAATCAGGATAAGGACAGTTCTGTTCAATCACAAAAACATCAATACGAGCCTTCAAAACAGCATATAATTCAGGAACTGTAAATTCCTCAAAGGTTTTTATTTTCCAGGTAATATTACTCATCGAAACTTACACCATTTTGAGTTAAAAAATCATTTGTCGTTTGTATAAAATCTAAAATTGCATCTCCACCCTCTTTCTTTTCAGCTGAAGTAATATATAATTCAGGAAGGTCTTCCCAGGTTTTATGCAATTCCAACTTATAGTCTTCAACATTTTTAATCACGGCATTAGGCTTTAGCTTATCTGCTTTTGTAAACACAATTGAAAACGGAACACCACTCTCTCCACACCATTGCATAAAATCAAGGTCTATGGGTTGAGGCTTATGTCTTATATCTACCAACACAAAAAGATTCACTAGGTTTCTTCTGTTCAGGATATAGTTCGTAATCAATTTTTCAAAATCCTTTCTCTGAACTTTTGAAACCTTTGCGTACCCATACCCTGGCAAATCTGTAAGATACCAGTTTTCATTAACTAAGAAATGATTAATCAGCTGAGTTTTTCCCGGAGTTTGTGACGTTTTAGCCAGGTCCTTATGATTCATCATTGCATTGATTAATGATGACTTACCTACATTAGATCTTCCGATAAAAGCATACTCAGGAATATTCGGATCAGGACACTCCTGCCATTTTCCACTACTTTTTACAAACGTTGCTGTCTTAATAACCATTTTTGAATATATTTTAGAAAAATAAACCATTAAGAAAAGCTCTTAATGGTTATTTATTATGTTTTAAACTTTATCTTTTATCCAGCCGTAAAGAATCTCGCAGAATTCATCCGGTTTTTCCATCATCGCAGCATGGCCGCAATGATCTATCCAGAATAAATCCGAGTTAGGAATAAACTTATGCATATCCTCAGCCACTTCCGGTGGTGTTACATTATCCTGTTTTCCCCAGATCAGACATGTTGGTGTCTGAATCTTCGGAAGATCATTCAGCATATTGTGTTTGATGGCACTTCTGGCCAACATTACCGTTTTTATTCCTTTCATTCTGTCATTCACAACAGCAAAAACTTCATCTACAAGATCTTCAGTAGCCACTTTAGGGTCATAAAAAACCTCTTCCGTTTTCTTTCTGATATAAGATCTGTCATTCTTTCTTGGGAAACTATCCCCGAAAGTTCTTTCATACAAACCTGAGCTACCAGTAAGAACCAGGTTCTTTACCAGATCAGGTCTTGCTAAAGTTAAAATAAGCCCTACGTGCCCACCCATTGAGTTTCCAACAATGGTAACAGGTCCTGAAATATGACTTTCAATAAACTTGATGATATATTTTGCTAAAGTGGTAAGATTCGTATTGAGTACCGGCAAATCATAGATGGGTAACTGAGGAACATATACTTTGAAACCTCTGTCCGAAAAAAAATCTACCATTTTATCGAAATTACTCAAACCACCCATTAACCCGTGCAACAGCACTAATGGATGTCCTTCCCCAGCCTCTACATAGGAATATTTCTTTTCTTTTTTTGTACTAAATATCATATACTGCCTTAATAAAGCCCTGCAAAAATACAAATTAAACCTCAAAAATATTTTGATTATCCTAATTTAAGATAAAAATAATACAATATTCTCCTTTTTAACTTTTTTTTTCAAAATCCCTTTATTATGGCTTAAATAACAGTTTTAACAACCTTCTACATATCAACTAATTACATTCTTAGAACTCAATCTTTAATAAAACTTATTAACATTGAGTCAAAAAGTGGGAAAAAGTGGGAAATTTTGGAAATTATTATATAAATTTGTCCCAAATGAAAAATTTCATTGGGACATATGAGTGTAAAATTGACGACAAAGGCCGCTTAAAAGTTCCTTCATCTTTAATCAAACAGATGGAAAACTTCGACGATAAGGCGTTTGTAGTCAAAAGATCTGTGTTCCAACCCTGTCTGGAAGTCTATCCAATGAATGCATGGGATAAACTGATGGGCAAAATTAATAAACTGAACAGATTCATAAAAAAGAATGCTGATTTCATACGAATGTTTACGGCAGGAGTAAAAACAGTAGAACTGGACAATGCGGGAAGATTACAGATATCTAAAGACCTGATGACTTTTTCAAATCTTCAGAAAGATGTAGTAATCACCAGCGCAGGAGAACTTTTCGAAATTTGGGATAAAGAAGCCTATGAACAGGTAATTTCTACCAATGAAACTGATTTTGCCAGCCTTGCCGAAGATGTAATGGGCTCTTTTGACGAAGAATAGCTGTATCGGTTATTAAAGATTTTATTTAATAAAAAACACAATTAAGCATGTATCATAACCCCGTTTTGTTGAAGCAGAGTGTAGATGATTTGGTGACGAATCCTGACGGAATCTATGTGGACTGCACCTTTGGAGGTGGCGGCCACTCAAGAGAGATTTTGAGCAGACTTTCTGACAAAGGAAAACTGTTCAGCTTCGATCAGGATCTGGATGCGCTTAAAAATACAATTGATGATCCCCGATTTACATTGGTTAATCAGAATTTCAGATTCCTGGAAAACTCTTTATTAATGTATGGCGTTCCTCAAGTTGATGGTGTTTTGGCTGATTTGGGAGTTTCTTCTCATCAGTTTGATGAAGCAGACCGTGGATTCTCTACAAGAAGCAACGCTCCTCTTGATATGAGAATGAATGTAATGCAGAGCCTTGATGCCAAAAGAGTGATTAACGAATATGGCGAAGAAGAACTTGCTGATATTTTTTATCACTATGGTGAACTAAGAGAAGCAAGAAAACTGGCAAGGGACATTGTTCATCACAGAAAAACAAAAAGCATAGAAACCACTGAGGACTTGAAAAAGCTTTTCAGCTACCTTCCCCCTCATAAAGTGAATAAATTCTATGCACAGCTTTTTCAGGCTGTAAGAATTGAAGTAAACCAGGAACTTGAAGTATTAAAAGAAATGCTGGTTCAGGCTTACAATGTTCTAAAACCGGAAGGAAGATTAGTAGTGATTTCTTACCACTCTCTGGAAGACCGTTTGGTAAAAAGATTTCTGAAAAACGGAATGTTTGAAGGTGAACCGGAAAGAGATATCTACGGAAATTATAAAAAGGCATTCGAATTGCTTAAGAGCAAAGCAATCATCCCGGACGATCAGGAGATTGAAGAAAACTCAAGAGCAAGAAGTGCAAAAATGAGAACAGGAATCAAAGTATAAATGATAAATCATAAGTGATAAGCGATATCAATTATCTTTTATCATGAATCAATTATAAACAAAGCTTTGGCAAAAAGAACAACAAATCGCCCCCAGAAAAGACTCACTTTTATAGACATTATAAAAGGAAACTTTCTGAATCGTGATGAGATCAAAATACATTACAAGTATTTTCTCCTCTTGTTTGTTCTCATGATGGCAATGATTTACAGTAACCATCTCGTCAATAAAAAAATTAAAATTGTTAACGCCTTAAAGGAAGAAACAGAAGAATATAAATCGAGAAATGCTTACGCCCAGAGTAAGCTGATCAAAGTAAAAATGGAATCAGAGCTGGGGAAAGAGGTTGCGCGGGACTCTTTGATGACCCTCGAAAACCATCCTCATAAATTGCTAATAAAACTGGACAGTACAGATGCAAAAGCAAAATGAATACGATAACAAACGTAAAAAAACGTTACGATGGGGCTACCTCTTTGCAGTGGTAGCTTTGTGCGTGTTTGTAATGTTCTTGGCAAGGATTGTTATTCTTCAGAATACCAATGTTCAGGAGATTAAAGATGATTACATTAATAAAAATTATCGTGAAGCCACTTTAAAGGCTGCCCGTGGTAATTTATTTGCTTCCGATGGTTCCATTTTGGCCACAACCGTAATGCGTTACGACATCTATCTTGATTTTAAAACAATGAAAGATACGGTGTACACCAACAATATCGGAGCATTAACGGATTCTCTGAGCAAAATGTTCGGAAAATCCAGAGGAGAGTTCAGACAAAAATTTGACGAACAAAAGAAAAAGAAAAACCAATACTATACCCTAGTAAAAGGTCTTGATTTTGACCAATACGACAGAATCAGACAGTTCCCGATCTTCAAAAGAGGTAAAAACAAAGGTGGGTTTATTGTAGACAGAAACTACAAAAGAGAACTTGCTACCTCAGAAATTGGTGCCGGAACCATTGGTATGGATAACGGAGAGCTGAAATCCGGACTGGAAGGAGCTTTCTCAAAGTATTTAACGGGTACAGACGGAAAAAGATTAGAACAGAGGATCAATTCTTCTCAATGGAAACCAATCGACTTCTGGAAAGTTCAGGAACCGATTGATGGAGAAGATGTTTATACTACCTTAGATCTTAGAATTCAGGACATTGCGCACTCCGCACTACAGAAACAGCTAATTCATTACGAAGCCAAACATGGAACCGTAGTGGTGATGGAAGTAGAAACCGGAAAAGTACGTGCTTTGGTTAACTTAAGAAGAACTGACTCAGGAGAATACGAAGACTCTTACAACTATGCGTTAAAAGATAATATCGAACCTGGATCCACCTTCAAAACCATTTCGCTTTTAGCAGCAATGGATGACGGATTCATCGATGAAAATTCAACTGTAAACGTAGGAAACGGAGTCTGGACCTATGCAAAACAAAGGATTTCAGACGGTCACGGTGGAGGAACATATGATATCAGTGATGTTTTAGCCAAATCCAGTAACGTAGGAACGGCAAAACTGATTACAAAATTCTATGCTGAGAAACCACAGATCTTCTTAGACCATTTAAAACGTTGGAAATTATTCGATAAAATGGATATCGAACTTCCGGGAATCACAAAACCGAAAATCTTAACCCCGGAAAATAAAAGATGGAACGCGGCTACACTGGCTTCTATTTCATTCGGATATTCTTCCAATGTTAATCTGCTACAACTGGCAACCTTCTACAACGGAGTAGCCAACGGAGGTAAAATGCTTAAACCATTATTCATTGATAAGATCATGAAAGACGGAAAGGTAATGTACAGTGCAAAACCTGAAGTAATGGTCAATAAAATGGCATCTGAAAAAGCCATCAAAATGATGACCAGCGCATTAACCAAAGCGGTAGAAAAAGGAACCGGACGAAGCATCTTCACGCCTAACCTTAAAATGGCAGGAAAAACAGGAACTGCAAGATTTGAATACTGGCTTCCTGGTCCAATGAAATATCGTGCATCATTCGCAGGATTCTATCCGGCAGATGCCCCGAAATATACGTGTTATGTGATGGTAAGTGAGCCCAATACAGCAATTGGGTTTTATGGAGGTCCTGTAGCAGCACCGGTGTTTAAAGAAATAGCAGGAAAAACGTTCTTAAAAACACCACAGAATATTGAAAAAGAAATGCTCGTAGACAAAAAGGTAAACCTTAGCAAAATGGTGGAACCTAATGTAAAAGTAGCAGTCAATGATAAGCAAATGCCCAATGTAGTAGGATTGATCGGTAAAAACGTTATCCCACAATTGGAAAACTTAGGATACCGTGTCGATTTTAAAGGAGTTGGAAGAATCAAAGAACAATTCCCCCAAGAAGGCACTACGATCAGTAAGAACCAGAGAATATATTTATCTCTACAAAATTAAAAGAAACAGAGTCCGAAGGGACGATTTAAGCCAAAATAGGATAAAATCCTATTGATATAAAATGATAATAACAGAATTAGTAAACAGAATCCCAGTACTGGAAATCCACGGAGACAACAACCGTGAGGTATCAGAATTGGTGTTCGACAGCAGAAAGGTTACAGAAAACACTCTTTACATCGCAATGAGAGGAACAGTGGTGGATGGACATTCATTCATTGCATCTTCTATTGAAAAAGGTGCAACAACAATTGTTTGTGAAGAATTCCCTGAAACGCTGGCAGAAAATGTAACGTATATTAAAGTGAAAGATTCTGCAAAAGCTTTAGGTCACCTTGCTTCAAACTTCTATGGAAACCCATCTAAAAAGCTGAAACTGATCGGTGTTACCGGAACCAATGGAAAAACTTCTGTTTCTACCTTGCTTTTTGATGTTTTCAAGAATTTAGGATATGATTCTGCTTTATTATCAACCGTTGAAATAAGAATTGGGGAAGAAATTATTCCTGCAACGCATACCACTCCGGATGTGATTACCATCAACAAAATCTTAGCTGAAGCAGTTGAGAAAGGGTGTGAATTCGCATTCATGGAAGTAAGCTCTCACGGAATTGCCCAAAACAGAATTGAAGGATTACACTTCAAAGTTGCCGGATTTACCAATCTTACTCACGATCATTTAGATTATCACAAAACATTTGAAGAATACCTAAAAACGAAAAAAAGGTTCTTCGATGAATTAGAAGATACAGCTATTGCCATCACCAATGTAGATGACAAAAACGGAAATGTCATGCTTCAGAACACAAAGGCTACAAAGAAGTCTTATGCTTTGAAAACAATGGCAGACTACCACGGAAAACTATTGGAAGTTGATTTCAACGGAATGCTGTTGAATTTCAACGGAAAAGAATTCTGGACAACACTGACAGGAAAATTCAATGTGTATAACTTGTTATTGGTTTTCGGAATCGCGGAAGAACTTGGATTTGCACAGGATGAAATTCTTCAGGCTATCAGTAAACTAAAAAGAGTTTCCGGAAGATTTGAAACTATGAAATCAGACGGTGGAATTTTCTTCATCGTAGATTATGCACATACGCCTGATGCTCTAGAAAACATTCTGGACAGCATCAACGATATCAGAACCAAAAACGAAAGATTAATCACCGTTTTCGGTTGCGGAGGAGACAGAGATCACTCCAAAAGGCCTGAAATGGGAAATATTGCCACTAAAAAATCAACCTTGGCAATCATCACTTCAGATAACCCGAGAACGGAAGATCCGGGACAAATTATCAAGGAAATTGAAGCAGGCGTTGAACCTCAGAACTTCAGCAAATACACTTCAATTCCGGACAGAAAAGAAGCCATCAAAATGGCCATAAAGTTTGCAGAACCTAAAGATATTATTCTCGTAGCCGGAAAAGGACACGAAAACTATCAGGAGATCAATGGCGTAAAACACCATTTTGATGACAAAGAAGTAATTAATGAGCTTTGGAAATTAATGAGCAAATAATTATTAACAAATTGAAACTATGCTATACTATCTATACGAATATCTAACAGACCATGGAATTCACGTTCCGGGATTAGGAATGTTGAAATACATCTCCTTCCGTGCCGGAATGGCTGTGCTATTCTCTTTAATTATTGCTCTTGTCTACGGAAAAAGAGTCATCAATTATCTGAGAACAAAACAAATGGGTGAATTAGTTCGTGACCTTGGATTAGACGGCCAGAAACAAAAAGAAGGTACCCCAACCATGGGAGGACTTATCATTATTTTGGCTACCATTATTCCTGTATTGTTGTTTACAAGAATAACAAACGTATACATTGTCTTACTGTTGGTTTCAATGTTTTGGATGGGAGCTATCGGGTTCCTTGATGATTATTTAAAGAAAATCAAGAAAAATAAAGACGGGCTAAGTGGTAAATTTAAGATTGTAGGACAGGTTGGTTTAGGCTTAATTGTCGGAGTTACAATGTATTTCCATCCGGACATTACCGTTAAAAGAAAATATGCAGATGCAAAAGTGGTAAACAGAAACAATGTAGAGCAAAACTTTATGCCTACAGAGAAAATTACAGTTTCTACAGTACCATTTGCAAAGAACAACGAGTTTGATTATAGCGGAATCCTGTTTTGGATGAATGAAAAAGATGCCCATGAATGGGCATGGATTGTCTTTATCCCTATCGTGATTTTCATTGTAACAGCCGTTTCCAATGGAGCCAATATCACAGACGGAATAGACGGTCTCGCCGCAGGAACCAGTGCCATCATACTGCTCACCCTTGCGCTTTTCGCCTACCTTTCCGGGAACATCATCTTCGCTGACTATCTGAATATCATGTTCCTGCCGAATATGGGAGAAACCACCATCTTCGCAGTCGCCATGGTAGGAGCCGTAATTGGATTCTTCTGGTACAACACTTATCCTGCCCAGGTTTTCATGGGAGATACGGGAAGTTTGATGCTGGGAGGAGTAATTGCCGTTTTAGCCATTATTTTAAGAAAAGAATTACTGATTCCTGTTTTATGCGGAATCTTCCTGATCGAAAATCTTTCCGTTATGCTTCAGGTAATTGTTTTCAAATACAGAAAGAAAAAATATGGGCTGGAATATGCTCAAAACAATAGACTATTCAAAATGTCACCATTACACCACCATTATCAGAAAGAAGGATTTCACGAAAGTAAAATCGTAAACAGAATGATTATCATCGGGGTAATACTGGCAATTGTTTGTCTGATCACCTTAAAAATGAGATAAACCTTAATTTAAAAATTAAAAGATTGAGTCTTTTAATCATTAAATCAAAATAATATGAAAATAGTTGTTTTAGGAGGAGGAGAAAGCGGATGTGGAGCTGCTTATTTGGCTAAAAAGAAAGGTCTGGAAGTATTTCTTTCAGATAAAGGAGCCATTAAAGATAACTATAAGCAGTTTCTTACCGAAAATGGAATTGAATTTGAAGAAGGAAACCACGATGAAGAAAGGATTTTAAATGCCGATTGGATCGTAAAAAGCCCGGGAATCCCGAAAAAAGCAGAGATCATCAACAAAATTCATGAAAAAGGAATAAGACTTTCCTCTGAAATTGAATTCGCTTCTGAATTTACAGATGCTAAGATCATTGCCATTACAGGAAGTAACGGAAAAACAACCACCACTTCCCTGATCTACTACATCCTGAAAAATGACGGATTAAATGTAGGTTTAGGAGGAAACATAGGATACAGCTTTGCAAAACAGGTTGCAGATGAAAACCATGAATATTATGTATTGGAAGTAAGCTCTTTCCAGTTAGATGATATTCAGAACTTCAGACCTTATATTTCTTTGTTGTTGAACCTGTCTCAGGATCACCTGGATCAGTACAACTACAACTATGAAGAATATGCATTAGCAAAATTCAGAATCACTGAAAATCAGGAAAATGATAATTTCTTCATCTACAACAAAGATGATGAAATGAGCAAAAACCTGCTTGAAAAACTGGAAATAAAAGCGAAGATGATTCCTTTCTCCACAAAGGAGTTACTTCCTGAGGGAGGTTTTGTAAATGACGATCAGATTGTGGTTAAAATGAAGGATGAATTCTCTATGAAAGTAGAAGAATTATCCCTACTTGGGAATCACAATGTAGCCAATAGCTTAGCCGCATCCATTGCAGGTAAGATATTGAAGATTAACAATGAAAGCATAAGACATTCATTAATGACATTCCAGGCTGTAGAACACAGACTAGAATTCGTAACTGAAACAGATGGTGTAAAATACATCAACGACAGTAAAGCAACCAATGTGAATGCCACTTATTATGCTTTAGAAAGCATGAAAACCCCAACAGTTTGGATCGTTGGCGGATTAGATAAAGGAAATGACTATACCGAAATTGAGGACTTAGTCAAAAGAAAAGTAAAGGCAATTGTTTGTCTTGGAGTAGATAATAAGAAGATCATAGATTTCTTCAAAGATAAAAAGGAGTTCATTTATGACACTTCGAGCATGGAAGAAGCAGTGAAAATATCGAAATCACTGGCTAAAAAAGGAGATACCGTTCTACTTTCCCCATGTTGTGCGAGCTTTGATTTATTCAAAAGCTATGAAGACAGAGGACGTCAGTTTAAAGAGCAGGTATTAAAGTAAAAATGTAAAATGTCAGTTGTACAAAGTGGATAACACTTTATACAAAAACATCAATACAAAGCATATGGACGAGCAGAATACAGAAACCAGATTTGAATTTCTAAAGGGCGATAAAGTACTTTGGATGGTCATTCTTGTGATCTCCATTTTCTCTATTTTCCCTGTTTACTCTGCAAGTTCAAACCTGGAATATATTGTGAATAACGGAACCACAACAGGTCACGTTATCAAACACATGTTCTTTGTAGTCCTCGGATTGGCCATTATGAGACTTGTAGGAACAATAAAATATGAATACATCGGGAAACTCAGCAGTATTTTGCTTGGCCTGATGATCGTCTTATTGATTGTTACCATGTTTACCGGACAAACCATTGATGGAGCCAGTGCTTCCCGATGGCTGAAAATTCCGGGGACACCTATCTCGTTCCAGCCGTCATCATTCGCCTTTCTGATGTTGATTATCTACTTGTGTAGATATCTAACCAAGAAGATTACACGAGAAAGGCTCCCGATAGAAAATATCATGTATATTTTCGGGCCTATCCTTCTTGTTTTTGTATTGGTAGCAAAAGATAACGGTTCTACAGCATTAATGATTCTGATGGTTTCAGTAATTGTTCTGGTTGTCGGACAGCTTCACTGGAAATACATTGCAGGCTTCATTTCAGCCTCATTTATAGCCATTGTACTCTTCCTATTGATAGCACTGAATACCAATATGATCGGTGGAAACCGTGTTCATACTTGGATGAGCCGTATAGAAACGTTTACATCAAGTAAAGCAAAATCTGCAGATACCGATGATGAAAGCGTAAAAGCCAAGAACTATCAGGTAATGCAGGCCAAAGCAGCCATCGTACACGGTGGAATTACAGGAATGGGACCAGGAAAAAGTGCATTAAAACAAATGCTCCCACAATCTGCTTCCGACTTTATCTTCGCGGTAATTGTAGAAGAATATGGAGTAATTGGAGCCGCATTTTTAATCAGTCTCTATCTGATTATGATGATAAGGATTGTAATGATCGCCAGTAAAATGCCAGCCTTCTTCGGATCATTGCTGGTACTCAGTCTCGGGGTAATGATCTTTATACAGCTATCGGTAAATATTGCCGTTGCTGTCAATCTGATCCCGGTAACAGGGCAGCCGTTACCATTGATAAGTTACGGAGGAACCTCAATGTTGGTTACCTACCTCCAATTAGGAATTATCCTGAATATAAGCTCCAGAATTCAGATTTATGATGAAGAAGGAATGGGCAAAAAACAAAGCATAGCAGAAATAAACGATATCGCATAAACCAAAAGAGTCCCAAAGGGATGATTTAACAAAAAATCGGACGCAGTCCTATTATATAAAATGAACAAAAAACTAAAAGTACTACTATCAGGCGGAGGAACAGGAGGACACATCTTCCCTGCAATCGCCATCGCAGATGAAATCAAAAAAAGATTTCCTGATGCAGAATTTTTGTTCATTGGAGCCAACGGAAAAATGGAAATGGAAAAAGTTCCACAAGCTGGCTATAAAATTGAAGGAATTGATATCGCTGGAATCGACAGAGGAAACCTATTATCCAACTTAGGACTTCCTTTCAAGATTATAAAAAGTTTACACAGATCAAAAGCGATAATCAAAGACTTTAAACCAGATGTTGCTATTGGAACAGGAGGATTCGCAAGCGGTCCCGCTTTATATGAAGCAACCAAACAAGGTGTTCCGGTATTCATTCAGGAACAGAATGCTCATGCAGGAGTAACCAATAAAATTTTAAGTAAAGCAGCCAAAGCGATATTTACAGCCTATCCTAAAGTAGCAGGATTTCCGGCAGAAAAGATAAAATTCCTTGGAAATCCAATTCGTTCAACGATTATTTCAGGGATGCAGGAAACTGCTCAGGCAAAACAAAAGATGGGATTAAATAAAGATAAGCTTACCATTTTATCAGTAGGTGGCTCTTTAGGCTCCAGAACATTAAACAATGCATGGAAGTCTCATTTAAAACAAATTGCAGACAAAGATTATCAGCTGATCTGGCAGACAGGAAAGCTTGATTATAAAGATATTATTGAAGAAACGAAAAATATTGATACCAGAAATATTCAGATCCGTGAATTTATCAAAGACATGGAACTGGCTTATTCTGCAGCAGATATAATCGTTTCAAGAGCCGGAGCCATTGCCATTTCAGAGTTGGCAGTAGCACAGAAACCGGTATTGTTGGTTCCTTTCCCTTTTGCAGCGGAAGACCATCAAACCAAAAATGCCATGAATCTGGTTGAAAAAAATGCCGCCAGAATGGTAAAAGACTCTGAAATGCAGGAAAAATTCTGGAATACATTAACAGAAATCTGCGAAAATGAAAATGTAAGAAAAGACATGTCCGACAATCTGAAATATTTTGCAAAGCCAGATGCCGCAAAAGAGATTGTAGATGAGATATTTAAAGTGATAAATAGATAAAGGAAAATGAAGAATTTAGAAACATATCAAAACTTTTACTTCGTTGGAATCGGAGGTATCGGAATGAGTGCATTGGCACGCTACTTCCATGCATCCGGGAAAAAAGTATTGGGTTACGATAAAACCAACACCAAGCTTACTCAGAACCTGATGAAAGAAGGAATCGATATTGTTTTCGAAGATCTTACTGATGAAAAAGTTACTGCTCTTCAAAAAGAAGATACATTAGTAATCTATACACCAGCCATCAAAACACTTGGAATCTTAGATTACTTCAATCAAAATCAGTTTGAAGTCTTGAAACGAGCAAAAGTGTTAGGATTAATCACTGAAAATACAAACTGTATCGCAGTAGCGGGAACTCATGGTAAAACAACCACATCTACCCTGGTTTCTCACTTATGCAAAGAAGCAGACCTTCCGTTCTCATGCTTTTTAGGAGGTATTTCTGAGAACTTTAAGTCGAACTTTCTTTACAACGGTTCTACCTATTCAGTAGTGGAGGCTGATGAATATGACAGAAGCTTCCTGAACCTGTCTCCGGACTGGGCAGTAGTTACTTCTACAGATGCAGACCACCTGGATATTTATGGTGATAAAAGCCATATTGAAGAAGGTTTCAGACAGTTTGCAGCCTTGGTTCCTGAAGACAAGCAGCTATTCGTAAGAAAAGGCATTGAAATAGGAAGAACACACCAAACCTATGCAGTAAACGAAAAAGCTGATTATTACTCGGATAACCTGAGAATGGATCACGATAAGATCTATTTTGATTTCCATACTCCAACAGAAACTATAAAAGATTTTGTTTGGGAAATCCCGGGAATCCATAATGTAGAAAATGCTACAGTAGCATTAGCAATTTTACACAATTTGGGCGCAGATTTTGATACGCTGAAAAAGGCAATCGCCAATTTTAAAGGAATCAAGAGAAGATATACCAAACATATTTACGAAAACGGTAAAATTTATATTGATGACTATGCTCACCACCCAACAGAAATTAATGCGGTTGTGGGTTCTATCAAAACATTTTATCCTGATAAAAAATTATTGGTTGTATTTCAGCCACACCTGTTCAGCAGAACAAGAGATTTTGCAGACGGATTTGCAGAAAGCCTGAGCAATGCAGATGAATTGATCTTATTGGATATTTATCCGGCAAGAGAGCTCCAGGAAAACTTTGAAGGAATTACTTCAAGCTGGTTATTAGATAAAGTAACATTGGATAAAAAAGAAGGATCCACTTTATCCGATGCTTTTGAAAAGATAAAAGAAAAAGACTTTGACATCCTTCTCACTGTAGGAGCCGGAAATATAGATACCCTATACGACCCGATCTGTGAGTGGATAAATAAATTGTAAAAAGTAATAATGTATTTACGTATTCATGAATACATTTTACATAAATACATGAATACAAAAAATGTATGAAAAATAAGTACAGAATATTAAAAATTGTTGTCACGGTAATCATCCTTGGATTGTTACTGAGTTTCTCCTTGAAGAGATTCAGCGGCCAAAAGATTACAGACAATAAGATTTCTGTAAAAATGAATGAAAAAACTCCCGTTTACTTTGTTGATGAAAAAGACATCAGAGAGATTGTAAAAAAGGAGAACCCATCAGGAAAAGTAGGAGATCTGAACATTCCGGTTTTAGAAAAAAAGATCAATTCTCTTCCAGCAGTAGATAGTGCCAATGTCTATTTGAACTTAAACGGAAAACTCAATCTGGATATCAAACAGAGAGTCCCGATTTTCAGACTTAATAAAGATGGAAAAGATTTTTATGTAGACGAAAAAGGAGTTGAATTTCCTATTTCAAGAACTTATTCTCATCCATGTATGCTGGTAACAGGAAATGTACAGCCGGATGAATATGAAAAACTGGCAGAACTAGTTGGAAAAATTGATAAAGACGACTTCAGTAAGAAATTCTTCATCGGAATTTCAAAAAGTAAAGACAGCTACAATCTTCTTACCAGTGAAGGCAACTACAGGGTAGAAATTGGAGATCTGGAGAATATCGATTTTAAAGTAAAAGGGTTTAAAACCTTTGTAGAAAAATACCTGGTGTATCAGGACCCTCAAAAATACAGCATGGTTTCTGTAAAATATCAGAACCAGATTGTAACCACTCTAAACCCACACTTCAAGGAAAACGACAGTATCCTGAAGGCAGGTAAATTAGAAATGGCAAAAGCTCCGGCTCTTACAGCTGCTGCTAAAAAAACGGATGCAAAGCCAAAGATTGCAGAAGTGAAAAAAACAAACTCAACCCCGGCAAAACCGAAAGAGAGTACAAACCTAAAACACAGGCAAAGGAAACAAAGAAAACAGAGAAAAAAACAACGGCCCCGGCACAGTCCAAGCCAAAGCCGAAACCAAAGGTGAAAATAGAATAAAAAAGAGTCCCAAAAAGACAATTAACACAAAGCAGGATTGAATCCTGCATGGAAAAAGTAGAAAAAAATCAAATCGATATAAAAATGGAAAATCAAGAGTATTCAGTAGGTCTGGACATCGGGACAACAAAGATAGTCGCGATTGTCGGAAGAAGGAATGCACACGGGAAAATAGAAGTTCTCGGTGTAGGAAAAGCTAAAAGTCTTGGTGTTCATAAAGGGATTGTGAATAATATTTCACAAACTATTAATTCAATCAAGGCTGCAGTATCCGAGGCACAATCCAGTGCTGGGGTTCCTATCCGCAAAGTTACGGTAGGTATTGCAGGAAAACACATCCGTTCTCTGCAGCACTCCGATTATATTATGCGTGAACATCCGGATAAATTCATCACAGATGATGATATTGAAGCATTAAAAGATCAGGTCAAGAAACTGGTTATGCTTCCTGGAGAAGAAATTATCCATGTCCTTCCACAAGAATATAAAGTGGATTCCGAAGGGGAAATTCAGGAACCTGTAGGAATGCACGGAAAACGTTTAGAAGCCAACTTCCACGTTGTAGTTGGGCAGATGGGAAGCATCAGAAATATTGCAAGATGCGTTCGCGAAGCCGGATTAGAAATGGAAGCCCTTACTTTAGAACCATTAGCCTCTTCAGAAGCTGTTCTTACCAAAGAAGAGAAAGAAGCCGGAGTTGCTATTGTTGACATTGGAGGTGGTACCACAGATATTGCAATCTTCAAAGACAATATCATCCGTCATACCTGCGTAATCCCTTATGGAGGTGGAATTATTACGGAAGATATCAAAGAAGGATGCTCCATTATTGAAAAACATGCTGAACAATTGAAAGTAAAATTCGGTTCGGCTGTTCCCGAATTGGAAAAAGACAGTACTTTTGTAACAATTCCGGGACTTCACGGGCGACCAGATAAGGAAATCTCTTTAAAAACTCTTGCTCAGATCATCAATGCAAGAGTAGAAGAAGTTCTTGAAATGGTAAATACCGAGCTTAAAGCTTACGGAGCCTTTGAACAGAAGAAAAAACTGATTGCAGGAATCGTTCTTACAGGAGGTGGATCAAATTTGAAACACCTTAGACAGCTGGCCAACTATACCACAGGTTTTGACAGCAGAATCGGTTTTGCCAATGAATATATCGCCAACGATAAAAATCAGTACCTGAAAGGCCCTGAATTTGCTACGTCTATTGGGTTACTAATGGAGAGTTTGAAGATCAGGGATAAGAAACAGACTGTTGATGATATAGAAGAAGCTGTAAAAGAGCAAACTAAGCCCGAAGCAGCTCCAGTACAGGCAGAAACTGTTCAACCCGTTCAGCAGACTGTAGCTCCTGTTCAGGAACAACCGATTGCAGATGAAAGACAGGAAAACAGAAAAGCGAAGCTCACTTTTGGGCAGTCGCTTATGGAAAAAGTAAAAAAATTCTTTGAAGAAGTAGAGTAAATTATAAATGATGAATGATAAGCGATAAACGGTTTTTTCCTTATCAATTATCATCAATCAATTATCAATTATAATTATTAAAAGTATAGTTATGGAAAATATAGGTACACAAGGATTTTCATTTGACCTACCAAAGGGAAATTCATCCATCATAAAAGTAATCGGTGTAGGAGGCGGAGGAAACAACGCATTAAAACACATGTACGAAAAAGGGATCCACGGAGTTGATTTCGTGATCTGTAATACAGACGCTCAAACCCTGGATAATAACCCTGTTGCCAATAAAGTTCAACTGGGAACTTCTATTACAGAAGGTCTTGGAGCCGGTGCTGATCCTGAAGTAGGAGAAAAATCCGCTATTGAAAGTATTGAAGATATCAAAGCAGCTATGGGCCAGAACACGAAAATGGTGTTCATCACTGCCGGAATGGGTGGTGGTACAGGTACCGGAGCCGCTCCTGTCATCGCTAAAGTAGCAAAAGACATGGGAATCTTAACGGTAGGTATTGTTACCGTACCTTTCAGCTTTGAAGGAAAAAGAAGATTAGAACAGGCCGAAAACGGACTTGATAAATTAAAAAATAATGTTGACTCATTAATTGTCATTAACAATGATAAACTGAGACAGCAATTCGGAAACCTTGGATTCAAACAGGGATTCTCTAAAGCGGATGAAGTGTTAGCTAATGCTGCTAAAGGTATGGCGGAAGTTATTACAGGTTACTTTGATGTAAACATTGACTTTAGAGATGCTAAATCTGTGCTTCAGAACTCCGGAACGGCTCTAATGTCTACAGGTACTGCTTCAGGTGAAAATAAAGCCGAAGAAGCGGTAAGAAAAGCATTAGATTCCCCACTATTAAATGACAACAAAATTACAGGTGCTAAAAACGTACTGTTGTTGATCAGAAGTGGTGCGGAAGAAGTTACCATGGATGAAATTGGTATCATTATGGACCACATCCAGAAAGAAGCTGGAAACACTGCTGATATTATCTTCGGGGTGGGTGCTGATGAAGAATTAGGAGATGCAGTAAGCGTACTTGTTATCGCTACAGGATTCTCTAACGACAATAAGAAGTTTTCAGGTCCTACAGAAAAGATCAGAATCAGTCTTAATGATAATTTAGAATCTCCAAAATCTTCTCCTTTTAAAACAAGAGAAGAAAGAGAGTCTGCTCCTGAAGTAACACATGATTTCGGTGGAAAAAGCCTTTTCAGATTAGATGATGAGGACCATGATACTCCGTTCAATGTGACTTCTACCGAAAAAAAATGATTATTGAGGAAGAGGAAATCAGAACTGAGATAAAATTCTTTGATAAAGAAGAAAGCACAATCAACACTCCTGAACAAGGGTGGAGAAATGAAGATGGACAAGAAGAATTCAGCCTTTCTATTGAAGAAGATGAAGAAGATCCAAACGATTTGGAAATTCAGTCTTTCTCATTTGATTTCGATAATAAAAAAGAAGAGCCTCAGTCTGGTAATGTATTCAACAACAACTCTTCACAGGAGAAGCCTGTTGAATTCAATTTCTTTGTGAATGAGCCTGTCAGAAATGAGCCTAAATCCGATTACGGACAACCTAAAGCAGAGTTTAATGCTCCTGCAAGTGCCGTAGCAGAACCAGCTCAGAAAATTGAAACCTTCTATCAGAAAGAAGAACCAAAAGTTGAGACAAGACCTGCTTTTGAAACAAAAACAGAAATTGAAACTCCGAAAACTGAAGAATCAGAATTCACTTTCGTGAACAAAACAATTGATCAGGAAAGAGTAATTGAAAGAAGAAATAAACTAAAAGAGTTCAATTCCCGTTATCAAAGCTTTGATAGTACAAGTGAATTTGAATCTATTCCTGCTTTCAAGAGAAAAAATATCTCTATTGACGGAACCAACGCATCAGACCAGAATATCAACACATATATGTCTGACAACAATGGTTCTATGCAGATCAGAGAAAACAGATTTTTAAATAAAGACGTAGACTAAATTAATTTGAAAATGATATAATTTGAGAATTTGAAAATTAATCTGTGGGGAAGATAGACCTGCTATATCAAACTAATCATTTTTCAAATTGTTTCATTTTCAAATTTTCAAATCATAAAACCATGAGTTTAGAAAATATAATAAGCGAAGCTATAAAAACAGCCATGAGAGAGAAAGACAGAGTTGCTTTGGATTCTCTTCGTGCTGTTAAATCTCAGATTCTTCTTTTGCAAACGGAGGCCAGAGGTGCTGAAGTTTCTGCAGAACAGGAAATTGCTATCCTTCAGAGAATGATTAAGCAGCGTAAAGATTCTTTTGAGCAGTTTTCTGCCCAAGGAAGACAGGATCTTGCAGATGTGGAAGAAGCTCAGATGAAGGTCATTGAAAAATTCTTACCAAAGCAGCTTTCTGCAGAAGAATTAGAAACAGAAATTAAAAATATAATTTCAGAAACCGGAGCTGAATCTATGAAAGATTTAGGAAAGGTAATGGGAGTTGCTTCAAAAGCATTAGCCGGAAAATCAGACGGAAAAAGCATTTCCGAGATGGTTAAAAAGCTCCTTTCATAATGTAATTCCGGTTTTAGGATTAAGATTCATTCTAAGTCCTATAAACGCGTGTTACATTCCATAACTAGGATATACAACCTTTGCATATCGATTTGATTAAGAAGCCCGGGACTGTTGAGTCTCGGGCTTCATTTTTTCTGGATATTAAAGTCTATTGGTCCGTTTGATTCAAAAAACCTTAAAAAAGAGTTTAAATACGATCATATTTCAGATTGTATTAAGTGATTGATTGCTTGAGGGAAAGCCTTAAATGTTTTTTTCATGGTCGTTTGTTTTTCAGAATCATTTCAAATTTAATAATTATATTTCATTATTCCTAATTTTAATTCACATTTTTATGAATATTATTACACTATTAATATTTGGTTAATTTTATATACCTAAACTATTCATAGTTATTATATATTGAACAAACGTAAAGAATTGCTTAACTTTGTACTGATAAAAAACAAAATATATGTATCCAACAGATTTAGTAATGCCTATGAAGGCTGAACTTACAGATAAAGGTTTCCAGGATTTAACAACTCCTACTCAGGTAGAAGATGCTTTAAAGCAGTCCGGAACAACATTATTGGTTATTAACTCCGTATGCGGATGTGCTGCAGGTGCTGCAAGACCGGGAGTTGTATACTCTTTAACCGGAGACAAAAAGCCGGATCATTTAACAACTGTATTTGCAGGTTTTGATACTGAGGCTGTAGTAGAAGCAAGAAAACACCTTGCTCCATTCCCTCCGAGCTCTCCTTGCGTAGCTCTTTTCAAAGATGGAGAATTGGTTCATATGCTGGAAAGACACCACATTGAAGGAAATCCTGCAGGAGCAATTGCTGCAAACCTTCAGGCTGCTTACGATGAGTACTGCTAAGAAACAATAAACTAAATACTAAACCGTTACAGATTTTGTAACGGTTTTTTTATTTAAACTCACAAAAAATTCTCTAAACATCCAAATATCATTATATTTGTTGGAATGGCAACCAAGGCACTTTTTAATACTGTAGTCAACTGGTTCATCCGTCAAAGGATAGACCAGATTCAGAATTTCATGGATCATCCCATTGAAACTCAGAAGGGTATACTGTTTTCTCAGCTGTTTCATGCGGAAGATACAGAATATGGCAAACTGCATGGATTTAACTCTATTTCAAGCTATCAGGACTTTAAAAACAAAGTTCCCATTGTTACCTATGAAGAAATGGAGCCCTATATTGAAAAAGCAAGGCAGGGACAGAAAGATGTAAGCTGGCCAGGGCTGATTAAGCATTTTGCCAAATCATCCGGAACAACCAATGCTAAAAGTAAATTCATTCCTATTTCTGCAGAAAGCCTGGAATACTGTCATATGAAGGCCGGAAAAGATATGGTTTCCATTTACGCCAACAACCACCCTGAAAATCAACTTTTTAATTATAAAAATTTACGCTTAGGCGGAAGTTCTGAACTATACGCAGATTTTAACACCAAATTTGGCGATTTATCTGCTATTTTAATTGATAACCTTCCGTTCTGGGTAGAAATTACCACCACTCCAAGTAAGAAGGTTTCTTTAATGGGTGAATGGGAAAGCAAGCTTAGAGCCATTACTTCAGAAGTGAAGAATGAAGATGTAGGCAGCATCCTTGGAGTACCCAGCTGGATGATGGTTCTTCTGCAAAAGGTACTGCACGAAACCAATGTAGAGAATATTTCAGAGCTATGGCCTAATCTGGAGGTGTTTTTTCACGGTGGAATCAGTTTTAAGCCCTACAGGGAGCAATACCGAAAGATCATCGGAAAAAACATCAATTACTACGAAATATACAATGCTTCGGAAGGGTTCTTCGGAATACAGGACAGATCCAACAGTGATGAAATGCTTCTGATGCTTGATTATGGGATATTCTACGAGTTTATTCCAATGGATCAGTTCCATTTTTCAAACCCTAAAGTGGTAAGTCTTGAAGATGTAGAAATCGGGAAGAATTATGCCATGGTTATCACTACCAATGGTGGATTATGGAGATATCTGATTGGCGATACGGTAATATTTACCTCTACCAATCCTTTCAGAATCAAGATAACGGGAAGAACGAAGCATTATATTAACGCTTTCGGAGAAGAATTAATGATTACCAATGTAGAATCTGCCTTATCTAAGGCCTGTGAGCTCACTGGGGCTCAGATTACGGATTTTACAGGAGCTCCGGTCTTTATGAAAGAAAATGAAAGCGGTGCCCATGAATGGATATTTGAATTCAGCCAGTATCCTGATAATCTGGACAGCTTTGTAGATGCTTTTGACCAGCATTTAAAGAAAATTAATTCGGATTACGAAGCAAAAAGATACAACAATATAACGTTGAGAAGACCCATTGTTCATATTGCCAAAGACAACCTTTTCTATCATTGGCTGGAATCCAAAGGAAAACTTGGCGGTCAGAATAAAGTACCGAGACTGAGTAATGACAGGGAATATATAGATCCACTGTTAGAGCTTAATAAATAATAGAGAGAAAGATGGATGCTGGAAGTTATTGCAGCCTTTACAGAACTTCTATTTTAAAACTGAGAGATAGATAAAAATATATAGGGACCAAAGTTAGATAAAGGTGAGGTTTCTTACTTCTAACTTCCTACTCAATAAAAAACCCGCAGTTGAAATCAACTGCGGGTTTTGTTTTATTTGCTTAAATCTTCTTTCAGTTTTTTAGCAGCGTCCTCTACTTTTGCCGCTCCTTTTCTTGCAGCGTCTTTGGCATCTTTTCCTGCTTCCTGAGCTCCGGTTTTAATATCTTTTCCTACTTTATTAGCTTCATTTTTGATATCCTGCCCTGCTTTATTAAGATCCTGTTTGGTTTTATCTGCAGTAGCATCTATTTTATCTTTAGCTTTTTGAGCAGCATTGTCTATTTTATCTCCAGCCTGGTCCAATTTTGCATCAACTTTTTCCTTAGCTTCATTTACTTTTGCTGAATCAACCATTGGAGATGTTTCAGAAACAGTTGTGGTGGTGGTAACAGTTCCATCAGCATTTTCTACCTGTTCTGTCTTTGTTGTGGATTTTGTGCAGGCAACTGCGAATAGAGAGATCGCTATTGCCGCAAGAATTTGCTTTTTCATATTGTATATTTTTAAAGATGTTTTTTGGATTTATTCTGTTTTGGTTACAGGAGAAGGTGGAGTTTCTACTGCTTTTTTCTTATTTTCAGCATCTGCCGTTTTCTTTTCTTCCTCTTCTTTCTTTTTGTTTTCTTTCTCCAGTTCTGCCTTAAGCTTCTGCTCTTCTTCCAGGGCTTTTTTAACCTGTTTTACAGAGTCCAGATATTCTGGTGAAGACATTCTGATCTTGCGGGCTATATCCACCGTTACAGCCCCATTAGAAAAAGAATCAACAGCTGTTGTATCATAGTGGCTTTTCAGATCCTGTTCGGCTCCAAATCCTGGAGATTCCTTCTTGGAACAGGCCGTTAGAAGAAGTCCAAAAATGAAAAGTGCAGACAATAAATTTTTCATGGAACTAATTTAGCAGAAATTCTGCAATTACAGGATAGTGATCCGATAATTTCACAGACTGATCTACTTTGTAGCTTAATGGAATAATTGATTTTGAACTGAAAATATAATCAATTCTCAAAGGAATTTTATAATCATGAAAACTGGAAGCACTTCCCTTTCCTGCCGTTAAAAACGCATCCTGAAGATCTTTTCCCAAACTGTAATATTCATAAGAATTCGGAACAGAATTAAAATCTCCGGCTACAATAACAGGGTAAGGAGAGAAGTCTACTACTTTTCTGATTTTTTTAATCTGATCTTCATGAGCCTGAAAAGTAGGTATCATATGAGAAAGAAGTGTAGATACGTTTCCTATTCCCATCGCATCCAGCTTTGTAAACATTGTTTTCTGTAGACGGAAAGGTTCAAGATAAACATTGACAATTCTGATGATTTTTCCATTGATATCTACATCTGCATAGAAAGAATTTCCTCTTGAATTATCTTCTATGATCTCTGCCTGTCTTAGGATTTTATGCTTTGTTTTTAGAATTACTGAAGGATATTTTACGAGATCCTGTCTTAAAGCACGGTTGGTGTCTTTTTCCTGTACCAAAATAATATCCGGATCCTGCTCTTTGATATAGTTTTTTACTTTATCCCATCCGTAATCACCATATTTTACATTAAAAGTCAGTACTTTAATATCACGTACTGTTTTTACTTTATCTGTTCTGGGGGAGAAATTAACCCATCTTCTGATTGGATTATAAAAAAGTAATGTTCCCAGCGCAAAAGCAATAGCAATTTTATTTTTTTTGAAAATCCATACCAATGTAAGAATAATGTGTGCAGACATCAGATACGGAAAACCAAGAGAAAGTAAATTAAGGTTCCCCAAAAGATTAGGTGGAACCCATGCATTTCCCAATGTGCACAGCAGTAAAACGGCAATAGCGATATGTATAAATAGTAATATCTGATTCGACTTCATGAAAAACATTCTTGGTACCCGTTTTTTTAAGCAAAAACCCTACCAAGCAGTCAAATTTTAACTATTTTTATGATTATTTTTCACTTACAGAGAGTTCGGAAATAACCGGATAATGATCTGAAACACTGATAGAACGGTCAACAACATAAGATACAGCCTTCAATGATTTTGAGGTAAATACATAATCAATCCTGATAGGAAATTTATAATCATGAAAACTGGTTGCACTCCCTCTTCCTGCCGTCATAAAAGCATCTTCAAGACCCTCAGATAAGTAATAATACTCATAAGAATTGGGAACAGAATTAAAATCTCCGGTGATAACAACAGGATATGGTGAATTTTCTATACCCTGACGTATTTTCTTTACCTGATCCTGATGTATTTTAAAAGTAGGTATTAGTTTTCTTACAACACCTTTTACTTTCTGTTCATTAGCTTCGGCATTTCCATCAAGCTTCACCATCTTCTTTTCAAACTGAAACGGATAAAGATAGACGTCAACAAATCTATAAGTTCTCCCTTTTATTTCAATATCTGCCTGGAGAGCACTTGGAAGGCTTACATCCTCATTTTCAGAAAAAATCAGTTTCTCGTTAGATAGGTTATGCTTTGTAAGAATAGTTAAAACCCCATTTGATTTAGTTCTATGGTAGCCTTTAAGGGTTGGATATTCCATTCCGCCATCTTCCTGCAGGAGAATAACATCTGCATCCTGAGCTTTGAGATAATCTAAGACCTCTTCCTTACCCATAAGCCCGGCTTTTATATTGAAAGATACAATCTTTATAGAACCGGAACTTTCTTTCTTCTCTGAAGAAAAATTGACCCATCGTTTTACAGGATTGATAAATGCCAATCCTACAAACATGAATACAAATGCTCTTTTTTTCCAGCTGAATACCCAGAATACTGTCAAAACAATATACAAGGTCATAAGAATTGGAAATCCTAAAGAAAGCAGATCAAACCACGGAAATATTTTAGGTGGGACATAAGCATTCAACAGAGAACCTAACAATAGAAACAGGATTCCTACATGCAGGACTAAAAGTATAAGTCGGAAAATCTTCACGGGAAATGATTAATTGAATCTATATAAATGTTTTTTCCAGATTCTTGCCAGCAGCCATCCTACCAGAGCTCCACCAACGTGAGCCAGGTGAGCAACGCTTCCTCCATTTCCGGAAACACCCAGATATACAGAAACCACAATAACAATAGGTAAAAGGTATTTTACTTTAATTGGAACCGGAATAAACATAATTCCGATTTTTGCATCAGGATATAAGGTTGCAAAAGCCGCTACTACACCAAAAATAGCTCCGGAAGCTCCCATCATAGGAGATTTTAATAATGCATAATATTGATTAGACAACTCAACTCCCTCAGGTGTTGTTGCGCTGATTCTCAAATCTCCCAAATAATCAATCCCTGCTTTTGAATAAATTTCTGATGCATTTAATCCTAAACTTTGTAAACCAGAAATGATTTGCTGTGCTTCTACAAAGTTCCATAGATTAAATAGGAAAAATGACCCTAATCCGCTGGCAAAGTATAATAATATGTATTTTTTTTCACCTAAAACCTGTTCTAAAACCGGCCCAAAACTAAATAGCGTAAACATATTGAATAAAATATGCATCAACCCACCAGGTTCTCTGAACGGAGCATGCATAAACATATGTGTAATGATCTGCCACGATTTAAAGTTGGGAGAAAAAGGATAGAATCCTGAAAGCGTATTGTATAAACTTGGATAGTATAAAAAATTAGCGATCAAGTAAACGACAATATTAATAATGATAATATTCCTTGTAATGGGTGGTATATTGTTAAACATATTTTTTAAAATTTGTTTTTAAAATCATTAAACGGAACTTCATAGAAGCATCTTTTCCCATCCGGTAAAAACTCAGGGAAACCTAATGCTGTAAAGTCTTTAATGACCTGTTCCGCATCTTTTTTATAAATAAAGTCAAATCTTGACTTCGACTGCATTTTACTCCATTGGTTATGGTAATAATGCATGAATTCATCTTCAGTTTTATAATCCAGGATTTCAAAAAGGTTTTCCAGGAACTTCATGGCCTGTGTTTCTTTTAATCCTTCCGGAAGAGAATCTATTCTCAATACACTTTCATGAGCAATTTTCATGTCAAACCCAAGCTCAGGAAGATATTTTTTAATGGATTCATATTTACTTTTCTCAATCTCATTCATGTGATACTCCAGAGAAAAAAGTAAAGCATGACTATTGGTATTCGTATTTGCTTTTCTTGTAGACTTATTATTTTCTGCAACCAGCAGCCTGTGCATTCTTCCAAGATCCAACATCAAAGTTACATCTCCTTTATTGAACAGCCAGTATCCGTTAGGCAACCTCATCAGGTCTTCATCAAAATCTTCATCTTCAAACAGATTGATTTTTGAAGGCTCTGCAGTAATATTCTGATGATACATTTCCGTAAGATTCTGAATTTCTTCTGGATGTACTACATTTTTCTCTTCCAAAAACGGGTTGTAATCTCTGTCTACAATAATCTCAGGCATTTTGATAACACCACCTCCACCGCCATTTCCTTTACTTGGAATAGGTTTGTTCATCATTTCATCCAGTTCCGGATCTCTATCGAAATCAAGGCTTGGAGAAACATTATAAATTCCCAGTGACCTCTTGATGGTAGAACGAAGCAAAGCGAAAATAAGATGTTCATCTTCAAACTTCACTTCTGTTTTCTGCGGATGAATATTGACATCAATTTTCTCCGGATCCAGTTCCAGATACAAGAAAAATGATGGAACATATCCTGGCTGAAGAAGCCCTTCAAAGGCTTCCTGTACCGCTTTATTAAAATATGGACTTCTGAAATATCTTCCATTAACAAAAAGAAACTGCTCTCCTCTGGCTTTTTTAGCGCCTTCAGGTTTAGCAACAAATCCGTGAAGTTTACACCAGATGATATCTTCTTTGATAGGAATTAAAAGCGGCTGTAATTTTCTTCCGAAAACGTCTACAATACGCTGCATCTGACTTCCTTTTCTTAATCTGAAAACAGCTTCATCATCATGAAATAAAGAAAATTCCAATCCTTCATGTGCCAATGCAACACGCTGAAATTCATCAATTACGTGTCTGAATTCAATATTATTATTTTTAAGAAACTTTCTTCTGGCAGGAACATTATAAAATAAATTCTTTACCAGAAAGTTTGATCCTTCTGCAGTCTGAACGGGATCCTGAAACTGGAAAACACCCCCTTCAATATAGATGTTGGTTCCAATGGAAGCCTCTCTTTGCTTTGTTCTCAGTTCAACCTGTGAAACAGCAGCAATAGAAGCTAATGCTTCCCCACGGAAACCTTTTGTTGCGATCTTAAAGATATCTTCCGTTCCTCTGATCTTAGAGGTAGCATGTCTTTCAAACGCCAGTCTGGCATCTGTTTCGGACATTCCTTTTCCGTCATCTACGACCTGGATAAGGTTTTTGCCGGCATCCCTGATAATCAGTTCAATCTTCGTTGCATCTGCATCTATAGCATTTTCCAAAAGTTCCTTCACGATGGATGCAGGTCTCTGCACCACCTCTCCTGCCGCAATTTGGTTGGCTACATGATCCGGTAAAAGCTGAATAATATCTGACATAAAAACGTAAATCAACTTACAAAAATAGTCAATGAAAATGGGAATTAAAACATTAAAAACGGGAATTAATATTTAATTATCAACATTTCAACAATACAGCTTTCTGCAAATTCTGCTCCAAACTGTTTGTAGTCTCAGCTTTTAATAAAGAACAATCCCCCATTGTTTTTCTACCAATAGAGGATTGAACCAGCTAGTTTATACAAAAAATTAATAGTGATATTTACCCTGCACCAGGTATCTAATCCTAGTCATCAAAGACCAGTTTTCTATTCTTTTTACTTTTAGGAATCCCATGGATCTTTTCATACAGATAAGCCAAAAGATTCGGTTTTTTATAAATTCTGTTGTATCTGTACTTCGTATTGAAGTGCCTTACATGAATTTTATAAGCGTCATATCCAATTACGATCATCAAACATACACTGATGACATAGAATACTCTAAATTCCAGATAGTAGTAAGTTAACCCAGAGAACACTGCACCTAATACATAGGCTACCATAATACTCATCAGCAATTTTGCTCTTCCGATTAATTCACCATTTTTCTGTATTTCTTCTGAGTAAACATAGAAACCAGAATTCCTAAGTCGGTGGTTGTTCCCGTAAGGTGGGTAGTTTTAACAGAGAAGTTGGAAATACTTGCCGTTAAACCATTCTGTAATCCTGTGGCGAAAAGCATTATTGCTACTAAAACTTCTGTTTCCGCCAACGTTTTCTGATAATATAACTGTCCATATACTCCTACTCCAAACAAACATAATATTTCCAGAACAAGAGGCATTGCGTGGGCAAAATACTTACTCTTCTTATTGAAGTTAATCACAATAAAGTTAGACAGGAAGCTTCCGAAAAAGAACAGGAAGATCCAGCTGCCCATTACAGCTACCTGAGACCAGTTTCCTTTACTGATTTCTGCAGCTAAAATCGCATAGTGACCTGTTACGTTGGATGTAAAAGAGAGAAATATAAGTAGGGATGCAATATTTATAGTACCTGCCGTGAAGGCAGTCAGCGTCCCCAACCTGATATTGTCTCCCAATGTTCTGCTGTTACTATAATTTCTTAACATTTGTAATCTTTTTTAAATTGTGATAATGATGATTAGACCTCAACAAAGATCTCAGCCAGCCTTCCTCTTTCCGGAAGTCTTTCTCTGATCTCAAGGGTAATTTCCCCAGACTGAAGTCCTTTGCTTTTTTTGATATAAGGAACAAGATCAAATTTTCCTTTTCCTTTGCTTTTAATGGCAGTAGAATAGTAAGCCTCTTCAATATTATTAGCCTCTACATATTGGTTGAAGGTTCTCTGGAAACTTCCTGTAAAGATGTCGCAGATAATCTTATTAACTAAATGAGGATACTTATTCTTAATGATTTCATAGCCATCACAGAACTCAGTAGGTCTGATTTTATTGAAGATCGTTGTCTTAGTATTAAATAAAAGATCTCTGATAGAATCTCCTGAATCATATCCTGAAACCAGAAGGATGTTATATTGATTTTGATCTTCAGAAGCATCTTTTTCTCTCAGTACTTTTTTCAATATGTTTAATGACTCAAGAGAGTAATCTGTTGCAATTAAAATTGTTTTAGCCATGTTCTTATTATTTTGTATTGTGTTTATCTTTTTTGATGATACAAAATTAGAATGGCCAGATTAGAAGATCTTTGGAATAGAATTAAAATGTCATTAAAGAGATTAAAATGAGATTAGAAAATTGTTAAGAGGTATTAACATGAACAAAACGGTCGTAAACAAAACCACATAAAACACTCATTATCATTGAAATAAACCAAAATGATTAAATTTTATTGCAGATAAAATCTTTGCGCCTTAAAAACACACCCCAAATAAAATTCTTTTGCGTCTTCGCGTTTTTCCAACATAATGAATATTTTTTGGGGAAATGCAAAGGCGCAAAGGTGATAAATAATAAGCTGCTTTTAAGGCGCAAGAAAATCAAAGATTTTCAGCAAGCAGATATTTAAAGCAACACACTATGTGGCTAATATAAAAATGATTAAAAACAGTGGAATGTAGATTTTCAGCTTTATACTGTTTCTTTCTGTGTACTGTAAAAGTTTGGAAAACGCATCTGTACTGTAGTTCCCTGGTTCTCATTGGAAGTTACAATCAGTTCACCATGATGCATTCTGACGATGTTTCTTGCCAATGGAAGCCCGATTCCATAGCCTTCGTAGTTATTAGTATTGGAAGCTCTGAAAAACGGATCATAGATTTTGTTCATTTCCTGCTGCGGAATCCCGATCCCGTTATCCTTTACAATGATATAAACATCAGCATCCGTAGCTCCCAGAGAAACTCTTACCTGCTGGAAATTAGAATATTTGCAGCCATTGCTGATAATGTTGGCAACCGCAAGATGCAGAAGCTGCTCATTACCCTGTACCTTTAATTTTTTAGGATTATCAGGAAGCATACTGATATCCAGATAGATATTGTTTCTGGAATCAATTTTTCTAAGGGTTTCAATAACATCCCAAAGCAGCTGATCCATTCTTACTTTATCCATTTTCTGGATCTTACCATCGAATCCGGTTTGGGCAATCATTAGAAGGGCTTTGATCTTTTTATCAAGCTTTTCTGCTTCATCCAGAATAATTTCCAGCGTTTCTTTATACTCATCCGGTGTTCTACTGATAGAAAGAGCAACATCTGCCTCTCCCATAATAGATGTTAACGGAGTTCTCAGCTCATGCGAAACATTACCAATTAAATGATTCTGTGTTTCAAAAGAGGTTTCAATACGGTTAAGCATATCATTGAAAGTGTCTACCAGCTCATTCAATTCTTTATTATCTGGCTGGGGCTCTAACCGAAGGTGAAGATTTTCAGAACTGATCTCTTTTACTTTCCCTGTAATTTTTAAAATAGGTCTAAAGAGTGTTTTTGACAGATAAAATGAAAAAATCATACTGAAGAACAATGAAAGCACAATACAGGTAAGCAGCGTTCTTTTCAAAAACCCAAGGTAATAGATCACATAATGGTTTTTAGCTGAAGCAATGGCGATATAGTCTTTATCATCATACTTAAAGCTTTGCCCAATATAGTAGAATTCTTTATCGTTATAATTGTCTTCTCCTTTTTTAAGGATATTTTTAAAGAAATAATCGGGAATATGAACTTCCTGAGAGATTTTCCTGAAATTGGAATCCGTTGGAACCGCAAAAACATAGTCTTTTTCCATTGGAAGCTCTTCATCATTCAGGCTGCTAAGAATATAGTTTTCGGGAAGATCCAGATGATCCTTACTTTTTTCTATCTGAACAATAGTTGCAGTACGGATTTTTAAAAGCTCATAAAACCTCTGGTGTGAAAAGTTAACAATTGAAAAGTAAACCAACCCACTGAACAGCAATATAATGGCGGTAAAAACCAACATTAAAAGTACCATCGTTTTGGTCTGATTTGTAATCACTTTGTTAAACATCCATTAAGCTTTTTTCAGAACGTATCCCATTCCTATTACGGTATGAATCAATTTATTATCATCTCTATCATCCAACTTTTTCCTTAGATAATTTACATAAACATCTACTACATTGGTTCCCAGTTCATAGTTTACTCCCCATACAGCATCTAAAATTTCAGCTCTGGAAATTACTTTTTCAGGGTTATTAAGGAAGTAAAGCAATAGCTTATACTCTGTAGAAGTAAGGGTAATTTCTTCTCCGGCACGGGTTACCTTTTTAGCATAATCATTGACCGTTAAATCAGAGAAATGAAACACATGTTCATTATCAGGTTCTGGTTCAACAATTTCCTGTGGAACGTTATTATGACTTCTTCTCAACAAAGACTTTACACGCGCTACCAGTTCAATAAATTTGAAAGGCTTCACCAAGTAATCATCTCCACCACTTTCCAGTCCCAGAACGATATTTTCAGAAGTTCCCAAGGCTGTTAAGAATAAAATCGGAACGCTTTGGTTGGTTTTTCTGATCTCCTTACAGACATCCAATCCATTCATTTCCGGAAGCATAATGTCTAAAATCACCAAATCGAAATCATTGGCCTGCACCAGCTGTACACCGGTACGCCCGTCAAAAGCCACGGAAATTTCATATCCGTTTTCCTGAAGTCCTTTTTTAATAAAGGATACTACACTGGTTTCGTCTTCGATGAGAATTATTTTTTTCATAAATGAAATAAGGAGTTTTACAAAAATAGGGAAATTTTATTGGGATAGGAGTATAAAGGAAAAGCTTTTTAAGTTGGAAGAGGGAGGCTGAAAGCTGGATGTTTCTTGAAGACCATTTAGAACTGAAGATTATTGATTATCATTTTACCTTTTCGTGAATTCCTCTTTTTGCCATACAACCTATATAGAATAATATTACCTTTGCTTTTCATTGACTATAGCATGAATGACTTTTTAATAGGTATCGGAAAAAGATTAAAAGATATCAGGAAGAAAAACAACCTAACTATTAACGAACTGGCTTTCAGAGCTAATGTAAGTAACGGTCTTGTTTCCCGTATCGAAAATGGAAGAACGATTCCTTCGCTTCCTGTTTTATTGGACCTTATTCAATCTTTGGATATTGATGCCAGCTATTTCTTTGAGGGAGTAGAGAAAAAATCCAATGCAAAATTTATTTATGTTCCTAAAGAAAGCCAGCAGGTTATAGAAAAAGAAGTTGAAGCTGAAGGTTTTAAATACATGCATATTTTCAGCAAAAGTCTTCATTCACTAGGTTTTGAGGCGGTACTGCTTACACTTGAACCCAATTCTAAAAGGGAAAAGGTGATTACCGATGCCTGGGAATTCAAATATATTCTGAAAGGAGAAGTAAAATACATTATTGACAATGAGGAGGTCATCATGAAAGAAGGTGATTCTTTATATTTAATGGAAAGTTTCCACACGTTCCCGTAAGCATCAGTAATGAAAGCTGCGTGATGCTTGTTCTTTATTTTTACACCGCTTAGATTCAATTACACAAAGCTTTTAGCCACATAGATACATCGTTTTTAAAAGCTTTGTATTCATTATAATATTCGTGCATTCGTGGCGAAAAAATTATTTTACAAGTAACCTTATCATGGTCTCTCATCAAAAAGTTTACTATTTGTAAACTTTTAGTTTTCTCATTTTTGATTAAAATGAACGGTATGTTAATCAGAAACCTCATCTGAACAGAAAATTTCAATTTAGAGAATTGAAGTTCAATTACCCCTCAACATCCTATAAAGAAACTATTTACCCAAAAACCATCACCCTTATTTTTCACATCAATAAAAACTCAGAAAGTAAAATTCAGGTAATAAATAGTCCTGATTTGTTAATCAATACTTAATACGAAATATTTATATATATTAAAATTATTAGCGTGATTTGCATAAAAAATTTAATATATGTAAAAATGAAAACAAATTTAGAGAAATTACTTACCCTTGCTTCTGTCTGTCTCGTTACCCTTGTTTCAGCACAAAAGCAGTTAATTATAGGAACTGTTCTTGACGACAGTCAGCCGCTTCCCGGTGCAACTGTCAAAATAAAAGGCTCATCCAAAAGTATAACCACTGATGTTGACGGAAAATTCGCAATTAATGACATCAAAGAAGGTGAATACAGTTTACAGATCAGCTACATTGGTTACACATCCACTGATATCACCGTTAATTTAAAAACGGATGAAACTACAGATCTCGGTACCATAAAACTTTCCCAGCCCAGAAAGAGTATTGATGAAGTTGTGGTTACCGGAACATTAAAAAACACAGAGGCAAGAGCCTTAAACTTACAGAAAAATGCGATCAATATTACCAATGTTATTGCATCTGACGGAATCGGAAAACTTCCTGATAGAAATGCTGCAGAAACTGTACAGCGTGTACAGGGAGTCTCTATTGAAAGAGATCAGGGAGAGGGAAGATTCGTTTCTTTAAGAGGCCTTCCGCCATTTTGGGCATCCACAACCATCAATGGGAACAGGCTTCCTACAGCAGAAGAAGAAACTACTTCCAGAGCTACAGCTTTTGACTTTTTCCCAACGGAACTAATTTCATATGTTCATGTCAACAAATCCTTTACACCTGATCTGGAAGCAGATGGAATTGGTGGCGGCGTTAACTTTATAACCAAGACTCCGCCTATGAAAACAGAGTTTAAAGCCACATTAGGAAGCGGTTACAATGCTAAAGCGGATAAAGGAGTCTATAACTTAGGTTTATTGTATGGTGGAAGAACGAAGGATAAAAAATTCGGGTATTTATTCAACTTTGCGCATTTCATCAGAAACTGGTCAACCGATAATTTTGAAGCAAGAAGAAGTGGTGATGAAGGCGTTTTCAGAATGGAACTTCGTGATTACAATGGGGTAAGAAAGACAACCGGAATTAATGCTGCATTTGAATATGTTCTTTCTCCCAAAAATACTCTATACCTGAAAGGAATGTATGGAACTTTATCTGACGATGAAACCCATTATAAACATAGAGTAAGGTTTGATAAGTTCAGTTCGGCTAATAATACAGCCAGAGTAGAACTTCAGAACATTCATAACTTATTGATTACGGAGCTTACATCAGTTTCATTAGGTGGGGTTCACAATTTAAATAAAGGAAAAATTGACTGGGATTTATCCTATTACGACAATCAGTTTAAATACGGAAACATCCCTGATAAACAGAACAATTCTTATTATGTAATTAAGTACACCCAATCCGGAGTTGGCATTAATCCAGATTATATTTCTGATCGTGGAAATGGTCCCAGAGCTTATTGGAAGGCAGATGGAGGAAAATTAGATTACAAAAACCCTGATGCTTTATTTGGCTTCTACAGCAATCCTGATTTTAAGATGGATGCTACTCAGATGAAGTTTACCGATCTTGAATTTTACAAGGTTTTCGTACAGGAAAAAGATAAGATTGTAGCAGCTTTCAATCATGAGATCAATGCTTCTGATAAACTGACCTTAAAATATGGTTTCAAATACAGGGATAAGGAACGTAATGCCAAATTCTCTGATATCTTCTACAACTGGAGCAACGGAGCAGCTCCTGTCCTATCAGATTATGCTCAATTTATTACAACCCAGCCAAATGGAAGAAAGTATTTGAGTGAAATGAATGCTCATATCGGAAATACATTCGGACCTGTACTCTCTACTGGAGGAATGAACCAATTCTGGTATGACAATCAGGGAAAATTGAAGATCAATACTACTGATTCCGAGGCATTAGAGTACAATAAAGCATTAGGAAGAAATTTTGATGTTTTTGAAAAACACGCCGATGCTTTTGGAATGGCAACCTACAAACTGAATGATAAGATCACTCTTTTAGGAGGAATCAGATTATCCAACACCAATACAAAGGTAAAAGGATATAATGTGATTGATGATGTGCTCACTCCGGTAGAACATACCAAAAATTATCTGGCTGTTCTTCCTATGCTTCATCTGAAATATACCTTAAATGATAAAACGAATATCCGTTTTGCGGCAACAAGAACTTTTTCAAGACCTAATTTCGGAGATTTAACACCAGGAGGAACTTATAGTGAAGCAGATAATGAATTCAAAGGTGGAAATCCCAATCTTAATCCAACCTACTCATTGAATTTTGACCTGATGGGAGAATATTATTTCTCAAATGTCGGAATCTTAAGCGGTGGTGTTTTCTATAAATCCATTACAGATCCAATTTTCCAGGATTCTTTCATTGGAGAGTATAATGGAATGCACGGAGTACAGTTCTCTGCCCCTAACAACGGAAATGCAGCTTGGTTAGGTGGTATTGAATTAGGCATCAACAAAAGATTTGACTTCTTACCAGGCTTCTTACAATATTTCGGAGCTCAGGTGAATGCCACCTTCATGACTTCTGAAATGGAAAAACCAAGCGGAAGAAAGGTAGCCCTTCCTTATCAGGCTAAAGAGTTGTATAACGTACAGCTATTCTTCGAGAAAAAAGGCTTCAATGCCAGAATAGCCTACAACTATAAAGGAAAATACGCTGTAGAATATGCTGAGGACGACATCAATGATTCTTACTACGGGAAATACAGCAGCTTAGATTTCGGAGGCTCTTATCAATTCACCAAAAACATAGGGCTGTATATGGATATCAACAATATTCTGAACAAACCTCTTATCTACCACTTTGGTAAAAACGAAGACCGCCCTGAGCAGGTAGAATATTATGGAGTACGATGTAACCTTGGAATAAAACTGAACTTCTAAACCATCACAAAATGGCCAGAACGATCAATAAAAAAACAATAGTAACACTAAAGGCCGCCTTTGCCGCCTTTGGTGTATACTTCTGCATGTACGGTTTCAGAAAACCTTTTACAGTAGCTTCTTTTGAAGGTCTTTCCTATTTCGGGGTTGATTACAAAATCCTGATTATCATTGCACAGGCTGTAGGCTATTTTATTTCAAAGTTTATCGGAATTAAGTTTATTTCTGAACTAAAACCAGCGAAAAGACTGACTTACTTATTCTCTTTTATCTCCATCGCAGAACTGTCTTTATTAGGATTCGCAGTAGTACCCGCTCCTTACAATATTGTGTTTATGTTTCTGAATGGAATTCCACTAGGAATGATCTGGGGGATTGTCTTTTCCTACATTGAAGGCCGAAAAACAACTGAAATCATCGGGCTTTTCCTTTGTTCGAGTTTTGTAGTTTCTTCAGGATTTACGAAGTCTGTAGGAAAGTTTTTAATGGATACCTTTTCTATTTCAGAATTCTGGATGCCATTTTCGGCAGGATTGATTTTTATTATTCCTTTACTTCTTTTCGGACTCCTGTTAGAAAGAATTCCCAAGCCCAGCGAAGAGGATGTTATGCTCAAAAGCAAAAGGCAGCCATTGAACGGAGCTGAAAGAAAAGCTCTTGTTCAGCAATTCTTTGTTCCCATTGTCTGCATTATCTTTCTCTACATCTGCCTGACTGTTTTAAGAGATTTCAGGGATAATTTTAACCGCGAGATCTGGGACGGGCTTCATTTTACTTTCGACAGCTCTATTTTTACCCTGACTGAAATTCCTATTGCAATAATGGTTCTTCTGATTCTGAGCTTTATGGTGAAAGTAAAAAACAATAAAAAGGCGTTTGCTTACTATCACTATATTCTTTTTGCAGGAATTTTAACGGTAGGGCTTTCTACTTACTTATTTCAGCAGAATGCTTTATCTCCTTTTTTATGGATGACCGTTTCCGGTTTCGGAATGTACATCTGCTATATTCCGTTTAATGGAATTTACTTTGACAGGATGATCGCTGCCTTTGATATTAAAGGAAATGTAGGGTTCCTGATCTATATTGTAGATTCTTTTGGATATCTGGGAAGCGTTTTGATCCTGCTGTATAAAAACTTCGGTTCGGCTCAGACTTCATGGCTTAATTTTTATATCAGCCTGAATTATATTATCACCATTAGTGTTTTAATTCTTTCTGTTATTGCTTTTTTAGCTTTCAGAAAGAAGGAAAAACCTAATTCAAACTCTAATCAATACATCAATTTCGATACGTCGAAAATCTTATAAATTATAGTACAATGAAAACAAAATTTGATTTACTCGTAGTAGGCGGCGGAATTTTAGGAACATTCCATGCTTATCATGCACTGAAGAGAAATCTGAAAGTAGCTTTACTGGAAAGAAACTCCATTCCTCAAGGTGCCACTGTACGAAATTTCGGGCAGGTTGTTCCTTCCGGTATGGATCTTAAATGGCAAAACTTCGGAAGAGAAAGTCTTTCAATATATAATGAACTTCATGCCCAGGCAGATCTTACCATCAGACAAAACGGTTCTGTTTACATCGCTTCCAATGATGAGGAACTTCAGCTTATTGAAGAACTGTATGAAATCAACAGAAACAATGATTATGAATCTGTTTTATTATCCAAAAATGACTGCATCAAGAAATATGATGGTCTTCGCTCTGATTATTGTAAAGGTGGATTATTCTTTCCCCAAGAGCTTTCTGTAGATTCTGCGGATATGATTGTAAAACTTCACAAGCTTTTACAGGAAAAAATGGGATTGCAGATCATTTATAACACCACTGTTGTTGAAACCCATGAGGATGAGCAAAAATGCACAGTTATCACCGCAAACGGAGAAGAATATACAGCATCTAAGATCATTATCTGTGGTGGACATGAGTTCAAAACTTTATATCCTAACGTATTCAATGAAAGTGATTTGCAAGTGAGTAAACTTCAGATGCTTCAAACCAAGCCTCAGGGAATCTATTCTCTTCCGGGAAATATCCTGACCGGGCTTTCAATAAGACGGTATGAATCATTTAGCGAATGTGCTTCTTTCCAGAAAATCAAATCATTAGAAGATCAAAATTCATTTGAAAAGAAATTTGGAGTTCACATCCTTTTCAAACAGGCATTGGACGGCTCCATCATTCTTGGAGACTCTCACGAATATGCGGATGCGAAGAATGCTGATGATCTTGGTTTTGATTTAAATATGGAAATTGACGAATTCATGATTCATGAAGCTAAGAAAATCATCGATCTTCCCACTTATGAAATCCAGAGAAGATGGTTTGGGGTATACTCTCAGTGCAAAACTAAAGATATTTTTGAGCATAGCCCATCTCCTAATATTCATATTGTAACGGGTATCGGAGGAAAAGGAATGACGGGAAGCGGAGGCTTCTCTAAGTTTAACATAGACAAAATTTACGCATAAATTTCAATGAAAAATATAGAATTATTGGTTCTGGATATGGCCGGAACAACAGTGGATGAAGATAATGTAGTATATAAAACCTTAACCGAGGCTGTTAACGAACATGGCTATCAGGTAAGCCTTGAACAGGTACTTATTACTTGTGCCGGGATGGAAAAACTGGAGGCCATCACCAGTTTATTAAAAAATATCAATGGAAATGAGGCAGAGGCAGCCTTTATTTTTGAAAACTTCTCTGGAAAATTAAAAGAGGCTTACCAGAATCTTGAGGTAAAACCGATCAACGGAACGGAAGATTTTCTCCTTAAAATGAAGTCCTTGCATAAAAAAGTAGTCCTTAATACAGGCTACACGTCTGAAATTGCCCAACAACTTTTAGATAAACTGCAATGGAAAGAAAATGTACATTTTGATGCCTTAATCACAGCGGATGATGTTTCAGAAAGCAGGCCAAGTCCTGAAATGATCCATCTGGCTATGAAAAAATTCAATATTCAGGAGCCGGAAAAGGTTTTGAAAGCCGGAGATTCCGTAATTGATATTGAAGAAGGGAAAAACGCAGGTTGTGGATTAACGATTGCTGTCCTTTCAGGAGCTCAGAGCAAATCAGAACTTGAAAAAGCTGAACCTGATTATATTTTTAATACCATTTCTGAAGCAGAAAACATTCTTTAAATACTTGCTTTATACTTTGACACAAATGTTTTTACTAGGCATTTGTGTCTTTTTTAAACCACCCCCTCAAATCTTCGATTTGCCACCCCTCCAGAAGAGGGGAATTATCACTCTCTCGACTGGATATTTACCTTCGTTGAAAATTTTGCTCACTGTCATTCTGAATGGAGTGAAACGTAATGAAGAATCTCAGAATAACAAATGTCAAATTTTTAATATTAGTCAACTTTTAAATTTTCAGCAATCCTTAGCGGCACTGCAACACACAGACTGCCTCCAAAATCAATTAAAACATTAATATTATAATAGTTACAATACTAAATTTATTTCTCGCACTTCATTATAAAAGCAACTTTTTAATTATCAATTAATTAATTTTCAGTTCACATATTTTTACAATAGTAAATTAATTTTACAATTATTAAAAAATAAATTACTATTTGTAAACTTTTACTTTTCAAAACCTTTTATCCCCATGAAAACAAAACTATTCTCAATGGCTGTTGTAATGAGCTGTTTCCTTGGAGCTCAAACTAAAAAAGTTCTTTTTATCGGTATCGACGGATGCCGTGCAGATGTGATGATGTCTGCCAATATCCCAACTATCAAAAACCTCATCAATCAATCCATCTATTCTCTTGACGGTTTATGCGCTGCTACAACCTGGAGCGGAAATGGCTGGAGTACCATGCTTACTGGTGTATGGCATACCAAACACAATGTACAGGATAATAATTTTACCAGTCCAAATTATGCGAATTATCCTGACTTTCTAACCAGAGCGGAAAGTCATAACCCTAATCTGAGAACTATTTCACTGGCTCATTGGGCTCCTGTGAATGATAAAATTATTCAGAATGCAGATGTAAAAACCAATCTATCGACCGATCTTGCGGTGAAAAACGCTGCTGTAAATGCCTTACAAAATGATAATCCGGATATTCTATTCTTAGATTTTGATGATGTGGATCATGCAGGACATTCTTATGGGTTTTCTTCTGCCATTCCACAATATGTTTCTTCTATTCAGACTACAGATGCCTATATTGGAGAAATTGTAACTGCAATGAAAAACAGAGCAACTTACAACAATGAAGATTGGTTGGTCGTTTTAACAACAGATCATGGTGCTGTGGACAGCTCTCATGGTGGTGGAAACCTTTCTGAGCGAAATATTTTTACCATTTATTCGAATCCAGGATTTACTCCTCAGCAGATCAGTAAAACCATTCTTGAGTCCAATAAAACATTCAATCAACTTAACCTTCCTTCAGGAACTTATGCAAAACCATCAAATCAAACGTCTTTCAACTTCGGATCAAATCAGGATTTCACAATTGAATTTTGGGTAAAACCAAACGCCACCTACACAAGTGATCCTGTATTTCTAGGAAATAAAAACTGGAATAATGGAAAAAATAAAGGAATTATCTTCTCAGGATACTCCGGGCAGACCTTTAAAATGAATATTGCAGATGGTACCAACCGCATTGATCTTGTAGGTGGAAAAATAGAAACCAATAAATGGAAACATATTGCTGCAAGCTTTGACAGAGACGGTCTTGTTACTTTATACGAAGACGGCGTTCCGGTTACTTTTGCTAAAATGAATACCATCGGAAATATTGATTCTATACTTCCACTCACATTAAACCAGGATGGAACAAATACTTACAGTGTTAATCTTGCCGCTTCTTATAAAGATGTAAGAATCTGGAAATCTGCGCTTCCGAATGATGTAATTGTGAACTGGGCCAACCAGGATATAACATCATCACATCCTTATTATGCTCAGTTATTGGCCAATTGGAAATGTAATGAATCGTCAGGAAGTTCGTTAGCAGATTCAAGTCCTAATGCTAATCACATGACTATTACAGGTTCTCCAACCTATGCGGCCAATGTTTCAAACACATTCAAAGTGTATGATTATACCACAACAACAAGAGAAACGGATCACTTCCCAACAGTATTGAACTGGCTTTGTATTCCGGTACAGGCTTCATGGGGAATAGATGGCACAAACAGAGGCCCTGATTGTTCAAAACAGGTATTATCAACCAAAGAAATCAAAACTACAGCTGAAGATTTTAAAGTATATCCTAATCCTTCCTCTACACAAATCAACATCAGTTATCAATCGGAGGATAAGGAAATTAAAGCTGAAATTATGGATATGAAAGGATCCTTGGTTTCCAACAAAAGTTTAAGATCTTTCAATGGAAATTATGATGAAAAAATCAATATTGAAGAGCTTCCAGCCGGAATGTACTTTATTAAACTTAATGGAAGTAAAAAGTCTCTGACGAAGGCTTTTATCAAGAAATAAAAAAAGAAAAACAATTAGATTTAAATTTTGATATTGGAACAAAGATATTACCATCCAAGTTCCAATATTTTTTTTATTAAGATTGAAGGTCTAACTCCATCTGTACATCTACCCGATCATAACCAGGATTAGTAATTTCAGTATGCTTAAATCCTAGTTTTTCATACAGTTTTATAGCAGGTACCAATATGGAATTGGTTTCCAGGAATACTTTTTTTGCCTTTAGTTCTCTAGCTTTCTCAACAAGAGCATGCCCAAGAAGATACCCGATTTTCTTCCCCTGTGCTTTAGGACTTACTGCCATTTTTGACAGTTCAAAAGCAAGAGGTTCTTCATGAGCTCTTACCAAGGCACAAGTTCCTACTGGTTCGCCATTCAACAAAGCAAAAGCAATATATCCTCCCTTATTTATAATCTGTTCTTCTGGATTATCCAGCAACTTATAATCACTGGGCTCCATAACAAAAAATGTTTTGATCCATTCCTCATTTAAGGCTCTGAAAGCTTCTTTATACTGAGGTTCGTAGGCTATAATTTTTACTTCATTATTGTTATCATTCATCGCTTTAGGTTTATTAAATTCTGTTTTTTATCATTTTTCCCAGTTTTTCCAGATCGCTTTCTACACGGTCTGTCCATTCCAGGGCATAGTTTAATCGCATACAGTTTTGATACTGGTTGTATTGTGAGAACATTCTTCCCGGAGCAAAATTCAGTTTCTGGCTTACTGCTTCATCATACAAATCTTCTGTACATATTCTTTTGTCAAGTTCCAGCCACAGCATAAATCCGCCTTTTGGTTCCGAAATTTTGGTATTATCCGGAAAATACTGCATCACAGACTTCTGAATCTGCAAATAATTGGCATACAGCTTCTTTCTGAACATTCTTAAGTGATGATCATAGCGGCCATGTTCCAGGAAATCAGCAATCACATCAGAAAATAAGGATGGGCTTGATACAGTTTGCACCAACTTCTGACGTATAATTTTTTCTTTAAATTTTCCCGGAGCCACCCAGCCTACACGAAAGCCAGGTGCTAGAGTTTTAGACACCGAACCTACCCACATTACAATTCCGGCTTCATCATAAAATTTACATGGTTTTGGTCTTCCCGCTCCGAAATAAATATTTCCGTATACGTCATCTTCCACCAAAGGAACATTATGCTCAGTAAGCATTTTTACCAGTTCTTTCTTATTTTCATCCGGCATCTGAAAGCCCAACGGGTTATTATAATTTACTACAAAACAGCAGGCAGAAAGCTTTGGAAGCACTTTTTTTAAGGCATTCAAATCTACTCCTGTAATTGGATGCGTAGGAATTTCCACCGCTTTCAATCCCAACAGCTGAATGGCCTGAAGAATTCCAAAATACACAGGACTTTCCACAGCTACAGAATCTCCTGGTTGAGTAACGGCCATCAGACAATTGTAGACTCCGTTCATCGCACCGGAAGTAATCACCAGATCATCTTCTGTAATTTTCCCTTCCATCACTATAGACCACTTCGCAATTTCTCTACGGAGCTTTTCGCTTCCCTGTACAGGTTCATAATTGGTTCCGCTGTCGTGTTTCCCTTTGATCACATTAATCATGCATTTCTTCATCTGGGCAACAGGAAGAAGGCTTTTTCCAGGAATTCCAAGAGCAAACTGTGTGACATCTGTTCCTGCAATAGATCCAAACACCTTCCCGACAAGATCTTCCGGGCTGTTCTTCACTTCTGAAACATTCATCTTTGCCACAGAAGGCAATGCTAATTTTCGTTGAGAAGTCTGGCTCACATAATATCCATATTTAGGCTTTGATTCCACAAGGGAACGGCTCTCCAACTCCATATAAGCCTGTTTAACAGTATTTAAGCTAACATTATATAGTTTCTGAGCACTTCTTAATGAAGGCAGCCTGTCCCCAAACTGCAGCGTCTCACTTTTGATCTGCTCAGTAACTGAATTCGCTATTTTAAGGTAAAGAACATCTTTAGGCATCGATCACTGTTTTAAGTAAATGTACAACTTTATCCCTTTGGGACTATTGGTTTAACCAAGTAACCATCCTGTAAATACTGTTTTTAAGCTGTTCTGGATTGCGAAAATTAGGGCCATTATTCTTTTTAAAATAGCTTTCCACTCTTTTAATAAAACTGTTCTTTTCTAGATTCTGAACTCCTGCTTTATCATAGATTTTAAAATCAATACTCCCTTTTTCACTAATAACCAGACTTGCAAAGGCAATAATTTCAGATTTCTTTTTTGCCAACAGAAAAGGAACCCCAAAGCCCGAGCTTACTTTTCCTGTATTCTGTACCTGCAGAAATATATTTTTTAGCACCAACATGTCTGAAATATAGACTTCTGCATATTGAAGCTGCTCCTGATATTGAATATTGGTTTCCATAGTATTCTTCTTAACAGAGCAAAATTATGGAGTCTTTAAGTTTGGACACAGATACAGAAGTATAGAATATTATGGGTACAGAATTTATTAATTCATTGTATATAAATAATATAAAAAGATTCCGGTCAAAGCGGCTTGTAACACTCTTTTCAAAACATCTATCTTTGTAAAAAAGATTAGAAAGAGATGAGCTTCTTTGGAACGAACATTAAGAAAATAAGACAGGTTAAAGGTTTGAGCCAAAAGACATTTGCTGATTTACTTGATTTAAACAGAGGCGTGATCAGTTCTTATGAAGAAGGCCGTGCAGAACCAAAGATTGAAACCATACTAAAGGTAGCCAGTCATTTTAATCTTAACCTGGAAAAACTCCTCACCGAAGAACTTCAGGAAAGTCATCTGGCCAATGTTTCAGAAACCAATCAACTGATGCTTTTCCCGGAATTGGAAGCGACTGGAGAAAAAGAAGCGGAAAGTCTAAGAATGAATACCTCGGAAAGCAATGCTATCCTTCAAAAAATACGGGCATCCGTAGATCTCATCTATGAATTTACTCCCGAAAAGAAACCCCTTTCTCCATACTATTACGGAGACATTTTATTTCTAAATAAGGCTGATCTTAAAAAGGATTCTTCCTGTCATCTGCTTGAGTATTCCAATAACAGTTTACAGTATGCTACAGCTTCAAGCGATCAGAATCTTTATAAAATTGTGGGCCATGTCTCTACTGCTGAGAAGAATATTTTCATTGATATCTTTGAAAGGCTGGAAAGGCTGGAAAAAACAATTAAAAACTAATTTTTTACTACAATACTTGCAGATAAAAATATCATTATAAAAGCTCCTTACAATAAAAAGTAAGGGGCTTTTTTCAAAATATGATTTTCCTTGACACAGGATAATATAAAAACAAAAAACCCTCCGTATTCAAAATACAGAGGGTTTTGTACCCCAGACGGGACTTGAACCCGTACGTCCTTGCGGACACAGGATTTTAAGTCCTGCGTGTCTACCAGTTCCACCACCAGGGCCGGTGTGTGGTACGAAAAAAGGACTTGAAAACAAATCCTTTTCGTATTGTGCGGATGAAGGGACTCGAACCCCCACGCCTCACAGCACCAGATCCTAAGTCTGGCGTGGCTACCAATTACACCACATCCGCTAGTTATATTGCTCTGCCACCGCAGATACAATCGATAATTCTTACAAATATAAGAAATTTATTTAAAAGATCACTCTCTCTATTAAAACAAAAAACCCTCCGTAAAGATACAGAGGGCTTTGTACCCCAGACGGGACTTGAACCCGTACGTCCTTGCGGACACAGGATTTTAAGTCCTGCGTGTCTACCAGTTCCACCACCAGGGCATGGTGTGGAGCGAAAAACGGGATTCGAACCCGCGACCCCAACCTTGGCAAGGTTGTGCTCTACCAGCTGAGCTATTTTCGCATAGTGCGGATGAAGGGACTCGAACCCCCACGCCTCACGGCACCAGATCCTAAGTCTGGCGTGGCTACCAATTACACCACATCCGCTGGTTTTTTAATATTGTAAGTTTTTAAAGAGCTTGCTTCGTTTTTGTGAGTGCAAATATAGGACAATTTCCTTTACCTCCAAACTTTTTCCAGAAAAAAATTAAAATTTCCAGATTTTTTTTCTGCGGCACCTATTATTACATTTCATTTTCTTACTTTTACAACGTTAATAATTACAATATGGAATTACAAGGAACGGTAAAGAAACTTTTTGAAACTCAAACATTTGCAAGTGGATTTCAAAAAAGAGAATTGGTTATCTTAACCCAGGAACAGTATCCACAGCCGATAAACATAGAATTTTTATCTGATAAAATTAGTTTGTTAGATAACCTTAAAGAAGGTGAAAACGTAAAAATAGGAATCAACATCAGAGGTAGAGAATGGGTTTCTCCACAAGGTGAAACGAAGTACTTCAACTCTATTACAGGATGGAGAGTAGAGAAAGTTTTTGACAATGGATCTGAACCTACTCAGGCTATGCCTCAGCAATCAGCTTCTCCTGTTTCTAACGAGAATCCGTTTGCCGGAGATGACGATGATGATTTACCTTTCTAATTGAAGAATTAAAATCAAATATAAATCCTGCTTTCTTAAAAGTGGGATTTTTTTTCTAAAAAATGGTCCGACTAGACGAAAACGAGATTTCATTTCCTGATCCGGAAGTGTATGATGGACATGATGGGCTTATTGCCTATGGTGGAGATCTGTCTATAGAACGCATTTGGTTCGCTTATCAGCTAGGAATTTTCCCGTGGTACAATCCGGGAGAGGAAATTCTATGGTGGTGCCCGGACCCGAGATTTGTTTTAGTACCAGATGAAATAAAAATTTCCAAATCAATGAGAAAGATATTAAACAGGAATGTTTTTACTTTCTCGGAGAACAAAAATTTCAGAGAGGTTATTAAAAACTGTCAGCAAGCTCAACGGAAAGGACAATCCGGAACATGGCTTTCCGATGAACTGATGAATTCTTTTATCAAACTTCATGAATATGGCCTTGCCAGAAGTATTGAAGTATGGCAGGATGGAGAGCTTGTAGGTGGTTTTTACGGTTTACAGATTGGAAATGTTTTCTGCGGTGAGAGTATGTTTGCGAAAGTCAGTAATGCCTCAAAAGCAGGATTTATTCATTTTGTGGAAAGCAACAGAGATCAGATCGAATTAATTGACTGTCAATCTCATACCGACCACCTGGAGAGTTTGGGAGCAAAAATGATTGCTAAGAAAGAGTTTTTAAAAATCTTACACGAAAACAATGAACGCAGATAAAGAAAAATGGCTTCTTCTGGCTACCCTAAGCATTATTTGGGGATCTTCTTTTATTTTGATCAAAAAGTCACTGGATCATTTTAATCCGTATCAGGTAGGATCACTCAGAGTGCTTATTGCCGGTATTATTTTGCTTCCGGTTGCCATTTCTAATTATAAATTTTTTCCGAAAAAACACATAAAGTGGCTTATTTTGGCTGCACTTACCGGAAATTTTATCCCTATGTTCCTTTTTCCGATTGCAGAAAAAGAGATATCCAGCAGTATTGCGGGAATCATTAACTCAATGATGCCCATTTTCGTCATTATTGTAGGTGCATTGGTATGGAAGTTTGAAACTACGAAAAAACAGATTATAGGAGTACTTATAAGCTTTACAGGAGTCTGTATTCTCGCTTTTGGTGGTGGTGATAGTGGTGAACTTAAGATCATACCAATACTATTGCTATTATTAGCCACTTTATGCTACGCTCTCAGTACAACAACCGTGAAATCGAAATTAATGGACGTTTCATCCATCGTTTTATCTTCCTTTATATTTTCATTTGTTTTATTATTTCCTTCTATTATTGCACTTACGAGTACGGGATTCTTTTCTGAATTCAGTTTTTCAAAGGACAATATGCTTGGATTAATGTTTGTAAGTTTACTTTCCATTTTCGGAACCGGGCTTGCAATGACGATGAATTATAGACTATTAAAGGTTTCCACTCCTCTTTTTGCCTCAACCGTTACTCTTATCATGCCTATTGTAGCTATTATTTGGGGGATAATTGACGGTGAAAAGCTAAGTATTATGCAATTTGTAGGGGCAGGAATTATTATAGCTGGATTGATATTTCTGAGAAGTAATCCGAAAAAATAGATTGAAGATAGGAAGCTGGAAGAGGGAGGCTGGAAGTCACTATTAGTCATATAATTAAAAGGTTACTTACTATAACTATTTCGGTATTATTTTAACGCAGAGTTCGCAGAGGTTTTAATAAAAAATGGAAAAATTTCGTTCGCAAAGGCGTTTCACTTAGCGATGGTCACCTTCTTAGCTGAACGAAGTGCCTTCGCGAACGAAAAATATCCATACAGCTTTGTACTTCTTTGTGTATTCTTAGCGTTAAAAATAATAGTATTTCAGTTTGGAAAAGTCAAAGGAAGACTTATAACTTTCTTTTAGCTTCAGATTTATAATACCTTTTTTATCAATAAAAAAGCCTGCATTTCTGCAGGCTTTTCTATTATTTAGGGTACGTTTAGTTCTTTTTCTTCACTTTACTCACTTTCACCTTTTTTACTTCTTCTTTGATGAAAGGATATTTCTTTTGCATATCCTTAACCAGAGACGGATCCAGATCTAAAGCTTTCTGAAGGGATTCTATTCCTTTATCCTGATCTTTAAGGTTGAAAAAACAGTTGCTTAGCTGATAATACAACTCTGCTCTGTTATGATGCTTTATGGCAGCATTTAAAACAGTAACAGCTTCTTCATATTCCCCTACAAGCATCAGAACTTCTGAATAGGCATACCAGTTGTAAAATCTTGATGGTTCTGCATCTACCAGTTTTTTAAGACAGGAAAGGCTTTCTTCAAATTTTCCTGAATCAATGAACAGAAATGCTAATCTTTTTTGATAATCAAGATTATTTTCATTCAGCTGGGTTGCTTCTCTTGCAAAATAAAGGGCTTCAGACATTCCACCCATTTCTTCGTATAAATAAGACTGTTCCATCATGGCCAGATAGAACTGAGGGTCTTCTCTCAACGATTTTTGAAATGAGTTTAAAGCTAAAATAGGTTGCTTTAATGCTTTATTACACAATCCGATTTTATAGAAAGTAAACGCCTTGGTATATTCCAGTTCAAGCATTTCCTCATAAGTTTCAATGGCTTTCTGGTATTGTCCTAAAGCTTCATAACAAGCTGCTTTATTGGCATATACTCCTACAGAATTTGAATTGATGGCTAATAAATAATCATATCCTTTTATCGCTTCATCAAAGTTCTTTCTGTTGAAATAGAATTGTCCGTATTCAAACCATGCGGTTTCGGAATAAGGAAATTCATCTAAATATTCATTAAGAAAGGCAATCGCCTCCTCGCTCTTATTCAGATCACTGAAGCACACCATTGCATTTTCCAACGAATACTCATCGGTAGGATCTTCTTTAAGTGCTTTTCTGTAATGTTTAAGAGCGTTAAAAGGGTCTCCCAGATTTACATACTCGTCTGCAATAAAGTTGTGAAGGAAGTTTTCTTCTTCCTCCAGCGTAAGGGCTTTTTTACAGATTTCAATGGATTTTCTAGGGTTACCCAGACTCGAATAATACTTGGCATAGCAAACTAAAAAGTCTGTATTCTCCATAGAAGAACCTTTCAGCTCATCAATAAGATCTTTTGCCGTATTATATTCTTCCCACTCCAGAAGAATTTCAAGTCTTTTGATCTTGATATCTAATGAATTGGGGTGAAGCTTCAGTCCATAATTAACGGCCATATCAGCGTAATTAAAATCACCCAGCTCCAAATAATAAACAATGATATCTTCCAACTCCTCGGTATCGAAGTAGAATTCGTCATTATTTTCCATCATTTCTTCGAACTTTTTTACAAGTTCATTTCCAAAATACTCTTCCAATAGTGTCCTCTTCGTCGGCCCAATGCCTGAATTTACTTACAGACCTCGGCAAACTTTATTAATTAATAATATATCTGAAACTGATATTCAAATATTTATGCAAAGTTGCAACTTTTTTTTGAATTTTCCAGTTCATAAATTTCTATTATAAAAATAGTAAAAAAGAAAACCGATAAAAGGATTGTGGATAAAAAAAGGAAATTGGGGTTAAATTCTTACTACCAGCTTTTTCCTGTTTGTATCTCCGCATTCCAGGCAGCTTCGATATTTTTTATATCAACATTTTCTGTTTCTATTTTTATTTTTCCTTCTACGGCAGCCTGAAACATTTCAGGAATAATTTCTGAAAACAACAATGCTGATTCTTGTTTTGTCCAGCTTCCTAACCCTGATCCTGAAATCTGAATATCTGTTGCCCTGAGAATTTGTGACGATAATTGGATGTTGTCTCCACTCATTCCGCCAATAGTGATCAGTTTTGTTTTGTGGGAAAATGTTCCGTCTCCTTTCAATGCAGATAAAATCATTTCCACAGAATGGCCCCAGATATAATCGATAATAATATCAATGGGACTTTCATGATGAATCTCTTTTATTCTATTTTTAAAATCTTCGTCATTTAAATGTAGTGAGACAGCCTCATCCGCTCCCAGTTCACGAAGTGCATGCAGAGATTCTTCGTTTCTTCCGGTGACAATAATTTTTGAGGCTCCATATACTTTCGCAATCTGTACAGCAATTCTGCCCGTAATTCCTGTAGCTCCATTAACCAGAACAACATTTCCGGGCTGTATTCCTGCTTTGAACTTTAATGCCATTGCTGATCCCATTACTGCATTGGGAAGGGCTGCGGCTATTAAGAAATCAAGATCTTCGGGAATAGGTACTATCATTTGTAGATTGGCTACTGCTTTTTCTGCAACGGTTCCTTTTTTACTGAAAAAATACACTTTTGATCCGTCTTCAAGATATCCTACTCCGTCGGAACCTATAACAGTTGGCTTATGGATTTCATTTTCAGTAGAATAATGTTTTCCACTTGCCCTTGCTTTATCAAGATTTTTGATGGATGCTGCTTTTACAGCGACCAATACTTCGCTTTCATTTGATATTTCCGGTTCTGGAAAATCTGCATATTGAGGAGTGCTTCCTGTTTCAAATACTACTGCTGCTTTCATTGCTTTAAATTTTTATACAAAATTATAAGTTGAAAGAGCGGCAGGACGATAACATTTGTTATCAGTTTGAAGACGATGGAAGCTGGAAGCGGGAGGATGGAAGTTATTTAAGTTGATAATTACAAACAAGGGATTTTAAAACGCCAGGTTCGCTAAGCTCCTTAATGATTATGCTTATAAAGAAACATCCTGCTTCCAGCTTCCTGCCTTAAGAAAGTTTTTCTTTCAGTATTTTACTCTTTATCCTACTGAGATGCACTGTTGTGATTCCCAAATAAGAAGCGATATAATGCTGGGGAACTCTTTTGATAATTTCAGGTTTTTGCTGAGCAAGCTGGAGATAACGCTGTTGTGGAGTATCTTTTATGAATGAAAAAAATGTTTCATATAATCGAAGATTCTCTCAAAAAGGGCGTCCATAAAAAAGGTTCTCATTTCAGGGTTTTCATATACTTCTTCCAGAAATGCTTCTACATCAGGCTTTTTAATCTTATATAAAATACAGGATTCTACCGTTTCAAAGGAGACCATGCTGGGAAGGCCTTTTTTAAAGCTTTCCAGAGAAGAAAACATTGTATTTTCCAGGAAAAACTGGAATGTAACATCTTTACCATCATTATTATACCAAGCTCTTACAATTCCTTTTTCCAGATAGAAGGCATTATTGGACACATCTCCTTCGTTTAGAAGCAGGGTTTTAGCAGGAACTTCTATTCTTTCAAAGCTGCTTATAAACTTTTTCCATTTCTCTTTGGGAAAAGGAAATTTGTTTTTTATGTGTTCAAACATTCTAGTATAAAAAAAGAACGGAACAAGTCCGTTCTTATATATATTTAAATTAAAGTTTTAATCTTAGCAATGATATCATCTCCTAATTTATCTGCTTCTTCCTGAGATTTAGCTTCTGTATAAATTCTGATGATAGGTTCTGTATTGGATTTTCTAAGGTGAACCCAGTCGTTTTCAAAGTCTATTTTAACACCATCCACGGTAGAAACTTCTTCGTTTTCATATTCTTTCTCCATTTTGCTTAAGATTGCATCTACATCAATTTCCGGAGTCAGTTCTATTTTCTTTTTCCCCATGAAATAGCTTGGATATCCTGCTCTTAATTCAGAAACGGTTTTATTTTCCTTTGCTAAATGAGTTAAGAATAATGCCACACCTACTAAAGAGTCTCTTCCGTAGTGAAGATCAGGGTAGATAATTCCTCCGTTTCCTTCTCCTCCAATTACAGCATTTTTCTCTTTCATTAAAGTTACTACATTCACTTCTCCTACTGCACTGGCAAAGTACTCTGAGTTGTGAGACTGAGCAACGTCTCTCAAAGCGCGGCTTGAAGAAAGGTTAGAAATTGCTGCACCATTTTTATTTTTCAACAGATAATCTGCAACGGCAACTAAAGTATATTCTTCACCGAACATTTCTCCTTTTTCATCAATAAGGGCTAATCTGTCTACATCCGGATCTACTACAACTCCAAGATCTGCATTTTCTTTTTTTACCAACTCACAGATATCTCCTAAATGTTCTTTTAAAGGTTCAGGATTGTGAGGGAAATGACCTGTTGGGTCACAGTATAATTTAACGGTTTCGCAACCTAATTTATCTAATAACATTGGAATGGCGATTCCTCCTGTAGAGTTTACAGCATCCAATACCACTTTGAAGTTTTTTGCTTTAATAGCTTCAGCGTCTACCATTGGTAAATCAAGAATCTGCTGAATATGGATATCAAAAGCATCGTCTCTTGTTTCGTATTTTCCAAGATCATCTACTTCTGCATAGTTGAAATCTTCACTTTCTGCTAAAGCAAGAACTTCTGCTCCGTTTTCACCCGTGATGAATTCTCCTTTTTCGTTTAAAAGTTTAAGCGCATTCCATTGTTTTGGATTGTGAGACGCCGTAAGAATAATTCCTCCGTCTGCTTTTAACTCAGGAACCATTACTTCAACGGTAGGTGTTGTAGAAAGGCCTAAATCAACCACGTTGATTCCTAATCCCTGTAATGTAGCTGTAACCAGTGAAGAAACCATTTGTCCTGAGATTCTGGCATCTCTTCCGATGATTAGGGTTAAGTCTTTTTTATTTTTATTATTCTGAAGCCATGTTCCGAATGCGGAAGCGAATTTTACCACGTCAAGAGGCGTTAAGTTATCATTTACTTTACCTCCAATGGTTCCGCGAATTCCCGAAATAGATTTTATTAACGACATTCTGTTTTTATTTCTAATTGATTAGTGTAATTTTTTATGCGAAACAAAGATACTTAAAAAGACAGTCCTCTTATAAAACCGGGATCTTTTTTTGAATTTTATCATAAGTATTTTTGACTACTCTGGGTGGTGCAAAACGATAACCAACATATAACAAACCGTATACACTGTTATTCTGTACCACCTGACTTCGGGTTTGATTATAGGCATAGGCACTGAAATTCATTTTCCCGCCAAACAGAAACCTATCCGTATTGTATCCTACATGCAGGCCTCCTTCCATTCTTAAGGTCAGATATTGGGCATTTGTTCTTGTGCCGTCACCCTGAACATTTCGGTATGTAGAAAATTTCCCACCAAGTCCAAGTGCTAAATAGGGTGCAATATTTACGTTTTTTCCCAATACCCAATTGTAGAAATAACCCATATTGGCTCCAATTTTATATTGGGTCTCTTTTAGACTCTGTTCTTCTACTTTATTTCTGAAAATAGTAAGATCATAATCAAGAAATGGAATCCAGCTGCCACTACTCTTCTTTTGCCATTCTCCCTGAGTGTAGATGCTTCTTGCGGAAAAATCTTTATTGAGAACATAAGAAGTAGACCCTCCAAAACTTTGTACTCTAAGGTCAGGAAACTGGGTGTAGGGATCTCCTTCTTTCCAATCCGGAAAGACCTCTTTCATATTTTCAATGTAGAAGCCTTTGACATTCTTGTAATAAAGAGTCTGAATAATTCTTTTGGGGAAAAATCTGAAACTGAAGTCTGTATAAGAACTGTTTCCTTTCAGATCGTTGTCTTGATTTCCTTCAAAAAATTTGGGTGCAAAGGATAAAGTGGCACTTATAATCCTATAATCAATGGATAGTGAAACTTTTGTCTTATTGTTGATAGAGAAAATCTGCTGCTTTGCATTTTCCTTCTCTCCTTCTGTAAAAATATAGCTTTCAATATTGGTATCCAGATTGGCCCGAATCATCACCTGATCTGCATAAGACTTAATATTTGTGGTATCTTTCTGTGCATTGACCTGAATGGCCAACAAAGAAAACAATACAACAATTCCTACCCTTATAAGATTCAATCTGAATATTTTAAATTAAAAAAATGAAAATACTACATTTTTTTTAATTTACCATTGAAATCTATGTTAAGAACAGCCGCAGTCTTTATCACACCCCGATCTTTTAGAATCGAACTTACTGGGTGCAAAATTCTTTTTAAGCACCTTGAATAAGGAGTAGCAGGCAAATGCCACTATTAATGCAATCAGTACGTATTGAAAAATTAATGAAGTATCCATTACTTTAAAATTTGATATACTATCATCGACACAAAATATGCCAAACCTGTCATCATAGCCACCTGAAAGCCTGTCCATTTCCAGCTTTTGGTTTCTCTATAAACTACTGCCAGTGTAGAAACACACTGCATTGCAAATGCATAGAAAAGAAGAACTGAAATTCCTGTTGCAAAGCTGAAGACTTTTTCTCCGTTTGGCTTTACATCTCTTCTCATTTTATCAATCACTTTTACTTCCGGAGCATCATCTTCAAGGCTATAAAGCGTTGACATGGTACCTACGAATACTTCTCTTGCTACAAAGCTGGTAAGGATTCCTACTCCCATTTTCCAGTCGTAACCCAATGGTTCTATTATGGGTTCTATTCCTTTCCCCATTTTAGCTAGGTAAGAATGATCCAAATGAACATCTGAAGCTACAAACTCATCTGCCTTTTGTCTAGGTCCGAAATAGCTTAATACCCAGATAATAATACTTACAATGAAAATTATTTTCCCTGCTCCGGTAATGAAATCCCATACTTTACCTAAAACCATTTTAAGATCATATCCGAAAAGTGGCTTTTTATAAGCAGGAAGGTCCATTACTAAATAGGTTTTCCCTTTATCTTTAATAAATCTCTTAAGAATAGCTGCAGAGAATAATGCTACCAGAAATCCTAACAGGTACATCCCCATCAGTACCAGAGCTTTATATTTTATTCCTAAAAATGATCCCTCTGAAATAATCAGCCCAATAATGATGCTGTATACTGGAAGTCTTGCAGAACACGTCATGAATGGCGTTACCAATATCGTCAACAATCTTTCTTTAACGTTCTCTATATTTCTTGTGGAAATAACTGCTGGAATTGCACACGCTGTTCCTGAAACAAGGGGAACAATACTTTTCCCGTTCAGTCCAAAAGGACGTAACAGCCTATCCATCAGGAAGACCACTCTTGCCATATATCCGGAATCTTCCAACAGATAAAGGAAATACAGAAGAATACCAATCTGCGGGGCAAACACTACAATCCCTCCGATTCCCGGAACAATTCCGTTAGATATCAGAGAATTGATTGGCCCTTCCGGAAGATGCTCGCTGGTAAATGCTGCTAACCATGAGAAAGATTCTTCAATCCAGTTCATCGGATATTCTGCCAGGAAGAAAACACTTTGAAATATGATTAATAAAATCAATAAGAAAACCACATATCCCCAGAATTTATGAACTAAAACTTTATCCAGCTTTTCCGTTAACAATTCTTTGAACTGAGGCTTTTTGGAGATCACATTCTCCAGTATTTTATCTACATTCTGGTATCTTCTAACCGTTTCCTGAACCTGTAATCTTTTTGGAACCAAGCTCTTAGCTTCAGATTCATTAATCTGATCCATTACAGATTCTATTTTACCAAGATCTGTCCCCATTGAAAGGCTCATCCAGGCTTTATATTCATTATCAAATCCTTTATGAGATACTAATTTCTGAATAAAATCTCTGTGTTCGTTCGGTGTTTCAAAAGATGCTTTATCTGTTTTTACAAAATCACTGTTATATACAGCTTCTTTCACTTCATTGATCCCAATCTGCTCCTTGGCATTGGTCTGGATAATTTTAATCCCCAATGCTTCTGAAAACTTCTGAATATCTATGGTGATACCTCTTCTTTCCGCCTGGTCAATCTGATTGACGATCAGAATCATCGGAATCCCAAGATCCTGAATCTGCTGGAATAGAAGAAGACCTCTCTTTAAACTTAATGCTTCAAGAATATAAACAACGCCTGCGTAGTTTTTCTGCTCATCAAGAAGGTATTTTGAGAAAATAGCTTCATCTTCTGAGCTCGGATAAACGCTGTAAGAACCCGGAAGGTCAATCACTTCAACGTCTTCATTCTTATGTGTATAGTTTCCCGAATGGCTTGCAACGGTAACTCCTGCATAGTTTCCGGTTTTCTGCTTTTTATTACAAAGTGCATTAAAAACCGTTGATTTCCCTACGTTAGGATTCCCAACTAAAAGTATCTGTTTTTTCTTGTTTGCCTGCATTAATTCAATTCTTCAACAATGATATAATCTCCTTCTTCCTCACGAAGAGCAATCCGGCTTTTCTCTGCTCCAAATTCCACATACATTGGTCCATTAAACGGAGCCTGGTACAAAATTCTGAAAATGGTCTCCGGAAGGAGTCCCATTTCAATGATTTTATTGGGCATTTTCAGATGGTCATTATCATATCCCAATATCTTTCCCATTTTGTTTTTAGGAAATCCACTTAATTTATGTAATTGTTTCTCTTTCAAAGCCCTGATTTTTTTGTAGTGCAAATATACGCTATTTAAATTTAATCTAAATAACGTTCCGCCTATAAAAAAACCAACCCAAATACATTACTGTACCTGGGTTGATTCGGAATATAATTTAGTTGATATGAAGCTTATTTTTTCTTTTTATCTGAAGAAGGCTGTTCTTTTTCAATTGGATTATCGTTGGCATTAAAATAATCCTTGGTCATTTTTTCCTGTCTTTTAAGGGCATCACCAATGGTTACATCAGATCCCGGCATTTTCATATTCATCATTTCCGGAGACACTCTTTGACGGATTTCTGCCATAGGGTCCTGTTTAAAGCTTGCGTAGGCTTTCTCAAATTTCTCTTTTGTAGTAGGTGTTACGGTATTGGAAATACCATATTTAGCATTGATCTTATCTGAATAGGATAGCTCATCATAATTTGCTATCTTTTTATTACCACTCAACATCCATGAGTAGTTCTTTTCATCATCTTCAATCTTAACAATTAAGCCTGGAAGTCCATAAAATTTATACGGACCATCCTGAAAAGGAATATCTGAGCTGAACCATGCTGTCCATTTTCTGCCACCATATTCTGTAGTTGCTTTCTGAGTATTGTATTCTCCTATTTTCTGCTTTTCCGGCTGAATATTCCAGGTAAATTTAATGGGATCATCATATCCAAATAAATTCATGCTTACTCTATCAATATACTGCTCTTTCATTTCCGGATACGTTTTTACAATCTTGTAAGCGAACTTAGGCATTCTGATGAGCTTTGAAATATCTTTCCAGGTTTTTGCTTTTTCCATTTCCTCTACCGCCACCTTGATAATGGAATCCTGTGAAGGAATGGTATAATCCTGATAAATAGATTTTTTTGGAGTAATATCCAAAATCGTAATCAGCTTATCCAGCTTGGCAGAATCCTTTTTGGGCTTAAAGGTTAGCTCATAAAAGAAGCGGTTAGCCGTTTCTTTAGTATCCTGAGCATTCGCAAAGGCAAAAAGAGTGATAAGAAAAATTGAAAATAGCTTTTTCATTCCTCAAGTTTTAATAATTAGTAATCACTTTTGAAAGTTTGTTACAGTTTTTTTTCATTTTTTTTAAGATGGTATGAAAGCAAAGGGAATGGAAGCAAATATTAACTACCCAATTATTTCTTGTATTGAAAAATTATGATTCTCTTAAAACATTTTCAGTTTTAAAAGTTTTAACTTTAATTCTCTCAAAAACAAAATATTATGGATACTTTATCACAATTTAAAAATGAGCTGGAAGCTGAATACCAGACGACCAGAAAATTCTTTGAAACTTATCCTGACGAAAAAAATGACTATGCCCCTCATGAAAAAAGTATGAAAATGCTACCTCTTGCCACTCATATTGCAGAAATCTTTGAGTGGCCCAATACCATGCTCAGCACTTCAGAACTTGATTTTGCCAGCGGGGATTATCAGCCCAAGCAACTTTCTACCAGAGAAGATCTTCTTAAAACTCTGGATCAGAATTTTAAATCAGGGAAAGAAGCACTGGAAAAAGCCCAAGAGAGCGATCTTACAGCGAGCTGGGCATTGAAAAACAATGGTGAAGAACTGGCAAAATGGTCTAAATATGAATCTATTCGTCATGCTCTGAACCAAATTACTCATCACAGAGCACAATTAGGAGTTTATTACAGGATTAATAACATTCCTTTACCTGGAAGTTATGGCCCTTCTGCTGATCATCAGGCTTTTTAATCAATTGCTATATATCTCAACAAAAACCAATCCGTTCGGATTGGTTTTTTGTATTATTTAAAGTTGAATTTTACGGTAAACATGACTTGGCTAGGACGGAGCTGCATTGTTGTCTGCTCAATAGTTGCATCTTTTACGCTTACTCTTTCAAATACTTTTCTGTCTGCTATATTCATCCACTTCAGTTCGAAATCAACTTTTTTCTTAGTCCAGCTGAACTGATAGGATACATCAAAAAATCCATTGTTGAACTTTGTATCTCCAAGCTTCGAATTAATCTGATCCCAATAGAAACCAATAGTATGACTTTCCAAGGATAGAAGAATACATTTAAGTTATGACTGTAACTTTCACTTTTTCCTAAGTTTCCTATAGTATAAATATTAGATTGTTTATTCCATGACTTTGTCATATTGAAATCTACACTCATCCAGGAGAAATAGGTATTATTAAACTTGAAACCAAGCGTATTTCCTTCTGTTTTGGTATCAATTAAATCATTATTCCTTTTCATCTGTGATTTTGATACTGCATTATTATAGGAAAATGAAGCATTGGTTTTAAAACTTGGAAAATATTTCCCAATTTCTGCATAATAGCTATTATTTGTCCTTTTATTTTCACGTTCAATGTATTCAATAACACTAAACCCTGACTGGTTGACTATACTTGAAGCTAATAAGTTATTTTTAGCATCACTTAATCTGTAACCTACATTAAAGAAAAGATTATTCAGTGGGTTCCTGTATTCCAGCCTTACTCCTCCAGTTTTTGTAGTAGTCTGAGGGATTGGATTTTTAGGGTCCATTACACTAAACCCTCCCGGGCTGGTTAAAATATATCCGGCATAGGCTGTCTGAATATCTCCAAAATTATTATTTATCCCCCCACTTACACTTGCTTTAAAGAAAGAGGCAAAAGAATATTGAGCGAAAATATTAGGGGTAAATGTTACTTTATTTAAAGATTTTGAAACATTTCTGAAAGCATCTTCAGCTTTAATACTGTTAAAATTTACCGGAAAACTCGAAAATAAGCTCCATGCATCAGATTTATAATTAATTCCCAGAGAAGCAGTTGGATTAACTTTTGTGAATTTTAAATTATTTTCGTAAGCCAGAGTATTGAAATCAGGTTTGTTATCCACTGTAACTGCATCAAAATTGGTGGTTAACTTATCTGTGGAAAAGTCAATTCCAACTTGTGGAGTGAAAGTCCATCCTTTTGTTGTAAAACTTATATTCGCAGAATGTGAAGTATCTAAGCTCTTAATTTTAAAGCTTTGTAAAGCGGTACTTCCAGGTGTAAATTTAATTGTTGTAAACGGATCATCAGCTGATTCTCTATAAGGAAACTGTAAATAATTAGCCGGAGAAATTTCCAATACCTGTTTATCATTTTGATAGCTGATATATGATTTAAAATTAACCATTTTTTCTTTCCAGGGAATAATGGTACTCAGGGAGTTCTGAAATGAAGAAGTAGGTGACTGTAATGCTTCATTTCCAATTAAACCGCCTCTTTCTGCCAAAGCCCTGTCTGCGTTCCAAAACTGAGAAAATGTAGTGGTATTTTTAAAAAATCCCTTTTTGGCATTTTTAGTAAATATCAATTCTCCTTTTAACTTATCGGTATAAAAATTATTCAGAAATCTTGTATTAAACTGCGTTCCCTGTTGAATATCCCTTGTTAATGTATTTGACTCTCTTTCTACAGCATTATTTGTATAATTGGCATTGGCCTTTAACTCCCATTCTTTTTTCTTGTCAATATTGGTAAGATAATTAGCTGAAAGATAATGTACGCTGTTCAATAAGTATCTCTTTACAGGAAGATTAGGTGTTTCAGCATTTTCAACATTTAGCCAGTTATTCTGGGATATATTGGATCTTTTCCCTTCCCATCCGCTTCCGAATGCCAGAATATTTCCCTCATTTTCCACCTGCTCGCCCATATTATTGGTTTTGTAATTAACTACCCATTGGCTTTTCTGCCCGAAAAACATAGGAGTCAATTTTACATTCCAAAGCCATGGTTCACCAAAACCTGTTCCTACTTCACCACGACCGGTCATCGTGACAGAGTTCTTAAGTTTAATATTGATAGCCGCCTGATCTGAAGGCACTTTATCTTGAAGAATCTTCACCGGCTGATGGTTTTCAAGAACTTCCACTTTTTGTACAGCATCTTTTGGAAGTGAGTTGTTGATGGTTCCATAACCACCTTCCATAAGGTCTTTACCATTAACGTAGAACTTATTGATTGCATTCCCCTGATAGAGAATGGTGCCATCTGTATTAACTTCAATCCCGGGGATTTTCCTCATTACATCGGCCAGGGTTCTGTCATTTTTACTGTTAAATGCCTTAAGATCATAGGAAATGGTATCCCCTCTTGCGGTGATCATTTTGGTTTTCAGCTGTACTTCCTTAATTTCTGTGGCTTCAGACTGCATTTTAAAATTCAGGGTCTGATCACTGTTGTTGATCTGTTTTGTAAGCGGTTTTTGATTAAAAGCTTTTACTTTAAGATCTACATTAGATTCCGAAGAGGTAAAGGTTACTTTATACTCTCCTTTGGAGTTGGTAATTCCATAAGCAAGAATAGCATCTTTCCCGGGTTCTTCAATGGTTACACTTGCACTTGGTATGGCTACCCCGTCATCATCTGTAATTTTTCCGGAAATTGTTTTCTGTGCAAAGGTAAATACCGCTATAAAGAGCATCAGAAATAAGGAAATATTTTTTTTCATATTCGTTATTTGAATAATTAGTTAATCATTGTAGTTTTTCGTTACACTTTTTTTAAAGATATATTTTTAAGCAAAAAGTTAAATCCTATCACTATAAAAATAGTTATTATGTGTGCTTTCTCAAGATTCCTCACTAATTGTTTAAAAATTATACTTTTCTATTTGATTAAGAGAAAACAAAATATAAGTTTTCAGTATTTAAAATCACTGACCTATTGAATAATTAAAAAATTAATCCATTTATAATCAATCGATTAAAAATAAATTTCAAAAAATGAACCTTTTTTTCAGATAAAAAATATTCTTATGAGAACTTCTTTCAAAAATAAAATTTAAAATCATTTCCCTCATCATTGAATTAAAACAATATAACTATCTATTATTCTTTAAATTATAAACTTTCCAAAAAAAACAACTGTGAAATAAAAGCAATACCTTCGTGTAAGAATGGATTTTTATTCATCTATTTTGTGTTTTTGCCCTGTAATTCTTTTGCAGGGTATTTTACATACATATTCTTAAGAAAAGAAGAGGTTGGGTAAACAATCGCAAAGTTTTATATTTTTTATTTAGACTAAATAATATAAAATAAATTGAATCATTGATTAAAAAAAATTAAACGCTGGTTCATAAATATTTATTTAATAATTTTGTAACATAAAATTTACAAAATGGGAATTATTTTAAAGCCTATAGATGTTGTAGATGATATTTCTAAAGAGGAATTCTTCGAAAAATATCTAAAGCCAAGAAGGCCCGTTGTCATCAAGAATATGGCAAAAAAGTGGCCTGCTTACCAAAAATGGACGATGGAATATATGAAGGAGGTTGTAGGAGATGTGGAGGTCCCGTTATATGACAGCTCAAAAGCAGATCCTTCTGCTCCCATCAATGCTTCTGCAGCCCAAATGAAATTCGGTGATTATATAGATCTTATTCAGAGAGAGCCTACTGATCTTAGAATTTTCCTTTTTGACCCGATAAAATACGCTCCGAAACTTCTGGAAGATTATATTTCTCCTAAAGAATTGATGGGTGGTTTCCTTGATAAATATCCGAATATGTTCTTCGGAGGAAAAGGATCCGTAACATTTCTGCATTTCGATATCGACATGGCGCACATTTTCCACACTCATTTCAACGGAAGAAAGCATGTTCTTCTTTTCGATTATAAGTGGCGTGAAAGATTGTACCAGATTCCTTATGCAACTTATGCTCTGGAAGATTATGATATTGAGAATCCTGATTTCACAAAGTTCCCTGCACTAGATGGCGTAGAAGGTATTGAATGTTTCTTGGAACATGGTGACACTTTATTTATGCCTACAGGATGGTGGCACTGGATGAAATACCTTGATGGATCTTTCTCAATCTCATTAAGAGCCTGGGATAAATCATGGGCAGTAAAGGCACATTCTTTATGGAATCTTACAGTACAGCGTAAATTTGACGACATTATGAAGTCTAATTTCAAAAAGAAATACATGGACTGGAAAGAGAAAATGGCTGTTAAAAGAGCTGAAGTAGCTTTAAAAAGAGGCTTACCAAGATAAATAAAAAAGACGTTTCAATGAAACGTCTTTTTTAGCTTAACTATTTATTTTCAAGCAGTTATAAAACTCTAAATACAGGATACTGTCTGAAAGTTTTTTCTTCAAAATAAGGAGAATGCCTGTACACCCAATCTAACTGGGCATTACCATCTTCTGATAGCTTTTTGTCTGATTTTTTTGCTGTTTCAAAAGCTTCTTTCAGTTTTGAATCTTTCTTCAACAGTTCTGCAGCAGTATCTTCAAAGATGTAAGCTGAATAATATTCTTTCTGAGCCAGAATACCATCAAAGAAGTTCCAGTTAAAAAAAGAGTCTAATGCTTCAGGTTCAAGGGTTTCTATAATATATTTAACCCCGGGTTGATTAGTAGAAACAATATAGTCTCCTGCTGCAAATTTCTGCTCTCTTTTGGTGGCATCTACTGTAGTTTCATAGTGCACATAATGTCCTTCATAAGGGTTTTTTACGGTTTTAAAGTCTTTGATTTTATAAGATTCTACGGCAATAGTACTATCTTTCTGAATGGATTTCATCTGAATACCATTTCTTCTAAATTCCTCAAGAACTCTGTATTGTGATTGTGGGATCACATAGTATTTAGGAATGGTAATATATCCTGTAGGAACCGCTGTGGTAAAAAGCTTTATATTCTTTGTAAAAGGCTTGTTTCTGTCATAATACAGTCTTGGCTTCCCGGAGATTTCACTTGGCTTATAGTTGCCTTCATAGCCTTTAAAATCCATGGTTGTATACTTTGTAGAATCAATTTTCCAGCGGATTCCGTATTGCTTCCCAGCCTGATACTGCTTAAGATTTTCTATACGAAGCTGTTTTATTTTCTGATAATCTTTATCCAGATTTTGCAGATTCACCAACATGTATTTGTAGGTAGCATCTACTCTTTTATCATAAGGTTTCAGCATATGGGTCTCAGGAACGGTTCCTAAAGAATTAAACAAAGTGGTATAACCTGTAGAATATCTCGGAGAATCCTCGAATGATGCAAAACCAACCTCAGGAATATCACCGTGAATATTCACGTAAGGCGTACTCTCGTAGCCTAATTTCTTCATATCATCAAGGTTTTTAGCCTGATAATCATTGTAAAAGTAGTTCCCTAATATATTTCCTAAGCGTTCTTTAAAGGTTGAGATATAAGTAAAAGTATACTGATAATCAGCTCCGTTACTAACGTGGTTATCAATAAAGACATCTGGTTTTAGCCATTGATAGATTTCCTGGAAGCTTCTCGCATTTTTAGTGTCAGCTTTAATAAAGTCTCTGTTCAGGTCATAGTTCCTTGCATTTCCTCTGAACCCGTACTGTTCCGGACCATTCTGATTGGCTCTTGAATGGGAGCCTCTGTTCAGCATTCCGCTGATATTGTAGGCTGAAATAGCAGCAATGATAAAGTTTTGCGGCGGTTTTATCTTCTTAGTAGCTAAATCCCTCATCAGCATCATGGTGGCATCAATGCCATCCGGTTCCCCTGGGTGAATTCCGTTGTTGACAAAGAGAATAGCTTTATCTTTTCTCAGTTTTTCAATATTCTTTTCAGGAAAGGGATTGTAAACAACTACATAGATCGGTTTTCCGTTATCATCTTCTCCTTTTTTAAGATATTGAATGGTATTAAAGTTTTTAACCAGATCCTGATAATAGGTGTTCATTTCATCATAGGTAACGGTTTGGTTACCATTTCCTTTTTCAAAAGGAGTCTGAAATGTTTTTTGCCCAAAAAACAGGGATGAGCTTAGAATAAGCAGCAGGTATTTCAGTTTCATTATTAACATATTTTCGGGATTTAAAATTAGTCAATAAGATCCTGTCAAAAAAACAAAATAGAGATCAATATATTATTTTCTCTTCTTTTTATTCAATTCTAATCAAGTTAAATGTTTCTTGATTTTATTTCTTTATTCACCAGATTTAAATTGATGAGTAGTGGCATCATCGTTACAGGCATTACAATGAACGGAGTGAATGCCACAAAAGGAAACCCTTTAGCTCCTTTGATGACCAGAAGTACAATGAAAGCGATAATTCCCAAGGCAAAAATAACTCCGAAGCCAATGGAAACTCCTTTGAGTGTATTTCTTTTTTTAATCAGCTCTTCGTTGCTTAATGCTTCATAAATATTTTTCTTCATAGAATACAGTTTTTACAAATATAGCTGGTTTTAGGGATATAAAATACTGTAAGAAAAGAGGAAAATCACTAAGTTTGAAAAGTGAGTACAGCTAATTCTCATTAGCCAGATTATACAGTTTAAATAATGAAGACAGAATTTATCAATGCTTTACACCAATTGAAAGAATGGATTTTAAAAAACGAAGTGGTTATTGAAACCCTTCAATGGAAAGATGGTAAACAAATCGTAGAATCAGAAATCTTAAAGTTTAATATTCAACCACTTTCCAACGAAGAAGTGGAAGAAATAAAAGCTTTTACCCAACATTTGCTTCCCGAATCCTATTATCATTTCCTGGCTGAAATTGGAAGCGGACAGTTTTTAATAGGTGAATTTTCACCCTGTTTCCAAATCTATAATTTAGCTGAATTACAAGAGTATAATGCTCTTGTTAAGCAGGAAATTGAGGATGCGGAAGAACAAGTCAATGATCAATTTATCATGATTGGTTCCCATTGTTCTATGGGAGACTGGATGGGATTTTGTACTACCAGAAATGATGAGAAAAACTATGATGTTTTTTGTCACGAATATCCGATTTCTGAATATTCAGAAATTTCGGATGAGTTAAATTCATGGCGAAGTTTTGAAGAATGGGTTATTAAAGCTGTCGAAACTAAAGGACAGGAAACGTTATAAGGTGTATATTATTTGTTCATCATATCTCCATTTCTCCCTTTTTCGTTAGGATATAAGGATGGAAGCAGATCGCTTTGCCAGAATTCATTGGTCTCAATATCCATGATGGATAAAGCTCCTGTAAAGGCTGCTCCTGTATCCATATTCCAGATATTGGCTTTATTGGTTGGTGTTTTACTTCCGATGTATAATGTTGGAGTATGTCCGATAAATATTTCCTTATAAAGAAGCAGTCGTTTAGGATAGAATACAGAATGTTTTTCCAGATTTTTATCCATGGCTACAGCTGTTTCCCAAAGGGTTCTGTCCCAACGGTAATTGCTGGAATATACTTCTTTTTCCGGACCATGCATTGAAGAATATCCGGCATGAATGAACAAACGGTTCTGATCGTCAACGTGATAACTTTTCATACGCTGGAAAAACTCAAGATGCAGCTCCTGATCTTCCTGAGAATAGTTTTCATAGCTATCTACCGTACTTTTTCCACCATTGGAAAGCCAGACACCAGGTCCTTCTCCGCGTGCTAACCAGTCTTCACACCAGACATCATGATTTCCTTTGATGAAAATACAGTCCTGCTTTTCCGAAAGTTCTATTAAAGACTGAATGACTTGGGAAGACTCACTCCAACCGTCTACATAATCTCCAAGAAAAATTAATTTGTCATTCGGGGTAACCTCTGCTCTTTCAAGTACCTGCTGCAATGCTTTGGATCCGCCGTGAATATCTCCTATTACTAATGTTCTGTTCATTTCATGTTTTAGTTAGTGAAAAGATAAGCCATTATCTTTAAAATAATGGCTTTTTTTAGTGCAACACTTCTGTTTTTATCACTTTGAAATATATTTCGGGTCTACAAACTCTGTAAGCCACACTCCGTTAGCTGATTGGAAGAATTCAACTCCTTCTTCATACATTTTTCCTGTTCTGATGGTCAGGATTGTAGGTTTTCCGTGTCTCATTCCAACCTTTGTAGCAGTCTCTTTATCAGCGCTCAAGTGTACATGCTGGCGGGTTCTTTTTTCAATTCCTTTTTCTAAAATGGAAGAAATATTAGCTTCCGCCGTTCCATGATACAAGAAATCGGGAGGTTGTATAGCTTTCAAGGCTAAATCTATATCAATAGAATGTCCCTGGCTGGCTCTGATCTTTGTTTTATCTTCATTAAAGGCAAATCTCTTTTTATTATTGGTTTCCACCACCTCATCTAATTCTTCCAGAGAAAAATGCACTCTTTTTTTCGCTGATTTTGCTCTCAGCTCTTCTACATCTGCCCATCCGTTTTCATCAAGTTTTAACCCGATCGTTTCGGGTTGGTGTCTCAAAATGAGGCTTAAAAATTTACTTATTCTTTTTGTTTCTATTTCGTTCATTGTTTTTTGTGTTTTCATTAAGCATTATAAAATTCCGGGGAAAAAGTGACTGTAAATCCTGTTGTTTTATTAATGGCATCTGCATATTGATCAAAATAATAAATTTCCGGTGTTGCCGAAAGCGTCACAAATGATTTCTCATACAGATAAACCCATAAACAAGCTTCAGCGGGTCCTCTTCCTTTCAACATATTTTGAATTTCTATTCCATTGATTTTATTCAGAGGAATTAATAAAGTTCTCTTTTGATCTGAAATACCCAGCAGACTATTTTGATTGTCTATCCAAAGTAAGGTCTTTTCCTTTACAATATTCAACAATTCAACCGGTGTCTCAAATGCATAATCCGGTGAATAATGAACATTGCAGTTTCCTATTTCCAATGCTTTATTGATTTCAATTCTTCCTTTATATTTCTTCAAAGGGTAATTCTGAATATCCTTCTCAGGAGCATATTTGGAAAACATATCGGCAAGGGCTTTTAGGAAAGATTTCATTGGTTGATTGGGTATTTATTGTTTAATTTTTCACATAGATTTTCAATATCATCTTTTCTTACCAAATCGTCAATCCATTGCTGGGGAATATTTTCAAATCCATAATAAATTCCTGCCAATCCCCCGGTAATAGCTCCTGTTGTGTCGGTATCTTCGCCAAGATTTACCGCTTTCAATACAGCTTCTGAATAACTTTCTGAGTTTAAAAAGCACCATAAAGAGGCTTCCAAGCTATGAAGAACATAACCACTTCCTCTTATTTCATCTTCTGGATAACCTGAAATATCATTTTTTAAAACCCTATGAAAGAGCTCTACTTCGCTTAAGCTAAACCATTGTTTTTCTGCATATTCCAAAGACAAATTTTGCATATACGTGTATGCTTCCGTTTTATTCTTTCCTTTTATTAGTTGAATTGTAAAAATTACATAAATAAAACAAGCAAAAACAGAACGGAAATGACCATGAGTAATCGTGGAGACTTCCTTTACCGATCGATAAATGTTTTCAATATTTTCTTCATCTTTTAAATAAAAAGCCAAAGGAAGAATTCTCATCAAAGATCCGTTTCCATTATCTTCTTCAAAAATATTTCCTGAAAATCGGGCGCTCTCTCCTTTAATTAATCTTGCAATGGCTTCCCGGGTAGTTCCTCCAATATCGAAAAGCCTTCCGTGAGCAGTCCAATGACCATATCTTACCCATTTTACAAAGCTTTGTCCTATTTTTTCCAGATTATAGCCTTTTGTAAGTATCTCAGCAAGGCAGAGTGTTAAAGAACTGTCATCACTCCAGGTACCTTTGGGCTGATTATGTGATCCGAATTCCTGCATTTCTGTAACAGGAAATCTTTTCAGATAATCTCTATCTTTAAACTCTACAGGAACTCCAAGGGCATCACCGATGCAAACTCCCATAATCCCTGCCTTTACTTTATTTTCCATTAGGCAAGATCTACCAGTTTATCAAATAAAAGCTTCATTCCCTGTGTGGCGGTTTCTTTCATCACTACTGCTCTTTCTCCATAGCCAAAGCCTGTTTCATTAGGATTGATTACGATTAAAAGGCAGTCATCCTTGATGTCATCGATTAATACCGATGCAGGATATACTCGTAAGGAGGTTCCAATTACCAGTAAGATATCTGAATCTTTTACCATTTCTCTGGCATCATGATATAAAGGAACGTCTTCCCCAAACCAAACGATAAAGGGTCTCAACTGGGCACCATCTTCAGCTTTATCTCCTATATTGATGTCATCTTTCTGTTCATAGATCAGCCTTTTATTGTTGCAGGAACATGATTTGAACAATTCTCCATGGATATGAAGGATCTTAGTGGAACCGGCCCTTTCATGCAGATCATCAATGTTTTGGGTAATGATCTGAACATCAAAATATTTTTCCAGTTCTGCCAAAAGTTGGTGCGCTTCGTTAGGTTCTACTTCATGCAGCTGACGTCTTCTCTGGTTATAAAATTCCAATACCAGAGCTCTATCTTTTTTCCATCCTTCCGGACTTGCTACATCGGTGATATTATGATTTTCCCACAAGCCATCTCCATCTCTGAAGGTTTTTATTCCGCTTTCGGCACTGATTCCTGCTCCGCTTAATATGGTTAGTTTTTTCATTGGTTTTAAATTTTTGTTTTGTACACTGTGTTTTTAGCCACTAATGCACGAATTTAATTGATTCTAAAAGGGTGAATTTAAAAGCTTTTTATAAATTTCTTCATTCTCTTCATCGAAACAGACAAAAATAACTTTCTCTAGAATATCTGAGTGAAAGTTTCTCACCTCATCAACCGCTATTTTTCCTACAAGTTCTTTCGGAAACCTATAAACTCCTGTGCTGATATTAGGAAATGCTATTGTTTTAACACCAAGATCTTCTGCCAGCTGTAAAGAGTTTTTATAACAATTTGACAAAAGTTTTGAGCTTTTTTCTTCATCTCCATTCCAGACTGGTCCTACAGTATGGATAACATATTGTGTAGGAAGATTTCCTGCTGTTGTTACTACTGCTTCTCCTGTATTACATTTACCCTGCCTGTTTCTGATCGCTCTGCATTCTTCCAGAATCTGAGATCCACCTGCACGATGTATGGCTCCATCTACACCACCTCCACCTAATAAGGAAGAATTAGCTGCGTTGACAATAGCATCAGCTTGAACTTTTGTGATGTCTCCTTTTATAATCTCAATTTTCATTATATTTCTTCAAATGGCATCAGCATTTCTTCTTTCTTAGTAAGCACTGCAAAAACCACTCTTTTAAATTTGTTCTTATATTTTCCCTGAAGATATTTTTTGAATAGACCCGCAATTTCTTTCGGATCATTTTTGAATACTCCACAACCCCAAGCTCCTAAGATTAAGGTTTCATTTCCCTGGTGTAAGGCTAATGCAAGCATTTTATCTGTTCTGATATCCATTGCTCCCAAAATCTCTTTCTCTCTTTGTGGTTCCTGACGTTTTACCACGCCTGCATTCACCGCTGCTGAAGTAATGAAATTACACATCACCGGTTTGGATAATAATTCTCCTTTATCTTTCCTGAAAACAGGAACTTTGGGGCTGTAAATCATAGTATCTGTATAAAAACAAGAGGTCATATTACGGTGTGTCGTGTAATAATCGTCTGCCATCAACAGGGTTTCATATAATGCGGAAGTTCTTGCTAGGCTTTCTTCCTGTGCTTCTGCTCCATTGATGAATCCACCACCCGGATTTTTTGCTGATGCAAAATTCAGACACATGGTCTTTTCCTGATCTTCTTCTGCTGCTAATTCTAAAATAGCTTTTAGAGAGCTGCAACGCCAGGTTTCAAATTGAGTTTCAAAATGAGTTTCAGGCAGTGGAGCAACAGTTAATTCAGCAAGTTGTTCCGGAGTGAAAAGAGCGGTTTCTTTTTTACTGATTTCCAGCTCTTTCGCTATATCTATTTTTTCGTTGTCTGTATTGATATAATATTTTCTGGCCAGGATATCTAATGTATCTTTTGCCATTCCTTTATTGGTCATGATTCTTTTTGTTTTTGGCCACGAATTTTTTAGCAAATACATCATTTCAAAAACTCATTGTAATCACACTGTGTATTGTATTCGTGCATTCGTGGCATTATCATTTAATTCTTTTTTTCACCACGAATGCACGAATGTTTTTACAATCTTAAAGATTCGTGGTGGTTATTTTTAAAGCATTCACCAGGCTTTCTATTTCCGTATTTGCAGATCCTTTAAAGTCGTTTCCTACAAATACTCTGATAACTTCTATGTTACCTACAATGGCTTGATTGAATGCATCCAGCTCTTCAGAAGGGACCCACAACTCATTATGGTTTCTGGCGCCTACATTCTGTGCCGGATATTGATTGGCTGCTTCCTCTGAAACATCAAAACGGGTTACAAAACCAAGATAATTTCCAAACTCATCTCTGGTATTCCATTTCTCAGCAATTTCTGAGGCATAGTCTTCATCCAGTACCGGATAAAAGATGGGTTGCCATTCCAGTCTTGGCGGAAATTTTTTGTATCCGTTCTCAATAATAAGAACCATTTCCTTCTCTCCTACCGGTCTGTACAATCTTGTTGTTTTCATTTTGTTCATTTTAATTTCCTGATCCTATCCTTTGAGCAATCTCACAGGACAGCGAATATATTTTTTCTATTCAAATTCTTTCGTCATTAATTAATCAAAATCATAGACATATACCTCAACATTTTTATTCAGTAAGGTTCTTTCTATGATAGGTTCTATATGTTCCCATTTTCCGCCAGCCAATCCGCATCCAATTCTCGGCATATGAATGCTTGCATCGAGTTCTATGGCTTCTTTGGCTAATGTTTCCAGACATTTTTCAATGGCTTCATAGCGAACGGGAACTCCATTACTTCCGGTTTTCATTCCCTTCTGGCCGATCATATTGGCTACATAGATGTATTTTTCAACCTGAATGATCTGAATTTCACCCAATCCAAAATTATTTTCACTTCTGAAACGGTGCCAGTTTCTGTATTCTTTCTCCGGTTCTTTCCACCTTTTGGAAACTGCCAATACAAAACCTTTTCCCCAACCTCCCAGATCGTTACAGATATGAGCAATGATTTTTATTCCTTTTGCCTGTGGAACCGTAGCATCTCCTTTTAAATAGTGTATCGTTTTCATTGTTTCTTTTTCAAAATGCATTATTTACCTCATCATTGTATTCCAACCCTAAATATAAGATAAAACCTCTGTATTCAGTATTAAATCAGTCTTTTAAAATCTTTTGAATAAGGAGAATAAGATCCGAAAATGGAATCAAATTTTATTTCCAGTTTATCAAATTTAAACTCCTCATCTATCTGATCCAGGCAGGTTACCACTAAATTCTTTTTTGTTGAATTGATATACGCTCCATCCAGCTTTAAGGCATAATTCAGAAGCTTATAATCTAAATCACCAAACCTTAGGTCTTTTTGGTATTCATTAAAGGTACAGGTTTCTTCTTCATTATTTTTCAGCATCAACTCTTTTTCATTGCTCATCCAACCATTTCCGTGGCGTGTTGCATAGCTTCTGGTCACATAAAACATCTCAATATCTTCAATTTGAAGTTTTTTACAGACCTCATATGCATTTTTTGAGGTGGTATGAGCATAGGTCACATTCGGAAAAACACCATGATCCATATCTAATAAAATTCCCTGGCTGCCTTCAAAAATGAGGTTTTCAAATGAATTCAGATAGCTGTAATCATCAATCCTCCAATCTATTTGCTCAATAACTTCTAAAAAAGGATTAATCTGTTCATTAATCTCATCTTCATCCATAAAACCGTAGTAATAAGCAATTCCTTTTAACTTTTCTACCAACATTTCTTTTGGTGCGATAAGATCAATCGCGAATAGCTTATAAGGGCTTTCATTTCTTTTCATGGTGGCTCCTACTCCTTTTCCGCAGGTTCCGTGTTCCAGATTTTTGGAACTGTTCCTGTTTTGCCAGACATCAAAAGGCGTGGTTACCTTGGCTAAAGGATGAATGTGAAACTCTGTATTTCCGTGTTTTGCTTTTAACTCTTCTCTTTCATTGAATAGAAATTGAGGATGAATCGTGCAATGTTCCGTAAAATAAGATGGTAATCCACGAAGCGCTCCGCTTGCAAAACTGGAATGAACGTGCTTTCTATCATCGATCATTACAGTATGGGCCGCCTGCTGTCCTCCTGAAAACCGGATCACCACAGACTCAGGGTTTTGCTGAGCCAGAAAATCTGTAGTAATTCCCTTTCCTTCATCTCCGAAACTTAATCCTATAACTATCTGCGCCTTTTTCATGTCTGACATTTTTAAAATTATTGCCCTGCCGGCAAATTGGTGATCTAAAGCATCTGTACGTTATCTAATCCGTCCAGATTTGGTGTTCCAAAAGTTTTATCTTTAAACTTTTCACAGATAATCCTTTTGATTACTTCCGGAATAGCTCTGTGATCTTCTATTGATATACAATTCTGCCCCAGCAACTCTTTCCAGCCTCTGTCTGCTCTTACAGCCTGATCGGAATGTAACACACTGATGTGATACACTTCATATCTTTTTTTTGCTTCTTCCAACAGCTCATAATGAGTATAAGTTTGCTGTCCTGAACCCATAATTTCCCTGATGGCCGATGCTGGAAGTACATTCAGGCAAGGTTCGTCTCCTACTGTAAACAATAATCCTTTCTGGTTTCTTTTTTCAAAAGCATCTGTTCTGGTATGGAAAGCAGCAAAATACCATGCTAAAAGATAACTTTCACCAGCATTTCCACCGCCTCCGGATTCAATATAAGTTCTGGTAAGCCACATATCTAATTCTTCATCTCCAGACTCAAACTGTCCTACCTGAAGTGGATAGCTGTCGCATTCATGATCACCTATTCCCAAGAAAAGCAGTGCAGGATCTGGAACTCCACTTTGAATAATCCCACCCATCAGCTTTGGTAAGCCTTCTCTGATAAGCTCATGAGGAATATGGCCCATACTTCCCGTAACATCCAATCCCAGAATAATAGGAACTGAATTAGGATGTACTTCAGAATCTCTGGATTCCCTGAAAGAAATTCCCTGAGGAATCATTGATGGATGTGCCTGTCTTTTGGCATTCTGTGTGAAGATTTCTGCTGCGGATTTTGTTTTGTAACCTGCTTTGCTTGCTCTGTCATAACGAGCATCTATATCGTATCTTGTACTTCCCATGACTAAAATGTTTTTCCAAATAAATATTCAAATCTCTTTTGAGTAACTTCTAGCTGAATATTTAGATTTCTGATTGTTAATGATAATTCCATGTCTTTCTGAACGAATGCTTCGGGATTAAAATCCGCAAAAGTCAAACTGTTTCTGTCCAAAGGACTGATGTCAATAAGTCCTTCCTGCTCACGCTCGAGTCTTTTTATTTTCAACTCGATGTCTTCTACCTTGCGCCTGTAGATCAATTCTGAATCGTCTCCGATCGTTCGCGCACGGTCTTCTCTGATCTGATCATTGTTTCTCTGTAATGATTCGACAAATCTTGGTTTTAATTCATCTTCCATAGCTGATCATTTTTTGTGTTATTATTACGCTAATTAAAAAGAGCATAGTTATGCATCATTCCTGCATTCATTTTAACAGGAATACATTACATCAGTTCTTAAAACATATTTTAGTCCACTTATCAGTGTTTTACCTTCATGTCGTAAAGGATGATAAAAAACTAAGGCTGTACCCTTTTTAGGAGCTACTGTAAATAGGTTTTCAAATTCTGTTTCTCCGCCGTCAAAATCATCATTCAGATAGATTAAAAATGTATAGAAACTTTTTTCTTTTTCATTTCTGATATAGCTTCCGTCACGATGCATTTTGAATTGCTGCCCGGGAGAATATTTATACACTCTGAACATTTCATTAAAGTTCAAAAGGCTGTAGTTTTCATGTTCCTGTGGAAGAAATTCGGATACTCTTTTGAAAAGGTCTTCAGCAAGATTATTATCGAAAATCATCAACCTATCATTGTTTCTGATTCCTTTACTCATCATCTGGCGTCCCCCAACATTGATCTTGGCTTCTTCAAAGGTTTTTCCCTCTGATAAGGCAATGTATTCGTCACATTCAGCTTCTGAGAGAAAATCCTCAATCAGAAATATCTGCGGATGTAGATCTGTTTTTTCCATGATTAATATTCTGTGACTGGTTGTTGTGTTTTTACCCTCTTAATTCATCCCGAACTTCCATTAAAGCAAATCCTAAAAGGTTTTTTCCATTCCATAATAAAGGATTTTCTGCTCTTAAATCTGTTTCCAGCATTCCAATTCCCCAAATGGTATCATAAGGACTGGCTTCCACCAGGATCTTATCCCCAGTTGATAAAAGAAAGTCTTTGTATTTCTTATTTTGTGAGAACTTTAAAAGATTTCCCTGTTTTACAATCTCATATTTATGTTCATCCCAAAGTTTCGGATCAAAGTTTTTTACTTTTCTTCCTAAGGCTTTCACCTGATTAGGGCTGGCTGCTTTTAATATTTTTTCTAAAATTTCAGCATCATTAAATAATCTTGCTTTACCAGCCATCATATAATGTTCTGCTGTTTTGTAAACAATTCCATTTTCTTCAAAATGTCCTGTAAACCATTGACTAAAACATGATTTTGTAATTTCATCCTTAACCGTGTGTCCCCAGAAAAATAAAAACTTTATCCTTTCTTTTTTCTGAAATCTGTTTTTGATATTTTGTATGGTGTATTTCATATTGTGTTATTTCTACGCAAATGTAGCGCAATATCAATTTATTTTCCAAATTTATTTGTGTTAATTTTACACTAATGTATATAATACACTGATTATCAGATACAAAATCTAATTATTATAAACAACAAATAACACGAATATTTAGCACAAGCGACACTAACGTATTAGGTTTCGGCTAAAGCCATTGGAATTTTTGTTCATAAAAAAACGGGCTAAAGCCCGTTTCTATTGAATGTATTTTTTGGATGTCATTTGCATATAAAATATTTTAACAAAAGTTTTACTATCCTAGTAGCATATAAATTTGTGATTATTCGTGAAAAATATTTGTGTCATTTGTGGTTAAAACCTATTTGATTTCGAAATAGAATCCTTGCTCTTCCAACTCTTTATATTTTTCCTGATTAAAGGTAAAAAGTTTTCCAGGCCTTCCGCTTCCCTCTTTTTTGACATTATTGGTTTCATTAAGTAATCCGTAGCTCATAATCTTTTTACGGAAGTTTCTGCGGTCTATTTCCTGTCCTACAATTGTTTTGTATAAGTTTTCAAGGTCAGAAAAAGGAAATTCTTCATTAAGAAGATTAAAGCCAATTGGCTGGTATTGAATTTTGGTGCGAAGCCTTTTTAAGGCAATATCAATAATATTTTTGTGATCAAAAGCAACCAAAGGGAGTTGATTTACACTGAACCATTGAGCATCATCAGCATCGGAGTCTGCAAAAAGTTCATGGTAAGATGGGTTTACAAGGCCCAAATAAGCCACAGAAACCACTCTGTTTCTTGGATCGCGGCCTACGTTACCAAATGTATAGAGCTGTTCTAAAAAATCAGGTTTTATGCCTGCCTCTTCATGAAGTTCTCTTTTTACGGCATCATCCAGATTTTCATCATCCAAAACTAGTCCTCCCGGAAGCGCCCACCCCCCTTTAAAAGGTTCTATATTTCTTTTAATGAGAAGGATTTGAAGATCTTTTTTATCGAAATATCCAAAGATAACGGCATCTACCGCTACTTTGATATCCTGTAATTTTTTGGAGACTCCATAAATATATTTGCGTTACGAATACGCAAAGCTATGAATAAATATTTAGTATTTTTACTAAATGATAAAAAAGCTGCTTTACTTCAGTCTTATCCTTGGACTATTCTCATGTAAAAAAGAAGCGTCATTTGCAGATTCCATCATTTTAGACCATGAAAAAAATGAGAAGCTAACTTACCAAAAGTTTAACGAAGGAATAGGAGAAACAGAAACTGGATTAATATACATTGGCAAAGATCCTTCCAACGTGAAAGTAAAATATTACAGTTCAATGATACCTGCTCCTCCACCTCCGCCCGGTACAGAAGTTGAAAACAATCCTATCCATAATACTGCATATTTTCATGGAGATTTTGAAAGAATGAAGTTTTCTAAAACATCAGTTAATTTTGATTCTTTATCTGAAAATAATGTCAAAATTGTCATCAAACCCAATGACACTATCCCTAAATATGCATACAATTCAGAAACAGGAACTCTTAAAAAATATAAAGCCTTTCCTGTATTTATCAAGAATATTTCAAATCGGAAATTAATACTTCCTGACCTTAAAAATCTACCACTTGCTATACTTGACGATAAACAAAAATGGCAAATGATATGGAATGACAATGCCCTTATTTGCGGAACCGGTTGGGGTATGCATTACTGGGAATTTGAACCTAATGAAATCATGATATTTTCAGTTAATTATCTCACAGGAAATGACCGGGGGAAATTTAAAGTCACGCTGTTCGATAGTTCTTCTGAATCATTTATGATGAATTATGATAAAAATATACTCAAAGAGCAAAGAAGGTATGGCGAAGTAAAATAAAAACTGTGCCCTTTAAAGAAAGGGATTGGTTTGATTTAATTTTGATTTTTATTAAGGATATACTATCATAAAAATATTTTACTAGTAATAAAAGTTCATATCTTTAAGTTATTATTATAACCAACTTAAAATTAAATATTTATGAAAAATTTACTAGCAATCATCACTATTGGTTTTTTACTTACATCATGTGACAAAGGAAAAACCACAGCCTCTGAGACATCAGATAAGAAAGACTCCGGCACTGTTGCTTCTGAATGGAAGCCTGTAGATTCTGCTGCTGCCACAAAAGCCTGGATGGAATTTGCAACTCCGGGTGACATGCATAAAATGCTGGCCAAATTTGACGGTAACTGGACGGGTGCAACCAGTATGTGGATGGACGACAGTGGAAAAGCAGCAACCAGCACATCTGAATGTACTAATAAAATGATCTTTGAAGGCCGTTATCAGGTAAGCAATTACAAAGGAAATTTTATGGGAATGCCTTTTGAAGGCATGAGTATTATGGGTTATGACAACGCTAAGAAAAAATTTGTAAGCACATGGATAGACAATATGGGAACAGGTTTAATGCGTGCAGAAGGAGACTGGGATCCAGCTAAAAAATCAATTAATTTTAAAGGTAAGATGACAGATCCAAGCCAACCGGGAAAAGAATGTGAAGTAAGGGAAGTTTACACGTTTACTGACGATAATAACCATACTTTGGAAATGTATGGACCTAATCCTAAAACAGGAAAGGAGATGAAAACAATGGAAATAAAATTCACCCGCAAAAAGTAAAAATAAAAAAACCGCTTCTTAATGGAAGCGGTTTTTGTTTTATAATGAATTAGTCATTCAGCTTTAATACAGCCATGAACGCCGATTGTGGTACTTCTACTCTACCGATCTGCTTCATTTTCTTCTTACCTTCTTTCTGCTTTTCCAATAGCTTACGCTTTCTGGAAATATCCCCTCCGTAACATTTTGCGGTAACGTCTTTTCTTAAGGCTTTGATGGTTTCTCTTGCAATAACCTTCGTTCCCAAAGCTGCCTGAACAGCAATATCAAACTGTTGTCTAGGAATCAGCTCACGAAGTTTTTCACACATTCTCTTACCAATATAGTAAGCATTACTGTCGTGAATCAAAGATGAAAGAGCATCTACCATATCACCGTTAATCAGGATATCCATTTTTACAAGCTTGGAAGCTCTGAATCCGATTGGGTGGTAGTCAAATGATGCATATCCTTTAGAGATTGATTTCAATCTGTCATAGAAGTCAAATACAACTTCTGCAAGAGGCATATTGAAAATTAATTCAACTCTTTCAGATGTTAAATAACTCTGGTTAACGATCTCCCCTCTTTTCTCAATACATAAAGTCATTACGGCTCCAACAAAATCAGATTTTGTAATGATAGAAGCCTTAATGAAAGGTTCTTCTACTCTATCCATTGTGGAAGGATCCATCATTTCAGATGGGTTGTTAATCAAAATCGGAACTTCAGGTTCTTTTTTAGTATACCCGAAGTAAGATACGTTAGGTACCGTAGTAATAACGTTCATATTGAATTCTCTGTCCAAACGTTCCTGAACAATTTCCATGTGAAGCATTCCTAAGAATCCGCAACGGAATCCGAAACCAAGAGCTGCAGAACTTTCCGGTTCAAAAACCAAAGAAGCATCATTCAGTCTTAATTTTTCAAGAGAGAATCTTAATTCTTCAAAATCCTCAGAATCAATTGGATAAATACCCGCGAATACCATTGGTTTTACCTCTTCAAATCCATCAATCGGACCATCTGCAGGTTTATCAAAAGAAGTAATGGTATCTCCTACTTTTACTTCACGGGCATCTTTAATCCCTGAAACCAAATATCCTACGTCTCCACACTGAATGGTTTTCTTTGGAACCTGCTTCAGCTTTAGAGTACCTACCTCATCTGCTCCATATTCTTTTCCAGTTGCAAAGAATTTGATCTTCTCATTCTTAGTGATGCTACCGTTGACTACTTTGAAGTAAGCTTCAATTCCTCTGAACGGGTTGTAAACAGAGTCAAAGATCAAAGCTTGAAGCGGACCGTCAGGATTTCCTACTGGTGCAGGAATTCTTTCAACAATCTGCTCTAACAGGTTATGAACACCTTCTCCTGTTTTTCCTGAAACTCTCAATACATCTTCATATTCACATCCGATAAGATTCATAATCTCATCAGTTACTTCTTCAGGGTTGGCAGACGGAAGGTCAATTTTATTCAGAATCGGAATGATTGTTAAATCATTTTCCAATGCTAAATATAAATTACTGATGGTCTGAGCCTGAATACTCTGTGCTGCATCTACAATAAGAAGTGCTCCTTCACAGGCAGCAATAGAACGGGAAACTTCATAAGAAAAGTCTACGTGTCCCGGTGTATCAATCAGGTTTAGAATATATTTTTCTCCTTTATATTCATAATCCATCTGGATTGCGTGAGATTTAATGGTAATCCCACGTTCCTTTTCCAAATCCATATCATCCAGCGTCTGAGACTGTAATTCTCTTTGAGTAACAGTGTTTGTATACTCCAAAAGACGGTCTGCCAGGGTACTTTTACCATGGTCGATATGAGCGATTATGCAAAAATTTCGTATGTTTTTCATTTAAGAATCTTGTAATTTGCAAAGATAAAAAAAAGAGAGAGATTATTGTCTTTCATCATCTTATTGTATCAATTTATTTAAAATAAGTGATAAGAACTATAAAGACAGCCGGGTATTTTCACTTTCAATCAATCAAAAATATAACTTCCGGTTAATGAATCCATATAGACATTCGGCATCCCTGAAGTATCAACATTTTTACCTCTTCTACTAGACCCGGAATCAATGGCTGCTCCAATCACTGCTCCTAAAAGTCCTCCCGTCATCGCTCCAATCATTGCTCCAGTTCCATTATTGACTGGAAAAAGTTCTGCTTTCGTCGCAACAACATAAAATCCTCTATCATCTTTTATCATTTCTAAATATCCTGCCGGAGTAGATCTGTAAGCTTTACCATTTTCTATATATCCAAATACCTGCTTGTTATCTATGACTTCTTCATTTAAAGTTGCATTAGTATCTTTAATATTGGTTACTCTTCCTTTTTTATTTTTATCTGTAACATAATTAGGTTCAGGCTTCTGCTCATAAAATGATCTGAAATCTTTATAAACACCATCTTTTAATTCCTTCCCCCCAAAAAGCGGAGAATTCTCAGTAATATATTTCTCGTAATTCGTTAAATCTTCTTCGGACATTGCCCCTCCTAAAGGCACGCTCACATAGGACTCCTTGATCATACCGGTTACCGCATTGGATATCTGGCTTGCTATATATTTAGGAAAATTGGAATCGGATGTAATAACGTTTTGAATACGGTTTAGAAAGTAATATTTATTGTTTCTTTTGATAAAACTTGAAAATTTAAATTTAATTTTCGTCATGGAAGTTTTATCTTCCGGATTCTCATTATAAGCCTTTACATCTTCAAGCATTAAAACAATATCATTATTACCTTTTACTTTGTTATCCTTTGAGAACCAATCTTCGATATAATTTTTCAAATCATCAGTACCAAATTTAAGCGTATAGGTTTCTTTACGAAAAGGTATATTTCCTATTTCTTTCTCTGATCTGTTATCAATAACAGTTATTGATTTTGTGGTTCCTTTTCTATCTTTAATACTTTGCTTCAGTTCTACTACTTCTGTTTTCTGTGCTGATAATGAAACCGCCATCATTAAGAAGAAAAATACTTTTTTCATTTATTATTTTTTCCGGCAAAAGTATAGATTTGGAACGAAAATTAAACGGCTCTCACAAAAAGATTTGTAAGAGCCGTCCAACATTAAAAAAATAAACTATTATGGGTTTTGTTTAGGTCCCGAAGTGTTATTATGTACGTGAGGTTTTCTTTCATTCATTTTATCTCTCATCATACCCTCAGATTGAAACAGCTTCAGAACTTTCTGGCAGGGAATCACCTGCTGCATTTTTTCTGCATATCTTTTTCTGTTATCCAGGAGTTTCTGTCCTATCTCAAAACTTTGCTGTAATTTAGCTTTGGCTTCATCATCTGATAGTGTTTCAGGATTAAACCCCGGATCAAACTGACTTTTTATTTGTTTCTGACTGTCCAGATACTCGTTATAAAGCTGAGTAAATTCTGCTTTATCTCCGGGATCTACATTCAGATTATCCATGATCATATTATTCCTGAATTTTTTAAGGAGTTCCTTTCTTTCTTCAGGAGAAAGATTATTGATGACTTCCTTCCTTTGTTTAGGATCCATCTTTTTCCAGTCATAATCTGTTCTTTGAGCATTTAAGCCAAGACTAAAACCATAAATAATAAAAAACGTCAATAGTATCTTTTTCATCTTTCTTTATTAATTATATAAATCCAAATAAACATCCTGAGTAGAGTTGCTCGCCAGTTCTGCAATTTCAGAATTGGAGAACGAATCCAGATATTCATTCATCTGTGTTTCTTCTTTTTTGGTGACAGGTTTCACTATTTTTTGTGAAACTGTTTCTTTTTCATTTCCATCTTCACTTTTCACAGCAAAAGATGTATTATTTTTCTGATTTACAACTGTTTGATTATTATTTTCAACAGAAGTTAAATCATTTTGTAATGTTTCATAAGCTATCTCAGCCTCCGTTTTAGGTTCTCCTTTATGATTAGCATAAATCTCTTTTGAATTCGGATTTTTATCCACTGAATCATTATTGGAATTAAAAATAAAAGTTATCCCAAAGATCAAAGCCAGTGACGCTGCTGCTGCATACATCCAATTTAATTTAAAGACCGGTGCTTGTATTTTTTGTTCCGGCTTTATATCATTCATAACCCTCTCCTGAATATTTTCAAACAAATTTTCAGGGACTGTGTAAATGTTTTTACGTTCTAATTTTTCTATGTCGAACTCTTTCATCTTTGTTTTCTCAAAAATTATCTTTCGTAATTTTCCTTAATATATTCTTCTATTTTCTGTTTGGCATAATGATAATTCGTCTTCAAGGTTCCTACAGACATATCTACAATCTTAGATATTTCTTCATAGGGCAAATCATCATAATACCGCATCATAAATACCAGTTTCTGCTTTTCCGGCAGGCTTTGTATGGCGTTCTGCAGTAAAATCTGTATTTCTTCAGCATCCCCTTCCACATTGTCGGCTACTAGATTCTGCATATGATACTCCGGATCTTCATCTGTCTTCTGCATTTTCTTCAGTTTATTAACCTGTTGTAACGCTTCATTGGTTGCAATTCTATACAGCCATGTATACAACTGGCTATCGTTTTTAAACTGATGAAAATTCTGATAAGCTTTAATAAAAGTTTCCTGCAAAGTATCCTGAGCAAGATCTCCGTCTACAATAATTCTTCGTATGTGCCAGTACAATCTGCTTTGATAGGCATCCATCAAGGCACGAACACCTTTATCCTGTGTCCGTGGATTCTGCATCAACGAAATAATCTCCGCGTCCTTAATCTTCATAAGATGCCTTTCACTGTTTTGGATTACAAAAATAACTGAAAGTTAAATTAAATATTCAATTTTCAATCTAAATATTAAAAATAATATGAGACAGTTACGCAATAAACGTGCCTATATTGAAGTTTAGTGTTTCTGTACTGTTCTTCCTTTCCCGGCTCGGCTTAAAACCTTATATTTGTTAGATGCAAATTGTAATTATCGGTTCCGGAAATGTAGCCTACCACATGGCAAAAGCCTTTAGTTTGAAAGGTATTTCCCTTGCTCAGATTTTTGGGCGGAACGAAAAAGAATTGAGTAAAATTTCTGAAGAACTGCATATTCCATATTCTACAGAATTTCTGGAAGATGCAGACCTGTATATCATCTGTGTAAGTGACAATTCTGTAGGGGAAGTCTCGAAATTGATTACTAAAAAGAACTGTCTGGTTGCCCATACTTCAGGTTCACTTCCTAAAGAAACCTTGAATGGAGAATACAGAAAAGCAAGTTTTTATCCACTACAGACTTTTTCAAAATCTAAAGAACTGGAATACGAAAAAATTCCGTTTTTCATTGAGACTGAAAATAAAGAGGATACGAAAACCCTTTTTGGGCTTGCTTCCAGAATCTCAGAAAATGTAATGGAAAGCAATCATGAAAAAAGAAAATACATCCATCTTACAGCGGTTTTCGCCTGTAATTTTGTGAATCATCTTTTTTCAAGAGCTAAAGAAATTTCAGATTCACAGAACATCCCATTTGATTATTTTTTACCATTGATTGATGAAACAGTTCAGAAGATTCATGAGATAGAACCTAAAATGGCACAGACAGGACCAGCTGTAAGAAATGACCTCAGGGTTTTACAATTGCATGAACAGTTATTACAAGACGAAGAAAGTCTTAACATTTATAAGACAATGAATCATTCTATTCAAAAAATGTATGAGTTATAAAGAGAAATTAAAGGATATTAAGGCCTTTGTATTTGATGTAGACGGTGTTTTTACAGATGGGAGCGTTTATCTAATGCCAGGTGGAAATATGTGCAGGGTAATGAATGTTCTTGATGGCTACGCAGTAGTTAAAGCCTTAAAAAACAATTATTTAATAGGGGTGATAACAGGAGGTAACGATGAAATGGTAAAACACAGAATCAATTATCTCGGTATTCAGGATTATTATCCGAAATCCCATAATAAAATAGAGGATTTTGAAGATTTTAAAAAGAAATACAACCTTAAAAATGAGGAAATTCTGACCATGGGAGATGACCTTCCGGACATCCATATCATGGAAAGTTCAGCAATTGCGACATGTCCTGAAAATGCGGTTCCTGAAGTAAAAGGAGTATCTCATTACATCTCTCCGAAAAAAGGTGGAAGCGGTGCTGTACGTGATGTTATTGAACAGGTTATGAAGGTTCAGGGGAACTGGCATGATGATAATACTCAATCCGTATAATTGTTTCTATGAAATTACTTTTAGCATCACAATCTCCAAGAAGAAAAGAACTTCTTTCCAGTCTTGGTTTTGAATTTGAAGTGGTAAAAATAGACTGTGAGGAAATTATTCCTGAGCATATTAAAATAGAAAATGCAGCGGGATATCTTGCTGAGTTAAAAGCAGACGCTTTCAGAGGTCTTACTGCTGATGAAGTTTTACTAACAGCAGATACTGTAGTAGCTATAGATCAGCAGATTCTTGGTAAGCCAAAAGATGAAACTGATGCTCAGAATATGCTGAGAAGCCTTTCAGGAAAAACTCATCAGGTTTATACAGGAATTACCATTAAAACTGCAGATAAAATTTTTACAGAAACGGATGTGGCTGATGTAACTTTTGATGAGATTACTGATGAGGAAATTCAGTATTATATTCAAAATTATAAGCCTTTTGATAAAGCCGGAAGTTATGGCATTCAGGAATGGCTGGGAATGGCAAAAATTAAAAGCCTGACAGGTAGTTTTTATACAATTATGGGGCTTCCTACTCATCTTGTTTACAAAATTTTAAAAGAGATCTCCGCTGTTTAAAAAACAGTGGTTTCCAGGCTCTATAAAAATGAAATAAAATATTTCCCGGAGAAATATAAATATTATTCATTATAAAATTTTATTATTTTTACAAAATCATCAAACTGCTGATAATAAAAAGCAGATTAGCGAGTTATATTGAATAATGAAAAAGAATATATTGTTCCTTTTAGTGATTTGTCTCATTGCTTCCTGTGCTACCAAAACAAAGAAGCCGGAGCAACGATCCAAATTATTGAAGGGATTTTCCACATATTACAACACTCTTTTTAATGCCAAAGATGCATTAAACAGTGAGTTTACAGCCAGAGATAAAGGTCATAAGGACAACTTTTATGCGCCTTATATTCCTATTCTTACGTTTGAAGAACAACCTCTGGGAAGTGATCTGGGGCAATCGGCTGCTTTTGCAGAAAATTCCATGAAAATGGCAGAAGTTGCCAACAGACCATCCGGAAGAAACTCAGGAATTCCGAATATGTCAGGGGGTCCCGGCAGTGATCCTTCCAATGCAGATGGTACTCAGGTAAAAGGAGCAACTACTTTGGAAATTGCTGAGGCTAAAGCATTAAAAGCTATCAATAAATATTCTGTTACCAGAAACGGAGAAGAAAAAAACAAGCAGATTTTTGATGCTTATATTATTCTTGCCCAATCAAGAATTTACAGAAATAAACCTTTGGAAGCTCTGGACGCACTTAATTATGTCTTTGCTCATATGAAGGATGATAAGAGAGTGCCACTGGCAAGAATTTATCAGGGAGTTGCTTATGATAAAATTAAAGATTATCACAGAGCTCATGAAATTTTTGCCAAGCTGAAGAGTGACGGGATCAACAAAACATACTCAAAACTATTGAGTATTTATTACGCTGAATCTCTTTTAGATGCCGGTAAAAAGGAAGATGCTGCTAAAGAACTTGATTTGGCCTTTGAGCTTAACTCTAACCGAAAACTGAAGAGCAGAATTGCTTATTTAAGAGGTCAGGTCCTTGAAAATTTAGGGCAAAATGACAAAGCAAGAGAAAGCTATACGGCAGCCTACAAATATTCCAATGATTTTGAATTTGAAGTAAAATCTCAAATTGCCATTGCTAAAACGTTCAATGGTAAAGGAGATTATAACGGAGCAAAACACTATCTGGAAGGGATCAGTAAAAAAGGAACTTATGGTTCCAGAAAAAATGAATTTTACTATGCTTTAGGACTTATGGCCAATAAAGCCGGAAAACAGGATGAAGCACAGCAGTTTTTCAGAAAGTCTTTATTTGAGAAGGTTTCAGACCCTCAAATTCGAGGATTGGCTTATTATGAGATCGGAAAAAGCTATCTTGAAAAGAACGATTATATTGGTGCCGGAATTTATTATGATTCTGCTCTTACTGTAATGACCTATGAGCCTTCAAAGATTTTACTGAAAGATCAGTCTGCTTACATTAAAAAGATTTCCAAGAACTACTATCTGATCAAAAAGAACGACAGTATTCTTTCTTTAGCCAAGATGGATAATGCCCAAAGAACTGATTTTTTCTCAAAATATATCGCCAAATTAAAGATCAAAGAGGAAAAAGAAGAGCAGGAAAGAAAACGACTGGAAAGAAACAAAGGATTTGATACCGGAGATTATAATGCAAATTCTATTTTCGCGAATAACAGCTCCAGTGCTTTTGAGGATTTTGGAGTAACTACAAAAGGTTTTTATTTCAACAATACCGGAACTGTAAGCAAAGGAACCTCTTCCTTTAAGCAGGTTTGGGGAGAAAGAGCACTTTCAGATAACTGGCGTTTCTCTAAGAAAATGGCATCTATTGAGGATATGAAAAGTGAAGCGCTTGGGGTAACTGCAGCACCTAATCCGAGACGTTTTGAGCCTGCTTATTATATTGAACAGATCCCTACCAATCAGGAGAGGCTGTCACAGCTTAAAAAGGATAGAGATACGGCATCTTTAGGCCTTGGTATTATGTATCAGAATTACTTTACCAATACTCCTCTTGCCACGAAAACACTGTATGATCTTGTAGATGTAAAGCCGGAAGAAAAAGTAATGCTTCAGGCACTGTATGAGATTTTTGCCATGAATTATGAGAAAACCCCTCAGGCTGCTGAGAGAGCGAAACAAATTCTTTTAGCAGATTACCCTTATACCTCTTACGCTGAATTTGCAAGAAATCCTAAAAACAATTCATTTGTAAAATCAACAGAGGATGTTGAAAATGAGTATAAGCGAGCCTACGCTTTATATGAATCTGAGAAATTTACAGAAAGTAAAGAAGTTATTGACCAGACGATTCAAAAGTACCCGAAAGATGCATTAGTTCCGAAATTATATCTTTTAAATGCGTTTAATACAGGAAAAGCAAGCGGAAAAGAAGTAATGATTCTTCAACTTGAGCAGATTGCTTTAAATTATTCTAAAACTCCGGAAGGTATAAGAGCTAAAGAAATGCTGAATTATCTGAAAAGTGACCTCAGCTTCCAGGCTACGGATAATAAAGGAAATACGCTACCTCAACAGCCGAACTCTCCTACTCCACCGGTCAGCAAAAATATTCCGCAAATGGCAAATGGGGATATCAACAATCAGAATAAAGTGAAGGAAACGGATTTCAAGCAGGTACAGCCGATGCAGCCTCCAACTTCAGCAAATATGAGCAATACACCACAGCAAAAAACTGATAAACCTAAGTCAAGAAACAAAAATATGCCTGATGGCCCACAAAAACAATAAAATAAAAAAGCGAAGAGTACATCTTCGCTTTTTTTATGCTTTATATATTTTAGATCTTAGTGTTCTATGAACCCTTTTTCTTTACCCCGTGGAAATCTTTAAGATAAAAAGGCTCAAAATAAGCCATATCTTCAAATTCTTTCTTTTCTATTTTCTCCAGAGTTCTTTTAATCAGGTATTGTGAAGACGGATAAACATCTTCTCTAAAATCTGCATCAGGAAGGTTCAGAATCTCTTTCGCTTTCTTTGCTCCATCTCCTACAAATATTACTTTTTTATCTCTGAATTCTTCAAAAGAAGTTTCATCTAAAATCTTTGCCTCGGTTGCCAATAGTTCTTTCCCTGTAGAACCGTCATAAACGGCCGTATACACCTCCATTCTCCTTGCATCGATCAATGGCACTATAAAATCATAGTTATCGCCTAAAAAAGGCTCTATCATGCTTTCAAGAGAATTAACTGCAATAAACGGAACTTTCAACCCATAGCAGAAACCTTTTGCAGAGGCGGCTCCAATTCTTAATCCGGTATAAGATCCCGGCCCTTTACCCAAAGACACTGCTTCAATGTCTTTCAGTGAAAGTCCTGCTCCTTCTAAAGCCCATTCTACATAGGTATGAAGACTTTCAGATTGTTTATAGTTTTCAGAAACTTCTTCACATACGCACAGCAGCTTTTCATTATCTGATACAGCTACTGAACAGTTTTTAGATGATGTTTCAAGATATAGAATTTTCATTTTCTTGTTTTAAGCTAAATAACAACTTTGCGAAAAGGCAAAATCGTTTTACATTTTCCTGCAAATTTAGTCCTTTATTTTGATACTATTTTCGATAGATTGTTCTTGGTTCAGCCTGAGCACTTGGATAGATGCACATATCGGCAATGGTAACATGTTTTGGAGCATTTATACAATAGGCAATGGCATCTGCAATATCTTCTGCTTTTAAAGCCTCATATCCATCATATACTGTTGCTGCTTTCTCGCTGTCACCTTTAAATCGTACCAATGAAAAATCTGTTTCAACAGCTCCCGGTTGTATATTGGTTACTTTGATTCCGAATTCAGTAAGCTCTAGTCTCATCCCTTCGGAAATAACATCTACTGCTTTTTTAGTAGCACAGTATACTACTCCATTGGCATAGGTTTGTCTTGCTGCTACAGAACTTATGTTCACAACATGACCTAAGTTTTTAGTTTTCATCCTGGGGATAATCATTTTAGAAACATAAAGGAGTCCTTTTACATTCCCATCAATCATAGAATCCCAGTCATCTACCTTTCCAGATGAGAGTGGATCCAGCCCATGTGCATTACCGGCATTATTAATCAGAACATCAATATCTTGCCATTCTTCAGGAAGCGAATTAATAGCGGTTTCTACCTCTTCCAGATTCCTTACATCAAACCTTAAACTAAATACTTCGGTAAATTGAGAAAATTCTTCCTTTAAAGATTCCAGTACTTCACTTCTTCTCCCACAAATGATGATTCTGTTTCCTTGCTTTGCCAGCAGTTCTGCAGTGGATTTGCCAATACCGGAAGTGGCTCCGGTGATTAATATTGTTTTCATAAAACTGATTATTTATTTAATGTAGCAATGTATCAGTATAACAATTTACCAACACCTGATATTTATTGTTACACTGATATATTACTAAAATGATACATTATTTATTCTATTTTTACTTGGTCAATTTGCATCGAATGCCTGGAAAGCATCAGCAATATGGTCAATAGTTAAATTCTTGTTTTCATCAGGTAAAACAGAAATGATATCAAATCTTACTTCATTCTGCCTATTAAATTCTTCCAGATAATGGTTCGCTGCCAGGACAATGGATCTTATCTTTGTTTTAGTTACGGCTTCCTGAGGCAGTATAAAGACATCGGTAGATCTTGCTTTTACTTCCACCACAATAATCAGATTATCTTTTTCAGCAATAATATCAATCTCTGCTTTCTGAAATCTGAAATTTCTGGTCAGGATTTTATATTCTTTTTTCTGAAGGTAATCCGCTGCCATATCTTCAGCTATTTTTCCAAAGTCATTATGATCAGCCATTTCTCGTGTTTAGGATATAAAAGTGGAGTAGTGCCTTAAAATTCAATCTTTACTTTAGCATCAATTTTTACCTTAGCCGTTCCGCCAATTAAAAGCGGTCTGTTGTCCTTAATGTGACCATTTGGAAATCCGAATACAGTGGGGAATCTGTATTTTGAAATTCTCTCCGAGATCAGTTTATAAGCAAACTCATCAAAGCTGGCTTCATACTCTTTATTATCCTTTTCATCACCCATATTGGTCATTCCCCCTACGATAAGTCCTTTGATCTTGTTGAAGACCCCTGCAAGCTCCAGGCTCATGATCATACGATCCAGCGCATAGAAGTTTTCTCCGATATCTTCAATGAATAAGATTTTATCTTTAAAGTCGAAAGAATATTTGGTTCCCAGAAGGGCATAGATAAGGGCTAAATTTCCCCCAATCAATTCTCCTGTAATATTTCCTTTTTTATTTAATGGATGAGATTTTAGGCTGTATTTAGGCGTTTTCCCTTTTAAAATATCGAAGATCAAGTCGTAGCTTTCATCAGTAACTCCAAAACTGGATGTCTTGATAGTCTGTCCATGGATGGAAGCAAAACCTTTTTTCAACAGATAGCTTTGTATAACAGTATTATCGGAATAGCCAATATACCATTTCGGGTTTTCTGTAAAGTTTTTCAACTTCAGATGCTGAATCAGATGCTGACATCCGTAACCGCCTCTTGAAGCCCAGATAGCCCCAATTTCTTTATCGTTTAAAGCCCAGTTAATATCTTTTATTCTTTCCTTTTCTGTTCCAGCGTAATTGTATCCGTTTGAAAATTTGGTGTAAAGATGTTCCCCTAAAACAGGTTCAAACCCTTTACTTTTAATCAATTTTATTCCCTTTTCAAGTTGTGAAGCATCTACAGCTCCGGCAGGGGAAATAACAGCTATTTTGGCTCCTTTTTTAAGAGCTTTTGGAAAGATAATTTTTTTCATTTTGTTTGTTGATATTTTACTTCTTTTTTCTCGGCTTCTTCCAGTTGTCTGTCAAACTGATTGAATGTTTTAAAGCTCTGCAGGAAGATAAAGAAACTGAAAACAATAAGAATCACTCCTACAACTCTTCTGATCTGGTTAGCCAGTTTCTGGGTAAGTTTATCATGAAACTGTTTGGCCAGAAATATTTTGGCAAGGTCAATACAAAGGTAAGTCCCGATTACAATGCCTATATATAAAATAAAACTGCTGGTGTCCGGGTATTGATTCCTTACGGAAATTACCGTTACCAGCCAGAAAAGAATGACTCCAACATTTAAAAGATTAAAGAAAAAACCATTAAAAAAGGTCTTAATATAGTTTTGACTGATGATTTTCTCTTCACCGGGCATATGCATTTTAGTTTTTGTTACCAGCATCACAATCCCGTAGACAAAAATCAGAATAGAAGTAATCCTATAGAACCCCGGATGTTTATCTATGAGGGTAACAATATCTGCACTGGCATAATAGGCTGCTACAATACACAGTAAATCTGCAGTGATTACCCCAAGATCCAATGATAAGGCATGCTTTGGGCCTCTTGAGAAGCTGGTCTCTATTAACAGGAAGAATATAGGTCCTATAAAAACCAGACTCAACATGAATCCTAAAATAATGGCAGATAATACAAGTTCAAGCATTTAATAAATTTTAAAATGAAAAAGATTTCATTCCGTTTTATACAAAGTTATACTTTATGATTTAATTATTCAATAAAGATGTGATATATCAACTTTTATTTTAGTTACTAATTGTGTACAATTCTTTTTTAGAAAGGAAGTGAGAAGCGGAGAGAAAGGAGGTCATGTGGCATGAAAAAACTACAGTAGTTTAAAGCATCCTTTTTTTATTTTCCTAAAAACAAAGAGGTTATTCCTTTTTTTGGAACAACCTCTTTTTATTTTTTTTCGATTACTGATATTACTCAACAATCTTAAAATCCAATTGCTTTTGGATCAGATTTGCTTTCACCACTTTAATCTGAACCTGATCTCCCAACTGGTATTTATTTCCGTGTCTGATTCCGTATACGGCATGTGTTTTTGCATCATACATATAAGAATCATCCACTAAATCTCTTAATTTGATTAGACCTTCAGCTCCGTTTTCAGGAATTTCTACCCAGAATCCAAATTCTGCCACTCCGGAAATAACTCCGGTGAACGTTTCACCCAAATGTTTTTCCATGAATTTCACCTGCATGAACTTAATAGAATCTCTTTCTGCATCAGCTGCCAATCTTTCCATAGAACTGCAGTGTTTTGCTTTTTCTTCCAATTCCGGTCTGCTTGGCGATTTTCCTCCATCCAGATAATGCTGAAGAAGACGGTGTGCAAGCAAATCCGGATAACGGCGGATAGGAGAGGTGAAGTGGCTATAATAATCAAATCCAAGTCCGTAATGACCGATAGGTTCTGTAGAATATACCGCTTTACTCATACTTCTCATCGCAAGAGTTTCGATCATATTTTCTTCTCCTTTTCCTTTTACATCATGAAGAAGCTTGTTTAAAGATTCAGCTACCTTTTTGGTATTAGCCAGGTTCATTTTGTATCCGAAAGTAGAAACAAAGTCTCTTAACGATTCCAGCTTTGCAGGATCCGGATCATCGTGAACCCTGTAAATAAATGTATTTTGAGTAGTTTCTCCTTTTCTTGTAAGAGATACAAATTCTGATACTTTTTTGTTAGCCAAAAGCATGAATTCTTCGATCAGGTGATTGGAATCTTTACTGATTTTAAAGTATACTCCAATCGGTTCATTATTTTCATCCAGATTGAATCTTACTTCACTTCTGTCAAAGGTAATAGCTCCGTTTTTAATACGGGCATTACGCATAATCTTCGCTAATCTGTCAAGAACATTGATTTCTTCAGCTAAATCTCCCTGACCTGTTTCAATACGTTCCTGAGCTTCCTCATAGGTAAATCTTCTGTCTGAATGAATCACAGTTCTTCCAAACCATTGTTTTTGGATCTCTGCCTGATCATTCAGTTCAAAAACTGCTGAGAAGGTATACTTATCTTCGTGTGGACGAAGAGAGCATACATCATTACTCAATACTTCCGGAAGCATTGGAACTACTCTGTCTACTAAATAAACCGAAGTTGCTCTCTGATAGGCTTCATCATCAAGGATAGTTCCCGGAACCACATAATGAGATACATCGGCAATGTGAACCCCGATTTCCCAGTTTCCGTTTTCCAGCTTTCTCATGGATAAGGCATCATCAAAGTCTTTCGCATCCTTAGGGTCGATAGTAAACGTGCAAATATTACGCATATCCCAACGTTTTGCTACTTCTTCATCCGTAATGCTTCGGTCTATTTTATCAGCATCTGCTTCTACTTCCTGTGGAAACTCATAAGGTAAACCATATTCTGCAAGAATAGCATGGATCTCGGTTTCATGTTCTCCCGGAGCACCCAATACCTGTATGATTTCTCCTTCAGGATTTTTATCTCCAGGTTTCCATTCTGTCATCTTTACGATAACCTTATCTCCATCTTCTGCATTATTGAATTTTGTCTTCGGAATAAAGATATCTGTATTGATTGATTTTTTATCACAAACAACAAATCCAAATTCCTTGTGAGCTACCTTTTGGAATGTTCCCACAAACTCTGTTCTGTTTCGCTCTAAAACCTCCAAAACGGACCCTTCAAGTTTCTTTCCTTTATAATGATAAGTTATAATAAGAACCTTATCTCCCTGCAGCGCATCCTTTACATTTTTAGAATGAACGAAGACATCGTCTTCTAATCCTTCTACATTTACATAAGCATTTCCGCTTTGATTGAAATCAATGATTCCAGTAAGTGTTCCTGCAATTTTCAGGTTTACGATATACTTTCCTCTTTCTACTTCTTTAATCTTTTCAGATCCCTGAAGTTTATGCAGTGCCTGGATCACAAGTTCTCTTTGTCTTGGATTTTTGTAATCTATTCCGTCAGCAATCTGCTTATAATTATAAATTTTGGATGCATTTGCATTCATGAAACGAAGGATCAATCTTCCGATTTCCATCAGTTTCAAATCATTTTTATGACTTATATATTTTCTTTTTTTGGCCATTTTAATTTTTTTAAATTTCTTAGGTTGTTATATAATGAAAAGAAATTTCTTTAATTCCAGAATTTTCCCATTCAAAATAACAGCCTTTATTGTTTACTCAAGTCCTTGCTTTACTTTTGTTCCCTTTATTAAACAAAGCTATAAAATCTATGCCAGGACTTTGAATATCTTCTTTATTATTATGTATATTTTTTAAAAGCTCTTTTGGTATTTTTTCAGCCATTATGATCTTTTGCTTTTTATGGATAAAAACAATTTATCCATAAAAAAATAAACCATAGATCTTTTTATTTTTATCAAACCTTAATGTTTAATTTAATCTTATTTTTTCTAAATCTACTTTATAACGAAATCTTTAGTTTTGTATAAATTTACTACAAATCTGGAGAAGAAAAGAGAAAAACCTTCTATAAAATATCTTTAAAAATATTACAAAGGTTCAGGAGAAGTATAGAATTTAATTTCTATTGAACACTGCAAATGTACAAATAAAAAATAAATAAGGCCTGCAATCAAATTACAGGCCTCAGTATATTTAACAAACAGCAATCTTATCAACTCTGTTCTGGTGTCTTCCACCTTCAAACTCTGTAGAAAGAAATTTGTCAACAATTTCAATCGCCTGTTCTTTTGATATAAACCTTGCCGGCATAGAAATCATGTTGGCATCATTATGCTGTCTTGCCAGTGTTGCAATCTCCGGCATCCAGCAAAGTGCACATCTGATTTTCTGGTGTTTGTTCGCAGTGATCTGAACCCCGTTTCCGCTTCCACAGATCAAAATTCCCAGCTCATTTTCTCCGTTTTCCACAGAGGTTGCAGCAGGGTGTACAAAGTCTGGATAATCCACACTGTTTGTGGAAAACGTTCCAAAATCCTGAACCTCAAACTTTTCTGAAAGGTAGTTCTTAACAATCTCCTTATATTCATAGCCTGCATGGTCTCCTGCGATAGCAATTTTTCTTTTCATAATACTCTTATTAAGCTTTTTTAGATTTTATTTCCTTACAAAGGTAAGAATAATAACAATTCGTGTTAGTAAACCGTGAGTTAATTGTGAAAAGCTATGTTAATAAGTGTGGAAAACTTTTTTCAACTTTCTATTTTCAAAGATGAAATTATTTCGTAATAGAAAATCTATTCTAAACTTTTCCCCACAACTTTCCAGATCTTTTCTTCAGCTATCCCCAGGCTTTTCCATAATAAAATAACTAATAATGCTTAGTTAGCAAAGTTATCAACAATTGTGAATAAGTGTGTGAATATGCAGGTTTACAGTAATTTATATTGTGAGTTATTTATGAATTGTATACCAGTTGAGTATTATGAACTTTATGCCTAAAACTTATCCCCGTTACTAACAATACATAACAACAACAGCTTTATTTTTTTTAAAAGAGAAAAGATTTGTTGATTATTGAGTGATTGGCTTCGGGGAAAGTTTTTGAAAACTTTTATTTCGATCAATCTGTTGAAAAAGTTTAAAACCTTACATTTGTGAAACGAAAAATCAAAGAAATTTATGAAATTGACCCTGCCGGAATTTGTTGAAACTTAGCCTGGCCCGGAAAGGGGATTGCATGGAATTTCAGAAAAATAAATCTAAATATAAAAATGAAAACAATTAACGACTTCAATTTTAAAGATAAGAAAGCTCTTGTAAGAGTTGACTTCAATGTTCCACAGGATGACCAGTTGAATGTGACTGACAATACCAGAATTGTTGCGGTGAAACCAACCGTTGAAAAAGTCCTTAAGGATGGTGGTTCTGTTATTTTAATGACACACCTTGGTAGACCAAAAGGTGAAGTGAAGGATGAGTTTTCTCTAAAACATATTATTGGTGAAGTTTCCAATGTTCTAGGACAGGAAGTGAAATTCGTTGATGAATGTATCGGAGAGAAAGCTGAAAAGGCTGCTGCAGATTTGAAGCCGGGAGAAATTTTATTATTAGAGAATGTTCGTTTTCATAATGAAGAAGAGAAAGGGGATGAAGGCTTTGCTGAGAAACTTTCTAAATTAGGAGATGCTTATGTAAATGATGCTTTCGGAACTGCGCACAGAGCTCATGCTTCTACAGCAGTTATTGCTAAATTCTTTCAATCAACTAAGTTTTTCGGTTTATTGATGGCTAAAGAACTTCAGGCTATTGATAAAGTTTTGAAAAGTGGTGAGAAACCAGTGACAGCAATTCTAGGTGGATCTAAAGTTTCAACTAAGATTACTATTATAGAGAATATTCTTCCTGCAGTAGATAATTTAATTATTGGTGGGGGAATGGCCTTCACATTTATTAAAGCATTAGGAGGAAAAATAGGAAGTTCTTTAGTAGAAGAAGATAAACTTCCTTTAGCATTAGAAATTTTAGCTAAAGCAAAAGAACATAAAGTAAAAGTATATCTTCCGTCTGATGCCATCATTGCTGAAAGCTTCAATAATGATGTTGAAAGAAAAGAGGTTGATATCTATGCAATTCCTGAAGGATGGATGGGATTGGATGCAGGTCTTAAATCCAGAGATCAGTTTAATGATGTACTTTTAAATTCAAGAACAATTCTTTGGAATGGACCTATTGGAGTTTTTGAAATGTCAAATTTTGCTGGCGGAACTGTTGCTCTTGGAGAAAGTATTGCTGAAGCAACAAGATTAGGTGCCTTCTCATTAGTAGGAGGTGGTGACAGTGTTGCTTTCGTTAAGCAATTCGGATATGCTGACAAAGTAAGCTATGTTTCTACAGGTGGTGGAGCAATGCTTGAAAGTCTTGAAGGGCTTGAGCTTCCTGGTGTAGCTGCAATCAACAATTAATAGAGAATAAAATTCAATATTTTGAAGCCTGCTAATAATATTAGCAGGCTTTTTTATGCTTATATTTTCATTGAGAAATCCTGAATTTTGAAAGAACTTTATTCCTTTTTGTTATAACCTTATGTTATATTGAATTCAGGTCTTTTGATTTAGTGGATGTTACGTTTTAAGTCCGATTAACAAAGGATAAATCGAGAGGTAAATCTTGATAGGATAGTATAATTATCTGTATTTAAACATTAATTTTTTACCTTTTCTTTTTATACTTTTTGTTTGAATTTTATAATTTTATAGCCATATAATAAGTGAATTTTTGACTTTATAAGAGACTTTATTCTATTGCTTTCTGGAGCATATTTTTATATTTAGAAAAGAGATTTACTCTTTATATTTTATGTCTTTTAATCTAAAATTTAAGGATATCAGACTTCAGCTAATATTGAAATTATTAGTAAAATATCTTACTTTTTTGAAATGTATTAGCTTTTGAAATCTATTTTTAGAGTTCAATTATGAGCGGTTTTTTAAAAAAATTCTGGTGTTACGATTAATTTTTTTGTTAAACTTTTTTGACTTGGATTTTAATACGGTCAATAAATATTGGAATTATATTCGTATCTCAATTTTTTTAAAAAAGAGTAGAGGTGAAGAAAGTATGAACAAGTCTCTATTTTCTGAATTATCATTCTTGTTGACTCGTAAAGGATCTTGAATATTAATTTTGAAAACATATTTAAAATAGACTAGTATAAAATCATTTATTGCATAGTGCATTGATTCTTAATATGTTTTACTTTTTGAATAAGCTTATATGTAAATTAATTCGTGCAGTATTATTAGTGTTTTAAATATTTGATTATCAATGTTTAAACTGTTATTTTGATAGTTGTTTTTATCCTTTTTTTAACAATTATGGAAATAATTTTTATGTAATCATTGGTTTTTGTTTCTTGTGTTTAATTCTTTGTTGTATTCTGTTTATAATCAGTGATTAAACTTTTTTTTGTATTGATTTAAAGTATTAAATTATTTTTTTTAAAACAGTTTTGCTCTCTTATAGCTATGAAATATCTGCAATTCTTGGATTTCACGTTTAGTAATCTTTATATAATTCTTTTTAATTTTAATATTTCTGAATATCAGAATTTTCTTAAGCAATAAATTTTTCAGTTGCTTGAGATAAATTTTATTTTTTTTTGGATTTATGAGAATTGGACTTTCGATTACAATTTTTTATCCTTTCAAAATGCCAATATCTTTTTAAAGGTTCAGGATATGTTTTTCTGTTTGTTTTAATAAAAACTCTGAAAAATGACCTTTATAAATGGCTTTAAAATTGAAAAACTAAAATTCTTCAAGGATTTATATATAAAATCAAAATAATGGTTAAAATGGAGGGTTTATGATGGAAATTATTTTTGTATTTAAGATTTCAAGCTTTTTAACACCCATTTATGGAAAAATATTTTCTAGTAACAAATAAGTTTGTTAAGACTTAGTTTATTTAATTTAAAAATGACAGAACTGACGAATGTGGAGTAGGGGAGTGGAACAAAATTCAATGAGTATTTTTTTGTTTAATAAAGCACGGATATAAATCTGTTAATTTAAATTTAAGTAAATAAAAAACTCAGAGAAATATTCTCTGAGTTTTAAGTTTTTTAGCTCAAAATGCTGAAAATCGGCTTTCAGAAATGGCTTTAAAATCGATTATCTATCTTTTTTCGATAATGTATATCAAACTTGAAAATTCGTTCGAAAATGAGGCTTTTATGTTCGAAATCGTTCCGTAGATACTTGCTTTTAGCCAGAATAGAGGTGATTTTTTATATTTTTCGCTCAACATAGAGATGTAGTAAGAATCAAGGATCAAAGGTTTGATCTTTCTCATTTTCCAATCTGGTTTTTAGAAATCAGATTTTCCATTCCATTTTTAGAAAAATGATAGATGTGTCTTGGTACATCATAGGCAGCCCAATATTCTTTGTAATGTTTGGCATCATAAGAAGTAGGGTTGGGAACAGCAATAATAAGAAGTCCTTTGTCTTTTAATTTCGAGTGAAAGATATTGAGCATTTCATCCTGGTTCTCTATATGCTCAAATACGTGCCATAGTGTAATTGCATCTAAACTTTTGTCTTCAATTTTTTGGATATCATCCAGGATTTTTGCTTTTGTAATTTTTCCCTGTGCTGCTTTTCTTGCATCTGCATCCGGTTCAAAACCGAATGTTTCAAAATCATTTTCTATATACTTTACAAATTCTCCGGCACCACATCCATAATCTAATACTTTTGATCCTTGTTGAACTCTCTCAACAAGAATATTTTTTTTGTAACGCAGATTAAAAGACTGAAGAAATTTATACAGCTTTTCTTTCAGGCTTCCGGAATCCTGGTGATGAGAAATGTAATCTTCACTTTCGTAATATTTGGAAATATTGGATGGAATAGGGGAGGTTTTGTAAACTCCTTTTGTCTCTGTTTCTTTAATTTCAAATATTTCCTGTGAAAGAAAATGATCTTTTATTTTCATTGAATTTGCTATCTGTTATATTTTAATAAATAGTAAGTCTATACAAATTTAGTTTTTTGTGCCATTATTTAGGATGAAGATAACTTAGGATTGTAGAAGTAAATCTTTACTATGATTTAATAGTTCTTCATCGGAGTGACAAACATCTTTTAAAGTGTATATAACTTAAAAAATTAAGATATTCATCAACTTTTGAAAGTTAAATAAATACCTTAATTTTTATTTTTATTGCAAGAAATGTTTCACGTGAAACATTTTTATTTTAACGTCCTAAATACACTAGTAAAACATTAATATCAGCCGGAGAAACCCCGCTAATCCTGCCTGCCTGTGCAATGGTCTTAGGACGTACATTAGACATCTTCTGTTTTGCTTCTGCAGAAAGGCTTGTAAGCTTGGTATAATCAAAATCTTCTGGGATTTTAATGTTTTCCAGACGGTTTAATTTAGCTACGTTTTCCTTTTCTTTTTCAATATAGCCTTTATACTTAATATTGATCTCAGCTTGTTCCCTTACTTCGTCATTATACTGAGAAGAAGTTTCTTTAATAAAATCAATTCCATCAAGTTTATCTAAAGTCATATTAGGTCTTGTAAGAATCTGAGCGGCTCTGTAAGCTTGATCTACAGGGCTGCTTTCTATAGATTCTAAAATAGGGTTGATAACGCCTGGTTTTAAAGAAGTTTCACGTAAAAACTCTTCAAGTTGCTGACTTTCAGTTATTTTGGATTCTACTTTCCTTAATCTATCTTCTTTTGCCAATCCAAGCTGATAGGCTTTCTCAGTTAATCTGATATCTGCGTTATCCTGTCGTAAAAGAAGCCTGTATTCGGCACGTGAAGTAAACATTCTGTATGGTTCTTCAGTTCCTTTTGTAATCAGGTCGTCAATAAGTACTCCAATATAAGCTTCGTCTCTGTTCAGGATAAACTCATCTTTTTCATGAACTTTATTGTGAGCATTGATTCCGGCAATCAGACCTTGACCTGCTGCTTCCTCATATCCTGTAGTTCCATTGATCTGTCCTGCGAAATATAAATTATCAATTAATTTTGTTTCTAAGGTATGCTTCAATTGGGTAGGAGGGAAGTAGTCGTATTCAATGGCGTATCCCGGACGGAAAACTTTTACATTTTCAAATCCTGGAATATGTTTCATAGCTTTGATCTGTACATCCTCCGGAAGAGAAGAACTGAATCCGTTTACATAGATCTCAACAGTTTTCCATCCTTCTGGTTCTACGAAAAGCTGGTGTCTGTTTCTTTCTGCAAAACGGTTAATTTTATCTTCAATACTTGGGCAGTATCTTGGACCTAAACTTTGAATGGTTCCATTGAACATTGGACTTCTATCGAAACCTTCACGAAGAATATCATGAACAATCTCGTTGGTATATACAATATGACAACTTAATTGTTTTGTTAATTTCGGAGTATCAAGGTAGCTGAACTTTTGAGGATTTACATCTCCTTTCTGTTCTTCCATTTTTGAGTAATCCAAACTTCTTCCGTCAACTCTTGGTGGAGTACCGGTTTTCATTCTTCCGGCTTCGAAGCCTAAACTTACTAATTGTTCGGTGATCCCAAAAGCTCTCGGTTCACCCATTCTTCCACCACCTAGTTGTTTGTCTCCAACGTGAATTAATCCGTTCAAAAAAGTTCCGTTGGTAAGAACTACAGATTTTGCTTTGATCTCAATTCCTAAAGAAGTAATTACTCCGGTTACTTTATTATTTTCAACAACCAGTTGTTTCACCATATCCTGAAAGAAATCAAGATTGGGAGTATTCTCTAAAGCCAGTCGCCATTCTTCGGCAAAAAGCATTCTGTCATTTTGGGTTCTTGGGGACCACATGGCAGGACCTTTTGAAAGATTCAGCATTTTGAATTGGATGGCAGATTTGTCTGCTACGATTCCGGAGTATCCACCCATTGCGTCAATCTCTCTTACGATTTGTCCTTTTGCGATTCCACCCATTGCCGGGTTGCAACTCATCTGTCCGATGGTCTGCATATTCATTGTAACCAATAGTGTTTTTGAACCCAGGTTGGCTGCCGCTGCTGCTGCTTCACATCCTGCGTGTCCTGCACCTACTACGATTACGTCATATATTTCTGAAATCATTTTTTATCTCGCTGTTTAAGCGTTAAACCTTAACTTTAACTACAATGTTTCACGTGAAACATTTTTGAAGAATGCACTCTAGGTAAGTTTATATTGTTACTAGAATTGAGTACTTTAGATATCGGACTTTAAGTGATTATTTAATTTAATTCTTTAAATCTCTATATTTAGCTAAGTACAGATCTTCCATTCTTCGCATCTCTTTTTCCTCTGCTTCCGTCTTGTCTTTATAGCCAATAAGGTGTAAAACTCCATGGGCTAAAACCCTTCTTAATTCATCTTCATAATCTCGGGAAAGGGTAGAGGCGTTATCAGAAATGCGCTGCAAAGATACGAAAATCTCAGCGCTAATTGTCTTCCCTTTTACATAATCAAAAGTGATGATATCGGTATAATAATCATGCTGTAAATAATCCTGATTAATCTTTAAAAGATATTCGTCATCACAGAAAATGTAGTTGATTTCTCCTAGTTTTTTTCCTTCTGAAAGAATCAAATCTTCCAGCCATTGTTTGTAATCTGTATCTACCGACTCCGGTAAATTTTCGTAAAAGAATTGTATCATTGTATTAAAACCAGTGTCCTAAAATAACACTGAATATGCCTTTTTGATTGTTTTTTAGTGAGTGGCTGAAGTTCACTTTAATCTGCCCAAAAGGAGATTTATATCCAGCCGTAATGCCAAGCGAGCTATAATTTACTTTAACAGCATCTTCAAATTTAATATCGTTGGAAAGGTTGGCAAAGCTAAAATTTCCGCTGATAAAGTAGTTTTTATTAAATCTGAACTGAAGATCATTGGATGCCAAAATTACGTTATTTGTATATAATTGGGCAAAGTAAAATCCTCCAAAACGTTTAAAGTTGATGATATTCTGTTCAAATATTCCTCCCAGTCTGTATTGATAATAGGGTGGAAGATGTTCTCCAAGAGTAATTCCGCCAAATAAATTAAGACGGTATGTAAACTGTTTTCCCAACGGAATATTGATCTTTAAGTCTGCTTTTATCTGTACGATTCTCTTCTCAACTTCAGATTTTAAAAGATCTATAACTTTTCCTTCCGCTGCAAAATAGATTCCTTTGGTTGCAAATTCTTTGTCATCCTGAGTATCGGTCTTCAGAAATATATAAGGATTTAAAAAGCGACTGTAACGTCTGTTATCGCCATTAATTTCAGCCTTAAAGTAGTCATGGCTAATACCACCACCAATTGCGTATTTATCCTTCCATACAGACTGTATATAAGCCTCGTTTCGCATCCATTCCCATTTGTCGATAATATTATTATCTACATTTTTGAGGTCGAAACTCATTCCTGATGAATAAATACCGAATCCTGGAATATAACCGTTGTCGATAAAATAGTTCAGATAATATCTTAATTTATCACCTACTACGACATCCACAGAAAGATTAGAATTTTTAAATAAAAGCCTTTTTGCTGAATAATTAAGCAATAAACCTGTTTTGAAAACTTCATCATAATGCAATCCGAATTTTAAGAAATGCCGTGCCTCATCTTCGGTAACATACAGCTTTAAATAATTGGCATCATTTTCCTGAACAATATCGTAGTTAATGAACTTGTAATTATTGGTGGCAACAAGTTTATCCACCATTTTATTGATATTTCCATAGGTTTGCAAAGAGGGAAGACGTAGTCCCATTTTCCCTAGAGTATAGTTTTTACCATATATTTTGCTTCCTTCTATGGAAATACTGTCTATCTTATATACATTGGAATATATTGGATTTACGCGCTGTCTGAGACGGTCAAACTGGCGTTTTGGAAGTTGGTCCAGCACCTGGGAATATTTTAAACCTTCCACATAGCCGCTGTCAAGAATCTTTTTCTTTTCATCGTAGCTTGTGGCAGACATTCCTTTAAGGTTAGGTTTAATATTGATGTCTGTATACTTATATTGTTTCCTTGTATCTCTTTTGATTCCGAAATCAATCACCTGGTTAAGAATGGATATAATATTGTTTAAATCTTCTCTTTTGGACAGATCCTGGTTAAGATCCACACCGATAACGATATCGATTCCCCGGTCTTTTAATGGCTTTGAAGGATAATTTACCGTCATCGCTCCATCAATATAAATACTGTCACCAATTTTTACGGGATCCATTAAAGATGGAAATGCAGAGCTGGCCATAATAGACTGTACCAAATCTCCTTTTTCAAAGATCTGCATATTGCCGCTTTCAAGATTAGTGGCAACACATAAAAAAGGAATTGGCATTTTAGAAAAGTCTTCAATATTGGCAACATTTTTTAAAAGTTCCTTTAAAAGATAGACGTTTCTCTGCCCGGTACTGATGGAAGAGGGAAGTGTAATTTTTCCATTTTTTAATGGAATAGACAAAAGATATTTGTCTACAGATTTGTTGAAAAAGGTAGTTTCCTGTCTGGATTTTGGATCCATAATTAAAGAATAGAAATCTGTATCCATTACAATCTTTTCTATTTCTTTACCGGAATATCCGGAAGCGTACAGACCACCAACAATGGCTCCCATACTGGTTCCGGCAATATAATCCACTTTTACTCCTAATGAATCTAATACTTTAAGCACTCCTACATGTGAAAAACCTTTGGCACCACCACCGGCGAGCGACAGTCCTATTTTGGGGTTCTTCGGAATCACCAGGTCCTTTTTTACCTGAGATTGGATCCACAGTAATGGGAATATGAAAAGAAGAATCAGGAGTTTTCTCATAGTTAATCTTTTATATAGATCCGTTTCACCCGAGGCGAAATGGATGTTAATACTTCATAGGTTATCGTTTTGCAGTAGCCTGCGAATTCTTTTAAACTTGGTTTTGCATTAAAGACGGTTACCATGTCGCCTTCCTTTACATTCGGAATATTTTCTACATTAATCATCATCATATCCATACAAATATTCCCAACAATTGGAGCCAATGTTTTATGTACACCCAGGCTTCCTATCTGGTTTCCTATCAATCTTGGAATACCATCAGCATATCCAACAGGGATAGTAGCAATCTTGGTTGGGTGATCTGCTTTAAATCTTCTGCTGTATCCAACAGACTCACCGTCTTCAACCATTGATATCTGTGAAATTACGGTTTTAAAACTTACCACAGACTGTAATTGTTTCTGAATTTCAGTATCCGGAGATTCACCAAGCATTCCGATACCGATTCTTACCATGTCATATTGGTGATTTGTATAGCTTGTAATTCCTGAAGAATTTAGAATATGTCGGAGAGGAGTATAGCCCAGTTTTTCTATCAGATAGCTGGAATTCTTATCAAATACCGTGAATTGATTCATAGTAAATTCCTTTTCTTCAGGCATATCAGAAGATGATAAATGACTGAACAAACTTTGAACTTTAAGATTTTTCTCACTTAAAGTTTCACTCAGCTGATCCAGTTCAAAATCTTTAAATCCAAGACGGTGCATTCCCGTTTCCAATTTAATATGAATAGGATATTTTTTATCATATCCGGATTTCTGAACGGCTTCATAGAAAAGTTCTAAAACCCTGAAACTATAAATCTCAGGCTCCAGATTATATTCTATGATAGTCTGGTAACTGTGCTGCTCAGGGTTCATTACGATAATAGGAGTGGTGATTCCCTTTTTACGAAGTTCAACACCTTCATCAGCGAAAGCTACTCCCAGATAATCTATATGGTGATGCTGTAAAAATTCTGAAATTTCATAACTCCCCAAACCGTAAGCATTGGCTTTTACCATAGCCATCATTTTGGTTGTTGGCTTCAGAAGAGACTTGTGGTAATTGATATTATGAAGAATTGCATTCAGATTTATTTCTAAAACCGTATCATGCTTTCTGAGTTCCAGAATATCTTTCAGTTTTTCAATTTCAAATTTTCTGGCTCCTTTCAGAAGAATAATTTGATTTTCAATTTCAGAAAGATGCTTGCTTTCGATCAGTTCTTTCGTATCAATGAAAGTATAGGTTTTAGATTTAAATAATTCACTAAATCTTGAAATTTCATCCCCAATCAGGAATACAGAATCAAAATTTTGCTCATTCACCAATTCTGAAACTTCTTCATATAATTCCTGAGAATTGGTATTCACCCCTACGATATCTGTTAAGACCAGAGATTTTTTAGGTTTATTGTATTCCTTTAAAAATTGAAGGGCAGTTTTCAGAGAATCGAGGTCAAGGTTGAAAGAATCGTTGATGACAATATTGCCCTTAATTCCTTCAATGGCTTCAAGCCTCATTTCGACGGCTTTTAAAAGGTTGATTTTTTCAACGATCTTTTTATTTTCGACCTGTAACACCTTAAGGACTGCGATAAGCGCTGTAGCGTTGGTTAATGTGGATTCGTCTCTCTGATGAGCCGGAAAACTGATTTCTTCACCAAAATAGTCAACAACGATGTTTTCGTCCTTCGTATTTTTTTTGATGAAGACCTGATTTTCTTTTTTAAATCCGTAAGAGATTAATTTTTTATCAGCGTATGCATTTTTTATTTTTTGATCTACCAGAGAATGGTCACCATTATAAATGATCACTTCAGAATCTTTGAAAAGTTTGATCTTCTCATCAATCAGTTCTTCTTCAGAAGAAAAATTAGCAGCATGGGCTGTTCCGATATGTGTTAACAATCCGATCTGAGGATGGAAAATATTTTCAAGTTTTTCCATTTCATTCGGATGAGAAATTCCTACCTCAAAAATTCCCAGTTGGTGAGAATCGTTAATTTGAAGAAGAGAAAGGGGAAGTCCTATCTGAGAATTAAAACTCTTTGGACTTTTTACAGTTGGGTATTCATTCCATAAACATTGGTACAGCCATTCCTTTAAAATGGTCTTTCCATTACTTCCTGTAATTCCGATGGATTGTAAATGAGAATTTTCAAAGTGATATTTGGCTAATTGCTGTAGAAAATCCACGGAATTTTTAACAATAATCCACGTTACATTTTCAAACTGTGGATACTGATGTTCCGAAATAATGATAGTAATACCTCTGTCTATAGCAGCTTCAATGAACTTTTCACCAGAATTTTTATGGGTGTTAATTGCAATAAAGGCAGTATTCTTAATTGAATAAATAATCCTGCTGTCATAGGCTATATTTTTAACCATTAAATTCTTGTCTCCAATAACCTCGGCATTGGTGATCTCTGCAATTTGTTGTACTGTATAATTCATTGGTACCCTTTCTGCTTTATTTTTAAGTGAAATTGCAAAAAGGTAAAATTGCAAAGAGGTGAGAAGAGCTCATATGGTAAGCAGTTTCCTTTTGAAATTTTACAAAATTGCTTTTTCGTTGTTCATTTATATTATATGAAGTGAATCTATATTTTGATTTCGAGCTTTTATCTTTATAAATTACTTCCTTTTTGAAAGCACTTCATCAATAAAAACACGACGGCTTACGGCTTCATAGCTTTCAGTCTCACCAAGCTCTACCAGATTATCTCCCTGTGAGGTTCTCATAGAATAATTGGCAAGGTTACCTGTTCTCTTGCAAATAGCATGCACTTTTGTGACATATTCTGCTGTAGCCATCAAATTGGGCATTGGCCCGAAAGGACGTCCCAGGAAATCCATGTCTAAACCTGCAATAACTACCCGGATGCCGTTGTTTGCCAGTTGATTGGCTATGTCAACAATGCTTTCGTCGAAAAACTGTGCTTCATCTATTGCTACTACATCACAATTGGATGCCAATAGAAGAATCTCACTAGGATTATCTACTGCCGTACTGCGGATTTTATTCTGATTATGAGAAACAACGTCCTCTTCAGAATACCGGATATCCAGTTTCGGTTTAAAAATTTCCACATTCTGTCCTGCCATTTCTGCTCTACGTAATCTTCGGATCAACTCCTCGGTTTTACCCGAAAACATAGAGCCACAAATCACTTCCATCCAACCACTTTGTTTGGAATGATTAATTGTATTTTCTAAAAACATTTGTTAAATTAGCCGTATATTTTCAACATCAAAAGTAAGCAATTTTAATAAGAATCTTATCATGCAAAACATCCAAGATTTAAAGGAAAAGATTTTATTTGAGGCCAAGAATATCATTGATAATCTTGACAAAATAAATAACGTAGACGAATTACTTTCCAAGCAAGATCTTGTAGATGAGCTTGCTAACAGGATTTCTTTTTTGAAATTACTGGAAAAGAACATCGAATATTTCGTAACAGAAGAACCGGTTCTTCATTCAGACGGTCTTGCAGCTTCTTTTGTCTCTGATGAAGCGGATCACCATCATCATGATTCAGGAAATGAAGTAACAGAAGAAGAAGCTATTTTTAATAATGAGCTGAATGAAATTGATGAGCATGAAAATGATAGTTTTATCAGTGGAAAAGCTGATGATGAAGAGATTTTTAATGCCCAGCTGAACGAGATCGTTGAAAATGAGTTTCATGAAAATATCATAAGCTTTGTTGCGGAAAATAATGAAGAAAGAGCTGTTGAAAATGTTCAGACTTCGGTTGTATCTGAAGATGTAACGGAAGAGGAAGCGATTTTCAATAACCAGTTGAATGAAATTGATGAAAATGAACATTTTATTGCTGAAGGTGCTGTTTTAAGCTTTGTGGATGAAGAAAAAATTCTTGCTGATGCTCACCCGGATTCAGACGAAGATATCAATGAAGATATGTTTGAGGATGAAGTAACGGAAGAAGAAGCAATTTTTAACAACCAGCTGAATGAAATAGATGCAGAAGAGCAAGAAGAAGAAACTGAAAATAAAAAAGAGGTAGATTTTGCAGAAGTAAGTGATACCAAAGAAAACAGAGTCAGAGAAACTATTCCAAGTATTTTTGATACTGAAATGCTTGATGATGAAATACTGATTGAAGAAAATGAAGAACAGTTTATTGCTTCTAACATTTCTTTAGAACAAGGTGAGCTGGCCACAGAGACCTCCAATGTTGAAAATATTGTGAATGACATTAAAAATGACCATTCAGAAGAAGAAATAAAAGAAGAAAATGTTCTTGCTGAAGTATACGACAGAAGAAAAATTGTTGAAATAGACAAACCTGTTCCTGAAGAAACAGATAGACATCCTTCTGATGAAAGTTTTGAAAATTTAGATGAATATCATCAGGAGAAAAAAATAAAATTAGCCAATATCAAAGGGTTGAAAGCTGTTCAGTCCCTGTTTGATGATGATCCGCTGGAAAGAGAATTTCCAAAAGAAAATCAACCTGAGCCTGCAAAAGAGGATGCAGGAAGCATTTTAAAGTCTAATATTCCTACTCACTTTATGGAAGCTGAAAAGCAAAAAACGGAGTTTAAATTGGATTTGAATGACAGAATTGCTTTTTCAAAAATGTTGTTTGAAGGAAGCCAGGCTGATCTGAATGAAGCTGTAGCTTATCTGAACCAGTTCAGAACACTGGAAGAAGCCAAGGAATACCTGAGTGACCTTTACTACGAAAGAAAATGGAATAAGGTGGATGAATATGCACAGCGACTTTGGATATTGGTGGAAAATAAATTCTTATAATTTTGAGCGGAATCCTATATTTTGTTCCCACACCTGTTGGGAACCTGGAAGATATGACTTTCAGGGCAGTAAATGTCCTTAAAGATGTAGATTATATTTTATGTGAAGACACCAGAACTTCTGGAATACTTTTAAAACATTTTGAAATTTCCAAGCCTTTAAAATCGTATCATTTACACAATGAACATCAGGCAACGGAAAAAGTAATTACAGACCTTAAAAACGGTCAGAATATCGCAATCATTACCGATGCAGGAACTCCTGGGATTTCAGATCCGGGATATTTATTGGCAAAAGCAGGGGCAGACAATGATATTGAAATGATCTGTTTACCTGGTGCAACAGCTTTAATTCCGGCTTTAGTAGTTTCCGGACTTCCGAATAATGAGTTTTTATTTGCAGGTTTTTTACCACAGAAGAAAGGAAGACAAACCAAGTTAAAGCAGCTTGCCGAAGAAAAGAAAACCATTGTACTGTACGAAAGTCCACACAAGATCAATACCACATTAGAGCAGATCAAGGAATTCTTTGGTGAAAATACCAAAGCAAGTTTAAGCCGTGAAATCTCCAAGAAGTTTGAAGAAACCAAACGAGGGACAATCAATGAGTTAATTGAATTTTCCAAGAGTAAAACTTTAAAAGGAGAGATTGTTCTTATTGTCAATAATTCTATTTAATTTTTAATTGAAAAAGCTAGTTTTTGTATTGTGTTCTGCAGTTTGTATGGGGCAAACCAACCAATACACTAAGGTTCTTCTTTCCAAAAAGACCGGGAAGGAGGTAAGCTCATATTCTGATGGTTTCGGGATAGCTTATGATCCTGTTTCCAAAAAACAGAGCATTGTAGATGCTAAAGGAAATATAACCTTTGAATTACCATATAGAGGAGGACTTTCCCATATTTTTAAGAACAGGTTTATTCTTTATTCTGAGGAAGAAAGTAAAAGAAAATCTGCAATTATTGATGAAAAAGGGAATGAACTGGTTCCTCTTGACGATCAGGACTTCAACACACCTTGGTGGAGTAAAGAACGTATTATTGCTTCAAAACAAGGAAAAGAAGCGGTGTATGATTACAATGGTAAGCTCATCATCCCGGATTCAGATAAAATCAGATTTGCCGGAAAAGATGCTTTCTTTGTCTTAAAGGATAAGAAATGGATTCTGTATGACTTTAATGGAAAACAGCTTAGTGACAGAGAATTTAAAGATGATTATAACTTTGAGAATGGAAGAGCTCTAATACTCAATGAAGAAAACCAAAAGGAAATCATTGGGAAAAACGGCCAAACCTTACATCAACTTTCAAAGAATGTTGTAGATATTAATGCCTATCCTTATCTGATTACCCAAAACAAAAGTACCGGTAAGTATGGACTGATTGATCCTGAAGGTAACATTATTGCAGATGAAATCTATAGCGATATTACTCCGGAATACTTTGGTAAAAAAGAATATATTTATCTTACAAAAAGCAATAAAACAACTGTTTTTAATAAGAAAGATCAGAAGCTTTATCCTAATAATTATAAATATTTATATGCTTTATCCAACCAATTTTTCAGGGTTTACAGTGATAAGACGGATCAATCTGGTATTGTAGATCTGAATGGAAATATGGTAATTCCTCAGGAATATAGTTTTATTAAAAACTTTACTGTCTCAGGAAAGGATTTTATTTATCTTAAAAAAGGGAATGATGAAAAACTTTTGGATAAAGAACTCAGAAATATTCTGAATGAAGGGGATCAGATCGTAGGTTTTTACCCGGAAAATCTTATCATCAAAAGACAGGATCAGTATTATCGGTTTTTAGTGTCCAATAAATCTACCGTTGAACTTAAAGATGTGAAACAGATCAAAAATCAGGATGTTGAATATTTTAATATTCTGAATGAGTATTCAAAGCCATTGGTTTGCATGAATAATGCTAATCTTTATGGTATTCTGGATGCAAAGGGTACTGAAATTGTTCCATTTACTTATGAAGATATTATTGCTTTTGAAAACTTTGAAAATGAAATTGTTGTAAAAAAAGATGGTAAATACGGCGTTCTAAACTTTCAGAATGAACCTATTACAGATATCATTTATGATAAATATACCTGGATGAAAGAAGTTTTAAAATTGAGTAAAGACAAGAAAACAGACTTAATTTATTTCACCAGATTTAGAAATGATATGATAGAATTGTAGTAAAAACACAGAAATTCAACAAAAAAAATCAGTATTTTCATGTTTTCAATGTGTTGAATAACAATTTATAATATCTTTGCAAACCGTTTAATTCTGAAAAAGAATTATGATACTGAATGAGTCAGCTTTCAATAGCTGAATGAGTTATAAAAAAATAATCGTCAAGAGATATGAAATTATTAGAAGGAAAGGTAGCACTAATTACCGGAGCTACAAGAGGAATCGGGAAGGGTATTGCTGAAATGTATGCTCAACAGGGAGCAAAAGTAGCATTTACTTATGCCGGTTCTGTAGACAAAGCTAAAGAATTAGAAGCAGCTTTAAGTTCTGTAACCCAAATTAAAGGGTATCAGTCTGACGCATCAGATTACGATGCCGCTCAAAAATTGGTAGAAGAAGTAATGGCGGAGTTTGGGCAGATTGATATTTTGGTAAACAATGCCGGGATTACAAAAGATAACTTATTATTGAGAATGTCTAAAGAAGATTGGGATCAGGTAATCAAAGTAAACCTTGATTCGGTTTTTAACCTTACAAAAGCGGTTATTAAGCCAATGATGAAGGCTAGAGCAGGATCTATCATTAATATGACTTCAGTAGTTGGAGTAAAAGGAAATGCAGGACAGGCAAACTATGCTGCTTCTAAAGCTGGTGTAATCGGATTTACAAAATCTGTAGCATTAGAGCTGGGTTCAAGAAACATTAGATGTAATGCTATTGCTCCAGGATTCATTGAAACTGAAATGACTGCTGTTCTGGATGAGAAAACAGTTCAGGGATGGAGAGAAGGTGTTCCTTTGAAGAGAGGAGGACAGCCGGAAGATATCGCTAATGCTTGTGTATTCTTCGGAAGTGATATGTCATCATACATTACAGGCCAGACGCTAAACGTAGACGGTGGAATGTTGATGTAAAAAATACAAAGAGGCTATACAAAATGTATAGCCTCTTTTTTTTATGCAAAATTTTTAAATAAATCAGTTAAAAACCTGATTTTCCTGCTCCTGAACCCTGATAAAAGTAGTTCTTTTTGAAAGTTCTTTAAGCTTGGAAGCACCTACATAAGTACATGTAGAGCGCACGCCCCCTAAAATATCTTTCACGGTTTCAGCAACCGGACCTTTATAAGCAACTTTCACCGTTTTTCCTTCAGAAGCACGGTATTCAGCTACACCGCCTGAATGTTTATCCATAGCTGTTTTAGAGCTCATACCATAGAATAAACGGTATTTTTTACCATTTTCTTCAATCATTTCACCACCACTTTCATCGTGACCTGCAAACATTCCGCCTAACATGACGAAATCAGCACCACCACCAAATGCTTTAGCAACATCTCCGGGAATTTTACAACCCCCATCTGCAATAATATGTCCCCCTAAACCATGAGCAGCATCCGCACATTCTATGATCGCAGATAACTGTGGGTAACCAACTCCTGTTTTTACACGGGTTGTACATACTGAGCCAGGTCCAATTCCAACTTTAATGATATCTGCTCCCACTAAAAGAAGTTCTTCTACCATTTCTCCGGTCACTACATTTCCGGCAATAATGATCTTATCAGGAAAATTAGCCCTTGCAGCCTTCACAAACTGAACGAAATGTTCAGAATAACCATTGGCAACATCTATACAGAGAAACTCTATTTTTGGATGCTTTTCGAGGATCAGTCTGATCTTTTCTTCATCCGCTTTTCCGGTACCTGTGCTTAATGCAATATACTGATGAATACTTTCAGGCTGGCTTTGAAGGAACTGATCCCATTCTTCAGGAGTATAATGTTTGTGAACTGCGGTGATGATTTTGTCTTTAGCCAGTTCTACAGCCATTTCAAAAGTTCCCACAGTGTCCATATTGGCAGCAATAACGGGAACTCCACTCCATCTTTTTTAGTATGTTTAAAGATAAATTCCCTTTCCAGATCTACTTCTGAACGGGATTTCAATGTAGAACGTTTAGGGCGGAACATTACATCCTTAAACCCCAGTTTTATGTCATATTCTATACGCATTTTGTAATTATTTGTCAGAATAAAGGTAGTAAATAATCTGAAATGGATTATTTTTGAAACCATGGATTTTCCTGTAACATTTCATATTTTCGGACAAACCATTCTTGCACATCCGCTTTTTGAGGCAGTTGGAATGTTTCTTGGCATGCGGTATTATTTTTATCTTAAAAGAAAATCTCCGGAAAAATTATCATTCAATACTTCTGCTGCTGTTTTGATAGGAGCAACGGCTGGAGCATTATTAGGTTCCAAACTCATTGGAAATCTTGAAAATCCATACACCATGTTTGAAAATTTCAGTTTTCAGAAGTTCTGGTCCAGTAATACGATTGTCGGTGGACTCGCTTTTGGATTATTGGGTGTGGAACTGGCTAAAAAAGCAGTAGGGCATAAAGAAAGTACAGGAGATTTGATTGTTTTCCCTTTAATGTTGGCCATAATTATCGGAAGGATAGGTTGTTTTCTTACCGGGATTCATGAAGAAACCTATGGTATTCCCACTGATTCTGTCTTTGGAATGTATTTGGGAGATCAGTATCTCAGACATCCTGTTTCCTTATATGAGATTGGCTTTCTGATTGTGCTTTGGATAGTTTTGAAATCTATTCAGAGACAAAAGAAGTATCCGTCGGGGTTTCTTTTTCAGATCTTTATGCTGAGTTATTTTACATTCAGATTCCTTTTAGACTTCATTAAGCCAAGAGTGGAAATTGCAGGAAATCTGGGAACTATTCAACTTGTATGTATTTGTGTAATTATTTACTACATTTATAATATTAAAAATACCCAAACCACACATTTAAAATATTCAAGATGAAACCTTTAACACTTTTGGAAGTTGGTGACCTCACTGGACTGGTAGTTATGATTGTTGGTATGATAATTATCGGGGCTCTGTTTTTTTCAATTATTGTCACCTTTATTGTGAAGCTGATCTATGAAAGTAAGGATAACAGAAAATTCAGCAGAAAACAGTTTATACAGACTTTTGTTATTTGTTTATTGATCTGTGGTCTGATCAGCGGATACATCTGTGGATAAGCATTTTAAAAACTAATTATGCCAGTAAGAAACTATACCTATTACGATTATACAATAAGTCTTTGCCCGGAATGCCTTAAAAGGGTAGGAGCGAAGATCATCATAGAAGATGAAGCTGTTTTCATGACCAAAAGATGTCCGGATCATGGTTTTTTCAAAACAAAAATTGCTTCAGATGTTCATTATTACAAGAACATAAGAAATTATAACAAAGCTTCGGAAATGCCTCTTCATTTCGGAACAGATGTAGAGTATGGGTGTCCATATGACTGTGGCCTTTGTGTAGATCATGAGCAACACAGCTGTCTTTCCATTGTAGAAGTTACAGATCGTTGCAATCTCACCTGTCCAACCTGTTATGCAATGTCTTCTCCACATTATGGAAGTCATAGGAGTTTAGAGGAGATTGAGGCTATGTTTGATGTGATTGTTAAAAATGAAGGAGAACCGGATGTTGTTCAGATCAGTGGAGGAGAACCAACTATTCATCCCGAATTCTTTAAAATTATGGACATTGCAAAGTCAAAGCCCATTAAACATTTAATGTTGAATACCAACGGGATAAGAATTGCTAACGATCCTGGTTTTGCAGAAAAGCTGGCCACTTATGCTCCGGAATTTGAGGTGTATCTTCAGTTTGACTCATTTAAACCTGAAGTTCTGGAAGATTTCAGAGGAAAAGATCTTACCTCTGTAAGAATGAAAGCTTTAGAAAAACTGAATGAGCTGAACCTTTCTACCACCTTAGTAATTGTTCTTCAAAAAGATAAAAACATTGATGAAATTGGAAAGATCATCGAATTCGCTCTAAAACAGAAATGTGTAAGAGGAATTACCTTCCAGCCTGTAGAAATTGCAGGAAGAAACAGGGAAGATTCTGCTCATGAGAAAATCACTTTAACGGAAGTAAGACAGGAAATTCTGAATCAGTTTCCACTTTTAAATTCAGATGATATTATTCCGGTTCCGTGTAATCCGGATGCTCTGGCAATGGGATATATTTTAAAACTTCAGGGAGAAATTATTCCTTTAACCCGATATATCAACCCTGCTGATCTTCTGAATAACGAATCTAAAAATACCATTGTTTACGAACAGGATGCGGGACTTCATATGCAGTTACTGGACATCTTCAGTACAGGAATTTCTGTTGATAAAGTAAAACCTAAGGTTAATCAGTTACTTTGTTGTCTACCTGAAGTGTGTGCGCCGGATTTGGATTACGATAATCTGTTTAGAATTATCATTATGAACTTTATGGATGCTCATGATTTTGATGTAAGAGCAGTGAAGAAATCCTGTGTTCATATCGTCAATAAAGACCTGAAATTAATTCCATTTGAAACCATGAACCTTTTCTACCGCGATGATAAGAAAAGCTATCTGGAAGAACTGAGGAAAGAAGACAAGGTGCTATTTTAACACAGAAATAAATTAGTATTTCTAACCAATCTTAAACATAATCATCTGTGTTAATCTGCGAAAATCTGCGAGAGATAAAAAAACAAAAAGCGTGAAATCATTAAATTTCACGCTTTTCTATCTTTAAATAAAAGGATTATTTAGATTCCTTTACGACATCAAAAGCCATTACTTCTTCCAATGTTTTCATATACTCGTAGGCTGTAAGATCAAATTTTACAGGGACAATTGAGATATATCCGTTCGCTAGCGCAGTTTCATCAGCATCTTCAGACTCATCCATATTGTTGAAGTAACCTGTTAGCCAGTAATACTTTTTCCCGTGTGGATTTACTCTTTCATCAAAGCTTTCTTCCCATTTGGCATTAGCCTGTTTGCAGACTTTTATGCCTTTTATTTCTGATGCAGGAAGTTTTGGGATGTTCACATTCAGAACAATTCCTTTTGGCATTGGGTTTTCAAGAGTTCTTCTTACAATATTCTGAATAAATTCTTTAGCCTGGGTAAAATCTGCTTCCCAGCTGAAATCCAGTAATGAGAATCCAATGGCAGGAATTCCTTCTACCCCCGCTTCTACAGCAGCAGACATCGTCCCTGAGTAAATCACATTAATGGATGAGTTGGCACCATGATTAATCCCTGAAACTACAATGTCTGGTCTTCTTGTCAAAATTTTATCAAGAGCCATTTTTACACAGTCAACAGGAGTTCCACTGCATGAATAATCTGTCTGCGGACCATCAAGAGTAACTTCTTCGTAACTTAAAGTAGAGTTAATGGTGATAGCGTGGCCTTTACCACTTTGAGGAGAGTTAGGGGCTACCACAATTACTTCTCCGATTTCGTTCATAAAACTGATCAAATTTCTGATACCAGGAGCTGTAATTCCATCATCATTAGTAACCAGAATAAGCGGTCTTTCCATATATTATCTTAATTTTTTATACAAATAGAGTACAATCTGTTCATTTGAGAATTGAACAAAAAGAATTTTCAACACATCAAATGTAGTTAAAAATAAGACGCAATAAAACAGGAGAGTGGCCATTCGGTCATTTAATTTCTGAAACAAATATCCTGTATTTTAGCAAGAAAAGGAGGCTGAACAGAGGAAAAAGAAGCTGTTGGCCGTTCAAATTACTATTGAATTTTAGCATAATTTTATCATCTTCCAAAGAATATTTAACATTGAATCCAACCCATGGAATATTGTTAACTTCTATGATCTTTTTAAAGATGATAGAAAGCCTCATATCACTATATATTTCAAGATCAGGAAATGTTCCGGAAGTAAAAGATGATCTTTTGATTGAATAAAAATTCTTAAAACTGTGCGATATTTGTAAATAAGGTATTAAATTTGATCGTTTGTAACAGTCTGCAAATTATTGCTACTTATTACAATACTTATTTTTCAAAAAATTAATAAATAAAGACAGTTTATGTGGAAAAATTTCAAACTGAATAAATTTTTACTACTGATTCCATTAACCAGTCTAATGTTTTGCTTCAACTCGCCGAAGAACGATGATGAAAAGATGCAGACAATAATGGTGAGCGTAAAAAACACTCTTTCTTACCTGCATTATAGTCCGAAGCCTATCAATGATGCCTACTCAAAAGATGTCTATAAGCACTATTTCGAATTGGTAGACCCTGCCAAAAGATATTTCCTGCAGTCTGATATGGATGAATTCAGCAAGCATGAAACAAAGCTTGATGATTATATCAACCAGGGTGATCTGAGTTTCTATAAACTTACGATTGACAGACTTTACCAGAGAGTAGATGAAATTGATAAAATTACTCAGGATATTTTCAGTAAGCCTATTAATCTTCAGGAAGAAGAAACTCTTACTCTTGAGCCTAAGCTTAAAAAAGTACCTGCTAATAAGCAGGAGCAGTATAATGAATGGAAAAAATTCATCAAATACAATATCCTTCAGGAAGTTGAATCGATGAACAGTAAAGAAGAAGCTCAGAAAGAGAAAAAAGACTCTGTTCAGAAATACAAGCTAAATGATACTATCAAGCTTAAAGTTCTTACTCAGGATGAGAAGATCAAAAAAGCTACAGATGAGGTTAAAGATCTTGTAAAAGAAACCTTTACCAGATTCAAAAAGAGAAAGAAAATGGATTGGTTTACAGTGTATATGAATGCGTATACTGAAGTATTTGATCCGCATACTAACTATTATTCTCCAAAAGATAAGGAAGATTTTGATACTCAGTTCACCGGAAAAGTAATTGGTATTGGTGCATTGATCCAAGAGAAAAAAGGGAACCTTTATCTTGGGGCTCTTACCATTGGTGCTCCGGCATGGAAATCTAAGCAGCTTTCCGAAGGAGATAAGATCCTGAAAGTAAAATCTAAACCAAAAGATGATGCTGTAAATGTGGTAGGAATGCTTTCTGACGAAGCGGTAAGATTAATCAGAGGGGAAAAGGGAACACCTGTTACCTTAACCGTTCAGAAAAAAGACGGTACTATTAAAGATGTAACGATGATTCGTGAAGAGGTTGCTATTGAAGATACTTTTGCAAGAAGTATTGTAGTCAATGCTCCGAACGGTAAAAAATATGGATTTATCAACCTTCCAAGTTTTAATGCTGATTTTGAAAATTCAAAAGGAAGAAATGCTTCTGATGATATTAAAAATGAGATTGTAAAGCTTAAAGGGCAGAATATTGAAGGAATTATCCTTGATCTTAGAAACAATGGTGGTGGTTCTTTAACGGAAGTAGGGGATATTATGGGACTTTTCATGGAGGCTGGGCCTTATGTACAGGTGAAAGATGGAAATGGAAAAATACAGACCCTAAAGAACAAAAATGAAACTCCTATCTGGACAGGTCCGCTTGTGATTATGCAAAACGAACTTTCTGCATCGGCTTCTGAGATCCTTGCAGGGGTGATGCAGGATAATGGAAGAGCGGTAGTGATTGGATCTCCACAATCTTTCGGAAAAGGTACCGTTCAGACTTTTGTTGACCTGAACAGATTCCTGAATACAGAAGATGATTTCGGATCTTTAAAACTTACTATCCAGAAGTTCTACAGAATTACAGGAGAATCTACACAGAGAAAAGGAATTGTTTCGGATATTCAGATGAAAGATTTCTTTACATATGCTGAAGTAGGTGAGCGTTATGATGATTTTGCGCTGGCTTGGGATAAAATTCCGGCTACCAAATTCGAAAAACTGAACTACTTTAATATTCAGGCTCTTGAAAAAGCAAGTGCAGACAGAATGGCTAAGAATAAGAATTACCAGCTTCTGTTAGAATCAGCTCAATGGAGAGAAAAACTGGATAAAGAAGAAAATATTACGCTGAACATCAATAAATTCAATGATGTCATGAAGCACAGAAAATCTCAGATTGAAAAGTTCAAAGTACTGACTAAATTTGAAAACGGACTTCAGTTTATCATGTATCCAAGCGAGATTGAAAGAGAGAAAAAAGATGAAGCTTTCAAAAAGAAATCTGAAATGTGGATCAAGAATCTTAAAAAGGATCTTTACCTGCAGGAAGCAATGAATATTGTATCAGAAATGGGAGTTAAATCATAAACATAAAAAACCGATAATGAAAATTATCGGTTTTTTTATTGTGTAAATAAATGATTACTTAATTTCTACACATCCTACTCTTCCGCCTGCATTTCCGGTAGGCTGAGTATGGAAATCATCAGCTGCTGCGTGTACAATAAGACCTTTTCCAATGATGTTTTTAGATTCATCTGTACAACCCAGACACCATTTATCTGTTTTAAAGGTTAAAACAGCTGTTCCGTTCTGATCAGCTACTAAATTTCCTATATCTCCCATATGGAAATGTTCAGCTCCCCATTTTCCATGATCGTTCTTAGATGGGTTCCAGTGTCCGCCTGTAGAAGTACCGTCTGCTGCAGAGCAGTCTCCTTTTTCATGAATGTGTACTGCATGGATTCCAGGAGTAAGATTCGTTACATTCAGCTTCATGATGACATCATTTCCCTGTTGGGTAAACTTTGCTGTTCCCCCTGTCTGTGTTCCGCTTTTGGCATTTACGGCATACGTATTTGTAGTTCCGCATGAAGTTGCCAACAATGCAAATCCTGCCAATAATGCTAGTGTTTGTACTTTCATTTTTAAATGATTTATAGTGATATTTAGGATAAAATTAAAAAAGATTTTCCAGAATACTTTATGATTACAGCCTTTTTTCTAAAAGAATATCTCATTGCACACTTTAATTTTGGTCTGTATAACCTCAGAATGTGTAGGTTTACCTTCAGTAGTATTTAAGGTTAAAAGGCACTAAAAAATGCTTATTTTTATCTTTTCAAGGAAGAAGTCATATTTATCTTTTAAGTCAATACAATACATTTGATTTACACTGGAGGAGACCCTCATTTATTCAGAGAGTCTCATAAAATCGGTTGGAAATCTATTTATTCTTAGCTCCCTAAAAAATATTTAGCAAGAACAGACAATATAAATGCATTTAGGATCAATACCTTTGTGATTCTACACCTTTTATTTTGGAAGAATACAAAAAACGGATTGTAAAAACCATACAATATATCGATACAAACCTTGACGCTGATCTCTCTCTGGAAAAAATTGCAGAGATAAGTGCCTATTCGCCTTTTCATTTTCACAGAATATTCAAGCTTGTCACAGGAGAAACCCTTCAGAATTATATTATCAGAAGGAAAATAGAAAAAAGTGCTTTTCTTCTGGCTGTCCATAAGAATATGGAGATGAAAGAAATCTACTTTGATCTTGGCTTTTCAAATCCTTCTGTTTTCAGCAAAACCTTTAAAAAATACTACGGATTACCACCTTCCGAATTTCGTAAAACAGCACCCAAATCATTTCACAAGATTTTACAAACACAAAGCAAGAACGGACAAATTGATACAGTTTTCAGCCAATACATTTGTACTATTGAAAACCTATTAAATTGGACAACAATGAATTTAAAAATTGAAGTAAAAGAAATGCCGGAAATGAATCTGGCAGCAGTAATGAGCCTTGGTATTGCCGGGGTAGAACCTTCTTACAATGTACTCATTGACTGGGCAAAAAAGAAACATCTGTTTCCCAAAGAAGATGTAAAAATGATCTCCGTGTACCATGACAGCTTTAAAGTAACACCGCCGGATAAAGTAAGAATCCATGCCTGTATGCTATTGGATGAAAAACTGGAAGAACCAACTGGGGAAGTATTTTCGGAAACCATAGAAGCCGGAAAATTTATTGTAGGAAGTGGTGAAGTTACCCTCAATGATTTCGAGCAATGTTGGGTGTCATTATTCTTATGGATGAATGAACATAACTATTCTACGAGAAGAACCTTCCCGTTTGAGATCTATCATTCCAACTTTAAAGAACATCCTGAAGGAAAAATGATGGTGGATTTCTGTATCCCGATTCAGTAATTAAATTCTGGCAGGAAGCCTGAAGCTGGGAGATGGAAGTCATGAAGGTCATAAAGAATAAGAACCTGCCTTTTAAAATCAATGGATTGGGTAGGGGATATCAGTAACTATAACTAAGAGTAACTTCTAACTTTCTTTCTTCCAGCCTTTTTACCATTCAGTAACAAAAGTATGCCCTTCAGTAATAATTTTTTACAGAAGGGCATTTATCATCTTATTTTTGATCCAGAAATAATAACCATGAAAGCACAAGGACATAAAATACTTCTTCTGATGGCATTCGTTGCCTTTACACTTGGATATTCTCAGATAAAGGTCTCAGGTAGAGTTACTTATAAAAAAAAAGGTGTAGGCGAAGTAAATGTTACGTTAAAAAACACCTATGATGGAGCTACTACCGATGCTCAAGGGAATTTCTCATTTGAAACGCCTGAAAAAGGAAGCCATCAGATTACTTTTACCCATCCCAAATATGAAGAGGTGGAAAAAGTGATTAACATTGATAATGAAAATATTATTGTCAATGTGGATCTTAAAGAACAGATCAGTGAAATAGATGCTGTAGTGGTTTCTGCAGGTTCTATTGAAGCCAGCGATAGAAAGAGAGCAACTGCATTATTGAGCCCCATTGATATTTATACTACAGCGGGATCTGATGGACAGATATCATCTGCTTTAACATATTTGCCGGGTGTTCAGAAAGTAGGAGAATCCGGAGGACTATTCATTAGAGGAGGTACAGGTGCTGAATCTAAAATTTTTATGGATGGAAGTCTTATCAATAACTATTTTTCTAACTCTGTCCCTGGAATTGCAGGAAGAGACCAGTTCAACACTTCACTTTTCAAAGGGAATATATTTTCCAGTGGTGGATATTCTGCATTGTATGGGCAGGCTCTTTCTGGAGTATTGATGCTGGAAAGTGTAGATCTGCCGGATCAAAGCTCATATAATTTAGGCGTTTCTCCTATCTTTTTAGATGCAGGATTTCAAAAATTAGGAGCTCAGAAAAACTATTCCTTTGGAGCTTCAGCCGGGTATTCTCTTTTAAGTTTAATGCAGAAGGTTTTTAATTTTAATACTGATTTTATTGATGCTCCTCAGGGATTCAACAGTGATTTTAACTTTAGATTTAAAACAAAATCCGGGGGCTTTTTTAAATATTACGGAATGTATAATTCCAATAAAATGGGAGTAAAGACAGAAAGTCTGGAACCTGAATATGAGTTCGGATTAGTAAGATTAAAAGGAAAAACTACTTATCACAACCTGTCTTTCAAGCAAAAATTCGGAAAATACCTTCTCAATGTAAGTGGTTCCTATTCCTATAATAAGTCCGATCTTAATTTTTCTACAGAAACCAACGGAGTGGAAAGTGGTAGCAGCAGGTTGCTGAATTACGGAAACTATATTAATTTTAAAACTGTTCTTGAAAGAAAAATTAACAGAATCAGTGCTTTGAGAGGAGGTTTTGAACTGAACAACACGGATGAAAACCTGAACTTTAGAAGTATTCTGAAAAATTATAAAGACTTGATTTCCTCTGCATTCATAGAAACAGATCTTGGATTCAGCAATGCACTGTCTGCAAAGGTCGGTTTGAGAGCAGAAAATTCATCTTATCTGGGGAAAAGTAATATAGCACCCCGCTTTGCACTGGCATACCGCCTTGCAGATCAATGGACAGCTAATGTAGCCTACGGAATTTTCTATCAGAATCCTGAAAGTAAATACATTAACGGACCTGCAAATCTTGATTTTCAAAAATCACAACACTATATTTTTCAGCTTCAAAGGAGTTCGGAAGGAAGGAGTCTGCGTTTTGAGGCCTTTTATAAAAAATACGATCAGCTGATTAAAACATTTAATATCCTTCCTGGAAAAGAACAGAATCAACAGGTTCAGACCGCTCTGAATAATGATGGCTATGGCTATGCAAAAGGGCTGGAGCTATTCTGGAGAGACAATAAAAAAACATTTAAAAATATAGATTACTGGTTAACGTACTCATTTCTGGATTCAAAAAGAGATTTTATCAATTATCCGGCAAGTTTAAAACCAGGATTTGCGGCAGAACACACACTTTCTGCAGTTGTTAAAAGATTTATTCCGGAATGGAAGCTGGGAGTAAACTTATCCTATACCTATGCTAAAGGCCGCCCATACTATGATATTGCCACTGAAATTAAAAATGGAGAAGCAATTAATTATACCAGAAATGAAGGAAGATTAAAGGATTACAACGCTTTAAATATCAGTTTCAATTATCTTCCTGCAATAGGAAAAAAAGAGGCAAAAGCATTTCCTGTATTTGTATTAAGTGTTTCCAATGTTCTTGGATCTAAAAATATATACGGATATAACTTTTCAGCAAACGGATCAAAAAGCTCAGCTGTAGTTCCGCCAGTCAATACCTTTGTTTTTATAGGAGCTTTTATAAGTTTTGGAGTAGATAAAACAGAGGATGTGATAAATAATAATTTATAAAAACATAACTTCGAACAAACAATATACTAACTTTTAAAATTTGATATCATGAAAAAATACATTTTAAGTTTTGCTTTAGTTCTATTTAGTTTAACAGCTTTTGCACAGACAGATTATGAAAAAATAATGTCTGAAAAAGTAGCAAAAATTGAGACTTGCAAAACCCCTGAAGATTTTCAGGCACTCTCTAATGATTTCCAGAGAATAGGAAGTAAGGAAAGTTCACAATGGCTGCCATCATATTATGCTGCATTGGCCCAAATTCAAAAAGGAAGAGTGCTGATGAGAAATGGAAATATGCAGGATCTTGATGGCGTGGCTGCACAGGCAGAAAAATACCTGGGAACAGCTCAAAGTCTTGCCGGAGCAGATAATGCTGAGATCCACTTATTGAGGAAAATGGCATATTCTCTTAGGATGATGGTTAACCCGCAACAGCGTTTTATGACAGATGGAGCCAGAGCTTCTGAAGAACTTACCAGAGCTGAAAAACTGGAACCCGCAAATCCAAGAATTGCTCTTATTAAAGCAGAAGACATTTATTTTACCCCTGAACAGTACGGAGGAAGTAAAAGCAAAGGAATAGAAATGTTTAAAGATGCACTTGCAAAATTTAATGCCTACAAACCTAAAACGGCTTTAGACCCGAATTGGGGCAGAGGAGAAGCTGAATATTTCTTAAGTCTGCCTGCAGAAAAGAAATAATAGTGAAAAGCCTTCACAAAGGGGAGGTTTTTTATGCTGCTAAATTCAATTTTGATATAAAAAAAGAAAGAGTACCAGGATTATATGGTACTCTTTCAATGTTTTATCTTAAAGGCTGAGCTTATTCACACAAGCTCCAGTCTTTTGTACAAAATCCCTGTTTGCTTCTGCACATATTCCATGCACAACCGTCGTCATTTCCTGGTTCTCTTGGAATAGTATCTCCACCAGCGATGTTTTTCTGTTCGTTTCTGGAAAGATGTTTTAACCCTTTCAGTTTGATTTGTTTTTTCATGTTTAGTTTTAGTTTTTTGACTTTCCTACTCTTTAAGCTTTTCGGATAACGCTATTTTTATATTTCCCTAAAATAGGATAAATGTGGTGATTGGCAAAATTATTTCCCATTGGAATGTTTATTTTTTAATGAATAATATGTTTGTTTGTGCGTTCTTATTATTGAATTGTTAATTTGAATTCAGAAGCTTTGTGCAATATTTCATATATATCCCATTCAGTAATAGAAACTAACCCTTCGGTAAGAAATAATTTTTGATACCTTTAATAAAAGCTATTTTTGAATCAAGAAAACTCATCATGAAACGTAAAGAAATTCTAACCATGTTTTGGATATCGTTCATAGTCTCTATGTTTTTCTTTTTGGTCTTTACAGAAGAGAAAAACTTGGAGAACTTTGGCTTAACGATTCTTATTTCGCTGTTGTACACTGTAGTATTAGGAGGTGGAAACGGATTTTTGAATACATTTCTTAACAAAAGGTTTCCCTGGTCTGAAGAAACCTCAAAAAGAGCGGTAATAAGTATTATCTCCGTTATTGTTGTCAATATTGTATTGGTCTATTTTTGTAATTACATCAATTTTATAATCATCCAGAAAGCGGCTACTACAGAGGAATATTTCTCTGGAAAATATAACCTTACCAATTGGTTTACCATCAATATTGCGCTGCTTATTTCAGCTTTTCTTCATGCAAAGAACTTTATGCAGGAGCTGAAGAAAACATCCAGAAAAGAAGTGGTGGAGCAGAAACTCATTGCCAAGTCTGCCAATGCACAGTTTGAAAGTTTAAAGAACCAGCTGGATCCTCACTTCCTTTTTAATTCTTTAAATGTTCTGAGCTCATTGATTGATGAAAACCCTAATCAGGCACAGAAGTTTACGGCTTCAATGTCAAAGATTTACCGTTATGTACTTGAACAGAAAGATAAAGAGCTGGTAACGGTGGAAGATGAAATAGAATTTGCCAAAACCTATTGCGACCTTTTAAAAACAAGGTTTGAGGATAGTGTTGATTTTATTTTTGATGTTGCAAAAGAAGACTACCGGAAATATGTTGTGCCTTTGTCCTTACAGCTTCTTCTAGAGAACTGTATCAAACACAATTTTGCCACATCATCGAAACCATTAGTCATCAGAATATTTTCAGAAGATGATATCCTTTGCATCGAGAACAATTTGAAGGTGAGAGAACAGATTAAAGAAAGTTCAGGAATCGGATTGGCTAATATTGTGCAACGGTATTCTCTGCTTACAAAAAGAAATGTTTTCATAGAAAAGTCTGAAGATTATTTTAAAGTAAAACTTCCGATGCTGGTTAATAAACCTAATATTGTCAGTACAAAACCGGATGATGATCTCCAGGCTTATAAAAAAGCGCAGAAGAGAATGAAGGAGATCAAAGACTTCTATATCAATCTGATTTCTTACTGCATTGTGATCCCTTTTCTGGTCTTTATTAATCTCTTTACCAAAAGTTCATTTCACTGGTTCTGGTTTCCAATATTTGGATGGGGAATAGGAGTTGCATCTCATGCTTTTCAGGTTTTTGGAGTCGGAGAGTCCTGGCAGGAAAAGAAGATCCGTGAAATTATGAATAACCAAAAAAATAATAACGATGGAAAGATTTGATGAAAATGATATTCAATATCAGAAAGCCAAAAGATATGTAGAGAAATTAAGAGGTTTTTATGCCCATTTATTTGTCTATATTGTTGTGAATGTACTGATTGTTTTTTACAATTATACCCATCTGAAACCCGGAGAAAGCTATTTTGAATTCAAAAACTTCTTTACCCTCACATTCTGGGGTATTGGATTATTGGCTCATGCAGCAACCGTTTTCCTGTCAAAAAGCGGGTACTTACATAACTGGGAAGAGAAAAAGATCAGGGAACTGATGGATAAAGAAAAAAAAGATCTTTAATGTAAAAACAAGTGATTAAAGAACCTTTTTATTCAAAAATGCGATTAATTTCTTTGTTTTTTCTGTTTTTCGACTAAAAACACCTTAAATATTCATCAAAATGGACGCTTTGCAAATTCTGTACATAATATCCATGATGGCATGGTTTCTCAGTGAGTTTCTTTATAAAAACATCCTGAAATCTGGTAAAGAAGATAAAAAAGGGAAGGATAAATCAACACTTAATATTCTATGGTTGGCTATTCCTTTTTCAATAGCTGCTGCGGTAACGATTTCCAGTCTATCAACATTACCCATCACTAAAGGCATCTGGATTATGTATGCAGGTGAGGCATGCATTCTTATCGGGATTATTTTTAGATTTATTATTATCAGATCTTTAGGAAAATATTTTACAGTGGATGTTACCATTAAAGAAGACCATAAGATCAAAAAAGAAGGGTTTTATAAGTATTTGAGGCATCCGTCTTATGCTTTTTCCCTGCTTACTTCATTGGGCCTTGGGCTGTATCTCAATAATTGGCTGTCATTAATTTTAGCTTTTGTACCCCCATTTTTGGCCTTTGCTTACAGAATTAAAATAGAAGAACAGGCTCTTGTAGAACAATTCGGAGATGAGTATATTGAATATAGAAAAACAACAAAAAAACTTATTCCGTTTATCTATTAAACTTCCTCACGCATAAGATTTACTTTAAAAAGCCACGGATGCACGAATGATTCTATTCGCGTATCCGTGGCTTTTTTGGTCTCCTTGTCAAGGTTCTAAACCTTGACAAGGAGAAGGTAAATGATACAGTACTATAAAATTTAGCTGATATCTTTGGTTTTATTGCGTCTTTGCGTGTTTCCAATAATCGCATTCAATTCCATAAAATTCATTAAGCTGTATTTTTTACCATTCGGTCATCATAATCTACGGTTCGGTCATATAAAATTGATTTGAGGGGCTTTTCCGTCATACATTTGAATCAAGAAAAAGACATATTAACCTTTAAAAATTAAAATAATGGAAACTTTTAATAAAGAAACAACCGCTTACGAAAAAGCAGCTAAAAGAGTAAAAGAATTAAAAGAGTTTTACGGAAACATCAGTTCTTACTGTATTGTAATTTCCTTTTTAGCCTTTCTGAATCTTATGACTTCTCCGGAACATTTATGGTTCTTATGGCCAATGCTGGGATGGGGAATTGGGGTAGCGTTCCATGCAGTGAGTGTATTTGGAATTGGAAAAAGTTGGGAAGAGAAAAAGATCAAAGAACTGATGGATGAAGAAAAAGGAAAAATCAAAACATTATAAATAATCATTTAAAAAAACAATATATCATGGATTATAACAGAGCATACGACAGAGTTCAAAAGTTGAAAAAATTCTATAAAAACCTGATGTGGTTTGGAATTATATCCGTAATTATTCTCGAGGACGACTGGTTTAATGATGAATTACGTTACCAACTATTTGGCGGACATCTATTTTTAGGAATTTGGGCACTGATTCTGGTCATAAAAGCAATCTCACTATTCATTTTTAATGATGAATGGGAAAGAGAAATTATGGAAAAAGAAGTCGGAAAAAATAATAAAACAATAGATTTCTAAATGTGATTATTTTATTTAATTTTATTTCTCAATTTTAAAACTAAAACTATTAGCTCAATGATCAAGACCGTTATTATCGAAGACGAAAAACCTGCTTCAAGGAAATTAGAGAGAATGTTAAGTAATTTCCCTGATATTGAGTTGGTTGCTAAGATAGAATCTGTAGAAGAAGGAGTAGCCTGGTTTTCGGAAAATGAACATCCACAACTGATATTTTCGGATATTGTTCTTGGAGACGGACTGTCTTTCGATATCTTTGAAAAAGTTCCTACCAAAGGATTTATCATTTATACAACAGCCTTCGATCAGTATACTCTAAAAGCTTTTAAATTAAACAGTATAGATTACCTATTGAAACCAATTCTTGAAGAAGATCTTTCAGGAGCTATTGAGAAATTCAAGTCTTTTCTGCCTTCCAATAATGATATTGGATCACAGGATATCAAACAGCTGATAAGAAAAGAAAAATCTATTCTTTCAAGAGTTTTAGTGAAAATAGGGTACAATCTGAAAATTGTTCAGACACACGAAATAAGTTGCTTTTTCAGCGAAAATAAGATTGTATATCTTCAGACTGATGACCGTTCTTATCCTTCGGACTTTACGTTGGATGAACTGGCAGATATCCTGGATGAGAAAAAGTTTTTCCGTGTGAACAGACAGTTTATCATCAATTCTGATTATATCAAGAACATTCATACTTCACCGTATTACAAAGTAGACCTCGAATTTCAGCCTCAGGAAGAAATTACCGTAAGCCGAGACCGTGTCAAAGATTTCAAAGACTGGCTCGTAAGTTAAAGATAACATCATAACATATCAAACCACCAAATAACATAACCATGGACCTCATTCTATTACTTTTCAGACTTCTCCTCTCCATTTTTTCTGCCTGATGAGCCGGAGTAAAATTCACTGGCAGATTGGGTAAACTGATGAAAAGCTTCCGTTATTTCGGTTTTGTGCTTATGCGTCAGAGGAAAAGGAACCATATGAGAATAATCAAAAGGAAAATCCTTGATCTCAACATCCACATTGATGTTTCTGTAGCCACCCTGCAATGTATTTAAAGCTTCAATGGGGGGAGCAATGCTGTCTTTATCCAGTACATAAGCTTTTAATTGAGACTGAATCTCATGAATTCTTTCCTCTCTTTCCTTTTGGAAGTAATTGTATCTGAGCATCCTCTTGAACCAGCTTTCCTGCGGATGAAGCTCATCATCCTGATAATGCTTCAGCCTGTTATCAAACTTAAAATCAGAGCTTAATAATTCCGTAAAAACAGACTGCATTTTAACCGTAGCCTGGGAATCCATAATGTATTTTGAAATCGGAAACATCCGGTCAATGGTCATTCCACCACAAAAACAAAAAACTTTAGATTGAGTGAAGAATCCATATGGGTCAGCCATTTTAATAATCATGGTAAGAAATGAACCGATAGAATATCCAAACAGATCCAGACTCGCATCCGGATCAATAGATTTGATCTTATTATCTTTAATTTCTTTCACTACTTCAATAATATCTGAATAAGTCTGTAATCCTGACCAGAAAATCCGTTGGGGATGAGCTTCCAGTCTGGAGCTTGTGGCAGCGTTTACGTAAGAAAAATGAGTGTTCACAGGGTATTTTTCCTTTCTGAACTTAACAATTTCTGTCATTTGATGGCGGTCACTCCAAATTGCTTCAGCACGATCCATATGAAAAGCTATAGGAAATAATATGATTGCTTTACCGGTTTTTTGAGCCAATTCATAAGCCCATGGAAGATATTTGTCCCATTTCTTTTCATTCAGGCCATGAAAAAAATAATACAGCCATTGGCAGTTTCTATATCAGCCCGTTTAAGGATATGATACTCAAACTTTTTATTGCACTCAATCTCAAAATCCTTAATATCTATTGAAGGCTGATGATATACCAGATAAGCATTTTCATGAGTTTTCAGAGGTTGGTGATGCTTTGTGCAATCCGTATTACCGGAACCATGAAGCAGATCTGAAACCTTGGAGTCAAAAGGAATAGACTCAATGGTTACGTTCATATCTTTGATCTCCACAATCCCTTTTCTGGAATCAAAATGACTTTTCAAAACTTCATACAATTCATAATATTCCATAGCAAGATCATTGATGGGTTCATATTTAGAACATTTAAATTAGGGAATTATTACGGTAAGGTGTTGATTTTTAAAGACTAAAAGTATTCCTGACATAGGATCCATAAAAATAAACCCGAAACAAAATTGTTCCGGGCGGATATAGTGAATAGATGTTGATGTCTTATTTTTCTCCTTTTCATCAGTTTTAGTCCCGTACTTCTGAACCATTACTGAGGTAAGTGCTGCCAGAATAACACAGATAAAAAGGTCTGATTTTTCCGGATGATAGATTTCCTGGTAAATATTATACCCTAAAAGCATAGAGACAACAAAGATTAAGACATTATTGGCAGATGCGTACTGATTGTGGGAAGTTGAAGTTTTCATAATGGTTTTTTTATTGTTGTTTACTCAGTAAGTATGACAATTCAGAATACGTTACAGAAAAATTTCAAAAAATATCTTCTCCTTCCCTAAAAACTGTACTTAATCCCGCACCCCGCACCTCGAAACTCGCACCCCGTCCCTCGTTTACCTATAATCAATCCTGTTAGACTCTGTATCCTCAAGCTGTTTAAGAATAGATTCCGGAATTTCATCACTGTCAATAGGAAAGCTGATGGAATCAGAAATAAAGTTCTTTCTGTCTGCTTTGCGGAAGATTTCAAACAGAGCAATCGGTTCCTGATTAAAACTGATGCAAGTGCTGATAAAGTGGAGTTCAGGCATTTTATAATCCGGATTTTTAAGTTTTTCCTTACTGTCTTTTATTCTGGAAATAAAATGTCTTTGCCGGATAAAAGTATTACTGTTCATGATGATAAAAACATAATCGGAATAAGCCGTTACCTTTCCGAAATATTTATGGTGATCTCCACCGCTTCTTTCTATGAAATATTCTCCTGTAGTTTCAGACTTGTAAATTTCCATGGCAGAACGCCAGATTCTGTCTTCCCGGGCCTGTGTAGGGTTTTCCGGAAGATTTCTGTTATACGAATACCAACAGCCTACAAGACGGTCTAAAAGAGCCGTATTCTGATTTACATTATTCATATCAATCTTAAGATCATTAAAATTGAATGCCTCCGTGTTGGAATTGATAAAATCAATATAATTTGAATAGCCTAACACTTTAACAATCAGACTTAATTTAGCAAGGTTAGGCCGGCTCAAAACTGCTTTTTCATTTTGACTGAACTTTTTAAGCTTGTTGATAATCAGATGCTCATAAAGATAATTGGTTCCCAGGAGATCAGGAGCTTTCTTTATTTCTTTTTCTGAATGCTCGGTGATAATAAGCTCATTAAGTTCAGCACAGATGTATGACCATTCGGTTTTGGTTACATCTTCCCAGTGGTTTTTCTTTAAAAACTGCCTGCTCAGGAAATTCATCAGTTTTTCCAGGTGCAGAATATCTTCCTTTTTCATAAGCTGATTTTATAAGACTAATTTAAGATTTTTATCAAACCAAATAAGATTTTTGAAAGACTTTTATATTATAGGATCGATGGATATTTACTTAGAAAAACAAAATATAAAACAATGGAAACAAGAATGTTATTAAAAGATGAGTCCCTTTGGAATAGAATTCAAGGATTTTCACTGGATGCTTCCGATGCTGATTTTCCTTTTTCTAAAAAACTGGCAAAAGAAGAGAACTGGAGTCTGGAATTCACCAGAAAAGCCATCGAAGAATATAAAAAATTCGTCTATCTCTGCTGCATCCTTCCCAAAGGAGCTTCGCCAAGTGAAATTGTAGATAAAGTCTGGCACTTACATTTGATTTACACCCAAAATTACTGGGAAGATTTCTGCCCCAATATTTTAAAAAGACCTTTGCATCATCATCCTTCAAAAGGAGGCAGGGAAGAAAGAGATAAGCATCATAACTGGTTTGAAAATACCCTTGAAAATTACCGGAAAGTATTTCAACAGGAAGCTCCGGAGGAAATATGGAAAGAACTCCATAAAAAATCCAAAGTAAAATCCTGGCTTAAAAAGATTGCTGTTTTTTCACCAATCTTTATGGTATTGCTGCTGTATTCATGTACGGAAGGAACGGGTTTTACAGGGCTGTTAGTTACTGCTGTTGTATTCGTAATTATTTTCATTCTGGGAGCTATAGGATCCATAATGGGAGATCATGAAGTTTCAGATCTTCATAAAAAAGATAAGCAGAATAATGATGGCGGAAGCAGTTGTAGTGGTGGCGGAAGCTGCGGAGGGGGATGTGGAGGATGTGGTGGCTGCGGAGGTTGTGGTGGATAAAAATGAATATCTAAAAATAATATTGAATCATGAAAAAGCTAATCATTCATTCTACACCAGTTGTAATAAGCTTTATATGGCTTGTTATTGAATGCAATACAATTAATCCGATTACATTAAAAGGACCAAATTTCTTGAAATTCTATTTGATTCTGATACTTGGGTTTTACCTCTCCGTTTTTATTGTAAAATTGCTGGGAGAAAAAATTTCACAGACAACTTTTTATTTTCTAATGGGTATTGGTGCTTTGGGAATCATCAAATTGATCCGGGGAATCATGCTGGGAAAACCAGTCGGTTTTTTAACCATGATATTAATTGCAGAGTTAATTATTGCATTTTTGCTAATGGGCTTTACATCTAATGATAAGCTTAAGCAATAAAAAAACAAACCCGAAACAAAATGCTTCGGGCTTTATCATAAGATATTGTGATTAATTGTTTTCTTTATCTTTTACCTGCTTATAACCATATTTTCTGACCATAACAGAAGTAAGAACCACCAGAATAAGGCTGATAGCAATATTGGATTTATCAGGATGTACAATTGCCTGATAAAGGTTGTATCCGAAAATAGCAGATACCAGAGCAATTAAAATACTGTTGGCAAAAGCGTACTGATTTCTTGTAGTAGTTTTCATAATGATATTTTTTATTGTTATTTACCCAGTAAGTATGACAATTCTGAATACGTTACAAAATATTTTCAAAAATTTTTTCTTTTAAAAGCAAACCCGAAACAAAAGTTGCTTCGGGCTTTATAATATCATTAAATATGATTCTTAATTTTAGTCTGGATTTTTGTTCAATGAACAGGTATTTGAAGATTTAGCCATCGGTATCACGTATCTCGTAACCCAATAACCCGGATCTCCTACGAAATCACACCACTTCCAATCAATTCTTCATCAATATACCATGATGCAAACTGTCCTTCAGCAATAGCAGATTGCGGTTCCTCAAATTCAACATAAAAAGCATCTTCAAACTGATAAAGGGTTGCTTTCTGCAAAGGCTGTCTGTATCTGAATCTGCCCATTACTTCCATAGATTCTCCGTTTTGAAGCTTCATGTCTTCACGAACCCAGTGAAGTTCAGAATTGTCTATTTTCAATGCTTTTTTATAAAGTCCCGGGAAGTGATTTCCTTCTCCAACAAAAAGAATATTGTTTTCCATGTCTCTGGAGACGATAAAACAGCTTTCTTTATGTCCGCCAATTCCTAACCCTTTACTTTGTCCGATGGTGAAAAATTGAGCACCTTGGTGCTTTCCGATCACTTTTCCGTCAGCTTTTTTATAATTGATTTTTCTTGATAAGAAAGTAAGTTCTTCTTCTTTTGTAGAAAATTCAGGGGTTTCTTCAGCAAATAAAGGGGAATCTTTGAAAATCTCTACAATTTCTCCTTCATTCGGTTTCAATTGCTGTTGTAAAAACTGAGGAAGGCTCACCTTTCCGATAAAACATAATCCCTGAGAATCCTTTTTATCAGCTGTTACTAACCCAATTTCTTTTGCAATCTCTCTTACCTGAGGCTTGGTAAGTTCCCCGATAGGAAATAATGCTTTTGATAACTGATCCTGGCTTAACTGACAAAGGAAATAAGATTGGTCTTTATTGTTATCCTTTCCGGCCAAAAGATGGAAAATTTCCTTTCCATTTTCATCAATAGTAGAATTTACCCTTGCATAATGCCCTGTAGCTACCTTATCAGCACCTAAAGACATCGCAGTCTTCATAAAAACATCGAATTTTACTTCTCTGTTACATAAAACATCAGGGTTCGGAGTTCTTCCTTTTTCGTATTCGGCGAACATGTAATCTACAATACGTTCCTTGTAAAGTTCGCTCATATCAATTACCTGGAATGGGATCCCCAGCTTCTGGGCTACCATTAAAGCATCATTACTGTCTTCAATCCATGGACACTCATCTTCCAATGTCACCGAAGCATCATTCCAGTTTCTCATAAACAAAGCCACTACTTCATGACCTTGCTGTTGTAGCAAATATGCTGTAACACTTGAGTCTACACCTCCTGAGAGGCCTACTACTATTTTCATTGTATTTCAATTTTACGAAACTCTTAACGGGAGTTCTTAGTTTGACCCGGCAAAAATACAACTAAATAAATTCGTAAAAAAACCATAATTTTAAACATTGATAAAAACGATAGTAATATAATCGTCGCCAATCACCAAGCTTACAACATTTAAAAAAGTTTAAATGTGAATGGTTTGTAGAGTTTCAGAACAAAATAAAATATTTAAATATGAAAAAGTTTATTATTTCCATGATGCTGATTGTTTCAGGATCTGCATTTTCCCAGGTTTCAATAGGTGCACCGGTGCAGGAAAACAATAAATGGACCTTTGGTGGAGGAATAGGCCTTGGATTTGGAAGCAACAGTTCATTCTATCTGCAGGCTTCACCAAGAGTAGGATACCGACTTACTGAAGATCTTGAAGCAGGGGCTGTAGGAAGTGTTTCCTGGCAGACTTCAGATTATTACAGGTCTACAATGTTTGGAATAGGTCCTTTTGCCAATTATTATATTGCCCGTTCATTTTATTTAAGTGCCAATTTCCAGCATTATTTTATCAATTACAAGGATAAATACTACGATTATAAGTACAACAGAGAAGAAAATGCCCTGTATCTTGGAGGTGGATATATGCAGAGGATCGGGAATAACTCTTTCCTACAGATCGGTTTAATGTATAATGTGCTTTGGAAAGAAAACTCAAGTGTATTCTCCAATGGCCTGGTCCCGAATATCGGATTTGTGGTAGGACTTTAAGAATGGTATTCATTAAAGAAATGAGCTGCATTCAATTTTATCATAGATAAAATCCTTGCGCCTTAATAATGTATCACATATAAAACCCTTTTGCGCCTTTGCGTTTTCCAACAAGATATAATCTCGCAGATTTTTCAGATTAATGCAGATAATTTTAGACATTGCAATAGTAATATTCAATAGGGATGGGCTTTAGCCAAAACTTATAAAAAAATAAAAAGCACCAGGAATTTTCCCAGTGCTTTTTTATTGAAATTAAATTATTTATTTAAGATTGAGGTGAAGACTTTTCAGCCGCTGATTTCTTAGACTTTGAAGTTTTTCCTCCTACTAATCCGTCTTTTGCTTCATTAAGCTCAAGAACTACAGTTTCTCCTTCGTTCAGTTGTTTATTCACAAGCATTTCTGCCAATAAATCCTCAATGTACTTCTGAATAGCTCTCTTCAATGGTCTTGCTCCGAAGTCTTTATCCCATCCTTTTTCAGAAATAAAGTCTTTTGCTTCTTCGGTTAATTCCACTTTATAGCCTAATTTTTCAAGTCTGCCATATAGTTTATTCAGTTCAATATCAATAATTTTCTTGATATCATCCTGTACAAGAGAGTTGAAGATCACAATATCATCAATTCTGTTTAAGAATTCCGGAGCAAATGCTTTTTTAAGGGCATTTTCAATGGTGCTTCTTGCTCTTGAATCTGAAGTGGTTTTCTTAGCTGAAGTACCAAATCCTACACCATCTCCGAAATCTTTAAGATCTCTTGTTCCAATGTTGGAAGTAAGGATAATGATGGTATTTCTGAAATCGATTTTTCTACCTAAACTATCTGTTACGTGTCCTTCATCAAGAATTTGCAACAGGATATTGAATACATCCGGGTGAGCTTTTTCAATCTCATCCAAAAGAACCACAGCATAAGGTTTTCTTCTTACTGCTTCAGTTAACTGACCTCCTTCTTCATATCCAACATATCCTGGAGGCGCACCTACTAATCTTGAAACAGCGAATTTTTCCATGTATTCACTCATGTCGATTCGGATCAAAGATTCGTCAGACTCAAAAAGCTCTCTAGCCATTACTTTGGCAAGCTCGGTTTTACCAACCCCAGTTGTTCCAAGGAAGATAAATGTACCAATTGGACGATTCGGATCTTTAAGACCAGCTCTGTTTCTCTGGATAGCTTTCACTACCTTTTTCACTGCATCTTCTTGGCCGATAACTTTTCCGTTAAGTTTTTCATCCATTTGAGCCAGTTTGTCAAGTTCGTTTTTACCAACTTTCGTTACCGGAACTCCACTCATCATAGAAACAACTTCCGCTACATTTTCTTCACTTACGGTTTCTTTTTTCTCTTTTACATCCTTATCCCATTTTTCCTGAGCAGCATTCAACTCCATCTGAAGACGTTCCTCTTCATCCTTAAGTTTTCTTGCTTCAAGATAATCCTGAGCTTTTACAGCTTTTTGTTTCAATTCCTTGATCTCTTCGATTTTCTTTTCAAAATCAATGATTTCAGTAGGAACTTTCATGTTCTTGATGTAAACTCTTGACCCTGCTTCGTCCATCGCATCAATAGCTTTGTCCGGTAAGAAACGGTCTGTAATATATCTCGATGTCAAATTGACACACGCTGCAATCGCTTCAGGAGTATAAATTACATTGTGGTGCTCTTCATACTTATCCTTAATCTGGTTCAGAATCTGAATGGTTTCATCAATAGAAGTAGGCTCCACCATTACCTTCTGGAATCTTCTTTCTAAAGCTCCGTCTTTTTCAATATACTGACGGTATTCATCCAGAGTAGTTGCCCCGATGCATTGAATTTCACCTCTTGCAAGTGCCGGTTTGAACATATTGGAAGCATCTAAGCTTCCTGTAGAACTTCCTGCTCCTACAATGGTGTGAAGCTCATCAATAAATAAGATGACATCTCTATTCTTTTCAAGTTCAGTCATGATGGCCTTCATTCTTTCTTCAAACTGACCACGATACTTAGTTCCTGCAACTAAACTTGCAAGATCTAGAGTGATAACACGTTTTCCGTAAAGAACTCTGGAAACTTTTTTCTGCTGAATTCTTAAAGCCAGTCCTTCCGCAATGGCAGATTTACCAACCCCTGGCTCCCCAATAAGAAGTGGGTTGTTTTTCTTTCTACGGGATAAGATCTGAGATACTCTCTCAATTTCTTTCTCACGTCCAATTACCGGATCTAATTTTCCATCTCTTGCTAAAGACGTTAAGTCTCTACCAAAATTGTCTAATGTAGGAGTTTTGCTTTTTGCAGAGCCTAAATTTCCTGTAGGCTTTCTCATTTGCTCAAATTCCTCTCTTTCATCATCATCGTCATAAGCACTCATTTGTGGTGACTGCCCGGAATTTTTAAGCATAGTCTGGTATTCTCTTGAAACACCTTCATAGTCGATGTCATAAGCTCCCAAAATATTTGAAGTAGGGTCCTCATATTTATATAGAATACCTAAAAGCAGGTGAACGGTATTAATTTCATTGCTTTTGTACTGTCGGCATTCTAGCTCCGCACGTTTAATAGCATGATCTGCCATTTTGGTGAAAGAAATATTGGTAACCTCCTCAGAAATAGGATTAAGACTTGCTGTATTCAGAGTTTCAATTTTTCTTCTGATTTGTGTTAAATCCGCATTGAGGTTTTGAAGGATTTCTTTTGCAGAGTTTTCCGTTTTTATAATACCTAAAAGTAGATGTTCTGTATTAAGAAATTCACTTTTCAGCCTCTTAGCTTCGCTTTTGCTTTGTTTGAACACCTGGCTCAAACCTTGTGAAAACTTATAATCCATAATATATCTCATTAGAATAAAAGCAGCATTGCCATTTATTCATTATCTAAATTACAAATATTTTACCAAAAATCAATAAATGACTTTATGGCAGAAAAAATTTTATTATCTTATTGAAAATGATTAAGTTTGTTATCCTTAAAATATTCCAATGAATCCTGAAATTACCACTTACATCGGATACTCAGCCTCAGTTTTTATCGTATTGAGTTTCATACTGAAAGATGTAAGAAAAATCAGAGTTGTTAACATGATCGGCTGTATCTGTTTTGTCATTTATGGCTTCTTTAGCGGACCATTATGGCCGGTTATTATCCCGAACGGACTTATCTGCTTTATCCAAATCTATCATTTATTGTTTGGGAAAAAAGCTTAATGAAGAAAAAAATCATCACATCTGCCTTCAGTAATTTGTATACGGACCAGCGTATTGAAAAGGTATGCCGGACTTTGTATGAAAGCGGTTATGAGATTGAACTGATAGGAAATGACTGGAATGGAGCGGAAGAGATGCAACGTCCTTATCCATTCTCGCGTATCCATCTGTCTTCAAAAAGCCTTAAAACAGCCTACTTTGAATTTAACTGGAAACTGTATCATGAACTTAAAAAGAAAGCAGATCAAAATACGATTCTTCATGCCAACGATATTGATGCATTATATCCAAACTTTCTTATTGCCCAAAAGCTAAATATTCCATTGGTTTTTGACAGCCATGAAATCTTTTCTGAAATGCCTGCTGTTCAGGGCAAAATGTCACAGAAATTATGGCGTTATGTCGAAAAAACTGTCATCCCGGAGTTGACATGGATGATTACAGCAAGTGGAAGTTATGGAAAATGGTTTCTGAAAAAGTATGGTATAAATCCGGTAGTGGTTCAAAATGCACCCAGAAGATTAGACTTCAGTGGTGAAATTCCTGAAAACAACCCTAAAATATTGCTGTATCAAGGCGCTATCAATCCTTTCAGAGGAATTGATAAAGTAATCCTTGCGATGCATCATCTGGAACATGTACAGTTGAAAATTGCCGGTGATGGCCCAAGAAAAAAAGAATATGAAGAGCTGGTTATAAGTGAAAAACTTCAGCATAAAGTTCAGTTTCTTGGAAAATTAAAACCCGAAGATTTAAGAAAGGTTACATTGACGGCCGATTGCGGAATGAGTATTGAAGAGAATGGGGGAGACAGCTATCTGTATTCTTTACCTAATAAAGTGCTGGATTGTATTCAGGCCAGAGTTCCTTTAATTCTGTCGAATCTTCCTGAGCTTAAGAATATTAAAGATCAGTTTGATGTTGGTGAGTTAATCAGAGATCATGAGCCGGAAAATATTGCCAAGGCAGTGGAAAAAGTTTTAGCAAAAGGTAGAATGGATTATCAGACGGAACTGGAAAAAGCTTCCGAAGCACTTTGCTGGGAACATGAAGAAGTAAAGTTATTGCAGGTTTTTCAGAAAGCATCTAATGCATTAGGCTTTAAGTAATATACTTTTTTCAAGACATAATATTTCAGAAATTGACTTATGGCTTACCGCTTTAGGCCTAAAGCATAATTTACTATCTTTGCACAAAGAAATTTGATTTAAAATGACCATTAAAGAAAAACAGCAGGAAATAATTGACGAATTTGCGTTTCTTGACGACTGGGAGCAGAAATATGAGTATATCATTGATCTTGGAAAAGAGCTGAAAGGCCTGCCGGAAGATAAGAAAACAGAGGAAAACCTTATTAAAGGCTGCCAGAGTAAAGTTTGGATTGATGCTGAATTTAAAGACGGTAAACTTTTCTTTAATGCAGATTCAGACGGAATTTTACCAAAAGGTATTGTTTCTCTTTTGGTGAGTATTTACAGTGGGCATTCTACTCAGGAAATCTTAGATTCAGACTTTGAATTCATTGCAGAGATTGGTCTACAGGAGTTTCTTTCGCCATCCAGAGCTAATGGATTAATGGCCATGACTAAACAAATCAAATTTTACGCAGTAGCTTATCAGCTGAAATCATAACCGTGACCAGAATTTTAGCATATCGTTTTTCTGCATTTGGAGATGTTGCCATGACGGTTCCTGTTTTTAAGGAATTTTTAGAGCAAAATCCCGGTGTGGAGATTGTCATGGTTTCCAGAAAAAACTTTGAGGCTTTATTTGCAGGTATTCCCAATGTCATTTTTAAAGGGATTAATGTAGATGATTACAAAGGTCTCTTTGGGCTGAGAAGACTGGGAGATGAGTTGATCAAAGAATTTAAACCGGACTATATTGCCAATCTTCATGATGTGATCAGAACCAAAATTCTGGATAGGATCTATAGAAGAAAAGGGCTAAAGGTTTTCAAAATAGATAAAGGTAAAGAAGAGAAAGAACATCTTACTGATGTCTGGAATTTGAATAAAGTTCAATTGAAAAAACAGTGGAACGTTATGCGGATGTCTTCCGTGAAATGGGTTTTAAAGTGGAGTTATCCCAAAAACTGAGACCGGTTTCTGAGCATAAATCAGGCATTGGTTTTGCACCTTTTGCTCAACATAAAGGAAAAATGCTTCCGTTGGAAAAATCATTTGAACTGGCCAGGCTTTTGGCTCAGAAGCATACTGTATATTTCTTTGGAGGCGGAAAAAAGGAAACAGAAACTCTTGAATCCTGGGAAAGCAAGATTCCTAATACGAAGAGTCTTTCAGGGAAATTAAGCCTTACAGAAGAGCTTCAGAAAATTTCCGAATTGGAAGTTATGATTTCTATGGATTCTGCGAATATGCATTTGGCAAGCCTTATGGGAACCAGATGTGTTTCTATTTGGTGTGCAACGCATCCTTATGCCGGGTTTTTAGGATTCGGGCAGAGTGAAGAGGATGTGGTTCAGGTAAAAGATCTTTCCTGCAGGCCATGTTCCGTTTTTGGAGATAAAGAATGCTATAGGGGAGATTGGGCTTGTGTAGAGGAGTTCAGTATTCAAAAAGTAGTTGAGAAAATCTGACACCATGAAGCTGTCGATCTGTATTCCTGTCTATAATTTTGATGTCCGTGAATTGGTTTTTGATTTAAAAAAAGAAATTGATAACCAGAATATAGATGCTGAAATAATACTGATAGATGACGCTTCGGAAGAAGTGTTTAAACAGATTAATAAAGAGCTTCAGAATATTGTACATTCTTTTATTTTTCTTGAAAAAAACATCGGACGCTCCCGGATCCGCAACCTTTTTCTTCAATATACAGCGGGAGAATATCTTCTATTTCTAGACTGTGACGGGAAAATCACAGGGGGGAATTTCTTAAAAAAATATACACAGTTTATCCAGAAAAATCCGGACACTCAAGTTATCTACGGGGGTAGAGGTGTTTTGGGATCTGCATCTGATCAGGATCATTATTTAAGGTGGAAATTTGCCGTCGAGAGAGAGAATCTTTCAGTAGGAGTGCGTAAGGAGAAACCTTATTTGAGTTTTCAGACCAATAATTTTGTAATCAGGAAAGAAGTATTGGAAAGGGTAGGTTTTAATCCGGAATTTCAGAAATACGGTTATGAAGATCTTCTTTTTGCCATGGATTTAAAGGCTGAGAATATAAAGATCTGCCATATTGAGAATCCTGTTCTTAATAACGATCTGGAAAGCAATATCATTTACCTGGGTAAAGTGGAAGAATCTGTTGAGAGTTTATCTCATATGCTTAAAGATGATATACTCAGTTCAAAATTATCAGAAGTAAAACTCGTTAGGCTTTATAATAAGCTTAAAAACACTCCTTTTAAAGCTATTGTAAGCCTTTTGTTCAATATGGGTGAAGGAAGTATAAAAAAGAAGCTTTCTAAGAGAAATGTGAATCTCCGTTATCTTGATATATATAAGCTTGGATTACTTTTCAGAAAGATGAAATAGATGTTCTAAAGAGAGAGTAAGCAAGTGGCTTTTGTGTTTATTCCTTCGGATTTGAGTCTGATTAAATAAACTGAATGTTATACAATAAAAAAATCTCCCAGAAATCTGAGAGATTTTTTGTGGGTCCTGAGGGATTCGAACCCCCGACCCTCTGGGTGTAAACCAGATGCTCTGAACCAACTGAGCTAAGAACCCGAATTTTTTGAAAGGTTTCGTTTCCTTTTCTGTGGGTCCTGAGGGATTC
>NZ_NRQT01000080.1 GCF_004119455.1 Chryseobacterium sp. CH25
CAAGGAATAAGCATTTTTAATGGTTTTAAAATCAAAGTAAAAGAACTAGGCTTGAAGATTCAGTACAACTTATATTAGGATAGAAAATGATAATTAGTATAAGCTGTTTAATTGGGCTTTTTAGTTATTTAATTACCTTCTTAATTTAATCCAGAATGAATGAGCTACTCAAGGAATAAGCATTTTTAATGGTTTTAAAATCAAAGTAAAAGAACTAGGCTTGAAGATTCAGTACAACTTATATTAGGATAGAAAATGATAATTAGTA
>NZ_NRQT01000081.1 GCF_004119455.1 Chryseobacterium sp. CH25
TTGTCAATCAATATTACGGAAGACATTATGGGAATGTAACAGGAGTATTTTTTCCACAGATTGATGAAAGTGAATATTACAGAAACCGCTCTATAAAAAATGAGGTATCCGGTTTTGCAAAAGCTTTATACAGATTGGATAATTTTTGAATTCTTTGGTGATTTACAGCTTGTCAATCAATATTACGGAAGACATTATGGGAATGTAACAGGAGTATTTTTTCCACAGATTGATGAAAGTGAATATTACAGAAACCGCTCTATAAAAA
>NZ_NRQT01000082.1 GCF_004119455.1 Chryseobacterium sp. CH25
CAATGAACCTTACGGACGATGGTATGGTAGGGCAGCAGGTCTTTGCAGGAGAAGCTACCCGTCTTGCTTATTATGACAGAAGAGGCTCAGGAAGGAAGATACAGCTTACGAATGGGCTCAGGAAATATTAGCTAAATCTCCAACTTCTATCAGAATGCTGAAATTTCGCAATGAACCTTACGGACGATGGTATGGTAGGGCAGCAGGTCTTTGCAGGAGAAGCTACCCGTCTTGCTTATTATGACAGAAGAGGCTCAGGAAGGAAGA
>NZ_NRQT01000083.1 GCF_004119455.1 Chryseobacterium sp. CH25
GAAGTCATCCCAGTCAGTACCCTCTCAGATGAAAATCTTTTTATTCCTCTGAAAAACATACTGAAATCTGGCGAAAGTGTCACATTACAGTTGCAATACGGATTTGCACTTTGCAAAAAGTGATCAATTGGGTAAACTTCTTGAATTGAATACAAAAATTCTGAAAATGAAGTCATCCCAGTCAGTACCCTCTCAGATGAAAATCTTTTTATTCCTCTGAAAAACATACTGAAATCTGGCGAAAGTGTCACATTACAGTTGCAATAC
>NZ_NRQT01000084.1 GCF_004119455.1 Chryseobacterium sp. CH25
AATACCGCATGCCCAAAGAAAACATTCCCAAACTGCCCTCAAAAAAGCGGGATGTGCAAAGAATGGGTTTTGTTCCGAAAAATATGAAAATGTTACAGGAAAAATCCCATGGGTTTTCAAAAAAATAAATCCCATTTCAGATTATTTACTACCTTTATTCTGACAAATAATACCGCATGCCCAAAGAAAACATTCCCAAACTGCCCTCAAAAAAGCGGGATGTGCAAAGAATGGGTTTTGTTCCGAAAAATATGAAAATGTTACAGG
>NZ_NRQT01000085.1 GCF_004119455.1 Chryseobacterium sp. CH25
AGACAACTCTGCTTCAACCGCTAACTACTAAAAAGCTCATCAGAAGCAGGTATCATGAATGTCCCATTTCCTGTTTTACAATCAGAAACGCCCACATCAGATTGATCTTATTATGAAGCCTTCCCGCAGTATCAATGATAACAACGTCTGCATTTTGACGACTCATCAGACAACTCTGCTTCAACCGCTAACTACTAAAAAGCTCATCAGAAGCAGGTATCATGAATGTCCCATTTCCTGTTTTACAATCAGAAACGCCCACATCA
>NZ_NRQT01000086.1 GCF_004119455.1 Chryseobacterium sp. CH25
GCAATGAACCTTACGGACGATGGTATGGTAGGGCAGCAGGTCTTTGCAGGAGAAGCTACCCGTCTTGCTTATATGACAGAAGAGGCTCAGGAAGGAAGATACAGCTTACGAATGGGCTCAGGAAATATTAGCTAAATCTCCAACTTCTATCAGAATGCTGAAATTCGCAATGAACCTTACGGACGATGGTATGGTAGGGCAGCAGGTCTTTGCAGGAGAAGCTACCCGTCTTGCTTATATGACAGAAGAGGCTCAGGAAGGAAGA
>NZ_NRQT01000087.1 GCF_004119455.1 Chryseobacterium sp. CH25
ATACTATTTATAATAAATTAATATTAATGATATGATAATCATAATCCTTGAATCATCATGAATAATGGGCAGTGGTAATGAGCAATATAAGTTTACTTGTAATCATTTTAATATGACTAAGTTACATAAAATTAAAATAAAAAAACAAAAAATCACCAGGAATTGAATACTATTTATAATAAATTAATATTAATGATATGATAATCATAATCCTTGAATCATCATGAATAATGGGCAGTGGTAATGAGCAATATAAGTTTACTTG
>NZ_NRQT01000088.1 GCF_004119455.1 Chryseobacterium sp. CH25
CAACTGGATGAAAATCAATGAAAACCCGGTAACAAGGTAAAAACATTTACGCATGTTTTTAGAAACCTTGTCTCTGGTACTATGTGGATGACTAAATTCCCAAGGATTCCCATTTCGATAAGTTTGAAACTGCATGACAGAAGAACTTTCTACTCAGATGAAAGCAACTGGATGAAAATCAATGAAAACCCGGTAACAAGGTAAAAACATTTACGCATGTTTTTAGAAACCTTGTCTCTGGTACTATGTGGATGACTAAATTC
>NZ_NRQT01000089.1 GCF_004119455.1 Chryseobacterium sp. CH25
ACCGCCACCATCTTCAAAAAAACCAATATCTCCTGTTTCAAACTGATAACCGTGTGTCATTTCGTGCACAAAATTGCTATCATTAACATATCCTATTATGATGGATCAAAAGCTGCTTGAGCTTTATAAGCAGCTAGTTCATCATCCAAATCTTGCCCTGCAGAACCGCCACCATCTTCAAAAAAACCAATATCTCCTGTTTCAAACTGATAACCGTGTGTCATTTCGTGCACAAAATTGCTATCATTAACATATCCTATTAT
>NZ_NRQT01000008.1 GCF_004119455.1 Chryseobacterium sp. CH25
GCATCGTTTTGATTCTGTTTCTTGATAACCGTTGTCTCTAAAGGAATACCTATTATATTAGCATTGATCAGTTTTTGGTTGCCTTTCTCAGAAGCATACAGGTAAGATGTTTCTGTAGAAGAGCCATTATTAACATCGGTTGCAATTTGCTTCATCAGATTAATCGGTTTTTGGATATTGTCAGTGGAATAATTACTATTAACTCTTGCAATAACCTCATTTCCATTAATATAATCTTTTGTTGTACTTTCAGACAGTAGAAATTTCCCTGATTCTACAGGATATGATTCCTGTACTATTGTAGAATAAAAACTACCCGATGCTTTGCTTACATTTCTGTCAAGCACGATAAGCTTTCCATAGGGAACTACCATGAGTGGATTTCCATAAGAATTTGATGATAAAGCATTTTTAGAATACGTAAGCGTATAATTATAAATAATTTCTTTTATAGGACTTGTTCCGTTATCTGTATAATATTTTTCATTAATCAGGTTTTTGTTGACAAAACGAAACGGATTAAAGCCATATCCAATGTTGGATAAGTCAAGTTCACCACCCTCCGGGATAAACTGATAGACTTTTCTGCCTTTCCCCAAAGTATACTCTGTTACGTATTCATAATTCACTACATCTTTCCCAAGAAGACTGGAGTTCACTGCCTGATCTGCACTCAAACCATACATATTGCAGAATATTGATTTTCCATCAACTTCAAATGCTTTTGGGACAAGGTTTAAAAATTTTAAAGGTGAGGCAAGCGATGCTGAAGACCGTTCACCAGCAAGATTAGGGTTATGGTATTCAAATCTTCGTTTAGTGTATTTGGTTGTCCCGTCAAAGTCCTCTATGCTTTTTATTCGGAGTCCCCCTACAATCGTATTTTGATTGCTTATTTCTTTGATGTATTTTATTTTTGAAACTTTCAGCGTCGTAGAACAATTCCCCATTCTTCTTACCCGGATTCTTTTAGGTGCCAGAGGATTTTGAAAAAATTTATTGTTTGCAGGTGCTGCATAGCCATCTGTTAATGGTCCAATAACATCAGTACCACTAAATGTTGCCAGAGTATTCCATTGATTATTCACAAACTCATCAATGTAGGCCGTCCCCATGCTGCTTCCATTTTCAGGAATTTGATTAGGAATCTGATTAGAACATGAATTAAGAAACTCAACCCATAGCTTTTCATCAGGGTTTACGGGATTTATATCAAAATAAAAGTATTCATTGGAAGGAGTAGTCATCAGGATATTCTCATACTCGTCCTGATCACTGGTATAAGAATTGTTGATATAACCGTATATAACTTCCTGCTTTTGGGGAATAATCAACTTGCTCCATAGGGTATTGTTTTCATAGGAAAAAGCAGATGATCCACCTGTAGGATAAGTAATTTTCTTTAAAATATAGGTTTGGGTGTACGCTGGATCTACACTTCTGTCACTCCCTTCCGTATAATCTTTATTAAAATAATGCATATTGGGAATGAGCCCTATTCCCCCAGTCTTTCCATTAGAATATCCCCAGATATCCTGCGAATAGCTGCCTATAGACGGCAGGTCTTTTTCATTATATTCAAAAGAATATCTGTTGTTTTCCAACAGGTTTTCTACCCCAAGAAGTTTGAGCCTATAATGTCTATATTCCGAACTTGAAATACCCGGACGTGTAAAATAATCCTGAACTAATCTTAAGCTTCTTACTACCCTATCGCTTTTATTATCAATTACTTTAATTCCATCTAACGCATAAGTATTCTCAGGATTATCTGCAAAAATATCTTTTCTGCCAATTGTTCCATTAAGAGTATTGGTATAATTAAATTTTATACTTTCGTTGTTGTAAGTAATCTCTGTAAGCAGTTTATCAAGATAATGATTCGTGGTAGTAGAGTGAATATTCTTTTGTCCTGCTACGCAATTATCAACTGCTGTGGGAACGGGATAGTATATATCGGTATAACCATGAGTGATATTTTTATATGACATGTATTTATCATATTTAAATATAATTTCTTCTTTATTCGGAAGCGTAATTTTGTCTAATAAAAATGATGCTCTATAGCCAAAACTAAAAAAAGGTGTACTCTGCAAAAGAAGAGAACTTCCTACTTTCAAAGTATAAATAATCCCCTGGGGATCTGTAATGGTAAATTCATTATTAGCATCAGAATAAGAAATCTTGATATTCTCATAAGGAATGGTATGAAAGTTTCCATCGGTATCTCTTGTGAAGGAGCCCGAAATGGTAGGAAGACTGTAATGATAAATATCGGGTTCCGTATCTACTACATCATCTCTGAGGGCCTGTAACTTAGCAAGCATCTCTGTAGGAAAACTTTCAAAATTGACAGGATCAACATACTGATAATCATAAATGTTGCTGGGAAACCATCGTGCACTACTATTTAAATCTTCTTTTCCGTGCACTTCCACAGAAATACTGTTTGGAATTGATAATGCCCAACCCAAACCTACTGTACTTGATGTCTCATCTACTTTTATTCCACCGGTATTGTAGGTTAAGTTAATAGGAATGGAAACACCGAATTTAGTAGAAATGGCATGTAATGGTACAGAAATGTTAAGTTTCCCGGTTCTGTAATCTACCGGGAAGTCTCCAACTTTGAACATGCTGTAAGTTTCAGGTGTCGTTGGAAATATTTTCTGAATATCATTTTTAGCACTGGGATCTATAGAAGTTTGTCCCAATGTCATAATGCCTGACAATGCAGATGCCAGCAGTATTATTTTCTTCATGATTAATGTTTTTTTATTTTTTGATCAGCTTTGCATTCGCCGTTTTGTTATTATCTGTTTTTATAGTCACCAAATAAGCTCCCTGTATTAAAGCCTGGGTATTAATTTTAGTCACTCTGTTCTTGGTTTTGAAGTTCTGAAGCTGTCTTCCACTCATATCATACAGCATAATATCAGCTTCTTTGAAATCATAGCCAATTTCTATATAGGCATAGTCTGATACTGGATTTGGATAGATCTTGATGTCATATTTTTCTATCAGGTCATTCACCTGCTTATCTCCCAGCTTTACAATCTTCCAGTTCTCCTTGCCTAATTCTTTAGCACTCGTTCCGGCTAGAACAATAGAGCCGTCTTTATTTAATTTTACATCTGAAAGCCGTTCTTCTTTTTGTCGGGATTCTCCTGCTACATATTTTCGCCACTGTTCATTTCCGTTGCCATCTAAATACAGCATCCAGAAGGTTTCATCATCTTTTTCTATTCTTCCTTCTGCCTGAGTGTAACCACCTAATAAAATTCCTTTTGAGGATTTCCCATCTGCAGAATGAATCACGCTTGCTCCCATCAGAATGTCTCGGTTCTTGAAATTGTAGGACTTTTGCCACTGTTCATCACCTTTTTCATTTAAAGAAATCAGCCAAAGGTCTGTGCCTTCTTCAATCCCTACTGTTTTGTTTCCGGATCTTTCGGAGCGGGATTCGCCACCAATGATGTAACCGTTTGAAGTTAATGCCAGGGTTCTGATATGATCGTCTCCCTTCCCTCCAAAGTTCTTTTCCCACTCTACTTTTCCGGTTTTGTCCAGTTTGATGATCCAGTAATCACCTTCACCGAAATTTTCTGTGGATTTTGCAGTACGAGATGCGGGGTTCGGGGTGCGAGGATCAGAAGGTGATACATTTCCACGAGGGTTATCCCCGGATCCCGAAACACGAACCTCGGAACTCCTTGAATAAATTCCCAATAAGGCTCCACCATCTTTCGTTGGAATCATTTTCTCCACTTCATCTAATCCTTTTCCGCCTAAGACAAGTTGTGAAAGTTCTTTTCCATCTTTGTCAAGTCTGGTGATCCAGACATCTTTGGAACCATAACCTTTGGATGAGTTCTGTACATTTCCGGCTATAAAAAAGCCAAGATCGGTAGTCTGAATAACAGATCTTGCTTCTTCATCGGAAGTAGTTCCCAACGTTTTCTGCCACAATTCATCTCCAAACTCATTAATTCTGATGAGCCAGATATCTGATCCGCCTTTGGAATCTTCCTTTTTATCCAGTCCTTTTCCAGAATACGACGTTCCCGCCAATAGGAATCCTCCATCCTGAGTAGATACCGTAGCGGATAAATAATCATGATTATTTCCTGAGAAATACTTTTCCCAGGCTTCTTCTCCCTGTTGGTTCAGTTTAACAAGGTGGAAATCGTAGCCGTTGTTCTGTCTGCTTCCCTGTTGAAGTTTATCGCTCTGTATTGAGCTTCCCGTAATAAGATACTGCTGATCTATTGTTGTAGTAACCTGGCTTAGAAAATCCTGAGTTGAGGATTTGATATCTTTCTGCCAGAGAACTTCCTGAGCAGATAGCCCAAGAATGGTGCATACAGTACATGCACTGAGATAAAGTTTTTTCATTAACATTTGTTTTCCGAAGATAATATTATCTACTCACAATAAAGTGATATTAATTGTATTTTTATTGCAAATTGAAATATAATATTTGTACACATTAATCCTTAGTTTGAAGGAGTAATGAAAAAATGATGATTAAATAGTGAAGTTATGGTTGATAAGGCTTTCGTAAACCTTCTAAGAATGCTCTTTTCATTCATGTTGCTTTTAGTTTCTGTCATTAGTTTTGCTAATTTTTCGCAAATTTATCATTTTTAAAATCACGTTAATACGATTTAATATAAAATATTTATAAACATGAGGATATCTTTTTGCATTTTATGGTCTTGTATTGCCTTCTACAAAGCTAATAAAGCGGTACGACAGAAAGTGTCGTGTTATTTTTATGAAATGAGAAATACGGGTTTTGGCTAAAGCCCGGTCCTATTGATTTAACCACAAGATATTTAATACGAAAAAAAGTAGTTCAAATAGATTTAGAAAAGTATCTACATAACATCATATAGAATACGTAATATTGAATCTTAAAATTGTATTATCATTTATTGCCTATTCCTTATTACTCATAAAATTAGCCCCGATAGTAACGGTTACCCCGCAGCAGGTATGGAAAGCTTAGGCGCGAGGAGTATGAGTGGATAGCGGGTAAAGCTTCAAAAAAATAGATTTAATTACCCTCTGTGCATATCCATAAAAAAAGTCATTCTTTCGAATGACTTGCTTTTTCTTTGATAATCTGATTTTACTGATAAATGACTACATCATCTTTTTTAATCTGATAGCCTGTTTTCTTGTAAGGAACTAAAACATAGGTTTCTTTAATATAGCTTCCGCTTTTCCAGATTTTGTTTTTTCCTTCTTTTTCAAGAATAATGCTTTTGGCGTTGCCTTCTGGTATAAAAATTTCAGCTCGTTTCATGTCTTTACTAAAAATAACGGCCGTCATTGTATTATAGCTTTTATCCGAGCCTACTTCCTTTAATTTGATCTTCTGCTCGAAAACCCTCACACAATTATTTCTGATTTGTGAGTAAGTATACCCTGCTGAGCCTATACACCCATGAACATCCCGGTCTCCTCCCAAAGCCGGAGCTTTCTGTTGAGCAAAAACTAAAGAGCCAAGGAACATCGCAGTAAATAAAATTGGTTTTTTCATATTTAAATTATTAATGTTTTCAGTTTGGTAAAAGTATTTGGTAATAAAGATATTAATTTCATTTTGAGTTACAAAAACATTATCTCTGAATAACATATACCGTTTTATATTAGAATAATTTTAATAAAATACTTTTATGTCATTAAAATTAATATCAGCTATTCTGAATATCTATTGATCACTATAAAAATCCCAATAATGGGAACTATTGCAAATTAATACTTATTTCTTAAACTTCTTATATATCTACAAAAAAAGTCACTCTTTCGAGTGACTTAATTTTTATTTGAAAATCTGATTTTATTGATAGATTACAACATTATCCTTTTTAAGCTGATATCCGCTTTTTTTGTAAGGAACAAGTACATAACTATCTTTTTTCCAAGCTTTTGATTTTCCTGCTCTGGTAAGAATTACGCTACCACCTTCTGCATCTTTTACAAAAACCTCAGCTTTCTTTTTGTCTGTACTGAAAATAACCGCTGCAATATAATCTCCTTTTGTAGCAACCTCTTTTAATTTGATCTTTTCTTCAAAAGTTCTTACACAGTTCTTCTTGATCTGCGAATAGGTATACCCTGCAGAACCGATACATCCGTGAGCATCTTTATCGCCACCTAATGTTGGGGTCTGCTGTGCAAATACTAAAGTACCAAGGAACATTGCGCTCAATAAAATTGTTTTTTTCATGTTGTCTGTATTAATATGATAACTGGGCTGGGTATTAATAAAAATCATGCCAAAAAAACCATAAAACACATTACTGTGAAAATCTTTTTTACTTTTCTATTTTGTCCAGTTTACTTTAGAATGCTTCACCTCATCGGAGCTTGTTCCGATCATAATATCAAATTCTCCTGATTCCCAGTCGTATTTCAACTCTCCGTTATAGAATTTCAGGTTTTCCGGAGTGATATCAAAGGTTACTTTTTTCGATTCTCCTTTTTTCAAGAATATTTTCTGGAAACCTTTCAATTCTTTTACAGGTCTTGTAATACTTCCCACCATATCTCTGATGTATAACTGAACGACTTCAGCACCATCATAGTTTCCGGAATTGGTTACGGTTACTGATGCCTGAACGGTCTGGTTACCTTTCGGATTGGAATTGGAAATACTGATATCTGAATAATTGAACTTAGTATAGCTTAACCCATACCCAAATGCATATAACGGGGTATTACATTCGTCCATATAATTGGAACGGAATCTTTGGTACTCACATTTATCCGTAAGCTTCTGATCCAGCGGGCGGCCTGTGTTTTTGGCATTGTAGTAAATAGGGATCTGTCCCAGACTTCTTGGGAAAGTCATTGGAAGTTTTCCTGATGGGTTTACTTTTCCAAAAAGAACATCAGCCATAGCATTTCCTGCTTCTGAACCAGGAAACCATGCATTAACAATGGCATCAGGAGTATCTTTTACATTCGTTAATGCTAACGGACGGCCTGTGAAAAGAATCATTGCGATTGGTTTCCCTGTCTTTTTCAATTCATTTAAAAGGTCAACCTGTGATTGAGGAATAGTGATTTCTGATCTTGATGAAGATTCACCACTCATTTCTGCAGATTCTCCGATTGCCAGGACAATAACGTCAGCTTTATTGGCTACATCAACTGCTTCTTTTAATAGCTCTTCTTTTGAACGATTGTCTCTATCCGTTTTCTTTCCGTGAGCAGCATAGATTTCTTCCAGTTTTGCATCATAATCAATGTTAGCTCCTTTTGCGGAAAGGAATTTCACTTCTTTACCATAATTCGCCTGAAGCCCCTGCATTAAATTAACGGAAACATTATGCTTTGTAGCAACACTCCAGGTTCCGGACATATTGATTGAATTATTCACCAAAGGGCCAATTACAGCAACCGTTCCTGATTTTTTTAAAGGCAATACCTGGTTTTCATTTTTCAGTAAAACCATAGACTGAGCAGCAACATTTCTTGCAATGTTACGGTTTTCCAGATTGTACACTTCTTTGGCAGCCAGTTTTGCATCCCCATGTTTGTAAGGATTATCGAAAAGACCTAAATCATATTTTGCTTCCAGGATTCTTCTGGCAGCCATATCAATTTCAGCCTGTGTAACTTTTCCTTCTGATAAGGATTTTTTTAAAGTGGTTAAAAAACCTTCTCCTACCATGTCCATATCAACACCTGCTTTTAAAGCCAGTGCAGAAACCTGTTGAAGATCTCCCATTCCGTGGTCAACCATTTCATTGATTCCGGTATAATCTGTTACTACAAAGCCTTTGAATTTCCATTGATTTCTCAACACTTCGGTCTGAAGCCATCTGTTTCCTGTTGCAGGAACACCGTCCACTTCATTGAAAGAAGCCATTACTGAAGCTACACCTGCATCTACAGCGGCTTTATAAGGTGGAAAATACTCATTGAACATTCTTACGTGGCTCATATCAACCGTATTATAATCTCTTCCGGATTCTCCGGCTCCATATAAAGCAAAGTGCTTCACACAGGCTAATATATTGGTTCCATTAGCTAAATCTTTACCTTGATATCCATAAACCATATTTTTGGAGATCTCACTTCCTAAATATGGATCTTCACCGGAACCTTCGGAAACTCTTCCCCATCTTGGTTCGCGGGAGATGTCCACCATTGGAGAAAATGTCCAGTTAATCCCATCAGATGCAGCTTCTCTTGCGGCAACTTTTGCAGACTGCTGTACCAGATTCATATCCCATGAAGCAGCAAGTCCTAGTGGAATAGGAAAAGTTGTTTCATATCCGTGGATAACATCCATTCCGAAGATCATTGGAATTTTCAGACGGCTTTTTTCAACAGCTACTTTCTGAACGGCTTTAATTTTATCTGCTCCTTTTATATTGAATAACCCGCCTACTAATCCCTGTTCTACTTTTTTTCCGATATCTGAACTCTGAGCCATTCCGGTAGTAAAATCCCCGGAAGTTGGAAGGTTCATCTGACCGATTTTTTCATCTAAGGTCATTTTAGATAAAAGATTGTCTACAAAGGCTTTTCTTTTAGCCTGATATTGTGCAGTCTGATAGGACTGTACAGGCTTATCTACCATTCCTGAGCGGAAAACACCGGCGAAAGGGCCAGGGTTGCTAGTACAATTAACTTTTTCATAAATCTATCTTCTTATATTATTGTTTTGATTTCGTTTCATTTTATTTTATTTTTTGCCACTACACTTCTGTTGCTATCTATTTTTCCTTCTTTTTAGAAAGCATCCATTCATATAACTGTGGATTTGAGTAGGCTGAATCCCATGAATTGTGATTATCATTCGGGAAGATCACCAATTCTGCTGTTGGGTTTACAGGGTGAAGCTTCTGGTAAAATTTAAAAGCATTTTCCGGCAATACGATATCATCCATTCCGCCGTGAAATATTTTCATATTCAAATCTTTAAACTGCTGTATATTGGCCGTCATCACCTGATCTGTAGGCGCACAAACCGAAGCTACAGCTGCAAACATTTCAGGATGTTCCATAGCCAGTTTCAAAGTTCCCCAGCCGCCCATAGACAGCCCTGTAAGATAAATTCGGGAGGCATCTATTTTATATTTTTTCTGAATTTCTTTAATCAGATGATATACTGTAACAGTATCCCACCAACCATCTGCCGGGCATTGCGGTGCCAAAATAGCGACCGGTTCCTTGATCAGATTTTTATAAGTGAACGGGCTGTGTGCTTTTACCAGTTCAAGGTTATTTCCTCTTTCTCCTGAACCGTGAAGAAAAACAATCAGAGGAACATTTCCTTTTGTATTTTTAGGATAGTCCAGGATATAAGACATTTTCTCCTGTCGTTTAACTTCTTTATTCAGTTCTGCTTTTATTTCCTGAGCATTAAGCTGTAAGGAAAACGGAAGCAATAAAAGGGGAAGATGTTTTAATTTCATAGTGATATCAGGTTTTGGCTAAAGCCTTTGGTTTTTATTTTTTTCTCTCGCTGATTATTCAGATTGAGCAGATTATGGTGTTTGAGTTATCCTATAAATTCTGCAACATCAGTTAAATCAGTGAAAATTATTTTATTCCATATTTAGTAGATTGAAAGCTCAGTTTTTTCAGTCCCTGTTGAATTTCAGGAGCATTCATAAACAGCTTCCATAAGAACCCGGTTCTGTAATTTTCAATCATCGGAGCTATTGTTCCCTGATCAATGGCCAGGTATCTTGGGGTAAACCAATTGTTATAATTGATGGATGTTGCATCATAAGGACCTGCTGATCCTATGAATTCAGGTTTTTGAGTATACATGAATCTTAAAAAATCCATAGATTCTTTTGGAGTGTATGGGAAACTGCTTAAAGCAGCTGTAGGTGTTATTACTCCATTGTCATTTCCAGGCATGTGAGCAGTGTAACCTGTACCTCCGTCCTCGTTTCTTGTATATCCGGCTGTTAATCCCCAATAATTTGGGCCATAGCCTTTCCATTGTTTAGGGTTTTCAACACAGTATTTGTAATCAATAAGGGTTTGATTTTTATTGATATCAAAATAGTTTTTCACTAACTTGTCTGATAGTCCTGTCGGATCAAGTCCAATGTATGAATATTGAGCCCAGAAAAGCGGCCCGCCGTATTCTTCGGCATAGTTGTGTTTTACATACAGAGGTAATCCGTATTTAGTTTTGTCTGTAAGGTAAGTTCCATTTCTGGTCCAGCCTTTATAATAGGTTTCAGCATCTATAGAATAAGTTGGTGAGGATGCTGCAAGAATATAAGTGATCAGACATTCATTATAACCTTCTAATGGAAAGTTCATTTCCCATTGATATTCCGGTGACCAGTGCCAGTACAGAACTTTTTCTCCGCCTTTGGTATACCAGTTCCATTGAATTCCTTTCCAAAGTTCATCACATTTTGCAGCTAAAGCTTTTTCTTCTGCATTTCCGTTTTTAAAGTACTCACGAACCATCAGTATCCCTGAGGTAAGGAATGCTGTTTCTACAAGGTCTCCACCATTATCTTTCTTTCCAAAAGGAACTGTTTTTCCAGTTTCGCCATTGATCCAGTGTGACCAGGCACCTTTATGACGGTCTGCTTTTGCCAGAAAATCCATGATGTGCGTCAATCTTTTCACTGCTTCTTTTCTTGGAATAAAGCCTCTCTCCACTCCTACCAGTAAAGTTGCCAATCCAAATCCTGAACCGCCTGTTGTAATTACATGTTTATCATTATCAGGATAAATATTGTCCTCATGATAACGTTCTCTCCCCAGCATAGAATTAGGTTCAGCATAGTCCCAAAAGTATTTTAGAGCATCTTTCTGCACTTTATCCATCAGCTGTTCATCAGTAATGGTATTTTTTACAATACTATTTTTTACGGGTTCCTGTTTTGAAGCCTGAACATTTTTGCAGGAATAGGTAAAGAATAAAGAAGTTACGGCAATTGACAGTAGGGTCCTTTTCATTGGTATCGGGTTACGGGTTATAAAATTAGAGGAGAATTTTCACTCTCCTCTAGCTTATGGTTATTGATTAATATCCTGGGTTTTGTGTAAATACTCCGGCACTTTCTGTGATGGCATCAAATGGAATTGGAAATAATTCATTTTTTCCCGGTTTGAATCCATAAGAAGCAAGTACAGTTGCAGCCTGTCCTGTTCTTACAAGGTCTACAAAACGGTCTCCTTCCATGGCTAATTCTACTCTACGCTCATGCCAGATTGCATTTCTAAGAGCTCCTTGAGTTGAAGCAGTAGTTCCAGCAAGCTTAGCTCTGGTTCTCACTCTATTAAGATTAGTAGTAGCTACAGAAGTATTTCCTAATTCATTAGCTGCTTCGGCATTAATTAAAAGAATTTCTGCAAATCTTAATATTCTGATATTCTGGATAGATCCATAGCCACATGCACTCTTGTTCAAAGCTTTTGGCACATATACTTTTTGGTTATAAGTAGTTACAGACTGAGCATCTCCCATAGCAATTAAATCGCCCTCCGGAGTTGTTTCCCCATTTCTAAGAATGGTAAGCTCTTTTCTGATATCACCAGGTTCAAATGCATTTTCAAGAGCACTGGAAGGCGTGAAGAAGCCCCATCCAAACTGATCTCTTACTCCCTGTACTTCCGCATACTGACTTCCTTTCAATGGAGGAATACAATCACAGTTCACTTCAAAGACAGATTCTTTTCCAAATTCGCCTGATGGTCTGAATACATGGTTGAAGTCCGGATCTAAATCATATCCCATTGCCATTACCTGGTTAGAGGTGTCATAAGCTTTCTGCCAGTCTTTCTTATAAAGATATACTTTTGAAAGTAAGCCTAATGCTGCCCCTTTCGTCACTCTTCCCAAGTCTGAAGCAGGATAACTCTGCGGAAGAATTTCTGCTGCACTGGTAAGATCAGAGATAATAAAGTTATATACCTCCTCTACTGAGTTTCTCGGAATATTATAATTGCTCTGAAGTCCGTCAAAGATAGGAACACCACCATATATCCTAACTAAATTAAAATAAAGATATGCTCTCAGCATTTTTGCTTCTGCAACGAGTCTTGTTTTTAATGCAGCATCCATATCAATTTTTGGAACATTCGTAATCACCTGGTTACAGCTATTTAAGCCTTGCCACTGCCCGATCCAATATCCTCTTACTCCCTCATTACTAACTGTATACGTGAAGTTGTCATATTCATTGATAAAAGAAGCATCTCCGGGGTTAGATCCTTTAACCACATCATCAGCAGGTACTCCAAATACAAACTGATATGGGAAAGCTGAATTCTCCCAACTTCTCAAAAAACTATAGATAGCACTGGTTGCCTGTATTGCATCATCCTGAGTCTTAAAAAATGACGCAGCCTCTTTATAACCTTCCTGCTTTACATCTAAATAATCATTGCAGCTGGCTGCAAGTGACAATAATGCGATTGATAAAAATATCTTTTTCATAATTCTTTCTTGTTAAAATGTTAAATTAAGACCCATAGTATAAATGGCTGAAATTGGATAGATGTTATTATCCACCCCCATTTGTACTCTGTCAGTATTTAAGATTTCAGGTGAGAATCCATTATATTTGAAACTCGTCCAAGGATTCTGTGCACTTACATATAATCTTAATTTGGTAATTGACATCGATTTTGCAAATGATGTAGGTAAAGTATACCCGACCTGAATATTTCTAATTCTTATATAACTTCCATCTTCTACATAGAAACTGTTCGGTAAAATAATAGCCTGGTTGTTGGTTGCCATAGGATAAGCATTAGATGTTCCTGCACCATGCCATCTGTTATTATAAAAATCTAAATCCCAACTTTCATTTCCATAGCGTTGTTCTCTGTTGTAATTGTAAATTTTGTTACCAAACACTCCCTGGAAATCAATAGCGAAATCAAAATCATATACATTCATATTCACACCAAATCCATAAGTTCCTTTAGGAATTGGGCTTCCTAAGAATGTTTTATCTCTAACATCTATCACCCCATTTCCGTCAAGATCTGCAAATTTAAATCCACCAACCTGAGATCCATTTTGAATTGCAGCTGCATCTACTTCAGCCTGATTCTGGAAAACACCTGCTACCTGATAACCATAATATGAACCTACTGCCTGCCCTTCCTGCAGCCTTATGATTGAATTACCAAATAAGCTTGCTCCGGCATTTAAATAGGAATTATTAGCAACGGAAGTAATTCTGTTTTTAAGGGTAGTCATATTTCCATAGATACCCAACTTTATATGATCATTGATCTTAGTATCATAACTGATTGAAAATTCAAATCCTTTATTATTAAAAGAATAAGCATTCGTAACATAATTATTCCAGTTAGAAGCTCCAGAAACCATCCCCTGAACAATACCGTATACTACATCTTTGGTATCTTTATCAAAGTAAGTAGCATCAATTTTCAGTTTATTATTGAACATGGCCATTTCCAATCCGAAATCTTTACCTGTAGTTGTTTCCCAGCCGATATTCGGATCTATTACCCTGTCTATTGTTTGTGCAGGAGAACCTGAGTTTCCAAAATATGCACCAGCATCCAGGATCGTTGTATTTAATGTATAAGCTCTCTGTACATCCGGATTCCCCAATTTACCCCAGCTTGCTCTTAATTTTAAAAGATTAACAACATTCTGCTCACTCATAAAGTTTTCTTTGGAGATTACCCATCCTGCACTTACTGCAGGAAATACACGAGATCTGTCATTCGCAGAATATTTGGAAGTTCCATCTCTACGAACCGAAGCATTCACTAAGTATTTCCCATCATAATCATAATTAACCCTTCCGAAAAAAGATTGAATTCTATCCTGGTATGGAATAACATCTCTACCGCCCAGTTCAAAATCTGTTCGATAAATATCTGTTCCCTGAGAAATGTCCAGAGAAGCATTGTTTCCGTTGTAGTTTACATTTAATGCTTCTGCATACGCCTGAGAGTAAGAGTTTCTTGTTCTGGAAAAACCAGCTAATACTTCTACATTATGCTTACCAAAATCTTTTTTCCAGCTTAATGTATTATCCCAGATGTAATTTCTGGTTCTGGAATCTCTCGTTATTAATTTATTTGGTTTTTGATCAGCAATAGGAGCATAAAAGAATGTTGGAGTATATTCGTACTTATTCGAATTAATATTGTCCGTACTATAACTGATTCGTAAAGTAAAATCTTTTAAAAATTTATATTCTCCCCAGATATTATTCAGCATTCTTTCTTCTCTGGTTTGAGATCTGAATAAATCCATTTTTGCTCTGGAATTAGGAATTTTAAAATATTGATAATCTCCAGTAGCCGGATTGATAATTGGATAAATTGGTGGTGATGAATAAGCATCTAATAAAGTATTCTGTACATAATCTGTACGCATTTTGGAAAAAGTGAAGTTATTTCCAATAGTGATATTATCCGTAATTTTATAACTCAAATTCACTTTGGTCGTAAATCTGTTAAATCCACTTCCTGAATTAATACCTTGTCCGGCTGCCAAATTTCCTTCATCCTGAAGATTTCCGGCGCTTAGATAATAATTCAGTTTTCCAAGAGTACCTGAAGCCGAAATATCATTTGAATTAATAATACTAGTTCTAAAAATCTCTTTGAACCAGTCTGTATCGGCAGGATAATCTGATCTGTTTAAAAATACAGGATCCTTTACCTTATCATTAATTAGTTTTTCATTATACAACTGGATATACTGATCAGAATTAACCATTTTAGGAACGTTCGTTACTGTTTTAATCCCTAAATAAGAGTTAAAATTGAAAACCGGTTTTTTACCTCTTCCTGCTTTGGTCTTAATGATCACAGCACCATTAGATGCTCTTGCTCCATAAATTGCCAAACTTGAAGGATCTTTCAAAACACTCATCGATTCAATATCCTGAGAGTTTAAGAAAGAAATATCATCAGTAATCATTCCGTCCACAATAAAAACGGTTTTACCAGTCAATGAACCAATACCTCTGATATCGACTCTTGGAGAGCCTCCCGGTGCTCCAGAGTTTAATATCTGTACACCTGCTACTTTCCCCTGTATAGAACTAAGCGGGTTAGCATTAGGTTTATTCGCTAAATCTTTAGCAGAAACGATCCCGATACTACCGGTCACGTTTTCTTTTTTCTGAGATCCATATCCAATCAGGACAACCTCATCGATCTTCTGCTCTTTGGCAACAGTATCTTTTGGTTGTGTCTGAGCATTGACATTCATACCGAAGTATAAAACAGCAATGAGACATGAATATTTCAAATTACTTTGTTTCATATAGTTTCAATTTTATTCGTACAATCAGATTTTCAACATTGTCTCATTTTGAAGCAATTAATTTCTCAAATGAAGACATTAGCCAAAAATAGAAAAAAAACCGAAACATGTTAATATATCTTAAAAATTCAAAAACAATTATATTTTATTAAACAAAATATTCAATAAAATCACATTTTATAAATTTAAAACCAAAATAACCATCAATTCAATATCATATCTCCAATAACAAAAACGTGTTTTTAACAAAAAAATCACCAAATAATTCACTAATCATTAATATTTTGTTAAATAGATAATAGTATTTACCTTTGGTGCAGTTTTTGAAAAAAGCAATAAAAAAGATCAATGAAAAAATATATCATTGCAGCGGCTCTTATAATGGGAACCGGTGCCGTTATTACCACCACTGTACAATCCTGTACAACGCTTGCCACTTCGGACATGGGACTTTCCATTATTAAAAGAATGTTGCTTAATGGTATTGACAAAGGAATGGGTGTTTACACTAATAAAGAAGCTTTTTTACAGAATAATATGGTAGATAAGGCTCTTCCCAAACAGCTTAGAGAAATCAACTCTATGTTAGAAAAAATTGCTCCGTCACTGGTTGCTAAGGAAAGAGATTTCATTGCCCAGACAGCTGCTTATACTGTAAATACTTCGAGACCTATTCTACAGGGCGCTGTAAACAGCCTAAACGCTCAGGATGTAACCCGAATTATTGAAGGCACTACTGCTACACAAATTCTAAAAGAGAAAACATCACAACAGCTTATTGCAGCCATTGCTCCCAAAGTAGATGAAAAACTGAATGAATATGGTATTGTAAAAACCATCAACACTGCTTTAGCCGGAAATAATTTCCTGGGAAGTCTTTTAGGGGGTAATCAAAATACAGTTAACGCAGGCGGATTAAGCCAACTTGCTTCTGAACAACTGGTAGCCGGACTCTTCAATATCATTGAAGATTATGAACATCAGAACTCCAAGTCTCTATTAGGGCCATTTGGAAAATAGGAAAAATTTCGTTATATTTATATATTATATTAAGAACTGCAGATGGATATATTACAAGGAAATCAACACGCAAGTCCTGAAGATTTCTATAAATCTTTAAAGGAAAAACTGGAAGGTCATCATGATTTTCCTGAGGATTATTTATTTAAATTTATTATTCCTACAGACCAATCAAAACTTACTGAAATTTACAAAGTTTTTGATGGTATTAAATTTACATTAGGAAACCGCGAAAGCAAAAATGGGAAATACACTGCCTGCAACATTAATGCATTTGTTTTAGATGCTGATCAGGTTGTGAAAATTTATCAGGAAGTAGCAAAAATAGAAGGCGTAATTCTATTGTAAAATAAAAAAAGGCTGTCAGATGACAGTCTTTTTAATTTTAACCCTGATTCCCAATCAGGGCATCTCTAAAAATAAATCTGCGGCTGTTTCTTTGAAACAGCCGCAGATTTTATGTATATTTATTATTTCTCAATAAAGAACTTTACATTCTCAATAGGTCTTCCTAACATGGCTACTGAGCCTTTTACCAGAATAGGTCTCTGGATCAGGGATGGATTTTCAGAGAGAATTTTGATCCATTCTTCTTCTGAATAGTTTTTGTCTGCATAGTTTTCAGTGTACAGCTTATCTGTCTTCCGAATGATATGAAAGACACTCTGATTAAGCTTTTTCAATACGGTTTTGATCTCCAGAATACTTAACGGATCTTCAATAATATTAATAATCTCGAAAGACACTCCGTTTTCATCAAGATACTCCAATACTGCATTTGATTTTGAGCAATTTCCGTTATGTAAAACCTTCACTAACATTTCTAATTATTTTAAAAATTAAACTTGCTTATCACAAATGTAACAAGAATTGAATGGACGTTGTCTTAATGTTCTGATAAAAGTTTGTTAAAACAATCCGTGCAGTTCTGTTTCAATTTTTTCCAAAATTAATCCGAAGTCTTCCGGTTTTTCAACGAAATCCAAATCGTCCACTTCAATAATCAACAGTTTTCCTTCTGTATAGTTGGAAATCCATTTTTCATATTTCTGATTCAATTTTGAAAGGTATTCTATGCTGATAGACGCTTCGTACTCACGTCCTCTTTTGTAAATCTTTTTTACCAGGTTCGGAACGTCAGATTTCAGATAAATTAAAAGATCCGGTGCTGAAACAAACGATTTCATCAGATCAAAAACAGATGAATAGTTATTAAAATCCCTGTCTGAAAGAAGATTCATATCATTTAAGTTTTCAGCAAAGATGTGTGCATCTTCATAAATGGTACGGTCCTGAATAATGTTTTTACCACTTTCTCTGATCTCTTTTACCTGGCGGAATCTGCTTCCCAGAAAATATACCTGCAGTGCAAAACTCCACTTGCTCATATCTGAATAAAAATCTTCAAGATAAGGGTTGTGATCTACGTCTTCAAACTGTGCATCCCATCCGTAATGCTTAGAAAGCATAGTGGTTAAAGTTGTTTTTCCGGCTCCAATGTTTCCTGTAACTGCAATATGCATAATAATCTTTTTCCTTGTATTTACTGATTAATTGATAAGTTTTTCTACGCCTGCTGCCTGAACTTCGGAAGTTTCTTCAATCAGTTGTTCCAATGTATTATCAGAAGGTTTCTTGTCTACCTCTGTTTCGTTGGACTTTTCTTTCACATTTTCTAAAGGTTTCCCGCTAGATTGTTCTATGATTTGAAGTTCAAGTTCCTGTTGTTTTTGCTGTCTGGCTTTCTTTACTTTTTCAAGGCTGTAAAGATAGAGCTTGTTTCCCTTGATTTCAAAATAAGAAAGGATGTTTTTATCCACAATTTGCGCTTCAGGATCGTCAAAAACAATACTCAGCCCTTTCTCAGGAACATATTTTAAGATGGAATTATTGGCAACAACCAATATATTATCATTCTCTCTTCTGAATCTTTTTCCGTTATCCACCGGGGCTTCAAACAGTTTTTCAAACTTCAGATTATAAATTCTGATATGTTTTTTGGTAAGAACATATACCTTGGTTTCATACACCAGCAAATCCATCAGATCCTCGAAACTGATGTCAAAAGGAAAAGAATTGATGGTTGTATCATTTCTGAAGTTATATTGTATCAGACGTTTTGTACTGTCGTCCAATAACCATAACTGTTGTAAATCTTCAGCATAAGCCATTCTGATAAAGCCAAACTTCTGTTTGAAGTCAATCTTTTGGATTTCATTCATATTCTGATCCACAAACTTCATTTCCTGAGCATTTTCAGAAAACAAAGGTACATTTAATGGATTTTGGACCGTTTGTACTTTATAGGGAACGGTAAGCATCATTTTCCCGATTTGCTTCCCTAGAGAGTCATATTTGGTAAAGCTAAAATCTTTATTTTTATAGATGTACAGATTTCCGTAGTCGTCGGCAAGCATATCTTTGGCCTCTTTTAGTTTCAAAGTATCCAAAGGCAGAACGTTCTGCGCCGCAGAGGTACAGAAGATGAAAATGCATATCAGGTAGATTAATCTCAAAATTCTTTTTACTAAGATAGCGCTCCTCACGGAACGCTACCAATTTACATACTTTATTTTATTCGGATAGAAATTGTTATGAAACTTTTCTTATTTGATAACAACTTCATAAATCTTCGGCCAGTTCTTCCCTGTCACCAACATATTTTCTCCTTTGAAAGCAATACCGTTCAATACATCATCACTTCCTTTGGTATTTTGTTTTGCAATTTCAGTGAAATCAAATGTACCCACTACTTCTCCGGTTTTAGGATCAATTTTCAGAATGATTGGTTTTTGCCACACGTTAGCATACACAAACCCATTGTGATATTCCAGCTCGTTAAGTTGGTCATAAGCTTGTGAGCTACCTGCTACAGCAATATATTTGATCAATTTTGAAGGATCATTAGCATCCAGGAAATATAATAACTTACTTCCATCTGATGCAATCAGGTTTTTCCCGTCATAGGTAAGTCCCCAACCTTCTCCTAATACATTTGGGTAAGCAAATTCTGAAAGTAATTTCAGGGAACTCTTATCATAAATGTATCCTTTTTTACTTTGCCATGTCAACTGATACACTTTGTCTCCAACAATAGTACTTCCTTCAGAAAAATCTTCCGGAGCCTGCTTAGTAGAAGCAAGGGGTGTAGTTGTTCCAAGTGTATATTTTAAAATCTGTGAAGATCCGTTTTGCCCGTCACTTTCGTAAATTGTATTTCCATCTGCCTGAAATCCCTGCACAAAGTTTTTAGGATCGTGAGGATATTCTGCTACAATCTGGTACGCAATATTTTTTTCAGGATTTTTTGCAAAAACATTGATGGTTGCATCCTGGTTCAATACTTCCCCACCTTTGGTCTTAACATTAAAAGTTACTGCATTATCTCCTAAAGTAAAAAACTTAGGATCAATAGTAAGGTCTGTAGTTTCTTTATCTCCAAAGCTGATGGTTATGCTTTCTGCATTTTCCGTTACCTCTTTCGGAAGCTGAAGTTTATCCCCAAAATGATATCCCTTTTCCACCATTGAATTATTATAGGTGTTTAATGTATCAAGAATCTCTTTATTCTTGTTACAAGATGCCAGTAATAAAATGGCTGCGAAACCCGCTATTATATTTTTTTTCATTGACTTTCTAAATATTTCCCCAAAAATAGCAAATTTTATTCCGTATTGCCAATATTATCCACGGGTTCACTAAATTGTAGGATATATCCGTTGTTATCGTATATTGCAAACTCTCTCATTCCCCATTCAAAAGTCTCAATTTTATAACAGATTTTGGCCTTTGTTTTAAGATCTTCCCATAATTCATCTACTTTATCTACATTAAAATAAAATGATCCGGTAAAACCTATAGCCACTGGTTTTTCATGCTCATTAGGCCGAGCAAGCATAATGTAGACCTCATTTTTTTGAAGTGATGCCCACTGCCATTCATCGTTTCTGCTCAGTAATTCAAAGCCTAAAATATGTGTATAAAACCCTATGGTTTCATCCAAATTTTCAGTCCAAAGCATGGGACGAAGCCCTGTAAATCTGCTCATGATTTCTATACTTCAAAAGCTTCTTTTTGAATCTTCATATTGATTGAAACCCAGGTTTCATCATCTATTTTCACTTCATTCTTTACATCCGGATCAATAGAGAACCCTACTTTTTTATAGCATTCAATGGCTCCGGTATTCCAGTCGTATACATTAAGTTCTGCCAGTTCTCTGTTTAAATTACTGAATCCGTATTTCAGGAGTTCCTGCATTACTTTTTTCCCATAGCCTTTTCCACGGTTGTTTTCATCCCAAATAAGGATTCTTCCCAACAGAAAGGTTTTTTCTTTTAAAAATATCTGAGCATGACCAATTGTATTTTGATTTTCAACATCAACTATTTTGAAAAGGGTTCTGTTTTCATCAGATAAATCTCCTTCAAGCTGTTCTTCCGTTAAAGGAAAACAGTACATAGGCCCGGCAAACTGAAGCAGTTCCCTTTGATCTTTAATGTTTGAAATTAATGCCGATGCGTCCTTAATATGAAAAGGCTGTAATGCTATCATTTTTTTATTTTTCTAAATATTCTTTTAAACTTTGACCTACAATTGAATTCCAGCCACCTGTAAAGTTTTCTCTTGAAAAGCCTTCTCCCAGCTCTTTGAAATTTTCAATATCATCATGAGTGAGTCTCACCAGAATTCCGTCATCTTCAGGTTGAAGCTCCCATGTAACAGTTGTTTTTTGATCTGAAAAATCAGGATAAGACCAAGTATGCTTTAGTTTTTGATTGGGAATAATCTCTAAAACTTCACCCTGATGATGGTATTTATTTTCACCTCCCGGTTCGTAGAAATTAAATGTTTTGCCTACCGTTGGTTCAAAATCCTGAATATCAAAATACCAGGACTTCATTTCATTTCTATCAGTTAATGCTTTCCAAACCTTTTCGATGGGCGCATTTATTTTGTATTGAACGGTGATTGGTGTATTCATAGTATTAAAGTTTGAATGAACTACTCTATTATTTTTAACCGCAAAAGTCACAAAAGAATCTGAATACTTAAGTTATTTTAAAGTTAATATTCTTACTACTGAGAAGAGCACTTAAGTTTGAAAATCTACAGATTTTCCCTTCGTGAGTCTTATGCAAGTTAACCTTAATTTCAGACTTAGGTTGAATTCTTTTGTGACTTTTATGTCTTTATTTTACTTTATCGTAAAAGTTCCAGTTTATCAATGAGAAAAACCAGTAATCTTGGCTTCATCAAAATCCAGCTGCATTTCAATGGTTCTCATCACATGATCGTCAAATATTTTCTCTTTTTTCATTCTGTGTAATTCATTTCTCTGAGCCTGAATGATCTGACGCAATACATCTTTATTCTGATTAATCGCCGTAACATAATCTCCGGTAGAAGCCATACATTGGGCTTTATCTGCCATCAGCATCATTTCGTTTTCCAGTTTATGCTTTTGGTGACGAACAAGGCTGTTAGATACGGCCAATTCAGAAAAATCATTATCCAGTTTATGCAAAGCTGTTTCTTTAAGCTTACGCATCAGGATAACTTCTTGTTTTTCTTCAGGCAGTTCACTTCCTGCATCCTGGATATTCAATAATTTAAGAATCGGAGATAGTAATAGACCCTGTCCTACCAAAGTAATCAGAATGATAACGAAAGTTACAAATAGAATGATATTTCGGTGTGGAAATGCATCTCCGTTAGGTAAAAAAGCAGGTATTGATAAAGCTGCCGCCAATGATACCACACCTCTCATGGCTGCAAAACTGATGATAAAAGGTTCTCTCCAATCCGGTTTTGGGACTTTTAACCTTAATTCTTTAGAACAAAGCCTTGGGAAATACATCAACGCATAACTGTAGACAATCCTGGTTCCGATAATAGCTCCACCAATTACCACACTGTAAAAAATTCCTTCTGAAATGGTATAATCTGTTAATCCTTCTACAACAATTGGTAATTCAAGGCCGATGAGGATAAAAATGATGGTATTCATCAGAAATATAAGGACACTCCATACATTTCCGGACTGAATTCTTGAGGTATGACTTAGATAACAGTGTGAATTGTAAGACATCAATAATCCCCCGGCAACTACTGCCAATACTCCTGAAAAATGGAAGTGTTCTGCTCCTACATACATAATGTAAGGAACAATCAAGGTAATTACGGTATCTATATTGGAATTAGTAGGAATAATCCTCAACAGCGCCCCAAACAGAAAACCTACTGCCACTCCTACTGCAATTCCGCCTATAGCCATGGTAAAGAAATCCTGCACTGCATCTCTCCAGATAAACTGGCCAGAAATAACAGCAGCCAGAGCAAATTTAAAGACAATTAAACTGGATGCATCATTAATCAAACTTTCTCCTTCCAGGATACTTGTTATCTTTTTAGGAATTTTCATATGTTTTAATACTGAAGTAGCAGCTACAGCATCCGGTGGAGAATTCACTCCACCTAACAGGAATCCCATTGCTACGGTAAGCCCGGGAATAATGGAAGATGAAAGGTAAGCAACAACTATTGATGTTAAAAACACCAATCCAAAAGCCATGGAAAAGATCTGCTTTCTCCATTTATGAAAGTCCTGCCATGAGGTAAACCATGCCGCTTCAAATAAAATAGGCGGAAGGAAAATAAGAAAAACAAGATCCGGTTCTATCTCTACACGCGGCATTCCTGGAACGAAGCTTATCAGTAATCCTGCAATCACCAGGAAAATAGGATAAGCCACTTTCAGTTTCTGCCCGATCATTACTAATATCATTACAGACAGTAAGACTACAATGGATATTATAACATAACTGTGAATCATTTCGATTTAGTTTTTTTAAGTATTATTTTTTGTTACAACTAGAAAAGCTAACTTATGTGGTTTGCTGTTTATCTCAACCTGTAAATTTTTATCTCACGCAGATTTTGCAGATAACGCAGATTTCAATTTAACTTCGTTATTTCTCAGTCTTTTAATTTAAAGTACAATATTGTTTTTGGGAGTAATTGCTGGCGGAAGATCGGTTTCATCCAGCATATCTCTCATATCAATTTCAATGGTACGGCTAATTTGGGTAATAGGAACATCATTAGCACTTCCTTCAAAAGGGTTTACGGATGCCTCTCCTACACTGTCTAAGGTATGGAAACACCAGGTTACCAATAATGAGAAAGGAATATTGAACCAGATGGTCCATCCTTCCACTATGGAACCTTCTCCCAGCTTATCAAATTCTTTTAATAATCCAAAAGGGACAAATACAATGAACAACAACAAAAGATAGGTTGTAATGGATGAAAAATTCCTCGGATAAGGAAAGTTTTTAATTCTTTCTGCTTTTCCCTGGCTGTCGGTAAATTTTACCAACTGCTGATTAATCTGAGTCCATTGAAAATCATTAATTTCTCCTTTTTCATAAGCTTCAGACAATTCTTTACTTTGGCTGGCCATCAATTGGGTCGCTCTGTTTTTTTTGCTCAGAATATACTGAAGTTCTGTTTCTGAAAGGTATTTTTTAAGCTCATCATCAAGTTTTGAAATCCTTTCCGGAATATCATATTTTTTTGCATATTCATCAAACTGAGCGGTTCCGGTATTCTCCCACACTCTTGGTTCTCTGAGTTGAAATCTTAATGCCGTAAGCCATGCATAATGACGAAGGAACATTTCTTTTACTTTACCTGTATCTTTTCCTCCAAGAGAGTCTCTTAAAATATATCCAAAACTGCGACTGTCATTGATAATAGCTCCATAGATCTGCCTGGCTTCCCAAAGTCTGCTGTAACTGGCATTGTTCTTAAACCCTACAATAAAAGCTACTGCAGTTCCCATAATAGCAATGGGCTGCCAAGGTACTGAAAGAAATTTCCAGCCTAAAAAATATAAGATGGTAGGTATTGCGGCCAATACAATTAAAGCGTAGATACTGCGGCGTGTCCAGCTGATAAATTCCCTTGCGCCAAATCTTTTTCCTGAATGCATTATGTGTTGTTTTTTGTGTTAATTTTTAATCAATATCTTTTAAATAAAAGCTTTTCCATCAGCGCATTCATCAGAAACAGTCAATATTAGTTTTTCGTAAACGGGATATTGTTATAAAAACCAATCTGAATTTGTCCTCTGTTTCTGTTTTCCTGAATCTGATTCATATATCCGGCCTCAATTCTCATGTTTTTGTTAATCACATAGCCTAAAGCACCATAGACTCTGTTTCTATCAAAAACAGGACTGTTGAAATGCAGGAAAACCTCATTATATACAGATGCGTACAATGTTTTCGGCAGCATTTCTTTTTGAGTAATCGGAATATTCAGTCCCAGCATATAGCGAAATCTCATTCTAAAATCATCTTCCAGGAAACGTTCTTCCAAACGATAACGGTGTTGAAGATTAAAACGCCCAAACTTCTGCTTAGTAATGTATTGCTGGAAAATTCTGTGTTCTATATTTTCCTTTTTTTCTCCGTTCACATACGGCTGGCTCAGGATGAAACCATATCCCAATAACACGTTATTATTGTTTTCAGTAAGATCATATCCAATTCCGGTACGGATTAAGAGTTGTTCCAGATCTCCAATAGCATCAAAATTTCTGTACTGAACTTCATTGTGCCAGTTCAGTTTTTTACTGATCTTATTATTTCCAAAATACATATACCACGCACCCAGATCATTTTTTTGTGCCCATGTTAAAACCGAGCCCAAGCTCAATACCGTGAATGCCAACTTCGTGAAAACCTTTCTCATGCTTATTACTATTATCTATCGTTTTTAACAAAATTAATATTTTAAATCAATAATAGCAAACGATATTTTAGGATTGTCCTGATCGAGGTTTAATTTTAAGACACTTTAAATCTGGCATCTATCCAATTCCGGCAGTTTTACCCAGGAATCTGTTCTACCAGAATTTCTTTCCCGTCTCTATCAAAATAAGTACAGATCATTGCCTCCAGATTCATCACCCAGCCATCAATTCCATTTTCTGCACAGTCTTTACAGAATGTCATATAATCAGTACCACCCTGCTGATGAAGTTTCAATCTTGTTTTAAAATTCTCAAAATTTACCTTCTCCGCAACAGTAAGTTTTTCATACTTATCACCTGTATGGGCAGATTGATTATTGTTATCAAAATATTCGGTATTCCCATTTTCTACATAAGTTGTATAATGAGATACACCAAGGTTTTTAATAGCTTTAATATATCGAGGAAAGTCTGCTCCACTTTTTACTTTCTGATGTTCAGTTTTAATATCTTCAATGGTAAATTTCATCATTCTATCTGTAATTAAATATTCTTATCTTTATTCAAATTTAAAAAATTTCGGGATGCAAATATATCATCAAACAAAAAACCGACAGTAAAACTGCCGGTAACTTATCACTATATCTCAGATACAAAATATTAATATTATGGATGCTGCTGCATTTTAGCAGGGTCATCATAGTTTACCATCCAGTTGATCCCAAATTTATCGGTAAACATTCCGAAGTAAGCTCCCCAGAAAGTGTCTGCCAATGGCATTGTTACCTGACCGCCTACAGAAAGTCCATTAAATAATTTCTCTGCTTCTTCTTTAGATTCTGCATTAATAGAGATGGAAAAATTGTTTCCTTCTTTAAAATTAGAAGCCCACTCTCCACCTGTATCACTTCCCATTAATACGGTTTCTTTGGAAATAGGAAGGGTAACGTGCATAATTTTGTTCTTATCTTCTTCAGGAAGCTCTTTTCCTTCCATTGGCGGCATTTCACCAAAAGTTCCGATATAAGGATATTCTCCTCCGAAAACCGACTTATAAAAATCGAATGCTTCTCTGCAATTCCCGTTGAATGTTAAATAAACGTTTACTGATGCCATGATTGTTTTTTTAGTTAAGTTTTAAATTGTTTTGAATTTTGTTTATCTGTGCTGATCGATCAGGATCATATTTCCATCCGGGTCTTTAAGGTAGATATGTTCCGGTCCTGAAGTAGTTTCATCTGCTTCTTTATCCAGCTCTATACCACTTTCCTTTAATCTTTTCTGAATTTCACGTACATCATCAAAGGATTCAAGATTTTGGGCATTTTCATCCCATCCCGGATTAAATGTAAGCATATTCCCGTCAAACATTGCCTGAAACAGACCTATTAAGGTAGATCCGTTTTTCATAATAAGATAGTTTTGCTCAGTGGCTCCGGCCATAGTTGTAAATCCCAATTTCTCGTAAAAGTCTTTGGATTTCTGAAGGTCTTTTACACTCAGACTGATTGAAAATGCTCCTAATTTCATATTTTTTACTATTGAATATTTGTTTTGGATTTATTGATTTTTCAGATGGGTTTTGAAGGTAAGCGTTCCATCGTAGCTTTTCCAGTCGCCAATCAGTTCAATATACTGTCCTTCTACTTTTTCAGTCTTCCTGTTCCATTTGAAATTATAAACAAATCGTCCTTTAAAAACACCTGAATGTTTCCCTTTATTCTCCTCAGCCAGTTCATATTCTCCAAATACAGTTCCCTGCTTTTTAGAATCCTTATATTTTGAAATGGTAATAGTTCCTTCAAACTTAGCATAATTGGTATCTACAAGAGAATATCCTGAAACAAAATACTCCTGATCATTCTTTTTGTTCTGTTCAGAAATATTGATTTTAAGCTTCAGCTCCTGTCCCTTATTTCCAATAGTCCCAATATAAGGCTTGCTATTATTCAGCCAGGTGTTTGAAATATCCGGCATTTGGGCCAATACAAATTGGGTTGCCAGAATGAAGAGCAATAAAAGTTTTTTCATATCGTGATTTTTAAACTCCGAATTGAGCCAGGTGGTGGTTCAGATGTTTTGCAAACATATTGTTCCATTCCTGAGCTTTTAATTTTCCGAAAGAGAAAGATTCTTTGCCATCAAAAGCATCTGCTCCCAACTGTTGGGTCTTTTGAATAAAACCAATCAGTCTTCTTTTTTCTTCTTCAAAGTTTTTTCTTCCTGTCACTAAAAATTGTGGTGCTGTAGGAGAATCTCTGGGATAGGCTTTTTCACCTACCACTTTAGATTTCACAAAAGTTTTTAAAATGAACTTTGCAATAGATCCCGGCTTTTTATGTTTTTCTGGCTCATAAACCATTTCATAAGTAATAGAACAGTGCGCCAACATCTGATCCACCGTCATCTTTCCCCATAGTCCATGGGTATCTTCTACCAGTCTGTTTATTCTATCAATATAGTTTTGAGCGTCTTTTGCGTCAAATACATTTTCCATATACGATCTGTTTTTTACTACAGACAAATATATCAGTTTTTTTGTTTGATTTTTATGGTGGGAGATTTTTTTGTTGCGGGGTACTACGGGTTTGAGAGTTTGAGGGCTTTAGAGTTTGCGGGTGTTTTATCTCTTTCCACAGCTATTCTACCTTAACGACATTCGATGCGTGATAATTCCCCTCTTCTGGAGGGGTGGCTAAAATTCAAAGAATTTTTGACGGGGTTGTTTTAAAAATGTTAAGGTGTTAGGATTTTAGAATATAAATGCAAATACCGAATGAAAACCATCGTCATCATTCGGTATTTGTACTTTTCAAACTGATATAATTTATTCAGTCTCCTCTTCAGAAGCTCCTTCCAGAGCAATTTCCTGCGGTGCTGCTTTTTTGAAAATAAACCAAAGCTTAATCTTTAAAGCAATCCACCCTATGATGGCATATACTACTAAAAGAATACTTAAATGTTCCAGATATGGGAAAGTAAGTTCTACAGATCCTTTCTGAATCAGAAGAATTTTAAAAGCCTGTAAAAATGGAGTTAATGGGATGATATTGGCAATAAACTGTACGAATGCCGGCATTGCACTTAACGGCCATGTAAAACCACTAATAATAAAGGCTGGAGAAGCAATTACCATAAGAATCTGTGTAGCCTTTAAGGCATCCGGAATCAATATACTGATGAATACTCCAAGGAATGATACGGAGCCTACAAAAACGGCTGTCAGAAGAATAAAATTAAGTATTCCTTCCGGCATCGGAACCCTGAATATCATGTGCATGAAGTAATAAATACCTACAATAAGAATAGAAGATATCCAGATTGGAATTACTTTAATCAGCATGGTTGGGAATGCCCATCTTTTCATTTTCACATATTCCTTCACAAAAGATCCTCTTTGGAATTCTGCTGCAAAACTTACCGCCATCGCTAAAAGAATTACCTGTTGTAATACTACAGCCAGCATGGCAGGCCACATAAAGATCAGATAGTTTCCAGTAGTATTGAAGAGGGTAATATAATTGGCTTTGAAAGGCTCATACTGCGTTGCGGCTTTTGCTGCAGGCATTCCGGCTTTCTGTAAAGCTTTGATGGATGCTCCGGCTGAGAATGTTCCTATGGTCAGCTGAAGTGCTTTGGATGCAAAGTTAGCCGTTAAAACGTTTCCTGTATTGATGTAAACATTCAGCTCAGGATATTTTTTCTGAAGCATATCGCCTTCAAAACGGGATGGAATAATAACCACCGCTGCTGCCTCATGCCGGATGACTTCATCTTTTATGCTCAGAGGCTCCTGGATATATTTGATGATTTTAATACTCTTATTATCATCAAGCATTTCTGTTAATTGGTTAGATAAAGGGGTATTATCTCTATCTACCACTAATACAGGTGTGTTTTCAACTTTTCCGCTTTGGTAGACAAACCCCAGCAAGGTGGCATAAAAGATCGGTGCCACAAAGAACACTGTTCTTAAGGTTGAATTGCTGAAAAAAAGCTTGAACTCGCGTTTTAAAAGACGGAAAAATTCTTTCATCTGTATATTTTAATATTTTAAATAACCGGACGGAGCTCAGCAATTATTGAAGGTAACCGTCCTGTTTCATTTCATAATTATTTAAGGATCACATTGGCATTTACCAAAAGACTTTTAGCCTTATTCATATCTGTTGGCTTTACTTTAATCTCGTAAATAGCGTCCTGTAACTGATAATCCGGGTATGCTGTAGTAATATCTGCATATCTTGTTAACTGCTTGATATAAACAACAGTTCCCTGAAGACTTTCTTTGTTGTAAACGATCTGCATATTCACGTTCTGCCCTTTTTTATATTTTGAAATAGCACTTTCAGGAACGGTAAATCTAAAATAAGTACTTTCCGGAATATATCCATTGAACAAAGCAAATCCTGCTGTTGCCAATTCACCTGTATTTAAGCTGATGGTTTCAATCTCCATATCATTGGTAGCAATGATATATCTTTCCGAATAGGCTACATTCGCTTCCTGTAATGCTCCTTTTGCCTGGGAAGCCTGCCCTGCTGCCATTTCCACTTTTTCAAAACGGGTTCCTCTGTTCACATCATCCAATTCTGCTACTACAGCATCATATTGTGCTTTTGCCCCCTGAAGTTTAGCATATACTTCATCATGTGCCTGTGGAGACATTAAGCTATCACGGAACATATTATTGGCTCTTCTGTAAGATTTCTGTGCAAATTCATATTGCTCTTTCAATCCTTTATATTTTGCCTGAAGCTGTCTCAACTGATCGGGTGTGGCTCCGTTTTTAGCCATCTGTTCCTGAGCTGTTGCAGCACTTACCGCTCCCTGAGCCTGGGCTATTTTTGCAGAAACTTCCGGCACATCAAGCTGGGCCAGAGTATCTCCTTTTTTTACCGTCTGCCCTTCAGCAACATATATTTTTAAAATTCTTCCGGTTACTTTAGGAGCGAAAGAGATCACATCCTTTTTGGTTTTCCCTTCAGGTTCTTTAATTTTTTCGTTTTTCTTATCACAACTTCCCAGTAAAAACAGAGAAGCAAAGACTATAGCTATATTTTTATGCATCATTTTAATTTTTATGGGATTAAATAAAATTTGGTAATATCCAGTTCCTGAGTAGCTCTCATCAGCTCTATCCCCGCTCTTCTCTGATTGAAGATGGCGTTCTGATATTCCAGTTCTGAAGCTTCAAGATCATTTTCCGCATCAATAAGCTGGGATGATTTACTCATTCCGTATCTGAATTCTTTTTCAGCCTGCACCAATGCATTTTTAGCCAGCTCTTTTTCTTTAGCTTTTAAAGTGATCTGAGCGGTTGCAATATCATAATTGGTTTGGTTATTCGCCAGATTCAATGATAGTTTTTTTAATGCATCTTCTTTTTGATTCTGCAGTACTTCTTTCCCCACTTTAGCTGTTTCTTCAGCATGTTTCCCTTCTTTTCCGTCGAAAATTTCCCATTTAAATCCAACTCCTGCTGTAATCAATGGAAAGACATTAATATTATTTGGGCTCCAATCCAGTTTTTTCCCTTCATATCCAAGTAATGGAACAGCCGGAACTACATTTTCTGAACTTTTAATACGGTTTCCATATAATCCGATATAATAAGCAGAGGCCATCAACTGAACTTTAGGAATCATCCAAGTTTTCTCTGCCTTAATTTTGTAATCTGCAGCAGCAATCCCATGCTCAAGGGCACGAACTTCTGCTCTCTGCTCTATTCCTTTTTCTGCGGCCAGAAGTTCTACAGGAGACAATACCGGATCAATCATTCTCAGACGCTCCTTGTCGATTCCCGTTAAAATATAAAGCTGGGTAAGAAGCAGTTCTTTTTTCCCCTCATATTCTACCACTTTTGCATTTAAAGTAGCTTGTGCCAGTTCAATTTTTTTATGGTCATAAGGAGTAATTAATCCGTATCCTAATGCCTTATCGGCTGTTTTTTTGTTGATGTCCAGTCTTTTTTTACTTTCATCCAATACCTTTTTAGACTGATGGATTAATGCCAGCTGGTCATAGGCTTTTGAAATAGTAGCCATCACTTCATCTTTCGTTTTTTCCAACAGAATATCTTCGGATTTCTTTTTTTCTTCCACTGCCTTTTTCAGGTATTTTACCTTACCTCCTGAATACAGAAGCATTTTGGCATCTGCTTTTGCAACGCCAGAAAATCCTGATACATTGAAATTGTTGTTAAAAGTTCCTTCCGGGATATTGATGAAAGGGGCCAGATTAATTTCCGGTGACGTAAGTCTTGCTGTTCCGTTAAGGTAACCCGCTTTACCGCTTAATTCCAACGTTGGAAGAAAAATATCTTTTAACTTGTGCTCGTCAAGATCGGTAAGTTTGTTTTGGGTAATCTGCATCTTCAGGCTCGAGTCGCGAACCATTGCACTATCCAGAAGTTCTTTAAAGTCCGGCGCAGACTGTGCCCAGCCAAAAGCAGGAAAAGCAAAAAAACTAAACGTAAAAATCAATAAATTGTTTTTCATGGTTTATGTTTATAACAAATATAATGCAAAAAATGTTAAAATACTCAAAGATAATTTAACAAAACCATGAATTTACAATAAGTTTAAAATGTGTTTAAGTATAAAAGTCTTTAAAATAAAGTCTTATCAAAACCGTTTAAAAGTTAATTAAAAACTAAAAAATCTTGAAAAAAAATTTAACTCCACTTTTCTCTCTCTTCTTTTAAGGTTCTTTTTAATAGAATACAAAGGCATTTAAAAACTCTGAGCTGGAAATTCAAAAATATAACATGCAACAAAAACTACTATCAATCTGAGTTCCGGTGAATGAAATATTGATTCTTTTAACGCGAAGATCGCAAAAAGCTTTAATCTACATTGAAAATAATTTCGTTCGCAAAGGCATTTCATTTAACTAGGAAATTTACAACTTCATCGTTTAGTGAAAGGTCTTTGTGATTGGCTGTCTTCAAAAACCTTGCGACCTATTGCGTTATAATAATGTACATAAACATATATAAAAGCGAAAACTCCCCACATCACTGTGAGGAGTTTTCTGTTTATAATAAGCTTGCAAATTTTACTTTTGAACTGCTTTTTTCATTCCATTATCAGGTCTTAGAACTCTGTAACGAACTTCAATGTCTTTTGGCACATAGAATACCAATGGCAGTTTACTGTTGTATCTTACGATTTCCGGCTTAAGAGTAACAAACTTTTTAGTCATTTTTTTATCCAGACAACCCATTAATGTTCCTGCTGTTTCTCCTTTGGATTCTACTTCATAATAGTTGTATCCCCATCCCTGAAGATCCTGACTTTTCATTTCCCCCATTAAAGCGTAATTGTTGCAGTCTAACATTTTTTCAGCGCCTACAAAAACTTCTACTTTTAAATCGTTTTCATTTTTTGCTACAGGAAGCTGAATATATACTTGTTTGTATCCTTCTTTAGCTTTTGGGAACATTTCAATCTGTAGTTTTTCAAACTTTTCAGCTTTCTTTTGAGCGAAAGCACTTACCCCAGCCATCAATACCAATCCAGTAATTAAAGTTTTTGAAAATTTCATTTTATTTGGTTTTAAATTTTACGTATTTGCTAATAGCCAAAAATCATTCCAAAATCTGAATTCCGGTTCCTTTTGTGTGCGAATTCATCTGTGGAGCATAGTAATTCTGCATTGTAGTAATGCCGTTTGAGAACTTTCCGGACGCATTGGCAACTACATCATATTCAAACACATATTTACCTTTTGGCATATATTGAATATAGAAATTTGTGGACGCATCTTTAGTAGATTGATAATATCCTAAATTATTTTTCCACTGGTATCCTGATAAGGCATCAAGAGGTTCAAATCCTGCAGCTCGCATATCTTTAATATGGATGAACTCCATGGGTCTGTCTGTATTCAGAATCATTCTTACGGTTACTTTATCTCCTACTTTCAATGGTGTTTCCGGTGAAATCTTCTGAAGTTCTTCTCCGTTTACCGTTTTCACTTTTTTATACAGTTCTTTGGTTACAGAAATATAGTTTTCGGATGATTTAATTTTATCCAGATCTTCATAATACTGCCAGAATAAGCCACCCTGAACAATTCCAGGTCCTGGTTTGGTCACTGTAACCGTTCCCAGGTTCTTATCTATTGCATCTGTTTTCACTGTTGATTTCACATATCCTGTTGCCTGAGTCTGAGGAACGATTTCTTTTCCACCCCAAACGATAGTTGCTTTATCACTTTCAGCACCGGTCCATGATTTCCCTGAATTTAAGATCGTAAAGATCACTTCAGCAGTTCCTCTTGAGCTTCCCCATGAGTTCACTTCTTTCTGAGTTACCAGCCAGATCTTCATATCTTCAATAAAGTTCTGATCATTAGATTTCAGTTTATTGAAAGCTTCTAACGCCCCTGCATGGTTCACGACTTTAGAACTGAACCAGCCCCAATCATTTAAGTTCTGTTTCCAGTATATACCTTGAGTTTTGGTATCTGTTGAAGTTTCTTTAAGGTAAGTCATCAATTTATCAGATACATCTTTCACTCCGTAATCATTCATCAATAATGCTGCACGGTGCAGTCCGAAGAATGTAAAATCAGTAATTTTTGCCGTTTTTGCTTTTTGTTTTACCAATGTCTTCAACGTGGCTCCTTTTCCTTTTAAAGGATATTGTTTTTCCCAATAGTTTCTGGTATCTAAATAATCAAGAACCCAGTTGCTCCATACATTATCTTTCTTCGTATCCGCATATTTACTGATCTCATTATCTACATACTGGATCAATTTCGCTACTAAAGCATTCTGTCCTGCACTCTGATATTCTTTTGCATTGTCTTTTAACCATAGATTAATCTTTCCAAGGTTTTTAAGAATATATAATGAAGTACTGAAAGAACTTGGATATCCTGCATACCATGAGAATCCACCATCAGGATTTTGAAGCTTGCTAAAGTCATCCCAATTTTGGTTAATTGAATTTCTCATCGTGTTGACATCAAAAAGAAGTGCCAGTTTTTGCATCTGTTCAGCTTCATTTTTACTTTCCAGTACCCATGGAGTTTCATCCAATAACAGCTGTTTTAGTTCCTGATTTTTCTCAAGGTTTGAATTTAATAATCCTTTCCCCTGATACTCATCAAACACCGTTTTCATTTTAGGATTTGCTTTGAAAATCTCAGAAGCCAATACATCTGCAAACCATTTGTTGAAAATAACATCTGCCGAACTGTTCTGGTCGTTTTTCAAGCTCGGAAGCGCAAACATAATTTCCCAGATCGGGTTGGTTGTTAATTCTAGCGTGTTGGAAACATTTGATGCTGTTGTAGAAGTGTTATTTTTAAGGTTATCTAATACAAAAGTTTTTGTTTCTCCTTCTTTTACAAATACCGGTACAGCATCGGTCACCAGCATTCTGTTTGGCAATACTGCCACTGCCTGTTGTTCTCCGTCAGAATAAGCTCCTGCTTTTGCTACTACTTTTAAAATGATAGAAGATACGTTGTTTGGAACTTTTAATTTCCAGGTTAACGCACTGTTTCCGTTTTCATTTAAATCAAAGTTCTGTGTTCCAGAAGTAATTCCGAATTTTGAAGAGATGTTTTCATTGGTGAAGGCATCTAAAATCTGCAATTCGGCAGAACCATTCATTTTTTTATTGGTAAGGTTGGAAAGTTTTGACTGTAAATTCAGTTCATCGCCTTCTCTTAGGAATCTCGGATAGTTTGGAGTAACTGAGAATTCTTTTTGAGTTACCACTTCTTTTTCTAATGTAGCAGCTCTTGCATCTTTTGTGTGAGCAAGGAACATTAATTTCCATTTTGTTAATGCTTCCGGAGAAGTGAATTCGAAGTTAACGTTTCCTTCTGCATCTGTTTTCAGATCCGGATAGAAGAAAGCGGTTTCATTTAAATTCTGACGTACCGGAACTTTTTCCAATGATTCGTTGGATTCAGATTGATTTACAACTGCATCAGCTTCTGCAACAGCAGCTCCCATTACCTGACTCTCCTTTTTTACTCCATATGCTGTCACTACCACTTCCTCAATCGCAGCTGAATTTCTAGCAATAGGGGCTGCCGGCGTTGCACCTGGCACACCTTTACGACGTAATTTAGGAGATATTCCTCCATTTCCTCCAAGGCTATAAAACAAACTACCATCAAACCAGTTAAAGTTAGGAACTGCTACATAATTTCCATTGAAATATTTCAATCGTTTCTGATAGCTTTTCTGCAACAGATATTCTCTCACATCATAAGAAGTGATTATATTGAATGGTGTATATAATTTATCCCAGCCATAAGTATTCACAGCAAACTGATCTAACGACATGTCATACATATTGGCCAATACTTCTGCATTCACCTTTTCTTTATCATTTCCGGTAACTTTTACCGTCCATTTCTCTTTTGAATTCGGTTCCAGCTTATCTCTGAAAGTAACCGTTTCAATTTTTAAAGGTTTCTCTGTATCCTTGATCTTCAATGCAGCAGTTTCTGTCTGTACATCATTAAATGCTACTAACTGGAATTGCAGATTCAGTTCAGAAACACTTTTATCTTTTGGAATCTCTGCCGTATATTCAAGAATCCCCTTTTTCAGCTGATGAGTTTCTGTTATCGTTTTACCAGACCCATCCTGAACAAAAACATTCACTAATGCATCAGGAATGGCAGAATATACATATACTTTAGCTTTTTCACCTCTTGCCGTTTCATTCTTTGGGGCAATTACCGTTAAGAATGTTTTCTGTGCAGGTTTCAGAGAGCTTTTATCCCAAACACTGAAATACTGAGCTGCTTTTATAGTATCTTTTCCTTCAATATTAAACAGTTCCAGCTGATAATCTCCTGCTTCCAGTTTTCCTAAGTCCAAATCAGAAGCCTGAGTATCAGAAGATGGCTGCTGTTGTCTTTCTACAATTACTTTTTCTGTTTTCCAGTTTTTGATCTCATCATTTTTATCAAACAAATCATGTGGGAACTTGCTGATAAATTCTGTTTTTGAATATTGAGGCAGATTCTGAACTTCAGCTTTGAAATTATCTCTGAAAACTCTATCCGGAACCACCAGTTTTGACAGTTTCACCTGATAAGCTTTTTTAAGAGCCTGTTCGTTGTAATTCTTAGTTTCTACTTTTAGTTTTGCATTTTCATCACTGAATATATTTTTGATTTCATCAGCTTTGATGTAGTGAGAAACAGAAGCAACTTTCAGATCTGTATTGGCCGTTTGGGTTTCCCCATTAATATCCGTAACAGATGCATTGATCTGGTAGTTATCAATCTGAATTCCTTCCAGTTTTTCATCTTTCTTAAGATCCAAACGGATCACAAATTCTCCTTTTTCATTGGTTTTGGCTTCACCTAAAATTGAGTTTTCATTATCGTTTCCTCTTGGGTACCACCAGAAATATCTCCAACGGATGTTTTGTTTTTTAATCTCGTAATTTACCGTCGTATTGCTTAAAGCTACTCCTGAGAACATCATGGCTTTCCCTTTCAGTTCTATGGTCTGTCCGTATTTATATTCGTCTTTTACCGGATCAAAGGTCACTTCAAACTTTGGTCTTTTATACTCTTCTACTCTGATATCTTTATATCCCTGACTATCTCCATCTGTATTCAGATAAAAAGTACCATTCAGCTTTCCTTTCGGCAACATAAAACTTCCATGATAAGAACCAAATTCATTGGTAGTAAAGCTTTGAGAAGAAACTTCCTGATTGTTGGCATCCATCAGCGTAATTTTCTGCTTTAATCCAGAAGTTACAGACTCCGTTTCATTATTTAAACGGGTATTTACTACTTTGAAATACACCATCTGCCCAGGTCTGTAGATGGCTCTATCTGTAAAGATCTGTGCTTTGGAACGGGCTTCTTTATTAGGGTTATAATCTTCACGCCCATTATTTCCGTATACCTGCATAATCTGGAAATCATTGGTTTTAGGCTGCTGAATCAGATAGGTTCTGTAGTATTCTTTATTAGCCGTTGTAGGGAATTTAAAAACTCCTTTATCATTGGTTTTTCCTTCAATTTTATTGATTGAATTGTTATTGGTAAATTCATAAAAACGAAGGTTTTCATTAGCTATTGGCTTCCCGTTTTCACTGTTAACCAGCTTCAGATCATCTGCAAGTGAATTTCTGGAAGATCTGAACTGATAAATAATTTTGTTTCCAGAAACCAGAAAGTAGAAATTCTTTTCAGGATTATTCTCTTTTGTATCCGCTCCAGCCACTGAATATTCTGCAACATATACTCCGGAAGGAAGCGGTTTAATTTCCAGTGAAGTTTTATGAAGCTGATAATCTTTCGGATCAGAAAGCTGGTAGGTTTCCTTTCTTACCAGACTCTTTTTTACATTACTGAAATAGTTATCAGCATAGGAATTCTGTGCATATTTTATGAAGGACAGAAAATCTTCTTTTACTTCATAAATATTGATCGAAAATTCAGAAAGATTCTTAGATTCAGCAATAAAGTGAATCGGTAGATTATTCTGAGTCTGCTTTTCGTATTTGATGCTCAATACCGGATTGGTGATCTGATTCTCCTTATTTTTTATATTTTCAATAAAAGGAGATTTTGGATATTCACTTTTAGCCTGAGCTGCAATAGTAATAGCTTCTTTTGCCTTATTTTTCATCACCAGCTCATCCATAATAGCTTCCATGATGATTACTTTATAATCTCCCTGCACATCAGATTTAGCTAATTTCTGAAGCTGTTCCAGTTTATCTTTACACTGATTGAAATTACAGTTATCCTCCAACTTTTCCTTCATGAAATAAAGCTTTGGATTACCATTATTCTGAGCAATCAGTTCATCAAAAATGGCATTAATGGTCTTTCTGTTCTCTGTAAGTTCATTTTTGGTGAAAATATTATTCTCAGATAAAAAGGCAATCTTTTTAAGAGAATACCAATCATACAGACTTTGGAAATAAGCAATATCTTTTGTCTCTGAAAACAGGTCTTTATATTTTTCCAATGAAGCTTTCTTCATATCCTGTTTCTGCTGATCCAGTTCCTGATAGCTTTTGGTTAAATAATTTTTGAAATCAAGCTTGGTCCAGGTCTCAATCTGTGCAAGATCCTGCTTATTAATATTCGTTCGTCCATTGATCTTCCAATAGTTTTGATTGTAATAATCCAGGAAAAAGTTATTCAGCAGAACTTTATAGACCAGTTTTTCATCTCCTTTCAGTTTTGCTTCTGCTTCCTGAAGTTTTTTGAAGAATTTTGAAGCCGCATCATTTTGGTCATCATCTACAGTTTGATTTACAATACTGAACTCTGCTTTCAGAGACCTGATCAACTGAATGGTATTATTTTCTTTCATAGCTTGGTTTTCTAGGTCTAAAATAATGGGTAGATTAGATTTATAAGCTCCTTTCTGACTGTTTTCCGCTATTTTTTTCCACTGGTCATCATAATATTTCTGTGCGATAACCGGTGAAAAGCCCAATGATAGCAACGAAAGCATAAATATCTTGGAAAATCTTTTCATATATATTAATTTTGATAAATGAACATTATAAAAATACTGAAAAAAACCGTCATAGACAGTCAAATTTATGTCTCCATAATGGGAACTCTTTTTGCAGTATTTTTCATGAGAGAGCAAAACACATTCCGTTTCCCTACTATTCTTCTTATTTTTATCACGTATTTCAGTGGTTATATTTATACTAAGTATCAGTACACTAAATATTTTTTCAGAATATTGGTTCTGAATGCTATTGCCGGGATTATCTGTTCATTTTTAATCATTCATAATCACAATGAAATAAGGTTACTGAAATGGTTTATTATTGTTGTCCTGGGATTGCTCTATAACAGCTTTTTCCTGGATGTCTATATCCGGAAAATCCCTTTATTGAAAGTATTTTATGTTGGGCTGGTCTGGGCACTGGTAAATTGCTGGCTTACGCTTCCTGAATTCAGTATCCCTATTTTTTCATCAGCTTCTTTTATATTACAGCATTGGTTCTTCCGTTTGATATCCGGGATATGAATAGTGATACAGTAAAGACTTTCCCTATGCTGATTGGTATTCAGAATACAAAATATATTGCATATGGTCTGGTTTTCATCAGCAGTCTTATTGGAATTTTCTACCTGAAGCCATTATATGCTGTTGCATTTTTTTTGTCAAGCATCATCACTTATATTTTTATTTATTTCTCTGAAAACAAAAGAGATGACTCTTATTTTTCATTTGGAGTGGAAACTTGTTCGGCACTTCCTTTTTTATTTTTACTAATAATGGAGTATTTTTGACGAATGATTATCAAGAAGCTTTCCCTATATAATTTCAAAAACCATTCTGAGAAAAAGTTTGAATTTTCACCGCAGATCAATTGTTTTGTGGGCAATAATGGTACAGGCAAGACCAATATTCTGGATGCTTTACACTATTTATCAGTTGGAAAAAGCTTTTTGGGGAATACAGATCTGAACAATATCAAAACAGAGGAAGACTTCTTCACCATTGATGCTGAAATTCAGAATGAAGATGGTGAAGACAATATCAGAATCACCCAGCCTAAAGAAGCTAAAAAGGTGATTAAAAAGAATGATAAAAGCTATGACAGGCTTGCCGATCACATTGGATATCTTCCGAGTGTCATGATTTCGCCTTACGATTCAAACCTTATTTCCGATTCCGGAGAAAGCCGAAGAAAATTTCTGGATGCCATGATCTCCCAAACGGATTCTGAATATCTTTTTGATCTGATTCAATATCAGAAAACCATTCAGCAGAGAAATGCTTTACTGAAGTATTTTGCTAAAAACAGAACCTGGGATAAAGATTCGCTGGAGATTTATGATGATCCGATTACAAGATTCGGAACCAAAATTTTTAATAAAAGAAAGGTCTTTGTAGAGCAATTAAATCCCATTGTTCAAAACTTTTATCAGATTATTTCGGGTGGAAAGGAAACCGTTTCTGTGATCTATGAATCTCACCTGCTGGAAAATACTTTTGAGGAACTTTTAAAGGAAAGCATTGAAAAAGACCGTATGCTGACGTATACTTCCAAGGGAATTCACAAGGATGATCTTCTTTTTGAAATGGATCATGTTCTGATCAAGAAAATAGGTTCTCAAGGACAGCAAAAGTCCTTTCTGATCTCTTTAAAGCTAGCCCAGATGAGTTTGGTTAAAGAACTGACAAAGAAAACACCTATCCTTTTATTGGACGATATTTTTGATAAGCTTGATGATACAAGAGTTTCACAATTAATTGAGTTGGTTAATAAGGAAAGCTTTGGACAAATTTTTATCACAGATACTCACAGAGAACGTACTGAAAGTGTTGTAAAGAAGATTAATGAAGAAAGTGTAATTTTTGATATTTAGCGGGTTTCGAGATACGTGATACGGGTTTCGAAATACGAATTATAATGTGTAAAAATACTTTTAGTTTATTAAATTTAAATTATGTAAAGAGGAATGATAAATCCAGAAATAACTTGTAAATAGTTATTTTTTTATTACCTTACCTTTCATAAACACACAAATGATATGAGCTATAGAAATTTAGACATTTACAAAATAGCTTTTGAGCTGTTTTTAAAAACACATAAAGCATCTTTTCTTCTTCCCAAATACGAGTTATTTGAACTAGGAAGTCAATTGAGAAGATCATCTGACTCCATCATTACTAATATTGTTGAGGGATATGGCAGGTCAATCTATAAAAATGACTACATTCGCTTTCTCGTATACTGCCACGCCAGTAATGACGAAACAATTAATCATCTCGAAAAGCTCATCATCCTATATCCGGATATTTCTAATGAATTTGAAACCTTAAGAAATGAATACAATATATTAGGTGGAAAAATCAATGTATATAAAAAATGGGTAAAAGAAAACTGGAATGAAAATAAACAATAGAATATTAAAACAATTTTTGTAAAACTACTCTAAATAGTATATTCCGCCTTATAAACACGAATCCCGAACCGCGCATCTCGAACCACGCAACACGACTATGAAAAAGAAAAAACGCGAATACCAATCCTCTGAACTTGTAAAATCATTTGCAAGAATCTATGGTTTTGAAGATAAGCTAGTGGCTTTTGATATTAAAGATTTTCTTGAAGATTATCTGGACCAAAGCCTTTTCAATGAAATCAGAAGTGTAAATATTGAAAACAAATGCATCATTATTAAAATAGATTCTCCCTTGCTTAAGAATGATTTTAAAATGCGTAAAACTTTCTATCTGAAAAAGTTTCAGGATAAGTTTGGTGATGATAAATTTGATGATTTGCAGATCCTGTAATTTGGATTTATTATTGAACCGAATACAGAATCAAAATATAAAATCAATATTATTTTAATAGTTTTGTATCATCCTGTTCACCAAACACATTCCCAATGATTGAAGCCCTACATCTCAATATTTCGCGCCATATTTCAAGTTCCCAAACGGATATTACGGAGTTTTGTAATTTATTTACTTCAAAAACCATCAAAAAGAAGGAGTTTTTACTGAGAGAAGGTGAAGTGTGCAGATTTGAAGCCTTCGTTACCAAAGGTCTTTTTAAGGTGTATCATATTGATGCGAAAGGAACAGAACAGATTCTGTATTTTGGAATGGAAGACTGGTGGCTTACGGATATTGACAGTTTTGCCAGCCAAAGCCCATCACAGCTTTTTATAGAAGCTATTGAAGATAGCGAGGCACTTCTAATTTCAAAAAAGGACAAGGATTTTGCGTATGAAAACTTCCCTTTTGTAGAAAAGCTTTTCCGAATCATGACCCAAAAGACCCACAGTGCTTTGCAACGCAGAATGATTGATAATCTCAGCAAAACTGCCGACCAGCGCTATCTGGATTTCATTGAAAAATACCCATCGCTTAATCAAAGACTTACCAATTTACAGGTGGCGGCCTATCTTGGTATCAGTCATGAATTTTTAAGTAAAATCAGAAGAAAAACAACCAAAGGGAAATAATAACATCTCAGTTTTTCTTGTTTCAAAGGCATCTTAATAGCAAGAATCAACATTTACATCAGTAGAAACTCTCAACCTCTTTCTCCAGGTTTCTAATCTATTCCCCTACTCCAAGCTCAAATCCTTTCATTTATTGAACTTGTTCAATACTTAAGCCAATAAGTATTGAGAACTTTGCCTGTATAAATCTGACAGATATTTATTGAACTTGTTCAATGTTCAGCAAAATCAACGTCCATAATTTTGTACTCATAAAATGAACAAAAAATGAAATCATTATTAAAAACAACAGTATTAACATTCATAACATTATTTAATATGTCACAAGCACAAAATTTTAAAAGAATAGAAGCAGGAAAATTTACATTAGATGTTTATAACGCTTCAGAAAACAGTTTCGGGGTAGCTTCTGTTATTATTTCCGGATCAACGGATGCCGTTTTGGTAGATGCACAGTTTACTTTAGCAAATGCAGAAACTGTAGCACAGAAAATTAAAGATTCCGGAAAAAATTTAAAGGCCATCTATGTTTCTCACAATGACCCTGATTTTTATTTCGGACTGGAAGTTTTCAAAAGACATTTTCCGGGAGTAACTGCTTATGCAACACCAAAAGTGGTAGAAGCAATTGCAAGAACAGCACAGAAAAAGCTTGATGTTTGGGGTGGTCAGTTAGGATCAGCAGTAACCAGCAATGTTGTATTACCACAGGTATTGAAAGGAAACAGCATTGAACTGGAAGGCGAAAAACTGGAAGTGATAGGTTTAGAGGAATTCCCTGCAAGAACATTCATGTATATTCCCTCTGCAAAAGCAGTGGTAGGTGGTATCAATGTATTCGGAAACACCTTCAACCTTTGGATGGCCGATGCACAAACCACTGAATCCCGTTCTCAATGGATTAAAGTATTGGATAAAATAGCATCATTACATCCTTCCATTGTTATTCCAGCTCATGGAAAATCAACTGATGCTTCAGACTTAACTTCTGTGAAACACACTAAAGAATATATTCAGTTTTACGAAGAGGCTTTGAAAACAAATACAACTTCCGAAGCTTTGGTAAAAGCGATTAAAGCTAAATACCCTAATCTGACTTTTGAAACAGCCCTTCAACTTGGAGCAAAAGTGAATACCGGAGAAATGAAGTGGTAATCTGAACCGTATGAAATTAATCATTTACAGTCTGATGGCCGTACTGCTGCTATCAGGCTGTTCAATAAAAAACAACACAACAATGACCAATTTAGAAATTGTAAAAAGTACATACGAAGGAAAAACATCTGAGGAAAACGGAAAAGCATTGGCAAGCCATGTTGCAGATGATGTTCAATGGACAGAAGCTAAAGGGTTTCCTTATGCAGGAACCTATGTAGGATTGGAAGAAATCACCCAAAACGTGTTCAGCCGTTTAGGAAGCGAATGGATTGATTATAAGTTCACCCCGGAAAATTATGTTGCCGATGGTGATAAAGTAGTTGCTTTTGGAACATATACGGGAACCTATAAAGTAACCATGAAGCCTTTCTCTGCACGTGTTGCTCATATCTGGCATCTGAAAGACGGTAAAATTGTGAAATTTGAACAATTCGTAGACAGCAAAACAGTTGTAGATGCGATGAAATAGAATCTTAAGATTTTTAACTCTAAGTTCGCAAGGTATTTTTAATAAAACTTGAAAAAATCGTTCGCAAAGGTATTTCATTTAGCTAAGGTATTCCCAGCTTCATTGCTGAGTGGAACGCCCTTGCGATCCTAAAAACATAAGGATCTAAAAAAATTTTGCGAACATTGCGTTATAATAACATACATCATTTAAGCTTAGTTATATCAACTTTTAAAAACAAAAAAATGAAAATTATATATATTATGGATCCCCTTTGCGGATGGTGCTATGGGAATTCCGACAATATGTTAAAACTATACGACCACTACAAAAACGATCTGGATTTTGAAATCCTTCCCGGCGGAATGTGGACAGGTTCCAATGTTCGGAAACAATCATCACAGATGGTTAATTTCTTTATTAAACATGATGAAGCTGTAGCAGAGCGTACAGGAATAACATTTGGGGAAGGTTATTTTGAATTGCTGAAACATGAAATTGTATTGGACAGTGAAATCCCATCCAGAGCAATGGTTTCAGTAAAAACAATTGCCCCTGAGCAAGATATTCCTTTCATGGCAGCTGTTCAGAAAGCAAGATATTATTGGGGAAAAGATCTCAATCTGGAAGCCACTTACCTTGAGATTTGTAAAAACTTGGGTATTGACCAACAACAGTTCTTAGAGGTTTTTCATTCCGAAGAAATGAAGCAGACCACTTTACAAAACTTTCATGAAGCAGTACAATATGCCCAGTCTTTTCCAACGATGCTGGTTGAAAAAGATGGAAAGTATACTGTTATTGAACAGGGTTATGCTTCTTTTACAGAATTGAAAAAGCATATTGAACTCCTAAAAAATAGAGTTGGTTAACCAGGAAACTTTCGGTCAAGTTTTATTTCAGATACGTATAGAGAAAAATAAGCTTGATGACTTTCAGAGAGTATAATAAAAAAATAGAATATTTCAAGGATAATTGATATATTTAACGCTTCATAAATAAAATCAAATTACCATGAAAAAAGTACTTACACAAAAGAAAGTATCAAGAGAAAATTTAAAAAAAATTCAAGGAGCGGGGCGAATGGTATGTTGTGCTTTATCCTGTGCAGATCTTACAACATGCGCTTTTTGGGAAGAGTTACCAGCAGAATGCCCAGATTTACCTTACTGTATATAATCAGTGTTATTTATTTTTATAAAATATTTCAACAAAAATTGATACATTAAAAGTCTATTAATAAAATCAAATCACCATGAAAAAAGTACTTACACAAAAGAAAGTATCGAGAGAAAATTTAAAAAAAATTCAAGGAGCAGGACAAATGATATGTTGTGCAGTAGTCTGCTCAGATCCCACAGTCTGTGCCGTTTGGACACAATTACCAGCAAGGTGCCCTGAATCACCTGATTGCGCATAATCATCTACACCATATATAGAAGAAAGCTACCAAATGGTAGCTTTCTTATTTACTATTAATGTTCTTCTGATTTTTCCGACTTATTAGAAATCGTACTGCTCATCAGATCATCTGCTTTTTTATCCAAACCTGAACTTAGTGGCAGGAAGAATTTCAACGGATGCTTTACAAAATATCTAAAAATTTCTTTATAGATCTCACTTACCTGTCCGAAGTTCATCTTTCTGGACCTGAATGCCAGGAACATGGATAAGCTGAAGCTTACCAGGAAGTTGAAGAATCCAATTAAGAAAACCGTCACAAAGGACATCCAGAATGTATAGGAATCTACGGAGAAATCTTTTCCATAAAGTCCTAATGCAAAGTTTCCGGCAGCAAACGTAATGTGTCTGATATCAAGATCAAGTCCGAAGAACAATCCTACAGGTGCCGTTGCTCCAAGGAAAACCCCAAACCAAAAATTGGAAACAATTCCCGGCCAATTTTTAGCATAATATTTTGATAACCCTTTCGCGAATTTCTTTCCAAAAAAGCTTCTGATAGAAAGGTTTTTGGCAATTCTTTCCGGGATCTGATAGAATACGGAGTTGTTTCCGATATTTCCTGAGATAATTCCTGAAATGAAAAGGTAGAATCCAGCAATACTAGCATGTAGAATAGCTTTGGATTTAAAAGGATCTAAATCTTTTAATAATTTATCTGATCTTTCAACAGCCAGGTTTTGTGAGAAGAATACATCTAATCCATAAATAATGGCAAGCGCTACCGGAAATGCCAGTAAAACGTTTCCTACAAAAGCAATAAACTGGCTTCGGAAAAGCTTGGATACAAGGTGGGCAAATTCGGTATTGTTTCTTTGACTGTTTCCTTCTTCGGATAATACTTTGGTCATCGTTGCAGCAGTCATTGCCGGCTGTTTCGTGGCCAGTGTGAATCCCATCAGGTAGATCATTACAAATCCCATCGCATAGTTCATGGAGTATAAGAATGCGTGTGAAAAATCACTTCCGGGAATGTATCCGTATAGCATTTTCAGAACACATAGCGCTCCTACGATAATTCCACCACCACTCGCCTTATAAAACATGGTCATATATTCTTTTCTTGTGGAAGTAATATAATGAGTCCCTGCTTCTGCTGTGTGATTGGTAATAAGGTGGGAAATTAATCTTGTACTGTCATTAATGAGATCAGCAATATTATTCTTGTGAGATTTATAGTTCAGAATATTAAAGATCAGCTGTTTTGATTTTACCAGAACATCTTCATCATTGTCAATAATCAAAAGCTGTACGATCTCGTAAATTCTTTCGGTCTGCTGACGAATTTTTAGCAGTGATTGGTTAATCTTCCCTGAAATTCCATACTTCGCTGAGTTTTTAAAGGCGATGTTCACAAATTCAAGACATTGCTCGGAATAAATCTTAATCTGCTTATATCGGCTGTCTTTAGAATGCAGCTGTAACTCCGGATCTTTAACCAAATCATCAGCTAAAGCTTCCAGTTCGTTCTGAAGAGCTAAAAAGGGATTGGAAAGATTCCTGTACTGAGGAGCCATTCTTACCACTTCCACTTCCATCGCCATCCCTGTTACCCTCCATGAAAGAATATTCATTGAGAAGATCAGCTCCTTCTTTACATTGGGTTTAATGATAAAATCTGCAGCTCCAATGAGTGTAAGAAATTCATTCACCTCATTTTCAGGAAGGTTATGAAGATATTTCAAGTCTGTTTTAGGTCTTAGACTTACATTATCAATCATATACCACACTGTTTTTTCGTTTTCAACAGGTGGTAAAACCTTATTCAGTATTCTTTTTTTAAGTTCTGGAAAAAAGGCGTTTTCAGAAAGAATATTGGCTTCCGTTAAGGATAGATTGAATGGTCTTCCTTTAAAAATATTATGAATGTAATACTTGAAGTTTTCCGTAAAATTCGGATTGCTTTTGAGAAAATTAAGCACATCTGTAAAGTCTGCCCTTTTTACACACTCTAACAACTCTGCAAAGGGTTCCAAAGAAAGGGTTTCGTTCTTAAAAGAAAAATATTTTTTAAGAACTGACTCAAAATTTGTGCTGGAATTAAAGAATTTCATTAGTACAAAGATACTATTTCAAACTCACATTCCTCATCTGTCTCATGATCCAATTGTGTTTCTTTCTTAAATAAGGAGATGGATTCTTTGGATCGTATTTCTTTGGATTCGGCAATACAGCAGCAATCCAGGCAGCATCTGATGTGCTCAGATCTTTGGATGATTTACCGAAATAATATTGTGCTGCTGCTTCTACACCAAATACTCCCTGACCCATTTCAATGGAATTCAGGTATCTTTCAAGGATAATATCTTTACTCCATACTTTTTCAATAATGAAGGTATAAACTGCTTCAAGGCCTTTTCTTACCCAGCTTCTGCCCTGCCAAAGAAAGACATTCTTAGCCGTCTGCTGGGAGATAGTACTTCCTCCTCTTATTTTTTTGCCTTTCTCGTTATACTTCATTGCTTTTTCAATAGCTGTATAATCAAAGCCGTCGTGGTCAAAGAATTTCTGGTCTTCTGAAGCAATAACTGCTTTCTTCACATTGTTTCCCATTTCATCATAAGAAATATAGTCCCGGTGTAATTTTCCATACTCAAAAAGACCTCCTATCTGAGTAAAGGTAATGGGTGGATTAAAAAATCTTCCCCAGATGATGAAAACTACGTTCAGAACAAGAACGATGAAAATAAACTGTTTAATTTTTTTCCACATAACTTTATAAAAAGGAAAGGCAAAAATAAGCAAATAGTCCGATTTACTGCAATTCTTTCAGATAAGTAAGCTGATAATCCGGTAAAAGTTCAGGATGGAAGATTTTAATGTAATCTTTAAGGATTAAATCTGCTCTTACCACACCACTTTCAAAGAAGTCGTTGGCCATTTTTCGTTCTTTTCCTGCTATTGTATACAACTTTCCTTTATTGAATACATTCAGTTTTCCGTAAAAAGGATTTACACCCAGCATTTCTTTTTTTGAGGTATGATTTCCTACATTTACCCAATACTGAACGTCATTTGTTTTTGCATATACTTCCTCAAAGCTCATTGTTAAAGCTTTTTCATCCTTATTATCTTTCATAATATAAGTAGCGTTAGCATCTGCAATATAATGAGCTACTGAAGTATTTCCGCCTGGAAGATACCAGACATCACCATACATTTCATTAGCCAGTACAACAGGTTTTTCTTTTGCTGTTAAGGCCAGTTTCTTCAGGTCATTATAATTTTTTTCAACTTCCTGGTATTTAGCTTCAGCTTCTTTTTCTTTTCCGAAAAGTTCTCCGAACAGCTTTACATACGCTGTCTTCTGTAATGGCTGTTGTTCCATATACTCATCCAGGAATATCACCTGAATCCCGTTGTTCTTCAATAACTGATAAGCATTGTCGAAACTTGCAATATAATTGGTAAAAATGGCATCTGGTTTCATGGAAATAATTTTCTCCACATCATATTTCTGATCACTTCCTACATTCTGAATTTTTCCTTCTTTAATCAGATTCTGGATCTTTTCCGAATAAATATACTCAGGACTTGACACCCCAATGATTAAATTTTCTGCTCCAAGCTCTGAAATATACCCCGCCATACTTGCATTAAGCAGGATGATTTTCTTGAAAGGGGTTTGATTTTGCTTGAAATTATAGGTAAAATTCCCCGATTTCAGCTCCAAACTTCCATCTTGTTCCTTGTATTGGGTGCGATTTGAGATATTTGTCCAATCTGAGGACGAAATTTTTGTTTCTCTTTTACAGGCAATTAGCGAAAATACCGTAAATAAAAGTAAAATTTTCTTTTTCATGTTTCAAAGAACGGAAAAAAGTGGTATATTTGCAACCGTTAAACAACAACAAAACAAACGGGCTCGTGGCGCAACTGAATAGCGCATCTGATTACGGCTCAGAAGGTTACAGGTTTGAATCCTGTCGAGCTCACAAACAACAAAAAATCGTTACTTTTTAAGTAGCGATTTTTTTATTATTAACCATGATAGGATTAATTTCTGCCATACTATATAGTTCTGTACATTTTTTCGGATAAAGCGAAAATTTAGGACTAGTACAAAATCTATACTTTTTATGGAGCCAACAGGTCTTTTTTTTAATTGCAAAGAAAGATGATTCAAATGTTTTATTTTAGGGATTATTACAACAACATGATGTAAAAGGCTTTGATTGGCTTTGAATAGCCTTAGTATATAAAAGAACTTCCCAAAGAACAACCTCCTTTATCCCCCACATTTAATGTATAGCTACTATATTTCCTGAAGATTCTTATCAAGAGTCTTTGATGAAGGAAAATAATCTGGAAACAAAAATCAGAAGATTTTGGGAATCACCGTCTGACCGTACTCGATTATTAATAGAAACACTATAGCTTAACAGATCTTTACTAAACGAAAATCTTTTAATGGAAAGCAATGAATGAGATATTTAGATTTAAAATTTGTTAAGCTGTTGGAATGCATTAATTTTACTGGTTTAAAAAAGACTGTCAGCAACTAAATGACTAAAATTATATCCACCCTTGCAGTTATACTATCCATCGGCATCACTGCGCAAGAAATATCAATAAAAGACCATAATCTCAAAACGGCTTTATTACAGCAATTCGATCAAAACCATAACGGAAAATTGGAGCTTTCAGAAATTAACACTGTAACCGAGCTGAAACTGGACGAAAAGAATATTTCCGATCTAAGCGGTCTTGAACACTTTCAGAATGTAACAGAACTTAATCTATACAAGAATAATATTTCAGATTTCACCCTGATCAACAACCTTACAAAGCTTGAAACTCTTTATATTGGCGACAACAATAAAATTGGAATTCTGGATTTAAGCAGTTTGGTTAATTTGAAAGATATTTACGCTTTCAGATTAGGATTAACTAAAATACATTTAAACTCACAAAATATAATGTATATCCATTTACAGGATAACTTATTTACCGACTTTGAGACCAGTAAATTTCCAGCACTTCACACCCTTAATCTTGACGGATGTAAATCACTTGTCAATCTAAATCTATCAAAAAATAAAGAGCTCGTACAATTGTATCTGCTGGAAACATCCATCAAGGAACTGGATATTTCAAATAACAAAAATCTAAAAACGTTTTATATAGAAGATTCCGTAAAACTGATTAAAGCAGCTCATCAGAAAACAACGAAGCATCCCCCTATTATGACCGTCAAATAATTTTGGTCTAAATAACAATTAATCAGCCATCCCATATAAATCTTATTTCAGGTTCCATACATCAATCGATTCCAACATCCAAATTGAAAATCATTATCTTAATACAATTTCTAAACAATATCAGGCAAAAACACTTTTTCAATCAGCCACTATCAAGAGTTAAAATTTGCTAAGTATTCAGTTCTAATTTTTTATAAAACAAAGTAATAAATGTCATATTAGGTTTTATCGAAGTAGCAGCAATACATCGATAAAACCTAATTGTTAATTCTGATTTAAAAAATCTTCATTAAAAACCCGCTTTTAAAGCGGGTTTCTCTATAACTATCTTTTACATTCTTAATTACCTATAGATTTTCTAAAACAGTCTGTTATGCAGTGATCTCAAAGCTTCTACCTTAAAAACAGAGGGAACTAATAATGAGATATTATTTTCACTTCCTCCATAAGAGATCATTCGTATCGGAATATGTTTTACCGCTTCCGATACAATGGTTGCGTATCCGTGGTTATTTTTCCTGAAGTCTCCAACAATGCATATAATAGACTGTTCACTGTCAATTTCAACTGCTGAAAAGGAGCTCAGTTCTCTAAAAATATCAGAAATGTTATCCGTGTGATCAATGGTAAGGGAAACAGCTACTTCCGAAGTGGTAATCATATCTATAGGAGTTTTGTAGCGTTCAAAAACTTCAAAAACCTTTCTCAAAAACCCATAGGCCATGAGCATACGTGAAGATTGAATACGGATAGCCGTAATTCCATCTTTGGCAGCAATTGCCACAATCTGATTTTGATTGGTTATTTCTCCCGAAATCAATGTTCCTACTGCCGATGGATTCATTGTATCTAATAATCTAACAGGAACATTGTATTTTCTTGCAGGAAATACACTTTGCGGATGAAGGATTTTAGCTCCAAAATACGACAGCTCTGCTGCTTCGTCAAAACTCATTCTGGCTATAGACTTCGTATTTTGTACATATCTCGGATCATTATTATGAAATCCATCGATATCTGTCCATATCTGGATTTCTTCTACCTGCAATGCTGCTCCCAGTAGCGAAGCAGTATAATCAGACCCACCTCTTTGCAGATTGTCAATTTCTCCTTGAGCATTTCTGCAGATGTAACCTTGCGTAATAAATAAGGTTTCTTCAGGATATTTTGCAATTTCAAGAGCTGCCTGTTTTTTGATTTCCTCAATATTGGGTTCCTTATCTTCATCAATTACCATGAAATCTAATGCTGATAATAACACAGAAGAAACTTCTTTTTCCTTTAAATATAAATGAAACAGGGTTGTTGAAATAATCTCTCCCTGTGCAAGGATAATACGTTCTGCACTGGAACTGAAATTTTTATGTTTAAACTGATAAAAGAGATCAAAAATTTTGTCAATAAATGCTAAAGCTTCTACGATTCCGTTTTCTGTTTTAAACAATTCATTTACAAATTTTATATATTTCTGATGCAGTCCATCAATATGTTTATAGGCAGCTTCAATATCCTTACTTTCATAGAGTTCCGATAATTTTACTAAATCATTTGTGGTACCTGAAACAGCAGATAAAACCACCAGATGCTTATCTGATTCCTGAGATCTGATGATGGGTAATAACTGTTCGATGCGCTCCGGACTTCCTACTGAAGTGCCTCCAAATTTCAATACTTTCATACTATATTAAATTGTTAAATTATTATCAAAAAAAAAGAGCCTGTCATGATGACAAGCTCCCTGTTTATTTAATTTCTAACTAATAGGAAAATGACTCACGACCCTGGACGTAAGTACTGTTTCTTTCCTTTTTTTAAGTTAGATAATATCATTTTCTTTTTTTGCTGGGCAAATATACAATTTTTTGATAATCTTTATAAAAAATGTGATTTAAATTTAAGATTCACAACATATTTTTTTTAGATAGAGACAATGAAATACAAATAATCTCAGTCAGATCGATCTTTAAAGATCCATGCTGCACACGATTCCGGAGAAAGTGAAAAGCTATGTCAAAGGATTAAGGTCAGAGCTTTTTTCTCTTTTGAATTATTGTAGTTTTTCGCCACTACGTATAGAAATTCTAATATAATTTTAGCTTCATTATCATTTAGCTGAACTCCATTTTTGGACAAAATAATAATTGCTTGTTACGCTTAGAAATTCTTCAATGAAATATGTACTAGATATAACTGCATGTAAGACATCGCTTTTATATGGTACATTGAAATATATAGTTTCCTATTTTAAAATAAAAACAGCGTACACATATAAATGTGCACGCTGTTTTTTTTCAATTTTAGTAAATCTACTTTAGCAGAAATTAATTTATATTATCTATTTCTTAATAAATTTAACTGATTTCACTGTATTGTCAGCCCCAACAACTTTAATTATGTAAACTCCTGATTGTAAATCAGAAAAATTCAAAATCTTTTTAAAATCATTGACTTCCTTGGTTAATATAAGCTGACCTGAAATAGTAAAAACCGTAACAGAGATAATTTTTTCATCTGATGAAACAGTCAAGTAATCTTGTACAGGATTAGGGTATACCTTCAGATTACTTGAGATTGATGATATTTCCTGAGATTGCAAACTTCCACTGACACAAGAGATTGGAAGTAAAATTGTTCTTCCAATATCGTTAGTACCGTTACCTAATTGCCCATCCAAATTCCACCCTGTTACAGATAAAACTCCATCATTTGCTATAGTATATGTATTATAGTTGCTTAGCGATACGCTCTTCCTATCGCCAGAAGTTCCTATCTGCACAGGATTTCTTCTGCGTACTAACGTACCATCTCCTAATGTACCATCTCCGTTTGCTCCCCAAGTCCACAATGTCCCATCATTTTTAATGGCTGCTGATGAAAAATTTGATGTTTCAACAAGCTTCCAGTTTGTGTCTGTGCCCACACGATAAGGGCTGGCGCTTGAGCCTAATCCTGTTCCCAATGATGAACCTGAAGTTCCCTCTGTTCCTAATTGCGAATGAATATTGCTTCCCCATCCATAAAGGGTACCATCTGTTTTTATTGCCAATGAGTGACTACTTTTGGCAGCAATACTTTTCCAAGTTGTCCCTGTGAGTATCTGTACAGGAGTAGTTCTATTCGTCGTAGAACCAATTCCTAACTGCCCATCGTAATTTTCACCCCAAGCCCAAATAGTTCCATCTGTTTTTAAAGCTAAAGAATGATTATCTCCCGCTGTGACTGTTTTCCAATTTGTTAGGGTTCCAATCTGTGTAGGAACATTCTGATCATAAGTAGTTCCATTTCCAAACTGACCATAGGTATTACGACCCCAAGCCCATAATGTTCCATTGGCCTTTACTGCTAGAGTAAAATATGCGCCTACGGCAACACTTACCCAATCTGTAGCCATTCCTATTTTTACCGGGATTGTCCTGTCAACAGTATTACCAGTTCCCAGTTGTCCAAAATTGTTACGCCCCCAGGTCCAAAGTGTTCCATCTGTTTTAATCGCTGCAACGTGTTTATCTCCGGCAGACATTTTCCAGATGTTTGAAATTCCAACCTGCACTGGAGTCGTTCTATTTGTTGTAGTTCCGTCTCCCAACTGGCCAAATTCATTTTTACCCCAAGCCCATACTGTATCATCTGACTTCATGGCTATTGCATAGGTAGAACCACCAGCAACGATACTCCAGCAACCGGAATCGGCAAGTGTAGTAAATGCACCTCCATAAATCCAACGGCTTTGGCTGGAACCACAATGAGATGCCACCCAATAGTAGTAAGTAGTATTTGGTGCTAAGTTTGATAAATTAACCGTATTTGATAAGGTAGTACCATTTACACCTCCGACAATCTGATTTGTACTGTAAGCATACATATAACCGTTAGCAGGTGTCGTTGTTGCTCCCGCCCAATTAATGGTAGCAGTTGTAGAAGTGATGTTTGCAACAGAAAGTTGAGTTGGAACACTGCAACTTGACGGACAGACAATAGGAGTGAAAGTATTTTTTTGAACAAGTGTATTATCTCCTAATTGACCACTACTGTTCAGCCCTGACGTTCTTAAAGAACCTTCAAAATTTACTTCAAGACTGTGACTATCCCCAGCAGACACCAATAAACTATTTGCCGAAGTACCTACTTGAGTAGGAGTATTTACCGTATTACCGCTTGTACCGCTACCGAGCTGTCCATAAGTATTGTATCCCCATGACCAAAGAGTTCCATTTGTTTTAATTCCTAATGCGTGCCTTGCTCCTGCACTAACGATACTCCAATTTGTAGCTGTTCCAATTTGTACTGGTGAATTACTGTTACTCAATGTTCCGTTTCCTAATTGCCCTGATTGATTAGATCCCCAACCCCAGAGAGTACCATTAGATTTTACAGCTAGTGTGTAGTAAGATCCTGCAGAAATTTTAAGCCAGTTTGTAGCTGTTCCCACTTGCTTTGGCGAAACATCATATATTGTTGTAACATTTGTTCCATTACCCAACTGCCCAGATGTATTGTTACCCCATGTCCAAAGAGTTCCATCAGCTTTTATACCTACAGAATGATCGCTGCCTGCAGCAATTTTCACCCAATTTGTTGCGGTTCCTACTTTCCAGGGAATAGGTCTCAGAATATCTGACCCATCTCCCAGCTGTCCATAATAATTATTTCCCCAAGACCAAAGGGTACCATCTGTTCTAAGTGCTAATGAGTGGTTAGATCCTGCACTCACGTCTTTCCAGGTAGTAACTGTACCGATTTGTATCGGAACAATCCTGTTGGCGTTAGTATAATCTCCTAATTTACTACTTGAGTTATCTCCCCAAGACCAAAGGGTTCCATCATTTTTAATAGCCAATACATGACTACTTCCTGCGCTCACGGTCTTCCAGTTGCTTGCTGTACCTATTTGAACTGCAGCATTTCTTGCAACGGCTCCCCCATCTCCTAATTGGCTGTAGTTATCATTTCCCCAAGTCCATAAAGTTCCGTCTGTTTTTATTCCTACAGAATAAGAAGATCCGGTACTGATAACTTCCCAGCAACCTCCAATGTTTTGTGGCGTTGCTTTTACTAATCCATTTTGAGAATAGCCTATCCAAACAGTACTTTTATTTTGGGTTTTAAGTGTAGTTAAAATATTGCTTGGAAGGTTTGAATTTGAAGCAGTATAAATTATACAATCGGTAAAATTCTGCACTCCACTTCCACCCAGTGCAATCCACTCTCTACCGTCATCATCAACATCAAGAGCATTTAAAGTACTTCCACCAAGACAAGAATTACTTTGAGTGTAACTACTAAGTAAAGTTCCAGAATTTGTATACGTCAACATACCATCAATACCTTCAACATATACTTTCGTATTTGAGGCATTTAATAGTTTTTTCACATTCTGCCCAATAAATGTAAAGTTAGTTCCATCAAATTTATACAATGTACTGTTATTTGTAACCCAGACTCCGTTGTTGCTATCAACCTTTAAAGAATTTATGTTTGGAAGTGAAGAATACGTAGTCCAAGTAGTACCGTCAAATTTAGTAAGCCCCCCTGATGTGATCACCCATAAATTATTGGTACCATCTACTGCGATACCCTTAATTACATTATTGGGTAGTCCTGAGTTTGAGGCTGTATAATTCGTCCAAGTCGTTCCGTTTAATAAAATAATCCCGTTGTTTTGCGATGCCATCCATTTTCTTTGTAAACCATCGATTTCTATTTCCAGGATAGCATTTGATATAATACCTGAATTGCTTGTGTTGTAATTTATAAATGCAGTTCCATTGAATGTTGAAACACCATTGCTTGTTGATAACCATAACAAACCGTTATTATCAATTTCAATGTCCCTGACATTATTGCTGCCGATTCCTGAATTTGAGGTATTATAAACCTCAGATGAGTATTGCCCAAAGGCAATTACAGAAAGGAAAATAAGCAACATTAAGTAAATTTTTCTCATGTTGAATTTATTTTAAAAAAGTTTTAAATGTTTAATTGATAGCAACCGCTAAAAAATATAATTAGGTGCTTTCTTAGAGTAAAAAAGCAAAATTTTATTGCAGAAAAAGAAAGAATTATTTTAATGCAATTGTTTTAATCTAATAAAATTTATTAAGTATTTCATGGGTATTAGTTTAGTATTATGAATGAATAATAATTACAATATGAAAATTGTATTTTATTGCTTGCAAAAATATACTTTTTGCACGGACTACCAAAGACTTAAAGTAATCTATCAAAACAAAATGAATTTTGTAATTCTTTTTAATTTGGCCCAAACCAATCAAATCATCGATAAAAGTGTTTGAAGATAGGCTCGTTGAGGTCATAAAAAGCCAAACGGCGCCAACTAAAGACAGTTGACGCCATTTTTTTACTTTATTTTCCTTATAACTTGTACATTCAGAATTTTAAGATTTCCCGATAATTTTTGCTTTTTCTTTCATAATTCCAAAGTAGGAATTGGTAAAAGCTGATAGACTTTTATAACCAATCATAAAAGCGATCTGGCTTAAAGTATATTCTCCTGTATTAATGAGTTCAATACTTTTTAAAATACGGATCAGCTGCATATATTTTTGGATCGTAATCCCTGTTTCCCGCTTAAATATACGCTGAAGGCTTCTTACAGACATTAAGGATAAATCAGCTAAGTCATCTATACTCACCTGTTCCATGTAATTCTTATTAATATAATTGCATACAGGCAGTAATCTTGGATCTACCGGAATCGGGATCTGTAAACCTACTTTCTCTGTGCAGAAATGAGGAAGGCTATTCAATAAAGCGGTAAGGAAATATCCCTGCTCTTCATCTTCTTCCAATAATTTATTCCACTTTGAGGCATATTGCAACATTTCTCTCAAAACCGGAGGCGCTGCAAAAACATGTACTTTATTATAAAAATCATTGTCGAAAACCGTTTTGAATAAGATCACCATGAGATTAACTGTACTGGCTTCCGACTGAGTATGATGTTTTTTGCCTGAAGGAATCCAGATTAAGTGATTTTGTGGAACCAGATAGATTTTATTTTCAATGTGAAAATACTGATATCCCTCTTCAACATAAGTCAGCTGATATCTTTGGTGGGCATGATCATAGTCATCATGGGTCCAGTCTTTCTCATACCAGACATAAGCATCGATATTAATTTCATCATCAAACTCCCCTTTTCTTTTTTCTGATAATCCACATTTCATTTTGGCGTTTTATATAATAATTCTGGCAAATTTAATAAAAATACCAATTGTAAATTTGTATTATCAAATAGATACAACTCCTGTTTTTCTATAATTAGATGAATTTATAGTAAGCATTTACTGTTAAAAGATAAAAATTTATCAAAGGAAAAGGCATAGGAAGGTTATATATTCAATACCTGGAAACTCATCTGTTGAAATTCAAACTATCTTTGAAATAGATTAATAGTAAAAATAACATTCAATAAAAAAATAATATTATGAAAAAAGTTTTTGTTGCGGGAGCCACCGGATGGACGGGTTCTGAAATTAGCAAAGCAATATTTAATAATGACGAAATGATATTAACAGGCGGACTTTCTTTATCTCAAGATGGGAAAAATCTGTCAGAGATTCTGTCATTAAAATCGGACAACAATATACCATTGTTTAAGTCTATAGAAGATGCAATAGAAAATGTAGAATTTGATATTCTTGTAGATTTTACCAAACCGGCGATCGCGAAGCATAATATCCACACGGCTTTGCAAAAAGGCAAAAAAGTCATCATTGGAACTTCAGGACTTACGGATAAAGATTATGAAGAAATAGAACGTATTGCCAATGAAAATAATACTTCTGTTCTTGCTGCAGGGAACTTTGCACTCACTGTTGTTTTATTGCAAAAGTTTGCTGAAATGGCCGCAAAATATATCCCTCACTACGAGATCATTGACTATGCGGATGCTAAAAAAATTGATGCACCAAGCGGAACAGTGGCAGAACTGGCTTATCGTCTTTCTAAAGTTCAAAAGCCTGAACTAGCCGTAGCCATAGAGGATACCATAGGAAATAAAGAAACAAGAGGCGCAACAATAAATGGTATACAGGTTCATTCTGTCCGTCTGCCGGGTCACACGATCAGCGTTGAAACGATCTTTGGACTCAATGGAGAAAGATTAATACTAAGACATGATTCCGGAGAAAGTGCGGAGCCCTATGTAAAAGGAGTACTCCTTGCCATCAAAAATATTGATACTTTCAAAGGGTTACGAAGAGGATTAGACTCAATCATGGAATTTTAACAATACGTGTTTGAAGATACGCTTGTTTGGCCACCAATAACAAAAAATCGTTACTTTTTTAAGCAGCGATTTTTTTATTACCCAATCTGGATCTGGTTCAAAAGTTGAGGGGAACAATACAAAACATATACTCTTTTTGTTGAATGGAACAATGCATTTAAAAAAACGCAAAGAAAGATGATTCAAATGTTTTATTTTAGGGAGCTAAGAAGTACTACTTTGTCGCTGAAGAAGCTTCGTGGATATACATTCGCTTAGAAAGAATCAATGAAATTGGTTCCATTCTTTGCTCCCTTAAGAATATGAGATAATGTGCTAAAAACTTTGCGTCAATTAAATTACATAAACACAAACAATATGATCCCCAAACTTTTGCGCTTGGCCTCAAAATCTATACTTTTTATGGAACTAACAGGTCTTTTTTTTTAAACGCAAAGAAAGATGATTCAAATGTTTTATTTTAGGGAGCTAAGAAGTGCGACTTTGTCGCTGAAGAAGCTTCGTGGATATGCATTCGCTTACAAAGAATCAATGAAATTGATTCTATTCTTTGCTCCCTTGAAAATATGAGATAAGAAGCTAAAAACTTTGCGTCAGAAAAACACATCATCAGCACATTCATTATCTGTATCAATACTTTTCAATCTTATTCAGAATGGGCATCAGCTATTTTCTTTTCTCTCTTTCTTTGAAGAATAAGGTGAGCGGCATCCAGCATTTTAACGGTATGAATGTAGGGCATCACGATATTCCTTTCCGGGAGATTTTCATAGACGCCCATTGAGAAATAGACGATTCCGGACATAAAATAATCAAATTCTTTGAGGGTGTACTCCCTGAATGCTTTTTTGAAAACCAGCAGTGGATTCCGGTATTCCTTCTCCGAAAGCAAGCCAAGAACCCACGGGGAAATCTTTTCCGGTTGGGTATCAATCATCCATTTTCTTTCCTTCAACATGATGAGATAACCTGCCCGGATGAACGACCGCATCGACTGGTAAAACTCAAAGATCGCCGCCGGATCTTCATTAATCCAGCTATTTCTTTTTACGGCATAATTCATTATGTTACAAAGTCTTTCTTTTGAAACATCCAGCTCATTGAACTGAAAGAAAGTTTCCATCAGCTGTAAGCCGGAGCGCTTCTTCCCTGCCCGAAACCGGGGATTGAAATTTGTTTTTATCTTTTTCATGGGTTGTATTTTTTTATAAATGTAAGAAAAGAAATCTAATTACGGTCGATCGACCGTAATTTTTTATTATTTAATTATTTCATTTGTTCTATGACAGATATAAACGAAAAAATTTGTTCATACATTACAAAAAAATGGTTGATACCTTGGCTTCAAGAAGGCAAGTCACAAAATTCTTTTGCCAAAAATCATGGCGTGGAAGAAAGTACCATTAGAAAAATTAAAAGTGAAGAAACTTACAGAATACCTGTTGAAACACTTTTCAAAATATGCGAAGCAAGAAAAATTAGTTTATCTGATTTCTTTAAACTTATAAATGAATAATCCTGACGAAAGTTGGGATTTTTTTGTGACAAAATTTTCGAAATCTTTAAGAAATTCCGTGAAAATACTGATTGAAAATTTTTAGAGGGTTTTTATTTTTGGTTTACGGAAAGCCGTAAGACAATATAAATATTCATTTATAAATTTGACTTAGTTAACAATAAAACTTTAATATTATGGCACTTAAACCAGGACCAAAAAGGATAGCAGAATCAACTGGCAAACCAGATAAACGCCAGCGTGATAATAAGGAGACACCAGGAAATACACCTTCTTTAAAACCACCTAAGAAACAGCAAGGTAAATAAATTATATCTTGTACCAAATCCCAGCTTTTGTTGGGATTTTTTTTACAAGAATTTATTCTTCTAATTTTTAAACATATATTATTACGCAAAAAGAATGCGCAGGCTTTTATTTACTTTGCAACTAAACTTTTAATGCAAATAATAAAATAACTTAATAATGGATATAAAACAAGACATTTACTCAATCGATTTTGCCAAAACCAAAGTTATTTGGTTCGCAGATACCCCATTAATTGTTCCTGACACTTTCACTTTCGAGCAGGAAAAATATGTAAAAGCAGCATTAAGAACTCTATTTTATGGGAATACCTCCGTTGATAATATTTTAAAAAGCAGTTATTTTAAAGATCACGTTGAGGTTTTGTTAGAGCATGAAAGAAGCTATGAAAATAGTGAACTTAAAGAATATGATGATTTGAGAAATACATTTTTTCAATTTCAAGAAAAAATTTATCTTAAATATAAACAAGTTTTAAGGAATATAAATTTTGAAGGAAAAAGTAATGCTTATTCTCATTGTGGTATAATTTATAAAAAACTGGATAGTAATTTTAGCGCATTAAGAATGTTGATAAAGTATGATTATATTTACGAATGCTATGCGATAATTCGACAAATAATAGAACAAATTGCATTTGCATACGATACACAATTCAGAAATGAAATTGAAGACTTCCAGTCTCCTACAAAGTCAATTTCTAAGTTAAAAGAATTTTATCCAAAAATTGGTATTCTTTACGGAGAACTTAGTTCAAAAACACACATTGACTCTTCACAATTTCAAAATCATTTCTATGTAAATCTCAAAAATAAAGAAGACGCTGGAGTTATTCTAAGATCTAGAAAAAAAACATTTTCAATATGTCATCGGGCTTTAATTATGCTTGATTTATATGCATGTGTTTTTGAACATATATTCTATGACGAAATTAATGACTTTTCATGTATAAAAAAGAACAGAACTCTTTTAAAAAAGAGAGAAACAAGAAATTATATCAATGTCTTCGCAAAGGATTACAATAAACTTATGAAAAAAAAAATCGCAAAAGACGACTAACTTTAGGGTAAGTTTAAAGATAATACTCTTATTTATTAGTTCAAAGCCAGGAGGCTTTGCACAATAAAGAGGCATAATGTTAATAAAATTCAATTTATGCAGTAAAATTAGTGATTGTATTAACTTAATACATATCTCGAACCCAAGTCAGATTCACATTAAACTGCATAGCCTGTAAAGTTCTAATTTTGTCTTCCAAAGCCATTTTCGAAAAAAATGTTAATCTATCTTGTGACTTATCATTAAGAATAAGGTAATGAACCGTAACATTATTACCAAATTCATGAGAAAGATGATTTGCAACATCAGGTATGTATACATTGACTGCTTCTGCATATTTACTCGTAAATTCTGCATATGACTTAGCTGACACATAACCTTGATTAAACAAGTGGCTCAATGCCGAAGCTCCATAGTTATACTTTACATGAAAAAATCTATTTTGATGAAGGACATCACAAACTTCAAATTTATCTTCATAAAGATTAATTTGTTTAGCTGCTTCATCAAACAAATAACCATTAATATGATTTGATAAATGTGTATTAAAAATATTTTCTTTATTAATTTTTTGATTTGGATTTTGAGCAATAGCTTGCCTAATCTCTTCTCTTACATTTTCTTTAATATCATCAGGAATAACAAAATTAGTATCAATTATCTCATCAATTGCAAGACTAATACGATCATATTTATCTTTAGAAACTTGGAACCACTCACCACCAGATAAGATGTAGTTTGTATTATTTTCTTCAATTTCTCCATACAAGCATTCTAGAATAGACCATTCCTTAATTATTTCATCGTCTTCATTTAGAAAAAAAACCTTGTCTTCAATGAGGTTTTCAAAACTAGGTTGAGGATTTTTGATGATATAAGCAGATAGAGATAATTCATCATAATACTCATTTCCTATTTTAATCGCTGCAACAAGGCTAAGATCATAATCTATTTCAGGTTCAAACAAAAAGAATGCATCGGTTGACGTAATTAATTTGTTTGGTAATTGTACATTCAAATCCTTCGATTCCGTACTATTTAAAGGATATATTCCCTTAAATAGTTTTTTAATATCATCGCGGGAAACAGAATTATAGATATCTAAAAGTTTCTCTAATTTGGGTTGAAGATATTGAAAGCAAGGTATTTCAGTATTATTAAAAAGAAACTGAACATTTAACGAACTGTACTTCCCAATCATTCTTGAAAAATCTTCTGATGCAGAACTAATTACAGCTAGTTCTTTAAGAGCCTCATTATCCTCCATTGATAGGAAGAGTTGATTATTCGATATGTCTGCTCCGTATTGACGCTGTTTATTAACGGGATTTGTTTCATTTACCCGACTATGAGCGCTTTTTATTGTTGCCGTTAAATCATTATTTAACAATTTATTAGCAGTATAAATTCCAAATGTTTTCTCAATCACATTCTTATTTATATTGAAACGTCCCAAAGTCCCAAAATTAATTGCAAAAATTCTATTTTGTACTTCAATGAATAAAGTTACACCTGAGCTTTGATTAGATGGAAAATTACTAACAAAATTCCCAACAATTTTATTCTTTAAATTCTCAACCCACTTAGGTTCACTGTAGCTACCTAGCTTTTTATAAAGGATAGCATTGAGATCTCCTTTATTGAAATTGATTTCATTGTCTTGCCTATAATTTTCAATAAATGTTTCAGGAGCTGCAATGTTGAAATCATTTTTTAAAAGAACTACATTCAATTTTATTTTCTTTTTAGCCATCTGATTACCGATTTAATTGATTATAAATAACACTTACGTGATTAAAAGCGTTATTAGTTAAGGTTTATACTAGAAATTAAAAAATCACACTACAAATATCATTATATAAAATGTATTTATTTTACGGTTTTCCGTAAGTAGAGATTAAAATAAAGTTATCTACATATTCTGATTTTGTCCAACTACATAATTCACAACTGCCCTAGCTCTTCAAAGTCTCCCAACTTCAGAGCAAGTTTAAAGAACATGACCTTATTTACCAGCTCAAAGTCAGGAGACTTTGGAGAGCAGAAAATCTAATTATCTTCTTTGTCTATTATTTTCATAATTTCTTTTGCCTTTTCCTCATCTATAAACACACCAGGAGTTGGATCTGGGTAATAGCTATTGAGTTGAGGAAATTCATGCCATTGTTCATTGTAATAGGTTTCTCCTACTTCTCCTATTTGATCATAAACTACTCTTCTGTGCAGTTCTTTGCATCCTGCTTCATCATCATGAACATAAATAAAATCAATTATTCTGACTATTTCTTTTTCTTTATTCATTTTTAAATATTTCTAGACGACATCATTTGTACATCACGATATGCTTATCTTTAAGGCTTGTTCATCTACATCTTTCGTGAAAATTGATTAAAATTATGAATAAAAAGAAATTATTAGAAAAGAAAGATTGGAAATATTATGTTTTTGAAGAGGACGGCAATATTGCATTATCTGTTCCTATTCCCAATCCCAGCCCAGGATTTGACATCATTTATATTCTGAATGAATCTGAAAAAGAAATGTATCTGCATACAGGCATTCAAGCCCTTGAAGACAGAATAGAAGATATGAAAATCAACTTTTCAAACTATAAAATGAATTCATGGAGATAGTAATATTATGTTGGCTCTAACAAAAACATTATCTCCCAATATAAAACCACGTTACACACAACCCAATGGCGCCAACTGTTTCCAGTGGACGCCATTGTTATTGAATAATAATATGTAATTAATACTTTCCAGTGAAGTAAACCTATCAGAGTAAAGCTATTTCTTAACTTCCGCAATAGCCTCTTTAATTCCCCCTCCAGCAACTTCAAAGAATGAAGGTCCTGCCAGAAGATATACTTTTTCTAATTTCTTAGTTTTGGAAAGGTTATGTTCTTTCAAATACACTTCGGAGCGGTTTGCATTCACAATACCTTTTACTACGTTTCCTGCTACCAGAGCTGTTGGAGAATCAATACCGGCATCTTTTAAATCGCTTGCAAAGGCAAAATTACTTACTCCCAATCTCATGGCTTCACGTGCTGCAACCTCTCCCACAGATGTCATCAATTCAGGAGTAAATTTGTTTCGGTCTCCTAAACCAATTAGCAACAGTTTATTTGCAGACATGGAACCTTTTGGCGGAGAAATCAAAATGGTTTCCAAAGAATGTCCTTTGAAGTAACCGCCTTGTCTTATTTTTGTAAATTCTCCTTTCAAAGCTTCATCCAAATGCACTAACCCGTTCAGGTTGGCGGGCAATGCCTGAGCACTGTGGATGTCATTATCCGTATATTCAAAAACACAGGCAACCTGTAATTGAGCCTCTGCAGAAGATGGTCCCTGAACCAATCCAATCATTGAAATCCCATCCACAGAACCCCAGTTTTTTGAAGTACCAACTGCTGTAGGAACTGCAGAAGAATTTGTAGTTGTTGTTTGAGAAAAAGTTAAAGTTGAAAAAAACAACCCGGTAATTAACATGGATTTACTCAATGTATTCTTTACTATATTTTTCATAATAATTGTTTTAAATGTTTAAGTTTTAGTATGTATCAAAGTTAGTTTTAGAAATAATTTTCAGCATTGACGTGAGATAATTAAAAAGATCCGATTCATTAAAATTTGAATACTATTCTTGAATTAATAAAAAGTCCGTCTTTGTCATTTTCGATAATATCATCTACAAATGCTCCGGTTTTAAAATACTGGATTCCTGTATTGAAGGTGAAAAATTTATTGATTTTATAATTAAAACTGCCTAAAAAAGCTGTTCCGATATATCTCTTTTTAGAGTTCATGGAAGCGAGATTCAATGAGCCGCTTGGTCTGTAAACTCCATCCTGTAAAGAATATCTCCAATTGAAAACCACATCTGCCTGCACTGTTATTTTACTACTCAAATCTATGGTTGCATAAGGATGTATATCAATAAGATTCACAGGTCCTATTTGTGGATTGAATCCGAAATATCCTCCTTTCGGATAAAGCGGATTGAAAGTCCCCAATTTTCCGTCTCCTTTGTTTTTGTCGCCCGAAATATAATCGTTACGAAGGTTGATGGTGGGTTTTCCTTTCACATTTTCAAACATATACCCTATATCCGCAGAAGCAGTCCATGCACTTATTGTTCCTTTATTAAAGTTCCCGAACTGATAGGCCATTTCAAAGTTGTAAATAAAACCACCTCCATATTTCCAAAACCGGCCGCCTAAGGTGTGTCTTGTCTCATCTCCTATTCCATCTTCAAAACGGGATTCCTTTCTGTGAATTCCCAGATAATACCATTCTAAATTCCCGCTTTCCGGAAGAATCAAGGTATTATAACTTCCCCAAAGGCTTACAGATTTTGAAATCTTATTATCAAAGGCTCCGGTATTAATTTCGCTTGCCATCATCACAAAAGCATCTGATTTGAAATTTCCTCTTTGATACATTAGTTTCAATCCATCAAAATAAAGTCTTAAGTTCGGACCTTCCCGTACAGAAATCAACCTTCCACTTCCATAATCCAGTTCCTGTCTTCCTGCACGAACGGTTAATTTTTCTTTTTCATTTTTAACGACATCTACATCCAGGAAGAGGTTCTGAACATTAAGATGATCTTCATCAATTGGTCTTGGCCCGTTCTTCCTTCCGTTCTCCCAGGCACTTCTCAACTGTCCGAAAACCCTTACCCTTGACCCTAAATGCAAATCACCATGAATTGTATATCTCTGGATAAAAAAAGGATTGCTACCAATTCCCAATCTGCCCCAGTCTTCATTATTGAATTCTACAAATTCCGCTCTTGCTTCTCCGCCTAAGGATAAATATTTACTGTTATTATCTTCAGAAAGCGGAATATATTTCAGAGAATTATAAAATGTTTCTGTTGAATCCCGGTACGCTGCATAATTCTCATCAAACCTCATGAGTTTAAACTGTGCTGAAACCGCAATGGGAAGCATAATCTGAACAATCAATACTATCTTAATCAGCTTTTTCATTGTAATTTTTTTCTTATATAATGATCAATCGAATATTTCCCCGGGCCTACAAAAAGCAGAAACAAATAACATAAACTATACATAAACGGTGTATCTTTTATCAGTAAAGCATCATTCCAATGAAGGACAAAATATCCGGTTAAAGTCACCGCTAATATTGGTAAAATTGCTGCTCTTGTAAATAATCCTAAGATGACAAATACAGGAAAAAACAAGTTGGCCGCGTCAGCAAAAAGACTGTTAAATGCTTCCGGAAGATTTAATGGATTGGGAACTTTTTCTGCTTCCACAACTCCTATTCCGAGTTTTTTCAGTCCGTGAGCAAAGATTAATTCTAATGATAATGCTATTCTGAAAATCAATAATGCAATGTGAATTAATTTTCCTTCAAGGCTCGTATTGGTGATGGTTTGGATTAACTTTTTCATGATGGTTATATTTAATGGAAACTGTTTGGAGAAGTGTATTACTTTTGTTACATAATGTGTTTTCTGACACTTTAGTTCACTTAAGAAAGTTTATACTGCGACTGTATCACTAAGTTCACTTTAGATGAAAATCAGAGATTTTCATAATACTTAAGTGCTCTTTTCAACAGCATGCATGATAACTTATATTTTACTTAAGTGTTATGAGGTTTTTGTGGTTTGGGATAACCACCCCGTCAAAAATTCTTTGAATTTTCGCCACCCCTCCGAGGGAGGGGAATGTTTAGCCCTTCAATTGTAAAATCTGCCTAATGTTAGGTTAAGGTTTACTATGATTTTAATATTATTTGGTTTGATATCCGCCGTAGTATTTTACAGGAGACCATTCTGGAAGTACAGGAAGCGAAGCTGGAGCAACATGCTTGTATGTTTCGTCTCCATACACTACTTTTCCGTCAACAATGGTTAATTTTGAAGTAATATCTTTAATTTCTTCTTCATTAACACTGAAATAATCTCTGTCTAAAATGGTAAGGTCTGCGAAATATCCTTCTTTGATTTTTCCTTTTTCATAATCCTTTATAAGCTCATACCCTCCAAAAGTAGAAAGTGATAAAGCTGTTTTTCTGTCCAGAGCATTTTCTTTTGCCATAACCTGAGTTCCACCCAAAGTTTTTCCTGAAGTAACCCAATATAAAGCAACCCACGGATTATAACTTGCCACTCTCGTTCCGTCTGTTCCCAACCCCACAGGAATTCCCATTTCAAGCATTTTCTTTACCGGTGGAGAAGCCAAAGCAGCTTTTTTACCATAGCGATGGATGAAACTTTCACCCTGATAGGCCATTCTGTGTTGTACTGCAATACCTCCGCCCATGGCCTTAATTCTTTTCATGTTTTCTTCAGACACTGTTTCAGCATGATCAATAAACCAGACCAATCCGTTCAAAGGGGTTTCTCTATTAACTTCTTCAATGACATTTAAAAACCTTGTAATACTTTCATTATAGGTTGCGTGAATTCTGAAAGGCCATCTTTTTTTCACCAAAAGACTTACCACATCTTTCATATTCTTCTCCATTGTTGCAGGTAATTCCGGTCTTGGAAAAAGAAAATTTTCAAAATCGGCACCATCTGAAACCAGGTTTTCTCCACCTCCATTCACATGATAATCAATTTCATTATGGTCATTATGCCCGTGGTCATCAATATCAACCATTCCGGTCCATTTTGTATAATCAGACAACTCAGAACCTTTTTTTTGAGCAAACAAGTAATAAGGTAATCTAACCGTAATCTTTCCCTGCTTATTCAGAGCATCCGTTGTTCCATAGTCATCCGGAAAATTCTGAAAACCACCACCTGCATCCATCACAGCAGTTACTCCAAGACGATTGAGTTCAGTCATATACTGTAATGTAGAATTTTCTTTTTCTACCTCTGATAATTCAGGTAATTTTGCTAAAGTTGAATACAGAATAAATGCATTAGGCTCTGCCACCAACAAACCAGTCGGATCTCCGTTGCTGTCTTTTTCAATTAAACCCTGAGACGGATTGGGGGTGTCTCCGTTAATATTTAATTCCTTTAAACCAGCTTTATTCAACCAGGCTTTTCCGTAGAGATACATCACAAAAGTTGGGACCTCACCCGTTGCTTCGTTGATTTCTGCCAAAGTTGGCAGTCTTTTTTCTTCAAACTGATATTCATTCCAGCCACCAATCACTCTTACCCATTGTCCTTTCGGTGTTCTCTGAGCCTGCTCTTTCAGCATTTCCAAAGCTCTCTTCAAAGTTTTCACACCATCCCACCGAAGCTCTGTGTTATAAAATCTTCCTCCACGAATTACATGTAAATGACTATCAAATAATCCGGGAATCACTCTGTTTCCTTTAGCATCAATTAATTTTGTGGAACTTCCTTTTAGCTTTAAAATTTGAGCATTCGTTCCTGTACGGAAAATTTTATGGTCTTTAATGGCAACTGCCTGAACTTCCGGATTTTTATCATCCATCGTTGTTATTTTTCCGTTGGTTACAATTAAGTCAGCTTTCTGAGCATTCATCAATCCTGCTCCTAACACCATTGAGAATAGAATTTTATGTACTGATTTCATAATTTACTTTTAGGGGTTTGAAAAAGAAAAGGCAGGTAGGTTTTCAACCTGCCATTGTTAAAATTGATTAGTGCTTAAGCATATCCTGTGCATACTGGATTCCTAAACCGTAAGCACCACCATATTTTTTCATTAAATCATTCACTGGTTTATATGTTTCTTTTCTAGACCAATCTCTCTGTAATTCAAGAACATACTGAACAGATGTAATTGGACGTGCACCAGCTTGAACCATTCTTGTAACCGCCTGATCGTGAGCTTCTTTAGAAATATCACCCGAAGCATCTGTGATGATATACACCTCATACCCTTCATCAATAGCAGATAAAGCCGGTCCTACCACACAAACGCTTGTCCACAGACCTGCCAAAACCAGTTTCTTTTTATTTTTTCCTGTGATGGCTTTATGAGCATTTACATCTTCCCAAGTGTTCATCGTAGTTCTATCTACATATCCACTTGTTGCTTCAGGATAAACTTCTGAAATTTCAGGAAAAACAGGTCCAGCAAACGATTTTTCTGCCACTGTAGTTACCACTGTAGGAATATTGAAGATCTTTGAACCTCCGGAAATTAAGGCTACATTATTTCTCAGCTCTTCCATGCTGATACTTTTTGTTGCGAATGCCATCTGTCCTTCGTGGTCTATTAAAACCAAAGCGTGGTTTGTTGGATTCAGCATTGATTTCCCTGCGTTCTGAGCGAATGCTGTTACCGATACTACTACTGCTGCGAATGTTAAGATTAACTTTTTCATAATGTTTAATTTTTAAATGTTGTTTAGTAAGAATTTTATTTTAAACTTTAAAACCTTACTGAGTATTTGTTTGATTTTGATATGGCAAATTTAGAGCAGTCAGAAAGACTACACATTTAACTAGTTTAATAAATCATCTTTAATGATAAAAAGTTGAATTTATTTTCAAACTTTGCCACTCCATTTAATAAAAACCTAAATAACAACTAATAAAAACACTGATGACAAAACACTTAAACTCAAAACAATATTTTAATTACAGACAAAAAAATAGGCTTAGATCATAAACCCAAGCCTAAACACTTCACGCATTTCACTCTTAAAAAAGATTCTGTTTAATTTTTATTACTACTACATCATCAGAAACATCATCAATAAAACCTCCATATTTTCTAAAATCAACTAATGTTCAAATCGGAAATAATAAAGAATTTTAATGAATCCAAAATCTCCGTCTTTTTGATACTGTAAATTTAGAGTGATGAAATATAATGTACATTTAACTAGTTTAATAAATCATATTTTAGAATATAAAGAAACTTAAACAGTCGCCACAATTTTAATTTCTACAAGCTGTCCCGGCAATGCAAGTCCACTTACTCCAACCATTGTACTGGCTACAGATTTAGGATGATTGTAAAATTCTGTCTTGAAATTTTTCCTTGCCTCAAACGCCGTTGCCATATCCATTGCATAAATAACTTCTTCCACCACATTTTCCATCGTCATATCATATCTTGACAATAATTCTTTGATATTGGCATAGGTTTGTTTCATCTGATCTTCCATTCCTTCTGCCAATTCCCCATTCTTGTTGTGGCCCAACTGACCGGAAATCCAAACTGTATTTCCTTTTTTTACCGCCTGTGCGTATCCGTAGATATCTTCCCAAGGCATTCCCAAGCCTTCTGCTGTTTTGTTTTCCTGTATCATTTTTTATTGTTTAAATTAATACAGCAAATGTAGAACTGATAAAAATCTTAGAAGTTTAACTGGTTTAATAAATTACTTTTTCTTTTACTCTAAATAAAAAAGATGGTTTACACATTCTGTATAAACCACCCTTCATATTTTTTATTTTTCACAGCCTCTCCTGGAAAGGAAAATTTTCTATGTCTCATTTTTGTTTCTCTTTATTCGCTAAACGTTTCCTGATGGTGCTTACAAACTCCTTTGAAACACCAAGATATGACGCAATATAATACTGTGCTACACGCTGCGGAATGCTAGGATAAACCCTGATGAATTCCAGATAACGGTCTGTAGCAGGTTGAGAAATGGTGTTAACCAGTCGGTTTTGAAGCGTCACCACATACCTCTGCATCATCAGCCGGAACGCTCTTTCAAACTTCGGAACCTTCTGCATCAGTTCCTCTTTAGTTTCCGGATTCAACATATAAATTTCGGTGTCTTCCAGAGCTTCTATAAAAATCTTCGAGGGTGTTTTATTATTAAAAGAATCAATATCGGTAATCCACCAGTCTTCAACAGCAAACAGAAGGGTGACTTCAAAACCGTTTTCATCAAGATAATAGGTTCGCACACAGCCTTGTTTTATAAACCCTTCGAACTGACAAATCTCCCCTTCGCGCAGAAGATGGGTTTTCTTCGGGTACTTCTGAAGGGTCAGCATACCTTCATATATATTTTCCTCTTCCGGAGTTAGGGTAACAAATCGTGAGATGTTTTTGATAATATTTTGAAACATACATTTATTTTACAGTTGCAAATTAGCAAAAAGCCTGTAAAATTCATAGTTCAGAAGCTATTTGATAATACCAAAATACTAATATTTAATAATGATCTGAAGAAAAGATTGGATCAGAAAGCAAATTAAATGGTCAAAACAAAAAAATTATTATCAATAAGTACGAAATTAAACTAGATTAATTTCATTGAAAGAGAACTGTCCTACATTTGCTAAAGAATTAAGACAACGAAAAATTATAAAATAAAATATCAATTAACATTAAAAATTTAAAACTATGAGCACACTTACATTAAAAGACGGAACAGAGATTTTTTATAAAGATCAGGGAGCAGGACCTGTATTGATGTTTCACCACGGATGGCCATTATCATCTGACGATTGGGATGCACAGGTTATCTTTTTCTTACAGAGAGGGTACAGAGTAATTTCCCATGACAGAAGAGGCCACGGCCGCTCAAGCCAGAACATCTATAATCACACTATAGAGCAATATGCTTCTGACGCTGCAGAACTTGTAGAATTCCTTGATTTGAAAGATGTTGTACACATCGGACACTCTACAGGAGGTGGTGAAGTGATCCGATATGTCCACAAATATGCTAACGGAAGAGCAAAAAAAGCAGTTTTAATCAGTGCTGTTCCACCGGTAATGGTAAAAAGTGAAAACAATCCTGACGGGGTTCCAATGGAAGTTTTTGATGGCATCAGAGAACAGACTTTGAATAACAGAAACCAGTTTTATTTTGATTTAACTTTCCCTTTCTATGGATACAACAGAGAAGGTGCCAATGTAAAAGACGGTGTGCAAAGAAACTGGTGGAGACAAGGAATGATGGGTGGTATTGTAGCTCATTATGAAGGAATCAAAGCATTTTCTGAAACTGATTTCACTGAAGATCTGAAAGCTGTGGATATTCCGGTTTTGGTTCTTCACGGTGAAGATGACCAGATTGTACCTATCGAAAATTCTGCTATAAAATCTGCAAAACTATTGAAAAACGGAAAATTGATTACGTATCCTGGTTTCCCTCACGGAATGCCCACTACGGAACACGAAACAATTAATAAAGATCTTTTAGAATTTATTGAAGCTTAATAAAAGAGCACTACACTATAAAAAAGAGATGAATCGGTTTGATTCATCTCTTTTTTATTACATCTAATATAGTAGCTTTATGCCTTCATATGTTTTAATATCCAGTTTAAACATTCTTTAGAATCCATGATACTCCAGGAATGAGGATGTCTTGTACCGTCCGGACGAATTCCCCGATCATTGGTGATGACAAGATCTGCGTTTTTGTGGCCTTTTAGTCGCAAAAGATTAATCATAGCCGTAATATCTGCCACATTAAGATCGTAAATATCTCTTCCTCTGTTTTCCATCTGCCATATAATTCCCGGTTCTGTATACATCAAAATAGGGATAGTCATAAGATATTTTGCATTGCCACCATCTTTTTCACGATAAGAAAACATGGATTCTCTTAGATAATTGGCTCTGTTTTTATCCGGTGTGCCAATGGCAGCAACCATTTCAGCAGTTAAATATTTAGCTTCATTAGTTCCAATCTCAGAATAGTCTCTTTCTATCTCTCTCTGCAACCTGTAATACATATTCTCGTAATCCAGTGGAGCATCAAGAGCAAATACAGAATTGGGAGTAAAATAGGTATTTTTGTCCCTGACGGCTCTTTCAGCATAGGTAAAAGCCAGCATGCCTCCGCCGGAAAGTCCTCCAATTGATATTTTATCTTTAGAAACTTTATGCTTTTCTACTGTATCTTTTACCATTCTGTCTAAAAACTTCTGTTCTATATGAAATCCAAAATCCCCATCTTCCCAGGTTGGGAGTAATACGATAAGATTTTTTTCCAATGCCAGATTATCCAGATTAATCTGATTCATTACTTTTTCGCCATTTTCACCTCCACCGGGTAAAATAACAAGTATTCCTTCAGCTTTATCCTTTGGAACTAATTTCAAATAATGGTTCTGGGTATCTTTAAAAGTTATTTTCTCAGAGGTCTGAGCAAAAAAGCTGGTACAAACCATTCCCAATAGAAGTGTAAAATATCGGATCTTCATGATTATATGGCAACAGTATCCTGTGCAGTATCTGTTTTTTGTTCAGCTTTTTTGTTACAGGCAGCAAGTAAAGTGCCTATTGATAGAATAATCTGCGTTTTTTTCATGTTCATAATTTAGTTTTTTAGTCTATATTTTTTTTAAAATAAGGAGAAATAAAACGGGACGAACCTTCCTTCATCAACATTGTTTGGTATGTTTTTATACCGTATTATTTTTTGCGGCACTAACTTACAAATAAAATACGAATGGGAATTATCTAGATTTAAGGATTTGAGTGTTTTAAAGGATAGTGTACTGATGATCTATTTTTCTAACACAAAGTTTTTATTTTTGAAACTGCTGATTTTAAGGGAGCAAAGAAAAAATCAACTTTGTTGATTCGTCGAAGCGTATGGATAACTATACATCTTCCTGCTCTAGCTCACCGAAGTCTTCTGACTTGGAGTACTTTAAAAGGAATGATGTTATTTTACCAGCTCAAAGTCGGGAGACTTTGTGCAGCAGAAACATCCTTATCAACAAAATCTATTTTCTTTATCACTTATATCCTATTTTTGTAAAAAAACTAATGGACAAATTAAGTTTTCTGGAAGTTATTGCTGCGATTGCTGTTTTTGTATCGCTATTGCTTTCCGTATTTTTGTTGACGGTAAAAACAGAAAGAAAACTGGAAAGCAGATTATTTGCAGCTTTCCTTATCATGAATGCCATTGACATCAGCGGAATTTTCATGCATCTTTTTGTGGATAGCTATAATCTGAAAGCTTTCAAAATATCTGCTTACTTATTGGTAATGCCTCTTTTCTATCTGTACGTGAATGCCGTTTGTTATTCTGATTTCACCTTAAAAAGAAAGCATTTACTGCATCTTATTCCTTTCATTGCTGCCAATTTAATTTTAGTTCCAAAGCTTTATCTGGCTGAAGGTGCTGCTAAAGTAGATTTCTTTACAACGATGTGGCAATCCCCTGAAATGTTTGTTTATCAACTCATCGGGGAACTGCAGTTTTTCTTTTATATCGTTGCTGTATTCCTGATTCTTAAAAAATATAAGAAGATTTATCTTGAAAATTACACCAACCCCAACACCTTGTTATACAAATGGCTGTTTCAGTTGACCCTCATTTTCTTATTCATTCATGTATGTCTTATTTTTAAAAATATAATACGATATACCACACACAATGATCTGTTTATCTGGCTGCATATTCTGGCAGGAACTTCCTTCTTATTGGCTGCCTGTTGGTTTATATTAAAGGCATTAAATTATCCAGAACTTTTTCGCAGAGTGGATTCTACCCTACCATTGACAGAAGATTTTACGGATACGCTGGAAGCTGAAAATAAAACCGATGAAACAAAAAGCATTCAGATTGAACAGCTTAAAAAATTCATGGTAGAAAAAGAACCTTTCTTAGAACCTTCATTAACGATTCAGGAGCTGGCAGATCAGGTGAACATTCCTGTTCGTGAGCTGTCTGTCTTAATTAACCATCATATCAATCAGCACTTTTTTGATTTCGTGAATGAATACCGCGTTAAAAAAGCAATGACCATTCTGAAAGATCCTACGAAAAAAGAATATACGGTGTTAGAAATCTTATATGAAGTGGGTTTCAATTCAAAATCCTCTTTTCATACTTCTTTTAAAAAATATACGAACCAAACGCCAACAGCATTTAGAAATAGTTGATAGTTAACCAATTGTAAATAGTCGAACTTTGGATTGCAGATAATCGGACTCATTTTAATCAATAAAATGAGTCCGACTTTTTTATATGGACTCTTTTTAATGTTCTCTACAGCATATTTGCATCAGATTATCAATATCAAATGAAAATTCTAACCATGAAATATGTATCCTTTCTTTTACTTTTTGCTTTACTTGGCTGTAAAAATGTTCATCCAATTCATCAACAAAATATTGAAAACGCCATTACAAAAAATGCGCTTCAGTTATTAGAGGACAAAAGATTTCATTCTGTTTCCATTGCTGTGCTTAAAGACGGAAAATCCACCATAAAACATTTTGGAGAATTAACGATTGGAAAAGGAAACAAGCCCAACGATTCTACTCTTTATGAATTAGCTTCTGTAACAAAAACCTTTACAGGCTATATAGCCGCCAAAGCCGTACTTGATCAAAAAATACATTTGGAGGATGATATCAGAATCTATCTTAACGAGCCTTACCCCAATTTAGAATATAAAGGTGAACCTATAAGGATTAAACACCTCATCACCCACACCAGTGGATTTCCTAATTTCCCTATAAAAAGTGAAAATAAAGAAGCTTTTTTTGAAGGATTAAAACTCATCAACATTGAAACGAAACCCGGGGAAATGTATTTCTATTCTAACACAGCTCCAGAGCTTACCGCGTATATCCTTGAAAAAGTATATCAAAAACCTTATGAGGAATTGGTCACTGAGTTTGTTTTGAAACCCAATACAATGACCCAAACGAAGTTTACCCTCAATGAAAATGACAGAACAAGATTGGTAAAAGGCTATAACGATAAAAACGAGCTAATGCCTAACTTCCAGAGAACTTTATGGGGTGGAATTTCAGGACTGCACTCTACAACTACGGATTTAGTAAAATATATGAAATTACAGCTTGACCAATCAAATGTTATTGTCAATGAATCTCATCAAAAATTATATAAAGAAGGTTCTGATTTTTGGGAAGGCTATCATTGGTATATTATAGAAAGCGATCATAAATTAATATACAGACATCATGGAGGCATTTATGGAATGCAGAATTGGTTTGTGATTTACCCTAAACAGGATATGGGAATATCTATATTAACCAATACCAGCTTTAACGAAACTGGAGAAATTTTAGAAAAAGTAGTTGATAACCTGTACGATGACATCCATATAAAATAAACAGTACATAACATAAGGAGATTTAATGCTAACAAAGAGTTTCCCCCTCATTCCGGCACTATCAATTCGTTTTATCAATTCGTATGAAAGAACTATATTTAAACCATGATATCCCCGAACAAATTTTTTAAACACCTTTTATAAAAATTGATTTATATAACACTTTTAAATATTGCCGTTTTTCAGGGAATCATATTAGGCTTAGTGATCTTAAAGTCTTCCTTATTCAACAGTAATTCAAATAAATATTTAGCCTACTTACTATTTACCCTTTCAATTATTTTACTGAATTATGTTTTTGAGATTCAACAGGTATTTACCACCTATCCTCTCCTACATTTTACAGACAATATCAATTGGGTATTTCTAATGCCTGCTTTCCTCTATCTGTTTGTCGTAAACCGGATTGATCATACCAAAAAATACAACCAAAAAAAATATTTGTGCTTTATTCCATTTGCCTATTCCGCTGTCATTAATATTATCAACGATCTCGATCATGTTGCAGGAGTTTATACTTTTTCTGAGTCAGGTCTCGCTATCATCAAAATATTGGGTCTGATTCAACTTGTCTTAGCCATTACATTCATCCCATCCCTTCCCATTTACTCTTATTTTATGGTAAGACATTTAAAGGATTCACAGGAAAAAAAATGGATACTTACCTTTTTGACAATTGTTTCTTCAGTGCTGATTATTTGGCTTATTACCGCTCTGGCCGGCTTCCTTCTAGATTATGACATCTCTTCTACAATGAGTGTCATAGCTTTATTCGCTACATTCATCATTCATTGGACAGCTTATATAGGTATTTACAAATATAAATTGGCCAAAGACAGAGATGCTATCCACAATTTTCTCAATAATGATTCAACTATTTCGTACCCCAATCTGCAAATTGTAGAAACTAGTATTCCTCAGGAATATAAAGAATCTATCACAGCAGATAATCTTTACTTTCAGAAACTGGAACTTCTTTGCAAGGATGAGCAAATTTATACAGACAGTACATTAAACAGAGAAAAAGTAGCTGAAAAACTAGGCATAAGTGCGGGATATGTTTCACAAATTGTAAATACGATAACAGGAGACAACTTTGCTCATTATATCAATCAATATAGAGTGGAAGCCGTCAAAGAAATGATTTCAAATTCAGAATATGACAATTATACTTTGTTGACGATGGGATTAGAATCCGGGTTTACTTCAAAAACGACTTTTTATAAAGCCTTTAAAAAAGTGACGGGTCAGACACCCAATGAATACAAAAACGCCCTCAAATAAGTACCATTTTCTCCATTTTTAAGCTTTTGAAACCCGTTCTAATTTGAATTCATTGAGTTTTGCACTTCAATAATTCAAATTAATTTTTATGAAAAAGAACTTTTCACTACTCATCATTTTGTTTACTTTTTATGCTCTACATGCTCAAAAAAATGAAACCAATGGAGATTCATATCAGAAAAAAAATGAAATTAAAGTAAATCTAATCGCACCATTATACGGTGCTGTGGAAGTAGGTTTTGAACGACACCTCAACAAACATTCATCACTGGGGATCTCTACATTTATTGTTTATGATCAGACAAAAAACGAGGATATGAACTACTACATCTCTCCCTATTACAGATATTATTTCGGCAAAAAAAATGCTTCCGGTTTTTTTCTCGAAGGCTTTGGAATGCTCACTTCCATTGATGGAAAAAAATGTATGCATCAGACAATGTGACATTCACTGAGGGTAAAAACGTTTATGATCTTGCACTGGGCGTTGGCCTTGGCTGGAAGTTAGCCACAAAGAAAGGATTTGTTCTTGAAGCCAACACAAGTTATGGAAAGCTTCTCTTCAATGCAAACAAAACGGATCACGACCAGGTTCTAAAGCTTGGATTGAATATTGGCTATCGTTTCAAATAATCATCCAGGAAATAAATGATGTTAGGATCAGAGGAAGAGATTAGATTAATGACTGATCTTTACAGCAGACTTTGTTGTATAGCGATTCATTATCAAATAAAATCTTCTGATCCCATCGTTTTTACGTTTTTTTAAAATACTATTTTGGTTGTGAATATTTCTTCATAATCTTCTGAAAATAAGCACGAAAATCTCTCCCATTACCCACTTTCTTTTTCCTACCAGTGCTAACTATTTTATTTACAAACCTTCTTTCTGCCCAGGGAATCAAAAATCGATTGAGCTACATCCCGAAAATGAAAATGGAAAACAATTGCTGATGGAAATTTAAAAAATATTCTTCTTAATGTAATAAACACTTTTTCTGAATTGTCTTATGAATTAGAAACTAAATCTATTGAGTTAAATCCTGAAAACACAAATGCCAAGGAAATGCTTTCAAAAATCAATCAAATTCTAACTCCTCCCAAATTAATCGCAATGAAGAACCGATTTTTCTTACTAGCGCTACCTATTTTATTTACAACTGCTCTTTCTGCCCAAGGACCAAATCATTTCAAAGAGGCAAAGAATAGAAATCAAAAATCAACTGAACAAAAAGCAGTCTATATAAATAAAATTGATTCTTTAATGACAAAATCCTACGAAAGAGGATTATTCAACGGGAACGTTCTTGTCGTTAAAAACAATACCGTTATTTATAAAAAATCAATTGGTTTTACAGATGAAACGAAACAAGCCCAATTAAATGACAAGTCAATATTTAACATTGGCTCCATTGCAAAGGAATTCAATGCTGTTTCCATCATGATTTTAGCGGAACGTGGTCTTCTTACTCTTGATGACCCTATTTCCAAATATAATTTGGGATTGCCAAAGTGGTCGGAAAAAGTGACAGTTAGGCATCTTATTAATTATGCCAGCGGTATCCCTAAAATCGAAAACAAACTAATAGTTCCGAAAAACGATGAAGAGGCTTGGAAGATATTGAGAAACAATGATACTCTGTTGTTTGAACCCGGAACCGGCTATAAATATGACAACGGCAATGTGTTTCTGCAAAGAAAAATCATTGAAAAGGTAACCGGAATGTCATTTCAGGAATTTGTCACTAAAAACATAATTAAGCCTCTGAAAATGACCAATTCTGTATTTGACCCCGAATTTCGTTATAAAAACCGAACCTCTTGCTATGATATGGACAATGCCCGATGCCCTGAATTGAAATTTATAAGTGGTTGGCTTTGGGTAGATATCAATGATCTGTATAAATGGGTTCATGCGATGAATACCAATCAATTAATATCTAAAGAATCCTTTCAAGTTTTGTTGAATAATCCTTACGCAAAAGACCAAGGTGGTTCACTTGGTACCTACTTTGAAAAAGATGATCTGCAAAGACATAATGGAGTATCCTATAAATTTGAATCCATTTTTTAAATGATCGTAAAAATGATATTACGATCATTCTATTGTCTAATAATCTAAATAAAGTTTGGGATCTGGGACATATTATTCACAACTTAATGTTGGGAAAAGCGTATGAAATTCCTAAAAAATCTATTTATCAGGCAATAAGAAAGGAATCATTCAATGATGTAAATAGAAGTATTGAAACTTATTACTCGCTTAAAAAAAATTCTGAAAAAGAATACAGCTTTGGAAACCCAAGTGAACTGAATACATTAGGATATGAACTATTAAGAAGTGGAAATATAGATTCTGCTATTAAAATTTTCAGCCTTAATGTTTCTGTGTTTCCTGAATCGGCCAATGTTTATGACAGTCTCGGCGAAGCTTATTTCAATAAAAAAGAATATCAATTATCAATCAGTAATTATCAGAAATCATTAGAGCTGGAACCGGCCAATACCAATGCCAAGGATATGATTTTGAAAATCAACCAGCTATTGCCCACTAAAAAATAGATCATACCTTTAGTAGAAAATCATTCCTATTGTTTAACGAATTTAGTAGAAGATAACACTCCTTTATTGTCAAATAAATTGATAAAATAGACACCTGGAATGAGCCCACTTACATCAACTGCATTCTTAAGTGACATAGATTTATCAGAAATTACATGACGTCCATTCTGATCATAAATTTCAAATCTACTGACCGTTTCCCTGGATTGGAAGTTTAAATAATCTCTAACCGGATTGGGGTAAACTTTAACGGTTGTATGACGATCTACCTCTGATGTATTTAATCCACCTATATTAAAAAAATATTTGCGCAATGTCCCTACATATTTCAGCTGACCACCCGAAAAGATTGAATAAAGTCCTGCAAAAACGATAGAGTTACCATACAGTTCAAACCCTTGATTGTAAACAGGGTAACCATCAGGGGCCAATGCAGGAGTGATAATTTTACCATTCGTTCCGAAATTCGGGTCAAGATTTCCATTGGAATCTATTTTAATCGCATAGAAAGTACGCATTCCATTTCCCGAAATAATATATGATCCGTCCTGATGCCTTACCATTAGTGTGGGTGTAGAGCTTCCTTGAATAGATACAACAGATACTCCTCCATTTTTAAATGTAGTATCTAACACTCCATTGGGAAGAAGCCTGTACATAATGAGTCCAAAACAGTCTGGACCAATTATACCGCTGCAGAGATTTCCGGAAGTTAATCCCAGTATTTTCCCATCATCTAAAAGTGTCAAATCATTTGAATTCCCTACATATTCTCCTCCAGTATATAGAAAATGTCCACCATTACCGAAAGTTAAATCAACAGTACCTGAAGCAGTTATTTTGGTAACTACTATTTTGCCACTATTCACAGAAAGCACTTGTTTCCCGACAACAAATATTTCATTATTGGAGTTAACCCTTATTCTGTTATATTTATATGTTGACCCTAAATTTATTTCAGTAAATGCAGCATCCTTAATTCCGTTTGAAAGCAGCCTGATAATGGAATACACACCATTATTTTCCTTTAAAAGATAAATTTTACCTGTAGAATCAAGATAAAGATGCCCCGTCTGATTAAATGGAGTAAATCCACTAACAGGATTTCCATCTGCATCTATCTTTCTTATTTCCTTGTTCTCACCATCCATAAAAATGTAATTTCCATCGGGTGTAGGTTGTAGACCTCCGTAATTTCCTGATAAAGAAAGTTTATATCCTGTACCGTTAAAAGTAGTATCTAATACTCCATTCGCAGTGAAGCGGGCGATAAGTCCCACTCCAACTGCCAGGATCTTCCCGTCAGGCATTTTCGCGGTAGACTGAATATGTAATCCGCCGGTAACCTGGCCTCCGTTATAGAAGGTGAAATTAGTAAAGCCATTGCTTGTGCCATAAGACGTATCCAAAAGATTCTCCTGAGCATTAAAATTCAGAGAGAATACAGTGATCATCAATAATAAAAGTTTATTCATCAATAGTATATTTAAATGTTTTTACCAATTCTCTCTATCACAAAATCCATGGGTCTGTCAAATTTTGTCTGCAAATCATTGGGTTGAATTTCAATTTCGACGTCAGGTTTTATTCCTTTCGGATCAGTTTTAAAATTGGGAGTTCTCATTCTGTATTGAAAAGTAGGGATCCAGACCAATGTTTTAGAATACGGCAAAACAAATGCCTGCCCTCCTGCATTGCTGTAATTACTTCCTTGTGAATATTCCCCGTACAATTTCCCGATTTTATATTCTCTCATCAGTGCTAACAGATGCCCGGTGGTTGAAAAACATCCGCCATTGATTAAAACACTGATCTTTCCTTTGTAAAAATTGGGTTTGTTTTGTTGGAGTTTAAACCACCAATCTGCACTGTTGGTTTCTGTGTAACAGTTTAATCCATCCTTGAGTTTTGTTTCGTTCAGATTTATTTCATCAATATTGTCCGGATATTGAGCATAATGCTTCCATTCTTTTGCTCTTTTATATTTTGCTCCCATATAATCAAGATAGTAATAAGGAGTACTGCTTAGATATGAAAACAGGTAGTTGGCAATATCTGCAGAGCCACCGCTATTATCCCGTAAATCGATAATTAAGTTTTTAGTTTTTAAACTGTCAAGCTGTGTAAAAAAGCGGTCTAATTGTTTCTCTGCAATTTTCCTTTCTGCTTCATTATACCCATTTTCAAATGAACGGAATTTTAAAACAGCCAAATCGTTTGTTCTGAACTCTGTGGTTAAAGGTTCTGCTTTTTTTGAAATAGTACCTGTATATTCCTTAAACGGCATTCCCTTAAATATTCCTTTCAGTTTATGATTGTTACGATCTGCATATTCAATTTCAAATTTTTCTGTCTGATTGTAAATAAAATAATAAAACGGGAAATTACTGAATCGTGCATTTAATCCTGTTTCATTTCTACCTTCAAGATGGATGTACTGCTTCATTTCGTTCACCACAGCATGGATGTCTTTTCCATTTATTTTGAGAATTCTCAATCCTGCATATTCTTTATTTTCCGGAGATGATTTATCCAGATAATAATGATCCTTAATCTTATAGATACTAAAAGGAAAAACCAGCCTGTCATTGAGTAATCCAATAATTCTCCCCCTATCAACAGCTGTATGTCCGTCTTTAATTTTTGCCATCAACGTGGCTGTCAATTTATAGTATTCTACAAGGGAAAGATCGGTTTTTATGGAGCTTTTTAAAGAGGAATATGTTTTATCAAATTCATTTTGTGAACAGAACATAAATTGTCCGGGATGAATAGTATTTGTTAAATGATAGAGTTCTGAAAACTCAGCAATAATGCTGTCTTTTTTCAACGTTTTGTTAAGCAACTCCGGATTTTTTAATGCTGTATTTTGTCCAAGAGCAAAATTGACTGTAAACAATAAAAGTGGTAATACTATTTTAAAATTCATCTTAAACGTTTTTTAACTCTAAAGTCTTTAAATATAAATAATTGGGAAATATAGCACAAATACTACTCTCGGAAACATTATATCTGCGATATTTTACGTTTTTTGATGAATAAAAGACAGAAATGATTGTTCTCTGTATTCTTTGTTCAAATTAAAAATCTGAAAGGATAATTAAACCCTTTCAGAATTATGCAGTATATCTTTCACATGATGTGTAACCTTGTTCTCTAATTGCTGATCAGAATTAGATACCGTCATTCAAATATTTTGCAGCTTTTTCATCCACAAGAAACAGAAGTTCACCTTCGGTAGGGTTCAATAATTGGGATGGATATACTGAAGGATTGTATTCTCCTTTCAAAACCTCTTTCAATGCATCCGCTTTCGCATCACCAAATGTCAGAACAATAATCTGTCTGGCTTTATTTAAAAAAGGAGCTGTAAGGGTTATTCTATACATTTGCTGAGCGTCCAGATAGTAAGCATCAACCCATTTTTCTTTCTCATCCAGAACTGCTGTTCCCGGAAACAGAGAAGCAGTATGTCCATCACCACCCATTCCCAGAAGGATAAGATCCATTGCTCCATTTTCTCCCAGCTTTTCTTTCAAAATGGTATTATATGAGGCGGCAAAGTCTTCTGGTTTTACCCCTTCTTCAAACATTGGGAAAATATTAGCTGCCAGGACTGGTACATTTTTCAAAAGGGTTTCCTGTGACATTTTAAAGTTACTCAGTTCATTATCCAACGGCACCCATCTTTCGTCCCCCCAAAAGACAAGAACTTTTGTCCAGTCAATCTGTTTTTTATAGTGATCTTCAGATAAGAGTCTGTATAGCCCTTCCGGTGAAGAGCCACCTGTTAAGGCCACTGTAAAATATCCTTTCTTCTCTATTGCTTCATTGGCAGCCTTTACAAATAATTGGGCTGCTTCTTTAAAAATTTCTTCTGTTGATGGTAATATGTTAAGCATTTTCTTCACTTTTCAATGTTTCACGGGAGTTAGTAAGCCAATAATGACCTTGTCTTTTCAGCAATTCATCTGCTGCTTCCGGCCCTGAACTTCCGGCAGGATAAGTAAACATTTTTGAAACGTCTCCTTTCTCCCAGGCAGTCTGGATATTAGCAATAACATCCCAGGCTTCTTCTACCTGATCGGAACGCATAAAGAGCGTGGAATCTCCATCCAGAGCATCCAGCAATAAGGTTTCATAAGCTTCCGGTGTATCTGGTGAGCATTCAAAATAATCGAATACCATTTCAGCTGGTTTTAATTTCATATCAAGGCCTGGTTTTTTGGTCATAAATGACAGTTTGATGTCCATTTCAGGCTGAATATCGATGGTTAATTTATTGGGCTGCAGTGTATTTATCGAACTCTTAAAGGTAGTACAAGGAACTTCTTTAAAACTGATGATAACAGAAGATGCCTTTTCTGACATCCTTTTACCGGTACGCATATAAAACGGTACTCCACTCCATCGTTCATTATCAACATAGAATTTCATGGCAACATAAGTTTCTGTGTTTGAGTTTGGATTAACTCCCGGTTCCTTCAGATATCCCTGCTTTGGCTGTCCGTCAATTTCTCCATCTGTATATTGTGCTCTAACCGTATAGTGATTGATATCTTCCGGATTAATCCTCCTTACACTTTTCAATACCTCTACTTTTCGGTCTCTGATCTCTGTGGATTCAAATTCAGTAGGTGCTTCCATGGCTACCATACAAAGAATCTGCATGAGGTGATTCTGAATCATATCACGCAAAGCTCCTGATCCGTCATAATATCCTCCTCTATCTTCAACTCCTACTGTTTCTGCAACGGTAATCTGTACAGAATCAATATATTTATTATTCCAGAGCGGTTCAAAAATTGTATTTCCAAATCGGAAAGCCAGAATATTCTGTACGTTTTCTTTTCCCAGATAGTGATCAATTCTATAAATCTGTTCTTCTTTGAAGGTTTGTGCCAGCATTGTATTAAGAGCCACAGCAGATTCTTTATCATACCCAAAAGGTTTCTCAATAATCATACGGTCCTGATCTACATTTTCAGCCAGACCATTTTTCTTAAGGTTATCCGATACTTTTTCAATAAAACTGGGCGCTACAGACAGGTAAAAAAGACGATTGGCTCTGATTCCTAAACTGGTATCAATATAATCAAGCTGATTTTTCAGCTGGATAAAAGATTCTTCCTGTGTAATATCAAACTTGATGAATTTGATTTTCTCTTTGAACACATTCCACTTCTCATCAGAAAAGTTTGTGTTTCTTGAAAAGGCTTTGATATTTTCTAAGATATAACTTCTGAAATCTTCCTGGGTATGTTCTGTTCTTCCTAATGAAAGCAGCTCGAAATCTTCCGGCATCCAGCCTTCCAGAAACAGATTAAAGAATGCAGGAAATAATTTTCTTTTTGCCAAATCTCCCGTTGCTCCAAAGACCACAATAGAGGTTGGCTTTTTATCATTATTTTTCATTTGATTTATTTTTTATGCTTCCCAACGGGTATGGAAAACGCCTTCTTTATCTATTCTTTCATAGGTGTGTGCTCCGAAGAAATCGCGTTGGGCCTGAATAATATTAGTGGGTAAGTTTTCTGAACGGTAAGCATCAAAATAAGACAATGCATTCATCCAGGCGGAAACGGGTGTTCCATTTTGAATGGCGTCTTTCAGAACAGAACGGATACTTCCCTGTGCGGCATTTAGTTTATCAGCAATCTGTTGGTTAAGCAATACGTTTGGTAAATCTGATTGTGCGGCGAATGCCTGTCTAAAGTCTTCCAGTAAAGTGGCTCTAATAATACAGCCGCCTCTCCAGATTTTGCAAACCGTTTCCAAATGTAAGTCATAGCCATAGGCATCTGAAGCTACTTTAAGCTGAGCAAGTCCCTGAGCATAAGTGGTTATAATGGCAAAATAAAGCCCTTTTTTCAATTGATCTAAACCATCATTATTGATTTTCTGATCATTATTCCAAATCAATAATTTTGAAGCCTTAATTCTTTCCGGTTTGTATTTAGATATATCTCTCATGTTTACTGCTGCATCAATAACTGGTACCGGAACCTGCAGATCCATTGCGTTTTGTGAGGTCCATTTTCCTGTTCCTTTGGATTTGGCCCAATCTGAAATCAGGTCTACCAGATATTTATCGTCTTCTTTCTTTTTCAGAATATCAGCTGTAATTTCTATGAGGAAAGAGTTTAATTCTTCTTTATTCCATTGTTCAAATGATTGTTGTATGGTTTCATGATCCAAATGATAAACGTTCTTCATGATATCATAGGTTTCTGCAATAAGCTGCATAATTCCATATTCTATTCCATTGTGTACCATTTTCACATAGTTTCCGGCAGATCCGTTGCCTAAAAATTCTACACAGGGTTCACCATCTACTTTAGCTGCAATGGCTTCAAAGATTGGTCGTAAACGTTCATATGCAATTTTATCTCCACCAGGCATCATGCTTGGTCCTCTTCTCGCACCACTCTCTCCTCCTGATATACCCATTCCGAAAAAATGGATTCCTTTTGAAGAAAGTTCTTTATATCTTCTGTCTGTATCTGTAAAATAAGTATTTCCGCCATCTATGATAATATCTCCCTGATCTAAAAAAGGAAGCAGAGTTTGTATGGCACCGTCTACAGGGGCTCCTGCCGGTACTAACAACATAATGGCTCTGGGCTGTTCAAGAGATTTCACAAAGTCTTCTGCCTGAACAGTAGCATAAATCTGGTGACCTTCCTGAGCTTCTGCCTGTAATGAGTCTGCTTTTTCACGGTCCAAATCTAACCCTGCAACAGCATATCCGTTATCAGCCATATTAAGCAATAAATTTCGGCCCATAACGCCTAAACCAACTATACCAAAATTGTATGTAATCATTTTTATTTTTTTTTATGAATGTCTATTGATATTGGGTACTGCTAATAAATTGAGTGAATTGAAATAGCAGCAATTCTGTATTTAAAATACTTTATTAAAATTAGTCCTTATTTTCGACATGTCTGAGCTAAAAAAAGAGATATTTATATAATCAATAGAAGAGCTGCAGCTGGAAAAGGAAAGCTGAAGACTGGAAATCGCTCTTAATCAGTACTGTTACTTTATGATTCATAAATAATATGTATTGCGAATCTAAAACATCTGTTTTAAAGTAATCTTAGGCCTAAACAGATCTAAGATGCTACAGAAACCTTCAGTTGCTCTACAAAATAAGAAGGTGTGAAACCTTTTTGCTGTTTAAAGGCATTCACAAAAACCCTTGGCGTAACATACCCGCACTCTTCTGCAAGGTATGCTATTTTATATTCTCTGTAAATCGGATTTTCGTAAAGTTTTTTAACAATATAGTTAATACGGAGTTCATTGATATAGCTCGTAAAATTATGTTTTCTATAGACTTTAATAACCTCTGAAAGGTATTTTGGATTGGTAGCAAGACTATTGGCCATCCATGAAAGACTCAAATCTTTCCGCAGATATTTTTCTGAAGTTTCAAATTTTTCCAACTTCAGAAGTAATGCCTTTACCGTTTCATCTGTAATTGTAACAGAAGATTTTACTGTATTATTTTTGTCCGATACCGGTTCTGTTATTTTACCATCCTTGTTTTCACTTCGTATTTCTGTAATAAGATCTTCATACTTTTTATGAATAATCTTATTGCTTCTTCTTCGATAGATTAGCATTCCCGCGGTTATAAGAACTAAAATCACAAAAGAAATGACTGCAATTTTCCTGATCTTTTTCTCCCCGTTGACCTTAGTTTCTGAAATCATCTTTTTAACAGGTACTTCTACGGCTTGCTTTTCTACGGAATTAATACTGTCATTCAATTTTGAAAAAAGATCAAGATATTTTTGAGAAGTTGAGTTTTCCCCAATCGCAAGATAAGATTTGGCCAATACCATATATCCTACTCTTCTGTTGTAAGGCATACTGCTAGATTTTTCCATAGCAAGCATATTCTCACCGTATTCTATGGCTTTCCGGTAATTTTTTTCATTTGATAAAACTCCTGGAGTGCCTGATATAAATCTATTTTTGTTTCAAGATTTATTCCTTCCTTAATCAAATCAAATTGTTTTAAGGCTTCCATAAAATAAAACTCAGACAAATCTACATTCCGTCCTTTATTTCTGGAGTCTCTGTAATGAATTCCCAGGTTCATATTTACGGATACAAGCATATCAACTTTTTTATCTAAAGGAACAGCTTTGCTTTTATCACTTACTTTCAGAATTTCTTCCCTACTTTTTTCCAAAGAATACACTACTTTTTCATCTGATCTACCCTGATAATACGGAGCCATATTATAATAAACCAAGGAAGCCTGATAATGTTTCTCATCATTTTCAGAAATCATGTTTGCATATCTCAGAGCCGTTTCATATTCCTTTAGACTTACATCATATAAGCCTAGATTTTCATGTAATATTGCTCTTTTATTGTATAAAATAGATAATGTTTTATAATCTTTTTGGCTAATTGCCAAATCTCTGACCTTGTTTGATATTTCCAAAGCCTTTTTATAGTCATAATCCTGGGCATAAATCAACATTATATTTTTGGCTGCATCCAACTCTCCTTTTTCACATCCGATAGTCTTGGCAAGATCATTAGCTTTTTGAAACAATTCGAGAGCTTCTTTACTTTTTCCTTTATTATTAAGGGAATTTGCCTGATCTATTAACTGGTCTATATTTTTATTTCCGGGACATAAGATTGTGGCTGCATTTACCATCTTGGGGAATGAAAGGAAAAGCAACAGGAAAATAGCAACAGTGTATACGTTTTGAACACCATGATTACTGTTTCTCTTTTTTCCGAAGAAAAGTTGAATTCTCCAAAAAAATATTTTTTAACCATAAGATTACATTTTATACTGAATGAGAAGGAGACTGAAAATATTCAGGTTTTGAAAAGTGTTTATTAGTGAGTTTTCAGATTCAGACTTTAATCAGGACAAAGCTTCTCTTGTATGGATCTGACAGGAATTTCAGGATCAAATCCTACCTTCAAATTTGGAGTTGACATATTTTTCAGTTGAAATAGTTTGGAGCCTGTGTGATAAGACTAAGATGTATTAGAAATGAAGGCAGAAAATGTGTCATATAAACGAAATTAATCAATTACAACATTTGCAGACATAATGATATCTGATTTTCAAAAATACAAATATTATTTAGTTTTAAAAAAAAAATCACATGAACACTACTTAATACACATAATAAACTGAATTACAACACAAATAACACTCAAAAACAGATTAAATCACCCTGTAGCTCCTTTCAAATTTCACCTGTTTCAGGCTTGTCTAAATATTATAATAGTCATAACATTTCATCAAAATATTAATTGATTCTTAAAACAATATGATAAATCTACTTTTCCCTATCTATCTGTTTGGATGTAAAAAGTTTTTCTCTTTATAAATCTCTACTCATCATATATTGAGATATGGTTAAGTGCAGAACAACCGATTTAATTCATTACTACTACAGAATACCCTATTAATCGACACCGGTCTTAGAAAATGAACCATGAAGCGAAGAAGACATTCTTAATTGCTCAACGAAATATGAAGGTGTAAAACCTGTTTCTTTTTTGAAAGCATTAACGAATACACGTGGCGTGGCATATCCACATTCCTCCGCCAAATAGGTGATTTTATATTCTCTATATATTGGATTCTCGTAGAGTTTGTTCATAATGTAGTTAATACGCAGTTCGTTGATATAGCTGGTAAAGTTATGTTCTCTATACACTTTAATGATCTCCGAGAGATATTTTGGATTTGTATTGAGATGATTAGCCATCCAGGTAAGGCTCAAGTCCTTCCGAAGATATTTATCCGAATTTTCAAATTTTTCTAGTTTAAAGAGCAGCACTTTTATTGTCTCATCTGTTATAACAACTGATGATTTGGGTTCATTGCTTTTAATATCATGCGATAATTCTGTTTCAATTTGGTGCTCTTTTTCATTATTTATTTTAGCTATTAACGCTTCATATTTTTTATGAATAATTCTTTTTCTCCTTTTCCAAAGGATAATTGTGATTGCTCCTGCAATAAAAATAAGTACCCCGATGATAATCAACTGTTTTTTAGAGCTTTCCTTATGTCCTTTATCCACCTCTGCTACAATCTTCTTTATTGTGGTATCAGCATTTGTTCTGCCAGCAATCGTAATACTGTCCTTAAGATTAGTATATTGCCGCATATAATATTTAGATCTCTCCTTGTCACCAATTTCCATATAACTGGTGGCCAGAAACTCAAAGGACTCTACTCTTGAAGATGGACGCCTAGATTGCTTTTCCAATTGCAGTGAACGGTTTGCATAATCAATGGATTTTCGGTATTCTTTCTTTTCCAGATACAGCCAGCTCAACTGATTCAAAAGTGTAGTTTGTGAACGGATAGGCAGACCATCTGTTTCCTTCTGAAACTTTTCGGCTTTCAGAAGATTTTTTTCTGCCCTTTCAAGATTCCCTTTCTCATCAGAATATTCCAGATAAAAAATACCTAAGCGGATATAGATAAAAATGATTTCATTATATTTCATCTTCTTGGGTATCTCTTTGTTTTTATCTTTTATTTTCAGCCCTACTTCCAGAGATTTATTAAGATAATAAAGTGTTGAATCTTTGTAATTCTGCTTTTGGAACTGATGATTCATACTATTATAATAAGAATGTAGATCCATATAGCTTTGGGTCAGTCTCAAGTATTTCCTGTCAGGGTTTTTTATTGTTTTTGCAAATCTAATGGCAATTTCCACATCCTTCTTACTTGCATCATCAAGGCCGATATACATTAAAGCCATTGCATTCTTTCTATAGATACTGGATATAACCCCTGAAGTATCTTCTTTTTTATTTAGAATTATTTTTTTCAACTGATTTCCCAATTCTACAATCTCTTTATTCTTATCCTGCATACCATATGCACCCATTAAGTAATCACCACTCAATACAATACCTTTTTCAAATTTTAATCTTCTTGAGGCTTCTTGCAGTTGAAGCAGCATGATTTCTTGTTGTTTTGAATTTATAGAACTATCATTCTTTTTGATGTATTTCAGTTTCTCAATAATCATTTCTGCTGTCATAGATTTAGAGGTCAACTTCTCTACATTTTGGGCAAATGTTATATAAAACGATAAAAAAATAAAAAATAAACAGATCTTTTTCATCAGGAAATATGGTTTAGTTTTTAGAACAAAAGTTTATACATAGGAATACAAGCAGTGATTGCATCGTTTGTATACATTGAATATGATTAAAGGTTAATGAATCATCACACATAGGTTGATAATAATATTGGTTAATTCCTTGATTTCAATGCTTCATTAAGCATCCCAAAATTGAATATTCAGTATTACAACTGTTTTCCATCATTATCATTCATACAAATTTAAGGATATATAAGTCCTAAAAACACAATTCCCTATTTGGGATTACACAGTACTATCACAAAACCCCAATAACCAATAAAACACTGATTATCAGTAGTACAAATTTGTAAAACAAATTAAAAAACAGATGAAATTTTCTGAATTATTCCTCTATGAGAGTTGTACATATTTTGGTGTAATCCTAATATTGCATCAAACACTAAGCGATTCTGAAAACAACAAAATGAACCTAATATTCTCTTCATATTCAAATACCATCAAGGTATTGTCTCACCCTTTCCTTTTACTTTTAAAAACAACTAAAACCCATGAGTTCAAATTTTAAAAATATCCATATTGGACAATTTATACATCTACGTGTTCAGGAAAACGGCATCGATTTATACCGTATCTGCAACTTTATGAAATGTACAGAACCGGAAATTTTTGAAATGTATTCCCAAGAGCATCTGCCCACCAATATCCTGTTGAGATGGAGCAAAATTCTTGAATATGATTTCTTCCGACTATATTCTCAACATCTGATATTATATGCACCGCCCTCCGCATCAATAAAAGAATACACTCCCTCAAAGCTTCCACAATTCAGAAAGAACATCTATACCAAGGAGATGATAGATTTTATTTTGGAAGTGATAGAGAAAGAAGAAAAGACCAAGCGTCAAATTACCGATGAATACGGAATTCCCTATACTACAGTATGTAAATGGATTGCAAAACATAATAAATGATTGCTATCATCAAAAGTGACATACCAGGAAACCTTATATAGAATTTTTAATTAATGTAATGAAAAAACAGACCCAACCTAATTACAGACGGATATATTCAGATATCATTGACCAGAAATTTCCACATAAAAAATTGGAATGCAAAAAACTGTTGGAAAAGAAAATACTTTTTGCTGTTGATATTATGGAACTGAATAAAAGAATCTTCGGGACAAAAGACCAGGATGTCAAAAATATGAATCAAAAACTACGTTCCTACAATATTTCAGATATCCAGCACATTCTTGATTATCAGAAAAAACATAAAATGAATAACCTTCAGGTAGCCGAACATTTTGGATTGAGTAGAAATACAATGACTAAATGGAGAAGGATGTTCAAACAATACGAAACATCAGACAACTAACTAAAATACAATACATTAAATAAAATAAAACAGCTGTATAATTCCGAATTATACCTATCAATATCTTGCTCAATTATCCTGACAGTGATAATATTGCGCTGAAATAATTTAGTCTTTTCGGGATCCAATTTATTTTGAAAGAGTATATCATGCAAATTCTAAAAACTATAACGATGAAAGTAATCTTCCCTTCCAATACCAAGTGGGGAAGGTTTTTCTTCCTGGTTTTACTGTTTGTTAACTTTCATAGTATATATGCTGCCTGTAAGCCTGAAGAAACAGATACTGATATTAACAACAATCCGGCAGCAGCCACAATATTTATCTCAAAAGAAACCACTGTTTCAGGATTGGAGTATTTACATATTTCCCAACCGGATGTAAAAAAAGGGGGAAGTAAACTCATAACTGCCAAAAAGCCTAAAAAGGTAAAAAAACTATTAAAAAAAACACAACCTAAACATTCTAAAGTAAGCCCAAAACCCCAAAGCTATTATACTCTTAGCAGTGCAACAAAATCAGATCTGTTTGTTTATCATTCTTCCAGCAAAATCGTCTATGCTTTTGGATCTGGATCATTTAACTTCAAATCTATTGTTACAGATGAACTGAAGACGATTGATATACTGATTGTTCTATTGGGTATTTTTCTTATCATTTTTTATAAAAGCCGAATATTTTTCAATTATTATTTTTCAAAAAAGTTCCAAAGGCCCCCACCTGTAATAGGGTCCATATAATTACATTTAATTGAGGGTATCTAAAGAATTACTTATCATTTCTATTCCTTAATTTTTTAATGGGAAGTCATGTTCTGACGCATTTTGCCGGATAATTCCGATGCAAACAGGATACTTATTTCCTTTTAAAAAAGAATCTGATCAGGTAAAACAGATACACAAAGAACAATATTAGATGTATCCGGAAAAGTTTCTAATAAAACCATCATTGCATGGTATCGTTTCCACATGAACTAAAAATAAAATTCAAATAATGAGAAAACACAAACTCTTTTTATTCATATTGCTCTTTCTGGGTAATTTGATACTATACGCACAGTGTAGCGTGAATGCAGGAGGAAATGCCACCATATGTGGCACATCCTATACCCTGCAGGGAAGCTCCTCAGGCAGTTCAAACGGAGTAGCTGTCTGGACCCTCGTATCCAAACCTTCAGGCGCTCCTGATCCGGTGATCAGCAATACCAACTCTCTGACCCCCAATATTACGGGAATGACTTATCCTGGAAATTATGTATTCCAGTTGACCCAAAACTGCAGCCCATCAGGATCTGCAACATCGCAAGTAACCATTACTGCACCGGGAGATATTTCTGCCTTTACCGCAGGACCGGATATTACCAATGTGCCGGCTACTACAGGTACTGTTACCCTCAACGGTGTAGTACCAGCAGGTTATACAGCATCTTGGACGTATTATAACATTCTCGATAAAGAACGCTATAATAACACTACTACGACTAATGCTATAATGTCTAATAACAATACGGCAAATCCAACACTCGCTCTTATAAAAAAAGGAAATCATGATATTGATCCTGCTTATCGTGTGGTGTTAAGAATTACCTCTATTAATAATCCTAGTTGTTGGTATGAAGATTATGCTATTGTTAGATTTATTCCCAACCAGAATCTTATATTCAATCCAACATACAGCCATTGTTATTCTTCAACAAATAATGATCGTTATATTGGTTTAGCCAATAATTCTCCTGTATTTTCAACTAGTTATCCTAATGTTTCTGGTAACCCGGCTTTCGGTACAACAATTTCTGTTAATCCGATAAGCCAGCCTATTGGTGGAAATATTTCCTTTAAAGAAATAACAGGAACCAACCTATACTTAAATGGGATAAATGTAATAGGAACCTATGCATTTACTATAACTATTTCAAATTCTAACGGAAACTACACCACCCCTCAAATTACTTATACCTATAACGGTACATCACCTAATCAGGTAAGCTTTTTAGACTCTGCATATCCTAATCAAATGCAAGTATATTCCTCCGGTAGTAGTGGAGGTGCAATTTATTGTAACATGGTTGGTTCTAATACCCCAATCTCTTTTTATTTTAAGATTGATCCCTCCAACTTGCCAACTATTATTACAAAAGTAACGACAAGTGGGACACTCCCATCTGGCGGAGCTCCAGGAATAGTGGAAAACGGAGCAGGTACAATGGACAGAAGTGCTACATTAACCCCTCCTACAGGCGGTTGGAGAGCAGGTACTTATCGTTTTTCTATAAGCACTACTTCGGGAGCATGTAGTGTATCTCAAAGTTATTATATTCATATATCAGATGGAGCTCGCCCTAATGTTGACGTCAATAACATGACAATATGTTATTCTGGTTCTGGTAACACTTCTGCTACCATAGCACTTCCTTCTGTCTATCAGGAAAGTGCTTCAAATCCTAGTTATTTTCAGAATTTTAGCGGCAGATATGATTTTACGCTTGTCTCTAAACCTTCAGGTGCAGCTGATCCTGTTTACGAATCAACAAACCTTAGGAAATTTACCAATACTTCTACAACCATTAGTAACTTAAATAAAGAAGGAGAATATGTTTTCAAAATAAAAGCAGTTCCGGATGCAGGTGGTGTAGATCCAAAGTTTATTAGCTTAGAATATGCCTGTTCGGGAACATCTTTAGAAGATACATTTTCGATATTCGTTTCCCAACAAATAGGTGCTAATGCAGGATCTGCCCAAACATTGGTAGGATCTGCCCAGACAACTCTTAATGGAAACAATCCAGGAGTAACCTCTACAGGAGTTTGGACTTTGGTATCAAAGCCAGCAGGAGCAGCCAATCCTGTTATTGTAACACCAACAGCCTACAATACAAACGTTACAGGGCTTAATAATACAGGTACTTATACTTTTCGATGGACAGTTACTACGGGTACTTGTGTGAGCACCAGTGATGCTTCAGTGAATGTTACTGCACTTTCCCCGGGAGGAGTAAATGCTGCTGTATGGTATAAAGCAGATGCTGCTGTATATTCCGATGCGGGTACTACCCCATCAGCGGATAATACAGCTATTCAGCAATGGAATGACCAAATGGGTACAGGATATCATCTTGTACAGGCTACTGCTGCACAAAAGCCTACTTTCTCTAACCAAAGTACCCTTGCTAACTTTAATCCAACCGTAACCTTTAATTCTACAGGACACGGAGTAGGACAAGGTGGCTTTATGGCTGCGGACCCTGGTGCAGGAAATGCCATTATAAACCGTGCACAGGGAAGTATCTATATCGCCGGTAAAATGAATACTCTTGGTGCTGCAGGGCTGGCAGGCTTTGATCAGACCATGGATTATCCGGGGCTGCATATTTCTAATAATGCAACAACTGATAAACTTTTATTTTATACAGCAGGAAGTGGTTACACCACACTATCCACCAATTTATTTGCAGCTAAAAAACCTTTTGTAGCCGGCTCTTCATGGCTGAATGCAGCAGGGGCTACAGCAGCATACACACTTGCTAAAGCATGGTTAGACGGCAACGAGTCTGTTTATAATAATACTGATATTAACGTCAATACAATTGATAATGCAACAACCCGTCTTTTCAGAATAGGACGTGATACCAATTGGGGAAGCCATGACGGGCAGATAAATGAAGTAATTGTATTTGCAACACCTCTTACAGCACTGGAAAAAGCACGTGTAGATTCTTATCTTTCTGTGAAATGGGGAACAACCCTTACAGGAGATTATGTAAATTCTGCAAGTACTATTATCTGGAATAATACGGCTGCCTATCAAAATAATATTATAGGCATCGGAAGAGATAATCTTTCTACTTTGTATCAGAAACAGTCCCGAAGTGAGAACCCGGATCAAAAACTGATTATTGGTGCAGGAAATTCTTTAGCGAATACTAATGCCACCAACACCAATATCCTTACTGAAGGGCAATTCCTTTTAACTGGTGACAATGGTCAGAAACAAATTCTAACAACTCCACTTTCTTACACAGCCGGTTCTAACGGTGTCACCAACTACCGTTTTGAATCTATCTGGAAAGTACAGAATACAAATACAGTAGGAACTGTTACGGTTGCATGGCCTAAAAGTATCAGCAACCTGTATTTAGTACAATCCTCTGATGCAATCTTTGATGGTACAGATATCTTTACCCCAATGGCAACAGAGGTTACGGTAAACGGTGTAATATACAACATTGCTAATGTAACCTTGGCCAACGGACAATTCTTCACTTTTGCAGGTTTTGCACAAGCACCTGGAGGAGTTATGGGTGCTGATTTCTGGGTTAAATCAGACGATGCCGGTACAATTGCCACAGCATGGAAGGACAATTCTGTTTATGCAGACAATATCCCGAACGTAGGCGGAGTAGCTTTATCAGCAGCGGACAGAAATCATAATTTCTATCCATACACCACAGGCTATACTTCTGCCAAGTATTTTCATAATAGTAATTCAGTAATGAACCCATTGGGTAATGTAGAATTAGCTAATACTAATACGTCTATCTTCTCCGCGGTAAGGCCTACTGATTCCTCAGCCGGGCGTATTATAGGGATAGATAACGATGCTGCCAATGCTGCAGAACCGGGAGTTTCCATTACAGCAGCCGGAAATCCAAGACAGTATGAATTTTTCAATTCAACAACGTCCTCTGACTTTTCTACCCAGTTCAATATTGGGCAGTCTAATATATTTTCGGCATTAGCCAATAATACCATAGCAAACGGAGGAACTTCCACTATTGCCGGAGGAGAAAAAAGATTGGGCCTAAATGGCTCTTATCAAACCTTTTCAGGTTTTGCTGCAGCTAATAAATTTCAGATCTATGGTACAAATCTAAGATTAGGTTATGCTACATGGGATGTAAGCGGAGCTTTCCCTGGTGACCTTATGGAAATTGTATGGTACAACCGTACACTAACAGATAATGAGCAATCTAGGGTAAACACCTACCTTGCTATTAAGAATGGAGTTACGGCTACAGAAGATTATCTTACTGCAAACAGTAATACTGTATGGAGTATTAGTACCAACACAGGCTACAACAATAATATATTTGGTCTGGCAAGAGATAATTCTTCAGCATTACACCAGAAACAGGCAGCCAGCACGGCAACAGGTCAGAAGCTTGTTATTGGTAATGGAACAACTTTATTGGACTCCAATATTGACAATACCAACAACCTTACAGAAGGACAATTCCTTTTAACTGGTGATAATGGTCTGAAACAAAGCCTAACTACTCCACTAACATATACAGCAGGTTCTAACGGAGCAACCAATTACCGTTTTGAATCTATCTGGAAAGTACAGAATACAAATAGTGTAGGAATCGTAACGGTAGCATGGCCTAAGAGTATAAAAAACCTGTATTTGGTACAGTCTCCGGATGCCGTTTTTGACGGAACCGATACTTTCACACCAATGATTACAGAAGTTACCATAAATGGAACAGTATACAATACAACAAATGTAACCTTAGCCAATGGACAGTTTTTCACTTTTGCGGGCTTCGGAAATGCTCCGGGAGGAGTTGCTGCCAATCTTTCTTACTGGTACAGAGCTGATAAAAATGCAGTGAATACAGGGGCAACAACGGATGTTACAGGATGGACGGATATGTGGAACGGAACAACAGTGGCACAAAGAGCTACCAATGCACTTCCTAAATATGCTGTAGGAACATCAAGCTACTTCAACTTCAATCCTGGGATTAACTTTACAGCTATTAACCAGACGCTAGGTACTATAACAACACAAACTGTAACCAATACCAGCAATGACATATTTACAGTGACCAAAGAAGGCATGACTGCACCAGGTAGCCCAAATCCTCACTTCCTGAGTATAGGTATGGATAATGTAAATAACACTATTGCAAATTGGGATTATACAGGAATGTATCCTACTACCAATGTCATAGAAAGAAGAGTTGTAGGTGGTGGAACACAAATGGTTAATTCAGGGTTACTATACTCTGGCACAATTCCCAGCATTATGTACAACACCTTTACTAATACCACATTGGCAAGAGGTCTTAATGGTGCTGCTAACGCTGCTCCTGCAAACTACACAGCTGTAGGTCTTGCCTTGGGAGGTCATGTATTTGGAGATACCCGCTGGACAGGTAGTGGAAGTGATAACGGTGGATTTATTGGTAACCTTGGAGAGACCATTATTTATGGTGCCGGTAATTTAACTGCTATAGAACGAAGAAGGGTTGACTCTTACTTAGCGATAAAGTACGGAATTACATTAGGACGTGTAAATACAGACCATTACCTGGATACAGATGGAAACATCGTATGGAACGGTACATCCAACACAGTTTACAACAATAATATCTTTGGGGTAACACGAGATGATATTGAAGCCTTTGAGCAGAAAGTATCAAAAAGTGTAAATACCGGAACAGTACTTACAATTGCAACTATCAATGATTTTGTGAATCCGAATAATGATAACACGCGTACCGGATTTACCACCGACAAAACCTATTTCCTTTTGGGAGATAATACGAATACTGCTACAACACCTGTAAATGTTACAGTAGGCACAAAGACTTTTAATAGAATTCCGAGAGTATGGATGGCACAGGAGAAAAAAGCTGACGCAGGCTCTTTATTCTTTGAAGCTGATCTGACTGCTTATAACAGTACAACGTTCAACACCACATCTGGCATGATAGTAATGCTGGTAGCAGATGATGAAGCTTTCACAACCAATGTTACAGTAGTGAACCCTACCTCTAATAATGCTGCTAAATGGGTATTTAACCAAAACATAGCTGATGGCAAGTTCATTACATTTGCCGTAAACCCTTGCTTTGGTCCGGACTCAGACGGAGACGATGTTCCAGACATGTGTGACTTAGACAGTGATAACGATGGCATTTTGAATACAGCTGAGGGGTATACTTGTGGGCCGGTTTCAATCCCGACATCTGTATTAGCCACTGCACATGTGATGAATTATAATTTTACTGATTATAATGGTATTAAAGGTTTTAATGTAAAATTAACCTCAACTGGAAATGCAGATCGTTGGGCTTCTCCTTCAGGTCAATTTAATATGAGCGGTATAGAACCACTTAATACTGGGAATAATAAAGTCACTTATGAGTTTGATCTTCCGGTAGATAATTTAAAATTCTGGATAGGAGACCTGGATCGTCAGGAAAAAGTAAATATTAATTTCTATGACCAGAATGGGAACAGAATTACCAATCTTGTACCCTATTCTACAGTAAAGGCTGAAGTTGTAGCTGGCAGCACAACATTTACAACAGATGCTACCTATGGAGTTAAAATAGCCACAACCCGTGATACTGATTCAAACTCAAATCTCAATTATGTGGAGATTTATGTTCCGGGAACAATGATCAGTAAAATAGAAGCTACTTTCACTGGAGCCAGTTCTGCAGGAGGTACACCAGAATATTATCTTGCTAATATGTGTACCAAGAGAGATACAGATGGTGATAGAATCCCAGACTATTTAGATCTTGACAGCGATGGTGACGGTTGTCCTGATGCCAGAGAAGGAACGGGAGGTTTTACTGCTGCTAATCTTGTAAATTCTTCTTTACCGGGTGGTAATACAGGAGTTAATTATACAGGAACAGCAGGTCCAGTTATTCAAAACCTTGGTAATACTGTAGGAAATACTTCCACAACGATGGGTATACCCACTATTGCAGGAACAGGGCAAGCTGTAGGAAGCTCCCAAAATGCATCAGTTTCAGCCTGTATTCAATATTGTTACAAACCAGGAATTACAACAGGAGGTCCTGCGTTAGACACTAAAATGGGAATAACCACATTAAGTAGAGCTGGAGCACAGCATGCTGATCAATGGCCAATGGTAAGAAAAGGTGGCTGGCTCGCATTAGAAGCAAAAACTAAAGCTTTTGTCCCTAACAGAGTGGCATTCACTGCAGGTAATCCTGTAGGCATCAATCCTGCCAACTTTGTAGAAGGCATGATGGTATATGATACAACCAACAAATGTATGAAGATGTACACCCTGAAAGCTGGTGACGCTTCTATGGCTTGGCACTGTATCTCTACGCAGGCCTGCCCGGATTAATACAACTTAATTAAAGTTAGCAACTGGCAATAGGTCATCAGAGCTATTGTCAGTTTACTAACTATTAGAAAATGAATTCAAATATGGTCTTCATTCCAACCGATGAATATATTTCACGAACACAAAATGTAATAAAATGAGTAAGTACAACACAAAAACAGCATTGTCATCTCTATTGATATTGACTGCTATAACAACGCAAGCACAAGTTGCAATCGGAAAAAAAGACATTACCAACACTTCGGTTTCCTTAGAATTTGCTGATACTGAAAACAGAGGTTTTATTCTTCCCTACATAATTGATAAAAGCAGTATAACACAAGAAGGAAGCACTATTTTCGATACAACAGATCATAAAGTAAAATACCTGAAAGATCCAGGAGTATGGGCTAACCTCAGCGAAGATGACGGTACAGCAGCCACTATAGGAACTGCAGATCTTTCTATACAGGGAGCAGGCAAAACAGAGCAGACTACCGCAAAAACCGCTATCGGAACCAATGCTGCAGCCAACACCACAGACGGGATTCTTGTTTTAACAGATACAGACAAGGCCATGATCTTGCCCAAAGTCGCCAGTCCGCATACAGCTATCATTAACCCTGCACCAGGAATGATGGTATATGATACTGTAAAAAAACAACTTGCTGTGTACAACGGCAAGGTATGGTCTTTTTGGAAACCTTAAACCTATAAGAATTAATAAAAGAGTCTGTTTATCTCTTCAATAGACTCTTTTACATTCAATAAACGTATTAATTTATTTAAACTCATGAAAAGAATTACATTTTTAGTAGGAATACTTGTATTGATCAATGTAAGTGTATCAGCTCAAGTAGGAATCAATATAGGAGCTCCAAAAGCTACATTGGATGTTGTTGGAAAAGCAGCTGACACTTCCGTTCTGGATGGTATTATTCCACCAAGAATAACAGGTGCACAACTAAGAGCGAAAACATACACAACAGCACAGACAGGTGCCTTAGTGTATGTAACTCTTGCTGACCCATCACCTTCAGGCCAGACAATCAATGTTACTGCTTCCGGACATTATTATTTTAATGGAACCCTATGGCTAGCAACTGGTGGATCTGGGAATGTGAATATCTATAATGCAGACGGAACACTTACTGCCAATAGATTTGTCACGATGAATTCCAATGTATTAAGTTTTTCCGGAATTGATGGGACCATGAAAATAGATAATGATGGAGAATCGGAACTCCTTATAGATGCTATTAATTCTAACACAGCCAGAGCACGCTTGACCGCAGGGACTGCTGATTTGCAGATTGCCGCTAACCCTGACGGAAATGTAGATATTATGGCTACACCCGGAGGTACTAATTCGTTAGGTTTTGGCACTAATACCGGAGCAAGCCCTTCTTCAAAATTAGAGCTTTATACTCTGGGGAATACAAGAATGACCATAGATGGGAAAGGCAATGTTGGTATCGCAACCAATACCCCTACCGAAAAATTACATGTTAATAATAATATCAGATTTCAAAGCCTGCCACTTAACGGTACTGCCAATGCTATCAATACCACACCTGCAGGGGCAGCTTCACCAACTCAAAATCAGACATTTACCGCAACAAGAACAGTTGTTGCTGATGCCAATGGTGTTTTAGGGTATGTAACAGGATTGCCCAGTACCGGAGGGGGAACGGCTCCTTCCGGCTCCATCAATATAGGAGAAACAATTTCAGCCGTCTATTCCGTGCCAGTTGCAGCTGCAACTGTAGCCAGTGGTGGTTTCAGATTAGGAGCTTATGCAGCAGCCAATGGTCTTACGGCCTTACCATCATTGGATGGAATTCAGATGGATTTATTAGGCTATAATTCAGATTATTACACTCCAATAATAATCAATACATCTTCAGCAGCTCAATTGATTAGTTATCAAACTTTTGCTACTCAGGTAAATGAAAACAGAACGCTTCTGAATCAGTCTCTTTCACCTTGTCCTTTTAATGCCAATACATTTAGTGCTAACCTTTGGGATGGTAATAATACTGTAGGATGGCGGGGTGTTGATGCTAATAATATTGTGTTTTGGAATACTGCCAATGCAGAAGTAGAAACCACCAATCTACAGGTTCAGGTCAATGCAAATACCTATAGATGGTATGAGTTTAAATGGTGGTGTATGGAAGTAAGTGGGAACAAAAAGATCTTTTTATCTGTCACCCGTAAAGCATAATATAGTCTGCTGCTATCAGCAACGTATAGTTTGAATTCAATAGTACTGATTTTAGTATTCTGGGCAAAACAAATTCATCAGCTGTGAACGAACTAAATAATAGTAATTACATACAATTTCACTTTAAAATAAAACCGAATTATTAATCAATCAAAAATCAAATTTATTAACTAAAAATTTAAAATTATGAAACAAAGAACATCTTTTAGAAACAAACAAAAAGCAATAATGCTTGGTGTAACCACATTTTTATTGGGTTCCAGTATGATGAATGCTCAATGCTCTTTAACCGGATGGAAAAAGTTTTCACAGGGAGAGACTTTCAGCGTTGCTTTAAAGGAAGACGGAACGCTTTGGATGTGGGGACAGAATGTTAATGGTATTCTGGGAAATGGCTCCGGTACGGCAACCATAGTTCAATACCCTACCCAGATAGGAACAGACAATGACTGGACGGATATTTCAGTGGGACGTTGGTTTGTTTTGGCCAAAAAGACCAATAATAACCTTTACGGCTGGGGAGACAATCAATTCGGTAATTTAGGAAATGGGAATAATACAGTACAATATTCTCCCATTATGATTGCCCAAAATGTAAAGTCTTTTTCAGCAGGCTATCATCACTCAATGATTGTAAAAACAGATGGTACAATGTGGGGAGCAGGTTATAATGATTGGGGAGGTCTTGGTATGGGAACCAGCCTTGGCTGGTACAACACCTGGCAGCAAGAATCTTCGCTCGCTACCAACTGGGATAAAACATCTGCAGGATATTATAACTCATTTGGGATCAAAACCAACGGAACACTTTGGTCTTGTGGCACGAATATAGAGGGGCAGACCGGGACTGGTGCTACTGGTGGAGAATCTGATGTTTTTGTACAAATAGGAACAGATACAAACTGGAAAGATGTTTCATGTGGGGTTTATCACGTTTTAGGACTTAAAACTACAGGAAAGCTTTTTGGCTGGGGAGCCAGTCATGATGGAAGATTGGGTATTGTGGGAGCGGGTGCTCAATATTTCAGAACTCCACAAGCTATAGAACCTTCTTCAGATTATACTCAAATTGCCACTTCATGGGATGCTTCGGCTATTGTGAAGAATGATAATACATTATATGCATTTGGTATTAATCATAATGGTATTACCGGGGGAACTGCAGTAAGCACATACAATCTAGCCCCACAACAGGTAGGTACAGATGCAAACTGGAAAACATTAGCCCTTCGTGTAGGAGGGTATCACTTTGGAGCTGTGAAAAATGATACTTCATTATGGGCCTGGGGTGCAGACAATCTTTATCAACTAGGTAATGGTGATGGTATAACAGCCGATAAAAACATTCCTACTCAGGTTACCTGTTCCGCATCTCTGTCAACAAATGAAATAAGAGCTAACAAAAGTACATTAAGCTTATACCCTAACCCAGCTAAAGATATCTTGCATATAAAAGATAGTAAGAACTTACAGCAGATCAGAATATACGATTCCAACGGCTCGTTAGTAAAATCTATTCCAAATTTTGAAAATGCATCAACAATCAATATCTCGGATTTGCCAACTGGTGCTTATTTTATCAATGCAGACAACGAAACTCAAAGCTTCAAATTCATAAAGAAGTAAATAATTCTTGAACAATAATAACAGCTTCTATTTCTAGAAGCTGTTTATCAATCAAATAATACAATCAAAAAAATTACAAATTATGTCAAAAAATGATTTACAAGGAAAAGTAGTATTAATAGCCGGAGGTGCAAAAAACCTTGGCGGTTTATTAAGTCGTAATCTTGCTGCAAAAGGAGCTAAACTTGCTATTCATTATAATAGCGATGGTACAAAGCCGGATGCAGAAAAAACATTAGAAGAAGTAAAAGCGTTAGGTGCTGATGCCTTCATCTTTCAGGGGGATTTAACCAAAATAGAAAACATTACCCGCTTTTTGATGAAACGGTTTCAAAATTCGGAGGAATAGATATCGTCATCAATACGGTCGGAATGGTTCTAAAGAAACCTTTTGTAAACACTACCGAAGCAGAATATGACAGCATGAGCAATATCAATTCAAAAGTTGCCTATTTCTTTATCCAGGAAGCAGGTAAAAAATTAAACGATAATGGAAAGATCTGTACGATTGTGACCTCTTTACTTGCAGCCTATACAGGATTTTATTCCACTTATGAAGGGATGAAAGCACCTGTTGAGCATTTCACAAGAGCAGCATCTAAAGAGTTTGGAGAGCGTGGAATTTCTGTAACAGCTGTTGCACCAGGACCAATGGACACCCCGTTTTTCTATGGCCAGGAAAGCGATGATGCTGTGGCGTATCACAAATCAGCGTCTGCATTAGGGGGACTCACAGATATTAAAGATATTGCCCCTCTTATTGAATTTTTGGTTTCTGATGGCTGGTGGATTACCGGGCAGACTATTTTTGCCAACGGTGGTTATACAACAAGATAATGATTAATTGAATACATGATAACCTATACATTAATGACAAATCATTATTAATATGTAAATCTTTAATAAAAAGGTTATTTTGGTCATTTTAAGAGATAGCTGTTTAGTGGTTATCTCTTTTTCTTTTTATGACCACTTCAGTTTAATTACTACAAAACGGTTGAAAATATTTTCCAACCGTCTCATAATCTATTTATTTATCGTTTACTGTTCCACAATAGTCAAGGAATTATATACTCCACTACTAGAAACATCAAATTGACTTACAGTACCATCAAATGCAACAGTAATCCATGTGAATGGTCTCAGTTTATCCCCTTTATTCAGATAAACACTCACAGTACAGGCAGAACCTACGGGTACAGCATTAGGACTGGCTCCGGTATCAGAAGCATATCCGTTATTGGTTTTTACCCTTTGAGTAATAGTTCCGGCAGGATTTCTCACTTCCCATATAGCTTCTGTCTGATTATTTCCCCCAGTATTTACCTGACTTGATTGCAATGCAAAGGTAAAGGTTGCAAAATACACCCCGGTTCTGGGAGCTATAAACTCTCCTGTAGCAGGATTGAAGTTCGTAGTTGGAACACCTGAATCAGAATCCAGTTTTTCCGTCCAATTGGTTAGATAAGACGATCTTCTCTGTACAATCCCGGATTTAGTTCCTATTTCTGATGGGGTTCCGCTTTCAAACAGATAGGTATCCTGGGTCACTTTATTTGCCATTACAACAATACGGGGTTTACCTTTAGGAAAAAAACTCACCCAATTGGTCCCGTCAGAAAATTCCAGATATCCTTTTACCCCAATGGCAGGGCTTGCAACATAGCGTAAAGCTCCAGCACCGGCCTGTACCGCTGTTTTACCAGTATTCCCAATAGCAACAGTACCATTATTTCCACTGCGTAAATCTACTGCAACTTTAGGATTGGCAACGAGTACACCTATTTTGCCTGATTTATCGATTATAACTTTACCTGCATCAGTTTTTACTTCAACAGGATTTGTAGGGTTATCTACTCCCACTCCAATTTGAGCATTAACCTGAGTCCAGAAAAGCAGAGGAACAAAAGCAGTTGCCAGGCTCTTTATTATATTATATTGTGTCATGATTGTGTTTTTTATAATTCGCTAATGCTGAGATTATTTAATTTCCCGTCATTCAGAGTATTTCTTGCAGAGCCTATATTATGCTTAATTCCAAACTTAATGGTATTTCCTGCTTTAAGATTAAAGATGGCATTGCAGTTTCCACTTATATAATTACTTACTGCCCCCGCCTGGAATGCAGGATAAGAGTTCACTGTTTTATAAATCTGAATATTCTCAGTATTGCGGTCACTTTCTATTGCAGTCTCTATAAATGTATTTTTAGGAATAGTACCATTCGCTAAAGTGATGTTGAAAGATACCAGATAAAAGCCATCACGGGGAGCCGTAAATATTCCGGTAGAAGGATTAAAATCTCCGTTGGGTACTGTTCCCAGATCTACTGTTTCAATCCAGTCTGATATATATACTGTAGAACCGCTCCCAACACTCTGAGCAGTACTCTTACTGGCATTTACAAGGGCTTTGGTAGGCGCAGTAAGAGGCAAAGCAATCCATTGCTCACCATCGGAATATTCCAAAAAACCACTTGCATTATAACGTATTGCTCCCCCACCGGCTTCAACAGGCGTTTGTGTACCGGTACCTAAGCCAATAAGCCCTTTGTTATCTGATGAACGGAGATCTACTTTAGTTACAGGATTTAAAACCCCAACTCCCAGATTTCCAATTGAATCTACAACTACATCATTAGACAATTTTAAGGCATCAGGATTTGCTCCATTATCTTTTGCCGCATCAATCTGCAAACGCTGCAAAGGTTTGTCTGTAAAAAAGCCTACCTGAGCAGATATTTTAACCGAAGAAAAAAATAGAATACAAGTCAATAACTGATAAACCAAATTAATTTTCACTTTCATAATATTCTATTTTTTAATGTTCTATAATGGTTAAATTGTTAAATCCATCATCAGGATTCGTAGGATCTGCCGGATTAGTAGTCACTCTGAGTGCCACTGAACCACTCGATACCAGATTATGCCAAAGTCTTGTAGCTACTTTTGTACCTGCAATTAAAGTAAGGGTTACCGTACTTGATCCGCCTGCCTGGGTAGAACGTGTGGCGTTTGCATCATCAGCTGTACCAGTCATAGACTGTCCAAAAGTTTTGTAAACGGAAGCCAATACTGTATTGGTGGTCGTATTATAAAATTGTGATTCTACTCTAGACCCGTCATTAATTACAGCTCCATTAAAATTAAAAGTTAATAAAAAAGTATATGTACCATCACGAGGAGCTGTAAAAATACCTGATGAAGCATCAAAGCTATTACTCATGTCCCGAACGACATTCCAATTATTGACATTGGTGGCTGTACTTTGTGTGATGGATTGGCTGGTTATTTTACGGGCTACCACCACTGCTTTTTGAGGAGCAATATAAGCTTTATGCCAAACTACCCCATCTGAAACTTCAATTTTGGGACCTGCAGGGATGTTTACTACATCATACCTCACAGCTCCTGCCCCCGCATCTACAGCGTTCATCGTAGTTGTACTCAGACCTAAAGCATTTTCGGTTCCGGCAGATCTCATATCAAGCTTTACCTGAGGATTCAGTACTCCTACTCCAATAAAACCTGTTGTTTTGTGAACAATAATATCATTAGCCACTTGTGCTCCTGTTGGATTTCCTGTAGCCGCATTATCTTTAGCACCATCTACATGTAAAGCTCCCTGAGGATTCAATAATCCTATCCCAACCTGGGAAAAAAATAGATTAACAGAAGAATAAAATACCCCAAAAATGAGTATTAAAAAACGTATCCTTTCTTTCATATGTATGTTTTTGAATTTGAATTATAGCAAGGCCTGGAGAATACTAAAACCAGTTACCTCATCTAGTTTTAAAAGGGAATAATTTTCCTTTATAATTTGTATCTCCATTGATTACAATATTTTCGGAGAACTTAAAATGCATGGTTCTTTTAGACATTTTAAAGCTCAGTATAATAATTTTGTGTTTTTTCTATTTAAGCGAGTCCAAAATTATCATATACTTCTTATATACAACACCTTAACCCTATAGATATAATTCGAAAAAAAACTAGATTTCGCTCTATGTAATAATGGATTCCTCAACCGGAATACATTTACTGAAACAACACAATCACATATGAATAGGCTGATCTCTTCAGAAATAATATCTGAACAGGATTTCAACCGGTAAAGGCTTCTAAGAAATATCAGAGTAGATTCTCCTTTAAACTTTCGTATTTTTATAGCTTCCAACACAATACAAGGGAAAATCAAACACAGTTTATTATTCATGAAAAAATTAAATCCAAGTTATTTCAAATTCTTTTTTTCCAGATACGGATCCATTGTTATTGGTGTTCATGCAGTTACAATATTTCTTTATATTTATACCAAAGAAAAAGACCCTTTTTATCTGGCAATGCCAAGTTTTGTAAGCTTTCTATTTCTGGTATTGATATGTTCATCAGAATATCTAATGCTAAGAAAAAACCTTCCACCTGCAAATGTTTTCATGTCCAAGGACAGCCTTCTTATTAACAGCATCTCCTATCCTGCTGAGCAAATAAATGAAATTAATTATATGCCGGTAAGCAATGCGCTGAACAAGTTTACATCATATTTTTTTGAAATTAAAACCAATGATGGAGCTGTTTTTTACTTTCTGGGTGAGGAACTTAACTGGAAAGGAAAATCTCCCACTATGAAATTACTGAATACCCATCCTATATTTTCTTTAAAAACAAAAGAAAATATAGGATGGGTATTCTAACGGGTTTGCAGCCTTTAAAAAGCAAAAACAATCATAAAGTAAAGAATTACTTATAAAATAAATTACCTTTGTTACAGACCTAAAAATTTCTCAATAATGAAGTTAGAATTATATCAGATAGATGCGTTTACAGAAGAGATTTTCCATGGAAACCCTGCATGTGTTGTTCCATTGAAAAACTGGTTACCCGATGAAATCCTTTTAAAAATAGCCAGTGAAAATGCTGTGGCAGAAACAGCTTTCTTTATTGATAATGGCACTACCATTCATCTGAGATGGTTTACCCCTGAAATAGAGATGGACTTATGTGGACATGCTACCCTTGCTACCGCACACTGTTTAGCTTCCATCTTAAATTATCCGAACAACAGAATTGTTTTTGAAACCAAAAGCGGTGAATTAACAGTAGAGGTAAAAGATGGATTTTATTATATGGACTTTCCATCAAGAATGCCGGAACCATCCACTCTTCCTGACGCTATAGCAAAATCGCTCAATATACAGCCGAAGGAAGTCTTCCAATCAAGAGACTATGTTCTGGTGTATGAGTCTGAGGAAGACATCAAAAAATCACAGTTGAAAAGTCCATTTTAGACCTTATCAATCTGGATCCTGGCGGTGTTGTTGTGACAGCTGAAGGTACGGACAGTGATTTTGTTTCAAGATATTTTACGCCACAGTCTTCTATTCTTGAAGATCCTGTAACCGGTTCTGCACACTGTTCACTCATCCCGTTCTGGTCATCAAGATTAGGAAAAGATAAACTTTTCGCCCGTCAGCTCTCAGAAAGAGGAGGCCAGCTTTATTGCGAAAATAAAAACGAAAGAGTGATTGTGGCTGGTAAAGCCAAAACCTATTCTATGGGATATTTTTGGATAGAATAACGTATTTTAAAACCACATATTTAAAAAGACAACTGCTGAATGGTTGTCTTTTTTTATTCCTATACAGCCTTCCATCCGGAATATTAAGCTATTTCTTTTAAAATAACAGATGAAATATCAATTTCCTAAGTCTTTAAATGTTTAAATTAGCACTGAATTAAAATGCGCTAAGATTTCTATGAAAAATATATTCGGTGTATTGCTTCTTTCTATGGTACAGCCTATACTGGCACAAACTAAACTGGAAAAAGCCATTACAAACCTTGAGAATAATTACGAACAGGAAAAAGTATATGTACTTACCGACAAATCACAATATGCAGCTGGTGACAAAATTTGGTTTAAAAGCTTTGTATTTGATGGCTATAACCGTTCCGCAATATCCACTACCCTATTTGTAGAACTGTACAATTCTGATAAAAAACTGATAGACTGGAAAACAATACGTCTTACCAATGGTGAGGGCAGCGGAGACTTCCAGTTGAAAGAAGATCTTCCAGAACAGGTTTATTTTGTAAGAGCTTACACCCCTTACATGACCAATTTTAACGAAGATCTGCAGATTGTTAAGTCTATCCCCGTTTATAATCCCAACTCTCCAGAATCATTAGTCATTTCTAAAAATTCAGACTGGTCTGCAAAAGCAGTTCCAGAGGGTGGAAATTTCATCAACGGTATGCCTACTAAATTTGCGATACGACTATCAAGTAATACTTCTTTGCCGGAAAGCTGGACCGGAAAAGTAATAGATACCCAAAACCCTAACGTTCCCCTTACTACATTTAAATCTTTTGATAAGAATGTTTCCACTTTTAAAATAACTCCTACAGCAGGAAAAAAATATCAGGCTATCATTCAGGACAACACTGGGAAAAGTAAAACAATAGATCTTCCACAGGTTGCTGAAACTGGTCTCTACTTAGAAGTTAACAGCTCTAAAGAAGGCATTAAATACACCTTAAAAGGAGTCAACTTAAAACAACAGCTTCAAAACTATAAAATTGTAGGAACAATCAATAACCATCTTGCTTACAAGGCTAATATTAAACAGTTATCTAATGAAGTATCCAGTCTTATTCCTATTAAAATAAGCAATGGAGCTAACGGAGTATTGCAGTTAGCCATCTTTGATGACCAGGATAATCTGGCTGCACAAAGACTTTGTTTTATAAGACCCAATGATTTAAAGATCGAAAAAGCTGAAATTATAGGCCAGAGCATCAAGCAGACTCCAAGATCTTTCAACAGTATTGATCTTTCTCCGGAATCCTATTTTAAAAATTATACTGTTTTAGTAAGTGAAGATGATGGTACTCAGAAACCGGAAGAAGAAAATATGCTGAGTGGGCTTTGGCTAACAGGAGACTTTAGTACAAAAATAGACACTCCGGCTCAATATTTTGCTAAAAATGCCAACAGTGAAGCTTTAGATGCTCTTCTTATCTCTGAAAAATGGGAAAGATTCGACTGGAATTCTGTTCTTAGCGGATCTGTACCTACAATTAAGACCAAATCTCAAAAGTTTCTTTCCTACAGGATAAAACCTGTTAAAAACAGTGCTATGATAACTAACTCCAGCGTGATGTTATTGTTGAAATCAGGCAAAAGTGAACCCATTATCAGCCCGTTTCAAACGGATCAAAGCGGCTATATCTATTTAAATAATCTTAGCAATGATGAACCTGTAACAGTTTCATTATTTGCTAATTCAAAAAACAATGAAGAATCAAATGCAGATAATTTATTTGTAACGGCAGAACCATTGGTAAATCCTACTCCGTTTACCGGCAATTTTCCAAATACAAAATACCAGTTAGTAAAAACCAGTGGGAATAAAAACCTTCCGCCAGCTATTTCTAAGGCTATCAATGCTCAGAAAAACAATAAAAAGATAGGAGATACTGAGGTACAAGAGATTAAAGAAGTAGCACTAACAGGAAAAAAGAAAGATCCAAAAGAAGAACTGGACAAACAGCTTTCCACCGGAATGTTCAGTTCTATGAACTCTACTATATTTGATTTTGTAAATGAAGATCAGAATGCTAACACCTCAATCAATATATTAGACTGGTTGCAGGGAAGAGCTGCCGGTTTAACATTTCAAAAAAATAATTCCGGTGTTAATGTACCCTATATTCGTGGGCAGCAGGCTAAGCTTTATTTAGATGAAATCCTCACAGATGCTACTATGATTTCTACTCTACCTATCAATAATATCGCTATGGTAAAAATTCTTAAAGGAGCAGGATTAGTAGGAGATGCAGTAGCCATCTATACCATGAGAGGCAATATGAAATCTAAAAATAATGGAAAAGAAGCCCCAAAGAATAACTCTGCTGTTATAAAAGGGTACGATAAACCTTCGGAGTTCCTTGTTGAAATGATAGATGATGATGCAAAAATTGAAAATGATACCCGCGAAACCCTTTACTGGAACCCTAATTTGTTTGACAGTGACTATGTGCCACCAAGAATTAAATTCTTCAACAATGACAGTGCAAAACAATATAAAGTTTTGATTATTAGTTTTGATGAAGATGATAACATTCTTTATGATCAGCAAATTTTTAAATAATATTTCTTTATATAAAAAAGCCTTTCAGTTTTTCTGAAAGGCTTTTTTCAGCATTAATCCAAGCTACGGTTGCCTTTTGAATTAAAGAGGGCAACCTTTTTTATTAATTTTAGCCAAAAAATGAAAGAAAACAGCGCAATTCAAGATTATTTAAAGTTTAAAAAGGAATATAATATTCAAAAATGATACGTGATGCGGTCCTTTATAAAGACAATCAATATGGTAAATCAATTCTTTATTTTGTTTTAATTACAAGTTTTGTTTTCATTGGAGTATTTGGAGTCAGCGTATTTAAAACAAAAGATACTTCTATTGTAACGCTCTATAATACCTGGTATTTTATTGGACTCTTAATCAATCTGCTGGTGATATATTGTATAATTCTATATGATAAAATAATTCTTCTAAAATTAATTAAGAAATCAGTTAATAACTATAAACAGCATATTCTTTCACTTCTTTATTCTGATATAGATTGGGAATCACTATCTCTAAGAGGTTACTGGCAAGAGCTAGCCGCTGAGAAATATGCATTTGTAGGTGATGAAAATATTGATTTTAACTACAATGTTATACATGAGGAATTGCAATACAAAGAAAAGCCTATTTTTTATTTTAATTCAAATAAGATTTCCATCTGGCTTTCTATCATTTTTCCTCTTTCTGGGGTAGTATTATCTTTTATTGATATTAAAGAACTATTCGGAAAAGAATGGCAGGTAATTGGGTATTTGCTACTGATTATACTTTTAACGGTGAGCCCAATGATCTATCTCGGATATAGTATATTAAAAGGCAATTATACTGAAAAAAAGAATGAACATCAGTCTATGCAGGATTATGTAATTATTATGATATATATACAGGAAAAGAGAAAATTAATACCCGGTAAAAAGCATGAGAAAAACCTGATTATGAAAATGTTCAGGCAAATATCCAGACGTTAGTTCATCTTTTAGATATTATGACTCAATAAGTTTAAAAATACAAAACACTCTCATAGAGGTTCTATTTGAAGTAATTCAAAAAATATATTGGCCATTCTGAAACGACCTCTATCTCCAAATATCTAAGTCCAAGTTACTTAACTCACAATTTTCCTCAATCGTAGTTTTACTACAATTTTTCAGATTTAACGAAAATTTATCTTGAGTACTATTTTTTTATCTAAATTCGGTGATATAATACCAAAAAAACGCATAAAATATTATGAGAAACACCTCAAATTCTGATAAGGTTTCAGAAAACCACATTTCGGGCATCAACCGGGTGGTAAAACTGGACATTGTGGTTGAGGGCAAAGCTATCAATCACTTTAAGCATTTCCGTTTACAACAGAGTGCAAGAAAGCACCATGATTTTGAACTGGTATTGGCCCATGACTCTTTAGGTGAAGTACAGAACCACAACCTTGAACAGGCCCAGAAGTTTTTAGGAAAAAGAATCACTGTTGTTTTTAAATATAAAGATTATGAAAGTGAAACCCCGGAAAGAACATTTGTAGGTATTATTACTCAGGTAGCATTCAGCCAGGAAAAAATGAGTCTGGGAAATATTATCTTAAAAGGGAAAAGCCCCACTATTCTGATGGATGCAGCTCCCCATACCCAAAGCTTTGGTGGCAGCAAGGCTGTGAATACCAATATTATTGCTGACAGAATTATCAAGGAAACTTTAGGGACCAGCAAATTTGATTTCAGGGTAGATACTCAAAACAAAGGCTATATCAGCTACAGTTCACAATATAACGAAACGCATTATAACTACCTTACAAGAATTGCAGAGGCCTATGGAGAGCAGTTTTATTATGATGGTGAGATCCTTCATTTCGGTAAACTCCCGCCTTCTGAAAAACCTATTCTATTGGTATATGGAAGCAATGTAAGTGACGTGAATGTTGAACTGAAAGCAGTTCATACTAAACCTGAATATTTTGGTTATAACAGCAGCAGCCATACTAAAATGGTGGGCGTTGATGACCGTATAAGCCACTTAGGAGAATTATCATCCAAAGCTTATGAACTGAATGATACTATTTTTACTACCCGATCATTAACCCCTACTCCCATCAATGCCAATGTGTTTCTTGATGTGGATGATTCCCAAAAAAGTGCAAGAGGAAGCAAAGCCGTTGAAGTTTTTACCGTTTCAGGACAAACAACTGTTCCATTCCTTTATATTGGCTGTGTTGCAGACCTGGCCATGAGGAAGGCTGACAGCAATGAGACCTCACATTTTACAACCCTTATGATTACAGAGGTAAGCCATGAAGTAGATTCCAGAGGATATTATACAGGAAGCTTTGAAGCGATAGCTGAAGGAACCGGCTTCATGCCAAAACCTGATTTTGAAATGCCTAAAGCAGAACCGCAGGTAGCCACTGTTATCTCCAATGTAGACCCCTTAAACCAGGGAAGAATACAGGTACGGTTTGACTGGCAGTTAAATGATACTACCCATTTTATCAGAATGATGAGCCCTGATGCAGGGGGTACAGATGCCATTACCCAAAACAGAGGGTTTGTAGCCGTTCCTGAGATTGGCGATCAGGTTATGGTAGGATTTGAATACCACAATCCTGATTTTCCATTTGCAATGGGTGGGATGTTTCATGGGCAGGTAGGCCTGGGTGGTGGTCTGGACAATCATTTGAAATCTATACAGACAAGAAGCGGTATTAAGGTTTTAATGAATGATGCAGACAGAAGCGTAACTATTAAAGACCCAAGCGGAAATACTTATTTCATGGACGGCCAGGGTAATATTAATGTTACAGCACCGAAAAACATGACCTTTACAGCCGGAGAAGATATGCATATTTCTGTAGGAAGGAATATGACCACTAAGATTGGACAGGACAGCACCATACATGTTGGAAATGATCATAGTGAATCCATCACAAAAAGATATACCCAGACATCAGAAAACAAAATCATTACAGTTAAGCAGGATCAGACAGAAAGCACTGGCAATAAATTTAAAAGTATTTCCGGAGAAGCTGATATACAGACTTCTAAAGGTGATTTAAAATTAAGAGGAACAACTTTAGCTGTATTCCAGGGTGGAAAAGACGTTAAAGTAAGTAAAGGATAAATTTATTACAGTTGATGAAAGTAAATTTCAATAGTTATCAGCGAATATAATTCCGGCCCTAACAATTGAATCCAATCCAAAATAGTAACACATGGAAAATCAGAATACTTCTGCGCATGATCAAAAGCTTTCTGAAAAAAGAGCAGAACAACAGAAAAAAGCCAACGAAGATTCTCCTGTAGAAAAAAGAGAAATGGTAATGCATGGAGCCAAGTTGAAGTGCCCCTATGCACAGGGTCCCGGAGACCTGATCGTTACCTCTAACGAAATAAATCTTCAAGATCAGCCATTTGCAACAATAGGTGATGGTAATAATATGGTAAACCTTCAGTTTAAAGGAACTTGCGGCCACCCGAAATGGCCGGCAAGAAATATGTCTCCCCCACCCTGCATGAGCGTTATAAAATTAAGCCCATGGCAAAATCCTGGAACCACTACCATACAGGAACAGACAGCCTTGGTAAAAGAGTCTTTTATCAATTGTGACCCAGAATTTAATTCTGCTGCAGCTAAGCCCATTCCACAGGCTGAGAGTATAAAAAGTGAGATTCAGAATAATGATGTTCCTAAAATTCTTGATGCTTATTTTGTAAAATGGGTTTCAGAAAAGGGAACTCCTGTTGAAAAGGAAGAAGAAGTTTACAACAAAAAACTCGGTAAGAAAGTTAAGGTTAAAAAGAAAGTTGATACCGAGAAAATATCAGCACAGAAAATATCAGAACGAGGATTAAGCTACCAGGTGGCTTTAGTGGTTGAGACTGAAGGACTCACTGGAAAAAAAATAAAAATCAAGGTTAAAAGTGGCAAAAACAAGGTCTTATCAGATGTCAATGCTGAGGTAAGTTTAATTGATTTGAATGATGTGGAAAAAGTAACAGACGCATCCAAATATGCCGGTATAAAAGCAAAAAGTGAATTTGAAGTAGCCGTTGATAATCTGGCAAATGACTCAACCATAGAAAACGCAAGTCAGTTTAAAAACAAAGCAGTACTCAAACTGATGCTCAACCAGCGTGCTGATGACCTGTCATTTAATTTGGCAAAACTCATCGCAGCAAGTCCGGACAAGGAAGCATCAGTATATATTGAAGTCACTTCTGATGAACCCAAAATTGAATATCTGGGCAAAGAAGGAAGCAGCAGCCTGAAAAACACCTTCTTAAATGAAGGTGGTCAATATTTCAAAATAAAATATTTTGAGCAGCCATGGATTGTTAAAGCTCGTGAAGAACAGGAGCTTGGTGTTTCAGAAGCTACTCACTGTACTAAGATTGTAGATGAATATCACGCTATTAACAGACAGAATAAGCCAAAGGCCTGTGCCAATACCGATAATAGTTCCTGGTGTGCCTCATTTGTGGGCTGGTGTTTAAAAAACAGCGGATATTCTGCCCAATTAGATCCTGGTGCCTATTCCTACGGACATGAAAATACAAGATACAGAGCCGGATTTAAGAAAAATCCTACAGATAAAAAAGGACTGGCAGCAGAAGAATTTGATGATCCGGTATGGGGAAAACTTGTAGCAGGTAACTTACCTTTATTAGGCTCAATATGTGTTTTATCAGACAGGCACCATGTAAGCATGGCGGTTGGAAAAAGCAGTGACGGTAAGGTCATATATTATCTGGGCGGAAATCAGGGGAACAAAGTTTGTGTGGGAACATTCGGGCAGAGAACCTCATCCATGTATCCAATAGAATATACTAAAAAATCTGAAGATGATGAATTACCTATTTATTATACAAAAAATGAAAAGCTTAGTTACTAGTCTACTGTTATTTTTATTCATTCCTGTTTGCGGGCAGCAGCCTGTACATGACAGTCTGAAAGTATATTATCAGGATTCATTAATGATCAGTAAAGATTTTAAAGAAGGAAGCCTGTCCAATACTCTTACGGTAAAGGTAATTAACCCCTGTAATGCTGAAAAAGAGAAATTTGACGGAGCAGTAACCATCATCAGTGCAGCTGTTAAAAACAAAAATTACAGCAATAGTATCGTTTATAATTATCCCTATGCACAATCCGGGTTAATTAATGTAAAAGAAGATCATATTTCCATTTATACGGTTAATAAACAGAAGGCTGTCCTAATCCCTTTCACCTATTGTGGGAATTGGGATAATGATACAAAAGTTTCATACATCATATTGTATAACCGTAAAAAATACCTGTACCATATAAAGTACTATTGTGAAGAAGGTGGCAAATGTAAAATAAAAGACAATCTGAATATTACTTTAAAAGATTTGCCTCCAAAACTGAAATTACAAGTTATTAAAGACTTAAAAACCAAATATAATAAGTCTAAGGATTTTTACTAATTGGCTCAAAATAAAACGTCATGAGTGAAGCACAACAAAAAGATGATTATTCTGCAAACCCCAATCAGAAGACTTTTGATATGACCCATCAGGTAGATCATGAAGTGAATGTGGTGAAAATCTATTTTGCGAAGCAGGTTCCTAAAATGATCTGGGAAAAGAAAAGTGAACCTTATACTGTAAAAAGTGGTGGTCTGGTGTCTGACGTAAAAAAGAAGTTTGAAAAAAAGGGAGAAGGAATATCCAGGCAGATAAAGAAGATTCTGTAAAATTAAAAGCAAAAGAAACGGTAAATATTACCTGGGAAGAGGAAGCACAGGAAATGAAGGATGGTAAACCTGTTTTTAATTATGAAAAGATTGATAAGGCGATCATTAAAAAGAAAGTATGGGTAGTAGCAGAATGTCAGGGAGCCAGCGGAAAACTCTCTGTGGAGATTCATGAAAATAAAGGAACAAATCCTGAAAACGTATATGACAATCCTGTAAAGTTTTTAGATGGCGAAACGGAGAAAAGCAATATTGAATTCAGTATCAATGAGACACTGGTGTATGCTAAAGAAATAACATTGCGTCCCAAAAGCGATCAGGATCTGAAGAAACTGATAGAAAAGTTTAATAAAAGAGAGAATGTAAATGCCTTTTTATACTTCAAAGCAGAAGTAAAAGACACACAGGATAAAGCAATATTTCCGGATGACACCCATGAATTCTTAAATAAAGAAAACGAAAGGTTTGAGATTTCAGGAACTCCATGTTACTGTAACAGAGATATTACTGTGGATGAGATGATAGAATTAATTTATCATTTAAGGGATAAGCAGAATTATAAATCAAAAAGAGATGCCTTTTTTGATGGTGGAAAAGAAAAGATTATTGCGATTGGGATTACAAGCGGAAAAATCTCTGAAAACAGAGATAAAATAAAGCTCTTTACCGATGAAATGAATGCTATGTTTAAGAAATTCAGCATCAAGACCTGCAGAAGAAAAATCCATTTCCTGGGTCAGATGTATCTCGAAACCATAAGTTTCACCTATACTTATGAAAGCCGAGACTCTGTACCGGATAATTATAAAGGTGGTGTACCTTTCCAGGGTAGAGGAATGAAACAGATCACCCACGATTATAACTATCTGGCCTATTATGATTATGTGAATAAAACAACCCATTATGACACTTATATAAAATACAGATCCGGTTATGAAAGTGTTGGTGAATGCGTAAAAAACAGACCAAAAGCTCGGGAAAACGGTCTCACCGAAACCTTTTATGAAGAATTAAAAACATATGCTAAAAACATTTCTGAAAACTTATTCCATGCTTTTAATTCTGCCGGCTGGTTTTCCACCATTCATAAAACGGATACCATTGCAGCAATGGATAATGGACTGGCAGATTCTGATGTTGAAAAAGTAACACAGGCTATTAACGGAGGGCAGACCAATATCACCGAGAGAAAGAACTACACCAAGTGGACTAAAGAACTTTTTAAATATGACACAGAATGCGTAAACAAATAATATACTTATTTTTTATCCTCTTTTATGCTCTGCAAAACTGCCAGAGTACTTCAGTGAATGCCGATATTCCGGTTTTACAGAATAAGAAAAAAGTAGGAATTATCAACCAAACGGCCGACGTAAAGTGTGACAGCTGCTATGCTTTAAGAACCGTAAAAATACAGGACAGGAATTTTACGTTCAGGGTTCCGGTTTCTTTAAATACTATTGATAATAAGAAGATTTTTCAGGAAGATTATGAACTTTTGGTAGATCAATCTGCAAATAACCTGTCTATCAAATACAATAGTCTTTATGATTCCACTTCATACATTTTTAAGCTTAAAAAGAATAAAAACAATACTGCTATAACCAGAATTACTAAAATCAGCTCCTCGGTGAATCATCATAAAATTGCCAAAGATGATTATGTAGACTACCCTGCCACTTCAATCTGTGAAAAGGAAGCCAATCTTGCATTACTTCAAAACCGGGAAATTAATCTGAACAGCTATTTTATTAATTCTGAGAAGAACTGTTTTTTGTGCCCTACAAAATACAGCGTACAGGAATGTTTGGAAAAGAAAAAAACGAATGCTCAATTTAATTGGCAATAGCAAATCGTAAAAATGAGTGAAAAATTATGGAGCCAGTGTTTCCTATCAATGTTATATTAAACCTTACAGAAGGAAAAAAATTTTACCGCTACACTTATAATGAATATACAACTACCTATGGAGAAACTCATAGAAGTGAGCTCAACAAAAACTTTCATGTTACGCTGAAACGTTTAGAAGAGGAAAGATTTGAATACCATATTGAAATTTTTGACAGAGTTCACCGGGATAAAGAGCTGTCGCTTTCTGAAAAAGATTTTTTAGACCAAATTGCAGCCATTAATAATGATGTAGTACTTATAGCGGATGTATATGGACGTTTAAAAAACATAAAGGGACTGCCTCTTCTTCAGAATAAAATGGAAAAGACGTTAGAAAAGCTTTCCCGCTCCTATGTTGGCAGACAGGCTGAAGATTTTTATACGTTCTTAAAAGATTTTTATCAAAAAGAAAGTTTAGTCTGCACAGATTTTTTAAAAATTAATCATTTTGGAATGATTCTCCATAAGTTTTATGGAAGATATGATGAGAAAGAAGATCAGGTAAAACATAGCGTACGGTATCGTAATTTTATGGGGAATACCATCATAGATATAGACGAGACTATACAGACAGAAGCCATACGTTATGATGATGAACTATTACTGTTACAGTATACAGGCAGTATTCCTTCAGATAAAAACTGGGAAATGTTTTATGGAGAAATGCAGAGAAAGGAAATTGCCTATACCCCTGAAACAGATTGTCCGAAACTGGATAAATATAAAGGGCAGATTTTATTGGATTTTACCACCAAAGAAGTTCTGGAACATAAACTTACCATAGAATTTTCTCTGGGAGAAAACTATCAAAAGAAAATCATCTGTCATATCAAAGAAATAAGTTATGATGAATTATAAAAACAGGACGAACTAAAAAAATGCAGCATCAATTAGTTGAAAATGTAGCAAAGACTTCTCCGGTGTTGATTATATATTTTATGATCCGGATGTCTGAGCCTTACCTCAGCTAAGGAAGAAAAAACTGAAGATAATACCACTCAGAAATATCAAAATTCTGTATTAAAAAAAGAAAAATCTTACAATGGCAACACGTATTACAATAACAGATTCCGGACAGACACAAACCTTGAACGGTCCTTTGGCTCCGGATACTCCCGATAACTCATTACAGCGAATCACTGATGTTTATTTTGCCAAAAAGACTACAACAGATAATGGAACAAGAGTAAGCTTCACAAAAATAGATTCTGCCCATGTGCAGCGCGATGATCAGAATCAGGAAATTCCATACGATTCCATATTGGGAAAAACGGTGTATCTGGTTATTGAAACCAGCAATATGACAGATCTGAGTATAGATGCAGTGATAAGACCTTCAGCCAATACAATGACCGAAAATACAGATACACTACAGTTAATGCGTTTCGTATCTCCTAACCGATATGAAGTACAAAGGCTGTTTACGGTACAGGTAGGTAATTTTGATGCACTTAATAACAGACAGGGAAGCCATGCCCATTATACTAACTTACAAGGTGACCATATTAATAAAGCCATTATCAAACTACAGCTGAGACCCGACTCAAGAGCTACTTTTGATGAATGGACCAGAAGACTGGCAGACGGCAGTATTAATCTGGAAGTAGCGGTAGAGAGAACAGACAATAATCCTTGTGCCTATAAAGACAGCCAGGAGGAAGTTAACGGTGTCGGTATTTTCTTAAATGATGATACAGGAAGGTTCAGAGTAGTTAATAAAAATATATACAATATTCATCATGGCAGTAATACGTACAATACTTTAGCCGTAATTACTCCGAATCCGGAAAGAAGAAGAAGGATTCAGAAGGTTGTGAATAACCATTCTACTGAAGTTATTTATTTCTATTACGATCAAAACGATAACGAACACAGAATCTGTTCCAGAACTAAAGTAAACGTTACCAGAAAAAGAAGAGTGAATACCATTCCTCCACTCGCTCAAAGAGGAAACCTTTTGCAGACCATAGATTTTACGGCAAATAGAGCTGCCGGAGAGCAGATTGATGCTCATCAGCTGCTCGTATATTCTAACGGAACTCTTGGTGATGGTGCTACAGACAAATGGTACGCCAACCAAGTAGGAAATGTAGACCTGGTGAATATGGATATTATAGGGAATGTAGGTGTAGGGCCACAGATTTTTGAGGCATTCAATTATAATCAGAATGGGGTTGTCATCCGGTACGGATTTCAGCATACCAGAAGACGAAGTATCCAGCCGGATCAATTTTCCGGTTTCTTAGGGGCGTTGGCACAATTCAGACAGGAAGGCCACAATCATTATATTGTATCTCAGGGTTTTTCTTATTCTGATGCATCATGTTACCCAAGCGCAGAACACGTAAATGGGGAAGCGGGAGATTTGAATTTATTAACGGCTCAGCAGGATGGTGTGAATACAATCCTTACTGCCGCGAATTTTGATTATGACAATCAGGTCATTCTTAGGAATATTCTTTTTGATTTTGGATTTGGATCTGGCCGGTCTGAGGATTTCTCCAACACTTCAAATGCCAGTACTGCAGACAATACCAGTACAAGGCTGCCTCATACCACTCATACCGCTACTCCAAGACATAATAATCACCTGCATGTTCACGGTTTCACCCCAATATTAGATATATATGCCTAAAATAAATATAGCTTTTACGATTTTGTTTTTCCTTTTTTCCGGTGCTATCAAAGCCCAGACAGAAAATAAGGTAAATAACACAGAAACATCTTCAGCGGATAAAGGATCAGTTAGTTTTAATACCAATAAAGCTGACTGTATCAATCTTCCATTCGGGTATTCAGATCTTTCAAAAAGAATATCTGTTGATTCCGTTCTGGCTGCTGTGCAGGATAAAAATCAATTAAAGAAAATCAATGCATTGCAATTTGAAAAAGTAATCACTAAAGATCTTATATTACTTCCCGAAGAATATGATGTATTCCTTCCATTCAGTAAAAATGTCAATGAAAAATATGACCGCATTGCCATTGCCTCAGATTTTCTGTGCCATGGAGAGTATTCATTATACTTTATGGCGGTTTACAATACCGTTCGTTACGCAGAACCATTTATTGAAAAAATGTATTTACTTTCAACAAAGAATCAAAAGCTTATCGATATGAAGAGAATATATCTTCATCATGAAGGCGAAATGGGATTTGCAAATTATACCTTATTCAATATTGATAAAAATTATATTATTTCTCTGCAGGATTATGAATTTAGTGAAAGTCCTTTTGCTTTAAAGCCTTTACAGAAATACCAGATTCTTCCTTCCGGAAAATTTGCAAGATACTATGATAAAAATGGTTTTTATAAGGACAATGAAGAACAGGGAATGGTAAAAAATCATTGTAAAGAAGGGAAATGGATAGAATCCAAATCCAATGGTTCTGTAGATATACAAAAGCATCCTGATTTTACAGATCCATACACGTATCTGGAAGCAGAATATAAAAACGGGTTACCCACCGGAAATTGGAAGTTTTATAAATTATTGCAGCAATACAATGAAGAAACAGGTAAACCCATATTCAAAACAAGGAAAAAAGGACAACTGATATACACAGAGATGTATAAAAATGGTGTATTGGAAAAACAGGAATTTCATTAACGTTATTGAAAAAGTTCCTTTTCAGTTTTGTCTACATTATAAAAGCCTTTCAATATTCTTGAGAGGCTTTTCAGTGCTTTATGCATAAGGTGTATGTTGAGATTTTTTTAACGCAAAGAATAAATGATTCTACCGTTTCATTGTAAAGAAGCAAAGAAGAGCGACTATGTCGCGGATGAAGTTGCATGGCTATTCATACGCTTAGAAAAAATCAATTTTATTGATTTCTTCTTTGCTCCCTCAAAATAGTACAGCTACATTATAAAATCTTTGCGTTTTTTTAATAATTTCTTTTTGTAGAGACTATCCAATTATTATAACCTAAATAACTTTCAGCATCCTTCTTCCAGCTACCAGCCTTTATAAATGCAAAGAATGAGTGATTCAACAGCTTTATTTTAAGGAATGCTAAGCAAGCACATTACCGTAATGTATACCTTAAAAAATCAATAAACAGCTACTCTACTCTCAAAAAAATAGGATCTTTCAAAAGAAAACGCTAAATATTCCGTTTAATTCTTAAATTTAGAGAATGCAAAAGAATCTTTATCTCATCATCATATCACTTTCTCTTACCAGTTGCTATACTTATCAGGTTAAAAAGCAGGTAAATACAGCACCCGAAAATAATTTAGCTCCTAAAAAAGCTATTGCTTCTACTAATATTTCGTCTTCACCAGTAGAAAATGCAGCTGTTGAATTTAAAAGTACAAATGCTCAACAACCACCTGTACCCATCAATATTCAGGAGAAACTTACCTCTAATAAAAATGTTAAAATTGATGTTGATGGCAGAAGCTATAAAGTAATCGTTGACAGATGGGAAGGTGACAGCCTCGTGGCCCACCCGGTTCATAGTGCTAAAAAGACGCTGAAGTTCCATAAAAACCAGATTAATGGCGAGAAAATTGCGGAAAAACGATTTTCAGAACCTATGTCTAACCTTCTTACAGTTGGTATTTATGCTGGAATTGCGGCCGCAATCATATATATTCTCCGTTAATTTTTAAAACTTACCTGCTGAAGTCTCCTGGCTTTAAAATGTTTTACGGAATTGTTTCTATTGCATTGGCTCAATGTCAGGGAACTTTGTGTAGTTTTTTTGAAACGCAAAGAATGAGTGATTCTACCGTTTTATTTTAAGGAAGCAAAAGAGAGCGACTATGTCGCGGATGAAGCTGCATGGCTATGCGTACGCTTAGAAAAAATCAATGAAATTGATTCCTTCTTTGCTCCCTTAAAGTATTACACTTGCATTATAAAATCTTTGCGTTTTTAAAACAATTTGTTTTTTAGAGGCTATCCAGTTATTAATTATAACTCCAAGTAACTTACTGCTCACGACCTTTACCCCTTCTCCTCTCTCCTTTCCAAAATAAGATACGCGGCATCCAGCATCTTTATCAGATGAATATATGGATTGATGATATTCTTTTCCGGCAGGTTCTCATATATTCTTATTGATGGTGGTATTGGTAACACCTATAAGAGTACATCAAATGTAAAAGGTGATTTAAATCGAGTAATTAAAAAAATTCGAGAAGATGAACAATTTATAGATCTTCTTGTTTTAACTCATTTTCATGACGATCATATCGGTGGAGTTTTGAGATGGTTGAATAAAGATAAAGAGGCTCCCAACCTTATTAAAAAGGTTTGGTTTACGAGCATAACGGAAAAACATTTATTAGAACTACTTTTAAAGATGGTGAATCTATGGATAACGAAGTTGAAAAAGTAAATTCTAAAAATGGGATAAGATATAACTACAAAGAAGATGCAAGCCAAGGTGAATATTTTGTTTTGAATGATGATGTCCTTGAATTTTATAACAGCGAAAATAAAATGTTTACAACAGGTTCAAAATTACAATAAACTATATGATGAGAATTAAAACTAATACGTCATGTTTTGTCGTTTCTCTTAAATATACTTGTCAAAACAATTATGGTTTCCCACATTACAGGGAAATAAAAAATCCTTAAATTGTAACTCAAACACTACATGCAGTGCAAAAAATTTATTTTAGTTCCATTCTCTTACCTTTAAACCTGTTAGGATTCTTCCAGATTCCTAATTTGCCAACAAGGGAACAACCTAATATCTCTACTTTTCAGAAGTACTCTGATAAGGATTTTACCACTTCCCAAAAGAATCAAAATTTACCGACCTTACCTTCATCACTTTCAAGTTCAAATACTTCCAGAATACAGCAACAAAACATGATGATAGTTCAAAATGATTTTAAAAGAATTGAAACAGAAGAAAAAGTAGAAAAACAACAAATATATTCTGATGAAGTTCACGAGCAGGAATCAAAAATATATTTACTTAATTCATTAGTCTATAAACAAGGAACAAAAGCATATTATTCAGCCTTTAATAATCTTTCAAAATTCAACCCTGAAGATTATTCAATAGCGGATGCCGTTTTTATTGTTGAAAATGCTTACTACAATAATGATAAAAACTTCCAAAATACATTTCAAAGTGGCATTCAGAAAGCTGTAAAAATTATTCAAAATCAAATCACTAGTAAAAAGATTGATGAAATTGATAACAGCTCAAAGAATTTAGCCATATTCCAATATTTTGCTGAAAATACTAAGCAGAACGGAAAAATAATTCATAAAGCGATGAAGTATGATTTTGAGGATTATATGGGAGTAAAAGACTACTCCAAAATGTTTGTTTCTAAGCTCATGAAGTTTAATACTGGGCAATGTCATTCAATGCCATTGTTGTATCTGATTTTAGCAGAACAAATCGGAGCGGAAGCCTTTTTAGTAATGTCTCCGAATCACTCTTACATTCGATACATGGATGATTCGGGAGAAATGCTAAGTTTAGAGCTTACTAACGGAATGTTTTCAGCAAATTCCTTTGTCCTTAACTCTGGTTACATCAAATCTGAAGCATTACAGAATAAACTGTATATGCAGAATTTAAGTAAGAAAGACGTTTTATCGCAAACATTTGTTGATTTAGCAAGTGGTTACATTCACAAATTCGGATATGATGAATTTGTAGGGCGGGTTTTAAATAAAGCATTAGAACTTAATCCTAACAATATCAATGCTACTTTATGGAAAAGTAATACTAACCAAATTCGTTTTCAGGAAGCCTGTAAAAGATTAGGAATAAATTATGAAGACAAACAAGAATTACAAAACATCCGAAATTATCCAGATTTAGTAGGTCAGCTTCAAGAAATTAATAATGAATTTGATAAAATTGATCAATCAGGATTTAGCATAATGCCTCCAGAAGATTATGAACAATGGTTAAGTTCATTAAATACTGCTGAAAACAAGCAAAAGAGTGAAGAAATTGCGGAGCGTATGAGGATTCTGAATGCACAAAAGCAGAAAGAAATCCTGCAACAACAAAAATTAAAATCAATACCACCTAAAAAGGAAACTCCTAAAGTTTATACCATACCTAAAGCATGGTTGTAAGCAAAATTGTAAATTTAGAAAAGCATAATTGTTATATGAAAAGAATTGTATTTTTTAGTTTTTTGATCTTAGCAAGCTTGGCACAAGCACAGGTCAAGAAAAATAAGCCAAAGACACCAGATAAAGAATGGATAAACCCTGTTATATTAACAAAGGAAGAGAGAAACCGTCCATATATGAGTGAGGTTCTGAAAACAAGAGACTCTCTTAACTCTGAAGAGGCTGAAAGAAGACGAAAAAATATTGAAGCAGGAAATCCATTTAAGAAATATGGTTATTATCCTAAAGTTGCTACATTGAGCAAAGGAAAATATCTGGAATTTCATGATAAAGACAGTATTGTTGTTATAGGTTCAGTAAAGTTTAACACAAAAACACAAAATGTTGTTGAAATAATGGATATTGACTTAACAAATCCTGATGCACAACCTATTGGCGATACCCATGGTAGGTGGATTTCTCCTGACCCATTAAGTGAAGAGTTTAGGAGGTGGTCTCCCTATAATTATGCTATGAATAATCCTTTAAGGTTTATAGATCCAGATGGGATGGCTCCAGAAGATATTATAACTACTATTTTAAAATCTACAGTTACAAAAGGAGCAGACGGTAAATCACAATTAATACAAAGAGATGTTAATGTCAAAATGACTTTGACAGTTGTTAATTTATCAGGGGCTGATTTATCTAAAACAATGTTTAGTAAAAACTCAGGTTCCGTTAGTATTAATGAATTTGAAGGAATGGGAATAAGCTCTTTTAACAATAATTCTACGGTTACAATGGATAACATAAAAAATTTTGATGTACAGTATAAAGTTGTTACAAGTATGGATGATATAGGAAAAAATGACCATGTACTATTTGTAGCAAATGAAGTGAAGAATAGTGATGGTGATGCATTAGGTAGAGGACAAAGCCCAGGAAGAGTATCAGCTGTCGAAGCAGGAACAATTAAAAAAGGCACTTTCAATGAAGTTGTAAAACATGAATTTGGACATAATATGGGAATGAAACATTCCTCAAATGATAAAGGGCTTATGAAAGCAGAGGGTACAGGACAAACTTCTATAACTTCACAACAAAGAGGAGAAATAGTATCGGGGGCAATTGGTGCACAAAAACAAGTAAAAACTTATTCTGGAGGATATTCTACCTCTTCAACAAGTGAAGCTCAAAAATTTAAAAAAGATAACGTAACAAGATGAGAAAGTTTTTAATAATCATTCTAAATTCTTTTCTATTAAGTTGTAATACTAAAAAAGACGAATTTAGAAAGGAGACTGTAGGAAAAGTTTCTTTTGAAGTTCCAACAAATTGGAAGAAAAAAGATATTAAAGGCATTGATTCTAAAATCACAACCTTAATAACATCTGCTTCAGACACAATATACATTGAATATGGTGCCTATAATAATCCGTTTAATGAATCAAAAATTATTGTTGATGACAGTTTGATATATAAGACTTTAAAAGAAAATTCTGTTGGGGAAAATGTAGAATTTTCTACTAACAAGGAGCTTGACAATAGTCAGGGTATTTTTTTAGATAATTACTATTATTATGATACAATCAATAATCATCTAGCAAAGATAATGATACCTAAAAAAACTGAAAAAGGACAAATGGGTATATATATTGCTAATGTTGATGAAAAGAAAAATAATTTTTCTATTTATACATTTCATCCATTAAGAGGAACAGATAGTTTAAATTTTTTTAGGTTGAAGAAATCAATTCAAATAAAACCACAGTAATTGAAAAAGATATACTTTATATTATCATTAAGCATTTCCTTTATGTTTAATGCACAGGAAAACCATTTTTACTCAGATGCTTTCCAAACATTAGATAATATGTTAAATGATAAACAACCATATACTTTTAAAACAGCAGTTTTCTCTGTTGAAAACGCTTATATTCAAGGAAAATTAGATACTGTACAACTCAATAGAAAAATTAAATTTTTAGCCAGTTTTTGTAGGCAACTTACAGCCAATAGAAAACTACAATATACGGAAAAAGACGAATCTACAGTAAGTAAATATGCCGCAATTTACACAATAATGTGTCAGGAGACTCCTGTAATTATAGGTGATAAAACAGTAGAATATAAACCGTTTACTTATGATTTTGAGGATGTATTTGGGCATAAAGAATTATCTAATCTGTTTGTGTCAAAATTGTTAGACACACAGAAAGGCAACTGTAATTCCATGCCTTATTTATACAAAATTATTGCTGAAGAATTAGGAGTTGATGCGAATTTAGCACTTGCTCCAAATCACATTTACATTAAGCATAACATTAAATCAATAGGCTGGTTCAATACAGAGTTAACCAGCGGTATTTTTCCACAGGATTCTTGGTTAATGGCTTCGGGGTATATTCATTTAGATGCTATCCAGAATGGTGTCTTTATGAAGGCATTGAACAATAAAGAAAGTCTTGCATTACTATTGGTTGATCTAGCAAATGCTTATGAAAGAAGTTATCCAGAAAATGACGGAAGTTTTTCTTTGAAATGTGCGGAAAGAGCAATACAGATTCACCCTTATTTAGCAAATGCGTTGATATTACAGGCTGAAACTCATAAAAAGCAGTTTCAAAAACTAATGAAAGAACAGAACGCTAAAGATGTTCAGGCTGCATTATCTAATCCTAAAGCTAAAGAATTATTTGATTTGATGAATAAGGAATATACTCACATTCATAAAATTGGCTATCGCAGTATGCCTGAAAATATGTATTTAGATTGGCTGGTATCTTTGAAAACTGAAAGAACAAAGTATGAAGATACAAGATTAAAAAAATAGGAATTAAATTATCCATTTTTATGAATAAGAAACAGTTTAAAAATATAACTATATACGGAATAATAATAATTTTAGTAATAACAGCTATATTGTTTTTATTTAAAGCTACTGAAGTAAGTTTTAGTAGCGCATTAGATACGGGGATTCTTTCCGATTATAGTGCATTTGCTTTTGGGTTTATTGGTATTTTACTTACTGTTTTAAATCTATTGTTGGCTATTCAAAATTTCAATTTTCAAGAAAATAGTTTTGAAAAGCAAAAATTTGAAAGTCATTTTTTTACATTATTACAAATATATAGAGATAATTATAATAATGCACAGAGTCTGTTTGGTTTAAATAATGATGGCAAAGATTTATTTCCCGATTTTTATAATAAATTCATTAATATCCAACTAAATGCAACTACTAGTTTCTACTTATATAAAAATATTAGAACAAATTAGATTTTTTGATAATAATACAACTACAAGTGAGAAGGATATTATTATTGATAATTTAGAGAAAAATTATCCTAACTGGTTTTACAGCTGGAAAGGTAATGATATAGGTATTGAATTAAACACTAAAAGGGGGCATAGTGTTTATTAAGAATATGGAGCAAGTAATTAGATAGCTAATTATAACTCTTAAGAGCCTTGAATTTTTAGTTGAATTTGGTAACTAGCACACACAAGCTCCAATAAAACTTTAATAGTTTTTAAGGGCAGAGGTAGAGTCTCTGTCCTATTTTTTTAAATGAAGATTTAAAATTTAAATTTATAGTACAATTATTAAAAATAAATAATTTACGGTTTTGTTTTAGTGGAGTTGGAGGGATTCGAACCCTCGTCAAATCTTACAGAGAGGAAGGGACTCGAACCCTTGATAGAGAGTCAACCTAGTGTCCATTTCTCTGAAATTTTTCAACTTCAGAGGCATCATAAAAATATAAGCATCATTACAATAATGATGCTTTTTATTTTTATCCCCACCCTACATCTCCTACTCATACTTAGAAAAATCCACCGCAAAAATACATCGGTTAACCTGACTACCGTTCTGAGCTCCGGCATTGGGTTCATATTCTGTGAGGCTCCACAGATAATTGTATTGGGATTCGTAATAAAGGGATTCTGCACCATAGGGCCATCGGTAGCGAACGGTATCATCGGCTCCGTCTGTATATCTTGCCAGTCTTGCATTGGAACCATAGGAATTGCTTGGAGATCCGGTGCAGGAAAGCCATGTTCTGTTTCCTTTTCGGAACACGCCCTGAATGCCATGGGCATGATTATCGGTAAAAAGACTGTTTTTGGGCGCTACACTCACAATTCCTGAGTTTTGAAGCGTTCCACCAGCATCAATAGGGAAACCAAAGACTTTAGGAACAATAGAAGCATCAGCACTGCCTGCATAATATTGGCCGGTCCAGAGCTGGGTTCCTTCACTATTCACCTGTATGGTAGAGAAAGGACTTGCATTATTGATCTTCTGATATCCTGTCTGAGGCAGTATATACCGATAGTTGAAAGCAAATAAATTACCATTGGCATCTTTACCACATTTATCATTAGTAGTGTCTCCTGTACTTACTTCAATTATTTTATCAAGATCAAATACCCGAACACCAAGATTGGTACTGCTGAGATATACTTTCCCTTTAAAATAAGCGATACCGCCGGCATGTACTTTAAGAGGAGCATAAGAACCGTATTGTGTATAATTGGTGATATTGGCTGGGATATCAGGCTGCACCAACAAGATGTGTCGGTACGTGAGATAGGTGCTTGAACTTGGACTGATGTCTATCAACGTAATGCGAGAACCTTTATATTCGGCGTCATCTTTTGCATACCAGCTCACCAGAAGATACCGAACTCCATCTTTGGTAAATCCTGCAATGCCCTGTGGCCGCCAGATGGAAGTAGTTTCATCATCGGTATTCCAACGGATTCCCCTTACCCTGTTTTCTTCGGGAATATTAAATCCGTAGACTTCAGTATACGCATTTCCGCCAATGGCCTGACGGTTTTTATTAACCTGAGCCGAATTTAAAAAGCTGAAACCTGAGTTGATATAAGCACTCATGTCCACATAAGGATTCACACTTACATCTGAAGCCGCTGTTCTGCCAGTAGTACCTTTAGCCACAAGCTCTTCTTCCATGGAAGCTGAAGTTAACTGATTATCCTGGCATCCGATACCTGTTACTGCCAGCATCAGCATCCAGCCTAATATTTGTTTTTGAATCATGAGTTATTGTTTAGAAATAATATCCTTACTAATTGTTTATCCATTGCTTACGAAACTACCGGATTCTGTTTTCATAGAAATTACCTCAGCATTAAATGTGTATTACATTTTATGATTTCTGTACTCCTCTAAACACGACATGCAACTCTTATTATCGGATCATACGATTTAATTATATTTGAGGATCAACTTACCAATCACTCAAAATGAAACATATAACTCTTAGACCAACTGTGCTAACAGATTTAGAGATTCTTTTCCAGATTCAGCTGGATGAGGAAGCCAATTACCAGGCTGCATTTACCTCAAAGGATTCTCAAAACAAAGAAGCTTACCTTGCAAAATATACAAGATTACTGAATGATCCTACCGTTAACAATCAAACTATTATTGTTGATGCAGTTATCGCAGGAAGTATTGCAAAGTTTGTAATGGAAGGTGATGCAGAAATCACCTATTGGATTGATAAAAAGTTCTGGGGACAAGGAGTAGCCACCACAGCATTGAAAAATCTTCTTACCATAGAAAAGACCAGACCCGTTTTTGGACGTGTTGCCTCTGACAATCTGGGTTCACAGAAGGTTTTGGAGCATTGTGGATTTATAAGAATCGGAACAGATAAAGGTTTTGCCAATGCCAGGCAAACGGAAATTGAGGAATTTATTTATAGGTTGGATAACTAAATTGGATGGTTATACAATACAAACCTATATCTCAGGTAGCTCTTTAGCTTTTGCGAGATGAATCAACATTACAAGGGTTTTGTGAAGCTTTTTTGAAACGCAAAGGATAAGTGATTCTATAGCTTTATTTTAGGGAGCAAAGAGGAGCGACTATGTCGCTGATGAAGCGGTATGGTTATGCGTACGCTTAGTAAGAATCAATGAAGTTGATTTATTCTTTGCTCACTTAGAATATCATATATTAATCATAATCTTTGCGTTTTTAAAAAACAATTCATTTTTGAAGAGCCTATTAATTATTATAATTCAATACTTACAACTCCTAACATTTAACTTTTTCCTTGACAAAATCAGATGGATTTTAAAGCTGCTTCTTGAAACGCAAAGGATAAATCATTCTATAGCTTTATTTTAGGGAGCAAAGAGGAGCGACTGTGTCGCTGATGAAGCGGTATGGTTACGAGTACGCTTAGTAAGAATCAATGAAGTTGATTTATTCTTTGCTCACTTAGAATATCATATATTAATCATTAATCTTTGCGTTTTTAAAAAACAATTCATTTTTGAAGAGGCTATTAATTATTATAATTCAATACTTACAGCTCCTAACATTTAATCTTTTCCTTGACAAAATCAGATGGATTTTAAAGCTGCTTCTTGAAACGCAAAGGATAAATGATTCTATAGCTTTATTTTAGGAAGCAAAGGAAGGCGGCTGTGTCGCTGATGAAGCGGTATGGTTATGCGTACGCTTAGTAAGAATCAATGAGGCTGATTTCTTCTTTGCTCCCTTAGAATCTCATATATTAATCATTAATCTTTGCGTTTTTAAAGTGATTTGTTTTTTGTAGAGACTATCAATTATGATAACTTAAAGTAACTTCCAGCATCCCTCTTCCCTTCTTCCTGTCTGTTTTATTTTCCAAGCATTCTTATATTCTATTAAGTTTGATATTTTAATAATCTTTTTTGCTTATTTTTACATAAAATAAATAAAAATAACACATGAAAAGAGTCGTATTAGCAGGGCTAATAACTATGGGTGGGTTTCTAACTGCAACAGCACAATGTAAAACCGAATCTACAATCGTAGAAAATTTTGATACATGGAAGGATATCAACAAATGCTGGACTGCCCAGGCAGGTGGAAAAACCATGTTGTATGCCAGTGACAAAAAGATTATATTTTATTCTATGAACAGCCCGGGAGAAAATATGTATTTAGTGACTCCAAAAATTAAAGAAGGAAACTATACGCTTACTCTTGATATTTCGGATAACGGTGGAGAAACTGCACTGGAAATTTTCTCAGTAAGCAATGCATCCGATTCCAAATCATATGTTTCAATAGCTAAGCCTTCCAAGATAACAGGTGATAAAAAAACATTCAATATATCGATAAAAAAGATACCCATCTGGGTCTGAAAGTTTTACTGAACGGGATCCATCAGGCAGTTTACCTGGATAATTTCTCGTTGTTACAAAAAAAATAAATGCATAGAACCCAACAGGCTTATATGCAACGCTTCTTTTAAAAGATACCGAAAATACTCGTATCAAGCCCATCTACTCTCCGAAGTCTTCTGACTTTGGAGTTTTTATTTTAAACAAAAACAACATTTCAAAAAACCATAAAGATTAATACAAAAGACGGACATACCTGTTAATATTGTAAGAAAAGAAAACTTAATATACCAGGAGTTATTATATTTGATAGTTAGAACACCGTAACGCTTTGAAGATGAAAACAAAACTTAGCTATTTATTTATTTTATTATATGCCTTTATGAGCTGCCAGGAAGGATCAATTATTAATGATTTGAAAATTGCTAACTATTCAGGCCATCCTAAGAAAATTACAGAGATCATTACTTTTACAAACCAAAATATTAATAAAAGTATTTCTTATTTTGATAAAGATGGTTTTCTAACAAAAATTGAATCCTACAATCTAGCCAAAAGCCAATTTCCAGATAAAAGATTTATAAGTGACATTATTGTATATGACTCGAAGAATAAAGCGAAACGCTCTTTTGAAACTGTTAATCCTGAAAGTAAAAAGATAGAAGCTAAAGGTAATTTTGAAAAAATTTCTGATTCACTGTATAAAAGAGTTTCAAATTCTGATGCCCCATCTATGTTTCTAAAAAAATTATTTTATTTTGACAAAAACAACCGCCTTATAAAAACCGAAGAAACCGGAAATTTTAATGGTACTTCAATTCATACTATCATTATCTATAGTTATATCAATGCTGTAAAAACTGAAATGCTTGTTGAAAATGTTGCTCAACACAAAAAATCTAAGCTTATTTATAAAAATGTAAAGCTTGACCAAAAGGCCAATTCTGTTTATGAAGAATTAGTTGATGACCGTGGAATACTACAACAAAAAGTAGAAAGAGAATTTGAATATTATTAATTGAAAAATACTCCATAAGGTCTACTTCAGGATAGCAATACAATTTTTTCTATTATACCTTTGTCATTCATCTTTAATCCAGCTTAAAAAAGAAATATACTACTGCTGCCCATTCTTTTTTAATTCCTTTTGCATACCCAATGGTACTGCGACTGCTGTTTTCTACAGTTCCATCATCTTTAATGTAACCAAGAGTGGAACGGCTGCTGTTTTCTACAGTTCCGTCTTTTTTAACGTATCCTACAGTAGAACGGTTTTGGTTTTCTATAGTCCCATCGCTTTTGATATAACCAATTGTGGAGCGGTTTTTATTTTCAATGGTTCCGTCAGGCTTAATATAACCTACTGTTGAACGGCTGCTGTTTTCAATGGTTCCGTCTGATTTTATATAGCCTGTTGTGCTGCGGTTTGCCGATTCTATTGTCTGTGCACTCAGAGTGAAAAGGCTGAATAGAAGGAAGCCCGTAAATAGTGTTTTTTTCATGGTTTAAAATGATAATCGGTTATTCAATGAGTCAGTTTTGTTTCTACGTAATTCTTCAGGTTATCAATTTTTTATTCTTTCTGTGATTTTTAAAATTAAATATACAATTTATAAGAATAGTATATAAAAATAGCACCACTTTTTAAGTGATGCTATCTATTTAAAAAAGACTTAGATTATCAGGATTTTATACTCAATAATCCTTGGTCATGAAATTTATTTATCGTTTGATAACTTTTACTGTTTTTACAACATTGTTGGCCGTCTGTATCTTAACCATATAAACTCCTGATGGTAAAGCAGAAACATCAATAGTTCCCTTGATATCATTAATTGTTTTAGTAAGCACCTGCTGCCCTGCCATATTGTAAATCATCACGGAAAGAATCTTTTGATCAAATGAAACCGTAAGGATATCATCTACCGGATTTGGAAATACCTTTACATTATATGTTATTTCTGGAATGTCATCTGTTCCTAAAGTATCTGTAAAACAAATTACAGGAGACATTATCTTTCTGTGAATATTTGTTCCGTCTCCTATTGGACCAAGGCCATTACTACCACAGCCTGATAAAAATCCATTGGTACTTATAACGAATGTATTATAACTACCTGCTGCAATGCTCTGTCTGTCTGTAGATACTCCGCTAAGAACAGGTACATATCTGTTGATTTTTGTTCCATCTCCTAATTGTCCAATGAAATTATAACCCCATGTCCAAAGTGTTCCGTCTGCTTTTAGTCCTGCAGAATGAGACTCTCCACAACTCACACTTACCCAGTTCTGTTCTGTACCTATTTGTCTTGGATAATAATTATTAATCTTGGTATTGTCACCTAATTGAGCATAATTGTTACGTCCCCAAGCCCAAAGTGTTCCATCTGTTTTTGTTGCTAATGAATGAAAAAGACCGCCATCAATACTTTTCCAATTCGTTGCAGATCCAATTTTTGTAGGAACAGTTCTTTTAACTGAACTATCATCACCTAATTGTCCATAATCATTACCTCCCCAGGCCCAAAGTGTTCCATCTGTTCTAATCCCCAAAGAATGGAAGCCTCCGGCACTAAGAGTTTTCCAATTGGTAGCTGTTCCAATCTGAACCGGAATCCAACTATCGTTAGTACTTCCGTCACCTAATTGTCCCTCACCATTATATCCCCAGGCCCAGAGAGTTCCGTTTGCTTTTATAGCTAACGTATAATTGTTTCCGGTAGTAACACTTACCCAGTCAGTTGCTGTTCCTATCTTTGTTGGGTTAGCTCTGCCATTTAGTGTTCCATCTCCTAATTGTCCATAATCATTATTTCCCCAAGCCCATAGTGTTCCATCTGTTTTGATGGCTAAAGAGTGAAAATTTCCTGCAGTGACACTTTTCCAGTTTGTTGCTGTTCCGATTTTTACAGGTGCTATTCTTTCAGTTATGGTTCCGTCACCTAACTGTCCCCTATAATTACTACCCCAGGCCCACAGTGTTCCGTCTGTTTTGATAGCTAATGTATGAGAACCGTCAGTACTTATACTTTTCCAACAGCCTGTTGTAGCAGAAGGAAGTGTAGTAAAAGAATTTTGTTTACTCCAGTTACCCTGACTGACTCCACAGTGAGAAGCAGCCCACCAATAGTAAGTAGTGCCAGGTAATAAGTTAGTTAAATTAGCAGAGGTAGATGTACTGACTCCCTCTATACCTCCAACAATTGGATTAGTACTATAATAATATACATAGCCATCATTTGGAGCTGATGTTGGTATATCCCAGTTGATAGTAGCCGTTGTAGAACTAATATTAGTAGTCGAAAGTTGTGATGGTGTAATACACACTGAAGGGCAAGCAATAGGAGTAAGTGCATTTTTTTGGATTTTAGAGTTGTCTCCTAATTGACCTGATTCATTATTTCCACAAACTCTTAAAGTACCATCTGTAGTTCTCTCAAGGGTATGAGATCCCCCCGCAGAAATTAGCATACTGTTTGATGTAGTCCCTACTTGTACTGGTGATGTATATGTACCAAGAGTACCGTAGCCCAATTGCCCGTAAGTATTTCTCCCCCATGACCAAAGGGTTTTATCTGTTTTAATCGCAAAACTATGATTATATCCGGTAGCTACCGTTTGCCAATTTGTTGCTGTTCCTATCTGTGTAGGGGTATTTCTATTCGTTGTAGTACCATCTCCCAATTGGGCAAAGCCGTTGTATCCCCAAGTCCATAACGTACCATCTGATTTTATTCCCGCAGAGAACAAACCTCCGGCACCCACACTTTTCCAATTTGTTGCTGTTCCGATTTGCTTTGGGGCAGTTCTTGTAGTTGTTGTTCCGTCACCCAGTTGACCAAAACTGTTATATCCCCAGGCCCATAATGTTCCATTGGTTTTGATCGCAAATGTATGATCAAGTCCTGTAACAACATTCTGCCAATTTGTAGCAGTTCCAATTTGTACGGGATCGGCAGTATTCAATAAAGTGCCATCCCCTAATTGTGCGTTACCATTATATCCCCATCCCCATAATGTTCCATCTGTTTTGAGGGCTAATGTATGCGATCCACCGGCGCTCACTATTTTCCAATCTGTGGCTGTTCCAATCTGAATGGGTGAAAATTTATTGGAAATCGTTCCGTCTCCGAGCTGTCCAAATCTATTATCTCCCCACGCCCATAAGGTTCCGTCTTTCTTTATGGCTAATGTATGATTCATCCCTGTACTTACACTCTTCCAATTTGTGTCTGTATTCATTTGAATGGGAACACTTCTGGAGCATGTAGTTCCGTCTCCTAGCTGCCCATAATCATTATCTCCCCATACCCATAATGTTCCGTCTGTTTTTATCGCTATTGAATGTCCACTTCCTGCACTAAAACTCTGCCAACATTGGGCAAAAGAATGCAGACTAATCAATAAAAATAATAAAAGTATTTTCCTCATATTCAATTTTATAATATTTCCTACTCGTGTAGCTTTTCGGTTCCGCTTCGTTTAAATGGTTTCTGAACTCCATAAAATAATTCATCTAAACACACAAAGATTTCAAAATCAAATACGTTCATACACCAAAAACTTTAATCAATGAATAAACATTGATCTTGAATTAATGTTGTGGATCAGAATAATATCACAATAGTAACAGTCTAAAATTTTTCAAAGCTTCTATAAAAACACTCCACCCTTTGGAGCAAAAGCGAAATACCTGTCATAATCTTCATACTGAGAGTTATGAACATCATTAAATAATCCTGTAGGGGTAATAAGAATATGCTTCTAAAGAAGGCTGAGGATTTACTGTAGTGTTAAATTGTAAGAGGTAGTAAGTTTGTTTTGATGAATTGGTAAATGTAAATACCGTGTAGTTTCACTCATTTTCATGGTTTAATTAGTTTTCAGGTTTAGGTTTTTAGTTTTAGTTTTTTTAGGCAACATCATCATCAATTATGATTTATGTTCTTGACTGCAAAAGTATATTTTTATTGTGAATCCTCAAATAGCTGATAAAGAATAATATTCGTTTTGTTTTCCTATCTTTTTTAATACAAAAAAACAGTACAAATGTTTCCCTTGAAAAGAAAAAAAGTAGCGCCACTTATCTCTAAGTGGCGCTATTCTGAAAGATTTCACAGTTCGGAAACCTTAGATATTACAATTTTAATGCTTATCGTTTAATCACTTTTACCGTTTTTACGAAGTCATTCACCGCATTTATTTTAACCAGATAAAGCCCTGATACAAATCCGGAAGCATCAATTGTTCCTTTTGTATCGTTGATTGCTTTAGTAAGTACCAGCTGTCCGGCTGCATTGTAAACCGTTACAAAAAGAATCTTCTGATCATAAGAGATCGTCAGGATATCCTGTACCGGATTAGGATAAACTTTCAACTGATCTGCTTTTGATGAAACCTCCGCAACAGCTAAATTACTTGTAGGACAGGCAATAGGGATAAAAATTGGTTTATCAATAATGGTTCCGTCACCTATCTGTCCATAATCATTACGGCCAGTGACAGATAAAAATCCATTGTTATCTATTGCAAGTGTAGTGTATGGTCCTGCTGCAATCATTTTTCTATCAGTAGCTATTCCAATTTGTGTTGGGACAAGTTTGGCAATATTAGTTCCGTCACCCAACTGTCCAAAAGTATTTCTACCCCAAGCCCAATGGGTTCCATCTGCTTTAATTCCTACAGAAGAGTTAAAATTGTTAGTTGCTATATACTTCCAGTCTGTTGCTGTTCCTATTTGAGTTGGCGTAGCATTCGTGGTTATAGTTCCATCACCTAATTGTCCTTCGAAATTAGCACCCCAGCTCCATGCCGTTCCATTTGCTTTTAGTGCTAAAGAGTGAAAACCTCCTGCACTCACCGTTTTCCAGTCTGTAGCAGTTCCGATTTGGAAAGGAGTTGATATTACAATTGAAGTTGAAGAAGAATTTCCATCTCCCAATCGTCCATGATCATTAATTCCCCAACCCCACAGCGTTCCGTTTATTTTAACAGCCAGAGTATGCGAGCCTCCTGCGGAAACCATTTTCCAATCATTTGCCGTACCAATTTGTACAGGTACATTTCTATTGATTGTAGTACCATCTCCTAATTGACCATTTCCATTATATCCCCAAGCCCATAATGTACCATCTGATTTTATCCCCAGTGTAAAATAATCACCACAAGAAACACTGTTCCAATCTGTTGCAGTTCCTATTTGCATTGGAACAGTACCGGAAATTGTAGTTCCATTACCTAATTGCCCTTGCTGATTACCTCCCCATGTCCATAACGTTCCATCTGTTTTGATAGCAGCCATATGATTATCTCCTGTAGATACTTTCAGCCAATTACTTCCGGTTCCTACTTGTGTTGGGGTATTTTTCGGAACAGTTGTTCCATCTCCCAGCTGACCGCTACCATTAGCTCCCCAGGTCCATAATGTACCATCTGATTTTATCCCTGCCGAATGAGAAGAACCTGAGCTTACGCTTTCCCAACAGCCTGTTGCAGTGGTAGGAAGTGTTTTAAATGAACCTGCCGGCATCCAATCAGGTTGATTGGACCCACAATTAGATCCTACCCACCAATAATATGTAGTATTCGGCAGTAAATTTGTCAGATTAGCTGTTGTAGAAAGAGTTTTATCTCTTATCCCTCCAATAACTGAATTGGTACTATACATATAATGATAGCCTTCACTAGGAGCAGGATTTACTGCTGACCAGCTAATAGTTGCTGCCGTAGAAGTAATATTGGAAGACAGGAATCCACTTGGTGGATAACAAACCGAAGGGCAAGCAACAGGTACAAAAATTGATTTGTTCACATTGGTACCATCTCCTATCTGCCCTTTGTCATTACGTCCAGTGGCTGATAAAAACCCATTAACACTAATGACAACTTTGTTAAACATATTGGAAGCAATGATTTTCCTATCCGTAGCAGCTCCTATTTGGGTAGGAACAAGTCTACGAATTGTTGTACCGTCTCCCAATTGGCTAAAATCATTATCACCCCATGCCCAAAGAGTTCCATTGGTTTTTATTCCTGCAGAAGAATAATGACGATCAGCACTAATATTCTGCCAATCGGTGTCTGTTCCGATTTGAGTTGGAACCAGCCTATTGGTTGTTGTTCCATCTCCTAGCTGTCCATAAGTATTTCTACCCCAAGACCAAAGTGTTCCATCGGTTTTGATGGCTATAGTATGATGATTACCAACTCCTGCGTTTTTCCAATTTGTATCTGTTCCAATTTGAGTAGGAATCAGCTTATTGATTATAGTTCCATCTCCCAGTTGTCCATAGGAATTATCTCCCCAGGCCCAAAGTGTTCCATCGGTTTTGATAGCTATAGTGTGCTTCAATCCGGCAATGATTACTTTCCAATCATTTGCTGTTCCTATTTGGGTTGGAATGCCAATGCTATTTGTAGTATTATTTCCTAATTGCCCAGAACTATTTAAACCCCATGCCCATAGCGTTCCATTTGATTTTAGAGCTAATGTATAATATTCTCCACCGGCAATACTTACCCAATCTGCTGCTGTTCCTAATTGGGTTGGTTCTATTCTGTTTACAGTAAATCCAAATCCAAGCTGGCCATGCTGATTACTTCCCCACGTCCATAGTGTCCCATCGGTTTTGATGGCTATAGTATGAGATTCTCCGGCAGCTATTTTCTTCCAGTCATTTCCACCAATTTGTATGGCTGCATTTCTGTTTGTAGAAGTTCCATCTCCAAGCTGGCCATATTGATTATTTCCCCACGTCCATAGTGTTCCATCATTTTTCAGAGCCACGGAATGGTTATAGCCTAAGCTGGCATTTTCCCAACAGCCTGTTGTAGTAGCTGAAAGTGTTGTAAAAGATCCACCTGCTTCCCAATTAGCGTAGCCTGATCCGCATTGAGATGCCACCCACCAATAGTAAGTAGTGTTTGGTAGTAAATTCGTCAGATTTTCTGTTGTAGCAGATGTTGTTCCTTCTATACCACCAATAACTGAATTCGTACTATAAAGATACGAATAACCTCCATTTGGTGCCGGGTTTGGTGCCACCCAGCTGATTGTAGCTGTGGAAGAAGTCACATTGGTTGTTGAAAATTGTTTTGCAGGAGGGCAGATTGAAGGACAATCAACAGAAATAAATGAATTTGTATTGTTATTAGTCCCGTTACCTAACTGTCCATAAGTATTTTGTCCACAAACTTTTAAAGATCCATCAATAGTTCTTACAAGAACATGACTTTCTCCCACAAAGCTCTGCATATTGTCTGATGATGATCCTACCTGTGTAGGTAAAGTAGTATTTGTAGTTCCAGTTGTACCGTTACCTAATAACCCTTTGGAATTGTTCCCCCATGACCATAATGTTCCATCTGTTTTTGTGGCAAATGTAACACCGTTTCCGGCTGCTATATTAAGCCAGTTTGTTTCTGTTCCTATCTGTATAGGTAAGTTTTTATTAATGATAGTTCCGTCACCTAACTGACCAGAGTTATTACTTCCCCAGCCCCATAATGTACCATTTGTTTTTACAGCTATTGAGTGGTAACCGCCAGCAGCAGCGCTTTTCCAATCTGTTGCTGTTCCGATTTGAACTGGAGACAGTCTACTGACTTGTGTTCCATCTCCTAATTGTCTATAATAATTATAGCCCCATCCCCAAAGTGTTCCATCTGTTTTTATAGCAAAAGTATGCAGTGAACCTGGTTCTATACTCTTCCAATTAGTAGCTGTTCCTACCTGAGCTGGCACCAGCACATTGGTAGTAGTCCCATCACCTAATTGTCCATAATAATTATATCCCCAACTCCAGAGTGTTCCATCTGATTTTATAGCAAACGTCTGATTGAATGAAGCACGGATACTTTTCCAATCTGATGCAGTTCCTATCTGGATAGGTAAACTTTTATTAATGGTAGTTCCATCTCCCAGTTGCCCATAGTCATTTTTCCCCCAGGCCCATAATGTACCATCTGTTTTAAGTGCTATGGTGTGGCCAAAGCCAATACTAACGCTTTTCCAATCTGTTGCAGTTCCTACCAGGATAGGTGTCTTTTTACCAATTAAAGTTCCGTTTCCTAGTTGCCCATAATCATTACCGCCCCAGATCCATAAAGTTCCATCTGCTTTTACTCCTGCCGAATGCTCTTGTCCTACACTAAGACTCTGCCAACAACCTGAAGGAACCGGAGTTTCTACATTAATAACATTTTTAAAAACAGGTCCCCAAACTCCGGCATTATCTCTGATACGGACGTTGAATACATGTAAGCCATTAGATGGTAAAGCAATTCCCGTTTTGGTAAGCTGTTCGTAAGTACTGTTAAAATTACCATCGGTTGCTAATACCGCAGTACCGTTTCCGGCTCCGGGATCGTTATCCCAGAAATATTCGGCCTGAGAAATGGCCATGATACTTGATGTTGAATTTTGCTGAACATCAATAACATTTGTAAAAATAGGTCCCCAAACGCCCATATTGTCTTTGATACGTACAGAGAGTTTATGTAAACCGACTCCTGGTGTGGCTATTCCCGTTTTTGTTAATTGTTCAAAAACACTGTTGAAACTTCCATCCGCAGCCACTACTGCAGTACCGTTTCCTTTTCCGGGATCGGTATCCCAGAAATACTCGGCCTGGCTTACGAACAACTGTGCCCAGCACAACGTTGCCATAAACAAAGCTATTATACTATAGATATATTTATTCATCTTCTTCTATAATTAGAATTATTTAGAGAAACCTGATCCGCTGATAGTTAATGTGCCACTGCTAACCGTTCTTGGAGTTACCAGATAGTTCACCTGAGGTTTTCCTCCATTATCTGCCGGCCAGAAGTTAGCCCAGCTGTTAGAACCACCATAGTGTCCTACATCGTTTCTGGTAAGATCTAAATCTGTGTATTTTACATCAGGATTTCCTGCGTTTACGTTCATTCCGGTAACTGTATACGCTGTGTTATCGAAATTCATATTAACAGCTCCTGAATTGTTGCTTTGGGTCATATTCCCCTGTGTTATAAAAGGGTTTGTAGATAAGTTGTAACTGGCTGTCACATTTACATTCGTACTTGAATTTTGAATGCATACATTGGTTTGACCTACCACAAAAGAAACAGCATTGTTCATAATGGCAATATTTCCTGAAGTTGCACCATTGATGCTGATATTAAATGGTCCCAGATCCCCAGGAGTCGGGCTGTACACCGTATTGTTTACAATCTCGTTAGAACTTCCTGCTTTAATATTTCCGATATTAAAACTGGTACAGAAATTATTGTAGAATTTAAAATTATAATTGATTTGTGTATTTTGTATCCCTGCGTTCGATACATTGCCGTACACTTCAATATCAGATACAGCAGGAACGGTATCCGGTGCCATAGAATAGATACTGATAAATCCGGTTTTATTGGCTGTACATATTCCGTGGGAAAATATCAGGTTTCCTTTTACTGTACTTCCTGTAACATTGGTGGTTGTATTCACCTGATAGGTAAAAACATTATTCAGATCACAGTTCACAAGATTAATGGTGGTTCTTCCTCCTGATGTTGCTCCACTTGCTTCTAAAATATTGTTACTGGATGTCCCTAAGCTCATACTGCTTATCGTTACCATTCTCCCTGCTGCCGGATTAACGGTAACTTTCCCCTCAATAATATATTTGTTATAATTGGTTTCGGAAACAAAAGTAAGTGACTTATTGATAATCAGGTTTTCTACATAAGCTGTTCCGTTTGTTTTGGGCTGAATGATGATGCGGTCTCCGTCTGAAGCGGCTGCAATAGCTGCACTTACAGTAGAATAAGCACCGCCAACTCCGCCGTTTCTAACATATAAATCGGCTGCATAAGCCATGGTACTTGATAAGCCTGCGAAGGCAATGATTAGTAGTTTTTTTGTCATAATAGTATAAAAATTGGTTGGTTTAATATTCAATCAGATCTTTTGATTCTGATATACCCTCCTGTAGTATTTTTTCATCAAATTATTGGCAGAATATGTTAGAGCCATTCCTTTAATTTGATAAAATAATCCAATAAGCCGTATTGATACAATACAACCCGGATCTTAAAGATACCTTCAGGGATTTAGAGCTTTTTAAATTGTTGGTAACAATGATTCGTAATGAATGAATAGAATAAATACAGTATTTTTCATGGTTTAATTAGTTTTCAGGCTTAGGTTTTTAGTTTTTTAATCAACAATATGGTCATTTATGATTTTATATTGTGAAATGCAAAAATATATTTTTATTATGGATCACGAAATAGCTGATAAAAAAGAATTTAGAGATATAATCAACAGACTTTGTTGAAAATGGCTGATAATCCCTAAATCTGGCCCTTTTGGATATTATATCTTTATTCGGTAATTATAAAAAAATACCTTCTAAACTGATATACCTATTATAAAAAAGTAATGCCACTTATCTCTAAGTGGCACTATTCTGAAAGATTTCACTGTTCAGGAAACCTTAGCTGATGTATTAAGATTTTAATGCTTATCGCTTAATCACTTTTACTGTTTTTACGAAATTGTTTGCTGCGATTATTTTAACCAGATACATTCCTGATGGTAAAGCTGAAACATCAACTGTTCCTTTGGTATCATTAATTGCTTTCGTAAGTACTTGCTGCCCCGTTGTATTGTAAACCGCTACTGAAAGAATCTTCTGATCAAAAGAAACCGTCAGGATATCCTGTACCGGATTGGGGTATACTTTCAACTGATCTGCTTTTGCAGAAACCTCTACAACAGCTAAACTGCTTGTAGGGCAGACAACAGGAACAAAAATTGTTTTTGGAATATCCGTATCATCACCTATTTCTCCATGATTATTAACCCCACAACCTGATAAAAATCCATTGGCATCTATAGCAAGTCTGTGATACATATTTACGGCAACTATTTTTCCGCCTGTAGATGTTACTACTTGTGTAGGAACATATCTGTTAACTTTTGTTCCGTCTCCCAATTGGCCATCCATATTATTTCCCCAGGCCCAAAGGGTTCCGTCTGTTTTGATTCCTACAGATGATTTAAAATAGTCAGCATCAACACTCTGCCAGTCTGTTGCTGTTCCTATCTGAACAGGTACAGTTTTATCGGTTCCAGTTCCATCCCCAAGCTCTCCACTGGAGTTATCTCCCCATGCCCAAAGCGTTCCGTCTGTTTTAAGGGCTACAGTGTGTCCAAAACCTGCGCCAATACTTTTCCAGTTTGTTGCTGTTCCTACCTGCGTAGGTATACTTTTATTAATGACAGTTCCGTCTCCCAGTTGTCCATATGCATTATATCCCCATGCCCATAGGGTTCCGTCTGTTTTCAGGGCTACGGTATGCAGTGCACCAAGTGTAACCGTTTTCCAATTATTTGCGGTTCCTATTTGTGTTGGAATGTTTCTGCCGATTGTAGTTCCATCTCCTAATCGCCCATGACCATTATGTCCCCATGCCCAAAGTGTACCATTAGATTTTATCGCTACTGTATGAAAATCCCCGGCTGCAATACTTACCCAGTCTGTTGCTGTTCCGATTTGTATTGGAACCGTTTTTGAAATTGTAGTTCCATCTCCTAATTCACCACTCAAATTATCACCCCAAGTCCAAAGTGTACCATCTGTTTTTAGCGCTACAGTATGGTTATTTCCAGCAGCTATTTTCAGCCAACTGCTTCCGGTTCCAATTTGCGTTGGAGCAGTTTTTGAAACTGTAGTTCCATCTCCCAGTTGTCCATAATAGTTATCTCCCCAGGTCCATAAGGTTCCATCTGTCTTCAGTCCTACCGAATGACGAAATCCTGCACTAACGTTCTGCCAACAGCCTGTTGCAGTAGCAGGAAGTGTTGTAAAGGATCCTGCCGGTTTCCAATTAGACTGGCTCTCCCCACAATGAGATGCTACCCACCAATAGTAAGTGGTATTAGGCAATAAATTTGTCAAATTAACTGTTGAGGAAGAAGTTTTCCCTTCTATTCCACCCACAATGGAGCTCGTACTATAAAGATAAGAATAACCTCCGTCCGGAGCAGGAGTTAACGCTGTCCAATTAAGCGTAGCTGTTTTAGAAGTAATATTAGAAGACAAAAATTGGCTCGGTGGATTACAGGTCGGAAGACAGGCAACAGGAATAAAAATTGTTCTATTCATCTTTGTACCGTCACCTATCTGGCCAGAACTATTGTTCCCACAACCTGATAGAAAACCATCATTATTGATCACAAACATATTAGATTGATTTGCTGCTATTTCTTTTATACCAGCAGCTCCTGTTTGCATCGGAATCAATTTATTAACCCTTGTCCCATCACCCAATTGTCCTGACATATTATTTCCCCAGGTCCAAAATGTTCCATCTGTTTTGATACCTACTGTATGGTTATTTCCAGTAGCTATTTTCAGCCAATTGCTTCCGGTTCCCATTTGTACTGGAGTGTTTCTGTTAACCGTAGTTCCATCTCCCAACTGCCCATACTCATTCATTCCCCAAGTCCACAGTGTTCCATCTGTTTTCAAGGCAATGCTGTGCTGCCATCCGCCATCCGCATCTTTCCAATTCGTAGCGGTTCCTATTTTTGTTGGACTCAATCTATTGGTTGTAGATCCGTTTCCTAACTGACCTTTGTTATTATACCCCCATGCCCATAGCGTTCCATCTGTTTTGATAGCAAGAGTATGCATCACTCCCAGAGCAACAATTTTCCAGTCTGTTGCTGTTCCTATTTGTGTTGGAATGTTTCTGTTAGTGACAGTTCCATCTCCCAGCTGTCCATAATAATTATCACCCCAGGCCCATAAGGTCCCATTCGATTTTATAGCTAATGTATGGTTCGCTCCTGCAGCAATACTTACCCAGTCTGTTGCTGTTCCTATTTGTGTTGGAACAGTTTTATTTGTATTGGTACCGTCTCCTAATTGCCCTTTTGCATTATATCCCCAGGTCCATAACGTTCCATTAGATTTTATAGCTAATGTATACCTGATCCCTGTGGCAATACCTACCCAGTCTGTTTCAGTTCCGATCTGTGCCGGATTGATTCTGTCATTTTCAGTTCCATCTCCCAATTGACCTTTTTCATTGCTTCCCCATGTCCATAACGTTCCGTCTGTTTTGAGAGCTACTGTATGGTCATTCCCTGAGCTCACAGTTTTCCAGCAGCCTGTTGTAGTTGCAGGAAGTGTTGTAAAGGAACCACCAGGCGTCCAGCTGCCTTTGCTGGATCCGCAATGAGATGCCACCCACCAATAATAAGTAGTATTAGGTAGTAAATTGGCCAGGTTTGCCATGGTAGAAGACGTTTTTCCCTCTATCCCGCCAACCATTGGGCTCGTACTATAAAAATACTGATAGCCTCCATTGGGAGCAGTAGCTGATGCTGCCCAATTGACAGTAGCCGTTGAAGAGGTAATATTAGTTATTGAAAACTGTACCGGAGCAATACAATTGGAAGGACATTCAATGGAAGTAAAAGTTTTTTTCTCAGTATTGGTACCATCTCCTAATTCTCCTGATTGATTTCGTCCGCAAACCTTTAGAACACCGTCAATAGTTTTTACAAGAACATGATCTGCTCCAGCAGAAATCAGCATGCTATCTGAAAAAGAGCCTACCTGAGCAGGTGACAATACAGTCACGGTATTGCTACCTAGTTGTCCGTATATGTTATCCCCCCAACCCCAAATCGTTCCATCTGTTTTGTTTGCGAAGCTAAAGCTGTCACCAGCAGCTATATTGAGCCAATTGAATGCTGTTCCTATTTGTACAGGAATATTCTTTGAATTTGATGTTCCGTCACCTAATTGGCCATATGAATTATTTCCCCAAGCCCATAATGTGCCATCTGTTTTGATTCCCAAAGAATGCTTTTCTCCAGTATCTGCACTTTTCCAGTTGGTCCCTATTTCAATTTGTATAGGATAAGTTTTACCAGCTGTTGTTCCGTCTCCCAATTGGCCATCCGAATTATTTCCCCAGGCCCAAAGTGTTCCGTCTGTTTTAATGGCAACAGTGTGTCCCAAACCTGCTGAAACACTTTCCCAATTGGTACCCGTTCCAATTTGTGTAGGGGCTGTTCTATTTGTGGTGGTACTATCACCCAGTTGTCCATAGTAATTATACCCCCAGGCCCAAAGTGTTCCGTCAGCTCTGATGGCTACTGTATGATTAGTTCCTGTACTAATATTTTTCCAATTCGATACTGTTCCTATCTGAGTGGGACTCAATCTATCCGTTTTAGTTCCATCTCCTAACTGGCCATATGCATTATTACCCCAAGCCCATAACGTTCCATCTGTTTTGATGGCCAATGTAAACTTTTTACCGGCTGCTATTTTCAACCAGTTGTTTGCTGTTCCTATCTGAACAGGGACATTCGTGTCAATTGTGCTTCCATCTCCTAATTGGCCGTATGCATTATTACCCCAGGCCCATAATGTTCCATCGCTTTTTATTCCTACAGAATGGTCATTTCCTGCACTAAGGCTTTGCCAGCAACCTGTAGGAGGTGGAATATCTCCATCAACCTCATTTTTAGTCTGAACACTGAAAATATGGAGTTCATTAGGTGATAAGGCAGCTTCTGTTTTTGCCAGTTGCCCATAAGTTCTGTTAAAATTACCACCGGCGGCTACCACCGGAGTACCATTTCTTTTTCCTGGATCGGTACCTCCAAAATATTCGGCCTGGCTTATGAACATCTGTGCCCAGCACAATGTTGTCATAAACAAAGCTATTATACTATATTTATTCATTTTCTGATATGATTAAAAATTATTTAGAAAAACCGGATTCTTTAATTTGTAATATCCTTTTGAGTCTATTTTTTCCGGATCAATAATAGACTGCCCGTATCCTGGTATCTCATTCTTTCGATTTGATAAAATAGGATTGATTTCTAAGAATTGTTCAGGGATTTAATACTGTTTTACATTGCTGGAAGCAACGAATTGTGATGAATGTGTAAAAATAAGTACAGTACCTGTTTTGTTCTGCTTCATGATTTAATTAGTTTCAAAATTTAGTTTTTTATTATACGCAACATAAGCTACAATTACGCATATATTGCCAGCTGCAAAATTATATTTTTATTATGGATAATGAAATAGCTGATCGGCTTATATATAGCATATTATAAAAATAGTCTCACTTAAAAATAAGTGAGACTATTTTGAAGATTTCATAACCAAGAAAATCTTAGCTTCTGTATTAAAACTTTAAGGCTTATCGCTTAATTACTTTTACCATTTTTACGAAGTCATTTGCCGCATTTATTTTAACCATATATACTCCTGAAAGTAAAGCGGAAACATCAATTGTACCTTTGGTATCATTGATTGCTTTTGTCAATACTAATTGCCCGGCTGTATTGTAAACCGCTACTGAAAGAATCTTCTGATCAAAAGAAACTGTCAGAATATCCTGCACCGGATTTGGGTAAACTTTCAGCTGATCTGCTTTTGCAGAAACCTCTACAATTGCTAAACTGCTTGTAGGACAAGCAACAGGGACAAAAATTTTCTTTTGAACAATGGTACCATCTCCTAGCTGCCCCATCGCATTAAAACCAGTGATTGATAACAATCCATTCGTACTTATAACAGCTGTATTATACATTCCAGCTGCTGCAATCTGTTTATCAGCTGCCCCAATAAGCAAAGGTAAACTTGTACTCGCTATTGTCCCATCGCCTAATTGACCATAAAGATTATCTCCCCATGCCCAAAGGGTTCCGTCTGTTTTAACCGCAAAAGAAGAACCCATAAAACTAGCATGTACACTTTGCCAACTAGTTTCTGTTCCTACCTGAGTTGGAATAAATTTATTTTCAGAGGTTCCATCCCCTAATTGGCCATTATTATTGGCTCCCCAGGCCCATAATGTTCCATCTGTTTTCAGGCCTATAGAGTGATCTCTTCCGCCATCAACACTTTTCCAATTAGTGTCAGTTCCAACTTGTACAGGGCTTATTTTATACACTGTAGTTCCGTCTCCAAGATCACCATTGAATTACTTCCCCAACTCCATAGTGTTCCGTTTGCTTTGATGGCAAAAGTATGTTCACTTCCTGATGCAATACTTTTCCAGTCTGTTGCAGTTCCTATCTGCACTGGGGCAGTTTTTGAAATTGTAGTTCCATCTCCTAATTGTCCAAAGGTATTATATCCCCAACCCCAAAGAGTACCATTGCTTTCAACGCTATTGTATGGCTATTACCTGCTGCAATACTTACCCAGTCTGCAGCAGTTCCTACCTGTGTTGGAGCCAGCCTGTTAGCAACATCTCCATTTCCTAATTGTCCATCCATATTTCTTCCCCATGCCCATAGTGTTCCATCTGTTTTAATTCCTATTGAGAAATAATCACCGGCTTCTATTTTTAACCAATTAGTTCCGGTTCCAATTTGGGTTGGGTTATTTTTTGAGATTTCTGTTCCATCTCCCAGTTGTCCAAAATCATTCATTCCCCATGTCCACAGTGTTCCATCTGTTTTAATACCTATTGAATGCTGATTTCCAAGAGCAACTCTCTGCCAACAGCCTGCGGCATTTGCAGGAAGTGTAGTAAATGAACCACCCGACACCCAATTTCCCTGACTGGATCCGCAGTTAGAGGCCATCCACCAATAATAAGTGGTGCCTGGTAATAAATTTGTAAGGTTTGCTGTTGTAGAAGAGGTTTTTCCTTCTATTCCTCCAATAACTGAATTCGTACTATAAAGGTACAAATAGCCTGTACCAGGAGCTGGAGTTGTTCCTGCCCAGCTAATTGAAGCTGCTGAAGAAGTAATATTGGTGGCTGAAAACTGTGTTGCCGGAAGGCAATTTGAAGGACAGCCAATAGCATTATATGTATTTTTATCATTATTGGTTCCATCTCCCAACTGTCCATAATTATTAAGTCCACAAACTTTTAGAACCCCATCAGTACCTTTCACAAGAACATGATAGAACCCTGCAGAAATCTGGCTATTGTCTATAGAGGAACCTACCTGTATAGGTGTAGTTGTATAAGCAGACATATTGGCTCCGTTACCCAACAGACCAAAAGAGTTTCCACCCCAAGACCAAAGGGTCCCATCTGTTTTAGTTGCAAAAGTAGAGGTCTGTCCTGCAGATATATTAAGCCAGTTTATTTCTGTTCCAATTTGTTTTGGAGAAATTCTGTTCATAGTCGTCCCATCTCCCAGTCTTCCATTATAATTATCTCCCCATGCCCATAACGTGCCATCTGTTTTGAGTGCTACCGAATGCATATAACCGCCATCAACGCTTTTCCAATTCGTATCAGTTCCGATCTGAACAGGATCAGACTTGCTTACTTTAGTTCCATTTCCCAGTTGACCTCCACCATTGTAGCCCCAGGCCCAAAGGGTTCCATTTGATTTTATTGCGAATGTAAAAGAATTTCCACTGCCTATACTTCCCCAGTCTGATGCTGCTCCTATTTGTGTGGGAACATATTTGTCAACTGTAGTCCCATCACCCAGTTGGCCACTATTATTTTGTCCCCAGGACCATAGTGTTCCGTTTGTTTTGATAGCTACCGTATGATTGGATCCTGCACTAATACTTTTCCAGTTTGTAGCGGTTCCTATCTGAGTGGGAGTAAATTTATTTATTTTAGTTCCGTCTCCTAGTTGCCCATAAGAATTATCTCCCCATGCCCATAATGTTCCATCGGTTTTAATGGCAACAGTATAATAAAATCCGGTGACTACTTTCACCCAATTATTGGCTGATCCTATCTGGATAGGAGCATTTCTGTTAACTGAAGTTCCATCTCCCAATTGCCCATATTGATTACTACCCCATGCCCATAGTGTTCCATCGTCTTTGACTCCTACAGAATGAAAATTACCTACGCTAATTTCCTTAAAACAAACTGCAAAAGCTGCAGACTGTGCATCAATAATATTTGTGCTATAATCTGTTTCTAAACCAAAAGTAAGTGATTGGTTAACTGTCCGGTTTTCTACGAAGACTCCGTTATTTGTTTTGGGTTGAATCATACGGCCATCATCCGCTCCTGTATTTCCAGGATATGGATCTGCAGCAAAAGCCATCGTACCGGATAAGCCTGCTAAAGCAATAATGAATAATTTTTTTGTCATTAAGTGTAAAAATTAGTTGGTTTAATATTATTTTTTTGATTTTTAACATCCCATGAATCCAAAAACATTTCTTCTTTTTGACTCAATGGTGAACTATCTGCCATTTCCTGAAATCTATTCCTTTCAATTTGACAAAATAGCGCAATAAGCCCTATTGATAAATATGACTTGGTTCTAAAAATAGTTCAGGGATTTAATACTGTTTTACATTGCTGGAAACAACAAATTGTAATGAATGTATAGAAATAAGTACAGCATCTGCGTTATTCAGTTTCATGATTTAATTAGTTTCAAAATTTAGTTTTTTATTGACAGCAACATCATAAGCTACAGTGACTATACATTGCTGGCTGCAAAATTAAATTTTTATTATGGATCATCAAATAGCTGATACAGAATAATATTGATTTTACTTTCATATTCATTGCAACACATGCAGCAGGATAAATAAAAGCGCCACTTATCTCTAAGCGGCGCTATTTTGAAAGATTTCAAATTTCAGAAAATCTTAATTGTTAGATTACGGTTTTAAATGTTTATCGTTTAATAACTTTTACTGTTTTTACGAAGTCATTTGTACCATTTACTTTAACCAGATATACTCCTGATGTTAAAGCTGAGAAATCAACTGTTCCTTTACTATCATTGATAGCTTTCGTAAGCACCAACTGACCTGCTGCATTGTAAACCGTTACAAAAAGAATCTTCTGATCAAGCGATACCGTTAAGATATCCTGTACCGGATTTGGATAGACTTTCAGTTTATCTTCTGCCTTTCCTGAAACTTCTGCAACAGCTAAGCTACTTGTAGGGCAAGTAAGAGGGGTAAAGATTTTCTTGTGAGTAAAGGTACCGTCACCTATCTGTCCCATCTGATTGGACCCACTGATTGTTAAAAATCCATCTGTACCTATAACAGCTATATTATTTCTCCCTATTGCAATAACCTTTCTATTGGTAGGTTTACCCATAAGCATAGGGGTGTATTGAGTGATTGTTGTTCCATCGCCCAATTGCCCACTACTATTTTCACCCCATACCCAAAGGGTACCGTCTGTTTTTAGTGCTACCGAAGAACCACCCTGACCGGCATTAATACGACTCCAATTGGTTGATACTCCTATCTTTGTTGGAACATATTTATATGTAGTGCTCCCATCTCCCAGTTGGCCACTGTTATTAGCTCCCCAGCCCCAAATCGTTCCATCAGTTTTAATCCCTAACGAATGGCTTGTTCCACCATTTGCACTGCTCCAATTTGTGTCTGTTCCAATTTGCATTGGTGTACTTCTGTGATTTGTAGTTCCATCTCCCAGTTCTGCACTGAAATTACTTCCCCATGTCCAAAGCGTTCCATTTGTTTTTATGGCGAGACTAAATTCTCTTCCTGATTCTACACTTCGCCAGTCTGTTGCGCTTCCAACTTGAATTGGTATATTTTTATTTATAGTTGTACCATCTCCTAACTGTCCATAAGTATTACCTCCCCATGCCCAAAGGGTTCCATTAGATTTTAAAGCTAATGTATGATCCTCACCTGCTGTCATACTGATCCAGTCTGTTGCAGTTCCTATTTGTATCGGAGTGATTCTGGTATTGGTAGTTCCATCACCAATTTGTCCATTAGTATTTTTTCCCCATCCCCAAAGTGTTCCATTAGATTTTAGAGCTAGCGAATAATTTTCTCCAGTGGCGATACTTACCCAATCTGTTGCTGTTCCTATTTGTGTTGGAGTATTTCTGTTAGAACCAGTTCCGTCTCCTAATTGTCCATAAGAATTATATCCCCATGACCATAAAGTTCCGTCTGTTTTTATTCCTAATGAATGCAGATTTCCAATAGCAACACTCTTCCAGCAATTTGTAACTGTTGTAGGAAGTGTTGTAAAAGAACCACCCAACGTCCAATTACCCTGGCTGGATCCACAATTAGATGCTACCCACCAATAGTAAGTGGTATCAGGTAATAAGTTAGTTAAATTCACGGTTTTAGATGTGGTAGCCCCTTGTGCTCCTCCAACAGATGAATGCGTACTATAAAGATACAGATAGCCACCAGCCGGAGCTGAAGTAGATGCTGTCCAGTTAATAGTAGCCCCTGAAGCAGTAATATTGGTTGTTGAAAACTGTACTGGCGGAGCACAAGTTAAAGAACAGCTAATAGGAGTATAAATATTTTTACTAATGACAGTACCATCACCTAACTCCCCATCACTATTGAGACCACAGACTTTCATAATACCGTCGGTATTTTTTACAAGAACATGATAGAATCCTGCGTAAACCGATACATTATCTGACGAGGATCCTACCTGTACAGGGGATGTAGCATTTGTAGATCCACTTGTACCGTTACCTAATACTCCATAGAAATTGCTACCCCATGCCCAAAGTGTTCCATCTGTTCTGGTTGCAACAGTAAAATACGAACCTGAAGATACATTCAACCAGTTGGCAGCCGTTCCAATTTGTGTTGGAGTAACTCTATTAGTTGTAGTTCCATCTCCCAGCGTACCATAAAAATTACTACCCCATGCCCAAAGGGTTCCATCTGTTTTTATTGCCGTAGTATAATTATTTCCACCATCAACAGTTTTCCAATTTGTACCTGTTCCAATTTGTGTTGGAACATTTCTGTTCGTTGTTGTTCCATCTCCTAATTGCCCATAGCCATTATAACCCCAGGCCCATAGTGTTCCATTTGATTTGATCGCAAATGTAAAACCATCTCCACTGCCAATAGTTGCCCAGTTTGTGGCTGTGCCTATTTTTGTAGGAACAGTTCTGCGTATGGTAGTTCCATCTCCTAATTGCCCATTACTATTTTCACCCCATGCCCATAATGTTCCATCTGTTTTAAGGGCAACAATACTAGCCGAATTAGAACCAGCACTAATGTTTTTCCAATTCGTTGCCGTTCCAATTTGTATTGGACTCAATCTATCAGTTGTAGTTCCATCGCCTAATTGCCCTAAATAATTACTACCCCAACCCCATAACGTTCCGTCTGTTTTAATAGCAACAGTAGAATAAGTTCCGGTTACTACTTTAGACCAATTATTTGCCGTTCCTACTTGCATAGGAGCATTCCTACCAATGGTAGTTCCATCTCCTAATTGTCCGTATGTGTTACTACCCCAAGTCCATAACGTTCCATCTGCTTTTATTCCTGCCGAAAAATAATACCCTACACTAAGTTCCTGCCAGCATACTGAAGGAGTTGTTGGAGTTCCTACATTAATAACATTTCTGAAAGCAGGTCCCCAAGCTCCTGTATTATCTTTGATACGTACGTTAAATACATGCAAACCGTTAGATGGCAAAGCAATTCCTGTTTTGGTCAGTTCTTCATAAGTACTGTTAAAATTACCATCGGCAGCCAGCACAGGAGTACCATTTCCTTCTCCCGGATCCGTATCCCAAAAATACTCTGCCTGAGAAAGTGCTATTACTGCAGAGGTTTGATTTTGCTGAATATTAATAACATTCGTAAAAGCAGGTCCCCAAGCCCCAGTGTTATCTTTAATACGGACAGAGAATTTGTGCAACCCGTTGCCTGGTGTTACAATATCTGTTTTGGTCAGCTGTTCAAAAACACTATTGAAGTTCCCGTCAGCAGCCAATACTGGGCTACCGTTTCCGGCTCCCGGATCGTTATCCCAAAAATACTCTGCCTGAGAAAGTGCTATTACTGCAGAGGTTTGATTTTGCTGAACATTAATAACATTGGTAAAAGCCGGTCCCCAAACCCCTGTATTATCTTTAATACGGACAGAGAACTTATGTAACCCGTTACCTGGTGTCGCAATATCTGTTTTGGTTAACTGTTCAAAAACGCTGTTAAAACTTCCATCAGTAGCCCAAACCTGAGTACCGTTTCCTGTTCCCGGATCGGTATCCCAGAAATATTCGGCCTGGCTTACGAATACCTGTGCCGGGCACAGTATCACCATAAGCAGAGCGATTATACTATAGATATAATTTTTCATATTGTTATATCATTAGGATTATTTAGAAAAACCAGATCCGTTAATATTCAAAGTACCACCATTAATAGATCTTGGAGTTACCAAATAGTTTATCTGAGGTCTTGTACCCACATTCGCCGGCCAGTAATTAGCCCAACTGTTGGAACCTCCGTAGTGCCCAGCATCGTTTCTTGTTAAATCAAGGTCTGTGTAGTTTACATCAGGACTTCCGGCATTCACATTCATACCTGTTAAAGTGTATGTTGTGTTGTTAAAATTCATATTAACAGATCCTGAATTGTTACTTTGGTTCATGGTTCCCTCAGTTATAAAAGGATTGGTAGACACATTGTAACTGGCTGTTATATTAACATTGTTACTGTAAGTTTGAATACAGGCATTAGTCTGTCCTACCACAAAAGAGATCGCGTTGTTCATAATAGCAATATTTCCAGTACCTGTACTACTATTCAGGCTAATCCAAATAGGAGCTACATCACCGGAAACCGTACTGTAGATTGAATTATTAATAATTTCATTAGAACCTCCATTTTTAATTCCGTGAACAGATAGACGGCCGCTAAAATTATTATAAAATTTAAAATCATAAAAAGGCTGTGTATAGGACAGTACATCATCAACGATATTACCAAAAACCTCTACATCAGATGTCGCCATATATGACTCCTGTACATTAGAGCTAGAGCGAACGGTAATAAACTGAGCTTTATTAGCCGTAGCTCTTCCGTGGGAAAAGTTAAGGGCTCCCCTAACGGTACAGCCTGAGATATTTGTGGTTACATTAGATTGATTAGCATACACATTATTCAAATCACAATTCCAAAGATTGATGGTAGTTCTTCCCCCAGCTGTAGCCCCACTCACCGTTACATCGTTGATCGTATAATTCCCTGAAGTTAAATTACTGATAGATACTACTCTTCCTGCAGCAGGATTAATGGTAATAGTTCCTTTAATAAAATATCTGCTAAAATTAGTTTCGGAAACAAACGTGAGTGACTTGTTGATGATCAGATTCTCTATATAAGGGTCTCCATTTGTTTTAGGCTGAATGATGATTTTATCCCCATCCGAAGCCGCCGTAATAGCTGCACTTACTGTAGAATAAGCTCCGCCTGTTCCGCTATTTCTAACATATAAATCGGCTGCATAAGCCATAGTACTTGATAAGCCTGCGAAGGCAATGATTAGTAGTTGTTTTGTCATAATAGTATAAAATTGGTTGGTTTAATATTCTGTTATATTTTTTGGTTTAAAACCATAAGAACTTTGACCAATGAATAAACATTGATTTAAAAGGTATTTCTGTTGATTAAGTATTGAAACATCATAACTTGTGCAACATTTAGGTTCTTCAAGCTTTAACAAGACACTTCTTTCTTATAATCAGTAGTTGAGTAACAAACCATATAGGATCAATACTCTTACACTCTGAAGAAATGTTGAGAACTTAATGTTGGTTTAAACTGTTGGAAACAATGAATGATGATGTATTCGTAAAAATAAATACAGTGTAGTGCTGTTCATGGTATAATTAGTTTTCAGGTTTTGGTTTTAGTTTTTAAACAGACAATATTATCATCAGTTCTGATGTATCTTGCTGACTGCAAAAGTATATCTTTATTATGGATCATGAAATAGCTACACAAAAATAATAGTTATTTCATCTATATATTGAGCATATGAAAACTTATAGCAGACAAACAATATTCTGGACTCGGTGGATACATAACGGGTAATTTTTAAGCAGAAACTTCTATGAAATCCACTGCCTTTATGACTGCAAATGCATATCAATAAAACACTTTAGTGCTCTGGATTGCGGACCGTCTTTTCTGAAAGCAAGAACCGTATTCATTGTTCCCAATTGCTTATTCAGGCCGTAAGTTTTGATTTCTCTTCCACTGTAGTACTTAGAGACAATCTCTTCTGGCAAAATGCTGATTCCTAAACCTGCTTCCACAAAATTGATAATCCCTTCAAAAGAATTCAAAACGGTACTTTTATAGTTCATCACTCCTTTATGGCTCAGCCAGGACTCAAATCTTTCTCTAAAAATACAGCCATCATCAAATACCACAATTTTTAATGGTGTTTTGGTAAGCAATGTCTGCAATTGAGGCCCTTTTGAAGAGGTTAAAATCACAAGCTGCTCCTCTTTGATATTGATTTTCTCCAACCCGTTGGCAATAATCGGGGCAGAAACAAATGCCGCATCAAGGCTGTAGTCCAAAACACCAGCTATCAAGGAATCTCTTGTATCCGATTTAAATTCCAGTTCAATATTTGGGTATTTTTCTTCAAAGGTTTTAAGGATTTCCGGGGCTTTTAATATCATGGTTGTTTCAATACAGCCTATTTTCAGACAGCCTCTGATATTTTCTCCACTTCGGATATTATGTTTGGCTTCCTCTACCAGATGCTGAATCTGCTTACAGTACTGCATCAGAATCATCCCCTCAGAAGTTAGCTCTACCTTACGGGAAGTACGGGAAAACAGCTTGGCATCAAACTCATCTTCCAGACTTTTTATTCTTGCTGTCACATTAGACTGAACCGTAAACATCATGGAAGCTGCTTTTGTAAAGCTCCCGGTTTCTGCAACGGCTTCAAATATTTTCAAATCGTTTGTATTCATCCTTATTAATCATTAAAAGTGATTACAATTATTAAAACTAATCGTTTTTAATAATCAAATATCCGTATTAATTTTGGAATCTCAAAATAAAACAAATGAAAGTAATTCTCAGGCAAGTCATTACAGGTCTGTCACTTGGTCTATTTGCTAATCCTGTAATGATGGCGCAATCTCATCAAAAATTAAATGTAAATCATCATCAAATTATGGAACATCAAAACATTCATTACCGTAACATCAAAATCAATGGCTTAAACCTGTTTTACAGAGAAGCCGGTCCTGCAGATGCGCCTACTATCCTTCTTCTGCACGGATATCCAACCTCATCACATATGTTCAGAAATTTAATTCCCATATTAAGCCAGCAATATCATGTAATAGCACCTGATCTGCCTGGATTCGGGTACTCGGATGCTCCGGATCATCATCAGTTCAATTACACATTTGATCATCTTGCCGGGACAGTACAGTCTTTTGTTGATGTGCTGGGCATGAAACGCTTTGCCATCTATATCTTTGACTATGGAGCTCCGGTGGGTTTACGCCTGGCGATGAATAATCCCGAAAAAATAACCGGAATTATTTCTCAAAACGGAAATGCTTACGAAGAAGGATTAAGCAAAGAATGGAACCCAATACAGAAATATTGGAAGGATCCATCACAAGCCAACCGAATGGCTTTAAAAGACTTTGTATCTAAAGAAGCTACCTACTTTCAATATCATCATGGAGTATCAGACATTTCTTTAATTGCACCGGAAGCATACACCTTAGATCAAAAATTCCTGAACAGACCTGGTAACATAGAAATACAGCTGGATCTGGTAAAAGATTACAGAACCAATGTGGATTTATATCCAAAATTCCATGAATATTTCAGAAGATACCAGCCCAAACTCCTATTGGTATGGGGAAATAAAGACCCTTATTTTCTGCCTGAAGGTGCTGAAGCCTATAAAAAGGATCTTCCGGATGCCAGACTGAAGTTTTATGATACGGGGCATTTTGCTTTAGAAACACACGCTAGAAAGATAGGCACTGAAATCCTCGAATTTATGAAGTCATTGCCTCAATAAACCATTATAAAAACAAACGAAATTTTTCATCATGAAAGCTATTGTCATTAATCATTATGGTGGGCCGGAAGCCCTAAAATTTACAGAAGTTCCCACTCCTTTTATAAAAGATTCCGCTCAGGTTCTTGTGAAGGTAAAAGCCACTTCAGTCAACCCGTTGGATTATCAGATAAGAAGAGGTGATTATTCCTCATTATTTAATTTGCCTATAATTACCGGACATGATATTGCCGGAGAAATTGTTGAGGTGGGTGATGCCGTTAAAAACTGGAAATCTGGCGATAAAGTATATTATTCGCCACGTTTTGGGAGTTCCGGCAGTTATGCAGAGTACCACATTACTGATGAATCTGCACTGTCAAGGATGCCTGATAATATCACCTACGAGGAAGCTGCCTCTATTCCTCTTATTGGCGGAACAGTCTGGGAAATGCTTGTGGTACGGGCCCAGTTAAAGAAAGGAGAAACCATCCTTATTCTCGGTGGTGCCGGCGGAGTAGGAACATTAGCTATACAGGTAGCTAAAGCTCTTGGTGCTTTCGTATATACTACAGGGCAAAGTGTTTTACATGAAAAACTCCATGACCTTGGAGCAGATGTTGTGATCGATCATCATCAGAAAAACTATATTGAAGAAATACAGACTCATACTGACGGAAAAGGTGTAGACGTAATTATTGATACAGTTGGTGGCAGTACTTTATCGGACAGTCCGCTTGCTTTAGCAGATTATGGTAGAGTTGTAACATTGGTTGATATTCCGCAGCCGCAGAATCTTATCCATGCCTGGGAAAAGAATGCTACTTATCATTTTGTTTTTACCCGACAAAGCAGAGATGAGGTTCATCATATCACCCAATTAATAGAGAATGGACACGTAAAACCAATTATAGACAGTGTATTTGCTTTGGAAGATATTCAAAGCGCTCATCAAAGAATAGAAAATACAAAACGGGAAAGGCCTTTGTTTGGTAAAATTGTACTGTCTCTGTAAAAATAAGAATCAAAAATATTTCTGAAAAAATTCAGGCTCGGCAAAAATCTTCGATTTTTGCCGAGCCTGAATTTTAAAGTTTTAAATATTGTAATAGTCTTTACTCTTTCCGTTCGAGTTTATTTTCTGCAATCGGAACTACTACTAATGGGTACTGTTCCGTTTCAATATGGCTTTTATCCAGTCCGAAATTGATATAATCTTTTACAGTAAGATAGCGCAGATTATAATATCCTTTCATCACAAAATTCTTCCAGAACGGCATTCTGTTATCGTAAGAAAGGAAGCTATCCATAATCATGAATTTAAAATCACCAATTTTATTCTGTTGGTAAGCCTGTTCCAGAGAATCTTTGACATCTACTTCATGGTTTTCGATCATATCATCAACAACCTGTTTGAAATAGTATCCGATTCTTGGATCTTCACGAAACCCGAGATCAAACTGAATATAATACAAATCATTCCTGATAATGGTTTCCACGGAATATTTCTGCGCATAAGGCTCATCCAGGATATTAACATGTACAAACCAATAGATATCCGCACGTTTGGGGAGTCCGAATTTCAGGATGGAGTCCATCACTGTTTTCTCAATTCTTTTTTCGGAGTCTGAAGTGGTAAGGTAAACCAGATTGGTGGCGTATTTCGGAAGTTTTTCATCAGTACTCAGCTTAATGAGCAACGGAAGATAATCTGAAAGTTTTACAAAAGACAGAATATCTGATTTCATCTTTCTGCCTCGCCACCAGATGTACATTACGGCAAACAATGAAAAACCTAGTAAAAGTGTAAGCCATCCCCCTTCACTCACTTTTTGAAGATTGGCAGCCAAAAAGCTTAATTCAATCGCTAAAAAGATTCCTGTAATCAGGATATTCAGTATAAACGGAACTCTTTTTATACGAAGATAGGCATTGATTAAAATGGTACTCATCAACATGGTAAGGGTTACACTTAATCCGAATGCTGCTTCCATTTTGGTACTTTCTTTAAAATAAAGCACCATTCCCACGCATCCGCACATCAGAAACCAATTGATGGCAGGAATATAAAGCTGGCCTTTTACATTACTTGGGAAAAGTACCATGTGTTTGGGCCATATATTGAGTCGTATCGCTTCATTAATTAATGTAAAGCATCCGCTTATCAATGCCTGAGAGGCAATAATGGTGGCCAATGTCGCAATGCATAAAGCTAACCAGAAAATTGATTTCGGAACAATATGATAAAAAGGGCTTAAGCTTCCTACCTCCTCTCCTACATGATTCAAAAGCCAGGTTGTTTGCCCTGCATAGCAAAGGATAAGGGCTATTTTTATAAAAATCCAGGTGAATCTGATGTTATTTCTTCCACAATGCCCCATATCACTGTATAGAGCTTCGGCTCCTGTTGTACAGAGAAAGATACTTCCCAGAAACCAGAATCCTTTAGGCTCATTCACCAGCATCTGATAGGCATAATAGGGATTTAAAGCTCTGAAAACTTCCCAGTTATCACCTATTGCCATTACTCCTATAGTACCGATAAATCCAAACCAGATAATCATGGCCGGACCAAAAACCTTTCCTATTTTATCTGTTCCAAACTGTTGAAAAATAAAGAGTAATATTAAGATTCCGATAATAATAGGAACCGTATTTAACCCTGGAACTACTGCCTGAACTCCTTCTACCGCAGAAGAAACGGACATGGGCGGCGTAATAATTCCATCAGCCATTAAGAAAGCACCGCCTGCCATGGCAATAAATACCAGCCATTTTCCGCTAAACCGCCGTATCAGAGCATAAAGAGAAAAAATTCCACCTTCCCCTTTATTATCGGCCTGTAATGTAATGATCACATATTTGATGGTGGTCTGGAAAACCAGCGTCCAGAAAATACAGCTCAAACTACCGAGAGCAATGGCTTCTGTGATAATTTTATTATGAAAAACAGCATTAAGGGTATACAAGGGAGAAGTTCCGATATCGCCGAATACAATTCCGATGGCAATCAGGGATCCTGCGAGGGTGATTTTCTTATGAAAATCTAGACTGTTATGTCCGGACATAATGATTTAGTTTTTTATGCAAATTAAATCAAATTCCGAAGCGAAATGACAGCTAAAGTATTTTTTTTAGGCAATTCAATAAAAATAACGCTAACCTACTCACTGTTAAATAATTTCAACATTGTATTTTCTAAGAACATTATTTATATTCTCCACTGTACTGATCCATCCTATCCTGAATTTTTCTCCATTCAGGATCATTGTGTGCATTCATTTTAGATACATCGCCAGCTGTTGTCGTGATGGTAATCTTAGTATCAATTCCGTCAACAGGCTGTACACTATGTCCTTCTTTTGCTGCTCCAAACATTTTCACGTCAATTTTATCTACCAGATTTTTCCAGTCTTCCGGTTTTAATTTTTTGCTGTATTCCATATTATTGGCTTCATTGGCCGCCATTGTATGACTGTAATGAATAGAATCTTTATTAATTACCGTACTGGAAGAGAATCCCAGTTCACCACCTGCAGAAACTACCTTTATGGATTGTATTTCCAGAAGATTCACTTTATTAATCTGTTCTGCATTTCTTTTATCTTGTTTACAACTTATAAAAGTGAATACAGACAGAATCATCAAAAGATTCATTGCATAATACTTCATTTCTATCCCTGATTTTGTAAATCCTTTCATATTGTATTGGCTTTAAAATCTCAAAAATCAATATATCGTAAAAATAGATCAGATCATGAGATCATTCTTTAAAAGTATTATTAAAAATGCAGAACAACAAGTAAATGCCGTCAAGAATCCCCTTTTACCTTCTCAATCCATAAAAAATTGAGCACTAAAAGTGCTCAATTCAAAAATAGGATATGTAGATGGTTATTAATTTTTATTTAATCTCTATTGAGTTTCTTTCTGAAGAGAAACAACAGTGAGCTGAAGAAAGTGAGATAAGCAATATTAAAAATTGCTCCCCCAACCCATCCTGAATATGGCAATGGTAAAAGGCTTTTTATCGGAATGATAAATAACGTCAGTACAAATGGCGTTAATAAAGCCATCCATCTGGGAAGTAATGTTTTATTTAAAAGAATACACACGGCAAACGAGATCCATCCAATCGCTAATACTCCAATCGCTGCACCCCAGGCTATATTAAGCATTTTCATAAATGCTCTTCCCGTTTCCAAAAGATAAGGGTGAGCCACTGGATCTGTATGATAGACCGCTTTATAAATTTCTCCTACATAGAAAAACCCAGCGTGGCCTAAAGGAGACAGAACCGCTCCTACCAATAAAATCCAGTAAACAGCCACTGAATACCATGTCTTGGTATCTTTAAAAAACTGAAAAACCAACCATGTTGCAGGCAGCAGCAACGGCCCTGTAAGTGCTCCGATTAAAGCTCCGAACATCAGCCCAGGTGTTGAGCCTTCTAACATTAAAGTGGCAAATTCCACATTCACCTGATCGGCATAGGTCTTTGAGAATAATGGATAGTCTGCTGGATTGGGATCAAATCCGGCAACAAAAATATCACCGATAATCCAACATACAGACACCATTATCGCTGCTGCAAAAGACCAACTTATTTTACTTGAATATTTCATAATTTAAAAATCTTATTAAGTTTTACATTCTTCATTATCTCTCTTTAACTTATTTCATTTCGCAAAATCAAATTTATTATTAAGAATGATTCTAAATAATTATTTATATTTGTGCAAAGCTAATACGTAAAGCCTCACACTGAGGTACGCAAAAAGGAATAAAAAGTCCGCAAAAAGGAGAACTCTAACTAAAACAAGATAATAATGACATTACGACTCTATGATGATAAAATAGGCGGAACATTGGTGGAAAGACAATATCCCAATACCTATTTTGTGAATGATGGTGATATCAAAGAATGCATTACCTATCTGAAACCTCCATACGGAAATGGTTTTTACCACGAAATATGTTTTGAGAATGTTCATATCGGCTTTGGAAATGTCTCTTTAGAAAACAAAATCCGGCTTTATTTTGAGGCAGATTTTGACAGTGTGGAAATGCATTTTTCATTAAAGGGCAACAGTTCTGCTCTTTCAGAAAACTTCAGCAATAAAGTCTGCTTTGACAGCTATCAGCATAATATTATCTACGCTCACCAAATGTCCGGCCGTATGGAGTTTGACGGCCAGGAAATGCAGATTTTGGAAATTAATTTAGCTCCGGATTTTTTTAAGAAATTCCTTCCGGAAGATTCTGATCTGTTTAATACTTTCAGAAATGCTATTGAAAAACAGCATTCGTGCCTTATCAATCCGGATCATAACCGCATCAGCCTGGAAATGTACCAGATTCTGAATGAGATTATCCATTGTGACCGAAAAGGGATCTTTAAAAGAATTTATCTTGAAGCAAAAGTTGCTGAACTTCTTCTCCTGCAATTAGAACAACTTTTCAAAAGTGAATCTTCTCCCTCATCTCTTCTTAAAAAAGATGAAGAGAAAATATATGCCGTAAGAGATTTTATTGTCAATAATCTTGATCAGAACTGCTCCCTGATTGATCTTGCTCACCAGGTGGGAACCAATGAATTTACGTTGAAGAAAGGATTTAAAGAACTGTTTGGAACTACAGTTTTCAATTTCTGGAATGATATCAAGATGGAACAGGCTAAAAAAATGCTTCTTGAAGGCAATTTAAATATCAATGAAATCTCTGAACTGGTAGGTTATAAAAACCCAAGACATTTTTCTACAGCTTTTAAGAGAAAATACAACCTCATCCCGAGTAAACTTAAAAATGGAACACATTCCTGAATTTTAATAGTTTACCTATCACATCGCTTAATGTTTTCAATTATAAACCTAACTACAACTAATAGAAAACTTTATTTTGTTAAAAAGACAAAAGCCAATAAAAATTGGCTTTTGCACTACGTACATTACTTACAATAAAAACTCACGTTAACCAATAAAACACTAATGATAAAACAGAATGTACGCAGAATAGTTTCATGGAAATATTTATATGGAAATAATCAGTGAAGTTTAATAATCGTAACACTGGAGAGACTCACAGGATCAAAGTTTACAGTACCATTATAATTGCTCCCGTCCCTTCCGCGTGTAGACTGTAGACTTAAAATCTGCCCGGCATTTGCATAGATATACGATATGGAACCAAATGCAAATCTTCCATTTATATTTATATCAGACGGATTATACTGAGGCACAACTGTAGAAATATTTGAAGAGGCAAGCACTCCATCTAAATTAAAGTGAATATAATCATGAAGTTCAGATTCTTCAACAGCAGGATTTTGCCTTAATGCCAGATTCGCGTTCACCAGATATAAACCCGGCTCATTAATACGGATCTGATAATTATTCAGTTTTTCAAAAATTAGAGGATCATCATTGAAAACTGTAGATCCAAACATATCAATATTTATAGGGCTGGCCACCGAAAAAGGATTAAAATTGGTAATGCTTGAAGAGAGATTATTAAACTTTGCCGCTTTTACCACTGCTTTGGTTCCTATGGATGCCGGGAAAACCCATTCACTATCAAGCCAGACATAAATCCCCGGGACAACAGCGGCTGCCCCTGTGCCTGCTTTTACTGTATTAAAAACCATTGTTCCATTAGGAATATTTCCAGACAATGGAGATTTACTGTCAGCAGCCGAAAGAGCTACCCTTGGAATAAGAACTCCCTTATTAGGCGAAGTAATATCTAAAACAGAGGAAGAAATAGGATTTACTGTACCTATACCCACTTGCCCGAAGGAAATGGTATACCCCAGAAGCAAAACGATTATTTTAATAATATTTTTCATTGTATTTTATTTTGAAGTAGTATTTAACGAATACGGGAAATGACAATACTGGACTCTCCATTCTGGCTGAACTGAACAGCAGAAGAGCCGTCACCTCCTGAATATGTACCCACGGTTTTTCTCAACCCAATGCTTATAACATCCCCATCCTTCAGTTCAAGATATTCTGTAAATGAGTGAGAAAAGAATCCTTTTCCATCATCTACTCCCAGTGTATGATCCGAATTGATAACCTGTTCTGTCCCTACAGGATTACCGTTAAGATAAACTCTTGCACTTATTGAAACATCTCCATCACTTCCCCCATCCAATCTATTTAAAGACAGTAATGTGGAGATAGAATATAGTCCTGATTTCCCAATTGTGACTGTATTACCCGCAGTATTCACCATATAGATGGACCTGCTTTCGTTAAAAACTCTGTTTCCGAAAAGCCTGGCATTTTGCCAGACAGTAGTATTATAATTGGTACTTACTTCAGTATTGGTATATTTTACAACAGCATTTTCAATATTGGTGTTAATATTTGTCCACTGCTGTTCTTCCGCACTCCACCAATGCAATCCCGGTGTAATTGTATTGGGAAAATCTCCGGCGGTAGCTGTATTGAAAACCATTGTTCCTGTAGGAATTGCAGTAGCTAAAGGATTCGTGAGAATGCGTGATACTAATGCCACACGCGGAAATAGAACCCCTTTATTTGCAGCTTCCAGCTGAAGTGTAACCCCTTCTTTGATGGTGGATGTATTAATTCCTACCTGTCCATAGCCAACAATGAAGCATAAGACAGAAAATACACTCATGTAAATTTTTTTCATAGTTTATCTTAATCTTTGTATTGATATTGTTGATGTATTTGTGTTTTTAAAGTACACTTCAGTTCCCGGATCTATTTCGTATGCCTGAACTCTTAATGAGCTTCCCGCTATATTAACAGGAACATAAAATACGATCGATTTACCCACAGAAGCATTTTCCGTTGCTCTTCCCGGAATATAAAATTTATCAGTAATGATATTACTGGATCCATTAACCAGAATTCTGATTCCGAAATTATCATTAATGCCATCCAGATTAGTAAGATCCAGGTTCAATATCACCTTATAATATCCTACTTCATTAATCTTCAAGGTTGTATTGTTCACTTTTTCATACAGTACAGTATCATTATTGAATCTCACATTGGCAAAAATATCCGCAAAATTAACCCCATCATTTAAATCTGTAGTAGTGTTTTGGTTAGAAAATAAGGCTGTATCATCAGCATCCTTCTGATACATTCTCCTCCAGAGTAACTGTATATTATCCCAAAAATAGAACCCCGGTGTTACAGCAGTATTTCCGGCTCCACTTACAGCCGTATTGTAAACCATTAGCCCTGTAGCCGGAGTTCCGGTAACCGGAGAAAATACATTGGTTGCAGTGAGAGCCACTCTTGGAAATAAAATACCCCCATATAACGTACTGCCGGAATGGGGATTACTTTCAACCTGTAGAATAATATTGGAATTTACGGAACTGGTCCCAATACCAATTTGCCCCAAATAAAAGGGTGATATTGCAAGCGCTGCAATAATTAAGTTTTTTTTCATCATTTGTGTTTGTTAAATTTCTTATACTATAATTTAACCCACTATTCATTTACAACATAACTCGTACATAGTCAAATAAATAGCGCAATATTATCTATAGTTATGGTTCGCAAATATACTGTTGGGTATAACGTAAACTACAATAAAAGCACTGTCAAATTATGTCAAATACTAGCGATACCTATCGAAAAAACCAATTTTTCATCATAACCAGATGCTAATAAAATATGCTGTTAGTATTATGCAAAATTTTTGAACTTAAGAAAGCTTCTGGAATTAAAGTGTATAAAAAAAGGTGTACTTTATTTGTGTACACCTAATATTTAGCAAGCTAGTGCTTTAAAATTTACCATTCTTGTTTTTCCATTGTTCCTGAGGCAATATAGTTTCAATAACATCCCAGTGTTCAGCTATCTTACCATTTTCAACACGGAACAGGTCATAGAATGCATCATGATCTTTTCCGAAGTGTCCTTCACTTACTACCAATACAAAATTTCCCTGGCCAAGTACCTTATGAATCTTATCATATTTCATAAAAATCCCTTGCTCCCCCAAAGCCTGCAATGCCGCACCCAAACCGGAAAGGTTATCAGGAATATTCGGATTGTGCTGAATATAATTATCCCCGTTAAAATAACCTGCCAGCTTATCCATTTTACCGTTAACAAGAATATCCTCAACAAAATGCTTTACAAGATCCTTATTGGCTTCTGTTTTCTCAAGATCCTGAACATCAACACTCCCATCAATCATGGTATGTCCGCTAGGATTAGGTTTTGAAGGAGTTTCCTGAAGATTATCCCAATGTTCAACAATCTTACCGTTTTCAAAACGGAAAATATCAAATCCGATTTTAGGACCAAAAAAATTATATTCCGTATGGGTAAATACATAATTACCATCCTGAAATGCACGAACTGTATTTACCTTTGCAGAGTTAGGAGGCAGTTGTTGCAATGCTTCTCCAAAACCGGCCAAACCATCGGCAATTCCTAAATTATGCTGAACATATTGATTAGGATTAATATAAGCTACAGGCTCGTTTGCACCTGTTTCAATACTTTTTAATAGGGCTACCACCTTTTCTTTGTTTGATACTTCCATATTTCTATTTTTTTAGTTTGAGTACTCAATTGACTTCCATGATTACAGGATATTATTCCCAATCCTGCACTTAATGCTGTAAACAGAATTATTCTTTTCATAAGCAGACATTTATTTTACAATGCAAAGATCAGATAAGCCCCGTTTCCTCAAAAGGTAGATATGGTCTTTTAGATGATACTTTTAATCATTGGAAAATTTTTCCCTGAACTCTATGGGAGTCTGTATATTATGCTTTCTGAAGTATTTTATAAAGTTGGTAGGTTCCTCAAAACCCAACTTATAGCCAATTTCCTTTACGCTTTCTGTAGTATAAATCAGAAGCCTTTTAGCTTCAAGCATCACTCTTTCATCAATCATTTTTTTTGGAGATTTTCCCAGTATTTTGGATGTTGCCTGGTTTAAACGTTTTTCGGTAACATGAATTTCTTTAGCATAACTGCTCACCTTTTTAAGCCTTGTATAATTTTTTTCCAGCATATCTTTAAATACAATCACATAATCCAGGTCTGCACTTTTTTTAGGTCCGCTAAATCCTTCTTTTTCCCTTTCTCTTTCTGCCAAAAGAAGAAAACTGTGCAGGTAATTTCTTAAAAGTTCCGGCTGAAAATGGTCTGCGGACTGTAAAAGTTCATTCTCCATCAGTTCAATAATTCCTGTAAATATACTTTCTTCATTAATTGTTATTTGAGGAAGCATCAATAAATCATTAAACAAAGCTGTACTGTTCAAAAACCGGGAATGCTCTTCCGTTTTACAAAAGAAATCGTCGGTAAAAAGTATGGCTAACCCATTAAGATTAACTTTTTCATCAAAACTATGAACTTTATGTCTGCTTAAAAATATAATGGTATTGGATTCTATTTCTACAGGTTCAAAGTCTACCAGATGATTATATCCGCCGTTCTTAAACCAGACAATATGATAGAAATTCGTTCTGTGAGGAACGGTCATAATTCTTTTACTTGTATGGTATAAATCCTGTAATTTTACAATTTCAAATTCAAACTGCAAATCTGTTTTAAACTGATATCTTTTAATTTCTTTTTTCATTTTTGCATTCTTTTAAGTTTAATGAAATGAAAATATGATCCAGAAATATAAGTAATTGATACAAAATGACATTTATATTTCATAAAAACCTGAAGCTATTACTTCAGGTATTGATAAAGTCTTAATGACCTCCTTATATGAAATTTGTGTTTTTAATTTCCTTATTTTTAAACTTTTTGCAGAGGTAAAGATTACAGCCTCACTTCCTGAAAAAGCCTATACTGTGGATAAAATAATTCTATGGTTTCCAAAAACTCCATTTGGTCCCGTTGAAAACGGCGAGCTGTTTTGCTGTGGTATCATACACGATAAGTCCGGGTGATGGACTTATAATGTTTTGGTGTGGACTAGCTACTTTTGGCAGAATCATCACTTTGTTTGCATCCGTCAATACAAGAATCCCTTGTGTACTATCAGTAGCTCCGGTAGTTCCTATGGTAACTTTAGAGGTGGCTTTCTCAACTTTGTCTGTTCCCTGTGCGGATAGCGACGTGGTGAGATCGCTTGCTATAGCTGCCGGGCTAAGCTCGAACCAATCATTTGTACCTGTACCGTTTTTGTATTTTACTTTATTATCTGTAGTATCTAACAGAATAGTACCCTCTACAGAACCTGTAGTCGTGATAACATAGGGAAGTATGATACCTCTACCCTCGTTACCAAATTCCAAAGATACTGATGAATTAGTAATAGATGGGTTAGATTCGTTACTGATTTTAACCTGTGCTTTTATGGAAAAAGAGGTTATTAAAATCGTTGTTAATAGTATATTCTTCATTTTATAATCTATTTTGTTTCACAATTCTTTGTTAGTCTGGGCAGGCAGGTGTAATTACACAATACCAGGCATAATCAGGTCCACCATTTTTAACTGTATAAATCTTTAAACATTTGTTGGTAGTATCGTAAACCATCATCCCTTCTACAAAATTATCAGAACTAATTCCTATAGGTACTTCTGGCGTAGCAGGATTGTTATCTGCATCGGAAAATGCCACTCTGTTCACTACAAAACCTTTAGTTTTAGACTCCAATGCTATCCAACCGCCATTGCGAACCATAGGCCAGTTATCTGCTCCGTCTGCTCCGCCTCTTCCAAGTGCAGAAATCCCTACTTTTGTCGGTAATCTGGAACCTGAAGGTGCAGTAATAGGATCTTTATAACACCCACACATAATAGAAGTGTCAACAGTTACAGAAATAACAGAGGATGTTGAGTTTCCTTCACAGTATGAATCCGAAACAACAACATAATAATATAGTGTTCCTGCAACTGCTGTTGGAGGGTTATAATTAGCAGAGTTGGCTCCAGAAATAGGAGTTCCTCCCGTAGCACTATTTATAGTATTACTATACCATTGATAGCTTAAAGTACCTGTTCCTACAGCATTTGAAACCAAAGCTTGAGCTGTACCATTAAGGCATACGCTCTGTGAAGGTGGAGTTACTGCATTTATTTTTACAGTTGGTGCACAAGATCTGCAAATATCATTTGTGATTGTAGATATATCGATAGAAGAAATATCAAAAGTGGGACTCATTATCGCTTTTCTTGGTTTTGTGCCACTTCCTTGAGGATCTCCTGAATTAGCCTCCACATCACCATTGTAGCTACCTCCTGTTGAAGCAATCGCAGCTGATGCAGCCTGAGCTTCAGGGATCGCATCTGCATGAAGGACAACAAATGTAGCTTGTCTGGTAGATTTAAATACATTATATACTCCAAATGGATTAGGCCCAGGCGAAACAAGCTGACTACTAAAAGCCTCCCTACTTGCATCTGTAAAAAGAAAAATAACTAACTTATTTGTTGTCAACTTATTTAATCTTTTTTGAGGACTTACAACGCTAGTGTTAGAAATATTGTCCAAAGCATTACCAATTAACATAAGACTTCCAGGCGCAAAATCATTATCTCCAACATTAGAGGTTCTCCTTACAAAGCTTTTTACTGCTGTTACATTATTGGAGAAGTCTGATTCAATATAAATTTTACTACTTGGTGAATCAAAACCACTTGCTCCATAATGTACAACTGCGACTCTATTATTGGGATTACATGAAAGTACTTTGTCAATTAAAGTTTTTGTGGAAGCACTCATATTATTCCATTCTGTAGCATCAATAGATAAACTATTATCCATCCAGAAAATGACGTCTACACCTTGTGCTTTTAACTGCCCAGTCCATACTATGGAAAAAATATGAGAAGGTACAGGCTTTTAAATAATTTATTTGTTGTCATTTGTGTATTTATACGAAATATTATTTTTTTAATTTTCTTAGAGTTTTCTTAGAGTTTTTTTTATATATCAATGTTCTCATGAAAAATAGGTGGGGAACGTATGCTATGTGAGTAATCTTTATAATAAACATTTGTGTATGAAAAAGTACACCAAAAGTTAGGCTTTAGTATGTTTTGCCAAATGGCATTTTTTTTTGTGTTTTGAAAAGCAGAAGGAACCAAAGCAGAAGACTTTACAGATGCTGGTTTGTATTAATAGTCACATGTCCAAAAACAAATATTGTTTGTATTTTTTTCTCATTGCCTTAGTTTTTAACCCCGCAAAAGTAACTGGTAAACAAACAATTAAACTAGAATTCAAGCTATCAATATTTATCAAAACATATCACAAGTAATCAAATTCCAGGATGTAGATCATTGAGTACTCTTAGGCCGCCGTATTTCTCATAAAATGAAAATACCTGAAGCAAGAGCTTCAGGCATTCATCAGGTATTAACTACCTCCTTATATGAAATTTGTTTTTTTAAATGTCCTTATTTTAATCTTTTTATAGAAGCAAAAGTTACAGGTCCGCTTCCTGTACTACCAGAGCTTATGGCTTTTATAGTAGTAACTTCAGTATTAGATACTCTAAAAGAATAAGTATGCGAAGCTAGCATAGGGACCGCCGTAATAAGAGTATATGTCTGCAAAGGAGCACTACTCGTATTACTTGATAAATATTCATCATTCACTCTTGCAATCCAATTGCCGGTAGTATCATCCCAAACCCCAATTACAGGAAATCTGGCAGGAAAAGCTGAAGACAGCTGGGCATTCATCATGATCTGGTATGTTCCGTCTGCTGTAACGGTAAATGAGTTACCTGCCGCAGATCCGGAATAGCGGTTTTCATTATCTATAATCTCATTGTTGAGGTTACCTATTGGCATAGGTGTACCTAAAGCTGCAAACGTATAATCACTAGTCATCAAAACCGTAATCTCTTGTGCTACAATAAGTTTTCCATTTATTGAGATTACCGTTCCTGTTCCGGTAGCAGTAGCAGGTACTAATTCCTGCCATGTAGGTGCAGCTCCTGGTCCATTAGACTTAAGTACCTGTCCCAATAGCCCAGCATTACCAGCAGTTGCAGCATCTCCACCTGTAGCTAATTCATTAGTAATCTGCAAGCTGCCATTTACGTGCAGTGTTTTTTTGGGTGTTGCAGTATTGATTCCTACATTTCCCGTCTGTCCAAAATAGAGAGAACTTAAGAGTATTAAATGAAAGCTTAATTTTTTCATCATTTGTGCTTTTTGATTAAATTAATTATAAGAATTAATAATAGTTTTCCTGAGTTTACTTGGGTAATTGTTTTTAAGAAGCATGATATAAAATATCTAGAATCACAAAACACATTAACCAATCTAAAAACATGATTACCAAATCATTAATTTTCTGCTTGCAAAAGTATTACAAGCCATTAACACACAATAATTTTCAAGCTGTCAACATCTATCGAAAACTATCACATCCAATCAAAATGTATAACAAACCTCATTTTAAGCTGTTTTTAAGTAAACAGGATTAAAATTCCACATTCCAACTCAAAAAAACATTGATGCAGTAACCAACTGACAATCTTGTATCCTCTGTAGAAAAAAAATTCTAGCAAAACAGAAAATTCACAAAGCATATTAAATGAGCTGATTTTTTTAGATTCCCTTTATTTCTGATTATTTTCGATATGTTTCAATAGATTTCAACAGCCTTTGTTTATAGCTTCATACAGATTTTGAATTTAGCTTTGTAAAAAAAAGCACCTATGAAAATTACCGCATTATTATTAGTATTCGGAAGCTTCAGTGTATATTCACAAACAGGAAGTGTAGGGATTAATACATCTAATCCAGATCCGTCAGCAATTTTGCATCTAAACTCATCTGATAAGGGTTTACTAATTCCCAGAATTGCTTTACAGAATGAAACAGATATTACAACCATTGCCTCCCCAGCCAAAGGATTGGTAATTTATAATACCAATACCTCCCTGGTGAATGGTGAAGGATTTTATATTAACTATGGAACCTCAGCTGCTGCACAATGGACTACTTTTGTACCCAGCAATACCAATAATTATCAGCTTGACAATGTATATTCTTCCATAGCAGCAAACAGTATTACCCAAACTGTTTCCGGCGCTCCTTCCACCAGTACGATTAATAATATCAATCTTGGATTAGGAGTTACCGTTACTATTCCTGCTTTAACTACTACTCAGGTTATCGTAACTTATTCAACTCCAATAGGATTCAACAATCCGTCTGTTAATTCTTTTGGTGGATATATGGGAATTCGTTTTCTTAAAAACGGAGTTGAGGCTGCAAGCGGATCAAGAAAGTATACAATTCCACAAATTATTAGTAGCCTAACCCCAGGTGGTTATTTCACTATGGTAAGTGTAGGGGCAACCTATACAGAAACAGTAGTAAACAGTAGTTCTACCCCTCAAACGATAACATACAGCCTGAACGGATATATAGAAAAAGTAACGGGAACACAATCTGTAAGCTTTATTTTTAATATGTATGATTCAAATCCGGCCAATAATAACTTCAACTGGGGGAAAGGAGCAATATCTGCACAGGTTTTTAAAAAGTCCCTATAAAAACAACCTTCAATAATAAAAACACAAATGTAATGTCTTTTAATTTCAAGAACATCCATATAGGATCTCTTATCAATCAGCGTATTAATGAATTCAAAATAGAGAAAGAACGTATCTGTAAATTTTTGAAATGTTCTGATGCTGAATTGGAAGAAATCTTATCAGAAAAATATATTGGAACAGAAACCCTCATGAAGTTCAGTACTTTACTTGAGTATGATTTTTTCAGAATCTACTCTCAGTATTTGATACTTTTCGCTCCACCATCTCATACAAAAAAAGATTCCAGTATAAAATCTGACCTTCCCCATTTCAGGAAAAGTATATATACAAAAGAGATCATAGAGTTTGTGACAGATCTTATACACAGCGGAAAAAAGAGTAAACAGCAAATAATAGAAGAATATAATATTCCTAAAACTACCTTACACAAATGGATGAGCAAATACCCAAAAATCAGTTAAATAAACCTAATTACATTAAAATTTTCAGTGATATCATTGAGTTTAAATTTCCTCAAAAAAAGAATCAGGATTTTCCACTTCTACAAAAAGACAGCCTGTCTGCACTGGAAGTTATAAAAATGAATAAAATGGTATTTGACACTACAGAAAATAATGAGGATATGAACCAAAAACATCGTTGTTATGATGAAGAAACAATAAGAAATATCCTGGAATATCAAAGGAAAAATAAATTCAATAATATTCAATTGGCAAAACATTTCAAATTAAGCAGAAATACAGTAAGCAAGTGGAGAAAAATTTTTCTTTAAACATTACAATTATTGTATTAAATTTATATAAGCAAATATTTAATATTGAAAAAATAAGTTTAAATATTTCCAAAGCACTGCTGAATTGTTTTTTTAAATGCCTCTATCATGAAAATTAGAATATTATTCTTTTTATTCGTTCTGTTAGGCAACTTTATTTCTGCCCAAAATAATATTGGGCAAATAAAAAGCATTGATAGTTTATTTGAACTCACATTGAATAAAAGTGCTTATTTGGACAAAGGTTCCAAAGAAATTCTCCGTATTTGTACTGAAGTTTATTACCGATCAAAGGAAGCTCATTATGAGAAGGGTGTTTTAAAAGCTATTTTAAAGATGTCTGAGGTATATACAAATGAACAGCAATATGAAGAGGCCCTTAGAAAAATTTCTGAAGGAATAGCTTTAGCAGAAAACGATAAAAACGACAATGCTTTATCCCAACTTTACCTAAATGAGGGGATGATCTATACAGAAATTGGCTATACAAAAAAATCAAGACAAGCTTTATCCAAATGCCTTATTGCTCTTGCACATATTCCTAAAGAGAATGTTCCTATAGTGAAATCTTCAGTCTACAGAACATTAGCTAGAAATGTAAAGAAAGAAAATAATACAAACCAGAAAGATTCGGTAATAATTTATCTTCAGCAAGGATATAACGAATCTAAAAAATTGATAATAAATTTTCATATAAAAACTTTTATCTGGCATCATTTGCACAAGATTTGGCCAATGAGTACTACTCATTAAATAAGCTTCAGGAGGCTGAGGTTTACCTTAAAAAGTTTGAAGACCATTTAAAAAATGAGAACGACCATTCTGATTTTATCACTCATTATATAATTAAGGGAAATATAGAAAATAAAAGAAAAAATTTTGAAAAGGCTCTGGAGTATTTTGAAACATCTGAATATTTAGCAAAAAAGTATAAAATATACTCAATATCATTAAAAGATATTTATGCAGGAAAAGCTACGGCTTACCAAGGACTTCAGGATTATAAAAACCAGGCTTTCTTTGCTACAAAAGCTAAAAAAATTACAGACAGTATCTCTATCATTGAAAAAAAGATACTGAATTCTCCTCTTCTCACTGATGAAACAGATCTGCCTGAAGAAAAAAATTTCTTAGAAAAATATGACAGTCTTATCTATATTATCATTTTTATATTATTCATCATTGCTGCCTTTTTCACCTATAGACATTATAGCCGCAAAAAAACAAACCTTAATAATGATGATATAGATGATGGATTAACGTATGAAAATGATGAATCTGAAATGATTGAAAATTCGGAATCTTTTGATAAGCAGACGATTGATCAAAATAATAATATTGAGGTTCAAAGTCTGGAGGAACTTATCACATTGGCCAGAAACAATGATAAATATTTTCATTTGAAATTCTCCAAGCTGTTTCCTAAATTTAATCCGCAGCTTCTACAGATTAATTCTCAGCTTACTCAATCTGATCTGGAATATTGTGCTTTAATAAAACTGAATTTGTCCACAAAAGAAATTGCCCAATATAAGAATGTAACGGTGAATTCTGTGGTGAGCAAAAAATACAGAATCCGGAAAAAACTGAGCATCAGCACCAATGAAAATATTTATACCTGGATGTTTGATATTGGATAACTTTTCAATTTTCAAAGATTCTATGCTGGATTACAAAGGCAACAGAGCCGGATGAGCCCAGCAGAATGGTTTTAAAAAAGTCCTGTAAAAAAATTATGAATTACGAATAGTTCATTACAAATCTCGAAAGTAATTTAGTTAAAAGACGCTCTAAACTCCAACGGAGAAACTGAGGTTCGGCTTTTAAACAGGCGATGAAAAGATTGCGGATGCTCAAATCCTAACTGATAGGCAATTTCTGAAACCGACATTTCTGTAGTAGACAGTAATTCTTTAGCTTTTTCAATCAATCGGTTCTGAATATGCTGCTGGGTGGTTTGCCCTGTCTGTACCCGAAGCATATCACTGAGGTAATTGGCACTCAGATTGAGTTTTTCCGCCACAAAGTGAACACTGGGAATACCATTGAGAATCAATTGGTCATTCCTGAAATACTCATCAAGCAGGATTTCCAGTTTTGAAAGAAGGTCATTATTCACTTTTTTACGGGTTAAAAACTGACGGTTGTAAAAACGATCACAATATTTCAGTAACAGATCCAGATTGGACACCAGCAGATCCTGAGTAAAAGAATCCATATTGGCATCAATCTCCTGTTCTACATTATCAATAATATCCATGATTGATTTTTCTTCTTTTTCGGAAAGGAACAGGGCTTCATTGGCTGTATAGGAAAAAAATCCATAGTCTTTAATCTTTGATGCCAGCGGATAGCCCTGAAGAAAATCAGGATGTACCACCAATACAAACCCTTCCACCTCATTCAGAAGAACATCTTCAAATTGTAAGACCTGCTGTGGAGCGGTAAAATACATAATCCCTTCCTCGAAATCATAATATTGCTGTCCATATTTAAATTTTCCTCCTGCACAATCCTTCTTGAGAGCTACTGCATAAAAGTCTGTAATGACCGAACTCAGAATGGTTTCAGGTTCTATCTTTACATCATCAAAATTGAATACACTGATTAACGGATTTGAAGGTTTTTTCAGCCCCAAAGCCTGATGCATAGCATTGATTGATGAAACTTTTATTGGTGTTTTCATAATTGTTATATTTTTGCTTTTTATGTACGTCAGCTACACGCTGTCATTCAGACGAAGGAGGAATCTGTTTATCTCCATTAAAAATACCATTTCTTTCTTCTAGCTGGTTGAGCAGATCCTGCAGATTTTTCCCACAGATAACCCAGATATTCACAGATAATTATACATAAAGACCTGCCGAAAGATTTTTATTGAGATTCTTCATTACGCTTTTGAACTCCGTTCACAGACCTTCAGTCTGTATTCAAAATGATAGAACTCTACAAACTAATGGACTACTCATACTAAGTTACAATTTTATTATTTTCCTGAAAGCTGTTCATTTTTAATCTGACTGATTCCCTGTTCATAAGTAGTCACCTGAAATTCAGGAAACCGGGTTCTGAATTTTGAATCATCAAATATATTATCGTGCTCATATCTTGGAAGGAGTTCCAATAATTCTTTTACTTTTTTATTGAATAAAGCACCAATCTTAAAAATGAATTTAGGAACCGCAGCATACTTCAAATCTTTTCCATAAACTTCGGAAGCAATTCTGATAAACTCTGTATAAGTTGGATGACTCTTATCCACCGGAAGATGCCACGTTTGCCCAAATGCATCGGGTGTATTCCCAATTAAAGCTGTTGCACGGCTTGCATCCGGAGTCCATATCAGGCTTCGTTTTTTATTTGTTTTTAATGGAACCTTCAGTTTTTTTCCTTCTTTAATATTGTTAAAGACCAATGTATTGGTAATACTCTGTGTTTTTCCCGGCCCATAAAACTCGGGAGCACGGCAGATAACAGCTTCCAGCTCACCGGATTCCATTGCTTTCAATACCATTTCTGCCATTTTCTTTCTTACTCTTCCTTTTCGGCCTACCGGCTTAAAAACTGTATTTTCAGTTAAAATACGATCATCCTGTGGATACATATAAGTATTATCAAAGAAAACAAGCTTTGTTCCGTTGATTTTGCAGGCATCAATAACATTTTGAAGGATCAGAGGAAACTGCTTCTCCCAAAGATCTGAATTCATAGGAAGACCTAATGTAAAGTAAGCAATTTCACTTCCTTTTACTGCTTCAATAGCCTTTTCCCGAATAGATAAGTCTGCAGAGAATACTTCATCCGTATCATTTACTTTTTTTGCACTTCTGCTGACAATACGAATATCTGAAGTAAAATTTCTTTTTAATTCTCTTGCCAGCTCTTCGCCAATCTGCCCATTGGCTCCTAATATTGTTTGCATATTGTTTTAGCTTTTACCTGTTATTTTGTATGACAAAGTTCAGAAGAATAATCATGATAAGAGTATCTGAATAAAGGTAGATTGTAACAGAATCTCTGCTCAGGATACTGAAATAAGATTTCTGCGCTAAAAATAATTCTATTCTTCTAAGTTCTTTTTTAAAACTCAATTATCCTCGTTTAATTGAATAGAAAATACCATTGGAATATACAAAACTTGCGTGATGCAAGGTTTTTGTATTTACAGATATGAACTGGAAGCTCGTGCCAGTAAAAGTTTATTTTTATCTGCTCAAAGTTACAAACTTTGTGCTGTGGGGAGATATAAAAAACCAACTCAATGAGTTGGTTTTTTATATTTTTCCGTAAGTTTTTTCGATTACATAAAATGCAAATAAATATGTAAAAAATGACACAAAGAATTCTTATAAATAAAAGGCTCATATCAATATTTATTTCCCCATAAAAAAATCTTATAAAAACAACATCCAAACCGATTAATATAATAGCTAACAACAAGTTATAATAAATATTTTTTTGAATATAAATTATACTTCCAAATAGAATAAAATATAACGAAGGAATAAGAGAAGGCATCAAGTAGTATATACTACTTGGAAAATTATCAATTAATCCCTCAAAAAATGTAGTTATAGAGTTTTCTGTTTTCAATAAGACAAAACATATATAATATATGAGATTTGTAATGAATGAAATAAATATAATAAATAAATAGATTCTTTTTTTCATTTTAATTTCTTGGATATAAATATGGTTTTCTTACTCCATTATCCTTTAGATTATGGGTCTTTTTATAAGAAGGTTGGTCATATTGCATCAATTTAAATGAACCTCCTTTGCCAATTATACCTGCAGAAGCTGAAGGAAAAACATCAGTTTTAAAGGATATATTTAGATCTTTACCTATGTAATTAATATCTATTCTTTGAGCAACATTAACAGGCCCGTATCCTTGAGCAGCCAAACCTAATTTTTCAATTTCTGGTACTTGAGCGTGTTTTTCAACTGTAATATTAAAGCCAATAAATTTACCGTTAGCATCTACAAAATTCTTACTTGACTCTATATCAGGCATTGAATCAATTTTCACACCCTTAAATCCGCCTTTATTCGTCATAATTTCAGACTTTATTGTTGTAGAAATTCCAGTTAATTCTCCGTTGCTATTTTCCTGAGAAAAAATCCATATATCAGATTGTAGTTTAGATCCTGAAACATCAAACCAAGGATTAGGACCATCCCAACGTTTTTTATCTATATAACTATCTATTCCTATTCGTAAAGTCTTACCCATGTAAGTTTCTCCAGCTTTTGCAGTTTTTTGATTATTTGCTTTATTGTCCCAATAAATAGAACCATCTTTTCTTCTCACCCAGTCAAACGGTTCTTGACCATCGGGATCCATAAATCTTATAGGATTATCGAATGAAAATGCGTATGGCGACCAACTTGGCATCTTCTCTGTCAGTGGGTCCACTACACCCCATCTTCCTAAGTCCGGCATATAGAATCTCGCTCCATAATCATACATACCTGTCTCCTGCAACTCTTGGCCATTGTACTTATAACTTAAATACCTTCTTATAAAAGCATATAACAGTTGCCAAATGTCATACTTATTTTGAGTAATAACTACATTTGATATATTCTGTTATATCTGGTAATAATTCAATTCCCTTGTATATTTGCACCTCTATAGAATAATTTTTATTGGAAAAACTTCCTTTTCCAATAATTTCATTCTTCTTAATTAATTGTTGAGGAATTATTTTTTTAGGAATATTTACAATATTTGAATATATAAAAAATAAACTATCACTTTTTATTACAATACTATTTGAGTTACCATTCTTAATTATTTTTGAAACAATTCCATCTGATAACGAAAATACTTTAGATTTTTTAGAACTGATAGAAAGTGAATGATTCGGATTGTAATATTTTCTTAATGTATTCGAGCTTGAATGTGTATCACAAAAACAATTTCGCATAGGCTCAACTTTTTGAGCATTTAAAGAACAGAAAAAGAAGAAAAAGAATATCCTTACCATAGTTAATTTATTAATTCATTAATCATTTGCTGTGCTTTTTCCTTTGCATCAATTTCATGTTGTCTTTCATTATATGGTTTGGTATTTTGATTTTCTATAAACTTTCCTGTAGAAGGATTTTTAGTTTTTTGATTAAAATCCAAACTATTTTGAATAGAGTGAATAGCTTCCTCACCACCTGTTTTTAGATCACCCATCAAATTCCCTTTTTCTCCATATAGAGATTCTCCAACAGCATTCCCTATATCTACCTGATTTTCACTTAATACAATGTGTGTATCTTTCCAATCATCTGTTTTATTATATTCTCCAGTTTCTTCATTAAACGTCCCCATCGTATCCATAGATTTTGAAGAAACATTTCCACTAGCTTGTAATTCATTATACATTTTTCCGGTCATGGTTTCACCATTTGCTCCAGATTGTGAAAGATATTTTGATTCTGCTTGCGTAGTAGAGTTTCCAACATAATGTATATATATTGTATTCTCTGAATCAACCATTTTTTGCCAAGTTTCTCTACCTGTTTGAGTTTTTGATAATGCATTTTGTAATCTTTTTGCATCAGTACTTTCAGGATTCCCTATTTTTAAAGGACTTCGTCCATCAGGATCAATAAATCTTATAGGATTATTAAATGCATAGTTATATGGTGACCATCTTCTCAGCTTCTCAGCCAATGGATCCACAACACCCCATCTACCCAAATCCGGCATATACATCCTCGCTCCATAATCATACATCCCCGTCTCCTGCAACTCCTTACCATTGTACTTATAATTTAAATACCCACCCAAAAGACCTTTAAACTCACTGATATGATTCAATCCAAATGGGTAATAATTGTTGGTATCTGTTACTTCAAGAACGCCTGCGCTGTTTTTGGCAAAACTTACTCTGGTATTTCCTAAGTGATCTTTATACTGGTAAATATAACGGTTTTCTGTGAAACTGTAAAAGCCTTCTGAAGTGGGTACAAAATCTAACTGCCACTTCGGTTGAGCAGGAAACATAGCCCTCGTAGCTTGAGCATAAGCCTGCTCTTCATAGGCAAAACTTGTTTTATCCTGTAACAAAAGACTCCCACCTAATCCATTATCATAGTAGCGATACTGAAATCCATCCAGATAATCAGTAGTAGTGGTATCTCCTATATTTCCCTGCATTGCACTATACTTAGTGGTTCTGAGTTTTGTTCCATCTGCACGGTACAGGTGACTTATATCGGTTTCAACACTAAGGAAAGCCATGGTACTGAGAAAGAAAAAGTTAAAGAATAAAATTTTCTTTTTAAATATAAGTTGAGTGTAAAAAAAGAACCTTTGCAAGAGCAAAGGTTCTTTTTTAGCTTTTTATAATTTTTGATTGCTCAAAGTCAGGAGACTTTGCAGAGCTGGATTATAATTATAACTAGTCTATCTGCTTAACTATATTGATTTTAATACAAGATGCAATGCTACTAAATAAATGCGTAGGAATAAATCTATCAAGACCTAACATAAATACATCATTAAATCCTAGATTGTTGACAGGTAACCAAAAAGAAACAATTTTTTTATCTACAAATAAATGACTGAGAGTTAAGTCTTCTTTAAAATTATCATCTATATGGATTAAGTTATCTACTAATATTGTATCTGTATCTTGATTAACCCTAACTACAATACCCTTATTGTCGATAGTCAAATAAATTGAAATAATATTATTATTATAATTTTCATCTCTTTTTATATATATAGATTGGATTGTTTTACCTAAAATCCAGTGTAAATCATTTTTCATTATTAATATTTTTGAGCTTTAGAAGATGCTTGTTTAATTATTTTCAAAGCAGTCATGGCTTTTTCGTCTCCTTGTGCAGCTTTATTAGCTATTTCAACAACTTTCATACTCTTATAGGCATCTTCAATAACATTTAAATTACCCAATTTTCCACCTCTTGCAATTACCGCTTCTGCAACAGTTACATCTTTTAGATGAGTTAAATTTCCTATCGCTTTTAGTCCACCTCTAGTAAGTTTAACAACTGCATCAGCTTCTCCTACAGGTGAGATAGGTGTCATTTCGACTGTTAATAAAATCTGTCCGCTAATTTTCCCCCAATTAGGACCTGAATCAATCCAATACTTCCAGTTTTGTACAGCATAGGTGCCATATTTAATTCTAAAATAAAAATCCTTATAACTACTTGCTATTTTATTATCTGAACTATAATCTGGTATGTGTTTTGAGAAAAATTTTGCATAGGCAAAATCTAATTCTCCTACATAAAAACATCATCTAATCCATCGTTCACAATTACAGTTTTCCCATTTCTCTCATTTACAAAAGCGGTTGAAATTTTATTATCTCCTCTTTTATTACTAAACTCATTTTTGTTATCTTGTTTCTTATCAAAATCTACTTCTTCAGGTGATCTTCCATCTGGATCGATAAATAATATAGGATTATTGAAAGCATAACCATAAGAATCTAATGTTGATGCACTTAAAGGATCATGAACCCCAAATCTTCCAATATCCGGCATATAAAACCTTGCCCCATAATCATACATTCCTGTCTCTTGTAGTTCCTTACCGTTGTACTTATAGTTTAAATACCCACCCAAAAGACCTTTAAACTCACTGATATGATTCAATCCAAATGGATAATAATTGTTTGTATCTGTTACTTCAAGAACCCCTGCGCTGTTTTTGGCAAAACTTACCCTGGTATTTCCTAAGTGATCTTTATACTGGTAAATATAACGGTTTTTAAGATCAAGATGGAAAACCACCACTGTTGCTGTGTTTTTTTTATGTTTATCAGCTCAAAGTTATAGAATGCACAGCGGGGGGGAGAAAGAATATTTACATGAATATTTCTTCAGGATTATTAAGGTATATATCTATAAAATCATCAAAACTATTGGCAATAACTTTATACTCTTCTCCACAAAAAATAAAAATTCGGTTTGTAGAAGATGATGTATTAAATAACTCTATTCCAAAAGAGTAAAAATTAAATTCATAGTTTCCAAAAATAAAAACATTTTCAAATTTTTGAAAATCTAACTTACTATAGTCCGGTACTCCGCTCCAGTCTTTAAACTCATTCAATATTCTATTGACCCTATCAATACTATAAAATTCATATAGATTATCTAATGGGATATCATTACTGCCATTTATTAGTATAAAATATTGTTTAAGATCCGAAGGAATTAATATTGCATTATTATTTTGAAATTGATTTATTTTTAAATCATCAACGGTTGTAAAATTATTTACACCTTCACTTATAAAATGTTTTTTTAGTAAAGTTGATTGGTTTTGTTGTTTATCCTCCATAGTTTATTTTAAAGCTTTATTAATCATTTCTAGTCTTTGAGTTTGAATTTTAAGAGCTGTTTCAGTAGCTTTACCTACGGGAGCACCTCCAGTCCCATTAACAATTCTCGTAGCTAATTCCTTATAGGCTTGTAGAGCTTTTTTACTTACAATTTCTTTGCCTCCAGATTTGAAGAAAGCATTCATTTCAGTAGAATAGCCTTTCACTGTAACTTGTAATTCTTTAAAACCTATTTTTTTTAGGTTATTTATGAACATTTTCTCACTGAAAATTCTTACTCCTGCTTTTCCTCCTACACCTCCAATAAAATAAGAGCCTACTTCTGCTCCAGTTTTAAGTTCTTTATCTAATACTGGATCGTACTCTTTATGTTCTACAAAGTAATCATCGTCCCCTCCAAAAAATGAATTTATTTTATTACCAATTTGTGCTCCAAGATTTCCTGTATTTTTATGGTATTTCTGTCCGTCAATAGTCACAAGCTCCTTTAATGATTCAGCTTCTGACATTCCAGAGGAAGACCCTGCCTTTCTTGCATTTTTCTTTTTAGGATCATCTTCTCCACCATCAAAGGTACCATCTCCATTGTTTGTCCAAGTACTAGATCCTGAGGTGTTATCCCACATTTCCTGAATGGAGCTTACCGATAACATTCCATCAGGATCAACAAACATTATCGGGTTATTATAGGCATAGTTGTAAGGATTCCATCTTCTCGAAACTTCCGCCAACGGATCTACCACACCCCATCTTCCAATATCCGGCATATACATCCTTGCTCCATAATCATACATCCCAGTCTCCTGGAGTTCTTTTCCGTTGTACTTGTAGTTTAAATACCCACCCAAAAGACCTTTAAACTCACTGATATGATTCAATCCAAATGGATAATAATTGTTCGTATCAGTTACTTCAAGAACGCCTGTGCTGTTTTTGGCAAAACTTACTCTACTATTTCCTAAGTAATCTTTATACTGGTAAATATAGATCATTCTTAATAAAAATGCCACACGAAAGGATTCGTGCGGCAGCTTAGCATTAATCAAATTTCATAGAATTTGGAGTTTCTATTATTACATAATATTCTTTATTATTCTTAATCAGTTTTGAATATTTTTTTATAAATTTTATTATTTATATTAAAAATATTAATTATAATATATTTCTGATTTAAGAATTCTTTAGGTATAGAAATTAAATATTTTTGAGCAAATGTAAATTTGGGTAAAATTGCTTCAAAACCAATATTAAAACTTGATGACTTATTATTAATAAGCTTATCATAATTATCATCTGACAAATTAATAGTCCCCACGATGTAATCTACATCAATTAAATCAATAGACTGAGAACTAATAAGCATATTATTTGCTATCAAACAAGGTTTTTCGTCAATCATAATTAAAATATTGATCTTTTTAGTTTGAGCCTTAAATAAAATCATTGCAAATACTAAAATTAATACTATCGACTTTCTTATCATTTTATTTTGTATTTCGATTTAAGATATTTTTAATTACTTTAGTTTCCATTTTCATTCTAAAAGAACCGTCACTATTATATACAGCAGCGCCAATAGGTCTAGAATCACTAAAACTACCATCTGAATTTTTAGTAATATTAGAGTTCGTTCCTATTTCTAATCTTCCCACAATTATATTCGTTCCTATACCTGAAAAGGTGATATTATCTACTCTCGAAGTAGGAGATAAAGCATCAAAAGGATAAGGAACTCCATTAGCAACAAACATTCCTGCTGGATGCAAATGTATTGTTGTATGAGTACCCGCATTAGTCGATATTGAGGTTGGTGCAGTAGCCGTTCCATCTGCACCAACTGTGGGTAAAGGACCTGTCTTTCCTATAGCTATTACATTATCTCCCGAAATTGAAGAACTCTCTTCTCTAAATCCTCCATTTGCATCCCCTCTTGCTAAAACATTCAAAGACTCTTTCAGTGTACCATCAGGAGGAACAATCATATTAGAGCTCAATTCATTTAATTTATCTGTAGAAATATGCTCTCCTTTTTTCTCTGCAGCTTTTATTGCACTTTGATCACTCTTATTTGTAATCATTAAAACTCCTTCGACATCTGTACCATCTGTTCCTATTTTTTTACCTTTTTCATCTACATAGTCAATAGGATCTCTACCATCAGGATCAATAAATCTTATAGGATTATTAAATGCATAATTATAAGGGCTATGTCTTGTCATTTTTTCTGCCAACGGATCTACTACTCCCACCTACCTAAATCCGGCATATACATCCTTGCTCCATAATCATACATACCAGTTTCCTGCAGCTCCTGTCCATTGTACTTATAATTCTTATAACTTGCTGAAGGTTCCTTCATAGATACTATCTGCTTATAGATTACTAATCGTATTTAGCAGGTTTACCTTCTTCAAAAACGATATCTTCAAGACAATAAACTTGCCTATTTTTCGTATCAAATAAATAATAATCCGTTCCCACCTCTGCTGAATTTGATTGATTTTCAAACTTTTGCAAGTGATTTAAAGTTCTATTTTTTAAGTATTCATTCAATAAATATTCTTGATCTATGAAATATCGATTACTCTTATTTTCTACAATAATATTTTTATAATTTTCTCGCTTATTATATGCATAGTAGCTTTTTCCTTTATTGACATCATATATTAATGCATAAAATGTATTTGTATTAGCTATAGGCATTGTATTTGCCCAAGAAAATATGAGGATTATGTTGTTGTTTTCTAATTCAGATTTTAGACTATTCAAAATTGTTTTTATTGGCTTAAAGCCCCTACCTAAGTATATTTTGCTTTTACCTGAATTCTGATTTTGCTCATTATGTAATTTTTGTAAATTCTCAACATCCTTAAGTATGTTGCTTTGACTTTGACAACTTGTGATAATAAATACCATTATTAATCCTAATAAATTTTTCATAGTTATTTTGATTTTTTACTTTGAATAATTGAGTTAAATATATTTTGAGTAGCAGGATTCAGTTTATAAATTACATTATTAATTAATGGAACTGTTGAAACCTTTTGAATTAATTGTGTATTTGTTGTATCTGGTGAATAATTTAGTCTTAGTGGTAAGTTTTGCTCTGCTCTCAATACATTCTCAATTGTAGAGGAATAGACTTCACTTTTGGGAATTTTTCTATCACCATTTTCTTGCAGAATAGTTGTCCATTCAGATCTTAAAATATTATTATCAAAAACTTGATTTGAAAAACTGTGTCCTAATTCGTGGAACAACGTAACGTGAAAAGGTGATTGTTTACTACCAGAAGTTGTGTCTAATGTAACATCTTGTTTAAATGCTGTAAATACAGTACTTCCATCAAGAGTTGCACCATTTTTACCTGCATTAGATCCGTTCAAACTACTATCCTTTATAGTGGTGTTGATATCATCATTAGCAAATAGATTTAAATATTGAGACCCAAATGAGTTTTCATCTCCTCCCGTAATGGAAGTCAATGCAGACAAAATTTGCCCAGCATAACTATCACTTTTCACACTTGCTTCTACGTCCCACTTTTTGGTTTCTGCATTTTGTGTGTAATACTTACCATTATTATATCTGTAAGTGTTATCACCGTCTTTAATATCAATCCACATTCCCGTCGGGTCAGTGTACTTTATCGGATTATTAGCAACATATGTAAACGGCGATATATCAGGATACTTTTCAGCTAAGGGGTCTATAGTTCCAAACCTTCCGATATCCGGCATATAAAATCTCGCTCCATAATCATACATTCCTGTCTCTTGTAGTTCTTTCCCGTTATACTTATAATTATTAAAGCCACCAAGATTAGTGGCTTTAATAATCAAATTCATTGTTACTTTTCAGGAATATTTTGCCTTTCAATTTTTTGTACTTTACCATTTTTTATAAATATATTAACAAAATATGGTTCTCCAATATTAGGAAAGTAATCTTTACTTCTAAAATAACTAGGATCGTTACAAAATTTTAAATTTTCATTCTTGAAAAAACGATTGTAAATATTTTTTTCAATTAATAAAACTTTGTTATTAATTTTTTTCACATAATATCTGTCTTTTTCATAGACAGGTAACCCATAAGTAATTCCTATTATGGAATCATTATCTCTAATATCATTATATAAATATGCTACATTGTTACTTTTTAAATGCGAAGTATTTTTAATAACTTGTGTTGCCTCATTTATTATTATATTATTAACAGTATTATCTTTACTACAAGAAAAAAATATTAATAAAAATACTATAATAAATCTATTTAACTTCAAATTTGGAAGAATCATAAATTATTGTTTTTTTTGAATTTGGTACAACTATATTAAAATTATCAGGAGTTCTATTCTTATAAAAGTCATTTTCAAAAAGTATTTTATTTCCTCTATCACCTTCTGTTGGTGATCCATGGCCATTAAAACCTGATGGAACAAGTGTTCCTCCTGGATGTAAATGTGTAAACTCAGTCATCTTAATACTTTTATTATTCAATATTTTCCAAGCCATATACCCTCCAACACCTTCTTGAGATTTTTTATATTCAGTAGAAATTGCAAAAACTTCTTTTCCTCCTTCTTTTACATTTTTATATCCTGCCAAGCTAAATTCATTAGTAACATTATCTTTGATGAAATTGAAAAAGTTTTTCATTGATTTTTTATCTGTTGAAATATAAACAGAAGAATCTGTAACTTTTGAATCATCTCCCTCACGAACTGTTGATTTTCCATCCAATCTATTATCAATAACATCTTTATTAACCGTTACCGATTTGCTATTATCTTCATTGTAAATAGTATGAACCCCTTTAGTTTCATCACTATCCGTTTTTCTAATTAATTCAAGCTTACCGGTTTTTAACAGTCTAAAATCATCTTCAGGTTTTCTTCCATCTGGATCTATGAATCTCATAGGATTATTAAATGCATAATTATAAGGGCTATGTCTTGTCATTTTTTCTGCCAATGGATCCATAACTCCCCATCTTCCCAAATCCGGCATATAGAATCTCGCTCCATAATCATACATACCGGTCTCCTGCAATTCCTTGCCGTTATACTTGTAGCTCTTATATCCACCTATTAAGCCTTTCAGTCCACCTATATGATTCAATCCAAAAGGGTAATAGTTATTGGTATCAGTTACTTCAAGAACGCCTGCGCTGTTTTTGGCAAAACTTACTCTGGCATTTCCTAAGTGATCTTTATACTGTTAAATATAACGGTTTTATATATTAAAAACTACCACACGAAAAGATTCACATGGTAATTTGCTTTTTTGCCAATTCAAAGTTAGGAGACTTCGAGCAGTGTGAGTTTTGTTATTCTTTTAACTCATAATTAGAATATTTACCATCTAAGCCTAAAGGAACTATTTTACTCCCATCAAATTTCCATTGTTCATTTTCAAAAATCCTTTGTCGTTCAAATTTTATATCAAAAAATTACTTTTTTGCTTTTCAAATAATATACTGGAGAACGTTTACCCTCCGAACTTATTATATAAAAAGCAGATGGTCGCTTTTTGACAATAGTTTTTTCAAACTGATCCTTATAAATAATTGTGTCCTTTTGATTATATACTGCATATAAATAGTAGTTAAAGAAATTTCCTTGAGAATCTTTTACATAGAAAACTATTTTCTTACCATTTTTTAAAGACTCATTAACAACTAATCTAGTCTTCTGCGGGCTACTGTCTAGAACCAAAATACTATCATTTCTCAATTGCCAATTACCAAATATTTCTTCTTTTAAAAATTCTGTTTTTTATAATATTTGAATGTTCCATCCTTTAGTAAATTAATGCTTTCATAATAATGCGGAGCTTTATATGAATATTCTCTTAATTTACTCTCTTGAGAAAAAGAAAGTATTGAACATAAAATAAAATACAAACTATAATATTTCTTCATATTAGTTATTTTTTTCCGCTGCCTTTTTGATAATCTTTTTGCCATCCTTTATATCCTTCGTGTTTCATTCCAAATGGATAATAGTTATTTTCTTCAAGGATGTCTACACCTCCGTTATTATTTTTGAAATAACTTAAGCGTATATTTCCTAAGTGATCTGTGTAATAGTAAATATAACTATTTTCTCAAACCAAAAGATAATAACCACTACCAAAATAGCAGTGGTTATTATTACTTCAACACACGAAAAGATTTGTGCGGCAGCAGGGGGATGATTATTGTATAGCGCTTTGTAATATTTTAAAATCTTTGGCAGCGCTATTAAATTGTAATTCCTCCTGATAATAAGAATTAGAATTACACAAAGTTTCTACATTATTATAATATGCAATACTTACAACAAAAGAAGGATTCTTTTGGTTTAGTTTCTTTGTTTTAAATCGTTTTATTTTTTCAAATTTATTCAATTTCGATACATTGAAATCTGTAATAAAATCTTTCTTTCTTTCAAAATCTATTACAGATACGCTAAATAAATATTCATAGAAAGGTGGTATTTTATAAAAATCATAAACAACTTGATAATCTTTAATTATCCTATTTTCCAAAACTACTCTATCTGAATATTTCGTGAACAGATAAGGAAGCAAGGGGAGAAAAGAAACATTAACCTTATTGTTTTTTTTATCATATCTGTATACATAATTAGAAGTACTAATATCTTTATCAAAATAACTTTTAAATACAAAAATTGTATCTTTTGTGTTGTTAGTGATTTTAAGATGTAGACTTCCCTCTGAATAATTTGAACTTAAATTGACTTTTTGTTCGTTCAAATCATTCAATATTTTTACTCCCTTAATTTTACAATCGCAATAAAGGCTTCTTTTATACTGTGCATTTAAATTACCAGCAAGTACAAAAAATAATATAAAAAGTAACTTTTCCATAGGCTTTAACGTTGTTCCCATACCGATCCTGTGCCAGTTGTAACTGTACGATTATGAGTTTCGTCAGGATTTCTTTTAGGCATATTCATCTGACTTCTAGTTTTGTTGTCGTAATTTAAAACTTTTTCTTGAGACTTTCCTGCATTAATTACGTGACCTAATCCATGAAAGGTTGAGTTTTCAGGATTAGTTTGCACAGTTGCTGGTTTAAAATTAGGTGGATCTCCAAGGGAAGGCATAGTTCCTTTAGATGAGTAATAATTACTGGTCACTTCTTGTACCGTAACTGAGGATGGCCCATTTGGATCTACAATAACATAATTTTCAGATATATTTGAATTTTCTGCTTTTAGAATTGTAGATTCACCTCCAGATTTAGAAGCATCAATAGAAATAGAATTCCCGTTATTATCAACTATTGTATAATTCTGCTCATAAATAACATTAGTAACATCCTTTGATGACATTAAACCTTCTAGGCCTTTAAATGCTGCTTTTTGGTCAGAATTAAAATTTTTGGTATCTCCAGAAAATGAAAGTTTACCATTACTATCATAATTAAAATTACTTGCTTCTTTCCCAAATACACTAGTTAAAGTTTTATTGAATTGTGCTTGGTACTTTTGACCAACAATTATATCGTCAGGCTCCCTTCCATCCGCATCAATAAATCTGATAGGATTATTAAAGGCATAATTATACGAACTAAATCTGGTCATTTTCTCCGCTAGCGGATCTACAACGCCCCATCTTCCAATATCCGGCATATACATTCTTGCACCATAATCATACATGCCAGATTCCTGAAGCTCCTTGCCATTGTACTTATAACTCTTATATCCACCTATTAAACCTTTCAGTCCACCTATATGATTCAATCCAAAAGGGTAATAATTATTGGTATCAGTTACTTCAAGAACTCCTGCGCTGTTTTTAGCAAAGCTTACCCTTGCATTTCCTAAGTGATCTTTATACTGGTAAATATAACGGTTTTCTGTGAAACTGTAATACCCTTCTGAAGTGGGTACAAAATCTAACTGCCACCTCGGTTGAGAAGGAAACATAGCCCTCGTAGCTTGAGCATAAGCCTGCTCTTCATAGGCAAAACTTGTTTTATCCTGTAACAAAAGACTCCCACCTAATCCATTATCATAGTAGCGATACTGAAATCCATCCAGATAATCAGTAGTAGTGGTATCTCCTATATCTCCCTGCATTGCACTATACTTAGTGGTTCTGAGTTTTGTTCCATCTGCACGGTACAGGTGACTTATATCGGTGTTATAATCCCATCCTGAAAGCTTCTGCTTTATAGAAAACTGATCAGGTAAATTAAGATGATTATAAACAATAGAATTAATCCCTTTATCCTTCATGGTGGTCATATTTCCATTCGCATCATAATCTATCATATTATTGCCACCTTCATATCCTGTATCATTCATCGCTGATTCTATCACCTGATTCAAACGGTTTCCTGTGTATTTATACTCAAGGTCATCTACTAAAGCTGATGTTTGCCCTGATACAGGAATGGCTTTTCTTTTTAAAGTATTAATATTCCCATTCAGATCATAGGTAAGGTATTCATCAAAATTACCATTGCCGGGGTTGGTGGCATTAGGTTCTGAGTAGAAACCATTCTTTAATCGGTTCAGACCATCATACTCGTAATTGTATCTTTTAAATACGTCTTCTGATGAGTTT
>NZ_NRQT01000090.1 GCF_004119455.1 Chryseobacterium sp. CH25
TAGAAATTGGCTATGATTTCAAAGAAGCTGATATTATGCTGTATGATATGAGCGGAAGACAGCTTCAGAACTTTAAAACGAAGAATAGAGTGACTAAAATTAATACCCAGGCTTTAATACAGGGAGCTTATTTAGTGACGATAAAAACAGATAATAACAAAACGGCGAATGCCAAATTGATAAAAAAATAAGAAACTAAATCATGAAAAAAGTCATTGGAGCTATTGGAATAATAGTAACACAGATTTATTTTGCACAAACTA
>NZ_NRQT01000091.1 GCF_004119455.1 Chryseobacterium sp. CH25
CAAGGAAAATCCAATCAGTAGAATAATCGATGTTCTATGGAGTCAGTCGAGCAGTAGTAGGAATTCGGTAACTGGGAGGTCTTCAGGCAATGTTCCAGAAACGTAATTTCAATTGCTATTTTCCTATGGAATCGTTGTCCTGTATCTGGGCGACTTTCCTGAACAAGGAAAATCCAATCAGTAGAATAATCGATGTTCTATGGAGTCAGTCGAGCAGTAGTAGGAATTCGGTAACTGGGAGGTCTTCAGGCAATGTTCCAGA
>NZ_NRQT01000092.1 GCF_004119455.1 Chryseobacterium sp. CH25
AATCTGAATGAAATTACAAAGTAATGATTTATTACATTACAAATCTAATTTAAAAAAACGTAAAACATCCTTGTTGGAAGTCTTGAAATCTGACTAATCTAACATCTTGTTATCTAAAAAAAGAAAAATGGCAAAACTGTACAGATATAAAAACAATTTTAGTAATCTGAATGAAATTACAAAGTAATGATTTATTACATTACAAATCTAATTTAAAAAAACGTAAAACATCCTTGTTGGAAGTCTTGAAATCTGACTAATC
>NZ_NRQT01000093.1 GCF_004119455.1 Chryseobacterium sp. CH25
GTATTTAGCAGTTCCCGTTATTGTTATTGGCATTAATCTGGAAGTCTACCGAATAGTCGTTAGAATATAAGATTCGGCCGGTAAAGTAATACGTTAGTAGGTATCAGAACCTAAGGAAGCTCCTGTAATTTTATTGGCTGCCACTGTAAAATTGGTGAGGGTATTTAGCAGTTCCCGTTATTGTTATTGGCATTAATCTGGAAGTCTACCGAATAGTCGTTAGAATATAAGATTCGGCCGGTAAAGTAATACGTTAGTA
>NZ_NRQT01000094.1 GCF_004119455.1 Chryseobacterium sp. CH25
TAGTCTTCCAGTTTGATACTTGTTCAAATGTTCCGAAATTCAGCGTTGTTTGTCAGGGTTTGTCAAAATTGAAAGTTACATGGGTGAAATCACTTATAATGCTTTGTAGCTTTCATTATCGTTATTAGTTCGGATTTGAAATTACGTTGTTTTCGTTAGGTAGTCTTCCAGTTTGATACTTGTTCAAATGTTCCGAAATTCAGCGTTGTTTGTCAGGGTTTGTCAAAATTGAAAGTTACATGGGTGAAATCACTTATAA
>NZ_NRQT01000095.1 GCF_004119455.1 Chryseobacterium sp. CH25
CCTCAATCAAAAAGAGGTTCAAATATTCCTAACCTATTCTGAACTAGTCTTAAAAATAAAAAACAAGACATTGACGTTAATGAACTGGACAAATCAAGAACTTTCTCCGGAAAAAGTCAGTGAGTCTTCCAAAAGAAAATATACGGGAAGAAAATATGACCCTCAATCAAAAAGAGGTTCAAATATTCCTAACCTATTCTGAACTAGTCTTAAAAATAAAAAACAAGACATTGACGTTAATGAACTGGACAAATCAAGA
>NZ_NRQT01000096.1 GCF_004119455.1 Chryseobacterium sp. CH25
TATAATCCTGGAAGTAACAGTTAATTTTATAAATGATTACAGTTCTACCTGATACATAAAAACCCAACAGAAAGCAAATTCTATTCTCATCAAGAAGCAGGAATATTCTTGAGTTCTTAAGAAATAAAAGCAGCTATTAAGACTGATTAATCTTACTAATATAATCCTGGAAGTAACAGTTAATTTTATAAATGATTACAGTTCTACCTGATACATAAAAACCCAACAGAAAGCAAATTCTATTCTCATCAAGAAGCA
>NZ_NRQT01000097.1 GCF_004119455.1 Chryseobacterium sp. CH25
AAAAAGACAATCAAAACATTCCTCCTAATCCGTTTATCATTATTGCGCTTCTGGCTGCTATTGCAGGAATCATTGTTCAGCTGATGAGGAATATCCGTAAAAAATATCAATCTTCAGATACAGATATTGAATATTCACCTCTGAAAGAACCCAAGGATAAAAAAGACAATCAAAACATTCCTCCTAATCCGTTTATCATTATTGCGCTTCTGGCTGCTATTGCAGGAATCATTGTTCAGCTGATGAGGAATATCCGTA
>NZ_NRQT01000098.1 GCF_004119455.1 Chryseobacterium sp. CH25
AAGTATTTTGATATAAATCTGCTTCCCATCCTTTTCCCAGATATCAAACATTGCATCTTTAGATGCTTTTGAACTTCTTGTATATTCTTGTCCAATATTAATAATATAATTCCACTAAGTGTTTTAAATTTTAAGATTAATTGGTTAGTTCCAAATAAAGTATTTTGATATAAATCTGCTTCCCATCCTTTTCCCAGATATCAAACATTGCATCTTTAGATGCTTTTGAACTTCTTGTATATTCTTGTCCAATATT
>NZ_NRQT01000099.1 GCF_004119455.1 Chryseobacterium sp. CH25
GTATGCTTCTGAGAAAGGCAACCAAAAACTGATCAATGCTAATATAATAGGTATTCCTTTAGAGACAACGGTTATCAAGAAACAGAATCAAAACGATGCCGGGAAAACGATTTCAAAGACAGAAACCAGGTATGATGATCCTGCTCATTTATTTCCAACCTCAGTTCTGTCCTATGATCTTCAGAATCCTTCTACAGGATCAACAGAAGTAACCTATGATAAATATGATTCCAAAGGAAACCTTGTACAGTATAC
>NZ_NRQT01000009.1 GCF_004119455.1 Chryseobacterium sp. CH25
CAGCGCAGGCGTTCTTGAAGTAACTGATACGAACAATTATTATCCATTTGGATTGAATCATATCAGTGATTTTAAAGGTCTTTTGGGTGGGTATTTAAATTATAAGTACAACGGGAAAGAGCTCCAAGAAACGGGTATGTATGATTATGGAGCAAGGTTCTATATGCCGGATTTGGGAAGATGGGGGGTGATTGATCCGTTGGCTGAGAAAATGACGAGACATAGTCCGTATAATTATGCGTTTAATAATCCGATAAGATTTATTGATCCTGATGGTAGAGCTCCAGAACAAATAGAACCAGGAAGTCAAGCCGAATGGAATAGACAGAAACAGGCTGTCCAAGTTCAACAAACATTAGCTATTGCTGCTAATATTGTTACAGGTGGAGCATTATCGGATAAAGTTCAAAGTTTGACATCTACTCTTAACAATATGAACACATTGGAAGCAAGTACTCAAGTTTACAGTTTAAGCAGTATTAGTTCTTCAGGTATTGGGGGGACAACATATGATCCTAGTACAGGTAATATTGTTCTTACATATGGAACAGATGCTAATTTTGTACACGAAATGACTCACGGAGCGCAATTTGAATCTGGAGATATTGGTTTTGACGGAACTACAGGTAATGTAGTTGCTCAAGATATAGGAGACGAAGTTTCAGCGTATAAGTCGCAATATTTTTATGATCCTTCTTCAGTCTCTGGATTACCTTCAACATCGGGAACGACTGTAAATTCAGCTAACGATATTACTTCTGGTTGGGTAGAAGGACTTGATGGAGGTACTTTATATAATCCTGGAGGCAGAGCGAATACAGCCGTTGCACCATTAAATGTAAATTCGACAAAAACTGATTTGATTAATGCTTATCCTCATAATGCGGCTACGTTGAATACCTTACCCAGTACTTTTACCCTTAAAAACGGTTGCCCAAATATAAAAATCAAGTAATGAAAAAATTAGGAATATTTTGTTTATTTTTTGTTATATGCTCTTGCATTACAAAGAAGAACCTATATGGTAATTACCAATATAAAGGTGTTTCGAATGGTTTTCCAAAAGAATATAATCTTTTAATAAAAAAGATAGTTTTCATATATCGTACAAATCTCAAGACGCTTCTCCGAAATGTAGAGGTAAGTGGGAAATTTTACAAGATACTCTATATTTAAGATGTAATAAAGAAAACGTAGTTACTAATATGCTATCTAACGGTTATATGAATCAAAGAGATTATAAGCTTAAAATAATTGGAAATAAAAAACTTATGATGTTTAAAGAAAATATTATTTTAAATAAAAAATAATGCTTCTTTACACTACGCAAAGTCTCCCGACTTTGAGAGGATAATAAAAACCCACCGCAATTGCGGTGGGCTTTGTGTCGTAATTGCGGTTCTGTTTATATATAAAACAGAACTATAACTTTGGTATAGTCATTTAAATAAAAGATTCAGTATAATTTATTTAAATTTACCCAGGCAGATTACCCAAGACTCTAAGGTAACCCAGTATACCTACAGAGCCGATGGAAGTAAGCTAAAGAAGCTCTTTGGAAATTTAGAAACCGATTACCTAGATGGATTCCAATACAAATCTACGTTTTTAGTAGAGTCGTGGAACGGAGAAGGGATGTTTGTTCCCGATCCTAACGAAGTCCCGGAACTGAAACTAAGAATTATCCCTACTTCAGAAGGCTATTATGATGCTTTACTGAATCAGTATGTGTATAATTTTACAGATCATTTAGGAAATGTAAGACTAAGTTATACTGATACTAATAAAGATGGAATCATGCAACCTAGACAGTATTCAGTAACCCAGTGTATTGGTAGATTTTGTAACACAGTTTGGAAGCCTGGAGAGATTGTGGATGTAAATAATTATATTATCCATTCGGGATGTTGCATGAAGATAACGGAATTGCCCAGAATGCTTATCAGTACAAGTACAACGGGAAAGAGCTTCAAGAGACTGGGATGTATGATTATGGAGCAAGGATGTATATGCCGGATATTGGTAGATGGGGAGTGGTGGATCCGCTGGCGGAAATGTATCGTCGTCATACTCCATATGCTTATGCTGTAAATAATCCTATTTATTTTATTGATCCAGATGGAAGAGCTCCTTTTACTGATTACTTTGGTTTAAATGGAAGTTATTTAGGAACTGATGGTGTTAATAATGGAAAAGTAAGAGTTGCATTAAATTCTGCTGAAGAAAATAGAATTACATCTTCAATTAAAGACGGAAAAATAACTCTAAATTCTAAAGCCTATTCAGATGGTTTAATTGACCTACCTTCAGAGAATTTAATTTCTGAAATGGATGCAGCTTATTCTAAGATGGAAACTAACGGTATGAATGAACAAGCAATCGTAGTAGGAGATAAAAATGGTTTAGAAGGTTTAGCCACTGTTTCTAGCACAGATAAAGGAAGTGTAAAGACGGGTTTAGCTGAAAATGAACTTACAGGCAAAGGTTATGGTTTATCGCACAATATTCATACTCATGATGCTGTGTTGAAATTTGACACAAGTGGTAATGCTATCGTTGGTGGATTTAATCCATCTGGAGCCGATAAATCTGGAGCACTTTTCACTCAACCAAATGCAGTTCTGGGATATGATGTTGCAACTAATACAAGTAAAATAACAAGTGCTGAGATAACAAGTGCCCAAAGTACTGTTGGTAATTTTGTTCCATTAGATCCAGCTAACTATAATAAAATAATAACTTATTACAATAATTCCGGCTCTGTTCATACTATGAATTATGGTACTTTTAAAAATAACGTTGAAAAAATAAAAATAGGAGCTGCAATAATTAATCTTTCAAGACCTAGACCTCAATAATATGAAAAATCTTATTTTATTTTTATTTTTATTTTCTTCCGTTAATGCGCAAGAATTGAATTTATATTCCTTAATTAATAAAAGTTATTCTATTAATAAAGGAGATTATTCTACTGTTAATAATAAAAAATTAACTTTTATCATACCTAAGAATATATCTTTTTTAAAAACAGATTATATTGAAGAAAAATATTCTTTTGAAATAATACCCTTTAAAAATGAAGGTGATTTTAAAAATTTTCTAAAATTTCGAAATGATAATACATTTTTATTCGATATAATAATTGATAATATTTATGAAAACTCTTTAGTTGTAACACTAAAAATAATGTCAACTAATTATAAAATGTATTCTGAAGGTTCTTTTCCTTTTTTTATTTTTGAAGATGAAAGGAAGGTACTTCTCAAATACAATAGTAAAAGTAAAAAATGGATTTTCTCTAAAATAATTGAAATATCAGACGAACCCCATACATAAGCCGGGAGTTGGTAATATTCAATGCCTACCCATTTGGATTAAACCACATCAGTGAGTTTAAAAGCCTTTTGGGTGGGTATTTAAATTACAAGTACAACGGGAAGGAGTTGCAGGAGACGGGGATGTATGATTATGGAGCAAGGATGTATATGGCGGATCTGGGAAGATGGGGAGTCGTAGATCCACTGGCAGAAAAAATGACAAGACATAGCCCTTATAATTATGCATTTAATAATCCATTAAGGTTTATTGATCCGGATGGAAGAAGTCCTCTTACAGATTATTATAACTTAAAAGGTCAGCTTACAAAACATGTTGAAGATGGAAAACTTGATAAAAAAGTAGTTTTAACCACTAGTAAAAAGGAAGCTGATACAGATGTCACAATTAGTGCAGGTCATGTTATTAATCAGGTATCTAATGATCAATTAAAACAAATTGACGATATATATACTTTTGGTAAAACAGATAAAACAGGAACTGGAAAAGGATTTTTGTTTGGACAAAATGGGAAATCATCAAAAACAGTAACAGGAGAGAAAGCAGGAGAAGTTGGGGCTAAAGAATGGATAGATGCTAAGAAAGATTTGAGTGAAAAAGGTGATAAGACAGCTTCTGATGCCCACCTGCATCCTTTGCACTACGATAGTGATGGTAATGTTACTAGTTATGGAGCACCTACACCCTCACTAGGAAAAGGTAAAGATACAGACCCTAAAAATATGATAGGAAACACACAACCTTCTATGGTATTAGGATGGACTGAAAACCAAGGATCATTACCTTCTGGTCAAATAGGTGGAACACCGTCTCCTAATACATATACACCCACAGTAGGGTTTTATAATACAGGAGGTTCTATAATTACAATAGATTATTCATCATTTAAAAAAGCAATGAAAAAAATAAACAAATAATTATGAAATATTCAATCTTTTTATTATTGATTTTATTAATCAGTTCTTGTACTTCATATATTGATATATCAAAAATAATATAAATAATGATAGTATGATATTTGAGTATGGTAACAATGAAAATAAACTTAAATATATAAATAAAGTAAATGCTTCTGCAGATCACGAAATATATTATACAACAAATTTTTCAATAACGTTACCCAAGGGTATAATAAATTGGGCAAAGAGCGATAATAATTTTTTCTTTGAATATGATGATAAACAAATCATATACATATATTCTGCTTATAAAAATGAAGAAAAAGAATCTGATGATTGGAAGTTATTAGAAGTTGAACCTAATGATATCGGAAACTATTTGAATAATTACTGGGAGAAAAGGGGATATAAAGAAGAATATTTATTTAAAGAGCATGTTGGTAGAATATCAAAAATTTATACAAATGGGAAATACAAAATATTGCTTTATAATATAAAACCTGAAAAGTTTTCTACATTTACTCAAAGTGCAAAAACGTTTAATGTAATTTTTTAAAACAAAAAAGCCTAAAAAGAAAAAAAATGAGTTATAGATTTTTTTGTATTTTGCTGGTATTTAGTTCGCATTTTTATTCAGCACAAGATATAGAAGTAATGGAATTTACTTATGAAAATCGTATTAGCTATCTGAATTTTCATAATAAAAAACGGTAAGTCATGATGAAATAGATACATCGAAAAATCTATCTTTAATTACAAACAACATTCCGAATTTTAAGGATTTAAAAAAATGTAATAACAAAAATTGTTATACAATTTCTATCAATGATACTATAGTAAGTAGTGATTTTATTTTACCCAGTAATCTAAATATAAAGGATAAATTAAATAATGTAAAACCTTATATGAAGGATTATCTAAATAACCTTGTTACTAATCAAAAAGTATTAAAGAAAAAGTCAGGTTATATATTATATCAAAATGATCTTAAGAATGTGATTCTTATTGGTCTAAAAATGACAAAATCTTACTATAATATGCATACAGCTAATTTAAAATTATGTGGAAATCCTAATGATAAAATAGTAGTATATAGATTTTTAAATGGAAATGATGAATATGAAATTGAACATGGGTCATTATGATATTATTTTATAAATGATGTATTAAAGCTACTCAATGAGTAGCTTTAAAATAATAAGTACAACGGCAAAGAACTCCAAGAGACTGGGATGTATGATTATGGAGCAAGAATATATATGTCGGATTTGGGTAGATGGGGAGTATTAGATCCATTGGCTGAAGCTTCACGTAATTTTTCTCTATATAATTATGTATTTAATAATCCTATAAGATTTATTGATCCTGATGGCAGAAGTCCTTTTGATAATGTAGATCCGATTAAAAAGGGATTTACTATCACAACCATTAATGATTCTGAAGGCGAAAATTTAGGGCGTACTACGGATCGTTTTAATACTGCTAGAAAATTTTTTCAATCTCTTAGTGGAAGTGAAGTGACAGATGACTTAGTGACATCGGAAGATATTGAAAAAAAATCGGCAGTCATGATTACAAAAAAAACAACATCTTATAAATATTATAATAAGAATGGTAAAGAAATCAAGAGGTCTGAATACAAAAAGCTAATGGGATTAAAAGCACAACCTTATATCGTGAAATTGAATAAAAATGAATATTATATAGTAAACTTAAATCAAACTCCTAAAAATGAGTCATTTGAGGAAGAAGGTTATAAGTTAAATCATAGAATCCTATTAGAAAAATCTCTTATACGTCAAAATTATTCAGACTATACATCATTAGAGAACAAGAAGAATACAATAACATCACAAAGTGTAAAAGTGGTTGATTTAGAAACCGTAGACTTGGATTCCAATGTTAATCAGTCATTATTAATAGAAGTACAAAAAGCGCATATTTTCAACTATAATCAAATTAATAATCAAATAAATAAAGCTCATGATATCCTTAAACAATCAATGGAATCTACGTCTAAAATTGGTGAGTAAGTTTTTGTTTCATTTTTGTGCAATTCTTATTATAAATTTTATATATTTTCTTCTTGTCTATTATAATATTTTTGGATTAGAACAAATTATTAATGCTCGTAAAGTAGGAAGTAATAATGCAATGATAAATTTTATGACTATTGTATATTTAGTCCCATTAGTACTATCATATATATATTACATTATATTTATTTTTAGAAAAGAGAATTTATTCTTTAAAATTGTTTTTTTTATATTAGCTTTAGTATTATCTCAATAACCGTATTCTTATTATTTAAAAAGTTTTTGCAATGTCTTATTATTTTAAAAATGTAAAAGTAAACTTGGATTGTACTATTTTTTAGAGATCTAGATCTAAGTTTATAAACTTTTACTACAAAATAAAACCTGACATCAGTCAGGCTTATCTTTTAAACACACTTGTCAGCATCATATAGTCTGCAGGGACCGTTTTCACGATATTGGCACGTTCCATCTGGGCAGCTTTGTCCCGGTTGTGGAACCCATCCGCCTGAGATCGTTTTTAAATCCGTTTTTGTTAGTTTTTTTAGATTTCTCATACGTTTAATTTGGTTTTTAGTTACTCTACTCTGTAAGCTTTTCGAGGTCCGCTTGCAACGAATTTATAAAAAATGTTCAAATAAAATCACTGTCTGTAGAAAAAAGAATCAGATCTTGTAAATAAATGTAATTTTACAGAGATGCTTTTTAGTGCTACAAGCTAAAAGGTTACATTAGAAGATAAGAATTGGACTTATGGAAAGTAATACAGAAATAGAAATTGATAAATCCAGCAAAAGAATTATTAAAATATTTATAGCTGTTTTTGTAGGTATTTTTGTCATTACAATATTATATCTCATTATAAATTCAAACGAACTGGTAAAAAGACAATTATTATCTATTGAAAGGTACACAAGAGTAATTGATATTTATAATAATAAAAAAGAGCATAATTTTCCTTATGTTAAATATTCTAACGGAACTCAGAAAGTTTTAGGATTTTCATATCAAATAGGTGATTCAGTTTCAAAAAGTAAAGGTGATTCTGTTGAATATATTTTTAGAAAAGATAGCATAATAGTATATAATCTTTTTGAAGAGTCCAGAAAAAATGGATATTTAAAATAGAATAACACTTCCTTTAAGGAAGTTCCTATTTCGCAAATTCTCCTGACTTTGAGCTGATCAAATTCAGAAAAATATTACAGTTATTGATGCAGACGTGAATATAGAACTACGAACCCAATATAATTATAAGTGAAAACTTGTCACAATTCTCTACAAACAACGATCACAAAAATCATAAAACCAAGATTTTCATCTCTCACTGAAAAACCGTATTTTTGTACATCTAAAAAGTAAAAGAACGAATGAATTCCTACAAAAATCCATTGGAAGAGCGCTATTCCAGTGAAGAAATGTTGTTTAATTTCTCACATAATAACAAATTCCGTACCTGGAGAAAACTTTGGATCGCTTTAGCAGAGATCGAAAAAGACTTAGGGCTTGAAATTACAGACGAGCAGATCGCTGAATTAAAAGCTAATGCTGAAAATATCGATTTCGATAAAGCAGCAGAATACGAAAAAAAATTCCGTCATGATGTAATGGCTCACGTTCACACTTATGGTGATGTGGCGCCTTCAGCAAAAGGAATTATTCACTTGGGAGCTACTTCAGCTTTTGTAGGAGATAACACAGACTTAATTCAGATCCGTGACGGACTTTTAATCCTGAAGAAAAAGTTGGTAAACGTAATGAAGAATTTATCAGACTTTGCAATTCAGTACAAAGACCTTCCAACATTAGGATTTACACACTTCCAACCTGCACAGTTAACAACAGTAGGAAAAAGAGCTACCCTTTGGTTACAGAGTTTAGTTCTTGATATCGAAGAATTAGATTTCTTCCTTGAAACCCTACGTTTCAGAGGAGTAAAAGGAACTACAGGAACGGCTGCAAGTTTCCTTGAACTGTTCAACGGAGATTATTCAAAAGTAAAACACTTAGATAAAGAACTTTCAAAAAGATTCGGATTCGAAAAAGTATTCGGAGTTTCAGGACAGACTTACGATAGAAAAATTGATGCTAAAGTTGTTGCCTTATTAGGAAACATCGCTCAATCTGCTCATAAATTCACTAACGATTTACGTTTACTTCAGAACCTTAAGGAAATTGAAGAACCATTCGAGAAAAACCAGATCGGTTCATCTGCAATGGCGTACAAGCGTAACCCAATGAGAAGTGAAAGAATCGGGGCATTGGCAAAATATGTAATGTCTCTAACCACAAGTTCTGCAATGGTCGCTTCTACACAATGGTTCGAAAGGACATTAGATGACTCTGCTAACAAGAGGTTAACTATTCCTCAGGCTTTCTTAGCTGTTGATGCGATCCTATTGATCTGGAATAACATCATGAACGGAATCGTGGTATATCCAAACAGAATCAACAAGCATATTGAAGAAGAACTTCCTTTCATGGCAACAGAATACATTATCATGGAAGAAGTGAAAGCTGGTGGTGACCGTCAGGAAATTCACGAAGTAATCAGAGTTCATTCTATGGAAGCTTCCAAGAAAGTGAAAGAAGAAGGAAAAGAAAACGACCTGATCGAAAGAATCTTAAACGATGATTCTTTAAAATTAGATAAATCGAAATTAAAAGAAGTTTTAGATCCGAAGAACTTTATCGGGTTTGCACCAATTCAGACAGAAGAATTTGTCAAGAATGAAGTGCAGCCGATTATAGACCAGAATAAAGACTTAATAGGATTAGAAGCTGATCTTAAAGTATAAAACAATATGCAGCCTTTTGGGCTGCATTTTTTATTTTAAACCCAACCATGAACAAAGCCCTTCTATTCATAACAATGATTCCCATACTTGCTTTTTCTCAGGAGAAAGAAGTTTTGAAGTATTTTACTTCCAAAGACAATTTAGTAGGAGTAAAAAATCAAAAAGGAGAAATCATTATTCCTGCACAATTTAAAATTTACTCAGACCTTAAAGACGGAGAAGTTGTAGAAGGGGAAACAATTCTTTTTGATGGAAATAAAACAGGAGAGAACCAGGAAGTAAATGCATGGGGATATGTTTATGACAGGAAAGGCAATTTTTTATATCAGCCTTTTAGTTATGATAACGGACCTGATTATTTTGTAGAAGGATTAAGACGCTTTGTAAAAAAAGGAAAGATAGGTTTTGCTGATAGAAACGGAAAAGTGATCATTGAACCTAAACATGATTTTGTATATTATTTCAATTATGGATATGCTTCATTTTGTGATGGCTGTGATTGGGAAAAAACAGACGATGAGCATAAGAGAATAGTGGGTGGAAAATGGGGAATGATGAATGCTAAAGGAGAAACGGTTCAACCACTTACCCAACATTCTGATAAAGATGTGAAAATTGTTGGGAAATACTATCCATACCCTTTCCAATACAATGAAAAAGAGAAAAATATTCTCCAGTTTTTTGATCAGCAAAATAAACTGCTGTCAGATCTTTACTATGTAAACCAATACAATAAAATTCCTGAACAAGAAAAGAGATTATTTTTTGAAATTGTAGAAAGGCCAAAAGAAAACTTCCCCTATTATCAGGTAAACACCTATGATTATACAAAATATGATCTGGGAATGCTTAATCGTTTTAAATTCCTGGTTTCAGAAGATGGCAAATCATTTTACACGATAAGTTACAACGAAAAAAAAGTTCCTTTTGAAGATTGGCTGAAAAATGAAATAAAAGAAGCAAAACAATATCAAAAAGAACATCCTGATAACCCGAACAAATTCAAACATAACCGGAATTAAACTTAATGAGAAAAAACATACTTGTATTTATTTTTGCCTTGGTATTTGTGAAAAATCACGCACAAAGTGATAAAACAATGTACTCAATGATAGATGCTGCGGCTCAGAAAGTTGCTGCAGAATCCAAAGCATACTCAGTTTCTGTTGGAGTTATTAAAGATGGAAGAATCTACACCAAACATTTTGGGGAAATAGATAAAGGAAAAGGCAATAAAGCAAATGATAATACTTATTTCTCTATAGCTTCCGTTACCAAGCTTTTTACAGGCCAATTATTAGCTCAGGCAGTTCTGGAAGGGAAAATAAGTCTTGATGATGATGTACGCAAATACCTGAAAGGCTCTTATCCAAATTTAGAATATAACGGAGCTTCAATAAAAGTCCGTGACTTAATTTCTTATCAAACTGCTTTGCCTAGAAATCTACCTATTGATGATGAATTAAGGAAAAACATGAACGATGAGACCGCTTTTCTTTACGAGAAGCTCAACAAGGGATATACAAAAGAAGACTTTAAAAAAGATCTGGCTACTGTTACATTAAATATGGAGCCAGGTAAAGAATATAAATACAGTAATTTAAGCCTTGAGTTGACGGGGCTTATGCTGGAAAATATTTACGGAAAAAGCTATGAAACGCTTTTGAAGGAAAATATCTTCTCAAAAGCTGGAATGAACCATACCAAACTGGAGCTTGGTAAAAACGAAGCTCAGGCCAATGGATATCATGAAAACTATCGTCTGATGCCTGTTGCGCAAAGCCTTTTATGGGGAGCAGGTGGCTCGAAAACCGAATCTACAATGGGAGATATGGTGAAGTTTTTAAAAGAAGAACTCAATCCACAGGATAAAACAGTACAGGAGTCTCAAAGAAACATTAACAACAGCAAAGAAGGCTGGTATGGATATTTTTGGGATAAATATTGGATTACTCAACATGGTAAAAGAGGATTTAAGCATGGTGGATCCTATGGAATAAACAGTTTGTTTACTGTATTTCCTGAACTGAATATCGGAATCTGTATCATTGTGAACATCAATGGACCTGAAACATTTACCGCACTTTATAATGGGACGGATAGTTTAGTAACCGATCTTACTTCAACCTCAGATAAAAAACAAGTGTATGGATATTCCGTAAAGGGAGATAAAATCGTTTTTTCTTACACACATCCGAAAAACCTTGATGGAAACCTTATCAATACCGTTTCCGTAGCAGGAAGTTTCAATAATTGGGATGCTGAAAATAAAGAATATCAGATGATAAAAAAGGATAAAAATCTTTATGAATTGGAGGTTCCTGTCTCTAGATTTGAAAAAGGAAAACCTTATTCTTTTAAATTTGTATTGAATAAAGAAGAATGGATTGGTGCTTCTAAAAATACCTCCAATAATGATGGTACCAAAGATAATAATCTGGCATTCGTATTATAAGAAAAAGATTGAGGTTAAAGAAAGTAAAAAGAGTAAATTTGTACTCAATAAAATAGGGTGGATGATAACTCCCAAAAGAGCTGCCAAGGTGAATGGAACAGAAATTAATAATCTGACACTGGTACTCTGAACTCAGAAAAGTAAAAGAAAAATAAATCTAATATTAAAATCTGACATCTAATGTCTAATAACAAAAGAATTTTCGTAGAAAAAAGAGGAATTTTCGATGTTGAAAGTCCAAAAATTTTTGATGAAGTAAAAGCAGTTGTTCCGGCAATTCAAAGTGTGAAAGTATACAATGTGTATGACATTTTCAATTTGAATAACGGGGAATTTGAGAAAGTAGTAAACAATACTTTCGTAGATCCTGTGACTGATATTTTACATACAGAAAACCCTGCAAAAAGTATCCACTTCGGAATGGAGTTTCTGCCTGGTCAGTACGATCAGAGAGCAGATTCTGCACAACAGTGTATCGCTTTATTAACAGAAAATGAAAAATCAAAAGTAAGAAGTGGAAAACTCATCGAGTTTGTAGGAGTATCAGAAGCTGATTTGGTGAAAATCAAAGACCTTTTGATTAATAAAGTAGAATCTCAGGAAAAAGACCTGTCTGTACTGGATATTCCTGCTGATGAAACTCCTTCAAAAGTGATCATCCACGAAAATTTCATCAATTTCAATGATGCTGAACTTGAAAATTTCTATAATAATCACGGTTTTGCATTAGGATTAGATGACCTTAAATTTATTCAGGAATACTTTAAAACTGAGGAAAGAAACCCTACAGAAACAGAATTGAAGGTATTAGACACCTACTGGAGCGATCACTGTCGTCACACGACTTTCGAAACAGAATTGTCAGACATTCAGTTTGAAGGAAAATTCAAACAGACATTGGATACTATTTTCAATGACTATATCGAAAAAAGAAAATTCTTAGGCCGTGAACTGAAGCCTATTTCCTTAATGGATTTAGCAACAGTTTGTGGTAAATATTTCCATAAAACAGGAAACCTGGACAACCTTGTGATTTCTGATGAGATCAATGCATGTACCATCCAGATTGAAGCAGAATACGACGGTAAAAAAGAACCTTGGTATTTATTATTCAAAAACGAAACGCACAATCACCCAACGGAAATTGAACCTTTCGGAGGAGCTTCTACTTGTTTAGGAGGAGCTATCAGAGACCCTTTGTCAGGAAGATCATTTGTGTTCCAGGCAATGAGATTAACAGGTGCTGCAGACGTTTTAGAATCTGTAGATAAAACATTACCAGGGAAATTACCTCAAAAAACAATCACTAAACAGGCTGCAAACGGATATTCATCTTACGGTAACCAGATTGGTCTTGCTACCACAATGGTTTCTGAAATCTACGATGAAGGTTATAAAGCAAAAAGAATGGAAGTTGGTTTCGTTACCGGAGCTGTTCCTGTAGACTGGGTAAGACGTGAAAAACCTGCAAACGGAGATTCTATCATTATTTTAGGAGGAGCAACAGGTCGTGATGGAGTAGGAGGCGCAAGCGGAAGTTCAAAAGAACAGGACGAAACGTCTATCCACACCATGAGTTCTGAAGTTCAGAAAGGAAATGCTGTAGAAGAACGTAAGATCCAAAGATTATTCAGAAATCCTGAACTGACAAGATTAATCAAAAAGTCAAACGACTTTGGAGCAGGAGGAGTTTCTGTAGCCATTGGTGAAATTGCAGACTCTTTAGAAGTAAATCTTGATGTATTACCTTTAAAATACGAAGGACTAAACGGAACAGAACTGGCTATTTCCGAATCTCAGGAAAGAATGGCGGTTGTAGTAGACCCGAAAGACAAAGAAAAGTTCATTAAATTCTGTGAGGCTGAAAACATTGTTGCGGTAGAAGTAGCAAAAGTAACAGATTCAGGAAGAATGCAGATGTTCTGGAAAGGAGACAAAATCGTTGACCTTTCAAGAGCATTCCTTGATACCAACGGATGTTCAAAATCTCAGGAGGTAAAAATTAACCACCTTGAAGAAGTAAAAACAGAAACTAAGGCATTCAATGAAGAAAACTTCCTGAATACCTTAAAAGATAAAAACGTAGCTTCCCAAAAAGGACTATTGGAAATGTTTGACTCTTCCGTAGGAGGAACAACTGTTGCCATGCCTTTAGGAGGAAAATACCAACAAACCCTAATGGAAGGAAGTGTGCAGACGCTACCGATCTTAGGAGCAAAAGACATCAAAACCGTTTCTCTGGCAAGCTGGGGATTCGATGCTGAAATCTCAAAACAAAACTCACTATTAGGAGCATCTTACGCTGTAGTAGAAAGTGTAGCAAAGATTGTTGCCATGGGAGGTGATTATAAAAACATCAGATTAAGCTTCCAGGAATATTTCGAAAAGCTAGGCCAGTCTCCTGAAAAATGGGGTAAACCTTTAGCTTCTCTTTTAGGAGCTTATGACGCACAGATTAACCTTGGATTAGCTGCTATCGGTGGTAAAGATTCCATGAGTGGAACGTATCAGGATCTGAATGTACCACCAACATTGATTTCTTTTGCATGTGCAAACGGAGACAAACAGAATATCATTTCTCCGGAATTTAAAGCAGCAGGAAACAAAGTATATTTCTTCAATCACATCGCTCAGGAAAACGGTCTTCCAAACTATGATGGCCTAAAAGGAATTTATGAATTCATCTTTGAAAACATCAAATCAGGAAAAATCGTTTCTGTAAAAACAGTGAAAGATGGTGGAGTAGCTGTAGCATTGGCAAAAATGAGTTTCGGAAACAGATTGGGTGCTGAAATTAATGCTGATGAAAACACATTATTAGCTAAAAATATCGGTAGCTTAATTATTGAAGCTAAAGAAGAATTAAGCAATGTATCTCTACAGTTAATCGGAGAAGTAAAAGATTCAGGTACTTTAAAGGTTAACAATCTCGAAACCCGCATCTCGAACCTCGAATCTGCTTACACTGGTACATTCGAAAACCTTTTCCCAACAGTAGAAAAAGAAAAGATGACGGTTGAAATTGATGAAAAATCAAACTCTATCAACCCAAGAAATATCATCATCAAAAAGCATGGAATTGCACAGCCTAAAGTATTTGCTCCGGTATTCCCAGGAACCAACTGTGAGTATGATACTTTAAATGCATTCCAGAAAGAAGGAGCTGTAGTAAGCAGTCTGCCTTTAATCAATATCAGCCACCAGTTATTGGATGAAAGTATTGATGCTTGGGTAGAAGAGATCAGAACATCTCAGATCTTAGCTTTCTCAGGAGGTTTCTCAGCAGGAGACGAACCGGATGGTTCTGCAAAATTCATTGTCAACGTTTTAAAGAACGAGAAAATGAGAAATGCAGTTCACGAATTATTAGACAGAGATGGGATGATTATCGGGATCTGTAACGGTTTCCAGGCTTTAGTTAAATCTGGGCTATTACCTTACGGAAGAATTAAAAATCTTGATGAAAACTCTCCAACATTAGCTCACAACGCGATCAGAAGACATATTTCTCAGATGGTGACTGTAAAAGTAGTGAATGATGAAAGCCCATGGTTAAAAGGAATGAAAGGTCAAACCTTCACTATTCCAATTTCTCACGGTGAAGGACGTTTCATGGCTTCAGAAGAAGAAATCAAGAAGTTATATGAAAATGGACAGATTGCAACACAGTACATCGATTTCGATGGAAACATTGCTCACGGAATGCCGTTCAACCCGAACAATTCCTTATTCGGAATTGAAGGAGTTACCAGCCCATGTGGAAAAATCTACGGAAGAATGGGACACCCGGAAAGATTTACGGAAGGTCTCATGAAAAATATACCAACCGCGAATTATCACAACATATTCAAAAACGGTGTTGAATACTTCAAATAACAATACAAGAAAAATGATCGTCATCCATGGCGGTCATTTTTCGTCTTTAGAAGGTTTCTACGAAGAAGTGTCGAAGGTTTTAATGAAAGATACAGACTGGAAAGTAGGAACTTTAGATGGCTTTGATGATATTCTGTACGGTGGTTTCGGCGTTTTTAAAAACAAAGAGGAAATTGAAATCCTCTGGAAAGAATCACAAAAATCAAAAGATGATTTAGGATTCAAAGCAACCCAGAAATTCTACGAAAACAAAATCAAACAGGGAAAACCGTTCAACATAGAACTCATTCAACAAAAGCTAAATGATTTAACAGCAGGAAAAGGACAAACGTTGTTTGAAATCCTGGTAGAAATCATTGAATCACACGCCAATATTACACTAACCTTGAGTTGATGAGTAATAAGTAATAAGCAATGAATAATGAGTGGGAAATTTACAATAGTAACACTTATTTGTCTTCAAAGCTTTCCAGCCAGCTTCATCCAATCAACTTGTTGATTCCTTCTTAGCCTCCTAAAAATATTCTGTCTGTATAATAAAGCTTTGCGCCAAAAAATATATTTCAACCATTAAGAAAAATGAAGATTTTAAGATAAGTTAAGCTTAATCAAAGATAAATTTAGTAAGGCTGCTTATATAAAATAGCTTTAGTTATTTTTCTTAACTCTTCTTAATCACTTAAAAACTCTTAATGGTTCAAAATAATACTTTCAATATAATTTTATATTAAAAATTCATCGCAGATAAGCCAGATTCAGTAGATTTTCTCTTACTTTGAAGAATATTTGAAAAGCTTTAAATAAGGAGCAAAAATCAATAAACAAAAGAATTAATTGAATGAAGAAAATAGTGTATGGACTGTTCTTTGGAGACAGTATAACATATGGAGAATATGATGGTGTTTTTGGCGGTTGGGTAGATATTCTGAAGAGATATGCCCTGCAAAGATTCCACGAAGGAAGTGGTGATGAACTAATTCTATTCAATCTGGGAATAGGTGGAGAAACTACAGAAGGCCTATTGAAGCGGATGCCTGTTGAATTAGGAGCAAGAAATTCTGTTGATGGCAATCTGGTTTTCATAAGCTACGGAGCTAATGATCTTGCTATTAAAGAAGGAGTGCAGATTGTCAGCCCTGAAAATTTTAAAAATAATATCATCAAAGCAGTTCAGCATGCACAGCAGTTTTCTAAGGATATTTACCTGGTGAGTATTCTTCCTATCTCTAAAAATATAGATGGAGTAGTGGTAGGCTCAGGAAAGCTCAGATCAAACGAGGAAGTGCTTGTCTATAACGAAATATTGAAGAATATTACAACAGAGTATTCTTTAAGCTATATTGATTTTCATTCAGCACTGTTAGAGGATAAAGATATCCTGCTTTCGGCAGACGGAGTTCATCCTAATGAAAAAGGCTATGGAATGATGGCCGAAATTGCAATTCCAATCATTGAAAAATATTTATAATGCCTTATTTATTTTCTTATGGAACCTTACAGAAAGAGCAGGTTCAACTTGAAACATTCGGACGTATTTTAAAGGGTGAAAAAGACTTTTTATTAGGATACAAACTGAATATGCTTGAAATCACAGATCCGGAAGTTCTGAGGAAAAGTGGTCAGAAATATCATCCGGTCCTGGAATTCTCAGGAAATACGGATAATGAAATAGAAGGAATATTATTTGAAGTTACAGAAGCGGAAATCCTTCAGGCAGATGAATATGAAGTAGATGATTATAAAAGAATAGAAACTGTTTTTAAATCCGGAAACAAAGGGTTTATCTATGTAGGAGCATCTTCGGAAGTATAAAAACAGAGGTCTATTTCGTAATTATTAAAAAAATAAGATTAGTATACCCGATGTGCATTATGAATGCAAAGAAATAAGTTGTTCATTGTAATTTTTTTTACCACAAAACATTTACAATGAACAGCTTAATTGCAAATTACGAAAGAATTTTGGAGATTTTACGGGAAATTTCAGATGAAACACTTTTATCTTACCAGAGACGTATTCCTAAAATGAAGGATTTATTACCTTGGGAACTCCGAAAAGAATCAACCAAAAAGACTACAAACCACAGTTTTGCTTGTTTAAAAAGCATAGAAAAAGAATTGAAACATTATTCTCTCAGCTACGTGACCAATTGAAAGAGCGCATTTATTAGGTTCACTGATAGCCGTTCTTTAACAGCTTGTTTGATAGGTATAATTATTACATGTTGTGTTGTTAATTCGGATTGAACTGAATATTGAAATTCTTTAAATAATCCTCTATTGGTTCCATTCCCATTTCTTTTCTTCTTTCGTTCACAGTTTCAGGATTTTCTAATTTATACAATTTACCATTTTCTATTTGTGAACCATATATTTGGGGGTTTCCTTCGTCCATTAAAATCCTATCTTTCATCAATGCATATTGTTGTTTAGATAAGTCTCCATTTTTAACCGCTTTCTCTATTTGTGGAAAATACTTTTTTCTGATTTCTTTAGTACTATGTTGCAGTCCTAACCAGATTGCATCCATTTGTTTTTGGCCTACTTCCTTTAATGTTGGCATACCACACTTTTCAATAATGCTAATCACTAATTCTTGATTCCTATGGTCTTCTTTAGCGTATTTGATGAGTTCGTTTGATTTTCTAATCTTTTGGTCACTTTCTAAAACTTCGCTCAAGATTTGATTTTTTTTGCTGCAATCGACTTCAATAATATCTACTGAACCTACATAGACAAATTTATCCTTATTCATATAAAGGAATATTGATATCATTAAAACAAGAGCGGCTAATATGTTAAATAGTATTTTTTTTATTTTCATTTCTATTTTTGTGTCATATTCAAAATAGATTGACCATTTTGGTTAAAAATTAATTGTAAAAATAGGAATTATTTTTAAGCGCACGCTCTAAAATATGTAAAGATGAACAGTATTGTTATCCAAACAGAGGTTTTTTGCGGATCATAGCAAATGTCTTTTTATGGCTACAACTTCACGCGGTTTATTCTGTGAACGGTGTTTTTTAAAGTATAGACCTAAGTCCGGCATCTATTCATGATATTCACTTTTTGAAGGACATTAAAGAACGGTTGTCTGATTGTATCTTGCTTGTTGATAAAGGGTATCTCTCATCAGAGGCACAGGTAGATTTGTTTAATTAAGCTAATATTACCTTGGGAACTCCGAAAAGAATCAACCAAAAAGACTACAAACCACAGTTTTGCTTGTTTAAAAAGCACAGAAAAAGAATTGAAACATTATTCTCTCAGCTATGTGACCAATTTATGATAAGAAGGAATTATGCAAAAACATTTGAAGGATTCAAAACAAGAGTTTTAGCAAAGATTACAGCTCTTACAATTGTTCAATTTATTTATTAAAAACTATTAAACATAAAAATCAATTGGTAATTCATACCCTCAATTATCAATCATCATGCATCAAAAAAGCCCCCTCCTGACAAACAGTTGTCACAACTCCTCTCTATCTTTGGTCTATAATAAAAAATCAAGAAATGAACAACGTTAAAATTGAACCCTTTAAAGTAATCGGAATCGCAGTAAGAACAACCAATGAGAATGAACAGGCGGCAAAGGATATTCCTGTATTATGGGAGAAATTTATGCAGGAAAATGTGTTGAATAATATCCCTAATAAAATAGACAATACTATTTATTCTATTTATACAGATTATGAAAAGGACCATACAAAGCCTTATACTACGTTGTTAGGATGCAAAGTAGAAAGTCTTGAAAATATTCCTGAAGGAATGATTGGAAAATCTTTTGAGGGCGGTGATTACATCAGATTTACAGCAAAAGGAAATCTGGGAGAAGGTCTGGTCATCAATGAATGGTTTAAAATCTGGAATATGGATTTAGGTAGAACTTTTACTGCTGACTTTGAAATATACGGAGAAAAAGCACAGAACCCTTCCGATGCAGAAGTAGATATTTTAATTGCTATAAATTAAAAGCTTAAAAAAAGAAAAAACTACCTAATCTAACAAAATATTCAGTTGAAGACGCGATATTCCCCTCCTCTGGAGGGGTGTCAAATCAAAGATTTGACGGGGTGGTTAAAAAACATACTTCCAATACACAAGAACTCCAATAATAACCGAAACCATAGCAATAAGCACAACCGCACCGGCTGCAATATCCTTAATAAAGCCGATTCTTTTATCAAAATTTGGCTGGACGATGTCACATATCTTTTCGATGGCTGTGTTGAAAATTTCAGCACTCAAAACAGCTACAGAAGCCATAAGAACAAGAGCTGCATCAATAGTGGTAAGCTTTAAATAAAAAATAAGAAACAGATTAATAACGAAAGCCAGAAGCTCAATCTGGAAATTTCTTTCCGTTTTGGCCATCATAAAAACACCCCGGAAAGCATTCAGAAAACTTTTATAGAGAGGTGGTTTTTGCATGGTTCTTTTATTTTTTTCAACAAAGATAGCTTTTGTATTTTGATTGTTGCCGGTAATCTGTTATATTTGGAAAACTAAGATTACAATATATTCAGCAGTCAATATTTTGAGATAAAAATATACCGCTATGGAAACCAGAACGTAATATCGGGTCTGAAACCCCATTGACGATCTTTGTTAAAAACTCGTCAGGATTATTCTTTTCTTTGTTGTATGTATTTATTATATTTGTAGAAACTTATTTTATAAATCTATGAAATTTATTATTTCAAGTGGTGAACTGCAGAAGGCGTTGCAAACTGTAAGTGGCGTAATATCAAGCTCTCAATCGAGACCGATTTTAGAAAACTATCTTTTTGAATTAGACGGAAATAATGTTACCATTACAGCATCTGACGGCGAGACAACTCTTGTAACTTCTCTGGAAGTAAAGTCGGATGATTCAGGTAAATTTGCTGTTCCTGCTAAAATTTTTCAGGATTTTATCAAGACGTATGGAGAACAGCCTTTAACATTTGTTGTAAAGGACAATGCAGAAGGAACTGGAAGCCAGCTTGAGATTTTAGATGAAAAAGATAATTTCGCAGTAGCATTAGATAATGCTGATGACTATCCTGAATTACCGGAATTCGATGCTTCTCAAAGCGTGGTAATGCCGGCTGGAGTATTGTCTGAAGCTTTAACCAATACATTATTTGCCACCAGTAACGATTCTCTTCGTCCCGTAATGACAGGAGTATTATTCCAATTTGGAGAAAACGAAACCAATTTCGTTTCTACAGACTCTCACAGGCTTGTTGTTTACAAAAGAGCAGACCTGATGAATGCTGAACCAATGGAGTTTATCATGCCTAAAAAACCTTTGAATATTTTCAAAAATATTCTGGCAAGTTCTAATGATGACGTTAAAATCGACTTCAACGAGAACATGGCTAAATTTACTTTTGGTAAGCATATCTGGATCTGTAGACTGATTGATGGTAAATATCCAAACTATACAGCGGTAATCCCTAAAGAAAACCCGAATGTATTAACCATCAACAGAAACCTTCTGTTAGGAGCAATCAAGAGAGCATCTATCATGTCTAATAAATCTACCAACCAGGTAAGATTTAAGCTTTCAGGAAATATTCTTCACCTTCATGCAGAAGATACTGAATATGCAAACAAAGCAGATATGCAGATCCCTTGTGACTATAACGGAGAAGATATCAATATCGGATTCAGCTCTAAATTCTTAACAGAAATGTTAACGATCTTAGGTTCTGATGATATCACAATGAAAATGTCTCAGCCAAACAGACCGGGAATTATTGAACCGCTTGATGGTCTTGAAGAAAACGAAAACATCTTAATGTTATCAATGCCGGTAATCGGATTGTAATAGTAAAAACAAATACTAAAAAGCTGGAGTAATCCGGCTTTTTTTGTTTCCGAATTACCAAAGGCCTTTAATAGGTTCAATTGTTTTCAAAGTTTACCATATAGCTTCATAAAATCAACTTGTTGATTCAGTCTTTGCTCCCTTAAAATAAACATCTGGATCATAAGAACTTTGCGTTAAAAAATATTTATTTAATATAAACGCTAAGATCGCAAAAAGAGATATCATAAAACTGCATATTTCTGTTCGCAAGGGCATTTTATTCAGCAGAGGCAGTGAGTTATAATTCAATTAAGATAATAGAAAGGAAACAGTCATTTCTTGTTGAGTGAAACGCCTTTGCGATCTTAAAAAATAATTATATAATTGTAAAATATTAGCGTGCATTGCGTTATAGAAAACAAATCAAAATATAATTAAAAACAGCAGCTTAGATTATAACTCTAAATTATGGAAGTGAAAATACAATCTTACCAGTCTTCAGATTTTCTTTCAGAATTTACTACTGAAAATTATACTGTCATGATATGGAATGGAACGGGAGTATTTTCTGTAGATGGAATCAATTATCCTTATCATGGTTATAATATTCTGTTCCTCTCACCTTATCAGAAACTGAAATTATCTTCCGATTCAGAAGAACCTATCAATGTTCTTCTTTTTCATGGGGACTATTACTGTATTGAATATCATAAGGATGAAGTAGCCTGTAACGGACTTCTTTTCAATAATATCTATCTGAATCCTCGTATAGAACTTTTAAAAGAGAATTATGAATACATTCTGGAACTTTTTAATCATATAAAAAAGGAAGGAACCGAAAATCATCAGTTTTCACAATCTATTATTAAAACATACATTCAGCTGATTCTTGCCATCTGCAGCAAACAGAAAAGTGGTATTGAAAATAACCTGACAGTCAACGAAAAGCTACCCAACAGGAACGCTGTTGAATTTCAAAAACTGCTGGAAGAGAATTTCAAAACAGAAAAAGAGCTTTCCTTTTATAGTGATAAACTCAATATTACCAATAATACATTAAGTAAGCTTATCAAAAAAGAGTTTGCTAAAACACCTACCCAGCTTATTAATGAGAGAATCATTCTGGAGTCTAAAAAACTGCTTCATTTAACGTATCGTTCCATAAAAGAGATTGCTTCAGAATTGGGATTTGATGATGAATTCTATTTCAGTAGGTATTTCAAAAAAGCTGTAGGGTGCTCTCCAAAGCAATATCGGGAAAAAGTAGGTATTTCCGTGGTGGCAAAAATGTCCATGTAATGTCCTGAAATATCTATGTCAGGGCTGTTGGCATGAGAATACCTTTGTTAAAAAAGTAAATCACATGCAAAACAGTAGTTTATACAATCGTTTATTAAAGCTAGATGCTTATTTCTTCAATTTTCTGAGAATATCAATATTTGTAGTTATGGCCTGGATTGGCGGACTTAAAGCTTTTCAATATGAAGCTGACGGAATTGTTCCGTTTGTTGCCAATAGTCCTTTCATGAGTTTTTTCTATAAAAATGCTGGAAATAAAGTATTGAATGAAGATCAAAAACTGGTTTCAGAATACACATTATATAAAAATCTTGAAGGGAAAATTAGTAAGAAAAACATTGACTGGCACACAGAAAACGGAACCTATATCTTTTCTTACGGATTGGGAACGATGATTATTGTGATAGGAATTTTAGTCTTATTGGGAATTTGGTTTCCTAAAGTCGGAGCAGTAGGTGGAGCTTTAACTTTTCTCATGTCATTGGTTACCTTGTCTTTTCTGGTGACCACTCCCGAAGTGTACGTGCCTAATCTTGGTGGTGATTATCCAACACCTCATTACGGATTTCCTTATCTTTCCGGAGCAGGACGTCTTGTTTTAAAGGATATTATTATGATGGCTGCCGGACTTGTTTTATTTTCTGATAGTCTGAAGAAAGTTTTGAAACCATCTGTTCAGACATTATAAATTGGTTATCATAATTTTAGGGAGAAGCCAGGTGTAGATGGATTTCTTCAGGCTCCCAAAGAGAAATAAATGAAAATTAATTCTCTTAAAGTCGCTCTGAAATTTCTGTATTTCTCAAAAAAACACGACATTTGTACCGCGAAAAACCGACTCAATCATTGGACGGAATTTCAAATAAAAGTTTCAAAAATAGGGCAGATGAAACCTGGTGTTTCGTTTGACGAATTAAACAAGTAGATAGATAAGCAAATGAAAATATCAAACAACTGGCTGAAAGACTTTGTAAAAACGGAATTGAAAACTGAAAGAATCGGTGAATTCCTTACAGACATAGGTCTAGAGGTTGAAGGGATAGATAAATTCGAAAGTGTAAGAGGCAGTCTGGAAGGAATTGTTGTAGGGAAAGTATTAACCTGCGAAAAGCATCCGAATGCTGATAAACTGAAGAAGACAACAGTAGATGTTGGAAACGGAAAGGTATTGAATATCGTTTGTGGTGCTCCTAACGTAGAAGCAGGACAAACAGTTCCAGTAGCAGTTGTCGGAACAAAAATCTATGACAAAACCGGAAACTTTTTTGAAATTAAAGAAGCAAAAATCAGAGGTGAAGTTTCTCAGGGAATGATCTGTGCAGAAGACGAATTAGGTCTTAGCGAAGATCATGGCGGAATTATGGTTTTAGATGAAACCAAATATGAAGTAGGGAAGAACTTTGCAGACTATTTTGAATTGACGAATGACGAGGTTATCGAAATTGGTTTAACACCAAACAGAACCGATGCAATGTCTCATTATGGGGTTGCAAGAGATCTGCATGCTTTCCTTTCTACCAACCAACAGAAGTCTCAGTTTAATAAAGTAGCTTCTGAACCTTTAAATAACGAAGGTTCTCACGATTTCAAACTTGAAATTGAAGATGCAGAGCTTTGCCCAAGATATATTGGAGCTGTGATTGAAGATGTAAAAGTTGCAGAATCTCCAAGCTGGTTAAAAGACAGACTAAAAGCAATCGGATTAAGCCCGATTAACAATATTGTAGATATTACAAACTATATTCTTCACGGATACGGACAGCCGCTTCACGCATTTGATGCAGATAAAATTGCAGATAAAAAAGTGAAAGTAGGAGTTGTAAAACCGGGAACAAAGTTCACTACTTTAGACGGAGTAGAAAGAACCCTGAACGGTACTGAAATCATGATTAAAGACGGTAAAGATACCCCGATGTGTATTGCCGGAGTTTTTGGTGGTGAAAATTCAGGAGTATCTGAAACTACCAAAACTATTTTCCTTGAAAGTGCTTACTTTAATCCTGTAGCAGTAAGAAAAGGAGCTAAAGTTCACAGCTTGAATACAGATGCTTCTTTCAGATTTGAAAGAGGAGTAGACCCGAACCTTACAAGAACTGCTATTACTCACGCTATTAAAATGATTCAGGAAATAGCTGAAGGGAAATTGGTAGGGGAGCTTTTAGAAGAATATCCTAAGAAAATTGAAGATAGCTATGTGATCATAAGATTCTCTAAAATTGAACAGATTTTAGGAACAAAAATTCACAGAGAAAAAGTAAAAGAGATCCTGAAGGCATTGGAAATTCAGGTATTAAATGAAATTCCTAACGGTTTTGAAATCTCTGTTCCAGCTTACAGAGCAGACGTAACAAGAGAAATTGACGTTATTGAAGAGATTTTAAGAATCTATGGATACAATAAAATTGATGCTCCACAAAAGATATCATTTACACCGGTTAAACTGAGTGCAAATGATCAGGATGAATTGGAGAACAGTTGGGCAAGATCTTTACAGAGCCTTGGTTTCCATGAAGTAATGAATAACTCATTAACTTCTGTAAAGGATGAAACAGACGCTGTAAAACTATTGAATCCATTAAGTGGTGATCTTGCATTCATGAGAAAGTCTTTATTGGAAGGACTTCTTCAGAATACAGTATACAACATCAACAGAAAGAATGAAGATATCAAGTTCTTTGAACTAGGAAAGATCTATCACAAAAGAGATAAATACGAAGAAAGAAAGCAGTTAGCTATTATCGTTTCAGGAAGAGATGTTGCAGAGAACTGGTTACAGCCAAAATCTGCAGTAAGCTTCTACAACCTTAAAGCTTATGTAAAAGTTTTATTGGAAAGATTAGCTGTAAACTATAAGGAAGTAGCTTTATCTGACGAAAGATTCTCTGATGCGCTAGCTTATGAAGCAGATGGTAAAGTCTTGGTAAGAATCGGGAAAGTATCTCCGGTATTGCTTAAGGATTTTGATATCGATCAGGATTGCTTCTATGCTGAAATTGAAATTGAATTAGCTCAGGAATTACGTTCTAAAAACGAATTGAAGTTTAAAGACATTCCGAAATTCAACAAAATCAGAAGAGACTTAGCTTTATTGATTGATAAGAATATTAACTACCAGGAGCTATACCAGACAGCGAAGAAGAACAAATCTCCATTCATTAAGAGCATCAACCTATTCGATGTATATGAAGGGAAAAATCTTCCTGAAGGTAAGAAGTCTTACGCAATGAGTTTCGAGCTGTTAAACGAAGAAAAAACATTGGAAGAGAAAGAAATTACAGAAGTAATGGATTCTTTAATTAAATCTTTCCAGAAAGAATTCAATGCAGAATTAAGATCTTAATATAAAGATTACAGAAATATACAGAAACGGGCTTTTTAAAGTCCGTTTTTTTGTTTTTAATCATGGGATTCAATGATTGAGATGAAGAATAAGCATCACCACAAGTTTGTCACTCTGTAAAAGTCTAAGCACCCTTGATAGATACAATCGAAATTTAGATTCCTACGGAATGACAAAGATACTGTAGAGCTTATTGTGCTTTAAGAAATCTGCGTTATCTGCAAAATCAGTGATAGCTTTTTTAGGTTAGAAAACGCAAAGGCGCAAAGAATGATCCTACCAAACGTTTTTAAGGCGCAAGAGAATCAAAGATTCTCAGCAAGGACTGTGCTTTCAAATGATATATATATTATTTGTGCATTCGTGGCAATTATAAAAGCATATTTTAGCAGTATACAATTTTATCAGAGATAAAATCTTTGCGCCTTAAAAACAGCCGAATTATAGATTACCTTGCACCTTTGTGATCTCCAACTTTCTAATCTGCCAGGTTGCATTTCAAAGATGAGATTGCGTCGCTTCGCTCTCAATGACATTAGTGGTATTTGGGAAATTATTTGTTATTCTCGTGTTTAAAATAAACGAAGATATCAACTGTTAAAGAATAATAAAATTGACCACAGCCCGTTTAAATAATATAAAATCCGTAAATTTGGGTTAATTCAAATAGTAAAAAATGAAAAATCTTTTTTTAAGTATATGTACAGCAGCAGTATTGGCATCATGTGGATCCATGACAAGCCCGTCTGCTTCTAAAGTAGGAAAAGCTCAGCCGGCTCTTGCCAATACAAAATGGACTCTTGCTGAGAACGTAAAAGGAAAAATCCCAACATTAAATATCGAAGGAGAAAAAATTAATGGAAATGCAGGATGTAACAACTACTTCGGAACGGCTACCATAGATCCTTCTACAGGAGGTTTTTCTGCCGGACAAATGGGTTCTACAAAGATGATGTGTAATAATATCGGAGTAGAGCAGAACTTTATGGATATGATGGGAAAAGCTAACAAATATGTGATTTCAGGAAATACCCTGGAGCTTTATAAAGACAATCTTTTATTATTGAAATTCAATAAATCAGAATAAAAAAGAAAAGGAACTCAATTTGAGTTCCTTTTTTATGATTTAGATGTTATTAATCTTCCTCTTCTTCGTCGTACTTAGCCAACTCTTCATCGCACCATTTGAAAGCTGCTTCCACTACTTTTGTAGCTTCATCTGCCATAGTTTCTTCATCATCTCCTTCAAGATCATCTAACCACTCAACTTCCTCTTCCTCAACGTTTAGGATAAATCTTGGATATTCTGTGTGAACTACGAATAGATCTTCAGGAAATTCCGAATTATCTGCTAATAAAAACTTTGGTAATTTCATTTTTTTAATGTTTTAACTTTGAATCAAAGATAATAAAATTATTGATATTTATTCTTGTCGATCTTAACTTTTTGTAAAACTTTATACCGCGTTAATGTTGTTTTTTGTAGAGTATCCTGAGGCTTGAAGGTAATGCTTACCTGAGGGTTTACAGTACTGATAAGTTCTGCTAATTGTACTTTCTCCAGGTCTTCCTCTTCAATAATAAAAAATTTCAGAGGAACTTTATCTAAATTTTCGGATTTTAAAAACTCTGTAACTGCTTTTCTGTTTTCAAGATAATTTCCCTTTGAAAGCCATGTGAACAGCATTCCAGACATCAGACTTAAAATTCCAATGATATAAACCTTAGTGTCAAATACTTCAAACAATTTTTTAAAATAAATCAACCAAAGCGGAAAACTGAATGGAGCTAATAATCTGTAATCCATAGGATTTATGGAATAGAAATACTGTATAAAATAAGAACACACGATTCCTGAAATACCAATGAAAACATAAAAGAACTCAGTATCTGAAAGCTTTTGTTTAACAAAAAGGAAAATCATGAAAAGGATATTCAGAAGCCCAATTCCGTAAATTCCATAGTTGATAATCCCTCCACCTGGGTTAGCCATATGAATAAAAGGATTGAAAGTAGTACATAATCCCTGGAATAATTCTACTAATAATTCAGGAGTAGTATGAAGTCCCATTTCCAAAAAATCTTTCACATATTCACTGTTAAAATAATCGATGAATAAGAACTTATATAAAACAATGAAAACCATTCCTATGGCTGCCGAAACAATGAATACTGGTCCGTATTTTCTTTTCCAGAAAATGAGTCCATACAATCCTGTACCACCAATGATAAAGAGGGCACTGTATCTTATATTGTAGAGTAAAATCAATGATAAAGAAAGATAAAAGACAGCTTTCAGTCCTTCAAGATTTCTATTAATGATAAGAGATGATATATAGAGGAAAAGGAAAACAAAAGGTAAAATAAGAGCCTCACTCATCGTAAAGGCAAAAATGGAAACGATACTGAATAAGCTACATACAAGAATAGATTCTCTAAAATAAAATTTCTTTTTCCAAGCAAATAAAATAATAAAAAGACACCCGAGAATGCCTATTAGCTTACTGCTCCAGAATTCATCAAAACCAAAGTAAGTAAAGAATTTTATGGCTGCAGGATAGCCTAGAGGAGTGGTTGTATTGTCAATAACAGGTAATCCGTGAGCAAATCTCATATAACGGATAGAGTCCGGATTTACCCTTCCTTTTTCATTCAGTAAAAAACGAAAAATGGTCATCACTAAAGTAATGATGACCAATAATATTTGAATGTTTTTTTCTTTAATTTTCATCAAAGCTGTAGTCATTTTGTATAATCAGAGGTTGAGACTCCAAATTTATAACTTATAACGCACAACTCATCATCTGAAAAACTATTTTAAAAACATTTTTGAAACTTTTTCAGCTTTTTTGCTTTCAGAATAATCGTAGAACCCTTCTCCGGATTTTACACCTAGTTTTCCAGCTGTTACCATGTTTACAAGCAATGGATTTGGAGCATATTTCGGGTTTTTGAATCCATCATACATTACGTTCAGGATCGCAAGACATACATCAAGACCTATAAAGTCTGCCAATTGAAGGGGTCCCATTGGGTGAGCCATTCCTAATTTCATTACCGTATCAATTTCTTCTACACCAGCAACACCATTATAAAGTGTTTCGATAGATTCGTTAATCATTGGCATTAAGATTCTGTTAGCCACAAAACCTGGATAGTCGTTCACTTCTACAGGCACTTTTCCTAATGTCTTGCTCATTTCATAAATAGCATCGAAAGTCTCTTTAGAAGTAGAATATCCTTTGATGATCTCTACCAGTTTCATAATAGGAACCGGGTTCATAAAGTGCATTCCGATTACTTTTTCAGCTCTTTTGGTAGCAGCAGCAATTTTCGTAATAGAAATAGAAGAAGTATTGGTTGCAAGGATACAGTTTGCAGGAGCCAATTCATCCATCTGACCGAAGATCTTTAATTTAAGGTCAAGGTTTTCAGTAGCCGCTTCTACGATAAGGTCCGCTGCTCCTACAGCATCATTAAGGGCTGTGAAAGTAGTGATGTTTCCTAAAGTTTCAGCTTTTTGCTCTTCTGTAAGGTTTCCCTTTGTGATAATTCTGTCAAGGTTAGTAGTAATGGTTTTCAATCCTCTGTCTAAAGCATCCTGAGATACATCCACAAGATTTACTTTAAAACCACTTTGTGCGAAAGTATGTGCAATACCATTTCCCATGGTTCCCGCGCCGATAACTACAATGTTTTTGATCATTTTTCCTTTATTTTTTATAGATAGTTAAATTTTTTGAACTCATGAGATCCTGCTGATGAACAATATCTGCAGAATCAAAATTGACAGTCCCTATATTTTGAGACTTTTTGTTATTATTCTGATTGGATACCGAAGCGGTAAGTCCACGTATAAGACGTTTTCTCTGGTTGATGCTCAGGAAATCAGTCCCTACATATAATTCAAATTCACCTTCTCTGCCCATTCCTTTTTGCATCAGGATTTCCAGACTTCTGATCTGATTTTTTCTTTTAAATTCTTTCAGGTAGCTGATGACTGGTTTTTCAGAGGCCGGTCCACAGCATACACTGGTATAGCTGATCTTTAAATAGTTTTGATTCTTCTGTGCGAAGAAGAATGTAGCGCAAAATAAAGCAGCTGCTAATAATACTTTTTTCATAATGATGAACCCAGAGAATCCATCCGATTCTCTGCGTTAAAATTAAGCTTAATATTTTATTTATTAAAATTATCCCAGACTGCTTTGGAAATATTAGAGATTATTTTGCAGTTTTCAGCCTCAGATTCTTTGGAATTGCTTACGTATACAGTAATAGCATAGTGTTTTCCATTGGGAAGCGTGATGATTCCCATATCGTTTTCTGCAATTGTAAGAATATTATCTTTTATACTGGAAGATCCCGTCTTATGAGCTGTAGGAGTTCCTTTTGGCAGCTGTTCCACTAATTTATTGGTTCCGGTTTGGGTTCCCAGCATAATATTCATCAGATAATCCGTAGATTTTTTTGAGAGTAGCTTACCATCATAGAATTTTTTCAACAGTTGAACCGTAGAATTGGTGGTCGTATAATTTTCATACAGAGAATCCCAGCCATTAAGAGCCATTCCTCGTTCACTATGTTTAATCTGAAAGTCTTTTACACCCTTAGAATCCATATACTTCTGTACAGTTTGAGTGCCTCCCACAAGATCTATCAGAATATCACAAAGATTATTGTCGCTTAATGCTACAGTATAATCAATGACTTCACTTAAAGTTATTTCGATATTTCCTTCAGGATATTTTTTTCTGAAAGGAGACCATGTATTATAAAGTTCAGATTTTTTAATAAAAACCTTTTGATCTAAGGAAAGTCTGCCTTTATCTACAAGATCGAGAGCAGCACAGGCCACATGAAACTTGAAAACACTCATCATTGGCAGTTTTTTATCACCATTTTGACTGTACTTAAAGTTATTTTCAAATCCCAGAACAGAAACACCTATTGTTGCTTGTTTGCCTTTTGTAATAGAGTTTATTTTTTGTTCCAGGTCAGATTTTTGTGCTGATGCAAATGCCGATATTAAAAGGAAAATTATGGTTATTTTTTCATAAAGACAGAGTAAAAAGAAATCCCTTTTAGAGGTTAAAAGGGATATGCAATTTAAGGTAATTCCTGCTACTTTATTTCAAAATAATTCAGATTTACACCCTCATTTTCAAAAATGATTCTGATTTTATTTTCTCCTTTCTGAAGCGGTATATTTTTAGAAGAAACAGTTGACCAATTTTCATTTTTGCCTGTAGAAGGTAATGAAATATGAGCTAATAGTTTTCCTGAGGCATTTTCCAATTTTATTTTGGAAGGATTGATACCCGAATATCTGATTTCAAACGTATAGTTTTTATCTGTTTTGGAATTAACCGTATACTGAAGCCATTCTCCGGTTTCTGTTTTTCCAACATAATAGTGATTGGTTACTGTATCATGGCAAGAGTAGATATCAACACCATCATTTCTCATCTGCTGGCCTGAATTCCATTCTGATCTTTTAGCTGGATCACTTACCCATAGATTGATGAAATCCTTGTCCAGATAAGCAGCACCCATTCGTCCCAAATCATAGTCTGAAGCAAATACTCTTCCGGGAATCTGATGATGTTTAAAAGGTTTTGTAGAACCATCGGTCACCTGTCTGAACATAGCATCAATAACATCATTTTTAACTTCCACATTGCTGAATTTGTAGTTGTCAGCTATTTGCATCAATGCTTTTTTTGCATACTCTTTTGATGGTTTTTCTCCACCATTTTTCCAGTAATTCAATAGTTTTTCATATTCAGGAGTTGTTTTTACATTGGTGATTCCGGCAATATTATCAATCTTTTTCATAGGCCAGAAAGCATATCCGATATTGTGTTTGTCCAGTAGCTGAATCAGTTCCGTAAACCATACATTAGAGTTCTCTCCGGTTTCTCCAAGCCATATCGGCATATTATGCTTTTCTCTTAGATCCAGCGCAAACTGAATGGTTTTATCATCATTGTAATTCCAGTATTTATGAAAGCTGAAAGCCATGTTGTTATCCCAGATAGGTATTAAACCGTTGTAATTATTACCCCAACCATTTCCTTCAATAAAAATAATATGCTTTTGATCTACTTCCCGGATTGCTGTGGTGATGTCTTTCTGTAATTTCCAAAGTGGGGTATTCGACATTTCGTCTGTACCATTTGGATTTTTACCTGTGAAATTGATATTAGGTTCATTGATGATGTCGTATCCACCAATCCATGGTTCGTTTTTATAACGTTCCGCTAGTTTTTTCCAAAGTGCAACTGTTTTTCTCTGATTTTCTTCACTCTCCCAAAGAGAAGGTTTAGACTTATCATTATCAGAAATATTGGCGTCATTTCCCTGTCCGCCGGGAGCGGCATGAAGATCAAGGATCAGATAAATTTTGTTGTCTTTACACCATTGGAGTAGGTCATCTGTCATTTTAAAACCTTCTTCCAGCCAGGTATCTTTACCTTTTGCAGGTTCTTTTTCTATGGGAAGGGTATAGAGGTTATAATGCATCGGAAGCCTGATAGAATTGAATCCGGCTTTGGCTAAGAAATCAATATCCTGCCTGGTAATTCCGTTCTTTAAATAGGCTTTATAAAACTCCTGCATTCCATCTTCACCAATTAATTCAGCTATTTTTTCCTTTATTTTATATTGAGGTCCTGCAAAATCTGCTGTTTTCAGCATATAACCTTCCTGAAGCATCCATCCGCCTAGTCCAAGACCTCTCAATTGGATGTTTTCACCTTTATCATTAACAATTTTTTGTCCGGAAGTCTTCAATAATTGAGATGTCCCAAATTGAGACAATAATAAAGCGGATAATAGAATGGTTCTTTTCATAGTTGTTTTGATTTTAAATGATGGGGAAGGGGTTAATTATAAAATAGGGTCAAGCCATAATAAGAGTTTGCATTGTGACTACTTATTTTGGTTGGAATCCATTGGGTATGTAAAACAAAATCTTTCAATTGTTTATTGAATTGTTGTTCAAATATATTGTTTTTTTTGTTTTAAAATGGATTTTATATTGATGAATCATTGATTTTTTGTTTTAAAAACAAAACTATAGTCAATAAAAATGCTATCTCATAACCATTGTTGTGATTAATAAGATAGCATTGTAACTATACTGCTTTTGGAAACAGTGTATTTTATTTTTGGCTGATAAGCTGCATAATTTCCAAAGCAACTTTTAACGCTTCAGTTCCGTCCTCAAGAGAAACTTCTACATTTTTACCGCCTGTAATAGCATCAGCAAAAGAGTTTAGCTCATCAAGAATAGCATTGTTAGGCTGAATGTTTGGATATTCAAACAGGATCTGATTTTTCTCTCCTTCAGCATTTTCAATAATCATATCAAATGGAGTAGGGTTTTCCGGAGCATCTTTCATTCTGATTACTTCTGCTTTTTTCTCAAGGAAATCTACAGAGATGTAAGCATCTTTCTGGAAGAATCTGCTTTTTCTCATGGCTTTCATAGAAATTCTGGAAGTGGTAAGATTGGCAACACATCCGTTTTCAAATTCTATTCTGGCATTGGCAATATCCGGAGTTTTGCTTACTACACAAACACCACTTGCGTGGATGCTTTTCACTTTAGATTTAGCGATACTTAATAAAATATCCAAATCGTGAATCATCAAATCCAGGACTACAGAAACATCGGTTCCGCGAGGATTGAATTCAGCCAATCGGTGAATTTCAATAAACATTGGATTTTTGATATATTCCTTAGTAGCAATGAAGGCCGGGTTGTATCTTTCAACATGTCCTACCTGTGCTTTAATACCATTCTCCTGGCATAGGCGAAGGATTTCCTCTGCCTGTTCCAGAGTTTGGGTAACCGGTTTTTCAATAAAGAAATGAAGCCCTTTTTCAATCGCTTTTAATGCATAGTCATAATGATAGATTGTTGGTGTAACAATATCCAGCATATCGATCTGACCAAGCAATTCATCAAAATTTTCAAAATATTTATATCCGAATTCGGCTTCTAATTTTTTTCCGTTTTCAACATCTTTATCGTGGAATCCAACAAACTCATATCGATCTGACTGATTAAGAAGTTTTAAGTGGATCTTGCCCAAGTGTCCGGCACCTACCAAACCTGCTTTTAACATAGCTGTATTAAATTTCTGTAAAGATAGTGAATGTATAGTATAAAAATACATGACTTTTCACTTGGATTTTCTGAAGAGACAGGTATTGGTAGATCTTAATCAATTAAAAGAATTGTATTAAATTCGCGTCCTATAAAAATGATCACTATGAAAAAAATGTATTTCATCTTATCCGTAGTTGGACTATTAGCTGCAGGATGCTCAGGATCAGGAGATGATATTGCTACTGAATTGCACAATAACCCACCACCACAGCCTAAGTGTGAAACTCCAACAAGTTTAAGTTTTAAACCATTGTACAACATTTTTTCCTGGAGTAGTAATACACCTCAGGGAACAGGATATTTTGAGGTACAATATGGAGAACAGGGATTTTCTTTAGGAAATGGAACTATAGCTGAAGTGAACAATACTTCTTATAGTCTTCCAATATTTAAGGGTAAAAAATATGACTTGTATGTAAGAAAGAACTGTGGAACAGTTGATGGAAAGAGCAATTGGGCAGGACCTATCACTATTCTTTCTGAAAATACTACGGCTTGTGTAAAACCAGATTTTGTTAATTATACTACATCAACTTCTTCTGTTTATGATCCTAAATTTTCAGCGACAGTTTCCTGGGATACGGATGGGCTTTCAGTGTATGAAGTATATTTAGGAACAAGTAGTACGCCTCCTGCTCCGGGAAATGGCGACCCAATTTCTTCTGGACATAGTGCTGTTTTTATTAACCTGGATAAAACAATCTCTTATATGTTCTATGTTAGAAAAAGATGTGCAGGTAATACGTATACCGATGTCACCTCACAGGTTGTAAAATGGAATTAATATATAAAAACAGAAGCTGTCAGATTTTTGACAGCTTTTTTGTGGATAATTCTTTTCCCGGATTTCTGAAATCTCAAATCTAATTTCTTACTTTTGTCAGATGCAGGATTCGTTTGTACATAAAGGAAAAAGAAAGAATTTAGTAGAATATCTCAGATACAGAATCGGGATTTCGGATGAAAATGTACTTTCGGCAATAAATGAAATTCCGAGACACCTTTTCATCGAAAGTATTTTTGAAGACTTTGCCTATGAAGACAGGGCTTTTCCCATCTTGGCACATCAAACCATTTCACATCCTTCTACAGTAGCGGAACAGTCTGAGCTGCTACAGGTGAAAGCCGGTGAGAAAGTACTGGAAATAGGAACAGGATGTGGATATCAGACGGCCGTTTTATTGGCAATGAAAGCTCATGTCTATACAGTAGAAAGGCAGAAAGATTTATTTGATTTTTCAAAAAATAAGTTGAGAGAACTTCATTTATATCCTAAATTTCAAAGCTTTGGAGACGGTTTTGCAGGGTTGCCAACCTTTGCACCCTTTGATAAAATTATTGTAACCTGCGGTGCAGGAACTTTACCCACAGAATTATTGAAACAGCTAAAAGTAGGTGGAATAATGGTAATCCCATTAGGACCAACAGATCAGCAGGTGCTGTACAGGTTCACTAAAGTAGGTCCCACTGAATTTGAAAAAGAAGAATTTGGAGCTTATAAATTTGTGCCGATGTTGGGGAACACCAACCAATAATCAACTCTCTGTATAACGAAAATTAAATCCGGGCTACGGAATTGGTAGATGTGCTGGTCTCAAACACCAGTTCTTCATTTTGGGCATTCATCGCTAAAAAATAAAATCATTTTGTGGACATTACAATTCACATAATTTAATTTTTTTTGTGTTTTTTTTAATACATTTTTAGTGCAGTTCGGAACAAAAATTGGACTCTTTTCTAAACAAAACCACTTAAAATCTTATGGTTATGGATACGAACAGATTCAAAGCGTCACATGATTTTAGTAATCTTCAAAAGAACCTGCAAAATAATCCAGGATATAGTACTGAAAGCTATTCTAAGCAGATGAAAGATTATCTTCATGATATGAAAAACAAGAATCAGGCGGCTACCAAACATGAATTTATGATGCATGCCCAGAAATCAATAAAAGAAGTTTGGGGAGAAATTCAGGAGGTGCCTTCTGAAGCTTGGAAGAAGAATAAGAACATTCTGATGAGAAGAAATAATTTTTAATATTAAAGTTTAATAACCTTACTTTTTGCGAGTGAGGTTTTTTATTTAAATCTAAAAAATACTAATGAAAGTCTTTATTAATAAAAGAATTCCAGAGATTGGAATCAATATGTTAGAGGAAGAAGGTCTGCAGGTAACGCTTCCCGAAAATGAAAATTTAACTTATGAAGAATGGCTGAAATATTGTCAGAATGCAGATGTTATTCTAAACGTTGGCGGTGATTTTAAATATGATAAAGTATTTTTTGATGCCTGTCCCAATATAAAGGCTATTGCCTTGTATTCTGTGGGTTTTGATCACGTGGATATAAAAGAAGCCAATCAGAGGAATATTCCGATTGGAAATACACCGGATGTGCTGAGCAGAGCGACTTCTGATGTTGCATTTTTACTGATGCAGTCGGTAGCAAGGCGGGCAAGTTATAATTTTCAAAAAGTAAAAGATGGTAATTGGGATACTTTTGATCCTTTGCATGCTTTGGGGCAGGAGCTTTATGGAAAAACATTGGGGATTTTCGGATTAGGAAGAATAGGTTTTCAGATGGCTGAAAAGTGCAAAAAAGCTTTTGATATGGAAATTATTTACCACAACCGCCACCGTAATGAGGAAGCTGAAAGAGAATTGGGAGCAATGTATGTTTCCTTTGATGAATTGGTCAGAAATTCAGATGTATTGAGTGTTCATGCCAATTTTACCCCTGAACATAAGGATCTTTTCAATAAATCGGTATTTGACAAGATGAACCCTGGTGCTATTTTTATCAACACAGCAAGAGGAGGTTTTCATCAGGAACAGGATTTATATAATGCGTTACAGGAAGAAAAAATCTGGGGAGCAGGACTTGATGTCACCAATCCGGAACCCATGTCTGCAGATAATCCTATCCTGAAGTTATCGAATGTCTGTGTACTTCCACATATCGGTTCTGCTACGATAGATGCAAGAAACGGAATGGCAAGATTGGCTGCCGGAAATCTTATTGCTTTTTCAAAAGGAAAAGAGATGCCCAATTGTGCAAATCCCGAAGTATATTCTCTTCATTTATCATAACTTGGAATTATTTTTGTTCTCATTATAATAACCCTTAAAATCTAAACATCATGGCACCGGAAAACAATATTAATGAGCAAAACAGAAGATTGGAGCGTATGGATTATGATCCCAATGAAGATATATTCAATAGAGAGAAACATATCTCGCTTGACGGAGACGGGAACCCTATATTTGATGAAAATACAGATGACGACAAAATAGATAAAGGTCTGGATATTCCCGGTGTAGAAGATGATGATGAAATGGAAGAAATAGGAGAGGAAGATGAAGAAAATAACTATTGGAGCCTCAGTGATAATGAGGACGATCATGAAGAAGAAAATGATGATGTCTTAACATGATTTTAAATACCCGAAATATATAGACCTTACTGGAAATCCAGTAAGGTTTTTTATTTTTGAAATGAAAACCTGTTTTGTAAGGAAAAATTCCCCTCCGCTGGAGGGGTGGATTCAAAAATTATTCAATTTTTGAAGACGGGGTGGTTCCATAATGAGTAATAATAAAATCTTCCAATTCTTTCATTACTATCCAAAGATTGTTCTTTACATCAAAATCAGTAAATCTAAAAACTAACAGGCTTAACGATTCCAGATACTCCTGTCTTATCCCATCATAAATTTGTTTTTCATCATGGCTTGAACCATCAATTTCAATGATAAGACCTAATGTTTTCACATAAAAATCAACAATATAATTCCCAATGATTCTTTGTCTGTCAAAAATCAATTTTATGAAATTTTTTTGCCCGGACTTTTTTCCAGAAGATCACTTCACTCAATATTCGGGCTTTACGTTTTTCTTTTAGTAAAACTTTTAATAGAGGGTTGTAGGGTAGATTTTCTACAAAGTTCCTGTAGATAGGAATCCCTTTGATGTTTGTGATTATTTCTTTCATTTGTGTGTTTTTATTTTAACCACCCCGTCTTCCAAAATTCCTTGAATTTTGAAATCCACCCCTCCAAGGGAGGGGAATGTGAGTGTGTCTATTCAAATATAGTATTAAAATAGGCTGTTGTTTATATTTTCACAGGGTTGATAATCAGTTTTTTCCATTATTCCTTTTTATGCACATTGCTTTTCCGCTCTTTTGTTGCCTATATTTCATAATTTGAATATCTTTAAAACTTCAAACATTGTTTAAACATAGAACTTTAAATAGCAATATGACATTTCAAGAACAGATACAGCAGGGGATTCCTAATCAGCTGCCACAACCAAAACCATACGAGACAAATATTAACCATGCTCCAAAGCGTAAAGAAATTTTAGGAGAAGAAGAGAAAAAACTAGCATTAAAGAATGCTTTACGTTATTTCGAGCCTCAATTTCATGCAGAGTTAATTCCTGAGTTTAAACAGGAGCTTGAAGATTACGGAAGAATTTATATGTACCGTTTTCGTCCGGATTATGAGATGAAAGCGAGATCTATTGAAGATTATCCGGGGAAATCTGATCAGGCAAAAGCAATTATGCTGATGATCCAGAACAATTTGGATTATGCAGTAGCTCAGCATCCTCACGAATTGATTACTTATGGTGGAAATGGTGCTGTGTTCTCTAACTGGGCACAGTATCTGCTGACAATGAAATATCTGTCTGAAATGACCAATGAACAGACTTTGGTGATGTATTCAGGCCATCCGATGGGGTTATTCCCGTCTCATAAAGATGCACCAAGAGTAGTGGTAACCAATGGAATGATGATTCCAAATTATTCCAAGCCGGATGATTGGGAGAAATTTAACGCTCTTGGAGTAACACAATACGGGCAGATGACTGCCGGAAGTTATATGTACATCGGTCCGCAGGGAATTGTTCATGGAACAACTATTACTGCTTTAAATGCTTTCAGAAAGATCAATAAAGATCCAAAAGGAGGTCTGTTTGTAACTTCCGGATTAGGAGGAATGAGTGGAGCTCAGCCAAAAGCTGGAAATATTGCCGGTTGTGTTACGGTATGTGCTGAAGTAAATCCAAAAATTACCAAAATCCGTCACGATCAGAAATGGGTGAACGAAATTCATGAAGACCTTGATGCCCTAGTAAAAAGAGTAAGAGAAGCACAGGAGAATAAAGAAACTGTTTCTTTGGCTTACCTTGGAAATATTGTAGATGTTTGGGAAAAGTTTGACCAGGAAGATTTAAGAATTGATATCGGTTCAGATCAGACATCCCTTCACAATCCTTGGGCTGGCGGATATTATCCGGTTGGGCAAAGCTTTGAAGAATCTAATACCCAGATGGCTGAAAACCCTGAATTATTCAAAGAAAAAGTTCAGGAAACATTAAGAAGACATGCTGCGGCCATTAATAAGCATACAGAAAAAGGAACCTATTTCTTTGATTATGGAAATGCTTTCTTACTGGAAGCTTCCAGAGCTGGAGCAGATGTAATGGCAGATAATCCAACATTAGGAAGAGAATTTAAATATCCAAGTTATGTTCAGGATATTATGGGACCTATGTGTTTTGATTATGGTTTCGGACCATTCCGTTGGGTATGTGCAAGCGGAAAACCGGAAGATCTGCAGAAAACCGATGATATTGCGTGTGCAGTTTTAGAGGAAATGATCAAAAACTCTCCGGAAGAGATCCAGCAGCAGATGAAAGATAACATCCAGTGGATCAAAGGAGCACAGGAAAATAAGCTTGTAGTAGGTTCACAGGCAAGAATCCTTTATGCTGATGCGGAAGGAAGAATGAAAATTGCTGAAGCCTTCAATAAAGCAATTAAAAATGGAGAAATAGGACCAGTAGTATTGGGAAGAGATCATCATGATGTTTCAGGAACAGATTCTCCTTACAGAGAGACCTCCAATATTTATGACGGTTCAAGATTTACTGCGGATATGGCTATTCACAACGTGATTGGTGACAGTTTCCGTGGGGCAACCTGGGTTTCTATCCACAATGGTGGTGGAGTAGGCTGGGGAGAAGTAATTAACGGTGGTTTCGGAATGCTGCTGGATGGTAGTGATGATGCCGACAGAAGATTAAAGTCTATGCTTTTCTGGGATGTGAACAACGGAATCTCAAGAAGAAGCTGGGCAAGAAATGAAGGGGCTATTTTCGCTATCAAAAGAGCAATGGAAGCTGAACCAAACTTAAAAGTGACCCTTCCTAACCTTGTAGATGAAAATTTACTGTAAACAATAAAGAATTCAGTATTGGCAAGCATTAACAAAAAATTGTTTTCACACCTCAATGTAGAGGATAGTGATCCTGTTTGGGGAAAATTTGCTGAGGTTGAATTTTCAAAGAAAAACATATTTTCGGACTATAAAGCCTATCTTCTTGAAGATGGGCTTGTTCGTAAATATTATATTAACAGTACTTCAGATATTGATACTGAAGTTTGTGCAGAATTTTACTTTCCCGGTGATATTTTTACTGTTGGAAGGAATGATTCTGAAGGAATTTATGAATCCATAAGCAAAGGCCTTGTCTGGGAAATTACTTTAGATGAAGTAAAAGAAATGTTCGCCGTAAATCCTGAATGTCGCTTTGTACAAAACTATTATCTGAGCAGAAAACTGAATGCTGCCATGAAGCGCGAAATGCTTCTGCTTAAAAACACTCCACAAGACCTTTATGAATATCTATTGAAGAACAAACCTCATTATATTCAGAATATTCCTTTAAAATATCTGGCTTCCTATATTGGGATTACTCCTATTTCTTTAAGCAGGATCAGAAAAAGAATTACTTAGAGGCTGGAAGCTTGAAGATGGAAGCGGGAAGTTATCAAGGTTACAGGCATTGCATCTGTGTAATCTGCGAAATCTGCGGGAGATAATTTTAACGCAAAGTTTCAATTTTAAATACGCATTATTTTAAGTGAGCAAAGAGTTGATCGATTTTCAATCGATTTGATGAAGCGTGCTGTTACCATTAGCTTAGACAACGGCTTTGCCACCTTCTTTGCCTCCTTACAATATAACATCAGAATATTTTAAACCTTTGCGTTTTAAAAAAATAATCCGCATTATTCATCAATTCAAAAAGAACTATCATAAATTACAGGATGATGATTAACTTTCAGCTTCATTCTCCCATTTCCCAACCCTTCATTTATTATCTTTTGTTTATTGTCTTGCCTTCCGGAAGTCTTTTCCTTTGCTGAAAAAAGAATATGGAAATACAAAAATTAAACTGGGCAGGCATCCGTCTCACTTCTCACCACAAAACCATCTTAATAGATGCTGTAGAAGATTTCTCTTACTATAAACCCGTTTTGGGCGATGCTGTAGAGAATCTTTTAGAATTTTCAGAGCATATACAGGCAGATTATATTCTGTTTACGCATATGCATCTCGATCATTTTGATAAAGGAGTCATCAGAAAATGTTTAAAGAAAGACGGAAAATTAATCATCTACGCAGGATTGGAATCTATTGTAAAAAAAATTATAGATGATGTAGAAATGGTTGTTTTGGATCTTGATGAAACTTTTACAGAAAACAATATCACCTTCAAACCCGTATTTGCTATGGATGGAGTGGGAGAAATACAGTCTTCCTGGATCGTAGATGATGGAACGACCAAAATCTTTCATGGAGGAGATACCATCTGGCACAACCAATTCTGGAAGCTTGGAAAAGAAAATCAAAACATAGATTATGCTTTCTTACCCGTAAACGGAGTGGTGGTCAACTTTGAAATTATTGGTTTGGAATATAGTCCGGTTCCAGCTTCTCTTAATTTGAAGGAAGCTTTTGCAGCAGCCCATCTTCTGCACGCCAAAAAACTGGTACCCATCCATTACGGATTGTTTGCTCATGAGAAATGCTATATTCCGCAGGTTTTTGATGATGAGGATTTGAAAAATATTTCTGAGGAAGTGGGACAGGAGTTTATGATTTTGAAGGATGGAGCTATGGTGGTAGAATCTTAACATCAATAGGAACGGGCTTTAGCTCGTTTGTTTTCGAACGTAATATAATTGGCTTTAGCCAAAACCTAATTTTAAGTTTTGGCTAAAACCTGATGCTATTGGTAATCTCGTTGTATTTGTTGTCCAAATAAAAATCTACTATAAGTCAGGCTTATATTGTGGAGCAATTAAAGTTTGTTAATACATTTTATATATTGGGTAAAGCATTTTTTAATATTGTCTTAGCATCTTCATCCAAGTTTAAAAACTCTAATGCCTTGAAACGATAAGTGTTTGTTCTAAGGGATAATAATTCCTCAATAACCCCTAGTAATCCTTTATTATTATATAATAGAATTGCTTCGGAATAATTTTTTTCAGTTATTATTTTATCAAGAAGAACAATTCTCTCACTATAAATTTCATTTATATTCAATTCATTAATAAAAGTATTTAGATGACTTTTTGCCTCATCAAAACTATTACCTTTCTTTACATGTGATTCTGAAAATTTATAATTTATATTTGAAGATAAAAAATTAGATGCCTGAGTTATTTTATTTCTTTCCAGAAGAGTGATAACTTTATCCTCTAATTCTTGTAAATCAATCGTTTCCTTTTTATATTCAGCATATTTTTGTACAAAGTCTTTTATTAAAAATAAATTTTCAATTTCTGCAACTGAGTATGAAAATATATTTTCAGTCTCAAACTTATCTATTTGTTCCTGAACTCTAAAATCTCTATCTATAAAACCTATTGCTTCAATATTTTTATTGGGAATTTTATTAAATGAACGAACGTAGTTAATTACATCTGTGCAACTAGAAAGTGGAGTAATTGTGTAATTAGAAAATAATATTTCAAATATCTTTATATCTAGACTATTATTTTTCCCTTCGCAAAACAATATTTTTTTTCTGCTACCTAACAACTTCATTAAAAGGTTTTCTGGAATATCATTTTCCGGGATAATTTCTATATCCCATTCTGTTGGATATTTGAAATCTTTAATCCAATACTTTTTTGCCTTTCTAGATGATGCAAAATCCAAATCATGAGTTAGGTATACAAAAATACAGTCTTGTCTCAAGTTCTCTAATGTATCCCAAAGTTTATTTACGATAACTTTATGAAGATACATCTCAGGTTCATCAATGATTATCATAGAGTTTGTATTAGCGAGTAAAACACGACCAATTAAAAATAGAATAATTTTTTCTCCATCACTCATTTTATAAGCAGGGTACTGACTATTATCAACAATGTCTTTAATAACGATATCATTATTTTCACTAAAAAACATTTCTCTATGCTCAATCAGTGAGTTCCATATTTCAATTGCTGTATCTAGTTTACTATATAAATCATTTTTGTTTACATTGACACCATTTTGAAAATTATCACAAAATACATTTCTTTTATACCCTCTTTCTGCCATTAATGCTTTTAATACATATTTGTACTCAGAAGAGTATTTTTTAGTTTCATTGTAAGGGATGTCATCTGTCCGAGAAGCATTATATGTTACCTTACTGTCAATATAGCTATTTTGATATTGGTTATATTCTTGAGTAGAATTATTAAAATTAGGTATATTATCAAAAGTTGGGACAATCAATAATTTTTGTGCTGAAATAACGATACCATCTCTTTCATTAATTATTGATTTTAGACTATCTGCAAGTGTAGATTTTCCAGAGCCATTCGCTCCAACAACCACAATATTTTCTGTAAAAAAATCTAAATCTTTATAAAACTTATAAGTTATAAGAGCATCTACAGAATCAAGTGGATTTGAAGTACAATAATATTTTAAATTTTCAATGTTGATTGTTTGACTTTCACTGTTTAAAAGAATTATAATATCATTTGTATTCAGTGTTACAATAGTATTATTTACTTTATCATAAAAAGTATCAGGAATAATGTCTTCATTTAAATCTGTGTTAATCTTATTTAAGTAATTTTCAGCGGAGGTTAAATTTTCGAGATACTCCAGAATTACAGGATCTTGTGAATTTAGAGAATTAATTTTTTCTTTAATTATTTTTAATTGATCTTGTTTTTCAATAATCAGATTTGTTGTTATTTCTTTAGTCATAAAATTTAATTAGATTTTATTGTTAAATATAAAAAACTGATATTATATTTATTTCCGTATTTCTACGGAAATTCCATCAAATATAAACTGCGTCATTTTCAAAACCTTACGGTTTTCCGTAATCCCAAAAGCCCAAACTCCAAAACATTTCGTGTACAACCTCCCCATTCCCTCCGAAAGTCTAAAACAACAGCAAAACATCCCTCCCAAGTCCTCCGCTTATTAAAAACAAGTATGTTTGAAGCTTCCCAAGCTCTTGAGAAGTCTCCTGCAACTTTTAGGGAACCTCTCAACATCTTGAGAGGTTTGTCGTAAGTATATTTGTAACCTAACAACTTTTTTATATATTTGAGTGTTAATTTATTAATCCCAAAAACACAAAAAATGAAAATTGCACTCACACAGCTGAGCACTAAAGACCTTGCGACTTTGGCTCAGAGAATTCTTTCTAATGCTCAATCTGGAAAATACCCTGTTATCGATAATCATCCTCTTGTAGGAGCTTTGGCGTCTTCCTATACGGAATACGATAAGGTTTATACCAAGCAGATCTACAGCGGAAAAGGAGTGGACGTAGCCACTGCCGATCGCGAAAGAGATATCGCCTATGCCAATCTGAAATCTTTCCTGAACGGATATCGTAAACTACCATCTGCAGCCAATTATCAGCTGGCGGAGGATCTCTACGGAATATTCAAAACTTTTGGGCTGAATCTGGACAGGCTGAGTTATTCTTCACAAACAGCTCAGATGAAAAAGCTTATAGAAGCATTAGAAACGGCAGAAAATAAACAGAAGATTACACTTCTTTCCCTAGACGCAGCATTTGCAGAGATAAAAGCTAAGCAGGATGCTTTTGAGATCGTGTTTGCAGAGCAGGCAGAAGCCAATGCAGATCTTCGTCAGATGACGAGCGCCAGTGCTATCCGCAAAGAACTGGAGAAAACATTGAAAACTTATATGAGCCTTCTTACAGCAATGAACTCGGTTCCCGGCTGGGAGCTGCTGTACAGTGATACCAATGAGCTGGTGAAAGCAGCTAAAAACTCTTCGCTGGCAAGAGAGGGTGGTGATAATATAGCTAAAGGGTAAGAAAACTAACCTTTATATAGAGTAAGCCACAAACTTGTCACTCCGTAGGAGTCTCTACTATACCTATAAACGTAATACAAAAACTCAGCATACAGCTGAGTTTTATTCTTTTTGAACCATTAAGAGTATTGAAGTTGTTAAGTTGAGTGAAGGGAAACATCAAGATGTTTTTAAGCTATGCGCTTATCTTAATATCCTTAATGGTTATTTTCTTGCAGTTGCTGGATATTCGCGTTTAGATTCCTTGCTTTGCTCGGAATGACAAAGATGCCGTTGAAATTTTATCAGAGATAAAATCTTCGCGTCTTAAAGCAGTGTATTTTAAATATCATTTTGTGCACTTGTGTTTTACAACTTTCATTTTTCTATTGAGATTGCTTCACATTCGGTTCGCAATGATAAGTGGTATTGTGAAATTTTATCGGAGATAAAATCCTTGCGCCTTAAAACAGAAAGTTTTTAATATCATTTTGCGTCTTAGCGTTAATCCAACTACGATACAAAAAACTCAGCAAATCGCTGAGTTTTTTTATTTTTTCTTAAGAGCATTTAGTTCCTCTTGTAATCTCTGGTTTTCTTTTTTCAACATTTCTATAAGTTCTCTTTGGCTTTCAAGTAGAAACTCTGGAACGTTACAATAAAGATTACCATTTATATTATTTCCAAAACCACTACTTCCCGTAATGTTATCAAAATGATTTACTTGTTTAGCTTCCTCTTCTTCAAAGATTTCTTCTACAGGTACTTCCAGAAAACGGGCAATTTTTTCCCATTCTTCTTTTCTTATCGCTACATCTCCACTTTCTTTTCTGCTGTAGTTGGATACATCTGTTGCAATGATATCAGCAATCTGTTGTTGCGTGATGCCTTTTCTTTTTCTTACGCTGCGTAGTTTTTCTTTTTGCATGACCCGTATTTTCTACAAATATGCAAAATATTACTCAAAAAGAAATGAGGTATTGTTTTTTTTATTTGTACGGATATTATTATTTTTGAAGCTCATACCAATTACAAAAGCACATTATTTATGATGAATAAACTTCTTTTCATTTTTACTCTTCTATCTATAATGCAGGTTCGTTATATCTGTGGTGTTAAAGACTCTCCCCCTCCAAGCAGTAAAGATTTAGCCTATGTGGACGATACAAGCGAAGTTCCGTATGGTCATCAATTCTTAAACAAGGAGAAACTGGAAAGGTATGCTGGTGTACAGAGGTATGGGTATTATGAAACAAAAGATTTAGACTTTCTTTCAAATAGAGGGTATATCCTGATTGTTTTAGAAAGATATGACGAAGCGATAGAACTGTTTAAAGAAATAGATTCTATACAGCCCGGTAGATATTCTACCTATTCCAATATGGGAACAGCTTTTGAAATGGCAGGCAATACTACGGAAGCTCTTCAATGGATTGAGAAAGCTTTAAAAGCAGATCCCAAAGGACATCTATCTTCTGAATGGATTCATATTAATATTCTGAAAGCCCGTATAAAAGGAGACCATAATATATCTTCTATGCAGCTTATTGGACAAGATTTTGGAAATGAAGAATCTCCAAAGTCACACCTTACGCCAAACGAGCTGAAGACTCTCAGAAAACAGCTTTATGATCAACTGAATGAAAGGATGTCTTTAGTAAAACCTAAAGATAAAATAGTAGCACGACTTCTGTTTGATCTGGGAAATGTTACCTTTTTAGAAGGAAAGAAAAAAGATGCAATGGAAGAGTATCAGCTGGCAAAAGAGTATGGCTTTGATGATCTTATTTTGAACAAAAGACTGCATTTATACCCTTCGGATCTGTCTAGAGTGGATGGGAAAGAAGCAATTCACGCAGCAGATACCAAAGAATTCCGCTGGATGGTAATAAGTCTTTCTTTGGCTGCACTTTTGATGTCCGGACTGATTATTTTTATCTTTAGAAAGAAGGTTGCTTTATTGCTGAAATAAAAAGATAAAAAATATGAGTAAATTTTTGAAAATAAGTCTCTTCTGTTTGGGGATAGTTCTTATTATCTTTTTGTTTGGGCTTGTAAGGAACTCAAAACTTGCAATTGCTTTTCTAGGTTCTTTTGGCCCTGGGATACAAGATTTCTCCAAAAACTTAACAGGTGGTTATAAGCTTTATAGAAATTCTTCAGTTGATATTTTTATAGCTCCTGATGGAGGTTGGGATGATGAAACAGCTATCATCCCATCAAAATTCTTAAAGTAAATACTTACAAGAATTTTATTGTTGCTGAAAGGGAGAACGTGAAAGGAGGGCTGCCAAATGATGGTCTAAATAATCATAAATCTTTGGATAAAGACTTTTGGATATTGAATACAGATAAAAACCATGTGCTAAAAAAACTGAGCATGAATGAATATAGAAGAAAGTTAGACTCTCTTAAAATTCCGGAAAACATTGAATTGATAGATGTTTATAAGTATTAATTTAAGGTTTGTTACTTATACAGAAATATCAGGATCTTTTCCAACCTTTCTCCTTATCAAAGCATCTTTATAGGTAAAAGGCCTATTATGAAAATCACCATCCCAAAACCCTGTCATGAAAACTGGGATAACATGACAACTCTTGAAAAAGGAAAATTCTGCTCCGTTTGCTCAAAAACAGTTCATGATTTCACCAGCTTCTCAGATGAAGAACTGATCAATACTTTTGATTCTGATAAAGATATCTGCGGAAGATTCCGGGAAGATCAGTTGGGAGTGAATCTAAACTTTTCGTTAGCAAGTAAACTGGCGTTGGGATTATTGGCTGTTGGTAGTTTTACAACCACTGTGAATGCACAGGAAACCAAACCGATAGAAGCTAAAACTTTGGGAAAAGTACCGGGAGTAAATATGAGTGTCATATCCACAGACAGTTTCAACAGGAATCCATCTTTAAGAATTGGTGCTCCCACTGTTGTAAAACCGGAAAATATGCCATTTATTCTGCTGAATGGTAAAAAGGCTACCTTAGAAGAATTGCGTGCAATAAAACCAGATATTGTTGATACCATCTATACGCTTTCAGGAAAAGAAGCTGTAGAAAAGTATGGTGAAAAAGGTAAAAATGGAGTAATATTACTTACTACAAAAAAGAAGCGTTGAAAAAATATAAAGCCAAATACCATCAACAACAATTTATTATGGTTGATGAAAAGCATGCTGAGGTGGGAAGAATAGTAAATGTAAGAAGACTGTTTTCGTTAAGGCAGTACATTATTTTGAACTTCATAAGTTATGATATCAAAAATGTGGGCTTCTTAAAAAATGATGTGGAGCTTTTTAATGGTAAAAATGTAGCCTATTTTACAGATCTTGCTAAAGAAAGGATTATTAAATCCGGTCAAAATGTAACAATATATTATTTCAAATTAGGAAGCATAGGGCAGTTATTTGAAAAAGGAAAAATACTGATAGAGATTAGGAAAGAGAATGTGAAATCAAAAGAACCTGTTTTTCATATTGAAGCGGCTGATAATGTAGATGATTTACTGATTATTTTGTTTTTACATTATTCTACAAAAGAATTCAATAGTATTGGTGGGGATGATTGATATAAAAAAACCTCTGGAAAGCTGCCAGAGGTTTTTTATGATTATAAAATCAGATTAGTTTTTTACAGCCTGAATAGCCGCTGCATAATTAGGCTCCTGAGAAATATCCGGTACCTGCTCTTCGTAAACAATAGTTCCTGAAGGATCAATCACTACAACAGCTCTGCTTAGAAGTCCTTTCATGGAAGATTCTATCATTTCCACTCCGTAATTCCATCCAAAATCTGAACGGAAATCCGAAAGCATCACTACATTGTTGATTCCTTCAGCTCCACAAAATCTCTTTTGAGCAAAAGGCAGGTCCTTAGAGATACAAAGAACTACTGTATTGGGAAGATTTCCTGCTTCCTCATTAAAATGGTGAACAGATGCAGAGCAAACCCCTGTGTCTACACTTGGAAAGATATTCAGAATCACATATCTTCCTTTGTAGGCATCAAGGCTCTGATCATTCATATTAACATCTGTAAGGGTGAATTTAGGAGCCGGTTTGTTTACATCCGGTAATTTGGAGTAAGTACGTACAGGCGTTCCTTTTAATAAAACAGTATTGATAGGTTTAGATTTTTGGGCAAAACCCAATACTGAGCAAAAGAATAACGTACTGAAAACTATTTTTGAAAACATTGAAAATTTATTTTTAAACAAAAATATTGTTTTTTTCAGTTGGCTGGGTTAATTTTCATTCAAATAGCTTTTAAATAGAGCAAATCTATTAAATCATTATTCTTAAACTCAATTTTTACGTCTACCTTTATTCTACAAAAATTCAGATTCAAATTATTAAATACTAAAAATATGAGTTCAGTAAACAGTGCATTATTTCAAAATATTTTTAAAAAAGAGAACGAAATCCCCGAAGAATATAAAGTACCCGAAATCCATCAGAAAGTCTATCTTCTGAATGGTGAATTAGTAGAATGGAAAGGAGAAACACAGAATATCTATTCTCCGGTCTGTATCCCTACAGAAAATGGTTTAGAAAGAAAACTATTGGGCAGTATTCCCAATATTGGCCCGGAAGAAGCCATGGAAGTTCTTGAAGCTTGTGTAAAAGCTTATGATAATGGTCTTGGAGAATGGCCTACAATGTCTGTAGAAGGTAGAATCAAATGTATGCAGAAATTTGTCTATCTGATGATCCAGCAGCGTGATTTAGTTATAAAACTGCTGATGTGGGAAATAGGCAAAACATTGGCAGATTCTACCAAGGAATTTGACCGTACCGTAGATTATATTAACCAAACTATTGATGCCTTAAAAGATCTGGACAGAGAGTCTTCCCGTTTTCAGCAGGCAGAAGGAACGATTGCACAGATCAGAAGAGCCCCGTTGGGCGTGGTTTTAAGCATGGGGCCATTCAATTACCCTTTAAATGAGATTTTTACGACTCTTATTCCGGCTTTGATTATGGGAAATACCATCCTGTTTAAGCTTCCAAAGCATGGAGTACTGGCTCATTATCCTTTATTAAATGCCTTTAAAGAAGCATTCCCGAAAGGAACGGTAAATACTTTATACGGAAAAGGTTCTGAAATTATTACTCCAATCATGGAAAGTGGTAAGGTAAATGTTTTGGCCTTTATCGGTTCCAGTAAAGTGGCGAATGGATTGAAGAAATTACATCCCAAAGTAAACCGTTTGAGGGCTATTCTGAGTCTGGATGCTAAAAATGCAGCCATTGTTACTAAAAATGCCAATCTTGATGTGGCTGTAAGTGAATGTATTTTAGGAGCACTCTCATTTAATGGGCAACGCTGTACAGCTTTAAAATTAATTTTGTACAAAAGAAATTACCGCAGAATTCACTGCCAAGCTAAGTGAAGCCGTTTCTGCTCTGAAAGCAGGTTTGCCATGGGAAAAAGAGGTGAAGGTAACTCCGCTTCCGGAAGTCAATAAGCCGCCATACCTGAAAGAATGTATTGAAGATGCCCTACAGAAAGGTGCTGCAGTTTTAAATAAAGATGGTGGCTATACAGAGGAATCATTTGTTTTTCCGGCAGTTGTGTATCCTGTAAACAGTGATATGAAGTTGTATCATGAAGAGCAGTTTGGGCCGATAATTCCTGTCGTTCCATTTGACGATATTGAAGAACCTGTTGAATACCAGGTGAATGCTTCCCACGGAATGCAGGTGAGTATTTTCAGTGAAGATCCACAGGAAGTATCAAAATTGATTGATTCTTTTGTCAATCTGGTAAGCCGTGTCAATATCAACTGCCAGGCACAGCGCGGTCCGGATGTATTTCCGTTTACCGGAAGAAAAGACAGTGCAGAAGGTACGCTTTCTGTATTTGATGCGTTGCGTTCATTCTCCATCAGATCTCTGGTCGCTGCAAAACTTACAGAATCCAATAAAGAATTACTGAATACTATTGTAAGGGAACATGATTCCAACTTTTTAAGCACAGACTATATTTTCTAGCTCTAATTATCATTATATTTTTGACATTTGTTCTTCTGATGATTATCATAGCAGGCGCAAAACTTGATTTGCTTGATATAGGCTCATTGCAAAGAGTTTTAAATAAACTGAACTGGAACCTCTTTGTATTCTATAAAATTTCTATCTTTAAAAAAATGAGCTGTTAAAAGAATATCAGATGGATGAGATTAAAAATCAAATGTATTGTATAGAAGAATTTCTGGAACTTGTAAAGAATAAACAAGACAGAAAAGAATCTTATGATCCGGAATACAATTATGCAGTCTATTCTGCAAAAGATGAATTTGAGCCTGAAATGAAAGTTTTCATCGGAGATCCCTTGGATATAGGAGAGAACGATAATGAAATCTTACCTGATTTTGTATACCATAATAAGCTTAATTATATGTGTTCTGATGAAAATATTCAGGACGTGGTAGATCTCGCTTTCCGACAGTATGCTGATATTACTTCTTTTCAGCTTATCACAGCTCTGAATCACTATCTTGAAAAAGATGACTTTTTAGATTTCAAATAAAATATAACTGAATATTGATACAAACACCCTGATATAGAAAAATATCAGGGTGTTATTCTATGTAATATTTTTACTTTTTCTCTACTAACTGTGCGGATCATTATTACCATTAGAAACACATACAATAATTTCGAATAAAATACTATCCTAAAAAATAGTAGAACCTTAATAAAACATACGATGAGAGGTTCGACAGCATTTTCTATCGGGTTTTTTATTTTTTTTAATAAATTTCTGTAACAATTTTTTTTAATGAAAACTAACTCCATAGAGTAACAAGCTATGACCTCATTAGAGCAAGAGTTTATCCGGAAGATTGAAAAACATAAAGGAATCATCTTTAAGATTTCCAAAATGTATATGTCTGAAAAAGATGATCGTGATGATCTTTTTCAGGAAATCACCTTTCAGTTATGGAAGGCATATTCCAACTTCAGAGGAGAAAGCGAGTTTTCAACCTGGTTGTACAGAATTGCTTTAAACACTGCTATTATTTTCCTTAAAAACCAGAAAAGAAGAAGCTTTATCGGTAATGAAGATTTCTCTAACCACGCAATTGCTCACGAGGATTATGATGATGGGAAAGAAGAGCGTATGGCTGAAATGTATAAAGCTATTCACCTGCTTAATCCCATTGACAAGGCCTTTATTTTCTATTATCTGGAAGATTTTTCAGGAAAACAGATCGCCGAACAGATGGGGATTTCCGAAGGAAATGTAAGAGTGAAAATGAACCGGGCCAAAAATAAATTAAAAGATATCTTAAACCAACATACTATTAATCAACATTAAATCACTAATCCAATGAATATAGATGAATTGAAAAATACCTGGAATGAAGATATTGCAGATAAAACCCCAGAAATTAGCATAGAACAAAGAAATACAATACATCTTCCCCTTGAAAAAGTACGCAAAAATATGCGCATGGAATTTTGGTGGGTAATAGGAATCTTCGTTTTTGCTTTTATGGTTTGTTCTGTTTGTAAACCCTTTAAACTGCAGCTGTATATTACGGTTTTGGTAGCTTCAATGCTTATCGTAACAGTTTTCTTTTACAGCAAGTTTTTTAGACTGTATAACGAGATCAGCAATACTGAACTTAAGACCAGCGATTCGTTGAAAGATCTTGTAACTCAGTTAAACCTTAATAAACAGTACTATTTATCCTATTATATCAGTTTTGCACCGTTTATAGTATGTGAGATTCTTATTGTGCTTGAGTTTATACCCTGGCCACAACCTTTAAGCGAGATGAAGATAGCGCTCATTCTGATTGGCAGTCTCATTGGTGGGTTGTTTTTATTATTTCTTAGTGGTAAGTTCTGGTTCCATCGTTATTATGGAAGATATATCAATCATATTGAAGCTCTTTTAAAAGAATTGAAGAGCTAAGTTAAAACGGTTTCGGCGGGCTTTCAGCCCGCCGAAACCTATCTGTATTTATAAAGTGATTTAAAATAAAGAGTACGATTCTTAAATTTTTCCAAATTAATTTTTATCCGCCTTCTCTTTTCCAATTTCATTTCTGATCCAATCCAGCTGAGGATCTCTTTTATCAATAATATCCTGTAAGCTCTCTTTGATCTCTACATCAGGAATAACTCCTTTTTGGGTGCCTGAAAAATCAATATTCGGTTGTACAAGAAGCAGCCCGATTGGAAATCTGATCTCCGAATTAGGAAGTTTCTGATAAGAATAAAAGCCCGCTACTGTACCATCATTGGCACCACCTGTTTCTTCCCCTATGAGAGTGGCTCTTTTATCATTTTTAAGCTTTGCAGTAATAATGGAAGAGGCGGAAAAGCTTCCTCCGTTTATAAGAACAAAAACTTTACCGTGGAAAGCTCCCTTGTTAGGTTTTGTAGGCTTATCGGCCTTCATCTTGTAGAAAACCTTTCCATCTTTTTTATAAGTGCTGAAAGCTTGTGCAAAAAAATAACTCGGATAAGAGATACTTTTAATAGCATAATCCAGAGGAGAACTTTTTCTGAAATAATTTGTTCTTAGCGGGATATCTTTTGAAGTAACCTGAGAAGGTTTTATAAGAGTGAAAGGTTGGTCTGTAAGATAAGAATACAGATTATTGATCTCATAAAGAGACCCACCGTAATTGTTACGGACATCTATGATGAGGTAATCTGACTTTGCATTTTTAATTTTCGCAAATGTTTTCTTATAAAATTCATCCGAGTATTCCCTTGAAAAGCTTTTTACCTTTATATAAGCGATAGTACTGTCTTTATCCAGGAATTTAAAACTCCGGTTATAAGAATTACTGGCTGCAACGTAATCATTCAGCTTTCTTTCCTGAGTTCGTTTATTCATTTCCTTATCCTTTTCAAGATCAGTATCAGATTTTGATTCTCTGCTTAAAGTATAAGTTTGCTTTTCACCTTTATAAAGGGTTTCTAGAGTAGCCCTGTCAGCAAGTCCGTTTTCAGCAGTATAGTAATTAAAGAATAAATCCTTTAAAAAATAAGGCTGGAAAGTCGTATTGTATCCGTCACTGCTGATAAGATTTCTATATTTTTTGATATAGTCTGAAACCGGAATATTATTGATCGACAGAATTTCAGTTCCCGGGTGAATATTTTCAATGGAATCTCTGTTTTCCGTAATATACATCTGGTCTCCGGAAATATAATATCCGAATCTGCTGAACAGCCCTTTCTTTTGTTCTAAAGTTTTGATTTCTTTTTTAGTGAACTTTTTTCTGGGAACTCTTAATGAAAGATGCCCTTCACGGATCCTCGCGATCACAGGCTGGAGCTTAAAATAAAACTGAAGTGGAGTAAGCGGTTCAGTAATTGTTTGCTTAAGGCTGTCAAACTTGTGTTCCAATTCCTTCTTGGGAATATACCAGTACAGCTGAGGGTGCATCTGCTGAAGTTTTGAATAGGCAAAATCCACATCTTCCTTAAGCTGCTCCGGAGGAATACAGGAAGCCCGCTGTTCATTGTGCCTCTTAATAGATGCACATGAGGAAAGCATGGCCAGAATAAATATTACCGAGTATTTTTTCAATATATCTTTGAGTTTTTTTAAGCCGCTAAAATAGAAAGTTTAAAATTAATCATCACTTAAATGAATAATAAATTTTCTGAAACACATGATAAATTTAGTTAAAAAATGTACTCAAATGCATCTTATTTTTATGTAAGAACAAAAGTTGGTACCTTTGATCTTTATTTTTTACAAATGATGTATTGGATTCTTGCGGTTGTGATTCTATTGGTAGCAACCTATTTTATAGTGATCAATGGGGCTGCATTTGGAGCCGTTCCCAAAGGAAAACGATTGAGCCGTATCAGACAGTCGAAGCTTTACAGAAATAAACAGTTTCAGAATATCAGCCATACTCCTTCCCTGGCTGAAGGCTATAAAATGTGGAAAGTTACTTATGATTTCTTTTTGGGTAAAAAACATCCGTCGCTGAAGCCTGTAAAAGAAATTCCTTCCATATATACGGACTTAAAAAGCCTTGATAAAAATACAGATGTTTTCATTTGGTTGGGACACTCCTCTTATTATTTACAAACTGATGGTGTTTCATTTTTAATTGATCCAGTATTAAGTTTATATGGTTCCCCTTTTAAGTATTTTAACAAAGCGTTTAAAGGATCTGAAATTTTTAAACCTGAAGATATCCCTAATCTGGATTATCTTGTGATTACCCACGATCATTTTGATCATCTGGATTATCCCACAGTTCAATCTATTAAAGACCGTACCGGAATGGCTATTGTTCCATTAGGAGTAGGGGCTCATCTGGAGCGGTGGGGCTATACTGAACAACAGCTTATAGAAGAAGAATGGGGAACAGAAGTTGAATTAAAAAATAAAATAAAGTTGGCCCTTACTCCAGCCAGACATTTTTCCGGCAGAAGAGTTAAGCAAAATGATACTCTTTGGACTTCCTATGTATTGGAAACCCCTACAAAGAAAATCTTCCTTGGTGGTGACAGCGGTTACGATTCCCATTTTAAAATGATAGGGGAGAAATATGGACCTTTTGATTATGCTGTTCTTGAGAATGGGCAATATGGTGAAGCATGGAGATATATCCACACTTTACCCGAAGATACTATTCAGGTAGCCATAGATATAAAGGCCAGACATATTATTCCGGTACATGCTGCTAAATTTGCTCTTGCTCTTCATCCCTGGAATGAACCTTTACAAAAAATAACAAGCTTAGGTAAAGACAAAAATTTAAATATCCTTACTCCAAAAATCGGAGAGGTAGTAGATCTGAACCGTAAAGATCAGCAATTTACAGCCTGGTGGGAAGACTGATTAAGCATGCCAGATATCTTTATACCTTTGTGGGTGATTTTCAAATTGCTGACGTACAAAATCACATTCCGGGTCTACAAGCAAATCTTTTTCTTCTGCATAGCGAACCAATTCATCCAATAGTAATTTGGCATAGCCTTTACCTTCACGTTCCTCATCAAGCTTGGTATAATATACAATAAGAAGTCTTCCGTCAACCTCTATGGACATATACCCAGCTTTTTGCTCATCAATAAACAACTGCAGTTCATCCTGATATGGAGATACCATAAATTTTATATTTTCCATAATTACTGAGATTTGGTTGATAAAATAATAATTATGAGAACTCCCGAAAGCATTCTCTCCTTTAAAATTACGAAATTATTTAACACAAAGTAATAGTTTTTGAGAATCTTAACGAATTTTATAAGAAGACTTAATAAAAGATAAAAGATAAAAGATAAAAGATAAAAGATAAAAGATAAAAGATAAAAGATCTTGTCGTTAAATAACTATTGTGTTTATATATATTCATCCGGATATCAACATCAATAGGGGCGGGCTTTAGCCCGCTCTCAATGAAAATACGAGTTCCATTGGCTTTAGCCAAAACTTAAATTTCCGATCTCATTCATGATTGATATGGTTGGAAGACTGAAATAATATTCACCCGACATCCATAAACTCGAACCCCGAATCTCGCATCTCTGTTTAATAATAAATCCAAATGTAAAAACTTTGTCAGAGAGTAATTAATAACCACAAAAAGAACTGACTTTTATAAATTATTCAAAAGATAATCAGTTATTTATGTGTTTTGTTAACAAATATTGGGAATTGCAATTAATAATTGGCACTTTAATTGACTATGTCTTGATGTTTAATTTAAAAGAGGAATGAAATGAAAAAGTTATTGCTAACCGCATTTTTGGTTGGGACGTTTAGTTTGAGCTATGCCCAATCAGATTATTATAATGATTACAGAAGAAGTATTTCAGATATCAACTGGCAGACCGTAGTAGCAGATCTGTTACTTTCTACAACGCAGGCCAATCAGGTTTATGCATTAAATGACAGATATCGCAATTATGATTCATGGAACAGAGTATATGTTGTAGAACCGGGAAGATGGAGAGGAGACCGATATTCAGAACTGGAAAGAATTCTTGGTAGAGAAAAATATATCATTTTTAAAAAGAGATATTATAGAGGAGAAAATCCTGTGATTGTTTACGGAAGAAAAAATGATTACAAAAAATACCGCAAAGAGCAGGATAAATACTATAAAGAAAGAGCTAAATATTACAAAAAGCAAAACAAACACAACCATGGGCATCATGGTGACTGGGATTAACCATTATCAATTTTTATATATTCACTATTTAAAATGGCTGGCATTTGTGTCGGTCATTTTTATTATAAGTAATGAGTAATGAGTAATGAGTAATGAGTAATGAGTAATGAGTAATGAGTAATGAGTATATCATTAAACAACTATTAGCCATATTTATATTAAGATCAATAGGGATGGGCTTTAGCCCATTCAAATAAATAAAAAATCTTCATCTGGCTTTAGCCAAAACTTAAAAATTCTACGATTCATTTATCATCTTGATATAGATATTAAAGGTTTGTTTAGCCAAATAGTTCATATAAAATCTCAATAAATCGTAACGGACTATAGTACTCCCATCTTCCATCATCAATCTTCCGACCAATTAATATGTCTTCCATTTAAACAATTCTATTTTCTAATTTGTTTGAATTTTATAACTTTGGTGTATGGAATCCAATGAATCAATACAAGGTTTTTACGAAAGGAATGCTCCCGGTTTGGGACCTCTATGCTTAGGTGCAAATAATATGGGGCACTTTAATGTGTTTTCACGGGATCACTGCTCTCTTCTATCACCGTATAGCAGAAGAGATTATTATAAGATTTCACTGATTATAGGAAAAGGAAAGCTTCACTATGCCGATAAATGGATCTATGTAGACCGTCCCGCATTGTTGTTTTCCAATCCCATTGTTCCATATTCCTGGGAAGCTGATGATGACGATCAGAAAGGCTGGTTTTGCCTTTTTACAGAGTCATTTCTACAGAACGGAAGCCGTTTGGGTAATCTTCAGGATTCACCATTGTTTAAAATTGGCGGAACTCCTGTTTTCTTTGTGGAAGAAGAACAACAGAAAATACTTTCTGACCTGTATACCAAAATGATGACGGAAATTGAGTCGGATTATGTTCATAAATATGATATGCTGAGAGCTTATCTCCACCTGATGATTCATGAAACGATGAAAATGCATCCGGCAGAAACTTTTGAGCCTTATCAAAATGCATCTCAAAGAGTAGCATCCTTATTTATGGAGCTGTTGGAAAGACAGTTTCCTATCGACAGTCCTGAAGCTTTTTTGAAATTAAAAACGCCCAATGATTACGCGCAGAGTCTTTCCATTCATGTTAATTCTTTAAACCGTTCTGTAAAAGAGATTACGGGGAAGACCACCAGTCAGCAGATTACAGGAAGAGTGATACAGGAAGCAAATGCTCTGTTAACCCATACAGATTGGAATATTGCTGAAATTGCTTACGGACTGGGCTTTGAAGAACCTGCTTATTTTACCAATTATTTTAAAAAACAGACTGGAATAGCTCCCAATGCCCTAAGAACAAGCCCTGTTTGAATTTTATAATTCTTGGTTTGAATTCTATATCAAACGTGTCTGTTTCATGTTCTAATTTTGTCTTATCAATTTAAAATAAAACCATCATGAAATTTAAAAAATTAGGAAACACCGGTGAACAACTTTCTGCTATTGGATTAGGCTGTATGGGAATGAGTTTTGCTTATGGCCCTTCAGATGAACAGGAAAGTATCAGTACTTTGCATAGAGCATTAGATTTAGGCGTTAACTTCTGGGATACAGCAGATATGTATGCTAATGGAGAAAATGAAAAATTAATCTCAAAAGTTTTAGTGCCTAACAGGGATAAAATTTTTATTGCTACTAAATTCGGATTCAGATTTAAGGATGGAAAAGCCAGCCACAGTGGTGCGCCGGGAACATACTTTGACGGTTCTCCGGAATGGATCAGACAGGCGGTAGATTTAAGCCTTCAAAGGTTAAAAATAGATACTATAGACCTATATTATGCACACAGGGTTGACCCTAATGTTCCTGTAGAAGAAACAGTAGGTGCTATGGCGGAGCTGGTTAAGGCAGGAAAAGTAAAATATATCGGGTTGTCTGAAGCTTCTGCAGAATCTATCAGAAAAGCGAATAAAATTCATCCTATTGCTGCTTTGCAGTCAGAGTATTCTATTCTTACCAAAGACGTTGAGAATGAAATTTTGCCAACCATCAGAGAACTGGGAATCTCGTTAGTGCCTTATTCACCATTGGCAAGAGGTCTTTTTGCTAATATCAATGAGGTTCAGAACCTTGGAGATGATGATTTCAGAAAATCGTTACCTCGTTATCAGCAGGAATATCTGGAGAATAATACAAAATTAGCTAATGAAATTAATGAATTTGCAGCTTCCAAAGGAGTAAAAGGAACTCAGCTGGCATTAGCATGGGTATTGAACCAGGGAGATGATATCATTCCGATTCCGGGAACTAAGCGTATCAAATATCTTGAAGAAAATGTTGCTGCAGCCAATATTGAGCTGTCTCAATCAGATTTGGAAACCATTGATGCCATTCTTAAGAAATATCCTAACGTAGGAGAAAGATATAATGAAGGTTCAATGAAACTGGTTAACAACTAAAACTATACTTACACTGGGTTTCTGAATATCAGAGACTCAGTTTTTTCTATAAAACATATTGCATTTATTAGATCAGAACATTTCCACTGCAGGAGATGTTATTTTAGTTATCATGAATGCAGAAACACCATCTCAATTATGAATAGAAGAGAATTATTAAAGAATGGCCTGCTTGCAGGAACGCTAAGTTTCATACCTTTTTCAAATGTATTTGCAGAAACAAGGATCAAATCAGAGAAAAAAGACGATGATCTTTCCGGTTTTAAAAAGATTAAACTGGGAGAACTGGATATGTTTATTCTGACAGACGGATATATCCATGAAGAAAACCTGAACTCATTTGCCCCAAGAGGAAATGTTGCCAAACTGAAAGCAATCCTTAAAGATAACTTCCGGGCAGATAATTATATTGATATGGCAGTCAATATTCTGCTGGTTAAAACAAAAGAAAAACTGATTCTGATGGATAGTGGCATGGGAATATTTGCAGATGAAAGAACCGGATTTTTATTAAAAAGCCTTCAGGAAGCAGGATTCTCTGCAAAAGATATTACGGATATTTTTATCTCTCATGCCCATCCCGATCATATCGGTGGAGTGGTAGATAAGCAGAATAAGCTTGTTTTTCCCAATGCTTCTATTTTCATTTCAAAAACAGAACATGATTTCTGGATGAATGCTTCCGTGAAAGATTTTAATAACAGTGCTTTGAAAGCCCATCCTGAAATGCTCAACCAGATTATTCCGGCCCTTCAGAATATCTTGAAAGTTATTCAGCCAAAATTGAAATTTTATGATTTGAATAATACACTGTATAACCATTTCAATTTTCAGCTTGCACCGGGGCATACTCCCGGTTTAACTGTCACTACAATATCATCAGGAAATGAAAAGCTGATGTATGTTGCTGACCTTATTCACTCAGATGTTATTCTTTTCCCACATCCTGATTGGGGGTTTTCAGGAGATACAGACCTGGATATTGCTACGGCATCAAGAAAGAAGTTTCTCAAACAGCTGGCAGATACAAAAACCAGGGCGTTTGCTTCCCATTTGCCATGGCCGGGATTAGGCTTTACAAAAATAAAAGCCCCAGGATTTGAATGGATTCCTGAGAGCTTTATGAATTGATACACCGGTATAAATATCTATTTGGGAGCTGGGGTTAAAAAATAGCTGCTGAAAATAATAGAATATTTGCCTGCCCGTCTGCTGATTATATTTACTTCTATAAGTTAGATGGCAGTAATATTCCCCTCCTCTGGAGGGGTGTCAGATTGAAAATCTGACGGGGTGGTTATTCAATAAGAGCGGGCTTTAGCCCGCTCTCCATATAATATTCATTCATCTGGCTTTAGCCAAAACCCATTTTCACGAACCCTAAATAAAGGCTACCCAAAGGTTTCAAAGCTCGGCTTGTCATTCTGAACCTGTAAAGAATCTCTAAAAATTATACTTCAGATTAAATCCTGTAAAGAAATACGCCTTACTCGATCCCGGATTCACATCCGTATAAATAGCTGCATTATTATACTGGTTATCCTTATCAGTATCATTAATACTGTTTCCGTAAAAAAGGAAAGTATAATTAATCTGGCTGGTAAGGTTGTTTCCTGCTACAAAAACATCCAGATCCCATTGATTAAAACTGTGTTTATAACCGATTTTGGAATTTAAAAGACCAAAACTTTTCACCTTATTGCTATTGGTGAAATCAGTATAAACACTTCCCATATAATTATAGGTATTCTGCCAGTAGAGCCCGATTTGAGTATCAAAATCCAATCCTACAGATATTTTGGTTTTAGGCACACCTACCACATTGGCTTTATCTCCGTTTTCTTTAAAGTAAGTGGAATATTTAAAGTCATTATAAGTATAACTCACGAAGGGCTGGATTCTTGAAATGAATAAGTTATTCGGTTTATACGAATATCCTACACTCATTTCCAGACCTTTGTTATTCTGTTCGCCGGTATTCGCCCAATAAGTATAAGGTGTTTGTTCCGGATTAGACATTCTGCCGGCTAATTGAGTAAGTTTATCTTTAATATTGATGCTGAATAATGAAAACTGATAATCTATGGAAGTATCATCTAGTAATCCCTGGATGCTGAAATCCCACATTTTTGCTTTTTCTGCAACAAGGTTATCATTGGTTACATTCAATCCGGTGATAAAAGCAGTTACAGAAGTAGGGGCGTTATATCCTTCACTATAACTAAGATTGAAGATCTGATTGTTCCAGGTTTTCTGTAATGCAAAATGTGGACTTGCCGCTGCACTGAACTTTTTTTCAAACGATAGATTTTTATTGTAAAGATCCTTACCATTAACAACAAACAATCCAGGAAGAGCTAAGAGGTCTTTCCTTTTATAGCTGAGCTGGTTGATGCTCACGCCTGCAAGGAACATTAAATCCCAAGGTTTATAAGTGATTTTCTCAACTGCAAAATAATTGGACTGATTGTTTGTGTTATTAAAGTAAGAACCATCATATAATGGTCTTAAAACAGGTTCTTCTGTGATTTTTACACTTTTGTAGCGATAATTGGTAATAGTGGATTGTGATTGCTGAATTTCAACTCCAAATTCTGTCTGGCTTTTGAAATGCTCCCATTCTTTATTAAATTCAAATACGGATCTGAGTCCATAATTAGAAAAAGATGAGGTTTCATTAGCTCCGGCAGCAATTCTTTCCCCTGTTGTACCTGTATAGAAAACGGTAGTATTGTTTTTGAAATTAGGCGTAATTTTCCAGATATGGCCAATTCCCACTCTTGAAGTAACAAATTTTGTTTTGGCCCCACGTCTGATGTAGGCAAAATTTCCGTTATCAATCCCATTATAATAGTCGTCATAGGAGATCTGCCCCGAAACCTGCTCCAGCGAGTTGCCATGAGAAGCCAATAAAGTTATTTTCTGGTTATTATTAAGCTTAAACTCTCCGTTGATATTATAAAAGTTCTTAATGCTCTTACCGTTAGGGCGGTAACCGTCACTTCCAATATGTCCATAATTGGCAGTAATGGAGTGGTTATCTCCCACACTAGTTGCCGAAGTAGAGCTTTGAAATAACCCAAAAGACCCGGTCATAAACTGTTCTGAAACAGAATTTCCCTTTTTGCTTTCCGGTTGCATATACAGTCTCACTGCGCCTCCGGAACCTCCGCCATACAATGTGGCTGCAGGACCTTTTATCACTTCTATACGGTTTACCAGTCCGAAATTGACATCATCCAGAACAGTAACTCCATCAGCTCCGGTAAGCGGAATATTGTTAAGATACATTTTGATCCCCCAGTTATTGAACTTCTGATCATTTCCATATCCACGTATGACAATTCTCTGTCCGCCCAGCTGAGTTCTCTTTTCTACCTGAACTCCGGCCATAGTATTAAGGCTCTGCTCTATAAAAGCAGGATTATTACGATTGATTTCATACTCAGAAATAATTTCTGTGGATTGTGCGTGTTTTTTAAATTCTTCCCTTTCTTTGATGACTTTCGCTCTTGCGTGGATTTCCACCTCATCAATACGGTTTTCATTTTCCTGAGCATTGGCAAAAGCAATGGCTGACAAGGAGAGAGCAAGGATGTAGATTTTTTTCATTAAGACAGTCTGTTTTTTACAAACATATTGAAAAAACAGGAAATTTGAAATGAGTGCTGTTTTATTTTTACTATTTAGATAAAGTATTGATAAGTTATATTGTGAATCGGTGGTGATTTGTTTATTAAGTTTTATTCTATAAAAGAGCCTCTTAAAAAGAAGCAGTATTTGTAACTATATGAAATGCAAAAGATGATGATAGTCTATAAAAATCAAAAAACCTCGCAAATAGCGAGGTTTTTGTATAATTAATTAGGTCTCTGAAGATTAGATTCCGTCAATAATTTCATTTAAAACAGTACTTGGTCTCATTGCAGCGTAAGTTTTGTACGTGTCTGTTTTGTAATAACCTTCAATATTTTGAGGCTTACCTTGAGCACCGATTAATTCAGCATTGATTACTTCTTCGTTTTCCTTCATAGCAGCAGCTACCGGAGCAAACTGAGCCGCTAATTCAGCATCAGCAGTTTGGTTAGCTAAAGCTTCAGCCCAATACATTGCTAAATAGAAGTGAGAACCTCTGTTATCAATCTGACCTACTTTTCTTGCAGGAGATTTATCAGTAGCTAAGAATTTAGCGTTAGCCTCATCCAATGCATCTGCTAAAACCTGAGATTTTGTATTCCCTTGAGTTTGTGCTAAATGCTCTAAAGAAGCCTGTAGTGCTAGGAATTCACCTAGAGAATCCCATCTTAAATATCCTTCTTCAAGGAACTGCTCAATATGTTTTGGAGCAGAACCACCGGCACCTGTTTCAAATAAACCACCACCGTTCATCAAAGGAACAATAGAAAGCATTTTAGCTGAAGTACCAAGCTCAAGGATTGGGAAAAGGTCAGTTAAATAATCTCTCAATACGTTTCCGGAAACAGAAATAGTATCTTTTCCTTCTCTAGCTCTCTTAAGCGTTTCAGTCATAGCATCTTTTACATCAAGAATTCTGATGTCAAGACCTGTTGTATCGTGATCTGCAAGATATTTTTCTACTTTTTTGATGATTTCTCTATCGTGTGCTCTTCCTTTATCTAACCAGAAGATAGCTGGAGTATCAGAAAGTCTCGCTCTGTTTACTGCTAATTTTACCCAGTCCTGGATAGGAGCATCTTTAGTCTGACACATTCTGAAAATATCACCTTTTTCTACTTTCTGAGAAAGAAGAACATTTCCAGCCTCATCCTGAACTTCTACAGTTCCTTCAGAAGATAATTGGAATGTTTTGTCGTGAGAACCATATTCCTCAGCTTTTTGAGCCATTAATCCAACGTTTGGAACAGATCCCATTGTTGTAGGGTCTAATTTTCCATGCGCCTTCATATCATCAATTACAGACTGATAGAAACCTGCATAAGAACGGTCCGGGATGATACAAACTGTATCTTCTTCGTTTCCGTCTTTGTTCCACATTTTACCACCACCTCTTACAAGAGCAGCCATAGATGCGTCTACAATGATGTCAGAAGGAACGTGGAAATTAGTAATTCCTTTGTCAGAATTTACCATAGCCACTCTTGGTCCTGCAGCCAAAGCTTTTTCAATATCAGCTTTGATGTCAGCTTCCTGAGCATTTCCTTTAATTTTATCGAAAAGATCAGCAAGACCGTTATTTGGATTAATATCTAAAGACTTGAAAGTCTCAGCATATTTAGTAAATACTTCTTTGAAGAAAGTTTCTACGATAGCCCCAAAAATAATAGGGTCAGAGATTTTCATCATTGTCGCCTTAAGGTGAGCAGAAAGAAGTACATTTCTATTTTTAGCCTCTTCAGTAGCTTCCTGAACGAAAACTTTTAATGCATTAAGGTTCATTACAGAAGAATCAATCACTTCACCAGCCTGAAGACCTGCGAAATCTTTTAATACTGTTTCCCCTTCATTTCCTTTGAATACGATTCTGTATTTTGTAGCGTTTTCTAACGTTGTAGAATTTTCTGTTCCGTAGAAATCACCAGTGTTCATGTGAGCTACGTCAGTTTTGCTGTCAGAAGCCCAATCTCCCATTCTGTGAGGATTTGCTTTTGCATAGTTTTTAACAGCTTTTGGAGCACGTCTGTCAGAGTTTCCTTCTCTTAATACAGGGTTTACAGCACTTCCTAAAACCTTTGCATATTTAGCTTTAATGGCTTTTTCCTCATCATTCTTAGGCTCTGCAGGATAGTTAGGGACTGCGAAACCTTTTCCTTGTAGTTCAGCGATAGCTGCATCCAACTGAGGAACAGAAGCAGAAATATTTGGTAATTTGATAATGTTAGCATCCGGTTGAGTTGCTAATTCTCCTAATTCAGCCAAAGCATCACCAATCTTCTGGTCATCCTTTAAAAACTCAGGGAAGTTAGCTAAGATTCTGCCTGCCAGGGAAATATCCGGAACAGCGATCTCGATGTTTGCTGATTTAGTGAAAGCTTTTACAATAGGTAAAAACGAGTGGGTAGCCAGCATTGGTGCTTCATCCGTTAATGTGTAGTAAATTTTTGATTTTTCTGACATTATACTGTTATTTGTTATTTGAAATTATAGTCCCACAAATTTACTAAATATGATTGTTTTTTTGGAGGATTTTTAAATAAAAAAAGAATAGAAAAGCTTCTTTTTGATTTTTATATCTGAACAATTGTATATTCTCCGGTTCCGTTAAAATTGATATTAAATTCAACGTTGAAGTTTTCAGAGCCTGATATGAAGTTGGAAATTGCTAAAAAACTGATGGCCAGACTAAAGTATTTTTATTTTCACTTTAAGATTAATTTAACCTTATATTAGATAGAGAAATTTTCTTTTTTGATTAAATTTGAAAAACTAAAAAAATAAATATTATGTCAACGACAATCACTTTAAAAGGAAACGAAGTACACACAATAGGAACATTACCAGCTGTAGGAACCACTGTTAAAGATTTTGCACTGGTTGATTCAGGGTTAGCTGTGAAGACTCTTCAAACTTTTGAAGGAAAAAAGAAAGTATTCAATATTTTCCCAAGTATTGATACTCCTACTTGTGCAGCTTCAAGCAGAAAATTCAATGAAGAAGCTTCTAAATTGGATAACACTGTTGTAATTAACGTTTCTAAAGACCTTCCGTTTGCGTTAGGAAGATTCTGTGCAGCAGAAGGATTAGATAAGGTGGAAACACTTTCAGATTTCAGAAGCAGCTTTGGTGATGATTATGAAGTAACCATTACAGATTCTCCATTAAAAGGTCTGTTAAGCCGTGCTGTAATTGTTACGGACGAAAACAATAAAGTGGTTTACACAGAGCAGGTTTCAGAAATTGCTGATGAGCCTAACTACGATGCAGCTTTGGCAGCATTGAACAAATAATAGAAATAATCTTTGTAGAAAGCCTTGTGAAAATGATTTGCAAGGCTTTTTTTGAATCCAAAATACACAATATATGATGACCGAACATTACGAGAAATACGGAGAACTTTTTCAGGTAGATCAGGAACATTTTGATGAGTTTTATTCCTTGTTGAAAGATACCCGGCTTTTAAAGTCAGATTTCTTTTTAAAACAGGGTGATAAATGCAGATATCTTGGATTTATTAAAAAAGGAACAATCAGATGCTTTTATATCAATGATCAGGGCAGAGAAATCAATTTCGGATTTTATTTTGAAAATGAATTTTTTACCGATTATGAAAGCATCCTTTGTGATACCGTCTCCAACATGAATATTCAGGCATTGGAAAATTGTGAGATTTTACTGTTGAGTAAAGAACATTTGCAGGCATTATATCAAAAAGAAGCCTATTGGCAGAAATTCGGACGGTGATGAGTGAGAAAATTTATCTGGATGCCAAAAAAAGAATTGATGATCTGATATGCCTTTCTCCGGAAAACAGATATTTAAACCTTCTTAAAAAACAGCCACTTCTTTTCCAGAAAATAGCCCAGAAGCATATAGCCAGTTATCTGGGGGTTACAGAACAGTCTTTAAGCAGAATCAGGAGCAGGATTGTAAATTAACTTAAGTTAACGTCCGGTGGTATTTTAGATTGTAGCTTTACATTATTAAAATTTAATACTTAAATACTTAACATCATGGAACAAAAAGATTTAACCATTATTTTGGTACACGGAGCCTGGGGAGACGGATCTCACTGGCAGTACATTATTCCTTCTCTTGTAAAAGCAGGGTATAAAGTAAGAAGCGTTCAGAATCCTCTTACTTCATTACAGGATGATATTAATAAAACAAAAGATCTTATTGATGCCCAGGAAGGGAAAGTTCTTTTAGTGGGACATTCTTATGGCGGAGCGGTTATTTCAGGAGCTGGACACCATGATAAAGTAGTTGGATTGGTTTACATTGCTGCTTTTGCACCTGATGCAGGAGATAGCTTAGGCTCTCTGTTAGGAAGAAGAGAATCTCCGGGTGGAGCAAGTATTTATCCTGATAATAAAGGCTTTTTATGGATCAAATATGATGAGTTTAAATCCGCATTCAGTCAGGATCTGGATGATGAAAAAGCGTTGGTAATGGCATTGTCTCAAAAACCTATTCATGGACAGTGTTTTGGAGATGTTGCAGGAGAACCGGCATGGAAAACAAAACCAAGCTGGTACCAGATTTCATCCGATGACCGTATGATTCCGGCAGAAACGGAAAAAGAGATGGCAGAGCGTATGCAGCCTAAAAAAATAATTACATTAGATGCAGGGCATGCTTCATTAGCTTCACATCCTGAAGAAGTTACGCAGTTGATTCTAGAGGCGGCATCTTCTCTGTAAAATATAAATTAATCATAAAGACCTGTAAGGCTCTGGAAAATTTTAACTATTTTCACAGGGCTTTTTTTATGAATAAAAATCAACATGGTAAAAAGAATCGTAGCTAATATAAAAACAGATGATCTTACAAAAGGAAACCTCTTTTATCAGGATATTTTAGAACTTGATGTCCTGATGGATCATGGCTGGATAAAAACCTTAGGAACTGACGAGGAAGCTAAGGTTCAGATCAGTTTTGCCCAACAAGGAGGTAATGAGACCGAAGTTCCTGATTTGTCTATAGAAGTAGATAATGTTGATGAAATTTATAGCAAAATGAAAAAGGGAGGTTTTAAGATTGTTTATGATATCACGAATGAAGATTGGGGAGTGCGAAGATTTTTTGTAAAAGACCCGTTTGGGAAGGTGATTAATATTCTTTCTCATCAATAAACATTAAACATTAAACATATCATTCAATAAGAACGGGCTTTAGCCAAAACCTAAAAATATTAATATATAATTATCATGAAAGCAGAACAAATCATCCCTGTCCTAAGAATTTTTGATTACCAAAAAATGCAGGAGTTTTATATCGATTGGCTAGGCTTTGAAATTGTCTGGGAGCATCGTTTTGAAGAAAATTTTCCGGTTTATATAGAAGTTAAAAAAGATAATATCATTCTTCATTTGAGTGAACATCATGGAGATGCAAGTCCCGGCAGCAGCATTTTTATCTGGGGTGAAGGTGTTCCGGAATACCATAAAGAACTCATTGATAAAAATTATAAATACAACCGTCCCGGACTGGAGAAAACATTCTATGATGCCGTTTCTTTTACAGTACACGATCCTTTTGGAAATAAAATTATTTTCAATGAAAAATATGATGAAGAAAAACATGGGCTTTTAAAGTTCCATTCACATGAATAGATCATCCAAAGCTTACTTTTGTTGAGTTTTTATACTGTCTAATTTCCTCATAAGCTCCTGGTCTGTAGCACCACCACAGTTAGAATGAATAACCTTGCCATTGCTGTTGATCAGTATTCTGGCAGGAGTGCAGAAGGTGTTGTATTTAATCTGTTCCTGCCGTTGTGGGGATTTAGTATTATCAATCTGGTCAAACTGAATATTTCCGGCATCTTTTAACGCTTTTTCATGTGCTGTTTTGTCATCTTCCAGTCCTTCCAGTATGCCTATAAAGCCTGCCTGATCTTTATATTCAGCAAATAGCCTATTCATATCATCGGTCATATTATAGCTTACATTATGGTCTTTTTCCAAAGACTTTTTACTGTAAATAAAAATAAGGAGGTTTTTTCCCTTATAATCATTGGAATTGAACAGATGACCATTCATTGTCTTTGCTGAAAAAGGCTGTGGAGTAGCACCAATAAAGAAATCCAACCTGTTTTTATTCCATTCTTCCCGTATTTGATCGATATTCTCTGCAGTTGTTGTTTCCTTTTTTTCTTTACAGGAAGAAAGTGAAAGTGCTATGAATAATAATAAAAGCTTTTTCATACCTATGATGATGTATTGATGGTTATTGATCCAAAAGTCATAAAAAAAGAGCACATAACCAATTTTTGAGAAATATTTTTATTGATTAGGGCCGGTATTCATTTGGAATATTAAACCTAACTTTGTTTTTCCAAAATTGAAAAATGAAACGTTCAGGAACTGCAGATTTACCTCTTCACTATGGCAAAGTACCGCCATGGCTGTATGAACGTATGTCTGTTCTCGGGCTTTCCATTGTTGAAGCTATTCTTACAGATTATGGTAAAGATGAGGTGCTTCGCAGATTGGCAGATCCGTTTTGGTTTCAGAGTTTCGGAGCAGTAATGGGCATGGACTGGCATTCTTCAGGGATAACCACATCCGTAATGGGTGCCTTGAAACGTTCTATTAATCCCAATTCTCAATCACTGGGACTTTATATTTGTGGTGGAAAAGGAAAATTTTCCAGAGAAACACCATCAGAACTTATTCATATAGCTGAGAAAACAGGATTGAATGGAAATGAACTGGTAAGAGCCAGCAAACTCTCTGCTAAAGTTGACAATACAGCCATACAGGACGGATATCAGTTGTATCTGCACAATTTTATCCTGTCAGACAATGGAAACTGGAGTGTCATTCAACAGGGAATGCATGATTCTGATGGTACAGCAAGACGCTATCACTGGCATTCTGAAAAGATCACTTCATTTATAGAAGAACCTCACACAGGAATTAACGGGATTTCAAGAGGACATATTCTAAACCTTACTGCATCCCAAGCAGCAGAGAACCGTAAAGGGATCCTGGATATTTCTCACACAGATTCTATAGAGGTCATGAAAGACTTTTCAAGGCTGATACTTCCTGCACATCATGATGTTCGGGCTTCCGATGTAGATCTTAAGCGTCTCGGAGCTCTTTTGTATCTCACCCGTGAGGAGCAACCCCAGAATTTTGAAGATTTATTAATGTTGGAAGGAGTAGGGCCGAGGACTATGCAGTCTCTGGCGTTGGTAAGTGAGGTTATTCATGGCGCGCCATCAAGATTTAAAGATCCGGCGAGGTTTTCCTTTGCTCATGGCGGAAAAGACGGGCATCCTTTCCCTGTCCCTATAAATGTATATGATGAAAGTATCAGTATTCTCAGAAAAGGAATCGAAAAGTCAAAACTTGGAAATTCAGATAAGCTAAATACCCTGAATAAGCTTCATCAGATTGTAACCAAAGCTGAAAAGGATTTCACCCCAGATTTTGACATTCAGGAAGTCATTGAAGAAGAACGTCAGAATTCGTGGCGATTTGGTGGAAAAACAGTAATGGGAGATGCTCAAAAACCTGTCCCACCTAAACCTATTCAACTCTCTTTATTTTAGGAGGAAGATATAGCTCCTTCCAAAATAATTTCTTCTCAGAATCTTAATTGTTCCAACAATAAAAAACAAATATTAGTATAACCATTCCACTCCACCGGAGGGGTGTCAAATCGCAGATTTGACGGGGTGGTTTCCTTCTGTAATCAAACTCCTGTTTAATTATGTGTTTTTATTAAGTTGTCATAAATTCAATGAAATATATGCTGTTGAATCATGGTTTAATTATTTTGTTTAATAATTATTGCTTTTAATCCAATTAAAAATTTTAATTTTAAAGTCTTAAAAAAATGACCAAATGACTCACAAATCCCTCGAAATATGTTACGATTTCCCGTTTTTTCTTCAGGAAGAACTTGATGAAATATTTCAGGCTCATGAAAAAACATCTTTTCAAAAAGGGGATTTTATTCTTGAGGAGGGCAAAATGGCCAATGAATACTATATTCTGGATAGCGGATTAGCCCGTTCTTTTGTCAATGATTTTAACGGAAATGAAGTAACTACCCACTTTTTTGTGGAGAATGAGGTGATTATTGAAGTTTTATCCATGTTTCAAAGAATCCCAACGCAGGAAAATATTGTTTGTATTACAGACTGTGAATGCTGGAAGCTGGATTATGATACTTTTGAGGAACTCTTTCACAAAATACCAAATCTTAGAGAATGGGGAAGAGCATGGATGTCTAAAGAACTTTTCGCTTATAAACAAAGATCCGTGGAAATGTTCACTCTATCAGCTACCAGAAGATATTTGAACCTCCTGGAACAGAAATCTAAAGTTATACAGTTTGCTCCATTAAAACAGATTGCATCTTACCTTGGCGTAACAGACACTTCTCTGAGCAGAATCCGTAAAGAATTGGTCTCCCATCCCAAGAAAATTTAAATCTTGCCCTATGGCAAGTAGATTTTCATTACACCTTGGTAATTTTGGTTAAAAGTTTAACACCAAAATTATAAAAAATGAAAATCAATCAAATCTATGTCAATTTACCTGTAAAAGATGTACAGAAGACCAGAGCATTCTGGACAGCACTCGGTTTTTCTATTAACGAGCAGTTTTCTGATGATAAAGCAGTGTGTGTAGTGATGAAAGAAGATCATATCTATACCATGTTTCTGAAAGAAAAATTTTTCCAAACTTTTACCAACAGACCTTTTGCCAAAGGAGATACCACTCAGGTACTTCTTGCCATTGGAGTAGAAAGTAGAGCGGAAGTGGATCAAATGGTAACCACAGCCATTGAAAATGGAGGTTCTAAATATAGTGAGCCTATGGATCACGGATGGATGTATCAAAGTGCTTTTGCCGATTTAAACGGACATCAGTGGGAAGTAATGTACGCAGATGTTTCCCAACTCCCATCCTAGTAATTGATGAATCAAATTATCACATGAGATATGGAAACAAAATCAAATGAGATAGAATTGGTAAAAAACCAGGTCTTCAGTACAATGAAGATTGTGGAGCTGAATACGGAAGGTATTACCCATGAAGAATCAATGGTCTTTCCTAATAACGAAGCCAATTGTATGAACTGGATTTTAGGTCATCTGATCTACATAAGAAATCCATTGTTGAATATTCTGGGCGAAGCATCTGTTTGGGATAGTGAAAAATTTTCATGTTACAATAGAGGAGAAATTGCTCTGAATAGGAAAGATGAATTCATCAATTTTGAGGAATTGAAATCATACTTTCAGCAATCTCAGGAAAAACTGGAAGCAAAGCTGAATACCCTTGAACATTTTAATACAGAAAATGTCAATGATATTTCAACTCTTTGTCTTCACGAAATTTATCATGCAGGGCAATTGGGTTATCTCCGCAGAATTCTGGGAAAACCAGGAGCTATAAAATAAACTGTTAAGCATGAAAATCTGCTTAATCCGCAAATTCTGTAGAGAAAATTCAACTCAAAAATATCTAGTTTCTAACTAAAAAATAAAATAATGAACACACCAAAATCAAAAAAAATGGAGCTCATTATTCCGGCTTACAGAATGCATACCCAAAGCTTTATGAATGTTTTGGACGGCATTTCGGAAGAAGATGCATTGAAAAGAATTGAAAACAAAACCAATCATATTGTTTGGATGGCAGGGAACTTTGTGAATATGCGTTATGGTCTGGGAATGGTACTAGGCCTTCAGGATCAGGATCCTAATAATGATCTGTTTTTTCAGGGAAAAACACTGGATGAAAGTCTGAAATACCCAACATTAGCAGACCTGAAGAAAAATTTCCATGAAGTTTCCCCTAAAGTATACCAGAAACTATGGGAAGTAACAGATGAAGAGCTGGATGAAATCTTTGAAATCGGAATGAATATCCCTTTTATTAAAGAAACCAAGCTCAATTTTGCAGGAATGTGTATTGGCCGTGAAGACTATCTGAGTGGACAGATCGGTCTGATGAGAAGAATTTTAGACTATCCGGGAATGAAGTATGATGTAGATGAAAATCTTAATTACTAATGATGAGCCCAATAGAAAAAGGATATAAACGTGTTAACGGAATTCAGCTGTATTATGAAATCTATGGATCCGGAAAACCTCTGGTCTTAATTCATGGTGGTGGCTCATCAATTCTCTATGATTATAAAGAGGTTATTGCAAGGCTGGGAAATAAGTTTCAGCTTATTGGAATAGATCTTCAGAATCATGGACGAAGCGAGCATCGTGATATTCCTGAAACATTTGAACAGGATGCTGATGACGTAGCTGGTCTTTTAGCGGAACTTAATATTCATAAAGCTTCATTCTGGGGATTCAGTAACGGTGGAAATACCGTAATGCAGATTGGGCATCGTCATCCCGGAATCGTGGAAAAACTGATTGTTGCCTCAGCATTTTATAAAAGAGAGGGTATGATGGACGGCTTTTTCGAAATGATGGATGAAGCCACTTTTGAATCAATGCCGGAACCATTTAAAATCAATTTTTTAAACCTAAACCCAGACTTTTCTAAGTTGGAAAATCTCTTTGATAAAGACAGTAAGAGAATGCAAACTTTTGTAGACTGGGATGATAAAGTACTGAGTGCTATTCAGTCACCAACCCTTTTCATCAGTGGAGATCAGGACGTGATGAAACCGGAACATACCGTAGCAATGTGGCGTCTGGTAGAAGGCTCTCGGTTGATGATTCTCCCGGCAACTCATGGAACTTATATGATGGCTGATTTTGATGGCAGTCTCAATGAAAACTTAATCAATTTTACAATCAAAGAAGTAGAAATATTTTTAAATCATCACAATCACTAATTGCACTCATTTTTTCACATTAAGATATTTGTGCCATTTGTGAAACTATTTGTGTCATTCGTGTTTTAAAAAAAAATAACATTTTAAAATTAAAAATCATGGCAAAATTAAATCCGTACCTAAATTTTGATGGAACAGCTGAAAAGGCATTCAATTTTTACAAATCAGTTTTTGGAGGTGAGTTCGTAGGCGAAGTCCATAAAATGGGAAATGCTCCCGGTACCGAAAATCTTTCTGAAGAAGAAAAAAACAGGGTAATGCATATTGCACTTCCAATTGGAAATGACCTTTTAATGGCTTCCGATATTGTTCCAAGCTTTGGACAGAAGTTAAACGTAGGAAATAACAATTATGTTTCTATTTTTCCGGATTCGAGAGAAGAAGCAGACAGACTTTTTAAAGGACTTTCTGAAGGTGGGAATATAGAAATGCCAATTGAAGACCAGTTTTGGGGAGATTATTTTGGAAGTTTTCAAGACAAATATGGTGTTCATTGGATGGTAAACTATAATGAAGAATACGGGAAATAATCTTATATTTAACTAATTATAAAAAGAGATGCCCGTTTTCGGGCAGCTCTTTTATTCAATCAAAAAAAATAAACTATGGACCCAATTAAAATAGACATCACCATTTTAGCGCCGGTAGAAAAAGTATGGAATTACTTCAACGAACCCAAACATATCACCAAATGGAATTTTGCCCATGAAAGCTGGCATTGTCCAAGTTCTGAAAACGATCTGAAGGTAGGTGGAAAGTTTAAAAACAAAATGGAAGCAAAAGATAAAAGCTTCGCATTTGATTTTGAAGGGGTGTATGATGAAGTAACTCCTCACGAAATTATTAAATATCACATGGAAGACGGGCGTAAAGTAGAAGTGATCTTTGATAAGATTGATGAGAATACTACAAAAGTGATTGAAATTTTCGATCCGGAGAAACAAAATTCAGTGGAAATGCAGAGAGATGGCTGGTATGCTATCCTTAATAATTTCCATAAGTATGTTGAGAATCATTAAAAACATTTTTTGTCGCCATGATCAATTTAGTTATCATGTCAAAGAGTTTGAATTCCATTTATGCTGTCAGCTATGATCCTGAGGAGGATTTCCTTCTGGGAGTCATTGCAGTGCCTGCGAGAAGAGCCCTGAAGAAAGAAAAAATAGATTCTTTGGAAAAACTGTCAGATTATTCTGAAAAAGAGATCTTACAATTGCATGGTTTCGGAAAGAATACCATGATGAAGCTGAAAGATTATATGAAAGAGAATCAGAAGTGTTTTAAAGAAGCATAAAAGTAAAAAAACTTGATTTTTTATCGTGTCATTGCGGATAGATGAGTATAATTCTCTTTAAATGCAAGGACATTGGACTTCTTTTGCTTTATGTTTTCTTAGATGTATCAGTTTATAATGAAATATAGATATAGGCTCTGTCATTCTGAATGAAGCGGAGCGCAATGAGAATCTCAACATGAAAAATCTTCCAGAATGAATAGTTTCTACAGATTTTATGAATAAATTGGCTACAGAATAAATTCAATTATCAAGAAAAACAAATTAAACTGAACTTTTAAAATTTAAACTTATGAATAACGATATTTTTCCGTGTCTTTGGTATGACGGAGATGCTAAGGCATCTGCAGAATTCTACTGTAAAGTTTTTGGTGGTGAAATTACCGCAGATACTCAGGTAGTAATGAACATTGATCTGTTTGGACAAAGACTAATGCTTCTTAATGGTGGACCTCAGTTCAAAAAGAATCCTTCCATTTCTTTTACAATACTTTGTGAAACGGAAGATGAAGTTCAGAAGTACTGGGACCAACTGGTAGAGGGCGGAATGGCTTTAATGGAGCTTGGTTCTTATTCCTGGAGTACAAAATACGGATGGGTACAAGACAAATATGGAGTAACCTGGCAGTTGTTTTTTGGAGAAAAGGCAGAAGGGCAGAAAATTGTTCCTACCTTGATGTTTATTCATGAAAATAATGGTAAAGCTAAAGAGGCTATGGAGTTGTATACCCAAACCTTCCCTGATTCAAAGATGGGAGATATTCTAACTTACGGAGAAGGGGGAGAAGGCCATGATATACAGGAACCTGCTGAAAATGTACAGCATGCGCAAGTGACCATTGATAATTATACCCTATACTGCATGGATAATTCTTACGATCATCAGTTTGATTTTAATGAAGGTATTTCTTTGGTTGTAATGACAGACGATCAGCAGCAAACCGATACTTACTGGAATGCACTTACTTCAAACGGAGGTAGAGAAAGCATGTGTGGCTGGTTAAAAGATAAATACGGGCTAAGCTGGCAAATCGTTCCTAAAAGACTCATTCAACTGATGAACGATCCTAATCAGGAAAAAGCTTATAAGGTGGTACAGGCCATGATGAAAATGCAGAAAATCATGATTCAGGATTTAGAAGACGCTTATCATTCTTAAAACAATTAAAATATAGATACATGGAACAATTATCATACGAAATAGAAATTAATGCAGAACCGGAAAAAGTATGGAGCGTCCTTTGGAGTGATATTACTTACAGACAATGGACTACCGCTTTTACAGAAGGCTCTTTTTATGAAGGAGCATTGGAAGAGAATAGCATTGTAAAGTTCTTAGACCCCAAAAACAATGGAATGTACAGCAGGGTTATAAAGGTAGTTCCCAATGAGACAATAACATTCCTGCATCTGGGAGAAATTTATGAAGGAATTGAAGTTGCCCAGGAATGGGGTGATGCAACAGAAGCTTACTTTTTGGAAGAGAATGATGAAGGAACATTGTTAAGAACTGTTATTAATACTCCGGCTGAGTTTAAATCTTTTTTTGAAGAAAAATTTCCAAAAGCAATGAATATAGTTAAACACCTTTCGGAAAATCAGCTGTAAAGAAATACTTATCTGAAATAAAACCAATCACAAAAATTTAAAAATATGGAAACCTTATCGTTCGAAACAATAATAGATGCTCCTTTACAGAAGGTATGGGACATTCTTTGGGGACCGGAAACCTATGGCCAGTGGACTCAATATTTTGGTGCCGGATCCTCTGTCATGAAATCCGACTGGCAGGTAGGTGGAAAAACATATTTCCTTAATGAAAAAGGAGATGGAATGGTTTCTACCATAGACAGTTTGGATGAACCCAATCAAATTGTTTTTAAACATCTGGGAATGACTGAAAATGGAGTAGAAGATACACACAGCAAAGAAGTCATGGAATGGAGCGGCTGCTTTGAAAAATATTTCCTGACTGATTTTGATGGAAAAACAAAGCTTCATACCGAAGTTCAGGTAGATAAAGAATGGCGGGACCACATGAATACAGGATTTACGAAAGGACTGATGGTAGTGAAGAGTCTGGCAGAAGGTGTTAATCTTACCGCAGTGTAGAAGAGTTTGAAGTTCAAGGCTTAATGTTGTTAGGAAGAAGTGTAGGCCTCTAGCCAAAATTATCTTAATCTCTCATCTGGTAATTCGGAAAAATATGAAATTATTAGTCATTCTCTTCGGTGTGTTTATCTTAGCTTTATTGGCAACCCTGTTATTTCAAGGGAAGGCGGATTTTCTGTTTTCAGGAAATCTTGGTATGGCGGTTTTCATCATATTTACAGGGTTTTCCCATTTTAAATTTCAGAAAGGAATGGCCATGATGATTCCCGATTTTATGCCCGCTAAAATGTTTTGGGTGTATTTTACCGGACTTTTAGAAATTGCTGCAGGAATAGGGCTTATGATTCCTTCTATTCGTGAAACGACAGCTGTTTTACTGATTATTTTCTATGTATTGGTTTTCATCGCGAATATCAATTCATCTCAAAAGAACATTAATATTTTTAAAGCAGATTATACCGGGCCGGGAATGCAGTACCTCTATACTCAAAGAATTCCTATGCAGGTTATTTTAATAGCATGGACCTGGTATTTCGGAATCTACTTACAATAAACATACAGGCGGCTCTTAGAGCTGCTTTTTATTTTTAAAACTTTCAAAACAAATGTTAAATATTGTAACGTTTTGAGTTTTGAATTGTCTTATATATAAAGAAACTTATTTTTTATTGATTGAAATATTGAATTAGGTACTCTGTTTTTTAAATTTTAAAAACGTAAACTATGAATCTAAATTCCAAAATTTTCGGTACAGCCTATATTGTACTTTCCGCTATTATGATGAATGCACAAAATTCCACAGCTAAACTTCCGGGAGATCCTACGCTTCCTTCTACCAAAGCCAATCTTGAGAAACTGGTTTCTTACGATAAAGGAAATTTCAAATATAAAGTGGAAGACTACTTTGCAAGGCCAAAAGCTTCAGTATTTAAGATTTCCCCTGATGGAAAATATCTTTCTTATAAAGAAAAAGATCAGGACAAGAAAAATCATGTATACGTTAAAGAGCTTAGTTCAGGAAAAATCACCAAAGCGATTGTTGAAAAAGATGATCTGATAAAAAGTTATGGATGGCTGAATAAAAGCCGTCTGTATTATACTCAGGATAAAGGCGGTAATGAAAATATCCATCTGTATGCAGCAAATGTAGACGGAACAAACCTTAAGGATTTAACACCATTTGATGGCATCACATTGGGAGAAATTAATCCCATCAAAGACACAGATTTCGTTGTGGTTACAATGAATAAAAATAATAAGCAGATTTTCGAACCTTATAAAATCAATTTTGTAACGGGAGAAATAACTCAGCTTTATGAAAATAAAGATGTCAACAGCCCTATTGATGGATATATTTTTGATAAAGACGGTAATTTAAGAGGCTATAGCATTCTTGAAAACGGATTAACTACTAAAACCTACTACAAAGATTTACAGACAGGAAAATTCAATCTTCTGAAATCTGCAGACTGGTCAGATACTTTCAGTATTATCAGGTTTAATGATAATTCTAAGAACAAAGATGAAGCGTATGTAGTGACTAATCTGGATAGTGATAAGGCGAGAATTGTTTTATATGATTTGAAGAAAAATGCAGTAATTAAAGAAGTATATGCTAATCCTGTATATGATGTAAGTTCTATAAGTGTAGCTGGTAAGAACAGAAATTATGAATTGGACTATATTAGTTATGAAGGGTTAAAAGGAGAAACAGTTCCGGTAAGTAAATTTTATAAAGAAATTGATGACCAGTTAAAATCTCAGTTTGGAGATAAAGAATTTGGTATTGTTTCTTCAGATGATAATAATGATAAGCTTTTGGTAGTAGTAGGTAGTGACAAATTATACGGAACTTACTATGAGTATGATACTAAAACCAAGCAGACAAAGCTTCTTTACAATCTGATGCCACAGCTGAAAGAAGAAGATATGGCTGAAATGAGGCCTATTGAATTCAAAAGCAGAGACGGATTAACCATTCGTGGATATATTACTTTACCTAAAGCGGCGCTGGAAGGCAAGAAAGTTCCTCTGATTGTAAATCCTCACGGTGGTCCTCAGGGAATCAGAGATCATTGGGGATTCAATCCGGAAACTCAATTGTTTGCCAGCAGAGGATATGCAACACTTCAGGTGAATTTCAGAATTTCCGGTGGTTATGGAAAAGAGTTCCAGAAGGCCGGCTATAAGCAGATCGGAAGAAAAGCTATGGATGATGTGGAAGATGGGGTAAAATATGCAATCAGCCAGGGCTGGGTAGATAAAGATAAAATAGCAATCTATGGAGGAAGCCACGGTGGATATGCTACTTTGATGGGATTAATTAAAACTCCTGATTTATATGCCTGTGGAGTAGACTATGTGGGAGTATCCAACATTTTCACCTTCTTTTCTTCTTTCCCGGAATATTGGAAACCTTACAAAGAAATGGTAAAACAGATCTGGTATGATCTGGATAATCCGGAAGAAGCTAAAATTGCAAAAGAAGTATCTCCTGTATTTCAGATTGATAAAATTAAAAAGCCATTATTCGTAGTACAAGGAGCCAATGACCCTAGAGTAAACATCAACGAATCTGATCAGATTGTAAAAGCAATGCGTGCGAAAGGATTTGAGGTTCCATACATGGTAAAATATGATGAAGGACACGGATTCGGAAAAGAACCTAACAGAATTGAACTGTATAAGTCAATGTTAGGATTCTTTGCTGAGAATTTCAATAAAAAATAAACCGGCAATTTTTATAATGTTGGAAACGGAAGATATAATGTCTTCCGTTTCTTTTTTTGTCATTGCGAGCGAAGCGAAGCAATCTCTATATGAGTTGTACGTAAAGTTGGAAAACGCAATGACGCAAAGAAAACAGAATAGTTGTATGCTTTAAGGCGCAAGGATTTTATCTATGATAAAATTTGTACTACTACAGATAAATGAATAATCAACTGTTTTTGTCATTCAGAGCGGAACGAAGTGTAGCGTGGAATCTAAATTTCTCTCGGATAGTGCAGCTATTTTCCACTGAAAATCTTTGATTTTCTTGCGCCTTAAAAATATACATAATCATAATAGCTTCTTGCGCATTTGCGTTTTCCCAACCTAAGTTCTCGCAAATTTCCCAGATAATCAGGATACTTAATTTTACAAGTTGCTGCTGTTTCTTCAGTTTAGAAGTGAAACAAAAACTATCATCAATAATCTTAACCTATATCATTCGTCATTTATCACTCATCAATTATAATTAAAAACTCCGATGGATAAAAGAAAACCCAAAATTCCGGAAAAATATTTTAAATTTATTAAAGTAAAACCAAAAGCATAGCCGTCATAGCAGTATGGAGGTTGTCGAAAAAATAACAATGCCACAGAAGGATAAAGAAAGTATCATCTCGCAAACCGTTTCCAATTACGGAGGGAAGCTGATGTCTTATATTCGTCCCAAAGTGAAAAACACGGAGGATGCGGAAGATATTCTGCAGGAAGTGTGGTATCAGTTCAGTAGTCTTACCAATCTTTCCGAGATTGTGAATGTAGGAGGCTGGCTGTACAGGGTAACGGCGAATAAAATCACAGACCGTTATCGTAAAAAGAAAACAGAAAATCTGGAAGATTTCGTCTATGAGGACGAAGACGGAAGTTTTTCCATCAAAGATATTTTATTGATGGATGACAGTGCGGGCCCTGAAGTGAAGATGTTTCAGGATGAAATCTGGAAAAAACTGTTTGAAGCGCTTGATGAACTTCCCGAAAAACAAAGGCTGGTCTACGTAGAAAACGAACTGAACGACAAAACCCTCCAGGAGATCGCCGATGAACAAGGGGAGAACATCAAAACCATCATCAGTAGAAAAAACTATGCTGTGAAGCACCTGAGAAACAGATTGAGAAAATTATACGAAGATTTAAAAAGTTAGAAAAAGAAATTATGAATCATAAACACAAAAAAGGCTGGATTTTTTTATTGTTATGTCCGCCATTAATTCTCCTAGCCGTTACGTGGATCGTAATGTCACTTTGGAATTGTCTTCTTCCGGAAATTTTAGGAGTAAAATCCATTACATTCTGGCAGGCAATGGGAATCCTGATTTTAAGTAAAATTCTTTTCGGAGGTTTTCATTTTGGAAAAGGAATGAAGGATTTTAAAGAGAGAAAGATGAGAGAGAAAATGGAAGGATTATCGCCTGAAGAAAAAGAGAAATTTAAAGAAGCCTGGAGAAACAGATGCTCTGGAGGATTCTTCAACAGAAATAACGAATAATTTAAAAATTTTAAAGAAGTAGTAAAGTAAAATTAAAATTCATTCGTCTCTATAAAAAACAAGAAGTAGTAAAATTTAAAATTTTGAAAAAATGAAAAATTCAGCATTAAAAGGAGCTCTTGGAGCATTAGCCGTAGTAGGTGTAGCCTTAATTGCAAAAAAAGCAGCACAAAGAAAAAGATTTATCAGAGGTATTTTTGATGAATACGGAATCAAAGAAAAATCCCCTTTCGGATTAGCCGACAAGATCAGAGAAATGAATGATGAAGACTATCAGGAACTGAAAGGTAAATTCAAAAAAGAATTCAACTCAAGATGTTGCAGAAAGGATAATACCTGTGAAGCATAAAAAGTAAAATACTAAATTGAAATTGTTTAATTCCGGCTCGGGAAGCGAAGCTTCCCGAGCCGGAATTTTTTTATTTAAAATTGCTAGATAGATGGAATGAAATTCCATATTCATTGGAAACCTGATTATTAAATACTAAATTTGTTCTTCGGATTAAAATATATTTCATAATGTTGTCAAAGAGTTTTTTTATCACTGTACTTACCATTTTTTCTATCATTGTGTACGGACAGAAATCTGAGCTAAAACAGAAACAGTATGTTTTCTTCCTGCATAATAAGTTTCTGGAAGATCATTCTGTAGATGAAGTGCATCCCAAATACGGTATTGTAGAGTATGAAAAAGTCCTTCACCAGCTGAAGGACAGCAGTAATATTATTCTTTTTGAAAAGAGGAAGCGTAATACTGATCCGGCAGTCTATGCACTAAAAATAAAGAAACAGATTGACCAACTGATAAAGAAAGGAATTAGAGCCGAAAATATTACGGTTGTCGGAACATCACAAGGTGGTTATATTGCACAGTATGTTTCCTATTACCAAAAAAATCCGGAGCTTAAATTTGTTTTTATTGGAGCTAGTTTTAAAGATGATTCTTTGGAGAAAGATCCGGATTTCAGGTTGTATGGAAAAATACTTTCCATTACAGAAAAATCAGATGACGGCCATGTTCCTCTCTCTCAGGAGCAACGGTTCATCAAATCAAATATAAAAAATTTTAAAGAGATTGAACTTAATACAGGGCTTAATCATGGCTTCTTATTCAAAGCTCTGGATGAATGGATTGTTCCAACAAAAGCATGGATTGATAGTAAATAATTTATAGTGTCTAACTAAAGAATTTTCTTAGTGGTAGAATCATTGATTTAAAATATACAAAAGACACAAGGCATATATTTAAATGTATAAGGAAGCTAACCAATCTGTAGAAAATGAATACACCTATTTTTTACCATGAAAAATGAATAAATAAAAGAATTCGTGCATTCGTGGCCAATTAAAACCTATTTTATTGGCATTCAATTTTATCGCAGATAAAATCCTTGCGCCTTAAAGCATATAGTCTTTCAATATTCTTTGCGCCATTGCGTTTTTCCAACACTTTAGATTAAACTTTGAAACAGTGGCTATTTTCCAATAAACACAAAGCAAAAAGAAAAATAAATCCCTATTTTTGTACTGCTCAATGAAAGACTACTACTATTTTCTCGGTATATCTCAGGATGCTTCAGATGAAGACATCAAAAAAGCATATCGAAAGCTTTCCCTGAAATACCATCCCGATAAAAATGATAACGACGATTTTTTTGCAGACCGTTTTCGTGAAATTCAGGAAGCATATGAAACATTGAGTGATCCTTCGAGGAGAAAATCTTATGATCAGAATTTAGAAAGTCATCAGAGAAGCTTCAGGTATAATATTCCACCTGCTATTAAAACTTTTACAGCGAATAAAATCCACGCGAAGAAAGGAGAGGAGATTATCATCAGCTGGCAGACAAGCAATGCTGATGTAGTAAAGGTTCTGCCTTTTGGGCTAGAGAAACCTTATGGAGAAAGGATCTTTAAGATCACAGAATTTAAGGATGGAAAATTCCAGCTATTGCTTCATGCAACCAATTCATTATTACATAAAACTGTAGTACAGGGAATTACGATCACTGAGGTTTTTGAAAATGATACTGAAAAATTCAAAAATACAGTAGATGAAATGTTTAGACCACAGCCCAGTACGGTAGTGAACAAAACGGGTCAGCCTAAAATTGTTATGTTGTTTTGGGGAGTTATAATTTTGGCTGTTGCCTTATATTTCCTGGTTAAGGAATTGTTTTAAGCCATTTTCTTCCTTCCCGGGCACTTTTTACATCTTTTCCCTTTCTTGAACTTCTTGCAGCAAGATTTCTTTTCACAGAACATCTCTTCATTGTTGAATGCATACACAGGTGCCAAAGGCGGAACTTTAAATGGGACAATCATATTCATGCTGCAAATATATTAATTTAGAATAAATATAATTAATAAAATTTCATAAAATTCTTTAAACCTGATGAATAGCAGTCTGTCTCTCTTTTTATACAACTGAAAAGCGTTAAAAAAGTATCTGAAGTATCATAGAGATTTACCGGTTTTGTGAGTGAAAGCCCTTTTTATTGAAATATAAATGATGAAAGTTTAATAGGCTTCAGTATACCCCCAATGAAATCAGGAAGCCGGCTTGAAAAATGTATTTATTTCACGGTCTTTCCTCATCAGATCTGAGATTTTTGGCGAAATGATTCAATTTTTAAGGATTACAGTATTATTTTATTCATAATAAATTCATAGTATCGTTGATTATAATTTATAAAATCAATATAATTAGTGTTTAAAACAAATGAAACTTGGATTAACGATTGGTAAAAGCGAAGTGTGTTGTAATAACTGAACAGATTAGTGAATTATCAATGGATTTAGACTGTTGTACAATCATGTAAAAAATTGTAATTTTACCCATCTTTTTACAAACAAAATCTAATAAATAAAAATGAATACAGAACAGTTTGTGAGCCGTCACATTTCCTTAAATGAAGCCGATAAACAGGCGATGTTGGAAAAACTTGGCGTTTCTAGTATTGAAGAGTTAATTTCTCAGACCATTCCTTCTTCTATCCGTTTAGAAAAAGATCTTGAGATCTCAGATGCACTTTCGGAATACGAAATGCTAAACCACTCTAAAGAGCTGGCATCAAAAAATACCGATTATACAAGTTATATTGGTTTCGGATACCACAATACACTTTTACCATCAGCAATCCAGAGAAATATCTTTGAAAACCCAAGCTGGTATACTGCATATACGCCATATCAGGCTGAAATTGCACAGGGAAGATTAGAAGCGCTTCTTAACTTCCAGACTGTAGTGTGTGACCTTACAGGGTTTGGTCTTGCTAACGCTTCTTTGTTAGATGAATCTACTGCTGCTGCTGAAGCTATGCACATGTTCTTCAACAACAGAACTAAAGATCAGAAAAAAGCAGATGCTAATAAATTCTTCATCTCTGACCTTGTATTGCCTCAGACAATCTCTGTATTGAAAACTAAGGCAGAAGGATTAGGAATTGAAGTTGTTGTAGGAGACCACAAAACACATGCATTTGATGCATCTTATTATGGTGTTTTATTACAATATCCTGGTAAAAACGGAATTGTTCTGGATTATACAGAAAATATTGTAGAATACAAAAAATTAGACCTTCAGGTAGCTGTTGCATGTGATCCAATGGCATTGGTGAAATTAAAGTCACCGGCTGAAATGGGTGCTGACTGTGCAGTAGGTACTTCTCAGAGATTTGGTATTCCATTAGGATACGGAGGTCCTCACGCAGCATTCTTTGCTTGTAGAGAAGAATATAAAAGAGATATTCCTGGAAGAATCATTGGGGTTTCTCAGGATATGTATGGAAAACGTGCATTAAGAATGGCGTTACAGACAAGAGAACAGCACATTAAGAGAGAGAAGGCAACTTCCAATATCTGTACTGCTCAGGTTCTTTTGGCAGTAATGGCTGGTATGTATGCTGTTTACCACGGTCCAAAGGGATTAAACTATATTGCTGACCAAATTCACTTTAAAGCAAATGCTTTAAAAGGAGGTCTTGCAGCATTGGGTTATCAGGTAGTAGAAGAGCCAATCTTTGATACCGTGAAAATTACAATGGCTGAAGATGAGAAAGCAAAATTAGTAAGACTGATGCTGGATCACAGACTTAACCTTAACTACTTCACAGAAGGCGTAGTAAGTATTGCGATCAACGAAAGTACTACATTAGAGAAATTAAACTATCTGATGGCTTCTTTCGCTCAGTTTAAAGACAAACAGACTTTCAAATTAGAAATCAAAGAAGGATACAGTATTCCTGAAGAAAATCTTAGAAAAGATCAGATTCTTACAGAAGAGGTATTCAACAGATATCATACAGAAACAGAATTGATGCGTTATATCAAGCGTCTTGAGAGAAAAGATTTATCATTGACACACTCAATGATCTCTTTAGGATCTTGTACAATGAAATTGAACGCAGCTACTGAAATGTTGCCGCTTTCATGGGCAGATTGGGGTAGTGTACACCCATTTGTACCGGTAGATCAGGCTGGAGGATATCAGCAGATGATTGCAGAGCTTGAAAAAGACCTTGCTGAAATCACTGGTTTTGCTGGAACTTCATTACAGCCAAACTCTGGAGCTCAGGGAGAATATGCAGGATTAATGGTAATCAGAGAATACCATATCTCAAGAGGAGATCACCACAGAAATGTAGTATTGATTCCTCAGTCTGCACACGGAACTAACCCGGCTTCTGCTGCCATGGCAGGAATGAAAATCGTAGTCGTTAAAAACCTTGAAAACGGGGAAATCGACTTTGAAGATCTAAAAGCTAAAACAGAATTACATTCAGCAAACTTATCTGCTGTAATGATTACATATCCTTCTACTTACGGATTCTTTGATGCTAACATCAAGGAAATTACAAACTTAATCCACGAGCACGGAGGACAGGTTTACATGGATGGTGCCAACATGAACGCTCAGGTAGGATTTACAAGTCCAGGAAACATTGGAGCAGACGTTTGTCACTTAAATCTTCACAAGACTTTTGCAATTCCTCACGGAGGTGGAGGTCCTGGAGTAGGTCCAATCTGTGTGGCTAAACACTTAGTACCATTCCTTCCTTCTAATGCAAACATCAAAATCGGAGCTAAAGAGGCTATTGATGGTATTTCTGCAGCACCTTACGGTTCTGGGTTGATCCTGAACATTTCTTATGCTTACATCAAGATGCTAGGAACAGACGGATTGAAAAAAGCTACTGGTCACGCGATCATGAATGCTAACTACCTGAAAGAAATCTTAGCTGAGCATTTCCCAATCTTGTATTCAAACGAAAACGGAAGAGTAGCTCACGAATGTATCGTAGATTTCCGTCAGTTCAAATCTTTAGGAATTGAAGTGGCTGATGTAGCGAAGAGATTAATGGACTACGGGTTCCATGCTCCTACAGTTTCTTTCCCGGTAGCAGGAACATTAATGATTGAGCCTACAGAATCTGAAAGCAAAGCAGAAATTGATCGTTTTGCAGAAGCTTTAATCTCTATCAAGCAGGAAATTGATGAGATTGCAAACGGAGAAGCAGATCCGGCAAACAACGTATTGAAAAACGCTCCTCACACAGAACAATTGGTAATCTCTGATTCTTGGGATAAACCATACAGCAGAGAAAAGGCAGCTTATCCATTAGAGTGGGTAAGAGACCACAAATTCTTCGCTTCTGTATCAAGAGTAGATGAAGCTTACGGAGACAGAAACTTAGTATGTACTTGTGAGCCTATTGAAGCTTATATGTAATTAGAATTTTTTCTAGATATAACAAATCCCTTTCAGTGATGAGAGGGATTTTTGTTTTAAATATTGTAAGTTTTAGTTTTTATAGAATTGAAGATTTCGAACGATATTTTGTGTTTTAATTTGCTATAAAATAGAAATACTGCTTATCGAGTGGTTCGTATTTCATGATTTGAAAAAGATGATTGTCTTGTTCCATTTCATTTTTTGAACTGTAATAAATGCCATATGAATTATCTGTAAATCCATCTATGATATAAAATATTCCTTTGTTTGTTCTGATGGCACAATAGAAATTTAATTTCTTGATTAGACTGAGTATTTCAATATCTTCATTTGAAAATTTTATTTTATTTTTAATCGTTATTTCTGGTGAAATAGGATAAGGAGAATTTTTATTGATGAGATAGCTCCAAAAAACATTGTTTTCTTTATAAATATCATCAATTCTTTGAATGGTACTTTGGTTAAGGTAAATTTTATGTGGTGATTTTAAAATGTATTCAGAGAGTGTATTAAATATCTTAATATTCTTTTTAAAATGGGAATTCCAGTTGCTTTGAGCATTAATTCCTTCATTTAAAAATATATTGGGTTTATTCATCGCCACTTTTTCAGGAAGTTCATATTTGTTGGAAAATGCACCCCAAATGAAATTAGGAATCTGACTGGATGAATATATTGAATCCAATGCCCGAACTTGTTTTTCTTCCAATGGTCGTATATCCCATTTAGAAAACGGTTTAGAATAAAATAGGAAAGTTTCTAATGATGCAGATTCTTTTTCAGTAGTTTTGTCTAAATACTCAAAAGCTTCTTGATCAAACTTCTTATCAGATGTGTTTTGGGCAAATCCTGTTATTGATATTAAAATGATTAAGAGGGTAGAAGAAATTTTCATTAGCTTAAATGTTTTCAAGTAATTTTATTACTTCAGCATTACCTTTTTCCTTAGCTATTTGCAAGGCTGTCTTGCCATCCTTATTTTTGATAGTTAAATCAGGTTTATATTGTAAAAGCAACTGTACACCTTTCACATTACCAGCTTGAGCACAGTACATGATTGGTGTTTCATTATCGCTATCCAGATTATTAATGTTGGCTCCTTTTTGAGCAAGAAATTCTGCAATATCAAGATAGTTTCTGGATACTGCTATACAAAATGGAGTTGAATGATCTGCAGCAATAGCATCCACTTCAGCTTCGTTTTCTACAAGCATTTTCACAATATCTAATTTGCCGTTTCTGGCTGCAAAAGTAAGAGGAGTCCATCCGTTTATATCTTTTAAATTAGGATTGGCTTTGTTTTTTAATAACAAATCTGCAATACTAATGAATCCTTCCTGGGCTACCATATGTAATGCTGTACTTTTGCTTTTCAATTGGGTATTGACATTAGCTCCTTTGTTAATCAGAAGTTCAACTAGTTTTAAATTTCCAGTTCCAGAGGCAGCAAATAGAGGAGTTAATTCGTATTCTCCCTGTTTTTTATTTACGTTTTCACCTTTTTCAATAAGGCTTGCTACTTTTTCGAAATTCTGAGCTTCAATAGCTTTGATAAGTTTCTGTGAGTATACGGAGCTAAACGCTAATAATGATAAAGCAATAAAGATGCTTTTTGTTTTCATGTTGTATAAGTTATTTTTAATAAAGGATCAAATATATAATAATATCTTTAGAAGTAACTCTCTTGAGATTTTTATGGTAATTTTATTATAGAATGTAATCTATAGCGGGTAAGAGACCACAAATTCTTCGCTTCTGTATCAAGGGCAGACAAAGCTTACAGAGACAGAAACTTAGTATATACTTAAGTTTATTGAAGGTTATATGTAATCAGACCTTTTTCAGATATAATAAATCTCTTTCAGTAATGAGAGGGATTTTTGTTTATCGTCATAGCGAAGCAGTCTCAATAATTAAATGCTTTTCTGTAACGTTAACTATATAAAGAAACCTCCCAAAAATTGAGAGGCTTCTGTGTTATATTTATTTTTTATCTTCTCTTATAGCTGTAGGCTACCAGAATGGCTACTCCCATAGTAAGTACGGTGATCATTGAAATGGTTTCAATGGAGATTCCACTTTTCATCTGTGTGTTTTCTTTTTCACAAGAATAAAAGAATAATACTGTCAATAACAGACAGCCCGAAAGTAATTTTCTAATCATAATTGCATTTATTTGGTTATTAATGTTTTATAATCAAAAAGTATACCGATTTTGTAGACTATATGTAAGTTGACTTTTATTATTTGTTGTACTTAATCTTCATTTATTTTTCTTGAGATTTTATCTATTGTCATTTGGTATTGAGCATAGCCTGCGATGGTTATCAGAATAAAAAATATACTGGGTACAACCAGTTCTATAATCCAATGTTGTACAAGAAAATGAAGAATGAGAAAAAGTACCCCCGCGTATATTAAATTGAAGAAAATGGGGTAGAATGCTCCAATTTTGTACGTCAGAATTCTGGTATTTTCGTCATAAATAAAATGTTCCTTAGCTGGAGATATGGTGATAGGATATCTGCTTGAAAAGTCCAGTTTTATCAGATCATCTTTTCCTGTTATGTGATTACCCTGGATTTTTATATCATGCATTTCTCTTTCAATAAATGAATCACGCACAGTATCGGTAACATTTTTGAAAGTTTTTCCTTCTTTTATCTTAATGGTAAATGTATAGAACATTATTTTTTCGCCTTATTATTGTTTCCTTCATCCCAATAATAACTATCCGGATAGATTCTTGTTCCAAATACAGCCGTACCAACACGTACAATGGTAGCGCCTTCTTCTATGGCTGTTTCAAGGTCTCCACTCATTCCCATAGAAAGTTCATTCATTTCCACATTAGGAATATTTTCCTGGATGATTTCCCGTTGAAGTTTTTTAAGAATTTTAAAACAGGATCTTACCTTTTCAGTTTCTGCACTGAACAGGCCAATGGTCATCAAGCCTTTTATCTTTAATGTAGAAAACTCTGAAACCTTTCGGGTTAATTCAATAGCCTCATTGGGTTCCACTCCAAACTTACTTTCCTCATTGGAAGTATTTACCTGGACCAAAACTTCAATAGTTCTGTTCTCAGCAGAAAGTCTCTGGTGCAGTTTTTCTGCCAGTTCCAGACGATCAAGTGACTGAATACAGGTGACATCATATTTCAGAATATCTTTAACTTTATTGGTCTGAAGATGGCCAATAAAGTGATTATTGTGAAAAGTGTCTTTCAATTCTTCATATTTCTCCTTCAGTTCTTGTACTTTATTTTCTGCAATCAAGGTTTGGCCGTTTTCCAGGGCAATTTTAATGCGTTCTGCGGAAACCGTTTTGGTGGCCAGTAAAAGTTTAACCTCATCAGGATTTCTTCCTGCTTTTTCGCAGGCATTTTGAATCCGGTTATTGATGATTCTCAGGTTGTGAAGGATGTCTTCTTTCATGACTGTACAGGTTCTTTAGCTTCCAGTTTTTGAATTAAAGCAGTTTTTACAGCTGTTAAAGCATGATCCTTAGCTTCTGCAAAAGAAATGGAATACTTCCTCTCAATCGTTCTCATATCTTCCGGGAATTGGCTAAGTAAGGTGTCATAGAAGGTATCCAGAAACTCAGTAGAAGGCATTTCGTAATTGATTCTAAGCTGGAAACGTCTCAATAGAGCCGTATCAATAATTTCCGGATGATTGGTAGCGCACAGTAACAGTGCATTTTCAGGGTAATAATCAATAAGCTGAAGTAAGGTGTTTACTAATCTTCTCATTTCACCCACATCTTTATCGTCGCTTCCTCTTGCTTTTCCGATCTGGTCCAGCTCATCAAGGAAAAGAACAGATCTTTCTCTGGCTGCCTTATCAAAAATCATTTTGATATTCTGGGAGGTTTCTCCAATTCTGGAGGAAACAATATTGCTTAAGTTTAAAATGATAATATTTTTTCCAAGAGCATTAGCAATGGCTTTTGCAGTCATGGTTTTCCCGCATCCTGAGCTTCCCTGAAGTAGTATTTTATGATTCACCGGAAGGCCGTATTCCTGAAGTTCTTTGCTGTAGGTATGTTCCTTAATGAGCTGTACAAGTTGATCTCTGTTATTTTTATTGAGAAATACATCGTTAAGGCTTACTTGTTCTTTATCTTGAATAATGAGGTTGTACAGATTCATGATGACTATTAATGGTTCTTGAATCTAACAAAGATAAGGCTTTATTAAATGAGAGAAAACATCCTGAATAGGAATAAACAGCTAGGCCAGTAGAGAAAATTAATGGAGAATGAGTATAATTTGTATGAGGTGGTAAAGAAGGGGGGTGAATGTAATGGTATTTTGGTTCAACGAGAATGAAATTTGACGCAAAGTTTTTATGATTATAACGTTATATTTATAAGTGAGCAAAGAGGGAATCAATGAATTGATTCTTTCTAAGCATCTGCATATCCATATAGCTTCTTCTGCTGCGGAGCAGTCATCTTAGCTCCCTAAAGTAAAACGCAAGAACCATTAGAACTTTGCGTTTGAAAAAAGATGTTAAGCTTACAAAAGTCAATGATATTTTTCTTTAAGATAACTGAAAGCTTTTTGTCATCAACCTTGGTAACAGGTTCTAGGTATCTGTAAAAAAATAAATCCGGACTAATGCCCGGATTCATCATTGGATATTAAAATTTGTTATGAAACTAAGATCTTTTTGTTATGTTTTTGGGCCCTTTTACCTCACTGGTAAAAGAGCAGTCTGATTTCTCAGAGTAAAAACATAAAACAATATAATTAGTATAGTTTTGCTATAGGCTTATTTATTTTAATGATTAGTTTCTTTCTCTTCTTACTGTCATGAAATATGATGAGAATACTACTAAACATGTTGCGATACCGATATAAGTTACCATTTGTATTATTTTTAATTATTTGACTTTTTTTATCAATCTTTCAATTGCAATATTACAGCTTTCAAATCACGTGCCAAAGTAAAACACTATGATGTATATCAGTGTGTTAAGGGTGTTTTATTTAAAATTTAAGAGATTTTAAGTTTATGTTTTGTTAATGTGTTATTATGAATTTGTTAATATATTTATTGTTCTGTCTTTAAAAATGTATGAAAATGTTAACCGTTTTCAGTCTTATATATTAGACTTGATAAAACAAACAATAAGTAATGCTCTGCATAATACTGAGAAAAAATGAAAAGTTGAAGTGTAAAATTTCAGCAGGAAAGTAACTTCTATGTTAAGAAAATTTATTTTTACCGGTAGTTTTTACGTTGGATATTTTTTGTCAGGTGTCAGATTCTATGACATTCTTAGTACGTCATAAATGGAAAATTGTTTGTTTCGTGAAGGTAAAAAGGAAGTTATGAGATAACTTTTTGGGAACAGGGTAGAGGTTTTGTTATTTTTGTAGAAATAATACTTTATGGGACGCAGTTATCTTTTTTTGGCTTTAGCTATTGTATTTGAAATCATAGCGACTACCTTTCTGAAGAAATCAGAAGAGTTTTCTAAACTGTTACCATCCGCTGTTACTGTAATAGGATATGCCTGCGCCTTTTATTTTTTAAGTTTAAGCCTTCGTCAGATTCCAGTAGGGATTACTTATGCTATCTGGTCTGGAGTAGGAATTGTCTTTATCACAATAATTGGAGTGGTGGCCTTTAAACAGGTTCCGGATCTTCCCGCTATTATTGGAATAGCCCTTATTATTATTGGAGTGATTGTGATTAATGTATTTTCAAAAATGGGAACCCATTAATAGGTAACGATACGATCTGTTAATATTTATGACTTGTTTTTAGATTGTTATCTATTTTAATTTCTTTATATCAGATTGGAAAAACTGAAACAGAAAAATATGGTCATAGAAAATTTCCAGACTGTTTTCGATGATAAAATCTGTGTGATAAGTGGTATTGGTTACCGTTTCTTCTTCCACAAACACAAACCAGAGTTCAGAAAGTTGATGTCTTCTTTTGAATTCTTCAGCTGCATTACAGTCTATAAAGGATGAATGCTTCAGATTATAAAAAAGAACTCCTTTCTTCATTCCATTTTGTTCTATAATATTAATAGGATGTTGAATGTAATTGAGAATTTTAATATTAGAGTCAAAGCATTCTATAAAATGATGAAGGTCGATAAGCTGTATTACTTTTTCCTCTTGTTGTGAGGCTGTCATAAAAAAACATTCTGATGTGATCTCCTCGGTTAATTCTTGAAAAACTGCTAATTCCATATGCATTAATTAAAGGTTGCAAAGAAAAAAAGAATAAGGTTGCCTTGATATTTTTTTATACAAAACCGCCGGTATTTTATACGAAATCCGATCAGGATACAGAAGATATAATTGGTATAATAAAGTATGGGTTTCGTATAATATTATAGGTATAAGCTAAGGGATTGTCTATTTTTGTATTTAGATATTAATCCAAAAATATGAAATATAGGTTATGGCATTTTAAAGAAACCCTTGCAATGGACTTCCTGGTGGAAGACCGTTACAAATACGCCAGGCACCTGCTGTTTCTGATCTCTTTTTTCCTTTGGCTGTATAGTGGCAGGTTCTGGCAGTCATTTTCAGGAATACATCAGTTGTATGTACTGGTCTTTGTATACTCAATCCTAATTACCATGATCTATATTAATATTTATATCCTGGTACCAAAGCTTTTCTTTACAACAAGATATATTGCCTATTTAGTACTTCTTGTCATTATGGGAGTAATAGGAATTAATATTATAGGATTTGGTTTCAGGTCGGTTTTTGCTGATTTCAGAGTTGAAAATATTCACAGAGAGACTGAAAAAGGAAGTGTTTATGAAGGAGTATTGATGTGCATTCCAATTATATTTACTACCACCACAGTTAAGTTGTTGCAGAAATGGATTAAAGATAATCAAAGAATCAATGAACTGAGTAATCTGACCATGCAAATGGAACTTAATGAACTCAGAAACCAGATCAATCCTCATTTTTTGTTCAATATGCTGAATAATGTAAAAGCACTCATCAGAACGGATCCTGCAAAAGCTTCAGTAGTGATTGTTAAACTTTCAGAGTTCCTCAGGTACCAGCTTTATGAGAACAGTGTGGAGAAAACATTATTAACTTCAGAAATTGATTTCCTGTCCAATTTTTTAAACCTTGAAAAATAAGAAGGGAAAATTTTACCTTTGATATTCAGACAGAAGCAGGGAACAGGACGATTAATACTACCTTTATTCCTCCAAACCTGTTTACTACTTTTGTAGAAAATGCTGTAAAACATAGTGTTGATATAAGTGGGAAAGAATCCTATGTAAAAATAAATATCAGTATTGAAGGTCAGAATCTCTATTTTAAGTGTATCAATTCCCGGGATCCTGATTATTTTATTTCAGATAAGAAAAACAGCGGATTAGGTCTTGCCAATATTAAAAGAAGGCTGGAATTGCTCTATACTGATACCTTTGACCTGAAAATAACTTCGGAACCTAAAGAATATATTGTCCATTTAAAAATTCCTGTATAATGAATTGTATTATTGTTGATGATGAACCTCTGGCAAGAGCAGAAATGCGTTCGCTTATTAGTGAAACGTCAAACATAGATATTTTAGGTGAGTTTTCCAATGCTCCCTCTGCACTGGATTTTTTTAAAGATAATGAGGTAGATCTTATTTTTCTTGATATTGAAATGCCGATGGTAACGGGATTAGAATTTGTAGAAATGCTTCCCAAAAGATCGCTGATTATCTTTACCACAGCTTATTCCCAATATGCTTTGAAAAGTTATGAGCTGGAAGCTGTAGATTATCTTTTAAAACCCATTGACCCACAAAGACTTGAAAAAGCTATCAATAAGGCCGTTTTATATACCGAACTCCTCTCTAATGATACCATAAAAAATACTGTAGAATCCAATACTGCTGACTTTTTATTCATTAAAGCAGACCGGAGATTTTACAAGATCAGTTTTTCAGATATTAAATTTATAGAAGGATTGAAAGATTATGTAGTGATTCATACCAAACAGCAAAAGCTCATTACAGCTATGAATCTAAAAACAATTCATCAGAAAATTTCAGGAGAAAACTTCATCCGGGTGAGTAAATCATATGTAGTGAATGCAGATTATATTGATTCATTTGATAACCACAATATATACATTGAAGAAGCAGAAATTCCTATAGGAGAAGTGTATAAAACCGAGTTTTTTACAAAATATGCGGGTGGACTTTTAGGTGGAGACTAATTTTTATAAGTAATGAATGATATAATTGTTCAGCATTTATCATTCATACACATATCAACATCAATAGGAGTGGGCTTTAACTGACACCTAAAATAAGTATTGAATCCACTTCTCTCAAAATATTTATGTTTTTGGGAGTTGTTCTACCAGTTCAAGTCTTTTTACAATGCTTTCTTTTGCTAATAAAGTTCCGGGAGATAAAACAGCATTGGCACCGATTTTTGAATCATCGCCCACCAATGACCCAAACTTTTGAGTTCCTGTTTTAATAATTTTAGCATTGAAAAGTACTGATATTTCTTTGTCTTTCCTTTCATTATAATGATTAGCACAAATGGATCCAGCCTCAAAATTTACTCTGCATCCAATAATGCTGTTCCCGATATAATTAAAATGGGCAACAGCTGTTTCATCGAAGATTATGCTTTGTTTGATTTCACTTCCCGGTCCAATTTTTACATTCTTTCCGATATAAACAGGGCCTCTTATATAAGCATTAGCTCCAATAAAAGCTCCTTCATCAATAATAACCAGGCCTTTGAAAGTCACATTCTGTTCCACAATAACTGTTTTGTGAATAGCACAGGATTCCTGTATGACAAAATCATCAGTTAGATGACTGAGCTTACGATCCATTATATCTTCAAGCGTCTTAATGACTTCCCAGGGCTGAATATTTTGATCCGGAATGAACGAAGAAAAAGAATCAATGAAATGGTTGATGACAATCATTTTTAATGTTTTTTATAGATAATGTTGCAGTTAAATTTCAATATTTGCTTGGCTGTATCAATAGGAGTGGGCTTTAGCCCACTCAAACTATATAAGATCAAATTTATCCGGCTTTAGCCAAAACCTGGTATTAATGATCTTTATTGCTTTTGTCCTACAAAACGGATCACAGAACCCGTTCCGTTGTGAAATAAGCCTTCCTCAAGCTCAATTTCTACTTCCTGAAGTTCTACAATGGAGTAGTTGGGAAAATCAGCTTTAATTTCTTCAATAGAAAATAGATCCTTAATCTCTCTCGGTCCACCTACTTTTTCATTTTTGGTGACATAATCAAGATGCTTTTTACTGAAAGCTTCGAAAATAATAAAGCCGCCTTTACGAACGTATTGATCAAGCATTTGATGAATTGATGATTTAATGTCGCCCGGAAAATGAGCGTAGATAAGAGCGATCGCATCAAACTGTTGTTCATGATAATTCAAAGTCTGTAATTCACCTACCTGATAATCGATGGTTACACCATTCTGTTCTGCAAGTTGTAAAGCCTTCTGCCTGCCCTGCTCACTGATATCAAAAGATGAAGTATTCCAGCCTTGTAATGCTGCATAGACAGAATTTCTTCCTTCACCATCGGCAGGAAAAAGAATCGTTCCCGGAGTTAATTTTTTAAGCTGTTCTTCCAGATAATTATTGGGAGCAGTTCCATATACAAACTCCTCGTGGGTGTATCTTTCGTTCCACTTATCAAGCCATGTGCTGTCTTTCATTTTTTATAGTTTTTAATGGGATCAAATGTAAGGTCTTTTTACCTGCAGTAATCAACGGAAAAAACTTTGATAATAATAGATTTTTTGAATGATGATGTCTGTCTAAGAAATATCTGATTACTATTCCATACAATTAAAATTTGGAGTAATTTTGAAAAATGATGAATTTAAACCAGATTTTCACCAATCAACGTACAGGAAACAATCCAAATACTAAGGCTTCAAGAACTGATTTTCAAAGGGATTTCGACAGAATTATCTTCTCTTCTGCATTCAGAAGACTGCAGAATAAAACCCAGGTTTTTCCGCTTCCCGGAAGTGTTTTTGTGCACAACAGGCTGACGCATTCCCTGGAAGTGTCATCCGTAGGAAGAAGTTTAGGAAGTATTATTGGTGAATTCATTGCTGAGGACTATAAAAATGATCTAACTGAAGATTCTAAGAATTTTTATCTATATAATTTAGGAAACGTAATTGCTGCGGCATGTCTTTGCCATGATGTGGGAAATCCCGCTTTTGGACATTCGGGAGAAGACGCTATTGCAAGTTATTTTGAAAGAAACGAAAAAGACCTGAAGTCCAAATTCAACGAAAAAGAATGGGCTGATCTGGTTAATTTTGAAGGAAATGCCAATGCCATCAGAGTATTGGCTCAGCAGCAGCAGGGAAAAGATGCCGGCGGAATTCAACTTACCTTTTCTACCCTGGCAAGTATTGCAAAATACCCATGTGAAGCTGTAGCAAAGAAAAAAGGAATTATCCACCGTAAAAAATTCGGATTTTTCCAGAATGAAAAAGATATTTTCCTTGAAATTGCAAAAGGGACCCAACTTATTTCAGAATGTGAAGAACCTCATATTTTCAAAAGACATCCTTTTGTATGGTTGGTAGAAGCTGCCGATGATATCTGCTATAACATTATTGATATGGAAGATGCCCACAGATTGGGAATCGTTTCAACAGCAGACTGTAAAAACCTGTTTTTTGAGCTGGTGAAATCTGAAACAGATGATGTTCAGAGGATTGAGACAAAGCTAAGCTCGATTTCTAATGAAAACGAACAGATTTCTTATTTAAGAGCTAAAGTAATCAATGCTTTAATCAATAAATCTATTGAGATGTATAAGTATAACTTTGAAACGATTCTTAAGGGGAATCTCAAAAACGGTTTACTTGACATCTATAAAAAAGAAAATAAAGCATTACAAGATATTGAAAGCTTTTCCGTGGAAAAGATCTACAACCATAAAGCCGTTGTAGAAATTGAAAATGCAGGTTATAATGTAATGTATGAATTGCTGGATCATTTCATTCCTTCTATTATGAAACCGGAAGAGGAGAGAAAATCTTACGATAAAAAAGCATTAAAGCTTCTTCCAAGACAATTTGTCTATGAAAACGGAACAGATTATCAGAAAGTTCTGGGAATCATAGATTTTGTTTCCGGAATGACAGATAATTATGCCACAGACCTTTACAGAAAAATTAAAGGAATTGATATCGGAATGACGGTATAAGCCTATTACATAGAGGCTGGAAGCTGGAAGAAAGGATTTAGGAAGTTACTGCTTCACACTTCAATTACTTACAGCTTTCAGCCTCAAACTTCCTTACCTATAAATTTACTCCAGTTTAAATATTATTTCTATCTTTATAAGAATCAATATAAAAACTAAACTATGGGTATTTTTCTGGCTCCCGTTATTATCTTCGGGCTTATTATTTTATTTGCATCGTTTTTTGTGGTTAAGCAGGAAACGGCAGCAATCATTGAACGCTTTGGAAAATTCCAGGCTGTAAAGCATTCAGGACTTCATCTCAAACTTCCAATTATAGATCAGATTGCGAAAAGGTTAAATCTTAGAATTCAGCAGTTGGATGTGATGATTGATACCAAAACTCTTGATAACGTATTCATCAGGATGAAAATCTCCGTTCAGTATCAGGTGATCAGAAGCCAGGTAGGAGATGCATACTACCGACTGGAAAATCCGGAAAATCAAATTACTTCTTTTGTTTTTGACGTTGTACGTGCCGAAGTTCCTAAACTGAAACTGGATGATGTTTTTGTAAGAAAAGATGATGTTGCAGTCGCAGTGAAAAGTGAACTTCAGGAAGCAATGAACAGTTATGGATATGATATTATCAAAGCTTTGGTAACAGATATTGATCCAGACGAGCAGGTAAAACATGCCATGAACAGAATCAATGCTGCGGAAAGAGAAAAAACTGCCGCAGAATATGAATCCGAAGCACAAAGAATCCGAATTGTAGCCGTTGCAAAGGCAGAAGCAGAATCCAAGAAGTTACAAGGACAAGGGATTGCAGATCAAAGGAGAGAAATTGCAAAAGGACTTGAAGAATCTGTGAGAATGCTGAATAATGTAGACATTAATTCTCATGAAGCATCAGCTCTTATTGTTGTGACTCAGCATTATGATACTTTACATTCAGTAGGAGCAAGCAACAGAAGTAATCTTGTCCTTCTTCCTAATTCCCCAACAGCAGCGAGCGGAATGCTGAATGATCTTGTGGTTGCTATGACGACAGCCAATACCGTAGGAGAAGCTAGTAAAGGAAAGTACCCTGAACCCCCAAAAGACCAGGGGTATTCAAGAGATAGGGAGTAGGGAAGCCGGAAAAGGGGAGTTCTGGTAGTCGAAAATAAAGATGGAAATCTTTTTATAATACTTGTTGGACTCTAACATTGATACGAGCGAATAAAGATAAATTTACGGTCTACAATAACTTCCAGTATCCATCTTCAAATCTCCTAACCAAATAAAAAAGCTTCAGAAATTTCTGAAGCTTTTTTATTTTATTTCTTTGTTTTAGAAACCTGCTCTACCAATGTATATTTAATTGAAGAGGCATCTGCCGGTGGATTAGCGATTTTTTCTGTTTTTACTTTTAAAACATATTCGTAACCCGGCTCATAAGTGAACCCTTCAATATTGCTGTAGAAATTACTCCAGTTTTCAGAAGCATTTTCTTTTACCTGTAGACACTTCATACGGCCTGCTCCAGCAGAACAGTCTACCGTTTCTGCTCCCACGATAAGTGTTTTTTCACCTGCTACAGCCACATCTTTTTTAGTTTTAGACACCTGCTTTACCAATGTGTATTTAATGGAAGAAGCATCTGCCGGTGGGTTAGCAATTTTTTCTGTTTTTACCTTTAAAACATATTCATACCCTGGTTCATAAGTAAATCCTTCGATGTTTGTGTAAAAATTTGTCCAGTCTTCTGAAGCCTTTTCTTTTACCTGCAAACATTTCATAGGAGCTACTCCTGTACAGTCTGCTGTTTGTGGTCCTACGATGAAAGTTTTTTCATCTCCAGCGGATACTCCAGCTGTTGTTGTACACTGCGTCATTGCGAATAATGCTAATGCGGGTGCTGCCCCTTTTAGAATTGTTGCTATACTTTTCATAAACTTGATTTTGAAACCATACCTCGCAATTACCATGCCGAAATTTTTATGAATTAGCGGATTTCAGCTATTGTTTTTTAGTTTTTTAATCATTTAATTTGACGGGTTCAATAAATAACGGTAGAGGAAATAATCTTTTAAATAGAGGGAAATGAAGTGAGAAATATTGGAAACCAGGAAACTGTAAACAATGCAAAAAGCTCTGAGTTGGATTTTGTTTTAAAACAAAACTTGAGGCATTATAGAGTTTGCATTTTGTAGAAAAGAAAAGAGAAGAGAAAGAATTTGAATTGATGAAAAAATTAATAGTATTAGTTTCTGCGGTTTTTATAACTGGTAATGCGTCTGCTCAAAAAGTGGACAATGCATTGCAGGGCTATTTTGAAGAACAGGGAAATGAGACTTTTTATAAAAGTTTCAATTTTGACGGAAATGGTAAAATTGTGGATGGTTTTAAAAGCAGTTATTATTTTACCAGAAATGATAGCCTAATCGTGATTCCGGATAAAGATGTATTTATTTTTAAGATTAAAAAAGATAAGCTAATTGGTATTTCAAATTGGGTGAAAAACGGAATCTGGATTCGTAAAAAAGACAGTACTGAAGTTAATAACAGAGTAAATCCTGTAGAAGCTCAGAAAAGAGCAGCTTTATTGGCTGGGTATTATGATAAGACGAAAAATATGTCAGGATTGGATGCTCTGTTTTCCAATACAAATGATTATACCAAAATTAGTGAAGATTTTTGTAATCAAGGGTTGGCTAAGGCCTGTCTCAACGCTTTTGGATTAAAGATGATGGAGTACACTCCCGGATTTTTTGGAGATTTGGAAAAAATCAAAGATAAGAAGTTGAAACCCCATCCGGAGCTCATAGAACTTTCCCAAAAAACGATAAACCTTGGAGAAATGGAAGGGTATAATGTTCTGGGAGCTTATTATCACCTTTTAGGACTTCGTGAAAAGGCTTTTGAAACCTGGAAAGAAGGCGAGAAGCATGGTGATCCGGCCTCTATGATGTCTATGGGGCTTATAGAAGTGGGTGAAGAAATGGATAAAGCTCCTAAAAGTCCTGCTGTTAAAAAGAAAAAGAAAAAATGATGAAGAAGAGATTGTTGTTTTCGTCCGCTTTGGTTTTTGCCTCTTTAGTGAGTGCACAGAAACTTAAAAAAGAAGATGTTATAGGATTCTGGAAACTGAAAGAATCCGGATTTTATGAAGGAAAAAAGAAAGTTGTTAAAGACTTTGATAATTGCAGACTGATGAGAAATTATGCTATCAGGGAAGATGGTTTTGCGGTGTATAATTATATAGAAGGACAAGTGGGAGACTGTATACCATCGGAGCCAAGACTTTCTTTCTGGAAGATCATAGACAATAGGATTCAGTTTTTTGTGGATGACAAAACTATTCTGGAAGAGGTTATTGTTACTTTCAATAAAGATAATACGATGACTTTCTCAAGCTATATTCCTGTTCCGGTTAAAGATAATGATCCAGAGCTGGAAAAGATATTAAATACTGTTCATTATAATATTGTAGAATCTGTTTATTAAGAGAAGCCTATGAATTATGTTACTGTTATTTATCTCCTGAATTTGTTGGTGTATGCCATCTATTTCTTTGGGAAAAGTGGAAGTGAGGTAGATATTAGCCCTGTAAATTATACAATTTCTGCGATAATGTCATTTTTTCTAATCTTGGGTGGGTATCTGAATGCAAAGAAAAACATGACTTACAGATCCGTCCTTTGGATGTTTTTTGTAAATGTTTTATTTTTTGTTATGTCTGGGTTGTTCGACCAGTTTGGAAATGATTTTAATCTTTTTTCAACCGTAGGGAATGACAGTTTTATTTTTACTCTGGCTTTAATAGTTTATAATGGCTATCTGTTTCCTTTGATTGTGAATCTGGATAAAACAGGTTTTGCATTACTATTACCGGTATTATTATCTTTTATTCTTCCATCTTTAGGGTATTGGATAAGAAAAATAACTGTAACTAAAAATCCAGATCTGGCTGAAGAAAATTAACCTATGTCTAATGGTTTCCCATTTAAATAGGTGATGAGTTAGTTCAAGACAATAAGGAATAACATTCGTACTTAAAACGAAGTTGGCCTTAAATATTCGTATCATCTTCATTCTGCTTAATGGTTTTGAATTTAGCTGGCTATTCCTGTAAACTTTTGTCTGCCAATTAATAGCTCAAAAAAGAGTCTGAAATCAGAGATGAGTGACCATAATGGATATTTAAACGTGGCGGGTCTGTTTCTTTCAATAACCGCATGGCTAAACCAGGCGAATCCGTATCCCACAATCGGAATATACCATAGGAATCTCTCTTTTCCTGAGCTGATAACATATCCTATGACAACAAATATAAGCAGTGTGCCGATAAAGTGAAAAATTCGGGTTCCTGTTTTACTGTGTTCCGTAAGATAAAACTGGTAGAACTCCCTGTATGTTTTGATTCTTTCAGACATGGTGGTGTTAGTTTGTTGGTTCTGTTGGGTTTACAGCAATAATTCTGCCGCTTTTAAAATCAGGTATAAAAAAGAAAAGGCAAAATAGCTTAGTCTGCTATTTTGCCTTTTTTTAATGTTTTATATATTGCTGTTAAGCTTTATTCAGTTTACTGTTTTTATAACCGTATCCAAAATAGATCACTAAACCTATAATAAACCACATTCCGAACCAGAACCAGTTCTCATGGCTCATTCCGGTAAGAAGGTATAAACATGAGCTTAATCCTATTAATGGAATAAGAGAAAGGTTCTTGATGAAAGCAACCCCACATAAGATCAGGTTGATCAGAATAAAAAAGAAAATAGATGCTCTGAATTCTCCATCCTTAGGATCGCTCCAATTCATAAGCGTTTGGAAAAACTCAGGCTGCCAATAGTAGAAAGCAATCAGTCCACCAATGAAGATAACAGGGAAAATAATCTTACCGTTGATATAAGGAAGGTGGAATCTACCTTTGATTTTTTCCTTAGCCGGAAGCACTAAAACTCCTGCACATACCAATACAAAGGCGAAGATCGTTCCGATACTGGTAAAATCAAGGATGAAAGTTTTATCTGTAAATAAGATAGGAATCCCTACCACAATCCCTGTAACGATGGTTGCAAAAGAAGGTGTTTTGTATTTTGGGTGGATTTTAAGGAATTTTTGAGGCATCAAACCATCACGGCTCATCGCATACCAGATTCTTGGCTGTCCCATCTGGAATACCAATAAAACAGTAGTGATAGCAACAATTGCCACAAAAGAAACAATCAGTTCCATCCAGGCCACATTTGCATTTGTTTTTTCAAAGATGAAAGAAAGCGGGTCTCCCACACCATCAAATTTTCTGTAATCTACCATTCCCGTTAATACAAGAGTAAGGGCAATATAGATCACTGTACATAATACAAGAGAGATAATCATCCCTTTTGGTAATGTCTTTTGAGGATCCTTTGTTTCTTCAGAAAGTACACTTAAGGCATCAAAACCAATATAGGCAAAGAAAACCCCTGAAACAGCACTCATTACTCCTGTAAAGCCATTAGGCATAAAAGATGGAGATCCTGTTACAGGACTTATCGGTGTCCAGTTATCTGTATTGATATAAGCGAAACCTACCAAAATTACCAGTAGGATTACCCCTAACTTTAAAATAACCAATGAGTTATTGAAGTTTTTACTCTCTTTTACCCCTACATAACAAAGCCAGGTAATTAATCCATTGATGACCAAAGCTGGAACATCTACAATAAACTTAAGACTTCCAATCAGTGGAGCTGTATTCCATGCGTTGATTAATTCTTTGTTTTCTGAACCGTTCATTATTGCTTTACTGGCTTCCGTATAACTGCAGGTAAGATAATCAGGGATATGCATTCCCAGACGTCCTAAAAAGCTGGTGAAATAATCAGACCATGAAAAAGCTACATAAATATTTCCGAAAGAATATTCCATAATCAGAGCCCAGCCGATGATCCAGGCAATTAATTCCCCGAAACTGGCATAAGCATACGTGTAGGCAGAACCTGCTGTAGGAATTCTGCTGGCAAATTCAGCATAGCACAACGCGGTAAAACCACAGGCAAAGCCGCAAATCAAATAGAGAAGGATCACTCCCGGGCCACCTCTGAAAACGGCTTCTCCCAAACTGCTGAAGCTCCCTGCTCCTATAATCGCCGCAATACCAAAAAATACGATGTCCCATACACCTAAAACTCTTAAAAGTCCTGTTGAAGTATCTGTATCCGAATAGACTTTCCTTCTAAAAAGTTGACTCATTCAATAAACTATATTTGATTTGAAAAAAACAAATGTAATGATTTTTTATTTTGATGTTAACAGTCGTTAAGAACATTTAGGTAAAAATACTTAACGAAAAGCATTAAGTCTTTATAAACAGGCATTTCCATATAGCTGTCATTATACCATTTTATCTCCATTGGTTTCCCTGTATCCTTCATGGTTTTATCACTTACATTTTTACCTGTTCCGTAATTGAGCTGCCAGTATGAGCATCTGTTTTTCCAAAATAAGAGTATCTGTAACTACTGTTTTCTGGAAGTAGAATTTTTTATACCTGCTGGAGGTTCATAAAAATTAATGCTAAAAGTATCTTAAATTTCATATTACAGTGCATTTATGGTATGTTTTTAGCTGCTGTTGAAAAAGTATCAGTTCAGAATGTATTTCTGATAACTGATAGCTAAAATTGTTTACATTTTTATCAGACTGAAGTAAGAGTTTTTATCAATCAATAGTGAAATATTTTTTACTGTTGTGAATATCCTGATTACAGTATTAAATCTGCTAAAACTTGCTTAAACAATAAGTTTTTAATATTTTCGTTAACTTATTTAGACTAATTTTCTTATATCAAGAAGAATGAAATCAAAAAAAATACTTTTAGCGGCTGCGGTCATCTATTTCGGAATTTCCGACGCTCAACAGTCCCAATATTTTACACAGAAAGAAAATTACAGATTCAATCTAGCTGAAAATCTTTATCAGACTAAAATATACAACGCCTCCCAATACGAATACGCAAGACAATATTTCTACAATCAGAATTTGTCACGTTCAAAGAAGGAGGCGGCTCAGTTTTTTGATAATGTAATTGGTGTGATTCTTCAGAAAAATCATGCTGAAGAGGGATTGACAGCTTTCATGAAAGAATATCCTAATTCTGCCTATTTTGCTCAGGCCAACCTTCCTTTAGCAGATTATTATCTGGCAAAAAAGGATTTTGACAAAGCATTGGAAACTTTGAAAAAAGTAAACCAATATCAGCTTTCAAAAGAAGAGAATACCCAATATATTATGAAGCTGGGCTATGCTAAGTTCATGATGGGAGATTCTAAAGGGGCTACTGATGCTCTGGAGGAAGCTTATAAAACAGCAGATGAGTCTCAAAAAGGAAATATAGCCTATATGCTTGGCCATCTGTATTACAGTAACGGGCAAAATGATAAGGCATTTCAGTATTTCGATTCTGTAAAAGATCAGGACAAATTTTCAAAGCTTGTACGTCCGTATTATGTACAGATGTATTATAATGATAAGAATTATGATAAAGCAATCTCTGAAGGAAATGCTTTATTGAACGAGAATATTTCAGAATCCTATAAAGCGGAAGTACACAAGATTATTGGAGAAAGTTATTTCATGAAAGGGGATTATAATTCAGCATATCCTCATTTGAAAGATTATCTGAATGTACAGCAGAATCCATCCGAAAATGATCTTTATGAGATGGGATTTGTAGCGGCTCAGCTGAAGAAATATGACGAAGCCGTTTCTTATTATAACCAGCTTGTGAACAGTAATTCAGCATTAGCACAGAATGCCTATTATCAACTTGGAAATGCTTATTTAGCTGTAGATAAAAAACAGGAAGCCCTTTCTGCATTCCGTTCTTCTTATCAGATGGATTATGATGCGAAAGTGAAAAAGTTAGCTCACGAACAGTATGCTAAACTTGGATACGACATTGGAAACCCGTTTGAAAATCCATCTACAGTTCTACAGAACTATATCAATGATAACCAGAATGCATCGAATGCTTCAGAAATGAGATCATTATTGGTGAAATCATATCTGTATTCCGGAAACTATAAAGAAACGCTGAATGCTATTGACAGATTACAAGGCTCAACACCTGAAATCAATAAAGTAGATCAGGAAGTTTCTTATTTACTGGGAACAGAAGAATTTAATAAAGGGAATTATGACGAAGCTGAAAAGTATTTCTTAAGAAGCTTAGGATTTAATATCAATAAAGAATTTAACAGCAGAGCTTTATACTGGCTTGCTCAGGTATATTATCAGAAAGGAAATTATCCGTCTGCTATTGTTCGTTATGAAAAACTTCTGAACGAAAACTTCCCTGAAAAACAACAGCTACCTTATGATTTAGGATATGCTTATTTTAAAGCTAAGAAATTCGATCAGGCTGCTACTTATTTTAAACAGTATCTGACAAATCCTAAACCTGAATTTAAAAATGATGCAGAACTTCGTCTGGCAGATATTCACTATGCAAATAATGATCTGAATGAAGCGATTGCGATCTACGATAAAAATGCAGACGCCACAGACTACACGGTATACCAAAAAGCAATGGCTTTAGGGTTTAAAGGAGATACTCAGGCGAAGATTACCAATCTGAAAAACTTATTATCGAAATATCCGGATTCTGAATATTATGATGATGCTCAATACGAAATAGGTACAGCTTATGCTGCTCAGGATGATTTTGCCAATTCCAATGATTATTTTGGAAAAGTTATCAAAACTTCATCAGACAAAGACCTTATCGCTAATGCTTCCATTTACAGAGCGCAGAATTATATTGATCAGAACCAGAATGATAAAGCCCTTTCTGAACTGAAATCATTGGGAGAGCAGTATAAAAATACAGCATACGCTCAGAAGATTGTTCAGGCATCCAAGCCTATCTTTACGAAAAATGGGGATGTTTCAGGCTACGAAAGTTTTGCAAGAAGTATAGGTGTAAATGTTGATGCTTCTGAAATTGATGAAATCAACCTATCTACCGGAAAACAGAATTTCGCGAAGAAAGATTATAAAAATGCAATTTCTTACTATGAGAAATACCTAACGCAGAATCCAACAGGAGAAGGCCTTTATCAGGCTAAATATGAATTGGGAGAAAGTTATTATCAAACTAATAATACAACAAAAGCTTTACTTGTTTTACAGGAGGTAGCAGGTGTTCAGAATGATTATCAGGATGATGCTCAAACCCGTTTAGCACAAATCTTTATTGCACAGGGGAATACAGCTGAAGCCAAGAAATATCTTGAAGGCATTAAAAACTCTTCCAATATCAGCATTAAGAACTATGCAAATGTTGAGTTAATGAAGCTATATGCAGATGAGAAGAACTTTTCTGAAGCAGAAAAATTAGCCAATGCCGTTATTGCCAACTCTAAAAACTCTGCGGCAGTTATTGAAACTGCGAAAGTAATCAAGGCAAGAAGTCTGATGAATTCAGGAAAAGATAAAGATGCTCAGACAGCTTATAGTGCTCTTGAAAAATCATCCAATACTTCGGTAGCTGCAGAAGCTTTGTATGCAAAAGCTTACTATCAGAATAAAGGAAAGGCATTCAAATCTTCCAATGAAACCATCTTTAAACTTGCTAATAATTATGCTTCTGAAGAGTATTGGGGAGCTAAAGCATTGGTAATGATGGCTAAAAACTATATTGGACTGAAAGACAACTACCAGGCAAGTTATACATGTGACCAGATTATTGCGAACTATAAGAGCTTCCCGGACATCGTAGCAGAAGCGAAAGAAGTTAAAAAACAGATTAAGAAATAAAGCATGATGTTTAAATTAGTAACATATTCTTTTTTAATTTCTGTTTCACTATCCAGCTGTATTCCTTCGTATAGCGCCACTCCTAAAGAATATAATAGGGCAAAAGTGAACTTTACAAGGCAAAAGGCTTTTGTGGTGAATAAAGAATTAGAAAGAGAGTTTAATATTTTAAAACATTCTGATATCTATGAAATTGTGGAAGACAGTACCAATGCAGCAAAAATAACACTGCATCCTATGGAAACACGTACTCCTTCATGTGGGAATCCGATGATTGGAAGTATGATTACTGTCGGTTTGTTGCCTTCCGGGTTTCCTTATGATATTTCTTATCGTTATGATGTAACTGAAAACAGTACAACGAAAAATTATCAATATCAATTAAAAGTTTATCAAAGCCTTTGGCTGTTTAATATATTCAGGGTAGGCAGAACTTTTTCAAAACAATCGGGGAAAGCTTTATTAGGGAGTTATATGGCTTCTAATAAATAAACCCAATATATATTTTTTTCAAATAAAGAAAATATGAACAAGAAAATTCAATTATTATCCATAATATTTTTAGGGGTTTCGCAGTTCGCGTTTTCCCAGATCAAGGAGGAGAAACTGGTTCTTAACAAAAAGAGAGAGCCGGAGGTAAAGAAGATCGAGAAAAAGAAGACTTCCGTGGAAACTATTAAAAATTATCCGCCGGAAGAGAAATCCCAGAATCCTGTAAAATATACCATTACAGACGTTCCTGCGGTTTCAGACTTTAAAACGTCTACGATTCAGGGAGAGGATGTAGCTCCGAAATTTGACGGAACGGCTCAGAACAACTATGTCCAGTTCGGAATGGGGAATTATGGTAAAATTCTGTTGGATGGAAATGTTTCCAAGACCCTTGAAAATAAATTTGAGGTGGGAGCAGATGTTCATTTGCTTTCTACAAGCGGTCTTAAAAACGATTACGACTGGAAATCCAAGCAGACTTCTGCAACGATAGGGGCTTTCCTTAATTCTTATGGAGATAAAGGTAAATTCAATATCAATGCTGAATATGGATTGAATAATTATAACTATTATGGAATCTATGCGCTGACGCCCAATGCTGATGTTGATCTGAAGCAGAAAGTGAATCAGTTCAAAGTAAATGGTTACTATGATTTCTATTCTAACGAAATTCTGAATGACGTAAGAGTAAAATCATCATTCCTTAAAGATCATTTCGATGCTCAGGAAAACCAGGTTTCCATTTTGGCTAACTTCTCTAAGCATGCTGTTGAACTTGGGAAATCAGGAATCAACCTGAATGCTGATTTAGGAGTAGGTTTAGAAGCGGTGAAAACCGATTTTGAAATGGTAGATAAAAATTCTTCCAATTTCTTTAATACGAATTTAACACCAAAAGTAACTTTCAGAAAAGGGGAGTCTTATTTGATGGTAGGATCAGGGTTTTCTTTCCTGAATGCTAAGAACTCAAACAGACTGATGGATCAGGTGAAGAACAATAAAACATATTGGTTCCCGCAAGCTGAGTTCCAGGTGGCTGCTGCCAAAGAATTTAAATTCTACGGTGGGGTAGACGGTGGACTTAAGCTTAACACTTACGGAGATCTTCTTCAGGAGAATCCTTATGCGCTTTCTGACCAGTATTTAAAGCCTACAGAAACAAAATATCACTTTTACGTAGGATTAAGAGGAGATATTGATGAAACGTTGAAATATGACTTCTCTGCAGGTTTTGGAAAGATGAGAGACATCATGTTCTTTAAAGCAAACCCTCTTTTTGATAACAATTACACCCTTAACCGTGCTGCTTATGACTATGCGAACACATTCTCTGCGATCTACGATGACGGAAATGTAAGCGATATTAAAGGTAGCGTACAGTATTTCCCATTAGAAAACTTAATGATTGACGGGGAAGTAAGGTTTACAAAGTATAATTTGAAGAACTATGATAATATCTACAACGTTCCTTTAGTGAATGCAAGTATTGGTGCTAAATATACAATGCTTGACAAGAAGTTATTACTAGGTTTCAAAGGGATTTTTGCAAGCGACAGAACTACCAACTCTTTTTCAATTGAAGGAATTGCAGATGCTTCAGCTCCTAATGGGATGATTTACCGTTCATTAGAAAATACGAACGATAAAGTTGGTGGTTATGCGGATTTAAATCTTTCAGCAGAGTATAAAATTCACAAAAATTTCAGTATTTTCGCACTCGGAAATAACCTTCTGAGCTCAAAATATCAGACTTACAAGGCTTATAAAGTCTTAGGTCCACAGATTCTGGGTGGTGTGAAGATTACTTTCTAATCATAAGCAATAAGCAATGAATGATAAGTAATTGAAGAATTACTCATTACTTATCATTTATTCCTCATGAATACGGCTGCATAGTTTAATGGATAGAACTTCGGATTTCGGCTCCGACAGTGAGGGTTCGAATCCTTCTGCGGTCACAAAAGCTCCTTTTTTAGGGGCTTTTTTTGTTTTCATTATAATGCCCCAATAGAGCATAGATTACCTTCATTAGTATAAAATTTCATAAGCATTTGGTGATTAGTTTTATTTAATTATATTTGGATAAGAACAAAATGTTCTAAAAAACTAATAATTAATAAATAACTATGAAAAATCTAAAAAGAATTACACGAGACAGTATGAAATCAATCAAGGGTGCGGGGCCTGTTTATTGTAGAGTAGGCTATATCTATAGATGTGACTCTATTTACGTATGTGATCCTGATCAGGGTATTTGGGATTGCGTTTGTGGATGTGTTCCTGTAACCGGACCTATGTAATTGATATCTTATACAGAATATCAGTTTATAAAATATACAATTAAGCCTTCTCTTTGAGAGGGTTTTTGTTTTTTACATCACTGCCGCAAAGTCTCCAGACTTTGAGCCTATTAACAACTCTTTTTTGTGTTAATTATAAGCAGGAAAAGTCTACCCCGATTTACAAAGTAGACTTATATTAAGATAAGTGGGTGTCTTATTTTGGATAAACCGTTGCAATAAACTGCTTATCTGTTGGAGATAAAACTGTATTGCTGCCAACACTGAATCCGTTTGTAGTTAGCGTTGAGCTGATACTGTAATGCATAATAGACTGTGTATCATAAGCACTATACTGTGTTTGCGAAGTTGAATATTTTGCAAAAAGGTTGTTGTCTACCTGAGCCTGAGTCCAGTAGTTTGGAGCTCCTGCATAATAAGCATATACTTTTGGCTTATCCCATGGAATAGCAGCTAGAGGATGCTGGTGTTCGTGGATCATTCCAAGAGCGTGACCGAATTCATGAATAACAGTTCTGCTGAATTCAGTATCACTTGTTGAATCATTAAACCAGCCGAAGTTCATGGTTTCTTTATTAGAAGCTATACTAAGAGCATCTTTTCCAATATATGAATAAGATCCGGCACCGGATGTAAATGTCACACGAATCTGTGGTGTTCCAGTTGTAACAAAATTAAAAGTAATATTGGCATATTTGGACCATTCTTTGGCATATTGTATTACCTTATTGCGAACATAGGTGCTGCCACCGTAAAGACCTACAGTGATAACGCTGCCATTTGTCCATTTTTTGCTGGTAATAACAGCTCCTTTTGAAGCTGCTCCTGGAGCTGTATCTTCTCCTGGAAGATAAACATCTTTACACATCTGTGTATTTTCAAAGCCGGCAGGGATATCTCCTTGAGGGATTGCCAGTAATCCTGAAAGTGATTGCTGCTCCTGAGGGGCTTTTTCATCTACACTGTCATTTGTAGTGTTACATGATACTAAAGCCATTGAAATAAATGATCCTAATAAGATCTTCTTGTGTAGTTCCATAACGTTGGTTTTTATTTTGATTAGTGGTTTTATTGAACACAGAAAAAAAATAATCTATTCTGTGTGAATTAAAACTATTAATAAAAATTGAAGTTCCCGCTTTCTTTTTTTGTAAATTAAGATGAAGGTGTGTCTACACAGGTACTACACTTGCTGTAATGGCTCTTCTATAAAGGAATTCTTAAAATGTGTGACTTTTTAATTTTAATGAGATATTGATTCATATCAGTGTTTTTGTTTTATATATTAAGTGGTTTTTTTGGTATTTTGGATATGAAAAACATATATTAAATCCCTTTTTATTGATGTATAATTCTTAAATAATCAAAAAATAGTGATTTAAGTGCAAATATGTTTTGTGTTTTTCAGACGAATTTTATAGGGAAAATGCATTCAATATTGGTGATTAAATCCTGATGATTTTTATTATGGTAAAGATTTTCGGTTTATCATTTAAAAAATTCTAGAAACCTCATAGAATTGCTAGCAAAAAGCAGGCTGATTTTATGAGACTATTTACATTTATGGACTTGATTTTTATCCCCCAATCTGACAAGGTCAACAGTATTCTTGATGTTCAGTTTTTTATAAACTCTTGCTTTATAAGTGCTCACTGTTGAGAGGTGAAGGTTGAGTTCATTTGAAATTTCAATATTTCCATACCCTGTAACCAGTAAATCGAATATTTCTTTTTCTCTTTCCGATAATATTTCAAGAGGGTTAATAGGGGTATCTTTTTTAGCAGAAGAAACGAGTTTTCTCACGATTTCTTGGGAATAATAGGTTCCTGTTTCCAGGATTTGCTGTACGGCTTCCAGGATATTGTTTTCATCCGATAATTTATTAATGTATCCATCTGCTCCTTCAATGATGTATTGTGCGGCAATATCATGATCATACACTGAAAACACTAAAATTTTAAGGCTGGGCTGTATTTCTTTTATTTCACCAATCATGCTCAGATACTTGCTTTCCGGCATATTGATATCCAGAATCAACAAATCAAATTGTTCTGCATGAAGCTGATTGGTGAGATCTGTATAAGATTCTGCACATGAAATCTTTACATCTTTGTAATGAGATTCCAGGATAAGAGTCGTTCCTAATCTTACTACAAAATGATCATCTGCAATAATGATTTTTCTATCCATATTTTTGTTTTTTTATTTTAATGGAAACAACGGTTCCTTTAGGCGTATTATTTTTAAATTCTATTTTTCCGTTAATCATCATAAGTAACTGAAGAATAAGGTGTAATCCTAAGCTGTATTTTTGCAGGACGAGCTTTTCATTTTCTATATTATCCTGAAGCTTTTCATAATATTTCATCTGCTCCTGGCTCATGCCTTGCCCTGTATCTCTTACTTCCAGAAAAAAGATATGCTCATCTTCAATGGTAGAAAGTTCTATGATCCCATCGGTGGTGTTTTTTATGGCATTGTCTATTAAGTTATGGATGATAACTGCTATGACATTATGATTAATATTGGATTCAGTAGGGTCTTTCACGTTATTGATAATGCGTGTATTCTGCTCCCTTGCTGCTACTTCAAAAAGAGTTATTTTATTGTCAATGATCTCAAAAAGATTGTATGGTTCATTTTTTTCAGGAATATTATAGATTTCCGCATACTCTTTTAAGGTTTTAACGAAATTGTAGAACTCTATAGAAGATTTATAAAAGCTTTCAAAATGCTTTTTTTGTATATAATGATCGTGTTCATCAGTTTCATATAGTTTCTTGGCAGTAATCGACAGGAACTTTACAGGTGTGATAATATCATGACTTATGGTCTCCAGCAGTTTTTTCTGCTGTACACTTTCTTTTCTTAGCTGTTCTTTGGTGTATTCAAGTTTTGAAACGGTTTTTGATAATTTCTGAGTTCTTATTTCAATAATCTTCTCAAGTTCCTTCTTTTTTAGTTGCTGTCTTTTTATTCTTAATCTGACCAGCTTTAATGTTATGATAGAGAGAAATAAAACTAAGAACAGCTTAACGATGAATATTTGATAGAACAGATGTTGTACATTAATATTGAGGGTTCTGTAAACATAATCTCCTTTGGGAGAGGTTAATACCCTTACCAAAAGTTGATACTGTCCCGGTTCCAGGTTTGAGATATAATATTTACCATCACTGCTTACCTTTTCCCATTTTTCATTATTGGAACCTTTCAGTTGGGCTTCAATCACAAGATTGGCTCTGTTGGCATAGTAGGGTACATCTATTAGAATCAGTGCTTTATAGAAATTGTTTTCAAGGTTGATGGTATTTCCTTTTATACTGCTTTTGGAGTCATAAAATACAACCCTTTCCATAAAGAAATCTTTGGGATAATAGCTTCTTATTTTTAAAGGATTAAAAAATACCATTCCTTTCATGGATGGGAAAACAAAATCTCCGTTTGGAAGAATAGAAGTACTGGGGGAACATCCGCCATTGAACTCATTGGTGTTAAAGCCATCTTCTTTACTGTATCTGTAATAATAAACCGGGGATTTTTGATTTTTGGAATAGCTGAGGAGGTTGTTTTTCAGTACTTTGAATAAGCCATTATTGGTGCTGATCCAGAAAAATCCGTTTTGATCTTCCCGTATGGTGTGAGAAAATAAAAGATAACCATCTTTGTCTTCAGGCATTTTGATGAGCTGTCCATTTTTATAAAGAAAAAAACCGTTTCCCTGAGTCATGATCCAGAAATTTCCATCTTTTGTTTTTAGAATTTCTCTGATATTTACAGACTTGATTGAGATCTTTCTGAGTATATGGGAAGAGGTTTCTATGATATATAAAGCATCCCTTGTTCCTACCATCCATTTATCATGATCATATTGGTGTACAGTAGTTACAACGTTAGGGATTGCAAACTGGGAAATAGGAGTAGTAAAGCTGTCATCTTGATAGAAAACAAGCTGAGATTTTAGCGAAGGATCATGAAAAACAATAATATAATGTCCATTAAGATTCCATGCATAAGACGGTGTTTTTTTGAAATATAAATGTTCTTTTTTCGTATACCCGGAATTGCTGAAGAACCGAAGCAGTGAACGGTCATCCTGAACAATGATATTTTTCTGATTATCATATAACAGGAAGTACTTATTAGAGGTATTGAAATGATATTGTTTTATCAGTTTACTGTCATTGTAAACATCTCCTGAAGGAGTAATTACGCTGTTGTTTTCAAAAGGAAGCTGAGCATAAAAGATATTTTCATAAGATTTATCAGACTTGTTAACAATATGGAAATTATTAAACTTGATAATATTCAATCCATCAGATAAAGTTCCCAGATATAGTTTATTATTGGTCTCATCATGATAAATAGAAGAGAGAGAATTTCTGTTAAAATCATATTCTGCTATTTTTTTGATGCTAAGGGTATTATGCTCGTAAAATATTTTATACAAGCTATGATCCCGGATAATAAAAGACTGATTATTGATCTGGCTCCAATACACCGTAATATCTTTGTTAAAGAAAATGTCAGGAGCATCCAGGTACGTTATTTTTGCATTGCTGATTTTAATAACTTTTTTCAGCACCCTGGAAATAATGAAAATATTCTGATCAAAGCAAAAAGTATCTAATATATAATCTTTACGGAGGTTCTTCAGGGTTTCAATTTTATGATCCTTGTACTGGACGGTGGCATCGTTCAGTAAATGATAATAATTATTCTTATCGAAATAGATGAAAAAATCTTTGTTATCAAGGCTCTCCAGTATTCCGTTTTTTGTAAAAATGGCATGTGATTTACTTTCATGCAGCACTTTTCGTAAACAGTTTGTTGGTCGGTTTAAGCTGCTTATATTTCTCTTGGAAATTAATACTGTATTTTCATTATAAGCAGTGATATTATAAATAGAGTCTTTCTTCCTGTTTCCAAAAAAAGAAGTAAACCTGTTGTTTTTGAGTTTGAGGTGATTATAGGTTACAAAATTATATCCATCATAACGTACCAATCCATTTTCTGTACTCAGCCAGATAAATCCGTAGTTATCTTTAATGATGTCTTTTACACTGTTTTGTGGAAGTCCGTTATTGGTATCATACCATACAGCAGCTTGCTGGCTATTAAAAAATTGAATGTTTATGAAGAATAAAATTAGAAGTGTTTTATAAAACATTTTAATAATAAATATGCTTATCAGATAATAGATTAAAGTCACCGTATCTGACAGCCGGCTGGATTGTCAGATATCATTTTGAACTGAAGGAAGTTGGATTGAGAATGACCATCTATGTAAATGATTGAAGGTTTCTTTACCTACTTGTTATCTGCTTCAGAATATAGAAGAGAAGCAATGTTATTGTTGAACATGCTCCAAAGCCAATAGTACTTAATGACTGCGAGGTTTTTGTTATTGCTTGATCTTAAGGTGATTGGAAAGATGGGTTGTACACAGTCAAAATATCAAGGACAATGGGTGAAATAGCTTTTTGTTTCATACAAAGAGTATATGGAGTGTTTTTTGTTTTGAAATATCCGTTTTTTATATCATCTGATTGTTATATTTCAAAAAAAGATAAGCCGGGTAGACCTATCTTTAATAACTACTATTTATATTCGATTTCTCTACTTTTAGCGGTTATGTTAATATGAAATATTAATGATGATTATTCTCTTAAACGAAATTATTCTAGTGTGTTTTTTTAATTATTAGGGTTATTGCCTGTTTTTTTCCTTCATGTTTTAATTCGGTAAAATTATATAAATCTTAAGTAAAATGAAGGATTAAAGCTGTAGTTATAAAACTACATCAATGGCAATTTTAATTGTCATGTTTATTTTTGGTTGACTGTTTTAGAATTCTTATTATTAAAAATATAGTAGATGGAATCTATTGATAAATTTTTATTGATAGATTTTGTAAATTTTCAGGATTGAATCTATTGCCATGGAACCCAGAGGTCATCTTTCTATATTTGCCCCACTATAAATAAAAAATTATGAAAAAAAGTGTGTTTTTAGCTGGGGTTCTTATTACTTCTACAGTCTTTTCGCAACAACTGACAACTAACACAGGAAGTCCTGTTGGGGATAATCAGAATTCTAAAACAGTAGGGAATAACGGTCCGGTTTTATTAGAAGATATTCATTTGATTGAAAAGTTGGCGGCATTTGACAGGGAGAGAATTCCGGAAAGGGTAGTACATGCCAGAGGGGCTGGAGCTTTCGGGGAATTTGTTGCGGATGCTGATTTTTCTGATGTTACAATGGCCGATTTTCTATCAAAAGCGGGAAAAAAGACTCCTTTATTAGTAAGGTTTTCTACAGTAGTGCATCAGCAGGGATCTCCGGAGACTTTTAGAGATCCAAGAGGTTTTGCTGTTAAGTTTTATACGGACCAGGGAAATTATGATTTGGTAGGAAACAATCTGCCAGTGTTTTTCATTAGAGATGCAATCAAGTTTCCGGATATGGTACATGCATTTAAACCTTCTCCGGTTACTAATAATGCATCCGATAATAACCGTGTATTTGATTTTATGTCCAATATTCCGGAATCTACTCATATGTTGACCTGGTTGTTTTCTGATTACGGAATTCCTGCCAATTACAGGGAAATGCAGGGGAATGGAGTTCATGCCTTTAAATGGGTTAATGCCAAAGGAGAAGTTACTTATGTGAAATATAAATGGGTACCCAAACAGGGAGAGAGAAATCTTACCCAGGAAGAAGCAGATAAAATTCAATCCACACAAATTGAGCATGCTACCAGAGATCTGTATACTTCTATCCAGACTAAAAACTTTCCAAAATGGGATTTATATGTACAGATGCTGAAAAAAGATGATTTTGAAAAACTTGATTTCAATCCTGTTGACGTAACTAAAGTATGGCCGGAATCTATTGCAAAATCTGTTAAGGTGGGAACGATGACTCTTAATCAAAACCCAACAAATTATTTCCAGCAGATTGAACAGGCTGCTTTCTCGCCAGGTACTCTTGTTCCGGGAATTGAGCCATCAGAAGATAAGTTATTACAGGGAAGACTTTTCTCTTATTTTGATACTCAGAGACACAGAATTGGTGGAAACTTCCAGCAGTTACCGGTTAATGCATCAAAAAATGATGTAATGACCTACAACCAAAACGGCTACATGTCTATGAGAACTCAAAATGGAGAGGTGAACTATCAGCCGTCAGCAGCAAAACCTGAGGTAACTGATAATAAAAAATTCAAATATTCTCAAACTGTTTTTCCTGCAGGTACATCTACCGTACAGGCTAAAATAGATAAGGAAAATAACTTTAAACAAGCCGGAGAACTTTACAGATCCTTCTCTAAAAAAGATCAGGATAATCTGATTAAGAATCTGGGAAGTGCTTTAAATAGCGTAGAGAATAAAAAAGTAGTGGCTAAAATGATTTCTTACTTCTATCAGGCAGATGCTGAGTATGGAAAACGACTGGCTCAATATGTTAAAATGGACCGTCAGCAACTGGAATCTTTATTGTCCTCAAAATAAGAATCATGAAATACTTCATCTCTGCCATCATTATATTTTTGGCCATCTGTAAGACGAATGCACAGGATGTGTTTTCTTATGCAAAGACAGGAAATATAGAAGAAATTTCTAAGTTTAAAAAAGAGATTAATTCTAAAAATACCGAAGGATATACTCCTCTTATTCTCGCTGTATATCATAATCATTATACAGTAGCAAAATGGCTGCTCGAAAATGGAGCTCAGCCTGATCTGCAGGATCAGAGTGGTAATACCGCATTAATGGGAGCTACATTTAAAGGATATAAAGAAATGATCCCATTATTGATTTCCTATAAAGCGGATGTTAATACAAAGAATTATAATGATGCCACTGCTCTCATTTATGCTGCTGTTTTCGGTAAAACGGAAATCATCGAATTGCTCTTACAAAATGGAGCCGATAAGAATGCTAAGGATAATAGAGGAAATACAGCCTTGCAGCATGCTCAGATGCAGAATAATGAAGAAGCGGTAAAACTACTTCAATGATGATTCATCATCATGAATAATTAGATTGTTTTCCGATTTTCAATAATAATCCCTCTTACCAATTTGACAAGAGGGATTTTCTGTTTTCTAGAAGTAAAACGTCAGGACTTAGTTATTTTTTTTCTATTAGCAACAATATTTCTTGTAATTTTTTAACTACATCAGCAGGACAAAATACTATATGAATGACGGTTTGTTTTTACAGGTATAAATTTAATTTTCACATTTCATGTTCTAAATTTGTACCGTTAAAAGTTAATTAATTCAATACGTAAGAAATAGAAGAATTATCTAGCCGGCAATGATAAAAATACAGATAAAAAAATTATTTAAATCCTATAAGGAGTAACAAAAATTAATTTGATAGAACCTGTTTTTATACTGGGCATAATTGCCTTTTGTAAAGAATTAGATTCTGCTTAATTGTTTATTCTTAAACCATATTTTCTATATTTTTCGTTGAGTCTCCTTCGGTAAGGAGGGTGTTTTTGCCTTGCTTAATATTATCAGGTACAGATAGGATCTGTAAATCATATCTATTTCTCTTCTAATATTTTTCACTTTTAAAATACTAAAATTTAAGACAATGAGAAAAAATTTAACAACTTTACTAACAGCAGTTTTTTTGATTGCCTCTGCAAGTGTTTTTGCACAGACCGCTGGAGTTGGGATTGATACTACAACCCCTAATTCTACATTGGATGTTCATGGAAAACTTGGAGCTACCGACATTGATGGACTTCAAGCACCAAGACTTACCAGAGCTGAACTTTCTGCTAAAGGAAATGGGCTGTATGGAACTAATCAGAAGGGAGCACTGATATATATTACTGATATATCAGCAGGTGATAATGCAGGACCAAGGCTTAATATTGATGGTATTGGATATTATTATTTCGATGGTGCGGTATGGCAAAAACTGATCTATAATAATCTTTATAATGCAGATGGTACGCTTACCAGTACCAGAACTGTTACTCAAATGGTAAAGATTTAAAATTTATAAATCAGCAGACTACAACCATTAATAATAGCAGTGGTTTGGGTATTGTTCAGGATTCTGGTACAGGAACAAGAACATCAATGGGGTTTTCTAATGGAGGAGGATATTCCTTATTTATATTTTGTGATACCAACTCTGCTGCACAGATTAAGGCTGCAGGAAACAGTACTTTTCTTTCTTTAGGAACGGCGAATACAGTTGCTCCTACCGGAATTGAATTTACAACAACACCCAGTGCTGGTGCTTTAGGACAGACACAAATGAAGATTTCTCCAGCAGGGAACGTGACGACTATAAAAAATCTAGCAGTAGGATATAGTACTGAACCTACTTTTGGCTCTGAAAAATTAAGCGTGAACGGAAGTATTAAAACGGCTGCGGCTACTTATCCGGATTACGTATTTGATCAGTATTTTGATGGAACATCAGATATTAATTCCAACTACACATTTTCCAGTATATATGATACAGAGAAGTTTATTCAGCAAAATAAACACTTGCCTGGAGTAACTTCTATTAAGGAATTGGAAAAAACAGAAAATGGATATTCTTTTGACCTTACCAAATTATCTACCCAAACGTTGGAAAAAGTAGAAGAATTGTATCTGCATATTATAGAGCAACAAAAGCAGATTGATCTGCAAAAGAAACAAATTGATACGCTTCTTAAGCTAACTGATCAATTACAGAAAAAGAATAAATCAAAAAGGTATAAATAACTTTACGATTCTTATAGAATACAGATGATTGAAAACGGAATATATTATTCCGTTTTTTTTATGTTTTAAAAGTTGAAAATATGGATAATGATTGGTCATTTTTACATCATTTTTATTAACTCTTCGGATACCCCTGATTTTTATCTGCCAGTCTCACAAGATCAACCGCATTCTTAATATTCAGTTTTTTATAAACTCTTGCTTTGTAGGTGCTCACTGTTGACAGATGAAGGTTGAGTTCATTTGAAATCTCAATATTTCCATAGCCTTTAACCAGTAAGTCGAATATTTCTTTTTCCCTTTCCGATAAAATTTCAAGAGGATTAATAGGAGTATCCTTTTTAGCTGAAGAAACCAGTTTTTTTACAATCTCTTGGGAATAATAGGTTCCTGTTTCCAGGATTTGCTGTACCGCTTCCAGAATATTGTTTTCATCCGATAGTTTATTGATGTATCCGTCTGCTCCTTCAATAATGTATTGTGCGGCAATATCATTATCATACACTGAAAATACTAAGATTTTAAGGCTTGGCTGTATTTCTTTTAATTCACCAATCATGCTCAGATACTTGCTTTCCGGCATATTGATATCCAGAATCAACAAATCAAATTGTTCTGCATGAAGCTGATTGGTGAGATCTGTATAAGATTCTGCACATGAGATTTTTACATCTTTGTAATGAGATTCCAGGATAAGAGTAGTTCCTAATCTTACTACAAAATGATCATCTGCAATAATGATTTTTCTATCCATATTTTTGTTTTTTTATTTTAATGGAAACAATGGTTCCTTTAGGCGTATTATTTTTAAATTCTATTTTTCCGTTAATCATCATGAGTAACTGAAGAATAAGGTGTAATCCTAGGCTGTATTTTTGGAGGACGAGTTTTTCATTTTCTATATTATCCTGAAGCTTTTCATAATATTTCATCTGTTCCTGGCTCATGCCTTGTCCCGTATCTCTTACTTCGAGGAAAAAGATATGCTCATCTTCAATGGTAGAAAGTTCTATGATCCCATCGGTGGTATTCTTTATTGCATTGTCTATTAAGTTATGGATGATAACTGCTATAACATTCTGATTGATATTAGACTCAGTAGGGTCTTTCACATTATTGATAATGCGTGTGTTTTGTTCCCTGGCTGCTACTTCAAAAAGTATTCTTTTATTTTCAACAACTTCAAAAAGATTGTAAACTTCATTTTTTTCTGGAATATTATAGATTTCGGCATACTCTTTTAAGGTTTTAACAAAGTTGTAGAACTCTATAGAAGATTTATAAAAGCTTTCAAAGTATTTTTTTTGTATATAATGATCGTGTTCATCGGTTTCATATAGTTTCTTAGCGGTAATCGACAAGAACTTTACAGGAGTGATGATGTCATGGCTTATGGTTTCTAATAGTTTTTTCTGCTGTACACTTTCTTTTCGTAACTGTTCTTTGGTGTATTCAAGTTTTGAAACGGTTTTTAATAATTTCTGAGTCCTTATTTCAATGATCTTTTCAAGCTCTCTCTTTTTCATCTCCTGTCTTTTTATCCTTAACTTGACTAATTTTAATATGGTGATAAACAGGATTAAGGCTATAAAAAAATTAAATAAAAGGGTCTGGTAGAACAGGTGTTTTACATTGATATTGAGTGTTCTGTAAGTATAATCTCCTTTTGGAGAAGTTAATACTCTTACCAGAAGCTGATACTGTCCCGGTTCCAGGTTTGATATATAATATTTGCCATCACTGTTTACTTTTTCCCATTTTTCATTGTTGGAGCCTTTCAGTTGGGCTTCAATCACAAGATTGGCTCTGTTGGCATAGTAGGGTACATCTATTAGAATCAATGCTTTATAGAAGTTATTTTCCAGATTGATGGTATTTCCTTTTATATTACTTTTGGAATCATAAAATACAACCCTTTCCATAAAGAAGTCTTTGGGATAATAGCTTCTTATTTTTAAAGGATTAAAAAATACCATTCCTTTCATGGATGGGAAAACAAAATCTCCGTTTGGAAGAATAGAAGTACTGGGAGAACATCCGCCATTGAACTCATTGGTATTAAAACCATCTTCTTTACTGTATCTGTAATAATAGACCGGAGATTTTTGATCTTTGGAGTAGCTGAGAAGATTATTTTTCAGTACTTTGAATAAACCATTATTGGTGCTGATCCAGAAAAATCCGTTCTGATCTTCCCGAATGGTATGAGAAAATAAAAGATAGCCATCTTTGTCTTCAGGCATTTTGATCAGTTGTCCATTTTTATAAAGAAAAAAACCGTTTCCCTGAGTCATGATCCAGAAATTTCCATCTTTTGTTTTTAGAATTTCTCTGATATTGATGGGTTTGTTGGATATCTTTCTGAGTGTGTGGGAAGAGGTTTCTATGATGTATAAAGCATCCCTTGTTCCTACCATCCATTTATCATGATCATATTGATGTACAGTAGTTACAATATTGGGAATAGCGAACTGGAAGAGAGGAGTGGTAAAGCTGTCATCTTGATAGAAAACAAGTTGAGATCTTAGCGAAGGTCCGTGAAAAACAATAATATAATGGCCATTCAGATTCCATGCATAAGACGGTGTTTTTTTGAAATATAAATGTTCTTTTTTCGTATACCCGGAATTACTGAAGAACCGAAGTAGTGAACGGTCATTCTGAACAATAATATTTTTCTGATCATCATATATGAGAAAATATTTGCTGGAAGTATTGAAATGATATTGTTTTATAAGTTCGTTATCATTATAAACATCTCCTGAAGAGGTGATTACGTTATTGTTTTCAAAAGGGAGCTGAGCATAAAAAATATTTTCATAAGATTTATCAGACTTGTTAACGATATGAAAATTATTAAATTTGATGACATTCAATCCATCAGATAAAGTTCCCAGATATAGTTTATTATTTGCTTCATCATGGTAAATGGAAGCCAGAGAGTTCTCATTAAGGTCATAATTGATCAGTTTTTTCAAGCCAATGGTATTATGCTGAAAAGAAACTTTATATAGCGTATTATTATGAATGATAAAGCATTGATTGTTAATTTGGCTCCAGTATATTTTAATATTCTTTTGGAAGAAAGCTTCAGGGGCATCTACATAGCTAACGTTTCCAGATGAGATTTTGATGATCTTCTTTAATGCTTTTGAGACAATAAAAATATTCTGTTCCAGGCAGAATGTATTCGAAATATCATAATCGTCATGTACTGGTATCGTTTTTTTGCCATTATATTGTATTGTTCCGGTATTAAAAAGATGATAAAAATTATTCTTATTAAAATAAAGAAAGAAGTTTTTACGATCCATCTTTTCCGGGGTTTCATTTTTTACGAATAATTCATAGGATTGGTTTTCTTTTAATACCTTTTTGGCGTAATTGGCTTGCTTGCTTAAAACGCTTACGTTTCTTTTGGATAATAGAACAATATTTTCAGAATAGGCTGTGAAATTATAAATAGAGTCCTTTTCTATGCTCCCAAAAAATACTGAGAACCTGTTATTTTTAAGATTAAGTTGATTGTAGCTTACAAAATTATTTCCATCATAACGTACTAATCCGTTTTCTGTACTCAGCCATATAAACCCGTATTTATCTTTAACGATATCTTTTACACTGTTTTGAGGAAGTCCGTTATCGGTGTCATACCATACAGAAGCGGTTTGTTGGCTATAACAGAATTGTAACCAGACTAACATCAGGAATAGAAGTGCTTTAAAATACATTGTTATAGATTGTAATTGATTTTTAACTTTATGATTAATGTATTTAATTATTATTATAAATATAATAAAAATGAACAATTGTTAAAAGGGTGATATGTCGTTTATAAACTACATCTGTTTAGATGTAAAATTACAACAGCAGCAAGCTATTTTTACAGTGTTTATTTTATAATTTATAGAGGTTGTCAGATCTTTGCAGTATCAATTTATTACCTGATTTAACGATGAAAGTTAAATATGTTCCCAAACATTTTAAATAAAACTTCAGGGTCATTTATACAGAGGAGCGTACTGTCTCCTCTGTTTAAAAATATCAGGAAATAGAAAGCAAATGAATGTCAAAAAATTAAACCTAAGAATGATGAAATTTCAAAAAATTAGATCTTTAGCCGTAATCATGTTGGGGCTGTCTAATGCTGTGTTTGCTCAAACCGGAAATGTCGGAATTAACACAACAGTTCCTACAAAAACATTGGATATCAATGGGCAATTACGGGTCAGGGATTTACCTGTTATTCCAGCCGGAACCCCTATGGTTGCTGATGGAAATGGTAATGTCGGGATTTATAAACCTGTGAATCCCAATGATTTTGTGCTGTATAATATAGACAGCAATGTAAGACAGAATGAGAGTATAAGTGTTCCTACGACTTCTATTTTAAATCCGGTACAAACCAATGCCCAGGATGGCGGTGGTGGAACTACAATCCAGTCTGAGAATTGTTGGGTAGTTCCAAACTCAGAAGTAATATTTAAGTTCCCTAAAGGATCTGTAAAAAGAGGTACTGCCTCTTGGAATACATGGTTTGAAATGTCTTACGGATTAGGACCCTGGACGCAAGTGAACATAATTGGTGGAACAGGAAGAATCAAGGTTCCAGCCTTTTTCCATAGCAGAGCATATGCAAGACTATATAAAAAAGTAGGGACTGCGTGGGAGCTGGCAGATGTTGTTACAGTCACTATGCAGACCACTCAGGTTTCTCCATACCTTGATGATGCTGCAAAAAGAGATGAGAATGGAAATTTACATGCTGTGACTGCTAACAGTAATTTAAACTTCAGATACTCTCTTTCGGCCTTTTACAGTATAGGTGACGGTACGGATGTTACTGTACAGGCTGACACGGAATATAAAGTAGAACTGCTATATGGGATAGAAAATTATTCCCCAAGAACTCCGGTTACTAACCCTAACTTTTTACAGAACTGGGGAGTACAATCGGTTGCCTATAGTTTTTATAAAAATTAAGGTTTTTATTACATTTTTGAATGTGCGGGGTAGAAATATTCCGCCATTTGAATGAAAATCAATAAAACAATAGATATAATAACTCTTTTAATAAGACTTCAGTGAAAATAAGCAACAAGAAAAAAGTAATGAATCATATGGTGTTACAATGGGGAGGAATTGCATTGCTTTTGCTGACGATTGCTGTTCTCAGGTATTTCAATTGTCATCAGTATTCCATAGGGTGTTTTGCGGCTGTTTTACTGATATTATGCTATGTTGTAGTAAAGAACAGGTTTGTATTCGAGTATGAGAACTCTGGAGAAGTTTTATCCATTAAAAGTTATCAATGGCCTTCCAGAGGAAAAAAATATCCGGTTTTTGAAATGCCTCAAAAAAAGATCTTAGATGTTAAGATCAGGAATATTTTATTTCAGAAGTACCTGATTATTCTTTTTTCAAATTCTTCAGGTAAGGTATTGAAGATGAATGTGGATATTACCTTTTGTTCTGCAGAGCAGGTGAAAATTCTTTTTGGAGATATCACAAAAAATCTGACAGGAAATAAGACTGAATCTATTTCTGAGGATAGATGATTAGGTTGTTGAATTGTAAATAAATAATAGGATGGAGAATTTAAAAGATATTCACATGGGGACTTTGGTGGATCAACGGGTACAGGAGCTGGCAGTGGATATAAGCAGAATATGCAATTTTTTTAAAGCAACAGAAAAAGAGATTGTAGAAATGTATTCTATGAAATCACTGGATACAGAGATTCTTTTAAAATGGTCTAAGTTATTGGAATATGATTTTTTCAGGCTGTATTCCAGCCATTTGATTTTGTTTGCTCCTGTGGCCGGTGTACATAAGAAAAAGAAGGAATCTAAACTGCCCCAGTTCAGAAAGAGTTTATATACAAAAGAAATTATAGATTATATACTGGAGCTTATAGAAAGCAAACAGAAGACAACTTTAGAAGTCATTGATCAATATAGAATTCCGAAAACAACCTTACACAAATGGCTAAGCAAGTACAAACCTTAAATACAGGACCTGATTACAAAAGAATTTATCAAGATTTTATTGCAGCTAAATGCCCTGATAAAAAAGAATCTGTAAAAGTATTTTTATCTCAAGACAGTTTGTCTCTATCGGATGTACTGAAAATCAACCGGATTATATTTTTTGATGGCTCATTTGAAAATCAAAAGTTTAAAGCATATGATAAGCAGGCTATTTTTGAAATCCTGAATTATCAGAAAAAACATCAATTAAATAATCGTCAATTAGCTCTTCATTTTAAATTAAGCAGAAATACAGTTTCTAAATGGAAGCGTATGTTTTTAATATAAGTGAAATGCTTTTCCTGTTAAAGTAATGGTATATGTTACTTTATTTTTTTCTAAGTTTTTATGAGTATATCTGGATTCAGATATACTTTTTTTTGATGCTTATCGGATGTACAATGGAAATTTTATGAACGTTGTTTTTCTTCATTTACCACACAAGACTTATAAAAACACAAAATCCCCGAATGACTTCGAGGATAAAAACTAATAACCATGAAAACTCAAATTAAACATGAGAATCGGGTGCAAATTTAATACAAATTATTTTAATGGGCAATTGTAGTTATCAATGAGTTATATTGTGAATTTCATTTGCTTTTTTAAATAGTATGTCAAGGGTATCATTTTTAATAATAAAAATGAATGGATGCCCCCATTAACACTAGGTTTTGTTATGAATTGCCTTTAAAATAGAAATTTTATAATAATGAATAATCCCTAAATAGGGATATGTGAATTATTATTTTTAAAAATCATTCATAATAACAATATTCTAAGTATATTTAACCTAATAATGAAATATTGTTAATAATATGAATAATTATCCAGTTCCTGATAATGAAAAAGGCAGAATTAAAAAACTGGAACTGTTTGATCTTCTGAATTTACCAAAAGATCCGCAATTGGATGTTTTTGCAGAAACAGCTGGCCTGATTACCGGTTGTTCTAATGCACTTATTGCCATTATGGAAAGTGAAACTCAGATCATACAGAGTTGTATTGGGATTTCTCTGGATTCTGTAGAACGTAAAAACACAGTTTGTCAGTATTCCGTTGCAAGTGGTGAAGCTGTAGTGATTAATGATACACTTCTGGATGAAAGATCATCCGCTAATCCGCTCATCCTGGCGGGTGGAATCCGTTTCTATGCAGGAGTGCCGCTTATTGATGATGAAGGATTTACATTAGGAACACTCTGTGTTTTCGATTATGAACCAAAATCTTTATCTGAGGATCAGGTTTCTACTCTTATAAAAATAGGAGATGCTGTTACCAAAATTTTAATGGGGCGGAGAAGGAATATTCAGGCAGAGTATTTCCAGCAGATCTTTGATATTTCCAATAATCTGATCTGTGTTATGGATAATCAGTTTATTCTTAAAGATATCAACCCTGCTTTTGAAAAAGCTTTTAATCTGAATAGAAACAAAGCCGTTGATCTGAATTTTTTAACGCTTTTAGGAAAACAGGATCAGGAGCTGAAAATACAACAAGATTTTCTTCAGGCAGAAGAAGATATCGTTTTTACAACCTCTACAAAGATTGGTGACCTGGGTCATATCATCATAGAGTGGTATCTGAAGAAAAATCAGGATCAGTCTGAGATCTTTTGCTTTGGAATCAATATTACCCAGCATATTGAAGAAAAACTTCATCTGGAAAGTTCAGAACGTCGTTTCAGAGGCTTTTTCGAGAATGCTATCGGGTTGATGAGTATGCATGATATGGAAGGCAATATTCTTGAAGTTAACGAGAAAGGGAGAGAAATCCTCCATTATTCTGCAGAAGAAGTTAACGGATTGAATTTGAAAGATCTGGTTCCGGAAAAAAACTGGCCATTACTTAAGGATTATTTACAAAGTATCAATCAAAACAAAGAAGTTTCAGGAACAATGATCCTGAAGACCAAAGAAGGTGATGAACTGATCTGGATGTATCATAACCTTGTAGAAATCAATAAATATGGTGAGCCTTATGTAGTGAGTACAGCTTTGAATGTAACAGAAAGAGTGAAGTTGGAAAGAGATCTGGTTTATGCAAAAAAAATGCTTGAACAAACCAGTTCGGTTGCACAGGTAGGAGGCTGGGAAGTTGATCTGAAAAATAACGCTGTGTTCTGGTCAAAAACAACCAAAGAGATTCATAAAATAGATCCAGAACTTCAGCCTGATTTTAACAGTGCTTTGGATTTTTATAAAGATGAAGACCGGGGAAAAGTAGAATACTTATTCAATAGAGCAGTATCTGAAGGAATACCTTATGATGATGAATTTCAGCTGGTATGCAATGATGGAACTCCAGTTTGGGTAAGAGTAAAAGGAATCCCGGAATTTGAAGATGGGGTTTGTATCAGAGTATTTGGAATTATTCAGGATATTGATGCTTTTAAAAATATTTATTTGGAACTGGCTAAGAAGGAGACGATGATGCAGTCTTTTGCTACCTATGTTCCTGTTGCTGTGGCAATGTTTGACAGGGAGCTTAATTACTTGTCGGTAAGCAGCAGCTGGAAGGAAGAATTTCATATGAACGACAGAGAACTGATAGGAAAAAATATTTTTGAAATCTCTCCCAATGTTCCGAAAGAAAGAAAAGACATCTATCTCAATGCCTTAAAAGGAAATGCTTATAAAAATGAAAATTTTATAGTAGAAACAGGGTTTAAAGAAGAACCTCAGCATTATGATCTGGAAGTAAGGCCATGGTTTTTATCTGATGGAGTTGTTGCAGGTGTAATTGTATCTGCTCAGAATATTACCCAGGCGGTAAAAACTAATGAAGAGCTTAAAAATGCTAAGAAAATGGCAGATATTGCCAGTAAAGCAAAATCCGAGTTCTTAGCGAATATGAGCCATGAAATCCGGACTCCTTTGAATGGAGTAATCGGTTTTTCAGAACTTCTGCTGAAGACTCCTTTGAATGAAATACAAAATCAATATCTCAATTATATTAATGAATCAGGAGAAAATTTACTCACCATCATTAATGATATTCTTGATTTTTCTAAAATAGAATCCGGTAAAATGGAACTTCTTATTGAAAAATCAAATGTTTATGATCTCGTAAGCCAGGTTATCAATGTGATCCTGTATCAGTCTCAAAAGAAGAATATTGAACTGCTTCTGAATATTGAACAGGGATTACCCAAAAACTTATGGCTTGATGAATCCAGACTGAAGCAGATTCTCATTAACCTTCTGGGAAATGCCGTGAAATTTACAGAGCAGGGAGAAATAGAGCTGAAAGTAGAAAAGCTGTGGATGAAAGAGGGGAATATATCTTTGCGATTTTCTGTACGGGATACCGGCATTGGAATTCCTGAAGAAAAACAGCAGCATATCTTTGATGCCTTTACACAGGAGAACAGCTCCATTAGCAAACGTTATGGCGGAACTGGCCTTGGGCTCACCATTTCCAATAATATTCTGGGGTATATGGGAAGCCATCTCCAGCTGAAAAGTATATTGCAAAAAGGATCTGTATTTTTCTTTGATATAGAAGTCCCTTATGAAATGTCTGAAACAAACGAAGATGAAGAACTGAAAATAGAAAAAGTACTCATTGTTGACGATAACGAAGCCAATAGAATTATCCTTCAGCATATGCTGGCTTATAAAAATATTGAATCAAAGCTGGCAGCTAATGGGATGGAAGCCCTTCAGATCTTATTGTCGGGAGAGCGTTTTGACGTTATTTTAATGGATTATCATATGCCTGTTATTTCAGGGCTTGAAACCATAGAAAAAATTAAAACATTATTCAATAATCAGAATGAAGCTTCTCCATTGGTTATTCTGCATACTTCTTCGGAAGAGCATGATGTTATCAACGCTTTCCGTCAGGAAGAAAATTCATATTTTTTATTGAAGCCCATCCGGTCAGAAGATTTGTACAAAACCTTGAAACGGGCAATGGACAATAATGATAAAGAAATGATTATAGTCCCACAGGAAGTACCGTCTTCTTTATCCATGCCTGGTCTTAAAGTATTATTGGTAGATGATAATCCGGTAAACATGGTTCTTAATCATAAAATGATGAAGTCTATTATTCCTGATGTACAGTTAACAGAAGCTGTAAATGGATTGGAAGCTTTGGAACAGTGCAAAAACAATCATTTTTCACTCATATTAATGGATGTGCAGATGCCTGTGATGGATGGTATTGAAGCAACAACACAGATTCGTTTACTGCCGGAATATCTCAATATTCCTATTATTGGAGTTACAGCCGGAACTATATTGGGGGAAAAAGAAAAATGTCTGGAATCCGGGATGAATGATTTCCTTCCTAAACCTCTGAGAAGAGCAGATCTTTTAGAGATGTTGAAAAAATATATACCCAATAGCAAGGAAGAGCCTGAAAAGGAATGGGAATCCGGGCATCACCTTGATATGGATCTGTTGAATGAACAGACCGGAGGTGATGAAGATTTTAAAAAGGTGTTTTTAGATCTGGTGATCAATGAACTTGAACAGGCAGAAAATAATATAAAATCTGCCGTATCAGAAAAAAATACGGATGATCTGAAAAAGATTCTTCATAAGCTCAAAGGAACTTCCGGAACCGCCGGATTAGTTAAACTCTCAGAAAAGGTCTTGTACTGGGAGTGTAAAACAGAGGACCATATGAATTTTTCTTCCATGCAAAAGGAAGTTCTTGATGAAATATCCGTAGGATTGAATTTACTAAAAGCGTTAATATAAAAAAACAAAAAACTATGTTGATTCTGATTGCAGAAGATGATGAATTGATTCTCAAAACCATTGAACACAAATTACTGAAAGAAGGACATGAAGTAATTCTTACCCGCAACGGAAAAGAAGCCATTGAAACACTGAAAGAAAAGGATGTTGATCTGGCAATTACGGATATTATGATGCCTTTCGCCTCAGGCATTGAAATCCTGACTGCTATTCAGGCGATGGGAAAACAGCTTCCTGTGATTATGCTGTCTGGTATGGGACAGGAAGAAGTGGTGCTTAATGCTTTTGACCTGGGGGCTTCGGATTTTATTGTGAAACCTTTCAGTCCTAACGAACTGATGTTAAGAATCAAAAGATTTATACCTAAATAAAATAAATATGCTGCTTACCACATCTGTACATTTTCTGTTTCTGGTATTCCTTGGAATGCTGTCATTAGTGCTGGTATTAATTATTATCGTGCTTTTTTACAGCCTTTTACAGTATAAGGAAAGTATGCGGGTATCTGGTTGGTTAAAGATCATCGATGCCAGGATATCAGAAGCTATTGTATATGATGAACAGGAGCTTAGTTCTGATGATCATTCAAAAAACTGGTAGATCATTCGTCGTTCAGGAATCTGTTTCTGAATAAATTAGTAGATTCTGAAAAGAAATTTTCCGGATCAGCTAAAGAAAGAATCAAAGACCTGTTTAAGCAGTATGGGCTTCATCGTGAAGCTTTAAATAAACTGGAGCAGAAGAAAACATATCTGATTGCGGGAGGAATACAGGAGCTTACAGTAATGGATTCAAAGGATGCTGTTCCTAAAATAGCCTCTTTTTTATCACATCCTTCCGAACAGGTGTATCAGGAAGCACAATATGCGATGGTAAGCCTGAAAGGATTTGAAGGGCTTGGGTTTTTGAATACGGCAACAGGTAAAATATCAGAATGGCAGCAGCTGAGACTTCTTCTGTCTGTTACAAAAATACCGGAGAATTCTGAAGCAACTATTGAAAGCTGGCTAAAAAGCACCAACGCTTCTGTTGTTATTTTTACCCTTAAACTATTGAGAAAGTTTCAGTTGCTTTCTTTTTATCCAATGGTGTTTTCTTTGATGGATCATTCATCCGTTGAGGTTAGAGTACAGGCTGTACAGACTCTTTTATCGCTGGAAAATTCTTTAACCATTCTTCAGTTTATTGAAATATATCCGGATCAGCCTGTTGAAGTTCAGCTGGAGATTCTTCGTGTTATGAAATCTTCAAAAGATAAGGCTTGTAATGGTTTACTTAAAGAAGAACTTAAGAATAGCAATATATCAGGAATTAAAGCGTTGGCTGCGGAAGCTCTTTTTTTGTTGGGAGAGCAGGAATATTTACAACAGTTGACGAAGGATGAAACATCATCAGAAGAGTTAATTCAAATCATTAAATACGCACTTCAGGAAAAAATATGTTAGAGTTTTCACATATCATTTATGAAATTGTCATATGGCTGTTTCTGCTGTATGGAACTGCTGTAACAATTATTTACGGCTGGATAGGAATTTATGCGCTTGGCGCTGTACTTCGGTATAAAAAAGAAAATACGTTTACAGATTACAGCATCATAGCAGCTAATCCCAATGCTCCTACGTTCAGTCTTATTGCTCCTGCTTATAATGAAGGGATGACCATTGTAGAAAATGTAAGATCCTTATTATCTCTTTATTACCATCATCTGGAGATCATTATTGTGAATGACGGAAGTAAAGATGATTCTTTACAGAAGCTTATAGAAGCCTATGAATTGGAATGTATATCCTTTTTTGTGCAGGGAAAGATAGAAACCAATAAGGTAAGAGGAGTTTATAAAAGTAAAAATCCGGCTTTTAAAAAACTTATCATTGTAGATAAAGAAAATGGTGGGAAAGCCGATGCGTTGAATGTCGGAATTAATGTTTCTTCCGGAGAATACCTGGTTTGTATTGATGTAGATTGTATCCTTGAGCAGGATGCTATTCTGAAATTAGCAAAACCTTTTTTAGAACAAACCGACAAAAAAGTTATTGCCTGCGGTGGGGTGATCCGCCTTGCAAACAACTGCGTTATTGAAGACGGAAAGGTGGTGAGTGTAAATATGCCCAGAACACTGCTGGGGAGAACTCAAGCCTTAGAATATATAAGAGCTTTTGTATTGGGAAGGATGGCTTGGTCACGGGCATCCGGATTAATCCTGATATCAGGGGCATTTGGCGTTTTTGACCGGAAAATAGTACTGGAATGCGGTGGTTATGATAAAAATACGGTAGGAGAGGATATGGAACTGGTGGTGAGGATGAGAAAGTATATGGAAGAAAAGAAAGAGCTTTATGAAGTATGCACCATCCCGGATCCATTGTGCTGGACGGAAGTTCCGGAAAGTAAAGATATTCTTAAAAAACAGAGAAACCGATGGATGCGGGGAACCATGGAAACCCTATGGAAGCACCGTAAACTGATGTTCAATCCTAAATATGGAAAGCTTGGAATGGTAAGTCTTCCGTATTGGTTTTTCTTTGAATTTTTAGGGCCTTTAGTAGAGTTTTTAGGCTATATTGTTTTCATTGTTTTCCTTTTGCTGGGGATTATAAACTGGCCATTTTTTGCCATTTTATTTGCCTTAGTGATTTCTATGGGGTTTCTGTATTCCATTTATGGGATATTGGTAGATTTGGTAAGCTATCAGGTTTATACCAAGAGAAAAGATTTTATTACATTAATAGGAACAGCCTTTTCAGAGCCATTTTATTTTCACCCAATTGTTGTGAAAGCTGGAGTAAATGGTTTTATAGATTATTTTAAAAAATCCCACGGATGGGGAGAAATGAAAAGGCAGGGCTTTAATCAGAATATTCAGAACTTACCTTTTAAAGAAAGAATTTCAGCTATTCTTAAAAATGGACTCAAAAAATGGGGAATGCTCTCTGTGGTTTTTTTGCTGCTGTTTTTAGTAGGGATAACTGCAGAATGGTTTTGGTACAGATATGCTCTTCCAGGATTGAATACAGATATAATTCTAACAGGTCTTTTCCTTAGGAATATTGTATTTGCCTGTAAGTTGCTATTCGGTTTGGGGATTATATATCTCATCATTAATTGTATAAAAGAAAGCTGGGCCAAAACGATGGCCTGGGTTGTATTGGGCTTTGTAGTCATTATGCAATATATCTTATTCCTGTATTTTTCTGAGACTCAGAATACCCTTGGTGCAGACTTTTTATACTACAGTAAAGATGAGATAGAGCAAATTCTGAAGGCTAGTGGAATGCTTAATGTCAAAAATTTTGCATTGTTGGGTATTCTGTTGGGAGCGACTGTAATTCCTTTATGGATGGCCGGGAAATCAGCTTTTAAATCAATGTACATAGGAATTGCCTTGCTGTGCATTGGTTTTGCAGCGTTCTTTATTCCTGATCATATTCTACAGTCTGACGCATTGAATAAAGCCAACACCTTTAGCCAGACGGCAGCAAAAAGTAAATGGGCCTATTTTTTTGTGTCTAATGAAGATAATTTTATCAGTGACCATCCTGAAATTACAGAATTATTAGGGAGTGCAGATAGCTTTACTGCGAATTCTGATGCATTGGATCAGGCGTACCCTTTCTGGAGAAAAGAAAATACGTCGGATTTTCTGGGACCTTATTTCAATACCTCTGCTGAAACGCCTAACCTTGTTTTTGTAGTACTGGAAGGGTTTGGCCATGCATATACCTCTCCCAAAGGTTATATTGGGAACTTTACCCCATTTCTGGACTCCTTATCACAGAAAAGTTTATTTTGGGAAAATAATTTGAGTTCGGCAGGAAGAACATTTGGAGCGCTGCCATCACTTACGGGATCATTACCTTTCGGGAAAAACGGGTTTTTGGAAATAGACAAAACTCCTGAGAATTTTAATCTTTATAATATTCTGAAGGCTAATAATTTTGAAACAGGATTCTATTATGGTGGTAATGTATCTTTTGACCGTTACAGGGGATTTTTAGAGTACAGTAAAGTGGATCATATAGTAGATCAGTCATCATTCGGAGGGTCTTACCAAAAACTTCCAGCAAACAATGGTGAAAGCTGGGGCTACGAAGATCAGGCGGTTTTCAGTAAAATGCTGGAAGGGAAACCGTCACAGAAACGTCCCTATTTCGATATGATTCTAACCCTTTCTACTCATAATCCGTTTTTGATTAATAACCGAAACCGTTATGAAAAGCTTTATAATGAAAGGATACAGTCGAAGTTTTTGTCTCCTCAGCAGAAAAAATGGGCTGCAGGTTTTAAGAATCAGTTGATATCTGTGGTGAATGCTGATGAAGCGTTAAAAAACTTTTTTCAAGACTACCGCAAACGTCCGGATTTTGAAAATACAATCTTTGTGATTACAGGAGATCACAGTATGCCGGAAATTACCTTGGAGTCTAATATTGACAGATTCCACGTGCCATTGTTGATCTATTCACCTTTGCTTAAAGAAGCTAAGCATTTTCAGAAAACGGTCAGTCATTTTGATGTTGCACCTTCTATTCTGGCTTATTACAGGAATAATTATAAATTACATACTCCTTCAACGGTTACCTGGGTAGGAAGAGGTCTTTCTGCTGACTCAGAAACCGACAAGGCTGATATTCCAATGATGCAGAGTAAAGACATGATGGTTGACTTTGTTTCCGGGAAATATTATCTTCATGATGGACAGTTGCTGGTTATTGATAATTCAGGATCTGATCCCTATCAGGATGATGCAGTACTCAAAGCAGTTAATAAAAAGTTCAGTCAGTTTAAAAGCATGAACTCAAGGTTTTATAATTCTAAAAAACTGATGCCGGATTCTGTAATGATTAATTTTATGAAGAAAAGCAGATCGAGATAACATAACAGACTAGAACTTTCTGGTGTAGCCTAAGGTAACATCAAACTGGCTTCCTTTGGTATTGGGCAAATATTCCTGGTTGTAATACATGGTCCCCAGAGAAAAAAGATTTCTTTTTACAGAGAAATTATATTCTGCACCAACCTTAAATGTTTTCAGTTTATATGTTTCATTTTCTAAAAGGTTATTTCGGTTTTCCTCCGGGCTTATTCCCGTACCGATCTGGAAGGCAAAATAATCCTGGGCGCTTTTGGTATAATACCTTACTGTTGCAGTATAGGAATGTGAAATATTTTTGTTGTCCGGAGTAATATAAGTACGCAGGTTGAACCAGAAATTTTTGTAGTATTTTCCTACAGCAGCCGTATACATCCAAATGTTGTTACTGAAATAAAGCTGTCGGTAACCGATCTCAGCCTCAAAGCTATGTGGTAAATTGGCATTTAAAGAAACCCCTGTACGGTATTTGGGGAATAATCCAACATCATTAGAGTAACCGCCGCCTACATACAGGTAGAAAGTTTTAGATAATCTTGGATAGGCCTCCAATTCAATCTGAGTTCCGTTCTGAGCAAACTTATTGGCATAATTTCCTCTGAGGATTACAGAACCTATGGGAGTAACTCTTTTGTAGCTTACGCCTACAATATGCCAGTCATCATCAAACTGTTTATCAAAGTGTGAGTAATTATAAGTAATGCTTACCGCATTTTTAGACGTGAGGTCATTGATTTTAACGGCAAGGCTGTTTGCTTCAGTATTTTTGGGATTGATAGCTAAAATAGTTTTAATGGCTTTCTTAGATTCAGTATATTGCTTATCTGCATAATATACCTTTGCTTTTAATAACCAGAGATCTTGAGATTGAGGATGGTAGGATAACCCTTTATCCAGTATTTCAATAGCTTTTGAGTACTGGTCATTCCAGTATTCCAGAGAAGCATAGGCTATGAAATAATCTTCATCTTTTACATCCCTTTTACCAAGGGCATCAAAAACAGATCTTGCCGACTCCAGATCTTTGTTCCATGTGTATATTCTTCCTAAAAAAATAGAAATATCCGTATAATCAGGAGATTTTTCAAGTGCCTGTTTAGCCAGTGCAATGGAAGTTGGATAATCTTTGTTGTCAAATGCTGCAGTTCTGGCCTTTACAAAGAGCTCATCTGCAGATAGGTTTTGCTGACTGTATATTCTTAAGGGAAGTAGCATTAATAAAGCAAAATATCCAAAATTTATTCTCATTGAAGTGAAATGGTTAGTTAATTTTACCGGTAAATTGTATCTTTATAACAAATATATTGAACTTTTTATATATATGGAATGTGATATGGAAGTCAAATTCGTTTTTTTATTTAAATATAATGTATTACTCGTATTAAATTTATAATTAAGTGTTATTGTGAATGATACTTAGTGGATAAAAGAGATAGCAATAGATTGTAAAGATTTAGATTTTCAGCGCAAAACTCTATCTATCTTAAAATACATACTGCTTTTTTCATTTCTATTTTATAATTTTTATTAAAACATGATAAACTCTATTACCCTCAATTTGCCTGCAGCAGGCAGAAAGAGTTTTTTTTTACTTCTTGCCACAATGCTCTCAGGAAGCTATTCCAAAGCCCAATCTGTGGGAGATGTACTCCTGAATGTAAACTATGAAAATGGTGCTCTCAACTCCGGAATTACAGAAATGAACGTCACAAATGCTACAGCAGCAGATGCTGTTTATATGGTGCAACCAGGAGCAACCGGTAATTACGCAATTGCCCATAAAGTAGTATACGGTGATCCTGGATATTATTCCAATGATAACTGGAGAAGTGAGAGCGCAACCAATCAGTATAAACCTGCCAATTTTTACCCTGGTGATGAGCGGCGTTATGAGTTCAGTGTATTGCTGAAAGACTGGACACCCTGGAAAATAGGAGATCCAACTAATGAAACCAATATATTTCAGTTGAAAATGTCCGGTGGAGCAGGGGTGCCGCTTCAGGTAAGGACGCAACGAAATGTCATGAGATTGAGATTTGCAGTAGATAATAACGTTCCTCCCGTAGATATTATCCCGGATGTAAGACCTTATGTAAATCAATGGATCCAATTCAGAATTGACGTGAAGTGGACGGATACCGCTACAGGGTACATGAAGACCTATATGAAATTACCTAACCAGAGTAACTATGTCTTGGTAGATGATAAAATAAATTATACCACTTATAATAAAGGCCCTGTTGGTGGAGATCACGGATATATTAAATGGGGAGTATATGTAACACCTCCGGATATTACACGTATTGTTTATCATGATGATATAAAAGTTATTTATTTGGGCGGACCGGTTGTGCCGGCTTTTAAACAGAAAACTGATGAAATAGTATATGCCAGCAAATCTAATTTGCCCCGGAGATAAATAATTTCAACTGTTATATGGGCCTGGAAGTTGTAAAAACTTCCAGGCTTATTTTTTGATAAATGGTCTCAGTGGTGAAATTCAGTGAATTCTACTGTGAAAATATTTTACAATCATTGGTAGGTATAGTAAACAGTCCAATGAAGAAAATGGATTTTGATGAATTGATCCCCAAAAGGGTATCAAAGAATTAATTGCAAAAAACTAATTAAGATTATAATTTGCAATCACCAGGCTCAATATAAAATGTACGTAATTCTGATCCGTTTCCTGTCTGTTGATCAGCTTGTTTTTATATTCGTAAGAATTTAATGCCTGTGTTAATTTCTGATAAGTCTCAAAATTGTCATCTTTAATTTTGACCCTTATATTACCGTCTTTTCTGTTAATAAGTTCATTGTCCAAGGTTCTTACTTTAAATAAAACGTTAGATAATTTTGGACGGAAATTCATAGCCCCGATATATCTTTCAACAATATTGATCTTGAAGGTATCAAATATGATGTTGTGAAAAACAATTTTAGAGTTAGGCTCCTGAGTATTGAGCTCGAGCTTATAATTCATTATAATTTAAATTTTAGTAAAGATAGGCTTCATTATACCAAATAATAATGCCTTGTTAATAGATCATTCTAATAATTGTGATAGTACATTATCTGTTATTGAAATGAATGAGTAAAGATAAAGTTTTTTCTTGATAAAAAAGTATGGAGAATGTAAATATAATGTATAAATACCAACTTGAGATATACAATAAAGTTGTGAAATACTTTGCTGTAAGGGCATTTGAAAATATTTTCAGAATTTAAATATTTTACTTTGGGAAAATGGCTAAATTTATAGTTCGCTATTATCTTTTCAAAATACTCAAAAAACTAATAAAAAAATTGAAGAAAACGTTAAGCACTATATTGGTCATTTTAGCTGGCCTGAAATTATGTGCGCAGCATACCTATGTATTTTTTGGTTCATTTAACCATGATAAAGAAACCGAAGGAATCTACGTCTACGAATTAGACACACTCAAAGGAAATCTCTCGAAAGTAACTTCTGTTAAAGGAGTTCTGAACCCATCATTTTTAACCCTGTCACAGAATGGTAAATATGTTTTTGCCTGTACTGAAAGTAAGACGAAAAATGCCGGGAGTGTAAGCAGCTTCGGGTTTAATCCAGAAAAAAGATCACTTACTTTCATCAACAGCCAAAAAAGCGGTGGAGAAAATCCGGTTTATCTCACTACACATAAAAACGGAAAATGGTTGGTTAACGGAAATTATACAGAAGGAAGCGTTTCTGTTTATCCTATTTCAGAAAACGGAATGATAGAACCTGGAGTTCAAAACTTTCAGTTTTCAGAAGGAAGTGTGAATCCCGATAGACAGGATCATGCTCATATTCACTCAACTGTTTTTTCTCCCGATTTTAACTATGTATTTTTACCGGACTTGGGAGCGGATAAAATTCGAGCATATAAATTTGAAACTGATAAGAAAGAACCATTAATAGAAGCTGAAAAACCTTTTATAACAACTGCACCAGGAAGTGGACCAAGACATTTTACCTTTCATCCCAATGGAAAATTTGCCTATTGTATTGAAGAAATGGGCGGAGCTGTAAGTGTTTATCAATATGATAGCGGAATACTGAAGCCTATTCAGAGAATCAATACCCATTCCGATGAGCTTAAAGGAGATTTTGAGAGCTCAGATGTTCATATTTCTCCTGATGGGCGCTATCTGTATGCTTCAAATCGAGGTAGTGAAAATAATATAGCCATATTTTCCATTTTAAATGACGGGACTTTGAAAACTGTAGGATATCAATCTACAAAAGGAAAGCATCCAAGAACTTTTACGATAGACAGCTCCGGAAAGTTTTTAATTGTAGCTCATCCGGTAAGCGGAACCGCTGTTGTTTTTAAACGAAACGCGGAAACAGGATTGCTAAGAAAAGTAGGTAGAGAAGTGAAGCTAGATGGAGTTTCCACCGTGCAGATCAGAAAATATTAATGCCTGATATGAACACCGAGTAAAATATCCTCGATCTTTTATAAGTTTTTTGTTATTAAAGCTTTGTGGCCCTTGCGTTACAACAAGAAAGATAAATAAAAAAAAGCAGAGATCAATTCTCTGCTTTTTCTTTTTTAACGGCCTGATGCATAATAAGGATTACTACAAATAATAGAATTGCTATAATCAGGTATCGCCAGGAAAGGTCTTTTTGTTCTGCCACAGTTCCACTTACGGAAATAATAAAACTCGTAACTGAAGTGATTACATATACCAGCCCACCCATCAATCCGCCGGCTGTTCCTGCGTTTTTAGGAAAATACAACATACTCGTTGTAAAGAACGAAGTAAACAGTACTCCTGAACAGATATGAATGAAAAAGGCAAAAGGAATCATAATATAGAGACTTTCTGCAAAGTAACTGGTGGTGATTAATCCGGCAATCAGTATTAATTGAAGGATAATAGGCAGTAAAATTCTTGATTTAAAATCCAGCCCAAGTCTGCGTTTTCCTATAAACCCACCAATCATCCATGAAAAACCTAAAATCAGCGTACAGTATCCAATCACTACAGGAGTAAAGTGGAAGGTGTTTTCAATAATGAAAGGTCCGGTGATATTGAAAAGCATTACAATAGAATAACTCAATCCGAGAATGATGATTCCTAACATGAAAATCTTATTTTTAAGCATCATAGAGTACAGGCTGATGTTCTCTGAGAGATCCAGTTTCTTTTTCTGCGGAAGGCTTTCTCCACTGAAGAACCATTCAAACAAAAATAAAAACCCTGCATAAAAGGCAAGAAAATAAAAGTTAGCGTGCCAGTTAAAAAGCTTTTCAAGATAACCGCCAAGAAAAGGAGCCAGGATAGGACCGCAGGACCATGCAATGGTAAAATAACTGAGGTAGTGTTTTACCCTTTCGGCATCATAAATATCTACAAAGATGGCGCGGGTAGCCACAACCAGTACTGAAACGGCAATTCCCTGCAGAATGCGGAGCAGACATATTAATAAAATACTATTGGTCATGGTAATGAAAAGACTACTCAGTATCAAAACCAATAAAGCAACCAACTTAGGACGGTAACGACCAATGCTGTCCAGGATTCCACCCACAAACAGCTGAGAAATTCCATAACTCAGCAGGTAAGACGTTAAAGTAATCTGTATATCTTTTTCCGAAACCATCATTTCCTTAGCCATAGAAGGGAAGGATGGCAGGTAAATATCAGTGACAAACCCCGAAAGAGGGATAGACACAAAGGCCATGATGGTTATTAATCTGATACGTTTTTCAGATGCTTCTCTCAACATATTCATTCATTTTTTTACTATGCAAAAATACTTCAAGAATAGAAAATTGAGTTTTAAAAGACAAAGCAAAAATTACAAAATTCAAATATTTAGAAAGAATTCTTAAACTTCAATGGAGAAGTCTCAGCATGCTTTTTAAAGAAATTATTAAAGTGGGAAGGTTGCTCAAAGCCAAGAGTGTAGCCAACCTGGGCAATGTCCCAATTTGTATATTTCAGTAAATTTTTAGATTCCTCAAATATTTTTTCCTTAATAATGTGTGTGGTAGTAAGGTTTGTAACGGATTTTACTGATGAATTCAGATGGTTAACGTGTACATTCAGATGGTCTGCAAAATCAGAAGCTGTTTTTAAAGCTAAAGGATAAGCAGGAGAATCCAGTGGGAACTGTTTGTTCAGAAGCTCATCAAATAGTCTGTAAAGACGTACATTGGCAGGAAGTTCATTAAGACTTACATCCTCAACACGATTTTGAAGAGCAAGATGTAAAACAGAGGCAAGATTACTTTTAATACCGCTGCAACGGAAAGGGTAAGTGGAATGATTCAGCTTGTACATCTGCTCAAAATACATGGTTGCCAGTTGAATCTGTTCCTCATCCAGAAAGATAAACGGCTTACTCCACTCTTTAAATAATGAAGTCTTTTTAAACAGATTGAATTCTGAATTTACATTAAAAAACTCCTGATTGAACAGACATGAAAAACCTTCCTGGAAATCATCCTCACATTCCCATGTATAAGGAATATTGGGTGATGGCAAGAAGAGTACAGGACGGTCAACATACGTGGTGTGAGATCCGTAATGAGCCGTTCCTTTTCCTATGATAAAACAGATTTTGTAATAATCACGTCGGTTATAAGGACTTTTAAAACTGCAATATTTTCGCGGGATGATATTGAAGTGGGTTTTCCCCGTTTCAAGATCTGCATCAGATATTTTGAGAATATTTCTGCGCGTGCGTTTGTAGTAATCTTTGATGGTTTCCAGTTGATCGCTCATTGTTCCAGAATTATAAAAATCAAGATAGGCAAATCTTTGGACTCTAAGATTTGCCTGCCATAGTTTTTATGATTGATATTGATTGAAGATCTTATTAATTCTTACTGACCTGCATCTCTACAATATAAGACGGAAGTTGAAAAGGAGTTGTTTTTGAATTTTCTTTAATCACAAAACCAGTTTCTTTCAGGAATTCTAATAAAGGATCCTCTGTAAGAATATTTGTCCATATGATGTCTGTGAACGAGGCAGCAGTCTTACATTTTTTCCATAAGGAACTGCGGGTTTCAGGAGTGTCGTATTCCTTAAGAATAACAAAGTTAAGCTCTGTGAATCTTTTCCCTTCCAGTGAACCGGGATATCCGGAGCCACTTTTTACAATGCCATACCCAACAGGTTTTTGGCCTGCATAGGTAACAATAAGCTGATTAGACAGGTTATTCAGTTCATTAATCATTTTCCTCGGGTCCCAGTTTTCTATATATTGTGTAATCTCTTCCTCTGAAACAAGTTCCTTATACATAGTTTTTACAGAAGATTTAATTACTGTAAAAAGATCATCAACGCCCTCATCTGAACCTATGGTGAATTTTGAAATGATTTCCATTCTTTTTTCTTCAAAATTATGAGTTTAATCTATTCATAAAGGATACAGTTCATTAAAATATAACCGGTACAGATTCTAATTTTGTAAATTTGTTCAGTACAGATTGAGGTAAACCGATGAAAACTTACAGATACGAAATTTTTACAGCAATTATTGAAGAACAGATCCACAGCGGGATTTTGCAGAGTGGTGACAAGTTGCCGTCTATCCGTGAAATAAAGAAAAGATATCATCTGAGTATAAGCTCGGTACAGAGCGGATTTGAATATCTGATGATCAAAGGCATTGTTGAAAGCAGCCCGCGTTCAGGTTATTTTGTTGCTGAGCAAAGAGAAGAGAATATTCCAAAAGCGAAAACGGAACTGCCACCAGTTGTTCGGGATGAAGAATTTATGAAGAATATCCTTTTAACCTCTAAAAGAATTTCAGAATCCAGTTCCTTCAATACAGCTGTGCCCGGAGACCTTTTGATTCCACAAAAGCTGATTTTAAGAACCATGCAGGAAGTCATCCGGGAAAAGGGAGCTGCTCTGCTGAGGTACTATCCATCCAACGGGCTTGAGACACTGAGAAAACAGATTGCAAAGCAAATGGGAATATATGGCTGCAGGTTTAATCCTGATGAACTGATTATTACGGATGGTGCTCTGCAGGCATTAACTATTGCATTAAGCTCTGTTACAAAAGCTGGTGATGTTATTGCAGTGGATAGTCCCTGTGTATTTTCTATATTGGAAGTTATTGGAAATCTTGGACTGAAAGTTATTGAGATTCCTGTTCATTACAGAACTGGTTTTGATACGGAGTATTTCCGAAAAGTATGTGCTGAAAATAATATCCGTGCTCTTATTGTTACCCCGAATTTTCATAATCCGACCGGAATCATGATGAGTGATAGAACAAAAAAACAGGTATTGGAAGTTGCAGAAGATCATCAGGTATGTATTATCGAAAATGATATGTATTCTGATCTCTATTTTGAAGAGAAAAGACCTTCAAGCATTAAAAGTTTTGATAAAAAAGGAGTGGTCATGATGTACTCCTCATTCTCTAAGACCCTGGCTCCCGGAATTCGTTTAGGGTGGCTGTATGCCGGATCATTGTTTGCAAAGGCAGAAAGAACAAAGTTTGCACTGGGCAGATCGGTATCTCCGCTTTATCAGGAATTAATACTGAGACTTTTGCAGGGGAATAGCTATGAAAGACATTTGCGGTCATTCCGAAAAGAATTAAATCGACAGGCTAACCAGTTGCTGGATGTTTTAAGGAAAAGCTTTCCTCAGGGTTCCTATTTTCATAAACCTCAGGGTGGCTATAGTATTTGGGCGCAGATGCCAGAAGCTATGGATATGGAAAAATTTCATAAGTATTGTGAAAAACATAAAGTTTTATTCACTCCGGGAGATACGTTTTCCTTAACAGATAAATATAGTCATCATTTTCGGGTTGTTTTTGCAGAAAGAATAACTCCTGAAAGTCTTCATTTATTAAAAGAGACAGGAGCGAAGGCTCATGAGTTTATTTTATAGTACAGTTTAAAAGACAATCTATAAGTTAATTAATAAGGTGGCCTATTCCAGTGTATTCACTCAGGATATTTAATGTTTTTAGTTTTATCAATTTCCAATTGAGGGATTCCATCAATAATCCGGAAAGAAAATCCTTCTATCCATTTTTCCTCAGATAGATTAATATCTTCACCATTTAGAATATGTTTCTGGAAAAAATAAGAAACGTCCTGATCCAGATACTTTTGAATAAGCTCAAGGAAAAGTTCGTCTGTAAATTTTATCTTCTTCTCTTTACAGGTTTGCAATAATTCCCGCATCAAATCATCCAATGATTTTTTATAACGGGTTTTCAGCATAATTTGATTATCAAGCCAGAATGCAAAAATAGCTCCACGTCTGTAAGGAACTTTCTCTACATTTCTGCTTTTCCAGAAGTTATCCTTTATTTTATAATTAGGAATATTTTTCTCAGGATTTTTCCAATAAGCTTTAATAACTTCAGTGTTAATCAGTTTTTGCCACTCATCCATTGAGATGTCCTTTATTCTTACTCTGTTTTTGTAAGTATAATAATCCGTAAAACCTTCGCTGAACCAATAGTTCAGTTCTTCATGTTTATTTTGAATGACATTTCCAATCCACCCATGCATTAATTCATGATGAAAGAGATACAGATAAGAACTCTTGTTATTAAAAGGATTATTGGTTCCCTGGATTATAAATGCATTTTTAATGGCAGATCCTGTCGTGCTGTAGCCTTTATATAAGCTGTCTTTTTGAGAAACAGTAGGAGTCATTGTAATGGTAAAATAATCCTGGTCATAATCTTTCCAGAAATCTCTTTGAGACTGAACAGCTTTCTTCAGATTAGAAAATAAAAAATCATCAGTGAGGCCATTATTCCATTCATCTCTCAAAGCAAAATAGACAGGTTTATTATTGATTGTAAAAGAATAAAATCTGTAATCTCCACCAATAAAAAGAGAATTATAAAAGCCCTCCCAAAGGATGGTCTTGATTTTCTGTTTATATGTCTGGGTCGCAAAATTATTATGGAGTTTGAAATTTTCAGGAAAGTTCAACCATTCAACAGAGAATTCAAACTCCTGCTCATCCGGCATTTTTGTAAACAGGAACGGAACCATGAAAAGATTCTTTCCCAAAATATGAAAGAAGGTGTTGTTAACTCTAGGTCGGTTGAAGATTTTATAATTAGGATCAGTAAAATCCTGTTTAATATGGTAAACCAGGGAGAATCTTGTTCCTTTTTTCTGATGGATTTTTATTTTGTTGCTTTCCGGCTTTATTTCAAATTTAATATCAGGGTTTTCGTTTTTTAATAGCACGAGATTTCTAAAAAGATCATGCTCTCCCCAGTTCTCATTGGCATAATAGAAAGATAAAGTATCTGTAGCCTTTCTCAATGTATAATCTACCTGTACTTTTAAGCCATTCTTTGCAAGATCTTCATCATAATATACTTTATAACTGACCTTGTTTTGAGAATAAGCAATAAATGGTAACAGAAGTACCATAAAAAGTAATTTTTTGAACATGGATTAAGTTGTTTTTTCCAAATGTAAGATAATAATCGTGATTCATGATCTGTTTTAGAAATAGAAATTTGAAAGCTTTCAGAGCTTGCTGTCAATACAATATAAATTTGAAAGAAAAAAGAAAGATAAAAATGCTTGCAAAATTTAGCCTACTAATGATTATAGCAGGTTTTTTATCAAAATTGAAGGCTGAAAATCGATAAAAATCGGTTCAAGGATAGAAATATGTTATAAAAACAGTGATTTTGCCCAAACTTTTTTCTTTGCTACTAGGCTGGAATCACCATAAAACCTATATTTGCAGCCTAAATTTTTAAATATAATGAAAGAACTAATTGAAAAAATCAACGCAGAATTTGAAGCGTTCACTACTGAGGCAAACCAACAAGCGGAAAAAGGAAACAAGGCAGCTGGTACAAGAGCTCGTAAAGCAGCTTTAGAACTAAGCAAATTGTTCAAGGATTTCAGAAAAGTTTCTGTAGAAGAATCTAAGAAGTAATTCAACCTTTAGCCGGCTTTTGTAGCCGGTTTTTTTATGCCCATATGTAACCTGCCATAAATGGCTTCAGGAAGCTGTCTCAAAATATTCTGCTTTTTAATTTTTTTCGGCCCAAAAGATTCAGGTAATAGATTCTTACTTACAAAGGAAGAGCAGGCTTTTGTTGACAAAAAATTGCCGGATTTCTGATTAAGGTATAAAGAGAATGTTATCTCAGTAAATTAACGGATTGTAATAATAATTTCATTTTTTTTCAAAAATGGACTTAAATACTGATGATTAAAGACTTTTTTACTTTAATTTCTTTATCATCTCCATAATTTCCTTTATCTTTAATGCAATCAATATACATTATGAGGATAAATAGATTTTTTGCAGTACCGGCTGTCATGTTGGCTGCCCAATTTTCATGGGCTCAGGTAAAGGTAGACCCGAAAGAGAACCTTCACCCAATTATAAAAAGTTTTGTAGATGAGGTAAATAACAATTCCCAGCTTGAAGGAATGGCTTATGAACTTTTGGATGGGATAGGACCGCGTCTTGTGGGAACTCCGGAGATGCTTGCTGCTAATGAATGGAGTGCAGAGAAACTTCGCTCATGGGGAGTTGAAGCTAATCTTCAGCAGTTCGGAACATGGAAAGGGTGGCAGAGAGGAACTACTCACGTTGATATGGTATTTCCAAGAGTGAAATCTTTATCAGCTACTCAGCTGGCATGGAGCCCGGCTACCAAAAAAGCAGTAGAAACAGAAGTAATTGTTCTTCCAAAAGTATCATCCAAGGCTGAATTTGATAAATGGCTTCCTTCTGTAAAAGGAAAGATTGTGCTGATGGCTCAATATCAGAAAATTGGACGTTCTGATGAACAAATCAAGGAGTTTGCCACTCCGGAACTGTATGAAAAACTGAAAGCAGAAAAAGAACAGGCAACCAAAGATTTTACAGCGTATGTAAAGAATATTGGGTATGACAATAATACTCTTCCTGAAGCTCTGGAAAATGCAGGAGCAGCTGGAATTGCCATTTCAAACTGGACCGGAATTATGGGAGCAAACAGAATCTTCGGAGCAAAAACGTCCAAAATTCCAATGATAGACATTGATGTGGAAGATTATGGAATGCTTTACAGAATGGCCGAAAAAGGCGCACAACCTAAGATTAAGATTGAGGCTCAGTCTAAAATACTTCCTGAAGCAAAAAGCTTTAATACAATTGGGATGATTAAAGGGAAGGAAAAGCCAGATGAGTACGTTATTCTTTCTGCTCACCTTGATTCATGGGATGGAGCTCAGGGAGCTACAGATAATGGAACAGGTACACTTACAATGCTTGAAACCATGAGAATTCTTAAAAAATACTATCCTAACAATAAAAGAACAATCGTTATTGGGCTTTGGGGAAGTGAAGAACAGGGATTGAACGGTTCAAGAGGTTTTGTGGCAGATAATCCTCAAATTATAAAAGGAACACAGGCTGCATTCAATCAGGATAATGGTACCGGACGTGTTGTCAATATCAGTGGTCAGGGGTTTGTAAAAGCGTATGACTATATCGGAAAATGGCTGGATGGTGTTCCAAAAGCGGTAAGAAGTCACATTAAGACAGATTTCCCTGGAATGCCTGGCGGTGGTGGTTCAGACCATGCTTCATTTGTGGCAGCGGGAGTACCTGGATTTTCGTTAGGTTCTTTGAACTGGGGGTATTTCGGTTACACTTGGCATACAACAAAAGATACGTATGATAAAATTGTTTTTGATGAGGTAAAGAATAATGTAATCTTAACAGCAGCATTGGCTTATATGGCTTCTGAGGATCCTGAATTCACGAACAGAGAAAAAAGAGTAATGCCTAAAGATGATAAAGGAAATACTGTACAATGGCCGGAATTAAAAGAGCCTAAAAGAAGTTCTAAAGACTATAAATAAGATTTTATTACTAAATAGAATTTTAAAAGGTTGCCCGAAAAGGCAGCCTTTTTTATAGCAAATAGATTCTTTTATAAATTTTACTTAGAAATATAAAAATAAATCCGGCGAACAATTTTGTTCGCCGGATTTTATCTAAATATACTTTTCTAAATCAGAGAATACTGCGATTTGAGTTTCATGCTTCTTGGAGAGCTTTCCGAAACCATATTCACAGAAAATAAACGGTAAATTATTGGATGTGGCAGAATCATAATCAGTCTGTGTGTCCCCAACATATACAGAATCTTCGGTGGACAAACCATTTCTTTCCATAAGGAGTTTTATGTTTTCCGATTTAGGCTTCTGAGTCCGTCCATGAGATTCAAAATCTGCAAAGAGGCTATTGAACTGGTAATATTCTAAAAAAGACTCAATATAGCCGTCCTGACAATTGCTTACAATAAAAAGATTGTGAGTATTGGCAAGGCTTTTCAAAGCTTCTTCAACACCGGGATAAAGAATACCACCTTGTATCCCTAACACCTCATTTTCCCGGGCTACAACTTCAGAAAGAAGCTCCTGAATCTGTTGGTCCGACACTCCGGGAAGCATATCCTTCAGAATATCATGAGCCAGTAAACCCATATATTGGTTCATATCTTCAGGTTTCAGTTCCTGTTGTATCAATTGATGTTTATTTAAAACATCATTCCATATTTTGATGATCGTTGCTCTGGAATCCCATAAGGTTCCATCTAGGTCGAAAATTAGATTTTTATATTTCAACGTGTTTTCTGTTTAATTAATGAATAATGACTTTTTAAAATTTTATCAAGCAATTATTTAACCATTAAGAGGAGTTTTGATATTAAGTTTCATTAAGTAAAAAAGTAAAAACGGCTTAAAGCAAAGCTCAGCTTAATATTTTTAAAACCTTAAAAAGATCTTAATAGCTAGAAATGAGATTCCTCCTTCATTGGAATGACAACTGTGTAAAATTATACGTGGTTGATCCTTATAAAATCATACTCAGCTGCACTCTTTTTCTCGCCTCATCCACTTCCGTTACCTTTACTCTCACATGCTGATGCAGTTTTACCACTTCATTTACATCCGATACAAATCCATCTTTAAGCTGCGAAATATGAACCAGTCCGCTTTCTTTGATTCCAAGATCTACAAAACATCCGAAAGCTGTAATATTGTTCACAATTCCCGGTAGGATCATGCCTGCTTTCAGATCTCTAATGCTTTTTACATTAGGATCAAATTCAAATACTTTGGCTGCCTTTCTCGGATCCAGTCCTGGTTTTTCCAGCTCTTTTACAATGTCCTTGATTCCAAGAATTCCAATGTCTCCCGTGATATAATTTTCAGGCTTTATTAAAGCAATCTTTTCTTTATTGGCTATTAATTCATTCGTTTTAATACCTAAATCCTTTGCCATTTTTTCTACAATTCCATAAGCTTCAGGATGTACAGCAGAATTATCCAGCGGATTTTTAGAATTGGAAATCCTAACAAACGCCGCCGCCTGTTGGAAGGCTTTTTCTCCAAGTCTCGGAACTTTTTTAAGTTGCTTTCTGTCTTCAAAAGCTCCGTTTTCTGCTCTGTAATTCACAATGTTTTCAGCCATTTTCTCTCCAATTCCGGAAACATAGCTTAATAAAGACTTACTGGCTGTATTTAAATTGATTCCCACGGAATTTACACATTTCATCACGGTGGAATCCAGTTCGCTTTTCAATTGAGCCTGATCTACATCATGCTGATACTGGCCAACACCAATAGACTTCGGATCAATTTTTACCAGTTCAGCCAACGGATCAGAAAGTCTTCTTCCGATAGATACTGCACCACGAACTGTTACATCATAGCTTGGAAACTCATCCCTTGCAATTTTACTGGCAGAATACACAGAGGCTCCCGCTTCCGAAACCACAAAAACCTGTAAAGGCTTGTCAAAAGCAATCTTTTTGATAAAGAATTCAGTTTCACGACTAGCTGTTCCGTTTCCGATAGAAATTGCTTCAATATTGTAGGCGTTCACCATAGAACGGATCTTTTTCATCGCCATTCCGGATTCATTCTGTGGAGCGTGAGGGTAGAGGGTTTCATTGTGAAGAAGATCGCCTTTTTCATCTAAACAAACTACTTTACAGCCACTTCTGTACCCCGGATCAATAGCCAGAATTCTTTTTTCTCCCAATGGAGGTGCCAAAAGAAGCTGACTCAGGTTTTCAGAGAAAATTTCAATGGCTTTTTTATCAGCTTTTTCTTTGGCTTCCTGCAGGGCTTCGTTGGAGATCGCTGGTTCCAGAAGTCGTTTATAACTGTCTTTGATAGCTAAAGCAATTTGTTCAGAACTTTCATTATTAGACTTAATAATCGCTTTTTCAATGAAGTCAACAGCTTCTTCCTTGTCAATTCCCACATTGGTTTTCACAAAACCTTCTGCTTCTGCTCTCAGCATCGCCAAAAGTCTGTGAGAAGGAGTTCTGCTGAGGTTTTCTTCCCATTCAAAATATTGAGAGAACTTTTGGGCATCCTCTTCATCCTTTTTAGCTTTCACCACTTTAGAAGTAACAACAGCCTTACGTTGGAATAAACGGCGAAGATTCTTACGGACATACATGTTCTCATTGATCCATTCAGCCATGATATCTCTGGCTCCCTGAAGAGCCGCTTCCTCAGAAGGAACTTCATTATTCAGATATTTGGACGCTAAAAACTGAACCTCATTATTTTTCTGGCTCATAATGATTTTAGCTAAAGGTTCCAGCCCTTTTTCTTTTGCAGCATCAGCTTTGGTCTTCTTACGTTTTTTAAAAGGCAGATATAAATCTTCCAGTTCCTGAATATCAAAGCTATCTTCAATTCTTTGTCTCAGTTCAGGAGTCAAAGAATTCTGTTCTTCTATGGATTTTAAAATAGATTCTTTTCTTTTGATAATCTCTTCAAACTGTTTACTGATCTTTGAGATCTGTTCAATCTGAACTTCATCCAGATTTCCGGTTTTATCTTTCCGGTAACGGGAAATAAAAGGAATGGTGCAGTCTTCTGCTAATAATTGTAAAGTATTGTTGATGCTCTTCTCAGAAATATCGAGCTGTTTCTGTATAAATTCTACGGTCGTCATTGTTCTGTTTTCGGAAAGCTAAAATAGGGTTTTAAAACGAAAAAAGGCGAGTTGCCCCGCCTTGAATAGTTTTTCCTTTGAATTAAAATTGGATTGCTAAGATTTAATTGACAATAGCTATTGCCATTCCATCATATTCTTTTGCTCCCACGGTTTGCATAATAGTAGCAGTAACTTTTGGATGATCAGCCAGCATTTGATTAAAACGTTGAACTCCTCTTACTTTTTCATCTTTACTATTTTCATCTAAAATCCGTCCTTCACGGATGACATTATCACAGATAATTATTGTTCCTGGGTGAGATAGTTGTAATGCCAGTTCAAAATATTCGGCATAAGGAGGCTTATCTGCATCGATAAAAATAAAATCGAAAGCTTCTTCACCTGAAGCAATGAGTTCATTCAATACGTCCATTGCTTTACCGATTCTTAAATCAATCTGATCAGAAAGTCCTGCTTTTGCAATGTTTTGGCTGGCAATATGGGCATGATGAGGATCAAATTCTACGGTAATCACTTTACCATCGGCAGGAAGTGCTCTGGCCATCCAAATAGTACTGTAAGCCCCTAAAGTCCCTAATTCTAATACACGTTTAGCCTTACAGGTAAGAAGCATCAGTTGCAGAAACTTCCCTTGCACCGGTGTTACACTGATTTGAGGCATGGAAGCGTCATCCAAAGATTGAATGGTTTCCTGAAGTACTGTATCTTCAGGGGCTACCAGATTGCTGATATATTGATCTACTTCTTCAAATAATTGTTGATTCATATTTTTGATTTGATTGAAATGAAGATAAAAACTTTAAAAGAATTGTACAACAAGTACGAAAAGCAATAAAAAATCCCTCAAACCGAGGGATCTTGTTTATGGTACATATGGAATACATCTGCAAGAGCAAGGGATACCAAGTTCTGCATCACATATAGCCATGTCATCACAAGTATATAAATAACCGGCTGCGCAGTAATCAATTCCGCCTTTAATAGATTTTAGATGTTCTCTTGTGACTTTTTTTAATTTTTTCATGGTATAATTTTAATTTGTAAAGGGTAAATATATAAATTATTCCTAGTTTAGGGATTTAACATAAAATAATTTTTATAAAAACCTGCCCAAAAGGCATGAAAAGGGTAAGAAGAAAACAATTCAGGAGAAAGGGTTGAGAAAAAAATATCCCTCAGACTGAGGGATAAATAAGTATAATTATTTAGGATAACATCCACACGGGCAGTTATCAAATCCATGTTCAGGATAACAGATATCTATTGATGGGCATCTGTATACATATCCGGGACTGCAGGCTCTTACACCGCCATTTATTTGTTTTAACTGATTTTTTGAAATTTTCTTTAAATTTTTCATGGTATAATTTTATTTGTAAGCGTTAAATATATAAATTATTCTTGATGTGGGGATTTAATATAGAGGTATTTTTAACGAATTGACGGGAAAAATTTAAAAAGATGTAGGTATAAAAAGATAATTTAAAGATGGTCTGATAAAATATAAATATTCAAATCCCGTTTGTATCTTACCATGTTATCATTCCTAACATTGGTAAGAAAAATTACATTTCTTGATGTATGATAAGAGAGGGACCATATGGTTTTTCTATTTTTGTACCCGAAAACAACAAACTTTTTTAAACAGTTCAATAATATGAAAAAAATTAGTGTAATTGCATTAGTAGGAGTAGGATTGCTTTTAGCATCATGTGATAAAGGAAAATCTGCAGATACTGCAGCAACAGCTCAGGAGCAAACCGTAGCAGAAAGCAAAGGTGAAACTTTAGCAGTAGACACAGTAGGTTCAGTAGTAAACTGGAAAGCTTTCCATAAAGGAGGTATGGCTCCTCGTTGGGGAACCCTTACTGTAAAGTCTGGAGATATCAGTGTTGACGGAGGTCAGGTTTCCGCAGGAAACTTTGTTATTGATATGAACTCTATCAAAGTAGATCCGGCTTCAGTAACAGAAAAAGATAAAAAACCTGCAGATCTTGAGGCACACCTTAAAAACCCTGATTTCTTTGATGTAGCGAAAAACCCTACTTCAGATTTCAAAATTACAAGTGTTGCTGATTTGAAAGAAGCACCAAAAGATGCTGTAGCAGGAGCTAATAAAACAGTAAGCGGAAACCTTACATTATCTGGAAAAACAATGAATGTTACTTTCCCGGCTAAAGTAGACGTAGCTGAAAATTCAGCGGCTATTCAGGCTAAATTTACTGTAAACAGAGCAGATTGGGGAATTAAATTTGGTACTTCAGAAGCTGATCCTGCAGAATGGATGATTAGCAAAGACATCGAAATTGCGATTGATGTAAAAGCTAAAAAATAAGTTAATAAACTTTATATATCAAGAGCTGTCTAAATTTAGACAGCTCTTTTTTTATTTTAGAAATATGATAAAACCTTTAGTTGATCTTATTACAGCTTATATATTATTTAGGATCAATTGAAAATCCATGAGTTTTGAATACGTACGCAGTACTCACTTCCCAGATAGAGCGGGTTGCCATGTTTCTCAGACCAGAATCCATCCAGAATATCCTGGCTCAGACAACGGTATACTGCAACACCTTTATAGATTTTGCTGTCATCACCTTTATAGTTAAAGTTCAGTACTAAAATACGGTCTTTATAAAATCCTGTTCCGTTCTGGATATGATCTCCAATAATCCATTGGGCAATAATGCGGGCATTTTCATCAACGGATAAAACTAATGTCCCTTGATAAGAAGCCTGGTCAGATTCTTCCTGATTGCTTCCTTTTATGGAATAGGTTCCTGCTAAATCATGTACTGTCATCGATTCATTTTTATGGGTGGCAAATTTAAAAAATCTTATTCTGATAAATATTATAAATGTTTTGGTGACAATTAAAGATGAATTAAAGAACTTTCCAATATAGAAACTAAGCTTTATTTTTGCAGCAAATTAATTTTAGTATGATTCCTTTTCTGCTGATTGCAAACCTTATTACCTTTGGTGTTTTCGGATTTGATAAACTGCAGGCCAAAAGACATCAATGGCGTATTTCCGAGAACGTTCTTTTAGGCCTTTCATTAATCGGTATTCTAGGTGCAGCTTCAGGAATGATTGTTTTTCATCATAAAGTTTCCAAAAAATCTTTCCTGGTGAAATTTTTCATTGTGGTTTTAATTGATGTTGTATTGTTATACCGCTTGATAAGACATTGATTGATATTACTTAATTTGAAAAATGTATTTTTTGAATTAAGTTTTTTCTTACATTTATCATTCAACAATCAAAAACTTTATAACTATGAAAAATCTAAAAAAATGGGAAGAAGCGAAATGAAAATGCTTACAGGTGGAATTGCAAAAGGAATGGTAAGATGTAAGGATCCGGATACTTGTACAGTGAGATGGGGATGGGCTACAGGAGATTCCAGTAATTGTGGTGATTTTGCTATTATATGTGGCGATGCACCGGCAGTTGATCCATGTGATTCGTCTTTATGTCTATAAGCAATTCAAGAGTGTTTTCTGACACTCTTTTTTATGCCTCTGTAAACGTGTATTTTAAACAGAATATTAATTATTTATCTAATAAAATTGTTTTTCATTAAAAATCACTATTTTTGCACTCGTAAAAATCCTATATGCAAAACATTAGAAATATTGCGATTATCGCACACGTTGACCACGGGAAGACGACTTTGGTTGACAAGATCATCCACGCAACCAACATTTTCAGAGAAAATCAGGAGAGTGGGGAATTAATTATGGATAACAATGATCTTGAAAGAGAAAGAGGGATCACCATCTTATCCAAGAATATTTCTGTTACTTATAAAGACACTAAAATTAACGTAATTGATACTCCTGGTCACGCGGATTTCGGTGGAGAAGTAGAGAGAGTATTAAAAATGGCTGACGGAGTTATCCTGTTGGTGGATGCGTTCGAAGGACCAATGCCACAAACAAGATTCGTACTTCAGAAAGCTTTAGAATTAGGATTGAGACCATTAGTGGTTATCAATAAAGTAGATAAACCAAACTGCCGTCCGGACGAAGTTCACGATCAGGTATTTGATTTATTCTTCAACCTTGAAGCAACTGAAGAGCAATTAGATTTCCCAACATTCTACGGGTCTTCTAAACAAGGTTGGTTCAACACTTCATTAGAACAAACTGAAGATATTTTACCATTACTAGATGGTATCTTAGAGCACGTACCAGCTCCAAAAGTAACTGAAGGTAACCTTCAGATGCAGATTACTTCTTTAGATTTCTCTTCTTTCTTAGGAAGAATTGCTATCGGAAAAGTAACAAGAGGAGAGATCAAAGAATCTCAATGGATTGGTCTTGCTCAGGCAGATGGTAAAGTTTTGAAAGGTAAAGTAAAAGAACTTTACGTTTTTGAAGGACTAGGGAAGAAAAAAGTAACTGAAGTACAAGCTGGAGATATCTGTGCTGTAGTAGGTTTCGATTCATTCCAGATCGGTGACTCTTTCGTAGATCTTGAAAATCCAGAACCATTGGAAAGAACTGCAATTGATGAGCCTACATTGAACATGACGTTCTCTATCAACAATTCACCTTTCTTCGGTAAAGACGGTAAATATGTTACTTCTAACCACCTTAAAGAAAGATTAACTAAAGAATTAGAGAAAAACTTAGCATTAAGAGTTCAGCAGACTGATGATGCTAACACTTTCTTAGTATTCGGTAGAGGTATTCTTCACTTATCTGTTTTAATTGAAACAATGAGAAGAGAAGGATATGAAATGACAATCGGTCAGCCACAGGTTATCCTAAGAGAAATTGACGGAGTGAGCTGTGAGCCTTACGAATCTTTAGTAGTTGACGTTCCTGAAGAATATGCTTCAAGAGTTATCGACTTAGCTACTCAGAGAAAAGGTGACCTTCACATTATGGAAACTAAAGGTGAAATGCAGCACATGGAATTCGAGATTCCTTCAAGAGGTTTGATCGGATTACGTTCTCAAATGCTTACAGCTACTGCAGGGGAAGCTATTATGGCTCACCGTTTCACAGAATATAAGCCTTTCAAAGGAGCTATTCCAGGAAGAAACAATGGAGTATTGATCAGCAAAACTACAGGTCCAGCTACTGAATATTCTATCGCTAAACTACAGGATAGAGGTAAGTTCTTCGTTGATCCAGGTGAGGAAATCTACACAGGGATGATTATTGGAGAGCAAAACAAACCTGGAGATCTTGTGGTAAACATCGTAGAAGCAAAACAGCTGAACAACATGAGAGCTTCCGGAAAAGATAAAGATACAGGTGTTGCACCGAAAATTTTATTCTCTCTTGAAGAATGTATGGAATATATCCAGGCTGACGAAGCGATCGAGGTAACTCCAAACTTCATCAGAATGAGAAAGAAAATCCTTTCAGAAGAAGAAAGAAAAAGAGTTGAAAGATCAGCGAAAGCTTAATAAGCTCTGATTTATAATCAATATCATATAGAAAAGCCTCGAATTTTTCGAGGCTTTTTTTCTAAATAATCGAAAAAAATGTTTATTTTTTCAAAAGAATATCCAAAATATCAAAATATAATTTAAAGTAGTTTTACGGCTATGAAAATGAGTAAACTAAAACTTATCGTTTTATTGGGAGTTCTTGCATCTTACAGCACTTCATGTTCTACTCAGAACAATGTTACAAAGACTCCTCCTGCTAAGAATACAACAAAACCTAATACCGGCAATACTACAACCCAGCCAAAACCTCCTGTAGCAGTAAAGCCTACACCAGGAACTTCAACGGAAGAAATATTCAGAACCAGTCTTCCAGAGATTAAAAGAGAATTTCGTGGTGCATGGATTGCCAGTGTTGCCAATATCAACTGGCCATCCAAAAACAATCTTACTGTAGAGCAGCAGAAAGCAGAAGCTATAAGTATGTTGGATATGCTGAAAGACAATAATTTTAATGCTGCTATTTTTCAGATCAGACCCTCTGCAGATGCTTTGTATACAAGTAATCTTGAACCCTGGTCTTATTTCTTAACCGGTGAAACAGGTACAGCACCTTATCCAAACTATGATCCGTTATTATTCTGGATCGAAGAGGCCCATAAAAGAGGATTGGAATTACACGTTTGGCTAAATCCTTATCGTGCCCATCATACTAACGGTGGTACAGTAAATAAGATGTCAATGGCCAACAGAATGTCTGACATTGTAGTGAGATTAAAAAACGGAATGTACTGGTTTGATCCGGCTAATCCGAAAACTCAGGACCACGTATCCAACGTAGTAAAAGATATTGTGAAACGATACGATATTGATGCGATTCACTTTGATGATTATTTCTATCCATACGCTACTTACAATAAAGGAGCAGACTTTCCGGATTATGCAACATGGAGTGCTTATCAGAATAGTGGCGGAACTTTATCAAGAGCAGACTGGAGAAGAGATAATGTAAATAAATTTGTAGAGCGTATCTATAAAGAAATTCACGCAGAAAAAAATAATGTAAGATTTGGAATCAGTCCGTTTGGAATCTGGAAACCGGGATATCCGGCCGGGATTGTAGGATCTTCCCAGTTTGACGAGCTGTATGCAGATGCTAAATTATGGTTGAATAAAGGTTGGGTAGATTATTTCTCTCCACAATTATACTGGCCGATTGATTCAAAAGGGCAGGGCTTTGAAGCATTACTAAACTGGTGGCAGTCAGAAAATACAATGAAACGTCACTTATGGCCAGGTTTGAATACTGTTGAGATTAAAACTTATGACCGTCCAACAGAAATCAAGAACCAGATTGAAATTTCCAGACAAATATTAAAGAATGACGCAGGAGAAATTCACTGGAGTATCGCTGGATTAACTAAAAATCCTGGAATGCTTCCAACACTGAAAAACGGACCTTACAGTGAAAAAGCACTAGTTCCTAAATCTCCATGGATTAAAACTGTTCCATTACAGACGCCAACCTTATTTATTTCAGATAACGGTAGCTTTGCACAGACAAGATGGAGTTCAAAAAACGCTTCAGAAGTTTTCCAATGGGTGCTTTTCACTCAATACGACGGAGTATGGCAAACAGAAATTTTACCACTGGATACTCTTTTCAAAGATGTCCCTAAATTTAAAAATGGTAAAAAACTGAATGGAATTGCCATCAAAGCTATTGACAGATTAGGAAACGAAAGTGATTATATCGCAAAAAAGATCAGATAAAAAAACAATGGTAGTATTATAAAACCATCAAAGTTTAAAAATAAAAGGGTTTAGCTTAAAGTTGAACCCTTTTTTATTGAGTTATTAAGACGCTTTGAGAAATAACATATCTATGCCAGATGATCTATCTATATACCTTGTCATTCTGTAAGCATCTAAATAGTACTTGTTTTGAATGAAATTTTACTGGAAAATACAATATCTTATTCATAAAAATCATCGGTGAAGTAAAACTACTTGAAAATCCCCCGGAATATTGATCTGTATTTTTTATTATGAAACTCCCTTAAATTTCACTATCTTTGCACGCTGAAAGTTCAGGAATCAGGAAACAAAGTGAGAAACTTTGAATCTTAAACTTCAAACTTTCAGACCCTAAACCTTAAACTTTGAATTTTACAATATGAAATGTGGAATTGTAGGCCTTCCGAATGTAGGTAAATCAACACTTTTTAACTGTCTGAGCAATGCAAAAGCTCAATCAGCAAACTATCCTTTCTGTACTATTGAACCGAACCTGGGAACAGTTTCAGTACCGGATCAGAGACTATTTGAATTGGAGAAAATCGTAAAACCTGAGAGAGTTTTACCAGCTGTAGTTGAGATCGTTGATATTGCAGGTCTTGTAAAAGGAGCCAGCAAAGGAGAAGGATTGGGGAACCAGTTCCTGGCAAATATCCGTGAGTGTGAGGCAATCATCCACGTTTTAAGATGTTTTGATAACGGAAATATTGTTCACGTAGAAGGTTCAGTAGACCCGTTAAGAGATAAAGAAATTATTGATATCGAGCTTCAGCTGAAAGACCTTGAAACAGTAGGGAAAGCAGTTGAAAAAGCTAAAAAATTCATCAAATCCGGTAAGAAAGAAGATATCCTTACTTACGAAACCCTTCAGAATTTACAGAAATTCCTTGAAGACGGAAAAAATGCAAGAGAATTTGCGATGGATGACTTTACAAAGTCAATTATTGCAGATGTTCAGCTTTTAACAAACAAACCGGTACTTTACGTTTGTAACGTAGATGAAAATTCTATCAAAAACGGAAACGAGTGGATTGCAAAGATTGAGAAAATGGCTCAGAATGAAGGTGCTGAAGTAGTAGTATTAGCTGCTCAAATTGAAGCAGACATCAACGAACTTGAGACTTTTGAAGAAAGAGAAATTTTCCTTGATGAACTTGGACTTACAGAACCTGGGGTAAACCGTTTGATCAGAAAAGCTTATGATCTTTTAAAACTTCAGACGTATTTCACTGCCGGAGTTAAAGAGGTAAGAGCATGGACTATCGGACAGGGATGGACAGCTCCTCAAGCAGCTGGAGTAATCCACACAGACTTTGAAAAAGGATTCATCCGTGCAGAAGTAATCAAGTATAATGATTATATGACTTACGGTTCAGAAGCAAAAGTAAAAGAAGCCGGAAAACTTTCTGTAGAAGGTAAAGAATATATAGTTCAGGATGGAGACATCATGCACTTCAGATTCAACGTATAAGAAAAAATATTAAAGTTAGTTTATAAAAAAACGCTTCCATAATTGTTTGGGAGCGTTTTTGCATTCATGAGAAAAACTTTTTAACATGAAATATACTACTGTAGTTTAATAACTACTAAAAAAATAAAAAGCACTTTCAAAACAATGAAAGTGCTCAAATTATAAAAAATAACATGAGGTTCATGTTTTAATCTAATGGCGGATGAATGATGATTTGACATTTTCTTTCAAAGCATTTTGCGCCAATAGTTGTACAGAAACCTGTAGCAGGATCAATACACTGCAATAGCCCGCCAGTGATTGATCGTAATTCTTTTTTGTTCAGCTTTTTGCCGTTGTTTAGATTCTCCATAGTTTTTCTATTTTAAAAATGGATTTGCTATTGTTGTTAAATCTCAATTCCAGGCTGGCATTGTAGCTCTGCACACGCAAAAGAAATTTTTTTACAAGTCAGATTCGCAAGGAGACACATTTCTTTTCCGCCCGTAATTACTCTTAATTCTTTTTTGTTTAATCTTTTTCCGTTGTTTAGATTTTGTTTTTCCATGATTTCTAATTTTTTAATATGTAATTAAAAGTTGTTTTAAAAAGGAAATGGAGGTTCTGGTGCATATCTGCACTCTCTTTCAGCGCATCTTATTCCGGTATCTATGCAGCGCCCCGTTTCATGATCAAGACACATCTGTAATCCTCCTTTAATAGATTTTAGTTCTTTCTTATTTAGTTTTTTTGCATTTTTCATAGTATTAATTTTGTAAAGGTTGATGATTATTCTATAATAATTGGGGCTGGTCTGCATTCTTTTTGTCCGCACACAGGAGAAATAATTGTACAGCCATTGGGATATGGAGATTCACATGGTTCATAGGGAGTGGGGCAAAGTACCGGTTCCATACAGTTTAATAATCCACCAGTAATGCATTTCAGCTCTTTTTGTTCAGTCTTTTACCAGACTGAAGGAATTTGTTTTTCATTAGTTTGATTTTTAGTGAGTTAGTTAAATACTAAAGTAGTAAAAATAATCTTTCGTATATCACTTTCTGTAGAAAAAAATGAAATAAACATTTTTATTATATTAAAAATCAACTTTGTATATTTGAATTTTACAATTGATTGCTTATGGAGAAAATCGTCCATTCCTCATTAGAAGATTTCTATAGAAAAATGACTGAAAAACTGGGGAAAAGTCTGGAAGAAATTCTTCCCAAAGGTCTCCATAAGGATATCGGACACTTTAATGTGTTTGATATAGCCCAAACGCTTGAAAGAGTAAAAAGCACTTCTGAAATGCCCTATAACAGACGCAAATATTATAAAATAAGCCTGATCAGAGGGAAAAACAGAGCTGAGTATGCCGATAAGATTATTTCAATAGAAGAAAACGCGCTGCTGTTTGCCACTCCCAAGGTTCCTTATCATTGGGTACCTGAGGATGCCCAGCAGTCCGGAAGTTTTTGTGTCTTTACCGAAGATTTTTTTGTTAAAGAAACCTCTTACAATACCTTAGAAAATCTACCTATTTTTCAGCCGGGAGCCGTTCCGGTATTTGAAATTGATAATGACCTGGCAGATGAGATAGAACTTCTTTTTAAAAAAATAAAAAAAGAAATAGATTCAGATTATATATTTAAATACGATCTGATAAGGAATTACGTATGGGAACTGATTCACTATGGGCAGAAGCTACAGCCTGCAACTAAAATATCAGTATCAAAAGATGCTTCCATGAGAGTGGTATCTTTATTTATAGAATTATTGGAAAGACAGTTTCCTATTGAATCCCGTGAGCAGAAGCTACAGCTGAGAACAGCAAAAGACTACGCAGAAAGATTGTCTGTACATGTTAATTATCTTAATAAAAGACTGAAAGAAAGTACCGGGAAAACAACTACAGAATTTATTGGTGACCGCATTATTCAAGAAGCAAAGATTCTTTTAAGGCAGACCCAGTGGAATGTATCAGAAATTTCTTTTGCTCTTGGATTTGAGGAAATTGCTCACTTTTCAAATTTTTTCAAAAAGAAAACATCGTTTACCCCTTTAGAATTTCGGTCATGATTTGAATTTTGCAAATTTCGGATTGATTCGGGTAAACTCTTTCTACTCTAAATGTGTCAACTTTGTATCATTAAAACAACCAAAAATATGGAAACAAAGACAAAAATAGCATTGGTAACCGGAGGAAGCAGAGGCTTGGGTAAAAATTCAGCACTTAAGATTGCACAAAAAGGCCTGGATGTTATCATTACGTATAGAAGCAATATAGAAGAAGCAGAAGCCGTTGTTAACGAGATAAAAGCTATGGGAAGAAATGCGGTTGCGTTTCAGCTGGACACAAAAGACCGTAAAAGCTTTGATACTTTTATAAAGAATGTTACCAGCCATTTAGAAGAATCTACCGGAAGCTCAAATATAGATTATCTCATCAATAATGCCGGAACAGCTTTGTATTCACCTATTACAGAAGTTACGGAAGAGCAGGTGGATGATATTATAGATATTCACTTTAAAGGAGTATTCTTTTTAACCCAAAAGCTATTGCCTTTCATTAATAATGGAGGAGGAATTGTTAATATTTCTTCAGGGTTGGCAAGATTTGCAACACCAGGTTCTTCAGTGTACGGATCAATAAAGGCAGGTGTAGAGATGCTTACTAAATATATGGCCAAAGAACTAGGTTCCAGAAGAATTAAAGCCAATGTAGTAGCTCCGGGAGCTATTGAAACAGATTTTGGTGGCGGAAGAGTAAGGGATAACAAAGAAATTAATGAAGCAGTTGCCAGTGCTACAGCGTTGGGAAGAGTAGGGTTACCGGATGATATCGGTGGAATAGTGGCATTCCTTTGTACTGACGATGCAGGCTGGATTAACGGGCAAAGAATTGAAGCCTCAGGTGGGGTATTTTTGTAAATTCGTAAATAGTATTCATAAAAAAGTCTATCTCAACCAGAGATAGACTTTTTAAATATAATGTAAGGAGTATTGAATTAAGGTGTCTTGCATTCCGGTTCCCCACAAAATCTCCCATATTGTATACATTCTGCGTAGCCTTCCGGTCTGCAGATTCTTAATCCACCTTTGATGACACACAATTGTTTTTTGCTCAATTTTCTTCCGTTAAGTTCAATGTTGTTTTTCATAGTTTTAGATTTTTATAAATGGGTGTTATTAAGGTCTGCATATTTTTTGTCCGCAATAAGGAGAAATCATAGCACAGCCGTTTTCGTCAACATTTGAATGGCATGGTTCCATATGAGGAAGACAAATCTCCTGAGCGGGCATACAGTCTATAAGACCTCCTGCTATTGTTTTTAATTCTTTTTTACTTAGTTTTTTTGCATTCAATGCTGTTTGGGTTTTCATAATTCTGATTTTTAATGAGTTAGTTATTACGAATATATGAAAAGTTTCAATAGTAAATCACCAGTTGAAGAAAAAATGATAGGGTATGTTTCTGCTAGTCTCTGAAAATGATTATACTTTTGAAAGATTTTCAATAGCTCTTTCCAATGTTTCCTGCTTCTTGGCAAAACACAGTCTGATAACATTTTCATTCAGTTTGTTTTTGTAAAATGATGAAAACGGAACACTTGCCACCTTATGATTGATGGTAAGTTCACTGGCAAAATCAAAATCACTTTTATCTGAAATCTTAGAGTATTTTAGAGCCTGGAAATAGGTGCCTTCGCAATCCAAAAGTTCAAAAGAAGTTCCGGAAAGTCCTTTTCTCAGGAAATCTCTTTTCTCCTGAAAGAATTGATTAAGATAAAGATAATGTTCGTCATCTTTCATATACTCAGCCAAAGCAAGCTGCATAGGGGTATTAACACAAAAAACATTAAACTGATGTACTTTTCTGAACTCATCTGTTAAAGCTTTTGGAGCAGCACAATATCCTACCTTCCAGCCTGTAACATGGAAAAGCTTTCCAAATGAAGCTACAAGAAGACTTCTTTCTTTCAGTTCCGGATATTTACAGATACTTAAATGCTGTTTTCCGTCAAAAATAATATTTTCATATACTTCATCACTTAAAATAAGGATAGATGTTCCTTTTACCAACTGAATCAGCTCATTGATATCCTCTTCTTTTAGTATTTTCCCTGATGGATTGTTCGGATTGTTGAGGATAATCATCTTGGTTTTATCACTGATCAGATTTTTTACAGCAATCCAGTCGATTTGATAGTCCGGAGCCTTCATTTCAAATCGTTTTACAATACCTCCAAAAAGTTCAACCGTAGGTTCGTAGCAATCATAAGCAGGCTCAAAAATAATTACTTCATCATCTTTTTTTATAAAAGCAGCAATGGCTGTAAAAATAGCCTGAGTTCCGCCTGCAGTTACTGTAATTTCTGAATCCGGATGATAAGCGCTTTGATGACTGTTTTCAATTTTTCTTGCAATTTCTTCCTTTAAGCCAATCATTCCACCCAGCGGAGCATATTGATTAAACCCTTTTTTTATAAAATGATCTACATTATTTAATAATTCGGAATCCGGCATAAAATCAGGAAATCCCTGAGACAGGTTAATGGCTTCATTTTCATTGGCAAGCTGCGTCATTTGACTGAAAATAGTAGTTCCTACATTGGAAAGTTTCGACAAAGGAAGTTGTATCATAAAAAAACAGATTTTGTTGATACCGAATTTAATGAATTATTTACAACGGATCTTATTTAAATCTTATTTATGCAATCCATGTAATGAAATTTGATTTCTTTAACCAGATAGCCATTATAGATTTATGCATTAATAAAAATCATTCGTGCATTCGTGGCATTATAAAAGCTTTTCTGGTATCTGCATAATCAGTAAAATCAATGAGAATTATTTAGGGTGGAAATCTTAGTATTTTCCCAACAATTTCCTTCGGTTTTTTGCTGTATAGAATAAATTTAAACGTTTGTTTGGAAAATGTAACAATTTGCTTTTAAATATGTTTAGAGATGCTTACATTTGTTATGCTGAAAATAATTTAAAAACCAATAGCAATGAAAATTAAGAAGATTGAGTTTCCTACAACATCCATTTTGTTCCAGGGAAAAGAAAAGTTTGATTATGCAGATAGTTTTGTGGGGGGATTGGTAGGAAATGGACAAAATTTCGATATTGCCCAAATTGGAAAAGCTTTTTTTACATGCGGACCAACATGGGGAAAGAAAATGTTTGCTTTCAGAAATAAGGTAGTTAAATGGTTTGGACTGAAAACTGGTGCTGAAACTGATCCGGTGAAAGAAGCCGAAAGTTTTACAGGGGAAGTAGGAGAGCATATTGGAATTTTTAAGGTATTTAATAAAACCAATAATGAAATTATACTGGGTGAAGATGATAAACATTTAGATTTTAGAGTCTCTCTTTTATTTGATAAAAATCAGGGTGGGCAGGATGAAAATTCTTTAACCATTTCCACCACGGTTAAGTTCCATAACTGGTTGGGAGTATTGTATTTTTTACCGGTACGCCCCTTTCATCAACTTATTGTTCCGGCTATGCTTAAAAATATAATCGGTAAGCTGGAAAATGCCAAGTAATAATTTTCAGAGGGTAAATATCGAAATACAGACATTTAGCCTTTATTTAATTAAGTCTACTTTTTTGTAATGTAAATACATATTTCAGGAAGAAAGTTGATAAAAAAGGAAGATTAAAATTCGGATAATTTTGGACAATTTCGTACTTTTGTATGTTTGCTGAAATCATATATGTCACAAGAAATAAATCCAACCTACTCCGAAGAGAATATCAGAACCCTCGATTGGCAGGAACATATCCGTCTGCGTCCCGGCATGTACATCGGGAAGCTGGGTGACGGTTCATCTGCCGATGACGGTATTTACATTTTACTTAAAGAAATCCTGGATAACTCCATTGATGAGTTCAGGATGAGAGCCGGAAAAAGAATTGAAATAAAGCTGGATGACGGCAAAGTTACCATCCGTGACTTTGGTCGTGGAATCCCATTGGGAAAGATGATCGATGCTGTTTCCAAAATGAATACCGGAGGTAAATACGACAGTAAAGCGTTCAAAAAATCTGTCGGACTGAACGGGGTGGGTACAAAAGCTGTAAATGCCCTTTCAGACTATTTTAGAGTACGCTCTTTCCGTGATGGGAAAATGAAGGCCGCAGAATTCTCTCGCGGTATGATCAAAGAAGACTTTGATGAAAAGGAAACTTCAGACAGAAACGGAACTGAAATTTCATTTATTCCCGATGGAGAAATCTTCCAGCATTTCAAATACAGAAAAGAGTATATCGAAAGAATGCTCCGCAACTATGCGTATCTGAATCCGGGACTGAAAATACTGTTTAATGGTGAAACCTACTTTTCTGAAAACGGTCTGAAAGACCTTTTAGAAGAAGAACTGGAAAGCGATATCCTTTATCCGATTGTTCATTTAAAAGATGAAGATATTGAAGTGGCCATTACCCATTCTGATAAATCACAGACGGAAACTTACTTTTCATTCGTTAATGGGCAGAATACAACACAGGGTGGTACTCACCTGAATGCTTTCCGTGAAGCATATGTGAAAACAATCCGTGAGTTTTTCAATAAAAGTTTTGATGCTTCTGATATCAGAAAATCAATCATTGCAGCGATTTCCATCAATGTAGAAGAGCCGGTTTTCGAATCTCAGACCAAAACAAAACTGGGATCCAATGATATGGGGCCTAACGGACCAACCGTAAGAACTTTTATTATTGATTTCCTTAAAAGTAAACTGGATAATTTTTTACATAAGAATCCTGAAATAGCTGAAGCCATTCAAAGAAAGATTCTGATCTCTGAGAGAGAGAGAAAAGAACTTTCCGGAATTCAGAAACTGGCCAGAGAAAGAGCTAAAAAAGTATCTCTGCATAATAAAAAGCTGCGCGACTGCAGACAGCATTATAACGATCAGAAAGCTGAAAGAAAAGGAGATACACAGATCTTTATTACTGAGGGAGATTCCGCATCCGGGTCTATCACCAAGTCAAGAGATGTTGAAACACAGGCTGTATTCTCGTTAAAAGGAAAGCCTCTGAACTGCTACGGACTGACCAAAAAAGTGGTATACGAAAATGAGGAATTCAACCTTCTTCAGGCTGCTTTAAATATTGAAGAAAGTTTGGAAGACCTGAGATACAATCAGGTAATTATTGCAACCGATGCCGATGTGGATGGTATGCACATCCGTCTGTTGATGATTACATTCTTCCTGCAGTTCTTCCCGGATCTGATTAAAAACGGTCACCTTTATATCCTTCAGACTCCATTATTCAGGGTGAGAAATAAAAAAGAGACCCGATACTGCTATTCAGAAACAGAAAGAGTAAAAGCATTGAATGAACTTGGGAAAAACCCTGAGATTACACGATTCAAAGGACTGGGTGAAATTTCACCGGATGAATTTAAACATTTCATTGGTAAAGATATCCGTTTAGAGCCTGTGGTAGTGGGGAAAGACCAGACCATAGACCAGTTACTGGAGTTTTATATGGGAAAAAATACACCTGATAGACAGACTTTCATCCTTGAGAACTTGGTGGTGGAAGATGATTCTGATATTGATAAAAAACACATTCTTGATGAAATAGACAGTTAAACATTGTTCATGACACCAAAGAATCACAATGAGATTAAGTAACCGTAGTAAAGCACCAGTTTACAACTTTATAAACACGCTATTGATGATGATAGTTGTGTTTGGAATAGCCGGATTTTTAGTCAATAAGTACAGGTTTCATATACTAGGAAGCGAAAGCTATCTGATGGTTCTTGTTCCCCTATTATTGCTGATAATCTTTTATCTTAACGGCCGACAGATTTTTGAATACGACAGTGATGGAGAAGCACTGCATTTTAAAAACAGGAATATTATTCCCTTTTTAAGCAAGCCTCTTCATGATGAGTTTCCAAAGTATAAGCTGGTAAAATATGATGTAATCAGTATACTCTTTATCAAAAGACTATACATTACCGTTTCAAGTAAGAATAATGGATCTACCATCCTGAAATACCAGATCTCTTATTTGAGCGGAAAAGAAGTAAATGATTTAAAACTCTCTCTGAATAAAGTTGTAAAAGCTAATAAAGAGAAAAAAGATTAATATAACAGATGACGACAGAAGAATATTCGCATGAGGGTGAAAGCTTAAAGAAGGTTTCCGGTCTCTATAAAGACTGGTTTCTGGATTATGCTTCCTATGTGATTTTGGATAGAGCCATTCCTTCAATATTTGATGGGCTAAAGCCCGTTCAGAGAAGAATTATGCACTCTATGCGGGAACTGGAAGACGGCCGTTACAATAAGGTGGCCAATATCGTAGGAAATACGATGAAATATCACCCACATGGTGATGCTTCTATTACGGATGCCATGGTAGGAATCGGGCAGAGAGAACTTTTGATAGACACCCAAGGAAACTGGGGAAATATCTATACAGGTGACTCTGCAGCGGCGGCGAGATATATTGAAGCCAGATTAACACCTTTTGCTCTGGAAGTAGTCTTTAATCCTAAAACGACAGAATGGACGAAATCTTATGACGGAAGAAATAACGAACCGATAGATTTGCCTGTGAAATTCCCGTTGCTTTTGGCGCAGGGAGTTGAAGGAATCGGAGTAGGGCTTTCTACAAAAATTCTTCCTCATAACTTTAATGAATTAATTAATGCTTCTGTTGCTCATTTAAAAGGTAAAAAGTTTGAGCTATATCCGGATTTCCTTACAGCAGGTTTCTTAGATGTTTCTGAATACAATGACGGTCATAGAGGTGGAAAAGTAAGAGCCAGAGCAAGAATCAATCAGGTGGATAAACACACTTTGATGATTACCGAGCTTCCGTTTTCAAAAACGACGAGCGATCTTATAGATTCTGTGTTAAAAGCCAACGAAAAAGGAAAGATTAAGATTAAAAAAATTGAAGATAATACTTCAGATAAAGTAGAAATTCTGATCCATCTTCATAATGATATGTCTCCTGATAAAACGATCGATGCATTGTACGCATTTACAGATTGTCAGGTTACGATTTCTCCGAATGCCTGTGTAATTGTTGGAGATAAGCCTATGTTCCTGAATGTTTCTGAGATCTTAAGAAGAAATACAGAACATACCAAAGAATTACTGAATAAAGAACTTGAGATCGAGCTTCATGAATTACAGGAAAGCTGGCATTTCTCCTCATTGGAAAGAATCTTCATCGAAAACAGGATCTATCACGACATCGAAGAAGTGAAGAGCTGGGAAGATGTTCTGAAAACCATTGATAAAGGATTAAAACCTCATACCAAACATCTTTTAAGAGCGGTAACAGAAGAAGATATTTTAAAATTAACAGAGATCAGAATCAAGAGAATTTCAAGATTCGATTTAGATAAATTTAAAGAAAATATTGCCTCTCTTGAAGGTCAAATTGAGCAGGTAAAACACAACCTTGCCAACCTGACAGCCTATGCTATTGAATATTATCTGAATATCCAGAAGAAATACGGAAAAGACAGGCAGAGAAAAACAGAACTTAGAATCTTTGATACCATTGATGCAACCAAAGTAGCAGTAGCCAATGAGAAGTTCTATGCCAACTTTGAAGAAGGCTTCATCGGAACATCACTGAAGAAAGATCAGTATATGTTTGACTGTTCTGATATTGATGACATCATTACTTTCAGAAAAGATGGCAGCATGAAGGTGGTAAAAGTGGAAGCCAAAACTTTTATCGGAAAAGATATTCTGCACGTTGCCGTATGGAAGAAAAACGATAAGAGAACGGTTTATAACATGATCTATCGTGAAGGAAGGGAAGGTCCTTACTATATGAAGCGTTTCTCTGTAACCGGAGTAACAAGGAATACAGATTATCCTTTAGCTTCAGATAAAAAAGGTTCAGAAACCCTATATTTTTCAGCCAACCCGAATGGTGAAGCAGAAACCGTTACGGTTCTTTTAAAACCAAACCCTAGAATCAGAAAGAATAAAATGGAAATCAATTTCTCTGATCTTGCGATTAAAGGACGTGATTCCAAAGGAAATCTGGTGACCAAATATGCAGTGAAGAAAGTAGACCTTAAAGAAGAAGGTGTTTCTACACTCGCTCCAAGAAGAATCTGGTTTGATGATACGGTAAGAAGACTGAATGCTGATGTAAGAGGTACTTTATTAGGGAGTTTCAAAGGAGATGATAAAATATTAACCATCAATACCAATGGAGAAGTAAAACTTGTTTCCTTTGATTTAGGGAACCGTTTTGATGATGAATATCTGGTATTGGAAAAATGGAAGCCTGAACAGCCTATTACGTGTATCTACTATGACGGGGAAAAAGATATTTATTTCATCAAGAGATTCTTGCTGGAAAATACGGTAAATATACAGACCTTCATGCCATCTGAACACCCGAAATCATTTATAGAAAATGTAATTGTAGCCAATGATGCTACAGCAGAAATCATTTTTGCAAAGGATAAAGGGAAAGAGCGTGATCCGGAAACTATTAATATTGACGAATTTATTACCGTAAAAGGAATAAAAGCCATTGGAAACCAATTCACAAAATTTAAAGTAAAAGCCATCAATATTACCATTCCTGAACCTGTAGAAGAGGAGCCGGAAGTATATGAAGATCCGGAACCAACAGGAGATATGGATGAAGAGGGTGGAATTATCGGAGATCTGTTCCAGGAAGATGGAGCTAATGAAACTGAATAGGTTTTTATAAATTTACATTTAAGAATAAAATAACAAACATCAGATGGATATATTTGTTTTGATTATCATTGCGGTCACTTGTATTTTTAGTTATATGGGTTTCAACAATACGGTTTTATTTGAGAAATATAAATTCAATGTAGGTGCCATTGCAAACCGTAAAGAATACATAAGACTGATAAGTTCTGCATTTTTACACGCAGATTTTATGCATCTGTTTTTTAATATGCTTTCCCTGTACTTTTTTCAGGGTGTGGTGGTGCATTTCTTTGGACAAATAGGATTTCTGATTATCTATTTCGGATCAATGATCCTTGGGAACTTATTCAGTTTACAGATTTATCAGAAACAGCCTTGGTACTCTGCAATTGGAGCTTCAGGAGCCGTTTCGGGAATCATTTTTGCTTCCATAGCGATGGCCCCAAATGAAATCAGTGTAAACTTTTTACCGGGATGGTTATTTGGAACCCTGTATTTCGGATATTCTGTATACATGATGCTGAACCCTAAACAATGGGATAATCTGGGACATGCTGCCCACCTTGGTGGAGCCTTTTTCGGATTGGTGTATTCTATTGTATTACATCCGCAACTGGCTATGAGCAATATTTTATATCTTGGGGTGATGTCACTACCATTAATTTATCTGGGTTATCAGATTTTCGTCAGGAAACGAATAAGATAAAAAGACTATTTTTACTCTAAAATATCAAAACCAATGAACACATCAGAATTTAACAGTTTCATCGTGATACTTATCTATGGTTCATTGGTTTTGCTTTCTCTGCTCAATATAGCCAATCCTTTAAAAGTTAACAGAAAAGCCAATTTCTGGTTTGGAATTTTCCTCTTTCTGTGGTCCACCTTCTGGCTAGATGAGATTCTTTTTTTGATTACCGGTTCGCCCATTGAGTTCCATTCCTTATTTCCTGTCCGGATTGTACAGTATCTTACCCCTATCTTTTTTTATTTCAGTGTATTATTCCATACCAATCCTTCTTTCAGGTTTAAAATAACAGATTTAAAGTTTCTGGTATTACCGGCAGCATTTGTGATATGTCTTGTCCTGGTTAGAGTAGGTTATAGCAGTCCTTTTGAGTCTTTGAGTGTTATCCTTATTTTGGTTCAGGCATTATTTTATACCTTACTTTCTTACATCACCATCAGAAAACATCAGCGAAAGATTCAGCAGTTTTCTTCCAATACCGAAGGAATTAATCTGAACTGGTTGGAATATATTATTCTGGTGATTCTTGCCGTGAATATTATTTACGTAGTGTATAATCTGTTTTATGATCCAAAGTCATTAAATTTCTTTATCAACGCTGTATTCCTGTTGGTTATTTATTGTGTTGGATACTATTCCTTAAAGCAGAAAGAGATTTATCCATTGGAAGAAAAGCAGCGTGAAGAATTAATCTCTATTCAGGATGATTCTGATTCTGAAGAAGTAAAAAAGAAGCTTATTTCTGATGAAGAACTATTAAGAATTAAACTGAAGCTTGAAAAAAGTATGGAAAGCCAAAAACCTTATCTGGACAGTGAACTGAACCTTATTAAACTGGCAGAAATGCTTTCTGTTTCTACCCATCATTTATCTTACGTGATCAATACCGGTTTTCAAAAGAACTTTTTCCAATACGTGAATGAGTTCAGGGTTGAATATGCTAAGCAGCTTCTTAAAGATTCCAACAGTAAACTATCCATCCTGGGAATAGCTTATGAATCAGGTTTCAATTCCAAGACTTCATTCAATACTACTTTTAAAAAAGTGACCGGACAAACTCCTTCTGAGTTTAAAAAATAAGTTCAGGTTTATAAACTTTTACCTTTAAATATTTATTTTTCAATTGGTTATAATGTGTCTGTTTTTTTGTTGAAAATAGGTTCGGTCAGATAATCCGGAACATTTAAAGAACACTTTCACGATAGCTTTGTACCGTAAAATTTAATCTTATGGATACTAAAGAATCATATGCTGTAGTTACAGGAGCCAGCCAGGGACTGGGAAAAGCTTTTGCTGAAAAACTGGCTGAAAAAAGGATCAATCTTATTCTGGTAAGCCTTCCCAACCAAAGCTTAAAAGAACTTTCTCTTACACTTGAAGAAAAGTACCAGATAAAAGCGCATTGTTATGAAGTAGATCTTTCTGTCAACGAAAATGTACTGAAGCTTACAGAATGGCTTAATTCGTCTTTTAATATTCATATTTTAATCAATAATGCTGGGCTTGGGGGAACGAAGAAGTTTACAGAGGCAACCTCAGATTATATAAACACCATTCTGCAGGTTAATGTAACCGCAACCTCACTTATTACCCATCAATTACTTCCTAATCTTTTAAAACAGCCTAAAGCCTATATTCTAAATGTCTCAAGCATGGCTGCGTTCTCTCCGATAGGATTTAAAACGGTATATCCTGCCTCTAAAAGTTTTATTCATTCCTTTTCAAGAGGATTACATGAAGAATTAAAAGACACTAATGTTTTTGTAAGTGTAGTAAACCCCGGAGCCATGAAAACCAATGAGGATGTCTGTAAAAGAATTGAAAAACAGGGCTTCTGGGGCAGACTGACACTTTTAAACCCGGATAAAGTAGCAGCCCGGTGTATTCAGCAGTTATTTAAAAAAGATTCCGTAATTATGGTCAACCCAATAAGCTGGCTTGTCATGAAGATTCTTCCCATATGGATAAAGCTTCCTCTGATGACTCAAGCCATAAAAAGAGAGATTAAAGCATGAAAAAAGTTTTTGTAACCGGGGGAACGGGACTTCTGGGAACTAATGTTATCATTAAATTATTGCAAAATGGTTATTCTGTTACTGCTCTGGTGCGCCAGAAAAGCAAATATCTGGGTGAAGAAAATGAGAACCTGAAAATAGTTGAAGGCAGCCTGAACTCTGATCTTTCGTCATACCTTTCAAAAATTGACTGCATTATTCATATAGCAGCAGAAACGAGTCAGAATCTGATCCGTTATGAAGATTATGAAAAAGTAAATTATGATATCACAGCGAAGCTTTTTGCGCAGGCAGAGGCCTGTGGTGTAAGAAGATTCCTGTTTGTAAGTACTGCCAATACCCTTGGATATGGAAGTGAAGAACGGCCGGGAAATGAAAAAGAACTTCATAAATATCCTTTTACAGACTCTTTCTATGCCCAAAGTAAGCTGAATGCTGAAAATTATCTTTTAGAAAATCAACAGAGTACGGAAGTTGTTATTCTGAACCCCACGTTTATGATTGGTGCCTATGATACAAAACCAAGTTCCGGAAAACTGATTTTCTGGGCCTGGAGAAAGAAGCTTATTTTTTATCCAAAAGGAGGAAAAAATTTCATTCATGCAGAAGATGCTGCTAATGGAATATTGCATGCCATTGAAAAAGGAAGGGCAGGAGAAAAATATCTTTTAGCCAATGAAAACTTAAGCTACATTGATTTTTTTAAAAAAGTAAACCGGATTACCGGTCAAAACCCAGTCATGATAGCTATTCCCAACTGGATTTTAAGTTTCTTTGGATGGGTTGGTGATGGTTTAAGAAAATTAAAGATAAAGACCAATCTCTGTTCCTCTAATATGAAAGCACTTCATATTTATAATTATTATTCTAATCAGAAATCAGTAGAGGAGTTTGGGATTCAATACCAATCTACTGATAAAGCAATTGAAGATGCTGTTCAGTATTTTATTAATAAAAAACCAGCTTTTGAAAGCTGGTTTTATCAAACTATCTTGTTATCGTCTGAGTTACATTTCTGTTGGAAATAATGCAGGCTTTGCTGCAGTTATTTGTACTTGAAATATTAACCTGTACCAGTGCCGGTAATGATCTGTATTCTTCCTTATTATAAGGAGATTCAGTACCATTACTGCCACCGCCTTTAATATCATACTGAATTTGGGCAACTCCGGTAAATCCACTTGCAGGCCTGAAAGAAAGCGCTCCGGTAGTGGGTAAATAAGTCCAGGTTCCCTGGCTGTTGGTATAAACACCACCTGTTATATTCGGAATCACAGCTCCGTTGTTATCCAAAAACCGGAATGAATTAAAATCAAGGTTGTTATAAGAAAGTGTTGGCGGGTTTTGCCCTCCTGCTGAAGAATAAGCCGCATCATTAAGCAATGGATAATAGATTGACTTTATTCCCGGGCAACCGGCAAAGAGATCATCTGTTACTTCTGCAGCGTAAGGTCTTGTAACGCCTAAGTTTTTCAGTAAATGGATGTTTTTGGCAGCTCCTGTAGAAGCAGCAAAACCAATTCTGAAAGTAGAAGGAGCCGAAGTATCCAGAGTTCTTACCGTTGCGTTGGATATGGTAGTTTCGGTATATTTCAGAGAAGTTGGGTAATAATAATTATCAATCACCTTCTCCTTTACATTTCCGTGCTGTATTTCCAGGGTTATATTGTAACCGCCGGCAGGGTTGGGAACCAAAACAACATATGCTTTACGGAATCTTACATCATTTTCATTTTGAGGAATTGTAGTTCCTCCACTTTCAATACTGAATTGCTGAAGACTTGGGTTTTTAATACCAATATATTTTCCAGTGTTGGTATCCAGATAGGCAGATCTGTTGCTGCTGGAAGGGGAAGCGTTGGTTGCTATGCTGTAAAGCAACGGATAACCGTTATATCCCACAGGTTCAGAAGACGAGAGATATTGGTTTCCACGCTTACCTCTTAATGAAACATTGCTTCGTCCATCAGCTAGTCCTACTCCAAATATTCCGTTTCTGACTCTTTCACTCTGGTTAAAACTTGTTTTAAAGTTTCCAAACTCATCCAGACCAATTCCAAGGTAGGCTCCTCTCAGTCCTTCAGTAGATTCACGTCCCCGTACAAAAGTATAGCCTAATCCACCACCAAAATATCCCAGATTAAGCTGGTCTTTCGGGATAGATCCATCTACCAGGAATATAGAAATACCATCTCCTCCGTTAGTGTTTCCACCATAAATAGCAAATTCAAATTCAAACTTAATTCCCTGATCACTTTTGAATATCTTATCCGCCAGGATAACTCCGCCTGAAATATTATTGACACTTCGGGTCAGTCGTAATCCGTCTGTAGTAAAGGTGGCGTCATTCTGAACACCGCTTGTTGCTACTTTATAAGCTTCCTGAGGCTGTAATCCCTGTGTAAAGTTGACAAAATATGGATATCCGGTTCCCTGTTCATTCTGCGCATGAAGATTTTGAGCAAAAATGACCAGAGGAAAGGCAATCAGGAACCTTTTGTACCGCATAATTGATTTACTTTTTATCATAGTTCAATTATTTGACAACAAAAACAATATTGATAAAAGAACAGTCTGTAGCTGCTGCTTTTACATCATACCTCATTACACCATCATCAGAAATAGTAATATTACTGAATACATTAGGATCAGCATCAGTTACATAATAGTAAAGATCTCTGCTGGAAGGAAAGAAAGGAATAGAGGCAGGAGCACTGGTACTTTTAGCTTTTGGTGATCCGAATTGTGTTTTATATAAAGTATATAAATCCTTAGTTCTGCCAGTGGCAGTAGTAGAAGTATCAAAAGAAACACTTGGCATGTAAAACATTTTTACAGCGTTATTACTGATACATAACCAATCCGGGCTGGTTGGAGTTCCTATATTCTGGCTTAAACATTTCTTATCAGTATCATAAATAAGAAGTGAGTTGGCCGGATTGGAAATAGCATCTCTTTTTGCTGTAGTAAGTCTTGGTATCAGCATCCCTTTATTTTGACTGTAAATGTCAAGGGCTGCGCTGCCGTCTGGAGTAGGAGTGTTAATCCCTACTTGGCCATATGAAAACGAACTTACTAAAACGATCGGTAGAAATAATTTTTTAATCATGATGTTCTTAAATAATTTTTTATCTGGTTTTTTTTATGTTTTTTTAATGGTTATGTTTTTAATAAGGAAAAATCTTCAGGAGGCTTACTTCCATAAAGGAAATAAGTCTCTCTAACAGTTCATTGAAACAATGAATTGTTATGTTCAAAAAAATGACATAATAAGGCTTCTTACTTCAAAAGCCCATAACAGATATAACAATGATATTTCATAGAGAAAAATTCTATGTTAAATCTGAAAAAGTCGGAAAAATAGATTGAGTTAAGTGACCGTGTAAGCCCTTAAAAAAGTAAGATTCATATTCCCTCGTGTTTTTTGTAAATGTACGAATAAAACACTTATAGGCTTGCTTTTAAAAGATTAATTTTTATTTCACTCTTAATAGTTAATTTAATTATTATATTTAGTTTAAAATTTTATATAATTAATAAATTTTTGAGATTATTTTTAATGAGTGAATCTTTGTAATTTGTTAAAAAATCTTAAAAATGGACGGTGTTAACTTGTAGAAATTGAGAAAAATACTGGAAATTCCACAGATTTTTTATCTAAATAACTGAAAAATAGCCTAGTTTGAAAAATTAGTTAAAGCCTCTTCCAGCGTTTTTACAAAATTGACATGCCTGGTTTTATTACTTTCAAAGATAAAATCCTTCATGCTTTTGCTTTCATATTTACTGAAATCTCCAACAATAGCCAATGCAATACGGTAATTGGAAAACTTTTGCAGAATTTCTCCTGCAATTTTAGTTTTCAGATCAAAGAAATCGGGAGTAATATTCTTCTCATAGACAATTACTTTATCAAATCCCTGGTAATAAATATTTCCCATCAGATCCAATCCATCTTCTGCAGATTGAATGATGATTTGATCCGAAATTACTTCCGCAATTTTGATATTTCCAGTATTGTGTGGTTTGATGACCATGGTTTCTCTAATGTATGGTTATGTTTTATACGAGATAAAATTACTTATTTTCTCCCATAAATAAACCTGTCATTTTCAGATAAGTCTTTTAATAACTGTGCATTGGAGAAATACTGATACAGCTCAAGGGTTTCAGGTCCCAATTTTTGGTTGATTTCTAAAAATAAAAGACCATTACTCTTCAAATGTTCCTTAGAATCTTCTGCAATCTTTCTGTAAAAGATCAAAGCATCAGAAGTAGGAGAGAACAGGGCCATTGTAGGCTCAAACCCTTTTACAGAATGTTCAATCTCAATTTCTTCTTCCATGCCTATATAAGGCGGATTTGAGATGATAACATCGTATTCTTCAGTGAGCTGAGTATTCAGGTAATCTGCATGGATAAACTTCACATCAAGCTGATGATAGGCTGCGTTTCGTTTTGCTGTTTCTAATGCTTTTTCAGAGAAATCTATTGATGATACTTCAGCGTCAGGAAAATGTTTTTTCAGAACTAAAGGAATCACACCGCTTCCCGTACCAATATCAAGAATCTTTAGTCCCACACCATTATTTCCTATAGTCTGTATTTCCCGGATTGCTATCTCTAAAAGCTCTTCCGTTTCAGGACGCGGGATAAGAACATGTTCATCCACCAGAAATGTCATGCCATAAAATTCTGTTTCTCCAAGAATTTGCTGGTAAGGTCTTCCGGTTTTTAATTCAGAAATAAGATGTTGAAGCTTTTGCTCATCATCTGTAAGAAGCTCCTGTTCTGAAAATCTTCTCTGTTCAAATGAATCAAATCCCACAATTTTCTGAATAAATAATGAGACTAAAAAAGCACTTTCCGACTCAGTATAAAGATCGGAAAGTGTTTCTTTGAAATATTTTTTAAATGCTGATATTGTCATTTATCTTGTGAAAACCAGTTTTGTATCTGTAGATTTTTCTTCATCAATTCTATATCCTTCATAGTTGAAAGCTTTTACATCATCCAGCGTTTTAGCATTGGTTTCTGCACAGAATCTTACCACAAGGCCTCTTGCGTGTTTGGTATAGACTACGATTGTTTTCAGTTTACCTTCTTTTAATTCATAAAAATCAAAATCAATCACTTTATGATTCAGCTTTTTCCTGTCGATAACCTTTCCATATTCATTACTGGCTAAGTGAAGCAGGACTTCTCCCTTTTTCATTTCCGTATTCAGCTGTTCAGTAATCTTTTCTCTCCAGAATTCATACAGGTTTTTATACTGATCGAACTCAAAATGGCGACCCATTTCCAGTCTGTAAAGCATTACTTTATCAGATGGTTTAAGGAGACCATATAACCCGGACAGCATTCTGTAATTTTTTTGAAGATAATCTATCGCATTTTTGTCAAGTGTTTTAGCATCTAATCCTCTGTATACTTCCCCTGTAAATGCAAACATAGCAGCAGCAGATTCTTTGGCAGTAGGTTTTGATTTCCACTTTTGGTTTCTTTCCCAGTTTTCATCAGCCAGCTTAGGAGAGATTTCCATAAGCTCAGAAAGATATTTTGGGGACTTTTCTTTTAAATAAGTTTGTATAAAAGCTGCCTCTTCAATGAATTTAGGCGTAGTGGATTTCAACAGGTCCGTTGAATTTTCTACGTTCATTAATTTGGCAGGTGAGGTTACAATTTTCATAATGTTAAAATACAGATAAGTGTTTAATATCAATAAAGTTCATGATCATCATCGATACAAAATCAATCATAAAATGACAGATGATCAGAATTTTAATATTGGAATATAATTTATAAAATATAGCAAAAACGAGCCCAATGAAGAAAGGAATAATCACCTGTCCTACGGTTCCGTAAGTGCTGTGCAGAATTCCAAACAGAATAGCTGAAATTAATATACCCGCCACAGGACTGTTGTATATTTTTTCAACTCTGGGCTGAATGTATCCGCGCATCAATAGTTCTTCTACAGCACCAGCCGTTATGCATGTAAAAATAATTAAAAAATAATTGTTTTTAAAAATTGATGTAAGTTCAAAAAGCTTATCACTGGGCTTTTCCTGAATGAAATACATAAATACAGCATTGAGAATCACTCCTCCGATGGTGCAGATAAAATATAAAATCAGAATTGCTCTGATACAGAAACTTAATGAATACTTCTTTTCTTCCTTCAATAAAAACGGTTTCTTTTCAATAAAGAGACTATACAGAAATATAATGAGTAAAGCACTCCATATTGCAATCCTGCTTAGAAAGAATGTATAAGAAGTAATCGCTTTTATTCCTGTAACTATATTAATGACTGAAAAAGTATAAAGCATAAGCTCTATCAGTATCAGAAACGTGAGCAGAATCCCTATGGAATATTTTCCATTAAGACTGATATCCTTCAAATTTTAATTGCTTAAATTAAATCGTTCCTTTTCCCTGGCGGATAATTTCCGGCTCTCCTGAAGTAAGATCTACAATGGTAGAAGCTATATTATCTCCATATCCTGAATCGATTACAATATCTACCAGATGATCGTACTTTTCAGCAATCAGTTCAGGATCAGTAGAATATTCGATAATTTCATCATCATCTCTGATGGAAGTTGATGCAATAGGATGCCCCAGTTTTTCTACAATAAGCTGAGGAATCGGGTGATCCGGAACACGGATACCGATTGTTTTGTGACCTTTATAAGCTAAAGGCAAACTTTTGTTAGCCTCAAGAATAAATGTAAAAGGTCCCGGAAGGTGACTTTTCAGGAATCTGAAAACTGAAGTATCAATAGGTCTTGTAAAGTCGGAAAGATGGCTCAAATCATTACAGATTATTGAGAATTTTGACTTTTCAAGCTTTAATTTTTTCAGTTGAGCCAGCTTTTCCATGGCTTTTATATCAAAAATATTACAGCCAAGGGCATAAATTGTATCTGAGGGATAGATAATCAATCCGCCATTATTTAATGTTTTAATGACTTCATTCACAAGATTTTCCTGTGGATTGTCGGGATAAATTTTTAATATCTTTGCCATAAAACAAAGATACAAATAATAAAATAGTTTTCATAAAAGTCCTTTATTTAAAAGAAAAATTAGGATTTGTGAAAAATATTCGTACCTTTGCAATCCAATATCGCGGGATGGAGCAGTAGGTAGCTCGTCGGGCTCATAACCCGAAGGTCATCGGTTCGAGTCCGGTTCCCGCTACTAAGTTAAGTGCTTTCGGTAAGCACTCTAAAAATACACCGCGGGATGGAGCAGTAG